>OZ242004.1:0-4275039 GCA_965204685.1 Dehalococcoidia bacterium
GGACCGTATCCACGCCGCCGGCTTCATCCATGGAGGAGATGACGCCGTAGCGGGCGCCGGTGAGGTAGCGGGCGTTGTCGATCACTTCCTGAAGCACGATGTTGTAGTCCAGGCTCTCGTTGATGCGCAGGCTGGCCTCGGCCAGGTGATGCAGTCGGTCCCGCAGGGCCCGGTTCTCCTGGACAAGCTCCTCGTTTGGTTCCATTCGCTTCTCCTCGAATGGCGTGTGAAAGACCGGGCCTGGTGGGAGCCCGGGACGGATTATAGGGTGCATGGGCAATCTTAATGCATATTAACATAAGCCATCAGGTCGCACCTTGTTCACGTGCGCAGTTTATGATCTACCACTCGAGGGGCGCTTTCCCGGGACCGGGAGCTGCCGCCGGCAGTAAGTTCAAGGTGTACGTGAGGGGCAGGTTGAGAGCGGCTAGTGTCCAGACAGCCGATAATCCGCAGATCAGCTGCTACTGCCGGGCCAGTTCCACCAAACAGCGGGGAGACCTCAGCCGTCAGGTCGCGCAGATGCAGGAGTGCTGCCCCGGCTGAAGGGAGAACCAAGCTGAGCACAATGGTCAGCGTCCGGCTCAGGCTGGCTCTGTGACCATTGTTGCAGGTTTGGAATGCCCCACCAGGAAGCTCACATCAGCCAGGTCCTGGTTGCAGACCACCAGCAGGCGCCGGGTGTGGTACACGGCGTGAAACGCCGATGCTCTGGCATAGACGCAGAACCGGTCCGGACCCCCGGCGCGCCGGTATCTGGACATGGGCCGGCCATCGGGGTGTTCCGGCTTGGAGTTCACCAGACACCCGGGGCCGCGGGCCAACTTCACCGGCATGTCGTCGGCGACCAGGAGGCCGTTCTCGTTGAGCCATTCCACCGTCCAGACCAGCAACTGGTCCCATGAAATGAGCGAATATTGGCGATGGTCGGGGAAACGGACCAGCGCGGGCACCTCGGGGCTCGGCCCCACTGCTCGGGGTATCGGATATTCCGCCATAGACACCCACTCTCCGGGGGGCAACTGGGCAAACGCTACATCAGACGGAGGATCGGGGTCTGGCCCAGGTTCCGGACCTGGCGCGTCCGAGTCCATCCCCGTGCGCCGGCGATACTCCTCGTCGGTGATGCGCCAGCCGCCCCAATGACCGCGCTGGTTCTGTCGGTGGTGCGGCTCGATACGTCCGGCGAGGTAGAGCCGGTACAGGACGCCCATGATGGCGATGTGAGCGTAGCCTTTGCCGTTGGGAGACGGCAGGACCGACGGGCTCAATCCGATACGCTTGCTCAGAACCGACGAGCGCGTAAATCCTCGGGAGCGCGTCTCCTCCAGAGCCTGGAGGACGGCTTCTTCCAATAGCGCAACAGCGCGCTCACCGTAAGATGTCGAGTTCTCCAACACAACAGGCGACCGACGGGATGTTCATTCAGCCAGCGCGCGGACTCCGGCTTCGGCGCTCTTGCGCATTTTGAGCCTGCTGCCGGTACCAGCCCCGGGACCGAAATACCGACTTCACATTATAACCATCCTTATATCAGTAAGGTATGAAATTATAGGTATATTACTATGAATTCTTGTTAATAATGCTCAAAAACCCTGAAATCCAGCGGTTTTCCAGCCAGGACCAGGTGAATTCGACCTGACCCAGCGGCTGCCCTGCCTGGAGCCCGCTCCCCGACCCAGCCGACCAATCAACCCATCAACCGTGGCGCCGGCCGATCACGTCAACCAGGCACCAACCGCTCCGACTGACGAATTCCCTTTCCAAAAAACCCTAAAAATTCGTCTGGTTAGGTAATATTCCGGTAATATTCTATAAATTATAATCAGACGGCAAACGTCCGACGTGACTCTGCCCGTACTTGCCGGCTGTCCGCCCGAGCGCCTCGAGTGCGTCGCGAAGGACCCGCCCACGGGCCATACGCAAGGAGGTGAACCCGCCGAATTTATAACCAGGCGCAGCAGCAGGCCCCGGAATATTCATTGGCCGCCCGCGCGAAGAAAGAACCAACTGCTTGTACCGGCCCACCCCGGAGCGGGCTACGAGGAGAAAACACCAAATGAGAACAAAGAATGGAAAACGGATCGGCCCCGTGCCGACCACGCTGGTGGTCGTGTTCGCGCTGGCCGCCATGCTGTCTGCCGGGCTGCTGCTGATGCCCAGCGGCGCGCCAGCAGTTCAGGCCCAGGATGGAACCACGCCAGCCGATGCGAGTCCGAACATCGCCGCCGATGCCAAGGCCTGTGCGGTTGACGCATCCGCAGCAACAAATCTGTATTTCGGCGCGGCCTGCACCACCAGCAAGGACACGCTGGACGTGGTGTTTGAGAACACCTCCGGTGATGATCTTCAGGTCCTGGTGTACGTGACCGGCGGCACCGAGATTCGCAACGTTCAGGCCATGGGCGTCAGCAATGCCATGCTGGGCAAGAAGGGCCTCAACGAAGAGCTCTTCATGGTACCCAAGCAAAGCGGAACCGTCGTCCCGGTGAAAGGCAAGAAGACGGTCACCGTTTCCAGCTCCATGAAAGACAACATGGGCCGGGTGTACCTGTTCGCTTACCGAGCAACTGCTGAGGGCCTCCCCATTAGCAGGAATGCGACCGCGTGGCCCGCCTCTACGCCGCCCACCTTTGCGATCAGGCTCCAGTTCCTGGGTGCGCCGTCCTACGGCGTGGATGGCCCCGACCGCAACACGATTGTTGAAGACTTCCAACAGTGCGTGACCGCACGCGCCGACGGGACCTTCTCCCCCAGCACCAACGACCCTGATGGCAATAGGGGGACCTGTACCTCTAACATCGCCGGTGAAAGCACCGATACCAATGACCTGCCGGAATCCCGGTCCAAGGTGATTTCGAGCACCGCCGAGATAACCGGAAGCGTGGACAGCGCTAACGATGCCGTTGCGGTGATGAAAACCATCATCGACGGCAAGAGCAAGAACCACACCCTCAGCGGCGGGCAAACTTCGGCTACGGTTTACGCCGTGGTCAAAGACGCCGAAAAGAACGCTTTGATAGGCACACCTGTCACCTTCACCGTGACCAGCGAGCCGGACACCATTGCCAGAAGCGTCCGTACGGAAAGCGCTAAAGCGGTCGCGTCCGGCGACGCCTCTGAGGGTATCACCGGCATTGAAGAAGGCGATGCCATCGCCATGCGAACAGTCAGCGGCCTACCTGCGAAGGGTCCCTACAAGGTCACCGTGGTGGTCAGCGCCGGCGACGAGACCGACCCGTTGACGCTGGGAACCATCGTCATCCAGCGGGGCGGCGCATTGCAGAGTCTCTCCGCCAACGCTTGCACCGCGCTCAAGGCTGGTACGGAAGATGCCGACACCATGGACGGCTGCATGAAGGGTTATGATCCCAAGACACGCTACGGGACGGACGCTGCCAACAGGCAAGTCGTCATCCACACCGCAGCCACCGACAAGCTGGGCATCACGGTTGGGGACGCCACCACGATGGTAAAGCCCGCCACGGCCATGTACTGGTGGGATTCCCTGAACTGCGTGGAGATGAACGACGCCGTAATGCCGACTGGCAGCGAGCCGGCCGTGGGCGCGGACGATGCGTCGTCGCCTTACTGCAAGATGTACGCCGGCCTGTCGGACGGAGCCAAGACCGCGGTTGACCGGGCTTTCAGCGAGAAGTACCTCGACGTGAAGAAGGCGCTGGACATCACCGACACCGGCAAAACCACCAACGCTCAGGGAGTGACCGGATTCACCGTCAAGGACGATGCTCCAGGCGGTCACTACCTGCTCTTCGTGGAAGCCGTAACCGGCTCCGGCGACAGCATGGTCAAGAAGACGGCCCTGGTGAGTATCAGCGTCGCCGGCGAGTTGGCCAGCTATATGGTTGACGGCCCCGCCTACATCGCCCTGAACCGCTCCGCCATATTCACGGTTTCGACCATGGATAAGAACGGTCTTACTCCTATCTTCGACATGGATGGCGATGACCGCGATGACCGGGTGACCGTGTTGGTCCAGCCGAACACCGCTCTGGTGACCGGGTTGAATACCATGGGCCAGTTGGAACTGAAAAGTGAGACCGGCAAGGGCACTTTCACCGTCTATGCGCCATTGGATGCCATGCAGGGCCAGCGGGGTCGCATCATCATCGGCTCGGGCAACATGCAGAAGATCCATTCCTTCACCCTTGGTGAAGCAACGCAGATGCCGGGCATGGAGCTGACGGCGCCGTCGGGCATCGACGTGTCGCGCCTGCTTAATACGATCAGCGTGGTCTGGTCTCCGAATTCGGCGCAAAACGCCACACTGATCAAAGTCGTTCTGTTCGACGAGGAAGTGACGCGAATTGTGGCTATCAAGTCATACAACCCCGCAGCTTCCGACCCTGGCGCGCACGACTTCGAGAATGTGCCCCCGGGCAGCTACAACGTGGTTGTGGCGTCTTACCGCTCCGGCGAACCTCATGTGTTGAGTGCTTTCCATCCGGTGACGGTACCGTAAGCCGGGTCCTGGAATGGACGGCGTAGTCGGGGAAGCCAGCCTGTCTGCCAGTTTCTCCGATCACATTGGTAACAAACCGAACCCAACGACGATCTCACAAGGAGATGCAGTCAAATGACACACAAAGCGAGAAAGCACATCTGGCCGGGAGGGTTGGTGATGGCGATTGCCGTCGCCGGCGTCCTGGCCGTATTCGCTGTGCTGGCAACCAGTCCCGGCGTCACGGTGGCGCATGAGGCTGCCGACCATAACACGGCATGTGCGGATATGACAGAGGCGGAGCGCGAGGCTCACAACAAAAAGGAGCGTGCCCAAGCGCTGCTGGACGGTCGAGACCCGGTTCTGTGCGCAGACACGACGGAGACGCAGCCCACCCCGACTTCAACGGCGGTGGCGCCTGTGCCCCAAACCAGCGGTTTCGTGGCCAACGCAGTCGCGGGCCGGAAGGTCGAACTGAAGTGGCGTCCCATCGCCGGCGCCACCGGCTACGTGATCCGGTACCGGAACCTCGACGAGGGTGGTTCGTGGACCACGGTGAACGTGTCCGCCGACACCCTGATGCACACCCTTGAAGACGATGACCTGGAGGACGGCGCCCTTTACGAAGTGCGGCTGCGCGCCTCTGGACAAACCGCGGTGGAGGAAAGCGTCCTGCAGGTTCTGGGTCCCATCATCCAGTTCAGTTCGGAGACGCCTTTCGAAGCAAACACCGGCGATAACATCAACTGGCGGCTCCCACGGGCTGTTCTGGCGAAAGGCGACACGGTGCGCTACTCAATCGTGCCGGCCCTGCCCAAGGGCCTGTCCTACGACCAGGAGACAGGTAAGAACCACGTCACCCTGTCGGCCGACGAGCACCCGTACATCACCGGCGGCGTCGCCCACACGGTGGGCGCGTCGAGGCAGTTCTATCGCCTGACGGGCTGCGACGTCGAAGACGGCATCCCGGACTATGATTCCTGCGACACGCACATCTTCGAGATCATCATCAGCCCGGCAAACGTCAAGCCCCTGGCCGACGTGATCCGCGACCGGGAGTACGAGATCGGCGCGGCCCTGGACACGGGCAACCCGTTGAACCAGTTCCCCGAGGTGGGAGTGGGCGGCGCCAGCAACAACTACGAATACTCCCTGCTGCACACCGATGACTTCTCGGACCTGGACCTGCCCGGTCTGGAATTTGATGATGAGGACCGCCAGCTGTCCGGCACGCCGGCCGGGCCCAAAGGCACGTTCCGGGTGACCTATCGGGCGTCGCGGCCCGGTTCCAGCGTGTACCACGAGGCCGAGTTTACGATCCATATCGTAGAGATCGTAACCCACGTGTGCCGCACCGGTCTCAACTACGAAGAGACCCTGCGGGTCTTCAACAAGACCGACAAGGTGGACTCGGCCAACTTCACCGTAGACGCCGACGCCGCCGGCCACTATGTGCTGCCCATCGGTGAGAAGGGTCAGCAGGGCACCGACAAGACCAGCACCCGCACCTTCGAGCTCATCACCGTGAAGCAGGGCGACGTCGTGGGTGGGGCCAACGCCAATGTGCTTCCCGCCGGTTTGCAGGTGGTCAAGCTGATGGTGGACGAGGCCAGCGTGAACCCGCTGAATAGCCTGTACACCAGGCAGGGGCCCTACACGCCGACCGGCGCCGTGACCCCGCAGGAAATGACGGACGGCAGGTACGCGGACCCGGAGCCCGATTATCCGACCACGGATAACGGCTATCGCCTGGCCATCGGAGTCGCGGACGCGAGTATGCTGAAAGAAGGCGAGTACCTCAGCTGCTTCATCGTCCACGACACTGACGATGACACCGGGGAAACCGACAGCTCGGCGGTGGTGTTCGACCTGAACGTCCTCCCCAACCTGAGCGCCCGCGATTGGGTCATCGAGTTGAACGGCGAGGGCGACATGTCCGAGCTGGACGTGGAGGAGGCATTCACCACGGACGCCAGCCTGTTGAACTACAGCGTGATGTACGTTGACGACGGCGCCGCAAAGAACTCCGATACCGGTTGTATCGCCAGCGCCGCCGCGAACCCGAAGGACATCGTCAGTTGGTCAACCGTCAACGACACGGTGACCTTCACCGCGCGGGAAGTGTCGGCAACGATGACCCAGCGCGTCCAGGTGAAAGCGACGCTGAAGACCGGCGGAGCGGAAGCCTGCGTGCAGGTGCGCATCACCGTGCTGCCCGAGCATATGCCCACGGACCTGACCGCGCCGACCGGCATCAACACTTGTGTCGCTGGTGACTCCGCCTGCCCCGGCCTCGCCGCCGGCTCAGTGAAGGTGACCTGGACGAACGGGGCGAATGCCCTGTCGCACCTGGTGCTGCTGTTCGACACCTCGGACTGGACCCTTGCCAAGCCTGTCGCGACCATGCAAGACAGCGGTGACACGACGTTCAGCGGTGTGCCGGCCGGCAGTTACATCGCGGTGGTGGTCGCCTACGACGCCAATGCCAACGTTCAGTTGGACCTCTCCGGCGCCATCACTGTGGCGGCCGGCAACTAGCCCGGGAAAGTGAGGAGAGTTTCCGCTCTGGATCGGGCGGGAACGCTCCTCAATCGGACTGCATGTCTGACATTGAAGACAATCTCAAAGGAGATTCAGTCAAATGAGTAACAAAACGAGAAAGCGCATCTGGCCGGCGTCGCTGGTGATGTCAATAGCCATCATCGGCGCGTTGGCCGCGTTCCTTGTGCTGGTGGGCAACCCTGGGGAAACCCAGGCCCACGGGGCTGGCGACCACTCCAACCAGGGCTGGCCGGCCTGCGCGGACATGACCGATGCCCAGCGCGCTATCCACGACAATGTCCACGCTCAAGTTGGTGTACACGGCACGACGGACCCGTGCCCGACCACGGGCACCGGCGCGAATGGCAACGGCAGCACGATGGAGCCTGCTACCGGCGACATGATCGCGTCCGACAGCACCACTGCCAGCGGCTCCCCGGAGATCAAGCTGACCATCGCCAGCTTGGACATGGATCTGGCCGTGCGCAGCTCCATCGTGGTGTACCTGGAGGACGACTTCCAGGAGCCCGACTCCATCCCGATGACTTCGGTGTACCTGGTGGCTGAGAACAGCTCCACTAACACCCCCGCGCAGCGGACCGCTACCGGCAACGGCTCTCGGGTGTACGTCACCAGCCCGGTGAAAATCAAGACCGGCGCCTACTTTGACGAGGACAAGAAGGACATCGCCATCCGGGTGCTGGTGCCCGATATGTGCACCGCCGAAACCGCGGCCTGCCAGAACGAGGACGGGCCGAAAGAAGGCCAGAAACTGACGCTGGTCATCGAGTCCGACTCCGGCATCAAGAACCCGTCGGAAGCCGGCACCCACAGCGTCGCCTTTGACCTGGTGGGCTCCGCCGACGCCTACCCGTCTGCCTCAAACGTCCGTGGCCGCAACGACGCCCGGCGCGACGCCGATCCCTCGACGGAGATGACGGTTAAGACCGTGGCCAAGATCAGCATCTCTGACGTGGACAACAGCCGCGGCTACGAGATGACCGTGACTGGTACCGGCTTCAACGACGGCACCACCGCCGGCGTTTACGTGCTGGCTCACGCTCGCTACGAAGTGGCCAAGTGGTGGGAGACCCTCGACTGCGCCGGTATGAAGGCCGCTCTGGGCACCGACAGTGACAACGCCTGCTTCCATTTCGACCTGGACTCGGCGAACATGAGCTACATGCTCAACACGTCGACCGGGATGCGGGGCGGCAGCGATGCCTTCAAGGCGTTGAGCGCTGATGACAAGAAGAAGTACGCCGACATGGTGTTCACCCAGCACCTGTGCCGGACCATCATCGAGGACGGCACCAATGTCGGCGACGGCCTGGTGGGCAGCGATGACAAGGTCGCGGTGACCTTCGAGGTTACGGCCCCCACCTTCAAGCCCGGCAACGTCAACTACATCTGCATGGTTGACGGCGAGGGTCGCATGTCCAACACCGACGTTGAGGACTTCAAGCTGGAGCCCTCCATCAAGGTGGTTCCCAGCGCGGTCAGTTCCGGCGACACTGTCAACGTGTTCGCTCAGGACTTCCCCGCCAATACCGGCGGCTTCGCCGAGCTGAAAATTGCCGGCCGGAGTTTGAACATGGCCGGCCGTGCCAGCAACCCGGTTAGCCTTATGAGCATGGCTGGCATCCGCCCGGACGGTTCCGGCGAAATCTCCTTCGAGGTTCCCGGTGGGCTGGAAGGCGTGCTGCGCATCGACGCCAAGTGGGGCAGTGTCAACGAGAACAGCAAGATCACCATCACCGGCGGCGAGCTGAGCGCCAGCAAGACCGACGTGCTGCCCAACGAGACCATCACCATCACCGGCAACGGTTTCGGATCGCAGACCTGCATCCCGGCCGACAACATCACCCTGGACAACGTGCCGGTCATCGTGGACGATGAGTCCATATCCACCTCCGGTGGCTGCAAAGACTCGTCCGGCGTGGAGGTTTCCAACTCCGGGCAATTCGTCGCTACCATCGTCATTTGGAACGACAGCGGCACCTCCAACCCAACCCTCATCCCCGGCACCCATACGCTGAGCGTTGAGGACAACAGCGGCTTCGGCGCTGACGTGACCCTCACTATCCCCGAGCCCACCGTCATGGTGGCTCCTGACGTGGCCGGCCCCCGGGACTACATCACCATCGTTGGTGAGAACTGGCCCGTGGACAACCCGGACAACCCCGCCTCGGTGGACGTCAAGGTGGAAGTGGCGGACTCCCCCACCCGTGCCCGCACCTACACCCTCTTCGCCGACGCCGTGGGCCGGGTTACCCAGGAGCACCGCGTGCATCGCAACGTGCCCATCCCCAGCACCGTCCAGGTCAAGATGACCCACGGTGACGTGGCCAAGGTCGGCTCCTTCGCCATACCCGCCTCCACTATCGAGGTCAGCCCTGGCGAGGGCCAGCCCGGCGACATGATCAGCCTGACCGCTGGCAACATGCCGGTCTACTCCGAAGTTGACTACGTGGAAATCGGCGGCACCCGGTCCAACGACCCCGGCGTCAACACCGACCGCGACGGCAACGTCCAGGTTGACGACGTGTTGATCCCCGGTCTGGACCCCGGCGTCTACAGCGTGGTGATCAACGTCAAGGGCACCATCGCCATCGGCGAGGTCACCGTCCTGGCCGAGTCCGCCGCCGCCGGCGCTCCCGCCGAGCTCCCCGGAGCCGTGGAGAACCTGGGCGACAACCTGGTCGCCGTCTTCTACTTCGACGACGTGGGCAAGACCTGGTCCTTCTACGACCCGCGCCCCGATTTCGCCGACCTCAACACCCTGACCGAAATGGTCAACGGCGAGGCCTACTGGATCCTGGTCAGCGAGTCTGTGGAAGACGTGGTCCTGAACAACAAGGTCCGCAGTCTCACCTGCCGTGGCGACGACTGCTGGAACCTGGAGGTCTGGTAGGCCGTCGTCCCCCCGGGGGAGCGACCGTCAACCGGCTGAATGAGTGTCCAGTAAACGCCCCCGCCTCCGCGGCCTGGCGCTGCGGGGGCGGGGGGACCACCCCAAGCAGGAGCGAATGAGATGAAGAGAATTGGAGCGATGGCGGCGGTGGCGTTGATTGCCCTGCTGATCGCATTGCCCCTGGGCCTGGTTGCGGCCCAGGGAGATGCGCCCCGGGCCAACGTGCCCCCCGCCTTCCTATTCGGCTACGCCATGGCCGACGGCCTGCCGGTTCCCGAGGGGACCATGGTCACCGCCATGGCTGGCGACGAGAAGATCGGTTCCACCACCACCATGATGGGCGGCCACTACGAGCTGCAGCTGATGCAGCCCATGGACGCCGGCGCCATGGTGACGTTCATGATCGGTGAGCGCATGGTGGACTACGAATACACCTGGATGAGCGGCGACCGGATGATCATGGACCTGTCCGCCGACCTGGCTGGCCAGGACGGCGCCATGGGTCCGGCGGGTCCTGCCGGCGCGGCGGGTCCTCCGGGCGTCCCCGGACCGGCCGGGGCTGACGGCGCGGACGGCGCCGCCGGCCGTGACGGCCGCGACGGAGCCGCCGGGGCGACCGGCCCTCCGGGTCCCCAGGGGGAGCAGGGCATCGCCGGGCCTCCGGGCCCTCCGGGTTCGCAGGGTCCTGCCGGTGACATCGGCCCGTCCGGTTCCGCCGGTTCCATGGGCATCATCGCGCTCATCGTGGCCATCGTGGCCGTGATCATCGCGATCGTGGCCGTGGTCATGGGACGGCGCACCACCGCGTAACCCCAGGCCAACCCGCCGGATCAGGATCGCCTGCCCGGCGACCCACGGTCCGCAAACAAGCCCCCGCCGTTGCTGGCGGGGGCTTGTTTCTGAACGATACAATCCCATCTGATCTGTTCCAAGGTGCGGCAGAATGATAAGCGTGCTCAAGGGTATTCCGAATGAGTAACAATGGTTACAGAGCCAGCCTGAGCCGAGTGTTGACCGCTGTCCTCGGCTTGGTTCTCCCTTCATCCGGGGCAGTTTCACCGGCGGTGGGTTCACTGCCGGCCAGCGCACCCCCGTCCGGGAGCATTGCATCCTCACCTACCGCGAGTAGCGCAAGTTTACGCAGGTTGCGAGCTGCGTTCTCGTTGCGGTCGTGAATGACGCCGCAACTGGGGCAGGGCCACATCGGTTCTCGACCCAGCGCTGAGTTCACCACGCCGCAGGCCGAGCAGGTCCTGCTGTTGGCATACCACCGGTCGGCCTCCATCTGTACTTTCCTCGTCCAAGAAATCGAACGGTTGCGCGTGTAAAATTCCTGCTTGAGACGACGTAAGCAGAGGTGCAGATGATGAAGGCGGTGACAAGCCTGCGTCCTCATATTGTGCAGGTGATGGCGGCCAACCAAGGACGCGTCCTGACCACCGAGGAGATCTATGAGCGGGTAGCCGCTTTGGGCGTGGCGAGCTTCGATCCCGGGACCAAACGGGACCGCAACCTAGTGAATAGGGAGCTTAGCGACCTCGCGGGTTGGCAACTGCTGTCAGTTTAGTCTATTCCAGTTGATTATGGATGTTGTTAGTCGTCGCATCAGCTTGACCGCTTGGGGGAGTCTGTATGGCTTCGACAAGCCACCACAGCTCGAATGCACCATGCCGGGAATCTGCCGCCGGAGCTTCAGATAGAGTAACTACCCAACGGTCGTTACTACGTGGTGGTTCCTCGGGAAAACGATGGACGTTGCGTGGTGTACGCTCGAGTTTCTTCAGCAGATGTCAATAACGGGTTAGAAATGAGCCGAATTTATGTCGTTGTCCAGCGCTTCTGTCAGTTGATATGGTTGTGGTTGTCGCCGGCCTCCTCCGGCGCTATGTCCAGGTGTTGCTGCGACGGGAATAGCTGTCAGTGTTCGGGGTCTTTAGGCCACGATATGTTGTTGTTCAGCGATTATGTCCCATTAAATGGAAAGCGAATTTGTCCGACGGGTCAGCTGGTGTCACCGCCGATATTAAAATGTGCAAAATCGCCGAAGTGGAGTTGACCCACCCGATGGCAATGGCATCATCCGCCGACACACTGCGGAGGTGCTTCAGACAAAGTGCTAAAGGTGGGTCAAGTGAAAGAGATCTACGAGTTGAAAGGAGCGGGGTGCTCGATCCGGGAGATCGCAAGGGAGCTGGACATATCCCGCAACACGGTGCGTCGGTACCTGAAGTCTCCGGAGGCGATGCGGCCGAAACCGCGGCGTCGGCGGGCGTCCAAGCTGGATGCGTACACGGACTACATCGACCACAGGATGTCCGAGGGGTTGGAAAACTGCGTGGTGCTGCACCGGGAGTTGGTGGCGCGGGGCTATGACGGAGGGTATTCGATCCTGAAAAGTTACGTGTCGCCGCGGCGGCAGAAGCGCCAGCCGGAGGCGACGATGCGGTTTGAGACGGCACCCGGCGAGCAGGCCCAGGTGGACTGGGGGAGCCTGTCGTACATCAGTGAGAGCGGGATCAAGCGGCAGGTCTGGGTGTTCGTGATGACCATGGGGTGGTCCAGGGCCTGCTACGTGGAGTTGGTCCGCCGGGCGGACACGGCCGCCTTCATCCAGTGCCACGTCAACGCCTTCGAGTACCTGGGCGGGGTGCCCAGGCGCTGCCTCTACGATAATGCCAAGGTGATCACGCTGGGCAAGGACGAGGCGAAGCGGCCGATCTGGAACCAGCGGATGCTGGACTTCGCCATGAGGGTGGGCTTTGAGGCCCGGCTGTGTCCGGAATACCGAGCGCAGACCAAGGGGAAGGTGGAAAGTGGCGTGAAGTACGTGCGGCGGAATATGTGGCCCAGCATCCGCTTCACAGACGATGCTGACCTCAACGGCCAGGCGCTGGAGTGGTGCGACGTGGTGGCCAACGCCCGGATCCACGGGACGACGCACCGGGTGCCTTGGGAGGCTCTGGCCGAGGAACGACCTTATCTGGGCAAGCTGCCGGATCGGCTCACGCTGGCCCCGTACTTGCGTGAAGATCGCATCGTGTCCAAAGATGGCTTCGTCAGCTGGGAGAGCTCCCTGTACGGTGTCCATTGGAAGTGGGTGGGATCTACCGTCCAGGTAGGTGAGCGCCAGGGGACGGTGGAGATCTGGGCTGGCGATGAGCGGATTGCCGTACATCCCAGAGCGCAACAGCCCAAGCAGCGCTTCATCCTGCCGGGTCAGTGGTCGGGTCTGCCCAGAGGAGACAACCGGCCTCGCAAGGAGGCGGTAGCGGTGCAGATCCCCGCCGGCGAGGTGGAGCGGCGCTCTTTGGACGTCTACGAACTGGTGGCGGGAGGTGTGGCATGATCGCCCTGGAGCAAGCCCGCCAACACCTGGAAACTCTGGGTCTCAAGCAGGCGGTCGAGATCCTGGACAACACCCTGGACGCCGCGGCCAACAAGCAGCTGCCCTATCCCGAGATGCTCGCCGAACTCTTGGGCGCGGAGGTCGCTGCCCGAAGACAGCGTTACCTCACCACCAAGACCCGGATGGCACACCTGCCCTTCCAGCGCACCCTGGAGCAATTCGACTTCGCCTTCCAGCCCTCCATCGACGAACGCCTGGTCAAGGAACTGGCCAACCTGGCCTTTATCGCCGAGGCTACCAACGTGCTCCTGCTGGGACCGCCCGGCGTGGGCAAGACCCACCTGGCCATCGCCCTGGCTCTCAGAGCCATCGAGAACGGCCACGGCGCTTACTTCGTCCGCGCCTACGACCTGATGGAAGACCTCCGGAAAGCCCGGGCCGAGCACAACCTGAACCGTCGGATGCGGGTGTACCTGGCTCCCAAGGTCCTCGTCGTGGACGAATTCGGCATCTGGCCCTACGACCGGGAGTCGGCCACAGCCTTCTTCACCCTGGTGTCGGCACGCTACGAGCGCGGCAGCATCATCCTCACTTCCAACAAGGGATTCGGCGAGTGGGGTGAGCTGCTGGGGGACAGCGTGATCGCGTCGGCGGTGCTGGACCGTCTGCTGCATCACAGCCATGTGCTGAACATCCGCGGCGAGAGCTACCGGCTCAGAGAGAAACGCCAGGCGGGGCTATTCCCCTCGCAGCAGCAGCTGGGCGCGACGACGGAGGAGGCCGGCGACAACTACCGCAACTGACAAAGTCGCTGAGCAATAAACAAGGAGGTGGGTCAATTTAATCTTGCTAAAAAGCGACGCGATCACGCCGGCGGGTCAATTTCCAACCGGCGATCGTGTGCGTGATCGAAGGGGGTGGGTCAATCCCGGATCGGCGAACCTGGGTCATATTTTCGTCGGCGTTGACACTGGAGACGGTTGCAGTTTACGTAGAGACCGCAGCTTGTCTTGTTCTTTGGCGCTGAGCTTTTTGGTAGGCGGCTTCTCGGCGTAGGCGTACTTGCGCACGGTGTCTCGTGCGATCCCCAGTTCCCGGGAGATGGCCCGCAGAGACAGCCCTTTCAGCCGGCCCTGCTGGATCGCCTTCCACCGGGCCAGTTGGGTGGGCGTGGGCGTACGCGTCCACCGGTTCGATGCCTTGCGGGCGGCGTCCTGCGCCGCGGCGTCCTTGCCGGCGACAGGTTTGGGGATGGGCTCGGTCGGACGCACCGGTTCCAGGGCGGCCAGACGGCGCTGCTGGGACCTGCTAATGTGATGATCCCCCACGCTGCTGACCACGCGCCGGAGTTCGGGCCCTGGAGACTAGGCGGTCACTCCAGCCCACAGCGCGCCCATGCGCGGCGGCGGTTCCTGAGTCGCTACGCGACGGCCTTCGTACCTGACGATGAGTTGGCCATCGGGACGTTCCAGCACCTCCACCCGCAGTCCGGCGTAGCTGGTTCGTTCCTGGTCAGGCAGCAGTTGCAGGACCTGCCAGTTGTACTTCACCGTGTTGTCGCGAGCCACCTTGCGGGTGTCCTTGAAGCACAGGGTTTCGGACAGGCGGAAGTTGGTGGCCACTGGGCGGTAGGCCGGTTCCGGATGCTCCGGCTGCACGGCGAAGCGCGCGTTGTAGCGGGGCAGGAAATCCCGCAGCACCGCCGTGGCCTGGTCGATGGTCCGAGCGTCGGCCAACCGCAGTTCGGTTACCAGCCGGTCCTGGAAGGTTCCCGCCGCGCGTTCCACGCGGCCCTTGGCCTGGGGCGAGCGGGCGAAGATCTGCCGGATCCCCAGTTCCTGCAATGAGCGGGTGAACTGGGTGGCTTCCGCCGCGGTCTCTGCTTTGCGGGCATTGTGCTTGAACACCGCGTGGCGGTCGCTGTACACGGCCAGGGGCATGCCCCAGCCCGCGATCAGGCCCTCCAGCAGGGTGAAGTAGCCAGCGGTGGTCTCGCTGACGCAGAACACGGCGCTAACCACGGCGCTGGTGGCATCGTCCACCGCCAGCAGCAGCGCGAATTTGGGGCCCCGATCCTCCAACCAGGCATGATGACTGCCATCCAGTTGGATCAGCATCCCCGCCTGGGGCATCCGTTGGCGGCGAAAACGGTGCTGCGGAGAGCGCCGGCTGCGGGGACTGCCGATGCCCGCTTTGGTGAGAATGCGGCGCACCGTGGGCCGACTCAGGTCGATGCCTTCTCGCTCGCTGAGCAACTCGGTGAGGTGAGTGTGGTTGGCGCCCTCGTAACGCTCCGTCGCCAGTTGCACCACCGCAGCAGCCTCGCCGGGCGAAGTGGCGTTGTGGGGACGGCGGCCCCGGTTGCCGTGGGCCAACACGGCGGTACCACGCTCGCGGTAGGCAGCCAGCATCCGGCGCGCATGGCGCTGAGTCACACCCAGCAACTCGGCGGCATCGGCGATGGGGACCTGGTATTCCAAAACGGAGTTGAGCACGGAGAGTCTGGCTTGTTCTTTTTGGTTCAACGTAACGTCCTTCATCAGGGCATTTTCGCTGACCAGTTAGATGATGACAGAATCGTAGAACAGCAACACAGATTTACAGAGTCATTAGGCCACTTTGGGAGGCCGATGGGCGACCATCGCCGCACTTCATCTTCGAGGTGCAGCGATGGCGTACCGGGAGGTCCCCCGAATGGAAATACGAGAAGTCATACGCCGCTGGCAGGCGGGAAACAGTCAGCGGCAGATTGCGGCAGGCACTGGGCTGTCGCGGGATACGGTGCGCAAGTACCTGGCGGCGGCGCAGCAGGAAGGCATCGCTCGGGACGGACCAGTTCCTACTGAGGACCAGCTGAGCCGCCTGGCGACCATTAGCCAGGTGGGTCCCCGTCAGCCGGAGACACCCACCGAAGATGTGTTGCAGCCGTGGGCGGACCAGATCTACCGCTGGATTGCCAATGACCGGTTGCAGATGACGCGCATCCATGAACTGCTGGCAGCGCAGGGATGTGAGTTGTCGTACCAGTCGCTGCGGCGATTTGTGCTGAAGCGGAATTGGCGCAAGCGAAGCAAGACGACGGTGCGGATGGAGGACACGCAGCCGGGGGAGGTGGCCGAGGCTGACTTCGGCCGGTTGGGCATGGTCACCGACCCGGCCACGGGCAAGCGCCAGGCGGTGTGGGCCATCGTCATCGTGCTGTGTCATTCGCGGCACTGCTTCGTCTGGCCCATGCAACGGCAGAAGCTGGAGGACGTGATCGCCGGCCTGGAGGCGGCGTGGGCTTCCTTCGGCGGGATGCCGAAGTACCTGGTCATCGACAATTTCCCTGCAGCGGTGGTAGGACCCGACCCGCTGCATCCCCACTTCACCATAGGGTTTCTGGAGTACGCCCAGCACCGAGGCTTCATCCCAGACCCAGCCCGGGCTGGCCACCCCCAGGACAAGCCCAAGGTGGAGCGTAAAGTGCCCTACGCCCGGGAGCGTTTCTTCAAGGGGGCCGATTTCGACGACTTCACCCACGTGAGGGCCGCTGCGCCCAAGTGGTGCCTGGAGGTGGCGGGAATGCGCATTCCCGGCACCACCCGCAAGAAACCGTTGGTGGTCTTCCAAGACGAGGAGCGCCACACCCTGCTTCCCTGGGACGGCGCTCTCTACGAGATCGCCCGCTGGCGCACCCACAAAGTGCATCAGGACCATCGTATCCAGTGCCTGGAGGCGCTCTACTCGGTGCCGTCGGACCTGTGCCCTCCTGGTCGGGAGGTGGAGGTCAGAGTGGACAGCAAGCTGGTGCGCATCTACTACCGGGGCAAACTGATCAAGACGCACCTCTCAAGACGCACCTCCGGCAGCCCAGGGGTGGGCGGTCCACCGACCCTGACGATTATCCCGCAGTGCTGGCTCCCTACACCACCAGGGCTCCCGACCACATCAAGCGTGAAGCCGCCAAGCTGGGGTCGGCGGTGGGTGAATTCGCCCAGCGCCTCTTCGCGGGCACACAGCCTTGGTACCGGATCCGCCAGGGGCACAAGCTGCTGCGCCTGGGGCAAATGGCCGCCACCCTGCCCGAGCGCATCGCCTTGGCCCGCAGGGAGCAACTGGACTACGCATCATTCCTGGAGATCATCCTCAGCGACGAGGTCAATCGCCGCGCTCACCGGCGCATGGAACTGCGGCTTAATGGAGCCGGTTTCGAGGAAACCTGCCGCCTGGAGGACTTCGACTGGTCGGCGTCGATCACCTTGGACCGCCGGCTCCTGGACGCCGCCTTCTCCCTGGAGTTTCTGGACAAACACGAGCACGTGCTTCTGGTGGGACCGGCCGGCGTGGGCAAGAGTTTTCTCGCCCAGGCCCTGGGGTATTCCGCCGTCCGCGCCGGATACACCGTGCGTTTCATCCATGCCGACGGTTTTTTCAGGGCTCTGGCCCAGGCCAGGGTGGACAATTCCATAGACCGCACCTTTCGGTCTTTCATGACGCCGGATCTCCTCATACTCGACGACCTCGGCATACTCGACGACCTCGGCCTCCATGGCCTCACCGCCCAGCAGTCCGCCGATCTCTACGAACTCATCCTCAACCGACACCGAGCTTCCAGTTTCGTCATCACCAGCAACCGGGCGTGGATGCCAGCCTGGTCAATGCCAACGTGAGCGGTTATGGACTGCAACCCAGTGGTATGACCGTGGCGGAGTTCAAGGAACAGGCCATCGAGGAAAATGGCCTATTCGTACTCACCACGACCACCGTGGATGACAATGGCGTCGAGCAGGGAATGTCAGGTCAGGCTACTCCAGAAACTCCGTGATTGATAACTCTGCGCCGTCATTCGTACGCCGCCCCGTCTCCCCCATCGCCATCCGGTAGCCCAACATAGGCTCGGTGAGGATGTACCTGGGCTTGCCGCCGCCCTCGCCCGCTTGCGGCGCAGTCTCATCAGGCGGGTGGGCATCATCCGCACCCGTTGCAGCGGGGAATCGGACTGTGTGGACGTCCGGATATACGATTCCGTCGCAACGCCGAAAGCGGTCCAGGAGCAAGCGGGGCGCTGGCGGGCTGGCGGGGGCGGCGATGAAACCGAGATGCATCATGCAACGTAATACTAATTATCAGCAGCCGTCGCAACCCCAGGCCGGCGGCAGGCTGCTGAAGACCATTCACAATACCCTGTCAAGGAGGTACTCCCATGTTCAACAAAATAACACTCCCCGTCCGGCGCGTCCCGGCTTTCTCTGTCCTGCTGGCCGCCGTCATGCTTGCGCTACCCCTCCTGGGAGTGCCTGCTACGGCGGAGGCTTCGCACAGTTCCCCCGGGGACGCTCCCGGCAAGGTCACCGGCGTCGCCGCCGCCGAGAACCAGGAGATTTCGGGCAGCATAGACGTCACCTGGGACGCCGCCACGCCCGGAGCGTCCCCCATCACCGACTACATAGTGTTCGTGATGAACGCGGCCGACGAGACTGATCACCAGACGGAAACGGTCACCACCTCCGGCCCCGACCCGGCCCCCGAGGAACTGGCGTGCGGCGTCGCCGGCCTGAGCAGCGGCGCGACCTATGACGTGAAGGTGCGGGCCAGGAACCTGATCGGGGAACTGGGCCCCTGGTCCGACACCGTGCAGGTCACCCTGGACGGCAACTGATGCGACGCCGGCGGCGGCCCGGTCCGGCTCCGCGTCCGTAACCAGGACGGCAGGGAGGAACGTGTCCAATCCGCCATCCCTCTGCCCCGGCAGGGCGGGACAAGACCATAAGACGGCGGGACCGGCCAACGGCCCTCCGGCGCGCCAAGCCCGATGACGCGGGCGTCCGGCCACGGTTGGACGCCCGCCTCTCGTTGTGTCATCTCCAACTTTGGAATACACCAGAATCTCCAGGTTGGAATGGACCCGACGCGCAGTCAGAGGACATCATCCGCGCTGGGCGCCACGTTCCCCGAAGAGGGCGGCTCCGAAGAGGACGGCGATGATCTCATCGTCTCTCCTGATGCCATCCTATACCCCACCCGGGGCTCGGTGAAGATGTACCTGGGGTTGGCGGCGGAATCCCCCAGCTTGCGGCGCAGCTTCTTCACCACATCCCGCAGCAGCCAGCCCTCGCCCACCCGCTCCGGCCCCCACACCCGCCGGAGCATCAGGCTGTGGGTCAGCACGTTGGGGGCCTGCGCCGCCAACTAACGACGCCGTGGCCACCATCTCCGTGTCCGCCAACTACTCCACGCTCACACTTGCCGGGGTGGCCGAGGGCACGGCAACCGTCACGGTTACGGCCCAGGACGCCGACGGCAACCGGGTCAGCGATGCCTTTGACGCGCCGGTGGCGAGGAAGTACAACGCGCTCATCGCGCAGATGTACCGATGGCGCAACGACCCGCAGTGGTCGAGCTACAAGGCCCACACCGACCGCTGGGACCGGGCCTTGCTGGCCTTTGGGGAGACCGTCTCCGACGCGTCGCTGATGCCGATGACGGCGGCGGAGGCGCAGGAGCTGGCGGACCGGGGCAGCGCCTGGGTCCGGTGGGTGGATGTGGCCGCAGCCTTGAAGGAGCTGGAGGCCGCCCGGTCCGGGTAACGGCCGCCGAAGCATCGGCTGATCCAAGCGGGCGTCCGGTTACGGCTGGACGCCCGTCTCAGCCCAGCTTGCCGATGATTGAGTTGATGCGCCGGCTGGCCGCGGGGAGTCGGGACAGGCGTTCCCATAGCAACTCGGTCTCCCGGTAAGGCCGTTCCTTGCCTTCTACCCGGCCCGGATTCCCGACGCGGTTGTTGCAACGGCCGTCGAGGTCCGGGCCTGACTGTATAGCTGATCAAGCATAAATATACATCAACCAATACAAAAGAGGCCCTAAAAATACGGACTAAAATACGGTTTATGGTGTATATTTGCGCGCTTTTCCTCGCCGGAACGGTCGGTCGGCGACTGGCTCGAACCGCCGGAGAAAGCAGCAACCCTGCCGGAGCCGTGGCTATCCCATACCGTCAAAAGGAGCATCATCTAAATGCACACCATTTTCCCGAAAGTAGCCCCGTTTGGGCTAACCCTGGCCGCCGTCGCCCTGCTGGCGATAGTTGCGTTGCCGTTTTTCCTGCCCGGTACGGCCCAGGCCGCCAAAGGCGCAACCGTGTCTATCGAAAAACAGGCTTACAGCGTCGATGAGGACGATTTTGTCACTGTGACAATCAAACTCAACAAGAAGCTCAAGCGGGACGTGAGTTTTACCGTGGCCACAGTCGACGGCACCGCCACCAGCGCATACGACGACGAGCAAGACTATATCGGCCTTACTCCCACCAAGCTGACTATCCACGCAGGGTACAAGGAAATCTATCTGTTGATGGGTGCGATAAGTGACAACGTGGAGGACGACTCCGAAACCTACACCGTCACCCTGCAAGTGGACGAGGGAGAATCCCTCAAAGTTGGCCGTGGTGAAGCCACCGTCACCATCCGCGAGCCGGCCCCCGCCCCGGTGGAAAACTTGACCCTGACCGCCAACGGAACCACCGTGGGCGCCACCTGGGACGCCGCCGCTCATGGGGCCGAGGCCACCAAGTGGATCACGCGGATTCAGGCCACCGATAACAAGTCGGATGGCATACTCAAGAAGCGGGGCGCGAAAAAGACCAACGTAACCTTCCACAACCTCGAGCCTGGGAAATCCTACGACGTCTGGGTTCGGGGCGTGAACAAGTTCGGCCACAAAGGACCCCGGGCTCAGGCCACGATCACCATGCCCGAATAGCCCGGGCACCACGTCCGAGCAATAGCCACGGCCCGGACAGCCGCTATTCCAAACTTGGCCCAATCTAGTCAAGTTTGGAATAGCGGCTTATTTGGTATCCCAGGCTTCGCACAAACGCAGGTTACGCAAACCCGTTCGTGCGGGAGCGGCGGCCACCGGCCAGATTGCGCTTTTCGTCGGGCGGTTTTCGGCGCGGCTGCTGACGGAATGCGTCGCTATGGGATGACGGAATCCGTCGCCGACTCCCGACGGTCCAAATTTAGGGACGACGATTTCCGCCGGCCGCGGCAACCGGGTTTCGTCGGAGGACTGATGACCAACAAACTGCTATGGGCAGGCGCGGGAGTGATGGCGCTGGGCATGGTGTTGCTTGTGATCCGGATGCTAGCGTTTCAAATCGCGCGGCACTACCAGGACACCACCTGACGGGGACAGCAGTAACGCCCCGTAGAGGTTACTGCCCCGGCCTTCAATCGGCTTTCTAACGCTCCACCGTCTCCCCCACGGCCATGCGGTATCCCACCCGGGGCTCGGTGAAGATGTACCTGGGGTTGGCGGCGGAATCCCCCAGCTTGCGGCGCAGCTTCTTCACCACATCCCGCAGCAGCCAGCCCTCGCCCACCCGCTCCGGCCCCCACACCCGCCGGAGCAGCAGGCCGTGGGTTAGCACGTTGGGGGCCTGCACCGCCAACTGGTACAGCACCGCGTACTCCGTGGCCGTCAGCTCCACCGGCTCCCCGGCCAGGCTCGCCTGGCGCCGGGCGTAGTCGATGCTCAGCTCCCCCAGGACGTGGGGCGCCGATGGCTCCCCCGGGGAGGGTTCCACCCCCCGGCGCAGCGCCGCCCTTATCCGGGCCGCCAGCTCGGTGGGCGAGAAGGGCTTGACCACGTAGTCCGTCGCTCCCATGTCGAAGGCCCGGGCCACGGTGTCGCCCTGGCCGTATTCCGACAGGAAGATCACCGGCACCTCCGCGATGCGGTGGACCTGGTGCATCAGCTCGATGCCGTCGGTGTCCGGGAGCACCAGGTCCAGCAGGGCCAGGTGGGGCTTGTGTTCGGACATGAGCCGGGGCACGTCGGCCGGGTCGCCGGTGACCACGGCCGCGTAGCCGGCCCGGGTCAGCACGTCCCGCACGTAGCGCAAGGCCTGGGGGTCGTCGTCCACGGCCAGCACGCGCACCCGGCCCCGGGCCTGCCGCCGGGAGCCGCCGGAGGCGGGAGCCGTAGCGACAAAGGCCGCGGTCTCCGAAGCCGGCAGGGTGAAGGTGAACCGAGCCCCCAGCCCCGGCCCGTCGCTCTCGGCCCAGATGCGGCCCCCGTGGGCTTCCACGATGCCCCGGCAGATGGCGAGACCCAGCCCCGACCCGTCCACGGCCGATGCCGTGTCCCGTTCAGAAGCCCGCGAGAACTTGCGGAACAGCTCCGGCAGCAACTCCGCCGGTATGCCCCGGCCCCGGTCGGTAACCGACACCGCCACGTGCACCCCATCGCGCACCGCGCTCACCACGATGGGCGAACCCTCGGGGGAGTAGCCGGCGGCGTTGGAGAGCAGGTTGCCCAGCACCTGGAGGACGCGCAGCTTGTCGGCCAGCACCAGGGGCAGGTCCTCCGCCAACTCCACGCTCAGCGGGTTCCTGTCTCCTCCGGCCGTGAACCGGCTCACCGCCTCCTCCACCAGGGTTGACAACTCCGAGGGCTCGGGCGCCACCGGCAGGTGGCCGGTCTCGATGCGCGCCACGTCCAAAAGGTCGCCGATCAGGTGGCGCATCCGGTCCGACTGGTCCCGGATGATGCGGTGGAACTGGGCCGTCTCCGCCGGGTCCAGCTCCCCCGCTGCCTCCAGCAGCGTGTCCACCGACCCCTTCACCGCCGCCAATGGGGTCCTGAGCTCGTGGCTGACCATGGCCAGGAACTCGGCCCGCAGCCGCTCCTGTTCCTCCAGCGGAGTCAGGTCCTGCAGGGTCACCACGAACGACGTCACCCCTCCGTCCTCACCGTGGATGGGGGTGGCGTTGAGCAGCACGCCGATGCTGGGACCATCGGGGACCCGCAGCGTGATCTCCTCGGACCTGACCGTCTCCCCGGAGCTGAGCAACTCCGCCAGGGTGAAGTCCCGCAGGGAGACCTCCCGGCCGTCGCCCCGCACGCAGGTCAGCACCTCCAGCAGGTCCTCGACCTGCTGACCTTCCTCCCGCAGGCCGTCCACGATGCGCACGGCCTCCCGGTTCACCGACGCCGGCAGGCCCGTCTGGGCCTCGAAGACCACCACCCCCACCGGAGACGTGTTCACCAGGGTCTCCAGGTCGGCCCGGGCCCGTCGTTCCTCCCGGTGGGCGCCGGCGTTGGCGATGACCAGGGCCGCCTGGGACGCGAACATCACCAACGTCTCCTCATCGGCCTGGCTGAACTCCGTCCGGCCGTCTTCCTTGTAGCCGAGGAAGACGTGGCCCACCCGCACTCCCTGGTGGAACATGGGCGCCGCCAGGAAGCGGTAGACCGGGCCCACCGCCATGGGAATGGTGAACTCGCTGAAGCCCAGGGCGTGGACGTGGGCCGTCAGGTCGGGCAGCCGCACCGGTTCGGAGATGTCGGTGAGCGCCTGGAAGATGCGCAGTCCCTCGGGCATCAGCCAGAGCCGTCCGGACTCCTCCCCGGTCAACCCCGAGGACAGGAAGTCCCGGACCTGTCCCCCTTCGTCGAAGAGGATCATCACCCCGTGGCGGGCGGCGGTCAGGGAGCGGGCCGAGTCCAGGACCCCCTGGAGCACGGCGTCGAAGTCCAGGCTCTCGTTGATGCGGCGGCTGGCCTCACTCAGGCGGGACAGACGCTCCTGAAGCGCCTGGACCTCCCGGTATGGCTGTTCCGGCTGGTCCATGTATTCCTCCCGGCCCGGACTGCCGCCGCCGTTGTGGCAACGGCCTTCGGGGTCCGGGCCCGACTGTATAGCTGATCTGGCGCAAGCATAGATCAACCCATACAATAGATCAACCCATACAAAAGAGGCTCTAAAAATACGGACCGAAATACGGATTTTGGTGTAGGTTCGCACCGCACTCCCTTTGATAACGCACTCCGGAGGTCCCCGATGAAATTCACGCCCCCGTGGAGCCTCGTTCCCTTGCTGGGCCGGCTGTACGCCGCCCTGACGACCCGGCGCCCTCGCGCGGTGGGTGCAAGAGCGCTGCTGGTGCTGGCGGGGCTGGTGGTCGTAGGGCTGGCGGGGCTGGCGCTGTGGTCGTCGGGGCTGGTCCAGGCCCAGGAGGATGCGCCGCCGGCGGTGTCCAACCTGCGCTGCATCGCGGAGACGGAGCGGGTGGCCTTCTTGTGGGACGCGCCGAGTTGGTCCGGCGGGGAGGTGTACGCCTACGACTACGCCTTGACCCTGCCCAACGGCAAGGAGGAGGGTTCCCGGCTGCAGGGCAGCACCCTGGTGTACCGGCCGGGGAGTTACCAGAAGGGGAAGGAGACCCGGTTCCGGGTCAAGACGATCTACGAGACTGCCGGGGGCAGCGAGGTGGCCGGCGCCGAGGCGGAGCTGGTGTGCTACGTGGGAGGGGAGCCGGAGGAGGAGACGCCCACTCCCACTCCAACTCCCACGCCCACACCCACGCCTACGCCGACACCTACTCCTACTCCTACTCCGACCCCGACGCCGACACCCACTCCGGCGCCGCAGCCGGTGGAGCAGGAACCGCCGCCGCCGCCGGCCCCGCAGCCCCAGCAGACCAAGTCCCAGGACGCCACCCTCAGCGGGCTGGAGCTGCTGCGGCGCGGCAGCATCCCCCTGCGGCCGGCCTTTGCGCCCCAGACCGGCGAGTACGGGGCCACCGTGCCCCTGGGCAACAGCTGGGCGACGCTGCGGCCCACGGCCAGCCACGCCGGCGCCACCATCACCGTGGACGGCAAGGCGGTGCGGAGCGGATCCCAGAGCGAGCAGTTCTTCCTGCACGTCAACACGCCGCTGCGGGTTGAGGTGGTGGTCACCGCCGAGGACGGCCAGACCCGGCGGGTCTACGGGGTGACGGCGACCCACGCGCCGTTGGCGAGTCTGTCGGACCTGAGGGTGTCCCAGGTGAAGCTGCATCCGGCGGTCTTCTTCGGGAGCCAGGGCGAGTACAAGGGCTGGGCGCCCTACAGCGTGGCGGCGGTGCAAGTGACCGCCACCAACCAGTACGACAAGGGGACCATCACGGTGAACGGGGCGGTGGTGGCCAGCGGGCAGGCCAGCGGGGCAATCCCGCTACAGCAGGGGGAGAACGTAATCAGGGTGAAGGTCACGGCGCCGGACGACTACACCAGCCGGAGCTACACAGTGACGGTGGTGCGGGCGTCGGCGGCGGCGTCGGGAGACGCCACCCTACAGGGCCTGGCGGTGCACCGTGCCACCGGCCGGCAACCCGACGCGCATGACCTGGTGCCCTACGCCGGTCCAGCCTACCAGCTGCGTCCGGCGCTGACGGCCGGGGTGTACGACTACCGGGTGCGGGTGCCGATGCTGGGGCCGGAGGAAGGGGTGGAAGAGGATGGGACGCTCTACCTGGCGGCGGTGGTGACGACGGCGGCGCCCGGGGCCAAGTCCATCGTGGTGCAGGGCACCGAGGCCCTGGGTGAGGTCCGGCGCGCCAAGAAGGATCTGGTGAGCGGGGAGGCCAGCGGCCCCTGGCGGGCCTTTGTGGGCTACGGCCTGATCACCATCGAGGTGACCTCCCTGGACGGGAAGGACACCAGGACCTACCGGGTGATCGTGGAGCAGGGGACGGTGGAGGACCCCAAAGGGGTGGACCTGACGCCGGGGGACGGGCAACTGACGCTGAGTTGGGAGTCCCACACGGATACGCGCGCGCGCAACCTGTACTGGGCCCGGTGGCGGGAGGCGGGGACGACCACGTGGCTGAACCAGGTGGGGCTGCCGGGCTGGAAGATCGGCTACGGGGAGGACGCGCCGGAGGCCACGGCGGCGGAAGGGGAGCAGGTTTCCGGGAACCGCCACGTCATCACGGGGCTGACCAACGGCAGGGAGTACGAGGTGGAACTGCGCCGCACCCGGGGCGGCGGGACCCGCGCGGGCCACCGGACCGACTGGCTGGAGAGCCGGTGGGTGGCGGTGAAGGGGACGCCGGGGCAGCCGGCGGCGCAGACGCGCACGCTGACGATCACGCCCAGCAGTCCCAGTCGGGAGTACGGGGGAACGGACGATCTCAGTTACACGGTGAGCGGTCTGGTGGATGGCGACGCGGCGGGAGACGTGGTTGCGGGGACGCTGTCCCGGGCGGCCGGGAATGATGCGGGAACCTACGCCATCAACATGGGGACGCTGGCGGTCGCTGCGGCCTACGCGGACAAGTACGCCCTGCCGGCCAGTCCGGCGGTGGCGACCTACACCATCACGGCCCGGGCAATCACGTCCATCGGCGGGGTGACGGTGGTCAGCCGTCCCGCCGATGGGAGCGTGGCGGCGACCTTTGACACGTCCGCCGCCACGGGCGCGGGCGTGCTGTCCTCGGAGCTTTCGGACTTCCGGTCCGGCGGGCTGCAAGCGGGCGGAGCCTTCCCGGCGGCCACGCCGGGGACCCACGACGTGGCCGTGGCCTACCACCTCCAAGATCGGGGCGGCTTCAAGGCGAACAACTACACCCTGTTGGCAATCACCGACACCCTCCAGGGCGAACTCACCGCAGTGGCCGCCTGCGGCTCCGCGCTCATGCTGGCTGCCGACGGACTGCCGGCCGAGGGCGGCAGCCCGGTTACCGTGCTGGTTGGGCTGTCCAGTCCGGCCGGCCCGGGCGGTGTGAGCGTTGCGTTGACCACCGGCGGCACGGCCACGGCGGGCGATGATTACACCCTCTCATCCGCCACCGTCAATATCGCGGCCGGCGCCACCGGCGGCACGACAACCATCACCGTCGTCGATGACTCGGTTGACGATGACAACGAGACCATCATCCTCAACGCCGCGGCCAGCGCGTCTTCCCTGACGGCTGCGCCGCTGACCCTGGCCATCATCGACAACGACGACGCCACGTCGCCCACATCCACGCCCGTGGCCGACTCCGGCTGCACTACGCCCGCCGACGGCGACTACGACGCCGACAACGATGGACTCATCGAAGTGTGCACCCGCGAACAGCTCAACGCCATTCACTGGGACCTGGACGGTGACGGCTCCCCCATCAACCGCTACGGTAGCGCCTACGGCGCCGCTTTCCCCAACGCCGATGTTTTCCGAGGTCCCAAGTCCGGACCTCCCATGGGCTGCCCGCAGACGGGCTGCCTAGGCTACGAACTGGCCGCCGACCTGGACTTCGACACCAATGGCAACGGTCGGGCCGACGCCGGCGACCGGCACATCGGCCTGGGCGGGCCCTTCTCCTCGAAAGTGACATGGGGCGGTTTTGGGGGTTATTACGAGTATCTGAGGACTACCGTTGAGTTTACCGCGGTCTTCGAAGGCAATGGCCATGTGATCCGGAACCTCTACATAGGGGGGAACTTCGCTTACAACGGGCTATTCGGGACCACCGGGGCCTCCGCCATTATCCGCAACGTCGGAGTGGAAGGCGTGCTGCTGGAGGGCAACGTGCACGCCGGCGGTCTGGTCGGCGAAAACGCCGGTACTATCATCAACAGCTACACCACCGGCGCCGTGTCCGGCACGAGCGGAGTGGGCGGCCTCGTCGGTGGTTCCCATGACACCAGCATGATCATTGGCAGCTACTCCACGGCCACGGTGACCGGCACCCGCGATGACGTGGGCGGTCTGGTGGGCGGCAACGAGGGCACCATCGTCGCCAGCTACGCCACCGGAAACGTCACCGGCGCCGGCGACTCCAACGGCAACTACGTCCCCAGCACCTACGACGGCAAGGGCTACGCCACCGGAGGCCTGGTCGGCCTGAACTACGCGGGCCAGAAGATCATCGCCAGCTACGCCACCGGGGCGGTGTCCGCGCCCAATGGCGAGAAGGTTGGCGGCCTGGTGGGCTACAACCAGGGGAGCATCACCGCCAGCTACGCCACCGGCGCGGTGTCCGGCCTCGAGGACGTGAGCGGCCTGGCCTACAGCGACACCACCTGGGTCTCGGGGGAGGCCGCCGGCCTCAGCTACTGGGACACGACCGCCTCGGGCGTCTCCGTCAGCTCCCAGGGCCAACCCAAGACCACTGCCGAGCTGCAATCCCCAACGGGCTACGCCGGGATCTACGCCGACTGGAACGTGGACCTGGACGGCGACGGCAGCGCCGATGACCCCTGGGACTTCGGCGAGTCGTGCCAGTATCCCGTGCTGAAGTACGGCGGCCTGAATCCTGACGACCAGCGCGCGCCCTGCGCAGTGGCCGGCAATACCGACTACGACACGGACGACGACGGCCTGATCGAGGTATCCAACCTGGCTCAGCTCCACGCCATCCGATGGGACCTGGACAGCGACGGCGTCACAAACCAGAAATACGGGCCCCGCGCGAACAGTCAGACCGGCCTACTCTCCCAGGAGAAAGGGAGCAGTTTTGCCGCCGACTACGCCGCCGCTTTCCCCGACGCGGCGCCGGGCATGGGCTGCCCGTCGTCGGGATGCAAAGGCTACGAGCTGACCGCCGACTTGGACTTCGATACCAACGGCAGCGGCAAAGCCGACGCCGGCGACGCCTACTGGAACGCGGGAGTGGGCTGGTGGGGCATCGGAGCCAAATCCTCGTACCGGACCACTGGTAATACTGGCACTGCTACCGTGCGAGTCTATTTCAGCGGCGTGCTCGACGGCAATGGCCATACCATCCGCAACCTCTACATCAACTACCACCATCCCCTCTATAGCAAATATCAGGCCGCCACCAGCGGGCTCATCTTGGGCGTATCCACCGCCGGGGTAATTCGCAACTTGAACATGGAATCGATGTATATCGCCGGCTTCAGCGATGTCGGCGGCTTGGTGGCGCGAAACCACGGCACGATCAGTCACAGCTATGTTTCCGGCGTAATAAAGGGCAGTAATCAAGTTGGAGGACTGGCCGGAATCAACTATGGCAGCATCCGGGGCAGCTACGCTACCGGCGCGGTTTCGGGCACGGTCAACACTGGTGGCCTGGTGGGTTACAACTACGGAGGTTCCATCGTGGCCAGCTACGCTTCCGCGTCGGTCGCCGGAGGCAAGGACGCCGGCAGCCTGGTGGGCAAAAACGGTGGAGACATCACCGCCAGCTACGCTGTTGGTGAAACATTGGCGACCGGCGGCAATGCCGGCGGGCTGGTGGGCCGTCACGAATCTGGCGTGGTCACCAACTCCTACTGGGACACCCAAACCTCCGGCTCGAGCAGCAGCCCGGCCGGCGTGGGCAAGACCACGGCGGAGTTGCAATCCCCCACGGGCTACACCGGAATCTACGCCGGCTGGAACGTGGACCTGGACGGCGACGGCAACGCCGACGACCCCTGGGACTTCGGAACGTCGTGCCATTATCCCGTACTGAAGTACGGCAGCCTGAACCCGGACGACCAGCGCGCGGCCTGCACGCCACCACAGCAGCAGCAGGCCGCGTCCAACCGGGCGCCAACGGTGGCCTCATCCATCGCCGACCTGACTGGGCTGGAAGTCGGATCTACACAGGACGTGTCCCTGTCCGGGGTGTTCAGCGACGCCGACGGCGACCCCCTGACCATCACCGCCATGTCCTCGAACGACGCCGTGGCCACGGTGTCCGTTGCGTCGGACTTCTCCAAGCTGACGGTGGCGGGAGTGTCCGTGGGCACGGCGACGATTACGGTCACGGCCCAGGACAGCGACGGCAACCGGGTCAGCGACACCTTCGACGCGCCGGTGGCGAGGAAGTACAACGCGCTCATCGCGCAGATGTACGAGTGGCGGAACGACCCGCAGTGGGTGAGCTACAAGGCCCACACCGACCGCTGGGACCGGGCACTCTTGGCCTTCGGGGAGACCGTCTCCGACGGGTCGCTGACGCCGATGACGGCGGCGGAGGCGCAGGAACTGGCGGACCGGGGCACCGCCTGGGTCCGGTGGGTGGAGGTGGCCGCCGCCCTGAAGGAGATCGAGGCCGGTTGACCATAGCGGCGGGCCGGCCCAAGTTCAGCTATATGCCCGCCGCCTGGAATGATCGACATGGATTGACGATCGCCGGAAACCGGAACCCGCCAATGAGGTTACACGGCCATATGAATGCAAAGCCGACCGGAGTCCTCCGTTCGCTTCACCGGCTTCACGCTATCCAGCGGACCCGGCGCCGCGGGGCGCTCTGCGCGCTGGCGCTGCTGGCGGTGGCATTGACTGCCGGTGTGGCGGCGCTGGCGCAGCTGTCCTCAGGGCCGGCCCAGGCCCAGGGCGCCGAACCGCCGCCGCCGTCGAACCTGCAATGCATCACGAGAACGGATGTGGTGTGGTTCATGTGGGACGTGCCGGAGTGGGCAGGTGAGGAGGCGGTTTCCTACGACTACGAGCTGGCGCTGCCGGACGGTCGGCGGGAGCAGGGCAACGTCAAGGGACAGACGCTGCTGCGGTGGGGCAGCTACCCGTCGGAGAAGCCGGTCAGCCTCAGCGTCAAGGCGAACTACGAAACCGCCGAGGGACGCCAGGCGACCAGCGCCCAGGCGACGCTGACCTGCTCCATCGGAGGAGCGCGGGTTTTGGCGATCAAGGCGGGGAACACGACACGGAAGTACGGCGGAACCGACGCCCTGAGCCACACGGTGAGCGGGTTGGTAGACGGTGATGCGGCGGCGGACGTGGTGTCGGGCCGCCTGGGCCGGACGCCGGGTGATGACGCGGGAAGCTATTCGATCAACATGGGCACGCTGGCTATCAGGCCGGCCTACGCGACCAAGTACGCCCTGCCGACCGGTCCCACGGTTGCGACGTACATCATCACGCCCAAGGCGGCAGCCTACACCGCCAGCGGGGTCAACAAGCGATACGACGGCACGACGGCGGTGGCGGGCATCCTCGGCGGCCGGTTCGCGGCCGGGGACATTGTCCCTGGCGATACGGTGACAGTCACCGGAGGAACCTACGCCTCGGCGGACGTCGGAACGGGCTTGGCCATCACCGGGACCAGCGTGGGCGGGGCGGACGCGGGCAACTACGCCGTGACGATCAGCGTGAGCGGAGACATCACGCCTCTGGAGATCACGACCATAAGCGGGGTGCGAGTGAACTCACGGCTGGCTGACGGGACCACGGCGGTCACCTTTGACACCGGCAGCGCCCAGGGAACGGGGGTGCTGCCGGCGGAGCTGGCGGACCTGCGGGCCGGAGGGCTGGCGGTGAGCGGGGCGTTCCCGTCGGCGGCGGCGGGTTCCTACGACGTGAAGGTGACCTACTCCTTGCAGGACCAGGGGGTGTTCAAGGCGGGCAACTACACGTTGTCCGTCGGCGTTGCTACCGCCACTCTGCAAGGCGAAATCCGGGACGAACAGGCCCAACTCCCGACACCTACGTCCACGCCCACACCGGCCACCGCGGCCGGCAACCTGCAAGCGACGGTCATCGCCGATGGGGTCCGGCTGACCTGGGACGCCCCGGCAGACCAAACCCGTGTCGTAACGGGCTACGAGGTGCTGCGGCGCGAGTCCGGCCAGCCCGGCATGGGCTCATACCTGCTCGATACCGGTTCCACCGACACCAGCTACACCGACCGGGGCGCCGCCAAACAGGGCGAGACTTATACCTACCAGGTCAAGGCCAGGGCGGACGGGTGGAGCGCCGAGGCTTCCAATTCGGCATCCGTGACCATCCCGGGAACGTGTCCCATAAGCGGCGGCAGACCGGTGGATGTGGCGATTTCCAAGGTTCCCATCGTGTTGGCGTCCACGACCGCCGACTACTTCGTGCTTTACGTGCGGCCCGACTTGGACGCTGATCTCGAGATCCCGGTCTCGGTGACGTTGGGGCAAGATGGCACGACAACGCTGACCGAGCAGCTGGCGGCGCTTCCCGAAGCCCATTACCGGGTGGAGAAATACCGGGTCGCCAATCCCGGCGACGTGGACGCGGACTGCATCGACGACATCACGGAACTGCGGGACCTTGGAACCAAAAACCCGGTCAACAAAGCCGAAGCCGTCGACATCAGAGACGGCGCCGTGGCCATTCCCGACCGCGCCACCTTCGAGAGGCTTTCCTACCAGGGTGAGGATGTCCCTTGGGACGTCCATCTCGCCGATCTCGAGTTCGTCAAGTTCTATATCTTCAATACCGCCCGCCCGATGATCTATTTCATGAACACGACGACCCACCGAACGCACTCCCCTTTCTTGAACCAATTATACATGGCGCAACTCCGTCGGGACCGAGGCGTTCTTCGGCCCGAAAACATCTGGTTTCTGGCAAAATCGGCGATGCGGGGCGTTATCGTCTATCACCCCAATGCCGTCGCGCCCGACGGATCTCTGGGCGTTTACCGTTTCGAATTCCAGCCCAAGGATGCTTACTCCTTCGAGAGGGTAGCCTATGCGAATGAGGCGCTCGCCGCCAGTATGCCGTTGCTGGACAACAACCTGGCTTACTACCCGGTGTACGAATCAGCACTGCCGCTCTATTACCGGGAGAAGGCGCTGTATGACGCATCCCGGGTCAACGTGCTGCTGGAAGAAGACATCCTGCCCGACGTCGACTTCATTCCGCTCAACGAGGGAGAGGGGTACGGTTTCCTGCGGGCGGCGCCGGATGACGAACGCCCCAACCCCCGGGACGTGGTGATCTATGAGACGCTGCCCAACGACCTGCCCCGGGTGGCCGGCATCATCACCACCGTGCCCCAGACCCCGCTGTCCCACGTCAACCTGCGCGCCGTGCAAGACGACGTTCCCAACGCCTTCATCCGCGACGCCCTGGACGACTCCGATATCGACGATCTCATCGGCCGCCACGTCCACTATGAGGTGACCCGGAGCGGGTACACCCTGCGCGCCGCCACCAGGGCGGAGGTGGACGCGCACTATGAATCCTCCCGGCCCGCCAAGACCCAGACGCCGGAGCGGGACCTCTCGGTCACCAAGATCACTGCCCTCAGCAGCGTTGGGTTCGATGATTGGGACGCCTTCGGCGTCAAGGCAGCCAACGTGGCCGTGCTGGGGACGCTGGACTTCCCGGAGGGGACCGTCCCCGACGGGTTCGCCGTGCCGTTCTATTTCTACGACGAGTTCATGAAGAACGCCGTCCTGGCGGAGGAAACCCTCTTCGGCAAGAAGAAGTGGGACGATGATGACAAGTTCACGCTGCCAGCCGGCGCCAAGCTCAGCGCCGCCGTCACGGCGATGCTGGCGCACCCTAAGTTCCAGACGGACTACGAGATCCAGGAGGAGATGCTGGACGACCTCCGTGACGCCATCAAGGACGCGGAAAGCCCGCAGTGGATCACCCAAGCCCTGACCACGATGCACGCCACGTACCCGGAGGGGCAATCGCTGCGCTACCGGTCCAGCACCAACAACGAGGACCTGCCCGGCTTCAGCGGCGCGGGACTGTATGACTCCAAGACGCAGGACCCGGACGAGACGGCGGAGGACGGCATCGACAAGTCCATCAAGGGGGTGTGGGCGAGCCTGTGGAACTTCCGGGCCTTCGTCGAACGCGACTTCCACCGCATCGACCATACCCGGACCGCCATGGGGGTCCTGGTGCACCCCAACTACTCCGACGAACCGGTCAACGGCGTCGCCGTCAGTTTCGATCCGTTCAGCGGGCGTGAGGGGGCCTACTACGTCAACACGCAGGTCGGCGAGGACCTGGTCACCAACCCCGAGGCGCACTCGGCGCCGGAAGAAATCCTGCTGCTGCCGGACGGCAGTTACGATGTCCTGGCGTACTCCAATCAGAAGGAGCCCAGGGGACTGCTCATGAGCGACGCGCAAATGAGCCAGTTGCGCCGGCACCTCGCCGCCATCCATGACCGCTTCAAGGCGCTGTACCGGCCCGCGCCCGGCGAGCCGTTCGCCATGGAGATCGAGTTCAAGATCACCAGCGCCAACATACTTGCGATCAAGCAGGCCCGCCCCTGGGTTTTCGCGGGGAGGGGCAGTTCCACTGGCGACACGCCGGTGGTGGACCAGCCCTTGGCCGACGTGAGCGGCCTGGAGGCGGGTTCGTCGCATGAGGTGTCCCTGTCCGGCGTCTTCAGCGACGCCGACGGCGAGGCGCTGACCGTTACCGCCAGTTCGTCCAATAACGCCGTTGCCACGGTGTCGGTGTCCGACAACCACTCCGCGCTCACGGTGTCGGGGGTGACCGAGGGCACCGCAACCATCACGGTCACGGCACAGGACTCCGACGGCAACCGGGTCAGCGATGCCTTTGACGTGTCGGTGGCGAGGAAGTACGCCGCGCTGATCGCCCAGATGTACGAGTGGCGCAACGACCCGCAGTGGGTGGGCTACCAGGCGCACACCGACCGCTGGGACCGGGCGCTTTTGGCCTTCGGGGAGACGGTGGTCGACACGACGCTGACGCCGATGACGGCGGCTGAGGCCCGGGACTTCGCCGACCGGGGCTGGTCCCGCTGGGTGGAGGTGGCCGCTGCCCTGAAGGAGATCGAGGCCGCGCCACAGCAACAGCAGGGAACGCCCAACCGGGCGCCCACGGTGGCGAGCGCCATCGCCGACGCCACCATCGTCAACCAGAGCGGGACCAAGGAAGTGTCCCTGTCGGGAGTGTTCAGCGACGCCGACAACGACGCGCTGACCGTCACCGCCGTATCCTCGGATGAAGCCAAAGCCACGGTGTCCGTCGCCGCCGACTATTCAACGCTGACGGTGAGCGCCAAGAGCCGGGGCATGGCGACCATCACAGTAACGGCCGCCGACGGTAGAGGCGGCACGGTTGAGGACACGTTCACGGTGACGGTGAAGACCGCGCCGGTGGTGGCATCGGCCCTGGCCGACGTGAGCGGGCTGGAGGTGGATGCCACGCGGGAAGTGTCCCTGTCCGGCGCGTTCAGCGACGCCGACGGCGATGCCCTGACCATCACCGCCACATCCTCGGATGAAACCGTGGCCACGGTGTCCGTGGCGTCCGACGGGTCCAGGCTGACGCTTGCCGGGGTGTCCGTGGGAACGGCCACCATCACGGTGACGGCCCGGGACGCCGACGGCAATGGGGTCAGCGACACCTTCGACGCGCCGGTGGCGAGGAAGTACGCGGCGCTCATCGCGCAGATGTACCAATGGCGCAACGACCCGCAGTGGTCAAGCTACAAGGCCCACACCGACCGCTGGGACCGGGTGCTGCTGGCCTTCGGGGAGACGGTGGCCGACACGACGCTGACGCCCATGACTGCGGATGAGGCCCAGGGATTTGCCGATAGGGGCAACGCCTGGAGCCGCTGGGTGGAGGTGGCCAAGGCGCTGAAGGAGATCGAGGCCACCGGGCAGCAGCAACAGCCCAACCAGGCGCCCACTGTGGCCGCCGCCCTGGGAGACGTAACCATAGTCAACCAGAGCGCAACGCACACGGCATCCCTGTCCGGTGTGTTCAGCGACGCCGACGGCGACAGCCTGACCGTCACGGCGGCTTCTTCCAACGAAGCCGTGGCCACTGTCTCAGTGTCCTCCGACCACTCCGGCCTGACGGTATCCGCCCAGGCCCGGGGCACGGCGACCATCACCGTCAACGCCGACGACGGCAACGGCGGCACGGCGGATGACGCCTTCACCGTCACGGTGAAGGCGGAGCCGGTGGTGGCCTCAGCGATCAGCGACATTTCCAGCCTGGAGACAGGCAACAGCCAGGACGTTTCCCTGTCGGGGGTGTTCAGTGACGCCGACGGGGACAGCCTGACCATTACCGCCGGTTCCTCGGATAGCGCCAGGGCCACCGCAACGGTGGCGTCGGACCGGTCCAAGCTGACGGTTGCGGGGGTGGCCGGGGGCGTAGCGACCATCACGGTTACAGCACAGGACGCCGACGGCAACCGGGTCAGCGATGAGTTCGAGGTGTCGGTGGTCCCGGCTCCGGAGTCGGAGCAGCCCAACCGGGCGCCCACGGTGGCCTCTCCTATCGCCGGCGCCACCATCGCCAATGAGAGCGCAACGTACACGGTATCCCTGTCCGGGGTGTTCACCGATGCCGACGGCGACGCGCTGACCATCACGGCCAGTTCGTCCACTGACGCCGTGGCCACGGTGTCGGTGGACGCCGACTACTCTACGCTGACGGTGAGCGCCCGGAGTCGGGGCACGGCGACCATCACGGTAACCGCAAAGGACGGCAACGGCGGCACCGTGGCGGACACTTTCACGGTGAAGGTGAAGTCTGCGCCGGTGGTGGACCTGCCCCTGACCGACATATCCGGCCTGGAGGTGGGAGCCACACAGGATGTGTCCCTGTCCGGGACGTTCAGCGACGCCGACGGCGACAATCTGACCATCACCGCCGCATCCTCGGACGACGCCAAGGCCACCGTAACGGTTGCTGCGGACCAGTCCACACTGACGGTTACCGGCGTTGCCGAAGGCACGGCCACCATCACGGTTACGGCCCAGGACGCCGACGGCAACCGGGTCAGCGATAACTTCACCGTGTCGGTGGAACCGGAGCCGGAGGAAGAGGAACCGGAGCGGGAAACCTCCGACGGGTCCCCTACGGTGGCCCAACCCATCGCCGACATCAGCCTGGAGCCGCCGCAGCACGGGGCGATCTCCCTGTCCGGCGTGTTCCACGACCCCGACGGCGACGAGCTGACCTTCAGCGCCACATCGTCCAACTACGGCGTGGCGTCCATGTGGATTACTGGCTCGACGCTCACCGTGGTGGCGACCGGCACGGGAACGGCCACCATCACGGTCACGGCGGAGGACCCCGACGGCAACGAGGTCAGCGACGCCTTCCAGGTGACGGTGACGCCGGCCTCGTAGGGGGCAGGCCGGGTGGAGCCTCCGAATCATGGACTTATTTAGGCGGGCGTCTGGCTGCGGTTGGACACCCGTCTCAGTCCAGATTGCCGACGATTGAGTTGACGCGCCGGCTGGCCTGCGGGTCCGGCCGCGGCTGCATAGCTGACCAAACATAAATACACATCAACCCATACAAAAGAGGTTCTAAAAATACGGACTAAAATATGGCTTTTGGTGTAAGGTTCCCCCGCTTTTTGCGCCGGAACCGTCAGTCGGCGACCGACCCGAACCGCCGGAAAAAGCAACAGCACCGCCGGAGCCGTGGTTCCCCGTGGAGCCGCAAGGCGGGGCGCCGTTGACCAGGAAGTATTCAAGGAGATTCTATCGCCATGTTCCACGATAGTAGCAGCCACGGGAAGGCCGGAAGCATCAAGGCGACTCTGAGACGGGCTTGCCGGTCAGCCCCCCCCCCGACTTTTGGGGGTCCAAAATGCTGACCCGACGCCGCTCCGGCGCGCTGCTGCTGTTGACCGCCGCCCTGGCCATCCTGGCGGTCTTCTTTTTTGCCTTCGGCGGGGCGCCGCCGGCCCAGGCCCAGGACGGTGATACGACGACAACTATCATCGATGGCGGAGGCGGAGCCAAGGGCTACGAGCCGACCAACGTGCAGGTCGTGCCGGGAGACGGAGAACTTACGGTGTCCTGGACGGTTACTTCCCGCCCGGACGAATGGAAGTCAGCGGATAACGAAATATGGCACGCCGTGCGGTGGAGCCAGACCCACGGCAGCTACGACAACCCGGGCGCTCCCCCCAACAGGTACAAGGAAACCACCGGGCGGCCCATAGACGGCATCGTTCTGGGGCCGGGGGTAACCAGCTACAAAATAACGGGCCTGAAGAACCGGGTGGTCACCGGCGTGCACGTGCGGTCGTTCGGCGATCCCACCCGAAGAGAGGCGGCGGCCGAGAAGTCCAGCCACTGGGTGCGAGTGAAGGGGAAGGACACCACGCCGGACGGCGACGAGGTGATCTTCGACCAGGCTGGCTATTCCGTCGCCGAGGGCGGAACCGTCAGCCTGGGGCTTTCCCGCTACGCCATCAACGCCCCCTCCCTGAACGATCCCCTCACCTTCACGCTGGACACGGCCGACGGCACCGCCGCATCGACCGATTACACCGCTTTCAGCAGCCGCTCGGTCACCATGGCCGCCACCGTGACCACGGCCAGCAGCAGCGTCGTCACGACGTCCGACGACCTGGTGGAGGAGGACGAGACGCTCACCGTGTCCGTTTCCACCCCGGGAACCTCGATATTCAAGCCGGGCAACCCCGGCGTGGCCACGGTGACCATCCAGGACGACGAGCGGGCCAGCGCCCGGATCGCCTTCGGCACGGACGCGGCGTCCACCACCAAGCACGCCGCCACCGTGGCGGAGAACGTGACCGGCGGGACGCTGGACGTGCCCGTCACCGTCAGCCACCTGCCCGGCGCGTCCACCACCTTCGCGGTGGAGGTCCTGGCCCAGGGCACCACGGCCGGCGAGGGCAGCGACTTCAGCATCGCGTCCAAGAGCGTGACCTTCGGGCCTGCCGATACCGGCAAGACCAAGAACGTCGCCATCACCCTCACCGACGACCTCGACCACGAGGAAGACAAAACCATCGCGCTGCGCATCGTGGCGGCGGACGCCGTCGCGGACGACCTGGGTGACCACTACGCCCGGGACGCCGGCGCCACCGCCGACGTCACCTTGACCAACGATGACCCGGCGATTGCCGCCAAGGGTTTCGCCATACCCGTCAACGCCGTCAGCGTTGTCGAGGGCAGGAACGCCGAGCTGACCCTCGTCCTGGGCGAGGCCGCCGCGTCAGACCTGCGGTTCTGGGTCACCGCCACCTATTCTGCTAATCCCGCTCTGGGGAAAGCCTCGCCCAGCGACACGAATAACCACCAGACGACCAGCCATATCGTGACGAAGGGCAAGAGCAGCGACACCATCACCATCACCATCGCCGCCGACGGGCTGGTGGAGGAAACTGAGACCTTTACCGTTACCGTGACCGCTCAGGACAGCGCGTATAGCGCGGACTCGTACCGCGGCAACACGGCCACGATAACCATAATCAGCCGGGACCGGGAGACGGCCGGAATCGCCTTTGGCAGCGACGCGGCGTCCACCACCAAGTACGCCGCCACGGTGGCGGAGAACGTGAGCGGCGCGACGCTGAACGTGCCCGTCACCGTCAGCCACCTGCCCGGCGCGTCCACCACCTTCGCGGTGGAGGTGCTGTCAGGAAGCACGGCCAGCGAGGGCAGCGACTACAGCATCGCGTCCAAGAGCGTGACCTTCGGCCCCGCGGATACCGGCAAGACCAAGAACGTCGCCATCACCATCACCAACGACGGCGACGACGAGGCAAACGAGACCATCGAGCTGCGCATCGTCGCGGCGGACGCAACCGTGGACGACCTGGGCGACCACTACGCCCGGGACGCCGCCGGCGCCACCGCCACCGTCACCATCATCGGCGAGGAGGCCCGCATTGCCTTTGGCAGCGACGCGGTGTCCACGACGAAGTACATCGCCACAGTGGCGGAAAACGTGACCGGCGGGACTTTCAACCTTCCCGTCACGGTGAGCGACCTGCCCGGCGCGTCCACCACCTTCGCGGTGGAGGTGCTTTCCGGAAGCACGGCCACGGAGGGCAGCGACTTCAGCATCGCGTCCAAGAGCGTGACCTTCGGCCCGACGGATACCGGCAATACCAGGAACGTCGCCATCACCCTCACCGACGACAGCGACTACGAGAAAAACGAGACCATCGAGTTGCGCATTGTCGCGGCGGACGACCCGGATGACCACTACGTGCGGGACGCCGCCGGCGCCACCGCCACCGTCACCATCACCAGCGAGGAGCCCTACATTGTCTTCGGAACCGACCCGCAGTCCACGACGAAATACACCACCACGGTGTCGGAGGCCGTGACCGGCGGGGCTTTGAACCTTCCCGTCACGGTGACCCACCTGCCCACAGCGTCCACCACCTTCGCTGTGGAGGTCCTCTCCGGAGGCACGGCCACGGAGGGCAGCGACTTCAGCATCGCCGCCAAGAGCGTGCCCTTCGGGCCGACGACGGCCAAGACGCAGAACGTCGCCATCACCCTCACCGACGACAGCGACTACGAGGAAAACAAGACCATCCAGCTGCGCATCGTTGCGGCGGACCAGCCGGCGAACGACCCGGGCGACCACTACGCCCGGGACGCCGGCAGCACCGCGACCGTCATCATCACCAGCGATGATGATACGCCGGTAAAAATCATTGACGGCGGCGGCGGAGCCAGGAACTACGAGCCCACCAACGTGCAGGTGGCGCCGGGAGACGGCAAGCTCACGGTGTCCTGGACCATCACCTCCCGCCCGGACGTGGAGGACGACCAGATCTATCACGCCGTGAGGTGGGCCCAGACCTACGGCAAATACGACAACCCGGGCATGGAGAGACACCCGGATTGGCCCGGCGTCCCCCTGTTGCCGGTAAACGGCAGGATCATCCCGGCCGGGGAGACCAGCTACACGATAGAGGGCCTGGCGAACCGGAAGGTCACGGGCGTGCACGTGCGGTCGCTCACCGGAGTCTTCAGAGGCCAGGGGGCGGAGGCGTCCAGCCGGTGGGTGCGTGTCAAGGGGGCGAGCACCACGCCGGCGGGCGATGAGGTGCTCTTCGACCAGGCCAGCTATTCCGTCACCGAAGGCGGAACCGTCAGCCTGGGGATTTCCCGCTACGCCGCCGCCGATGCCTCCTTGGCCAGTACCCTCATGGTCACGCTGGACACCGCCGACGGCGGCGCGGCCTCGACCGATTACGCCGCCTTCTCCGGCCGCTCGGTCACCATGGCCGCCAGGGCGACGACGGCCAGCAGCAGCCTCGTCACGACGTCCGACGGCCTGGTGGAGGAGGACGAGACGCTCACCGTGTCCCTTTCCGTCCCGCAAGGCTCGATATTCAGGGCGGGCAACCCGTCCGCCGCCACGGTGACCATCCAGGACGATGATCGGGCCAACGCCAGGATCGCCTTCGGCACGGACGCGGCGTCCACCACGAAGTACACCGCCACGGTGGCGGAGAACGTGAGCGACGGAACACTGAACGTGCCCGTCACGGTGAGCCACCTGCCCGGCGCGTCCACCACCTTCGCGGTGGAGGTGCTTTCTGGAGGCACCGCCAGCGAGAACAGCGACTTCAGCATCGCCGCCAAGAGAGTGACCTTCGGGCCAACGACGGCCAAGACGCAGAACGTCGCCATCGCGCTCACCAACGACGCCGACTACGAGAACGACGAAACCATCGAGCTGCGCATCGTCGCGGCGGACGCATCCGTGGACGATCTGGGCGATTACTACGCGCGGGACGTCGCGGGTTCCACGGCAACCATAACCGTGAACAGCGACGACGCGCAATCGGCCACCAAGACCTATTCCATTCCCAGCGCCGTCAGCGTCACCGAGGGCGGGAACGCCGAGGTGACCATCACCCTGGGCGAGGCCACCGCGGAGCCTCTGGTGTTCAAGGTCTCAGCGACCTATCGCCGCCCCGGAGAGGGAGGGGCGCTCCCTGGCGAAACCAATAATTTCCGCTCGGCTACCCATACCGTGGCGGCCGGCAAGAGCAGTGACACCATCAGCATCCCCATCCCCACCGATGGAGTGGTGGAAGGACCCGAACCCTTTACCGTGACCATTTCCACCGACGACATCAGGTGGAGCGTGGCCTCCGCCGGCGGGAACAGGGCCACGGTGACCATACATGACGGCACCCGGGCGACGGCCAAGGTTGCCTTCGGAACCGGCGCGGGCGCAACGACCAAATACACCGCGACGGTGGCAGAGGACGTTACCGGCGGCATGCTGACGGTGCCGGTTTCACTGAGCCACCCGTCCGACCACAACGTCACCTTCAAAGTTGAGGTACTCAAAACCGGAACGACCACGCAGTCCAGCGACTACCGCGTGCCAGGTTCGGTGACCGTCTCCGGCGGAGTGACGACCTCCAGCCTGCAAATCACAATCATCGATGACATCGCCTACGAGGACGACGAGACCATCGAGCTGCGCATCGCCCCCGTGCGCGACCCGGCCGTGGACCGGAGCGACTACTACGCCCGGCACGCCAGCGGCGCGACGGCCACCATCACCATTACCAGCGAAGATTCCCACTACGTGCTGGTTAACCGGAGTTCGCTGACCGTAGAGAAGGGCAAGACCGCGACCTACACCGTAGTCCTGACCGACCGGCCGACCCATGACGTTACCGTCACGCCGCAATACCAGGGCCAGGGCTATTCGACGGCGAGCGGCCCGGTGACTTTCACCCGCACCAATTGGGACACCCCGCAGGACATTACCGTCAGCGGGATCGAGTTCGGCCGGGACCGCATCACGCACCAGGTCAGCAGCGATGACGCCAACTTCAGCAGCAGCAAGACCCGTTCGGTCAGCGTGAGCGTTACGCGCCCAACAGTGGTTGCGCCCACCAAGTTCTTTGAGATTGCCTCCGCCGCCACCGCCGCCGAGGGCGAGGACGCGGAACTCACGGTTACCCTGAGCGAAGCCGCTCCGATGGACATGACGTTCAGCGTCACCTACAACTACGCGGACAGCACGGCCGCGGCGGCCGACACCGGCTCGGCTCGACCCGACTCCGTCACCGTGGCGGCGGGGAATACCACCGCCACGCTGCGCGTCCCCATTGTCCCTGACCAGCAAGTCGAGACTGACGAGACTCTCAAGCTGTCCATCACACCCGGCCAGGGCGTAACGGCGGATTGGGGCAGAAAAGCCGCCGGCGCGCAAGCCGCCACCATTACCATCAAGGACGCGACCATCGCCATCTCCCTGGGACAGTCCCAGTACAACGTCGGCGAGGGCGACGGCTCAATCACCGTTTCCCTTACGCTGAGCAGCGCCGCTCAGGAGGAGGTGAGGCTGCGGGTCTCGCCCGGTTCTAGCACCGCCTCCCGCGCCACCAGGGGGCAGGACTACCGACACCCAGACACGGTGACCATTGCCAAGGGCGCAACGACGGCCAGTTTCACCGTGGCCATCCTGGATGACAGCATACGGGAAAATACCGAGACGTTCCTTGCCAATCTTTCGGTCGAAGCTCCTGCCGCCGGCTACGGGGTCGGCGCACCCAGCGGGGCCAGGGTTAATATCGCCGATAATGACACCGCCGGCGTAACGGTCAGCGACGGCTCCCGGTCCGTGATGGAAGGGCGCAGCGCCACCTACACCTTGACCCTGGACAGCAAGCCCAGGACATGGGTGACCGTAACGCCCTCCAGTGGCGCCACGGACAAGGCCACGGTGAGCGGCCCGGTGACCTTCCTTCCGTCCAACTGGAACCAGCCAAAGACCGTCACCGTCACCGGCATCGCGCCGGGTGCGACCACCATTCTGCACACGGCCAGGAGCACCGACGAATACTACCCCAGCAGCCTGAACATCGACGCGGTGGATGTCACAGTAACCTCCGCCGCCCTCTACGGAATTTCCTCCTCCGCCACCGCCAGCGAGGGCGGGAACGCGGAGTTGACCATCACCCTGCAGAAAGACGCGCCGGCCGGCGGGTTGGAGTTCACGGTAACGCCCGCCTACACGGCAGGCGCGGGCAAGGCCGCCGCGGCCGACCTGTCCTCGCCGCCGGCCAAGGTCAGCGTGGCCGCCAATCAGCGAACCGCCACGCTGCGCATCCCCATCGCCCGGGACGCCCTGGTGGAAGGCGACGAAACCTTCACGGTCGCCATCGCCGCCACCGCCCACGGCTGGAACAAGACGGCCGACGGCGCCGACACCGCCACGGTGACCATCACCGACCTGACGCGGGAAGTGTCCCTGGCGGCGTCAAGCTACTCCGTGAATGAGTCCGACGACAAGGTAACGGTCGGCCTGAGCGTCAGCGGCGCCCACTCGGACGCCATCACCGTTACGCTGTCGTTCACGGACGTCAGCGCCGAGAACGGCAAGGACTACGGCGACGGCGCGACCACCGCGCAGGCGTCCTTCGCCCTGGGCGAGACTGCGGCGACCCTGGACGTGGCCATCCTGCAAGACCGTCTGGCCGAAGGCAGCGAGACCTTCACCGTAGCCATCACCGCAGTCTCGGCCGGCCACGCCGTCCACGCCAGCGGCAACGCGGCCACCGTCACCATCGCCGACGACGACTCGGCGAATGCGACGGTGACGCCGACGAACCTGTCGGTCGTTGAATTCGGCGAGAACTCCTACTCCGTCGTGCTGAGCTCCAAGCCGACGGCCGACGTGACCGTCACGCCCACCAGCAGCTCTACGGACAATGCCACGGTGAGCGGCGCAGTGACCTTTACGACGACGGACTGGGATACGCCGAAGTCGGTTACCGTCTCCGGGATCCAGGAGGGCAATTCCACCATCAGCCACGCGGTGACCAGCGACGACGCCCGGTACGCCGCCGTGACGCCCGATCCGGTGGCAGTCACAGTGACGCCATACGGCAAGACCTATGCGATTACTCCCGCCGTAACCGTCACCGAGGGCGGGTATGCGCGTCTGTTCATCACCCTGGGCGAGGCCGTTACGCTAGCCGACGGCCTGACCTTTGAAATCGAGGAGACCTTTGCCAGTCCGGCCCTTGGCAAGGCCCAGGCCAGCGATTTGCGAGATGGCGTACAGAACGCCGCGAAAGCGGCTCTCGGCCAGAACAGCGTAGAAGTGGCGATTCCCATTGCCTCCGGCGACCTGTTCGGCGAGGGGAACGAAACCTTCACCGTGTCAATCAAGAACGTTCACAGTCAGGGCTCTCCCGTACCGGCGTGGAAACTGAAGCCAGGCGGCGCGAAGACGGCCACGGTGACCATCAAGGACGGCGACGCCAGCATCGCCTTCGGACCGGACGCCGCGGCCACGACCCGGTACGCCGCCAGCGTAGCCGAGAACGTCTCGGGCGGGACGCTGAACGTGCCCGTCACCGTCAGCCACCTGCCGGCCAAGTCCACCAACTTCAAAATTGAAGTGGCCGGAACCGGCACCGCCACGGAGTACGTCGGCGCGAACAACCCCGGCGATTACCGCATCGCCGACAAGTCTGTGACCTTCGGGCCCACCGACTCGAGCAATACCAAAAACGTAGTCATCACCATCACCGACGACGATGACGTGGAAGCTACGGAGGCCATTGCGCTGAGCATCGCCGCCGCGGCCAACCCGGAGGTGCAACTGAGCGACCGTTACGCCCGCGACACTGCCGGCGCCACGGCGACCATCACCATCAACAGCGACGAGGCGGCCTCCGGCACCACCAAGACCTACACCATCCACCGGCCCTTCACGGTCCGCGAGGGCGAGACCGCGCAGCTGCCGGTCATCCTGGGCGAGAACGCCCCGGAGGGCGGCCTGGAGTTCAGCGTCGCCTACGGCAACGGCAGGACAACGCCGGATTCGTTCACCCTCACGGCAGGCAGCGATAGGGCGAACCTGGAAATCCCCATCGGCCGGAACAGCGTGGTGGGCGACACCCGGACCTTCACCGTCGCCATCACCACCAACGCGTCCGGGTGGGCGGTGGCTGCCGACGGCACGAACCGGGCCACGGTGTCCGTAACCGACTCCACCGAGTCGATGGGGTTCTCCGCCGGAGGCTACACCGTCATCGAGGGCAGCGCGGCTCAGGTGGTGGTCACCCGCACCGGGCCCACGGAAGAGGAGGCGCGGGTTTCGGTGACCGGGTTCTCACGCGGTCTGGCCAGAGGGGTCCGCAGCTACTTCAAGGAAACGGTCGCCATCCCCGCCGGCGCGTCCGCGGCGGCCCTCGTCATTGAAACCAGGGACAACGACCGGGCCGAGGACGACGGATATGTCGGGCTTTTCCTGGGAAGTCCCTCCGCCGGCTACCGCCTGGTCGGCTCCACCTACGTCAACCTTGTCATCAAGGACAACGACGGCACGCAGCAGTACGCCAGCACCTACACCATGGTTGGCGCCGTCACCGCCAACGAAGGAGAGAACGCGGAGCTGACCGTCACCCTGGGCGAGAACGCCCATGAGGACGGCTTGGAGTTCACCGTCAGCTACGACTACTCCGCCGGCTCGGCGACGGCAGAGGACACCGGCGACACGCCGTCCACCCTCACCATAGCGGCGGGCAGCGGCACGGCCACCCTGAGCGTTCCCATCGCCGCGGACGCCGACGATGACTCCGGCGAAACCTTCATCGTAAGCATCACCCCGGGCGCCGGCGATACCGACTGGACCATCGCGCCGGCCGGCTCGGCCTCCGCCAAGGTGACCATCGCCGGCCAGGCCGCGCTGTTACAGCCCGCGCGCCCGCCGGCTCCAGTGTCCTTTGGGGATGCCGCCGTTTCCGACCTGGCTTTTACCGTCGGAGCTCGGGCGCCCTATCCTTCCGACACCACTCAGGACCAGGAACGGCACAAGCTGCCGGCAGCCACCGGCGGCGCCGGCCCATTGACCTACACGGCCACGGGCCTGCCCACCGGCCTCGCATTGGGCCAGGACCGGATCATTCGCGGGACGCCCTCGGCGGCCACCACCGCCCCGGTCACGGTGACCTACACCGCTGCCGACGGCGAGGGCGAGGGTGCGAGCTCAGTCTCCCTCACCTTCCAGGTGACGGTCAACCCGCCGGTGACCTTTGATGATGATGAGCTGGTGCACTTCACCCGCGATACCATCGAGTACACCGTGGGCCAGGCGACGCCCCTCAACTTCCAGTTGCCGGAAGCCTCGGGCGGCACCGGAACCCTGACCTACTACCTGGCGAACCGGGACCCGAAGACGCCCATCAACGAATACGCCCAGGGTCTCACCTTCGATCATGCCACGCGGGTGCTGAGCAGCGACAGCGGCCAGGACGAGCCGGCCGCAGGACAGCGCTACGCCCTGGAGTACTGGGCCGAGGACGAAAACGGCTCCAAGGACTCGGCCTACAGCCGCATCATAGTGAACGGGCCGCCGTCCCTGCCGGAAATAGTCGGCAACAGCTACACCGTGGGCGACGCCGTGTCTATCACGTTGCCCGCAGCCACCGGCGGAGCGACCAGTATTGTCCGGTTGCGCTACCGTCTGGAGCCGCAGGTCGAGGGCCTGGCCTTCGACACCGGCTCGCGGACCCTCTCCGGCACGGCGAAGGTCACGGGCAGTACGACCATGACCTACACGGTGACGGACCGCAACGGCGTCAGCGACACCAAGACCTTCACCATCATCGTAGCCAGCGGCTCTGCGGCCCCGACATCGCCGCCGGGGTCGGTGCAAACGGTGCAGTTGCCCGGGCGCAAACAGTTTGTGTTGAGCTGGGCGGCGGTGACGGGCGCGACCGGCTACGTGGTGCAGGTCGCGGCCCAGGGCGACAGTTTCCCGTCCGACAACGCGGTCAGCTCCTGGCCCGCGGGATACCACGTGAGCGTCCAGAAAGGCATGTCGCGAGCGGCGGTCACCGTTCCGGAGTACGGCAACTACCAGGCCCGCGTCGCCGCCGTGAACACGGCCGGAGCCGGCCCCTGGGCGATGACGACCGCGGCAGTGGAAGAGCCTCCCCAGCGTCAGGAGGTCATCAGGACCTATTCCATCACCCCCACAGCCGAATTCCGCGAGGGTTCTCAGGTAGAGCAATACCTGACCGTTACCCTGGACAGACCCGCGCCCCAAGGCGGCGCCCGATTCCTGGTGACGAGGAGCTACAACACCGCAAGCCCCCGGGACTTGTCCGTCCCGCCGGGCGACGAATACGTCGCCGTCGGCGCGGGGCAGACCACCGGGCGCCTCGTCATCCGGGTTCTGAAGGACGACCTGGCCGAGGACGCCGAAACCTTCACCGTCACCATTTCTCCCCCCGATGCAGGACTGTGGCAGAAGGCTGGGGATGGTGGGGACACCGCCACGGTGACCATCCTGGCCAACGGCCCCTTGCCCACCACCGTGGCGCTCGCCTTTTCCAACGGAGCGACCCGGGTGAGCGAAGACGCCGGAACTCTTGCCTTCACCGCGATGCTGGACTCTCCGGCACCCGTCCGCGGGACCAAGGTATATGTCTTCCCCGACCAGGCCGTGGACGCCATTGGAGGGTATGACTATGCGCTGACCACCGGACAGGTCGTAATTCCCGAAGGTCAAAGGTCCGGAACCGCGAGCGTCACCATCTCCAACGACGATGTGGATGAGGGCGACGAACGGGCCGCCATCATGACGAGCGCCGCCGTCGGCTCAACGTTTATCAATAGCAGGTTGGCATTTGTCATCGAGGACGACGACACCGCCGGAGTTACGGTGACCGCCGCCAATCCGGTCAACGTTGCCGAAGGCGGAACGGCCAGCTACACCGTGGTCTTGAACAGCCGGCCCACATCGTCCGTCACCGTCACGGCGACCAGCGCCAACGCCGGCGCGGCCGCAGTGTCGCCGGTATCGCACACCATCGCCCCGGCGAACTGGAACACTCCCGTGACCTTCACCGTCTCCGGCGTGGGCGACGACGACACCGACGACGAGATCGCCGGCATCAGCCACGTCGTGACCAGCCACGACAGGAAGTACGCCGCCGCCCCGGTGTCCACAGTGGCGGTGTCGGTATCCGACACCACGCCGCCGGCACAACAGCAGCAAAATCCGTCGCAGCCTCAGCACGCCGATCCTCCCAACCGGGCGCCCACGGTGTCCAGCGCCATCTCAGACGCCACCATCCTTCACGAGAGCGGTACGCAGACGGTCTCCCTGTCCGGCGTTTTCAGCGACGCCGACAACGACATCCTGACCATCAGCGCGACTTCATCCAATGAAGCCGCCGCCACCGTATCCATTGCCGCCGACGTTTCCGGTCTTACGGTGAGCGCCCAGACCCGGGGAACGGCAACCATCACGGTCACCGCCGCCGACGGCAGAGGCGGCTCAGTTTCGGATGCTTTCAACGTCACGGTGAAGGCCGCGCCGGTGGTGGCCGCGGCCATCGCCGACCTGACCGGCCTGGAGGTGGATGCCACGCAGGACGTGTCTCTGTCCGGCGTTTTCAGCGACGCCGACGGCGACGCCCTGACCATCACCGCTGCTTCCTCGAATGGCGCCGGGGCCACCGCGACCGTGGACTCCGACGGCTCCAAGCTGACCCTTTCCGGCGTGGCCGAGGGCACGGCGACCATCACCGTTACGGCCCAGGACGCCGACGGCAACCGGGTCAGCGACGCCTTTGAGGTGACGGTGACGCCGGCCTCGTAGGAGGCGCAACATCAGCGGGAGCCAGCCCTGCCCGGCTAGCCCCCGAGGCACAGACCTGTTCGCGCGGGGGTCCGACCACAGTCGGACCCCCGTCTCAGTCCGGCTTGCCGCGGAGCTCGCCCATGATTGAGTTGACTCGCTGGCTGGGCTGGTCGATCGGTTCCTCCCGGCCCTGACTGACACCGCGGTCGTTGCAACGCTCGTCGGGGTCCGGGCCTGACTGTTTAGCTGATCAGGTGCAAGCATACATCAACCCATACAAAAGAAGCTCTAAAAATACGGACTGAAATACTGTTTCTGGTGTAAGTTTGCGCCGCACTCCCTTTGATAACGCACTCCGGAGGTCCCCAATGAAACTCACGCCCCCGTGGAGCTTCGTTCCCCCGCTGGGCCGGCTGTACGCCGCCCTGACGACCCGGCGCCCTCGCGCGCTGGGTACAACAACGCTGCTGCTGGCCGCTGCGCTGGTGGCAGGGTTTAGTTCCCGAACGAGGCTTGGTCCCTTGGCACAACTTACGCGGGGCTCTGCAATTGTTTTAGCCTTGGCCGCCGTCATAGCCGTGCTTTGGCCATTGGAAGTTTGGGCTCAAGACGCGCAGAGTCCGGATCTAGCCTCTCTTAGAGTTATTGATAAGAGGGGCGCGACCATAGATGTAGGCCCCTTTGACCCCGCAGTGACAACTTATTCCGCGAGCGTCGGCAGCACGATAGAACACGTGACCGTCAGAGCCTATGCCAAAAGTAGATCTTGGGATGATGTTTACATCTCACCGGGAGACTCGCAAACGGCATCGGGACATCAAGTAGAACTCAACCACGGCGTGAATTTGATCCTTGTCAGTGTGCGTAATTCAGTATTCGACAAGTTGAAGACCTACAGCGTTACAATCACCAGGGCTGGCAGCGCGCCTGACGGCGCTCCCTCTAACGTGAGCATCAGCAGTCCGCATTATTCTCCAGAGAGTTTCGCTATTCCTTTCCTGCTCACTCGCACCGGCAATACGGCCCGAGCCCTGACGGTTCCGGTCGATGTAACTGAAGACCTGGACATGCTGCCATCATCTTCAGAGGGACGGATCAACGTAGAATTCCAGCCGGGGTACGCTTCGGCAAGGCTGGACCTGCCCACCAACTCCGACTCGGTGTATCTGGGCATCTCCCTGGTAAGAGCCGCGTTGGTCGATGGGGACGCATACGACGTCGATCCATCCACCGGCGTCGCGCACACACTCGTCCATGACGATGAATCCAGCGGGGGGCTGAAACCTACCCTGGACTCCATTGCGCTGGTCGACTCGAACGGAGCCACGATAGACATCGGCTCATTTGACCCGGACACGAAAGGCTACACCGGAAGGGTGGAAAGCGAAATCGAGTGGGTAACCGTGGCCCCCACGGCCACTCACCCGGGTACCTTTCCCGCCAAGACATTGCCGTCCGACAGTCGGCCCGGCGTAGCCGGTCACCAGGTGGACTTGAGCCACGGCGTCAACCTGATATCCATAGTGGTTAGATCCTTAAGGAATCCGGGAAATGGCATTGGCACCTATGAGGTAAACGTCATCCGGGCGGGCAGCGCACCGGAAGGCGTAGTCCCCACAGTCAGCATTCATGGCTTCGACCGTGCCAATGAAGGCGATACGCTGCCGTTCCTGCTCACCCGCACCGGAGATACCTCCCAGTCTCTCACGGTTCCGGTAGACGTGTCTGAAACGGGCGGCAATATGGTGTCAAGCTCCTCCAAGGGACGGTTTAGCGTTGAATTCCTCGCTGGGGAAGCTTCGGCCAAGTTCGAAGTGGCGACCAACGCCGACCACGATTGGGAAGAGCATTCTATTGTGGCGGTCGCATTGGTAGACGGCGAAGGGTATGAAGTTAGCTCCGACTTCGGCTTGGCCTCCTCGGAAGTAAAGGACAATGACGTTCCTGGCGTCACCGCCGCCTTCACGGTGGATTCCAGCGAGATAGAAGAGGGCGGCGAGGCTACGGTGACCTTTACCGTCAAAACCGACCGACCACAGCAACCACATTCCTATGTCGGGAACCTGATATTGGTGACCGAACCGGGCACAGCGCAGGAGGAAGACTTCGAGTTGATCACCCGTTCCTCTGGCGGCACATTCTTTGGCTATACACCAGATGATGATGGCAGAGTGGACCTCATATCAGTCGGTATCGGTGGCCATACATTGCAGCCGGTGGTTTCCAACGGGGTAGTCACAGAGTACCGGCACCAATTCAGTTTCCCGGTTCGTATTACTGATGATGACAGGCCCGAGCCCGACGAGACATTCGACATTTTTGTGAATTGGTCGCCTGTGTTCCCGGCCGGCAGCCGAACTTTGACCATGGAGCAGGGCATCACCTCCCACACCATCACCATTTTGGAACACGAGGAGACACCCGAGACGCCCGACCGGGCCAGCCACGTAACGGTGACCATAGCGGATTCGGGTTCGGCGGGTTCGACCTACAACATCACGTGGAACGACGTTGGAAGGTGTACCAGGGATTACCGCGCCTACCTGAAGGCCGGCACGGGCGACTTCTCCTTCGACCGCTATACCGGCGTATATGAGGAGTTTTGGACGGCCGTCCACACAGTAGGGAAGACCGACACGGGATCTACCCAACTGGTGAAAACACTGGACGATTTCCCACTGAGCGGACAGCGCACTCTGAGCGTGCACTGTGGTGATCTGGGCCGATTAGTTGGCGAGATTCCTCTGCCCTCAAGCACGGAGAATTCCATAGAGCGGCCGATTGCGGGGACGTATTCATCCGAGCCGGCGCTGACGAGCCTGACGGTCAGCCCGGGAACTCTGGGGCCTTTGTTCGCAAATCATGGTTTCCTGTACTCGGTTCTGGATGTTCCATACGACAGCAACCAGATTACCCTGAACGCGACTGCCAAGGCGGGCTACACGATTTCGTGGGACCCGTCTGATGACGCTGACCCAAATACGGACGGGCATCAGGTGGAACTGGAGGTGGGTTGGAACAGGATATTCGCATCGGCTGACCACGAACAGGGCGTCAATACTTTCCATTACGAAGTAATTGTAAAGCGAGCTGGTTCACCTCAACCGTCGGCAAACCAAGCACCTACGGTGTCCGCCGCTTTGGGAGACGTCACCATTGTCAACGAGACCGAAGCGCTGGAAGTTGCGCTCACTGGAGTATTCAGCGACGCCAACAATGATGCGCTGACCGTCACTGCCTCATCCTCAAACGAGGCTGTGGCCATTGCCTACGTCTCGACCGACTACTCCGCGTTGACCGTCTTGGCACTGGACCAGGGCGCGGCGACGATTACGGTAACGGCTGACGACGGCAACGGCGGTAAGGCGGAAGACACTTTCACGGTGACGGTGAAAGCCGCCCCACTGGTGGCGTCGGCCCTGGCCGACATTAGCGGCCTGGAGGTGCAGTCCACGCGGGTTATACTCCTGTCAGGCGTGTTCAGCGACGGCGACGGCGACGCACTGGCCGTCACCGCAGCATCCTCTAATGAGAATGTTGCCACGGTGTCTGTCGCAACCGACCAGTCCGCACTTACGGTATCCGGTGTGGCGGAGGGTACGGCAACCATCACGGTTACGGCGGAGGACAGCGACGGCAACCGAGTCAGTGACGTCTTCGAGGCGTCGGTGGTCGAGACCTCTGAGCCGGAACCCGATCGGCTGGAGATACCCGGCCCGGTGGTCAATCACCAACTGACGGCCACCTCGGACAGTGTCACCGTGAACTGGCAGGCTCCGGTGAGTGGGGGCGCGTCCCGAGGCTACATCGTCCACCTAAAGCCGGAGGACGGCGGCAAGGGCAAAACCAAGAGGCCCAAGGCGAAGAAGACGTCCGTGACTTTCAAGAACCTGGAGGCGGGCCGGACCTACAAGGTGTGGGTGCGGGCTCAGAACGAGGCCGGCAAGGGCGAGCGAGTCCATGCCAGCATTACTCTACCGGAGGAAGAGTCGGAGCAGGAGGACGGGCAACAACAGCAGCAGGGAACGCCCAACCAGGCCCCCATGGTGTCCAGCGCCATAGCCGACCACACCATCGTAAACCAGAGCGGGACCCGGCAGGTCTCCCTCTCCGGGACGTTCAGCGACGCTGACACCGACGCGTTGACCATCACCGCTGGTTCCTCGAATGAAGCTGTGGCGACCGTATCGGTCACCATCGACTACTCTAATCTAACGGTGAATGCCCAGGATCGGGGCACGTCGACCATCACGGTAACGGCCAATGATGGCAACGGCGGAACGGTCTCAGACACTTTCACCGTCACGGTCAAGGCCGCGCCGGTGGTGGCCTCGGGCATCGCCAACCTGACCGGCCTGGAGGTGGAGGCCACGCAGGACGTGTCCCTTTCGGGTGTGTTCAGTGACGCCGACGGCGACAGCCTGACCATCACCGCGTCGTCTTCGGATGACAGCAAGGCCACGGTGTCCGTTGCGTCGGACGGCTCCAAGCTGACGGTGGCGGGAGTGTCCGTGGGCACGGCGACGATTACGGTAACGGCCCAGGACGCCGACGGCAACCGGGTCAGCGATACCTTCGACGCGCCGGTGGCGAGGAAGTACAACGCGCTGATCGCGCAGATGTACCAATGGCGGAACGACCCGCAGTGGTCAAGCTACAAGGCCCACACCGACCGCTGGGACCGGGCCCTCTTGGCCTTCGGGGAGACCGTCTCCGACGGGTCGCTGACGCCGATGACGGCGGATGAGGCGCAGGGCTACGCTGACCAGTCCTGGGGCGAACGCTGGGTGCCGGTGGCCGCCGCCCTGAAGGAAATCGAGGCGGCCCAGTCCGGGTAACGGCTGCCCGAACCACGGGCTGATCCAAGCGGGCGTCCGACTGCGGTTGGACGCCCGTCGCAGTCCAGATTGCCGGCGAGTGAGTTGATGCGACGACTGCCCTGCGGGCCCGGCCGCGGCGGCTGACCTGGCCGAGGCGGGACACGCGCTCTTGTCGGGTCTCGACCCTGTGGTACAGCGGCTCCGAACCTTGCTCCCGGCTCCCGGTCCCCCAGCAACTACTGCCCTGCGGGTCCGGCCGCGACTGCATAGCTGGTCACGCGCAAGCATACAATAACCCATATAAAAGAGACGGTAAAAATACGGACTAAAATACGGGTTGTGATGTAAGTTCTTCTTGCTTTCCGTGCCCGGCCCACGTCAGGCAGGCACAATCCTTCAATCCAGAGCCGCCGCGGGCTAGGTCCCATGGGGACTGCGCACAGGGCGGAGCGCCGCTTATAGGGAGGCGATCACGTTATGCTCGATGTCGTCAGCAACGTCAGGAAGGTGGGCCGCCGGTTGCGCCCTTGCATGTCCTCATCAGCCCCTATCGGTTTCCCCGCGACTTTGAAGGCGGCGATGTTGACCCGGCGCCGCGCTCTGATGCTCCCCCTGCTGTTGGCCGTCGCTCTGATGGCGCTGGCGGTCTTCTTCGTCAGCAACGCGCCACCCGCCGCCCAGGCCCAGCCGGGCACGGACTACGATGCAGATGACGACGGCCTGATCGAGGTGTCCGGCCTGGCCCAGCTGAACGCCATTCGCTGGGACCTGGACGGCGACGGCTCAGCCAGCGACACCGGTTACGCCGCCGCCTTCCCCAACCCCGCCGAGGGCATGGGCTGTCCGACGACGGGGTGCGTAGGCTACGAACTTGCCGCCGACCTGGACTTCGACACCAACTCGAATGGACAGGCCGACGCCGGGGACGAATACTGGAACAACGGCCACGGCTGGGTGCCCATCGGGGAGCATCCGCCCCGTGTGACACACCGTGAGCCGGCCACCGGTTACTTCGACGCCGTATTTGAGGGCAACGGCCGGGTCATCAGCAACCTGTACATCGACTCAAGCCTTCACAAGCTGGCCCAAGCCGTCGGCCTGCCCCGCTCAAAATGGGGTAGGAGTACAGGACTCTATGGGCAGACGGCTCATCTCGGGCTGTTCGAGAAGGTTGGCGCCCGGGGCGTCGTCCGCAACGTGGGGCTGGAAGACGTTGACGTGTCCCGGAGGTATAGCTGCGTAACGTCGGTAACGTCGTACCCCGGCTGGTGCGGGCGTGGGCGCGTGGGTGGCCTGGCCGGGGTTAACCGCGGCAAGATCAGCGGCAGCTGGGTGACCGGCGCAGTATCCAACACGGGAACCGACGCCAACGAGCTCTCCAGCCAGATCCCCAGACATTTCGCCGTGACTGCCGGGGGCCTGGTTGGGCTGGCCAACCCGTCCAGCGTCATCTCCGGCAGTTACTCCACTGCCGTGGTGTCCGTCCAATCGGACTGGGGCCAGCTCGGCGTCCAAGGCGGCGGGCTGGTGGGGCGAAACGACGGCTCGATCATCGCCAGCTACGCCGCCGGCCGGGTCTATACCAACCAGGGCCACGCATATAGGAGGTTCATTTACCGGGTCGGCGGGCTGGTGGGGCACAATAACGGGACCATCACCGCCAGCTACTCCACCAGCATGGTGTCCGGCGCCGGCGGCCATATCGTCAACAGCGGGCTGGTGGCCGACGGCGACGGCAACCCCGCTCTCCCCCACTCCCACGTCGATGTCGGCGACTCCGGTCTGAGAGGCACTGCCACCGCCAGTTACTTTGATACCGGCGCCTCCGGCCAGAGCGGCAGCTACGTCGGCGTGGGCAAGACGACGGCGGAGCTGCAGGGAACCACCGAAACCTCGAACCAACAGAACTACACCCCATATACCGGCATCTACGCCGACTGGAACGTGGACTTGGACGGCGACGGCAGCGGCGACGACCCCTGGGACTTCGGCACGGACAGCCAGTACCCGGTGCTGAGCGCGCTGGGCGTGACCAAACAGCGCGGGTGGGCGCCGCTCCCGACACCCGTCATCGACTACGACAGCGACGACGACGGCCTGATCGAAATTTCCGACAGATACCAGTTGAAGGTGGTCCGCTGGGATCTGAACGGCGACGGTTCGCCCTCTGGCGCCGGCTACCACATCGCGTTCCCCAACGCCGCCGCCGGCATGGGCTGCCCGGAGACGGGCTGCGTCGGCTACGAGCTGGTCTCCGACCTGGACATGGACATCGGATTATACTACATACCCAGAATCGTGCCCATCGGAGGATGGAGCGGACGCTATTCGGCCGTCTTCGAAGGCAACGGGCACACCATCGAGAACCTCCGCGCCAGCGGATTCTACCAGGGGTCCGGGCTGTTCAGCGTAATCAGCGCCGACGGCGTCGTACGCAACCTCAACCTGGCCTCCGTAAATGTGGGGGGACGAAACTGGGTCGGCGGGCTGGCCGGCATCAATCATGGCGCCATCAGCAACGTCCACGTGAGCGGGGATGTCGGGACGAGGAGCGTGAACGACACCGGGGTCGGCGGGCTGGTGGGGCTGAACGGCCCGACCGGCATCATCACGGACAGCAGCAGCGAGGGTGATGCGGTTGGTTCAGTCGATGGGAATGATGGCCGATACGTCGGCGGACTGGTGGGTCGCAACGAGGGCTCCATCGGGAGCAGTTACTCCACCGCCAATGCGTGGGGCGTGGACAGCGACGACATGGGGGGCCTGGTCGGTTACAACGCCGCTTCCGGCTCCATCCGGGCGGGATACGCCACCGGCGACGTGTGGAACGGCAACTGGGAAAAATTCATTCCGGATTACTGGGATGTCGAGCCGAGCCGCTATCTGGGGGGACTGGTGGGCACCAACGAGGGCGAAATCACCGCCAGCTACTCCACTGGACGAGCGTCCCTTGGGGAAGCCATGGGCGGCCTGGTAGGGCGCCATCTCGGCGGCACGGTGACGGACAGTTACTATGATACAAAGACCTCTGGCTGGAACGTCAGCGCCGGGGGCGTGGGCAAGACCACGGAGGAATTGCAGCGGCCCTGGAGATACGAGGGCATCTACGCCAACTGGAACCTGGACCTGGACGGCGACGGCAACCCGGACGACCCCTGGGACTTCGGCTCGGCCACCCAGTACCCGAAGCATAAGGCCCCGGACCAGGAACAGTCGGGCCTGCAGGGGCAGCAACCACTGCAACAGCAGGAGGCGCCCAGGGACTACTCGGAGCTCATCTCGCAGATGTACCAGTGGCGCAACGACCCGCAGTGGGTCAGCGAAAAGCCTCACACCGACCGCTGGGACCGGGCGCTGCTGGCCTTCGGGGAGACGGTGTCGGACACGACGCTGACGCCGATGACGGCGGCTGAGGCGCAGGACTTCGCCGACCGGGGCTGGTCCCGCTGGGTGGACGTGGCCGCCGCGCTGGAGGAGATCGAGGCTGCCGCGGCGGCCGCGCAGCAGCAGGGAACGCCGAACCAGGCGCCCACGGTGTCGGCACCCATCGCCGACGCAACCATCGTCAACGAGAGCGGGACCAAGCAGGTTTCCCTGTCCAGCGTGTTCACCGACGCCGACGGCGACAGCCTGACCATCACCGCCGCCTCCTCCGACGAGGCCGTGGCTACCGTCTCCGTGGCGCCCAACTACTCCACGTTGACGGTGAGTGCGCAGGCCCGTGGGACGGCGACCATCACCGTAACAGCCGCCGACGGCAATGGCGGCACGGTGTCGGACACGTTCACGGTGACGGTGAAGGCCGCCCCGGCGGTGGCCTTGGCCCTGGCCGACGTGAGCGGGCTGGAGGTGGGATCCACTCAGGACGTGTCCCTATCCGGCGCGTTCAGCGACGCCGACGGCGACGCGCTGACCATCACCGCCGCATCCTCGGATGAAGCCATCGCCACGGTCTCGGTGGCGTCCGACGGCTCCAGGCTGACGGCGGCGCGGGTCGCTGAGGGCACGGCGACCATCACGGTCACGGCCCAGGACGCCGACGGCAACCGGGTCAGCGATAACTTCACCGTGTCGGTGAAGCGATACGCGGCGCTGATCGCAAAGATGTACCAATGGCGCAACGACCCCCAATGGAGCAGCTACAAGGCCCACACCGACCGCTGGGACCGGGCGCTGCTGGCCTTCGGGGAGACCGTCTCCGACACGTCGCTGACGCCGATGACGGCGGCGGAGGCCCAGGACTTCGCCGACCGGGGCTGGTCCCGCTGGGTGGAGGTGGCCGCCGCCCTGAAGGAGATCGAGGCCGCGCCACAGCAACAGCAGGCAACGCCCAACCAATCTCCCACGGTGGCCGCCGCCATCGCCGACGCCACCATCGTCAACCAGACTGGCGCCAGGCAGGTCTCCCTGTCCGGCACCTTCAGCGACGGGGACGGGGACAGCCTGACCATAACGGCGGTTTCGTCCAACGAGGCCGTGGCCACGGTGTCCGTCGCCTCCGACCACTCCACGCTGACGGTGAGCGCCCAGGCCCGTGGCACGGCCACCGTCACGGTGACCGCCGCCGACGGCAACGGCGGCACGGTGTCGGACACGTTCACCGTGAAGGTGAAGGCCGCGCCGGTGGTGGCCGCAGCCATCGCCGACGTGTCCGGCCTGGAGGTGGGAGATGCTGAGGACGTATCCCTGTCCGGCGTGTTCAGCGACGCCGACGGCGACAGCCTGACCTACAGCGCCGCGTCGTCGGACGACGCCGTGGCGGATGCCTTCCTGTTCCACGGCACGCTGACGGTGGTCGGAATTTCGGAAGGGTCGGGGACTATCACGGTGACGGCCCAGGACGCCGACGGCAACCGGGTCAGCGACGCCTTCGACGTGTCGGTGGTCCCGGAGCCGGAGCAGCCCAACCGGGCGCCCACGGTGGCCTCTGCCATTGACGACGTAACCATCGTCAACCAGAGCGCAACGCACACGGTATCCCTGTCCGGGGTGTTCGACGACGCCGACGGCGACAGCCTGACCATCACCGCCGGTTCGTCCAATGACGCCGTGGCCACGGCGTCGGTGTCCGCCGGTTACTCCAGCCTGACGGTATCCGCCCAGGCCCGGGGCACGGCGACCATCACAATCAATGCCAACGACGGCAACGGCGGCACGGCGTCTGACACCTTCACCGTTACAGTCAAGGCCGCCCCGGTGGTGGCTTCGGCCATCGCCGACGTGTCCGGCCTGGCGGTGGGAGATGCTGAGGACGTATCCCTGTCCGGCGTCTTCAGCGACGCCGACGGCGACACGCTGACCATCACGGCCAGTTCGTCCAATGACGCCATCGCCACCGCAACCGTGGCCGCCGACGGCTCCAATCTGACGGTTACCGGCGTGGCCGAAGGCACGGCCACCATCACGGTCACGGCCCAGGACGCCGACGGCAACCGGGTCAGCGACACCTTCACCGTGGCGGTGGAACCGGAGGAAGAGGAACCGGAGCGGGAAGCCTCTGACGGCTCACCCACGGTGGTCTCGCCCCTGGCCGACATCAGCCTGGAGCCGCCGCAGCATCGGGAGATCTCCCTGTCCGGCGTTTTCCGGGACCCCGACGGCGACGACCTGACCTTCAGCGCCACATCGTCCAACTACGCCGTGGCGGCCACCCTGCATGTGAACGGCTCCACCCTGACGGTGGTGGCGACCGGCACGGGCACGGCCACCATCACGGTCACGGCGGAGGACCCCGACGGCAACCGGGTCAGCGATGAGTTCCAGGTGACGGTCACGCCGGCCTCGTAGGCGGGGCAAGGGGAGTATAGGTTTCCCCCGAGGCACGGACCTGTTCGCGCGGGCGTCCGGTTGCGGCTGGACGCCCGTCTCAGTCCAGCTTGCCGACGAGTGAGTGACGCGCCGGCTGGCCTGGCTCAGCCGGCACAGGCATTCCCGCAGGGCCTGGATCTCCCGGCAGGGCTGGTCCATGCCTTTCTCCGGACCGGACCACCAGCAACGACTGCGTAGCTGACCAAGCGCAAGCATACATTAACCCATACAAAAGATGGTCTAAAAATACGGACTGAAATACTGTTTCTGGTGTAAGTTTGCGCAGCTTTCCGCGCCGGAAAAAGCAACAGCAGCGCCGCCGGAGCCGTGGTTCCCCGTGGAGCCGCACCGGAAGGCGGTCCGCCGTTGACTGGGTAGTCAGCGATTGGCGACGCTCCTGTTCCGGGAGGAACCGGTCCCGCCAGCAGGTTTCATAACGCACTCTCTTTCATAACGCACTGCGGAGGTCCCCAATGAAATTCACGCCCCCGTCCAGTCCCCTTCACCCGCTTCACGCCGCACTGACGAACCGGCGCCGCCGGGCGCTGTGCGCGCTGGCGCTGCTGGCGGTGGCATTGACTGCCGGTGTGGCGGCGCTGTCGCTGCTGTCCTCGGGCCCGGCCCAGGCCCAGGGGGCCGAGCCGCCGCCGCCATCGAACCTGCAATGCACCACCAGAACGGACGCGGTGTGGTTCATGTGGGACGTTCCCCAGTGGTCCGGCAGGGAGGCGGTTTCCTACGACTACGAGCTGGCGCTGCCGGACGGCCGGCGGGAGCAGGGCAACGTCAAGGGACAGACGCTGTTGCGGCGGGGCAGCTACCCGTCGGGGAAGCCGGTCAGCCTCAGCGTCAAGGCGAACTACGAAACCGCCGAGGGAGGCCGGGAGACCAGCGCCCAGGCGACGCTGACCTGCTACATCGGAGGAGCGCGGGTGCTGGAGATCAAGGCGGGGAACACCACGCGGAAGTACGGCGGGACCGACGCCCTGAGCTACACGGTGAGCGGGCTGGTGGACGGCGATGCGGCCAGCAACGTGGTGTCGGGCAGCCTGGGCCGGGCGCCGGGAGACGACGCGGGCAGCTACGCCATCAACCTGGGCACGCTGGCCATCACGTCGGCATATACCACCAAGTACGCCCTGCCAGCCGATTTCACGGCGGGAACGGCGTACACCATCACGCCCAAGGCGGTGACCTGGACCGGCACCGCGCCCGCCAGGGCCTACGACGGCACCACGACGCTCGTGGGATCTTTGAGTGGAAGTTTCGCCGCCGGGGACATCCTCAGCGGGGACGTGGTGACGGTCAGCGGCGGCCGCTACGCCGCGGCGGACGCCGGAACAGGCATCGCCGTCACCGGGGTCTCTGCGGGAGGAGCGGACGCGGGCAACTATGACGTGACCTTCAGCGTGAGCGGAGACATCACGCCCCTGGAGATAACGACCATCAGCGGAGCGCGGGTGAACGCGCGGGAGGCCGACGGGACCACGGACGCCACCTTCGACACCGGCCGGGTCCGGGTGATCGGGGCGCTGGCGGGGGAGTTGGCGGACCTGCGGGCCGGGGGTCTGGCGGTGAGCGGGACCTTCCCGTCGGCGGAGCCGGGTTCCTATGACCTGAGCGTGACCTACTCGTTGCAGGACCACGGGACGTTCAAGGCGGGCAACTACACGCTGTCCGCCGGCGCCGCCAGCGCCACCCTGCACGGCGAGATCCAGGACGCATCCGCACGGGGAGCCGTTTCCCGCTGCCAGCCGGAGGCCGGCGACGACTACGACGCTGACGACGACGGCCTGATCGAGGTGTGCAGCCTGGCGCAGCTGAGCGCCATCCGCTTTGACCTTGACGGCGACGGCTCCGCCAGCGGTTCCGCCATTGCCGATGCCGGCGACAGCTACGAAGCCGCCTTCCCGGGCATCACCGCCAACGGGGCGGGCTGTCCCCAGAGCGGTTGCGTCGGCTATGAGCTGACCGCCGACCTGGACTTCGACACTAACGCAGATGGGGAAACCGATGCCGGCGACACCTACTGGAACGACGGCAAGGGCTGGCTACCCATCGGCCAATACGCCGCCGTCTTTGAGGGCAACGGCCACGCCATCCGCAACCTGTACATCAACGATGGTCAGCGTCGGGGATTGTTCCACAAGATTACCGGGACCGGTGTCATCCGCAACGTGGTACTCAAGGCCGTGAACGTATCCGGCGACGGGGACTACAAGGGCGGTCTGGTCGGACAAAACAATGGCACGATAAACAATGCTGGCCTGGCCGGCTCAGTATCCGGCCGGCATGAACTTGGAGGCCTGGTCGGGATTAATTGGGGCACGGTGAAGAACAGCTATTCCTCCGGCGAGGTCAACGGGAAAGGATACCGGGTCGGGGGGCTGGTGGGACGGAACGCCGGGCGCATTGAACGTAGCTATTCCACGGCAAACGTAACCGCAAACGCGCCCGGGGTTGGCAAGGTGGAGGAGGAGCGGCTTTACTATGGCCAGCTTGAATTGGCCGGGGGTCTCGGGGGCTTGGTAGGGGGCAACAGTGGCAGCGTCGTGAGTAGCTATGCCACCGGCCAGGTATCGGGCAATGTCCATCGAGTGGGTGGCCTGGTGGGGTACAGCACAATGTTCCAAACAGTAGGCCCCGAGATCTTTGCCAGCTACGCTACCGGCGACGTACACAGCAGTGGGAGCCTTGTCGGAGGACTGACGGGGTACCATCAAACGCCCATCTCGGCCAGTTACTCCTTGGGCAGCGTGTCCGGCGGTGACCAAGTCGGGGGGCTGATCGGCCGCGGTGGAAGCGTATATTGGAAACACACTGGTCACAAATGTTCCGGCTGCGCTGTCCACAAAGGCGGCATCACCGCCAGCTACTGGAATTTCCAGGCGTACGGTCAGACCGCCACGATTACCCTGCATCTGAATGGGAGGTTCTCTCACTTCCCGACTGGAGCCAGCCGGACCACTGCCGAGTTGCAGCAGCCTACGGGCTATACCGGCGTCTACACCGACTGGGACGACCTCCGGGACAACCGCGGCGACTCCTACGCGTGGGACTTCGGCACGTCCCTGGACTTCCCGGTGCTGCGGGACACCGGTCCCAGCGTGGCCGCCCAGCGGGCCCGGCTGCCGGATGCGCCCGTCTCCGCCGGGCCTGTCATGTCGCCTGACGAGTTGCGGCTGGCCAGTCTTAACGACTACGACCGGGACGACGACGGCCTCATCGAGGTGTCCAACCTGGAGCAACTACACGCCTCCCGCTATGACATCTGGGGTAATGGCGATCCTAACTACAAAGGGTATTGGTTGGCTTACCCCAACCCGAGAGACGGGATGGGTTGTCCCCAAGACGGTTGCGTGGGCTACGAGCTGGTGGCCGACCTGGACTTCGACACCAACGGCAACGGCCGGGCCGACCCCGGCGACCACTACTGGAACGGCGTCCATCATCCCGACGACTCCGCCTTCTGCATCGACTGGTACCAGGGGCACCCGGGGGGCGCGCAGGGTCCCGGCGCGTGCGACAACTACTTTGGCAACGACGGCGAGGGCTGGCGCCCCCTTTCGCAGGGCAACGGGCAACGAACATGGTGGGCCCACTTCGAGGGCAACGGCCATACCATCCGCAACCTGTACATCAACACCCTGGACACGCCCTTCACCGACGAAGTGCTGAACCGGGTGAACATCTACGGACTGCCCACCGATGCGGGGGACGGTTACCACAACTTCAAGGGGTTTTTCTACGAACTTGGCCACTCCGCCGTGGTCCGCAACCTGAGGCTGGAGAACGTCAACGTGTCGGGGCAGACATGGGTCGGGGCCCTGGCCGGACACAACCGTGGCACCATCAGCAACGTCCACGTGACCGGATCGGTGTCCGGGATCAGCAACGTGGGTGGATTGGTGGGGAGTTCCGGGACTTGGGGTGACATCACGGGCAGTTCGTCCCGGGCCAACGTGGCCGGGAGAAAGGTCGGGGGCCAGGGCGTGGGCGGCCTGGCGGGCGCCAACCAGGGCCTCATCCAGGCCAGCTACGCCCGGGGCGCGGTTTCGGGCTGGGCCGACAACACCGGCGGCCTGGTGGGCCGCAACGCAGCCGCAGGTTCCATCAAGACCAGCTACGCCTCCGGGCCGGTGTCCACCAGCGGCCAGCGGGCCGGCGGCCTGGTGGGCGACAACAATGGCAGCGTAACCGCCAGCTACGCGACCGGGTCGGCCACGGCCGAAGGCGGCGCGGCCGGCGGCCTGGCCGGCGCGCACGTCTCCGGCGCGGTGGACGCCGCCTACTGGGATACCCAGGCCAGCGGCTTGAGCAGCAGCCCGGCCGGCGTGGGGCATACCACGGCGGAGTTGCAGGGGCCCACGGGCTACGCCGGCATCTACGCCGACTGGAACGCGGACCTGGACCTGGACGGCAGCGGCGACGACCCCTGGGACTTCGGCACGGCGAGCCAGTATCCCGTGCTGCGGTACGGCGGTCTCAGCCCGGCAGCCCAGCGCGCGCCCTTCACGGCCGTACCCCTGAACCTGCCGCAGGTGGTCGATGCCCCGCCGGCGGCGCCCAACCGGGCGCCCACGGCGACCGGCTCCCTGGGCGACGTCACCGTGGCGGCCCGGGGCGGGATCAAGGACGTGTCGCTGAGCGGGCTGTTCGACGACGCCGACGGCGACAGCCTGACCATCACGGCCCACACGCTGACCATCACGGCGGAGCCGCCGCCGGGACATGACGGTTCCTCGTACATCCAGGTGGTCACGGCGGCGGTGTCGTCGGATTACTCCACCCTGACCCTGACCGGGCTGATCCCGGGCGTGGCGAGGGTTACGGTGACGGCCAACGACGGCAAGGGGGGCACGGCGTTGGTTGACTTCGCGGCGACGGTGTCGGAGGAAGCGCCCCAGGCGCAGGAGCCGGGGCCGGATACCTCCGGGGATTACTCGGAGCTGATCGCCCGGATGTACCAGTGGCGGAACGACCCGCAGTGGGTGAGTTACCAGGCGCACACCGACCGCTGGGACCGGGCCTTGCTGGCCTTCGGGGAGACGGTGTCGGACCAAACGCTGACGCCGATGACGGCGGATGAGGCCCAGGACTTCGCCGACCGGGGCTGGTCCCGCTGGGTGGAGGTGGCCGCTGCCCTGAAGGAGATCGAGGCGGCGGCGGAGCCGGACCCGCAGCAACAGCAGGGAACGCCGAACCAGGCGCCCACGGTGTCCGCCGCCCTGGGGGACGCAACCATCATCAACGAGAGCGGCACAAAGGAAGTCTCACTGACGGGTGTGTTCGACGACGCCGACGGCGACGCGCTGACCATCACCGCCGGATCCTCGGATGAAGCCAAAGCCACGGTGTCCGTCGCCGCCGACTATTCAACGCTGACGGTGAGCGCCAAGAGCCGAGGCATGGCGACCATCACAGTAACGGCCGCCGACGGTAGAGGCGGGACGGTTGAGGACACGTTCACGGTGACGGTGAAGGCCGCGCCGGTGGTGGCCTCAATTCTGGCCGACGTGAGCGGGCTGGAGGCGGGAGCCACGCGGGACGTGTCCCTGTCCGGGACGTTCAGCGACGCCGACGGCGACGCCCTGACCATTACCGCCGCATCTTCGGATGAAGCCATTGCCACTGTTACTGTGGCGTCCGACGGCTCCAGGCTGACGGTGGCGCGGGTTGCTGAGGGTACGGCGACCATCACGGTCACGGCCCAGGACGCCGACGGCAACCGGGTCAACGGTGAATTCGACGTGTCGATGGCGAAGCGGTACGCCGCGCTGATCGCGCAGATGTACCAATGGCGCAACGACTCCCAGTGGTCGAGCTACCAGGCGCACACCGACCGCTGGGACCGTGCGCTTTTGGCCTTCGGAGAGACGGTTGCCGACGCATCTCTCACTCCGATGACGGCGGCGGAGGCTCAGGACTTCGCCGACCGAGGCTGGTCCCGCTGGGTGGAGGTGGCCGCCGCCCTGAAGGAGATCGAGGCCGCCGCGGCGAACCCGCAGCAGGCAACGCCCAACCGGGCGCCCACGGTGTCCGCCGCCCTGGGGAACGCCACCATCGTCAACCAGACTGTCACCAGGCAAGTCTCCCTGTCCGGCGTCTTCAGCGACGCCGACGGCGACAGCCTGACCGTCACCGCCAGTTCGTCCAATGACGCCGTGGCCATGGTGTCCGTCGCCGCCGACCACTCCACGCTGACGGTGACGGCCAAGAGCCGGGGCATGGCGACCATCACGGTAACCGCCGCCGACGGCAGGGGCGGCACGGTGTCGGACACGTTCACGGTGACGGTCAAGGCCGCGCCGGTGGTGGCCGCTGCCATCGGCGACGTGTCCAGCCTGGAGGTGGGAGATGCTGAGGACGTCTCCCTGTCCGGCGTGTTCCGGGACGCCGACGGCGACAGCCTGACCTACAGCGCCACGTCGTCGGACGACGCCGTGGTGGATGCCTTCCTGTTCCACGGCACGCTGACGGTGGTCGGGGTCGCGGAAGGGTCGGGGACTATCACCGTGACGGCGGAGGACGCCGACGGCAACCGGGTCAGCGATGAGTTCGACGTGGCGGTGGTCCCAGAGCCGGAGCAGCCCAACCGGGCGCCCACGGTGGCCTCTGCCATTGACGACGTGACCATCGTCAACCAGAGCGCAACGCACACGGTATCCCTGTCCGGGGTGTTCAGAGATGCCGACGGGGACAGCCTGACCGTCACCGCCGGTTCGTCCAATGACGCCGTGGCCACGGTGTCGGTGTCCGTCGACTACTCCAGCCTGACGGTGAACGCCCGGAGCAGTGGTACGGCCACCGTCACCGTAACAGCAAAGGACGGTAACGGCGGTACGGTGGAGGACAGCTTCGCCGTCAGGGTGAAGGCAGCGCCGGCGGTGGTCCAGCCCCTGGCCGACGTATCCGGCCTGGAGGCGGGTTCATCGCGGGACGTGTCCCTGTCGGGGGTGTTCAGCGACGCCGACGGCGACGCCCTGACCATCACCGCCGCGTCCTCGGGCAACAGCATCGCCACCGTAACCGTGGCGTCCGACGGCTCCAAGCTTACGCTGGAAGGAGTGGCCGAAGGCACGGCCACCATCGCGGTTACGGCCCAGGACTCCGACGGCAACCGGGTCAGCGACACCTTCGACGTATCGGTGGAGCCGGAGCCGGAGGAAGAGGAACCGGGGCGGGAAACCACAGACGGAGCGCCCACGGTGGTCTCGCCCCTGGCCGACATCAGCCTGGAGTTGCCGGGACATCGGGAGCTCTCCCTGTTCGGCGTGTTCCGAGACCCCGACGGCGACGAGCTGACCTTCAGCGCCGTATCGTCGAACTACGCCGTGGCGGCCACCCTGCACGTGAACGGCTCCACCCTAACGGTGGTGGCGACGGGCACGGGCACGGCCACCATCACGGTCACGGCCCAGGACCCCGACGGCAACGAGGTCAGCGACGCCTTCCAGGTGACGGTGACGCCGGCCTCGTAGGAGGGGCAGGCCGGGTGGAGTTTCCGAAGCATGGACTTATTTGGGCGGTCGTCCGGCCGCGGTTGGACGCCCGCCGCCATTAGCCCGTTATTCGCCGTCGCAACCATCGCCAAGCCCGCCACTTTGCCAGAAACCCGACTACCAGCACACCGGCCCGCCAGCACAACGAGAGGTCGATTGTCTCGGCCGCGCCGTCCGCAAACGCCGGCGCCACTGCAATCACTGTCATCAACCCGCCGTAGGCGACGGCGAAACCCATGGACACCAGGCATCCGGCGCGGGTAATCCGGCCAAACCACCCACACGCCGGCCTCCCCATCGCAGCGCGTAACGCGCCAACGGGCAGGACCAGCAGCAACAGCACCGCCAAGGGCACGGCGAGGACCATTGCCAAGACCAGCAGCCATGGGGCCAGCATTACTGCGGCCAGCACGATGTAGAAGTACAGCCCGTAGGTCCCCGAGAAGATCGCGCACCAGGGCAGCAAGCCCGCGCACACCAAGCACGCCCGCGTGACTACGCCAGGCGGCCTCTCGCCGCATCCCTGGCTCACGGCAGAGCGTCCGCCTGACGTCGATGCTCCCGGCAGCTCCGGCTACCGACGCGCAACCCCAACTACCCGGACCCGCGATTCGCCGGCCCGGGCTCGGGCCCAGCATCGCCCCCCGCACCGTCGGCAAGGCACCCCATCACTTCAGCCGAGAATCCGGCCACCAACGTCCCGTCCCCGTCATCATCCTGCTCCATCTGGTGCCGGTATACCGCCGCCAGGTCCGTGCGGGCCAGCAGTTCCGTCAAACAGTGCTCCGCTACAGCGCCCAGCGGCTGCTGCGAACCCGCCTTCATCATGGCCACGAACAGCCGGCCCGCCGTCGGTCCCGACAGGCATCCGAACACGTCAACCTCATGCTGCTGCGCGTCGCCGCCCGGAAGCGCCGGCAGCGTCATCACACGCTCGAAGTCGTCGCCCACGCGGTCCCGAATGCACTGCCGCTCGGCGTCGCTGAAACTGACCATCAGCTCGCCCCACCGGCTGTCGGGGTGGACGGTGATCACCTCGGAACGCGTCACGCCGCCGGACGGCGGCCGCGGCGGCCCCTCCAGGACGCTCCAGTCACTCCACGGGCCGAAGGCGTAGCCGTTGCCGTCCATCCCCGGGGCGACGGCGGAAGCCGCGCGCCATCTGACGGTCTCGCCGGCAGGAGCCGGCACGATGAATGTCTCGACGTATCCGCCGTCGTGGGGAGTTTCCGACATCCACAGGCCGACACCGTCCAGCTCCACCACGGTGCGGTCAATGCTGGCGGAAACGTCGTCAACGGTGAACGCTATGCTGGCGCCGTGAAGTTCAGCCGTGAGGACCGGCGCGCCCAGTTCCACCCGCGCACCTTCCACCGGACCCTTGAACTCGACCGCCTTCTGGAGACGGCCCATCGGCCCCATCTGCGACGCCGGCACAGAAGGGTTGCCGCCTCCCGGCGGCGGCGAACCCGGCTCAGTCGCCTGACCGGGCGCCTCTACCATAGCTCCACCTCCCGGCTGGGCCAGGTTCGGCATCGGCAAACCGTCGGACGACCCGGACTCCGGCGCCGTCGGTGGCAGCCCGACTGCCAGCTGGTCATTCGACATGGACCGGTGGTCATCGCCGACCAGTCCAGCGGCCCCTTCAGTTGCGCGCTCGTGGTCCGTCGGAACAATCCCAGCCTTGTCCGCACGCAAGTCCTCGCCGTCCGGAGTGCCGCCGCAAGCAATGACGAGCGCTGCGGTGAGCGTCAGCAGGACGCCTGCCGTCAAGGAGGAGCGTAGCCAACGTGAATTCATGATCCAACCTCCGCCGCAATGGGCTTATTTGGCGCACCAGGAGCCCATAGACGCCGTTTCCAACCGGTGATGGCAATTGTGTGCCCACCGGGACCGTTCCAGTGGCTCTACGGGCGTGATACGCCGTGCTGCACGCCTCCGGATTGCCGGTCCGACCGGCCGGCTGCGTCTCAACCACGGGCGATGAAGTCGACAATTGCCCATACGGCATTTGCGAAGCGCGGATGTTCAGAGGCTGGTGGACGGCCTCCGTCCGCTCACCATTCGCCGGAACGCGCCAGCACGGTGACATCGTGCGCCCAGTCCAGCCGGCAGTCAAACCCACCAGCTGACCCGTCACGCCGGCCATCGCCATTCAGGCAAGCGTCGGGCCGGTGTAAAACCACCGGCCCGACGCTCAAGCCGCGGACGGCGCGCCGGCTTACCTTTCCGGCGTGTCGTACTCCCTCTTACTGCTGATCCGGTAGAAGCGGTATTCGTTCTCGGTGAGCTTCTCCACCACCGGGAACGTCTCGGCGCAGGCGGTGTCCAGCTTCACGGTCAGGTCGGCCAGTATCCGCTCCTCAGCGGCAACTTCCCGCTGGTACCTAGCGACGTTCCGTTCGTGCCGGTCCACTTCGCGCGGGTCGCGCTCGCTCTCGGGAGTATCCCGCTCGTACCGCTCTTTGGCCGCTATGGCGTCCGCCAGGTTCTTCCTTTCCGAGTCCAGCATGAAACGCTGGTTGAGCGCGGCCTGGCGGGCCTGGTCCGCATTTGCAAATTTCGCCTGCCGGGTCGGGAAAGCTCCCTCGTGGTCGCTCCGGTACTCCTTGCACTTGTTGGGGTAGTCAAACCACGCCAGCCCACCGGGAACGTTGCGCGACACCACATACTTGGTCGGCGCGCCGATGACCCTCGGGTCCTCCTGTTCCCCAGGACCGTACCAATACCAGATCAGAGAATCCGGAACCACCTTGGCGTAGTCCGGCTCGCTACCCGCCGGCATGACGACCGTGGCCGCCATCCAGCGCGAATACTGCCAGCGCAGGTGGGGAGACGGAGACTTCACCCCCGCGCGGGAGTCCCGGACCACGGTCTCGATGGCCACCCGGTAGGTATCGCCCGGCCACAGGTCCTCAAAGACCGTCTCCGTTTTCGGCCCCCCGTTGGTACCCCGTCCACTCCTTTCGATGCCCTTCACACGAGCGCGTCCCGTGTCCAGGTTGGTGAGGTGCACGGCGTACTTGTGGGGCCGGCCGCCCGAATCGGGCGCCGTCCAGCTGGCCGACACGCTCCGGCCGTCTTCCCCAGCGCGCAGCGTGATGTTCCGCACCGGCTCCGGGGGAGAGACGTGCCTGGGTCTGATGGTGACGGTCTGCGTTCCCATCGAGGCTGCGGAGTCGTCGAAGGCCTCAATCTTCACCTCGTAGTCCTCTCCCATGGACAGGTTGCCGAACCGCGTCTGGTGGGGGCCGCCCTGAGGTTTCTTGGTCCTCACCTTGCCTTTGGAGTCGGTCGCGGTGACGACCCAGCTGTCCACCGGTGCGGGGTCCTCGCCGACACCCTCCACCCAGTCCCTCCAGTGCACGTGAACCACACCCTTCCAGGTGACGCTGAAAGTCACCGGACCGGACTTGTGCCGGGTGCCGTCCGCCTCGTGCACGGGTTCCTGGGGAGGGCTCTGGGCGGTGAGCGTTCCGAGAGTCCCCAACGACAGCGATGCCGTCAGCAGCAGCATCGCCGCCAATGTTGCAAGCCTGCGTTTCATGAGTTGCTCCTTCCGGTGAATCCGGTCCTTGAATTCTTGGCTGCGCTGGACCGCCGACGGCCAGCACGGCGTGGCTGGGCTCTCAGAGCCCGCGGTCCCCACGGAACTCGACCTCTGAGGTGCGGTTACTGCTCTGGATTGAAGGACCATGCCTGCCTGAAGTGGGCAGGACACAGACATCCAGTAGAAACCTACACCAGAGTCCGTATTTCAGTCCGTATTTTCAGACCATCTTTTATATGGATTAGTGTGTATTTGTGCTTGGTCAGCTATGCAATCGGGTCCGGACCCGCAGTGCTGTCGTTGCTGGGAGGCCGGTCCGGAGAAAGGCATGGACCAGCCGTACCGGGAGATCCACACCCTGCCGGAACGCCTCTCCCGCCTCAGCGGAGGGCAGCCGGCGCATCAACTCAATCGTCGGCGAGCTGAACTGAGACGGGCGTCCAACCGCAGTCGGACGCCCGCTTGGATCAGCCTGTGGTTCCGCAACCGTTACCCGGACTGGGCCGCCTCGATCTCCTTCAACGCCCTGGCCACCTCCACCCAGCGAACCCACGCGCTCCCCCGGTCCGCCAGTTCCTGCGCCTCCGCCGCCGTCATCGGCGTCAGCAACGCGTCGGAGACGGTCTCTCCGAAGGCCAAGAGGGCCCGGTCCCAGCGGTCGGTGTGGGCCTTGTAGCTCGACCACTGGGGGTCGTTGCGCCATTGGTACATCTGCGCGATGAGCGCGTTGTACTTCTTGGCCACCGGCGCGTCGAAGGTATCACTGACCCCGTTGCCGTCGCTATCCCGGGCCGTGACCGTAATCGTCGCCGTTCCCACGGACACTCCCCCCACCGTCAGCTTGGAGCCGTCCGATGCAACGGACACCGTGGCAATGGCGTCGTTCGACGACGCGGCGGTGATGGTCAGCGTGTCGCCGTCGGCGTCGCTGAACGCCCCTGACAGGGACACGTCCTGTGTAGATCCGACTTCCAGCCCAGTCAGGTCGGCGATGGATGAGGCCACCGTTGGGGCAGTCTTCACGGTTACGGTGAAGGTGTCCGACACCGTGCCGCCTCTGCCGTCGGCAGCGGTAGCCGTGATAGTTGCCGCGCCCCGGCTCTTGGCCGACACCGTCAGCGTGGAGTAGTCCGCCGCTACTGACACCGTGGCCACGGCCTCGTCGTCGGACGCAGCGGTTATGGTCAGGCTGTCCGCGTCGGCGTCAGTGAACACCCCGGACAGGGAGACCTCATGCGTGCCGCTCTCGCTCGCGACGGCGGCGTCGGCGATGGCGGCGGACACCGTGGGGGCCTGGTTGGGCGTTGCCTGCTGTTGCGCGGCCGCCGCGGCAGCCTCGATCTCCTTCAGGGCGGCGGCCACGTCCACCCAGCGGGTCCAGCCCCGGTCGGCGAAGTCCTGCGCCTCAGCCGCCGTCATCGGCGTCAGCGTCGTGTCGGCCACCGTCTCCCCGAAGGCCAGCAGCGCCCGGTCCCAGCGGTCGGTGTGCGCCTTGTGGCTCGACCACTGGGGGTCGTTGCGCCACTGGTACATCTGCTCGATCAGCGCCGCGTGCTCACCGCCCGTCGCGCCGCGCTGGGCGGACTCGGCAGACCGCAGCGCCGCGGCCACCGGGACCCAGCGAGACCAGGCGCTGCGCAGGTTGACCTTGCCCCGCTCGGTTTGGGAGGAGGGAAAGTAGGGTCGAGACCGCCACCAGACGCTGCCCTGTTCGGCCAGAAGCTGCGCCTCACTCGCGGTCATGGGCGTGAACGAGGGGTCGGGACTGGTCACGCTCAAGGCCAGCAGCGCCCGGTCCCAGCGGTCGGTATACGCCCGCAGGCTCGCCCAGGTCGTGGCCGTCGTCGCATACATCGTCCAGGCCCTGGACGGTGACGCCTGCGGGTCGTTGCGCCACTCGTATATCTGGGCAATCAGCGCGGAGTGATCGCCGGGAGCGGCGTCGGGCGAACTCCGAATCGCCCTCACTTCGTAGGTCTGCGTGACGACCCCGTCCGCTGCCGTCACAACCACCTCGATCAGGTTCTCGCCGTAATCCAGCGCGACCGCCTCGGCCGGGTCCCCGCCGTTCACCGTGACGGCGGCCTCCGGGTGACGGGTGCTGGGCGTGAGCACGATACGTTCCACATCGCGCTTGAGATACAGCTCGTAGCGGGTCGCGTCCCGGCGGAAGTGGAGATGGCCGGCGGAGCTGCTCAGGTCGGAGAGGCCAGCGTCGTCGGCCTCCGGCGTCGCTTCGCGGAGCAGGGTCAGCGTGTATTTCTTCCTGACGGGAATCCCCATGGCTTGGTGGCCGTAGTCGTACAGCCCGATCTCGACGGTCTCAGCCAGGCCCGGACGCAGCGCCACGCTGCGTTCCCGTTCGACGCGGCTCGCTTCCCTCCATTTATTGTTGTCCCACGTATTCCAGCGTCGGCTATCCGCGACCACCATATGCTCGTTCGCCCCGGCATGTTGCTCGAACACGCCCAGGTCGCCCACCACTATCCTGCTCCGGCCGGCACGGCGGAATGACTCGTGGATGAAGCGACCCCGGAAGTCCATCTGGGCGATGTGGTTCGGGACCGTTACCGTGTACTCGTAATGATCGGGCCGGAACTCGGGCGCCATGCTGACGCCCGGCGGCAACGCCAGCTCGTCGATGATCGCGCGCTGGTGGTAGTCGCTGAATATTGGCACGGTGAAGCGGACCAGGGCGGGCTCTCCCTCATCCCCGCTGAGCGGACTGGAGTCCGGCGGCGTGTTCGAGGCGCGTTCCCCGGCTCGCGTCACCGTCAGCGTGTACGCGCGGTGGAAGGTGTTGTCAGCGATCGGGTAGTGATCGTACCGGCCAGGCTTCCACTTGTAGAGCCCAATTCCGACGGTCTCCGGCTCGCCCCGGCTCAGACCGACGTACCTGGTGCGCAAGTTTTGGGGGTTGCTATTAGCCACAAACATATAGCTGTGGGAAACGTGGTCTTGACCGTATGCCGATAGGTCGCCCACCGCTATGAACCCGAATCGACCCCACTCCCAGCGATGGGCGATGAATCTGCCTCCAACTTCCAGTCGGCTCACGTGTTCCGGCACGGTGATCGCGTATTCATGATGATCAGGCCGGAATGCCGGGGTGATCGTGGCCCCATTCGGCAGCCTGAGGCAGACCAAGGTCAGGTCGTTCGTGTTGATGGCATCGAGGTCGGTTTCTGCGACAAACCAGACGTCGGCGGTGGCGGCGGGGTCAATCGGCTCGCAATCCGCTGGGCTGGTCTTGACCGTCGTGGATGTGGGCGACGTGGCATCGTCGTTGTCGATGATGGCCAGGGTCAGCGGCGCAGCCGTCAGGGAAGACGCGCTGGCCGCGGCGTTGAGGATGATGGTCTCGTTGTCATCGTCAACCGAGTCATCGACGACGGTGATGGTTGTCGTGCCGCCGGTGGCGCCGGCCGCGATATTGACGGTGGCCGGCGCCAGGGTGTAGTCATCTCCCGCCGTGGCCGTGCCGCCGGTGGTCAACGCAACGCTCACCCCGCCCGGCCCGGCCGGACTGGACAGCCCAACCAGCACGGTAACCGGGCTGCCGCCCTCCGCGGGGACGCCGTCGGCAGCCAGCATGAGCGCGGAGCCGCAGGCGGCCACTGCGGTGAGTTCGCCCTGGAGGGTGTCGGTGATTGCCAACAGGGTGTAGTTGGCCGCCTTGAAGCCGCCGTGATCCCGCAGCGAGTAGGTCACGCTCAGGGTGTGCCTTCCCGGCGTGGCCGCCGGGAAGGCTCCGCCCACCACCAGGCCGCCGGCCCGAAAGTCCGAAAGCTCCGAGGACAGCACGCCCACGCCCGTGGCGGCGGACGTGTCAAAGGTCGCCGCCACGCTCCCATCGGCGGGACGGCTGACCACCGTCACCCCGCCGATGGCTGTGATGGGTCTGGGCGTGATGGTGTAGGACGCCACCGCCGGACGCGACGGCAACGTGTACTTGTCCGCGTAGGCCGCAGCGACCGCCAGCGTCCCCATGTTGATGGCGTAGCTCCCCGCATCATTCCCCGCCGCCCGGGACAGCGCTCCCGCAACCACGTCTGCCGCCGCGTCGCCGTCCACCAGCCCGCTCACCGTGTAGCTGAGATCGTCGGCGCCCCCGTACTCCCGGCTGGGACTGCTGGGCGTGATCGTCAGCGTGCGCGTCTGCGCCGCCGGCTGCCCCGGCGTTCCCTTCACCGCGACCCACCGGCTCTCCAGCCAGTCGGTCCGGTGGCCCGCGCGGGTCCCGCCGCCCCGGGTGCGCCGCAGTTCCACCTCGTACTCCCTGCCGTTGGTCAGCCCCGTGATGACGTGGCTGTTCCCGAAAACCTGCTCCCCTTCCGCCGCCGTGGCCTCCGGCGCGTCCTCCCCGTAGCCGATCTTCCAGCCCGGCAGCCCCACCTGGTTCAGCCAGGCGGTCGTCCCCGCCTCCCGCCACCGCGCCCAGTACAGGTTCGGCGCGCGCGTATCCGTATGGGCCTCCCAGCTCAGGGTCAGTTGCCCGTCCCCCAGCGTCAGGTCCACCCCCCTGGGGTCCTCCACCGTCCCCTGCTCCACGATCACCCGGTAGGTCTTGGTGTCCTTCCCGTCCAGGGAGGTCACCTCGATGGTGATCAGACCGTAGCCCACGAAGGCCCGCCAGGGGCCGCTGGCCTCCCCGCTCACCAACTCCCCCTTGGCGCGCCGGACCTCACCCTGGGCCTCGGTACCCTTCACCACGATGGACTTGGCCCCGGGCGCCGCCGTCGTCACCACCGCCGTCAGGTAGAGCGTCCCATCCTCTTCCACACCTTCCTCCGGCCCCAGCATCGGCACCCGCACCCGGTAGTCGTACACCCCGGCCGTCAGCGCCGGACGCAGCTGGTAGGCCGGACCGGCGTAGGGCACCAGGTGATCCAGGTCCGGCTGCCGGCCGGTGGCACGGTGCACCGCCAGGCCCTGCAGCGTCGCGTCCCCCGACGCCGCCGCCGACGCCCGCACCACCGTCACTGTGTAGCTCCGGCTGGTGTAGTCGTCCGGCGCCGTGGCCTTCACCCTGATTACGTTCTCCCCCTCCGACAGCGGGATGGCCCCGCTGGCCTGACCGCTGACCACCACCGCCCCATTCACCGTGATGGTCCCCTTGTCGTACCGGTTGGTGGCGGTCACCCGCACCTCCGCCACGCTGTAGGGCGCCCACCCCCGGTACTCGCCCTGGCTCCCGAAGAAGACCGGATGCAGCTTCACCTGGGACACCCTCAGGTCCGACAGCTTCGCCAACGGCGCGTGGGTCGCCGTCACCCCGTAGACCCGCCGGGTCTGACCGTCCTCGGCGGTGACCACCACCTCAACCCGCAGCGGCGTGTTGTCGTGCAGGAAGAACCGCTCGCTCTTGGACCCGCTCCCCACCGCCTTGCCGTCCACCGTGATGGTGGCCCCGGCGTGGCTGGCCGTGGGCCGCAGACTGGCCCAGCCGTAGCCCAGCGCCAACGTGGCCCCGTACTCCCCGGTCTGGGGCGCAAAGGCCGGCCGCAGCGCGATGCTGCCGCTCCGCAGCAGCTCCAGCCCGCTGAGGGTGGCGTCCGAGGACACCGCCCGCTGCGGCTGCGGAGCCGGCTGCTGCGGCGCTGGCGTCGGCGTGGGCGTTGGAGTTGGCGTGGGTGTCGGCGTGGGCGTGGGTGTCGGCGTGGGTGTTGGCGTGTGAGTAGGGGTAGGAGTGGGCGTCTCCTCCTCCGGCTCTCCTCCCACGTAGCACGCCAGCTCCGCCTCCGTACCGGCCACCTCCCTGCCCTCGGCAGTCTCGTAAATGGTCTTGACCCGGAACCGGGTCTCCTTCCCCCTCTGGTAACTCCCCGGCCGGTACACCAGCGTGCTCCCCCGCAGCCGCGAGCTCTCCTCCTTCCCGTTCGGCAGCTTCAATGCGTAGTCGTAGGCGTACACCTCCCCGCCGGACCACTCCGGCGCGTCCCACAAGAAGGCCACCCGCTCCGTCTCCGCGATGCAGCGCAGGTTGGACACCGCCGGCGGCGCATCCTCCTGGGCCTGGACCAGCCCCGACGACCACAGCGCCAGCCCCGCCAGTCCCACGGCCAGCAATCCCGCCAGCAGCAGCGTTGTTGCGCCCAGTGCGCGACGATGCCGGTTCGTCAGAGCGGCGTGCAGCCGGCCCAGCAAGGGAACGAAGCTCCACGGGGGCGTGAATTTCATTGGGGACCTCCGGAGTGCGTTATCAAAGGGAGTGCGGTGCAAACTTACACCAGCAACGGTATTTCAGTCCGTATTTTTAGAGCGTCTTTTGTATGGGTTGGTGTGTATTTATGCTTGATCAGCTATGCAGCCAGGCCCGGACCCCGACGGTCGTTGAAACAATCGCGTCGGGAATCCGGGCCGGGTAGAAGGCAAGGAACGGCCTTACCGGGAGACCGAGTTGCTATGGGAACGCCTGTTAAGAAGCCTTGTGCGAAGCCTGGGATACCAAATAAGCCGCTATTCCAAACTTGACTAGATTGGGCCAAGTTTAGAATAGCGGCTGTCCGGGCCGTGGCTATTGCTCGGACGTGGTGCCCTGGCTAGTTGGACTCGGGCACGGTGATGTTGGCGCTAGTCAGGGGTCCCTTGTGGCCGAACTTGTTCACGCCCCGAACCCAGACGGTGTAGGATTCCCCAGGCTCAAGGTTGCTGAAGGTTACGTTGGTCTTTTTCCCGCCCCGCTTCTTGAGTGTGCCTTTCGACTTATTATCGGTGGCGTGAATCCGCGTGATCCACCTTGTGGCCTCGGCCCCATGAGCGGCGGCGTCCCAAGTGGCGGCCACGGTGGTTCCGTTGGCGGTCAGGGTCAAGTTTTCCACCGGGTGCGGGGCAGGATCGCGGATGGTGACGGTGGCTTCACCACGGCCAACTTGGAGGGATTCTCCCTCGTCCACTTGCAGGGTGACGGTGAAGGTTTCGGAGTCGTCCTCCACGTTGTCATCAAAAGCAAGTATCGGCAGATAGATTTCCTTGTACCCTGCGTGGATAGTCAGCTTGGTGGGAGTAAGGCCGATATAGTCTTGCTCCGCGTCGTGTGCGCTGGTGGCGGTGCCGTCGACTGTGGCTAGGGTAAAACTCACGTCCCGCTTGAGCTTCTTGTTGAGTTTGATTGTCACATCGACAACATCGTCCTCATCGACGCTGTAAGCCCTTTTTTCGATAGACACGGTTGCGCCTTTGGCGGCCTCGGCCGTACCAGGCAGGAAAAACGGCAACGCGACTATCGCCAGCAGGGCGAAGGCGGCCAGGGTTAGCCCAAACGGGGCTACTTTCGGGAAAACGGTTTGCATTTAGGTTTGCTCCTTTTGGCGGTATGGGATAGCCACGGCTCCGGCGGGGTTGCTGCTTTCTCCGGCGGTTCGAGCCGGTCGCCGACCGACCGTTCCGGCGAGGAAAGGCGCGCGAATATACACCATAAACCGTATTTCAGTCCGTATTTTTAGGGCCTCTTTTGTATGGGTTGATGTGTATTTATGCTTGATTAGCTATGCAATCAGGCCCGGACCGCGACGGTCGTTGCAACAACGGCGTCGGGAATCCGGGCCGGGTAGAAGGCAAGGAACGGCCTTACCGGGGGACCGAGTTGCTATGGGAACGCCTGTCCCGACTCCCCGCGGCCAGCCGTCGCAGCAACTCACTCGTTGGCAAGCTGGACTGAGACGGGCGTCCAACCGCAGCCGGACGCCCGCTTGGATCAGCCTGTGGTTCAGCAGCCGTTACCCGGACCGGGCCGCTTCGATCTCCTTCAAGGCTGCGGCCACCTTCACCCAGTGAACCCACGCGCTGCCCCGGTCGGCCAGATCCTGGGCCTCCTCCGCCTTCATCGGCGTGAGCGTCGTGTCCGACACCATCTCCCCGAAGGCCAGAAAAGCCCGGTCCCAGCGGTCGGTGTGGGCCTTGTAGCTCACCCACTGCGGGTAGTTACGCCATTGGTACATCTGCGTGATGAGCGCCGTGTACTTCTTCACGACCGACACGTCAAAGGCATCGCTGACCAGGTTGCCGTCGGCGTCCTGGGCCGTAACCGTGACGGTTGCCGTGCCCTCGGCCACCCCGGCAAGTGTGAGCGTGGAGTAGTTGGCGGACACGGAGATGGTGGCCACGGCGTCGTTAGTTGGCGGCGCAGGCCCCCAACGTGCTGACCCCACAGCCTGATGCTCCGGCGAGGGTTCCGTTTGAAGTTAGATGATGGTGTGCTGGGGTCCCCGCTACGGTCATACAATTCCAAACGGAACCCCGGCGAGTGTGGGGTCCCGAGCACGTGGGCGAGGGCTGGCTGCTGCGGGACGTGGTGAAGAAGCTGCGCCGCAAGCTGGGGGACAATGCCGCCGACCCCAGGTACATCTTTACCGAGCCCCGGGTGGGCTACCGGATGGCGGGGGACGCGGAGAACCTCTTCCATGCGCCTCAAGGTGGGACTGCCCCCGGCGCGGATGATGTCCTCTGACTGAGCGCCGGGTTTGAGTTCCTTGCCACGGGATGCGGGCGTCCGACCGTGGTCGGACGCCCGCGTCGTCGGGTTTGGCGCGTCGGGGGACGTTGGCCGGTCCCCCGTCCTATGGTCCTGCTCCGCCCGGCCCCGGCGGAGAATGCCGTCCTGGTTACAGGCGCGGAGCCGGACCCGGCGGTCCCGGATTCGACTGACCCCGTATCAGCTGCCGGCCAGGGTAACCTGCACTGCGTCGGACCAGGGGCCCAGTTCCCCGATCAGGTTCCTGGCCCGCACCTTCACGTCATAGGTCCCGCCGCTGCTCAGGCCGGAGACGCTGCACGCCAGTTCCTCGGGGGACGGGTTGGGGCCGGAGGTGGTTACCGTCTCCGTCTCGTCGGCCGCGTTCACCACGAACACTATGTAGTCCGTGATGGGGGACGCTCCGGGCGTGGCGGCGTCCCAGGTGACGTCGATGCTGCCCGAAATCTCCTGGTTCTCGGAGGCGGCGACGCCGGCGACCTTGCCGGGAGCGTCCCCGGGGGAGTTGTGCGACGCGTCCGCCGCCGCAGGCCCTCCCAGGAGCGGCAGCGCAGTCGCCAGTGCAAGCATGACGGCGGCCAGCAGGGCAAGGAAAGCCAGGGTGTGGCGGGAGTGAAGTGTAATTTTGTTGAACATTTGGGGCACCTTGTATCTTGGGAAATTGACCGGGATGCGGCAGGCCGATATGCACCCAGGTCAGGAAAGACCGTCAAGGAGCCGGGGTCGCCGCGTCCCTTCGGCAGAGCCCGAACGGTTGCCTGGACCAGCCGCAGCGCGTACAGATATGACGGCATTGCCACCGGTATGCTGATCCCGTATGACGGTTGGACATACAGCGAAAATGCGACGGCAACTCCTTCCTCGGGATTGTTCGTGTTGCCAGGAATGGGATTGAGCAGGTGAACCGTCTCGTGGGACATCTCGAAGACCACCGTTGGCCAGTAATACTGTCCGTTCCGGCTCAATTCCACGTAGGCTCCGTCCAGATCTGGGGTATTTCGGAGTTGAGGACCATCGCTGGTGAACTGCGGCTGGTAGATCGTTTTTGACGCATCGCGAGGCCCCAGCAGCGACTCCGCCATCGCCAATAGCTCCAGCTGTAGTGACCACAGTCCAGCCGGGTCGTTCACGGGTTGCGTTGCCGGCAATCGCATGGCACTCAACGTCCTATAAACTGGTGGACCGGACAATTCGGCCACGCGGTATCCTGTGGCCTGCGCGGAGTTTACGGCCGGGAGGACGCACCCTACAAGGCACTCAGCATGGCGAAGTTGCTGGAACCGTCGGGCTGGATCGCGTACCGGACCCGCAATTCATCGCCGTCGTCGCCTCGAGTGTCGTCCTTATCACGCCGACGTCGTACTCGTCCTCAACCGCCAGCTTCACGAAGTCAACGGCCAGGGCGACATCGACGTCTTTCTCCTGGACGGGCGCCGCTGGCCGCCCGGCGGGCAACGAAGGACTCGGGTGATCACCGTCGCTCCATCCAATGCCCAGTGCTGGGTTTGCCTTCGGTGAGCCGCGTAGATGCGAAGATCCCGCCTCGCGTCCGGTCCTCCGGAGTAAATCCGCACCTCCGACAGCGCGCAGGGAAAACCGTTCGGGCCGCCTCTGCTTGCGATCAGGCGCCCCAGATCCATGGGGCTGAACTGTCCGTCTCTGCCGGACTGAGCGTCGGGGAAAAGAAGGCCCACGCTCGCCGGTATGCATTCTGTCCATCTATGAACAGGGCCATGCGAAGGGGCGTGGTCATCAATGGCACCGCTCTGAGGGCAAAAATAATCCCCGCGATCGGCCCGGCTCGAAGCCGAGTGGATCACGAGGGGGAGTGGTTCCACGGTGGGAGAAACGCCCAGACCTGTCAAGGATCTTTGGCCGAGATCCAGGGCTATCGCATCCGGATGTTGGCGAATTGGGATAGGATGTTGATCCGGTCGACGGCCTCCGTCCTGCGGGTCAGCGCAACCCATCGTATGATCGCCATCGTGAGCGCACTCAACAATCGGCGCTGGCGTCCACCCCACCTCCGCCGCATGGAGAACCATGGGCATCTGGACAGTGGCGGCTTCGGTGATGTTCAGGGCGGTCATGGCGTTCTCCGATTGACTTACTCTCCCGGTTGGATATACGCTTGCCTGGACCAATATGGCAAGGAGCCGATCATGGCAAGGAGCCGATCATGGCAAGGAGCCGATCATGGCAACGGTGAGCCTGGACGAAGCGGAGGTCAGCCTGCATAACTTGCTGGAGCGGGTCGAGGCTGGCGAGGAAGTGACCATCGTCCGCCACGGTGAGACAGTGGCCAAACTGGTGAGCGTCCCGAAACGAAAGTGGGGCCAACGGGAATTCGGCTCCATGAAAGGGCTGATCAAGCTTGACGACAGTTTCTTTGACCCGCTGCCTGATGAAGAATTGGCCGCATGGGAGGGCGCGTAAATCGTGCGGTTGTTGCCGGACACCCATACACTCATCTGGTGGTTTGAAGGCAGCAGACGGCTATCTCCGCAGGCCCAGCGGGCGATAGCGGATGAAGAGAATGACGTGCTAATAAGCGCAGCGTCCGCCTGGGAGATTGCCACCAAGTATCGGCTCGGCAAATTGCCGAGCGCGGAAGCTCTGGCCCGAGACATGCCCGGGGCAATAGCATCCCAAGGCTTTGCAGAACTGTCGATATCCGTGGCCGATGCCGTCTGCGCCGGAGCCCTGCCCGGCCCACACCGTGACCCCTTTGACCGGATGCTCATCGCCCAAGCCCAAGCGCGCGACCTCGTTCTCGTATCCAACGAGACGCTTTTCGACGAGTACGGCGTTCGCCGCTTATGGTAGGCCTGTCAAGGATCTTTGGCCGAGATCCAGGGCTATCGAATATGGATGTTGGCGAATTGGGACAGGATGTTGATCCGGTCGACGGCGTCCGTCCCGCGGGTCAGCGCAACCCAACGGATGATCGCTATCGTGAGCGCACCCAACAATTGACGTGCGATAGGCTCTCCGGTGTTCGACAACGGGAATTCGTCAGGGACTTCCAGCGCCATCGGCCAGTTGCTGTCCCATCCTCTCGTCGAACATCCGGGAGTTCGCCACCGCGGCGAAGTTGGCATCGACGAAGTAGCTCTGCAACGGGCTGTTGGCCGCCACCGGCCGCGTCAGCGCTAGACCCCGTTCCCGCTGGAACCTCCTCAGCGCATGTCCCATTCGCATCAGCAGTGAGCGCAACTCCGCTGGCGTCAGCTCCACACGCTGGCACAGGGCACTCCGGTGGATGCCAATCTCACCGGCTCGCCACACGTGCAGCGCCATCCGCCTGGCCACCGGTTCCAGCCCAGCCAGGAACTCGCCGGCCAGGGCCTCCGTCCACTCCACGGGAGCCGTGTCATGGGATCCCGAAGCGTTGGTGTCCCGGTGGCCGGCGTCGCACCATCACCGGCGCCCGCCGGCGTCGCCATTGACCCGCCATCGCCGCCCGCAGGTGCATGCCACCCCGCGCTCCCAAGCTCCCGCAGGACCCGAACCACCTCGTCAGCGCTACCCTCAATTTCCACGCGCATATGTGCCACGGTTACACTCCCCTATCGTCGCTATCGTATTCGCAGCCGCGCCACAGAGAGTGCAGGGTGAAGTTGACCAGGCAACTTTCTACGTTGCCATGGCGGTTCCGCACCCCTGCGCCTGGGCAGGCTTCGAGTATATGGTCGACCGCGGAGTCAGCCGGTGAAGTCATTGCCCTTTCATCTCTCCATTGCGTGCCGCAGTCGGGAGCGTGGATCGAAGGCGACGCCAGCAGGAACCATGGCACTGTTCTGCAGATGCCGGACTTCGGTCATTCGCCAGAGCCCTCACCGCAGCCATGGCCTCTGCCCCGGGCGCTATCCATGCGCCAGTACCGGGTTTGACGCGGGCCCGTCGCTGAACCCCAGCGCGCGTCGCGCCGTCAACCAGGATCCTATTGAGCGTCAGTTTGCGGTTAAGGGCGGCGCATCCTGTCGTATGGTTGCAGCTACCTTGCCATAACCGAGGAACAATTCTCATCGCCCAGTGACAGCCATGACTTACGTCCACAACACCACCGTCAGCGCGATCCGCACTCGCAACGAGATCGAGGAAACCCTAGAGCGCTACGGCGCCGACGGCTTCGCCTACGCCGCCTAGGGCAACCTGGCCACCGTCATCTTCGCCATGGAGAACCGCCGCATCCGCTCGTCCTGGAGCTGCCCGATCCCGAGGATTTTTCGCTACACCAACCACAGCCCACCCCGGGAACGTAGCTAAAGGGCCCAGCAGGAGGCCCTGCTGCTGGTCATCCAGGCCAAGCTGGAGGCCGTAACCGCCGGCATCTCCACCATCGAGACCGAGTTCCCGGCCAAGGTTGAGCCGTTACCGGTCGCCAAGACTGGGCCGAGTCGGCTGAGCGCTGCCTTACTTACCGCCCAATTTCGTCCGCACTTCTTCAACTTCGGCGTTGCCCAGGATGCGGAACACGTTGATGCTCCGATCCTCCACGGCTATGCCCCTGATGGCGTGGCGGCCGTTCTTCATCGTGACCAACTCCATGGAGTCCTCGGCGATGTCGACCTTCCGCTTGAGTTTGACCGAGTAGGCTTGCAGGGGCCATTCCATGATTTTCACTCCTTCAGTGGGGTGGGTTTCGCGCCGTCCGGAGCAACGACTTCCCCAGCGGCATCGCGGTCTGCTTTGCCGCCGGGAGCGGGTTCCCCCGGGAGCCGCAAGCCGTTTTACGCCAACCCTTGCTGACTCGTCAACGTGGCCGCGCTCCGCCACGCTCTGGCGCGGTTTGCCACGGTTGCAAAGATAAAACATAGCGTCCGGGAAGGAATGCGACGCCAGCGTGTACAGGAAATTCAAGGAATCATTCAACGAGGCCCTGGATGCAAAGAATGTCGCGGCACTCCTGCTGTGGACCATCGCGTGGGCGTCGGGAGGGTTCGAAGTATTCTTCCTGATCAAGGCCATCGAAATGTGGTGAATGCGGCGGTGGTTTGAAAGCCGCCCGGTCAGCTGAACAGGTGGGATGGGGCCGGCCAGCAATGGCTGGCTTCCAACGCCGTCCTCCCCTGGCGGCACTCCCAGCGCCTTATCGCTGCCGTGGGTTCAGCCCTATACTCTTCATCAGGAGGTCCGCAGTATCCGAAGCCAATGCCCCGCCGACGAGACGACCGACCGATCGATGGCCATGTCAGAAACCGTCACCGCAATGAACTCGGAAACCGTAGCAGCCTGGGCGGGCTCACGGAGCTTCCAACTCGGTCGCAGCTACTTCGAGAATGGGGCCGTCTTCGACCTTCGCCGCCAGGGCAGTTCCCTCAAAGCCCGCTGCCAGGGCTCCATGCCCCAGCCCTACCGCCTGCGTGTCACCTTCGGCGCCCAGGGCATCGAGGAGGCCCATTGCTCCTGTCCGGTGGGCCGCGGGGGACGTTGCAAGCACGTCGGGGCGCTCCTGCTGGCCTGGCTGGACCAGCCCGATGCCTTCCGGACGGTGCCGGAACTGGATGTCGACCTGGAGCGACGCGGCAAGGATGAGCTGATTGCCCTGATCAAGCGGATGCTGCGCCTTGAGCCCGACCTGGAGACCCTGCTGGAGGAGACTCCGCCCGGGGGCGACCGGCGGAGCGCTCCGGTCGATCCGGAAACCTACCGTCGCCAGGTGTCATCCGCCTTTCGGCGCAGCGGGAACGACTGGATTGCGTACCGGCGCATAGCCGAGGACGTTGACGGCATCGTGAGCGCCGGCGACGATTTCCTTGCCCTAGATGACGGCGCCAGCGCCAGCGTGGTGTACCAGGCGGCGGCCCGGGGGATACTGGAACACTATGACCCTGGATACGACGAGGAATGGAACCTGGGCGACGTGGTGGACCGGTGCGTGGAGGGGCTGGGCGACTGCCTGGCCAGTATGGATGACGACGGCCTGGGTCGGGAACAAACTCTGCAGGCCCTATTCGAGATCTACCGCCACGACGTGGACTGCGGGGGGATTGGCTTGGGAGAAGCCGCGCCGGTCCTGATCTTGGAACACGCCACCGACGAGGAGAGGCGCGCCGTCTCCGGTTGGGTGCGCGCCGCCATGGGCAGGGGCGACGACTATCACCGCCGGGCGCACGGCCGTTTCCTGCTGGAGCTGGAATCGGACGACCTGGACGACGACGCCTTCCTGGGCATCTGTCGCGAGGTCGGCCTGATGACCAAGCTGGTGGACCGACTGCTGACCCTGGGACGGCTGGACGAGGCGTTGTCCGAAGCCAGGCGGGCCGGGGATTACCAGCTGCTCATTCTGGCGGACGTATTCCTCAGGCACGGCTGCTCCCCAAGCGTGGAACCGCTGCTGGTCAGGAGAATGGAAACCAGCCAGGACCACCACCTGGCGGAGTGGCTCAAGGCACGCCACCGGGAACGGGGCGAACTGCCCGAAGCCCTCGCCCTCGCCAAACGGCTGCTCCTGGCACGCCCCCATCTCGCCGGGTATCAGGAGGTCAGGGAGCTGTCTCTGCAACTGGGCGTCTGGCGGGAACTGCGTCCGGACCTCCTGGCCCAGTGGTCCGCCGCCGGACGGCACGATCTGCTCACCGACATTCACCTGGAGGAGGGCGACATCGACCTGGCCCTGAGATCGGTGCGGCAGAGGCAACGCCGTTTCCCCCAACAGGCTGAGCAACTGATCCGGGTGGCCCAGGCCGCCTCGCAGACGCATCCCCACGCCGCCGTCGACATCTACCTGCAGCAGGCGGAGGTTCTGATCGAGGGCCGCGGCCGGGAAAACTACCGGCGGGCGTGTGATTGCCTGACCCGGGTGCGGGACATCCACCGGAAGCTCGGGGAGGAATCGGCGTGGAACGACCTCATCGCCCGGCTGCGGGAACGCCATCGGCGGTTGCCGGCGCTGCGAGAGGAGCTGGACAGTTCCGGGCTGTGAGTTCACGCCGGCGACGGCAATATCGCGCCCTGGCAGGCTGCCGGATCCCGTTTCGCTCGTCTCGGAGAGACACCCAACGCCGGATTGTGTCCCGGCCCCGGCGTCTCGTGACAGGTCACTCCACCAACTCTTCCCGGCGCCTATTCGCAGTGGCGGGCGTGGTCGGCCCGGATCTCCGCCATGGTGACCTCCCCTCGCTCCAGTTGAGCGCGCGTCCGCGCCGCCACGGCCTCGGCGCTCAAAGGCACGGTCCCCACCGCTCCGGACACCCTCAACCGATGCAGGGTGGTGTTGGGGTCCGCCATGCACTCCGCGTACCGGCGCACCATGCGTTCTTCGGCGTCCACCCCGCAGGCTAACGCAACCCACAGGCAGACCATCATAGTGGACGCTTTCCACCACCGATGCACAGCCGGCTCCCCCAGACGCCTGCGACAATGATCCGTCAGGGGCGCCCCGCGCCTGTCCCAGGTCGCCGTGAGCGTCGCTTCGCCGGCCGCGCCGGACCGGCCGACGTTTAACCGCCCTGCTAATCGGCGTCATCGTCCAGGACCCGGATCACCACGTCGTTGGGGTATTCGCTGGAGTAGAGCCTCACATTCACCTCCAGGGGCACTCTCGTGTCGTCGATCTCCACGATGAGCGTCTCGTTGTTGGTGTCCGCGTCCTGTTCGGTGGGGATGTCGCCCGTTGCGCTGGTCTGCCCTGCGGCAATGGTGACCTCATAACCGGTCGCGGTACCGTGGTTGAACGCCGCTTTCAGCGGGATCGTCACATCCTTGTTCAGCGCCGCCGTGAGCCACACCGCAACCGTCGCAGACTCTCCCTCGGCCACCGTTTTCTTCGCCGTCGTCAGCCACACCGTCGGGATGTCGGCGGGCGCGATGGTCATCAGCAGAGACTTCCGCGTGCCCTGCTGCACTACCGCCGGCAGGTTGCCGAGACTCACCCTGAAACGCTCGTAGTCGGGGTCGGCATCCTTACGAGTGGTGATGGTCCCGGTGCCGCTGGTTGCGCCGGCGGCGATCCGGATGCTCGAAAGCGTGCCGTAGTCGTCGCTGCCGGTTCCCCATTCCGGCGTGAGGGTCAGCGGGATGGTCACGTCGCCGGGCAACGCCGCCGAGAGTTTCGCCTTGATGGTCACGCTCTCCCCCGCCATCACCCAGCCCGACGAGGCCGACAGATTCACCGTCGGGGTGTCGTCGTCGTCGATGGTGATGCTCGCCGAGGTCGTCCCGCCGGCCAGCAGGGTTTCCGGCAGGTTCGCCGTGTCGATGGCCACCGTGAAGGTCTCGTCGTCGGTGTCGTCGTCCTGGCGGGTTGCGATGCGGCCCGTGCCGCTGACGCTGCCCCGGGAAACCCGGATGCCCGTGAGCGTCCCCAGGTCCCCGGCCTCCGCCGTGCCGGTGGTCACCGTAATCGGAACGGCCACCGATCGCGACGCCGCCCTGGAGAGGGTTGCCGTGACCGTCACGGTCCCGCCCTCCGCCACCGGGTTGGGCGAAGCCGACAGCGACACCCTGGCGTCGTCGTCAACGATGGTGATTTCCATCGAAGTCGTCGCGCCCTGTTTCACCGTGGCGGGCAGCGCGCCCAGGGCCACCGTGAAGGTTTCGTCGTCCGTGTCGTCGTCCTGGGCCGTGGTGACCACGCCGGTGGCGCTGGTCCGGCCGGCGGTGATCGTGATGCCCGCAAGCGCGCCGTAGTCGCCGGACTCCGCCGTGCCCCGCGTCAGTGTCAGCGGGACCGTCACGTCGCCGGTCAGCCGCCGGTTGAGCCGCGCCGTGACCGTCACGCTGCGGCCCTCCGCCACCTGGGTCGGGGAGGCCGACAGCGTCACACCCGCGTCGTCGTCGGTGATGGTGATCTGGACGGAGGACGGGCTGCCCGCGAGGAGGGTTCCCGGCAGGTTCGCCGTGTCCAGCGCCACCGTGAAGGTCTCGTCGTCCGTGTCGTCGTCCTGGGCCGTCGTGACCACGCCGGTGGCGCTGGTGCCGCCGGCCGTGATCGTGATCGATGCCAGCGAGCCGTAGTCACCGGAATCCGCCGTGCCGTCCGTCAGCGTCAGCGGGATCGTCACGTCGTTGGCCAGTGCCGCCGACAGTTTCGCCGTGACCGTCACGCTCTCCCCCTCCGCCACCCTGCGCGGCGAGGCCGACAGCGACACCCTCGGAGTGTCGTCGTCGTCGATGGTGATGTCCACCGAGGTCGTCGCGCCGGTAAGGAGGGTGTCCGGCAGGTTCGCCGTGTCCAGGGTCACCGTGAAGGTCTCGTCATCGGTGTCGGCGTCCTGGCGGGTTGCGATGCTCGCCGTCCCGCTGACTCTGCCCCTGGCGACCCGGATGCCCGTGAGAGCGCTCAGGTCCCCCGCCTCCGCCGTGCCGGTGGTCACCGTAACCGGGACCGTTACCGCACGCGACGCGGGCCTGGAGAGCGTCGCCGTGATCGTCACGCTGCGACCCTCCACCACCGGGTTCGGCGAGGCCGATAGCGACACCCTGGCGTCGTCGTCGGTGATGGTGATCTCCACCGTCCTCGTCGTGCCCTCCTTCACCCCGGCGGGCAGAGCGCCCAGCGACACCGTGAAGGTCTCGTCGTCTGTGCCGGCGTCCTGCGCCGTGGTGATCTCGCCGGTAGCGCTGCCGCGGCGGGCCGGGATCGTGATCGACGCCAGCGAACCGTGGTCGCCGGACTCCGCCGTGCCGTCCGACAGCGTCAGCGGAACCGCCACGGCGCCGGGCAGCGTCCGGTTGAGCCGCGCCGTGACCGTCACGCTGTGGCCCTCCAACACCGGGTTCGGGGAGACCGACAGCGTCACCCTGGCGACGTCGTCATCGGCGATGGTGACCTCTACGGAGGACGTGCTGCCGGCCCCCACCCCGGCGGGCAGGGCGCCCAGGGCCACGGTGAAGGTTTCGTCGTCGCTGTCCGTGTCCTGGTTCGTTCGGATCCGGCCCGTGAACCGGAGCGAACCGGCTCGGATCGGGATGTTCGCCAGCGTCCCGTAGTCGCCGGCCTCCGCCGTCCCCGGCGTCAGAACAATCGGGATCACCGCGGCCTCCTCCACCGCCTCCGAGAGATCGATGGTCACGGTTACGGTCCCGCCCTCCGGGACCGGATTGGGCGACACCGAGAGCGTGGCGGTGGCCACCGCCGCCACCGTGACGGCGACGTCGGCGACGCTCAGAGACGAGTAGGCCGAACCGCCGCCGCTGATCGCGTGGGTGATGGTCGCGCTGCCCTCCGCCACGCCGGTCACCGTGACCGTCTGCGCCTGTTGATAGTTGCCAGGCGTGAAGGTCAGCGCGCCGGATACGGTGGCCTTGTCGGTGTCGCCGCTGGTCGGGGTGATCGTCACGTTGGATGACGGCGTCGCCCCCCTCAGCACGATGGTGTATTCGGCCGCCTCGCCCGGCTTGACCGGCAACGCGGTCGTGCTCACCGCCACGGCGCCGTCATCGTCGGTGATGGTCAGCGTGGCGCGGGAACCGTTGGGGTCCCGCTGGTAGTGGTCGCCCAGGTCGTTGACCGGAGTGTCGGCCGCGGCGATGCGCAGCTGGATGGTCTCGTCGCCCTCCGCGTCGGTGTCCCCGGTGATCGTAATGGTCACGTTCTCCGTCAGGTCGCCGTCCGACGGGCCAAAGGTCACCGACTTGGTGGCGATGCTGTAGTCGGAGCCCTCCGTTGCCGTCGCGCCGCTGCTCACCACCTCGATGTTGAACGTCGTGGACGACTTGGGCCGGGCGGTGATGGTGACCGGCACGGTCAGCGTGCCGGCGCCCTCGCCCACCGAGGCCGTGTGGACCGCCGTGGTGCCTGCGGCGCTGCCGAAGGCGATCTTCGCGTCCGCCGCGTCCGGGTCGGTGATGGTCACCCGGGCGCAGACATCGTTCTGGGCGCAGGTCCTGGATGCCGCCGGGTGGCTCGGGCGGTTGCCCTCCGCCGGCTCCCATCCCGTCTCGGTGGTCGAGATCACGACGTAGTAATGCTCGTCGCCCTCGACCAGGTCGTCCTCCGCGATGGGATCGCTCAGCGTGGCCGTGCGCTCCCCGACCGTAACGGTCAAGGTGCTCGGCGGCGACGCGCCCAGATCGGTGGACACGTCGGCCAGGGCGTCATCCTGACTATGCGCGAAGGCGTCGCCCTGGAGTTTCTCCTCGTTGTGCCGGCGGCTGCGGTCCACGGTAAAGTTGGGGTTGTCCGTTGACGGCGCCCTGGCGCCCAGGGTGACCGTCAACTCGGCAGTCTCGCCCTCGGCGGCCGTCGCAACCGGAGAGATCCGGTAGCTGTTCTCCGGCTCGCTCACCGTCACCTTCACCCGGCCGAGTACCGACGACGACAGGCTGTACCTGGCGTCGGTCGATGTGGACGTATGGGTAATCGTCGCCGTGCCCGCGGCCACGGCGGTGACCGTCACCTCCTGCGGTTCCGCATAGTTCTCGGGGGTGAAGGTCAACGCGCCGGACACGGTCGCCTTGTCGGTGGCGCTGCTGGCGGGGGTGACCGTCACGTTGGCGGTCGGGGCGGTGTCGCCGCTCAGTGCGACCGTGTAGGTCGCCGTGTCGGTGGCGAGCAGGCCGTCGAGCGCGGTCTCGCTCAGAATAATGCCCGTGCCGGCATCCCTGAGGTACAGGTTAAGGGTATTGCTGGTCCTGGTCACACCTTTGCGGCTCGCATTGGCGTGCACGGACAGCCGCTCCTGGGTGGCTTCCACCGTGTTGTCGCGACGGATGGACAGATAACCCGTCGCTTCCGTCTGACCCTCTCGAATGGTGAACGCTGACGGCAGGGTCACGTCGTTCGGGCAGGCATATCCTACGGTAAGATCATGCCGATTTCCTTCGCAGTAAGGTCTGAACACCATTTCGCCTTTTAGATACAGGTCGGTCGGAGCGCGTTTCACCTCGACCGTCCAGCCGCCCGGCCCCACCGGGATGTCCGCCGTGACCGTCATCTCCAGCCGGCCGCCCTCGTAGGCGGGGAACACGCCGCCCGGTAGGGAAGCAACGTTCGTCTTCAGCGTCACCGTTGACACCGCGTCCTCGCTGGTGAGGGTGAGGGTGGACGCGGAACCGTCCGCGTGCCGGACGTAGTGGTCGCCAAGGTCGTCCTTCGGATTGTCCGACCTGACGATGCGCAGCTGGATGGTCTCGTCGTCCTCCTCCACGTTGTCGTCCGCGATGTTGACGGTCAGGTCCATGGATTTGTCGCCCGTACTGGTGAACGTCACCTCCTTGGAGACGAAGTCGTAGTCCTTGGGGTTGCCCGCGGCGTTGTTGGCGTCGTCGCTGTCCCGGGCCGTGGTGCCGGAGGACAGCACCTCCACGGCGAAGGTGGTGGAACTCTCCGGCAGGTGGCTGATGGTGATGGGCACGGTCAGCGTGCCGTCGCCCTCCGCGCCGGATTTCGTGTGTTTCGTGGTTGACGCCGCGCTGGGGCCGATGGCGATCTTCGCGTCGGGCCGCTCGTCGTCCTTGATGGTCACCTCGGCCAGCTTGCCCTGGGCGTGGCGCGCGTACTTGCTGAAAAAGCCGTCGCCCGAGGCGATTTCCAGCTCGATGGTCTGGTCTTCCTCCACCAGCATGTCGTTGGTCAGCGTGATGGTCAGGTTCTGGGTCAGGGCGCTGGCACTGTTGAAGGTGAACGTCTCCGCCGAGAGGCTGTAGTCCGTGTCCTTCGTGGCCGTCCCGCTCACCGAGACCGTGAAGTCGGATTCCTCCTCGGGCAGGGCGCTGACGGTGATGGGGACGGTCAGCGTGCCGGCCGTCTCCAACGGCGACTCCGTAATTTTGGCGGTCGCGCTCGCGTTGGGGCCGAAGGCGATCTTGGCCTGGGGCGCCTCATCGTCCACGATGGTCACCCGGGCCTGCGAACCGTCCGCGTGCCGGGCGTAGTAGTCGCCCAGGTCGTTGGGAGCAGCGTCGGCCGCGACGATGCGCAACTCGATGGTCTGGTCATCCTCCACCAGGCTGTCGTTGTTGAAGGCGATGGCCACGTCCCGGTACTTGCTGCCGGTGCGGCCGAAGGTCACCGGCTTGTCGGCGATGTGGAAGTCGCCCGAGCCCATGGCGCTGGCTTGTTCCGAGGCGGTGCCGGCGCCGGCCCCACTGGTCACCGTCTCGACCGTGAAGGTCGTGTCGGCGTCCGGCAGGTGGCTGACGGTGACCCGCACGGTGGCGGAGGCCGTTTCATTGTGGCTGCGCGTGTACTTCGCGGTTCCCGCGGCGTCGGTCCCGAAGGCGATCTTGGCAACGTCCACCTCGTCGTCCTCGATGGTCAGCGTGGCCGTGGAGGACGACGCATTGCGCGCGTAGTGACCGCCCAGGTCGCCGGAGGACGGGTGCTCGAAGCCATTGACGCGGAGAAGTATGTTATTGGCGTAATTACTCCACCAAGTCCCGGTCGGTTGATTGCTGTTGACCCAGCGGGGTACATCCGCGATCGACCAGCCGGGTTGTCCGCCGGTGTCCTCCGCCTGGCTCGACGTCACGCTTATTTGCGCATTGTAGCTGCCCACCGTGTACAGGACTAAGTGATAGGTCGTGTTCGCCGACAGCACGACGCTCGACGGCGCCGCGAACGACACGATGCCCGGCGACCAGGTCGCCGGGACCGTCAGGTCCGCCAACTTCGAACTCGGCTGGTTGGAAGCGTCCGACCACAGCTCCGCCCGGAAGGTTGCGGCCTGGGCGGCGTTCGCCCCGCTTTGCAGATTCGCTTCGATGCTGGTCAGGGTGAATCCCGTGGCCCCGTTTCCCGTGGTGAAACCCTGGGTGAAAACCTGCCCGACGGTGGTGACAAGAAAAACCGTTGTACCGTGGAAGTTGCCCACCAGATGTTGCGTCGGCCTCGCCTTGATCTTCAGCTTGATCGTCTCGTCGTTCTCGACGAAGGCGTCGTTGGTGAGCGCGACGCTCACGTTCTTGGTCAGGTTGCCGGTGTTGCCGAAGGTAACCGACTTCGTTCCGATGCGGTAGTCCTGGGTCTCCGTCGCCGTCGCGCCGCTGCTGACCACCTCGACGTCGAATCGCGCACTCGACTGGGGCAGCGCGCTGATGGTGACCGGCACGGTCAGCGTACCGCCCGTGACGTCCTCATCCGCGGAAGCGGTGTAGGCCGCCGTCGCCGCCGCGTTGCTGCCGAAGGCGATCCTGGCGTTGGCCGCCTCGTCGTCGATGATCGTAATGGTGGCAACGTTGGCGCCGGTCGAGGCCGGGTTCCACCCGGAGGCGGTGGTGCTGATGGTGACCGTGAAGGTCTCCGCGCCCTCCACCAGGGCGTCCTGGGCGATGGGCACCGTCAGCGTCGCGGTGGTGGCGTTCTGGGCCACCGTAACCGTCGAGGGCGTCGTGCCCGTGTCGGCGGCGGTCGCCGTGCTGCTGCCCGAGTAGCCGTAGTTCACGTTGACGGTGTGGCCGGCCGTGTCCGTGGGCGCTCGGCCCAGGGTCACGGTCAGCTCGGCGTTCCCGCCCTCGCTGGCCTGTGCGGTCTGGGTAATCCGGAGGGTCTTGGTGGATGCGCTCACCGTCACGCCCACCTGGCTGATGGACATGGACGTGGGATACTTCGCGTCCGAGCCGCCGGTCACCGCGTGGGTGACGTTCAGCGTACCCGTTCCTCTGCCGGTGACGGTGACCGTCTGCGGCGTATTCCAGTTGCCGCTGGACCCGCCGGTGAAGCTCATCGCGCCCGACACCGTGGCCTTGCCGGTATCGCTGCTCGTGGGCGTGATGGTCACGGTGGACGTCGGCTGCGTGTCCAGCTTGACGGTGTAGGTGGTGGTTTCGCCCACCTCCACCGTGCGCGTGGACTGGCTGACGGTAACGCCGGCGTCGTCGTTGTCCTTGATGGTCAGGGACAATCTACCCGAAGCGCCGCCCGCTTCGATATGCTTGGTAGCGCTGGTACTGAGGACCAGCGTTTCATCATCCTCGTCCACATCGTCATCCACGATGCTGAGGGACGTCGTCCCGGCAGTGTCGCCCGAGGCGATGGTGATACTACCTATTGAACCTATGTCACTACTGGCGGCGGTCGAATTACTCGCTCTCGCCACCGTCACCGTCACGCCGTCCTGGTCCGCCGCCGCGCTCAGCGTGGCGGTCAGCGTCAGCGCCGCGTCCCCCTCAGTCACCATGCCGTTGGAGGCGTCGCTGGTCAGCGTGATCGTCGGCAGCGGCGTGAAGAAATTGCCGTTTCCTGCGTGTTTCCAGCCGCCGTCGCCATCGTTGTTCGTCGCGCGCACCCGCACCCGGTACTGCTCGTCGTTGGTCAGGCCGGTGATGGACGCCGAGGTCGTCGTGCCGCTATGGGAGGCGTCCACCCACTCCATGTCCACGTCGCTGCCGACGGCGGCACTACCACCCACCGTTGCACTGGCCGTATAGTGCACGTCATAGCCGGTGGGCGTTCCGCCACTCGTTCTCGGCACCCACGTCACGTCCAGCTTCTGATGGCCCGGCTGAACTGTTACGCTCAGTAGCGTGTGGGGTGCCTGCGCCGCCGCCGGTGGCGCGTCGTGAAAGAAGAAGACGGCCAGCCCGGTCAGGACGGCGGCCATGAGCAGGGGCAGCGACCAAATGCTGCGGCGTCCGGTCAGCATTTTGGACCCCCCAAGTCGGGGGGGGCTGACACAGGCAGGTATTTTCGCATCATGTTAATGAACCTCATTTTTCACAATAGACCCGGGTGACAGTCGCCAGTACGCGCGATGGCCTGCCGGCATGCAGATCCGAACAAAACAGTTGCAAACGGCGACCGCTTCGAACTGTCCGGAGAAGTTCGACATTTGCCGGAGCGGCAGGCCACCGCGGCGGAGGAGTTTCGCACCGCGTCCACGTGTGTGGTCTCCCCGCAGTCGTCGCATCGGAATTCCAGGTAGTGGCTCCAACTACTGACCAGTTGCATGGTTTGCCGTTGCATCCTTCTTTTTCGTATTTAGAGCCTTTCCTAATGACCAGGCGGCGCTGCTGTTGCTTTTGCCGACGGTTCGGGTCGGTCGCCGACTGACAGTTCCGGCGCAAAAAGCCGGGAAACCTTACACCATAATCCGTATTTTAGTCCGTATTTTTAGATCTTCTTTTATATGGGTTCTTGTATGCTTGCGCTTGATCAACCATGAAGTCGGGCCCGGACCCGCAATGCAGTCGTTGCTGGGGATCCGGGTCGGAGAAAGGCATGGGCCAGCCCTGCCGGGAGATCGGGGTCCTGCGGGAATGCCTGCCCCGCCTGAGCCGGGCCAGCCGGCGCATCAACTCAATCGCCGCCAATCTGGACTGAGACGGGTGTCCAATCGCAGCCAGACGCCCGCCTAAATAAGTCCATGATTCGGAAGCTCCACCCGGCCTGCACCCTACGAGGCCGGCGTCACCGTAACCTGGAAGGCGTCGCTGACCTGGTTGCCGTCGGGGTCCTCCGCCGTGACCGTGATGGTGGCCGTGCCCGTGCCGGTTCCCACCACCGTCAGGGTGGAGCCGTTCACATGCAGGGTGGCCGCCACGGCGTAGTTGGACGATGTGGCGCTGAAGGTCAGGTCGTCGCCGTCGGGGTCGTGGAACACGCCGGACAGGGAGATCTCCCGATGTCCCGGCAACTCCAGGCTGATGTCGGCCAGGGGCGAGACCACCGTGGGTGAGCCGTCAGAGGCTTCCCGCCCTGGGTCCTCTTCCTCCGGCTCCGCTTCCACCGATACGTCGAAGCTGTCGCTGACCCGGTTGCCATCGCTGTCCTGGGCCGTAACGGTGATGGTGGACGTGCCCTCGGCGACACCCGCCAGCGTAATCTTGGATTGGTCCGCAACCACGGTTACGGTGGCCTTGGCGTCGTCTGACGAACTGGCCGTGATGGTCAGATTGTCGCCGTCGGCGTCGCGGAAGACGCCGGACAGGGAGACGTCCTGCGACGAACCCGCCTCCAGGCCGCTCACGTCGGCCAGGGGCTGGGCCACCACCGGCGCAGACTTCACCCTGACGGTGAACTCATCCGATACCGTTCCGCCCTCGTCGTCGTTCGCGGTGACCGTGATAGTCGCCGTACCACGGCTCTGGGCGCTCACCGTCAGGCCGGAGTAGTCGGCGGACACCGACACCGTGGCCACGGCGTCAGTGGACGAACCGGCGGTGATGGTCAGCGCGTCGTTGTCGGCGTCGTCGAACACCCCGGACAGGGAGACTTGGTGGGCGCCGCTCTGGTTGACGATGGTTACGTCGTCAATGGCAGAGGCCACCGTGGGCGCCCGGTTGGGCTGCTCCGGCTCCGGGACCACCGACACCTCGAATTCATCGCTGATCCGGTTGCCGTCGGCGTCCTCCGCGGTTACGGTGATAGTCCCCGACCCTTCCGAAACTCCTGCCACGGTCAGCGTGCCGTGGAACAGGAAGGCATCCACCACGGCGTCGTCCGACGACGCGGCGCTGAAGGTCAGGCTGTCGCCGTCGGCGTCGCGGAACACGCTGGACAGGGACACGTCCTTTCCGTCTCCCACCTCCAGGCCGGACACGTCGCCGATGGCCGCGGCCACCACCGGGGCGGCCTTCACCTTCACGGTGAAAGCGTCCGATACCGTGCCGCCGTTGCCATCGTCGGCCGTTACGGTGATGGTCGCCGTACCCCGGGCCTGGGCGGATACCGTCAGGCCGGAGTAATCGGCGGCAACCGACACGGTTGCTTTGGTCTCATCCGAGGACGCGGCGGTGATGGTCAGGTCGTCGTTGTCGGCGTCGCTGAACACCCCGCTAATGGAGACCGTCCGCGTCCCGCTCTGGTTGACGATGGCGGCGTCGGCGATGGCGGCGGCCACCGTGGGAGATTGGTTGGGCGTTGCCTGCTGTTGCTGTGGCGCGGCCTCGATCTCCTTCAGGGCGGCGGCCACCTCCACCCAGCGGGACCAGCCCCTATCGGCGAAGTCCTGAGCCTCAGCCGCCGTCATCGGAGTGAGAGATGCGTCGGACACCGTCTCGCCGAGGGCCAGGAGCGCCCGGTCCCAGCGGTCGGTGTGGGCCTTGTAGCTGCTCCACTGGGGGTCGTTGCGCCACTGGTACATCTTTGCGATCAGCGCGGCGTACTGCTTCGCCACCGACACGTCGAAGGCGTCGCTGACCCGGTTGCCGTCGGCGTCCTGGGCCGTGACCGTGATGGTCGCCGCGCCCTCGGCGACCCGCGCCACCGTCAGCTTGGAGCCGTCGGACGCCACGGATACCGTGGCGATGGTTTCATCCGAGGATGCGGCGGTAATGGTCAGGGCGTCGCCGTCGGCGTCGCGGAACGCGCCGGACAGGGACACCTCCTGCGTTGCTCCCACCTCCAGGCCGCTCACGTCGCTGATGGCCGCGGCCACCACCGGCGCGGCCTTCACCGTCACCGTGAACGTGTCCTCAACCGTCCCGCCGTTGCCGTCGTCCGCCGTCACCGTGATGGTCGCCGTGCCCCGGGCCTGGGCCGTAACCGTCAGCGTGGAGTGGTCCGACGCCACCGACATCGTGGCTTTCGTCTCATCGGACGATGTGGCGGTGACAGTCAGGCTGTCCCCGTCCCCGTCGCTGAAGGTGCCGGACAGGGAGACCCGCTTGGTCCCGCTCTCGTTGACGATGATTGCGTCTCCCAAGGCGGCAGACACCGTGGGCGCCTGGTTGGGCGTTCCCTGCTGTTGCTGCGGGTCCGGCTCCGCCGCCGCCTCGATCTCCTTCAGCGCGGCCGCCACGTCGACCCAGCGGGTGCCCCAGGCCGTGTCGGCGTAGCCCTGGGCCTCAGATGCCGTCATCGCCGTCAGCGTCGTGTCGGAAACGGTCTCCCCGAAGGCCAGCAAGGCCCGGTCCCAGCGGTCGGTGTGCGCCTGGTAGCTCACCCACTGCGGGTCGTTCCGCCACTGGTACATCCGCGCGATCAGTTCCGAGTAATCCCCGGAGGTATCCGGCCCCGGCTCCTGCGCCTGGGGCGCTTCCTCCGACACCGTCGCCGCAAAGTCAACCAGCGCCGTGCCCCCCTTGCCGTCGTTGGCCGTCACCGTTACCCTCGCCACGCCCGGGATCAGCCCGGTCAGGGTCAGGGTGGATTGGTCCGACGACACCGCCGCCGTGACCACCTGGATGTACGAGGAACCGTCGTGGCCCGGCGGCGGCTCCGCCGTGATGGTCAGCGTGTGGGCCGTGACGGTCAGGCTGTCGCCGTCGGCGTCGTCGAACAGCCCGCTCAGCGACACGTCCTTGATCCCGCCCCGGGCCGCCACGGTGACGTCGTCCAGGGAGCCGGTCGCCGTGGGCGCCTGGTTGGGCGCCGCCGGCGCGGCATCGACCACCTGCGGCAGGTTCAGGGGTACGGCCGTGAAGGGCGCGCGCTGGGCTGCCGGGCTGAGACCGCCGTGCTGCAGCACGGGATACTGGCTGGCCGTGCCGAAGTCCCAGGGGTCGTCGCCGCTGCCGTCCAGGTCCAGGTCCGCGTTCCAGTCGGCGTAGATGCCGGCGTAGCCCGTGGGCCCTTGCAGCCCCGCAGTGGTCTGCCCCACGCCGGCCGGGCTGCTGCTCAAGCCGGAGGTTTGGGTATCCCAGTAGGCGGCGTCCACCGCGCCGGAGACGTGCGCGCCGGTCAGGCCGCCGGCCGCGCCGCCTTCGGCCGTGGCCGACCCGGTCGCGTAGCTGGCGGTTACGCTGCCATTGTTGTCGCCCACCAGTCCGCCGGCCCGCTGGCCGGCGCTGGACACCGGCCCGGTGGCGTAGCTGGTCTTGATGGAACCGCCGGCTGCGTTGCGGCCCACCAACCCGCCGGTGTTGTCGGCCCAGCCCGAAACCGCGCCCCGGGCGTAGCTGGCCTGGATGAGGCCCTGGTTGGCGCCCGCCAGGCCCCCCACGCCCTGACCTCCGACCTTTCTCCCGGCCACGTTGGCCCGGGACGAACTGCCCGTGATGAAACTCCCTGACCTGGCCTCCCCCACCAGGCCGCCCACGTTGCTGATCCCGGACACCGCCCCGGTCACGTGGACGTTGCTGATGATGCCGTGGCTGTACCCGGCCAGGGCGCCGATATACCCCTTGCCCGACACGTTGACGTTCTCCAGCCGCAGGTTGCGCACGATGCCGTTGTAGGCAATGATATAGAAGAGGCCCTTATCGTCGTGCTTGCCGTCCCCCGCATCGGTGGGCAGTCCGTAGATGTTGACCCGGTTCAGCACTTCGTCGGTGAAGGGCGTGTCCAGCGTGTTGATGTACAGGTTCCGTATGGCGTGCCCGTTGCCCTCGAAGATGCCGCGCCAGTAGTTCCCTCCCTCTATGTCCTGCGCTATGGGTCGCCATCCCTCGCCGTCGTTGCCAAAGTAGTCGTCGCACGCGCCGGGACCCTGCGCTCCTCCCGGGTGCCCCCCGTACCAACTCCGGCACCTGGCGGAGCCGTCGGGATTATGCGACCCGTTCCAGTAGTGGTCGCCGGGGTCGGCCCGGCCGTTGCCGTTGGTGTCGAAGTCCAGGTCGGCCATCAGCTCGTAACCCATGCAGCCATCCCCGGGACAGCCCATCCCACGTCTGGCGTTGGGGTATGCCGATTGGTAAGCGTTCCGGGCACTGTTGGGATAGGGGTTGTGGTCCCAACCATAGGCGCCCCTGCCGTCCTCGTCATAGCGGATGGCATAGAGCTGGTCCAGGCTGTGCACCTCGATGAGGCCGTCGTCGTCACGATCGTAGTCGATGCCCTGGGCCGGCTGCTGGTTGGAGGGCCTCGTGACCGGCTCGGTGGACTCCGGAGGGTCGGGCATCGCCGCCCGCTGGGCCGCCACGCTGGGGCCGGTGTCCCGCAGCACCGGGAAGTCCAGCGACGTGCCGAAGTCCCAGACGTGGGAGTCGCCGCTGCGGTCCCTGAGATCGTCCCAGAGAGCGTAGATGCCCGTGTAGCCCGTGGGCCGCCGCAGCTCGGCGGTGGTGAGACGCCTGCCGGCTTGACCGGCGGCTCGGCTGTTCAACCAGTAGCTGGCGGTGATATTGCTTCTGTCGGCGTGTCCCGGCCTTACGTTCGGGAGCGTGCAGCCGATACACCGATGGCCATTTTTGGTGCTTACGGACCTGTGATTACCAGCCAGCCCCCCCACGTAACCGTCGCCGGACACCGCTCCCAGGGCGTAGCTGGCCGAGATGGGCGCACCGTTATCGCCGACCAATCCCCCGATATATCTTCGGCCGGACACGTCGCCGGTGGCGTAACTGGCGAAGATCTCGCCTGCGTTATCGCCCACCAGGCCGCCCATGAAATTCGCATTGCCCGATACCCGGCCCGTGGCGTAACTGGCCACGATGCTGGCCCGGATGGGGGCGCTGTCCCAGCCGATGCGGCGAGTGGTGCTGTAGCCAACCAGGCCGCCGTAATAATCGGTCCCGGATGCGACTGCGGTTACGTCAGCCGTGGAGTAGCTGCGCACGATGCGACCGCCATAGTTCGACCCGACCAGTCCTCCCACAAAACTGTTCGTGCTCCAGACCTCGCCAGAGGAATGACTGTCTGTGATTGCACCGCGGTTCTGCCCCACCAGCAAGCCGGTCACCCGCCCGTCGGATACCGACCCGGTCACGCTGGCGTTGCTGATCGCGCCGCGGTTCTTCCCCACCAGAGCGCTCACGTATATTCCTTTGCCGCTACCGCGAACTTGCGCGTTCTCCAGCGCCACGTTGCGGATGACGCCGGTCTCTCCAAGCTCCCGAAACAACGCCTGATACCGGTCATCTCTACTGATGTACAGGTAGCTGATGGCGTGGCCGTTGCCGTCAAAGACAGCGGCGTATTCGCCGATGGGCAGCCAGCCCTGGCCGTCGTTCACGTGCCCGCCGTCAACCGCTCTTGGATAGTCGCCGGCGTCGGCCCGGCCGTTGCCGTTGCGGTCAAAGTCCAGGTTGGCGGCCAGCTCGTAGCCCTTGCAACCGCTCTGGGGACAGCCCGCCCCGTTGGCAGTGATGCCGGGGAAGGCCCCTTCGTACTTGTCGTTGGCATCCGCAATGGCGGAACCGCTGGCGGAGCCGTCGCCGTCAAGGTCAAAGCGGATGGCGTCCAGCTGCGCCAGGCTGCACACCTCGATGAGACCGTCGTCGTCATCGTCGTAGTCGTCGCCGGCCTCCGGCTGGCAGCCGCCCGCGAAGGAGTCCGCCCCCGTCACCACCGTAACCGCCTGCGACCAGTCGCTTACGCCGCCGTCGTTGCCGGAACGCACGCTCACCGTGTAGGTCGCGCCGCTCTCCAGGCTCTCGAACGTCGCCGTCCGCGCGTCGGCGCCCAGCCGCTGCTCGGTGGCGTCGCCGTCGGCGTTTTCCAGCCGGGCCACGTAGTAGTCGGGCAGATCGCCGCTGCCCGGCCCCCGCCAGGTGACGGTGATGCTGTCCGCCTGCACCGTCAGCCGGAGATCTCCCGACGGGTTGGGCCGAGTGGGGAAGGTCCGGTTCACCGTTACCGCGTAGGTCTGCGTGGCCACGCCGTCGGGGGCCGTCACCACCACGTTGACCGGGTTCGACGCGTTGTAGTCCAGCGCCACCGGCGACGCCGGGTCTCCGCCGTTCACGGCAACGGCGGCATTGGGGTGAAACGGCACGGCCGTGAAAACAACGCTCTCCGTGGTGTACGGCACGTCCACCGTGTAGGCGGTGTTGTCCGGGTCGAAGTCGAGCGTTCCCTCCGAGACGGTCAGGTCGTGCAGGGTGGCGTCGTTGTCGGCGGGCAGACCACGGGTCACCGTCAGCGTGTAGACCTGCTTGTAGGTGTTTTCCGCGAAACCAGACTTTACAGAGCGGCTCTTCCACTTGTAGATGCCGACCTGCGCCGTCGTGGCCGCTCCCTGTTCCAAGGTGATGGTCTGGGGCCTTGGATTGTCATTCCTGTGCAGAATGCTGACCAAATCCCGAGGCCAATCCTCGGGCTCTCTGTTATCCCAGTCAATTTCGGCCTGGGCTAGGTCTTCGGAAACCAGGACGTACGCAGTGTTGCCGCTCCCGTATCGATAGGGGGTGGTGAACCGACCGATAACGACCAACTCGGTCAAGTCCCCCGGCGCCACCAGCCGGTAGCTGTAGTGGTTGCGACGGAACTCCGGATGGACGGTGATGCCCTCGGGCGTCGCCAGCCCCGTCAGGGCCAGGTCCCGGTTGCCCGGCGCCGCCAGGTCCACCACCGCAGTGAACCGGACGTTCTCGCTCCGGGGACGGGTCACCGTCACCACGTAGGTCTCCGTGGCCACCCCGTCCACCGCCGTGACCGCCACGCTGATGACGTTCGCGCCGTAGTCCAGCGACACCGGCCCGGCCGGGTCGCCGCCGTTCACCGTGACGGCGGCGTGGGGATGGTTGGCGGCCGGCGTGAGGGTCACCCGGCCCACCGTGGCCGCCACGTCCACCGCGTAGGCGGTGGTGCCGGGAGCGAAGTCCAGCGAACCCGCCGAGATGGCCAGGGCCTTCAGCGTGGCGTCGTCCGCCGCCTGCGTCGGCTGCGGTGTCGGCGCCGGCGTGGGCGTGGGCGTGGGAGCCGGCTCCAGCCGAGGCGCCGGCTGCGGCCCAAGCGCCGTGCCCGGGCTGGATGCGTCCCGGATCTCGCCGTGCAGGGTGGCGCTGACGACAGATGGTGACAGCGTGTAGTTGCCCGCCTTGAACGCCCCATGGTCCTGCAACGAGTAGGTCACGCTCAGGTCATGGGAACCCGCCTCCGCCGACGGGAACTGCCCGCTCACCACCAGCCCCCCGGCCCGCAGGTCCGCCAACTCCCCCGCCAGCGCCCCGATCACCCGGACCCGGCCCGTGTCGAAGGTGGCGTCCGTGGTCCCGTCGGCCACCCGCGAGTTCACCCGCACCCCGCTGATGGTCGTTATCTCCAGGGGCGTGATGGCTCCGCTCACGCTGAAGGTCACGTCGTAGTTGCCCGCGTCCGCTCCGCCGACAGATACTCCGGTGACGGCGATGCCCGTACCGGCGTCCGCCGCGGCGTAGCTTCCGCCGCTGACCGTCACCACGTCCCCGTTCACGATGTCCCCGGCGGCAAAGCTTCCACTCAAAGCTCCCACGAGCGTCGCCGTGCCGTCGTAGGCCCTGGCGGGCGCCGTGCCGGTCCAGGTCACCGCCCTGGGCGTGATGGTGTAGGCTGTCGCCGCCGTGAAATCGGCCGGCAGGGCGTACTTGGTGGCGTAGGCCGGCGCGATGGCCAGGGTGCCCAGGTTGATGGCGTAGCTGCCCGCGTCGTCTCCCGGCGCCCGGCCCAGGCTGCCCGACACCACGTTGCTGGCCGCATCGCCGTCCACCAGCCCGCTCACCGTGTGGCTCAGGGCGTCGGTCCCGCCGTACTTCCGCGTGGTGTTCCCCGCCTTGATCGCCAAAACCCGCGCTCCCCCGATGTAGCAGGTCAGCGTCGCCTGGGCGCTGCTCACCCGGCCTCCCTCGGCGGTTTCGTAGTTCGCCTTGACGCTGAGGCTGACCGGCTTCCCCGACGGGTAGCTGCCCCGCCGCAACAGCGTCTGGCCCTTGACGTTGCCCTGCTCCCGCCGGCCGTCCGGCAGTGACAGCTCGTAGTCGTAGGAAACCGCCTCCTCTCCTGCCCACTCGGGAACGTCCCACATGAACCACACTGCATCCGTTCTGGTAGTGCATTGCAGGTTCGACGGCGGCGGCGGTTCGGCGCCCTGGGCCTGGACGGGCCCCGATGACAGCAGCGCCAGCGCCGCCACACCGGCAGTCAATGCCACCGTCAGCAGCGCCAGCGCGCACAGCGCCCGGCGGCCTCGGGACGTGAGGGCAGCGTGAAGCGGGTGAAGGGGACTGGACGGGGGCGTGAATTTCATTGGGGACCTCCGCAGTGCGTTATGAAAGAGAGTGCGTTATGAAACTTCCTGATTGGATCGGGTCTTCCCGGCGCGGTGGCTGCTTTTCCCGGCGCGGAAAGCGGCGCCAACTTACACCAGAAACGGTATTTCAGTCCGTATTTTTAGACCATCTTTTGTATGGGTTAATGTATGCTTGCGGTTGGTCAGCTATGCAGTCGTTGCTGGTGGTCCGGTCCGGAGAAAGGCATGGACCAGCCCTGCCGGGAGATCGGGGTCCTGCGGGAATGCCTGTGCCGCCTGAGCCAGGACAGTCGTCGCATCAACTCACTCGTCGGCAAGCTGAACTGAGACGGGCGTCCAACCGCAGTCGGACGCCCGCTTGGATCAGCCTGTGGTTCCGCAGCCGTTACCCGGACTGGGCCGCCTCGATTTCCTTCAGGGCGGCGGCCACCGGCACCCAGCGGACCCAGGCGCTCCCCCGGTCCGCCAGTTCCTGCGCCTCCGCCGCCGTCATCGGCGTCAGCGACCCGTCGGAGACGCTCTCCCCAAAGGCCAATAGCGCCCGGTCCCAGCGGTCGGTGTGGGCCTTGTAGCTCACCCACTGCGGGTCGTTGCGCCATTGGTACATCTGCGCGATGAGCGCCGCGTACTTCCTCGCCACCGGCGCGTCGAAGGTGTCGCTGACCCGATTGCCGTCGCTGTCCTGGGCCGTGACCGTAATCGTCGCCGTGCCCACGGACACTCCGGCAAGCGTCAGCCTGGAGAAGTCCGACGCAACGGACACCGTGGCAATGGCGTCGTTCGAGGACGCGGCGGTGATGGTCAGCGTGTCGCCGTCGGCGTCGCTGAACACACCCGAAAGGGACACGTCCTGTGTAGATCCGACTTCCAGCCCGGACCGGTCGTCGATGGCCGACGCTACCACCGGCGCGGCTTTCACCGACACCATGAACGTGTCCGCGCCGGTGCCGCCGTTGCCGTCGTCGGCAGTGACCGTGATGCTCGCCGTCCCACGGGCCTGCGCACTCACCGTCAACGTGGAGTAGTTGGGCGCCACGGAGACGGTAGCCACGGCCTCGTCGGAGGAGGCGGCGGTGATGGTCAGGCTGTCGCCGTCGGCGTCGGTGAACACGCTGGACAGGGAAACCTGCTTGGTCCCGCTCTCGTTGACGATGGTGGCCTCGCCGATGGCGTTGTATACCGTGGGCGGCCGCTCAGAAATGTCCTCGATCAGCGCGCGCTGGGTCGCCGGGGTGATGCTGTTAATTTTCAGCACCGGGTACTGGCTATCCGTGCCAAAGTCCCAAGGGTCGTCGGCGCTGCTGTCGCCGTCCAGGTCCACGTTCCAGTCGGCGTAGATGCCGGTGTAGCCGGTGGGTTGCCGCAACTGGTCCAGACTCACGGTTGCCCCGAATTCCGGGCCGGACCACTCGGTCTTCGTTCGGTATGAGTAACCGGCAATGATCCGGCTGGCACCGCCCACGACCGATCCAACTAGGACCCCGTCCGGTCGGCCCACAGCGTAGGTGGCCTCGACGACATTGCTATTGTACCCAATCAAGGACCCCAACGCTCCGATGTTTCTGAGCGCCACCGGGCCGGAGCCAGTGACGCTGCCGGCGGCGTAGGCGGCTGTTACCGTCCCCGCGTTCCGCCCCACCAGACCGCCGATGTAATAGCCGTCTCCCTCGACGCTGCCGGTGGCGAAGCTGGCGGTGATGGTGCCCCTGTCGGTGTTGAACCCAACCAGGCCGCCAAAGTTCCTGCCCTCGCCGGTTACGACGCCGGTGGCGTAGCTCTCCCTGATGACGCCATCATTCTTTCCAACCAAGCCGCCGACATTGCTGTGAGGGCTACGACCTCTGTAGGGTTGGGTTTCTTCAATCCCGGTGACGCTGGCCGTGGCATAGCTGCCTTGGATGGCGCCATAGTTGGTTCCCACCAGTCCGCCCAGGACGGAGCCCCGGTTGGAGACCGCGCCGGTAACGTAGCTGTTGCGGATTTCACCGTGGTTCGTTCCGGCCAGTCCGCCCGCGTTTACACGCGCGCAGCCGTCCTGCGCCGGGCACCGGGACACGTTCACCGCTTCCAGACCGAGGTTGCGGATAACCCCGCCGGAGGCGACTCCCTCGAACATTCCTACGGAAGCCTGATCCATGGAATATGAGCCATTTATCCTGTAGTCGGTTGCGACGGACTGCTTCTCTATCGTCGAGTCGATGTAGAGGTTTCGGATGATGTGCCCGTTGCCTTCGAACACGGCGTTGTAGTCGTGGGTGTCGATGCCGATGGGCAGCCAGCCGTAGCCGGAGTTCCAGTAAGCGTCGCCGGCGTCAGCGCGGCCGTTCCCGTTGGTGTCGAAGTCCAGGTCCGTAGTCAATTCGTAACCGATGCAGCCCGTCTGAGGACAGCCCATGCGCTCCAGCGGGTTGAGGAAGCCCTCGTGGAGCGGGCCGCCATGGTCGCTGTATCCGTCGCCATCCACATCCCAGCGCATGGCGTCCAGCTGGGCCAGACCGGATATTTCGATGAGGCCGTCGTCGTCAGTGTCGTAGTCCACGGTCCGCGGCGGAGCGAGCGGCTCGACGGGAGCCTCCAGCGCCGTGGACGGTGATCGCCACACCAGTTGCAGAGTGTAGGTTTTCTTTGCCATTTTTGCGCTGTCCAAAAGCCATTCTGAGCCAGTTTCTGACCGAGCAGACCCCATTCCTTTGAACCATTGTGACCCGCCGATTTCAATGGTGGTCACGCCCGGGCTCAGATTAATGGACAAAGACCTGGGGGTGTAGCGATCCACGTTGTTCTGCATCGCGCCATCCAAAGGCATAGGACCAGGGTACACAACCGCCTGGCCACGCACAAAAGCCCACGCAAAGCCGGCGCCGTATCTATAAGTAGTTAGCGGGTACCCGGCCTTGAAGCCCCCGGTGACCTGCAACTCCGTGACGCTGTCCGCCACATGCACCACGTAGTGGTGCCGGTCGGGTGTGAACCCCGGATAGAACGTGATGTCCGATGCCGTCGAAACGCTCTCGACCGTCAGGTGGTCTTCGCACATGATGAACGCGATCACGCCAGCTTTGGGGGCGGGCCGGCGGTCGGGGTCCGGCTCGCAGGGAGGCATCAGAAGCTCTTTGCCCGTGCTGGCCGGCGTCGCAGCCGCGGCCGGCGTGCATGGCGCGCGCTGGTCGTCCGGATTCAGGCCGCCGTACTTCAGCACGGGATACTGGCACGACGTGCCGAAGTCCCAGGGGTCGTCGGCGTTGCCGTCGCCGTCCAGGTCCACGTTCCAGTCAGCGTAGATGCCGGCGTATCCGGTGGGCGACTGCAACTCGGAGGTGGTCTTACCTGCACCCACTCCGCTGGCGCCTTGGCCAGAGGCGCGGGTGTCCCAGTAACTGGCTGAGGCCCTGCCCTGGCTATGATTGAATCCGACCAGTCCGCCAACGTTTTTGCCGCCGCCCGACACCGGGCCGGCAGCATAACTAGCCGTAATGACGCCGAGGCCATCGTTATAACCGACCAGTCCGCCTATGTTTTCGCCCCCCCTCATGACATCGTTTATGCGAACGCCATCTCCACCCGCGACGCGGCCTGTGGCATAACTGGCGATGATCTTGCCGACGTTGAATCCGACCAGTCCGCCTACGTCCCGCCCGTCGCCGGACACCTGCCCTGCGGCGTAGCTGGCGATGATCTTGCCTCCGGCTGCGTTGACCCCGACCAACCCGCCGACATCAAACCCCCCGCTGACTGAACCGGTCATGTACGCGCCGGCAATCACGCCCGAGTTCTGCCCCACCAGCGCGCCGACCTGCCGGTTATTTGTGAAATCGTCTGTGACGGACGCGGAAACCAGCCCAACATCGCGCACCACGCCCGGATGAACGATAGTGTGGAACAGACCAACACGCGAGGCCACCACATCATTGATGTAGAGGTTGCTGATGGTGTGACCGTTACCGTCGAATGTAGCCCGGAAGCCCGATCCATCGTCGTGCATGGGCGTCCAGCCGTTTCCGCCGTTCCAATAGGCATCGCCGGCGTCGGCTTTGCCGTTCCCGTTGGTGTCGAAGTCCAGGTCGGTGACCAGCTCGTAGCCAATGCAGCCGTTCTGGGGACAGCCCATGGCGCGGGCGGGATCGGGGAAGGCGGCCGCGTAGTGTTTCCGGTATTCAGCGCGGTTGGGGCTGCCGTCCCCGTTGACGTCCCAGCGGATGGCGTCCAACTGCGCCAGGTTGGAGATTTCGATCAGACCGTCGTCGTCAGTGTCGTAGTCGACGCCCCCGGAGTCGCCGCCGACGGTTGGCGTGTCAGCCCGGCTGCGGTGCTTCAACATTGGATATTCGCTTGACGTACCGAAGTTCCAAGGATCGTCAGCATTGCCGTCTCCGTCCAGGTCCACGTTCCAGTTGGCGTAGATGCCGGTGTAGCCGGTGGGTTGCTGCAGCGTCGCAGTGGGATGGCCGGCGCCCGCGTGGAACTGATGGGATCCGGGCGCTGGAACGGTCCCGAAGGGACTGCGATCTGGGAGATGGCCGGTAACATCGGTGTTCCAGTACGAGTCTGTCGTGGTGCTATCGTCGTAGCCGAGCAGGCCGCTGACGTAGTAGCGACCGCCGGACACAGTGCCAATGGCGTAACTCGCCGTGACCGGCGTGCGACTGAACCCAATCAGACCCCCAACGTAGTCGGCCCCGCTGGGAGAGGTGACGTTGCTGGATGAGTGACTGGCAATCACGTAGCCCGGAGAGTCGGAGGCGCCGACCAATCCACCGGCCCTCGAGTCGTAAGCGCCAACTGTGTTGACCACCCTTCCCGCCGAGCACCCGGTGATGACGGCTCCTACATTGTCAGCTACCAACCCGCCGACGGTGTTGTTGCCCGTTACGTTGCCGTTGAAGGAACTGGCTATGACGACGCTGGTTGACCTGGTCGATCCCACCAATCCACCGACCAGATTCCGCCCGCTTACCGAACCGGTGGCGTAGCTGTCAGTGATTTTGCCGGCGTTGTGGGCCGACAGCGCGCCCACTGTGTAGCCTCCGGTCACGTTAACGGATTCCAGACTGAGATTGTGAACCTCCGCGCCCAGATCTACGTGACTGAACAACCCCAGAGAACCCCTGCCACTGTTGATGTAAAGATTGCTGATGGTGTGGCCGTTGCCGTCGAAGATGCCGCTGAGCCTAGGCGGGTCCCAACCCTCGCCGCCGTTCCAATAGGCATCGCCGGCATCTGCCCTGCCGTTGTCATTGGTGTCAAAGTCCAGATCGGCCATCAGTTCATAGCCTTTGCCCGGATCCGAATGCAGGTAGTTGTACAACTCAGCCAACGTGTTGATGTTAGTCAAGTTCGGGTCGTCAGTTGTGTCCTCGTAACCTACTGGAGCGCAACCCGGCTGGCCCGCCACCACCGTATTGAGCGATGTGGCGTCGTCGTTGTCGATGATGGCCAGTGTCAGCGGCACAGCCGTCAGGGAAGACGCGCTGGCCGCGGCGTTCAGGATGATGGTCTCGTCGTCATCGTCAACGGCGTCATCCACCACGGTGATAGTGGACACGCCGGCCGTGGCGCCGGCCGTGATGTTGACGGTGGCCGGCGCCAGGGTGTAGTCATCTCCCGCCGTGGCCGTGCCGCCGGTGGTCAACGCAACGCTCACCCCGCCCGGCCCGGCCGGACTGGACAGCCCGGCGGTAACGGTAACTGCGGGGCCGCCCTCCGCCGGCGTTCCGTCGGCAGCCAGCATGAGCGCGGAGCCGCAGGCGGCCACTGCGGTGAGTTCGCCCTGGAGGGTGTCGGTACTTGCCAACAGGGTGTAGTTGGCCGCCTTGAAGCCGCCGTGATCCCGCAGCGAGTAGGTCACGCTCAGGGTGTGCCTTCCCGGCGTGGCCGCCGGGAAGGCTCCGCCCACCACCAGGCCGCCGGCCCGAAAGTCCGAAAGCTCCGAGGACAGCACGCCCACGCCCGTGGCGGCGGACGTGTCAAAGGTCGCCGCCACGCTCCCATCGGCGGGACGGCTGACCACCGTCACCCCGCCGATGGCTGTGATGGGTCTGGGCGTGATGGTGTAGGACGCCACCGCCGGACGCGACGGCAACGTGTACTTGTCCGCGTAGGCCGCAGCGACCGCCAGCGTCCCCATGTTGATGGCGTAGCTCCCCGCATCATTCCCCGCCGCCCGGGACAGCGCTCCCGCAACCACGTCTGCCGCCGCGTCGCCGTCCACCAGCCCGCTCACCGTGTAGCTGAGATCGTCGGCGCCCCCGTACTCCCGGCTGGGACTGCTGGGCGTGATCGTCAGCGTGCGCGTCTGCGCCGCCGGCTGCCCCGGCGTTCCCTTCACCGCGACCCACCGGCTCTCCAGCCAGTCGGTCCGGTGGCCCGCGCGGGTCCCGCCGCCCCGGGTGCGCCGCAGTTCCACCTCGTACTCCCTGCCGTTGGTCAGCCCCGTGATGACGTGGCTGTTCCCGAAAACCTGCTCCCCTTCCGCCGCCGTGGCCTCCGGCGCGTCCTCCCCGTAGCCGATCTTCCAGCCCGGCAGCCCCACCTGGTTCAGCCAGGCGGTCGTCCCCGCCTCCCGCCACCGCGCCCAGTACAGGTTCGGCGCGCGCGTATCCGTATGGGCCTCCCAGCTCAGGGTCAGTTGCCCGTCCCCCAGCGTCAGGTCCACCCCCCTGGGGTCCTCCACCGTCCCCTGCTCCACGATCACCCGGTAGGTCTTGGTGTCCTTCCCGTCCAGGGAGGTCACCTCGATGGTGATCAGACCGTAGCCCACGAAGGCCCGCCAGGGGCCGCTGGCCTCCCCGCTCACCAACTCCCCCTTGGCGCGCCGGACCTCACCCTGGGCCTCGGTACCCTTCACCACGATGGACTTGGCCCCGGGCGCCGCCGTCGTCACCACCGCCGTCAGGTAGAGCGTCCCATCCTCTTCCACACCTTCCTCCGGCCCCAGCATCGGCACCCGCACCCGGTAGTCGTACACCCCGGCCGTCAGCGCCGGACGCAGCTGGTAGGCCGGACCGGCGTAGGGCACCAGGTGATCCAGGTCCGGCTGCCGGCCGGTGGCACGGTGCACCGCCAGGCCCTGCAGCGTCGCGTCCCCCGACGCCGCCGCCGACGCCCGCACCACCGTCACTGTGTAGCTCCGGCTGGTGTAGTCGTCCGGCGCCGTGGCCTTCACCCTGATTACGTTCTCCCCCTCCGACAGCGGGATGGCCCCGCTGGCCTGACCGCTGACCACCACCGCCCCATTCACCGTGATGGTCCCCTTGTCGTACCGGTTGGTGGCGGTCACCCGCACCTCCGCCACGCTGTAGGGCGCCCACCCCCGGTACTCGCCCTGGCTCCCGAAGAAGACCGGATGCAGCTTCACCTGGGACACCCTCAGGTCCGACAGCTTCGCCAACGGCGCGTGGGTCGCCGTCACCCCGTAGACCCGCCGGGTCTGACCGTCCTCGGCGGTGACCACCACCTCAACCCGCAGCGGCGTGTTGTCGTGCAGGAAGAACCGCTCGCTCTTGGACCCGCTCCCCACCGCCTTGCCGTCCACCGTGATGGTGGCCCCGGCGTGGCTGGCCGTGGGCCGCAGACTGGCCCAGCCGTAGCCCAGCGCCAACGTGGCCCCGTACTCCCCGGTCTGGGGCGCAAAGGCCGGCCGCAGCGCGATGCTGCCGCTCCGCAGCAGCTCCAGCCCGCTGAGGGTGGCGTCCGAGGACACCGCCCGCTGCGGCTGCGGAGCCGGCTGCTGCGGCGCTGGCGTCGGCGTGGGCGTTGGAGTTGGCGTGGGTGTCGGCGTGGGCGTGGGTGTCGGCGTGGGTGTTGGCGTGTGAGTAGGGGTAGGAGTGGGCGTCTCCTCCTCCGGCTCTCCTCCCACGTAGCACGCCAGCTCCGCCTCCGTACCGGCCACCTCCCTGCCCTCGGCAGTCTCGTAAATGGTCTTGACCCGGAACCGGGTCTCCTTCCCCCTCTGGTAACTCCCCGGCCGGTACACCAGCGTGCTCCCCCGCAGCCGCGAGCTCTCCTCCTTCCCGTTCGGCAGCTTCAATGCGTAGTCGTAGGCGTACACCTCCCCGCCGGACCACTCCGGCGCGTCCCACAAGAAGGCCACCCGCTCCGTCTCCGCGATGCAGCGCAGGTTGGACACCGCCGGCGGCGCATCCTCCTGGGCCTGGACCAGCCCCGACGACCACAGCGCCAGCCCCGCCAGCCCTACGGCCACCAGCCCCGCCAGCAACAGCAGCGCGCTAAGCCGGTGCAACGGAGAAAGAGAACGGGAGATTCCGGCCAACTTTGCTTTCAGCTCGGGACTTGCTTTCAACATGGCGTTGTATCCTTGCGGGTAGGTTACGGGTGGGTGGATTCCGGCAGAGTGATGCTGGCGTGCACTCGCTCGCCTTTGCCGGCCTCGTTTTTGGCCCGCACCCAAACTCTGTAGCTCGTGCCCGCTTCCAGCTTCTTGAAGGTTGCGGTCGTCTTATGGGCCTTGTTGTTCTTGGTCGTGCCCTTGCCGCCGCTTTCGGGCTTGACGTGGGCGATGTAGTGGTTGGGGGCGCCGCCGCGATCCGGGGCCTCCCAGGTGACGGTTATTGCGTCCGCCGTGGCCGTCAGTTCCAGATTCACCACCGGGCCGGGCCGGGTTGCCGCATCTTGCGTGACCACCGACGCGTCGAATTCATCGCTGATCCGGTTGCCGTCGGCGTCCTGGGCCGTAACGGTGATGGTCGCCGTGCCTTCGGCCACGCCGGAAAGGGTCAGCTTGGAGCCGTCGGAGTCCACGGTCGCGGTGGCTACGGCGTCGCTGGAGGAAGCGGCGGTGATGGTCAGGGCGTCACCGTCAGCGTCGCTGAAAACGCCGGACAGAGACACGTCCTGCGTGGCATCCACCTCCAGGCCGCTCACGTCGGCCAGGGGCCGGGCCACCACCGGCGTAGCCTTCACCGTGACGTTGAAAGCATCCGAAACTGAGCCGCCTCTGCCGTCGGCGGCGGTGACCGTGATGGTTGTCGTTCCCCGGGTCTGGGCGCTCACCGTCAGCGTGAGGTAGCCGGGGGCGATGGACACCGTGGCCCTGGCTTCATCCGAGGATACGGCGGTGATAGTCAGGTTATCGTAGTCGGCGTCGCTGAACACGCCGGACAGGGAAACCGTCTGCGTACCGCTCTCGTGAAGGATGGTGGCGTCTGAGATGGCGCTGGACACCGTGGGCGCCCGGTTGGGCGCGGCCTGCTGCTCCTGCGGTGGCGTGCAGGTAGCGCGCTGGTCGTCCGGGTCCAGGCTGCCGTATTTCAGGACGGGGTACTGGCAGGCGTTGCCGAAGTCCCAGGGGTCATCGCTGCTACCGTCGTCGTTCAGGTCCACGTTCCAGTTGGCGTAGATGCCGTCATATCCGGTGGGCTTCTGGAGCTGGGCGGTGGTTTTGCCGGTTCCGCCATTGGGCTTGGATATGCCCGAGGTATCGACGTCCCAGTAGCTGTCGGTAGTAGCGCCTTGGGGCACATGATAATTTCCGATCAGTCCGCCAATTTTGCCGTCGCGGCCGCCGGAGGGCTGGCCGGTGGAGTAACTGGCAATTATGGTTCCTCTGGCATATCCGATCAGACCGCCGGCTGCATCACTGTGGAGGGGGGTTTCGGGAAAGGCGGGGTCGGCGATCTCGCCGGCGGCGGATGGGTTGCCGGTAGCGTAACTGGCAACGACTGTGCCGGACGGGTAATTTTCCTCGTGGGGCATATATCCAATCAGACCGCCGACGTTGTAACTGCCGGACACGTTGCCGGTGGCGTAACTGGCGGCAGTGAAGTCTCCCTTTGAGCTCAGTCCTACCAGGCCTCCAATCCCGCGGCCGGCGGAGGACACGTCGCCTGTGGCGTAGCTGGAGATGATGGAGCCGCCTTCGTTGGTACCGACCAGCCCGCCCACGTCATCGGTTTCTCCGGTCACGCCGGCCGTGGAGTGGCTGTCAACTATCAGACTGGATTCCAGGGCGGCTCCAACCAGCCCGCCAACGCTGTTGATGCCGGACACCGTGCCGGTTGCGTAGCTGTCGCGGATGGTTCCGTAATTTCTCCCGACCAGGCCGCCGACGTGAGCGCTCTTGCTGGATACGTTCACGGCTTCCAGCCCCACGTTGCGAATTATGCTGCCGTCTCTGGCAAACTCAAACAAACCGACCGCCCAATAATATTCAAGGCGGATATGCAGGTTACTGATGGTGTAGTCGTTTCCCTCAAAGATGACCTCGGTTCCCTGGGTTCCAAACTCCAAGGGCAGCCAGCCTTGACCGTCGTTCCAGTAGGCGTCATCTGCGTTGACCTCCCCGTCCTCGTTGGTGTCGAAGTCCAGGTCGGCGGTCAGTTCATAGCCCTTGCATCCCGTCTGGGGGCAGCCCATGCCGGCCACGGCGTTGGAAAAGGCGGCGGCGTAGCGGTTGGCGTCCTTGGCAGCGCCGTCGCCGTCCGGGTCCCACCGGATGGCGTGCAACTGGGGCAGACAGGACACTTCAATGAGGCCGTCGTCGTCGGAATCATAGTCGCCGCTGCCGGGCGTATCAGTGCAGAGAGTATCAACAATCGTGGGTTCCGGGGGTTCCGTGGGCTCGTCGTTGTCCTTGATGGTAAGGGTAAGGGGTGACGCGGTGAGGGAGAGGGCGGCAACCGTGGCGTTGAGGACGATGGTCTCGTCATCATCGTCAGTCCCGTCGTCGATGATGGCGATGTAGGTGAAGCCGGCTGTCGCGCCGGCTGGGATCTTGATGGGATCGGACGACAGGTTGTAGTCGGCGTTGATGGTGGCGGTGCCGCCGGCGGTCAGGGGAACGGTGACGCCGTCCGAGCCGGCCGGGCTGTCCAGGACGGCGACCACGGTAATCCAGGGTTTCATCCCCTCGGCCGGCGCTCTGCTGGCGCCCAGCATGAGCGTGGAGGGCGCGGCCGGGGTCACAGCAAGCTGGCCTTGCGGCGTGACAGGGGTGGGATCGTAGCCCGCTCCCCGGGCGGTTCCGGACGGGTACAGCAGCAGCCCTGCCAGCAGCACGACGGCCAGCAGCAGCGCCGCGCCGTAGCAGCGCCGGGGCGGTGGGGGCCAACGAAGTCGATGAAGCGAGAGAGCAGGACGGAGAATCAGGGGCGGCTTTGCTTTCAACATGGTGTTGTTTCCTTGTGGGTAGATTCCGGCTGCTGGCGAACTTCGATCCATATCCGGACACTGACAGTCCCCAAGGGGAACCACGACCTCCAGCGGAGCGGAAAGCGGCGCAAACTTACACCAGCAACGGTATTTCAGTCCGTATTTTTAGAGCCTCTTTTGTATGGGTTGGTGTATGCTTGCGCCTGATCAGCCATACAGTCGGGCCCGGACCCCGAAGGCCGTTGCCACAACGCCGGCGGCAGTCCGGGCCGGGAGGAATACATGGACCAGCCGGAACAGCCATACCGGGAGATCCAGGCGCTTCAGGAGCGTCTGTCCCGCCTGAGTGAGGCCAGCCGCCGCATCAACGAGAGCCTGGACTTCGACGCCGTGCTCCAGGGGGTCCTGGACTCGGCCCGCTCCCTGACCGCCGCCCGCCACGGGGTGATGATCCTCTTCGACGAAGGGGGACAGGTCCAGGACTTCCTGTCCTCGGGGTTGACCGGGGAGGAGTCCGGGCGGCTCTGGCTGATGCCCGAGGGACTGCGCATCTTCCAGGCTCTCACCGACATCTCCGAACCGGTGCGGCTGCCCGACCTGACGGCCCACGTCCACGCCCTGGGCTTCACGGACTTCACCATTCCCATGGCGGTGGGCCCGGTCTTCCGCTTCCTGGCGGCGCCCATGTTTCACCAGGGAGTGCGGGTGGGCCACGTGTTCGTGGGCGGCAAGGACGATGGTGAGGAGTTCACCCAGGCCGATGAGGAGACGTTGGTGATGTTCGCGTCCCAGGCGGCCCTGGTCATCGCCAACGCCGGCGCCCACCGGGAGGAACGACGGGCCCGGGCCGACCTGGAGACCCTGGTGAACACGTCTCCGGTGGGCGTGGTGGTCTTCGACGCCCAGACGGGTCTGCCGGCGTCGGTGAACCGGGAGGCCGTGCGCATCGTGGACGGCCTGCGGGAGGAAGGTCAGCCGGTCGAGGACCTGCTGGAGGTGTTGACCTGCGTGCGGGGCGACGGCCGGGAGGTCTCCCTGCGGGACTTCACCCTGGCGGAGTTGCTCAGCTCCGGGGAGACGGTCAGGTCCGAGGAGATCACGCTGCGGGTCCCCGATGGTCCCAGCATCGGCGTGCTGCTCAACGCCACCCCCATCCAGGGTGAGGACGGAGGGGTGACGTCGTTCGTGGTGACCCTGCAGGACCTGACTCCGCTGGAGGAACAGGAGCGGCTGCGGGCCGAGTTCCTGGCCATGGTCAGCCACGAGCTCAGGACCCCATTGGCGGCGGTGAAGGGGTCGGTGGACACGCTGCTGGAGGCGGCGGGGGAGCTGGACCCGGCGGAGACGGCCCAGTTCCACCGCATCATCCGGGACCAGTCGGACCGGATGCGCCACCTGATCGGCGACCTCCTGGATGTGGCGCGCATCGAGACCGGCCACCTGCCGGTGACGCCCGAGCCCTCGGAGTTGTCAACCCTGGTGGAGGAGGCGGTGAGCCGGTTCACGGCCGGAGGAGACAGGAACCCGCTGAGCGTGGAGTTGGCGGAGGACCTGCCCCTGGTGCTGGCCGACAAGCTGCGCGTCCTCCAGGTGTTGGGCAACCTGCTCTCCAACGCCGCCGGCTACTCGCCGGAGGGTTCACCCATCGTGGTGAGCGCGGTGCGCGATGGGGTGCACGTGGCGGTGTCGGTTACCGACCGGGGCCGGGGCATACCGGCGGAGTTGCTGCCGGAGCTGTTCCGCAAGTTCTCGCGGGCTTCTGAACGGGACACGGCATCGGCCGTGGACGGGTCGGGGCTGGGTCTCGCCATCTGCCGGGGGATCGTGGAAGCCCACGGGGGCCGCATCTGGGCCGAGAGCGACGGCCCGGGGCTGGGGGCCCGGTTCACCTTCACCCTGCCGGCTTCGGAGACCGCGGCCTTTGTCGCTACGGCTCCCGCCTCCGGCGGCTCCCGGCGGCAGGCCCGGGGCCGGGTGCGCGTGCTGGCCGTGGACGACGACCCCCAGGCTTTGCGCTACGTGCGGGACGTGCTCACCCGGGCCGGCTACGCGGCCGTGGTCACCGGCGACCCGGCCGACGTGCCCCGGCTCATGTCCGAACACAAGCCCCACCTGGCCCTGCTGGACCTGGTGCTCCCGGACACCGACGGCATCGAGCTGATGCACCAGGTCCACCGCATCGCGGAGGTGCCGGTGATCTTCCTGTCGGAATACGGCCAGGGCGACACCGTGGCCCGGGCCTTCGACATGGGAGCGACGGACTACGTGGTCAAGCCCTTCTCGCACACCGAGCTGGCGGCCCGGATAAGGGCGGCGCTGCGCCGGGGGGTGGAACCCTCCCCGGGGGAGCCATCGGCGCCCCACGTCCTGGGGGAGCTGAGCATCGACTACGCCCGGCGCCAGGCGACCCTGGCCGGGGAGCCGGTGGAGCTGACGGCCACGGAGTACGCGGTGCTGTACCAGCTGGCGGTGCAGGCCCCCAACGTGCTGACCCACGGCCTGCTGCTCCGGCGGGTGTGGGGGCCGGAGCGGGTGGGCGAGGGCTGGCTGCTGCGGGACGTGGTGAAGCGGCTGCGCCGCAAGCTGGGGGATTCCGCCGCCAACCCCAGGTACATCGTCACCGAGCCCCGAGTGGGGTATAGGATGGCGGCGGAGATGGAGGAGCCATCGTCGTCCTATCCAGGGAACGTGGCGCCCGGCGCGGATGGTGTTATCTGACTGGGTGTCAGGTTCAAGTTCCTTGCCAAAGGATGCGGGCGTCCGGACACGGCCGGACGCCCGCGTTATCGGGCTTGGCGCGCCGGAGGGCCGTTGGCCGCTTCCGCCGTCTTATGGTCTTGTTCTGCCAGGCCCCGGCAAGGGGATGCCGGCTTGGGATCCGCTCCTGCCTGCCGTTCCGGTTACGGACGCGGAGCCGGAACGGGCTTCCGACGGTGCCGCATCAGTTGCCGGACAGGGTGACCTGGACGGTGTCCGACCAGGGGCCCAGTTCCCCGGTCAGGTTCCTGGCCCGCACCTTCACTTCATAGGTCGCCCCGCTGCTCAGGCCGGCGACGCCGCACGCCAGTTCCTCGGGGGCCGGGTCGGGGCCGGAAGTGGTGACCGTCTCCGTTTGGTGATCCGTGTCGTCGGCCGCGTTCATCACGAACACTATGTAGTCGGTGATGGGGGACGCTCCGGGCGTGGCAGCGTCCCAGGTGACGTCTATGCTGCCCGAAATCTCCTGGTTCTCGGCGGCGGCGACGCCGGCGACCTTGCCGGGAGCATCCTCGGGGGAACTGTGCGAAGCCTCCGCCGTAGCAGGCACTCCCAGGAGGGGTAGCGCAAGCATGACGGCGGCCAGCAGGACAGAGAAAGCCGGGACGCGCCGGACGGGGAGCGTTGCTTTGTTGAACATGGGAGTACCTCCTTGACAGGGTATTGTGAACGGTCTTCAGCAGCCTGCCGCCGGCCTGGGGTTGCGACGGCTACTGATAATTAGTATTACGTTGCATGATTTATCTCGGTTTCATCGCCGCCCCCGCCAGCCCGCCAGCGCCCCGCTTGCTCCTGGACCACTTTGGGCGTTGCGACGCAATCGTATATCTGGACGTCCACACTGTCCGATTCTCCGCTGCATCGTTCGTCTATCCTGCGTCCATCAAGGCCGCCGACCACTGAAAAATCTCATCACCGGCGGCGGCGCAGGAGGGAACAATGTTCAACGGGATGCGCAACATCAGGAGACGCTGGTTCGCGGTCGCCGGCGCGGTGGCGCTGCTGTCGGTCGGGCTGGTGACCGGCAGCGTCGTGGCTGCCGGCGCCGGGGTCGGTGCGGAAGGTGGGCCGTTCCATCGCGGCGACGGGCCTCAAGAAAACGGGGGCGGCCACGGCGACCCCGACGCGCTGATGGCCCGGGTGGCCGAGCTACTGGGCGTGGAACCGGCCGCCCTGGAGGCTGCCTTCGTAACCGCAATGGACGAGCAGAGCGAAATCATATTCGACGCCCATATCGACGGCCTGGTCACCGATGGCGTCCTGACCGGCGATCAAGGCAACGAGGGCAGGACTTGGTTCCAGTCCCGCCCGGAGGGCGCCGGCGCCCTGGGTCTCCACTTCTCTGATGGAGCCGACTCTGATTCCGATTCCGACCCGGTCGATCTGTGGCTGTCCATGCTGGTGGAGACGGGACAACTGACCCAGGAAGAGGCCGCCGGTATCAGGGCGTGGTTCGATGATCGCCCTGCCTTCCTGGTCAATGCCGACGGCGGGCCCATCGGGGATGGCCCTGGCCATGAACGCTGCCATGACGACGATGGCGGTTCCGCAAGCATCAGCAACGACGACCCCGAAGCCTAGCGCAGTGGCCTACAGTCCTCCACCCCAATGGCTCACGTCGACGTGAACCATCCCTCGGCTGGAGCGGTGTGGGAGTACGAACAGAGAGAGGAATACCAGGAGGTTGAGGCTGCACTCGGCCAGGAGAGCGGCGCCGTCACTGAGCGGCGCTGCTCTCCTATTCGGGAGTGGATACCCAGAGGCGGTGGTCAAACCTGTCCGTAACTCGCACCGACCCTATCCTGCTGGGTCTCGCCTCTTGGACCACGCTGGCGCCCCATGCCTTGCAGAAACATCGTCCCATTACCCAGCGCACCACGGTCTGGTACGAGAAACCGTCGCCGACCTTCGTGGACACCATCGCCTTGGAGCGACGCCACCTGTTGCTGATCTCGGAAGATTTCTCACTGTCGGTCGGCAACCCCGACACGCAGGAATTCCCCGTCGCTCGGTACCACCGAATGGTGGACCCCCTCGGTTACGTGGTTTGAATTGGGCAAAGCGCAACTCTAGAATATGAGCTACAAGCAGTTTTTCCGTCTATGCGATTCATAGCAGGGTCGGGTGGCTCGCTAGAGGAGAGTTTGTGGCTGGCGGAACCGTCGAGTGCCACCGTGATGGCTTTGCGATTTCTTTGCGGGGCGTTGCAGTCCTGGTCTTGGCGCTACTGGTCGTGGTTTCAACTGCCTGCGGGCGCGAGGATTCGCCCGACGGCGTAGGGCAAGATGGCAAGTTCAGGGCGGAGGCTACGGAGGAAACGGGAAGCGCCACGCCCCAGCATGCAGGAGATGGTGAGACAGGGCAAATCAAGTTCCTCTCTGTCAGCGTCGGCTCACGCCACGCCTGCGCGGTGCGGGCGGACAGGTCTGTACTCTGCTGGGGCTACGACGATGATGGCCAGTCCGCTGCCCCGGATGGGGAGTTCGCCTCGGTCAGTGCCGGAACCAACCACACCTGCGGGGTAAAGACGGACAGCGCCGTAGTCTGCTGGGGCCTTGATTATGACGGTAGGGCCACGTCGCCAGCCGGGGTGTTCGCCTCCGTCAGCGCCGGGGGCCCTCTTACCTGCGGGGTGAGGATGGACGGCTCTCTCGCCTGCTGGGGCCCAAACGACTATGGACAGGCTACGCCGCCGGACGGGGAGTTCGCTTCCGTCAGCGCTGGCTGGTACCACGCCTGCGGGGTGAAACGGGATGGCTCTGTGGAATGCTGGGGCGATGATGAGGATGGCCAGGCTACTCCCCCGGACGGGGAGTTTGCCTCCGTCAGCGCCCATTCCACACACACCTGTGGGGTGAAGGTGAACGGCTCCGTCACCTGCTGGGGTTATGATGGATTCACCCAGCCACCCGGGGAATTCGCCTCAGTCAGCTTTGGGCAATTCCAAACCTGCGGGGTGAGGGTCGACGGCACCGTCGCCTGTTGGGACTATATTCGCGGTGGCCAAGCCACGCCGCCGGACGGAGAGTTCGCATCTGTCAGCGCCGGGTGGAGCCACACCTGCGGGGTGATGTTGGACGGCTCCCTCGCCTGCTGGGGTGAAAAGCCCGAAGAGTTTAACCCGGTTGTGCCGCCGGACGGGGAGTTCGCCTCCGTCAGCGCCGGGACAGACCACACCTGCGGGATAAGGACAGACGGCTCCCTCGCCTGCTGGGGCACTGATGATGGACAGGCCACGCCCCCGGCTGGTGAGTTCGCATCCGTCAGCTCAGGGTTCTTCCACACCTGCGGGGTGAGGACGGACCGCTCCGTTGCCTGCTGGGGGGATGATTTCGAGGATGTTGGACAGATCACGCCGCCGGGTGGGGAATTGGCATCCGTCAGCTCAGGGGCGTTCCACACCTGTGGGGTGAGGATGGACGGCTCTCTCGCCTGCTGGGGCCTTAGCGATGGCCTTCTCGATGATGGACAGGCTACGCCGCCACAGGGGAAGTTTGCTTCCGTCAGCGCCGGATGGGACCACACCTGTGGGGTGAGGACGGACGGCTCCATCGCCTGCTGGGGCGATGACGTTCAATCGGATGCGACGCCATCCGGGAAGTTCGCATCTGTCAGCGCAGGTCAGGTCCACACCTGCGGCGTGAAAGTGGACGGCTCCGTAATCTGCTGGGGCGTTGGTGGCGATGGCCGGACTATGCCGCCGGGTGGAGAGTTCACTTCCGTCAGCACTGGGAGTTATCACGCCTGCGGAGTGAAGGCGGACGGCTCTGTCGCCTGTTGGGGCTATAATGCCGATGGCCAGGCCACGCCGCCGGAGGGGAAGTTCACCTCCGTCAGCGCAGGACAGGACCACACCTGCGGGGTGAAACGGGATGGCTCTGTGGAATGCTGGGGGCCGCCGATTGTATTGCCCCCGTGGTTCGGCAAATAACTGCTGGCCAGTTTTTGAGCCGCGGCGGTGACGGCCTTGGTGGCATCCAGCTGGTCCTTCTTTCGTCGCAGGGAAGCGTCCAGAGCACAGTCGGAGCGGTGCAGCGCGTTGGCGGCCAGACCCAGCGCCGTCATCCCAGGGTTGGTACTGGGTTTGTTTTTCAGCTCATGTAGGGTGAACGTCCCCATACAGATGGGGGAGTTTGGCTGCGAGCGGTCGCTGCGAACCCTGCGTCTCGGCAACGGGTTGGGCGGGAATCTGGTACATTGCGCCGGCGATTTCGGGATGATGTTCACAGTGTGATGATCGACACGGGACAACCGCCAGTGCGTCTGCCGCTGGTCAATAAACTGCTGTTTGCCGCCGACCATGTCGGCTTGCAGGCCATGTCCTACTTCCGGCAGCAGTGGGTGCTGTTCTTTCTGGCGCCGCCGGCCGTGGCGGGCTTTAGCCGTGTTCCCGACGTGGCGCTGTTGGGCTTTGACATTGACGCCCGGGTGGTGGCCGGGGTTTTGATCTTCGCCGGCCGATTCGTCGACGCGTTCACGGACCCGCTGATCGGCTGTGGAGCGACCGGACACGGAGCCGTTGGGGACGGCGGATACCGTTCATCCTGTTCAGCACGCCGTTTTACGCGGCGTTCGGGGCGCTGGTGTGGTTTCTGCCCACGGAGGGAAGCAGCTGGTGGAACGCGCTGTACTTCGTGCTGATGCTCGAATTGTTCTTCACGGCGGCGACCATGTCCAGCGGAGCGCTGGAGGCGCTGGTGCCGGAGCTGACCAGGACGGCGCAGGACCGGATGAACGTGGTGTGCCTGATCTTCTTGTTTGCGGTGGCCGGAGCGGGGGCTGGGGCTGGTGATGGGCGGTTTCATCAAGGATGCCTACGGGCTCCAGGTCGCAGGGACGGTCTTTGCATTGCTGGCGCTGGTGTTCAGGTATCTGTCGCTGCGGGCGGTGTGGAACCGCGCGCCGCGCGACACTGCGCCGGCGCAGGTTTCCTTTTGGAGCGGGCTGAAGGACACGCTGCAAAATTCGCAGTTCGTGGCGTTTCTGCCGACCTTCGTGATGTTCACCACTGGGGTCGGGCTGCTGCAGGGCTGGGTGCCGTTTTTCGCGGTGGCAGTGCTGCGGCAGGACCGGGACGGGGCGGCGTCGGGTTTGCTGTCCATGAGCGTCATCGCCGGCGTGGTGGTGGCCGGAGTCGTTTTCTGGGGCCTGCTCAGGGCTGGACGGGTCAGTAAGCGGCGCATGTACGGGGTGTGCTTGGTGGCGAGCGGCCTGCTGTTCCCGCTGTTGGGACTGGTTGGCCTGGCACTGCCCGGCGGCCTGCTGCTGCAGGGACTGGCGTTCATGTTCATCGCCGGCATGCCCATGGCGGCGGTGTTCCTGCTGCCCAAGGGACTGACCGCCGACATCGCCGACTACGACGCTCTGGTCAGGGGAGAGCGCAGGGAGGCGATGTTCTACGCGACGCAGAACTTCTTCGAGAAGGTGACCTACGCGCTGCCGCCGCTGCTGCTGAGCCTGGTGTTGCAGTTGGGAGACTCGGCGGAGCATCCGTTGGGGATCAGACTGGCGCCCCTGCTGGCCGGCGGGCTGGTGCTGCTGGGGTTTGCGCTGTGGCCGCGCTACCGGCTGCCCGACACCATCAATCGGGAGACGGTGACGGCGGTGGGGCTGCTGCGGCCGGCGGTTTGAGGGCAACGAAAAGCTGCCGTATGGGAGTTCCCCAATTCGGGGTTGAGGATGGCGCAGTTCCATATGGCGGGATATTGCTGCGTCTCGGTCTCTGTTGACGTATCCTCCGGCGGTTCCTATACTCGGCCCACTCGGTTTTAGGCTGGTGAAAATTATCACATTGGCGGTTCGCTTTCGGACTGTGTGGAGACGTCGAGCTCTCCAATGGGCGTTGGCAACTACCGGTATCGCTCGGGCATCAGTCTTGGCCGCTCGTCAATAGGCTGGTACGCGTCTATTGAGTTACCCCAAAGGAAACGGAACGATTGGGTACAATGTATGAGCGATGGCACACTCAGCTTGGACGACTTCAGGGCCCGTTACTCGTTGAGGCCGCCTCAAAAGGAGGCGCTCGTTCGTGAAACCAAGCGTCTCGGAGAAGTCCGATTCTTGGAGGGAGCTCCGGCGACTGATGTATCTTTCGGTGCCCCGCCTCGCACTGCGGGAAAGGGTTTCAACACGTACCTCTGGGTAATCGATCAGCGAGGTGTTCCCTACATTTTGGAGGAGGAGTTGCCGGAACTTTGCGGGGAGAAGCCGAAACACACCAACCTGACCGAGGGGCGCTCGGCGTACATGGGTGGAGAGTTGTGGTTCCAGACACACTCTTCGCTGTGGTTATCCGGTAAGTCAGGGCGGTACGGCCCTCAGACGTCGGTTGAGCTTGATGATTCGGTCGCGGTTTTCCGGTGGTTTGGCTACACGGTCCGATCACTGGGTTGGGACGATGCCGCTGGATGGTCCAAGGCGATATTGGAGGAGCCATGACGCCAGGTTTGCGTTTTGTATTTGGTCCGGATTCTGATGACCAATCTTGGCGCGACGCGGTAAAACGGTGTTCGCAGGAATTTGTCCGAAGCCGGACGCAGTTGGCCCTGTACGAGCCGGAACGCAGGCCCACCGGGCACCGGCTCACCGCTTGGGAAGTTTGGCATGCGTACGGTTCTGATGTGGTAGAGGAGGCGGTTGAAAACGGTGTTGCCGTGCTCAAGGAAACCGAGGACGCCCCTGAAGCGGGTTTGCTAGGTTACTGGAAGGAATTGGGCGTCTCTTCTTCAGCGGTGGCTGAAGTGACGGGGCTGAGTGAAGAAGAGGTTTCGGCATGTGGGGTGAACCTGCGGGAACTCCCGATCAGGTCGTTGGAATCCATCGCGTTTGCGTTGGGACTGGACGAGAGGCTCTTGTCGTTCAAGGCTGATTGCGGGCCCGCTCCCGGATTGGCGGATCGATTGAATGAGTTATGGCGGGCGCCGTGCCGGGCTCCGGAGCGAGTTTCAGAAACGGCAACGTCTTCCTTGGCTGAAGCAGTTTCGGTGATGCGTGCCCAGACCAGGCTTGAGGGTTGGCTATCCGAGGACAGCGAGGTTCCTCGGTTCGAGACGACGGACGACTACGGAACGGAACCTTGGAGGGCTCGCCAAGAAGGGTACGCTCTGGCCGACAAAGTCAGAACGGAATTGAAAATTGGAAGCGGACGCATCGCCTCCATGCGTGACTTGGTTACGGATCGTTTGAGGATGCCCGTGGTTTGGACCAACTTGTCAGAAGGCGTCTCCGGAGCTACGGTATCCTGCCTGGACCATGATGGAAAAGAATTTCGCGGCGTTGCGGTCAATTCTGATGGTGGGAATGCCGATGTTTGGGTAAGGCGCGTCACATTGGCCAGGGAGTTGGGACACGTTCTGTTTGACCCTCCGGAGAGGATCGATTGTGTCCGGGTAAATCGCCATTTGAGTGGCGGTCTTCAAGAGGCACCGAGCGATGATCTCGTGGAGCAGAGGGCTGATGCCTTTGCTCTGGCGTTCCTAGCGCCACTGACAGGAGTCAGGGAGCGAGTACTGAAATTGCCGGCCAGTCAAGATGACGTTGGCCGGGTGATGAAAGATTTCGGGATGTGTGAGTCAGCGGCACGGCGAAGGATTGCGAGCTGTTTCGATTGGGAATCCTCATATGTTATGACCGCCCCGTCGTGGGCGCGACCATTGCGCGCTGATCGTGTCGCAGAAGAATTGATCACGGAAAAGACGTTGCCCTGTAGCGTGAGGGAGTCTCGTCGTGGAAAGTTCGCCGAGGTGGTGAGTGATTGCTACAGGAACAGCCTGATTACTGATGATACAGCGGCGTTGTACTTCGGTTGTTCAGCCGAGGAGGTGGCAGTGGGCAACGCCGCGACGGGTGTGTAGGCGTCAATCTTCGGACCGCGTGGCGGGCTCTGACGCCGGTAGCTGGGTGGTGCCGAGTCCCAGGTCGATGTTGAAACCGGCGACGGTGACCCCTTCCAGGATCTGCACTACCTTGACGCTGCTCCCCACGGCGGCCATCAACAGGGCCGAGATGGTGGCCAGCGCCAGGTTGCAGGCCATCAGGTCGTAACGGGCGGGAGTTCGGTTCAAGGTTTAGGACACTCGTTGGGACCCGTCGTATTATATCAACGCGCTGGCTTCACTCGGCAGTGTTGACGCTGTTTCCGGAGCAGCCCTTTTGCGACTGGCGCCGTGACGATGTTGTCATGCCGGAAGAATGGCAAGCAAGGGCTGTCTTGCACCATGGACGAGGTTGCTGGCCTGCTGGAGGAGAACGCCGGCCTGGTGTTCAGCTCTGTTTGACCTTGGCCTGCTGGGCATGATGGTGGGCGGCGGCATCGCGTACTGGCTTGGCTACGTGCTGCACGACCAGTACCTGACCCTTGGCTCCACCGAGGGCGCGCTGGCAGCCATCGTGGCGGTCCAGGACGGCCGGGAGGAGAGCCTGTCGTCGGACAGCGAGTACCGGCGGGCTGCCGGCAGTCTGGCAGCGGGCGGGCAGTTTCTGGGCTACGTCGACGCGCAGCGCGTTGCGGAACAGCTGGATGCGGACGACCTGGGCTTGGAGCCGGACGAACACCGCATCTTGCACGAAGGGCTCGGCGTGGCGATATTCGCGCCCACTGTTGGTGAGGGCTACAGCCGGGGCAGGGCGGTGCTGACGCTTCTTCCCTAGGGGCTGTCGTCAAAAGAGTTTGCTCCAGATCATAGTTGCTCGGAGTTGGCAGGCGGCCAAGTATGATGTCGCCCGCTTGGCGTAGCGGGTCGCTATCCCGCGCCACTGCTTGAATTCCAGAAACCCGTTCTCCACCAAGTGCCGCAGCTTGTACAGCGCCCGGTCGTATTCTCGCTTCTTCTTCCGGTTGCTCTTGGGCGGTATCACCGGCTCTATTCCCATCCTCTGGGCCGCGGCTATGATTTCATTGGTGTCATAGGCTTTGTCCGCCAGCAGGCACCCGGCCGCAATGCCCTCGATCAAAGACAGCGCTTGGGAGCAGTCGGCCACCGTGCCCTCGGTCAGCGCCAGTCTGACCGGCATTCCGTGGGCATCCACTGCCAGATGCAGCTTGCTGTTCAGCCCCCTTTGGTGCGGGCAATGGACTGGCTTCCACCCTGGGCCCCGGTGCTGTGCGGATGGGCCTTGATATAGCTGGCATCGATCATCAGCCATTCGAAATCAGGATCATCCATGACTGCTTCCAACAGCCCAGCCCACACGCCTCGGTCCCGCCAGCGGCAGAAGCGCCGATGGGTGTTCTTCCAGTCCCCGTAGTCCGGAGGCAGATCGCGCCAAGGAGCGCCAGTGCGCAAAATCCAGCACACGGCGTCGACGAACCGGCGGTTGTCATGGGCCGGTCTTCCCTGCTTGCCCGCTCCCCCCGGCAGATGCGGCCTGAGCCGCTCCCAAACCGCGTCGGTCATATCGTGGCGTCGATGCGCTGCCGTCATACTTCCCCCTGCCGCACTCTCACGTTCACAGCAATCTACCATCTCTCTGTTGTTTTGACGACACTACCTAGCGACGAATGACTATGAGTGGTGTTATCCGCCGGGGTCGGAGCCGACTACAGCCCATAAACTTGCAGCTAGTTGCTCGACTGGTGGAAGCGAGTACGACTGTTCCGTTGATGAAGACGCAATCTCGACGTTGAATTTGCCGAGCCATCTAGTGGTTTTGGGTTGCCATTTGACTTGGACAGGGATTGGTGCCGACTATCTCGATCAGAGCTCCAAACTAGCGGCGTTCGACCCATCCACTCACGAGCCTGGTCCCGACGCGCTGCTACTGCGTTTGGACTTGCTTGAGAGGTACCTCTCTGAGCATGACTTGGAACTGTGCTGGGCTGTCACCGGAGAAAAGCGGTCGATGGGTACCTTTGGACAACCACATGTTTGGCTCCAATTTCAAGGGGCGTACGTGTTGCGGGACGGAAAACCGGTCGGGAAATCAACTTGCTTCCACATCCGTCCGAATTGAGTCAAACCAGTCCTCGTGCATTCGACGAGTCTCAAACCCCATGCGGGCGTAGGCTTGTGGGAGCGTCTTCGAGAGTCGTCGACCAGTTACCTATAGACGTACCTCCCAGCGGAAAGTTCCCGGTATGGTATGCTTAGGGGCAGTCAGATAGACGGCCAATTACACCGCCATCGAAAACCTGAACCGAAAGGTTCTGTATTTTATCCAGTTTGGTGGAGTATTTGCCTGGTTGCCAGAACTTCCGGTCCCGTTCCAAGTAGGACGGGACGCCGGCCAAGGAAAGCAAGATGTGGTGCTTGGGCGCAATCCGGGTACTGATCGGCTAGGCGGCGGTATCGGGTGAGTTGGTTGCTCTGCTCTTGGGAGAAGGTCTTGTTCTCGATGGCGATGAGGTTCCGATAGTCCCGGTTCAGGATCAGGATGTCTAGGTAGCCCCGCTGTTCGTCTACGACGCTCGGCCTCTCCTAGCGGGCCTGAGCACACTGTAGGTGGAACCTTCTTCAAGATGTGGCTGCGGGCTCCGTGACCCTCAGCTGGTGTCCGAGCTTTTCCGGTGGACCATTCTGTACCGCTTCCGCGCTGAACTTAGGAATTCATCCCATTTCCGCTGAGCGCAGCATCATTGGATTACGAGCCCGGTCCTGTCAGCGACCTGACTAACCCCGTTGGCACCAGTGTCCGGGGAATGGAAAGCTATATTGCGGATATCCACAAGGCGACCGGGCCAAGGGGAGGGAACCCTGCGAACCAACCAACGAGAAATATGTCCCAGCGCCAAAGGGATAGACCGCCGTTGCTGAATTGGGGAACGCCGACCGGCATCAGAACCAATCCAAGACCTTTTCTGCTGACACGGGCGTATAAATTGATATGTAGAGCTTCTCGGTTTGGGGATCGAACGAACATTCACGAAGTGAACAGGGACTTATCGTCGGTTCCCCCTCGACCTCGACCGCAAATTCTTGCAGGAATTTGTGCCACGGCGAAAGCTTGCGAAACAGTTTTCTCGGGTGGTCGTCTTTCTCTCCGAATGCAAACCGTACCACAGATTCCCCATTGCGCCGCTCGCTTGTGCCTGTGGCGGTTATTTCGATGGGCTTGCTCTTAGGCAGAACTTCGACAATCTCATCCCGAACCAAACTGACTTGACGTATATCTTGCTTTTCCATGGACCTGAACCTCCGGGTTACTCTGCCTTCAACGAACCCTCGTCAATCTCATGCCAATGCACCAATCGCTGTTCGACCTGCTGGCTCACGTGGCGATCATTCTTGACGCTGGCCACCACAGGTTTGGCCTCACGTCCGGTGACTTGACGTAGGAATTCGGCGTTCCGTATCACCCTTTCTGTGTCCCTATGGTCCGCTGTGTACGACACCTCGACGACAACGTACACGCTCTCGTCGCCTCTGCTGGCTTCAATCACCAAGTCCGCTTTCCGGAAACTGCGCAAAGCCCGAGTTTCGACTCCCTTATGGGAAAGTTCCTGCGCCCATCTTGCCAGTTCGTCTCTTTCAATTTCGCGCAGGTACTGCACACCGAGGTCAAAAGTAATCAATCTGGCGTCACGCGCCACCTCGTACTTGGCAATGTTGCCCTTGATGTCGCCCACATCAACAACCAAGCCGGATACGATTCGCTCGATGCGGCCAAGGCGGTCGTCGTTGAACTCCTGATCACTTGGCGTGCCCATTCTTGGCCTCGGCAACAATTCAATTGCATACTGAAATCGGCTTTACGTTGGCCGAGTGTTATCCTCTATCATACCAGACCGAGTATCGCACCAGACCCTGGCGAGTTGGCCGATTTCTCCGTAATCGTTCACGCTTCGTGAGTCGGTCTGGCCCTAAACCGGCATTCCCGGCCTTGGCTGGAACCTGGAGAATCCGCTAGCTATTGTATTTTTGCCGGTACCAAGGACTGCTGGATTTCCGTTCTCGGGCTTATCCGGTGGGCCTAAAGAGGTTGCACTGTAAAGAACCTTCTGCCCTGCCGACCAAGTTTAGCGCAACCGAACATTGGCGTCCAACCGCAGCCGGACCCCAGCGCGAAAAAGGCCCTGCCTCGAGATCCCTAACCTACTGCGTCCTCTCGCCAACCCGCTCGAAGACCAGTGCCTGCCCATCTTCGCTATGAAGCGTGAGTTGTTCCCCCGAGACCTCGAACCGCCCTACCGTCGCCAACGAGTCCTGCATCCGTTGCTCCTGCCGGAACAGTGCCTGGGTGGGGCAGCCCGCTTCCGTCCACGTCAGGTCGGCAAGGCGCAGTTCTGCCTCCTGCACACTGTATCTCGCTGCGTAGGAATTGCAGCCCGTCCACCCGGTCATATCCGTAGCGGTCGTGAACTTGGCAGTTGCGTTGCCCACCACCTCGGCGGGAGCGTCGGCATTGCCCAGCGCGACCAGTCGCCACTCCGTATCGGCCAACGGATTGCCTGCGCTGCCACAGGCCACCAGAAGAAACACGGAGCTGAGTAGAAGCCAGCGCATCATTCTTCTCCTTTCCTCCTACGAGGCCGGCGTCACCGTCACCTGGAAGGCGTCGCTGACCTCGTTGCCGTCGGGGTCCTGGGCCGTGACCGTGATGGTGGCCGTGCCCGTGCCGGTCGCCACCACCGTCAGGGTGGAGCCGTTCACATGCAGGGTGGCTGCCACGGCGTAGTTGGACGATACGGCGCTGTAGGTCAGCGCGTCGCCGTCGGGGTCGCGGAACACGCCGGACAGGGAGATCTCCCGATGTCCCGGCAACTCCAGGCTGATGTCGGGCAGGGGCGAGACCACCGTGGGCGAGCCGTCGGAGGTTTCCCGCTCCGGTTCCTCTGTCTCCGGCTCCACCGACACGGTGAAGGTGTCGCTGACCCGGTTGCCGTCGGCGTCCCGGACCGTGACCGTGATGGTGGCCGTGCCCTCGGCCACTCCCGCCAGCGTCAGCCTGGAGCCGTCGGAGGCCACGGTTACCGTGGCTATGCTGTTGCCCGAGGACGCGGCGGTGATGGTCAGGCTATCGCCGTCGGCGTCGCCGAAGACGCCGGACAGGGACACGTCCTGTGACGAACCCGTCTCCAGGCCGCTCACGTCGGCCAGGGGCTGGGCCACCACCGGCGCAGACTTCACCCTGACGGTGAACTCATCCGATACCGTTCCGCCCTCGTCGTCGTTCGCGGTGACCGTGATAGTCGCCGTCCCACGAGCCTGGGCGCTCACCGTCAGGCCGGAGTAGTCGGCGGACACCGACACCGTGGCCACGGCGTCATTGGAAGAAACCGCCGTGATGGTCAGGCTGTCGCCGTCGGCGTCGCTGAAAACCCCGCTAAGGGAGACCTGCCTGGTCCCGCTCTCGTTGACGATGGTGGCGGCGTCAATGGCGCTGGCCACCGTGGGCGCCCGGTTGGGCTGCTCCGGCTCTGGGACCACCGACACGTCGAAGGCGTCGCTGACCCGGTTGCCGTCGGCGTCCTCCGCGGTTACGGTGATAGTCCCCGACCCTTCCGAAACTCCTGCCACGGTCAAAGTGCCGTGCAACAGGAAGGCATCCACCACGGCGTCATTGGACGATACGGCGCTGAAGGTCAGGCTGTCGCCGTCGGCATCGCTGAAGACACCGGACAGGGACACGTCCTCAGCATCTCCCACCGCCAGGCCGGATACGTCGCCGATGGCCGAAGCCACCACCGGCACGGCCTTCACCTTCACGGTGAACGTGTCCGATACCGTGCCGCCGTTGCCGTCGGCGGCGGTCACCGTGACGGTGGCCGTGCCACGGCTCCGGGCGCTCACCGTGAGCGTGGAGTAGTCCGCCGCCACCGACACCGTGGCCACGGCGTCATTGGACGATACGGCGGTGACGGTCAGCGCGTCGTTGTCGGCGTCGCTGAACACTCCCGACAGGGAAACTTGCTGTGTCCCGCTCTGGTTGACGATGGTGGCGTCGGCGATGGCGGCGGACACCGTGGGAGATTGGTTGGGCGTTCCCTGCTGTTGCTGTGGGGCCGCCTCGATTTCCTTCAGGGCGGCGGCCACGTCCACCCAGCGGGACCAGCCCCGGTCGGCGAAGTCCTGAGCCTCCGCCGCCGTCATCGGCGTCAGCGTCGTGTCGACCACCGTCTCGCCGAAGGCCAATAGCGCCCGGTCCCAGCGGTCGGTGTGCGCTTTGTAGCTCGACCACTGGGGGTCGTTCCGCCATTGGTACATCTGCGCGATCAGCGCGGCGTACCGCTTTTCCATCGAAACGTCAAAGGCGTCTCTGACCCGGTTGCCGTCGGCGTCCTGGGCCGTGACCGTGATGGTCGCCGTGCCCTCGGCAACCCGCGCCACCGTCAGCTTGGAGCCGTCGGATGCTACCGACACCGTGGCGACGTTTTCATCCGAGGATGTCGCCGTAATGGTCAGGGCGTCGCCGTCGTCATCGCTGAAGACGCCGGACAGGGATACGTCCCGCGTGTCTCCCGCCTCCAGGCCGCTCACGTCGCTGATGGCCGAGGCCACCACCGGCGCGGCCTTCACCGTCACCGTGAAGCTGTCCTCAACTGTGCCTCCCCTGCCGTCGGCGGCGGTCACCGTGATGGTCGCCGTACCGCGGGCCTGGGCCGTAACCGTCAGCGTGGAGTGGTCGGCTGCCACCGACACCGTGGCTTTGGCTTCATCTGACGACACGGCGGTGACACTCAGGCTGTCGTTGTCGGCGTCGCTGAAGGTGCCGGACAGGGAGACCTGCCTGGTGCCAGTCTGGTTGACAATGGTGGCGTCCCCCAGGGCAGAGGCCACCGTGGGCGCTTGGTTCGGCGTTCCCTGCTGCTGCTGTGGGGCGGCCTCGATCTCCTTCAGGGCGGCGGCCACCTCCACCCAGCGAGACCAGCCCCGGTCGGCGAAGTCCTGTGCCTCCGCCGCCGTCATCGGCGTCAGCGTCGTGTCCGATACCGTCTCCCCGAAGGCCAGCAGCGCCCGGTCCCAGCGGTCGGTGTGCGCCTGGTAGCTCACCCACTGCGGGTCGTTGCGCCACTCGTACATCCGCGCAATGAGCTCCGAGTAATCCCCGGACGGCTCCTGCGCCTGGGGCGCTTCCTCCGACACCGTCGCCGCGAAGTCAACCAGCGCCGTGCCGCCCTTGCCGTCGTTGGCCGTCACCGTTACCCTCGCCACGCCCGGGATCAGGCCGGTCAGGGTCAGGGTGGATTGGTCCGACGACACCGCCGCCGTGACCACCTGGATGTACGAGGAACCGTCGTGGCCCGGCGGCGGCTCCGCCGTGATGGTCAGCGTGTGGGCCGTGACGGTCAGGCTGTCGCCGTCGGCGTCGTCAAACAGCCCGCTCAGCGACACCTCCTTGATCCCGCCCCGGGCCGCCACGGTGACGTCGCCCAGGGAGCCGGTCGCCGTGGGCGCCCGGTTGGGCGCCGCCGGCGCGGCATCGACCACCTGCGGCAGGTTCAGGGGTACGGCCGTGAAGGGCGCGCGCTGGTCTGCCGGGCTCAGGTCGCCGTACCGCAGCACGGGATACTGGCTGGCCGTGCCGAAGTCCCAGGGGGCGTCGCCGCCGCCGTCCAGGTCCAGGTCCGCGTTCCAGTCGGCGTAGATGCCCGTGTAGCCCGTGGGCCCCTGCAGCTCCGCCGTGGTATGCCCCACGCCGGACGCGCTGTTCCCCTGGCCGCTGGCCTGGGTATCCCAGTAGGCGGCGGTCACCGCGCCGGAGACGTGCGCGCCGGTCAGGCCGCCGGCCGCGCCGCCTTCGGCGGTGGCCGACCCGGCGGCGTAGCTGGCGGTTACGCTGCCGGCGTTGCGCCCCACCAGGCCGCCGGCCCGCTGTCCACTGGTGGATACCGGCCCGGAGGCGTAGCTGGTCTTGATGGAACCGCCGGCTGCGTTGCGGCCCACCAGGCCGCCGGTGTTGTCGGCCCAGCCCGAAACCGCGCCCCGGGCGTAGCTGGCCTGGATGAGACCCTGGTTGGCGCCCGCCAGGCCGCCCACGCCCTGACCCCCGACCTTTCTCCCGGCCACGTTGGCCCGGGAAGAACTGCCCGTGATGAAACTCCCTGACCTGGCCTCCCCCACCAGGCCGCCCACGTTGCTGATCCCGGACACCGCCCCGGTCACGTGGACGTTGCTGATGATGCCGCGGTTCTCTCCGGCCAGGGCGCCGATATACCCCTTGCCCGACACGTTGACGTTCTCCAGTCGAAGGTTGCGCACGATGCCGGTGGAGCCGATGTACTTGAAGATCCCCGCGTTGTTGTGGTAACCGTCACCCGCCCCGGTGGGCAGTCCGTAGATGTTGACCCGGTTCAGCACTTCGTCGGTGAAGGGCGTGTCCAGGGTGTTCATGTACAGGTTGCGGATGGCGTGCCCGTTGCCTTCGAAAATGGCTGCCCAATAGAAGTTGGTCATGATCCTGCCCATGGGTCGCCAGCCCTCGCCGTCGTTCCCCCAGTAGTTGTCGCACGCGCCGGGACCTTGCGCTCCTCCCGGGTGCCCCCCGTACCAACTCCGGCACCTGGCGGAGCCGTCGGGATAATGGACGCCGTTCCAGTAGTGGTCGCCGGGGTCGGCCCGGCCGTTGCCGTTGGTGTCGAAGTCCAGGTCGGCCATCAGCTCGTAGCCATTGCAGCGATCCCCGGGGCAGCCCATCCCGCGTCTGGCGTTGGGGTACCCCATTTGGTAGTGAGTCTGGACCGAGTTGAGATAGCCGTCGTCGTCCTTGTCCCAACCGGCCCAGCCGCTGCCGTACCGGTCATAGCGGATGGCGTTGAGCTGGTCCAGGCTGTACACCTCGATGAGGCCGTCGTCGTCACGGTCATAGTCGATGCCCTGGGCCGGCTGTTGGTTGGAGGGCCTCGTGACCGGCTCGGTGGACTCCGGCGGGTCCGGCAGCAGCGCCCGCTGACCCGCCACGCTGGGGCCGGTGTCCCGCAGCACCGGGAAGTCCAGCGACGTGCCGAAGTCCCAGGCGTAGGAGTCGCCGCTGCGGTCCCTGAGGTTGTCCCAGTGGGCGTAGATGCCCGTGTAGCCCGTGGGCCGCCGCAGCTCGGCGACGGTGAGGCCCCTGCCGGCTTGACCGGCGGGTCGGCTGTTCAGCAAGTAGCTGGCGGTGATACCGCTTCGGTCAGCATGCCCGGGTCTTACGTTGGGAATCGAGCATCCAAAGCACCGGTGTGCAGTGCTTCCGAAGGTATTATTGTTGCCGACCAGTCCTCCCACGTAACTGTCGCCGGACACGGCGCCCAGGGCGTAGCTGGCCGAGATGGGCCCCCTGTTTCTGCCCACCAGTCCCCCGATTTGGCTTCCGCTGCTGGACACGTCGCCGGTGGCGTAACTGGCGAAGATCTCGCCCACATTGCTTCCCGCCAGGCCGCCTATCCGGTTGGCATTGCCAGTCACGCGTCCCGTGGCATAACTGGCCACGATGCTGGGTGCGGTTTCTCCGAAATAGATGCTCCGGCCTACCAGGCCGCCATAATAATCGGTCCCGGCCACGGTTGCGGTTACGTCAGCCGTGGAGTAGCTGCGCACAATGCGCCCGCCGTAGTTCTGTCCGACCAATCCCCCCACGCGGTCGCCCGTGCCCGAGACCTCGCCGGAAAAATAACTGTCCGTGATGGTGCCCGTCTTGTTAAACCCCACCAGCCCACCAAGATGATACCAACCGGACACCGCCCCGGATGCGCCGGCGTTGCTGATGGTGCCATGGTTCTCCCCGACCAGAGCCCCCACGCGATGCCCATCGCCGGTCACGTTCACGTTCTTGATTACCACGTTGCGGAGGACGCCGTCCTCCGCAAGCTCGTCGAACAACCCCCGACGCGCGCTATCTTCAGGCCACGGTCGTGCCCGAGATTTAAAGTACAGGTTGCTGATGGCGTGGCCGTTGCCGTCAAAGACGGCGGCGTATTCGCCGATCGACAGCCAGCCCTGGCCGTCGTTCACGTGCCCGCCGTCAACCGCTCTTGGATAGTCGCCGGCGTCGGCCCGGCCGTTGCCGTTGCGGTCAAAGTCCAGGTCGGCGGTCAGCTCGTAGCCCTTGCAGCCGCTCTGGGGACATCCCGCCCCGTTGGCTACTATCCCCGGGAAGGCGGCTTCGTAGCTGTCGCCGGCATCGGCAATGGCGGAGCCGTCGCCGTCAAGGTCGAAACGGATGGCGCTCAGCTGCGCCAGGCTGCACACCTCGATGAGGCCGTCGTCGTCAGCGTCGTAATCGTCGCCGGACTCGGGCTGACAGCCGGCGTCGAAGGAGTCCGCCCCTGTCACCACCGTAACCGCCTGCGACCAGTCGCTCTCCCCGCCGTCGTTGCCGGAACGCACGCTCACCGTGTAGGTCCCGCCGCTCTCCAGGTTTTCGAACGTCGCCGTCCGCGCGTCAGCGCCCAGCCGCTGGTCGGTGGCGTCGCCGTCGGCGTCTTCCAGCCGGGCCACGTAGTAGTCCGGCAGGTCGCCGTTGCCCGGCCCCCGCCAGGTGACGGTGATGCTGTTCGCCTGCACCGTCAGCCGGAGGTCGCCCGAGGGGTTGGGACGGGTGGGGAAGGCCCGGTTCACCGTTACCGCGTAGGTCTGCGTGGCCACGCCGTCGGGAGCCGTCACCACCACGTTGACCGGGTTCGGCGCGTTGTAGTCCAGCGCCACCGGCGACGCCGGGTCTCCGCCGTTCACGGCAACGGCGGCGTCGGGATGGGAGGGTACGGCCGTGAAGACAACGCTCTCCGTGGTGTAGGGCACGTCCACCGTGTAGGCAAAGGCACCGGAGTCGAAGTCGAGCGTTCCCTCCGAGACGGTCAGGTCGTACAGGGTGGCGACGTCGTCGCCGGGCAGACCCCGGGTCACCGTCAGCGTATAGACCTGCTTGTGGGTGTTTTCCGCGAAACCGCGGCTCGTATAGTGGAACTTCCACTTGTAGATGCCGATCTGCGCCGTCGTGGCCGCATCGGAGTTCAGGGCGATGGTCTCGGGATATTCCCAATCCTTATCGTGCAGAATGCTGACCAGGTGCGCGGGCCCATTCCGGTCCGGGGAATACTTGTAAAAGCCGGCCTCGGCCTGGGCCAAGTCTTCGGAAACCAGGACGTACGCAGTTTGTCCACCACCAGTGGGACGATAGGGGGTAGTGAACCGGCCGGTAACGACCAGCTCGGTCAGGTCCTCCGGCGCCGCCAGCCAGTAGTTGTAGCGGTCGCGACGGAACTCCGGATAGACGGTGATGCCCTCGGGCGTCGCCAGGCCGGTCAGGGCCAGGTCCCGGTTGCCCGGCGCCTCCAGGTCCGCCACCGCAGCGAACCGGACGTTCTCGCTCCGGGGACGGGTCACCGTCACCACGTAGGTCTCCGTCGCCACCCCGTCCACCGCCGTGACCGCCACGCTGATGACGTTCGCGCCGTAGTCCAGCGACACCGGCGCCGCCGGGTCGCCGCCGTTCACCGTGACGGCGGCGTTGGGATGATTGGCGGCCGGCGTGAGGGTCACCCGGCCCACCGTAGCCGGCACGTCCACCGCGTAGGCGGTGGTGCCGGGAGCAAAGTCCAGCGAACCCGCCGAGATGGCCAGGGCCTTCAGCGTGGCGTCGTCCGCCGCCTGCGTCGGCTGCGGTGTCGGCGCCGGCTCCAGCCGGGGCGCCGGCTGCTGCGCAGGTACGCCGCTCTGGGCGGATGCGTCCCGGATCTCGCCGTGCAGGGTGGCGCTGACGACAGATGGTGACAGCGTGTAGTTGCCCGCCTTGAACACTCCATGATCCTGCAAGGAGTAGGTCACGCTCAGGTCATGGGAACCCGCCTCTGCCGACGGGAACTGCCCGCTCACCACCAGCCCGCCGGCCCGCAGGTCCGCCAACTCCCCCGCCAGCGCCCCGATCACCCGGACCCGGCCCGTGTCGAAGGTGGCGTCCGTGGTTCCGTCGGCCACCCGCGCGTTCACCTTCACCCCGCTGATGGTCGTGATCTGCAAGGGCGTGATGGCTCCGCTCACGCTGAGGGTCACGTCGTAGTTGCCCGCGTCCCCTCCTCCCACGCTGGACCCGGTGATGGCCAGGCCCGTTCCGGCGTCCGCCGCGGCGTAGCGTCCCCCGCTGACCGTCACCACGTCCCCGCTGACGATGTCCCCGGCGGCGAAACTTCCACTCAAAGCTCCCACGAGCGTCGCCGTGCCGTCGTACGCCTTGCCGCGCGCCGTGCCGGTCCAGGTCACCGCCTTGGGCGTGATGGTGTAGGCCGTCGCCGCCGTGAAATCGGCCGGCAGAGCGTACTTGGTGGTATATGCCGGCGCGATGGCGAGCGTGCCCAGGTTGATGGCGTAGCTGCCCACGTCCTCCCCCGCCGTCCGGCCCAGCCCGCCCGACACCACGTCCCCCGCCGCGTCACCGTCCACCAGCCCGCTCACCGTGTGGCTCAGGGCGTCGGTCCCGCCGTACACCCGCGTGGTGTTGCCCGCCTTGATCTCCAAAACCCGCGCTCCCCCGATGTAGCAGGTGAGCGTCGCCGCTGCGCTGCTCGCCCGGCCTCCCTCGGCGGTTTCGTAGTTCGCCTTGACGCTGAGGCTGACCGGCTTCCCCGACGGGTAGCTGCCCCGCCGCAACAGCGTCTGTCCCTTGACGTTGCCCTGCTCCCGCCGGCCGTCCGGCAGCGCCAGCTCGTAGTCGTAGGAAACCGCCTCCTTTCCTTCCCACTGGGGTACGTCCCACATGAACCACACTGCGTCCGTTCTGGTGGTGCATTGCAGGTTCGGCGGCGGCGGCGGCTCGGCCCCCTGGGCCTGGGCCGGCCCTGAGGACAGCAGCGCCAGCGCGGCCGCACCGGCAGTCAATGCCACCGCCAGCAGCGCCAGCGCGCACAGCGCCCCGCGGCGCCGGTTCGTCAAGGCGGCGTGAAGCGGGTGAAGGGGGCTGGACGGGGGCGTGAATTTCATTGGGGACCTCCGCAGTGCGTTATGAAATCGAGTGGCGTTATGAAACTTCCTGACTGGACCGGGTCTTCCCGGCGCGGTGGCTGCTTTTTCCGGCGCGGAAAGCGGCGCCAACTTACACCAGAAACGGTATTTCAGTCCGTATTTTTAGACCGTCTTATGTATGGATTTGCGTGTATTTATACCTGGTCAGCTATGCCGCCGCGGCCGGCCCCCCAGGCCAGCCGGCGCGTCAACTCACTCGTTGGCAAGCTGGACTGAGACGGGCGTCCAACCGCAATCGGACGCCCGCTTGGATCAGCCGGTGGTTCCGCAGCCGTTACCCGGACCGGGCCGCCTCGATCTCCTTCAGGGCAGCGGCCACCGGCACCCAGCGAACCCAGGCGCTGCCCCGGTCCGCCAGTTCCTGCGCCTCCGCCGCCGTCATCGGCGTCAGCGACGCGTCGGAGACGGTCTCGCCGAAGGCCAGCAAAGCCCGGTCCCAGCGGTCGGTGTGAGCCTTGTAGCTCACCCACTGCGGGTCGTTCCGCCACTCGTACATCTGCGCGATGAGCGCGTTGTACTTCCTCGCCACCGGCGCGTCGAAGGTGTCGCTGACCCGGTTGCCGTCGCTGTCCTGGGCCGTGACCGTAATCGTCGCCGTGCCCACGGACACTCCCGCCACCGTCAGCTTGGAGAAGTCCGACGCAACGGACACCGTGGCCACGGCGTCGTTCGAGGACATGGCGGTGATGGTCAGGGGGTCGCCGTCGGCGTCGCTGAACACCCCGGACAGGGACACGTCCTGTGTAGATCCGACTTCCAGCCCAGTCAGGTCGGCGATGGATGAGGCCACCGTTGGCGCCCGGTTGGACGCGGCCTGCTGCTGCTGTGGTGGCGTGCAGGCCGCGCGCTGGTCGTCCGGGTTCAGGCTGCCGTACTTCAGTACGGGATAATGGCACGACGTTCCGAAGTCCCAGGGGTCGTCGGCGTTGCCGTCGCCGTCCAGGTCCACGTTCCAGCCGGCGTAGATTCCGGTGTAGCCCGTGGGGGATTGCAACTCCGCCGTGGTCTTGCCCACGCCGGCCGGGCTGCTGCTCGAGCCGGAGGTTTGGGTGTCCCAGTAGGAGTTGGTGACCACGCCAGATTCGTGACGGCCCACCAGCCCGCCGGCATTGCCGCCGGTCGCCAATGTTTCACCAACAGCGTAGCTGGCGGTGATGTCTCCACCGTTTTTGCCCACCAGGCTGCCGGCGTCCTTGCCTCCGGCGACCGACGCGGAAGCGTAGCTGGCCACGATGGAACCTCCGTAGTTGTAACCCACCAGGCCACCAGTGTTGACCGTGCCCGAAACCGCGCCGGTAGCGTAGCTGCCCCGGATGCTGCCATAGTTGATTCCGGCCAGTCCTCCAACTTGATTACTGCCCTTTATTACGCCGGAAACATAGCTGTGACTGATCGTGCCGTGGTTTCGCGCCACCAAGCCGCCGACATCGCTGAAGCCGGCGATATACATCGATTCCATGTTCAAGTTGCGAATTACCCCGGCGGTGGATACGCCCAAGATGAGCCCGCTGGTGGCGGCCTGATATTTGCTATAGAGGGGATGGTGGTAGTTGATGTAGAGGTTGCGGATGGTATGGCCATTGCCGTCGAGCACGCCGCTGAAATAGACTCGCACGGTAGCAGTGCCAGTATTACCAGTGGTCCGGTACGAGGATTTGGCTCCGATGCCCCACCAGCCCACTCCCGCGTTCCAGTAGGCGTCGCCGGCGTCGGCTTTGCCGCTGCCGTTGGTATCGAAGTCCAAGTCGGCGGTCAGCTCGTAGCCTTTGCATCCCGACGACGGGCAGCCCATGCCCGGCGCCGCGTCGGGGAAAGCGGCGGCGTAGTCGGCGGCAAAACTGCTCCCTTTCTCCTGGGAGAGTAGGCCGGTCTGACTGTTCGCGCGGGGCCCGTATTTCTGGTTTGTGACGCCGTCGCTGTCCAGGTCCCATCGGATGGCGTGGAGCTGAGCCAGGTTGGATACCTCGATCAGGCCGTCGTCGTCCGTGTCGTAGTCGGTATTGCCGGCCACTGCGCAGGGCGCGCGCTGGTCGTCAGGATTCAGGCCGCCGTACTTCAGCACGGGATACTGGCACGACTCGCCGAAGTCCCAGGGGTCATCGGCGCTGCCGTCGCCGTCCAGGTCCACGTTCCAGTCGGCGTAGATCCCGGCGTAGCCCGTTGGGGATTGCAGCTCGGCAGTGGTCTTGGGTTGGCCCTGGGAGCTGACGGAGACGCCCGAGGCGGTCGTGTCCCAGTAGCTGAGGCCGGCGGCCTCCCCCGAGACCCAGGTGGTGTCGCTGTAGGCCAGGCCGCTCACGTCCTCGAGGCCGGACACCGCGCCGGTGGCGTAGCTGGCGGTGATGCTCCCCTGGTTGTAGCCCACCAGGCCGCCAACCTTCTCGCCATTGGGCGCGGACACCGCCCCGGTGGCGTAGCTGGCGATGATCTTCTGGCCCGCGTAGTTCAGGCCGACCAGGCCTCCGGTGGCGTAGCCCTTGCCGTCGTAGGTGCTGGGGACGTAGTTGCCGTTGGAGTCGCCGGCGCCGGTGACGTTTCCGGTGGCGTAGCTGGCGACGATGGTGCCCTCGTTGCCGCCCACCAGACCGCCCACGTCATCGCGGGTGCCGGTCACCGTGGCCGTGGAGTAGCTGCCAATGATCATGCTGGTGTCATGGGAACCACCGACGAGGCCGCCCACTCCGCTCGTGCCGGACACGGCGCCGGTGGTGTAGCTGTTGATGATAGTACCGGCGTTTTCGCCGACCAGACCGCCGGCGTGCACGTTGCCCTCCAGCAGCACGCCTTCCACTCCGACGTTGCGGATAATGGCGGAGGCCCCGGTGGTCCCGAATAGCCCGTTGTAAGCGAAGTTCCCCCCTATGTAGAGGTTCCGGATCACATGGCCATTGCCTTCGAAGACCGCGGTAAACTCAACGGTAGTCCTCAGATACTCGTAATAACCCCCAAAACCGCCCCATGTCACTTTCGAGGAGAAGGGCCCGCCCAGGCCGATGTGCCGGTCGCCGGCGTCGGCCCGACCGTTGCCATTGGTGTCGAAGTCCAGGTCGGCGGCCAGTTCGTAGCCTAGGCAGCCCGTCTGCGGGCAGCCCATGGGAGGTCCGGACTTGGGACCTCGGAAAACATCGGCGTTGGGGAAAGCGGCGCCGTAGGCGCTACCGTAGCGGTTGATGGGGGAGCCGTCACCGTCCAGGTCCCAGTGAATGGCGTTGAGCTGTTCGCGGGTGCACACTTCGATGAGTCCATCGTTGTCGGCGTCGTAGTCGCCGTCGGCGGGCGTAGTGCAGCCGGAGTCGGCCACGGGCGTGGATGTGGGCGACGTGGCGTCGTCGTTGTCGATGATGGCCAGGGTCAGCGGCGCAGCCGTCAGGGAAGACGCGCTGGCCGCGGCGTTGAGGATGATGGTCTCGTTGTCATCGTCAACCGAGTCATCGACGACGGTGATGGTTGTCGTGCCGCCGGTGGCGCCGGCCGCGATATTGACGGTGGCGGATGAGAGGGTGTAATCATCGCCCGCCGTGGCCGTGCCGCCGGTGGTCAACGCAACGCTCACACCGCCCGGGCCGGCCGGACTGGACAGCCCAACCAGCACGGTAACCGGGCTGCCGCCCTCGGCCGGCAGTCCGTCGGCAGCCAGCATGAGCGCGGAGCCGCAGGCGGCCACTGCGGTGAGTTCGCCCTGGAGGGTGTCGGTGATTGCCAACAGGGTGTAGTTGTTCGCCTTGAAGCCGCCCCGATCTTGGAGGTGGTAGGCCACGGCCACGTCGTGGGTCCCCGGCGTGGCCGCCGGGAAGGCTCCGCCCACCACCAGGCCGCCGGCCCGAAAGTCCGAAAGCTCCGAGGACAGCACGCCCGCGCCCGTGGCGGCGGACGTGTCAAAGGTCGCCGCCACGCTCCCATCGGCGGGACGGCTGACCACCGTCACCCCGCCGATGGCTGTGATGGGTCTGGGCGTGATGGTGTAGGACGCCACCGCCGGACGCGACGGCAACGTGTACTTGTCCGCGTAGGCCGCAGCGACCGCCAGCGTCCCCATGTTGATGGCGTAGCTCCCCGCATCATTCCCCGCCGCCCGGGACAGCGCTCCCGCAACCACGTCTGCCGCCGCGTCGCCGTCCACCAGCCCGCTCACCGTGTAGCTGAGATCGTCGGCGCCCCCGTACTCCCGACTGGGACTGCTGGGCGTGATCGTCAGCGTGCGCGTCTGCGCCGCCGGCTGCCCCGGCGTTCCCTTCACCGCGACCCACCGGCTCTCCAGCCAGTCGGTCCGGTGGCCCGCGCGGGTCCCGCCGCCCCGGGTGCGCCGCAGTTCCACCTCGTACTCCCTGCCGTTGGTCAGCCCCGTGATGACGTGGCTGTTCCCGAAAACCTGCTCCCCTTCCGCCGCCGTGGCCTCCGGCGCGTCCTCCCCGTAGCCGATCTTCCAGCCCGGCAGCCCCACCTGGTTCAGCCAGGCGGTCGTCCCCGCCTCCCGCCACCGCGCCCAGTACAGGTTCGGCGCGCGCGTATCCGTATGGGCCTCCCAGCTCAGGGTCAGTTGCCCGTCCCCCAGCGTCAGGTCCACCCCCCTGGGGTCCTCCACCGTCCCCTGCTCCACGATCACCCGGTAGGTCTTGGTGTCCTTCCCGTCCAGGGAGGTCACCTCGATGGTGATCAGACCGTAGCCCACGAAGGCCCGCCAGGGGCCGCTGGCCTCCCCGCTCACCAACTCCCCCTTGGCGCGCCGGACCTCACCCTGGGCCTCGGTACCCTTCACCACGATGGACTTGGCCCCGGGCGCCGCCGTCGTCACCACCGCCGTCAGGTAGAGCGTCCCATCCTCTTCCACACCTTCCTCCGGCCCCAGCATCGGCACCCGCACCCGGTAGTCGTACACCCCGGCCGTCAGCGCCGGACGCAGCTGGTAGGCCGGACCGGCGTAGGGCACCAGGTGATCCAGGTCCGGCTGCCGGCCGGTGGCACGGTGCACCGCCAGGCCCTGCAGCGTCGCGTCCCCCGACGCCGCCGCCGACGCCCGCACCACCGTCACTGTGTAGCTCCGGCTGGTGTAGTCGTCCGGCGCCGTGGCCTTCACCCTGATTACGTTCTCCCCCTCCGACAGCGGGATGGCCCCGCTGGCCTGACCGCTGACCACCACCGCCCCATTCACCGTGATGGTCCCCTTGTCGTACCGGTTGGTGGCGGTCACCCGCACCTCCGCCACGCTGTAGGGCGCCCACCCCCGGTACTCGCCCTGGCTCCCGAAGAAGACCGGATGCAGCTTCACCTGGGACACCCTCAGGTCCGACAGCTTCGCCAACGGCGCGTGGGTCGCCGTCACCCCGTAGACCCGCCGGGTCTGACCGTCCTCGGCGGTGACCACCACCTCAACCCGCAGCGGCGTGTTGTCGTGCAGGAAGAACCGCTCGCTCTTGGACCCGCTCCCCACCGCCTTGCCGTCCACCGTGATGGTGGCCCCGGCGTGGCTGGCCGTGGGCCGCAGACTGGCCCAGCCGTAGCCCAGCGCCAACGTGGCCCCGTACTCCCCGGTCTGGGGCGCAAAGGCCGGCCGCAGCGCGATGCTGCCGCTCCGCAGCAGCTCCAGCCCGCTGAGGGTGGCGTCCGAGGACACCGCCCGCTGCGGCTGCGGAGCCGGCTGCTGCGGCGCTGGCGTCGGCGTGGGCGTTGGAGTTGGCGTGGGTGTCGGCGTGGGCGTGGGTGTCGGCGTGGGTGTTGGCGTGTGAGTAGGGGTAGGAGTGGGCGTCTCCTCCTCCGGCTCTCCTCCCACGTAGCACGCCAGCTCCGCCTCCGTACCGGCCACCTCCCTGCCCTCGGCAGTCTCGTAAATGGTCTTGACCCGGAACCGGGTCTCCTTCCCCCTCTGGTAACTCCCCGGCCGGTACACCAGCGTGCTCCCCCGCAGCCGCGAGCTCTCCTCCTTCCCGTTCGGCAGCTTCAATGCGTAGTCGTAGGCGTACACCTCCCCGCCGGACCACTCCGGCGCGTCCCACAAGAAGGCCACCCGCTCCGTCTCCGCGATGCAGCGCAGGTTGGACACCGCCGGCGGCGCATCCTCCTGGGCCTGGACCAGCCCCGACGACCACAGCGCCAGCCCCGCCAGCCCTACGGCCACCAGCCCCGCCAGCAGCAGCGTTGTTGTACCCACCGCGCGAGGGCGGCGGGTCAGAAGCGAAAGCCGGCGCGAGAGGAAGCTCCAGGTCATGCCGGGCCTCAGGCGGTTTTTAGCGCACGAAAGTCGGGGGGGGGGCTGAAAGGGGTATGGCCGCCTGTAGCAGGTGGCCCAGTTTCCTTACTCTGCTGCCGAAATCGAACATGACGATAGCCTCTCCTTCCAACTGCGCCCCGCTTCCCCTTCCGGTCCAACCCGGAATCACAACCCCCGAAGGCGCCGTTGCTGCTTGCTGCGGCGGTTCGCGCCAGCCGCCGGCTGACGGTTCTGGCATGGATAGCCAAGCAGAAACTACACCATAATCCGTATTTCAGTCCGTATTTTTAAGCCCTCTTTTGTATGGGTTAGTATGTATTTATGCTTGACTAGCTTTGCAATCAGACCCGGACCACTCGTCAACGCCGTTGCATTCGTTGGCGGCTATTCCACGACAGTGCAGGTCAGCGTTTCCTCGGCGCCGTGCTTCTCGCTTCCGTCGGCCAGTTCATAGACCGCCTTGACGCTGACGCGGGCCTGGCGATGGTTGCGACGCCAAATACCGCGCTAATGGCGGCGGGCGTCCAGCTGCGGTTGGACGCCCACGCGAATAGGCCCTTACCTCCGGATCCCAACCCGTGCGTGGACCGCCGACGGCCCGCCCAGCATGCCCTACCTCGGTATCCGCACCCAGCGAGCGTCATCCTGCCCGAGGCTCTCCGCCGCGGGATACCGAGCATCGCACGTGGTACGGGCTGCAGCCATCGCCTCCGTAAGAGCTCCGGCCATCGCGGACTTATGGGACCCGGCGTAGGCGGTGAGGTTAGCCGGTGCGTCCGACATCCCGCTCACCCAGGCAGCGAGCGCCGCAGAGTGATCTGACCGCGTCTGCTCCAGGGCAGTCTCCCGCCCACACAGGGCGGCACGGGGTCATAGCGCGACGGAGCGCCTTCGACGATTGCCACGTACTGCGTGGCAGCGCCCACGGCTTCAGCCGGTGAGGGTTCGCCGGGCACAATGAGCCGCCACTCCAGCAGCGCCTCGTACTCCGCCGTCGTCGTAACGCGCGTCACTGTGGTGTAGGAGCTGTCGCCAGCCGCATTGCCCGCCGCCAGCGCCACCGTGTAGGTCCGGCCCGGAACCACCGGCACGCGCAGGTCCGCCGCGTCCGTGTGGGTCGCCGCCTCCGCATCACCCACCTTCAGCAGGTAGCGGGAAGCGTGCGGGTCGGGATTGGTAGCTTGAACCGCCAGATAGGCGGAACCGCCGTGATAGACGGGCATCAGCGTGAAGGACGGCGCGTCGGGGACCACCAACGCCGTTACGTCCTGGTAGACGTAGTCTCCGGTTCCAAGCTGGTTGCCCGCCGCCACACCGAAGCGGTAGGCGTTGCCCAGCACAACGGCGAACTCATGCTCCGCATCGGGCATCACGACCTTCACCGGAGAGGCGTCGCCCATGCTGAACAGGTGGTACTGCGCCTGCTGCTGCGGGCTGCTCACCGCAACGCGGGCCACCGCCCCGTTCTGCCCACTCGAGACGACGACCGTGAACTCCGGCGCACCGACTCGCGACACAATCGCAACCGTGGCCGTGCCGTGGCTGCCCAGACCGACGTCCGTGCGGGCCGCCACTCCGACGGAGTAGGTAGCGCCGGGCTGCGCCGTGAAACTCCAGCCCGACTCTGCCTGCGCGGTGGTCACCGTCGCGTCCGTCCAGGAGTCCGTCGCCGACGCCCGGTAGCGCACCGAGTAGTCCAGCACGTCCGAACCCGCCGGCTTCACCTTCACCAACACCGTGACCGCGCCATTGGCGTACACCGCCTTCGCCGTGAATTCCGGCGCGTCGGGCCTGGCCTTGATGGTAACCACCAACGCCGCGCCGGCGCCCTTGCCGGCCGCGTTCAGGCCCGAAACCTCGATGGCGTAGCTGGCGCCCAGGTCAGCCGCAATGGCGTAGCCCGACTGCGCCACTCCGGGCGTGACGAACATCGCAGACCACTCGACGCCAGTGTCGGACACCTTCCGGTGGCGGACCAGGTACCCCTGCACCTGTTCGGCAGTTGGCGCAGCCGCCACCGCGACCAGGACGCTGGCCGAGTTGCCGGAGTACTGGGCCACCGCCATGACGCTGGGCAGGGACGGCAAGGACAGCGTGGTCAGCGTTTGGTCTGCGGAGAAATCCCCCTGGCCCACGCTGTTCACCGTAGCCATCGCCACCGTGTAGCCCGTGCCCAGGCTGGCCGGCACGCTGTGCCCGTCACCGGAGAACTCGCCCACCGCCACCGTGGTAGTTGTGCCGTTCACCCGCAACGCGTACGAAACCGCGCCCGTGACCGGTGTGGGGACCTTCACGGTCAAAGACGCGCCGCTCTCCGCATAGACCGGAGTCACCGTGAAGGCCGGCGGGTCGGGCAGCACCGACACCGTCACGTCCCGGTAGGAGTACTCACCGTCTCCAACGGCGTTGGTCGCCCGCAGGCCCACCCGGTAGGTGATGCCGTGGGACAGGCCGCTCACCGTAATGCCCGAGACGGCGTCAGACTTCGACACCGTGGTTTCGGTGAAGGCGTCGCTCGAATCCTTGACCCGGTGCGCCACCGTGTAGGACGTCACGCTTTCCGGCGCGTTGACCGGGGTAACCACCAGGGAGGGCGAACTTGTGCCGTAATTCAACGTCGCCGTGTAGTCCGGCGCGGCCGGCGGAGCCGGCGGCGACAGCGTCACCTCCTGCGACCAGCCCGTCGGCGTGCAGTCCTTGGCCTGCGCCGCCACGCGGAACCGGTGGGACACCGCCGCATCAAGCCCCGTCACCACGTGGTCATACGCCCGGTCTCCGTCCACCACTCGCTCCCTGACCACCGTCCACCGGCTCTCCACCCAATCATCCGAACCCGACGGCCGTTTCTGGATCTTGAACCCGAAACCGTTGATGGCCCCGTCGCTGGCGTCCTTCCATCGTAGCCGCGCCCGGCTGTAATCGCCGTCAACGGCGGATACCGTCACCGGCGCCGGCGGCGCGGCCGTCCCCTCCGAGTACACGTAGGTACCCTCGCCCCACGGACCGTGGTTGCCGTCGGCGTCCACGCCGCGCACCCGCAGGGAATAGCCCTTGCCCACCTCGGGCTGCTTGCTGCGGTCCGTGGTCAACGCCCGGAGGCTTCCAGCGGGTTTCGGACTGCGGTGCACCCCGCCCCAGGGAATGTCGTCGCCCGACAGGGTAGCGTCGTGTCCCCAGGCGATCTGCTGCTGGTAACGGGCGGCGCCGACATTCTGGTAACTGACCAGCACGTAGACCACGTTGGCGCTGATGTTGCACGCGTGGTGGGGCTTGATCGTCACGGTGGGAGCTTCGTAGGCGGCGTGCTGGTGCGCCTCTTCGCCCTCCTCGGGGCCGTCGGCCCACGTTGGGCCCGCATGCCACCACCATGCTCCCGCCGCCAGGGTCAACGCCACCGCCAGCAGCAACGGCAGGACCGTTCTTCTCGTCATCATGCTCATCATCTCGGCATCCCCTCATCGGTAAATTTGGGAGGGCGTACCGCCCCTGCCGGCAGAAGCCGGCCTGGAAGCGGGCCACTCCCCCCATGGGTTGATGCCTTGATGTTAGCCAGAGGGCCGGCGTCTACCGGTCGTTTCAGCATCGCTCCCGGGGTGGACAGAGCGGTTTTTTGAACACAAATGCCGGCAAAATCGTCTCGGACTCCAAAATCGCAACGGCGAATTCTGACCCGTCGTTGGATCCACGATTCCGACCGAACCGACGCCTGCCATGGACCCCATAGATGCCCATCCCGACAATCCAACGAGTCTCTGCGGAGTTCTATGCAACCTGTTGCCAATGCAACAAGGACACAGCCGACTCCGGCAACAGCCAAACCCACTTTTTCACAGGAGGTGAAACCATGACCATGACGCTCGAAAGGATGTCCGCCGACAAATCCCACCTGCTGGCCTACCTGCACCACACGCCAGGCTTCGAGCACCGCGTCCGCGAATTCATCGAACTGCCCATCAACGAAATACCGTCCCGCGTCCGCGAAACGGACGAGTCGACCTACCGGACCTGCATGGACCGTTTCCGGCAGCAAAGCACCGAACTGGAACCCAACGCGGAGACGCTCTCCGCCATGGCGGACGTGGCCAAGGGCAACCTGGTCAACACCGGGACCGTCAACGAACTCATGGCCGAACTGAATGAGGACGACGACATCGGCGACTAACCGGACCCCACATTGGCGAAGGCGAGCCGGCCTTCACGTCTCCGCCACACTGTCCACTGAAGCGAAAGCCCGTACAGCCGTGCACAAACCACCGCACCGTTACGCCGTCGCCCTGCGCCGCGGCGTCCACCTGCCCCAACAAGATCGCCGGTCGTGCATCATGCCTCCGGAAAATGACGGCCACCCCTGGTGCGGCGTGAAGCATACCGCCGAACGCTACGCCGCCCGCCACTACGAAACCCTCAACGCCGAAATTCCCGACGGCAAACCCCGCTTCTCGCCCTCGCCCATCTACCGCACCGAGCGCGACTCCGCCGGAGAACTCCACCGTAAACGACCGACGTTGAACTTCAATCTTGGCGAAGCAAGCACCATCCCCAGGGAACGACAATGGTCGTCTCCTTTTTCATGCCAGCGCATAATCCATCAAAGCATCCAGCCCCAGCGCCGCTCCTGCTGCTCACGGTGGGACTGCCGACCATGGCGCGCAGCGACTCCGGCAGTGGGCATGACGATCACCGGCGGCAAACGCGACCGAAGCTGAGTACAGATTGGACAACTACCGCCCCGCACACTGGCGCTACGTAGTTCGCAAGGGCGGAACCAGGGCCGTCACCGACGGGACCACGGAGACCGTCATCACGCTCAGCCACGCGGTCTGGGCGGCCGACACGCTGGTATCACTGTTCGTCGGCAGACCCGTGGCGGATCTGGCCCGTCAGCTCGAATCCGAAAACCGGAGCCAGGGCGAGAACATCGTTCGAGGGAAGCCGGTGATGTCGGCAGCCATACCGGAAGCGCTGGCCATCCCGCGGGCGCAGATCCAGGGAAGCATGAACAGCCCGGCGCGCAGCATCCAAACGCTGCGGCAGGGCCTCGAACTGTTCCACGCCTGGCAACAGGCCGGACTGACGCCCAGCGCCGTGTCGGCCCTCACCCGAAAACCAACCAGCCCACCAGGAGCAAAGCAACCCCCATGACCACCCCACGGGAAATCGTGAACGAACTCGTCCTGCAAGCCGTGACAGGAACCGTGACGTGGGAGATCTCGTCACCCTTCTGGGTGTCGAGGCGCGACGGCGCGACCTTCTTCGTCAACCACGGCGACGGCAGCCTGACCTACGTGGCCGGCGAGGGCCGTCCCATGAACAGGCTGGCCGACGCCGACAAGAACTGGCCGCTCTACGACCTGCTCATGGAGACCCACCCGCCGCAGACGCTGACCGATGAACAGGCGCGGGAGCACGCCATGAGTCTCCTGATCGAGACAGCGACGCTGCCGGCGGCGCCGAGCACCGAAACCGTCACAGTGGAAGTAGTCGACGTCAGAACCAGCCCCGGCATGACGTTTGAATCCTGAACCCGAACCGGAAGAACGCGAACACCATGGGCGACACCGTCAACCGGCGGCTGCACGCCGCCTGCGAACGCTATCTGGCCGAACTGGGACGCCGGCCGGAGGACGCAGACGACCTGGCCGACGACTACGAGGACGTCCAACGCCGGATCATCGAGGAACACCACCTGGAGGAGGAGGACATCGGCCGGAACGACGACGACGGCTACCGCAACTGCCGGCACCGCATCGACGACGACTGCGACCCCGACGAACGGAAGGAGCCATGAACTGCGTCATCGCCGACGAGATGATGGCGGCGGCCGAAGAGGCCGCCGTGCGGGCGGCAGTCGCTGAACTGCGCCGCCTGCTGGCCGTGCGGCCGAAGCCGACGGCCGAACCGGCCAACCAAGAACGGAAGGACGGCTTCGAAGCGTTCGACCTGGAGTGCCCCCACAGGTAACATCCGGCGTACGGAGAGGCGGACGTTCTGGCCTTCGGTCTCCCCGGCACCGGCAAGACCCATGTCCTGTGCGCTCTGGGCCATCGCCTGGTGGAAGCCGGCCACTCCGTCCTCTTCGCACCGGCCTACCGCCTGGTGCTGGATCTGTTCGCCGCCAAGCGCGACTTCGCCCTGCCCAGGCAACTGCACAAGCTGGACAACTTCGATTTCCTCCTCCTGGACGACCTGGGCTACCTCCCCCAGGGCAACGAGGAGTCCGAGGTCCTCTTCACCCTGATCGCCGAACGCTACGAACGTAGGTCGTTGGGCATCACCTCCAACCTGGTCTTCTCCGAGTGGGAGCGCATCTTCGCCAACCCCATGGCCACCGCCGCGGCGATTGACCGGGTGGTGCACCACGCCGTCATCCTGGAGTTCGACGGCCCCAGCTACCGGACTGACGCAGCACAGCAACGCGGCGAGACTGCTGCGGCCAAGGAGGTGAACCGGCAAAACTAATCGACGGCAATTCGGCAAACCTGGTTGACGCGAGACAGCCCCCTCCCCACAGTTGGACAAGAAAGATCCCATGCTGACCTGATGGGCTTTGCCCAACGCAAAAACCACCCGCGCCGGCACCGGCGCGGGTGGTCACATCAACCCATTCTGACCGGACGGAAACCGCCTCCCCAAAAAGCGGGGCCGGCGTTCATCGCGGCCCCGTACGACCGACTCATCCAGACGGCGATGAGCCAGCCACAAGCCGCTTGATCTCCTCCTTGGTCAGCTCAAACGGTGCCGCCGAACCAGACACCGGCGTCAACCCGCCTTCGGCAACTAGGTCCCGGTAAACGTCCGTAGCCAGGAAGGTCAATCTCCCATCAGCGTCCACCTCCGCCAAGTTCGGCTCACCTGGGGATGTCCACAAGACATCCCCATAGCCGCTCGGGTACCCAGCAGGCCGGCTCCTGCCCTCCACGAAAAGCACGTACTCATCCCCGCTCTTCAGGTCCACCACCTCGTATTCGTTCTCCGAACTCTTCCCATCGGCGAAACGCAGCTTGTTTCTTTCCGTAGCCACCACGTGCAGAGTATCTCCCGATGCACCTTCACCCTTCAACACCTCAACAACGGTGAACCGCCGGAAACGTTCAGTGATGGAACCCTTCGAGTTCCCCTCCGCATCGTCACCCTTGGAGATACTCTCGGTCCGACCATCAACGTACGTCGCGATCACGATGCGATCCGACCCCTCCACCAAGGTTTCCGCCTCAATGTGAATCAGCCAGGAGGCGGAGCTTCCACCTCCCCACATCATCTGCGGAACCACCACCAACCCGGCCAGAATGCCCACCAGCCCCGCCACTGCCACCAGCGCGATTATCTTGTTCTTCATGATTCAGACCTCCCCTCAGTAGTAGGGCAGTTCAAAAATGCCTGTTCAAAAATGGGGCTTACGAATTCCGTAATCGAGCCAATGAGGATTTTCGGGGGCTGACGGGTGATATTATCCGCTACTTCCCCAGCGCGGTCGGTGGCCCACCAACTCGTCCAGGCCCAGGTGATGAGCCAGGGGTAACCGGCAGTATCAGCCCAGCATCGGCCACCAAGCAGTGATCATCGAAGGCGACGTAGATGCGGTCGAGGCGCTCGGGTGGCAGCATCCAATGGGTGCTCCTTGTTTCGGGTTGGTTTTGTGTTTCAAAAACCATTATCATCGAAGCCGGGTGCACTTTCTCATCCCTTCAGCGCGCCGCTACACTCAATCCTTTCGGTGGGTTGGGCCTAATCTGGAGATAAGGGAAGGAAATGGTATCCAAGCGTGTAAGCGCAATAATTTGCTCCCTCATACTGGCGGTGGTTATAGTCGGCTTGGCGTGGACGCAGTGGCCGCTCAGGAACTCCGATGGGTCAATCGAAGAGCGGCATGATCAGTCAATCTACGAGCACCTTACCCCGGCGTTCGCCCAAGAGCACCAAAAAGAACGCCTGATAATGGCCGCCAGAGAAAATCCCGGATTCGGCGGGCTCTTCCTTTCCAAGAGACAAACCGTTCTCAACATCTACATCGCAGAGGATGAGGGCGATCCTGAAAGATGGGAGAAAGACCGACAAGCCCTTGAAGAATTACTTGACCCCCAGTCGGGCCTAAAGCTGAACGTGATCAAGGGCAACTACACCATCACGCAGCTTTCTGCTTGGTACACGCTGATGGAATCGGAAGGCGTCTGGGAACAGGACGGGGTGATCGCCACCGACTTGCAGGAAGCCACGAACAAACTCTACATCGCAGTAGTGAGCGAGTGGGATGTCGAAAGCGTTCGCATATTCCTTGAAGAAATGGGCATACCTCGCGAAGCCGCGACGGTAGCGGTAGAGGAACCCATGACCCACTGAAACTGCACGTTAATGCGACGCGCCCACGGCGACAGCATGTTGGGTTATCGCAGGTACGGGGCGGCGGTCTTCCCGTCCACGTATGCGTTGACAGAGATAACCTCACCTGTTTTGGCGTCGAGTGCGAACGTGATGTTGTCGAAATATTTGCCATCGCCGCCAGGTCGCGACAAACGCACGTCACCTTCGAAAGCCACTACCCAGACCTCCCTATCGGGAGTCAGCCCGAACTCCGCCGCGTCCGCACCTAAACCGGCTGCCCCGCCCGAGGATGTTCGGGTGTAATCTCCCAAGTTCGTGAGAGTGGTCTTCACTGTGGATGGGTCTCCGACAAGACCGGAAAACTTGGCTTCCTCCAGTCCTATGCTCCTCGCCTCGCTGGCGTCCAGAATTCCGGGCGGTGCTTGGTTAGGGTTGGCGGCCAAGGTGATGAGTAGAGAGGCGACCACCCCCAACACTAACAGCATGCTCAGACTTCCGAACGCCATAGGCTTTGTCATCTCCATTGTGATTCATCCTTCCGATGCACTCAGGCTAGCGGGTAGGCGTCTGTGGACCGGTCATTTCGGGCCGATTTTGTTGCAAACCAGGATTTCGCGTTTCGTAATCTCGATTGCGGAAAATCATCGTAAATCTGTCATTCATTTGGAATCCGTCGCGTCCATTTTTGAACAGCCAGTTTTGATCTATCCTACTCTGCAGGGTGGACGGGACTTTGGAAACGTCGTCCGAGGTGCCTGCCGCGTGATTTGGCCGGCGAGCGTACCCGGGCTACCATTCTATTCTCTGATACCCCATTTCAAACTGAGTAACTACCAGGACGGCTTCGCCGCGTTCGACCCAGAGCTCCTCCACGGGCAACACCCGGAGTACGGTGAGGTCGGCGTTCTGGCCGTGATGCGCGACCTACTCATCGAGGACGCCGAGAAGCTCGAACGGCGGACCGCCGGAGCTAGGCGGACCGCCGCCGTGAGCTGCCTGCTCGGCTGCGTGCCGTCTTCGTGTCGGCTGAACAAAACCTGACCGCCACACCCGAGGAGGACCGACGCCTACGCCGCCGGGCGTAGAACCGCCCCATCTGTAGGAACAATGAGAACCGCCGCTGCCACGAAATGGCTGCGCAACACCCCGTCATCTCCCTCAACCGGAGACAACCTCTGGCACGAGCTCGCCGAGCAGACCGCCGCCCGAGCCCGGCTCGCCCAGACGGCGTGGGCCCACCACGCGGAAATCGCGGCCAGACCGCCGGCATCACCCGATGACGAACAGTGCGACACCGAGTACCGGTGCGAGGACTGCGATAAGGTCCTCGAAGGCGACGACCTGAACTTCGACGACGATGGAATCACATTGTGCAAATTCCACTACGAGTACCTCCTCGCCGAAACCGCCGCCATGAGCGACGAAGATACTCCGAAATGTACGAGAACCTGTTCGGCTGGCCTGAAGCCCACGAAAGCCGGTGATCGCCGCCACCCTCACGAAACCAACCGGCCACGCCTGCCCCCGCTGCGGCGGACAGTTTCACCTGACGCACGGCGAACCGGCCGGCCGGCAATGCAGCCACGTCAACGATGCCGAACCCCGCCGCCAGAGAACGACAACCTGACATGAACAACCATTGAAACACCATCCTACTCCATGGAGGAATTCGAATGCCCGAACCGATCCAAGTGAACGGAGACAACTGGCTAAGCGACGTAATGGACTCAGAGCTGCCAGTCATGGTGGACTTCTGGGCCAAATGGTGCGGACCCTGCGCGATGATCGCGCCAACCGTGCGAGACCTGGCACTGGAGTACGAAGGCAGGCTGAACGTCGTCAAGGTGGACGTGGACAGCGACCCCGACATCGCGGCGCGCTACAGAATCCGCAGCATTCCGGCGCTGCTCTTCTTCAAGAACGGGAAGCCCGTCGACCAAGTGGTGGGCACGCAACCCAAGCCGGCCTTGAAGCGCAAGATTGACGAGGTTCTGAGAAGTTAGGCGCCGATGAACATCGCCATGGCACTCGCCGCTCCCTGCCCCCGCTGCGGCGGACAGTTCCACCGGACGTACGGCGAGCTGACGTGTCTCCACTGCGGCCACCCGCCGCCCACCGAACCCAACGCCGCCCGCTGCCACGAATGCGGCGGGAAAGTCGCGCCGGACCGCGCCCTGTGCGACGCCTGCGCCGCCGCCCTTTGGAAGCCCCGCATCCGCGAGAAGGCCAAGATACCGGCCAAAGGGCCGTTTTGCCGCCGCCGTGTCAAATAAGCCACTGAGAGGTCACGAAACGCCCACAGAGCAGAATTTCCCACTTGGTGGCGAAAATCGCGCCGGTGACACTCCTGCGTTGAAATTCGACGCATTCCCGGCCGTTTCGAAACTCCGAAAACGCCGGAGATGGCCCGTAAAGGAGCGCCACCTACAAATGACCCTCTCCTGAGGAGAGACAGCACACTATGCGGAAACGGACCGAGAGACTCATGCGCGCCACCCTGGGCGGTTTCCCGTGGTGGAAGTCGGTTTCGATGATCGGCGTCAGGGTCGTCTTCGCCTACGGGATGGGACTACGGTACGGGACGCCGGCGACGGCGTGGGCAACGGTCGCCCCCGAAATCTGGAACCCAGTCGCCACCCACGCGAACGCCGACGAAGCCGGCAACGTCCAAATCACGTTCGCTGCACCCGAGGGACGAGCCCGCGGCAAGGCGATCACGACTCCAGCCGACGGCGCCGTGCAGTGGTCGAGAAACGCCGGCGAAGCCCACTGGACTAGGGCGCTCCCAATGCCGACCATTGCGCCAACAGCACAACCCACATTGCCGGCAGAAAGACGAACGCAGCGGAACCAATATCCGGCAGGTCGCCCACTGGACACCGCCAAGATCGAAGACCTAGCGATCATCTACACCAACCAAAATCAGCGCATACCACCACCTGGTCATCGCGCAGGGTCGATCACGCGTCCCAAGCCGGGTTCAGAGATCGGTCCTGGAAGGCTCAAGCATCCAATCCCGAACACGGTGCTGTTGACGACTGGCCCGCCTCACGGCCCTCCCGCTGGCGCTCCTGCATTACAGGCAAGGGGTTGTGGACCTCGTTACCCTGTAAACCGATTATGCAAACGTTGATACGTTAAATCGTTCAAACTATACTGGAATCATTCCATTATGACGTACGGTGGCCCCATCCATCTGCGGGCGTAGCAACTGCATACAAATACCATGGTGGCCCGACTTTGAATAATCGCTCTTTTTACGCCCACTCCGCCAACGACGGCGGAGAATGGCACGGTCTCACCGACCACCTGGTGGCAGTGGCGGAGATGGCCGCCAAGTTCTGTAAGCCATTCGCCAGTCGTGACCCTGCGTACTACGCAGGCCTCTGGCACGACGTGGGCAAGTTTGATCCAGAGTTCCAACGCTACCTCGCCGGCAAGCGCAAGCAGGGACCCGATCACAAAGGCGCCGGCGCTCAGTTGGCACTCCAATACGGCGGACCGTTGGCAATGCTGGTGCAGGGCCACCACGGTGGCCTGCAGGCTTTCAAAGATCTGCAAGGATGGACCAACGAAAAAGGCAACGCCAGCGCTGCAACAGCAGCGATCACTGCGGCAAGGCAAGACATCCCCGACCTGGAGCCGATAACCAACCTGCGGCCACCGGCGTGGGTCAACAAAAGCAAAACAACCGCCGAAATGTGGCTTAGGATGGTGTTCTCGGCACTGGTCGACGCCGACTTCCTGGACACAGAACGACATTTTCAAGCGGGCAAGTCAGCCCAACGCGCCTCAACGTCCAGCATGAGCGAACTGTGGCATCGCTTTCAAGAACGACATCAGGCTCGCATGCAAGCCAACGGGCCCATTAGCAACGTGGACCGAGTCCGCACCGAAGTGTACGAGGCGTGCACCAACGCCGCTGCACAGCCGTCAGGCATCTTTCGTCTAGCCGTTCCCACGGGAGGTGGAAAAACCCTGTCGGCCATGGGCTTCGCACTGCGCCACGCCGTTGAGCACGAGATGGAACGGGTCATCGTGGCAGTGCCGTTTGTTTCCATCACGCAACAGACTGCGGCCGAATACCGGCGATTCCTGGAAGATTCCCCTGACGAGGAAATGGTCGTGCTGGAACACCACTCGTCAGTGGAAACGAACGATGCCGACGAGTTCGACCCTACTGCAGCATGGGCCCGCCTGTCCAGCGAAAACTGGGACTTCCCGATAGTCGTCACGACGACCGTCCAGTTGTTCAACAGCCTGTTCTCAAACCGGACCAGCTCCACACGAAAACTGCATAATCTGGCCCGCAGCGTAATCATCCTCGATGAAGCACAGGCACTGCCGCCGAAGCTACTGGAGCCCATTTTGGACGGGCTTCGAGAACTGTCCGAAAGCTACGGCGCCACCGTGGTCCTGTCCACCGCCACGCAGCCCGCTTTCCGAGTGGTCGAACCCTTCGTCAACGTCAAAGCCACCGACATCGTGCCATCTCCCGAACGGCACTTCCAAGCGCTGAGAAGAGTGCGCTACGACTGGAGGACCGACCCGGCGCAAACTTGGGATGACATCGCTGACATCATGCGGACAACGCCGCAAGCCCTGGCGATTGCGAATACCAAGAAAGACGCACTGGCGTTGTTGGACGCGCTGAACGATGAACGAGCCCTCCATCTCTCTACGCTCCTATGTGGGCGGCACCGGCGAGACGTGATCGAAAAGATCGAACGCAGGCTCAGAGGAGGCGAAGCGTGCCGGGTGGTTTCCACACAGGTGGTGGAAGCCGGCGTTGACCTGGACTTCCCCATGGTGCTGCGAGCCATCGGACCTCTGGACAGCATCATCCAGGCAGCAGGCCGTTGCAACCGAAATGGACAATTGGCCGAAGGACGCGTCGTAGTTTTTGACACAAATGAAGCGTCGGCTCCGCCTTTCGGCAGCTACAGGACCGCCACTGGAATAACCAAAGCGATGTTGAACTCCGGGCCCATGAACCCGGACGACCCTCAGGTAGTAGAAGGTTACTTCCGCCAGCTTTATGAAGACGTCGACACCGACGCCGAACACGTGCAGACGTGCAGGTCCGACTGGAACTACCCCGAGGTTGCCAAAAGGTTCAGGATGATCGACGACGACACCGTAACTATCGTCGTCACGACGTACGGCACAGCCAACGAGCAACGAAGGCTGAAAGCAGCTGTGACCAACCTGCGCAACGGCACACCAGACGCGCGTCGGCTGATCAGATCCATCCAACCGTGGACGGCGTCCATGTACCACAACCAAGCGGCCGGAAAGGAACGCGATGGCCTGCTTTGGGAAATCATGCCGGGGTTGTTTGAGTGGGTCGGCGAATACCACCCCGTCACCGGACTGGGCGGCGCCACCGTCGCGGAACCGGACCGATTCATTGTGTGAAAGCCATTTACAACCATCATGGTCAAAACAGCAACATCAACATCGGTGCAACACTCCCCCAGCCAGACGAGCAACACCCTGACAGCCTGACCGGGCCACAGCGCGGCCAACGCCGCGAGGGTTGAAATACTGAAATAGACATCGTAGACAGCCCCGGGCAAGGAGCACTGCATGCCGATTGAACACCCGCCGCTGACGGTGAAAGTAGAGGGCGAACTCGCCTGTTTCACCAGGCCAGAGATGAAGGTGGAGCGCGTCTCCTACTCGCTCATGACTCCGACAGCAGCCAAGGGAATACTGGAGGCGATTTGCTGGAAGCCGGAATTTACCTGGCAGGTTGAGGAAGTCCAAGTACTGAAGCCCATCCGGTACACGTCCCTTGTCCGCAACGAAATCGGCTCCCGCCAGACCGTCCAGACGGCACGGCGGTGGCAGCGCGAAGGCGGTGGCTTTGACGCCACCGACAGCAGAAACCGAGCCCAAAGGCACACCCTCGCCCTCCGCGACGTCGCTTACATCATCAAGGCGCAGGTGGTAGTCAAAAGTAATTCCCAAGATCCCGCCAAGTACCGCGACCAGTTCCGACGCCGGGTAAACTCCGGGCGATGCTTCGCGACTCCCTACCTGGGTTGCCGGGAGTTCTGGGCCAGGTTCTCCGCACCTGACGGAACCGAAATTCCCATCCCTCTTACCGAAGACCTGGGCAGTATGCTGCTGGACTTGACCTACGACACGCAAAACAACGGCGCCGCCACACCAATATTTTTCAACGCGCGGCTAGAGCAGGGCGTGATGCGAGTGCCGCATCCACCAAACCAGGAGAAGCCAGCATGATGCTAAACAGACTGGTTGAATACTCCCAACGGAATGAAACGACAGCCCCCAAGCTCTACGCGGAAGGCGCTCTCCGCTATGTCATCGCCCTCGGCCTCAACGGGGAGTGCCACGGGCTCATCGACCTCAGCGATCCATCGACGCCACGAACCCGACGGGGAACGCGAAGATTTCTGCCTCAAGTGCAGCGTGCTTATGGCATCCGCCCACTTCTTCTGGCTGACAAACCTGATTACACGCTGGGTCTTCCACAGAACGAGAAGAGAGCCGACCGCGCGCAGCAATGCCACGCCGCCTACGTCGACCTTGTGGAACGCTGTGCCGCCGAAACCGAAGAACCGGACGTTTTGGCGGTCCTACAGTTTCTTAAGGACGAGCCCCTGAAATCTCTCGAAATCGCAGACGATTTCGACAATGGCGGCATCATCACATTCCGAATTGACGGCAGGTACGTGATCGACAACCCTGTCGTGCAGCGGTTCTGGGCTGCCCATAACGAACCCGACGGCGCAACGATGCAATGCCTGGTCTGCGGAGAAAACCGCCCCGTATTGGAAAGGTTGCAATCCAAAGTCAAAGGTATTCCTGGCGGGCAGACCGCAGGTACCAGCGTCATTTCGGCAAACAGCGACGCCTTCGAGTCCTACGGACTACAGGCCTCGCTTGTAGCTCCAATCTGCCAAGAATGTGCGGAAGGTTTCACCCGAGGGCTCAACGACCTGCTGTCCGGAGAGTCCACCCGGTTCAGGACAGGCAACGGCGCTTTCGTTTTCTGGACCCGCGAGGTTCACGACTTTGACTTCTTCGCAATGATGTCCACACCGGACTCTCAGCAGGTGCAGGCCTTGCTCGAATCCGCACGTCACGGACGCTGGACCGAACTTGACGAAGCCGACTTCTACGCGCTGTCGTTGTCCGCCGCCGGCGGCAGAGCGGTCGTCCGGGATTGGCTGTCCACCACCGTCAGAAATGCCAAGGAGAACCTGGCACTGTGGTTCCAAAGACAGCGAATCGCCCCTGGCTATGATAACGAGAACCGTTACTACGGGGTGACGGCATTGGCCAATGCCACCGTCCGAGACCGTAAAGACCTGCCGGTGACCACGCCCCGGGCTCTCACCAAGACAGCATTCGGCGGGGACCCTGTGCCCAGCCAAATACTGCAGCAGGCCATACGCCGCTGCCAAGCAGAACGCAGAGTAACCCGGCCCCGCGCGGCTCTGATCAAACTGGCATTGCTCAGCCGGCCTCAGCAACACAACCAGCAGGAGGACTTCATGGTCGAAGTCGACAAAGAGAACTCGGATGCGGGCTACCTTTGCGGAAGGCTATTCAACGTACTGGAGCGCGCCCAAACCACCGCAATACGCAACGTCAACGCGAGCATAGCCGACAGGTACTACGGCACGGCGTCCACTGCTCCCGGAGCAGTGTTTCCATTGCTGCTCAAAGGGGTGCGCGCACATCTCCACACGCTGAACCGGGACCGGCGAGGCGCACGCATTACGATTGAGACCGACATGGAAGAGATCATGTCCAACCTGAATGGGTTCCCCAGGACCCTGAACCTGGAACAGCAGGGGCTCTTCGCCCTCGGTTACTACCACCAACGCGCCGAAAACAGCCGGCGCGCCCAAGAAGCCTCCGCCCAGCGCAACGCGCAGCATAACGAAGATCACGAGAACCCCAACGCCGAATAGGCATCAAAGGAGAGCAACTGGATGACCACCCAGCCCCACAACGACGTCAACCGACGCCACGACTTCATTATCCTGTTCGACGTGCACGACGGCAATCCCAACGGCGACCCCGACGCCGGCAATCAGCCACGCATGGACCCTGAAACCATGCAGGGCATCGTTACTGACGTTTCCCTCAAACGCAAGGTCAGGGACTACGTGGACGTCGCCCGCGGGGACGAATCCCCGTACAAGATTTACGTCCAGCGCGAAACCTACCTCACCGAAACTAGGGGCCGCGTCTTCGAGGAAAGGCGCGGCGAGAACGATGCTCCCACGCCGCAACAAGCCCAGCCGTGGCTGTGCGAACAGTTCTACGATGTCCGTATGTTTGGCGCCGTGATGAGTATGCGGGAGCGCAACGCCGGCCAAGTCCGCGGCCCGGTTCAACTGACATTCTCCCGTTCGATAGATCCGATCCTTGCCATGGACTCCACCATCGCTAGGGTCGCCCTGGAAAGCCGCGGCGAACGCGGGGCCGAGAACGAGGAAAGCAGCCAAGAAGCGCCCACCCACGGAACACTGGGCCGCAAGTCCACAGTGCCCTACGGGCTCTATCAAGGCTACGGGTTTTTCAACCCTCACTTTGCCAAGCACACCAAGGTCAATTCCGACGACCTGGACCTTTTCTGGAAAGCTCTGGTCAATATGTGGGACCTGGACCGGTCCTCATCCAGAGGCCTGATGGCCTGCCGAGGCCTGTACGTCTTTTCCCACGACAGCCCGCTGGGCAACGCCCCTGCTCACCGACTCTTCGAAAGGCTCACAGTGCAACGCAAAGACGACGTGGCCGTCCCGCGCCGCTTCGCCGATTACGAGGTCACATTGGACGAATCGGACCTTCCCACGGGAGTCACCGTTATCCGCATCGACGCTTGATGGAACCCCGTGTAAAGGAGAATCAAACAAACTCACGCCACGTGAGATTGCGCAGGATGGAATGTGGCGCCCGGTGTCACCACTGGGCGAGGATTGAAATCGCCAGACGATGCTCGCTATGTTGATCAGGCCAGCTCCTGATACTGGCCTGACTCAGTCCAACGCCAAACGGGAGGACAGTCATGGAAGAGCCGTTGCAGGGCCGCGAAGAATATGTGCTGCTGTCCATGCTGGAGCACTACAGCTATTGCCCCAGGCAATGCGCGCTAATCCACCGGGAGCAGACCTACGACGAGAATGTGTACACACTTCAGGGCAACGCTGTACACGAACGGGTTGACCGTCCGGGAACCGGCACCGTAGCGGGAATCCACACCGAGTACAGCGTCCCGCTGTGGTCCGATGCTCTGAGACTGGTGGGAAAGGCCGACGTCGTCGAATTTCATGGCGACACCCCATACCCAGTGGAGTACAAACACGGATCAGCCCGACACGGAAGGCACGCTGACCTCCAACTCTGCGGACAGGCGATGTGCCTGGAAGAAATGACGGGAAAGGACGTCGCCATTGGAGCGGTCTATCACTTCTCGTCCCGACAGCGGCGCGAGGTGGAATTCACAACCGCGCTGCGTGACCAGGTTCGCATGGCAGCGGACGCAGTCCGGGAGATCATGAACGCTGAGACGCTGCCGCCAGCGGTAGCCGACGCTCGCTGCAAGAATTGCTCGCTGATCGAATCCTGCCTCCCCTTCGTGGTGTCGGCCCAAGACGAGAACCGTCGTCACCAGCGGCGCTTGTTCACGCCAGCCACCATCGGAACTGACCGATAAATCGAGCTGGAACGGAAACACGCCGGTCACCGTCGGAGAAAATGGCACCATGGCGCACGAACTGCTCAACACCCTGTACGTAACCACCCAGGGCGCCTACGTACACGTCGACCACCGCACCCTGAAGGTCGAATCGGACGGCGAGACCCTGTTGCAGGTTCCAGTGCATCATCTTGGATCGGTCGTCTGCTTCGGAAGGGTGAGCGTATCGCCAGCGGCTATGGCCCAGTGCGCGGAAGACCAACGCGACCTCGTTTTCCTGAGTCGCGGCGGCCGGTTCCGAGCCAAGGTGGTAGGACCAACTACGGGCAACGTACTACTCAGGCTAGCTCAGCATGAAGCTTACCAGGATCTGGAACGCTCCACCGACATCGCCAGGAACATCGTAGCAGCCAAGGTTCAGAACAGCCGCCTGCTCTTGATGAGGGAAGCCAGGCAAACCCACGATGCGGAAGCTGAATACGCCTTGCGGGACGCTGCTCAGTCTATGGCGACCACCATCGAGGCACTCGGGAAAACCAACAGCATGAACGCAGTCAGGGGCAACGAAGGCCGCGCTGGCGCACTGTACTTTTCAGTGTTCAACCACCTGGTGCGCACACCCGATGACGCGTTCACCTTCGACGGCCGTAACCGGCGTCCACCCAGAAATCCAGTCAACGCTCTGCTGTCATTTCTTTACGCATTGCTTCGCGTCGAATGTCAGGCCGCGTGTGAAGGCGTCGGACTGGACCCGCAAATCGGCTTTCTTCACGTCCCCCGCCCTGGCCGCCCATCACTGGCCCTCGACCTGATGGAAGAACTTCGGCCGTTTCTGGCTGACCGATTGGCGTTGACGCTGATCAACCGGCGCCAGTTAACGCCGGACCATTTTTCCACCAGCTTGGGCGGAGGCGTTTCTCTGACCGAAAACGGCAGGAAAACCCTGCTGGTCGCATACCAGAAACGCAAGGCTGAAGAGATAACCCACCCAGTGGCGCAGCGCAAAACGCCCATCGGCCTGATTCCTCACCTCCAGGCACGGCTGCTCGCGCGCCATCTGCGGGGTGACCTGCCGCACTATCCCGCCTTTTTGGCTAGGTGAACAATATGTGGGTTTTGGTTACCTACGACGTCAACACCGAAACCGCCGAGGGACGGTCTCGTCTGAGACACGTCGCGAAAACCTGCGAGAGCTACGGCCAGCGGGTCCAAAAATCGGTCTTCGAATGCACGGTGAACGCCACCGTCTTCCATGAGATGAAAAGCCGGCTGCTCAACATCATCGACGAAGACCTAGACAGCCTCCGGTTCTACAAGCTTCCGGAAGGCAGGGAGAAACGGGTGGAAGAATACGGCGTCAGCAACGTGATTGACTTCACGGGCCCGCTTTTGGTCTAGCGCGAACCTATAGCGATGTTGGCGCCAAGCATCAGGTTCGCGTTCCTACTTATGCCGTGCTTACTGGGCATGGCAAAACAACCGCAAAACCGCCAATTTTACGGCTCTTCCAAGGAGGTTCGCGTTGTCCAAGTAGAAAATTCCTGAATAAGAGTAGCACCCGCCCTTTCGGGCGGGTGAGGATTGAAAATGATTACATCCCAGGTGAAAAAACCTGTTCACATTGTAAGTAGCACCCGCCCTTTCGGGCGGGTGAGGATTGAAAAACCGAATCTCTGAGCACGGTGGCCGGCACCTCATAGTAGCACCCGCCCTTTCGGGCGGGTGAGGATTGAAAAAAATATGCGATGGAGTATGACACCTGCGACCCTGACAAGTAGCACCCGCCCTTTCGGGCGGGTGAGGATTGAAAAGTGCCCATCGGGTGCGACAAATGGACGTGCGACGTGTGGTAGCACCCGCCCTTTCGGGCGGGTGAGGATTGAAAAGTCTGGAATCCGGACGTGAACCTGTGGAACGGGCCTGGTAGCACCCGCCCTTTCGGGCGGGTGAGGATTGAAAAACGAACCCGAGACGCGGGACCTTGGCCCTGGTGTAGCCGAGTAGCACCCGCCCTTTCGGGCGGGTGAGGATTGAAAATGGTCAATCTACCCCACTCTGATAGATATGCAGGCGGAGGTAGCACCCGCCCTTTCGGGCGGGTGAGGATTGAAAATCGAATACGTCGAAAACAAGTCGCGCGAGCAGGGCGGGTAGCACCCGCCCTTTCGGGCGGGTGAGGATTGAAAACGCATTGACGACGGCTACTACGACCGCGACGGCTACGTAGCACCCGCCCTTTCGGGCGGGTGAGGATTGAAAAGGGCGCGCACCATCCACACGCCGATGCCCTCGGACAGGTAGCACCCGCCCGAAAGGGCGGGTGAGGATTGAAAACAGCCCGGTGAGGCGGTTGAGCGTGGCGGTGTCGGGTAGCACCCGCCCGTTCGGGCGGGTGAGGATTGAAAAAAGCTTGCCGATAACTCCGTCCAGCAGGCAGATATCGTAGCACCCGCCCTTTCGGGCGGGTGAGGATTGAAAAGCCACCACCCAGGCGATGATGCCCAATATCGCGCCGATGTAGCACCCGCCCTTTCGGGCGGGTGAGGATTGAAAAACCTACCCGGTGTGGCAGACGAAGAACGGCGGGGGGCTGTAGCACCCGCCCTTTCGGGCGGGTGAGGATTGAAAAGCAAACTTTCCCGCGCTTCCACCCGCCTTGCGGGCAAGTAGCACCCGCCCGAAAGGGCGGGTGAGGATTGAAAAGTGGAACTACCGCACCGCCTGGGGGAGCAGTTCATGTAGCACCCGCCCTTTCGGGCGGGTGAGGATTGAAAACTCGCGGTAGGCCAGCGAACGGTTGGGGCACAGTTCGTAGCACCCGCCCTTTCGGGCGGGTGAGGATTGAAAATCCTGGAGCAGACCCAGCCCCGCGGACTGACCGGTAGCACCCGCCCTTTCGGGCGGGTGAGGATTGAAACCTGCATCGGGATGCTCCTCGCGGCCGTACAGGTACCGGAGTAGCACCCGCCCTTTCGGGCGGGTGAGGATTGAAACACGCTGCGCAAGGGCATGAACCAGGTTGCGGCCGCGCCGGGGTAGCACCCGCCCTTTCGGGCGGGTGAGGATTGAAACTGCATCATCTGGGCAAAGTTACGGATCTGCGTCTGGTAGCACCCGCCCTTTCGGGCGGGTGAGGATTGAAACTCTGAGGGTCTTGGCTGCGGCCCATGCCTCGCCGGGTAGCACCCGCCCTTTCGGGCGGGTGAGGATTGAAACCGGTACTCCTGGATGTTGATTACCTGGCCGTCTTGGGGTAGCACCCGCCCTTTCGGGCGGGTGAGGATTGAAACACCGGCATCTCCAGCTTCTCGCTCAGCTCCTCGGGTAGCACCCGCCCTTTCGGGCGGGTGAGGATTGAAACTCGAAGCGGACGATAGCGGTTCTTTCCGCCCCCGGGGGTAGCACCCGCCCTTTCGGGCGGGTGAGGATTGAAACCTCGCCACCATCTGGCTCATGGCCGACACCAGGAGCAGGGTAGCACCCGCCCTTTCGGGCGGGTGAGGATTGAAACTGGATAAACCGGGCGACGTAAACGTCTCCTTGAGAGTAGCACCCGCCCTTTCGGGCGGGTGAGGATTGAAACGGCCTCGCACAGCTCACGAAGCTCGGCAGTCCGGCCGGGTAGCACCCGCCCTTTCGGGCGGGTGAGGATTGAAACCAGCCGCTGCTCCGGCAGTACCAGGTGGACGAAATTCTGGTAGCACCCGCCCTTTCGGGCGGGTGAGGATTGAAACGTTACCGGCCAAGTCATTGAGGGATCCATCACTGTCGTAGCACCCGCCCTTTCGGGCGGGTGAGGATTGAAACGGGTTGGCCACGTGGATTTCGTAGCCGCCCGCAAGTAGCACCCGCCCTTGTTCTGCGTTTCATGGGCGTCTCCATCTTCGCCTTCCCAAGCGCACACCGTCGCCCCGCATGCGGCGGATTACGGACCATTCCTCACGGCGACGCCGTCACGCCGTCCGCGCGAAAAGATCCCGTTCCCGATTGGCGGCTGGCGCCATGCGCCTGGTCTTCAGGCCGTCCACGATGTAGCCTTTATTGACCTCCCGGAGCCGACGGGCGGCGTCCTCTTCCTCACGGGTGGCACTGCGGAACTCGCCCAGCAGGCGGGCAATGTCCTCCGGCTCCATCAGGGCAGACAAGGCATCGTCGGTCACGGTCTCGGGGTGCTCCCGCAGACGGCCCGCCAACTCGGCCATCACGCGGCCGACATCGTTGAGCTCAACCTTGGCCGCCTCCGCCCGGTCGTGGGCTGCCTCGTGGTCGGCCACCAGCTGGCCCAACTCAAGTGTCTCGTCACTCATGTGCGATTCCTCCGTTTCATGTCGTATCAGTCGATTTCAGGCCGTCTTCGGGAAGTGGATCACACAAATCCCAGTCGCACTTCGCAAAACGCCCCCGGGGCTGTTTCCGGCGGTTTCCAAGCCCGCTACTTCTCCCGACCGGGATCGTTCCATTTGGGGTTCTTGCACTTCGGGCAGACCCGCGGCAGGGCGAGTTGCTCCGTCCGCTTGGGTACCCACTCGTGGCCGCAGCGGCCGCAGATGCAGCAGAAGGTCTACCTATGGGCACCACGCCTCGCCCTCAGAAAACCTCGCCGGCGCCCGTTCGCGGCACCGGCCGGCAATGCGGGCAGTCCCGGCAGCGGCACAACTGGCGGGCCAAGATCACGGCCAAGCCGACGGCGCAGACCACCGTGCCCACCAGGAAGAAGGCCAACAACAGGGCAGTGACCTGGCAGACTTGCAACGTCGTCAGGTCGAACATGACGCCTCTCCTACTCCTACTCTCACTTCCAGAAGTCCTTGTAAGCCATCTCCGGCCAGTCTATGCCTACCGACGTCGCTTGACTGGGATTCCTGATGCCCCAGTGCCTGAGCAGAGCTAGCTCGGTGGCCTTCTCCCTGTCCGACAGGGTCAGCTTCAGCCGGTCCGGCTTCTGGTCTCCCCCCCCGATACCCGAAGGGCGCGTTCCTTGGCGAGCGGCAGGTTATCACTGATGTAGACGCCGCGGTTGACGGCATTTAGCGCGTTGTCGGGCATCATAGGTACAGTCGGGAGGACACTCACCCTCCACGATGTGATGCCTCGATGTTAGCGATGGGACCGGCGTCTACCGGCCGATTAAGCACCGCTCCCGGGATGCCACAGCAGTTTCGGGGACATGGATACCGGCGCGTCAGCCACGTCTGCAGCTTCCCCAATTGCGATAGCGCGCCAGCAGCCTCTGGACCTGCTCCGCCGTGAAGTAATGCGGCACCTCGCTTCCTATGCCTGGCAGAGTGCGTCATTCAAACTACGGCTCGCAAGTTCTCTTCCCAGCCCGCCCTATCTCTGGGACGGCGGAGTCCCGGGGTACGGGGCGGGCCTTTCGCCCTCCGCCACCGTCGTTTGGGGAAGCGACGATGGCGGACTTCGAAACCAACTCCGCCACACGGCACAATGCACACGGCAGGACCTCGCGCCCCGCCTCCGGCTGCCGGACACGCACCCCGGCGGCCGGCAGCCAACGCCCAAGCAGTCAACGCCAAAGGAGACAACACCATGTGGAAATTCCTCGCCGGAGTACTCTTCTCGATCATCGTCGCCGGCGCCGTCTGGTACGCCTGCACGCCCCGCTGACGCCAAAACCCGCTCACGGCGGGAGTGCGCCTCGGAACTTGCCCTCGCCCGCATCCTCCCAGTCCCGCACCCGCATCCGCGGGAGTCCACCGATCAAGCCACCGCCCGTACGGGACCGCCACCACACATGGGCGGCAGGCAGTACCTTCGAGTGGGAGTTTGACTTCCCGGTCATCACGCACAAGCGCTACGGCTCTGCCCAGCCCGACCAATCCAAGAAACTACAGACGCCTTCGGCCAGCCGGCCGGTTGAAATCGAACCGGCACCAAAGCCGAAGCGTGTCACCACGTGAACAGCCAAGGGCACCAAGCTCACGCCTGAAGAGCGCAAGGAACGCGCGCGAGCCAACCGCGCCGCCCTACGCCAGCGACGCAAGGAACTCGGGATCTGCCGAGATTGCAAGAATCTCGCGATCCCTGGAAAAACCCTCTGCCCTGATTGCGCCGAAAAGCACAGCAAGCGACAACGCTGAGAGACCTTGGGCCTTGCCAATCAGCCTCCCCGAAACCACCAGAGGGAATGGATGGTTCATTCCGCCCAGCCTTTCATTGGGAACTTCGACGGAATCGAACCTGGAGAGAAAACGAGCTGCACGTTGCGAACTACAACTGAGAGTCATAGAATCCCGTCACAGGACGGTCAAACAAAGCGGAGAACATGATTCCCCCATTCCAGCCCAACGGCTACCTACCCTCCGGGATTCACTACGCCACATGGCAGGAAATCACACAACGATTGGGAACCAACGAACGCCGGACACGACTACTCGCAGGCATGCTTGACGCACTGCGGAACCTGCGACAAGCGGGATGCAGAACGGCGTACATCGACGGGAGCTTCGCCACCAGCAAACAACTGCCGAACGACTTCGACGTGGCGTGGGACACGACAGGCGTGACCCCCTTCCTGCTTCACCCAGCGTTGCTGGTGTTCGACCACCGCCGCACGGCACAGAAAATTACCTTCATGGGCGAACTGTTCCCCGCCGACTGGGAGGCCGACGAACGCGGCAAAACCTATCTGGAATTCTTCCAGGCCGACCAGGAAGACACACCCAAAGGCATCATCGCCATTGACCTGAGGTTGCTACCATGATCGAAAACGAAAAGCAGTATCTAGTCACGCAGGATCGCGAGCGGAAGTTCGCCCAGTTGGTCAAGCGAATGGAAAACGGCGATGATGACCGCACGCCGGGGGAGCATCCCATCATCCGGCAGGCAAAGCTTGACTCCACGCGCAGCATCCTGCAGGAACTGCGGGAAGAAATCCAAGCATGGGAATCCCGAACGCGCACCACGGCAGACACACGACAACCAGCGTGATAGTCAACCTGACGATCAGCTACCGGCGAAACTGCTGATCTTCGATGAGCGCCGGTCATGGATCAGTGAAAATAACCCAATGCCACTGGTGAACCTGAGCCAACCGCGAGGTCTTCAACGCAATAGCCGTTTGATTGTCTGCGGAACCGTACCTACGAGGCAGTAGCCCAACGCCCCGTTGAACACGCTCCGATGCGGTGGTTTGGTAGGAGCACACGCGCCAGTCGCCCGAGATCCAGCCAGCGGTCGGGCGTTCCCCGCAGGGCGCGGTAGTACAGGTTCAGACTGTCAACGTAGATGTTGGCGCGAATGGAGTCCATTCCACAAAAAAGCTGAGGCTGCCTTCTGGCAGCCTCGCGCCCTGTCGCCGAAGCACACAGGGGGTGTACTCGCTAAGGCTATCCAATTTCCTCACCAAGCGTCAACCGACGCGAGGGAATTTGAGGAAATTCCGCTACTCGGGTGTCGAGTGAGCGGTGACTGGAAACGACCAACTAAGTGACCAATCTCGTCCGGGCATCTTCACCCCACCAGCGAGATATTTCTGGATGTCCAGCACCGATTGGCGCTCAACTAAGCAGTTACTTAGCCGGCCCGCACACGCGGGATTCCACCAGTGGACGGCAGCTTCGTCAAGAACTCCCGCAATCGGGGAAATCCACCAATCAAGCCGCCGCCCTGACGGGACCGCCTACTCACCCGCCAGCCGTCCGGCGTATAATCGGGCTAATCCTCCGATGCAAGTGCCGAACAGCCCACCACGTCAGTCCCCAGAGGTCCGCCATGACCACCGCCGACGCCAAAAACGACCAAAAACCCGGCCCTTTTCGGTTGCCAGATCCGCCCGAACGCGAGGCCGATGAGGCCACCCAGTTCGACCAACTGTCCAAGACCGGCAACGCACACTACTTGATCCGGCACTTCGGCAACTCCGAAACCACCCTGGTGGAAGCCGACCGATGGATAGTTGCGTCCCCAAGCACCGACCTCGCCGATGCACGCCAGCCCGACCTGTTGATCGCGTTCGGCGTGAAACCGGCCGCTTACGAGGCCAACAATGGTTACGTAGTCTCGGAGCAGGGCAAGCCACCGGACTTCGTGATTGAGATCGCCTCGGAAAGCACGGCGAGCATTGACGTAGGCGATAAGCGCGACGACTACGCCGCCCTGGGCATCCTGGAGTACTGGCGATTTGACAAAACGGGCGAATTCTACGGCGCTAGGTTGGCAGGGGACCGGCTGGTGGACGGCGCATACGAACCCATCCCGATTGATGTACTGGATGACGACGCCCTGCAGGGGTACAGCGCAGCGCTGAACCTGATCCTCCGATGGGAACAAGGACAGCTGGGCTGGTACGACCCAGCTACGGGAGAGCACATACCCACCTTTGAAAGTGTGCGCTCTGAGCGCATCGCCGCCGAAGCCCGCGCCAACCAAGCACGTGCGGCCCGCCTCGCCGCGGAAGAACGCGCTGACAGTGCCGAAGCCGAATTCCGCGCCATACGCGAGGCCCGCCTCGCTGCCGAGGCCCGCATCCAAGAACTGGAGCAGCGACTTCAACAGCAGGGCTCATGAACGCTCCCATGCTCGTGTCAGAAGTTTCACTAGCCGTTAACGCGGAACCGCCCAGCGCCCGTAACACATAACCGTCGCTGACCTACGGGGCGGCCGTTTTCGTTTCCGGCACCAGATTCCCGAACCGCCGCCGGCGACCGTTCGGGCACTCCTCAACCGCGGGAGTCCACCAGACCCGCCGGAGTTCGCCAACGACACCCCCGCGCCAGCGCGGGAACCGCCCCACATCGGGGCGCCCATCTCACCCACGGCCCCATGGCCGATCACCCGCACATAGCGGGAATAGACCCTGCAGAATCCTCGACGGCCCCCACCAACCGAGCGAAGCTCCGCCATCACGGGAACCCTGCAATCAAGGCACCGCACGGGCACGGCCTACCCGCCAGCGCAGGAATGCACCCGCTCTCCTCGCGAAGTGCCACCACCGCCCGCGTTCGCGGGACCGCGACACACCGCCTCGACCCGACCTTACCGGGCCTTCCCCGCTCTGGCACAATGTCTCCAGGCTCCGTCGCTGGAGCGGTTCACCACACCACTCCGACCGTCGAGCGCCTCCTCCCAGGCCGCCGGATTTGTAGACCCCGGCGGCCTACTTCTTTCCCGCCGACCCACCCATTCGCATCGAGGGATCGGCTCAGCAACTCCTCACGCTCTTCGCGGTAGCCCTCGCAACGTGGGCCAGCCATCGGCCGTCTCGGCAGTCCCGTGGCGGTCAAGACTCCGCCTTCCAGCCGGCAAACCACCACGGTAGGCCCGTTGCCACAGCCGCCGGCGTTGTAACGACGCTCGGCGGTTACGTATGATGGGCCCGCTCCGCCCACCAAGCCGAGGAAAGCCATGCCGCAAGGCCCGAACGAAACCTGCTCCGACACCAACGGCCATCGCCACTCTGCGATCAGAAACCGGCCGTCGGGAATCATCGCCCGCAACCGACGCAGCCTGATAATGGCCGTCGCCGCAGTGGCCGCGGTCGTCGCTGCCTTGACGGTGTGGTTGGGCGTCCGTCTGGATGATCAGTGGCTGGCCCTGACGGGCATCGGAATATTCCTGGCCATGGCCGTCCTGTGGCCGGCGTTCGCGCTGGTCGCATCGTTCAAACTGTTGAAAACCGCCCGCTGGCGCACCGCGCAACCAGCAAGCGCAGCAACTTCCAACGAAGAAAACGGAGTTGACCACGGCCGGCAACAGGAGAGTTCGTGTACGGACCACTGATGCTGCTGACTGCCAATAGCCCCATTTACATCCGCACACAGCGCATGCCAGGAATCGCAAACACTATTTCTGCACGGACCCAAACCAAGAAAGCGGCCCAGGGGAATCCAGGGCCGCTGGGAATCTTCGAATGGAATGGAGGCACCACCCGAAGACTGGTTTTCCGGTACGTCGCTCCGCTAGTTGGCGTAATACCAAGTTCCCGCGCTGGCGATGTACATCCAGCGCTTGGCCTGGTTCAAGGGCAAGGTAATCTTGCTACCTCTGTAGGCGTGGGTAGCGGTGAGATCAGTCTTGAAGTTGACGCCAACGTCCCCGTTACCGCCCCGGATCGGATTGGTGCGAAAAGCAGTACCTTTAGCCGGCGTCGCAGTAGCCACCGTCAAGGAGAGGGGAACATTCACCGGGAAAGAGTCCGTAGCACCAGCCGTGCTGTCAATCTCGGGATTCCACGAATCAGGCGGGCAATCATCGCCACGCTGCTGGTGGATAGACACGACGATGGCGTTGGCGTTGTTCACGTTGGCCGTGGCCAGCGGCGACGCAATCAACTGCTGCTGTAGCAGCGCGTCGCAGTTGAGACCCCGACCAATCGTTCCCACGTCACCACCGGCGGGTCGCACGATGTCAAGCACGACGAAGTTGATGATGAGCGACGCGCCACCAATCAGAACCGCGCCGATCAGCGCGTTGCGCATTCCGGCAACACCCTGCTGCACCTTCTGCTGGTCGCCGCCGGCGCCCTTGTAGTGATGACGCCCATCACGAAGAAGCCCGCGATACTGAGCGCGAGAGCAACCACCGCGTAAAAGGCAATGTCAATCAGGCCCTGTAGTACTGAACCTCCTCCCATTCGAATACCTCCGGTAGGCGAAACCCGCCACGTGATTTCCCGGAGTGTAACGACGGAAAATGAACAACTGCCCGGGAGCGAGATTTGAAACAGGCCCGAGAACGGCCAATCCACCCCAGCGTCACTCTTCGACCGCGAAGGCCCCGGACATCATCGGATCCCGGACGAAGCACTACCGGCGAGCCGGATCGAATGAGAAACCATCCGGCGGCGGCGGCACGGGACGCAGAACGGAACCGCACCACACGGGAAACCCGATGCCCTCCGAACGGTAGACGCAACTCCTGTCCCGGCCACGAAACCCCACCGCGGCGGTGACGACGACGGAGCCGCCACCCTGGGGCGGAATCCGCACCACGGCCCCCGTGTGGTGAACACTCGCGAGGACTCCGCAGCCGGCGACCTGGAAGGGCGATTGCCCGGGACGGCCCGCTTTACCAGTCATCAATGCCGAACGCCGGGACTACAATCCCCAACCAGAAAACACGGGGGACATCAATATGCAACTAGCGAAACGAATACTCCTCTTCGGAGTCGCGCCCGTCGTCGGATTGACGATGATCACCGCCGCCTACCTGACCCACGGGGTCACTCCCGACGGAGTAACCGCATACCTCGCCACCCTGGGCGGCGCCGTCGCCGGCATGCCCATCGGATGGAAGCTGACCAAAACCTTCCTGCCGAAGTTCTCCTACGAATAAGCCGTACAACCCACCAGCCACACTCGAAAAGCCGCCGGAAGTTGATTCCGGCGGCTTTCGCCTTTCGACAACCGACGGAAAATTCCCGTCGCACGCCGCAAAACGTGCCCGGGAGCCGTTTCCGCAAGCATCCGTGGACGCTCGGGATTCGACCGGATCAGGAACGCCAAGTTGTCGCTGATGTAAACGCCATTTGGTGGGTTCTCGCCATCATGGGCACAGTCGCGAGGGCGAGATCCCCTCCACTGCCTGATGCCTCGACGTTAGCGAGGGGCCGACGTCTACCTGCCGATTACGCACCGCTCCCGGGGTGGACAGAGCGGTTTCGTGAGCATGGATGTCGGCAACATTGGTGCCCCAATCAACTGGCTGGCCAAGCTGCCGGAAAACGCGTAGGCCATCGTGCGGCCAGCCCTGCAATCGGCCATGAACTCAGCAAGGTCAACGAACAATTTACAACCAGACAAAAGCCCACAAGGAGAAATTCATTGAGCACAGCCACCATTACAGCGACCATCGAAACGAACGAGATGCACAACCACCGGACGGCCGACCTTTCCGAGGTCCTGGGCCACACCGTGTGTGACGCCAGCCACGGCCTCGAAGCAGTACCCGCCTGGCCCGCGCGCTGGCCGACGCCATTCCCGACGATCCCGAGGACAAGCCCGATCCCGACAGGGTACGTGAACTATCGAGCCGCACGCTCGCCGTCTGGCGCGAGGTCAAGCTGCTGACCGCCAATGGCGAGCCAGTCGCGGAGCCGTTCATGGAGCAGATTGACCTGGAGGTCCTGGCGCTCACCCTGGACGCCGACCCCGAAAGGCTGGAACAGACCGCCGCGTCGGCCGTTGCAGCCGCCGGCAAGCTCCTCTCATTCCACGCCCAAGCACTCCTGGGCAGCCTCCCAGTCACCGTCGCGTAACTTCGCCACACTGGGCGAAGGAGCAAACCCAACCGCTAACCAATTATCGTTGACCTTGCCGAAAAAGCCCCCGCCATAAACAGCGGCGGCTCCAAGCTCCGAGATCCCGGTTGTGCCTGCCGCGAAAAGATGGCGCGAAGCCGCGGGACACGGAGCACTCAAACTCATGCTTTCCTTTGCTACACTCCCAACGCCCAATTAATGCTGTGTCAGCCCAAAGGAAAGCACCCTTGAGAAAATTCACGATGATCCCCATTCTGCTGGTCCTGGTCGCAGGCTTGTTCGCTTGCGCACCCGCCCAAGGCGGACCCCCACAGGCTGACGACACTTCCGCCCTCCTCACGCTGCCGCCCCCGACACTCGCCCCCACGCCCACCGCCAGTCAAGACTCAGGCCACAACGCCGTATCCAACGCAGCCACCCCGACACCCGTCTCAAGCGCCGTCGCCGAGTCCAACACTCCTCCGGAGCCGACGGCCACTGCCGCGGCAACACCCTCTCCGACGCCGACCGCCACTGCCGTTCCAGAACCATCACCGACTCCCACCGCCGCCCGTGTTTCCACATCGCCGGAGGATGAGGCGAGAGTCGACGACTTCCTCGATGACTTCATCAGCATCTCGTACGAAGCGTCCTTCGACATACCCAGTGAGTTCGCCGAGGGTGGCTACCCGGTCGCGGCCACCGTCAGCGGATGGGTAACTATGGGGACAATAGACAACCCCACATCCCAGTGGCTCATGAACATAGATATGACCAAACCCGTCAAACGCTCCATCGAAGTCGTCAGCCTCCCCAACACCTTCAACATGTACCTCCACGACCTCGATGCGAACAAGTGGTACTTCCTCCCTGAGAACTCCTCTGAGGTCGATACCGGACCGGTGGAGGACATTAGCCAGGTTTGGTCCTACGGCATGGTGTTCTCCCTCTTGCCACCCGGCGATGCGCAGCAAACCCCCGATGGATACGTCCGCAAGATTGAGGTCCCAGCCTTCGGCACCGTGACCGTCACCTACGGCCAGGAGTACACCCTCGAAACCTTGACCATAACCGACCCCGACGGCAAGCAATTCCTTCGAGCACGCTTTTTCGACCTCAACAAGATCCACGACCTGGTTCCCTACGAACCGGTGGAAGAACTGCTCCCCGACACCTATTGGCAGTCCCAATAGCACGTATCCTCGGTAGACGCGCGGCCCGAGCCCCTGCAATCAGAACGACGCAGGCCGGGCGTTCAGCCGAGCAGCCCTGTCGGCCAACACGACGGGAAGGGACGCGACCGCAATGCTGGCCGGCGCAACGCTCAGGCGTTGACAGTGCCGGAACGACCCCAGGCAGCTCACGGACTGATAGCCACAGAGGGCTTCTGACGAGAACATCTCACCCGCCGTTCGCATCTGTAGTTTTGATGGCTCGATGACTGCGTTTTTTGCCGTGAGGGCCAGTGTCTTAGCCGTGATGCTCTTTGCGCTCGGATGCGCCGCCGATGCTCCCGCGCCGACGCTCGGACCCGCGCCCACGCCCGAAGTTGCGCCGCCGCCGCCCGAATTCGTGCCGACGCTCACGCCGAGGCAAGCCCACGCCAGGGATGAAACCAGAAAGCGGTGGGATGCAATACGCCCTCTCCAGAAACGCATGAGTATCGCGGCCGACCAGTGCCGCGGGGACAAAGCGCACCTGTACGAGGACGAATTCCGACGCCTGATCGCAGAAGCCCGCGACGAGTTCGACGGCGATTGGGTGGCCCACGAGCGTCGGGTGTCCGAGTTGGAAGGCAAGCTCAGGCCAATCGTGGAACGGGCGGAGCCCATGTGCGAAGAGGAGGCCGCCCGACGCCGTCGTTCGAGGGGCGCCCCGTCCACATTCGCTGCGCACGCCCTTTACGGGCTCGTCACCGGCGGACTGTGCGGCCGTTACATGGTGGGTCTCACGATACGGCGTGGATTGCTTTTCGGCCTCGTCGTCTCACTGGCGACAACCGCGCTTGCCGCGTTCGTCCCTTTCCCTGGGCGGGAGTTTGTCCCCTCTGCGGCTTGGTTGGGGTTGGCCGTCGTCCTGACAGCCGTCGTGTGCTGGCACAGCAACCGGTTCGGGTGGTAAGGTTTGGAGCAAGTCAGGGGGAGGACACCAATGGCGGCCATCGCGGCGCAATACATCAACGTGACCCCGGTGATCGTTTACGCCCTTCTCCTGTACCTGGTCGTTCCCTTTGGAGCGTGCGTCCTGGCGGGCTTGATCGGCACGAGCGACAGGAAGGGTTTCGCCAGAGGCTCGCTCTGCGGAGTGTTGACCGTGATGGCGTCTGCGGCGGGATGCAGCGTCGTCATGGAAACGAGCGACGACAACTTCAATGCCTTCGTCATCCAGGCGTTGGTGACGGCCGGCGTGGGGGCAGCTTTGACGCTCTGGGCAGTGGGACTGAAATTCTGGAACAACTAAGTATCTGTCCGTAGACTTACCAGCGACCCCGCCCCTGCCGAACGGTTACCTGTCCTTTGCCACCCAAGTCAATTCCGGCGGCTATGCACTCAACGCAAAAATATCGCTGGGCCGCAGTGGTGGCGGTGGCATTGGTCACCGTTTTCGCGTTGGCCGCACTCGCCGCTTTCGCCCCGTTGCAGGGAGCATTCACGCACCACGGGTTGCCTCCACCCCTGACCCCGCCGGCCCCGCCGACCCCAACGCCGGTCGTTCTGGGGAACCCAGTCAACCTGGAAGCCGCGCCGCAGACCGGCTTGGGCGAAGTTCATTTGCGGTGGGACTATGCGCAAAACGCCGAGGAGCATTGGGTCTGGTCGGCCAAGTGGGACAACACCGGCGGCAAATGGACGCTGGGCTTCATTGACGAGGCCGTGGTGGGAGACCTGGAGGTCGGCCAGGATTACTGGTTCATCGTGATCGCCGGCCGGCATCAGGCAAATGGCGAACACCAATGGTCGCGCTGGAGCAACTGGGCCAAGGCACAGCCTGGGCTGGGGCCAATACCGACTCCCACTCCAACGCCTGGTGTCCCTGGACAAGTCACCATCAACTTCGTCGAGGGTCCTGACGGCGACTACGAAGCCATGGCCAGCACTCCCTGCGACGGGCCCACGGCGCCCTTTGTTCCAGCGGCGCACGGCGGCGGCAGCCCTACCGGCTGGTCCTGCGGCAAGGAACCGGAGGTCAACTTCAACCTGACCCCGCTGGAATCCGAGGGTCACAGCTTCGAGATACCAATGGCCTGCGTCGACCGGTTCCTGGCCGACTGCGGACTGGCCGCGGGTGATTACCGCCGGATATGGGACATCGGCTTCATCGAGCGCGTCAAACGGCGCACCAATGGCCAGGTGCAGTTCGAGGTTACATCTTTCCCGGAACTCGGACACGCCGGCTCCGACGCCCTTCGTCTGATTGAAGAAGGCACACTGGATGCGGCGCAAATCCACCCCGACCACATCACCGGCGACTACCCCGTAGCCGGCATCGCCAACCTGCCGGGCATCTACCGCACCCAGGATGTGCAGCTGGAAGTCATCGAAATGATGCAACTCATCATGGCCTCTCTGACCACCTACAACAACAGCGTTCAGATAGCCTACATGATGGCCGGAGACCACTACCTCTTCTCCCGACTTGAAGTGCACGACGACCCTGGAGACTGGCCGGGTTTCCGCGTACGTACCCCCAGCGTCGCCTTCAGCGACCTGCTGTCCGGCTTGGGCGCCGACCCTCAACAGGTCTCCTTTGCCAAGTTGCACTATGCTCTGGCAAGCGGCGCCCTCGACGGCGCAGTGTCATTGGCCGACACCGGTTGGTACCAGCGCTGGCACGAAGTTTCCGACTACATAGTCGGCCCGTGCATCTCCATCGACCACAGTTGGCTGGCGGTCAACCAACAGCGTTGGGACGAAATCCCGCCGGACCTGCAGAACATCATTCTCGAAGAGCGCGCCCGCCACGCATTCCTGAACCGCCACCTGGTGTTGAGCCACTCAGACCCGTGGGCAGTGGACAACAACGCAGGCGAGGGCATGCAATCCGCGATGCTCTCCTCCAGCCTGCGGGACGCGATGCGCCAATCAGCCGTCGCCAACGTAGTCCCTAACTGGGTCGAGCGCGCCGGTGGCCCAGACTCCGCGCCTTGGCACCTCTTCAACCTCATCGTGTCCCCCATCGTTGGCATTTACATCAACCCCGACGGGTCTGCATCTGACGAAGATCAGAACTAGACACGCCATGGTGGCCAGCGTGTCCAATAGCCACGAGGTGCAGGAGTTGGTGGGACACCGGTGCCATCGGATGGTTCCAGTTGGGCTCAAGGGAACTCGAAGCCCACTAACGGCATTCTTCCCAGTACCCTGCCGTCCGGTCGCATGGAGGCCGTTTTCCATGCCGCCCCAGTGCTCAGAAAACACGGTCTTCAGTCACGACCTGACGGCAAACGCGGCATGACCATGGGAACCATGCGCAGCCACCCCAGGCACGTGCCCCGGCTCCCGCAGGTTCGCCCGTCGGGGCACCAGATTCGCGACCCGCTCGCCCGAAGGGGAAGCTCATGCCGACCACTGTGCCCGTCCCAAGATTTCACAAGCCGACGGCAGTGGACATGGCAGTGCACGCCGCCTCGGACTTCACGAACACCTCGGCAATCTCGGTATCCGTCATAACTTCGTCGCGTTGCTCCGCTCGTCAATCTTCTGCTGATGATGATGGCTCCCTTCCGGCGGCGCGTGGCGCCTCCTCCCGCGCTCCGCCCGGAAAGATGCCCTTCACGATCCCGAAGACGACCCGCAAGCCGAATTCCAGGGCAACTAGGAACAACCAATAGACAAAAATGGTTTCCCACAGGCCGTTGACCTGCCCTAAAACGGCCAGCGAAGCTCCCAGGTCCGGGGACGACGCGTTGACCAGCAGGAAGGACAACACCGCGAAAGGCAGAATCTTGGCCAGATCTCGGGACAGGTCCACGTCGTAGTACGCGCACACCCGGACCGCGCTCACCGTCGCCAGGGTGATGATCAGTATTTCGGACAACTCACTGTCTTTCGACAGGAAGGCAAGCATCACCGTCAGGATGGCGAGCCAGAAGAAAGCGAACGCCGGAAACAGGACGATGAATTTGATCGTGTACCAGATGAGGGAGAAGAGATCCCGCAACACGCGAACACCGGACGGGTCATTTTTGGACAGGTCTAACTTGAAGATGTCACGGCCGGCGATGAACCGGTAAAACTTGAAAATGAAGATGGCGTAAACCGCCATGCCCAAGACGTACACCGCCACCGGCAGCAACTCCCGGAGCGCATCTTCCGGAATCAATCCGTTGGGGAATATAACGTCCATATCCTCGTACCTCCTGCTCGTCGTCACTCACTACGGCTCCGGCTTGGATGATGGCTTGGCTCAGGTCGCCGACGCTGGGGCTATCGTTCTCTCCAACCTGGGCTTCCCGCCTGCTTTCGGCGGCTCCAGCCTCCGGCCGGGAACCAAACGTGGTTGAAACCGCCTCAGCTGGCGTCCGATCTTGCTGCCACCGCTGCCGACCGTTTTCAACGGTGAAAATAGTACTCGAACGGTCGCGACGCTGCGGCAGGCCGAGAGGGCACCGTTGCAACGAGGAGTAAACCCACGCGATGGCCGGCTACAACCACCGACGCGGCATGAGCAACAACGCCGTTGACGTCTACCGCAACAACCAGAAGCCCATCAGCCGGTTCACCGCCCAGGACCTCCGCGACGCTGACATCAAGATCTCCCTGGGCTTCGCCAGGTGGTTGGCCAAGAAGAAACACTGGCGGCACGTCGCACGGCACCACTCGTCGAAGTTCTACAAATTCGTTCGCTTCTACGACCTCGCGCACCTGCGCCAGAGCATCGAAGACCTGGGCGCCGACCGGATGGCCGAACTCCGCCAGCATTACCGCCGGCACCTCGCCGCGAAGCGACGACAGGCCCAGAAGGAGCTCACCCCAGTGGAAGGTGAATATGCCCAGCACGTGGTGGCCTGGGTCCCCTTCGAAGGAGAACTGGACGGCAAGGGCTGGATCCACCTGCCGGACGGCACCAAGAAGAAGGCCCACACCAAGTGGGTCAGATTCCGAAAGGTCAACCGTAAACCCAGCACCAGCAAGGGGCGGCGCAAGAAAAAGCGCAACGGCACCAGAGACCGACGGTCAACCATCCCGTGAGCCGGACCCCGCGCCAAAAGCCAACCCAGCCGAACGGCCTCGAGGCGACCAGCCCGAGCATGGCGACATTCGTACCCACGAGACGGTGCGCAATGCCTCGACGGATTTCGGAGCACGCTGGCGCTCGTGCTACAATATGCGTGGGACCGAGGCCAAGAGCCGTAAGAGCCTGACCACGGGAACAAGGTGGTTAGACCCACCCGCCGCCCATCTATCAGTGGCCAAATCCGGCCGAACCAGCCCGAGTCCCGTCGGTCAATGCGCAGACGACCACAGGGCGCCACCTGCAAACGGCACGGTTAGCTCTCCGATATAAGCTTCGCCTGCTCACAGGCAGGCTAGGGAGATTACGCGTAACTCTTCCTTCCGAGAACGGCCGTAATGAAGTCGGCACGCCGCGGGAAGCACGAAGCAAGCGACGTTTCCCAGGAGCCCGAGACTGGCGGCGGGATGAGTTCCCGCCCAGTTACCGTCTTCGGCAGCAGAGGCCCAGCGCAAAGAGACTGCGCATTTGGGCCGTTTCGTCGTATCCATCGGCCACCGCATTGTAGGAAGAAATCATGCCAGCAGTAGTCGACAAGCCTCGCATCCAATGCCGTTACCGGGACGACCAGAACCGGCAGCGACCCGTGGGCGTCTTCAAAAACTCCGCGTACGGCAGGTTCCGCCTGCCATAATAGACTCCAGCGCAAGTTGGCGTTCGGATCGGACCTTCCCTCAGCACCGGCCCCGATGTGCTAAGGCAACCGAAGGACCGCGTCTCGGGATGGGCAGGCATCAAGCAAGTTCCCAGAAATGAAGGTCAGGCAGGTGCAATGCTGCCGGACCACGGAAACGCTTTTTCGTTGACGAGCACCTTTCACAAGAATCGGTCAATCGGGTCTTAGCTCTACAGCAGTGACCAATCCTCGAGGCACCGGCAATGAAATGGCCGCATCATCAGATTGAACTGGGGTGTCGCTGAAGCCTATCCAAAATCTGTATTCATTTTGCTTCCTGTAGATCTCGTCATCCGGTTTCGTAAAGAGGGATTCGATAGTCCGGGACTTTGGCCTCGTGTCCGCCAAGTACGTTACGGGACCATGAACTACCCACGCCCAAGTCTTCACGAACGCATCGTCTTCGGGAGGTTCGGCGTTTCCCAACATTGAACCACCAACGGCTTCCGCGAAGGCAACGACAATATGCTTGGCCAATTCCTTGGAACTCGGGAATACTGAACCGTGAGTATAATCCTGCCCAAAGATGTCTCTCGCACTTTCCCGCGTCAAGACATCGTTGTTTTGATGCAAGGAACAACAATACATGAACGTCTTAAAACAGCCGTCTGTCCTATTGGCCCCGCCCGCATCAAACACGATTGACGTACCCTCTGGCGAAGGTTTCATAATTAGTCGGCTACCAATCGGCGACTCGTGGGAGACTCTGCATCCCTCAAATGGATCTCCCAAGCCGGCCGACCCGGGTTCCAGCGTTCTGTAATAATTAGGTGTACGCAAACGCAGGCTGTCGCAAAGCGCAGGCGCATGGCTTTTGGCGGAGTACTTGATGACGGGCACGCCTGAGTGTTCCTCGTTACCCAGGTATTTTTCAAAGAGGCCAACATAAAGCCGAATCTTGCTTCCAGTTTCATATTCAGCTTCAATCCCTCGCACACCGAGATGGTGCTCTTCCACGGCCACCGAACGCGCAACTTCCATCAATATGGGACAAGGCAACCCAATGCTGGTGAATGTGCCATCGAACTCTCTGACCATGTCAGCTTTCCTCCGAGGAACAACTTGCCAAGGTCTTTGGACCGATGGCAAGAACACGAAACGTCCATCAACGTACCACATTTGGGACATCACGAGTACCCTATCCTGACACACTAAAGAGGCGATTTCGCTACTCACATTACAATAGTCATCGAGGCGTGATTGTGACCTGTGGTTGCGTGTTTTGTAATTGCTGTTTCAGTCTTGTATGCAGACAGACTCTTCAACAGCCATCAGATCCAACAATTGACTGGCGCCCGTTGATGGACCAACTGCCACCAGTTTAAAAATTCTTCCCGCGACAGAAACCATTCCCACCCCAATCGACCACTTTCTTCAAATTCTTTACGTAATTCCTCATAATGATACCTTTGATCTTCAGAGGGAATGCTACCGAATTTATCATTGAGTTGCAATATTCGTCTGGTGTATTCTACATGCCGATTGTCCCAAACGTGGGGTCTTACGAACTCTAATGGGGCGTACTGTTCCATAAAGCCAGTCACATCTGTTACTTGTCCAATAGGATTGGGGACTCCCAGAAGTTTCTTGATGTGACGCGCAGCATCGGGGTCAGGGTTGACAACAATAATTACGGGCAGGGCCACTCCATCCTCATAGTTTGACCTGATCGCCGACCGCAACATGCTTAGCACAGTCAGGTCGGTTTGGGGAAGCGAATAGCCAACCATGATGATCCGTCCGCGATCATTGTTGGCAAGTTCCTCCACGGCCTTAGTCCATATCGCCTGAAGCACCGGATGCTCGATGAACGCCTGTTTATCGTTGGTTGGCGGCACAATGAATGTTCGTAGGCCCTCCGCCATGCATTCCATCTCGGTGTGGCGTCTGTGGTACATGGTCGTGTTTCGAAACGGTTCAGGATATGTGTAGTAATTTAAGGACCCGTGCAGCTTGTAGTAGCGAAAAGTATCCGCGCCTGTCCGCCCTCTCCACATATCACCGTTTCTTGTCTGTTCGTGAGGAATTGGTATTGGATATATGTGGCGAGGGTCTATCCAGTAGGCGTTCTTTACATCATCGTCATCACGGTAACGCTGACACCTAATTGATGCTGCATACGCCTCAACCAACAGGTCGTAGTTGAATGTCAACACATGGTTTCTGTTCATATGCCATATGTTGACCAATCGCTTACCCAGGGTTGCATCACCTTGGTCGTCTTTCCCCACGCCGCACGGGATCTGTAATTGGTCTCGGATGCGTTCGACCACCAGCTCATACAAAGCCAGATCTGCGTGTTTGTCGGCAGGCGACTTCCAGGGGGCCTCGCTTCGAAGTTCTGACAAGGCTAACTCAACGTCCTTGATGATCAAGGGGTTATCGAACCTTTCGGTTATTATGTCCTGGACACTCTCAGCCAAGTCTGACATAAGAGGCATGCCATTGCATATCTGACGGGAGAATCCGGCTCCGAGGATCCAGATGTCATTGGCATTATCGGGAGCTCTTGTTCGTTTGTTTCTACGTATCATCATTGATTACTCGATCCTGTTGTCGAATAAGCTGGGTTCTGTAGCGGTAGAGTGGCACTCTGGGCACCGCCTGTCGTTGTAGAGCGTTTCGGGGTAGTTGACCAGACGGTCGCAACCGGTGCAATGGTATTGCTCAACCGCGGGCGGGTCAAAGAACTTCCGCTTGGGCTTCGCATGGAGCACCACGCGGGCAATCTCTTCCGGCATGGCGTCAATCTTTGGCGGATAGGGTCGAGACGGCCTACCCCGTTCTTTCTTCCTGCGTGGCATCGTGGATCCTTATACCTCGTCCTGACATTTATTGCCCGACCGATTACACGGTCAGCGGTTCCTGATAGCCAAACCGGGCCACGTGTTGCGCAATCTGCTCTTGGGCGTATTCGTGCGCTTCATACAGGTCAACGAGGTCGCTCAGGTCCGTCGTCCACAATAGCCCGTTCAAAGCGTTGTGGTTGCGCAATTCCTCCACTCCAACGTCAACTTGTTGCGCTTGATGCCGTTGCAGGTGCGGTGCAGCAAGGCCAGGTTGTAGAGTTCGTCATTCCCCGGCTTGCCCTCGTCGGCGCGCCTCGCCCTGATGTGGTCAACCTCCAGTAACGTATCGTCCAGACTGCCGTTGGGACGCCGCGGCTCGTAGCCGCAACCCCAACAAACGGGGCCGAATTTGTCGATCAGCAACTGTTTGGCATCGTCCTTGGGTATCCGGCAGCACCAACTGGCCGTCTGTGTGCTCTGGCTGTAAAGGGCGGAGAGAAAATGGAACGCGCGGGCGGCCCCCTTGCCTGGTTTGGGCGGTGGAAAACTGTACCACCCGTCGCCTTTCATAGAGCTGATTTTCAGCCTGTGGAAGGTGCGATGGATGTTTCACGTGGAGATGTATTTTCAGGTTCGCCGAGCCTGCCTGGTGGAGGGGATGAGCGTGCGGGAAGCCTCGCGGGTGTTCGGCGTGCACCGGGACACGGTGCGCAAGATGTTGGCCAATGCCACTGCCTCCCGGTCAGCTCGGCAGCAATCGCGGTAGTGGCGCAGCCGGCGAATACGTCCAGCACCACGTCGTATCGTCCGTGGCCGATTTTACACAGGTTCACGTGTTCCGTGGCCCCGGCGCGCTATCGGGGAGGTCGGGTTTCTGTCTTCCCTCAGTGAGCGTTTCCATCGCCGCCACAAAAACTAGCCGACCACTACCGGAGAGGGGCTTTATGGTAGCGGGCCAAGGCTACGCTAAATCCCTCCTTCCGCTCAAGTGCCTTTGACGTCTCGTAACTACCGTCGACGCAGGAACGGTGCAGGCGGGCGCTCGCAACCCCATGCCATAGTTGAGTGAGCCAACGTCACATCGAACGTTAGATGCGTGCAGGGAACTGTCGACGGCCCGGTTGGCGCGTCCTGATGCCATCGATGATAAACAGCTAAGGCGGATGAGTACACGACATCGAACCCCATGCCAAAATCAGAAAAACGAATCGCGTCACAAACACGACGAATTTGCGCTGTGCTGAGGCATAGATTCGAGTAGCGAAATCGCCTCGACACACTAAAGCACTGCCAAGAGCCGGAAGCATCGTCAACGCTGGGTTGAGCAACATGGGCTGCTACTTCAACGCCGGAAGGATCCTAGACCATTTCGACTCCGAACCCAGAGGGACGACGACGCTGGCTCCAGACTGAACCGACTACCAGAACCGTCAACATCACCCATGGGAGGGTCCGGCAATCCGCTCCGGTGGGTACCAATTCGACCCGACGGACAGAACGAAACGTGATTCTGGCACTGGAGCCGCTGATATAATCATCCGACAAGGTCCCCTACATGAGCACCGCCATGACCCCCGCCGAACGCGCCCGTTTCCTCCTGGCCCTGCGCGACGACCCCGACTTCCGCGACGAGGTCCGCAACCTGTTGCTGGGCGAGGAACTTTTGCAGCTCCCGGAACGCTTCGCCCAATTCGCAGCCTACGTCCACGACTTCATCGAGGAACAGAAGAAGTTCAACGAGGACCAGAGGGCAATCAACCGGCGCGTCGAAAGGGACCTCGGCATCCTCAAGGGCAATGCGGCCCGCCGCCTGCTCCAGCTCCACCACGACACCATACTCGAGATCTTCCAACTGGATTTCGTCCGCACCCTGGGCCGAGACGACCTGTCACGCATGGTGCGCAACTCCGGCATCGCCACCCAGATCGAATTCGGACAACGGCTCAGCTTCTACGCCGCCGGTCTGGTGCTCGAAGGCACGGACGCCGACGGCGTCACTCACTACGTGGCTGCGTGGCTGCGGAGGCGCCGTTCACCGCCGACCACCGCGACACCGACCGCGCCCGACGAAACGCCGAATTTCTCACCAAGTTCACCGGGTGTACCGCGCGCCCCATGGTGGCCAGCGTGTCAAACGACCACGCGGTGCAGGAACTGGTGGACACCGGCGCTATCGGCTGGTTCCAGTCGGATGCTCGAGAACTCGAAGCCGACTAGCGGCCTTTTCAGCAGTGCTCTGCCATCCGGAACGCTGACCACAACCCTCTCCAACCGGTCGGAGAGAACATGCAGAAGCCGACCATCTTACCGGGGCCGCTTTGCTCATCACCGCCGCGCTGTCTGTCGTCCTGACCGTCCTCAACCTTCTGTTGCTCACGTGCGCCGGATTCTTGGCGTTCTTAGCCGGCAACGAGGGATTTGACAATTACGGCCCCAGTGGTACAGAGCCTTCAGGTTGGGGGATAGACGTCCACATCAGTGTTGTCTGGTCCCTCGCATTCCTGCTGGCCTGCGTGATCGTTGGCGCGGTCCTGTTCCACGTCGTCCGGGCGTTCCAGGACGACAACCGGGCTTTACAGCGTTGCGCGTGGGCGATGTTCTTTTTGCTCATCCTGTTCGCCGGTCCGGTTGCCGTTTTTGCGTTCATCTGGCGTGTTGCGGTGACCCTGAGTGGCCTTCATATCTAGGGTCTGTTAGCTGATTGAGTACGCATCCTAGAAATTGCGTTTTCAGGTACCGTCTTCAGGCAATTTCGCTGCTCGGGCTCGATTCATTTTCGGGCTAACTGGCGTTGGCTGACACGCTCCCGTAAATGCGCCCAGTGAGCCTGCTCCCCAATTTCTCCACGCGCCCGGCCCTGGTCGCCTGGTGTGCGGTGCTGGCCATCTCATCCCTGGCCTGCTCCTACGACTTCGGCGTCACCAAGGTCGGAACGAGCTCCGACGGCCCCCTGCTGGTCCAGGCGGATAACCATCAGTTGGAGCGCTTTCACAGCGCCAACGGCGGCCTCAGATGGCAACTCGTGCCGGAAACCAGCCCGAACCGGAGCGGTCGCATCGCCTGGGGAGGAGCCACGGTCAACACTCCCCGGGGGAGTTACAGCATCAAAGGCGCGGAGATCACCCGCACACACGGCGACGAAACGGAAACCGCCTATTCCGCCGCTTACCTGCGCGACGCCGCCAACCGGGTTCTCCAGAATCGCGCAACCTCCGTCGAATTGACAACCGAGCCCCAGGGCATCGCCTACGACGACCGCAGCGGCAACGTCATCGTAGCCATGGGCTCACAGGGAGCAGTGGTCGGCGGCAGCGACGGCAGTTGGCAGCGCGTTGCCGTCCATCGGTACACTCCCACTGACTTCTCCGTTTCCGCTCGCATGGGACTGCTGCGGTCCCTTCCGGCTTTCTGGGCAATGCTGATGCTGTTTCTGACGTCATTCCCCACCCTGACGATTATCCTGGCGCGATGCCGCCTGCGGGAGGGAATTGTCGCCATTGCTGTCATTGCCGTTGTGAGTGGCGCAATCCGCGTCCCGTATCAACCGGCGCCCGATGATCTCCTCGCCATGACGGCAATCGTGATTGCAGTTACCGCCGGGCCGACCGTCGGTTTTCTCCTGCATCGCTTGCCGGCCGGATCTTCCAAGCGACGCGTCCTGTCGCTGTTGACAGTTGGCTTTCCATCGGCCTGGGTTGCCCTGACCTTCCCGAGGCTCGGACCCTGGGCGGATGGAGGAGCGGTCCTGTTCGGCTTCCTCGTCCTGGTAGCACTCACACTGGCGATCATAGCTGCCAGACCATATTGGGAGAACCGGTACCAGTGGCGCGTGCTCCTCATCACGGTGGCGGCCACGTTGGTCGTCGCCATGGCACCCACTCTGCTGTGGCTGCTTGACGGAATCTCCGGCGCACACGCCGGTTGGATTTCCGTATTGGCCGCCTCAGCCGTCGCTTTCAACCTGTTCTGGCATCTGAAACGTCGGCAGCGCGTCGAACTTGCCGCCCCAGCTGGCGCCGCTGGGACTGGGTGAGGCTCGTGCCGCCGCTGCGGATAAGGACTTGCCAGAATCAGGTTGAGCCTATCCGGCCCAAACGGGAAGGAACCTTCCCATCACAACGGGAGGAACTGGGGTTGGGGTCGCAGCTACCGCCAGGCCCACCGCCTCGCCTGCACCTTTCACAGGGCTGGCTCTGGCAAAACCAGTTTAGCTTTGCCATTACCCTCCTGATCGCCACACGTAGTCTGACCATCCGTCAGACTACCCGACCGTCAAGTAAATCCCATCAAGCCAAGCTTCGCGCCTCTCCTTTAGCCATCCGCTTTGGTGATTACACGCTGCGCCGCCACGTGGGATCATCAATATTCCCATTTGCGCAGCTGCCAACCCCATCACTCAGCCCAATCCGCAGCGGTAAAGGCTCTGCAAACCTTGCACCCGTGCCTTTCATCACATACCGAACCCGCTCCCACACTCTTACCGACCGGTTCCCAGTCATTTCGTACACGACCCTCGCAACGGCATAAGGTCAGCACCCAATCCCTTTGCACTCAGCCCTCACCGAAAGTTCCACTCAAAAGGCTTCAAGATTGCCGAACCGCGTCAATAAACGGCTGGTCCATTTTCACGCGCTCGTCAGCAACCTGCCAAAGCTCAGAATGGCACCCCTCTCCATGGAACAGGCGGATCAGGACTCCCTCAGATTTCGCGATGTTAACCGCGGGAATGAAGTCGCTGTCTCCGGCTATCAATACAACCTGTTGAATGCGCCCTTTGGCCGCGAGCTGAACCATGTCGACGCCAAGCAAGATGTCGACCCGTTTCTGCTCGAATCTCCGCGTCCCGTCCGGGCCGTAGCGCAACTCTAGCCGACCCAGCCGGACCTCAAACCGAGGCAACCTTTCCAGTGCCGTGAAGAACCTTCTTCGACTTGCATAACGCTCACTTTCCTCCGACGTTGGAGGACGACTCTGGTACGGCAGGCAGTGGTAATAGTAGGTTCGCAGGATGTCAGTCCCTGAGGCTATGGAGTTTGCCAAGGCGGAAAAATCAACACGAACTCCGTTGAACTCGTCCCGCAGAACGTAGTCCAAATACGCGCCATCAATGAAAATTGCGGTGTAATCGGCCATCGCGACTCCTCGGCAAGAAAGTGGGGCGGGCTTTCCTGGGAAAGGCCGCCCCTGAGGAATAACAACCTAGGGTGCGCCGGAGCGGACGCTAGGGTGTATTACAATTGTTAGAGTAACCTAAAACCCACCGGACCGTCAATGTCGGGTGGCGCAAGATTCGCGAGATCCGGCGATCATTTGAACACCACTCCGAGTGGCTGCTGAAGGGTCTACCGCTGCGGCGGACCCTTCCTTACCGTTCCGCCAAGGGTTCCGTGGACGGGAGAGAAGCACGCTGCATTTTGCATCACGAGCCCACGCCAGACCGGCGGAAATTAGAGAAGGCACGATTGCCTACCCATTCGAGAGCAACCCCAGGTTATCCTCGAAAATCTCGATACGGTAGACACCCGGATGCTCTAGCCAGTTATTTACCGCGTAGATGACGGTCTTCGAACCGGCGGCAACTTCCCACACGTCGCACGCGCTGCGGGTCTCGCCCGCCGGCACAGCGCCCACCTCCGACCAATCGGTCACCGTGTCATCCAGCACGCGAAACCCAACGCCACGGTCGGTGAACAGGTTGTTGTCGCTGCCCGGTACGAAGTTCCCTTCAACACCGGCGGGCGCCGTCATCTCCCCGCAAACTTTCACGTACTACCGGCCCGCCAAGGGCGGAAAATCAGACTCGCCCTGCGTGATGCCACCTTTGAACGTGATGCCAGTCAGGGTGAACGTCCTCTCCGACACGTGGGTTGTGGTATCCCCCGCCGTCAGGTAGCCGTCCGGAATCGGCAGCCCGGTGAAGGGGTCGCGTTCGACCTCGGGAACCTCGACCAGCCTTGGCAGCGACGGCGAAGTCATGGACGGCGCCCACCTTGAGGCGAGTCAGCAGGGCACTGTTGTCGGGACTGTCGAAACAACCCCACCTGCCGGTCGGATCCTGCGACCTCCGACAGACGCGGTAGTGCGTCGCACCCTCCGAGGCGTCCCAGTGCAGGACGATCTCGCCCTCGGTTTGAGCGTTGTAGGCCCTCAGGTTGGTGGGGACGGCTGCCCCAGGAGTCTGGGCGTCTGCCGAACCGGCGACGATGGCTGACAGCAGGGTCAAAATGGCGACCACGCCGAAGATCACGAAACGGCCGGACTTGCGGGACGAAAGAACGTCAATTCCACTGGGCGGTCTCCACCGGCGCAGCGGTCCTGTCGCCGCGGATGAAGCCCACCGCGGCGTGGTAAACGTCGCCGGACTGCCCATGGGACAGCATGCAGAGGACCTCGACCGTAGATACGTCGTGGACCTCACCGCCCAAGCAGCCAGGCAGGAACACGTCCTCATCGCCCAGCCGGACCCAGACCTGCGCCCGCAGGCTGGCGAAGTCGGCGTTCAGGGTACTCGTCCAGTTGAGGCGCAGCTGACCGCCGTCGAGGACCATCGTCAGGTCGCTAATCCCCGAATCACCTGGAGGCAGAGGCGGTGTGCCACTGCCACCGGTGCTGCCGTCGTCGCCAGCCGGCACGACCAGGACGTGCCGACGAACCGAGAGGCCCCGGTACGAGACCCCGACCGACGAATCGGTCCGCAGCACGACGCCCCCGTTGGCCGTAACCGGTAGTGTATCCGTTTGAAATCTATGCGGCCTTCGCACGCTTTTTGTACGGGCCGCAGGTCATACCAGCCGCCGGCGCCGACGCAGGCGGTAACCGTGGGTGTGGGCTACGCGATCCGACGCCCTTCGCGGGAGCTCACACGCTCCCATTGCTCGCCGAATTCGTGCGGTATGTCATCACGATCAACTATGCAGGCCCACGGTCCTTGCGAAACAACTCTGCCGTTGGCCATGTGTTGAGAGATTGGCGTAAAGCCGTGGACGAAAGCCATGTGCTCTTGTTCGTCGGGCATCGCTGATTCCGCGACCGGCGTTACCATCCGCGTACCACGTCTGCTGAACCAGTGGGTGAGGGTTGGATTGAGGCGACTATTTCCACGGATCGACACGTTCAACGGCGCGTCTGGCGCGTCCGATACCTGTATGCCGCAAATGATGCAGTAACGCATTGCTATCCCTTCTCTTCCCAGCGAACGTTTGCGGCCGGCCGGCCTCTCCCGTCCTTCCTGCCGCCTTTGGCGCGGTTGGGCGTCGGCGTAGGCTGCTCTTCATACTATTCAATGTCGCCCACCAGGATCCGCCCCGCCATGATCCCGGCAGCGAAGGAGTCGGATGAGCATTTCTCTCCGTGTGGTCCTACTGGCATGGCCGTACCTCCTGTAGGGGGAGGATGGTAGCCCACCGACCGGAGGATGACAAGCATCGTTCAATCGCCGGATAATTCAAACGGATACACTACCGTCAGTGTCGTAATAGTTGGATCCTGCCGCGCCACAGTTCGGGCCCAGGGGCTCGACCCCCGGGGGCAGGCGGTTGTTGGGGATGGCCGTCAGCCACTTCTGGAAGGCCGTGTCCTCAGAGGCGCAGAGCCCGACGTTGTCGCCGAAAGAGAAACCCCGAAGCGCAGTCAGTTGTGCGAGGCTCATGGGCAGCGAGCCCGTTAGCCGATTGCTGCTGAAGTCGAGCCATACCAGGCTGGCGAGGTTCCCTAGTTGGGACGGTATCTCACCACTCAACTGGTTGCCTCTGAGGCTCAGCTCTTTCAGGTTGCCGAGGTTCCCGAGTTCGGGCGGTATCTCACCACTCAACTGGTTGCTGTGGAGATACACACTCCGCAGGTTCGTGAGGTTCCCTATTTCGGAGGGCACCACACCGCCCAAATGATTGTAGCCGAGGCTCAAGCTTTCCATGTTGACGAGATTCCCCAATTCGGCCGGTATCTCACCGCTCAACTGGTTGTCGGAGAGAGCCAGCGATACCAAGTTGACAAGGTTCCCCAATTCGGCCGGTATCGCGCCACCCAACTGGTTGTCAGACATGCTCAGCAATGACAAGTTGACCAAGTTTCCGAACTCGGGCGGTATCGCGCCACCCAACTGGTTTTCGGAGAGATCCAGCACTTTCAAATTGACCAGCTTTCCGAACTCGGGCGGTATCACATCGCCCAACTGGTTTTCGGAGAGATCCAGCACTTTCAAATTGACCAGCTTTCCGAACTCGGGCGGTATCACATCGCCCAACTGATTGCCAACGATGCGCAATCTTTCCAAGTTGACGAGGTTCCCCAATTCCGACGGTGTCCTCCCCGTCAATCGGTTATAGCTAACATCCAGCGACTGGAGGTTAGTAACGCGGCCCAACTCCGACGGTATACCGCCTGATAACTGGTTCCTGTCGAGATACAGCCGCTCCAAGTTAGTCAGGCCGCCCAGCTCCGACGGAATGCTCCCCTGCAATTGGTTATGACTAAGATTCAGCTCCCGCAAGCTGACCAAGCTACCCAATTCCGCAGGTATCGTGCCGCCCAGTGGATTACCCAAGAGCTCCAGCCCCTCCAGGTTAGTCAGGCCGCCCAGTTCCGACGGAATACCCCCCTTCAATTGGTTATAACCAAGATTCAGCTCCCGCATGCTGACCATGTTACCCATTTCCGAGGGTATCGTGCCGCCCAACGGATTGCCATAGAGGTCCAGGCTTCTCAGATTGGACAGGTCGCCCAGTTGGGACGGTATCCCTCCACTCAGTTGGTTGAAGTTCAAATCCAGGTCTTGCAGATTCGAGAGATTGCCCAGTTCGGAAGGCATCTCGCCGATCAGCCGGTTGGCCGTAGCCGACGATGGTTCGCACCCGTCATAATCACAGGCACCAGAGTCGTTGCCCAAATGCACAACTAGGAGATGGGTCAGACCGCCAAGGTGAGGCGGAATACTCCCCGACAACCGGTTGTCAGGGAGGTTTATCTCTGTCACGCGCCCATTGGCATCGGAGGTGATGCCGTGCCATTCTCCCAAGGGCCGGTCGCTCAGCCAATTGGTGTTGTTCGCCCAGTTCGAGCCGTCGGTGGCGTTGTACAGCGCCACCAGCCTGGCGCGGTCGGACGTTTCAGCTGGAGATGGGAGTTCCTCAGCGCAGGCAACTCCAACTGAAAGCGCGGCGACGAGGGCGAAACTGCCCACCAGAGTGCCTAGCTTGATCATTCGTCCCACCTCTGTTATGAAACATACCATGGCATCTCGGACGCGAGGGATTATCCCATCCGTGCCACGGGTCAGCATAGACCAGTTCCGCCCACCCCTTATCCCCGGCAGTCTGCTCAATATCCACCTGCTGACCTCGCCGGCAAACGTCGGATGGCGCGAAGTCGGGGACCCGCTGGAACTGGATGTGAAAATGCTGATGGACGGTGGAGGAATGCCAATGGACGATTTCGTAGGGTAAGTCACTCCGCCCGGAATAGGAAACCTCCTGCGCGATGAATTTGAACCGGCCGCCGTCGACTACCCTGTCCCCATCCGTGAGTCAACTTCTTGCCGTCGGCAAGAAGTCCTGAAGTCGGCACCGGTCATCTTAGCTGGCCGTTTCACGGCCGGTCGCGGCCGCCGCTTTCGGAATCGCTCAAGGCAACGGAATCGGCCTAATTGCCCGCCAACTCTCCTGCTACGGCGGCCTGGTATCGTGATGAGTATTTCTGTTCATTGATTGCGAATACGGCGATGGATGCGAGGACCGGCATCGAAGCGCAGGCGAGGAAAAGCAATGCGTGAAAGCCTATGATTTCATACGCCAACCCGATCAGAACAGGGCCGACCAAGTTGCCCATCTGCTGGCATAGGAATCCAATCCCCCAAATTGCCCCCAGCGACCGCAGCCCGTAGACGTCGACGACCAACGCAAATGCAATGGGCATCCAGGCTACTGAGCACAAGCCCGCCAAGAAAAAGAACACCCACAGGCCACCCAACGTCTGCGACCCTACGACCAGCGCCAGAAAGGCGATGCCCTGTGCAAGGTATATTGCCCCCAACACCTTCTTGCGGGTGTACCGGTCTGCCAGCCAACCTCCAGCCACCACACCCGCTGCTCCCAGCAGGAACACCACCGAATGGATGGTTGATACGATGGTGGGCCCATAATGGCCCAGATCACGGGCGAACGGCTCCACAGAATGAGAGACGACCGAACCGGTGAATCCGCCAACGGCCAACGCCGGCAACAGGAACCAAATGGGCGGAGACCGAAACGCCTGCCACCACCGGCCCACCTCGAAGCGACCCCGTTCGAGAGCGGGCCTGCTCCCTCTGCTATGAATCTCCAGCGGCGTTTCCGGGTCTCCGTCGGGCTTCAGCCCCATGTCCGACGGCCAGTTGCGCAGGAATTTCAGGCCCACGGGGAGAGCTACGAACAAGGCGACTGCGGCCAGCACCAACCAACCTGCTTGCCAGCCGTATTGAAACATGAAAAGGCCCGTGATGGGAGCCGACAAGGTGCGCCCCAAGGACGGGGCAGCAGTCAACAGGCCAAGCGCGAATCCCAGCCGCTTCACGAACCAGCGTGCGGCCAGCGGCCACAAGATGGCCAAGGATGCGCCGCCCATCGCGATGGAAAACACGAAGCTGAACAGGAAGATCACGTGCCAGTAATGCGATGTCCAATACAGGCCGGCGGTGGCGAGGCCAGTCGCTGTGACGCAGGTCAAGATGACTTTGCGAGAGTTGAACCTGTCAAACAGATAGCCGATGATGGGCTGAGTTACGCCGTTCATGAGCTGCCCGACGGCCCACGCGCCGCCGAAGGCAACATAGCTCCACCCAAACTCGTCGGTCATGGGTAGCGCGAGGAATTTGAAACTTTCGCGGGCGACGGCGGCAGCAACCGAGATGACCACGGCGGTGCCCAGGAGCCACCAGCCGTAGTAGATTCTGGACCGGCGTCTCGCGGCGGGTTGATCAGCGAGTCCCGATTGCGGCGGTGTGTCTCTGCCTTGGAACATTCGTAGCCTCTTCTGCGTTCGCGCCCGTCGTCGCCGACTCTAAGCCCTGAACGTACCCGCGTGATGGGCAATAGAGCGGTGTCCCCAGACTCGGGGATGATGGTTTTTGACACATCAAACCGATGCGCGACCGAGAGCACCCGAAAGATGCTAACACCTGAACGCACCGAACGCATTCGGGTCGCCTCTGACCATCGCTCCGGCAGTCAAATCCGGAGGCCAGTTCACAAAATCGTCTTCAAGATAGGAGTGTCGTACTCCGCAAACAGAAAACCTCCCTCCCACTCCCCAGAGTCAGTAGTGCCCCACCTTGAGCTTGAGGGTGGTGGCGTGGACGTCGTGCAGTCCTTCAACACCGGCAACTACGACGTCTCATTCCCTTCGCCGATTGCCGATGTGTTCGAATTTCCGGTAGTCGCTCAGGTTGCGGCAGAGGAAGAAGGCCGCCACCACACCGCAGAGGTTGGCAGCCGCCAGCCCACCAAAGAAGACATGGAAATTGAGGTGTGGCAAATAGTCGGTCACCATCAGCGTCAATGCGGTCCAGAGCGCGACTACCCCGAAACTCACCAGCACAGCCTTGAACCCCTGCCCCACGCCATCGTCGGGGTTGATACTCGCCATGAAACCGCCACAGACCGCTCCGGCGATGACCGGCAAAAAAACGGGTGCTACCAGATTGCCGACGATGACGGCAAGAAACATAATGAAGATGTAGTTTCCGGTATCGAACCCTTGCATTGTCGTTGCTCCGAATCCCAGAAGTGCGGTCGGGACACGCAGGCAATCGCATCTATTGGACACCCCTCTTCTCGGATGGCCTTCGTTTCCACAAGCCATTATCCCCGATGCTCGGGAGCGCTTTCTCATCCTTTCGGTGGATTGGGGCTAAGCCGTCGTGCCGGTTAGTAGCCGCGCTCGATTCACGCTTCATCCGTCTGTTGTTCCGGGTGCAACCAGAACCAGACGCTGCCCACGATGATCACGATGGTGCCGAGACCGATGCAAACCAGATAGAGGATTGCAAGGTGCCATTCTGCGGCGAAGAAACCGGCAGCTTCGCCTGCCGCTCCGGTGATGATCCCCAATAGATATCCACCGAACACCGTGTATGCGCCCAAGCAGAGCGCAGCAAACCCCCTCCGCTTGGCCCTCAACATGACGGCTGCCGTGACCGTTGGGGCCAACCCGTAGACGGCTGGCCCAAATGCAACCGCAAACCAGAATGCGATGACGTGGTACCAATTGATGTGTATGGGGATGACTTGGCCCAAGGGAACATGAAAAGGCATCGTTCCTTACCGTTTCTCATCCGAGAAACTGACTGCTGGTCGCAGTCAGAAATACAGCTAGCCAAGCCGCTACGCCGCCCGAATCGCGCTGTCCGGCAGACAGGCGTACCCGACCATGAACAGCGCGTGCTGGAGCCCATCCACGGGTTCATACCCAACCTGCTCAAACTCCCCAGGTTCCCGAACCATCTCTCCAAGCAGCCACGCCGCCTTTAGGTTGTCGCAGGAGAACGCGGCACTGTCGTTGTTCATCCTCGGACGGTCGCACTGGCGGTAATTGGCACTCTTCGGTTCTCGGCGCGGCGGTATTCTGAGCCTCAACAAGTCAGGTTTCCGGCCGACCTTCTCCCGCCGGCAGTAGATGCCCACCAAGCCACTTAGGGCGCACGCGACTCTGCTGTCGTACATCGGGAAGCCGTCAATCAGCACGGAGTACACCTTGCTGAACCCCGGCCCCATGTAACGGAAATCGGCCAGATCTTCGGGGTCCGCCGCCCTGGGGTTCAGTCTCGCTCGCACGTCTTCTACCAGAGCCTGCAATTGGTCCGGCGACATGCTCCGCCATTCGTTCAGCTTCTTACAGCGTGGGGCTCCTCCCAACCTGATGATGGCCTCGGCATCGTTGACGAACTTCGCCTGCTTCGCGCGGCTGTCGATGGCGCCCATGTCTTCGAAATTGAGCCGGAACTCCCGCATACGCCGCTCCGTCACTCGGTAATCCAGTCCATTGGCGTTATCGGGCCAACGGTACTGCTCCAAAGCATCGTAGAGGCTGGTGCATGCGAAATCGGTCCCCCTGCTCTTCCAACGGTGCGTCAAACCCAGTTCGCCGGTGACCAACTGGCTGGCCCACTTTGTGAACCCGCTTACGTGCTCGTCCGCCAGGTACTCATCTCGTTTCATTCAGCCTCTCCATGTCGGGCACCAGCGGCAAACAGTGCCGATACGTTTGATTGCCGAGGCCATTGTGCCGGCGGAGTGCTGCCGATGCAACGCTATCCGGCAAAACAAGGCTGACAATGCCCTGGCGAACACGCCGGTCTTTGCAGCACCCCAAAGGCTGTAGACGCGCCCGGGGGCCGTTTCCGGCGGAAGCTGAGGCATCCCCGACCCACTCGCCAACAGGTATCAGCATTCCAAGTCCCCGCCTAGGAAATTCCTCCCGACGGAAAGGGCACTCTCCATCACGGAGAAACTGCCCGCCGCCGGATCGACCACCAGATCCCCCGGCTCCGTGACCGCCTCAATCAGCGCCGCCTGGAGGCCGACAGGCTTCTGATGAGCGTGTCGCCTCACACCAAGCAACCTTTCCAACCAAAAATCAGGAACGCCACGACTTTCCCATCCGCCATCCACACGACAGGGCCACTTCTGGACCATCAGCAGATACTCGGCCCGACGCCGAGTCCGGTAGCCCATCCCAATCCTTCCCTTGTCCCACGTTACCAAGTCAACCACCTCGAGCGGCAACTGATTGAACCAACCGCCGCATCCTGAACAGAGGTGGAACTTGTCCACCTACAGGAAAAGGTGGCCGCTCGGACGCAGCACTCTAGCAGCCTGTCCGAGGATTGCCGGAGACCACTGATGGGGCCATGTGATGGGCACGGTTTACGCGGTTAGCGGGCTTGACGGTATGGGCTGGGCCAACGGGCGGCAGTGGCGGAACAGCTTGAGCAGGTTGTGCCCGGTGCAGATCAGGGACCATTTGCCTTTCACCTTCTGCAAGCCCCGTAGCAGGAACTGCCGGAACCCTCGGCCCTGCTTGATCTGGCCGAAGACCGGCTCCACCGTCTCCATGCGCAACGCATAGCGCTGGCGACCCCGCTGGTCCTGTCCGCCTATGGCGGACAGCGCATCCGGTCTCTGGACGAGAGGTCCTTGGTGATGCGTCCTCGGGGTGAGGGCGCCGGTTTGTGGCCGTGGCGGGTCTTCTCCGGCGCGACGTAGGGGTTGTGCCCAAGGCCTGCAAATCGGCCACGGCCGTGGCCGAGTAGTAACCGGCATCGGCGGATACTTCCCTGGGCACCGCACCAGTGTTGGCAATGGTCTCTTGGATCATCGCCACCGCCTGTCCGCCTTTGGCGGATCCGATGCGACATTGGTGGCGCGAGTGGCCACAATCACTTGATGCTCACGGTCCACCACCGCCAGACAGTTATAAGCCTGCAGGAAGTCCTTGCCACCAGCAGCAGGCATGATGCGGGACTCCGGGTCGGTGAAGTTGCGCTGGGCCTTGTCCTCAGGCACTCCAGGATGCGCCTTGCCCTCTGCTTCGGCTGCTTCCGCCTGAGCCTCGGCCTCCGCTTCCAGCGCCGCCATGGCCTCCCGGGTCCTCTCCAACCGACCCTCCCGAAAGGACAACTCCTCCGGCAACTCATCACCGCGCTTGTCTTTGCCGTACCGGTGATCTTCTTCCTCATCCACCTCCTGAGCCTGCCGCAGCAACTCCGCTACCTCCGCCGCCAACTGCGCTTCCTTCTCTTTCATCTTCTTGTAACTCATCGCCTTGTGTTTCGATGCGTTGGCTCTCACCTTGGTACCGTCCATCGCCACATGGCCCAGCTTTACCAGACCCGCCTGAGAGCACAGCATCAGTACCTGCAAGAACAGCCCCGATAAAGCCACCAGGTGATCCTTGCGAAAGTCCGAGATGGTGCGGAAATCGGGCGTGTTGTTGGCCGCCAGCACCCGAAAGGCGATGTCCTCATGCAATCTGGTGGCGATCCGTCGCGATGACGGTACCCCGACGCAGTAAGCGTACAGTAGCACCTTGACCATCATCCGAGGATTGTAGGGCGGCCCGCCCCGCCGCTCTTGCTCACAGCGTTCCGTGATCTCCGAGATGTCCAACTGATCCACGATGTCGGAGATGAAATAGGCCAGATGGCCCTCAGGCAGCCATCCCTGCAGAGCCTGTGGCAGCAACAACTGCTGGGCGGGATGGTACGGAAGGTAGGTCTTGCTCATCACCGGCTCCACACAACAGGACTGACCCCATCATACCTTCTCGATCTCGCTGGACCGTTTCTTGGACAGGCTGTTAGGCCTGTTCCGTGGTCATGTCCCAACGCTAATCACCAGCGTCCCAGCGCCAGAGGGACTGTCGGCCGACGGCAGGGATCGGCTCCGGCGATGCCTCCACGTCGTTCAAGAACCACAGCCAGCGGCCGGAGCTGAAGTCGCCCCAGGGATCAATGGTGGTTTGTGTTTTTCCAGAGGCGCACCCCATCTCGGTGCCGGCCTCATGGACCACATGGCCGGTCATTGGGTCCATGTATTCCACCCGTGCCATGCCGGCCAGAATGGCGGTGTCCAACACCGCGCCCGTGGGGATGTTCAGCTGCCAGTCCTCGCCCAGCCGAGTCCGCAGTTCCTGTTCAATGCGGTCGCCCGGTCGCCTCACCACTCGCTTGCCGGCGTGGACGGCGATGGTCTGCCCCAGCAGCCCCTCCCGTGCCGGCCAGGACCTGGTCTCCACGGTCTTGATTGATCCCCAGGGCGGTGAGCGTGGCCCAGGGCTGGTGCAGGGTGATGGCGTACACCAGCTCATCCCTGGAAGTGTCGGAAGTGTTCCTCGGAGGGCTCTCCCCGCGGGACGCCCGCCACCCGTCCGGCGCCGGGTTTGATCTCGGCGATCACGCCCACGGCCACGGCGGCCCTGATGACGTGGTGGCGGCAGTAGTCCTGGCCGCCGATGCGGTAGAGGGTCTAGACGTAGACGGTGGGGGGCGCGCGGACGGGCGGCACCGGTTCGGCGCCGCAGGCAACACATTGGGGCATGGTTCTCACCTCCGGAGAATGCAAGTCAGTTGCCGAAATTGTAATGAGATTTCCGGCAACTCTTCCCGGCGCCCCGGGCGGAAGGTTTCAGGCCGCCTGCGGCAAGCGTCGCCGCGGCGTCAATGCGCCAACATTCTGCGGACCAGGGATAAGGCAGGAGCTATCATTCAAAATTGACACAAAGGAGATCCAACCATGCAATGGCAAAACATCATCGAGCTGGCGCGGCAAATGTCCGCAACTGAACCGTCCGACCGTCTCCACCAAGCCAGGGTTCGCATGGCCGTCGCTAGCGCCTACTACGCCATGTACCACGCCCTGGCCCGCAGCAACGCGGACCTGCTGATCGGTCCATCCGAAGCGGAGGGTAACTCGCCGGAGTGGAGCCGGGTCTACACGGCCCTGGGCGGCGACTCCGCATTCGAGCTGATGTGGGCCGACTTCTCCCGTCAGCCCGAAGCCGTCGGCAATTTCGTCGACGTCTTTCTCGCCACCCATCACCAGCGGCTGCTGGCTGAGGAGGATCCGGAAACCACGTTCACGGCCGATCAGGCCCGGGATTGCATCGACCTGGCGGAGACGGCCATCTCCGAGTTTCTGTCCATTCAGCCCGAACAGCGCCGAGCCTTCGCCGCCCAGCTGCTGCTGTACAGGCCCGCGTGGGGAACGACCGATGCCGACGAGGCTGCGGTCAGACCGTGAGGTCCGTGAATCCCCATCCGCCGTCCCGGTAACGCCAGGCGCGGCGCGGGCTATTCCCCGGATGAGCATATCAGCGGTGCAATCGGCATTCAGCATGCGCTGGGCCACGCCCATGGGAAACTTCGCCACCGGCTTGACCTCGGCATAGACGCGGGCGCCGTGCAATGTTTCGCCCTGAACCTTTCACCCGCGCTACTACAACGCAGGGTTCCTTTCATTGGCGCTGCTGCAGCGCAAGGAAGGTGGCGCCGGGGTTGCAATCGGCTCACTCGGCGCAGATGTCGTCCGGCTGTACAATCGCCAGAGCCCACGAATCCTTGCGCTGGGCAGCCTCGTATTCTCCCCTGCCGGGTTTGGCGGAGCCCCCCTGCACGGGACCCAGCGTGATGAGGCTTCCGTCAGGCTCCCGAAGGGTGTACATCCCCCAAAAGTCACCCAATCCCGCCCCAGTCTGGAATCATCAGGCATCCCCCAAACCATAAAGGCGCCTCTCGCCTTCACTGAGGCCCCAAATCGCGCCCTCAACACACTTTCGGGGCCACAACCCTACCGAAACCCGAAAACCGGCCCAAAATACCGTTTTCTGCAACCGCCGGACCAAAACACCTCAGCTAGTGTTCAGTCACGTTTGAAATGGCAGGAAGATTGTCACGGGTACAGCGAGGGCCAGTCGCAGTTCCCTTTGCCTTGTTTCTCAGCAACTGTCATTTCTGGCATGACTGACTACTAGAGTACCGGTAACGGTACACCCTCCTCCGCCGCCATCCGCCATCCCGGCGGCTGGAGGGTAGTGACTCAGTTTGAAATGGGGTATCAGAAAATCGGATAGCAACCGGGTCGCGCCGCCCAGCCAAGCCTGGGCTCAGCCAACTCGCCGGCAGAACGACAACCGCAATAGCGGCGACTGTAACGCTGCCGTCGTTCGGCACCCAGTCTTGGTAGAATCGTGGGGCAGACTCTGCGGTGAAACCACCAAGGAGAATCCTATGGTTGAACCAAGCTCAATACCTGGGCAAAGTCGAACTACGGCCCAGCCCTCAGAGCACGTGCCCATAAGCCCCCAAACTCCTGACCCGCACGCGATCAATATCGCACAGGCGATCCAGAAAGCCGTCGCCCCCAGTATGGTCATCCTTCACGGATCTCGAGCCCGCGGGGACCACAGGCCCGATTCCGACCTGGACCTCCTCATCGTCTCGGTACCAGAGGCAGACCAAAACGCCTCCGCCGGCCAAGCCGCGGAAGCATACATGCGTAGTAACCCCCCGACCCTCGACCTCGACGTGGTATCAATCCCGGTTGAGGACTTTCAGAGGCTCCGCCGTGCCAAACAACATATCGCCGGACAAGCCGACCACTGGGGCACCTACATGAGCGATTACAGGATGGGCTACCACGACGACTATCGTAACGAATACCCCATGCACTGGCCGGCCACCCAGCGACGCCTGGAGAACGCTGCCGAATGGAGCAAGCAATTCAACGACATGGTTGACGAAAATAGCTGGAACCAGAAGCTTCTGGGGTTCTCAGCTCAGCAGGGTGTCGAGAACGCCCTGCGCGGCATCATCTCCGCTTACAACGACCCGACGATCTTCCGCCATGATCTCAACCGCATCTGGAATCACTACTTGGAAAACTACCATGACCACACCGCCCCTCAAGCCCAAGAACTACGCCAAGCCGTCGACGACCTGCTCCAATACACCACATACGCGGACCCGAACTCTCCCACTGGCTACGGCAACTGGCTCATCGACTACGCGACCGAATACCGCTACAACCGCGACCCTCGCCCCATGAACCGAGACCAAAAGGTGGAACTGAGGGTCCTGGTCAACGAAGTCATCGACCGCCTGGCTGACATGACCCACCAGATAAGCGGAACATCCGAAGCTGACATCTTCCCAGACGGCAAGCCTTGGGAATAGTTCCTCAACGTTGCAAATACTATCGGATATTCTGATACCCCATTTCAAACTGAGCACTACCCAAACTGCCTCGCCCTCATTCAGCCAACCGGCCAGCGACATGCTTAACGCAGCCATCCAACTGGCCAGAAAACAGGGCTTCGAAAAAGCCACCACCCAGCATTACATCACCGCCATTTTCACCCACCCGCCCGAAGGCTTCATCGACTCGATAAAATCCGACCTGGTATCTCCAAACCAGGTGCTCGCCGCCTTCGATCAACACTGCGAAGAGCCCTGAATTGGCCCGAAATCCCCTTGAGCACGAACGTACACCCTCAACAGCGTCCACAAGCACATTCTTGTAGGACAGGACCCCCTACGTACCCCGATTTTCCCGTATGCTCAGAAGAGTACACCCAATCGTACTTAGATTCCTCTTCCAGACGCACCTTGGTTCTGGAGCACGGATCTACACCCTCGTCAACCTAAATTCATCCACGCCCTTAAGGACCCCCACCTCGGCTTAAAAACAGCCATTTCCGTAAACGCCATGACCAACCCCACCAGACATCTCAAGCACGGAAGAATCGACCGTGTCTCCTCCGAAACCCGAGACGGCTGGCGAGAATTCGACGCATTTTCGCCCGCCCCATTGCAGCGATTCTCCGGCGATTACGACGCCGAAAGTTCTGCCCATTACGCCGACGTTTCACGACTTAGATGATCAAAGTTGGTGAAAATTGACAGTTCGAGACCATCCATCCATTCCCGGACGGCAACGGCCGCATCGGACGCGCGATCAACGCCGCCATCTTCCGCCAGCATCACGCACACAACGCAAAACCGCCCTTCTCCCACAGCGTCCACATCGACGCCGACCGCCCGTTGCCTCACCGAAGAATGATGCTCCTATAGATGTCAAGCTGGGCAGTTGACTGACCCGATTGATCTGGGCAGTGCTGGGAAGACCTCCCGAGCAACGTAGCGTTTGAGGCAACGAATGACTTCTTTCTTGCTCATTCCTTCGCTGGTGCGCCGGAGCATATAGGTCCTGGTCCTGGGATCGTGGCGAAGCCTGACGCAAACGATGCGATAGAGGGCCGCATTAGCCTGGCGGTCGCCGCCGCGATTGAGTCGATGCCGGTTTGTCTTGCCGGAGGACGCAGGTATGGGGTTCACCCCACACAAGGATGCGAAGGCTGCCTCCGAATGAAGGCGTTCAGGGTTGCTCCCAGCGGCGGTCAGGAGAGCCGCCGCGGTGTCGGGCCCTACGCCAAAGATATTGACCAGCGCCGGTGCCGCCGCCCGAGTAAGGCACTTCAGGTGGGCCTCCAGGTCGTGGATCTCCGTGCTGAGTTGACGGTAGCGGCAGGCCAGCGAGCGAAGAGCGTACTTGGCCGCCGCTTTGGGGCCGTCCATGCTACCAGGGCGGAATCTGGCGCACCGCGTAGCGAGAGCGTTGGCGGCGAGCCCATCAAGGGATTCACGAAGCTCGGCCGGGGCTGTGAGGATAAGGGCTTTCATCTGGTTGATGGCCTGGGTGCGGGCTTTCATCGCCGAGTCCTTGGTACTCTTGAGCATGCGGATCATTTCAACTTCTCCCTGGCCCGACTTGGGAGTAGCGTCGGCTACACCGGCGAGCACCGCCCGTGCCGCCGTTTCCGCATCGGTGGGATCGCTCTTCCCCTTACGACGGCGCACCGACCGGTCAGGACGATTGACCTCGACGACGGTATGACCCCAACCAGTTAAGAAGCGGGCAACCCCAGTGCCGTAGGAACCGGTGCCTTCGATCCCGAACGCCCGGACCCGTCCCAAGTTCCGGGACCAGCGTTCGAGCTCAGCATAGCCGTACGTAGTCGCCAGTGCGCGATGTTCACCCAAGCGTACGCCTAGCCGGTCAATGGCCACCGCCACATGCTGGTCTTGGTGAGTATCAACTCCGATGACCACCTGAACAACGCCATTGCCTTCGCGACCAACGGCCTCTGTCATCTCTACCTCCTGAAAGATGGCGTGCCGGCCAGGTGAGCGGACAAAACTGCGATGGGGCTTGAAGCCAGGCTCCTATAAGGTCACTGCTCGCCAGGACCGTCGACGCGGTCTGGGCCACCTCGATGCCGGGCCGACAGATCATTCTGAAGGCATTTTCGCCAGTTACCGAAAGGGTCAGGTCCGAGCCGAGATGACCTGGCATATCATCGCAGTTTCCGAAACTTTAACACCTGGGGCCCACTCCAATCAGCGCCAGTTCCGGCAGTCTGATCGGTTCCACGAAGGGCTCGGCAGTCCCGGCGTAAACCAGTTCTTTGGCCATGATGCCGCGCCATTCCTTCACGCGGTGCTGCATGGTTCGCAGTTGCGCCTCGCTGAAACGGTCGGGATGCTCCGGCTGCAACCTGGCCATCAGCGCCTTGCTGGCGGCATCCGGTTCGGTTTGTAACCAGACCAGCACGTTGCCCCAAACGCCCTCGAAGGGATTCTTGCGGGTCCGCCAGTGCCGCGGGCCTCGAACACGGACCGCATGGGTAGGCCGGACTTCACCCTGCCGCCACAGCCTGGGCAGCCTGGCGAGGAACTTGCTCAGGCTTTCGCCGGACGGGTTTCCCTGACCTCGGGTGAGGTCGCAACCACCAGGGCTGACTGGGTTTCACGGATGGTATGGAGCAACAGCACCGGATCCAGCCTGGCCCGGTACTGGATGAGCGCAGCCCTCATGTCATCGCTGGTTGCATCATGCTGCATCAGCCGGTCGCAGGGCGTGGTCGGCGGACTGTAGCGTTTGAGGGTCGTGCTTTCCTCCCGCGTCTTGTCGATCAACTTGAACGAGGGCTGGAAGAAGTTCACGTACAGACGCAGCGCACCGTAGAGTTGCGCCATGGTCTCACCGGCGTCTGACCCGAGTAGCGGCCATGGCCGATGAAGCGGCGCACTACGTTGCCGTTCTTCTGTTCAATCCACGCCTGGTCATTGCTGCGATACGCCCGGGACCGGGTGAACTCTATGCCACGCTCAGCGCAGTACCCGATCAGCGTCTCGTTGATGAACGCCCCGTCGTTGTCGGAGTCGATGCCGCCAATGGGGAAAGGCAGCCTCTGGCTGATGGATTCCAATCCCTCCACGATCAACGACTGCTCCTTGGCCAGCAGGGGAACGGCCTCCGCCCAGCCGGTGCAGGCGTCGGTGGCGACCAGGCTGTGAATGAATGATCCGGACAGCGGCCCGCCGCTGTGAACCACCAGGTCTATCTCCAGAAAACCTGGCGGCGGTCCGTTCCAGTCGTTGTAGGTACCCACTGGAACCCGCCTGCCCATCGACCGTTTACGCCGGCGTCTGCGCCGGCTGCCCTCCATGGGACGGATCGGTTTCAGGAGGCGGTCCAGGGTGGCTGCGCTGGCCGCCAACAGCCGGTCCCGCACATCTGGGTCGAGATCGAGATGACCATGACGTTCCATGGACTCCACCAGGTGGGGCATCGCCGCCTTCAACCGTTTCCCGCAGATGCGGTCGGCGGCTTCCCAGATCACGATCACCGCCTCTCTCACCGCCTCATCGTAGATACGCTGGCCCCGTGCCTGACGCGGAACCTCGTCGTCTTCGTCAATCTGGCTGAGCAACCTGACGCCGTGTTTGCGATGGTGTCCGGTGATCGCGATGAACTCGTCCAGGATACGGCTCTTCTCCTTACTTGGAGGAGCTCCGGTAGCGCTCTCCCAGCGTGACCAACAATTCCTGCTTTCCCATCCTGCTTATGCCTCCACCCACGTGGCTGCCTCCGCATTTTCCGTAACATTTTATTTGAGGCAACCACCTTCGTTGGGTAACGGTTTAGGTGAGGCAATGCGCGTGATCAATTCCTTGGTGCGCAAGCCGGGAGCATTCGCCCGGTACCGGTTCAGGGAGCAGCTCTTTCCCTCCATGCACTTCCGGCTGGCTTACGACGCCCTCAGGGAATGGCGTGGGGAGCGGGCCGACGTGGAGTACGTCCGCATCCTGCACCTGGCGGCCACCACCATGGAGGCTAATGTGGACAGCGCGCTGTCCCTGCTTCCAGAGACCGGTCATCCATTCGACTATGCCGAGGTGCGGGACCTGGCCGAGCCCAAACCGCCCGAGGCTCCGGCGCTGGCGCTGTCGGGTAAGCCGGACATGAAGATCTACGATGGCCTGCTTGTGGGCACCCTGGCCGGCGCGGGGGTGTGCGCGATGATGGACACCGACACCAGCGTGATGCAGGAGCGCATCGGCGAGCTCTGCCACCAATTTCCGCCGGAGGTCGACCCACCATGGGCGCCCAGTCGGTGGCCCGTTTCACCGAAGCCGGCCACGGCGACGCCCTGTCCACCTTCCTGGAGGTGCTGGAGCAGGAAGCCGAGGATCGCCGCCACCGGCGCATCAATCGGCTGCGGCAGGCATCCAAACTCCCCGCGGGCAAGACCTGGGAAACCTTCGAACATCACCGGATGCCACTGGTCCTCAGGCAGTCCGCCAGCGGCGGAGACCAACTGGCCCAGGGCAGCTTCGTGGAACACGGCGTCAACGTGCTGGCCTTCGGGCTGCCCGGCACCGGCAAGACCCACGCGCTGTGCGCCTTGGGTCATCGCCTGGTGGAAACCGGCCACTCCGTACTCTTCGCACCGGTCTACCGCCTGGTGCAGGACCCGCTCGCCGCCAAGCGGGACTTCGCCTACCCAGGCAACTGCGCAAGCTGGACAACTTCGACTTCCTGCTCCTGGACGACCTGGGCTATCTGCCGCAGGGGAACGAGGAATCCGAGGTCCTCTTCACCCTCATTGCAGAACGCTACGAACGCAGGTCGCTGGGCATCACGTCCAACCTGGTCTTCTCCGAATGGGAGCGCATCTTCGCCAACCCTATGGCCACCGCCGCGGCGATTGACCGGGTGGTGCACCACGCCGTCATCCTGGAGTTTGACGTCCCCAGCTACCGGACTGATGCAGCCCAGCAGCGCGGCGAGACTGCCGCGGCCGAGGAGGTGAACCGGCAAATCTGGTTGACGCGGGACACAAACGGTTCGAAGTCGCCGGCGGCGCCCTGAACTATGCGCTTTCCATCGAGGTGCGCCGCGGAACTCTGGTCATCAACTCAGACCGCACGGTCAGCCTGAACCCGCAAGACGCTGACCCTCCCTCCATTTGATGACAGCGGGCCGCTGCCCGCCTGAATCTTAAGCACATATCATCCAATGGAGCCGACCACGGCTACTCCTACACCCGGAGCCGTGCAGTGCCCCAACAAGGAGACTTTTCCTACATCTGGGCTACCTGGCTGCCCCGCCTGCTCACCGGCGAACCATCCTGCGAGTGGTCCATATGGTTCAAGGCTCACTACCAGGGTTGGGCCAGACAGCCCCACGACTTTGACCAATCCCAGTGGCTGCTGGACCACACCGCCCTGTTGCATCAGACCAAAGCCGAGTGGGAAGAACGCGGCTGCGACGTTTACGTCGAAGCCCAAAACAGCTTCCAGCTCCGTGGCCGCACGGCCACCCTGGCCGGCCGACCCGACCTGATCGTCGATCGCGGCAACGACGCCCTCATCATCGACGTCAAAACCGGCCAGGAACAACCCTGGCACATCGTTCAACTCCAGATCTACCAGTACGCCTTGCCCAAGGCTCTGCCAGAGCGTTTCCGCCACGCCAGGCTGGCCGGCGAGGTCGTCTATCCACCCCACATTGCCCACGTGTCCAGGGGAGCCCTGCCCGGTCAGTTCATCGACCAGCTCGGCTCGACCATCCGCCGGCTCGCCGCACATAACCCACCCAAGCCGGCGCCCAGCTTCCAGGAGTGTCGCTTCTGCGACATCACGGCCGCCGATTGCCCCGAACGCGTCGACCAACCCGATGAGGTTCCCCAGGAACGGACCAACGACTTCTAAACGACAGCACCACGAGGCTACCCACACAACCACGATCGCCATCCGTTATGGCGACTCGGAACCGGCAGTGACCGCCAGGCAGACGGATTCGCCCAGCACCTGGGAACTCAACTGCCCCGCCCGTGCAGGCCTACTCCATAGGTACGGGGCGTCGGCTAACCAACACCCCGGGATTCAAGTCACCAGGCCCCTTATGCCCTCTGATGTCGAGGAGGACCCTGGCGGGTTTACGTGGATCTACGATACCGCCAATCGAACAAACTTTCAATCAAAACTGCCAAGAAGATTTAGGAGCGTGCAAAAATACCGGCAGGACTGGTTCGGCACTAGGGCGTGTGCACACTATTGCAAGGCATCGTAGATCAGGGCGAACAGGATGAAGCCACTGAAAATCGCATCCAGCTTATCGTACCGCGTGAAGACGCGGCGGAACCTTTTCAACCGCCGGAACAGCCGCTCGACTTCGTTCCGCCTTTTGTACAACTCCCGGTCGTATTCCCAAGGTTCTTTCCGACTGCGCAACGGCGGCACTACCGGGTCATACCCCAATTCCACCGCCAACCCGCGAGTGGCATTGCCTTCATAAGCCCGATCCATCAGCAACTTGGTCCCAGGCTCTTGCGGCCCCAAACTCTCCAACAGGCGGCGAGCTTCCGGACCATCATGAGCTTCCCCTGGCGACAGCGCAAAGGTCACTGCATTGCGATCATCCGCGGCAACCAGATGAATTTTGGTGTTCCAGCCGCCCCGGGACTTGCCAATGGCTTGCAGTCCGCTTTTTTGAGCGCCCCAGCGCCGTCCGGATGCACCTTCACGCTGGTGCTGTCCAAGGCCATCACCGCCACACTGACCCGGATAATTCCTTCCTCCTGCAAAGCGGCGAAAACCCGATCCAGCACGCCCTTTTTGGACCAGCGGTTCATCCGAGTATAGACGGTGTGCCAGTCGCCAAAGGGCGGGGCAAACCCCGCCATTTGCAACCGTGCTCATTGACGTAGAGGATGGCGTTCAACACCTGCAAGTTGGGGATGCTGACGTTGCCCCGCTGCACTGGAAAGTGCGATGCGTTGCGTTGGTATTGTTCTTCCGTAATTTCCATGCGCCGCATTATAATGCCACGCTACATAGTGTGAACATACTCTAAGCAATCACGCCGAAAACGACGCATTTCGTCACTGAATAGTAAGCAAACGATGTACGATATTAGTCACGGTGACAACCGCGCCGTCGTTACTGCACTTACTAACGTTGCACCGTAAATAAGCCGACATCATCATCATTGCCCGCTTGGATATCCAGAGGAGCCAACGGCAACGAAGGGGTCCGCCCAATGGGCAGACTCCCCCGAATGATCGCTCCGACAATGGGCAGGTCAAGTGCGTGCATCGCCACACCATCTCCGTGATAAAACACCACCCGAACGAGGGACCGCGATATGACCATGCGCCAAAGGGCATAGCCTGATGCCGAATATATTCCAACTATGCGTACCGTAGCCGAAGTGATGGCCGACTTAGAACTGCTCAGTCACGGGCCCGGGTTCATCTACACCTTCTGCGTCATGGTCGCTGACACCTTGTGGATGACGACAGACGAAGTGGCGGAAATCGACTGGCACCAGAGACCGAAGCACCGAGAACTTTCGCTGCTCCTTGGTTTGTCGGTCAAACGCCCAATTGACTTAGCCCGAATCCACCGATGCGGCGTGGTGTTGCCGGTCAGGTGAGGGATGTGGGGCCAGGGAGCGGGTTGGCGATGACCTGATGCCGATGAAAAGGACGATGCGGTGTGTGGAGGCCACGCCAAAGAGATGTTGACGGCCTGTGGCAGCGGCTTGGGAGCGATTTTCAGCGTAGACCGCAGGCGGTGACCGTCAGGGGCCCAGCCTGGGCGCTGACCGGCCAGGTGTTGGGTGTGGTGGACAGGTGAAATGCCGATGGCGGCGTCAGGCAGGGCGCGCAATCTGGCCAGGGCGCTGCCGAACTGGTTTTGCCAGGGCCAGCCCTGGGGAAGATGCAGGATGAGGCTACGGGCTTTGCGGGTGAGGCGTCCGGCCAGGGAGAAGAAGCGTCGTCGCAGGGTCTTGGTGGTGATCACCGGCTCGCCCATGCCGATGCGGGCGGTCCAGCGGGCAAGGTTATGCGCCATGGCTTGGACAGCGAGCCAGGCGGCATTGGCAGGGAAGCGGCCCGAGGGAAGGTGGTTGAGACCCACGCCATACTTCAGATCGCGAATGGCGTTCTCCACCTCGGCGTGGCGGCGATGGTCTGCCTCCAGATCCAGGGTGTCGCCGTCACGGTCGGTGATGAAAGCATGATAGCTGTAGGTGGTGAACAGCGCCAGTTGGGAGCTGGGCGTGGGTTTCACCCGCCGGACGATGAGCCGCACCGGCACGGCGTCGGGCTCATGCTGGAAGGGAGTGTAGGTGGTTTCAGCCGCGTCGGCGGCGCCTTCCATCCAGTAGGGAATGGGCGTCCAGTCGGTCTCGGGTATGGCCTCGATGATGTTCCGCACGCTTGGGTGCCGGCGAATGGTGATGGAGGAGCGGGCCTTCATCTGCCGGCAGACGGCGACGATGTCGTGGTTGTAGAAGCCGCTGTCGGCCCGCATGATCAGTGGTCCGGTGGCTCCGGCGTAACGCACTCGGCTGATGGTTTCACGCAGGAAGTGGGCGGCGCCCTGAGCCGTGTTGGCTCGGCCCTTGCGCAGCCGGACCATTAGCACGTCGCCCGTTCCAGCAGCGATGGCGAGGAGCGGGTGATAGCCCCGCTGGCCGGCGTAGTTGTGGCGCTGTGCGCCCTCCTTGGCCAGACCGTAAGTCTCGCAGACGCTGGAGTCCAGGTCGATGGCCAACGGCTCGTCGCCAGGACCTGCCCCTGCGCCCCAGGCTCGGGCCATCACCTCACGGCTCACCCGATCCAGCTGGCGCACGTGGCCCCAGCGGAAACTCCGCAAGAAGGTGCCCAAGGTGGACGGCGCCTTCACGGCACAACCCAGCACCTGTTCGGTACCGCCAGCCCGCAGCGCGTCGGCGTCGTCAATGCAGTCCCCGCCAGCCAACGCCGACGCCACCAACGTCAGCAACTTGTCCCCCGCATTCGCCCGACCCGGCACATCTCCCAGGTCAACTTGGCGGTCCACCAGCCCGCCCAATCCCAAATGATGGGCCAGCGTGACCGGCAGGATCAACCCGGCATTGGCCACCAAACGGTGATCATCTAAGGCAGCGTGGGTGCGGTCGGGCTGCTCGCGTGGTAGCATCCGGTGGGTGCTCCTTGTTTCGGGTCGGTTTTCTGTATCAAAAACCATTATCCCCGAAGCCGGGAGCACTTTCTTATCCCATCAGCACGCCGCCACACTCATCCTTTCGGTGGATTGGGGCTTAACCCTAACCCCAAATCCACCGATGTCTGGTCCGCGGGCACCGAGCCAACTATTAGCAATGTGAGGAACTAACCAGCGGTGCCGTATCTGTTCCCAGAGGTCACCCGACCGCTGTACGGCGGTGAAAGCCACACCACATCGCAAGCTCCAGAAGCGCCCGGTGGCCCTTTCCGGCGGAAATACAGGTATCCTGACACGGTTGCCCAACCCCAGCAGGTCCCGCCGCCCACTGCCTCAAGGCCATCAGGCACCTGGCCGAGACGCCGGATCCCTCGTCCCGCCAACAGAACAACCAATGCGATGCGCCAAGGCGCGCTGTCCCCACAACACCTGGACCAACGCATTAGTTGACCCACCCAGATATCGAACACTATCATCCAAGCCCACCGCAGTACAAACGGAGCGCGATCCAATGACCGGCCCAGCTCTCGCCTTGCCCTTCGTACGCATCCGCATCGACCACCCGAAGTCGCCTCGCGTCGGTCAGCCCTGCCGCATCGGCCGAGCCGTCGCCATCCGTGCCTACGATCCCCTTTACGAGGACATCTCACGACGCCGGCAAGGTGATTCGACCGATTCAGATATGGACCCCACGCACCCAGAGTTCCCATACGCCCAGGGAGAAACCCCCGTCTCCTTCCAGCACACCACCTGGCCCGTCATCGTCCAGAACCTTTCCCCCAACACCGCCCGAACCGGCGAGACCGTTTTTTACCTGGATCGGCTCACTGACAACCTGCCCGATAATCCCACCAACTGCGCCGTCAGCCCCGGGCAGTTTGTCGGCCTGCCCGACGCCATCGCCGGGCTCCTGCTCCAACCCATAGAACCCCACGTCACCAGGGAGGTCCAGGTCCTGCTCCAGTACGCCTGGCGCGACTGGCACTGGCTATCTTGCCCCGACGTGGAGCGCTCTCCAAACGTCCGCAATGGCGAATGGGTCTTCCGCGGCACCAAGGTGCCCCTCACCTTCTTGTTCGATCACCTCCAGGAAGGCGGCAACATCGACGACTTCATCGTTGATTACGACACCGTATCTCGCGATCAAGTCGCTAAGGTACTCCAGCATACCGCCGCCGACCTAGCGAAGTACACGGACCCGCCACGCACTTCGCCATACCCCACCCCCGAAGCCGCTCCCAAGTCATGAGAGTGATGCTCGATCACTGCACGCTGGCAACCATTCGTCATCACCTACCCGACCACCAAGTTTCCACCGCCGCCCTAATGCGCTGGCAACGGCATCAAAACGGCGATCTAATTGCCGCGGCCGAGGCCGCTGGCTTCGATACCTTCCTAACCGCCGACCAGAGCATCCCATATCAAGTGAATATGCAACGCCGCAACATCGCAATCGTCGTGGTCACGTCCAACCACAGCCCCAGCGTCATCGCGCAAGCCCTGGCAATATCCGACGCCATCCACAACACCGAGCCCGGCCAGATCAGCACCGTCACAACACCGCGCCTCCGCCGTTCCTAACCTCGCTCCCGGAGACTGAAACTGCCGCGGCTGCAAGGTTACGGCCCGCACTATGGACTATCAACCGCACTTTCATCGGCACGGTGAGATAAGAGGACTCAATAGTCCAGGAGCCAGTTGCCCAATGGTCATCTACCAGTCATTAGTCAACACGTTCGTCACGCCAGTCATCGAACGACGTAAAGCTGAAGGCGCCCGAGCCCAGAACGAACTCTCGCAAGCTCTGTTGCGACGCAAGCAACAAGCCGAAGCCCAGGGACTGGCTTTCAACGAACCTCACCCAAGGACGGACCAGAACTCCAATTCATAGTCCACCCCGCCACAACCTCGCACGTCATCTGGCCACACCCCGCCGCAAAATCGGCGGGGTCGTTGCACTTTCTACCATTCCCAACCCCCCGCCGCTCTCCGGCAAATCCAGTCCTCCGTCATGTCAACCGGCTACTTCCACCCAAATGGCGGACAGATAAATCCGCCGGCCCTTCATTGTCTCGGCCATCCACCGCATCGCCGGAAAAACCAAGCACCGTCCAACTGCGCCAAATTATCGACGACCAAGCCAGTCGATGACCGCCCAATCCGAAGCAGCATCCGTAGGGATAGTCCGATGTCGTTGCATGCTTCCAGCTCTCCCATGCCGGTTCCCATGCCTACACGGGAATAACTCGAACCCGTCAAGCGGTAGACGTCGACCTAAAGGTCGGCTGAGGGCCGAAGATGTCCAAGACACATAGGTCCAGACCCTGCCGGACACGCCATCATTTTTGACAGCATCAAGCCTCCCAGCATATCGTGGCATTCCCAAGAAGGATCAATTCCGGCCACCGAACCGCACTTCGACAGGCCGACGCTGAAGGAGCAAAAAACATGGACGCACCAACTTTCGACCTGCGGTCGGACAAGCTGACCGAGGCCGTGGTCTACCTGGTCAACAGGTCCCAGAACGACCCCAACTTCGGCGAGACCAAGCTGGTCACGATGCTGTACTACGCCGACTGCGCAGCATACCTGCGAACGGGAGAACCCATTACCGGCGCCACCTACCTGCGCTACCCGCACGGCCCGTACCCGCAGGCATGGGCAGCCCGCAGAAACGCCATGACGATGGCCGGCGACGTGGACATATTCTCCGAAGAATTGGGGGACGACGTCCACAGGCACCGCTGGATCGCAAACCGACCAGTACACGCGGAAGTTCTATCTTCTCAAGATGAGACCATCCTCAACCAGCAACTGGAACGCTTTGCCGACTTCGATGCCACCCAAATAGTGGACTACGCCCACCAGGAGTTCGGCTGGATACTGACCGAACCCGGCGAGGCAATACCCTATGACCTGGCGGGATTGTCCGACGTCCCGCTGACCGATAAAAACCTCGACACTGCCAAGAGGATCGCCGCCAATGCCGCCAGTAGACGAACGGCCGTATGAGGTCATTGAGCGAGAGCCGTTCCTACGCGGCTGGGCTGATGCCGTCCAGAACGACGAAGTCACCGAAGAGTCGGGGCGTTTCCTCGCGAGGTTCCGGAGCAGGCTTGCGCGAAATCCTCGTCAGTTCAGGCATTTTGAAGGATTGCCCATCGACACTCGGGCCGTAACGTACGACCGAAGATCCATCATCTGGCACTGCGTCGTTGAGGACGACCACGCGGTATACCTGGAAGACCTCGCACTCGTATGACAGGCATACCGACCGTCTGCTTGACCATCGTCGCACGGAGTCCAGCTACTGTAACGCGGCCCGACCCGGCGAATCTCCCGGATCGACACGGCGGTTCACCAGTCCACCCAGTCCCAGATGATGGGCCAGGGTCACCGGCAGGATGAGCCGCTCATCGGCCACCGGGTGGCGCTTGTCAAAGGCAATGTGGATGCGGGCGAGTTGATCCGGTGGTAATATCCGTCGGGCGCTCCTCGTTTCGGGCTGGTTTTCCGCTTTCAGTATCGCCGAAGCTGGGAACACTCTCCTGTGTCATCACCATGACGCCATACATAGGGGAACCTGTTTAGTCAATGGCATTTCGCTTCATTCATTCCGCCGACTGGCAGATCGGCAAAGTTTTCCGCTTCACTGACGGTGCGGAGATGGGCGGCCTCCAGGTGGCGCGACTGGAGGCGATCACGCGCATCGCCAATCTCGCCGACGAGCACGACGTGAGTCATGTATTGGTTGCAGGCGACGTTTACGACCACGCAGCGCCCTCCCCCCGCACACGCAATCAGGTCGTCGAGCGAATGCGCGCTCACACGTCGGTACAGTGGCATCTGTTGCCGGGAAACCATGATCCGCATCAGCCCAACGGACTGTGGGACCAACTCCGAAAGCGTGGCCTGCCTGACAACGTCCACGCGCATACGGAACCCACCGCTGCCGTCATCGAGCAGGATGCCGCTGTCCTGCTCCCGGCTCCACTCCAACATCGTCGCACCCTCAATGACCCCACTGCCTGGATGGACGAGCAGGTCACCGATGACAGCCTGATACGCATCGGTCTGGCTCATGGCGCCGTCTACGGCTTCGATACAAGTGAGGAACAGAGAGCCAATCCGATCGACCCCACGCGGCCTGAGCTTGCTCGACTTGACTACCTGGCGCTGGGCGACTGGCATGGAGAGCTTCGGGTAAACGAGCGTTGCTGGTACAGCGGCACGCCCGAGACGGACTCGTTCCAGACGCGGGGTAAGGGCACAGCCTTGCTGGTGGAGATCGACGGTCCGAAGGAGTTGCCACAGATCACTCCGCTGTCGACGGGTCAGTACCACTGGGAAACGCTGGATGAGCGCGTGGAGAACCTGGAAGACGTAGATCTGCTCGAGCGCAAATTGCGGAACCTGAACGGCGACCTCAATCACACGCTGGTCGATCTGAAACTCTCGGGAGCGCTCTCTATAGCTGACCTGCTGCACTTCGAGGAACAGATCGTCGAGGGGGTGGCCGCAGCGCTTTACCATCTTCGGATAGACCGGGGGCAGTTGTTTCCGGAACCCACCGACGACGACCTTGACAGCATCGATCCGGGCGGGATTGTGCGCGCCGCTGCTGAAAGGCTGCGAGAAATGGTCGAGTCTGGAGGGAGCGACGCCCAACTCGCCCGCGCCGCCCTTCACCGACTCTACATCGAACACAAGAAGCTCGAGTGGGGGCAACGATGAAGCTGCGCAAGCTCTCGGTCAACCAGTTAAAGCGCTTCACCGTGCCGACGCGGTTGGGCGAGCTCAGCGATGGGCTCAATCTGGTCGTTGGGCCGAACGAGCTCGGTAAATCGACCCTGTTGGATGCGCTTCGAGCAGTGCTGTTCGAGCGCCACGGCTCCAGGGCACAGCCAATCGTGGCACTGCAAAACGCTCGAAGCGGCGCCGCGCCGGTCGTTGAACTGGTTTTTGAAATCGGCGGCGCTGAGTACACGCTGACCAAGCGCTTCGTCAAGAACCCCTATGCGCGGCTGCAGTGTCCTGATGGAACACTGCTCGAATCGGACGCTGCCGAGAATGAATTGCGCAACCTGCTGGGTTACACCGAGGCAGGCTACCGCGGCGCAACTTCGGAATCGCTTGGGATGTGGGGCGTCCTATGGGTTCTGCAGGGACAGTCATTCGGCAGACCGGACCTCCCCGCTTCAGCACTGGCAAGTCTCAGCGCAGGACTGGAGTCGGAGGTAGGGACCGTCCTCGGAGGCCGCCGTGGCAGAGAACTGCCTCAGGTCATAAAACAGCAGCAGGAGGAACTGGTGACTCCGGTCCGGCGTCAGCCGCGCGGGCCATACAAGGACGCGCTTGATGACGTCAGCGAGCTCGAACAACGTCTCAGCACGCAACAGCAGCAGAAGTCGGAGATGTCGGAAACGCTCGAGCAGTTGGCCGCGACGACGGAAAGGCTTGAGCGGCTGGAGAACGGCAGCCAGGATCGCATCGATCAGAAAGAGCTTACGGAGGCTCGGGAGCAGCTTGACGAGGTGATGCGCCACGACCTGCAACTCGAAGCCGCCCACAGCGAACTCCATAACCGGCAGAGGCAGTTGGAGCAAGTGGAACTCGCCCAAACCGAGCGCGCATCCCGGAGAGCAGAGCTCAAGACGAATCAGGAAAAGCTGAAGCAGGACACCGAGCGGCTGGAGGGACTCCAAAAGCATCAGCAAGAATCCTCGGCCGCACTTGATGAACTCCGGCAGGCTGCGACGGACGCCGAAGCGGCCGTTGAAGTAGCGACACAGTCAGAGGCAAGATGGCGCCGTACCCTGGATCGAATCACTCGCTCCACAGAGTTGAACGACCTGCTCCGCCAACAGAGTGCTGTCGAGGCTGCGCAGGAACGACTTACTGATGCCCGGCGGCAAGCCGAACAAATCAAGGTCACGGACGAATCGCTGCAACGGATACGCCAAGCCACGGAAGCAGCCCAACAGGCAAACGCACGGCTCAGCGTGGCGGCAACGCGCGTCACCTTTGACATCCCAAGCGACCGTCTTACCGGCATTGAAGTCGACGGCGTTCCGTTGACGGACCCGCCCAGGGCGGTCGAGGCAGTGGAGCCGGTCAGCATCTCCATCCCCGGGCGGGGAAGGATTCTAATCGAGCCGGCCGTCGCCGACCGTGACCAACTCTTGCGCGCGGAAAGGGAAGCCAAAGCAGAGCTGGAGGCCGCACTCGGCGAAGTCGAGGCGAAAACGCTTGCCGAAGCACAGATCCTGCGTGACCAACGGCGTGACCTCGAAGTCATCGCCGACGCGGCCCAACAGGAACTGGAACGAATCGCGCCGGACGACGGCGCAGCGACACTTCAACCTCGGATCGACGAGTTGCGCCGCACACTGGAGGGGCTACCGGCGGACGAGGATACGCCGGAAAAAGTGCAAGCAGAGGCCGCCCTGGAATCAGCTCAGGCAGACCTGCAGAAGGCAAGAGGCGAGGAACGGGTCGCTCGCGAGGCTGTGGATGAGAAGGCGCGAGCTGTCACAGACCTCGAGGTGGAAGTGCGCACACTGCAAAACGCCGTGGAAAGTCAGACCGAGGTGGTTGAAAGGCGGGGTGAACAGCTCCGGAGCGACGCCGAAGGCGTACCCGATCAGCAACTAGCAGAAGCGCACGAAACAGCATCGCAAGCCGTGACGGAACAGAAACAAACCGTCTCCTCGCTGGAGGCGGAGCGACCGGCCGGTGCTAGGACTCAGCTGGAAGCCCGCATCTCACGACTCCAGGCGGCGATTGACAAACGCGAAAGCGACCGCGTCAATCTAAGAATCGAGAGCGTCCGACTGAGTGAGCGCATCGAAGCTCACGATAGTGCCGGCATCGACGAAACCATCGAACACACGCAGCATGAACTTGAACAGGCGACACTGCGACGCGACCGTTTTGAACGCGAAGTTGATGTCCTTGACCTCCTGGCCGAGACGCTTCGCACAGCCGAGAGCAATGCCAAAGAACGCTACGTCGCCCCAGTCGTCAATCGCATCCATCCGTACCTCCAAATGCTCTTCCCTGACGCTGAAATCAACATAGGCGAGGACATGTACATCACAGGGATGTCCCGACACGCGGGATACGAGGAAAGTTTCGATCATCTGAGCATGGGTACCCAGGAGCAGATCGCCGTCCTCGTTCGCCTGGCCTTCGCCGAAATGCTGATTGACCAAGGCGCACCCGCAGCCGTGGTCCTGGACGATGCGCTAGTGTTTTCCGACGACCCGCGGATGCAGCTGATGTTCGATATCCTCTCGCACGCCGCACGGCGCGTACAAATCTTGGTTTTCACCTGTCGCGAGCAACTCTTCGAGGGTCTCGGCGCACACCAACCGCAGCTCGCCGAGGTCGATCCCGAGTCTCTCCGCTCGGCCTAATCCTGTTCAAGCTGGCGGGCTTTCGAAGGCCCAACAATCTGCGAGCGTCATATCTGGACGACCCACCGGAAAGTTCGCAACACGGTACACTTTGGCCCATCCAGCGAGTGTCGAACCATGGCCTGTCGCTGGGCATCTACATCAAGGACCCGGATGGCAATGGCATCGAGGTCTACTACGAGACGCCGCGAGAGGAGTGGCACCGGCAGGACAACCCGTTCATGAGCGGGGGCCGGCCGCAGGGCAACTTCCCCGGCCCGTGGGAAGCCGATCTGGTGCCGGACGGCGTGGCCGCAGCGCAGAGCCGCTAAACCTCGGAGACACTCGTCAACTGAAGCGGGGCGCACGGCTGTGCGCCGCCACACTATTACCGTGGCTCCCGATAGCGCTTGGATTAAGGTCGTTAGCACCGGGGTGCTGGTTTGAAACCTGCCCCTGCGTTTTGGTCGCGAGCCGGGCTACTGGACGACGGCAATCGCTTCGATTTCAATAAGCATGTCGGGGTCGACGAGGCGGCTGATCTCGACCAAAGTGCTGGCCGGGTAGTCCGATTTGAAGAACTCGGCGCGCACCTCGTGAATGGCGGAGAAGTGCTCGGCAATGTTGGTCACAAACACGGTCACCTTCACCACGTCGTCCAGCGTGGCGCCAGCCTCGGCCAGCACCGCCTGCGTATTCTCCAGGACCTTGCGGGTCTGGGCGCGGATGTCGCCGCGGCCCACAAGCTGGCCGTCAACTCCGCGGGCCACCTGCCCGGAGGCGAACACCATCCGGCCGGCCGGGACGGCTACTCCCTGGGACATGATGCCGGCGGGAGTCGCGACTTCGCTGCTCTGCAGAATCGTTTTAGCCATTCTCACCCTCATCCTAACCCTCTCCCTGGGGGAAAGGGGATATTAATTAACGGGTCCTCTCCCAGGGGGGATAGGGAGCAAAAGTTACTTCCACTCGGCGTCAGTGGGCCAGACGTTGGTACTGCCCCGGGCCGCGCCCTGCAGCACCGGGTCGGCCCGCATGGGGCCCATGGTCTCGATCGCCTTGAGATAGTGTTCTGACGCCTGGTGGGCCTTGAAAGCGTCCTCGTCGACGTAGATTTCGTAGACCCAGAGCCGGTTGCGGTCACCGGCGTCCTGAATCACGTCGAAGCGCAGGCAGCCAGGTTCGGTGTTGGCGGCCGCTTGAGCGTTGGGCAGCAACGCCTTGACGAATTCGTCCTTGCAGCCTTCCTTGATCTGAATGGGGGCGATGATGACGTACATGGCGCTTCTCCTACTTCCACTCGGCGTCGGTTGGCCAGACGTTGGTGCTGCCGCGGGCCGCACCCTGGATGCCCTCGACGCGGATGTCGGCGGTGGCGTCGCGGAACTTGATGAAGTGGGGCGCCTGGGTGTGGGCCTGGAAGGCCGCCTCGTCGTCGTAGACTTCATAGAGCCAGATGCGGTTCTCGTCGCCGGCGTCCTGGATGACGTCGAAGCGTCGGCACCCGGGCTCATCGTTCACCGAGCCGATGGCATCTGGGACAATGGCGTCCATGAACTGCTGCTTGCAGCCCGGCTTGATCTGAATGGGCGCGATGATCACATACATCTTTCGTACTCCTTCGACATGTTCACAATAAAATGGCGAGACTGTCGCAACACGGCCGAATCGTATCATAGTCTGAACCGTGATTTCTGTGATTGAATGATTGCCCTGAATTCCACCCCGCGAGTCGCTGCAATGCCCTTTCCTTCGAAAAGCTCAGGATGAATTCGACAGGCTCGCGATGAAATGGTGAGCCTGTGGAACCGGCAGACAATGACGCCCCAAGAACAGCGTGATTCCATTCCGGAAACCACAAGGCAGACAGACACAGGAGTCGTGCCATGCCAGCCAGAACCGGGGCGGAGTACATCGCCAACCTGAGGGAGAACGGCCCGGAGGTCTGAGGTGGACCCGGATTTCGTACAGGCAGCTAAGTGAGAATCACATTGAAAACGGTTTATCATTTCGGCGGATGCTGACTAGAAAGCTTGAAAGATGGATAAAGGCATGAACGCAGTGCAACGGCAGGTGCCATTTGAAATCTTTTCCCTGGTTTCCCTGATTGGCCGTCCAGTTGAGCCGGAATGGAAAAGTAGCAGCCGTGGTTACGCTCTAAGGAAACCTGGCTCAGACTATTTTGGCTATGTGCGATTCAACCAATCCGGCATGTTTAACGTTCAAGCCCATCAACCTTTTTCCGACCCCAAGCAGTTGTTCAAAGAAATAAATGGAGGAAGGAAAGGCTGGTGCTATGTAGACCCCAACGATACCGGTGCCGTCGGTTACGCCGTATCAGTGCTCGAATCCGCATGGTATGGTCGGCCATATTCAAAGAGGAGCCCGGCTGAAACCTGATTCACTGAGGGGAATACTGCGCCTTTGCTTGCTGCTGGCTGGTCTCTTGATATTGGCGTGTGCTTTGACGGATGCACCCACGCCCCCTCCGAGTTCACGCCGACATCCGAACCCGAAATCATCGAACTCGGTCCAAGGTTGCAACGTATTGACCCCAATTTGTGGGGCCTCATATTTCAATATGCGGCGGGAAAAGCCCTCCCGGAAGGCGTAGCCATTAGGATTGGGGTCTATCCTGACATCGAGACCGACCTGACGCTGGACGACTGGTTGGAGAAGATTGATTTCTGGGAGACGGAAGATGCTTTGTGTGTTCCGACCCAGTATTTGGCGGCTTTGGCGCAACGGCCCGATATTCTTGCCATCGAAGAGGCTTACGGCCCATCTGATATCGGCCTCGGCGGAGGCTTGGAGAGCAAGACCGTCTGCGACCCTCGCAACGAAGGGGCGTCATCGCCATCGGTTCGTTAGCCTCAGCCAAGAGTTTTGCCCAACCCTCGCTTCCGCCAAGGTTGGACGCCTGGGTTGGGTTGCGTTAAAATCGGCGGTGCGACTGGGACGGTCCCTTGAAGTGCTATCTCCCACCGGAAAGTTCGCAATACGGTGCACTTAGGGTTACTTTTTTCTCCATTTGTGAGTAGAGAAAGTGCCTTTGGCCATGTCCGTTACCACTTTCCGAAAAGGCCTACGGGTGTTGTTCTGCCTCCCCATCAGGTGCGATTCAGGCCGATGCAAGACCTGACCCGCAGGCGCACCAGATGCGACTGACGGTGTTGTGGTTCAACCAACTACTCCGGGCCATGGAGCGATTGCTCCAGTGCGTGGCGCCCCGAGGTGTCGTCTCCAGAGTCAATGTAATCACTCGCTCCACGTCGTCATCGGTAACCGCTCTGGGTAGGCCACTGCGGGGCTCGTCGGACAGGCCATCCAGCCGGCGCTCCACCAACCGAGCACGCCACTTGCCCACCGTTGCGTCGGATACCCCCAAGTCAGCAGCCACTGCCGTGTTGCTGTAACCCACGGCGCAGCCCAATATCATCCGGGGTCGCAGCGCCAAAGCCTGCGCCGTCTTGGGACGGCGAACCCACCGTTCCAGGGTGTCGCGTTCCACGTCGTCGACGATCAGCGGCGGCATGGGGTCGTCCAATGGCCATGTGGTCATCGTCATTCGGGTCAGCTCGCCTGGTGGATGCCCCAAGCCTTTCTCGCAGACTCGGTCGAGTGGTCGGAGTTTGGCTGGGCACACGTTCCGCTGGGGCGGCGGTCCGCCCGTTCACCACCAGTGCGTTCAATGGTCGTCGCTCCGGCGCACCAAAAAATAGGAGAAGCAACCAACATGAGAATGTATCCACAAAGATTTCCGCCCATCCGCGCCGAGATGCTCGAACGGGGAGCGGAGCGCCGGATCTACGAAGGATTGGCCAGAAGCGGCCGCGATGGGTTCGTGTACTACGAGTGGCGCCGAGGGTACGGGCGCATTGAGGTGGATTTCGCCGTGTGGTTGGAGAGCCTGGGCCGTTTCGCCCTGCAGGTGAAGGGAGGGCACTACCTGCTGATCGACGGGGAGTGGCATCTGCGCACCCGTCGTGAACTGAAGGCCGTAGATGGTTCGCCGCTGGACGAGGCCTGGCTGGGAGCCCTGGACCTTCATGACGACATCGCCGAGCTGGCGGAGACTGACTACAACCCCTTCGTCACGGCGGTGCTGGCCTTCCCCGACATGGAGCCCGATGAGTCCATGGTGCGACTTGCCAAGCGCAAGGCGGTGCATCTCCTGTGGGGGGACGCCAACCCGGTGGAACAATTGGAGCAGATATGCCGGCAATGGGGCATGGCGTCCGCCCTTGACGCAGAGCGCATCAGCCACGAGGTGTTTGCCGTCAGCGACGGTCTGATCCGGCTGAACTGGGCCCACAGCGAGCACGACTCCCCTGCAATGCAAACCCCATCCGCCCCCGTGCGTCTCCCTGATCAACCCGCGTTGTCCCTGTCGTCAGCGGGTCTGGAAATCCTACGAGTCAGCGGCCGGGTCAACTGTTTTCAGATGAGGAGAGTCATCGAGCGCGGCTGAACGCGAATGCGACCAGCGAGATTTCCCAGGTTCTGACATGCTGGAGTTGCGGACCGCCGCGATGGACGCACGAACCACGGGCCCACCGTCGCGCGCTGCCCAAATCCCATACCGGAGCCAATCGTCATGAGGAGCGACCCGAACATCGCCTGCGAATTGCTGCGCCGCCATCCCCGCCTGGACCCGGGCCAGCTTGAGCTCATATCCCACCTGAGCGGCCCGATACTGGGGGTGGCCGGTCCGGGCACCGGCAAGACCCTGGCCATCGCCCTCCGGGCGGTGAACATCCTGCTGCTGGGAGCCGCCGAGCCTGGGGAGCTAGTGCTCTGCACCTACAACAAGCGCGCCGCCGTGGAACTGAGGCAAAAGTTCCGCGCGTTCAGCGAGGAAACCGGGTTCCGGGAGGGTCTGGAACGGGTGCGCATCGGCACTATCCACAGCCTCTGCCACAAATTGCTCCGAGACCACGCCGACCGGGCGGGTCTCCGGCCCGACTTCCAGGTCCTGAACGAGGAGGAGGAGCGCCTCCTGCTGGCGGAGCGCTTCGACGACATCTTCGGACCCGACTTGGATGACCTGGAAGGGGGCGGCTGGCGCTGGCGGGAGCCGCGCCTGGTGATCAGGCACGGCCAGAAGCACTTCGACCGCATCTGCGACGAGCTCATATCCCCTCGGAACCTGACGGCCTCTCCGGACCGGTTCCTTGCCGCCCTGGGACGCTGCTTCCGGCGCTATGAGGAGCTGCTGCTGGACGGGAACCTGGTGGATTTCGGTCATCTGCAGACCGGGGCCGTGCGCCTCCTGGACGACGACGCCATCGCAGGCGGGCTCTCCCGTGGCATCCGCCACCTGATGTGCGACGAGTACCAGGACACCAGCTACGCCCAGGAACGCCTACTGCTCCGCATGTCGGCCAGCCACCGCAACCCATGCATGGTAGGCGACGATGACCAGAGCCTGTACCGCTTCCGCGGCGCCAGCGTGCGGAACATCCTGGAGTTCCCCGAACGCTTCCACGACTGCAGGGTGGCGAGGCTGAACGTGAACTACCGCAGCCACCCCTCCATCGTCGGATTCTACGACGGGTGGATGGCGGACGCGGCCGACTGGTCCAACCCCGACGGCGGCGCGTCCTTCCGCCACCACAAGACCATCGTCCCCCACCAGGCCAACAGTTGCGCCGATTACCCGGCCGTCATCGCCGTCGAGGGCAGGAGCCCCGCCGACGAGAAGCGGCAGCTGGTGGAGCTGCTGAAGTTTCTCAAGGAACGGGGCGTGATTGCCGGCTACGACCAGGTGGCGCTGCTGCTGCACTCGGTGCGGGGTGACGTGGCCGCGGCCTACCTGGACGCCCTCGAACACGCCGGCATACCGGCGCAGCGGCTTTCGGCCGGCGCCGGGGCGGACCACCACCGTGACGGACCACCTCGCCACGGAGTGATCGTCACCACCATCCACCAGGCCAAGGGTCGCGAGTGGGACGTGGTGATCGTGGGCTCGCTGGACTTCGACAACCGGGAGGTGGATCCGGCGGGACGGGACCTGGCCGGCCATTCGGCCCGTCTGCCCTACGAGCCCGCCCACCGCGTCGCGGACCTTGACCACGCCCGCCAGCACTACGTGGCCTTCTCCCGCGCCAGGCGCCTCCTGGTGCTGACCAGCGGAGGACCCGTTCATCCTCGCTTCGCCGGCGCCTGGGAAGATCTGCCGCGCTGGGACGAGATGGACCGGACCGCGCTGGAGCGCCAGCGGTTCGGGACAACCTCAGGCGTCGCCACGACGACCAGGCCCATCCCATTCCTACGGCGCGTGGATGTGTGGATGCGCGTCCACCAGGGAAACCAGCGCTTGCCGGCATAGCCCCGGCCGGTGTAAGCGACCGTCCTTTGGAGCAGCGCCGGGTCCGACCGATGGCAACGCGGTGTCGGCAAAGAGGACGGAGACGTTGGAATTGCCTGTCGTCTCCGTCCTCGGGCGGAGGCGCGGGTGATTCAACAATCGAGCCCAGAGCTCCGAAGGATGAAAACCGTGAAGACCGTCAACGCCAACCCCGACCGGCCCCTCAGCCCGACTGAGCAGGAGGCCTGGGAGCAGTTCGAATCCAGCGACCGGAACGGCCAGACGCTCTTCCATCCCTGGGTGGCCACCCGGAACGCGGCGCCGGATTGCGTGGTCTTCTTCGAAAGGATCGGTCGTCTGGTGGTAAAGTTCATGCCCGGGCAATACCGGCTGCGTGATGACCATTGGCTGAGCCAGGAGGCGATGGGCACAACCGTCCCGTTGCCCGATCCGTTGAAGGACACCTGGAGTTCGGCGAACGCCGTCCGCGACAAGCTCAAGTCTCGACCGGATATCGGCGTCTATGCCATACCGGTGCTGGTGTTCCCCGACATGGAACCCGATGCGGGAATCCTGGCCGAGGCCCAGAAGAGGAAAGTACGCGTACTCTTCGGACAAAGCGATCTGGTGAGCAATCTGGTCGACCTCCCCAGTGAAGCCGAGATGCGACCCGATTTCAACAGCAGGTACATCGAGGAAGAGGTGCAGATGTTGATGCACCGCCACGACGAGGAGACTGACCAATCGGCAACGGCGATAGAGACCCCGTCGGACGATGCCCCTTCCGACGAGGCGTCTTCGGCGGTGCAGGGTCCGGCCGGAGCGATCGTGGTACAGCGGGTGGACGTGATGAACATCTACGTCACCATCGTTTACGGCGGCAACGGCGACGAACCTTCCTTGATCACCGTGCAAGGTCAGTAGCAGCTAGGACAGGATATGAGCCCGAGATCCCCGCCGACACTTCGGTGATCGCGCAACTTTCCGAGAGGTCGTAGTGAGAGACGAGGCGAGCATCATCAGAGATGCATTCCGGATGATCGAAGCGGCGATCGCCCGCGCCGCCGGCGAGGAGCAGATCGACGCTGCGCTGGACGAGATCTGCGATGCCATGAACCTGATTGAACCGGCTCTGCTGACAGCTGCGGGGGATCTGACCACCGCAGAGATCGGCGAGATACTGGCCGGGTTTGCCCGGCGGTCAGAGCGAGCCTCGGGCAGTCATCTGGGCAACACCCGCGAGCAGGCGTTACTGGCCATGGTGGCGCTGGGTGAGATCAGGCGGAGTGCCCGGCAGGACGGGCTGCCCACGCTGGAGTGGTGTCGCAGGGAGCGCGTCAGGGGGTTTCTGCAGGAGTGAACCGTTGTGAAAGTGGTTGACTATAGTTACATGCCTATCGTCAGCCATCCCTGAAGATCCACCATATGCGGACCGCCGCCCCAACGGTTCAAGGCGACTCCGCTTGGGAATTTCACCCGAGAACACCGATCTGGTCCCGGTTCAAGCCACCCCGCGGGCATCAGCCCGCGCGACAGCCTGAACCGGATTGGGTCTGCGTCTCCGCCTCCCCAGCCGGTGTTGTGCTGCAAGCGCCGGTCCCAACCCATCCAGAATCGTACCCCAGTACATTCACACGTGCTTCACGTACTACCTCATGGGTACAGTAAAGGCGGCGTGAACGGCAGTGCAGATGGGGGCCACCCACCGGCGCGGGATGCGCTCGGAACAGCTGAGTAAACGACGGGCCAGCACCAAGGCCGCTGCCTGGTGGACGCTGAGCCGGCAAGGTTCCATGAACTTCACACGGCCGATCACGGAACTGAAGGCCGGATTGACCTGATGTACCTCCACGCCTTGGCGGTTGCCACGGGACAGGAAGTACGCTTCGATTTTGCCGTAGCTGAAGCTGGACAGCATCCGGCTGTACTTGCGTGACTGACCTTCCAGAGCAGCCTTCTTCTACCGGAAGTCCAGCTTCTCGATGACGATGGGCTTGCCGACGTCGCAGGCGTACTCGACTACGCTGGCCACCGCTCCGCCGATAATGGCCTCAGCCTGATGGGCGGACTTTCCGTAGGTAACCAGCGGCACGCTGAAGGAGTGTACCGGATTGCCCGAGGTGTCGGTCTCCACAACGGCCAAACGGTCGGCATTCAGGTCCACGCCGACGGCTCCACGACTTCGTTCCGTAACCACCGGAACGTCCATCATCTCCGTGGTGGCGAACACCCGCCAGCCCTTCTCGTCTCGCTTGAACCGGTAGCTGATCGCCTGGCCCAGACCGCTGGCTCGGGCCGCTTTCTCGCCATGCTCACGCCGATACCGAGAGTAATCGTCGTTGCTGTCCAGCGCCGCCAGCATCTGCTCGTGGCCGTAGGCGAAGCGCACACCTCGAATGGTCAGGTATTTGCCGTGCTGACGGGCCAGGCAATCCGGCATCCGAAGCCGCAGGGTCAGGGCCCCATCGTCAGCAACGCTGGCAACACAAAGCTGGCAGCCCGACGTCTCGTCCCTGCTCCCCAGCGCGAAGAACTCATCGCTGCGAGCATCCTGACAGTCCACTAGCCATTCCTGATGGCTGGCGTAGCCGTTCTGCGCAAGGTGGCGCTGCTTCCGCCACAAGCGCTTGGATCCGAAGCATAGTTGTACTCGTCCCTGCGCAATATCGGCTTCCTACGGCGCCAGCCTGGATTGCAGGGTCGCCAACCCGCGCCGCTTCTGGCGGACCTGATCCCAACGTCCGTGCTCAGCAGCGCTGGCAATCTGCCGCTGGGCACGAGCAATACGCCGGCCCAGGCTGTCCGCCCGCAGCTTCTGCTGCTTCCGCACCGACGCGATCTTCCCTTCCGGCGACACCCGACCCCGTTGAACATCCTGGCCGGAACCCCGTGCCGCTTCAGGGACACGCTCTTTAACGCTGCCGCTGACCGGCCAGTCGCCACCTCGGCGAATAGCTTTCGCTCCACCCTACCGTACAACTCGGCTTAGGCTGACAACGCCGCGTCGCCAACATTCTGATCAATACCCACGTAATCCGAAACCTGGGTCTGGTAGGCGCTAGGGTGCTGCCTCAGCCTTCCTGCGCTGCCAGCGCACGCTCTGCACGCCGGCGGGCCGAACATCTTCCATAAAGCCGAACGCACAGCACGATTATCACCTCGGTCGCGCCCCTCACAGATCATCCTCAAGCTCGCCTTTTTCCGTGACCGGAATGCGTGCTCCGCGTCCTGCCAGTGCAGCCTCCACGTACTCAAACCCGAAATGGCTCAACCGCTCCCGAGGCTCCACTACTATCGTCCCCACCATGTGGTCCGCGACCAGACGCCGTAAACGGTGACGGTCACTATTCAGGCCGGAACCGATGGCTTCACCAAATCATCGGGCCGTCATCCCCGCTCCGTCGCCCACTCCACGACTCGACTCACCCATATCATCTTTGGGTCTGCTGAAGTAACTCGAGCATACACCACGTAACGTCTGTCGTTTGCCGTCGGAACGACCACGTAGTAACGGCCGTTGGGCAGTTGCTCCACTGGAAGTTTCGGAGGCAGCTTCCGGCTAGGTGCATTCGAACCGCGGTGGCTTTGTCAATGCTGGACAGGCGACCCCATGCGGTGAGACTGATGCGACGACTAACAACATCCAGAGTCAACTGGAACAAACTGAACTCACTGCACATCCTAAGCTTCGATAGTACCACATATGAACACCGTCACGTTCCCGGCGCGAATTCGGCCCGAACCGAATTTCTCGCCGCCGCTGCTCCCGGTTTTTGCAAAACCGCGGTGGACGTGACGTCATATAACGTCAGGCCAGTTCAAATTACGGAGCAGCATGCACATGACTCGACCAAGTGACAAGGTCGCCGCCGCCGACCCGGACGCTACCCAAATCGTCAACGCCGTCCACCAAGCCATTGCCAACCCCGCAGAAGAGTTCGACCCACTCGACGAAGCTGGCCAGCACCGCACCCTGCCCCAGGACCGTCCTGCGCTCATCGCCAACGGCGACATCGAGTACCGCCAGCAGGTGGACGCCAGCTGGGACGCCATCCTCGCGCAAAACTACCGCCCCGCCACCAGCGACTTCAACCTTTACCGCAAAGACCGCAAGCTCGTCACCACCGAACCCGACGACGAGGACCGCCTCACCATCTACCCCATAGAAGAACCCCACATGAGGGACATCCTCTCCCGGCACATCTTCTGGTACTCCGTAACCCGCGACCACGGCATACGCGCCCAGCAGCCCAACTACAACATCGTCAGAGACCTTCCCCGTGCCCCCCACCGCGACATCCCACGCCTCCGCCGCATTTCCGTCACTCCATACCTGGCCGCCGACTCCGACCAGCTCACTACCGAAAACGGCTACTACCATCAGGAAAGAATCCTGATGGACTGCCCCTTCCCCATCATCCTGATGGACCTGCCCGAAGCAATCGCCGCCTTCGACGACATCATCGCCGACTTCCCCTTTGAAACCGCAGCCGACCGCGCCAACTGCTTCGCCGCCGCCATCATGCCCATACTCTCCGTCCGCGCTCCGGTCACTCCACTTGCCCTCTTCGGCAAGCCCGCGCCCCGCACTGGCGCCACCCTCCTTGCTGAGGTCCTCAGCATCGTCGCCAACGGCTTCATGCCCACCAAGATGCAACTCTCCGCCGACCGCGACGAATCGGCCAAGGAGATCGCATCCGGCCTCCAGAACAACAACGGCATCCTCCTCTGGGACAACCTGGCCGGACGCGTGGACAACCCTGTCTGGGCCCAGTACCTCACGGGCGAGAATTTCGGCAAACGCAAGCTCGGACACGACGACCAGCACTACCAGCTCTCCCGCATGGGCATCGTCGACTTCGCCACCGCCAACAACCTCTCCCTCAGCTCAGAACTCGTCAAGCGCTCTTTCTCCATCCGCCTCAACGCCCGTATGTCCGAGCCAGGCGAACGCTCCAACTTCAGACACCCTCACCTGATCAAGCACGTCAGGCAGCACCGCCCCAAAATTCTTTCCGCACTCTGCTCAATCGTCCACCACTGGATCGAGGCCGGCTGCCCCGAACACCGCGGCCCCGACGTGATGGGCGGCTTCGAAACCTGGCGCATCACCACCGCCTCAATCCTCCACCACGCCGGCATCAACGCCTTCCTTGGCAATGCCGCCGTCTTCATCGACCAGGCCGAACAGCGCGACGAGCAATGGATGCATTTCCTCAACATCTGGTGGCAAACCCACCAGGACCAACCCGTCACCGCCACCGAACTCTTCTCAATCTGCGAACCGGAAGACGGCAAACCCATACTTCCCCTGAAGGGTCGCACCGCCGCCGGCCGCGCCCGCAGCCTCTCCAAGAAAATCTCCGACGGCCACGACGTCGTCCGCAAGCTCGAAAACGGCGACGAGGTCACCATCTCCCGCATGCCCAAGGAACGCAACTACACCATCTGGCGACTATCGCCCATCACCTACGTCAACGGAGAAAAAAGTTGAACAACTACCAGCCACCACCCATCCGCAGCAAACGAGAAATCTGGTCCCAGGGAATACTCGTCTTCTTCCTCGCCTTCGCCGCAACCGCCTTCGTCACCCAGCAGAGCCCCATCTCCAAAACCGTCATCTCACTCGTCGCCACCACCTACGTAGCGTTCTTCATCGTCGCCGTGCCCTACATCGTCAGGTGGCATCTCACCTACCCCAACGCCAAGGATTGTGCCCAGCACTTCAAGTTCCGCAACTCCAGAAAACGCGCCTGGAACGCTCACTTCGCCACCATACTCTGTCCCACCATCCCCTACTGGACGATCAGCCTGGTCACCAACGACCAGGCTTCTCTCATCACCCACCTCGGTGGCGTTGCCCTACTGACCATCATTTACGCCTTCGTCACTATGCGATTCATCCGCAGGGACTTCGCCCGCCAGCTGGATTATCACCGCGAAAACGATTGCCCCGAAACCATCGCCCCACAGGACGCCAACATCGTGGAAGGCGCGGTGACCAGCTCCAACGGAAGCCACCCGACTCACCTTCCCACTCAACGCTTCCAATAGCGCATTGGCGTCCCACAGCGCGCGTCGAAAACCATCCAGGCCGGGCCACCGGGCCAGCCTTCAAACCAAGCCGGCACGCCCCCACTGGCGGAGCCGGCCGTATCTTTTCCACCAGCGTACAGGAGCAACATTCTCACATGACGCTACCCATTGCAGACCCCTTCGGCTTCCACGAACCCGTCAAAGTACCCGGCGGCGTCCTCGGACTCGGTGTGGCCTACCGCACCTACGAGCCGTGGACCACCAGCCACAGCCAGCAATTCCGCCCCAAGCCGGCCGAAACTCCCCTGCTCACCATGAACCGCCAGTATTGGGTCAACCCGCCCGACAGCCCAGTGGGCTACCCGGTGGCCGAAGCCACCTGCAGCGTCAACTTCTACGCCGGGTCCGGCAACCCCGAGCCCGACCTCCCGCTCATGCGCAACTTCCTCAAAGAGGTCGAGGAAAACGCCCGTTAGAACGGCACCATCCTCCACTACGTGGACGAAGCCTGGCTCGCATCCTACTGGGCGCCCGAAATCGACCGGCGCAACTACCCGGAAGGCCGCCGGCGCCTCTCACCAGTCGAGTATGCCTTTCAGCCCGACCGCTCTCTCCCCGAACCCGTAACCGTCGCCCTCCACGACGCGCTCATCCACGAAGACCTCGGCTTCCAGCTCACCACAGACCGCTCTTCACCCCACGTATCGCTCCTCACCATCAGGGATGGCCACCACATCTGGCAGACCGCGGACGAGTGCCTCCAGTGGGTCCTTGACCAGCGCGCCGACTCCCGACACCCCCACGCCCTCTTCGACTCGATCACCGTGGTCGTCCAACTGCCCGACCGCGACCCCGCAATGATCGAACTTCCCTGCCTGCCTCTAAACGACCGCTGCGCCTACATCGCCGCGCGATCGGCCACCATCGAGGACATCCACTCCATCCTCAACTACGCCAACCGCTCGCTGGCCAAGTACAACCACGACTACGACGAAAACCCCTTCGACGACTTCACCAACGACGTTTTCCGCGAGACTTTCGAAGCCGCATGGGCCTCACGCGCGCCCGAGCACGCCCAGACCGCCTACGAGGCCCACAAGTTCAGCGCCATGCTGGCTGACGAACGACACCCTCTTGTACAGCAGCCCATCAGCCTGACCGCTCCCGGCAGCCCGTTCACCATCACCGTCGGCCCCGCCGCCTGAACAACCCGGCAAACCCGGCGCCACTACCTGTCGCTACCCTCATGGCAAAGCCCATGAGGAGGCGCCACCATGTGCAACGCCCATTTCTCCCCCACCGCCGGCATCGCCCTTGACCGGGCCATCGTCATCGCGAAATCGCTCAGCTCCCAACCCGAAATCGAACTCTGCCAGTCAGTCGTCGACCAGCACCTGCAGCCCCGATGGGTCGATCACATCGACCAGGACTGCGAACCCATTGCCATCATGGAGATCCTGGACCTCCAGGGCAACCACGTTCCCGCCGCCACCATGGTCCTACGCGGCCGCCCATTCTTCGCCGACGACGCGCTTACCTTCGCGCCGAGTACACCGCGCGCCTCAACCAGCGGGACACCTTCTTCAACAAACTTCTGGGCAACAGGCCCGGCCGACGGCCCGCCCACCATTGCGCCGGCATCGAGGCCGACACGGTAGCCGCCATGATGGTCCGCTCACTCGCCGTCCTCATCCACCACGAGGCCAACCGCGGCTTCTACCAGGATCTCGCCAAGGGCCGGATCTTACCCGATGGACGATGAACGTCCCAAAAACCGCCAAAATCAGCACAAACCACCCTAATCACCACCGATTTCAGGCCCATTTTGTTACAAGTGTTACAAGTGTTAGATGTCTACCCCCCGCGTTAACGTATACCATATGCAGAACGAATATTCGTCCGGGCTGCTCTATAGGGCGGCTATAGACTTGTAACACTTGTAACACTTGTAACAATTCAGCACGACCCACGCACGAAATCGGCCCGAATCGGCCCCAAAATTGTTACAAGTGCCTGTTACAAGTCCACCCCAGGCCTCCGCACTTGTAACAACGCGCCCCCCTTCCTGCCTTCAAGGACTGCAATTTGACCACAAGACCAGCCATCCGAGCGCTCACCCACCCGGCCGCCACCATGCTGGCTGCCGCCATCTGCTTCTCCCTCTCCCTACCCCTCATGGCCTGGGGCAACGCCCACGCCAGCCCGCTCTACTGGTCCATATCCGCCCGACTGGTCAACGGCATCCTGATCATCGCAGCCGCACCGCTGATCGCACGGCCCACGGCCATCCCATGGAAGGCCATCATCAGAAAACCCCGGGCACTCTGGCTCACCCCCATCTTCGGCACCCAATCGCTTTCCCTCCCCGCAGTGGCTTTCGCCACCGCTTTCGTCGCGCCAACCGTCGTCGCCTGCATTCTCGCCACCTACCGCCTGGCTACAGGCTTGTGACATCCGATCGGCTGTACAGGGTGCAAACCGGCGCCGCGATCTAACCAAGCGCGATCTCGCCAACCGAATCAAGGAACGTGATTCGGAGATCAAAGTTCTCCGTCGCCAACTGGAAAAGAGCGAAACGGGCAACGCCGAGTTCACACCCGGTTCTCAGGAATCAGGCAATCAACCACGCGAGTTGGAAAAGCAGCGTGACGAGGCTGTCCGGCGTGCCGATGCAGCTGAGGCAAAACTGGTGTCGTGACCGAAGAAAGTGACGCGCTTTCAGCCGAAATTGAAGGGTTGAAACGACTTTTTCATGACGGGGACTTGCTTGTATACGATGCCGATGAGCTGGACATGGCCGAAATCTAACCCGACGGACTGAGACTACCCTGTTTCAAAGTGAACAACCACGACGCCGGCGCACTGGAACGCACAGCCATGGGCCGCTGGAGTGGGCTCAACAAAACCGGTTCCACCAAAGGTTGACTCTTTGCGACCAACGACGGCGGCCGCCAATCCCGTCCTTTCCGCGATCGATTGAGCACGGTTTCAATTTCGCAAAACCGCGTGTTCTGAACCTGCTGTACGTTGCGGTCACGTAACGGGCAGACCTGTCGGAAGTCGCTTGCTACTGCACTTCTTCGATTGGTTTGACCCGAGCCAATCGCGGAGCGTCTTCTCGGGTGAGACCCGCTGGCGAGCCGCAAGAACGGAGAATGGCATGACAGAACGTTTGGCATACACGGTCAAGGAAGCCGCCAGCGCCCTCGGGGTCAGTGAGTGGATGGTTAGGGAAGAGATCCGCCAGCAGCGCATCTACTCGGTCAAGATGGGCGCCCGACTGCTCATCCCCCGCTGGGCTCTGGACGAAAGATTGAGGCTTCCTCCTGAGGGGGAGGCGCCCGGGGCAACTCCGTAACCGTTTGCTCCGAAGTTCGGCGCGCACTATCACGACGGCGCGCAATACGCCTCTGGAGTTAGTCTGGAGCGTATGGGGCATCCTGCTGTTTTTGGTTAGCACCGACTTCGATAGTGTTTTCGACCGGGTAGTTCAGCTGTGTTCGGCGAACGGGAAACACACGATGGCGATCCGATGGCGCCGACGTCTCGCCGGCCAGCACTGACTGCCCCAGGACATTTTTTCAACTCAGCCCCGTCGACACAAAAGGCAAATGATCATGAAAGGAACTATCCGACAACGTAACCCCGGTTCCTGGGAAATCCAGGTGTTCCTGGGACGCGACGCCAACGGCAAACGAATGCGTAAAACGGAAACGGTTCGCGGGAAGAAGTCCGACGCCCAACGTGGCTGCGCGAAATCCTGTCTGAATTGGACCGCGGCATCACCCCGTCCAAGACCCGGCATAAGTTGAGCGATTGGTTGGACAAATGGCTTCGGGAAAAGCTTTCTCGCCCAGGCCCTGGGCTACTCGGCCATCCGCGCCGGACACACCGTGCGCTTCGTCCACGCCGACGACTTCTTCAGGGCCATGGCTCAGGCCAGAGTGGACAACTCCGTCGACCGAGCCTTCCGGTCCTTCCTCACCCCAGACCTGCTCATCCTGGATGACCTGGGGCTCCACCGCCTCACCGCCCAACAGTCGGCGGATCTGTATGACCTCATCCTCAACCGACATCGGGCTTCCAGCTTCATCATCACCAGCAACCGTGCCGTGGACGAATGGCTCAGCCTCTTCGATGATCCCATCCTGGACAATAGCGCCCTGGACCGCTTGGCCAACGCCAGTTACCAGATCGTCATCGAGGGCGCCAGCTACCGGGAAGGGCTGTCCCCACACCGCGCCCTGCTCAGCAACCAAGAAGGTGATTGACCGGCCAACTACAAACTGATAATAGCTAAATCACCACGCTTTCAGGGTGGGTCAATGACCGGGTCCGTTGAGAAAGTCGCCAACGGGAGCAGGATCTACCGAGATGCGGGCTTGAGGTGTTGTGTCCACCAAGTTAGCCATCCAAACCACGATGACCGCACGACGAAATTAGCGACTGTATCGTCAGTGGCGTGCGCCGCGTTGGCGGCAATTGCGTCGGCGGGGTCCACCGGATTGGGCGGCCCGACGCCGCGACCCAGTTTCCGCACCATCTTCAGCACGTTGTGAGCCAACGCCGCCATGTAGCCCTCGCAGTCCACCTTCCAGAGTCCCCGCAACCTGGACTTCTCCCATCCCAATCGGTCGAGAGAAGCGAAGGTTCCTTCCGCGATGGTCTTACGTCGGACGCTCTCAAGCCGGTACGCCGCAGTGCGGTTGCGCTCCCGGGCTCTCGCATACTCGGGGTGATGGATCGTTACTCCGAAGAAACGTCGTTTTTGCCCTGGCGGGAGGCAGGTGTCCTTGATGGGGCAGACCTGACAATCCTTCTGACGTGCCACGTATTGGTAGGATCGCTGCCGTTTGTGGTACGTACTCCGGCGCAGGATTTTGCCCTGTGGGCAAACCAGGTGGTCGCCGTGATAGACGAAATCGCCGCTGGCCACCATGCTGGTTTCCTGCTTGGGATGGATGGGAATGTACGCAGTGATGTCCTATTCCTCCAGCAGATGCCGGAGCCGACCATCACTGTAGCCGGTGTAAGCAGCCAGCGACACCGGTTGCAGCGGTAGACCTTCCAGCAGACCAGCGACGGCTTTCGATTCCCGTTACGAGGCGTAGGTTACCCCTCTGGACAGAATGAACCCGCCCAGGTCGACGATGACGTTCTCCTGGTACTGCAATCCCGACGCCTTGCCGGCCCTGGTGGTCCTCCAGCGAGCGTCGGTGTCCACCGGGTTCAGCGGCATCCGGCCCTCTGGGCTCTGGAAGTGCCTTACGTTCTCATGCTCAATACCATCGTCATCCACGGTGGTCGTGGTCAGCACGAAGAGGCCGTTTTCCTCGATGGCCTGCTCCTTGAACTCCGCCACGGTCAGCCCGCTGGGTTCCAGCCCGTACCCGCTCACGTTGGCCTTGACCAGGCTGGCATCCACGTACATCTCCGGCGACAACATCCCCAACCGCAGCAGCTCGTCGTTCAGACCGTCGAAGATCGCCGCGAAGCCGTCCCGACCGATCCGGTCGATGAAGTGGCTGACGGAAGAATGGTCAAACACCGGGTCGTCGATGGTCAGGAAGCAAAACCAGCGGTAGCAGATGTTCTCCGAGATCGCCGAGCACAGCCGGCGGAACTACGCGATGTTGTACAGCGAGCAGATCAGCAGCGCTCTCACCATCACCTCAGGATGGATGGCGGGTCTGCCGAAGTCGGGGCAATAGCATTCTTCCAGGGGTTCGACCAGCTTGGCAAAATCCAACTGCTCATCGATCCGGATCAAGAGATGGTTGGGGTCTATGAAGTCCCGCAACTGTTTGGAGGTGAACTGAAACAGGGTGGAGTCGCGGCGGCTTCGGTCCAGAGGCTCGATCATATGCACCATCGGCAACGGCGGATTTCCCGGCATTGTAGCCGAACCCATCATTGAACTCCGCGATCAAGCCGGCTTTTTCAACAAGCCCGACCCTCCGGCTACGCTTCTTCTCCCTGGCCGGACGGCTCACCCCCAGAGCCCGCCGTCTCACCCTTCATCTCCCCCACAACTGGCCCTGGTAAAAGCAGTTCGGCACCGCCCTGGCACGACTACACGCCCTGCCATTCCCTTCCTGCGCTGCCCTCGGCGTTTGATCTGGCCACGATGACGCCACACGCCTGGCCGATGAGCGCCCAGGTTGGTCTACTGACGGTCTCCGCCTGCAACCTGGTGCCGAAAATCGCGCCCAGCTTCGCTACTACAGGGTGTCAACATCGCTCTGGCGTGGTGGACATACTTCGCAGCGTCTATTTCGTCGGGCTTAGATCCTTGCCAGACCCCCTCGGTGCCTCATACCTCGTCTCACCAGCGCCCCGTATCCCTTTGGCGGATTCAGGTGAACCGTGCATCGGAGGCGCGATTGCACCCCCGAAGACGTTAGGAATCTGGCTGAAAATCCGGTCGAGGTCACCGATGAAGAGACAATCTGATTTGTCCAGGAGCTGGTTTCGTCATCTTCCGCATCCGCGGCGACACAGTATTCTTCCAATTTAGTCGGTGCCTTAGACCGCCTGATCAGCCGGTACGGACTTTGCTCACGCTGGCAATAGCTTGGATTCCCGAAAGCGCAACGGCGGGCCGCAAACTCAATGTCGGGGGACACAGGGGATTCCAATCAGGGCCTCCACCCTTCCGGAGGGGCAATGCCCAGCCTGTCCCCAAGCGAAACGTGTATTACGTTTGGTGGCGATTGCGGGCTGGCGCAGCTCGTTAGGGAGGAGTACTCCCGCACATTGGCAAAACCGGATTCATAACTCGACGGATGCCCACCCTGAAAATTCGGGGTGTATCTACCAGGCCGCGCCAATGCCCACTGGCATGGTGCGAGTAACCTGGACGATTCAAGCACCGGAAGTCGGTCTGGTAATCGGTTGCTCCTGATTCGAGCGCGTCCTTTGTGCCGGCGACGAGCGGCTAAATCGGGTGCCGGATATAATAAATCGTCAGGGACAGCGAAGCAGATTGCCAAAGTTCCTCGTCGCCGCAGAGGAGGCGCATACATCATGACCGGAAGCATCAGAAAACGTAGCCCCGGAAGTTGGGAGCTAACGATAGACCTCGGCCGCGACGCGAATGGCAAGCGCATCCGCCGTTATGCCTCGGTCAAGGGAACCAAGAAGCAGGCTGATCAGCGGTTGCGTGAGTTGCTTACTGAGCTTGACGGCGGGGTTGTGCCATTCACCGGGCGCGTGATGATGCGCGACTGGCTGGACCGCTGGATGTCCGATTGCGTTGAGGGGCATCTGAGCCAGGCCACTCAGGACCGCTACCGCGGCGTCGTAATACATCACCTGACCCCCGCGTTGGGCCACGTTGAATTGAAGCGGCTCAGCCCAACCCACGTTCAAGCCTTGCAAAAGGCCCTGCTGGACAACGGCATGGACCCCAATGGTGTCAGTTTGGTGCGCTCCGTGCTGTCCGGGGCTATGAAACATGCCTTGAATTTGGAGATGATATTGAGGGACCCGGTGTCGGCCGCGAAGGCGCCGCCCGTTCCGGTTCGTGAGGTACAACCGCCGCCAGCCGATGCTGTCATCGAGATGCTTAAATTAGCCAAAGAGAATCATCGGGATTACTGGTTATATCCGGCGCTGCACTTGCTGGTGTACACCGGGATACGTCGCGGGGAGCTGCTCGCCCTGCTTTGGGACGCGGTGGACTTCGAGAAATCCGAAATCCGAATCACCTCATCCGTGGGGAGACGCTCCGACGGAGTAAACTCGTCCCCACCCAAATCCGCTCGGGGGAATCGGACCGTGAGCTTGGACGCTGGCACGTTAGAAGTCCTACGTCGGCATAGAGAACGGCAAGACCGAGATAAAGCAGAGTTGGCGGGGGTTTACGATGACCGCGGCATCGTATTCGCCGACCCGTTGGGTCAGTGGCTCAATCCGATGAAAATCACCCGCAAGGTGGGCAGCCTAGGCAAACAAGTCGGCCATCCTCAGGCAACGCCTCACAACCTTCGGCACTTCCACTGCTCAGTGGCACTGGATCAGAAAACCAATCCTGCTGTGGTATCGCAACGAATGGGGCACGCGAATACGGCAATCACCATGGAGATCTATGCCCACGTCCTGCCTGGTTGGCAGCAGGAGGCGGCGGACGACTTTGCACGCTTCATCGCCCAGTCTCAAAACAGTTCGAACGACGGTGATGCTGGCGGTGGGACCATTGATTCCCAGGCGGCCTGATTGCCGACCAATTGCCGACCAAATTGCCGGCACGTGAGGATAGTGAGCGGCACTGGACGGCAGGATTGAGTAGGGGAACCGCACCATACAGTACCGTACGCGCGGATATGTACGAATCCCGTCTTCCGCTCCATTTTCACAAATCAGAACGGCTCCGATTGGAGCCGTTCTTTTTCGTCACGGCGCGCCGCACGTCAGCCGAAGAAGCCTTGCCCCCCGTTCACATGGATGGTTTGGCCGGTGATGAATCCGCCATCCTCCGTGCAGAGGAAGGTGACCGTCGACGCGATCTCATCGGGCTTGCCCTGTCGGCCTAGGGGCACGCCGGACGAATCGGGAACCCGGCCGGCGTACCACTCGGGGTTGGCGCGGCTGGTGTCGATGCTGCCCGGGGACACGACGTTGACTCGGATGTTGTTGCCCGCAAACTCCGAGGCGAGGCTGCGGGCCATGCCTACTATGCCCATCTTGGCTGCGGACACGTGGGCGCGCAACGGACTGCCGCGGAACGCCCCATCTCCGGTGAGGAACACGATCCGCCCAAAACCGTTGTCCACCATCTGCTGGATGACGCCGCGCGTCGTGTAGAAGGCGCCATCCAAGACTACGCCGCGCACATGCTCCCAGTCTTCCACCGTCACTTCGGTGAAGGGCTGGTGCGGCCGGATGGCGGCGTTGTTTACCAGGATGTCGATACGCCCGAACGTGGACATGGCGGCATCGATCATGGCGTCAACCTGGTCTTTCCGGGAAACGTCGGCGAGAACGGGCAGAGCCTTCACGCCCAACTCCTCAACAGCGGCTGCGGTCGCCTCCACCTCGTCGCGGTTGTTGCGCGCGTTGACCACGATGTTGGCTCCCTCGGAGGCCATCATCAACGCCGTGGCCCGGCCGATGTTGCGGCCCGAGCCGGTTATCAGTGCTACCCTGCCGTCCAGCTTGCCCATGTCAGCAACTCTCCCAGTGAAGTTTGCGTTGCGCCTTGAACCCAATGGCGGCGATTATAGCGTACCTGATAGCACATGGCCCCTGGGGACTCTATACTTTCGATCATGCGTTACGCACCGACCTGGTTTGTTCTTGGCTTGATGGCGGTGATTGCCTCCGCCGGCTGCTTCTTTGGCGAAGCCGAGGAAAGGCAGGATCCGACCCCGGACTTCCAGGCTACCATCACCGCCGCCCTGGCCAGGGTCGACTCAGCCGAGCCGGAGATTGGAGGGCAAAAGACAGCCACGCCAGCCCCGGCGGCCGCTACAACGCGGGAAAGTACCCATCCAGCGCCGCCGACTAATACCGTGCCAACACCAACGGAGGCACCGTCTCCCACTGCGGCTACGCTCCCACCCGCTTACCAGTTGTCTGAGTTACAGAACTGGGACTACGCCAAGCAGTCCGCGCCGTCGGTGGCTACGCGCATTGCGAGCCTGGCCTGGGTGGCCGATGGGCTACAGGACAAGGACGAATTCAACGCGGCTGAGCGGCTGGTTAATGTGGGGATCGAAAACTCTGAAGTGCTAGACACCGTCCTGGATGCGCAACTAAGCGGCCGGAGCCCGCAACCGCTTGACCTGCCCGCCCTGCTGTCGCTGGAACGCATGGCGCAAATCACGCCGAAACATCTTGAGCGACTACACGACGCGGACTGGTTCCGGGACGGCTGGACCGACGCTGAAGCCGCCATCGTCGCGATCCTCTTCGATCGTTCTCTATTCCTGTCTCCAGAATTCGATGCGATCGTTGCCAACCCGGGCTCGCTGAGTGTGGAAATCAGCATGACTGCCAACCGGGCAGGGCAGACGGTGCCGATCGCTATCGCGCGATCAGGGCCGGCCCCCGATCAGTCCGCAGTGATGCCAATTGCCCAATCCGCAGTCCCAATCTTCGAGGACATGTTCGACGCCCCGTTTCCGACCCCAGCGATTGTAATTCATGTAACTGACTATGTTGTTGGGACCGCCGGTGGAACCAACGAACAGACACATATCACACTCCTCCCCGAAATCGACGAAAACCGTGAGCCAGATTCCGATGCGCATCTGATCTTCCATGAGATCGCCCACTACTATTTGTATGCAAATCCAATCTGGTACTCAGAAGGAGGCGCCGATTTCGCAGCGTCGTATGCACTTCGCACCATGACTGGAACCACTATTGAGTCAAATAATTTGCCGTGCGCCACAGTCTCCAATTTGGCTGAACTGGAATCGCTTTCCCCAGAATATTCTGAGGAGACCGCCGAAGAATCTGACTTGTGGTTGTGCAATTACTACCTTGGAGAGCGTCTACTCGTCGCGTTGTATCGCTATCTGGGTGAGGAACGGTTTTTGTCCGGCTGGCGGGAGCTGTACGCACAGTTGGAGCGAGACCCCAGCTACCCGTCTCAACGGGAATTCACCGAGACCGATATCCGCGTGGAATGGCTCCGGGCCGGCGGCATGCAGATGCAACCTGACCTGGAGCACATCTGGGACCAGTGGTACCGGGGCCGGGCATCCACCGTGGTTGAAGGGGTCCCCGATCCGGACCCGGTGGATCCAACCCTACCGACAGTCAACGGGCGCATTAATCAAGCCTACGTGGCGCTCTCCCTTGACGGCTTACCTGTGGACAGTTTTTCCGCGTCTGACGTGGTCGGCTGGGCCTACCTGACCCTTAAGTACTCGCACTCGCTATCGGGGGATCCGCAGGATTTGGAACTGGAGGTTGTGGAGTACTTCCAGGACGGGTTCGTTAACGATCGAAGTCCCGTGCAAATTTCATTCGATCCCCAATTTGTGGGAGGCACTAAGTGGCTGTCGGTAGGCCCAGCCGCCCCGCTGCGTTGGGCACCGGGACGATACTGGGCTTATGTTTACGAGGCCGGCCGCAAGGTCGCTGAGGTGCAGTTCGACGTTACCCCGTAGTCCTTGCGGCGATTCCCACGCATCAACCAATCGAATAAGGAAGCAAGCCGTTATGAACTACGAACGCTTGGGATCGTCGAACCTGATGGTCCCCGAGATTGGCCTGGGCACCTGGCGATACTCTGGTGGACCCGAACCATTGCGGCGCGGGGTCGAACTGGGCGCAAACCTGATCGACACCGCCGAGATGTACCGCACCGAGGCCGCAGTGGGCGAGGCGATTAGCGGTATCCGCGATCAGGTCATCGTGGCGACCAAGGTCCTGGGCAGCCATCTGCGCTACGACGAGGTGCTGAAAGCCGCGGAGCAAAGCCGGCGCTTGCTGGCCGTGGACAAGATCGACCTGTACCAAATCCATTGGCCTAACCCCAGAGTGCCCATTGCCGAAACGATGCGCGCCATGGACCGGCTGGTATCCGATGGCGCGGTAGCGCACGTTGGCGTCAGCAACTTTTCCGTAGACGAGATGCGGGAAGCCCAGGCGGCCATGCCCAACGTGCCCATCGTCTCCAACCAGATCCTGTACAACCTGCGTCGACGCAGCGCGGAGCGCGATGTCATCCCCTACTGTCGACGCAACGACATCACGGTGATCGCGTATTCGCCGCTCCACGAGGGGGCGCTGGTGGGCAACCGGGGCGGCCGCTTGCGCCGGGCGCTGGGCAGAAACCGTGACAACGACGTGCTGGAAGAAGTTGCCGGCAATGTCGGGAAAACGGCGGCCCAGGTCGCGCTGAATTGGGTCGCCGACCAGGAGGGGATCATCGCCATCCCCAAATCCAACAGCGTGGATCGGACTGAGGCCAACTGCGCGGCCTCGGGCTGGAGCCTGACCGCCGACCAGCGTCGGGCGCTAGAACGGGTATTCCCTATCTAGCGCGGAGCCGGTAACCCGGTGGATACACCGGTACCCGGGCCATGAGTCGGGCCCCGGTATGGTACGCTTTGCAGCGTGATACCAACCATCATCCCTGCCTGACCGGAGGTGTATTCAAATGTCTCTGCGTTCCGACCTGAAAAACCGCTTGACCGCCGGGGAAACGATACTCGCGCCCGGCGCTTATGACCCGATGTCCGCGCGCGTGGTGCAGTCCCTGGGGTTCGATACCGTGTATGTGGGCGGTTACATGAGCGGGGCCCACCTGGCGGTCACCGAGCCGCTGATGACGCTGACCGAGCAGGTCGACGTCGCCCAGCGGGTCGCTAAATCAGTGCCGCTGCCCGTGATCTGCGACGCCGGTGCCGGCTACGGCGATCCGGTTCACACCATGCATACGGTGCGCACCTTTGAGCGGGCCGGCATCTCCGGCATCCACATCGAAGACCAGGTGTTCCCTAAGCGGGCGTCGTACCACGCCGGCCTGGAGCACGTGATCCCCATCGACGAGTTCCTGGAAAAGATGCGCTACGCCCTGGAAGCGCGCAGCGACCCCGATTTCCTGATCATCGGCCGCACTGACTCCTTCACCGCCGTTGAGGGCGACATGGAGGATGCCATCCGAAGAGGCAACGCCCTGCGTGACCTGGGAGTGGACGTGGTCATGCCCCGGGGCGTGCGGCAGCGGGAAGACCTGGCGACCTTCCGCGCCGGCGTCCCCGACGTGCCGTTGCTGGTCATCGCCGGCACCGACGACATCACGGTGCAGGAATATGAGGAGTTAGGGTACAAAGTCATCATCTATGCCACCACGCCGGCCATCGCGGCGGTGCAGGGCATTCAGCAGGCGTACACCAGCCTGCGGGACACCGGCCACATCGGCATCGGAGCCGCGGAGGTTGCCCAGCGCCGGGCCGAGGTGGAGGCGCTGATCAGCCTGCCCGAGTACCAGGCGGTGGAAGCAGCCACCACCGAGCGGGAATTCCAGGACCGCGTTGGGCATTAGGCTCAATTGATCCTAATCAGCGCGGTTGCGCCCAACCAACGATGGTTGGACGCGACCGCGCATCGGAACACCGGAGAGGATGCGTTATGGCGATCCCACCTCATGATCGCAAGTCTATTGCTCCAGAAGCCCACGCCATTTATGACGCTGAGTTGCGTCATAAGGTTGAACCACGCGAGAACGGGAAGTTCCTGTCGCTTGACGTGGATACGGGTGACTACGAGATCCATTCCAGCAACGTCATCGCATCAAACCGATTGCACGACCGTCGCCCAGGCGCGAGGGTGTTCACGTTCAAAATCGGGCATCCTACCATGGGACGCTTCGGTGGGCCCCGCCTGCCCAGGGGAGCAAAATCGGAAGGGGAATGATTACCGGACGCGTTGGCCAGAATCGGAACGCCATCATCCCGATAGACATCCTGGATAGCAGGGGTCGTCCGCAGCGGGTGAACGCAATCATTGACACTGGGTTTGATTTGGAGTTGGCGTTGCCCAGGGCAGCCATTCGCAGCTTGGGGTTAACCTGGCGAGACGAAATCGAAATGACGCTTGCCGATGGACAAACCGCCAGGTTTCAGCTCTGTAGCGCAACCATCATCTGGCACGAACGGCGGCGAGAAATCCGGGTACTGGAAACGTTGGACGAGGCGATTATAGGTGCCGACCTGCTCTGGGGCAGCACTCTGACTATGCAGATGCGCGAGGGCGGCGACGTTATCATCGAAGAACTGCCCGATTTCTGAAGCAAGTTATGTCTCCGGGAAATCGCTTTCGCGCCATACCACACGGCCTGCCACTATGGTGGCCACGGCGCTCACTGTGGGCAGCGAGTTGGGCGGAACCGCCAATGGGTCAGGTTCCACCACGGCCAGGTCCGCCGGCATTCCCCGCGCGATGTGCCGTCGGCCGGAGTGCAGCGCCAGGGCTTCGGCCGCCGACGGCACTGCCATCCCTCCAATATGAGCCCCTCCGGCCGATCGGCGGGACACTGCGGCTGCCATCGACGCCCACGGGTTCGGCTCGATAACCGGCGCGTCGGAGCCCAGGGCGGTGGGAACTCCCCGAGCGACCAACGCTCCCACCGGGTAGAGGTGCGGTAACAAGTCGGTTGCCACGGTACTGAGGTACCGCTCCCCGTCGTAGTGCAAAAACCCCGGATTGGGCACTGCCATAGCGTCGCTTTGAGCTACCAGCTCGAGAACGTCCGGCGGACACTCGGCGCAGTGCTCGATGCGGTCGAGGATGCGGTTGCCGCCGTCAGCAATGAGCGGAGGCGCGTCGCTGATTGCCAGGGCGGATGCCACGACGGCGTCGCGCTCCACCGCGTGGATGGCCACAGGAAAGCCAAGTTCGTGGGCGTACGCGACCATCTCCGCCAACTGAGCCGGGTCGGGACGCAGTTGCCCGGTCGACGCGGTGAGCATGATCTTGGCATTGCCTAAGACCAGCGCACCCCCGTTTCTGGTGGCCCCGTATCCCAGGCCAGCCGCCTGGATTTCCTCCAACCGGTCGAAGCCGGCCATCATCGTCACCCGCAGGGGCAGTGTGCCATCGGCCGTCGTCTCCTCGAAGTACCGCCAACGTTCCAGGCCGTTGCTCGGCCCAGCGTCTGTGACGGAGGTAATGCCGTAGGCCAGCAACTTGTTGCCCAAATCACGAACAGCTTGCTGCATTTTCCCCGGTGACGGATCCTCGGATCCTAGGGCGCGGTCCCGCAGCCAATCGTCCATCTCCAGCAGCAGGCCGGTCGGCTCGCTGTCGTCATCCCTCGCGATCACCCCACCCGGCGGGTCCGGTGTCAGGCGGTCAATGCCGACGAAAGACAGCGCGCGGCTGTTGAGCGCGCACGCGTGTCCGGAGCGGTGGTCCACCCGTACGGGTCGGTCCGTGGCAACGCGGTCCAGGTCGTGGCGGTTCAGATGCCGGCCCAAGCCGAGGGGAGAGTCGTCGTACCCGTGGCCTCGTATCCAACCGTCTCTGGAGGCAGCGGAGTTGCGCAGCGCGTGGACTAATGCGGCGACATCGCGTGTCACAGCCGGCCGGCAGTCCACCCGCAGGCTGATGGCGGCGGTTGCCAACAGGTGGCAGTGTGCATCGACGATGCCCGGGATCACGGTGCGGCCGCCGCAGTTCAGAACGGTCGACTTCGCCGTCGCCAACCGGCGGATTTCACGGTCGTCCCCGGTCGCGACTACCTGACCGCCGGCTATCGCCAGCGCCGTAGGGTTGCCCACTCCGACAGGAAATTTCCCGTTGAGCAAAACGATTTCAGCGGAAGGCGTCATCTGATCGTATCTGGGCAGTGGATCCGCCGAGTCGCACGCAGCGCGGTGCTATAATCGCGCCGACCAAGCAATGCAGCAGCGAGTGGCGACTTCTGGCGGAGGGACATTATGCCGGAACTGGAAATCATCATGGGCGGATACTCCATCAACACCGACCAAACGCGGTTGGGTCTGTGCACCGTCACCCTGATCCGCGGTGAGGTGCTTTCCATCGTGGACGTGGCGCATTTTGGCCGCCGCAACATGCTGGTGGATGAACTGGCCGCTCACGGCATTTCCACCGACGACATCGGGCGGGTGATTTTGACCCACGCTCATTGGGACCACTCCCAGAATACCGATCTGTTCCCCAACGCGGAAATCGTTATCCATGCCGACGAACTGGAGTACAGCCGCAACCCCCGGGTCGGCGACCTCGCCACCGCAAGGTACTTCGCGGACACCCTGCTGCAGCAGAAGGTCAACGCGGTCAGCGGCGAGACCGAGCTGGAACCCGGCGTGCGGATCATCGAGACCCCGGGACACACGCGCGGGCACATCAGCGTCGTGGTTGAAACCGAGGCCGGCGCGGTGTGCATCGGCGGCGACGCCATGTCGGACGCCGGCGCCATCGGTCGGGGCACCCCGGCCATCATCTTCTGGAGCGAGGCCGACGCCCGGGCCAGCATCCGGAAAATCGTCGCGGCGGCCAACACCATCTATCCCGGCCACGACCGTCCCTTCCGGGTGGAGTCCAACGGCGACATCACCTACCTCGCCGACTCGCCCACCCTGGAGGTCAGCGGCGTGCTGCACTACGCCAGCGGAGCGGTCACCGTCAAACTCGGGCGGGCCGATCACCCCGGCACCACCGTGATGCCCAGCGCCATCGACTACCAGGGCGGGGGACAGAGTCACCCCGGTCACTGCTAAACGCGCAACCGGGATTCGCGCTCGTATCCGGCATATTCTGCCCGGAGCGCGGGAGGCGGCGATGCAGGCGGTCATTTTCGACTGGGATCTGACCCTGTGGAACAGCTGGGGCATCCATCTGGGTCTGATGGAGAGCACCGCAACCGAGCTGGGCATGGTTCCGCCCACCGCCGATGCAGTCGCCGCCGAGTTCCACCGTCCCTTCCACCAGCACCTACTATGGTTCTTCGGCAGCCATCCCGACGCCCAGGACGAACTCGATGGCATCCTTCCCGTTTACCTGAGCCATTACCACGCCATTGACGGGCATCGCCGTTACCTGTATCCGGGCGTTGCCACGCTGTTGAACGCGTTCCGGCGGCACGGGATCCGGGTGGGCATACTGTCGGACAAGATCCCGTACTTCGGCGAAATCGAACTGCGCGAGTCCGGGTTGGCCCCGCTGGTCGAGTACGCGAATTTCAAGACCGACGCGCGGCCCTACAAGCCGGCGCCCGATGGCCTGCTTGATGTTCTGGAGACGATGGCCGTCGATCCGGCCGACGCCATGTACGTGGGTGACGGGCCGCAGGACATCGCCTGCGCCCGCAGCGTCGGCGCAACGTCAGTGGCTGCCCTGTGGGCCACCATCGACCAGGAAGCCATCCTGGCCGAGCAGCCCACCCACCGGGTTTACCGTCCCCACCAGGTGATGGCCGTGGTCGCCGCAGCCAACGGCTACGGAGGTTCCGATCCCTGGCGGCGGCATCTTCCGTGGCCCTGGCGCCCGGACGCGGACAACCCCGAAGACGATCAGGATACCGGGAATGCCAACCTCGCCGACGCCGGCAGCGACTTGGGTCAATCGCCATTGCTGTCCTGGCCGCTGGCGGACCGCTGGCGCGGCCGCACCCGGGACCTGGCGCTGCCGCCGCGGGACGCCAATCCCATCGCGCCGCTCAGATTGCAAACCCGCACGGACGATGGCGGTTGACGGCCCAGGGACACGCCGGTGTCCGTTTCGTCTGGAGCAGCCGGCGTTATCAGGCGCGTTGCCAGCGGTTATGTTGCTTGTATAATGGCCGCACCCGTCGCGCCACCGACGACGGCATTGCTCGACAACGGCATGGTTGCCGGTCAGTGGCGGCGACACCAGAAATGGGAGCCCACCCCAATGAAGAACAAGGTTTTCCCCGATTTCGACTCCGCCGTAGCCGACATGAAAGACGGCATGACGTTCATGTCGCCCGGCTTTGGCAACGTAGGCTTGGCCCGCAACCTCCTGGCGGCAGTGCACCGGCTGGGCGTCAAGGACCTCACGGGCATCTCCAACAATGCCGGCTCACTGGACGACCGCGTGGACGTCGGCACATTAATTGAAGCCCGTCAGGTCAAGAAGATGATCTGCGCCTTCACCGCGCCGACGCATCCGTCGCAGATCACGCCCTTCGTCCAGATGTACAACGACGACGAGCTCGACGCAGAACTGGTGCCGCAGGGAACGCTGGCCGAGCGGATGCGGGCTGCGGCTGCCGGTATCGGAGCCTTCTACACGCCGGCCAGCGTTGGCACCGAGCTGGCCGAAGGCAAGGAGCACCGGGAAATCAACGGCCGCACCTACGTCCTGGAGTATCCCTTGCCGGCCGACTTCGCCCTGATCCGGGCGTACCGTGCCGACACCTTCGGCAACTTGCAGTTCCGCCTCACCCAGCGCAACTTCAACCCCGTAATGGCCATGGCCGCCGACATCACTGTGGTCGAGGTCGAGGACAGCATCGTTGAGCCTGGGGAGATTGACCCGGACTGCGTACACGTTCCGGGAATCTACGTTGATCGGCTGGTAAAGATCCCGGAAGACGGGATTTGGGACTGAAGACGCCGGTTCAGGTTGGCATCGACGCCATACCGGGTACGCGATAAAGAACACAAGGAGTACTGCGATGACTACCGCGGACAAGCCCCGCCTCTCCCGGCAAACCATGTGCGACCGCCTGGCCATGGAGTTCCAGGACGGTTGGATCGTGAACCTGGGCGTGGGTATGCCAACCCTTTGCTCCAACTACCTGGAGTGCGAGCCGGACAAGGAGATCATCTTTCATTCCGAAAACGGGGTGATCGGATTTGGTCCGCTGGCTCCGGCCGGGGAAGAAGACCGCCACCTGGTCAACGCCGGCGGCCAGAACGTGGTTGCTCTGCCCGGCATGGCCATAGTCCACCACGCCGATTCCTTCGGCATCATCAGGAAGGGCATGGTGGACGTGACGGTGATGGGCGCCTATGAGGTCTCCGAAAACGGCGATTTCGCCAACTGGCGCATCCCGGTGCGCAAGGGCGGCGGCATCGGCGGCGCCATGGACCTGGCCGCCTGCGCCAAGCGCGTTTTCATCGCCATGGAGCACAACCAGCGCAACGGCGCGCCCCGTGTGCTCAAGAGCTGCAACCTGCCCATCACGGCACCGGGAGTGGTCAAGCTGCTGGCCACCGACTTGGGCCTGTTCGAGATCACCGAGGATGGCTTCGTGCTGCGCGAACACGCCCCCGGCTGGTCCCCCGAGGACATCCAGGAGCAGACCGAGGCGGAGCTCATCATCGCCAACGACCTGCGGGAGATGCGGGTGCGGCCGGCGTAGCGCTACAGCGAACGATGTACACCTCCTTCAGCATCGAAAACTTCCGCCTGTTCGAGCAACTGACGGTGGAACCCCTGGCCCGTGTCAACCTGATCGCGGGCCAAAACAACGCCGGCAAAACGGCGCTGCTGGAAGCGATATGGTTACACAGTGGCCCTAACATGCCTGATCTCGGGGTCCGCCTTTCCGGGTTTAGAGGGATCCCTGGGCCTAATCCGCAACGCCTCCTGAATGATCTGTTTTATGACTTCGACATCAACCGCTGCATAACCCTGATAGGCAACGGCGATTGGGGCGAAAAACCTCGAACGCTGAAGACCACGTCTCAATCTCGAGAGGGTGGGCTGATCGACACCCGACCAACTCAAGGAGTGAGTACCCTCCTCCGGGGTTCGCAGGAGGCCGACGTATCTGTCGTGTCTGGATCAGAGATCGTTCTGGAATATGTCGACGAAAACGACCAAAAGCATTTGTCATCGGGTTGGTGGGCCAGGCAACAGGTCAATATTGGAACCGAAACCGGCCCGATTCCTGCTGCATTGATGGCCAGTGAGGGAATGGCGTTTCGCCAAGCCAGGATGAACGAACTCAGTCCGTGTGTGTTTTTCAGTGCACGCAATCGAACTGGACTTGAAGAGGATGTTCTGCGCTTCGGGGAAGTGGAATTGGCCGGCTATGCGGACGACATTGTAAGTTGCTTGAATAAGATTGACCCCCGCATCAAAAGACTTACTACGATTGCCGCTCCGCCAGCACCAATGATATACGCCGACCTTGGATTGAGCCGACCGGTACCGATGGGATTTTTAGGCGATGGTATGGGAAGGTTGCTTTCAATGGTTCTTGCGTTCCATCAAGCCCGCAACGGAACAATACTCATTGATGAGGTGGAAAATGGCTTGCATCATAGTGTGTTAGTCGACATTTGGAAAAACTTGGACTGGCTTTCGTGTGAGTTCAATGTCCAAGTGTTCGCCACCACCCATAGCTACGAATGCATAGTCGCCGCAAACGCGGCATTTACTGAACTGGAATCGGACGATCTGCACCTGCATCGCCTGTACCGACGCGATGGCCGGGTGAGGGCGGTAACGTACGGCAAGGAAGCCCTCAACACCAACATAGAATACTATTGGGAGCTGCGCTGATGGTCTCCCAAAGCCAAGTTCGGCAGCCTGCCAAAGTTTCCCAACCGCGCGTGTTGCTCGTGGAAGGGAACGATGATCGTCATTTTTTCCAGCGGCTGATTGAACGACGGCAGAGTTCCAACATACAAGTTATTGAATATGGCGGAACTGACTTATTGGGCAACTTCCTTGCCAACACGCTGGTCGTTGACCCTACGTTTTCCGAATTGGTCAAGGTCGTTGGAGTGGTGAGAGACGCAGATGGTGATTATCAAAGCGCATTCGACAGTGTCCAGGGTTCCTTGCGGCGCGCCCGCTTGCCTGTTCCCAACGCACCAATGACCATTGCGATAGGATCACTGGATGGCGCCGACATTCAAATAGCGGTGTACATAATGCCGGACAACGGGTCGCCGGGTGACCTCGAATCCTTGTGTCTGGAAGCAGTTCGTAACGCTCCTGCCGCACCTTGTGTAGACCGCTATTTCAACTGTCTACAGTCGATCGGTCACGTGCCTCGCCAGGAAAGCAAGGCCCGCCTGCGCGCCTTCCTGGCGGTGAACCGAGATGACCCTACCCTGCTGACCGGCAACGCCTTGGCCGCTGGCGTCATCCCGTGGGACAGCCCGGCCTTCGACGACGTCCACAAGTTCCTGGACATGCTGGACGCCGCCGATTAATTTGGACAGAAAAGGCCACGCATCACCGCAGCACGTTGTTCAGCCCTGCATGCCTCCCCGGGTCCAAATCCCTCCCGGCCAGCGCCGGGTGGTCCGGGCTGTAGCGGTGGCAGCGGAAGGTGGCGTTGGTGTATTCCATGCCGCCCGCGCCGCCGGCGCCGCCGCTGTAGAGGAAGAACGGGTTGATGTATTCCCAGACGATCTCGCCTCGGGGCGTGACCTCGAACATGCGGCCCGGCGCGCCCTCGCAGATCAGCGTGTTCCCGTTGGGCTGACGCTCGGCGCTGCTGATGTTGTAACTGTAGAAGGAGATGGCGGGCATTCCCTGGTACTGCCAATGGATCTCGTTGGTAGCCGGATCCACCTCCACGACGCGGGAGTAACTGGTGCCGCGCCGGTGGGAGCCATTGTCGAAGATCAGCACCCGCCCGTTGTCCAGCCAGGTGGGATGATGCTGGTGGTCGATCTCGCCCGGGCCCCACTTCCACTTGAATGCTCCAGTAGCGCGGTCGGCGATGCCTACGGTGCTGGTCAAACGGAAGCTTACCAGCAGGTCACCATCGGGCGTGACGTTCAGGCAATTCCCGTGGGTCCATTCCCGCCGGGCATCCAGCGGACCGAGAACGTCTTCGGTCGGATCCAGGTGCTCCCAGGACCTCCATTCCCAAACGGTCGCGCCGTCCGGCGTCACTTCGCGAACCACGTCGCCAAGCATTCCCGGGGCGAAATCCACATCGTAGCCGCCCTGTACCTGGGCTACCAATTCCTCTGGGATGGGATCCCACATCAGCAGCAGGGTATTGCCGTTGGGCAGGCGCTCGTAGTCGTGATGCAGCGTGTTGTCCCGGTAAGCCCAGACCAGGTTGCTGTCCCAGTCCAGTTCGATGATGCTGGCGGACGAGCCGCCCACCGTCTCGATGCCGCCGGCGTCCTCGGGCGGTAAGGTACGGCACAGCAGGTTACCGTTGTCCAGCAAGTAGGAATAGTGGATACCCTCAGAAGAATGCCACCGGTGGACGACGTTGCCTTCCATGTCGATGAGGTAGGCATCCTTGCCGCCCCGAGTGGTGGAGAATAGTGTGTATCCCCGCTGACACGCCGACGGCGTGTGGTGGATCAGCCCGACCGGATGGTGAATTGACCAGCCCATTCGTGTACCTCCGCTATTTCAAATCCGGCGCGATTATAGCAGGGGCGCTGGAACGGACCGGGCTCGTGCGCAAGTTATACTGCGCAGGCGAACCGCCGACACCTGTCCCATCGAAAGAAACGGAGCCCGGCGACGCGACCACTCCGACAAGGTAAAAGCATTCGCCGTGTGGATATTCCTGGCTATCTGCAGCGCCGCTTCGCTCGGCCTTGCCAACATCGCGCACAAAAGGCTGCTGGACAACTACCTGGAAGGGGTAGGGGCGCTGGGCGCCGGTTCGATTGTTACACGATCCGTGTGTGCGGCAATAATCCTGATTGCCGTGGGCTGGCCGGTCGCGGCGCCGGCGCCGGCAGTCGTCATCGGTCTCTTGTCAGGAGTCAGCCTGGGCGCCGGGTTGCTGCTCCTGTTCCTGGGGCTCAAGCTGGGCGAGGCCTCCCGCGCCGTCGCCGTCAGCCAGACCAATCCCATTCTGGTGGCGCTGTTGGCGATGGTCGTGCTGGGAGAAACGATCTCCGCGCCGCAATGGGCCGCCATCGCGCTGGTGATCGCCGGCGTCGCGCTGGTTTCCATCGAAGGATTCGGCCGGGGACTGCTGAAACTGACGCCGGGGTTAACCGTTCTGGTGGGAAGCTCCATCACCCTGGGCCTGGCGTTCTTCCTAGCCAAACTGGTGCTGACCGACCTGACGCCGTGGGAGGTGTTCGGATTGCAGGAACTGGGGATGGTGCCGGCTTTCGCGGTGTTCGGGATGCCGGCAAACTGGCGCCGGTTGTTCAACGGTCTGCGTTCCGGTCCAGCTTTGACGACTTTCGTAATCGGAGAGGGCCTGCTGCCCCAGTTGGCGATATTGCTGTTCCTCTGGTCGTTCAACTTTGGGCCGGTGTCGCTGGCGTCGGCGATCCTGGCCACCCGCCCGTTGTTCGTGTTCGTGGTGGGCACCCTGCTGAGCTGGAGGACGTTCGGAATGATGCAGGAGTCATTGCGACCCGGGGCTTTGGCGGCAAAGGGAATTGCCATCCTGATGATCGTCGGCGGGACGACCATGCTGGCGGCGCTGTGACGAAGGGCGCCCTATCCGCGGCCGGGGGTGGCTCCACCGGCCGGCCGGCGGGAGCGCACTCCCCAGAAGTGCACCGCTCCCACCGCAATGAAGATGCCCAGGCAATAACCAATGGCTCCCCAGCCGACGTCAAAAACCGCCCGGGCCAGCACCATAGAAGTGAGGTAGATGAACGGCAGCGCGATAACGGTGCTTCTGGTAAGCACCAGGACCGCGATGCACGGCAATGCCATAATCAGCACCGCAGCCGGCAGCGCGGCGCCAGTGATCCCCAGGGCCGTGGCCGCTCCGCGACCGCCGTGAAATTTCAACCAGATTGGCCAGATTTGCCCGGCCATGGCGGTTGCGCCGGCCAGCATACCCGCCGTGGTCAAGGAGAAGACCGGATCCAGTGGCTCGGGCAAACCTGAAGGGATGACGGCCAGCGCGGGGTTGAATAGATAGGACAGCAGGTTGAACGCCAGCACCGCCGCCACGCCTTTGGCGATATCTACCGCGCCGACCAGAGTGGCCCACCGCCGGCCGCAAACGCGGTTGACGTTGTTGGCCCCGGCGTTGCCGTCGCCGGCCTGACGAATGTCAACCGCGCCCCTGGTGACCCAACGCACCACCAGGTAGGCGGTGGGAATGCTGCCCAGCAGGTAGCCGCACAGGGCGGCCGCGCCGAACAGCCCGAGCATCGCCGCTTCTCCGGAGGGACGATCTCCCTAAGCCGCTACGGGCTGCCTTACCTGCGTGCACCAGTGCCGGTACTTGGGATTGTTGCCGACCACGATGTCGAAGTACATGCGCTGCAACTGCGTCGTGATCGGTCCGGGCTGGCCGTCGGCGATGGGCCGGAAGTCCAGCTCAATGACCGGGGTCAGGTGGGCGGCGGTGCCGCTGAGGAACACCTCGTCCGCAAGGTACAGCTCGCTGCGGTCGATGGTGCGCATCTGTACTTCCATCCCCATCTCGGCGGCGGCCAACTGCATGATGGTGTCGCGCGTGATGCCGCCGAGGACGTTGTCCTCCAGCGGTGGGGTGTAGATCACGCCGTTCTTGACCATAAAAATGTTCTCGCCGGACCCTTCCGACACATGCCCATCGTGGTTGAGCAGGATGGCTTCGTCGAAACCGGCGATGGTGGCCTCGGTCTTGGCGAGGATGCTGTTGATGTAGATGCCGCAGGCCTTGATGCGCGCCGGAATCATCGGGTCGTCGACGCGACGCCAGGACGAGGTGCAGCAGCGCAGCCGGTCGCTACCCAGGTAGTTGCCGAACGGCACCGTGATAAGGGTGAAGTCCGACTCCAACTCCTGGAGCTTGAGGTTAGCGACCAGTTCCTGGCTCTTGTACGCCAGCGGGCGGATGTAAATGTCCGTATCGTGCGCGTTGCGCTCGACCAGCTGCACGGTGATGTCGCAGAGGTCGTCTGCCGAGTAGGGGATATCCAGCATGAGAATGCGGCATCCGTCCAGCAGCCGCTCGTAGTGCTCCCGCATGCGGAAGATGTTGATTGCGCCCTGCTCATCGTTCCAGTTGCCGCGGATACCCTCGAATACGCCCGTCCCGTAGTGGAGGGCGTGGGTCATTACGCTTACCCTGGCCTCGCTGGCTGGTACAAACTGCCCACGGAAAAACACTTGCAGTTCATCGGCGTTGAAGGAAGCCTGGCCATTGGTAGTCACGTAATGCCCCCTTTGAGCAAAGAATTCGAGGCATTATACCGTCGCGCGGCGAGTGTTGCCAATCGAGTCGGCGCCGGTAGCGTTCCGTTTCAGGTGGTTTGATTGCATGGATGGACAGGATAGACGGGATTTTTAGATGCAGGTGGTCCTGGATTCCGGCCCCGTATCAAGTACGGGGTGACCCCGCATCTAGGTGCGGGGCAGGCTGTTCTTTCGCCGGAATGACAGGAAAAGGGAGGCCGGAATGCCGCGCCGCCGCCGCTACGCTTGCAGTCTTTCCGTGCTGTGCGCGCCCGTCCCGGCGAGCGATATGAGCCGCCGGGCGGACAGATAATCCATGATGGTATCAACGCACTGGCCGGGCGAACGCCCGCCGGTGCTGATGGCGATCTCCGGTTCCTCCGGGCGCTCAAAGGGCGAGTCGATGCCCGTGAAATCGCTGATTTCGCCAGCCCGGGCGCGACGATAGAGGCCCTTGTTGTCCCTTTGCTCGCAGAGCGCCAGCGGGGTGTCGACAAACACCTCAACGAACCGGCCGGCCGGCACCAGGCTGCGGGCGAAATCCCGTTCCGCCTTGAACGGGGAGATGCAGGCCGCCAGAGTTACCAACCCGGCGTCGTACATCAGGCCGGCCACTTCCGCCATGCGCCGCACGTTTTCGTGGCGCGCCGCCACGCTGAAATCCAGGTCCCGATTGAGGCCGTGGCGCAGGTTGTCTCCGTCCAGAACGTAGGTAGCGTAGCCGCAGTTGTACAGGCGCTTGGCCAGGCAGTTGGCCAGCGTCGTTTTACCCGCGCCCGACAGACCGGTGAACCAGAGCACCAATGGCTCCTGGTTGAGCAGCGCGGTCCGGTCATGCCGGGACACCGCGTAATCCTGCCAGAACACTTCAGATTGGTTGCCCATATCGCACACTGAGGATCAGTTATCGCGGGCGATTATATCGCAGACCGGTTAGCAAATACGCTGCCGGTACGCTCTGGCGCGCACCCACTTTGCCGAGGAGGAAAAATTTACATGGATGCACAGGATGGTATGAGTTGAATGATGGCAACTTGTCCGCCTTCGGAAACCATCCCATAGCCGTAAGATGAATGCTCCTTTTCCGTCGCCTTGCCGCCATTGGGGGCCGCTGCTGCCCGCTTCGACCCCTAACCACGATAGCGCGGCGACGTGGGGCTCTGTTTCCAGTGCGAACGTACTTTACCCTGACGGGATTGCCGCGCTGCGCTGGCAATGACGAGGGGTCTAGGCCATGCTCCGGACGGGGATGGCGTCGGGGAATTTGACGCGGAAGGCAAGTTCCAGGGCGCGCTTCCAAAGGGGGGACAGCTCGATGGTGGAAGGCTCGCGGCGCAAGTCCAGGTTCACGGGGTGGCAGCCGCAGGGCGGGGGCGTCAGGCCCCGGGGGTAGAAACCGTGGGGGTCAGGACGCCGCGCCAGGGGCGCGTTGACCAGACCGTGAGCCTCGGCGATCTCCCGATAGTCGGGAAGGGCGATGATCTCCGCTACGGATTGGGGCGCCGGACGACGCGGGGGCCGGACGGGGCGGCGACGGCGGCCCGTGACCGGCCGGCCGGCGATGGCTCCTTCAATCGAGCGGACCAGCAGGGCCACCCGGTTGCGGGCCTGTCGGCACAGGCGTTGGGCCTCCCGGGGGTCGGCTTGGGCCAGCCGGCGGGACAGGCCGTAGATGTTGCGGAAGGTGCGGACACCTCCGTTGGAGATCCGGCCCTCCGCCGCCAGGAGGAACAGGTAGTTGGTCAGCCGGCGCCGGGTGTAACGGTGAACCCAGTTCCGCGCCACCACCGCAGCGGTGGCGGCGTGAGAGGCGGCACGGGTCAAGGCGTCGGCGGCGCGGAAGTGGTCGCCGGCGTTGTGATCGGACCGGGCCAGGGACAGAAAGCGCCGGGCCTGGTTCTGATGGTGATGGACACTGCCCATGGTGGATCACTGCTCCTTGGGGTGGGTGTGTCCCGGGGGTTTAGCTTTTACATCGATGCACAGGATGGACAGGATACGGATTGACTTTGGATTGGGTTGGGATGGCTCCTTTGGGATTGGATTTTTGCAGGTGACTGGCGGTTGGGTTCTACAGGCGATTGGGGATGGGTTGTTGATGACCAGGTTCCGGGAAGTTATCAGCCCTACGGCCGGAGGTATTGCGCTGGGTTTTTGGCTCTCATTTTCCATGTCTGGGGGCACGATGCCTGGAACATGGCGCGCTGTGGCGGGCGCGGTGGCAGAGGGGACTACTCCGATTAGGATGGTCGGGGACAGTCTCCTGCGGGTGCCGGTAGCGACTGGGATGCTGATGGTTGTTGGCCGTGTTTTCCGGGAACCTGGTCGGTAAGGGATAATCACCTGCGAGACACAGAATAGCACAGATGTACTGGTTCGGCAAGGGGTGGTCTGGCAGGACAATCGCGTCTTAATCAGCGATTGGCACCGGAGTTGAAATTGGCAGCAGTGAACGGTGAATTTTTACCGGGATAAACAGGATGAACGGGATGGACAGGATAGACGGGATTTTTGGATGCAGAGGGTTCCTGGATTCCGGCCGCGTATCGAGTACGGGGTGACCCCGCATCGAGGTGCGGGGCAGGCTGTTCTTTCGCCGGAATGACGGTTCGGGGTGAAGAGCCGCCATCCGGGGCTTTGAAAAGGCCCTGTGAGGACAGCGCGGTTGTTGGAAGGTTTCTTCATTTGTGATAAAATTCGCAAGGCAGGCGCCAAAAATACACGCTCCATTCGGAGGAGAAACATGGAAGGCAAAGTCCAGATCGAGATTACCTACTGCGTGCCTTGACAGCACCACGCTACCGCCACGTGGATGGCGAACGAGTTTTTCCGGGCCTACGGCGGCGACGCCGCCATCACCATCTCCCCGCGCGGCCAGGGCATCATGGAAGTGTTCGTGGACGGCGAGAAGATTTTTGACAAGAAGGCCGAGGGGAACATCTACCCCGAGTTGGGCCGCATCCGCAAGATGAAGGAAGTCATCTCCGCGAAGATCGCGCAGGCCGACTTGGCGGTCGCTGCCGACAACTAGTCGCGCACACCAGACGGATTTGATAGCCGCCGCCCTGATTGGGGCGGCGGCTCTTTTTGGTACAACCCTCGATTAGTTCAGGTCGCTTGGGTCAGTTTTGCAGCCGTTTCAACCGGCAATACGTGGCCGACGGCTTTCCAAACGGCCACGGCGACGTCGTCGACGGATTGATCGCCATCGATGACCATCCAAGAGTCAGGGTTGTCAGCCAGTTGCTGAAGGAATCCTTGGCGCACGCGGTCATGGAAAGCCAGGGTTTCATCCTCAAAGCGGTCAAGCGAATCGCCGAAAGGCAGGACCATTTGAAGATGCCTTTCGCTGACTCTGCCCAGCCCTTTGGCCGGGTGAATATCCAACAAAATGGTAAGGTTCGGGTAGCGTCCACCAGTGGCAAGATCGTTCAAGCGACGGACTTCGCGCAAATCAATTCCGCGGCCGTATCCCTGGTATGCAAAGGTTGAGCCGGCGAACCGGTCAGCGATTATCACGGCGCCGTCGGCCAGTCCTGGCTTGATCCGTCTTTCCATCAGTTCCGCGCGAGACCCTTCAAACAGAAGCAGTTCTGCCAACGGCGTTATAGGTCGATCATCGACCAGGTAATTCCGCAGATAATCGCCCAAATCGGTAGAGCCGGGTTCACGCAGCAGCAATGTACGGTGTCCCATCCGCTTGAGAGCAGCCTCCAAAATGGCGGCCTGCGTGGACTTGCCGGCGCCTTCGCCGCCCTCAAAGGCTATGAACACCCCCGACATTGCCTGACCCCCGATTGCGTATCAACGTAACGGCGTCAGGGTATCAGAAGCGGGAACCGACGTTATGCGTGCTACGACCCCGCATTTCAGGCAACACGTCGCTACGGCCAGGGCCTTTTCAAAGTTAACTCATCATTCCCGCGGAAGCGGGAAACCAGGAGGTCGTTGGGCTCGGAATGTTCTGGATTCCGGCTTTCGCCGGAATGACGGTTCGGGGTGAAAAACCACCAACCTGGACTTTGAAAGGACCCTGCGCTACGGCCGGTAGATCAACACGCCGCGCTGCGGGTCGCGGCCGCGGCTGGTGGACGCCAGATTGAATTCCTCGGCCAGCATGTGCTGCAGCCGGCGGATGTAGGGCCGCTGTGGCTCAAGCTGCACGCTGAATTCCCCGTCCAGCACCCGCCGAGCGGCATCCTCAACCTCGGCGCGGGCGGCGGCCATGGCGTCGGCGTTGGCTTCCTCCCGTTCGTCCGATCCCCTTCGCGGCGGAGCTAGGTCGATGCCCTGATCCCGGGCTATGGACGTCAGAAATTCGGACACCTGGGGCACGGTGTTCTTGCGCAGGACGTACACCGGCACGTTGTTGCTCTCGGCGATCCGCACCAGCTGGCTGCCCCGACGGTAATGGTTCTTGGTGGTCAGCAGCAGGCTAGCGCGACGCAATTCGCTGACGATTTCGGCGGTGGCCTCACGCTCCGCCAGGGCGGCCTCGACCTTATCGCGGCTGACGCCGAAGAGGAATATCCTCGCATCGAGGCGCCGGCCGGCAGTACCGTTGGCGTCCGGTTCGTCGCGGAAAGTCTCGGGCGGATACCGGTCGTACTCGGCGCCGCCATCCTGGGACCGCTTACGTCCCCGCCGGCCGCGCACGTCGTTACCGGACCACGGGGTCTGCCCGACCTCACTGGGCCGGGAGGCCGCGGTGCGCGATACGTTGCCCTCGCCGTCCATGCGGCGCACCTCGGGCTCCACCGGATAGCCGCGCAGCCACTGGTCAACCACCTGGGCAACATCCTCGTGGACCAGGACCTCGTCCCAGTCGCGGATTTCCACCACCACGTCAAAGGTGGGAGGGGCCTTGCGCTCGAGAACGGTCTTCTGGGTTCCCCGGAACCGGGCTTCCTGGTCGCCCAGGGTGACGGTCTGCACACCGCCCACCAGGTCGGACAGCGTGGGGTTCATGATGAGATTATCGAGGGTGTTGCCGTGGGCGGTGGCGACCAACTGGACGCCGCGCTCGGCGATGGTGCGGGCGGCGGCGGCTTCCTGGGTGGTGCCCATTTCGTCGATGATGATGACCTGGGGCATGTGGTTTTCCACCGCCTCGATCATCACGCCGTGCTGCTCGGTGGGGGTCGGCACCTGCATGCGCCGGGAATGGCCGATGGCCGGGTGCGGAATGTCGCCATCGCCGGCGATTTCGTTGGAAGTGTCGACGATGATCACGCGCTTGCGGGCCTCGTCGGCCAGGACGCGGGCGACCTCGCGCAGCATGGTGGTCTTGCCCACGCCGGGCCGACCCAGCAGGAGGATGTTCTGGCCGCTGTAGGCCAGGTCCTCAATGATCTTGATGGTGCCGAATACGGCGCGCCCGACGCGGCAGGTGATGCCCACCACGTTGCCGCCGCGGTTGCGGATTGCGGAGATGCGGTGCAGGGTCCGCTCCATGCCGGCGCGATTGTCATCGCCGAAGTTGCCGATGCCGGAAACGACGTACTGCAAGTCTTCCCGGTCTACCGGGTCCTCTCCCAGCATCACGTCGCCGTGGGAGAAGCGGGCCTCGGGCAGGCGGCCCAGATCGAGGATAACTTCTAACAGGTCATCAAGCGCTTCCTGTTCCCGGAGTTTCTGGGTAATGCGCTCCGGGAGCACTGCCAACAGTTGTTGCAATTCGTCCTGGGCCAGCTGTTCGACAGTTACCAACTGTGCCTCCTGGTGGGGCTGCTTGTTGCCGTGCCATCGCGGGTGACGTTTGCAAATGACAGATTATGGGTGGCGCAAACGGCTAACGGACGCGGGGAGTCTCGATAAAGGGGGCGTCGGGATCGTAGGGAGGCCCACCGGCCAACGAAACGAAATAGCGGTGAATGCGGGCGTCGGCGGTGAGTTCGGGATGGAACGAGGTGGCCATCATGTTGCCCTGCTGCACTGCGACCGGACGGCCATCGGGAAGCGCCGCCAGGACATCGACCGCGTCGCCTACCCGAATGATGACCGGCGCACGAATGAATATGGCGTGATACTCGCGGTCACCCAGCGCTTTGATGTGCAGGTCCTGCTCGAAGGAATCGACCTGGCGACCGAAGGCGTTGCGCTGGACGCCCACGTCCATGATCCCCATGGGCACCGGGTCTTCCTCGGTGATTTCATTCGCCAGCATGATCATGCCGGCGCACGTACCCCACACGGCTTTGCCCCGTTTTGCCATTTCCGCGACCGGCTCGCGGAGCTCGTACAGCGACATCAACCGGCTGAGAGTGGTGCTCTCACCGCCCGGAATGATGAGGCCGTCCAGACCATCGAGGTGCTTCGGCAAACGCACCTCGGTGGCGGTGACGCCCACGCTGCGGAGCACGTGGCAGTGCTCCGCGAAATCGCCCTGAACTGCCAAGACGCCGATGTTCAACTAAACGTACAGCCTCTCTGCCGTGGGTTCGCTACTGTCGTTGCCTGAAGGACCCGATCAGACGCTGCGGGTGGCGAGCAGTTCCTGGTCGGACAGCTCGCGGACGCTGCGCCCCACCATGGGCTCGCCCAGGTCCTTGGACACGTCGGCCAGAATGTGCGGGTCGTTGTAGTGGGTGACCGCCTGGACGATGGCGTGACCTCGGCGCACCGGATCGCCGGACTTGAAGATGCCGGAACCCACGAAGACGCCGTCGGCTCCCAGCTGCATCATGAGCGCGGCGTCGGCCGGCGTGGCCACGCCGCCGGCGGCGAAGTTGACCACGGGCAGGCGACCCTCCTCGCGGGTCTGCATGAGCAGGTCAAGGCTCACGCGCATATCCCGCGCCTCGACCACCAATTCGTCGTCGGGCAGGTTGCGGAGCTTGCGAATGGCGTCCTGCACGGCCCGCATGTGGCGCACGGCTTCGACCACATCGCCGGTGCCAGCCTCGCCCTTGGTGCGGATCATGGCGGCGCCTTCCGAGACGCGGCGCAGGGCCTCGCCCAAGTCGCGACAGCCGCAGACAAAGGGGACGGTGAAGTCGTGCTTCCAGACGTGGTGCTGCTCGTCGGCGGGGGTCAGCACCTCCGACTCGTCCACGTAGTCCACGCCCATGGCCTCGAGGATCTGCGCCTCGACGAAGTGTCCGATGCGGCACTTGGCCATCACCGGGATGGAGACGGAGTTGATGATCTGGGCGATCATGGACGGATCGCTCATGCGCGCAACGCCGCCGTCGGCCCGGATGTCCGCGGGCACCCTTTCCAGGGCCATCACGGCCACCGCGCCGGCTTCCTGGGCGATGCGGGCCTGGTCGGGCGTGACCACGTCCATAATGACGCCACCCTTGAGCATCTGGGCGTGGCCGGATTTGACGGTAAAGGTACCGGTCAGGACGTCAGCAACCATGTGCGCGCCTCCTCAATGACAAAACGAATGGTGCGAACCATTATAGCCGCCGCCGCCGGGCCAATCAAATGGCGGAGTACGTATCATGGCAAGCAGTTTGCCGCAGCGGAGGCCGCAACGTGCCGTGGAGCGCGGAAATCAACCCGACGCCAGCGCTGCCAGGGCGGCGCGCGCGGCGGCGACTTCGGCGGCGTTCTTGCTGGAGCCGGCCCCGGAACCCAGTACCTGCCCTCCGGTTGCAACCTCGACGTCGAAGCTGGGCCGATGAGAAGGGCCGGAGGACGCCACTACGCGGTAGACGGGGGTGGGCCGGCCCTGACCCTGCAGCAGTTCCTGGAGTTCGGCCTTGGGGTTGTCGGGGCGCCAGTGGGGTTGGCAGGCCGCTGCGATGGATCCACACAGGACACGCAGAACGAAATCGCGGGCGGCCGCGCTTCCCTGGTCCAGGTAGACAGCGGCGATGACCGACTCCATCACGTCGCCCAGCACGGCATCGCCGTTGCGCCCACCCGAGGCCTCGAACCCGCGCCCAAGGAGAACGTACTCGGCGAGGCCCAGATCACGGGCCGCGTCCGCGAGGGCGCGCTGGCTGAGCAGGGAGGTCCACCGCCGGGTCAGGCCGCCCTCGTCGCACTCCGGCAGGCGGCGGTACAGTTCTTCGCTGACGATGAGACGCACGACGACATCGCCGAGGAACTCCAGCCGTTCGTAGGAATCGGTGTCCGAACCGCCGGTCTCGTTGACGTACGAACGGTGGGTCAGCGCCTGAATGAGCAAGCCCCGGTCCCGAAAGCTCAGGCCCAGGGCTTGTTCCAGTTCGGTGACCGGGCGATGTGCGCCGGGCGAACTCATTTGGTATGGAGCGCCGTTATCCGCGCACACCCTCATAGGGCCACGGCGGGGACGGACGCTTGACCTCGCCGACGTGCTTGTGGTCGGCCATCATCTCGACGAGGTTGTCGTAGATGGGTCCCGACTCATCGTCGGACGGAATGAACATCTTCACGAAGGCAGAGTTGCCGTTGGGGAAGACATAGAGGGGCACGCCGAAGGCGCCGTGGACTTCCACCGCCTCGGTGTGGCTCTCGCCGATCTCCTTCAGGACTTCGGGGTCGGCCAGGTCTTCGGCGAACTGGCCCATGTCGACGCCGGAAGCCTCGGCCACGGCGTTGATGGCGTCCGCGTCAGTCAGGTCGATGCGGTCCTCGTGCCGGGCCCGCAGCAGGTTGACGAAGAAGCGATCGAAGATCTCCTCACCCTGGCGCTGGGCGGCGATACCGGCGCGGAGCTCGAGCAGGGTGTTGTCCGAATCGTCCTGCTCCCAGTACTTGAAGCCGTCATCATTGTTGTTGTCGTGATTTACCTGGACCAGCGAGAATGGCTTCAGATCCACGGCGATTTCGTGGTCAGTATTCTCGCGTACTTTCGCCCACCACATGGCAGCGTTGTACACGAAGGGTCAACGAAAGTCGTAATAGACGGTGAAATCGGATTCGGCCATGATTTGGACCTCCCTGGATGTAGTTGACCGTCGGTTCCGGGCGGGTTTTCCCGGGTTCGTGGGCCGATTGTAGCACAGACAGCATCAGGCTAGGCAAGCGGAGGCTCGTCAACTCGGCATCCCCGCAGGGCCGGCGGGAATCGAAAGTGGAGTCTTCATTGACTACCCCGACTACCCGGGCCGGGGACGCCGATCCGCAACGCCCCGCGAAAACCGATTTTGGCGTGAATCTGCCGCATCCGGTATCGTTGCATTCATTACCGTAATGCAAACGCAACGGTACTATGCGCGAATCGTAATTGACCCAAAATAGGCAGATTGCTACAATTGCCCAAACGCGGCGACTATCGCCGCTGGACATGCTATGCCCGGCGGTGAGCTTGACCATGAAAAGTCAACGGGAGGGACTTTATGGTTACCACCTTCAATGAAAACCTGTTTTCCCCGGAAGTCATCCAGGACCCGTATACGTACTTCGGACGGATGCGCGAGGAAGACCCGGTCCACTGGAACGACCCCTACAAGCTGTGGGTCATCACCAAGTACAAGGACTTGGTCTGGGTCACCCGACGGCCGGAGGCCTTCTCGTCCGAGGTGTTCTACCGGGACCCGCTGCCTCCGTACCCCTCGATTGACGAATCGGACATGGGCCTCTACGAGGACGTGCGGAACTTCTTCAGCCAGTGGTTCATCCAGACTGACCGGCGCGCGGTGAGCACCCACGAGCACATCCGCGAGCACGGCGGCCCGGACCACACCGACATGCGGAAGGTCATCCACGGCTACTTCACCCCGAAGGCTATGGAACTCTGGCGCCCGCTGGTGCAGTCGGCCATCAAGCAGTTGCTGGACGAGGCCGAAGAGCGCGGCCACATGGACGTGATGCGCGACTACGCCACGCCGCTGCCGTTGCTGGTTATCGCCGCCATGATGGGCATCGAGACCTATGACCGGCAGTTCATCCGCTCACTGGCCGAGAAGCTGCTGTTCATCGGCCGCGGCAACGCCGACCGGATGCAGCCGCTGTCCGAGGGCATCACCGAGCTTCAGGACTACCTGCGCCCCATGGTCAAGGCCCGCCTAGACAACCCCAACGGCGACCTGCTGGACAAGATGACCGACGCCGCCCGGACGACCAACGCGTCCGGCCAGCGCATCATGGACGAAGAGCAGGTGGTCGCCAATGCGATCCTGTTGCTCCTGGCCGGTCACGAGACCACCATCAACCTGATCTGCAACGGCACGCGGGCCTTCATGACCCATCCCGACCAGTGGGAACTGTTCAAGACCGACCCGGCCGGGAAGATGATCCGCGCCACCGAGGAATGCCTGCGGTACGACGCGCCGGTCAAGTCCATCACCCGCATCGCCGGCGAGGACGTCGAACTGGGCGGCAAGCTCATCCAGAAGGATGAGCGGATGCGCTGGTTCGTGACCTCCGCCAACCGCGACCCCGAGGTGTTCGACCGGCCGGACGACTTTGACGTCGAGCGGTACCCGAACCCCCACGTGGCTTTCGGCAGCGGAATCCACCACTGCCTGGGCGCCACCCTGGCGCGGCTGGAAGGGCAGGAAGCGTTCAAGGCTCTGGCCGAGCGGTTCCCGAACCTCAACATGAACTGCGATCCGGACGACCTCACCTACACCTCCAGCATCACGTTCCGGACGCTGGAGACGCTGCCGGTGAACCTGTCGTAATCGGTTCGCAGATCTCCGCAGGATTACGAGGCCCGGCGAAAATTCGCCGGGCCTCGGCTTTTGTCGCTTGCACGTATGGCGCACGGAGCCTATAATCGGGCCATTATAGACAGATACCGACGTATTTCGTCGCACACCCACCCGTCTCAACGGAGGTCGCAGGAAATGGTCAGCACGATTAACGACAATCCGTTCTCCCTGGAAGCGATGTACCAACCCTACGAGTTTTTCGCGCGACTGCGCGAGTGGGAGCCGGTGCACTACAACGAGCAGTACGAAGTCTGGATGGTCACCGACTGGGAGCATCTGGTATGGGTGACCCGGCATCCGGAGGTTTTCTCGTCCAGCGTGTTCGCCCGGGACCCCCGGCCGCCGAACCCGCCCATCGATGAAGACGACATGGAGATCTACAACTATATCAAGAAGTGGCAGGTCTCCCGGTTCATCCAGCACGACCAAAAGCGGTACAACCCCGGGGTCAGCGGGCCCGACCACGTGGACATGCGCCGCGTGATGCATGGCTACTTCACCCCCAAGTCCATGGAGATGTGGCGGCCGCTGGTGCAGTCGGCCATCGACGAGTTGCTGGACGCCGTTCAGGAAAAGGGCCGCATGGACGTGATGGCCGACCTGGCCACGCCGCTGCCCCTCCTGGTCATCGCCCGGATGCTGGGCATCCCGGACAGCGACCGGCCCATCATGCGCAAGCTGGCCAAGGACCTGCGCCACCTGAACCGCACCGGGCCGGACCGCATGGGTCCGCTGTCCGAGTCGGTGCAGAACCTGCAGGACTACCTCGGTCCGTTGTGCGACGAGCGCATCGCCAACCCCAAGGACGATCTCATCTCGGTGGTTGCCGAGGGCGCGCGTCGTGGCATCTTCGACCGCGATATGGTTGTCAACAACGTGATGCTGCTGCTGTCGGCGGGGCACGAGACCACCATCAACCTGATCTGCAACGGGACGCTGGCCTTCACGCAGCATCCGGACCAGTGGGCCATCCTGAAGTCGGACCCGGAGGGCAAGACGGTGCGGGCCACCGAGGAGTGCCTGCGCTACGACTCACCGGTGAAGTCTATCCAGCGGATCGCCATGGAGGACATGGAGCTCAACGGTCAGCACATCAAGGAGAACGACCGGGTGCGGTGGTTCATCTCCGGTGCCAATCGGGATCCCAAAGTGTTCGACCGGGCGGACGACTTCGATGTCGAACGCTACCCCAACATGCACGTGGCCTTCGGCAGCGGCATCCACCACTGCCTGGGCGCGACACTGGCGCGGCTGGAGGGGCAGGAGATCTTCCGCAACCTGGCCAATCGGTTCGAGAGCCTGGAACTGGAAGTGCCGGCCGAGACGCTGGAATACGACCAGCTCATCGGCCTGCGGGCCCTGGAAAGCCTGCCCGTCAAGGTGACCAACGCATAATCAGGTCTCTGCGGAGACCTGATCCACCGCGCGCCGGGGAGGGGGCGTTACCCTCCCCGGCGCGTACATATTCAACGCGAACCGCGCGTCGGTCACCTGGGTTCTTCGATCTCGAACCAGATGATCTCGCCGCGGTCAATCGCCGTTTGGAGTTCCTGGTCATAGCGGATTCCGGCGAGCGCCGGGACAGCGCGGCGTCCGGTGACGTCAGACAAGTATCCAGCGTTGCGCGCCGCTCTGCGCCGGTCGCGCTGGTCAGCGCTATAGGAGACTTCCACCGCGATATAGACGAGCTCGCCGTTGCTGTCGGCTTCAATGATCATATCGGCGCTGGCGAAGCTGCCCCGGTCGCCGGGAGTGATACTGGGATCGGTAAGGCTCCTGGCGATGTCGTTAAGTTCCGCCCTGGTAAGGATGCGATTGGGTTCGCAGCCGGCCGCCACGCAGATCGAGTAGGCATGGCTTTCAGCCCGGTACTCGGTGGAGAAGTTTTTCAGCCATGAGCTGTCGTGTTCCATACGGTCAAAACGGCGGTCCATATTATCGAGGCGGTGGTCCATACTATCGAAGCGGCGCAGGACTTCCTGGTTGAACTTTTCCTGGTTGCTGCGGAACTCGCGCACCTCGTCGTTGAACCTCTCCTGGTTCACGACAAAGGCTTGAAATACCACGGGCAGGCGCATGAGTTCCTCGCCGAGAATCTGAACGCGGACTTCCTCGCGCCAGTCGGGATGGTCCTTCAGCGCCTGCACGAACTGCTGGCGGGTAATGTCGGTAGCCATGGCATAGTCTCCTGATCATTCTGATTGTAAAGACTTGGGCCGCTTGATGGCAAACAAACGGGACGCCCTTCCCTGCCGCTCTTCCGCTGCCCTATCGTGGCACGAACGACTGCAATCGGGTCGGATATCGGTTATAATCGGGCAATCTACAGAGGTTGCGGGCTTCCGGCTCACGGCCATGTCAACGTACCACCGGAGGTACAACCAATGGTAACCACCTTCAACGACAATCCGTTTTCGCCTGAAGCGATCTACAAGCCGTATGACTTCTACAACCGGCTGCGCGAGCACGAGCCGGTCTATTACAACGAGCAGTTCGAGGTGTGGATGATCACCTCGTGGGAGCATCTGGTGTGGGTCACCAGGCATCCGGAGGCGTTCTCGTCCAGCGTGTACGCCCGGGACACGCGCGCGCCCAACCCTCCCATCGATGAAGACGACATGGAGCTCTACAACTTCATCAAGAAGTGGCAGGTTTCCCGGTTCATCCAGCACGACCAGAAGCGGTACAACCCGGACGTCTCCGGCCCGGACCACATCGACATGCGCCGCGTGATGCACGGCTACTTCACCCCCAAGTCCATCGAGATGTGGCGGCCGCTGGTGCAGTCGGCCATCGACGAGTTGCTGGACGCCGTGGAAGCCAAGGGTCGCATGGACGTGATGGCCGACCTGGCCACGCCGCTGCCTTTGCTGGTCATCGCGCGGATGCTGGGCATTCCGGACAGCGAGCGGGAGCGCCTCCGCGAACTGGCCAAGGACCTGCGCTTCCTGAACCGCGAGGGTCCCGACCGCATGAAGCCGCTGACCCAGGCGGTGCGAAACCTCCAGGACTTCATCGCGCCGATGGTGGAAGACCGGGTCAACAATCCCGAGAATTTCGATGCCACCGACCTGATGTCCGTAGTCTGCGAAGGTGAGCGGCAGGGCGTGTTCAACCGGGACATGACCGTCAACAACATCATGCTGTTGCTGTCCGCCGGACACGAGACCACCATCAACCTGATCTGCAACGGCACGCTGGCTTTCACCCAGCATCCGGAACAGTGGGCGATCCTGAAGTCCGATCCCGAAGGGAAGACCGTCCGCGCCACTGAAGAAGCCCTCCGGTACGACTCCCCGGTGCGCTCAATCCAGCGTATCGCGACGGATGACATCGAGCTGAACGGCCAGTTGATCAAGAAGAATGACCGGGTCCGCTGGTTCATTCCCGGCGCCAACCGCGACCCCAAGGTCTTCGACCGTGCCGATGACTTTGACATCGAACGGTACCCGAACCAGCACGTCGCCTTTGGCAGCGGGGTTCATCACTGCCTCGGCGCCACCCTGGCGCGGCTGGAAGGGCAGGAGATCTTCCGCAACCTGGCCAATCGGTTCGAGAAGGTCGAGCTGGAGATCCCGGTGGAGGAGGTCGAGTACGACCACGTCCTCACCTTCCGCGCGGTGGAGAGCCTGCCGGTCAAGGTGACGAGCGCATAGCAAAACCCGCGCGCGCAATCCCAGATCGAACAACGAGCCGGCGGTCGCAAGAGTGGCCGCCGGCCGTGTTTTTGAGTACGGATTCCGTTTGAATTGTCGAACCGCTTGTGATAATTTTGAGCGCACCGCAGCCCGCCCAGTGAGGGGTTGAACATGCCCGCAAACATCCACGACGACCTGTTCTCCGCCGACGCGATCCGCGATCCGTACCGCTATTTTGGAGCGCTGCGGTCGGAAGCGCCGGTCCACTGGAACGAGCAGTACCAGATGTGGGTGGTGACCAGCTACGAACGGCTGGTGTGGACGGCGCGGCATCCCGAGTATTTCTCCTCGGAAGTGGCGCTGCGGGACACCGCTCCGCCTTCTCCGTCAATCCCCGAAGAGGACATGGAACTGTTCGCCGCGGTGCGTCAGTGGCGGGCTGCCCAGTTCACCCAGAATGATGGCGCCAAGCACAAGGAAAAGCGCAAGATAGTCCATGGGTACTTCACTCCCAAGGCCATGGAGACCTGGCGCCCGTTGGTTCGCCAGACGGTGAACGACCTGCTGGACGATCTGCAAGGCGCGGGCCGAATGGACGTGATGCACGACTTCGCCACGCCGTTGACTTACAGCATCATCGCCGGCCTGATGGATATACCGCCCAGCGACCGCGCTTTCGTCAAGGAACTATGCAGTCGCATGTGCGGAATCGACGGGAACCAGCCGGACCGGGTTCGAATGTACGCGGAGGGCGTGCAGGCGGTGACCGACTACCTGGCGCCAATCGTCGCCGAGCGCGTCCGCGACCCCGGTGATGACCTGCTGTCGGTGATCTGCAAAGGCGAGATCATGGGCGCCTACACCCGCGACGAGGTGCTGGCAAATGCCCTGCTACTCTTGGTCGCCGGCCACGAAACGACTAACGACCTGATTTCCAACGGGGTGCTGGCCTTCGCCCAACACTCCGACCAGTTCGACCTGCTCAGAACCGACCCCGACGCCCACATCGTAAGTGCGGTCGAAGAAGTGCTGCGGTTCGACTCGCCGCTGAAGTCGATCCAAAGGGTAGCGACGCGAGACGTGGACATGGGCGACGGGCAGAGGGCAGGCAAGGACGATCGCGTTCGATGGGTGATTTCGTCAGCCAATCGAGACCCCGAGGTTTTCGAGGATCCCGACGGGCTCGACATCACGCGAAATCCCAATCCCCACGTGTCCTTCGGCAGCGGGGTTCACCATTGCCTGGGAGCCACGCTGGCGCGGCTGGAGGGACAGGAGGCTTTTGCCGAACTGGCGCGCCGTTTCGAGGGGTTCGAACTGGAAACCGATCCCAACGAGTTGGAATACCTGCCCAGCGTGGGGCAGCGCACTTTGCTGAACCTGCCGGTTTCCACTCGCTAGGAACCGGTCACCGCAACCAATCACCGCTAACGTTTCTCATTCGCCTGACCATCACGAGGAGGTTACCCCGATGGCCCGACAGTTGAAAATCACCGTGGATTACAACGTGTGCGTGGGCAACGCCATGTGCGAGACCTTCGCCGTAAACACCTTCGGCTTGAACGAAGACCGCCAAAGCTACGTAAAGGACGCGGCGGGGGATCCGGAGGAAACGATCATCGAGGCTGCGGAGAACTGCCCGGTCACCGCGATTACCGTGGAAGACGCGGAGACCGGGGAGATTTTGTTCCCGTAGACAGGCCGGCAACCAATCGGATGCCGTGGGGGCGAATGGTCATTCGCCCCTACATTTTTGCGATCACTTCCTCGCCGAACCTGCGAATAATGTCCGCCGGGTCGTGGCTGATGGCGGTGATCTGGAGAACGTCGGCACCGGACTCCCCGATTTCGGCGACCTTGACGCGACATTCGTCGGGGGTTCCGACCACGGCGAAACGGTCCGCCAGGTAATCGGTCACGCCGAGCTCATCCGACAATGCAGCGTTGCGCGTTTCGCCAACCTGCTCGTGCTCTGCGGGGACGTACTCTCCCTGGATAATCTGCATGGCTTCGTGAAGCTCGGGCGGGACGTGCTTGCCTTCCAGGGTGAAGCGGAAGGCGTGATGCGCGCTGGCGGCGAGGGCCATGCGGATCTCGTCGATGGCGTCAGCGTGGTCGTCGGCGATGTTGCACTTGGCAAATGCCCATACTTCCGTCGAACCGGCCGGTTTGCCGGCCTCAGCTTCGCCTTCGCGGATGCGCGACACGGTATCGGCCAAAATCTCGGGCGTGAGCCCGGTGTGGATCATAACCCGGTCGGCGATTTCGCCGGCTATGCGCAGGGTTCGCGGACCTTCCGCGGACATCATTATGGGGACGGGATCACGGCTCCACCGCACGTGACCCTCACGGCCGAGGTACTCTGCGTTTTCTCCGGTCAAGAAGGCCCGAACCGCGGCGACGTAATCGCGCAACGCACGCATCCGCGCCGGCCGGAGCCCCAGGTTCAGTATCGCGCTGTCCCCGGTGCCGATTCCGAGGAAGGCCCGGCCCTCCGACAGTTCTTGCAGCGAGGCGATGGCTGAGGCCGTCACCGCCGGATGCCGGGTCAGTGGATTGGTGACAGACGGCCCAAGGTGGACCCGTGAGGTATCGGTTGCGGCCACGGCCAGCGAGACGAACAACTCGCGAAAGAGGGATTGGGAATCCGCGACGCCGATATAATCGAAACCAACGTCCTCGGCCAGGCGAACGTGGCGACGAAAAGACTCGTAGGAACTGGGCAGGAGGGTTACGCCGTATTTCATGGTGGAGCGTCCTGCAAGCGTTGGAGTCGGGCTTCGAGGGCCAGGCGCTTTGCGCGTTCCTCGGCGAGTTGGGCTTCGGCGGCAATTCGTCGCTCGGCTTCCTGGTGATGGGTAGGCAGATAGCCGGTCGCCGGGTCATACCAGCGCAGATGTCCGTATTCCCAGCAGATGTACAACCCCAGCGCGTCGCTGAAACCCCAATGCCGGGCATGTGCGGTCTCAGCCACGGGTATGGGTTCGTACCTCCCGTTGACCAGCCGGTCGCCGGCCAGGTTGACGCTGTAAAACCGGCCGTCGGTATCGTCAAAACGCCAGTACTCCGTCACGCCGTAGGCGGCATAACCTTCCCATTTCTCCCTTTCGTCCCGACGGGCGGTGCTGCGCGAGGCAATTTCCAAGACGAAATCGGGAGCTTTGCCGTGGTATTCAATGGAATAGCCGTTATCGGCGATGATAGTAGCGACATCAACGTTGAAGGCAATCAACAAATCGGGAGACAGCAGGCCCTGGCGTTGGCTAACGTTCCACCCAACGGGGAACTCGCTGAGCACGGCGGTAATGTCGGGCGCGCCGAGATGGAGGCTGATAGCCGGGATGAAGCCGGGCTCGTTGAGGTGGATGAGGTTCTGCATATCCTCTTTGGGAGTGTCCGGGAACTGGCCGGCCGGTGTCGCATCGGGCGGGAGTGAAACAACGGGTTTGGTGGTCATGGTGGCCTCGTGGGATAACCGGGTAAAACGAGCGTCAGCGTTGGCGGACAGTTCAATCGCTAATGTCTTCTCGAATTTACCACAACCACGCCCAATCCTGGCCCGCCAGATTGGTACGTTATACTGCACGCTCATTCCAAATCTTCCAACGGCGCGATGGAGGCCAGACCATGACTACCGCACGGAAACTGCTCACCGCCGACGACCTGCTGGCGATGCCCGACGATGGCAACCGTCACGAACTGGTACGGGGGGAGTTGATCACCATGCCGCCGCCCGGCTTCATGCATTCTTTGGTCACCGGCAACTTTGGCTTCCAAATAGCAAGTTTCGTGCATCAAAACGACTTACCCTACGTAGGCGGCCCCGAAGCCTCCGCCTATATGGAGCAGAACCCCGATACGGTTCGCGCCGCCGACTACGCCATTTATTCTCGCCAAGATATTACAGATCCACCGCCAGAGCGCGGCTACGTCCCCGGCCTCGTTCCCGTTCTGGCGGTGGAAGTGATTTCGCCGGGCTACCGTTCGGCTGCCGGCATCGCCGAGCGGGTTCGGATGTGGCAGGACGCCGGGGTACGGCTGGTGGTGATCGCCCACATTGCCACCCGCGAAATCGTCACGCATGGCAGCGACGTCGCGGAGCATACCTTCACCACCGGAGACACCCTCACCCTGGAGCCAGTGCTACCCGGTTTCGCCTGCCCAGTAGCGGATATTTTCGCCGTCTAGCCGCCCATCCGGGTTGGAGACTGGGCGGCGGCGCCGGGCGTGACGATCCGGTAACGCGCCGAATTCAGCAAGCGGATGCTGTTGTAGTCGTTGGGGTTGCGGAAGTCGAAATGCCAGAGATGGTGTTCATCGCCTTTGCGCTGGAAGAAGAGCGTTGACACCGGTTTTGCTGTGTGCTGCTGCCATTGGCGAAATGGGTAGTAGAGTTGTCTGATGATAGTATTGCTTGCGTTCCCGCTTTTGGCTTCAACCAGCACGACGCTATCCTTTCCCTCGTAGCCGGCGTCAACTTCCGTCTGTACACCTTGCGTGGCAATCTCAAATTCGCCAACAATGAAGCTAAAGGGCGGTGTATATTTTCTACCGCGTATGGTCAGAACCAACGAATCGTCGCCAGTGAAATGCCGGATCAAGCTCAGCGCGTAAGCTCGGTCGAGATGCTGCATTTCAGAATCGCCTACGTGCGAGGTTTCCAGTTCAAAAGGGAATTCGCTGCGATATTCCAGCAAGGGTGACCGAATAAGCGGGACGTCAATGTAGCCTTCGCCTTTGACGATCAGGTAATCTCCGTTCTTCACGGGCAAAATAAACAGGCCTCTCTCACGAAAATCTTGGGGACGAGATTCCCGGCTATCCTGCTTGCACAGTATGCGCACTTCTTTTTGACTGGTACGTTGGAAATGCTGGCAGGCGGCCTTGATTTGGTTGGCCGCTAACGGGAACGGGCCGGCGTCAAAATTATGCGCGCCTATGCCGTACGCTTGGAAGATCGCGTTCCAACTGGCGTCGCGGTCCGATTGGGAGCCGGGTCTGCTGAGCATCGGATACACCACCTAGCTCGCAGGAAGTTGGTATCGTCCGGCGGCGTCCAGCAGCCGCGATTGACCACCGGTAGGCTGAGCAGAGTCGGGGGGGGGCGACATTGCGAAGAAGCGCATCCAAACGCCGGCGGGCCAGGTCCGCATAGTCCGGGTCAATGTCGCAGCCGACAAAGCGGCGACCCAGGGACAAAGCGGCGATTCCGGTCGAAGCACTGCCGGCGAAGGGATCCAGGACCAAATCGTCGGCATTGGTGCTGGCCCGCAGGCAGCGCTCAATCAAGGCTACCGGTTTCTGTGTGGGATGCTTCCCCAGCTTTTTCTCGGCGCGGCCGGCGGCGGGAAATTGCCAGACGGATTTCATCTGCTTGCCGCCATTTTCGGCCTTCATATCCTGGTAATGGAAGGTGTACTTGTGGCGGCTGCCCTTTGGCGCTTTGGTGGCCCACAGGATGGTCTCGGTGGAATGGGCGAAACACCGGCAACCCAAGTTGGGCGGAGGATTGGTCTTCTCCCATGTGATGTCGTTGAGAATGCGGAAGCCCAGCTGCATCATTGCCATGCCCACGCTAAGGTAGATGTGCAGCGTACCCGTAACCCAGATAGTGCCGGACGGTTTCAAAACCCGGTAGCATTCGCCCAGCCAGGCCAGGTTGAACTCGTGGTCGTTCTCAACGCCGTCACTGCGGTCCCATTCGCCTTTGTTGACGCTGACGCGCTTTCCCGCCACGCACGTGGTGCCGTCGTTGGACAGCAGGTAGGGCGGGTCGGTCCAGATGCAGTCCACGCTATCGGCCGGCATATCGGCCATCAGCGTTAATCCATCTCCGCAGTACAATATCGATGCGCCGTTCGGGTCTTGCCAAACTGGTTGTCTGCTGTAGGTCAACATCCACTTGTCCCTGCTGGTACGCCGCCAACGCCGTTCGCAGCTGGATTGGATCAATTCCCGCGTATGGGCTGCCGGCGTCAGGTTGTCCGATCAAATTGCACCAAGCATTGTTGATCGCTTCCGCCAAAAGATCAAGTGTTCGCAGAGAAACAAAAAAGGGCAGGTTACAACCCTGCCCTCAACGGGTATGGCGCCGGAGCGGGCATTTCTTCACCGCCGGCGACATCCTCGCCCTGGTGCCGGTACTGCCCGATTTTGCCTGCCCGATGGATGAGATTTTCGCCGTCTGACCCAACCTCCAAACTTCCATCCGGGCGGCGTTCTGCAACTCGACGCGGTCAGGCCGTTATCGGCCACCTTATTCGGTTGTAACGATCGTCGATCTTGTCGGTGCCAGTGAACGTTACGCGCGAGCGAATCTCACGGAATGTATCCAATTCGATACGGTCAACGAAATGGGACCTCCGATGAGGTGGAGCAACTATCGTAAAGTGGGCATAGAAATCACGCAGTTCGTTGAATTTGGTCAACGAATTGAGCATGTCAGTAGAAAACTCGACCTCGAACAATTTCGAGGGCATTTCACGCCGGTTAAACCAGATGACATCCACCGTCCTTGCCTTGCGTACAAAGCTCTGGTAGCCGAAGTCAGGCAGAGTGGTTGTGTGGCAAATGTCTCCGAGAGACTGGTTGACGAAAGTACGGTTGCGGTCCTGGGCAGGAACGTAGGTTGTGTACCCGCGGTCGTTCCCAATTTCGATCAGCAGACCTTGATAGTACCAATGGTTCCGGTCCGCCACGTCGGGCGGAACGTCGCCTTCCGGTGGCAGATCGTAGTCGTTTGCATACATCGCCGCCAGTTCCTGCGAGCAGTACAGACCGGTTTTAAGAACGTGAATGTGGTCGGGCGTATTCCGTACGATCCGGCGTATCGTAGCCTCTGGGGTTTTGGTTGACCATTTGGTAGCATCCCCACCCGGAGCAAGCAGGCAGCGATTCAACTGCGAAAGTGTAGCAATACCTCCCAATTCCCGGAGCGCAGATACAACCTGCATCCATTGAACCGTCCTGCCCTGAGCGGTCATAAGGAAACCTCCCTGCCCGCAAAGCGAGTACTCGGGCGACAGGTGGTCAGCTGTAGCGCAGGCGCGGGCCTACGGTCGCCTGGTAGCCCTCAAAGTTGCGGCGGGTTTCGGAGATGCTGTCGCCGCCGAACTTTTCCATGAAGGCGTCGGCCAGGACCAGGGCAACCATCGCCTCTCCGATGACGCCGGCCGGCGGCGCCTGGCAGACGTCGCTGCGCTCGAAATGGGCCTGTACCGGCTCGCCGGTATCCAAGTCGACCGATGGCAGCGGGTTGTGCAGGGTCGCGATCGGCTTGATGACGAAACGGGCCACCAGGGGAGGTCCGCTGGTCATGCCGCCCTCGGTGCCGCCGGCGCGATTGGTCTGGCGCTGCCAGGGGTTGTCGGGATCGGTGACGGGCTCAATTACGTCCTGAAACTCGGAGCCCCAGGCGTCCATCAGTTCCCAGCCGGGGCCGATGCTGACGGCCTTGACAGCGTTGATGCTCATCAGCGCCTGGGCGATCTTGGCGTCGATCTTGCGGTCCCAATGGACGTGGGAGCCCAGGCCGATGGGCACGTTTTCCGCGATCACTTCCACCGTGCCGCCCACGGTGTCGCCGGCCTCGCGGGCAGCGTCCACCTCGGCCATCATCTTCTCGGCGGCGGCGTTGTCGGCGCAGTGGACGGGGGATTCCTCCACGGCGTCCCAGTCAATGGCGTCGTGTTCCGGAGGGTCGGCGTGTATCCGGCCAATGGAGATGACGTGGCTGTGCAGCTTGATACCGAACTCCTCCAGCAGGCGCATGGCAACGGCGCCGGCGGCCACCCGTCCGGCGGTCTCGCGGGCGGAGGCGCGCTCCAACGAGTTGCGCACGTCGTGGAAACCGTACTTCATCGCCCCCGGAAGGTCGGCGTGACCGGGGCGGATGCGCGTGACGCGGCGGTTGCGTCCCTCTTGCGAGGGATTTTCGACGTACTCAACTGCCATGGCGTCCTGCCAGTTGACCCAGTCCCGGTTCTCGAGCAGCATTCCGATGGGGCTGCCCAGGGTGTAGCCGTGGCGCACGCCGGTCTGGATGTGGGCATGGTCGCGCTCGATCTGCTGACGCCCGCCGCGTCCGTAACCCCGCTGCCGGCGGGCCAGGTGGTGGGCGATGTATTCTTCATCCAGGGGCAGGTAGGCGGGCACGCCTTCCACGATGATCATCAGCCCCTGACCATGAGATTCGCCCGCCGTGAACCATCGTATCATCGAGTTTCGGCCTCCTGGAATGGGGTCATCGTGCTTCAGCTTCGCGCTCGCGCATGGCGGACATGGCGGCGTCCATCATCACGGAAACGGGCGCGGGCCTTTCCAGCCACAACTCAAAGGATGCGGCGCCCTGGTACACCAGCATGGAAATACCGCCCAGGGTAGGGGCTCCGACTGAGTTCGCCTCCCTGAGCAGCGGGGTCAGCATGGGATTATACACGAGGTCGTAGACCAGGGCCGACGGAGGTATCTGCGACGCCGGCAAGGGTGAAGCATCCTCGTCGGGCCCGTGGCGCATACCCAGCGACGTACAGTTGACGATCAGGTCGATTTGATCGGCGACGCCGTCCGACCGCAGGGCGTTCAATCCGGTCGCCCGCGCGGGCACACCGCGATTGGCGGCCAGTTCGGCCAACGCTTCGGCCCGCTCCAGGGTCCGGTTGGCGATGACAAGTTCGGCGACGCCGGCCCGGAGCAGGGCCTGTACCACGCCGCGCGCCGAACCACCAGCGCCCAGGATCAAGGCGCGCTTGCCGGCGGGATCCAGTCCCCCCGACTCGCGGAGCGCGCGGAGGAAACCGTAGCCGTCGGTGTTGTAGCCGACGAGGCGGCCCGAGCGATTGACTATGGTGTTCACGGCCCCAGCCTCAGCCGCCCACTCGTCGATCTCGTCCAGGAAGGGCATGACCGCTTCTTTGTGCGGCACGGTGACGTTGATGCCCAGCACCGATTCGCCGCGCAGGGACGCCACGAAATCGGCCACGCGGTCGGGCCGCACATCGTAGGGCAGATACCGGTGATCGACCGCGAGATGATCCAGTCCGGCCTGCTGGAACCGGGGAGAAACGGAATGGCCAATGGGATGGCCGATGATGCCCAGGGGCGAGTCAATTACCATGGGAGTCAAATGGATGCCGGCGGGTGCGGGTGTGCGACATTCTAACAGACAGCAGAAAGCCCCGGAGGTTCCGTGCCTCCGGGGCTGGTCTGCAAGGTACCGGGGTCAGCTGTTATCGCGCAGGTTGCGAATTTCACGACAGCCGGAAACCGTTCTCGGCGTATCAATCCCGGTGTCGGTTCTATTGACGTACAGGTCGAACACTTTCTCAAATTCGGTGATCGACAGTTGGTATTTCCCGTCACGGTCAGACCGAGCTTGCGCTACGATGCGGCCAGTTCCATCCTGACTGATAGCGTCTATCGGGGCATTGTAGACCGGGCCTGCGCTGTCTCTGACGATGCCAACGATAATGCACGGTATCTGTCTGGCTGGGTTGGGGACTGCGGTCGCCGTGGGAGCCGCGGTGGGCACCGGGGTCGCGGTAGGCTCCGGAGTGTTGGTGGGCGCCGGGGTCGGCGTCGGTACCGGGGTGGCCGTGGGCATGGCCGCCCGGGTCGCTGCGATACTGGCGTCGATGGTAGCCTGGATATCGGGTGTCGGTTCTGGAGTGGGGGGCTCCGGGGTATCGGTGGGAGGTATGGGCGTTTCGGTGGGCACCGCAGCCGCAACCGCAGCCGCAATGGTGGCCGCCAGGTCGGGGGTAGCAGTGGGTTCGGGCTCTTCACCGCCGCCAAAGAAGCAGCCGGTGGTGGCGGCGAGAACAAGTATGGCGATCACACCTAAAATCGAAAATCGGGCGACGTTGCGCGACATCTAGAGACTCCTGCTCCGGGGCGATAAGGGTCAACGAGACATATTCTGACAGCTTGGGGCTCCCGGCGCTCCAAGCGTCGCGTGCAGATTATGGCAATCTTGGGCTAGACCCCCAGCTGCGCGATTATGTCCTCGATGCGCCGGCGCTCTTCGGTCAGCGAGCGCAGGCGTTGGCGTTCATTCTCAACGACCTCAGCGCGGGCCTTGGAAACGAAGTTGGGATTTGCCAGCAGCTGTTCCTTGCGTGTTTCGTCCTGGCGCTTGGACTCCAGTTCCCGGTGCAAACGGTCGGATTCGGCCTGCAGGTCCACCCCTTCGAGGGGCAAGCGGACCACCAACGGATTTACCACCAGGCTGACGCCCGAGGCCGTGTCCGCATCGCCCGCGTCCAACAACCGCAACGGTTCCACTCGAGCCAGAGCGCAGATCACCTCCTGCTCTTCCTCTACGACAGCCCGCATCCCGTTGGTTTCAATTGCGGCCTCCAGTTTTTGACCCGCCGGGATGCGCAACTGGGCTCGCATGTTGCGCACCGCGCGCACGGTCTGCATCACGATGTCCACGTCCGCCTCGGCGTCCGGCGCCGAGCGCGGCGCGGCGACCTGGGGATACGGGCACACCATGATGGACGCGGGGAGTCCGGCCTCCGGCGCGGGAAGTCGCGCCATCAGGTTCTGCCAGATCTCCTCGGTGACGAAGGGCATGAACGGGTGTAGAAGGCGGAGCAGGCGCTCCAGGACGTGAACCAGGGTTGTCGCGGCCGCGGTCGCATCGACTGAATCGGCAACCCGGAGCCGGACCTTGGCCATCTCGATATACCAGTCGCAGAAATCGTTCCACGCGAAGTCGTAGATCTTCTGCTGGGCCTCTCCGAGTTCGAACGCGGTCAGCGCCTGGTTCACTGTGGCGGTGAGATCATCCAGGCGGCTGACAATCCAACGGTCCTCGCGGTGCGCCGGAGCGGGGAGGTGATACCAGTCGCCCAACTCACCCGGGCCGGAAGCCGCCCTGGCTTCGACGACGCTGATCACGTAACGCGCGGCGTTCCAGACCTTGTTGGCGAAGTTCCGGGCCGATTCCAGCTTTTCGTCGCTGAGCCGCAGGTTGTTTCCGGGCGCGGTGCCGGTGGTCAACGCGAACCGCAGGGCGTCGGTGCCGTATTGTTCCAGCAGGTCCAGGGGGTCCAGGGTGTTACCGCGGGTCTTGCTCATCTTCTGGCCCTGAGCGTCCAGCACCATGCCGTGCAGGTACACCGAACGGAAGGGGACGTCGCCCGTGTTTTCGATGCCCAGCATGATCATGCGGGCGACCCAGAAGAACAGGATGTCGTAGCCCGTTTCCAGCACGGAGTTGGGGTAGAAATACTCCAGGTCCGACGATCCCGCATCCGGCCATCCCAGGGTCGAATGGGGCCACAGACCGCTGCTGAACCAGGTATCCAGAACGTCGCTTTCCTGCTGGATGTCCGTGCTGCCGCACTGGGGACACGCCGCCGGATCGTCGACGTGGGCGGAGAGACCGCCGCACGCGGCGCAGTACCAGACCGGGATGCGATGTCCCCACCACAACTGCCGGCTGATGCACCAGTCGCGGATGTTCTCCAGCCAGTTCAGATAAACGCGGGAGAACCTATCGGGCACGATTTCGATGTCCCGATTGACCACGGCGGCGTAGGCGTTGCCGGCGATGGTGCCCGGCTGGTCGTGCTTGCCCACGTTCAGGAACCATTGCAGGCTGATGAGCGGTTCCACCACCTCGTTGCAGCGCTGGCAGTGGCCCACCGAATGGTGGTAGTCCTCCACGCCTTCCAGTACCCCGATGGCCTCAAGCTCGGCCACCACGGCGGCGCGGGCGGCGAAGCGCTCCATGCCGGCGTACCTGGGTCCGGCCTCGTCGGTCATGCAGCCATCGAAACCGATGACAGTGACTATGGGCAGGTTATGTCGTTCTCCGATTTCGAAGTCGATGATGTCGTGACCGGGGGTAACCTTCAGCGCGCCGGTTCCAAACTCCATCTCGATGGCCGTGTCGCCGACCACCGGGATCTGGCGACCCACGATGGGCAGCGTGACCATGCCGCCGATGCTGTCGGCGTACCGTTCGTCGTCCGGGTGAACGGCGACGCCGGTGTCGCCCAGCATCGACTCGGGTCGGGTCGTGGCTACGGTGACACCTTCGGCGGGATTGTCTGCCGAGGGATAGCGGATGTGGTAAAGCTTGCCGTCCTGCTCCTCGTGATCGACTTCGAGATCGGACAGGGCGGTGGCGCAGCGGGGACACCAGTTGATGATGCGTTCGTGGCGGTAGATCAGGCCCTTGTTGAACAGGTTCACAAAGGTGGTGCGCACGGCGTGGACCGGGCCGGGGTCCAGCGTGAACCGCAGGCGGGACCAGTCGCAGGAGGCTCCTAGGCGGCGGTGCTGCTCGTCAATGGTGTTCCCGTAGAGGCGCACCCATTCCCAGACGCGTTCCTCAAACTTCTCGCGACCCAGATCGTGCCGGCTGGTGCCTTCCGCGGCCAGGGCGCGTTCCACCACCCATTGGGTGGCGATGCCGGCGTGGTCCTTGCCGGGCAGCCAGAGGGTGGGATCGCCGCACATGCGGTGCCACCGGGCCAGGGAATCCTGGAGGCTGGCGGTGAGGGCATGGCCCAGGTGCAACTCCCCCGTGACGTTGGGCGGAGGCATTACCACGCAGAAAGGTTGGCGGTCGGGATCGATGCGCGGTACGAAGTATCCGGCGTCCCACCAGGTCTGATAGATGCGCTGTTCGACCGAGGCGGCGTCGTAGGCGCGGGGCATGGCGGAAGCAGAGGCAGTCATCGTAGCGTCCCATAATTCAGCGCCAGTGAGGCCGTTTCTCAGACCTCATCCGGCGACAGGTCGACTCTTGGCAATCTTTTGAAAAATGGTAGCACCGGCCCATCGGGATTGTCCACACGAAGACCCCGCTTGCGGTCTTGCTTCACGGATGGCCGCGCCTCGCTATCGGCCGGGCTCCGCTACCGGAGTCAGGCGACGGAGACCGCCAGACGCTCCCCAATGGTGGACAGGCGGAGGCGATGCCGGCACCTGTCTATGCGTAGAGCGATCAGCCGGCCCGGCGCAGCCTGGGGTCGAGGTAGTCGCGGAGCCAGTCGCCGAAAAAGTTGAACGCCATCACGACCACCGTGATCACCAGACCGGGGAACAGCGCGATCCACCACGCCTGGGTCAGGAATTCGCGTCCCTCCGCAACCAGGATGCCCCACGCCGGATCGCCGGGGGCGAGGCCCAAGCCGAGGAAGCTCAGCGAGGCTTCCAGCAAGATGACCTGGCCGATGCTGACGCTGGTCAGCACCATGAGGGTGTTGATGACGTTGGGGAACAGGTGGCGCCACACGATCATGCCGGGCGATACACCATAGATCTGGGCCAGCACCACAAAGTCCCGGTCGCGTATGGCGAGGACCTCGCCCCGTATCATGCGCGCAAATCGAGCCCACTGGGTGGCCGCGATGGCGATCATGACGTTCCACACCCCGGTGCCCAGGTAGGTGACGATTAACAGCGCCACCAGGATTGATGGGAACCCTAATACCGCGTCGGTGATGCGCATGAGCACCGAGTCGGCCCACCGGCCGGAGTAGCCGGAAACCAGCCCGACGATGGTGCCGGCGAGAATGGCCACGACCATTGACGGGGCCGTCACCTGGAGCATGGTGCGGGCGCCGTAGATCAGGCGACTGAGCATGTCCTTGCCCAGCCGGTCAGTGCCCAGGATATGTTCGGAACTGGAGAAGGGCGGCTGCAACTTGTTGCGCACGTCGTTGGAGCGCGGATCGTGGGGAGCGACCAAGTTGGCGAACGCTGCGCAGAATACGATGATGAGCAGGATCGCGATGGGGATCCAGGGCAGCCGCGCGTCCCGGATGCGCTGTCCCAAGGATACCGGGGCGCGTTCGTCGAGAACCAAAGCCGGAGTTTCTGAAGCCAAAATCGCTCTCCGCGCGGGTTTGCTAGTTCATCCGAACCCGAGGGTCGGCGTAACCGTAGAGAATATCAACGACCAGGGCGGTCAGGATGTAGGCCGCGCCGGAAACCATGATGGCTCCCTCAACCTGGGGGAAGTTGTTGGAGAGCACACCCTCCAGCAGCATCAGGCCAACGCCGGGCCACGCGAACACCACCTCGACAACGACCGATCCGTTGAGCAACCCGGCGAGGCTGATCCCGCCGAAGGTGATTACCGGAATCAGCGCGTTGCGGGCGGCGTGTTTCCAGATGACCACCCGGTCGTTCATGCCCTTCACCTGGGCGAACTTCACGTAGTCACTGTCCAGCACTTCCAGCATCGCGGAACGGGCCAGGCGCATGATGGCGGCGATGATGGCCAGCGCCAGCACGAAGGCGGGCAGGATCAGGTGGGCCAGCATGTTCGGAATCTGCGACCATGATGGGAACCAGCCGGTCATATCGCCTCTGCCGAAAGCCGGCAACCACCCCCAGTATCCCGCGAACAGGATGATGAGCATGATGGCCACCCAGAACTGGGGCGCCGCCATGCCGAATATCGCGAATGCTTTGCACACCCGGTCCAGGATGGTATCCCGTTTCACCGCCGATATGATCCCCAGCGGTACGCCGATACCGATGGCCAGGATCGTGGCCGTGACCGCAAGGTGGACGGTGGCCGGGATGCGTTCCAGCAGGATCTCCTTGACGGGGCGACGGGCGGTGAAAGAGTTGCCAAAGTCCAGCCGGACCGCCTTGATCAGGAAGTTCCAATACTGGACGATGAACGGTTTGTCCAACCCGTAGGCGGCTTTCTGCGCCTCGTAAACCGATTCGTCGTGTTCGGCGGAGATGGGCAGCAGGAAGCGGGCCGGATCGCCGGTCAGGTGAACGCTGCCGAAAACCACGAAACTCAGGGCGATCAGCGTGACCACCCCTTCTCCGATGCGGCGCAGGATGTATGCAGTCATAATCTACTAAACTATCAACGAAGAGCTAGTCAGATGGGGGACCGGCGCCGACCGTTTGTGGGCGGCGCCGGTCATTCGTAATCGCTCGCAGTCGCTTACTTCAGCTTCAGCGTCCAGATGGCGGTCACGTAGGGAACCAGGCTCCAGGGTTCGTAGGAGGCCACGTCGGCGCCCAGGCCCCACGGAACGTTGGTGTTGAACCCGTCACCCCAGTAGGCCTGGTCCTTCAGATAGGCGTACATCTCGGCATACGAGGCGCTGCGGGTGTCGGCGTTCAGGTCGGAGAGACCCTTTTGCACCACCGGGGTGGTGGTGCTGGCCCAGGGCTCGTTCTCCCAGTTGTCCACAGCGCGCCAGGCGATGTCGGGGTTGAGGAAGCCGCCCTGGGTGATGGAAGTTCCATCGTAGCGGGCTTCGTTGGTGCGCACCAGCACGTCGCCGGGATACTCGCGGTTGTTCCACGCTTGACGAGTGGCGGCGGCGTCGCCAACCGTAACATCGACGTCCCAGCCCAGTTCGCTCCAGAAGTCCTTGTAGAGCTGGGCCAGGTCGGGCAGCAGGGGCAGGTCGCCGGCTTCCCAGGTGTAGATGGTGAAGGAAATCTGGTCGCCGTTGGCGTCAGTGCCGTCGCCGCCGTCCGCTCCGCCGTAGCCGATGGACTTGAGGAGTTCTTTGGCTTTGTCAACGTCGTAGGCGCGCGGCCGCAGGTCTTCGCTCCAACCCAGGGAGTTCGGGGTCACGTGGGCCCAGCTGTCGGCGTTCACGGACTCGGGCGAGTACAGGCCGTTGACGATGGCGTCCTTGTCGATGGCGTGCTCGGCGGCCTGCCGCGCCTCAGCGGGGAAGCACCAAAGTTCTTCGACCCAGCAGTCCACGTACACCACCCAGTTGTAAGACGACTCCTTCTGCCACGCGATGGACGCGCCGTCGATGCTCTGGAGGTCCGGGATCATGTTGATGTTGGACTCGATGAGCTGGGCCTGGCCGTTGCGCAACGCGGCCAGCCGGCCGGCCGGCTCCGGCACCACCTCAATGGTCAGCGTGTCGAAAGTGACGCGGCGATCCTCGTCGTATCCGTTCTCCGGGGTCCAGAAGAAGTCGTCAAACTTCTCGAAGGAGTACTTCTGCTCCAGCACGAAGTCCGTCACTTTCATGGCGCCGATGCCGATGGGGTCGGATTCATAGCCCTCGAATCCGGTGTCGCCGGCGCGCTCGCGCATGGTCGCCTCGGGAACGATCATGGGGCTGGCGCCCTGGGAATTCTCCGACCAGTTGAAGGCGAAGTCCAGGCGCACGGTCTTGAAGGTGACCTGCACCTGGTCGTCTCCCGGCCCCTTGCTCACGCCCTCAATCAGGTTGGCCAAGGCCACGTCGCGGGGCTCGTAGTATCCGGCGTCCAGCAGTTGGAAGGCTTCCGCGCCCACCCGGCTGTTCAGGTTGAAATACACGTCGTCGCGGGTGATCACGTTGCCGTCGTGGGCGGTGATGAACCCTTCATTGACGCCGAAGGTCCAGACCTTGCCGTCCTCGCTGACGGACCAGTCCTTAGCGACGGCCGGGGTCAGCTCACTGCCGCCCTTGCCGCCCACCAGAGCGACCTGGAACATCCGCTGGAACTTGAGGTCTTCACCCTCGGTCAGCAACGGATCGAATTTGCCGTTGCCGATGTTGGTGACCAGCAGGGTGACGCTGCCGCCGGCTTCATCGGCCATGGCGGCCGGCTCGGTGGCGGCCGGCATGGCGGTGGGGGCCGCCGATCCGGAACCGGCGGGAGCCGCCGTAGGAGCGGCTGCCGGGGCGGCGGGGGCTTCCGACGCGCCGCCGCAGGCTACCGCGGCAATCAGGCCCGCTCCCAGGCCCAGTGCAGCCAGCAGCCGCAGGTTAATGTATCGTTTCAATCCCATTGTTTGATCTTACCTCCTCCTTTTGAAAGGGCGGGCAGCGCAGGCCGCTGTCACGCCGCTACGTTACGGATGCCGAACGATTAAACGGGTCAATCGCCATGTTGTCAAGGATGATTTACGAAATCATTGCAATGGTAAGGCGAATTCCACAAATAATATGCTAGCATTGCTATCGTAGAGTTCCACCATAAAGGCAACACGAAGGCGCCTGGTAAAGCAGTCATGTTCACCCCTACCAAGTTGTTTTACATCATCAGCGCGGCCGTGATTGGCAGCGCGGCCGGCGGCTACGTAGCCTGGGCCATTGCCTCGCGGTTCGCCCGGGTCGCCGAACTGAACGACCGGGCCATCGTGGAGCCCCACGTGCTGATCGTGCTGTGCGTGACCGGTGGGCTCCTGGCCTTCCCGCTGGGAGCCGCCGCCGGTCTCTTCGGCGCGGTGTTAATCAACCGAGTGGTGGAATCCCTGCGCCGCTCCCAGGGCGCCGGCGGTGAAGCCGACAACGTCTCGTGGGTGACACAGCGTCCGACACCGGATGACCACCCCGGCGAATAACGCCGGTATAATTGGCGGCAATCCGCATCATCCAGGAGTTGTCTCATGCCCCAGTTCGTGCGCGTTTTCACCGGTCCCGACGGTCAGTCCCGTCTCGAGCATTACGAGCCGCCTTTCGAGGACTTCCTGGATACCGAGGGAGCCTACGGTCGGGGCACGCCCATGCAACCCACCAGCGGCCTGACGATCCGCATCTCGCCCCCGGACTACTTCCTGGACTTCCACTGCGCGCCCCGGCGGCAGTACACCGTGACCCTGGCCGGGCAGGCCGAGATCGGGCTGAGCGACGGCACCACGCACCGCGTTGGGCCCGGTGACGTCCTGCTGGCCGAGGACCTCACGGGCGAGGGCCACACGACCCGCGTGGTCGGCGGCGAGGAAAGGGTTTACCTCGTGATTCCCCTGGCGGACTAGGGAGCCGATTTACAGCCATCCGGGCAGCAGAGCCAAAGATGTCCTGCGCTCCGCGTGGATAACACCCGGCTGGGCACAGCCGCCATGACATCGGAATAGTGCCGTGCGCGGTCTCTCGTACCGCCTGAAATCCGCCCGGGAACCAGCCGACCCGGGCGGAGTCTTCTACGGATGGTGGGTGCTCTCGGCCGCGGTCGTTCTGGGCTTCGTCGCCTTTGGCGTGGTGATCCCCGGGTACCTGGCGTTTTCGGTTCCCGTTCGAGGTGAGCTGGGTCTGACATCCGGTCAGTCCGCTTTTGTAGTGGGGGCAGCATGGGGCGTGGGCGATGTGACATCGCTGGCAGCCGGGTGGCTGGCCGACCGTTACGGCGCGCGCCGTTTGATCCTGGCTGGTGGCATCCTTTCGGGGCTGGGGTTCGCCGCCCTGGGTTTCGCCGACTCGTTCTGGGCCATCGTGGCGGTCTACTCGGTGGCCGCCTCAGTGGGCCGCGGCCTCGGCATCTTCCCAACCCTGATGACGGTGGTCAACCAGTGGTTCGAGCGGCGCAAAGCCTTTGCCCTGGCGGTAATCAATACTGCGGTGATGGGCGGAGCGGCGGCCATACTCCCGGCGCTGAGCGCTTCCGCAGACCAGTTCGGATGGAGGACCACGGCAATCGTCGCCGGCGTCCTGGTGTGCGTTTTGACGGTCCCGGCCGCGGCGATCATCCGCAGTCGACCCGAGGACCTGGGCCTGCAACCCTATGGCGCCGGCGTGATCGACCCAAACCCGGCCCGGCGAGGGTCACGACTGGCCGGGGCCGCCGGCGTGCAGCGGCGGGACTACTCTGCGACCCAGGCGCTGGTGACGCTCTCCTTCTGGGCACTGACGGTGGGGGCTGCCCTGCGCACGGTTCCCTCCGACGTGCTGGTCATCAACCAGATCCCCATCCTGATCTGGAAAGGCGTGGCCGAAGAACGGACGTCCATCTACCTGTCAATCACCTATTTCGCCACCATCCCGGCCCGTTTCGGCATGGGGCTCGCCGCCGCCTGGGCGTCGCCGCGCTGGCTACTGAGCGGAGCCATGGCCCTGGTCGCCCTTTGCTCCGTCGCCGCCCTGCTGCTGGACGGGGACGCGGTGGCCTGGTTCCTGATCGTTTCTTCGGCCACCGGGCAGGGCGTGAGCGCCCTGGCCTGGATCACCGTGGGCGAATACTATGGCCGGCGCAGCTTCGGAACCCTGGTGGGAGTCATGACCCTGTTCTACGGCGTCAGCGGCCCCATTGTCCCGGCGGCCGCGGGATGGGTATTTGACCGTACCGGTAGCTTCGTACCGGTCCTGCTGGCCGTAGGCGTGTTGCAGGTGATATCGGCCGGCGCGTTCCTGCTGGCCAAGCGGCCCGGTGACCCCGCGCCAACGGAGGGATAGCAACCCTGGGAGATTCGCCGGCGGATTATTCGGATGGGTGAATGAGATGGCAGGGATTTTTGTCAGAAGCAGAATTTTCAGGATTTAGGGATCATCAGGATTGGAACTATTCCGCGATGGAGATCTCCCAATCCTGTCAAATCACCAAATCCCGTGAATCCTGCTTCTGACGATTTCCGAACGCATGCCGATCAGTCCAGGGTGAACCCCTCGTAGCCGTTGGCCGCCACCTCGGCGCGCTTGGCCCGCATGACCGGGGCGGTGTCCGGGGCGGTGAGCAGCACGCGGGCTTTGCCAGGGATGTTGGCGCCCACGAACCAGGAGTCGGCCTGGGTTCGCAGGATGTTCTCGCTGTCATCCTTCATGTGCTGCACCCACGCCGCCTCGGCCTCGGGGGTCGCCATGATGCGCCGGTGCCCGCTGTCCCGGACGTGGGCGATGGCGTCGGTGACCCACTCCACCAGCGGCTCCGCGGACCGGGGGAAGTTGCCCACGGAGGCGGCGTTGATGGTGAAAATGTTGGGGAAGCCGTAGCTGGACATTCCCATGTAGGTGCGGGGGCCGTTGGCGAACTTTTCCTTGAGCACCTCGCCGCCGATGCCCTCGATGTGAATCAGGTTGAGAGGGCCGGTGACGGCGTCGTAGCCGGTGGCGAAGATGATGACGTCCAGTTCGTGCTCGCTTCCGCTTTCCAGCTGAATGCCCCGGGGGTTCAGGCGCGCGATGGGGTCTTCGCGGACATCCACCAGCAGCACGTTGTCGCGGTTGTACACCTCATAGTAGCCGCTCTCGCAGGGCAGCCGCTTGGAACCGAACATGTGGTTCTTGGGCACCAGCTTCTCGGCGACCTCGGGGTCGTGCACGCGCTCACGGATCTTGTTGCGCACGAACTCGGCGTAGTCCTCGTTGGCCTCGCCGGGCATCATGATGTCGTAGAAGTTGGAGAGCCACTTCTTGAAACCGGGCTCGGCCCAAAGACGTTCGTACTGCTCCAGCTTTTCATCCTCGGAAACCGCCAGCGCGGAACGGGGATCAAACTCGTGCATGAAGGAGCCGGGGGTGGACAAGCACTGCTCGAAAATCTCCGGATAGTGGGACTTGATGTAGTCCTGCGTCTCCCGGTCGATGACGGCGTTGCGGAGAGGCACGCAGTAATTGGCGGTGCGCTGAAAGACCGTCAGGTGGGCGACTTCGTCCACGATTTCCGGGATCAACTGGACGGCAGTGGCGCCGGTGCCGATGACGCCCACGCGCTTGTCGGCGAGGTCCATGCCTTCCTTGGGCCAGCGGTTGGTGTGGCACCACGCCCCTTCGTAAGACTCCAGGCCCTCGAACTCGGGCACATAGCGGGCTGACAGGATGCCGATGGCGGTGATTACGAACTGCGCCCGGGCCTGGTATCCATCGTCTGTGGTGACGTTCCAGTGGTTGCCGGCCTCGTCGTAGACCAGGGAGGCCACCCGGGAGTTGAACCGGATGTCGCGGCGCAGGTCAAACTTGTCGGCCACGTAATTCAGGTAACGCTCGTTCTCCGGCTGGCCGGAGTAGTGTTCCATCCACTCCCACTCCTGGAGAAGCTCCTCGGAGAAAGAATACCCGTAGGTGTAGCTCTCGGAGTCGAAGCGGGCCCCGGGGTACCGATTCCAGTACCAGGTGCCGCCGACGCCGTCACCTTCCTCCAGGGCTCTAACCGAGAACCCCAGTTGGCGCAACCGGTACAGGGAGTACAACCCCGTGACACCGGCGCCGATGACGACAACGTCAAATTCCTCCACGCCTCCGGCGGAATGTCCGTTGGAAGACGTTTGCTGCAACGATGTAGTCATGAATCCCTCCTATTAAGTTGGTGACATGCGTCGCCCAAAAATGAAAACGGTGGGCCGATTATACACCGGAAACCGGCTTGCGGCGGCCCCATCGCACTCTTCTGCAATCGCTGGTACGACGGCAATAAACTGACATCGATGCACAGGATGGACATGATTTTGGCTGCGCGCGATCGCGGCTAAAATTCCGCCATGATCAGGAGGTCGGGACAATCAACACATCAAATTTGATCCTGTTCATCCTGTGCATCGATGTAAGAACAAACTGAATGCTTGCTGCCGGCAGCACTCCGCCCCGGTGCTATACTGCGCGCCAGATTGATAACACGGCGACGCTCGGAGCGTTCGGTGATACGGAGTAGAACGATGGCGACGAGGAAAAAGGGAGACGGCCTGTTGCTGGTGTACAGCGACGTGGCGCCGGAGCACGACGAAGAGTACAACCGCTGGTACAACGAGGAACACATCCCGGAGCGGCTGTCGATACCGGGCGTGCTCGATGCGGGGCGCTACCAGGCGGTCCAGGGCGGGCCCAAGTACCTGGCCGTTTACGAGTTGGACAGCCACGAAGCGTGGTATTCGGACGAGTGGCAGAAGTGGCTGAACGAACCGACCGAGTGGTCCCGGCGCATGTCGCCCAGCGTGATCGGTACGGAGTACATCCGTAACCTCTACAAGCGGGTGCATCCCCAGGAGTTATCCGAGGAAACGGCGCAGGCCGGTATGTCGCCGCTGATCCTGGTGGGCCGGATGTCCATCCCGGACCACCTTGAGGCGAAATGGAACGACGCCTACAACAACGAACGGCTGCCGATGGCCGTTGACATTCCCGGTTACATCCGCGCCCGCCGGTTCCAGGCGGTGATGGGCGAGCCCAAGTACGCCACCGTTCACGAGATGGAGTCGCTTGAAATCGCGGAGAGCGAGGCCTGGAGGAACTGGAGCCAGATCGTCACGCCGGTCTGGACCCACGAGGTGCGCCCGCACATGGTCCACGGCCAAGGGTCGCCGGGGATATACCAGCGCATCTTCCCGGTGTAGGAAACAACCGAACTGACGATCTGCAATGGGCGGCCGGTTGGTCGCCCATTCGCTTACAACGCATCAAGGTCAGGCGTAGAGCGACGGGCTTGTCTCCGCCCTCATCAGGACCTGTCCGCCGTACTCGAAGTTGTTCGGCAGCCCGGATATGTGCTGACCGCTGACGTGCAGGTCGCGGAAGAACCGCTCCAGCCCCACCGAGCGGTGGATGGCGTTGGTGCCGGCAACGTTGAACAGCCGGTCCACCACGTCCACGGAACGGCGGATGGCATGGGTTATGGCCAGCCGGGAGCGGACGGCCCGGTCCATCAAGTCGGGCTTTTGGTTCACCTGGGCATCCCACATGCTGCCCACAGCATCTAGGACGTAGGTGCGCGCGCCGTCCAGGATGGCCTCGCATTCGCCGTAGGCGATCTGAACGTAGTTGCGGTCGCGCAGCAGCATGGGCGAGTTGGTGGTGCCGGCGCCGGTGGCCAGGTCGTGAAACGCGTTCATCGCGCCGCGAGCCATGCCCAGGGCGTTGGCCGCCGCCAGGGTCCAGCTGATCAGGATGGAAGTCTGGGCCGGGTTGTACAGAGGGCCGGGGTGATGCGACGGGTCGCCTCTGCGGTACGTATGGTGCGCCGGCACGAACACGTCGGAATACTCGCAGTCGTTGCTGGCGGTGCCCCGCATCCCCAGGGTGGTCCAGTTGTCGATCACAGTGCCCGACGCGACGGGCACGATGGCGACCTGCATGACCGGACTGCCGTCGTCGTTCCGCGCCGGCGACCCGTCGTGTTTCAGCAGGCGGCAGTTGAGGAACAGGGCGGTGGAATGGTCGATGCCGCTCAGGTAGTTCCATCGCCCGTTGATAATGTACCCGCCCTCCGTGATGGTGGCGGTGCCTTCCGGCCGGGCGGAACCCGAACCCAGCATGGCCGGCGGGTCGCCGAATATCTCCTTCACGGCGTCGACGGTCAGGCGAGCCAGGGCTGCGGTGATCGCGCTGCCGTTGAACACGCACCACCCAGCGGAACCGTCGGCCTGGGATATGGTCTCCACGACACGGAACGCCGTAAGCGGATCAAGCTCAGGGCCGCCCAACGCCTGCGGCGCGTACAGACAGAAGAGGTTGTGCGCGGCCATCCGGTTGGCCAAGTCAGGCGGCAATTGGCACTCGGCGTCAATCCGGTCAAGGTTGGCCAGGATTTCCGGTACAAGGCTTTGGGCGACGCGGACCAGGTCTTGGGGCATTTGGCGGCTCCATCGGTAATGCAGTGCCGGACATTATAGCCGTGGGATGCCGCCCGCCTGCTGACCGCGGGCGACCCTAACGGCAAGTCAGGATGATTGCAAAATCACCGCGCAACCTTTCTCCACTCATCCTGAGCTACCTTTTCCGCTCATCCTGAGATTGTCGAAGGATGCCTGTCGCAGTGGTTGATGGTTCGACAGGCTCACCATGAGAGGACGAAAAAGAACTTTGCAATCGTCCTGAACTGCAAGTGCGCCGGCCGGCCTGTACGCCCGCAGGCCGGCGGCATTACAATGGACGTACGGCGCTGGGGAGGGATGGCAGAGTGGACGATTGCGACGGTCTTGAAAACCGTTAACCCTAACGGGTTCGTGGGTTCGAATCCCACTCCCTCCGCCAATCACTGAATGGCCCGATCACCACTGCAGGCCGGGCTCCCGCTCCTGCAGCAGCTCTCCGAACAGAGTGAGCACCTGGTCGATACGCAGCACGACGATGGCGCCGACGCTGCCCTGCAGGTAGCGTTCGTTCACCAACCCCGATTCCAGCAGGCGGTCGGTCATGTCCTCGAAGACCTGCCCTTCCCGGTGTACGGTGGGGGTGCAGCGGAACTTCCAACCGGCATCCCGCTCGGTGTTGCGGAACAGGACGATGACCTTCGGGTTCGCCTCGATGTGGTCCAGCGGGTTGCGGCCGGTGCGGTCACGGTAGATCAGCGTATCGTCGCCCACCGTGAGCACGGTCCCGATGTAGCCACAGTTAGGCGTGCCGTCGTCGGAGGCGGTGGCCACGATGCACGGGTAGCCGTCGTCTCGCGCCCGGTTGATCAGGCTCGACATTTCTTCGGTCAGCTGGATCATCTCAACCCTCTCCAGTTGCCGGCGGTCATCCGGCGTTGATGTACTCCACCGCGCGACGGTGGCTGTCCAGCAGGCCGGGCACCCGCGCCGGGTCGGTTCGACCCCAACCGCATTCGCTGGCCACGCCGAACGAGTCGACGAATGCGCGAGCGGCGTCAATGCGGGCCTGGTCGCCTGCTCTGTCGTCATGGTGGATCAGGCCCAGGATCAGCTCGGTTGCGGCGGGCAACCGCAGGCCCTCCAGGGGCAGGAAATACTCGACGTCCGTCCGGTCCTGGGGCACGGGCATGTGAATGAAGTCAACCCGGCGGTTCATCCCATCTACGATGCCGTTGGCGATCTCAACCAGGATCCCCATGTCCCTGGGCATCACCAGGTGTTCGTCCCGGGGCGATCCGTAGCACAGGTGGTAGCCCAGGTCCACCGTCTCGGGGACGTCGTTGCCCAGCCGTCCCAACTCCGCAAAGACCTGTGCCTTGTAGTCGGCGGGCCGGTGCGGGAAGTAATCCTCGAACAGGAGCACCTCCTGGCAAACGTCCCACTGGATCGACAGGCGGTCATGCGGGGTGGACGCGAGGATTTCGTCCACCGCCGACAGCAATGACCGTTCGTAGGCGGGTATGTATAGGTGGCGGGCCGATGGGCTCACGTACATGTACGCCGTGGCCATCGGTGTGGGCAGGGACACCTGGAAACGAGCGTCACCGGGAATCACTCCGTCCTTTTGCAGGCGGGCGTACAGATCGAAGGACTCCAGCGCCGCCTCGGCGTACCCGGTGGGAAAGTCAACGGCGTCCGGGTCAACGCCCGGCCGGAAGCGAATGTAGGAGGTTTCGCGCAGCAACTGACCGTCCCATTGGTACAGGGCATAGGGCGGTTCGTCCGGGTCGGGTTCCATGGCCGGATGCTGCTCCAGCATCTCCCGCTGGAACCAGATCCAGCGACCGCGCCGTCCGGTTTCGCCGTCGGAGACGCGCCGCAGGTGCGGACCCCAGGCGTCGCTCACCGTGCGGAAGACGGTTTCCGCATCGGGTAGCGGAACGCTGCCCACCAAGTGCGCCCAACTTCTGGCGTTCGCCATAGATCCTCTCGTGAAGCCGTCCGGCCGACAAATCAGCCGATGACGCGGCGGAAGTAGTCCAGGGCGTTGCCGCCGACGATCTTGAGTACGTCCTCGTCGGAGTGGCCCCGGCGGATCAGACCGCGCACGATGTTCTTGCCGTCAGCCGGCGACTCCAGCCCGTTGAGATACGGGGCCGGCAGCTGGTCAGGCCCCCGTCCCAGCAGGACGCGGTGGAACGCCACGTGGTCGCCCACGGTGGTGTCGGTGCCGATGCCCACGTGATCGACGCCCACCAGGTTGACCATGTAGTCGTAGTGGTCCAGGACACATTCGATGTCCTGCTCAGGGTCGTCGCTCAGCGAGTTGGGGACAGCGGTGATGCAGACCAGGCCGCCGTTGCGGGCGCAGGCGATCAGTTCCTCGTCCTTGCGCGTGCGGCCGTTGGGACGGAGCGTATAGGAGGCGTTGTGGCTGAACACCGTCGGAGCCCGGGAGATTTCGATGGCGTCCATGGCCGTCGGCGTTGAAGCGTGGGACAGGTCAACGGCCATGCCCAGGTCGTTCATGCGGTGAACCACCTCGACGCCGAAGTCGCTGAGGCCCCCGGGGTTGCGCTCGGTCTGACCGTCGCCGATGAAGTTGCGCCGGTTGTAGGTGATGCCGGCCAAGCGGACGCCCATGCCGAACAGAGCGTCCACCCGCTCGATGCGGTTGCCGATGGCCAGGTGTTCCAGGGTGGGCAGGAATCCGATCTTGCCCTGCTGGCGGGCGGCCAGGATTTCATCCGCGTTGCCCACGCGCACGATGTTGTCCTGGGTCGCCACGTCGGCCAGCATCCCGCCGACCTCGGCGGCGATGTCCTCGTATTCCATGAAAGACATGTCAGTGGTGCTCTTGAACCCGCTGAACGCGCTGGCGGTGGTCACCGCCGACCAACCCCCGGCCTCCACCGCCTGGTAGCCGTACTGGTAGCGGCTGGTGCGCAGGAACTCGATGAACCGGTCCATGTCCTCCGGCAACAGGAAAGGGTGCTGGTGAACGTCAATCATCACCGCCTGGTCCATGATCCGCTCAAAGCGGGTCTGTTCGGCGGCGCTGAGCGGCACCTCCGACGACGGTACCCGGCCCACTTCCCGGACCATTTCGAAAATCTGAGTGACCATAGACATCCCTCCTTCAAACTACGGTCGACTGCCCATCCGGTGAATCCGGGAGGGCGGCACAGGTCGGCGTTCACATGGTGCGCCAGGCTGCTCCTTCCGTAAGCGCCAGGAACTGCTCCACCAAAGCCGGGTTGGACACGATCAGACCCGGAGAGAACAGGGTGGCGTCCTTCAGCGTCGCCCGGTCCAGCACCTGGCCTCCGGCTTCCCGCGTCAGCAAGATCCCCGACGCGATATCCCACGCGGACAGGCTGTGGTGAAAATAGAGATCGATGCGGCCGCAGGCGGCATAGGCCAGGCTGAGCGCGCTGGAACCCATCAGACGGTATCCCTGGACCTTGGGCCAGACGCCGGCCGCCAGTTCCAGCAGCAACTTGGCCTGGTCGAAGTTGTACCCCAGGTCGAAACCCAGTACCGCCTCGTCGATGTCGTCGCGGTCCGAAACGGTTATGGGTTGGCCGTTCAGCGAGGCGCCGCGCCCCTTTTGCGCGGCAAACATCTCGTCCCGCACCGGGTCGTAGGTGACGCCGCATACCACCTGATCGCCCTCCGCAATGGCGACCACCACGCAGAAATGCGGAATGCCCTCGGCGAAATTGCGGGTACCGTCGATGGGGTCAACTACCCAGGTGTACGGTGACGCGCCGGAAACGGGGGCGGATTCCTCGGAAAGGATGCCGAAATCGGAGTATTCGTCGGCCACGTAATCCAGGATCAGCCGTTCGGAGGCCAGATCCGCATCGGTGACCACGTTGGCCCGGCCTTTGAGGCTGACTTCCACCTCGGTCCGGAAACGCTCCAGGACCAACTCCCCGGCGCGCCGGGCGGCGGTTTCGCACACCGCCAAAGCGGACCGACCGGAGCGGGAAAGGGGCAGTTCGTCGATGGTTTCGGCAGGCATCAGCGCAAACTCACGGGGGCGGGCAGGATCAGGACGATTGCAAAGTTCTTTTTATCCGCTCATGGTGAGCCTGTCGAACCAGCAACTACCGCGACGGGCATCCTTCGACAAGCTCAGGATGAGCGGAAATAAGGTTGCGCGGTGACTTTGCAATCGTCCTGCGGGCAGGATGGGGCAGTCTAGCACCCGCCGTTCCCGGCCGACAACCGAACCCGAACTTGTGCGGCACGCCGGGCGTCCCTGACCCCGTGCTATACTGCGGCCGTGAGTACGCAGGCAGACAGGCCGTTGGTGGGTGTGGGGGTAGTATTCGTCAGGGGCGGCAAGGTCTTCCTGGCCCAACGGATGGGAGCCCACGGCGAGGCGACGTGGGGCTCGGCGGGCGGCCACCTGGAGTTCGGAGAAACCCTGGAGGCGTGCGCCCGCAGGGAGGCCCTGGAGGAGCTGGGAGTCAAGGTGGGCGAGCTCCGCGTGCTTTGCCTGAGCAACATCGTTGCTTACGACCGTCATTATGTTGACGTAGAGTTCCTGGGCGATATCGGCGACCAGGATCCGGTTCCCCAGGCCAGTGACGGCTCGTTCTGCGAATACGGTTGGTTCCCCCTGCGTGACCCGCCCCAACCGCTGTTCGAACCCATGCGCCTGGCGATTGCCAGCCTGCTGTCGGGCGACTGGTACCACGCGCCCCCGGGAGAAAGCCCGGGCGCGCCGCGTTCCGACTGACGTGAATGCGGTCCAAACGGACCTCAACAGCGTCCGAAATCGTTGGCCGATTTCCTGAAATCCGCGAATTGATGACATCCGACGCATGGCAATCAAGCAGCGTATTTGATATAATGCTAATGGTGTGCATACTGGACATTGTTGCACTGCGTTACAGTAATGGCCCTGACATATTCACGTTGACAGAGGCTCGGGATCGGAGAAACCATTCAGCATGACTCAACAAGTAGTGATACCTCCAACGGAAGAAACCTCCGAATATACTTCGGACAATATTCAAGTATTGAAAGGACTGGAAGCCGTCCGTGTCCGGCCGGGCATGTATATCGGCAGTACCGGAGTAGATGGGCTCCATCATCTCATCAAAGAGTTGCTGGACAATGCAGTGGATGAGGCTCTCGCCGGCCACTGCGACCGCATCGACGTCCGCATCGCGACGGACGGGGCCGTCAGCGTTTCCGATAACGGGCGCGGCATCCCCGTAGACGTCCATCCGGACACCGGGGTATCCGGCCTGGAAACGGTGATGACCACCCTGCACGCCGGCGGCAAGTTCGACGGCGCCGCCTACAAGGTTTCCGGCGGCCTCCACGGTGTGGGAGCATCCGTAGTGAATGCCCTGGCGTCCCGGCTTCACGCCGAAGTGTGCCGCGGCGGCGTGCGCTACACCCAGGACTACGCCAAAGGCATTCCCACCACCGACCTCCAGCAGCACCAGAAGGTGCGCAAGCAGGGCACCACGGTCACCTACTACGCCGACCCCGAAATCTTCCCCGAGATCACCTACGACTTCGGCCGGCTGGTGGCCCAACTCCGCCAGACCGCTTATCTCAACAAGGGTCTGGAGATCTGCCTGGTCAGCGAGTTCCACGCTGATGAGCGCAACGGCGACATCGAGCGCTGCTTCTTCTTCGACACCGGCGTGGCCAGCATGGTGCGGAACATCAACCGCAAGCGCAACGTGGTGATGCCCGACCCGTTCTACTACCAGCGCATTGCGGAGGACGCCGACGTCGAAGTTGCCTTCCAGTACCACCACACCGACGGCCACGACAACCTGGCCGCGGACGAGCGGACTTTCGCCAACTGCATCCTGACGCCGGAGGGCGGTACCCACCTGGCCGGTTTTCGCTCCGCCTTGACCCGCGTGCTCAACGACTACGCCCGCAAGCAGAACTACCTGAAGGACCCCAAGGACTCCTTCAGCGGCGAGGACACCCGCGGCGGCTTGGTGGCCGTGGTCAGCGTGAAGTTGGGTGACCCGCAGTTCGAGGGCCAGACCAAGAACAAGCTCAGCAACCCCGAAGTGCGCAGCCGGGTGGAAGCCGCAACCTCCGAGGGGCTCACCCGTTTCCTTGAAGAGAACCCCACTGCGGCCAAGGGCGTCATCGAGAAGGTCCAGACCAACCATGCGGCCCGGGAGGCGGCGCGGCGCGCCCGCGACCTGGTCCTCCGCAAGAACGCCCTGGACGGCACCTCGCTGCCCGGCAAGCTGGCTGACTGCGCGGAGCGCGACCCCGCCAAGTCGGAACTCTACATCGTGGAGGGTGAATCGGCCGGCGGGTCGGCCAAGATGGGCCGCGACCGCCAGTTCCAGGCGATCCTGCCCCTCAAGGGCAAGATCCTCAACGTGGAACGCTTCCTCGACAAGGTGGAGCGCATCCTCAGCCACGAAGAAATCCGCGCCATCATCTCGGCCGTGGGCACCGGAGAGGGCGAGGCCTTCGACATCTCGAAGCTCCGCTACCACCACATCATCATCATGACCGACGCCGACGTTGACGGCTCCCACATCCGGACGCTCATCCTGACTTACTTCTACCGGCGCATGCGCGAGCTCATCGAGGGCGGGTTCCTCTACATCGCGCAGCCGCCCCTGTACCGCGTGCAGCGGGGTCGCAACATCGCCTACGCTTACTCCGAGGACGAAAAGGAAGCGCTGATGAAGCGCATGTCCACGGCGCGGTCCGAACCGTCGATCCAGCGGTACAAGGGTCTCGGCGAGATGAACGCCGACCAGCTCTGGGAGACTACGATGGACCCGGCGGCACGGAAGATGCTGAAGGTGACCATCAACGACATCGACGACGTGGACAGCATAGAGGATACTGACGAGGTGTTCGCGATGTTGATGGGCGAACAGGTCGCTCCGCGCAAGAATTTCATCCAACGTCACGCCACCGAAGTCCAGAACCTGGACGTCTAGTCCACCCTTCGGCTCCGGGAGCCACCGCGATGCGACGTGACGGCCTGGCCGTCCTGATCCCTGAGGACGAACTTCGGGCCGGCGTTGCGACGCTGGCCCGCGAAATCGACCGCGACTACGCGAGCACCGGCGTGGTGATCGTGTGCGTCCTCAAGGGCGCGGCGATCTTCACCGCAGACCTGTTGCGGGTTTTGCAAGCCGAAGTGCATCGCCTTGAATTCGTGAGGGCCAGCAGTTACGGCAGCGGCACCGAGTCCTCCGGCGACGTGAGGCTGACCGGCACCCTGGACCCCAGCCATCTCGGCGGCCAGCACGTGCTCATCGTCGATGACATCGCGGACACCGGATATACCTGCGTGGCCGTCAAGGACTACATCCGCGGCCTGGGACCGGCCTCGTTGCGGTATTGCACCCTTCTGAACAAACCGGACCGCCGGGAGGTCGAGGTCCAGTACGACTACGTGGGGTTCACCATACCGAACCACTTCGTCGTGGGCTACGGCATGGACTTCGACGAGCGGTACCGCGGATTGCCGGCGATTTACTACTTTCCAGAGGAGTGAACTGGACGTTTAGCGGCTCATCTTAGATCCGGTCGTCTGTCTCCCCGGAAGCCGGCCCGCCGGTGTTCTGGCAGCCAGTTGGCACGGTGGATCCGGCGAACCCACCCAGTAGGGAAGCGCCGACGGCAGCCCGCGACCCGGGCGTTGAAGCCTCGCCCGCCTAGTGGCGAGGAGGGCTTCACGCCCGCCCCTGCTGACCATCAGTAGCCCACGGCCTGCCCGTCTCCCCGAGGATCCGACGCGCCGGCCAATACCCCGCGACGCCCGTCCCGCACGATGAGTTGCACCACGCCGTGGTAGGAACCCAGCGGGTTCTGCACCACGTTGTGTCCCATCCGGCCCAGGTCCCGGATCGTGTCGTCCGGCATACCCATCTCGACCCTGAGTTCACCGGCGCGGTTGATGGTCGCCGGATCGGTGCCGGGGAAGCTGTGCCAGCGCGGCGATTCCACGGCGTCCTGGGGTTGCAGTCCCCCGTCGATCAGTTTAGTCAACATCTGGATCCCAACCTGCGGCTGGACATCGCCACCCGGCGTGCCGCCGACGATGGCAACCTCTCCGCCCACAGTGGTTAGGTAGCAGTTCAGCGTGTGCATGGTGCGCTTGCCCGGAGCGATGACGTTGGGGTGGTCCGGTTCCAGGCTGAAACCGCGGCCGGCCCGGTTGTTGAACAGGACCCCGGTGCCGGGAGCGACGACGCCGGAACCGAACCCGTTGGACAGGCTATGGATCCAGCTGACCGCGTTGCCCTCGCCGTCAGCGACGCAGAAATACGTTGTATCGCCGTGGCCGTTCACCGGAACCAGGGGGCGGACTTCATCGCCGGCCTGGAAGGGATGGATCTGCTCGCGGCGCAGGTCGGCGTACTCAGACGACAGCAAGCCGTCCAGGGGCCAGTCAACGAAGTTCGGGTCGCCGGCGAGACGGTTGCGGTCCGAGTACGCGATCTTCTTCGCTTCCACCAGCAGGTGTATCGAGTCGGCCGAGTTGGGCGTCATCGACGACAGGTCGTGACCGCTGACGATGTTCAGCATCTCCAGCAGCAGGAACCCCTGGGAAGGCGGACGGGTCTGGTATACGGTGTGCTCGCGGTACGTGGTGGTGATGGCGTCGCCCACGTCGGCGTAATGGCTGGCGAAATCGGCTTCGGTGAACAGCCCGCCGGCATTGTTCAGCCCCTCAACCATTTTCGTAGCGATGTCGCTGCGGTAAAAAGCGTCGGCCCCACCCTCGGCAACAGCGCGCATCGTGTTTGCCAGGTCGCCGTTGACCAGGACCTCGCCGACCCGTGGCGGCCGCCCGCCGTTGGTCAGGTAGATGTCCGCGGTGGCCGCGAAACGTCCGAGCAACTCGGCGTTTCCGGCGAAAGACCGCGCGATGCGAGGCGACACCGGGAATCCTCGCTCCGCGTACCGAATGGCCGGCGCCAGCAGATCGGCGAACGGCACGGTGCAGAACCTTTGGTGCATGGTCTCCCATGCTGCCGCCTCTCCGGGTACGGAAATCGAGTGCGGCCCTTGAATGGGCATCAAGGCCAACCCCTGGCTGCGGTAGTATTCGGCTTCCGCGCCCGACGCGGCAACTCCGCTGCTGTTGATGTTCGTGACCTGACCGCTCTTGGCATCGTAGGCCAGGATGAACGAATCACCGCCGAGGCCGCAAACCGGCACCAGGGTGACACACTCCACGGCCGCAACCATCAGGGCGGCGTCGAAGGCGTTCCCGCCCTCCTGCAATACTCGGAGTCCCGCGGCCGCGGCCAGCGGCGAGTTGGAGCAGACCATGCCGTTCTGGCCGTACACGGCGCTGCGGGTGAGTTGGGTGATGGACATGGTGGCTGCCTCCTGGGGTAGCGGGTTGACCCCCTGATTATAATGGGCGCCGGACATTTGGATAGTTAAAATTGCGGGATCGATTCGTTTCATCAAGGGGGAAACTGTGGCGAAGTCAGTACGAATCGGTATGGTCATCGTCGCGTGCCTGGTTGGCGCGGCGGTTGGAGCGTTATCCCTTCCGGTGGGCGATGCGGCGGCAGCCGACCCGGCGTGTCCCAGCTCCTGGCCGGGGCCGGCTTACGACGGGCCGCTGCGGGAACAGGACCGCGGCAGCATCGCCTACCAGGACTACTTCACTGACTCCGACGGCGACCGGTGGTTCGTCGTCCGCAGTTCCGACAGCAACGGCTACGCCACCGTCCGCGCGTATCCGGCCACGGATGACGGATACGCAGCCAACTCCCCGGACGCGGTTTGCTATTTGGTGGTGCGCCGGCCCGGCGATACCGAAGACGCCGCCGCTCCGAAGCATGTGATATTCCCCAGGGAGCGAGAGGAACCAACAACCACGGCGCGCCCGGCTCCCGTCACTCAGACCATAAGCGTTGCACAACTTCGAAGAAATGCCGAGGATTTTGAATACGCCATCGGAAAACCCGGCGGCACCCTGACCTTCGCGACCATCGGCGATCCGCTTACCTTCAACTTGGCCATTTCCACCGATGGCTCCTCGTCAGGCGTCCTGGGATACCTTTTCGAAGGTTTGACCGAGACTTCCTGGCTGACCGACCAGGTGGAGCCGGGGCTGGCGGAGTCCTGGGAGCGCTCGGAGGATGGCCTGACCTGGACGTTCCGGCTGAGGCAGGACGTGCGTTGGCACGACGGGCAGCCCTTCACGGCCCATGACGTGGACTTCACCTTCAACCGGATTATCTACAACGACGATATTCCGGCCAGCAGCCGCTCGACGTTCAACTTCCGGTATCGGGATGAGACAAGCGGCCAATGGCGGACAGCGCCGATGACAGTCACAGCGCTGGATGACTATACGGTGGAATGTGTCCTGCCGGCGCCATTCGCCCCGTTCCTGCGCTCCATGGGAACCGCAATTTATCCGAAGCACATTCTGGAGCCGCGCGTTGATGACGGCACGTTCGTCGAGACGTGGGACATCAACACCGACCCGACCGAGGTGATCGGCACCGGCCCCTTTACCATCGAACGTTACGTACCCGACGAGCGCATAGTCTTCCGGCGCAACTCGGATTATTGGCTCAAGGACTCTGCCGGCAACAGTCTGCCGTACCTGGACGAAATCGTTCGGCTCACCGTTCCGGACCTGGCCGCCGACCTTGCCCGGTTCCGGGCGGGCGTGGCAGATACCCATGGGGTGCGGGGCGAAGGATTCGCCGGTCTCGACCCGCTCCAGGGGCGGGAGAATTTCACTATCTACCGGCGCGGCCCCGCTTACGGGACGACATTCCTGGCGTTCAACATGAACCCCGGCAGCAACCCGGACACCGGCGAGCTTTACCTGGCGCCCGAACAGCTGGAGTGGTTCCGCAACAAGCAGTTCCGCCAGGCCGTTGCCCACAGCGTTGACAAGGACACGATCATCAACGATGTCCAGCATGGCCTCGGATTCCCGCAATGGTCTTCCGTCAGCCCCGCCGCCGGCGATTTCCACAACCCCAACGTCCGACGGTACGAGTACGACCTGGGCCGGGCCAACGCAATCCTGGACGGCATCGGCTGGACCGATGGCGACGGGGACGGTACGCGAGAAGACGGCGCGGGCAACGAGATAGAGTTCCTGCTGGCGACCCACGAAGGCAACACCGAACGTCAGCAGGTGGGCGAGATAATCCGCCGTGGCCTGCAAGACATCGGCATCAAGGCGAACTTCGAGATAATCCCGTTTGGCGACCTGGTCTCCCAGCTAACCAGATCCTATGACTGGGAGGCGATGGTTATCGGCTTCGGCGGCGGGAGTGAGCCTCACTTCAGCATCAACTTTTGGCACAGCAGCGGGAACCTGCACTTGTGGCACCCCAACCAGCCCCAACCGGCCACCGAGTGGGAAGCTGAGATCGACGATCTTTATGACAAGGCGAGCCAGGAGATGGAACATGACCAGCGGGTGGCCTACTATCACCAGGCGCAGGCGATTGCCGCCGAGAACGTTCCGGTCATCTACACGACGCTGAGCGAGCGGATCAGCGCAGTGCGCAACGTCTTCGGCAACACCACTCCCACCCTGTACGGACTTTGGGACACCCGCTACCTGTACCGGACCGACCATTGAGATGTACAGTAAGAGCCGGCGGCTCGGCGAACCCCGTTTGCTGTCATTGCGAGCGCAGCGTTGCAATCTCGTTGCGGCAGGGGGCGCCGATATGGCAAGAGCAACAGGAGGGCGAATTATGGACGACGCAGAGATTTACAGGCAATCGGAGCGTTTGGTTAATCTGCTTGCGACGGTCCATGTCAAAGCCCAAACAGTGTACGAGATCACTGAGCCTTTTCTTGATGTCGTGGACGACGACAGCAGAAATCCAGTGGCTGAGGGCCTAACGAATTCAGCATACGGCCAACTGCTTTCCGCAAGCAGGCTGATTGTAGCCGGAAGGAGCCTTTTGGCGGTGGGAGCGTACCCGCACTACAACCCGGTCCCCGGGTACTGGTCCAGGCTGGAAGCGTCATCGGATGAACAGCGGGGTAGGCTAGACCACCACCTGCGTTACACCTGTTTGCGAGACACCGGTGACCTCTTGGCCCGAAAAGAAGCGGCGGAGGCGGTAATCGATGGCATTGTTGAAATTCACGAAGCGCACGACGTGATGTTTCTCCTGTCGCAGACGGGCAATTTGGAACACGACGAACAGAGGTTGTTGGATGGTGTTGTAGAACTGTCGCTTGCGTATATTGAGACCATCGCACGTGCGCTCCGAAATTTGACGCGCATAGTGCCGTCGGGATAACGTTGACCACGGCATGAGGATTCACCATCCGTGATTTTGCCAGATTACCCATGCTAGCGCAGGCAGGTATCAGCAATGAACACTCAGGAGAGCAAGGATTTGCAACTGGTTGCCATTCGTCGCTTGGCAAAAAAGAGCCGTAAGAAGTCCTTTGGCAACAAGGACATCAGCAACGAACTGGCCAGGATCCCATCGCTTTCGGACGATGAGGCCAAGGCCATAATTCACAGCGCCGGGTTCAGGCGGACTGAGCTGAAAGAAGAGGGTTTGCTGAAACGCACGGCCAAACCGGGCCGGGCACGCGGGAATTTGTGGTCACTGACGAGTTCCGGCCGCGAAAGAGCCTCTGAAATTATCAAAGAAAAGCCGGAATGGAACGTAGCCGGTGAAAAGCAAAACGTTGAGACTCTAGCCAAGACAGTCGGCGTTGACGCCCAGGCAATCCAACTGCTGAAAAACTCCAAGGTGCCCACGGCGGAATTGGACAAACTGCTACAGCAGTGGCTGGATAACCAGAACAAACTGCCCGCACCTCTATTGTCTGAGGAAGAGGTCCAGAACGCAAAGTCCAACTTGGCAGTTGAGCGAAAAGCAATCAAATTCATCCAAGCTAAGGAACCGAATCCGCGATGGCACATCGCTGACGAACTAGGCCCCGGCAAGCAACCTGGGTTCGACTTATATCAAACGGCTAACAATCTGAAAACCGGCAAAATGACGCTCTGGTGCGAGGTTAAATCGTTCAGTGGCGCTTTTCGCAGCGCCCTGCTGACACCGACCGAGTTCGAGACAGCACGGAAATATCGGACGAAGTACTGGCTTTACATCGTGGAAAACGTGGCTTCGGGTAGTCCTAATTTGTTCAGGATACAGGACCCGGCCAGTAAAGTATCCGGGCTCCACATTGACGCCAGTTGGAAGAGATTCGCTACCGAATAACCGTTCGGCGTCTCCATCACGAAACATCCCCCCTCTGCACCACACCATCCTTCCCATCCACGCCATCAAGCAGCGTCCGCACCGTCGTGCCATCCGGCGGCAACGTCGCATCCGGCGCAATCTCCGCCAGTGGAGCCAGCACAAAGGCCCGCTGACGCAGCCGGGGATGCGGAATCTGCAAGTCCGGCGCATCCAGGTTCACCACCTGCTCGCCGTAGAGCAGGATGTCAACGTCAATCAGGCGCGGCCCCCAGCGGTAGGATGCGGTGCGGCCCACCGTTGCCTCCACGGATTGGCAGACTGCCAGCAAATCGGCGGGGTCTAGTGTCGTCTCGAACCCGGCGACCAGGTTCAGGAAGTTGGGCTGGTCGGCAACCCCCCACGGCTCGGTTTCGTACACCGATGAGCGGGCGATGCGGCGCATCCCCGGCGTGGCGTCGAGCAGCCGCAGGGCCTGGGTCAACGCCGCCAGCCGGTCGCCGAGGTTGCCGCCCAATCCCAGGTAGGTCGTTACCGGCTCGGCCAATCCTCGGGCCTCCAATCACGCACGATGGCGTCAGTCATGCGGGCCACGCGAACCATCTGCTTGACGTCGTGTACGCGAACGATGTCGGCGCCGCCGGCGATGCTCATGGCCACCGCCGCCGCGGTTCCTTCCACACGATCATCTGCGGGCAGCCCCAGGACCCGACCGATGGTAGATTTGCGCGATACGCCGAGCAGCATCGGGTAGCCCAACTCCTGCAATTCCGGCAGTCGCCGCAGCAGCTCCAGGTTGTGGTCGGCGGTCTTGCCGAAACCGATGCCGGGGTCGAGGATCACGTTATGGTCGGCAATACCCGCGGCGGCGGCAATGCCGGCAATGCGCCGCAGACCGGCGATCACGTCGGGAACCAGGTCGTCGTATTGCGCCTCCCGCTGGTTGTGCATCAGGATTGCTGGAACACCGGCGTCCGCGATGACCCGCGCCATGTTGCCGTCGGCCAGCAGCCCCCAAACGTCGTTGACCAAGGACGCTCCCACTGCAATCGCCCGCCGGGCCACCGGAGCCTTGTAGGTGTCCACGCTGACCGGGACCTGCACCGCGCGGCAGATGGCCTCCAAGGCCGGCAACAGACGTTCGGCCTCGGCTGACGCGGAGATTGGTGTGCTGCCCGGCCGCGTGGACTCCGCGCCCACGTCCAGCAGGTCAGCGCCGTCGGCTTCCATGCGCCGGGCCTGCTCAACCGCAGCGGACACGTCGCCGGCCAGCCCGTCGCCGGAGAAGGAGTCGGGCGCCAGGTTGATGATGCCCATGACGTAGGTGCGCCGGCCCCAAACCAAGGGTTCGCTGCCAGCGATGGACAGGGTGGGCGCGTTGCGTTGCGCGGGCGGCTGGGATGCAGTCAAATCGTTCTCCAGTTCGAAAAGGCGTGGGATTCCCGGAACCATTATACTTAGCCGCCGAAGACACCATGCAACGCCGCCCGGGTTTGCCATCATGCCGAGCGTATCCTTTGCATCGTCCACGGAGGCTGGAATTGTCCACACCAGAAGAAGCGATCACCAACCCGGGTTTGGAAAACCTGCTCCGGCTGCAGGACCAGGCGTCACTGGGAGGCGGCCAGCGTCGCATCGACCAGCAGCACCAGCGGGGTAAGATGACCGCCCGCGAACGGCTGAACGCCCTGATGGACGATGGGACATTCACCGAGATTGACCGTTTCGTCACCCACCGCACCACCGACTTCGGACTGGCGGACCGGACTTTCCTGGGTGACGCCGTGATCACCGGCTACGGCAACATCGACGGCCGCCAGGTCTTCGCCTACGCGCAGGACTTCACCGTATTCGGCGGATCGCTGTCCGAGGTAGTGGGCCAGAAGATCTGCAAGGTGATGGACCTGGCGGCGAAAACCGGCTGTCCCATGATTGGCATCTGCGACTCCGGCGGCGCCCGCATCCAGGAAGGGGCGTTGAGCCTGGCCGCCTACGGCGACATCTTCCTGCGCAACACCATGTACTCCGGTGTGGTGCCCCAGATATCGGTCATCATGGGCCCATCGGCCGGCGGCGCGGTCTACTCGCCGGCCATCACCGACTTTATCTTCATGGTCCGGGGAACCGGCCAGATGTACATCACCGGCCCCGACGTGGTGCGCGCGGTCACCGGCGAAGACGTCACCCATGAACAGCTCGGCGGCGCCGACGCTCACGCGGCTCGCAGCGGCGTGGCGCACTTCGTTTCCGATTCCGAGGAGGAGTGCCTGGAGGAACTGCGCCGCCTGATCTCCTTCCTGCCGCTGAACAACCTGGACGACCCGCCGGGCTACCGCTCCGCCGACCCCATCGACCGCGCCGACGCAGCCCTGCGCGGCATCGTGCCGGCGGAGCCCAACCGCCCTTACGACATCCGCGAAATCATCTATCACATCGTCGATGATGAGGATTTCATGGAGGTCCAGGCCGGCTACGCCCCCAACGTCGTCGTGGGGTTCGCCCGCATGGCCGGCCGCACGGTCGGCCTGGTCGGCAACCAGCCGGCCTATCTGGCCGGCGTCCTGGACATCAACGCCTCGGCCAAGGCGGCGCGTTTCGTGCGGTTCTGCGACTGCTTCAACGTGCCGCTGGTGACGCTGGTGGACGTGCCGGGCTTCATGCCGGGCACCGAGCAGGAGTACGGCGGCATCATCCGCCACGGCGCGAAGCTGATCTACGCCTACGCAGAGGCCACCGTGCCCAAGGTGGCCCTGATCACCCGCAAGGCCTACGGCGGCGCGTACATCGTAATGAGCAGCAAGCATCTGCGCTCGGACGTGAACCTCGCCTGGCCCAGCGCCGAGATCGCCGTCATGGGCCCCGACGGTGCGGTGAACATCATCTACCGGGAGGAAATCAACAGTGCCGACGACCCGGACGCCCGCCGCGCCGAACTCATCGCCGACTACCAGGAACGATTCACCAACCCCTACGTGGCTGCCAACCGCGGCTACCTGGACGACGTGATCGACCCGGCGGCTACACGGGCCACCGTCATCCGCGCCCTGGAAATGCTGCAGAACAAGCGCGACACCCTGCCGGCCAAGAAACACGGCAACATCCCGCTATAATAGTGCCAAAATGAGGCAGGAGCAAAACGACCGTGCCGGGTGGATTGGCATACTCAGCATACCACCCCGACGGGCTGGGCAAGCGTTTGTGTCATTCTATGCTGCGATAGCGTCGGCTATCGTGGTTGACGTACTGTTGATAACTCACAATCACCGGCCGGAAACGTGGCAACTGACCGCGGAGATGGTCTTTGATGACGGCGGGCAAATCGTGGCCTGGGCGCTGGCGGCGACTTGGCCGATTATGGAGGCAATGAGAATGGTACTGGCATCAATATGGCGAGACCGGATAAGACGCCAAGCCCGCGAGGAAGGTATCGCAATTGGCGAAGAGCGCAGCAACCAGCGGTGGCGGGAATGGGTTCAACGCCGGGACCAAGCCGAGGCTCGGGGTGAACCTTTTACCGAACCGATGCCGGACGATGACGGTAGCCAGAAGTAATCGCGCTAGGACGCATCAACGCACGCCGCCCCGGGAGTAGTCAAATGCAGTTCGGCGTCTTTTACCAAATCCCCTGTAGCGAGGGCCAAACTCCCGCCGACCGATACGCGGACGTGATGGCGCAGGTGCAACTGGCCGACCAACTCGGCTACGACATGGCCTGGTTGGCGGAATTGCATTTCGCCCGCCAGTTTTCCGTCATGCCGGCGCCGCTGCTCATGGCGTCGGCTTTGTCGCAAACCACCGAGCGGATCATGCTGGGAACCGCGGTCAACCTGCTGCCCCTGCATCACCCGCTGCGCATCGCGGAAGAGGTGGCGACCCTGGACGTATTGTCCGGCGGCCGGGCGGTGTTCGGCATCGGGCGCGGTTCCAATCCCAACCACTATCGCGGCTACGGCATCCCCATCGAGGAGCGCAACGACCGCTTCGTCGAAGGCCTGGACCTGGCCCTGCGCGCCTGGAAAGAAGACGTGCTGGACTACGACGGCCAGTACTACCAGGCTGAAGGCGTCCGGCTGGAGCCCAAGCCCATCCAGCGACCCCATCCGCCGGTGTACATCGCGTCCAACGGCGCCGACACCTTTCCGCTGGTGGGCAGCCTCGGCCACAGCATCCTAGTCACCCCGCTGATCATCACCGTGCAGGGCGTCAGCGACGGGCTGGCTCGCTACCGCGACACGCTGGTTAAGCATGGGCATGATCCGTCGGCGGTGAAGGTGGTGGTAAACGTGCCCGTGTACGTCGGGGAAACGCAGGAAGAGGCCAAAGCCGGGTTCGCGCCGACGGTAAATAACTACCTGGGCACGCTGCGCAGCATGCAGAACAATTCGCGGGGCTCCGGTCGGGCTTTCCAGATCGGCTACGACGACCTGTACAACGAACTGGGCGCGATCGGAACCCCCGAGCAGGTTACCGAACGGCTGGCCTACTTCAGAGAGCTTTACGATCCCCAAGAGATCATGTGCTGGTTCAACATCGGCGGCATGCTGAGCAATGAGGAGGTCGGGCGGTCAATGCGGCTGTTCGCCGACGAGGTGATGCCGCGCTTCCAGGACTGATGATGACTGGCCGTCAAAACGCCGAGGGACTCTTCGAGCGCGGGCGCCAGCAGCGCTCCCTGGAGACGGCCCCGCTGGCAGAGCGGATGCGGCCGGCGACCTTCGATGAATTCGTTGGGCAGGAGCATATCCTTGGCGCAGACCGGGTCCTGCGCCGTGCCATCGAAATCGACCGGGTGCCATCCATCCTGTTCTGGGGACCGCCGGGCTCGGGCAAGACGACGCTGGCCCGGCTGATCGCCACCGTTACCCGCGCCCACTTCGAACCCGTCAGCGCGGTGTCGGCCGGAGTTGCTGACCTGCGCAAGGCAGTGGCCGGAGCCCGGGAACGCCAAGCTCTTTACCAGCAGTCCACGATCCTGTTCGTTGACGAGATCCACCGCTTCAACAAGGCGCAGCAGGACGTGATCCTACCCCACGTTGAAGACGGAACGGTCACCTTCATCGGCGCCACCACCGAGAATCCGTCCTTCGAAGTCAACGCTCCGCTGCTGTCCCGTTGCCGCGTGTTCACCCTGAACGCGCTGGATGACGACGCGGTGAGTGTCATCATCACCCGGGCGCTACAAGATGAAGGTCGCGGCTTGGCGACACTCGCGCCGCAGCTGGAACCGGACGCGCTGGCCCACATGGTCAACATCGCCAACGGCGACGCGCGGGTGGCGTTGAACGCGCTGGAGATGGCCGTGGTCGCCGCAGAGCCGGACGCAGCCGGCCGGCGTCGCGTCACCATGGACGGCATCGCCGATGCCCTGCAACGCCGCACCCCTCAGTATGACAAGGCCGGCGACAGCCATTACGACACGATCTCCGCCTTCATCAAGTCGGTTCGCGGCTCCTCGCCTGATGGCGCGCTCTACTGGCTGGCCCGGATGCTGGAAGCCGGGGAAGACCCCATGTTCATCGCCCGCCGGCTGGTGATCCTGGCCGCCGAGGACATCGGCCTCGCCAACCCCGGCGCGTTGCCCGTGGCGGTGGCGGCGCAGCAGGCGGTCCACTTCATCGGTTTGCCCGAGGGTCGCATCCCCCTGGCTGAGGCAACGGTCTATCTGGCGACCTCGCCCAAGAGCAACGCGGCGTATCTGGCGCTGGAACGCGCGCTGGATGACGTGCGCGGACGGCCCCACGAACCCGTACCGATGCACCTGCGCAACGCCGTAACCGGCCTGATGCGCGGCATGGGATACGGCGTCGGGTACAAGTACAGCCACGACTACGAAGGACACTTCGAGACGCAGGAATACCTGCCGCCGGAGTTGTCTGACCGCAAATATTACGAGCCGTCGGACCAGGGTTCGGAAGCCGCCATCGCCGAACGGTTGCGCCGGTGGTGGGGCGACGCCCGCTGACGGCGAACGGCTGTATCCTCAGATAGGGAGAGCCGGCCGCCAGCCCGAGGGCGGGACGATCAGGACAGCCGAGTCGTCTGCGGATCAGGGCGACGTATACACGTGCAGCAACTGGGATACCGATTGGTTCGGGCGCAGCTTCCGGTCGATGACCGCCCTCACCTGCCAGCCGACGAAGGTGTGGTTGGCCAACACCGAGGGCATCAATGGGTCGGGCACCGTCAGCCGAAAGGCCCATTCGGTCGCCTCGTCGGCGGCCAGGATCGCCGGGCGTTGCAGCACCTCGCTGTGCTCGATAACCCGCGCCTGCTTGCTCCCCGAGCGTTCCCAACGCATCAACTCGACGCGCAGTTCGCGCGCCTTGAGCGCCTTTCGGGCGGCAATCGACAGGCTGCCGGTTACGGCGCTGCCGTTGGCCGCGTTGGGTGCGTCCAGCGACAGGCCCATGGTGAGGTTGCGAAAGGACCTGCTGGCCGGCAGCTCATCGAGTAGCGGCAACCCGTCCATCGGGTCAACATCCGAACGGCTGAACACCACCAGTTCCTGCTCGCAGCGCGCCGCCCGACCCCGAGCCAGATTGGCCAGCCATCCGTCACCTGTCGGCAACCAGTCGGCCCGGGTCAATAACGTCGCCGACAGTTCCCACGAGATGCGCGCGTACTTGCCCTTGACGGTGGGCGGCGCCGTGTCCGGCAATCGCAGGCGCACCGGGTAGCGTTGCGGCACCCCGCCTTCCATCGCCGTGTCTTCCGCGAATATCTCGTCAATGTGCGCGGGTCCGCCGGAATTCCCGCGGCCGCGCCGGCCCGGCAGCATCATCTGTGGCACGGCATCGCGCGCCGAATCCACTCGCACCAGTTCGACCCGCGACAACCGGAGCACCCCCAGCGCCGCCTGGAAGGAAAGGTGAGGGGTCACCAGGACCTCCACATCCAGGGTATCCCCGGCGTACAGCGGGCGTGAGTCGACGGCTATGCTGATATCGGCGGTGGGCGATGCGGATTGCCGGAGCATGAGGCCTAGACCGGCTCAGTCGTCAACCATCGGCGTGAACCGGCGTCCCGCCGGTCTCAGGAGGCGCGGATCGCCGCGATTGCCTCGTCGGCCGACACGATGTCCGCCTGACGGTTGAGGATGCGACCGATCAGAAAATCGTGCACGTCAGGCTCGCTGTCGGCGCAGCAGTCCTCGACGATGTACAGGCGATAGTCGCGGTCGGCGGCAAAGCGCGTGGTGGACAGCACCACGCCACTGGTCGCGTAGCCCAGCAGGATGATGGTGTCGATATTGTTTCCGGTCAGCGCCACGTCCAGGCCGGTGCCAAAGAGGGCGTTGACCCGATGCTTGCCCACCACTACCTCGTCGTCCCGGGGCCGCAAGTCGGGATGGATCAGCGACACGGGATCAAACACCGCCGGCTGGCCCGAAGCCTTGCGCGCGCTGAACGTCTTGTTTCGCGGGCTGATCTCCGGATACCCGGGCCGGAACACCGTGGCGCAATAGCAGACCATCAGGCCGGCCTCGCGGGCAGCGGCCTGGAGGGTCGCCGTGCGGGCAACCACCCCGCGCTCCACGGCGTGGGGCAGGTTGCCCATCGCCTCGGCATAAAAATCGGCGATGAGCAGCGCGGTGGTCTCGCGGTTGATAGCGAACTCAGCCATACCGTACCCCTAGTTGGTTGCGGCCAGCCGCCGCACCGTCCCATTCACCCGCGACAGCGCCTCGTCCACGTCGGCCGAGGAGATGTGGCGGTGCGTGACCATGCGCAGGGACTGCTCGCGGCTGTGGCTGACCAGCACGCCGTCTTCGCGCAGGGCCGCAATGACCTCCCGGGCCTCGCCGACCTTATCCCGATCCACCTCGAAGATGACGATGTTGGTGTGGATGCTGTCGGGGTCGACGGTCAGCCCATCGATGTCAGCCAGTCCGGAGGCCAGGCGGCGCGCGTTGGCGTGGTCGTCGGCCAGCCGTTCAACCATCGTGTCCAGCGCCACGAGTCCGGCGGCGGCCAGGACGCCGGCCTGGCGCATACCGCCGCCCACCATCTTGCGCCACTTGCGCGCCCGCGTGATGAACTCCTGGGAGCCGCACAGCACGGAACCCACCGGGCAGGACAAAGCCTTGGAGAGGCAGAAGCTGACGTCGTCCACGTCCTTGGTCAGCTCGGATACCGGCACCTCCAGGGCCACCGCAGCGTTGAAGATCCGCGCGCCGTCCAGGTGCACCGCCGCCCCGGCGGCGTGGGCGACGTCGACCACCTCCCGGGTGTCCTGGGGAGTCATCACGCCGCCGCTGCAACGATTGTGGGTGTTTTCCAGGCAAACCAGCGTTGTGGCCGGAACGTGGATGTTGGAGGCGTCACGGATGGCGCCCGCCACCGATCCCGCTGAGATCCGACCGTTGGCCTCATTGGGGACCAACCGGACCTGAGCGCCGGACAACGCTGTCGGCCCCCCAGACTCGTTCCAGAACATGTGGGCTTCCTGGCCCATGATCATTTCGTCGCCGCGGCTGCACCAGGTCAGGGCGGCGATCAGGTTGCTCATCGTGCCGCTGGCGGTGAGCAGGCCGGCCTCCTGGCCCAACATTTCCGCGGCGCGTTCCTGCAGCGCGTTGATCGAGGGATCCTCCCCGAAAACGTCATCGCCGACCTCGGCTTCGGCCATCGCCCGGCGCATCTCGTCGGTGGGGTGGGTAATGGTGTCGCTGCGCAGGTCGATGACAGCCATGAAGCCTCCAAATTCGGTGGATAATCTCGGTTCGTCCCAGAGGGGTTGGGCCGGCGCCATTCTAGCACAATGGATAATGAAACCCGCCGGGTCATCCGTTCCCGTAACCTGCTATGATGTTTCCACTTGCAAGACCAGCACAACTTCGGCCGGAGGCGGCAATATGCGACAGAGCGCGGTCAGTTTCATAGCGAAAGGAATGACCCTGGAGGGCATCATCGCTTTGCCGGACGGCGAGGGGCCGTTCCCCGGCGTCGTGATGTGCCATCCCCATCCGCTGCACGGCGGCAGCATGGACAACAACGTGGTGGTTGCGGTGACTTTCGGCCTGGCCGACGCCGGCATCGCCTCGTTGCGCTTCAACTTCCGCGGCGTCGGGAACAGCCAGGGCCAGCACGCCCAGGGCGAGAAGGAACACGAGGAAACCCTGGTCGCCATGGACTTCCTCGGGGCATTGCCAGACGTGGACGACGACCGCATCGGGCTCGGCGGCTACTCCTTCAGCACCCGGGTTATCTGCGCTCACAAGCAGCTGTACAAGAAGCCACGGGCCATCGCCCTGGTTGCCCCCTCCCTGGAGGCAATCACCGACAGCCCGCTACAGAAGGACAAGACGCCGCGCATGATCATCACCGGCGACCGTGACCGTCTCGCTAACTCCGACGGCGTTGACGAGCAACTGGGCAAGTTCAATCCCCCGGCCGATTATCATGTGGTGGCCGGCGCGGACCACTTCTGGGTGGGCCAGGAGCGTCAAATGGCCGAAAAGGTGGTGCAATTCTTCGTGGACCATCTGGCCACGCCGTAGTCCATGTCCCGGCCGCGGAGAGATCGCACGCCGATCTATCGGGATTGGACCCTGCTGCAACTGGCGGCGTTGGCCCTGGCCCTGGACCAGCTCACCAAGTTCGTGGTGCGGCAGACCCTGGAGTGGCATTACTCCTGGCCGGCCTACGGTTTTTTCCGCTTTACCCACGTGCAGAACACCGGCAGCGCCTTCGGACTGTTTCAGGGCAACAACCTGCCGCTGCTGATCGTATCCCTGGTCGGCATCGCGGTGCTGGCATACATCTACCGCACCCAGGAACGGCCCGGCATCCTGATGCGGATCAGCATCGCGCTGATGCTGGGCGGCGCAATGGGCAATCTGGTGGACCGCATCTGGCAGGGTCACGTCACCGACTTCATCGACATCGGACCATGGCCGGTGTTCAACCTCGCCGACTCCTCAATTGTTGTCGGCCTGGCGATCATGGCGTGGGTGTTGGTGATGAACCGGGACCAGGCCGCGCCTTCGGAACCTGCCAGCGCCTCCACCTACGCCGCCTGCCCGATTTGCGACGGCGCGATGATCAGCCTGCCCAACGGCGCCCGCTGCGCCGATTGCGGCGTTCGCGAGCGCATCGTGGCTTATCAGAAGCAGGATTTGACAGATTAGAGGATTTTCAGGATTGGGCGCCAGCGAGAGGTACGAATTTGTCGTGGGCGGCAACCCCAACCCGCCCCGGCTGGACGCCTGGCTGGCGGCCCAACCGGCCTTGTCAAAAACCGGCCTTTCCCGCAGCCGCCTGCAGGCACTGGCCGCCGATGGCAGGATCACCGTCAATGGAGATGTCGCCCGTCCCGCTCAGCGGATTCGGCCCCGGGACGCGATAGCCGTGTGCGTCCCGCCGGCCCGGTCTCCCGCGGACCTGATCCCACAGGACATACCGGTTCCCGCCGTCTATGAGGACGAGCACCTGATCGTGGTGGACAAACCGGCGGGCCGGCCCGTCCACCCGGGGCCGGGTCACCCCGACGGCACCCTGGTCAACGCCCTGCTGGCCCGGTGCCCCGACATCCGCGGCATCGGCGGCGAGCTGCGGCCCGGCATCGTGCACCGCCTGGACCTGGACACGTCCGGCCTGATGGTGATCGCCAAGACCCAGCCGGCGCACCAACTACTCACCGAACAGCTGAAAAACCGCGAGTTCCAGAAAGAATATCTGGCCGTGGCCGTGGGCATGGTCACTCCGGAGTCCGGGACCATCGACGCCCCCATCGCGCGGGACTCGCGCCACCGTCAGAAGATGGCCGTGGACGCCGGCGGCCGCGCCGCCCGCACCCACTACGAGACATTGGAAGAACTGGAAGGACACACTCTCTTGAACCTCGTCCTCGAGACGGGTCGCACCCACCAGATCCGCGTGCACCTGGCGTACCTGGGCTACCCGCTGCTGGGCGACGCGGTTTACGGCAAAGCCAGCGCCCTGGTTAACCGCCAGTTCCTCCACGCTGCCCGGCTGGGCTTCCACCACCCCGCCACCGGCGCGTGGATGCAGCACCAGGCGGGGCTGCCCGACGACCTGGCGCGCGTTCTGGTTACGCTACGTTGTCCCCGTGGACTTCCCGCTCCGACTCTCCCGGGGTGACGGTTTCAGGCAGCGCCGAGATAACCGCCTCAAATTCCTCCGACTCCAAAGCCTGGGCTGCTTCCCGTATGCCGGCCGTCGCCGCGGTCACCGCTTCTTCGTCGGTCATGCCCATTTCCGAGGCCGCTTGTCGCGCCGCTGCCAATGCTGCCTCTGCCGCCCCGGCCAGGTCGCGTTGGGCTTCAACTGCGCCCTGGATCACCCCCTGGGCCGCCCCGCGCAGCGCTTCGGCCGGCGATACCTGGAGTTGGTGCAAAGCTCGCAACGTACCCAGCATGGCCCCGTGGGTAACGTTGCCCAGCTCTCCGGTGATGTCGTCTACAGCGTGAACCGCTCCCCGGGTGGCGTGGCGGGCCAGCTCCAGGCCGTACCCGGTAGTGTCGGTCATGCGTGCCGCGGTATAACTCAGGACGGATCCCACCTGGTTGGCTACCGTGGCTACTCCGGCCCGACCGCGTCCGGCGGAAACCACGGCCGCCTGGGTGGAAGCCGCCAACTGGTAGGCCGTCACGCCGATGGCTACGTCGGCGCCGGGAATGCGCCGCAAGTATCCGTAGGATAGGGACGACACCATATTGAGCCCGGGAACCGAAGAGACGGCACGGGCCGCCGGCGCCATTCCGGCCATCAGCTCGGCAAGGGCGGCGTCACGGGAAACCTCGCCTTCCTCGCGCAGGGGCGCCAACAGGTTCAATGACAGCAGACCCAGCACAAAGGCCACGCCAAACAGGAACTCAAAACCGGATAGCGACACGGCCGGCAAGGCCGTTATCCCATCCGGCGCCGACCAGGTGACGCTCAAATCCAGGGACCGCACTGAAAAGTAATCGGCAACCAGCCCACCCAGAATTGGGCCGATTCCAGAGCCGAGGCCAACCACCATGCCGGCGACGCCGGAAAACGGCACGGCGCGTCCCTCCGGAGCCACCTTTATAGCCAGCGTATTTACCGTGAGCGTGACCCCGGCAGCCGCGGCCCCGCCCAGCAGGTGCAGAGCCACCAGCAGGGGCATGGTGAGAAAATAACGCTCGGGATAGGTGGTGAACACCCAACCGATGATGACCAGCAGGTAAAGGGACGCCGACAGGGACAGAACCGTTTTGCTCCCCATCCGGTCAGCGAAGCTCCCCCACACCCGGACGAAGAGCACGTTGGAAAGATGGCCCAGCGCGGTCAAACCCATGACCACCGGCAGGGAGATCCCAATGACCTTCAGCATATAGATGGCGAAGAAGGGTATCGCCAGGTTGGAGATCAGGCTCCACGCGAACAGAAACCTGATGAGCCGAAAATAGTTGGGATCCCGCAGTGGAGCCAGCAGCATCCGCACCGGAGACTGTTCGGATTGAGCTGACGGAGGCATCATGGGCTCTGCGGCCCGGGACATCACAAATGCACCGAAGGTTCCGAAGACGCAGACCCCGCCGACGAGCAGGAACGAAAAGGCGAGAACTTCATCACCAGGCCGGGCAATGCTCTCCCACCACCGGACGAAAAAACCGCCGGCCAGCCCGATTACCGAGATTGCGATGGTGGCCATCGCCAGACGGCGGCCAAAGTAACTGGCCAGGCGGTCGGGCGGAACCAGATCGCGCAGCCAGGTGTTGGACGTCGTGACCCAAAGGGAGTTCAACGCTCCGTGGACGCCGAGGAAAACGATCACCAGGAACACGGCCGGCTTGCCCGGCGTGTCCAGCAGAAAGGGAACCAGGCCGATGGGAAGCCAGACCAGTTGCATCAGCGCAAAGGCGGGCCACCCCAGGGCCTTGCGGCCCCGGAACACTTCCACCAGGAGGACGGCGGGCAGCCGCATCACCTGCGTGATGAAAGGCAGCGCCGCGATTATTCCCACCTCCAGGTTGTTGGCTCCCAGGGCCAGCGCGTAGGCGGCCATCAAACCGCCGGTTCCCAGGCTGCGCATGGCGCCGGCGGACATGCCGCTCCAGTCCATGTAGCGGAGGCTGCGCTGTGTTTCCTGCTCGGTGAGGGTGGGCCGAGGTTTCAGAAAATTAAACATCGCAGAGCTTCCGCGCCCGTACTTTCCACCACGCCGGCAATATGGCCGTATAACCGGAAACGGATATAATTGTAAACCAACCACTCCGCTGCGGCGGATTAGCGCGACCAGGCTACCGACATGACCTTAAACCAGACCCCGGCAACCACAGACCCCCCCGCCGATTTCATCCGCGCCATCATCAACGAGGACCAGGCCGCCGGCGCCTACGACGGCCGCGTGGTGACCCGCTTCCCCCCCGAGCCCAACGGCTACCTCCACATCGGTCACGCCAAGTCCATCTGCCTCAACTTCGGCGTCGGCGAGCAGTACCAGGGCGCCCGCTGCCACATGCGGTTCGACGACACCAACCCGACGCGCGAGGACATCGAGTACGTCGAATCGATCCTCGCCGACGTGAAATGGCTGGGCTTCGATTGGGGCGAGAACCTCTTCTACGCCTCCGACTATTTTGAGCAGCTGTACGAGTACGCCGAGCAGCTGATCCGCGACGGCAACGCCTACGTGGACAGCCTCACCGCCGACGAGATCAGGGACTACCGCGGCACGCTCACCGAGCCGGGCCGGGAAAGCCCGGACCGCAACCGGCCACCAGAAGAAAGCCTGGACCTCTTCCGGCGGATGCGCGACGGCGAGTTCGCCGACGGCGAGTACGTCCTGCGCGCCAAAATCGACATGGCGTCGCCCAACCTCAACATGCGGGACCCAGTGCTCTATCGTATCCGCCACGCCGAGCACCACCGCACCGGAGACGACTGGTGCATCTACCCCATGTACGACTACGCCCACTCTCTTTCCGATTCCATCGAGCATATCACTCACTCCCTGTGCACGCTGGAGTTCGAGGATCACCGGCCACTGTACGACTGGTGCCAGGAGGCGCTGGGCATCTATCGCAGCCGCCAGATCGAGTTCGCCAGGCTCAACCTGACCCATACCGTGATGAGCAAGCGGCGCTTGCGGCAACTGGTCGAAGAGGGCCATGTCGCCGGCTGGGACGATCCGCGCATGCCCACCCTGAGCGCCCTGCGCCGGCGCGGGTACACGCCGGAGTCGATCCGCGACATGTGTGAGCGCGTGGGCGTGGCCCGTCGCAACAGCGTGACCGAACTCGCGCTGCTCGAACACTGCCTGCGCGAAGACCTCAACCGCCGGGCTCCCCGGCGCATGGCCGTGCTGCGCCCGCTGAAGGTGGTGATCACTAACTACTCCGAAGGCGACAGCGAGGAGTTCCAGGCCATCAACAACCCCGAAGACGAAACCATGGGCACGCGACAGGTTCCCTTTGGCCGTGAGGTGTACATCGAGCGGGACGACTTCATGGAAGACCCGCCCCGACGGTTCTATCGCCTGGCTCCCGGACGTGAGGTGCGCCTGCGCTACGCCTGCCTCATCACCTGCACCGACGTCGTAAAGGATGCGCAGGGCAAGATCGTCGAAGTCCATTGCACCTATGATCCCGAGAGCCGGGGCGGCAACGCGCCCGACGGCCGTCGGGTCCAGGGCACCATCCACTGGGTTTCGGCCGCTCACGCCGTGCCGCTGGAAATCCGCCTCTACGACAACCTGTTCACGGAATCCGATCCGGCGGGAAGCGAAACCGATTTCCTGGACCTGATCAACCACGACTCCCTGGAAACGGTCACCGCCATGGGCGAGCCAGACCTGGGAACGGCGAGTGCCGGCGACCGGCTCCAGTTCGAGCGATTGGGCTACTTCTGCGCCGACACCGATTCGCGACCCGGCGCCCCGGTTTTCAACCGCACCACCACCCTCCGCGACACCTGGGCTCGCATCAGCCAACGTAACGAGTAGTCCGCCCGCCGTCACATCCACCCGCGCCGCCGGCATTTGTGAAAACCGACCCGTCCCATTGGCCGCTAAACCCACCGGGACGGCGATAGGAGGAGGCTCACCGCCATGCCCGCCCCCGTTCGCGTTCGTTACGCGCCCAGCCCCACCGGCAACCCGCACATCGGCAACATCCGCACCGCCATGTTCAACTGGCTGTTCGCCCGTCGCAACGGCGGGCAGTTCGTCGTGCGCGTGGAGGACACCGACCAGGGCCGCATCACCGAAGGCGCGGTGGATCACATTCTGGACGGGCTGGAATGGCTCGGCATTGACTGGGACGAGGGCCCCCGGGTCGGCGGCCCCTACGGACCATACTTCCAGTCCGAAAGGCTCCAACGTTACCACGACGCCGCCGAGCGGCTGATCGCTTCGGGTAACGCGTACCGCTGCCACTGCCCGCCGGAGCGGGTGGCGGAGCTGCGCAAGGAGCAGGCCCGCAACAAGCAACGGCAGGGCTACGACAGCCGCTGCCGGTACCTGACAGACGCAGAGCGACGCGCCAAAGAGGCGGAAGGCGCTCCCTCGGTCCTGCGCTTCGCCATGCCCCAAACCGGCGTCACCTCCGTGGAGGACTCGATCCGCGGACACGTGGAATGGCAGAACGACCTGACCGACGACTTCGTCCTGGTCAAGTCCGACGGATTCCCCACTTACCACATGGCCGTGGTGGTGGATGACCACGCCATGGAAATCTCCCACGTGCTCCGGGCCGAAGAGTGGCTGCCCAGCACACCGCGCCACGTGCAACTGTACCGCGCTCTGGGCCTGGACATGCCGACCTTCGGACACCTGCCCATGATCCTGGGCTCGGATCGGGCCAAGCTTTCCAAACGGCACGGCGCCACATCCCTCATGGAATACCGCGACGACGGTTTCCTCCCCGAGGCACTGATCAATTTCATGGCCCTCCTCGGGTGGTCGCTGGACGGCGAGACCGAAGTGATGACCGCGGACACCATACGGGATAACTTCACCCTGGAGCGCGTCGGAAAGCCGGCGGCAATCTTCGACCTAGACAAGTTGCAGTGGATGAACGGCGTGTACATTCGCCAAACCGCCGACGCCGACCTGGCCGACCGCATTCTGCCCTTCCTCGAGCGCGAATATCCCGCGACGCTACTGCCCATCGACCGCGATTACCTGCTGCGGATCGTTCCCCTGGTGCAGGAACGGCTCAAGACCCTGGCGGACGCGCCGGACATGCTCTCCTACTTCTTCGAGGAGACGCTGGAATACGACCCCGCCAGCGTGGTCCAGCGCGGCATGGATCCCCAGGGAGCCCACGCCGCTATCGTACGGGCCCAGTCCGACCTGGCACCAGTGCCCGACGCCGAATTTCAACATGAAAACCTTGAAAATATTCTCAGGGCCAGCGGCAAGGACCTGGAATTATCGGGGCGGCAGTTCTTCGGCGCGCTCCGGTCGGCCATAACCGGCCGCACGGCAACGCCTCCGCTATTCGAGATGATGGAAGTGATGGGACGGGAACGCGTCCTGCAACGGCTGGAAGCGGCGGCGGAGAAGTTGTCCGCGCTCTAGTCCGGGCCGGTATCCGGCATGGGCTGGCCACAGTGGGGGCAAAGCGGCCCGTCGCCGATTGACGTTCCGTTAGTCAGCGCGGCCCGGTTCTCGACATCCGCCTCCAGAAGCCCGGCGCTCAGGATGCCCGCCGGGAGCGCGAACAGCCCGATCCCCAGCACGGCAATGATGGCCGCCAGGAAACGGCCAACGGGAGTGATCGGGACCGTATCGCCATAGCCCACGGTGGTCAGGGTCACCACGCTCCACCACATTGCAGCCGGTATGCTGGAAAATTCCTCCGGCTGGGCATTGGTCTCCGCGAAGTACATCAGCGCCGCGGCGATCACCAGCACCAGGATCAGTCCGCCCACCGTGGCCAAAAGCTGGCTCGCCCGTTGTCGAATCACGGCCGCTATCAACCGCCCGCCAGGGAAGTAGCGGATCAGTTTCACCGTCCGTGTCAGCAACCGTACCGACAGCAGGAACGAGAGGCTGAATCCGCCTCCCGTTGCCAGCAACAGCCCGGCGGCCACCGCCGACGGCGCTAACGCGGCCGCATCAACCAGAGCCACCGGCGACACCGCGTACCGCCACCTCTGACCCCAGGCAGACCCTTCCGGGTCTGCCTCCGGCGCGGACCAAAATCTCAGAACGTATTCCACCAGGAACACCGCAACCGTAAAGTGCTCGATGCTGTGGAACCAGACGTCGAAATCGGCTCGGAAACTGGGCACCGTCCACAGGATCAGCGAGGTCGAGTTGATGGCTACCACCGCCACCAACGCAATCTCCACCAGGAATGAGCCTTTATCCTGGCTGAGGCCGAACCCCCGGGATCTTTGACCGGCCTGGGGGTTCAACAGATTGAACACCCGACGGCGCCGGGGCAGCGGCGAGGTTTCTGTAGTCGGGGTCGATGCGTTCACGGAAATTTGCTGGCCGCTATGGTTCGCCAAGCGGCCGGATTGGGCCGCTATCCAGTGTCTGCGCCCGGCGAGAATTGGAGAATGGGTCCGGTTTTACCGGGCAAACATAACATCCCCGGGCTGGCCGGCGCCACCAGCGTCGGCCAGTGGCAACCTTCGCAATAATTTCGAAATTCAATCAAAAATATTCGTTTTTTTGGCTTGACACCAATTCAATCGAGGGCTGTAAAGTAGTGCCACGGCACCGATCCTGGGCACAGTCGGATTGACTGATGGATCGGCCCCGTAAGGCCAGCAATAGCCTGTACCTTTTTTACGTGTGCAGTCATAAATTCGGACGGGTGGACGCGGTGATCTGGGAACGGGCGGGGATACAATGCGGATTTCAGGAGCGATTGAGAGATGACGGCAAGCGCTGCAAAAATCATCAGCGACGGAGTGTTCAAAGTCGACGGAGGATCGAGTTTCGGATCAATACCCAAAATGATGTGGGAGAACCTGGTATCGACCGACCGCAAAAATCGGGTGACCATGGGCCTGAATTGCCTTTTGATCGAGTGCGCCGGCAAGAAAATCATCATCGACACCGGCGTCGGCCCCAAGGATAACTTTCGCGACAAGGAAATGTACGGGCTCGTCCCCAGCCGCCTCATGCGGAGCCTGAAGGGGCTCGGTTTGGGCCCGCGAGACATCGACGCTATCGTGCTCTCCCACCTCCACTTCAGCCACGCCGGCGGCTCAACTCGCATGGACCGCCTGGGCGACATGGTTCCTTCCTTCCCCAACGCCACCTATTATGTCCAGCGCGCCAGTTGGGAGGACGCTCACGATCCCTCATTGCGCAACACCGAGGCGTTCCGGGTGGAGGATTTCGCCCCCATCGCCGACCGCGGGCAATTGGAACTGCTGGACGGGGATACCGAGCTGTTCCCGGGCCTGAGCCTGATTGTCACCGACGGCCACTGCCTGGGACACCAGATCGCCGTATTCACCTACGGCGGCGAGCGGGTAGTCTACCTCGGGGACCTGGTCCCGACCCCCCATCACCTGGGCCTCACCATAATCTCGTCCTTTGACTACGAGCCCGAGGCCACCCTGGAACAGAAGCGCATTATCCTGGCTGAGGCCGAGCGTCAGGGACACCTCCTGGTGTTCTCCCACGGTCACGAGACCCGCGCCGGCTACCTGGAGCGCCGGCAGGACATGAGCTACCTGCGCCCCGTGGAGTTCTAGTACCGCACTCCGGCAACCGCCACGCGCCGGACCTGTAGTCGCCCGGACGAGGCGCGCCGCCAGCGTTGCCCAGCGCGAAGTGGACCCGTTTACCGCGATCCGGTCGTGTAGGGCGTGTCTCCCAGGGGATGGTCGGCCCACTTGCCGGCCTCTACGGAAGCCAGGAAGTCGGACACCAGCCGGTTGAACAGGTCCGGCTCCTCCAGGTTGATGGCGTGGCCGCACTGGGGCAGAACCGCCAGACCGCTGCGGGGGATGTGACGCTTCATCATGATTGACGGCTCCACGCACGGGTCATCCTCGTCGCCGATCATGATCAGGGTCGGCACTTGGCAGGCGTTCATCTGCGGTATCAACTGGTCGATGGTCGGCCGGCGCAGCTGGACGCCCCGGAAGGTGTAGGCTGAGCCGCGGGCGTTGTGCCCGAAGAGCAGCCGCATGAATTCCTCGTACCCGCGCGGGTCCTTTCGCTGGAGCTGCACCCGGGTCGGCCCGCTGCCGTAGTCCTTCATCACCGGGGGCGTGCCCTCGTCTAGCAGGCGGGCGGCCATGGCCTCCCCGCCGGAGCGAAACGCCTCGTTGTGCGTGGTCCCCGAACCGGCGGACGCCACGATGATGGCGCGGCATCGCTCCGGGTAGCGCAGCGCAAAATTCAGGGCCACGTTGCCGCCCATGGAAAGCCCGCCAATGTACGCCTGCTCAAGTCCCAGGTGATCCATGAGCCGGCGCAGGTCTTCGATGGTGATGTCCTGCGAGTACGCCTCCGGGTCCACGGGCACGTCCGACGGCGGATATCCGCGATCGTTATAGGTGATCACGCGGTAGCGGTGGCTGAAATAGCGCACCTGCTGCTCCCAGCTCTCGTAGGAACCCGCAAACTCATGGCTCCAGATCAGCGGGAACCCATCGCCGGTGGACTGGTAGAAGATGTGAACGCCGTCGGAATCGAAAGTAGGCATGCTTGCTCCGTATATGTTGCTACTAAGCGGGTGGTGACAAGGTGGCTAAGGATGCCGGCGAAACAGTCGCCAAACCTCAATGCTGAATCCCGGCAGCAATTTGCCGCCGTCCAGTACGTCATCCTCGCCCAGCACTTCCGGCGGCTGGCCGGGCCGGTAGCGCGTGACGGTGGTTTGTTCCGGGTCGCCGTACCAGACTTCCCTGCTCCCGAAATCCAGCCACATTTGCGCCCGTTCCGCAACCATGCGCGGGGTATCGTTGGGCGATTTGATCTCCACAGCCAAGTCGGGGACCATGAAGCGGTACCCTGGCGAAAAACCTTCAACTCGGCCGGGCGCAATCCAAGCCACGTCGGGCGCGCGCACGGTATCTGGGTCAGATTCCAATTGGAAACCAGCGTTATCCCTTATTACACCGTAATCGTTGTCTTCACTGTAACGGCCTAACGCGATGGCAAATCTGCCTGACACGTCACCGTGCCCATCTCCCGGTGGCGGCATCTTTTCGGTCAGCTCCCCCTTCACCAACTCGTATTGATACCCGTCGTCGGGCAGCAGCATCAATTCATCGGCTGTCATCAATTTTCGCGCGGTCGTCATGTCGCGCCTCCCTACCGATGCCGGCGGAAAAGCCGCCATACCGGCACGCTGAATCCCGGCAGCAGATCGCCGCCGTCCAGCACGTCATCCTCGCCCAGCACCTCTGGCGGCTGACCGGTCCGGTAGCGGGTGACGGTGGTTTGTTCCGGGTCGCCATACCAGACTTCCCGGCTGCCGAAATCCAGCCACATTTGCGCCCGCTCCGCAACCATGCGCAGGGTATCGCTGGGTGATTTGATTTCCACAATCAGGTCAGGGGCGCGCTCGGGATATTCCTCGACAGTTTCAGCGGGATGCCCCGGAGCGCACCAGGCTAGATCGGGCGCGCGCACAGTATCGGGATTGGATTCCAGTCGATAGCCGTAATTGTCGCCCACAACGCCGTAGTCGTTGGCCGCCGAATAGTTGTACAAAGCAGCCCCGAACCCCATCGTCACATCCCCATGCCTTTTCCCCGGCGGCGGCATCTCGATCAATTCTCCTCGAACCAACTCCTGCCGATAGCCGTTATCTGGCGACAGCATCAATTCATCGGCTGTCATCAATTTTCGCGCGGTCGTCATGTCGCGCCTCCCTACCGATGCCGGCGGAACAGCCGCCACACCGGCACGCTGAAGCCCGGCAGCAGGTCGCCGCCGTCCAGCACGTCATCCTCGCCCAGCACTTCCGGCGGTTGTACGGGACGGTAGCGGGTGATGCTGATGGAGTCCGGGTTTGCTACCCACACTTCCCGACTTCCGAAACTCAGCCACATCGCCGCTTTCTCCGCCAGGTTCTGCCCCGGAGACACCACCTCAACCACCAGATCGGGCGCCAGGTTCGGGAAGCCTTGCGTTCCTTCGGGTATACGTCCCGGCGCAATCCAGGCTACATCCGGGGCGCGCACGGTATCAGGGGCAAACTCCAGGCGGTAGCCCGGCTCACCGGCTCTGGTCTCTCCGTAATCGTTGTCATCGGAATAGTTGGTAAGGACGGTGGTAATTCTGCTCACCGCTAGGGCGTGGGGGTCTCCGGTAGCCACTCTTTCAATCAACACTCCTCGGACGAGTTCATGCCGCTTGCCTTCGCCACTCTGGGAAAGCAACAGCAATTCATCAGCCGTCATCAATTTCTGCTGGGTAGTCATACCTCACCGGCCTGTGCTCTGTATAAGTTGGCGCCGGCATTGTAGCATCAAAGGCCCCTCCGCCCGATCCGGGCGGAGGGGCCGCGTTGGCCGGCAATTGGCTCCGGTCTACTCGTTGGGCGTCAGCGCCAGCGATCGGATCTCGCCGAACTCCTTCTGCAGCTTGTCCCAGGTGTCGCCGCCGTCGGTGCTGACGTACACGTAGCCGTAGATGCTGGCGGCCACCATCACGTCGTCGACGTGCGGGCTGGCAGCGAACCAGTACACCACGGAGTTGGGAGTGGCCGACAACTGCGGGGCGTCCCAGGATGCGCCGGCGTCGCGGGTGCGCCGGATGGTTCCGGTGATGCCCGGGATGGAGTCACCGTTGCCGACGAACATGACGCTGGGGTTGTCGGGCTTGATTACCATGCCCCGGCAGTAGGAGCGCACGTCCTCGGCGTGGAAGCGCGGGAACTCGTGCAGCTCCCAACTCTCACCCTCGTCATTGCTGGTGGAGATGCCGAAGGGCGTGGTGCAGTAGATCGCCGAGTCGGGGCCGGGCTTCAGGGCCATGCCGTGAATGTCGCCGTGGAACGGGTCGGGGCCCAGGTCCGGCAGGCGCGTCCAGTTGTCGCCGCCGTCCAGGCTGCGATACACGCCGTCAACCTCGATGCCGGCCCACACCGTGCGGGTGTCCCGGGGGTCGACGATGATGTTGGTGGTGCGGGGGATGCCGATGGGGCAGGGCATCCGGACGCCCAGGTCCAGCGACTCCCAGGTCTGCCCGCCGTCCCGGGACCGGAAGGCGTTGGGGCGAGTGCCGACGAACACCGTGTCGGAGTCGTCCGGGTCGACGCCCACGGACCAGATCTGCAGGTCGTCCATGGGGGACTCGAGGTAGCTCCAGGTAAAGCCGTTGTCGTCGGATCGGAACAGACCGCCGTCGGTGCCGGCGTAGATGCGGCCCCGGTTGCTGGGGTCGGTGGCCAGCGCGCGGACGTTGCACTCGCTGGGCAGGGGGTCGCGGATGCGGTTCCAGGTCTCGCCGCCGTCGGGGCTTACGGAGAGGCCGCCGCCCACGGTGCCGACGCTGATGGTGTAGTTTCCGGCCATGATTACCTCCTCAACTGCGCGAAATGCGTAACGCGGGATGCCATACGGACGACAATGCGCCGCCGGCCGAATGATAGCACAACCGGCGCGTATCACCGCGCCGGCAGTCCCGTTTCAGCCGGGGCGGACCCCAAGTTGGAGGCAACACATCACAGACCCGCCTGACTTCAGAAATTAGGCCGGTCGCTGCCGTCCGGCAGGTCGTAGTCGGGACGATCAATCGAACCGAAGTTGGGCCGGACGTTCATCTCCCGCAGTCGGCGGACCCGCTCCTCGATGGGCGGATGCGTCGAGAACAGCCGCGCCATGGAGCGGCCGCTGAGCGGGTTCACGATGAACAGGTGCGAGGCGGCCTCGTTGACCTTCATCGGCCGGATTTCGCTGCCCATCTCCAGCTTTTCCAGGGCGCGGGCCAGCGCCTCGGGGTTGCCGCAGTTGTGCGCGCCCGTCTGGTCCGCCTGGAACTCGCGGGCCCGGGAGATAGCCATGCGGATGATCGTGGCCGCGATGGGCATGATGATGGCGATGATCATCAGCGTGAGGAAGTTGCCTCCGCCGCCCTCGTCGTCGTCGCTGTGGCCGCCGAAGCTGCTGAAGATGGCGGCGAACTGGGCCATGAACGCCAGCATCGTAATCGCGCCGGCGATGGTGGCAACCACGGTCATAATCAGGGTGTCCCGGTTGCCGACGTGGGCCATCTCGTGGGCCATGACGCCGGCCAGTTCCTCCCGCGTGAGGATCTGGCGGATGCCGGTGGTCACGGCGACGGCGGCGTTCTGCGGATTGCGGCCGGTGGCGAAGGCGTTGGGCGAAGGGTCGTCGATCTCGTACACCTTGGGCATCGGCATGTTCGCCAGCCGCGCCTGCTCGGCCACCAGTTGGTACAGCTGGGGATCCTCGTCAGCGGTAATCGGCCGGGCGTGGGCCATGCTCAGGGCGATCTTGTCGCTGAACCAGTAGGCCCCGAAGTTCATCGCCAGCGCAAAGACCAACGCGATGATGATGCCGATCTGGCCGCCCAGGGCGCCGCCAATCAGCAGCAGCAGCCCGGTGAGCACCATCAGGAGGAAGAACGTCTTGATATGGTTCATTGCCTTCTCTCCAGCAAACGGACGTGAGCGGTGAATTACCGTTTCATTCTACCATCGGGCGCAGAGTGTACACTGGTTGACTGGAGCGCACGCCGAATACAACGCGGCCGACGCTGAGGGGGTGTTAAGTATGCCCGACATCGCGCTAATCTCACCGACGACCAGCTTGTCATACAAACGGATAAAGCTCTAATGTTCGGATGTCCGCTTGACGGCGGCAAAATTTGAACTGGAGGCCCATGATGATTCTTGGCATCATCACCTATAGCCGCACCGTGCATACCATCCCTGAAGGACCAATCAGAGACTTCCTGAACAGTGAATTCATGCTGGAATACTGTGCCGGCAATCTTTACCCGCTGATAATCAACCCCATCAGCGCTGAGGTAATGCAGGACATTTTTGATGATGACGCCGATGGCCATATCGCCAGCAGAACCACTGCCGAGCAACGCCAGGCCGTCGTTGAATGGCTCGGCAGCATTGCTCCGGACGAAGATACCATCGTTGCCATATTGGAAGGTTGACGGCTTGAAACGCTCGGCAATCCCGATGGCCTGTATAATGCCCAAGCAGCCGGCTAGTCGCGACACGCTGGGGGATCAGGTTGTCGAAAGGGCAATGTTATGACGTCGATAAAATCGCCGTGGGCTGTCAAGTTTGACGAATTCGCCGGCTCAATCGAAGAGACGGCAATTATCGCCGCGCCGTATATTACCCGCCAGCCTGTTGAACAGTTGGCGGGTAAATTGCACTCACGGCGTGGGTCGGTGCGGCTCGACGTGCTGACCAACCTGCACGCGGATAGCCTGATTGATGGTTCTCTGGATATCGGGGCGCTGGCGTGGCTATGTCAGCAAGTCCCCGGCACGACGGTTCGTCACTTGCGGTATTTGCACGCCAAAGCCTACGTTGCCGATGAGCATATCGCAATCGTTACCTCCGCCAACCTCACTAACGGCGGTTTGTTTAGGAACCACGAATTAGGGGTTGCTATCACCGACCCTGTGGGGGTGAAGGACATTGCGGACGACTTGCGGGAGTATGGCAATCTCGGGGTTCTGGTGCCGACCGATGCTCTGGTCGAACTTGACGATATGACACAACAAGCCAGGGCCAGCAACGCGACTGTGCATAGGGCGGTCCCTGGGGGCTTGAAGGCACAGCATGACGCTATCCTAGACAACATGAACGAGCGTCTGGTGCAATTGCGGACTGCCAGCGAAGCGTTCACCACGAACCCGAAAGCGTCGATCACCGCACAATTTTGCGACGCTATCAAGTACGTTTTGCGCCAGCATGGGCCAATGAGCACTCGCAACATGAACCCGCTGATACAAAACTTATTGCCGGAACTTTGCGACGACGAAGTGGACCTCGTCATCAATGGCGTCACTTTCGGTAGGAAATGGAAACACCGAGTACGGAATGCCCAAGTTCAGTTGCGACGCAACGGTACCATTGTCCAAGAAGGGAGTCGCAATAGTCCGTGGTTCCTAACGTGAAGCCACGGCCCACGGTATTTTGTTGAACCGAGGGATGAGTTGCCTGGCCCGCTGATAAGGCTCGGCAACGCGAGTTTGAGCGTACTCGATATACCGGAGATTGGTGTCATAACCAACGGCTTTCCGGCCAAGCGCAACCGCCACTTTGGTAGTTTGACCGGAACCAACGAACGGGTCGAGGATTGTATCGCCTCGGTAAGAATACATACCGATAAGGCGGTAGGGGATTTCCTCGGGAAACGGACACGGGTGGTCGATGGCGTGAGGCGAGACTGGCTGAATGTGCCAAACGTTATTGGCTATGTCCCGTTTAAAAATGTCATCAATTTCAAACCGGCTACCCTCCCGGTCGATGTTGGTCTTGCGGTAGATTTTGGGGCCTGGCTTGCGAAAGATCAGGATGTAGTCAGCCCTGATATTGGGGTAAAAATAGCCCGGATATGGCCTTTGCACTACGGCGCTAATACGCCGCACTTTAACTTTGGTTCGATCCCAGGAGATGTGCTCCTGAAACTGCCAACCCGCGTCCGACATTCGGGCGGTCAAGTCAAACGGAACAGGGATAAGCTTACCGTTGAGGAGAACCGTGCCGATCACGATGGCGCAAGAGCCGCCAGGTTCGGTCACGCGGTACACCTCGGAAAAAATTTTGAGGAGGGAGTCTATGTAATCGGTATAGTCACCGGTTCCCCTAGTAATGAGCGGCTCACCGTCAACGGCTTGCCAGTACGGTGGCGCGGCTACAGTCAGCGCCACCGAGCCGTCAGCGAGTTCGGGCATACTCTCGCTGGTTCGGCAATGAAACTGGTAATATTCTGTTGGCAAGGTTCCCATGATGATCTCCGAGAGGTTGTCGATTGCTGCGGAATATTTGTTCTACGAACATCTTCAAGCTATTATACTCCAATGACCACCAAATTGGAGCTGATCTTACGTGGTTTGTCGCAAAGTCTGCTGGTCAATCCGGCTTTCATTTTCGTCAACAGGATTGCCATGCCTTGCTCACAACGACAGAAATCAATCCCTGAATCCACACACGCAACACGAGTGTGATATGGTTTCCGCCAGCAATAACCACACCCACCGCACCCTCTCCGGCCTCCCCATCGAGCCGCTCTACACGCCGGCCGGCTTGGCCGGCAGCGGATTCGACCCCACCGCCGACTTGGGCAATCCGGGCGAGTTCCCCTTCACCCGCGGCGCCTACCCGACCATGTACCGCGGTCGCCTGTGGACCCGGCGGCAGATCGCCGGCTTCGGCACCGCCCGCGCCACCAACGAGCGCTACCGCTTCCTGCTGGCCCACGGCCAGACCGGCCTCAGCACCGACTTCGATCACCCCACGCTCACGGGCTACGACTCCGACCACGAACTCGCCGAGGGCGAGGTGGGCCGCCTGGGCGTCGCCATCGACACCGCCGCCGACATGGGCGAGCTGTTCGACGGGATACCGCTGGAGCAGGCCAGCGTCTCGCTCACCATCAACCACCCGGCCATTGTGCTGCTGGCAATGTTCCTGCACAACGCGGAGCGGAGGGGGACGCCGTGGTCAGCACTGCGCGGCACCGTGCAGAACGACTCGCTCAAGGAATTCCACGGCCAGAAAACCTTCGCGCTGCCGCCCGCGCCGGCCCTGCGTCTCACTACCGACGTCGTGGAGTTCTGTACCCGGCATGTGCCCAACTGGTACACCATCTCCATCAGCGGCTACCACACCCGCGAGGCCGGTTCGGATGCAGTGCAGGAGCTGGCGTTCACCATCGCCCAGGGCATGGCCTACGTAGAATCGGCGATGCGGCGCGGCCTGGCGGTGGACCAGTTCGCATCCCGCCTGTCCCACTTCTTCGGCGTGCACAACGACTTCTTCGAAGAGATCGCCAAGTTCCGCGCTGCCCGCCGGATGTGGGCGCGGCTGATGCGCGACCGCTACGGCGCCACCCGCCCCGAGTCGATGCGGATGCGCTTCCACACCCAGACCCTGGGGTCTACTCTCGTGCGGCAGGACCCGCTGAACAACATCCTGCGCGGCGGGCTCCAGGCCCTGGCGGCGGTGCTGGGCGGCACCCAGTCCCTCCACGTCAGCGGCTACGACGAAGCCTACGACATCCCTTCTGAGGAAGCCATGCGCATCTCCCTGGCCACCCAGATGATCCTCGCCCACGAATCGGGTGTGGCCGCCACTCCCGACCCCCTGGGCGGCTCGGCCTACCTGGAGACGCTGACCAACCAGCTGGAAGAGGCCGCCATGGCCTACATCGAGCGCATCGACGCCATGGGCAACGGCAGCATGTTGGACGGGATGCTGGAGGCCATCGGCAGCGGCTACATCGAGAGCGAGATCGCCCAGGCGTCCTACCGCTACCAGCAGCGAGTCGAGTCGGGCGACTACACCATCGTCGGCGTCAACGACGAGTACAGTAACGACGCCACCAACGCCGGGTCGCTGGAGCTTTTCGAGTTCGACTACGCCGAGGAGGAGCGCCAGATCGAACGCCTCACCACGGTACGTCAGGGTCGCAGCGAGACCGACGCCGCGTTATCCCTGCGCGACATCGTGCAAACCGCCCGCGCCGACGGCAACCTCATGCCCCCAATCCTCACCGCCGTCGCCGCCGGCGTCACCGAGGGCGAAATCATGGGCGCCCTCCGCGACCAATGGGGCGAGTACGTGGACCCCGGGGTGTTTTAGGCCCGTTCGAGAGCGATTGCGGTATAGTGGTGGCAATCAGCATGTTCCAAGCATGGACACGGAGGACGGGATGAAAAGTCCGCTGTTCCCCATTTTGATCGTCATCCTTACGGCCTTTTTCGGTTTCAGCTGGTGCATGCTGGCGGGGAATTGGCTGGGGTTGGGCGCATTTAGCGCCGACCGATACGTCATTGGCGAACTGATGCCCCTTGCGTATGGAGGCGCCGGATTGTCCGTGATATTCCTCTTCACCTTCGTCGCGGCCAAATTGCATTACAAATGAGGAGGATCTTCAGCGATCTCGGCACCATGTGCTTGGGCATAACGGCAATTTTGATCGCCGCTGTGATAATTAGCATAGGCACGGATGCAGGCCCGCAGTTGGCTCCGGTCATCGGATTTGTCGTTGTGGGAGCTACTGGGGTCACTCTTCGCATGATTGGCACCGAGGCCGGAAGGTCGTCAGACGGCGAGTAACAATTGGTTTCGACTGTTAGAAGCGAACTGCGCAACCCACCCCGCGTCCTCCTCGCTAAGCTCGGCCTGGACGGACACGACCGCGGCGTCAAGGTCATCGCCCGCGCCCTCCGCGACGCCGGCATGGAGGTGGTCTACCTGGGGATGCGGGTCACCGCCGACCAGGTGGCGGCGGCGGCCGCCCAGGAGGACGTGGACGTGATCGGCATCAGCATCCTCTCCGGCGCCCACATGCGGCTCATGCCGCGCATGATTGACGCACTGGAGCGCCACGGCCTGCGCGGCGACGCTGCCGACGGCGACGTAATGCTGCTGGTCGGCGGAACCATCCCCGACGGCGACGTCGAACCCCTGAGGCAGCTGGGAGTCAACGGCGTCTTCCCGGTCGGAACCTTCACCGCCGAGATGGTTGAATTCATCCGCGCCGGTTTGTCGCGGGAAACGCCGTGACCTGGCCGCCTACATACAACCCGCAATACGTCCCCAGCGCGGGCGCGGAGCATTGGGACGCCCGACTGGAGACTATGGATCCCGCCGAGCGTGACGAGGCGATCCTCGAGAAACTGCGCGGCCAGGTCCGCTACGCCTGGGAGCAGTCCGGGTTCTACCGGGAGTTCTGGAAGGACGCACCCGTGGACCCAGCCGACATCCGTAACCTCGAGGAGTTCGCTCGCCTGCCCATCCTTACCAAGGAAGAGGTCAGGGTGGAGCAGGAGGCCCACCCTCCCTACGGTCGGTTCCTCTGCGTTTCTCCGGACCAGGTGTACCGCATCCACGGCACGTCGGGAACCACCGGCCGGCCCACCGTGTTCGGCATCAGCCGCGCCGACTGGGATCGCATCGGCGAAGCCCACGCGCGCATCCTTTGGGCCGCCGGCGTGCGTCCCGGCGACACGGTGATGGTGGCGGCGGTGTTCAGCCTCTACGTGGGCAGTTGGGGCGCCCTGGTAGGAGCCGAACGGCTGGGGGCGACCTGCTTCCCCTTCGGCGCCGGAGCGCCCGGTCAGACCGAGCGGGCCGTGGAATGGGCGGAGATGGTGAAACCGGCCGCGCTGTACGCCACACCGTCCTATGCGCTGTACCTCGCGGAAACGGCCCGCGAAATGGGCGTGGACCCGCGAACCGACTTCGGGTTCCGGCTGATGTTCTTCAGCGGCGAGCCCGGCGCCAGCGTGCCGGCCACCCGTCAGGCCATCGAGGACGCCTTCGGCTGCTACGTCGTGGATCAGGGCAGCATGGCCGAGATGACCCCGTGGATGACCAACGGCGGCTGCCGTCACCTGAAGCACGGCATGCACCTGTGGCAGGACATCGTGTACACCCAACTGGTGGACCCCGAAACTCGCCAGCCCGTCGCGATGGGCGGCGAGGGCGTACCCGTCTACACCCACCTGGAGCGCGAGTCCCAGCCCATGATCCGCTACTGGTCCGGCGACATCGCCCGCTGGGAAATGGTGGACTGTCCCTGCGGCAGAACCTATCCCACGCTGACCCAGGGCATCTACGGCCGGGCCGACGACATGCTGATCATCCGCGGGCAGAACGTGTTCCCCTCTCGCATCGAGGACGTGCTGCGCGGACTGCATGAGTTCGGCGGTGAGTTCCGGCTCGTTGTAGAACGCGAACGCGGTTACCTGGACCGGCTGACCGTGCAGACCGAGGTGTCCTCAGCAGTGTGGGCATCCGCCGGCGAAGGCGGCCCGGAAGGACTGAATGCCCTGCGCGACCAGTTCCGTGACACCCTCCGCCGAGCCCTGGGCGTTGGCGTCTCCGTCGAGCTCAAACCCGAGGGCGAGTTCGAGCGCACCCAGTTCAAAGCACGGCGGGTCGTCGACTTGCGCGAGTAGACTCCGAACGACCGCGCCCGATTCCCGCGCCGGTCAATAGGCGGACTACACGAATGGAATGGCCTCTTCCTGACCCGTCCATTTACCGACCGCCCGGCATACCGGGCCCCCGGGCCCGGGTGGGTGAGATCATGCCCGGCCTGCATCAGCGCAGCCTGGTGACCACCAGCGCCTTCCTGGCCATCACGCCGGACGCTGAAACGGGCGAAGACTCCGTGACCGTCATCGACTCGGGCTGGCGCTTCTTCCATAACGGCCCGGTTTTCTCCTACCTGCGTGACTTGGGGTACGGACCACGATCGATAAAGGGGTTGATCTCGACCCATTTCCACCACGATCACGTAGGCGGCATGGCGGGCCTCCACCGTTCCACCGGCGCACCCGTATCCGCCCACCGCCTGGAAGCCCCATACCTCTCCGGCGACGGCGGCCGGAGCGTACCGGATCCGGTGCAACCCCGGTGGTTGCGCCCCTTCCTGTGGCCCCTGATGACGTTGATGACGCCGCGCAGTTTCCCGGTGGCCACTCCGCTGGAAGACGGCGACACGCTGCCGCTCCTGGGCGGCGCCACCGTGGTGCATACCCCGGGGCACACGCCGGGCAGCATCAGCCTGCACTTCCCCAACGAAGGGGCGCTACTGGTCGCCGACGCGCTGCAACGTTACCAGGGCCGCCTCACGCTGCCATCCCGCTGGTTCTCCAGCGACATGGAGGCCGCAAAAACTTCGGTGCAAAAACTGGCCGAGCTGGACTTTGAGGTGATCTGCTTCAGCCACTTCGAGCCCATGCGCCAGGGTGCCCGGGCGGCGCTCCGGTCCCTGGCGGAGTATGTGTCGTGAGTTTATTCTTGCATGGCTGACAGGATATACAAGGATATGGAGGATAAACATGGAGTTTGAAGAGTTGAAAGACGTGGATTTACGGGAAGCATGGCCTAACGAAGCGCATGACTTCACCCCGTGGCTGGCCGATAACTTGGAGCGGCTTTCGCGAGTGATTGGGATCCCGCTGGAAGCCGAAGGTACGGAGGTGGCGGTTGAAGGATTTGCGGCGGACATTCTGGCACGCAATCCGATGGACGGGAGCAGTGTCTTGATAGAAAACCAGCTGGAGGGAACTGACCATACGCATTTGGGGCAGGTTCTCACCTACCTTGCCGGACTGGAGGCGCAGACCGTCATCTGGGTAGCCCGGGAATTTCATGGAGCGCACCTGTCGGCGATTCGCTGGCTGAACGAGCACACGGTGGAGCCGTTCGCGTTTTTTGCAGTGCGGGTGCGGGTTGTGCGTATCGGCGATGATAGTTCTTTGCCAATGGCTCCTCTATTTGAGGTTTTGGAGAGGCCCAGTGGTTGGGAGCGCCAGTTCCGAGCATCAGTGCAGGAAGCAAGCACTCTGAGTGAAAGCGGGCAGTTCCGGCGAGAGTTTTGGCAACATTACACTAATCGCTATCCCGACGATGGCGTTCGCGCCGGTTATGCCGGCAGCAACGTCTGGCATCCGGCAATAGATACCAGCATCCTTCTCAGCCAGTACGTTGCAGTATTTGGCGTTGGTGTTTATCTGCGAAGCGGATGGAATGAATCCAGCGAGCAAGTTTTTCCGATAGTTGAAAACTACGCAGAAGCCTTGCAGCACGAATTGGAGGTTGAACTCGGTAACTCTTCTGATGGCTGGTGGGCGCTGAAAACGCTGAGGATCGATTCCAGAGATCGCGCTAACTGGCCCCAAATGGTCGATTGGCTGCATGAGAATCTAGTGGCGTATCGGCGTGTCCTCACCGCGGATGCTACGGCGGACAACTGAACCATCCACAGGACAGCGTGCTGGGGCAGGTTAATGACCTCGCCCCGATGCAACCCACCCTTTACCCTCCATTTGTCGACGCCTACAATCAGCGTAAAAGATGCTGTGGAGCAGTAGCTATGCTTACACCTATGGAAACCTTGGACGCTGCGGCAGCTCACATTGCCGCCGGCCAAGTCCGGGAAGGAGCGCGCCTGGCCTACGACGCCGCATTCCAGGCCATCGCCGAAGCGGCGCGGCGGCACCAGCGGCCCTGTGAAACCATGGAGGACGCCCGGGCCTTCGTCCGATGGCTGGACGGCTTGCCTACCGAACCTGATGACTGGCTCAAAGACGCCCCAATTTTCAATTGGATCAACGACGACCAGGCGCCCCAGTTGCCGATACCCGAGTTCGTCGGGGCCTTCGACGTAGCGGAGGAATTCAAGCGTCACGCCGAAGCTCCAACAGAATTCACTAGTTGGCAGCCCGACGAATATGCTTTCTACCTACCAGCGGTCCGGTGGCTCGTCGAAGAGTTGGAAACCGCGCAGCCCAGGGACCCGTCCGTTTGGATCCGTTGACGCACCTCAGCGCATCCCGTGACCTGACGACGCTGGCCGCGGAACTTTTCGGCCGCGGCCGGCATCTTGCCGCCGGCGAATTGGTTTGGGGAGCCACCGTCCATGCCGTCAGCGCCGCCGACCCGGACCACGAAATTCAGCCTCCGGACCGCTTTGGCAACTCGCACCAGGCGCCCAATACCGGCGCTACCTTCACCAACGCCGTTCGCCACATCAAAGAACTCCCCATTTCCGAAGGCCAAATTACCTATTGCCTGAATAACGGACAGCAGGGGTTGCACAATCATTTCTACCACCTCAACCTGACGACACCAGAGCTGCAAAACCGTATTGTCATCAGCGCCGCCTACGCGCAGCTGTTCATAAGCGCCGCCGCCTGCGCGCTGGGCCAATAATCGCGTTAGCGTGGGGGCTGGTGTGCTGCGCAAAGTCGTCCATCGCCTTGCTAGAGCTTCCCAATCATGCCTCCCAAGTGAGTATCCAACAATGTCTGCCAATCCCAGCACCCCCGCTAACCTCCCCCTGCCCCTGGAGGGCATCCGCGTCCTCGACGCCACCCACATCGTCGCCGGCCCATTCTGCTCGCTGATCCTCGCCGACATGGGCGCCGAGGTCATCAAGATCGAACGTCCGCGCACCGGAGACCTGGCGAGAGGCCGCGGCCCGTTCATCGGCGACGCTGAGTCCGGCCAGATCAGCAGCCGATACCTGGGCGTCAACCGCAACAAGAAGAGTGTGACCCTCGACCTGCGCAACGCCACCTGTAAAGCTGCCTTCGAAAGCCTCGTCGCCAATTCCGACGTGTTGCTGGACAATTGGGGGCCCGGCGCCTTCCAGCGTCTCGGTCTCGGATACCAGCGGTTGCGTGAGATCAACCCCCGCCTGATCTACGCGGAGATCACCGGCTACGGCGACGCCGAGGGCGCCCGCGGCCCCTATTCTGATTGGCCGGCCAACAACCTTGCCATCCAGGCGATGTCCGGCTGGATGGACCTCACTGGCGAGCCGGGCGGAACTCCGCAGGCGGTAGGCGACAACATCGGCGATTCGGTTCCGGGAGTGTGGGCCGCGTTGGGCATCGTGCTGGCCCTGGAGACCCGTCGTCAGACCGGCGTCGGCCAGCACGTGGACGTGGCAATGTACGAGTGCATGGCCTCCCACGTGATCAGCAACATGAACGCCTACCAGGCTACCGGCACTACTCCCGGACGCACCCGGCAGGCGTCGCTGTCCCCCGGTCTCGCCCTGCGCGCGTCCGACGGGCACGTGGTGATGGCCGGCGTGCGCACCCCGCAGCGCCTGGCCGGCCTCTGGGAACTCATCGGCCGCACCGACCTGCCCGAGTCCGACGAACGCTACCTGCAGCAGTTCCCCGACGCCGATTTCGTCTTCGACGAGATGATCCCGGCCATCGAGGAATGGTCCTCCCAGCGTCCCAAGTGGGAAGTTGCCGGCCGCCTCACCGAACTGGGTTTCTCCATGGGCGTCGCCCAGAGCGTGGCCGACCTCGCCGACTGCCCGCAGCTGGAGGCCCGAGGCATGTACGTTGACACCGGCGACACTCTGGGCGGAACTTTCCGGTCCCTGGCAACTCCGATACAACTCACATCATGCCGCCAATCGGACAATGCCACGCCGCCGAAACTGGGCCAGCACAACGCGGAAATCCTGTGCACCCTGGGCGGCCTCACGGCCGAGGAACTGGCGCAACTGGAAGTGGAGGGAGCGGTATAATCCCATCAAGGTGAAAAACATGGACGACGCAGATCAACTTTACAAACTCCAACGCTATGAGGAAGTGAAAAGGCAGGCGCATGAAATCTACGAAGCCCAAATACGGCCTCGGCTGGCGCCCGGCGACGAAGACCGCTACGTAAAGATCGACGTGCTCAGCGGCGACTACGAAATCGGCGACAATTCGGCAGCAACGAGGCGGAAACTCAAGGAGAGACGCCCGGATGCGGTAATCCACACCATGCTGCGCCACCAGAGCTACGTGGGCCGCCTGCGCACGCCAGGGCGCCCTGTTCGCAAGGAGAAGTCAACGCCCTGACATGCATTACGGAACTGTCAACAGATAGTTGGAACCGAGCGTTCCTCTCATTACGTTATACGTCAACAGCGGAGGAGAGAGCATAGACTTCACGATTGACACTGGGTTTACCGAGGAAATAGCCCTTCCACCTGACATTATTGAACAGTTGGACCTACCCAAGAAGAAGAAGACGTCGTACTGACGTTGGCGGACGGAACGGAACGCCCCCTTACCGTATACACCGGGTGGGTAGAGTGGCACGGCCAGGTCAGGGAAGTTGACGTTATCAGCGCAGATACAACGCCATCGCTGGGAATGAAAATGCTCGCCGGCAGCAACCTCAACTTTGACGCTGCTCCAGGCGGCGCAGTGATCATCACCGAACTGGCGTGAGGCGACGCCATATTAAAACGGCCCTCCGCCGGGAGAACTGTGGTAATCTTGGCGCTAATAACGCTCGATAATCGTTATCAGGAGGATGAACGATGTGCGCGATGCTGAAGAGCCGCAACGGGTTGACGGTTACCACCAACTCCCCGGCCGCGGCTGACCTTTACCAGGAAGGCCTGGACCTGGTTCTTTCCCAGAACTACGGCCCCGACGCCAAGCTCGAGGCGGCGCTGGAGACAGACGAGGGGTTCGCCATGGCCCACGTCGTCCAGGCGTACGTCCTGCACTTGCAGACCAACGTTCCGGCCGCCCGTGCCGCAGCGGAAAAGGCAGTCGAACTGTCCGCCGGTTGCTCCCGGGAAGAGCAGCAGATCGCCCGGATCGTGCACTCCTTCACCCACGGCAAGGGCACTGAGGCCATCGGCCTGGTCCACGAGCACTTGGACGAATTCCCCACGGACACGCTGGCTATGCGCGTCGCCCAGCGCCTGTACATGCTCGGCTGCTTCGGCGCCGGCGTACCGGACTTTCCCAACCACCTGATGGCGATGATGAACAAGGTCGCGCCGGCCAACGGCGACGACTGGGCCTTCCTCGGCCAGTACGCCTTTGCGCACCACGAGACCAACCAGCCGGAGAAGGCCATGGACCTGGCCACCCGCTCGCTGGAGGGCAACCCGCAGAACGCGGTCGCCAGCCACTCCGTCACCCACTCCTACTTCGAGCAGGGTGACGCCGCCAACGGCGGTCGGTGGCTGGGCGACTGGCTGGACGGGTGGGACCGGCGTGCCTCGTACAACACGCACCTGTCGTGGCACCTGGCCCTGTTCGAACTGGCGCAAGGACGTTACAACCAGGCGCTGGACCTGTACGAGACTCACATCCGCCCCGGCGTCCAGGCTCGGAACCTGGCGAACCTGCAGGACGCAGCCTCGTTGATATGGCGCTTGCAGATCTATTCCGGCGAAGAGCCGGGCAAGCCCTGGGGCGAAGTGCGCGACATGGCGCTGCCGGCTGCCGAAACTCCGGGACCGGCTTTCCGCGACTGCCACGCCGCGCTGGCCTTTGCCGGCGCCGGGGACGCGGAGTCCACCCAAAAGTTCGTCGACCGGGTAAAGGCCCAGGGCGAGAAAGGCGACGACCTGTCCCGCGAGATGGTGCTGCCCATCGCTTTGGGCGCGGCAGCCTTTGCGGCCGGAGACTACGACGAGGCCGCCGACCTCATGGGTCCCACCTATCCCATGCTCGCCCGCATCGGCGGCAGCCACGCCCAGCGCGAGGTGTTCGAGGACACCCTGCTGGAGACTTATATCCGCGCCGGCCGCTACGACGATGCCAAGGCCATGCTCGACGAACGGCTGTCCCGGCGCTCCTCGGTGCGGGACACCTACTGGATGGGCCGGCTCGAAGCCGAAGCGGTGCAGGGCAACCCCGAGGCATCGCGTCAGCTGATGGCACAGGCGCGCGCGGCCTGGGCCGATACAGCGGACGAAGCCGCGGCGGAGATGCAGCGGCTGGCGTTGGCGGCTGACTAGACCTACATCCCAACTCTCAACGAAAACGAACGAGGGCGGGTTTTGCACCCGCCCTCAATTTTTTCGCCTGGCGTTGCGACCGGTCAGTGGCCGCAGCCGCAGAACCCGCCGTGTGAGTGTCCGCCGCCTATGGGCGCAGGCATCGGCGAACCGCCGAGGTCGGACATGTCGCTGGCGAAGCTGTCGCCCTTGCTGACCGCCGCGAAAACGGAGATGGCGCGCTTGGCCGGCTGCTCGCAGTGGGGGCAGTCGGCACCGGTGGCGGACATGGGCTGCAACTTTTCGAACTTGTGGCCGCAGGTCGTGCAGGCGTACTCATAAATAGGCATAACAGGCTCCCGCAGAGATGATGGTCAGAATATACGCCCGGCAGCACGCGAGCGTCAAGGTTGCCCCTCAGGCCCCACACGCCTACCCGCTTTGTCATTGCGAGCGCAGCGTGGCAATCTCGTTGCGGCCACGGTCGCCGCCTCTATCCTGCCCATCCATGCAAATTCACCTCCTCCCGGCAAAGAGGAAGTCCATAGCCATAAGACCCCATTCTGATGGCGGATCAATTCTGTCCGATGTTGACACTCCCGCAACGCGATGATAGCCTCCGAGACGGAGTATCATTATGGTCGCAACCACTCCCAGGCATTCCGGACATGAACATCCCCGACCTCGCTCCGCCGCAGTGGTGGACGACATCGTCGCTCAATTAAGCGACCTGGGTTACCGGGACACCGAGCCTAGACGCCTGGTCATCAGCGCCGTAGCCGCCCAGGGTCGGCCCTTCACCGCCGAGGAACTCTGCGCCGCCTTGCCCTGCGTCGGCCGGGCTACCGTATATCGGGGTTTGCGCCTGCTGGTGGAAACCGATCAAGTGTGCCGGGTCCTGCTGGAAGACCGTGAACTGCGCTACCAACTCAGCCACCAGGGACACCACCATCACTTGCTGTGCGCCGTATGCGGAGCGTCGGCGGACCTGGAAGGATGCGACGTGGAGGACATGCTCCGCGAAGCCGCTGTCGCGGCGGGGTTCAAAATGAGCGGCCACTGGCTGGAAGTATACGGCCGCTGCGGCGAATGCGCCGAGGACTGATCAGTCCCCATTTTATTTCGGCGACCTGATTGATGCTCCATATCTTTTATCCCATACATTGATACGCAGTATCTCTATTCGCGTTCAAATGATACACGCTGTCATTGCCGCGTTTTATTGATACAGCGTATTGATGATACCGACAATCGACAACGACGACAACGGAGACAACCGATGAACCCACCTTTCCAACCACCTCTGGCCTTTGCCAGGATTTTCTCGCTGCGGCCGGCCCTGGCGCTGTTTATCGCGCTGGCGGCAATTGCGCTGCTGCTGACGGCCTGCGGGGGCGAAGAGCCGGACCTCCCTCCGTCCGGTGATTCGTCCGCCGCAGGTTCCGCACCCGCAGTGGCGGCCTCAGCCGCCCAGCCAACCACGGCGCCGGCCGCGCCAGCAGCACCGGCAGCTCCCGGGTCTACGGCGAATGAGCCTGCGCAGACGGAGCCGCTGAAGGTGGTTGCCGGAAACGTCGTCCTCGCGGACCTGGTGAGCCAGGTGGGCGGAGATTTGGTGCGGGTGGATACCTTAGTCGCCGCCGGCGCTGACGCCCACACCTGGCAGAGCACGCCCAGAGACAGCGTGCGCATCGCAGAGGCGGATCTCGTGGTCAGCAACGGCGCGGGCCTTTCCGCCCAAGTGGAGGACCTGATCGAAAACGCTGTCTCCGGCGACGCTGTTCAAGTGGTCGCGTCGGAAGGACTGGAACCACAGGAACTCGTCGAATTGCCCTTCCCCGAAGGCGACCACCATGATCACGCGATGGAGCACGAAGACGAACACGGCGCCGAACTCGCCGGCCGCTTGCTCATCGGCGACGGCGAAACCGGCGCCCTCTCCGTCATCGACCTGGAGACCGGTCACGTCCACCAGGATGAGTTCGACCTCGGTTCCCGCGCCGGCCGCATCTACCCCACCAGGAGCGGACGCTTTGCCATCGCCGTCTCCAGCGACGCCAACGCCGTCAACATCGTCGACGGCGGCATGTACCTCGAAGAACACGGCGACCACTTCGACCTCATTGAACGAGACGTCAGCCTCCTGGGGATCAACCTCACCGGCGACCGTCCCGTCCACATGTACGTCGGCGGCGAGTGGGCCACCGTGTACTACGACGGCTCCGGCGACTTTGCCCTCATCAACGAACACGAACTGGAAGAGGAAGGCGCTTCCTACGATCCCATCGTGCTCAACGCCGGACCCCAGCACGGCGCCGTCATCCCTCTGGAAGACGACCTCTTCGCCGTGTCACTTCAACACCCGGACTATGCCCAGAACCCCGAAGAATACCGCCTCCCCATCGGCGCCGAAATCTGGGACCTGCAAGGCAACTCCCTGCACCGCGCCGAAGGCTGCCCCGATCTCCACGGCGACGCCGGCAACGGCCACATGGCCGTCTTCGGCTGCACCGGCGGCGTCCTCATGGTCGAAGCCCACGACGGCCACTACGAAGATGCCTTCATCCCCGCTCCGGCCGGATCACCCGACGACTTCCGTCTGACCTCCGTCTGGGGCTACTACGGTCTCGACCACTTTTTCGCCCTGGGTTCCGCCGTCGGCCTGTACGTGGTCGAACCGGAAGAAGGCGCAATGGAACAGTTGATCCCGGCCAGCGAAGACCTGCGGCCCATCCAGGTGGCCCTCAGCCACGACGGCGAATTGCTCATCGTCATCATGAGCGACGGCGAGGTTAGGCTGTACGAGGCCCACGATCTGGACCTGCTGGCATCATCATCCGACGTTCTGGGCGACGAGATCGATCCCAGCTTCTGGGCCCGACCCCACGTGGCCACGGCCCCGGGCCGCATCTTCATCACCGACTCCGCCGCTGGCGAGGTGATCGCCCTGGACGCCCACGACCTGGAAGAAGCCGGACACTGGGAAGTCGCGGGCAAGCCCACCAAGATCGCTTTTGTCGGCATCCTCGGCGAGGGAGACCATCCCGAAGAAGGCCACGACGACCATGACCACGGCGAGGGTGACCCCCACTTCTGGCAGAATCCGCGCATGGTGGTCCATTACGTGAACCAGATCACCAACGGGTTGGTCGAGGCCGACCCGGACAACGCGGCAACCTACCTGGACAACGCGGCGGCGTACATCGAGGAACTGGAGGCCCTGGACGCCTACATCGCCGACGCGATGGCTTCGATACCCGCAGACCACCGGGTGATGGTGACCTTCCATGATGCCTTCGGGTACTTCGGCACGCGATACGACGTGGAGGTACAGGCCTTCGTCGGCGCCCACGCCGAAGACGTTTCGCCCGACGACATCGCCAACGTCCTGGAACTGGTGGAGGACCGTGGCCTGCCCGCCGTATTCGCAGAACCCCAATTCTCCGCCGACGCCCTGGAACAGGTTGCCCGGGACACCGGCATCCAGGTCGGCATCATCCGCTCGCTGCCGGACGACGAATATTCGGATTACATCAGCATGATGCAGGCCAACGCGGACCAGTTGGCGCAAATGCTGCGGTGACCCACGCCACGAACTCCCGGTTTACGATCTGGGGGCTTTCCGGAGCCCCCAGATTTTTGTATTTTCGCCCAAATCGCTACAATAACTGCGCCCGGTGCTGTCGATTAGCGTTTATATTGTCACGGCGTATATTGCTGTCAACGGAGGGCCACCAATGAGTCGCAATGTCACCACCGGGATAATTGTGGCGTTCATTGCCGCGGCGATAGTCGCAATCCTGGTGCTCATACTCCTGCTGACCAATCGGGCTGCGTCGACTCACGCCGACCTTTCCGCTACGGCGTCCATGGCATCCCAGTCCGGCGACGCAATAGGGACGGTCAGGTTCCAGCAACATGACGACGTCGTGGTTATCGCCTTGGACGTAAGCGGAGTTGCCCCGGGCGGTCACGCGGTTGCCATCCACGCGGCAGGTAGCTGTTCTCCCGATTTTGCCGCGGCCGGAGACCATTTTGAGGCTGTGCCTGCCCGGGCCGGCTTCGTTCACCCCAACTGGAAATCCGACCCAGTTCACGGAGAGCACGGCGGCGACTTGCCCAACATCTACGCCCACGCCGATGGATCCGCCCGGGCCGATTTCGTAACCGATGGGTTCACCCTCAGAGTGGGCCACGACCACTCAATATTTGACGCCGACGGCGCGGCCATCGTGATCCACGAATTTCCCCAGGATTACGGCGGCGCTGAAGGCGATACCGGGGCACGGATCGCCTGCGGCGTGATCGAACGCAACTGATAGGGTCCGTGGCGGGCCAACCTTGTGTCGCCGCTCACGGACCCGCCGGGCGTATCCAGCGGCGCTCCCCAACCTGAAGCAGCTAATCGACTGGTACTCGCTTTGCTGCTGGATGGCAGCATGTCCGTGCTGCGCAACCGGGGGCGTTTTAGAGAGGACGGCACGCTCCACGCCGTCAAGTAGCGACCATCTATTGGGCCGTATAGCCCCCATCGATCACCAACTCGCTGCCGGTCATGAAGGACGATTCCTCCGAGGCCAGGAACAGCACTCCGTAGGCGATGTCGTCCACGGTCCCGATGCGGCCGATGGGAGTGGCGTCGACACGTAGCTGGCGCTGCTCCGGGTCGGACATCGTCCGCGCTGTCATCGCCGTGTCGATAAACCCCGGGTGAACCGAGTTACAGCGGATATTCTCGTCAGCATACTGCACGGCGGTGGACTTGGTCAGCAGCCGCACAGCGCCCTTGGAACTGGCGTAGGCTGAACCGGCCCCGGACCCGGGCCGCGTGGCGATCATCCCCGCGATGGACGAGATATTGACGATGGAACCACCGCCCGCAGTGCGCATGGCCGGTATGGCGGCGCGGGTGCCCAGGAAGACGCCCTTGCCGTTCACGTCCATGATCTGATCCCAAACCTCCGTGGGCGCTTCGTGGATGCGCGGCGCGTTGACGCCGCCGACGCTGGTGCCTCCAATACCCGCGTTATTCACCAGGATGTCCAGCTTGCCGTAACGATTGACCGCTTGGGTCACGGCCTCGGCCCACTGGTCCGCGTCCGTCACGTCCAGGTGAACATAAGTAGCCTGGCCTCCCAGCTCTCGGATCTCGGCCTCCAGCTTCATCCCGTCATCGTCGAGAATGTCACCGATGACCACGGCGGCCCCCTCCTGTGCAAACAGCCTGGCCTCAGCAGCGCCCTGCCCTCGAGCGCCGCCGCTGATCAGGGCAACTTTTCCTTCCAGTCGCATGTCGAACCTCCCTTGTTGTGATGTCGATCCTGCCGCTCATAGTAACCCAATGAGCTACAACCCGGCAGTAAGTCAGTCCGGCAATCGGGTACAATCAACGTAGCCGCAGCGCAGGCCGCCGGGAGGAACATCGGATGACCACTCCACAAGCCGAAACCGGGCCAGCCACGGAACCGGAACAGTGGGAGCCATACCCCCATCTGGAAAAAGAAGAAAAGGATATGCAGCAACGCCCGGTTGAACTTGACCTGATCGTCAAACTGCGCTCTGCCCTTATCCCCGGCTACTACTATCCTCACCATCCTCGCATCCTGATCGGCAGCGAGATCCCGATTTACTACGGCGAGCGGGACCCGGTTACCGGCCGGTTTCCCAACATCCGCCCCGACATACTCATCACCCTCAACGTGGATACCGACGCCATTTGGCGCCGCGTCGGGTACGACCCTATACAGAACGGCAAGCCCCCGGACGTGGTGGTTGAAATCGCCTCGCCCAGCACCCATCGCATTGATTCGGGTCGCAAGCGTGACATCTACGAGATGCTAGGCGTTCCCGAGTACTGGCGCTTTGACCCCACCGGCGGCGAGATGTTCGGAAAGGCGGTTATCGGCGAGCAGCTTGTAGGCGGGCAATATCAACGCCTGCCCCTGCTGCGCTACGACAGCGACGTCGTGGGCTCCACCAGCCCCCTGCTGAACCTGAACTTCCGCTACCGGGGGAACGAGCTGTTCACCATCCACGACCCGGAAACCGGACGGGAATACGAACACCCGGAGCAGGCAAGCGCCCGCCTGCGGGAAAGCCACCTCGCAGCCGAACAAGAAGTCGCCCGGCTCCGGGAAGAAAACCGCCGCCTGCGGGAAAGCTGACGGCGGCGGTTACCCGGACAGTCGCCTAATCCCCCAGCGTTGTGGCAAGCACCCACATCGGCCGCTCACCTACGGAGTAAGTGCCCAACGGAGTCAGTTGCCCGGTAGCTCCATCAATGCTGTACGAGGCCAGTTGTCCCGTGGCGGAACCGGCGGCGAACACGAAGCGGCCCGAAGGATCCAGGCTGAAGGCGCTGGGCACGGCTTCCGTGGCAGCGTGGTCGGCCGGCGTCAGACGACCCTCCGCGTCAACGGTGAAGCTGGCGATGCTATTGTGGCCGCGGTTGGGCACAAACAGCAGGTTGCCGTCCGGCGAGAACTGGATCTGCGAGCAGGTGTTGCGTTCGGTGACACCGGCTGGCAACGTTGAGACGGTCTCGAACAGGGCCAGCCGGCCCTCACCGTCGATTTGGTAGGAGGACACGCTGCATCCCTGCTCGTTGGAGAAGTACACCAGGTCCAAGCTGGGATGGTAGGTGAGGTGCCGCGGCCCAATCATGTCGGCCTGATCCAGCGTGGCGGGCTCGTTGGCCGTCAATGAGCCCGTGGCGGGGTCGAACCGGAACTGATAGATGATGTTCGGTCCCGGGATATTCTTGGGCGGTTCCAGGACGTTGTCCTGCACACGGGCGATGTGCGGAACATACGCGAAACGGTTGGACCGGTCGGTCATCATGGCATGGGCGCCGGTGTCGGTGTCCACCACCGAGGTTGCCGCCCCACCCAGGCTGCCATCATCTCCCAGCGGGTGCACCGCCGCCTTGCCGTCGGCGTAATAGGACGACAGCAGGAAGCGGCCGGTGCGGTCGGTGGAAAGAAAGGCCGGCTGCCCGGGCGGCGTCACCGAACCGGTCTGGGTCAGTTCGCCGGTTTGCTGGTCAATGCGATGACTGGTGATCTCCGGGACCTCGCGGTGGCCGGCGTACAGGGTTTGCCGGTCGGGGCTAATCGCCAACAGAGACGGCCCACCCGTTACCTCCTCCTCACCAGCGATGGTCAGGGCTCCGCTGGCTTCGTCCATGGTGAAGATGGATACCTTGTTGTCGTCCTGCGCTGCAACATACACATAAGTCGCCATTGTCACTGCCTCCTGTTCACGCGCATGTACCGTTCAACTCAATACGATCGGCAGCCTACCGTAGCAGGGTTTCCGCCATGCTCTCCAGCTGCTGGCCCATCTCTTCCTCGGAATCGGAGTGGTTTGGCCACACGCAGACTCGCAGCGCGCCGGCGTTCAGGAAGTCGTCGACGGTCTGGCGGGTGGTATCGGGAGCCTGCCCGAACACGGAGATGGTAATAGCCTCCGGATCCCGTCCCCGCTCGGCGGCCAGCGTGTCCAGTTGCTTGCGGCTGTCCTCGATCTGGCCGGGATTTGCTCGGTTAGGCAGCCAACCGTCGCCGTAGCGCACCACCCGCCGCAGCACGTTCCGGGCGTTCCCGCCCAGCAGGATGGGCGGATGCGGATCCTGCGCCGGCTTGGGATACATATACACCGGCGGGAAGTTGTAGTACCGCCCGTGGAACTCGGCCTGGTCCTCGGTCCATAGGGCCTTCAGGGCCCCAATCGCCTCTTCGGTCTGGGTCCAGCGGTGGTCGAAGTCACCGCCCATCATCTCGGTCTCCTCCCGGTTCCAGCCGGCGCCGATGCCGAAGACGAAACGGCCGTTGCTGTGGCGGTCCAGCACCGAGATCTGCTTGGCGAGGATCAAAGGGTTGCGCTCCGGCACCAGGGTGATGCCCGTGCACAGCTTGATCCTCTCGGTCACCGCCGCCGCCATGGCCAGGGACATGTATGGATCAGAGAAGTGGCGGTAGGTCCACGGGATCTCGCCGCCCGTCGCCGGGAAGGGACTCTCGCTGTGCACCGGCAGAATGGGGTGCTCGTGGTACCAGATGGACTCGAAGCCTAACTCCTCGGCCTTCTTGGCGATGAACGCCGGGTCGAGGGTATAGGCCGGCAGGGGGACGATTATTCCTACGGACATTACCTTGCTCCTTTGCGGCAGCGTTGCGAACGATCTCCGAGATCACCGATCGTTGGTGTGTCGGAGTTTATCAGAACGGGTCGGAAGTGGCAGCGCAATCCGGGCCAATCCCGGCGCTACTGAGCCTAGTCGCCGAGCAATTTGCCGGCGAGTTCCCGGGCCGCGTCCAGATCGTCAACGAACCGCCCCGCCGGAAGCCGTCGGAACACGTTCAGCGACCGCAGGGTCGCTTCCACGGAACCGGAAAGGTTGAGCACGATACATTCAGTCTTGGCGGCCGCGGCCGCGTCGACCAGCCTTTCGATGATCAGAGCCGCGCTGTCGTCCATGTGAACGGTATTAGAGAAATCGAAGATCACGACCTCGTGCTGCCGAATATCCGCGCCGACCATCCAGGCCAACTCGTTGGCGGAGGCGAAGGAAAACTCGCCGCGCAGATCTACCAGACCGACCCGCGCCTGGAATTGGTCGACGTCCTCATCGCTGGAAGTATCCGCGAAAAACCCGCGTTCCAGCAGCGGCACCGAGATTACCTGGCCCAATTCACGCTGTTCCCTTGCCCGCGCGCGGGCGAAGCCCGCCACGATCAGACCGATGGCGATGGCGGTGATCAGGTCAACGAACACCGTAATGACCAGCGTGAGCAGCATGACCAGCAGGTACTCGCGCTGCACGTGCCGAATCCGCGTGATGAGCCTCCAATCGATGATGTCCCACCCGACCTTGATCAGGATGCCGGACAGTGCGGCCACCGGTATCGGCTCCGCGATCCAGCCCAGACCCAGCACCAGGGCCAGCAACACCGCCGCGCACGTGACGCCGGAGACCGGAGTGGTTCCGCCGGCCCGAACGTTCACGGTGGTGCCGGACGGCGCACCGGCGCCGGGCAGGGCGCCCAGCACTCCCGCGGACACGTTGGCGATGCCCTGCCCGAACAGCTCCCGGTTGGGTTTGTGACGGGTGCGCGTGAGAGTGTCGGCCAGCAGGGAAGCGACGAGGCTGTTCACGGAGCTGATCAGGGCCAGCGTCAACGCCGGTTGCAAGGCGGACAGCAGCAGATCCGGCGCCAGCTCCGGCAGGTAGAGTTCAGGCAAGCCCTGCGGCAACCTCCCGATAGTGGGCGCCTCCCGTAGCCACAGCGCCGACATGGCGGTTCCGACGATCAGGGCCAACAGCGGCCCCGGCACGAACCGTCCCAACCGGCGCGGCCAGAACACGCAGATCGCCAGGCACGCCGCTCCCACAATGACGGCGTGCAAATTCAGACCAACCACCGCCTCCGGCCAGGCGCGGATGATGCCAATCAGACCACCAGGCGCAGGAGCGGCGCCCAGAAAAGGCAGCGTCTGGATGATTATGATGATGAGGCCGATGCCGGAGGTGAATCCGGCAATCATGGAATACGGCGTGTAGTTGATAAACCGGCCGACCCGCAGCAGCCCCAACGCAATCTGGATTACGCCGGCCAGCATGACGATGGTGAACGCCTCCGACGGAGTCTCCGCGTGCTGCGTGAGCACGATCATCATCGCCACCGTCATGGCGGCAGTCGAGTATGCGATCCGCGCCGGCGTTCCGCCGAACACCGACGCGCAGAACCCAACGGCGATCGCGCCGTACATGCCGGCTACCGGTCCCAGCCCCGTGGCCACCCCGTAGGCCAGCGCCATCGGGAGGACGGTCGCGGCGGTGGTCACGCCGCCGAACAGATCTCCCGATAGGGCGTGTGGGCTGTAGGCCAGTCGAACCGGAATTCGTCTCGCGCGCAACAACGGACGCCGCCGGCTAATTTAGATTGAAGCCGCTACCGACCCGACCTGATCCATTCGGCAACGCGCTCCCCGATCATGATGGTGGTACAGTTGGTGTTGGCTCGTATGACATCCGGCATCACCGAGGCGTCGGCAACCCGCAACGACTCGATCCCATGGACACGGCAATGCTGGTCAACGACGGCCATGGCGTCGCTGTCCGGTCCCATCTTGCAGGTGCCGGAGAGGTGCTGGCCGATACAAACCTCGCGCAACATCCAGTTGTCCAGCGCGTCATCGGACACCAGATCGGCCTCCGTGGGCGAGATCAGCCCGTCGTAGATGCCCGCGAACTGCTCATGATCCATGAGACGCAGGACGATGCGGACGGCTTCGCGCATGCGCTCGCGGTCCCAGTCGGCCTCCAGGTAACGGCAGTCGATGTGGGGCTGCACGTCGGGATCGGTGGATTGCAGGGTCAGCTCGCCGGCGCTCTCGGCCAGTTCCATCATGCAGGTTACGCGGATGCCCTCGTTGTCGTAGGGATCGCCGCCCAGCGGCGTGGAGAACGACGAAGGGAAGATCTGCATGTCGTTGCGCGCATCGGAACCGCTGGCGGTGTAACGCAGCACCGTTTGGATGCGCGGCGCGTCGGGATCCAGCGTAAAATCGTCCTTGACTTTGACCCGCACCGGCACCAGGGGATGATCGCGGAGGTTCTTGCCCACCCCCGGCAAATCCTTGACCACCGGTATGCCCAGGCTGCGCAGTTCTTCTGCCGGCCCGACTCCGGACAGCATCAATAGCTGGGGCGACGCGATGGCCCCGGCGCACAGGACGATCTGCTCGCCCTCGATCTGGAAGGTCTCGCCGCCGCTTTCAACCTGAACGCCAACGGCCCGTTGCCCTTCAAAGAGGATCCGGTGCACGCGGACGTTGGCACGGATGGTCAGGTTGAGGCGGTGGCGGTTGGGGTTCACGTAGGTCAGCGCGGTACTCATCCGCACCCCGTTGGGGTTGTTCATCGGGAACGGTCCGACGCCTGTGGAGTCGGGATGGTTGTGGTCGTAAACCTCGGCGTACCCGACGTCGGTGCAGGCTTGCACAAACGCTTCCTGGAGGGGCAGCCAGTTCTCGCGGCGGTGACGTCGCACTGGGATGGGCCCGTCGAAACCGTGGAAGTCGTCGGTGATGTCGGTATCGGTTTCCTGCCTGCGGAAGTAGGGGAGTACGTTGATGTAGCTCCATTCGTCGTTACCCCAGGAAGCCCAGCGGTCATAGTCCTCGGGCACTCCGCGCAGGAACACCTGCCCGTTGATGGCGCTGGTCCCGCCAACCACGCGCCCACGCGGAACGTTCACCGGCTCGGTTTGCAGGGGCGTGCCAGTGCCGACAAAGGACCAGTTATGCGGCGCGCCCATCTCAGAGGCGCGAGGGGCGTAGCCAAACTTGAGGTCGTCGGGGGTCTGCTCCAGGTCAGGATAGTCCGGCCCCGCCTCCAGCAGCAGCACGGAGCGGGAAGGGTCCTCCGACAGGCGGGTTGCCATGGTGCCGCCGGCAGAACCGGCTCCGATCACGATGACGTCGTATTTCATTCTGACACTCCTTCCCAGATTATCGTCATTCTGGCGAAAGCCGGAATCCAGGGCCGCACGTGGTCAAGCAAGCTAGACGGCAGCCAGAAACTCGTCGGTGGTCATCACCGTACCCTGACGCGGGTAGACCTTCTCGGTGAGCACGCGATGCACCTCCGGATCACCGTCGGAACAGGCGTCGGAAAGCACGATAAAGCTGTAGTTTATGTCCACCGCCCAGCGCACCGACGACAGCACGCATCCGCTGGTCGCCACGCCCATGATCACCAGGTTGTCGCGTCCCATCTCGCGCAGGGTCACGTCCAGCGCGGTCGTAGAGAACGGACCCGGGCGGACCTTGGTAATCACCAGTTCCCCTTCGGCGGGCGCGACGCCCTCGTGGAGTTCCACGTCGGGGGCGTATTCCGCAAATGGTCCGCCGCGATGCACGACGTAGATCACGGGGATGCCGGCCGCGCGGGCCCCGGCCAGAGCTCTCGCCGCGTTTTCTACCACGGCCACGGGCTCGGTGGCGACGTTCGAGATGATGCGCTGCTGGAAGTCCATGATCAAAACGGCCGTGCGGTCAACGTCGATTCTGGTTGCTTGCTGGGTCACGGGGAACCTCCGCCTGTGGCGTCGCCAGTGGAACCTTACCGGCGGCATTATATCGCAGAGCAGTTAACGAAGGACCGGCTGGGGGCTGTACAACTGCTGACACCGTTGTACGGCGCCGAACGTGCCGCCCCCCTTATACTCATTCCATCGCCCCAGAGAAGCGACGGGCCAGTTCGGATAATCCGAAGATGCCGGTATGAACAGTCTTTTCTTTCTAGCCGCCACCATCTACGTTGCTGCGAGTCTAACCGCGGCAGTCGGAGCGCTGACCGCCACGGTTTGGGCATATAATGTGGATGAGCGGATGCTTTCCGACCTGGTCACGGCTGCGATCATCAACACGGCTGCGGCCGTAGCGGCAATGGGATTTTTCGGAGGGTTTGATATGATTTTCACGATCTGGCAATTCCTCCGTAACCAGGAGGCGGAAAAGGCCCGCAACCAAGAAAAGGAGCAGGATCGCGCCGAACGGGAAGCATTGCTGGCGTTGCTGAGAGAGGAGCAGGAGCATAACAAAGCACTGACGGCTCGGATCCTGGAGCTTACCGAACTGCCCAACAACCGCACCAACGGCCGCGACGCCAATGACGGTGAAGAAAACCACGCCAGGGAATGACCATCAATCCCGGTCTCGGCTCACGGAGCGAAGGCAACCGGCTGAGGCAGTTTCGGCATGATCTTGCAGTTGATAAGCAACTTGAGGGCGGAGCGAGCGCGCAACCAAGAGCTGGAAGAGTTGCTGGCGTTGCTGCGAGAGGAGCGAGAGCGTAACCAAGCGCTGACGGCCCGGGTTCTGGAGCTTACCGAACTGTCAAGCAACCGCGCCAACGGCCGCGATGCCGACCGCGATGGCGAAAACAGCAGGGGCGAATAGTCATTCGCCCCTGCGTAGAAACCGGCCAGTCGGAATCGGCTACAGGTTCAGCGGGTGTTCCTCGTAGTCCTTGACCTTGTCGTACACCTGGATGCGGTGACGGTTCGCCTCCAGGACGAAGATCCGGTCGTTCTCGTCCACACGCACCGCCACGGGCCGGCGGAACCGCCACTCCGGTTCCAGGTTGACCCGCCGCCGCGCCTTGATGATATCGGGGTTGGCGTCGATGTAGGTCTGCGTCCACGGGGAAGGCTGCTGAGCATCGCCCACCAGCGTGGCGATGAAGCGGCCGTCGGGAGCGTAGACCTGGAGGCGATGGTTGCCCCAGTCCGTGACGTACACGTCGCCTTCGGAGTCAACCGCCACTCCAGTGGGGCCATTCAGGTCACCGACGCCGGAGACGGGCGAGGCCTCAAACTTCTGCACGAAGTTTCCGTCGGCGTCGAACTTCTGAACCCGGTTGTTCTTCCAATCCGCGACGTACACGTTCCCGGCGTCGTCCAGGCACAGGCCCCACGGGAGGTTGAACTTGCCGTCGCCATCGCCGTGCTTGCCAAACGAACCCAGATGTTTGCCTTCTTTGGTGAACTTCTGCACCCGGTGGTTCTGGCTGTCGACCACCAGAATGTTGCCCTCAGCGTCGAAGGCCATTCCGCAGGGGCCGTTCAGTTGGCCTTTGTCGTCTCCGGCCTCGCCCCAGCACGAAAGGAAAGCTCCCTCGGGGTCAAAGACCGAGACGCGGTTCAGGAAATCATCGGAGGCGTAGACGTTGCCGTCGTCGTCCAACGCAATGGAACGCGGCCAAACGAACTGGCCGTCGCCACGACCGAAAGCGCCGAACTGCCCGAGGAACTGGTGATCCAAAGTCACGCGGCTGACGCGCTGACCCAACTCCTCGGCGCCGCGGCTGAGCACGTACATGGTGTCGCCCGCCAACGCAAAGTCCTGGGGCGACCAGAACCCCTGGCCCGACATGCCGTACATGCCGATGCAGTAGCTGTAGTCAAAAACCCGGCCGGCGGCCACAGTGGTAAGCATGGTAGACCTCCCTCGCTTTGAGCCGAACCGCCTACACGAAGTCCAGTTGCTCGAAGTTGCCGCCTACGATGGGCACCGAATCCAAGCCCAGCCACTTCTCGATGACGGTGGAGTAGAGCCCGCGGAAGTCGTAGTTGGGCTCCAGGTCGCCCTGGGTCAGATCCTCCGGCCGCAGGGAAGGATAGGCGCTGTAATGGCCGCCCTTGACCTGGTTGCCAATCACGAAGGCAGCGCCACCAGCGCCGTGGTCTGTCCCCGTGCCATTGTCCTTGACGCGACGGCCGAACTCGGTGAACAGCACCATGATGAGGTTGTCGCCGGCGTCGTGCTCGGCCAGGTCATCGAAGAAGTCGCCGATGGCGCTGGACATGTCGGTCCACAACTTGGTGTGCATCGGCGGCTGGTTGAAGTGGGAGTCGAAACTGCCGTGCTGGGTGTAGAACAACTGGGTGCCCAGGTCGGCCATATAGACCTGGGCAATGTCCCGCAGGTACTTGGCGATGGGAGTGTCAGCGTACTCGACGGTGGAAGAGTACTGCTCCGGAGCGGAGCGGATGATGTCCGCGCCCTTCAGGGCATCACGTCCGGTCTGGCCCAGGTAGTCCATCACCGCGCCGGTGCCAACGGTGGGAGAGTACATGCGCGCGAAACGGTCCAGGAGCTGGTCCCGCTCGACTTCGGCGGGGACGCTGGACAAAACGCCGTAGGACTCCAGGCTGGACACGGACGTGACCGGCACGCCGCGCAGCGCCAGCGCCCGGGGCAGGCCCTGCCCGAAGTTGACCCCCTTGAGCACGTTTTCGCCGCGGGGGTCGAGGTCGCGAATGACGCGGCCCGCCCAGCCTTCGGTTCCGACGATATCCGGCTCGCAGGTGTGCCAGATGTCCATGGAGCGGAAATGGGACCGCGGGGAGTTCTCGTAGCCGATGCCGTGGATGATGGCGACCTTGCCCTCATCCCACAGATCCTTGATGCGGCCCATCTGCGGGTTGAACCCCAGCTCATCATTGATGGGAATGACCTTGTCCGCCGGAATGCCAACCTTGGGGCGGGCGTCGTGGTAATGCCCGTTGGTATAGGGGATGATGGTGTTCAGGTAGTCGTTGGCGCCGGTCATCTGCAGTACCACCACCACCGGGTCTTTGGTCGTCGTTGTCATGTTGTTCCTCCGTGTTTGGCCGGGCGACCATCCCGTAGCCCCTCCGAGCCAATTAGCCGATGGTAGTGGTTTATGCGAACTGGAAATCGCGCGACGCGGCAATCAAGGCCAGCATCACGCCGACCCGCTTTTCAGACTGCGCGATGTCATCCTGGGTGTCCCACCGCAGTTCGCCGTCGGTGTGGGCCTGGTCCAGCAACTCGGCCCGGGTGCCTTCGCTTACTTCCAGCGGGCCTACCAGTTCGAGGCAGGCTTCGACGAGTTCGTCAGGACCCAAGTTGCCGCGATCTCGCAGGGTATCGACCATTGACCGAACGCCCGGCAGCGAAACGTCGCCCAACAGGCCGGCGGCGAAGTTGACCCGGCGCACCAGCGCGCCGCCGTCGATCCACTCGCTGCCGGTGTGCCAGCTTTCGACGCTGGGCGGGTTCAGCAGTTCCTGGCCCTGGTAGGCGCATTCGAAAGCCAGCGAGTTGAAGCCGGGACGCGGTTGGCTGAAGTTGCCCGCCAAACGCGCCGTGCTGATAACCAGTTCCGCCGGACTCTTGACCCGGCTGAACCGCGCCTGCTTGAAGAAGTCCGAGTTGAACAGCACCCGCAGCATGAAGCGAATGTCGCCGTCCGATTCGTTGTAGGCCGCCACCAACTGGTCGATGGCGTCGGGGTCGTTGGGTGGCGTGATGTTCCAGCTGGGAACCTGCGGCTCGTCGGCCACGAAGAAGTTGTAGAGGTGCCGGGACAGGAATCGGGCCGTGGCCGGCTGGTCGACGACCAGGTTGATGATGTCCTGCCCGTTGAAGTTACCCGTGTGTCCCAGGAAGGTCTTTTCGCCGTCGTCGTGGTCCTCGGGACGATACTCGAAGTTCCAGTAGAAGCGGCCCAGCGGGTTGCGGGGAATCTTGGGCCCGATGGTCCAGCCGGTGAAGGCGCGGCTGGCCTCCTTGATGTCATCCTCGGAGTAATTGCCTACTCCCATGGAGAAGAGCTCCAGCAACTCGCGGCCCCAGTTCTCGTTGATCGCGCCGCGGTGGTTGCCGTTGTTGTCCAGCCAGAAGATCATGGCTGGATTCTGGGCCAGCTCAATCAGGATGTCGCGGAATTTGCCGAGGCCGCAGCGCCGGAACATGGCTATCTGCTGGGTCAACTCGGGCGGGTTGTCCACCTTGGAATTGCCGGTTGCAAAGAGCTGGTGCCAGAACAGCGCCATTTTCTCTTCCAGCGGCCGCTCAGTGTTGACCATGCGGTACACCCAGTCCGCCTGGTTGAGCGGCGGGCCCAGGGCTCCTTCGTAGCCGGGCATGAACCGGTAGAGCAACTCCTCGTCCACGGGCTCGAATTGCTCGGGGTTCAGCAGGTCCTCCACGGTCGCTTCGTACCCGCGGCCGGCTTTCTCCGCCAACTCGTCGTGGGTCGCACCGAACCCGGCTCGCCGCATCAGGTGGCCCATCAAAGCGATTTCTTCGCGATTCGTCATGTTTGTCCCTCCCAAAAAGGACGGTTCAATCGCTCACGAAAGAACTAAACGATCCGGTTAACTATATTCGTAATACTACGTATCGCCCTGTTTGATGTCAAGGAAAATGCTTCGAGAGGAGATTTCGCTGATCCGATTCTGGGGTAGCTGAAGCGTAGATCGATCAACGAACTGACGATTTTCGTAATCCGATTTGCCCTCAAATTTCGCTTTTACGGGCAGGTCGGATCGGTGGGGCCTAGGCAAGTTACGTCAAAGCGCGTACGTCCTCTAATCGAACGGTGTGTGTCAAGCCGCGTCAGTTGGGCGCACGGGAGTCATCGGTTCCCGTCAGGTCATGCTGAACAACTGACAGCGATATGGTGAGGCTATCCGTAATATCCGCCCTAGTGGCCTTGGCGGCGCCGCGTTCGGCTGCCTTTTCCAGTGAGGAGAGCTTTTCATCGGAGGGCGGAGTTGCTATCTGGACGGTCACGACGATTGCAATGGCGTCGCTGTCGTAAAAGGTCACGCTGTCCTGTACACCGTCCTCTGCCATGACCGCGAAATGCGCTCCGACTACCGCTTCCTCCGCCTCCCGCTTGGTGAACCCCGGGTCTTTACCGGTTTGCAGGTTGACAGTAACGTGAGGGTTTTCGGACTTGAATTTGTCGATGGCCTTCCGGGCGTTGCCGGAGATGGAACCTGAAAAATTGATCCAGGCCGACAACCTGTCGGGTTTGCCGGACCCAGCATCAACGACGCTGTCGGGGTTTTCCTTCTCGATGGCCGTTACCATCTTTGAGAAATCATCGCGCCAGGCAAAACGCATGATGGATTCATCGAGAGTGATGCCTTCCTGGTACGCGATCGTTTCCAGGTCGTTCACTTCGGCGGGGCTGTTGATGCTGGCGTGTTGGCGGATCAGCGCAGCCGCATAGTGGGGGCTCACCGTCGCCAATTTCTGGTGACTCGCCGCCGTTTTGCCGTTGTTGCCGGGGGTAAGTACCATCGCCACAATTACGACGACCACGGCCGTCACGCCCAGAATGCCGCCGCCGTAGGCGAGCCACATGTACCAGCGGGTCCAACGATTTTTTGGTGAGGCGCGTCGTTCATTCTCGGTCATCATCGGGAAGCCTCCTATGCCGCCGGGGTCCGAGATACCGGAAATACCCGGAATTTCAGGCATTTTGGCTAATTGCGCAATCCGTCGGACAATTGGTCGATCTCCGACGTGCTGACAGTGGAATCGGAGTAGCGAAATTTCCTCTTCGACCAAGCCCAGCGGCGACGGTTGGCGCGACGGCACACCAAAGGGTGGTCCGTCAGTCACTCGGCAACGGCCGTTTCCAGTAGTAATAGACGAAGCAGTCGGTAGGATTCTGGGGGATGAACAGCGGCATCGCGGACACCAGTTCCCACCCGGCCGCGCCGCGTTCGTTCAGGAACGCCTCGTCAACGGCGTCCACGTTCATCGGCCCGTTTCCATAGAACCCTCCCGACCTGATGGGCATCTTGTCAACCCAGTATTCCCACTTCATGACGTAGGCGTCTCCTTGACCGGCGTGAAACGAAACGCCCGCCGTGCCGACCACGGGCGGGCGTCCGGTAAATGCGTCGAAACCCGTGCTTACTGCCCCATCTTGACCCAATCGGCGCAGCGCTCGCCGATCATGATGGTGGTGCAGTTGGTGTTGGCGCGGATGACGTTGGGCATCACCGAAGCATCGGCGACCTTGATGCCCTCCAGCCCGTGAATGTTCAGGCGCTGGTCCACCACGGCCATGGGGTCGCTGGACGGCCCCATCTTGCAGGTGCCGGAAGCGTGGGTGGTGTTGAATACCGTCTGCCGCATCCAGCGGTCCAGGGATTCATCCGATGCCAGGTCCTCCGGCGAAGGTTGAATGATGTGATCGACGATGGGGCCAAAGGCGTCGTTTTCCAGGAGGCCAACACTGAGGCGGACGGCTTCACGGAGACGTTCCCGGTCGCGTTCCAGTTCGAGGTAACGGTAGTTCAGCGAGGGCTGCACTGACGGATCATTGGCGGACAGACGCACCTCGCCCGCTCCGTCGGCCAACTCCAGGATGCACTGGATGCGCACGCCGCCGGCCTCGAAGGGGTCGGCGCCGCCGATGGGCGTCGAGAATGAGGACGCCATGATCTGCATGTCGTTGCGGTCCGGCGAGCCGGTGGCCGTATATCGCAGCGCGGTCTGGGTGCGCGGCGCCAGCGGATCCTGCTCGTGGTCGTCCCTCACCTGGCAGATGACGGCGACGATGGGATGGTCCCGCAGGTTCTGTCCTACGCCGGGCAGTTCGTGAACCACGGGAATGCCCATTTCGCGCAGGTGCCCCGCCGGACCGATGCCCGACAGCATGAGCAACTGGGGAGAGGCCATGGCGCCGGCCGACAGCACGATCTGGTCAGCCTCCACCTGGTAGACTTCACCGCCGCTTTCCACCTCCACGCCCACGGCGCGGTTGCCCTCGAACAGGATGCGGCGCACGATCACGTTGGCCCGAACGGTCAGGTTCAGCCGGTGCCGCACCTCCCGCAGGAAGGTCAAGGCAGTGCTCATACGAACGCCCTCAGGGTTGTTCATCGGCACGGGGCCGATGCCCCCCGAATCGGGACTGTTCATATCCGCGTCTTCAGGGTAGCCGGCCTCGATGCAGGACTGGACGAATGCCTGCTGGAAGGGCAACCATTCCTGCCGCGGGAATCGGCGCACCGGGATGGGTCCCTCGGAGCCGTGGAAGTCGTCGCTGATGTCCAGGTCAGTTTCCATCTTCCGGAAATACGGCAGGACGTTGATGAACGACCATTCGTCGTTGCCCTCGGCGGCCCAGCCGTCGTAGTCCTCGGGAACGCCGCGCAGCAGCACCTGGCCATTTATTGCGCTGGTGCCGCCCACGACTTTGCCGCGGGGGGCCGGCAGCATCTCGGTCTGCTCCGGCGAGCCCTGCGCCCACCAGGTCCAATTGTGCGGGGCGCCCTGGGCCGAAGCGTCGGGCTTGTACCCGAACTTCAGGTCGTCGGGGTAATGCTCGTACTCGGGATAATCCGGCCCGGCCTCCAGCAAGAGGATGGAGCGGTTGGGGTCTTCGGCCAGGCGCGAGGCTACCACGCAGCCGCCGGATCCGGCACCGATCACTATGACGTCGTACTTCATGGTTTCACCTGCATTTGACTGGTCTACGCGGCCGACGCGCTCGCGTCAGCATAATGGAAGGCGCGGCGAATTGAAAAGGGCGGCAACTGGTTACGCTGAGCATTTCCAAAGTTATCGTCAGAAGCAGGATTTGCCGGATTTAAGGATTATCAAGATTGAGCATATGGCACTGAGTATGACCACAATCCTGAAAAATCTGATAACCCGGTGAATCCTGCTTCTGACGATTGATTGCCGCCGGTAAGCACTGCGGATGACGTTAACCCACGCAAGCCCTATAATTCGCCCAAGCGCCAGGACGCTGCGCCAGGGAGGAACCCATGAATTTTGGCATGTTCACCGATTTTCACATCGGCGAAAACCGCACCCAATCCGAGGCTTTTGACGAATCTTTTGCGCAAATCGCCGACGCCGAGGCGATGGGTTTCGACACGGTATGGCTGGCCGAGCACCACTTCAGCCCGGAACGGGCGGTCCTGGCCTCGCCGATGGTGATCGCCAGCGCCATCGCCGCCCGCACGGAGCGGATCCGCACCGGTCTGGCCGTGCAGGTTCTGCCGCTGACCAACCCCCTGCGGGTGGCCGAGGAAGCCGCCACCGTCGACCACATCAGCAAGGGCCGGTTCGAGTTCGGCATCGGGCGCAGCGGCCTGACCAAGTACTACCAGGGCTACAATATCCCCTATTCGGAAAGCCGCCCGCGATTCCTGGAGGCCCTGGACATCATCATGCGGGCATGGAACAGTGAAGAATTCTCGTACGAGGGCCAGTTCCATTCCTACCAGGACGTTGCGGTGGTTCCCAAGCCCTACCAGCAACCCTACCCGCCGGTGCGGGTGGCCGTGGCCGGTGAGGACACCTTCCCGCTGATTGGGAAGATGGGTCATCCGATATTCGTCAGCGCGAACACCGGACGGGAGCAGTTGCAGGAGCGCATCGCATCGTACGAAGCGGCGCGGGCGGAGGCGGGACACACCGAGCCGGCCGATATCGCGGTGCGTATCCCCGTGTACGCGGCGGAGACCACTGGGCAGGCGCACTCGGAACCGGAAGCCAGCGCGATGTCCGCCATCCAGTACGCGGCCAGCGAGTTGGTGAAGACCGCCGCCAGCGAGGAGACGGCCGAGCGGATCCGGCGTACTGCCAACACGCCCTACGCGGACGTGTTGAAGCAACGAGTGGTTTTCGGCACACCGGCGGAAATCGTGGAACGGTTCAAGGGATACCAGGCGGACTTCGGAGCGACCGGTGTCGTGATGGAGGTCAACTACGGCGGTCGGATCCCCTACGACCGGGTGAAAAACTCGCTGCGACTGCTCAGCGAGGAGGTCATGCCTCATTTCAAATAGGAGCTGAACATCGGGCGATTGAACACAATGCAGGGGCGAATGATCATTCGCCCCTGCATTTTGCCCACCGGCAAATCCTGCGGCGCTGAGCGCCGGTTTCAGGAACCGCGCTAATGTGCAGCGCCCGCGAGGGCCGCCTGCGCGGCCAGTTCCTCGTCCCACGGGCCCGGCATCCGGCCCTTTTCCGTGCCACCGATCATGTAGCCGCTTTCGTCGTGGCCCCACTGCTCGCGCGGCATCTCGTAGGATAGCTCGATGCCGTTGCCGTCCGGGTCGCGGATGTAGATGCCGATAGCATGGCCGTGGTCCGACACGCGCTCGATGGGAATGTTCTTCTCCTTGACCCGGTAGTACAGCTCCTCGAGATCCTCCAGGCTCTCCATATACCAGGCCATGTGGTTGAGGCCCACCTGCCCGCCCTGCGGACCCATGGCGTTCTCCCCGACCTCGGTCAGCGCGATCTCGTGAGAGTTCCCCAGGTCGGCAGACATGAAGGCGGCCCGACCGGGTGTGAAGCCGTAGGTGTGCAGGCCCAACAGGTCTTCGTACCAGTCCCTTGCCCGTTCCGCATTCCGTACAAAAATGTTGACGTGTCCCAGATTTCTCGGCGTGTAACCCATAATGACCTCCCTAACCATCGATGGATTCGGTGCCCGTGGTGCAATGATAACAACCGCATCGCTCGAAATAAAGGGGCGCTACAGGCCGGGGCAACCGTGCCTTGGGCACGCCCCGGCCTCGGCAGCGACCGCGCACGGCTTGCCGCGTACCAGCATGGATGCTAAAATTATCGGACGCTGGTTGATTTGTCCCAGCGCTTTGCTCCCCTGTAGCTCAGCGGTAGAGCGGGCGGCTGTTAACCGCTAGGTCGCAGGTTCGAATCCTGCCGGGGGAGCCATTTTGATGTGTATGGCCGGCATCACTTGGGCGGAATTTAAGCGACGGTGCGAGAGCCGTGCTGGAAAGTCCCAGCCTTTTGCCTGTTGTCGGGACATTTATAAAAAGCAACATCCGCCTCATCAAACCAGGCCTATATTCGGGAGGGCGTATATGCGCAACATTCTCAAGAATTGCACCGTTGTTATCGCCGTCGCAGCATTGTTTGCGATTGTCGCCGCGTGCGGTGGAGGCGGAGACACTCCCGCTGCGCCGACGGCGCCGGAACAGCCGACCGCCCCGGCGCAGCAGCCGTCCGGCGGCGCATCCGAGCAGCCCACCCCGGCTCCCGCCATGTCCGACGAACCCTTCCGGGTCGGCGTGATGGAATCGCTCACGGGCCCCGGCGAAACCTACGGCAACGTGGCCCTACAGGCCAAGCAACTGGCCGTTGACGAAATCAACGCCGCCGGCGGCATCAACGGCCGGATGCTGGAACTTATTGCCGAAGACTCCAAGTGCTCGGCGCAGGACGCCATCACCGCCTACAACAAGCTCACCGACGTGGACGGGGTGAAGATCATTCTGGGCACTTCCTGCAGCGGCGCCATGCTGGGGGCGGCGCCCCTGGCCGAGGCCGACGGCGTGATTCTCTTCTCGGGCCTGGCCACCAACCCGGATATCGCCGACGCCGGCGACTACATCTTCCGCACCTCGATGAATGACCTCCAGTTAGGTATCGACACCGGCGAAGTAATCTGGGCCGACGGCCACCGACGCCTGGCCACCATCACTGAGACCACCGACTACGCCGAAGGCGTGCGCCGCACCACTGCCGAGCATTTCGTCTCCCTGGGCGGCGAGATTGTGGCCGAAGAACGCTACGCTTCCGACATAACCGACTTCCGCAGTCAGATCACCAAGATGATCGGAGCCAACCCCGACGCCATTCACATCGCCTCCCAGTCCGAGTTTTCCGGCGGCACCATCGTCAAGCAGATTCGGGAACTGGGTTACGCCGGGCCTCTTTACTCCGAAATCGTCCCCGTGGGGGCCACCGCCTTGGAAGTGGCCGGCGATGCCGCCACCGGCCTGAAGGCCGTTACCGCAGAGCTGGACCCGGCTAACCCCAAAGCCCGAGAAGTGCTGGAAAACTTCCGCGCCCGCTACGACTACATTACCTTGCCCTGGTATCTGGGCTCCGCCTACGACGACGTGTACATCGCCGCCGAGTGCCTGAAGCAGACGAACGACGACCAAGACGCCGACGGTTTCCGCGACTGCATGTACGGCATTACCTGGAACGGCGCCATTGGAGAAGGCTACAGCTTTGACGCCAAGGGCGAGGTGGTGGGCCTGTCCAACGCGGTGGTGGTGGTTCTGCCCCTGGCCGAGCGCACCGACGACAACCAAGGCTACCGCATCCTGGGCCAAGCCGGCAGCGACGCCGCCGTCGGCGTTATGCCCGTGGCTGCCATGCCCGCGTCCGACGAACCCTTCCGCATCGGTGCAATGGACGCGCTCACCGGCGTGGGCGAGTCCTACGGCAATCCGATTATGCAGGCGAAGCAGATGGCCGTGGAAGAAATCAATGCCGCCGGCGGCGTCAACGGTCGTATGCTGGAACTCATCGCCGAAGACTCCAAGTGCAACGCCCAGGACGCCATTACCGCCTACAACAAGCTCACCGACGTTGACGGCGTAAAGATCATCCTCGGCACCACTTGCAGCGGGGCGATGCTGGGCGCGGCTCCCCTCGCAGAAGCCGAGGGCGTCATCATGCTCTCCGCCTCTGCAACCAGCCCCGACATCAAGCCGGCCGGCGATTACATCTTCCGCACTGCCATCAACGATGACCAACTGGGCATCGATACCGGCAACACCATCTACGTTGATGGACACCACCACCTGGCAACTATCACAGAATCCACGGACTATGCTGAAGGCGCGCGCCGCACCACGGTGGCCCGCTTAGAGGAACTGGGCGGCCATGTGGTCGCGTCCGAGAGCTACGCCAGCGACATCACCGACTTCCGCACCCAGCTCACCAAGCTGATCAACGCGGAACCGGACGCGGTGTACCTCGCTTCACAAGGGGAATTTTCCGGCGGGACCATCATCAAGCAGTTGCGAGAGCTGGGATTCGACGGCCCCATCTACACCGAATCGGTGAACACCGGCCCTGAGGCCCTGAGCATCGCGGGCGAGGCCGCCACCGGGATGAAAGCCATCATCCCCCTTGGCCTCACCAATCGAGGCGAACAGTTCCTCAAGGACTTCGAGGCGCACTTCGGACACGTCGCTACCCAGCCCTGGTTCCAGGCTTCCGCATACGACGACGTGTACCTGGCCGCCGCGTGTCTCGCCCAAACCGGCGACGATCAGGACACCGACGGTTTCCGGGACTGCATGTACGACATCACTTTCAGCGGAGCCATCGGCGACGACTACAGCTTCGATGAGTACGGTGAGGTGGTCGGCCTGGGCAATGCGGTCGTTCAGATCCTGCCCCTCGCCGAGCGCACCGACGACAACCTGGGTTACGTCTCCCTCGGCAAGGCGCCCACTCCCTGATCTCGGCGCTCGTAACCCGCAGTCGGGGCCGGTCGTTGATGGCGACCGGCCCCTTTATGGTAATATGCCCGCGTTTATAACTGGCTACCGGCTTACCCGAGGATACGATCTTGTCCAGCCAGCGCGAAACCGCACGCGGATTCCCCGCCCTGTTCAACATCCCCGGCACTCGTGTGTTGGCCCTGGTCTTGACCGCAGCCGTCATCGCATACCTGGCCTGGAAAATCGGCCAGTCGCCGCCCCAGGCCCTTCAATTCGCCTTCAACGGTATCGCCGTCGGCGCGGTGTATGCGCTCCTGGCCGTGGGCTTCACCCTGGTTTACAGCACCGTTTGGTTCTTCGACCTGTACTACGGGGCGGCAGCGGCCCTCGGAGCCTACGGCGTATTCTACCTGCGCACCTCCGAGTCGCTGGGCAGCCGCGCCGACGTCAATAGCGTATATGTCAACGCCGTATTCGCCGCCATCGTCGCCGGCGTCATTGGCTGGACACTGCACACGGTCCTGTATCCGCGCCTCCGCGGCCGCTTCAGTCCCCGCACGATCGGTTTCCTGACCGGACTGCTGGCGGGCGCGTCCGGAGCGTACGCCGGCGTGGTGCTCTCATACCCCGCGATTATCCACGTCATGCTGAGCCCCGCCATCGCCGCCGCCGTCGCGGTGTTCGCCGTTGCCGTCTCGTACTGGGCAGTTCAGACTTTCGTTCCCAACATCCGCCTCTCGCGCTTTGCGGCCATCGCCGGCCTGCCCGCAGCCGCCGTCGGCGCATGGTGCGGCTACCTTACCGCCGGCGCTCCCGGCGCGGGCCTCTACCTGAGCTGGGCTGTGTCCTGTCTCCTTGCCGGGTGTGTGGGCGTCGCCCTCTACCGCGGTCTTTACGTGTACATGCGTGAGCGGGCGCGCTCCCCCCTCATCATGCTGGTGGCATCCCTGGGCATCCTGCTCGCCATTGCCGCGTTCATCGTCATTGTTTTCGAGGCGGCGCCTCGTCCGTTGCCCACCGCCTTCGGCAGCGAGACCTGGAAAATCGCCGGCGCTCGCATTAAGGGCTTCAACATCTTCGCCATCGGTGTTGCCCTGGCCGGCTTCGCCATCCTGTGGCTGCTCCTGAAGCAGACATCGTTCGGACGGGCCGTCCGCGCCATCGGCGACGACGAGGAAGTCTCCAAGGTAGTCGGCATCAATACCACCGTGATCATCGCCGCCGTCTTTTTCATCGGCGCGATGTACGCCGCCCTGGCCGGCATCCTCACGGGACACGACACCGCCGTGCAGCCGCGCATGGGCCTGCTGCTGTTGCTCAAGGGCTGGATTGCCTCCGTCGTCGGCGGCATCGGCAACCTGTACGGCGCAATCGTCGGCGGGTTCGTCCTCGGCGTAGTCGAGCAATTCGGCATCTGGGACCTGGCCGGGGAGTGGAAAGACGCCATCGCATTCATCCTGCTCATCCTCTTCCTTTCTTTCTGGCCCCAAGGCCTGCTGCCTCGGAGATGACGCTGTGCCCCTAGACACCCAGCGCGTAGGAGAACTGGCCGGGCTGATTCGCAATCCCGGCGATTTGGCCCGTAACGCCCGCCGAAACATCGAATTTTGGGCCAGCCTGTTTATCCTCGGTTGGGCCGTCGTCTTCATGTTCTGGCAGGGCGCCGGCTTTGCCGTCATCATTGGCACCGTTTTCGCGATTTGGGCGATCCTGTCGGTCAGCCTCAATCTGGTCGTGGGATTCACCGGCCTGCTGTCCGTCGGCCACATCGGGTTCTTCGGCATCGGCGCCTACACCATGGCCATCCTCACCTCCGATCCGGCCTACGAGCAACTCCGCACCGAGGCCATTCCCACCTTCGGTTGGCCTTTCTTCGCCGTGCTGCCGATATGTGTTCTCCTAGCCGGCCTGGCCGCCATCCTGGTGGGCGTGGTGTTCAATCGCTTCCGTGACGACATCTTCGTTCTGGCGTCCTTCGGTTTCGCCATTATCGCTTTCAACGTTTTTCTGAACCTTCGGCCCGTCACCCGAGGCGCGTTCGGCATCCATGAAATAGCCCGACCGCAAGTCGGCGGCCTGGTACTCGACGGCGAGTTGGAATTCCTGCTGCTCTGCCTGGTATTTCTCGCCGTGGTGATGTTGATTTCGTGGTTCATCGTGTCCTCATCATTCGGACGCGTGCTCACCGCCATCCGCGAAGACGAACAGGCCATCGAGGTGTTCGGATACCAGGCCACCCACTACAAGCTGGCAGTGTGGGTTATCTCCGCCATGATGGCGGGACTGGCCGGCGGCCTATTCGCCAGTTGGACCACGTTCATCGACCCCAACTCTTTTATCCTGCTGGAGTCGGTGCTGCTGGTTGCCATCGTGATACTGGGCGGCCTCGCCACCATCTGGGGCTCGTTGCTGGGCGCGATGGCTTTCGTGCTGCTGGAGGAGGGTATGCGGTTCATCCCGTACCTGCCCACCGAGTACATCGGTCAGGCGCGCCAGGTGGTCCTGGGGGTCCTGCTGGTGCTGCTGATGCTGTTCCGGCCGCAGGGCCTGGTGGGGAGGTACCGCTTATGACCACAGAGAACGAAGCGCTGGCCCTGCAAACCGACAACATCTCCAAGCATTTCGGCGCGGTGCGGGCCGTGGACGAGTTGAGCCTGTCGATCCCGCGTCAGGGCACCACCAGCATCGTCGGGCCCAACGGCTCCGGCAAGTCGACGCTGGTGAACCTGCTGAGTGGCGTGCTGCCTCTGGACGGGGGAATGGTGATCATCGACGGCGTGGGCCTGCGCGTAGTGCACGCCTACGAAACGCCGGACCACGGCCTGACCCGCACCTTCCAGGAAGTCCGGCTGTTCGACCAGATCACCGTCTGGGACAACATCGTGGTGGTGCTGACCGACCGGAGGCTCTTTCCGTCGCTATTCGAACGCATCCGCCCGGCCAACCGCCGCAAAGCCCAGGAGATCCTGGAATCGGTCGGCATGTGGGAGAAGCGGGACTCGCTGGCGATGGAATTGTCCTATGGCCAGCGCAAGTTGCTGGAAATCGGGCGCGCCATGGCGATGGACGTCCAGACCTACCTCTTCGACGAACCGTTTGCCGGACTGTTTCCCCAGATGCTGGAACGGGTCAAGGACATCATGAAGCAGATGCGCGCCGACGGTTATACGATTGTGTTCGTATCCCATAACATGGACATCGTGCGCGAACTGTCGGACCGGATCATCGTGCTGGACAGCGGCACGCTGCTGGCTGCCGGCGACGTCGAGCCGGTGCTGGGCAGCGCCGAGGTAATCGAGGCATACCTGGGGGCGTGATGGCATTAGCGTCGGTGCAAACTACGGATCAGGCCGATGGCAGTGGTGATGCCGCGCTGCTGGAACTGGTAGGCATATCCGTCGAGTACGGCGCGGTCCGGGCTTTGGACGACATATCCATGGGCGTCCAAAAGGGCGAGGTCGTCGCGGTGATGGGGCCCAACGGGGCGGGAAAGTCCACCGTGCTCAAGGCCGTGATGGGCCTGGCGCCGGTGGTTGCCGGCCGCGTGTATTGGCGCCAGCAACCTCTCGCCGCCGCCACCCACGAGATCGTCAAGGAAGGGATCGCCTTCGTGCCCCAGGGCCGGCGCGTGTTCACCCACCTCACCATCACCGAGAACCTCGAAATGGGCTGCATCTACCTGGGCGACCGGGCGGAGAAAGCGAACCGGCTCGATTCTGTGATGGAACTGTTCCCGGTGCTCTATGAAAAGCGGAAGGACATGGCGAGCGCGATGTCCGGCGGTCAGCAGCAGATGCTGGCCTTGGGGCGGGGGCTGATGGCCTCACCGGAGTTGCTGCTGCTGGACGAACCGACCCTTGGCCTGGCGCCCATCATCGTCAAAGAGGTATTCGAAAAGGTCGCGGAGATCAGCGAGCGCCTCGACACCACCATCATGGTGGTGGAGCACAACATCAAGGGCGTGCTGGACATCGTGGACCGCGCCTACGTGCTGGATAAGGGAACCGTCGTCCACAGCGGCACGCCGGAATCAATACGGGAAACCGACATACTGACCCAGGTGTTCCTGGGCAGCGCGTAGCTGCTGCCAGTCCCGGTTACGAGTTTCTCAGGCGGGCGACTTCCGCCTCCAGCTCTAGTACGCGGGCTTCAGCGGCAATCCGCCCTTCGGCCTCGTCGTCAAAGGTAGGAAGATAACGCCGCGCGACCGGGTCGTACCAACGCAGTTCTCCATACTCCCAGCACACGTCGAGGTTCAGCACGTCGCTGTGCCCCCAATACCGTTCCGCGTCCACCTGCACGATGTGTATTGGCTGGTAGGCGCCATTGACCAGACGGTCGCCGGCCAAGGCCTGCTGGTACCACCGGCCCCCTTGCGGGTCAAACCGCCAGTATTCCGTCACGCCGAATCGGGCGTAGTCGATCCGCTTGCCGGTCTCATCGTTGCGCGCAGTGTTTGGCGAGGCGATCTCCAGAGCGAAATCCGGCGCCTTGCCGTGTTCGTCGATGGAATAGCCCATCTCGGCAACGACCAAATCCCGGTCGACATCGAACGCGATCAACAAATCCGGAACCCGGATCACTTCGCGCCGGGTATGGATGTTCCAGCCGATGGGAACTTCTCCGATGACCACGGTGGTTTGCGGCGCACCGAGGTGGCGGCGCAAGGCGGGCTGGTGACCCTGATCGTCCAGATGAAGGGCATTCTGCATATCATCCCTGGGTGGAAACTCGGGAAATTGACCAGCAGGCTTAGCAGCCGGTGGCGCAATTCGTTTGCTAGTCATAAAAGACCTCGTGGGGGAGGCTCTGCATCTGTATCTTGACCATTATAGTCACGGTTTTGGAATGATCAAAAAGGGCCACGGCGGCGTTGCCATGGCCCTCGAAATCAGCTGCTGGAACCGAGGCGATCAGAGTTCGCCGGCAAACATGGCGGTCTGCTTGCTGAAGACCTGCACCCGGTGGCGTGGGGCTTCCAGTACGAACACGCGGCCGTCGTCGCCAACCTCGATGGCGATGGGACCCTGGAACGCGCCTTCCCTTTCGGACAGGTCCAACGCGCGTTCGCGAGCCCGCACGATGGTGGGGTCCAGGTACACGCGCTCCGCGCCCCACTTGGAGAGGCTGGCCTGCCCGCGCATGGTCGTGATGTAGCTGCCGTTGGCCCGGAACACCTGGACGCGGTCGTTCCTGTAATCGGTGACGAAGATGTGCCCATCCTTGTCGACCGCCACGCCGGTGGGCCGGCTGAACTCGCCATCGCCGTCGCCGGACGTGCCGAACTTCATCAAAAAGGTTCCGTCGGGAGCAAACTTCTGGATGCGGTCATTGCGCCAGTCGGCCACGTAGACATCACCGTTGTGGTCGATCTCGATCCCCCAAGGGTGGTCGAACTCACCGTCTCCGGCGCCCTTGCGGCCCCAACTGAACTTGAACCGGCCATCCTTGGTGAACACCGAAACCCGGTGGTTCCGACTCTCGACCACGTACAAGTTGTCATCCGCGTCGAAGGCCAAGCCGGCCGGCCGGTCGATCTCGCCCTCGGCGGAACCGGGTATGCCCCACATGCCGATCCAGTTGCCGCGTTCCTGGTCATAGACGGAGATCCGGTTCAGCCATTCGTCGGAGACATAGGCATAGCCCTTGCTGTCAAGCGCCACCGAGGTCGGCCACATGAACGAACCGTTAGGGGTAGTTTCGTCCGCGTCCTCGGGCGGGATCTTCTGACCGAACTCGGCGACCACTTCCTCCTCGTCCGGGTGGAAGACGGTAACCCGCTTGCAGGGGAAGAAGGCCGGGGTCTCGGTGCCGCGGCTCAACACGTACAGCATGCCGTTGTCGTCGCGCGTGATGGCGACGGGATTGAAAAACCCATTGCCGCTGCGCACTTCCTGGCGGCCGATGGTGTGGCTGTATTGAAACGTTACCGGCGCGATCTCAGTCGCAGTAACCATATTTCACCTTCCAAATTTCACGCCGTCGATATCCGCACGCCCAGTAATCGCAGCGTAGGGGCAGGTTAGGAACCTGCCCCTACTTCGCGTCCGTTCCTGCCGGCGTAACGGACAGGGGTTGTCGTTGACTACTTGATGAAGTCGAACTGCTCGTAGGAGCCCTTCAAGACTTCCTGATCGTCCAGGTCCAGCCACTTGCCCAGGATGGTGGCGTAGGTGTTCCTGAAGTCGTTGTTCCACTTCAGGTCGCCCTCGTCCAGCTTGTCCGGCTCCAGGGACGGATACTCGCCGTAGAGGCCGCCCTTGACGGCGTCGCCGATCACGAAGGCCACGCTGCCGGAACCGTGGTCGGTGCCGGAGCCGTTTTCCTGCACGCGGCGGCCGAACTCGGTGAAGAGCAGCATGACAACTTCTTCGTTGGCGTTATGCTCTTTCAGGTCCTGGTACAGGTCGTTGACCGCGCGGGACACCTCGCCCCACAGCTTGGCGAAGGAGGTGGGCTGGTTGGCATGAGTGTCGAACGCGCCGGGGTTGAGGCCGGTGTAAAGGACGCGAGTGCCGAACCCGGCAGTGTGCACCTGGGCTACGTTCTTGACCCACTGGGAGAACATGTCCCCGCCGTACTCGACGCTGGAGGAGTAGATCTCCGGAGCGGTACGCAGGATATCTGCGCCCTTGAGGGCGTCCAGACCGGTCTGCGAGAGGTATTCGTTGATGGGGCCGGAGCCGACCATCGGCGAGTACATGCGGGAGAAGATGTCCAGGGCCTCCGAACGCTGCTCCTCACCGTCGATACCGGTGAGCACGCCGTAGGTCTCGAGGTTGCCGACAGAAGCCACGGACACGCCCGGCGCGGCCAGCGCGCGGGGGAGGCCACGGCCGAAGTTCACGGCGGTCAGCACGTTTTCCTTGTTGGGGTCCAGGTCCTGGATGGCACGGCCCAGCCAGCCCTCGGTAGACATCTTGGCCGGCTCGGCCGTGTGCCAGATGTCCATGGACCGGAAGTGCGAGCGGATGGGGTTGGGGTAGCCGATGCCCTGGATGACGGCGACCTTGCCGTCGTCGTACATATCCTTGATCGGAGCCATGGCCGGGTGGAACCCAACCTTGTCGTCGATGGCCAGGACTTCCTCGACCTCCACCTTAAGGTGGGGCCGGTAGTCCTTGTACAGCGGGTCGTTGTAGGGAATGATGGTGTTCAGGGCGTCAAAAGCGCCTGACATCTGCAGAACTACCAGGACCGGGTCTTTCTTCGTAGCGGTCACGATTTCTCCTCCCGTGGGATGGTTTCGCGGTTTATTGTCGGATTCGCGCCAGCCGTCGGCGTCAGGCTAGGCGTAGATATATTCCTTGGTGGCAACGATCATCTGCAAGAGCTCGCTGACCCGGGAGGCGAACTCCGCGGTGTCGGTATTGATCGTCCCGCCCTTGACCAGGCTGGCGGCCAGCATCTCGCGGGTTTCGGGCGACAGTTCGTAGTGGCCCATCAAACGGGCGGTGGTGTCTACCATGTCCTCCGGCGAGATGACCGGACCTTGATCGGCCAAGCGGTCGATGATCTCCTTGACTCCCGGCTGCTTCACATCGCCCACGAAGTCGGCGGTGAAGTTGATGCGGTGCACCAGCGTGCCGCCGTCAATCCACTCCCGACCGGTGTGCCAGCCCTCAACCGACGGCGGGTTGAAGATCTCCTGGCCCATGTGCTTCATCTCGTCGAAGATGAACTCGAAACCGGGCTTGGGCTCCGTCCAGTCCCCCACCAGCCGCAGGGTTCCGATCACGGTCTCGATAGGGCTCTTGACGCGCTGGAAGCGAGCGTTCTTGAAGGCGTCGGAGTGGAACAGGACCCGCAGCATGGACCGGATGTCATAGCCGGAGCGGAAGTACTCATCCTCCAGCATCTTGATGGTGTCCACGTCCCGTGGCGGGGTATCCATCCAGGCCGGCACCTGGGCTTCGTCGGCGACGAAGTAGCTGTAGAGGTGACGGGAGATGAACCGCGCGGTTGCCGGTTGCTTGGCGATGATGTCGATCACGTCCTCGCCGTTGAAGTTGCCGGTCTCGCCCAGGAAGGTCTTGGCACCCTCGTCGTGGTCATCCGGGTTGTACACGAACTTGCCGGCGTAGCGGCCATAGGGCTGCCCCGGGATGTTGTTGGCGATGGTCCACCCCGTGAAGGCGCGGGCGCATTCCTTGACGTCGTCTTCGGTGTAGTTGAACTCACCGTCCATGCCGACGCCCATGGAGAACAGTTCCAGCAACTCACGGCCGTAGTTCTCGTTGATGGCACCCTTGTGGCTCAGGCAGTTGTCCAGGAAGAAAATCATCGCCGGATCTTTCGAGATCTGCACCAGCAACTCGCGGAAGCTGCCCATGCCGTAATTCCGGAACATCTCGATCTCGTCGTACGACGTGGGGTAGCTCTGGGTCTTGCTGTCGGCGGTGCACAGAATGCCGTGCCAGAACAGGCACATCTTCTCTTCCAGTTGGTTCCTGGAGTTGATGAACCGGAAGGCGACGTACTCCGGCAGGCCCCGCGTGTGGTGGCTCCACTCGATAAAACAGCGCTCCGCGATATCCAGGTCCATCCCGTGGTCGTGCTGTTCGGGGTGCAGCAACTCGTTCACGGTTGCGTCATACCCCTTGGCCGCGCGGGCCTCGAGCTCATCGTACTTTGCGCCGAAACCGGCCCGGCGCATCAGATGAGCCATCAATCCAATGTCATGGTCATCGTATGCCATTGATAAAGCCTCCTCGATCTGAATCAACAAATCGCCATCGGTATCCTACCATTAAGCGGCAAGCCGCTCAACCGTATCGGTGGCGCTTGACCGCTTTGGAGCGTTCCAAATTACGTTTATCGCCGTTTTCTGCCGCGGCATCTGAAGAACGGTACGCGCTCCGCACCATGTACTAAGCCTCATTCCGTAGGCACTCGCGCATTATAAATCCGGCCGTACTGCACGAATGCTACAACGGTGGTCACAGCCAACCCCAGGGACAGCAGGTCCCAGGCGGCAATGACCACGGACAGCGCGCTGTTCCGGTCCGCCTCCGCCGTCCCGAAAATTTCCATGCCGGCAGCGATAATGATTCGAACCACTACCAACACGATGGCAAAGCCGGCGATCCACCAGCGGCGCCGGGCCAGTTTCCGCTTCACCGAAACCTTCCGTCCAGGATGTGCGGCGCCACCAGCGTTGCCTAAATCGGCGGGCGCTGCTCGTACAGGCGAGCGTGCTGCTGGTAGGTGTAGGCTGCCTGGATGACACCCGGCTCGTCGAAGGGCTTGCCGGCGAATTGCATTCCAATGGGTAGCCCGCTCTCGGTGAAGCCGCAGGGCACGGAAATTGCCGGCAACCCGGTGGCGTTGAACGGGGCGGTGAAGCTGCGGCCTCGCGCGGTGCTGCTGGGATCGTAGCCTTCGAACGCGGCCGCCGGCTGGGTCATGGTGGGCGTCACCAGCAGGTCAACGTTCTGCATGACCTCGGCGAACTCCCGGCGCGCCCAAGTGCGGACTCGCTGCGCCTGCAAATAGTCGGCGGCGGACATCATGCCGCCCACGCGGAACCGCCCGCGCACGATCTCGCCGAACTCCTGGGGCCGGGATTTCAGGTTAGGCTCGTGGTACGCATAGGCCTCGCTGACCATGATGACGGAGTTGGCAGCACGGATGTAGTCCAGACTGGGCAGGGACACTTCCTGCACACTGGCGCCCAGGCTCTCCAGTTCGCCGATGGCCTTCTCGACGGTGGCGACCACCTCCGGGTTGACGCTGGGGTCGGGATCGAAGAAGTAGTGGCGCGGCAGGCCCAACCGGACGCCGCGAATGTCCTCGCGCAGGGACCGCGAGTAATCGGGCACGGGAGCCTTGCTCGAAGTGGGATCCTTGGGATCATGGCCCGCGATGGCTTGCAGCATGTACGCGGTGTCCTCAACCGTCCAGGTCATGGGGCCGGCATGGTCCTGGGACCAGCTCAGCGTCACCACGCCGTAACGGCTCACGCGCCCGTATGTGGGCTTGAGGCCAACGATGCCACAGAGGGACGCCGGGCCGCGGATGGAACCGCCGGTGCAGGAGCCCAGCGCACCCAGCGCCTGGCCCGCGGCCACCGCCGACCCGGAGCCGCTGCTGGAGCCGCCCGTGATGTGGTTCAGGTTCCAGGGGTTGCACGCCGGCTCGAAAGGCGTGGTCCAGTCGGGGCCACCCAGGGCAAACTCGTGCATTGCCAGCTTGCCCAGCAGGATGCCGCCGGCATCCTTCAGGCGGGCCGTCGTTGTGGCATCCTCGGTGGGAACCCGCTCGATGTCCACGCGGGATCCGGACGTAGTGCGGATGCCAGCGGTGTCGTACAGGTCCTTCAGGGCGAAGGGGATACCGTGCATCGGGCCGCGATATTGGCCGCGCAGCATTTCAGCTTCGGCGACGCGGGCCTGTTCCAGGGCCTCGTCCGCAAGCAGCAGGATGAACGAATGCAGGCGGTCGTCGGTGTCGGCGATGCGGTCCAGGCAGGCACGGGTCAGTTCAACGGGAGACAGTTCGCCTCGGCGCATCAACTCTCCAGCCTGACGGATGGTAAGGAAATATAGACGCTGGTCAGCAGTAGCCATGGGATGGTAACTCCTTGGGACGCTGCGATCACTCTTTCGTGCGTGCCGGTCTATTCTTCGGGCCAGTCGGGACGAAATTCGACCACCATTTCGGTGGGGCCGAAGCTGATCTGGTGGAGCTCGTAGGCATACCCGGCGTACAGATCGTAAATGGGCTTGACCTCCTCGACCTCCTCACGGGTCATACCCAGACCGGCCTGGTCCGCGATCCGCTGCAGGTCGTCAATGGACATTTCGCTCGGATGGGGCATCGTAGAACCTCCGTGGTCAAACGCGCTTGCGAGTTCGTTAGTTGCCAGGGTGGGAAATGCTGGGGCGATTATACATCGGAGCCGGCCCCGGGCACCGCCGGGCTATGGTTCCCGGAATATCTCCTCGCCGCGTTGCAGGCGCAGGGCGATCTGGTAGGTCTGCCCCACGGCGCGCGATGTGGGCGCGTGGGCGGCCAGGTAACGCGCCATGCCGATCAGAACGTGCCGACCGGATTCCGTTCCCCGCCGCTCCCGGTACTGGCCCAATCCAGCGTCCACGATCTGGAACGAGTGGAAACCCGCGTCCTCGGCAAGCATCGCGTGTCCCAGGGCCGCCATCAGGGCGTCCGGGTCGCCCGCGCCGGTCAGGTGGCGGGACACGAGATGCGAAACCTCTTCCACCTGCTGGCGCACGTTCATCAAATCGCCAAGCTCCGCCAGCAACGCCGCGCTGTCTGCCGGGTCGTGTCCCGTTTCCGGGATGCGTTGGGCCGGCATGTTGAGGAACCGGTCGAGATAGATGCTCATGGCGACGTCAAAAACCCCGCGCAGCAGTTCCATCGACGGAGCCCGCTGCAACGCACGGTGCAGGGCATTGGCCGCCGTCAGAGTGTTGTGTACGGTGTCCCAGTCGTTGAACTCGTTGGACACGTGGAAATGGGCCATCCGCAGGAATGCGGCATAAGCAACCGCAGAGCCCAGCTGTTCTGCGGTTGCCCCGGCACGTATCGCCTCTGTAATGGCCTCGATGATATCCGAAGGTGAGTCCCGCAGCATTTCACGGGCCAGGCCGTCGGCGTCATCCCAGCCGGAGTTGCTGCGCCCCTGTTCGCAGAGTGACGGCAACTCCTCGCGGGCCTGCCACACCAGGGAGGCCAAATCGATGGGGTGCCGCCACGCGCTGAGTTCCTGGCTGCGGCGGGCGCGCGCCATGCCATGGACCAGACTGGTCAGCGTCTGGCTGGCGTGTTCCCAACCGATGTGGTCGAGCAGCTCAAAGGCTTTGTTAGCGAAATCCAGCGTATGCCCGGCGTCCAGGTAGATGTGGTCGGTGCTGGCCGCGAAGATCATGTCGGCGGTGTCACGGGGAGCCAGATTGAGCTCGATGGCGGTCCGGAGGCATCGTTCGGCGGCATCCTCGTCCCGGACTTCGATGAAATTGCGGAACCATTGCTTGAAAACTTCCGGCCGGGTCTCGCCGGTGGGCAACGGGTCCACGACGAAACGGGGCGGCCTGCCGGCGCATTCCCGCGACACGTGGAGCAGCCCCTGGTACAACGCCAGCGGACGGTCATCCTCGGCCAGGTGTGTCAGGATGTTGGCCGTCGCGGTCAGGATGGTCATGGCCGGCCCCCATCCGTCCGACGTGTACCGGGTGCCGAAGTCCGCGCCGATGCGCAGGGGCACCCGATAATCCGCGCCGGCGGTATGCAAGCCCAACACCGACTTGGCGGAAACCAGGCGGATGTTGTGCTCCAGCCCGTCGCGTAGCCGGCCCGACCAGTGATAGACCTCGTCGCGCCCGGTTGGCCGCGGGTCCACCCAAACCTGCCCGTCGACAACGGTGACCGGGAAACTCCGCACGTCATCGGCGAAAGGATTGAAGGTGCCACCGCTGGCCAGGTCGAACCGGGCATGGTGCCAATGGCAGGTCAGGATCCCGCCGCTGACGCTGCCTCGGTCCAGCGGGAACCCCATGTGGGGACAGCGGTTGTCCACGGCGTGCACCTGATCGTCGTGGTAGATGACGGCGATTGCATGCCCGCCGCCCGTGACCACCCGGCAGCCGTCCCGTTTCAGGTCGTCAATGTCGCCAACCCGTATGTGGCCTGCGATCTGGGTCGCCATGATGCCACTCTCCTCGCCTGGTCTGTGCCGGGTGTTATTGGAACCCGACTAGCCCTTCGCTCCGTCGTTCTGGTCCAGCCTTCCCGCCCAGCCCCGCCTGCCCCTCCGCACTTCAACCAATCTTTCCTCAGGCATATCTACCGCAAGTTTCAGATATTGGAGAGCCGACGCCCCGATGCACTGCCCGCTCTCATCCGGCCAGAAGGCCACGGGGGCGATGCCGCTCACGCTCCGGTCATCGTCCAGGCCGATGGTCAGCCGGGCGTATCCGTAGCCGCATTCCACTTCCGAGCCGTCAGCCGTGACGTAGGTTTCAAAGCGCTCCGGACGGATGTGCAAAGCCTCCAGCAGCGCGGCGGGGAAGGCCGAATCGGTCGCGCCGGTGTCAACTAACGCCTCTGTTTCATAGGCGTCGCCCCCCGCCAGGTTAGCGACGCTGACTCTCGCGTAAAAGATGCCCATATCCGGCCTTCCTATTCTGCTTCTGTATCGGCAATGGCGGCGTCCGCTGCGCCAGGCTGGGCGTACCGGGAGATGAAGCTGCTGATTGCCCCGAAATATTGCTGGATGCCCACGAACATCAGGTCGTTGTGTCCGGCGCCGGGGATGATCTCCAGGTGTTTCTCTGTGGTTCGCATCTTGTCGTGCATGTCCACAGCGTCGGCCAGCGGAGCCAGCTCGTCCCACTGCCCGTGGATCACCAAAGCGGGAATGTTTATCGAGTAAAACTTTTCGTGGTACGCCTCTTCCAGGGCCAGTGCCGCTTCGAGGTCCAAGCCTTCGGTGAACCTTCCCAGATTCGGCCGCCCGCTTTCGATGATGACGCCGTTGATGCGGTCTGACGCCGCGACCGCCAGTTCGCCGGCGGCGTGGCGACCCATGGAGCGGCCCATTACATACAGCGGACCGGTGAACCGCAGTTCGTTAAGGGCGCCGCGCAGCCAGTCCAGCACCCGCCGTGCGTCGGCTAGCATGGTGGTGAAGGTCGGTCTTCCTCCGGACGCGCCGTAACCTCGGTAATCGGCGACAAAGAAATTGGCGCCAACCTGGTTGTAGAAAGGAGCGATCGCATCGTATCCGGCCGCCGTCTCGCCGTTGCCGTAGAAAAACAGCACGGTGGGGTTTTCCCTCCCCACCGGGTAAAACCGGCTGGACAGCGCCACGCCGTTGTCAACCGCTATCCCGTAATCCGCCGCGCCTTCCGGTGTCTCCGTCCAATGGCGCTGGGGGTAGAACGAACGCGCCGACCCCTCAAGGTTGTCCAATACCGAATAGTCGACGGCAGCCATAAGCCCCTCCCGGTTACAGTCGGCATTATACTACCACCGTATCCCCGACCGTCGATTGAACGCGCGTCTCCCCCCGACGCAAGCACCGAATCCCGGAGGTTATCGCCATGCCCGAGATGGAAATCGGACTCTATGACGTGCTGGACCAGGCGCAGATGGAATCCCACGCGTTGGCCGCTGACGTATACGACGAGCACATCCGCGGCGCCCAGGAAGCGGAGCAGATGGGGTACAAGTACTATTTCTCCATCGAGCACCAGTCGTCCGACGTCAGCTTCATGAGCTCGCCGAGTGTTTACCTCACCGCCCTGGCGCGGGCCACCAGCGCGATGCGCTTCGGCGTGATGATCTACCAACTGCCCTTCCATCACCCCATCCGCCTCGCCGAAGAGGTTTCCATGCTGGACCACCTGTCCCGCGGCCGGGTGGAATTCGGGGCCGGCACCGGCGTTACCTATCACGAATTCCTGCGGTGGAACGTTGACTTCGACCGCCGGCGCGCAATCAGCGAAGAGGCGCTGGACATCATCCTGATGGCTTGGAAGGAAGGGAGCGTTACCTACGACGGCGAGTTCTTCAAGTTCGATGAAGTCCTGATTACGCCCGATACATTCCAGAAGCCGCATCCTCCGGTGTGGTTCGGGTGCCACAGCGCCGCGAGCTTTGAGTATTCCGCCAGGAAGAACTTCCACGTCTCCCAGAATATCGACACCGACCCGGTGATCGCAGAGAAATTCGACACCTGGCGCGGCCTGTGGCAGGCAGAAGGGCACGACACGCCAATGCCAAAAACCTTTTTGACCCGCCACGTCCACGTGGCCGAAACCGACGCCAAGGCGCGCGAACAGGCTGAGCCCTTCCTGGCAACGGCGTCCTTCCCGTCGGCGACCCCCGAAGGCAAAGGCCGCGACATCATCGGGGAAACGCGCATCGGCTACGGCCCCTACGGGATGCGCGGCGAAGACCCGGGCACGCCGGAGCGGGCGGAACTGCGGCGCACCTTCCGGGAACGGGCGCAGTCCTACGACTTCTGGATCGACAACGGCATCGCGGTGGTGGGCAGTCCCGAGACCGTGGCGAGGCGACTGGAAGAGCAGCGCCAAGTCATCGGCCACGACATCTTCTGCGCGCGGCACCTGTTCGGCTACATCGACCCCGATACGGCGAAGCGATCGATCCGGCTGTTCGCCGAGGAGGTCATACCTGCCTTCGCCTAGACCCGGCGCAACAACTCTGCCTCCAGGCGGTCAGCGTCGAACGCCTCGGAAGTAGAAGCCACCTTGACATCGCCCTCGCGCACCATGCGCTCGGCTTCGCTCTCTTCCATCACCTCGGGCATCGCTTCCTCACGTTCACGCTGACGGATCACGTCGCGGTTGTGGTCCGCAAACAGCCGGCGCATGGCGACGACAACCGAGTCGGTCGAGGACAGGTACTCCGGCATGTTGTACTGGGTGTACTTCTCCGCGTCGTAGTCCTGGTTACGGAAGTTGAAGTTGAGCTCCCAGTTCCGGTAGGGCCAGGTACTTGCGCTCACGACGCGGCGGAGCGGGCTGGGCCGCGTCTCATACCGCTCCACGTTCAGGTACACCATGCGGGTCAGGTTGTCCTCAACCGGCACGGGCCAGCGGGTGCTGCGGAAGTAGCGGTTGTTGCCCCCCGTGCGGGACATCCCGGGTAGCCGGGTCCCGTTCCACTCGTTGACATCGGGCGTGTCGGAGCCGGACGCGCGTCGGTAGTTGGGGTCCTGCCCTCGGCGCCTGGCCTTCCAGTCGAAGAACCAGGTCCAGGCGAGACGCCAGCGGTGCAACGGCCACACGCCATCCACGCCGGGATAGTACATCTGGTAGGGGATGTTCCCATCCTCGTCGTAGTAATATTTTTCCACCGAGGACTTGCCGCTGCCGGGTCGGTAGTGGACGTTCTTGTTATTAACCAGGTTGACACGGTAGCCCAGGGGCGTGCGGGGCCGTCCGCCCACGCGGCTGCCCAGGATCCGCAGGGCGTTGCGGTGCACCATGAAGGCGTTGTGAGCGTCCATGGTGTTTTCGAGCACCAGCACCCAGTTGCAGTCGAACATGGTGAAGGACGGGCGGCAGATGTTGTGCTCCTCGAACATCTCCGGTGGGATGTCCTCCTCGGGAGCGACGGGCTCGCTTTCACCCATCCACACGAAGACCATGCCCTTGAGGGTAACCGTGGGGTACTTGCGAGCCTTCATGCCGGGCGCGCCCACCATCATGGAGTCGGGGCCTTCGGTCAGGAAAGCGACACAGTTGCCATCGCCGTCGAAAGTGGCGCCGTGGTAAGGGCAGGTCAGGAAGCCTTCGAAGTAACAGCGGCCCATTGACAGGTAGACGGCCCGGTGGGGGCACCAGTCCAGCAGCGCCTGCACCTCACCCGCTTTATCTTTGAAGAACACCACGTCGGTGCCCAGCATCCGCAGCATGGTGGGCTGGTTCTTCTTGACATCCTTGGCCGGAAGGGCCGGGTACCAGTACTCGCGAAACCCCAAAGGAGGGATGCGACTGCGGCGGTCCCTGGGGTTATCTGGAACCTGGAACGGCGGAGTGGAGTTGAACCCCTGCGTCCCTCGCCGCATCTTCTTGTAGCCGCCGGGATAACCGGATAGCGGCTTCAGCAAAAGGCTTTTGAGTCCCATACCGTTGCCCCCATGTCGTGGCGTGTTCGGTTCCCGCCATATTAGCAGAACGGTCAAGGGGCAGAGTGCGGCTCAGACCGAGCCGTATGAGTTACGGAGAAATTAGGGCCGAACGATAATTCGCCCTCGCAACGCACCGAGAACCGATCCGGCTTAAATCTAGAATGGATACGGCTGGCCGCCGCCTACTGCCAAAACCTGGCCAGTGATGTAAGAGGCGTCGTGGGAAGCGAGGAAGGCGATGGCCGCCGCCTGCTCATCGGCCTCGCCACGCCGACCCATGGGAATCTCCGAGTTGCGGGTTGCCGACCGGTACTCGTCCTGGGCGGCGCGCTCGCTGGCCGGCAACTCGGGCGGAGTGATCCCAACGCCGTAGTCCCGGGGCGTGACCCGGTCGTCCGCCGCAGTTCCGCTGGGCGCCACGCAATTCACCCGTATGCCCAGGTGGGCCACCTCGCGCGCTAGGGAGGTGGTCAGTCCGATCTGGCCGGCCTTGGCGGCGGCGTAAGGCACGCGGAACCGCCCGGTGACCGCGTGGGTCGCGATGTTCACGATGGCGCCGGAGCCCTGCTCGATCATATACGGCAGGGCGGCTCGGCAGCACCACATGGCGGTCCAGAAACTCCGGTCGATCTCCGCCTGGATCTGGTCCGGGGTGTAGTACTGCAACGACTGGAACCAGATCGTGCCGCCCGCGATGTTGGCGAGCACGTCGACCCGGCCGAAAGCATCATGGGCCCGATCCATCAGGGTCTCGGCGTTTTCCCACTTGGAAAGGTCACCGATGGACACCTCGCACGCGCCGCCGAAATCACGAATCTCCTGGCGGACGCGCTCCGAAGTCTCCGCGGCCATGTCGCCAATGACTATCGACGCGCCTTCCTGCGCCAGCCTCCGGGCGGTGGCCGATCCAATGCCTTGCCCGCCCCCGGTTACTACGGCGACCTGGCCTTCAAAACGCCGGGCGCCGGCGGCTTTGGGATCCAGTATCCCTGCCATCATTCACTGGTGGAGCCGTGCGGCGGGCTACCGTTATTGCCGTTGCGAAGGAGGGCTATTTCCGCCTCAAGTTCCGCTATGCGCCGCTGCAACTGCTCAATGGTTATGGATTGATCTGCCGGAGTATGCCCATTCCGCTCCAATACGGCAGTCAGCGCGGTCATCGTGCCGGTCAGCGCGGTCATCGTGCCGGTCAGCGCGGTCATCGTCTCTTGATGCCGGCGTTCCGCTTCCGCCCGATCCTCCCGCCGCGCACGCTCGGCTTCCGCCCGATCCTCTCGGCGGTCGCGGCGACGGTCCCTGCGGTCAAGGTAGTAAGTCAGCAACTGCGGTACTCCAAAAACGGCCAGCACAATGGCGATGTAAGCCGCGCCTTCAAGATATTGTAGCGCACTGCAGCAGGTTGCCGTCAGACCGACGCTGAACTCAAGCTGGGGTTGCATCCGCGCTGGAGAAAAACTGCTTGTCCAGGTCGGGGTCGGCCGCGCCAAGGAGGCCGTTGGTGTAGAGGCGGCACGACCTCAGCCACAGCACCAGGATTGCGTTGTTGACATACATTTGCGGGAGCTCGCGACCGTGCTCCATCCGAGCGTGGGCGCGAATTCCCGCTTCAAAGAACTGCTCCAGGAAGGGCGTCGGCTCGTTGTCCAGCGCGCACGCCTCCAGGATTTCAGGGGGCGCCTCCCGGCAAAGCATGCCGGGAGATTCCTCCGCCATCCGAACGTAGTCGGGTTCCTGCTCCTGGGTAATCACGGATCATCACAGGTTCATCTGGGGAACCATGTAATTTTCCATCTTGTTGTAGATCTGGAGCCGGCTGCGCTGGGCATCCAGCACCACCAGACGGCCCGTGTTCTCATCGAAATGGACGTCGGTGGGCAGGGCGAAACGCCATTCCGACTCGGTGGTAGGCACCTCGCGGCGGCGCTTCAGGTAGTCAGCGTTGGCGACTACCGTCATGTCCGCCCACTTGCTCAGCCACTGCGCATCGCCAATCAGCGAAATGATGAAGCCGCCGTCCTTGTCAAAGACGTGCACGCGCCCCGGGTGCATGCCGTTGTCGCTCCAGTCAGCAACGTAGACATCGCCAGTGTGGTCCACAGTGACCTTCACGGGAAGGTGCATCTGGCCGCGCTTCGTGCCTGCCTCGCCGAACTGCATGAGCCATTCGCCGTCGGCGGTGAACTTCTGCACCCGGTGGTTCCGGTGGTCAGCCACGTACACCGAGCCGTCACTCTGATCAACGGTGATGCCCCACGGGGAGTTGAACTCGCCGTTGCCTTCGCCCAGGGAGCCCCAACTGGTGATGAATGCGCCGTCGGCGGTGAACTTGCGCACCTCGTGGCTGCGGCCGTCGGTCAGGTATAGGTTGCCATTGGCGTCCACCGCCAGGCTGGAGGTGCCGTGTTCCTTGCCGTCATCGGAGGGAACGGCGCTCCACCGCTTGATGAAGGTGCCGTCCTTCTCGAACTCCGACACCATGTTCATCCATTCGTCGGCCACATAGATGTGACCGTTGGGCGCGAGAACCATGCCGGAGGGCCAGATGAACTCGCCTTCCCGGTCGCCGTACTTGCCGAACTCGCCGGTGAACTCCTCGTCACCCTCATTGTCACCCAGGTCGATGATGCTGACCCGGGCGCCGTAGGCGAGCCGGTTCCACGGCACGTTGGAAATGCCCTCGATCCCACGGTTCAGCACGTATACCGTGTTCCCCTCGAAGGCCATGGAAGTGGGCTGGCTGAAACCCATGCCGGACGCGGCGCCCCGGCCCACCGAGTGGCTGTAGTCGTACACTCGGCCCTTTGCGATCTGCGTAAGCATATTCTTACCTGCTCATTGCGTGTGTTTCTTTGAGCGGAAACTTCAGGCGTGACGGCCCGGGTCGCTCAAAACTGCGGGGCCAGCAGATTTACACCTACTGGCCCCGGTCGGTCTTGCCAATCAGCGTGTCCCGTTGACCGGAACCCCTGATCCCTTAGACAAACGCGACTTTCTCGAAGGTCCCGCTGACGATGGGGTTCGCGTCCAGGCCCATCCAGTCTTCCAGGATGGTGGAGTAAACGCCGCGGAAGTCGGTGCCGGGAACCAGGTCGCCCTGTTCCAGGTCCTCGGGCTTGGAGGACGGGTACTGGCCGTACTCGCCACCCTTGATCTGGTCGCCCATGACCAGTACCAGGCCGGCGGCGCCGTGGTCGGTGCCGGAGCCGTTGTCGTGGACGCGGCGGCCAAACTCGGAGAACATCATCAGGATGACGTTGTCGCTGGCGTTGTTCTCGCGCAGGTCGTCGAAGAAGCTCGACACCGCGGCGGAAACGTCCCGCCACAGCCCATCGTGCATCCCAACCTGGTTGGAGTGGCTGTCAAAGCTGCCGTGGTCGCAGTAGAGCACGCGCGCCCCCAGGTCGGCCTGGTGCACTTGCGAGATGCCCTTGAGCTTCCGGGCGATGGGGGTATCGGGATACTCCACGGTGCTGCTGTACGTCTCCGGAGCTACCTTCAGGATGTCGGCAGCCTTGAGGCCGTCGAGACCGGTCTGGCCCAGGTAGTCCATCACGAAACCGTTGCCGATAGTGGGAGAGTACAGGCGGGTGAAGCGGTCAATGATCTTGTCCCTCTGCATCTCTTCTTGGATGCTGGTCAGCATCCCGAAGTTCTCCAGGTCGTCCACGCAGGCGACGGGAACGCCGGGGAGCGCCAGGGCGCGCGGCAGGCTCGGGCCGAAGCTGACGGCGGTGACCACGTTTTCCTTGTTCGGGTCGATGTCGCGGGCGGCGCGACCCAGCCAGCCCTCGGTTCCCAGCTTGTCCGGCTCACAGGTGTGCCAGATGTCCATGCTGCGGAAGTGGCTGCGGGGGCTGTTGGCGTAACCGACGCCGTGAATGATGGCCATGTCGCCGGCATCCCAGAAGCGGCGCAGCGGAGCCAACTCGGGGTGGAAGCCGATGCTGTCATTCAACTTGAGGATGCGCTCGTCCGGCACGCCGACCACGGGCCGCTTGTCGCGGTACAGCGGCTCGGCGTGGGGGATGACGGTGTTCATGTAGTCGTTGCCGCCGGTTAGCTGCAACACCACCAGAACCGGATCTTTCTTCGTTGAGGTCATTTTGCTTGCTCCTGTGGATATCGTTCCGCCAACGCGGAATGCGAGACGGTGCGGGCGGCGACGCGTTGCGGGCGTCGCCGCACTGGTCTCGTCAGGCGTACTGGTAATCGCGCAGCGAAACGATCAGCTGCAGCATTTCGGAGATGCGCTCCTCGGAGGCGCTGACGTCCGCGTCAGTGGCCCAGGAGATGCTGCCGGAGGTCTGGGCGTGGGAAACCAGTTCGTCGCGGGTAGCGGCGTCGACTTCCAGCGGGCCCATCAGATCGAGGCAATTGTCCACCATCGCATCGGCGGTGAGGTCGCCCTGTGCCTGCATGCGGCTGATCATCGACCGGATGCCCGGGCGATTCACGTCACTGACCATGTCGGCAGTGAAGTTGATGCGGCGCATCAGCGAACCGCTGTTGATCCACTCTACACCGGTGTGCCAGCCTTCCACGCTGGGCGGGTTGAGCAGGTCCTGGCCCATGTAGGTGGGCTGGCGGGCCATTTCACCCAGACCGGGGCCGGGGAATTCGTAGCCGCCGACCAGCCGCAGGGTGCCAACCACCACCTCGGCAGGGCTCTTCAGGCGGGCGTAGCGGGCGTTCTTGAAGAAGTCGCTGTTGAACAGGACACGCAAAACGGCGGTCATGTCGCAGCCGGAGTCGATGAAGGTATCGGCCAGCAGGTCGATGGCGTCCTCATCCTTGGGCGGCGTCACCTGCCAGGCCGGAACCTGGGCCTCGTCGGCCACGAAGAAGTTGTACAGGTGGCGGGCAATGAAGGTTGCCGTGGCCGGGTGTTCGCAGACGATGCTGATGATGTCTTCGCCGTTGAAGTTGCCGGTCTCACCAAGGAAGGTCTTTTCCCCGTCGTCATGGTCTTCGGGCAGATACTGGAACTGCCAGTCGTGGCGGCCGATGGGACCGCGCGGCAGTTTGGGCTCGAAGGTCCAGCCGGTGAAGGCGCGGGAAGCCTCGCGAACGTCAACCTCGGTGTAGGTGCCGACGCCCATGCTGAACAGCTCCAACAACTCGCGGCCCCAGTTCTCGTTGACGGCGTCGGCATGGTTCTCAAAGTTGTCCAGCCAGTAGATCATCGCCGGGTTCTTGGCGACTTCCAGCAGGAGATCCTTGTAGTTGCCCATGCCCTTCTCGCGGAACAGGGCGACCATGCGGGTGATCTCGTCGTAGTGGTCAACCTTGGACACGCCGGTGGCGAAAATCTGGTGCCAGAACAACGCCATCTTCTCTTCCAGCGGCCGCTTCGTGTTGATCATGAAGTGCAGCCATTCGGCCGAACCCATGCCCTGGATCGTGCCCGGGCGCCAAGTCCACGGCTGGTAGCGCACCAGTTCGTAGCGGTCAATAGCCGGCTGGCTCTCCGGGTTCAACAGCTCTTCAACGGTTGCCTCGTAGCCTTTCTCAACGAGCGCTTCCAGTTCGTCCCGGGTAGCCCCGAAACCGGCCCGCCGCATCAGATGGGCCATCAAAGCGATGTCCTGAGATGCCATCTTTTTGCCTCCTGTGTGTGTTGGCATTGGTGGCGGGCATTATCTGATATGCTCTATCTGCCTGTCAACGACGCTCCAGCGCTTCGGCTGACGACCACCCGTACACCGGAGGGCAACGACATGACCACCGTAAAAGCAGCGGTCACCGAGAAGGTCAAAGCCGCCGTCGCCAAAGTCCTGGCCGAGCAATACGGTCCAGACATGGTGTTCGACCCCATCGTCGTCGTCCCCACAGACGACGGCGACGGCGATACTTATCTCCACGTGTACATGGTATTCGACGAAAACGCTATCGAGATCGATACCTACAAGGACATCAAATTCCTGGGACTACTGGCGGAGGAACTGGGAGAAGGAATGTTCCCGGAAGTCCTCACTCACTCTTTTATAGAAAAGTCCGAATGGCCGGAATTTTCCCGGAACCCCTACGTTGTCCCCCGCTAACCTCATCACAACGGCGCGACTGCTGCAAGCCTCGGCGGCGCACGAAACGGATACCGAACAAGCCCAGACGCACCTGAAGCGCGCCGTCAGCAGCGCCTACTATGCCATGTTTCATGCGGTCTGCGCCAACGCAGCAGAATTGCTGCCCGGCGCGGACGCCGACCCGGCCACCGCCGCTTCCTGGCTGCAAGCCTACCGGGGACCGGAGCACACCCACGCCAGGAACCAGTGCCGGAACACCGGCATAATGGCCCCATTCCCAGCGGAAATCAAAGAGTTCGCGAGGGCTTTTGTGGAGGTCCAGAGTCAACGTAACCGGGCCGACTACAACCCCCTATGGAACTTTTCTCCTTCCGACGTTGACGGCATCATCAACCGAACAGAGCTTGCAATCGATCTCCTGGCATCAACGCCGGCGGCAATTCGCCGGGCCTTTGCTATAACGGTTCTGCTGCGAAATCGGGCGGATTGATCCCGCCATGCGCTCCGCTTTGTCAACCATGCCTTCGTCCGCGCCGGGCCAGGCGGGGGCCACGCCCTCCCTGGGTTGGATGCTCCTCGTGGCCGTCGCCCTGTTTTCGCTGGCTCTCCCCATAATTGGCCCCTTGGACGACCATCACTTCGCGGAGCGTGCCCACAACCACGATCACATATATCTCAACGGTCATCCTGTGGCGCACTATCACGCCTATGACGGCTTGGCCCGGCACGCCCATCTCCGGTCCGCGATCCCATCCTCGCGAACCGCTACCGGAGACCGGGCAGAGGACATCCTCTTTCTGACGCCGGCGGCCGCCGGGTTGACGCTGGCCGCCCTCAACGCCCCGTCCCACCCGGCGCCGGAAACGCTGCGGCCTCCACCTCCGGCGGAAGATGCGGACAATCCACTGGAGCGGTTCAGCGACAGACCCGTCCGCACGCGGGGGCTGAACGTTTTACCTCCACTGCCGCCACCAACAATCTGAATCCTCCATTCGGCCCATTTCCACCCCGGCGCTCGATTGCCGGCAACGTCCGTCGCCGGCGCCTGCCTATTCCCACGGAGGATTCATCCCATGCAGCCACTGCACCTTTGCAATTTCCGGACGGCCCTGTTGCTCTGCGTCGCCATCGCGTTGATGGCGACCCTGGCCTGCGGGTCCGCCGCGCAACCCGACACCGCAGCTTCCGGGTCAACCGATCCCGCTTCCGAGACATCCGGCGACCACGGACACAATAGTGATCCCGGCCAAGCCAAGCACGACCAAACCTCGTCGGAGGAGGTCCACATAAACCTGCCCATTGCTCGCCGTGCGACCACTCTGACTCGAGATGACCTGCGCGTATCGCAGGGCGACACGGTGCGCCTCACATTCGAGGCCGACGAGGATGGCGAAATCCATCTGCACGGCTACGACCTCACCGCCGAGGTGTCTCCCGGGCATCCTGGCGAACTGGTATTTGAAGCGGTCACGGCCGGAGCATTCGCGTTGAATTTTCACGTCTTCTCCGACGCCAAGGCCGTGGGTGCAGACGACCATCACGAGGCTGAGACGCCCGAAACAGTGGTGTCGGAAACGCCGGTGAGCGTCCAGATAACCGCTGAATCGGACGGCCAAGCCGGCGTAAAAGTCAGTATCATGACCCAGGGGTTCCGATTTGCGCCGGAGCTGGTTGACCAGCCCCACACGCCCGGGGCGGGGCACGCCCACATCTACGCCGACGGCGTGAAGCTGGGAAGGGTCTTCGAAACGGAGTACCACATCGCTGAGCTGCCGCCCGGTGATCACGAAATTCGCGTGTCACTGAATGCCAACGACCACCGCGAGCTTGAGTACGGGGGCAAGAAGGTCGAGTCGGTAGTGACGGTAACCGTTCCTGATGTGGGCCAGGCCGACGGCGATTCGGATGGCCATCAACATGACGATGGGCACGGCCACTCCCACGGAACCCCCGGCCAGCGTGAAATCGTCGCCGAGGTCCACTTGGGCAATCTGGAAATCTACCCGTAATCCTCGATCGGTAGACGGCACAAAAGCCAGGGGCGGATGTTTATCCGCCCCGGCGTGATTTCGCGTTTCAACCTGCTTAACGCTCGTCGATGGGCACGTATTCCCGGTCCATTGGCCCCACGTAGTGCAGCCTCGGCCGCAGCAGGATGTTGTTCTCGTACTGCTCGATGCACTGTGCAGACCAGCCGGGGATGCGGCCCAGCGCAAAGATGGGAATGAACAGGTCAGACTCGATCCCCAACAGGTGGTAGATGGAACCGGCGTAGAAATCCACGTTGACGTAGATGCCGCGGTCGCGGTACGGGGCCATCACGTCTTCCGAGAGGTGGGTCAGGATCTGGAACCAGCGGGGGTCGCCGCGCTTTTCGCCCAGCGCCTGGGAGCGCTCGCGCAGGTGGCGGGCTCGGGGGTCCTCCGCCCGGTATACCCGGTGGCCAAACCCCATGATGCGCTCGCGGTTGTTCAGCTTGTTGCGGGCGTACTCCTCGGCGTTCTCGGGGTTGCCGATTTCCATCGACATCTTCATCACTTCTTCGGCGGCTCCGCCATGAGCCGGCCCCTTCAGCGTCCCCACTGCGCCCGACACGGCGGCGTGCAGGGTCGAGTTGGTGGAAGCCGCGACGCGGGCCGCAAACGAAGACGCGTTGACGCCATGCTCCGCGTGCAGAATGAAGTCCACGTCCATCAACGACACGGTTTCGTCGTCCGGAAGCTCGTTGAATAGCATGTAGAGGAAGTTGCCCGCGTGGTTGAGGTCAGGGTTGGGTGCCACCGGCTCCAGGCCATTACGGATCCTGTGGTGGGCAGTGACGATGGTCGGGCCCTGGGCGGTCAGGCGCAGGGCCTTGCGGACGTTGGCTTCCTTGGAGTTGTCTTCCGATTCTTCGTCAAACGCGGCCATGCCGATGAGAGCGGTCTGGAGCACATCCATGGGATGGGCCGACTTCACCGCGTCGATGACCGTGATGATTTCATCAGGGATGCGTCGGTTGGCGCGCAGGTAGCCGTCCGTTTCCGCCAGCTCCGCTTGCGTCGGCAACTCTCCGTGGAGCACCAGGTGAATGATCTCCTCGAAGGTGGACTTCTCGGCCAGATCGTGGATGTTGTAGCCACGATAGAGCAGTTTTCCGATTTCGCCGTCGATGAAACTGGACTCCGTCGTGTCCATGTACACGTTCATCAAACCGCGGTGCAGTTCAGGCTGGTCGGCCATCTGTAGTACTCCTTGGTGAGGGGCCTGGCGACGGTGCGCCACCCCGTTAGCGCCGGCGGAAATCGACCGATCCGGCAGATGATTATGCTAGCATCGGGTTCGGCGGAGTGTCAACCAAAACTGCCGCCGGGCGAGCCTCCCAACCCGAGGTTTTGAGTATGAAATACGGCGTGATCCTGCCCAACGTCGGCCCCCTGGCCCACATCGAATCGCTGGCCCACATCGCCCAACGCGCCGAGCATCTGGGCTACGACGGAGTGTTCCTCAGCGACCACATCGCCATACCGATGGAACTGCATTCAGCGTACCCGTATCGCAGCGACGGTCGGTTTCCGCTGACGGCAGCCGACCGCATCCTGGAACCGGTCACAACCCTGGCTTATTTGGCGGCGGTCACCACCCGCCTGCGCCTCGGTTTCAGCGTGCTGGTGTTGCCCTACCGTCATCCGGTGCTCAACGCCAAGATGCTGGGCACGCTGGATGTGATCTCCAACGGCCGGCTCATCGTCGGCGCCGGCGTGGGCTGGATGGCCGAGGAGTTCGATGCGTTGGACGCCAAATTTGCCGTCCGCGGCGGCGTTACCGATGAGCACATCGCCCTCCTGAAAGCCTTCTGGACCACTCCCGAGCCGGACGTGCGCGGCGCCCACTACAGCGTCGCCGGCCTGGGCATGGCTCCAGCGCCCGTTTCACAGCCTCATCCGCCGATCTGGACGGGCGGCATCAGCGCGCCGGCCTTGCGTCGCGCGGCCAACCTGGCCGACGGGTGGCACGGCGTCCGTCAAAGCCCGCAGGACGTTTCACGGGTGGCTCGTCGAATCGGCGAACTGCGCGAGACACGCGGCGCGAGCATAGAGGGTTTCACAATCTCGCTACGCGCCGGCCTGGATGTCACCGACGACGCTTTCACCGGCGCGTCACGAACTCCGCTGCGAGGCTCGGCGGATCAGGTAGCCGGCGACGTGGCGGAGTACGCCCAGGCCGGCCTCGATTATCTCGTGGTAGAACCCAGGGCCGCCGCGCCTGAGCAAATAATCGATCAGCTGGAACGGTTCACGGCGGTGGACCGGCCTTGAGCTACTGGGCCGTCCAGCCTCCGTCCACCACCACCTCGCTGCCGGTGACGAAGGACGACTCGTCGGAGGCCAGGTAGAGCACGGCGTTGGCGACCTCTTCAGGCTCGCCGTATCGGCCCATGGGGATGCGGGCCAGCATCATCGACAGTCGGTCCGGATCGTCGCGGCCGACCCGGGTCATTTCAGTGACGATGGGGCCGGGATGCACCGAGTTGACCCGGATGCCGCGGTTCGCGTACTGCAGGGCCGCGGCCTTGGTGAAGATGCGAACACCGCCCTTGGAGGTCTGGTACGCAGAGCCGTTGTAGGGCACCCCGACGATGCCCAACTGAGAGGATATATTAATGATGGAACCGCCACCGGCCTCCAGCATCGCGGGGACGGCGGTGCGGGTGCCCAGGAACACGCCCTTCAAGTTCACGTCGATGGTCCGGTCCCACATTTCCACCGGTTCCTCGTGGATTTCGAACGAGTTGCTGCCGATTCCGGCGTTGTTAACCAGCACGTCCAGGCTGCCGAACTGCGACACCGCCTGGGCCACTGCGGCCTGCCAGTCGGCTTCCTGGGTGACGTCCAGGTGCACGTAACGGCAACGACCACCGTCGGCTGCGATTGATGCGGCGGTCGCCTCCCCTTCCTCGTCCCGGATGTCACCGATGACCACTGCCGCGCCCTCGCGGGCGAAGAGCCGGGCCTCGGTCGCTCCCATCCCGCGCGCGCCGCCGCTGATCAACGCGACCTTGCCGTCCATTCGTCCCATGAGTTCCTCCGGGTCAGAAATTGTAGGGCGTCCACGGCCTCAACGGCACGGCAAACGCCCGGTCCGCCCGCGGCACCGCTCCCGCGGTCGCCTCGTCCACCAATCCCGCCTGCTGCAATGTGCCGAAACCGGCCGCTCCCAGGTAAACCGACGCCAGGGCGGATACGTCGATTGACAGGTCCGCGCCGCCGGTGACGGGCCGGCAGTCGCCGCCCTCCGGCGACATCTCGAGGCTCCAGCATCCCCGGTTCCAGTCGCAGAAATCGTCGCGGATTTCCAGCACCAGGCGGTCGCTGGCGGCGTAGGTCCGCTGCTCCAACGCGGCGCGGGCATCGACCACACGAACCCACAGGCCGTCGCGGGTGGAACGCTGGAGCCGGCGCGGGTCGGCCAGCATCCAGGGCAGCGGGTCATCCTCCGGGCGTTTCATGGCCTCGGTGCGTTCGTACAGGTCCAGGTCGAAGCAGAACCGCCACAGGGCGGCGGACGCCGCGCGGGTGGTCGCCACCAGCTCGTTGACCGTCACCGTGGGCCGCTGGGTGCGGTAGGAAGCGTAGCCGTCGATGCGCCCGTCCTCCACGTAGGCCACGTAGAACACGCCGCCGGAGCCTCCCTGGGAGTGGATGGGATCGTTGGCCGCGTCCTCCCAGTGGTGCCTGGCGCGCTGGAACACGGCGGGCCGGCCCTGGGTTCCCCGGCGGGAAACGTCGGGCAGCTTCTGCATGATGTCCGCCGGCGCCACGAATTCCAGGCGGCCGGGGCTGTCGTGGGAGCGGGAGTAGGCGCTGTGGCGCTTTTCGATGGTCCACTGCTCGTGGACGGCGCCGATGCCGTAGCCGAAACGCCCGTAGATACCGCTCTCGGTGGCGAACAGGGCGGCCAGGGGTTCGCCCCGCTCGTGGATGCCGTCGATCTGGTGGCGCATCATTTGGGTCATGATGCCCCGCCGGGTGTGGGTGGGCTGCACTTCCACGTTGGACACGCCGGCCACCGCCGATGTGCCACCCGGTATCGACATCTCCAGCAGGTGGGAGTGGCATCCGCCGACGATCTGCCCCTCCTCGAACACCGCGATGGAACGGCTCAGGTCGAAGCGGGGCCGCAGGTGCTCGGGATCGTGGGCCAGGCGGTTGCCGTGAGCCCGCGACTCGGCGCTCATCCACCGCTCAAACTCGTCGGGGGTGATGTTTCTCAGTTCCAGCATGCAGATTATTCTTCCCCGGTTGATGACAGGGCAACCACGGCGTTCAATTTATCAGAAAGACGGTCCTGAGCGGTCTCCAGGTCGTATTGGCTTTGCAGTCCCATCCAGAACCCGGGCGAGTTTCCAAAAAAGCGGGAGAACAGCAACGCCGTCTCGGCCGTGATGGATCGTTGACCATGGACGATAGCGTGAATCCGACGGGCGTCAACGCCGATGGCCTTGGCCAGACGATACTGCGTGATGTTCATTGGCCGGAGAAACTCTTCGTCGAGAATCTCCCCCGGATGGATGGGCGGCAGCCTTGCGGAGTGGTGCGCCTCCTGGCTGGACATGGTGGCCTCTCTTTATCTCTCATTTCTCAATGATAGTCTACAACCTCTACCTGGTAAGCATCTCCATCGTCCCAGATGAAGCAAATGCGCCACTGGTCGTTGACGCGAATGCTGTGCTGCCCAACCCGATCTCCCGAGAGGGCCTCAAGACGATTACCGGGAGGGATGCGCAGGTCGTTCAGGTCCCTAGCATTATGGAGCATCATTAACTTGCCCTGCGCCCGGAGCTGGATAGATTCCGGGAACCTACGAACGCGCCGACGTTCGGCTACCGCCTGCGTATCCCTATCACGGAAGCTCTTGATCACGCTTCAATAGTAGTACATCATGCTATTAGCGTCAATCACTATTAATGCCCAGAAGCGGAGCCATAGCTCTTCTCTTCATGATCGTGGTTCAGCCGGTTGAGGTCTTGGTCAGGCCCGCCGGGGCGACGGTTATCGCACGATCCCCACGCCGCAGGAAGTCCCGACGGGGAAAGGACGCCGCTGCAAGCGCCCCGGGCAGCGGAGTTCGCAGTATTGGATGCGGGTTCCACCTTGTGATTGGGCGCGGCCGCGCGCGGCCGGGGGATGTTATCATGCCGTTATTGAGACCATCTTGACGATGATGATAATATGTATTATGTTCAGCGTGCCAATGAACGGCTCAGTCCATTGATCGAAATGCCGGGGCGTATTCACCCAGCGACGACCCAACCCTGATACTCGCCCAGCGTTACAGCAGCATCCCATACCGTGACAGCCGCGCCGGAAAGCAAGAGGCAAGACAGCAACCGAAAAAGCCGAATTTCGAACAAAACATCCGAAAGCGCGGCCTAACCAGCGCGCCGTGCGGCGCGGCGTTGGCCCCCAAAGCCGATTTTCCAGGTTTGTGAACCATAGATAGACCGAAGCATCGTCCGGCGTGAGGGTCATCAACATGACGCAGAACTACCTGCCCCGGTCTGCCCCCCTCGACCTTCAGGGGGGCGCAAAGCTAACACAGGCCGCGCCGCGGCGACGGCTGGCCGCATTGCTGCTGCCGGCCCTGGCCCTGCTGGTTCTGGCGGCCGTCGCCGGCCTGCTCTGGCTGCCGCCGGCTGACTCGGCCCAGGCCCAGGCCCAGGGAGGCGCGGGCGCTAAAGTCACCGCCGGCCCAACCATCACCAGCAGCCCGGCCAGCGGCGATACCTATAAGAAGGGAGAGGCCATCGCGGTCGCGGTGACCTTCAGCGAGGCGGTGACCGTCTCCGGCGAACCCCGGGTGCGCCTGGACATCGGCGAGCAAACGCGATGGGCCCGGTATGAACGCTCGGAAGCGGACGGAACCCGGCTGGTCTTTGCCTACACGGTCAAGGAAAACGACCGGGATGACGACGGCGTCAGCATCAAGAAGAACGCGGTGGGACTGAACGGCGGAACCATCGCCGACGGCGACGGCAACGCCGCGAAACTGAAAGCGCCGGCCCTGCCCGACCAGGCGGGCCACCAGGTGGACGGGTCGCCGCCGCCCGCCATCACCGCCGGCCCGGTCGTTGTCAGCAGCCCGCAGAGCGGCGACACCTACGGCAAGGGCGAGGCCGTCGTGGTTACCGTGACCTTCAGCGAGGCGGTCACCGTCTCCGGCCAGCCCCGGGTGCGCCTGGCCGTGGGCGAGCAGAGGCGCTGGGCGCGGTACGCCCGTTCGGAAGCGGACGGAACCCGGCTGGTATTCGCCTATAAGGTGAAGGGCGACGACCGGGACGACGACGGCGTCAGCATCCCGAGGAACGGGCTGGGCCTGAACGGGGGCAGCATCGCGGACGCCGACGGCAACGCCGCGCGGCTGAAGGCCCCGGCGCTGGCCGACCAGGCCGGGCATAAGGTGGACGGCTCCCAAGAGGCGGCCCCCGCCGATGGGCAGGAATCCCCCGCGGACCGGCTGGGCGTGGTCTCCCTGGATTTGGAGCAGGACCCGCCGACGGTGGGCACCGAGCTGAGCGCCACCCTGCTGGACCCGGACGGCGAGATGAGCGGCCTGACCTGGACCTGGCAGCGCTCCTCCGACGGAACCACCTGGCAGGCCATCGCCGGCGCCACCGGGACCTCCTACACGGCGACGGAGGACGACGTGGGGAACTACCTGCGGGCCACCGCCGCCTATACCGATGGCCACGGCCCCGGCAAAACCGCCAGCGCGGCCACCTCCGACAAGGTGCTCGTCCCGCCGCCGGACCCCAACACGAACCAGATCACCAACGTCTGGTCCGCCACGCTGACGGTGGATGCGGGTGGCGGACTTTATGGCTGTGATAACGGACCGACCGTGGCTAACTGCTCGACCGCCCTCAACGACGACGATTTCGTCTATGCCGGGACCACCTATACCGTCAACAAAGTGTATTGGGCATCCTCGAACAATATCCTCGTGATGCAATTCAGCAGCCTGACCGGCCAGCAGGTCAAGACCGCCCTCAGCACGCTGAGGCTGGTGGTGCGCTCGGATTCACTTAACGTCAGCGACGCGACCGTGCAAGGCAACAATATCTATTGGTCCTACGACCCAGACATTGACGGCGACGACTGGGCCGACGGCGATACGGTTTCACTGTCGCTGAGAGAACGGGACATGACCCCGCCCACCTATACCCTTTCGAAGTTCCTTTTCGAGGACCCATTCACCGATGCGGAAATGAACGTCACGCCGCCCTCCGGCACGGGGAATTCGGGCACCCGCCCATTGTCCCCCGTCCTGGTTTTCAGCGAGGAGATAAGAGAGTCCCAGACCGTCATCAAGTATCAGGTCGGCTCCGGCCCCGAACGGACCTTCACTTTCAGCGGTGAGATGCAGCGGTTCGGTCCCGGAGAGTGCGCCTTCGTGCTCACTATGCCTGACGGCAGACATTACTATTGCAATTTCACTCCGGGGCCCGAGGACCGGGGCCTCTTCAAGGTCAAGGTTGAGCGCTTCGAGGACATTGAAGGCAACGCCGGCGCGGCCGGCAGCTACAACACCGCCTGGGGCTATACCGTGGACGGGCGAATGCTGCCCGCCCCTACTCTGGCCCTCAAGAATTCGGGCACCACCTGGCCGCCGACGTTCACCGCCACCGTCCCGAAGACCGGCGTGAGAGTGGCGCTCTTCAAGGACAAGGACTTGTGCGAGAAATGGGGCAATAATCGAAACACGGCCTGGACGGTCACCGACACCACCGCGCCCTACACGGTTGACCTGACCAACGCCTTCAGCAGCGACCCGACGCCCGCCAGCGGCAGTTTCCACACCTTCTACGCCCGGTACATCGACGGCGACAACCGGGAGAGCGAATGCTCGGACGGGTTCAGATATACCTACTACGGCAACACGCCTCAGCTCACCAACTTCCGGGCCCTGGCGGGGCACGGGAACATCGGCGCGGACTGGTCCCTCAGCTGGCATGAACCGGTGTGGAACACGAACAACGAAAGGCCGTCGAAATGGGAGTACAGGATACTGCCGGGCGACGGAATGGGAACCGACAGCGAGCAGTGGCGAACCGCCTCCAGCCTCAACTCCTATCGCGGGTACGGCCGGGTCGGGGGGCTCCAGCGGATCGCGACCCTGAACGACTACAGCACGCTGTTGACCAACGGTATGCCCTACACCGTCCAGGTCCGGGTGTACAAGAACAACGGCGACCTGGGCTGGATCTCGCCGGCGGTGACGGTCGCCCCCAGGGCGTACTCCGCGCCGGCCCCGCAGACCGTGCCGGCGGACTGGCCGCTGCTGCCCCTGTGGTCGGAACCGGGGGACAAGTTCCGGCTGATGTTCGTCACCACGGACAAGATCCACGCCATGTCTCACGACGCCGGCCACTACAACTCCCTGGCGCAGATGGCGGCGGCGCGTAACGCCAGGCTGGTGAACAGCGACGGCGACCACTTCGGCGGGGAGTTCCGCGCCATCGTCTCCACCGCGGCGGTGGACGCCCGGGACAACACGGCCAGCACGGGCCGGGGCGTACCCATCTATTTCCTGGGCGGCAATAAAGTGGCCGACGACTACGCCGACTTCTACGACGGCAGTTGGAACCCGCGGTACGGCAACGCCACCAATGAAATGGGAAGGGGCCGTCACTCGGGGCTCATCTGGACCGGCTCCCGGACCGACGGGACCAAGGACCCGTCGAATCACGTCGGCCGGCGGTCCAACATCCGCTACGCCACCGTGCTGATCGGCGGCACCCTGGCCACGGGGGCAACGGACTGGGAGCGGCCCAACCACCTGTACGCGCTGTCGCCGGTGATAACCGTGGCGTCAGAGTGAGCGAGGAGCGGGCAGCGGCGGCTACTGCCTGGGCTGGATGACGACGCGCCCGCGGTCCTCGACTTCCACGTACAGGCTGTGGCGGTCCAGCAGTAGCATACCTACCAGCGGGGTGGTGTCGGCAGCGTCTGCCTCGATGTATCTCGGCTGGCCGTCCCACAGCACGGAAACGCCGTAAACGTCGTAGGTTATCTCACTCCCGTCGGCGAGAGTAGCCCGGCCCATGCTGGCGAAGGGAAGCCTCAGTTCCGTTATCAGCGCCGTCGGTAAGGTAAGGAACCCATTGAATCCGGTATCGACAACGGCTTCTACTTCCCGTGTCGGTCCCGCCGGGCTTAGTATAGTAAGGGTTACAACGGCTTCGTAGGCGGCATTCACCACGCCTTCGATCACTCGGCACCCCGCAGGGGGCGCCCCCCGAAGTGCCGCAGCGCAGGATACCCCACCCGCTCACTCAGGACGTTGACCGCGCCCGGAAGCTTCTCCCGCAGGCGGTCCGTGGCGGCAATCACGTTGTCGCCGAGGGCCCAATTGCCGGTATCCACGTCGATGGCGACGACCTCGCCGTGGTGGTCGGCTTCCACCTTGGGTCGGATGTCGCGCTGGTAGATCTCCTGGCCCAGGCGGGCGATCTCCGCTTTCGGGCGGGTTGGGGCGTTCACTGTCGGGCCTCCGTGCCGGCGTTCTTCCTCGTGGGCATTCTACACCGCCGGGCGATTTTCGGACCAACGGAAAGGGCCGTGGCTACGGGCAAGCAGGGGAGGGTATCGCATCCACGATGCCCTCTATCATCCGGTCCTCCGCAGAGACCCGGCCCCAAAGCTGCGCAGCGCCCGGTACCCGATCCGCTCCATCAACACGTCAACGGCGCCGGGGCGCATCGCCCGCAATCGCTCCAACGCTTCCCTTTCGGTGCTGGCGATTGCCCAGCCCCCGGTCTCGACGTCAATGGCGACGTACTCCCCGGAGTGGTCCCTCTCGACCTTGGGTCGGATGTCCCGCTCGTAGATCTTTATGCCCAGGCGGGCAGTCTCCGCTTTCGGGCGGGTTGGGGCGTTCACTGTCGGGCCTCCGTGCCGGCGTTCTCTGGTGGGCCGTGTGGGGATCGAACCCACGACACCCGGATTAAAAGTCCGGTGCTCTGCCAGCTGAGCTAACGGCCCCCTTACGCGGCGGTCCGCGGGTCGAATGTCAGTATAGCATAGGCGCTTTGAGGCCCCTGGGAATGCCGGAAAATTCCCAGTGCGGCTGCCCTTGCCAAGTCATTCGATATGAGGCATAATTGCGGCGTTACTTTCTGGTGGTTCAAGCGGGGTGGTCCCACCCGTACCCATCCCGAACACGGAAGTGAAACGCCCCAGCGCCGACGATACTGCTCCGGTGACGGAGTGGGAAAATAGGTCACCGCCGGAAAGTACCAAAACTCACAAAGTTAGTCGGGGCGGGCGTGATGGCGCAGCAAGGAATCGCAGGTGACTGTAGGCCACGTAACGCGATAGGTTGAAACATCAACCGAGCGGCTTCCCCGTTACGATTCGGGGGCAGGGCCGCTTTTATTTTTGCCCGAATACGGTAAAATAGCGCCGCCAGCACGCATCGGTTGGCCTGACCTCAACCCAGGGAGAGTCTCATGGGCAGCAGATTCGAGAAGTTCTCAGAGCGGGCACGCAGGGTTCTGTCCCTGGCCCAGGAAGAAGCGCAGCGGTTCAACCACAACTACATCGGGACCGAGCACATCCTGCTTGGCCTGGTACGGGAGACCGAGGGCGTAGCCGCTCGAGTGCTGTCGGGGCTGAGCGTTGACCTGACCAAGGTGCGCTCGGCCGTCGAGTTCATCATCGGACGGGGCGAGCGCCCGGCGCAGGGCGAGATCGGCCTCACCCCCAGGGCCAAGAAGGTCGTGGAGTTGGCCGTCGACGAAGCCCGAAGGATGAACCACACCTACATTGGAACGGAGCATTTGCTGATCGGCCTCCTGCGCGAGGGCGAAGGCGTGGCCGCCGGCGTCCTGGAGAGCCTGGGCGTCAACCTGGAGAAGGTTCGCGCCGAGACGCACCGGATCCTCAGCAACTCCGGCACCGGAAGCTCCAGCAGCCGGAGTTCGTCCACACGCACCCCCACCCTGGACCAGTTGGGCGTTGACCTGACCAACGCGGCCCTGGGCGGCAAGCTGGACCCGGTCATCGGCCGCGACACCGAAATCGAGCGCGTCACCCAGATCCTCAGCCGCCGGACCAAGAACAACCCGGTCCTGGTGGGAGAGCCCGGCGTCGGCAAGACCGCCATCGTGGAAGCGATGGCCCAGCAGATCTCCTCGGGCGACGTCCCGGACACTCTGCAGGGCAAGCGCTTGGTCACCCTGGACATGGGCGCCCTGGTCGCCGGCACCAAGTACCGCGGCGAGTTCGAAGAGCGGCTGAAGAAGGTCATTGAGGAGATCAAGACCTCCGGCAACTGCGTGCTCTTCATCGACGAAATTCATACGCTGGTCGGGGCCGGCGCCGCCGAAGGCGCCGTGGACGCTTCCAACATCCTGAAGCCGTCCCTGGCTCGCGGCGAGATCCAGTGCATCGGCGCGACCACGCTGGACGACTACCGCAAGTACGTGGAGCGTGACCCGGCCCTCGAACGACGGCTCCAGCCCGTGCGGGTGGAAGAGCCCGACGCCGACATGACCGTGGACATCCTGCGCGGCGTGAAGGGCCAGTACGAGGATCACCACAACGTGGATATCACCGAGGACGCAGTGCGGGCCGCGGCCACGCTGTCGACCCGGTATATCCCCGACCGCTTCCTGCCCGACAAGGCCATCGACCTGCTGGACGAAGCCGGCTCGCGGGTGCGCCTGCGCGGCAGCCACGCCCCGCAGGAAGTCAAGGACGCGATGGAAGTCCTGGAGCGCGTGCGCAAGGAAAAGGACGAGGCCATCGCTTCGCAGCAGTACGAAGTCGCCGCCGAGTTGCGCGACCGCGAGCTCCACCTGTCCCAGAACGTCGGCGACATGGAGCGCGAGTGGAAGGCCGACCGCAGCAAGGAACGCACGCAGGTCACCGAGGACGACATCGCCGAGGTGGTCAGCATGTGGACCGGCATCCCGGTAACGCGGCTGGCGCAGGAGGAGACCGAGCGGCTGCTCCGCATGGAAGAGGAACTGCACAAGCGCATCATTGGCCAGGACGAAGCCATCATCGGCATCTCCAAGGCCGTGCGCCGGGCCCGGGCCGGCCTCAAGGACCCGCGCCATCCCATCGGCGTGTTCCTGTTCCTGGGCCCCACCGGCGTGGGCAAGACTGAGCTGGTGCGCGCCATGGCGGAGTTCCTGTTCGGCCACGAGGACAACATGATCCGGCTCGACATGTCGGAGTTCCAGGAACGCCACACCACCGCCCGTCTCATCGGCGCGCCTCCGGGCTACGTCGGCTATGACGAAGGCGGCCAGCTCACCGAAGGCGTGCGCAAGAAGAACTACTGCGCCATCCTCCTGGACGAAATCGAAAAGGCGCACCCGGAGATTTTCAACATCCTGCTGCAGATCTTCGACGCCGGCCAGTTGACCGACGCCCGGGGCCGCCGCGTGGACTTCCGCAACTCGATCATCGTCATGACCAGCAACCTGGGTTCCGACCTGATCAAGCGCGACACCTCGCTGGGGTTCGCCGTGAAGTCCGAACAGTCGCAGACGGACCACCAGGCTTACGAGCGGATGAAGGACAAGGTGATGGACGAAGTCAAGCGCTTCTTCCGCCCCGAGTTCCTGAACCGCCTGGACGCCACCATCGTGTTCCACGCCCTGAGCAGGGACGAGATCCACCAGATCGTGGATCTGATGATGAACATGGTCCGCGACGAGCTCAAGGAACGGGAGATCAGCGTCGAGCTGACCGAGCCGGCCAAGGAGTACTTGGGCGAAAATGGTTTCGATCCGGTCCTGGGGGCGCGGCCACTGCGCCGCCTGATCCAGAACGAAGTCGAGGACCGACTGTCCGACGAACTCCTCGGAGGAAAGTTCGAGCCGGGAGACACCGCGATTGTCGATATGGATGAAGACGGGAAGGTCTGCATCAAGGTGCGGAAGGGTGAGATGGCCGCCTTGCCTGTGGCCTAATACGGGATTTAGTGGCGAACGAGCATCGGGGGCGCTTAGAAACAGGCGCCCCCGAATGCTACAATTCAGCAGGTCAAGACCGGGGCGGATGACATTACCGCCCCGTCAATGCAACCCAATCGCATTTGACCGCCGCAGGTCTCTCTTACTATATTTCAGCGCTCCTCACGGCAAACTTTGAGGTGAAACTATGGCCAGGCGCTTGCTCAAAGAACTGGAACGATCCTACGGGTTTGACGAGGTCGCAATCGTCCCGGGCGAGGTCACGATCAACCCGGAAATGACATCCACCCAGATGAGCATCGGCCAATACTCCTTTGAAGCCCCCGTGATGGCCTCAGCGATGGACGGTTCGGTGTCGCCGCGATTCGCAACACTGATGCACGAGATGGGCGGACTCGGCGTGCTGAACGGTGAGGGCCTCTACACCCGTTACGCAGACCCGTACTCCGTGCTGGAAGAGATCATCTCCATGGACCACGGCGAGGTCACCGAGTACCTGCAAGAGGTTTACAGCCAGCCGGTGCAGGACCACCTGATCGGCGAGCGCGTCCAGGAGATCAAGCAGTCCGGGTCGATAGCAGCCATCGCGTTCACCCCCCAGACTACCAAGCGGTTCAGCCCGTTGGCGGTAGAGGCCGGCGCCGACATCATCGTCGTGCAGTCCACCGTAACCACGGCGCGGCACATGTCCCGCAGTTACCGGGGCCTCATCTTTTCCGAGTTGATCGAATCGCTGAATGTACCGGTGGTGGTGGGCAACTGCGTCAGCTACGCCGTCGCCAGCGAACTGATGGAAACCGGGATCGACGCCATACTGGTCGGGGTCGGGCCCGGCGCGGCCTGCACCACGCGGGAAGTTACCGGCGTGGGGGTTCCCCAGGTTACCGCGACCCTGGAGTGCGCGGCGGCCCGCGAGGACTATTTCCAGCGCACCGGCCGGTACGTCAGCGTGATTACCGACGGCGGCCTGCGAACCGGCGGCGACGTGTGCAAGGCCATGGCCAGCGGAGCTGACGGCGTGATGCTGGGCACGCCCTTTGCCCAGGCGGCAGAGGCGCCGGGACGCGGCTACAACTGGGGCATGGCCAACGCCCACCCGGAACTGCCCCGGGGGACGCGCATCAACGTCGGCACCAAGGGAAGCCTGAGGCAACTGATGCATGGGCCGTCCAGCGTCACCAACGGCACGCAGAACCTCGTCGGCGCCTTGCGCGTGGCGATGGGCATGTGCGGCGCGTACACCGTGCGCGACTTCCACAAGACCGAAATGGTCATCGCCCCGGCGATCAAGACCGAGGGCAAGCACTACCAGATGCTGGGATAAACGCTGGATTCCCGTTTTCACGGGAATGACGGTTGAAGAACAAACGGAGGAACCATGACGACCGCAACGATCCAGATCCTGGACCCGCGTCCGGAGCAGAAGACGGAGGAGCGGGCGGCAACCGACCGCCTGCCCAGCCTGGCGGGCAAGACCATCGGTCTGCTGGAAAACCGCAAGTACCATTCCGACAACTTCCTGCAGGAGCTCCAGGTGATCCTGGAGGAGGAATACGCCGTCGAGAAGGTGGTCTATCTGCGCAAGTTCAGCTTCAGCGCGCCCTGCTCGGACGAGACCATCGACGAGCTGATCGAGCAATGCGATGCGGTGGTGCACGGCATCGCGGATTGAGGGAGCTGCACGGCGTGGGGTCTCCACGACACAGTAGTTACCGAAACCCGCGGCGTTCCCTCCGTGAGCGTCATCACCGAGAGTTTCACCCGGGCGGCGCATGCCCGCGCCTCCTCGCTGGGAATGCCCGGCGTCCAGATCCTGGCCCTGCCCAGCCCACTGGCCTCCCGGTCGATACCGGAAGTGCAGCAGTTGGCGCACGATTTCGCCGGCCAGATCGCCGAGATGCTGACCAACGGGAAGTAACCGCCGGTCGCATCGAATAGGCAACCGCTTTCGGCATGAAAGTGGTCAACTGGAATGTTCAATGGGCTACGCCCCGGTCGGAGCGTAGCCCAGAAATTTTGTCCCGCATCGAGAGCCATGACGCGGAGGTGATCTGCCTAACCGAAGCGCACGCACACTTGCTGGACGAATTGAAAGGGCACACGATCTGTTGCAAGCCCGCCGACGGGCCTGGCGCCAACCTGAATAGACGCAAAGTACTGCTCTGGTCTAAGCACGAATGGCGCGACGTTGATGACGTCGGCGACAAGGATCTGCCTGCCGGAAGGTTCGTTGCCGGAACCACCGAAACATCAGTTGGTCAGCTCGGGGTAATAGGGGTCTGCATCCCGTACCACAATGCGAATGTGAACGTTGGCCGCAAGGACAAAGCCCCGTGGCAGGAGCATGAAACTTACTTGGACGGTTTGGCATCGATATTGAGCAACGAATCGAACGGACGATTAATCGTCCTCGGCGATTTCAACCAGCAAATTGGACAACGGCCGAGACCTTACCCTCCGCTGTCCCATCCGGTGCGCGCCAGATTGCAGGAGACCGTGGCGGCAGCACGACCCCCGGGCTTGACCATCGTGACTGCCGGACTTGGTTTGCGGGGGCGACGCGCCATTGACCACATCGCCATCAGCGGAGAACTGTCTGCCGTGTCCCTGGCGACGATTGACAACATGGACGGCGAGCGACGCCTGTCCGACCACTTCGGCGTCGTAGCCGATCTGTCCCGGCGCCTGACCAAAGAATCCACCTGAGAAGAGTGAGCTTTATGACAACCAACAGTCGCGCCTTGAACTCGCGCCGTATCGACGTGCCTGACTCCTACGACGCCATCCAGGACTACTACGAAGAGCAGGGATGGACCGACGGGATGCCCGTGGTTCCGGCCACGGAGGAGGCCGTGCAGCGGATGCTTGGCCCGTGGGGAGAAGACCCGTCGCTGTCCCTGGGCATAGCGCAACCCTCCAACTCGGAAGTCAATATTGAGAAAGTCGCCATCAACGCAGTGATGGCCGGCTGCCGTCCCGAGTATTTTCCGGTGGTGGTGGCCGGCGTGAAAGCGGCCCTGCAAACGCCGTTCAACCTGGCCGGGTGCCAGGCCACCACCGGCGGTGCGGCTCCGGTGGTGATCGTGAACGGCCCCATCGCGGAGCGGCTGGGCATCAACGGCGATTCCGGAGCGTTCGGCCCCGGCTACCGGGCCAACGCGACCATCGGCCGGGCGCTGCGCCTGTTCGTGCGCAACGTGGCCGGCCTCATCATCGGGGACATGGACAAGGCGACCCTGGCTATGCCGGGGCGGTATTCCTTCTGCTTCGCCGAGAACGAGGCGCGCAGCCCGTGGGAGCCGAGGCACGTGGAGCTGGGGTTGGACCCGGAAGACAGCATGGTGACCCTGCACGCCATCCGGGCCTTCTACCCGGTTATGGAAACCACGGTGTCTCGGGGCGCCGACGTGCTCAACACGCTGGTGCAGGCGACCCGGGCCACCGGATTCTCCAATTTCTACCAGATCGGCACCGGCGCGCAGGTAACGCTGGTGCTGAGCCCGGAGCACGCGGCCGAAATCGCGGCGGATGGGTTCACCAAGCAGGATGTCCGGGAGTACGTGTTCGCCAACGCGCGCATGTCCATCGCCGACCTGTCGGGCCTGGGACACTGGGGCAACCGCAACTACCCGGATTGGGTGGACGACGAGGACCCCAATACCATGGTGCCCATCGCGCTCCAGCCCGATGATATCGTGGTGGTGATAGCCGGGGGCGACGGTCGCCACTCCGCCTGGCTGGCCGGCTGGGGAGTGACCCGGGTGGTGACGGAGAAGATAGAGATTCCGGGGTGATCGCACAAATGTGTAATATCAAGCCGTCCGGACCGAAGAGGAATATGAAGCGGCTTTGGCTCGCATTGAAATTCTGATGGACGCCGAACCTGACACCCCGGAGGATGAATGGCTCGACCTTCTGGTTGATCTGGTTCTGCTCTACGAATACTGCAACATACCGATGCCTGTGCCCGAAGGCCGGGCACTCATCAGGTTCTGGGTTGAGGAAAAGGGCTGGACGGTTCAGGCCATCAATCAACTGCTGGGCGACCAGGGCGACATAGAAGAATTGCTGGCCGGCGAACAGGAGATGACGCTGGCGATGGCCGAGACCCTGCACCGGCATCTACGCATCCCGATTGCGGAACTGCTCCGGGTTGCCAACACGCCAACGCCTCCCGGCGTCATTCCACCCCTCTCCACCGTAGCCCGCGTTGCCGACCTCGCCCGGCAAACTCCGGGGTAGGCTCCGCAGGGTTGCGATTTTGCAGTGGCCCGCCGCTCATCGCAACGGCGGGCCGTAACATGACCCTGCGGCGCGAAGCCTCGGGGAATGGCAATAATCGTTCTGGGTAATGGCGCGAAGAACCGTCCCCTGCTATCATTTTCCGAGCCACCATATTTTGCATTCTTGACCAATAACGGGTTCGCTGATCGTGTTCACTCACCTGCATACTCACACCGAATACAGCATGCTCGATGGCATCAGCCGCATCCCGGACCTGGTGAACCGGACCCGCGAACTGGGCATGGACGCCATGAGCATCACCGACCACGGCTCGCTTTACGGCGTGGTCGATTTCTACTCCGAATGCAAGGACGCCGGCATCAAGCCCATCATCGGCTGCGAGTTCTACGTGGCCCATGCCAGCCGGCACGACCGCACTCCCAACGAGCGCACCGCCAACCACCTGGTGCTCATCGCCAAGGACAACACCGGCTACCGCAACCTGCTGCAACTGGTGACCCTCTCCCACCTGGAGGGCTTCCACTACCGCCCGCGCATCGACAAGGAACTGATCGAGCGGCACCGGAAGGGGTTGATCTGCCTCTCCGGGTGCCCTTCCGCCGAGGTGCCTACCCTGCTGGCCGACGGCAATTATCAGGACGCCAAGCAAATGGTCGGCTGGTACCGGGAGCTGTTCGGCGAGAATTATTTCCTGGAGTTGCAGCGGCACGAGCACATTGAACTGTTGCCCCGGATCAACGACGGCCTGGTGCGATTGAACCGGGAGACCGGCGTACCACTATTGGTCACCAACGACGCCCATTACGTCCGCCAGTCCGACTACCAGTACCAGGACGTGTACATCTGCATCCAGACGGGCACCAACGTCATGGATGACAAGCGGCTGCGGATGGAGGATTCATCGTACTACATCCGGTCCGCCGCCGAGATGGCCGCGCTGTTCCATGATTTCCCGCAGGCCGTGGACATCACCGGCGAGGTGGCCCAGCAGTGCAACGTTTCGCTGGGATTCGGGCAGATGCACCTGCCCCGGTACCCGACGCCCAACAACGAGGACGCCGACGCCTACCTGGAACGCATCTGCTGGGAGGGTTTCAACCAGCGGTACGGGATCAACAACGATGCTGCCCGCGCCCGCATGGAGTACGAACTGGAAGTGGTGCGACAGACCAGTTTCGCCAATTACTTCCTAGTCGTGTGGGACATCATCTCGTTTGTTCGCAAGCAGCAGATACTCTTCGGCGTCCGCGGGAGCGCCGCCGCCAGCGTGGTGCTGTACTGCCTGGGGATCACCGACATCGACCCCATGCGGTACAACCTGGTGTTCGAGCGTTTCCTGAACTTTGAACGCAAGGAAATGCCCGATATCGACATGGACTTCCAGGACGACCGACGGGACGAGGTGCTGCGCTATGTCATCGACCGGTACGGCAGTGACCGGGTGGCCCAGATCATCACCTTCGGAACCCTGGGACCTAAGGCCGCCCTGCGCGACGTGGGCCGCGGCCTGGGCATGAGCTACGGCGACGTCGACCGCATCGCCCGGATGGTCCCCTTCAAGTCCCGCACGATCTCGGACGCCATGTCGGCCAACCAGGAAATGGCGGACACCTACGTGCGCGACGCCGCGATCCGGGAGCTGGTGGACAACGCCCAGGCCCTGGAGGGCATCGTCCACCACGTCAGCACCCACGCTGCGGGCGTGCTGATCGCCGACGAGCCGCTGACCGAAACCGTCCCGCTGCAACGTCCCTCCCGCGGAGACGAGAGCAGCCCAGTGATGATGACCCAGTACTCCATGGACCCGGTGGCCAAGCTGGGCCTGCTCAAAATGGACTTTCTGGGTCTCACCAACCTCACCATCCTGGACCGGACCATCAAGCTGCTGGACGAGGAACGGGGCATCCGCATCGACCTGAGCCGCCTGACGCTGGACGACGAGGCCACCTACGAACTGCTGGGCACCGGCAACACCACGGACCTGTTCCAACTGGAAAGCGCCGGGATGCAGCGGTACATCAAGGAACTGAAGCCCTCCGACCTGGGCGACATCGCGGCGATGATCGCCCTCTACCGCCCCGGCCCAATGGAGCACATCGACCGGTTCATTCGCTCCAAGCACGGCCGGGAGCAGGTGACCTATCCTCACCCCAGCATGAAGGAACTGCTGGACGAGACCTACGGCGTCATCGTTTACCAGGACCAGGTGCTGCACGTGTTGCAGAACTTCGCCGGCTATTCCCTGGGCGAGGCCGACACCGTGCGCAAGGCCATGGGGAAAAAGATACCGGAGTTGATGGCCGAGGAGCGCGAGCGGTTCGTGTCCGGCGCGGTACAGCAGGGGTACAGCGCACAGATGGGCACGGAGATCTTCAACCTGATCGAGCCCTTCGCCGGGTACGCCTTCAACAAGGCCCACAGCGTCAGCTACGGCTTGATCTCCTACTGGACCGCGTATTTCAAGACCCATTACCCCCTGGAGTACATGGCCTCGGTGCTCAACTGCCGTCTGGACCACGGCGACCGTTACGTCGCGTCGATCAACGAGTGCACGCGCATGGGCATCGGGATCGAGTTGCCCGACGTGAATGTCTCGGGCATCCACTACACCATCGACACACAGGGTGACCGGGCGCAAAGCGGCAAGCTGCGCATCGGCCTGGCCGCCATCAAGACCGTCGGCGAGGCCGCCATAACGCCCATTGTGACCGAGCGCGTTGCCAAGGGTCCCTATGCTTCAATCACCGACTTCTGCCGGCGGGTGGACGTGTCGGGTCTGAACCGCCGCACCCTGGAGGGGCTGGCCAAGGCCGGGGCCTTCGACTCCCTGGCGCCGCGGGCGACGGTGATTGGAAACCTGGACCGCATCTGGGCGCTGGCACAGCAGGAAACGCGCAACCGCAACTCCGGGCAGGTCGGCATGTTCGGCGACGAGGTGGACAGCGACGCCGGCGGCGCGCTGCTGGAACTGGACACGTCGCACGCCGACTACACCCCGCAGGAAAAAGCCAACCTGGAAAAGGAGTACCTCGGGGTCGCGCTGTCTTACAATCCGCTGCTGGCCCTGGCCGCCATCAGCCCGGGCGACGCCTACAACTCGGTGGACCAGTTGGACGAGGAGATGATCAGCAGCACGGTGACGCTGCTGGGGCACGTCGCCGGCGTCACCGAGCGCTACACCCGCGACAACCGCAAGTTCCTGCGGGTGGACCTGGCCATGGTGGGCGGGCAGGTTGAGGCGATGGTCTGGCCCGACTCACTGGATAAGACGGCCCACGTCTGGCAACCCGGCCGCGTGGCGCGGGTAACGGGCCGGCTCCAAATCCGTGGGGACGACTTCTCCATCGCCTGCTACGACGCGCAGGAGTACGAACTCCCGGAAAGCGCCATGTCAGCCCCGGCGAGCCAGGTTGCGCCGACGCCCGCAAGCAAACCCGAGCCCGCCGGTCCCAGCGCTCCCCCGAAGGCTCCCCGTTCCAACGGCAGCAAGGCGGCGCCTTCACCGTCGCCAGCCGCCACCTCCAATGGGCACCGGGAAGCGGGCGTCCTGATCCGGATGGTTGAGACTGACCAGCCGGACGAGGACCGGTACCGGCTGCGGCAGGCCATCCGGGTCATGCTCGAATACACCGGCGATGACAAGGTCTACCTGGAGCTCAACCTCAAGGAAGGGCGCAAGGTCCTGATGGAGATCCCCACGGTCTCCACGGCAGTCTGCGACGAACTGCAACAGCGCGTCCAGGACCTGCTGCTCCAGGACGAGAGCTGTACCGAGTACCCGGCGAAAGCGGCGTAATTCCCGGTAGGTGCCGGCCCTCGCCCTCGGCGGTTGGGTCAGTCTGCTGCGGGGATCTGCAGGCCCAGCCCGGCGGCGATGAAGCGCCGGCCGTTTTCCTGGTAGCGCGCCGTCGGGTTCTCCAGCCGTTTGCGGTGCACCTCGGGCAGTTCCCGGATCCGGCCGGGCACGCCGACCACCAGCGATTCGTTGGGGATGGGCGTTCCGGTGACGATGGCGCCGGCGCCGATGAGCACGTAGTCGCCCACCTTGCAGTCCTCCAGGCAAACGGCGTTGACCCCGACCATCACGTTGTTGCCGACGATGCCGCCGTGGATTACCGCGCCGTGGGTCATCAGCACATTGTCGCCCAGTTCCAGGTAGTCGTCGGTGTGCAGGACGCAGTTGTCCTGAATGGAGCAGTTCTTGCCGATGACGATCTGGCCGTAGTCGGCCCGTATCACCGCGCCCGGCCAGATGCTGGTCCCCTCGCCGATTATCACGTCGCCGACGATATAGGCGGCCTCGCTGACGAACACGCTGGGGTGGATTTGGGGCGACTTGCCGTCAATGCTGCGAATCAAGGGGTTCCTCCTGTTGGTTATCGGTTCCGGCAATTATAGCCGGCCATCGGCATGGTCGATTGGCCGAGACGCATCCACAAGCGTGGGGGCCGTTTGACAATACCAAGGGCTGCTGACTACAATAATTGCACACGCGAGGAATTCGCGTGTTTTGTGGCCCGGTGGTGTAGCGGTTAACATACTGCCCTGTCAAGGCAGAGATCGGCGGTTCGAATCCGCTCCGGGTCGCCATTCAAATTCTTGAAACGGCTCACGTTGGTGGGCCGTTTTTGCTGACCGGCTCGCCAGCCGGGGCCCGGGGGGTTCGCATACAGCCGGCAAGATAACTGATTCGGCAACGCGAATTGTCGCGCCGGGCGGTTGTGCTACAATCGGAAGTGCCCCCGTAGCTCAGTGGATAGAGTGCTGGCCTCCGGAGCCAGAGACCGGAGTTCGAGTCTCCGCGGGGGTACCACTATATCCGATACTGCGAAATCCGCCGCCCAGAGCGATTTCAGCGGTGTCTGCTCCCCATATGGGGCTATCATCCGGCGTGGGAATGGTGTAGATAATCGTCGCCCCGCCGGGCCGGACCAGCACCTCCTTCACGAAGGAACGCACGAAGGCTTTGGCCTCGGTGAGTTCGCTGGTCTCGAGAAACTCGCTCATGTCGGCGCTATGCAGCAGTTCCCGCTTCTGGGACAGCACTGCCCGCGCTTCCTCGGCGCAGCTTCCAGTCGGTCCCGGCGGCGGCGGTGTTGCAGGATGCACTCCGAGGCGTCGGCCATCTCCAGGTCCGTGCTTTCGACGAAGTGCCAGATGCGGTCCAGCTTCCGCTTGACCCCTTCCGGCTCAGCCTCGATGGTTTCCAGGTTCTGTCGCTGTTCGCGGGCCACACCGTCCATCTCCTCGTCCACCAACCTAACCAGGTCGCGGATGTTGGAATCGGTGAGGATGCGGCCCCGGATGTTGGAGACGATGATGTCCTCGAAGGACTTGGCGTTGAGCTTGGGGGTGTGGCAGGAATCCTTTCCTTGTTTGAGGATGGACTGACAGACGTAGTAGGTGTACTTACCGTTCTTGGCTTCGGGGGCGGTGAGGGCCTTGCCGCATCGTTCACACTTGGCCAGGCCGCTGAGCAGGTAAGGGCTGGCGGCGCGGCGTGGGTGAGTGACCGCCGGCGCGCGGGATTCCAGCAGTTTCCGGACCCGCTGGAACTCCTGGGGGGACACTATGGCGGGGAAGGCGTTCTCCACGCGTACTGACTCCTGGCCGTACTTGGCGTTGGTTCCCCAAACCGGGGTTCCGGTGTAGGCTTCGTTGGAGAGGAGCTTGTGGATGGTGGTCTTGGCCCACTGCTTTCTGCTAGCAGAGGGGATGCCCTAGGCGTTGAGGGTCTTGCCCTGTAGGGCGAGGTCGAAGATGCGGCGGACCACGGCGTCGTGAGGCGGGTTTAGTTCCAAGCGGGGGCGCTTCTTGGCGCCATCCTGGACGTATGCGCGCCTCTACCGTAGGGGGCGTAGGTGGTCATCCAGAAGCCTCGTGACACCGCTTCCCGCATTCCCCGCGTCACCTCCTGTGCCAGATTTTCCGAGTAAAATTCGTCCACGGCTCGATGATGGCCTCCATGCCTCGCCCAGGGTGCCCTGCTCCGCCAGGGTCTCCGTGTTGGCGGTGATGACGTCCAGACCCTCCATGCCGTCGGCCACGTCCAGGAAGGCGGACTCACCCCTGGGGCTCTCGAAGACGAACAGCACCCTGTCCCCGCACAAAGATCGGCGCAGCGGAGAAACGCCGTCGTTGCTGGTACTCGTGGGAGAAGCAATTTCTGGATAGTCCGCTCTATTGACTGCTTTATGGTCATGCGCCCTCCGTCTCTGGCTATCGATCGCTACCGGAGAGCGTGCACCCGCATGCACGAGGGCCGTCATACACAGGCATATTCCAGCAAACCCAGGCGACGTTTCGTCTTGGGGGTATCCGTCCTCTAGATGCCCCAACCAACCTATTTACTCGGGGAAATTCGGAAATTTATTTTTCAGATATTCCTCGGCATCCTGCCCGACCGTAACGATTAAGAAAGCTTTGTAGTACCGTAGGTGGTTGCGGGCCACTTTCCTAGCACGTTTTCCACAATGGGATTTGACGATCACTTCAATCTGCATGGGTTTGCCGCGCGGATCGACCGATGGCAACGGTACTTCGCATGTTGCCAATTCCCCTGATCCCAGCCGCGGGTTTTGCTTGTTTTCATGTTCATTGTGTTCTTTCCAAGGCACTATTGTGTATTTTTCGAAGGCAGCACGTTGAGGGATGATTCTGTATTCCAACGGGTATAGGGTTATGCCATCCTTGCCTCGATTGCAAACCTCAATAAACAGAGTGGGTACCGTTCGTTCCCCCTCGCTGTCGACGTGTATATAACCCCACACGTCTACATTCACGGACCACTGCGGCATCCTGCCTAGCGACAAGATGCTTAGAAGTGGGCTGACCATTGCTAATATATCCATGATTACCGCCTGCTCAATTGTATCTTGGTTCATATTAGCACGCTGGGCAATGCTCGCTATTCCCCTGATGCCAGCGGCGTGATAAAATTCCGCTCGCAACAGTAACCGGGACCTGCTCTGGGTTCCCTTGGGAATTCTCTCCCCGACGCGTGGTCGCACACGCCTAAAACGCGAAAGGCACGCCTTCGTGCCTTCCAGCGGAACGTGTCGGGTTGTCGGTTACTGTTGCGAGTGCCAATCGCCCTAACCGCTGGGAGGTGTCAGGGATGCGCCCGCTTCTTGTTCCCGCTCTTTTCGTTGTGCTCGCAGCTTTGGCCTGTGCTGGCAACGCTCCCGCCCCGACCGTTGTGCCTACGGTTGCCCCGGTGGTGAAAGTTACGGCCACACCGGCACCGGCAACGTACACGCCATATCCGACTTACACACCCTACCCAACTTACACGCCTGAGCCGACGGCAACTTTCACGCCGACATGGACGCCAGAACCTACGGATACGCCGGCGCCAACGGCAACGCCGGAACCAACAGCGACGCCAACACCGAGACCAACGTTCACTCCACGTCCAACAGCAACGCCCGTACCCCCGGTCAGCATCAATTCGGATTGCGTGGATTGCCCGGTCGTGGCACCGGGAGCTGGAGGAAAACAGCAGGTATTGGATGCCTATTCGGAGTGGCCTGGGGCTAACAAGCACCCGGGGAAGGTGCTTTTAGTGACTTGCTCGCGTGGAGACAGTGTGTTCGGTGTGGGCGAGATCATGGGTGCGCGCACGTCCATTGCATTGCGTAAGAGCATCGCGGTCAAGGGTTTGGGGGTGGTCTCCGGGGGGACATGCTATGCGATCACCGCTCGCTATGATGGTCTCGAGGGTGTGTGTATTGAGACCATCCCCGGTCAGTGCCAGTTTGGTTCCGGCGGTGAGGACATCAATATTTTGAGTTTCGACAGGGTTGGCCAGAAGACCGAAATATCAACATCACAGTACAACGCGCTCCTCAAATACGCTCGCAACACGGAGTACCAAGTCACCAAGTAACATCACAAGGAGGCTTCCAGTGCCGCTCCCACGCATCAACTGACCCCTATTTTGGCTGTCCTTCTTCGCACTACTGGCGATCGGCATCATTGGCAACGTCGCCGCGTCCAACTGAAACGTGCCGGCAGCAGTGTTTGTCGTTCTGGCCATAACCGGGATAGTCTCGCTTTTGATTGCAGCCGGGCGAGCCCGCGATATGGGCAGATCGGGCTGGTGGGCTTTTTTGACATTGGTACCGCTTCTCGGCTGGGCGGTTGCCCTGTGGCTGGGGTTTTCCAAGACGAGAGAACCGGCAGGATAAAAGTAAAGGCTCTCGTGTTCGCACTGAGAGCTTTTGCGCCAACGTGGACGGCGCTTTCAACACGCGGCCGATGGCACAAGCCATCCTGCCGGTGCGGGCGCGTCGTCGTCGATGCCGTCTCCCCTAGCCATGCCCGACGCCACCAAGTTCAGCACCTTGTCGCCAGCGTTGGCTCGCCCATGAGCACGACCCAGGTCAACGTGCCGGTCAACCAGTTCACGCACCCCCAGGCGGTGCGCCAGGGTTACCGGCAGGATCAATCCGGCATCAGCCACCAGGCGGTGATCGTCGAAGGCGACGCGGATGCGGTCGGGGCGCTCCGGTGGCAGCATCCATTGAGCGCTCCACGCCGACGCATTCATCCTTTCGGTGCACTGAGGCTTAAACCCCTCCCGCTTCGCGCAGCGCCGCCACTTCCGCGCCGCTATATCCCAGTAGCCCGGTCAGGACGGCTTCGGTATCCTGGCCCAGGGTTGGAGGGGGCGCGAAATTATCGGGGCTGCCGGTCTTGATGGGGTTGCCGGCGGTGCGGTAGGCGCCGGCAACCGGATGGTCGATTTCCACCACCATGTCGCGTAGCTGCACCTGCGGGTCGGCCAGGGCCTCGCCAATATTGTTGACCGGGCCGCCGGGCACATCGTACTTCAGCAGCAGTTGCTCCCACTCGGGGCGCGGCTTGGTCATAAAGCCTGTGGTCAGGGCTTCTTCGAGCGCATCGCGGTTCTCGATGCGGGAGGGGGCGGTGGTGAAGCGCAGGTCTTCATCCATGCCCCGCAGCGCCTCGATTTCGCCGGCCATCATGCGCAGGGTCTTCATGGCGAATTCCTGGCTGGCGCAGTGAACCTGCACGTATTTGCCGTCGGAGCATTGGTAGGCACCCACGGGCAGGTTGGACGGATGGCCGGAGCCGATGGGCTGCGGCACCTCGCCGGACACGAGGTAGAACTGGCCCAGGTGGGCTTGCAGGGCAATTTGAACGTCCAGCAGGGAGATGTCCAGGCGGCGCCCCTCGCCAGTGCACCGCCGCCCGTACAACGCGGAGGCGATGCTCAGGGCGGCCACGTAGCCGCCGACCATGTCGCCCACCGGAAAGCCCATGAACACCGGCGGCTGGCCCGGGTTGCCGGTGACGCTCATCCCGCCGCCCATGGCCTGCACGATGCCGTCGAAGCCGGGCCGCTCACGGTACGGCCCCTCTTGCCCGAAGGCCGACAGCGAGCAGGCGATGATGGACGGGTTGATTGCCTGCAACGATTCGTAGCCCAGTCCCAGGCGCTCCAGCACCGAGGGCCGGAATGCGTCGAGCACCACGTCGGACACGGCTACGAGCCGGCGGCAGACTTCCTGCCCCTCCGGCGTTCGCAGGTCTATGGTTACGCTCTTCTTGTTGCGGTTGAAGTTCAGGTAATAGGCGCTCTCGCCGCCGAGGAAGTGGGGGCCGATGCGCCGCGACATATCCCCCACGCCGGGCTGCTCGATCTTGATTATCTCAGCGCCCAGGTCGCCCAGCGTCCGCGCCGCCATCGGACCGGCGATAGCCTGCGACATTTCGAGGATGCGGACACCCTGCATCGGAGGGGTCATATTCTCCTGCCCATCTGCATTGCCTGGCGGCCTATTCCGTGGACAGGAGGGTTGCCAGATCTCGCACGTCCTCCATTTCGTCCAGCGATTCTACGGCGGCGATGATTTGTTGCTGGCGTTGCGGGCTGATGACCGTTGCGGTAAGGACGGCGAACTTCTCCTTCATTTCGGCCCACGACAGGGCATTCTCCGGGTCGCCCTTGGGGTATAGGATGTCGCTGCGCAGGCGACGTCCGTCGGCGGTGGAAACTTCAGCCCAGGCGCGCCACTCGCGGGGGAAGTGGGCGTCCAACTCCGGGTCGGTCACACACCTCACCCGCGGCAGGATGCGGCTTATCTCCGGGCGGTCAGGCACCCCGTCGGCGTATTCCTCCAGCGACGCGCGGCCGTAGGCCAGGGCCACCGCCGCGCCGAAGGGCATGGAGAACTGCATATCCACGACTGTCCTGGGGTTGACCTTGTCCTCTTCCGGAGAGGCTATCACCTTGAAACCGCCGCTGAGTACTCCGACGGTAACTTCCTCGACGTCATCGGCCTCCAGGCCATGGGTGTTGCGGATGTCGATCAGGCAGTCGATGGGTCCCTGCTTGTAACGGCAGCAGGCATGGGGCTTGATTGCCGTCCGGGTAATCAGATATTCGTCGCCCAGGTCTTGCAGCACCAGCGACAGGTCGGGGTTGCCGGAATAGGCTTGCAGGAAGCCGTCTCGCCCCTCGAAGACGGTGGTGGGGCCGGTGTAGCCGGAGCGGGCCAGCAGGGCCGCCCAGGAACCGCTGTGCGACGCCCAGCCGGGATGGAGTCGCTTGGTCCAGGCTCCCTGCGCCAGGAATTCCATGCTGCCGGCGGTCTGGCTGCCCGCGATGCCCAGGGCGTGGATGAAGTCGTCGCCCTGCAGCCCCAGCAGCCGCCCGGCCACCACCGCAGCGCCGAAAGCCCCGCAGGTGCCGGTGGGATGGAAGCCTCGCCCGTAATGCTCGGCAGGCTGCAACGCGCGGCCCAGCCGCACGATGACGTCGTACCCCGCCACCACTGCGGCGATGAAGTCCTTGCCCGACACATGGGCCAGGTCGGCCATCGAAAGGGCGGTGGGAAAGGCCACCACGCCCGGATGCAGCGAAGCCTCGTTGTTCACGTCGTCCATCTCGATGCTGTGAAAGGCGACGCCGTTGGCCATCGAAGCGTACTCCGGCAGCACTCGATGGGGAGTACCCACGATCACCGACGGCCCGGAGCGGTCCAGCCGCCGCAGCGCATCAACGACAGCGTGCGCCGAGCCGGTGGTGGAGCCGTTGAGCGTAACCGCGGCGAAGTCCAGGCACAGGTATTTGGCCCAGTCGATCACCTCCGGCGACAGGTCCTCGTACTCGAGTGCCTGCGCGAAGTTGCCCAGGGCGCGGGTCATGCCGGTTTCGTTGTTGTTCTGAACCATGGCTGAGGACCTCCAGCAAGTATTACAACCCCGACTCGTACAGGAAGTCGCCGGTGGGGTAGTTGTTGAGCAGATGGCGGGCGATGACCAGGCGCTGAATCTCGTTGGTTCCTTCGCCGATCATCATCAACGGGGCGTCGCGGAAGTGGCGCTCCAGCGTCAGGTCCTGGGTGTAGCCGTAGCCGCCGTGGATGCGCATGGCGTCGATGGCGACCTGCATACACATCTCGCTGGCGAACAGCTTGGCCATTCCGGCCTCCATGTCGGCACGCTCGCCCCGGTCCTTTTTCTCGGCGGCGTGGAGCACCATCAGGTGGGCCGCCTGGATCTGGGTCACCATGTTGGCCAGCATTATCTGCACGCTCTGGTGTTCTCCGATGGGCTTGCCGAAGGTTTGGCGCTGCTGGGCGTATCGCGTGGACTCTTCCAAGGCGGCCCGCGCCACACCGAGACAGCGGGCGGCAACATTGATGCGGCCCAGCTCCAGCCCGCTCATGATCTGGTAGAACCCCTGGCCCTCTTCGCCGCTGACCAGATTCCCGCCGGAAACGCGGTAGTCGTCGAAGGACAGTTCGCAGGTATCCACGCCCTTGTAGCCCAGCTTCGGTATGTCCCGCACCACGTTGAAGCCCGGCCCCTTCTCGGCGATGAAGATGCTGATGCCGCGCCGGGGCGGGTCGGCGTTCGGGTCGGTCTTCGCGACCAGGGCGAAGGTGTTGCCGTGGCGCCCGTTGGTGATCAGGCTCTTGGCCCCGTTCACTACGTATTCGTCGCCTTCGCGGACGGCGCGAGTCTCGATGGCCTGGACGTCGCTGCCCGCGTTGGGCTCGGTGATGCAGATGCCGCCGCGCTTCTCGCCGGTGGCCATCAGGGGCAGGAATCGCTCCTTCTGCTCCGGTGTGCCGTGGGTCGTGACCATGTAGGCCATGATGAGGTGGGAGTTCAGTATCCCGCTCAGGCTCATCCATCCCCGGCAGATTTCCTCGATGACCAGGGCGTAGGACGTGACATCCAGCTCAAGCCCGCCGTACTCTTCGGGGATCACTGCGCCGAACAGGCCCAGCTCCTTCATCCGCTCCACCAGCTCGAAGGGGTACTCGTCGGCGTGTTCCATTTTCTGCGCGACAGGTTGGACTTCCCGGCGGACAAACTCCCTGATCGTGGAGACCATGCCGCGCTGCGCTTCAGTCAATTGAGGCAAAACCGCTCCTGAAACCGGCCTGATTTAGTGGCGGCATTTTATCACGCGCCGGGTGCAGCCAAGTTTGACACCCCAGGGGCGGCTCACTAAACTCGCCTGTAACCGCGCTGCCTGACAATCATCGGCGAGTGATTTGTTATGAAATGATGGCAGCCGCGTCCGCTTTCGCCTCCCAAACGCTCAATACAGTGAGGTATCGCAATGCCGGACAAGCCAGAATACATCGACCTGCTCAACGACATTCGCCTGCAGGAGCACCGGGCTGGAGTCTACCTCAAGGCGTGGGCCGACAAGACCGAGCATCCGGGACTGAAGGCCTGCCTTTCTCTGGTAGCCGAGCGCGAGACCAGCCACGGGGACATCTTTGACCGGCGCATTCGTGAGTTGGGCGGCACCCCCGAGGACAAGGACGACGCCATGTTTGCCGAGCGGCTGCGCGTGGCCGGTTCGGACATGACCGACAAGGAAAAGATCGTCTGGATGCGCGAAGCCCAATCTCGCGTAACCCTGCCCACCGTGCGCCAGCGCTATGAGGCCGCCTCAGTTGATGAGTCTGTCGACCAGCTGACGCGCTCTCTGATCAAGTGGTTCACCGAGGTGGAGGACGACTCCGGCGCCGCCATGCGGGCAGTGTACGCCGAGATCGAGCGGGAGGACTAACCGGATGCAATCCGGAGCCTTCTTCGTGTTGTTGTCCAGCGATTCCGTTCTGTTAACCATTGGTGCTAGTTTGAGTTGATTTTGAAAATGCCACGAGGTTCCACTATGCTGTGAGTTGCTTACACTACAGCGGAGGAACCTCGTGAACATCGCCGATTTTATCACTGAACTGTATTGCCAGATAGACGACGCGCTGCCCGACGTTCCCCAGCACAGTCAGGCCATCCTCTCCCTCAGCGAACTGATTACCATCGGCGTGCTGCAAGCCATGAAGCCGGTTACGCAACGGGCCTTCTACCATTGGCTCAAAGACAACTATGGCCACCTCTTTCCCCAACTGCCCAGCCGCACCCGTCTCAACCGTCGGTTGCGGGCGCAACGGGACTGGACCGGCTACTTCCTGGCCCGGCCCACCGTCCTGGGGGTGGCCGACAGCTACGGAATAGAATTGCGTCATCCCATACGCGAAGGGCGACGGGCTAACCAAGTCGGCAAAAAAGGCAAGTCCAACCATCGCTGGATCGTGGGAGGTAAACTCTGCGTCGTACAGAACCAGTGGGGCCTGATTACCGATTGGGATTGCGCCGGAGCCAACGTTCACGACCAGACCTTCCTGCCCTTGCTCGCTCAATACGACGGACAGATGATTGTGCTGGCCGACACCGGCTTTCACCGCGCCAAAGGCGACCCAGACAACGTCAAGATCTGTCGTCGGGGACAGTGGAACGTGCGCATGGCAGTGGAGACGACTTTCTCCATGATGTCAGTCGTGTGGGGCAGTAAAGAAATGCGCCATCGGGCGTGGAATGGCTTTGAGGCCCACTTGGCTTACACTATCGCCGCCTTCGACATACTGACCCAATGGAATGGGTTGGAACCGGACGCCCAGGGGCGCATCCATCGCTCCATCGCTCACTTCACCCTCTGACACTTACTAGCACCAATGGTTGTTAAGAAAATGTCCGCATGACTAGTTGGCGACGGTGGTGGAGTTACGTAGCGCCATCAGCTTTGCGCGTTCTTTGGAGCTGAGTTTCTTGGTCGACAGTTTCTCAGCGTAGGCGTACTTGCGCACGGTGTCTCGTGCGATTTCAGTTCCCGCGCAATAGCTCTCGGGGACAGCTCTTTCAGCCGGCTCTGCCCGATCGCCTTCTACCGGGCCAGTTGGCTAGGCGTGGGCGTGCGTGTACATGGGTTCGCTGCCTTGCCGCGGCTGTCCCTCGCTGCGGTGTTCTCGCCAGCGACAGGTTTGAGAGCAGCCTCGGCCGGGCGCGCCGGTTTCAAGGCGGCCAGACGGCCCTGCTGGGATCTGCTGATGTGGTGATCCCCCACGCCGCTGACCACGCGCTTGAGCTCGGGACTCCGAGACCAAGCGGTGACGCCCGCCAACAGGGCACCCGTGCGCGTCGGCGGTTACTCGCCTACCGACGGGGATGACGATCGTCCGGGCGAGCGCCGGGGCCGGTTGTGCGGCCTGCCGTGGTCAGGCAAACGACGGTGAAAAATCGCCTCTTAAGAACACCCGTTCGCCACGCGGTAATACGTTCATCGCGCATCTTTCATGCCCCGAAATCACCCCGAAATCCCGCCTCCGGAGGACCTCAGTTGATCGCCTCTGTCATCGACGTCTAGACCCGCCGCCGTCCCTCGGTTCGGCCGGAGACGTCGCCATGCCGCCGGTGAGACGACACCGCATTGGCGATAAGCTGCCGGCCGTGGTCCACCCGGGTCCCGACCCGGCAGCGATCAATCTCTGCCGCGACCTGGTTGCCCAGACCGATGTGGAGGCCGTCGTCCTCTTCGGATCGAGGGCCTCAGGCGGTTGGGACGAGCAGTCCGACCTGGACCGGATCATCGTCCACGCCGCTGCCGGCAGCGAGGACGGTAGGAAGGCCGTGCGACAGTTTCTGGTCGATCTCAGGGAACGACACAATTCGGGCTGCGACGACTACGACAGTCCCCATCATGGGGTGGTGGACGGGCTGATGATCGAGACCCCGCAGAATTACTAATCCGGCCGTCGCACCCTGAACCACGTCATCGCCCGGGCCGCCCGGGAGGGTTGCGTCTTTACTAGGGCCTGTTCACACTACAGTGCATGGTATTACACTTCATCGCATGGAAATTACGGAAGAACAGTACCAACGCATCGCGCCCCACTTTCCCGTGCAGCGGGGCAACGTCAGCATTCCCAACTTGCAGGCGTTGAACGCTATCCTTTACGTCAATGAACACGGTTGCAAGTGGCGGGGGTTGCCCGAACGCTTCGGCAACTGGCACACGGTCTATACTCGGATGAACCGCTGGTCCAAAAGCGGCGTGCTGGATCGGGTTTTCGCCGCCTTGCAGGAAGAAGGAATTATCCGGGTCAGTGTGGCGGTGATGGCGTTGGACAGCACCAGCGTGAAGAGCCTGCCCCGTACTGGATACGGGGTGCATCCTGATGGCGCTGGGGCGCTCAAAAAAGCGGACTGCAAGCCATGGGCAAGTCCCGGGGCGGCTGGAACACCAAAATTCATCTGGTTGCCGCAGATGAGCGCACTGCAGTGACCCCGTATCAGGTACGGGGCAGGCTCTTTGCGCTGTCGCCCGGGGAAGCTCATGATGGGCCGGAGGGCCGCCGCTTGTTGGAAAGTTTGGGGCCGCCAGAACCTGGGACCAAGTTGCTGATGGATCGGGCATATGAAGGCAACCCCACCCGTGGGCTGGCGAACGAAGTCGAGCGGCTGTTCCGGCGGTTGAAAGGGTTCCGCCGCATCTTCACGCGCTACGACAAATTGGATGCGATTTTCAGCGGCTTCATCCTGTTCGCCCTCATTTATGACGCTCTGCTATAGCGTGAACAGGCCCTAGGCGAACTGGTGGGTGTTTATTCAAGAAGAAAATTTGTCGCCTTCGCTGAAAGGCTCGCGTTGTTGAACATGGAAGCCCAGCTGCCATAGCCGGGAGAGTGGGCCTCTGTGCAGCCATATTGGTGGCGTTCATAGCGCCACTTCCCAGCGGAAAGTTCGCAGTATGGTGTGATCGAGGGTACTTTTCTTCGCCATTTTCCTGCTCAAACGCCTCAGGTTCGAAGCAGGTCCGCCAGGCCGCTGACCGGTTCTCCTTCCTCCAGCAAGTCCAGGCGGGAAAGGACTTCCGCCGTCGTCGCTTCGGACAGCGCCGGCGAGGCGCAGTCGCGGAATTTCTCACGGACGTCCTCCATCGTCACGCCGCGCAGGGCCCCGCTGTTAGCGCGGTGCGCCTGTTGGCGAAGGGTGCTGCCGTCCTTCAACTGGACGTCAACCTGGTGGAAGCCTTCGGTCCAACTGGGCTGCCCCTCGTTGCCCGGGATGCGGCGCATTTCGATGCGTGGGATCATTGCCTGGGCTTCGGGTCGCATCACCTGATCGTCAGTGAAGGACTGCAACCCGACCCGTTGGTCCAGCAGGGCGGCCGCCAGGCAATACTGCATGCTGAACTTGCCCTCCAAAGACGACACCGGACGGGAGTGGATCAGTGACCGCGGCGGATCGAAGTCCACCATCACGTCGATCCGGTCCACCGCCGCAGGGTCTATGCTGCCCTGGGACAACAGGTCGAAGGTGGCATCCAGCGCCAGGTGGGCGCTGCCGCAGCAGGGGTATTTCTTGATTTCAATGCCCGACTCCACCAGGTAGCACTTGTTTCCCAAATTCTGGACCACCTGCTCGCTGTCGAATCCCTGGCCGCCCGAGAAGGCGCGGATGAATCCGAACCGTCCTTCCAGTGCGTCCTCGCTGGCGGTGAAACCTTCCTGCACCAACTTGGCCGCGACGACCCCAGCGCGAGCGGCGTCCCCGGCGTGGAACGGCTTGGTCATGGTGCCGAAGTTCTGTCGCAATCCCGACGCCTGGGAAGCCGCCAGGGAGACGGCCATGGCCGTCCGTTCCGGGCCCAGAGCCATGATCCTGCTGGCCGCCGCCGCCGCTCCCACCGCCCCCAGCGGGCCGGTGGGGTGCCATCCCAGATCATCGTAATAAGCTTCACTCAGCGACTCGCCCACGGCGCAGGCGACCTCGAAGCCGGACATATAACCGAGCAGCAGGTCCTTGCCGGACGCGCCAAACTCCTCAGCCACCGCCAGGGATGCGGGCAGTAACACTGCGGTGGGATGGGTCTTAGTGATCTGGGTGATGTCATCGTAGTCCAGGGCGTGGGCCATGGCGCCGTTGACGAGGGCAGCGTTGGCCGCCGAGGTCCGAAATCCTCGCCCCACAACGCTGGCGGTTGGGGAGGCGCCTTCGGCCGCGACGTAGCGGCAAAGAATATCCGACAGGGATTCCCGGGAGCCGGCCAGCATACACGCCAGACAGTCCATGATCGCTCCCTTGGCCGCTTCAATGGCATCGGGAGGGAAGTCCTCAATGTCGGTGGCAGTAACGTATTCAGCGATCCGCTTGGTGATGTTCATGGATTAACTCCTGGCGGTTAGGGCTTGCCGCTTTGTTATCGTGGTCCTGAACGTAAGGCGAATGTATGCCTTTTTGGAGCGGTGTCAAGAGGCCGGTGTCGAACTCGTGAGACGTCGGAGGTTGCCGGCGAGCGCCCTGCCTGATGTCCGCCTCCGTGCTATCATGTGCCGCGAATGATCCTAACGGGGAAAATGCAAGGAGGGCGTGGCAAATGGCGACAGGCACCCAGACATGGACCGAAGAGTTCGCGGAGGTAGCTGGCACCAAGCTCCAGTTGGTCAGGGGCGGCTCGGGTGACCCCTTAGTGATCCTGCATGACGAAATGGGCCACCATGGGCAGGTTCGCTACCAGAACGAACTGACCGGGGAATTTGCCGTCCACATTCCCTCCCATCCTGGATTCGGCGCCACCGAAGGCCAGGAATGGATCATGAACATGCGGGACATGGCCGGTTGGTACCTGGAAGCCCTGGATGATCTGAATCTTGGGCCGGTAAACCTGCTGGGGTTCTCGCTGGGGGGCTGGCTGGCCGCGGAAATGGCGTCGATGTCGCCCGACATGGTTCGCAAACTGGTGCTGGTGGCGCCGGCCGGAATCCGCCCCCCCTCCGGAGAGATCTTCGACATGTTCCTGGTGGTGCCGAGAGACTATATCGTCGCCGGATTCCTTGATCCCGAGGCGACCCCCGAATTCGGCGAGGTCTGCCCGGAGGAACCCTCGGCTGAGCTGAACGAAGCCTGGGCCGTGGCGCGGGAGGAGGCGTGTCGCCTCAGCTGGCGTCCATACATGCATAATCTGGCCATGCCCAATCTGGTCCGCCGGCTCAAGCGAGTGCCCACCCAGATCATCTGGGGACGCGAAGACAACATCGTCCCCGTGTCCGCCGGTCAGGTGTACCACGACTCCATCCCCGGATCTCGTCTCGACATCCTGGACGGATGCGGCCATCGTCCCGAGTTGGAGAAGACCGACGAATTCCTGAGCCTGGTCAAGGGTTTCCTGGCGTCATAGCCCTTGGGAGGACGAGACACGTGGCAACCACTTCAATTCAAGACCGCGTGGACGAGCTTTTTGCCGATGCCCGCGATATGCAAGCCCAAGCCATCAACTGCTTTGACCGCGGCGACGTCCGCGATGCGGCGGAGAAAGCCTGGTGCGCCACCAAGCGAGCCACCGATGGCCTTATCCTGGCTCGCAGCGGCGAAGAACCGGTGACCACCGCACGCACCACTGACGAGTTGGACGGACTTGCCGACCGGGAGCCGGCCGCCGAAAGTCTCCTGGGCCGCTATTACAGCCGCCTGGGGCAACTCCACGGCGCCTGCTTCTACGACAAACGCTGCAACCCCCAGACCGAACGGCGCATCAGAGAAACCACGCAGTACATCAGCGACGCCGAAGCTCTGGCAACCCAATAAGCGCATCATCGCTGTGGTAAAATCCGGCCGTACCCGGAAGCGCAAGGAGAAGCGACATGTTTATCGGATACTTTACGGAAAGGCCGTACCAGGACCCCAAATCCGGGTACTTTGGCGCCACCGGCAAGTCCATCATGGACCTCAACGTGAGCAACGACATCTACGATGCCGAACTGGGCGCCAGTCTCTACAACCGCTATCTGGACGAGAAGCTCTACGCCGAGGAGATGGGCTTCGACGGCCTGATGCTCAACGAGCACCACAGCACGCCCTTCTGCATGGGCGGCGCGATGAACGTGGAGGCATCCATCCTGGCCCGCATCACCAACCGGGCCAAGATCGTCCTCCTGGGCAACATTCTGCCCCTCTGGGACGACCCGCTCTGGCTGGTGGAACAATTGGCCATGATCGACATGATCTCGCACGGACGGCTGGTGTCCGGCTGGGTGCGCGGCACCGGGCGCGAGAGCGTGGCGCACAACATTGAACCCCATTACAACTGGGAGCGGTTCAAGGAAGCCCACGAGCTCATCGTCAAGGCGTGGACGACCCCGGGCCCCTTCCGCTGGGAGGGCAAGCACTTCCACTTCCGCCACGTGAACCCGTGGGTGCGCCCCTACCAGAAGCCGCACCCGCCCATCTGGCTGCCGGGCGTGGTCTCTCGCGACTCCCTGGTGTGGGCCGCCGAGCAGCGCATCCCCTATATCATGCTGGCCACCGAGATGGAACCCACCAAGCAGGCGTTCCAGATCTACCACGACACGGCCGCTGAGCTGGGCTACGAATCCGGCCCGCAGAACATCGGCTACCTGTGGAAAGTTCACGTCGACGAGACTGAGGAACTGGCGGAGCAGACCGGGCGCAAGTACGTGCAGGGTCCGAGCAACCCCTTCCTGGCCGGAAACGAGGGAACCACCAACCAGGCACTGCTGCATCTCCCTGGACTGACCTCCCGCCGGCGCGTCCTGCCCACCACCGAGGTTGCCACGGCCGCCCGCGGGGGCAGCGCCGGCCCTGGCGGCGTCCTCTCCCGTCCTTACGAGCAGCAGGTCAACGACTACACCATCATCTCCGGCACGCCGGACAGCGTGATCCCGAAGATCCGCCACGTCCTGGAGACCATCCGCCCCGGCAGCATCTTCTTCTGGGACGGCGACGGCGCCATGACCCACGACGACGCCATGCGCAGCCTGCGCCTCATGGGCCAGGAAGTTCTCCCCGCCGTCCGCGAGATGGCCAAGGAACTGGATCTGCCCGGGCCCTTCGAGGTTGACCCCGCCACCGGTCAACCCTACGAGGCACAGACGTACTCCGCACAACCGGCCGAGGTCACGGCGGACGATTAGGATCGAACCATACGCAATGCAAACGCGCCTCTCCCAAACCAGGGGGAGGCCGTTTGCTATATTCCACGCACTTTCCGGTCACACCCCACACGGAGCGCAACCATGCCTTACGGAGACAACGACTGGCTGGCCCTGACCGCCGAACCCTCTCTCGAGCCGGACCTACCCATCTGCGATGCCCACCACCACTTCTGGGACGTTCGCATGGACCGCGTCCCCTACCATCGCTACCTGCTGGATGAGTTGGCCGCGGACGTGAACAGCGGTCACAACGTCCGCTCCACCGTGTTCCTTGAAGCACGGTCAATGTACCGTCCCGACGGGCCGGCAGAGCTGCGGCCGGTGGGAGAGGTCGAATTCGTCCAGGGCATTGCCGCCGCCAGCGCCACCGGCCTCTACGGACCGACCAAGGCCGCCGCCGCCATCATCGGCCACGCGGACCTGGCCCTGGGCGACGACGTGGCCCGCGTCCTCGATGCACTCCAGGCTGCCAGCCCCAACCGTTTTCGCGGCATCCGCTACAACACCGGGTGGGATCCGCACCCCGAACTGGATAGTCGTTCGACCGAGCACAAGCTGGCCGACCCGCAGCTGCGCGCCGGGGCCAGAGTGTTGGCCGATCGCGGTCTGGTATACGAGAACGTGGTGTACTTCCCGCAGCTTTCGGACGTGGTGGACTTCGCCAACGCCCTCCCGGACCTGACCATTGTGTCCAACCACATCGGCGGTTTGATCCGCGTCGGCCCCTACGGCAACCGGGACGACGAGGTGATGCCGGCCTGGCGCGAGGGCGTGGCAGCGCTGGCGCAATGTCCCAATGTGGTGATGAAGCTCGGCGGCGTGGGCCAGCCGCGATATGGTTTCGACTGGCACACTCGGGTCACGCCCATCGGATCGGAACAACTGGCGGAGGAGATGGGGCCGCTGATCACCTACTGCATCGACCAGTTCGGACCCGACCGCTGCCTGTTCGAGAGCAACTTCCCGCCGGACAAGGTGTCCTTCTCGTACAACGTCATGTACAACGCTTTCAAGCGCATGACGTCCGGCTACTCGGCCAGCGAGCGCGCCGCCATGTTCCACGACAACGCGGCCCGGATCTACAGCATCGAGTACTAACGGCTATTTGGCGGATAGCAACGCGGTCAGTCCGCCCACGTCGGACAACCGATCCAGGCGGCTGACCGTTTCGATGACCCGTTGTACTCCACTAGCGCCAAGGGTCTCCCGCGATAGCAGATCGAACTTGCCCAGCAGTTCCTCCCGGTCGGCGGGATTGGAGAAGTCGCCGCGCTGAGACGTGACCTCCGCGCGGCGTACACGGCCGTCGGCCATTTGCACGGCGACCCGCGCCGCCGGGTAGTCGTACCGGCGCAGGTTCATCTCGGGATCGGAGTCCAGTGAAACGCGCTCCGCCAGCGCGCGGATGTCGGCGCTGTCCACCCGCTCCGGCACGAATGCGGTGACGTCGGTCCGGCCGTAGCAGATTGCGGCGGCGACGGCGTAAGGAATCGAAAACTTGGCGGCCAGCATGTTTTCGGGGTGCGGGTCAGCCATGATGCCGGCGATGGGCGGCGCGGTAACCGCGATGCTTTTCACGTCCGATGGGGAAAAACGCTCTTCATGAAGCAGGTCCTGCACGGCATCCAGCACCGGGTGGTTGTACAGGCAGCAGGCGTGCAGCTTGAAGTAGTTCTGCTGGATGCGCAGACTGCCGCTGGTCCCCAATCCATCAGTCACCGCGTCCGGGTCAAAGCCGTCACCCAGGAATGTGCGGTAGAGGTCCGCCGGCCCGTCGGCGATGGCAGTGTACCCACATTGCGACAGGTGGGCCGCCATAATTCCCTGGAAACCGGACCGTCCGGGGTACAGGTTGCGCACGGTGGCCCCTTCGATGCAGGGCGTCCACGTGTTCGCGGGACTCATGGACATGGCAAGGTTCATCGCCACCCTGGTTTGCCCGGCGTCGAAACCCAGCAGTCGCGCCGCTGCCGCCGCCGTGCCGATGGTTCCCCAAGTGCCGTGGGAGTGCACCTCGGCCTTGACCGTAGTCGCGGCGCCGATGCGGGAGATGACCTCGTAGCCCACGATGATGCTCGCCAGGACCTCGCGGCCGCTGCTTCCCAGTTCCTCGCCCACGGCGATAGCCCCGGGTGTGACGTGGATGGACGGATGCCCACCGCCCAGGCGATTGCCCTCGTCCATCTCCAGCGACACGCCGGCGGTGGAGTTGACCATGGTGGCCCAGACCGGCTGCACCCGATGCCCATGACCCAGGACGGTCGCCCTGCCGGGTCCGCTCATGGTCGCGGCGAGTCCGGCGAAGTTGGCGTTTTCCGACAGGCGGCTGCCGGCCAGGATCGCGCCGATGGTGTCCAGCACCACGTCCCGGGCGGCGGCAATGGCGGTCGGATGCAGATCCTCCCAGCGGGTTTCGGCAACAAACTCAGATAGAAGGTCGAGGTAGTCCTGGGCCATGATCGCACCTACCGGGTGAAGAATTCGTGGAGCAGACGGTACGCGTCGTCGGGCAGTTCCTCAGCAATGTAATGTCCGCAGGGCAGCGACTGACCTTCCACGTTGTTGGAATAGTTGCGCCACACTCCGAGAACATCCTGGGTGCGGCCCACGAAACCCCGGTCGCTCCACAGGGCCAGGTGGGGGCAGTTCACCTTGTTCTCGAAGTCGGCCTCGTCGTGCTCCAGGTCGATGCTGGCGCCGGCGCGATAGTCCTCGCACGCGCCGTGAATGGCATCGGGATTGCTGAAGCAACGCACGTATTCTTCCACCGCCTCAGACGGGAACACCTCCTCGGGGTTGTGCTCCCGCATGAACCGCGAGCGGATGTAGTAGTCGGGGTCGGCGCCGATGACTCGCTCCGGAAAGTCGTAGGGCTGGATCAGGAAGAACCAGTGGTGAGTGTTGGTGGCCATCTCCTTGTCGACGATGCTGAACATGTGGCGCGTAGGCACAATGTCCAGCGTCGCCAGCCGCAGCACCCGTTGGGGGTGGTCCTTGGTCAACCGGTGGGCGACGCGGGCACCCCGGTCGTGGCTCCCCAGGAAGAACGTGTCGAACCCCAGGTGGCTCATGGCGTCCACCAGGTCCTGCGCCTGCGCCCGCTTGCAGTGATTGAAGTGGTCGGGGCTGCCCTGGGGCTTGCCGCTGTCGCCGTAGCCGCGCAGGTCCGCCGCGATCACCGTGAAGTCCTCCGCCAGCCTGGGCGCGATCTTATGCCACATGGTGTGTGTCTGCGGATAGCCATGCAGCAGCAGGAGCGGGGGGCCGCTGCCACCCTTCACCAAGTTGACTATTTCGCCACTGCCGGCGGTAACTTGCATCCGGTCGAATCCTTCGAATAGGGGCATGGTCGTTGGTCTCCTGAGGTTTGCTGGTTCTGGCGGGATTGTAGCCTGATTGGTAAGAGCCGGCTACCGCTTTACGGGCCGGTAAGGGTTCAAGATCCGGGTGGTTGTCATTGCGAGCGCAGCGCGGCAATCTCGTTGGCGCAGCGTCGGCCCTGAAGGACTCCCCTGCGCCAACGAGATTGCCACTGTGCAAGCGCCTCGCAATGACAACTTCCTGAATTCTGAACACTTACAACCGCGGATGTGCCGGGTGAGTAGGCGTTCCGGTATTCGGGAAAAGCTCCGTAGCGCGCCGGTCGTCGAACGCCCCCGGCGCAGTGCTAGAATGGCGGCGGAGGCTGATCGTTATGGAGTTCAACGGAGGCAACGCGCCGACGATCGGGCGCACCATCTACAACGAAAAGATACTCCCCACCCTGGGACCGGAACACAAGGGCAAGGTGGTGGTCATCGACGTGAAAAGCGGTGACTACGAGATTGCCAAAAACACCCTGACCGCTGACTTGCGCTTGCGAAAGCGACGCCCCAACGCCTTCACCTGGGCGGAACGGGTCGGGTATCCGGCGGTGTACCGCACGGGTTCGCGCTATCGGCCGCGCAGCCAGCGCCGTGATTAGGGGACAAGTCGTCGAAAACGCGGACGGCGAGCTGGAGCCCTGGCTCATCGTATCCGTCGAGTACGCCAACGAGGGATTGCGTCAGTGTGACGTTATCGTCGATACCGGCTTCACCGGATGGTTGATGCTGCCCGAAGCAGTCATTCGGGAGCTGGGGCTGGTCAAAATCGGCAGCCTACCCGCCACGGTGGCCAGCGGTGAAATGGAGCATTTCGCCTATTATAGAACCCGCATAGTATGGCACGGACGGTTCCACTGGGTGGAAGTTCTCGAGTCAGTTGACCAACCCCTGCTGGGCATGGAACTGCTGCGCGATAACTGGATTACCATGGGCGCCTGGGGCGGCGATGTGCTCATTGACGAAGCCCGACCCTGAATGTCTCCTTTGACACCGTATTGCCCCCCGTGTACCGTAGGCGGCAATCAATCCTGCATCGAGAGACAAAATGACCACCGTCGCCGTACCCACCGATATTGACCACTACCTGGCCGCCGCTCCCGACTTCGTGGCCCGCGTCGACGCGGCCGCCGACTGGATCGACGCCGAACGGCAAATGCCGTCCGACCTGGCCGCAGATATGGCGGATGCCGGGTTCTTCCGGCTGCTATTGCCCCGCGAATTGGGCGGAGCGGAACTGGCCCATCCTGATTTCCTGAAGATCCTGGAGTTGTTTGCGGGAGCCGACGCCAGCGTGGCCTGGTGCCTGAACCAGAACAACGTCTTCTCCACCAGGTCAACGCGCATGACCATGACCACGGCGCGTGAGATTTGGGGCGAGCCGCGGGCCGTAGTAACCAACGGGCCACCCACCGGCGGGTCGAAATCGGTACCGGTTCCAGACGGCTTCCAGCTGAGCGGGCATTGGAACTTCAGCAGCGGCAGCGACCACGCTACCTGGATCGCCGCGCTGGCCCCCGTCATCCCCGAGAACGGAGCCGGAGCCGATGGGAAGCCTCCGCAAACCCGCCTGCACCTGATGCCAATCGACCGGGTGCGCATGGTGGACCTGTGGCAGGTCGCCGGACTTCGCGGAACCGGCAGTTTCAGTTTCCAGGTGGACGACCTGTTCGTCCCCGAGGAACGCTCCTTCGTGCAGGAGGGACCGTCCTGGTGCGACCGCCCGCTCTACGGCATTCCCACCACGCTGCTCTTCGCCACCGGCTTTGCCACCGTGGCGTTGGGAGTAGCGCGCAAGAGCCTGGACATCGCCATCGAGGTGGGCGGCAGCAGGACACCCTATCGCTCCGGCGTCCTGCTTCGCGATCACCAGACCACGCAGCGCACCATCGGAGAGGCCCACGCACAGCAGAGTTCGGCCCGGGCTTTCCTGAAGGACGCACACGGGCGGCTTTGGGATTCGGCGTGCAGCAAGGGTAGCCTTTCCACCGACGAGCGTATCCAGCTCCGCGTGGCCGCTACCCATGCCATCCGCACGTCGGCCCAGGTGGTGGACGCCGCGTACACCCTGTGCGGAGCCAGCGGCATCTTCCAGTCCAACCCGATCCAGCGCAGGTTCCAAGACATGCACGTCATCACCCAGCACGTGCAGGGCCACCACGTGCACTACGAAACGGCGGGCCAGTTCCTGCTGGGGTTGGAACCACAGGGCGTTTTCTAGCAGAAGGAGGTGTCGACATGGCAGCGAATCATGTGGATACGGTCATCGTAGGCGGGCAAATCGTAACCTCGTCGCAGGTGTACGAGAGTTCAATCGCGATCTCCGGCGAGAAGATCGTGGCCATCGGACCGGAGAACTACCTGCCGCCGGCCGACCGGTACATCGACGCCAGCGGCAAATTCGTGCTTCCCGGACTGATCGACAGTCACGTTCACCTGGACGGCCACGACGATTATGCCCTGGGCTCGCTGGCCGCAGCGCACGCCGGCCTGACCACCCTCGTGCCCTTCGGCACCTACCAACTGGAGGGCGACGAGACCCTGCCCCAGGCCGTCCACCGCACCCGCGAAACCGTCGAACGAGCCGCTCTTACCGATTTTGCCTTCCATTTCATCCTGCAGAACCGACCGAGCATCCTGTCCGGTCTGCCCAACGCCGTGGATCTGGGCGTCAAATCGTTCAAGATGTTCATGACCTACAAGAAGCGGCCCGGCCGGATGTGCGACGACGACTACATCTGCGAGGCGATGGACCTGGTGGGACGTAGCGGCGGAGTCCTGCAGCTCCACTGCGAAAGCGGCAACATCATCGAGTACCTGGAAAACAAGCTCCTGGGCGAGGGCCACACGCACCCGACCGACTTCCCGACGGCGTGTCCCGATTGGGCTGAGGAAGAGGCAATCAACCGCGCCGTCAAGATGTCTGCGGCCACCCGCTGCCCCACATACGTGGTGCACCTCAGCACCCAGTTGGGCCTGGAACGCATCAAGCAGGCCCAGAGTCTCGGCCAGCGGGTCTGGACGGAGACCTGCCCCCAATACCTGCTGCTTTCCGATGCCCAGATGGCCGAGCGCGGCCCCCTGGCGAAAATTGGCCCGCCATTGCGACCCGAGGATGGACCCGACCGTGACGCTTTGTGGGAAGGTCTGCGCCAGGGTCACGTATCCATTGTGGCCAGCGACCACTCTCCGCATCCCCAAGAGCTCAAGCAGCCCGGCTGGGACAACATCTTTGTAGACGCCAACGGCATGTCGGTTCCCTTCGGCTCCCCCGGAATCGAGACCATAGTGCCGCTGATGTACAGCGAAGGGGTAGTGCAGCGTGGCCTGCCCATCTGGTGGCTGGCCCGGGTCATGGCGGAAAACCCGGCCCGCATCTTCGGCATCTACCCGCGCAAGGGCGTGATCCAGGTGGGTTCCGACGCCGACTTCCTCATCCTGGACCCCAACGGCGACCGCATCGTCACCGCCAGCGACCACCACAGCAACGCGGGATACACCCTGTTCGAGGGCTGGCAGGTCAACGGTCGTCCCTGGATCACCATGCTGCGAGGGCAGGTGCTGCTGCAGGAGGGCGAACTCCAGCAAAACCCGGGATATGGAACCTTCCTGGAGAGCGCCTCGCCGGCTGCGCCGCTGGGCGGGCCTGTCGAATAGATGAAAATCACCGAAGTACGCGCCGTATACCCTAACTATCGGTACGTCGTTCCATCCTGGCGCACCCACTTCTGGCAAATCGTCGTTCGCGTGGAGACGGACGTGGGAACCGTTGGCTTCGGATACGGCGGCGGCGGTGTGGCCGGCGTGGAAATCGTCAACCGCCACTTCCGCGAGTTGCTGCTGGACCGTGAGATCAACGGCCTGGCAGACATCGTGGACACGTGGGACTACCTTTACGATCAGTCCCTACCTTACGGGCGCAAGGGGCTGGCGATGATGGCGCTCAGTGGCGTTGACCTCGCCCTCCACGACCTTCTGGCCAAAGCAGAGAACAAGCCGATGTACGAGTTGCTGGGCGGCGCCCGGAAACCCAGTATCCTGGCCTATGCCACCGGTCCGGATTCGGAAGCGTACCGCGACCTCGGCTTTAGCGCCCACAAGTTTCCGCACCGTTGGGTTGGCGACGCCGACTACGAGACGGCCGCAAACGCAGCGGCGAGTGCCCGTCAACTCTATGGCCCTGATGCCCGCATCATGGTCGACTGCTACATGTCGTGGGATGCGGAGGTCACCGTCCGCATGGCGGACATCCTCTCCGAGTACGACCTTTACTGGTACGAGGACGTGCTGACCCCGGATGATCTGGCCGGTCAGGCCGACCTGCGCGCGGTAGCGGCACCCACCCTCATCGCCGGCGGTGAGCACGAGTTCACCCATTTCGGATTTGCGGACATTGCTCGCGCCGAGGCCTTGGGCCTGTGGCAACCGGATATCACGTGGTGCGGCGGGATCACGGCCGGCCGGCGCATCATCGACCTTGCCCGGGCCGCCGGCATACCGGTTTCGCCTCACCGGGGAGCCGAGGTTTGGGGCCTGCATCTCATCGCCGCCTCCGACTGGGCAGATTTCGCCGAGTATCACTCCGACCACATCCGTTCGCCCCGGGACGTGCTCTGGCTCGACGAACCCGAGCCGGAGGACGGTTATATCGCCCCATCGGATCAACCGGGCTTCGGCGTCAGACTCAACGAGGAAATGATTTAACCATGGCCGGACCGCTCAACGCCTTCGTTCCCGAAAGCAATGCGTACCTCGCCGGCACTGACGGCGGACCGTTGTCCGGCCTCACCTTCGCGGCGAAGGACATCTTTGACATCGCCGGTCACGTCACCGGCTGCGGCAATCCCTATTGGCTGGCGACCCACGGTCCCGCGGAGTCCACGGCTTGGGCGGTGGAACGACTGGTCGACGCCGGAGCCTCAATGGTCGGCAAGACCATCACCGACGAGCTCACCCGCGGGATATTCGGTGAGAATATGCACTACGGGACTCCTGTGAACCCGAGTGCGCCCGGCCGGGTGCCGGGCGGTTCGTCTAGCGGGTCCGCTTCCGCAGTGGCCGGCCGATTGGTGGACTTCGCGTTGGGTTCGGACACCGGAGGCTCGGTTCGGGTGCCGTCCAGCTTCTGCGGCCTGTTTGGCTTGCGGCCTACGCACGGGCGGATCCCGCTGGACGGGATGCTGCTTCAGGCTCCGTCCTTCGACACCATCGGCTGGTTCGCTCGGGACGCCGAGACCTTCGCCCGGGTCGGGTCAGTCATCATCCCGCCCGGCAACGAAACACCGCGTCCCCAGCGCCTGGTCGTAGCTGAAGACGCCTGGGAGTTGGCTGAGCCGAGCACACGACAAGCGCTGGAACCTGTCCTGGAGAAAATTGGCGCGCTCTTCGCCGTGTCGGCAACGGTACGGTTATCCCCAACCAGTCTGGAGGAGTGGTCGGGTCACCAGCAAGCATTGCAGAGCCGCGAGGCATGGGAGTCGGCGCGGGACTGGATCGACCGGGTCAATCCCACCTTCAGCTTCGAGGTGTCCGACCGCTACGTCCTGGCCCGGTCGATTACCGATGAGCAGATCGTCACCGCGCAGGCCGGCCGCGATGCCGTGATTGCCCGCATGAACGAGGTGTTCGACGGCGGGGACGTTGCGATGTGCCTGCCAACCACGGTGTCCCCGGCTCCGCTGCTCGGCCAGCCCGTTTCCGAGCGACACACGCTGCGGCTGCGCAACAGCGCGCTCACCTCGATAGCCGGAAACACCGGCCGGCCGCAGATCAGTCTGCCGCTAGGCGAAGTAGACGGCCTGCCCGTCGGCCTGTCCCTACTGGGAGACTACGGGGCCGACGAGCGGCTAATCGAGTTGGCGCGGGAGATCGGTCGATTGCCCGTATGAGCCAACCTATCAGGTATGATCGCCATGCTCGCCGCCGAATGCGCTGGCGTGGGATTAGCGAAACGGAAGTTGAAGATGCGGCTGTGGATCCGGATCATGTCGAGCCTTCGATCCGTGGCCGGACGAACGCCTACAAACAAATAGGGGATCGCCAGATTAGGGTAACCTTCGTTGAGACCGAAAATGGTATCCTGATCATAACCGTGGTGGATCGAACTGACTGAAGGGTTGCTGCCATGCAGATTGAGTACAGCGCAGATGTCGACGCGCTCTATGTGTATCTCAGAAAAGTCGACGTGGCGCGCACGGTGGAACCCGACGACGGCATTGCAGTCGATTACGATGCGAGCGGCGGGGTGGTTGGCGTGGAAATCCTCGACGCAAGCGCTCGCTTCGGGTCCTTGGATTCAGCGCTGATGCTGAAAGACAGTGGACCGGAGTACACGAAATATCAATCTCGCCGCATCCGTTCCATCCTGTCCTCGTTTATCACCACCCCGTCACTTGTTGAGGACGACGTCGATTAGCGCGACGCGGCCTTCGTTGACTGCGGCCAGGCCGTTGCGCAGAGCCTGGGCAAGATCGGAGGGGTCCTCCACCCGTTCGCCGTAGCCGCCGAAGGGTTCCACGAGCTTGGCGTAATCCGGCCCGGGGATGTGCACACCGTGCCAGATGTCCGAACGCGCGGCGATGCCGTCGGGGTAATAGGCCAGGTGGTTGCCCCGCATAGCTTCGTAGCCGCCGTTGTTGAACAGCACGGTCAGGAACGGCAGGTTGGCTTCACATGCCACGCCGAAGCATTGGGTCACCGGGTTGTAGAGGAAGCCGCCATCGCCCATGAGCGCCACCACGGGCTGGTCGGACTTCGCCAGCTTGACGCCCAGCGCCAGCCCCAGGCCCTGGCCCAAACCACCATTGGTCTTGTAGTAACTCTGGGGCCGGTCCCAGCCGACGTGACGGCCGATGGCGCCCCGATGGGTGGTGACCTCCTCGGAGTAAACCACATCCTCCGGCATCACCTCGCTGAGCACAGCGCACAGCCAGGCCGGGTCGATGGGGCGGCTGCTGCTGGCGGCAGCCTCGGCGGCATAGGTCGCTTCGGCCAATCGCTCGTGTTCTTCAGCCCAGCGCTGTCGCCGGGCTTCTATCTCGTCCCGGCGACTGGCCACGGCGGGTTGCAACGCCTCGACCAGCAGACCCAGCCCGATGGTGAGATCACCCTCGACATAGCGGTCGGCGAAGAGGTTCTGGTACACCATGTATTCCTTGACCGTGGTTTCACCCATGGCCACCACGGTCGCGTTTTGCGGCCCGGCCTGGGGCGGATACCAGGGGGCGCGACTGCTGGCCAGGATCACCAGGTCCGTATGTTGCAGATAGCGTTCCGACTGGCCGCCCAGGTACAGGGGGTGGCTCTTGGGGAAGTTGGCGTACAGCGCCGCGCTCTCCAGCACCGGGATAGCGAACAGTTCGGCCAGGGCCACCAGGTTGTTGAAACCCTGGACTTCGCGTCCGGCGCTGTCTGTGATGATAAGCGGCGATCTGCTGCGGGCGATCAGATCAGCCAACTCGGCAATATCCTGATCCGATGGCCGGATTTTGGGCGCGGACGGAACTGTCCTGAGCTTTTCCGGCGGCGTCCACGAATGCACCATAGTCTCGATGGGGATGTTCATGAACGATGGCCCCTGGGGCACACGCTGAGCCAGTTCGCCGGCCCGAACCAGTTGCTCGTACACGGTGTGCGGGCTCGTGGCTCGGCCGCTCCACTTGGTGAAGGCGTCAGCAAACCGGTCCGGGCCACCCACCACGCTGAGATTGCGGTACCATTGCCCCTGAGGGTCGATCTCCGGGTCCTCACCGTAGCTTGTGGCCTCGCCGGAGCACACCAGCATGGGCACCTCTCCGATCATCGCGCCGTGCACGCCCATGCTGCCCTGGAGCAAACCGACGCCGGCGTGCAGCAGGACCGCCTGCATCCGCCCGGTGACCCGCGTGTAGCCGCTGGCCATGTTCACCGCCAGGGTCTCGTGCCAGCAGTTGATGTACTGCGGCCCCGGCGTCTCGTTGACCTTCTGACGGGCCAGGGCTTCCCACACCGGCGCCCATTCCGACCCGGGGGAGGAGATTATGTAATCAATGCCAAGATTGCGAAATGCTTCGAGGATGCCTTCGCCGCAATCCTGAGTGGTCGTGCTGGTCATACGTCAGTCCTCCTGTGCCGGGCTCGCCGCCGGGCGGAGTGCGGGTTCGGGCCGAGTGCTGGCCGGTACGGCCTGATCCTCATGGTGGGTGGGCAGCGCCGACAAAAAGAGCGCCACCGACAATGCTCCAATCATGGTGAAGAAAGCGTATCTCATTCCCACGGTGAACGCGGTTCCCACTCCGGATGCCGCGCCGTGGCGCACCGCGTCCAGGCTGGGCTCGTAGCCCATGGAACCCATGGTGGCGGTTACGATGGCGGTGGCAACGGCGACGCTGACCACATTGCCGGCGTTGCGGATCAGGTTGACCAGCGCCGAAACCACGCCGTGGCTTTCCCGTTCCACCGCGCTCAAAATGGAGCTCGAATTAGGGGAGTAGAAGGTGCCCATGCCGCTGCTGGTCAGCATCAGGCCGGGGATCACCTGGAATAGCGAAGATTCCGCAGTCGCCTGGGACAGAATGGTAATGCCTGTCGTCGACAGGATCAGTCCGGTCACGGTGAACTTGCGCCAGCCATAACGATCGGAAAGCCGGCCGCTGATCGGACCCAGCATCGCCATGCACAGGGCTCCGGGGACTACGCAAAGACCCGCCACCGACGGGCTATAGCCAAGAACATTCTGCAGGTAGAACGGCGTCATGAACAGGATCGCCGAGCTGCCGATGAACATGAGGTAGTTGGCAGTGACACCCAGGAAAAAGTTGCGCCGGCGGAACAATCGCAGGTTCAGCATTGGGTTGGCGATTCGTAGCTCCCACCAGATGAACCCCGCCAAGAGCACAACGAAAGCCACGGCGGCCCCCACTATGGGCGGGGAAGTCCAGCCGGTGCGGTGGGCGTTGGTGATGCCAAGCAGCAACGCCAGCAGGGCGCTGGAGGACAAAAATGCTCCCAGCCAGTCAAAGGCCCCCTGCCCCGGGCCGCGAACCGGGCGCGATTGGTCCGTGCTGGTCAGCACCGCAACGCACATGCCGATGCTGATGGCAACCATAGGCACCGTGGCGAAGAACACGGAGCGCCATCCGAAAGCGTCGACCAGGAAGCCGCCCATGGCCGGGCCGGCGACCGCTCCGGTGCCGACCATCGTCATAATCAGGCCAATGGCCTTCCCGCGCTCGTTGGGCGGGAAGGCGCCTATCATGATGGCCATGCCGGTGCCCTGGGTCATGGCCGCGCCGGTGCCCTGCACGATGCGGGAGATGATCAGTATCCCCAGGTCGGAGGACGTTCCCGCCGCGACAGAGCCGGCGATTGTTACCGCCGAGCCGATGATGTACACGCGCTTGGAGGTGATGATATCCGCCAGCCGGCCCATGGGCAGCAGCAGGGCGATGATCGTCATGGCATAGCCGATCACCAGCCACTGGACGCTGGGGATATCGGTTTGGAAATGGGTCGCTATGGTCGGCAGGGCAACTCCTACGCTGCCGTGGTCGACCACAGAGGCGAAGATGCCTACCGCCAGGGTCGCGAAGGCGTACCACTTGTAGTGGCGGCCTCGCGCGAGCGAAGATATCACGACTGCGTTACCGGGACTTCGGAAGCCAAGCGCTGCTCGCCGGTGAAGAACCGTCGAGGGTTCTCCACTGTGATCTGGTGAATGTCCTCGTCCGACGCTCCCATTTCCTTCAGGCGGGGCAGGACGTAACGGGGGATGAAGTTGTAGCCATCCGGGTTGGCCCGTCGCCGTTGCTCCTGCACCTCTGCGCCGTGGCGCGCCTTGGGCACCGAGTAGTCGTGGGAGAGGAAAATACGGTGGGTGAACCCGGCGTCCATCAACGCCTTGGCCACTTCCGTCCGCTGCTCCCAGTCAGGCGTGCCCGGTCGCGTGCCACCGGGATAGCGGTCCAGACCCAGCCACACACCTTTTTTCAGCAGCCCCAGCAGGTACTCCAGGTCGGTGTCGTCATTGCTGTGCCCAATGTACACCCGGTCCAGGTCAACCCCCTCTTCCTCAAGGACGCGCACCTGGGCATCGCCGATGCGCTCGGGGGACCAGGTGTGGGTGGAGATGGGCACCCCGGTGGCTTTTTGCGCGCGCGCCGCGGCTCGCAGCACGTTCTCCTGTGGGGCGGTAATCCCGCCCTCGTCGCTGGCCACCTTGATGATGCCGGCCTTGATCCCCGTACCCTCGATGCCCTCCTCGATTTCTCGAACGTAAAGCTCGGCGATGACGTCGGGAGGGATTTCGCCGAAAGGCCGCGGCACGGCCAGGTGGTTGCCGGTGGCGACGACCACCTGCATGTCACTGCCCAATGCCACTTCGCGGATCAACTGCACGTCCCGTCCCAGGTCGAAGGTACTCACGTCGATTATGGTTCTGACTCCATCCTCCCTGACGGCGCGCATGGCGGCGATGGACTGTTCCCGGATGCCGTCGCGGTCGATGATTTCCGGGTAGGTATGGCGGAGGCCGGCGGCGTTGGTTCCCACGTGCTCATGGCTCAGGGTGAACCCCAGGTCGTCAGTATCAATAGGCCCCATCACGCTGTTCACGGTTGCCATTGCCGTCCCTCCTGGCCGTGGGTGAATGCGGGTATTCTATTACGAATTTCGCTGGAACGATACGAACCGTTGGTCACCGGAAGGCGCGGTTCGGCGCCCCGGTCTGCGGCGAAGGAACGTCAGAAGCAGGATTTGCGGGATTTTATGATTTGACAGGATTGGGAGCATTCTGTGATGGAACTCTCCCAATCCTGATAATCTCCAAATCTTGAAAATCCTGCTGCTGACGATTTGCGAAAGCGGGTACGCGTGAGCGCGAACCCCACTTGCTGAGCCGTCGTTGGCCCGTCTATATTGGCCCAAAAGCACTGGGAGGCAAACATGCGGACGCCCATTTTGACCCGTGACCAGGTCCCGGAAGAACTGCGAGAAGCATTCGACCACGAGACCGCCGACTCCGGCGGAGTGGTTTCCAGCGGCCCCGGTTCCGCCATGATCAACAGTCCCGAGATGCGCCGGCGGTCCAACTACCTCGTCAACTATCTGCGCGACGAGTCCTCGCTGTCCAAGAAGATCCAGGAACTCGCTATGATCCTGACGGCGCGCAACATGGACTGCCAGTACATCTGGTTCGCCCACTCCGTCCGGGCCAAGGAACAGGGCATTAGCGCGGAGTTCGTGGACAACCTGCGCGACCGGAAAGCGTTGCCGCAGCTGCCGGCGGACGAGCAGACGGTGGTGAACTACGCCACCGAACTGTTCAACAACCACCGCGTCACCGATGCGACCTTCCAGGCCGCCATCGACCAGTTCGGCGCCTTGGGTCTGACGGAGCTGACCACGCTGTTCGGGTACTACACCCTGCTTGCGTTCAACGCCAACTCCTTCGACATCGACGTGCCCGACGGCGACGAGCCCAAGCTTCCGATCTAAAAGCGCTCCGGCTGTCGTCGCCGCAGCTGGGCGCACCGTGACGGGTCTTCGTTCGGGAGGCGCTCAACGCGGCAGGCGGCTGAGCAGACTGACGTACCACCGGGACAATGGCACGACAAAGCCGGCTCGGTGGTACCATCGGGCCGGCGCGGATTGAGCCGGGACGCTCTCCGCAAGCATCGGCGCCAGGACGCGGTCGTGGAACTGTTCCACCAACACGCGGTTATCCGTGCACAGAACGACCTCCTGTTGCAGGTCGTGGGCCACGAAATCGAAGTTACAGCTGCCCAGCATGAGCTGCGTCCCGTCGATCAGGACGGCTTTGGCGTGACACATTTCCGGTTGATACAGGAATACCTCGAGATTGGAACCGGAGGCGGTGCGGAACAACTCCTGCTGCAGGATGGCCTTGTTGTTGCGGGCGGGATTGATAACCCGAACCCGAACGGACGGCGGAAGTTGCGCGAGGCGCCCCAGCAAAGGGTCGGAAACGTAAGGCGTGATCACGTCGACGGATTTTTCGGCTTGCTCCATGGTGGCGAAGAGGTCCTCGTATTCGTTTCGGCTGCGGCGCCCGTCGAGGAAGAAGAGCCTTCCCACCGGGGTTGACACGACCCTTGAGGAGTTGACGCCGCGCAGCGTGTCGTAGAAATCCTGCACCAGCGCATCCACCAAGCTGGGGCAGCCGGACTGCATCATCAGGTCGTGCCACCGAAAATTGTGCTCGCTGAGGTTGATCCCACCCAGGAATGCCTGGTCGTCGATCACCATCATCTTCTTGTGGTTACGGATAGGGAACTTGCGCCACAGGCAGCCCATGGGGTTGGTAACGACAATGCGCACGCCGTCGCGCTCATCCTGGCGGAGCAGCCGGCGCGTGTCGCGCACCTCCCGGCGGAACTGCGGATCCAAAAGGAACCTTGGGCTGAAAACCAGGTCGTCGCTGATTTTGGCGGTGGAAAAGGCGTCGACGCACAGGACTTTTTCCTCCGCGGGAGAACGGACCAACAGATCCCAAAAATGCCATCCCACCGAATCCATCTCGAAGGTCATCACCTGCAACAGCACGCGACGGCGCGCCTGCAGTACGGCTGGCTCTACCGCGGCGGCAAACTCCGGGGAATTGACCAGCAGCGAGGGATCGTGCACTGGCTGGGCAATATTAGCGGGAAGGGAAACGGGCGGCGAGGACGTCCGCGATCAGTCGCGCGGCCACCTGCGCGGTCAGGTCGGACACGTCGTAGGGCGGCGCAACCTCCACCACGTCAAACGCGACCAGGTTGGAGCGGGACACCAGCGCAGTCAGGCAGCGACGGCACTCCTCGTAATACAGCCCACCCACTTCCGGCGTTCCGGTCCCGGGCGCCTGGGTCGGGTCGAGCACGTCCACGTCGAAGGTGATGTACAGATTTGACCCGATGGGCAGGCTCTCGGCCACGACCTCCGGACCCGCCTCGCGGAACCGGCGGGTGGTGACGATGGTGTTGCCATGGGCCATGGCTTCCTCGTAAGGAACACGACGTACGCTACGGATGCCCACCGACGAGATGGAGCCCACGTGCTCGAGCTCGTGGCAGCGGCGAATCGGGCTGCCGTGGGTCAGCAGGGTTCCCTGGTAGTCGTGGGTGTAGTCCAGGTGTGCGTCGAAGTGCACTATGTCCAGCGGAGCGAACCGGCCCAGGCCGGCCACGGCCGGGAAAGTGATTGCATGGTCGCCGCCGAGGATCACGGGAAACGCCCCACGCTCGGCGATCCGCGCCACCACGCCGGCCAGCCGCTCGAAGTTGTGCACCACGTCGGAGGGATTCACCGTCACGTTGCCGCAGTCCGCCATGGTGACGCCCCGCAGGAGTTCGTAGCCCGCGTCGGCGTCAAAAAAGCCCTCGGCGTCCTGCCCCCGCCCGTAGGGGTCAAGGTACGAATAAGCCCGTGGCGCGTCTCGCAGCGCATCCGGTCCATAGCGGGCTCCCGGGCGTCCGAAAGTGCCCTGGTCGAAAGGCATCCCCACGAACGCGACGTCCGTATCCAGCTGATCGATGTCGAAACAGCGGGGCGACCGGAACATCGTTCGCGGCCGACGGTCCAGGGGCGGAACATCACCGGGCGAAGCATCGGGCAGGTATTGCGGTCCGATGTTGAAGTTGGGTACCGTCATTTCAGTGCACTCACAGTGCGGCGGAAGGCAGTTCCGACAACGGGCACGTGCGCGGTTCGCCGGACGCCTCACGTGTTCGGGAGTTGTTGATTATACTTGACCGCAGCCGAAGTGAAAAAGGAGATTGCCATGGCACGGCTTGAGGACTACCAGAACCGGTTCCAGTTTGCGAAATTCGAGCGCGAGGACGGCATCCTCCAGATGACGCTGCACAGCGACGGCGACACTCTGCAGTGGGGAGCCGGACCGCACACCGAACTGCCGGAGGTATTTCACACCATCGGGACCGACCCGGAGAACAAGGTGATCATCATGACCGGCGCCGGCGCCGGGTTCACCGGACCGGCCGGCAGCAGCGACACGGTGCCCCGACGCACACCGGAGCAGTGGGACGCCACTTACTGGGAAGGCAAGCATCTCCTGGGCAACCTGCTGAACATAGAGGTGCCGATCATCGCGGCAATCAACGGGCCGGCGCTGCGGCATTCGGAACTGCCGCTACTCAGCGACATCGTCTTGGCTGCGCCGCACACCACGTTCCAGGACTCGGGTCACTTCATGAGCGGGCTGACCCCGGGCGACGGGATGCACATCATCTATCCGCTGTTGCTGGGCATCAACCGCGGCCGTTATTTCCTGCTGACCGGCCAGATGCTGGACGCGGAAAAGGCGCGGGAATTCGGCCTGGTCGCCGAGGTGCTGCCTGCGGACGAACTGCTGCCTCGCGCGTGGGAGTTGGCGCGGCAATTGGCGCAACAACCGCGCCTGGTGCTGCGCTACTCGCGGGTGCTGCTAACGCACCAGCTGAAGGGAGTGCTGCACGACATATTGGGCTACGGCCTGGCGCTGGAGGGACTCGGCTCCGCCCAGGACTATCTGGATCGCGGGCCGGGGCGCTAGTCCAACCTGCCAGAATCGTCAGCATCCCGTTTCGGCGGCAACGCGGTCAGGATCAGAGCCGCGCTGCCGCCGTAGATTGCCAGCAGCGTCCACCAGGCCAGCAGGTACGACCCGGAGTAGTCATGCAGGTAGCCGACCAGCGGCGCGCCCAGCCCGGCGGACAGGAGATTGATCGGCATCACGATGCCCCGGATCGTGCCCAAGAAAGCGCGGCCGTAGTAGGCGGCGAATATGTAGGTGTGCACGATCATCCCGACACCCACCGAACTCCCGAAGATGATGGTGGACAGGAACATCATCTCCACCGATGAAACGTAGATCATCAGCAGGATGGCGATGATAAAACCGGAGAACGAGGCGGCAGCGAGGAACCGCGTCGGGATGCGGTCGGCCAACCAGCCGGCCACCAGGGACGTGGCGGCGGCTCCACCGGCATCGGCAGCAAAGGACCAGGAAACGGTAAGCGGGTCGTATGCCTTCTCCACGAAGTACGGGATCCGGTGAAAGCTCGCTCCGCCCTGGGCCACGCCGGACAACGCGAATACGGCGATCAGTTTCCACATGGTCCCGGTGCGGAAGGCTTCCCGGACGGTCCACACTTCCTCATCGTCAGCCCGACGTATACACGAAGCCTCTGATCCGGGCTCGGCTGGCGCTTCGGGCGGGCCGCCGTCCACCTCCAGGCCCATGTCCTCGGGCTGGCGCCGCAGGAACAGCGCAGCGGCCGGCACGGAGATCACGAGGAAAATCAGCGCCAGGATGCGCCAGGTGCCCCGCCATCCGTAGGCATCGATCAGCCACTGGGTCACCGGCAGGAAAACGATGCCGCCGATGCCCAGACCGGCGCCGGCCAGGGCCAGGGCGCGACCCCGCCGGCGGACGAACCACTTGGCCACGGGCACCGAGGTCACGATCCCGTTGGGAGCGGCCAGGCCGGACGCACCGATGAGTCCGAAGAACAGGATCAACTGCCACGCATGGCTGCTGAAACTCACCAACAACAGGCAGCCGCAGATCAGGACCGCCGAGACCGGGATGTAAGCCCGCGGCCCATAGCGGTCGATCAGCCAACCCACGGCGAAACTGAGAACGCCAGTGGCAAGGCGCCGGGTGGTCTGCATCCAACCAAAGGTCGCTCGGGAAAGCGCCAGGTCCCGCTGCATGGGCAGCACGAAAAGTCCGTAGTTCAGAGTGCCGGTCGCCATCGTGGAGAAGTTGACGGCGAACATGGTCGCGACGATGACCCAGCCGTAAAAGATCTTCCCGTGGCGGGGAGCGAGGTCACCATCGGCGGTCATGTCGGGCACATAAGGTAGGGGCGAATGATCATTCGCCCCCCAAACGCAACGACGGCTGCTGGAATTCCAGCAGCGCAATCCGGTCAGATGGCTTGCCAGTAGCGCCGACCCTGCAGGCGTACGATCTTGCCGAACCCGGGAGCGGGCAGATGAACCGCCGCTACCGGAATGCCCTCGCTTTCGAGACGGTCCAGCACGGATTGGCGCGTGGCGATGGCCTGTTCCGGGATGATATCGGCGCGGGATGCCCAGTGGGTCTGCTGTATCTGAGAGGTGTTGTGCAGCACGTCGCCCAGGACCAGGGCGCGTTCGCCGCCGGAGTTGATCATGATGCTCATGTGGCCTGGAGTATGGCCGGGGGTCGGCAACGTGGTCAGCTCTCCGGTGATGCTGAACTCGCCCTCCATCAACTCCACCAGGCCCATGTCGACCAGGGGCCACACGCAATCGGGGGCGTTGGGGAACCGGTCGGGCTGCAGGGCCGGGTCGTGGCTGGCGTCAAGGTCAACCTTGCTGAAGTAATAGCGAGCGTTGGGGAAAGTCGGCTTCAGGTTGCCGCCATCGTCGCGGACGGTGTTCCAGCCGACGTGGTCCCGGTGCAGGTGGGTCATTACCACCGCGTCGACGTCGTCGGGGGAGAGGCCGTTGCGGGCCATGTCGTCCAGCAGCTCGCCCCAGGGAGTTTCGGGGGTATCCTTGGCCCCCAACCCGGTGTCGATGGCGATAGTCCTGCCTTCCGAGCGCACCAGGAAACAGGCCAGGTTGAAGCTCACCTTGCGGTCCGGGGTCAGATGATCGTGGAAGGGTTCCCACTCCGAGGCCGGAATGTCCGGGAAGAAGTTGCAGATGTCAAACTCCAGTAATCCGTCCGACAACGAGGCGATCTCCACGTTGCCGATGGTAATCTTGCTGGCCGCCATAGTCCCTCCATGTGCCGTGGATTGGCGCATTCTACCACCGACGGCGCAGCCGATACTGCCCTGCACTGACAACTCCGGCGGTTGCTGACACCAGGCGCTGGACGCGCGTAATCGACGGGTGGTACACCTGACCCAGGTTGCCAGCCATGAACGTCAACGACTCACACGATCCGCTGCCGCCCATCACGGAAAAACAACTGGCGCGCCTTTGGCAGCGCCGGGCGGCGCGTAGCCGGGCGCTCCGAACGGAACGCGGAAACCGGATCCGCGTGTTCTATCCGGGTCGCCCGGGCGTCACGGCGGGACCCGATTTTCGCAATGCCCTGCTGCTGGTGGAAGACCAGGGCCTCGTGCAGGGCGATGTGGAAGTGCACCTGCGCCAACACGATTGGCGGTCCCACGGCCACCATGAGGATCCCAACTACAACGGCGTGGTGCTGCATGTCGCGTTGGAGACGACCGGAACACACTCTAGTACGGCCAGCGGCGACAAGCCCCCGCTGGTTGGGCTGCGCGGTTTGCTCGATGATCCGCCAGTCGAGGATCCGTCGGTCGAGGATTCGCCGGAGCAGGTGAGGGATCACCTCTGGCGGTTGTTGGAAGGGCAAGGCTACAGACGGCCCGACACAGCGGAGCGGATGGCCGCCCTGCTCAACCGGGCCGGGGACGAGCGCTTCCTGGGCCGGAGCCGTGTGCTGCAACGTCTGATGTCGGAACAATCGCCGGCGCAAACCCTGTGGGAATCCATTTGCGAGGCGCTGGGTTATCGACACAACCAGCACGCGTTCCTGCAATTGGCGACCAATGCTCCCATCGACACGCTGGAAGACATCATGCGCCGGCTTACCGAAAGAGATCAGCGCCCCGTGCTGACCGCCGAGTTGCTGGGACTGGCGGGGTTCAGCGACCATAGGCGCCCGTACAGAACCCACGGAAATTTGGGAACGCCACTGGACGCTACCCAGTGGAAGCTGTTCCGGGTGCGGCCATCGAATCACCCCCGCCGCCGGGTGGCGGGAGCAGCCGGGTTATTAGTCCGGTTCGCCGATGAGGGCTTGCTTGTTGGCCTGGCGGGCGTTGCCGCCGCGGGCAATCCGTCGGCATTGACCGGGGCGTTGAGTGTAGGTAGCGGCGCCGAAGGCGGAACCGCGCTGATCGGAACCGGACGGGCAAAGGATATCGCCGTCAACGCGGCGCTGCCATTCCTGCACGGATGGGCGACGCTTGCGGGTCATGCAGGAGGATCGGGAGCGATGCTGGAACTGTACCGGAGGTACGGGAGGCTCACGGAGAACGAAATCACCCGCGAGCTGGCGTCGGCGTTGCAGTCCCGAGAGTGGGGACGGGTGGCCCGCACCGCTCGACAGCAACAGGGGTTGATCCACCTGCAACGCTTGCTGGCCGGAGCCTCCAACTCACAACGCTAACGGGGGCGACGTGACGTCGCCCCCGCGGCTGCGACTCTGCTTTGCCGGGTCAGGTTACTTCAGAGGCACTGCCAGCGAGACCCGGGGTTCCTCGCCGACGTTGCGAATGATGTGCCCGTGGCCGGTGAGGTCCTCGGCGACCAGAACGTCGCCGGGGCCGAACTGGCGCTTGGCGCCGCTGGCGACCTCGATCTCAGCGCCGCCGGACAGGAACACCACGTACTGGTGCCGGGGCGCGGTGTGGTAGTCCTGCCACCACCCCGCCGGGCGTTGTCCGACGGTAAAGTCGCCGGGGCCGACGTCGTTGGCGATGTCGGCAAACTGGTCGGGGGTCAGGTCCTCGAAGTGGGACTCGCCGTCGTCGCCGGCGTAGATGCGGACAATCATGGCTCCTTTCCTCCTGGCTTTCGGTCTAGCCCTCGGCGAGGGGAACGGCCAGGGAGACGCGGAAATCGTCTCCGATGCTGCGGGCGATGTGTCCGTGACCGGTCAGGTCTTCAGCGACCAGAACGTCCCCCGGGAACATTCTCACCTTGGTTCCGTCGGCAACTTCGAACTCGGCGATGCCGTTGAGATTGACCACATACTGTCGTCGCGGTGCGTTATGGTAATCGGAAAAACTCGGGGACTCGCGCCGGTTGACGTTGATGTCGCCGGGCCCCACGTTGTTGGCAATCTCGGCGAACTGGTCCGGCGTGAGTTCCTGGAAATGGCTTTCGCCGTCGTCGCCGGTGTAAACGCGCACTATCTGTCCCATGAGGGTAGCCTCCTGTGTGCTGGGGTGACCTGCGTGCTGAGGTGAACGGTCGGTGGATCAATTGGCCAGGGGAATCACGGCGGTGAGACTGGGAACGTCGCCGACCACGCGGGTGGTGTGTCCTTGTCCGGTGGTGTCTTCCACCAGCCGCGCATCGCCCGGGCCGTAGCGGAACGTGGTGCCATCGCCGAGGCCGATCTCGATCTCGCCGCGAAGGGAGATGATGTACTGTCGACGCGGCGCCGGGTGCCAGTCGATGAAGTGCCCCGGCGGCCATTCCCGAAAGTTGATCGACTGGGCAGCCTGCGCGTCTCCCAATTCCGGATGGTCGGCAAGGCTGGTCTCTTCGATGTGCGACTGGCCGTCGTCGCCGGCATAGAGTCGATAGATCGCCATGGGTTCACCTGCTGAAACGGGCCGGCAAGCCCGGAGTGGGGTCATCTTACCCGCCGATGGTTGCGGCGGCAACCGGCGCCAACGGCCGCGGTTCGCCAGAGAGTATCGCTCGCCAAAAACCGTGTTTTACGACTCATGCCGATCTTGTATCCGTGGCATGTGTTCCGATAGTCTCACGTGTGCGGCAACAATGGATCACAGGAGACCAGGAGATAGAGAATGCCAGATGCAAATGCGCCCAACCCTGAATACACCATGGGGTACAGCCCCGAGTTTTTACAACTGCTGGACCGACGCAACGCGGACACGCACGCCGCTTATCTACTGCCGCACCTGAGTTCCGGGATGCGCTTGCTGGATTTTGGCTGCGGGCCCGGCACGCTAACCGTCGGGTTGGCGGCGGCGGTGCACCCCGCCGAGGCCCACGGGATTGACATGGAAGAGAGCCAGATCGAAATGGCCCGCTCTGCCGCCGCCGCGGGCGGGCACGGCAACGCGACGTTCCACGTCGGGAATGTGTACGAGTTGCCTTTTGAGGACGACTATTTCGACGTGGCCCACTGCCACACAGTTTTGACGCACGTGCCCGACGTTCCGGCCGCGTTGCGAGAGGTGAAGAGGGTGCTGAAACCGGGCGGGATAATTGCCGGTCGCGAGCTGATCGCCGGATCTTCGTTCTCCGACCCGGCTGGAGAACACATCCCGGAAGCCTGGGCCACGTTCGGCCGGCTGTTGACGGCCAACGGCGGCCACCCGGAAATGGGCAAGGAGCTGAAACGCCGGCTGCTGGATGCCGGCTTTGTTGACGTTCGCGCGGGCGGGTCGTTCGACTACTTCAGCTCCGCTGATGACGTTGCCTTCCTCTACGCTTTCATCATGGACTGGTTCTTCATGCCACGGGTGATCGCGGCGGCCACTCAATACGGACTGGCCACGCACGAACAGTTCGACCAGTGGCGCACCGAGTTGGATGAATGGCGAGAATCGGCGGGCGCGGTAGGGGGTCTGGCCTTCGGTGAAGCCATTGGCATCAAGCCTTGAAGGGCGGGAATCTGGAGGATAAACGACTCGGACCGGTCACCACATTTGCTGGCATGAGCTGTTAATGGTACTATGGCTGCAAGCGTCGCCGTGCATGGTGACGCCATTTTGAATGGGGACGCGTAGGTTCGACAGGAGCGGTTTCTGACGGATTGCAGGCCGAGGTTGCTGCTGCCCTCGTAAAAACAGTGGCGAAAAAGTAACTGGCGAACGTGAATTCGCTCTAGCCGCCTAGTCGCGGCTACGTCTGCCACCGGTAGGTCCGGAAGCTGGGAAGCGGACGTACAATTATTCCGGGATGCTACCTCAGGGACGCCGATACCCGAGGCCATAGACTTTATCGGCTGGCGGTTGACGAATCCCGTCGGCGGGAGTCCTCAGCAGCGAGACTAAAGCGCCGAACACGCTTGTAGCATATCCGATCAGGGAAGTTTCTGGACGGGGAGTGCAACTCTCCCCCGTCTCCACCATTCCTCGAAAACGACCTTTACGGGCTTGGCTCAACGCCTCAGGCCCTCATGTTCCTCCGTGGACTGTATCAAGGGCGCGAAGGCCAGCCCCCACTTTAACCCGACCCTCTTCCGGCCCTCCAGGCACACCTAGATGCTGTCCGAGACGGATAGTCGCGGCAGGTAGTGCTGACCCGGCGAAGCGCCACTCCACGTCGTATCCCTTTGGATAGTTCACCTACTGCACCCCCTGCCGGTTGGTTTTCAGAGCCGGCCCGGATGCAGACTGTTGCAGTCATCCTGGTGGTTTCATTCCAACGCGGCCCGGGATACTCCACTGGCTGAAAACCTGGAAGCGAGGACCCACTGGACCTTAATGAGCGCAGTGGTCAAAGGTTTTAGGGAGCATCACCATGCGAATGGACCCCATCAGCCTCTACGACTACGAGGTGCGTGCCCGGCACATTCTGCCCCACAACTATTGGGTGTTCATCGAAGCCGGCGCGATGGACGAAAGGACTACGGCCCGAAACCGCTCCGCTTTCGAATCGCTGACGCTGCGGCCGCGCTTTCTTCGTGACACCACGGAGCGAAAGACTGCGACCACCGTGCTGGGAACCGACATCAGCTTCCCGGTGATGATCGCGCCCACCGACGCACATTTCAACGCGCACCCGGAGGCGGAGCGAGCCACCGCGCGCGGGGCCGGCATGTCCGAGACCCTGATGATGTGCAGCACCTCTTCCAACTGCAGCCTGGAAGAAATCGCCGAGGCGGCAACTGGACCCCTGTGGTTCCAGCTTTCCCATCGCGGTTACGACCTCACGGAGAACCTGGTGAAGCGCGCTGAGGCTGCCGGTTTCAAAGCCATCGTGGTCACCATCGACGCGCCTTTCCCCACTCCCAAGGAACGGGATATCCGGAACCGCTACGAGAGGCCGGGCGAATACGGCAACTTCCGTGAGCAACAGGCTCGCGTTGCCGCGGCGGGAGAACCACGGGACTGGGAGATGCCGCAATCCCCGCCCCTCACCTGGCGGGATTTGGAATGGCTGCGGAGCCTTACGGACCTGCCGCTGGTGCTGAAAGGTCTTCGCGTCGCTGAAGACGCCCGCCTGGCCGTGGAGCACGGGGTGGACGCAATCCAGGTCTCCACCCACGGCGGACGGCGATTTGACGACACCATGTCCAGCATTGAAATGGTGCCCGAAATCATCGCTGCTACGCAGGGACGGGCGGAGGTGTACGTCGATTCCGGCGTGCGGCGCGGCAGCGACGTGCTGAAAGCGCTGGCATTGGGCGCAACTGCTGTCGCCGTAGGGCGGCCACTCTACTGGGGCCTCGCGGTGAACGGCGCTGAAGGGGTCCATCACATGCTTGAAATCCTGCGCGAGGAGTTCAACCGCGCCATGGCCTACTGCGGCCAGACCAGCGTGGACGATCTGGAGGACCGGTTACTCAACATCCCGCGCGATTGGGGTCCGTTCCGCGCCGAAAATGACCTCGGCGACCATCTTCCATTCGCCCGGGGAGGCGAGAAAGCCTGACCCGGGACAGCCCCGCAGCGTCTACCCATAGCCTAAACTCCGCTTGACATCATCAAGATTTACGGGATTTTATGATTTAGCAGGATTGGGAGATCTCCATCACGGAACGGTTCCAATCCTGCTAATCCTCAAATCTTGAAAATCCTGCTTCTGACGTTTCCCCGCCGCAAACTGGGTACGCAAAGGAGATTGAACATGGCCCGTCTGGAAGGGAAAGTAGCGTTGATAACGGGAGCCACCGGTGGCATCGGTCGCGCCGCCGCCAAGCTGTTCGCGGACGAGGGCGCCCGGCTCACACTGGTCGATCTGGACGAGTCGGCGCTGCGGGAAACGGCGCAGTCGATTGGTGAGGATCAGGCCAGTTACGCCGTGGCGGACGTTACGTCTGCCGACCAGACCCAAGCCTACGTGCAGGCGGCGGTGGACCGGTGGGGTGGCGTGGACATACTGTTGGCCAACGCCGGGATCGAAGGTTCCATATCCCCCATTCCGGACTATCCCCTGGACGTATTCGACCGGGTGATGGCGGTCAACGTGCGTGGGGTGTGGCTGGGGATCAAGTACGTCGTGCCGGTGATGCGGGAGCGCGGTGGCGGCAGCATCGTCATCACGTCGTCCACCGCCGGCATCGGCGCGGGACCCGACATGTCGGCGTACACCACCAGCAAACACGCGGTGATCGGCCTGATGCGCACGGCCGCCATGGAAGGGGCAGCGTCGGGCATCCGCGTCAACACCGTCAACCCGGCTCCCATCGAGACGCGGATGATGCGGTCCATCGAGGAGATGCGCGTGGCCGCGTTGGACGACGCCGACGTCACGGTGGAGCAGACATACCGGGCGACTTCGGCGCGCATCCCGCTGGGTCGTTACGGCAACCCCGAGGAAGTGGCGCGGATGATGCTGTTCCTGGCCAGCGACGACAGCAGTTTCTGCACCGGCGGCGTGTACATGGTGGACGGCGGCCGGTCGGCCGGCGCGCGGTAATCGGCGCCTTCGATCATCCAGGACACCCGGGAGCGTCAACGAGCCGAGACCCCGACATGTGGCAAGCTACGGAAAACGAACTGGAATCTATCGCCATCGGCGCCGGAATACTCGGCACCGGCGGGGGCGGAAACCCTTACATCGGGCAACTGCGAGCACGGCAGGCGATCCGCCAATGGGGACAGGTGGACATACTTGCCCCCGACGAGTTGCCGGACGACGCCCGCGTGGTGTGCGTGGGAGGCATCGGCGCGCCTACGGTTGGCATCGAAAAGGTGCGCGACCTCCAGTCGTACCACGCACTGCGCGCCATAGAGGACTTCACGGGCGAGCAGGCGACGGCCCTCATCTCCAACGAGATCGGCGGCAGCAACTCGGTGGAACCGTTGATCGCGGCCGCCATGGCCGGCCTGCCGGTGGTCGACGCCGACGGCATGGGCCGGGCGTTCCCCGAATTCCAGATGAAGACGTTTTTCGTGTACGGCGTGCCGTGTTGCCCCATGGCGGTGGCCGACGAGAAGGGCAACAGCGTGGTCATACGGGAGACGATAGACCCCCGGTGGGCGGAGCGCCTGGCCCGGTCGGTGACGATACAGATGGGATGCGTGGCTTGCTATGCCGTTGCCCCCATGTCAACCGAGCAGGTGCGGCGCACGGCGGTGCCCCTTACCCTGTCGCTGGCGCGAGACCTGGGGGACGCGGTCAAGTCGGCCCGCCGGCATGGCGACGACCCGCTGGAGGCGATCCTCAGCGTCTGCCCGGGCAAGGTGCTGTTCAGCGGCAAAGTGGTGGACGTGGAACGCCGCACCACGGCGGGATTCGCCCGGGGCGTGCTGACCATCGACGGGTTGGATGCTTATTCCGGCGAGCGCATGGTCATCGAGTTCCAAAACGAAAACCTCGTTGCCCGCCGTGACGGCGTGATTGCTTGCGTGGTGCCGGACCTGATCTGCGCCGTCGCCACCGACCTGGGCGAGCCGGTCACGACGGAGTTGATGCGGTACGGCCTGCGGGTCACAATCCTGGGTTTTCCGGCTCCCGACTTGTGGACGAGCCCGGAGGGATTGGCCGTCGCCGGGCCTCGGGCGTTTGGCTATGACGTCGACTACGCGCCCTTGGCGGTCTAGGGAGCGGGCAATGCTGGTGGGCGTCGACGTAGGCGGTACGAACACGGACGCCGTGCTCATGGACGGGCCGGAGTTGATCCACGCGGTGAAACTGCCCACCACTCCCGACGTGACCACCGGCATCGTCGATGCCCTGAGAGAGCTGTTGGCCGAATTGCCTGCCACCGCTCGGGTGGACGCAGTAATGGTGGGCACGACACATTTCACCAACGCGCTGCTGGAACGCCGCGAACTGGCGCCCACCGCGGTGCTCCGCTTGTGTCTGCCAGCCACGCAACTGTTGCCGCCGTTGGTGGACTGGCCGGAGGATCTACGGGACGCCATGGGCGGTTTCACCTACCTAGTGGGCGGCGGCCACGAATTTGACGGCCGCGAGATCAGCCCGCTGGATCGGTCTGAGATACGCGAGGCGGTGTCTGATATGCGCCGTCAGGGAGTGCGGGCGGTTGCGGTGTCCGGCGTGTTTTCGCCGGTGAACGGCAAGCACGAATCGGCGGCCGCCGAACTGATACGCCAAGAAGACCCTGACCTGCGGGTTTGCGTATCCCACGAAAACGGGAGGACCGGGCTGCTGGAGCGGGAGAACGCGGCCGCGCTCAACGCCGCCCTGGGCGAACTCGCCCGACGCACCATACGCGGCATCGAGAGGGCCATCGAAGCCCTGGGAGTGAACGCCCCGCTCTACCTGAGCCAAAACGACGGCACCCTAATGGACGCGGACTTCGCATCCGACTTCCCGGTGCTCACCATCGCTTCAGGGCCTACCAACAGCATGCGCGGCGCTGCCTGGCTCTCGGGTATCCGCGACGGCATCGTGGTGGACGTTGGCGGCACATCCACTGACGTGGGCGCCCTGGTGAACGGATTTCCCCGGGAAGCAGCGGTGGCCGTCGAGTTGGCAGGCGTGCGCACCAACTTCCGCATGCCGGACACCGTGTCGATCCCCTTGGGCGGAGGCACGGTGGTGGAACCGGCTCCCCTGCGCATCGGCCCCGAAAGCGTGGGATACCGATTGACGACGGACGGGCGAGTGTTCGGCGGGGATGCCCTCACCACTACCGACCTGGCGGTCGCCAGCGGTCAAGTACAAATAGGGGACCCGAGCCTGGTGGCAGGCATGGATGCCTCGCTGGTCGACCGGGTTATGGCCAAAATCCAGCGCCGGGTCGAAACCGCAATTGACCAGGTGAAACTCAGCCGCGACGACGTTCCGGTGGCGCTGGTGGGCGGCGGCAGCATCCTACTGGACGACAGACTAGCCGGAGCATCGGAGGTACTGCGGCCCGAGAACTCGGGCGTAGCCAACGCCATCGGAGCGGCAATCGCTCAAGTGGGCGGCCAGGTGGAACGGGTCTACTCGCTGGAAGGCATCGGGCGAGAGGAGGCCATCGCGGACTGCTCGGCCGCCGCGGTTGCCCGGGCCGTTTCCGCCGGAGCCGACCCTTCCACCATCGAGGTGGTTGAGATTGACGAGGTTCCGTTGACCTACGTGCCCAGCAACGCCACCCGGGTCAGGGTGAAGGCGGTAGGCGACCTGGCCGGGCTCGGGCAAGCGCGGTAAGTGCAGTGAGCCGTAGGCCGGCCCGTTTCGCGGCCAGGTCGCCCGGGGACTACCACTCGAACCCGAGCTGGGCGTAGCGCACGAACACTGTGCCGAACGGATCGCCGAGGGGGCCGTTCACGGCCAGGACGGCGATGGTGTGCTTGTCCCCGGGTTGGGCGTTGGTAGTCACCGGGACTCTCTGCGACACGTTGAAACCCTGGACGGTGCCACGGTCGCGGTTGCATTCGCCGTCGATCCATATTTCGCCGTAGTCGTCCACGCAGGTCTCGAACTGGACCCGCATTCCGCTGGTCGGTTGGCCGTTGATGGTCTCCGGGATGGTGACGGTGGCTCGATACCAGGCGAAGGTGAACCCGCCCGATACCCGGCCGGGAAGGTCATTGCAAATCTCCCATCCGGAGTCGTCGTAGTCCGGCAGCCGAGCCGGACTGCCGCCCTGGGCTTCTCCCACCAAACCCAGGTTGGGCTGGCCAGGAATGTAGCCGACAGCGAAGCGCCAGGTGGTGTCGGTGACCGCCTGGCCGGAGGGTTCCGCGATGTTGATTGTTGCACGAGGCATTGATGCACCTGCCTTTACCGGATTGAACCGTGGTGTTGACGGACTAATAGTACCGTAAAAGCGAGTCACGCACGTCGCGCAACGGTGACCCGTGCCGGTTCCTTTCAGGGCGCCCGCAAATGAGGCTGTGGTCGACGCTCACGCGATTGCCTGCTGCAGGCTTGACACGCAAGAACATACGCTCTAATATAGTACGCACGTTCCGAATATCAGTTTGCGGAGGCTCGAACGATGGTTGCCGCCGAAGTCACCGAAATCCGATGCAAGTCCCTTATCAACCGCGTCAACGCTCCGGACTTTGCTTTTAACTGGACGATCAATCCCTATCGGGGTTGCCGGCACGCCTGTCGCTATTGTTACGCCAGATCGACACACGAGTATTGGGGCATGGACGCCGGCGCGGATTTTGAGCGCCAGATTTTCGCCAAGATCAACGCCCCGGACGTGCTGCGCCAGGAACTCTCCCGACCCAAGTGGTGCGGGGAGCCAATAGCCATCGGCACGGCGTCCGACCCCTACGAGCCAGCCGAAGCTCAGTACCAGCTGACCCGTCAGATCCTCGAGACGCTGATTGAGTTCCGCAATCCGGCCTCGGTAACCACCAAGGGCACTCTGGTGCGCCGGGACGTCGACGTGTTGCGCCGGCTCAACGAAACGGCCGGCGTCCAGGTCGTGTTCAGCGTCGGCACCATCAACGAGAAGGTTTGGCGCCAAACGGAGCCCGGCGCCCCGCACCCCATGGCCCGTCTGGAGGCCATGCAATACCTGGTGGAGCACGGCGTGCCGGCTGGTGTGCTGGCCGCGCCCCTGCTACCGGGACTATCCGACACCGCCGCAAGCATCGACGCCCTGGTAGCGGCGGCCGCACAGCACCGTGCCCAGTTCCTCTCCGGCAATCTGCTGTTCCTGCGGCCCGGCAGCCGGGAATGGTTTATGCCCTTTATCCGGGAATCCTACCCGCACCTTGCTCCCGGATACGCGAGGCTGTACCGAAGCGAACACGCGCCGAGGGACTACACCAACTCCGTGCTCGCGCTGGTTGACGACGCCCGGCTGCGTTGGGAATTGCCGAGGATGCCTTCGATCAAGAACCTGCAACCGGCAACTCTGCCCGGATTCGCAGAGGCCGCCAGCGCCGAGTGTGAGGCCACGAGGGTCGGGGGCGAGCCAGACGCCCCGACCCAGCTGTCGCTGCCCCTGGCTGCCTGAGCTAGCCGGTCTCGGTCCAGATCTGTCCGCGCTGACGGACCGGTTCCAGCAGCGATTCGTTGAACGGCAGCGGATCGTAACCCTCGCGGTTGGGCGGTCGGTACCCCAGGGCGCCGCACACCGTTTCGTTGGTGTAGTAGCCCCTATAGGTCTGCGTGATCAGCTCCTGGAAAAACGCCGGACTTGACGCTTCGACGGATTGCAGAGCGTCCACCCGAGCCGATTCCGGAATAGCGGTGAACGCCCCTCCGCGTTCGCTGGCGGCAAGCTCGATCCGGATCAATCCATCCATCAGCAAACGTCGCTTCCCGGTGGATGCCGCTGCGACCGATTCCACGAAACGGGCGATGCCAAGGTCGCCGGCGCCGGGCATGTCCCCGGACGCGGGTACGATCTGATTGAGCACAGCGGACAACAGGGAGCGCTGGGCATCGCTGAGGATCGAGTTGTTGGAAGTCATGATCACACTAATCCTGGTCCCGAAAATCTGGCGACGATGATAGCACAGCGTTTGACTCCGTCAGAGCCGGGTTCATCGGATTCCGGTCGGTTAGAAGATAATGCTGAGCGCCCCGTGGTCGGACAATTCCTCCAAGTCGAGCACGGCACGCTTCCGGCAGATCTTGAGGCTGCCATCCACGCGGCGCAAGCGCAGGTCGTAACGTCCCACGTAGGGCGACGCTTCTCCGGCCCGGTACCGCCACACCGCGACGGAGCACGTGACGTCAAGTTCGTTCCCTTCTTGTGCCGTCACCATTACGTTGGAGATGAACCGGCGCGTACGTGACCACGGGTACTCCCGGTGCGCATGGCGGCTTTGCAGCCGCACCACCCGCCCATGCATCCGACGGTAGTCGTCATCTATGAACACCAGGTCGGACGCGGGGTCGCCCTCAGGCAGGTCAGTCGTCGGCACAATGTACCGGGCATCCGGCGTATACAGGGTCAGCCACGCGTCAAGGTTCCAGTCGTCCAGCAATCGCGCTTCCAGGTACAGCAACTGTTCCACCTCATGCTGGAGCAGCAGCGATTCGGCTGTCGCCGGCAGACCCGTCGCGTAGGGCTCGACTGGAATATTTTGGGCAACCATGAAGATCGGACTCCCGGGCTAATCATCAGCGGCGACGGTGAGCTCAGGCGAAGGCTGCACGTTGGGTATTTCTCCCGGCGTCAGGCCGCGCTCGTACTGCTCAACGTGGGGACGGTCCGCGACGAGCGACTGCCAGCGGCGCCAGAAAGAACGTATCTGGAGCTCGTCGTTGCCCCGCGGGTCCCGGTGAAAGCCGCGCGATAGATCTGACCATTCCACGCCCCCGGAACGGAACCCCTGCTGGCACGATTCCAGCGCTTCCGTGTCGTCCGGAGTTGCGAACCCGCCGGGCCCGAGGAAGGTGAGAAAGGAGTCCAGGCGACGGCTCAACCGCGAGCCGGTCTCGCCAGCGGGCACCATCTGCCACGCCGTCACGTCCATGCTGTCGGGGCCCGTAGGCTGGAAAACGCGGATGGTCACCGCCATGATGTCGTTGATGACCAGGTTGGGAAAGATCACCATGTTCCGGCTCTTCTCGCACATGCGCAGGGCCTTGGTGTGGCCGTGGCGAGCGATCAGCTCGTCCTTGATGCTGTTGATCTCTTCGCGGGCTTCCTCGCCGAAATAAGGGTGCCACATGGCAATCGGGCGGCCGTAGATCGCGTCGTTTTCCATGACGCCGTGGCCGTTGCCCAGCGCCCGGCCGAAACCGTGGCGGCGGTTGATGGCGGGAATGTCGCTGCCGGCTTCGCTGGCCATGTAATCGAAATAGGTCTGGTGCGTGGGCAGCGCGTGATAGCCGTCGATGCTGTTTTCGGCGAGCAGTTTCCAGTTGGCCTTGATGGAGTAGCGGTTGGAACCTGGGATCACCTTCATCCCTTCCGGCGCCTGGTCGGCCACCAGGTCGAGGTATTCGGCTGCGCCGGCCAGGTATTCGCGCAGAGAACCGGCATCCGGGTCGAAGCACACGAAGATGAAGCCCTGGTAGCTCTCGTAGCGAGGGGAACGCAGGCTGAAATCGGCGCGGTCGAAATCGGGGCCGTAACCCTCAATGTCGGGCATCCCGATCAACTCCCCGGAGGTGTTGAAGCTCCAGGCATGGTAGAAGCACTGGAGCACCCGGGCGTTGCCGTGGTCGGTGCGGCAGATCAATGCGCCGCGATGGGGACAGGTATTGTGGAACACCCGCAACTCACCCTGGCGGTCCCGGGCGAAAAACAGGGCGCGCTCGGCAACCACCCGGCGCGCGTAGTCCCCCTGGTTGGGCACTTCCGACTCGTGCCCCAGATAGAGCCAGCAGCGATCAAAGATACGCTGTCGCTCCAGCTCGTAGATGTCGGGCGACGTCATGCTGGAGCGGTGCACCTGGAACTTGCCCAAGTCCGGCCGGTCGTGCACCAGATTGTCGATATTCATACCAACCCTCCAGGGTCTGTTCGATGGCAACATTAGCGGGCATCTAAAATCAGTTCGCGCACCCGAAACTCGAACCCCGGCATCACGTCCTCGCCGTACAGGATCTCCGGGTTTTTCACGGTTTCGGGTTCCCGGTCAGTCCGGTAGATGGTTGCCTGACGGTTGCGAGGGTCGATCAGCCAACCGAGACGGACGCCGACAGTCATATATTCCGCCATCTTGCGCTGCAAGTAGGTGAGACTGTTGGATGGGGAACGAATTTCGGCCACGAAATCGGGGCATACCTGCCCGGTCCGGTACTGCTCAGCATCCAATTCGGCCAACCGTTCCGGCGAAACCCAGGAGGCGTCCGGGCCACGCCCACCCAGTCCAGGGATGCGAAGTACCACGCTGGATGATGGCGCCAGGCCGCCATATTCCAGAGCCCATATCGTGAGAAAGGCAATAAGCTTCGACTCGTTTACGGCTCCCGGCATATAGAGCGGTGGCAAGACGATCAATTCTCCGCATTCGTTGTACTCGATGGCGTAGAGGTCGTTGGCTTCGATGAACGCCCAGAGTAGTTCAAAGTCAATCTCTGCCAGGGTCTTGCCACCCAGCAACGGGCGCAGGTCCAGGATGATAGGTAGGCCGGAAGGATCGGGGTCCAGGAAATCGCGGGCGTCAGCCGACTTTCCGACAGTTGCATCGGCGGTTGGGCTTGGCGATTGTGTAACCTGTGTTGCCATGGGTTTTGCCTCCGCAATGGAGCACAGCGTATCAGCGCGGGATAACCGGCAGCGTGATGTGCGACGGGTAGCGTGCGGAGTGGTACACGGTCTGGCGAGCCGTTTCGAGTCGAGTGTCCACTCCGAGAGCCGCGCCGGTGTTCGGGTTCCGGTCAAAACGCGGGAAGTTGCTGCTGGAGATGTCCACCCGGAGGCGATGGCCGGGCTTGATCACGTGACTGGTGGCCCACAGGTCGATTGTATAGCGGTACACCTCGCCCGGGGTCACGAAAGACGGCTCGCGAACAGAAGTGCGATAGCGGGCGCGGACTATTCCATCCTGCAGGTTGTGTGCGAAGCCATCCGGCCGGACGTCGACCAGCTTGGCGGTGAAATCGGTGTCCACCGCAGTGGTCACAGCATGGAGCGTCACTGAAATGGGTCCGGTGAGCTCAAGGTCGGACTCAACCGGGTCAGACGTAAAAGACAGGACGTCCGGGCGGTCCTCGGCGGGACCCTGATCAAAGACGCCGTACTCGATTATCAGGGTGTTGCCGCCCAGGGTGGGCACCGGGTCGTTCGGGTCGTAGGTGAAATGGTCCGCCGGCTCGTTCGGCTCCGGCGGCACGGTGGACAGTGAGCCGTCGCCGCTGCGGGTGTTGGCGCCGCCTCCGGAGTGGAGGTACCAACGGGTGTACTGGGTGCGAGCCAGTGGCCATTCGTTTTCGTCGCGCCACTTGTTGTCGCCCATGACGAACAGGCGCACGGGCGGGTCGTCCATGATGCCGGTTTCTTCCCCTTTCAGCCAGTAGCCGTACCAGCGCAGCAGATAATCGTGCAGCTCAATGGCCGCTTCGGATCCGAAATCTATGTTGCCGGCGCCGCCGGTGGTGGGCTCGGTATACGGGCGCAGGTGGGCCCACGGGCCGATCAGCAGCTTCTGGTTCCGCCGGGCTGTTTCGCTGCCGCCGTGCTTGCCGATGGTCTGGTAGGCGTTGAGCGCGCCTTCCAGGAAGATGTCATACCACGAGCTGACGTGGAACATGGGGATGGTCACGTTGCGCGCCTGCCGCTGCAGATTGATGCCCCACCAGTACGGGCCGTCCAATTCCTCGTCGAAGTACTCGTGGAAGTAGGGGGCCGCCTCCTTGAGACGGTCGATCCAGTCGCGCAGGGGCAGGTGTCGATACCAATGATCGGACAGGGGTTGCCCGAAATTGCCAGGCTCGATTACGTATTCGTCCATCTTGGCCAAAAGCGCTTCGTGGCCGCCGCGTGCCAAGGTGTTCCTGCCCTTGAGGATGGCGTAGGGAACCGTCCAGCCCCATTCCATGGCGCCGCCGGTGTGGTAGACCCAGGACTGGTGGAAGTCGGACGACGCGGAAACAACGGCCATGGTCTGCAGGTGGGGTGGCAGCGGGTGCTTTCCGGCCAGCGTGTATTGGGTCGCGCCGAGGTAGCTTTGGCCGGTGGTGGCCACGCGGCCGTTGGACCAGGGTTGCCGAGCCGCCCATTCGACAGTGTCGTAGCCGTCCAGGGCTTCCCGGAACAGTGGGTCGTAATCGCCTTCAGAGTTGAAGCGTCCGCGCACGTCCTGGCTCAGGAGCACGTATCCATGCCGCGGGAAGAACCAGATGGAATGGTCGGGGTTGTCGAGATAGCTGTCCTTGCTGTACGGACCCCGGTTGATCAGCACTGGAAAACGGCCCGGCGCGTCGGGACGCACCACGTCGGTGGCCAGGTGGGTGCCGTCACGCATTGGCACCATGACGTCGGGCTCGCGTGTGACCTGGTACTCGGTTCGCTGGGCAGTCATGGATGGCACCTCCGGAGGCGGGCCGGCGATCGTTTCGGGCGTCGACTGACGGCAACGATACCCGCCGGCGTACACAGCGTCAACAAACGGACATGCCTTGGGCGGGGCTGGACCGGCCTCCTCCGCGAGGGAACGTCGCCCAACGCGGGAGCGAACCCTGACGATGAGGGGCGGGCAAATTTGCAGGGATGAACGGGATGAATGAGCATGAGATGGTATGAGTGGATGATGGAAACCGGCCCGTTTTTGGAAACCATGCTACAGCCACGATGAACGGTTCCTTTCCTTCCCCCTTGTCGCAATTGGGGTGCCGCTGGTACCCGCTCCGACCCGGAACCGCTATAGAGCACGCATAAACCGAATCTTGTCCATCTTGTGCATCCATGAAAATTCCCCGGTCTCGCCAAACTGGGCACGCGTGGGTGGCGCGCCGATGTTGCGCCCTCTCCTGCCCTGCGTCATAATTCGTCGCACTTGTCGCGCGACGTATGCCGACGAGGATGGAGGGGATGCTTATGCCGCAAGCCGGTATTCCGTCGGAGCAGGAAGTGCTGGGCTGGTTCGAAAGCCTGTCCAACTGGGGTAGATGGGGCGATGACGACGAGTTGGGCACGCCCAACCTGATAACTCCCGAGAAGACTCGCCAGGCTCTGGCCACCGTCGAAGAGGGCCGTTGCGTGTCATTGTCTCGGGACGTTACCTGGGAGCCGGCCCCAGATGTGCCGGCTCCTCCAGTGCATTACATGGTCGAAAGCGGCGAGGGCTGGGCCACCGGCGACAAGGTGTCCAACCGCCCATCCGCGGTGGCTATGGACTACATCGGCATGATCTTCCACGGCGTTTCGGTGACGCACGTCGACAGCCTGGCCCACTTCTTCTGGAACGGTAAGACTTACAACGGCAAGCCGGCCCACATGGTGTCCACCAGCCTCGGCGCCACCGTGTGCTCCGTCGAACAGGCTAAAAACGGCTTCATCACCCGCGGCGTACTGGTGGACGTGCCGTTCGTCCGCGGCATCGACTGGGTGGAGCGCGGCGAGGGCGTCATGCCCGACGACATCCTGGCCGCCGAGGAGCGTTGCGGCTTTCGCATCGAACCCGGCGACGTGCTCCTGGTGCGCACCGGCCAGCTCCGGCGCCGCATGGTCGAGGGCCCCGTGCCCCGTGAAGCCGGCTCCACCGCGTGCCAGGCGGCTTGTCTCCCCCTGTTCCGGGAACGGGACATCGCCGTCCTGGGCTCGGACACCGGCAACGACGTCAGCCCGCCTCAGTATCCGGGCGAGCTCACCAACCCGGTGCACCAAGTGTCAATCACTGCCATGGGCCTGTGGATACTGGACAACGCCAACCTGGAGGAGGTGGCCGAAGCCTGCCGGGAACGCAACCGCTGGACCTTCATGGTCAGCATCAACCCCCTGCGCCTCCAGAACACCACCGGCTCTCCGGTCAACCCGGTCGCGGTGTTCTGAAGCCTCAGGGCGTCGAACGCGAAAACCGTGGAACTATCCGGTCAAGGTTATTGACACCGTGCGGACGGATAAAGTATCACAGTGAGATGCCCCACAAACGAACGTCAACGACGTGATAAGGAGGAACCTCAACCGATGACTACTCAAGTACAAATTTACTGCGTCAAGTGCAAGTCGAAGACCGACTCGAGCGATGTGCAGGGCGTCACTATGAAAAACGGCCGTCCGGCAACCCAGGCGATTTGCACCGTTTGCGGGACCAAGAAATTCCGGATCGGAGCCACCCCGTAGTGATGGCGGACGTGCTTTCAACATCATTCGCATCCTCAGCGCAGCTGAGGTCGAGGCCACGCGACGGTTGTTGAGTATATGACCCGGCAACCAGGAGGGCGCACGGCCCCACGGGTAGCCATGAGAAAGGGTGTCCGCCAACGGCAGGCGCCCTTTTCGGTTTTCGTCCCCGCCATCATCCCCGGCCGGAACCTGCGAACCACCTCACCAGCTTCCCGGTAATCCCCGTCGTCAGACTTCCCAGATATGCATCCCACGCCAGTTGCTGGTTCCCGGTCGCCAGGGATGGGTATGCCTGCATCGTCCGGGCGACGTCGGCCATCTTGAGCCCATTGTCACCTGCCAGGGTCCACGCTTGCAGCGTTTCTGCCGCCCGTTGGCCGACCACCGTGGCGCCGACAGTCTTCCCGTTGCTCCGCCGCACCACCTTGATGAACCCTTCGGTGGCGTCTTGGGTCACCGCCCGGTCGATGTGCGTCATCGGTAGGATCGAAACCCGTACCTTGTCGCCGAACCGCTGCCGGGCCTGCTCCTCCGTGTAGCCGGCGTGCGCCACCTCCGGGTCGGTGAACGTCGCCCACGGCGGATGCTGCGGACGTGCCCGCGAACGGCCGGGCAGCAGCATGTTCCGCACGGCCATCGCTCCCTGGAAGCCGGCGTAATGCGTGAACTGAAAGCCGCCCGCGCAGTCGCCGGCGGCGTAGATATGTTTCACGCTGGTCCGCAGATAATCGTCCACCGTGATCCCCCGCGGGCTGTGTTCGATGCCTGCCTGGTCCAGCCCCAGGCTATACACGTTGGCCCGGCGGCCCACGGCGACCAGCAGCGCGTCTCCTCTGATCGTCTCACCGCCGGCGCTTACCGCGATGCTCGCCCTGTCGCCGGCCGGTTTTACCGACTCCACCGGAGATGATAAGCGCAGGTCGATCCCATCCCGACGCAGCGCTTGGGCTACGGCCTGGCTGGCCTCCGGTTCGTCGTTAGGCAGCAGCCGGTCCATCGCTTCCACCAGGGTCACGCGAGAGCCCAGCCGCTGGCATCCTTGCGCTAGCTCGCACCCGATGGGGCCGCCGCCGATGACGACCAATTGATCTGGCAGCGCTGCCAGATCCCAAAATGTCTCGTAAGTCAGGTACGGCGTGTCCTCCAGCCCAGGAATCGGCGGTACGAATGGCGCGGCTCCCGTGCAGATCAGGAAGCGCCGCGCCAAGATTTCCCGCTGGCCGACGGCCAGAGTGCGAGCGTCCCGGAACTCGGCACGTCCCTCCAGCACGTCAATCCCCTCTGCCCGCAGCGTTTCCGGCGACTCCTGGGCGAAGACCTGGTTCACTGCGCTCTGCACCCAATCCATCACGGCGCCGAAATCGACCTGTTGATCACGGACGGTGATCCCGTACCGGCCCGCGCTCCGTATCGTGTGCGCCACCCTGGCGGCGTGCAGCAGGGTTTTGCTCGGCACACAACCCGTCCAGGTGCAGTCGCCGCCCACCCGGTTGGCCTCGATGAGCGCCACCCGCTTGCCCAGCCGCGCCGCGAACCGCGCCGCCGTTAACCCGGCGGAACCCGCTCCGATGATGGCGATGTCGAATTGGGCAGGCATATCGACGCAAACCTCCGGGGACTACCTAACTATACGTCCCCGGACGGCCGTCAGATCAGCGCGGCCCCTTGATCTGGTCCGGCGATGCAGTTCGCGCCGCCGCTTACCCGCCGGCGACAGCCTCCGCGTCGTCAATGTATTGCGCCGTCTCGCGTATGCGGCGCTCGGTTTCCTGGTTGCAGGCGCCGATGTAGAAGCACGATCCGTGCAGTTGGCTTAGGCGGCTGTAGTAGCGGCCCTGCAGGGCCGTGGCTCGGGGTTCGGTACGAGCCAGGGCATCAAGTCCGTCGCTCGTCAGGCCGGTGGGGCCGGGCTCCTCGCCGATCCGGGCGAGCAGTAAGCCGTCGGTGGCGCGCTTGGTTGCACACCAGGCTTTCTCGGCGGCGTCTCTGATGTCACCCGCCTCGAAGCGCTCTACAGCCTGTGCCTGCATTTGACGGGCATCATCGAATATCGCCCGCACGATGTCCTGGATCGATGTGGAAGCCATGGATATCACTCCGAGATCTGTAGCCCAATTCTACCAGTTCAGGACCTTACCTCGGCCCCTTGATCTGGTCCGGCAGCCACAGCGCCAGGTCCGGGAACGCGATGATCAGGCCGATCACCACGGCCATGCAGGCCATGAACGGCAGCACTCCGATGTACACGTCGTTGATGGTGCCCGTTTGAGCCACCCGGCCCGTGCCGTCCACCTCCTGTTGGGCCACGTCGTGCCTTGCCCCCTGCAGCACGTACAGGCTGAGCCCCTGGGGCGGGCTGATCTGCGCCGCCTCAAGCAAGATGATCATGATGATCCCGAACCACAGCAGGTCCACCTCGGCAGCCCGAAGCACCGGAGATATGATCGGCAGCGTGGTTAGCATCATGGAATACGCTTCCATAAAGGTGCCCAGCAGCAGGTAGAACACAACCAGGAACAGCACCAACTGCACCGTGGTCAGGTTGAAGCTGGCCACCCACTCCGCCATGGTGATGGAGATGCGCAGGTACGCGAAGGCGAACTGCAGCGTGAACGCTGCCATCAGGATGAACAGGATCATCGCCGAGGAGCGGGCCGCCGAACCGCAGGACTCCAGGGTCATCATGCCCATGAAACGGCAATAATTCCGGAAACTCTGGGCGTGGAACCGGTACTGCTCGCGCCAACCCTCCAGCGTTCCCCGCACCTCCGGCGACAACCGCTCGGCGATGCCGCTACGGAGCAGCATTCCCGCGATGTTGCCGGCGAACAGCCGCACGAAGTTGTAGATGATTGCCAGCATCATCGCGCCAGCTACGCCGAAACCCGCCGCCTCCGAGGGGGTTGCCCACCCGAAGTAGATGCTGCCCAGCACGATGAAGATCAGCGCCATCACCGGGACCATCAGGACCGTGAATAGCAGCCGCTCCGTCCAGCCCTCCCAGGTCCAGAACCGTCCCTGCTGCTGGCGGGGCGCGATGGCCGGCCAGATCACCGACGCCACGCCGATCATCAGCATGAACACCAGCGCCAGCAGTATCCCCGGGATGAAACCCGCCAGGAACAACCGCCCGATGGACTCCCCCACCGTCAGCCCGTAGAGCACCAGCAGGATGCTCGGCGGGATCAGTATTCCCAGCGTTCCGCCGGCCGCCAGCGACCCGACCACCAACCGCTCCTGGTAGCCCTGCGCCCGGAACGAAGGCAGCGCCACCCGGCTCACCGTCGCCGCCGTGGCGATGCTGGAGCCGGCGCACGCCGCGAACACCGCGCACGAGGCGATGTTGGTGTGCATCAGGCCGCCGGGAATGAAATCCACCCACCGTGACAGGGCGCGGTACATCAGGTCGGCGAACCCGCCCCGCAGCACGATCTCGCCCATCAGGATGAACAGCGGGATCGCCACCAGGTTGACGTTGGTGTTGGTCTCCCACGCCCGGTTGCCCATGATGTTCCAGACCGGATTGTCCGAGAACAGGTTGAGCAGGATCAGCGCCAACGACCCCAGCGCCCCGGCCACGTACATGCCGGCCAGGAACATGATCCCCATCAGGACGAACGCGACGGCGATGAGCATGAGACGGTCTGGCTTCTCTCGGGTCGGGGATTTGGGAGCACACAAAAACCCCGTCGTGCGACCTGTTTACCGACCTGGCACGGAGCCGCCGGTAATGGCGCCGCGGCGACGGGGTGAAAACCTGCGCCATCTTATCCGACGACGTGGGCACTGTCTACCGGGGCGATCCGCTCACGCGTACCCGGTTTGGCTAGACCGGGGAATTTGCATGGATGCACAGGATAGACGGGATGGATTCCGGCTTTCGCCGGAATGACGGGCTCTTTGGATTGGGTTGCAATGGCTCCTTTTGGATTGGATTTTTGCAGGTGACCGGACAGTTGGTTTTTGCAGGTGATCGGGTGATTGGTTGCTTGATTTGACCAGGTTCCGGGAAGTGATCAGCCCCACGGCCGGGGGTAATGCGCTTGCTTTTTGCCCTCATTTTCCATGCCCACGGCATGGCGCGCTGTTGCGGGCGCGGCGACCCAGGAGACTACTCCGATTAGAGCGGTCGGGGACAGTCTCCTGCGATACGGGTAGCGACTTGGATGCTGATCGGATTTGGCCGTGTGTTCTCGGAACCTGGTCGGGAAGGGACAATCACCTGCGGGACACAGAATAGCACGGGCGTTCTGAATGGGTCAAGAGGTAGTTTGGCACGGATGGACGGGGGAACGTCAGAATCAGGATTTACGGGATTTTATAATTTAGCAGGATTGGGTTGGTTGGCGGGTGGGCGCCGAGCCGACGAGATTGCCGCGCTGCGCTCGCAATGACAAATTGGGTACGCTCGCGATGACAAACTGTGTACGCGTGAGGGGCGATCCGATGGCGGCAACGCGGACCCGGCGTGGCTCGGATTGACCTGACGGGAGGGATGTCCCCTGGTCGTAGGTCTAGGCGCGGCAACAGGCCATCCGACACGCGGACAGGCCATACCAGCATCTCAGGCAGAAGCAGACCAGCGCCGATCGGCCCCCAAACTCGGGCTCATCTTCGTGCTCATCATCGTGGTCGTGGTGCCCGGAGAAATTCTCCATGCCTTCCTTGATGAAGAAGGGGATCAGCAACAGGGCTGCGACCGGGTCCGCCCACCACCAGGAGAGCAAGACGTTGAGTCCCAGACCGACCAGTATGGCCAGATCCTGGAGATCGCAGAACAGGCTCTCCACTGCTTCGGCGCGGAGAGCGCGGGACTGCATGCGCGCGGCGATGCGCATCTTGGCTACGTAGAGGACACTCATCACGAGGGCGCTGGCTACCGCGATCCCGATGCCCGCCAAGCTCGGCTGCGGCTCCGGCAACCATCCCCCCAGGCTAACCACCGAATGCAGCCCGACGTACCCTGCCAAGACAAAGAAGGTGATCCCGACCAGCCGTTGCGCCCGCAGTTCCGCCGCCTCGTCCTCGTGCCCTTCGCCTTCCTGCCTCAAGCGCCACACCAGCACTCCGCCGGCGAAGAGCTCGATGATGCTGTCCAGCCCGAACGCGATGAGGGCCACGCTGCCAACCCGGGCGCCGGCCCAGAAGGCGACTACAGCCTCAACCAGGTTCCACGCCAGGCCGATGGATACCAGAACCAGCGCCGTTCGGCGCAGGTCATCGGCTTGCACCATATCGTTTCGTCCCTCCGGGGTCCGTTTCCGCCACAGGGCGCTTAACAGACCCGCTAAAACCGGTGCGACCGAGTGCAGTCTAACAGGCGGAAGGCGATTTGTGGCGCTTAAGGCTGAGCCAATCGGTACTGAAACTCGTCAGCCGATGTCAATCCGTTCCGCCGCATGAGGAATTATTTTGACATCGATGCACAGGATGAACAGGATTGGATGCGAGCGATATCCTGTTCATCCTGTCTATCGATGTAGGATTAATCTGCTGATCGAACCGGGGTGTTGAGCCTGACCCGTTTATTCGGTGACCGGCGCCGGCAGGTGTTCCGGTATCCAGGTGCGTAGCAGATCGCCCAGCTCTTCCCGGCACTCGTCCAGGCGGTGTTCCGCGCCTTCGTAGAGCACCAGTTCCTTGGGCTCCTTGGCCCAGTCGTGGATGGCGACGGCGCAGGAGAAGGGCAGGCGAGTGTCGGCTTTGCCGTGGACCACCAGCAGCGGCTTGGGGGAGATCATGCCGGCTCCCTGCGCTCCATAGGTCTGAGGCGACAGGGAAACCACCCCGGCGATGTTGTCGCTCACTGCGCCGGCGGCGATGACCACCGCGCCCCCAAAGGAATGTCCCACCACGATGGCCGGGCCGTGTCCGGTGGCCCGCAGGAAGTTGCAACCGGCCACCAGGTCCAGCGCGCACTCCTGGATGTTGTTGGGATGCCGGTAGTCCATGCGCAGGGACGTGATGCCCTGGCCGGTCATTTCCTCGGCCAGTTCGGCGTAGAGTCCGCTGCCTGGGCCGCCGAAACCGCCCCGGGCTCCGCAGACCCAGACCACGGCCCTGGTGGTTTCCTCGGCGGCGTGCGGGATGGCCGGGATGTCGCCGCGATTGGTGCAGATCAGCAGGCCCTGGCCGTTCTCGCCCTCGTGGGGCGGGCCGACCATGACCTTTTCGATCATCATGCCGATGCGATTTTCCGATGGTTGCTCGCCGGAGCCGGATTGAGTGGACATATCGCCGCCTTTCGTGGGTCGGTTGGTTGCGCCAATATAACACGGTCACCTCGCGGGAAACGGCCGGACGCCGGCGCGAACCGGGCGGCCAGAATGCGCGTGCTATACTGCCGGCCAGGCGCTTGCGCTCTGCTTTGCTACTCTGAATCGTCCGCGACGGGACGGTTCGGATCACTTGGGAGGACTACAGATGGCGACGGTAATGGAACGCAGGATTCGCGGCCGTGAACGGCAGGAAATCGCCGACGAATTGAGCCGGCGCGTGGACGGCGAGGTCCGTTTCGATCCCCATTCCCGCCTGCTGTACAGCACCGACGCCAGCATCTACCAGATGGAGCCGGTGGGCGTGGTCATCCCCCGCTCCTCCGCCGACGTGCAGGCCGTGGTCGAGTTCGCCGCCCGCGAGGGGATACCGGTGCTGCCTCGCTCCGGCGGGACGAGCCTGGCCGGCCAGACCGTCAACCATGCTATTGTGATGGACTTCAGCAAGTACCTGAACAACGTGCTGGAGGTCAACGCCGAGGAGCAGTGGGCCCGCGTCCAGCCGGGCATCATCCTGGACCAGTTGACCCGCCAGATGGGTCCCCATGGGTTACAGTACGCTCCGGATCCGACCACCGCCAACCGTGCCTGCGTCGGCGGCGGGATCGGCAACAACACCTGCGGAGCGCACAGCGTCATCTACGGCAAGACCCTGGACCACATCCAGGAGTTGGACGTTGTCCTCTCCGACGGCTCCACCGCCCATTTCGGCGAGCTCAGTCCGGCCGAGCTGGAATCCCGCCTGAGCGCCGGTGGCCTGGAGGGCGACATCTATCGCGGCGTCCTGCGCATCGCGCGCGAGCAGAAGGACGAGATCGACCGCACCTACGCCAAGATCCAGCGCCGCGTCAGCGGCTACAACCTGGACGAGTTCATCCTGGACGACGCGCGACGCGGCGGCCCGGTGAACCTGGCGCGCATGGTAGTCGGCTCGGAGGGGACCTTGTGCGTCGTCACCGAGGCCAAGGTGAATCTAGTGCAGCGGCCGACGATGACCGCCCTGTCCGTGCTGCACTTCCGCACCATCTACGACGCCAGCGAGGCCACCACCCGCGTCCTGCGCCATGAGCCGTCGTCCATTGAGCTCATCGATAAGATGGTCCTCGACCGTTCCCGGGAAGCCATGGGAACGGCGCGGCTGCCCGGGTTTGTGGAGGGCGACCCCGGGGCCATGCTGGTGGTCGAGTTCTACGGCGAGACGGAAGCGGAGTTGACCGCCAAGATGGACGGTCTCAAAGCTGACATCGGCCTTGCTTACGCCTGCGTCAACATCCTGGACCGTGCCGGGCAGGCCGCCGTGTGGAACCTGCGCAAGGGCGGGCTCGGCCTGCTCATGAGCACCCGCGGCGACGCCAAGCCGATTCCCTTCGTGGAAGACCCGGCTGTAGACCCGTCGGTGATGGGCGAGTTCGTGCGCCGCTTCGACCAGATCGTCACCGAGCACGGGACCACGGCCGGATACTACGGCCACGCCTCCGTGGGCTGCCTGCATATCCGGCCGCTGGTCAGCCTGAAGAACCAGGACGGCATTGACAAGATGGTTTCCATCGGGGAGGCCGTGTCCGACCTGATCAAGGAGTTTGGCGGCTCCATGAGCGGCGAGCACGGCGACGGCATCGTGCGCGGCGTCTGGACCCGCAAGATGTTCGGCGACCAGATCTACAACGCCTTCCGTGATCTGAAGCAGACGTGGGACCCCCAGGGCATCATGAACCCGGGCAAGATCATCGACACGCCGCCCATGACCGAGAACCTGCGCTACGGCGTCGCCTACCAGCCGCAGGCGCTGGACACCACGCTGGACTTCTCCCAGGACTTCGGCTACGCCGGCGCTGTGGAGATGTGCAACGGCATGGGGGCGTGCCGCAAGCTGGACGGGACGATGTGTCCGTCCTTCATGGCAACCCGCGACGAGGAGCATTCCACCCGGGGCCGCGCCAACCTGCTGCGGGCCGCCCTGTCCGGCCGGATGCCCGACGGCGCCGAGAGTTCCATCACCGACCACCGCCTGCACCAGGCGCTGGACCTATGCCTGGAGTGCAAGGCCTGCAAGGCCGAGTGCGAGTCGGGCGTGGACATGGCCAAACTCAAGTATGAGTTCCTGGACCACTACCACAAGGAGCACGGCGTGCCGCTGCGCTCCCGCTTCTTTGCCAACATCAACGGGCTGAACAAGCTGGGCAGCCGCTACGCGCCAGTCACCAACTGGCTGGCCGGATCCGCGCTGGGCCGCTCGCTGACGTCCAGGTTCCTGGGCATCGCGCCCCAGCGCCAGCAACCAGCCTTTGCGTCAATGTCCCTGCCCGACTGGTTCACCCGGCGGGGCCGGAACGGCCACGGGGAGGCCAAATACGGCACGGTCGCCCTCTACAACGACACCTTCATGAACTACAACTACCCCGAGATCGGCATCGCCGCCGTGGAGGTGCTGGAAGCGGCGGGATATCACGTTGAGCTGGTCAACGGTGGCTGCTGCGGCCGGCCCATGGTCTCGAAGGGACTGCTGGACCAAGCCCGCGACCAGGCCCGTTCCAACATCGACGCCCTGTACGCCTACGCCAGCCAGGGCATTCCCATTGTCGGCTGTGAGCCCAGCTGCCTGCTCACCCTGCGGGACGAGTATCCCGAGTTTGTGGCCGACGACCGGGCCCGGGCCGTCGCGGAAAACTCGTTCCTCATCGACGAGTTCCTCGCCGGAGCTAAATCCGAAGGCCGGCTGGACCTGCAGTTCTCTGACCTGGAGAAGCAGGTGCTGTTCCACGGACACTGCCACCAGAAGGCGATGGTTGGGACGGCCGGTTCCCTGGCCGTGCTGAACATGCCCCCCGGCTACCGGGCGGAGCTGATCAACGCCGGCTGCTGCGGCATGGCCGGCTCCTTCGGCTTTGAGAAGGAGCACTACGACATCTCCATGCAGATCGGCGGCCTCTCCCTCTTCCCGGCGATTGAGGCGAAACCCGACGCCGAGGTTGCGGTCATGGGCGTCTCGTGTCGCCAGCAGGTGGAGCATGGCGCCGGACGCCGCGCCCGCCATCTGGTCGAAGTCTTGCGGGACGCGGTGGTCACGGCGTCGGGTTAGCGAACCAGCGCCGGCGCTTTCGGGCACACGACCGCGCGCGGCAGGCTCTCCCCGATGGTCTTCTGGTAGCGCGCGCACTCCCACGGCGAAAGCTGGGCCGAACGCCACCACCAGTACATCCGGGCCGGGTCGTAGTTCCCACCCGTTGGCTTCGGCGATACGCCCATTGGTGAGCCCGATGCCGGGCCCATCGTGCGGTCAATCGGAAATCGGCCAACACCGGCAATCTGGATGTCGTTGGAGTACCATGGCGCAGACCTCAAGGCGGCCTCGGATGTCGGCTCGGCAAAAACTGCCGGTCGGGCGACGTTGCCAAACCCGACGGTAATGTCCCGGTCGGTTAGCAGGTGGACGGGCGCCAGGTCCGAGCGGTCGTTACTGGGGTCTGTGTCATGTTCCGCGTCGACGCGAGCCAGTAATTCGTAACCGCCCACCGGGTAGCGCAATGTCTTCCACGTGAACTCCACTTCTCTGAACTCGCCCGGTTCCAGGCTTGCAGCTTGCTCGTACATGGCATCAGGGTTGTCGCCATTCAACAGGTAGACCGTGCCACGGCCAGAGTATGGCCCCTGGTTCTGTACTACGACGGTTATTTCGACCCAATCTCCCTTCACAATCGGGTGCAGCGGGTCCGGCGTCTGGAGATCGACAACGGCAAAATCGACTTCGGGCGGCCGCAGTTCTATCTCGAACGTTCTTACCGCACCCGGTACACCAGGGATCTGTACACGGAACAGGTGATCGCCAGGCTCGTAGCGGCTGGTGCGCCAGGTGAAATCAGCCGAGCCAACAACTCCCGGCGCCACGCGAGGCCGCTTCGTTTCCGGTTGCCTGTCCCCTGACGGAAAGTACAGCGTGACAGGGATATTGGTCGCGACCGAAGCGTTGTTGCGCACGGTCACCGTGATGCGCACCGGTTCGCCAACTACCGGAGAAGCGGGATGCCAGGATACGTCCACTATCGAAGCAGCCAACCGGGGAGAGACGAGCCTGATCTGGATTGTGGCGGATGTGTCCAGTTGGGTAATGTTGTACTCCGCCAGAAGCGTGGCCGTAAGGGTGTGTATGCCAGGATCGTAATTGGCGGTCCTCCAAGTGAACTCCACCCGTGCGGTTTGCCGCGGCTCTATCCATGTGGATTTTCGTTCCGGCTGCTTGTCGCTGGAAGGAAACGCAAGCTGCACCGGCACATTCAAGGCCGACGGGCCGTTGTTGATCACGTCCACCCAGACTTTCACCGCCTGCCCCTTGACGGCCGACTCGCTGGGGTCGGAGCCCATGCCGACGATGGCAACGTCGACGATGGGTGGGAGCAGCTCAACCTCAAACCGTTGCGATGCTGGCGGATCGCTGGCCACTTCCACTCTGAAATCGTGTATGCCTGGCTCGTAGCGGCTGGTACGCCAAGTGAAAGCAACCGAACCAACCGCTCCAGGTTCCACGCGGGGCCTTTGCGTTTCAGGCAGTTTTTCGTCCGATGGGAAATGCAGGGTTACGGGAATGTTGGTAGGAATCCAGCCATCATTTTGGACCGTTACGGAGATGGTGACTGGCTCACCGAGCCGTGGGATCTCCGGATTGACGGCAACGTCTACAATAGTCGCGTTCACTACCGGGGGCGACAATTCCACGTTCAGGTACGTTACTGGATTGCCAACCGCAGCCACCTCAATACGGAACTGGTGCGTCCCCGTCCGGTAGTTGCCGGTGCGCCATTCGAAAACCACCGTCCCCGTTTCACCCGGATCCAGGTGCGGCTTCCTGCTATCGGGCCTCCTACCGCCCGGAGGGAAGTGCAGCGTAATCGGGACTTTGGTCGCGACCGGCCCGTCGTTGCGAACCGTCACCGTAATGGTCACCGGCTCGCCGACCATCGGCGCTGTCGGGTATGCCGAGACATCCATTATCGTTGCCGTGACCGCGAGCGGGGAGACACGGAACGGCAACTCCATCGATGTCCCCCCGCCGGCGGTGTTGTGCTGCTCGGGTACGGTCGCAGTAAGCTTGTGATCGCCTACGGCGTAGTTTCGGGTTTTCCAAGCGAAACGGGCGGTCCCGGTTTCCCCCGGGCGCACGGGAGGACTGCGAACCTCGGGGTCCTTGGTCGCAGATGGGAAACGCAGTGTTACCGGCACGTTGGCGGTGGCCGGCCCGTTATTGCGCACTTCCACCAAGATCTCCACCTCCTCACCCTGCATGGCCGTACCTTCGGGCACAGTGCTGATGCCCACAATTTCGGCGTTGATATGCAGGGTTACATCCTTGTTGAACACAGCTACGCGGCCGTATTCCGTTGACGTGGCCTCCAATTTCAACCTGTGCTGCCCCAAGTGGTTACCCGAAGCCGGTATCTTCCAAGTCAGCTGGCCTTTGTATGGACGGTCAGGCTCAAGCTCGCCAGTGTTTTCCGAGGCAATCGGCCGAGGATCAGCGTCCAGGTACACGTTCACGGTCAAAGGCAGGGTAACTTCGCTCCCGTTTTGGATCGTCAGACGAATCGTGGCTTCATCGCCCAGCATCAAAACCTCCGGCGAAACGACGACATCCTCCATCTCGACGTTCACCAGCGGGGCCACGCGGGTAATTTCAACGGATGCTGCGTTGTTTCCCGGGGACCGGTCGACCGCCGCCGAGAGCAGGACTTTGATGGTATGGACGCCGGGCGGCACATCCCGCAGCGGCACTTCGACGGTCTCCGTCCTGGTCTGGCCGTTTTGAAGCACCATCGTATGCCGGTGCAGTTCGCGTGGGTCCGTGCCGTCATCAGGCGCCAGGACAAACCGAACCGCGATTGGCTCGGTCGTCGCCCCGTCATTCGCCACCGCAACGACAATTTCGACGGTTTCGGCAGCGAACGCCAGGGCGCTCTGTGACGCTTTGGCTGAAACCAAGCGGACGTCCACCACGCCGAATTTCGGCCCGGTCAACGTGTGGCGCGTGCTGACTTTGTTGTCGTTCTGTTCCCCGAGACGCAAAACAACGTCGTCGGGATGGACGATATTGATCCGGTCCGTTGACTCGGCGGAGTTGTTGGCTTTGTTGGCGTCCGCGAAATCGGCTGGGCTTACTCTGCTGACCTGGGCGTTGACCGGCTGGTCGCTCAAGGCCGGAAGCGTCGGAATAGTCCACGCCACTTCATCTTCCACCTTGCCGCCGAACGGGACGACGCAATTTGCAAAACAGAGGGCTTCGGCATCGCTGATCACATTATCCTGGGGGCCGCTCATGGTGATAGCGAGTGTGACGTCGGTCTGGCAGCTGAAATTGTAGATCCGGTACGCGGCCTTCAGTGTCTCGCCTACGTAGTAGTTCGGGGGTGAGCGTTTTTGATCGCTCAGGTCCCGGATGTCCGTGACTTTGACCCGAATATCCTCGTGGCAACTGTTCACAGCGCGAGCGCCGTCGAAAGCTGACGGGAAGAGCCCGACTTCCAGAAGCCTCTCGTTGTCATTGGCTGTGGTGTCCTCGGGAAGTTCCGCGACGACTTTTAGCGTGTGCGTTCCGGCGGTCTCGCCGGTGGAGTCCCATGGCAGCATCACATCAGCACTGGATCCCGGCTCTATAAGCGGCGATGTTGCCGTTGACGCAGCGGTAGTCTGTTCCAGCCGTTCCACCAGGTACAGGCTAATCGGCACCGCCACGGGAACCTCGCCGTGGTTGGTGACCGTGACCGTCACGTCCAGGGTCTGACCGATGACCGCTACGCTACGATTGATTGTTGCTGTCGTCAGCGCCACGGCCAGCATCGGCGTGCTCAGGTCCACGGTAAGTGATACCGCATCATTAGGGTCGCTGCCGTAGCCGGCCAGACTGGCGACGATCTTCAGTTGGTGCTCGCCTGGTTCGGCATCGGAGGCGTCCCACGTCAGGCTGGTTGCGACGGTTTTGCCGGCCGCTATCGACTGGATCGTTGTGGAACCGCCCGCGTCCTCTGAATCCCCGACAAACAGATCGACCGCTACGTCGGTGACCTCAACGTCGCTCTCGTTGAGCACTTCGACGTTGATCGACACCGATGTACCTGCGATATTGTTCGCGGATGCCGGCGTTGCCGATGACAACGCTACGGGATTGCGAATCGTCACGTTGACCGACTGATAGTCGTCTCCATCGCCAACTTGTCCGTCCGCCCCGGCGGAGACGAACAGTTCAACCTGGCCCGCGTCCCATCCGGCCGTGTCCCACCGGATAGTCGCGTCAGCCGTACCGGCAGCGGCTATCGAGGCGAAGTCCACGTCGTCAAGGGCGTCGTCGGTCCCCGATTCGTACAAGCCAACCGTCACGCCGGTCAGCTCGCCTTGCCCGACGTTTTCGACTTGAGCCGTGTACTCGATGGTATCGCCGGTCACGACCTCCTTGCTCTGCGGGGAGACGTTCTTGATCGTCAGCCAGTTTCGGATTTCGATGCTGTGGGACGCCTCGTTGTTCGTTGCATCGGTGTCGCCGATGGTCTGGATGACCACTTCCAGATCGTAGCGGCCAACCGCAACGCCGGCGGTGTCCCAATCCAGCGTTCCGGTTGCTGCATCTCCGGCGGCTACGGTCGGTACGGTGGTCGCCGCCGCGGGTTCCTGCTCCCCACGCTCTTCGCCTTCCGGGGTGACGTACAGGCGGATCGTCACCTCGCCGGTGTCGTGGTCTCCGGTATTGTTGAGCGTGAATCCGATTTCGGCGGTGGTTCCCGACACTACGGATGAGGCGGTAGCATCGGCGAAACTTACGCCCACGTCCACCGGGTTATGCAGAGTGAGCGATGCCGTCGCGCTGTCGTTATCGGAATTGTCGTCGTTCTTGGTTTGCGCCTGCACGCGCAGATTGCGTTTTCCCGCCTCGGTTTCGGAAGTGTCCCAAGGGATTTTGACGGTGAGTTCGCCGCCCACGGGGACGCTGGTGTCGGCGGTCTGGGACGCCAGAGGCTCGGCGTCTGCGGCGGCGTCCGCGTCGAACAGCGACACTTGGGGCCACGGCGCCGGAACGTTGCCGGCATTCTCCAGGGTAACGGTGAAGGTGATCGTATCCCCGACCAACGCTTCGGTTGCCGACGCCGTGACGGACTTGACGGCGGCATCCACCGACGGCGCCACCAGAGTCACGGTGGCCGTGCTGCTGTCGTTGTCAGAGTTGTCATCCCCTTCGGTTGAGACCAATATACGCAGGGTGTGTTTTCCTGCCTCGGCACCGCTGGTGTCCCATGTCAGCTTTACCTTTTTCTTTTTCTTGGCGGCGAGGGCGGAGACTGTTTCTGAATCCAGATCGTCCGTACCCTCTCCGTGGTCGAGGGTCACGGTGGTGTCTGCTGCAGCGTCGGCGTCGCCCTTGTTTCTTACGACGACGGTGAAATCTACGGCTTCCCCAATTACGACTGTAGTCCTGGATGCCTTGACCGACCTGACGGCGATGTCCGGGGCCGGCTCTTCGTTGACGATGTTAATCGCCTGCGCGGATGTAGCGCTGTTGTTACTCGTATCGGTGTCCACGAAGTCCGACGGGGCACTGATTGTGACAGAGGCGACCACCTTTTCGCCGGTGGCATTGGGGTGTTTGCCCAGATCCCATCCGACGTTGCCATTCAGGGTGCCGCCGGTGTTGATCGTGCAGCCCTCCAGGCAAGCCATCTCGTCCGTATCGTCGATGTTATGGATCACAGCGCCGGTGACCGAGCCCTTTAGCTCCACGGTGACCGTTACGTTGCTACAACTGGAATTGGAGACGTCGTAATAGATCCTGATGTCGTCGCCAGCCTTATAGTCCGGCGGATTTTTGAGTTCATAGTTATTGTTACGGTCAACCACACCCCACTGACTTGATATCGTGACGCTGACATCGTCAACGCAGTCCTGATGCAAGACCGCGCCTTCCACAACCTCGGCGGGCAGAGAGGCTTGCCCGCCGGCGAGATGGGGCCACAAGGACGCCAAGACCGCGCAACCGGTCACCACCGCCAGGATCAGGGCCAGCGGACGAACGCCGTTCACGATTGAACCCCAGTAAACAGTGTCCGGGGGCAGCTTTCCCTAACGTCAGCTGCCCGGCTTGGTGTACACCAACATCACGGCCCCGGCCGCAGTGGCGTCGGGGGTGACGGAGACCGTAACCTCATAGAGGCGGCTGGCGTCGCTGGTTCGTTCCAATGTAAACCCCTCGACAGCCAACCGATCCGGTTGCTGAACCGAGACCACCGCGCCGTCATCCACCATCAACTCGGCGGTCACCGTGGGTTGATCATCCGTCGGGACACTGGTGATCAATACCGACGCCGACGCCAGGATGTCTTCAATGGTCGGCGGTACCACGAACCGGATCGGGTCGGATGTGTCTCCGCTGGACTCATCGCTGAACAGGACAAAGGCGTTGTAATACGGATACTGCCAATGGTAATAGCCGACCGTGTCCTGATCTGCGTCAACGATTTCCGGCACGTCCTGCTTGGCGGCGGCTAACACCTCGTTGATGGCCAACAGCAATAGGTTCTGGTCCAGATCGTTGGCCTTGTGGCCCGGCGCATTGGGTACATCCTGGGGATCGTACCGCCAGATGCCGGCGGCCGGCGCGTCAGCCGGCAAATAGGCCACAACCCACCCGCGGTCGTCGTAGTACACCGTAACCTGTCTGGGCGGCGCCACGCTGCCCAGACTACGTGCCACCGCCATCGGCAATTCGACGATGCCGAAATTGCCTCCTGAATCCACGTGGCGGCCGGCCTCAAGGCGATTGGCGTTCGATTCGTCCGGTTCATCCAGCAGGGCATTGGTGATGGCCGTTACATTGAGCCGCGGCCGGAGGTCATTAGCCCCATCGCCCTCGAAGTGGTCGGGCACCCGGTGGTGTGCGGAAAAGCCCGCATCCTCTTCCCGGAAAGCCGTGGCATCATCACCCTGGGAGGCGGTCACCAGATCGCCAGGCTCCGCCAGGTCCCAAACCGTTGCAACGCCCGTGGTCTCACGGCTGGTTTCTGCCGATACCGCGTTGCACATCCAGAAGATGAATGCGGCCGCCGATACCACAACAGTCAAATGGATCCAGAACAGCCGCGGGGATGTTGGTACTCGATAGGACGGTATGAGATGCGTCATGTGCAGAAACCGTTGGCGCTGACTTGAGAGGATTTGGGAAGTGCCGCGAGGTTCCCCTTATGCTGTGCCTGAGCCCGACCCTGGCGTATGCTCTGAGAGCAGCCCGGAGCGGGAACGGAGGTCGGGGCCCGGGATGGCTAGGGGTTAGCGCAGCAGCTTTTGCGACGGCATTCTAATAATTTTCTAAAAAATTGCAAATTCTGATTTACCGATAGCTGCTATTCACCATTGGGATGACGAGGCCGCTTCGCCGTTGGCCGCCGGGCGGTGGCAAAGGGCAATCTGCCGGCTTTGACCTCTGCCCGTGGCGTCTCCGCACTTGGCTGCCCGGCCCGCCGCCGCAGTGGTATGATCCTTTCCAACCCGGCCCGTCGAGGTTCAACATGACCACCATCCGACCCGCCCAACCGCCGGCGGCATCCGCGCCGGCCAAGCGCTTTCCCCTGCCCGACATCCCGCAGCGCCACCCGGACGACATGACCTCCGTAAAGCACCTGCACGAACCCGGCCAGACCCACCACCTGTCTCAATACCTGGGCAATCCCGACACCACCCTGGTCACCGGCGAACGCTACGTCATACTCGGCCCGGACTTCGTCGCCAGCGACAGCCGCTACCCCGACCTGCTGGTGGCTTTCGACGTTGACCCCGCCGCCTACGAAGCCCGCAACGGCTACGTTGTATCCGAGCAGGGCAAGCCGCCGGACTTCATCCTGGAGGTGGCGTCCCAACATACTGCTAGTGACGACCTGGGGGCGAAGAAGGACTACTACGAGCGGCTGGGGGTGGGGGAATACTGGCTGTTCGACAGTGAAGGGCGGTTCTACGGGTTTACCCTGCGGGGTCACCGGCTGGTGGACGGCGGGTATGAGACCATTGAGGTGAACGAAATCACTCCTGGCGCTTTCCAGGGATACAGCGCCACGCTGAACCTGCTGTTGAGGACGGAGGATGGCCGCCTGGGTTGGCATGACCCGGCCACCGGAGAGCACATCCCAACCTTTCACTCAGAAAGGGCCCGGGCCGACACCGCCGAAGCCCGGGCCGAGGCCGAGCGCACCGCCCGCATCAGCACCGAAGCCCGAGCCGAGGCCGAGCGCACCGCCCGCATCAACGCCGAAGCCCGGGCGCAGGAACTGGCAGCGGAGCTGCGCCGGCTGCGCGACGGCCGGTAGCCTCGACACCCGGCTGACGCCCCATGGTCAGTCGAACACCGACCCGTCGTATAAAAAGAACTTGACACCCAGCATGGCTGCTGCGAGCGCAACGCGGCAATCTCGTTGTAGCAGCGGCGTGTCTTACGACAACGAGGTCTCGCTGTCGTTTTCGCCTCGCGATGACAATATGGGTGTGCGTGTAAACGCTCACGCATACCCACACGATGCCTTCCCGACGGGGATACCTGCCAACTCGGAACTATTACGCTCAAGCCGTTACGTTCAACCAGAGTAGGGCAAGTGGTACGATATTAGCGCCATGCAAACTCGAACCGCTGTTTCCTTACCTTCACAGCCGCTTCCGGGCACTCTCGCGGACTTGATCCTGCCCGGATCTGCCGGCGCGCGCCGTATCGCCAGGGACGTAGCCCTGGTTATCGCCGGCAGCCTGCTGGTCGCGCTGTTCGCCCAGATCAAGATACCGCTGGGGTTCACGCCGGTGCCCATCACCGGGCAGACCTTCGCCGTGCTGCTGGTGGGCGCGATGCTGGGGGGCTGGCGCGGCGGCTTGGCGCTGGCGCTCTACGCGATTGAGGGAGCGTTTCTGCCCTTCTTCGCCGGCGGGGCTTCCGGCTGGTTCTGGCTGCTGCCTTCGGGCGGATACATCGTCGGCTTCATACCGGCGGCGGCGCTGGTGGGCTGGCTGTGCCAACGGGGATGGAACCGGCGTCCCTGGATACTGGCGGCCATGCTGCTGGGCAATGTCGTGCTCTACGTGCCCGGCCTGATCCAATTGAACCTGTTCCTGCCGGCCGATGTGGCGGAGGCCTGGGGCTGCGCAGACGTGTGGCAGTGCGGCCTGCTCCCGTTCATCGCCGGCGACCTGGCGAAACTCATCGTGGCGAGCCTGGCGGTGCCGGCGGGATGGGCGCTGCTGGACCACTTCACGGCTAAACCTGACCACGGCGCGGAGTAACCGCAGGAACCCATGGACATCTACTGGCTGGGACACGCCTGCTTCAGGCTGCGCTCCACGAACGCGGGCCTGTCGATCATCACCGACCCGTATGCCTCCGGCGTAGGCGGCCTGGGGGTGCAGATCGACCCGAGGCAGATGGTGGACGCGGCGGGGGTCACCGTGAGCCACGACGACCCCATGCACAACAGCGCGGGCGAGGTTGATGGCCAACCCCGGGTGTTCGACACGCCCGGCGAGTACGAGTTCCAGGGGATCACGATCCGGGCGGTGATGACCCCGCTGGCCGAGGGCACGCCGCGCAGCAAGCGCAACGTGGCGTTCGCCATCGCGCTGGACGGCATCAACGTGTGCCACCTGGGGAACATCACCCAGCCGCTGACGGCGCAGCAGATCGACCTGATCGGGCCGGCCGACGTGGTGCTGGCCCCGGCCGGCGGCTCCGATCACAACCTGCTGTCATACCGGGCCATCAACCAGACGGCGCAGCAGTTGGACGCGCGCTGGCTCATTCCCATGCACTACCGGGCGGAACGGGAGCCCTCCGCTGTGGAGCCGGAGGGGCCGGAGGCGTTCCTGCGGGAGTTGGGAGTGGCCGAGGGAAGTTTGCAGGCCCAGGGCCGGATGCAGGTGACGCGCAACAACCTGCCCCCCTCGTTGCAGGTGGGGCTGATGGCGCCGCAGTTCCGGACGCAGTAAGCCTCACGTGTACCCACTTTCGTAAATCGTCAGAATCAGGATTTGCGGGATTTTATGATTTGACAAGATTGGGAGAGCTCCATCATGGGATGGTTCCAATCCTGATAATCCCGAAATCTTGGCAATCCTGATTCTGACGTTTCCCGCCGCAACCTGCGTACGCGTGAGCGCAGTAAGCGCGCCATCCATCATCAAATCCCAGTCGGCGACGAGATTGCCGCGCTTCGCTCGCAATGACAGACGGCGTGGGTGTTCAGGTGGCTGTGTATAATGGCGCCAATCTGGAGGTGACGTTATGCCAGCTGAGTTGATGGGCCCTTATACCAAGCTCTGCAGTGAATTCGGCGTGCCGGTCAGGATGCGGGACGGCGTCACCCTGTACGCCGACGTGTACCGACCGGACTCGGCGGAAGCGTTTCCGGTGCTGCTGCAACGCACACCGTACGACAAGTTCCAGGGAGTGGGCGGCGGCATGGACGTGCTGCGGGCCGTGTCCCACGGTTACGCGGTGGTGGTTCAGGACACGCGGGGCCGCTATGCCTCGGAGGGCGAGTTCTACCCGTTCCTGGACGAGCCCAACGACGGGTACGACACGGTGGCCTGGTGCGCCGAGCAGCCCTGGAGCGCCGGCAAGGTGGGCATGTTCGGGCGGTCCTACGTCGGTGCCACGCAGTGGCTGTGCGCCATCACCAACCCGCCGGCGCTGACCTGCATTGCGCCCGGGATCACCGCCTCGGACTACTACGAAGGCTGGACCTACCAGGGCGGCGCGCTGGCCTGGGGCTTTGCCCTGTCGTGGACCATGCGACAGTTGACCATGGCCAACATGGGCGCGATCAGCAGCCGCCACGACATCCCCGACGGCACCCGGGAGGGACTGCTGGCGGCGTTCAACGAGCTGGATTGCGCCTTCCGCCACCAGCCCATCGTGGACCTGCCCCATCTCAAAGAGCCGCTGGCCGGGTATTTCTACGACTGGATCAAGCACTCCAGCAGCGACGAGTACTGGAAGCGCTGGCGGATCGAGGACCACTACCCGCATATCACCACGCCGGCGCTGCACATCGGAGGGTGGCACGACATCTTCCTGCTGGGCACGCTCCGCAACTTCGTCGGGATGCGCAAGCAGGCGGAGGACGCGACGGCCCGGGACGGGCAGCGGTTGATCGTGGGCCCATGGCATCATGGGCCGTTCGGCGAGATCTCCGGCGAGTTCTTCTTCGGGCTGGGCGCGGCCGGGCCGGCCATCGACACGGACGGCATCCAGCTGCAATGGTTCGACCACTGGCTCAAGGGCGAAGAGAACGGGGCCAACGACGGCGCGCCGGTGCGCATCTTCGTGATGGGCGACAACCAGTGGCGCAACGAGCAGGAATGGCCACTGGCGCGGACGCAGTACACTGACTACTACCTGCATAGCGGCGGCCGGGCCAACACCGCGTCTGGCGACGGCGCGCTTTCCGTTGACTCTCCAGGCGATGAGGCGGCCGACGTGTTCCTGTACGACCCCCGGGACCCGGTGCCGACGCGAGGCGGGCCGCTCTGCTGCGGGCCGTCCTTCGTGCCGGGCGGAGCCTACGACCAGCAATTCATCGAGAACCGCAGCGACGTCCTGTGCTACACCACGCCAGCGCTGTCGGAGGACCTGGAAGTGACGGGTCCGTTGACGGTGACGCTGTTCGCCTCGACCTCCGGCCACGACACCGACTTCACCGCCAAGCTGGTGGACGTGGAGCCGTGCGGCGCGGCCCGGGCGTTGGTCGACGGCATCATGCGGGGTCGCTACCGCAAAGGGACGGACACCGCGGTGCCGGTCACGCCGGGAGCCGTGGAGGAGTACACCATCGACCTGGTGGCGACGAGCAACGTGTTCAAGGCCGGGCATCGGGTCCGCCTGGAGATCAGCAGCAGCAACTTCCCCAGGTTCGACCGGAATTTCAACACCGCTGGCGACCCATGGGCGGCCACGGAGTGCGTCCCGGCGGTCCAGACCATCATGCACAACGAACAGTATCCGTCGCGGGTGCGGCTGCCCGTAATTCCGGCCTCGTAGCTCCGGCCCCGTAATTCCGGACGATCAATGGCGCGGTTCGGTTGCCTGGCGCTGGCGGTGGTGGTCGCCATGGCGCTGCTGATTTTCATCGTGTTCCTGTGGTCCGGCTGGCTGAACCGGCCGGTCGGGCACACGCCGGCGGCGGTTTCCGCTGCGCAGGACGCGCCCGGCGCAGCGCCGGCGAACGAAGGTGCCGTTTCCTGTTGGGGGATAACCGCATTCAGGCCGGCCAACGCCGCAGCCCTGTCATGGGCCGGCTGTCCACGTTATCTCGCATGAATATGGATCGACGATGGGTGACCGCACCCAGAGCCAACTCGTTGAATGTCCAGGTTGGACGGGGGCAGACAATCGTATCGGGGAAGTCTTCGCGTCGCCGCGTCCGTCGCAGATGATCTCAACATCCGCCATCGGGTACTTGGTCGTGTTCTCCAGTTGAGCCCGAACACACGCGCCAGCGGGTGGTGCTGATTTTTCCGGTGGGCAATCGGTTATTTGATAAATGCTGCTCCCGAACACCGAGGCCACCCATCTAAAACTCCCATCGTCCAATTGGCGCACCTGATGGTCGTCACTGGCATTCTCCGGTTCGAACGCAATCTTGAATGCCTCCAGCGGCGTCTTTGGCTCAATGGTGGCTGTCGGCGCAACAGCAGCGGTGGGTTCTGGCCGGCTCTGATGCCTAGCGACCAGGGCCTCAGCCGCCCGCTTCCCAACTTCGTCCCTGTCGATGCAGGGCGGCTCTGGCGAGCCGTCCCCGATCAGAAACCAACAGTCAGCGCCAGTGTTGAAGATAAAACCCGCGATGACGGACTCCTCGTCGAGCAGGAGCCAATTGTCGTCGCCCTGTGATGGAAATTCGTTGCTGTATGCCCAGCGCCAGCCTTCCGGCAAATCGGGGCTAACCACAACAGGTACGCTGGGTGTACCTTGCGGATTGTAGCTTGGGGTCACGGTCGGGGACTTGCCCGGAACAAAATGACTGGGTTGGCCGCACGCCAAAGCGAACACAACCACGGCCATCAAGATGATGGCGACTTTCATGAGTGAACCTCCGTGAAGTGCTCCTTCCATGGGCCGGTCAGCATCTCTCTGATGCGGGCTTCGATGCGCTCCCGATGTCGTTCCTGCGGGATGACGAAGAACGCGCGCGTCTGAAAACTCCGCCACCGGAGCGAGATCGGCTCTGCGCCCAACTCTAGCCGTAATCGTTCGGCTGTCTCCCGTATCTGGCTGTCAACAGTTCCGTTGAAGTTCGTGTGGTGATAGACCACCACGGTTTGGCCACGTTCCCAGAATGCCTTGATCTCGTCCAGGTAGGCATATTTGGGACCGTCCTTGCCGAATTTGCCGTTCTCATCCAGCCGGATGTTGTTGTCCGGGTCCAGAAAAACGATGTCTGCGCCCTCGGTGGCACTCAGAGCATCACGCAGCCAATCGGAGCGATGTTGTCGGCGTTGCTTACCCGCCGGAACGCCGTCGAAACTCAGCAGGTCACGGAAATATTGGGTGCCGGCCGGCAGGATCGGAGACTGTTCGACGCAGCGGACGAACCGCTTGCCGTTACGCACAAGTTCCCCGAGGATGCGCCACAATTCGGGGTCGCAGGTCTCGTACTTGTCCCGGTCGTGATAATTGAGGCATGAATATCTGGTCAGATCACCGTGCCCAATTTCGGGTTCGTCCTTCCGGTAATACCAGACCACGCCCAAGGTCAGGTCGGGTTCGGTGAGGCGACGGAGCAGGCCATACTTGCCGAAGTCTCCCACGTCGCCAACGAATTGATCGCGCACTCTGGCACCTCCTGGCCTGGGAGGTACCGCGCCAAGTCGGCTACTGGAAGCCCCCCTTGCGTCGGGATGGACGCTCGCCAGAGACGCCGACATTCCAAATGCGGAAGCCTTCGCAAGAGGAGCCAAATGGCTCCATCCACGAATAAAGGCTTCTCGCGATTTATAGGGGGTTAGAAACGGACGTGTCCGCGTCTCTGGCGCGGGCATCCTATCACGCCCGGCAGATATCGGCAATTTCCGGGGTCTCTCCGGGTTCAGTGCCGGATGTGGGCTCTGAAGGCTACGAATTTGGGGCTAATTTTGAAATTAGGCAGGTCATGTGTGCGGATTTGAGTACGAAAGAGGGGCTCCCTCCGCCCGCCCGGGTGGCCCGCCCCTCCGCCTACCCGGATGCGTCCAGGAGCGTTAGCCTGATTGCAAATACATAACGAAGGGGCCAACGGCTGAGATTAGCAGTCCACACCGAAAGCCCCGAAAAAGCGCGATACGCGCCGCATCCACTACTCAACATGGAGGTTGATCATGTCACGGCACGGAAGAGCAGGTCGTCGCACCCGGAGGGCTCACCGCCCATCATCGCACCGTCATTATAAACCTGGTCGGTACTGACGAACAATTGTCCTACATGGATGGAGTAGTGCCATTCACTGGCTTGGATGGCTCTTATTGGCCCGCGAGCATATCCCTACTTTCGTCGAATTACTGGCCTTTTCGTCAGATTTCCTGGGGCTGGTTGACGCGCTCCGTTCTTTCATTTTTTCCTGATCGCGCCAGAGATCGCCGCACCTAGGATGGAGCGTATCATGTCTATCATCGAAGCCACACACCTCTACGAAATCAGGTGCCCATCGCTCGACTGCCCTGCACCGGATCGGGTGGTCCGCAACGGTTGGCGAAAGAATGGTCAGCAGTATCTTTGCCGGGGTTGCGGCAAGAAATTTGCTGCGAACGGCCACGCCATGCGGAAGCAGTTCCCTGCCTATCAGATTGCCGACGCCATCGACGACTACTATTCGGGAGAGTCGTATAAGCAGGTTGCCGAGGGCATGGAAGCCGAGTACAAAATCACGGAGCCGTCGAAGGCGACCATCCATGATTGGGTCAAGGGCTACACCAATCACGCACTACGCTACCTTGCCGGCGAGGTAGGGGAGGATGGGACAGAACGCACCGCCTCCGGCAAGCGTGTACTGGCTGACGTTGGCGACCATTGGGTAGCCGACGAGCTTGTCCTCAAGGTCGGCGGTCAGCGCATGTGGTGCTGGAACGTGATGGACGCCAAGACCCGCTACATCCTCGCGGCCCACCTGAGCACCACCCGGGACACTTACGACGCCATCGCCGTGTTCGCGAAGGCACTGGCAAACGCCAAGCGTCCACCAACGAAAATCACGACGGACGGCTTAGGCTCATACGTGGATGCCGTCCGCGCCGTGTTTCCCAGAGGCACCGAACACGAGGTATCCGATGGCATCTACGAGCTGGTCAACAACAACCTATCGGAGCGGTTGCAAGGGAGCTTCCGCCAGCGCACCAAGACGCAGCGCGGGTTAGAGGCGCTCCGCACCGGGCAGGATTATCTGGACGGTTGGGTTCTCGACTACAACTTTTTCAAAGATCACGAGGCGCTGGGTGGGGAGCAACCCGCCGACGCTGCCGGCGTATCCGCGCAGGTGCCGTGGGACAGTTGGGAGGACATCACCCGCCTGGGTGGAGAGGTTGCCGAATGGACCCATGTTTCGCACACGCCGAAGCGCAAGAAGCCGGGACCGAAGCCGAAGATCGAGGGCGTGCGGGAGGCAGTACAAGAAATGCTGCTGCAACGGCGGTTGGAACGGGCGCACGAACGACGCGCTGACCGTCAGGCTCCGATAGTCAACTACGTGGCGAAGCCGAAGCGAAGGGGCAAGGGAAAGAAGGGGCGTGGCCGGCTGCATTGAACCGCCTAATCACGCCCAGGTATCCCAGCTTGACGAGCTCGCACGTGCGGGTGTGGAGTGGGGGTCGCTACAGTGAGCCCCCTGCCACTATCCCAATGGCAGCATAGAGGAAGGGCAAGGCGAACAGACCGGTTTGGATTGCTTTGGACATCGTGTCCTCCTGTGGTGATGTGGGGCCTTCGCGTTGGTTGGTAGCCTGGGTGCGTTGGCCCTGAAATTTTAACGGTGTCGATTTAACGTATTGTCTGCTTGGGCTGCTACCGTTAAGCGTGAGATATCATCGTGGCGAGGCTTGATTTGGTTCGGCTGCTGGTTGGGTCTAAACGGGTTACGAATTAGCCCATGTCAAGACTACCTTACCCTCACCCGCACGCAGTCCTTGAACTCCAGCTCTCTATTGACCTTCGTCAGCTTTCCGTACACGGTGATTGCATCGCCCCTGCCGAAGGAGGTCGGCTTGACCTTGAACTTAGAACCCCTAACAAAATGGGTTGCTAATCCATAATCAGGCAGCTAATCTCGCGGTAAGACAGGACCGTAGCGGTGGGCTGGCGCCGTATCTGCGGCAGCGGGAGGAGGTGTCCCATGGCGAAACCTTTGGTAAGCGACGAATTATGGGAGATCATACAGCCGCTGCTACCCGCCCCCAAACCCCGGCGGTTCCGCAATCCGGGACGCCAGCGCATCGACGACCGCAAGGCGCTGACCGGCATACTGTTCGTATTGAAGAGCGGCATTCCCCCGTATCAAGTACGGGGCAGGCTCTGGGAGATGCTGCCCCAGGAAATGGGATGCGGTTCGGGGATGACCTGCTGGCGTCGGCTGCGGGATTGGCAGCAGGCGGGAGTGTGGGCAAAGCTCCATGAAACGCTGTTGTCCAGATTGCACGGAGCGGACCAGCTGGACTGGTCACGGGCTTGCGTGGACAGCGCGTCAGTGCGTGCCGTGGGGGGCGGGGAAAAAGACCGGCCCCAATCCTACGGATCGAGGTAAGCCGGGGAGCAAGCATCACGTGCTCACCGAAGCCAATGGAACGCCGCTGTCGGCCATCCTGACCGGCGCCAATCGCCACGACGTGACGCAGTTGTTGCCCCTGGTGGACGCTGTGCCGTCGGTGCGGGGTCAACGGGGCCGACCCCGTCGCCGGCCAAAGCGGCTGTACGCCGACCGAGCCTATGACTCGCGGCGGCATCGCCAGGAACTGCGGGCGCGGCACATCGCGCCCGCCCTGGCCCGGCGGGGCGCCGAACACGGCAGCGGGCTGGGGGTGCACCGCTGGGTGGTCGAGCGGACCCTGGGTTGGCTGCACCAGTTCCGCCGGCTGCGGGTGCGCTACGAGCGCCGCGCTGACATCCATGAAGCCTTCATGTCCCTGGGCTGCTCAATCATCTGCTTCCGACGACTAACATCTTTTTGTTAGGGGTTCTTACATTTCCCTTGATTGTTGGCGAATTCAACCCCTTTACCATCGACTTTCTTCACTGTACCGGTGAAGGTGAACTTTCGGTCCCGGTCGATCATACGGTCAGTAACATTGGGGTTGCTGGCCTTTTCCTCGTTGAGCCATCTGTTCAACTGGTTCAAAGGCACCTGAGTTGGGATTGGTGTTGGCTCCCGGTCGGTCAACGTACAAGCGATGAACGCTACTGCGATGATGGAAAAGACCATCAAGCCTAACAGTCTGGCTAATCTTGTCATTTTGCACCCCCTGGACATGCGCATCATGGCAAACAGAGACAAACACCGACCCACTTCGAGATTGGTGTCGCCAATTCTCGCTCTCACCGAGACGGGCAGTCCGGTAGGTTCCTCAGGTTGTTACGGCTTCGGCCGTCTGCCTCGGTGGTCAGATATTCCTGGCCTGTCGTACCTCGAACCTTTACATCCACGGTTGGGAATGCTTCTCGTACAAAGTACCGGTGCGTTCGGGATTTGATCTCACGGATGGCCCGCGATTTGGGAACTATCCCCCAGGTGCCACCCAAGGACATGATGCTGCCGTTCTTATTTTTGCCGCTTGTCGTTACCCTTCGGTCAGCCATATGGCCTCCTTTGATACTGCCGAAATTCGCACAGAAAGGGGGTTGAACGCAGGCAAACTGTGCCATACAATGGCACACGCCTGCGCCCCCCTCAACCGGGATTCAGGCTGCGCGCCTCTGGTTGTGAGAGATTCGGGGTGCGCAATTTTATTGTACCACAGCGCAATACTACTCTGCGCTACGTTATTTTGGTACAAAAATTCGTCTGCGCGCCTGCAGTCTCTGTCTGTACCCTTTGAACGCACTTGGATTGCGCTGAGGGCGAGGACGCTGCAAATCGCGAGTACGAGCGTTAGCGCGCGGGAATGGGATCATCCCGCAGAGGCGAACGGCATCCGAACGAAGCGCGTGTTGCGTGGAATACGAGTGGTTGCTACAATATTCAGAGCCCACCGGCGTGGTGTAGTGGTAACGCATCGGTCTCCAAAACCGAAAACGAGGGTTCGATTCCTTCCGCCGGTGCCAACGCATCCCTACCTTGAGTAGGGATTTTGTTTGCCGGTGCCGCGTTTAATTCCGGCCGGTTTCCCAAGATACGATGTTCGGGCGCGAAGGCCGGGCTCCCTCGATTTGCCAGGCGCCGTCCTCTTCGCGTAATGCGTCTTGCAGCACGTGGTCCAACCGGTCCATGGCATCGGTGCCGGGGGTGACGAACAGCCAGCGGGCGACGGCTTCCCGGGCGGCCTCGACACTGTCGAATGTCCGCGGCGGCTGTTGGTCCAACTCGGTCACCTCGGGTTGGATACCCAATTCCTCCAGCACGGGCAGGAAATGAGGCAGCGACGGCAGCGCGTGCCGCTTTTCGCCGTGGACCCGCTCCCACAGGTTGTAGACCTGGGACAGTGGCGACGCCTGGAACACGACCGCCATGACCAGGCGCCGGGCGTGATTGTCCATCTTGCGGACGAAAGCTCCGATGTCTTCGATGACGTAGACCACGTGACTGCACAGGGCCACGTCGGCGGGTTCGACGTCCGCGTCCAGCCAGCCGGACTCGACAATCGAAACGTTCTCGATGTTGTACTCCTCGGCGGTTTCCCGCAGCACGGCGCACATGCTGGGCGACGGCTCCACGGCGGTGACGGCGCTGCAGGTCAGCGCCAGGGGCAGGGCCAGCCGGCCACCGCCGGCGCCGATGTCCAGCAGAGTTTCACCGGGCAGCAGTCGGGAGCGGAGGGCCTCAACCGTCCGGTCGTCGGTGCGGTGAGGGTCGGCCTTGAATTGAGAGGCAAATTGGTTCCAGGTATCGGTGGGCCGCACGCCGCGCATGCGGTCGGACTGCGCATGCTCCACCCGCACCATCTCGCCCCAGGTTTCGATTGCGCTCATGTCTTTTCTCCAAAGTTGAACATGCGGCGGTGCTCGCCGATAAAGCCGATAAATCAGACCGGATTATATGCTTTGCGAGTGCAAAACATATCCCAACGGCGTGACCGGCGTAGTATCTTGAAAATGTGGCAGCGATGGCGACAGTTCTTGCGTTTCTGCTTTTGGCGCTGGCCGTTGGCTGCCAGAGTATGCCGGCGGCCCAAACACCGACGCCAGCGGCTCCGACCGCTACTCCGACACCTGAAGCGACGGAATTGCTGCCGGAACCGTCACCCACGATGGCGCCGTCTCCGTCACCCGCCGGTGTCTCCACATCTCCCACATCACCGCCACCAACCTCGCCTCCGCCAACCGACGCGCCGCCCCTGGAGATGTTGCGACTGGAACTTGTACCCACTGGCCGCGAGTTCCGAGAGCCCACCAACCTGGTCCAGGCTCAGGACGGCCGGATGCTGGTGACCGAACAGGACGGGAGGATCTGGGCGTTCGACCCAGCGGGTTCGGAAATTCCGGCCGCTACGGAGTTACTGGACATCACCGACCGGGTCAGCAGCCGCCGCTCCGAAGAGGGCCTGTTGGGATTGGCCCTGGACCCCGCCGACGAACAGTTCCTGTACGTCTACTACTCCGCGGCTGATCCCCGCCGCTCGGTGGTCTCCCGCTTCACGTTTGCTGCCGATCAATCGCGTGTCGAGCCGGACAGCGAGTTGGTGATCCTGGAGGTGGAGCAACCCTACGCCAACCACAACGGCGGGCAGATCGCCTTCGGGCCCGACGGCTACCTGTACATCGGCCTGGGCGACGGTGGGTCTGCCGGCGATCCGCTGGGCAGCGGCCAGGACACGTCCACGCTGCTCGGCTCAATCCTGCGCATTGACGTTTCCCAGGTCACGCCGGAGCGCCGCTATGCCATCCCACCGGACAACCCCTTCGCGGCTGGCGGCGGACAGGGCGAGATCTGGGCCTACGGCCTGCGCAACCCGTGGCGGTTCAGCTTCGACCGCGACACCGCTGAGTTGTGGACCGGCGACGTGGGCCAGAACCAGTGGGAGGAGATCGATATCATCCAGCGGGGCGGCAACTACGGGTGGAACCGGTTGGAGGGCAACCATTGCTTCAGCGTCAGGGACTGCGACCGCACGGGCACGATTCCGCCGGTGTGGGAATACTCGTTGGACGGCGAGCCCTGCTCGGTGATCGGCGGCTACGTCTACCGTGGCTCCGCGGTCCCGTGGCTGCGGGGCGTTTACGTGTACGGCGACTTCTGCTCCGGCGAGGTCTTCGGGCTGCGCTACACGGACGGCCAGGTGGTCGATCACCAACGGCTCACCGGCACGCGCTTGCGCATCATGTCGTTCGCCGAGGACAACGACGGCGAACTCTACCTGCTCTCGCAGAAATCCGGCATCTATCGTCTGGCCCACTAGCGATACGTGACCGCGCGCTTGCGAAGGGTCCAGACCATCCAAACCAGGTTCAGGCTGAGGAGGGCCACCATGGTTACATTGGTCCAGTAATAGGCTGAGCTCGGCAAGCGTCCGGGGAACGGGTACAGGGTGAAAGCCCAGGTCAGATAAAACAACGCCAACGCTGCGGCAGTAATCAGCGCGGACCGAAACGATAAGAGCGTCCCTAACGCACCCAACACCACGAAGACCGGCGCAAGAATCATCAGAACTGAACCAGGCGTGAAGGCGTCATCCAGCCGGAACAGAAAGTAGGTTCCCAATATCCCCATGTAAATCACCGGCAATGCCAATAACGCCAACAGCGACGCAACCACGATTCTTGCCAGCGTTACCTTGAGAATCCTCGATAGTCCGATCTGTTGCTGAGTTCCCAAAGCCCCTCCTGATTACCCCCGGATAGTCATTGCGCCAGATGCGTCGGTTCGACCGGGGCGTGGGTTGCTCCATCGACGAGATTGCCGGGCTTCGCTCGCAATGACCGCCTGAACGCGAGCCGGTGCGGGTAGGAGCAATGGGAATATGTGTGGCTTCCCGCCTCGTCAGGAGACGTGGGGCAGGACTTCCTCGGTGAAACGGGCCATCTGCCCCATCTGGTCGGGCGAGGCGAAACGGACGATGAAGTAATCGGCGCCGCTGTTTTGGTACGCCTTGATGGCGTCGATGCTCTTCTGGGGCGGGCCGAAAACGCACAGCAGTTGCTTGCTGATGATGTCATAGGGCACGCTGTAGTAGGCCTGCATGAAGCGGTCGCCCTCGGCCAGGGCGGCGTCGGTGTCGTCTTTCAGGTTCACCGAGATATACAGGCAGCGGCCGATGGTCGATGGATCGCGGCCGAACTCGCCGGCGCACTGCTCGATGCGCTCCCAGCATTGGTCGAACAGCTCGGTAGACGGGACGTTGGTGATCCAGGCGTCGCCCAACTCGGCGACCCGGGCCAGGCCGCGCCGCACCCAGTTGCTGGAAATCCAGAGTGGTATCGAAGATTGGACGGGCCCGGGTTCCAGCACGACGTTCTGGAGCGGATAGAACTCGCCGTCGGAGGTGACCGGATCGCCGGTCCACAGGGCGCGCATGACGCGGATGCTCTCTTCCATGCGGGGAGCGCGTTCCGCTATCGGCACGCCCACCGCGCTGTGCTCGTCGACGAACATCTGGTTGTTGCCACGGCCGGCGCCGAGACCCAGGATGGTGCGCCCAGCGGAGATGTTGTCGATGGTGGCCGCCGAGTGGGCCAGGTGCACGGGATGGCGCAGGGCGTTGAGCAGGACAGCGGTACCGACCTTCACCCGGTTGGTGCGGGCGGCGATGGCGGCCATGGCCGTCAGCGGCTCCATGCGGGGTTTGGAGGTGATGCTGTCGCCCACCCAGACGGAGTCGTAGCCAGCCCGCTCGGCGGTTTCGGCCATCTGCCAGGTCAGTTCCACCCGGGGGCCGCCGCTGCCGGCGTAAACCAGCACGCCCCGCGTGGGCAGCAGGACTCCGAAGTTGTTCACCTGTGACATTGCATGCACCTCATACCGGCGCGCGGTTTGTCCCGCCGTGGACGCCGTGGTGTCCATTATACGTGCGCATGGCTCGCTGCCGGGTCACCAGCCCTGGAGGAAGTTGAGCACGTGGGCGGTGTACTCCTCGGGCTTCTCGAAGGGGACCCAGTGGCCGCAGTTGTTGAGCACCACCAGCCGTGAGTCGGCCAGGTTGTTCAGGGCGGCGATGCCGATCTCAAAGACGCACATGCGGTCATAGCGTCCCCAGATGATCAGGCTCGGCGCGGTGATGTTGGGCAGGTCGACGCCGTGGTCATAGGGCACGCTGACGGATTGGGCGTCGGCCTGGATGTGGTCGGGGTTGCCGGTGTAATGGTTGTAGATGTAGTCCACCAGGTCGTCGGTCACCAGGGCGTTGTCGTCGATGTGCGTTTGCAGGTAGCGGCGCACGTTGTCGCGGGTGGGATTGTCGCGCGTCTCCCGCGTGATTAGGCTGCCCTCCGACGGGCGGTTGCCCATGAGGTACAGGTCGCCGCCGGTGCGGATGTGGCAGGCGCCGAACACCAGCTTGTTGACCCGGTGGGGCTCCTTCATCGCCAGCACCATTGCGGACTGTCCGCCCTGGGAGTTGCCCAGCAGGTGCGCCTTTTCGATCCCCAACGCGTCCATCAAGCCCAGGGCGGTGCGGGCCTGGAGGTTGTGCAGCGGCTCGTTGTAAACCACCGGGCCGGTGCGTCCGAAGTTGGGCAGGTCCATGACGATGCAGCGGTACCTCTCGGCGAAGGCGGGCAGCACCTTATGAAAGGTGATCCAGCCGGTGGTGCCGATTCCGTAGGAATGCAGCATGACCACCGGCTCGCCCTCGCCGACGTCGTGATAATGCACGGGCATGTCGCCCACCATGACGGTTCTGCTGGTGGATTCTTCGGTGAAAGCGGCGGTGGTCATGTTTGCTCTGCTCCTGCAATGTTGGCGCGGGCCATCCGTACTCTACCGCACGGATGGACAGGATGCACCGGATGGATGATACTGTCGTTGAAGCCCTGATCTGAGCGCACCGGGGGTGTCCGATGGTAGCAATCGGCCGCAAGCACCAGATAATTGATCTCGAGACTGGACAACTGGACCGGCGGATCTTCGTCGACCCGGATATCTACGCCGAGGAGCAGGAGAAGGTGTTCGGGCGGGCCTGGCTGATGATCGGCCACGAGTCGCTGGTGCCCAATACCAACGATTTCTTCCACACCTACATGGGCGAGGAGCCGGTTATCCTGTGCCGCGACGGGCGGGGCAACCTGCGGGCGTACCTGAACATGTGCCGACACCGGGGCAACCGCATCGTGCGCACCGACGTGGGCAACTCGCGGAATTTCGCCTGCGCCTACCACGGCTGGACCTTCTCCAACGAGGGCGCGCTGGAATACGTCCCCGGCGACGAGGAAGCCTACTACGGCGCACTGGACCGGGACTGCCTGGGCTTGGTGGAGGCATGGGTGGACACCTACGCCGGCATCGTGTTCGCTACCTGGGATCGCAGCGCGCCCAGCTTGGACGACTACCTGGGCGATGCCCGGTGGCTGCTGGACGTCTCGTTCAACCGGCTGGACAACGGCACCGAGGCCATCGGCCCCATCAAGTGGATCGAGCCGCTGAACTGGAAGACGGCGGTTGACAACTGCTCGGACAACTACCACGTGCCCACGACGCACCTGTCGACCATCATCGTGCAGGGGCGGCATCGCGGCATCCCCCGCCTGACCCACGAGCAGCAGTTCCAGTCGGAGAACAAGCACCTGTTTGTCAACGGCCACTCCCTGATCATGAGGTTCCTGGAGCGGGCCGACCAGGTCCGGCAGACCCACGGCGTCACCGCCGAGAACCGGGAGGCATTCGAGGAATATTACCGCGCCACCCTGCCCGAGGCGGAGCGGCGGCTGGGCAGCCTGCGCACCCGGCTGCACCTGGGCAACCACAGCCTGTTCCCCAACGGCGTGCTGGGGCTGCGGCTGGCGCATCCCCGGGGCCCGCTGGAAACCGAGTTCTGGCATTTCGTCGTGCTGGAGAAGGACATGCCGGACGAGCTGAAGACGGCCCTGCGCCGGGGCAGCGCCAACTACAACGGCGTCAACGGCATCTTCGAGCAGGACGATATGGATAACTGGCGCGGCGTCACCGAATCAGCCCTGACGCGGATGGGACGCAAGTACACCCAGGACCTGTCCATGGGCGTGGGCCATGATCGCCGCCATCCCAATTACCCCGGCGTGGTGGCGGAACGGTACACCTCGGAAAGCAACCAGCGCCTGTTCTATCGCCGCTGGGAGCAGTTCATGAACGCCGACAACTGGGAGGACATCCCCCTGGAGCCGAAGGCGATGGACTACGAGGGTACGGCCAGGCTGCGGGGATAGAGGCGCTATGGCTACCGAAACACGGATGACTGCCGCAACACGGATGGAGCTGTGGCACGAGCTGATGGAGTTCTACATCCGGGAGGCGTGGCTGCTGGACGAGCGGCGCTTCCGGGAGTGGCTGGACCTGTTCACTGAGGACGTGTTCTACTTCATGCCGCGCCGCCTGAACGTGCACCGACACGAGACCGACCGGGAATTGACGCCCGTCGGTGACCTGGCGATATTCGAGGACGACAAGACCTATCTCACCATGCGCGTGGAACGGCTGGAGACGGGCATGGCCTGGGGCGAAGACCCGCCGTCGCGTACCCGGCATTTGGTGGGCAACCTGGTGGTCGACCCGCAGCCCAACGGCGAGGTCCAGGCCAAAACGGCGTTCCTCCTCTACCGTTCCCACCACGAGACCGAGGAAAACCTGTTCTCCGGCTACCGCGAGGACCTGCTGCGTCCGGTGGATGGGATCTGGAAAATCGCCCGCCGCACTATCGTGCTGGACAGCAACGTCATTCTCGCCAAGAATCTGAGCGTCTTTTTCTAGAGCGCCGCCCCAGCGACGAGATTGTCGCGCTTCGCTCGCAATGACAGCTTTGTCGCGGCGGAACCACGCCAGGGGCAGACCGCCTTGACCGCGTATCGGCCCGTGCTGTACTTTGCCGCTATCAGACCGGAAGCGGGTCTTGAACGCGCTTTTTCGGCGCATACGCTTCCGGCGACGCATGAGGTACATAAATGGATTTCGGAATCAACGCGAACTTCAACATTGGCAGCAACCCCACTCATGCCCAGGCATTCCAGGAAGCCTTCGAGGAAATCGACCTGGCCGAAGAGCTGGGGCTGGATACCGTGTGGTTGGGAGAGATGCACTTCAATCCCAACCGGTCCGTGCTGTCCGCTCCCATTATTGTCGCCACGTCCATTGCCACGCGCACGAAGAACCTCCGGGTGGGCATGGCGGTCCAGGTGCTGCCGCTGATCCACCCGCTGCGCATCGCCGAGGAAGCGGCCACCGTCGACCAGCTCAGCGAAGGCCGTTTCGAGTTCGGGATCGGCCGCAGCGGCAACGTCCGGGCCTACGACATCATGGGCATTGACTACGGCGAAAGCCGGGAACGCTTCCAGGAGGCGCTGGACATCATCCTCCTGGCCTGGAAGGGCGAGCCGTTCTCCTACGAAGGCAAGTACAACACCATCACCAACGCCACGCTGTCGCCCCTGCCCTACCAGCAACCACACCCCAAGGTGCGCATCGCCGCCAGCAGCGACGACAGTTTCGGCCGCATCGGCCGGCTCGGGCACCCCATCTTCCTCGGCCTGCGCGCCATGGACGTGGAAGACCTGAAGAGCAACTTGGAGGACTACAAGTCGGAGTGGCAGGCGGCGGGGCACCCGGGTGACGGCGGCGACATCAACGTGCGCGTGCCGGTGTACATTGCCCCCAGCGACGCCGAGGCCATCGAGGAACCCCGGGACAGCATCGAGGCCTTTTTCAGCCGGCAGCGGGAGCTGTTCGAGTACTCGCTGGGGCGGGCCGGCGTTGCGGCGCCCGAACGACGCAGAGAACGGTACGAAAAGCTGGCCAACTCCACCTACGAGGACCTGCTGCAGACCCGGGTGGTCTTCGGCAGTCCGGAGCGGGTGGTGGACCGCCTCGCCGAGTTCCAGGAGATGCTGGGAGCGACCGGCATCACCGCCGAGTTGAACCCCGGCGGCTTCCTGCCCAAAGAGGCGGTGCATCGCAGCCTGGAGTTGCTGACCCAGGAGGTCATGCCGGCATTCAAGTAACCAAGGAAAGTCATCAGAAGCAGGATTTACGGGATTTTATGATTTGGCAAGATTAGGAGAGATCCATCATGGGAGCGGTTCCAATCCCGGTAATCCCAAAATCTTGAAAATCCTGCTTCTGACAGATTGCAGCGACCGTCATCCAGGATTTTGAGCAGGAGGTGAAGGATCATGCCAGCGCGCACCGGACAAGAATACATCGCCGGCCTCCGGGACCGACCGCGGGAGGTGTGGATCGACGGCGAGAAGGTCAAGGACGTGACCACCCACCCCGGCCTGCGCAACGGGGTCAAGGGGGTGGCTGCCCTGTACGACATGCAGCATGACCCCACGCTGCGAGAGGAGATGACCTTTGCCTCGCCCAGTACCGGCGACCCGGTGGGCCTGTCCTTCCAGATCCCGCGCACCGAGGAAGACCTGATCCGCAAGCGGGAGATGATGTCCCACTGGGCGTGGGCCAGCTGCGGCATGATGGGCCGCTCGCCGGATTTCATGAACTCCATCTTCACCGCCTGGGCCGGTTCAGCGGACTACTTCGCCCAGGACCGCCCGGAGTTCAAGAAGAACGTCCTCAACTACCATGAGTTCCTGCGCGAGAACGACGTGACCCTGACCCACGCCCTGGTCAACCTGCAGCGCAGCCGCACGCCGGCCGCCGCGGACAACCTGACCGAGGAGGTGGCGCTGACCGCCGTCAAGCAAACCGATGCCGGCCTGGTGGTCAGGGGCAGCCGGGTGCTGGCGACCCTGGGACCGATTTCCGACGAGATCGCCATCTACCCCGTGGCCAGCCACCGCCTGGCGGACGACGACTGGAAGCACTCTTTCTCCTTCTCTATCCCGTGCGACACTCCGGGCGTCAAGTTCCTGTGCCGGCAGAGCTTGGATCAGGGCCGGTCGCATTTCGACCACCCACTGGGGTCGCGCTTCGAAGAGATGGATACGGTAGTGTTCTTTGACGACGTGCTGGTGCCGTGGGAGCGGGTGTTCCTGCTGGGCGACGTGGAGCTGTGCAACAACTACGGCACCGGCACCATGTCCAACTCCCACACCGGCTACCAGGTCCTGAACCGGTGCGTGGTCAAGGCCGAGTTCATGCTGGGCCTAGCCGATCTGATGGTGGAAACGCTGGGTTCCGGCTCCATTCCCCACGTGCAGGAGCAGGTGGCCGAGATCATCACCTACCGGGACATGCTGCGGGCCTGCCTGCGCGCCGCCGAGGCCGACGGAAAGCCCAACCAATATGGGATGATGTGCCCGGCCATGGGCCCCATCCAGGCGGGACGCACGCTGTTCGGCAGGACGCTGTATCCCCGCATGATTGAGATCGCGCAATTGCTGGGCACCAGCAGCCTGATGGCCCTGCCGGCCGAAGCGGACTTCACCGCCGGCATCGCGCCGGAGGTCAACCACTACCTAGCCACCGACTCCACCAGCGCGTGGGACCGGTCCAAGCTATTCCACCTGGCTTGGGATGCATCGTGCAGTTCGTTCAGCGGGCGGCAGGTGCTGTACGAGAGGATGTTTGGCGGCAACCCGGTGCGCAACGCCATGATGCTGTTCAATAACTACGACAAGGAACCCTTCCGCCAGAAGGTGCAGGCGTTCCTGGATCAAGAGTAACGGCCAATCGTCACGAGTTGCATTGGAGGGAATGAAGATGTCGTACACACCGAAGCATCTGGGCCACCTGGTAATGCGGGTGCGGGACATGGAACGCTCGCTGGACTTCTACACCCGCGTGATGGGGCTGACTATCATGGAACGGTCACCCAGCGGGACGGTGTTCATGTCGGCCAACACCGAGAAGTCCCACGAGCTGGCGATACGCGCCATCGGCATGGACGCCGGCGGGCCCGACCACAGTATCGTCGGGCAGGCCCACATGGCGTGGCAGATGGAGACCTTCGAGGACCTGCAGGAGCTGTATGACCGGCTGCTGGAGAACGACGTGCGGATCAACCGCATCAGCGATCACGGCGTGTCCCTAGGCGTCTACCTGCTGGACCCGGACGACAACGAGATCGAGGTCTACTACGAAATGCCCGCCTCCCAGTGGGAGCGTCATCCGGAGAAAGGACTCTTCGGCGGCACCTTCCCGCAGAGGCTCCGCGAGCCGGCGGTGGCTGCCGACGACTGATCGACCGTTATACATTGCCAATTAAACAAGGCTGGACGCTGATGTGGCGTCCAGCCTTTTTGGTTGGCCGTGAGCTTGGACGCTCAGATTGCTGCCAGGTTTTCGGCGTCGTCGATGTAGGCGACCGTCTCCCGGATGCGGCGTTCAGTCTGGCTGTTGCAGTAGCCGGAATAGAAGCACATGCCGTGCAGGTGATATATCCGGCTGTAGTAGCGGCCCTGGAGCGCTTCAGCCTGCGGGGTCACGCGGCAAAGGTCGTCGAGATGATCGGTCGTGGCTGCCGTGGTTGGCGGTTCCTCCCCGGTATGGGCAAGGATCAGGGCGTCGGTGGCACGCTTGGTAGCGCACCAGGCCTTCTCGGCCGCATCCCGCAGGTCGCCGGCTTCGAGCCGTTCGATGGCTTGGGACTGGACCTGTCGGGCGTCGGTGAAAAGCTCTGCAACGCGGTCTTGGATAGCGGCGGTGGTCACGATTGGCTCCCAGGTGACTTCGGTATATGTTACCAGTCGTGAGTTCCCAGCGACACCTGCCATGAACTTATAGGATCCACAGCAGTTAGGACTGACCTCCGTCCACCTCGATAACGCAGTCGCAGATGACGGCGGTGTTGCCGGGGAGGGCGCCCATGCCGGGGGCGGAGCGGGCATGGCGGCCCCGGTCACCGTAGAGGGCCACGAAGAGGTCGGATGCACCGTCGACCACCCGGGCCTGCTCGGTGAAAGTCGGTGCGCTGTTGACCATGCCCACCACCTTGAGGATGCGGGTGACCCGGTCGAGGTCGCCCAATTCTGCCTTCATGCGGGCCAGCAGGTTCAGGGCAGCCCAGCGCGCGGCTTCATAGCCCTGGTCGGTGGTCAGGTCGGCGCCGAGCTTGCCGGCGATACCCTCGCCGGTGGCCATGCGGGAGCCGACGCCGGCCAGCCACATGATGTTGCCGCTGCGGGCCAGGGGCAGGTAGTTGCCCACCGGGTCGGGCGGGGGCGGCAGTTCGTAACCCAACTCGGCTAGCTTCGCTTCAACTTCGGCCATCTTGGTTTTGTCTCCTGTCAGGGTCAGTACAGCCGCTCGCGGTTGGCTTCGTCCTCGTCGGCGTCAATCTCCCGGGCGTCGGCGCCGGCGATCTGGTCGGCAAGCACCTGCCCGTAGGTGGGATACGACGAGCGGTCGATCTGCGCGTCGGCGTCCCAGATACGGCCCCGGATCAGGGCGCGCCCGCAGTGCAGGAACGCCTCCTCCACTGAGATCTTCAGCCCCGAAAGCGGCGCTTTGCCCCCCACCGTCAACGGCTCCAGCAGATCCGGGTTGGTGGTGATCTCGGCTTTGCCCTTCACCCGCAGCGTCTCGTTCATCCCTGGAACGAAGAACAGCAGGCCGACGCCGGGGTTCTGCACGACGTTCTGCAGCGAGTCCACCTGATTGTTGCCCGGGCGGTCGGGCAGCAGCAGCGTCTTCTCGTCCAGCACCTTGACGAAGCCCGGCGGGTCGCCCCGAGGCGAGGCGTCGGCCTGGCCGTCGGTGTTGCTGGAGCTCAGCACGCAGAAGGGCGACAGGGCGATGAAGTTCCGGCAGTGTACGTCCAGGCGGTCCAGCACCTTCTGCGCCGCCCGTGGAGCCGGCGGCCGGTAGACCTCGCGCAGTTCGTTATCGTTGGTTACGGCCATCACCCACACCTCCAGTTGGCCCAGGTCGGGTCGGCTTCCGATGTGCCGGGATGGTATAGGCTTGGCCGCCCGGTGGCAAGGCTCACCAGCGATTCAAACGTGGGTTGCCGGACGTGTCACGGTCGGAAACTCCGGAGCGGCTATGTTACGATGCCGGAAAATCTGCGGTAGGAGTACCATCATGGCCGACAAGATTCGCCTGGGCATCATTGGTGCCAACGTCCACCGGGGTTGGGCCGTCCGTTCGCACCTGCCCGCCGTGGTCGCGAGCCCCGAGTTCGAGCTCACCGCCGTTTGCACCACCCGCATGGAGAGCGCCGAGGAGTCGCGCCAGATGTTCGGCGCACGCCTGGCCTTCGACGATTACCACGCGATGGTGGCTCACCCCGAAATCGACGCCGTGGCCGTCAGCCTGCGAGTGCCGAACCACTACGACCCCACCGTGGCGGCGATCAACGCCGGCAAGCACGTGTACGTGGAGTGGCCGCTGGGCCGCACCACGGAGGAAGCCCAGGAGATGGCCGACCTGGCGCGGTCCGCGGGCGTCCGCAACATTGTTGGCCTGCAGGCCCGGGCCAATCCAGCTCTGCTGTACCTCAGGGACCTGGTGGCAGATGGATACGTGGGTGAGGTGATGTCCTGCCACGTGCGGCGAATCTCGGGAGGATCGCTGTCACGCCAGTCGGACCGGACCTGGCAGCGGGAGCGGGAGTTGGGCGCGCACACCTTGACCATCACCTTCGGCCACACCATCGACGTGCTGCGCATGGTGGTGGGCGATTTCAGCCACGTGTCCACCGTGGTGAGCACTCAAGCCAGCCAGTGGTTCGAGACCGACACCAACCAGATGGTGGACGTGACGTCGCCGGACAACGTGCTGGTCAGCGGCCGGCTGGTCAACGGCGCGGTGGCCTCCGCCCACGTCGCCAGCAACCCCTGGATCGACAGCGGCTACCTCATGGAGATCCACGGCCGGGAGGGGACCCTGGTGGCGACCTCCGACGATACGCCGAACCACGAGGGCGTGAGCCTACAGGGGTCCCAAGGCAGCAACCGGCTGGAACCCCTCGAAATCCCCGCGAAGTACACCTTCGTGCTGGAAGGCATGCCCCGCGGCGCGCCGTACTGCGTCGGCCAGATGTACTACCAGTTCGGCGAGGCCATCCGCAACGGCGCCGCCTGCGAGCCCGACTTTGACGAGGCGGTGCGGCTGCACCGTTTCATCGACGGCATCCAGGAGGCGTCGGACACGGGGCGGGAAGTGGCCATAGAGTAAGCGCGCGTGCTGCGGCGCTGCCGCCTCATCCGTAACCACTTTCATAATTCGTCAGAAGCAGGATTTGGGGGATTTCATGATTCGGCAGGATTGGGAGATCTCAATCACCGAACGGTGCCAATCCTGCTTCTGACGTTTCTCCGCTGCAAACTATCAGAATGCGCTAGTGCCCGGCGTTCAGCGCTTCCTGCCGGCCCCGCGCCACCGCTTGCGTGAGCCGGTCGATCACAATGGCCATGAAGACGATGGCCAAGCCGGCGATCACGCCGTTGCCCACCTCGTTCTTCTGGATGGCTCGCAACACGTTGTCGCCCAGACCGCCGGCGGCTACCATGCTGGCGATCGTGACCATGGCCAGCGCCATCATCGTGGTCTGATTGATCCCCGCCATGATGGTGGGCAACGCCATTGGGATCTGCACCTTGGACAGGATCTGCAACGGTGACGCGCCGAAGGAACGCGCCGCCTCCACCGTCTCCGGCGACACCTGCCGGATGCCCAGGTTAGTCAACCGGATAACCGGCGGCACCGCGTAGATGATGGTGGCGAAGATGCCGGCCGGCTTGCCCAGTCCGAAGAACAGTATTCCGGGGATCAGGTACACGAAGCTGGGCATCGTCTGCATACCGTCCAGGATCGGCCGCATGATGCGGTCGGCCGTCTGGTTCCGGGCTCCCAGTACGCCCAGGGGAAGGCCAATCCCAACCGACAGCGCCACCGCCACGACCATCAGCGCGATGGTATCCACCGTCGGTTCCCACAGGCCCATGAACCCGATGAACAAGAACGCGATCCCGGTGAACGCCATCAGCCCCCAGCGACCCACCGCGAACGCCGCCAGAACCAGCCCCAGGATCACCGCCGGCCAGGGGAGCCACTTCAGCCCACGCTCGATATACACCAGGGCATAAGTTATGCCGTCCTTGATGCCCTCGAACAGCCAGCGCCCGTTGGTGGTCAGCCACTTGGTAGCGCCGTCAATCGCGTCTCCGGTCACGTCCCGAACGGACCTGGGGAAACTGGTCGATCCGTCGCTGGACTGCACGTGGGCAACGGTGGTGGGGAATTCCATTCCCGGTCCCCAGAAGGCCAGGCACAGGACCAGCACGACGATGACTGAGACCACTCCGGCGATCCACAGGTAAAGTGTTGGAATGGTCGCCAGCGTGAACCGTGGCGCCTCCGACGACTGTGTCGATTCTGCCAGCGTCCCCGGGGTGGCTCGGGACTCGGGCTCGTCTCTGGTGATGACTGCCATGTTGGCCTCCGCGACGGCATCGGCCAGATAGACCGGCCGGTGGAACAGGGTCTGGCGAAGTTCGGGGGTTAGATGGGCGGCGGCTGCATACGCGCACGCGACAATTCCGCTTCGACTGCTGCTGCGTCCTCAAGCTGGCCAGGGCCTTGGTCCGCAGCGGGTTGGGCGGCCGCCAACGCGGCGTTTTCGGCGGCATTGGCGGCATAATCGGGATCCGCAGCCGACGTTTCCGCCAGGGCCTCGGCCAGGGCGCTGCGATGCACTTCGCCGACCAGCGTGTTCGTTTCGTCGGTAACCGGAATCGGGAAGTCGCTGCCCATGGCCATCGGGATCAGTTCGTCGAAGGAAGTCGTTGCCGCCACTGCCTGGTATTCGCGGTCCACGTAGTCCCAGGCTTCGTCGAAACGCTTGACCCCGGCCCGCAGTGCGCGCTCGGCGTTGCTGATGGACAGCAGCCCGATGTAGCGCTGGCCCCGGTCCACCACCCAGGCCGCGTCGCCGTCGCTGTTGCCGATGGTGTGCAGGGCGGCTCGCGGCCCCTGGTGGCCCATCACGGTGGCCTTGGGCGTTACCATTACCTTGCTGGCGCTCAGGATTGTCTCCAGGCGCACGTCCTGCGTGAAATCGCCCACGTACTCGTCCTCGGGCCGCAGCACGATGTCCTCCGGCGAGCCGATCTGTGCCACCTTGCCGTCGTGCATGATGGCGATCCGGTCGCCCAGTTTCAGGGCTTCGTTGAGGTCGTGGGTGATGAACACGATGGTCTTGTGCAGCTCCGTTTGCAGCCGGAGCAGCTCGTCCTGCATCTGCCGGCGGATCAGTGGGTCCAGCCCGCTGAACGGCTCATCCATCAGCAGGATGTCCGTGTCCACCGCCAGCGCCCGGGCCAAACCGACCCGCTGCTGCATACCTCCCGATAGCTGGCGCGGGTACGAGTCTTCCCAGCCGCCCAGTCCTACCAGTGCCAGCACCTCACGGGTGCGGGCTTCCCGCTCCGGCTTCTTGACCCCCTGCACTTCCAGCCCCCACCCGGCATTGTCCAGCACGTTGCGGTGCGGCATCAGGCCGTAGTGCTGGAACACCATGGCGATCTTGCTGCGGCGGAACTCGATCAGCTCCTTGTCGGACATCCTGGTGATGTCCTCGCCTGCGATGACGATCTCGCCGGCGGTGGGCTCGATCAGCCGGATCAGGCAGCGCACCATCGTGGACTTGCCGCTGCCCGACAGCCCCATGATCACAAAGGTTTCGCCCCGGTTCACCTGGAACGAAACGTCCTGCAGGCCGATGACGTTGCCGAACTCGCTCTGGAAGAAAGACTTGTCGTGCTCCGAGTACTGCGGCTCCAATACCCGTTCCGGGTTCCTCCCGAACACTTTCCAGACTGAATTAACCCGGATATACGGCTGGCCATCATCGCTCAGGGCGTTCGTGGCTCCGCTCGATATGTTGTCCGTGGCCACCATGAGCAGCAGCGCCTCCGCCAGTGTCGATATTTTCGTTTCTCGCGCCGGGACCGTTGGGTCACCGTAGGCCCGGCACCATTGTTTGTCAACCCTGCCTGAGCGTTCCCACTTGTCCGCGGTCAGAAGCAGCTTGCCCGGGAATCTCGAACCGGACATCACGCCCCGCGTTCTTCAATCCAGCGGTGCTTCTGGGCTTGTCGCCGCCCTTCGTCAGTGGGTTGGTAGGTGTGCAGGAAATCCGTCCGGAATGATGCGAACCGCCCCTCTGCTATTGCGTCGCGCATGTCCGACATCAGGCGCAGAATGAAGCGCAGGTTGTGGATGGACGCCAGGCGAGGCCCCAGCATCTCGCCGGCCTTGAAGAGGTGCCGCAGATATGCGGCGGTGTAGTTCCGGCAGGTATAGCAGTCGCACGCCTCGTCCAGCGGCTCGTCCTGCTCGGCGTACTTGCGGTTGGCGATGTTGATCCGACCCGTGGGGGTGAACAGCGCTCCGTTGCGGGCCACTCGCGTCGGCAGCACGCAGTCGAACATGTCCACGCCCAGCGCCACCGAGTTCACCAGGTCCTCCGGCGAACCCACTCCCATCAGGTAACGCGGCCGGTCCGCCGGCAGTCCCTCGCATACCAGCCCGGTCACGTCGTGCATTTCCGCCTTGGTCTCGCCCACCGCCAGGCCGCCGATGGCGTAACCGTCAAATAGTATGCCCGTGATGTATTGAGCCGATTCGCGCCTCAGTTCGGGCACAGTCCCGCCCTGGACAATCCCGAACAGCGCCTGCCGTCCGGCTCTTTCGCTCTGTGAGTGAGTGTCGTGACAAACCCTGGCCCACCGGTGCGTGCGCTCCATCGCAGCTCTCACCGCCCCCGGTTCCCCGGCCGAAAAAACGCACTGGTCGAAGCACATGATGATGTCCGCTCCGATCCCGTGCTGGTTGATAATGGCCGACTCCGGTGTGAAGAAATGCTCGCTTCCGTCGATATGGGAGCGGAACACGATGCCATCGTCGTTCACCCGCCGCAGCGTGCCCATGCTGAACGCCTGGTAGCCGCCGCTGTCGGTCAGGATCGGCCCGTCCCAGCCCATGAACCGATGCAGCCCGCCGGCGTCGCGCACCCGTTCAACGCCCGGCCTCAGATACAGGTGGTAGGCGTTGCTCAGCACCGTTTCCGCGCCCAGGGAGCGAACCTCGTCAAAGGTCAGGCCCTTCACCGTCGCCTGGGTTGCCACCGGCATGAACAGGGGCGTTTGCGCCTCCCCATGGAGCGTGGTAATCTGCCCGCGCCGGGCGGTTCCATCGGTCGCAAGCAACTGAAACTCGAACCGTGAGCCTGTCATGCGGGACACTGTACGCGGTAGCCCCCGCCGACGCAAACCCCGCCGTTATGCCATACTAGACGTAGAGGCACGTCGGGGCGACGTCCGAAACGCTGGACGCTCCCGCCCATTCAGAGAACACCCCTTCGGTAATATGGTCACCGCATGTACCAGGCCCTTTCTGAATTCCTGCTGGAGTTGAGCCGCAATCGGATACTGTGGGCGGTCTGCGTGATCGCCGCCATGGCGGTCACTGCGGTGGCGCTGTACGTATTCTGGGATCTGGTGGCCCGTGGCGTCGCGCTGGCCCGCCCTCGCGGACGCTCATCAGCCGATAACCGCTCCCGACGGGGACACTAGCGTGCATTTCCCTATCGCCGACGCCACGGTATCGCCCCTGCTGCTGGCGCTGCTGGGAATGATCGTAGGCACCATGACCGGATTTTTCGGCGTGGGCGGGGGCTTCCTGATCACTGGTGGACTCCTGGTGCTCGGCGTGCCGACCATCTACGCCGTGGGCACCGGCCTCCTGATGGTGATGGGGACAGCAATCACCAGTACCTTGCGCCACCGCCGGCTGGGCAACGTCGATATGCGGCTCGCGATTCTCATCGTCTGCGGGACCATTCCCGGCGTGTTCGCCGGCGAGCGGGTCAACGCGACCCTGGAACATGCCGGAGTCGCCGGACCGGTGGTCGGCGCGGTTTACTTCGTGCTGCTGCTGAGCCTGGGCTCGCTGATGGTGGGAAACTGGATCCGGCAACTCCGGTACCGTCCGGGCCCCAGGGTAGGCGGCGGGCTGCCCGGCTGGTTCCGGAGCGTACGCGTCGGCCCGGACCGGCTCCGGCTGCCCATGCCGGCGGGCGCGAGATTTTCCGGCGAGGTGAATCTGCGGCCCGCCTTTCCCGGAGCCGGCATCGACGAGATGTCGGCGTTGGTGCCCGCGTTCGCCGGCTTCACCATCGGGTTCATTGCCGCTTTGCTGGGCGCGGGCGGCGGGTTCCTCTTGATGCCATTCCTGGTCTACGGACTGGGCGTCCCGCCGGCCGTAGCCATCGGCACTGACCTGTTCCAGATCATCATCACCGGCAGCCTGGGGGCGTTCCTCTACTCACTGAGCGGCAACGTCGATCCGATGATCGCGGTCATCATGTTCGCGTCGGCGTCCGTCGGCACCCAGCTGGGCGCCCTGGCCACGCGGTTTGTCAACTCCAGCCGGATCCTCGGCCTGTTTGGCGTGACCGTGCTCAACGCCGGCGTCGCCGTTGGCTTGGGCCAGTTGGCCCGGCTGTTAGGATCGGGCGGGTTGGAGCAGGTCAGCCAGGCGCTCCTCCTGGGGGTATCCGGCGCCGTCGCGGTGACCATCCTCCTCCTGCTGGCCGCGGCGGCGGTGAGCCAGGCGCGCCGGGGCCGCCGCCTGCTGGCTTTACGGGAGGAGCGGGCCGCCCGCCGGCGGGTGGTTTGACAGGACGACGGTAAATCCGATACGGTTGGACTGAAACTTCCCCGCCCTCCAGCCTGTTCGTGGGCTGGACTGGCGGGCGTTTTTATTAGCATGGGCAGATGCAGATAGCAGTTCGATACGGCCTTGCATTGGTTGGCACCTTGCCGGCGGCGGGGCTGTTTGCAGGCGATGCTAACTTGTTCGTCGCAGGTGTGCCCGGAGCCAGGTGGATTATTCTGGCGTCCTTCATAGTCGGCTGGGCAGGAGCAACGGTTTGGGCGGCGTTGGCTGCCGATGCCAGACAAACATTCCGGCGGGCCTGCCTGTCGTTCACGGTGGCCGCAACATTGTTGCCCGTTGCGGCTTTGATTTTCGTTGTTACTGAGCCGCCTTCTCGTGACCCTATTTTCCCCAAAACACTCATCTTTATCTTCTTTTTGGTGGCTGGGTGGGTCCTGGGGGTCATGGGATGGTTGCTTGGCCGCCACGTTCCACGCTTGGACGACGTAAAGTTCGGCGCAGTTGCAGGGGTATTGATTGTGCTGATCCTGACAATTGCAGTCTTGTTTACTTATGTAAACTTATGGGCCTACAGGTAACCGAGTGATCCCTCGGCCGGTTGCGGCAACCGTGGCTACTCCGTAAGCCAGGCCAGCGTGTCCTCCACCACTTCGCTGGGAATATCCCGGCGGACGGTGGCGCGGCCGACGTCTTCCAGCAGCACCCAGCGGTTGGCGCCGCCGACGGTCTTCTTGTCCAGCGACATCGCTCCCCGGACTCCGTTCAGATCGACGCCGCGAGCGGTGATCGGGAGGTTGAACCGCTCCAGCAGGACCCGTTGCCGTTCGAGGATGTCGTTGCCGATCATCCCCATCTCCCGGGCGATGCGGCCGGCGCCCATCATGCCCACGGACACGCCTTCGCCGTGCATGAACCGACCGTACTCCGTGGACGCTTCCAGCGCGTGGCCGATGGTGTGGCCGTAGTTCAGTAGAATGCGGATGCCCAGGGTCTCGCGCTCGTCCTGACTCACCACGTCGGCCTTGATGGCCATGCTGCGCCGGATCACCTCGGTGGAGATCTCCGGTTCCACCTCCATCAGCGCCTCCGCGTGCTCCTCAAACACGTCCACCAGCGACGGGTCCAGGATCAGGCCGTGCTTGATGGCCTCGGCCCACCCCTCGGCGAGTTCCCGCTTGCCCAGCGTGGACAGCGCCTGCACGTCGGCCAAGACCGCCCGGGGCTGGTAGAACGCGCCGACCATGTTCTTGGCCTGGGGCAGGTTCACCGCGACCTTGCCGCCGATGGAGGCGTCAACCATGGCCGCCATGCTGGTCGGCACCTGCACGAAGGGCACCCCGCGCAGGAAGGTGCTGGCGATGAAGCCGCCCAAGTCGCCGGCGACCCCGCCGCCGATGGCGATGATGGGTTGGCCGCGCTCGGCCCGGAGGCTCACCAGCCACTCGTAGATCTCCTGCGCTTGCTGGAAGGACTTGCTGGTCTCGCCGGCCGGGATGACGAAGCAATGCGCGGCGATCCCGGCGCGCTGCAAGGCCCATTGCGCGTTCCTTCCGTAGGGCCGCATCACGTTCTCGTCCGTGACGATGTACGCGGTGTTGCCCAATCCGAGCTCCTCGATATGCTCGCCCAGCCGCTCGATAATGCCCCAGCCGGCGATGACGGGGTAGCTGCCCCCGGAGTGATGTACGGTTGCGGCGAGGTCTGGGCTGGTCATGTGGTTCCTCCGGTTGGTCAGGGCAGAGCGGTAGTGGTGACGGTCGTTTCAAAGATGCGCAGCACCTCGTCCGCCACCTGCTCCGGCGTGCGGTCGTCGGTGGCGACGGCGTGGTGGGCCAGCGCGTAGGCCGGGGCGCGTTCGTCGAGCAGTTCGCGTATTCGTTCCAGCGGGTCGCCGCCGCCCAGCATGGGTCGTACCGCCGCGCTGGGGCTGCCCCGGGTGATGCGGTAATGGATGGTTTCCGCCGTGGCGGTCAGGCAGAACACGATGCCGTTCTCCAGGAGAACCTGGCGGGTAAGTTCCTGGGCGAAAGCGCCGCCGCCGGCCGCGATGACCTTGTTGCCGCCTTCGCACAGGGTGAGGGCCGCGTGTCGCTCCATGGCGCGGAACACGATCTCACCGTCCTCGCTGAAGATCTGGTGAATAGGCTTGCGGGCCCGCCGGACGATCTCCTCGTCCAGGTCGGTCATGCGCCGCCCGGTGAGCCGCGAAATGATGCGGCCGACGTGGCTCTTGCCCGTCGCCATGAATCCCACCAGGATGATATTGTCCGCAATCATCGCCGATTACGGCTATGCCGGTCGCGGCGGGGCCGGCGCGTAGCCCGACGCGGTGCAGAACTCGACGCTGTTGCCGTCCGGGTCTTCGATGAAGAAGTAAGCCTGCCCGTCGTAGCGCACGCCACCGCGTAGCACTTCGAAACCGCTGCTCTCCAGCGTGGCGCGGGTGGCCTCCAGGTCGTCGACCTGGAACGCATGGTGCACGTTGCCCGGCTTGGCGGGAGCCTCGTCGGTCTCGATCAGGTGGACCATCACGCCGTTTTCCAGTTGCAGCCAGGTGATGGCCGGATTGTCCACCTGGCTCTGGATTTGCTTGATCCCCAGCAGGTCGTTGTAGAACTCCATGGCCCGGGCCGTATCCTTGACCATGGTGGTTACGTGGTTGATTTGGCGGATCTCGATCTTTCCGGCCATGCTGTCCCTCCGTGTCGGTTGCTGTGGGTATTATGCCATACCTCTCGGAGCGTAGCAGGAACCAAACGCTACGGTCCCTCCGGCCAAGCCTCATCGCCCCAAAGCGGCACGTAGCTACACGGCGTCAGTTCTTCGTATACGCGCTCGTCCGCATGGACCCACACCCGGGTCAGCCGCTGCCGTGGGCGTTCACCCACCGGCAGCACGATGCGACCGCCCGGTTTCAGTTGCGCCAGCAGCGATTCCGGCACCGACGGAGCGGCTGCCGACACCAGTATCGCGTCGAACGGGGCGCAGTCCGGCACTCCCAACACCGAGCCGGCTTCCAGCACCGTCACGCTGGCGAATCCGGCATCGGCCAGGTTACGCCGTGCCATAGCGACCAGTTCCGGGATCCGCTCCACCGCGACCACGCAACCGGACGGCAGCATCGCGGAGAGCACTGCCGCCTGGTAGCCGCTGCCCGCTCCCACTTCCAGAACGTACTCGTCGCCTTGCAACTGCAAGGCCTGCGTCGCCGTGGCCACCATCAGGGGTTGCGAAATGGTCTGTCCGTGGCCTATCGACAGGGGGATGTTCTGGTACGCCTGGTGCCGCAGATGGTCGGGGACGAACTTTTCCCGCGGCACGGCGCGCATGGCATCCACCGCCGACACCTCGCCCAGGGTCTTGGTCAGGTGATCAAAAAGGCGTGTCCGGTCCACATCGGACAGGAAGCCGATCCAGGACAGGCTCACGAACCTTGAAACCAGGCTTGCCGCTTTTGCGAGAATGCCTTTATCCCTTCCTGGAAATCGCGCGTCAGTCCGATGTTCGCGATGGCATCGGTTTCGGCGTCCAGCTGGGTTGCCAGGTCGGCGTCCCAGCTGCCGTCAAACAGCGCCTTGACCCGACCGTAGGCGCGGGTTGGTCCCTGGGCAAGCCGATCCGCCGTCTCCATGGCGTGCCGTTCAAAGTGGGAGGACTCGAACACCTGGCTGACCAGACCCAGTTCCAGCGCGTACTGGGCGCCGATGGGCTGGCGGGCCAGGTAGATCTCCATGGCGCGCCCCTGGCCGACAATGCGCGGGAGCATGTAGGTGGACCCGCCGTCCGCGGTGCAGCCGATGTTGGCGTAGGCCAGCAGGAAACGCGCGTCCGACGACGCAACGCGGATGTCGCAGGCCAGCGCCAGGCTGAAGCCGGCTCCTGCCGCCACGCCGTTGATTGCCGCGACCACGGGCTTGTCCAGCCGCCGGATGCCCATCACCACGTCGCGGTGGAGGGTGTCGGCCAGGTCGCGCAGGTGATCCGACAGTCCTTCTGCTCCACCGTCATCCAGTTGCTGGGTGAAGTCGCGCACGTCCGCGCCGGAGCAGAACGCGCCTTCCGTGCCCGTGAGCAGCACGGCGCGCGTGTCGCCCCCCCGACACGATTTGATGGCCGTGCCCAGATCGGCCACCATCTGCGGAGACAGCGCGTTGCGCGCCTCGGGCCGGTTCAGCCGTATAACCGCCAGCGGGCCTTTCTGCTCAAGCTGGACGCGATTTTCGGTGGTGGTCATGGAGGCCTCCTGCGTATCGTGTCAGTACGGCGTGTTGCATACCGGGCATCTGATCCTGTTGAGGCGCAAGCAAAGCGAGCAAGTCCGGCCACGGTCCCGCATTTCCTGAAAGGTAGTTATGACCCACCAGATAGCTAACCCAGTGGCGATGTTGAGCAAGACGTTTCTGCCGGTCTCTGACACGCTCACTATAAGCGCCAGCCCAACCATCAGAGCAAAAGCGACGCCTGCGGCAAGCACGGCTTGACCGCTTATGGTCAGAGCTTCACGCATCGCCACGCTACTGTGCCGGCGGTCGTCTCTGATGCCTTCGGAGCATTATCCACAAGCCGCCGCCTGCTCCCAGGAGAAAGGCCAACAAAGTGTCTTGCCCTCCCGCCTGCATTCCCTTCAGCAGCAACGGCAGCAGTAGCATGTAGAGGATGGCGGTGGCGAATCCGACCAGCAATCCAACCATGATGTTCAAGTTCAATCGCAGCATCGGATTCACCTCCTCCAGAATCGTAGGACAGTCGGTTGAGGCGATGATATTCACCGAGTCACCGCGCCCTCTGACGCGGAGGACACCAGCTTGGCATACTTGGCCAGTACGCCGGTGGTGTACTTGGGTTCCATGGGCTGCCACGCCGCGCTGCGGTTGGTCATCTCTTCTTCGGTGATCCGGGCGTCGAGGCGGCGGCCGGGGATGTCCAGCGTGATGATGTCTCCCTCGCGCAGCATTCCGATGGGGCCGCCGTCCATGGCCTCCGGCGCGACGTGGCCGACCATGGGGCCGTGAGACGCTCCGGAGAACCGGCCATCGGTGATCAGAGCCACGGTGTCGCCCAGGCCCTGCCCGATGAGCGCGCTGGTGACCGCCAGCATTTCGCGCATACCGGGGCCGCCCTTGGGTCCTTCGTACCGTATTACAACGATGTCGCCGGGCTTGACTTCCCGGCGCTGGATCGACTGGAAGGCTGCCTCTTCTTGATCGAAGACCCGCGCCGGACCTTCGTACACCTTTTCCTGGTGGCCGGCGACCTTGATTACCGCGCCGTCGGGGGCAAGGTTGCCGCGCAGGATAGCCAGGCCGCCCGTGGGGCTGCGGGGCGCGTCCAGATTATAAACAACGGGCTGGTCGTCCACAGTGGTGGTTTCCCTGAGGTTTTCCGCCAGCGTCTTGCCGTTCACCGACATGGCGTCCCCGTGCAGCAGGCCGGCGTCCAGCAGACGCTTGCCGATGAGCGCTACTCCACCGTAGCGGCTCAGGTCGGCCATGACGTAGCGGCCGCCCGGCTTCATGTCGGTGATGTAGGGGGTGTTGCGGCTGATGCGATCGAAATCCTCCAGCGTCAGGTCAACTTCCGCTTCCCGAGCAATGGCCATCAGGTGCAGGACGGCGTTGGTGGAGCCTCCCATGGCCGCCACCAGCGTAATGGCGTTCTCAAAGGCTTGCCGGGTCAGGATCTCCCGAGGCCGGATGCCCTCGTCCAGCATACGCATCACCGCCTCGCCGGCGCGACGGGACTCTTCGCCCTTGCGGGGGTCCACCGCCGTCAGCGAAGAGTCGCCGGGCAGGGACAGCCCCATGATTTCAATGGCCGTGGACATCGTGTTGGCGGTGAACAGTCCGCCGCAGGAACCCTCGCCCGGGCAGGCGGCACATTCCAACTCCGTCAGTTCCTCGCCAGTGATGTGGCCAGCCGCCCAGGCGCCCACCGCTTCAAACACGTCCTGGATGTTCACGTCGTTGCCGTTGTACTGGCCCGGCAGGATACTGCCGCCGTACACAAAAACACTGGGGATATTCAGGCGGGCAATGGCCATCATGCAGCCCGGCATATTCTTGTCACAGCCGCCCACGGTAACCAGGCCGTCCATTCTCTGGCCGAAGACCACGGTTTCGATGGAATCAGCGATGACCTCGCGGCTCACCAGCGATGCCTTCATGCCTTCGGTACCCATGCTGATGCCGTCGCTGACGGTGATGGTGCCGAACTGGAAAGGTGTCCCACCGCCGTCGCGGATCCCTTCCTTGACTGCCGCGGCCCATTTGTCCAGATGGACATTGCACGGCGTAACGTCACTGGCCAGATTGGCCACCGCCACAAAGGGCTTCGCCAGGTCGTCGTCCGTCAGCCCCATAGCCCGCAGATACGAGCGGGCCGGCGCCCGCTCCGGCCCCTCGGTGATGTCGCTGCTGCGGTGCTTGAGCAGGGCTCGCGGGCTGCGTGTAGTAGTGGTCAAAACGGCCTCCTCAACGGGCCTGACACCCGCCGTTAACAATCAAATGCGTCGCTCGATTATAGATTGGCCCTTCGGTAGCGGCAACCGAACCATCTTTACAGTTGCACCACCATCTGCAGTTCGCTGGTGGGGTGGCACAACGCCTCGAACGCCCCCTGGATACCCTCCAGCGGCACGAAGTTGGCGCCCGTCAGCATGTGATCCACGGACACCCGTCCGGCGCGCATGAGGTCCAGCGCGATGCGCCAGTCCTCCGGGAGCGTGCCAAAGGACGATTGCATCCGCACCTCCCGCGCCATCCAGTTGGGTGGAACCACCGGCGTCGGCTCCCAGGCGATGGCGATCATCACTACCTGCCCGCCGCGAGCGCACAGGTCCAGTCCCTGCTCCAGCGTCGACGGCGCGGCGGCGCACTCGAAAACCACCTGCGGCCCAGTCCCGCCGGTCAACTCCACCACCCGCTCGGCGAAATCGTCGCCCATCGGGTTCAGCACCGCGTCCGCGCCCAGGCGGCGTGCCGCTTCCGCGCGGCCCGGCGCCGGCTCGGACACGATCACAGTGGCTGCGCCGGCCGCTCGCGCCGTCTGCATGCAGAGCAGACCAATGGGGCCGGCGCCCAGCACTAGCACAGCGTCGCCCAGCTTGATGTCGGACAGGCGCACCGCGTGGACGGTGACCGCGCAGGGCTCGCAGAGTGCCGCCTGCTCGTCGGTCACGTCGTCAGGGACCGGCGTCGGCTCCCATTCGTCCAGCAGCACGAACTCGGCGTATCCCCGCGGCCGCGCGTTCTGCTGGAAGCCCATGGTGCGGTAGTTGAAGCGGGGGTTGGTGCGCGTCGCCGAACCGCCTCCCGGCGGGGGATGCCCACCGCCGCCGACCACGCGGTCGCCCACCTGCCAGCGGCTTACGCCCGGCCCCACGTCGACGATGGCGCCAGTGTACTCGTGGCCCATCACCGCGCCCGGTTGGGCCAGATCGTACATAAAGGCATGGACGTCCGTGCCGCAGATGGCGGAGTATTTTACCCGCATCACAACCTGGTTGGGCCCGGGAGTTGGATCGGGCAGTTCCTCAACCTGCAATACCTGCTCACCTTTGTATACGGCAGCGCGCATGGCAACATCCCTCCAGTACGAAACTGGCGTCAGCATAGCACAGGGCGTACGGACGACTGCTACAATCGACCACGAGCCCGCAGCGGCAAGGCCCGAAATTGAATGTCCCAGGGGAACTCATGGACAGCAATCCGAACGAGAAGGACAGCATCGGCGATTTGGGCCAATCGATCTACGTCGCCAAGGGACGAAGGAGCCAGACTCCGGCTGATCACGCCGACGAGGGCGACGCGGTCGTGGACCAAGCCTACGCCATATACGACGCCAAAATCCGCCATCTGGTTGAACCGGAACACCACGGCGAATACCTTACCTTGGATGTGATTACCGGGGAGTACGAGATCGACGCCGACGATATGGCAGCCAATTCCAGAATGCTTGAGCGCCATTCTCCGGCGACACTGGTCACGCTGCGCATCGGCTACCCTGCATTCGGCACCTTCGGGAGGCGAGTCAGGCCGGTGCCCGACGATGAAACCGGAGTTGCCAATCGGAGGACGCGCAAAACTCTCGTTCCAGTTCCTGGTCAAGAGGACTCGGTCGTGAGCCAAGCCATCGCGATCTATGACGCCAATATCCGCCATCTGGTCGAACCGGAACACCACGGGGAGTACATTACGCTGGACGTCAAGACCGGCGAGTATGAGTTCGACGCCGACGATCTGGCGGCCAATTTCAGAATGCTGGAACGGCATTCTCCGGAGACGCTGGTCACGCTGCGCATCGGCTACCCCGCATATGGGACTTTCGTAGGATGGCAGGGGGTTTTCCCGTGACCATCGGTCATATCGATCAATATGGGCGCCCGGTGATTCCCGTCGATTTGTTTGACCGTCAGGGCAGGCTTTACCGAATTGAGGCAATGCTCGACACTGGTTTCGATGATTTTTTGGCTTTGCCCTCCTATTTGGTGCAACGCTTGGAGCTGGTTTGGTCCAGCCGCATACCGACGCACGTTGCCACCTCGGAGCTCGCACAGTTTGATACCTATGCGGCTACGGTCTTGTGGCTGGGCAACCGTCTGTCCATTAGGGCGGTGCAAACGCAATCGGAGATCCTGGTGGGAACCAGTCTGCTTTGGGAAAGTCAACTAACCGTGCAGTTCTGGGAAGGCGGCTCCGTGAACGTGCTGCCGCGGAGCACGTAGCGCGATCCATCCTGGCTTGGCCCGCCCTTGCGCCTACCGCCAAAGTGCGCTAGCATTTTTGCCGAAATTGCGCCGTCCATGACGGTTATCCGTCCCCCGTTGTCATCACCTGAAAGGAGACTGCACACGATGTTCAATCCCATTGCCGCCCTGAAGCCGCGCACGGCCCACGCCCACTGCGACATCCCCTGCGGTATCTACGACCCCATCGTGGCCAAGATGGCCGCCCAGACCGTGCAGAAGATGGTCCTCCGCATGCAGAACCTGGAGGCTCCGCAGCCCGGCGCTCCGGCTGCTGACCGCCAGTCCTTCGCCAACACCTTCTCCCGCTACGTCACCGTCAAGGAAGAGCACGCCGAGAAGTGCAAGGAAGAGCTGCGCATCCTCTGGGCCGACTACGCCTGGCCCGGCACCGACGCCAATGAGATCGCCGGCAAGTTCAACGCCGCCCTCAAGCTGGCCGGCCAGTGCAAGCAGACCGTCAGCATGGAGAACGCCGAAGCCCTGGTCGCCGCCTGCGACGACATCGCCACCGCCTTCTGGGCCACCAAAAACGTCGAGTACAGCGACCCCAACGCCGCTGCCCGCTACGGCACCTAGGCCGCCGCGAACATACCGATCCGTGTGTAGGGGCGAATGATTATTCGCCCCTACGCTTTATTCGTCCCAGCACACGAGTCTTACTAACCGGATCTCTTCGTAAGAACAGTCGTCACCTAACTGTTCTTTGACTGGGGCCAACCGCCCGTCCTCCGAACTCGTCAGCGCTGCTCTTATCCGCCTTGTTTTTTCAGGCGGCGGCAGCAATGGCGAAACATCAAACTCGCGGCCGGCTGTTTTGATGCGCTCAATGTGGGCCATGATGGTCCCTTGGGTCAAACCGCGCTGCTCCGCAATTTCAGCGATGCTCATTCCTTGTTGTAATAACAAGAGAGTTTGATCATGGGATCCACCGAGTCGCGGTCTGTTAGCCACTCCGGCGGCCTTTTCGGAACGCGACTGCAAACCGTCGACGTACTCTGATATGACGTCAAGGAACGCCTCCCCGTACCGTTCCAGCTTGGCCGGACCGACACCTGACACCCGCAACATACCTTCTGGCGTGACTGGCCTGGCTTCCGCTAAACCGCGCAGCGTGACGTTGTCACCGCCGATATTAAAATGTGCAAAATCGCCGAAGTGGAGTTGACCCACCCGATGGCAATGGCATCATCCGCCGACACACTGCGGAGGTGCTTCAGACAAAGTGCTAAAGGTGGGTCAAGTGAAAGAGATCTACGAGTTGAAAGGAGCGGGGTGCTCGATCCGGGAGATCGCAAGGGAGCTGGACATATCCCGCAACACGGTGCGTCGGTACCTGAAGTCTCCGGAGGCGATGCGGCCGAAACCGCGGCGTCGGCGGGCGTCCAAGCTGGATGCGTACACGGACTACATCGACCACAGGATGTCCGAGGGGTTGGAAAACTGCGTGGTGCTGCACCGGGAGTTGGTGGCGCGGGGCTATGACGGAGGGTATTCGATCCTGAAAAGTTACGTGTCGCCGCGGCGGCAGAAGCGCCAGCCGGAGGCGACGATGCGGTTTGAGACGGCACCCGGCGAGCAGGCCCAGGTGGACTGGGGGAGCCTGTCGTACATCAGTGAGAGCGGGATCAAGCGGCAGGTCTGGGTGTTCGTGATGACCATGGGGTGGTCCAGGGCCTGCTACGTGGAGTTGGTCCGCCGGGCGGACACGGCCGCCTTCATCCAGTGCCACGTCAACGCCTTCGAGTACCTGGGCGGGGTGCCCAGGCGCTGCCTCTACGATAATGCCAAGGTGATCACGCTGGGCAAGGACGAGGCGAAGCGGCCGATCTGGAACCAGCGGATGCTGGACTTCGCCATGAGGGTGGGCTTTGAGGCCCGGCTGTGTCCGGAATACCGAGCGCAGACCAAGGGGAAGGTGGAAAGTGGCGTGAAGTACGTGCGGCGGAATATGTGGCCCAGCATCCGCTTCACAGACGATGCTGACCTCAACGGCCAGGCGCTGGAGTGGTGCGACGTGGTGGCCAACGCCCGGATCCACGGGACGACGCACCGGGTGCCTTGGGAGGCTCTGGCCGAGGAACGACCTTATCTGGGCAAGCTGCCGGATCGGCTCACGCTGGCCCCGTACTTGCGTGAAGATCGCATCGTGTCCAAAGATGGCTTCGTCAGCTGGGAGAGCTCCCTGTACGGTGTCCATTGGAAGTGGGTGGGATCTACCGTCCAGGTAGGTGAGCGCCAGGGGACGGTGGAGATCTGGGCTGGCGATGAGCGGATTGCCGTACATCCCAGAGCGCAACAGCCCAAGCAGCGCTTCATCCTGCCGGGTCAGTGGTCGGGTCTGCCCAGAGGAGACAACCGGCCTCGCAAGGAGGCGGTAGCGGTGCAGATCCCCGCCGGCGAGGTGGAGCGGCGCTCTTTGGACGTCTACGAACTGGTGGCGGGAGGTGTGGCATGATCGCCCTGGAGCAAGCCCGCCAACACCTGGAAACTCTGGGTCTCAAGCAGGCGGTCGAGATCCTGGACAACACCCTGGACGCCGCGGCCAACAAGCAGCTGCCCTATCCCGAGATGCTCGCCGAACTCTTGGGCGCGGAGGTCGCTGCCCGAAGACAGCGTTACCTCACCACCAAGACCCGGATGGCACACCTGCCCTTCCAGCGCACCCTGGAGCAATTCGACTTCGCCTTCCAGCCCTCCATCGACGAACGCCTGGTCAAGGAACTGGCCAACCTGGCCTTTATCGCCGAGGCTACCAACGTGCTCCTGCTGGGACCGCCCGGCGTGGGCAAGACCCACCTGGCCATCGCCCTGGCTCTCAGAGCCATCGAGAACGGCCACGGCGCTTACTTCGTCCGCGCCTACGACCTGATGGAAGACCTCCGGAAAGCCCGGGCCGAGCACAACCTGAACCGTCGGATGCGGGTGTACCTGGCTCCCAAGGTCCTCGTCGTGGACGAATTCGGCATCTGGCCCTACGACCGGGAGTCGGCCACAGCCTTCTTCACCCTGGTGTCGGCACGCTACGAGCGCGGCAGCATCATCCTCACTTCCAACAAGGGATTCGGCGAGTGGGGTGAGCTGCTGGGGGACAGCGTGATCGCGTCGGCGGTGCTGGACCGTCTGCTGCATCACAGCCATGTGCTGAACATCCGCGGCGAGAGCTACCGGCTCAGAGAGAAACGCCAGGCGGGGCTATTCCCCTCGCAGCAGCAGCTGGGCGCGACGACGGAGGAGGCCGGCGACAACTACCGCAACTGACAAAGTCGCTGAGCAATAAACAAGGAGGTGGGTCAATTTAATCTTGCTAAAAAGCGACGCGATCACGCCGGCGGGTCAATTTCCAACCGGCGATCGTGTGCGTGATCGAAGGGGGTGGGTCAATCCCGGATCGGCGAACCTGGGTCATATTTTCGTCGGCGTTGACAACGTCGCCAAATACCACGAACGCCGGCACCCCTTCCTCGTCGGCCAGCCGCCGACGCAGCGCGCGTAACTGCTCAAACAAAGCGGTATCGTAGCCGCTGTTTGAGGCGGCGGTTCTCCCGCCATCTGACCGGCTCGCCCTCGAGAGCCTGCTCCGACGCGACGGCTCATCTACCCGCATGTCCAGCGTTAGCATCTCACGATTGTGCAGCCACTCTCGCCCAGCGGCGGTTACGCTGATGGTTGGGTATTGTCCGTATTCACGGGCCAGCAAGCCACGCTCGACCAAGCCGTTGGCAATATCCCGCAACCTGTTGCGGTCGTAGTCGTTCACGATGCCGAACACGGTCAACTTGTCGTGGCCCAATTCCTTGATCCGCTGCTTGCCGCTCCCTAACAGCACGTCGTTAACGTGGGCGATGCCGAACCGTTCCCCCGTGCGGATAACCGCCGACAGCAACTTCTGGGCAACCACGGTGACATCCACCGTTTGACGTTCCGCCAGGCAAACGTCGCAGCCGCCGCAGGAACTTGCGCCCGGTGTGTCGCCGAAGTATTGGAGCAAATAACTGCGCCGGCAGGTTGTCAGCCGGCAGTAGTCGACCATCTGCTGTAGTTGCCTTTCGGCCACGGCGCGGGCGTCTCCCGTCATTGCCTGGATAAAGTACTCCTGCTTCGCCCGGTCGCCCTCGTTGAAGAACAGCGCGCACTCGCTGGGCAGCCCATCCCGGCCGGCGCGGCCGGTTTCCTGGTAATAACTCTCGATGGATTTGGGCAGGGTATGGTGGACCACTAACCGGATGTCGGGTTTGTCTATCCCCATGCCGAACGCGATGGTGGCGGCCACGATGGGCACGTCGCCGTCGATGAACTGTTCCTGGGTCATCCGGCGGGTGTCGGCATTCAAGCCGGCATGGTAGGCCACTGTTAGATGGCCGTTGGCGCTGAGCCTGGCCGCCAGGTCCTCGGTATCTTTGCGGGAGAAGCAGTACACAATCGCGGACTGTCCCCGCCGTTCCTCCAGCAAGGCCAGCAAGGCATCCCAGGCTCCCGCTCCCGGCTCGACGCGGTAGGTCAGGTTCGGCCGGTCGAAACCGGACACGAATCGGCGACACTCGTTCAGCCGCAGTTGCTCGATGATGTCCTGCTGCACCCGTTCGGTGGCGGTGGCCGTCAGCGCCATGATCGGCGTTTGGGGGAACAGGTCGCGCAGTTCCGCCAGCGCACGATAGTCGGGCCGGAAATCGTGCCCCCACTCGCTGATGCAATGGGCTTCGTCGATGGCGATCATCCGCAGGTCCAACGCCCCCAGGAACCGCCGGAACCCAGGCATGGCCACCCGCTCCGGCGCGACGTAGAGCAGCCGAACTTCTCCGACCTGCGCCCGGCGTTCCACCTGGGCGGCGGTCCGGTTGTCCAACGTGCTGTTGAGGAATTCAGCGGATATGCCGTTGGCCCTCAGCGCATCCACCTGGTCCTTCATCAACGCAATGAGAGGCGAGATCACCAGGGTCACCCCGCCCGTCGCCAGCGCCGGCAACTGGTAGCAGAGGGACTTGCCGCCGCCGGTGGGCATCACCACCAACGCATGCCGACCGGCCAGCGCGTTGGAGATGATCTCCTCCTGCCCCGGGCGAAACTGGTCGTAGCCGAAATGCCGCTTGAGCAGCGCCAGTATGTCTGTTGTCGTCATGCAGTAAATCCATAGGGGCGAATAACTATTCGCCCCTACACACTGTTCCCAGAGCGGAGACCAACTATCCCAATCCCGCCAACGCTTCGCCCACCACCTCAATCGTCCGATCAATGTCTTCATTGGTGTGGGCAATCGAAACGAACCCCGCCTCAAACTGGGAAGGCGCGATGTACACGCCCCGGTCCAGCAGCGCGTGCATGTATCGTCCGTAGGCCGCGGTGTTCGACTGCTCGACCTGGGCCAGCGCCGACACGGGCCCGGGGTTGAAGAAACAGGTGAACATGGACGCCACGCGGTTGATGGTGGACGGCACCTCGGCCCGGGCGAAGGCGGCGCTGACGCCGTCGGTCAGGCGTATCGCCGTTGCTTCCAGTTGATCGTATACGCCCGGACGTTGCAACTCGGTGAGCGTGGCGACGCCGGCCGCTACCGCCAGCGGGTTGCCGGAGAGGGTGCCCGCCTGGTACATCGGCCCCAGCGGCGCAACCTGCTGCATGACCTCGCTGCGCCCGCCGTACGCGCCCACGGGCAGACCACCGCCGATGATCTTGCCCATCGTGGTGATGTCCGGCGTCACTCCGAACAGCGTCTGCGCTCCGCCGTAGGCCACGCGAAAGCCGGTGATCACCTCGTCGAATATGAGCAGGGCCCCGTTGGCCTCGGTGACGGTTCGCAGGCCCTCCAGGAAATCCTCGGCCGGCGGCACCACGCCCATGTTGCCCGCCACTGGTTCCACGATGACGGCGGCGATGTCGTTGGGCCAGGCGTCGAACAGGCTTTGCACAGAGCCGATCTCGTTGAAAGCGGCGATGAGGGTTTCAGCGGCGTAGGCTTCCGGAACGCCGGCGCTGGTGGGAACGCCGTGGGTCAGCGCGCCGGAGCCGGCGGCCACCAGGAGCCCATCGGCGTGGCCGTGATAGTTGCCCGCGAATTTGACGATCTTGTCGCGGCCGGTGTAGGCCCGGGCCAGACGCAGCGCGGTCATGCACGCTTCGGTGCCGGAGTTGACCAGCCGCACCATATCCACCGAGGGCAGGGCCGAGCAGATCATCTCAGCCAGTTCGACTTCCTGCTCCACCGGCGCGCCGAAAGAGGTGCCGTCCGCGGCTGCCCGCTGCACCGCCTCCACCACGGCGGGATGGGCGTGGCCCAAGGCCAGGGGGCCCCAGGATCCCAGGTAGTCGATGTACTCATTGCCGTCCACGTCCCACACGTGCGCGCCGGCTCCACGGGCGATGAACGGCGGGGTGCCTTCCACCGCGCGGAACGACCGCACCGGGCTGTTGACCCCGCCGGGGATCACCCGCTGGGCCTGCTCGAAAAGCTGCTGGGACCTGCCTTGCTGCATCGTGGATGTCTCCTCGCCTGAAGTAGGGTTCGGCTGGCGAGCTTCAGTTTTCTGGCGACGATCGCCCGTTTTGCCGTTCAGCCAACAGTTGGGTCAACGCGTTGTTGATTTGTACCAGGTTGTTCAGCACCGCCTGACGTTCGGCCCGCTCTAATGCTCGCTCCGCTTGGCGCTCGACACGCTCCGCTTCCAGTTCCGCCTGACGCTCAGCATAAAGCGCGTCAAGCTGTTTCCGCGCTTCTTCCAAACGCGCTTCGGCATCATCGGCGCGTTTTCGTTCTCTGCTTACCATAATTTCGTCGTAACCTCCTTTCACAGCGGCAACGGCGAGGCCGAGCAATATGGCTTGTGCCAGGATCTGGTGGTCGATGTACCGCGCGATTGCACCGGCATTGCATACGCCGGCAAGAGCATTATCCATCGTACAGGGGGACTTGGTGAAATACCATACCACCCACTGCGATGCGGCGGCGCCCAAGCCCAAGGCGGCCGGCCACTTCCAAGTTTGCATGGCGACGCCTATACCCTTAACCCAATCGCTCAACTTTGGCAAGGGGAGCAATCCTCCACGCCTATCGTTTTTCCCTGCGATATTACGAGAATGTCGTCATCTCTCCCTCAAAGACGGAGCGCCTCTCGGGGATGAGGGGCGCTCTTACGCGGCTGGATGTCTCCTCGGCGCGTGGATGCTGCGCTACGTTCACGCCAGCATCAGGCGCTCACCTTTGGGTTCCGGTATCGGATCGTTGAATTCTCTCACGGTGTCAATCCATAGACTAATCGCATCATTGACATTCTTGAGCACGGCCTCTTAGGTATGGCCGTGGGCCGCGCAACCTGGGAGTTGCGGGACTTCCGCAATACACTCGCCGTCGGGATCGCTCCAGTAGAGGATGATCTCGTACTCGTACACAGCGGCCCTCACAGTTCAACGACACCCCCTTTGCGGAATATGTGGTGGCTTCCTCCTGTTCTTTCCACAAACCCCATCCGGATCAACAGCCTACGCAGATCGTCAAACCTAATGTTGGCGTCTGACTGTCCGACAAGGATACGCCACTTTAACCGCAGTATGTCCACGGTGTGGTTGTAGGCGGCGTTCTGCGGGGTAGCGCGGTAGCCGACAGCCCGGCTGTTGGCATGAGGAGTAGAGTAGGGCGAATTTCAACGTTCGGATCATTTCGATCTCTTCACACCGACCAGAGTATGTTTGTTGGTGCACCTATCCCGAAGTTGCGTGAAAAGTGTCTGGCTATCTGCTCGAATTGCCTCATGGACAGCTTTGCTGTGGTCTGGCCAAATTGAGATAGTAAGTTCGTGTGTCTTAATGCAGATAAACCTCTGCCTTTGATCTTCCATTCGGCCAGAAATATTCCCTCAGGTGTCCGATGGAACATCAGTCGGCTGTGGTCATCCAGCGTGACAAATCCTCCGTCTATTCCGCCATGTTCAGGTCTGGCTAAGGCCGGTGTACTGCCGTTGAACTTTTCTGTGAGCCATGCACCAAGCTTTTGGATAGATGATTCGCTTTGGATGTATCTTTCCACTACCATCGTCGCACGCTGGGCCATGGAGAGGTTGAGCGTGTTGCTATCGAGAATCCGTTCAATTTTTCGTAGGGTCGGCTTCTCGAGCTCGTTTGCGGCGTCCGCAATGCTGTCGTAGTATCGTTCGGCTGTTTCCATAGCCTCCTCGAAGGCCCACATATGCTCGTCGTAGTCTGCGTATGGGCCGAATATGCCTTCCGTCGATTCGTAGTATTCGATCCATGGATTCAGAGATGGGTCATTCGCAATCAAGTCATCCAGCCAGCGTTGCTGATTGATAATGATCCGTACGGGGATTGCAACCAGTTGGTACCAGTCCCAATCGTGGCGCGGTACAGGGGCGGTCCCGCGGCAACTCGGGAAATTGTTACATCCCCAAAACTCGCCTCCTGCGTTGAATCCTTGTTTGGCCGCCCTTACAGTCATGCTGGAGTTGCATTTTGGGCAAAGAGGGTAGATCACCGCTGAGCTCCTCTCGGCTGCGTGTCCAAGGTTGGGATGCGGTTTGCTCTGTGCTCCGGTATTGGGCTATTAGAATTTTGGGTCGGATGATTTGCCGATTATCTTGCCCGTTCCTCTTGGATCAACGACTATGTCTATGCTGATCATCGCTGTATATGGCGGCTGGCTTGGGCTTGCGTCTCCTGTTACATCTAATCCGAATCGTGTTCCGACGAAGGACCTGAACCTTGCCTCCTCGTGGTGAAGGATTTCTGCGACAGCGTATATGCCTGGACCATCTGGGCCGTCTTCCAAGTGGCGGGCTGTCCCAGGAACTATGAAGCCAGATAGTAGGTCTACGTCCAGTACATGACGTGGGCCTCGTCGCCCAGTCATTGGTCGGTTGTAGAATATGGGCGTGCCATCGAAAATGTCCTCGAGGAACGCGCTTTTCTTGAGGCACTGCAATTCTGGCTGTGGGTCAGAATCCCCTGCCAATTTCACGCAGTATCTTGTATTCCATGGGTTCATAAACGATCAACCTCAACGGGTTTCTGGTAGATCAATGCTGGGTCGGAGTCCTGTATGCAGGTTGAAGGTCGCGAAAGCAGCCCGAAGCGGTTAAGGCTTGCGATCATCCCCCTCTGGTTTCGTCCGATTGGCTGCAGTTGTGGGATTCTTGGGTGGTTGCCACGGCTTGCGTTTGCCAGACGGGGTTCGTGGTTTGCCCTGCCCGCCGCCTCGTCCCTCAATGAAGGTGGCGTTGCTCTTTGGTTTTTCGTTGTCCTTGTCAGGCATGGTGTCAATACTCCTCTCTGGCGTGTGGCGTCCTGCGGTACCATCCGTCGGTTGTTTTTGAATCAGCAGCATTTGAGACCCAGGCGGAGGCTATTACGGCTTCAATTTGGTGCGGAATGAGGAAATCGTGCGTCATCTGCTCGGTTTCGCCGGGCTCGATGCTGATGATGTGGCTGGTTATTTCCGCTTCCAGTTCGTGCCAGGGGAACTCAGTTTCTTGGCTGCTGTCTTGCCGCTCGGTGAACTCTTGGCGCATCTCCTCGGCGGTTTCGTCGTCGTAACCGGAGAGTGCGTGCACTGCCCAATGTATCTCGTTGACCTCGCAGAGACCTGAGCCGGTGTTCGTCGCTTCGAGCGTGATGATGATGGCATCGTATTGTGCGCTTACCGCGATTCGGGCTACGTGCAGGCGCATGGTGAGGTGGGGGATGTGCTCCCGGCCTCGGCGATAATTTCGCTCTGCGACATACAGGGTTACGAGGAATGCGGAAGCAGTTCCTGCTGTTCCTATAACCATGCCCAACCTACCGGTGTCAATAGCTGCTATGCCAGCGGGTGGGGTTTCCCCTGACCACCAGTAGGCGTTTTGAATGATTCCTACGGTTGCTGTGCCTACAAGGCATACCGCGAACAGCCCGAGTACGATCTTTGGTATCCAGCTGTTGGCGATCGCTTCGAGTGCTGATCTGATCTCGTTGCCCATCGGCTGCGTTCAACCTCGGTTGGTGTGTTGCGGATGGTTGACGGTGGCAGAAGAGAAGCGATCTCCGGCGACGGTATATCCCTATCCATGACAGCATCCTTCCCCAATCCAGATCCCCCCGATTTACCTGTGGCGGACGACTTTGCAATCGTCCTGACCTTAACCGGTCATTGCGACCATCGTACAGACTCAACTAGTCATACAGGCGTATCAATGCCAGAAACGGCCCTGTGACAGAGCCGTTCCTGCGTGGATGCCGGCTGCCAGCAGCAACCGTCGGCCGGCGTTCTACCGGTCCATCACCACCATGGTGCCCTCGCCCGGGTTGTACTGGTAACGGGTCACGCGGTCCAGTTTCTGGGACTCCAGACGCACCACCACGGCGCGGTCGCCGGTTACGTTCAGGGTGTTGTGGATCTCGCCGGGGAGGAAGAAGGCGACTTTGCCGTCCTCCTGAACGAAGTCGCCAGTCTCTTGGATCTGCACCGAGTCGACGCCCTCGCCGGGATAGAACCAGCGCCACTTGGTCTGCTTGATGGCGCCGTCGTACACGCCGTACACCACCCACGCGGCGCCGTGGTCATGGGGCAGGTTGTCCTGGTCGGGCTTCTGCACCGACGCCATCAGCCAGAACCCGCCGCCCGGGTGGCCGTAGTCCTCATCCAGGTGGAGATCATACCGACCGTATCCGCCTTCGTCGGGGAGTTCCAGGCGCTCTTCGAGCCATCCCGGGGTGGCCAGCAGGCGCTCCATGTGCTTGGCCACGCCCGAGGCTTGGGCCAGCGCGTCCTGCGTGGTGTCGAAAATCTCACGCACGTCGTCGATGAATGCGTCGACCGAATAGGCCGTGGTCTGCGTCATTTTGAGCCTCCTCGTGATCCGGTGTCGTCTTGAGATTCATTGTGAAAGGGATGTTGGAGCGTGTCAACGTGCCGGGTTTTTCCAGCTTACGGCTAACCACGACACTACTCCAGCCCCTGCAACCAGCGGGCCACTTCCTTGGCGTGGTAGGAGATGATGATGTCCGCGCCGGCGCGCCGGATTGCCGTGAGCAGTTCCAGCGTGATGGGCTTTTCATCTATCCAGCCGGCCCGCGACGCTGCCTTGACCATGGAGTACTCACCGCTCACGTTGTACGCGGCCAAGGGGTAGTCGTACCGCTCGCGAGCCTCCTTGATGACGTCCAGGTACGCCATGGCCGGCTTGACCATCACGATGTCCGCGCCCTCCGCGATGTCCGACTCGATCTCGCGCATGGCCATGCGTCGGTTGGCCGGATCCATCTGGTAGCTGCGCCGGTCCCCGAACTGCGGGGTGGAGTCGGCGGCGACGCGGAAGGGGCCGTAGAATGACGAGGCGTACTTGGCTGCGTAGCCCATGATCGGCGTGTCGTCGTAGCCGTGGGCGTCCAGGGTCTCCCGTATGGCGCGCACCTGCCCGTCCATCATGGAGGATGGCGCGACCATGTCGGCGCCGGCCTGAACCTGAGTCAGCGCGGAACGGGCCAGCAGTTCCAACGTCGCGTCGTTGTCGATGCGGTCGCCGTCGATGACCCCGCAATGGCCGTGGTCGGTGTACTCGCACAGGCACACGTCGCCGATGACCATCAGGCCGGGCGCCCGTTCCTTGATGGTACGGGTCGCCTCCTGGATTATCCCCTCCGGGTCGTAGGCTCCGCTGCCCACGGCGTCCTTTTCCGGCGGCAGTCCGAACAGCAGGACCGACGGGATTCCCAGCTCGACCACTTCGTCGATCTCCTCGCCCAGGCGGTCAATGGAGGTGTGATAACACCCGGGCATCGGTTCGATCTCGTCCCGGACGTTCTCGCCGTGGGTTACGAACATCGGGTAGATGAAGTTGGCGGCGCCGATGCGGGTCTCCCGCACCAGGTCGCGCACCGGCGCTTTCTCCCGCAGCCGGCGCAGGCGCAGATCGGGGTGCTTCAGCATGATGTCCCTCCTTCTGTTTCCCGTCATTCCGGCGAAAGCCGGAATCCAGACTGGTCAGGGGTGAGGCCGGAGAAATAGCCGGCCAGAGCGTCGGCCAGCCCTTCCACGTTGTGTTCCGCGGCGATGATGTCAACGGTCAATCCCAAGTCCTCAGCCGTGGCGGCCGTGATCGGCCCGATGCACGCGACGGCGCTGGACGCCAGCAAATGGCGATCGGTTCCAAGGATGTCCAGCAGGTTGCGCACCGTTGACGAACTGGTGAAGGTTACCACATCGATGCCACGCTCGAATGCAGCCCTGGCCCTCTCCTCAATACCTTCGGGCCGCAGGTTGCGATAAGCAGGAACCAACCGCACGTCGGCTCCCAGTTTCGCCAGTCCGGTAGCCAGCGCGTCCCGGCCGATGGCCGAACCGGGCAGCAGTACCAGCTGTCCCTCCCAGTCCAGCCCCGACAACTCGGAGATGACCTCCTCGGATACCGAGCGTTTCGGAATAAAGTCGGGCTCAATGCCGCGCTCGCGCAGCGCCCTGGCCGTCGCCGGACCGATGGCTCCCACCATTGCGCCGGCAAAGTACCGTGCGTCTTTGCCCAGCGCCCGCAACCGTTCCCAGACGTATTCCACCGAGTTGACGCTGGCGAAAATCATCCATCGAGCGGAAACGTCGGCGGCGCTTTCGAGGGCTTGATCCAACTCCCCGTAATCATCCAGCGGGCCGATCTCGATGGATGGCAGTTCGACTGCCTCGGCTCCCAGATGGTCCAGCAGTTCGATCAGCCGCGAGGCTTGAGTCCGGGACCGCGTCACCAGTACGCGCTTGCCCCACAGCGGCCGGCGGTCGAACCAGCCGATTTCCTCCCGCAGCCGGGCCACCTCGCCGATGATGGCGACCACCGGCGCGCCGATCCCGGCGGCCTGGCCACGCTCGGCAATGTCGGCCAGGGTTCCCGTGACCGTCTTCTGCCGGCTCCAGGTGCCCCACTGCACCAGCGCGGCGGGAGTGTCTGCGGACATGCCATGCGACCGGAGCGTGGCCGCGATGCCAGGGAGAGCCGCCCAGCCCATCAGCGTCACCAGCGTGCCGCCTGTCCTTGCCAGAGCGGCCCAGTCCGTGGTGGTTTCGCCCTTGCTGGGATCCTCGCTGCCCGTGACAATCGTGACCGCGGTGGACACGCCCCGATGCGTCACCGGAATGCCGGCGTAAGCGGCAGCGGCCACCGCAGACGTGACTCCGGGCACTACCTCAAAGGGAACGTCCGCCTCGGCCAGAGCCTGGGCTTCTTCGCCTCCCCGGCCGAAGACGAACGGGTCGCCGCCCTTGAGCCGCACCACCATCTTGCCGGCCGAGCCCTCGTCTACCAGCAACCGGTTGATTTCCGCCTGCGTCAGAGCCTGCCGGCCTCGCTCCTTGCCCACGAACACCCGCTCCGCCGACGTCGGCGCCAACGCGACCAGCGACGGGTCCAGCAGCCGGTCATACACCACCACCTCGGCGGCAGCCAGCGCCCGCGCCCCCTTGACGGTGAGCAGGCCGGGATCGCCGGGGCCGGCGCCAACGAGATAGACTTTACCGGGGTTCATGGGTTAACCGTTTCCATATTGGCGCAGCGCCAAATTAGTTTGCCCGTCTGCCGATGAGTGACTGGATTGCCACCATTTTGCGCTCATCGGCGCTGGTCTGCATAAAGCTCTCGACGGCAGCTTCCGCACGGTCGATCCAGTCCGAAGTTTGGGGAAGGGTGAATATTGTGTTCGGATCGTAGTCTGCCTGGTGCCGCAGGTCCTGCAACTGCGCGAACTCCGCCGCGAACTGCCGTACTGGCAGAGAGAGCAGGTTCCGGTCCTGCAACAGGTTCCGTCTGGCTGTGTTGTGGTTCAGACCCCGGTAGATACGCGTCCAAGCGTGCTCTGTTAATGGGTCGTGAGGCGTACCCACCAGACAATCGGCGTTGCTACTGGCTAATGCGTGGAACATGGCGTAGTACGCGGTGCTGACTGCCCGGCGCAGCGAGTCTTGCAGTGGCTGGGTATCAGGGTGTGGCGTCGCGGTCAGTAACCGGCTGGCCGCAATGAGGTCTTGCCAACGCATCATCCCTGCCGGTCCCAAGGACGCGCTGCGGCCAACTCAGACATCAGCTGGTCATACTCTACCTTGGGGATATAGGAGACAACGGGGATAGTCAGTATGCCGGCCTTGAGCAACTGAGGCTCAATCTCCCCGTGCAACGCGATGTGCTGGTGTATGTTCAGTTCCTCGCGAGGGCCTTCGTATATGACGGACACGAAAAGGGCCTCTTCATCAATTGCGTTCAACTTGACCTCGGCGTGTATGTCGCAGAATCGCACCGAGCCGTGAGACTGGGCGCGGAGGCCCGCCAGGATAATCTCCTTCGCCTTTTCCTGCGTTTCCAGTGAGATAGTCATAGTTTGCGCTCCCTGCCGTTGCTCACGGTTGGGTTTGATGCTAGTGGCGTGCATTGGGCTGGTCAAGTTTCGGATGCGTTGCCGATAAGACAGGGAGCGTGACACTCTCGCCTACGCCAGCAGCCCCGCCGCTCCCTGCTCCCGCATGACTTCCCACCCTTCCGCTGCCAGGCCAACCGGGTCGGACGACGCTCCGGTCACGGTGACGCGGTATGTGGTCGAACCGTCCGGCGCTGCCATGAACACCGTCAGCCGCAACGAGCCGCCGCCAGCGGCATCCGCGTAGGCCCCCACCGGGACCTGGCAGCCGCCGCCCAGCGCCTCCAAGAAGGACCGTTCCGCACCTACCGCTGCCGTCGTCGGCGCGTGGCCGGCCGACGCGACCAACTCGGCAGTGCGTTCGTCGTCGGCGCGGATCTCCACCGCCATTGCGCCCTGGCCCGGCGGGGGAACAAATTCCTCAGGCGAGAGGTACTCAGTTATCACGCCAGCCATTCCCATCCGGTCCAGGCCGGCCACCGCGATCACCGTGCCGTCGCATTCGTCGCCCGCGGCCTTGCGCAGTCGCGTGTCCACGTTGCCCCGGATGGGGACAATTTCCAGGTCGGGACGGCGCTCGGCGATTTGCGCCTGCCGTCTCGGGCTGCTGGTGCCGATTTTTGCCCCCGCCGGAAAATCGTCCAGGGTCGTTCCCAGGTGCGAAACCAGCGCGTCCCGTGGGTCGGCCCGCTCCAGCACGGCGCCCAGGGCCATGCCCGGCGGCAGCACGGTGGGCATATCCTTCAGGCTGTGGACCGCCATGTCGATCTCACCGGTTTCGAGCCGGCGCTCGATCTCCTTGACGAAAACTCCCAGACCCATGCCGGCCAGAGGAGCGGTCTGGTTGGCGTCGCCCTGGGTGGTAACGGTGACGACTTCGAAACGCACGTCGGGATGCGCTTCACGCAGGACCGCGAGGGTCAGCTCGGTCTGGATCAGCGCCAACCGACTGCCTCGGGTGCCCACCCGTACCGTCAAGCCAGTCATGGCCGGGTTCCGTACGTCAGCGCCGGCTGCGCCGACCGTCGTCGTTGCTGAACAGGCGGAGGGCCACCCGGTAGTCCGTCGCGTTGTCACCGGAGCGCAGTTCCACCGTGGGTTGGTGCAGCAGCTTCTTGACCAGCGCGTTGGTCAGGGCGTGAAGCCGCTCCGCCATTTCGCCTTCCTCGTCTTCCCCCAGCATTCGCAGCGTTCGGGAGACTTCTTCGCGTCGCGTCGCGTCGGCCCGCCGGCGCATACCCACCACCAGCTCCATGGTGTCTGAGGAGTGCCACCACTCGGAGAAACGGGACAGTTCCGCATCGACCAGGGCACTCGCCTTTTTCACCTCGCCGGCCAGGCCGTCCAGCGAAACTTCCGCCACTTGCGCCAGGGCGTCGATGTCGAAGAGCCGCGCCCGGTCCAGGTCGGCCACACTGGGATCAATGTCGCGCGGCACCGCGATGTCGATGAGCATCATCGGCTCGTCGCTATGCCGGCGGGTCAGAGCCGCGGCGACCATGGCTTCGTCCACCACGTAGCCGGGCGAACCGGTGCTGCTGATGACCAGGTCCGCATCTGCCAGCGCATCTCCCAGGTTTTCAAACGGCATCGCCACGCCGCCCAAATCGCGGGCCAGGTCCTGGGCTCGCCAGTGCGTGCGGTTGACCACGGTGATCTGCCGGACACCCGCGTCGGACAATGTCCGGGCGACCATCCGCCCCGCGTCTCCGGCGCCGATCACCAGTGCGCGGCGATTATCCAGGCGGTCGAACAGGCCGCGAGCCAACTGCACCGCCGCCCGGCTGACCGACCGCGAGTGCTGCCCGATGTTGGTTTCCCGGTGGACCCGTCGGCCGGCGCGCAGGGCATCGTGGAAGACGCGAGTCAGGGGGCTCTTGGTGTACCCCCCTTGGCTGGCCACGCTGAACGCCGCCCGAACCTGCCCCAGGATCTGGCGCTCGCCGACGATCATCGATTCCAGGCCGCTGGTCACGCGAAACAGGTGGGAGACGCAATCCGATTCCCACAACTGGTAGATGTGCCGCTCCAGTTCGTCGCCTGGCACGCCCGAATACCCGATCAGAAAGTCCCCGACGCGGCCCACCAGCCCGATATCGTCGGGGTCGTAGGTGTACACCTCGGTGCGGTTGCAAGTGGAGACGATGACCGATTGCGGCACGTACTCCGCCAACTGCGCCAGCGCGTCGGGAAGCTGATCCCGCTCGACGCTGAGACGTTCGCGCAACTCCACCGGCGCGGTCCGGTGGTCCAGGCCCAGTACCAGAAGGCTCAACTCACCGCCTCCGCCGCTCGCAACGCGGCGCGCTTGGCACAGCCGCCGGCCCGGCAGGCGGTCAGGTCGGGGCACATTTCCGGAAGATCGGCATCCAGAAGCTGGGCCAGAACTGCCTCTACCGCCTCGTCATCCCTGCCGTTGCGCGCCATTGCCAGCAGGTCTTGGGTGATGACGCATTGCCACCTGGTGGGGTCGATTACGGTCCGATTTTCCTTGATAACCCTGCGCGCCCGGGCCAGAATGTCCGCCAGGTCGGCCCACTGCAGCACCTTGTCCTCGGACAGGGTTTCACGCATCTTTCGTGCCAGGGCCGGGCTGGCGCCCCCGGTGGAAATCGCCAGCGTGATCGGGTCCCGTCGGACGATCGAAGGCGCGATGAACGTGCACTGGTCCGGGTCGTCCACCACGTTGAGCAGCACGCCACGCTCTTCCGCTTCCTCGTATATCTGCCGGTTCACGTGCCAGACGTTGGTCGCCGCCACCGCGATGAACGCGCCGTCCAGGTCTCCCGACTGGTACTCCCGTTGGACCAGCGTAATGTGTCCGCGCTGGGCCGCCCGCCTGATGCCCTCAGTGCACTGCGGGCTGATCAACGTGATGTCGGCGCCGGCGTCGCGCAGGGCTGCCAGTTTGCCCTGGGCGATGGTGCCGCCGCCCAAGATGACGCACCGTTTCCCGGCCAGGTTGAGGTATACGGGGTAGTACTCAGGCATGGTAAGTCTCGTCGGCGCAGGATGCTGAGCGGGGGTTAGCGGCAAAAGTGTAGGAGGACGGCGTAGCTCAGACGAGAGTTTCAGCCATCGCTTCAGCCTCCTCGGCGGTGTCCCAGAACCGTTCGTAGTCTTCCACGAAGTAGCGGACGCGGGTCTTCTTGTACTCACGGGTGCTGTAGAGCAGCAGGTTGTCGGAGATGCCGGTAGCCTGGGCGATTTCCCGGCCGATGTCCTCGCACTCGTCCCGGGTGGGCGCGTGGACCATAGTGAAGTGGCTGTATTCCCAGTCGGGGAACGTCGGCCGCTCGTAGCAGTGGGTAACCGCCGAGTGTTCCGCCATGATCATCCCCACCTCTTCGGAGCGTTCGGGCGGCACCTTCCACACGATCATCGCGTTGGCCCGGAACCCGGAGCGGCGGTGATACAGCACGGCGCTGAACCGGCGCATCAGCTTGCGCTCCTGGTACTCGGTCAACTGTGCGAACAGTTCCGGCACGGTCAGGTCCAGCCGTTGCGCCATGGCGTCGAAGGGACGGGACACCAGGGGCAGGTCTTCCTGCGCTTCCCGGATCACCTGCTTGTCCCATTCGGTGATCTCCTGGGCCTGGTTCCAGTCGCTGGCGGGGACGCGGCTCTGGCCGTTGCCATTTCCGTTGTCACGGCCGGAATCGGGGTTGTAGTTGTAGGCGTCGCTGCGGCGTTTCACCATGTCGAAGTTCACGCCGATCTTGAAGAACCGGATGGTGGGCATGATGCGGAACTCGATAGCGTTGGTCTTTTCCGCCATCCATTCCACCGTTTCCTGCAGGTCGCCGTCCGGCGGCACGGCCAGCGTGAACCAAAGGTTGTAGTACGAGCCTTCCCGCGCGTAGTTGTGGCTGACGCCGGGGTGCCGGTTGATGAAGATCGCCCCGTCGTGCAGATCGCCGTCGCCGTAGGCAAACGCCACCAGCGTGGTCTTGTATCCCAGGCGGCGCGTATCGAAAATCGCGCTGATCTGACGCACCACGTTCTGCCGTTTCAACTCGGTGAGCCGCTCCAGGAGCTCGGACTCGCTGATCCCGAGGTCGTCTGCGATCTCGCGGTACGGCTCCTCAACCATGGGGAAGTTGCTCTGCACCATGTTGAGCAGCTTGCGATCGGTAATGTCCATGGATTCCGTAGTCATGTCACGCCACCATCCAACGCCAGCCGGTCATACCTGTCGGCCGTCGTTTGTGTCATTGTTCGTTGCCGCCAGACGGGCGCTGTAGGCATCAACCAACCCCACCAACACTCCGTCCGAAACTTCCACCACCTGCCGCAGTCGGTCCGGTTGCACGGCCTCGACCACGGCCTGGCGGAAAAACAAAAAGGCCTGCACGCTGTCCGTCAGCGGCACGCCTCTCGCGGCCATCTCCGAGCCGTACTCGTGGCCCAGCATGTGGGTCTCGGACATGGTCTCGCCCTTGCGTCCGTTGCGGCCCTCAAGGTCGTTCCGCAGCAGCAGCGAAAGCAAGCGCCGCCCGAACAGGCGCATCCGGTCCCGACCTTCGGCCTGGAAACTCTCCATCCAAGCCTGTTCCGAGACGTCCGACTGGCTCAGCTTGCTCCGGATACGCTGGAGCGCGAGATCCTCGGGGTCGGAGCCCTCTAATTGTTTCCGATCCAGCAGCGCGTCGACGTCCTCGCGCAGGAACCGCCGGTGTCCGCCGGGAGTGCGATACACCGGCAAACGTCCACGATCCGCCCACTGCCGGAGGGTCGCCTCGTTGATTTCCAACGCCCGACAAACCTCGCCGAGAGACATCCAGCGTGGAGGGGTTTCTGTACTCGTAGCCATCGAAACCTGTGGAAATCTACAGTAATCGCCGAACCTTGCAGGTTTGGCGCAGAAATCCTAGCACAGGGAACGTCGGTGGTCAACGTCGAATCCGCCTTCACGAGTACCCAGTTTGTCTTTTGCATGGATGCACAGGATGGACGGGATACAGATTGACTTTGGATTGGGTTGCAATGGCTCCTTTGGGATTGGATTTGCGCAGGTGACCGGATGGTTGGTTTTGCAGGCGATTGGCGGTTGGTTGGTTGATTTTGACCAGGTTCCGGGAAGTGATCAGCCCCACGGCCGGGGGTAATGCGCTTGCTTTTTGCCCTCATTTTCCATGCCCACGGCATGGCGCGCTGTTGCGGGCGCGGCGACCCAGGAGACTACTCCGATTAGAGTGGTCGGGGACAGTCTACTGCGATACGGGTAGCGACTTGGATGCTGATCGGAATTGGCCGTGTGTTCTCGGAACCTGGTCGGGAAAGGACAATCACCTGCGGGACACAGGAAAGCACGGACGTTCTGAATAGGTCAAGGGGGAATGTCAGAAGCAGGATTTTCAAGATTTAGGGATTACCAGGATTGGAACCGTTCCGTGACGGAAATCTCCTAATCCTGCCAAATCATAAAATCCCGCAAATCCTGATTCTGACGTTTCATGAAAGTGAGTGTGCATGGGCGAATCCGCTGCGGTCTCGGGGCGCACTTACGCCCTACGTAACCCTAGAAAATCGCGATTGGGTTCACCGGACTGCCGGTTACGTTGCGGAGGCGCAGTGCGCCGATGGACAGCATGAACTCGTACCGGCCGTGACGGGCCGCCACCTCGGCGACGTCCTCCAGGTTGGCGTTGTCGATGAGCCAGACACCCAGGTACACCAGGCACGCGATGTGCAGCGGTGAGACGATGTTCTCGTACTGGTTGGGCCGGATGTCGTTGGACGTGTCCGTGCCCAGCATGGCAATCCCCCGCTCCTTGAACCACGGCGCGCAGGCCACGTGGCAAGCCACGCTGGGTTCGGTTCCCGGCACGGGGCCATCCACCAGGCGGCGGCGGTAGTTGCCCGTCCGTACCAGCAGGATGTCTCCCTCCTGAACCGTGACCCCATGGTCGCGCTCCGCCGCGTCCAGGTCCTCGGGCATCACCGGCGCGTCGGGCGAAAGCCAGTCGACGCCGCGCACCCTGGCGATGTCCAGCAGCACGCCCCGGCTCACCAGTCCCTGCGCCGTCAGGTCGATGGCATGGCTCTGGGCGCCTTCCCGTGACGTGACCACCCCCGCTGGCACGCCGTTGTACATCAGGCCGTCGTAGGAGTAATGCGACAGCGCGTCGATGTGGGTGATGGTCTGCCCGTGGAAGACCATGCCGATGAACTCGGCGGCGCCGCGCCGGGAGTTGCGGCGTTCCAGGGGGTCCGTGTCGCGGCCCTCGCCGCTATCCACCATGAACCGCTGCACCTGGTGGGTGATGTCCGGCGTCATTTCCGTGGTGATGGGGCGGGCGCAGCTCACCGTTTCCCCGGTCTGCACCAGCGCCGCGGCCTGGGTTCGCTTTGCCGTCGTGATCAGGTTCAGCGCCCCCAACTGGTCCTGTTGGCCCCACCGACCCCAGTTGTTCTCGTCCCGATACCAGGCCAGCACCTCGGCTTCGGTGGGTACTCCTGCGAAAGCCATTGTTCCCTCCATGTCGTGCCGCCGGCAAGGCCGGCGATGTTGCCGCGATTCTACACCAGGAACCGCGCACGAGAGGCGGGACTTCACGCCGCGCCGGAGGCACGCAAACCGGCTGACTCGCCAGAGCGTAATACCTGATGAGCAGCAATCATGCGATCGATATCGGAGACCCGGCTACGGGTTCCAACACACGGAGCGCGTCCGCAACCAACGAATCGTCCGGCTCAGATCGCCGGCCCCGCGTCTGACCGACGAAGCAGGACCCGATGGGGACTTCGCAAATCTCAGCCGAATATCTTGCAGTCCAGGGGATTACCAGTGTGCGCAACTTCCAATCCCGCCATACTCTACTGCGCCCTATGCCGGGCCAACACTCCGTCTCGTGACGTCGAGTACATCACAATGAGAAACGGCCGGCCGGCCACCATCGCCGTTTGCATTACCTGCGGAACCAAGAAGTTCCACCAGGGCGTGCCCCGGTGATCCGCCCAATCCGGGAGGTTCAGGTCACCCCAGCCGTGCGCCAACGAAGTCGGGGTATCCCCGGACGAAGTCATCCGCGGACGCTGGCCTTCGGCCCTCCAACTGGAGGCGGCGGATCGCCAGCAGCCCTTCGCCTGTTCCCACTGCCAGCAGATCACCGTCGGCGCGAATCACCCTACCCGGTTCGGCACGGCCTTCCGGAAAAGGCAAAACCTCCAGAAGCTTGAGTTCCTTGCCTTCCCACGCGGTATGCAGTCCCGGCCAGGGCGCGTACGCCCGTTGCTGCCGCCAGAGCGCGTCGGCCGAGCGGCCCCAGTCGGCCAACCCGTCCGCCCGTTCCAGCTTCGACGTGTAGGTGGCCAGCCCGTCATCCTGCGGGCAGGCATCGACGTCTCCCGCTACCCAGCCGGGAAGCGTCGCGGCCAGCAAAGCGGCTCCTTCGCGGAACAGCTCCGTCGTCAGAGTTTCGGCGTCGTCATTCGCACTGATGCTCCGGGAGCGCTGCGCAATTATCGGCCCGGAGTCCATCCCTGCGTCGAGCAGCATCAGCGTTACGCCGGTGGTTTCGTCGCCGCTGAGGATGGCGCCGGGAACCGGCGACGGCCCCCGGTGGCGCGGCAACAACGAAGGATGCAGGTTCAGGCAGCCGAACCGGGGAATGTCCAAAATCTCCGCCGGCAGCAGCCGACCGTAGGCGACCACCACGATGATTTCCGGCTTCAGCTCCGACAACTCGCCGATTGCATCCGGGTTCCGCAGCGTGGACGGCTGGCAGACCGGGATCTCCAGTTCCTGGGCTCGCGCTTTCACCGGAGGGGGTTCCATCACCCGACCCCGGCCCCGTCGGCGATCAGGCGGGGTGTAGACGGCGACCAGGTCCACGGCGGGGTTGGCTGCCAGGATGTCCAGGGCAGGAACCGCGAAATGGGGGGTCCCCATGAAGACTGCGCGCAGCGGGTTTTCGGGACTTAACTCACGGCCAGATTCGCGCGCGGAATGGGTTGACAAGGCGATGTCCTGATTGTAGATTCTGGGCAACCGCTGGTGCGGAATTTTGAGAAAGGAGGTGATGGCTAATGGAACACAGTTTAACATGCTGGGGCGATGGTAGGCACCAGTCTGGACACGACGGGGTGAACGCCTCTTAGCGTCATCGCTTTTCAAAAACGGCATTTAGCCCGTCAGTCGGGCCCAGACCAGTGTCTACCGTCGCCCCAGAGGTCCTGGGGAAGTATCGGGCGACAAGCCAAAGGTCCAGTCTGGGCCCGATATCTATTTAATCCACCCCCTTCTGCCGGGGTCTCGGGGCCTGATGGCCTCGTTTCGGTTTGACCCTCCTCGTTTTCCGTCGCGTTTCCCGTTTCGGCGCGCGTGATCTCGTTTGACAAACGGAAAGCAAATCCATACATTGGAATCCAACGTATACCAATTCAGCAACACGGAGTTCAGATGCTACGGATCCGCCTTCGGCGCGTGGGCAAAAAAGGCCGCCCCTACTATCGAATCGTCGTTACGGAAAGGCGCAACCCCAGGGATGGCGCTTACATCGACGGCATTGGCCACTACGATCCCATGGCGGACCCGCCGGCAGTGACCTTGGACGAAAGCCGCGCGGTCGAATGGTTGCGCAAGGGCGCGCAGCCTTCCGACCCGGTGCGGCAGATATTCGAACGGAACGACATCTTCAGCAAGGTCAACTCGGATGAAAGAGCTGATTGAGTTTATCGCTCAGTCGCTGACGTCCAATCCCGAAGCCGTCCGGGTTACGGAATCGGACGAAGGCGACCAGATTGTCATTCGCCTTGAAGTGGCCCCCGAAGACAAGGGCAAGGTCATCGGGCGACAGGGAAGAGTGGCCCAAGCGATGCGGGTCCTCCTCCGGGTAGCGGCCGTCAAGGACGGCACCCGGGCCGTGTTGGAGATTGTCTAACCGCAACCGCTCCCGGCGTTTCCAACGGCCCGCGTCGTCGCGTAACCGGCTGCCCGATGCGGAGCCGCAGTTGCCCGATGGCGCAGTGGCGGTTGGCCGGATCATCCGCCCTCACGGCTCCGACGGCGCCCTTCGGGTTCAGTCCCTTTCCGATAATCCTGCCCGGTTCCAGGTCGGCAGCAATCTGACCGTCGCCGGAAAGTCTCGCGCCATCGCGGATTTTCGTGAGCTGCCCGGCGGCTACGCCCTGCTGCGCCTGGACGGGCTCGAAAATGTTGACGCCGTTCGGCCTCTGGCCGGGCAGTGGCTCATCGCGCCGGCCGACCCTGTTCCCGATCTGCCTCCTGGCGAGTACTACCACTACCAACTGGTCGGCCTGACGGTGGTCACCGATCAGGGAGAAGATCTGGGCACCTTGCAGGAGGTGCTGGTGACCGGAGGCAACGACGTCTACGTTGTTGCCTCCGAAACCGGGACGGAAATACTGCTACCCGCGGTGACGCAGGTGATAAAAGAGGTAGACCTGTCCGCCGGCCGGATGCTGGTCCACCTCATCGACGGCTTGCGTTAGCCGCCGTTAGCTCCTAGTCGTCCCCAACGGCCGCGGCGTGCCTTTCCGCGTGGGCGTGCCGGTGCTCGGCCTCGTCGGCAAACTCGTGGTCCTCGCAGGCCACCCAGCGGGAGCCGTCCGCGAACCATTCTTTCTTCCAGATGGGAACGATGGTCTTGATCCGGTTCACGGCCTCGTGGCAAGCCTCGAACGCCTGGACCCGGTGCGGTGAGGCCACGGCCACCACCAAGCTGATGTGGCCCACGTCCACCCGGCCGGTGCGGTGGGCGATGGCGATGTCCTCAATGCCGTAGTCGGCGCACAGGCTGTCCCTCACCTCTTCCATCTTCTTGACGGCCATCACGTCGTAGGCTTCGTACTCCAGCCTGGTGACGGTCTTGCCGCCGAAGTTGTCTCTGGTGGTGCCCAGGAAGGTCACCACGGCACCGTTGCCGTCCTTGCGCACGGAGTCGGTCACCGCCACCGGGTCCAGGGGTTCGTCAGTCAGGATAATCATGGCTCAGCGACCTCCGCTAACCGCGTCCTCCACTGACGGGAGGAATCAGGCAAACCTCGTCGCCAGGGTTCAAGGCTTGATCGTCGTCCGCGTACTCGGCGTTCACCGCCACCACGATACGCACCTCGGGCGGCGCCAGGCGCGGATACATGCCCCGCACCGCGTCGGTGAGCGTCCCGACGGTGGCGTCGTCCGGCACGTCCACGGTGACCACCGAGGACCCGGCCCGCTCCCGGTACAGGGCGAATAGTTGAACGTCAAACTGCATGGCAATCAGGATTATGGGCGGGCAACGGCGGCGGTGTCAACGCTGCTGACCAAACGGCTATATTCTGCCGGCTTGACGCAACTGGTTGGTGAACATTTTGACGACGCCGACGTGAGGTTCCGATGGCTCTTGATACCTGCTGACAACGGCGAACCTGTCTGCACCCGGGGTTGCCAGTAATAAATCTTGGACAAAAGAACCGATTAGTCTGAACCGGGTTTCGCGCAATCGTGTTTCATTCAACCCAATGTCATCAATGGTGCTTTGCGCTTTGTGCCTGGCATTGTGAGTTAAACCCGACTTTGGAACTATCTCGCCGGTAAGTGGCACGTAATCAAAATGCTCTTCCGGCCGCTCCAACAAATCCACTGCATAAGGATCAACATAGCCCGTATCCGGCCATTGATCGGCTTTGGCAAAGTTGCATCGCTGGCAGCTGGACACCCAATTGTCCCAGTTATAAACCAGGCGAGGGAAACGGCTCCGTGGCCGAAAGTGGTCAACCGATGATTGTAATTCGCCGACAGGCTCAAATCGCTGCTCGCAATACCCGCATTTATCGTCGAAACACTCGCGCAAGTCGGCTGCAAACACGGTCCAATAGTTGTGCTGGCTGGGGTTGCTGCCGCGTTGTTGAAAGTATTGCACCCATAAGTGGGTATACATCCTGGCGTAGTGGGCTACGCTGGACGGAGCCGGGCCGCGATCCACCCACCGCATTGCGACTATGCTCCATCTTGGGACAATTCGGTTTCAAGGGAGCGCAAGAAGCGGTGCATCAATTCCGAGTACCGCTCATTTTGAGGGCCGACCGGACCCTTGGACAGCAAGTCCTGATTGACCAGACGGCGCAGTTCGTCCATCTCGCGTTCCTCTTCCGGGGCAAGAGATTCCTTTCTCCGCAACTCCCGCAGCCGGTTGGCCCGCTGCACCGTCAACTCATCGGTCGGATCATCTATCCCCATGAACGTCCGGTAAATCTCGTCCGCCGTCCACCCGATGATGTTCTGCGGGTTGCGCGACCAGACCACCTGCCCGGTCTCGTCCCGCTTCAGCAGATGCACCTGCCCTTTCCTCAACCCGGCCACCATCATCGGCGAGTGAGTGCTGGCGAAAATCTGCACGTTGGGGAAATGGCGTTGCAGCGTGGGGATGATGCGCCGCTGCCAGGACGGATGAAGGTGGGCGTCGATTTCGTCGATGATGAAGATGCCGGGCATTTTCTTCCAATCAGACACGCCGCGGTAATGACGGGCCATACCTATCATGAAATAAGACAGCCATTCAATGACTGAAATTGTTCCATGGCTTAGTTCGTGCATCTCGACTTCGCCGTCAATGGTCTGCGAAACGTAGCCAAACTCTTCATCGCCGACCTTATACACCCCTTTAGCAATATTGACCACAAATCCGTCAATGATGGCCCCAATAATATGCGCAATATCTTCAAATACTTCGCGGCCGATGTTTGATGTACTGTGGCGCAAGGCAGCCAGTTCCGCAATCTTGATATGATCCGCGCCAATTATGCCTTCTTCACTATAGTAAGCTTCTCCATCAGCCTCAACGATTTCTGGAACGAAGTTGTCATGAATTCTGATGTCAGAGTTGAACTCAGTAAAGCGCACATCTTCACCATCAACCACGATGGGCCGGTACTGCCTTGTCCTGTCGTGTTGCAATGGGTTGTAGTAATCGACGTAACCATGTTCTTCGATGAAATCATCCCACCGGCTCATGATCTCACGACTTGCCTCTTCTCTATCGTCCACAACAGTGAAAAGAACATCATACTCACCGCCGGCACAACGCCATCCTTCTCCCCAACTCGGCGAGAACAATTTAGGAAACCGGAAATACCGCTGCCGATTCTGGCTGTTTTCCCATTCTATGGCTAGCAAAGTAGGCTGATGCGAAATCTCGTACCGTGTCTTGTCATTGAGGGCAACTTCCAACTCAGGCCCCGTCAGGCTGCGTATCGTCCTCAGCACCGTGGACTTCCCCACGTTGTTAGGCCCGATGAACAGGTTTACGTTGGCGTCAAACTCCAGCTTGATTCCGTCGGCTCCGGCGCCGTCCGGGCGCCGCCGGAACGGGCCTACGTTTCTCAGCTCCAGCGATTTGATAGGCATAGCAGTTTCCCAACGGCCTCCGCTTTCGGTTCATCACCCAAGTTAGCACAATCACAACGGCGGGTTCAGCGACACGCCCAGCACGTCCTCGCACCAGGCTGCCGCGGACAGCAGCCGCGCTTCGGCAAACGGCGACGCTACCAGCTGTATGCCCAGCGGCACGCCGGATTCCGCCAGGCCGGAGGGCAGGGCGATGGCCGGGAATCCGCACGACGTCCACGGGCCCTGGAATGCCGGGTCGCCCGTGTTGGTGCGGTCGGCCTGCGGAGGCGACGGCGCGCCTGGAGTGAGCAGCACGTCGCATTGCTTGGCCGCCTCCTCCATGTCCGTGGTGAATTGTCGGCGCCGCTCCAGGGCGCGGGAGTAGTCGATCCCGTCCACCGCCAGGCCCTCGGCCAGCATTGCCCGCAGTTTGGGTTGGTAGTCCTCGGCCTGACGCCGGTACATCGGCTCGTGGAACGCCGCTGCCTCCACCGCCATGATCAGACGCTGGTCCACGTAGGCCGATTCGATGCTCTCCTCCAGGGGGATCTCCTCAATCTCGGCCCCCGCTTCGGCCAGCCGTTCGGCTACGGCGTCCAGGTGGCGGCGGCTCTCGGTATCCGCCCCCTCGTAGAAATAGCGACGCAGCAGCCCGATGCGCGGCGCCGGCGGCTCTGCGATGGCCGACAGGTAGTCGCCCACCGGCTCTCGGGAGGACACCGGATCGGCCACGTCGGGGCCGGCCATCACCTGCAGCAGCAGCGCGGCGTCTTCCACCGTGCGCACCAGCCAGCCCACGGTGTCCAGGTTCCAGCTCACCGGCACCACGCCGTAGCGGCTGACCCGGCCGAAGGTAGGCTTGAAACCAACCACGCCGTTGTAGGCGGCCGGCCGCAACACCGAACCCACCGTCTGCGAGCCCAACGCGGCCGGACACATCCGGGATGCCACGGCCACCGCCGACCCGCTGCTACTGCCGCCCGGCGTGTGCGCCGGGTTCCATGGGTTGTAGGTGGGCGACGGGTCCAGGCACGCGAACTCGGTGGTCACGGCCTTGCCCAACATCAACGCTCCGGCCTTCCTGAGCAGGGTCAGCGAAGTTGCGTCGTAGTCGGGCACGAAATCCTTGTAAACCTCGCTGCCTGCCTTGGTCGAGATGCCGGCGGTGTAGTAGATGTCCTTGAGCCCGATGGGAACGCCGTGCAATGGGCCAAGGGGTCGACCTTCCGCTACGGCGGCGTCGGCTTGGCGGGCGTCGGCGAGCACCGTTTCACGGTCGACGTACACCCACGCCAGCAGGCGTTCGTCCAGTGCTTCGATGCGGTCCAGGCATGCCGTTGCCAGTTCGACGGCCGTGAGTTCGCGCCGGGCGATGGCGCGGGCGGCTTGGGCGGCGGTGAGTTCGTTGGGGTTGGGCATCGGTAACTACTCCTGGTCCAAGAATGTGAGCATCAGCGCAACGTAGCGATGCACCAACGGACGGTCGTACTCGATGTCTTCCGGCTCCATAGTGCCGTTGTAGAAATTGGAGTGAAAGTGTTGAGCGGCCAGTATTCCCAATCGTAGTTGATCGTCGTCCGCTTCGTCGGCGATCTGCCTGGCGGCATTGATCAATGCCCGGTGGGTGCCGTATGCCAACCCCCGCCGCTGTGCCACCGCCATGATGGCGTGCGCTGCCGCTCCCCAGAGTTTCTCGGACGCCTGCAACGTATCGCCGGCGTCAAACTCCCGGTCCGAATCGGCCAGGAAGCCCTCTGCGGTTTGGACGTGGTCTGTGGTCAGCATCGGTTAATCCTTCACGCTAATCGCGGCGCGTCCGGAACAGGACCTAGATGGCGAAGGCGCGGCGGTCTCTGACGGTTACGCTGTTGAATTGGCTGATGATCTGGTGAGTTTGATCGGCCAGGCGAGCAACGCGAAAGCGATCAAAATCGGTCCCAGGGGCATAGTCCGCGTAGTGACGGTAACGTTGCATTTCAGCGAAGTGGTTGCCGAATTGTTGGATATCTTGCGGGAACCGCCTCATGATGGAGCGATTCCGGCACTGATTCATAGCGTGGCCATGCTCCAACGCTCGGTAGGTCTGTTCCCAGGCGGGTTCGCTGCGGCCGGCGCGGGTTGCGCCGGCGATCAGGTCAGCGCCGCACAGGTCGGTCTGGCGGGGACGCCCGGGTCGTCCACCACCGGCTGCCAGCTGACGGGCGAATGCAATCAGGTCCGGTGGATTCATCCGACTACTTGGGAGGCCCTTCTTCCCAATCGGACTTTTTGATGAAGAACCTCCCCGGACGGTCGAATACGCCTATCTGCTGTAGTGCAGGATCCATCAATCGACCCATACTGAGGGCCCAGTCCAGCGCCGCGTCCGTGCGCAGGTGTTTCTCATCGCCGTCGAACACCAGGTACAGTTGGATGTAGTCGTCGCCGTAGTGGTCGACCAGCGACTTGGCGAAAACGGGGTCGAAAACCAGATCGTTGCCAAAGCGTTCGTTGAGCAAGTCCCTGGCGATATCGGCCACTTTCTCCAGGGTGTCGGGGCTGAAAGACATGGCCTGTCCTCGCAGTTTCCGGGTTGGGTTATCAAAGGGCAATCATAGTCGATCACACTCCCGGCGGGCGGCGCTCCCCCCAATCGGTGGCCTGCTCGTAGGCGTAGGCCGCTCGGAACAGCGTGGTCTCGTCGAAGGCTTTACCGGCGATCTGCAACCCGATTGGCAAGCCGGCCGCCGTGAAGCCGCAGTTGATGGATAGCGCGGGCAGGTTCGCCAGGTTGAAAGGCGCGGTGAACCCGCGTCGTCCCTTGAAACCGGCGATGACGTCCTCCTTGGTGCCGAGGCCGGTGGTTTCCGGAATCAGCGTGGCGGGCACGGATGAGGCCGGCATCACCAGGACGTCCACCTCGTCCAGCGCGGCCAGGATCTCCGTGCGGAGCACATCGCGAAGGCGGGCCGATTTCTGGTATGCCTTGGCCGGCAGGATGCTGCCCATGAGGAGGCGCACCTGGTTGTTGTGGTCCAATTCGCGCAACCGATCGGTGGAGATGATGTCCCAGTTCAGCATGGCAGCGTCGCTGCTGATGATGCCATAGGATATCTCCGACGAGTTGACGATCAGCGGTATGGACACCTCCCGAACGTCGGCGCCGAGGCCAGCCAGCACGGCGGCGGCCGCGATCACGGCATCGCGAACCTCGGGATCGTTGGCATCCGTGTGCACCCGTTCGGATATGAGGCCCACCTTGAGGCCGTTGATATCGCCGTCCAGCGCAGCGACGTAGTCTGGGACGGGAACGTCCCACGACTGCGGGTCCCTGGGGTCGTGGCCGGCGATGGCGGCCAGGGTGTGGGCACAATCGGTAACGGTGCGGGAGATCGGGCCGGCGGTGTCCATGGACCAGCTGGCCCCGAAAACGCCGTGGCGACTGACCAGCCCTAACGTGGGCCGGATGCCGACCAGGCCACAGAACGCCGCGGGTCCGCGGATACTGCCGCCGGTGTCCTCGCCCAGCGAGGTGGCGCACAGGAACGCAGCGGTGGCCGCTCCTGAACCGCTGCTGGAGGTGCCGGGATTGCGTCGCGTATCCCACGGGTTGCGCGGCCGACCGTAGGGGTGGCGGAAGGCGTCACCGCTGGCGTATTCGCTCATGTTGAGCTTGCCCAGCAGCACCGTGCCGGCCGCCTTCAGCCGTTCCATGATGGTGGCATCCTCGCTGGGAATGTTCTCGCCGAGGATGGTGGAGCCGTTGGTGGTCAGGATGCCGGCGGTGTCGAACTGGTCCTTGACGGCTACCGGGACGCCGTGCAGCGGGCCGCGCCGGTTGCCGGCCGCGATTTCGGCGTCGGCGCGGCGGGCGTCCTCGCGGGCGCGGTCGGCGGTGACGGTGATGTAGGAAGCGTAGTTGCCGTCCAGGCTGGCGATACGCTCCAGATAGGCTTCGGTGGCCTCCAGGGACGACACGTCGCCGGCGGCGATGCGCTCGCCCAGCTCGGTCGCCGACAGGTAGCACAGGTTCACGTCAGTCATCACGGTCCCTCCTGCTTGCGCGCCGTCGCCGACACGATGATCGGCAGCGGCTGGATATTGGCAACGTCCGGCTCGGTAATGGCTGCCAGGGCCTCGAGCAGGCCGTTCAGCGATTCCCTCACCTCGGCGACCAGATCGTCGGGGATGTTGATGTCCGCGGCTTTAGCCAAAGCCCGAACATCGGCGTCGTTCAGATCTGCCACTGGGCACCTCACATGCTGGGGTAGGAGCGAAAGGACCCGGCTTTCGGGCTCACAATGGCGCAATTTTGGCGGGGCCTGCTTGCCGTTGTCAACAAGGCTCCGATCTTGCGCGTATCCAGTTTCATAAATCGTCAGAAGCAGGATTAGCAGGGTCGGGTTGGTTGGTGCATTGGCGGCAGTATCCTGAAAATCCGATAATCTTGGAAATCCTGATTCTGACGAACTCCCGAAAGTAGGTACGCGTGAGGGTACGTTCGGGGCCGCTGACGCCGGAATTGGTGGTAAAATTGCCGCCGGTCTGTTTAGTCCCCGACTTTTCGTGACCGCAAAGCCTATGCACGCACAAGTCGCACAACCGACAAGCCAACTGATCAAGGTGAGGAACTTCGTCCAGGAGTTCTCGCTGCCGTTGATCCTGGGAGTGGCGCTGGGCCTGGTGGCCGCCAACGTCAACTACCACTGGTACGAGACGGTGGTGGATTTCCACCCGCTGGGCGACCATGCCTACGTGTTCGGGCACCCGCTGACCATCCATTTCGTCATCAACGGGATGTTCATGTGCCTGTTCTTCGGAATAGCGGCCAAGGAGATCACTGAATCCACGCTGCCGGGCGGGGTTCTCAGCCCCCTCCGCCGGGCGATCAATCCGCTGGCCGGGACCTTGGGCGGCGTGTTCGGCCCCGTCGGGATGTATTTCGCCCTCACCTGGGTCTTCTACGGCGGCACCGACGATTTCGGCGCGGTGGCCAACGGCTGGGCCATCCCCACCGCCACCGACATTGCCCTGGCGTGGCTGGTGGCGCGGGTGGTGTTCGGGCCGATGCACCCGGCGGTCAACTTCCTGCTGCTGCTGGCGGTGGTGGATGACGCTATCGGGCTGGTCATAATTGCTGTCTTCTACCCTGATCCCTACCATCCGGTGGAACCCATCTGGCTGCTCTTCGTGCTGGGCGGCATGGCTGCCGCGTACGTACTGCGGCGTTTTCGCGTGCGCTGGTGGCCGGTCTATATCCTGGTCGGCGGCGCGCTCTCCTGGATCGGTCTGGCCGGGGCGGGGGTGGAGCCGGCGCTGGCGCTGGTGCCGATAGTGCCGTTCATGCCCCATATTCACCACGACAGCGAGACGGCCCACGACGAGGCTCATGAGCACATCCAGGACGCTGGCAGCGCGTCGCATCCACATTCCAGCGCCGACGAACACCACGCCCAAAGTGTCCTCGAGCAATTCGAGCATCAACTGAAGCTGTTCGTGGACTTCGGACTGTTCTTCTTCGCGTTCGCCAACGCCGGCGTGCCATTCACCAGCATCGGGTGGGTCACGACGATGGTGTTGGCGTCGCTGATAGTGGGCAAGGCGATAGGCGTGACGCTGCTATCCTGGCTGGCGTCCCTGGTCGGTTTCCCGCTGCCGCCGGGCATGGATGTGCGTCACCTGGTAGTAACCGGGGTTATCGCGGGGCTCGGGCTGACGGTGGCGCTTTTCGTGGCCGGCAAGGCGTTTCCCGGCGACTCGCCATTCCAGGAGCCGGGCAAGATGGGAGCCGTGTTCAGCATCGGCGCGGCGCTGGTTGCCTACGTTTTGGGGAAGCTGTTGCATGTCCGCGAGGAGGGCCTGAGATCCAAGATTATATTCCCCTGGTCACGCGGGTGAAGCCGAATTTCGAGTTGCCGCGGCTGTGCAGGAGCCAGCCAATCTCTAAGCTTTTCAAGGAGGACTACCGATGGCACTGATCGGCGTACTGACCCACCACTGGGCGAAGGAAGACAAGGTAGAGGAGGCGAAGGCGCTCCTGGACCGCAACGGAGAGGCCCAGAGCCACGCGCCCGGCTTTGGAGCCCGTCACACCTTCATCTCGCTGGCTGATCCCACCAAGATATCCACTCTGGTCACTTGGGAGAGCAACGAGATCTACGACGCCTGGCGCGCCAGTCCCGAACGGGCCGTGGCGATGGCCGGCGCGGAGGAACTGTGGTCCCGTCCTCCGGAGTCCGAGCGTTTCGAGATGCAGGACTGATCCTGGATAAGGGCGGGTTCGTCGTCAGGACAGCAACGATCCCAAGTCCACGAGCCCGTCCAGCAGGTTGGCCATCCGCTCCGCCTTGTGCACGCTGTGGGGCACCACGGCATCGAGGAGACCGCCCACGGCGTCGGCGGTGGCAACGGTGTTTTGATCCACGAGAAGGACCGGTACGCGCCGTTTGGTGGCCTCCACGCGGATGTACTCGGTGGGACGGGAACCGCCGGTCAGTACCAGGCAGCGGGTATCCTGCATCAGCGATGCCATCTGGATGTCGGGCCGTTCGGCGCGGGTGATCACGGCCTGGTGGCCGTAGCGTCCAAAATATCCGGTGCCGGAATCCATGATGTTCCCGCCGATGAGGAACCGGTCGATCCAAACGTCGCGGTCCTCCGGCTCCAGTTCCCAGCGACCGCCGAGGCTGGCTTCCAACTGATCCAGGTTCAGCGACAGCATGGCGCGGTCTTCGGGCAAGGCCCCGATAGCCGGCACGCCGGCGGTTGACAATTCGGACAGCAGGGATTGCGCGCGTTGGGCTCGGTACCGAGGCGTCTGGTTGACAATCACGCCTCCAAGCCTGGCTCCGAGGGTAGCCACCGCGCCGGAAACGCTCACCGAAGATATTTCCGGCTCGTAACCGAAGACCGTCACCACGCGAGCGGACAGCCGCTCCGCCAAACCGGAGACGATGGGCGAGGTCGCCCCGGAGCCGCTGGCGGGGTTGGCAACCTCGACGATGACGTGTTCGCTGATGCCGGTCAGCGAGCGAACCGCGCTGGCTGCTGCGTCCAGGCCGGCGTCGTCCTCGGACGATGCTACGGCGATGCCACCGCGGAAATTTCGCGCGAAATAGATGGCGTCGGGGTCCGTGCGTCCGGCCGGGGACACCGGCTTGCACACGGAAACGCGGGCGCCTGACCGGGCGATCAGGGTTGCCAGGCCGGCGGCAAGGGACGTCTTGCCGGCAGTGGGCCGGTGGGATGCTACGAGGAGGATGGCCATAAGACAACCGGCCGAACTAGTGGCGACTAGTAGTCGTCCACCCGGTTCTCGATGAAGTTCGGGTCGAAGCCGGGCGGGAATTTGGTGGTGTCGTCCCACTTGCTCATGGTCATGTCGCAGCGGTGCAGGCTGGCGCGGTTGAAGTTGGCGCCACGCATGTCCGTCATGATCCACATGGAGTCGCGGATCTTGGCGGAGGTGAAGTCGGCCCCCTGCATGATGGCTCGGCTCACGTCGGCCCCGTTCAGGTTCGCGCCCTGCCAGTTGGAGTTGGTCAGGTTGGCGGAGCGCAGGTCCACTTCGATGGCGGTGACCTGGCTGCAATCGGCGTCGGTGAGGTTGGTGTTCAGGAACGAAGCCCGGTTGAGACGAGACCACTGCAGCACGGATTCATGCATGTCCGACTGCTTCAGGTCGGCCCAGAACAGGTTAACGTTGCGCAGGATGGTCATCGCCATCTGCGCTGAGGCCAGGGTCGCGCCGTACAGATCGGCGCCCGTGAAATCGGCGGCGCGCAGGTCGCAGCGGGACAGATTGGCACGGGTGAGCCGGCAGTCGGCCATGGAGGCTCCGCGCAGATCGGCGTTCCTCAGATCGACGCCGACCAGATCGAGGCTCGACAGGTCCGCCGCGCGCAGGTCGAGTTGGTCGTCGGGGTTTGCGGACTTCCACTCCGCGACGGCGCCTTTGCCGGAGCGAACAACCGCAACGTGATCTGGATTAGCCATTTAAGCGTTTCTCGCCGCGGCGATCTCGTCCTCGACGTCAAAGACGCGCTCGGCGACCACCATCTTGAGTTCGTTGACCTTGCTGTAGCCCGGGTACTCGTCGCCATCCTCGTCGAAGCGGTCGAAGATCTTCTCACCGTCGAGGTAGATCTCCAAGCGTCCTTTGTCAGCTGGGGTCAGCTTGATCGCGATATCCCCGGCGTTTTGGGAGCGCCAAAATTCAGTCGCCAGCCACGTGGCGAGGCCGTGGTAGCCTCAAGGCACGCAGTAGACGATATCCACTTCAACTTTGCCGAACTCGGACCTGGTCATTGTCATTCGTTGTTCTCCCGTTAATCGGTCGTTTAGCAGAGGGATGCGTTTTGTCGACAAGAGACAGCACCTGTCTCACAAATTTTCCAGCATACGGATGAAGTTGGCAATTTCCCCTTTACCGTGGCGGATTTCGTCCTCGCCGGGAGGCCAGCCGTAGAATCGCGAGTGAAACGAGCTTGCCGCGAGGTAGTAGATGTACAGTATGGGCGGAGCGCCCTCGTCGTCAATCAAGCGCATCACGGTATCAGCCAAGGCGTTGTGCGATCCGTGAAACCAGCCTCTGCGCTCGGCGACGGCTTTGATGGCATGGGCGGCCGCGCCCCATATCTTGTTGCAGGCCTCCTCCAACTCGCCGCGCTCGACTTCATCGTCCACCAGATCGAGAAAATGCCAACTCCGTTCCGCGTGGTAATCGACAATGGTGGTCATGGCGAACTCTCGGGATTGAGCGGAGTGGCCGGACGGGCTACTTGACGCGGGCGCTGGCCTGGCCGACGGCGGTCTTGTCGCCGTTCTGGTTCTCGCAGTACACGTCTACCGTAACCAGCGTGGTGCCGTCGTCCTGGGGCTCGCGGCTGTTGACCTGGCCGTGGACGCTGACGGTGTCGCCGTGCTTCACGGGGCGCAGGAACTTGAGGTTGACGTTGCCGGAACGGTGGAAATCGTCGGCGCCGATGAACTTGCGCATGGCTTCGGTGCAGAAGGCGATGCTCATGCGGCCGGAGGCGATGGCGTAGGTGGTGCCGAGGCGCTTTGAGGCCAGTTCGGGGTCGTTGTGGATGTTAGCCCGGTTGAGGATGCCACACGCCTCGAACTGGTTGATGACGTCCTGGGTGATGTGCTTGGTGACGACGGGGAGCGTTTCGCTGTCTAGCCTTGGGGATGCCATTTCTTGCCCAACTCCTCGGGTTTCTTGATCTGGTAGGTGCGCATCTTCTCGATGAGCCGGCCGTCTTCGTCGGTGGCCGTGGCCTCGATGACCAGGTAGGGCTTCTCCCGGCGAACAAACTTGTCGTGGATTCGGCCGGTAACGCTGATCTTCTTTCCGGGGACTGGCGGGTTGAACAGGTCGATTTCGTTCCCCGCGTTGATGCTGCCGGTCTGGTCGTCATAGGCCAGCGAGAGGGACGTGGCGTCGTGCTTGACGGCGATGGTGGGGAAAACGGCGTCGGGATCGCCCACGGCCTGGCGGTACAGGTCCACCATCTCCTGGGTCAGCACATACTCGTAGGAGCCAAGCTCCTCACCGACCTGAACTTCGTTGTAATCGAAGAGGGGCAGTTCTTGTTCGGCCATAATGGGACACTCCCAATATCGTTTGCTAACGCGGCACTAACGATACCGCAGGGCGCAACGGGCGTCAATCGGCGCGCTCACGCGTACTCACTTTGCAACGATGCCGACAGCCATCCGGGAATGGGGTCGGGCGGTTTGTTGTAGAATTGGCCGTCAACCAATCCCCCGGCCGCTCCAGTGAAGGCGGCCCGCAACCGGAGGAGCCCATGTCGCAACTGATGACCGGCAAGCAGGCGCTGCTGGAGATGCTCAAAGCCGAGGGCGTCGAGTACATATTCGGCAACCCCGGCACCAGCGAGGGGCCGATCATCGACCTGCTGGGCGATTACCCCGAGCTGCGCTACATCCTGACGCTGCAGGAAAGCGTGGCGGTCGGGATGGGCGAAGCCTACGCCCGGGCCACGGGCACCGCATCCTTCGTCAGTCTCCACGTGGACAGCGGGCTGGCCAACGGGATTGCCCTGATGCTGGACGCCCTGAACACCGGCACGCCCATGGTGGTGACCTCCGCCAACTACGACGTGCGCAAGGTGAACGAGACCATGACCGACCTCGCGGAACTGGTGCGGCCGGTCACCAAGTGGTCGGTGGAGCTAACCCACGCGGACCAGATTCCCAGCACGATCCGGCGGGCGTTCAACGAGGCCAACAGCCACCCCAAGGGGCCGGTGTACGTGGGCTTCACCTCCAACGCGCTGGAAGGCATGGCGGAGATGAACATCGAACCGTCGCGGCCGGTGTACGATGCGCCGCGACCCAGCGCGGAAGGTATCGCCCTGGCCGCGTCCCTGCTGATGGACGCCAGCCGGCCGATGCTGCTGGTGGGCGACCGGCTATCCGACGATGGCGCCGTCGATAAGGCGGTGGAACTGGCCGAGCTCATGGGCCTGCCGGTGTACCAGGCGCGGGGAGCCGAGGTGGCCTTCCCCACAACCCACGAGCAATTCCTGGGGGCATTGTCGCTGCGGGTCAGCGAGCAGCGGGCCGTTTTGCAGACCGTGGACCTGGTGCTGGCCGTGGGCTCCGACCCCTTTGAGGAACTGTTCTACTGGGGCGACGTGATCCTGCCGGCAGAGGCCAAGCTGGTCCACATCGACCCGGACCGGAGCCGCATCGGGCGCTCGGAGCCGACGGACGTGGGCATCGTGGGACACTGCGGGCTGGCGCTGCAGGACCTCATCGCGGCGCTGGAGGAACGCCTTTCGCCCGGCAACCGGACGGAAATCGGGCTGCGCAAGCAGGCGGTTGCCGCCGAGCGCCAGAGCAACCGGGCCGCGTTCGAGGAATCGGTGGCCGAGAAGTGGGACCACCGGCCGATGACGCCGGCCCGCATGATGGCGGAACTGGCGGCAGCGATCCCCGACAACGCCATCGTGGTGGACGACTCGATCAGCAACCGTGGCGCGATGCGGCACTATTTCCAGGGGGAACGCCGGGGCGACCTGCGCGGGTACCGGGGGCAGTCCATCGGCGGCGGCATGGGCACCACCATGGGGACACAGTGCGCCAACCCCGACCGGCCCGTGTTCGGCATCATCGGCGACGGCAGCGCGATGATGACGATACAGGGGCTATGGACGGCGGCCAACGACAACATCCCGTGCGTTTTCGTCATCTGCAACAACGGGGCGTACCGGGTGCTCAAGGTGAACTTCAACGTGTACCAGCGGGACGTGCTGGAACTGCCGGAAACCTCCGGCGGGCGTCTGCTGTACTCCGACTTCGGAACACCCTTCGACATGGCCGCCATCGCCAACAGCATGGGCGTGCACGGCGAACGCATCACGGACCCGTCGGAGATCAAGCCCGCGGTGGACCGGGCGGTGGCCTCCGGCAAGCCGGCCTTGCTGGACATGGTAATCGACGGGTCGCTGTAGGGAACACACCACCGACGCCGGATGCCTCAAAAGGGGAAATAATCATGCGAACCAACACCACCAAGGCGAAGCTGAACGACGGCCAGGTCGTTTTCGGGGCCATCATCACCCGCTACGCCCCCGACATGGTCGAGATCTTCGGGGCGCTGGGCTACGACTTTGTCATGATCGACTGCGAGCACGGGCCGGCCAATCTGGACCAGGTGGAGCACATGGTGCGGGCGGCGGAGTCCTTCGGAATAACGCCCATAGCGCGCATACCTGATCACTCGGACCAGACGATCCTGCGGTTCCTGGACCGGGGCTTGCAGGGGATCATCGTGCCCCACGTCAATACCGGGGAGCAGGCGGCGGCCATCGCCCGGGCCGCGCGGTATTACCCTGACGGCTATCGTGGCATGGGCGGCGGCCGGGCGCAGGACTACGGCATCGGGGTTGCCCGGGACGAGGCCACGGCGTGGGTGAACGAGAACGTGCTGGTGATCCCCATGGTCGAGGACATCGAAGCCGTGGGCAACCTGGACGACATCCTGGCGGTTTCCGGCGCGGATGTGCTGCACGTGGCGGCGTCGGACCTGGGGCAGAGCATGGGCAACCCTGGCGTCCCCGAAGTGCGCCGGGTGATGAGCGAGGTGATCCCTAGAGTGCGGGCCGGCGGGAAGAACGTCGGCGTGGGCGGCAATAACCCCGCGGACACGGCCGGAGTCGCCGAGTTCATCAAGCTGGGCGCGAACTTCGTGACGGTTTCCGGCTGGGGACTGCTCCGCATCGGCGCGGAGGACTTCCTGAAAAACGTGAACGCCGCCCGGTGATGGGGCGGCGTCGCAACGAGGCAGTGGCGAACCCCGGGCTTACCGGGGTTCCTTTTTGTGGGAGCGGGCGGGTCAGTAGAGGTGACAGGACACCACGTGGCCGGGAGCCAGTTCCGTTACTTCGGGAATGTCCCGGGAGCAGCGGTCCATGACGAAGGGGCACCGGGGATGGAAGCGGCACCCTTCGGGCGGATTCAGCGGTGAAGGCACTTCACCAGTGAGGATCATTTCCTCCTGCTCGATGTCCGGGTGCGATGGCAACGCCGCGTTCATCAGTGCCTTGGTGTAGGGATGCGAGGCGTTGTCGAACAGTTCCTTGGTGGGGCCGTATTCCACGATCTGCCCCAGGTACATCACGGCCACCCAGTCGCACATGTACCGCACGGTTGCCAGGTGGTGGGCGATCAGCAGATAGCTGACGTTGTACTCGTTCTGAAGGTCCATCAGCAAGTTCATGATCTGGGCGCGAATGGACACGTCCAGCGCCGAAACCGGCTCGTCGAGCACAATCACCCGAGGTTCCACGGACAGTGCCCTGGCGATGGCCAGCCTTTGGCGTTGCCCGCCACTGAACTCATGGGGATACAGGTTGGCGTGGTAGCTGCTGAGCCCAACGTCGTTCAGGAGCTTGGCGACGCGGTCCTGCATCTCGCGCCGGCTCAGGTTCAGGTTGATGACCATGGGCTCGGCGATCAGGTCGCGGACGCGCATCCGGGGATTAAGGGAACTCCAAGGGTCCTGGAAGACCGCCTGCACCGAACTGCGATAGGCGCGGCGCTGCTCGGCGGTGGCGTTGTGTATCTCGTCCCCCTGGTAGCGGATGGTGCCCTCGGTGGGCTCTTCCAATTGCAGGAGCATCTTGGCGGTGGTGCTTTTGCCGCACCCGGACTCGCCCACGATACCCAGCGTTTCGCCGGCGCGGATCTGGAAGGAAACGCCGTCGACGGCCTTGATCCAACCGGTGACTTTGGAGATCAGAAGGCCCTTGGTCACAGGGAAGTGCTTCTTGAGGCCCGAGGCCTCGAGGAGCACCTCGCTCGTCGTTTGGGTCATCGGATTTGCTTCCAGGGTGGTCATTCCAGCCTCCAGCAGGCGGCGTAGTGGCTATCGCTCACGTCGAATTGCAACGGATAGGTTTCCAGGCACTTGTCCATGACGTATTGGCAGCGGGGCGCGAAGGGGCAGCCCGGCGGCAGGTCGTGGAGCGTCGGCGGTTGCCCTTCGATGGAATACAGGCGGTCGACGTCCTCTTCCAGTTTCGGGACCGATGACAACAGGGCCTCGGTGTAGGGGTGCGACGGGTTGTTGAAGATGTCCCGCACGTCGCCCATCTCGACGATCCTTCCGGCGTACATCACGGCCACACGGTCGCACATCTTGGCCACGATGCCAAAGTCGTGGGTGATGAAGATCAGCCCGATGTTGGACGCCTCCTGCAATTCCTTGAGGAGCTTGAGGTACTGCGCCTGGATGGTGACGTCCAGTGAGGTCGTAGGCTCGTCGGCGATCAGCACGATAGGTTCGCAGGATATGCCGATGGCTCCCACGACGCGCTGGCGCATTCCTCCGCTCATCTGGTGGGGATAGTCCCGGACCCGTGTCTCGGCAGCGGGGATGTTCACCTTGCGGAGCACGTCCAGGACCTGCTGCACGACGGTGCGCTTGGGTATGTCCTGGTGGATCTTGATGGCCTCGCCCACCTGGTTTCCGATGGAGAACACCGGATTGAGGGAGGTCATGGGGTCCTGAATGATCAGTGCGATCTGGCTGCCCCGGATTTCGCTCATCTCTTTATCTGAGAGCTGCACCAGGTCCTGGCCTTCCAGGAGTATCTGCCCGTCAACGATGCGACCCGGGGGTTCCGGGATGAGCCGCATCAGGGACAGCATGGTCACGGATTTGCCGGAACCCGACTCGCCGACGATGCCCAGCGTTTCGCCGCGCCGCAGGTCGAAGCTGACGCCGTCGACCGCCCGCACCGTGCCCCAGCGGGTCTCGAAGTAGGTTTTCAGTCCGTCAACTTGCAGCACCACGGGGGAGGTGTTTTCGGTTGTGCTAGTAGTCATGTTTCAGCCTGCTTGCGGGTTGGGCAATGGTCGTTAGTGGTCAGGATCAGTTCAGTTGGCGGAGCCTGGGATCGAGCCGATCGCGGAGCCAGTCGCCGAACAGGTTCATCGACAGCACGACGAGCATGATGGCCAGGCCGGGCATGGTGGAGATCCACCAGGCCACTGCCAGCCGGTCGCGGCCATCGGAAACCATGGAACCCCAGGCCGGCGTGGGCGGCGGAACTCCGGCGCCGAGGAAGCTCAGGGTGGACTCCAGCAGGATGACGATGCCGACCTCCAGGGTAGCCAACACAATGAGGGTGTTGATGACGCCCGGAAAGATGTGGATGAAGAGGATGCGCGGAGTTGACGCGCCCGCCACCTTGGCCAGGGCGACGAAGTCCATGGTTTTCAGCTGGAGAACCTCGCCCCGCACGTTGCGGGCAAAACGCGGCCACACCGCGATGGCCAGGATGGCGACGATGATGAGGAATGACTGTCCCAAGGCCAGCACCAGCACCAGGGCCAGCAATATGGTTGGTATCGCCAGCTTGATGTCCACGATTCGCATCAGGAACTCATCGAGCCAGCCTCCATACCACCCGGCGATGAGGCCACTGGCCACGCCGATGACCATGCCTACACCCAGGGTGACGCCCGCCACCGCAAGCGAGATACGGGCGCCGAAGATGACCCGGCTCAGCATGTCGCGGCCCAGGTGATCGGTGCCCAGCAGGAACTCGGAGCTTCCTCCCTCTTCCCATGCCGGTGGCAGATTACGGTCCCTCAGACCGCCCCGTTCCGGGTCGTGGGGCGCGATCAGCGGGGCAAAAACGCCGGTGATCACGAACAACACCAGGAAGAACATGGGGATCAAAGGCCACCTGCGCAGCTGCCAGATTTGCCTGGCGATGCGGGCGGGCGCCGGAGCCGGCTGTACGACCAGAGTTGCGTCTGCTGCCACGATGTCCTCCTCTAGGCGTACCGGATCCTGGGATCGATGTATGCGTACATGATGTCAACCAGCAGGGCCGCGGTCACGTACATCAACGTGAACACGATCACCACGGCCTGCAGTAGCGGGTAGTCGTTGCCGGCCAGGGCCTGGATCGCCAGCTGTCCCAATCCCGGCCATGCGAACACGGTTTCGACGACCAACGAACCGGTGACCAGGCTGCCCAGGGTGATGCCGGCGAAAGTCAGCACGGGAATGAGCGCGTTGCGCAACGAGTGCTTCCAGATCACGATGTTGTTGGAGACGCCCTTGGCTCGCGCCAACTTCACGTATTCCGAGTCCAGAACGTTGAGCATCGCCGACCGCAGCAGACGCAGGTTGGCCGCCGCATAGAACCAGCCCAGCGTCACCGCCGGCAAGATAATGCTGGAGATCTCCTGGCGACCGTACGGCGGCACCAGGCTGTCCCCAAACCAATCATTCCAGCGCACCGAAAACAGGAACACCAGCATCAGTCCTAACCAGAACACCGGGGCAGATTGTCCCACCAGGGCGACCACTTTCCCGGACATGTCCAGGAAACTTCCTCGTTTCACCGCCGACAGGATGCCCAGAGGCACGCCGACGACTACCGAGAACACGAAGGCCGCCAGTCCCAGTTGCAGCGTGGCCGGCACCCGTTCCACGATGACCTCCATCGACGGTCGGCCCTCCTTGATGGATTGGCCGAAGTCGCCGCGCAGGGCGCTTCCCAGGAATATGCCGTATTGCTGATAGTACGGTTTGTCCAGCCCGAGGGTTGCCGTGAGCCGGTCCCAGTCTTCCTGGGTGGAATAGTCGTCCAGGTACACGTGCCTGGGATCTCCGGCCGCCCGGCTCATGACGAAAATGATCAGCGACACTGCCAGCAGGGTCACCGCCGCCAGCAGGATGCGTCGCACCAGGTATCGCTGCATAGTTCACTACCTCACAAACTGTTTCCCTGGGCGTTGCGGGTGGTTGATGGTTTTTGACGTACTTTCGCCGCTGGTCGCTGGACTCGGGTGAGATCGCCGCCGGGTTGGCTCAGGAAGAGCTGCCGGCGGCGTGGGCGCCGTCAGAGCCGGCGCCGTTGGAATGTCCTAGCGTCCCATCCGGTCGCGCATGGCGCGCACGAGCAAATCTACCGAACACGCCTTCGTAGCCGATGTTGAAGAGCAGCGTGATGATGTTCGGCACCAGCGCCGCTCCCAGGGCAATATAGGTTCGCGGCTTGAACAGGTAGGGGCAAACGCCCACGCATCTGGCTTCCTCGATGGCGGTTATGTAGCCGCCGATCTGGAAACCGACCCAGGCTCCACCAAAGCTTGCTGCGGACAGAGCCAGGCCCGCGCCCAGCAGAATAGGCCAGGCCGGGATGGAGTCTACCCTCAGGAGGGTCAATCCCGCCCCGATCCCGGCGCCTACTCCGGCGCCCACCATGAGCATGGTAAGGATTTTGGGCAGGGCCGCCACCCCGAAGAACACCGCCAACGCAGACGCTATTGCCATCCCGATGGCTGCCAGGACCCCAGCCAGGGGAAATCCCAAGAGCGATCTCCAGGCTACCGATATCCAAGGCTTCTGCGGTCCCATGCTGGCGTTACCTGCCCACAATCCTTCCGTTCCGACTAGGTCTGCGGCCGCGGGCGGATGTACTCGTACCCGTTGATGTTACGGAGGTCACGATAGCGCACGCCCTCGATCCAGGGTTGGATGTTCGGGCCCACCGGCCACAGGCTATCGAAATTATACAACCCCACGCCGGTGATGGCATTCTCGAACATGAAGGTAGCGATTTCGATGGCAAGCTCGCGCCGAGCCTCCGAATCCACCTCGGCCATGTGCTGGGAGACCTTCTCGTCCAGCCACGGATGTTCAACTCCGCGGTTCCAGACGGCCTGGTGGTGCAACTGCGACAGCATTCCCGAGAAGCCCTGGCCGGGCTCCAGGCGGATGCCGCCGGCGTGACAGGTGGAACCCTGATAGTTGCGGGCGATCAGGCTGGGCCGCAGGGTGGTGTAAGGCAGGTTCTGGAACTTGACGTCCACACCGATGTCGCCCCACATGCTGGCGATGGCCTCGCAGGCTTCCACTTCCACCGGCGCGCCTCGCAGCGATGGGGTCAGCGTGATGCTGAATCCATCGGGGTAACCGGCCTCGGTGATCAACTGCTTGGCCCGCTCCGGGTTGTACTCCCACCGCAATTCCTGGGGCAGCCAGCTTTCTTCGTACTGGCCGAAGTCCCAGAGGACGGCGGGGGATCCGTAGCCGTGCAGCAGCGTATCAACGATGCCCTGCCGGTCGATGGCGATGGACAGCGCGGTGCGAACCTTGGCCGCGTTCTTCCACGCTTCGGAATTGATGTCGGGGTCGGCGGACACCCAGGGCAGGTCCGGATCGTAGCCGGGCTGCTGGTCTTCGGTGCCGATGCCCACGTAGTACTGGCCGTAGAAGGTGAGCGCCGCTTCGCCGCCACCGGGAACGCGCATTATCTCAGCGCCGTCGACACTCTCAACCTCGGACAGGGAGTCGAAGGCCAGAAGCGTGGTATCGAGGTTTCCGGTCTTAAAACCGGCCACACGGGATGATTCTTCGGGAATTTCCTGGAAGATCAACTCCGCGAAGTGGGGCGTTTTCCGCCAGTGGTTTTCTACGGCTTCCATGCGCCAGAACTCACCGGTACGGTAGTCCACCAAGTCCCAGGAGCCAGTGGCGGCGATCTGGTCGTTGGCTTCTTCCACGCCAAGTTCTTCAGTCTGTTTCTTGCTGACGATCCAGGTTCCGCCGCCGCCGGCGCTGGTCAGGATTTCGTTGACCGGGACCTCCGACCACGGCGTGCCAGTATTAACCTCCACGGTGTAGTCGTCGACGGCTATCGCATGACCCTCAGGGTTCTCCCAGATACCGCGCATGTTGGACGCTCGCGGGTGCTTCGAGCCCTCAGCTCCGAATTGCCGCATCGCCCAGATGACGTCTTCAGCGGTCATCTCGCCGTAGCCCTTGTGGAACTGTACGCCTTCGTTGAGATTGAAAGTCCAGGTTGATCCGTCCTCGGACACCGACCAATCCTTGGCCAGCATGCCCACCGGCTTCAGTTCGCTGGACACGGTCAGCAGCGACTCGCCGATGGGAGCGGTTTGCAGGACGAAAATCTGGGGGTTTCCGGTCAGGGCGGGGTGGCCCATGAAGGGTCCGAGTTCCTTCTGACCGACTATCAACCTGCCAACGGGCTTATCGTCAACCATGACCGCGGCAGCTTGCGGAGTGGCCGTGGGCGCCGTCACCGCGGCAGCCACCGGAACCTCCGTGGCTGCCGGCGCGGATGACCGGGATTCGGCCGCCGGGGCTTGCGTGGCCGCCGGAGCGGCCGGGGCCGCGCTCTGGCTGGCGGAGGTCGTCTGGCCCGTGGCCGGAGCGGGGGTCTCCGCCGCGCCGCCGCAGGCAGCCACCAAGGCCAGCATGAGAGACAGCGCACCGAGGCCGACAACAGCGGTCAGAGACTTTCCTGGAAATCGCAGCATATTTACCTCATCGTCTTGTGATCGGGTGTCGATTTTGCGGGCAGGTTACTACCGGTGCTTGATGTACTCGTAGCCGTTGATCTGCCGGACGTCGCTGCGCCGGACATGCTCACCCCACGGCTGGATGCGTGGCCCCACCGGCCAGATGGCGTCGATGTTGTAGTAGGTGAGGTCGGTGAGGGCGTGGTCGAACAGGAACTGCCCGAGTTCACGCTCCATCAGCTCGCGAGCGTCGGGATCCACTTCGCCCATGGCACGGCGCATCAGGTCATCAGACCACTGGTGCTCCAGGCCGCGGTTGAAGGGGTTTTCGGTCAGGTAGCTGCCGAAGCCGCTTGCCGGCGTGGGCAGGGGGCCACCGGCGTGGCAGGTCGCGCCCTGGTAGGTCCGGCCCACCAGCGTGGGGCGCAGGGTGCCGTAGGGGATGCGCTGGAAGTCCACGTCCAAGCCGATGTCATTCCACATCTGCGCGATGGCTTCGCAACTTTCCACTTCCTGGGGCGCGCCGCGCAGGGCCGGCGTCAGCGTGATGCTGAACCCGTCAGGATACCCGGCCTCTTCCAGCAACTGCATGGCGCGTTCGGGGCTGTACTCCCAGTCCCGGCCGTCCAGGTAGTGCTCGAAGCCGCTGTACGAGTGGATGGGTGTGGCGGTGCTGCCGTTGCCGGACAGGATTTCGTCAACCAGGGCCTGGCGGTCAATAGCGGTCATCAGGGCCAGGCGCACCTTGCGGGCCCGATCCCATTCCGGCGAGGTTATATCGTCGGTTGGGGAAACCCAGGGATTTTCGGGATCGTAGCCGGGCCGGGTTTCGACACCCTCGACCGGGTACCAGTTTCCGTAAATCCGCAGGCTCTGCACGATGGCATTGGGAACCTTCATCAGTTCGGCGCCTTCCACCTCCAGCACGCTGGGGATGGAGTCGTAGCCCATCAGGAAGGTATCCAGGGCGCCGGTCTTGAACCCGGCGACGCGGGAGGATTCTTCAGGGATTTCCCACATGACGAACTGGTCGAAGGCGGGGGTGTGCCGCCAGTGATCGCGGACCGCCTGCATCTTCCAGAACTCGCCGGTGCGATGGTCGATTATTTCCCACGGACCGGTGGCGGCCATCTGCGCGCTGGCCTCTTCGACGCCCAGCTCCTCGGTCTGCTTCTTGCTGGCGATGAAGGTGGAGGCGCCGCCCGGGGTCATGTGCCAGCGCTGGGCAATCACGTGGACCAGCGGCTCACCGGTGTGCACCTGAAGGGTGTGGCTATCGATGATCATCGAGCCATCCCGGTCCGCCCAGAACGTCTCCAGCTGGCCGGCGCGGGGGTGCTTGCTCAAGCCCCACTGCTGCATCGACCAGACGACGTCTTCCGCCGTCATCTCGCCGTAGCCCTTGTGGAACTGCACGCCCTTGGTCAGATGGAATGTCCAGACGAGGAAGTCGTCGGAGATCTCCCAGGATTCGGCAAGCAGCCCCTTGACTTCGCGGTTCACGTCCTCCTGCAGCAGCCCTTCGCCGATGGGCGCCGTGCCGTGGACGAAGATCTGCGGGTTGCCCAGGGTGCTGGGGTGCAGGAAGAAGGGCCCCATTTCCTTCAGGCCGGTGCTGAGGATGCCCGTGGGTTCAGCCATCATCATGGAGTCGCCCGAACCGGCGGCCTGCGGCACGGCGGTGGGAGCGGCCTGGGCGGCCTGAGCAGGCGCGGCCTGGGTAGGCGCGGCCGGCGCGGCGGCCTGCTGGCTGCCGGATGCGGGCTGCTGGGGCGCTGCCTGCTGCGCGGCAGCGGCGGTGGGCGCGGCAGCCGGAGCTGCCGTCTCTTCGGCAGTACCGCACGCCACAATGGGGATCAGAGCCAACCCCCCGATTACAAGGACAAGCAAACTCTTGCGGCTGATTCCGAACCAACTCATCAAACCACCTCCGGTCGGAGTTTCCATTGTGAAGAAACCGTAGGAAAACGGGCTCCAAGAGCCCGCCGCTATAAGGCTACGATGTGGCGAATTTGTACCTGCTCCAGTCTCGAAAATCGGGACTGTTAACGCCGTCGCAGTCTATCGGACGGAATTTGTAATGTCAATATATTGTATACTAATTATCATTGCTCTTTATTATCTTGAAACATGATGAACTTGGTGGATACGAGCGCCCGCCGAAAGGGTACAGTGCTCCGCGCCACGGAGTTAATTGGGGCAACCGGCGTCAGGCGCGGCGCAACTGCGGAGCCGCCAGGGCCAGCAGGGCGACCAGTGCGATGCCGGTGAAGCCCACCACCTGGGCCGCGCCGGGAGCGCCCCAGGCTCCCGCGATGCCGCCGGCGGCCACGCTGCCGAAGCTGTAGGCCAGGATCGCGAAGGACCGCAAACTCATCACGCGGCCCCGAAACTGCGGGTCGGTGGTCCGCAGCAACAGTGTCAGGATCATCACCTGGGTGGAAGCAAAGGACATTCCCACCAGCGCGAAGAGCGCCATCGACAGGTAGAAGGAAGTCGAGAGCGAAAACAGGAGAATGGAGCCGTGCCAGCACAACACCGCGATGATGAGCAACAGTCCAGGTCGGCGCAGGTTCGGCACCATGGTAAAGCCCAGTGATCCAGTGAGGGCTCCGCTGCCGAAGGCAAACAACAGCAGTCCCAGTCCGGCGGAGTCGCTGCCCAGCACGTCCCGGGCGAAAATGGGCGCCAGTCCCGTGTGCACAGTCCAGCCGGCCAGGTTGATGATGACGGCAACCGTGAGGACTGCCCAGAGCACCTGGTTGCCGACGACGTAACGCAGGCCGCTGATCACGGTGCTGAGCACGCGCTCCGGAGCGCGGACGACGTTGGACTCGGGCCGACGGATGCCCAGGGCCACGCCGCCGCTGACCAGGTAAAGGCAGGCGATGGCCGTGTACGCGCCCTGGGGTCCCAACCCTTTAAAGAGATAGCCGCCAATCACCGGGCCGCAGAGCATCGCGATGTTCATGGCTACGGTGTTGAACGCGGCGCCGTGGCTCAGTTGGTCGGTACGCAAGGTGTCCGCCACCAGGGACTGGGCCACCGGCATCTGGCAGAGGCGGACGACGCCCATGACCAGCGTAATGGCAAAGATGTGCCACACCTCCAGCGTACCCGTGAGGATCAGGGCCAGCATCAGCACGCCCATCAAACCCATGATGAACTCGACGGAGGCGAGAAGGCGGTTGCGCGGCAAACGGTCAGCGAGAGCGCCGGTGAAGAGGGCCAGAAAATTCAGCGCCATGCGCGCGGCGGCAATGGCTCCGACCAGGAACGGCGAGTCGGTCAGCGTGAGGACGAACCAACCCAGCACCGCGGACTCCATCTGGGTGCCGACACCCACGAGGGCGGTGGACCCCCAGACGAAGGCGAAGTCGCGGTTCCGGAATACGCCCAGCGGGGATGAAGCGCGGTTCAGCGTCGCCGCAACTCTCATGCCGTATCCGGGCAGCGGGGGCTCGCCGCGCCCGGGCTACGAGGGGCGGCTTTGAGAAATGCAGTCACCCGCAATAAATCGCCTGGACTTGTTGTCACCCGACTTTCCCCCTGGCCTCCGACGCTTTGAGTGCCGGATGATAACATGCGACACGACAGGGTGTTGCGCAGGCGTGGGTTGGCGATGTACCGCAAGTACGTGATAGTCTGCTGACCGCAGCGCATTCGATGCCGCCTGCAACGGGATCAGTGACTACGAAACAACAAAACGTTAGCATAACCCCGACCGCCGGCGAGCTGATGCGGCGGGCGTCGGCCATGTTGCCGGCCCTGAAACAGCGCGCGGCCCATGCCGAGGAGTTGCGCCGGCTGCCCGAAGAAACCGTGGCCGACCTGCTGGCCTCGAGTTTGTATCGCATCGGCGTGCCGGTGCGCTACGGCGGCCTGGACGTCGACTACGCTTTGGCGCTGGACGTGGCGGCGGAACTGGGGCGGGCGTGTCCGGCCACGGCGTGGTGCTACGGACTCTGGGCGGCCCATGCGTGGCTGGTGGGATACTGGCCGGAACCGGCGCAGGAAGAGGTGTTCGGGTCGGACCCGGACGCGCTGTGCTCCAGCTCGCTGAACGTGGGGCGGTCCACCTGCACGCCCGTGGACGGCGGGTACCGGCTGAGCGGGCGGTGGGAGTTTTCCAGCGGCTGCGACGCGGCCAGTTGGCTGATGCTGGGAGTGCCGGGAATCGGCGAGCGGAACTGGGCGCTGGCGCCGCGGGGCGATTACGAGATCGTGGACACGTGGTTTGTGTCCGGCCTTCGGGGAAGCGGCAGCAAGGACATCGTGGTCGAGGACATCTTCGTGCCGGCACACCGGATCCTCGACGTGACCACTGCCGGGGACGGTGACTGGACCGGGTGGGAATTGCACGGCCAGAGCAGGTACCGGGTGCCGATACCGGCGCTGTTGGGCTGGGACCTGGTGGCCCCGATGCTGGGCATCGCCCGGGGGATGCTGGACGAGTTCATCGCCAAGACGGCGGGAACCGCCGGAGCCGCGAAGTCAGCGGACGCTCCGGCAGTGCAAATCCGCGTGTCCCAGGCCGCGGCGGAGATTGACGCTAGCAAGGCGCTGATGGACCGGGACGTGCGGGAGGCGCTGGATCGGGCGGAAGCGGGAACGGGCTTCACAACCCTGGAGCGGGCGAGGTATCGGCGGGACAAAGCCTACGTGACCCAACTGTGCCTCCAGGCGGTGAACCGTATCTTTGACATCAGCGGCGGGCACGGGCTTTTCGAGTCCGATCCGTTGCAGCGGTTCCACCGGGACGCCCACGCCGTGGCCCACCGGGATACGCTCATCATGGACCTGGGCGGGCAGGAGTACGGACGGGTAGTACTGGGGCTGGACGCCGAGGGTAGAATTTAACATCTGATCACGCAGTGTAACCAACCGAATTTAATCGGAGGAGTTGAAATGGCGATCCAGCAGACGATGCACAATCTGGAACAAGGCGACGTCAACCTGCCCGAATCGGGCCGACCGGTGATCCGGTCCACCGAGGGCGTTATCTCGTCGGGGCACTACCTGACGTCCATGGCTGGAATGCGGATACTGCTGGCCGGCGGCAACGCCTTCGACGCCATGGTGGCGGCCAGCCTCGCGGCGGCGGTGGTGGAACCCATCGCGTCATACTCGCTGGCGGCCGAAGGGGTTTTCATGCTGTACGACTCCGACAGCGGCGACCTGCTGTCGCTGTCCGGCCAGGGCGGAGCGCCGGGCGCGGCCACGGCCGATTTCTATCGCTCGCGGGGACACGAGCGCATCCCCACCGGGCCGGGCATGGACGCGCCGCTGTCCTTCACCCAGCCGGGGATCGTCGACGCGTTCATCAACATGCTGGACCGGTACGGGACAATGTCGTTTGCGGAAGTGGCCGAGCCGGCAATTCGCTATGCCGAGGACGGGATACCGCACTACGAGTACATGCTGGAACGGCTGCGGTCGCCGTCGGGCCAGGAGCAGTTCGACAACTTCCCTCCGGGCGGCTGGGAAGTCTTCTACGAGGACCGCGAGGTTCCGGCTCCCGGCGCCATGATGCGGCAGCCGGGGTTGGCGAATACGCTCAAGGCCATGCGCGACGCATCGCAGGCGACGTCGGGCTCCCGCAAGGACGGCCTGAAGGCGGCGAGGAACGCTTTTTACGAGGGGCCGGTCGCCGAGTTGATCGTCGAGGAGACGCGGAAGGTGGGCGGCATTCTTGCCATGGAAGACCTGTCCGGATACCACGCGCAATTCTGCGATCCGGTGACCACCACCTTCGGAGGCTACGAGGTCTGGGGCCAGGACTCCTGGACGCAGGGCCCTATGCTGATGCAGGCCCTGAACATCCTGGAGAACTTCGACCTCAAGGCCATGGGACACAACAGCCCGGCATACATCCACACGGTGGCCGAGGCGCTGAAACTTTGCTTCGGCGACCGGGAAGCCTTCTACGGCGACCCTGACTTTGCGACGGTGCCGATGGACGGGTTGTTGTCCAAGGAGTACGCCGCCGTCCGCGCCGGGGAGATCGACCCCGAGGGCGCCTACCCCGAACAGCGGCCGGCCGGCGATCCGTGGCGGTTCTCGAAGAAGTCAGGACGCACCGCGCCGCAGGTCATGGCCACGGCACTCGGGCCGGACACTTCGGCGGACGACGGGACGACGCACGTATCGGTGCTGGACAAGCACGGCAATCTGGTGTGCGGCACCATCAGCGGCGGGTCCTTTTCGAAGTCGGTGTTCTTCCCGGAGCTGGGCTGCTGCCTGAGCACGCGCATCGAGATGTTCAACTGCGAACCGGGACACCCCAACGTGGTGGAGCCGGGCAAACGGCCGCGCACCACGCTGGTCAACTACATCGTGGCGAAGGACGGCAAACCCGCGATGACCGTGGGCTGTCCCGGGGGCGACAACCAGGTGCAGGGGAACCTGCAGCTGATCCTGAACTCGCTGGTGTTCGGCATGGACCCGCAGCAGGCGGTGGAAGCGCCCCGGTTCGCCACTTCCAGCAACGTGAACTCCTTCTATCCCCACGTCTACTACCCCGGTCAGTTGGACCTGGAGGACGGCTTCGCCGAGTCGACCGTGGGCGCGTTGAAGGCGCTGGGACACAAGATCCACCGCACGGCCAACTGCGGGCTGGGCGCGACGGTGTCGGTGCGGGATCCGGAGACCGGCTCGCTCAGCACGGGGGCTGACCCGCGGCGGGCGTGCTACGCGCTGGCGCTGTAGGGGCCAAACGAACCCTACGTAGAACTTCCGGGGCTGGCAATCAGTCCCGGAAGTCGTTTTCGTAGAGCCGCTGCAGCCGCTCCAAGTGCTCGGCCGGGATCGGCGGCAGGTCGACACAGGCGGCGGTTTCCTCCGCCTCGGCGCGGTTCTTGACGCCGGGTACGGTGGTGTGGATGTCCCGGTTCATCAGGCAGAAGACCATGGCGGCCTGGGACATATTCCGGATTGGGCCGTCCAGCAGGAACCCAAGCTTCTGTACGCTGGCCAGGTCCTTCTGCATCAGGGTATCGCCGGGCCGTGGCGGCCGGTCCAGAGCGTCGGTCAGCGCGCCGGCGGCGTGGGAACGGATGCCGATGACGCCCATGTCCAAGCTGCGGGCCAGCGGGATGATCTGCCCGTTGTCGTGCTGGCTGAAGCCGGATGGCGGCGGTTCCATGGCCGTCCGGTTCAGCAGGTTGTAGTAAGCGAGAACGGTGTCGTACTCGTTAGCCTCCAGGATCCGGTGCATGGTGGGCACGTGGTGGTCCATGGCGGACAGGCCGATGAACCGGGTCTTGCCGGCCTGCTGCACGCTCCGGTAGGCGTCGAGCACCGGGCCGAGCACGTCATCTGCCGACAGGGAGTCGTCAACCTCGCCCCGATGCTCAGTGAACCGGTTGTGCACGTGGAGCACGTCCACCGAGTCACGGCGCAACCGCCGCAGGCTGATCTCCACGGAGCGCTGCACGGCGCCGGCCACGTCGTCCATCTCGTCGGCGCGCAGCCGCACCTTGGTGGCGACTACCACCGGCTCGGCGCGACCTTCCAGCGCTTTGCCCAATGCCTCCTCGGCCTTGCCGTCGCCGTAGGATGGAGCCACATCGAAGAAGGTGATGCCCAGGTCAAGGGCCCGGTGTACGGCGGCGATGGCCTCGTTCTCGTCGGTGGGTCCCCAGACCTGGCCGATGCCTCCGCCGCCGAAGCCGGCCCTGGATACGGTCAGGCCGGTGCGGCCCAGTTGTGCATATTCCATGAGTCTCTCCGGGCCTAGCTGTGCTCTCCCTCGGCCAGCTGGAAGTAGATGCCGTGGGAGCTGGCCGGCTCGATGCTGGCGGTGAGGTAGCCGAAGGGGCTGGTGGACGGACCGTCGCCGCGCATGTCGTTGCCGTTGGCCTGCAGGTCGTTGAACAGTTGGCCGATGCCGTCGACGCCCCAGGCCACGTGCATGACGCCGGGGCCGGTGGCCTGGAGTTGGGCAGCCATGGGCGTATCGTCCCGCAGGGGTTCGAAGAAGTCCACCAGGGTCTCGCCGATCTGGTAGAGAATGGACTTGAAGCCACGCTCGGTGAACTCGTCGCGCCGAATCGGGGTCAGAGAGAAGTTGCGTTCGATGTAGGCGGCCATGTCGTCCACGTTTTCCACGACATAGGTCACGTGATGCACTTTGTTCAGCATGATCGACCTCTCCACTTTTGGATTTGCGGGCTGTTAGACTTGGTCGCAAGCCTATTGGTTTTTGGCCCGGCATTCAACCCTGGCGAGGACGGAACATGAGCGACCACAAGATTTTCGAATTGGGCGACGTTGACCTGCAATGCGGCCTGCGGCTGCGGGGAGCGCAACTGGCGTACCAGACCTATGGCGAACTGAACGCGCGCAAGGACAACGTGATCGTGTTCCCGACTTTTTTCGGGTCGCAGCACCCAGCCAACGAGCCGATGATCGGACCGGGAATGGCGCTGGATCCGGCGCGCTACTTCATCATCATCCCCAACCTGTTCGGTAACGGGCTGTCGTCGTCCCCCAGCAACACGCCGCCGCCCTACGGCCGGGCACGGTTTCCCCGGGTCACCTACTACGACAACATCGGCTTCCAGCGCCGCCTGGTCACCGAGCAGTTCGGCATCGAGCGAATTGCGCTGGTATGCGGGTTCTCCATGGGGGCGCAGCAGACCTTCCACTGGGGCGCGTTGTACCCGGACATGGTGGAGCGGATCGCGCCGTGGTGCGGGTCGGCGAAGACGGCGCGGCACAACTTCGTTTTCCTGGAGGGCGTGAAGGCGGCCCTGTGCGCCGACGATGCCTGGAACAACGGGTGGTACGACACGCCGCCGGCGAAAGGGCTGCGGGCGATGTCCAGGGTGTATGCCGGCTGGGCGCCGTCGCAGGCCTTTTACCGGGAGAAGGTGTACCTGGACATCGGGCACTCCTCGCTGGAGGATTACCTCATCACGTCCTGGGAAGGGCGATACCTGCAGCAGGACGCCAACAACATCCTGGCGATGGTTGCCACGTGGCAGGCCGGCGACATCAGCGACAACCCGCTCTACGGCGGCGACTTCGAGAAGGCCCTGGGCTCTATCAAGGCCAAGGCGTTCGTGATGCCGTCGCGGACCGACCAGTATTTCCCGCCGGAGGACAACGAGATCGAGGTGTCGCTGATGCTCAACGCCGAGCTTCGGGTCATCGAGACCATCTGGGGTCACACCGGCGGCGGCCCGGGCCGCAACCCGGCGGATACGGCGTTCATCGACGCGCAACTGAAGGAACTGCTGGCGAGCTGACGCGGCGGGTCTTTGGGCGTGACGACGGTCGGCGATCAAAGCGGTTGGTGGGATCAGTTCTTTTCGGGCCTGTGCCTGGAGTATGTCCGGGATGCCCGTGACGAGGAGCAGACCCGGGCCGAGGTCGGTTTCATCCACGAGGCGATGGGGTTGCCGTCCCGTGCTCGCGTGCTTGACGTGCCCTGCGGCAGCGGGCGTTTGGCGTTGGAATTGGCCGACCGGCATTTCCGTATAACCGCCATTGACCGGAACCAGAGGCTCATCGAGTGGGCAGAGGAAGCGGCGGCGGCGCGCGGGCTGGAGGTAGACTGGCAGCAAGGCGACATGAGGCGCCTGCCCGAGGATGGAACCTACGACGGCGCGGTGTGCTTCTGGAGCAGCTTCGGCTACTTCGACGACGCGGGCAACCTGGAGTTCCTGCGGGCGGTCTCTCGGAGCCTGAAGCCGGGCGGCCGACTGGCGCTGGATACGCCGTTGCTGGAAACTTTGCTGCTGGATACCGTTCAGGAACCCCGGGTTTGGGAAAGAGCCGGGAACCTGTTGGCCCTGGAGGAGCGCGGCTACGACCACGATAGCGGCCGGCTGAATTCGACCTGGACTTTCGTTCGCGATGGGCTACACGAAGTCCGGGACATGTCGATCCGGTTGTACGCCTACCGCGAGTTGATGGCGATGCTGGAGCTTGCGGGTTTCGCCCAGCATCGGGCCTACGGCGACCTGGAGCTGACGCCGTTCGAGCTGGGCGCGCCGTGGCTATACCTGGTCACTACCAAGTTGGCAGAACCCCGGTAGGTCAGGAAGAGCCAAGAATAAGGGGCGAATGATTATTCGCCCCTGCGATCTCTGCTCCGAGCCCGTTTTCAGGCGCCAGCCAGCGACCCCATCGGGTCCCACGGCGGGAGGACGATGGGTTCCAGGGCCAGGGCGTCCTGGAGCTCCTGGGTCAGGTAGCTCCTGGGCGCGGCGATCTCGAACATGTACTCGGCGAACCAGGAGTCGTTCATCAGGAAGAAGCCCTTTTCGCCGACCTTGTCGTCCCAGCTGTTTTCAACGCGCCAGCGACGGGGCTTACCATCAACCACGTCCACGCCCGTAAAGAGCATGGCGTGGGTCATGGCGGTCTGGTGGTACTCCAGGCGCTCCGCCTTGTCCATCTCGAAGTCGGCGCTGTAAACGCTGGCGTAGTCGAAGAGTTCGGCGTCCCACAGGCCCTTGTCGCGGTGCATCTGCTTGCCGGTGTCGCAGCCCATCCAAACGGGCATACCGTCCTGGAGCATCCGCATGGCGATGTCCTTCATCAGCTCGATGTCCACGTTGAGGTAGGTGATGCGGGTGCCATCGACGACGTTGCCCAGGTACTGGACGGTGTAGGTGCGCCCCGGCGGGCTGGAGCCGCGGGGGTCGTTCACCAAGCAAACGTAGTCCTCCATGGGGGTGGTGATGTACTTCTCGGCGAACGCCAGGGGCGTCATCTCGCCGTCCCGGTGGAACTCGCCGTCCTTGTCCTTCCACTGCCAGTCGAACTGCGCCGGCGGGGTGCCCAGGTGGATGCTTAGTATCTGGTAGATGGCGCGGAGGGATTCCTGCTTGGCTTCCCGCATGGCATCCAGGCCGGCCTCGTCGGCATAGAGGCTGCGGATGTTGCGGGCGCCCTGGCGCACCTGGTAGTTGAGGCCGGCGTTCATGCGCATGGAGTTGCCGGAACTTTCGGTCTCGGGCATCACGGTCTTGGGCACGACGCCGTGCTTGCGGATCAGGCTGACGAACATGTCCCACTGGCCGCCATCGCCCAGGGGCTGCTGCAGGAGCCAGGCCACCACGCGGTCGTCAATGGGCCGGTCGGCGGTCTCGATGACGGCCTCCAGGATGTAGTTGGCGCGCTCCATCTTGTCCCAGAACATGACGTAGCTCTGGCTGAACTCGAACTCCTTGACGTTGAGGACGTTGCGCGTCTCGGAGCGGAAGAGGTTGAGGCCGGCGAACATCCAGCAGCGGCCGGAGCGGGCCTGGTTGGTGACGCTCCAGTCGTCCAGCACCGTGGAAAAGCTGTGGGTCGCTTCGGCCACGATGTTGCGGTTCAGGGCAACGTCGTTCACGTCATGCTGAGTGACGACATTCTGCATCAACTGATGGTTGGACTGGGAGGTGAAGGCTTCCTGGAAGTCGGCCATGGTAGCGGCGTCAAGAGCGCCCGGGTTGGTCTGGGTGGTCATGCTGGTTCTCCTTTTGGCTGCAAGCTAATTGGCGGCGGCGTGGACCGACGACAGGTTGGCGACCACGTTGGTGATCTCGGCCAACGCCCGGTCGATCTCTTCTGCGGTGGTGTAACGGCCCACGGTGAGGCGCAGGGTACCCATAGCGTACTCAGCGTGCACGCGCATCGCTTCGAGCACGTGGGACAGCTCAACGCGGTCACTGTGGCAGGCTGCGCCGGCCGAGGCAGCCACCGTAGGCAGACCGGCCAATATACCATCGGCCTCCCGCCCGCGAAAGCCGATGCTGCAGGTGTTGGGCAGCCGTTCGGTCGGGTGTCCATTGACCCGGGCGTCGTGGCCCGATGCCAGCAGGCCACGCTCCAGGCGGTCGCGCATGGCAGCCATGTGGTCGGCGTATTCGGCCAGGTTGCGCTCGATGAGTTCGCAGGCTTGACCCAGGCCGGCCATCAGGATGATGTTTTCGGTGCCGGCGCGGCGGTTGCCCTCGTGGCTGGCACCGTGCATGAACTTTTCCAGCTGGACGCCGGGCCGTATGTACAGGGCGCCGATGCCTTTGGGGGCGTAGAGCTTGTGGCCGGCCACGGATAGCAGGTCGACGCCGAGGTCGTCCACCTTCACGGGAATCTTGCCGACGGACTGGGCGCAGTCGCTGTGCACCAGCGCGCCGTGGCGGTGGGCGATTTCGGCGATCTCAGCGATGGGCTGGATGGTGCCGACCTCGTTGTTGGCGTGCATGATGGTGACGAGGACGGTTTCGGGGGTGATGGCGTCTTCGACCTGTCGTGGATCTACCATGCCGTACTCGTCAACGGGCAGGTAGGTGGTGCGTACCCCCTGCCCTTCAAGAAATCGGCAGACCTCGGTCACCGCCGGATGTTCGATGGCTGAGGCGATGATGTGGTTGCCGCGACGACGATTTGCGCCGGCGACGCCCTTGATGGCGTGGTTGTTGGCCTCGGTGCCGCCGCTGGTGAAGAGCAGGTCGTCTGCCGAGCAACCCAGCATCGCCGACACCTGCTGCCGAGCCAGGTCAACTCCCTCGCGGGCGGCAAGGCCGAAGGCGTGGCCGCTGGACGGGTTGCCGAAGAGCCCGTGCACGTAGGGCAGCATGGCCTCAGCGACGGCGGGATCTATTGGCGTGGTGGCGTTGTAGTCGAGGTAAATGCCGTCCATATCCGGCTCCAGCGCGATGCGTAAGGGTAATGATCGGCACGCATTATAGACCACGGCGGACCGGACCCGTCGCGGTGGGCGCAAGTTTGAGCCAAGCAGCCAACAATGCGCTATGCGGCAGGGAATCGTCGGAAGCAGGATTTTCAAGATTTAGGGATTATCAGGATTGAAGCCGTTCCGTGATGGAGGTCTTCCAATCCTTCCTGCTAAATCATAAAATCCCGCAAATCCTGCTTCTGACGATTTGCGAGAGTGGGTACGCACAAGGGCCGCCTACGACTCCGCCGGCGTCGACCACTGGGTGTTGCCCTCCTGCATCGCAAAGGGCGGCGAAGTGGCGGAGACGTAGATCAGGTTCTCTTCGCCGACGTTGCGTATGGAGTGGTCGGTACCGGGAGGGACCAGTATGGCCGTTCCCGCGCTGACCTCTTCCACCTCTTCGCCGACCCGCATGGCGCCCCGGCCCTGCACGATCACGTACACCTGCTCGCGGCCGTCGTGGGAGTGGACGGCCTGCTCGCTGCCCGGTTCGCCCTCGACCCAGGTGACGGCCAGGTTCTCGGATCCGAACTGGCCGGCCGCCAAAAGCAGGTGCGAAACCTGACCGCCGCGATGATTCTGCGGACACTGGTCCAAAGTCTGTATGTTCATCAGCAAGACCTCATATCGGTTAGTGGCGTGCGTTGTGTTTGCTCCATCTGGTTTCCAGTCCAGGCATGCCCCTCTTAGAGGGGTAGGTAACGTCTGAAACTGGCGCGCGCTTTACTTGGGAAGGCGCACCGGCATCCCGCATCTTGGTTGTGAGACCACCAAATGCAGGAGACCCTCGATGCGCCTTCCCAGTGAAACCTATCATGTTCAGCAAACTATTGAAACGCATTTACCTCACCTCTCCCGGCCACAATTGACCGGCCTGGTGTTGTGGGTTTGCGGGGCCATCCTGGCCGGCAGCGCCTGCCAGAACGCCGTGGCTTCGGCACTCTCGCCCTGGGGCAGGTGGAACAGCCTCCGCCAGTATCTTCGTGAATGGCTCTACGACGGCAGCGACCGGACCAGCCCCTGCCAAACCCAACTGGATGTCACGCTCTGCTTCGCGCCGCTGCTGCGGTGGGTTCTCTGCTGGTGGCATTCCGAACGTCTCGCCTTAGCCATTGACCCCACTCTCAAGGGCGACCAGACCACCGCCGTCGTCATCAGCGTCCTCTACCGCAGTTGCGCCATCCCTGTGGCCTGGAGCATCCACCGCGCCACCCAGAAAGGCTCCTGGATGGACCCCACGGTGGAGCTGCTCAGGGAACTGGCCCCTGCCGTCCCCGAGGGAATGACCGTAATCGTCCTCTGCGACCGGGGCATCTCCAGCCCCAAGCTGTGGAAACAAATACGCGCCCAGGGCTGGCACCCCTGCATGCGCTACCGAAACAACATCACCTTCTGCGCCGACGGCGGCAAACGATTGCCCGCGCGACGCTTCGTCTCCCGTCCCGACACGGTTTGGACCGGCTGTGGCACCGCCTTCAGCACCGCTAAGGCCAAACGCCGCTGCACCCTGCTGGTGGTCTGGTACGCCGGGCAGGAGGAACCCTGGATCATCCTCACCGACCTGCCGCCCGACCAGGTGGGACCCAGCTGGTACGCCCTGCGCTTCTGGATCGAACTGGGCTTCAAGGCCCTCAAGAGCCTGGGCTGGAAGTGGGACAAGACCCGCCGCACCGACCCGACGCGTGTCTCCCGCCATTGGCTGGTGCTGTCGGTGGCGACCCTGCTGGCCCTGGCCTACGGCACCCGGGTGGAGGACGCCAATGACCGCGGCATTGCCCCAGGCAACCTGCGGGCGCCGCCCAAAGCGCTGGCTTCCGATCACCGGGACCCTCGTACCCGTCCCGCGCGTACCGTCAGCGTGATCCGCCACGGCATTGACTGGCTGCGCCGGTTGATGCTCAAAGGACGGCTCTGGAGCCGGGTCTGGCTGCTGCCCGAACCGTGGCCGGAACCCAAGAAAGGCTTGGCGGTCACCCATCATGCGCCCCCGTAACAGGCCTTACCTACCCCTCTAAGGGGGGGGCGCGGAATCAGGCCGGCCGGAAACCCCGGCCGGCATGGCGGCGAAAAGCGGCTCTGTTCCCCGGAAGGGCTGAACCGAAGGAAACCTGTTGCCGAACATTGTTCTATCCTCTCTCACTTTCCGGCGCGTTCATCACTGTATCGGATGCTGCGGTTACGGCAGACGTATCCGGTTGGAGCTGGCGCTGAAAGGACATGCCGGGGTGTCTTTGGGCGGCGGGAACAGAGAATCCCCATCTGCCGGCCAGGGCAGGGCTTCGATCAGGGCAGGGCTCCGATACGGAATTTCTTGGTGCCGCAGTCGGCGCAGATAGCCTGGGTAGCGGGGCGGCCGTTCTTCATGGTGACGCCCTGGACGTCGCGGGAATCGGTCTTGCTCCTACACTTCACGCAGAAAATAAGGACTGGCGCGGGCATGGGAATCACCTCCGGGCAGCGGCTGAGAAAATTGGCAAAAGGGCCACCAAATAATACTCTATTTATCATGGCAGTCAAGAGGAGGCTGATAACAAATACGTAACACAAGCATGGTAACGATGTGGTAACATTAGCCAAATTGCGCTTGAACGCGCCACGATCACCGGGTGGGACACGGTTCGGCCGTTCCGTCCGGCGGTGGCGGCGCGTCGGCCGCAGGAGGCAAGGCAACGAGATGAACTCCGACGAACTGCTGATGGAAAACACGGGCCTGCGGGAGCGGCTCTCCCGCCTGAGCGAGGCCAGCCTGCGCATCACCGGGGACCTGGAACCCGGCGCGGTGCTGCAGGGGGTGGTGGACGGCGCCCGGGCGCTGACCGGGGCCAGGACGGCCGGCCTCACCGCCCTGGACGAACGGGGGCAGCTGTGGGAGTTCGTCACCTCGGGCCTGACGCCGGGGGAGCACCGGCTGGTGCTGGAGCTGCCCGGCGGGCTGGAGTTCTTCGCCTACCTGGGCCAACTGCCGGAACCGCTGCGGGTGGCGGACTTCGCGGAGTACGCCAGGGCGGCGGGCCTGCCGGACATTGCCCCGCCCCTGGGGCCGGTGGGGGCCTTCCTGAGAATGCCCATCCGCCTCCGGGGCCGCCACGTGGGCGACATCTACCTGGCGGGCAAGGCAGGTCAGGATGAAGGCCAGGACGGCGGGGAGTTCACCCCGGACGACGAGGAGACCCTGGCGCTGTTCGCCGCCCAGGCGGCTTTGGCCATCGCCAACGCGCTGCGCTACCGGGAGGAACGGCGGGGCCGGGAATACCTGGAAACCCTGGTCAACACCTCCCCGGTGGGGGTGGCGGTCTTCGACGCCGCCACCGGCGCGCCGCTGTCCCTGAACCGGGAGGCGCGGCGGATCGTGGACGGCCTGCGGGACCCGGACCGGACGGCGGAGGAGCTGCTGGACATGGTGAGCTTCCGGCGGGCCGACGGGCGGGAGGTGTCCCTCAGCGAGTTCCCCCTGGCCCGCGCCCTGGGCACCGGCGAGACGGTGCGGGCCGAGGAGATCGTGATCAGCGTCCCCGACGGGCGCAGCGTCACCACTCTGATCAACGCCACGCCCATCATGTCGGAGGAGGGCGCCATCGAGACCGTGGTGGTCACCATGCAGGACCTGACGCCCCTGGAGGAGATCGAGCGGCAGCGGGCGGAGTTCCTGGGCACGGTGAGCCACGAATTGAGGGCGCCGCTGACCTCCATCAAGGGGTCCGCCGCCGCCCTGCTGCGCACCCGGTCAACGCTGGACGTCGCCGAGACGCAGCAGTTCCTGCGCATCATCGACAACCAGGCCGACCACATCCTGGACCTGATCGGCCAGCTGCTGGACGCGGCCCGGATTGACGCCGGCGTGCTGTCGGTATCCCCGGAGCCCTCGGATCTGGCGGCGCTGGTGGAGCGGGCGTTGGGCGTGTTCCAGAGCGGCGGGGGCCGGAGCAACATCAGCGTGGACCTGCCGGCGGACCTGCCCCGGGCGCTGGCGGACCGGCGGCGCATCGAGCAGGTGCTGACCAACCTGCTGAGCAACGCGGCCCGGCACTCCCCGGAGTCGTCCGCCATCCGGGTGAGCGCGGCCGTGGAAGGGGTCCACGTGGCCGTCTCCGTGGCCGACGACGGCGTGGGGGTGTCCGCCGAGCGGCTGCCCTACCTCTTCCGCCGGTTCTTCCGCGCGGAAGGGGACGAGCGGGACGGCGTGGGCGCCGGCCTGGGGCTGGCGGTGTGCAAGGGGATCGTCGAGGCCCACGGCGGCCGCATCTGGGCCGAGAGCGACGGCCCGGGCCGGGGAGCCACTTTCACCTTCACCCTGCTGGCGACCGAGGCGGCGGCCAACCTCGCCGACACTTACAACCGGAGGGGACGGCAGGGGGTCAAGGTCCTGGCGGTGGACGACGACGCCCAGTCGCTGCGGTTCGTGCGCGACGCCCTTACGGAAGGGGGCTACCAGGTAATAACCACCGCCGACCCGGAGGAGGCCCGGTGGCTGATGAAGCGGGAGCAGCCCCGCCTGGCGCTGCTGGACCTGGTGCTGCCCGGAACCGACGGCATCGAGTTGATGCAGGACATCCTCCGCATCGCCGAGGTGCCGGTGATCTTCCTGTCCGGCTACGGGCAGGACCAGGTGATTGCCCGGGCCTTCGAGATGGGGGCCGACGACTACATCGTCAAACCCTTCTCGCCCACGGAGCTGGCGGCGCGGGTGCAGGCGGCCCTGCGGCGGCGCACCGGGCCGGCCCGGATGGCGCCCTCGGAACCCTACGTGCGGGGCGATCTGACCATCGACTACGCGGATCGGCTGGTGAGCGTGGCCGGCGAGCCGGTGCGGCTCACGGCCATCGAGTACGACCTGCTGCGGGAGCTCTCCATCCACGCCGGCCGGGTGCTGACCCACCAGCACCTGCTGCAACGGGTGTGGGGCAAGACCGAGCCCGAAACGCCGCGCGCGCTTCGCACCCACCTGATGCGGCTGCGGCGCAAGCTGGGCGAGGACGGCGACAACCCCAAGTACATCTTCGCCGAGCCACGGATCGGCTACCGCATGGAACGGCCCGATGCCCGGACATAGGGCCAGGAGTGACGGCCGGAGGTCCGGCCCCGGTCCTGTGATCGGAGCGGTCCTGCTTCTGCTCGGATTGGCTGCCTGCAACGGGCAGCCGGACGGGACTCCTCCGGCGGACTTGGGGACAGGTTCGCACGGCTCGCCTGCACCCACGGTTGTGGAGAGCCCTACACCCTTGCCCACGGTCGTGCCTCCCGGTGTACCGAGGACGATGGTTGCCGACCCTTTCTCCAGGTGGAACGGCCTGGAGCCGCAGGACTGGTGGAGGGAGTCGGAGCCATACTCCTGCCTGTCCCCCGAGAAAGACACATCCCCCTGGATGGAGGCCGGAATGACCGATCTGGGCGGCTCCGACCCCCTGTCGCTCATCCGGTTCTTCGGCAACGGCAGCTACCTGCGCTACGGCTTCATGGGTTTCGAGGGGTGCACGCCGATCAGGAAATACCCGGACCGGACGCACCTGGACCCGCCGGTCGACCCGGCGTACTACTCATTGGGCGACCTGGACATCGCGGTTGACATCGCCCGCGTGCCGCCGGACGCGCCCGGATGGTTCGAGGACGATGGGGCGCGGGAGACTATGGGGATGGCGGAGGCGGTGAACATCCTGAACACGCACGTCGCCGCCTATTTCGAGAAGATCTCGGAGGGCAAGCTCAGGATGCGCTTCCACGCGGGGAACGACTTCGCGTTGGAAGGGGAAGGTTCTCCCAATGACGTGCAAGGGCAGCAACTGCGGCTGGCCGGCGTGATGGACTGCCGAGGCGAAGCGGCGGACAGCTACCCGTGCGATCTGGGAGCCCCCGGTGGCCTGAACCGCCTCCTGTTGACCGACGTGACCACCGACCGGGGCGGCGATGCCTTCAACGGCAGTGTGCGTATGGGCCTGGTCAGCCTGCGGGAGGCGAACATGGAAGCACTGGTGCACGAGATGGGCCATGCCTGGATGGGCTGGCCTCACTCCTATGCCGAGGTACGGTGGCCCAGGGAGGAAGAGGGAATCCCCAACCCGTACAGCAATGCCCTGGACTTCATGTCCGGGCTTGCGCTGACACCGACGCTGGGCTGGCACCAGGATATGCCCTCTACGCTGGCGGTGAACCGCTACGCGGCGGGGTGGATCGACCCGTCTGAGGTCGCGCTGCACCTGGTCGATTCCGGGGCGTACACGCTGCAACCGCCTCGGGAGAGGGGCTACCAGTTCCTCGTGATTTCGTCCGGGAGGAAGTATGCCTTCACCACGGTCGAGGTGTTGGATGAGCGCAATCCTTCTTATAAGGACGAGTTGCCCAAGGTGTACGACCCGACTTCCCAGCGCGCCTTTCGCTACGACGGGGCGCTGGTGAGCCGTTACGACCAGTCCACCGGCGCCGGGACGCACGCCCGCTTCGGCCCCGCCTTATATGACGAGCGCAACCCTGATGTCGCCGACGATGTGAACTGGGGCCGGGACGATTATTCAGTTGTGCAGGACGGCGAGACCCGCGACATCGGCGGAGGCGTTCGCCTTCAGGTGTCCCGCAATCAGGACGGGAGCTACGAGGTTTCCGTGAGCGGGGGGCGGACTGCGGAGTTCCAGCCGTGGTGCGCCACGATTTGGTTCGCGTTCGGGGAATACGATACAGGGTGCGCCCTGGATGGTGGGAGATAGGGGACGTTTGCTCTGATCTCGTGCAGCTATGATATCTGCCATTCCCCTTAGCAAATGGCGACGCGTGGTATCGGTTCAAATCAGCAATTGAATTGCCTGGAGGTTTGCATGGGAAGTTCCTATGCCGGCTGCAATTTGAGGTTGCGGGGAGGTGCGGCCGCCATCAACTGGGGTTTCAGCACGCAGGATGCTCGCTCCAAACTCCATCGCCTCTATCCCTGCAATTCTGAACTGATCCGGTACTAGTTTAGTGGTCAATATCCTCATCAAGCCGCCTCTGGACCCCCTGCTTTCGCAGGAGTAACGGGTAAAACCATTTGAAATGCGATGCCCTGCCTTCCTGGTTTTTCGGGAATCGCCATCGGCCACATTGGGTTAGAATACGGCGAGTTAACCTTGAGACAGCCGTAGCCGGGAGGTGACGCAATGGTGCAGGGCGGAGCAGAAGCGCCAACTACGCCGGGAGCTTTGTCAGGAATCCGAGTGTTGGACTTCACCTGGGTCCGGGCGGGTCCCTGGTGCACCCGATGGCTGGGGGCGCTGGGAGCCGAGGTTATCAAGGTTGAATGGCCCCAGGGTCCCAATACTCGAGGCGCCAACATTGCGACGGGAGCGGGCACCCCCGAGGGCCTGCCCGCCAATCTCAACACCAACGGCCATTTCAGCGACACTAACGCCAACAAGCTGAGCGTCACCCTGAACACTCGTACAGAGCGAGGCATTGACCTCACCCGGCGCCTGGTGGCCATGTCCGACATCGTCATCGAGAACTTCGCCTACGGTGTATTGGACCGGTGGGGACTGGGCTACGAGGAAATGCAGAATCTCCGTCCGGACATCATTTACCTCTCCATGTCGGGCTTCGGCCACACCGGTCGGGACCGAGACTATCAAACCATGGGAGCCATTGCGCAAGCCTTGTCCGGTATGACCTACACGTCGGGTCTGCCGGACCAGCCACCCGCCGGTTGGGGCTGGTCCTACCTGGACGACACCGGCGGCCTGTACGGGGCCATGTATGCCCTGAGCGCGATTTACCATCGCAACCTGACCGGTGAGGGACAGCACGTTGACAGTTCCCAGTGGATCCTCGGCGTCCCCCTCAATGGTTCCGCTTTTCTGGACATCCAGGCCAACGGTCGTTCCACCATGCGAGAGGGTTACCCGCCGGGCAACCGCGCTCACTGGCCGGGCACACCCCTGGTGGACAACTACCGGGGGCGGACCGGGGCGCCGCACAACGCTTACCGGACCAGTCCGGCGGAGCACAACGACTGGTGTGCCCTGGCCTGCTTCTCCGACGATGAGTGGCGGAAGTTGGTGGAGGTCATGGGCTCGCCCGGTTGGGCCACCGGCGAGAAGTTTGCCACCCTTGAAGGTCGCCTGGAGCGCCAGGAAGAGCTGGACCAGGGGATAGAGGCGTGGACCAGGACTCTGGGCAAGTACGAGATCATGGAGCGGTGCCAGGCGGCGGGAGTGCCCGCCATGCCCGTTCAAAGCAGCCAGGACCGGGTGGAAAACGATCCCCAACTCCGGCATCGAGAGATGTTCCGGGACGTGAAGCATCCCGCCCTGGGAACCTGGCCCCTTCAGAACGCTCCCTTCAAGATGTCGGAGACGCCGGCATTCAACAGCCGGTCGGGCCCCCTGATCGGAGGGCACAACAAGGAGGTATTTGAGGGGTTGCTGGGCATCAGTCATGAGGAACTGGTGAGCGGCTTCGCCGAGGGCGTCTTCTGGCCCAAGAACCTCAGTATGGAAGACTATCCCTACTTGAATGAGATGATGGAGGACGCCTCGCCCGTGCAGTGGAGCGGGAATGAGCCGATAGCGAATCCCGCTCCGGAGCCGGCGCGGACGCCGGACCCGAACTCTGCGGGGGCCTTTGGGGGGCTGCGGGTGCTGGAGCTAGCCGATGAGAAGGGACAGTGGTGCGGCAAGCAGATGGCCGACATGGGAGCGGACGTCATCAAGATCGAGCCGCCCGGTGGCGAGGCCGCCCGGTCCGTGGGACCCTTCTACCAGGACCTGCCGGATCGGGAGAGCAGCCTTTACTTCTGGCATTACAACACCTCCAAGCGGGCAGTTACCTTGAACCTGGAGACGGAGGACGGGCGCCGGCTGTTCCGGCAAATGGCGGAGCAAGCGGATGTCATACTGGAGACCTTCCGGCCCGGTTATCTGGCCTCCCTGGGGCTGGGGTACGAAGCTCTGGCAACCCGTAACCCCGGGCTGATCATGTGCTCGCTGACCCCCTTCGGGCAGACCGGGCCGTGGCGGGACTTCCAGAGCAGCGACCTGCTGCATCTGGCGGCGGGCGGACAGATGGCTCGGTGTGGCTATGACGACGACGTGGTGCCCGGCGCGCCGCCCATCGCTCCCGGAGGCGGGCAGGCCTGGCACATCGGCAGTCACTACGCCTACATCGCCATCACCGCAGCGCTGGTCAGCCGGTCGGTGACGGCGCGGGGGCAGTACATCGATGCCTCGGTGCATGATGCCTGCGCGCTCACCACCGAGGGCCATGTGAACCAGTACATCTACAAGGGAGATGTGGTTCCCCGTAGAACCGGAGGCGGCAACACCAACCTTGGGCCCAACGCCCAGGTCCTCTGCAAGGATGGCAAGTACGTGAACGTCGGTCAGGTTCCCCCGGAGCGGATGCTGACGCTTGCGCCGTGGATGGATGAGCACGGACTGGCGGGCGACCTGCTGGATGAAAAGTACCGCGACCCGGCGGTCATCGCCGAGAACCAATCGCATATTCGCGGAATTTTTGAAAACTTCCTCGCCAATATCCCTCGGGATGAGGCCTACCACGGCTTGCAGCAGCGCGGCTCCAACACGGGGGCGATCCGTTCCCCGGACGAGGTCATGCAGGACCCGCACCTGGAGGACCGGGGATTCTGGACAGACGTGGAATACCCGGAACTCGGCCGGGCATTTCGACACCCCGGCCCCGGGGCCATCTTCAACGGCTCGCCCTGGAGGATCTCCCGGCGTGCGCCTCTCATCGGGGAGCACAACGAAGAGGTCCTGTGCGGGGAGTTGGGACTATCCAAGGCGGAGTTGGCCGCCCTGGCTAAGGGAGGTTCGGTGTAACCCTGGTTTCCCTGCCGCGGCAGGAACCCGGTTCCGCCCCCGCTTCAGCCCATAGCCCCTGACAGGCTGCCGAACAAAGGCGTTCGCGTCCGGAATCGACGGGTCAAGCCGTTGATGCCCGGGTCCTGGTGGAAGAAATTGCGCCGTTCACACGGGACTTTCAGCCCCTTCGGCTTCGCGGACCGGCTCTCCTGGGAACACCGGGTATAGTTAGACCCAACTAGCCCATCGTCAGGTCATGCCCCGATGCCCTGAGCAGTCCCACCTGTGCCAATGCTCCCGGCTTTTGGGAAATGCAACGTGGGTTGGATGGTGGTATCACCCCAGCTGAGTTGTTTCGCGCCGCAACGATTGCAAATGCGGAGTTCTTTGGTCTGCAAAAAGAAATAGGTAAGGTATGGGAAAAGCTCCATGAAACGCTGTTGTCCAGATTGCGCGGAGCGGACCGCCTGGATTGGTCGCGGGCTTGCGTGGACAGCGCGCCGATGCGGGCCGTGGCAGGATGCCGCTGTGGTGGGGTTGAGAGCATGATTTGTCCACGTGCTGAGGGGACAAAAACGAATAGGAGGCCTGCACCCCGGCTATCTGATCGCGTTTATTGATACCGATTGACGCGCGTTTCGTGCCGGGGAACGCGGCTGACTGCGGTCGGCAGTTGTGAATTTGGTCGGCGAAACAGCGAAAACGGCCCCATTCGGAGCCGCTTTTGAGTAGGAAATCGGGGAATTGGTGCCGAAGGTCAGACTCGAACTGACACGGGATATTCTCCCACCGGTTTTTGAGACCGGCGCGTCTACCATTCCGCCACTTCGGCCGAGCAATTTCAGTATAGCACGGTTGCGTCTCAGCCCGGTCGCGTTGTAGCATTTAACGACTTCCTCGCCGTGCGGATTGCGGCTCCGCGAGCCCACCAGAAGCGAGCGATGCGAAAGGCGGAAGCGTTATGGCTACCATCAAAGACCGGTTGGAAGAGGACATCCGCAACACGATGCGCGCCCGCAACCGCGAGCGGCTGGAAACCCTGCGGTTCCTCAAGAGCCAAATCCAGTTGACCGAGAAGAACAATCTCACCGAGTTGGATGAAAGCGGCGTCACCGACGTAGTGGCCAAGCAGGTCAAGGACCGCCGCGAGAGCATCGAGATGTTCGGCCAAGGCGGTCGCGCCGACCTCGTTGCCAAGGAGGAGGCGTCCCTTACAATCCTGCTGGAATACATGCCCGAACAACTTGGCGAGGACGAAATCGAGGCCATCGCCCGCCAAGCCATCGCCGATAGCGGAGCCTCCGGGCCGGGCGACCGGGGCAAGGTCATGGGCCGCATCATGCCGCAGGTGCGCGGCAAGGCCGATGGCAGCCAGGTCAACGCCATCGTGTCCCGGCTCCTGGAAGCGGCGGGCTGACCCGACGTATGCGTTTCGGCATCCTGGTTTTCCCGGGAACCTGGAGCGATACCGACTGCCACCACGCCGTGAACGGGGTGCTGAGGCAGGAAGCCGACTACATCTGGCACAAGGAAGACAGCGTCGCCGGGTACGACGCCATCATCGTGCCCGGCGGATTCTCCTACGGCGACTATCTGCGCGCCGGAGCCATCGCGCGCTTTTCTCCGGTGATGGGCGCGGTCCGCGACTTCGCCGCTGCGGGCGGGTTGGTAATCGGTATCTGCAACGGCTTCCAGATCCTGTGCGAAGCCGGCCTCCTCCCGGGCGCATTGCGTCGCAACGGACACCTGGAATACCGTTGCCAGTGGACTCACCTGCGCCCGGAAAGGACGGACACACCGTTCACCGGCCGGTGCAGCGTCGGGCAGCCATTGGCCGTGCCAGTATCCCACGGCGAGGGCAACTACTACGCGGATGCGTCCACCATCGCCCAACTGGAAGAGCAGGGCAGGATCCTGTTCCGCTACTGCGAACCGGACGGCGAGGTAACGCCCAGGGCCAACCCCAACGGATCCGTGGACAACATCGCCGGCATCATCAACGAGGGCCGCAACGTGCTGGGCATGATGCCTCACCCCGAAAGGAGCTGCGAGGCGTTGCTGGGTTCCGATGACGGCAATCTGATTTTCGGCTCCATGATCGACGCGGTGGCGACCCGCTAGCGATGCTGCTTTCCATCGGACTGGCATGCATCGCGGTGCTCGGTTTCGGCAGTTCCGCGGTGCTGGCCCGCCTGGGGATGCAGGCGCTTCGCCCCATGCCGTCGTCGCTGATCTCCCTGGTGTCGTCGACGCTGCTGGCCGGCTCGCTGGCGCTGGTCTTCGAACTGGACGCGATTGTCGCCATGCCGGCCATCGCCATGCTGTGGCTGCTGGGCAACGGTATCCTGACTTATATGGGCGGGCGATCTCAGCAGTACGTCGCCATCAGCCTGATCGGGGCCTCCCGCGTTACCCCCATCGTGGGCTGCGCGGCGCTGTTCGCCGCCCTGTTCTCGATAACGTTGACCCGCCTCGGAGTGCCGGGATTCAACGAACATCTCACCCTGTTGTTGGGTGTCGGCACCGTAGTGGTCGTGATCGGATTGGGGCTGACCGGTGGCAATTTTCTGCGCCAGAGTTGGGGCAGCGACTGGAAATCGGTAGCCGGCTACGTGCTGGCGCTGCTGGCGGCAGCCTGTTACGGAGCCTCGACCCTGAGCGGGCGCGTGCTCAGCCTGCAGTTCGGTTCGCCGCTGATCATGGCGGCGGGCAGCATGTTCTTCGCCACGTTGGTGCTGTCGCCCGTCTACGGACGCGAAGCCGTGCAGAAATCGACCAGCGGAGGGTGGGCGCCCCTGTTCGTTTTCCTGGCCGGGTTCGCCGCGGCCTGTGCGGTGATTTCCGTGTATTTCGCGGTCACCCGTGAGGGTTCGAGCATCCTGGTGATCGCCCCCATCGTGTCGTGCAACCCGCTGGTGACGCTGCTTTTGGCGCGGTTGTTCCTGCGCCAGAGCGAAACCATCACCAAGGAGCTGGTCATTGGCACGCTGATGGCCGTCGGCGGTGTGGCGATGGTGGTGGTTGGGGGGCTCATTGGTTGACCTATATTGATCGTACGACCGAAGGCAACAACGTTCCGTTTTCGCCCATTTGAGCGTAGGATTAGAAACCACCTAAAACGCACGATACACATACCGCCGGTTACTGCATCCCTGCGAGGCTCGTTATGACCACCAAGCCCACCGCGCCGCCAGCCGTTACGAGCGGCGGCCACTTTCCCGAACTGCCGCCCAGGGACGATATGCAGAACACCCGCTTTCTCAACGAACCGGCCCATCTGCCCGCCCTGCGCGTGCGTCTGGGATTCTCGGCAAGCACGGTGGTTACAAGCGAAACGCCCATTGGCTGGAACACCAGCCAACGGCGGGGCTTGCTGCAACCCGACCTCCTGATTGCCTTCGATGTTGACAGCAGCGTGGTCGTCGCGGAACAGGGGTACTCTATTGACTGCCACGGCAAGCCGCCGGACTTCGTACTGGAGATCACTTCGCCAACCACCAGCCTTCGGGACGAGACGGATAAGCGCAGGGGCTATGCCGATTACGGAGTGCCGGAGTACTGGCGGTTTGACGACACGGACGGGCAGCGCTACCAAACCGCTCTCGCGGGCGATCGTTTGGTGAGTGGGGCGTACCAGCCAATAAACGTAGTTGAGGTGAGCCATGCCCGGTACCGGGGGTACAGCACTGTGCTTGGCCTGTACGTGTGCTGGGAGTACGGGCACCTGCGTTGGTATGACCCGGAAACAGGATACTTGCCCACCTACTACGAGGAAACCGACGCACGCATCGCCGCCGAAGCTGAGCGAGATGCCGAGCGAGCCGAACGCCTCCGGCTGGAAGCAGAGATCAGGCTTTTGCGTAACCGATAGTCACCGACGGGTTTGGCTGCGGTGGCTAATGTCCATATTCAGAGTCTGCAATGCCGGTTAGCAAGGAAATTCTCGACGAAATCGCGCTGTCCCAAGCGGAGTACGACCTGATCGTCGACCGGCTGGACCGGGAGCCCAACCCGGTGGAATTGGGCATGTTCGGCGCGCTTTGGAGCGAACACTGCGGCTACAAGCACTCCCGACCGTTGCTGGGATTGCTGCCGTCGCGCTCTGATCGGACCCTCTCCCAGGCAGGCGCCGAGAATGCCGGCGCCATCGACATTGGGAACGGGCTGGCGGTGGTTTTCAAGGTGGAGTCCCACAACCACCCGTCGGCGGTGGAGCCGTTACAGGGGGCGGCCACCGGCGTCGGCGGCATCGTCCGCGACATACTGGCCATGGGCGCGCGACCCATCGCGCTGCTCAACTCCCTGCGTTTCGGCCCGCCCGACTCCGCGGCGAACCGACGGTTACTGAAAGGCGTCGTGGACGGCATCGGCTGGTATGGGAACTGCATCGGCGTCCCCGACGTAGCCGGAGAAATCTACTTCGACGATTGCTACTCGCAGAACCCGCTGGTGAACGCCATGTGCGTCGGCATCGCGCGCATCAAGGACCTGGCCAGCGCGGCGGCCGACCGGCCTGGCGACGTACTGCTGCTGGCTGGCGCGGGCACCGGCCGCGATGGGATTCACGGCGCGTCCGGACTGGCGTCGCGCACCTTTGAGGAGGAGCAGGAACTCCGTCCCACGGTACAGGTGGGGAATCCCTTCCTGGAGAAATCGCTGATCGAGGCCTGCCTGGAAGCCCTCGCCACCGGCAGGGTGCGCGCGCTGCAGGATCTGGGCGCGGCCGGCCTCACCAGCGCCGCGGTGGAGTCGGCAGCGCGCGGCGGTCGGGGCATCGCGCTGGACATCAGCCAGGTGCACCGCCGGGAATCGGGCATGACCGGCTACGAGGTGATGCTGTCGGAGTCGCAGGAACGAATGCTGCTGGCCGCCGCGCCGGAACACGTGCCCGCCATCCGCGAAGTGTTCGACAAGTGGGACATCCCATGCCAACCCGTGGGCGCTGTGACGGACGAAGCCTATGCGCTGGTGACCGATGGAGCGGAACCCATCGCCTCCGCCCCCGTATCGCACCTGACCGACGCTCCGCGCTACCGGCTGAACGGGCAACCCGCGGCGGAGTCGGTGGAACGGCAGCGGCTCCGCCTGCGCGACGTTCCTATGCCGGCCGACGCCGGAGCGACGTTGCTGCGATTGCTGGCTGCTCCCAACATAGCCAGCCGGCAGAACGTGTACCGCCAGTACGACCACCAGGTGCAGACCAACACCGTCATTGGCCCGGGCTCGGGCGATGCTGCAGTGTTGAGGGTCAAGGGTACGCAGACCGCTATCGCCGTAGCCATCGACGGCAACGGACGGCAGTGCTTCCTGGACCCCTACCGCGGCGCTCAGATGGTCGTCGCGGAGGTTACGCGCAACCTGTCCTGCGTCGGCGCGGAACCCCTGGCGCTCACCGATTGCCTGAACTTCGGCAACCCGGAGCGACCGGAGATCTACTACCAGTTGGAACAGTCAATTCGGGGCATGGCGCGGGCGTGCCGGGCGCTGGGCGTGCCGGTGGTGAGCGGGAACGCGAGCCTGTACAACGAAAGCCAGGGAACGGCCATCTACCCCACCCCAATCGTCGGAGCGCTCGGACTGCTGGAGGATGTCAGGCAGCGCTGTGGCGCCGGGTTCCCCGAAGAAGGTTTGGCGGTGGTCCTGCTGGGCGCGGACCGGCTCACCGCCCGCGCGTCTGACCTGGCCGGCAGCGAGTACCTGAACACGGTGCACGGCTCGGTGCGGGGCCGACCCAGGATTGACCTGCCCCTGGAGCGTCGGGTGCAGGGATTCTGCCGAAGCCTCATCGCGGACGGGCTGGCGAAGTCGGCTCATGACTGTTCCGATGGAGGGCTTGCCGTCGCGTTGGCTGAGTGCTGCATATTAGGAGATGGCCGCATCGGGTGCGGCAGGCCGGTGGGTTTTACGGCGTCGGATGAGTTCGTGGCCGGCATTCCCCGGCGATGGGACGTCGCGCTGTTAGGCGAAACGCCCTCCCGGATACTGGTAGCGGTGAAACCCCAGGCGCTGGATGTCGTGCACAGCCTCGCCGCGGAATCCAGCGTGCCGGCGATGACACTGGGCATAACCGGCGGAGAAAGCTTGAATATCGGAATCCTGTTTGACTTGCCGGTGACGAATATCGCGGAGACTTGGTACGGTGGCTTGCAGAGCGCGCTGGAATAACGGCGTTGAATAAAGAACGTGCGAGGCGCTATGAACGCGATCAAGAAGCTGGTTTGCGTCTATATGCTGGCCACGGCGGTGGCGGTGGCGGTGTTTTTCATCGTCAGCACGTTTCTGGGCGGCCTGGTCAGCGTGCTGGTCGTCTGGCACGTGCTGGACGTGATGATGCTCATCGGCCTGGCCACGGCCCTGGCGTTCAACATTCACCAAAAGATCCACATCAGCGTGCCCGACGGCAACGAGGCGGTTACTCGCGCGTACCTGGAAGCCAACGCCACGTTCTATGCAACGCTGGGCGTCTCTCTGGTCTTCCTGTATAACTGGTTCCGATTCATCAACGGCAGCGAGGGCGACGTCACCAACGACATAATTTGGATCATTGTGGACACGATGGTTCCCACTGCCCTGGGTGTCACCGGCTGCCGACTCTGGCGGGAATCCTCCCGGTCATAACCTGCCGGCATGGGAACAACTCAGCGCAAAACAATCTATCTGGCCAACCCGTATGGCTTCTCGGAGCAGCAAAAGACGCGCCTGCTGCCTGAACTCGTCGGCGCTCTGGAGACCCTCGGCCTTGAGGTGTGGGAGCCCTTTCAGCGCAACAACCAAATCGACATTTCCCAGCCGGGGTGGGCCTACCGGATCGCCCTGGCCGATTGCCGGGACGTGCGCGACGCGGACGCGATCTTCGCCGTCGTGAACGGCACGCCGCCTGATGAGGGGGTGATGGTCGAGCTCGGCATCGCCATCGCGCTGGGCAAGCCGACTTTCCTGTTCCGCGACGACTTCCGCCGGGTCACCGACAGCGAGGAGTACCCGCTGAACCTGATGCTGTTCGCCGGTCTGCCGGAACGCGGATGGCAGGACTTTTACTACACTTCAGTTGCGGAAATCACGGCATCCGACAAAGCGTTGGCCCGTTGGGCGCGGAACGCGCCGGACGTTGCACCCAAAGCATAAGCGGGCCGCCCCACGCCCGGGGGACCCGCTCGCGCATCGGTTGGTGAGCGCCCTCAGCTGAAGGCGACTACTTCCGCCTCATCGGCCGTTTCGGCGCTATCTGCCTCGGCCGAGCCGTGATGATCCACCGGCGGCGCGGCGATGGCGTCGTTGGTGGGAGCGGGGTTGTCATCGGCCGGAGCGGTATCATCGTCGGCCGGAGGCTCGTAAGGCAGGCCCAAGCGGGCTGCCAGCGCGAATCCCACGACCGGATGCTCGCGGTTCAGGCCGAAGACGCGTCGTCGCCGCGCGCGGTTGGTCTCCGGATCCCTGAAGTTGATGTTGCGATACTGGAACAGGCCGCCGGCCATCAGGGTTCGCACGTAGCGCGTGATCAGGTTGCGCGCTACCAGGTCGGTCGAGTCTCCCCAGTGCTTGCGGATCGTGGCGTCCTCGGCTTCGATCCCGGCGATAAGATTTTCACTGATCGCGTTGCACAGCGCCTGGAACATCACGGAGTCGGCACCTTGGAGTTCCTCAAGAGTGTGGCTCATCACCACCAAGTCGGCGATGCGGGCCGCGTCGCCCTCCGGGTCGCCTGACTCGGGCAGGTCCATGTCCGCGATAGCCTCCATCAGGGAGCGCTCGGCCGGGGACGGCTGGGGCGGAGGCGGTTCCTCGCGGACACGCCTTGGGTTGTTCGCCCGCGCGGGAGCATCCTGCTGGGCTCGGTCCCGGGGCGCTGGCGTCCGGTCGTCGGCAGCGCGCTCGTCCAATTCATCGGACTGATCGGCCGCGTCACCGCTATCGCTCTCGGGAGCATCTTCCTGGGCATCGGCGGCGTCGTAGGATTCTACGGTCTCCAGTTCGGCGTCGTCATCGTCACTGGCCACCGGTTCGGGGTCCGGCTCATCGGCCATCAGGATCCAGTCCACGAGATCGACGCTGCGTATCTTGATGTTGCCCTCTTCAGCCACGCGCAGCATCAGCTTTTTGAAGCCGGAGAAGCCCAGCTTGCGCTCGTCGAACCCCGCGATGCGGCGCACCAGCCGCTGCTTGAGCGAGGTGAGAAGAAGCGTATGGCCGGCCGCGCGCTCGGTTCGGATCACGTCCTCGATGGCGCGAATGACCTCGGGCAGTTGGTGTCGGCCGGGGTTAGCCAGGGCAGCGGGCTGTTGTTGGCGGCCGCGCTGCGCCGGCGCGCGGTGGAAGCCAGGTTCGGGTTCGGCGTCAATCGGATCGACGTCCGCGTCGTAAAAGATCAGGCCGTCCACGTGGTCGGCCATCCGCCGTGAGGTGGCCCAGGAGACGCCAACCACCAGGACGCGCTTGCCGACCGCCCTCAGGGAGTTGATGACGTGGATGAAATCGGAGTCCCCGGATACCAGGACGAAGGTGTTTATGTTGGGGAAATTGTGCGCGGTGTCGATGCAGTCTGCGGTCATCTTCACGTCAACGCTGTTTTTGACGCTGACGGTACGACCCGACTGGTAGGATCCGCGCAGGGGCAATCGCGTGGGTACGTAAACGGGCTCGATGCCGGCGGCGTACAGCGACGGCGGGTCATGGATAAACTGGCTGGCCCCTTTCAGCTCGGGGGCGCGGGATACCCAGTCGGCGTAGGCTTTGCCGACGACAACGCGGCCGTGGTTGGAAACCTCTTCTTTCAGCGCCGACACGTTGGGGGTCCTACCCCGTACCGCCAGGCTGATTTTGAAGTTCTCCCAATCTATGAATAATGCTACGTCTTCACTGAATGCGGCGTTGCCATTGACCTGTTGAATAGCGATGATGTTACCTCGACTTGCTCTTTGGGCGAGCGGATGTCGCAAAAAAGTTTAATCGTCAGGGCCGAAAACCGTCAAGTTTGTTAGCGCCTTGATGCGTACCCACTTGCGTAAATCGTCAGAATCAGGATTTACGGGATTTTATGATTTGGCAGGATTAGGAGATCTCCATCACTGAACGGTTCCAATCCTGATAATCTCCAAATCTTGATTCTGACGAGCCCCCACCGCAGACTGGGTACGCGTGAATGCTAGTGTCCGCTCCCCAGGCGAATTGCCAGCGACTCCGGGAGACCCGCGGCGAGTATCCCGTTCTGTGCCCCGGCCAGGTCATATTCGACGCGACGGTGCAGCAGAATACCACTGTCTCCTCCCCGCTCGCTTTCATAGAGCAGGTAGGACGCGCGCCAGTCGCCGTCCCTCGGCTGGCCCACGCTGCCAGGATTCACTATCATTCTGCGACCGACTTCCAACAAAAGCGGCGTGTCCGGGTCGAGCAGTTCAACGCCGGCCCGGCCGTCCTCTTCAGTCCAGACCAACGGATAGTGCGAGTGTCCCACCAGGCAGAAGGGCGTTTCCATCAGAACGAAGGTCGCCAGGGCTGCCGGCTCGCTGATGAGATATTCCATAACGGGATCTCGCAAGCTGCCGTGCACGTGGGTGAACTTCCCCGTCTGCCGCACCTCGGGTAGCGCGGCCAGATATGCCATTTCATCGTCGGACAGCTGTTGAGTAGTCCACAGCGCCGCGGCCCGGGCCGCGCCATTGAACAGGTCCGGGTTGATCTTGCCGGTCACAGCATGGTCGTGGTTCCCGGCGATGGCGACGTGGGGCAGCCTGCGCAATCGATCGATGCACGCGCTTGGATCCGAGCCATAGCCCACCAGATCACCAAGGAACCAAACCACGTCGTATCCGCCGGCATCTTCGGCATCGGCCAGGACCGCGTCCAGCGCCTGCAGGTTGGAGTGGATGTCTGATACGATCAGGGCACGCATTGGCGCTCACCGGCAGATCGCGGACGTTTGCGAACTAGCGGACAATGTAGACGCCGCGCGCTCACATCTCAGTAATCGCGGGCGAGGCTGATGGACAGCACCCGGTCCATACCGGCCAGGTCCGGCTCGACGGTGATTTCCGCCTCTGGAAATGCCGCGGACGCCAGGGACCGAGCCTCGGAGATTTGCTCGGGGTCCATCTCCAGCAGGATCACGCCATGGGGCTTCAGCCGGCTGCCTTCTCCGCGGTGTGATGCCGCAGCCTGGGACAACAGGCGCCGAATGTGATCCAGGCCATCGGCTCCGCCGTCCAGCGCCGCCACCGGCTCCCACTGAATTTCCGGTTGTAGTGTGGGAATGCGATCCGTGGGCAGGTAGGGGAGATTGGCGACGACGACGTCTACCGGCTCCGGCAGTGGTTCAAGCAGGTCGCCCTTCAGCAGGGTGACGCGGTCGGCGACGTTGTGCATGCGTACGTTGTAGGCGGCCACGTCCAGGGTGGGGTCGAATGCGTCGCTGGCGTAGATGCGCGCCGCCGGCAGGTGGATGGCCAGGTTCACGGCGATAGCGCCGGTTCCGGTGCCCACGTCGGCGATGACCAGCTCAAGGCTTTCCATGCCCATCAGCGCCATAAACAGGGCGTGCTCCACCATGGTCTCGGTCTCCGGCCGGGGTATCAGCACGTCCCGGTTCACCAACAGGTTGACGCCGTAGAATTCGCGGTAGTTGAGGATATAAGCCAGCGGCTCCCGCGTGAGCCGGCGGGTCACGATGACTGCCAGCTGTTCCTCCTGCTGGGGCGAGACCTGGGTCTCCTGCTCTGCGAAGATGGCCTGGCGGGGCATCCGCATCACGTCCATGGCCATCACTTCGGCTTCCAGGCGGGCGTCCGGAATGCCGGCGGACTCCAGGGTACGGTGCGTCTCCTGAATGACGGTACGGAGGTTGGGCATAATTCTCAATCGGCGAGGGCGACCCTGCGGCCGCCCCTGATCATGCTGGTCGTCAATCCTGGCATCAGGCGGACACGCTGGCCAGGGCCCGTTCCTGGTCGGCGGCGATCAGGCGGTCGATGATGTCGCCCAGACCGCCGTCCATCAAACGCTGGACGCCGTGGACCGACAGTCCGATGCGGTGGTCGGTGATCCGATCCTGCGGATAGTTGTAGGTTCGAATCTTCTCGGAGCGGTCGCCGCTGCCGATCTGCGCCTTGCGGCTGTTGGAGATGGCCGCCTGGTGGCGCTCCTGTTCCGCCGCGTACAACCGGCTGCGCAGGATGGTCATGGCCTTGGACTTGTTCTTGTACTGCGACCGCTCGTCCTGGCAGACCACCACTACGCCGGTGGGCTCGTGGACGATGCGGACCGCCGTGGCCACCTTGTTGACATTCTGCCCACCGTGGCCGCCGGCGTGGAAGATGTCGATGCGCAGGTCGTCCTCCTTGATGTCCACCTCGACCTCGTCGGCCTGCGGCAGCACCGCCACCGTAACGGTGGAGGTATGGATGCGACCCTGCGTCTCCGTTTCCGGAACACGCTGCACCCGGTGCACACCGGCTTCGAACTTGAGCCGGCTGAAGGCGTTGTCCCCATCGACGGAGAAGGCGATGCGGCTGAAGCCGCCCAGATCCGACGCGTTGGAGTCCAGTATCTCTACTGCCCAGCCCTGCTCCTGGGAGAAGCGCTGGTACATGCGGTACAGGTCGCCGGCGAACAGCGATGCTTCCTCGCCGCCGGCGGCGGCGTGGATCTCCACGATGACGTCCCGCTCGTCGTTGGGGTCCTTCGGCAGCAGGGCGATCCGCAACCGCTGCGCCAACTGAGCAATGCGCTGTTCGACCTCGTCCAACTCCAGTTGGGCCATCTCCACCAGTTCAGGGTCACCGCCCTCGCCGATCAGCGCTTTCAGGTCAGCCTGCTCTTCGAACAGCTTACGGTGCTGGCTGTCGATGCCCGCCAGTTCTTCAAGGCCGGACCGTTCACGGTTCAACTCGCGCAGCTTGGAGTAATCAGCAGCCACTTCCGGGCGTGCCATTTCATCCTCGATGGACCGGTAACGATCCACGATAGGCTGCAACTTGTCGAATATGTCTGCCATCACACACCGCGCGATTGAAACTAACTCGGAATTATAACTTAGGCCCCGGAACGTGTACAAGGCGAGCATACGGGAAATACATACTCGGCGCGGCGGGTCAAAGCGCCGACCGGTCAGTTAGATGGGGCGCTTTCGTCCTCTGACTTGTCATTGGCGCGCCCTCGAATCCGTGTGACCAGGTCCCAGACAAACGAGCCGATTTCGCTGCCCGCGCTCACCAGGGCGGAGATCCGCGCGGCCGTGTCCAGCATAATGCACGACGCCGCCTCAAAATTGGTCGCAGCGCGCCTGATTTTGGGATAGATCTTCAGCGTCACGACGGTGAGAACCAGCGCCGCCACGGTCACCATGACGGCCATAACGATAATTGCAATATCTCGGATAATCGACACGACGTCAGGCGACATAAACAGCTGTCCTCCCCATTGGGGCACAAAAAGCGCCGGGACGACGGCCGGTTCGACCGTCGCCCCGGCGGACGGTCCAGGCTAATCTTCGGATTCCAGCTCGGCGTCGCTGTCGCCGGCGGCGATCCGGCTGCGGATGCGCTGCCAGTAGTCGCGGCCGCGCTCGACGGCCTGGTTGGCGCCCTGCGTCAACGCCTGTCGCGTTTCCCGTCCGCTGCGCGGCGCAAGCAGCATGCCGAGGCCAACCCCGATGCCGATGCCGGCGGCGAGCAGTATCAAATCACGTTGAGTGCGGTTCATTTAAATCCTCCTGAAATTGGGCGGTCGTACTCAATTATACAACGGTATTGCTTCCAATCGATAAAGTCACTGTTGTTCCTGATGACCGATCAGCGGTTGCGTTGGAAGGCAATTACGTCCGTTGCGTTGATGGGAATTCCTCGATGCAGTATCACGATTGTAGATATATTGTATTACATATATCCACAGATTGCAAGGCTGGCAACCTACACGTACTGTTGCCAGCAGTCTTCCGCAACCGCCACCGGCCCGTCGTACACCGACCGCGCCTCCGCGGCCAGGGGCTCGGTATCAGCGTGAAAATCGTTGTGGATGTGCGTCAGGGTCAGGGACCCGACGCCGGCCAGCTGGGCGATGCGCGCCGCTTCCGCCGCCGTGGAGTGGGCGGTGCCGTCGGCCATCTCGCGTTTCGCTTCGGTGCAGAGTGCCTCATGGATCAACAGCGTCGCTCCCTGGGCCAATTCGGCCAGTTCCGGACACCAGCGGGTGTCTCCGGAAAACACCACCGCATGCCCGCCCGACTCGACCCGCCAGGCCAGCGCTCCCCGGATATGGTTGACCTGCGTGGAACAGGCTCGCACGCCAGGCGTCAGCTGAACCCAATTCCCCGGCTCCGTGGGACGGAAAGCGATGGACCTGCGCCCGTCTCGCCTGAGCGCTCCCTCAGCGTCGACGGTGAGCCCTCGGGTCGGCAGGGCCAGCAGGGTGCCGATGTCGGCCATGGCCTGCTCGGAGCCGTAGACCTGCATTGGGTGTTCTTCCTCATTGCGTCGGCTCCGTTGCATCTCGATGTGCGGCAGCCCCTCGCAGTGGTCTGCATGGCTGTGGCTCAACAGGCAATGGTCAAACTCGTTCGGCGACATGCCCAGCTCGTGCCCATGCCGCAGCACGGTGTTGCCCGACGCGGCGTCCAGGAGGATCCGCTCGCCGGTGGGGCAGTCCAGAACGATGGCGGTGTGGTTCCGCATGATGCAACCGCCCGCGCCCGTGCCCAGGTAACTGATGGTAAAGCCTGCCGTTGTCAAAATATCCCCTCCAAATCGTCAGAAGCAGGATTTTCGGGATTTGAGGATTATCAGGATTACCGCCCGTCAAATGGCATAACTGCCTCAATCCTGACCATCACACCAATCCGCCAAATCCTACTTCTGACATTATTATCGCAGCGCCACCCGCGAGTGGGGCAACACCGCCGGGTTCACCAGGAACTCCGGCATCCGACCCTGCAGCACGTCCACCGTGGCCTGCGCCGTGCGGACCTCCAGCTCCAGCACCGACTGCCGGGACAGGAATGCGACGTGAGGCGTGACGATCACGTTGTCCATGGCGAACAGAGGGTGATCCGCCGGCGGCGCCGACGATTCCACCACGTCCAGACCGGCGCCGGCGATCTGCCCGTCCCGCAGCGCGTCGATCAATGCCGGCTCGTCGATGATGGGGCCGCGGGCGCAGTTGATGATATACGCCGACGGTTTCATGAGCCCGAACGCGGTCGCGTCGATGAGTCCGCGCGTCTCGTCGTTCAGCGGCGTGTGGACGGTGACGTAATCTGACACCGCCAGCAGGTCGTCCATCGTCGCCGCCGACACGCCGTCGGGCAACACGGCGTCAGCGGGCAGGTACGGGTCGAAGACCGCCACGTCCAGCCCGAAGGCCCGGGCCTTATCCGCCACGGCGCGGCCGATACGCCCGAATCCGACGATGCCGATGGTCTGGCCGCGCAGCCGGGTCAGCGGGTGGGGCGACGGCGTGCCCTCCCAGCGTCCGGCTTTGGCCACGCCGTCATAGAACCCGACCTGCCGGTTCCAGGTCAGCAGCAGCGCCATCACGTGGTCGCTGACCTCATCGATGCAGTAGTCGGGCACGTAGGTGACGGGGATGCCCAGCTCGGTGGCCACGTCCACCGCGATGTTGTCCACGCCCACTCCGTACCGGCTGATGACCCGGCACCGCTCGGCCGCCCGCACCACCGCCGGCGTCACCTGCGCGAAGCAGGTCATGATGCCGTCGCAGTCGGCGGCCAGCGCGGCCAGCGTCGCCTCCGACCCGTCCGGCGCCTCGATGACCTCCACCTCGTCGCCCAAGCCGGCAACCAGCACCTCCCGCTCCGGCGCGGTGGAGGGCCAGACGAAGTCGGTGATGAGGATGCGAGTGGGCATAGCAGTTGGGTTAGGTCTTCCGAAGATTAGTCGGTGGGCGAGGGTTCCGCAAGCGCATCCGCCCCGTGGCCGGCCAGGAGTTCACGGACGGCGGGGGCCAGTTTGGCGGGAATCAGCATCAGCGTCAGGCCGTCGGGCTTGAAGTCAGCCGCTTCTTCCCCCAGCGCTTCCTCTTCAGCCAGGGCTTCGGCGATAAGTCGGTGAACGCGCTCCGCATCCCAGCCGGGCGGGAAGTTGCCGGGCCCGTCCGACTTCCGATCAAGCCAGGCCTGAATCGCGGCGGTTTCTTCGGGATGGTCAGCCTCGTGGCGCGCGATCATGTCCCTGACGGTGGAGAGCAACTCTTTGGGCACCAGCACGTCCACGGTATGGGGATTCTCGTAAGCGTATTCGTCGTGGGCGATCCATTCCTCTTCGGTCAGGGAATCGAAGTATTTCGCAAGTTCCTGCATCTCTTTGACTTCATCGGGATCCCAATCGGACTGGTACGCGTTGGGGTCTTTCATCGTCCTCTCCGTTTCGATGGGACCGTACAGAATGTCCGCAACGCGGTGCCGGCAGATGTGAGGCATCCCTGTTTCTGGGTCAACGCAAAACCGAAGGCCCATCGTTCAGCCGGTGCTCGATTTCGGCGCCCGAAGCCGTCTCAAAAAACAGATCCAAAGCCTCGTTGAGGTTATCGCGGGCCTCGGCGACGGTGTCACCCTGGCTGGCGATGTCCAGTTCTGGGCAGAGGGCGACGTAGCCGACATCTTCGTGCTCGATGATTTTTGTGAGGTATCTGGCCATCCGGGTCCTCCTCTTGTCAAGAACGGAACGCATCTCCTTTTCTGGATCGGGAAATGGACATCTCAACAATGTGGTTGATGATCCTTTCCGTCGTTCTCCACTTCATCACCAGTTTGTTGGGATCCATCCCGTAATCGGCCACTATGTCTTTGAGCTGCTCAATTGTCAAAAGAGCCAACTGTTCACGGAGAGACTGCTCACTTTCTTGCACAATCTGCACCGGATCTAACACCGCGGGTGTCCGCCTGTTGCGCCGGCGACGAGGACCTGTTTGGGACGTAGCCTCATTCTGACCTGAACTGCTACTTCCCTTATCAGTTTCAGGCAAGCCTATCGCTACGCGAACACGGCTTTCGAATTCTGGATTGCGCTCTGCTTCTTCCGAAATCGCTTTCGCCAGATTTTGTAATGCCCGTCTGAGTTTCATGGCGTCACTCCAAACTGCTCAGCACTTCGCCAGCGAGAGCATAGTAGTCATTGACGAAGCCGCTAGATCCGTATTTCTGCCTGAGGGTGCGTTTGCCTGTGAGTTCAGCTGCGGAGGCAATAGCGTTCGCCTGCTTAATGATCGTTTTGAAAACCGGGGCATCTCCGCTACCACGCAACCTCCGAAGAGTGTTGTTATGAACCGTCGATTGCACCTGATACTTGGTTATCACGATACCAAGCGGGTCGATAGTTTCGGCGATCTCCTCAGAAAACGCCCCTACCCGTTGCACGATTTGGGGAATGCCATAGGTCGAGAGGTGATCTGGTATTGTCGGAATGATGTACCCGTGGGAGATTCTCAATCCGTTCAACGTGATGATACCTAGGTTTGGTGGACAATCCACGAGAACGATGTCGTAATCGTCAAGCGTGGCTTTCACGGCGCGCCAGAGCAACTCGATGGGGTTGACGGAGTAAAATCGTCCGCTAGGAATGGTGGCGAGTTGGTCTTGCACGTCGATCAGGTCCAAACTGGACGGCAACAGGTCAATGTTCGTGTCACGGACATCGGATACCCGCTTCTGCAAGGTGGAATCGAGGTCGAATTTCTTGCTTTCGGGATCTGGATTTAGCGCATCTTTGAACAGCCGTGCAAGTGTGCATTCCTGTGCATTGAGCTTGGACCACCGGTCCTCGCCGATCAGCATGGTTGTGGCGTTGGTTTGCGGGTCTAGATCAATAACGAGAACCCGTTTCCGCATTTCTGCGGACAACGTTTCGGCTAAAGCTACCGTCGTGGTAGTTTTACCGACACCGCCCTTCAAGTTGATGGTTGAGATTACATTAGCCATGGGAACCTTCCTTGTCCGTAACCACGATCGAATTTGAGACCTCCGAAACACAGGCCCGGCCTTCAACTCGACGATCGGTTTGGGAAAATCCTTCGCACGAGCTCGCCAGTTGGACACGGCTTGGCGCGAGACGCCGGCTAAACCGGCGATCTCATTGATACCGACAAATTCGTCACTATCAGTAGCCATTCCAGTCTCTGTGTACAACGGTCACAAATTCAGTGTACGCCGTACACAACGGCTTGTCAACTGTCCTCACTAAACCTCAAACGGCGTCGGCACCATCCCCACAGGTACCTCGATCACCATGGGCACGTCCGCCGCCAAAGGCATCCGCAGCCTCCCTTACTAGCACCCCATACGCCTCGGCCAGCTTGGCGAAGTCGGGGTTGTGCAGGTCGGTGCCGGCCGTGCGGCCTCTGAACTCGTCGCCTGAGACCTTGCTTGTGGTCGCAGGAAGTGAAGATTACAGCGCAGCGCAAAACTCGGCCACGGTCAGGCCGGCATCGCGGATGAGGCGGCGCAGTGTGCCTTTTGCAACCGTGGAATGATTGGGCACGGAGAGCGTCGCCATCTCCCCAGGCTTGGTCATCACGATGTGGCTACCCCGCTGGCGGGCCACGTCCCAGCCAAAACGCTCAAAATTGCGCACCGTCTCCGACCCGCTCAAGACCGGCAACTGGGGCATTACAAGGCAACCTCCACCTGCCGGGTTTCTACGGTCAGCGGCAGGCCCCGTTCGGCGCGCACTTCCATGCAGAGCTTGATGGCTTCCCGGATGTTCGACAGCGCTTCATCCTTCGTATCGCCCTGGCTTACACAGCCCGGAATGGCCGGGCATTCCACGATCCAGACGCCATCTTCATCCCGGTCAATGGTCACCGTGAGTTTCATAGGTCAATCCTCCCTGCGCCGGGTCGATTGCCTACGTAAACGGCGTCGGCATCATGCTCACGGGCACCTCGATCAGGCTGGGCGCGTCGGCGGCCAGGGCTTCGCGGAGGGCCGACTCCAGCGCCTCGGGGCCCTCGGCGCGGGCGGCGCGGACGCCGTAGGCCTCGGCCAGCTTGACGAAGTCGGGGTTGTGTAGCTCGGCGCCCACCGCGCGGCCGTTGAACTGGTTCACCTGGTCGCGCAGCACGTTGCCGTAGGCGTTGTCGTTGAACACCACGGCCACCGCGTTGATGCCGTGCTGAACCGCCGTAGCCAACTCCTGCGAGTTGAACAGGAACCCGCCGTCGCCGCACAGGGCCACCACCGGCCGGTCCGGCTGCGCCACCTTGGCCCCCAGCGCGGTGGGGTAGGCGTAGCCCAGGTTGCCCGAGTAGCTGGACGTGATGAAGGTGCGCGGCTCGTAGGTGGGCCAGAAAGCGCGGGCGTAGTAGCCCAGCTGGGTCATGCCCGACACCAGGATGCCATCCTCCGGCACCGCGGAGCGGACGGCTTGCAGATACGACTCCTGGGGTTCCGGCCGCAGGGCTGACTCCTTGCGACTCTGGCGCAGGGCCTCGGTCTCGGCGGCAAAGGACGGGCGGGAACCCAGGTCGATGCTCTCGGCCAGCCTGGCGTCCACCTGCTCCATCACGGTGCGGGCGTCGCCGGCCACGCCGTAGGTGTTCTCCCAGTTGCGGCCCAGTTCGTCGGGATCAATGTCGATCTGCACCACGCGCTGGCCGTCCAGCCACATTGGGAAGGCCATTCGGCTGCCCACGCCCAGGATGACGTCGAAGTGAGGCTCCTCCTTGGCCACCGGGTCGTTGCGCAGACGCAACGCGCCCAGGGCCAGAGGATGACGGTCGTCGATGACGCCCTTGCCCTCGGCGGTGGTGATCACCGGCGCCTGCAAACGCTCCGCCAGCCGCACCAGCGCCTCGGATCCCTCGGATGAAATAACGCCGCCGCCGGCCCAGATCAACGGACGTCGCGCGCCGGCCAGGATGCGGGCCGCCTCCGCCACCTGCTCGTCGGACGCGGCGGGATGCGGGTAGCCCTCGGCCTCGATCAGAGACACCTCTTTTTGCTCCGCCATGGTCTCCGGCGGCATCTCGATTTCCACGGGCCGCGGTCGGCCGGTGGTGAGTTGCCGGAACGCTTCGTGCACCGCCTCGGGCGCTTCCTCGGCGGTCATCATGCGCCGCACGTACTTGGTGATGGGGCGGATGCAGTCCTGCTGGTCGTTGACTTCGTGCAGAATGCCCCGGTCCGCGCCGATCAGGTCGCGCTCGATCTGGCCCGACACCACCAGCACCGGCGACGACGCCGAGTAGGCGGTGCTTATGGCTGCCGACGCATTGAGCAGGCCGGGTCCCGGCACCATCAGCGCCGTGCCCACGCCGCCGCTGGCCCGGGCGTAGCCGTCGGCCATGTACGCGGTGGCCTGCTCGTGCCTCGTGGTGATCAGGCGGATGCCCGGCACGTCGTTCAGCGCGTCCAGCGCGTGATAGAGCTGCACCCCCGGCAACCCGAAGATGACGCGCACCCCCTCCAGGTACAACGAGCGCATGAGAGCCTGGCCGCCGGTCATGGTGGGCATGATGAAACCTTCCTGAAAGCAATGATGATGCCCGTGGCAACGGGCTGGCCTACGATAGCACAGCGCCATCGGCCTGTCATTTGAGTTGGCGACCGTTACCCGCCGGCGCAGCCAGGGCATCCAGCAAAGTTCGTGTGGCCTGGGCCACCTCATCAACAGCTTGATCAAAGGCCGGCGCATTGGCACGTGACGGCTGCCGGTATCCGCTGATCTTGCGGACGAACTGCAACGCTGCTTCGCGAACCTCGACATTGGTGGCCGGCGGGTCGGCTTTGCGCAGCGTCTTGATGCTTCGGCACATGGGTGGTTGCCTCCAGTGGTCATCAGTCGTGATTGCCGCGTTGCTTCCGCCTATGTTACCCTGCGGCACCACCAACCTGTCGCGTTCGGAAAGGTCAATGATCACGTTCAACTGCACCATCCAGGAGGGGATAGTCCCCGAAGACCTGCGGCCCCGCCTGGCTTCCGAGTTGGCCCGTATCTCAACCGGATTCGTGGGCGGCAACCCCGACGAGGTGTCGGTCAACTGGATCGAGATCCCCCACGGTTTCGGCTTCCGCGGCGGCCGGCTTTCCACAACGTCCGCGGTGCGTGGCGAGATCCCGCCCGGCCTGCAGCAAGAAACCCGCGTGGAACTGATGCAGTCCATACAGGATATGTGGATGGACCTCACCGGCTGCACCACCGACGAACTGGTTGTGTCCGCGCGCGACCGACGCGACGGCTAGCCCCAAATTACCGGCACAAGGAGCAGACAATGCCGCACTATCGCTGTTTCATCCCCCAGGACGCCCTGTCCTTTGACCAGAGGCAGGAGATCGCGCTGGCTTTCACTGACATTCACTGCGGCTCCACCGGCGCGCCCCGTAGTTTCGTGTCCGTGACCTTCCTGGAAACTCCGGAGGGCCAGACCCACGAGCACGGCGAAGGCTATTACCTGGACGGCGGCAACCGCGCCGGCCGCTCCGAGGAAGTCAAGCAGCAGCTCCTCGCCGACCTCACCCAGACATTCGCCAGGGTCGCCGGCGTGTCGCCGGAGGACATCCCCGGCCGGATCACCGAGAACCCTGCGTCCTGGACCATGGAAGGCGGCTTCGTGCTGCCCGAGCCAGGCGAGGAGGGCCCCGAGTGGTACGCGGCCGCGGAAGCCGCCGCTGCCGCCGATTAGCATCGCTCCGGCAAATCCTTACGCGACGGGGGCAGGGCCGGCACCTGCCCCCGATTCATGCATGCGTGTCGAGCCCTGGCGCTCTGAGGCGTGGACATGACGACTTCGCCCACTGTGTACATCCTTACGGGTGCGCTCGTCGTAATCATAGTAGCGACGCTCTGGTTACCGCCGGCGTCATCATCAACCCAAACCGCCAATGCTCCCCTGCCCTGCCCGAACGTGCCTGAGAATGACGCATTGTGGATAGACGCTCAATACTACGCCAGGGACTTCGGAGTGAGTGTCGAGGAAGCCGTGTGCCGCCTGTCCCTGCAAGGCAAGGTTGGACCGCTGGGTTCGCTGCTCCGGTCGAGAGAGCCCGACACCTACGCGGGATTGTGGATCCACCACGAACCGGATTTTGGCGTGATGGTATTGTTCACCGAAAACCCCGAAGCCACCCTGGCGCCCTACATAGTTGACCATCCTTTGGAGGGGATCACCAAGGCGCGCAAGGCTGAGGCGTCGTTGCGATACCTGGAACAGGCGCAAAACCGAGCGCACGCTCTTGCCAGCGCCACCGGTATTCCGGTCGAGTCGGGTATCAACATTCCCGAAAACCGCGTGGAACTCTACGTCATCGACGTGAATGGTCTCACCAGGGCTCTCAGGGCAGCCGGCTCCCGGCTCCCCGATCGCGTCAAGATCGTCAAGGTCGATCAGCACAGTTCACCTGCCTGAACGAGATGCGCCGGCCCGACCACCTCGATTCTCCTCCATCCCCGGTTGTTTCTTCGGAACTATGGATATCCAGTTGCCCAAATCCATTCCGTGTCTGCTGCTGATCACGGCGCTAATCGCGTTGGCTTGCGGCCGCCCTCCGGCGCCGGCGCTGGAGGATCCCGCATTAACTGTACCGGCTCCGCTGCCGACCCGGGAGGCAACGGCGACCGCAACAGTCGACCCGACCGCTCCCAGTCCGGCTCCCGTTGCTGAGCCCACGGCGGTCACCTACGACTCCAACCGCACCATGTTCAGCATCTGGCACGGTTTGGACCACCCTTCGGAGGCGACCCTCGGCGCGCTGGCGGATACGCAGGAGTACGGTGACAAATCCCAGGTCTTGGTCATCCTTGAGGCGCTCAAGTTTTTCCGAAATCGGGATACCCTGGGACAGGCTATAGACACACTGACGGCCCTCACCGGGCAGGACTTCGATTTCGACCGCCGCTTGTGGCGAGAGTGGGTCGGGCCTCGCATGGACGAATATGCCCCGCCTTCGGAATACCCGCGCTGGAAGGTAGACTCGCTGGCGCTGATCGACCCGGCCATTGGCGCCATCCTGGAACCGGGCATCACCCGCTCGCGGGTCGACCTCACCGAGGTGGTCTGGGGAGGCGTTCGGCTAGACGGCATCCCTCCACTGGAGCAGCCGCCGCACATCCTACCCGAGCAGGCGACCTGGCTGTGGCCTGGCGACCGGGTCTTCGGCGTGTCCATCAACGGTGAGCACCGCGCGTATCCCTTGCGCATCATGAACGCCCACGAGTTGGCCAACGACGTGCTGGGGGGTGAACCGATCTCGCTGGTGTATTGAACCCTCTGCGGCACCGGGATCGTGTATTCCGGCATCGTCAACGGGGAGCCAACCACCTTCGGGACCTCCGGCCTCCTTTACCGCAGCAACAAGGTGATGTACGACCGGGCCACCCGTTCGTTGTGGAACCAGTTCATCGGCGAACCCGTCATCGGACCTCTGGCCGATTCGGGCATCAGGCAGCCATTCTTCCCATCAGTGGTGACAACCTGGGAAGAATGGCTGGAGGAGCATCCCGATACTACGGTGCTGGACCGGAACACCGGCGTCTATCCTCCCGACTTTTACGTACCCGAGAACGACCCGCGCGCAATCTACTACGATTATTTCACCTCGGATGAAGTGATGTTCCCGGTGTGGAATCGGGACGTGACTTTTGAACCCAAAGCGGTGATCGTAGGACTGTCCATCGGGGACAACGCCAAGGCTTACAGGGTAGCTGACCTACAGCAGGTGAGATTGATCAACGACACCTTGGGCGGCCTTAACGTGGTTGTCGTAGCGTCGCCCGACTCCAGGGCCGGCCGCATCTACGAGCGAGGTAACACGACATTTTCCTTGCCGCCAACGGACGAACCGGATGTACCGCCGTCCGTATTGGTCGATGGAACGGGCACCGCGTGGCAAGTCACCGAAACCGGCTTGGTCAATCAGTCCGACACGTCGGAGGTTTTGCCCCGCATCCCCAGCCTGACATCCTTCTGGTTTGGCTGGTTCCAGTACCACCCTGACACGGAGGTCTTTCGGCCGGCCGCGCCGTGATGACAGGAGCGCGGACGCCCCAGCGACCGTGCTATAATCTTGACCCGCCCTTCGGGATCCTGCATGGTCCGAGTACGTGCGACCGTCCGGACAACCGCGGAGAGGTGCCAGAGTGGACGAATGGGCGCGACTGGAAATCGCGTAGGGGTTAACGCCTCTCGCGGGTTCGAATCCCGCCCTCTCCGCCATTTTTACGCCGTGAATTGGCCCAATCAACGGCCTTTTTCTACTCAAATCAAGTAGAAAACGGCCTTTTTCTTGTCCGGTAATGTCCGAACAAATCCGGCTACATCCGCCAAAATAGTGGTATGGCAATGGTATAGCCGGGAGGAGGGCTGATGACCTCGAAAAGCAAGCGAAACGCCCTTTCCGCGGTCTTCGTCCAGTCGGTCCAGGAAACTGGCACCTACTCGGACGGGGGTGGCCTGAATCTCCGGGTGGAGAAATCCGGGGCCAAGTATTGGTTTCAACGGGTTACCATAGACCGGAAGCGGCGCAATCTGGGCCTCGGTGGCTATCCCACGGTTTCGCTAGCGGAAGCCCGGAAAGTTGCTTTGCTCAATACCCGGATGATCCGAGAGGGTCGCGACCCTTTGGCAGAGAAGCGGGAAGCGATCGCGGCTCGCCAGAGACCACCGACGCCGACATTTTCCGAAGCGGCCGCAACCGTAATCGAAATGCGGCGACCGACCTGGTCCAACTCGAAGCATGCCGCCCAATGGAGCAGCACGCTCGAGACCTACGCGTTCCCCACAATAGGATCCAAGCTGGTCACCGACATCAGCACTGCGGATATTTTGGCGGTCCTGTCGCCGATTTGGACGGAGAAGCCGGAGACGGCGAGCCGGGTACGCCAGCGCATGGAGACGGTGCTGGACTGGGCGGTTGCCCAAGGTTACCGTATTGACAATCCCGCCAATCGTTCAATCACCAAGGTGCTACCCAGGATGCCGCGAACCAAGCAACACCATCAGGCACTGCATTACTGCAAAGTTCCGTCGGCGATGGAAAAGATCAGACAATCGACTGCGGACCCGGTCACCAAATTGGCATTCGAGTTCCTGGTGTTGACGGCCGCGCGCAGCGGCGAGGTCAGGCTCACCACATGGGAGGAAATAGATTGGGATGAACGGAAATGGACGGTGCCAGCCGAGCATATGAAAGCGCGCCGCGAGCATAAGGTGCCCTTGTCAAAGAGGTCCATAGAAACCATTGGTGCTAGTAAGTGTCAGAGGGTGAAGTGAGCGATGGAGCGATGGATGCGCCCCTGGGCGTCCGGTTCCAACCCATTCCATTGGGTCAGTATGTCGAAGGCGGCGATAGTGTAAGCCAAGTGGGCCTCAAAGCCATTCCACGCCCGATGGCGCATTTCTTTACTGCCCCACACGACTGACATCATGGAGAAAGTCGTCTCCACTGCCATGCGCACGTTCCACTGTCCCCGACGACAGATCTTGACGTTGTCTGGGTCGCCTTTGGCGCGGTGAAAGCCGGTGTCGGCCAGCACAATCATCTGTCCGTCGTATTGAGCGAGCAAGGGCAGGAAGGTCTGGTCGTGAACGTTGGCTCCGGCGCAATCCCAATCGGTAATCAGGCCCCACTGGTTCTGTACGACGCAGAGTTTACCTCCCACGATCCAGCGATGGTTGGACTTGCCTTTTTTGCCGACTTGGTTAGCCCGTCGCCCTTCGCGTATGGGATGACGCAATTCTATTCCGTAGCTGTCGGCCACCCCCAGGACGGTGGGCCGGGCCAGGAAGTAGCCGGTCCAGTCCCGTTGCGCCCGCAACCGACGGTTGAGACGGGTGCGGCTGGGCAGTTGGGGAAAGAGGTGGCCATAGTTGTCTTTGAGCCAATGGTAGAAGGCCCGTTGCGTAACCGGCTTCATGGCTTGCAGCACGCCGATGGTAATCAGTTCGCTGAGGGAGAGGATGGCCTGACTGTGCTGGGGAACGTCGGGCAGCGCGTCGTCTATCTGGCAATACAGTTCAGTGATAAAATCGGCGATGTTCACGAGGTTCCTCCGCTGTAGTGTAAGCAACTCACAGCATAGTGGAACCTCGTGGCATTTTCAAAATCAACTCAAACTAGCACCAATGGTTAGAAGTTCTGCGGTTGGCGGAAGAGTTGTCCGATGGGTCTAGCGGTTTGGTGTTCCCCGGTCTACGCGGAAAGCCGTTGTCCGACATGGTGTTTACGTCCATGTTGAGAAGGCTTGAAATTTCGGCCGTAGCCCATGGATTCCGTAGCAGCTTCAAGGACTGGTGCATGGAGCGCACTGACGCCGGGTGGGAGGTGAGTGAAGCGGCACTGGTGCACAACCTGGGCAATCCCACTCAGCAGTCGTATGCGCGGACCGACCTGTTTGAACCACGCCGGGAACTGATGGAAATGTGGGCCAAGTTCGTGGCAGGCTGACATCACCTAACAGCACACTCATGCGTTCACGGACTGCCGACCGCCCAAGCGAAGACGTTGCGCCTCAAACAAGCTTCATTGACGACAGCAACGGCGGAGTCGGCACTTCTGCAAGTTATGCTGCTATTGCAGTACTGGTGCCGGTCTCGATAGGCCGATGCCATTGGCTATTGGCGGCTAGGCGTGGTTAGAAAGGGAACGATCCAACGGTAAACAACAGATTTTGTTGCTTTGGATAGTAACGGTAGGGTGCTTGCTGAAGTCGTTAAGTGCAATTCCAGTCATGCGGTATTCGGGCAGTAACTTCCCGAACTTGACAACGCTTCGAGTTCACCTTAATCTGTACCAAATATTAGATTTGGAGGTCGCCTTCTCGGTAGCGCGCACGTTGCGGTTTCACCAACCGACGTCCTCTTAGGTACGTAAACAACCCATTGAACAACGAGAGATATTGTGGCATATCGCCACATCTGACGCGAGCGTCAGTGAATGCTACCAGAATGGCAGCCTGAGCCTCCTGGGCATGGCGCCCACTACGAAAGCTGCCCGACCCTAACGGGTTAGGGCCTGTTCACGCTATTTCAGGGCATCGTAGATGAGGGCGAACAGGATGAAGCCGCTGAAAATCGCATCCAACTTGTCGTACCGCGTGAAGATGCGGCGGAACCTTTTCAACCGCCGGAACAGCCGCTCGACTTCGTTCCGCCTTTTGTACAACTCCCGGTCGTATTCCCAAGGTTCCTTCCGACTGCGCAACGGCGGCACCACCGGCTCATATCCCAACTCCACCGCCAACCCACGGGTGGGGTTGCCTACATAGGCCCGATCCATCAGCAACTTGGTCCCAGGTTCTGGCGGCCCCAGACTTTCCAACAAGCGGCGGCCCTCCGGCCCATCACGAGCTTCCCCGGGCGACAGCGCAAAGGTCACCTCATTGCGCTCATCTGCGGCAACCAGATGAATTTTGGTGTTCCAGCCGCCCCGGGACTTGCCCATGGCTTGCAGTCCGCTTTTTTGAGCGCCCCAGCGCCATCAGGATGCACCCCGTATCCAGTACGGGGCAGGCTCTTCACGCTGGTGCTGTCCAACGCCATTACCGCCACACTGACCTGGATGATTGCTTCCTCCTGCAAGGCGGCGAAAACCCGATCCAGCACGCCGCTTTTGGACCAGCGGTTCATCCGAGTATAGACCGTGTGCCAGTTGCCGAAGCGTTCGGGCAGACCCCGCCATTTGCAACCGTGCTCATTGACGTAGAGGATAGCGTTCAACGCCTGCAAGTTGGGAATGCTGACGTTGCCCCGCTGCACCGGAAAGTGCGGCGCGATGCGTTGGTACTGTTCTTCCGTAATTTCCATGCGCCGCATTATAATACCGCGATACATAGTGTGAACAGGCCCTAATGGCCGGTTCGGGTCTTCTTAGGTGGGCCGGACTGGGAAAGTGACCGGCAACGGGCAAATATGTGGAGACGGGCAGGCGCCTACAAGTTTATTGAGGGTTCCTCGTAATCCTTCAGCTTGTTGTAGATTTGAAGCCGGTGATGGTAGGACTCCAAAACTATGATCCGGTCGTCTGCGTCAACGTTGACAGCCACTGGCCGCCGGAACCGCCATTCAGGCTCCAGATCTGTCCGCCGCCTGGCTTTGATGATATCCGGATTGGCGTCGATGTAGGCCTGGGCCCATGGCGAAGGCTCTTGGGCGTCACCGACCAGCGCCGTAATATATTGGCCGTCGGCGGCGTAGATCTGGACTCGGTGGTTCCCCCAGTCAGTTACGTACACATCGCCATCTGAGTCCACAGCTACACCGGATGGCCCTTTGAGCGAACCCACCCCGGTGCTGGAGCCTTCGAACTTAACGAGCAACTCTCCAGTAGGGGCGAATTTTTGCACCCGGTTATTTCCCCAATCCGCGACGTAGATGTTGTCCTGACGGTCGATGCAGATGCCCCATGGCATCTCCAGATCTCCGTCACCGCCACCTCGCTTCCCGAATTTGGACTGAAACTCACCGATCTGGTTGAAACTCTGCACCCGGTGATTCAAGCTGTCCACCACCCAAACGGTTCCCCGGGAGTCGAAAGCGATTCCTGACGGTCCGTTTAGCTGCCCATCTCCGCTGCCGGACCTGCCCCAGTGATATCGATAGCTACCCTCTTCACTGTAAATGGTTACCCGGTTGAGATACTCGTCCGAAACGAACACTCGGCCGGTACGGTCCAAATCAATTGACCGGGGCCAAACGAAGCGCCCGTCTTCCTCGCCGACGGAGCCGAACTGTCCTTGAAAATCGTGGTCAAAGTTGATCTTGGTGACACGCTGACCCAATTGTTCCACACCGCGGCTCAGCACATAAATTCGACCGTTCGATCCCAGGACGAAATCCTGGGGAGCCCAAAATCCCCAGCCGGCCTGACTGTACATGCCTATGCAGTAGCTGTAGTCATACACCCTGCCGGCAGCGACGGTGGTCAGCATATCCCCTCTCCCGCGAACTATTTTGGGGTCCCAAAGCTACACGAAGGACATTTGCTCGAAGTGTCCACCGACGATGGGTACAGGGTCGAGTCCCAGCCACTTTTCCGCCAAAGTGGAGTAGAAGCCACGGAAATCATAGTTGGGCTCCAGGTCTCCCTGAGTGAGATCCTCCGGTTTCAGCGACGGATAGGTCCCGTACATTCCACCATTCACCCGGTCGCCAATGGCGAACGCTACCCCAGCCGCTCCGTGGTCGGTACCAGTGCCATTATCGCGGACGCGGCGCCCAAACTCGCTGAACAACATGATAACCACCTCGTCTGAGGCGTCGTGCTCACGCAGGTCGGCGAAGAAGTCGCGTATGGCAACGGAAATTTCCGTCCAAAGTTTTTCATGCGGTCCCAGCTGGTCATAGTGGGTGTCGAAGGGCCCGTGGGAGGTGTAAAAGACCTGGGTGCCCAGGCCGGCCAGATGCACCTGGGCCACGTCTCTGAAGCGCCTCGCGATGGAATTGTTGGCGTACTCTACGTTTGAAGAATAGGTTTCGGGAGCAACCCGGATGATGTCGGCTCCGCGCAACGCATCCCGTCCTGCCTGTCCCAGATATTCCATGGTCGGTCCGGTGCCGATGGTGGGAGAGTACATGCGGGCAAAGGTCTCCAACAACTGGATCCGTTCTTGCTCGGAGGTGATTCCCGGATTTGATGAGAGTACACCGTATGAAGGAAGGTGGTTGACAGAAGTAACCGGAACCCCCTTCATGGCCAGTGCCCGAGGCATGCCCTGGCCCAGGTTAACTCCCTTCAGCACGTTCTCGCCGCGAGGATCCAAGTCCCGGACGACCTTGGCGAGCCAGCCGTCAATCCCGATGGAATCCGGCTCGCAGGTATGCCAGATGTCCATGGCGCGAAAGTGCGAACGGGGTGAATTTTCAAACCCGATTCCGTGAATGATTGCCAAGTTGCCCTGGTCGTAGAATTCCTTCAACGGCTCCGAGTCGGCCCGGAATGCCAGTTGGTCATCTATGGGCAGTAATCGGTCTTCAGGGACATGGACCTTGGGCCGGTTATCCCAATACAGGGGATTGCTATAAGGAACAATCGTATTGAGATAGTCGTTGGCCCCAGTCAGCTCCAGCACGACCAGTACGGGGTCTTTATGGGTTGATGCCATTTTCATGTCCTTCTACATCAGTTGCATGCTCTTGCCTAGGCAAACTGATATTCTCGCGAGGCGGCGATCAAGGTCAAGATCCTGCTCACATTGTGCAATGTAGCGCTGAATTCTTCGTGGGTGCTCCAGCCTAGATCGCCACATTTTTCGGCATGGGCAATCAATTCGGAGTGGGTCGTCTTACTGACTTCCAACGGTCCCATCGCATCGAGACAAGCTTCCACTATCGCCTGGGGGGAATGATCCCCATGCACATGCACATTCACCAACACCCGTTTGACGATAGCCTGCACGCCGGGTAGTGAGACGTCTCCAAATATCCTAGCGGCAAAGTTCACCCGGCGCATCAAAACGCCGGGGTCGATCCATTCTGAGCCTGTGTGCCAACCCTCCACGCTGGGAGGATTGAGCAGCCCCTGTCCCTGCCAACCGCACTCCAACGCCAAATTGTTGAGTCCTGGCTTGAAGCCTTCATAGTTGCCCGCCATGCGCACAGTGCCAACGATCAATTCAGCCGGGCTTTTCACCCGGGCGAAGCGGGCATTCTTGAAGAACTCTGAGTTGAACAACGTTCGTAAAATAGACCGGATGTCGCCACGGGATTCATTGTAGGCATCCGCCAACAACTCGATGGCTTCAGGGTCAACTGGTGGTGTAATGTTCCAACTGGCGACATGGGGCTCGTCGGCGACGAAGAATCTGTAGAGGTGACGGGCCAGGAACCGGGCCGTAGCCGATTGATCCGCAATAATGTCCACGATGTCTTCGCCATTGAAGTTCCCGGTATACCCCAGGAAGGTTTTCTCCCGATCGTCGTGGTCCTCAGGTTTGTAGTCGAATAGCCAAGGGAAACGACCGTAAGGATTACGGGGAATCTTTGGGGCAATCGTCCATCCGGTAAAGGCCCTGGCTGCTTCCCTGATATCATCCTCTGAGTAGTTTCCGACTCCGAGGGAGAAAAGCTCCAACAGCTCCCGCCCCCAGTTTTCATTTATGGCACCGTCACGATTTCCCTGGTTGTCCAACCAGAAGATCATGGCTGGCGACTTTGCAACCTCTACCAGCAGGTCGCGGTAAGTACCCAATCCGTATTCACGGAAGATGGCAATCTGGCGAGTCAGCTCCAGTGGATTGTCCACCTTGGAGTTGCTGGTGGCGAACAACTGATGCCAGAAGAGGGCCATCTTCTCTTCCAGAGGCCGTTTGGTGTTGATCATCCGGAACACCCAATTGGCCTGATTTATTGGCAGCGCCCCGGCCCCCTCATAACCCGGGAAGAACCGGTACAGCAGTTCGTCGTCTATGGCCGGCTGCCGCTCTGGATACAGAAGCTCCTCGACCACCGCTTCGTAGCCTTTTGAGACGCGCTCCTCCAGTTCCTCACGGGTATCACCGAAGCCTGCCCGTCTCATTAGATGGGCCATCAAACGAATGTCTTCTTGGTGGGGCATTGCCGCCTCTCCGTTTATCGAGCCCAGAACGCTAAGCCCGGCGCCGATTGGCAACATATTAGGATTGGCCAAGTCGAATGTCAACCAAAAGCCGTAACAGGTAACCGTTCAGAGCTGATGAGGCGAATTTGCCGGGTCCACGGTCCCGCTGAAAAACACTGGCGCCCAAGCTCGAATCCACCGAAGGGAACTCGGCGGTAGTCGGACGAGGGATGAAGGGTCAGGGAACGGGCTGGCGAGGACCTGATGCCGATGAAATGGACGATGCGGGATGTGGACTCCACGCCAGGGGGATGTTGACGGCCCGTGGTAGCGGCGTTGGAAGCGATCATCGGCGCAAATCGCTGGCGGAGGCGGTCAGGTGCCCAGCCCGGGCGCTGATCGGCCAGGCGTGTGGCGGCATGGTGGACAGGTCAAACGCCGAGGACGGCGTCAGGAGGGGAGGGGCAGGGCGCGCAGTCTCGCCAGGGCAGAGCCGAACTGGTTTTGCCAGGGCCAGCCCTGAGGGAGATGCAGGGTGAGACGACGGGCTTTGCGGGTGAGGCGTCCGGCCAGGGAGAAGAAGCGTCGTCGGAGGGTCTTGGTGGTCATTACCTGCTCACCCAGACCGATGTACGCTGTTCAGCGGGCCAGGTATGCGCCATCACCTGCACGGCCACCAGGCGCCGTTGGCGGCGAAGCGGCAAGGCTGCGAGCTCGGCGTTCCCCGGGCATCTTGGAGAATCCCGGTGTGGGCAGGTTCGCGTAACGGCTGCTGTGCGAATCATAGCGGATATCATCAAGATGGTTTCTGTGAGCTCGTTGCATCTGTTCCGCATTAGCCGACCCGTACGCCAAGAAGTGCAGAGGCAGGTCATTTGAGTCCAACATCGTACAGAAGGTGCTCGGAATTAGGTCTCTACCAAAACACTCCTTCATCAGACAGCTCATGATGTAGTCAAGCTCATGTTCTTCACGGTACTGCATGTATTCGGCTAGTGCATCAAGGTCAATCTGCGCGCGCACCATGTAAATCCTTTCCCCAGTTGCACCTTTGGTAATTCCCGTCTCTTCCCTGTTTGGTTGTGCGTCTCTCTGCTCGGCGGATTGCCCGATGACGGTCTCCTCAACCGTGATCGCATTGGCGAGGCGAGACCACCCCAGGGATTCGGTGTCCGGGTTCAGCTGGTAATCGAGTTCTTCCAAGATCGTTTGCACGCCCTCTGTCAAACAGGGTGGGCATTGTTCGACCTCGCCGTGCATCCTGACGAAATCCTCAATGGTGCAATCTGGCGGGTTCCGACGCGCCAGGTAAGTATGTCCGCACTGCGCTGTGATGACGAAAACCGGCCACCCTTCTTCTTTCCCGTAAGTGATAGCAAAATCGGCCATTTCTTGCTCTCCTTGTTGACTTGGTTATTGATCGGTCGACCGATGGTTTGGCGTGGCCCGTTGCCTCACCGAAGAATGTTATCGAAAGTTCAGAACTGGTGCTTTTGGTTGATGTTCAGCGATCATGTCCCGTTACTTGGACAGCGAATTTGTCCGCTGGGTTAGATTGTGACGGTTGCGGTTTTGCGTAGAGATCGCAGCTTGTCTTGTTCCTTGGCGCTAAGCTTTTTGGTAGGCGGCTTCTCGCGCTGCTGTTGCGTCCTTGCCGGAGGCAGGTTTGAGAGCAGGGGCGGCCGGACGCATCGGTTCCAAGGCGGACAGGCGGCGCTGCTGCGACCTGTTGATGTGGTGATCCCCGACGCTGCTGACCACGCGCCGGAGTTCCCGCTCCGGAGACCAGCCGGCGACACTCGCCCACATGCGCCCATGCGCGGCGGCGGTTTCTGTGTGGCTGCACGACGGCCTTCGTACCTGACGGTGAGCTCCCAGTCGGGACGTTCGAGTACCTCCACCCGCAGTCCGGTGGAGCTGGTTCGTTCTTGGTCAGGCAGCAGCTTCAGGACCTGCCAGTTGTACTTCACCGTGATGTTTCATCCCGCCTTGCGGGTGTCCTTGAAGCACAGGATCTCTGGCAGGCACAGATCGGGAGCCGCCGGACGGTAGGCCGGTTCGGGATGTTCGGGTAGCTCGGCGAAGCGGGCGTTGTAGCGGGGCAGGAAGTCCTGCAGCACCGCCGTGGCATGGCCGATGGCCCTGGCATCGACCGGGCGCAGTTCGGTTACCAGACGGTCCTGGAATGTCCCCGCCGCGCGTCCACACAGCCCTTGGCCTGCGGCGAGCTGGCGAAGATATGTCGGATGCCCAGTTCCTCCAATGACCTCGTGAACTGGACAGCTTCCGCCGCGGTTCCCGGCTGGCGGGCGTTGTGCTTGAATACTGCGTGGCGGTCGCTGTACAGCGCCAGAGGGATGCGCCAACCCTCGATCAGGCCTTCCATCAGGGTGAAGCCGGAGGCGGTCTCGCTGGTGCAAAACCCGGCGTTGATCACGGCGTTGGTGGCATCGTCCACCGCCAGCAGCAGGGCGAGCTTGGGACCTCTGTCCTCCAGCCAAGCTTGATCGCTGCCGTCCAACTGGATCAGTATCCCGCCTGGGGCATCTGCTGGCGGCGGAAACGGTGCTGCGGCGAGCGCCGACTGCGGGGACTGCCGATGCCCGATTGGTTGAGAATGCGCCTTACTGTGGGCCGGCTCAGGTCGATGCCCTCCCGTTCCCGCAGCAGTTTGGTGAGGTGGGTGTGATTGGCGCCCTCGTAGCGCTCCGTCGCCAGTTGCACCACCGCGGCAGCCTCGGCGAGCGAAGTGGCATTGTGAGAACGGCGACCCCGGTTACCGTGGGCCAACGCGGCAGCGCCCTTCTCCCCGGTAGTAGGCCAGCATCCGGCGAGCATGGCGCGGGGACACGCCCAGCAGTTCAGCTTCTGCGACGATGGGAACCTGGTATTCCAAAACGGAGTTGAGCACGGAGATTCTGCCTTGTTCTTTTTGGTTCAACGTAACGTCCTTCTTGGCAAGGACATTTTCGCTGACCAGTTAGCTGGTGACAGAATCGTAGAACAGTAACACCAGACGGGTCAATGACCGCGGAAACTGACAGATCTTGCCCTCTCCCTTGAGCCGCTCCAGGGTTGGGAGATGAGTCTGCCAGTCGATCATGTTGTGGACCTGGAAGAGGTCGATGTAGTCGGTCTGCAGCAGTTCGAAGGAACGGGCAATTTGTGCTTCGCCAGCCTCCTTCCCCTCGGTACACACCTTGGTGGCGATGTAGAACCGGTCCCGACGGTCCCCAGTGATCTCGCCCAGGACCTGCTCCGCGTTGCCGTACCAGGCGGCGGTGTCGATCAGGTTTACGTCACTGTCCAGGCAGTTGTCCACGATCTGCCTTCGGACGGCGATCTCATCTTGGTCGGTGACATCGAAGGTTCGTAATGTGCCCAGGCCGATGACTGAAACGTCCAGGTTGCCAAGTTTGCGGAATTCCATCTTTGTTGACCTCGCCCAGGTGTCTGATGCAATCATGTACACAGGGGATGCGCGTGATTTGTCTCCAGCGGTTGTACCATTTACCACGCCAGCCCGACCAGTCCCGCACATGTCTCATATCCGAAGGTGAACGAACCATGGCCCAAACGACCACGCTGGATGAATTGATCGGCAAATTCGAGGTGCTCCTGTTCGATTCCGACGGTGTCCTGGCTCGGTGGCCCGGTGCGGTTCCGGGGGCTCCAGAAGCCATCGACCGGCTCAATTCGCTGAACAAGCCCTATTTCGTCTTGACTAACGATGCCTCCGCGCTGCCTGAGACCCGAGCTGCACGGTACCGCGAACTGGGGTTGGACATAGATGCCGATCGGATCATAACCGCAGGGTCCCTGCTAACTGCCCATTTCTCAGAGGTTGGCATCACCGGTTCGAGATGCGTCGTGTTGGGGACGGAAGACAGCGCCGACTACGTGCGAGCAGCGGCCGGGGAGGTGGTTTCGTTTGAGGACGATTTTGACGTGCTGGTGATCGGCGACCAATTGGGCTTCCCATTTCTGGAGGCCACCGGGACGGTTCTGACGAACTTGTTCCGGAAGCTGGATCGGGGCGAGACGCCCCACCTCGTGCTGCCGAACCCGGACGTGATATATCCGGAAGGAGGAGGCTTCGGCTTCGCCAGCGGCGCTGTGGCGTTGATGTTTGAGTCCGCCATGGCGCTCCGGTATCCCGCCCGGAACGACCTTGTGTTCAGTCAGTTGGGCAAGCCCCATCCCGACATGTTTGAAGAGGCGTTCCGCCGGTCTGGGACTCGAGACGGGGTGATGATCGGAGATACGCCGGGCACCGACATCAGAGGAGCCAATCACGTGGGGATCGCGTCGGTGCTGATGGGGACCGGGGTCGCGATTGCCGATCCGTCCAAGCTCCCGGAGAAGGACAGACCTACATATCTGATGGCATCCCTTATATCCTGACCGGGCGGCCCAGCAAAAGCACCGAACGGCAGTAGACCTCACATGTACCCATTTTGTTATCGCGTGGAACGCTCGCTGCGCCGTAGCGTTTACGTTTCCTGAAACACGTCGCTACCAGCGACGAGATTGCGGCGCTTCGCTGGCAATGACAAAGCGAGTACGCGCAAGACGTGCCCGGCTCTGGACGGCCACGCGTCAGCGGAGTATCTTGCGGATCGGTACCCCCGTGCCGAGGTTTCAGAAACATGACCCACAGCAACAACTTGCAGCGGGTATACCAGGATCTGTGCCGGAGAGCGGACGTCCCCGCAGAGTTGCGGCAGACAACTGCGAACCAATCGCGGCGCCAGCGCCACCGTCCACGAGGTTGAATCATGCCTGAACTCCACGAGCTTTCGGTGGCGGAAGCCGCCGTGCAGATTCGCGAAGGAACCCTGTCGCCGGTGGCGTTGGTAGAGTCGTTGCTGGCGCGCATCGACGCCCTGGACGGCGACCTGCGGGCTTGGGTCACCATCGACCGCGACGCCGTGATATCGGCGGCCCGGCAGCGGGAGGCCGAGACGCGGCGCGGCGACCCGCTCGGCCCGATCCACGGCGTGCCGGTGGGCTTGAAGGACATCTTCTACACCGAGGGCATGCTCACCGCCTGCGGATCGAAGGTGTATGCCGATTTCGTGCCGGAATTCGATGCGACATCGGTGGCCAAAATCAAAGCGGCCGGCGGCATTATCCTGGGCAAGGCGGTCACCACCGAATTTGCCTCCTCGGACCCCTCGCCGACGCGCAACCCGTGGAACCTGGAGCACACCCCCGGCGGCTCCAGCAGCGGGTCGTCAGCGGCGGTGGCGGCTCGCATGGTTCCGGCCGCTCTCGGCTCGCAGACCGGCGGTTCTACCTGCCGGCCGGCGGCGTACAACGGCATCGTCGGCGTGAAGCCGACCTACGGGCGCATTTCACGGTACGGGGTGGCCCCGTTAAGCTGGTCGCTGGACCACGTGGGCATCCTGACCCGCACGGTGGCCGACGCCGCGCTGATGCTGACCGTCCTCAGCGGCGAGGACGACAATGATCCCGGCAGCCTGCACGAACCCGTGCCCGACTTCAGCGCGCAGATGGCCGAGCACGACCGGCCTCCGCGCATCGGATTGGTGCGACAGTACTTCCAGAACTATGCCACGCCGGAAATCTGGGCTCACACCGAGGCCGTGGCCAACCAACTGGCGGAGGCCGGCGCCGAAGTCGAGGAAATACTGTTGCCCGACAGCTTTGCCGTAATCCACAGCGCCCAGCGCGTCGTGTCAAACGTCGAGTGCGCGGCAATCCACGGGGCCAATCACCGCGTGCGCGCCGGCGACTACGGCCCGCGCATCCGGGCCGGCATGGAGATGGGCATGATCATGCCCACGCCGGCGTACCTGAAGGCCCAGCGGCTGCGACGGCAATTCCGCGCCGACTTGAGCGAGATGGCTGCCAGGGTCGACGTCGTGATGACTCCGGCCATGCCGGCGCCGGCTCCCCGCGACCTGAACACGACGGGCGATGCGGCGTTCCAGGCGCCGTGGTCGGCGGCGGGGCTACCGACGGTGGTGGTCTCAACGGGCCTGAGCGAGTTGGGCCTGCCCATGGCGGTGCAGTTCGGCGGGCCATGGGCCCAGGAGGGCCGGGTCCTGGGCGCCGCACAGTGGTGCGAGCGGATCGCCGGGCTGAACCAGGCGCCGCCCATCGGTTGACATCGTCGCTCGCTAGACAAACGGCTGCTTGGCCCAACCCTCCTCGAAGGTCGTGTGGAAGAAGGGGGCTGACTTCTTGCTTTTGTACATCCACCTGCCGTGGACTCGCACGTATTCCTCCTCGTCGAGACCGGCCCGCCACATCGCCTTGCCCGTGTCTCCCACGGTGCACGGCATGAACAGGTACCACCGTGCCCGTGCCGTATCGCCCGTAACTTCGATCTGCGGGTTCAACCCGTAATGCAAGGCAAAGACGAAGTGGCCGGAAATTCCGCGAAAGAACTCGCGAATCGCCTCCCTGCCCTCGTATCTCCCCATGCCCTGGCTTTCCCAAGTGGCGTCCTCAACAAACAATGCGGCCAGCCGGTCCGGGTCATAGTTGTCGTCGCAGGCGGCGGCGTATTCCGCCTTGAGATTGCGTAGCGCCTCAATGTCCTCCAGGTGGCGAACCCTGTCCCGCAGTTCCTCCACGACCGCTAACAAGTCGGCTGCTTGATCGGTTGACATGCGAATACCTCGTGTTGCCTCGCGCGAATTTCGTAGAAATCCAAGCCATGATGGGGCTTTAGCACGCGGACAGTGTCCCCACTTAAGGACTGCTGCCCGAGCAGCGTTGGTTACTGGTTGGCCAGGGGGATGGTGCAGGTGACGCAAGCCTGGTCGCCATGCGTAGCGGTTGTGTGACCCTGGCCGGTGGTATCCTCCACCAGGCGGGCGTCGCCGGGGCCGAAGACGTGCTTGGAGCCGTCGCCCAGGCCGATCTCCAGTTGTCCGGACAGGACGATGACAAACTGGCGGCGCGGCGCCGTGTGCCAGTCGGAGAAGCGACCGGCCGGGGCTTCGCTGAAGCTGATGGTGGTGACATCCTGGGCACTCTTCCAATCAGGCGTCTGGTCCAGGTCGATGGTCTCAATGTGGGACTGGCCGTCATCGCCAGAGTAAAGTCTGAAGGTTCCCATATTGTTCCTCCGTGTTTTGGTCTGTGAGGGATAGGGTCAGGCTGCGGCTGAAGTCTGCAGGGCTTCGACCCTGGCGATGAACTCCAGCAGGTGCGCGGCGTAGAAGGTGGACTTCATGTGGTAGCGGTTGGTGGCGGCGATGCCGGGGAAGGTGTTGTCGTGCTGACCGATGACCGCCCATTCCTCGTGGGTCCACGCCGACGGGAGCAGCTCCGCGCGGGGCACCAGCCGCTTCACGTTCTCCGCCGCTGACTTGTGGTGAACATCGTCCGGCGTGTTGCCCTCGAAAGCCAGCACCGGGCAGGTGATGGACTCCAGCTGCTCCTCGGTCAGGTCTCCCACCGGGTTGGGTTGGGAGAACTGGTCCCGCCAGCGGCACATGACGGAACAGAACTCCTCGGGGTCCATGGCAAGGATCCGTTCCCGGTTGTCAGCGTTGTCCCGGATGCGCTGCTCGAAAAACTCGGTGGCGGCCACGGCGACCATCCCGCCTCGCTCGGCGGCCTCGATGTACTGTCCGTAGTAGCCGGGGGACATCAGCTCCGCGCTCCTCGGCCCGCCGGAGACTTCCCAGATAAATACACCCTTGACCACCTCCGGATGCCGAACCGCCACCGTCAGTGAAGTGCGCGATCCAGCAGACCCTCCGGCCAGGTAAGCCGGGGCAGCGCCCAGGTATTTCAGCAGAGCCGCCATCTCCTCAGCCCAAAGGTGCTGCTCGGAAAGCTCGCCACCGATCACCACGTCGGACTTGCCGCAGTTGCGGCGGTCGTGGATGATGACGCGGCAATGGGCCGACAGCAGCGCAGCCATGGGACGCAGGCCGTTGTGGTCCACCCGTCCGCCCGGCGTCAGCATGACCGTGGGGCCGGTGCCGTACTCCTCGTAATACAGGTTGACTCCGTCTATGTTGGCGTATGGCACTGGTCACTCCTTTCTGTTTGAATGCCGCAGCACAGGTTGGGCCAAGATCGTGACACCGGAGTTTAGCACCTTGGAACGGCCCCAGCCCGGCCGCCGCTTCCACTAATTCACCGACAGCGATTTCGCCTCCAACCTGACCGATGCCTTCATACTGCCCGACGTGATGGGATCCGATCACTGCCCCGTCGGCATCGAAATTTCCTGAGCTTCCCCTAGTCCTCTTTCCAGGAGATGAAACGACCCGGGGAAATGACGATCAGGGTCAACCGTTCCTCTGCCAGAAGTTCCGCGGCGAACTCCGCGCCTCGCTCTTCCCCCTCGTAGAGCACGCAGGTCCGGCGCACCATGTCTTCCAGCCCGTTGTCGGTGACCTCGGCCATGCCCTCGATGGTCACAAACGAATAGGGGTGACCCGCAGTGGGGACGCATAGGGCCACGGCGGAATTGCGGCGAATGTTTCGCACCTTGACCGCCGCTCGGTCGGCCATCACCAAAGCCTGGCCGTTATCCCAAAGGAACCAGACCGGCGCCACGTGGGGAGCGCCGGCGGCATACATGGTGACCAGCTGCGCCGTCAGGGGCTGGGTCAGAAATTCATCCACCTCTGCTGTGTTCAGTGTTCCCAAGGTATTCCCTCCTGCATCCTCTTCGGGTCCCCGATGCCATTCATCAAGATGCCGAACCCATGATAGCGGAAAGGGACGCGCTCACATCCCACAGCCTGGCAGCCAGTTCTGCGTCGTAACTGATGCCGGAAGACGGCACCGGGCGGCAATCCACGAAATATTTGCCGGTCACACCCTCCACCTCGGGCGATGCGGCCAGGTACACCGGCGTCTCCGCTCCCTGGTCGGGGCCAACGCCGCGAACTCCAATGAAGAAATTGACCACACGACCCAGCAACCCATTGTTGCGGGCGATGTTGGTCCGCACCAGACCGGGATGCAGGGCATTGGCCGTGATACTCTCGCCTTCCAGACGTCGCGCCAGCTCGTAGGTGAACAGGATGTTGCAGAGCTTGGAGCGTTTGTAGGCTCCATATCCCCCATTGCCTGAAGGCTTGGGCAGGTCTTCCAGCCGGAACCGGCCCGGCGATTCATGCGCGCAAGAGGAGACGTTGATGATCCGGGCCCGCGGCGCTTTCCCCAGATGTTCCAGCAGCAGGCCGGTCAGCAGGAAGTAGCTCAGGTGGTTCAGCGCGAAGGTCATCTCGATGCCATCGGCGCTGCGCTTGTCGGACAGGAAGATGGCGCCGGCATTGTTCAGCAGCACGTCCAGATGGGGCAACAGCTCCATCGCCTCGGCGGCGACGCGACGCACCTCACGTTGGGACGAAAGGTCGGCCAACAGGTACTCCACCGCCGGGTTGCCCGTATCGGCGATGATCTGCCGCACGGCGGCTTCAGTCTTGGCAGGGTTGCGGCCTACAATGACCACCCTGGCTCCCATACGGGCCAACTCGCGAGAGGCCACATAGCCGATGCCATCACTCCCGCCGGTTATGAGACAGATTTTGCCTCGCATCAGATTATTCATAGGAACAACCCTGGTCATCATTTGTATTGTGCGCATGACCCACGAAGTCGGCTAATTTGATTGACGCGCGAGAGTGATGGGCGCGTCATCCATCATATAACCGATCTGGGGAGCGAATCCCAACATGGATCCCGCGTCGATCGCCACGACAGGATCGCGCTGGCTATCCGATCGCGGTCGAGCCTTGGTGACCATGATCATGACCACTGTACGATGGGTTGATAAAAGAAATCCCAGCGACCCATCAGGAGCGTCGACCATGAGCACGAACAGCGGCGGCACCGTCCTGAGCCGGACGATGAAGGCATCGGATTTCAAGGCCAAGTGCCTCGGCCTGATGGACGAAGTGGCCGAGAACGGTGGCGAAATCGTCATCACCAAGAACGGCAAGCCCGTGGCCAAGCTGACCGCCTTCCACGAGCGGCCCAAGACGCTGTTCGGCATCGACAAGGGACGCCTGAAAATCACCGGCGACATCATCTCGCCCATCGACGTTGAATGGGAAGCCCAGTCCGACCCTGATCGGGTGCTCAATCCGTGATCTTGTTGGACACCCACGCCACCCTGTGGTTGAGGGCTGGCGACGCCAGGCTGAGTCCAGTAGCTCGCGGCGAAATTGAGCGGGCCTGGCAGGCCAAGGAAGTCGCCATGTCGGCTATGTCATCCTGGGAGATGGCAATGCTCAGGGAGAAGGGGCCCATCGAATACCCCGACGACGTGAGCCGTTGGCGGCTGGAGCAATTGGCCCCGGGCCTGATCGAGATCCCCGTGGACGGCGAGATCGGCATTCGCGCTAATGAACTTCGCGATTTCCACGCCGACCCGGCGGACCGCACCATCGTCGCCACCGCCATGAACGGACACGAACTCGTCACCGCCGACCGCCGCATTTTGGATTGGCCCGGCGGCCTACGATGCGTGGACGCCGCCCGATGAGTGCTGCCTTTTGCAGGAAAGGAAACGAATGGGAGCGAAGTGAGTGGGACGGGTTCGAGCCAGCGTGTGCTCCGATGTGATCACACTGGCGGCAATTGTTTGACGTTGTTGGACAGCCAAGCAACTAATTCCGCGAACGTGAACGACTGAGTATCGAACAATTGCATGAAGTGGCTATGTGCCTCGATGCTATCGCAATCGATATAGTAACCGTTCATCAACAGGAAGGTGTCGGCGGTAGCGAAGGCGATCCGTTTATTTCCGTCCACAAAGGGATGGTTGATCGCGAGACTTTCCATTAGAGCAGCGGCCTCTTCGATTATCCCGTCGTAGTAGCCCATTTGGGGCCTCATCACGGCCGACTCCAAGGAGCCGAGGTCCGCGAACCCCTGATGCACCGCCGGTCTCCCCGATCAAAATCCCATGTATCGCCGGGACGGTTCCTACGGTGAGGAACCGGCGCGTCATTGCGCCAGCAATTCGTAGAGACGACGATTGCGCTCCAAACTGGTTCGGAAATGAGCGATCGCGTCGGGCTGTACCTCATTGGCGGTCTTGCATTCGACGTACAGTCGCATCGCATCTTCCAGAGTTGACTCGAAATCGCGACCTTCTGCGCGGGCTATCTCCCGTATCGAGGCCAGCAGTTCAGGCGGTGCCTGTCCCGTGAACTGCTCCTTTGCGGTGACCATCAATCTAACTCCCGATGCAGCGTCGTTCCATTGTGCCGGCGACCGCGAAGGTAGGTCAAGACTTGCTCAACACCGCGATATATGGGACGTCCCATGGTGAAGGGAGATCAATGAAGGTGCGCAGTGTCATCCGGCGGTTGACCTCGCAGTTAGACGAACGTACAGTGTGTCGGCCCGCATGAGTGCTGTGGCAAAAACCAATGACGATGGGATGCGCGTTACAACATGACCCTCCGATTTATTCACGCCGCTGATCTCCACTTGGACAGTCCGTTCAGAGGCATACGGTGTGGTTCCAGTTGCGCACACTCCAACTGTTGCCGGCGTCGGAACGCCCCAGCTATGCCGGCGCGGCGGTGGAAGTCCTGGAAGGACTGGACGGCCAGTTCAGCGTGCGCCACGAGGCACATCATCGCCACTCAGGAGGCCCCGCCAGATCCGGTATTCCTTCGCAACGGCCACCAGCCTCCTGCCGTCCCTCCGGTTGCGCCCATCGGCGTAAACCACTGGGATGAACACTGGACAGCGCACCTGGCTCCGCTGGCGGCAAGCCAAGAACCCGAAGCGGATCAACCGGACTTCACCGGTGGTGAAGTCGCCGCCGCGCCACCCGCAACCGTCGCTCCGCGCAAGCCGACCTTCCTTCAGAAGGAGCGCTGGAAAGCGGTTCAGAAAGCCCGGCGTAAGGGCATGTCACCGCGGACGATAGAACGGGAGTTGAGGATCCACAGAGCCACCATCAGGAGTTGTCTGGAGGCTGGAGGTCCTCCAAGACGGAAGCAACGCATGGTGCCCAATCCGTCGACATCAGATACCATGGCAGCGTGACGGAGTGACATTTTCGCTGAACACTTATCCGGACATTTTGCCTGACCTTCGACACCCGTCACACGTACCAAGATCCTCCCGGATGTCCCGAAGCCGTCGCTCGCATCCCGCAACCTCCTCTCCCACGTGTATCGAGCCAGTCACTGAACTCCTCGATCGTCGGTGTCGTTGCGGGTAACTCTGGAGCCCCAGAATCCGGGAGACGACCGAATCCCGGTAACCACGATCGGTCCGACGTTTCCGCTCCGACGGCTCGTAGAGGTACAGCAGCTTTGGAATATGCTTCGGGTTTTCCGCCATCTCGATGATGGGCACCATGAACGCCCAATCGGTGGCAATGTCGATCCACTCCCCGTCCAGCTTCAGGTCGTCGATATCGATTGCGTCAAAGAGAAATTTGCGGAACGTGCGCAGGTGCTGCCAGACGTTGCTCGTCCACCATCTGGGTCGTTCAAAGTCGGCTGGGTAGACCGCCTCCTTGTCCAGCCTCAACATCGAGCCCACGGTCACATCGGCTCCATTCTCGTACTCCTGGCGGAGCCGTTCGATCACACCGGTGCCGATCAGCGCGTCGTCGGCATCCAGGGTGATGATCACACTCTGCGGTTCAGCGCAATAATTGGTGATGGCGTTCCAGGTGTTGTACAGCAGACCCTTTCTGGCAGTGTTGCGGACAATGGTGACCCGATCCCTGTGATCCGCAAGCAGGACCTCAGCATGGTCACCAAAGCCGTTGGTGGAAGCGTCGTCAACCACGACGGCGCCCCAATCGGGCCCATCCTGAGCGGTCAGCGATTCAATGCAGCGTTTGAACTGCCCGGGGTTCACGTTGCGGCCGCAGATTACGAAAACGAAAGGTTCCGCGCGCTTGGGCCCGGCCCAATCCGCGACCGACCCTTGAAGGTCCACCTTCTCAAGCTGGCAATCGGGAATGTAACCGAGTTCTACTGCGGACAGGATTTCCAGCAGGACCTCGGGTTCAACCTTGCGGTCGTTGGGCACATGGATGAACGATGTTCGTGGATCGCCGCCGCGATAGCTCCGGAACTCGCTGCCGGCGATGAAGTGGTCGAAAGCCCGGTGCCATCCCATGACGAAACGGGCATCCTCCAAATCGTTTGCGATGGAGAGCACCGACTCGAGTCGCCGGCGGTCAAACAGGCATCCCCTGACCTCAACCCGCCAGTCGCCGTTGGGCCCGGTGTGGGTATAGGGCATCGGGTCCGGCCGGCAGATGCTCAGCGGCACGAAGAGGGCGGCGGGATCGCTGCGGAGGACCCCGGCGAGCGCGTCCAGGTAGTTGAGCTCGTTGTTGCCACGGTGAATGAGCAGGTCGCTGTCGAGCTGCAGAACGTAATCGCCGACGCACGCATCAAACCCATACAGCGTCGCAAACAACTGCTGGCCGCTGACCGCGTGGGTTTCCACCGTCTCGGTTCCAAACCACTTTCGGTACGTTGCCCGAATTGTGGACGGATCGCCCGGAGCATAGATGACCCGGTCGACCACGCCGTCCCGCAGCAACCGATTCATTGCCTCACGGTGGGCATCGGCATCCGGCGCGTCATATTGGCGAAGGAAGGGGCCTGGTGATGGGTCCACCACCACGACTTTCTCGACGAACCTGACCGGTTCCTCCAACTGCGCAACCTGATGCCGTACAAACCGCTCGATGGTTCGCCACTCCATGTGGCAGGTCTTGATTAAAAGGGACACGCAGGGGCCGTCGTCGACAACAGGGCGAAGTTCGAACACCAAATGGTCTGAGGCCGGGCGCAACTCGCGAACGTCGGCGCCGTCCAATTCTTTCAATGCGGACACACGCAGCCCTGCCTTGGCGAATGCCTGCTGATAGGCGGCCACACTGCGGTGCACCTCCTCGCGCACGTTGCCGTGGGGCGCCACTGCTTTCTGGTAAACGAAGGTGTCGCCGTAGACGTGGTCTACCTGCGCAGGCCTGGAGTTCAACTCCGTGGCAGCAACTTCCAGATAAAACGGGTTGCACACCGCCACCCACACCCGTCCTTCATCCGCGGTCAGGCGGCGCAGGTCCGACAGCACGGAGTCCAACTCGTTGGAGTCCGCGAGGGTACACAGCACTCGGCTGCAGATCACAGCGTCGAACCGCGTGTCGTCCGACCGTAACCGTTCCAGCATGTCGGCGTTACCGTATTCCGCCGATCCACCATGCTCCAGGCATTTGGCCATGGCGCTGGCATCAGGATCGTATCCCGTGACGCCCGGGCCTTTTTCGGCGAGCAGTTCGGCCAGCTCGCCGCTGCCGCACCCGTAATCCAGCACAGTCTTGGGACGGGATTGCATGACCAGGTTGGCCAAGGGCACATGTAGGAGCTCGTGCACTCCCCGTGGGTCCACCGCGATCCTGAACTGGTCCAGACCCGCCAACTCCGGCAGGGCCGGTTCGTCCAATGATCGGGTCATCAGCGTCCTGAGGTCAGACCGGAAATGGAACCGGTACGTGAGGAATGCTCGGCGACACATGTGCTCGAACTCGTTCTCGTCGAAAGGCACGATGTCGGCCCCGATATCGATGAATTTCAACCCCGATGGCGTGACCAGCAGGTTGTCCGGGTGAAGGTTGCGGCACGTTATTCCTACTGTCCGACACTCCCGCAGAAGGGTGACGATTTCCTTAAGGTGTCCGCCGACGTAAGGGCTGCCTCCCTCAAACGGGTAAACCACCGCCACATGATCTCCCCATTGGCGAACCTCCTGGATGTCGGGTAGCGTGCTGAAACCCGACGTCCGCCCCACCAGAGATTGCAAAAACGCCACCTTCTGATCCCGAGCACCCGGCTTCCAGTAATGGAAGTACTTGTAGACCATGCTACCGTCGGTGAAAACCGCGCCTTCTTCTCCAACGCCCAGACAGGTCAGCGGGCCGGTCCCAAACTCCTCCCTGATTCGGGTTTCTGCCCCGGTGCGGATTGCATCAACGGGCAATGCCACCATCGACCGATGTCGCGCCACGGTCTGGCGCAGATTGAGGAAATACTCCCGTATGGGTGAATCATCTGCCTCAGTAACCTGGTGTCGGAATTCCACCAGGCGGTTTGGTACGTATGTGGCGCGCAATGCCGTCCAAAACTCCCGCAACCGGCGGGCCGGCTCTTCATGGGCGGGCGAGGACAACCACCATGGCGTGCTGCCGTTGACGACGCGAGGATCGCAGAACCTGGCGATCGACCATATCAGTCCCGAAATCCTGGCCACGTTCCAGTCGAAGGCCGCCAATCGTTCGTCCCTCGACCGTCGATAGGTGGCCATCGCCAGATCAATCTCGTCCTGGTCAAGGTCCAGGAAACTGGCTCCATTTGCCCGGTAGCCGCGTTCCCATTTCTGTCGAAGGACCGCCTCCACGGCCGCGGAAATCGCAAAGCCGTGAATGTCCTGAGCCAGGGTCCTGAAGGCGGCTCCTATATCCGGTGCATCCAGTCGTACCTGGTGAACGGGCAGCGAGGACTGCAGCACGTCGCGCCCTCCCGCGAACCGGTTGAGCAGGCTCCATGCCATGTCGCTGCGCCGGGCGTCGATGCCGTCGATTTTCGGAACAGCGTTGGGGAAATCCCGCAACGCATGATGGTCGAACACCAGCGTGCTTGGTCCACGGCTCATGGATGGCCGGAGGTCAACGGTCGGGTGGTTAGTACCCGGCTGTACGAGAGGCCGGAACACCTGGACGCCGGACAGTATCGCAGCGACCCGCGACGACATCTCCGAAAGCACCTGTTCCGTCGTCATGCCGTTCTCGCTTGGCTGATACCAGAACGGCCGCTCCAGGTGGCTGGTGCCAAAACGCGAAAGGTCGTAGTAATAGTCCGTGTTTTCCAGGCGGGCGACCCGGTTTTCGTGTCCCCGGTCCGGGTAGGGGTCCCTCGACTGCAACGCCGTCAATTGGTGGAGATTGTGATAAAGGTCGACCAGCTGCGTGCGTACGCAACTGAGAACAGGCAACGGAGGGTCTCCGGTTACTTCCCCCAGGACAATGCTGTGGCCGGCCCTCTTCAGGTCGTTTATCGCGGCCACGTAGTCCACACTCCCGACCCCGATCTCGCCATCGGGACCGTGAGCCAAACCCTCCAAAGTCACGTCATCGTCCAGGATCCACACCACCGAGCCCGGTCGCGGCTTGGCTTCCCAATACAGGTACTGCTGCAGCATGGTACGACTCAGGGCGATCGACTTGCGCTCGGACAACAGTTCTTCAGCGGCGTCGACGATTCCATCGGCCACGTCACGCCGCTGGTCCTCCAGGGTTCTCAGGTCGATGTCAAGGCCCTGCCCGACCATCCTGTCGATCACGTCCCTGAGCCGGTTGCGCGAATGTCCGTCATGACCGCCGTTCTCCAACAACACAACCTTCAGGTCAACATCTTCCCGGCCACTAAATTCCTGGCACAAGCTCTCCAGGAGGTTGGACACATGACCCACCTCCGGCGACGTGATGGCGCCGACCACAAGGTCGAGACGGTCGCCGTCGCTGGAGCTGATGGGAAGAGGTTGCTTCAATGAGGGTACGGTTGGCAGTAGCGTCGGATCGCAATCAAACAGGTTTCGGCTGCGGCTGATGAACGCTTCCCGCTGCTCGGTCGTCATGCGACTCGAATGTTTGCGGTAGAAGTACCTCAGTCCGGCGCACTTGGCATCACTGCCGCGCGATGAAAGGCGAGGTCTGTCATCGTCCGCATGATGATGCACCAGGCAATCGGGCAGGTTGCGGTAGCTGACCGACCCGAGGTCGGCCAACCTGATGCACACGTCGCGGTCGGTGGTGCTGACCAGGGCCTCATCGAACCCACCAGCCTCCAGCAGCTTCTCGGCCCGGACGAACAGGTTGGAGCCTTGAATGTGGGGATTCCGTACCAGGAGTTCGTCTACATCCAGTTTCGGAGGGCTGCTCAGGTGGCGCGACTTGCCGCCCGTTTCGTGGTAGATGATGCCGGCGGCGACCATGTCCAGATCGTTTTCGGTGAGAAAACGTTCGCAGCGCTGCAGGTAGTCCGGCGCCCAGGCGTCATCGTCATCCAGCATCGCGACCAGTGCCGACGGGGCTTCCGCTTGCAGCCACATGAGGGCGGTGTTGACGGCCCCGGGCAGGCCGGGCGTCCGGCAATTCTCCAAGTAGACCACCCGGGTCCCCGGGCACTGGAAGCCCTTGGCGATGCGTTGATTGGCGGGACGACTGGCGGGGCCTGAATCGTCAATGATGATGAGATAATCCGGCGTCCGTGTCTGGCGCGCAATTGACGCCAGGGAGCGTTCGGCAAGGAGTTCCGGTCTGTCGTGGGTGGGAACCAGTGCGGCTACGGGAAACATCTTGGCGCCAATCAAAACGATGAGTACTCGGAATCACCCGCCGATATGCGACGGGGCCGCAATTCTACTCCAGTCGAACCCCACCCCGAATAGCCGCAAGCAACGATAAATTTCACATCAAGAATCCAATGTCCTCGGGAAAGGGCACTTTTGGTTCCCAGCCGATGACTGAACGAGCCTTGGAATAATCGGCTGCCTTGCGGGCCTCCTCAAATTCGGCTCTGGGATTGGGTACGACGTGGCGTACGGGGCCGCCGATGATCGCTGCAATTTCATTGACGGAAGTTTCAACATCGGTGCCGATGTTGAGCACCGTGTGGCTGCCCGCGGCCAATGGGGTCGTGGCAGCCGGGACGTTGGCCTCCACCACATCGGACACGTGGGTGTAGGAACGGGTCTGGTTCCCGTCGCCGTAAACGGTCAGGGGTTGTCCCTCCGCCTTCATGCGCAAGAACCGCGGTATCACCAGCGCGTACGCGCCGCCTGACGGCTGCCCAGGACCGTAAACGTTGAAATAGCGCAGTGACACCACGGTCAATCGGTGCAAACGGGCGAATAGCTCCGCGTATTGCTCGCCCATCAGCTTCTGGAGTGCGTAGGGCGACCTGGGGTTGGGCTCCATGTCCTCCTGCATCAGGTGCGTCGGCTGGCGCCGTACACGCTGGACGACGATGAGTTGACAACGCGGGCAACTCCGTTGCGCTGAGCCGCGCACAACACCTTCAGCGTTCCGGCGACGTTGACATGGTAAGTTCCGACGGGGTCCGCTACGGACCTTTCGATGCGCGGCAAAGCGGCCGTATGGAATATGCAATCCGCCAACCGGGTCGCCGCCAGCACTGTGTCGAAATCAGCGATGGAACCGACGACCAACTCAGCGCCGGGGTTCCTAACCGCGACATCCCCGGCAGACAAGTCGTCCAGGACAACTACCCGTGCCCCAACATCAACAATCGTTCGACCGAATGGGAGCCGATGAACCCGCACCCACCGATTACACTACATTGCATCAGTGTAGTCCTCCAAGATCTTTCGCCGACATTGGTTGGCAGCGTTGGACCAACCCCAAGTTCCGCGACACGCGCCAGCTTCCGACACGGCTGTTCCACCCGACTCGAGGACGCGAGCGGTGATGCACGGATGTTGTGTGCCTATGTTATCGGCAACGGACCCGTCCGACTATTGGCGAATGAGCAGGACCATGCCCGACAATAGCTAAACCGAAGCCAAGGTGAAAACTACATTTGCAGCGCAGAGAGAGTTGGCTTGGGTGCCGCCGATTAATCGGCAGCGGCGTTTGACTTCTTCCCGTCGGTGAGGCAGATGGGTGAAAAAGCCCCGCACACTCTCCCGGACCGCGGCACGGGTTCCCAGGCACAGGTTGGCCGTCACTCCCTGACGCGCCCAGCCCCAGATGGCCTCGTCGGGGTTGAAATCTGGACTGTAACTGGGCAGGTTCACTAGGCGGAGGTTCAGGCCGGGCTTGGTCACGTAGGCGCGCACCGCGTCTCCGCGATGGGCTGGCGAATTGTCCCAGATCGCGATCAGCGGTTAAGTGTGCCGTTCTCGCAGTTGACCCAGGAAAGCAGCCGAGGTAACAGAGTTGCTGTTGCCCTCCAGTTCCATCACCTCCACTTGCCCAGTCTCCAGGCACACCGCCGAGTAGTAGCTGACCCCGTATCAAGTACGGGGTGACGTTCCTTCTCACCCCGGCGGGGGCTGGTGGAGCCCACCAGAGCTGGTTGGCCCAAAGTTCCCTCAGAGGCCCGATTTATGTTGTTTCTGGCCGGTCTGTGGGTCGAAGTGGCGCCGGTTTTCGAGGCACTGTCTGCCGATGCCGGAAGCGGGTCGATGTCGCTCTCGTCTGGGTGTTCGAGTGATTTCGCGCGAGTTTTCCGATAACGGCCTGAAGCGACGTACGTTGTGCCGACGCCCTTGGCACAGGAGCGAAAGAGGATTGACAAGCAACGAAGACCGGCAATATGCTCCAACTACCCTGTTCGGAACCTGCTGGTCGGCCGATATGGAGAATGCCGGTTTATGATCGGAAAAATCCCAGAACGTCCTATTCTCAGCGGAATCAGTTAAAACTGGGAAATCCTGGGTTAGAAGACGAAGCGTTTAAGGAGGGCCCATGAAATATGACGTTGTTATCGTCGGTGGGGGAGCGGCTGGATCGGTGTTGGCCAGCAGATTGGCCGAAAACGCGAATACCTCCGTTCTGTTGCTGGAAGCCGGGCCAGATTACCCTGATCCAGACTATCTTCCGGACGAGATAAAGTTCGGCCACACAAGTTTCGCAGAATCCCCAGAGTCGGAGCACAACTGGGCCCTGCGGGGAACGATCACCGATGAGCAGGGCGAGATCCACGTAGCGCAGGGCAAGGTGATCGGAGGAGGGTCGTCCATCAACGGCCAGGCAATGCAGAGGGGGTTGCCCGAGGATTTCGACTCCTGGTCTGCCATGGGCAACAATGAATGGTCTTACGACAAGGTACTGCCTTACTTCAGAAAGTCCGAGCACGATCTCGACATTCGGGATGATTTTCATGGATCCGACGGACCGATGCCGGTAAGGCGTCGTCAAGCCGGGCCCTGGGCAGACATCCAAAAGGCCTTCCACGCCGCCTGTTTGGAAGCAGGTTACGGGACAGTCGAGGATACCAATGGCCCGAACCCCACGGGCGTTGGCGTGTGGCCCTCCAACAACCTGGACGGCTGGAGGATGAGCGCTGCCATCACTCACCTGAATCCCATGCGCCACCGTCTCAACCTTACGGTGAGGGGAGGGGTTTTCGTCAGGAAGGTATTGATCGAGGATCGAAAAGCCGTCGGTGTGGAAGTGGAAAGCGGCGGCGAGATTTTCAACGTTGAAGCAGACCGGGTTGTGTTGAGCGCAGGGGCTCTCAAGTCGCCCCACCTGCTGATGCTATCGGGAATCGGCCCCAAAGACCAACTTGAACAATTCGGGATACCTCTCGTTCATGAGCTTCCCGGAGTGGGGCAGAACCTGTTTAACCACCTGAGCGCCCAGATTACCTTCAAGGTCAAAGACGGAATGACCCTGACGTCCGATGCCGACGCGGCACGCTTTTGTCTTCACTACACCGCCCAGGGGTCCAGCGAAGTCAATGATATGTTGCTGAGGACCACCCCGATGGTTGACGAACGGCCGGAGCGCGTCCCCGGTCTACGGACCAAGTTCCTCAACGATGATGTTCCCGCGGACCGAGTGGCGCGAATCTCGTGCACGCTCGGACTACCTGACGGCGCGGGATACGTCAGGCTCGCGTCTGCCGATCCCACAGTGCAGCCGGAGTTCAACTACCGCTATCTTCAGCATCCGAACGACATCCGTCGGGTGCGGGAAGGCATCCGAATGGCCATCGGTTTCCTCGAATCCGATGCGTATAAAGACGTGGCAGATTACCGGCTCCACCCAACGGATGAAATTCTGGCCGACGACCACGCTTTGGACGTCTATATACGCCAGACCGTGGGAACAGCCAGGCATGTGTCCGGCACATGCAAGATGGGCCCGGATTCAGACCCAATGGCGGTTGTGGATCAATACTGCAGCGTCAAGGGTGTGCAGGGGTTGTCGGTGGTCGATGCGTCGGTGATGCCGCGGGTTACAAGGTCAGGTGGCAGCCATGCAACGGTTGTCATGATAGGGGAACGTGCCGCCGACTTGATTGCGTCGGCTTAACCCCGCCTTACGGCTGTCTGAAATCTATGGTCCAAGACGGAGGGGTCGTAACGACTGCTTCATCATGTTAAGCTTGGTCGCCGCTTCTCAGATAGTCGGCCATGTGTCAAGGGCAGCGGGAATTTGTACAACTGGAGCTGAGGAAAAGCGTACCTCCCGGATACTGCCCGGCGACCACGACTGGTCTGGTGGCTGGACCGACAGTGAGACCAGGGAAACCGTAGTAGACGGCACCTTAAACGTCGGTCAGTTCTTCGGGATGCGGTGAGACGGCACTTTGCTGACTGCTTTTGAGGCGGTAGCTATCGCCGTTCATGCGGCCCAGGAAGCGATTGCTCAAGGCCGATCCGGCGCGGCGGGAAGCCTTTGTGGCAGAGTACGCCGAGCTGGCAGCGTCGGCCCGACGAACTGGAGCCAAGATATTCTTTGCTGACGAGGCTCACTTCCAGGCCGATGCCGATCTGCGAGGCAAGCGGGTGCTGAAGGGCGAACCAACCTTGGTGGGCTCCACCAGCCTGCGCCGTGGGGAGAAGGTCAGCTACTACTCGGCGGTGTGCCTGGAGACTGAGGAGGTGGAGGTGATGGAACTGGAGGGCAACAGCAACTCCGCAACCTCCACTGCCTTCCTGCAGCAACTGCGGAGGCACCACACTGAACCGCTCATCGTGATTTGGGACAATTCGCCAGCCCACCGGGGCGACGCCATTAGGGCTTATCTGACCATGCCCAGCCTGAACCTGCGCCTGGTGACTTGCCCAGTTACAGTCCGGACTTCAACGCTGATGAGGCGATTTGGGGATGGGTGCGCCAGGAGCCACCGCCAACTTGTGCCAGGGAACCCGTGACGCAGTGCGCGAAACGGTCGGCGGCTTTTTGACCGATCTGACCCAGCGTCAAACGCCGGTGCCGAACCGTGCTGCAAGCAAAAGCCGACGAATTAATTGTCACCACCCAGGCCAACCCTCTCCGCCGCGCAAATGTAGATTTCACCTTGGCTTCGGTTTAGTGGCACCAGTCGCTACCGTCATAAACGGCCACCGAGGGGTTGTCCCGCAGGCGGCGTATCTTGGACAGGTCTCGTAGTCTGCTATGAGTGGATGCGGCACGATGATTACTGGTCTTAACAAGTCTGGAACCGAACCTCGGAGATGCCTATGTCGGCAGCTATTGTGAGCGCCGATACTCCATCGGCGGAAAACATCAGGTACCTTCTGCACGAGATTGAAACTGCTCCCTGCGTCAACGGTTGCTTAATTGGTATACAGAATGGTATATAAACACTTTAAAACAGCGGATTGTCCGCGTTTTTGAGTATAAAATGACGGCAAAATCGACGGAGCCCTCCGCCATTTTTACATCGCAGAACCCCAGCAGAATCGGCCGTTGCCTACTTGGATTGAGTAGGAAACGGCCATTTTTGTGTCCGGCAACGTCCGCCAAGATTCGGACACATCCGCTAAAACGATGCTATAGAAAGGGTATCAGCGGGAGAGGGACTTATGCCTCCGAAAGCAAGCGCAATGAGCTTTCAGAGGTCTTCGTTCAGTCGGTGCGATAAACGGGCACCCACTCCGACGGGGGCAGTCTCAACCTCCGGGCGGAAGGTTCGGGGGCCAAATACCGGTTTCAACGGTTTACCATCGGCGGCAAACGCAGGAATATGGGACTTGGCAAATTCCCGTCGGTTACGCTGGCAGATGCCCGGAAGGTGGCAACCTGAACAACATCAACGAGGGTGACGCTAATCACACTACTTGACGGGACTTGACCCAATATCTCGCTACATAGTGCGAACAGGCCCTAATGGTATGACACTATAGATTTATTGGTTGGGGGCGACGGCCCAAGTGGACTTGGTTCCTGGTGTGGACTATTATTAGGCCGTTCAAACGCTTCGGCGCAGCAGCGGCAAATGGAGGTCCAGGGGCAATGGCGGAGAAGGGAATTCTCGACGGGGTTAGAGTCCTTACCCTGGAGCAAGTACATGCGCTGCCGTGGGGGACGGGCTTCCTTGCGGATCTGGGCGCCGATGTCATCCGCGTCGAGAGCCCTGACCACCTGCAGGACCGCAAATCCGGTCCCTTTCCCGGAGGAACTCCGGGTGAAGAGTGGTGGAACGAAGCCGGCAATCTGGTCTATTACGGCACCCGCAACAAGCGCAGCCTGTGCATGGTCGTGACCCACCCGCGGGGCAAGGAAGTATTTCTCAAGCTGGTGGAGAAAGCTGACATCGTGACCGACAACTTCCGTCCCGGCACCATGCAGCGGTTCGGGTTCGACCATGACAGCCTCTCCGCAATCAACCCCCGCATCATTACCCTGAGCAGCACGGCTTACGGGTACACCGGACCCTGGCGGCGGGCCGGCTCCAGGGCCCGCACCGTTGATGCCGCCTGTGGCTTGTCCTACCTGACCGGCTACGAGGGCGGCCCTTCCATGCGGGCCAGCCCCAATTACATGGATCATTCCGTAGGCAACAACGTGGCCTATGCCCTGCTGCTGGCCCTGTACCAGCGCAACAAGACGGGCAAGGGCATGCGGGTTGACCTCACCATGCTGGAAACCGGTGTCTCGTCAGTGGGACCGGCCATCCTGGAGGCGCAGCGGGGCATAACCCGCGATCGTTTGGGCTGCGGCCACTGGTGGAAGGCGCCGCACAACGTGTATCCGGCCAGGGGCGACGACCGTTGGATAGTTGTCGTCGTGTCGTCCGACACAGAATGGGAATCGCTGAAGGAAGCAATGGGTAGGCCCCAATGGGCCGAGGGGGCCAAATTCGGCACCGCTTCAGCCCGCTGGCGCAACCGCCACGAACTGGACGAGTTGATCGGCAACTGGACCTCGGAGCACGACGACCTGGAACTGGCGCGGAGGTTGCAGAAACTGGGCATCGCCGCCGGTTCGGCGATGACCGCCCACGACCTGGTAAACGACTCTCATCTGCGGGAACGCGGCTATCTGCGGGAGTTTTCCAACCCCCAGGCCCCTGCCGTTGGGTCCCGTGTTTTCGCCGGACGCCCTTTCAAGGACCCCGGTAATCCCATGTCAATTGAGAAGGTCGCGGGATTGGGAGAGGACAACGAGGCGATATTGGCAGACTTGGCCGGGTTGTCGCCGGCGGAAATAGGGGAACTGGAATCCGAAGGCGTGGTTTTTGGCGCGCCCCGGCCCGACGAACCAAGGCCGTAATTGATTGGTCATGGTACGCGAACGCCAGGGCACACGAACAATCGCGAAGAGCAGCGATATCAGCGTTCGCGGATAAGCAATTGTTGGAGCGACCATGCCCGGAATACTTTCAGAATTGCGCGTGCTGGAACTGACCCACCGGCCCTCGGGCGCCTATTGCGCCAAGCTGCTGGCCGACCAGGGCGCGGACACCATCAAGGTTGAGCCGCCCGGCTGGGGCGACCAGACCCGCCACGAGCCGCCTTTTATTGACGAGGTTCCCCATCCCGACCGGAGCACTTCCTACCTTGCCTTCAATACCAACAAGCGGGGCATCACGCTGGACGTGGAGCAAGCGGAAGGTCGGGAGCTTTTCGAGCGATTGGCCGCCACCGCGGACATTATTCTTGAGAGCTATCCACCCGGGAGGCTGGCGGAATTGGGACTGGGCTATGAACAGCTGTCCTCATCCAACCCCGGCCTGATCCTGGTTTCCATCACCTATTTTGGTCAAGACGGGCCCTATGCCAACTACCAGGGCGATGATCTGGTGGCTCAGGCCATGGGGGGTTACCTTTACGCGGTAACGGGCTCGGCCAGCCAACCGCCCATGGGCACGGCCCTGGAGCAGATGGAGATTACCGCCGCCCGCAACGGAGCGGTGGCGGTAATGGCAGCGCTTTTGCGGCGGGAGCAGTCAGGACAAGGTACCCACATCGATGTCTCGACCATGGAGGCCGCCGTCAGCACCCCCTCCGGGCTGATTCACCCCTACACCTACACCGGACGCAACCCCCACCGCGGCGGCAGTGACGGCAACGTAATGGACGGGATGCACCTGCCCACCCTGGATGGGGAAGTAACGCTCACCACGGCTGGCACCGGCGGCCGTCCCATGCAGGCGTGGGCCGAGTTTCTGGAAGAACCGGGGCTGCTGGATCCCAAGTTTGCATCCCGTGCCGGCCGGATGGAACACTGGGAGGAGCTTCATGGACTGGTGGCCCCCAAGCTGGCCCAGTGGAACAACCTGGACTTGATGCGAGAGACCATGGCCCGGGGCCTGGTCATAGGGCTGGTTCAGACGCCGGAGCAAGTAGTGGAATCGCCGCATCTGGAAGAGAGAGGGTTCTTCGTCGAGATGGACCATGCCGGTGCCGGCCCATTGAAATACCCGGGTTCGGGATTCTTCATCGACGGAGAAAACGCCATGGCATCGGCCCGACCGGCGCCTCGCCTGGGCGAACACAACGTCGAAATTCTGTGCGGTGAGCTGGGCCTCACGGTCCGGGACCTGGGACTGCTGCGGGCGGCGAGGGTTATCTAATCCACTATTGTGAAACGCCGCGGACATTGAGCCGGTGATCGTCAAGGACTATGAACCACCTTGGGCACTTGGCGATTTTGATCAATATCAGGTGGAAGTCCCTAGCTGCAACGACCTGAAACTCCGCGCCAGCGGCACACAGGCGATGATTGTCGCTGGCGCCACAGTCCCATTCTGATGTCAGACCAACTCTGTCCGATGTTGACATGCCGGAGTTGCGATGATAGCCTTCGATACAAGGTATCAGTATGGTAGAGACTGTCACGAAACATTCCGGCCACAAACACCCCCGGCCCCGCTCCGCCGCAGTCGTCGACGACATTGTGGCGCAATTGAACGACCTGGGTTACCGGGACACCGAGCCTAGACGCCTGGTCATTAGCGCGATCGCTGCCCAGGGTCGGCCCTTCACTGCCGAGGAACTCTGCGCATCCCTACCCTGCGTCGGCCGGGCCACCGTATACCGGGGTTTGCGCCTGTTGGTCGAAAACGATCTGGTGTGCCGGGTCCTGCTGGAAGATCACGAACTCCGCTACCAGTTCAGCCAATCGGGGCGCCACCATCACCTGCTGTGCGGGGTATGCGGGGTGTCGGCGAACCTGGAAGGATGCGACGCAGAGGACATGCTCCGGGAAGCCGCGGCAGCCGCGGGCTTCCGAATGAGCGGCCATTTGCTCGAGGTATACGGCCAATGCGGCGACTGCCCCGAGGACTGATCGCCGTCGCATTTTATTTTTCGGCCCCTTTATTGATACTTGATATCCAATGTTGTCCATGATTGAAACGAACTTCACGGTCGGAATATTTTTGATATGACATATCAATACGGATACTCACTGATATGCCATGTCGATCGGACCGGCAATCGACATCACAACAACGGAGACAACCGATGAACCCACCTGCGCAAGTACCTCTGCTCTCTGATAAAACCCTTCCGCTGCAGCCGGCCCTGGCGTTGTTTATCGCGCTGGCGGCAATTGCGCTGCTGCTGACGGCCTGCGGGGGCGAAGAGCCGGACCTCCCTCCGTCCGGTGATTCGTCCGCCGCAGGTTCCGCACCCGCAGTGGCGGCCTCAGCCGCCCAGCCAACCACGGCGCCGGCCGCCCCGGCAGCGCCAGCAGCACCGGCCGCACCGGCCGCGCCAACGTCTTCCGCCAATGAGACCATGCAGACCGATCCGGTGAAAGTGGTTACCGGCAACTCCGTGCTCGCCGACCTCGCGCGACAGGTCGGCGGAGATTTGGTGCACGTGGACGCGCTGGTCAAACCGGGCGCTGACGTCCACACGTGGCAGAGCACTCCCTCCGACAGTATGCGCATAGCGGAGGCCGACCTCGTGGTCAGCAACGGGACCAACCTCGCGGCCCATATCGAAGATCTGCTCGACAACAACGCCTCCGCCGACGCCGTTAGAGTGGTCGCATCCGACGGCCTGGAACCACAGGAACTCGTCGAATTGCCCTTCCCCGAAGGCGACCACCATGATCACGCGATGGAGCACGAAGACGAACACGGCGCCGAACTCGCCGGCCGCTTGCTCATCGGCGACGGCGAAACCGGCGCCCTCTCCGTCATCGACCTGGAGACCGGTCACGTCCACCAGGATGAGTTCGACCTCGGTTCCCGCGCCGGCCGCATCTACCCCACCAGGAGCGGACGCTTTGCCATCGCCGTCTCCAGCGACGCCAACGCCGTCAACATCGTCGACGGCGGCATGTACCTCGAAGAACACGGCGACCACTTCGATCTGGTGGAACGAGACGTCAGCCTCCTGGGGATCAACCTCACCGGCGACCGCCCCGTCCACATGTACGTCGGCGGCGAGTGGGCCACCGTGTACTACGACGGCTCCGGCGACTTTGCCCTCATCAACGAACACCAACTGGAGGAAGAAGGCGCTTCCTACGTGCCGATCACGATGAACGCCGGACCCCAGCACGGCGCCGTCATCCCTCTGGAAGACGACCTCTTCGCCGTGTCACTTCAACACCCGGACTATGCCCAGAACCCCGAAGAATACCGCCTCCCCATCGGCGCCGAAATCTGGGACCTGCAAGGCAACTCCCTGCACCGCGCCGAAGGCTGCCCCGATCTCCACGGCGACGCCGGCAACGGCCACATGGCCGTCTTCGGCTGCACCGGCGGCGTCCTCATGGTCGAAGCCCACGACGGCCACTACGAAGATGCCTTCATCCCCGCTCCGGCCGGATCACCCGACGACTTCCGTCTGACCTCCGTCTGGGGCTACTACGGTCTCGACCACTTCTTCGCCCTGGGTTCCGCCGTCGGCCTGTACGTGGTCGAACCGGAAGAAGGCGCAATGGAACAGTTGATCCCGGCCAGCGAAGACCTGCGACCCATCCAGGTGGCCCTCAGCCACGACGGCGAATTGCTCATCGTCATCATGAGCGACGGCGAGGTTAGGCTGTACGAGGCCCACGATCTGGACCTGCTGGCATCATCATCCGACGTTCTGGGCGACGAGATCGATCCCAGCTTCTGGGCCCGACCCCACGTGGCCACGGCCCCGGGCCGCATCTTCATCACCGACTCCGCCGCTGGCGAGGTGATCGCCCTGAACGCCCACGACCTGGAAGAAGCCGGACACTGGGAAATCGCGGGCACCCCCACCAAGATCGCCTTTGTCGGCATCCTCGGCGAGGGAGACCATCCCGAGGAAGGCCACGATGACCACGGGCATGACGATCATGGGCACGACCACGGCGCAGGCGATCCGCACTTCTGGCAGAGCCCCCGCCTGGTGGTCCACTACGTGAACCAGATCACCAACGGGTTGGTCGAGGCGGACCCGGACAACGCGGCAACCTACCTGGACAACGCGGCGGCGTACATCGAGGAACTGGAGGCCCTGGACGCCTACATCGCCGAAACACTGGCTTCGATTCCCGCCGAACGCCGGGTGATGGTGACCTTCCATGACGCTTTCGGGTACTTCGGCGAGCGCTATGACATGGAGGTACAGGCTTTCGTCGGCGGCCACGGCGGGGATGTTTCTCCTGACGACATCGCCAACGTCCTGGAGCTGGTGGTGAACAGAGGCTTGCCCGCCGTCTTTGCGGAGACCCAATTCTCCGACGATGCCCTCCAGCAGGTTGCCCGGGACGCCGGCATCCAGGTCGGCATCGTCCGTTCGCAGCCGGACGACGAATATCCTGAGTACATCGGCATGATGCGGGCCAATGCGGACCAGTTGGCGCAATTCCTGCGGTAACCCGAACCGGCGACACGCCGTAATCATCCACTTTGCGAACAGGGGATTGTCGACAGTCCCCTGATTTCATACGTTGTAACCGGTATCCACAGCCAAGGACACCCGCGTCAGAGTCAGCCGTTCCGGCAAAGCGGGACCCGCTTTGGCTTCCCGTTCCGAAGCGTGGGTTACCCCTCGGGGCAGGCGGAGGTGGCGCGGTATGTCAAGAAGGCCGCTTTCTTCTTGGCCAACTGTCAGATTCGCGACATCGCGCTTTGGACGAAAATAATTTGGCAACACACCCTAATACGGCCCACTGCCTGTGCTAAAATCGGGCGCGGAGGGCAATTTCCTCTCTCCCTCCGGGGAGGGTATGGCTGAGGGCGGAGAGCATGAGGCTGATTTCATGGAACGTTAACGGCATCCGGGCAGTACACAGGAAGGGATTTCTTGAGTGGTTTCAGGAAGAGCAGCCCGACGTGCTATGCCTCCAAGAAACCAAGGCCCACGAGTCCCAGTTGCCCACCGCCCTAAAGCAGGTGGAGGGCTATTCCAACTGGTTCACCACTCCGGAGCGCAAGGGTTACAGCGGCGTGGGCCTCTACACCCGCGAAGGGCATGAACCCCGCAGCGTCAGCTTCGGCCTGGACGTCGAGCGGTTCGACAGCGAGGGGCGCACCATCGTCGCCGACTTCGACGATTTCGTGTTCCTGGGCATCTATTTCCCCAACGGCAAGCAGTCCGCCGAACGGCTGCGTTACAAGATGGATTTCTACGATGCCTTCCTGGATTACGTGGACAAGCTGCGACGAGAAGGCCGTAGTGTGGTTGTGTGCGGCGACGTAAATACTGCCCACAAGGAAATCGATCTGGCTCGACCCAAGGAAAACGCGAAGATTTCCGGCTTCCTACCGGAAGAACGGGCCTGGATGGACACCTTCCTGGAACACGGCTACATCGACACCTTCCGCCGGTTCAACCAGGAACCGTACAACTACAGCTGGTGGAACCAGGTGACTCGCGCGCGGGAACGGAACGTGGGCTGGCGCATCGACTATTTCTTCACCGACAGCGATTTCGCCTCCAACCTGACCGATGCCTTCATACTGCCCGACGTGATGGGATCCGATCACTGCCCCGTCGGCATCGAAATTTCCTGAGCTTCCCCTAGTCCTCTTTCCAGGAGATGAAACGACCCGGGGAAATGACGATCAGGGTCAACCGTTCCTCTGCCAGAAGTTCCGCGGCGAACTCCGCGCCTCGCTCTTCCCCCTCGTAGAGCACGCAGGTCCGGCGCACCATGTCTTCCAGCCCGTTGTCGGTGACCTCGGCCGTGCCCTCGATGGTCACAAACGAATAGGGGTGATCCGCAGTGGGGACGCATAGGGCCACGGCGGAATTGCGGCGAATGTTTCGCACCTTGACCGCCGCTCGGTCGGCCATCACCAAAGCCTGGCCGTTATCCCAAAGGAACCAGACCGGCGCCACGTGGGGAGCGCCGGCGGCATACATGGTGACCAGCTGCGCCGTCAGGGGCTGGGTCAGAAATTCATCCACCTCTGCTGTGTTCAGTGTTCCCAAGGTATTCCCTCCTGCATCCTCTTCGGGTCCCCGATGCCATTCATCAAGATGCCGAACCCATGATAGCGGAAAGGGACGCGCTCACATCCCACAGCCTGGCAGCCAGTTCTGCGTCGTAACTGATGCCGGAAGACGGCACTGGGCGGCAGTCCACGAAATACTTGCCGGTCACACCCTCCACCTCGGGCGATGCGGCCAGGTACACCGGCGTCTCCGCTCCCTGGTCGGGGCCAACGCCGCGAACTCCAATGAAGAAATTGACCACACGACCCAGCAACCCATTGTTGCGGGCGATGTTGGTCCGCACCAGACCGGGATGCAGGGCATTGGCCGTGATACTCTCGCCTTCCAGACGTCGCGCCAGCTCGTAGGTGAACAGGATGTTGCAGAGCTTGGAGCGTTTGTAGGCTCCATATCCCCCATTGCCTGAAGGCTTGGGCAGGTCTTCCAGCCGGAACCGGCCCGGCGATTCATGCGCGCAAGAGGAGACGTTGATGATCCGGGCCCGCGGCGCTTTCCCCAGATGTTCCAGCAGCAGGCCGGTCAGCAGGAAGTAGCTCAGGTGGTTCAGCGCAAAGGTCATCTCGATGCCATCGGCGCTGCGCTTGTCGGACAGGAAGATGGCGCCGGCATTGTTCAGCAACACATCCAGATGGGGCAACAGCTCCATCGCCTCGGCGGCGACGCGACGCACCTCACGTTGGGACGAAAGGTCGGCCAACAGGTACTCCACCGCCGGGTTGCCCGTATCGGCGATGATCTGCCGCACGGCGGCTTCAGTCTTGGCGGGGTTGCGGCCCACAATGACCACCCTGGCTCCCATACGGGCCAACTCGCGGGAGGCCACATAGCCGATGCCATCACTCCCGCCGGTTATGAGACAGATTTTGCCTCGCATCAGATTATTCATAGGAACAACCCTGGTCATCATTTGTATTGTGCGCATGACCCACGAAGTCGGCTAATTTGATTGACGCGCGAGAGTGATGGGCGCGTCATCCATCATTTGCGGCCGGCGGCCTTTGGCAACACCGGATGGCACCTAGCAGCCTGCCTGAGGATTAGGTTTGGCTGTTGTGGGGCGCGGCGGTTCACACCGTTTGGGAACGGGGCGACGATGGACTGACCGACATAAGGCAGTAGCGGAACAGTTTGAGCAGGTTGCGGCCGGCGCCAATCAGGGACCACTCGCTGTGAACCCTCTTCAAACCCCGCAGCAGAAACTGTCGGCTCTACCTCGCACCCTTCTTACCTCGTTTGACCATCACCACCGCATCCCTTCGGTGGACCCGCGTTACGGCAGCCGAGTGGGACTCCAATATGGATGGGAGCAACTGGGTATACAAACCGCCGGGCTGTTGGGGCCGGGCAATGTTCCGCAACCCTCTTGACAGCCAAACGGACAAGGCTGGCCACGTTGGTGCTGACAATAGAGATTGGTAGCGTTGAACATGAACTCATCGTTCAAGAACACTTCGTCACCATTCACCAACTGGTCCAGCGGGACGCGGTGGACAATATGATCAAGGAATCCAGTTGGGCAGGATTCCATCGAAGACGCGACCAGTTGATGCACGTACACTCGAACCTGTCCAGGTTCGTACTCAACCCGAACCTCGCCGGGAATGGTGCACGGATTATACGCAAGGAAACTGACATCCAGCACGGGGTGAGGGTAATGGGGTTCGTGATCTATTCTGACCCACAGCTGTTTCCGGGGTGGCGCCTCATGATACGTCACCCCGGGTTGTGGAAGAGGGACTGGGGTTTCCGTCGGCAACACGCTTTGGGTCCATGTCGTCGGCGTGGGCAGAGGCGCCGCCCCCGGCGTGTCGCACGCCATCCCGATTACCACCGCCAGCGCGACCGCGCCAATCCATAAACCTGGCCCGACAGCCTTGATATTCCACACCGTCCGGGAGCCCGTCATCTGTCTCATGCTTTCCTCCGCAGCGAACGCGCCGGGATTGCTGCTTATCTGCCTCCCCGATACGACGGATGCTTTCCGCCGGTTCATCTCGCCGCTCCCTTCATCCTTTCGGTGGATTGAGGCTTAAGCACAACCATTGAAAGTGAACGGACGCGCGGGTCGCGGGACTGGCATCTCAAGCTCGGAGGACGGTTGCCACCCACATTTTCTCCCCGGTGCAAGGGAAGGTGCAAATAGCTGATCTGCACAGCGGATCTCAACCTAGACCTTGCATCGATTCCGACGATTCGCCATCAACAAGGGTGCCTGAAGGTCACGGGCGATATCGTCTTCCCCATCGATGTTGAGTAGGGATCTGAAGTTAACCCTGACCGGATGCTCAACCCGTGATGCTATTGGACACCCATGCCGCTCCCTGGCTGAGGGCTGGCGACAACAAAGTTGGGCCGGTGGCTTGCGCTGAGATTGAGTGGGCCTGGCAGGCCGAGGAAGTCGTCATGTCGGCCATCTCCCAAGTCGGCTATTTCCCAAAAGGAGATGGCGATACTTCGAGAGAAAGGGCGTATCGAATACCCCGACAACGTGAGCCGGTGGCGGTTGGAGCAGCTGGGCCAGGGCCTGATCGAGACACCCGTGAACGGCGAGATCGGGCATACACGCCAATGAAAGGAGGAATTACGATGGACCGAAAACGGGTTTGGATGACGGCAGCCATATCAATAGCGTTATTTTCACTGGTCGCCTGCAGCGGAAGCGCATCGCCTGATGTGTCGCAACTTGAGGCCGACGTGGCCGCCCTGCGCGCGGAGGTCGCAACCCTGCGCGAGGCGGCACCGTCGGCAACAGCGGTTCCTGTCACACCCGCCGAAACCTCGGGGGCGTCACAGGAGGACATCGCCCGGCTTTCCGCTGGGGTGGACGAGCGGCTGTCGGACATTGAGGCCCGCTTGGAACTGGAGAGCCAAGCAGAGTTGCCCGCCGCCCCGACTTTCACGCTCCAGATCCTGCACGCCGCCGATATGGACAGCGCGGTGGGCGCGCTGCAAAACGTGGAGAACTTCTCCGCAATCCTTGACGGCTTTCGCTCCCAGTATCCGAATAACACCATCGTCCTCAGCACCGGCGATAACTACATCGCCGGCCCGCGCTATTTCGCGGCCGGCGATGCCGCCGCCGCGGCAGTCCTCGGCGTTGCTGGAAACGGACGCGGCGACATAGCGTTCATGAACGCCATGGGGTTCCAGGCTTCGGCGGTGGGCAACCACGAGCTCGACCAGGGCACCGGAACCTTTGCGTCCATCATCGGCGCTGAGGCGGAAGACGGTGTGATGTACCCCGGCGCCCGCTTTCCCTACCTTTCCGCCAACCTGGACTTCGCGGCTGACGAGAACCTCGAACCCCTGGTGGTCGAGGGCGGACAAGAGGCGATGCTGGTGGGCGGCAGCCTGGCCGCCAGCGCGGTGGTGACCGTCGGCGGAGAGCGCATCGGCGTCGTGGGCGCAACCACTCCCCGGATGGCCACCATAACCAGCGCGGACGGGATTGCGGTCGGTCCACGGAACCCTGATGATCTGGACGCGCTGGCCGCCATAATCCAGGAAGAGGTGGACGCGCTGGCGGATCAAGGCATCAACAAGATCGTCCTGCTCGGGCACATGCAGCGTCTCGACATTGAGCAGGCCCTGGCTCTCCGCCTGGAGAACGTGGATGTCATCATCGGTGGCGGCTCCAATACCCTGTTGGCCGATGAAACCGACCGGCTGCGGCCCGGGCACACGGCCGCGGGCACTTACCCTCTGACCTACCGAAGTCCCAGCGGGGCCCCGGTATTGCTGGTCAACACCGACGGCGACTACAAGTACCTGGGCCGGCTGGTGGTTGACTTCGATTCCTCCGGCCATATCATTCCGGCCTCTGTCGACCCTTACCAGAGCGGCGCCTACGCCACCGACACCCAGGGCGCCCAGGCGTTCTCCGGCGTGCCCATCGCTGAGGTGACCCGGGTCGCGGACACCCTACGCTCGGTGATCACCGCCCGCGACGGCAACATCCTGGGCAGCGCTGCCGTGTATCTCGACGGACGCCGCGGCACGGTGCGCACCGAGGAGAGCAATCTCGGCAACCTCACCGCCGACGCCAATCTTTGGCTGGCCCGGCAGGTCGATCCCGAAGTACAGGTATCGCTCAAGAACGGCGGCGGTATCCGGGGCGGCATCGGCCTGGTGGTCCAACCGCCGGGTTCCACCGATCCCTCGCAGGTGGAGTATCTCCCTTCGGCGGCCAACCCTGTTACCGGCAAAGCCGAGGGCGACATCTCCCAATTCGACATCGAGGGCTCCCTGCGCTTCAACAACGGCCTGGTCATAGTGCCGCTGAGCGCGGAACAGTTGGCGGCCATCATGGAGCACAGCATCGGCTTCGATGGTGTGGGCGAAGTCCAGGACGGGCGCTTTCCCCAGGTTGGCGGGATGCGGTTCAGCTTTGATCCCGAAGCGCCCATCGGGGAGCGCATTCAATCCCTGGCGGTCATCGGCGAGGACGGGGCCGTAGCCGACCGGGTGATGGTAAATGGCGTCCTGTCCGGGGATCCTGACCGGGTGATAAAAGTGGCGACCCTGAACTTCCTGGCCAACGGCGGCGACGGCTACCCGTTTCCCGTGCCGCACGCCGAACGCATCGACCTGGTAGGCGAGGCCGGTCAGTTCAATGCCCCAGACTCCGACTTCCCGGACACCAACGGCAACGGTAGCATTGACGGACCGAAGGCAGTTGATCCCGGCGCTGCTGATTTTGCGGCCGCAGGTTCAGAGCAGGACGCCCTCGCGGAGTACCTGGCTCACTTCCACGTCGACCTTCCTTTCAACATGGCGGAGACTCCCGGTTCCGAAGATCGCCGCATCCAGAACCTGGGCGCTCCGGGCACGGTGGATACCGTGTTCCAGTAGCCGCGAAGTCAGAACCCCCTACGGATGGCAGGCCAGCTTTCAACCGGAGCCGGCCTGCCGGCGTCTTTTTGCCCCGGGAGACTCGTACAACACGCCGGCGTCGATCAGCGCCGCCACGTCCTCCGCCGAGTACTCCAGGTGTTCGGCCAGGACCTCGTAGTTGTGCTGCCCCAGTTGCGGCGCCGGCCCGCTCACCGCCGCCGGCGTCGCCGAGAAGTGATACGGTGGGGACACCACCCCCACCGGCCCGACCTCCGGGTACTCGATCTCCTGGAACGCTCCGCGCGCGTTGTAGTGCGGGTGTCGCCAGATCTCCTCCTGCGACAACACCGGCCCGGATGAGATCCGCGCCTCCGCCAGCACCAGCAGCGCCGCCTCGTCGTCGGGCAGGGTTTGCAGCCATTCCTCGATGATGCCCACGATCTCGTCCCGCCGTTCCACCCGGTGATCGTCCGTCAGGTAGCGCGGGTCCGCGATCAGGTCCTCCCGCCCCATGCACTCGCACAGCCGGCCCCACGCGCTGTTGGGCCCCTGCCCCGGCGCTTGCAGCGATATGTATCCGTCCCGGGCCTTCAGTATGCCCATGGGAAAAGTATAGGTGTTCTGCTCACCATTGCGGTAGTGCAGAGGTGTCCCGTGGTTGGCGGCCACGTGGGGCATCGCCAGCGAGTCCAGGAACAGCAGGCTGTCGATCATGGACAGGTCGATGTACTGGCCCTCACCGGTCCGCTGCCGATGAAACAGCGCGTAACCTACGGCCATCGCCCCGGTCATGCCGGTGACGGTGTCGCCGATGCCACCGCCGATGGTGTACGGCGCGCCGTCCCGCTCGCCGGTGATCCAATTGAGGCCGCTGACGGCCTGCGCCACCGGATCGGTGCAGACATGCTCAGGGTTGTGCGCGAACCCTTCCTGCCCGTAGCCGGTCATGGAGCACATGATGATCCCCGGGTTCAGCCGGCGCAGGTTGGGATAGTCCAGCCCGTAGCTCCGCACCACGTGGGGCGTGTAGTTCTCCACGAACACGTCGGCCCGTTTCACCAGCGCGTGAACGATCTCCAGCCCGGCGTCGGTCTTCAGGTCCACGCACAGGCTCTTCTTCCCGCCGTTGAGATGCAGATACGGCACGCCGTTGCGCGTGGGCAGCGACTCCAGCGTGAACCGCTCGTCCTGGTCCGCCGCCGGCCGCTCGATCTTGATGACCTCCGCGCCCATGTCGGCCATGATCCGGCTGCAAAACGGCCCGACAAACGCCGCCGTGAAATCCAGAACCGTGACTCCCGCCAGCAGTCCCGTAACCATGAGCGACCTCCTCCTGCGCCGATTTGCCGATTTTACACGCCAGGAGCGGGCGAGTTGCGGGTAGGCAGTCCTCAGCCCTCGCGAGCTTTGCGGCGGGCGGCGCCGTCAGATGCCCAAAGCGGCAACTCCCGCCTTGGCGATGGCCTCGTCGTCGAACCCGCTGGGCAGGCCGCCCACGCCGATGGCGCCGACCACCACGCCCTCGTGGAAAACGGCGACCCCGCCCGGTATCGCTATCAACTGGGGATCCCCGAAGGACTCCAGCGTCCGGCCCGTGCTGCTGAGTTGCTCGGCGAAGGCGGCCGTGTCCATGGAGCGGACTGCGGAGGTGTAGGCCTTGCGGATGGCAAAGGTGGGCCGCAGACAGCGGTCCATACGGGCGTAGGCCAGCAGGTTGCCGGCGTCATCCACCACGGCCATATCGACCTTGCGCCGGTCGGGGTCGCGGTTGAAATCGGCGATCATGGCGGTGATGGCGTTCTGGGCCTGTTCCAGGCTGATCATTGCCTTGTTGTACATGGTTCAGTCTCCTCGAAACTGTCGTTGAAAGATTCAGTGCCTCAAAATGGCTTTCGGCGATGGGTTTGTCAACCAGCCATCGCCCCTCACGCGTACCCAGTTTCGCTAGAACTGTCATTGCGAGCGCAGCAACGTCACCCCGCACTTGATGCGGGGGCGGCAATCCCGTCAGGATAACGGACACCGTCACAGGAACGAGATCGCCACGTCGCTTCGCTCCTCGCGATGACAAACTGGGTACGCATGAGCCGCACGCCCCGATAGACCCTAAACCGAAGCCAGAGTGAAATCTACATTTGGCATGCCGGAAGCGTCGGTTTGGGTGGAGCGGAGGAGTTCTGCCGCGCGAGCCTGTAGCGCAGTTCGGCAGCGGCGTTTGACTTCGTCCCTACGGTGGGGTAGATCGGCGAAGAAGGTGCCCACTCGCTCCCGCACGGCGGCACGGGTTCCCAGGCACACATTGGCGGTCGCCTCCTGACGCACCCAGCCCCAGATGGGTTCGTCAGCGTTGAAGTCCGGACTGTAGCTGGGCAGGTTCACCAAGCGCAGGTACAAGCCGGGCGTGGCCAGATAAGTGCGTAAGGCGTCGCCCCGATGGGCTGGTGAGTTGTCCCAGATCACGGTCAGCGGTTCGGGGTGGTGCGCTCGTAGTTGCCGGAGGAAGGTGGCCGACGTCTCAGAGTTGCTGTTGCCTTCCAGTTCCATCACCTCCACCTCCCCAGTCTCCAGGCACACCGCCGAGTAGTAGCTGACCTTCTCCCCTCGGCGTGGGCTAGTGGAGTCCACCAGGGCCGGCTCTCCCTTCAACACCCACTTGCCCCGCAGATCTGCGTCCGCCTGAAAATGCGCCTCGTCAGCGAAAAATATCTTAGTCCCACTGCGTCGGGCCGCAGCAGCAAGGGCGGCATACTCCGCCACAAAGGCTTCCCGCCGCGCTGGGTCTGCCTTGAGCAACCGCTTCTTGGGGCGCTTCAGCACAAACCCCAGCCGGTGCAGGTAGTTCACACAACTACTCCGGCTCAGCGCCAACCCAAAGCGGTCCTCCACAAACCGGCGTACCGCCCTCCAGCTCCAGTTGGATAGCTCGATGCCCACCTGCGACGGCAATCCCTGCACCGCTTCTTTCAGTTCGGCCCGTTGCTCCACGTCCAGCGCGGGGGGGAACCTCCAGTCTGTTCAAAAACCAGCGCCTGCGGACCGCCTTCCGCAAAGGCCCGGGCCCATTGACCAATGGTGTGGGCGTCCCGTTCCAGCGCACGCCCCACCGCCGCCGCTGTCCAACCCTGCGCCAGCAGCCACATGGCGTGCCAACGTTCTCGTTCCCGAGGCGTCGGTGCCCGATACATCCGTCGCCGCACCTCAGCCTCGTCCAGCCGCCATCGCTCCAGCAACGCTCCCATCTCCGCCATGACCAACACCCCCTCAGCTTTCCCGGCCGGCTGCCTCAATCGCCCACAATTCTACCCAACGCCAATGCGGGTTTCACCGTGGCTTTGGTTTAGCTGATTGAGCAGGTATTATTGCCCGCAAAGGGTTCCCCCGCACACGTAGCGATAGCCTTCACGGTGCATGGAGCAGAAACGATGCCGTATATTGTCGGTTTGATAGTCGTCGTTGCTTTCGCCTTGGCGTTTTGGTTGTTGTTCGTAAGGGGAAACAAACGCCGGGCAAGAGGTACTGACTTAACGGAGTTGCGTCAGGCGGAGAATAAGGTGAAGGTGTCCGATCCGATTCTACGCAGAGACATCGACATCCTGGAACGATATGGTTCTGACGTGTTACAAGACGCAATCGAACTGCGACGCGCCCAAATACTGCGAGGCGATCATCCCGACAGCCCCCGGGCTGACCCGTCCTGAAATCGACTTGGACGCATTTGATCACACCAGCTCCGAAGGAGAACCTGAAAACTGCCGCCACAACCGGCAACCCAATTCCGCTCCACCCTTGCCGTTAGTGGGTGGGTGGATCCCTTCCCTGCGTCGGCGCTGTAACTCATGTCTGGACCAGCGGGCGGCTACGACATACCACGGGCCGAGGTGGGCGCCTTTCCGAGACACGATACTTCCCAGTCTGGGCGCCGAGCCGTAGAGGCTTTCCGCTTGTCTCTCCGAGCTTACTACCGCGCAATCACGCCATCCGCACCGCCAAGCAGGCTTTCAGCAACGTACCGGACACGGATCGTGACCGTGACGGCTTGGTGCGGGGAACGTCAGAATCAGGATTTTCAAGATTTGGGGATTATCAGGATTGGAACCGTTCCGTGATGGAGATCTCCCAATCCTGTCAAATCATAAAATCCCGTAAATCCTGATTCTGACGATTTACGAAAGTACCCGCGCGGGCGATCGCCGCGTTGACGGCACTATCTGCCGGGATTACACTCGCTCCGGCCGAACCACGGATAATCCAACATTCCTTATGAGCCGATAATGCTTGCTACTGACGTTTCTGATGCCATTGAGTTGATGTTTGAGACCGGGTGGACCGACGGCCTGCCGGTGGTGCCGCCGTCCGAAGACCTGGTCCGCCGGTTCGTGGAAAGCACCGGCCGCGGCGGCGACGAACTCATCGCGGAACTGCCGCCCCTGGGCGGACGGGCCACCGTCGAGCGCATCGCGGTCAACGCAGTCATGGCGGGCTGCCGACCGGAACACATGCCGGTGATCATCACCGCCCTGGAAGCGATGATGGACGAGCGGTTCAACCTGCGGGGCGTGATGTGCTCCACGGGAATCCACACTCCGCTGCTGATCGTAAACGGTCCCATCGTCAAGGAACTGGACATCAACGGCGGCTACAACTGCTTCGGCTCCGGCTGGCGGGCCAACGCCACCATCGGCCGCGCGGTCAAGCTGGCCCTGCTCAACCTGGGCGGCGCCATCCCCGGCGAGACCAACAAGGCCACCTTCGGCCACCCTGGCGCCTACACCTACTGCGTCGCCGAGGACGAGGACGCCAACCCCTGGGAGCCGATGCACGTCGAGCTCGGCTTCGCTCCCACCGACAGCACGGTGTCGGTGTTCCCGGCGGAGGCGCCGCACAACATCATGTACCACGCCTCCCATTCGCGGAACTTCCTGACCGTTCTGGCCGACACCATGTGCACCCTGGGCAACGTCCAGATGTACGTCATGGGCGACACCTTCGTGGTCATCGGCCCCGAGCACGCCAAGTTCCTCCACCGCGACGGCTGGAACAAGCGGGACATCCGCCAGTTCCTCTACGAGCACGCCCGCAAGCCGGTGCGGAAACTCCGCCAGGGCGGCCCGCCCCAGGGCGACTCCCGACGCGGCCACTTCTGGCCCCGGTACATCGACGCCGACGATGACGACCAGATGGTGCCGGTGGTCCGGGCCCCGGACCGCATCAACATCTTCGTCGCCGGCGGCGCCGGCGGCCCTCACTCGGCCTACCTGCCCGGCTGGGGCTCCCGCCGGGTCACCCGAAAAATCGAACGCTGATAGCCGAATTGGAGAAGGAACGATGACCGTCACAAATTACCAGGACCGGATGCGGGAACTGGGTCTGGCCCTGCCCATCGACCCGGACGCAGCATCCCGCTGGCGGGCCGCGCCCCGGCTGGACACCCTGCACGACAAGGTCGTCGGCTTGCTGGGCAACCGCAAGGCCAACGCCGACCTCCTGCTGCGGAACATCGGCGAGCGGATGGCCAAAGACCTGGAACTGGGCGACATCGTCGCCGTGGACAAGTTCGTCTATTCCCGGCCGGCCACCGATGAGATCATCACTGATCTCTCCGACCGGTGCGATTTCGTGGTCACGGCGATTGCCGATTGAGGGTCCTGCACCGCGTGCAGTGTGCACGACGCAATGACCCTGGAGAACCTCGGCATCCCCACGGTGGTGCTCTGCACCGACCCGTTCCTGAACTCGGCCTTCCGCCACGCCCGCACCTTTGGCCGCCCCGACTTCCACCCCTTGGGCATCCCCCATCCCCTGGGCGGCCTCACGCCCGACCAGGTCTCGGTCCGCGCCGGGGAGCTGGAGCAGGCGGTTATCGACACACTTACGACCTATTAGATCGACCAGCAAAATACTCCCCGGGGGCACCGGGTGCGGACAAGGGTCTGTTGACGAATCCGGGTTGAAATCGAAAGATGCGCTACAAGTTTGCTGCGTCTTTATTAGGCCAGTAAAAATCTTGCGCGTCAACAACACCCATTGCCTCCTGTTGGTATCGACATCAGCAGAGATGATGAGTCGTCGACAGTCATCCACCCATTTCAGTTACGAACATTATACTAAGCCGATCCTTGGAAACTGGACGGCGTAGCCGAACTCACGTCGAAATGAGAGCATAGCATGGACTTAAGTACAACAAGAGATCATGATCTGTACCAGTTGTGGGCCCAAAGCATGACCGAGCTGCAGAAGCGTGGAATGTTGGCTAATGGCAGCCCACTCGGTTGGGCTGCCGAGCAACTCGTGTGTGACCGTTTGCGTCTTGACCCTACACCAGTCAATACGCATTATCGCGATGCAATAGGCAGGCAGAAACCCGAGAGGTACCAAATCAAGGCACGCACAAGGAATAGGCGTGCCCCGAACGTCAATGGGCTCCAGGATGTACCCGGCAGGCACTTTGATTTCTTGGTGGTCGTGATCTTCGAGGAAGACCACCGCTCCGTACATCGAGCATTCAAGATACCCCACTCCGCCGTGGAGGCGGTCGCAAAACCCTCGAGTAGGAATGGGTACGGATTCCCACTGAACGCCGATATAGTCGCGCGGAACGGCGTTGAAGACATCACGGGTTGGTTGGCCTGACCAACCACACCGACTTGCCATTTTTAGAAGTTGCCGAAGAAACGAAATTGCAAAACACTCATCTCGATTTCAATTCGAGGGGGGATACGCGGGTTCCGTGCCAAGCCAAAATCTGAATTTGTCAACACACCTTAGGAGGCGATGACATGACCACCGTCGGCAGTGGCAAGTACACCTACGAGCAGGTCGAGAACTGGGAGAAGCTGCCCGAGGGCTGGCAGTTGGGGCAGACGGCCATCGTCACCGACTCCGAGGACCGGGTGTATCTCTTCAACCGCGGCGAGCACCCGCTGATCGTCCTGGACCGTGACGGCAACTATCTCGCCTCCTGGGGCGAGGGCGTGCTCACCGACGCCCACGGCATGTTCATCGACGACGACCAGAACCTCTACCTGCCGGTCAAGAACAGCCACGTGGTCCTCAAGTACGACCCAGCGGGCAACCTGCTGATGACCATGGGCGAGTGGAACCAGCCCTCGGACACCGGCTGGTCGGGGAACTACAGCGACCCGGTGGTCCGGGCGGCCGGACCGTTCAACAGCCCCAGCGACATCGCCATTTCCCCCGACGGTCTGCTGTACATCTCCGACGGCTACGGCAACGCCCGGGTGCACCGGTTCACCCCCGACGGCGAGCACGTGGACTCCTGGGGCGCGCCGGGGAAGACCGCTCCCGGCGAGTTCCACGTCCCCCACGGCGTCTGGGTGCACACCGACGGACGGGTCTTCGTAGCCGACCGCGAGAACAACCGGATGCAGATCTTCGACTCCGAAGGCAACTTCCTGGAGCAGTGGACGGACCTGGCTCGACCCTGCGACATCTATATCGACGACGACCTGGCGGTGTACGTGCCGGAACTGGACGGTTTCATGTCCATTCTGGACATCAACGGCAACGTCCTGGCCCGCTGGGGCAGCCCCTCGGACGCCGGGTGGGGCAACGGCGCCCACGCCGTCTGGGTCGACTCCCACGGCGACATCTACGTCAACCAGAACCTCGAAGGCCAGCGGCTGATCAAGTACCGCCACGTCGGAGGGTAGGGCCTCATGCGTACCCACTTTCGGGAGTTCGTCAGAAGCAGGATTTTCCAGATTATCGGATTTTCAGGATGCCGCCGCGAAAGCGCTGGCCAGTCCAATCCTGCTAATCCCAAAATCCGGCAAATCCTGATTCTGACAATTCGCAGGAACGACGGTATGACAGGGTGAGGCTATGCGCGTCGGTTATCAGGTCGGGCATGTGGTGCAGCGGGACAGCATCGACCATCAGCAACAGTGGCAGAACCACCTGGAGCAGTTCCGGGCCTCCCGCGACGCCGGGTTCGACATCTACTGCTGGGGCCACCACTACCTGATCGACCCCTTCCAGCACTTCCAGCCCTGGCCGGTGCTGGCGCGCCTGGCCGCCGAGCCGGGAAACATGCAACTGGCCACCTCGGTCCTGCTGCTGCCGTTGCTGAACCCCGTGGACGTTGCCGAGCAGGCGGCGACCCTGGACCACATCGCGGAAGGGCGCTTCACCCTGGGCATCGGGCTGGGCTATCGCCCGGAGGAGTTTGAGGCTTTCGGAACGAAGATGTCCGAGCGCGGCGCCCGCTGCACCGAAGCTCTCGGCCTGATGCGCCGGCTGTGGACCGACGACGAGGTGACGCACCACGGCCGCTACTACCATGTGACCGGCGCGCGGCCCACCGCCCGGCCCTACCAACAGCCTTACCCCAAGATCTGGCAGGCCGCGATGAGCGATCCGGCGGTGCGCCGGGTCGGCCGTGGCGGCGACATTCTCTACGTCGGGCCTGCCCAGTCCAACGCCACCATCCGGCGCCAGATATCGCTGTACCATCAGACCCTGGAGGAGAACGGCCACGACGTTCCCGAGGACATGGTTATCGTGCGCGAGTTCTTCTGCGCCGCGACCCGCGAGGAGCTGGAGCGGGCCAGGGTCAACCTGGCCAGGAAGTACGAAGTCTACGCCCAGCACGGTCTCCACGGCACCGACGACGAGCTGACCCGCAAGGTGACCGGCGACCTGGAAACGCTGATGGACGACACCTTCCTGGTGGGCAGCCCCGAGGAGTGCGTCGAGCAGATCGCCGCCTACCACGAAATGGGTTTCACCGACGTGGCTATCCGGTTGTTCTACCCGGAGATGTCCCAGGCCGAGGTGCTGGAGCATATCGACCTGGTGGGCCGCGAGGTCATACCGGCGCTGCACGCCCTGTAGCTCCAGGGCCGTTCCCCTGGGACTTGCCCGCAGCCGCCCCAGGCCGTAAAGTGTGGGCGCCGTCAACGCTACTCACTGAGAACGCCGCTCCATGCCATCATGGAGGCGGCAAGCGGTAGGTAGGCTCCATTTACAATGGGAACCGTCTCCAAAGGGAGGTCCAGATGCGACTCGACCCCATTAATCTCTACGACTACGAGGAACGTGCCCGGCTGGTCCTGCCCCACGACGATTGGGACACCATCGACGCCGGGGCTATGGACATGTTCACCACCCGGCGCAATCGAACCGCCTTCGAGGAGCTGACCCTGCGCCCCAGGTTCCTCCGCGACATCGGGGAGCGGGACCTTTCCACCACCATGCTGGGCAACGAAATCAGCATGCCGGTGTTCGTCTGCCCCGCCGGTTCCCACCACCGCGCCCACCCCGAGGGAGAGGTGGCCACCGCCCGCGGCGCCAGCATGTCCAACACCCTGATGATGCTCAGCACCGGTTCCAACTGCAGCATGGAAGAAGTCGCCGAGGAGGCCACCAGCCCCCTTTTCTTCCAGCTCTACCACCGGGGCTACGACCTGACCGAGATGCTGGTCCGCCGCGCCGAAGAAGCCGGGTTCAAGGCCATCACCCTGACGGTGGACACCCCCACCCCCAGCCCCAAGGAGCGTGACCTGCGCAACCGGTACAACCGGAACTTCGAGCAGGGCAACTTCCGGGGCGTCAACAAGCCGGAGAACGTGCTGCGCGGCACCGACGAGTCCGTCGGCTGGAACGTCAACCGCACCGTTCCCCTCACCTGGCACGAGCTTGATTGGCTCCGCAACCTGACCGGCCTGCCCCTGGTGCTCAAGGGCATCCGCACCGCCGAGGACGCCCACATCGCCGCCGAGAGCGGCATCGACGGCGTCCTGGTATCGACCCACGGCGGACGCCAACTGGACATGACCATGGGCGCAATCGAGATGCTGCCCGAGGTCGTCGATGCGGTCAAGGGCAATTGCGAAGTCTACGTTGACTCCGGCGTCCGCCGCGGCAGCGACGTCGTCAAGGCGCTGGCCCTGGGAGCCACGGCCGTCGGCATCGGGCGTCCGCTCTTCTGGGGGCTGGCAGTCAACGGGGCCGAGGGCGTCCATGGCGTCCTGGAATTGATGCGGGAAGAGGTTGACCGGGCCATGGCCTACTGTGGCCAGACTTCCGTCCAGGACCTGGAGCCCAACCTGGTCAACATCCCCCAGGGCTGGGGAGCCGCGCCCCAACCCGACTTCTAGGAAACTAGAAACCTGTCATTGCGAGGAGCGAAGCGACGTGGCAATCCCGTTGACGTAGCGATGGCACTGGCCCAACGAGATTGCCGCGCTCCGCTCGCAATGACGCTTTCATCGCAATCCTGAGCAGTCGCCCTTCCTACGCGAGGGCGGCCACGGCCTTGATTTCGACCAGGAACTCATCGCGTACCAGGCCATTGACCACCAGCAGGGTGTTGGGGGGATAGTCGCCGCTGGGGAAAATGTCCGGGAAGACCTGGTTTCTTCCGTCGATGAAGCCTTGCACCGAGTCGCGCCCCACCACATAGGTCGTGAATTCCACCACGTTCTCGAACCCGGCCCCGGCTGCTTCCAGAACGCCGCCAATATTCTGAAACACCTGGCGTGTCTGGGCCGCGGCATCGCCAGGCCCTACCAGGTTGCCCGAGAGGTCCACGCCAACCTGTCCCGCTACGTATATCAACTTCCCGGCGTTCACCGACATACCGACCGAATAGGCGCCGAGAGGTTGGGGAGCCCGATCACTGGTTATCGCTGTCCGCTGCAATTCCGTCATAGCGTTCACCTCGCTTGCATCTGTCGGCGCCATTATATGGGACGGGGCGCTGCAACGCCGATGACGCCGGCAAAATCGGGCTAACATAGCAGGTGGTACAACCATCGGGGGGCAGGTCATTCCAGCAATTAATGGTACTGCCGTCGTGCTGGTGACGGTCGCGCGGGTCAGATAGTCGATTGATCCTGCCGACCTGCCGCTGTCTCTGGTAAAGTGTTGAGGTGAGGCTCATCGTTTCAAGGTTTCATCCATCCGCCATGAAAAGGTTGTCCAAATGAGCGCCGCACCTTCCACCCTGCCCGTCCAGTTGCCACCGGGCCCGCGTGGGCTGCCGGTGTTCGGTTCGCTGCTGGAACTGCGCCACGACACCCATCTGGCCATTGATCGGCTGGCCCGCCGCTACGGCGACATTTGCCTGCTGCGCTTCGGCAACGTACCGACGGTGATAATCAGCCACCCGGACCTTCTCCAGGAAGCTTTCGGCAGACCTGAACTGGCTGACCGCTGGGTCAGCGAGATCATGGATATTCTCAGCAGCGGGAACGACCTGGTGCTGGCTCCCTACGGCGACCGCTGGCGGCAGATGCAGCGCTTCGCCAACCGCGAGTTGCTCAGCGCTCGCAACCTGGACAACGTGCGGGAGCGTCACATCGAGGGCATAGTCAACGGGCTGGTGGACGAGATGGCCGCGATGGGAGAGGCCGGCGAGTTAGTTTCCCCTCCGGTGATGGTGGCCCGCAGCAACTCCGAGATGATGTTCCGCGCCGTTTTCGGAAGGGACGAAGACAGCGCCGGAGAGTTTGCGCAACTGCGGGGTGCGCTGCTGCAACACGTCAGCTGGATCTTCGCCAACGCCAACGCCACCAACCTTGCCGACTACATTCCCTGGATGAAGTTCCTGCCCAACAATGCCATCAAGGAAGCCGTCAGGCAGTCGGAAGTCGGCGAGACCATCATCAATGCCCTGGTGGAGGGCGCCCGCAACCGCCCCGGCCTCGACCTGTCGGCCCCCACCTGCCTGGTGGAGGTGATGCTGGCCGAGGCGGAGACGGGCGAAATCGAGAGCGATATGATCAACGACCTGTGCATGGATCTCCTGCTCGCCGGCACCGACACCTCGGCGCAAACCGTCAGTTGGACGCTGCTGCTGCTGGCCAACCGCCCGGAGGTTCAGGGCAAAGTCCATGAGGAGTTGGACCGGGTTATCGGCCCCGACGCCTTGCCCACAGTGGACGACCGGACGCGGCTGCCCTACACCTTCGCCTGCCTGGCCGAGTCCATGCGCTACCGCACCATCGGTCCCCTGGCGGTGCCGCACCAGGCCACGCAAGACACCGAAGTCGGCGGCTACTTGATACCGGCGGGAGCGCAGGTGTTGGGGAACATCTATTCCATCCACCATGATCCGCGCTTCTGGGACTCGCCCGATGATTTCATCCCGGAGCGGTTCCTGCCCCAGTCGGACGGCTCGCCAGCCGCCGCGCTGACCGGCAACGCTTTCATACCCTTCGGCACCGGACACCGCCGCTGCCCCGGGCGACGCTTCGCCGAGACCACCGTCTGGCTCCATCTGACCCGAATGCTGCACCGTCTGCGCTTCGAGACGCCGGACGGCAAGCCACTATCCGAGGCCGAAGTGTTCGGCCTGGCAATCTCACCCAAGCCTTACTCCCTGCGGGCGGAACGGCGACGGTAACGCCATGATTATGACAAGTATGGGGCCGGTTCTGCCCAGTTGCAGGCCGGCTTGGAACTTTCGTTGGAACAGTCATTGCGAGTGAAGCGCGGCAATCTCGTCAAGGCAACGGACGTCGCATCGGGAACGAGATCGCCACGTCGCTGCGCTCCTCGCAATGACAAAGAATGAGTATGCGTGAGGCTTCAGTCTGGTTTGACTCGCAAGGGGGCGGATAGTAATCTGCTTTCGCGCGCGGCGGGGCCGGCGCGAGCAGCGAAACGGCCCGCAAGCGCGTACCGAACCAGGAAATCCCTTTCGCATCGGAGGTACCACGCTATGCCTTACCAAGGAATGACGGCCGAGCACATCTGGGTAGAAGGACACAACGGCGACGCCATCAACGCCTACCTGGCGCGTCCTCTTGGAGCAGGTCCGTTCGGGGCGGTAATGCTGTTCCACCACATGCCCGGCTGGGACGAGGCGAGCAAGGAGATGGCCCGCAAGTTCGCCCACAACGGCTACATCGCCATCATGCCGAACCTGCACTACCGACAGGGCCACGACGACCCGGTGGCCAACAGCAACAGCATCCGAGAGGCGGGCGGGATGCCCGACGACCGCACCCTGGGCGACGCCGAGGGCGCCATCAGCTACCTGCGCCATCTGTCCAACTACAACGGCAAGGTTGGCATCATCGGGTTCTGCTCCGGCGGACGCCAGGTGTTCCTGGCCGCGTGCAAGCTCAAGGGCCTCAGCGCGGCGGTGGATTGCTGGGGCGGCGGCGTGACCCCGCGCGACAGTGAACCTCCTACGGCTGCCATGCCCCACGCTCCCATCGAGTTCGTCAACGACCTGTCGTGTCCACTGCTGGGAATATTCGGCGAGGACGACGCGCGACCCTCAGTGGACGAGGTGAAGGCCACCGACGCCGCCATCAAGGCCGCCGGCAAGTCCTGGGAGTACGAGATCTATCCCAACGCCGGCCACGGGTTCGTCGCCGTTGACCGGCCCAGCTACGCCGTGGAAGCGTCCAACGCCGCCTGGCCGAGGATCTTCCAGTTCTACGCGCAGCACCTGTCGTAGAAGCCGCCAGATACGGTTGCGAAACGAGGGGCGGGTCGATGGACCCGCCCCTAAATGATGGTGACTTCCCGGTAATCACCCAACTCCATCTCTTCAACGGCAGATACGATGGCGTTAATGCCGGCTTGACTGTATGGCCAATTATGGTCAACCAATACCAAGATGGCTATTTTCCGAATGGCAAGATTTTGCTGATACCGGATGTTTTGGTCGGTGGTGATGAGCAGCTCGTAGCCAGCCTGCTCTGCCTGTGCTATCAGGAGACCATTGGCCACTCTGTCCCATCCCAAGTTAAGGACCCTATGGATCGTATGTCCCGATAGATGGCGACGCAGCGGCCAAGGAGTTCCATGGTCAAACAATATCAGCATATGCTGACCACGCCTCTCGCAACTCTTTCGCTTCGTGTTCCAGCACAGCCGCCACGTTGCGCGGAGTCATACCAAACCACTCGTCGAACTCCCCGATCGTTGATCCGCCGGCGAGGTGGTAGTACAAAACGTACAATGCCAATCTAGTGTGTTTGAACACCCAAGCCCCGCCGAGCCGTCCCGCGGCCTGTTCGACAAGGGAGCAGTTACGCCACATAGCGTCGTCGGGGGCAGCATTCTCGGTACGGGGATTGCGCGCGTAGGGCACCGGGCCCAGATAATCCAGGCGGTAATCGTGCAATTCGTCCGCTTGGTACTGCAACGCCGCTACCGCCTGCTCAACCCCCACGCCGAACCGCTGCGCGAAGTCGGCCACCGACGCGCCAGCAGCCAGCACCTCGTACAGCCGGTACAGAGGCACGTCGGTTCCTTTGAAAACCCACAACCCGCCATTCCGCTGCGTATGCCGTTCCACCGCCGGGCAGTGCTGCCAGTTCGCCATCGTAGGGCCTCCCTGTACACGTAATCAGCAGGGGCGGGTTTTGCGACCCGCCCCTGTCATCGTAACACGGCGCCCGGCGGCTCTAGTTGTCCGTTGACTCGAAGGCCAGGGTAGCGAAGCGCATGAAGATGCCGCCGCGCGGGGCGGCCAGCGGCCCGTTGAGACAGAGGCAGGCGATGACATATTGCGAGCCGGGTTCGCCGACCTCGGCGATCTCAACCCGGTGGGGCGTGTTCAGGCCGACGATGCTGCCGTAGGCGCGATCGATCTCGCCGTTGACCCAGACCTCGCCGTAGTTGTCGAAGTTGGTCTCGAACCAGACGCGCGATCCGGCGACGCTGACGCCGTCGATGGATTCGGGCAGGGTTACGACGATGCGGTACCAGGCGAAGGTGAAACCGACGGACAGGCTCTGTCGCACGTTGTCGCAGATTTCCCAGCCGGAGTCGTCGTAGTCGGCCAGGCGCGCCGGCGTGTCCAGCAACTGGGCGGTCAGGCCTTCGTTGGGTTCGCCGGGCACGAGGCCGGGAGCGACCCGCCAGGGTTGTCCGCCGACCTTGGCGCGGCCGTCTGCAGTGTTCAGGTCAACTGCGAATCTTGGCATCGTGAAACCTCCTGTCGTTGACAGTCCATCACTCCGGCGGAAGCCGGAGTCCAGAAAAGCCCGATGAATTCCGGCAGAGTCCGGAATGGCGGGCGGGAATTTAACGAAACTCCCAGAGATTGGCCGCGGTGCCGCCGAAGACCATGTCCCGCGCCTCCGTGCTGGGGTAGTCGATCAGCTCCATGGGGAAGCGCAGGGTGTTGCGGTAACCCTCCCGGTTGGCTGAGGGCGGGAAGTCGCTGCCCCACATGAGGCGGTCGCCGCCGAAGGCCTCTACTGCCATCTCGATCAACGGCGGGATGTTGTCGAAGGGGATGGGCTGGCGGAAGGGTTGGGGCCGTGGGCAGAATTCACCCAGGCCCGGTATCTTCATGTACACCTTGGGATACTTGGCAAGCTCGAGGGTTTTCCGGTAGGTGTCCATGGGAATCTCAGTGTCAGCGCGGCCCGGTCCCCAGAACGCCCCGACGCCGGCCAGGTGCTCGATCACGATGGACAGGTTCGGGAACTCGCGGATGATCTCCTCAAACTCCGGCGCGGCGTAGTGTTCCGCGGGACCCATCACGCTGGCAACGACGCCCAGGTCGGCGCACTTGCGCCATAGAGCCAGCGGGTCGTCGCCGGGAGACCGCCAGGAGCACTGGAAACGCAGGCCGTCTGCGCCCTGGTCCTTGAGTTCGGCGACGCGGTCGACCGCATCGGGCTGGGTGTGGTCGACGATGGCGATGACGGCGAACCGACCGGGGAAGCGTTTGACCGCCTCGATAAGGTAGGTGTTGTCGAAGACGCCGAAGAACTGGGTCAGGACCGCCTGGTCAACGCCGGCGCGCTCCATCTCGTCGAGAAGAATCTCCACCGGCTCGAACCAGTAAGGCGAAGCGTGGCAGTGGGTGTCGATAACGGTAGCCATGCGAGAAGCTCCTCATAGTCTGAAAGGGCGATTAGTCGGTCCGGGGACGCCGGTTTCGGCGGGCTTGATATTGAAGGCAACCGAGCCGAACGTCAAGGCGAAGAACCGACCATGCAGTGCCATTTCAAATCATATGCGGTAGCTCTGTACCAATCCTCTCGGTTCCTTGACACTAACGGCACTCGTTGGCTACGATTAATGCATCGTCGGCTGCGCGGTAGTCGCGGGCCGATGGCAGAAGTGGGGATATAGCTCAACTGGGAGAGCGCGGCGTTCGCAATGCCGAGGTTGCGGGTTCGAGCCCCGCTATCTCCACCACTTCGCTTCTGCCCCTGTAGCTCAGTTGGACAGAGCGGCGGCGTCCTAAGTCGCGCGTCGGGGGTTCGAGTCCCTCCAGGGGTACTTTGTCGGATCGCCGGGCCGATGGTGGCAAGGACATCGGGGTGTGGCCTAGCGGCAAGGCGCCTGCTTTGGGAGCAGGAGATCGGCAGTTCGAATCTGCCCACCCCGACCAGGCAACCCGCAGCGCCGGCGGATCCGGTCGAACCATCCCAGCGATTAGACCGGCCAGTCCTCCAGCGTCCAGCCCATCTCCCAGAAGGCCTGCTCGTAGCGCGTGCACGTGATGTACGCCTCTTTCATAGCGGCGATCTCGGCGGGCCCGGCCGTGGCGGCGATGCGGTCGCAGATGGCGCGGCATTCCTCCGCCACCGACTGCTGCTCGGCAGCGGCGTACATCTCGATCCACTGGGCGTAGCCGGCGTGGTCCGGGAGCCCCTGGTCGGCTAACCGTTCGCCCACGCGCCAGTATCCCCAGATGCAGGGCAGCACGGCGGCGACCACCTCACCGAAGGTTCCCTGATGGGCGACGCGGAGCAGGTAGCTGGTGTACGAGTAACACGTCGGCGCGTGCAGGGTGGCGTCAAGCTCTGCTTCGGTGATGCCGAACTGGGCGCAGTACGAACGGTGCAGGTCCATCTCGGTGTTCAGGATGTAGTCCACGGCGTGGGCGAACCACGACATGGCCGGCAGATCGGGGGCCTTGGCCGCGGCGAGGGCGAGGACGCGGGCGAAGTCGATGAGATAGACGTAGTCCTGGGTGATGAAGTGCCTGAATCGGTCCAACGGCAGCGTTCCGTCGCCGATACCCTGCACAAACGGATGGAACGCCATGGCGTCGCGTTGTTGCTGGGACTCTCGCTCGATCTCATCGCAGAAAGACATGGGGTTCCTCCCGGATTGGCGCAGTGTTGATTTCGGCCATTCTAACGCACCGAGCGCCTCGACGAGATCGCTGCGCCACATCGGCATCTACGGTGACAGCAGCCCGTGCCGCCAGGAACTCGGATGGTCTATAATGTTGAACCTACAATCGGATTCCGAAAGATCGCGAATGCCGGCCGGACAGACAAACCGCTGCCGACTGCCGCAAGTATAGAGAGGCCCTCCCCATGATGATGCTGTTCCTGCACGACGTTCCCGACCAGGCGCGGGCCGGCGAGGTCAAACGAGTCTCGCGCGGCTACGCCCGCAACTACCTGCTGCCCAAGGGCCTGGCCGAAATCGCTACCGACGAGACGATGAAGCGCCTGGACAAGATCAAGGTCGAGGGCGACCAGCAGCGGGCTCGGGAAACGCAGGTTGTGGAGGAACTGGCCGAAGCGCTGGACAACCTCACCGTCACCATCCCGGGCCGGATCACTCCCACGGGCCGCTACTATGGGGCGATCAGCGGAGTCCGGATTGCCGACGCCGTCGGCGAGATGCTGGAACGCGAAATCGACCGCCGCATCACCAACAACGTCGAACCCATCCGCGAGCCCGGCGAGTACGAGGTGGTGCTGAACCTGTCCAGCGAGATCCGGGCGACCATCAACGTCATCGCGGCGGTGGAAGAGTAACTCGCCTGTAGCCGCCAATTCGTCGCAGCGCATGTTGCTGCGGCTATCTGAAAAAGGACCGGTACGCCGTGGTTGCCGACCCGTACAGCGAACGGCAATTGCCCCACGACCTTGAGGCCGAGGCGGCAGTGCTGGGAGCATTGCTCATTGACGGCGACGCGCTGCATCGCGTCACCCCGGTGATCAAGCCCGATGACTTTCACCGGGCCCGGCACCAGTTCTGCTTTGCCGCCTGCCTGGCGGTTTTCTCCCGCCAGGAGGCCATCGACCAGATCACCGTTGCCCGGGAGCTGCAAACCCAGGGACGCTTGGAGCAAGTGGGCGGACTGCCCTACCTGGGTCAGCTCATCGCCGGAACCCCCACGTCGGTCAACGTCGAGCACTACGCCGCCATCGTCGCCGAAACGGCGGCCAAGCGGCGGATCATCCAAGCGGGAAACCGCATCGCCGAGCTGGGTTTCGACGAGAGCTCGGACGTTGACGAGACCATGCGCCAGTCGGTGGAGGTCCTGTTTGGAGTGCGCCCCGCGGCCGACGACCGGGGCTTCATACCACTGAGCTCGGTGCTGGACGTCTACCTGCAAGGCGACATCGGCGACGTGTCGCTGACCGACGAACCGCCTCTCCAGAGCGGATACAGCGACTTGGACAGCCTGCTGGGCGGGATGCAGCGGTCCGACCTGCTGATCGTGGGCGCGCGCCCCGGGCTGGGCAAGAGCAGCCTGGCCCTCAACATCTGCACCAACGCGGCGAAATCCGGCCAGATCTGCGGCATCTTCAGCCTGGAGATGAGCCGCGAACAGGTGGCCATGCGGATGCTCGTCGCCGAATCCGGGGTCGACTCGCACCGCCTGCGACTCGGCCTGCTGTCGGAAGCCGAGCAGAACGTGATCTCCGATGCGGTGGGTCTGCTTTCAGGCCTTCCCATCTTCATCGACGATACGCCGTTCCAGACCACTATGGACATGCGGAGCAAAGCCCAACGGCTGCAACTGGAACACGGGCTGGACTTCCTGGTGGTGGACTACCTCCAGCTAATCATGGGCGGCGGACGGCGGCAGGGCTACGGCGAAAACCGGGTGCAGGAAATCAGCGAGATCTCCCGGTCCCTCAAGGGCATGGCCCGGGACCTGAACGTGCCGGTGTTCACCTGCTCCCAGCTCAGCCGCGTGGTGGAAAACCGCCCCGGTCATCGCCCGCAGCTCTCCGACCTGCGCGACAGCGGCAGCATCGAGCAGGACGCCGATGTGGTGACCTTCCTTTACCGTGAGGACCGCAACTTCACCGAGGAGGAGTGGGAGCAGCATGCGCCCGGCCAGCCATATCCACGAAACAAGGTCGAATTGATCGTAGCCAAACACCGGCACGGCCCCACGGCGAGCGTCTACCTCTACTTCCGGGACAACCTGATGCGGTTCGACGCGTTGCCGCTCTACGAGGAATCCATTGCCTAGATGAACAATGTCTCCGGCAAAGCGACCTTAGCTGCCAACGCACGCCGGATCCAGATACCGGCGGCAGCCCTCGGTCCGTGGCTCGCCGAGATTGGCGATCCCACCGAGCTGAAGGTCACTCTCCGAGCTCTGGCCCTACTAGCCGAGGGAGCCAGCCGCCGGGGCACCCTCCAGTCGGCAGCCCTCTACGACCTGCTGGACGATCCGTTCCTGGCGCAGGGATGCGCCGGGGCAGACATCCGTCGGGGACTGGCGGCAGCCCTAACCCGGGGAACACTGATGGCAGCCGTTGACCGGGGTGAAGTGCGCGTATTCCTCAACGATGACGCCGGCCGGCGCCACTTGGAACGTGCAGCACTACGATTGCTGTCGCCGGCGGATGTGCTAGGCAAGCCACCGGAATCCCTCTCAATGCAGGGGCACCCAGAAAAACAGCCTGCCGCCTACCGTACTAACATATTCGCTTTGTACGAAGAACACATCGGCCCCTACGGGCACAGCATCGCCGAACAGCTGAAGGCCGCAGAAGAGGAATACCCGGCATCCTGGATCGAGGACGCTATCGCGGTAGCAGTAGAGCGGAACTTCCGGAGCTGGGGCTATATCAGTGCCATTCTGCGCCGCTGGAACTTGGAAGGACGCCAAGAGGTGCGTTATGAGCATGGAAAGTTTGGGCGCGATACTGCGCAGGATAGCCGCAAGACAAACTTGGACGACTACCGAGAGCGTTACGGACGATTACCTTGGGAATCTGACGACAGAGGACCAGAGTGAAATTTGCCAAATTTGCAAGGGCATAGGATGGGTGTCTCGCGGGGCACCAATCGGTCATCCCGATTTTGGCAAAGCATTCCCATGCCAATGCCAAGAGTCAGATGCATATCTGTCGGCCCGAGTTTTTGCTCTGGAACGCTACAGCAACTTGGGCTCCCTCCGCGGCACCACCTTCGATGCCGCCGACCCCAACGGCCCTGGCGACGATGCCGCCAGCCATAAAGCCTTCGCCGACGCTTGCCGTGCCGCAGTGGAATATGCCGAGAACCCTGACGGCTGGATCACCTTCTCTGGCCCCAGCGCTAGCGGAAAAACCTACCTGGCCGCCGCCATCGCCAACCGGCGTATCGCGTTAGGCGAACCCGCCCTCTTCATCACCGCCGCCGACCTACTGGATTACCTCCGCAGTGGATTCGACGAGGATTCCGAACTCCCTTTCATTGACCTATTCGAGCAGGTACGCGGAGCGCCGTTGCTGGTTCTGGACGACCTGCCCACCCGGCCAGCCACGCCGTGGACTCAAGAACGGCTATTGCAGCTGCTGGCCGGGCGCCATTCCGCCCGGCTTCCCACCGTGATCACCCTGCGCGGCGATGTTGGTCACCTGGACGAATTTCTGCGAACGAGGCTGGACTCCAACGACAGTTTCGCCAGACTTTATGTCTTGAGTCGAACTGGCAAGGCGGCCGGCAGCCGTTTTGGAAAAATTCCGGCTGGTATGCGTCAGCGGATGACTTTCGACAGTTTCAAAGCCGACGGTCGGGGCAACTTGGAGCTGGAACAAGCGTACAGCCTAACTTTCGCGTTGAAGAATATGATGCTCTGGTCGGAGCGACCTGACGAGTGGAGGCTACTGGATGGGCCAGTCGGTGTAGGTAAAACGCACCTTGCCGTAGCCTCCGCCGCCGAACGGGAGCAGCGGGGCGACATGGTCTTCTTTGCTACCGTAACAGATTTGCTCGACCAATTACGAGCGACTTTTGCTCCAGACAACCCGATGATGCACGACGATATGCTGGACAGCATCAAAATGGCGGATTTGCTGGTGCTGGACGACTTCGGCGCCGAGCGCAGCACTCCTTTTGCGGAGGACAAACTGTTTCAAATTATCAACTATCGTTACGAGGAGCGTCTGCCAACCATCATCACTACGTCGTTGGACTTCGGTGACATCGCCGATTCGCGGCCACGCATCGCGTCCCGGTTATCAGACCGGGAAGTAGTGATTCGATTGCCTATCCTCGCACCCGACTACCGCCAGGGCGGTCTGCGCCCCTGAACCGGGCGACAGACACTCGCGGGTATGGACGAATGATGGCATAATCCCGTATCTCCCAAACTGAACCCCGCGAGTGACTGCCACATGACCACCCTCAGCTTTGCCGACTGGAACGACGCCCAGGATTACTACTTCGCCAATGGCCTCACCGATGGGCTGCCCATCGTCCCGCCCACCGCCGACCGGGTGCAGGCCATGCTGGACTACGCCGGCGTGGACGCCGACCACGACCTGGGAACGGAGATCATCCGGCAGAAGCGGTTCACGGCCGGCAAGGCGGCGGTGAACGCGGTGATGGCCGGATGTCTGCCAGAGCATTTCCCGGTGGTCATGGCGGCGCTGTCGGCCATCACGGAGCGGAGCTTCAACCTCCACGCCAGCAGCACGTCCACCAACGGCGCCACCGTGCTCACGGTGGTCAGCGGGCCCTATGCCGAGACCATCGGCATGAACGCTGGCGTGGAGATGATGGGCAACGGCAATCGCGCCAACGCCGCCATCGGCCGGGCGGTGAACCTGTTCAAGTCCAACTTTTACGGCTCGGTTCCGGTGGTGATGGACAACAGCACCTTCGGCCACGCCGGCAAGATCACCTTCAGCTTCCCCGAGAACCTGGCCATCAGCCCGTGGCCGTCGCTGGCTTCGGAACTGGGCTACGGCGACGACGCTACCATCGTGCAAGCCTTCGCCACCCTGGCGCCCCTGCAGGTCACCCTGCACAGCGACCGGGACCCAGCCGAGTTCCTGACTACCGTGGCCCACGCCATGCTGGCCTTTGGCCCGGGTATGCCGGAAGTCATCTGCGTAATCAGCCCTGAGGCGATGGAATATGTGACAGCCGCCGGCTGGTCGCGGCAGCGAGTGGCAGATTTCCTGCACGACAAGGCTCGCCTGCCGGTTTCCGAGTGGATGCGCTGGAAGCGTATGGGGCATGAACTTGACCACGACCGGATGGTTCCGGTGGTTCCCGAGGCCGACCGGATCACGGTCCTGCCCGGCGGCGGCATGGCCGGCGCTTTCGTCAGCCTCATCGCTACCTGGGGCTCCAGCCGCTCGGTCACCCGCCAGGTCGCTGTGCCCAGCTGACACCACCACGATCCCGCGTTATCCAACGGGCCGGTCCCGAACAAGGAGGTCATCGCATGACAACACAAGGCTCACCCATCGTCACGCTGGACCCGCGCGACGACTCTCCGCCGGCCCCGTCGCGGTTGGCACAGCGTCCGGCGACCCTGGACGGCAAGGTGATCGGGCTGTTCGCCAACAACAAGCCGCACTCCGAGGACCTGCTGCGCCGCATCGCCGCCATCATCGGCGAGCGGTACGACATCGCCGGCACCGTGGAACACAACAAGGGCGGCTGGCAGTGGCCGGCCCGCATCGAGGACTTGCAGCGCACCGCCAAGAGCATTGACGTGGCAATACACGCCACGGCGGAATGAGGGTCCTGCACCGCGTGCAGTGTGCACGACGCAATGGAAACCGAACTGCTGGGCATCCCGTCCACCGTGCTGACCACCCGGCCCTTCGTTAGCCAGGCCCACGCCATGTCCCGCATGCGCGGCGACCCGGAATACGGGCTGGCAATCATCGAGCACCCCATCGTCACTCTGACCGACGCCGAGCTGTCAGAGCGGGCGGCCACGGCGGCGGCGCAGGTGATTGCGTGCCTGGTGGATCGGTAACCGTAGAAACCCCGGCTTGACAACGTGTAGGGGCGAGGCGTGCGCGTCGCCCCTCTGATTTTTGCGAGTTTCTGTTGAGACTTACAACAGCAGGTACACCGCTTCCACCCACTCCATGCAGTGCACGCCGGGATTGAAAGGAGTGCGCGTGATTGGAGCACCGCACCGGATGGCGGCGACTCCAAGCGCGCCTAGAGGCAAATCATCCCGTGCTGCGGTGCGCCCCTGGCCTCCTTATCCCGCACCAGGAGGGTGCTCACCGTCGCGATAATCGACAGGGCCAGCATCAGCACGAAGGCGCGGTCGTAGCTGCCCCAGATGTCGAAGGACAGGGCGCCGGCCAGGGCGCCAAGCCCGCCGCTGACCTGATGCACGCCGGAGATGGTTCCGCTGACCCTTCCCAACCGGTTGGTGCCGAAAATGTTTCCGGAGAACATGACCGTCAGCGGAGCAGTCATCAGGAAGGTGAAGCCGTACAGCAGCGCGAAGATCATTACCACCGGTTGGTCCTGGTTCAGGATGACCAGTAAGAAAATCCCGATGCGCATTACGAAGCAGAGCAGCGTCGGCCGGCCGGGGCCCAGTTTGTCAGCGAGATAGCCGGAGGCCATGACGCCCAGAAGGCCCATCACGCCCATGAGCGCCAGCAGGTACCCCGCGACCACCGTGCTCATTCCCGTGTCCAGGGCGAAGGCCACCACGTGGGTTTGCACGAAGAAGTCCTGGAAGCCGCAGATCGCGTAAACCACCAGAAGCAGCCAGAGCTGAACCGACGTGAGGAGCGGACCCTCCCTGGCTTGCTCATCGCCCTGTCCCGCCGGCGCTCTCGTGAACGGTGTTCCCGAGCTTGCGGGCGTTGGTTGGGCGGACCGTACCGCGGCCACAACAATCGGCGCCAGCAACACGAGGTTGGCCAGCCCCAGCGCCGCGTAGGAGAGACGCCAGCCGAACCGCACCAGCGACTGGGCCAGCAGTCCGACTATCACCAGTTGGCCGATAGCGTTGCCGGAGACCGCCACGCTGTTTGCAACGCCGCGGCGGTTTGGGAACCAGCGGACGATCATGACGCTCACGATGGGGTTGGACATGCCGGCGTTCCCCAGCGCGAAGACCACCCCGTACACCAGGAACAGCTGCCACGGCGAGGATATGACGCTCATCAGGGCGAGGCCAACGGCGCCCACCACGGCTCCGATGCCCATGATCCAGCGGAGGTCGTAGCGGTCCGCCAGCCGGCCCGCAAAGGGCATGGCGGCGGCGGAAACCAGCATGTACGCCGTGACGCCCAGCGACAGCACCGAGCGAGACCAGGTGAGGTCATCGACCATGGGTTTCAGCATTAGCCCCAGGGCAGAGCGCGAGCCGCCGTTGAAAAAGAGGATCGCGAACCCCGTGCCCAGGATGATCCAGCGGTAATCGGTCCGGCGCATCGCGGCTCCGGTTCGTCAGGGTGGCTCACCGTAGCACTGGCCTTTAACGGGAGTCAACGAAATGCGCGTGGGATGTTGCCCTGCCATTGACGGCATATTGCCGCGCGCATAACATCCGCGCATTCCGGCGAAAACCACAGCGATCAACCGGCAGCGCTCCGAGTTAATGTCATGGTACAGGCAACCCGACGGTTCGCTGCTGCCAAGCAGCTGCGGATGTTTGATACGGCGCTGAAAAAGAAGCGCGTCATCGGCATTGTACTGTTGGCCGTCATCCTCGCTCTGTTCCTGGCGTTCAACCGGATCCCCAAGCTGGACACGGTTGAGGCCGACCTTGCCGGCGTCAACGCGCCCCGCGCCGAGTGTTTCCAGGGGTTTTGCATCAACCATGAACCCGAAATAGGGTTCTTCGAACGGTGGTGGGAATTCTCCACCAGCTACCTGAAGCTGGTGACGGTGGGGATGATCTTCGCCTTCCTCGCCGCCGGCATAACGGAAGTGTTCCTGTTCCCCAATAGCGGCGGCTCACGGTTCACCGGCGGCGGCATCAAGGGGGTATTGCGCGGCTTCGCCGTCGGTTCTTCCATGAACCTGTGCTCCGCGTGCATCGTGCCCATCGCGTCGGCCTTTCGGAACCGGGGCGCGCCCGTGGAAACCGCCATCGCCATCATCCAGGGGTCGTCCACGCTGAACCTGCCGGCGCTGGTCATGGCCGCGCTGGTTTTCACGCCCATGCTGGCCAGCACTCGCATCGCGGTCAGCATCGTAGGCGTGCTGCTGCTTGGTCCGCTGGTGGCCCTGCTCGTCCGGCGTCAGGTACGCCTGGCGGACATCTTCGGCAACTCCGCCGACGGCCAAGCCCAGGAGCCGGCCACCTGGCGAGACATCGTCTCCACCGGATTGAAGGACTGGCTGAAGTCCAGCCTCCGTTACCTGTGGCGGTTAGGCCCAGCCATGATCCTGGCCGGATTCGCCGGCGGCCTGGTGATCCAATGGATTACGCCGGAGACCGTCGCCATCTACCTGGGCGACGATGTTTCGGGCATCGCCGTTGCCGCCACTCTGGGCATCCTCATCAACGTGCCTCTGCTGTTCGAGATACCGCTGGTGGCGGTGCTCATGCTGGTGGGCATGGGCGCGGCGCCGGCGGCGGCCCTCCTGTTCGGCGCGGCGGCGGCCGGCCCCTTCACCCTCTGGGGCCTGTCCCGGGTCATGCCCAAGAAGGCCGTGGCCGCCTTTGCCGCCGGCACGTGGAGCCTTAGCATGGTGGGAGGTGTGGGCCTGCTGTTCGTCGGCCCCTTCTTCCTGGACAACTCCGATTCCCGCATCGTTTTCAGCTCGGACCGGGACGGCGACTTTGAGATCTACTCGATGCTGCCGGACGGCTCCGACCTGAAACGGCTCAGCAACAACACCAACTACGACGATATGCCGGCCTGGTCGCCCGACGGCAAAAAGATCGCGTTCGTGTCCGACCGTCACGGCAGCCTCGAGATCTACGTGATGAACGCCGACGGCTCGCGAGTACGTCGCCTCACCGAGGACGATGGCCCGGACAACGCGCTCCCGGCCTGGTCTCCCGACGGCAGCCGGATCGCCTATTCCTCCGGGCGTGACGGCAACCGCGAGATCTACGTGATGGACGCCGACGGTTCCAGCCCGATCAACCTGACCAACGACCTGGGGTACGACTCGTCCCCATCCTGGTCCCCCGACGGGCAGCGCATCCTGTTCAACTCCCGCCGCGACGGCAACCTGGAAATTTACGTGATGGACGCCGACGGCTCCAACCAGGTCCGCCTCACCAGAAACGCGACCTCTGATGAATTTCCCACCTGGTCGCCGGACGGCTCCAGGATTGCCTTTTCCTCCAGCCGCACCGGCCGCCGTGGCATCTACGTGATGGACGCTGACGGTACGAACCCGGTGCAGCTTACCGGGGACGCCTTCCGGGATTACTGGCCCTCCTGGTCTCCCGACGGCGCTCGGATGGCCTTCACCAGCGACCGCTACGGGGCCCCGGAAATCATGGCGATGAACGCTGACGGGTCACACCAGGTCAACCTCAGCCACGGCTCCGGCGCCGACAGCAGCCCGGCGTGGAGACCGGGGAATCTCCCTCCCGCCAACACCCATGTCCCACGGATTTCGGCACTGGAGCCGGCGGAGGCCGCCACCTCCGGGGGTAGCCTGGTGACCATCTCCGGCGCCGGAATGGAGCAAGGCAGCCGCGTCACCATCGGGGGAGTCGAAGCAACGGTCCTGGAGTTCCTGGACTCCCACACGATGACCGTGGCGGCGCCGGCGCACCAGGCCGGTGTCGTCGATGTGGTGATAACCAATCCCGACGGCCGGTCCGGCGCTTTGCCCGGGGGGTTCGCCTACCGCCAACCGTTGTTTGCCGACGTGGCGCAAGATACCGGCGTCGCGTTTCAGCACTTCCGGGACCCGGTGGACCGGATTCCGTTGGGCGCTGGCGTCGTCGTTTTTGACTTCAACAATGACGGCCGGCAGGACATCTACGTCGCGTCCAAACCCTCCTGGAGCGAGTCGCCGGACCAGATCGACGGGGCCAACGCGCTGTACCGGAACGACGGCAATGGATCGTTCACCGACGTCGCGGCGGAAGCTGGGGTCGACGAGCTGATGGGGCTGTCCAACGGCGGGTGCGCCGCCGACTATGATAACGACGGCGACCAGGATCTCTACGTCACCAATTGGGGCGCAAGCAAACTCTTTCGGAACAACGGGTCAGAAGCCTTCGACGACGTGACCAGCCGTGTCGGATTGGGTGACCCCGATCCCAGCTACCGATCCATGGGCTGCGCCTGGGGCGACTATAACCAAGACGGCCATCTGGACTTCGTCGTTGTCCGTCACATGGAAGAATCGGACATGGACGCCCTGGATCTCCGGGTCTTTTACCTTGCCGTGCGACCCCTGGGCCTTTTCCACAACAATGGCGACGGCACCTTCACGGAAGTCTCGCATCTGCTGGGCGACATAGGGTCTCCGCAAAAAATCCCGGGAGAGTATGGCAATCTGTGGGGAGCCGGGTTCCAGCCGGGCTGGCTAGACTTCGACAACGACGGCGACCCCGACCTCTACGTGGTGAACGACTTCGGACACGACGCCCAACCCAATGTGCTGTGGCGCAACGATGGTCCCGCCGCCGACGGAACCTGGCAGTTCGAGGACATCTCCCGCGACTCTCGCGCCGACGTGGCAATGTTCGGCATGGGCCTGGCGGTGGGCGACTACGATCTCGACGGGCACTTTGATCTGTACGTCACCAACATCGAAGACAACGTCCTGCTGAAAAATAACGGCGACGGGATCACCTTCACCGAAACCGCCGCCGATGCCGAGGCCGGGATGGGCGCCTTTCAAAGGCGGCAGCGAGTGAGTTGGGGAACGGTGTTTTTCGATTATGACAACGACGGTTGGGAGGACCTCTACGTCGCCAGCGGCCATCTGGACAGCGACCCGTTTACCAACCACCGCCGTCAACCCAACCTGCTGCTGCGCAACACCGGTCACGCTACCTTCGAGAATGTGTCGTCCGTCAGCGGCGCCGACGACCGGGGCGTCGGCCGGGGAGTGGCCTACGCCGACTTCAACAACGACGGCTGCCTGGACCTGTACGTGGCGAACCTGGGCCTGGCCGGTGATGAGGCCCAGAGCGCCCGACTGTTCCAGAATAGCTGCGCGTGGGAAGCCAACTGGCTCCAAGTCCGAACCGTAGGTACAGTGAGCAATCGGGACGGCATCGGGGCCCGGGTTACGCTGGTTGCCGACGGCCGCATGCAGATCCGGGAGATCACGGCCGGTTCCAGCAACAAGAGCCAGAACATGCTGCCGGCCCACTTCGGCCTCGGCTCGGCGTCCCGGGCAGACTCCGTTCAGATTCGATGGCCCAGCGGCATCGTCCAGACCCTCCATGACGTGCCGGCCAATCAACAGTTAACCGTCATCGAAGCTCCGTAGTCCGGGTCCTCTCAGTTACGATTTCCATCGCATCCTGGATTATGTGCTGCGGGAAGCCACGCGACTTGGCGAGCCCAGTCGGTCAATATCGACGCTATTGACATGGGCAACATGGCTGGTATACATTCCGCCTACTTTGCGAAATACCGCTGTTCCATTCACGGGTTACACATTACCCGGCACGAAGTACCAACTGGATAGTCGGTTTTCGTAATATCGGTCACGATAAACAACCGTAAATGTCATCTCCACATACGATTCCATATACCGCGCAACGAGGTACGGCACGCATACTGGAACGGCCGACTGATTTCGCAACCGGATAAATGAGCCAGGATGATCATTGGCTCCGGCTTCAGAGAAACACGGAGGACGTGCGTCCTGACCCCAGGTCACGGGCGCGACAATCACAGTCTGGAGGTCTGGTAATGAACCGCTATGGAATGAAGATCCAATCGGCGTTGATGCTTTTACCAGCGCTGCTGCTCCTGACATTCGTTGCAGCATGCGGAGGCGCCGAGGCCCCGGCGGAAACCGCTCAGCCCGCCGCCGCCCAGCCGGCATCCGGGGGCGCCCCGGCCGCCGCCGCTCAGCCCACCGCCATGCCCGAGTCCCAGGACCAGCCCAGCGGCAATGTCGTGGATGAGAGCCAGTTGCCAACGGACAAGATCATCCTGGGGCTGATCACGCCCATTGACGACACCGTAGTACCGTGGCAGGGCGGTGTGGACTTCGTGTACCAGCACAGTCCGTTCATGGAATACCTGGTTCAACTGGACCCCTACACCAGCGAATGGATTCCCATGCTGGCAAAATCGTGGGAGATGAACGCCACCGGTGATGTTTGGACCTTCGAGCTGGAGCAGGGTATCCAGTTCCATCGAGGGTTTGGCGAGTTCACCGCCGCAGACGTAGAGCACAGCTTCAAGCTCACCTGCCAGAAGGGCACCCGCGCCAGCTACAAGGGCGGCATCTGCAACGTTGACCACGTGGAGACCCTGGACCCCTATAACATCCGGGTCCACATGGTGAAGCCCTCCGCTGAGTATCTGTTCTACGCCGCCGAGTCAGCGGGCAACATGATTTACAGCAAGGCCCAGTGCGACCAGGCCGGCGGGTTCGACGACGCTGAGAATATCGCCAGCGAGGGCTGCACCAACGAGTATTACGAGAACCTGGCCGGCACCGGGCCGTACCAGTACGACGGCCGTACGCCCGAAGTGCACGTGGACTACTCGCTGGCCTTCCCGGATGGACACTGGCGGCATGACCCGGTTTACCCCGAAATGCGCAACACCTGGGTGCTGGAAGAGTCCACCCGCCTGGCTCAGTTCCGCGCCGAGGAGACGCACATGACCGAGGTCAACCGGGACCTGGGCGACAAGCTGGAGGCAGAGGAAGACGGAAAGTTCAAGATCATACCCAGCACCGGCCCCGCCCAGCAGACGGCCTTCCGTTTCGGCGGCATGTTCTACGGTGACGCCGAGAACTATGACCCCGACTTCCCGGTAACCGCGCCGGGCGAAATCGGGATCAAGGTGCGCAAAGCGCTGAACAAGGCCGTGGACCGCGAGACCTTCAAGCAGGAACTCTATAAGGGCCGCGTCTGGGACTCCAAGGTGCACGCTTTCCATCCCACCCTGACGGCCTGGAATCCCAAGTGGGACGAGGACTGGGAAGAAGAATACGGCTACGACTTGGAGGCGTCCAAGCAGCTCCTGGCTGAGGCCGGCTACCCCGAAGGGTTCAAGATCACAGTTCCGATGTACCCCTTCCCCGGCGCCCCTGAACTTCCCCAGATCGCCCAGTTCATGCAGCTGGCCTGGGCGGAGATCGGAGTGGAACTGGAACTCCGTGACGAGGACCGCGCAGCGGTGGTTGCCCGGCGCCGGAACAAGGCGAACCACGAAACCGCCCTGGCCACCACGCCTTCCTTCAAGGCTGTGGAAGCGCAGATCATGCTGTTCAACACTCCCAAGGAAGACGGCGGCGTGGTCTTCATGTACGAGACTGCCGAGCTCCAGGAGCTTTACCATAAGCTCCAGGTCACCGTGGACCCGGTTGAACGTGAAAAGGTGATGCACCAGATCGGCGACATCAAGTTCTACCATCACGAGTGGATACCGCTCTTCTGGGTGCCCATCGAGACGATAGTCAACACCGAATACATCTGCGGATGGCCTTTCCCAGGCTGGGAGGGCGGTGACTTGGGCAGCAACGAGCTGATTGAGGGTCCGCCTTGCTGATCCCCAGCCAGTCTGACCAATAACCGGTTTGAAAGCGCCGCGACTGCCGGGGAACCGACGGTCGCGGTGCGCGAATTGGAAATAGCCACGGCTGAGCCCTGGGGCAGGAGTTAGGGATGCAACGGTACATCATTATGCGTATCCTCCAGGCTGTCCTGGTCCTGGTGGTGGTCAGCGTGATTGCTTTCGCCCTGGGCCACGCCGGCGGCAACCCCCTGGACGCCATTCTGCCGGACGACGCCGACGCCCAGGTGCGGGCAGATCTGGAGGAATTCTGGGGCATCAACAGGCCGTTGCACGAGCAGTACTTCACTTACGTGTGGAACGCGGTACGGGGCGACTTTGGCGATTCGTTCAAGTACCCCAACTTCACCGTGGCTGAACTGATCAGCGACCGCTTCGTAGCCACCATTCAGTTGGCCGGAGCCGGCATTCTGGTAGCAGTGGTTGTGGGTTTGCCCATCGGAGTGCTCACGGCAACTTATCGGGACACCGTCTTTGACTGGACGGGCAAGGTGGTGGCCCTGCTGGGTCAATCCCTCCCCGTGTTCTGGCTGGGCATCGTCCTGATGTGGATCTTTGCCGTGCAGCTGGACTGGTTTCCAACCTCCGGCAAGGGCGGCATCAGGAACCTGATCCTGCCGGCCATCGCCATCGGCTGGTTCCAGGTGGCCGCGATGCTCCGTCTGGTGCGGTCGTCCATGCTGGACGTTCTGGACAGCGAGTACGTGAAACTGGCCCGCATCAAGGGCTTGCCTGAACGGAAGATCATCTGGAAGCACTGCTTGCGGAATGCCGCCATCGCTCCGCTGACCTACTTCGCCATCACGTTGGGATCGTTGATGGTGGGCTCGGTTTCCATCGAAACGGTGTTCCAATGGCCCGGCCTGGGGTTCCTGCTGTTCAACGCTGCCCGCGCCAGTGACTACGCACTGCTTCAGGGCATAATGCTCACCTTCACCAGCATTTACATCATCGCCAATCTGCTGGTGGACATTGCCTACGCCTACCTCGACCCGCGCATACGGTACACATAAAGCCCAGGGGCTTAAGCGAGGATAACAGCCATGGCCGTAGCACTGCCGGAAATCAGTACCCCACGCCCGCCGGCCCGAGTAGGGCGCTATGCGAGGGAAGCGCTCCGATATCCGATCATTCCCGTGGCTGTCCTGGTGATAGTCCTGCTCATCCCTGCCCTCGCTGCCAATTGGCTTGCTCCCTACGACCCGCTGAAAGGCGACATGACGAATCGCTTCGCGGAACCGTCGGCGCAGCACTGGTTCGGCACTGACGACATCGGACGGGATGTCCTCAGTCGGGTCATGCATGGAGCTCGCGTGTCATTGCTGGTGGCCAGCGTGGCCATATTGATATCGGGAATAATTGGTACGTCTTTCGGCATTGTGTCCGCCTTTTACGGCGGGTGGGCTGACAACCTCATGATGCGCCTGGTGGACATCTCATTGTCCCTGCCCATCATCGTGGTGGCGATTGTGGTCGCTGCAATGGCCGGCCCCAGCATGAAGATACTGATCGCCGTGCTGGTGTTGAGCCAATGGTCCCGCTATGCTCGGTTGGTTCGAGGCGAAGCACTGACCATCCGGGCCCAAGACTACATCTCCCGGGCTCGGGTAGCCGGAGCATCTAACTTCCGGATCATGCTCCGCTACATCTTCCCGAACATCGTCAACACCATAGTGGTTCTGGCCACGCTGCAGGTGGGTTTCGTCATCGTGCTGGAAGCAACGCTGAGCTTCCTGGGCGCTGGCATCTCTCGGCCCACGCCGGCTTGGGGCGTGATGGTGGCCGATGGAAGGTCGTTCGTGACCGACGCCTGGTGGCTGTCCTTCTTCCCCGGCTTGGCTATCCTGCTCACCGTGCTGTCCATGAACCTGCTGGGCGACTGGCTGCGCGACAAGCTGGACCCGAAGCAGCGGAACCTGTAGTCATACCGGCGCTGTCATTAGTGGCCCCACGACCTATTGAGGCAATCAGAGGAGCAACCCGGCGCGGGTGCGGAATGCGCATCCGCGCCGTTGTTTGCGCTCTGCGCCAGTGCGCCGACAGCCACACCGGACACGACGTTGTTGCCGCGACCTCGTTGACACGCTAATCTACCCCTGATGAACGAAGCCACCCAACCCAATGCCGGATCAAACAGCGCCGCAGTCTGCGGTTGGTGCGGAGCCGAAGGCCAGGAGCCGGGGCAACCATGCCGGGAATGCGACCGCTTAGTCGCCAACCTCCCGGAATGGGCCCAGGATGACCCTCGCGGACGGCGATGGTTCAGCAGGCGGGGCAGGCGACGATTGATCCGGATCGGGGTGGTTGTGGTCGTCCTGTTTTTCCTGGCATGGCTGTACTATCCCTTCTTCCCGAACCCGATCAAGCTGCTGTTCAACTCGCCCAGCACCAAGCTCAGCTCGGCTTCGCTGCCGGACCAGTGGTCAATGGTGGGCCGGGACCTCCAGCTCACTCGTCACATCTCCACTATGGCCGCCCAGCCGGAGGGAAAGGTGCTCTGGTCCCATGACTTGGGCACTCCTACCCGCGCCGCTCCTATCGTGCACGATGGGGTGGTGTATGTCGGCGCATTTTTCAAGATCAGCGCGCTGGACGCAGCAACGGGCGAGCAACTCTGGGAAGTCTCCGTCCCCAGCCCGCTGGACCATTCCATAGCCCTCGCCGGCGACCTGCTCTACGTGGGCCTGACCGACCACCGAGTCATCGCCGTGGATCGGAACACCCAGCAGTTCCGCTGGACGGTCAAAACCGGCGGGCCCATCGCTTCGTCGCCAATCGTGGCCGACGGCATCGTCTACGTGGGATCGGGCGATAATGCGCTAAACGCCCTGGACGCGGCCAGCGGAGCGGTTTTATGGCGGGAGGACATCGCGGGTGAGGTCCGCGCGGCGCCGGCTGTCAGCGACGGGCACGTTTACGCCGCGGACAACCTCGGCAATCTCTACGTGTTCGACGCCAGGACCGGACAAAGCAAGCTGCGCTTCCGCACCGAAGGGAATACCAAAGCCTCCCCGGCCATCGCCAACGGGCTGGCGTACTTTCCATCCGGGGGGCAGGTGCATGCCGTGGATGCCGACGCCCGGGAGATCGCCGGTGAATACCAGTTCAAGCTGGTCTGGAAGCAGTTCTGGGACTGGAAAGTGCCGGGTGTGCCACGACCGCCGGCGCAAAAGGGAAGAACGTGGCTGTTTGATCCCGATTTCGCATTCGACCGCGCTACCGGGCGATGGTCTACAACGGGGCTGGTGGCAACCCCATCGGTCACGGCCGACTCGCTGTATGCGGGGAGTTTTAAGGGCGGCTTCTATGGGGCTGACGCGATTTCCGGCACGGAGACGTGGCGTTTCGAGGCCGACGGCGCCATATTCGGGTCGCCGGTGGTGGTAGGAGACCAAGTGTACTTTGGGACCGACGCCGGCACTTTCTATGCTCTCGACCGGAGCGACGGGGAGTTGATCTGGAAGCTCCCGTTGGAAGCCCCGGTGGAGACATCCCCGGTATTCGCCGGCGGGCGGCTCTACGTCAGAACCAACGACGGCGTACTGCACGCCATCGAGTGACCGGGGCTACGATCCGCGCCCACCGGCTTGCACGTCGCTTGCAACCGGAAGTTAATTGCCGTCTTTGATGAAGTCAGCCGCACGCTCGGCCATCATGATGATGGTGGCGTTAGTGTTGGCCCGGACTATGTCCGGCATGACGGAAGCGTCGACCACCCGGAGATTGTGCAGGCCGTGCACCTTACAATACTGGTCCACCACGGCGGTTGGGTCCGTCGCGGGACCCATCTTGCAGGTGACCGACGTGTGACCGGCAATGCCGGCGTTTTGTTGCAGCCAGGCATCCAGGGAAGCGTCATCGGACAGGTCCGCATCGGTAGGCGACAGGCGCTCCGCCAGCAGGTCTTTGAAAGCCGGATGCTCGAAAATCGTCACCGTGCGGCGCACGGCGTCGCGGAACCGATCCGTATCCCTGGGATCTGACAGGAACCGGAAGTCCAGGTCCGGCTGCACCGACACGTCAGCGGACACCAGGGTTAGCCGGCCCTCGCTGTAGGGGTATTCCAGCCGGCATCCGACGCGGATGTTGGGCGCCTCCCGGCTCTCCGGGTATGAGGTCGTGGGCTGGACCTGGATGTCGTTGCGATCAGAGGACCCCTCGGCCGTGAATCGCAGCCCCACCTGGTTGCGCGGCGCATCGGGAGCCAGGTGGTGGTCTGGTTGCGAGCGGAACACGATGGACACCGACGGGTGGTTCTTCATGCTGCGCCCGACGCCGGGCAGATCGTGAACCGGCGGGATACCAAGGGGGCGCAGTTGCTCCGCATCGCCCACGCCTGACAGTAGCAGCAGTTGCGGGGAGGCTATCGCTCCAGCGGCGAGCAGGATCTGGTCGCCGTCAATTAGGAATGCCTCTCCTCCACTCTGCACCTCCACTCCGGTGGCGCGCTTGTCTTCAAACACGATGCGCCGCGCCACCACGTTAGCCCGGATGGTCAGGTTCAGCCGGTGGCGGCAAGCATCCAGATACGTGATGGCCGTACTCATGCGCACGCCGCCCGGGTTGTTCAACGGCATCGCGCCGACGCCGGTGGCGTCAGGGTGGTTCATGTCCGGGTCGTCCGGGAACCCGGCGTCCCGGCACGCCCGGTAGAAGGCCGCCTGCAGAGGCAGCCAGGTCTCACTAGGATGACGCCAAACGGGGATCGGGCCATCGGTGCCGTGAAAGTCGTCCCGGATGTCGGCGTCGTCTTCCAGCCGGCGGAAGTAGGGCAGCGTGTTCTGGTAGCTCCATTCGTCGTTGCCGGCCTGAGCCCAGCCGTCGAAATCCTCCGGGGCTCCGCGCAGCAGGATCTGGTGGTTGATGGCGCTGCTCCCGCCCGTGACCTTGCCGCGGGCCACGTGCAGCGAACGCGTCTGCTGCGCGGTGGACTTGCCGACCAGTGACCAGTTGTGAGTCGCTCCTTCCTCGGACGCCGCCTGGTTCATGTCGTACTTCAACTCATCAGGCAGTTGGTCCGGGCCGGAATAGTCGGGCCCGGCTTCCAGCAGCAGCACGGATCGGCCGGGGTCTTCCGACAGACGGTTGGCGAGCACGCAGCCCGCTGATCCGGCGCCAACGATGATCACGTCGTATTTCATGCCCTCGCGTCCTCGCGTTACGTGTCGATGCGGTACACCCGGACCGCCGTATCATGCAGCAGGTTCGCCCGCTCGCTGGCGCTGTAACTCCGGGAAAGCCGCTTGAAGGCGTTGTACATCACGTTGTACGAGAACGAGACTTTGTCCGGCGGGAAGTTGCTCTCGAACATGCAGCGATCCGGGCCGAACTGTTCAATGCAGTGGGACATCCACGGGGTCATCGCCTCGGCCAATTCCTCCGACCCGATGGGCTCGGCGCGAGCCTGCCAGCCGAACCCCCAGCGGGGCATTCCCAACCCGCCCAGCTTACAAGTGACGTTGGGACACTCCGCCACCGCGCGGATGCCGTCGCGCCAAGCCGGTATGACTTCGTCGTCCTTGCCGGCATAGATCCCGGTGCGGCTGACTCCGCCCACGTGGTTTAGGATGATGGATACCTCGGGCACCGCGCGCGCGAACTCGGCAAGCTCGTTCAATTGGGGGAAGGACAGCATCACGTCCAGTGACAGACCCATGCGGGCCAGCGTCCGCGCTCCCGTCCGGAAGGTCTCGTTGGACATGATCCCCTGGGTCTCGCGGTTTTCAATCAGGGGATCCGGGCTCCAGGTCACGTTGTGCCGGATGCCCTTGAAACGATTAGGGCTCGCTGCCTGCAACGCTTCCAACACCCGGACCACGTCGTCTCCCAGCTTGAGGTCGGCGTGACCCACAATGGCCGCCGCTGCCCGGGCCTCGCCGTAGGTCCCGCTGGCGCTGGCCGCCGCCAGCCCCTGCACGAATTCCACCTCGCCCACCGGCTGCAGTTCCACCTGCCCGCCGGCGCGATACATCGACCGGGCCTCGACGAAGACGGTGGACCGGACGTTGTGCCCCGAGTCAAGGTCGGCCATCAGCTCGTGCAGCAGGTAGCGTTGGTAGGGGACGCTCTGCAGACGCCGATCCCAGAAGTGGTGGTGCGGGTCGCATAGCGGGATGTCCGGCTCTATCGGGTCTTCCTGGGTCAGGGCCAGCCAGTCATTGTCTCCAAAAGGCACGTCAATCCCTCCAATTTGGGGTGGTTCGGGCCAATGATACCACCAGTACGGAATGGCTCGGCGGCGCTAGCGATTGTCCTCGTCCTCAGCATCGTCCGCGTTCAACCGCTCTTCCAGGCGCTTGAGTGTCTCCTGGGTTGCTCGCAGCTCGCGCACCAGGTCCTGCCGGGAGACCGGCTCCAGCCCTTCCTGAAGATTGCCTCTCTTGGTCTCGTCCAGGCTGTTGATGATAATGGCGATGAACAGATTGATGACCACGAAGGTTCCCACCACGACAAAGCTGACGAAATATACCCACGCGAAGGAATGCCGCCGCATCGCCGTGTCCATCACGTCGGTCCAGCCGTCCAGCGTGATGATGTTGAACAATGTGAGAAGTGAAATCGCCAGGCTGCCCCAATGTTCGGGATCGTGCTGGTGGAAGAGGTGGAAGCCCATGATGGCGTAGATGTACACCACGATGCTCATCAGCATGATCACGTGGCCGACGCTTGGGATCGAACGCACCAGCGCCGCCACGATGAGCCGCAGGTCCCTTATCGCCGAGATCAGGCGCACCACGCGCAACAAACGCGCCAGCCGCGCGATCATCGCAAACTGGCCGGTGGCCGGTATCAGGGCAAAGACGATCACCATGAAGTCGAAGATGTTCCAGCCGTCCCGGAAATAGTCCTGCATCCGCGGCCACAGCGCCAGCATCTTGAGAACGGCTTCAACGATAAAGATCCCCAGGGCGACCTGGTTTCCTAACTCCAACCAGTGTCCGTAGGCGTAGGCGATGGATGCGATAGTTTCCAGCCCCAGCAGGACGCCGTTGGCGATGATGACGGCGATGATGAAATATTCGAACCAGTTGGAGTTGACCAGGCCCGCCGAGATTTTGACCAGTTGATTCATGGGACCGCGCTGCAGCGTTGAAAATCGCACATATTTTACGGCAGTTCGTCCCCGGCTCCCTGTCTACGCCGGGAGATCTTTACCCGGGGAAATCAGCGCAAATAGCACGGCATTCCACTCACCGGGAACCCCATGGTCGAACTGTCGAACAGTGGCCGGATAACCCGCACGGACCCACTATGCCCCGCGGGAGCGGGTCGCCTCGCGGCAACGCCCCGGAGCTCTGAATCCACCGGAGCACACGCTCGAAACGTCAAGCGGCCGGCAGTACGGGCTGGCCGTTCTCAATCCTCAGCACGAACCGGTAGTCGTATCCCAACTCACGAATGCGCTCACCGCCGTCGCCCCGGTCAAACACCGCCACAACCTGCCTGACCACCGAGCCCGCTTCCTCCACCGCCCGGATGCACCGGATGAGCGAATCACCAGTGTAGCAAGTGTCGTCCACAACTGCCACCTGGGCCTCGAGGTTGCCTTCGATCCGGTTGAGCATCCCGTAGCCCTTGGCCTCGGCTCGCACGTAGAACCCGGTGCGCGGCACGCCGGATTGATGCACCACCGCAGCCACCACGGGGATTGCCGCCGTTGCCGGTCCGCCGATGCAGCGCACCTCGTCGGCCAGCATGTTGCCGATGATCCTCCCGGCCAGAATACTCCCCTCCGGTGTGAGCATGAATGCACGCCCATTGACGTACCAGTCGATGGTCTGGCCATCCTCCAGGACAAACCGTCCGCGATGAATATGCGGGCGCACCAGTTCGACAATGGCTTGCAGGTTGCTCATGGCTGAGTTTACCGGTTGGGGTCGCCTCACCCTCTATCTTGCTCCTCTTCAGGCACCGGCATACCGGGACGCCAGCCCCGCGGCGCGGGGTGCCCGCGCCGGTTATGTCGACCCAAGGCCCAGAGGAAGGCAGTGACGTCGACGCCGGCGCGCTCTACTTCACTGCCCAATGTAGGTCCTTTCAATGGAGTTCTGCCCCAATCGGGAAGCGTGATTGTAACTAGGTCATTGGTCATATTGACGTGGCTGCCACGCCCGCGCCTGTGCCGACCCCGCTCAGTGACTGCCCGAAACCCGAATCTGCGAAAAATAGCCATTGCTTCGGCGAACGTCACATTGTTAATCGGAACCGGCATTCAAACGTTGACCCACACCCTCGCCGCCTCTACCAAGTAACCCTGCGGTGTCCAATCCCGTATTATCCGCTCCCTTTCTTCGTCTGCATCCACTTGGGGACGCTCGGCAAAATCCAGGAACGTTTCTATGGCATCCTGCACCCATTCTAGGGCTTCATCCCAGTCTTCACCTTGCGACGCGCAGCCCGGCAGCGCGGGCACGAACACCGCATATCCGGTTTCCTCGGAACAGGACAGCAGCAGCACCTCAAACTCCTCGGCCTGGGGCATTGCGTCGTCTTTCGGCAACTCCGACTGGTCGGCTCTCGTAACCATACCGCCATCCTCCACAGCAGCGCAGTATGCGGGGCGAATGATGATTCGCCCCTGCCAAAGCCAGCGCATTCAGCGGCTACCGCCCCATGGCGTAGCCGTCCCGCCGCAGATCGGCACCGCCGAACAGGCTGCCGCGCTCACGATCAATCTCGATGGCGCACAGCGAGCCCATACGTGGCGTCCACTCGTTCCACACGTCAACGTCGTGGCCGCGTTTCCGCAGGTCGTCCACCACGGACGGTTCGATGCGGGATTCGACACCCACCAGGCCGGGACGGTAGGCGTGCGGCCAGAAGGAGTTGGGGAAGCTCCAAGTGGAGGCGCGGGGCGCTTCGATGGCCTGTTGCACGTCCATGCCAAATTCGGCGACGTTCAGGAACAGTTGCACCATGGACTGGGGCTGTACGTCGCCGCCCGGGGTTCCGAAGGGCATCCAGGGTCTGCCGTCCTTGAACGCCATCGCCGGATTTGGAGTGAGACGTGGCCGCTTTCCGGGGGCGAGGCCGGCGGGGTGGTCTTCATCCAGCCAGTTCTGCGCTCCCCGAGCCGACACCATGAACCCCAGGCCGGGCGCGATGGGCGCGCCGCCAAAGCCATCGCTGGGAGTGGCCGAGAATGCGTTGCCCCAGCGGTCCACCGCGCAGATGTACGAGGTGTCTGCGGACAACGGTCCGGCCACCGGCTCCGGTTTGCGGGCGGCGTGGCCGCTCCCTGCCTGGAACGCCCAGGGATCTCCAGCGTCGGGCATCTCGGGGTGCGCCCGGCGGGGATCAATCTCCTGGCGTCGGATCTCCGCATATTCGCGGGAGAGCAGGCCGGCCATGGGCACGTCCACGAAATCGGGATCGCCGTAGTAGGCGTGACGGTCGGCGAAAGCCAGCTTCAGCGACTCCAGCACGGTGTGGATGTACTCGGCGGAGTTGTGACCCATTCCCTGCAGGTCGCAGCCTTCCAGGATGCGCAGGGCGTGGAGGTTCATCGGCCCCTGGCACCACGGCCCGCAGGCGTACACGTCGATGCCCTTGTAGTCAATCATGGGCGGAGTATCGACGCCCACTGAGAAGGACGTCAGGTCGCTCATGGACAGCCAACCGCCCTGGCTCCGGATGAACGCGACCATCTCCTCGGCGATGTCACCCTTGTAAAACAGGTCGCGGGCGGCCCGAATGCCGGTCTCACGACCCTGCCCGGCTGCGGCGCGCTCGGCGTCGATCATGCGCCGGAAGGTGCGGGCCAGGTCGGACTGCACGAGCAGGTCTCCGATCCCCAGAGCCTTTCCCCCGGGATAGAAGATCTCCATGGTGCTGGCCCACTGGCTGGTGTCCCCTTCGTCTAGGATGATGTTGTCGCCGCTGCTGACCAGGGCGCGGTGCAGCGTGGCCGGTATCGGGAAGCCATGGGACGCCAGTTCCAGCGCTGGCGTGACCACCTGCTCGAAGGTCATGGTGCCGTATCGGCTCAGCGCGGTGAGCCAGGCATCGGGAGCCGCCGGCGTTACGGTGCGCATCACTCCGTGGGGCATGTCGCCACCGTGTTCCCGCCGGAAGTAGTCGATAGATGCCTCCGCCGGCCAGCGACCCAGGCCGCTGATTTCCCTAGTGTCTCCGGTCTCGGCGTGGTGGATAATGATGGGAGCCACGCCGCCGAAGCTGGTGTACTGGGGCAGCGTCACATTGATCACGATGCCGGCCGCCACGCCGGCGTCAATGGCGTTGCCGCCCTGCTCGAGGATCCGGTAGCCGGCCGCGGTAGCCAGGTAGTGACCGGTGCTGACCATGTGGGTAACGCCGCCGACGAGGGGACGGTAGCTTCTGAGTCCGATGGGCATAACAACCTGCCTTCGCGGTGAATCCGCACGAAAATACTGCCGTGTTTACTGGCCGGCAGTATAGGGCATATGGACAAGGGTTGCCATTTGGGGCACGGCGGCGGTTTGCTACAATAGCCTACCCGCAGCGGCGAGGCGTAAGGAAAACGGGCCATGACTACGGCAACCGGCTCCAGCCATCTTGAATTAACGGTCTCCAACCTCGGCCCCATCGCCGAGGGAAAGATCGAGTTGCGCCCCATGTCCGTGTTCGTGGGGCCGAGCAACACGGGCAAATCGTATCTGGCGACGCTGATTTACGCGCTGCATCGGTTCTTTAGTGCGCATGCTGGAACCTCGGATATCCACAATACGTCAGACCTTCCATTTGCCCTGGGACCGCATCCTACGATACTCCCAAGAAGGGATAATCTTTCCGAGGGTGACATGAAGGCACTCTACACTTGGGCTGAGGAAAATGTTCCCAAGATCGAGGACGGAAGGTTCCGTTGGGTCACCAACTCCGCTATACCGGAATCTATCGCGGTGCTACTCAAACCGGCGTTCGGCGTGTTGTCGCAGTACAGCAAATTTTTGGACAGTGATATTGCTAGATGCTTTGGAGTGAATCAGTCGGCGGGGTTGGTCAGATATCCGGGAAACGAGGCCGGACTTGTGCTGCTCGGCAACTATACAAAAGAACGTGATGCCAATGCTCCCTTCAGTTATGAGGTTGCCATAACAGAATCGGGAGCTAGTCTATCGATGGAAATTGCAGAGGAGAAGCCTTTGCAGATAGATTGGGACAACAACACAATAGGTGTGCATATTGTAAACATTCCTTGGCACGTGTTGGGTTACACCATCAGTAATAGCGATGCCAAAGACGATCCCAGGCAGTTGGTAGCTAACACGTTGCTCGGCACGATCGCAAAGGCGGTGATCTCTGCCACAGTCGATCCTTTCAACAGCCCGGCCCACTACCTTCCTACGGACCGAGCCGGTGCGCTCCGCTCACATCAAAAGCTAGTGGGGATCTTGATAGCAAACGCGTCGCGTACTGCCGCACCAGTTGCATCTCGGCATCCCACGTTTTCCGGAGTATATGGTGACTTTCTGGAACGGCTTGTTACCTTGGGATATTCATCCGCCCAAAGAGAAAGGCTGGGGCATCCGCTTGCACTCAATTTGGAACGGGACATATTAGGCGGCGCTATCCGGATCGAAAGCAGTCCGGTCGGATACCCTTCATTTTTGTACCGCCCTGAAGGCTGGGAGAGAGACCTGCCGCTAATGAACACCTCATCGATGGTGTCAGAGCTGGCTCCGGTAGTTTTGTACCTGCGCCACGTAGTTGAGCCGGGCGACACGCTTATCATCGAGGAACCGGAGTCCCACTTGCACCCGGCGATGCAGGTGGAGTTCGTGAGGCTGCTGGCCGCGGCGGTGAAGGCCGGCATCCGCATCATCATCACCACCCACAGCGAGTGGGTGCTGGAAGAGTTGGCGAACCTGGTTCTCATGTCGGAACTTCCAGTTGAACATCGCGCCGGCATGGAAGGCGCTGACTTGGCCTTCACTCCTGACGAGGTTGGCGCGTGGTTCTTCGAGCCCGACTACGAGAGGGGCGGTTCGGTGGTCAAAGAAATACCTCTCGACAAAGAGATGGGGAAATTCCCCTCCGAGTTCGGGCTGGTTACCGCTGAACTTTATAACCGCTTTGCCAAGATTTCCAACCGGATTGAGCGCCTTACGGAGGAATAATGCCAGCAACCGCCGTCGCTGCCGTCAAGACGCGAACCGACCCGCTGTGCCACGAGACAAGTTGCAGAGACGGCGGTTGTTCATTAGACCTGACCGGAGTTCCTGCGCCTTATGCGCTAATCCACATAGATTCTGAAACGTTTCGCGTCCTCAATAGACAGTGGCGTCTTCCCAACGACCAAAAGCGTTGCGACTATTTGTTTGTTGGGGGCGACGATGCTGGTCGGGGGCCTTGGGTCGTGCCGGTGGAGTTGACTACCGGCCATAAGGAAACTAGCGACTTCTTGGCGCAGATAAGCGGCGGAATCTTAGTCGCTAACGAAGTCTTCCCTCAGGATATTCGATATCGGTTCTATCCTGTCGGAGGGTGCCGTCGCAGGGTGCTGGGAAAGGAAGTTACTGATGAATTGCGGAAACGGAGCAACCGCGTCAATTTCCGCGGTCAACTACGGAACATAGATCTGGTTGAATGCGGTACTCGACTTGCCGACGTGCTAGTGGAGTGAGCCCGGCCCGTTAGCCCATGCTTGACACCCCCGCAGCCGCTGACTAGGCTGACCGCAGCCCGAGAACACGGAGGGACCCACCCATGTACGACCTGCTCATCAAAGGCGGCACGGTAATCGATCCCACGCAGAACCTGAACGGCGCTTACGACGTCGCCATCACCGACGGCAAGATCGCCGCTGTTGCGGCAGATATCTCGGTCGACGAGGCTTCCCGCGTTGTCGAGGTGCGCGGCAGATACGTCACCCCTGGCCTGATCGACCTGCACACCCACGTCTACGAAGGTGTGAATGGGAATGGCGTCAACGCCGACGTGGGCGGCGTCCGCGCCGGCGTCACCACCATGGTGGACGCCGGCAGCAGCGGCTGCGACACCTACGGCGGTTTCCCGGCGCACATCATTCCCAACAACGCCACCGAGGTGATCCCCTTCCTGCACATCTGTCGTACGGGGTTGGCCACCACGCCGGACATCTTCTCGCCCAGCAGCATCGACCTTGAAAGAACCATACAGGTAGTCGAGGAGAGCAACGGTACCATTCGCGGCATCAAGGCCCGCATGGTTTCCCCCGCCCTGGAGATCATGGGTATGGAGATGCCCCGCATGGCCAAGCGCGCGGCCCGGGAAGCCGGCGTGCGGCTTATGGTGCACATCGGCGACACCGAAAAACGCTACCCCGCCGAGGTGATCCGGGATCTGCTTCCCCTGATGGAGCCGGGAGACATCGTAACCCACTTCTTCACCGCCAATCCGGGCGGCGTGCTGGACAGCGACGGCAACCTGGTGCCCGAGGCGCGCGAGGCCCATGAGCGCGGCGTCTGGCTGGACACCGCCCACGGGCGCGCCAATTTCAGCTTCGACATCGGTGAGCGGGTGCTGGACCAGGGCGTGGAACCTCACTGCATCAGCACCGACCTGACCGTGCCCGGACGCATCCGTACGGTCCACAGCATGACCGAGATGATGACCCGGTTCCTGGCCATGGGCTTCACCCTGGACCGGGTGGTGGAGATGTGCACCATCAATCCGGCGCGGGCCATCGGCGAGGAAGAACGGCTGGGCAGCCTGGAAGTCGGCAAGCAGGCCGACGTTTCGGTGCTGGACATCCAGGACGGCGACTGGGTGGTCTACGACGTGCTGGGCAACGGCCGGCAGTCGGAACGCGCCGTTACTCCCGTGTTGTCCGTGAAACAGGGAGAGGTGTTCGAAGCCGGTTGGGGGCCTCGGCCATGGGGCTGGGAGCCGGACAACGCCTAGGGACAACATCTACACGCACGAGCAAAGATAAGCAGGAATTACTGAATGAGCATTCAAGGGATCATGGGCCGCAGGGGCGAAGATGCGCTGCGAGAGGACTACAAGATGGTTGAAGTGATATTGAGTTCCCCGAGAGGGTTCTGCGCCGGCGTGGTGCGCGCCATCGACGTGGTGGAGGAATGCCTGGAGCGGTTCGGGCCTCCCGTTTACGTCAAGCATCAGATCGTGCACAACCCCTACGTCGTGGCTGAGCTGGAGCAGAAAGGAGCCATCACGGTGGAAGAAGTCGACGAGGTTCCCGACGGCTCACTGGTGGTGTTCTCGGCCCACGGGTCGCCGCCGGAGGATTTCGAGAAGGCGGCCGAGCGAAACCTCCGGGTCATCGACGCGGTGTGTCCGTTGGTGACCCGGGTGCACAACGAGGCCAAGAAGTACCACCGCGAAGGCAAGAGAGTGCTGCTGGTGGGGCACCAGGGCCACCAGGAGGTCCGCGGGACCATGGGGCAAGCCCCAATGACGCTCATCAACGATTCCTCGCCCCTGTCCGAGCAGGAAGTCAGCGCCGAGATGGACTGGTCGGAGGACACCGAGGTAGCCGTCATCACCCAGACCACGCTGTCCGTAGGCGATACCGCCAACGCCATCGGCGCCATCCAGGAACGGTTCCCCGACGCCGTGGTTCGGAACGACATTTGTTACGCGACCACCAATCGCCAGGACGCGGTCACGCAAATGGCGGGGCTGGTCGACGTGGTGCTGGTGATCGGCGCGCAGAATTCGTCAAACTGCAACCGGCTCCGGGAGGTCGCCGAGGCTAATGGTACGCCGGCCTACCTGATCAACGGCCCGGACGAAATCAACCCCGACTGGCTGCTGGGATGCCGGCGGGCCGGAATTACCTCCGGCGCCTCCACGCCCGAAGTCCTGGTGGAAGCGGTGATCGAAGCGCTGAACCCCGAGAAGGTCACCCTCCTGGAGGGGGCCGAAGAGGACATCACTTTCACGTTGCCCCGGGAATTGCGCTGAACGCCAACTCGCCGGGCGGCGCGTCACCTGGTTTGGCCGCCGTGTCCTGGAGGTTTATCCCAGGGCCGGGGGCCAGTGCGTTTGCCTCCGCTGTGCCGCGCTCAACACCCAGCATGTGCTGAGCTCAACCTGGCCCGCGGTCTCTCGCCTCTGCTGGTAGGCCTCCATGAAGTTGGAGGTCAGGATGCCGGCCGGCAAGGCAAACAGCCCGATGCCCAAGAGGGCGATGAAGCCGGCGATAACCCTCCCGACCAACGTGCCCGGCACTACCTCCAGGGACGGCAGCGTGGTCAGGATCACCACCGAGGCCCACAGCGAGTCCCCGATGGACCCGAACTGTTCATGGTTCCCGTTGGGCAGGTTGGTCTCCGCCGAGTGCATCAGGTAGCCCGCCGCCAGCCAGAAGACGCTCAGCGTCACCAGCACGCTGACCAGCTGCGACGCCGACCGCATCATCACCCGTCCCATCAGACGCATGGCCGGGAAGCGCCGTCCGGTCATGATCAAGCGAGACACGAGCCGAAAGATCGGCAGCACCTCAACCTCGCCGAAGACGATCATCACCGCCAGCGTCGGCCAGATGGCGATGAAATCGATGATAGCCGCGGCGTTGGTGGTGGCGTAGCGCAGCCGGCTCTTCCATCCCCCTTGCCGGTAGTTGCGGTGCCAGACGATGCACCACAGCCGAATCAGGTACTCAGCGGCAAACACGCTGACAAAAAAGAATTCCAGCCTGCTGTTGCCGATGGCGAGGTTTACCGCGCTGAACAGCACCAGCCCGAAGATTGTGAAGTCGACCACCCTGGCCGCGCCACCGCTGTCCGCCTCCAGCACGTGAAACACCGCATGCTGGAGGCGGACGTAGGGGTGGGCGTCGGGCAGCCGGCATTGCAGCAGGGAAAACCCGCCGGAAAATATCCCCATGGATTACTGTGCGCCGGTATGGTCAGAAGCGGAATTCACCGGATGCGACGGTTTGACAGGATTCGGCGTTCTCTACTGCCGGATGGATCCAATCCTGCCAATCGCAAAATCCCGCTAATCCCGCTTCTGACGGATGACACTACATGGCGGTCCGCCCGCCATCAATGACCAGTTCGCTCCCGGTCATAAAGGACGCCTCGTCGGAGGCCAGGAACAGCACGCCGTAGGCGATGTCCTCCGCCTGGCCCAGGCGGCCCAGCGGAGTCCGGTTCAGCCGGTCCTCGCGGCCGCCGGCAGCCAGCAGATCGGCGGTCATGTCAGTCTCGATGGTGCCGGGATGCACGCTGTTGCACCGGATGCCGTCGCCGGCATGCTGAATGGCCGTGGACTTGGTGAACAACCGCACCGCACCCTTGGAGGCGGTGTAGGCCGAGGAGATGTGGTTGCCCACCAGCCCGGCTACGCTGGAGATGTTCACGATGGAACCGCCGCCGTTGCGCCGCATTTCGGGAATGGCGGCCTTGGTGCCCAGGAACACGCCCTTGGCGTTGACACTCATCGTGACGTCCCAGTTCTCCATCGTGGTGTCCTCAACTCGCTCCGGCATATACACGCCGGCGTTGTTCACTAGGATGTCCAGCTTTCCGAACCGCTCCACCGCGGCCGCGATGGCGTCTTGCCAGGACTGCTCGTCGGTCACGTCCAGGTGGACGAACAGACACTCGCCGCCCAATTCGTTGATTTCAGCCTCAACCTGCCGTCCCAGTTCGTCCCTTAGGTCGCCGATAACCACCTTGCAACCCTCGCGGGAGAACATTCGCGCCTCGGTGGCGCCCATGCCCCGGGCACCGCCGCTGATGAAAGCCACCTTGTTTTCCAGTCTCATTTTCAATGCCTCGCTGTCGTTATTGCTGTCGCAGTTGTTCCAGTTGCTCCCGGAGCCGAGCGATTTCGGCTTCGGCGGCTCGGTGTGCAGCTTCGCTTTCGCGGCGGGCTTCCTCGGTTTCCTGATGCGTCCGCAGCCATTCTCCAGCCACTGGATCGTACAGCCGCAGCTTCAAGTCCGGCGTTACGCAGATTTCCAGCTCCAGCCCCGCACTGTATCCGCGCAGGATTCCCGCGTCGTCCGTGGTGAGCGGCCGCTCCCGATATTCCGTGCCTTCCAGCGTTTCCATGACGAGAGCCGGCGTAAAGTAGTTTCCGGTTGGGTCGAAGCGCACGTACTCCGTAACGCCCATGTCGGCGTAAATGCGGCGCTTTTCGGTGGCGTCCCGCCGCCAAGTCCTGGAGGATGCGATTTCCATAACGAAATCCGGGACCCGGCCTTCGCGCCAGACCAGCCAGGAGTCCCGTGGGTGGCGGCTGGTGACGCCAAAGACGACGAAGACATCGGGCGCGACTCTGACGTCATTGCGGTTCATCTGATAGTAGATCAGCAGGTCGCCGCCGACGTAAACGTCGTTACATTCGTGGTATCGGACGCGGAGCGTGGACACCGTTTCAGTCAGGGGCGCGTACTGCGCTTCGGATTCGGCCATGGGTTCACCGTCGGAAGATGGGTAGTCGATGGTGAGATCATCAACCTCATCCTCGTAAGGAACCTGTACCTTTGTGGTTTTGCTGACCATATGATTAGCTCCAAATGTCTACGGAGGCATCAGGTAACGGTTGCTGCCGACAACGACCGTTTCGCATCTTCATTATAGGCGAGGCCGGCGGCGGATGCCCAAGGCGATAACGCCGGCCAGCAGAGCCAGCGCGGTCACGTCCGTGGCGCTACCGCCCGAGTTCGCCGGGGCGGAGCAGGCACCCCCGCCGCTGACACGAGCGGCAGGGGTGGACTCGGGCGGCTGTCCCGGGCCCAGCGCCGCGAAATCGGCAAACGCCATCCACGCCGGGGCGGTGCGGGTGCATAACCCGGTTCTTCTGCCTTCCCAGGTATAGACGATGTAATTCTGCCCCTCTTTGAACTCGAAGCCGCAGGATATTTCGCTGCGCTCGGTTTCGACGGTCAAGGTGGGCCAGCGCGGCCCCTTCCAGACCCGGGTAACCCGGAACTCCACCGTCACCAGCGCCGACGACGAAAGCCGATACGGGGAAGTGCCACTGAATTTCACCGAAGTCACTTCTCCGGCAAACACCGAGTCCGCCCGCTCCAGAGCCTCGGCCGGAGAACCGGAGGGAGCGCAGGAGCAGGCGTGGACCGGTTCCGCTCCGGCCAGTAACGCCAGCATGACCGCAGCCAGCCCTGCGACCAGCGCCAGTCGGTTAGCAGAGATCAGCGCCAAGCTGCTATGGTTGCTGTTGTGACAGTTGTTCGCGGAGCCGGGCGATTTCGGCTTCAGCCGCCTGACGCCTAGCCTCGCTGGATTGCAAGGCCGCTTCAGCCGCCCGGCGCCCGGCCTCGCTGGATTGCAGGGCTGATTCCGCCGCTCGACGGCCCGCTTCGCTTTCCAGGTGCGTAGTTAGCCATTCACCCGTCGCCGGGTCAAAGAGTCTGAGGTACAGACCGGGCAGCACGCAGAAGTCCAACTCGAAGATTGCGCTGTAGCCCCGCAGTATGTCAGCCTCGTCCATAACCACTGGCAACTGCTGATACTCGCCATCCACCAGACGCTCGCCCACCAGGGGCGGCGTAAAGAAACGGCCTGTCGGGTCAAAGCGCCAGTATTCGGACACACCCATCCCGGCGTAAATGTCCCTCTTTTCGGCAACGTCCCGCCGCCAGGTGCTTTGAGACGCAATTTCCATCACAAAATCCGGAGCCTTGCCCTCGCGCCACACCAGCCAGGAATCGCGGGGATGGTTGCCGGACGCGCCGAAAACCGCGTAAACATCCGGAGCGATGCTCAGGTCACTGCGGTTGATGCGGTAATAGATCAGCATATCGCCGGCGACGTACACGTCGGATCGGCCATGATAGCGAACCCGGAGGGCGGAGACGGTGTTGGTCAAAGGGATGTACTGAAAGTCGGTTTCGGCCATGCGCTCACCGTCTGCGGAAGGATAGTGGATGGATAAGTCGTCCACCTCCTCATTCTCATTGCGGTGCGCGCCGACCTGCCTTGCTAACTTGTTGACCATGAGGCGCTACTCCATTGCGGACGCATGGGCCGTGTGTGATGCGGTTTCACGGGCTATTGCGCGAACAGACCGCCGTCGATCACCAGTTCGCTGCCAGTCATGAACGATGACTCGTCCGAGGCCAGAAACAGTACGCCCCAGGCTACGTCCTCAGCCTGCCCAACCCGGCCGATGGGCGTTCGATCCAGCGAAGCCTGTCGCGCCGCGTCGTCCCGCAGCAGGGTGGGCGTGGTCATGGGCGTTTCGATGATGCCCGGGTGCACCGAGTTGCAGCGGATGCCCTCGGCCGCGTACTGGATGGCGGTGGACTTGGTGAACAAGCGCACCGCGCCCTTGGTGGCCCCGTAGGCCGGCGCCCGCCAGCTTCCGATCAGGCCGGCCACGCTGGAGATGTTGATGATGGAGCCGCCGCCGGCCTTGCGCATCTCGGGTATCGCCGCCTTGGTACCCAGGAACACGCCCTTGGCGTTGATGTCGAAGATGTTGTCCCACAGCTCCTCGCTGGTGTCCTCGATACCCACCTGGCGATAGATGCCGGCGTTGTTCACCAGGATGTCCAGCTTCCCGAACCGCTCCACGGCGGTGTTGACGGCAGCGTTCCATTCGTCTTCGCTGGTGACGTCCAGTTTCACGAAGACGCACTCGCCGCCGGTCTCGTTGATCTCCGCCTCCAGTTGCCGGCCCTCGTCCTCAAGGACATCCGCGATGACCACTTTGCAACCTTCTCGCGCGAACATTCGGGCTTCCGCGGCACCCTGCCCCCGGGATCCGCCGCTGATCAGGGCAACCTTGTTTTCCAGACGCATACAAACACCTCCAGGATGGCCGCCCGTTTGACGGCTGACGTTGGCTCCGGGATAAGGTTTCTACGGGACGATACGATTGTAGCCCAGCGTGATAGGCAGTCAAGCGGGGACCGCATGGTCCAGCCACCGGCTGGACTCGATCAACACCCAGACGGTGCACCGGGTGGCTACAATGCGTATGGGCTATAATTATCGCCGGTAATTATCATCCATATATCATTATTCGTCATGCCAACCGCCTGCCCCGTCAGGCGCGCCAGGAGCGAACTCTGAGGACTGCCGGTCGCAACCTACTCAGACCTGCCGGCCACAGTTTTGCCGCCACCCCGAAAGGTACCAGCGACATCAGTACACGAACGGCACAAGCAGCGCATAGGGAGGTAAACAAAGCATGGTTCATGGCCGTGCTGGCGCTTACCGTTTTTGCCACCATCAGCGCGATCCTCATCGTTCCGCCGCTCCTGGTCGAAATCGCGACCGATCTGGAAATATCGGTTGCGGTGGCCGGCCAGCTGGCCACCGCAACCTTTGCGGCCTGGGCGGTCACCGGAGTATCGGCCGGTCCGCTGTCCGACTCGTTCGGTCGCCGGCCGGTGGCCCTGGTGAGCCTAGCGGTGCTCTCGTTATCCACGCTGGGTTGCGCATTCGCGCCGAACCTGGAGACGCTGCTGGCCCTGCGTGTCCTGACCGGCCTGGGCGGGGGCGTGATACCTCCCAACATTGTGGGGTCGGTAGCCGACGTCATTTCCCCCGCGAGGCGGGCGCGGGCGGTTAGCGCCCTGCTGTCGATCCAGGGTCTGGCGGCGGCCATCAGCGTACCGTTGGTGGCGGTGCTGGCCGACCTGGGCGGCTGGCAGTTTGCGTTTATCGTGTACGGCAGCGTGTTGGTGGTCGGGCTGGTGGCAAACTTCCTGTGGCTTCCCAAAGAGAGCGGAGAGCGAGTCCGGAACTTCGCGTACTTTTCCAGGTACAGGTCACTGGTGTCGCTGCGGTTCTTCCGCGTGGCAGTGCCCGTAAATGTCACGCAACGCATCGCCTTCTGGGGGAGCATCAGTTTCTTCGCTGCCTACCTGATACATACCTTCGACCTGAGCGTGGGCTTCGTGGCCCTGCCGTTGGCGATAACGTCGCTTGGACAGATGGCCGGCAATTACAGCGCTTCCTACGGGGCAAGCCTGAGATATCGCGCGCTGATCATCGCCGCCTGCGGCATCGCCGGTGGGGCGTTCGGGTTCGTGGTGTTTTCCGTGGAGATGGGCCTGTGGGCAACGGTGGCCGTTGCGACCCTCAGCACCGGCCTGCTGAGCGTGTCGTTCCCGATCCTCATCGCCGCCAGCACCGAGTATTCCGGCGAGTCCAAGGCCACCGGCGTGGGCCTCATGGGTTTCAGCAACCAGGGTGGCGGCATGCTGGGCGCTGCCATAGCGGGAGCGCTGTTGGCCAGCGTGGGGTACATGGGAATCGGCTATATGTGCGTCGGCGCAACCGTCGTCAGCGCGCTGCTGACGAGCCTGTTCGGCCGGCAGTTCGGGGAGTCGGCGGGGCAGAACCGCGGGTAGGCCGCAGCCGGACCCCTGGCCAGCAGTTCGCCCGGCCTTCGGTACAATATAGTCATGCTCACCTTGCAGCTTCGCGCTGGCATTCGGGGCGGGGTGCTTCGTATCCCGCGGTTCACTATTCCCCTGGTGTTGGGGCTTCTCGTGTCCAGTATCACGGCGGTTGCCTGCTCCACCGGCCAACCCGCCGCGGACTTCGCCCTGAAAACCTTCAAGGGCGAGGAGTTTCGCCTCTCCGAGCAGCGCGGCCAGGCGGTGGTCATCAACTTCTGGTATCCGTCCTGTCCGCCCTGCCGGGACGAGATGCCCGCCTTCCAGGAGGTCTGGGAGGAGTACCAGGACCGCGACGTGCGCTTCATCGGGCTGTTCGTGCCCCAGGGTTTCGACACGGAGGTTGAGGCCCGGCAGTTCGTCGACGAGTTCGGCCTGACCTTCGACTTCGCCACCGACGTGCGGGCGCGGGTGGCCCAGGAATACGCGGTGCAGTTCTTTCCGACCACCTACTTCATCGACCAGGCCGGCCGGATACACAAGATCGAGATCAGCCGAATGGATGTCGACACGCTGACCGAAATACTGGACGACCTGCTCTGATGGTCGATGTGCTGGGCATCATCCTGCTCATCATCCGCTGGGCGCACGCGCTGGCCGCGGTGGTGTGGATCGGCGGCAGCCTGTTCATGCTGCTGGCCGGCCGCCCCGCGCTGCGCACCGCCGACTCGGGCGGGCTGGTGGGAAGGGCACTGGCTACCGAGTTCCGGCCCATCGTCGTCACCGCTATCGCAGTGCTCATCATTTCCGGCGTGATTCTCACCGTGGACCGCCTCACTTCGGACGCCGCCGGCATGGCATACACCACCGTGCTGGTCGCCAAAATCCTGCTGGCGGTGTACGCTTTCATCGTGGCCTGGTTGCAGCCGCGACGCCGAGACCGACCCGCCGGCGGCATCGCCGGAGCGATGACCGGGCCGGTGGCGCTGACCATAGCCGGCGTCATCGTCATCGGACTGGCCGACATCCTCACCTGGTTATTCGAGAAAGGGATGGCGGGATAACCCGACCGGGGGTGAACGAATTGAGAACCGACCTGCTGGACATACTGGCCTGCCCCGTCTGCAGGGGCACACTGACCTTGGCGTCGCAGACCATCGCTCCGGACGACGCGCCGGACGCCGGAGAGGTGCTCACCGGGACGTTGACCTGTGCCGCCTGCGACGAGGTCTATCCCATCAGCGACGGCATACCCAACCTGCTCCCGCCGGAATTGCGTGACGCAGCAACGACGGCAGATCGCTAGGCAAAAGCGAGGGAGCCGGTGAGAAACCGGCTCCCTGCTGCCTCTGGGCGATTTAGCGAAACTCAACCACCCGTCAAAATCGCTACCACTTCGGTCGCCAGACCCTCGGCGCGCTCCCGCAGGGCCGGGCGGTCCAGGTTCTCGATGGGATGCGCCGTGAAAATCGTCGGATAGTCTTCCGCCCCCCACATCTTGGCCATGGCGTTGGCCGTGGGGATGAACCGGTCGGTGCAGATGGTCGCGGAGGGGAGACCGGCCTTCTCAACGTGGATTCCGTCGTGCACACTGCACGCGCTGCAGCTCCCTCAATCGCCGATGGCCACCACCACCGAATCGACGTTGGCCACCAACTCCTCCAGTTCCTGCGGGTCGGCCGGTCGCGACGCGCTGGGCTTGCGCAGCCATCGCACCTCGCGGATCTCGTAGCGGTTGCGCAGGACCTCGGCCAGCTCTTCGAGCAGCACGTCCGCGTTGCGCTTGCTGTCGTCGATCAGACCCACCCGGGTGCCCGCCAGGGTGGGCAGGCGCGGCGCGCCGTCGAAAGGCGCAATGATGGGTTCCGTGGTCGGGTTGACCAGCGTGTATTGTTGAGTTGCCATGTCCGGCCCTCCTGGATCCTGTTCCTGTCGTCGCTACGGTATGTTCACAGCCTTGGTAACGGCGGTGGAGCCTACCTTCGGTCCCCAACTGGGTATCACCGAAGAGGAATTAGATTCCTCGCCGCCGGCGAATACTACCAGAATATCGTCCGGTTCGGGAATCAATGGAACCATCTCCGCCTCGTCGCCCGGTTCAACGTCCCCGCGCAATACCAGGCCGCGCTTCAGGTCGGCCACGGAACGCTGGATATTTGCGTGCAGGTACTCCCTGACCTGTTGCTTCGTCCAGTCCCGCCACAGGTTGCTGTTGCCGGCGATGGTGATCCCCACCTGCCCCTGCCGGATGCCCACGGACACGTCGCCTACCGACCCTGAGGTGGACATTGAAGTTCCCAACGACGACGCCACATCCGCAATGGCGTACAGGATGGCCTCGGGCCGCCCCACCGACCTTACTTGCCGTGGAGCTTCACTGGCGAACACTGTAACCGTACTATCCCCGGCGTCGAAGCCGCGGTCCACGTGCAGCGGCGTCCAGTGGGTTTCGCCCTCCGCCTCGGCGATGCAGTAGGTGTACTTGCCGGGGTGTCCGATGACGCTCCGGTCGAAAAGCCCGGGGATGGCGGCGCAGGCGTTCATCAGGATGAGCCGTATGGCCCGCCCGATGGTGCCGTTGGCCCGGTTGCCCGGCCCGAACAGGTTGTTGCGACTGTTCAGACCGATCTGCTCGCGGATGGGCCCGTTGACGATGCACAGCACCGCCGCGCCGCCCATGCTGGAGGACGGCCCCACCAGGTTGAACACTGGGTCCAGCATGGCCTCGGAAGCAGCCAGTACCACGGGGAAATACTCGGGCAGACAGCCGGCCATCACGGCGTTGGCTGCCGCCTTCTCCACCGTGATCACCCGGCGCCGCTCCGGCAACTCTCCGATAACGTCGTCGGGGTTTCGGCCGGCGTAGCCGATGAACTCGGCGACCCGCACCGTGGTGGGCGGGACCACGGGCAGGCCGTCGCTCCAGCCCAATTCGTAGCCTTTCTCGATGGCGGAAAGGGCGTCGTCCCAAGTGGTGGTGGTAACGTCGGTAAAATTCGTGGTCAATTTGTTTGCCTCTCGGTGAGTATATGTCATCTACTCGGAGTCAAAGCCGGGCATTTCGTAGCGGATAAGGGTTACGCCAAGTTGGTCAGCGGCGTCGGCCAGCTCGTCGGGCTACGGGGCGTTAGCCACGCAGAAGGTTTTGGTGTTGACGCCGGTCAGGTTTTGCAGCAGGACGGCCCGACGCCGCGCGTTGTGAACGTCCTGCTCGTTGATGGTTACCGAAACCTCGACTACGACGTGGATTTCTGACTGGTCGCCGATGGGCACGCCGCTGGCGATGATGTCGACGACCCGGCCTTGGTCAAACTGCTGACAGGTCAGTCTTCCGTCCCGGCGAGCCTGCACAAGCAGGTTGTTAATGTCGGAACGGTCAGCAAGGGCAATATCGGCGAAATGATCAACCAAAACCAGTTCGATTTGTTCAGAGCATTTTCTCTCGCACAACTCGTTGAGCATATCGTCAACCTGTCTGACCAGTTGGCGAGCGATGGACTCCGGCGACAGCGCTTGTTCAGTCAATTCGGTGGTCACGGCGGTGTCGGCTCAGACGGGCGATTACCGGCGTGCAGTTTAGCACTTTCACCCCTCCGGCGTTTTACCGGCAATGCTTGTCCAGACGGGACATCGCCTCGTCTAGGCGACGTACGTCAAATGCGGCCCTGATGGCCTCTCCGGACTTCGTGTCCGTCCCCACAGTTAACGTGTCTACCTTTCGGTATGAGGCTATCCGGCCTGGGCCGTCGCCCACGTAAGCCCCCGGCAACGACCTATTGCGTGATGTTTGTTCCGTTGAGAATAACTGCCAGCTCTCGGACTGCGCTATTCCGTTTCCATAGCGCACCTGCACGCGATGGCTGGAACTGTGTAGTGTTCCATCGGGTAGATTTATCTCAAATGCGTCTTCGGCCACGATTGGGCGAGCGCTGCCCCAATCAAATGTAACCGCTTTATCGCTATTGGCTCGGCACCAGATTTCAACGAAAATATCAAGCAAACCTTCGGCGTATAAAGTGACGCTGTATCCAGACTTGCCGGATGTGCTCTCCCATTCCTCGTACACCCATTTGCCGTAAGCGTCCGGTTCCTGGCAACGTTCCGGGTACTGAGAGAGGGCGTATTCCAAATTGCGGACGTCGAACTCCACCTTAACCATCTCAGAATCTGTATCAGCCCAGACAGTCAACGTATTTGTCTGTCGCAGTTGAGCTATAAAGCCGGCGTATGCTCCGCGGTTGTAAGGATGCCGTATAACTGACCACCCGTCTTGATACAGCCACCAGACTTCCTTTCCTGAATCGGCGTCGTCGAAACGAACGCTAACCGAATGCCCAGTAACCCAAACTTCGCCGGCTTCATTCGTGAGTTCCTTGCCTTGTGCCAAAACTGCGTTGTCGCCCCAGTTCACTCCAACCCAGGTGAGGCCGCCGTGACGGCAGCTCAGGTGAAGACGAACGTCGGATGAATTCTTACTGCCCACGGTAATATCGTGGACGGTCTCACCCGATTGATCTTGCCACTTATAATCTTCCCACTTGCCATAAGGATTGGGAGTCGGTGTTGGCCGGGGCGTGTTAGTTGGGCGTGGGGTATTGGGAGGTTTGGGTGTATTGGTTGGCACCGGCGTTGGAGTGGCAGTGGGGTATGGAGTGTGAGTTGGAAGTGGCGTATAGGTAGGCAACGGCGTGTAAGTCGGTTGCGGGGCGACCGTGGGATCAGGCGTGTTGGTGGGGATCAGAGTGTTCGTTGCAGTCGGGGCCAGCGCGGCGGTGGGAACAGGCGTATCAGCAGGCAACGGCGTGGCGGCCACTGGTTCAGCGGTACTCGCCGGCGGCGGGATCGGGGTGGGTACAGCTTCGGTAGCGCAGCCGAGGGCCAGCAGGATTATGCCGACAGTGATGGAGAGCTTCATTATCAGGTTGCCAAGCATCGTTATTCCTCCGTATGCCGCCGGCCCGGCACAGCCCCATGCGTATAATAACAGCGATGATGCAGTTCGTGAGTGAGGCTATCAATGACAACTGCCAGGCCCCAACCACGTTCCAGTCCGCCATCCGCCCTGGCTGACGGCGACCCCAGGCCCCGACTGTTCACCGGCCACGAGTATCGCGTCATGAAAGACTCCGGCATCATCGCCGGCGGCGAGCCTGTCGAGCTGCGGGAAGGAAGGATATTGTACCGGCGCGACGACAACGGCCCGGAATGGCGGCGGTTCACCAACGCCGAATACCACGCTATGGACGATGCCGGCGTTTTTGCTCCTGGCGAGCGCGTCCAATCGGTAGTGGGAGAGATAGTTGTAATGTCACCCATGGGAAGCCGCCACGCCGCCGGTGTCACCTTGATTAACGAAGCGTTTTATCCATCGGGACAACTGTCCGGTCGTGCGTCTACCAGGTCGCAGCTCCCGGTGGTCGTTCCGGACAATTCTGAACCCGAACCGGATCTTATGCTGCTGGTCCGACGTGACGATGGGTACGCCCGGGCGCACCCACGACCAGAGGATGTCCTGCTGCTGGTGGAAGTGGCGGATTCGACGCTGGCCTATGACCGGCGCGTCAAGCTCCCGCTCTACGCCGCCGCCGACATTCCCGAGTCCTGGCTGATGAACTTGCAGGACGACGTAATCGAGGCTCATACTGCCCCGGCGCCCAGCGGCTATCGTACAGTGCGACGTTACCACCTCGGAGACGCCATCGCGCCAATCACGTTCCCCGAACTGCTCATCCCGGTGTCTCAACTCATCCCCGTGCGCGAGTAGCGACAGACGTCAGGGGCGGCCCACTGTTGCCGGCCGCCCCCGTATCGCCATTGCGTTACCGTAGGGCAGTGGGAACCTACGCCTTGGCGTACTTGGAGAAGCTGCGCAGCTCGCGCGGCGGGTCCATGTGGCTGCCGCGGATGGTGTAGGACACCTCGGACACGTACACCGCGCCGGTGCTGTCCACGGCGATCCCGTGCGGCGCGATGAACTGGCCAGCGCCCTCGCCTTCTTCAGGAGCGCCGAATACGCAGACCCGGTTGCCCTCTCGGTCGTAGATGGTGACCCGGTGACCCAGGCCCGGCGCGTCGTCCACACCGCCCATGCCGTTGAGCTCGCCCACGTAGATGTGGCCGCCCCAGTACACCATGGCGTCCGGTCGATGGATGTTGCTCCACATCTCCGTGAAGTTGCCGTCGGTGTCGAACAGCTGGATGCGGTGGCACTCGCGGTCCACCACGTACACGCGCTCGTCCTCGTCGAAGGCGATGTTGTGCGGGCGGATGAACTGCCCGGCGTCGATGCCCGGCTCACCCCAGGAGAACTTGTACTGGCCCTCGGCGGTGTACACGTGAATGCGGGAGTTTCCATACCCGTCAGAGACGTAGATATCGCCGTTGCTGGGCCGGATGGCCGCAGAGGTCGGGCGGTTGAAGGGCTGGCCGCTCCAGCGAGGCGCCGGATGGTTCTTCTCACCGATCTCCATCAGCTTCTCGCCGGTGACGCTGAACTTCTGGATGGTGTGGATGCCATCATCGGCGGCCAGCAGGGTGTCATCGGCGGCGCTGTAATACAGTCCGTGGGTGCGGTTCTCGCTGAAGTGTCCCTGGCCGAAGGACCGCTCGAAGTTGCCATCCTTGTCGAAGACCATGATGGGATGTTCGCCGCGGGTCAGGATGAAGACGCGGTCGTCGCCGTCCACGGCCACGCCGGGGCACTCCAGCAGGCGCATGCCGTCCGGCAGCTTCAGCCAGTCCTCGACGAAGGTGTATTGAAAATCTCCCTGGCCAAAAGTTTCAGGCATAATCTTCTCCCTTGCAGATGCGTGTTGTGTCGTGAACCCGCCATCAACCGTCATTCCGGCTTGCGCCGGAATCCAGTGGCTCCGGCAACCGGCGGGTTCGGCGAGGCTTTTTCATTCGGGGCTATCTTACTTGCCGCCGCACTACTGGGCAATACATCCGCCGTCGATGACCAGTTCCGCGCCCGTCACGAAGGAAGCTTCGTCCGACGCCAGGTACAGTACTCCGTAGGCCACCTCGATGGGGTGCGCGCGCCGTCCCAGGGGTACCAGCGCCAAACGTTGCGCCGCGATCTCCGGGTCCGCGTAGGTCGATTCGCTCATGGGTGTCATGATCGGCCCGGGATGCACCGAGTTGGCGCGGATGCCCTCGCGGGCGTGCTGCACGGCGGTAGCCTTGGTGAACAGGCGCACTGCGCCTTTGGATGCGTTGTACGGATGCGACCGGGACCACGCTCCGGTCATCCCCGCGATGGAAGAAATGTTGATGATCGACCCGCCGCCGGCCCGACGCATTGCCGGGATGGCCGCTCTGGTTCCCAGGAACACGCCCTTGGAGTTGATGTCCATCACCCGGTCCCATTGCTCCACGCTGGTGTCTTCCAGCGAGATATTGCGCGCCCCGCCCTCGACGGAGATGCTGATGCCGGCGTTGTTCACCAGCGCGTCCAGCTTGCCGTAGCGTTCTTCGGCTAATGCGACGATGGCCTGCCAGTCCGCTTCGCTGGTAACGTCCAGATGGGTATAGGCCACGTCCAGGCCCTCGGCACGGCAATCCGCCTCCACCTGCTGCCCAAGATCGTCCAGGATGTCGCCGAAGACGACCTTCGCTCCCTCTCGGGCAAACAGTAGTACCTCCTCCGCGCCCATACCGCGGGCGCCGCCGCTGATTATGGCAACTTTGTCGTCCATTCGGCCCATGATTTGCCTCCCGTGGAAAGCCGGCGGTTCACTTGGCCGGCAGGTTGTCGTCGATGATGGCTTGCAGTTGGCGGACGAGTGGCGGGAGATGCACTTGAATAACCAACCATAGTTCGTCCAGGTCAACCGTGTCGTAGTCGTAGATCAGCACGTTTCGAAGGTCGGTGGTATCCTGCCACGGAACAGCTGGGTAACGGGAACGGAACTCCAGTGGTACCGGCCGCGCCGCTTCCCCAACAACTTCCATCCACCTGATGAGCGCCGCTTCCAGCATCTCATCATCGTCAAGATCAGACCGGGAGCGGCCTTGCATTGTGGTCAAAATGCGCTGCGCGTTGTCACGCATTTGCTGCACGGAGACCATGGGGTCACGGCGCGACATAGATCTCCTCCGCCTCGTCCAGCACCTCCTGACGGAAGTACGGGCTGAGGGACGCCGCGGTGTGCATGTCAACTTCGCGGCCCAGCATCGCCGTCAACTCGCGCCGCATCTGGAAGAAGACGAAGCCCGCCGCGTAGCCCGGTTCGAACTCCACCAAAATATCAACGTCGCTCTCCGGCCTGAAGTCATCGCGGATTACTGAGCCGAACAGCGCCATCCGGCGTACCCGATTGCGGCGACAAAATTCAGCGATCTCTTCACGAGGTATGTCGATGCGTGCCGGCATGATAATCAGGCTGCGGTGTTGTCGTCCTCGAACATTCCAACCACGTTCCCTTCGGTGTCTCGGAAGTTGACGAACCAGCCCACTCCGGGTATGGCGGTGCGGGGAGTAACGATTTCGCAGCCGGCCGCGCTCACCTTTTCAGTGTAGGCATCCAGGTCATCAACGCCAATCACGACCAGAGTGCCGCCGTCGTTGAGGGCCGACCCGCGGCCGATGAGCGCCCCACCGATGCCGTAGGGTTCATCGTCACCGCCGGTGTCCTGAAGATAATATTCCTCCGGGCCGTCCCATTTGCTGGACTTCCAGCCGAACACGTCGGCGTAAAACTTGTTGGCACGCTCGGCGTCGTCAAAGGGCAGTTCGAAATGCACAATCTTGGGCATGTTACCTCCGTGGGCTTACTGTGATGTCAGCTATCGGCAGACTTCGCGGCGATTGGCCACTCCTCCGCCAGCAGCGCATACAATAGTGTATCCCACCATCGGCCCTTGAAAAATTCGTTCCGGCGCAGCCGGCCTTCCTGCCGGAACCCCAGCCGCTCCAGCACCCGGGCAGAGGCCACGTTGTCGGCGATGCACCAGGACGAGATCCGCCGCAGACCCAGTTCACGGAACCCGAAATCCACCATGGCCCGCGCCGCCTCCGTGGCATAGCCCCGACCCCACCACTTGGGAGCCAATTCGTAACCGATATCGGCCTCCCAGTCGTTGTCCGGCTTGCGTCGGACGCCGCAGTTGCCGATCAACTCACCGTTCTCCTGGTGGACGACGGCCAGCTGGAACCGCCGCCTCGGCAGTTCCCATTGCCATTCGCGGAACATCTCGACAAATGCCCGCGCGTCGGCTTCGCTGCGGTCTTCCCACGGATAGTAGCGAAGATAAAGCGGGTCGCGCTGGTATTCCAGCACGGCCCGCCAGTCATCCTCTCCGAACTCCCGCAGGACTAGGCGCTCGGTGGTGATTTGCATTCGGAATACCGCTAGGAAATGGCGGAAGAGCCCTCCCCCTTCAGGTAGTCCGCGGTTCGCAGTGCCAGCGCCTGTATCGTCGTCGTCGGGTTGATGCAGGCCCCGGTGGTGAAGATGCTGCCGTCGATGATGAACAGGTTGGGCACATCGTGGGCGCGGCCCCAGCGGTCCACCACCGAGCGGTCGGGATCGGACCCCATGCGCGCGGTGCCCAGCAGGTGCCAGCCGGCGTTGCGGCGCAGGCGAGAGGAGACGACCTTCTTGGCGCCGGCCGCCTCCAGGACCTCGGTGGCACGGGCGATGCCGTGGTCCAGCATGGCCCAGGTGTTGTCGCTCACCGTGTAATCTATCTTGGGCGCGGGTATGCCGTGGCTGTCCGTCAGCGTCGGGTCCAGGGTGACCGTGTTGTGCTCTTCCGGCAGGTCCTCGGTCATAATGACGATGCCCATCTGGTGCCGGAACCGCTCGGCGAAGTCGCGGTGGTGTCCCTCACCCCACTCTACCTGCTGGCCGACCAGGCCGCCCAATGCGATTTGCAGCGGAGCGCCCCCCACGTTGGAAATCTGCATGTCGTAGCCGCGCACGAACCCCCGCCGCGGATCAGTCTCGTAGAATTCCTGGCTGAGCATGGAGGAACCGCGCGGCCCATCGTCGGGACCGAGGTCCTCGTCGAACAGACCCAGAACGTAACCGCACGGGTGGTGCATGAGGTTGCGTCCCACCTGCCCGCTGCTGTTGGCGAGGCCATCGGGGAACAGCGCGCTCTTGGAGTTGAGCAGCAACCGGGATGTGCCGATGCCGTTGCAGGCCAGCACCACGACTTTCGCGTGCTGGGCCTGGAGGTTGCCGTTGCGGTCGTAGTAGGCCGCCCCAACGGCTCGACCGGCGGCGTCCACTAGGATCTCCCGCACCCGGGCGTGGGTGATGAGGCGCGCGCCCTGCTTGAGCGCGCTGGGCCAGAAGATGATGTCGCTGCTGGACGGAGAGCGCAGATACTCGCCCACGTCCGCCAACCGCCCGTCGTAAGCCGTAGAGGCGACGGCATTGTCCGACGACCACCAGTGCCAACCCAGCTGATTGAAGGCTCGGGCCAGCTTTTCGCCGCCCGGGCCGATGGGTAGTGGCGGCGTGGGCCGGGCCGGCTTCGGCGGGTAGGCCGTGTCGCCCTGCAATCCGCTGACACCGTGGGCGCGGTCATTCTGGTCGTAGTACGGCTCCAGCTCGAAGTAGTCCATGGGCCAGTCGTCGGCCACGCCGTCCAGCGACTTCAGGCGGAAGTCCGACGGATGGAACCGCGGGAAGTGGGAGCCCCAGTGGATGGTGCTGCCGCCCACCGCGTTGTACATGTACGGCGCGATGGGGGTGTCATCCTCGTTGACCGGATAGTCCTCCGGCAGCCCGCGGAAGTTGGGGTTGGGATGGAAATCGGTCTGCCAGTACAGTTGCGCCTGCGGTTCGTTCACCGGAAAGGCGTTCAGCGGCACCCAGCCGCCCTGCTCCAGACAAACCACCTTGACCCCGGCCTGCGTCAGGCTCCAGGTGAATGCCCCGCCGGAAGCCCCGGCCCCGATGACCAGGACGTCGGCGATATTGTGCTTGCTAGCCATAGGTTTTTGCTCCCAAATAATCAAATGGTTTGCAGAACGGCGATAGACTTAATTGCGCACTCTGCGATTGATTTGAGACAGAATCTTCCAAATCTCGTTGAGATGCTCAGCGACCTCTTGCGCCTCTGCCGCCGTGAGACTAGAAGCGTACCGGCGGATGACCCTCACAATCTGTCGCATGTTGCGGCGAAATTGCAGGGACTGTGCATGGATACGCTTTTGGGGCCGATCACTAAACTCCGATGCCGGTTCAAACATGTCTGGGGTCGGCAACATCAAGAGAGCAGGGAGGTCTTCAGTGTCAGAGCTTCGCATCGCGGCGTTTCTGAGGACATCTAATATTGCTCGCAGGTGTCCTTTGATGTCTTCGCGCTCTTGTGGAGTAGATTCGACGTAAAGACGTACCAAGTGGTGCAGAACCTTGGCCGCCTTTATCGCGATCGGGGCATATCTAATGGCCGTCGTCACCATGCTTACTTCTCCGACTCCGCTTCCAACTGGTGCAAACGTTCCAAGGCGGCGTCTCGTTCAGCCCGCGCTTCATCCAACGCCGCCTGTAGTTCCTCAGGGTCCATTAGAAACTCGCCCGTTTTCGGATCATAGAAACGCAATTTGCGGTTGTCCCAGCACAGGTACAGGTCCAGCGCTTCGCTGTAGCCCGACAGCATTCCATGCATCTTGCCGGGACGGTCGTCGGACAGCGGGATGGGTTCGTACCGTTCGTTGACCAACCGGTCGCCGGCCAGCGGGGCGTCGTGAAACTGGCCGCCAGTGTAGTCGAACCGCCAGTACTCGCCGACGCCGTAGCGCGCGTAGCCGTCCCGCTTAACCGTGTAATCACGCCTCCCGGTGTGTTCCGAGGCTACTTCGAGTACGAAGTCGGGCGACTTCCCCACGTCGTCAATTTCGTAGCCGTTGTTTTCAATGATCTCCTCGGGATTAACTCCGAATGTGACTACCAGGTCCGGTTCCAGCCATCCGGAACGTATTCGGCTCCGCTCAAAGCAGAGGTAGCCTTCCCCGCTCACCAGCACGTCGGGGCGATGGGCAAAATGTCGATAGACGGTGTTGCTGACAGCGGCGCGGTTGTAGTGAATGTGCTGCTTCATATCGGGCTTTTTGGGCGGGCTGGGCAACGGTGGTTTGCACGCGGCCCTGCGTTCCTTGCCCGGCTGGGTCCCGGCAACGCTTTGGGTAGTCATAACGCCCCTCTCAATCCATCCTCGCGGTCGGTTATTTGCCTTACCGCCGCTCGAACACCGCCGCCACGCCCTGGCCGCCGCCCACGCACATGGTCTCCAGGCCCCACTGGGCATCCTGACGCTGCATCTCGTGGAGCATGGTGGTGAGGATGCGGGCGCCGGTGGCCGCGATGGGATGGCCCAGGGAGATGCCGGAGCCGTTCACGTTCAGGTTGTCCTCGTGGGGCAATTGCCACTCGCGCAGCACGGCGAGAACCTGCGCCGCGAAAGCCTCGTTCAGCTCGATGATGTCCATGTCGCCCAGGGTCATGCCGATCTTGTCCATCACCTTGTTCACCGCCGGCACCGGCCCGATGCCCATGGTGGCCGGATGGCAGCCGGTCACCGCCCAGCCGCGCAGGAAGGCCATGGGCTCCAGTCCCAGTTCTTCCAGCTTGTCCTCGGCCACTACCAAGCACACCGACGCGGCGTCGTTCTGGCTGCTGGCGTTGCCCGCGGTGACCACGCCGTCGCGCATCACGGGGCGCAGCCGGCTCAGCACTTCCATGGTGGTGTCGGCGCGAGGGCCTTCATCGGCGTCGAAGATCTTGGGGTCGCCCCGGCGCTGGGGGATGCTCACCGGCACGATCTCGTCAGCAAACTTGCCGGAGTCGCGGGCGGCCACGGCGCGCTGGTGGCTGCGCAGGGCGTACTCGTCCTGCTCCTCGCGGGGAATTTCGTACTCGCGGGCCAAGTTCTCGGCGGTCTCGACCATGCCGCCGGGGATGGGGCCGAACCGTTCGTCCGGCGCGATGGTGACGCGAGCGCGGGCCAAGCGGTCATGGAAGGTCACCGAGCCGAACCGCGCGCCCCAGCGTGACTCGTTGCTGTAGAACTCGGCGCTGCTCATGCTCTCGGCGCCGCCGGCGATGACCACGTCGGCGTTCTCCGTCTGGATCAGCATGGAGGCATTGAGGATGGCCTGGAGACCCGAGGAGCAACGGCGGTCCAGCTGATAGCCGGGAACCTCGATGGGCAGTCCCGCCTTCAAACTCGCCAAGCGGCCAATCGCGGGGTTCTCGCCCGAGGGGTAGCCGTGGCCCAGTATCACGTCATCGACCTTGGCGGGGTCCACGCCGCTACGTTCCAGCGCGGCCTGGATGACGGTGGACGCCAGCTCGGCGGCGGGCACGTCACGCAGCGCCCCACCGAAATTGCCGACGGCGGTGCGGACCGGGGAAACTATGGCTACTCCTCGCATTTGGGGGCCTCCTTGGGGGCATGGGGATGGCAGTTAGCCTCTGCCATCGGGGTTGCTGAATGGTGCCAGCATGATACCCGCTGCGCTTGAGGGTGTAAAACCGCTGCGACCTGGGAGAAGTGGCGTGACTGTCGATGCCGGTTCCCGGTTAGAAATTTCAGAACCCGCAGGCGTCCCAAGCTCGGGCGAACACCGCGTCCAGCATCGGTTCGGTGAGCCGGCCAGTCTGCGTGTTCTGCTGGCTGGGGTGATAGCAGGCGATCAGCAGAGGCCCACCGTCGGGCAACGGGGTTGCCACGTCGTGGCCGAAGGGCGGCTTGCGATTCGGCGGCGTGCGTCCGGCGGCAGCATAGGCCCGCAGGAAGGCATCGAAGGCAATGCGTCCCAGGGCCACCACCGCACGCAGGTCGGTGAGCAACTCGATCTCGCGGGTGATGTAGGGACGACAGGCAGCCAATTCATCGGGCCGCAGCTTGTTCTGCGGCGGAGCGCAGCGCGCTGCCGCTGTGATCAACGCGCCCCGCAATTCCAGGCCGTCACCCGGGCGCACTGACTCGGGTTGGTTGGCGAAACCGGCCCGGTGCAACGCGCCGAACAGCCAGTCGCCGCTGCGGTCGCCGGTGAACATCCTGCCGGTGCGATTGCCGCCGTGGGCGGCGGGAGCCAGGCCGACGATGAGCAGGCGGGCGTCGGGGTCGCCGAAAGCCGCCAGCGGGCGACCCCAATAGTCCTCCTCCCGGTACATCCTGCGTTTGACCCGGGCGGTTTGCTCCCGCCATTCCACCAGCCGCGGGCAGGCGCGGCAGGCTACCACCCGTTCCTGAACTTCGGCAATTGTATCCAGCATATTATTTTTACATCGATATACAGGATGAACAGGATAACCAAATCAATATCATGTCTATCCTGTCCATCGATGTAAGATGACTTATGCCGGCGCGCCCCAGCCACCGCCGCCGGGCGTGCGGATGCTCAGCACGTCGCCCGCCTCCACGTCCAGGGTCTCCTTGCCGGCCAGGTGGACCTCTTCGTAACCGCCCTTGAGCAGCACGTTCTCGCCGTGCTCGCCGTGGTGTCCTCCGTGATACCCGGGCGGAGCGTACCGCCGACGTTCGGACAGCACCGTGACCCGCGCCGGACTGAGAAACTCCACGTCGCGGATCAGGCCGTCGCCCCCCTTGTGCAGGCCGTCTCCGCCGGAGCCCCGGCGCAGCGCGTAACGGCGCAGACGCAGCGGAAAGGCGAACTCCAGCGCCTCCACCGGCGTGTTCATGGTGTTGGTCATGTGGGTGTGGATGCCGGACACGCCGTCCTTGTCGGGACGGGCGCCCATCCCGCCGCCGATGGTTTCGTAATAGACGTAGGGTTTGTCCCGCGAGATGTCATGCCCGCCGATGATCATGTTGTTCATCGTGCCCTGGGAGGAGGCAGGGATGCGGTCGGGCATGGCCTGGCTCATGGCAGCCAGCAGCACGTCGGTGATGCGCTGGGAGGTCTCGACGTTGCCGCCGGCCACTCCGCGCTGCGGCAGCGGGTCCACCAGGCTTCCCCGGGGCGTGATGACTTCCACCGGCCGCAGGCAACCCTGGTTGGCCGGCGCCTCGTCGCCGACGACGCAGCGCACGACGTATAGGCTGGCGGACACCGTGACGGCGCGGGGCGCGTTGATGCAGCCGGGCCGCTGGTCGGCGGTGCCGGTGAAGTCGATCTTCATCCGGTCGCCGTCCACGGTCACCGCAACCGAGATGCGCACCGGCTCTTCCGTGAGACCGTCGTCGTCCATGTAGTCGGTCACGTTATAGGTGCCATCGGGTATTTCGGTGATGCGACGGCGGGTCAACCTCTCGGAATAGTCCAGCAGGGCGGCCATGTGCTCCAGCGTTTCATCGAGCCCATACCGCTCGGCGATCTCGGTGAGACGTTTCTCGCCCACGCGGATGGACGCGATCTGCGCCGACAGGTCGCCCTGGCGGTCGTCCGGCGTGCGGGAGTTGCGGCAGATCAGCGCGATGACCTCGTGGTTGATGCGCCCGCCCCGAGCCAGCTTCAGCGGCGGGATGATCATCCCCTCCTGGTACAGCTCAGTGGACAGGGGCATGGAGCCGGGCGCCATGCCGCCCACGTCGGAGTGGTGGCCCCGGTTGCTGACGTAACCGATGAGTTGCTTGCCATCTTCGCGATCAATGTACGCCGGCGCAACGAGCGTTATGTCCGGCAGATGCGAGCCGCCCAGGTACGGGTCGTTGAGGATGATGATGTCGCCCGGCCTCAGTCCGCGCGGAAAGGTCTGCAACGCCGCCTGCACCGAGGCCGGCATGGCTCCCAGATGCACCGGCTGGTGCGCGGCCTGCGCCACCATTTCGGCAGCCGGATTGAAAAGGGCGCAAGAAAAGTCCTGCCGCTCCTTCATGTTGGTGGAGTAGCTGGTGCGTTGCAGAGCCACGCCCATCTCCTCGGAGACGGAGATGAACATGTTCTTGAAAACTTCCAGGCTGATGGCGTCAACGGGCATGGTGAGTATGGCTCCTGGCTGTTTCAGGCCAACAAACGGATTGCTTGCAAAGCTATGACGCGGTCATCCTCGATTACCGCATAGGTCACTTCAATGACGTTTCTACTGTTCGGGGAATGCGGGAAGCTGATCTTTCTGACGTTCGCCGCCGCACCTGGCACAGTCTGTCCGAAAAAGGGATTAGTTGGTAGCACGGACCGAGCGAAGTGTTCCACTTGGGCGGGATGGACCATTGGGTTGAGCCAGCCGGCCGCAACACCGGCGTCCCAATCGGTATGAAAAGCGACGCTCCGCACGATGCGGTAAGGCTCACCTTGTCCGGGCAACGAATTCATCGGCGATTTTCAATCCGTGGCGGATGGAGTTCTGGCTCAGCGGCGGGGCGGTAAAGCCGGCCATTTCGTAGGGCATGGGCTGCCCGTCCTCGGTGGTCAGCCAGGCAGCTTCGTATTGTGAATAGTCCTCAATGGCTGCCGCGCTGTAATCGGCGAACCGCTGCATCTGGAAATCCATTTCTTCCAGGTCCTCCGGGGCCAGCACCTCCCGGTTGGCCGAGCGGTTGGTAAGCAGGCCGTAGTGGTGGTAGCCCTGGGCGTGCTGGTCGCGGAGCACAGTCATGGCGCCGGACTGTTCCATTTTCATCCGAGCCTGATACCAGTTCTCCGGGTAGGGGCCGTGGGGAAAATGCAGGTAGGTAGTGCCGGTGATGGGCTTACCCCGCGCGGCGTAGGCTCCGCAGTCGGAATAGTAAAGCAGCCTCACCAGCTTGCTCACCCCAAAGTGCGGGTCGTTTTCCGACCGCTCGCCAATGTACAGCGCCGCCTCGATAAACTTGCCCATGTCCTGGGAGAAACTCTGCTCAGTCGTCATCACGAAACTCCACAGTCGTCACAGCGTCGCTAGCAAGTCCACCGCGCCAGCCGGCGCAGCCAGTTGGTAGTATTCCGTCCCCATAAGCCGGCGCATCACCTCCTGGGGCAGTTGCTCGAAGGGGCCGTCGCTGCTGATCTGGGTGCGGTGGCACGAGAGGGACGCGATCTTGGTCTCCACCCACGGTGAGATGTCCAGCGTGGTTGTCACTTCTTCGTCGGGCGTGCCCAGGGTATCCACCGCGTCCACGGCGAAGGGCGGGGTGATGCCCCGGTCGGTCATCTCCTGCCACATGCGCTGGAACACGCTGCGGGGGAAGCATACGTAGTACAGCAGGGGCGTGGCCCCGTCAGGATCAGAGGCGCGCTCGACGGCGGCGGTGGCGTGGGCGCACATGGTCTTGTGGTCGGGATGCCCGTAACCGCCGGTGGGGTCGTGGGTTATGACAACGTGCGCGTTGACCTCGGCGATGATGCTGCGCAATCGCTCCACGACGGCTCCGGTGTCGGCGTTGCAGTAGGCGTTGGGGTGGTGGTTGTCATCCCAGCCTTCCATGCCGCTGTCCCGGTAGTCCAGGAACCGCATGTCGCTGATGCCGGTAATGTCCATGGCGTTGCGTAGTTCCTGCTTGCGGACCTGCCACAGGTTCTCCGGCGTCGCCAGCGCGGGATCGCTGATCTCACCGATGTCGCCGTTGGTGGCGCAGACCAGCGTGATCCGCGCGCCGCCGGCCGCCAGCATCGCCAGCAGTCCCCCCGAGGCAAATCCCTCGTCGTCCGGATGGGCGTAACAGGCCAGCACGGACAGGCGCGAAATATCGATAACCGGGGCCGTGCTCATGCGAGTGTGCTCGCCGGTTCCAGCAGCAGGTTGCCGTAGGGATCAACCTCGCCCGCCCAGCCGGGCGGAACCACGATGGTGGTGTCCAATTGCAGGAGCAGCGCCGGCCCGGCAATCCGGTTGCCGGTTTGCAGCCGGTCCCGGTCGTACAGCGTCGTGTCCATCGAGCCTTCCGCGAACACCACTTCGACGTTGCCGACGTCGGCGTGGGATGCGTCGCTGCCGCCGTCAGGAGCCGGCTCCAGGTGCGGTTTCTCCACCGACAACTCCAGCTTGAGCCGCAGGTTGACGACCTCGACGGGCAACGCGCGGTCGGCGTAGCCAAACCGCTGCAGGTGGGCCGCGTAGAACTCCGAGGCAATGCTGCGGGTCAGGTCGCTGCGTCCGGTCAGCGACGGGCAGTCCACGGTCAGCTCGAAAGACTGTCCCACATAGCGAACGTCCAGGAACCGGCGCGCCGCCATGGAATCGGCGGGCAATCCCTCCTCCACCAGTTCGGCCCGGGCCAGCTGTTCCATGCCGTGGAACTCTTCCTCCAGGCGCGTTTTGTCCAGGTCCTCGCCCCGCAGCATCACGGTGCGGGAGTAGTCCTTGACCACGTCCGCGATGGCGACCCCCAGCGCCGACAGGATGCCGGGATGTCCGGGCACCAGCACGCGGGGGATGCCCAATTCCGCCGCCAACTCGCAGGCGTGCATGGGACCCGCGCCCCCGAAGGGCACCAGCGTAAACTCCCGTGGGTCGTAACCCCGCTCCAGCGAGATGGCGCGGATGGCGCGCTCCATGTTGGAGTTGACCACGCGAATGATTCCCAACGCCGTCTCGGTGGCCGACGCGCCCACGCCGGCGGCAAGGTCGGTCATCAACGACTGCGAGCGTTCCTGGTCCAGCGTCATGCGCCCGCCCAGGAACCCATCCGACCGCAGGCGTCCCAGCGTCAGGTTGGCGTCGGTAACGGTGATCCGGTCGCCCCTTCCGTAGCAGGCCGGTCCGGGATCCGCGCCGGCCGACTGCGGGCCGACGACTAGTGCGCCGCCGGCGTCCACCCGGGCGATGGATCCACCCCCGGCGCCCACGGTGTGGATCTCGATCATCGGCACGCTGACCGGATAGCCGCCCAGGTTGGCTGAGGTCGTCTCCTTGATGCGTTCGGGACACAGCGACACGTCGGTGGAGGTGCCGCCCATGTCCAGCGTGATGATGTCGGGGTACCCCGCCTGAACGCCGGTGTAAAACGCGCCGACCACCCCGCCAGCCGGCCCGCTGAGGATCGTGCGCACCGGCTGGTCCGCCGCCAGGCTGGCGGTGATGCTGCCGCCCGACGACTGCATGATGCGCAACCCGTGGCCCAACACCGATTCCAGCTGCGTCAGATACCGGGCCATCACCGGACCCACGTAGGAGTTGACCACCACGGTGCTGGTGCGCTCGTACTCCCGGAATTCCGGCAGGATCCGGGATGATATCGAGATGAACGGCCGGCTGGGCAGCCGGGCCAACCGCTCGGCCAGTATCTCCTCGTGCGCCGGGTTCAGGAAGGAGAACAGGAACGACACCGCTACCCCGTCCACCTCGGCCTCGTCGAGCAGGCCCACCAGGGCGTCAATCGATTCCGGCGTCAGATCATCGAGTATTGTTCCCGTGTAATCGATCCGTTCCGGCAACCCGAAGCGCAACTGCCAGGGCGCCAGGGGCTCGGGCCGTTCCATGGACAAGTCATACAGATCGGCCCGGTTCTGCCGGCCGATTTCGAGCACGTCCTCGAAGCCCATGGTGGTAACCAGGGCGGTGCGCCCTCCCTTGCCCTCCAGCAGGGCGTTGGTCGCCACGGTGCTCCCGTGGATAAAGTCGGCGTTGGCAATGTCGACGCCGGTGTCGCCCACCCCCGCAGTGATGCCAACCGACGGGTCGGCCGGCGTCGATGGGAGCTTGTGGACGGAAAGAATGCCGTCCCGGAGGACGGCTATATCGGTAAAAGTGCCGCCGACATCTATGCCGACTACGGTGGTTGCCATTCGCTATCTGCTCTCTTCGACTTGATCGTCGGCAGTCCCGGTTTCCGGTGTGAGGCCCAGCGCCTCCTCGAGGCGTCGGAACCTGGCCTCCAGTTGCTGCGCATCGCGCATACGACGCAGCTCCGCCTCGGCCCGGTCGGCCCGCTGACGTTCCAACTCGGCTTGCCGACGTTCCTGCTCGGCCTGGGCATGCAACTGCTCGGCCTCCTTCTTTGATTGCTCGACCTGTTTTTGCAACTGATCGGCCAGTTGACGGGCCTCGTTGGCTTTCTGTTCGGATTTCCGGGCCGACTCCACGGCTTCGTCGGCGCGTTGCCGTTCACGTTCGGCGCGGTCGTCTCGCAAGATCCCCAGTACCAAAGCGAAACCTCCCAGGGCATTTCCGCTGAGGGAAACAGTCAATTGGGCGATGCCGGCAGCCGTACTATGCTGGAACGCCAGCCACGCCAGCGCCGTCATCAATGCCAGTGTGGTTGTGTACGCGGCGAAAGCCAGTATATACAATCGCCGCCGTGGGTTCATCCAGACCCCCAAATCATTCGGCCAGGGCGATGCGCAGCCGCTTGTTGATCCGCCCCTTGCTCTCGTGACCCACGACTTCGATGCGGCCCACCTCGCCGGTGTTGCGCACGTGGGTGCCGCCGTCGGCCTGCAGATCCAGACCCTGGATGTCGATGGTGCGCACTTCGGTGACCGCCGCCGGCAGCAGGTTGATCTTGGTGCGAATCAGGTCCGGGTGCGCGTCAGCCTCGTGCCGGCTCAGGAAGCCCACTCCGATGTCCCGCCCTTCCGCCACCTCGGCGTTGATGCGCGCCTCCACCTCGTCGGCGAACTCGGCCGACATGTTTTCCAACTCGAAATCCATGCGCGCGCGGCCGGGCTGCATATCGCCGCCGGTCACCAGCGCCCCGTAGTCGCGCCACACGACTCCGCACAGGATGTGCAGGGCCGTATGCGTTCGCATCAGGAGATAGCGGCGTTCCCAGTCGATGACGCCTTGCACCGCAGCGCCCACGTCCGGCCGGTCGGAGCCATCTATGGCGTGGACGATGGAACCGCCGGCGCGGGACGCCTTCATAACGCGAAACTCAGCGCCTGATCCGTCGGTCAGCGTGCCCACGTCGCAGGGCTGTCCCCCGCCTCCGATGTAGAAGGCGGTACGGTCCAGCACTACGCTTCCGTCGTCCGTAATCTCCGTTACCGTGGCGTCGAACTCGGACACGTAGGCGTCGGTCAGAAACAGCAACTCGGTCATGTTAGCCTCATCGTGGGTCGCAGCGCGACTTTTCCCGGGATGTCGAACATTATAACAAGCGACCCCATGCTATAATTTCGCCCAATTTGAACGTCGGGTTGATTAGAGATGAAACTGTCGTGTCTTCAGGAGAATCTGGCCCGTGGACTCAGCGTAGTCAGCCGGGCGGTGGCCAGCAGATCGACGCTGCCCATAACCCAAAACGTCTTGCTCCGGACCGACCAGGGCATGCTGATGCTGTCCGCCACCAACCTCGAAATCGCCATCACCACGTGGATCGGCGCGATGATCGAGGAAGAAGGGGCGATAACGGTTCCTCATCGCCTCTTGGCAGACTGGGTCAACACCCGTCCCAGCGACCGGATTGACCTCGACCTGGGCGGACCCGACGCCGACGGCCCGGCCAGCGGGGGCAGCGTTTTGCACCTGGCCTGCGGTCGCGCCGTGACCCATATCAACGGAGCCGACGCCGCAGACTTCCCACCCATTCCCCAGGTCGACACCGGCACCGCCATTGACATCGACCCCAGCGTCCTGCGCTCCGGGATCAGCCTGGTGGCATTCTCCGCTGCGACCGACGAATCGCGCCCGGTGCTGACCGGCGTGGAACTCAAGCTCAACGAATCCAGTGTGGTGATGGCCGCCGCTGACGGCTTCCGCCTGGCGGTCTATTCCGGCCAGATTTCCCAGTCGGTGGACGAGGAAATCAAGGTGATCGTTCCGGCGCGAACCATGCAGGAAGTGCAGCGTCTGGCTTCGGAACAGAGCAGCCCAGTTCAGATGACCCTGTCCCCTGACCGCGGGCAGGCCATGTTCAAGCTGGAACACGTTGAGATCGTTTCCCAACTGCTCCAGGGCAGCTTCCCCAACTACGAGCAACTCATCCCCGAGCGGTACGAGACCCGAGCCGTGATGGAACTGGACGACCTGAAGCGGGCCACGCAGTCGGCATCGGTCTTCGCCCGGGACGGCAGCAACATCGTCCGGCTGGAGATGATGCCCCAGGAAGCCAGCGACGGCGGCCAGCTCAAGGTTTCGGCGCGCTCCGAAGAGGTCGGAGACAGCCTGGACGAGCTGGACATCGATCAGCTGGACGGCGCGGACGCCAAGATCGCCTTCAACGTCCGCTATCTCCAGGACATCGTGAACGTGCTGGGACGCGGCAAGGTCGCCATCGAGGTGACCAACTCCTCCAGCCCCGGCGTGTTCCGGCCCGCCGACTCCGACCGGTACGTACATGTGGTTATGCCCATGTACGTGCAATGGTAATCGCATCCCGCCATGTGCGGGCGGTTCGCCCTCTTCGCTGAACTGGAAGACCTGGCCGGTCATTTCGATTTCCGGGCCGAGTCCTTGCAGGGATCCTACCTTCCGCGCTGGAACATCCCTCCCACTTCACCGATCTTGACGGTCCTCGGCGACGGCCACGCCCGGGCCGCCGGCATGATGTGCTGGGGCCTGACTTACTCCCGCAGCCGGAACAGTCGGTCGGCTCCACGACTCCTGTTCAACGCACGGGCAGAAACCATCGACCGGCGGCCAATCTTCCGCAACGCGTTTGCGGGACGCCGGTGCCTGGTGCCGGCCAACGGGTTCTACGAATGGCCGGCCGGAACGGGGCAAACCAAAACGCCCCGGTGGGTTTCACACCGGGACGGGCGCCCCGTCGCCTTCGCGGGCATCTGGTACTCCGCGCAATCCCACGAAGAAGACGCGGGCGCCTGCGTGATCGTCACCACCGCAGCCAACAGCCTGGTAGCGCCCATTCATGACCGCATGCCGGTCATCCTGCCGCCCGAGCAGTTCGACGCCTGGCTCTCCGGACGTACCGAGCCCGACGAGCTCCTGGCATTGTTGGGCAGTCGGGATTGGACGGACATGTCGGTCCGCGAGGTTTCGACGGGGGTCAACCGGGTGGCCAACGATGGGCCGCACCTGATCGCTGCCGGCGCGCCGGCCGAAACGGCGCCGCGCCTGTTCCCGTAGATCGTCTCGGTGGCCGGATTCCTGTAGATTAGTCGTTCCCCGCCTCGGCGGCCTCCGCGACCAACTCCGGTTCGTCTTCGTCTTCGGGTTCGTCCGCGACGGGTTCGGGCGGACGCAGCGGCAGGTCGATGGTCATCTCGGTGAACTCGCCCGGCTCGGACTCCACCAGGATCTCGCCGCCGTGACGGCGAACGATGTCGTTGCAGATTGACAGGCCGAGACCCGTTCCCTTGTCCGTAGGCTTGGTGGTGAAGAACGGGTTGAACACCTTCTCGATGACTTCCGCCGGCATTCCGGTCCCGTTATCCCGGATCTTGATGTGGACCCGGTCGTCGTCAAGTTGCGTTGACAGCCACAGGGTTGGAGAGTAGTCGGACCCATCCCCGGCTTGCGTCAGGGTCATGCGTTTTTCGTTGGTCGCGTAGCAACCATTGTTGACGATATTAAGGAATACGCGACCCAGGTCCTGCGGATTGACGTCAAGCTCGCCCATAGATTCGTCAAAGTCGTACTGCAAGTCCAGTTGGAAGTTGGGGTCCACCGCCCGGACGCTGTGGTAAGCCAGACGGGCGTGTTCGTCCAGGAGGTTGTTGATGTTGGTGGGTTGATGCCCCACCGATTCCCGGCTCATCATCAGCATGTCGTGAACGATGCGGTCGGCGCGGTCGCCGTGGGTGCGGATGCGCTCCAGGTTTTCCGTCAGGTCGTTGAAGATATCTTCCAGCAGGTCCCGCTGTTCCTCATTGAGCTGGCCGTCTTCGTTCTCTTCCAGGGTTTCCTTCATTTCCTCAAGTAGATCTTCGGAAGCCTCGGAGAAGTTTTTGACGAAGTTCAGCGGGTTGCGGATTTCGTGCGCCACTCCGGCGGTGAGCTCGCCCAGCGCGGCCAGTTTTTCCCGCATCACGATCTGGCCCTGGGCGGTGTTGAGATCCGTAAGGGCCTGTTCCAGTTCGCCGTTCTTGCCCTGCAGCTCTTCGGCCAACTGCTCCACCAGGTTCAACCGCTGGATTTCGATGGCGTGCTGACGGAATATCTCCAGCGCCGCCGCCATTTCGGCCACTTCGTCTCGACCCCTGATTTCCGCCCGGGCCTCCAGGTCTCCGCCAGCCATTTGCCGCATCCACTGCGACAGCATCTCGATGCGGTGCAGAAGGACCCGCCCCACGAACAGCCACGCGATCAGGATCGCGCCGACGACGCTGAAGCCGGTGATGGCCAGGAGCAAAGTGCGGCCGGTGAAAATCGCCTGATCCGAGGCGGCGGTGGCAACCTCCGCGCTGTTACGGGCGGTCTGTACCAGGAACTCCATCTCACCGAGCAGCAGCACGGCGATGTCGTGGTTGTTGCCCAGCAACACCACCTGGATATCCGCAAGTTCGAGCTGACGCGCGCGCAGTTCGAAACTGTTTCCATCGCCCTGTCCCAGTTCCAGCAGGCGTGAGAACAGCGGCGTCAGTTCCGAGTGAATTTCGGTGCCCGCCAATCGGCTCAGGTTACGGTTGATGTGAAAGACCGCAGACTCGAACCGTTCCCGCAGGGGCTCGATCAGCGATGGATCGGACACCGTCCCGGCGCTGGCCAGAATTTGCGTGGCAATGTTCACGTTGCTGTGAAGCTCGGACAGGTAATGGAGTCGGGTGAGCTCGTCCTCCGCCCGGTAGGCCACCTCCGCCGCCGGCGGTTCTCCCAATCCCCGATAACCGGTAACGGTGTAAAACAACTGGTCGTCCCGGGCCGGAGTGAGGATGTGGTCAAGTTGGAACCTCAGATCAGTCAGTTCACCCTGCCGCGCGTCCGCCTGGTCCTCCAGGGCAAACCTCTCCGATATTCCTTTCTTCATGTCGTTGATGTTGAGCAGCAGCGTATCCGAGTAGGATCGGATGCGTATGAACCGTTCCAGATCGTCCGTGCTCGAGCGTTCTTCCAGGACCGCCAGTTGCTCGTCGAAAGCCTGATAGGCCTCGACAATTCGCTCGCTCACTACGGCGACCTCGTCCTCAGTTGTGGCCGAAGGCAGCGCGGCGGCGTCGGCGACCAAGGCGCTGCTGAACTGGGCAACGTCAAAAGCGGTGGCCAACTCCGGCACACTGCGTTCGTTGACCCGGTTCTGAGCGTCACCCACCCGGTCGAAGGAAAACCATCCCACCAGCGCCGCCGCGAAGGTCAGACAAACCGCGCCGCCAAGCGCCAGGTACAACTGGGAAGAAATGCGATAACGGAGTTCGAGGAATTTGGTCAGCGCTGCCATCATTTGTCTTTACTCCCCAAAACATCCTGCGGCAGGACATCCAGCGGAATGTATTGGCCTTCGTCACCGATCATCGTCAGGAAGACCTCATCAGACCACTGGTTGCCCTCTTCCTGGCTGTAACGCAATTCCCCACCGCTCATGTTGATTGGCTGGGCATTGCGAAGCACGCTCAAAAAACAGGCCCGGGTCACATCGTCGCCGCACCGCTCCAGGCCGGCAATGGCGAGACGGCCGGCCATGTAGCCCTCCAGGGACACGAAACCCGGCTCCACCTCGGGATCGTATTCCGCCAACGCTTCCTGGTAGGCGGCAACCACCGGGTTCGACGTATCTGTGGGAAAGGGAACCACCTGGGTGACAATCACGCCCTTGCCACCGGCGCCCAGCTCCTCGGCCAGGGCGTTGCTCCCGACGAACGAAACGGTCATGAACACCGGATCCATCCCTATTTCCCGAGCCCAGGCGATGACCGCGGCCACCGGTTTGTAGGCGCCGATCACGATGATCGCTTCGGGGCGTCCCTTCCGCACGTCCAGCAATCCGGTTTTCACCGCAGTGGTATTGCGTTGGTAAAGCCCGACGGCCACCGGCTCCAGGTAACGCCGGTGCAGCGCCGCGCTGGCGCCGTTGAATCCGGCCCTGCCGAAAGAGTCGTCCTGGTACATGACCGCGATACGCTCGATGCCCAGGTCCTCGGTCAGGCGTTCGACCATCTCCTCGGTTTCCTGGTTGTAAGAAGACCTGAGATTGATCACGCTGCGCAGATTGGGGTCCCGCAGGAACGCGGCTCCCGTGAAAGGCGCGATGTAGGGCACTCCGGCCGCTTCCGCCACCGGCACTGCGGAACGCGACGTCGGCGTACCGACCGCTCCGATCAACGCGAAGATATTCTCTTCTTCGATGAGTTCCGTTGTGTTGGAGATCGCAAGTTCCGGCTCATAGGTGTCGTCGCGGGTCACCAACTCCAAGAGACGCCCATTGACTCCGCCAGCCCGGTTAGCTTCGGCGAATGCGGCCTGGATGCCGTGGTTCATGCCGATGCCCAATTGCCCGGCGGGGCCGGTGAACGCCGCCGACTGCCCGAATACTATGCGGTCGTCAAACACGCCCGGGTCTTCGCGGGCCACCGTGGGCGAGAGGGTCAAGTGCGGCGGCGTGGAGGTGGGCGCGGCAGCCGCCGGCGCCTCGGCAAGGGAGGCGTCCGCGTTCGTGTCAGCGTCCGGGCCACACGCCGCCAGCCCCAGCAGACACACTGCCACGATGGTCCAAAGTGTCTTCGCGATACGATTGGTCCGGTACACCCAGTAGCCTCTAATCTGACCGGACGATGGCGCTGCGGCATCAGAAACGGCAGCCCTGACAACTACCCGCGAATCGATGCGCTCGCAGTCGAACCGGAACCGCCGGGTTCACTCCGACTTGCGCTTGGTCATCGCCAGCTTGTTCTTGCCGTCTTCTCTGCTGTACCACATCTCGTCCATCATCGACCGCACCAGGTGGATGCCGAGCCCGCCGATGGGCCGGTTGCCCAGCGGGGCGGAAATGTCGGGGGTCTCCTGATCGAGCAGGGGATTGAACGGCCGGCCGTCGTCCGAGATCTCGACGGTAACACTCTCTTCGTCAGAGACCAGCGATATCTCGATGTCCCCCGTTGCGCCGCTGTAATTGACGATATTGACGCCCAGTTCTTCCAGGACCAGATTCAGCTTGAAAACCAGGTCGGGCGGCCAGTTGTCTCGCTCCGCGAACTCTTCGACCGCCGCCGGGATCAATTCCAGCTGCTCATGACTGGGAGCAATCTTCAAAAACGCGTGGGCGTCCATGGTCAGGGCTCGCTGCGACGGAAAATGAGGCACGTGATGTCGTCAAACTGCGCGGTGTTCCCCGCGAATTGGTTCACGGCGTCAAACACAGCCTGGGTCGATGCCTCTGCATCCCGTACCGGCTGCGCCGTAAACACCCGCTGCAGCCGTTCCATTCCGAACTCCTCCCCATCCTCGTTCACGGCCTCAGTGACGCCGTCGGTGTAAAAGACCACGGTATCGCCGGTTGAAATGGAGATCGTTCTTTCGTCGTAATTCATGCCCGGCATCACCCCCAACGCGATGCCGTTGGTGCCGGGCAGCACCGTGGAAGTCCCGTCAACGTGGGCGATCAAGGGCGCGTTGTGGCCGCCATTGGCGTAGGTCATTTCCCCGGTCGCCGGATCGTACACCGCGTAGAACAGGGTCACGAACATCATGGCGTCGTTGTCGTCGTACAGCAGATCATTCACTTCCGTAAGGACTTCCCGCGGGGATTTGAGCCCCATGGCCGCGCTCTTGAGGAGAGTACGGCTGGCCATCATGAACAACGCGGCGGGCACGCCCTTGTCCGACACATCCGCCACGGCCAGTCCAATCCGGCCATTGTCTAGATAAACGACGTCAAAAAAGTCGCCGCCCACGACCCGGGCCGGGATCATGCTCCCGTAGATCTGGAAACCGGGCTGTCTGGGAAACTCCGTGGGGAGGATCGACTGCTGCATCTTGTTGGCGACGTCGAGCTCGTTTTCCAGCGCCACCAGCCGCTCGCGTGACGCCGTGGCCTCTCGCCACGCTTCGAGGTTGGACAACGCCCGCTCAATGGTGATGCGCAGGTCGTCAAAATCGACCGGCTTGGTGACGAAATCGAACGCCCCGAGGTTCATTGCGGAGCGAATATTTTTCATATCTCCGTAAGCGGAGATGATTACGGCGTGTATGTCGGGAGCGACGTCCGGTATATGCGACAACAACGCCAGTCCGTCCATCTGAGGCATGTTGATGTCGGACAGCACCATATCGATTTCGTCGTCTTGATTGAGAGTTTCGAGCGCTTCCACTCCATTCTGCGCAAACACGAATTGGTAGCGCCCCGAGCGAATGGCCCGCCGCATCCGCTGCAGTACCAGCGGTTCCAGGTCGGGCTCGTCGTCAACCACCAGTATCCGGTATGGCCCTGACGTATCTGCCATGATTCCATCCCTGACGGGCGGCCTGCGGCGCCCGATCACCTTGAGTTTGGCCTCGCGAAGCCGGTTACCCGTAAAGGTTTACCCTTTCAGCGCGGCGATGGCCTCGTCCTGCGACGGATGGATAGCGATGACCTGGTCGAAACCGCTGATTTCAAAGACTTCCCGTACGGTCCCCGACAATGCGCACAGCGCGAAGCCGGAATTCTGCCGCTGCAGGGTCTTCGCAGTTTGTAGGACCACACGGAGCCCCGCACTACTGATGTACGTGAGCTTTTCCATGTCGAGGATAACCACCTGATCGGTGGGTTCGATGGCCGCATCCAGATCTTCGAGGAAACGCTGCGCGTTGGTGCTGTCGACGCGTTCGGCAGCCTCAATGATCAAAGTGCCCTCATTCCTCTGGAACTCGATTGCCATGATGCTGTCTCCTGGATTGCGCTGGAAGTTAGGCAGTTATTGGAGGCACTGGCCAACGCCCTTGATGCGCGCCCCAGCAGCCTATGCCCATTTTCAAAGAATTGTATCATCGAATCGGATTTTGTGTACCCTGTTTCCAACCCGTTTATCGCACTAACGTCTGGGTTTGACCTCGACGGGCGCAGCATTGTCCCTCGTCAAATGCGCATTGCCGGCGCGGGTCCGCATGCGCCGCATTCATTGGCGGGCATCCGCGCTTCGCCTGCTGAGTCGGCGCGTTGACGGAACCGGCGTCGACAAATAGACTGCGTGCAATTCGAACGTCGTCAAGGCTCCGATTCGGAGGAGAATCACGATGAAGCTGCAGATTATGTCCCCGGCCGCGGCACGCGTCGACTTCAAGGTACCGCCAGCGGCCCGCCTGGATACCCTCGAAGGCAAGACCATCGGCCTCTACAACAACATGACCGGTGGAGCCGACGTAGCCGTCAACCGTGTCGCCGAGCACATCGGCCGTCGCTTCTCCAACGTCAGATTCGAAAGCTACGGCGGAAACCTGCGCGACGGCCGTCCGGCATTGAGCCGAGGCGTGCATATTGACGACGAGGAAGCCAGCCGCATCGCCGTCGAAGTGGATGCCATGGTGGGTGCCGCCGCCCATTGAGGGGGCTGCACGTCGTGGCTTGCCCACGACATGGTTGCCATGGAAAAGGCTGGCGTGCCCTCGGTGGGCATCGCCGCGCGCAGTTTCGCCCGGGCCTGGCAGTCCTGCGTCGATGGCTGGGGCCAGCCCGCCACTGCCTTCGTCACCATCCCCCACGCCTGCACCGGGCAGCAGCCCGACTACATCCACAGGATGGTGGACGATCAGATCGACAACATCATCCTCGGCCTGACCCGGATGTCGGCCTCCGCTGACCTGTCCGGCGGCGCCAACGGCCACAGCGAGACTGATGTGTTCACCGTGGAGCTGGATGACACGCCCCTGGGGCTCGACGCGGTAAATCGCTTTATGGAAGAGCGCGACTGGAGCGACGGGATGCCCATCGTTCCGCCCACGCCCGCGGCCGTGGAAGCCATGCTCAAGGGCACCCGGCGCGACCCCCAGGACGTGGTCATGGTCATGGAACCCGGGTTCGGGCTGGCCACCGTGGAGAAGATCGCCATCAACGCGGTGATGGCCGGTTGCCAGCCGGCGCAGTTCCCCATCCTCCTGGCCGCCCTGGAGTGCATCGCCCAGCCGGAGATGAACCACCGGGACATGCAGGTGTCCGGCCACACCGAAGCGCCGCTGATCCTGGTCAACGGTCCGATTGCAGCCAAGGCTGGCATCAACTACGGCACCTCGGCCATGGGCCCGGGCGTGGTCAACAAGGCCAACACCGCCATCGGCCGGGCGCTGCGCCTCTGCCTGATTAACATCGGCTACTGCAAGGCCGGCGCCGGCGACCCCAACTTCATCGGCCTACCCACCAAGTTCGGCATGTGCATCGCCGAGAACGAGGAAGTCAGCCCCTGGCAGCCCTACCATGTGGACAAGGGGTTCCGCCCGGACGAAAGCGCGGTCACCGTGATCACCGTAACCGGCCCCACCGACATTCTGGACGCCGGCTCCCGGAACCACGAGGACACGCTGAACAACATCGCCTCCATGATGTTCTACCGCCACGCCGGCGGCGGCAGCTGGATCAAGGGCCGGCAGTCCGCCCAGGTGGGCCACACCAACCAGCGGGTTGAATACCAAAGCCCGTACCATCCCATTATGCTCAGCCCCTCCCGCGCGGTGATCCTGCAGGAAGCCGGCTTCAGCAAGCGAGCCACCCAGGAGTGGCTGCATGAGCACTGCCGCGCCTCCCTGCGCGACGCCATCGGCCCGGCTGGCATGCCCACCGACGCCAACGGCAAGTGGCTCCGCTATCCGGAACTGCAGCATCTCGCCGACGACCCGGACGCCACCATACCGGCGCTGGAAGACCCCGAACAGTACCTGCTGTTCGTCACCGGCGGCTCCACCCACTACGCCAACTTCTTCTACGGCACCTACGGCATCGCCACCATGCCCGTGGAGGACGTGTAAGGAGAGGCCGCCATGAGGATAACCCAGGATGTGCATGACACCATCGTCAAGATGGTATATGAGGACCTGGCTGGCAGATTCAAAGGGGAGATGGAATTCGGCCCCATCGACATCCAACAGGAGATCGACCAGTACGGAGATCCTTATCTGCACATCCGCATCGTGTTCGATGGCGACCAGGGCAAACTGGACTCCAAGTAGACCAGCGGCCTGATAGCGCGCCTGCTCCCTCAACTGGTTGACCTGGGGATCAAGCATGTCCCTCACACTTCGTTCTTTGGCAAAGCGGATTGGGAGGTCGTAAAGGAGAAAATCCGGCGTTGGAACCAGACGATCTGATCGCCGTCGCCAGGACGCTGGCCGCCGGCGGCAACGCCAGCAACCGCCACGGAGCCACCGACACCGAGTTGCGCAGAGCAGTCAGTTGCGCCTACTACGCCATCTTCCACACCTTGTGCCGTGCCTATGCTGACGCGATGGCCGGCCCCTACATAGGCAGCCAAATGGGACAAGAGCTTTGGAATATGGCGTGCCGCACTCTTGATCACGGGCCGGCGAGAAACAAATGCAACGACTCCGGTAGCATGAGCCGGTTCAGTCCGGACCTTCGCAGATTGGCAATCACACTGGTGAACCTACAGCAGCGCCGCCACGAGGCTGATTACGATCCTGCCGCTACCTTTGACCAAACTCAAGTGAACCAAATCATAGATAATGCCGCTGACGCATTAGCGGGTTTTGACAACGCCCCGCCGGACGAGGTCAGGCTGTTTATCGCCTATCTTACGTCCCGGGTCAGACGGTGATTAGGACGCATTAGAACCGCTAACAACGCAGCGTTTCCTGGTGCATCAGACGCCAAGCAAAGAAGGCAGGATAGCAATATGCCCCGGGTGCCCGCCGACCAGTACGTCAGCATCGTCCGCAAACCGGACGACATCGACCAGTTTTGGGACGATGTACTGGCGGAAACCGCTCAAATTCCATTAGAACCCGAGGTGGTTTACAACCCCCTCCGGTCCACCGCCCGCATCGACGTGTACGAGGTCTTCTACACCAGCCTCGACCATGTCCGCATCGCCGGCTGGTACGCCGTGCCCCGCCAGCGCGAGGGCAAGCTACCCGGCCTGATCCAGGTGCCCGGGTACAACATGGAGCCGCCGGTTCCCAAGAACTGGGCCGCCCGGGGATATGCCGCTTTCAGCGTCGCGCCCCGGGGCAAGCTGCGCAGCAACCGCCAGTTCAACCCCGGCTACCCTGGCCTGCTCACCTACGGCATGGTGGATCGAAACACCTACTCCTACCGCGGCTTCTACATGGACGCCTGCCGGGCCATGGATTTCCTGCTGGGGCGGGAAGAGGTCAACAGCGACCGCATCGGCGTGACCGGACACAGCCAGGGCGGCGGCCTCACCGTGTCCACGGCGGCGCTGCGTCCCGAGATCAAGGCAGCCGCGGCCGGCGCGCCTTACCTCTGCGGCTACATGGACTCCATCGAGTTAACCGACGCTTATCCCTACCAGGAGATCACCGATTACCTGCGGCTCTATCCGGATAGCCGGGAGCAGGTGGAGAACACGCTGGCGTACTTCGACGGCATCAACCTGGCCCACCGGATCACTTGTCCAATCATCGTCAGCGTGGGCCTGCAGGACAGCACCTGCCCGCCGGAAACGGGCTTTGCCATGTTCGACGCCATTGCCAGCGCCGACAAGAAGATGTACGCCTACGACGGCCACGGCCACGACGCCAACAACCACGAGCATGCGGCTATCGTGGACGCGTTCATGGCCACGCACCTGCAGAACTGAAAGGTATGACCGCATGACCAAGCCGAGCGGCGACAAGCCGCACGATTTCGATGACTACTGGCACGACGCGCTGGCGGAACTGGCCCGGTATCCGGCCGCGCCGGAGGCGCAGGAACTTCCGTTGCGCTCCACCGATTTCGCCACCGCCTACGGTGTCCGGCTGACCTCTCTCGGACCCTATCGCCTCTACGGTTACCTCAGCATCCCGACCGGCGACGGTCCGTTCCCGGCGCGTTACCACCTGCCCCGCTACGGCAGCGTGACCGACCTGGTGCCCCAGGGGCAGGCCAACGGTCAACGCAAGGAACACGTCACCTTCGCCATCTGCGTGCGTGGACAGCGGCTGGCCGACCAGCCTTACGCCGCCGCCTTCCCCGGACAACTCACCGACGGCATCGACGACCCGGCAACTTATGTCTACCGCGGCATCATCGCCGACTGCGTCCGCGGGCTGCAATACCTGGCCGCCCGGCCGGAGGTGGACGCCACACGCATCGCGGCCATCGGCAACGACCTGGCCCTGACCACCGCCGCCCTGTCTCCGCTGGTCACGCATCTGGTGTCCACGCCGACCCTGCTGTACGCCACCGCGGACCTTGCCCCACGCACCGGCGCCTACCCGCTGGAGGAGATCAACGACTATCTGCGCCTGCATCCCACGCGGCGTGAGGCCGTAAATCGCACGCTGTCGTACTTCGACCTCCGCTGGTTCGGTGCCCGGGTGAGCGCGGCCACGCTGTTGATGGCCGGCGCCGACGGCTCCGCGCTGGACGCAGCCGCCCTGCAACCGTTGGTCAGCGACATCCGGGGCGAAACCACCGTCCACAAGACGGAGCATTCGGGCTACCGGGATGGCCACTACGCTGAGGAATGGCTATCCGAACAGTTCGGCATGGCGGAACCCAGCCTCCCGCCCCACTGGCAGGACTGATCCCATGCCCTACGTGAACCTGCCCGGCGTTGACCTCTGGTACGAAGACACCGGAGGCGACGGCATCCCGGTGGTCTTCTGCCACGCCGCCTCGGGCACCTGCGATTGCTGGATCTACCAGCTACCCGCTTTCACTCTGGCCGGCTACCGCTGCATCACCTACGACCGGCGCACCTGGGGGAAATCCCGCAACACCGACGAAGCCCTGCAGCCCGGCTACCAGGACGAGGACCTGCACGGCCTGGTCGAGTTTCTGGGCCTGAACCGGTTCCATCTGGTCGGCACCGCCGCCGGCGGGATCACCGCCATCGGGTACGCCCTGGCGCATCCCGAGCGGGTGCGGAGCCTGGTGTTCGCCAACACCATCGCCGGCATTCAAGACCCCGAGTACCTGGAAGTGCAGGACCGCATCCGCCCGCCGGAAATCCGCAATCTGCCCGTGGAGCTTTATGAGCTGGGACCGTCTTACCGGGGCACTGACCCCGACGGCACGGCCCGCTGGCTCGAGATCGAACACGCCAGCCGACCCTACGGTCGGCTACCGGCCCAGCCGCTGCGCGAGCCCACTACCTACGCCAGGCTGGCTGCCATGAGTGTGCCGGCGATGGCGATGGCCGGCGAGTCCGACCTGGTATCCCCGCCGGCGCTGATGCGGTTGCAGGCGGAGCGCATCCCCGGCAGCCGCTTCGTGTCGCTGCCGGAGGCCGGACACGCCGGCTTCTGGGAGCGTCCGCAGGTGTGGAACGGCCTGGTGCTGGAGTTCATCGGGCAGCACTAGCACGCGCCGCGCGGCCAGTCTGTACGCGGCACGGTTTCTGGTGTAGATTATTTTGCGGCGGTACGGCGTGATGCTGTGCTCGTAGCCGTTAACCCCGGCAAGATCGCAGTCCTGGAGGGACACCCATGGCGGACGCACCCCTGTTTCCCGTTACCGTGGTCGGAAGCTGGCCCCGGTCCACCGAGTTGATCCGCGCCCTGCGCCGCAAGGAAGCAGGCGAGATCACCTACTCCGAGTTCAGCGCGCTGGCCGACGACGAGGTGCTGGCCTGCATCCGTGCCCAGGAAGAGGCCGGCGTCGACATCATCAGCGACGGCGAGCAGCGGCGGGACAATTTCTACTCCTTCGCTGTGGACAAGCTCAACGGCATGCAGTTGATGAAGGTGTCCGAGCTGCTGGACTATTCCTCCGACCGCGCCCGCATGGAAGAAGTGCTGCGCGCCCTGGACGTCCCCTCATTTGCCATCAAGAGCCCCATCGTCATCGACACCATCAGCAAGCGGCATGGGCTGGCCCTGGACGAGTTGGCCTACATGCGCGAGCACACCGACCGGCAGATCATGGTACCCATCCCTGGCCCCTACATGCTCACTCGCTCCGGCTGGTTCGAGGGCCTGTCCGACAGGGCCTATCCTACTCCCGACGACCTGGCCCGGGACGTGGTCGAGATCCTGCGCGAGGAGATCATCGCTCTGCGCGACCACGGCTGCGACTTCGTGCAGTTGGACGAACCCACACTCTCCCAGGTAGTGTTCGGCGAAGAGACCACCGAGACTTTCATGTGCGCCGCCTTGCCCAACCGCCGCGACCCCACCGACGAGCTGGAGATGGCGGTGCGGCTGATGAACGAGACCCTGGAGGGCATCGACGGCATCAAGACGGGCGTACACGTCTGTCGGGGCAACTGGAGCAAGAAGGAAGAGGTGCTGCTCACCGGCAATTACGGCCCCATGCTTCCCTACCTTACCCAGATGAACATCGACCGCCTGGTGCTGGAGTGCGCCACTCCCCGCGCCGGCGAGATGGAAGTCTTCAAGGAATACAGCAACGAAAAGGAGATCGGCTTCGGCGTCGTCAACCCCCGCACCGACGACATCGAGCCGCCCGGTCAGATCGTAGAACGCGTCAAGGAACTGCTCCAGTACTTCGACCCCGACAAGATCTACCTCAACCCCGACTGTGGCTTCGGCACCTTCGCCGAGCGCAACGTCAACACTCACGAGATGGCCGCAAAGAAGATGGCCGTGATCACCGAAGCGGCGGAGCTCCTGCGCGCGGAGTATGCATAGGGATGACGCTGCGGCGTTGCCCCACGCTTTGACGGCTGGAGGCGTTCAGCGGGAGATTACCTTCCACGTTCACCGGCGATCGTATGTACGTAGCGAAATCACCGTGGGGAATCTGATCGACGTTCTGGAGAATTGGGTGGCTCGTGGTATTAGATACGATGAATCCGGCAGGCCCAGCATGGCCCACTTGGGCTGGATCGAACACGGAGGCTCACAGCGCCTGATGCGGGTGGCGGTCTCAATGGATGATCAACGGATCACCACCGCGTTTGCGGACACGCCGGCCACCAACAAATGGAACAGCAGAGACTTCGACTACTTTCAGCGGACCTATGAGCAATGGGAGATACGAAATGAAGCTGAAAGTGCATTATGATCCTGATTGTGATGCAATTGGCGCTAACTACGGTCTGCCCAGGAGCGGAACCTACGAATTGGCGACGGTAGGCATGGTGATGATCGACGTGCTCGATGAAGACAGCTATGAAGCGATCGGGTTAGAAGTCTTCGCCATCAGCGCGTGGCTGCCCCTCGGCAAGCGGGGCTACTGCGAGGAAACGGATACGCTCACTATTGGCCGTGGCGCGGAAACCGCAACCATCATCGCCGAAAACGGCGACTTGGTGGCGTACTGGGGGCCTGACGAATATGATCCGGGTGATACAGTGCCCATCGCAGTTGGTCTGCGCAATGCGTCACAGCATCTAGCCCCGGTAATCAAGGCGATGTCTCAACCTTTGAACGCCGCCAACCGCTAACGGATCAGAAGAAAACTAACCCGCCCGTCAACCCCGTCAGCAATAAGGAGCCGAACCATGGCGCAAGCACAGGAAGGAAATCTCAACGGTCTGCCCCGGGAGAAACTGGCCGAGGTGCTGGACTCCTTTCGGGACCCGGAAGTATTCAACGCAGTGACCGGCCCGTGGAAGTCCCGCGTCGTCTGGCAGGACGGTATGCGCGCCCGCGCCTACATGCGCAACCACCAGGTTGACATGGACGAGCCCGGCGACCTCACCGCCACCGACGTTGCCGCCAGCGCCCACGAGCAGTTGCTCTCCGCCATCGGCAGCTGCATGACCGTCGGCTTCGTGGTCAACGCCACCAAGCAGGGCGTGCGCGTCCACGACCTGGAAATCGCGGTGGAGGGCTACTTCGACAACATCCGCAAGTGGGCCGGCGTTGAGGACGAGGGCAATCCCGGCTACGGCCAGATCTCGGCCAAGTGCTTCGTGCGCGCCGACGCCGACGAGGACACCCTGCGGGAAATCTGGCGGCTGGCCGTGGAAGGCTCACCCGTCACCCAATCGGTAGCCAACCCCACCTCGGTGCAAACCGAGTTCGAAATGGTCGGCTGATGGCGACCTTCGTTACCGCGGATTGGGTCGCCGAGCGCATCGGCCAGCCGGGTTATCTGATAATCGATCCCCGGTCGGCCATGCGCTATCTCATGGGCCACCTGCGGGGAGCCGTCAGCGTTCCCTACAAGAAACTGCAAGCGCCCGACGGACGCCTGGGCCCGCCCGAACAACTGGCCGCCGCCTTTGGCGACGCCGGCCTCGGAGACGACGTCACACCCATCCTCTACGACCACCAGGACGGGCGCAACGCCGCCATGGCCACGTGGGTGCTGGAGTACCTCGGCCGGAACGACGTCCACATCATGGACCTGAGCTACGAGGCGTGGAAAGACGAAGGCCGCGAGGTACTGTACCGCCCCGTTCTCACGAGAGCGGCCGGCTTTACGGTCCGGCTGAACCCGGCCATCCGCGCCACCCTGGACGACGTGGCCAACCGGGGAGCCGCCAGTCTGGTGGACGCCCGCACCGCCGAGGAGTTCCGGGGCGAATTCGAGGCGGATCACCGTCCCGGCCATATCCCCGGCGCCGTCAGTCTCCCCCATGCCGACCTGACCGGCGCCGATGGCAACCTGTATGCCGGCCAGGACACGCTGCGGGAACGGCTGGCCGGAGCCGGCATCGGGGAAGGCGAACCCGTCATCGCCTACTGCCGCAGCGGCATTCGCGCGGCCGTCACGTGGCTGGCCCTGGCCCAGGTGGGCTACACCGTCAGCCTGTACGACGGTTCCTACGTCGATTGGATGGACAGCGACCAGCCGGTAGAAACGTAAGTTATCTGAACGCGCGACTGATAAGTCGTCACGCCGTCTTGCGTGCTACATAACGGCACGCCTCATGAGTATCCATTCTCCCCCGAGCGGTCATTGCGTGCGACGCATGGCAACCTCGGGGCTTAAATCCAGAGTGCGTTGGCCGTGAGCGCGGCCATGAAGGAGACAGCCATGCCACCGAACCTGGTGCCCTACCTGCTTTACGAACCCGAGGACTCGGGCATCCTGTGGATCAAGTTCAACCGGCCCGAGCGCATGAACGCGCTCATCGGCTCATCCGAGGAGAACGGCACCGTCGCCAAGGTGGGCGAGTACATGCGCGCCGGCGACGACGATCCCAACGTGCGGGTGATGGTGCTCACCGGCGTCGGTCGCGGCTTCTGCTCCGGCGCGGACATGCGCCGCGACAACTCGCCGGACGTCACCGGCGAAAACTTTGTGGGCAACCGGGGGACCATCGAAGGGCCGGACGCCGCGCGGGAGCACTTCTACCACGGCTTCACCAAGCTGCACCGCGACATCTCCCAGGTCCGCAAGCCCACCATCGCCATGATCAACGGCCCGGCTGTGGGCTCCGGCATGGACATGGCCCTGCACTGCGACATCCGCCTGGGCTGCGAGAACACCCGCTTCATCGGATACCAGCAACTCGGCCAGATCATCGAAAACGGCGGCAGCTACTACCTGCCCAGGATGGTCGGCCTGGGCCGCGCCCTGGAGTTCGCCTACACCGGCCACCTGGACGCCCAGCGGGCCTACGAGTGGGGAATGCTCAACTACCTGGTTCCCTCTGAAGACCTGGAGCAGACCACCCGCGACCTGTGCGACCGCATCATCCGCACGCCGCCCATGGTGCAGTGGATCAGCAAGCGCATCATGCGCGCCGCCCTGGACAGCACCCTGGAAACGACCATGACGCTGACGTCCAACGCCGGGGGAATACTGAGTGGGTCGGAGGACGCCCGGGAGGCGCGACAGGCGTTCCTCGAAAAACGTGCGCCGGAATTCAAGGGCCGGTAGGCTACACGGTTCTATCGTTGACCAAACTCACGCACGATCCCGGATAACCAGTCAACCGCTTCGGGGTACTGGTCGCAATGGAGCACGAATTCTTGACCGCGCCCAGCGCTCCGGAGATAAGCATGGTTTCGGTCATAATCCCATCGATCAAGGTCAGGGTGGTAAGTCAACGGAGACTTGCCACTATCTGGATAGAAAAATCTCGGCAGTCGCCAATTTGACGCCGGCTGACCCTTTCGCGTCAAAACCAACTGTTCGTGAACTCGAGGGAACACTCCGGCTCCGGGTGCTGACATCGCAGTACCGTTGAGGTTCAAATTTTGCGTCGCCACGTAGAGCGTGTTGTTTGAGCCTACGTACCAACGAAATTGACAGTGGTACGTTGCCCATTCGAACTTCTCATCGTGCCTGATCTCATCGACCTTGCAAACCTGCTCGATCTGGAGCCAGCCCCACAGAATGTGTTGCTGCACTGCGCCCCTAACAAAGCGCCATCCAGTGCTCATTTTCTCTACTCGCCGGAAGAGGCCAAAGAACAAGAACACATCCCCGGCGTCGACGCGCTGATTTGCTAAATGAGACTGTGAAGCGCCTACCTGTCCGAAAAGTCCCCTCCAGTTACTGGAACGCGCGATGGCGCTCGGGCGGATATCGGGGTCCAACCCTGCCAAATGCCATGCTGGATGCCGACCGTCAGTAAGGTCTTCCACCACCTGCCCGATGTTGATATTGCCGTGATGAAGATCTTCGTAGCGTATTGGCTCTTCGTCGTCGTAACCGGGAACAGGCAACGAATACATCGTGCCATCGGGAAAAATGGGGCTGGGGCAGCCACCAGATGCGGAGTCAAACCCCTTTCTGCTTATGATTAGTCTTCGGGGTTTCATCCGTTGCGCCTCGCTTCTGCAATCAGCACGACAAAATCAGGCCGTCCCTAACACCGTTCACTCCGCAAACGTCAACGGCTGCCCGAACTTCTCGCCGTGGGCGATCTCGGACATGGGCTTGCGCGGCGTTCCTGTCCCCGGCTCACGCATGATGCGGTAGCCGAAGGGCAGTACCGTGATCAGCTCCAGCTCTTCGGGGATGCCCAGCAGAGACTTTACCTGGTCCTGCGCCTCCCCGCGGACGCCGACGAAGCAGGTACCCAGGCCCTCGGACCAGGCCACCAGTTCCATCTGCTGCAGGGCGCGGCCGGCGTCCAGCTGGGCGCGGCGTGCGCCGTCCATGACGATGGCGATGGCAACCTGGGACTTGCCGATGAAGGCGCCCTGGGTGCAGATTTCGCCGAGCTGTTTGATCGTGTCGGGGTCCCGGACGACGATGAAGTGCCAGGGCTGGGTGTTGCTGGAGCTGGGCGCCCAGCGGGCCGCCTGCAGGATCTTGTGCAGCACTGCGTCGGACACCGGCTGGTCAGTGAAGTCGCGGATGGTGCGGCGGGTGCGGATGGCATTGAAAACGTCCATTTGATTACCTCGAACAGATGTCACGGGGAGCGAGTTGAAGCGCTATGTCTCGCGGTGGCGTGCTTAGCGCACCGGCGGCCACATGATCCAGCCCCGGCGGCCGGTGTTGCGCAGGCGCAGCAGGTGGCCGCCCAGCGTGGTGACGTACAGGCTGCTCTGGTCGGCGTCGCCGAAGCAGCAGTTGGTGGGCATGTCCACCCCCACGGGCATGGGGTACGTCTCCAGGACGCGCCCCTCCGGCGTCCACACGTAGAGCATGGGGCCGGGGCCGCTGGCCCAGTTGCCGGCGGTTCCAACGATGTTCCCATCAGAGTCCAGGCACATGCCGTCGATGCCACGCTGGGGGCCGCGATGGTCGGCGCCAAACTGGTGCAGCACGATGTACTGGCCCAGCGAGCCATCGGCGTTGATGGGGTACGACCGCAGTTCGCGCACTGCGCCGGGTTCGTTGTCGGTTTGGATGATGTAGAGGGTCTGATCATCCGGTGAGACCAGCAGACCGTTGGTGCCGGTGGTGTCGAAGGTAACCTGCTGGCAGGTGTAGGAACCGTCGGGCTGCGGGGCGGCGCGGAGGATGTCACGGCCGGACATCTCCGGCTGCTCGCTGGGGTCGATGTTGCCGGCGTTCCACGGGTTGCTGAACCAGATGCGGCCCTGCCGGTCGATGGCCAGGTCGTTGGGCGTATTCAGCCGCTGGTCGCCCAGCCGGTCGACGATGGTCGTGGTAGTGCCGTTGGAGTCGAAGCGAACGATGGCCCTCCCGCCGGAGCAGCACCCGTACAGCCGGCCCTCGGCGTCGAAAGCCAGCCCGTTGGTATGGTTGGTGTTTTCCCGGTACACCGTACACTCGCCGGTGTCCGGGTGGTACGCCATGATGCGGCTGGCGGGTATGTGGGTGAACAGCAGGCGGCGGCCATCCCAGGCGGGCCCCTCGGTCAGGCGGCTGAAGGGTCCGGCGACGTGCTCCCATTGCAGTGCCATATTGTCCTCCTGGATTCAGGTATGGGATTTGTTCTCAGTGAGCCGGGCCGGCCCATTCCGGGTAAACGAAAATCGTTCTGCCCGCCCGGCATGGCGTCATTGTATGCTACCCCGCCGGCAAAGTCATCGCGGCGAGATTGGTTGGGATCCGGTACGCCGAACTGCCGCTTGTTTGGCGGCAACGTTTACGGTTATAGTGTGGACACTTATCATCAGTTTGAATCCATCCTAAACGGGAGTTGCTGAGATGACACAGAGCAGTCGATTGCGCAGCGGCAACGTTGCTGCCCCGGAAACCGGCGTTACGGTCTATGAGGCGATCCACAACCGCCGCATGAACAACGAGTTCACCGAGGAAGTGCCCAGCCGGGAGTCGTTGCAGCGGATGCTGGACGCGGCGGTGTGGGCTCCCAACCACCGGCTCACCAACCCGTGGCGGTTCTTCGTGCTGGAAAAGGGCGGGCAGAAGCGGGCGGAAGTCGCGCAGTTGGCTTACGACAACCTGTTCGCCCGCAGCGGCAACCACGAAAACGCCGACGGCAGCCGTCAGCGCGTGCTCGACGCTCCGGCGCTGATCTACGTGTACAGCGTTCCGGCCGACAGCGAGGAGATGACCCAGGAGAACTACGCGGCCGCCTGCTGCGCCGTACAGAACCTGCTCCTGGCTGCGGTAGCCGAGGGCTTGGCCGGCGACTGGAGCACCGGCAACACCACCCGGCACCCGGCCTTGGCCGAAACCCTGGGCGGCGAAGCGGAATGGACCATGGTGGGCGCGTTGTTCATCGGGCAACCGGCGCGTCCGTCGGCGTCCATACGCACCCCGGCGGATGAGGTAACCGCCTGGCTGTAACCGCGACATGGCGGCCATCTCACCCGTCGCTTCCCCGGGCGATGGGTTCCGACTTGCGCTATACTGACCGCCGATTCATCGCGCAAGGAGTTCCCCATGCCCTGGGCAGAGACCATAGTTGACACCCTGAAGAAGTGGGACACGTCGCTCATCGCCTACGTGCCCGACATCTCCATCGACCGGGTGACCAGCATCATCAACGAGGACCCGTTCTTCCACCTGGTGTCCTGTACCCGCGAGGAGGAGGCCGTCGGCGTGGCCGTGGGCAGCTACGCCGTGGGACGGAACGCCGCCGTGTTCATGCAGTCCAGCGGCTTCGGCAACAGCATCAACGGCATCGCCAGCCTGTGCCTGCCCTCTCGGACGCCCATCCCCATCTTCATGAACTTGCGGGGGCAGGTGGGCGAGTTCAACATCGCCCAGGTGGCCATGGGCCGGAACACCACGCCCATCCTGGACCTGTTCGGCATCGCCCACTACACCATCGAAAGCGAGGACCGGATGGACACGCTGCTGGACGGCGTGATGAAGCTGTGCCACGCGCACCGCAACCCGGTCGCCATCTGCATGACCCCCATGCTCCACGGAGGCAAAATTGCTTAGGTTCGACGCCACCCAACTGGTCCTGCGCCACGCCGGGGATTCGCCCATCGTGGGCAACCTGGGCCCCACCAGCGATGAGCTGTACCACGCCGGTCACCGGGACCGGAACTTCTACACCTACGGCAGCATGGGCTTGTGCTCGTCCATCGCCTTGGGCATGGCCCTGTCCACCGACGACAAGGTGATCTCGCTGGACGGCGACGGCTCCCTGCTGATGAACCTGGGCGCCATCGCCACCATCGGGCGGGAGAACCCGTCGAACCTGGTCGTGGTCGTCTGGGACAACGAGATGTGGGGACAGACCGGCGGCCAGGACAGTCACACTGCCACCAACACCAACCTGGAAGAGGTCGCCAACTCCTGCGGCATCACCAAGACCGCCACCGTGAACGACCTGGAAACCCTGGAAGAGGCATTCGGTCGGGCCATGCGCGAGCCGGGCCCCTGGTTCATCGTCGCCAAGATCGAAGAAGCCGACGAGTACATGCCGGTCGCCCCGGTGGAGCCGGAGTTCACGCTGTACCGTTTCCGGAATACGTACGTGGGGTGAAGGGGTGGCAAAAGCGATGGCGGAGGGGGAATACAGCGATTACATCATATACGCTGACGAGAGCGGGGACCCCAACCTGACGTCAATTGACGCGGACTACCCGGTTTTTGTTCTCAACTTCTGCGTTTTTCGCAAGGATGACTACGCTAAATCGGTCCTGCCTGCGGTGGCGGCGTTCAAGTTCGAGCATTTCGGGCATGACGACGTGGTGCTGCACGAGAACGAAATACGCCTACAGAGAACGCCATTCGTCTTTCTACGAGACGAGCAACAGCGGGCGCTTTTTATGGCAAAGCTGGACCGGCTGATCAGGCAAGCAGATTTTACAATCATTGCCGCCGTGGTTGACAAGCGCAGGTTGGAGCAACCGCACGACCCCTACGAGATAGCTCTGCGAAATTGTATAGAACGCACTTGCGGCTTTCTGGGAAACCTCGGAGAGTGTAAGCGGACAACACACATCATAATCGAGAGCCGCGGTAACAAGGAAGACAGGCAACTGACGGAGGCATTTCGGCGCATTCGGCATGGCGAAAACCCGTCCGGCCAAACCCTGCCAAGTCTTGATATTGAATTTGCGGACAAGAAAGCCAACTCGGCAGGGTTACAAATTGCAGATTTGACCGCTCGCCCAATTGGCCGGCATTTCATTGACCCAGAGCAGTCTAACCGAGCTTGGGATGCGATTGACCCCAAGCTGTTGCGTTCTCCGCAAGGCGATGTGGATGGATGGGGACTGACGATCTCGCCAAAATAGGGAAAAACCCCGGAGTAGTCCGGGGCTTTTTACACGGATTGGGAACTACCCTGGTCCTCAGCGAAGGGCCTGTACTACTCCAAGCCAATCGCCGGCAGGCAATGGCCCACCTTCAACGCACTTGATTGCTAACGGTCAAGCCGCAGCCAAATCCGCCGACCGTAACCACCCCCAATCACAGTATCATCTTATATCCAATTGGGTATGTCCGTCAAAGTTCCGTTTGCCACCTCCCGCCCGGTTGGTCTATGATTGAGCCGGCGGCCGAGGCCGCTGACTTGCGCTTACGGCGCGGAGGAGATGACCAGCCCGATGACGCAGGCCACGAGCTCTTTACCCAGCGAGACCGACGCTAACGGGGCAGTCGCCATCGCCCGGCGGAGCGCCGACGTTGACGCCCTGCCTGATGGCCTCACCGCCGCAGACCTGGTGGAAGTCTGCCGACAGATGATCCTGGTGCGGACGATGGACGAGCGCATCTGGATGATGAACCGCCAGGGCAAGGTTCCCATCGCTGCCTCATGCCAGGGGCACGAAGCGGCGGAACTCGGGTCGTTGCTGGCCGCGCAGAAGGATGGCGATTGCTTCCTCTTCCCCTACTACCGGGACCTGGCAGTCAAGATGGCGGCGGGCCTCACGCCACGGCAGGTGATGCTTTCCTTTATGGGCAAGGAGGGAGAACCGTACTCCGGCGCACGCCAGTTCCCGCTGCAAGGAGCAGATCTCCCCCGCAAAATCATCCAGATTTCCAACGTCGTCGCCGCCGGACTGACCCAGGCCGTGGGGTACGCGTTGGCGTGCAAGATGATGAGCGAACAGACGGTGACCATCTGCTATTTCGGCGACGGAGCAACCAGCCAGGGCGAGACCCACGAAGCGATGAACTTCGCCGCCATCCACCAACTGCCCGTCATCTTCATCTGCGAGAACAACAAGTACGCCATATCCACGCCCCAGGACTCGCAGATGGTGATCAGCGACGTCGCCGCACGCGCGGAAGGATACGGATTCCCCGGGTTTGTGATCGACGGCCTGGACCTGGTCGCCTGCTACGAGGCGACGCGGCAGGGCATCGCCCACGCCCGCGCTGCCGGCCCAGTGCTGATCGAGATGAAGGTCGAGCGGTTCATGCCCCACACCACCGACGACGACGACCGGCGTTATCGGGACCGGGACGCGCTGGACGCCGCACGCCAGTACGATCCGGTGGCCGTCTTCCCGGCCCAGATGGTGGAGCGCGGTATCCTGACCCAAGCGCAACTGGACGCCTTCCGCGCCGACGCCACGCAGCAGGTTAACGACGCCACCGACTTCGCCGACGAGGCCCAGCCTCCGGATGCAGCGACAATATATGACCATCTGTACGTATGACGAGTGAATCCGGCGCCAAGTCCCGAAACCTCGTCCTGCGCTACTTGGGCAGGTTCACCCGTCTGCTTTTGATAATTGCCGTCTACGCTTTGGTATTATGGTACGGGAAGGCAACCACCGCCCATCTTGATACTCCACCCGTCCTGACCAAAATTGCCGTCGCCCTGGTCGCGCTTGGCGTCACCGGCAGCATCTACCGCATTTTGATTGACGTCGCGAACGAAACCAAGGGAGCCATCATTGTGCTTGCAACATTCCTCAACGAAAAATTAGTCGAACCCCAACGGCGCAGATTGCGTGCGGAAGGACGCGCCGAGGGTCGCCAAGAAGGGCGGGCCGAAGGTCGCGAGGAAGGACGCGCTGAAACAATCGCCGATATCCGCTCCCGTTTGCTGCGCCAGGGAATCGACCCTGACCTCATCCTTCCGCCCGAAAGGACGAACGGCGCTAACCCATCCTGACTACAACCCGGCAAGAAGTTGGAGCGAAAATCGGCTTAACAGGCGGAAAACGCTATGGCAGAGATGACCGTAATTGAAGCAGTCCGTTCGGCGCTCCATGAAGAGATGGAGCGCGACGAACGCGTTTTCGTGATGGGCGAGGACGTGGGCCAGCGCGGCGGCGTGTTCCTCGCCACACAGGGGTTCATCGAGGATTTCGGGCCGCAACGGGTGATCGACTCCCCGCTGGCCGAAGCATCCATCATGGGCATCGCCCTGGGCGCGGCCTTCCGCGGAATGCGGCCGATACCCGAAGTGCAGTTCTCCGACTTCGTGTGGCCCAGCGTGAACCAACTGATCGGCGAGGCGGCCCGCGTCCACTACGGCACCAACGGCGCGCTGAAGGTCCCCATGACCGTTCGCATCCCCTACGGCGGCGGGATCCGCGGCGGGTTGTATCACTCGCAGAACGTGGAGGCTCTCTTCTTCCACACCCCCGGCCTCCTGGTGGTCACACCCTCCACTCCCTACGAAGCCAAGGGTCTCCTTAAGTCCGCCATTCGCGACGACAATCCGGTCATTTTCCTGGAGCACAAGAAGACCTACCGCCTCGTCCGGGGCGAAGTGCCCGACGAGGAATACACCCTGCCCATCGGACCGGCCAACATCAAGCGGGCCGGCTCCGACGTTACGGTCGTCAGCTACGGCCTGGCGATGCACTACTGCCTGGCCGCGGCTGAGGCGGTTGCGGCCGACGGCATCGGTGCTGAGGTGGTAGATCTGCGGACCCTCAAGCCCCTGGACACCGAGACCATCCTGGAATCGGTGAAGAAAACCGGCAAATTGCTGGTGGTGCACGAGGACAACATCAGCGGCGGCATCGGCGCTGAGATCGCGGCGCTGGCGGCCGACGAGGCCTTCGAGTACCTGGACGCGCCCATCGCCCGCCTCTGTGGACCCGACGTACCCACCATGCCGTTTGCCCAGACCTTGGAAGACGCCTACATGCCTAGCCCGGAGGCCATCGTCGCCGAGATCCGTCGGCTTGCGGCCTATTAATGTTGTCGATGCGCTGTCATTGCGAGCGTAGCGCGGCAATCTCGTTCTCATGAGGACTGTCCCGTGGCCCAATTGATCGAACTTCCCCACGTCGGCGAGAGCGTCGTCGAAGGCACCATCGGCAAGTGGCTCAAGCAGCCCGGCGACCATGTGGAGCGCTACGACCCGCTGGTGGAGGTGGTAACCGACAAGGTGACCATGGAGGTGCCTTCCCCGGTGGCGGGGGAATTGCTGCGCATCATCGCCCAGGAGGGCGAGACGGTCCCCATGGGCGCACCCATCGCGGAGGTGGACGACGGCAGCGGTACGGCAACCGGCGAACCGCCAGCGGCGTCCGCGTCCCAGGCGACTGCGCCAACACCGGCGCCTGCCCCGGCGTCTCCAGCTCCGTCGACCCCGACGTCGTACCTGATCATGGACGCCCGTCCGGTTGGCCCCACCGGCGGATCGGCGGTGGAAGCCCAGACCCAGGAAGATACCAACGAGGCAGTTACCACATCGGCGCGGGCGGGCCAGGCAACTCCTACGGTAATCGTCGCACGAGATGAAGACTCGGTGTCGGAGCGGTCACCCAACCGCTTATCCCCGGCGGTGCGCCGCCTGGCCACCGAGCATAACCTGGACGTCGACCGAATCGCCGGCACCGGCATGGGCGGGCGCGTCACCCGGAACGACGTGCTGCGTTACCTGGAACAGCAGACGGCAACCGTCGCGACGGCGGCTCCCCCAACCGCGCCGATCATCCCGGCTCCTGCGCCGGCAGCCGCACCGGCGACTCCGGCTGCCGACGAGGAACGCGTCGCGCTGACGCCCGTGCGGCGCATGATCGCCGACGCCATGGTGCGCTCGGTCACGCAAATTCCCCACGCCTGGAGCATGGTCGAGGTGGACATCACCGAACTGGTCGGCCTGCGCAACCGGGAGCGGGACCGGTTCCGCGCCCGCGAGGGCGTCAACCTGACCTACCTGCCCTTTGCGCTGAAGGCCGTCGCCTCCGCCTTGAAAGACAACCCGACCATGAACGCGTCCTGGGGCGACGACTGCATCATCCTGAAGCGTCGCATCAACCTGGGCATCGCGGTGGCCGCGCCCACGGGACTGGTGGTGCCGGTGATCCACGACGCCGACCGGCTGAGCATCGCCGGCCTCGCTCACGCCGTGGCCGACCTTTCGGATCGGGCTCGCGGTGGAACCCTGCGGCTGGAGGACGTGCAGGTCGGCACGTTCACGGTCAACAACACCGGCGCCCTGGGCAGCGTCCTCGGCGGGCCGATCATCAACCATCCTCAGGCAGGCATCCTGACCACCGAGGCGGTGCAGCAGCGGCCGGTGGTCGTTACCAATGACCGGGGCTCGGACGCCATCGCCATCCGCTGGATGATGAACCTGTGCCTGTCCTTCGACCACCGGATCAACGACGGCGCCGAATCGGGCGCGTTCATGCAGTCGGTGAAGAGTCGCCTCGAGGCGATGAATGGCGACACGCCCGTCTACTGACGGCACGGACATCGCGGCGGGCCAGGGGACGTGCCGCATCGTACGGGCCGGCGTGGTGGATTACCGGGAGGCGTGGGGCTGGCAGGTCCGCATTGCGGGCGGCGTCCGCGACGGCTCGCAGCCCGAAACCCTGCTGCTCTTGGAACATCCGCACACCTACACCCGGGGCCGGCTGGCGCCCGACAGCGACCTGCTGCTGGACGAGCCGACGCTGGCCGCCCGCGGCATCACCGTGGTCGAAACCGACCGGGGCGGCCTGATCACCTACCACGGCCCGGGCCAGTTGGTCGCCTACCCCATCATCCGGCTGCGCGGACGCGGCGGCCCTCACTGGTACGTCCGCACGTTGGAGCGAGTCATCATCACCGTGCTGGCCGAGTTCCGCTTAGACGCCACCACCGTCGACGGGCGCACCGGGGTCTGGACAGCCGACGGCCAGCGCAAGATAGCCGCCATCGGCGTGAAGATCGCCGGCGGCATCGCCTACCACGGCTTCGCCATCAACGTCGACCCCGACCTGGCCATGTTCGACGGCATCATCCCCTGCGGCATCGCCGACCGGGCGGTGACCAGCATGGCCGCGGAGCTGGGAGCCGAGGTGGATATGGGGACAGTGGCCGACTGCGTGGCCCGCCAGTTCTGCGGAGCGCTGGATCTGGCCGAAGGCTAAAAGGCCGGCAGTCTATTGCCGGCGCGGCCCGAAGGCAAAAATATCCGCCACCGGGCAGGCAAAGCCGGGCAGCACCGGGTCGCCCGCCACCGTATCCTCGATGCCGTAGTGCATCACCGAACCGTCGTCATGGTGGGCGTACACCTCCCGCGTTTCGGGATACGCCACCAGTACCAGCCGGACGCCGGCTTCCAGCCACATCTGCGTTTTGGCGTCAATGTCCGGCTGCCTGTCGTTGGGTGATACGACCTCCAGAACCAGATCGGGGATGACATCGGCATAGCCGCGCGGCGGCGGCGGTTCCGCCATGCGCTCGTAGGAGATGAACCCGTAATCGGGCGCACGGACGGTGTCGGGGTTGCGCTCGATGTTTACCCTGGTATCGGCGGCCACGCCGTGGCCGAGGTCATGTTCCTCTGCGAAGTTACCTATCCGCCGGCCGAACCGCGCCGCGACCATGCCATGCTCGTGGCTTGTGGGCGGCATTTCAATCAGCTCTCCCCGGATCAGTTCGTAGCGCTTGCCGTCGTCGGGCATGGCCAGCAGGTCGTCGGCGGTGAGCAGCTTTTTGGCGGTGGCCATTGCCTGAGCTCCATTCGGTCACTCAACGTCTATGATGAAGTCGGCGTCCCGAACCGTGAATTCCAGCTTGCTGTACGTCGGGTCGTAGTCCATTTGCCAGCGCCGGATAATGTCCCGCCCCAGCAGAGATGGAATCCGGTCGCTGACGTCACCCGGCTTGGCGACGTTAATGCTTATCTGGTATCCGTAATCTTGTCCCGTTGCTTCATCCGCGAACAACAACACCGCAGGTTCCGGGAAATACGACGCTGTGCCTCCAATCCCCCGCGACGTGGAGCGACTTTGCAGCAGGTCAAACGGTACACCTAACCCTACGCCATCGTGTGGATGCAGATATGAAGAGTCGGCCCCGGTGTCCACCAAAAAGGTTATCCTGCCGCTCACATCTATCCGAGGCAACAACAAGCGACAACGAACATACGGACGGCCAAAGAGCCCTAATTCGCCAATAATCATACGACTAACGGACCGGAATCAACGTCCAGGAACTCAATGATTGCCTCGCCGCGGGCAATGCCCTTCTCATCAAGGCCGCGCCTGACTTCGTCCAGAGTGTCACCCACCACCAGCACGTTTCCCGGCGCCATAGCCACGAATTTGTCCGGGTACTGCAGGCGCAGTGCCTCCGCCTCACGCATCATGCGCGTGAACAATTCCCGGTCCTCGGCCCTTTTCTTGGCAAAGGCTTCGCGACCGCCGGCCCGTTCTATCATCGCCTCGACGTAAGCGCGGGCTTCCTCGTTTGTCGCAATTATTGTTTCAGACATAGTCCCACTCCTACCGTCCGCAGGCTTGCTCCTTCGGTGTAGCAGGATTATAGCATCGGCCTCTTTTCGGCCGGGCAGCAATGGCTGATATACTGCGTGGGCGGCTTGGAACGGCAAAGGCGCCAGTGCATAAGGAGACAATGAACATGGTTACTCCTGCGGAAAGCAACAACACCCGCCCTGCCTGGTTCGTAGGTGCTGCCTGGGGTAGCACGGACGACCAGACTGAACGCTTTTTGACGCAGGGCATTTGGGAAAACGGGTGGGACGCAGACCATTTCTCGGCCGATATCGTCAAGAAAATCCGTCCAGGCGATCGCATCGCCATAAAGTCCTCGTACCGCCGAAAATACCAACTCCCTTTCGACAATCGGGGCGAGTACGTGTCCACTATGCGCATCAAAGCCATTGGCACGGTCAAGCGTAACATGGGCGACGGTCGCCTCTTGGAAGTCGACTGGCGTGCTATACCCGAACGAAAAGAATGGTATTTCTACACAAATCGTGGAACTGTATGGGAAGTACAACCCGGCAGATGGGTTACCGACCAACTAATAGGCTTTACTTTCTATGATCATGACCAAGACTTGGACACATTCAGGAACGAACCGTTTTGGCGGGAACGGTTCGGGGATGACGACGATCAGGAGGACATAGACATATTTTCCGCGACGCCAGATCGGGTGCCGTCGGCTCAGCAGACTTACACCATCAATGATGTCATCGCAGATGGCTGCTTCCTCGCCCGACCCACGCTGGACGCCATGCTCCAGCAGCTCCAGATCAAGAAAAACATTATCCTCCAGGGTCCTCCCGGCACCGGCAAGACCTGGCTCGCCAAGAAGCTGGCCTATGCGTTAATCGGTCGCAAAGACGACAGCAAAGTCCGGCCCATGCAGTTCCACCCCAACCTGTCCTACGAGGACTTTGTGCGTGGCTGGAGACCACAAGGTTCTGAGGCCGGCGGCGGAAGCTTGGCAATGTTAGACGGCCCGTTCCTGGAAATGGTGAGGGATGCGAGCAACGACTACATGATGGTCATCGAGGAGATCAACCGCGGCAACCCCGCCTCGGTTTTCGGAGAGATGCTCACGTTATTAGAAGCGGACAAGCGCCACTCCGATGAGGCTCTCGCTCTGGCTTATCCCCGTGAATCAGGCGAGCGCGTGCATATTCCGCCCAACGTATACGTCATCGGCACCATGAACACCGCCGACCGCTCCATCGCCATGGTCGACCTGGCGCTGCGTCGCCGCTTCGCCTTCTTTGACCTGGAACCGATGCTCAACGACACCTGGCGCAATTGGGTCGAGGAGCAGTGCGGCATCGACGGCGCATTCCTGGGCGAGATAGCCCAGCGCATCAATGCATTGAACGAGGATATTGCCAACGACCGCAACCTGGGCCGGCAATTCCGCATCGGCCACAGCTTCGTGACACCCGCGCCCGGCACATCCGTCGAGGACCCCGACGAATGGTTCGAACAGGCCGTGGAAACCGAGATCGTACCGTTGCTGCACGAGTACTGGTTCGACTACTCGGAGAAAGTGGCCGACGCTCGGTCGCGGCTGTTGGGCATCTCGTGACCACCGTGCCGGTAGCCGCTACGCCTGGCTTCATCGGCCGGATTCCTGTCCGCAACATCTGGCTGCTCCTCCTGTACGCCTCCCAACTGTACCGGGAACTGCCGGAGACGCGCCGCGTCAAGTTGGAGAAGAAGCCGGACGACATACCGGAACTGGTGGCCGAACTGCTTGCCAGCGCCGTGGTACGCCGTATGCGGCGCAACCTCACCGTGGGCTACCGCCGGCGGGCCGACGTCCTCACTCGCGTTCGCGGGCGGATCGACCTGCTGCGGACCGAACGGGGGCAGTTGCTCCAGCGTGGGCAGGTGGCCTGCACCTTCGATGAACTCACCGTCGACACCCCACGCAACCGCTGCGTCAAAGAGGCGCTATTGCTCCTTGCGCGGGTGGTCAGGAGCGAACCGCTGGAACTACGGTGCAGGCATCTCGCCGCGAGGCTTGGTCAATCTGGCGTTCAAAATGAGCCGGATGCACGGCGCGTCAGCGGCCATATCCTGCGCAGCGGCGCCGGCTGGATGGACGCCGGGGAGCGACGCATGCTGGCGGCGGCACGGCTGGCGTTCGACTTGGCCATCCCTACCGAGCAAGCCGGCAACGCGCTACTGGCGATGGCGGACCGCGACGCCAGCCCAGGTTGGAAACTTTACGAATACGCGGTGGCCGGTTTCTACGACGCCGTGCTGTCGAGCCGGGGTTGGAGGGTCAGGCACGGTCATCGTCTGCGTTGGCCCGTCGAAGATCCCAGCTCGGGATTGGAGAGCATACTGCCGGGAATGGTCGCGGATATCGTGCTGGAACGCCGGAGCGTGAACAACGGCGCCCAAGCTCGTCGGATTATCGTTGATACCAAGTTTATGTCCATCGTAACCGGCGGCTGGCAGAGCGAACGGTCACTCAGGTCTAGCAACATCTACCAGATGTATGCCTACCTGCGCTCCCAGGAGGATACCGGCGATCCGCTATGGCGCTTCGCAACCGGCGTGCTGCTCTACCCTTCTCTCGGCGAAGACTACGACAAAGCGATGACCATCCAGGGCCATCGCATCCGGTTCGCCACCGTCAACCTCACCGCCGACACTCCGACCATCCGCCAGCAGCTGCTGCGGATAGCGGACGAGGAACCATAGAGGTTACGCTAGCTGATGCGAGGCCGGTTCTCGCCGTCGCCTCCGTCCGAGGGAGCATCATCGCGGAGGCTGCGGCGGCGCGAGCGCGGACTACGCTCGGGCGGCGGGTCGGGCTCAACCGGCGCGGAAGCTTCGGCCTCCGCGCTTTCGGCGGCCGCCGGCTCAGGACCAGCGCCTCGGGTCGCTTGGGCATCGTCGGTCGCCGTAGATTCCACCACGTCGGGCTCCCGATCTCCCTGTTCTGGTTCTTCCGGCGGGGCATACTGAGGGTAGGCGCGGCGGAAGTCCGCCAGGGCTGAATCCAGGTACCGGTGCATCTCTTCCGGCTCGCGGACCTGGATGGGGATGCGACGGCGGTTGTTGGTGTACACGCGCAGTGGGTCGCCCATGAACCCGCGGTCGCTGGCGATTTCGCGAATGTCGCTGAAGTGGATGGTGCGTCGCCTGGGCGTCCCGAACATGATGATCAGCGCATCGGAATAGACCCGGTACTGTCGCGGCGACGTCAGCCACGAATAGGCCCCCACGCCCAGGCCGACGACAATCAACAACCAGGCGCCGCTGCCGCCGCTGCGGCTGGGCGCCGGTGTTTCACTCTCGCCTCCGGCGTCCTGGGTCTGGGCGGCAGGCTCAGGGGGAACGTCATCCCCCCGGCGGGCGTCGGTGAACAGTTGGTACAGACCGAAGAGGATGACGGCGGCGGCGAGGATCAGGGTCAGGTTGAACCTCACCCGACTGGGCGCCCAGTAAATCAGTGTGGTTTCGGGCTGCTGCATACTCTGTTCGCACCTGCCTGCCGTGGTCGCTTATAGTCCCGCACGACGGCATCGGCCGGCCCGTGCGACGGCGAATATGTTACCACACAGCTGGTCGAGCCAATTTGGCATGAGCAGCCCGTTGCCGGATGCTAGAATTGAACCCGCAACTCAACTGATGCCACGTAACCGCATCGACTGATTGACGGAGGCTGGGCAAAATGCTGAATTTGAGCACTGACGAACAGGCTTGGGTGGACGAATATCGTCGGCAATTAGAGGAAAAATTCCCCGGTCTGGTGGCGGACATCATCATCTTCGGGCCGTACTCCCGGGGGATTTCCGACCCGGACGTGGATTTCAACACGTTGGTGCTAGTCAAGGGGGACGATCGCAAGAAGGCGGAGGAGGTCGCTGATCTGGGGATTATGCTGGACGTGACCACCTTTTTTGTAGCTCCGACGATTTTCTCGTACACATTGGCGGAATGGGCGGAGTCCAAGCGCATAAACGGCTGGATTTATAACCTGGCGAAAGACGGGGTTAGCGCGCTATGAGTGAAGCCCAGGCGACTGCGGAATGGCGGCGGGCCGAGGATTGCCGGCAAGTCGCACAGCTCTGCCTCCAGCATGGTTTCTATGCCGACGCGATTTCCCGAGCTTATTATGCAGTATTCCACGCTGCCAGGGCGTTATTGGTGCTGCATGAAATCAGCACTCGAAATCATCGAGGCGTCAACTATTTGTTCAACCTGCATATAGTGAAGCCGGGGTTGGTTGAAGATGGATGGGGCTCTGTCATTGGGCGACTCGCCCCATTGCGCATAGCTGCAGATTACCGCGTTGAGACGACCCTCAGCGAAGCGGACGCCGCCAGCGCCTGCGAGCAGGCCGACGCTTTCACCAACCGCATCCACGCCCTGTTGGGTGGTATCGTCGACTCCTGACGTTTGCCGCCGCCCGCTAATGCCGCATCACTTGTCTGCTTGACCCCCCGGCACGTTGATGCCAGAATTGGCGGCGAACGTTCCGACAACCGCACGCATCGACACACAGGAGGCGACGGCCATGCTGATTTGCAGGTTTCGCACGGGAGATCGGGTAGCCCACGGCATCGTTGACGGCGACACCGTCGTGGAAGTCCAGGGAGGCCTCTTCGACGGCCTCAAGGAATCGGGCAGCAAATACGCGCTGAGTTCCGTCAAGCTGCTGCCGCCGGTGATCCCGCCCACCTTCTACGCCGCCGGCATCAACTTCCCCGAGCACGTCACCTGGGCCGCCCACATGCGCGGCGAGGAGCCCAACCTGCCCAAGAAGGCCGACGTGGGCTACCGCGCGGTCAATGCCCTCACCGGCCAGGGCGACCCCATCATGGTGCCGGCCGACGCCACCGAGGAGCTCCAGTACGAGGGCGAGGTGGTGGTGGTCATCGGCAAGGAGTGCCGCAACGTCAGCCAGGACGAGGCCCTGGACTATGTCCTCGGCTACACCATCGGCAACGACGTCAGCGAGCGCTACTGGCAGCGCAACGACCGCACCATGTGGCGCGCCAAGAACACCGACACCTTCAAGCCCATGGGGCCCTGGATCGCCACCGGCCTCGACCCCGACGAGCTCCACGTCACCATCCAGGTCAACGAGCGCGTAGTCGGCGAGTACGACCTCAACACCGCCATCTTCGGCGTGCGCGAGTACATCAGCGACATGAGCAAGTACCTCACCTTGGTTCCCGGCGATGTGCTGTGGATGGGCACCGACGGCGCCACTGAGAACATGAAGGACGGCGACGTCTGCGACATCACCGTCAACGGCATCGGCACGCTCAGCAACCCGGTGGTGTGGGGCAAGGCCTGATTGACCCGCTGCCACTCGACACGGGGCAGACGTATCTCCGCCCCTGCAATCTCTGCTTAGTCGCCGGTAGATCGTGACCACTTCCGGCGACACTTCGATATGCCCGCGGTGCGGCGCGAGTCACGCTCCCGAGCACCGTTTCTGCGGCGCCTGCGGAGCCGAGCTTCATCCCGCCGGCGATGCGCCGGCCCCCGCCGTCGAGATCGACCGGCTGGCCGGTGCCCGGTATACGCCGGAGAGCGGCGGCGCCGCGCCTGACCGCACCTCGATGACATCGGACCCCGCCTACTCCGGGCCGCGGGACGACGCCTTCCCTTACTACATTCCGCCCGGGCGCATCGTCGCGCTGACGGTGCTCAGTTCCGGCCTCTACATCTTCTACTGGATGTTTGCCACGTGGCGGCAGTACCGGGAACACACTGGCGAAATCGCCTTCCCGGTGCTGCACGCGCTGTCGCTCCTGGTGCCGATTTACCAGTTTTTCCGGCTCCACGCTCACATGCGGGTGTACCAGGAACTGATGGAACAGCGGGGCGTTCCCACGACGCTCAGCCCGGCCCGCATCGTGCTGATATATCTCGGTGTGGTACTGCTGGGAATGGTGTCCTTCATCCTGCCGGCCGAGGAGCCCCTGACGGCGTCCCAGCAGGCAGCATACGTCGCCATCAACGTCGGCCAGGTCACGCTATTGTCCTGGATACTCTGGCACGCCCAGACCAACATCAACCGGTTCTGGCAGCACCGGCTGGGTATCCGGCTGGGCTGGATGCCCCTGAGCTTCACCGAATTGGCTGTGGTCGCCGTGGGCCTGATCCTCGGTTGGGGAATGCTGGCGATAATTCTGATCGACCCATCATTATTGAACGTCGGCGTTGAGGTGCCGGCCGGGACCGGGGCCGCGCCCAGGTCATAATCTTGACGACAGTTTTCCTTCCCGCTCGCTTCGGCGAGCAGATGCACTGGTTATTGGGCAGTGGCAGTGAATAGCCACTTGGTAGGTGCCCCTCACGGCGCCACTCCTAAAATCACCAACGGAACCGCCGGAACCCCTCTCCCTTGGCGCAGCACGTTCACTAAATCGCGCTCGTAGTATGGCACACCGGAGGACATCTCCTGTTCCAAAGCCTTCATTGGCAGTATCTCGATGCCGACGTCGATAGCATCCGATACGTAGAAGTGCAAGTGCTTTACAAACAGGTCGTGAGCCACAAAGGAGTATTTGCCAAATTGCACTTCGACGGCCACCCGGTCTTTGACAAAATCAGTCTGGTTATAAGAACCGATCGCGGTGTGGCCCGCGTCCTCGATCTCTCGCTTTTGCTCGTCCGGCGAAAGGCTATGTATTCGACGCATGAGGCGCTCGTCAGCCGTAACCCAGAAATTACGGCGTTGCTGCTTCCAGCCCAATGCTTCAAATTCTTTTTGAAAGTCTAGTTCAAGTCGGTGGGCGAGTACAGCATTTGCCCCTGCTTTCTGGACTCCCGGGATCTCTTGGTCCTGCACTTGCTTGCGTCCACCCTTCTTATGACAGACTGAACTTCGCGCCAAAGTTGTCGCTTATGGACAATCAAAAATTCTTCACCGTTGAGGTGAGAATACTTGGCTGCGATTTTCACCGGTGGCCTCCTCCGGGCAGGGAAGGGTCATATATCGGCTTGCCCATGGGCCTGGTCTTCAAAATGCCCCGCTCCCACTGGCTCACCCGTTGCCACGCGATGTCAACGTATTCGGAGACGATGTCACATCCGTAGCCGATCCTGCCGTGCATCAGGGCGGCGATCACAGATGAGCCTACGCCCAGGTACGGGTCGAAAACCATGTCCCCCTCGTCGGTCATCGACAGGACGAGACGCTCAACCAGCTCCACCGGAAATTGACACGGATGGACGGTTTTCTCCGGATGGTTGCTTTTTACATTGGGGAACTCCCACACGTCGCTGGGGTTTTTCCCCTTCGGATTCCCGGACAACTTGCCGACGTTCGGGCCCTTGTAATACCGCTTGCCCGGATATTTGGCGGGAACCCGGATGGGGTCCAGGTTCCAGGTATAGCCTTCGCCCTTGGTCCACCAGTTGATCGTCTCATATCGCCCTGACAGACGTCTGGTGGAATGAAGGCCATGCCCGAAATGCCAAACGATACGGTTCCGCAGTTTCAGGCCCTCGGCGCGAAATACCGGATAAAGGGCCGCATCAAGGGGCATGATTTCGCCACGATCAACGTAGTTGCCCACCTGCCAGCATATTGATCCCTGGGGGTGCAACAGCCTCACGCACTTACTGATCACTTCGGCCTGCGATTCCAGATAATCGTCGAGAGATGACCTGGTTTCGTAGTCCTTCCCCAGGTTGTACGGAGGAGAGGTTACGATCAACTTCATTCGCAGGCCGGCAGCCTCGAGCCGGTCCATAAAGCTGATATTGTCCTCGCAAACCATTACCGGCTGCCCGACAGCAGCCGGCAACGCCTGTCGACCCAAACGGTCAACGTCCGGGGCAGATTCAGGTTTGATCTGGAGTTGCATGGTGTACGCCTTAAACCGCCATCAGACACCCAGCGCCACCTGTACCATCCGCTTCTCCAGCGCCAGCGCCATCTCGGTGGCCAGCGCCGTCCGGTCGTGCTCGCCGATGGAACCCACGAAGGCTACCCCCAACAGCCGACCCACGCGGAAGTCGATCACCGTGGATGACAGCAATCCCGCCGGGCCTCCCTGCAGCACGTACAGCCCCACGGATTCATCGTAGAACCCGCCCGTTTCGACCTTCTGCACCGACACGATCTGCTGACCGGAGCCGACGCTTTCGCCCACGTTGTCCTCAAAATCCTTGACGAAGATGTCGGACATCCAGCCGGCTACCTGGTCCGGGTTCTCAAACAGGTGGACCACCGTGGCTCCCACGAAATCCACGCCGCTGGCCGGGGACACGTCCGCGGTGGGGACGAACTCCCGCATGAACCCACCGATGCGTCCGGCGTTGCGAAAACGGTCAGCGGTGCTGCCTTTGAAGCCGTTCTCGGCCATCTCCTGATTGTCCAGCGGGCCGCTCCGGGCCAGTTGGTAACCGAGCAGCGGTTCGGGCAAATCGGCGGCTTCCAGGGTCATGTATTCCAGGTCGGCCTCGCCGACGCGGAAGGTGGCGTTCCACAGCGGGTTGGTTGACACGGGGTGGTTCCTCCGGTGAACTCTTTGCGGTCGGTGAACTCTTTTACGGTCAAAGAGGCAGGGGCGAATGCTATTCGCCCCTGCGGCGGACGGGTGTGGTTAGGCGGCGATCATGGGATACACGTGGCGGCCGCGGGACATTTCCACCGGCACGTCGGTGCGGGTCCACTCGTTGCCGCCGTCGTTGCTGCAGTAGACGTGGCCGTCGCGGTCGCAGCAGTAAACGTTGCGCGGCGCGTTCCGGTCGATGGCGATCTGGAACATACGCGCCGGCGCCACCTCGCCAATGTCCACCCGCTCCCAGGTCTCCCCGGCGTCGGTGGACCTTACGAGCACGCCGGCGTCAACGGTGCCGGCCGGGGCGCTGCCACCGCCGGCTCCGGCCGCCAGGTACATGCGGTTGGGGTCACTGGGATCCACCACCAGGTCACGGCAGTAGCTGCCGCCCTCGAACATCTCTTCAATGGGCACGAACTCCCAGGACTCGCCGCGCTCCCGGCTGCGGAACATGGCCAGCTGCGTGATGATGTACACCAATCCGGGCTTGCTCGGGTTGACCTGCACCCCGTGGAGGTCCACCGGACCCAGGCGAGTGTAGTGGCCGTCGGTGATGCAGGACCAGTTATCGCCACCGTCCCGGGAGGCGATCAGGCCGCCGACTTCGATGGCCCCGTAGATGTCGTCGGGATAGGCCGGGTCGATGCTGATGCCGATCACCCGCTTGCAGATTTCGTGCGGGTTCATGGTGATGTGGGGGTGCACCATCCCCTCGGTGTTCATCTGCTGCCAGGTGTCGCCGCCGTCGTTGGACCGGCAGACGCGGCCCGCGTCGTAGCCGGCGAACATGATCGACGAATCGTTGGGGTGGACCGCCAGCGACCACACGTCGCCGCTCAGCGTGTCGGTGCGACGCCAGTTCTCGCCCCGGTCGTCGCTGCGATACACGCCGTCCTGGGTGCCGGCGAAAATCGTGGCCGGCTCGTCGGGGTGGCCCAGCAGGGCGCGGACCTGCGGATTCTCGGGCAGGCCGTTTTCGATGCAGGCCCACTCGGACTGTCCCTCGGTGAGCCGGTACATGCCGCCCTCTCCCAAGGGAGTGCCTTCGGCGCCGATGATCAGGGCGCTCTCGCCGGCCAGGCCGACGTATACGTTGGTGTTGTGCGCAGTCGCGGTTGTCATTGCGTAATCTCCTGGAGGGTGTGCCGGATGCGGTTTTGCAGATTGTTGGGGGAACGGCGCGCCTTGTCAAGCGTAAACCAGGGCTACGGCCACATGATCCAGCCCGTCCGGTCGGTGCGGGCGCGGAACAGGTGGCCGCCGCCCGTGGTGACGTAGAGAGTACCCATGTCGGCGTCGCCGAAGCAGCAGTTGGTGGGCCGGTCCACGCGCATGGGATGGGTCTCCAGCACGCGCCCCTCGGGCGAAAACACGTAGATAATTGGCCCCGGGCCGGCCGCTTCCCAGCCGGCGCAGACGATTATGTTCCCATCGATGTCCAGCGTCATGCCGTCCACGCCCCGCTGCACTCCCTGGCTGCCCTGCCCCCGCAGATCGCCGTCGGACGCGCCGCCGTCGATGCCGAAGGTGTGCAGCGTCCGGTACTCGCCCAGGGAACCGTCGTCGTTGATGGGATAGGCGCGCAACTCGCGACGGCGGTCCGCGCCGTAGTCGCTCTGGGCGATGTACAGCGTGCGCTGGTCGCGGCTGATCAGGATGCCGTTGGGGCGGCTGATGTCGGTGGTGGCCCGCACCAGGTCCCACTGGTCGTTGCCCCTGGGGTCCAGCCGGAGCACCGACATGTGGTCCAATTCCTGCGGCCCGCTGTCGCCGATGCCGGAATACGGATCGGTGAACCAGATGCTGCCGGACTTGTCGACGACCAGATCGTTGGGATTGTTGTGCCGTTTGCCGTCCAGCAGGTGCGGCATCGACGTAGCCGTATTGCTGGAGGCATCGAAACGGGCGATGCGCCGCCGGCCCTGCTGGCAGCCATAGAGGTTGCCGCCGGCGTCGAAGCACAACCCGTTGGTGTTGAAGGATTCGGTGAAGTACTCGGAAACCTCGCCGGACTTGGGGTCGTAACGCAGGATCTTCGACTCTGGGATGAGGGTAAACAGCAGCGCCTCGCCGTCCCAAACCGGCCCTTCGGTGGTGCCGCCGTAGGGTCCGGCGACCAGTTCAAAACTCCAGGACATGGGGAACCTCCTGTGGTTTGTCGCCGCAGTTTAGCACGGGTAGCGGAGGGCGGACGCAAAATTGACGCAGTCGGTTCCACATCGCTATCATCGGCGGGCAAATTATGAGTAGGACAACGAAAATCAATGGGAACTTTCTACGTTGATATCGGCGTCGGCCATCCCTTGGGAGGCGATTTCCTGCCGGTATCCGCGCTGGTGGATACCGGCTCGACGCATTCGGTCATACCGGAATCGCTGCTGGCGTCCTTGAGCCTTGCGCCGTTAGAACGCCGAACGTACCAATAGCCGATGGCGGTATCGCTGTTTACGCAGTTGGAGAAGCTCGCTTCCGCATTGACAGCCAGGAGAGAACATGCCCTGTCATCTTCGGAACTGAAGGGCGCTATCTTCTTGGGGCCACCACTTTAGGAAGTTTCGACCTTAAGGTTGATCCCACGCCACCAAATCCCAGCCTGGTTTCCATTGACGAACTGCTCCTGTAGCTACCCCGACCGGAACGCAAACTTAACAAGGGAGAATACATGGGAACTTTCGAGGTACAAATCCGCGTCGGTCATCCCCACGGCGGCGACTTGCATCCAGTGTCGGCACTGGTGGATACTGGCGCGACATACTCCATGATGCCGGAAACTTTGCTGACCTCGCTGCGATTGACACCATATGAACAGACCGGGTTCAGAATGGCAAACGGCAGTCGCGTTGAGTATGGGATCGGAGAGGCGCGTTTCAATATTGACGGCAGGGAACGAACCTGCACAGTCATATTCGGACCAGAAGGCCGCCACTTGCTGGGAGCAACGACCCTTGAGGATTTCGGCCTTATGGTCGACCCAACCCAACCCAACCCGCGTCTGATTCCAGCGGCAGAATTGCTGCTGTAGACCCGTGCCACTGTACACAAACATTATGGGGGCGAATGATCATTCGCCCCCACATTACTCTGACTCTCGCTATTATCGTGCCTACCGTCCCCGCAGCCTGGGATCCAGCGCGTCGCGCAGGGCGTCGCCCAGGAAGTTGATGGCGAAGACCACCACCGAAATCGCGATGCCGGGGAACACCGCCAGCCACCAGGCAATGCGAATCTCCTCGGTGCCGCGGGTGAGCATGCCGCCCCAGGTTGGGATATCCGGCGGGACGCCCACGCCCAGGAATGACAGCGAAGCCTCGATGATGATGGCGAAGCCCAGGGTGATGGTGCCGAGCACGATGTAGCTGGCGATCACGTTGGGCAGGATGTGCTTCAGCATGATGCGGATCGAGCCAGCGCCGATGGCGGTGGCCGCCAGGGTGTAGTCCAGTTCCTTGATGCTAAGCACCTGCGAGCGGATCACCCGGATGGTTCCTGGCAGGAGGATCACCAGCAGCGCCATGATCACGTTGTTGGCGGACCCGCCCAGGACGGCCACCAGTCCCAGCGCCAGGATGATCGGCGGGAAGGCCATCATGGCGTCCACGATGCGCTGGATGGCCAAATCTACCACCCCTCCGATGTAGGCGCTCAGAATGCCGATGAGGGCGCCCAGGGTCACGCCGATGCCCACGCTGAGCAGGCCGACGTATATGGAGATCTGCGAGCCGGCGATGATCCGGCTGAGCTCGTCGCGGCCCAGGTGGTCGCTGCCCAGCCACGCGCCGGGTTGCGGTGGCAGGTACTTCTCTTCGTGGGCGCGGACATCCAGCGGGTCGTGAGGCAGGATACCCGGAACGGCATAGGAAACCGCCGCCGCCAGAATGGTCAGAATAATGATGACGGCGCTCACCGCTCCCAGGGGTTTCGAGCGGGAAAAAGCGATTATCTTCTCCAACCGGCTCTGGCGCGGGCGCATTCCCTGAAGTTGAAATTCAACCTCGCCCTCAGCCATCGTTTGCACGGTGTTGGTTGTAGTCATGCTGTCAACGCTCCTCAAATGGACAACGTGGCATCGATGCTAGGCGTACCGGATCCGGGGATCCAGCAAGCCGTACAGGAGGTCAACCAGGAGGTTGATAATCACGATGGACACCGCGATAACGATGATGATCGCCTGGATGGTGGGGAAGTCCCGCTGGAACACGGTCTCGATGAGCAGGGTGCCGATGCCGGGCACCTTGAAGATGCTCTCGATGATGACGGTGCCGCCGAAGAGCCGCCCGAACTGCCAGCCGGAGATGGTCAGGATGGGCAACACGGCGTTCTTCAGGCCGTGGCGCACCAGGACGATGCGCTCGCCGAGGCCCTTGGCTCGAGCCGTGCGCATGTAGTCCTCCCGGATGATCTCCATCATCGAGGAACGAGTCACCCGGGCGATGAAGGCCATATCGTAGAAACCCAGCGCCAGGGCCGGCAGGAACATCTGCTGCAAGTTCTTCCAGGGGTTATCCCACAGGTCCTCATATCCCAGAGGGGGCAGCCAGCCGAAGCCGCGGGACAATACCAGCACCACCAGCAACCCGGCGAAAAACGTTGGTATCGATATCCCCACCAGCGCGATGACCCTTGAGAAGTAATCGATCACGCTGTCCGGTTTGATGGCCGAAATGACCCCCAGGGGAACGGCGAAGAGCACGGCGATCAGGATGGCCAGCACGGCCAATTCCAATGTTCGGAAGACGCGGTCTCCCACCAGCTTGGTCACCGGCTGTCCCGACCGCCAGATGGAAGTTCCTAGGTCGCCCTGTACCAGCCCGCCGATCCAGTCCACGTATTGGACGACGATGGGCCGGTCCGTGCCCAATTGGCGGCGCAGGTCTTCCAGTTCTTCCTGGGTGAAAGAGGCGTCGCCTTCGCTCAGGATTACCAGGGCCGGGTCGCCGGGCAACAGCCGCATCACCGTGAACACAATGATGGTTACCAGCAGCACCGTGGGGATGATGAGCGCGATGCGCTTGATTGCGTACTGTCGCATGGAATATGACCTTTATACAGTAGGGGCGAATAGTCATTCGCCCCTACAAATGGGTTCGCCGAGTCACTGTGCCGGTAATTTGGTCCCGGTGTGACGGATTAGCGGTCCAGCCACAGGTCTTCGTGCTTGAACTGGTATTGCACTGTGGACGGGGCGGTGAACCCCTTCACGTCCTGGTGCACCAGCCAGAAGAGCTGACCCAACTGCAGCGTGACCCAGTGGTTGTCCGCGAAACTGTGGAGCCAGAGCTCGGCTTCCTTGTTGATCTCCCGGCGGGCTTCGGTGTCGAGTTCCACCTTCTGGCGCTCGAACCAGTCCACCACCTGGTCGTTGGACCAGTCGGTGTAGTTCCGGGTGCCGCCCTTCAGGTAAACGCCACCGTAAACGGCATCGGCGTCAAACACCACCATGCCTTCGCCCTGACAGCTGATCTCCCAGTCGCCGTCCGATTCGGCGGCGCGGGACGTACCGTACTTGGCGTAACCGGCTGCGCTGGGCAGGGTCTCAATGTCGCCGGTGATACCCAGCGCATCCTGCAACTGCTGCTTCACGACCTGGCACTGGTCGGGATAGTTGCCGACCTGGCGCACGGTGTACTGGACTTCGAAGCCGTCAGCCACGCCGGCCTCCGCCATGAGGCGCTTGGCTTCGGCCAGGTCTTCCTGTCCGCCGGCACTGTCCTTGGGCCGGATGCCGGGCCAGTCCATGCACACTTCGTTGGCATGGGCCAGTCCCATCAGCGGGCAGTAGCTGCCGCCGGAGTTGTCAAACACGCGCTCGTCAATCTCCTGACGGTCAACGGCCAGGTTGATGGCTTGGCGCACCAGGTGACTCTGGAACTGGGGCTTCTTCACGTTGAGCATCAGGCCCCAGTTGGTGCCAGCGGCGATGGGATGGGCCACGTACTCGCCGTTGGTGCTCTTCTCAAGGTCGAAGTACTGGGTCGGCGACAGGTTGGTGAAACCGCCGTTGGCCATATCCAGTCGACCCGCCTCAAAGTTGGCGATCAGCGTGTCCTTGGCCTGCCCGGTAAAGATGGTGTGCTCGATGCGGTCAACGTAGGGACGTCCTTCCTTGAAGTAGTCCGGGTTCTTGTTGACGTAGTAGAAGTCACCGACCTGGTACTCTTCCAGGATGTAGGGGCCGGAGGTGGTCCCCATCTCGATGATGTTCTCGCCGAGGTTCAGGGAACAGGGATTGGCGGCATCGCGCACCGCGCAATTGGGGTCGGCGTCAAGCAGATGGCCCGGCAGTACCTTGGCGTAGTCGATGGCCAGGAACTTGATGAAAGCCCCGGAGGCGAACTGGAGATTGAACTCAACGGTCTTGTCGTCGATGGCCCGCAGCACCGCATCCTGGTTGGTGGGAGTGCAATTGCCGCCGTCCTTGTCCACCACTTCCATCTTGACGGTGTAGTTGCGCCAGAGGCCGGAGCGTCCGGTGCTGTTGCACGGGTTGCCGTAGCGGGAGTGGGTGCTGATGACGTCCGCTGAGGTGATCTCGGTGCCGTCGGTCCACTGCATGTCGTCCCGCAGGTGGAAGGTGTAGGTCAGGCCGTCGGGGCTCACGTCCCACGACTCGGCCAGGTCGCCGGTGATGGCGTTGGTATCCACCGTATCGTACTGCACAATCTGGTTGTACAGCTGAGAGTAGGAAATCACGCTGGACAGGGACGAGGAACCGAGCGGGTCCCAGTCCTTGGTATCGGCATAGGCCGACATCCGCAGGGTGCCGCCGTACTGGGCTCCGGCGCTGGGGGTGGGCGTGGCGACCACGCGCGGTGTGGCGGTGGGGGCCGGAGTGTTGGTCGGGCGCGCGGTGGCAGCCACGGCCTCAGGAATCGGGGTGTTGGTGGGTTGCGCGACAGCTGGCGCCTGGGTGGCCGCCGCCGGTTGCTGGGCCGCCGGGGCTGCGGCGGGTGCGGCCGGCGCTTCGGCTCCGCCGCAGGCAATGCCGACCATCAATGCAGCAGCGCCCGCGATCAGCGGCAACGTCCGCAGGAATGGCCGGCCAAAGGTAGATGGCTTCATATTTGCTTCAGACCTCCAGTCTCGTTATTCCGTTTGTGCGCCGTTGCGGACGGGCGGAGAAGGGCTGGTGTCCGCAACCAGAAAATATAATCCCCGGCTGCGGCCAATTGTGAAATTAACCACAATCCGTGAGATACGGGCGGGAATGGTATCCCACACAATTCGCGGTGTCAATAGGCGATGTCCGGGAATAGTCGCCGCCGTTACGAATTACGCACAAAGTAAGGCCCCTTCCGCTTGGAAGGGGCCATCACGCGCAATGTATTTCGACCCTATCGGCCGCGCAACCGCGGATCCAGCGTGTCGCGCAAAGCGTCGCCCAGGAAGTTGATGGAGAACACGATCACTGAAATCGCCAGGCCGGGGAATACCGCCAGCCACGGCGCGTTGCGGATGTACTGCGACGCGCCTTCGGTCAGCATCCCGCCCCAGGTGGGCACGTCCGGCGGCACTCCAACTCCCAGGAAGCTCAGCGACGCCTCGATGACGATGGCCAGCCCCAGCGTGATGGTGCTCAGCACGATGTAGCTCGCCGTCACGTTGGGCAGAATGTGTCGCAGCATGATGCGCCACGGCCGCGCGCCAATGGCCTGCGCCGCCAGCGTGTAGTCCAGCTCCTTGATGCTCAGCACCTGCGAGCGGATCACCCGTATCGCTCCCGGCACCAGGATTACCACCAACGCGGCCACGATGTTGTTCACCGACGCCCCCAACGCGGCCATCAGCCCCAGCGCCATGATGATGGCCGGAAAGGCCATCAGGGCGTCCACGATGCGCTGGATCACCAGGTCCACGACGCCGCCCACGTAGGCGCTCAGTATCCCGATTATCGTGCCTATGGTGATCCCGATCAGTACGCTCATGATCCCCACGTACATCGAGATCCGCGCCCCGGCGATCACTCGGCTGAAAACGTCACGGCCCAGGTCGTCGGAACCCAGCCAGGCGATGGAAGAAGGCGCGACGAAGGGCGCGTGGACCAGGTCCAGCGGGTCGTGGGGCACGATCACCGGCGCCAGTATTGCCGCCAGGACCGTGAGCAGGATGATGGCGGCACTGATGCCTCCCAGCGGTTTCGTGCGGCAGAAACGCCAGACGTTCCCGTACCACGTGGGACGGGGCCGCATGTCCCGCAACGCTGCATCATCCAGCGCAGCGGTATCCTGGGCCCTCAGGGCGTCGTTGGGTGTTTGGGTAGCCATCGCCGGTTCTCCAGTGCCAATGACTTGTAACGACTAATTCCGAGCGCAGGCGCGTTCTATGCGTAGCGGATGCGCGGGTCCAGCCACCCGTAGAGCAGGTCAACCAGCAGGTTGATGACCACGATGGACACCGCGACGATGACGATGATCGCCTGGATGGTGGGGAAGTCCCGCTGGAAAACCGCGTCGATGAGCAACTGGCCGACACCCGGGATCAGGAAGATGCGCTCGATGATCACCGTGCCGCCGAACAGTCTCCCGAACTGCCATCCGGAGATGGTCAGGATGGGCAACACGGCGTTTTTCAACCCATGGCGGGACAGCACAATCCTCTCGCGCAGCCCCTTGGAGCGCGCCGTCCTCATGTAGTCCTCGCGCAGGATCTCCATCATGGAAGAACGGGTGACCCGCGCGATGAACGCCATGTCGTAGAACCCCAGGGCCAGCGCCGGCAGCATCATCTGCTTGATGTTGGCCCACGGGTCGTCCCAGATGTTCTCGTACCCCAGCGGCGGTAGCCACCCGAAGGCTCGAATGAGAATCAGGGTAAGCAGGATGCCGCTGAAGAAGGTCGGAATCGATATGCCGACCAGGGTGAAGATGCGGGACACGTAGTCGATGGGGCTGTCCGGTTTGATGGCCGAGATCACCCCCAGGGGCACAGCGCAGACGACCGCCAGGGCGATGCCCAGGATCGCCAGCTCAATGGTGACCGGAATACGCTCGCCCAACCGGTCCATCACCGGCCCGTTCCACCAGAAGGACGTGCCGAAGTCTCCTCGCAGCAGACCGCTCATCCAGTCAAAGTACTGGACCACAATGGGCCGGTCGGTGCCGAGTTCGGCCCGCAGTTCTGCCAGTTCCTGCTCGGTGTAGGCCGCGTCGTCCGCGCTCAGGATGGCCAGCGCCGGGTCGCCGGGAATGAGCCGCATCACCACGAATACGATGACCGTCACCAGCAGCACGGTGGGTATGAATAACCCGATGCGTTTGGCAGCGTACTGTCTCATGTGTACCCCCTAACGTCCCGGTAGCAGCACGTTTGAGCGCGATCCCTTTGGCTAACGGTCAAGCCAGTAGTCTTCATACTTGAAGAAATACTGCACGGTGGTGGGCGGATGGAACCCCTTGATGTCGCGGTGGACGATCCAGAAGAACCGGTTCCAGCCCAGGTTGACCCAGTGGTTGTCGGAATAATCGTTCAACCACAATTCGGCGGTCTTGTTGATCTCCCGACGGGCGTCCGGGTCCTGCTCAGTCTTCTGAGCCTCGAACCACTCCTCCACCATCGGGTTGCTCCAGTCGGTGTAGTTGCGGGTGCCGCCTTTGTTATAGACGCCGCCATACAGCGCGTCAGGATCAAGGACCACCATACCCTCGCCCTGGCACGAAACTATCCAGTCACCCAGCGCATCCGGCGAGCGGGAAGTGCCGTACTTGGCGTATCCGGCGGCGCTGGGCAGGGTCTCGATGTCGCCGGTGATGCCCAGGGCGTCTTCCAACTGCTGTTTGATCACCGCGCACTGCTTGGGGTAGCCGGCCACCTGTCGGGCGGTGTACAGGACTTCAAAACCGTCGGGGTATCCGGCTTCGGCCATCAGCCGCTTGGCTTCCTCCAGGTCTTGCTGGCCGCCGGCGCTGTCCTTGGGCCGGATGCCGGGCCAGGTGTAGCACTCGTCGAAGGAGTGTCCCATGCCTCCCAGCGGGCAGGCGATGCCGGCAGTGCCGTCCCAGATTTTCTCGTTCAGGTCGTCCCGGTCGATGGCCAGGTGAATGGCTTTCCGCACCCGCGGGTCAGTGAAGGGTTCCCGCTTCACGTTCATCATGAAGCCCCAGTTGCCCGAGGGCGGGAACTCGTGCATCACGTATTCCCCTTCCATCCGCTGTTCCAGTTCCAGGTACTCCAGGGGCGTCAGGTTGGAGAAGCCGCCGTTCATCATGTCAATGTTGCGTCCCTCGATCTGAGCGGTCAGGGTTGCGGTGTCAACGATGATGAAGTGTTCGATGCGGTCGAAGTACGGCTTGCCGGTCTTGAAGTAGTTTTCGTTCCGGTTCACGAAGTAGGAGTTGCCCGACGAGTACTCTTCCAGTACGAACGGGCCGGAACCGGAGTTGTGCTTGATGATGTTCTCGGAAAGGTTCAGGTCAATCCCCTGCTCCAGCAGGTGCTTCGGCAGAATCTTCACGTAGTCGATTGCCAGGAACTTGATGAAGGCGCCCGACGGGAACCGCAGGTCGAACTCGATGGTCCGGTCATCAACTGCCCTGACCACGTCATTGGCATTGGTAGCCGTGCAGTCGCCCCCGTCCCGATCCGCTACCTCCAGCGCCACGGCATACTGACGCCACAGTCCCGACCGGCCGGACGGGTTGCACGGGTTGGCGTACCGCAGGAAGCTGTACACCACGTCGTCCGAGGTGAGCGACTCGCCGTCGTTCCACTGAATGTTGTCGTGCAGGTTGAAGGTGTAGGTGAGCCCGTCCGGGCTGACCTGCCAGTCGGTCGCCAGGTCGCCTTCCACCTGGTCGGTCTCTACGCTGTTGTAATGCACCAGCTGGTTGTACAACTGCGAGTAGGAGATCACGCTGGACAGCGACGCCGAACCCAGCGGGTCCCAGTCCTTGGTGTCGGCGTAGGCCGACATGCGCACCGTGCCGCCCTGCTGGGGAGGACCCGAGGGCGTCGGCGTGGGAGCGATCCGCGCCGCGTACTCGGCCACCGGCGTGTTGGTAGGTCGAATGGTAGCCTCCGGCGGAGGCGTGAAGGTCGGAGTCGGATCGGCAGCCTGAGCCGCGGGAGCCGCCGGTGCGGCCGGCGCCGTTGTGGCCGCGGCCGCCGGGGCCGGCGCCGCAGCAGCGGGGGCTTCGGTTGCGGCGGGAGCTGCCGGCGCGGCCGGCGCCGCCGTTTCTTCCGCTCCGCCGCAGGCCACGCCAATCGCCAGAGACACGCTGGCAGCGATACTGATCAGTAACGTTGGTTTCACCCTCAGCTTCATGTGCCCTCCCGTCCGCGTTATGGTTGGGAACTCTATCCGGCAGATGGCTCTACCGGTCCAGCCACAGGTCTTCGTGCTTGAATCCGTACTGCACCGTTTGCGGGGCCACGAATCCCTTCACGTCCCGGTGCACGACCCAGAAGTTCTGCCCTAGGGTCAGGCTCACCCAGTGGTTGTTGGAAAATTCGTGCAGCCAGCGCTCGGCTTCCTTGTTGATCTCACGACGCCGCTCCGGGTCGAGCTCGACCTTCTGGGCCTCGAACCAGTCGTTGATTTCAGGGGCTTCCCAGTCGGTGTAGTTGCGAGTGCCACCCTTGAGGAAGATACCGCCGTAGATGGCGTCCGGGTCCAGCACCGTCATGCCGTCGGCCTGACAACTCACTTCCCAGTCGCCCTTGGCGTCGGCCGGACGGGAGGTGCCGTACTTGGCGTAACCGGCCGCGCTGGGCAACACCTCAATCGGACCGCGGATGTTCAGGTATTCCTCCAGGTCCTGCTTGATGACCGAACACTCGTCGGAGTAGGTGCCGACCTGGCGCACGGTGTACTGCACCTCGAACCCGTCGGGGTAACCAGCCTCGGCCAGCAACTCGCGGGCGCGCTGGATGTCCTGCTGGCCCTCGGGAGTGTCCTTGGGGCGCATCCCGGGCCAGGTGGCGCACTCTTCCAGGCTGTTGGCCATGCCCACCAGCGGGCAGTGACCGCGGCCGGCGCCGTGCAGACCACGCTCGTTGTGCTTCTGCCGGTCCACCGCCAGGTTGATGGCCTGGCGCACCCGGTGGTCGTTGAAGGGCTCACGCTTTACGTTCAGCATGAACCCCCGGGTCGCCCCGCCGAACACGTCGTGGGCGACGTACTCGCTCTCGGTCCGCTGCTCCAGCGCATAGTACTCCGGCGCCGTCAGGTTCATCGTGGCCGCGTTGGCCATGTCGATCTGACGCGCTTCCACTTGCGCCTGCGCCGTGGCCGGCGTGGTGATGATGTAGTGCTCGATGCGATCCAGGTACGGACGCCCTTCCTTGAAGTAGTTTTCGTTCCGGTTCACGAAGTAGGAGTTGCCGGACTGATACGACTCCAGGACGAACGGGCCGGAACCGGAGTTGTGCTTGATGATGTTCTCCGCCAGGTTCAGGTCGATGTCTTGCTCAAGGAGATGCTTGGGCAGGATCTTGACGTAGTCGATGGCCAGGAACTTGATGAACGCGCCCGACGCGAAGGCCAGGTGGAATTCGATGGTCTGGTCGTCAATCACCCGCAGCGCGTCCTCGGGATTGGTGATGGTGCAGTCGCCGGCGTCGCGGTCCGCAACCTCCAGCGGGTTGGCATACCGCCGCCACAGCCCGGAGCGGCCGGTGCTGTTGCAGGGGTTGCCGTACCTGAGGAACGTATAGTGCACGTCGTCAATGGTGAACGGCGTTCCATCATTCCAGGTAACGTCGTCCCGGATACGGAAAGTGTAGATCGTTCCGTCATCGTTGAGGCTCCAGCTTTCCACCAGGTCCGGCACCACCTCGCTGGTGACGGTGGTGTCAAACTGCACCAACTGGTTGTACAGCTGGGAGTAGGAGATCACGCTGGATGTGGACGCCGAGCCCAGCGGGTCCCAGTCCTTGGTGTCCGCGTAGGCCGCCATCCTGACCAGGCCGCCGGTCTGGGGCGGGCCGCTGGGCACCGGGGTGGCCGCGGTGCGCGCGATGGCCGTGGGCGCCGGCGTGTTGGTGGGCCTTTGCGTGGCCGCTGGCGGCGGCGTGGCGGTCGGCGGCACGTTGGCCGCCGGGGCGGCGGTCGCCGGAGCCGCCGGGGCGGCTACCGTCGAGCCGGGCCCGGGGGCGCTGGCTCCCGTGGCGGGGCTGGCCGGGCTGGCTGCGGTGGGGGCGGCGGCCGCAGGGGCCGAGCCGGTATCGGACGGAGCCGCCGGGGCCGGCGCTTCTGCTCCGCCACACGCGGTTCCAATTACGAAAACCGCCACGATGGCGATGACAATGATGAACGGTTTCACTCTATATGATGACATTGATGCGAAAGCCTCCTGCCGGGGTCGGAAAACGCCCGCGCATGGGCGCTCCCCACTGTACCGTGGACCACACTTCGGCGTGTTCGGGACAGCGCGGCCTATCCTAGTCGTGTGCCAATGGCATGTCAAGGAAAACCATCTGTATCGTTCATATATGAATTGATAATCTACGATATACGTCAATATCCTATCACGCGATAATCATTTATCGGTTTCGTAAATCTTTGGGGACAATCATTATGACTGTCCCCAATATTTCTACGATTCCCGTCAGCGCTACCCGGCCCGTGCCAGCGCCCTGATTCCTAGCGGTCCAGCCACAGGTCCTCGTGCTTGAACCCGTATTGTACGGTGATCGGCGCGTTGAACCCTTTGACGTCCTTGTGGACCAGCCAGAACAGTTGCCCCAGCAGCAGGTTGACCCAGTGGTTGTCCTCAAAGCTGGCCAGCCACAGCTCGGCTTCCTTGTTGATCTCCCGGCGCTTGTCGGGATCGAGTTCCACCTTCTGGGCCTCGAACCACGCGGTCACCTTGGGATGCTCCCAGTCCGTGTAGTTCCGGGTGGCTCCGGGCAGATAGACCCCGCCGTAAATCGCGTCCGGGTCAAACACCACCATGCCCTCGCCCTGGCAGCTCAACTCCCAGTCTCCCTTGGCGTCCGCCGGGCGCGAAGTGCCGTACTTGGCATAGCCGGCCGCGCTGGGCAGCGTCTCGATCTCGCCGGTGATGCCCAGGAACTCCTCCAGGTCCTGCTTGATCACCGAGCATTGCGCCGGGTATGAACCCACCTGACGCACGGTGTACTGCACCTCAAACCCGTCCGGGAAACCCGCCTCCGCCATCAGGCGCCGGGCCTCGGCGATGTCCTCCTGGCCGCCGGGGGTGTCCTTGGGCCGCAGGCCGGGCCAGGTGGTGCATTCGTCGTTGGTGTGGGCCAGATCCATCAGCGGGCAGTGGGTCACGCCCGCGCCGCCGAAGGCCCGTTCGTCCACCTTCTGGCGGTCCACGGCCAGGTAGATAGCCCGCCGTACGAGGTGATCATCGAAGGGCTCGCGCTTGACGTTGAGCATCAGGCCAAAGTTGCCACCGGCCTTGATGTCGTGGGCCACGTAATCGCCGTTGGTCACCCGCTCCAGCTCGTAATACTCGGGGGCCTCCAGGTTGGTGGCGCCGGCGTTGGCCATGTCGATCTGCCGCGCCTCAACCTGGGCCATCAAAGTCGCCGGCTGGGTGATGATGAAGTGCTCGATGCGGTCGAAGTAGGGACGCCCCTCCTTGAAGTAGTTGGGGTTCTTGTTGACGAAGTAGGAGTTGCCGGAACGGTACTCCTCAAGGATGAAGGGACCGGTGCCGGCATTGCTGGCCACCACGTGCTCGCCCTGGTTCAGGTCCACCGACGGGTCCTCCAGCAGGTGTTTGGGCAGAATCTTGGCGTAGTCGATCGCCAGGAACTTGATGAACGCGCCCGACGCAAAGGCCAGGTTGTACTCCACCGTGCGATCGTCCACCGCCCGAACTACGTCCTCGGCGTTGGTGGGCGTGCAGTCGGCCTTGTCCACCGGGTTCACCACTTGCATCCTCACGGTGTAGTTGCGCCACAGCCCCGAGCGCCCCGTTGCGTTGCACGGGTTCCCGTACCGGTGCATGGAGTAAATGATGTCATCCACGGTGAAGGGCGTCCCGTCGTGCCAGTTGATCCCCTCCCGGATCCGGAAGGTGTACTGCTTGCCGTCGGCGCTGATCTCCCAGCTCTCCGCCAGATCACTCACCACTTCCTGCGTGTTGGTGGTGTCAAACTGCACGATCTGGTTGTAGAGCTGAGAGTAGGAGATCACGCTGGACAGCGAGGCCGAACCCAGCGGGTCCCAGTCCTTGGTATCGGCATACGCCGACATCCGCACCGTCCCGCCGTACTTCGGGCCCGCCGCGCTGGGAGTCGGCGTGGCGACTACCCGGGCCACCGCCGTGGGCACCGGGGTGTTGGTTGGCCGCAGCGTCGCCTCCGGGGGCGGCGTGGCCGTGGGAGTCGGCGCGACTGCGGCGGGGGCAGCCGGAGCGGCAGGAGCCGTGGTGGCCTGGCTGGCAGCGGCGGCCGGGGCCGGCTCCTCGGTAGGCGGCGGCGTCTCGGCGCCGCCGCAGGCGATGCCGGCAACCAGCAGAACGGATATGACGAAACTGGCAACCAGGGTTGGCTTCAGGTATCTCGACATCGTAGCTCCTCCTTCACGCGCGTCCGGCGCCTGGCCCCGTGGAAGTCTGCGAAAGCTCGCGTGCATACCGCTGTGGTCGGAACGGTGACTTGCCCGCGCAAATGTAATACTAATTATTCGTCTAGTCAACCAATTGCATCGATTTTCGCAAAATTATTATCTATAATAGATGTTTATCGTTTTCATTCAGCGATTGAATGAACTAATCAGAAATCGGCTGCGGACGGCTATCGACCCTCGTAACGTGACCGGGAACGGCGGGGCGAGGAACTTTCAAAACGAGTTGACAATCCCGATTTGAAGTCCCAGCCACACTAAAAAATTCTGCTAAAAGCGGATCCTATCGCCAGCTTGCAAAAGAAAGTTGCACCGGGCTTTCCGCCCGGTGTAAATTACCACCAAGCCTAAATGCAGGAACGCCGCCAAGGTTCCAACAAAACCCTAACGGCGCATAGGCCTAACGTAGGAGAGAACTACGGAAGACCACCCTACCCCGGATAATAACCGGGGGTTTGGCTTCCTGTCCATAGTCGCTCGGGCGTTTTCCTAAAAAGGAGAAAACGCCATGGAGCTCATCGTTCTGGCCTTTGGGCCAGGTGTTCTCGTCGGCCTTTCAATCATCCGACCACACCGATAACCAAATAAGGGGCGTTCTTAAGAACGCCCCTTACAATCGGGCGATACAATTGCTTGGGTTACCTCCGCTCTATCGACGGAGGAGGATCCCCTTCCCTGAATGCCGTGGGGCGAGTTCCAACTGCAATCACAACCGCCAAGCCTATTAATGGTATTAAAACCAAAAAGGCCAACCACCATGGCATCTTTGCATCCCTGCACCGTGCAAAGGTCATTACGGCCATCGTCAAACCCACCGCAATCGAAGTTGCCACGCTCAGGAAAAAAGAGCCCGGCAATTGCAGCAAAAAACCGACAAACCACAAGATGACAGTGGCGGTCCAGTAAGAAACTCGGGTCATTCGCATGAAAATACTCCCTGCGCCGAATAACCCGACACAGGGAGTATTTGAAAACCCAAGAGCAGATGGGTAAACTTTCATCTGCCTTTCAAGGCCCTGGGTTCTCCCGCTAGCTCGGGTGAAACAGGCGCGACGCTCGGTTGTTACCGCAACCGGGCGTTGTGATTTAACCACTTCAACTGCCAACGCGCCTCAGCGCCAGCGCAACTCCAGCAACTCTCGCAAAAAGGCAGCCCCTCTCATCACGGATGGGGTGCTTGCTAGAGACACGGACATCCCGGCGCGCTTGCCGCTGACAAGAGGGACCATAAGGCCCCACCGCATAACGGCAAGCAAAATTTGACCGGGGTCAACCCCGTGTCTCTAGCACGGTTACTATCGTCTTAATACCGCGCGATGTCAAGTAAAAACCTCCGGCGAAGATTCCCCGCTGGAGGCTTTCGGTCATAGCAGAATTTTCTTTGACAGCCGCCCCGGCCCACCTGCTATCATGGCCGGGGCGGTTCTAAATCAGTGGAGCCCTTCGCTCGAAGTCGGTTGGCTTCATGCTATCACCCCCTTCGGCGGCACACACTTGCGCCTCCAACATGGGGAAGGGGGCAGCAAACCGCCCCGGTCATTCTATCACCGACAGATCAAACCGCCAGCGCCAATGGCGGTACTAACGTCCTTGCCGAAAGCGCGCTCCGCACGTCCATCCGGCGCATGTCTTTCAACTCGCCGGCAGCAATATGAGCTAGCATGGTCCCCGTATAGGCCAACAGGGACAGCGCCACGTGCATTTTCATCCGTTGGATGCCCAGGCAACGATGGGTGTCTAGCAGCCTGGATTGCTTAGCTGACCCAAACAGGCGCTCGACACAGCCCCGCTTGTCGTAGAACCGCTGCCACGCTGGATTGGCCCGGGCCAGCCTCCCAACTTTCCTAAGCTCTGGCATATCCTCCGCCCGCTCGTAAAACTCCAGGTCGCAATGCTTGGTGAACTGGATGGTGTCTTTGAGATGACAGCCACCCTCTGGGCAACGGAAAAGATGGCCTTTACCTTTATGGGTCCCGAGATAAACCATGTCCTCGCCACCAGTACATCGCGGCCGGCCTTCCAGCGAGTAGGTCTGATCAGTCTTATCCGTATCCCGAAGGGCGATGACAGCGTTGATTTTCCGCTGATGCAGAAAACGATAATTTCGGGAGCCGTCATAGCCCTTGTCCGCGATGGCAACTCTGGGCTTTAACTCCGGATGGTCATCGCGGATCTGGTCAAAGAGCACCGGCAATTGGGGAGAGTCGCTCGCGTTGGCCGGCAGGACAATGTACGCCAGAGGAACGCCGTAGCGGGCGTCGCAGGCCAAGTGCAACTTGTAGCCGTAAAACAGCTCGCGCTTGGTCTGCGGATCCTTGCTGGTGCGGGAACCCCACTTCGCGTCTGGATCCGCGTTACGTTTGTCTTTATGGTATTTCCCAAAGCCGACTATGTCGGTGGAGTCTAAAGCAACTTCTCGACCAAACCGGCTCAGGCTTTCGCCGGCCACGCGGATCATTTCCCGCAACGCCCGGTCAACCAAGTCCTGGTGATCCCGCAAGCGTTTCAAGAACCGCGAAAAAGTGCTCTCAGAAGGCACAGCCCGCTTGAAACCGCACAATGTACGGAAGCGCTGGGAAACGTTCAGGTGAGCGATAAGGTCCCGGGTATAACGAATGTTGAGCAGGTACCGGAGCAAAATCGCTCGCCACATGGATTCCGGGCTATAACCAATGCGGCCCGTCCAGTGGTATTGCTTCAGCCGTTCCAGCAGATCAGAAGCGTCGATTTGCTCAAAAATCGACTGGATAAAAGCCAATCCGTCGTCGCCAACTTGCGGGCGAGTATTTGACGGTGGTAAAGTAGCCATGACGAGCACCTTGTAGCTGAAGGAGCACTGTCGCGCCGCCGTCGAGTTCGCAGCTCGGCGGTGGCATTTTTTATGTCGATTTCGACCCTTGAATTCTACTCAATTCCTACTCTGCAGGCAAGGAAAATCCGTCGTTTCAGGCACGATTTCAGCACTATCTGCAAGATTGAAGCAGGATGAACTTTTTACAGGATTAATTGTACCCATAGTTCCGCAACATCTCGTCGATAGGCCGGCTTTCTTCATATTTGAACAGCCGATTTCCGGGGTCAAACACCTGGAAATCGGCTTTGACTTTTTGCAGGACTTTTTGGAGGGCATACAAAGGGCTTTTCAAGTCCATTCGGGCTTCAACAGATGGTTGCTTACAACCCGACATTGATTGTGCCCAATCGGCGACAGTAAAATAACCGGGGCGCTCGTCAGAGCGCCCCGCATTCATTCAAACGAAGTTGCGGGCCAGGAAAAGCAGTCCTGACCCGCGTGCTTCAAAAAACCAACCACGCACGGGAGGATTTTTATGGAAGCCGTTTTTGTTTTGTTCGCCAACATCGGCCTCTGCGTTGCTGCTTTTGCGGTCGTTGACCAACTGTTCCAGCAACACAAGGCATGGCGACGCTAGGCGGAATTCCTCACCACTTGCAAAACACGGCGAGGATAAGCCTCGCGGACATTAAAATCCGAAACTGCCCGTTTTGCAAGTACCTCGGCGGGGCCGTTGTTGACTTACACACCCCCGCGCCGATAGGCTTTTCGCGCTGTCCCACCCCGACCATATCCAGGAGCGCCCTCCGATGACCGATACTGCCGCCGTACAGAACCCAGCCTCCGATATTCCGGTGGACGCCAACGGGCACATCCTCGTGCGGCGGGAACCGCCGGTGGCCACCGTAACCATCAACCGGCCGGCCCAGCGCAACGCCATCTCCCTGGATATGTGGGTGCAGTTGACCGAACTGCTGCGCGACCTGGACGCCGACCGGGACGTGCGCTGCGTCGTGATCGCCGGCGCGGGCGACGAGGCCTTTTCCGCCGGCGCGGACATCAGCGATTTCGAGCAGCACCGCAGTGACTCGACCAAGGGGCGCGTGTACAACGCCGCCGTGGACGGGCTGCTGGAGACCGTGGCGGAGATCGGCACCCCCGTGATTTCGATGATCCGCGGGTTCGCCGCCGGCGGTGGCTGCGAACTCGCCGTCGCCACCGACCTCCGCATCGCCGCTGAGGGCAGCCGCCTGGGCATTCCGGTGGCGCGCCTGGGCATCACCATCGGACACCGAGAGATGTACGGGCTGGTGAACCTGGTGGGCAAGGGCAACGCTCTGTACATCCTCCTGTCGGGTCGGCTGCTGGATGCCGACGAGGCCCTGCGCATTGGCCTGGTGAACCAGGTGGTTCCCGTCGACCGGCTGGAAGAGGTCACCTACAAGCTGGCCGCCGACATCGCCGCCCTGGCTCCCCTGTCCCACGCGGTCAACAAGAAGACCATGAACCAGGTGTTGGCCAAGCCTTCACTGGACCTGACCCCCGATGAGGCCGACCTGCCCCTGACCCAGTTCGACACCCGCGACTACCACGAGGGTTTTCGCGCCTTCCTGGAAAAACGCCGGCCCCATTTCATCGGCGAGTAGTGGTCAACTCCATGCCAGACTCCCCGCAGCGGAAACCGCGCCGGCAGACCCGCCAACGCGCCGACGTGCTGCTGGTGGAGCGGGGCCTGGTGGAGAGCCGCGAGCAGGCCCAAGCCCTGATCATGGCCGGCGCGGTGATTTCGCCGTCGGGGCCGGTGCCGAAGGCCGGTACGTTTCTGGAACCCGACACGCCCCTGGAACTGCGCCAGCGGCTGCCCTACGTCAGCCGCGGTGGCGTCAAGCTGGCCCATGCCCTGGACACCTGGGCGCAACCCCACGGCATCGTACTTGAAGGCATAACCGCCCTGGACGTGGGGGCATCCACCGGCGGGTTTACCGACTGCCTGCTCCAGCGCGGCGCATCCCGCGTCTACGCCGTCGACGTCGGACACGGCCAACTGCACTACCGGCTGCGCCAGGACCCACGGGTAACGTGCCTGGAGAAGGTCAACGCGCGTTACCCCTTTGACCTGCCCGAGCCGGTCGATCTCCTGGTCGCCGACGTCTCTTTCATATCCCTCACCATGGCGTTGCCCGAGCCATTGGCGCATCTCAAGGCTGGCGGCTACGCCATCACGCTCATCAAGCCCCAGTTCGAGGCCCGCCGCGGTGAGGTCGGCCGGGGCGGTATCATCCGTAGCGACGCCCTCCGCGAAGACATCCTCGCCAGGATCCAGGGGTGGTTGGCCTCCCGCGATGATGTCATCCTGCTCGATACGATCCCCTCGCCGATCACGGGGGACGCTGGGAACCGCGAGTTCCTGACTCTGCTGCGCAAGGGTTGAACGCCGACGTAATCCGAACCCTACATACACAGATCCAAATCGAAACCGTCAACGTACATCGACTTTCAGATATCCAACGATTTTCATGTACTTTCAGGCCGCCGTCGGGAGACCGAGATGATAATTCTGACCAAGTTGGCCCTGCAAAGTCGGACGGTCACCGTCATGATCCTGATCCTGGTGCTGGCTGGCGGCATCTACGCCTACCAGCAGTTGCAGCAGGAGCTTTTCCCCGAGATCAGCCTGCGCGTCATCAACGTCTCGACTTCCTACCAGCAGGGCACGCCGTACCAGGTTTCCCAGGAGGTCACCAAGCCCATTGAGGACCTGATCATCGGCATGGAGGGCCTCGATGAAGTGACATCCACGTCACGGTCTAACCGTTCCCAGGTGCGGGCCAGCTTCGAAAACAACGTGGACATCGAGGAGGCGGAGGCGGAAATCGTCAGCCGGGTATCCGGTCTGCGGCTCCCGGACGCCGCCGGCGACCCCCGCGTGTTCGAGCTGACCCCCAACCAGCGGCCGGTGATGGAGTTGAGCGTAGCCGGCCAGCGGGACATCCCCGAACTGCTCCGAATTGTGGAGCGGCAGATCGCGCCGCCGATCCAGGCGGTGCCGGGCGTGTTCGAAGTTGACATTGAGGGCGGCGTCAATGAGCAGGTAGTCGTCACCGTGGACCCCACATCACTGAATACCTACGGATTGTCCATACAGAACGTTATCGGCGCGCTGCAGAGCAACTCCGTGGACGTCAACGCCGGCAGCGTGGAGTCCGCCGACGGCACCGTGACGGTCCGCGCCTTTCATGGCTACACCGACCTGGATACCATCCGAAACCTGCCGGTAGGTTTTTCCCGCCCCGCCGGATCGCCGGAATCGCCTCGCCCCTCCAGCAGCAACGCCACCCCGATCCGGATGTCGGAAGTTGCCGACGTTCGGGTCGCCACCCCGGAAGCCACCACCATCTCCCGCACCAACGGCCAGCCCAGCGTCAGCCTGAACGTTCACAAGACCGGCGACGGCAACACCATCGAAATCACACACCGCATCGACGAGTTGCTGGCGGACCTGCACGAACGACTTCCGCCCGACCTGGAAATCTCGGTGATCGAAAGCCAGGCTCCCCGCCTGGAGGAAGAACTGGGCAAAGTTCTCGGGCAGGGTATGCAGGGCTTTTGCTTCGCCGTGGCCGCGGTGTTCCTCTTCCTGCTGCAACTGCGGCCGCGGCCTTTTGCCGGCATCGCCAACGCCATCCGGCCCACCATCATCATCGCGCTGTCCATCCCCCTCAGCGTGATGATAACGATGCTGGTCATGGTCCTGTTCGACTGGACGCTGAACTTCATGAGCCTGGCCGGCCTGGCCATCGCCGTCGGCCGCATCGTCGACGACAGCATCGTGGTGCTGGAGAATATCTACCGGCACATCCAGGAGGGCAGTCCCCGCGCCCTGGCCGTGATCGCCGCTACCCAGGAGGTCAGCCCGCCGGTCGTCGCATCCACTCTGACCACGGTGGCGGTTTTCGTTCCCCTGGGCTTCCTGCCGGGAGTAGTGGGGCAATTCTTCTCGCCCTTTGCCCAGACGGTGTGCGTTTCCCTCCTGGCGTCCACGCTGGTCGCCCTGACCGCCGTTCCGGTGCTGGCGTCCTGGTTCCTGCGCACCGGCGACATGGCCCACGATCCCGCGAACCCTCGGGGCGACACCTACCTGCAGAAGCTGTACACCCCCGTCCTCCGGTTGGCTTTGCGCTATCGGCTGATAACCGCCATCGTCAGCGTCCTGGTGGTGCTGGCCAGCCTGACGCTCATCCGCCAACTACCCATCGAACTGTTCTCCCAGGGACGTACCGAGGGCATCCGCATCGACCTCACCCTCAGCGGCAATCCCTCCACCGTCCAACTCGTCGAAGAAGTCAGCGAGGTTGAAGGCATGCTGGACGAGTTTGTCGCCACAGGAGCCGCCGAGAGTTATCAGGTGACCCTGGGCGCCAGCAGTCGCAGCTTCGGGTCCACCGCCGACGCAGCCTTCGACCGGGCCGGGTTCAACGTACTGCTGGGAGAGAACGCTCCGGACGACCTCGACGAACGGATCCGGAACGCCCTGCCGGAAAAGCCCGGCGTCACCACCCGGGTTTTTGCTGACTCCGGCGGGCCGGGACGCGGCGGCGGTCTGCGCCTCACCCTCACCGGCGCCAACTACGAAGACGTGCGCATCGCCACCGACCGGCTGCGGGCCGCCGTGGAACGCGACCCCGGCGTGCGCAACGTGCAGACCAATATCGTGGACGGCAGAGAGGAGCTTACTATCGCCATCGACCCCGACGCCGCCGGACGCTACGGCCTGTCCACGATGAGCGTCGCCAACCAGATCCGCACCTGGATGCGCGGCAGCGACGTCGCCGAGATCGACGTGGGTGGCGAAACTCTGGACGTGGTGGTGCGCGCGGTTGCCGAAGCCGTGGACGACCCGTCGGATCTCCCGCTCCTGCCCATCGGTAGCAACGCCGGCGCCATTCCGTTGGGCAGCATCGCCGACACCAGGCATACCGTGGGACCCAGCGTGGTCACTCACTACAACGGCCACCGTTCCGCCACTATCTCCGGACGCCTGGCCGGACGGGACGCCGGCGCCATCGGCGAGCGCGTCGACGCCATCGTCGCCGCCACTCCTCTGCCCCCCGGCGTCAGCGTTCGCTCCGGCGGCACCTTCAGCGACATCCGGGAGGAGTTCAACAACGTCTACGTCGCCATGGTCATCGGCGTCTCCCTGGTGTACCTGGTGATGGTGGCCACCCTGGGCTCGCTGAAAATTCCCTTCATTGTGGTGCTCAGTATGCCCCTGGCCGTAGTGGGCGCCCTGATCGCGCTGGTGATCACCGACCGGTCGCTGAGCCTGCCGGCGCTGATGGGGTTCCTGCTGCTGGTGGGCATCGTGGTGACCAACGCCATCGTACTGCTTACTTTCGTACACCAGCAGCGCCGGGCCGGCCTGGAGCCGCTGGCGGCGGTGATGTCCGCCGGCCGCACCCGCGTGCGGCCCATCCTGATGACTGCCTTCACTACCATCCTGGCGTTGATCCCGCTTTCGATGAGCGAATCGGCCGGCCTGGTGGGCGCTGAGTTGGCCACGGTGGTAATTGGAGGGTTGATCAGCTCCACTTTCCTGACGCTGGTGGCGGTCCCGGTGGTTTACATGCTCTTCGAGGAATCCATCCCCAACCTCTATCGCCGCGTGCTGCGGCTGTTTGGGATCCGGTCAAGCCGGCCCGCAGCCGCCGATCAGTCCGAAGAACTCGGGCCACTGACCGGCGAAGCCTCCGCCGCCGGTCCGGGCAACGATTAGCGCTTGGGGCGCTCAACGGCTCCGCGCGCTCGACATTCCGAAGCGGCGGGTTCTCCCGGTGGCCCGCCGCGCCGAGATGGGGCTGCCTGCATCCGGTGCCCTGGCCGGCCGTTTACCGGGCGGAAATTCAGGTATGATATTCGCGCTGATGCACCAGCTATCATTTTCACAAGGAGGCGACGATGGCTACCGTCGGAGACGATGCCGTCGCTCAATGCGTCGAACAGGCCGTTGCCTTCCTGGCACAGTCGGATCGTGAATTCGACTCGGGAGACCGCCGTCAAGGCTCGGAAAAACTCTATGGCGCGGCCACACAAGCCGTTATCGCTGCAGCCAAACAGCGTGGCTGGCAATACCGGACTCACCGCGCCACCAAAAACGCGGTCGTCCGGCTGGAATCGGAGTACCAGGATCCGTTGTTGGCTGCCGGATTTCTCGCCGCGGAAAAGTTCCACAAGAACTTCTTTCACGACGAGATGGAAGACTACGAAATCGTAGCCGACCGGCCCATCGTTCACCGCTTTGTGAACCGCCTGGTGACCCTGGTCAACGACTATGCACCGGACGCCTGATTCAACGCGACAAGCTCAATGCAAATTGCATGTTGCCAAAAGGAGAAGAACATGTACGTACTGCGAAGAATTTTCAAGACCAAGCCCGGCGAGGCCCGCCGCGTGGCCAGCCTGCTCCAGAAGCAGGCCCAGATCTACCACGACGCCGGCCAGCGCAGCGAGTTCCGGGTCTATTTCAACGGCGCCACCACTCCGGCGGAACAGGACGTCGTCATTCTCGAGTGGACCGATGAAGCCTTGATGTCGCCCATGCGAGGCGACAATCAGCTGCCTCAGGCCGCCCTGGATGTGGGCGGACAGATCAGGCCACTGGTGGAGAGCAACCGCATCGAATTCTGGGAGCTGATGTCGCCCGACAAGATGATGGACGTCTAGCGCCCCACACATTCAGGAGGCAGCATCGTGGAAGTAGCACAGGTGGCGGAGATACTCTTGGAGCGCGGACAGACCGTGTCCGTGGCCGAGGCCTGCACCAACGGCCTGCTCGGCTATACGCTGGGCACCATCCCGGGCGCGTCCCGATTTTTCCCGGGCGGCGTCGTCGCCTACACCGGCGGGCTGAAGGAGAAGATCCTCGGCGTGCCCGATGAGCTTTATGAGACCGCCGGCAGCGTCAGCCGGGAAATGGCCCTCGCCATGGCCCGTGGCGCCCTCGAACTCACCGGCACCGATTTCGCCCTTTCGACCACCGGCGTAACCGGCCCGGCCGCGGGACGTAGCGGGCTGCCCATCGGCACCTTCTGGATCGGCCTGGCCGTCAAGGATGGCGAGGACGCCGCCATCGAGATCCGCGTCGGCGGCGACCGCGACGCCACCAAGCACGGCGCGGTGCAGGCCGCCATCGACCTGCTGGGCAAGGAGCTGACCGGCTAGCGGGAGTCGAGCGCCTCGCGGGAAATGCCTGATGAGTTTCGCGCGGGCGCTCGGCGATACCCTCATAAATCCGCCGGCGCGGCATTCCCCGCGGTGGTGGGTATCCCGCGTCGCCCCGCCAGCCGTGACCACGGCAGAGTTTATAATGGCGGTAGCCACGCTGCTCCGCCATACGGAGCTTGGGCAACTTGAGCACCTGCTGGTCGCCGCCAACATCTTGGATAGAGCCGTCACTACAACTCACATTGATCCGGTCACATTGATCCGGCGGTGACCCTCGCAGTTCTGGCGATAAGCCACATCGGAGGCAATCGCATCATGGCGCTACTGGAAATTTTGATGAAGCCGCTGCTCGACGCCCAACTGGAAGCCGGAATTGAGATAGGCAAAGCAGAAGTCACCAAGGAATTTGAGGCCTGGAAGGAGCGACAGCGAGCCGCCGGCGTCGAGTTTGTTGACGATGATGAACCCGAAAACGACGAATCCCCACCGTCCGACCAGTAGCGTCGCCGTGCCGGGCGGCCGGCTCACCGTGAAGGTGCTGGAATTTCTGCTTAAACCGCTGCTCAAAGCCCAGTGGCAAGCCGGGTATGAGATCAGCATGAAGGAAAGCAAAGCAGCCGCCAATGCGGCGGCTAGTACAGCGGCCGAAGCGCGGTTTGAAGCATGGAAAGCGCGACAACGCGCCGCCGGCGTCGAATTCGTTGACGACGACACGCCGCAGGAACATCCGCCGACTTTGCGCCGACAGCCCGCCTTTGATACGAAGCCAACATTCCCCCAGGAGCGACCATGAAATTCGGAGTTTCCCTTTCCGCCATTGCCCAGCAGCCGGCCGGCGCCGACATGCAACAGGCTTTCGCCGATATCTGCGCCTACGTGGGCGCAGCGCGGGACCTGGGTTTCGACATGGTCTACCAGGGCCAGCACTACCTGACCGACCCCTACCAGCAGTTGCAGACGATGCCGCTGCTGGCCCGCATCTCGGCCGAGGCCCGGGGCATGGAACTGGTGGCCACCATGCTGGTGCCCCTGCATCACCCGGTGGACCTGGCGGAACGGGTGGCCACTATGGACGTGATCACCGGCGGCAACTTCACCCTGAGCGCCGCCCTCGGCTACCGTGACGAGGAATACGACAACTTCGGCGTGCCCCGCCGAACCCGCGTTAGCCGCTACCTGGAATGCCTGGAGGCCATGCGCCTGCTGTGGTCGGGCGAGAAGGTGAACTATGAGGGGCAATACTTCCGGCTTCAGGACGCTCAGCTCATGCTGCGCCCGGTGCAGCAACCCCATCCGCCGGTGTGGGTAGCCGCCAACAGCGACGCCGCCATCACCCGGGCCGCCCGCATAGGCTACACCTGGTACGTCAACCCCCACGCCAAGTTCGATACCATCAGCCAGCAGGTGGAGATGTACCACGAGGCCGCCGGCGCCGCCAACTCGGGCGCGCCCGACCGCCTGCCCCTGGGTCGGGAGGTCTTCGTGGGCCGCACCCATGAGGAAGCCTTCGCCAACGCCGCGCCTTACCTGGGCGGTAAGTACGAGGCCTACGCCCAGTGGGGCCAGGACAAGGCCCTGCCCGGCGAGGAGAACTTCCGCGAACCCTTCGAGGACCTGGCCCGCGACCGGTTCGTCATCGGCGACCCCGACGAGGTGGTGGAGGAGCTATCCCGCTACCGTGCGTTGGGCATGTCCCACGGCTGCTTCCGCATGATGTGGCCCGGGATGCCGCTGGACGACGGTATCGCCAACCTCGAACTCTTCGCCGACCGCGTGGCGCCGCACCTGCGGGAGGATTAGGTCCCGGTCGTACCGACGCTGCTGAGCTAGCCTGCCCGCAGCGTTTGCTCCGTCTCCGCGGCGGCCTTAACCCGTTCCCAGTCGTACAGCATGGGCGCCATCCGCACCTTGCTCCACATCTCTGACTGGTCGAAGTAGTGCGGGCTGGCCGGGTGACCCGAGGCTCCCAGCGGCACCGCCCACAGCGAGCGATTCCAATCGGCCGGGTCGTAGGCGTAGCGGAACACCGATAGCCCGCCCACCGTGGCCAGGTCGCCCGGCGCGTAGGAGCCGGCCCATGGCGTGTCGCCGTCGCCGCCGGTGGGTATTTCCGGCGGGTCCAGCAAGTCGCCCAACTTCGGCATCGCCATGGACAGCGGATGCTGCGGCCGCGCCCGGTGTACCCGATCCCACCGCCATCCGGCGATGTCAGATCCCAACTTTGCCGTCAAAGTGCGAACAGCCTCTTGCAAGGCCGTGGTCAGCGCACCGTTCCAATCTTCTCCATCGGGCAGCAGGTCAGTGTCGCCCGCGACAATGGCATCGGTCATCAGGTTCTTGAAGCGGTTCAGGAAGACGCCGCGTCCGCGATCGATAGGCTGCCAGCCCAGCGCGGCCAGGTCCTCGCCGATGTTGTGCTTCAGCAAACGCCACAACAGCGCATCTCGCATTGCGCTGTAGATGGTCGGCTCAACCACGCCGGGGTCGATGCTGCCGGACCAGTTCTGCAATCGGACCAACGCGGCAGCAACGGCCGGGTCGTCGGGAGTGGGCAGCTCGGCAAGCGCGCTGACGTAGGCTTGGGCCGGGATGGACACGCGCTCGGCGTGGATGCGGCCCATGTCAGCGGCAGCCGCACCAGATATGCCTTCTACTCCTTGGGTCACCCGCATCGCCCGGTACCCGGGGGCAAAGTCCATCGAAATGTAGTATGGATAGTCCGCGCCCACCGGCCGGTTGTTGGCTGTCACGATGTAGCCCGGCGACGGATTGATGTAGCGCGGCATGTCCTCAAAGGGGATGCTCCCTTGCCACTCGTGCTCACCATCCCATCCCGGCACCGGCAGCGGAGCCGGAGCATCCCCCGGTCGGCGGGGTATCTCGCCCCGGCACTGGTAGCCGATGTTGCCGTGCACGTCGGCCATCACGAAGTTGTTCACCGGGTCAACCCAACCGTCCATAGTGTCGGCCAGCGTTTCCACGCTGGTGGCCTCCAGCATGGCCGGCAGGATGTCCGTCCACGGGTCGCCGCCGTCTCCGGCCGTGTAGCGCAGGGCAAGGCCGTAACCGGACATCGGGTCGCCGCCCACCACCGGGCCGTGATGCGTCGCCCACGTGCGCAGGTGAACGTCGGCGCCGTCCTTGACCTTGATTACCTCGTCCCGCACGTCGGCGTTGTACCAATCCTCCTGGTGCTGGTATAGGGACGGATCTGCATCGTTGAACAGCTCGATGTACAGGTCCTGGTAGTCGGCGGCAGTGTGGGTCACGGACCAGGCGACCCACTGGTTGTGTCCGAAGTGCGGGAATCCCGGCACCCCGGCGAAGGAGTTGCCCACCACGTCGAAAGCGTCGCAGGCCAGATGGTTCTGGTAGTAGACGCTGGGCGTATCCAGGCCTCGGTGGCTGTCGCCGGCCAGCAACCCCCTGCCGGTGGCGGTCCGCTCCGGTCCGATGGCCCACGAGTTGGAGCCGCTGTCCATCTCGCCGATGAGGTTCAGGTTGCCGGCGTGTTCCAGCAGTTGCTCCAGCCCCAAGTCCACCGCGCCGTCATAATCGGCGCCTGTCGGGATGATCACCGGCTGGCCCGGCGGGTAGGACGGAAACAGCGCGGCGGCTCGCTCCGCTCCCAACGCCTTTACCAGTCTGGCCCGCCACGCCTTGGTTTCGAATACGCCCATGAAGATGTGACGAACCTTGTAGATAGCCAGGCTGTGCCACGGCTCCCACGGCTCGGGCTCAATGCCGGCGATGGCGTACTCGGCCGGCAGCGGGGCGTCGCTGTTTATGAAGGCGTTGACGCCGGCCGCATACGCTTCCAGCATGACCTTTGCGCGAGGGCCGGCCGCCTCGCAATCGGCCCGGGCCGCATCCTCCAACCGGTGCCGGCGCATCTGCATGTCCTGGCCCACGGCGGACTCGCCGGCCGCCTCGGCCCAGCGTCCCACGGCCCGGCGCCGGTCGTATTCCATGGCCCAGAGCCGGTCCTGGGCGGTGACGAACCCCTGGGCAAACCAGGCGTCGTGCTCGTTGGCCGCGCGCACGTGCGGGATGCCCCATTGATCGCGCCAAACGCGAACATCGGCTTGCAGGCCGGGCAGCTTGAGCTCGCCGTCCAGGGGAGGGATCGCGCTTTTCAGATCGTGGGCAGTTACGGAGGTGGGGTTGGCGGCAGTGATCGTCATGGCGGTCAACTCCAGTATTGGCTGGAGCCATATTACCGCACGGCAGGCCGTCGGGGGAGTTGCCCTTTCACCAATCCGCTCGTGTCGGCGCGGGCGGGGCGAATCAGCGGCGCATTGACCTCTGCTCAGCGCGGGTCTGCTGCAACATCTCCCGCACCTCAAGGGCCGAGGGAACCCCGACCACCTCGGCGGCCGGCTCGGTGTCGGATTGTGCCAACTCATCCGCAGCCGCCGCAATGCGTTCGCGGGCCAGGCGGCAGTATTCGTCGGACAGGTCGATGCCAACGTACCGTCGCCCCTCCATGAGGGCAGCAATGGCCGTGGTTCCGCTGCCGATGAACGGGTCCAACACCACCTCGGCGGTGGTGGCGGCAATGGCCCGCCGCGCCAGTTCCACCGGGAAAGACGCGGGATGAGGGTTGCCCCGGTCCTGCCGAATCTGCCACACGTCGCCAATGCCGCCGGCCTTGGGCGCTAATCGAAACTCCGGGTTGGCGACCAGATAGATCACCTCGTAGGTGGGCAGGAAGTAACCCGGGTTGTGGTTGAACCCACCCGAGCGTTGCCAGATGATGATCTGCCGGACGGGGAAACCGTCCATGATGTCGGCCCGATCCTGCAGCAGGCCCCGCTGCACCCGCCACTTGTGGTTGTAGAAAATCGCACCGTCGGGAGTGAGCACCCGCAGCATTTCCCGCAGACACTCGCGCTGCCATTCCACGTAATCATCGTGGGGCATGCTGTCGCCATGCTCGGCGTATCCTCCCTGCAACATCAGGGTGGCGCGCGACCACTTGCCGCCGTTGCCGTTTTTCATCCCATTGCCGCTGCTGTTGAGCAGGTTGTACGGCGGCGATGTGACCACAAGATTCACCGACGCCGACGGCATCCGGCCCATAGCCGAAAGGCAATCGTCGCAGTGTATTCGGTTGAGCCAGGGTTCGATATTGGTCGGATTCATAGAAAGCGTATGAAACACGCTTATTGAACCCCAACCAATGGACTTGGCGCATAGAAAGGCTCCGGCGGGTTTCGGCGTATCTGGCCGCCGCTGTTTGCGCCGGAGGCCGCTTCCGCGGTGTACGGCACGTCCTGCCCAACACCGAGGACTACCGGCCGAACCGGCCGGCCGCTCACCGCGAACGGCTAACACGAGCCGAGCGTACTAGACTGCGGATAGGAGAGATTGCCATGAAAAGAACGCTAAGCGCCAAATTCGTGAACGGAACCTTCAGGCTGCTGGACGCCGAACAACTGCCCATACCGGAAGGCGCCGTCGTATCCATCACCGTTGTCGACGAACTCCCATGGGACGACCCCAGATGGATGAAGAAACTCCTTGACCAAGAGGAAGCGGAGCACCACCTCAACACCGCCGACGGCGGGACCGCCCCATGATCGTCCCGGACCTCAACCTGCTGATCTACGCCTACGACCACCGCGCATCCCAACACCCACAGGCCCGCCAATGGTGGGCCGAACTATTGAACGGTGACGAACCAGTGGGAATTCCCTGGGTCGTCCTGACCGGGTTCATCAGACTCTCGATACGACCAGGCACATTGGCCAGGACGCTAACCGGCGCGGAGGCAGTTGCAGAGATTCAGCGGTGGCTCGCAAGGCCCCACGTGTCGGCTATCAGCCCGACGAACCGACACCCGGAGTTGCCGGCGGGTCTCCTACAGGCCGCAGCCTACGGACCCAACACGGTAACCGACGCCCATATCGGCGCGCTGGCCATAGAACACAACGCTGTCGTCCATAGCAACGACCGCATCTTCACCCGGTTCCCCGGTATCCGGCTGCACAACCCCGTCACGTAGCATCGGTTGTTGAGCGTCCGCGTCACGGCACTCAGCCCATCCGCCGCGCCACCAGCAAACCGTCCTCCCGGGTCACCCGCATAGCAAACGGATACCGGTCCACCTCCAGCGCGAGACCCACGTCCCGGGGGTGAAACTGCGGCTGCGCGTCGTCAAAGAACTTTTGGGTCGCGCCTCCGGCCATGATCAGCTTGCGCAACGCTTCGGGATCGGGATTGCGCCCTTCCAGACGGTTGCGCAGGTACAACGCGCAGTGCTCGTCCTCGTCCGACCGGTTCACGCCCTGGTCCCCCATGGCGAGAATGGTGACGCGCTCCGGCAGCGGATCCTCTGCCAAAAGCGCTTGAGCGGTTGCGCCAGCCACCACGAAGGACGTGACGTAGATCGGGTCGCACCCGGCCGCGCCGGCCGCCGCCGTGCCCACCGTGCCGGCGCGTGTGGACTGCACAACGCTCTTGCCGGAGAAATCCACGGATGACGCCTCGTAGGGCGAGTTTCCGTGGTCAAACCCCTCGGGCCGGCGGCCGTCCACCTCACCCATCAGAATGTCGGCAATGGTCGGATTGCTTCGCCGGATCTCCAACGCCTCTTCCACCTCCGCCACCAGGGTGATCCGTTCCGCGCCCCGGTCAAACGCGATGGCCGCCGTGGTGAACGCGCGGAACACGTCGATGACCAACGCCGCGCCGGTGGCCTCGCCGGCGTCGCGGGACAAGCTGCCGATGCGAATTTCCATATCTCCATCTCATTATTTCGCATGGATGAACAGGATATTCGATACTTGATTTATCTGAAATCAATAACAATCCTGTCGATCCCGTTCATCCATGTCAGTTACGTCAGGCGGTTTTGACGAGCTTCTGGAGGGAGCGAATTTCCCGGGGCGGGTCCAGGTGCTGCCCGGTGTGAGTCCACGAGACCTCGCCCACGTAGATGTTTCCCGCAGAGTCCAGGCAAACCCCATGGGGCGCGATAAACTGGCCGGGCGCTTCGCCCTCGGGTCCGTCGCCCACCCGGGCCTGCTGTCGGCCCTCGGTGTCGTAGACGCTGACCCTGGGGCCGAGGCCCGTGGCCTGGGAGTTGGGGCCAATGGCCGAGCCCAGTTCGCCGATGTACACTAGGCCGGCCTCCTGGTCGATGTACAGTCCGCAGGGCCGGGACATGTCGTTCCACTGTCCCATGAACCTGCCGTCGGAATTGAACACCTGCACCCGGTGGTTCTCCCGGTCGGCCAGGTACACCAATCCGTCGCGGTCGGTTCCGATGTTGTGGGCGATGTTGAACTCGCCCGGACCGTTGCCGGATTGGCCCCAGGAGAAGATCAGGCGTCCGTCAGGGCTGTATTTGTGGATCCGGGCATTGCCGTAGCCGTCCGACACGTAGAAGTCGCCGTTGCGCGGATCAATGGCAACGTGAGTACACCGATTGAAAGGATCGCCGGACATGAAGGCGGCAGGATGGCCGCTGGTGCCCAGGGTCAGCAGGATTTCGCCGTTGAGCGTGCACTTGCGCACCGTGTGGTCGCCGTCGTCGGTCAGGAACATGGTCCCATCGGGGGCCATGGTGACCCCGTGCGCTCGCGGGAACACGCCCTCGCCCCAGGACTCGAGGAAATTGCCGTCCTTGTCGAACACGATCATGGGATGTTCGCCACGATTGAAGGCGTAGACGTTGTCGTCCTCGTCGCAGCCCACGGCGGCCACCTCTCTGAACGCGTAGCCGTCGGGTAGTTGTCCCCAACCCTCCTGCACTTCGTAGGTGAACTGGCCCTCTCCGATAGTTACCATCAGTGTCCCTCCTGTGATGGCGGCGACGCTCGCCGGCGTCGCGCACGGCGGTGATTGTAACCTATCCGGCGCGTGCTTAACATGAGCGTTGGGGCCGGTGCTACAATGGGCAATTACGATCCCAGTCCAACCCAAGGAGACCTCCGATGGCCGACCCGCGACGCGATTTCGTCAAGTACACGTTCTTCAAGGTGCAGCCCGAGTGGCGCCGCCTGTCCGCCGCCGAGCGCGAGGCCGGCAAGGATGAGTTCGCCGCCGTGGCCGCCGAGCACTCCGACCGGGTTGCCTTGAACACCTACACCCTGGTGGGCGCCCGGGGAGACACCGATTTCATGCTCTGGGGCGTGTGCCCCGAGCTGGAGCCCATCAACGAGATGGCCGCTCGCCTCAACGGCACCCGCTTGGGCGGCTACCTCGAAACCCCGCATTCCTACCTCGGCATGACCCGCCGCTCGCCCTACATCGACGACCATCAGCACGAGGGGCAGGACGGAACCGGCGACGCGGCGTCCATGCGCCCGTCCTCCATGCGGATGATCGGCCGTCGCTACCTGTTCATGTACCCCTTCTGGAAGACCCACGACTGGTACCAGCTGCCCAAGGACACGCGCCAGGAGATGATGAATGAGCACTTCGTCATCGGCCACAAGTATCCGCAGGTGAAAATCTCCACCGCCTACTCCTTCGGCCTCGACGACCCCGAGTTCATCCTGGGCTTCGAGACCGACGAGCCCGGCACCTTCCTGGACCTGGTCATGGACCTCCGCGAGTCCAAGGCCCGCCCCTACACCCTGAAGGACACGCCCATCTTCTCCTGCATCAACCGCCCCCTCCGCGACTGCCTGGACGACGCGGCATAAGGATTCGGCACCATGACTTCGCCAGCCATTGCCAAACCACAACCCTCCGCCCCAGCGGCGGAGCCGGACAACGGTATGCCGGCTCCGTTCTCCCTGGACATCAGCTCAATACTGGCCCTGCTGCCCGACGATGACACGCTGGACGACTGGTTCCTGCGCTTCACCGCCGACAATGAGGATTTGGGCTACCAGTTTGAAATTGACCAACACGGGAGATTGTGGGCGATGGCATCGGAAGGTATGGACGGTCAGTTGCGTTCGGGTAATTTGTACATTGATTTGCGGCATTGGTCGGATGAAGGCCCCGGTGGACACGTAGTTACCGGCAACGGCTTGGTTCGTATGCCCTGGCCGGGCCGCCGCGGTCCTGATGCCGGCTGGGTTGCCCCAGAGCAATTGTTCCCCCTGGCGCCGGCAGGGCAACGACCGCATGGCGTTCCTTTCGCGCCCCGGTTCATCGCCGAAATCCGCTCCCTTTCCAACTCGCTGGAAGACCAGAAGGCCAAAATGGAGGAATGGATTGATTACGGCGTGGAGTTGGGCTGGCTGATTGACCCCTTCCTGCGTCAAGTCCACATCTATCGCCCCGGGGCAACACCGGTGGTGCTGGACGACCCGGAAACGGTCAGTGGGGACCCGGAGCTGCCGGGGTTCGTATTCAACGTCCGCAGCCGCATTTTCGACCTACAGTAATCGGCAGCGAAGCGAGGTTTGAGACATGGCGACGACCGGCATTATCCAAGCTTGCGTTGAGGCTGAAGAAGAGGAACTCGGGCTTCCGTTCCCGCTGCGTGTCAACATAAAGGCGATCCTTGATTCAGTGGCCGGCAAGCTGACCGACGACGAGATCGACCGATGGTTCTTCGGGTTGGCTGAGGCCAACGAGGGTCGTGGATTTTACTTGGAACTAACCAACGAATGGGAGTTAGTAATCAACCCTATGGTGAATCGAGATGGCGGCTATGCAGAAGGTCAGCTCTTTGGCACCATGTTTATGTGGGTTGAAGAACACGGTGGCGAGACATATCCTTCTCGAACGATCGTGCGTCTGCCCGACGGTTCTCGAACCGAACCGGACGCAGTTTGGTTGTCGCCCGAGCAGGTCGTTGCGTTGCCACCGCTGTCCGATGGTGGAGCAATCACCGTGTGCCCCGCTTTCGTGGCGGAGGTTGTTTCCGGCACTGACCGCCTTCCGCCATTGCAACGCAAGATGGAGCAGTACATTACCAACGGCGCGCTGCTGGGCTGGCTGATCGATCCCTATCGGCGTAGGGCTTATGTTTACCGCCCTGGGGTCGAACCCGAAGTACTCGACGATCCGGAAACGGTCACCGGCGACCCAGTGATGCCGGGTTTCGTGTTCGAGGTGCGGCGCCGGATTTTCGACCTGCACCGCGTTACTGAGCAGTAGCAGGCTCGCCAACTCACAAACGAGAGCGCTCCGGCAATAGTCGGAGCGCTCACACTTTTGGACGTGTTGCGGCGTATTACCGCAGCGCCAGCATCCGCTCCAAGGCCACCACCGACTCCCGCTGCATCTGGTCGGGGACGGTGATGCGGTTGACCACCTCGCCGGCCACCAGGCTCTCCAGCGTCCACAGCAGGTAGGCCGGGTGGATGCGATACATGGTGGAGCAGGGGCAACTCACCGGATCCAGGCAGAAGACGGTCTTGTCGGGATTGTGCATGGCCAGGCGGTTCACCAGGCTGATCTCGGTGCCCACGGCCCACGCCGAGCCGGCTGGAGCCTCGTTGATGGTCTTGCGGATGAACTCGGTGGAGCCGTTCAGGTCGGCAGCTTCAACCGTCTCCATGGGGCACTCCGGATGCACCAATACGGTTACGTCGGGATAGCGCTGGCGAGCGGAATCGATCTGCTTGGTGGTGAAGCGGGTGTGCACCGAGCAGTGGCCTTGCCACAGCACCATCTTGGCCTTGCGCAGTTGCTCCGGCGTGTTGCCGCCCATGGCCTTGAAGGGGTTCCAGACCACCATCTCGTCCAGGGGAATGCCCAATTTGAGCGCGGTGTTGCGGCCCAGGTGCTGGTCCGGCAGGAACAGGACCCGGTCGGCCTCGCCGAAGGCCCATTCCAGCACGGCCGTCGCGTTGGACGACGTGCACACCGCGCCGCCGTTCCGCCCGCACAGGGCCTTGATGGCGGCGACGGAGTTCATGTAGGTGACGGGCAGGATGCCGCCGTGGTCACCGAGCACGTCCTGCAGGTCCTCCCACCCGTCCTCAACGTCCTGGATGGGCGCCATGTCGGCCATGGAGCAGCCGGCCGTGATGTTGGGCAGGATCACCTGCTGGTGGTCGCCGGCCAGGATGCAGGCCGTCTCCGCCATGAAGTGCACGCCGCAGAAGACGATGTAGTCGGCCTCCGGACGAGATGCCGCCTCCTGGCTGAGCAGGAAGGAGTCGCCCTGGAAGTCGGCGTACTTGATGATCTCCTCGCGCTGGTAGTGGTGGCCCAGGATGGTCACGCGGTCGCCCAGGGCGCGCCGGGCGATGCCGATACGCTCGTCCAGCTCAGCGGGCGAGCAGGCCAGGTACTCACCAGGGATCTTCTGCCAACGGACGTTGATCGCCAACTCCTCCGCCAGGGACTTGGCGGGGAGTTCGTCTTCCGGTTTGCAGAAGGCGGCGTGTTCTATCTCGGTGAGGGGAATTGTTGGTTGCCTGGTTTGCGTAACCATATCAGCCGCCTCCTTAAACTAAAAAAGCGGTACTACGCCGTCACGCCGGCCAAAGACCATGGCCCGGTGCGTGTGATCCGAACGTCCACCAACTGACCGGTCAGGTCCGGCCCGGCGACGCAATCGGCGGTTTCGGGGAGATCGAAGTAAACGAGCTTGTTGCCTCGCGTGCGACCGGTCCAGCTGCCCCGCTTGCGGTTCTCGGCAAGCACCTGGACACTATCGTGAAGGTACGCGGAGTTGATGCCGGTGAGGATGCCCTCCTGCAGCGTTTCGAGGCTCTTCAGCCGACGCTGCTTCTCCTCCTGCGGCACGTCGTCGTCCATGGTGCGGGCGGCGATGGTGCCGGGCCGCGTGGAGTAAGCTGCTCCGTGCACCTTGTCAAACCGCAGGTCGTCCACCAGCCGCAGGGTGTTCTCGTACTGCTCGTCGGTTTCGCCCGGGAAACCCACGATGATGTCGGTGCTGACGGTGACGTCCGGTATGGTGTCGCGGATCTCGCTGATGATGTCGCGGTACTCCGCAGTGGTGTAGGGCCGGCGCATCCGCCGCAGCACCTCGTCGTCCCCCGCCTGCACCGGCAGGTTGATGTGCTCGCACACCTTCGGCAGATCCGCCACGGACTTGATGATGCGGCTGCTCATATAGGAAGGATGGGAAGTCAGGAACCGGATGCGATCCAGTCCGTCGATGTCGTTCAGCCTGGCGAACAGGTCGGCCAGGTCGTCGCCCTCGTCCCGGTCGTGACCATAAGCGTCAACGGTCTGCCCCAGCACCGTAACCTCGCGGACGCCACGGGAGGCCAGCAGTTCCACCTCATGCGCCACATCATCCACCGAGCGGCTGGCCTGGCGACCCCGCCGATACGGAATGATGCAGAAGGTACACATCAGGTCGCAGCCGTGGATGATGGGCACGTAGGTTGCCACATCGGGACGCTGGGGCGCCAGGGTTCCGACGCAGCCTTCCCAGTCCAGGCCCAGACGCTCGCCCACTACCTCCAGCAGCGGCTCGAACTCCTGGGGACGCAGGAACAGGTCAACGTGGGGGAAGCGTCGCTGCAACTCCTCGGTGCGGGGGCCGACCATGCAGCCGGTCAATGCCAGCACCGCGTCGGGCCGCTTCTTGCGCAGGGGTTGGGTCAGGTTCAGCGTGCCGGTCACCTTGTCCTCGGCGGACTGGCGAACCACGCACGAGTTGAGCACCACCACGTCGGCGTCGGCCGGTCGCGCGACCGGCGTGAGGCCCAGTTGCTCCAACGCCGACCCCAAACGTTCGGAGTCGGCGGTGTTCATCTGGCAGCCTATGGTCCAGATGTGGTAGGTCTGCATTCGAGTTTGTTCCCGAGTAGAAGGGGGGCGTCCGGGATGGAGATGGCGGAGGGAGTGGGATTCGAACCCACGATCCCAGTTTCCCAGGATAAGCGCTTAGCAGGCGCCCGCACTAGACCACTATGCGATCCCTCCCTACCCTTCTGGGTATCGTCATTATAGACCATTGTGAAGCGCGTTACAAACTTTGGTGATGGATCGGCCACTCCGGCCGTCGGAATTCGGAACCCTACGCCGCAACCAAAACCGGCGAATCGTCGTACACTGGAATACCGTGCCGTTTATTCGGGTACACGGGAAACGAAAGCCACGGCCAAGAGGAGAGCGGTGATGAGGCAGAGGCGCATGGTGATTTTGCTTGCGGCGGCGTTCGCAATCGTAACGGTTCTCGTATCGATAGCGTGCGGTCAGGATGAACCTCCTACCAGGCAAAATGTTGAGCCCCGCGCCGAAGCGACCATGCCCGCTGCCCCTCGGGCAACCACGTCTTCGCCAGCGCAAGCGATGCCTGCCACGGCAGCCCCAACGCCTGCGGCGACGGCGCAGCCCGTAACCTCCCCCACTGCGCCCGCCGCTGTAGCCGCTCCAACCGTCGCCCCCACGGAACCTGCCCCCACCCAGCCGGCGCCGACACCACCGCCGGCTCCCCGGTCCGCGGTGAGTCCCGATTTGCAAGCCTACGCCGACGAGCACGCCCACGGGCCCGGCGCAATCTACGTGGGCGACGCCACCCAGTTGCTCGGCCCGCCGCCCCACCAGAGCCTCATGTTCGGCGTGCCCGAGGCCATCTACCGGCAGGCCGCGGCGGCCGCGGTGCTGGGCTTCGAGCCGGCCGGCATCCCCGACCACCTGTTCATCTACAACAGCGACTACTACCAGGATCTGATCGACAAGGCCAATTTGACCGAGCCCACCGAACTGACGTCCTCGGGAGAAACCATCGAGATCCAGCACGTCTGCATCGACCGCAACCTGCCCACCTGCGTGCTGATCCAGACCTACTGGGCTCCCAACCTCTGGGAGCGCACCAACGGCCAGGTGGAGTTGTCGGTGACGTCCTTCGTCGAACTGGGACTCGCCGGGCCCGACACCCTCAGCCAGGTCGCCGACGGGTCGCTGGACATGGTCAACATCTTCACCGGCTACGTGGCCGGCGCCCATCCGTCCCTGGAGGTGCAGTCCCTGTGGGGAACCGCCAGCGACTGGGAAACTTCCTACTCGGCGCTGGCCGACATGGCCCCCGACATCGACCGGATGCTGCTCGACATCACCGGGGGCAGCCCCGTGCTCAACCGCAACTGGTTCGCCGGCTCGGATCAGTGGTTCTTCAGCAGTCATCCCATGCGCTCGATTGGAGACTTCGAAGGGCAACAGATCCGCACCCACTCGGCGTCCATGTCCGACTTCATCCGCGGCATGGGCGGCGAGCCCGTCGAACTCAGCGTCGGCGAACTGTACACCGCCCTGCAGATCGGAACCGTGGACGCGGCGGTGACCACCCTCCTGCTGGGTGTCACCGGAAGCCTGTACGAGGTCGCCGACCACATCGCCGGCCCGGTGATCGGCTTCGGCTACACCAACAACGTGATCAACCAGGACGTTTGGGACGGCATACCGGCCGACCTGCAGCAGATCATCATCGAGGAAGGAGCCAAGACCGAGCTGGAAGCCCTGCGCCTGGCGCCCTTCCAGAACTTCATCGCCCTGGAAGCCGCCGAGGACGTGGGACTGGAGGCCGCACCGTTCTCCGATGAAGTGCAGGAGCACATCCAGACGGTGGTCCTGCCGGAACACGTCATCCCCGGCTGGCTGCGTCGCCTGGGATACCCGGGCAGCGGCGCGGACGCCGTCGCCATCTACAACGAGAAATCCGCCCCGTACACCGGCCTGATGATTGCGCCGGACGGCTCCATTGGGCAGGTACCGATCACCAGGGGGCCGCGCGCTCGGTAGTCCCGCTGGCCCCAACCCGCCCCGCTCTGGATGAGGTACTTGCGTTATCTGTCCTTATGTGTAAAATGTACATATATGGTCATCCCCGATCCCCTCGGCAGCCGCAAGCTGCCCAAGAACTTCCTCACCCCGTGGGTGTTGCTGGTGCTCAAGCAATGGAGCCTGCACGGCTACCTCATCATGCAGCAGCTCAACAGCATGGGCTTCGCCGAGGTGGACCATCCCACGCTCTACCGCGAACTGCGCCGGCTGGAAAAGGAAGGGCACGTCACCTCAGAGTGGCAAACCGACGGCAGCGGCCCGGCCAAGCGCGTCTACAGCATCACCGAGGCCGGCGAGCAGATGCTGCTGGGCTGGTCTGAAGTGGTCTCCGGCTACCAACGCATGATCGCCGGTTTCTTCGATCTGTACGCCCAGGCCTTCGGCATGGCGCCGCCCACCACCGGATCCGACGCGCCAACCGAACCGAATTCAACGATAACGTAACCTGACCGAAACCAATCCGTAATCAATCGGCCCTACCCTATGGGTCACAACCTTCAGGAGGATCACAACGTGGCAGCCACCGTAAACGAATGCGCGCAAGAGATGGTTACGGCCTACAACCGGATGGTGTCCCAGGGCTTTGCCGCCGCACGAGTGGGTTGGGAACAATCCGCCGCGACCACCAATCTGATGACCGAAGCCGTCCAGGCCGAACAGACCGCCTCCGGCAAGATCTGGGAAGCGTCCATCGGCCGCGCTCAGGACCGCAGCGAGAAGATGGCGGAACTCACCCGGGCCTTCGCCGCCGCGCCCAGCGCCGGGGTCAGCCTGGAGGCCAATGAAATGATCGACGCCATCGTCGCCGGCGACCAGGAATATTTCCGAGCCTGCGCCGAGTACGCCCAGGGCGTCGAAAAGCGCCGCGCCGAGCTCACTGCCACCATGCTGAAGGCCAACACCGACCTCGCGTCCGCCGGCCAGGAAATGGTCGAGAGCGCCATGGACTACGGCCGGGCTTTCATGGACTGGTCCTTCGCCGTCGGCCGGGGCGCAGCTCCCACCGCCCCCTTCTAATCGCAGTCCTTCAGCGGCAACCGACAGGAGACAAACTCGTGGTCAACTCGACCGAATACGCCTCCCAATTCCAGCAGGAAGCGCAGTTACAGATGCGGCGCTTCCAGGCCATGTTCGACGCCTTTGTCGTCAACCCGGCCGACCCGCCCGCCGAGGTCACGCCTTACGAAGTCATCTGGAAGCGCGGCAACACCCGGCTACTCCGCTACGGTTCCCGGGAACGGGAGACCCTGGGCCTGCCGTACCTGATCGTGCCCTGGCTGGGCATCAGCCGCACCTACGTCCTGGACCTTCTCCCCGGCAACAGCATGATCGAGTACCTGGTCAACCACGGCCACGACGTGTTCCTGCTGGACTGGGGAGTGGTCGGCGAAGAGGACCGGGAACTGGGCTTCGAGGAAGGCGTCTACAAGATCATCCCCCGCGCCATCGAGCGCGCGTTGGAAGCCTCCGGCGCGAGCGAGATCACGCTGAACGGCATCTGTCTGGGCGGCACCCTGAGCGCCGCCTACCTGGCCCTGCACCCGGACGCTCCGGTGCGCAACTTCGTCGCCGTCGTGACCCCCATCGATTTCGAGCAGGGCGGCATGTTCCGCACCTGGCTGGACGAGCGTTACTTCCCCGCCGACCTGATCGTGGAGCACTACGGCAGCCTGCCGTCTGTACTGATGAACACCGGGTTCAAGATGCTCCGGCCCACGCTGGAAGCCCAGGCCATGGCCGGCCTGTGGTCCAACGCAACCCGCCCCGGCTACATCGAAAGCTACAAGGCCATGAGCCGTTGGGCCAACGACTTCGTGGCCATGCCCGGACGCTTCTTCCGACAGCTCTCCAAGAACCTCTACGGCAGGAACGAGATGATACGGGGCGAGTTCCTCATCAACGGCCGCGCCGTCAACCTGTCGCGGATCCGCCAGCCCCTGCTGGTGGCCGCCGCCAACCAGGACTACATCGTGCCGTCTCCGGCGGCCCGCAGCCTGATGGACGTGGTTTCCAGCGAGGACAAGGAGTTCGTGGAACTCCCCGGCGGGCACATCTCCGTCTTCTCCGGCCGGCAGGCCCACCAGACCCTCTGGCCCAAGATCGACGAGTGGGTCTCGGCCCGGTCCAACTGAACCTACCCACCCTCAAGCCACCAGCACCCCGGGAGCGCCCACTGATGACCACCGCCGACAATGGCACCACCGAAAACAGCGCCACCGCTTTCTTTGAAGCGTGGCAGGACATGATCCGCAAATCCACCGAGGCCTGGTCGCAGGCCGCCTCGGGTTTCGCAGGGTTCACGCCCCCCAACCCGGGCGCAACGCCCTTCGGAGCCTTTCCCTTCGGGTTCCCGCCGGGCGCCGGCGCGCCGGGACCCGCTCCCTTTACGCCGCCGTTCAACCCGGCCGACTTCATGCAGATGTGGCAGCGGATGTTCGAAACCTGGCAGTCGCAATGGATGAACAGCCAGTCCGGCGAAACCAAGCCGCCATCCATCGAAGAGGCGCAACGCCAGTGGGCCCGCTACCTGGAGACCATGGCCTCCACCTTCTCCGAGGTGATGAGCACCGAGGAGTTCTCCCAGGCGCTGGGCAAGTACATGGAGCAGGGCCTGGCGCTCCAGGAGCGAACCGCCAAGCAGGTCAACCCGCAGATCAACGCCCTGCTGCGCGCGTACAACCTTCCCTCCCGCAGCCAGATGGACCGCATGTTTGCCCGGATCATCGGCATGGAGGAAAAGCTGGACGACCTGGAGGACGAGATCCGCAAACTCCGCAGCGAGCTGAGCGCATCCCGGCGTCCCCAGTCGTCACGCTCCCGCTCCGCCCGGGCATCCGCCGCGCCCGCTGCCGACGGTGAAGGAGAACCGGCCTGACCCATTCCCCCAACGAGATACCCGACCGCAGCAACAGGAGGCACACATGAAACTGGAAGGACGTACCGCCCTCGTCACCGGCGCCTCCCGCGGCATCGGCCGCGCCATCGCCCTGGCCCTGGCGGAAGAGGGCGCCGACGTGGCCATCAATTATGTCTCCAACGAGGCGGCCGCGGCGGCCGTCGTTGAGGAGATCCAGGCGCTGGGACGCAAGGGGATGCTGGCCCGCGCCGACGTCGGCGACTTCCCCGACACCTACGCCATGGCCCACTCCGTGATCCGGGAGTTCGGCCACATCGACATCCTGGTCAACAACGCCGGCGTGACCTCCGACAAGACCTTCGTCAACATGGACCATTCCACCTGGCGCAAGGTGCTGGCCATCAACCTGGACGGGGTGTTCAACTGCACCAAGGTCTGCATCGACCAGATGGTGGAGCAGAACTACGGCCGCGTGGTGAACATCACCTCGGTCATCGGCCAGATCGGCAACTTCGGCCAGGCCAACTACGCGGCGTCCAAGGCCGGCGTCGCCGCCATGACCAAAACCCTGGCGAAAGAACTGGCCAGCAAGGGCATCACCGTCAATGCGGTGGCCCCCGGCTTCATCGAGACCGAGATGGTCTCCTCCATACCCGAAAACATCCAGGACCGCCTGCTCAGCCAGATCCCGCTGCGCCGTTTCGGCAAGGCCGAAGAGGTCGCCCAGATGGTGGTGTTCCTCTGCTCCCCCGAGGGGGACTACGTAACCGGAGCCGAGCTTGAGGTCAACGGCGGCCTGTTCATGTAACGGCCGCCAGCGGCGCGGTTTCGGCAGACGTTGAGATGGGTCTGGCGCCGGGCGCCCACCTGATACCCTGGCATTTGTCTTCGCATCGTAGCGCTGATAACCTGAAACAGCGCAGGAGTTTGCCCGTGACCACGCAGCAGTATCGACAGGCCAGCGAGCATTTCCTGGCTCAGGCCAGACGGGAGCTGACTGCCGGCGACCTGGCGCAGGCTTCCGAAAAGGGCTGGGGCGCCACTACCCAGATGCTCAAGGCCATCGCCGAGCAGCGCGGCTGGGAGCACAACCGCCACCGCCACTACCACAGAGCGGCCAACCGGCTGCGCGCCGAGACCGGGGACGGCGATATCCGACGCTTTTTCAACTCGGTCGCCGCGCTTCACGAGAACCTCTACGAAAACGACATGGAGCCTGCCTTGGTGGCCGAAAGCCTCGACGACGTGGAGGCCCTCCTGGACAAGCTCCGCCCCCTGTTGGCCCAGGTGTAGCGCTTCACCGGGCGGAGAGAGTTCAACCGTCGCGCGCGCCCGTGGGGCACGGTTCGGATTTGGAGCGCATCCTCCTCCAGGCGCCGTGCAGACCTCTCAAGTCTTAACACTTGCTGCGCGCAGGGCGGTTTGACCCGTCCCGGCCCTGCGGCTACAATGGCTTGAATATGCTTTCCCAGAATGCAACATCATGACCAACCCCACGCTGCTTCCAGATGACGAGCCGCGCGTTGCCAGCGCGGGCTTTGCATTCGATAGCGACGCTGTGCCGGCGGTGTCCGATCCGTGCGCGGCCGGCTCTCGCTCCAATGTGAAGGTGGTATCGGCCGGTGGGCTCGTGTTCCGCGAGACCGGCGACCTGGTCGAGACCCTGCTGTGCGCCCGCGCGCGTCCCGGCTTCCACGGCGAGGACGCGCCGCTGACCTGGCGCCTGCCCAAAGGAACGCCCGAGCGGGGCGAAACCGTGGAGCAAACGGCCCGCCGCGAAGTGCAGGAGGAAACCGGCGTACACGTCAACGTCCTGGCGCCCATAACGAGCATTCGGTATTTCTTCGTTGGCCACGACGACGGCATCCGCTACGACAAGACCGTTTACTTCTATCTCATGGAACCCATGGGAGGAAGCACCTCAGACCACGACGCCGAATTTGACGTGGTGGAATGGTGGAACTACGAAGAGGCGGTGGAGCTGCTCGAATACGACAACGAGCGCGAGGTGTTGGAAGCGGCCCGATCGCTGATCGATTCCTACCGGCGAGGGGCGGAGCAATGAGCAAGGACCTGGTTTTGCGGGGCGTCCGCGTGCTGCTGCGGGGCAAACGGATGGAAGACGCCGAGAAGGACTACATCTGGCGCAGCGACCCGGAGATCGCCCGCCTGGATGCAGCCTACCCGCTGACCATGAAGTACGAGCGCTACCTCAAGCTCTTCGAGGACCAGATCCGCTGGCCCACGCCGGGTTCGCATCACTTCGCCATCGAGGTTGCCGGGGGCAAGTTCATCGGCAACTGCATGTACTACGACCTGGACAGCCTGTCCAAGGAAGCTGAGCTGGGCATCGTCATCGGGGACCGGGACTACTGGAGCGGCGGCTACGGCTACGACGCGGTGGTGACGCTGTTGCACCACATGTTCGACGACCTGCGGCTCAAGCGAGTTTATCTGCACACCTTGGAGTGGAACCACCGGGCACAGAAGTGTTTCGAGCGGTCGGGTTTCAACCCGGTGCGCAACGTCCGCCGCATGTCCCACGACTTCATCCTGATGGAAGTCCACCGGGACGACTGGGATGAGACGTCGTTCGAGCGTCTGGCCCTGCGCCAGCGATACCTGGACCAACGGGGCGGCGTCGCGGTGGGTGACGACGACGCCGTGGCGGCTGCCGTAGTCTAGCCGACTTTCGGGGCCTGAGGGTCCCGCCTATCTTTGTGCCGCCGCCAGAGCCGCGGCCACCGTGATATCGCCGGTGTACAGAGCGCGCCCGATTATTGCCGCCTCCGCGCCGGTGTCGATCAACCGCTCCACGTGGGCGGCCGCGCCCACGCCGCCGGCCGACAGCACGCGCATCCCGCTGTCGCGCACCAGGGCCGCCGTCGCCTCGTAGTTCGGCTCCTCAAGAGTACCGTCCCGGGAGATGTCGGTGTAGAGGAGACGCTCGACGCCCAGATCGCGCATCCGGCCGGCCAAATCGGTGGCGCTGATCTCGGACATCTCGGTCCAGCCGCGAATGGCGACCAGTCCGTTGCGCGCGTCCAGCGCGACCACCACCCGCTCGCTGCCGAAGCGCCGGCACAGGTCTTCCACCAGGTCGGGATTGGCAACGGCGGCGGTGCCAACCACCACGCGGGCGGCGCCGGCGTCGAAGAGGTCGGCGGCAGTCTCCACGCTGCGAATGCCGCCGCCCACCTGCACCGGAATAGTCAGGCGGCCGGTGATGGAGGTGATGGCGGCCAGGTTGGCGGGGTTGCCGGTGTGCGCGCCGTCGAGGTCGACGATATGCAGACGCTCACCGCCCTCGGCCTGCCAGCGTTCGGCAACGCCCAGCGGGTCGTCGGAGAAGACCGTTTCCTGCTCGTAGTCACCCTGATACAGGCGGACGCAGTTGCCGCCGCGCAGGTCGATTGCGGGAATGATTTCCATGATGTCAGCTGCGCTTGAGCCTCCGAACGGTTCGGATGGCCGGCTACTGTTGCGCCGTGACCTGCCCGATGAAATTGGCGTAGACGCGCAGGCCGTTTTCGCCGCTCTTTTCGGGGTGAAACTGCGTGGCGACGACGTTATCGCGAGCGTAGATGCTGCAGAAGGGGACGCCGTACTCGGTCACGCCGGCCACGTCGGCGCGAGCGACGGGGTCAGCGTAGTAGCTGTGGACGAAGTAAAAATGGCTGCCCTGGGGTATGCCCTGCCACAGCGGATGTTCCCGCTGGAACTCCACGGTATTCCATCCCATGTGCGGCACCTTGAGGCCGTCGGGCAAGCGGCGGACCCGGCCGGGAACGAGGCCCAGGCAGTCGGCGTCACCCTCATCGGTGGCATCCAGGAGCAGTTGCAAACCCAGGCAGACCCCGAGGAACGGGCGTCCGCTGGCGATATAGTCCAGCAGCGGACCGACGAGGCCCCGGGATTGCAGTGCAGACATGGCGGCGGGGCCGGAGCCGACGCCGGGCAGGATGACTCCGTCCGCATCCTGCAACTCCGCCGGATCAGACGTCACGGCGGGCACGACGCCGGCCTTTTCCACCGCGCGCGCCACGCTGCGCAGGTTGCCGGACTCGTAGTCGATGACGACCAGGCGAGCGCGGCCGGTCTCTGACGAGGCCATCCTGAGGTCAGACCCGGTCGCCGGTGGCCCGTTCGATGGGGATGTCCCGGTCGTGATACCGCGCCAGCACGAACAGCAGATCGCCCAGGCGGTTGAGGTAGGCCAGGATCAGCGGATTGGTCAGGCCGTCGGCCTCGGCCAGCGCCACCACGCGACGCTCGGCGGTGCGGATCACGGTGCGGGCGGAGTCCATGGCCGACGATGACGGCGTGCCGCCGGGCAGGATGAACACCTGGGGCATCTGGAAATGCGTTTCCAGCTCGTCGATGGTCTCTTCCAGGTTGTCCACCATTTGTTCGGTGACGGGGGTGAAGTGCTGGTGGAACAGGTCATACTTTTCGGGGTCGGTGGCCAACTCGGCGGCGACGGTGAACAGTTCGCGCTGCAGGTCACGCAGGATGTTCTTGACCTTGTCGTCGTCGGTGAGGGCGCGGGCGAGGCCCATGAGGCTGACCGCCTCGTCGGTTATCCCGTAGGCCTCGGTGTGCGGGTTGGCCTTGGAGACGCGGCCACCGTAGAGCAAACTGGTTTCGCCCTGGTCGCCGTACTTGGTATAAACGCGCTTACGGCGTTGTGATGACGATGATGAGGTGCTCATGAGCTTGCTCCAGGACGAAGATGGGACGCTAAGGTATTCTAGCACTCCCATCGGAGCGGGGCCATTGGATCGGCACACTCACGCGAACCCATGAACCACCACCCATCCACTCTAACGAAGCGTCCTCTCCGCCGCCCCTGGACACGTACGTACTGGCGGGTGGTGGTCCTGTGCTGCGTCTGCGCGACGCTCGTCCCGATGGCGGGCTTTGAGCGGAGCGCGGTGACCTTCGCGACCGCCCCCTACCGGTTCACCCCGGCGGGATGGGAGCTGGCCAACCTGCCCGACAAATGGATCAGAAGATTGCTAAACAAGCCATCTACCCTGCCCCTGGATTTCGGACGTGAACAACGGGTGGCGGACGCGCACGAATTTTTCGCGGTCAGCCAATCGCTGTGGTCAATCGAACGCCGACTCCTGGAACTGCATGCCGGGATGACAACCGCTGCCGACGACGTCTCTTCCCTGCGAGAACAGCGGAACCGGCTTCGGGAACGCCAGGGCCAACTGCGCCCGGCTGTTGAAGAGACCCTGGAAACGGCCATAGCGGAAACCCTTCAGTCGTTGGGCTTTTGGGCCGTGACCGGCCCGTTCCCGCCAGTGGACACCGTTTTGTCCGGGTCCCCAACGATCCTGGTTACGTCCCCGCGCGACCGCATCGTGCGACGGGACAACGTGACCATGCAAACGGGCCTGACCAACGAGGAACGGGACCGCGTCGAATCGCTGGTGGAAGAGCAGACGGACCTGTCAGCCATGGTTTTGAACACCGGGGGCATCGCGCTGTACCCGTCCATTGCGATTCCCTACGCGGGCCTGGATTTCGCCCTGGAGGTTGCGGCCCACGAATGGGTGCACCACTGGCTGTGGTTCCGGCCCCTGGGTCGGCGGTATTTTCAGGGCGGGGACGTGACGGCGATGAACGAGACGGTGGCCAATATCGCCGGCCGGGAGATTGGTGAAATGGCTCGGGAACGGCTGGACCGGTACGCACCCAGTTCGCCGGGGGCGCATCTGCACAATCCGCCGGCTGCGGTCAGCAGTGCCGGCAGCGATCCGCCCCCCTTCGATTTCCAGGCGGAGATGCGCGCCACCAGGATCCGCGTCGACGAACTGCTGGCAGCCGGCCAGGTGGACCGGGCCGAGGCGTACATGGAGGAGCGGCGCAAGGAATTCGTGGCCCACGGATACCGGCTGCGCAAGCTGAACCAGGCTTACTTCGCCTTCCACGGCACCTACGCCGACACCGGGGCAGCCGGCGTGAGCGTCGTGGGGCAGCAAATCGAAGAGCTGCGCCGGCGCAGCCCGACGTTGGCCGACTTTCTCCGCACCGCCGCCCAGTTCACCACGCCCGAGGACCTGTCCGAATACCTGGCCACACCGGCTCCGTGAGCCAATCCGGCGGCAGGCCGCCGGCGTCAGGCCGCTTTCAGGGCGTCCTCCAGCAAAGCCAGGGCGGTTCGGGCGAACTCCCACATGTTGGCCTCGCGGTCGGGACTGCCGGTCTCCAGGGTCTGGGAGCGTTCCACCGGGCCGGCGACGCCGAAGCAGGCGTGACCGTAGTTATCGCCGTAGCGGTTTCCCGTAGGCCCGCTGGCGCCGGTTTCGGCCAGGGCCCAGGTGGTGCCCAGGCGTTCCCGCGACGTGCGGGCGTTGAGCAGGGCGTAGTACTCCGTGCTGGCGCGATGGCCCTCCATGGCGGACTCGGGCACCTGCAGCAGACCGGCCTGGGCCACCCGCGTGTACACAACCGACCCGCCGACGTAGTATTCCGACGCGCCCGGGATAGATACGAGGGCGGCAGAGATCAACCCACCGCACGATGATTCGGAAACCGCGAGGGTGTCTCCCCGCTCTTTCAGCACAGCCGCAACCGACGCGGCCAAGTCTTGCAGTTCGCCCATAAAGAGACCTCCATTTGGGTTCACATCGATGCACAGGATACACAGGATGCACTTGGCATAAACAAGGCATCTCAGCCATTTTCAATCAATAAATCCCGTTCATCCTGTATATCGATGTAAGAGTATTGAATTCACGCCCAGGGCAGTCGTTTCGAAAGGGTCTTGGCGGATTCGGGGGTCGGCAGCCCGTTTTGTTCCATCAGCGTCAGGGCCAGCTTGCGAAACTCCTCGCGGTCCCGTCCGGTGACCACGGCCTGCTCGTGGGCTTCCGAGATTACCACGGGATACCCCAGGCCGAGTTCACACTGTTTCGCCAGCATGGCGTGTCCCATCGCGAGCAGGTCGGGGTCCTCAGCGACCCAATCCGGCACTTCCACGCGGGCAATTTCCGTGCCGCTGTTCACATAATAGAACCGGCTCCACTCGGTACCCACCGCCAGGTCCAGGGCGAAATGCGAGGCGCGGCGGCCGGTCTGGTAGAGGGGTGAGCGGTGGCCCGGTTCCAGCAACGCGTCGAACAGTTCCCGGTCGTCGAAACCGGCTGCGCCGTCGCACTGGGCCAGGTCGGAACGGCGGGCGCTGCAGCGTCTCGTGCACTCGACCGGATTGCTGAGGCAGAGGCACGCGCGCACGGCTCCGGCCACCTCAGTGGTCTGAGGGCGCGAAGTGTAGGCTGCCAATGCCACGGGACGCCGGCCGTGGGAAGCCTGGCGCAAGCGGGCCAACGCGCCACGCAGGCGCTCATTCACCAGGGTTTCAACCACGTACCTGGGATAATTCCCGCGCTGGATATCCCAAAAGGCCAGGGTGCCGTCCAGGAGGGCAAGGACGGGCACGGTTCGCGGCGCTGCTTCGACGGTATCGGCCAGCCGCTCCACTTCCCGTACCGTGCGCAGCGCGCCGAGCAACTGGCCGGAGACGGGAGTTTCCGCGTTTGAACCATCGTCGGGGCGGAGGTACAGGTCGCTGTCGCCGGTGGCTAGTGTCGGCTCGCTGAAAAACTGGCAATCGGGGTTGGCGCCGTAGGTCAGGACGCATCCGCCCAGGTTGATGAGGTAGCAGCGCAGCGGGAGATGGCGGTCAACGTCGATGTGCGAGCCGTCAACCGACACCGCCATCCAATCTTGCGGGGACGGCGGAGGCGGGATGCTATCGAGCAAGCCTTCGGCTCCGGTGCGCGCCACGATGAAGGGGCGGTTGCCGGCGTACGCGGTGCGTTGGGCCGCCTCATTGGGAGCTATTGCGGCTGCCCGGTCCAGGGTGTCGGCGAACCGTTGCCGCCGCGACCTGGCCGTGGACGACAGGTCGCCCATGGCGGACATCATCTGGCGGGCCGTTTGGCCGAAATCCAACGCCATCTAGCAACCGGCCGGCGGCAATTCGGGCAGCGACAATACGCGGTTGATAAAATCCCGTACTTTCTGACGGTCATCGTCAATTTCAAAGTCCTGCATAAAGTCGTGGTAAAAGTTGGCGTGGAATTTTTCGGCAACGCTGAAATTGCTGGCCAGAATAGGTTCCCGCAGCTCATCAGCCAAACGGTTGGCCGCGGCTCGCAAAGCGCGATGATCGCCAAAACGCCATCCGCGCTGCTGGGCTACGGCCATTACGGCGTGCGCGGCGGCCCCCCACAGTTTTTCGGAGCCCTGCAAAATGTCGCCGGCAGCAAATTCCGAGTCCGCAGCTGCCAGAAAATCTTGCGCCGTTTGAGAATGTTCCCCGGTCAACATAGCGGCTCTCTTTCAGCCGTGCTACCGCAGCACGCGTTCGTCGCCGACGCGCCTGGTGATGCGCTGCTGGTCCAGGTATTCCAGCAGGGGCAGGACGTACTTGCGGCTGGTTCCGAAGATGGTGCGCGCGTCGGCCACGGTCACGCTGCCGTTGGCATTCAGGTGTTCCACGATGCGACCGGCCATGTCCTCGTAGGCCGCCGTGGTGAACACCACCGTCTCGTTGACTTTGACCACGTCGCCCCGTTCCTGGAGGTGCGCCAGCAGTTCCGGGTCCACCGGGCGATCGGTGGGCGGCGACCAGGGCTCGGCGGCCAGGGCGGCCAGGTAGTCGGCTATCTCGGATTGTTGGCCGTCGCTGAGCTCCACGCGATGGTCCGGCGTCCGCACCACGCCGCTGTCGTCGACGATGGCTCCCTCATCGGCCAGCCTCGCGGCAGCTCGCAGGTATACGGGCTGGGAAACGCGCAGACGGCTGCGCAATTCTTGCGGCGGCGCTCCCCGACGGAGGGGGTACTGGTTGTGATAGGCCTGCAATGCGACCTGGGCCTGGTTCCGCAGAATGTCCCAGCCTCGCCGCGAGTAGACTACCGCATCCCCCTGAGCGCCCATCCCGCCCAGGGCAACTATCTCCTCCGCTTCGATCAAGGCGCCGAGACGCTCAAGGATTTCCTCTTCGGAAAGGTTGGAGCGTTGCGATAGGGTCCTCAGGTCGCACGGACCCATCTGGTCGGCGATAGTCAGTATGACATCCTCGCTGGCGCCGGCGTCCAACGTGGTGAGTCGCTCCAGCACCTCGTGAGCAAAACGGCGGTGGCGGCGACGGGGATTGGGATCGGCCACCTGCCCGCCGCCGAGGGTGTCCTCGGAGGAGCGGAGGACAAAGAAATCGCCCTTGACCATGGGTACCGGCTCGTCGAGAAGTACCTGCACCCACCCCTCGCTGCCCGGTGGCAGCCGGTCGGCGTCGAGCAGGCGCACGCGTCCGGTAGTCTCGCTGGTGAAGAGGTGGAAGGTCACACCCTCGTTGTGCTTCAGCGCGTGGGGCGCGCCCTTGACCATGCGCAGGTTGGCGTCGAACCGGCGCGTAGGGCGCAGCCAGCCCGGGTTGGTGAGCACCTCGCCGCGCATGACGTCGTCGCGGGAAATGCCCGATAGGTTCAGGGCCAGCCGGATCCCGGGCGCGGCGGCGTCCAGGCGCGACTTGTGGCTTTGCAGTCCGCGTATCCGCGCCTGGCGGCCGGAAGGGGCCAGCTCAATCTGCTGTCCCACGGCCACCGATCCGTCGATCAACGTGCCGGTGATTACGGTGCCGAACCCGCTCACCGTGAAGCAGCGGTCGATGGGCAGGCGGGGTCGGCCCAGGTCCCGGCGGGTCTCGGTATCGTTCAGTATGTCGTCGATCATCGCCTTCAGGTCGTCGATGCCCTCGCCGGTATAGGCGGAGACCGGCGCCATTGGGCAGCCCTCGAAGGCCGTGCCCATCAGGGTATCCTCGACCTCGGCCTGGACCAGTTCGACCAACTCCTCGTCGACCAGATCAACCTTGGTAATGACCACCAGGCCCCGGCGAATGCGCAGGATGTCGAGGATCGCCAGGTGCTCCCGGGTTTGCGGCATCACGCTCTCGTCGGCGGCGACGATGAGCATGGCGAGGTCGATGGCGCCGACGCCGGCCAGCATGTTCTTGATGAACCGCTCGTGTCCCGGTACGTCCACGATGCTGACCTCGCGGCCGCTGGGCAGGGTCATCCAGGCGAAACCGAGGTCGACGGTCATCTCCCGTTCCTTCTCCTCGGGAAGGCGGTCGGGATCTATGTCGGTGAGGGCCTTGACCAGGGTGGATTTACCGTGGTCCACATGCCCGGCGGTTCCGATGACGTACATGATAGTTAATCCGTAGGTGACATCTGTAGGTGCGAACCACAAGTCAGGGTTGAGGCGCATTATACTTGACGCTGCCAGACGCCAATAGTACGCTGTGAGCGTTGAATGAGCCGGCGACAAGAGGCCCGGGGCCTCTTCCGATGAGAGTTGGCCACTCTCGCCAAAAATCGGATAGCCGGCTCGCTTTTATGCCTCAATAATAGGCAATCGTACCATCCTGGAAGACTTCGAACTCCGACGCTATCTTGTCCTCAATCAGGGTATAAGCGCGGACATCGGCACGCTCCCATTTCCGATGCAACGCCCAGGCGCAATAGTCTGCTGCCTGCAACATCGGATTACTCGCCGCCGACCACATATCAGCCCTTATAGTACTGGGCTGTGCGGCATTACGCTATGCCAACGAATTTCCAATTGGAGGGCAGAGCGCACAGCATCGGTTCCGATTGACGCCGCTATTATCACCAACTCGTCCGATACAGCGGACAGTCCTGGAACTAAACCGGCCAGATGGGCGTACCAGGCAAACCCATAGAACCGCGCTTCCGTAGTGTGTATCCGAGGATTTGCCTTGCGCTTCTCCAAAATCGTCGCGTCCACCCGGAAATCATGCTGGCTTAAGACGGCAAACACGCGGTCGCGTACACGCTGCTTATCGTTGGTGGCGTGAAAACCACTGGCCAGCGATTCCCCTTCCCACGCCAGCTGACGGCGCAGGTCCATCAGGTCCGCTTCAATAGCATGGCCGGCCACGACGACCGTGGTCAGAATGAAATACCTGCTGGCTCCTTCCTGATCGCTGAAATCAAAATTGCCGGACTCGTCGCCGTAGACGTAAGCTCTCATGCCATATCCCACGGGCGACAATTAGACAAACGATGACGCCGGCACTCGAACTGCAGCGCCGGCGTCGTGCGCCAAAGATCGGAACGTCGTCTAGTTATCGAAATCGGTGATGACGCTGCGGCGGACGCTCTGGGCTTTCATGTCCGCGAATGCCTTGTTGATCTCCGACAGCGCCAGCTCCTGGGTTACCAGCTCGTCCAGCTTCAGCCGGCCCTGCTTGTAGAACTCGATGTAACGGGGCATGTCGGTGCGGAAGCGGTTGGACCCCATGGTGCAGCCCTGGATCGCCCGACCCCGCCGCAGGAAGTTTCCGGCATCCAGCTCGATCTTCACGCCCTCGGGCACCATGCCGATGATGGTGGCCACGCCGCCGGGCCGGAGCATATTGTAGCAGTCCTCGGCGGTCTGTTTCAGTCCGATGGCCTCGAAGGAATAGTCGACGCCGCCGTCGGTCAGGTCGATGATGCGTTCCGCGACGTTGCCAGCCGTGGCGTCGATGACGTCGGTGGCGCCAAACTCGCGGGCCAGGCCCAGCTTGTCTTCGGTGGTGTCGATGGCGATGATGCGCAGCGCGCCGGCCAGCGCGGCCGCCTGCACGCAGTGAATGCCGATGCCGCCGCAGCCGACCACGGCAACGGTGCTTCCCGGCTCAACGCGGGCGGTGTTCAGCACCGCGCCCAGGCCGGTGGTAGCGCCGCATCCGATGAGGGCCAGTTGCGGGAAGGGAATGTCGTCGTCCATCTTGACCAGCGCGTTCTCGTGGACCAGCATCTCGGCTGCGTAGGAGCCCAACTGGGCGAACTGCGTGATGGCCTCGCCGTCCTTGCGCAGCCGGGGCGGGTCGTCGCGCCTTCGCGTTACCGCCGTCCGGTCGCACAGGTAAGGCTGGCCCCGGGTGCAGAATTCGCAAGTCCCGCAGAACACCGAGAGGCACGAGATCACCGAGTCGCCGGGCCGAACGTAGCTAACCTGCTCGCCCACTGCTTCCACGGTGCCGGCCGCCTCGTGTCCCAGGATGCAGGGCATGGGGGTGGTGTATAGCCCCTCAACAAAGTGCAGGTCGCTGTGGCACACGCCGGACGCACCGGTTCGCACCAGGACCTCACGCGGGGCTGGCGCATCGACCTGCACGTCTTCAACAACTACCGGTTGATTAACTTCGCGCAAAACTGCTGCTTTCATCTCACTGTCCCTCCGATGTCAACCCCACCGGGCTGGCCGGTGAGCGTGGCGCGAGATTAGCACCGGCCGCCGGCGAGCGTCAACACGGACGACCGCCGGCGACTGTACTCGGACATCCCGCTTCCAGGAAGGCCCGCCGGGTTTCGGACAATCGGGACCCAGCGTCCTGCCCTTTCCGAATGGAGTACAATTGTTGGCGACCCACCGGGTCTACCAACTATTTCCGAGGGAACCGCATCATGTTCAAAAGCTTTAGCGCATCATACGCCGGCCACGTGGTGGACGCCGACCTGGGGCTGGAGGGCACTCCCGCCAACGACCGCTGGTACTCCAACGAGCAGCTGGCCGAAGTGTTCGACTGGGCCCTGGATATTTCCAGGCACCTGGAGGACAACGGCTACGATGAGTTCTGGATGGCCGAGCACCACTTCCAGCCGGAAGGGTACGAGTGCATCCCCAACCTGATCATGCTGGGGCTGTACCTGGCCTGCAACACCCAACGGCTGAAGTACGGCTGCGGCTTCAACATCACGCCGATGTGGCACCCGCTGCGCCTGGCCGAGGACTTCGCCATGGCCGACATCCTCTCCGGCGGCCGCATCATCTTCGGCGTCGGCCGCGGGTACCACTCCCGCGAGGTGGAGACCTTTGGTTCGCCCATGTTCGATGGCGACGCCAACCGCGAGCTGTTTGAAGAGCAGGTCGAGGTCATGGTCAAGGCGTTCAACGAGGAATCCTTCTCCCACGAGGGCAAGCACTACCAGATACCGGCGCGGGTGCCCTATCGCGGCTACACCCTGGAAAAGCTGAGCCTGGTACCGCGGCCACTGCGCCAGCCGGTGGACATCTGGCAGCCCCTGGTCTCCGGCAACCCGAAGGGTGTAGATTTCATGGCCCGCATCGGCATCAAGGCGATGGTGGCCAACACGCCGGAACCGGCCCGACACGAGCGGCTGACCATGTACCAGCAGGCCGCCGCCAAGTACGGCCGGGAACTGGAACTGGGCGAGGACATCGCCCTGGGCTACCGCTTCTTCATCGGCGCCAACCGGGAGCAGGCCATCAAGGAAGCGAAGCCCTACTTTGAGGAGGCGATGAAGTTCGCCGCCCCGCTGGGCCTCATGCGCCTGGAGCAGGACCAGATTGAGGCCGTGGCCAACCCCGGCCTGCGTCGCGGCGTCCACCTGCCCACCCTGGAAGAGGCAGTGGAGAGCGGAGCGTGGCTCTGCGGCTCTGCGGACGACATCGCCAATGCGCTCAAGGAAGACGAGGCCCGCTATCCCGGCGTCGAACGGGTGAACCTGGGCTCAGTGATGGGGATGCCTCGGGAGGTCTTCAAGGACCAACTGTCCCGGTTCGCGCAGGACGTCATGCCGGCTTTCAACCGCGGCTAACGTGCCCGTCCAGAATGGTCCACAGCAATGGGGCGGGTGAGTAACCCGCCCCTACCCGTTTGAGCCGACAATTATGTTGGCGATTATCAGGGCATACAACGCTATCAGCGCCGGAACAATGGTGGCTTTGGCGGATTTAGCCAGCGTTATGAAGATCCGTCTATCGCTGCTCATCAGTACCCATTCGGCAACTGCGTTTATCACAAACGCAACCACCATCGGCCCAACCATCAACGCGAGTGCATAGGGCAGTTCACTCATCCTGCTGGCCGTCGCGCTGCTTCGATTTTTGTTCGAAATGCACCCCTACCCCCATGATAATGCCAATCACGCCAAAGAATCCGAACATGCCCGCCATAGTTAGCGACGGACCGCACATTGACGGATACCATATCGGGCAGGCCAGGTATTGCGCTACGGAGAAAATTACCACCAGCGCTCCGAGAATTATCGCGAACATAATCGATTGCCCGTTCCGGTTTGTACTGGACGCTGCTGATGGTATTTTACGCCCCTGTTTCAGCGGCCGTCTATCGCGCTCCCGGTTCCGGCGGGCGGGTGAACCAGTGGTAGCTGTAGGCGCCCTGCACGCCTCTTACGAAGGCGAACAGCAGCCCCCCGTAAATCGCGATCCATATCGCGTCGCGGAAACCGTCCAGCGTTATCAGCCCGAGCAGGATCAGCACGATGCGGGACACGACGAACCCCACCGCCAACAGGACCGCCGCCGGCCGCCAGTGGCGCATCACTCCCAGCGCCAGGAGGGCCATCACGAAGCCCTCGATGCCGTAGTAAATGAGCAGGTTGGCCGGCGGTATCGCCGGCGCGCTGCCCTCGGCTTCGGACACCGCCAGGACGGGAGCGGCCATCCACACGACCAGCACTCCGATGGTCCAAACCCACCACACCAGGCCGCAGACCCAGGCCCAGCGCATCCAGCGGCGGGCCTGCTCGGGGTTGGCAGCCATCATCCGCCCGCGCCATCCCGGCGGGCGGGGGTAGTCATCCGTCTCGGGGGCCGGTTCCGGTACGGCTCCCGGCGGCTCCGAGGCCATGACCGGCTAGTTGTCTTCGTCCAACAACGGCAGGGTGGTCCAGGTCACTCCCTCGGGGTCTGAAGACAGACCCTGCTCCCCGATCATCCGCCGCAGGTCCAGCAGGGTGGCGTTGACCTCGCCGGTTACTTTCTGCCACTCCGGTTCGGGCGGGAACCAGTAGGGCGAATTGATTCGCACCACCTGGTTCTGGGAGGAGTTGAAGTAGATGCCGAAGCGCGCTGCTTGTTGCTGCATGATGGTTACTCTTTGCCCGGCGCTGCGAAGGCTACGCCGGGCGGTCAGTGTGAGTTTGATATTGCGTTGCGATCTGGTTAGAGGATTTCCTTCTTGAGGATCAGGCGTTCCAGCCCGTACTTACGGCTGCCCATAATACCGATGATGCCGGCGATGGCAAACCACAGGATAGAAACCTCACCACCGGAAGCGGTGAAACCGCCTTCGGCCGGGAAGATGTGCGGGGCAATGCCGTTGGGGAAGTGCATCATGAAGTACGCAATCACCATGGTCACGCACAACGCTCCCGCGCCGAGGCGGGTCAGCACGCCGAATCCAATGAGCAGCGCCGAGATGAACTCGATCCAGCCCGCAACGTAAACGATGTCCGGCGCTGGGCCCCCCGGCGCCGGGAAGCCCCACATCTGAAAAGCTTTCTGCGCTCCATGCAGGGACACAAGGAAGGCGAAAATGAGCCTGAACAGCAGGTAGAACTCGTCGGTGAACCGCACGAAGATACGGCCAAAAATGGACGTATCCGCCTGGGTCGCGTTATTTGTGGCCATAACACTCTCCTCCGCAGCTAGTTATTTCGCCGGACAAAGGAGGCGACGCTGCGGCAACAATGTTATTACGAAAATGTTAAATGCGCTACCGGATGATTTGCTCAATCGCGATTGTTTCTTCGCGGCTGGGCCCCGTGGATATGATCTGGGCGTCGCATCCCACGAGCGCCTCTATTCGCTTCACGTATGCCAGGGCGTTTGCCGGCAACTGCTCCGCCCGTGTTGCGCTGGCCGTGGGCTCCATCCACCCGGGCATCTTTTCATAGACCGGCTCGCAACGTTCCAGCAGGGTGGTATTGGCCGGGAAACGGTCCAGGTCCTTCCCGTCGGCGCGGTAGCCGACGCAGATTTTCACGTCGGGCATGCCGTCCAGGATGTCCAGGCGCGTGAGCACCATGCCGGTGAAACCGTTGATCTGGCGGCTGTAGCGGGCGGCTACCGCGTCGAACCAGCCCACCCGCCGGGCGCGGCCCGTGGTGGTGCCATATTCGTGGGCTTTCTCCCGCAGGTCCTCGCCGGCCTGGTCGTGCATCTCGGTGGGCATTGGCCCCCCGCCGACGCGGGTGGAATAGGCCTTGAATACGCCGACCACACCCTCGATGGACTGAGGGTTGATCCCCAGGCCCGTGATCGCGCCGCCGATGGATGGCGACGATGATGTTACGTAGGGATACGAGCCGTGGTCAACGTCCAGGAGTGTCCCCTGCGCTCCCTCCAGCAGCACCCGCTTGCCCTGCTCCAGCAGGTCCTGCACCATCTGTTCGGTGGAACGGACCATCGGCCGCAGCCGCTCCCCCCACCGGCGGCAAAGCTCCAGCATCTCGTCGGCGTCCACCGGCTGCCCGCCGTACACGCCGGTGATGACCCGGTTCTTCATTGCTACGGCGGCCTGCACCCGGTCGGGCAACTGCTCCGCAGTGTCCAGCAGGTCGCCCACGCGGATGCCGTCGCGGGATGCTTTGTCCACGTAGGCCGGCCCGATGCCCTGTCCGGTGGTGCCGATGGCGCCGCGACCGCGAGCCTGCTCCTGCAGCTCATCCAGCAGGATGTGGTAGGGCATGATGACGTGGGCGCGGTCGCTGACGAACAAAAGGCTGGTGTCGATGCCCTGCTTCTCCAGGCCGGAGATCTCTCCCAGCAGCACTTCGGGATTGACGACCACGCCGTTGCCGATGATGCCGGTTACGCCGGGCCAGCAGATGCCGGAGGGAACCAGGTGCAGCTGGAATTCACCGCGCTCGTTGACCACCGTATGTCCGGCGTTGTTGCCGCCGGCGTAGCGCACGACGCAATCGGATTGGCCGGCAAGGTAGTCAATAACTTTGCCCTTGCCCTCGTCGCCCCACTGTCCCCCGATTACGGCGTAAGCCGGCATTGTCCTGTACTCCCGGATAGTTTAGAAAGTAAACCGAAAAATCGCCCCCGCAGGCGGCTGCCGGCGGCGGCATGGCTATCTTTGTGCGATGGCGTTCGTCGGTTGGAGCGCAAGTATAGCAGAAACCGATACGAGACGACACACTTACCCGTCTCGTGTCGCGTTCCGCTGCGGGGCCAGGGCCTTTCCAAAGTCCTTAACGGCGGCAATCAATCGTCAGAATCAGGACGCACCGGATTATCGGATTTTCAGGATCGCGGTCATACTCAGCGCTATCTGCTCTATCTTGATAATCCCTGAATCCGGCAAATCCTGCTTCTGACGATGACTTTGGAAAGACCCTGCATCGGCGCCGTCGGCACTAGCCCCTGGGACGCAAAAATGGTATCGTTGCGCTTACCTGTTTGAGGGGAGAAGCCGTCAGACCTACGGGCGGAAATCCAACGTGGAGGGTTGAAATGCCTCAGATCAAGCACATCGCAATCGCAACCAACGACGCGGAAAAGACTGCCAAGTTCTACCAGGAAGTTTTTGGCCTTCGCGAGGTTGCCAAGCTGCAGAGCGACAACGCCAACGGTTACATGCTCAGTGACGGGAACGTCAACATGGCCATCCTGGACTTCCAGAACGACGCTGTAGCCGGCGAGCGCGGCAAGGACTGGGAGGGCATCCACCACATCGGCTTCGAGGTCGAAAGCCTTGAAGAGACCGAGGCGCGCCTGTCCGCCGCCAACTCCCAGCCCATGGATGAGGTGAACCACGCCCTGCACGCCGGCATGACCGGCCCGCGCACGCAGAACGTGGAGACCAAATACGAAGGCCCCAACGGCGAAATGATCGACGTTTCGGAAACCGGATGGGTGGGCACCCGTGGTCTTGACTAGGTCGGAAGGCTGAACAACTCTTCCGGCTCCGATTGTCAAATGAGGAGGGCGATGCGCTGCCGCATCGCCCTGGAGTATTGTGAACACTACACCGCGACAGCTGACTTGCTACATCAAGAAAACCCAGACCAATCCCGAGACGTGGGAGGGCTTCTGCGTCGAAGTGGATATTCCTGCCATCGGGGATACTTACGAAGAAGTCGTCGGGAAGATGCACCAGCGCCTGGGAGACTATATCGATTTCATCCACGAGCGCCAGCCCGATGACGAGCAGATGTTGATGTTCCGCCCGATGCCTGGCGGCCAGGTGTGGAAGCTGAAATTTGAAGAGCGCTTCCTGCAGCGTCTGCCATTTTCCAATCGTCAGATTCGCAAAACCTATGTCAGCACCGAGAAGGGCATCCCCCCACAGTTGGACCCCACCCATACGGAACTGTGCTTCAATTGCCGGAAATACCGGAGCGTAACCCAGTTCGAGGTGTTCCACGAACCCAATTCCGCCTACGTGTGGTACGATAAGACCTGCAACATGTGCAAAGAAGCCGGCCTCGCCTGAACGGCATCACGGCAAAAGCGGAAAGAACGACCGCCCCACACCGGTGGGGCGGTTTTATTCTGGCCGCTCCCGGCGCCAACCCGCAGCGGACGGCGCGCGGTCGGTGCAGGCGTTACGCCGGCCGAAACACCAGGCCGGGCTCGTACGGGTCAATCTCGGACAGGTCGATTTCCAGCGCCATGCCGGTCCGGATGTTTTGCGGGTTGGCCGCGTCCACGCCGGCGATGCGAGCCGAAATGCGTGGCCCTTCCTCCAGCGTGACGATGCCCGTGCAGTACGGGTTGTTGCGACCGAACCCCTTGGCTTCCAGGGAGGCCGGCGCGACCGAAATGCAGGTGAAAGTGCTCAGCGTGGCGCGGCCGCTGAGTTCGTGCCATTCCATGTCGCGGCTGTGGCTCACCGGGTCGATGGGCCGCGCTTCAGCATAAACGTTGCCGTTTTCGCGGCAACGGACGCCCATGAACCGACCTTCCTGCAGGAAAGCGTAGAACGACGCCGAGTTGAAAGGACGGCTTTCGGCTTCAGTGGTCATTGAGGGACCTCCTAGCCGCGCTGCAGCACGTTGACGACACAGGTGCCGCCGGTGCCGCCCACGTTGTGCGTCAGCCCGAACTCCAGGTCGGGATCGGACAACTGGCGTTCTCCGGCCTCGCCGCGCAGTTGCTTGTAAATCTCGATGACCTGTGCCACGCCGCTGGCGCCCACGGGGTGGCCCTTGGCTTTCAGTCCGCCGCTGGTGTTGATGGGACGGTCGCCGTTGCGGGCGGTCCGCCCTTCGTCGACCGCGTGGGGGCCTTCGCCGGGCGCGAAGAATCCCAGGTCCTCGCTGGCAACGATCTCGGCGATGGTGAAACAGTCATGCACCTCGGCGACCCCAACCTGCTGGGGTCCAATGCCGGCCATCTCGTAGGCCTGTGCCGATGCGATCTTCGCTGCTGACAGGGAGGTGAGCTCGTCGGCGTCGTGCAGCGGGCGGCCGGTGGCCTGGCCGATGCCGGCGATATGCACCGGCTTGTCGGTGAACTGGTTCGCCAGTTCGCTGGCGACCAGCAGGACACAGGACGCGCCGTCGGTAATTGGCGCGCAGTCGTAGAGGCGCAACGGCCATGCGATCCACGGGTTGGCCCGGGCATCGTTCAGGAAGTCCAGCTCGTCGTCCCAATCGGGAACGGGCTCGCCGCGCTGTTCGGCCCTGGCCTTGCGCCGGTCCATCATGTCCCTGACGGTGACCTGGAACTGGGCTTTGGGGTTCAGCTTGCCGTTCTCGTGGTTCTTGACTCCCACCTTGAGCAGGTGGTTCAGGTTGGTCTCGTACCGGTCCATGTGCGCCTTGGCGATGGCGCCGAAGATGCCGGGGAAAGTGAGGCCGGCGGGAACCTCGTACAGCCCGTCCGCGGCGGAGGCCAGCACGTCGGTGACGCCTTCCGTCGGCAGCGAGGTCATCTTTTCCACGCCGCCCACCAGGACCACGTCGTACATGCCGCTGGCGATGGCCATCACGCCTTCGCGGAGGGCGCTGCCGCTGCTGGCGCAGGCGTTCTCGATGCGCGTCATCGGCGTGGGCGTCATCCCCAGCCAGTCGGCCATGATGGGCGCCGTGTGGCCCTGGTGCTCAAACAGGTCGGCCGAGTAGTTGCCCAGGTAGCCGGCCTCGATGTCCTGAGCCGAGATGCCCGTATCGATATTATCCTGCATGTCGTGGAACGCCTCGACGAACAGGTCGCGGCTGGTCTTGTCCGGATAGGCCCCGAACTGGGACAGGCCGGCGCCGACGATGGACACCGAGCGGGCCAGGCGACGGGAACGGGTGGTAGCCATTTGAAATTGCTCCTCACTTGCGGTTGCGGTGCGTCATCCTACACCAAAAGTTCCCAGCAGTACCAGAACCGTCGCCGACCAGGGCAGGTAGGCGTTCATAATCGCCGTGCGCCAGTTTTCGCTTTTGGCGGCCCGGCGTAACAGGACGTAGGGCGCGATGGCAATGAATGACAGGAAAACCGCCGACCAAAAGGCTATCGCCGTTTCGACTGTACTCACTTACCCACCCAGGAGCAGTGGAAAAAGACGGTGCGGGCAAAGGAGCCGCCCCAGCCATCCATCAGTTCGTTGCTGGGATCCAAGCCGGCGCAGAACGACACTGGCGCAAAAATCGCCCAAGGAATCACGATGAGAGAGAGCACAACGACCGGGACGATAAAAACGCCCAAGGGGGCCATTTCTTTCAGCTTTTCCATGGTACCGTCTCTCTGAAGTACAGCGTCCGACTCCGGTTATCATAACCGCCGAAAGTCGGCTGGTTTGCCGCGAAAAATCGTGAATGCTATACTTTCCGCGAGATGCTGCCGGAGCGGTTTTTGCGGAAGGCGACGGGCGCAGTATCGGGAGGGGCCGATGATACAAAGCGCCGTTGTGCAGCAACTTCGTCAGGGAGGCGTGCGGGTCACGCCGCAGCGCCTGGCCATCGCCGAGGCCGTGCTCAACTCCACCGACCATCCCACGGTGCAGCAGATCCACGAGCGCGTCCAGCAGCACTTTCCTTCCATGACGCTGGCCACCGTTTACTCGACCCTGGGCGTGCTTTCCAAGAGCGGTCTGATCCAGGAACTGCCCTTTGCCAAGCAGTCCCGGTACGAGAGCAACGTCTCGCCGCACGTGAACCTGGTCTGCATCGGGTGCGGGAATATTGCCGACGCCGACGACAGCAGCGACATCATCATTCGCCTGCGCGACCAGGTTTCCACCGAAACCCGGTTCCAGGTCATGTGGCAGCGGGTCGATTTCCACGGCTGGTGCCGTTCATGCCTGCCGGCAGACGAGCCGGCCAACTCCGCCTAGCCGGCGTTCTCCATGATCACCGGCGTTGTCGGCATAACCCTGTGGACCGACGACCTGGACCGGATGTTGCGGTTCTACCGTGACGTCCTGCGGTTGCCCCTGCATTCCTTCCACGAGGATGAGGGGTTTGCCGCCTTTGAATTAGGCGATATCCGCTTCAACGTGGGCCGGCACGGGTCCGTAAGCGGCAAGTCACGAGACCCTCTGCGCGTCATGCCTCACCTGGGCGTCGACGACATTCACGCCGAGCACGCGAGACTCGCCGCTGCCGGCGTGCCGTTCATCCGTGTCCCGGAGCGGGAGCACTGGGGCGGTTGGGTGGCCACCTTCAGTGATCCCGACGGGAACGTTCTCCAACTCTTGCAGTTCCCCGATTAACGGCTCGGACGGTCAGTCCCGGAGCTTGCGGGCCAGTTCGGCGTTGGACGGCTCGACCAGCACGGACCCGTCCGGGAAAACGATGGTCGGGATGATCAGCCGGTTGTCGTTCACCTGCTTCACGTAAGCCTGCGCGTCGTCGTCGCCATCCACGTTGATGTATTCGTAGGCCACGGAACGGCTGTCCAGGTAATTCCGGGAGCGGTGGCAGTCGGGGCACCACTCGGCGCCGTAGAGCTTGATTTCGGGTTCGGCGGTAGTCATGGGGTTGCCTCCATCCATTCGCGGCGGCTAGTCGGCGGCCCGGCCGGCGCCTTCGTCCTGTTCGGTGTACGTGGGGCGGACCAGCTCGAACACGTCGTCGGTGTGGCAGTACATGTTGCCGGCCAGGCGGCCCGTGGGCTTGAGCGCGGCGTGGTCGATCCGCAGGCCGTTGGGGCCATCGTAGAGCACCTCGTCGCTGATGTGCATGCGCAGGATTTCGCCGATGACAATGCCGTGGGCGTGGGGCTGCTCACCGATGTTCACCACCTGCACCAGCCGACACTCCATGTTCACCGGAGACTCCAACACCCGGGGCGCTTTCACGAGTTCGCTGGGCGCCTCGGTCAGGCCGGCGATGTCGAATTCCGATACATCGCTGGGATACTCGGCGGCGGTGGCGTTCATGGCGGCGGCGATGTCGTCCACCACCACGTTGACCACGTACTCGCCGGTCTCCTCGATGTTGGTCAGCGTGTCCTTACGCTTGTCCTGCCAACCGGGAGCACGGCGGGACGAGGAGAAAATCACCGTGGGCGGGTTGTAGGCCATGGCGTTGAAGAAGCTGAAGGGGGCCAGGTTCACCACGCCGTCGGTGGAGACGGTGGACACGAACGCGATGGGCCGCGGCACGACGACGCCGGTGAGGATCATGTTGAAGCGATCAAAGGTCTTGGGGTCGATGAGCATTGGGGCTGGCTCCTGGGTGGTTTTGGCACGTGTGGACGGGGATTGCGCGATTATACATCTATTCCCACGGCTTGCCGCCTGGAAACACGTCCTCCTCAGAGGTGCCGCTGACTTGGTAGGTTCTTTCCGTCAGCCGATTCATGGCGTTGTTGACCAGCGCTTGCAGTTCCAGTTTCTCGTTGCGATCCATGGGGCGTGGCGCTCGATTGTAACGATACTCGGTGGCGTACCTGGTCAACCAGTTTGAGTAACCGGTGCCCGAGTCGAAGTCAGGGTACGTGGTGTGGTTGAGGAGATCCTGTACCGCTCGGTAGAGCTCAGCGTCACCCGAGTCAGTCCCGTCGTGGTAACGCTCAACGTAGTGTTCCCAGATGCGGTTCAGGTCGTGGCGGAAGATTGCCGGGTCGTTGTACGCCGACAGGATGCCCCGCAGCGCGTTTTCCACACCCTGCTGGGCAGAGAAACCCATCAGCTTCTGATTCCAGTCGTCCCCGTCCACCATGTCGTTGTACTGTTTTTGCCACTCGGCGGCGTTTTCCAGTCGCTGGCGGGTGGCCGGCCAGTGATCGGGGTAGGCATCCTCGCCGTCGCTACGGTAGTCGAGCCTCTCCCCGCTCATGTAGATCCCCCAATGGTCGGCCTGGCCGGCGATGTGTTGCTTTGCTTTGCGGAGTTTCCCGAAGTCGTCCATTGTCATTGACACGACATCCAGGTCCAGCGTAGGCGGGTTTTCGCTCATGTACTGGGCGGCGGCTTTTCCCGGGGAGCCGTCAAAGTTGTTTCCCGGCGCCGCAATGATGAGCAGGTCCAGGTCGGAGTCCGCGGCATGGTCTCCTCTGGCCCGGGAGCCGTGCAGGATCACGGTGTTGGGACGGACGGCTCGTTGCACCGCCCTGGCGATGTTGATGGCGTGCTGGTCCGGTTCTCTTTGGTTCATGGCGTTGTACCTGTGCGCGACTGCCAATGTACTTTACCGTGGGCGCCACCACTCTGCCGGGTTTGGCTTGGGCACAGCCGGCTCACCCTTCCCACACCCGCCCCACCGCCCCCGCGATGCGCTCCTCCATCCGTTCCACCAACTCCCGGATTGCCGACACCGGCGCCCACTCTGCCTCGATCTCGAGGATGGCGGTGTCTTTACAGCAGTTGCGTAAATTCCGCTACGCTGAGGCCGGCATCCTTGATTATGGCGCGCAACGTGCCGGTATCCAGTTCCCGATGGTCAGGAACGACCACTTGAGCGTAGGGGGCATCGCGGCGCAGAATGATGTGACTGCCGCGCTGCCTCCTGGTATAGAAGCCAACTCCGGCGCGGACGCGGACGCATTCTCGCCCCGAAATTCGGGGCAGTCGACTGGTCATACTGCCAAGACCAGAGTCTCAAAGCGCTCCTCAGGGACGGGCAGACCGTCTTCTTCCAGGACGCCAACGTAGGCCATGATGGCGTCTCTGATGTTGGTGATGGCCTCTTGGCGGGTCTTGCCCTGACTGACGCAGCCGGGCAAGCTGGGGCACTGAGCGACCCAGTATCCGTCTTCACCAGGATAGATAATCACTTGCCGCATGGTTCGCACTTCCTTTCGCCAAGGATCCAGCCTAATCATACCAAACCCGCCCTATCGCCCTCGCGATGCGTTGCTCCATGCGTTCCATCAACTCGCGGTTGGCCGACACCAGCGCCCGCTCCGCCTCTAGCTCCGCTACGCGATGGCCCGCTGGGTGGCGAGGGGCGGGATGCTATAGCTGCGAACCCGGTTTATTCGGCGGTCTTCGCCGGCGGCGCTTCGGCGGGCAGACCCAACTCGGCCCGGAGCGCCTGTCTCTCATCCCACGAGATTGCGAAAGTGGCTTCGTCCTCCGCTATCGCTTCTGCTTCGGTCTGCGATTCGTAGTGGTGGATAAGACGCCGGACACGCTCCTCGTCCCAGCCGGGTGGAAAGTTGTTGGTACTGGTCATATCGCCTGCCGTCATTTTATCCACCGCTTGCCTTGATCGCTGGCGATGAACTTAACAGCCGCCGTTTCCTCGAATATCAAAGTCATCAAATGGTATGCCGTTAGCACCTGGTCCTGTAGAACTTGGTCATCTTCGAGATCTTCCAGATGCAGCCCGAGTTCTTTGAGATTTGCCGGCCCAATCCTCTGGCCGTGGACATGAATCTGGCCGTGTCTGGCCACGTTCTCGGCGTTAAAATATTCTCCAATGGTATTGGCTTTGCGATTTCTTTCAGTGTCATCCTTGAACATTCTACGGGAAAGCCAATTTACGACCAACTCTTTGCTGTATTCCAAAGCTTTTTCCGCCTCCAGGAAAAGCGATGGCCCCATATTCTGCAAAATTGGCGCCCATAAATGCGCCAAGTTAGTATCCCTTTCAATGTCATCTCGCGCTTTGTTGAATCCTTCCTGAATTGCGCGGGCCGAATGTACGCGGTTGCCGATAAGAATTTGCGGGTCAATCGGCCCCAATTGGCTTTGCCGGCCAAGCACCAGCAAGTCACTGGCAAGACTTATCATCGCGCCACCCGACATAGCGAGATATGGAACCACCACCTCGATGCGCTCAAATTTGGAATGCAGGTATTCAACGATGCTCTCAACGGCGTTGGGGTCACCACCGGGGGTGTGGAGAATCAGGGTTAGCCCCTGGTCGGCCGGCGCTTCGGAGAGGGCGTTCATAAAGCCGTTGACATCTTCGCGCGTGATTGAAGTATTTTCTTCGTCTTTTTGCAAAAAAGACGAAGCGTAGAAAATCGCGCAGGAACAGTTGCGACGTTCTGCTATGGCGTGTAGATATTGCTCCAGTTGGTTCTGGAGCCAATCACCGCCGGATTCGCCGGAGTACTGCCGTAGTAAGTCGCTCCACGACGGCATCATTCCTCCCTGTGCTTGATGCGGAATCGATCCGTGGTCAACGGATACTCACGGCTGGCCGGTCTGCGCTGGGAAGGCTTTTCTGCTTCCTGCGCAGTCGGCAGTTCGTAGAGCCTGCTGACTTCTACGTACTGCTGGTACTGCTTCTTTACCTTTTCCAGCGTTTCCAGGTAGTCGTTAGACACCCGGGCGCTTCCGATTTGCTCGGCCATGTTATTCACCTCCATTGTGAAGTCGTAACAGACTCCATCAATCGGATGTTCTTACTATACCACACTGCCCCACACCCGCCCTATCGCCTCCGCGATGCGCCCCTCCATCCGTTCCACCAACTCGCGGTTGGCCGACACCAGCGCCCGCTCCGCCTCAATCTCGGCGACGATGGCTGGCCTGTGGCTAAGGGTGTCAAATGCGGCTCACCGATAGAGATCTCGAACCAGATCGCGCAACACTACCATTGCAAGTGCTCCCGCCATTGCAATACCAACGAGTATAACAATAGAAAGCATTGTTGTGTGCGAGAATAGTTCGGGGCTGAGGTTGTGCAAGTACATGGCGAAGGGCCTAGCCATGAAAAGCCAACTCAACACCAGAAACAGGAACGTCCCCAAGACTTTTACAAGTAACATTATTTTCTCCCATCAGGTGGGCACTTTTGGTGTAGCCAAAGTCCCCATACCATTAGCCGTTCCATATACGCCCTATGGCGGCTTGAATTTCTTGCTCTGACCTAGCTATCTCGAAACGCGCCCCGTCAATCACCCGCTGGTAGCCCTCAATCTCGGCCACGAGCTCACGCTGCACCTCCAGCGGCGGCAAGGGGATTTCCAAGTTGGCGAATTTCGTCTTTGTGATTTCCTTGTAGGTGGCGCCACTGGCATTCGCCTGCATCTCTGGCACTAACTTGGTAACTGCCAGTGCCACATATTCCGCCATCGCCCGGCTCGTGTCTTCAATGACGATGTTCTTGAACCCCTGGTCGGTTGCCAGGGGAATGCGGTTGATTCCGACGCGCCCGATGGTGGCTCTGGAAGAGACAACGACTGAATCGGTCGGGATGATTTTGGCAGACGAGTGAGCTAACCCGGAGTCGGTGATGGTACGCTCAGTCGTTTCGATTTCGCTAATGAAGTCCCCGGCAGGTAGGTCAACCAAAGTTATCCATGGAATGTCGCCGTCCCAATACTGTGGTTCATCAGATTTCGGTGTCCCTCCGCTGACGATTGAGAACAGTCCCGGCTCGCCGAGTTTTGTCATAGGATACTGAGATACGCTCTCCGTTCTTATCCTGTACCGTTCACCGCTCAGGTTATATTCGTTATCGGCGGCGATTTCGCTTTTTGCAGTTATGTGGCCCAGCGTCGGACTGTAGCCTTCCAGCGTTTCGCCGGCCCGCAGCCGCCGCAGATATTCGTTGATCTCGTCGGCCACGGCCGGCAGGTCGTCCTGGGCGATGGGGCGGCGCTGGGCGCCCAGGTCGTAGCCGTCGTTTTCCACCTTGAAGAACGCCACGCGGTCCGTTTTCGGCGCCAGCACCTTGTCCAGTATCAGGATGGACGTCTTGACACCGCTGTAAGGGTTGAACACCCCGCCGGGCAGGGATACGATGGCTACCAGGCTTTCGTCCAGCAGGAAACGCCGCAACTGCCGGTAGGCTTTCTGGCTCTGGAAGATGACGCCCTCCGGCACGATGATGCCGGCCCGCCCGTGCTCGTTCAGGTGGGAGGCGATGTAGTCCACGAACAGGACCTCGGCCCGCCGGGCCGGAACGCGAAACCGCGTGTGCGGCTTGATGCCGCCCTTCGGAGTCATGAATGGCGGGTTGGCCAGGATGACGTCGGCGTACTCGTTCCAGTGGTCGGTGCTGGTCAGCGTGTCGTAGTTGTCGATGTTGGGGTTCTTGTTCTGCGTGTGCAGGTACATGTTGGCCATGGCCAGCTTGGTCATCTCCGGCGAGATGTCGTAGCCCTTCAGGTTGTCGGCCAGCCGGGTCAGGTCCGGGGTGGACAGCGCGGTTCCGCCGCCCGGCAATTCGTGCCGGCTTTTGACGTGCTGGTAGGCCGACACCAGGAAGCCGGCGGTGCCGCAGGCCGGGTCGATGATTACCTCGTGCTTCTGCGGGTTGATGATGCTCACGATGAAGTCGATGATGTGGCGCGGGGTGCGGAACTGGCCGGCGTCGGCCTGGGCTTCGGCGGTTCTCAGCAGGTACTCGTAGGCGTCGCCCAGCTTCTCGCTGTCGTCGTACTCCATGCGGTCCATGGTGTTCAGAAAGAGGGCCAGCGTCCGGTGGTCGCCGTAGGGCACCACGGCGTCCTTGAAGATTTCGCGGAACACGGCCGGCATCGTCTCCGAATCCCGCAGGGCGCTGAGGCCGGCGCGGTAAAGCTCGCTGCGCTGGGTGTCGTCCAGGCGGCGGCTCATTAGGTTGCTCCAGCCGTACTTTTCCAGGTCGCCGGTGAAGTAGTGGCGCAGGCCGCCCAATTCCACGGCCTGCTGGTCGTCGTCGCTCATGAACTTGTAGGTCAGCGCCAGCGTGATCTGCTGACACTGCATCATGGGGACCGGTATCTGGCCAACCAGGGTGTTGCGGGCGTCGTCGATGATTTTACGGGTGTCGTTGCTCAGCATGGGTGGGGTTCTCCGCGGGGAGTGGTCAGAAGCAGGATTTGCCGGATTGAAAGATCGTCAGGATTGATGGTTCTTTGCCACCGGACCGGTTCAATCCCGTCAATCCGATAATCCCGCAAATCCTGCTTCAGACGATCTTCCAGTCCAGGTTCCTGACGTAATCCGGGATCGCCTGCCGGTGTTCCGGCGGCACCTGGCCGTACTGCCTGATGGTGATGGCGTTGCCCAGGGCGCCGTACTCTCCGCTGTCGATGGCGTGGCGGGTTGCCTCGTCCGTGGCGTAGGCTTCGAACAGCCGTTAGGCGTTTTCCCGCTGGTAGCGGTCGGCGATGGGGTGCAGCGCCAGGTACCGTTCAAACTCTTGCGCCAGGGCCGCGTTGTAGGCTTCACGCTGTTCCAGTATGGCAGAGCGGTCCGTGATGGCTCCGTCGGCGGTCATGGACAGCTCCACGATGGACTCGGTCTGGTCCCGGCCGTGCCGGATGTACGGCCGGCGGTAGGGGCGCGGTTCGCCGGCGCCACCCCCGCCGCTATCGACGACGCGGGGCGCTTCCAGCGGTTCGTCGTCGTACAGATCTCCTTCGCCGAAGTATTCGCACACCCCAAAGTAGTCAATGATGCGGAACTGCTCTTTGGGACGGGCGCCAATCTGATCCCTGACCAACTGGTCAGTGAAGTTTTCGCTGAAGTCATACCTGCGGGTGCCCCGCCCTTTCATCTGGATGTAGTCCGTGGGCGACTTGACCGGGCGGCAAAAGCCCAGGTTCAGCAGATCGGGGCAGTCGTAGCCGGTGGTCATCATGGCGACGGTTACGCACACCCGGGTTTTGCCGGTTTTGTAGCCCGGGATGGTCGAGTCCGATCCGTTCAAGCCATCCTGGTTGGCGAAGGCCCGTCCCATTTCGGTAGCGCGGTCCACGTCGTGGGTAATCTGGACGGCGAAGTCGGAGCGGTATTTCCCCGGCCATCTCGCGTCGGCGGCCTGGTTCAGCTCGTTGGTGAGTTGCGCCGCCTGCGCCCGGCTCACGCAGTAGATGATGCCCTTGCCGATGATGTCCGTTTCCGGTTCCCGCAGCGCGTGTTCGATGTAACGCTCCGCGAACTCACGGTTGGTGTCCGGGGACAGGAACGTGCGGCCGTAGTCCTTTTCGTGGAACTCGAGACTGACATCCTCGCCGGTTTCGTAGTCCGCAACGGTTACCTGGAATCCTTCGTCGGACATCAGCTGAGTGGTTACGTCGGTTCTCACGTCAAGCGCGTGGGGCATCACCAGGTAGCCGTCGGCCGCCGCCTGCTGCATGGTGTACTCAAAGGTTGGCTCCCCCGGCGTCAGCCCGAACGCATAGTAAGTGTCCCGCAGGGTTCGCGCTTCCCTGCCGGCTGCGGTGGTTCCGTCGTCCGGGTCGCCGGCGGTCAGGTACTGCCGAGGCGTCGCCGTCAGCCCCACTTTGTCGCAGTTGAAGGCGTCGAACACGTCCCGATGCCTGGGGCCGCTGATGCTGCGGTGGGCTTCGTCCGAGACGATCAGTTGGAACCACTCCGGCGGGATGGGCTCGCCATGCCTGGTAGCGGCGTTGATTGCCTGAACGGTGGCGACGGTGATTGGCGCCGACCAGTCCTCATCGCGGTCGCGGTACCCGACCACTCGATACTGTCCTTCAAGCGCCCGGTCCAGGTCGCTCACCGCTTGTTGGTAGAGTTCGTCGCGGTCAACGAGGAACAGGATCCGCTCGGCGACGCCGGCTTGCAGGTAAAGCCGGCAGATCGCGGCGGCGACGGTGGTTTTGCCGGTTCCCGTTGCCATCTCCAGCAGGAAACCCTGGCGTCCTGCTTTGGCGGATTCCTGCACGGCTTTGACCGCGGCCACCTGGTAGTAGCGCATGGCCCGCGTGCGCAGAAAATTCGCATCGACAGGGGTGTCCCAAAGCGGTGAGCGGTCAATCACGGCCTGTTGCCCGATCTTTTCAAGTTCGCCCGGCTTCGGAAACGCCATGATGCGAACCGGATTGCCCGAGGCGGTAAACCAGTGATAGTGGAGGTTGCCGTTGGACAGGAACACGTGCCTGACGCCGATGCTGTCAGCGTAGTCGCGAGCCTGCTCCTTGCCGGACAGGGAAGGTACGTTAGCGCGTTTTGCCTCCAGCACGGCGGCGACGGCTCCATCGCCGTCAATCAGCAGGTAGTCGGCAAACCCGGTTCTGCCACGGCGTCCCGCCAGCGCTTCCTCGCGGTAAGTCCAGCCTGCCGCCTCGATCATCCGGGTAATTTGTTCTCGCGCTTTCCGCTCGGGTGTCATTGCCTTACCCTCGGCGCTGCTGCCGACGAATGGCGGCCGCTTTGATTGTAGCATTCGGAAGCGGCCCGACAGGGCGGCCGGCAAATTGCCGCCGTCGCCGGCTTGGGATAAAATCGCCGCCATGTTTGACGGGCCATTGAGCGGGATCAAGGTTCTGGACCTGAGCGAGGACATCGCCGGGTCTCTCTGCGCGCGGCTGCTGGCGGACTACGGGGCCGACGTGCTCAAGGTCGAACCGCCCGGCGGTTCCGCGATGCGGCGGGTCGGCCCTTACTACCACGACGACCCGCACCCCGAAAAGAGCCTGTTTTTCCTCATCCTCAACCTGAACAAGAAGGGCATCACTCTCAACCTGGAGAGCAGCGCGGGCCGGCGCATTCTGAAGGAACTGGTCCCTCACGTCGACTTGGTGATCGAGAGCTGCCGGCCCGGCCATCTGGACGACCGGGGCATCGGCTACGAGGCGCTATCGGCGATCAACCCCAACCTGGTGATGACCTCCATCACGCCTTTCGGCCAGACTGGCCCCTACAGCCGGTACGCCGGCGAGGAGATCGTCTCCTACGCCATGGGCATGGTGATGGGGATCAGCGGCGTGCAGGGCCGGCCGCCCCTCAAGCACGGTGGGTTCCAGGCTCAGTACCAGGGCGGCCTGTTTGGAGCCGGAGCCACGGCCATGGCGTTGTTTGCCCAGGACCGGCGCGGCGTGGGCCAGCACGTTGACGTGTCCATCACCGAGTGCGTGGCCTCCACCATGATGGCGACGCAGACCATCTACCCGTTCATCGGCGGCGTGCAGGTGCGGCGCGCCCCCGGCACCATGTGGGAAAATCCCATGCCCTGCAAGGACGGCTGGATCATCGTGCAGGCCGGCGGCGGCGCGACCTGGGAGGACATCGCCGACTTCTTCCGCGCGCCCGAGTTGCTGGAGCCTCGGTTTGCCGACCGCGCCCAGCGGGTCCGTAACGGGCCGGCCATGGACCAGGTAGTGCTGGACGCCATCAAGGACCGCGAGAAGTGGGAACTGTTCCCGGCGGCGGCCGAGAAGCGCATGCTCTTCGGCCTCGTGCAGACGCCTACGGAGTTGGCCGACTGCCCACAGCTGGAATCCCGTGAATTCTACCGGGAGACGGAGCACCCGGTGATCGGCCGCATCAAGGTCCCGGCCGAGCTGTTCCGCATGACGCCGGCGGGTTATCAGCTGCGCATGGCGGCGCCGACGCTGGGACAGCACAATGAGGAGGTCTTCGTCGAGGGTCTGGGCTACGACCGCGAAACGCTGTCGGTGATGCGGCAGTTGGAAGTCATCTAGGCTATGCTGGCGGCGGAGATTTGAGATGGTTACGCAACCGCAAACCGCGGGCGTTCCCCCGGTTCCGTTTACGGATGACTACGTCTGCCCTGACCCGGAACCGCGCGACATGATACAAAGCCCCACTATCAACAAGTCCGGCTACTTCGTCGCCCGCCACTTTGCGGCGCGGCCGGGCACGCTGGTGCGGGCGCCCTGCGTGCTGAACTTCGACCCCCACAACATGAACAACCGGGTCGAGCCGGACCTGCTGGTGGCCTTCGACGTGGAAGCCGCATCCATCCTGCCGCGCAACGGCTACATCATCTGGGAGGTGGGCAAACCCCCGGACTTCGTGATGGAAGTAGCGTCGGAGACCACCCACCGCCGGGATATCGGGTTCAAGCGTGATTTGTACGCCAGGTTGAGCATCGCCGAGTACTGGCGGGTTGACCCCACCGGCGGCGACTTCTACGGCTACGCGCTGGCCGGCGACCGCCTGGTTGACGGCGAGTACCAGGCAATTGACCTGACGACGGAAGCGGACGGGATGATATGGGGCTACAGCCCGACGCTGGACCTGTGCCCGTGCTGGCATCCGGCGTGGGACTGGGACGTTGACGACGAAACGAACCTGCGGTTCTACGACCGCAAGACGGGCCGCTACCTGTGCGACTTTGTGCTGGTGGAAGAAGCGCTGGCGGCAGAGCAGGCTGCCCGGGTGGCCGCCGAGGAACGAATCCGCCAGCTGGAAGCGCAACTGCGCGGCGAGCAATCCTGACCGGTATGGCAACACTCCACGCGGGAGTTGAAGTGACATGACCGCATTGCCATTGGAAGGAATCCGCGTCCTGGATTCCACTTACGTCTTTGCCCTGCCCTACACCGGCGGTCAGTTGGCCGACCTGGGCGCCGAGGTCATCAAGATTGAGGGGCCGGGCCGACCGGACATCACCCGTGGGGGCGGGCTGTACGGCACCTTCCCCGACAACGACCCCGGCGAGGACTGGTGGAACCGCCCCAGCACGTACCAACTGCTCAATCGCGGCAAGCGCTCCATGGTGCTGGACATGGCCCAGGAAGAGGGCCGGCAGATCTTCAGCGAACTGGTGATGGTCAGCGACGTCGTCATGGAGAACTTCACCCCCCGCGTCATGCGCCGCTGGAACCTGGACTACCCCAACCTGCGCAAGCTGCGGCCCGACATCATCATGGTGTCCAACACCGGCTACGGCCACGGCGACGGCCCCTACTCATCCTACCCGGCCCAGGCCACCACCCAGGAGGGCACCCACGGCCACTGCTGGATCACCGGCTATCCGGGCGATGAGCCGTCCAAGGCCGGGCGCTCTTTCGTCGATTTCCTGTCCACCTGGAGCGCGATGCTGGCCATCGGCTCCGCCCTGCGCTACCGCAACCGTACCGGCAAGGGTCTGTGGGTGGACATCGGCATGTACCAGGCCGGCGTGATGTTCCTGTCCGAATACCTGATGGACGCCATCGCCAACGGGCGCGAGGGCGAGCGAATCGGCAACCGCCACCCCAACCGCGCGCCCCAGGGAGCCTATCCCGCCGCCGGCGACGACGAGTGGATCACCCTGTCGGTGGCCGACAGCCAGCAGTGGTTCGCCCTGTGCCGCCTGATGGAGCGGGAAGACCTGGCGTCTGATAAACGGTTCGCCACCCTGGCCGGCCGACAGAAGCACCACGACGAGATCGACGAGGCCATCGGCCAGTGGACCAAGGGCCACGACAAGTACGAGATGATGCACGCGCTGCAGGCCCAGGGCATCGCATCCGGTCCGGTGCTCAACGGAAAGGACATGCATTTCGACCCACACTACCGCAGCCGCAACTTCCTGGAGCGCGTGGAGTACCCGCCGGAGCGGGACATGGGCACGCGCATCATCATGGGCCGGCCCTACAAGCTGTCCAAGACGCCCCTGGAGGTGCGCGGCCCGGCTCCCAAGTTCGGCCAAGACAACGTGCCGCTGCTGGAGTCGCTGCTGGGCAAACCCGCCGAGCAGGTATCCGCCTGGGCCGACGCCACGGTGATCACCGAGGTTCCCACTACCGGCGAGCCGTCGCCCACCCTGGACCCCGAGGAACTGGTGGAACGCCGCCAACTGGCCGAGTGGGACCCCGAATACCGCCAGCGCCTGGGCATTTGACGATTGGGCCGGCGGGGTCTAACCTGAAAGCAGGCGCGAGACGCACGCGCCGCGCGCTCAGGGCCCGTAGCTCAGTGGTAGAGCGTCCGACTCATAATCGGATGGTCACAGGTTCGAACCCTGTCGGGCCCACCACCGTGTTCAATACTGCGAACTCCGCCGTTCAAGGCGATTTCAGCAGCATCCTTGCCCCCTATGGGACTATCCTCCGGCGTGGGGATCGTATAGATAATCGTCGCCCCGCCGGGCCTTACCAGCACCTCCTTCACGAAGGACCGCACGAAGGCTTTGGTCTCGGTGAGTTCGCTGGTCTTCAGAAACTCGCTCATGTCACGGGCGAAGGCGGCGATTACGTCGGCGCTGTCCAGCAGTTCCCGCCGCTGGGACAGGACGGCCCGCGCTTCCTCGGCGGCGGCTTCCAGTTGCTCCCTCCGGTGGCGGTGTTCCAGGATGCGCTCGGAGGCGTCGGCCATGTCCAGGTCGGTGCTCTCGACGAAGTGCCAGATGCGGTCCAGCTTCCGCTTGACCTCTTCCAGTTCCGCCTCGATGGTTTCCAGGTTCTGCCGCTGCTCCCGGGCCACACCGTCCATCTCCTCGTCCACCAGCCGCACCAGGTCGCGGACATTGGACTCGGTGAGGATGTTCTCGCGGATGTTGGAAACGATGATGTCCTCGAAGTTCCTGGCGTTGAGCCTGGGGGTATCGCAGGTCCCGCTGCCCTGCTTGAGCAAAGACTGGCAGACGTAGTAGGTGTACTTCCCGCTCTTGGCCTCGGCGGCGGTGAGGGCCTTGTTGCAGGTCTCGCACTTGGCGAGACCGCTGAGCAGGTAGGGACTGGCGGCGCGGCGGGGGTGGGTGACCTTGGGAGCCCGCGCCTCAAGCAGCCTTCTGGCCCGGTCGAACTCATCCGCCGACACGATGGCGGGGAAGGCGTCTGCCACCCGCACCGGCTCCTGACCGTCTCTCGCCTTCTGGCCCCAGACCAGGGTGCCAGTGTAGGCTTCGTTGGTGAGGACCTTGTGGATGGTGGTCTTGCGCCACTGCTTGCCCTTGGGCGAGGGGATGCCCTCGGCGTTCAGGGTCTTGAGAATGTCCAGGGAGGTGCGGCCCTGGAGGGTGAGGTCGAAGATGCGGCGGACCACGGCGTCGTGAGGCGGGTTGAGCTCCAGGCGGGGCCGCTTCTTGATCCCGTCCTGGACATAGACCCTGCGGTAGCCGTAGGGCGCGTTAGTGGTCATCCAGAAGCCCCGGGAGGCCGCTTCCCGCATCCCTCGCGTCACTTCCTGGGCCAAATTTTCCGAGTAGAATTCGTCCACGGACTCGATGATCGCCTCCATGAGTTTGCCCGTGGGGGTATCGTCGGCGTGCTCGGTGATAGAGACGACGCGGATGCCCTTGCGCCGGAGCATGGACTTGAAGGCGACGGCGTGCTCCCGCTTGCGGGTGAAGCGAGAGAATTTCCAGACCAAAATCTCGCGGAAAGGCGCCTCGGTTTTTCCGGCCTCGTCCAGCATCTTGCGAAACTGTGGCCTATCGGCGATGCGCCCGCTCTCGGCTTCATCGACAAACTCGCGCACCACCAGGTAGCCGTTCTTCTCGGCGTAGTCCCTCAATGCCCGCAGTTGTGCGGCCACGGAGAGGTCCACGTCCTGGCGGTCGCTGGACACCCGGGCGTAAAGGGCCACGGGGGCCAGGTCGTTATTCTTATTCATTGCTCTGTCCTCCTTGATTATCTTCCCTTTCAGCCTGGCGGGTGCGCAGCCGTTCCCGGCGTTGCTCACGGCGCAACTCCCTATCTTCCATGTAAAGGCGCAGGGCCTCGCGCACCAGTTCGCTCATGTCCCGGCCCTCCTCGTCCTTCACCCTCTGCACCTGGTCGAACATCTCCGGGGGCAGCGAGAAGGTGATGGTCCTGGATTTGCGTCGTGGGGGCATGGTCTCTCTTTTTGCCTGTTGCGGTAATGGGTTGTCTTACCATTATTATCCGCCATCCCGCCCTATCGGTCAAGGCGCGGCCAGGGCCGCCCTGGGGTTATGGCGGTGATTGGGCCGCCACCCCGGCCGGGCCAGCTTGCCAAGTTGCGGCTCCAGCGCGCGGCGGTGTTCCCAGGGTACGGCGATCATCACCACCTTGGCCAGCCTTCCCTTCCACACCACGGGCGCGGCCACGCCGGCGATGCCGTCCGCCTCGGCGTACTCCACCCGGCCGCTGCGGGCCGCCCTTTCCGCCAGGGAGCCGGGCGCGATGGTTCGGCCCTTTTGTGGCATCCCGCCCCGCCAACCGCCCGTCAGCCGGGAGCGGCGCGCCCGGAAGCCCGCCGTCCGCCGGACCACCTTGGCCTTGAGCGTCGGCGGCTCCACCCAGCCCACCGGGTCCCCCCGCTCGGTGTGCTCGTACAGGACCACCATCAGGGGCGGGACCCGCACCACCTCGGCCAGCCGCAGGGACGCCGAGGCGTAGGAGCAGCCGAACTGGTCGCGGAGGGCCACCACGTCCAGCCCGCTGGCGTGGGCGTAGGCGGAGAATAGGTCCGGCTGCATCAGCGCCGCCGCCGCGAAGCGTTCCGCTTGCAGGCACACCACCGGGTCCAACGGCCCGCCGGACTCCCTGACGCCCAGGTGCTCCAGGATGATCTCGTACATTTCATGGGCCACCGTCTGGGCCTTGGAACCCTCCCACAGGTCGTCCCGGTGATAGATGTGGTACTCGCCCCCAGGCTGTCCGATGTGGGCGCCCCGCAGCCCGTCCATTCTCCCGTCCTGCACCGTGCCGAACCCGGCCCGCTGCGCCAGGTCGGTCAACTCGGCCAGGGTGGGCCGGACCGAGACGCCGAAGCGGGCCGCGAAGCGCCCGGCGACGGCCTCCGGGTCCAGCGGTCGGCCCTGTTCCAGTTCTTCCCGCAGGTCGCGGCAGAAGCCGCCAACGGTCTCATTCATTCCAACAGCCTCTTGCCGGTGAATTTCTCGTACATCTCCACGATGAACCGCTTGGCGTTGACGGTCAGGGGGCCGTCGGGCCGGGTGCCCACCCGGAAGGCCGGGTCGTCCAGCACGAAGCGGAAGGCCCGCTCCACGTCCTGGGCCTCGTCGCCGTAGGGGTCGAGCTGCGGCCCGTGGCCGGCCCGCCTCAACAGCAGCGCCGGGTCCACCCGGTACAGGTCGGCCAGCTTGCGGACCACGTTGGCGCCGGGTTGTTTCTCCCCTCTTTCGATCTGGGACAGGTAGGAACTGGACACCCCGGTGCGCCGGGTCACCTCCCGCAGGCTCACCCGGCCCCGCAGCCGCTTCAGCAGGGCGCCGATGTCCTCCTCCCCGCCCCGCTCAGCAGCAGGTTCCGGCGGACCGCTTGGCTGTTGGTCAATCTCGCCCATGATGCTCCCCTCCTTCCCCGATTGCGGCGGTGTTGCCGGTGGGATACTTGTTACATAATTGTTGGCTAATTGTTACATCACAGTAAGCACTTGGTCAATAAAGGCTTGTAAATGGCGTGTGGACTATTGCCTCTCCCGAAATCCCGTTGCTACACTCTGATTGCCAGAACGGAATTTCTAAACGGCCTGGCCGAGTATACACCACCGCCGGTCTCCCGGCCAACCCCCAAGGGTCAGTCCGGGTGTCCGCCAGAGATTATCGCCTTGAGCAAGAAACGCAGGTTCACCAGGGACCAGGAACGCCGCCGCATCGAGGGGCTGCGCGTCCTGGCCCGCATCATCGCCCGCCACTACCTGGAAAACCCCGAACTGTATCCCCAGCCCGTTGACGCTGGCGATGGCAGCAGGGAGTCCGGGCGGGAGTCGGCGGAATGAAACGCCGCAAGCCGGCCTTCCGGGTCCGCCTGGACCAGCGCAAGGCGTGGGCCAGATTGAACGCTCTCAACATGAGCCAGAACGAGGTGGCCCGTCGCATCGGGCGCACCTCGGGCTACGTCTCCCTGATGTTCAACGGGGAGCGCTGCCCGGCGCCGGAGACCCGCAAGCGCCTGATGGAGATCCTGCAAGTGCCACGCTTTGAGGACCTGTTCTACCTGGAGGAGAACGGTGATTAGGAAGGCCAACCCGTCCGCCCTGCTCTTCATCCCGCCGGGGACCGCCCTCATGCCCGATGACTTCGCCGACACGCTGAAGGCCATCAAGGAAATGACCGGCCTCTCCTGGGAGGGGATGGCCTCGGCCATGGGCGTGGACAGCCGCCAGCTGTGGCGCTGGCGCAATGAGGGCGGCGAGCCCAACGGCGGCGCCATGCTGGCGCTGGTGCGCCTGGCGGTGCGGGTGCCGGACGGGTTGGCGCTGCTGATCGACGAGGACGTGGTCGTAATCCACCGACCGAGAAATTAGACCAAGGAGGCAGAACCATGACAACGGACGGATCCCACCTGAACGAGGACTACCGGCCCCCGCCCTGGCCCGAGGACTTCGGGAAGCGGCTGGAGGGGCTGAAGAAGCAGACCGGCCTGCCCTGGAAGGAGTTCGCCGCCAGGCTGGGGATGACCGACCGGGGGGTGTTGCAGTGGCGCCGGGGCCGGTGCCAGCCCTCCCGGAACAGCTACCTGGCGATCATGGCCCTGGCCCGGGACCTGCCCGGCGGCTATGAGCTGATGACCGGGGAAAGCGGCGCTGACGACGGCGAGCCTAGAACCGGGGAACCGGAGGACCATGACTAGCAACCCGCGTCATTGCCGGGCCAACCGGGACCGGCGCTACCCGCCGCCCTCCCTGCCCCAGGACTTGCACGTCCGCCTGGGAAGGCTGGAGGACCGCTCCGGGACCTCCCTGGAGGAAATGGCTCTGGCCGCCGGCCTGCCGGTCAACCATGCCCGGCTGTGGCGCATCGGGCGGCCTCCCAGCGAGGAGGAACTGCGGGCCATCGTCCGCTTCGCCTGCAACGTGCCCGGCGGGGTCGCCGTACTGCTATTGGACGCCTCCCACCCCTGGCCGGTCCGGGAGTAAGGCGATGGGCCGCCGCCAGCAGTGGGTCTACAACATTGAGCCGGAGGAGTTCCCGGCGGACTTCCCCCAAAGGCTGGACGCCTTCCGGCAGGCGGCCGGGTTCAGTTGGCGGGGCCTCTCCCGCCAGCTCAAGGTCAACTCCCGCACGGTGCGCCGCTGGAAAGCCGGGGCCGCCCCAGGCTCCGGCCATTTGGTTTCACTGTTCGGTCTCGCGGCCCGTATGAGGCTGCTTCACCTGCTGCTGCCGGAGGTGGGGGAACCGGGCGGCGGTGAGGGGTACAGATAGCTCAGGCGACCAGAAGTCTGACAATACAAGACAAGCCGGAAGGGCTGTTCCTTCCGGCTTTTTGCTGTCGCCTGGTCAACGTGGAGTCGGCAACCTAGCAATGCCAAGCTGTGGCACACAACACTCAGAGTCAGCACGCGCGCTGATTTCTCGTATGAGCTACCATTCCAGGAACAAAATGGGGCATTCATTTGGAAAGGGTCATTAGCCGTCGGTCACGTCTATATCAATCTCAGGCAATTCTTCGTCACCACGGCCATCAACGATATTGTCGAAGACTTGCAAGGCTGCGCGGAGAGATTCCGCACTCGTCCGTAGAGAACTGCGAGACGTCAGGATGGGCTTGATCAATGCTCTCTGTTCCGAATCGGTCAACGGAAAGGCGATCTCTATGTTCTCGAAATCGCCCGTCTGCGTCCGCCGACGATTACTATGGCCCGTAGTAATCGCCCGAAAAGCTCTTTGGTAATAGCGGCTTCTTAGCAGGACTGAAAGGAATTCAGACGAAAGACGCGGGTCCACAATCTCGTATATGGGGAACTCCTTGGTGACCAGAGCACCGTCGAAGTCCGCAGGAACTACCGCAATACACCCTTTCCACAGGTCAATCGAGGAGAATACGATATCGCCTGTGCGCGCAGAAAACCATTGAGATGGTGAATCTTCAAAGTACATCCCCAGCCATTCGGGAGGATTGCGTCCTTTACCGGCTTCTCGTAGCCTGATTTCTCCGCCCTGGGAGATGGTCATCACCTGAACCTGGGAGTCGGGAGTGGATTCTGGATGAACCTGCTCCAGTCTCCGGCGCATAACGTCGCCTATCCTGGCGGTGACCCAGTTGTTCGGTACGTGGCTATTTTCCTGCCACTTGAACAAATGGTATTTGGGGTCGATTCTTCTACTTAGAACCCCTAACAAAATGGGTTGCTAATCCATAATCAGGCGGCTAATCTCGCGGTAAGACAGGACCGTAGCGGTGGGCTGGCGCCGTATCTGCGGCAGCGGGAGGAGGTGTCCCATGGCGAAACCTTTGGTAAGCGACGAATTATGGGAGATCATACAGCCGCTGCTACCCGCCCCCAAACCCCGGCGGTTCCGCAATCCGGGACGCCAGCGCATCGACGACCGCAAGGCGCTGACCGGCATACTGTTCGTATTGAAGAGCGGCATTCCCTGGGAGATGCTGCCCCAGGAAATGGGATGCGGTTCGGGGATGACCTGCTGGCGTCGGCTGCGGGATTGGCAGCAGGCGGGAGTGTGGGCAAAGCTCCATGAAACGCTGTTGTCCAGATTGCACGGAGCGGACCAGCTGGACTGGTCACGGGCTTGCGTGGACAGCGCGTCAGTGCGTGCCGTGGGGGGCGGGGAAAAAGACCGGCCCCAATCCTACGGATCGAGGTAAGCCGGGGAGCAAGCATCACGTGCTCACCGAAGCCAATGGAACGCCGCTGTCGGCCATCCTGACCGGCGCCAATCGCCACGACGTGACGCAGTTGTTGCCCCTGGTGGACGCTGTGCCGTCGGTGCGGGGTCAACGGGGCCGACCCCGTCGCCGGCCAAAGCGGCTGTACGCCGACCGAGCCTATGACTCGCGGCGGCATCGCCAGGAACTGCGGGCGCGGCACATCGCGCCCGCCCTGGCCCGGCGGGGCGCCGAACACGGCAGCGGGCTGGGGGTGCACCGCTGGGTGGTCGAGCGGACCCTGGGTTGGCTGCACCAGTTCCGCCGGCTGCGGGTGCGCTACGAGCGCCGCGCTGACATCCATGAAGCCTTCATGTCCCTGGGCTGCTCAATCATCTGCTTCCGACGACTAACATCTTTTTGTTAGGGGTTCTTAGGTGATTGTTCCAGAGGTCGGCAAAGGAAATGGACATGCAGTCAGGTTTCATTGTGCCTACATAAAAGGACGGAGAACGTCGGAAGGCACGATATTCGCCAAGGACCGTTTCTGGTCTGTCGAGTGATATGTTCATTCCATCCGCTTCCGAAAGGAATAGATCGTTCGCCTCGACAGGGACTCCTGTGGGTAGGAAGCCGATTTGATTTGCTTCTGCCAAAAACACGGCGTGTCCGTTACTGGAGTGCCCGGCAACGATGGCTTCATCAATGCTTGCGCCATCGTTGGTGGCATCCTCAAATCGCTCAAGGAATAACCTTTCCTCCGATAACGTAAATTTTCGGAAGAGCAGAATGGAGGTCTTGTTCTGCGCCCCAGAGTGTCGGAACGCGTAGTCGGGGAGCGAAATAATCGCGTCTATGAATCCTTGCTGCGCGAGCCATCGTCTCGTTTGCGGACAGTTAGACTGCTCCCCTTGGTTGTTGAGCAACCCGTCAGGAACTATAAGCCCGAGTTTCCCTCCAGGTTCAAGAAAATCAATGGACCTCTCGATAATTGCTTGCTCGGACGGAACTTTGTTCCGACCACTTGCAATTTCAAAACTCTCTAAAGTGTTGTCTCCTAACGTATCCCGGTCACCAGCTTCAATGTCATCGCCAAACGGAGGGTTGCCGACAACGCACGAGAATTTCCCTGACCACTCTTGTAGGCGGGGTAACGAGAACGTTAAATCCAAGCAACTGCGGTCACTCTCGATGTTGGTATGACCGTCATGATGCAGAAGAAGGTTGATCTTGCAAATACGGCCTAGTGTTTCGTGAATTTCGATCCCGAAAACGCGGTGGAGTGCAAAATCTGTTTTGATTCGGTCAATCTCGCTCGCCGGTTGCCCCACGAATTCCCTACCGACCCTGTGCCATACCTGCATCAAGACTTCTAACAGGACCCCGCCGCTTCCTGCGGCGGGGTCGATAACAAAGTCTCCAGACTTGAGGTCCAGGGCCGCCACGATGAAACGCGCCAATTGACGCATCGTGAAGTATTGGCCCAGCTCTCCTCGAAAGACGGAACCAAAGAAATTCTCAAAGGCTCTGCCCACGGAGTCAATATCAGTCCTAGTGAAGCTAATCGGCTGAACAATGGCCACTACGTCGAAAATCTTTGCATCGGGAAGTTCGATCCGCGCTTCGCTGTGGAAAATGCTGGGGTCCTGTCTTGCCCCTTCCTGGAACAGCTTGTGAATCCTGGATGCGACGGCAGCCGTCGTTTCATTAGTTCCAACTTGAAAGCGCCTCGGTTCGCCTGTAACCGTGGACCGTTCATCAGCGACTTTAGCAAAGAGGATTTTGCTCCATTCGTCGAAAGCTTTGAGAGGGTCCCTTCTTCCACCGGCCCAAATGGTGGAATGGGCCCGTCGAATGCGGGTCGAGAGTTCACGAGTCGAAACTGGTTCAATGTCATTCTCACTCCCGGCGATGAGTGTGTATTCGGGTGCATTTCCATATTGCTCAGGGAGGGCATCGCGGTCTCCAAGCCAGTTTGCCTGACGTTCTTGAGCAGGGTAGTTCGCTACATCGAAAGCTTTGGAAAGGGAATGCTCGTCGTAAAGGGCGAACTGAGCTCTCAGTGAATTAGCGTTGCCGAAAGCCTGCTCGATACCTTGGTCACGGTCTCTTTTGTTTTGCCCCTTGGCCTTGTTCTCGACAACGAGGTAAGGGGACCGACAGCCGTCATCTAGAAAGACGACGATATCTGCCTGGTCGCTTGGAGTCCTGCGAGGAACCCGCACTTCGGTTCTTAGTCGATTCGCCGGGTACCCCTTCTCAACGATGAGGAACGCTATCGACCTTCGCCCTAACCCATTCCTCGGGGTCTGCCCACTGATAAGACCGAGTCTGGTTAAGGTAATACGTGATTCTGCCACCTTCGATTGAAATCAATCCTCTGGCAATCAATTCTGAGACCCGTGGGTCAGTCTCTGCGAGCAGATCACTATCGCGGCGTCGAGGCATATTTGCTATTCCTTATTTTCCAGCGTGACCATTCGTTGGAGACGCTCGGCAGTCAACCCCGACGTGGAGTGCTATGCGGACTGGCGCGATGCGCGAACCATAGCAAATTTCCTGCCAGACAGTCTCAGGTCAAGTTACCGACTAGGCAAACGCACCGAGGACGGGAACGATTTAACGTTAGGTGGAAATCCCTCTCGGACGGACTGACGTCAAATCGGCCTGGAATCTACGCCCAATGCGCAGGCATATATTCGGTGACATCTCGGTCGCTCACCGCGTCCTGACCAGAGTGAGAATGGCAACGGCGGCGCGTTCGCTCCGGCTGGCTTGAAGGAAATTGGCGATGGCGGCATTGGCATTGTTCAACCAGGTGGCCGCCGTCTGAGCGGTGAAATTCGCCCGTGGATTGTAGTCCGCGTTGTGCCGTTCGTTCTGGAGGTCCCTGAACAGGTCGGCGAAGACCTGCACGCTGGCGGAAAAGCTGGCTCGGTTCTGTTGCAGTTGAGTGCGGGCCTGGCGGTGATTCAGACCCCGGTAAATCCGAACCCAGGCGTCGGAAGTCAATGGGTCCTGGACGGCGCCGATTAGCGCGTCGGCGTTGCTGGCAGCAAGGGCATGGAAGGCCGCGTAGTAGGCGTCGCTGATGGCTCGTCGTATGGCGGCCGGAGCGGGTTGATTGGCCGGAGGCTGGGGAGCCAGCCTGGCACGCCCAGCGGCTATGAGTTCGCTCCAACTGATGGGCGCCGCTGGTTGAAAGGGCTGCTGGCCAGGACCGGTGGTCATGCCGGGAGCTCGCTCCGGTTGGCGTAGGCGATTGTGGGCCGGTCGAAGCCTCGCGCTTGGCACAGCGGCTCAATGCTGGTGGAAAACTTGTTCAGCGCGTGCGGGTCGAGTTCGGGATGGCCGTCCTCGAGGATTACGGTGGTTCTGATGTAGTCGTCGCCGTCGGGGCCAGGCATAAATTCCGAGGTCACGTCGGCGATTACGAAAGCGTCGGACAGGTAGTCGGCGATCTCGATACGCACCAGGTCGGAAACGTGAACTAACGTTGCGTGAGAGGCGTTCATGGCGTTGACCTCCCGGCCGAGTAGGGTGCTTGAATGTTATCACTACCGTCCGCCCGGTTGCACTAGGGCGCCGTCACCATCGTTGCCGACTTCCCGGCGAAAGACAGAGACCGCCTTTGCGGGCGGTCTCGACCCTGCCGGCGAGGCGATAGGGGTGGTGCATTGAAGCCTACTATTACCGGCAACCGCCGTCAACCGGGGTTGCAGCGTTCTGGTGGGCGAAAAGGCGTGACGGTGCTGGTCCCGCTTGCTCTTTCCCGCGCTGCCCGTTCACCTCCGCACCACCCCCAGGGGGTCGTTCTTTGCCGCCCTCCGGTTCAGGGCACGGTCCAGGACGGCGAAGGCGCAGGAGTCCACGCCCTGGGCGGGTTCCTCCCGCCACAGCAGGGCTTGGGCCACCAGGCCGGCCGTCTGGAGCAGGCAGTCGGTGTCGGGGGTGCGGAAGACCGGGCCGCTGATGATCCGGTCGATGGGAATGTTGCGGGTGTGCCAGCCGTCGCCGCAGGCCCCGACGCGGACGGGCACCGGGTTGTAGCTTCGCAGCCGCTCGTAGGTACGGACCACCATCTCCTCGGGTTCTTGCCCGAAGATTGCCAGGGCGTAAGCGCCGTCGCGGGCGGCGGTGGCGTTGACGCGGTTGAAGAGCCGGTCCAGGCTCACCTTGCGATAGGCGGGCGCTTCGTCCGTGTCCAGGCAGACGTTGATGACGTGAATGCCGCCGGTCTCCACAGCAAAGTCTTCGACGACGCGCAGACCCTGGGCCGCTATCTCGGCCCCTTGCGGCAGCGCCGGTTGCCCGCGGCAGTCGCAACCGCAGGACGGTCTGGTTCGATGGGAGCCGGACGGAAGTTCATCAAAGCCCAGCGCGCTGTCGGCGGGGATGCCGCAGCGTTGCTCCAACTGCCGCCGCCATTCGCGGACCCGGCGATTGATCCGGTTCCAGACCCTTTCGTCCACGCCCAGGGCGGTGCGGACGTGGCAGCGGCGGCCCTGGGCTTCCATGCAGTAGTACAGTCGCATAAGCTCGGTTCTCCTTATAACAGGGTTCATTCATCGGGTTTGAAAGGCATAGCCCGGCCGGTCGCCGCTGCGGGCAATCCAGGCCGGTCCCAGCGGTCCGGCGCCCGCCACCAACTCCCTATGCGATGCCAGCAGGGGTACCCGCACCCGGGCGAGCGCCATCTCGCGGGCGGCCACCTCCAGGAAGTGGGTCAGGGCGATGGCGTCGTCGAAGACCACCAGGACCAGGGGTTGATTGCCGTGGTCGTCGGTGGGCCGGGAGGTGGCGTAGTAGCGCAGGTAGGGGGCGACGCGGGCGGCCATGGTGGCCGGCCTGACGGCCCGGCGCTCCCACTCCAGGAAGAAGGGCCAAGCGCCTTCGCCCCGGCGCAGTATGCCGAAGGCGTCGGGGTGGACCGAGCGCAGCTTCCCCTGGTGGCGGAAGTAGCGGGATGCCCGGCGGGGCGGGTCAAGCTGAACCACCTCCCGGGAGCGGGAACGGGCCTGGCGGGACAGGGCGGCTGCGAAGGCGTGGACGGAGGCGGTGTGCTCGACGTTGCGGAGCAACTGGCGGGTCCGGGTTCCGGCGATGTTGCGCCAGTCCAGGGGAGCGCCGGCGTCCAGGAGCATGGCGCTCCACCGCCTGCGGGCGTCGCCCACGGAGGTGCGGTCGCGGCGGGCCAGCATCACCAGCCCCCTATCGGAAAGGGCCAGGCGGCGCTCTGCGTCGATAGCAACGTCAACCAGCAGGCCCAACTCCGCCAACCGCCGCGTCACCTGGGACAGGCGGGTCCGCTTCACACCGAGGAACGCGCCCAGGTGCCGGGGCGACAGCCAGGGCCAGTCGGAAAGCAGGTCCACGGCCCGTTTCTCCACCGGCTTGAGCACCGACGGCAACAGGCAGTCGGCTTGCTGGTCGAGGTCGTAAGGCGGCGCGGCCCGCTGGGGTGGCCGGCGCAGGGGCCAGGACCGGGGCGGCCCGGTGTGGGCCAACGCCGTTTGCAGGTCCAGGAGCGCGGGACCGGAGGGAGTGCGCCAGACGGGGGCCCCGGCCCCGGCGGAAGCGGCTTCGCCTTCTAGGGCCAGGAACACGGGTCCGGGCAATGACGCCGCCAGCCGCCGGGCCTGGCGCAAGCGCACCTGGTCGGGCAGCAGCATCAGCACGGCGCTGGTTTGCTCTCCCTGCCCCAGCCGCCAGAGGCGTTTGGCGAAGGCGGTGCGGTCGGCGGCGCTGCCCTGGCGGACCACCGCCAGCGTCCTGCCGTCCGGCAGGGCGAAGGCGGCGTCCAGGGGCATGGCCCGATACCAGCGGAATACCAGGGGGTGAAACACCTGGGAGACGGCGCAGGCCAGGCGGTAGATGACGGCCACGGCGTCCAGGCGTTCCAGCAGGCCCCGCCGCCACTGGCGGGACACAGGCCGCGTGAACAGCAGTTCCTCCGGGGAAACCCCTTCCAACTGGGCAAGCCGGTCCACTCCGGCGGCGGTGAGGGCGTGGCGGCGGGTGGGGGCGACCAGGGGCGAGGCGTGGGGGACGGCTGCCACCATCCCCTCACCCTCAAGCCTTGAAACCGCCTGGTACACCGCGCCCCGGGACCGGCCGGAGAGGGCGGCCAGTTCCAGCCGGTCCAGGAAGGGCATGGTTGAAAGCTGGCGCAGGGCGTCAGCGTCGCAACGGTTGGGGGTCATTCTTCGCCCTCCCCTTCCGTGTTGTCCTGCTGGCGCTCAAACAGCAGGCGGCGGTACTCGCTGACGTTCTCGTCGCCGCTCTCCGCTTCACCCTCCGCCCCGGACTGCTCCTGGTCCGGTTCCTCCGGCTTCGGCGCTCCGGTGGGCGGCTGGAAGTGCTTGCTGCGCTGTCCGTCCCGGCCCAGGTCCTTGGATGCGGGCGGTTGCTGCTGCTGATCCGGCGGGTTCTGGCTCTGGCGGATGCGCTCCACCTCCTTGCGAAACTCCAGAACGCGTTGGCGGCCCCGTTCCTGCTGGGCGGCGATCTCCGCCGCCGGGGTGATGTAGGCCGAGGCCCCGTCGCGGATGCGGTGAGCCACGGCGAGGCTGCCCGGTTCGGGCTTGCGCACCATCATGGAGAAGGGAGGCATCCGCTCGGCGCCCACGGTGGCGCGGACGTAGCAGTGGTGCACGTCCAGGGACACGATGTCGTCCTCGGACACCTGGTCCTTGCCCAGCTCCCAGACCAGTTGCCGGGCGTCGCTGCCGGCAACCTGGAAGATTGCCAGGCAGCCGACGTTGGCCAGGATGGTGTCGCGCATGGTGCGGGACAGGTCGTCCAGCTTGGCCAGGCTCTGGGTGGCGAGAATGAAACTGGCGCCGAACTTGCCCAATTCGGACAACATGCTCTCGTAGTCCACGCCGGGCATGGACTGCATCTCGTCCACCACCACCAGGGCGCCCCTTCTTTCCTGCGGCGGCAGGCTGCCCTGCTCCCGGATCACGGCGTCCACCAGGTTGAGCAACGACGCGCCCACCAGGGCGGCCACGTCGCGGCCCGCCGCGCCCTGGGCGGTGGACACCAGCAGGATGCCGCCGTCCCGTATCGTCTGCCGCAGGTCGATGGTGGAGCGGGGCTGGCCGATGATGGCCCGGGCCGTCTCCGAGGAGGCGTAGTAGGACAGCCGGGTCTGCACCGGGGCCAGGGCGTCGCCCTGGTAGTCCCGGCTCCAGCGGGAGAAGTCCCGGCCCCACCAGTCCATGATGAAGGGGTCGGAGACCCGGGTGAGGACGCCGGCGCGGTACTGTTCGTCGGCCAGCAGGGGCAGGCCGTCCAGCAGGGTGAACTGCTCGTCGTCGGCGGTAGCCGGGTGCCGGTTGGCCTCGTGGAGGCTCTTCACCGTGTGTTCCAGGATGGACTGCATCCTCGGCCCCCACTGCTCCCACAGGCCGTGGGCGACGCGCACCACCGAGTCGGCGGTGCGGTCGCGGTCGGCGAAGACGCGGGTGTCCAGCAGGTTGATGCCGGGCACGCCCCGGGGGTCGGCCAGGTCGATGAGCTTCACCCGGTCGGCGATGGATTCCGGCACCTGCTCCAGCAGCGCCGCCACCAGGTCGGCGTGGGGGTCGATGACCACGATGGCGTCGTTATCCCGGCCGGCGGCCTTCTCCTTGAGCTTGTGGGTGACGATGTGGTGCATCAGGGTGGACTTGCCCATGCGGGTGCGGGCCACGTAGAGGTGATGCCTTCGCAGCAGGTCCTCGGGAAAACGGATCTCCCGGGTCCGGCCCGCCGTGGTGTCGCCCACCAGGGCGCCGCCCCTCACACCCCGGGCCGAGGGCAAAAGCGCCCTTGAGCCGGAGCGTTCCAGGAGCGGCGTCTCGTCCCGGGCGCCGGGCGGGTGCCACAGGGCCGCCGCCTCGCGCACGCCCAGGACGCTGCGCTTGCCGAAGAGACCGGGCCCGGCGGGGTGGAGGTTCATCACGGGAACCAGGGGCTTCACCTTGCTCACCTTGAAGCGCGCTCCGGCGGGGTGGTCGTAGTGGCGGTAGGCGGCGGCCACCGGGTCCAGCACTTCTTTGGCCCGCTTCAGTCCCGTCCCGGGGTCGCCGGCCTCGGGCAGCACGGCGATGATCTCCAGCTCGCCGTCGAAGGCGATGCGGGCCACCTTCTCCTTGATGATCAACGGGTCGTAGACCCGGTTGCGGGCCTGCTTCCAGCGCCACCAGCCCCAGCCGGCCACGGCCAGGCCCAGGGCGGAGCCGGCGCCCAGGAGCGCGGCCTTCCAGATTTCCCCGTCCTGGACCCACAGGTAGCCCTTGAGCGCGGCCAGCGCGCCCACGCCCAGGACGGCCATGGTTACGCCGTCCAGTTGCAGGGGCCGGGTCTGGTAGGTGTAGGAGGGGTCGGGGCGCTGGAGGCCTGGATTACTGAAAGCCTTTTGCTGGTGGCCCTGGGACCAGTCGGGACCCAGGGAGCGCAGCAGCAGGCGGGCCAGGACCCGCTCTCCCTCTCGCAAGTTGGACAGGGCGCCGATGATGGCGATGAGGGGGTCGGAACCGGGGTCCAGCAGGTCGTCGTCCCGGAAGGTGCGGAGCGGCACGTAGTCCGGCCCGGAGGCACGGAGCGTCATGCCCCACGCCTCCTCGCCCCGGTGGACGAAGATGGGGTCGTCCTCGGGGTCAACCTCCTGGATGCGGGCCTGGGGGTAGTGGGCGGCGAGCTGACCGCGCACGACCTCGCGGTCCAGGCAGCGGGCCAGCAGGGAAACGCCGTCGGCGGTTCCGGCCAGTTCCAGGGCGAAGGGTTCGGGGACGGCGATGGACTGGAGCAGGTTCTCCACGCCCAGCATGGTGCGCTCGCCGGTGCGGGGCGGCGTCACCGCCAAGAGGACCGGGGCGCTGGTCTTGCGGTTGCCCAGGAGGATTTTCCTCGGGTTCAGGTTCAAATTCATAGCTTCCTTCCTTTCAACTCCTATCGGGTTGGTTGGTTGTGGTTATGGGTTCCGTGTCTAGTGCCGGGGTCCGGGCCGCCACTCGATCACCTCGGTCTCCTCCGGCGTGGCTTCGATGCGCACGGGAAAACGGTTGCCCCGGGCCAGCAGCAGCCCGTCGCCGCGCGGACAGGACAAGAGCCAGCGTTGCAGTTCCTCGGGCAGGTCGAAGGCTTCGCCCACGGTGGCGACGGCGGCGGCGTCCTGCTGGAGCAGCAGCTTGAAGGCGGCGTTCTGCAACAGCGCCCGACCGCTGTGGCCGGTGATGGTGCGGGAACTGTCCTCGGAGAGGAGGTCCTGCACGTCCTGGGTGATGAACTGCAACCCCAGTCGGTGCTTCCTGGCGCGTTTCGCCATCGACACCATGAAAGCGGCGCCCTCCGGGTGCTGCATGATGCTCCACACCTCGTCCACCACCAGCAGGCGGGGACGGGGGTCCTGGGCGGCGGCGGCCCACACCGTCTCGGTGCAGACCATCGCCGCCGCCGGTCTGAGTTCGGGTTCCAGCAAATGCAGGTCGAACACCGTGACCAGGGCCTCGTGGGCCAGCAGGTCGTCGCCCTCGTCGGAGAGCAGGTCCCGCAGGCTGCCGGTGGCGAAGGGGCGCAGCAGGTGGGCGATCTCCGGCGATTCCCCCTCCAGGTAGGAGTAGAAATCCCGGAAGCCGGTGCGTTCCCGCTTCTGGGCGTAGTAGGAGGCCAGGGCCGTGTCCAGGGACGACCGCCGCTCGGCGGATAGCCTTTCCCCAACCATCACCTCGATCAGCCTTCGCAGGCTGCCGATGCGCTGGAGCAGTTCCTCGCTGTCGCCCCGGTCGATGACAAAGGGGTTCATGCCCTGTCCGGGCACGCCCGGCGACAATACCCGCCCGCCGGCGGCTCTGGCCATGTCCGCGTACTCTCCCTCGGGATCGATGACGTAGGCCCGCACGCCCCGGCACAGCCCCCGCAGCACGCCCAGCTTGGTGGCGAAACTCTTGCCGCTGCCGGACCTGGCCAATACCGCCGTGTTGGCGTTGAGGTGGGTGCCGTCGAAGGGGTCGTAGACGATGGGAGCGCAGGCCCGTAGGTCGATGCCGTAGAGGGTGCCGCTCCTGGTGTCCAGGTCCGGCGGCGAGAAGGGAAACAGCCGCGCCAATGACGACGTGTCCAGCGTCCGCCACGTCGCCACGGCGTTCAGGCCCAGGGGCAATGTCGATAGCAGACCCTCCCGTTGGCGGAAGGAAAGGTTGTCCAGCTTGCCCAGCGTGGCGGCGAAGTGGGCCCGGGCCTTCTGGGTCAGGTCCTTCAACGTATCGGCATCGTCGGCGTGGAGCGTGACCGACAGGGAGGCGTGGAACAGCCTTTCCCGGCCCCGCTGCACCTCACCCCGCAGGCGGCTCACGTCTTCCAGGGCGATCTCCGCCTCCGGGGACATCGTTCTGCCCCGCTTGAAGGAGAGGGACTGCGCCGATTCAAAGCGGACCTTCTGCCACTCCAGGGTGCGGGCCGCCTGCTCGGTGGGAATGGCGCCCAGGTGGACCGCCAGGTCCATGGGCGCGCCGGCGGCCATCAGCCCCTGCAGGAAGCCGGGAGCCAGGGAGCGGGGCCACCTGCCCAGGTGCAACGAGCGGGTGAGATGCCCGCCGATGCGGATGTCCCGGCGGTTGACTTCCACGTCAAGCCCCGCCTCCTCGTCGCGCTCGTTGGGCGAACCGCCCAGGGCGCAGGCCAAAAGCAGCAGCCTGAGCGAGTTGCCCGCCAGCGGGAACACGCCGAGGCCGGCCCGCACCAGCAGCGCCCGCAGCTCGTCGGCGCGGGCGTGTTCGCACACGGCGTAGAAGCGCCGATCCAGGATGCCCTCCCGGGTTTCCAGGGTGGTCAGGAGCCGCCCCAGGCTGTCGGCGGCGTCCCTGGTCTGCTGGGGCAGGTCTTCGGGCTGGGCTGCCATCAGGTTGCTGCGCAGGGTTGCCAGCACCGGCGGATGCTGGCGCACCAGCAGTTGCACCGGGAAGTCCACCGCGTTCAGGGAACCGGCGAAGGCGCCCAGCTTGGGCTCGTCCAGTTCCAGGCCCATCACCTCCAGCACCGCCAGCTTCACCCCGTCCAGGCGCACCGGGCCGTCCTCCTCCAGGTGGGACAGCATGAAGAACAGGGACAGGGGCGGCGGCGGCTTGGGTTCGGCGACTGGTTCCTCCACGCCGTCAACGGTCTGCGATTGGGACCGGCCCGACGGCCAGCGCCGGGCCAGGTCCCTGGGGTTGGGTAACGTCAGTTTCACCATTCGTGCCTCCTTGTTGATTTATGGGCCGGGCAGGACCGCGATGATCCGGCCGATGATGCCGGCGGCGATGCCCTTGGCCAGCAACACCACCACCAGGCCGACCACCGCCATGAACACAGCGTTACGGGCTCTGCCGCCCCGTCCCTCGCCCTCGGCGCCCTCGGCCATCAGCAGGAACCCGGCCCAGACGATGGCGAAGACGCACAACCCCGCCCCCAGGTAGGCCATGCCGGTGAGCACCGCGTCGAAGGCGGCGGTCAGCTTGTCCATCTCGTCCTGCCTCGGAGTGGCGGCGATGGACGCCAGCGCAAGGGCGGAGGACAGCAGGAAGGCGGTCAGTTTCCGCGCCATAGCCAGCTCCACCAGTTGGAACCGCCCACCGGCGTCTGTTCCGCCTTGGGCGGCGGGGGCTTGGGCGGCGGCACGTACAGGACCTGGTAGGGGGCGTCGGCGCCCAGACCAAGGTCCGGCGGAAGTGGAACGCTCTCCGTCCGGGTGCGGGTGACCGGGGATCGCCGCACTTCCTCGGCACGCACGTGCTCCGGGTGGTGGACGTAGACGCGCACCGTTTTGGTATAGCTGCTCTTGCCGCAACTGCACCGCACCCGGCGGGTGTGCACGTCGGTGCGGGCCGGGTGGTGGACGGTCTGCAACATGGGCGGCCGGGGTACGTGCAGCGTGGCCGTCAACTCCGCCGTGATTTCCAGGTCGTTCACCGCCCTCCGGTTGGCCACGGGGAGGCTGAAGGCGGTCTCCCCGCCGGCCAGGAAGGTCGCCGCGGCGGAGTGGCCGCCCCACCGGACGTTTACCGTTCCCGTGATGCCGGTTACGGTGGCGTCCAGCAGGGCGGGGACGTTCTGGTTGAAATGACCGCCGTACATCGCCAGGTCCTCCTCGTGCCTGGTCTCCTTGACGCACTGCGAGGCGACGACGCCCCTGATCCGGCCCGGCGTCCATTCCAGGGCGGTGACCTCCAGGTCGCACAGGTCCCCCTCGGCGGACGGCAGGGGATACGGTATTTGGTGGCTCTTCACCGATGCCGCGCCGGAAAAGCCCAGCGCGTCCTGCCACGAGAAGGTGAAGGATGGCGACGGTCCGTCCAGGGGCAGGTGGTAGCTCGCCGCTTCCCCCTCCCGCAGGCTGGCGTTGACCGCCATCTTCAGGGTCTCCCCGTTCCCGCCGCCGAAGGCCCGCACCCTGAGGTCCAGGTCGTGGGCGGCCCGCAGGGTGACCGTGGCGCTATCGCCGGAAACGGCCAGCCTCTCCGCGTAGACGCGGCGACCGGGCACCGGGTCCGGCGGCTCGAAGTAGATTTCGTCCAGCCGCCAGGCGTCGCCGTAGGGAGGGTCGTCGGCCCGGGCGCTGCCGGGCAGCAGGACCACCGCCAGCGACGCCAGGGCCGCCACCGCCAGGAAGCGGCCCCACGGCTTCTTGCGGTTGCACTCCTGGGACCGCGGTTGTTGATTGCCGGCGTCCTTGTGGCGTCGTCCCTTGCCGAACCAACTGTGGGGCCGGAAGGGGGGCCGCTCCTTCTTCCGCGCCGCCTTCACCGCCTTGCCCACGCCGGAGGCCGCCTTCTTCGCCAGCAGCCTGAGCGGGTCGGGTTTCACCTCGGGTTGCGGCGGCGGCTCCGTGATCACCAGCTCCGCCGGGGAACCGGCGTAGCGCCGGGCGCCCAGGTTGAACTTGAGCAGGTCGGCGGCCACCAGGGGCAACCCCCGGCCGCCCACCTTGCCCACGGTCATGGCGACGCCGACGACGCCCAGCAGGATTGCCAGGGCCAGCTTCAGCCCCGAGGGGCCGAAGGGGAAATAGCGATAGACGCCGTAGGCCACGGCGCAGGTCGCCACCACCGCCACCACCTGGGGGAAGGTGAACCACAGCAGCGCCTTGTCCTCGGCCTGCACGTGGGTGGGTACTTCATGCTCTCTCATATTCCTCACCTCCTCCTAGCTGGGGTCGGGAACGCTGGGGTCCACCGGGTTGCCGACGACGGCGTTGATCACCAGCTCGACTACTCCATAAGCGACGAGGGCCAGCACGATGCCGGCCAAAGCGGTCATCATGGCCGACTTCCCGCGCTCCATCTGGTTGGGCGCGCCCGAGGCGGTGAGATAGAGGTAGGCGCCGTAGATGAAGTAGCCCACGCCCACCACGCCGACGAGGCCCAGCAGGATGCCCACCAGGTTCGATATGGTCTGGGTCAGGTCTCCCATAAAGTCTTTCTCCTTTCTGTTGATTTCTGTTGACTGGTCTGCTTGCAATGACTTCGGGTCGGTTCCCTTCGCTACCGGCACATGGCGCACCTCCGGCGGGCTGGACGGGGCGGAACGGGTCCGCTCCGGTTGTCGTCGTCGTTGTTCCGGTTCCGGCTAGGGCCCCTGGCTGCGGGGCGCGGGGCTGTTCTGTCCGGCCGGGGTGACGTTCTGGGCCGCCGAGTTCACCGAGTTGGCGGCGGCGCTGCCCGCGCCGGTGGCCGCTCCGGCCCCGGCCGCCGCACCCGCCGCCGCGCCCGCCGGTCCGCCGGCGGCGGTTCCACCGGCGATCAGGCCCAGGGCGCGGGCGGAGCGCATCATCCCGCCGGGCAAGGACATCCCGAAGTAGAGGGTGTGCAGCCAGGCGTCGAAGGTGCCGTGGTTGCCCAGCATCGAGGGGATGCGCCCGGCCAGGTACATGAAGGCCACGGCCATCAGCAGCTTCCACACCAGGTCCTGCACCGGCTCGAATTCGGCGATCTGCGCGAACTCTCCCAGGAAGGCGAAGCCCAGCGCCACGGCGATGAGCTGCACCGCCTGCTGGAACACCGTTGTCATAAACAGGCGCAGCCAGTGGCGGCCCCAATTCGCCGTGTGGGGCAGGATCCACAGCCCCAACGCGATGGGGGCCAGGACCAGCAGGATGTCGATGAGGGCCAGGCGCAGGATCATCTGCACCAGCAGGTAGAGGAGGAAGAAGCCGAAGAGCAGGTAGAGCAGGGCGATGAAGATCGCCACACCCACCTCGCCGGTTTCCACGGCGGCCATCAGCGCGAACAACGGCGCCCGCAGCAGGTCGCCGGGGGTGACGTTCAGGGTGGCCGCGATGAACTTGGATACGGCGTGGGCCACGTCGATGACCAGGGCGCACCACCACAAAGACGACGCGGCGGCCACCAGGCCCAGCACCAGGCGGGGGACCATCTCCCGCCAGCCCGATTGATGCCTGCCGAGATGCTCCTGGACGATGAAGCTCAGTCCGATCCAGCCCAGGATCACGGTGAGGGCGGCGGTGGTGATGGCCCACACCGCCCACCACGCCTGCACCACGAAGGGGTGGGCGTAGGTCAGGTGCGGTGGGGTTCCGGTGAGGATGTCTCCCATACTTCTAACCTCCCCCGCAGTCGTCGATTTTGGTCTGGAGGACCCCCTGCACCACGCCGCACAAAGTTCCGTGGACGCCCTGGATCACCCACTTGGCTCCGGCCCGGGCCCAGCGGTCCGGGTCGAGAGCGCCCAGCACCCGGTCCCACAACCCCTTGGGCTGGTGGACGGGGATCAGGGCGTAGAAGACGTGATGGTCGCCGCCGCCCCGGCGGGGCACGGCCAGCATCAGCAGGAAGGCTTCCTCGGGGTGGAGGTCGGGCTGCTCGCCCAGGGCCGGGTAGTCGAAGGTGTACTCCCAGCCCTCGGCCAGCTTTTTCTCGCCGCCCTTGACCCGGTAGGTGTTGGTGATCCAGTCGCCGGTGTCCGGGTGGCGGATGGCGTAGTACAGGACCGGAACCTGTCGGCTGAAGATGGGCCGGGCCACAAAATCCCCCTTCTTCTTGCGCTCCACCAGCTGCCGGTCCCGGTTGACCAGGCTGATGTCGTCGGGAGGGGACTGGGCCAGGGCGACGCCGCTCATGGGGATGGCGACGACGGCCGAAAGCAGCAGCGCCGCCGCCGGCAGGGTCAGCCTTCTGGCTCTGCCGGAACCGAAAAAGAAACGCCGGAACATGATTGCCTCCTGTCGGCCGGTTCGAGACCGGGTGCGCGACAACCAAGTCTGGCGACGGGGCGGGCCGGGCGTAATTCCTCATAAGGGCGGACGCCGGCGTCCGCCCTTATAGGGCATGGGATTTGGACCGGCCGGTGTGGTGTCATACCCGTGTACAGGGATTGGCGGTTGGTGGCGGACTGTCCAAACCCGTCCGGTTGAACCTGAAAGCGGGGGAAATCGCCCCCTATCGGACGGTGGGAGTAAGCACCTGGGTTCCAGGGCAGCTTCCACGGTCCCTGGACAGCGCCAAGTAGGAAATCGGACAGTGCGCCACCGGCCGGGGAGAGAGATTGCGGACAGTGCCACGTTGGAAAATGGACAGTGCGCCGCAGAGGAGGGCAATGGCATGGCGGAGAGCGAGCGGTACCCGGATACCAGCCGGAGCCTGGACAGCCTGGGGGAAATGCGGCTGGTGGCCCTGTTGGGGGACATGATCGAGGCGCAGGGCAAGCCGCAGGCGGCGAAGACCCTGGGGGTGAGCGTGCGCACCCTGGGCCGGTTCGAGGAGTCCGGGCGGTTGACCCGGATCCTGGCGGCGGCCCTGGAGACCCACCTGCTCCACGGGGGCGGGTCGGCGGCGGACCGGCAGCGGCGGCAGGCGGCGGACACGGCGGAGCGGGTGGCAGCGTTGGAAAAGGCCCTATCGGAGGGGCTGGGGGCGGTGCGCCGGGAGGGGGAGAAGGCGCGTGATGAGCAGGCCGGGGTTTTGGCAGAGCTTGAGCGGCGGGTGGCGGCGCTGGAGTCGGCGGCGCCGGGCGTGGGTTCGGTGGCAGCGGGGAACGGGCCGGTGAGCATTCCGGCGCAGCCGGGAAAGCCCGTGGTCGGCAGGCCCCGCCGGGACTACTACGACCTGGTTACGGCGGATGCGGAACCCGGCGAGGAGCTGGTGTACGGCGACGCTGCCACGGCGGTGATTGTGAAATGGCGGGAGGCGCGGGACGCGGCGGGCGAGTGCAAGGACGCCCTGGACCGGCTGAACGCCCGGGAGCGCGTGCTGGAGCTGGAGATCGAGTTGATCGAGCAGCACGAGTTGACCCTGCCCCCGGCGACCTATCCCTGGGACCGGGGCGACCGGCGCCAGGAAGTCCGGCGGCGCAATGAGTACCTGGACGGCCTGCGGGTGGCGCGGAACCGGCTGAAGCTGCGCCGCTTCCTCACCTTCGGTTTGTGGCGGAATTAGGGCGTCGGCCTGGTGGTCGGCGTGGTCGCCCAATGGCGGCGGCCTGGGGAGTTGGGTAGCGGTTGCCTAGCAGTAAGCACTTGGGGCGGGAGGGGGTGAAAAGGCGGGTTTCGGGGTTCCCAGGACGGCGCCGGGCGTGAATAATTGAATGCGTTGTCTGGCTTTTTCCAGTGTTTCCAGCCCAGAAAACTGGAGGGTCCATCCCCGACCCGGACCGTTCGCTTGGGATCGAGCCCTGCTCTCCCTGGCACGTTCCATCAAGGGATAAGCGCCCGCCCGCTGCGTGATGCGGAACCGGGGTCGAGCCCTGCTCCTCCGGCGACCGGTTCGATGCGGTGCACCAGGACATCGGTATTCCCACCATTGCCCAGGAGGTGGCTAACAGAGACAGGAACCCCCAACCCCTCGGTCTCACTGGCGGAGCGGCTCACCGCTTCGTAGTTTCTCCTCACACCTGCGGTTGATGCGGTAATTCCGCCTCGGCCGCTTCCTCACGCCTGCGGCAAGGCCGGTTGCAAAGGTCCAGCCGCAGCTTCATAGCGCCCCGGTTGACCACGGCGACGGTTCTGCCTCGCCCCCCGGCGGCGTTCTCACCACGCAGCCCCCTGGACGTTGATCAAACGCCTGGGCCGGGCTGCGTCTTCTTTTCCCACTCCCTGCTCGCTCCAGGCGTCCGTGCCGGTTCGGAGTGCGGCTTTGGTTTCCCTCATTCCCCATTCAATACACGGCCTGCGCCCAGGATGCCGCGTGGGTCAAACGCGCAAACGTCATTCACGGCAAAGGAGGCGAACATGACCAGCGTGATGCGGACAATCTCGGCGGCGGTGAAGGCCGGCCGGTTCTGCTGGCGGCACAAGCGGCTGACCCTGGCGGCGGCGGTGGCCCTGCTCATCGTCGCTCCGCTGCTCACCGGCGGCGGCGGCGGGGCGTTCTTCCTGAACCTCATGGGTTTGGGCATCGCCGCCCTGGTGGTGCGGCGGATCGTCCAGGGCGGCAGGGGCCGGCAGGCCAATTGCCGGTGCAACTGCCAGCGGCAGAACACTCAACAACAGGGAGGCACACCATGACCACGATGACATTGGGAACCACGGCGGCGGCAGGCCGTCCCACGCTGGAGGAACTGGTGGACCGCCTGCTGGCGGCCCTGCTGGGCAATGACGCGCTGGCGGAAACGGCGGCGGTCAGCCTGGTCAAGACGGTCCACGAAGCCCGGCGGCTCAGGCAGTCGGGCGACCTGGACGGGGCGCTGGCGGCGTTCCACGGGGCGGACACCGTTGACGCCTCTGACAGCCAGCTGCGGTGGCTCTACGCCGAGTGGCTGGACATCGCCAGGCGCCGGTTCGCTGACACCGATGCCGTGCTCTACAGCCCGGCCACGGGACAGGCGGCGGCGTTGGTTCCTGCGAGTAACGACGGCGGCGCGACGCTCGAAGTTGCGGCGGTTCTGGGGATGCGCTGGCCGGTGGGCAAAGGCGTCTCGAAGCGCAGCCTGCGGGGGCTGAAGTCCCTACACAACCGCAAAGGAGGCGCATCATGGTCGTAGCAACACCAGACAAGGTGGACCTCGCCGAACTCAAGGCCCGCCACCCCCTGGGCGACGCGGTGGAGGCCGCCGGAATTGCCCTCCGGGGCAAAGGCCGGGTGCGCCAGGGTGTCTGTCCCTTTCACCAGGAAGCCGAGGGAAGTTTCACGGTGTACGCGGATAGCGAAAGGTTCTGGTGCTTCGGTTGCGGGGCGGGCGGCGACGTGCTGGACTTCGTGGGGAGGATGGAGGGGCTGACGTTGCCGGAAGCCATCCGGCGCTTGGACGACGGCTCGCCGCCGCCGCCGGCGTCCTCGGCGGTTCGCCACGCGGCAACCGGGCAACCCGCCGCCCCGGCGGTTCCGCCCCGCGATCCTGCCCTCCTGACGGCAACGGCAAGGTTCTACGGCGGGCAACTGCGGCGCAGCTGGGTCGCCACGCAATACCTGGCCTCGCGGGGCATCAGTCTGGACGCCGCGCGGTGGCTGGGCCTGGGTTACGCCACGGGCAACGGACTGCGGGACTACCTCGGCTCCGCAGGTTTCGACGCCAACCGGCAAAGGGACTCCGGCCTGTTCCTGGAACGGGGCGCCGAGCGGTTCAGCGGGATGGTGGTGGTCCCCGAACTCTCCGGCGGGCTGGTCCGCTGGCTGGTGGGGCGGGCGGTTGAAGCTCAGGCCAAGCCCCGGTTCCAGGCGTTGCCTGGACAGAAGCCGGTGCTGGGGTTGGCCGCTCTGGGTCCGGCGCCGCCCTGGGTAATTGTCGCCGAAGGCGTCTTTGACTACCTGGCGCTGGCCTCCTGGGGCTATCCCGCCGTGGCTGCCCTGGGGACTCAGGGCATGGACAAGGTTGCCAATGCGCTGCGGGGTTGTCCATGGGTGTTCCTGGCCTTCGACAACGACGAAGCGGGCCACGCGGCGGCGGACGGTCTCCGCAACCTGCTGGGCAACCGCGCCGCCGTGGTCAACCTGCCCGATGGCATCGCCGACGCGGGCGAGCTGGCAAACCTGCCCGACGGCGGGCGCCTGTTCCGCCGGCTGCTGCAACGGGCGGCGCACAACGCACGCTAGTCAACCCTTCCCCTGACAACTTCTTCTCTAACGGCCCGCCGTTGCCGGCGGGCCTTCTCTTTGCCACAACCCCCAACGGCACGACGGGGCAACCCTCGCCCCGCTCACGGCTTCGCCTGGCGAACGCCGCTTCAACCCAACATCACAACGCAAAGGAGCAACCTCATGGGTAACGGAAACAACCAGAACGGCAACGGCCACCACCCCAACGGCAGCGTCAACCTCAACGGCAACGGCCACCACCCCAACGGGAACGGGAGCGGCGCCGCCGACATCACCGGCCACGACCTCCTGTGGGACGGGCTGCCTCCCGCCGTGGTCAGCGCCCTGGAGCAGCCCCTGGACCCGGCCCTGGTCTCCCAGCGCCAGGGTCGCGGCAACCGCAGCTACGACTACATCGAGGGCCACACCGTCATTGACCAGGCCAACCGGATTTTCGGCTACGGGGGTTGGGGATATGAACTGGTCGGCGACGTGTCCCTGCGCCGCATCGAGAAGGTGGATGTCAGCCCGGGCAACTGCGGGTGACCTTCGCCTACAGCGCCCCGGTGCGGGTCTCCGTGAACGGCGCGCCGCCCCGCACCGACATCGGCTTCCACATCGTGGCCGAGGACACCCCGGAGGGCCACGACACGGCCTGCAAGGGGGCGGTCACCGACGGCCTGAAGCGGGCGCTGCGCAGCTTCGGGGACCGTTTCGGCAACGGGCTCTACGGTGACCAGCCCTCAGCCAACGGCCGGGGCAACGCCAGGCCCAGCTCACCGGAGCAACGCCAGCGTTCCACCGCCAACAACGGGGGCGGCGACCGCAACTCCGGCCGGCAGACGGCCAACAACGGCAATGGCCGCCGCGACGGTTCCTACCTCCAGCAGCTCAGGGGGCGGCTCATCGCCCTGGGCGCCGAGCAGGGCTTCGGAGAGGACCAGGTGCGGGAGGCGGTGCGGAAGCAGACCGGCAAGGACCTGGAGGAGTTGCCCGCCAGGGACCTGAAGCCCCTGGTGGAAGGCGCGGCCCGCAAGGTCAACGAGGCGAAGGAAGGGGCCAACGGCAACGGGTAGACACCGTTGCCAACGCCACTAATCGGGGCTGTTTCCGGCAACGGGGCGGCCCCGCTTCCCATTTACAGGACATCACCGAATAGGGAGGAAACGGAAATGACGGCAACCACCATGCACACCCCCTGGGGCTGGCCCCAGGACATCGAGGAACTCTGCGAAGGCATCTGGCGGGTTGAAACCGCCGGCCACGGCGGTTTGAAGCTCAGCCGGGAGCGGTGGCAGGAACTCCCCTACGTGGTGCGGGACGCCTTCCTCAACCCGACCTTTGCGGAAGAGGACTGCGAGGAACCCATCGCCCGGACGCTGCTGGGCATCGGCGACGCCAGGGACCGGGAACTGGCGCTCAAGATTGCCGGATACTTCGACCGCTACGCTCCGGCGCTGCCCTTTCTCAGTAGCGAAGGAGGTACGCCATGAACGCCAATACCACCACCCGGCCCCGGCCCCGCAGCCTGCCCAGCGTCACCACCAAGTTGTCAACGGAACTCGGCGGCCTCTACATCACCGTCGGCCTGGACGAAGACGGCCAGCCCTTCGAGGTCTTCGGAAGCCTCGGCAAGGCGGGCAGTCTCCAGCACGGGATGACCGAACTGGCCTGCCGGCTGGTGTCCCTGCACCTGCGGCGGGGCACTCCCCTCGACGAAATCGTTGATCAGTGCCGGGGTATCAGCGAGATGCAGCCCTGGCCCAACCGGATGGAGGATGGCAGGACGGTGTACGTCAAGGGACTGGGCGACGCCATCGCCCTGGTCCTGCTGGACTACCTGGAAACGTCAGCGGTGGCGGAACCTATGGAACTGCCCATCGCCGCCGACTGACCAATCCGAACCGACCCTTCAGGGCGCACGGGGCCGTCTCCGATACGGGGGCGGCCCCGCTTCTCATTTACCGGAACCGAACCTGACGGAGGAACGACAACCATGACTATCACGATTGACACCATCGACAACCCCACCGACGTGTACTCCCGCCCCAACGCCCGTATCGACGGCGACGGCGCCCTGGAGATCCGGGCCTCGGCGGTGGGCAACTGCCGCCGCGCCCTGTGGTACGAGGCCACCGGCCACCAGGTCACCAACCCCCGGGGCGACGACTCCCTGACCATGCTGGAGGCGGGCAACGCCCTGGAGCCGGTGGTGCTCAGCGCCATGCAGCGGGCCGGGTGGGAGATCACCCCCACCGACCGGGACAACCCCCGGCGGGTCTCCCTGCGCCTGGGCCCCACGCTGCTGGTCAGCGGCCACGTGGACGCCGCCGGCGTCGCGCCCATCTTCGGGGGCGATCCCAGCATCGTCGAGGTCAAGACCCGGGGACCGGAAGCCTACAAGAAGTGGCGGACCCTGGGCGCCGAGCGCAGCCACCCGGAATCGGTGTGGCAGGCGGCTTTCTACACCTACGGGACCTTCGATCAGGCCCGGGACGTGGTGATCGCCACCCTGAACACGGGAGACCGCACCTGGGACTACGAGGTGATACCGGCGGTGCGGGTGGAGCGGGCCTTCGATCAAGCCTGCGCCCGCCTGGGTGAACTGGCGGCCCACCACGTCATCAACGGGCCGGACCCGGAGGTACTGCCCGATCGGGACTTCACCGCCGAGGACTGGCAGTGCCAGCGCTGCCCCTTCCTGAACGCCTGCCTGCCGGGGAACGCGGAGACCGAGGAACCGGAGGACGAAACCCACGGGCCGGTGAGCGACGAAGAGGCGAGGGCGGCGCTCCTGGAGTACGAAAACTCCCAGGAGATGCTGAAGGCCATCGAGGAAGACAAGCAGTGGGCGCTGGGGATGCTGCGGGCATGGCTCAGACAGCGGGGCGAGGACAAGGCCAAACTGCCCGGCGGCAAGAAGACCCGCACCGTGGGGATGGTCAAGAACACCCGCTACAACGTGGACCACAAGCGGCTGAACGCGCTGCTGGACCCGGAGACCCGCGCCACCATCGTCACCGAGAACGTCTCCCGCTACCTGCGGGTCAGCTAGGCAATCACGATCCGCCGGAGGCGGACGACACGGGGCCGCTGTCCCCTACCGGATGCGGCCCCGCCACGGCAACCCAAACCGAGAACTCATTGGAGGAAACATCATGGCGAAGACCATCAACAAGGTTGAACTGTTGGGCCGCGTGGGAGCGGACCCGGAGATGCGCTACACCAACAGCGGTATCGCCGTAACCCAGGTGCGCCTGGCCACGGACCGCTACCAGAGGAACGGCGAGGATGCCACCGACTGGCACACCGTGGTGGTGTGGGACAAGCTGGGCGAGGCCGTCGCCCAGTACGTGGAAAAGGGCCAGCGCCTCTACGTGGCGGGCCGGCTGGTCCAGAGCTCCTGGGAGGGGGACGACGGGCAGCGGCGCTACCGCACCGAGGTCCACGCCCAGGACGTGGTGTTCCTGGACTCCTCCCGCAGCGGTAATGGCAGCTACGGCGGCAACGGCAACTACGCCCACGCCGGCGTGGGCGTCCAGGATGACGACCTGCCCTTCTAAACGGACTACGACATAGCGACGCCCGCCACCGGCGGACGCAATCACGGGGCCGCTCCCTGCCAGCAGGGAGCGGCCCCGCTCTCGTTTCCCAATCTTGCCTGCAAGGAAGTGAACCATGTCCCGCAAGAAGCAGAAGCAGACCCAGACCATCGACACCCCCGCCGTGACCCTGGAGGGCCACGCCGTGCTGGAAGCCCTGCGCTCCAACCTCTCCCTGCTGGGGGAACTGGCGGTGCGCTACGAGGTGGCCTACCAGCCGGAGCGCCCGGCGGAAATGCCCACCATCAACTGCCCCCAGGATGTGTACAGCCTCTTGGGGCCGGAGCTGAAGGCCCTGGCCCAGGAGCAAATGCGGGTGCTGCTGCTCAATACCCGCAACCAGGTGGTCGGCCAGCGCACGGTGTACCAGGGCACCGTCAACTCGTCGGCGGTGCGCCCCGCCGAGGTGCTGCGCGCCGCCGTCATCGAGAACGCTCCCAGCATCATCGTCAGCCACAACCATCCCTCCGGCGATCCGACCCCCAGCCCGGAGGACGTGAGCGTAACCCGCGACCTGGTGGCGGCGGGCAAGCTGCTGGACATCGAACTCATGGACCACATCGTCATCGGCAACGGCCGCTTCGTCAGCCTCAAGGAAAGGAAGCTGATGGACTGAGGCCGCCTGACCGGACGGCTCGGCGCCCTCCGGCTCCACGCGGGAAATCCCTTCCCGCGCTCGCTGCACACCCTCATCTAAAGGAGACAACCCATGCTGGCAACCCAAGCCACCATCAACCCCGACGACCTCTTCACGGTCACGGCCGGGGGCTACTCGGCCACCGCCGACGCCTTCGCCCGAGACCCGGACACCGAGGGCCTCTGGTTCCTCTCCATGGTGGGACCCCAGACGGCGCTCAAGGCGATCTGGGCCTCCCTGCTCAAGCAGCCCCCGGACCCGGCCTTCCTGATCCAGGGCACCGAGGGCATGGCCATATCCGGCGGCTACCGCCGCTGCGTGGTCCCGCCCCAGACCGTGGGCACCTGGACCACCAAGATTGCCCGCCTGCCCTCCTCCGGCGGCTGGCACGCCCTGATCTACACCCGCATGGCGGAGTTCGCCTTCGAGCGGGACTCCTTCCTGCTGCTGGCGCCCAGCGAGGATGAGGCCCCGGCCCTGTACCACCGCTTCCTGGACAAGCGCAGCCCGCTGCCCCTGCATCACTCCTGGGCCAACTGGCTCTGGCGGCGGGGACTGCGGGACGGGACCATCACGCCGCTCCAGTCGGTGGGCGTCGTCGCCTACTGGTGCGCCCCCGACGCCGAAAAGCTGCGCGACGACCTGTCCGACGCCGTGGCCCTGGGAACCCTGCCCCTGGGGGAACTGAACCTCGGCGACAAGGAGGCGGCGAGCCATGGATAGGACGCTCAATCCCGTCAAGCGGGGCAACAAGCGCCGCCAGGCTCGCAACAGGAAAGCCTGGCAGCTCCTCTCCCCGGACGGCGACAAATGCCGGTTCTGTCCCCACGGGGCCGCCGACCACCTGACTTCCTCACGGCAACCCCACTTCTACCGGCCGGCCACGGAAGCGGAGCGGCGGGACCCCTTCGAGAAGCTCTACCGCCACGATCTCGATGGCGGCGACTCCGTGCTGGTCAAGCGCATCGTCGTCGCCAACCGGGCCGAACTGCTGACCGCCTTCTGCAAGACCTGCGCCGCCGACAAGGACACCAGCCAGGTGCTCTGCTTCGTGCGCAACCTCGCCAAGGGCGAGGTGGTGGGCCTGAAGTCCTGCGGCCAATAGACAAGATAGAACTCAACCACAACCGAAAGGAGAAACAACATGAGACTGGCAGCCCAGGCGAAAGGCGGCTACTACCCCACTCCCCTGCGGGTGGTGGACCTGCTGGCCCAACTGATTGACAGCCCAGCGGCCTACGGTAGGCCGGGGCAGACCCTGCGCGTCCTGGACCCCTGCTGCGGGGGCGGCGACGCGCTGGCGCAACTGGCCGACGGCCTGCGCCGCACCAACTCCCTGCCCGTGGAGACCTACGGGGTGGAGCTACACCGGGACCGGGCCGAGGAAGCGCGCGAACTGCTGGACCGCGCCCTGGCCTGCGACCTGTTCGCCACCTCCATCGCCAACGGCGTCTTCGGCGTGCTGCTCCTGAACCCCCCATACGACTATGACTCCGAAGACAAACGGACGGAACACGCCTTCCTCACCCACTGCACCAGGTATCTCGCCGACGGCGGGCTGCTGGTGTTCATCGTGCCGAAGCAGCGGCTCTCCGTGTCGGCCCGCTACCTGGCCTCCCACTACCGCGACCTGCGCTGCTGGGCCTTCCCCTTCCCGGAACGGGAAGCCTTCGACCAGGTGGTATTGCTGGGCTACCGCAAGGCCGAACCCAGCCCCGACCCCCGGGCCGAAGGGCAGGTGCGGGCCTGGGCCGAGGGGGAGCCGGAGGAACTGTACGACGGCGGCTACCGGGTCTATGACCCGCCGGGGTCTGCCGACGGGGACATCCTCTTCGCCACCCGCACCGTGGACCCCCTGGCGGCGGTGACCGAGGCCCGCAGGTCCGGCCTGTGGGCCAGCCCCGACATCACCGACACCCTCTGGCCGGTGGGAGACCACCGCGCCCGCCCGCTGATGCCGCTGCGCCGGGGCCACCTGGCCATGCTGGTGGCGGCGGGCTTCCTGGACAACCTGACGCTGGAGGCCGACGGGCGGCGCGTGCTGGTCAAGGGACGCACCGGCAAGGAGAAGGTGCTGGCCGAGGAAACCGAGCACACCGAGGTGTACCGGGAAAAGCTCAAGACCACCGTGGTTGCCCTCGACCTGGACAGCGGCGACATCACCGACATTTCCGCCTGACCCGGCTCACTCATCTCCACATGCAAGGAGGATTGCCATGCAGAAGACCATGATCCTGGATGACTGCGCCCGTTGCGGCCAGCCCATCCGCCCCGGCGAACCCGCCATGCAGACCGCCGCGGTGGACGTCATGGACGGCCGGGTGGTGTCTTCGCCGGTGCGCTCCTACCACCTCAAGGGCGGCTGCCCCGCCGCCGACGGGAAGTCCATCCCCGCTGCCGCATAGACAACCGCCGCGATCCGCCGGAGGCGGACGACACGAAGGCCCCGCCGGTTTCATTCACCGGCGGGGCCTTCGCATTTCCCAACTCCATCGCAGCAAACCAAACACAAGGAGAACCCCCATGAACCTCGGAGAGTTCATCGACACCTTCAAGGACGCCATCTCCCGGAGGGTGGTGGAGTCCTACCCGCCCCTCTACCGGCCCTCGGAAAACGAGACCAGGCTGCCCCAACTGCTCCGCAACCCCCTGGGCGCGCAGGCCGACGCCATCCGGGGCGCGGCCCTCTCCCTGCAAGCCCACCGGGGCACCACCGTGGTGGGCGAGATGGGCACCGGCAAGTCCTTCATCGGCGCCGCCGCCGCCCACGCCGCCGGCTTCCGGCGGGTATTGATCCTCTGCCCGCCCCATCTCACCAAGAAGTGGAAGCGGGAGGTGGAGCAGACCGTCCCCCTGGCCCGGTCCGCCATCGTCGCCTCCATCACCGACCTGGAAAGGCTGCGCCTCTCCGCCGGCTCCGGCCCGCTGTTCGCGGTGATGAGCCGGGAGCGGGCCAAGCTGTCCTACCGCTGGCAGCCCGCCGTGATCCAAAGGTGGGCCACGGAAAAGGCGCGCCTGGTGCGGGACGAGGAGACCGGGGAACCTTTCAAAGTCCCCTGTTGCCCCACCTGCTACGGCCAGGTGACGGACAAGGACGGCGTTCCGCTCACCGACGCCGAGCTGCGCCGCCGCAAGCGCAACTGCGCCCGCTGCGGCAGCCCCCTGTGGCAGGCCGACGGTTCCGGCCCCCGCCGCTACCCCCTGGCCGATTACGTGAAGAACCGGATGCGGGGCTTCTTCGACCTGCTGGTCGGGGACGAAGTGCATGAATACAAAGGGCGCGGTTCCGCCCAGGGCATCGCCGCCGGCGTCCTGGCCGACGTCATCGGCAAGTCCCTGAGCCTGTCCGGGACCCTGATGGGAGGCTATTCCTCGACGCTGTTCCACCTGCTCTACAGGTTCAGCCCGGAGTTGCGCAACGACTTCGCCCATTCGGAGGAAGGCCGCTGGATCGAGCGCTACGGCTTCCTGGAGGAGACCCGCAGCTACCCGGAGGACGACGCCTACGAGGACGGGCGCACCAGCCGGCGCAAGGGCTTCCGCAAGACGGTGCGGGAAAAGCCCGGCCTGGTGCCGGCGGCGCTCTTCCACATCATCGGCAACTCGGTCTTCCTCAAGCTGGCGGACGTGGCCTCCGCCCTGCCGCCTTACGAGGAGCAGGTGCTGCTGTCGGGGATGGACTCCGACGTGGACCTCACCGGCTTCTCCCAGCGCAGCGCCTACAACCACGTCTTCGAGGAACTGCACGAGGCGCTGGTCAAGGCGTTGAAGAAGGGTTCCAAGCGGTTGCTGGCGACGTATCTCCAGACATTGCTGGCCTACCCCGACGGCTGCACCCACGGGGAGACGGTCTTCGACCCGGCCAGCGGCAAGCTCATCGTCCAGGTGCCGCCCCTGTCCGAGGAGAAGATCTACCCCAAGGAGCAGGCCCTGGTTGACTTGGTGGCGGCGGAACGGCTGGCGGGAAGGCGGGTGCTGGTCTATGCCACCCATACCGGAACGCGGGACATCACCGGCAGGATGGACGACATCCTGACCCGCCACGGGTTCAAGGTGGCGGTGATGAAGGCCGACGCCGTGGCGCCGGACCGAAGGGAAGCCTGGGTCGCCGATAGGGTGAGCGAAGGGGTGGACGTGATCATCTGCCATCCCCGCCTGGTGCAGACCGGGTTGGACCTAATCGACTTTCCGACCCTGGTCTGGTTCGAGACGGATTACAGCGTGTACACCATGCGCCAGGCGTCGCGGCGATCCTGGCGCATCGGCCAGAACCGCCCGGTGAAGGTCATCTACATGGCCTACCGGGGGACGTTGCAGGCCGACGCCCTGAAGCTGGTGGCGAAGAAGCTGCAATCGTCTCTGGCGGTGGAAGGGGAGTTGCCCGAGGACGGGCTGGCCGCCTACGGGGACGACGGGGACGACCTGATGATGGCCCTGGCCCGGCAGATCGTCGGCGGCGACGCCCAGGCGGATGCCGAGACGCTGGAGGAAGTGTTTGCCCAAGCCCGGGACGCCGAGGCCGCCGCCGAGGAGTTCCTGGTGGATGACGGCTGGCAGGCGGTGGCAATCGAGCCGGAGACCATCACGGTCAACGGGAATGGCAACGGCCAACACACCAACGGCCACCACGACGCCGAGGACATCGGCCTCACCGTCGAGCTGGTGGTGAACGGCGACGGTCACCACAGCCTGCCCTCTACCGGAAACGAGCGCAACGGCCACATTCCCGTATCGGCCAACGCCAACGGCCGCCAGGACGCCGAACCCGCCGCAGGGCAGCAGTCGCTGTTCAGTTGGGCGGAGTTCCTGTCCGAGGAGCCGGCCCGGCCCAACGGGCGGAACGCCAAGCCGAAAACCGCCTCCGCTTCCCTGTTCCAGTGGGCGCTGGACCAAGAACAGGAACGGGAGAAAGAGCCGGTGGGCGCGGGCCGCTAGACCGGCGCCGCCACCGACGAGAGGGGCCTTCGCTCCGGTGGCGAAGGCCCCTCTCGCAATTACGGCGTCCATCGAACGGGTGAACGGGATGCCGCATAAACCCGCCAATGGAAACCACAACCAACCCAAAGGAGACAAATCATGGCACGCATCTTTGTGTACGACGACCGCGAGTTCCCCGACCCGGACCCCGAAATGAGCGTCGAGCAGGTAAAGGCGACGCTGGCCGACTTCTACGGCGAGATCGCCAACGCCTCGGTCAAGGAGACCGCGCGGGGCGACGACACCATCATCGAGTTCCAGCGGCGGGTGGGCACCAAGGGCGCTCGCTCCATCGCCCACAGCTAGGGGGTAACGGAATGGACAACCTCACCCTGGCGGGTCTGCTGGCGGCAACGCCGCCGGCGGACCTGAAAATCATCGAGCTCACGGCGGAGCTCACCCGGCCCGATGGCGCGCTGGACCTGGACGCGGCGGCGGCCCGGCAGCCGGAGGTGGAACTGGCCTGCGCCCAGGCCCAGGACTACGCCGCCACCACCAAGCGGCTGCTGGATACCCTGCGATGGCAACTGCGGCCCCGCCGGTAATGAGCGACCTGGCCGGAATACTCCTGCGGCGTCCGCCGTCGCTGCAAGAGCTGATCGTCCGGCTGGGCTACGCCGAGGATTATGCCTGGTTCGCCGGTCTGGTGCGCCGCCTCTTTCCCCAGGAAGCGGAGGCCGTGCTGTCGGTTCCCGATGCCGGCGGCAGGTTGGAGGGGTTTGCCCGGCTCTTCGAGGAGCGGCACTTCCCCCTCTACGCACCATTCATCGAGTTCTATGTGGACGAAGGGGGGGAACCGCCCTTCACCTGGCTGAGGCGTGGCATTCCCTTCCAACTGATGGGCATCGGCTACGACGGCCTGCACGAGATGTGGGACGGCTACCGCGAGGGGCTCTCCGCCCTGGCGCTCCTGGCCGAAGCCCCCGGCTACTACTGGGACGAACCCGACGGGCTGCGCACCGCCTGGCTGGAAGCCGCCGCCCAGCGCATCCCGCAGGGGACGCTGGAGCGGATACCCCGGGGCGGCATTCCCCTGAAAACGCTCACCGAAGGGCTGGAGGGAACCGAATACCAGGGCGCGGCCCAGGCCGCCGCCTGGGTGCGAGCAGAAACCGGCAACTTCTTTCTTGACCACTCTTTCGAGGATGGCGACTACGACGGCTTCTCCGACCCCTGGGATGAGGAAATCATCGCCGACGGGACCGAGGAATGGCGCAAGGCCAGCGCCCTCACGGGCTCGGTGATCAAACTGGCCGACTGGCTGGAGGAAGACCTGCCCAGCCGCTTCGCCGAACTGCTGGACTTCATCCTGCCCCGTCTGCCCGAACCAACAACACAACAGGAGGAAAACGATGACGACTGTTGATGCCAACGCGACTAACTGGTCCGTGCCCGGCCGGGACGACCTGCCCCGGGACCAGCTCCAGATGCAATTGGAGGTGTACCAGGAGACCGTCCTGCTGCGGGGCTTCCAGGGCGACTCCCACTGGGTCAGGACCGTCTCGGCGGACGAAATCGCCAACGCGTTCATCCGGCACCTGGGCTTCTCCTCGGGGCTCTTGCCCGACAACGCCCTCTGGTGGAACCAGGGGGAGACCGGCCAGGTGGTGGCCCTGTGGCGCCCGCCCCAGGTGTGGCCGGTCGCCCTGCAACGGGAGGCGTTCCAGCCTCCCGCCCGGCTCCGGCTGCCCATGCCGGGGCTGGTCTTCGTCTGTTCGCCGGGGCGGGCGCCCTGGGTCTATGCCGCCCTGGAACGGCCTGTTCGCGCCGGGCAGCAGCTCTACCGCGCCCCCGCCTTCAACGTCTTCCGCGACGGGCGGGTCTGCCCCGGCAGCCACCGCTTTCCCGAAGACGTGGGGCTGATACCCGAATCCTTCTTCCAGTCCTTCTTCTCCCTTACCGGAGACACGAGGGAACGGTCGAAGCAACACCCGGACAACCTGCAAGCGTTATGGGAGGAACTTGATGGAAAGGCTGAGTACCCGGTTGAGGACCTGGTTCCCCAATGCACCGTGGGCCACGTCATGGCGGCCTCCGAAGGGAGACGGGGCTACTACCCCTAACCCCGGCGCTTCGCCGGTGGGCTACCTGGTGAACCACCCCGGCGGTCTCGCCGGCAGCCAGGGGATCGGCTACGACTACGTTCTCGGATCGGGCGGTCTCTACGTCCAGTCCGAGAGCGCAAACCTCACGGCGCGGATGCCGGTGGCTCCTGCCCAAGTGCGGGGCCTGGCCCCGGTTTCCGAGAAGGTCGAAATCGCACACGGCCCCATTCCCGCCCACCTCTTCGAGTTGGGGCTGCGCTGGTTCCGGCAAGTCCCGGACACCGAGCGGTTCTTCGCCGTGGGCTGGGACGGCCAAGCCTACCGCATGGTTGTGCCGCCGCAGGCGGGGACGGGTTCATCCCTCACCTACCGGCCTCCCGCCGGCGTTGTCGCCGAGTTCCACTCCCACGGACGCCACCGGGCCTTCTTCTCCGCCACCGACGATGGCGACGAGCAGGGGTTTCGCATCTACGGCGTCGTGGGACGCCTGGACACGGCGCAACCGGAGTTCACCCTGCGCCTCGGCATCTACGGCCACTTCGCCCCGCTGGACTGGCGGCAGGTGTTCGACGGACCGCCGCCGGGCCTGCGGCCCATTGACCAACACACCAACAACAAGGAGGCAACCTGAAATGCCCTACTACCTGGACAACCAGTTCCTGCTGGACCAACCCTGGATCACCGTGGTGGGCTGCGGCGGCACCGGCGGCTTCGTCGCCGAGGGCCTCTGCCGCCTCTTCCAAGGCCGCGAGGCCACCATCGTCCTGGTGGACCACGACCGCGTGGAACCCCATAACCTGCTCCGCCAGAATTTCTACCCCGCCGACGTGGGAGAGTTCAAGAGCAAGGCCCTGGCCGACCGGCTGGCCCAAGCCTACAACCGGCCCATCGGCTATTCGGTCTATCCCTTCCGGGACGAGGAACCCCGCTACTCCGGCCTCTCCTCCCACGACGGCCTGGTCATCGGCTGCGCCGACAACGCGGCGGCCAGGAGGGCCATGGCCGAATGCCTGCCGGGAGACCCCTGCCGCTGGCTCATCGACGCCGGCAACGACACCAACTGGGGCCAAGTGCTGGTGGGAAACATCGCCCACCGGGTGGAACTGGATGAACCGCCCTTCGACGGCGAGACCTGCCACCTGGCCCCGGCGCCCACCCTGCAACGGCCCGACCTGCTGACGGCGGTATCAACCAGACCGCCCGACGTGGACTGCGCGGCGGCGTTGGACCTCACCGACCAGGACCCCACCATCAACCAGATGATGGCGTCCCTGGTCTTGCAGGTGGTCCGGCGCATGGTGGCGGGAACCTGCCCCTTCCTGGGTCTCTACCTGGACATGGACCTGGGCACGGTGACCCCCAGCTACGTCACACCGGAAGCGGTGGCGCGGCTGGTGGGCCGGAACAACGCCGGATGAACGGCGCAAACCAACCTCTACTCACTGAACCCATAAGGAGAATGAAACCATGACTGACCAGAAGGAAAACACCATCACCACAACGATGTGGCAGGACAACCACAGCGGGAAGCGGGGACACCAGTTGATGACCGAGAAACTGGCGGACACCATCTCCGCCATCGGCGCTACCGAGAACGCCCGCGACTACGACGACGTGCTGGCCCGGGCCAAGCTGTTCAGCCCGTTCTCGAATTGGACCTGGTTCATCACCGAAATGGACCGCGAGACCGGCCAGTGCTTCGGCCTGGTGGAGGGCTTCGAGACTGAGCTGGGCTACTTCGACCTCAGTGAGTTGGCCGAGACCACCGTGCTAGGCGGCGTTCCCGCCGTGGAACGCGACCTCTACTGGCAGCCCATGACCCTGGGCGAGATCAAGAGGGGGTCCCGGCACGACTCGCGGCGCATTGGAGAAACCGGGAAAGGAGAAACCATGAACGACGAAACCGAAAGCGAGAGTTCCCCTGCGGACGTGGTGAACGTCGAGGAGTTCCTCTTCGGCCCTGCGACGGGTGATGCCCCAGGCGATGATACTGCTGGCGATGTTGCCGGGGAACTTCCTGCCGAACACGCGGCAGACGATTCGGGCGACCCGGAAACCGCTAGTGAACCGGACGTTGAGACGGACACGGACACCGCTGAGGAACCCGGTGCCGATGCTGATGCTGGCGGGGACGAAACCGCCCCTGCCGAGACGGAATCCTCGGAGGAGTTGAAGATCGTCCTGTCCATCCGGGGAGGCCGGGCCGTAATTGGCGTGCAGCGGCCCTCGGCGGACCCCCATATCGAAGCCTTCGACGACGCCGACCTGTTCGGGCTGGCCGACCAGTTCCCGGCGGTGGTGGCACGGGCCAGGGCCCGGTGGGAGGAGGAACCCATGCACCCGGCCTACGTGAAACCCACTCCCCCGCCCAGGCAGCGGAACCGTCGCCGGCAGGATGCGGCCCAGGCCGCCACGGACGAGGCCGAGACGGAGCGCCAGCAGCCGGAAACGCTCAGGCTGTTCTGACCAGCGGGACCTGCCTTGTCCCTCTTTCAGTGGGCGCTGGACCCGACGCGCGGGGGAAGGATGCCGTTGACTGGCATCCTTCCCCCGTTTTCCCTGCATCGCCCATGTATGCGCCCTTTTTGCGTTTAACGTCCCACAATTTGGCGCGTCCGCTTCGTAGCGCCCGACGTTGCGCGGCTTCAGAACAGGGGCGTGTTCGCCACCAGAATCCCCGGTGGGCGCTATCCGATCCGACCCCTCCCGAAGTTGTTGTCGAACAGCCGCCGCCATATTCTGATGGAGTCTTCAATGGACGGCGACGCCAGCGCTTCCTTAGCAATCTGGGCGTGGGCGTGGATGCGTTCCCGGAAATACCCGTACCGGTCCGGGTTCCAGTGCCGGTTGAAATCCTCCGACGGCAGGACCGGGTTCTTGATCTCCGGCATCGTCGGATGCCCCTGCAGGTAGTCGTCCATCCTGGTCAGCACCGTCGTCAACGTGTTGGCCACCGTGCGAACTCCTTCCGTGCCACGGTCGGAAGAATGGATGGCGTTCCCGGCCAGGGTGGTCAATAGAATGGACTTGGCGACGTAGTTGTGCTGGCGGTCCCGGACGTGCTTGAGCAACCTGACCGCCCGCTTCAGGTTCACCCTGGTTATCCGGCTCTTGCCGGCGAACCAGTTCCGGTAGCCCGTCCCGTCCGTCTCCTCGAAGCAGTTCTTCTCCCGGTTGCAGATGAAATGCCCTCCTTGCCTGGTGATCCGGGGAACCACGTCAAGGTGAAAGTCTCCGGCGTAGTTCAGGGTGACGCAGCGATTGCTCGGTGAGATTTTGTCAACGAAGTTGTTCTCCCTGGACAGAGTGTCGGCAACCGCGTCCAGGTAGTCCCTGGCCTTCCAGTTGGGGTTGGGGTTCATCACCACCTGGATGTCGGCGTCGTATTCGTCAGCCTCGTTCACCGGCTTGACCAGAGTGTCCAGGCCGTAGGAACCCTGCCGGTCGATCCTCTGGTAGCCCGGCAGTCTCCTTTTGAGATGGCGGTTCACGTCCCGGACGCTGACCTGCAGCCGGTGCAACCGGTCCTGGTTCAGGTTGACCTCGTACCGGAGAAACTCCCGGAACTGGCGATTGTTCTTGGTCATGTTTCGGTCTCTCGTTGGGTCATGCCAGCGGCGCGAAGGGAGCCGCCGGCTCAGTCAGAAAGGTCTCCACCAGGAGGCTGGCGTTATCGCGGGCGACTTCCCCGGCTTCTCCGGGCAGAAGGCTCTTCGCCTTCGTCCAGTCGTCCAGGTCGATGGGTTCTCTTCCGTCGGGACGGTCCAGCCTGGTCACCCGGTCCCTGCCGATCAGCAGACCCGCCTGGTTCACCGCCGTGACCGATTGCAGGTGCATGGCGACCGCGATGATGCCCCGCCAATGCACCAGGCCGGACCTTCGGGCCTGTCCTTCGGTGATCTGAAACGGGTTCTCGCCGCAGCCGATGCTGAGAATTCTCACGTCTTCCCGCCCTATGGCGAAGCAGGAAAGGGCCTCCACCAGGGCCGCCATCGCGGGGTTGTTGGCCCAGACGCCGCCGTCGAGGTAGGTGTAACCCCCCTGCTCGAAGGGCGTGAAGTAGGTCGGCGCGGCGGAAGTCGCCGCCGCCACCGAACTCATGCGCGCGTCACCATCGAGTCTGTAATCGGGGTGGTGCGGGGTCTTGAAGACCCAGACCTCACCGTTGCGCCCCTCCGTGGATGGGATCAGCAGGCGATGCCTGGATTCCCGCAGCGTTTTCCCGCCCAGCCGCTGTTTCAGCAGTTCGTCCAGCGGGCCGCGGTCGTACTGGGCCGATACCACTCTCCTGGCTCGGCCCGCTAAACCCCTCTCCTTTACGGGAAACACCCGGTGGCCCTCTTCCAGGTACATCCGGAGGATTTCGTCGGCGGTCATGCCGGCTCCCAGGCCCAGGGCGAGGATTCCCCCCGTTGACGTGCCGGCGATCAGGTCGAAATAGTCCCCGACGCTCTTGCCGCCCAGGTATGCCCCCTCCAGATAAGCCAGGACCGCCGCCGGGAAGATTCCCTTGATGCCGCCGCCGTCCAGCGACAAAATGCGGAATGGCAGGTCGTTCGACCACTGCACCGGCTGGCGGCGCGTCGGCAGGATGCCGTCCGTCCGTCGCGGCGGGAAATCAGATGATTGTCGCTCCATGTGCTATCACAACGCTGATTGGACGTGTTGTCGCTCAACTCCGGCCAACATGATTTATTGTCGCCGCGTTACTCTAACCCGATTGGGCGCTGTATCCCGTGCATTACCCCTGCTTGAGTTCATCCCTGCCGGGGCCGTATGGCGGATGACGCCTTATTTCCGTCCTTGTTTGGCGAAAACTGGTCTGTGTTCGTCTATTGCGCTCCGTTAGAGGACACGAGCCTTTTTCAGGTGTGCGATTATTTCCGGGCCGGCGCGCTCCCAACTGGTCGTCAGGGCCTGTTCCCGCGCCACCAGGCCAATGGGGTCGGCGCCTTCCAACTTCACGAACACCCGGGGCACCCCCCGTTGATAGGCGTAGCCGACTTCCTGGTCAGGCCAACCACCGCCGTGGAAGTCGTCAGTTACGAACCCGACGAATACGTGCATCGTGTTCAGGGCGTTGAGTATTTCGTTCTGCCATATTTCGCTGGGGTTTATGTCCTCGTGAGCGACGAAGCATTGCAGGCCATGGTTCTCCAAATGCTCTCGCACCCGGGCAACCTGGCGCCGGTAGGCTGCGCGGTGGCTCAGGAACACCAGCTTCTTCCGATGGTGTCCGGCGCCCCAGACCCGGTTCATTTCCGCGCCGGACAAGACCACCGGGACGTTGCCCGCTTTGTGGAGCAGCCTGGTCGTCACGTCAAACAGGTCAACGTCCTTCACCGCCCAGTGGGTTCGGTACCGTTCGCCTGCCGCGATTTCGAGGCCCTCGAAAACCGATCCTTCATTCATAGGGATGCTGGGGTAAATGTTGGGCAGCGTGTAGGTGATCTGGCACTTACGGCCACGGCCATCCAACGTCACCTCGCTGATGCGGCCAATCGAACCCACCACGTCAAGGCCCTCATAGGTGAAGAGGCACGGGAACTTGGTCAGCGCACCGAAATCCAGTGCGCCGTTGGCGGTTAATTGTTCCTCGATGGCTTCGGCCGTATATTCAGAGAATCGCTCCACCAAACGGCTCACGTCATACGGTCGGCCCTGATTTTCTGCCCATTCGTTGTAATCCAAAGAGGATTTCATCAAGAGGTTGTACATTGCAGAGGTCCGTTTCCTCCCCGTTGGCGCATTGACGAGCACGGCCCGGCCCACCGGAAACACGGGGATGCTTCGAATGCCGCACCGCCCAACGCGGTCGCAGGTCCGCCCTTGGAGCCCTTTCCAAGGACGCTGGCCAGCCAGCAGAGGGGCGCAGTTCATGGACGGATGATCCACCGCTCCATCCTCGCTTCTTCCGTTGGGGCAGGCGCAGAGGAACCTACCAATCCAGGGAACCATTGTCAACGCAGGTGGTCGGTAGGTTCAGCCCTGGTCGGGCCGGCGTGGGACCAAAACTGCAACTTGACACGGGCGTCATTTTCTTCCCTCCAGTGGGCACTCAACGTGGAGCAGGAACGGACGAAGAGGGCCGGTGTGGGCGGGACGCAAGGCAGGGTGAAGATAGTGAGGCCGCCACGTCATGTTATGCCAGGCGTGGCGGCCTCACCGATGGCCCATTTATGCGGGCTCTTTTTGCTTTGCCGGGCCGTACTCGGACGAGGGCATTCCAGTCGGCCAGCTTCCCAGGCTCCTACCCGTCGGGCCAGTCCCGGTTGCCCTCAATGACCAGGCAGTGGGTGGCCGTCGCGCCCGCCGGGTCCCTGGCCTCCACGCACAGCGTGAAGGTGTAGTTGCGGTTCAGGAAGTCCCGGGTCTGGGCGTTGCTGACAATCCGCCCGCGCCCGTCCATGCTGAAGGCGCTGGCGCCGCCGCTGGTGGTCCCGCCGGAAGACAATATCCGGTAGGTCAGCGGGTCGCTGTCCGGGTCGTAGAACGCCGCCCGGGCAATGGCTACGCCCGACCGCTCCTGGGGATCCCGCTCCGATCCGTAGGTGTTCAGGTACTGGTACGGGTTGCGGTCTCCCCGCGTGGTCCAGCCCTCTTTCCATTGCGGCGCCCGGTTGGGGTTGGCCAGCCCCGCCTGAGGCGTAGCGTTCACCGGCCCGGCGACGTCGCCCGCACCGGCATTGGGGCGGTTCCGATAGTCGGTGTACGTGGCCCGCACCCGGAACTCGTAGGTCCGCCCGTTGGTGAGGCCGGTCACCTTGTAGCCCTGGGTGTTGGGCTTGTACCGGTGCTCGTCGCCGACCGTCGCAATCCGCTTCCAGCCGGTGACGCCCTTCTGCCAGATCAGCCAGCCGTCGACGTGCGAGTCGTACAACTCGTCCCAGAGCAGTTGCACCATGCCGTCCCCGGCGATGGCGCGCAGGTTCTGCGGGGCCGCCGGACCGGCGCCCGCCACTTTCCGCAGGCCGTCCACGGCCTGGGACGCGCCGGGGCTGGACATGCCGCCCACCCGCTCTAGGGCCTGGACCTTGTTCCCGCCCGAAGCGAAGTAAATGTCGTTCTCGGTGCGGTAGGCCCGGGAGAAGTCGATGTCCTGTGGTTGCACCGACACCCCGTCCGGATCGTAGTCGTAATCATGGACCCGGTACTTGAAGGGTATGGTGTTGCCGCCCACGACCTTGGTGGCGTAGGCCCAGCGAACCTTGCCGCCCACGTTGAGGTCGATGGACGGAAAGCCCCGCAGTTGGAGGGTCTGGTCGCTGGGGATGTTGTTGAACGTCGCATTGACGACGACCAGGTCGTCCTCGTAGTAGGGGCCGGAGGTGGCGACGCTCAACTCCGGCAGCGACCGGTCGTACACGTAGGTGAAGCCGGCCGCGCAGGGGCTCTCCGCCGGAAAATCACCGTCGGTGTGCATGACGTAGTAGGTGATGGGACCGTTCTCGGTTATGGCTTTGGAGGACTTGACCTTGATGTCCACGGTGTACGGCGGGGTCTCGTCATGGACGGCGACCTCAGCTTGCACATTGGGGCCGTTGTTGTAACGGCTGGAGCAGTTGGATTGGGTGTCGAGCCACACGACTCCGCGGCCCTGTGAGAGCGTTGCCGTGAATGTCGGCTGGGTCACGCCACTGGGACTGCCGCTGGGGTGCTTGAGGGTGAGCACCGGCGCGGCGGGCGCCGGCACAATGTAGAGGCCGGTGATGTTGTAGCCGCCCGGAGCGCCGGCGGTGCCCGCCGTGTCCTTGACGGCGGCAACCCTGACCTTGAAGACTCCCTCGTCAGTGCGCGACGGTCTGTATTTGCAGACGATACCGTTGGTTACGCCAGGCGCTGTTGAGCACTGTCCCGCAGATCTTGCTTGGGAGACGAAGGTAAACGTGGTCTCGGGTCCGGATCCTACCCGCCCCTTGATGATGGTCTCGTTCGTGTCAATGGCCTCGCTGAATATCAGTGTTGCTTCAACGTTTGTGTTGCCAGCCTTCCAAAGGCGGCGGTTAGACCCCTGTCGAGATTCCTTCTGCCCGCTGCCGAACTCTTCCCTGGAAAAGCCACCAGGGAAATTGGCCATGGAATAGGTCGGGGGGTTGTCGATCCCGGCCCGGGGCGTCACCGACACTGCATTGGACGCCGGGCCGTAGCCCGCGACGTTCACCGCCCGGATGCGGAAGCTGTACGCCGTCCCGTTGTTCAGGCCGGTCGCCGTGTGGGAGATGGCGGTATAGCCGCCCGAAACGGCCGCCCAGCTGCCCCAGGCGGCGGAGCCCACCTTCGTCTGCCTCTCGTACTTGGTGATGGTGGGGTCGCCGGGATCGGTCCAGATGAGCGTCGCCCGCCCATCGCCGGCCGTCGCCGACAGGCCGGTGGGCTTGGCGGGGGCGGCAGCGGCATCCGGCCGGGGGTGTACCCGCGCCCGGTTGGACTCAGGGCCGTCGCCCAGGACGTTCACTGCTCGGATCTCGAAGGAGTACCGGTGCCAGTTGGGCAGGCCGGTCACCGTGTACGAGTTGGTGGTCGCCCCGCTTCCCGGAATGTCCTTCCATTCATTGTCCCGGCGGTAGCCGTCGTAATCCCGGTACTGGTACTTGATGATGCTGGTGTCCTTGGGGTCGGTCCAGGTGAGCGTCGCCTGCTCGTCGCCGGCCGTCGCGGTCAGGCGGGGCATGCTGGGGGTGGAAACCAACTGCAGCGACACCTTTTGGCCGTCGACCCAGTCCGTGCTCGGCTCGAACGCCCAACCGATCATATCGGTATGAGCCCTGGCGTCCTTGACGGCAAGCCCGGTGCCGTCCACGCTCAGCGCCAGCGAACTGAGGGCGCTCTTGATGGTTGCGCCGCCAAGGGGTGTGTTTCGACTTGTAGCGTCGGCGAGAACTAACCGGAAATCGTCGCGGTTGGAAGCCCAATAGGCTCCTACGACCGCATAGGTGGTCCCGCCATGGGCGAATTCATCCTCCGAAAGAACGCTTGTGGTTGAGCAGTTGTCCTGCAATGCTTCCGTGTTGTCGCAGCCGAAAGTGAGACCCAGATCACCATCCTGATCCACCGTCAGGGTGGCGGTCCAGACGATGTTCGTCGTCGATGGGGTCTGGGGCTGAACCACCCACGGCGCCACCGGGTAGAGCGTAGTTTCGCTGGCTGTCTTACCCGGCCCATGGGGGTCGGTGTAGAAAGCCGTGGCTCGCAGGTAGAACCCCACGTCGTCTTCCGACGGGGTGTAGGACGACCCGTTCGCGCCGTCGATGTTCTCCCAGGCGGCCTGGTCCACGGAACGCGCCCAGCTCCAGAACACGTCGCTGGCGTCGCCGTCCGGGTCCTGGACCACCGCCGTCACCGCTTTGCCGGCCTGGGGGGCCGCGCCGACGATCACCTGCCCCGGCTGGTCCGCCTTGACCACGTTGACGGTCACCGGGATGGTGGCGTCCACGCTGGCATCGGCCTCGCCGTCGGCGTTCTTGCCGTCGCTGACGGAGACCCGGAGAAGATATGCCACCGCCGTCTCGTCCAGCGCGCGGGCCACCGTAATCTGCCCGGTGCTCGCGTCGATGGCGAAGGCGTCGGAACCGGTGACGGTGTAGGTCAGCGTGTCCTGGTCGGCGTCAGTGGCGGCAACCGGGTCGCCCACGTTGCTGCCCACCGCCGCGTCCTCGTTCACGCTGCGCGTCGCGGTTGCCGCCGGGAAGGTCGGTGGGCTGTTGGCCGGCGGCGGACTGGATTGCCCGCCGCCCTGCCGGGAGCCGTCCACCTGGTGGCCGGACTGGTCGGTCAATGCCGGGTGCTCCAGCCTGGCGTCATTGCCGTCGGCGTCCTGGATGGTCCCGCCGTTGAGCTGCAGCCGGTTGGCTTCGATGCTCAGGCCGTCCTCGTCCCGGTCGTTGCCCCGGATAGTGTAGGCAAAGGTCACAATCGCGCCGTCGATGGCGGAGTAGCGGGCAAAGCGCTTGCGCTCGCCCATCTCCAGCCGTACCCGGGGTTCGCCGGTAACGGTCACCGCTTCGCTGAAGGTAATGGAAACCTCGATGGTCTCGCCTTTGCCGTAGGTGTCGCCGCTGGCCGGACTGCTGGTGATGACCGGACCGGCGGTGATGGCTGGTTCCGTCTCCAGCGTGGCGGAGGCGGCCGTCACCGCGCTGGCCGTTGACCCGCTGGCAGTCTTGCCCGGCCCCTGGGGGTCGGTGTAAGCAGCGGTTGCTTGCAGGTAGTAACCCACGTCGTCAACCAGCGGCGTGTAGGCAGCCTGCGTCGCGCCGTCGATGGCTGCCCAGTTAGTACCATCGGCGGAACGCGCCCAGCTCCAGGTCACGCCACTCACGACGCCATCCGGGTCCTGGGTCTGGGCTGTCAGTGCGCCGCCCACCTGGGGCGGGTCGGTCTCCGCATTCAGGGACACCGTTCCCGCCTCGTCCACGTTGCCCACGCTGACGGTAACGGCGATGGTGTCGTCAACGCTGGTGTCGGCCTCGCCGGCGGCGTCCTTGCCGTCGCTGACCGACACGGTGAGGGTGTAGCTCGGAGTGGTCTCGTAGTCCAGCGCGCCGGCCACCGCAATCTGCCCGTTGCCGGCGTCGATGGCGAAGGCATCGGAGCCGGTGATCGCGTAGGTCAGGGCGTCGCTGTCGGTGTCCGTGGCGGTAACAGCCTCGCCAACATTTGTGCCGATGGCCGCGTCCTCGTTCACGCTGCGGTCGGCGGTGCCGGAGGCGAACTGCGGCTCATTGTTGGCCGGCTGCGGCGTGGGCGTGGGAGTGGGTTCCGGCTCCGGCTCGGCCACGGTGATGACCGGCGAGAGGGCGTAGAGGGGATGGGTTTCGCTGGATGCCCCGGCGTTGGGCGACGATAGGGGCAGGGTGACGTCGCTGAGGTCGCCCAAGCGCACTTCCGAGGCCCCGGCGTGCCGCTGCCCCGACTTCTGGCCAGCCTTGTTGCCGCCGGTCCACACCAGGCCGGTGTAGCCGGCCCCGCTCTCGGTCTTTCCGCTGACGGAATCCCAAGACCCGTCATATAGGTCGGCGTAATCGTCGGCGACCTTCTCCCCGCCCAGCCAGTGAACGGAGACGCCCGTACCGGTGGTGGCGGTGTTGGTCTTGGCGTCCACAGCGGAGGTGGAGATCAGGGCGCGGAACTGGCCGTTAAAATCCGCAAGGCTGGAGTTGTTGCCCGCCGCCGCCTGGACGTGGGCGTTGTAGTCGGAAATGTCGGTGGATGAGGCGTCGCGGGTGGTGGAGGTCACGAAGAGGAGCCGGAAGCTGTCGCCCGGTGCGATGCCGTCGGGGATCAGCGCCCAATCCGAGGGAACGGTCTGCGCCGTCTGGGCCTGGGCACTGTCAGCGGTCGGTAGTAAAAGCAGACCGAAGATGCCGGCCAGAAGCAGCAGGCCGAGGGTTGGCAGCAGGATGGCGGAGAGCCGTCGCAGCGGCGCGGCGGGCATCAGAGTTCCTCCCCCGGAAGGTCGGGGGGGGCTTAGAGGGGTAGGTAACGTCTAAAACTGGCGCGCGCTTATCTTGGGAAGGCGCACCGGCATCCCGCATCTTGGTTGTGACACGACCAAATGCAGAAGACCCCCGATGCGCCTTTCCAGAGAAACCTATCACGTTCAGCAAACGATTGAAACGCATTTACTTCACCTACGGACGGAGCCCGGGCCCTCGTTCCAAATTAGTTTCTCTTCCCATGGGAAATGCTCCCCGGTCCCTGGAGCCGGATAAAGCCAGAAAATTATACATACCCTGCGTAACCGACTTGTCAGATATTGGGTGTATTTACGTCATATCTTGTCCACTTTTCGTGAGGGTTTTATAATCCCTCCGTCGGGTCCCGGTCTGGACGGGGCGTCATCGACGGGACGGCCGGGCGGGCTACCGTCGGATGGAGGTAGGAAATGGAGCGAAACGAGGAACCGGCGCAGGAGGTGAGCGCCCTGCGGGAACGGCTGTCCCGCCTGGCCCAGGCCAGCCTCCGCATCAACGAGAGCCTGGACTTCGACACCGTGCTCCAGGGGGTATTGGACTCGGCCCGGTCGCTCACTGGCGCCCGCTACGGGGTGATCACCCTGCTGGACGGTTCGGGTGACCTGGAGAGCGTGCTCTTCTCCGGCATGACCGGGGAGGAGGCCCGGCTGTTCCAGGATCTGCCCAGTGGGTTGCAGATGTTCGAGTACCTGAGCGGGCTCAGCCAGCCCCTGCGGGTGCCGGACCTCTTGGAGCACCTCCGGTCCAAGGGCCTGCCCGACCTGGAGCCACCGGTGGCGGTGGGGCCAGCGGTGCCTTTCCTGGCGGTGCCGGTGCAGCACCGGGACGAGCGGGTGGGCAGCTTCTTCCTGGCCAAAACCGAACCCCCGGATTCTCGGAGTGTTGAGTTCAGCCCGGAGGACCAGGAGACCCTGGTGATGTTCGCGTCCCAGGCGGCGCTGGTGGTCGCCAACGCCCGGCGGCACCGGGAGGAACGCCAGGCCCGGAGCGATTTGGAGACCCTGGTGAACACCTCGCCGGTGGGCGTGGTGGTGTTCGACGCCCGGACCGGGGCGCCGGTGTCCCTCAACCAGGAGGCCCGGCGCATCGTGGACGGGCTGCGAGAGCCGGGCCAGTCGCCGGAGCAACTCCTGGACGCGCTGACCTTCCGGCGGGGGGACGGGAGAGAGGTCTCCCTGAAGGAGTTATCCCTGCCGCAGGCGCTGAGCGCCGGGGAGACGGTGCGGGCCGAGGAGATCGTCCTGGCGGTCCCCGGCGGTTCCAGCGTCACCGTGCTGGTCAACGCCACGCCCATCCGGTCCGAGTCGGGTCAGGTGGGTTCCTTCGTGGTGACCCTGCAGGACCTGACCGACCTGGAGGAGCTGGAGTGGCTGCGGGCCGAGTTCCTGGCCATGGTGAGCCACGAGTTGCGGGAACCCCTCACCTCGGTCAAGGGTTCCATCACCACCCTGCTGGACGCCACGACAGCGTTGGACGCCGCCGAGGTGGTCCAGTTCCACCGGATCATCAACTCCCAGACCGACCGGATGCGGGCCATGATCAGCGATCTGCTGGACGTGGCCCGCATCGAGATGGGCGCGTTGTCCATCTCCCCGAAACCCGTCGAGGTGGCCGTGCTGGTGGAGGACGCCCGCAGCGCCTTCCAGGCCGGGAGGCGGAACAACCGTCTGCACGTTGACCTGCCGCCGGACCTGCCCTGGGTGATGGCGGACCGCTCCCGCATGGCCCAGGTGCTGGGCAACCTTCTGGCCAACGCGGCCCGCCATTCGGACGAGACCTCGGCCATCCGGTTGAGTGTGGAGCGGGTGGACTTCGACGTGGCGGTCTCCGTCTCGGACGACGGCACTGGTGTGCTGCCGGAGCGCCTGCCCCACCTGTTCCGGAAGTTCAACCGCGCCGGCGACGAACGGCCGAGGGACGGCTCGGAGCGGGCGGGTTTAGGCCTGGCCATCTGCAAGGGGATAGTGGCGGCCCACGGCGGGCGCATCTGGGCCGAGAGCGACGGGCCGGGCCTAGGCAGCCGATTCACCTTCACGGTGCCGGTGGCCGAGGAGAGGGAGACCAGGGCGGCCCGGCTCGCTCCTCTGGCCGCCGGGGTGTCTCAGCAAACAGGCGAGGACCAGGTGCGGGTGCTGGCGGTGGACGACGACCCCCAGACCCTGCGCCACGTGCGGGACGCATTGAACCGGGCAGGCTACGCGCCCATCGTCACCGGCGACCCCGAGGAGGCGCTGCCCCTGGTGGAAAAGGAGAAGCCTGACCTGGTGCTGCTGGACCTGGCCCTGCCGGGCATTGACGGTATCGACCTGATGGTCGAGATCGCCGATGTATCCGACGCGCCGGTGATCTTCCTGTCGGCTTACGGACGTGAGGAGAACGTGACTCTGGCCCTGGACATGGGGGCCGCCGACTACATCGTCAAGCCCTTTTCCAACATGGAGCTGGCCGCCCGCATCCGGGCGGCTCTGCGCAAGCGGGAGGTTCCTGAACCGGCGGACCCCTTCGTGCTGGGGGAACTGGCCGTCCACTTTGCCGACCGGAGGGCGACCTTCGCCGGCCGGCCCTTGCGGTTGACCGCCGTCGAGTACCGTCTGCTGGCCGAGCTGGCGGCCAACGCCGGGAAGGTGTTGTCCTACGAGCACCTGCTCCGGCGGGTCTGGGGCGCCGAGGGCGGCGGCGACGTCCGCCCCATACGCACCGCGCTCAGCAAGATACGCCGCCGGCTGGGCGATGACCCCGACAACCCCACCTACTTCTTCACCGAACCCCGCGTTGGCTACCGGATGGCCAGGGGAGGGGGCTGACAGGGTAGGTAACGACTGAATTGAGGATCTTTGAGGGTTATATGAGCCTGGTTTTGGTGTTCCCATACAGCCTGATTTTCGGGCTGGTCTTGGTCTGCCTGATGCTGGCAGGGTTTCTCCACGGAGGAAAGTTCAGGTGGGAGACCTTTAGAGGCCTTGTTCTGTGGCGGGACCAGTTGAAGAAGTTTGGGACGGAGCCGTTCTGGCACAAGTGTTGGCGGAGTTGGCGCGTGGCCAAGGCGGTTCATCTGGGCGCGTTTGGGATTCTGGGATGTCTGCTGGCCGGTGCTTTCCTGGGGTATGGTTGTTGGGACAAGCTTGGCCTTGTGATCTTCGCTCTGGCTTGTGGAGTTCTATTTGGATTCGTGACCGAGTACCTCCAGGCTTGCTTTGCCAGAGGCGCGTCCTGGTGGGACGTGGGACTCAATGCCGTCAGCGTTTTGGGAGGCGGTGTGGCTGCTTGGGTGTCTCTGTGCACATTCAGAATGATGAGTGGCGTCTGGTGAATGGTTTCCTCGGTATGGAGGGCATCCTTGAAAGCGGCATTGCGGCCGGTGACGGAAAACTCCGGTGGTCTTGGCTGGTTGGAAATCGATTTTATAGGCATAAATCCTTGGAACTTGCCGCTGTTGGGCATGAAACCTTCCGGTCCTAGAAACCGAACCGAATTTGATCCTTCAGGTTTGAAAATGACTGAGTGAGCCGCCGTCTGAAATGAGGGTCATCGACATGACGAAAAATACCTACCCCTGTCAGGGGGGAGGGCGGCTCTGGGTGAATACTGCTGTCGTGAGCGCTTATATGCTGCAGCGGCAGGCCGGTGGGCTGTGGTATTCCTCGGCTATGGACGTGCGTCGCATGAATGGTGTGGTAGAATACACTACCAAACTGGACGTGCTACTGGAACTGAGACATGACGATGCCGGAGGAATTCACCGTACCCCAGGCTGCGGCATACCTCAATGTCAGCGAGGAAACCGTAAGGCGTAACATCCGGTCCAAGCGGCTTTCCGCTCTGCGAAGGGGAACCCAGTGGTTTATTCTCCGAGATGTGCTGATACTTTTCTCCAACTCGTATGACCCCAAGACAGGAAAGATAGAGCGGATACTCTAAAGCCCAATGGCCCTGAATCACTGGCTGTGAAGAAATGGTTCAGCGGGTTCCCTGCGGGAGATTACCCAGTCCAGAGAAAATTGTGCATGACGATGCAACCGGGCGACGGTAAGGCGCCGCCCCTCATTGTCAGGAGAATGTCCTGTGAACGAAAAACCCTCATGGCACTTCCCACCTAGAGGTTGGGGACTGGATGTAATCCAGGATTCGTCCAGCACGCACTTTAGGGACGATCCCATTCCGAAACTGGTCAGGGAAGTTCTCCAAAACTCCCTGGATGCCAATGACAGGGATTTAGTCGGTCCGGTCGCGGTGGAGATCGGGGAGAGCTACGTCGATGGTCAGACCATCGGCGCCGAAGAGTTGAAGGGTCACCTGGCTTCGTGCTTAGAGAGGGCGGAAGAGGAAGACAGGAAAAACGTCCGCGCGTTCTACTTAAGAGCTCTGCAAGCGCTCCAAGCCGAAGAAATCCGATGCCTTCGGATCGTGGATGCTGGGACCCTGGGCCTCACAGGTCGAAGCTGGGACGCCCTCGTGTTCCAAGAGGGGTCGGTTCAAAAATCAGGGGCAGCGCCTGGCGGATCCAATGGTGTGGGGAAAAACGCGGTGCTCAACGTAAGCGATCTTCGCACCGTGTTTTACAGCACCAGATACATTCAACGTCGTGAAGGCAGGGTCGAAAGGCTGCAAGGCAAGGCCACCTTGATGGACCATCCCAATCCTCGTGACAGGAGCGAAAGCCTACAGCACGTAGGCTTCTATTCGATGCCTCACGGCGAGCCGGTCTTGACCACGCAGATTCCTGACTTTTTCCGGCTGGACGATGTGGGTACCGGCGTATTCATCATGGGGTTCAACCCCAGGTCGAGTGATTGGACCAGGGAAGTAACTGCCGCGGTCATCGAGAATTTCTTTCATGCCATACATCAGAAGAAGCTCGTCGTCAAAGTAAAGGATCGTAATTCAGACGCTACTCTGATTAACCACGAAACCCTCGACTGGCTCTTCGAGCGTGAAAGCAACAATAAACCCGCGTTTCATTACTATAAAGCCATCAGAGACCAGGACCCAAGAGAAACAGAGCCCATCGGAAAAATTGGGCCGCTCAACGCTCACGTCTTCATCGGTTCCGGTCCTCGGAGGACGGCATATATCAACCGCAACGGTATGCTGATCACCGACAGCCGGGAGCAGAAAATCAATCCGATGGCCCCACGCGGCAAGAGCCTGTGGCCGGATTACTGTGTCGTAGTAACGCCGAAATCCGACAGCGGGGATGAATGGATAAGGCAAACGGAGAACACAAGCCATGATTCTATGTCTCCCCGTCAGTGTTTCGAGGGCAGGGAGCTGAGCGACGCAGAGCGCTGGTTTAGGCAAGCCAGGAACACGATAAGCAGTATCATCGACGAAGCTGCCCAAGTGCAGAAATACGGCGATACCACCAACCTGAGTGAGTTAGCGTCCATGTTCCCGGACGAGTTTGACCCTGCAACCCCAGGGAACAAGCTGCTGAAGACGAAGACCACCAATACCCGGCTCGTAATACCTCAGTCTATTACACCGGACCCGGAGCCTGGTCCAGACCCCGAACCGGGTCCGGGCCCGGGGCCAGACCCGAATCCTCGTCCCGATCCTGGACCAGGACCCAGGCCCGACCCAGGGCCAAATCCGAGACCAGGCCCGGCACCAGGCCCTGGGCCAGGCCAGCGAAGGGGTCGGCGGCCAAGGATCGAACGTCCGCGCTTGATTCCCACCGAGCGGACTTCGGCCACAGTGGCGTTTACCCCATTGAGTGATACGCCGCAGGAAATAGCCATCCGATTGAGGCCAGCCGGCGGCGAGTGGGGCCAGGAGAACCCAATCGAGGTCCTGAGCGCAAGGGTCGTAAGCCCGGCGGGCCAAGAGGCACACATTCAAGACGGGTTAGTTCGCTTGACTCCGCAGTCCAACGAGCGAGTAGTGATCGAAATAGAGACCAGCGATGCTCTTGATGACTTCGCTTTCAGGATAGGGTAACCGCAATGACCACCTGGAACGACAGATTGCTCCCCCACCCTTTGCTGGCGCCGTGGACGGATGACTATCCAGAGGCGGCCTTTACAGCACAGGTTCCTCACGCCGTTATCAACAATGGCAAGCAGATCAACTTGACCATCAAGTATCACCTGACCAGCCAGTCGCTTCGGGACCTGATTTCACAAGGCCAAGCCCACTACGTAAGCCTGGTGGCTTGCGCTAGGACTTTTAGTCGCAATTCCTATCCCTGTGAACACGAGGATGACCTCTGCATCCTGGACGCCCAGGGCTTCTCCGAGGAACTCAAGCTCACTCCCTACGTAGTTGCCAAGCAGCCCATAGACGGGTTTACCTCCGCCGAACTCGTAGAGGAAATCACCCGTTTCAAGCCAGGAGGGTTCGACATTCCAGCGGGGTCAATTCTGGCCGTCGGAAATTCTACTCAGGTCGAGCTGGAAGAAGGCGGCAGCCCCTTCGCGGTTATCGACTTGGTTGCGCACACGAATGTCGACAGCGGCACCTTCACGGTCGATCTTGATGATAACCGAATCAAGGTTTACATGGCCCCGGGGGACAAGGACCAGATCGAGGCCCTGCGGCAACACGGAGAGCAAAGCTGGGAAATGGCGATTTTATTCCCATCCATCTATCTTCACGCGATTTCCGAAGCGTTGCGGAACTTGGCCTACTATCCAGAACACCGCTGGGCACGAACCATGCAGAGAGCGCTTGAACGCCATAACATCGCCGTCGACGATGCGGAACTGAAAGCTAACGCGCTTACCCACGCGCAGGCCCTCATGGAGCGCCCTGTGGGAACCTTGATGAAAGCCCTCAGCCGCGAAGAGGATGGTTAATCAAGATGGGTACTGAGCAATTCCAGATTTTCAGGCTGACCCAAGAGGCATACGATCAGCTATCGTTGTTCGCGAGCGAAAATCCGAAAGCTTATCTCGACCCTGACACGGACTTCGACCGAGTCCTGCTCGACCGGGGCGTTGCTGACTACGCGGAGGATACAGGAATTGCTTCTGACCGGCCCATAAGTCTCACGCCAGTTGAGAGGGTTCCGGCGAATCGGGCTGACCGGCAGGCGTTGGACTTTCACCGTTCGATGCCAGATTTAACTCCCAGTTTGGCTACCGACAGCCTGATGTGGACCTGGATGACCCACTTCAGGTTGCACTCGTACAGCATCAAGCGCTGGCGATTGCAGGGAGACCTGACCAACCACATCAGGAACCACTGGTTCGTGGGAAACGAGTCGGACGCCCTACGGCAAAACAATACCGCGTCGCGGACCTGGTGGATAGCCAATACGGCGATCAAGGCGGCGAGGGATTCGGGCGGCGCCTTCACCGAAGAAGAGGCGATAAATCATTTCGCCAACAATCCCCGGCATTACCACAACATGATGGACTCAAACTTCAGCAGGCATCCTGTCGTGTGCGCTGAAATGCTGCTGGCCCTCATGACCGAGGCCAGAGGGATTTCCGGGGTAGGTTCCGACCAAATCTGGAAGCGAATGAACCTTGCTGCCGGCACCCTGTTGCTGGACGCGATGCCCAGGGAGCAGTTGAGGGAGCGCATCAACCGCCATGTCGACGAAATAATGTCGGTTCCCGAATTCGTGACAGACCGGACCAAGCTACGGAGTAGGGTTCCATGGCGTGTGCTCAGCCTGGGAGCGGGGGTTCAATCATCCTGTCTGGCTCTACTGGCTGAACAAGGAGAGTACGACCTTCCCAAGCCCGATTTTGCCATTTTCGCCGATACTGGCTGGGAGCCGCCGGCGGTGTACGACCATCTTGATTGGCTGGAAACGCAGTTGTCATTCGAAGTCGTCCGTGTCAACAACGGGAACATCCGGGAAAACATCCTACAAGGTCGGATGCCCGATGGGTCGAAGTTCCTCGGTATTCCCGCCTTCCTGCGAAATCCCGACGGAAGCACTGGGATCCTGCATCGACAGTGCACCACCCACTATAAGACAAAGCCAATCCACGATTACCTCAGAAGTAGGCTGGGTCTTCAGCCAGGCAGAAGGGCTCCTTCCGACGTTCAGGTGGAAATGTGGCTTGGAATCAGCACCGACGAAGCGGTGCGGCAAAAGCCTGACCGAGAGGAGTGGGTGACAAAGCGATACCCACTCATTGACCTGGGATTCAGTCGAGCGCAGCTATTGAACTGGTTCAAAGAGAATTATCCGGGCCGTCAACTGCCGAGCAGTTCCTGCATCGGATGCCCTTATCATCACGATTCGGTTTGGAGGCATTTGAAAGAGAGCGACCCAAAATCCTTCCAGGATGCTGTCTTTATCGACCAAGCCCTCCGTGAGGTCCCTGCCATCAAACAGGCAGTCAAGGGAACAGCGTTTCTTCACCGGTCAAGGACCCCGCTTTTGGAGGTAGATTTCGACGCAGTGGCTAGTTATGAGGACTTGATGCTGGAGGAATGCGAAGGGCTTTGCGGAATCTAAACGCTGTTCTGCGCAAACTTCAGCGGGACGCCCGTCATTGTGACCGACAGGGATGGACCCACAGACGGCCGAATAGGCAAACCAACCTCACCGAAAAGCGCTTCCTCCGCTGGCAGACCAATGTCGGCCTGAGGGGGAACTGGCCTTGCGGTAAGAGGATTCACGGAGGCGAACTCTCTTGACGAATTGGGACCAAATCGACGATTTCAATGATCAAGTAAACCGTGAAATCGCGAGCTACGAGGTGCGGGACGTGATATTGAACCCTGATCATCTGTTAGCAGATGATTTTGTGATCCAACATCTCGACTGGTGTTCGATCAAATTCGACCGTGCCGAAATGGAGAAAGTTCCCGATGACAAGCGCGGGGTCTACGGCTTCGCTATCGGAGTTGACAGTGATGTCCTTCCGCCACACGGGTACATTCTCTATATCGGCATGGCAGGCCGAAATTCCGACCGGCCGCTCCGAGAGCGGTGCAGCGACTACCTTACGCCCAGCAAGGTCATTAAACGCCGGAGAATTAAACGTGCCATGAATTGGCGCCGTGTGTTACGGCTTATTTTCGCCCCGGTGGACGATACCGTTCCCACCGAGGATATCGAGGTTTTGGAAAGCCAATTGAACACCGCGCTTATCTCACCATTTGCCGAACAGGACATGGAAGCTGATACACGTGAAATGAGGGGAGCATGGCGATGACGGACACTAAAACGGAAACAGCAGTCACGATTCTGCCGGCTCTGCGTGGCGTGATGGGAAATTGGGTGTACTATTCATGCCTTATGCAATTGAGTGAACTGAGTGCGCGAGTCAATTACGCGAGAGACATACACACCCATTCGGGACTTTCCACCATGATCCAACGTGCTTTGGATCGGAGGAGAAGTCAAGAAATCGCGGACTACATCAAGACCGAACCGCAGCGCTTTTTTAATTCGCTTGTGATCGCCGTCTATGATGGCGAGCCGAATTGGCACGCGTTGACCAATGTGCGAAATAAACGAGAGGATGACCTGCTAAAGGACATAAGCCCGGAAACCGTGGAATCCGTGGGGTTTTTAACTCTGCGGGGTGATGAAAGGCTTTTTGCATTGGATGGCCAACACCGTCTAGCGGGCATTAAGGCGGTGGTGGGCGAAGGTTACGAACCTGCCTTGAACGATGAAGTGAACGTGATTTTCGTGGCACACCAGCAAACCCAGGAAGGCTTAGAGCGGACGCGAAGGCTATTCACAACCTTGAACAAGACTGCCCGCGCTGTGACGAAAGGCGACATCATTGCCTTGGACGAGGACGACGTGATGGCCATCTGTGTCCGGCGCCTCATAGAGGAGACGGGCTTGTTTCCTGGGCGGCGAATTCTTTTCGTCCAATCCAACAACATACCTGCTCGCAATTACGAGTGCCTAACCACCATAGGCAACCTTTACGACATCTTGACAATCCTGTTCACTAACGCGAGGTTCCCGCTTCGCAAGGCGAAACCTGCCCTAACAAGAAGCAGACCAGATGATGAAACGCTGGATAGATATTTCGAATACGCGATGGAATTTATCGCGTTACTCCGCAAAAACTTTTCTGAACTGGACGAATTCTTCACGGCAGACCATACGTCGGACATCGTAAAGAAGTACCGCGGGGACGAAGAAGGTAACGCACTGTATCGTCCTATCGGGTTAGAAGTCTTCACACAGATAATCACGCGCGTCACCCAGAGCCGACCCATAGATGAAGCAATGGCAATCGCCTCCAAATTGCCACGCAACCTGAACGAGCCTCCCTACACCGGACTTATATGGGAACCAGGAAACGGCGAAACAAGTGGAAGGATGGTTACGAGGAATAAAGTTCTGGCGAGAGAGATATTGAGCTACATGGTTGGGGTAAATGGGGCAAGCTACATGCCGGCCATACTACTGGATCGTTATCGTAGGGAAACGGGCGATGCAGCGGTCGAACTGCCCACACGGTTGGTTTGAAGCTGTGTTGCAATTGTACCGCCGAGCCAAATTAAAGATCCGAGAGGCACTCCGATTCTTTGGGACGAGACCAATTTAGATGACGAGTAGTTCAAGTAATCACCTGCTTCAAATGGTGCAGATGATCCGCGTTGCGTCGCAGCACGGCAGGCCCTCTCCTCACAAGCCCTTATTGATGTTGCTTTCCATCAGACGGCACTTTAGTGGGCGACAGAGGCAAGCAACGTATGGGGAAATAGAGGCAGATCTGAATGGATTGATTAGGCGCTTCGGCTTGCCCGACAGCAGGGAGAACGCACATTACCCATTTTGGCACCTGACTAACGACAGATTGTGGGAGATTGACCGACCGGAACTCGTAAGAACTACAACATCAGGAAACCCCTACCTATCTGACTTGCGAGAACACGACATTCGTGGCGGACTTCCGCAGGATTTCGCACACGCCCTTGATTCGAACTTTGACTTTGCGTGGCGCGTGGTTGGAAGTCTGCTCAGCACATATTTTCCACCATCCCTACATCAGGACATATTGGATAGTGTGGGACTGGTCGGCAAGGTAAACCCAAAATGGCCGGTGGATACGGTACCCAGACTAGATACGCGTGATCCGCGTTTCCGCGACGTGGTGCTTCGAGCTTACAAGAGTCGCTGTGCCATCTGCGAGTTCAATGTCCAGGTCGCCGGCCAGCCGATTGGAATCGAGGCTGCGCACATCAAATGGCACTGCGCTCAAGGACCTGCGAGAGTGGACAATGGCATGGCTCTGTGCGTTTTGCACCATAAGTTCTTTGACGCAGGGCTGTTTACTGTGTTGACAGATTTCACTGTCCTAGTGGGGGGATTGGCCTCAGGGGATAGCGTTGAGGATTCGTTGAACAAGTACGGAGGATCGGTCTTGCAGGTGATTCCTGAACGCAGCGACCAACGTCCGTCCGCCAGGTTTCTGAGGTGGCATGAACAAGCAGTGTTCAAGGCATAGGCAACTCAAAAGGAAAACCGATTGCAATATCAGGGAGGCCGATCATTTGTAAGAGGCTTGTGGGGCCATCCTTGCACTTTCCTATAAGTAGACTTCCCACCGAAAAGTTCGCAATACGGTACACTTAGGCCCACCAGAACAATCGTTTGTGCCAATGGTATGAGCAGCGTGTCAAAGGGCTCTCCAAAATCGAGCGGAGACACAGCATCAACCACTCTCCATTCCTGTAGCGACCGCAACGAGGCGGGTAGCGGAGCCGTGCTAGAACGGCAGCATGGCAAGTCAGCGCCGGCCGGACACGCAAGCGGAGCACGCAGCCATGTTAGCGGAACAAGACATCCTCGAAAAGGTACGGAGCTGGGAACAGGCCGCGCTCCGCAAGGACGATGTACCCCAGCCCAAGTATGTCAACGCTATTCAAAGCTCCGCACTGGCCCGTTGGTGCCTGTCCCGCGGCGAGACCATTCCCATCCGCAAGCTCAGCGCAGCCGAGCAGCTCCCCCTGGTCCGCTTGGTTGACCGCATCCTGGCCGCGAAGACCGCAGACACGTCTGCCGACACCAGCGAGTTGGAGGAGGAAATCGACTGGCTGGTGTACGACCTGTACGGACTGACCAACGAGGAAACCGCGGTCGTGACCGATTTCTTTTGGGACGGAACCCAGTCCGAAGAGGAAGAGGACCAAGCACTGCTTCGGGCTATGGAAGAGGGCGACATCAATGACCGGGTGAGTCTGGAAGAGGTACTGGAAACTCTGCGGACGCCCGATGACTGTTGAACCTAGCCGCCAGTTTAGCCGGGATGTGAGGCGGCTCGGCTCTAGTCAAATCCGGCGCAGGTTGGACCGAACAATCCAGGAACTGATCGAAGCCGCCGACATCACGGAGGTCAGCGGGGTCAGGCGACTCCTGGCCGAAGGACAGCACTACCGCATCAGAATAGGCGGCTATCGCCTGGGCATCACGATGGACGGCGAGACAGCCGTCCTGCGCCGCTTCCTGTCGCGTGGCGAAATCTACCGCTACTTTCCGTGACGGCTGCACCCGTCCGAGATTGCCTTCAGCGTATTTGGGTGTGTACTCTATATCACCGCCTCCAACCGGAAAGTTCGCAATATGGTAGGCTCAAGCCCACCATGTTACAGCACTGGTATCCTTTTCCCAATCTGCCCAGGCGCGATGCGCGTTTTGGCGTGAGCGCAATGGCTAACCAAGCTCGCCGCAAGGCTGCTGCCGGTACTCCCGACAACGCCACCGGCGAGGTTAAACTTCTCTCCGGCGGCAACCCGCAGATCGCCAAGGCGGACGGCGACGCCCCGGTGCAGGCCTACATCGCGGCAATGCCGGAGTGGAAGAGCGATGTCGGCCGCCGGCTGGACGACCTCATCGTGCGCACCGTACCCGACGTGCGCAAGGCGGTGCGGTGGAACTCGCCCTTCTACGGCGTCGAGGGACAGGGTTGGTTCCTCAGCTACCACGTTTTCACCCGCTACGTGAAGGTCACGTTCCTCAACGGATCGTCGCTGGAGCCCCTCCCACCTATCGAGGCCAAGGACAGGGACACACGCTACTACCACGTCTACGAGAACGACGTGATCGACGAAGAACTCGTCGCGAGTTGGATCCGGCAGGCGTCCGCCATCCCGGGCTGGAAGGGATTCGACACGCTGTGAAGCGTCGTTCGTTGTTGACCCAACCGGAAGAGCGACTGCGCGAGAGCATGGGTTCCCGAACGCCCGCACTAATCGAAGCAATGGCAAGGCCGTGCCCGCGTGCGACATCCCGCTGATTTCTTGGAGTAGTAGCAGCGATGCCTGACGTCAGATTGGCAACCGCCCGGGACCGGGACGACGCCATAGACTTGGTGCGCCGCCTCCTCACCGAACTCGGCGGGACGCCGGCGCCCGCTGAAGCCATGGCTCCGGTGTTCAGCCGGTTTGCTGACGACGGGCCAACGGGGTTCGTCGTCTTGGCCGAGGACGATGGACGCTCCGTTGCCGTCTGTACCGTGTCCTTCGTGGAGGCGCTGCGCAGCGTCGGCCGCTACGCCATCATCCAGGAGATGTACGTTGACCCCGGTGCGCGCAGTTCGGGAGCCGGCATGGAGGTCCTCCGGTTTGCCCTGGGCCATGCCATCGCGCGCGGCTGCGCCATGGTCGAACTGGGCACTCCGTACCACGGCGAGCGTCAGATCCAATTCTACCAGCGGGCCGGCTTCACCAACGTTGGGGCGCGCCTGCGCTGGCGGCCGTAGCCGCGAGCGTGTCCAGCCTCATCCTCGTCCGGCATTGCGAGGCGGCGGGCCAGGAACCGGACGCGCCGCTCACCACTGCCGGCCATCGCCAGGCGGCACGGTTGGCCGGCTTTCTCTCCACCCTGCCGGTCGATGCCGTCTCCGCCAGCGCTTACCTGCGGGCCCGGCAGACCGCCCAACCGCTGGCCGACCTTTTACACCTCGGCGTTCAAGTCGATCCCCGGCTCAACGAACGCATCCTGTCGCCGTGTCCCATCGTTAACTGGCGTGAGGTGGTGCGCGATTCCTTTGCGGACCTCGACCTGCGGGCGCCGGGCGGCGAATCCGCGAACGACGTGCTGGGACGGACATGGCCGGCGCTGCACGATTTGTTGCGCGGTTCCCGGAACCTCCCGGTCGTAGTCACGCACGGGAACCTGCTGGCCCTGGTCCTGCACTCGATTGATCCCGGTTTCGGCTACGCGGGATGGGAAATCCTGTCCAACCCCGACGTGTATCGGGTTGAAGTCGGCGTCGATGGCGTGATGTGCTTTCGACGCCTTTGGGACCCGTCGTCCATCCACTGACCGTTCGGTTGCGCCCGATTGTCAACCCGTATAAAGTGGCCGCAACTCAGTAATCCGGGCATCGACAACCCACGAACAGGAGGCATCACCATGGCCAGGTTGGAAGGCAAAGTCGCGCTCATCAGCGGCGGAGCGCGGGGGCAGGGCGCAGTGGAGGCGCGCATGTTCGCGGAAGAGGGCGCCAGCGTCGTCATCGGAGACATTCTGGATGATCAGGGTCGCCAGACCGAGGCCGAGTTGCAGGAACTCGGCTACAACGTCACCTACGTGCACCTCGACGTCACCAGCGAGTCCGACTGGGAGGCGGCGGTGCAGTCGGCCGTGGACACCTACGGGAAGCTCGACGTGCTCCTGAACAACGCGGGCATCCTGATCCGCAAGAACATCGAGGAAACCACCGAAGACGATTGGGACCGCATCTTCGCTGTCAACGCCAAAGGTGTCTTCCTGGGCACCAAGGCCGCCATCCCGGCCATGCGCGATGCCGGCGGCGGTTCGATTATCAACATCTCCTCCACCGCCGGCCTGGTGGGCAGCCCCAACGGCTCGGCCAGCTACACTGCCACCAAGGGCGCCGTCCGACTGTTCACCAAGTCCACCGCCATCCAGCACGCCCGCGAAGGCATTCGGTGCAACTCCATCCACCCGGGTCCCATTGAAACCGACATGATCGCCGACACGCTGAACGACCCCGCCAACATGGCCTTGCGCATGCAGCGGCTCCCCCTGGGCCGGGTCGGCAAGCCCAGCGAGATCGCCTACGGCGCGATCTACCTGGCGTCCGACGAGTCGTCCTTCGTGACCGGCTCCGAGTTGGTGATCGACGGCGGGACCACCGCTGCCTGAGTTCCGTTCCAGACTACCGGCGCCTCAGAAATGCCCCTCCCTTGAACGGGGAGGGGCAACTTGTACGTGAATTGCACTTGGAGGCGGGGTTTCCCCCGCCTCCAATCTATCACACGCGGCGTTTCACCGGCCCTTTAGGCGGCATCGGCGCCGGGAGTGCCGGAGATCTGCAGACGCCGGGTCTGGGCGGCCTCCGCGACGGGCACCGTCACGGTGAGCACGCCGTGTTCCAGGGCGACGGTAGCGTCGTCCAGGTTGAGGTCGCTGGGGAGCCGGATGGCGCGGGAGAAGCTGCCCGTGCGCCGCTCGCGCATCAGGTACTCTTCGCCCTCGTGGGTGACCTCGGACTTGCGGGACGCCTTGACCGCCAGGATCCGGTCGGGGCTGATGGACACGTCCACGTCATCGGCGGCGAAGCCGGGCAGCGAGGCGTGAACGGTGAGCTCCTGCTCGTTGCGGCTCACGTCCATGGGGATGGACCAGGATTCGTTCGCGCTTTCCACACCGTTAGCCGGGGGAGCGCCCCAGCGATGGGCAGCCCACCGGGGGCTGGCGAACAGGCGGTTGAAGTGGCGCATCTCGCGGAAGGGGTCAAATCGCTGCATGGTCGTCATATTCTGTCCTCCAGAAACATCGGCACGCTGGCCGAGGGTCTCGTTGGCTGCTCTTTCGGCCGGTGATGTCACTATACAAACTTGATGTGATATTATCAAGTCTTTGCACTTTATACCATCAATTTATTGAATATAATCCCATCTTATGATATGATGGCTATACCACCATTTTAATGCAGGCAGGCGCCGCAATGGCTGACTACTACGACATACTGGGCGTGCCCCGCAGCGCCGACGAAAAGGAAATACGGCAGGCGTACCGCCGGCTGGCCCGTCAGCATCACCCGGACGTGAATCCCGGGGACGATGACGCGGCCGAGCGGTTCAAGACCATCAACGCCGCCTACGAGGTGCTGTCGGACGCAGACAAGCGGGAAAAGTACGACCGCTACGGCGACCGCTGGGAGCAGGCCGAGCACTTTGACCGGCAGGGGTTCGATCAGCAGGGCGGGGCCGATTTCTCCCAGTTCTTCCGGGGCGGCAACTTCGGCGGCGGCCCGGGCGGGTTCAGCTTTTCCACCGGCGGCACGACCCTGTCGGACCTGCTGGGCGGCCTGGGCGGTTTCGCCTCCGACCTGGGTGGCGGCAGGGGCGAGCGATTCCGGCCGCGGCCGGCGGACGTGCCCGTGGAGATCACGCTGGAGGAAGCCGACCACGGGACAACCCGGCTGGTCAACCTGCCCGACGGCCGCCGGCTGGAGGTCAAGATTCCGGCCGGCATCGCCGACGGCGGCCGGGTGCACATCGCGGCGGGCAACCAGGCCGGCGGCGAGTTCAACCTGCTGGTCACGGTGCTGCTCCATGCCCGGTTCGAGCGCAAGGGCGACGACCTGCACACCACGGTGGACGTGCCGCTGCTGGACGCGGTGTTGGGCGGGTCGGCGACGGTAAAGACGCTGCGCGGTCAGATCGAGCTGACGCTGCCGCCGGAGACGCAGAACGGTCGCCGGTTCCGGCTGGCCGGCCAGGGCATGGCCCGGCTCAGCGACCCGGAGAAGCGCGGCAACCTGTACGCCGTGGTCAACGTGACGCTGCCCACCAACCTGACCGTCGAGCAGAGAGAACTGTTCGAGCAACTGCGGGACGCGGAATAACGAAGGAGGCAGCAAGATGACGCCGGACCACAACTTCCCCACCGAACCCTGCTTCGTCATCAGCGTGGCCGCGCGCATGGTGGGCCTGCACGCCCAGACCCTGCGCTACTACGAGCGCGTAGGACTGGTGATGCCCTCCCGCTCGGGCGGACGGCAGCGGCTGTACTCCATGGCCGACGTGGAGCGGCTGCGGCGGATCAAGACCTTTGTCGACGAGCTGGGCGTGAACCTGGCCGGCGCCGAGGTGGCCCTGAAACTCATCGACCGCATCGCCGAGCTGGAAAGCCAGGTGGAAGCGCTGACCAACGAAGTGACCCGACTGCGCGCCGCAGAAACCACATCCAGCGGCGGCAGTCCTCGCAATAACTCAAACCGGAGGTGACCGATATGGTGATGACCGCGGACAAATTCACGAGGCAGGCCCAGGAGGCGCTGCAACGCTCCCAGGAACTGGTGCGGAACTACCAGCACAGCCAGTGGGACGTGGAGCACGTGCTGCTAGCGCTGGTGGCCCTGGAGGACGGGCTGCCGGAGCGCATCTTCCGGGAGCTGGGCGTTGACGCCGAGGTGGTGAAGAGCCGGTTGCACCAGACGCTGGACTCGGCGCCTAAGGTGGTGTCCGGCGCGCAGCAGATCTTCATCACGCCCCGGTTGCAGCGGATGTTGCAGGTGGCCGACGAGGAGGCGCAACGGCTGAAGGACCAGTTCATCAGCGTGGAGCACCTGCTGGTGGCCGCCGCCCGGGAGAACACCGGCGACTCGGCGCGGCTGTTCCAGGACCTGGGCGTCAACCAGGAGATGATGTACCAGGCCATGCAGAAGCTGCGCGGCTCCCACCGGGTGGACGACCAGAACGCCGAGCAAAAGTACCGTTCGCTGGAGAAGTACAGCGTGGACCTGACCGAGCTGGCGCGCATCGGCAAGCTGGACCCGGTGGTGGGCCGCGAGCAGGAGATCCGCCAGGTCATGCAGACGCTGACCCGGCGCACCAAGAACAATCCGGTGTTGATCGGCGAGGCCGGCGTGGGCAAGACGGCCATCGCCGAGGGCCTGGCCAGCAAGATCATCTGCGACGACGTGCCCGACTCGCTGCACAACAAGCGGGTGATGGCGCTGGACATGGGCCGGCTGGTGGCCGGCGCCAAGTTCCGCGGCGAGTTCGAGGAGCGGCTCAAGTCGGTCATCGACGAGGTGACGTCGTCCAACGGCGAGGTGATCGTCTTCCTGGACGAGATGCACACGCTGGTGGGCGCCGGCGCCGGCGAGGGCAGCCTGGACGCCAGCAACATGCTGAAGCCGGCCCTGGCCCGGGGCGAGTTGCAGGCCATCGGCTCGACCACGCTGGACGAGTACCGCAAGCACATCGAGCGCGACCCGGCGCTGGCGCGGCGGTTCCAGCCGGTGTATGTGGAGGAGCCGACGCCGGAGCAGGCGCTGGACATCCTGCATGCTCTGAAGCCGCGCTACGAGGCCCATCACAAGGTGACGCTCACCGACGGGGCCATCGCGGCTGCGGTGCGCCTCAGCGACCGGTACATCACCGACCGCAAGCTGCCGGACAAGGCCATCGACTTCATCGACGAGGCCGGCAGCAAGGTGCGCATCGACGCCGGGATGCTGCCGCCCAAGCTGCAGGAAATGGAGAACCGGCGGCGGGAGCTGGCCGACCTGGAGGAGCGGGCCAACCAGATGTCCGACTACGAGCGGTCGGCCCAGCACCGCACCGAGCGGTTGCGTCTGGAAGCGGAGCTGAACGCCGAGCGCGAGGCTATCGAACACACCGACGGCCCCGACCTGGTGGTCAACGAGAAGGACATCGCCGAACTGGTGTCCAACTGGACGGGCATCCCGGTGGGCCAGCTCATGGAGGGCGAGGCCGAGCGGCTGCTGCACATGGAGGAGCACCTGCACCGTCGGGTGATCGGGCAGGACGAGGCGATCAGCGCGGTGGCGGACACCATCCGCCGGGCGCGCTCCGGCCTCAACGACCCCAAGCGTCCCTTCGGCAGTTTCATCTTCCTGGGCCCCACCGGCGTGGGCAAGACCGAGCTGAGCCGGGCGCTGGCCGAGTTCCTGTTCAACGACGAGGACAGCATGGTCCGGCTGGACATGTCGGAGTACGGCGAGCGGCACACGGTGTCGCGTCTCATCGGCGCGCCTCCCGGCTACGTAGGCTATGACGACGCCGGCCAGCTTACCGAGGCGGTGCGGCGGCGGCCCCACCGGGTGATCCTGTTCGACGAGATCGAAAAGGCGCACCCGGACGTTTTCAACCTGCTGCTCCAGATACTGGAGGACGGACGGCTGACCGACGGGCAGGGTCGCACGGTGGACTTCCGCAACACGGTGATCATCATGACCAGCAACCTGGGTACCGGGGACCTGTCGCACCGTCCCTTCGGGCTTGGCCCCACCGCGGACCGGGAACAGAATGCCGGCAAGGTGACGCCGGAGCAGTCCCGCGCCGTCCATGAGGCATTGCAGCGGGCCTTCCGGCCGGAGTTGCTGAACCGCATCGACGAGACCATCGTGTTCCACCCGCTGAGCCGGGCGCAGATCGGCCAGATCGTCGGGCTGATGGTCGGCGAGGTGCAGCAGCGGCTGGCGGAGCGGGACATCACCTGCGAGCTGACCGAGGCCGGCTGCGACTGGCTGGTCAACGAGGGCTTCAACGTGACCTACGGGGCGCGCCCCTTGCGCCGCGCCATCCAGCGCCACCTCGAAAACCGGCTGGCCCAGGGCGTCCTCTCTGGCGAGTTCCAGGAGCACGACCACATCATCGCCGACGTGAACGAGGCGAAGGACGGGCTGGCGCTGCGGGTGGCGGCCGGCGCGGAGGCGGAAGAGGAGCGGGAACTGGCTGGCGTGGTATAGCCGATCAGGCTAACCAACTTTTCGGTGCGGCCCTGTCCGGTGGGACGGGGCCGCGTTGCTTGAGAATTGCATCCAACGGCGATGGACCGGTCGATCAACTCTAATGCTAGAATCCGGCGAGATGCGAATGAACAAGCGCCTGGGGGCGTCGCATCTGAGCCGGGCACGGGAGAACAGTATGATTGCACTGTTCGCATTGTTACTTGCTGTGGTGTTTGCGCTATTCAACGCAGATAGCGTCCTTGGGCTTTTGTTACCGCCGCAGCCGGTCGCTCCATCGACCGCTCAGGCATCCGGGTCGGCACCCGAACCTGCCCGCGTCGTCACGAGCACTGAGACTGAGGCTTTCCTCTTGGAGCTCCGTAGTCAATACTTAGATGATCGGGCAGCGACCATAGACTGGTGGCTGATCGCCGTGACAATAGCTCTAGCGTTCATCATGTTACTGGTCGTCATCGCCGGCTTGCTGGGCTATCGCATTTTTAGGGAGATACTCGATGACGCCCGGGGGTATAGGGACGAAGCGCAGAAGAGCGTGCAGGAGATCGCGGAATTACGAAAACAAGCGCAAGAAGGGTCGGAGGAGATCAGAAACCTCCGAGAAATCACAGCTGAGCAAGTGGCAGCATTCGACGAATTAGCCAGCGTGTCGGATCTTGTCAGCGAAGTCCCCGGCAGTAGCGACGTTGACCGCGCCACAATCGAAGCGATCAGGTTGCAACGCAACGGCGAGATCGAATCCGCCATGACGATATGGCAAGGTATTGCCAATACGATGGAACGTGTCGAACCCGATCGCGCTAGCCGCGCTTGGTTTTCTGTTGGTTATCTTTACTTGCAAACCAAGGACAAAGACTACCAAGCTGCCGTTTCTGCTTTCGACAAAGCTATCGAACTCAGGCCGGCATTTGTGCAAGCTTACAATAACCGTGGGGTCGCCAAATCGGAACTCGGGCAGGATGTAGAGGCCATAAACGATTACGATAAGGCTATCGATCTCGATCGCACGTACTCAGTGGCGTACATCAATCGTGGAGCGTCAAAATTTAACCTTGGTCAGCTAGTGCAGGCTAAACAAGACTACGCCCTGGCTATTCATCACAATTCTGCATCTGCGGAGGCATACTGCAATCTTGGAGAAGTTGAGATCAAACTCGAACAACACGAAAGCGCAGTTGAAAACTGCACATCGGCGATACGACGAAACCCAGGATTGGGGGAGGCCTACTATCACCGCGGCAGAGCGCAGGCGGCTCTGAACCGCACGGCGGACGCGCGATCGGATTTCGCAACGGCATCAATATTGGCGGAACAAAAAAACAACGCCGACCTCAAAGAAAAGGTGGAAAAGGCGCTTGCTGATTTAGACGCCTTGGGATGATCTGAGCGCATAGGCCCAGATCAACGAGATTGCCGCCCCTACACACACTGCGAACCTGCGTTACGCAGTGCGTCACCTGAACAAATCCTTATCCGGCTCCCGCACAATCGCCCGGCTGTCGGCGTCTTCCATGGGCTCGTAGGGGTAGCCCTTGACGAGGGCCACGGGGACGCCCAGGAGCTTGCCGGTGACCAGCTCGGCGGTGGCGGCCAGTTCGTCGGCGACGGCGATGGTGGTGGTGTGCAGCTCGTTGCCGTGGGGGTCGAACTCGCCGACGTAGCTGATGACGGGGTTGAAGCCGGCCACGCCGATGGACACGTTGATGGCGCCGTTGCGCCAGGGGCGGCCGAAGGTATCGGACACCAGCACCGCCACGTCCACGCCGAGACGCTGGCGGATGCTGTCGCGGATGCGGCGGGCCGAGGCGTCGGGGTCCACGGGGAGCAGGCAGATGGAGTTGGAGCCGGGGATGTTGGAGGCGTCTATGCCGGCATTGGCGCAGATGTAGCCGTGGTAGGTCTCGCTGATGATGACGCCCCGGTCCATGCGGACGACGCGGCGGCTCTCGCGCAGGATCATCTCGGTGTGACGCGGGTCGCGGCGGTGGCCCTCGGTGATGGCGACGGCCAGGGGCGACGCTTCCACCTCGTCGATGGTCATGACGCGGCCCTCGGCCTTGCTGACGATCTTCTGGGTGACCACGACCACATCGCCCTGCTCGATGGGCGTGCCCTGGGCGGCGGCGGCGTCCATGATCTGGGCGGCCAGGTCGTCACCGGCCTGGACCTCAGGCAGACCCTCAATTCCTACGGCACGAATTTCCGGCGGCATGGCGCACCTCCCGTTACGGCGGCGGGGTGTTGATTACTCTGGGGATGGTTCCAGTTTATCACCGTGTGGCCCGGCTTCCGCGTGTGGCCTGACTTCCGGCGGCGACGAACCGGGTTCCCGCCAGCGGGGGAATTCTGGCGCAACCCCGTTTGCGTGCGTATGATAGCCGCACGCAGGATCGACGGCGCAACCAATGGCGCCGCGGTTTGCTTTGCCGGAGGGGCAGATGAACCAACAGGGCTACCAACCGGACGACACTTCCGTAGACGGGGCATTGCTCAACGAGGCAACGATCAACGGGGCTTCGCTGGCCTTTCCGGATGCTGAGCGGCAGGCGGTGTACCGGGCGATCTACCAGCGGCGGGACATCCGCAATTTCCGTCCCGACCCCATACCCGACGAGACCCTGGCCCGCATCATCCGGGCAGCGCACCACGGGCCGTCCGTCGGGTTCATGCAGCCCTGGGACTTCATTCTGGTCAAGGATCTGGAACGCCGGCGGAAAGTCAAGGATCTTTTCGACCGGGAGCGGGACGCCGCGGCGTGCTTTTTCGACGAGCCACGACGGTCCGCGTATCTTTCGCTGAAGCTGGAGGGCATCCTGGAAGCGCCGGTGAACCTCTGCGTAACCTGCGACCCGACCCGCGCGGAAGTTGTGCTGGGGCGCAACTCCATGCCGGAGACCGACGTGTATTCCACCTGCTGCGCGGTGCAGAACCTCTGGCTGGCGGCGCGGAGCGAAGGCGTCGGCGCGGGTTGGGTCAGCATTCTCAAGCTGCCGCAACTGCGCGGCATATTGGGGATACCGCCACACATCATCCCGGTGGCCTACCTGTGCCTGGGCTATCCCGTGGAGTTCACCGACGAGCCGGGTTTGCAGCGGGCCGGCTGGCGCGACCGGCTGCCCGTGGAGGACCTGCTGCACTTCGATGACTGGAACGGCTCGACGGGTGACGGTGACTGGAAGGGTCTGCGGGATGCGCTGGAAACTGAGACGAACCGATCTGCATAAGGACGGTTACATTTGCGCCGGCAACCGTTACGGGTTCTCCTGCGCAAGTGTCACCAAATCGGCTCTCCAGTACCCGGCAAGAGGGGAGTGGTACAATCCCATCACTGAGTTCTCCCAAATACCGGGAATCTTGACGCCATGCTGACCCAAAATCATGCCGTGACCGCCCAGGAGTTCCTGGAGGCATCGGACCGCGAGTTTGCCGCCGGCGACCATCTGCAGGCGTCGGAGAAGCTATGGGGCGCGGCGACCCACGCGGTGATGGCGGTCGCCCAGCAGCGGGAGTGGCCGCACCGCAGCCACCGTTCGCTGAAAAACGCCGTGGGCCGGCTGACCGCGGAAACCGGCGACGATGGCATTGCCGGCGGCTTCGCTGCTGCTGAAAAGTTCCACAAGAACTTCTATCACGACGAAATGGAAGATTTCGAGATTGCAGAAGACGGGCCGCTGGTGCATCGCTTCGTTGCCCGTGTCCTGGCATTGCTGAACAACTAGAGAGGTTTGAACCATGTCCATCGACGTCGCTACTTCCATTGCCCGCATCCTCAAGCAGGAGGGTGTCGAGTGGGTTTCCACCTTCCCCGTCTGCCGGGTGAACAACGCCCTGGGGCGCGAGGGCGTGCCCATGATCATGATGCGGGACGACCGCTACGCCGTGGCCCTGGCCGACGCCTACTCCCGCGTCACCGCCGGTGACCGCATCGGCGTCTGCACCGTGCAGGGCGGCGTCAACGGCGCGGGCCTGCAGTACTCCTTCCCCGGGCTGGCGCAGGCTTTTGAGGACAACTCGCCGATGCTGTGCATCACCGACGGCATCCCGGCGGGCAGCACCGAGAACACCATGTTCGACGTGTCCACCAGCCTGAAGACCGTCACCAAGTGGTTCGGCTACATTGACCGGCCGGAACGGACGCCCGAGTTCCTGCGCCGCGCCTTCTCCATGCTGCGCAGCGGCCGGCCCGGTCCGGTGGTCCTGGCCGTGCCCAACGCCGCCGGCGTGTACGACGAGACCGCCGATCCCTACTTCCCCGTGCGCGGCTACAAGTCCGCGCCCGACCCGTCGGACGTGGCCCAGGCCATCGACCTGCTCATGGACGCCGCCAACCCGCTGATCTACGCCGGCGAGGGCGTCATCTACGCCGGCGCCTCCGAGGAGTTGGTGGGCCTGGCCGAGCTGCTCAACGCTCCGGTGATCACTACCCTCAAGGCCAAGGGCGCGTTCCCGGAGAACCACCCGCTGTTCGTGGGAGTGCGCGGCGAGCATCCCATCGCCTACCTGAACAAGAGCGACGTCATCCTCACCGTGGGCAGCAGCCTGTCGCCGGGCCGGTTCACCCACGGCATCCCCAACGCGGCCGGCAAGACCATCATCCAGTGCAACCTGGACGACCTGCACCTGAATCGCATCTTCCCCACGCACCACGCGGTGCTGGGCGACGCCAGGTTCACCCTGCAAGCATTGGCCGATGAGGTATCCCGGCGCACTGACGGCGCGGGTCGGGCCGCCGGCAACGTGGTCGCGGAGATCCGGGAAACGCGCGACGCCGGCCTGGCCGAGTACCGCGAGGCGATGGCCTCCGGCGATACCCCCATCAACCCCTACCGCGTCATCGGCGACATGATGAAGGTGCTGGACCCGTACAACTCCTTCGTGACCCACGAGTCCGGCAACACCCGCGACCAGCTCAGCACGGTATACGACACCCTGATCCCTCGTGGCTTCCTGGGTTGGGGCAACATCTCCACCCTGGGGTTCGGCCTGGCTGGCGCCATGGCGGCCAAGCTGGCCTTCCCCGGCCGCCAGACCGTGGCCCTGTCGGGCGACGCCGGCATGGGCTACATGCTGGGCAACCTGGAGGTTCCGGTGCGCCAGAACCTGGGCATCACCATTGCCCACGTGGCCAACGGCGGGTTCGCCGGCTACGGCCCCGGGTTCTGGGGCGACGGCCATGACCCCTACACCCACCGGGTGATGGGTCCCGAGGACATCAACATGTCTCGCGCCGTGGCCGAGCTTGGTCTGTACACCGAACGGGTCACCGAGCCGTCCGACGTGGTGCCCGCACTGGAGCGCGCCCTGGCCGCCAACGAGACCGGACAGCCGGCCTACGTCGAATTCATCTGCTCGCAGTACCCGCGCTACGGCGGCTTCGCGCCGAGCAGCATCGCCCACTGATCGGAGTTACGCTGGAAGGCAGGCGGGAGACGCTCTATCCACCCGGCGCCCCGCCTCCTCAGCACGGAGAATGCAGCCATGCAACTCACCCTTGAGATCGACGAAAAAGTCCTGGCCCGCGTCAGCAAGATCGCCCAAGCACAGGATACAACCGTAGCGGCGATGGTCGTGGAGTACCTGACTTCCATTGCCAACAGCGAGGCCAGCGCCCGCTTGGAACGCATCCCCAAGATACGTGAAGCGATTGAAAAAGCCGAGCGCGAGGCGGGTTTTGTGAACATGAACCGGGATGATACGTATGACCGGCCGCTTCGCTTTTACTATGGCAAGTAGGGATTTCTTCGACGCCAACATACTGATCTATGCGTAGGATCGGAGGGACCCGGTCAAACAAGCGCGGGCGTTCGACTTGTTGTCGGAAGACCTGAACGCTGGGCAGTCGTATAACGGCGTTATGGTGGTAAATCCGTTTTGAGGAAAAACGTGGGCATTTTCAACATAACCATCCAAATCGGCAACCTCAACGGTGAGCATTTCGAGGATGTCGAGGTAATGGTGGATACCGGTGCGATTACCACGGTGGTTCCTCGCAATATCCTGGAAGGGCTGGGCATCCAACCGGTCCGCAGCGCCACGTTTGAATACGCCGGTGGCGAGCAGGTGCAGCTGGATATGGCTCAGGCAAACGCCATAGTAGAAGGGGTCGAAACCATTACCTGGGTCATCTTCGGCGAGGCGGGGATGTCACCCCTGCTGGGCGCCTACACGCTGGAGGGCGTGTTCCTCGCCGTTGACCCTTACAACGAGCGGCTGATTCCGGTGGTAGGCTCGCTGAAGTAGAGGTTGGCACGACGGTTTTGCAGATATTCCAGCAAGGCCGCCGTGTCCTCGCGCAAACGACATTCCCAAACGATAAACACCGTCCAGCCCATTTCATGCAGTTTGGCATGATTGGCGGCGTCGCGAACCAGATTGCCGTCGAGTTTGCGGTTCCAGAACTCCGTATTGGTAGTCGGGCGACGCTGCCCCTTGCGGCAATCGTGACCGTGCCAGAAACAGCCCTGCACCAGCACGACGGTATTGTAACGACGCAAGACCAAATCGGGCGCGCCGGGCAACTTGCGCACGTTCAGCCAATAGCGAAAGCCCGCGCTTCATACGGCACGCCTAACGTATCGCTCCGCTGCAGTGCCCCGGTTGCGAACACCAACCAATAGCGACTGATCACCCTTGAAAGATATGTTCTCGGTGATAAGCAAGCAAATCTCTATCGGGCGAAAATTTTTCTGGCAGTGAAATCGGCCGGCCTTCATAAAAGCCGATGGCATCTGTGAAAAATGCGCCGGCGGACGCAGGATGATCGCGTGATACGCGGACAGTCATATCGTCATTGATGGTCAGTAGTCCGGCGTCAAATGCCCTGTCGTGGAGCGCTGACAGCAGTAACCCGTTCTTCGGATTCGTCCTGTTGGCAGTGTCGTAATGCCAGGGAACGATATGGCTTGCGATAAGCAACCGGGGAATGGCAAGCCCGGTAATGCAGCATTGCTCGTTATAGGCACTCATAACCGCCGCGCGGAAGAACCGCTGCCCGATGCGAGTGGTGGCCCGTACAACTCGGTCTTGCCCAACGGGCAAATCGTCATAGTCTGGTACAGCCTGTTCGACAACGGCTTCCCACATCGCTTCCGTTGCTAGTAGCGCCCGTTCACACTCGACGGCGAAACGTTCCCAATCACCGGTCATTTCGTCCCACATAGCACGGTCGTTAGCAGAAGCCGCCCGCAGTCCCTTGCGCCCGGTTGAGGTAATCGCCGGGTCCAGGCTGGCGATGTTGCCCATCTTCATGGACAGGGCAGACGGTGTTCGCTCGATAGCCGCCGCAGCCCGAATGATGTCGGGGTTACGAGAGCTAATTCTGGCGAAAGGTATTCGGCAGTAGAGTGCGAACGCCACCAGCAATTGCTGGCGGGTCCAGTTAGTGCGAGCGGTCATCTTCAATCATGTAGCGGGAACCGAAATCTAATCTCACGGGCTATACGATCACGAATTTTACTTTCGTCATCTTTGTTCCAGAACAAGTGCAGATGTTGCGAAATGTCAAATACCAGTTTTTCTTTGAGTGATTCGTGGCATGTGAATAAAACTTCCAACCCAAGAGCATGTGCGTATCCTATTTCGTAATACACGCTGCCCCTAGCTCCATCGTGTCCGTGAGTAACATCTGCAACGAGGAACCTAGAGCGGCTGATTTCCTCTTTGACCGTATCGATTATTTTATCAACTCCGAGTTCTCTATTGACACAGTAGGGTGTATACCCTGCGGATTCGATGGCGGGTTTCAAAACAGTGTCGTAGAAGGGATCCATGCTTGAATCGAACCACATGGCGACGAACGCCTGTCGAGAGTCAGCGTTTCGGTTTAGATTCTCCAGGCGATGGCTTCCGGGAGCGGTCACTGTAGCGCGAATAGCCTCGGTGCCGTTGATTTTGTTCCCGTCCCGGTCGCGCCTAAGTGATACTTCTCCGGTAACCCATCCTTGCTCCCGCAGGTAGTCAAACAATCTGCTAATGTCTTGATAATCGACAGACTCAGACCACGCGAGAGGTTGCCCAGATCGCAAGCCGATGGCTATAGTATGGATTCGCAGAGATTGAGATCGACTCGGCGGAGACAGAAAACCTGCGCGAGGTGCGGGCTGCGCGTTGAACATCTTTATCCTCTCTTCGATATAGCCAAGCAACCGGTCAGCACGTTGGACTACAGGAAGAGGTTGGCTCTCCAGTGCCAGGCCGATTTCTTCGGAAGTGATGACTGGTCTGCTGACACCTGATCTCCTTTCATTGACGAGCCAAGTGGTCAGGCGCGCACAGGCGTGATTGTCGAGTCTCCAAAGTTCTTCAACATCAGCACTACCAATCGCATACCTGCCACCAGCGCGGGGTGAATCGACGTGCAACATGCCGTCGGACAACCGATGGATTTCGGCCGCAAAATCTGGCCACAGCAGGCACGATTCCTTAACTAGCCTTCGCCAAGCACTCGTCAACAAGGTCAGAAGCGGTTTCTTTGATTCTGCAACCATATGCTCATCTACCACGCTGCACACATTTTAGATTAGATCCAATGCCTCGCTAGCGGGAAGCGCACTCGGATTATCTATACACCCCGTCCACTGTATCACTGCGGACCTTCCTCAGGCGGGAGCAGGCCGGCGAGGGGGATTCCCATATCGCCACACCATGAAACCGACTTGGGCCGGCCGGTGTATAATAGTCGGGATAAATCCCCAACGAATTCTGGATACCTTCACGCACCAGTGCTTCACCTGGCTCGCTCACAGCGTCGCTGGCGAAGAATGCCCCTGCAATCGGCTCCCTGACTGTGGGACCCGGGGTAAGAGGTTGGAAATGCCACCCGGTGGTCATGACAGTACCCACTACTTCGCCAAAAACCAACTTCACGAACCTAATTCGTGGCCACTATAGTGTATTGTTTCGGGCGCTTGTGTCAAATTTGCCGGCTTGGGAATGTCCTATAATCCTGACCATCTCGTTTCAGGCAATTGCCGCCGGTAAGGCAAGGAGGGTGAACGCCATGCCCAACGCAGTCCTGGTAGTCGACATGGTGCGCGGCTTCATGGAGCCGGGCCACAACCTCTATTGCGGCGACGAGGCCCGCAGCATCATCGTGCCCGTGCGCGAACTCCTGCGGCGCGAGTCGGATGCCGGCTCCGCCATCCTCTTCGTCTCCGACCACCACCTGCCCGACGACCTGGAGTTCCGGATGTTCCCGGTGCACTGCGTCATCGGGACGGAGGAGCCGGAGGTCATCCCGGAGTTGGCCGAATGGGTCGGCGACGGCAACGTCATCCCCAAGAACCGCTACAGCGGCTTCTTCAACACCGATCTGGCGGAACGGCTCTCTGCGCTGGACCCCGACAAGATCATCGTCTGCGGGGTGTGCACCGACATCTGCGTGATGCACACCACGTCCGACGCCCGCAACCGGGACTACGCGGTGGAGGTGCCCACCGACTGCGTCGCGTCCTTCAACGCCGACGCCCACCGCTGGGCGCTGGACCACATCGGCAGGATCCTCGGGGCGCAGGTAGTGTAAATCAGGCGCGGGCCTTCGGCATCAGAGTATCGCGCCGTCCGGCTCGTTGAGCATCGCCTGGCGCAGCAGCGGCACCGGCGGCGCGCCCCAGGACAGCGTGGCGTCGTGGAACCGGCGCCGGCTGTAGTCTGACCCCTCCTGGCGGCGCCAGTCCTGCCGCAGTTTGAGCAGCATCAGCTTGCCCAGGGTGTAGTTCAGGTAGCCGGGATCGAAGGTCCCGCGCAGCGCCTCCCGGCGGGCCGGATGCTCCTCCATGTAGGCGTGGGCCTGGAAGAACCGCGTAGCCTCGTCCACGGTCATGCCCTGGGTGTGCATCCCCAGCGAGCACAGGTAGCGGCAGTTGCGGACGAGGGCTTCGAGCAATTGGGTGAGCCACAGCGCCGGGTTGTCCCGGCCGTACTCGGTCTCCAGCATCATCTCCTCGGTGTAGTGCGCCCAACCCTCAGTGAACGCATACGACGTGGCGACGCGGTTGATCAGGGGCAGGCCGCCGCCGTGGCGGTTGTGCAGGTTGTGCACGAAGTGCCCGGGGTAGACCTCGTGGACGCTGATGATCTTCAAGGTGTGGTAGTTGAAGTTGGTCAGCCATTCCTCCTGCTGGCGTGGTGTCCAGTCCGGCTCCACCGGAGTCACGTAGTAGAAGGCTTCGGTGGCGACCTCCTCCAGCCCGCCGGGCGAGTCCATGGCGGCGAAGGCGTAGCGCATGTAGGATGGCGTCTCGGTGACCTGGCAACGCTCCTCCGAGGGCACGGTGATGATGTCGTGGTCGATGAGGGCCTGGCGTATGTCCTCCAGCATGGCCCGCGTTTCCGGTATCAGTGCGTCGGCAGCGGGATGGTTGGCGGCAACCTGGGCGACGGCCTCCCGCACCGACTTGCCCGGGGCGACCTGCGCCGCCGCTTCGTCCAGCCGGCGCAGGTTCTGCTCCAGGTTGGCCTGGCCGATGGACAGAACGTCCAACAGCGGCGTGTTCACTCCCTCGCCCACTTCCAGCATCCGGCGGTACAGGTCGGAACCGATGGCGAACTCGGGGCGGATTTTACGGTCCTGCAACCGCTGGGCAAAATCAATCACCGCAGCTCCGGCAGTTTTGCGGGCCGCGTCGAATTCGGCGGCCACGTCAGGAGCGATGGCCGCGCATTGACTGGAGGCATCTGCCAAGCCGGTGTTATAGAACGACGCCATGCCCCGGTAGGCTTCCACGGCCATCTCGCGAATGGGCTCTCCCAGCTCGGTATCCGTGATCCCATCCAGCGTGTTCAAGAAGTCCGGGACCTGTTGCAGGACCGCGGTGGCCGAGCGCAGGCGGTCAGGCAAAGGCGCGTAGTCCCGCTGCACGTAGCTGCCGACGCCGATATAGCCGACCTGGCGCTGCGGGTTGTTGTGCAGCGTCCGCATCTCCTCCAGGCTAAACAGCTCGCGCCGCAGGAACATCTCCAGCAGACTGCGGGACAGGCGGTCCATCCGGGCGTCGTCATCGGCGACGGACCCGTCGGATTCGGGCAGCGCGGAGAGTTGACCGAGAGACCGGTGCAGCTCTTCAATGCGGCGAGCCACACGCCCGCCGGAGAAATCGGGCAACCGCCCATCGTACTCGTGCCGCCCGATCCGGCTGCCCGCGGTGGGCACAAACTCCCAATGCTCGCGAACGGCGCGCTGTGCAAGGGCGTCGACGGCTTGGTTCATACTAAACCCGTTAATATCTGACAAGGGCAGCCAAGACGGCTGCCCCCCAAGGGTGGTGCATACAGGGTAGCGCAAGCGGACTAGGTTGGCAAACCCGCTTGGCTACTCCGGCTAGCTTGAGATCGTTTCCCTCGCTTGGGAGACGATGTAGCTGATTGCCCTAGTTGTTTCTTGGGCACGCGAGAGCGGAGTGACACCGCCGGATACAACCACACCGGCATCCACCAACAATGCTCCTTGTCCTTCCGATTGCCCGGGAATTAGGGATGCTTCGCGAATGAAATCGGCCAAAGGCTTCCAGTCGCCTCCGTCTTTGGTCCACTCGTGATAGCAACCTGCAAGAATCCGAATGACTGAGGCGTTGAACGCGAAAGTCGATGGGCGGAGCCTTGGAATTTCGGAATCGTCGATTTCACCCGCAATCAGGTCATCGTATTCCGACCTTGCCGCCGGCAGGAAATCGTCTGCCCATTTTAGGCAACGATCATACAGCGCGTTCAAGTCCAGCATATGCTCGCTGTTGCGCTCCCTGCTGACCCGCCCGCCGTAGCCTACATCCAGGGTCTTCAAGGTCGCGGCCAGCTGGTTGATCGCAATCAAATACTCGCTTGTCCTCCGCACCGTGGTTCGCTCCATTTCGACCCGGCCTGTGAACAGGCCGCTGTTCTCAGAAAGCCACATCGCGGCCAGGTTGAATGCGTCTCGCTCGTCAAACCGGGTTACGGTGTTGCTCTCGATGGCTTTCGTCTTTGAGGCGTCAACGAACATTTGACGCAGTGCCTTGATGTCCTCTTCAGCGTAGAGAACGACCGGAAGCGAGGATTGTCTCAGCGCAGCCAATTGGTCGGAGCGCCGCTCATCGCTTTCCAGTTCTGATAGAGCATCCGCAATCGCACGGCGGCGATGCTGACCGTCAAAGATTTTCATCGAGCTCTTCCGTGTGGTCAGGATGCGCAATTCTCCAAAATTGTCAGTGGACTGGTTGTTTTCGTCCGCATAAGGAACGAACTCCACCGCGTCCGGTGCAATCCCAAGCAACAACGCACCAAGTAGCCAGTTTGTCCGCTCGCTCTCCAAGTACCTCTGGATGTTCTTGGCATGGCTGGGCGTCAGACGACGGTTGACATCTTTCACCATTTCCTCGTCAATCCGCTCCGGCAGCAAGCCATCAAGGGTTGCCAGGTCGAGAGCGAACGAGTAAACGTCCCTCTCTCCCTGACGGAAGCGGTGTGCCGGAACCCGCAAGCTGTACTGGCTACCTATGTTCGCAATCGTTAGCGTCATTTTCTTCTCCATTGCTGTAATTTACGTACAGTATAACACGCTATCCCAAAGTTGGCAATCCTCCTAGCCGAAAAGCAGAATACGGCCACGGCGCCGCACTCTTGCCGCTCCGGCTCTGTTCATGATACTAATGTTAACAATATCGACGCTTACAGTAGTACGGACTGACAGCCTCGCGATTTCTTGTCACGGCATCGCTCTCGCCGATCCTCGTCGGTGTCACATTTCCTATTGACCCTGATTGAACGCTGTGATAACCTGATATCAGGTACAAATGGGCTTACCAAATACGATGCCCGCCTGGAGGTGCCAAAATGCCCAATAGAGAGTCAGCCCACCGCTGGGAAAAACAACACATCGTGCGGAGGACATCACCGGACGGCACGACTGAAGTCGTGCGTACGAAGGAAAGAGAAGAACACATCGATCGCGTCGCTGATCAGCCACGGCAGGGCGGCGTGCGTTGGGAGAAGATCGCTTCGGCTGCCTCCTCGATCGTAAAATGGGTTTCGGGAATAAAGCAATGGATAGGACTTTGGTTCTAATATGATTAACGTTTATTGCAGCTAATTTTACATCAAATCGACGATTCCCCTGTTTATTGTGATATGGTGGACGCTGCATCGCAATGTGAGCGTCATCGTATCCCAACAAAAAGGCGGCCAACTGGCCGCCTTTTTGCTCAGCTTGTCAAACCGCGCAATTCACGCGATCAACTCGCTGATGAGGAACTTGGGGCTGATGTCAGTGAAGTTTGGTACGTCGCCGACCAGCTCCCGGCCGTGGGTCTTGAAGCCCTCGTGCACGCCGTCCACGTCGTTGAAGAAAAGGTATCCGACTGCCGTGTACATGGGTGGCGCGCTGGGGTCGGTGTCGGAAATGCCCTTTTCCACGTTGTAGTAGCGCATCCCGAAGGTGGTCAGGCGCTCCTGCACCAGGGGCATGTGCGTGTTGCAGTAGTAGTCGAAGTCGAAGGACTTGCCTTCCTCGTTCTCGTAGAAGACGGTTACTTTGATCATGTTATTTGGCTCCTGCGAAAGTCGTCATTCCTGCGCAAGCAGGAATCCGGTTGTGGCTAGCTAGTCAGTGGTAAACGTTGGTGCCGGAACCGCCGCCGGCGGCGATGGTCTCGCCGCTGATGGCGATGCTGCGGGGCGAAGCGAAAAAGGCCACCACCCACGCCAGTTCCTCGGCATCAACGATGCGACGTGTGGAGTTGCGCGAGGCGGCGCGGCGCTCGATCTCTTCGACGGTGGTGCCTTCGCGTTCGGCCTGTTCGGCGTACATCGGGCCGCTGCGCTCGGTGCGCGTGGTGCCGGGATGGACCAGGTTAACGCAGACGCCGTCGCCGCCCAGCTCTTCGGCCAGGTACTTGGTCAGGTTGGACAGACCGGAGTTGCGCACGCCGGCGCTGAGGTTCCCCTCCGCCCGGCGCGCCGACAGGCCGCCGACGTTGACGATGCGGCCCCAGCCCTGCTGCTGCATGTACGGCGCGACGGCGCGGGCGCAGCGCAGGTAGCCCATGACCTTGGTGTCCAGGTCCAGCATCACGTCCTCGTCGCGGATTTCGGACAGCGACCCACGGGCGAGGCCGCCGGGCGCGGCGGCGTTGTTCACCAGGATGTCGATGCGTCCGCCCAGCGCCTCGGCCGCCTGGGCGACCATGGCGTTCACCTGGTCGGTGCTGGTCATGTCGGAAACGATGGGAACGATCCTGCCGCCGGTGTCGCCGGCGATGTCCTCGGCCGACTCCGACAGCGTGTCCGCGTAACGGCCGGTGATGACTACACTGCAACCGTCGGCCGAAAGGACCCGCGCCACCGCTTTGCCGATACCGCGACTGCCTCCGGTAACTATCGCTGTTTTGCCGTCAAGTTGCAGATCCATGCTTGGGCCTCCGGGTTGAACTGGCGGCATTGTACACCAGGCAAACGACAGGGGGCAGGTGTGACACCCGCCCCCTGGTACTGTCGAAAAGAGCCTTGCGGCGTTCGACTAGGCGACTTGCACCGTGGCGCCGGCCTCTTCCAGCTTGGACTTGATGCTGTCGGCGTCTTCCTTGTTCACACCCTCGCGGACGCGGGCCGGCGCAGACTCGACCAGCTCCTTGGCCTCGCGCAGACCGAGGTCGGTAACCTCGCGCACGGCCTTGATGACGTTGATCTTGTTGGCGCCGAAGTCGGCCAGGGTGATGGTGAACTCGGTCTGCTCGTCGGCGACCGCGGAAGGCGCGTCGTCGGTCACCACGCCGGCGGCCGGCGCGGCGGCAACCGCCACCGGGGCGGCCGCGGAAACGCCGAACTCTTCCTCTATGGCCTTGACCAGATCGGCCAGATCCATCACGCTCATGCCCTTGATCGCATCGAGAACTTCCTGGTTCACTGCCATGATTGTTGCCTCCTGATGGTTGTTTCACATTGTCCCCTCTCCCTTGATGGGAGAGGGCTAGGGTGAGGGTGGCTCGTTCCTATTCCGCAGCTTCTGCCGGCTGCAGTTGGTCAATCCTCGCCTGCAGGACATAGGCCAGGCTGCTGATGGTGGCGTTGAGCACGCTGGCCAAGCCGTACAGCGGCGACTGCATGGCGCCCAGCAACTGGGCCACGAGAACGGGTTGGGGAGGCAAGTCCGCCAGCCGCGAAACTTCCTCCGGTTGCATCGCCGCGCCCTGGCCTACCACCGCCCCGTGGACGGCGAGGGCGCCGGCGCTGGCCCGAGCCGCCTGGTTCACTGCCTTGGCTATGGTGGCGGCATCGTCGTAGCCCAGCGCGATGGCGGTTTGGCCCGTTATGACGTCTTTGAGCTGGGGAATCTCCGCGGCGTCGGCGGCGCGGTTGAGCAGGTTGTTCTTCACTACGACGAACTCGACCCCGCCGTCGCGCATCCTGCGCCGGAGGTCCACCATTTGGTTGGCGTTCATGCCGGAGTAGCCGGTGGAGATGATGATGGAACTGCGTTCCAGCTTGTCCTTCAACTCGGCTACGCGATCGATTTTTTCCTGGGTTGGCAAGGTCTGCTCCTGGACTAGAACGGTCAAAAGAAAAACCCGCGCTCCGAGACGAGGGCGCGGGCAATTCGGCGCGCGTGGCCTTCAGGCCAGCGGCGTTGATCATCCACATGTGCTCCGGATCAATCCGGCGCTGCGCCTCGGCGGGCGGCGGCTACCGCCATTATTCCCACAGGGAACCCGCTGTCTCGGGCATGGTAACGGTATTCGGCTGTGCGGTTCAGTTTAACATCCCCTCCGCGAACGCGCAACGTGTGTGATGCTTGACATCAACCTCAACGCTGAAGTAGGGGAGATAAGGCCCCCACCAAGCGCTGGACTTGATCGAGACCGTTCCGGACCATTTCTTCACGTAGCCAGCCCTCATAAAAATTGGTGTGCAGCGCCGATGCCCCGGAGAAATCGTAGCTGATGTTGTAATCACCCACCTCTTGCGCTAAATGGCTGGCGACCTCGAACAAGCTATCGTGGCTACCGTGTTCCCAACCCCGATGTTGCGCAACCGCTTTAACGATCTCAACCGCTGCTCCCCATCCCTTCTCTGATGCCTGGCGCAGGTCGCCGGCTTCGATCTCTTGATACGCCTGTTCCAGGAACGTGGCGGATGCGGTTTGGTACTTCAACACCTGCATCATGCGAATCGCCTCCGCATTCACCTGATCCGGCTAGTACAGATCGTGGCTGTTGGAACTGCCTCCAGGGTGGGGTGGCCGTTTTTGAGCCGGGATAGTTACTCCGGCTTCATCCCTTGGAGCGTTCCCACGTCAACGGAGAGGCCGGGCCCCATGGACGAAGTGATGTAGGCGGACTTGATGAACGCGCCCTTCACCGCGTCCGGGCGTTCGCGCATGACCGAGTCCATGAACACGGTCAGGTTGTCCATCAAGGCGTCGGTCTCAAAGGATGACTTGCCGAACTGGCCGTGGATAATGGCGGTTCGGTCGGTGCGAAACTCCAGGCGTCCGGCCTTGGACTCCTGGATGACGCGGGGCAAGTCCCGGGCGGGCACCAGGGTGCCGGTGCGCGGGTTGGGCATGAGGCCACGGCGACCCAGGAAACGTCCCAGCCGGCCGATTTTGGACATAACTTCGGGGATCGCCAGCCCCACGTCGAAGTCCATCCAGCCGCCTTCGATCTGGGCGATCAGGTCGTCGTCGCCCACGTAATCGGCGCCGGCCTGGCGGGCAATGTCGGCGGCCTCGCCGTTGGCGAACACCAGTACGCGCACCTGCTTGCCCAGACCGTGGGGGAGCACCGTGACGCCGCGAACCTGCTGCTCAGCGTGGCGCACGTCGGCATTGGTGCGGAGATGCACCTCCATCGTCTCGTCGAACTTGGCCGTGGAGAGTTCCTTCACCAGGTCGATGGCTTCTCGGGGCTGGTAAACGCTGTCTTCCGGAACACGCTCGGCAACGGCGTTGTAGCGGCGGCTATGCTTGGGCATTTTCGATTCTCCCTGGTAGCGTTTCCGGTAACTGAAGGGCGATGCGGTCAGTCGCCTTCGACCGTGATCCCCATGCTGCGGGCAGTGCCGGCGATGATGTTCATGGCCTGTTCGACGGAGTTGGCGTTGAGGTCCTTCAGCTTTTCCTCGGCGATGCCGCGGAGGACATCGCTGGGGATGGTCACGCCGATGGGCGCCCGGGCGTCGCCCTGTCCCTTCTCGATGCCGGCAGCGCGGCGCAACAGGTCCGATGCCGGTGGCGTCCGGGTGACGAAGGTGAAGGAGCGGTCCTGGTACACGGTCAGGTGGACGGGCACGATGGTGCCGGCCTGGCTTCCGGTGCGTTCGTTGTACTCCTTGACGAAGGCCATGATGTTGACGCCGTGCTGACCCAGCGCCGGACCCACCGGCGGCGCCGGCGTGGCCTTGCCCGCTTCCAGCTGGAGCTTGATGACGGCGAGTACTTTCTTTGCCACTGACGGCCTCCGTTACGTATACATGCCCCCTCTCCCTTGATGGGAGAGGGTTGGGGTGAGGGTGTGCTTTTGCGGGAAAAGCGCCCCGATGCGGATTAAGCCTTTTCCACCTGGGTGAAGTCCAATTCCACCGGGGTCTCGCGGCCGAAAACGGAAATCATAACGGTGACCTGCCCCCGATGTTCGTCCACATCCTCGACCCGCCCGAGCATATCGGCAAAGGGGCCTTCGGAGATCCGCACCATGTCTCCCTGGGCCATGCCGATCACGGCGCGCGGCTCACCGGAGGCGACGCGGTCCAGGATGTCATCGACTTCCCGGTCGTCCAGCGGGACCGGACGCGGGCGGTCGCCGCCTTCTTCCTCGGCCGAAATGAAACCCGTCACGCCGGTGGTGTTGCGCACCAGGAACCAGGCCTCGTCGTCCATGACCATCTGGACCAGGATGTAACCCGGGAACAGCTTGCGTCGCTGCTTGGTGCGCTCACCCTTGTTGCGGGTGATCTCGTCCTCGGCCGGTACCTCAACTCGGGTGATCCGGTCGTCCATGCCGAGACTCTGCCGGCGCAGGTCAAGGTTCCGCTTGACCATGTCTTCCTGGCCCGTATAGGTGTGGACGATGTACCAGCGCAGATCGTCGGGATGCGTTGTGGTCATTGTTTCAATCTCAGTGGGCAAGAATGGAGCGGCCCAGCAATACGCCGGCCAATCCGATTGACGCCGGCGCTGAAAGCGGTCTCCGGGAGATCCCGCAGCGAGACGTGAGCACGCCGGACCCGAGCCGGGTCAGAAAGGCAACTGCCGCAGGCCGATAACGAAACTCATCCCGAAGTCAAAAACGCGGTCCAACAGGCCGAGGAAGAAGCCCATGATCACGGCCAGCACGATGACGATGACCGTGAGCCGGGCCGTTTCTTCCTTGCTCGGCCAGACCGATTTCCGCAGTTCGGAAGCGGTTTCACGCAGGAAACCGATCGGGCCGACTCTCCCCACCGCGCGGGGAGAGATCGGCGACGGTCGTCTGGTCGATGCGCGGGCCACGGGCCGCTACCTCACTTCCCGATGGACCTGATGGCCTCGGCAGCGGCTGCAGTACTTCCGCAATTCCATGCGGGTGGTGTGGCTGCGCCGGTTCTTGATGGTCGAATAGTTGCGCTCGCGGCAGTCGGTGCACTGCAAGGTGATGACCTGCCGGGCGTCGGTGGACTTGCGGGCCATGGGATCACTCCAGCAATCGGGTGAACACGCCGGCGCCGACGGTGCGGCCGCCCTCGCGGATGGCGAAGCGAAGTCCCTCTTCGACGGCGATCGGGGTGATGAGGTTCACGGTCATGGTGATGTTGTCACCGGGCATCACCATTTCCACGCCGTCGGGCAGGGCGATCTCGCCGGTGATGTCGCTGGTGCGGATGTAAAACTGGGGCTTGTACCCGGTGAAGAAGGGGGTGTGGCGGCCGCCTTCGGCCTGGCTCAGCACGTACACCTCAGCCTCGGCGCGGCGGTACGGGCGCATGGAGCCGGGGGCAACCAGCACCTGGCCGCGTTCCACCTCGTCGCGGTCCACGCCGCGCAGCAGCACGCCCACGGCGTCGCCGGCTTCGGTGGTGTCCAGCAGCTTGTGGAACATTTCCAGTCCGGTGGCAACCGTCTTGCGCACGTCGCCGGAGCGGATGATTTCCACTTCCTGGCCGACGTTCAGCTGACCGCGCTCGACGCGGCCGGTGACCACGGTGCCGCGGCCCTTGATGCCGAATACGTCCTCAATGGGCATCAGGAACGGCTGGTCGGTGACGCGGGACGGCTGCGGGATGTAGTCGTCCATGGTGGCGACCAATTCCCGAACCTGCTCCATGGCATCGGCGTCGCCTTCCAGCGCCTTCAGCCCGCTGACGCGGACGATGGGCGTGTCGTCGCCGGGGAAGTCGTAGGTGCTGAGCAACTCGCGCACTTCCAGCTCCACCAGTTCCAGCAACTCTTCGTCGTCCATCATGTCGACCTTGTTCAAAGCCACGACGATGGAGGGCACTTCCACCTGGCGCGCCAACAGGATGTGCTCCCGCGTCTGGGGCATCGGGCCGTCGGGAGCGGACACGACCAGGACCGCGCCATCCATTTGCGCCGCGCCGGTGATCATGTTCTTGATGTAGTCGGCGTGGCCGGGGCAGTCAACGTGGGCGTAGTGCCGGTTCGCGGTCTCGTATTCCACGTGGGCGATGGCGATGGTGATACCGCGGGCCCGTTCCTCCGGCGCGTTGTCGATGCTGTCGAAACTGCGGAAGCTGGCGTTGTTCTCCTGGGCCAGCACGCTGGTGATAGCGGCGGTCAGGGTGGTCTTGCCGTGGTCAACGTGACCGATGGTTCCCACGTTGACGTGGGGCTTGGAACGGTCGAAGACTTGCTTAGCCATGGTGGCGGGTTACTCCTTGCTCCTTGTTGGTGGTTCCTTGGTTCCGGCCCGCGGGACCTCCCTGCGGGTTGCTGACGCCGGTGGAGCCCAAGGGCGGAATCGAACCGCCGACCCCGTTCTTACCAAGAACGTGCTCTACCTCTGAGCTACTTGGGCGCATGGAATGCTGATTTCGATAAAGTGGTGGAGGGGGCAGGATTCGAACCTGCGAAGCCCGTCAGGGCGCCAGATTTACAGTCTGGTGGCTTTAACCACTCACCCACCCCTCCATTTGTTAACTCCCGGACCCATGATCCAGTTGCGACGATTCAGATTTGGAGCCCCAGAGGGGACTCGAACCCCTAACCTGCCGATTACAAATCGGCTGCGCTGCCAATTGCGCCACCGGGGCGCGGGGTTGGCTCCGTGGAGCCCGACCGGCCAGACCGCGCAATGCGCTAAAAAAGCCCCGGCAACTTCCGGGGCCTTCCGGTTTTCGCCAATCGAAATATAGGTTACGCAACGCGGCCCAAATTGTCAACGGTTTTCGGCGATTCTAAACGGCAACCAGCAGCTTCGGCAGGGTCGCCCGCCGGTTTTGTCTGGACTGACCTACCGATGCGGGTGCGCCGTGAAAAAGGGGTATAATGGATTTACCGAGCGGGCGTAGCTTAGTGGTAAAGCCCCAGCCTTCCAAGCTGGCTACGTGGGTTCGATTCCCATCGCCCGCTCCATGTTTTTGCCCGCGCCGCCCCCGTATCAGCCGCCGGCCGAGACCACAATCTGCCGGTCGCCAATCGGCTGCGGCGGCCGGTTGTTCGGTCCGTGGGTCAGCGATTGCAGTATCTCCACTTGGTCCTGCGACACCGTCCCGATGCCCTGCATAACCATCCACCGCACCCCTTCCGAGCACGGCGGCGTGGTCAGCGAACCGCTGTATCCGTAATAGCCAGCATCCGAAGGCGCGTATCCCGCCGCGTTCGGCCCGCCTCCGATGTCGGCTTCCACCCCGGTCTCCGGAGCCAGGCCCAGCAGGTCCTCCACCAGCGGGCTGGGGTTGCCCAGCCGGAACAGCAGCCCCACCACGGCCAGATTGCCGCCAGCGTCCTGGTGCACCAGGTGAAGCTCGGCCGCGAAGCTCTCGCCGTCCACCAGGTGCTCTCCCGGAGAGTGATAATGAACCCCCAGCAGGTCGTAGCGGTGTCCGCCCACCGACACCCCGCTGCCGGGGTCAAAGTCCAGGTACACGGTGTGCCCGTTGTTGCGGGCCTGCACCGCGGCGGTCGTGTAGTCGAACGTCACCGGTTCAGTTCCGCCCGAGACGTATCCGGCCAGGTTCACCGGCGACTGCTCCACGCCTGCGGAGCACAGGCTGTAGTCGGCGGACAGGCAGCCCCAGTGTTCCGGGCCGGTATCTCCGGTGTACCCCCAATCGGGGTGGCTGACGGTGGACATCAGGACGCCCGGGCGGTTTCCAGGGCGCGGACCGCGGCCTGCTGCAATGCTTCCGCGTCCAACGTGGCCCGCAGTTCGCCGGCGTCGTCCTGACCGAAACTCTCCTCGACGCGGAACTCGTCGATAACCGCCGCGATGGCATCCGTGCGTTCCGCATCCGTGGCGGACGCGAAAGCGGTCAAGCGGCCGTCGGCGATATGCCGGTCAATCTCGGCGGTGAGCAGTTCGTCCTCCACCACCCGGCGCTGGATCAGCCCGATGTTCTGCAGATTGCGACCGAGGTAACAGCCGCCGAACTGCATGATCTCGCACTCGCGGCCCTCGAGGCCGTCGATTTCAGCGAACCAGTGGTAGCGCGGCTCCAGCTCGTGCTCGCTGAGGTAGTCGCGCACCTGCTGGTCTTCCGGCGCCGGGTCGGATGGATCGAACACCAGCTTGACCGTATGCATCATCAGGCCGGCGGGTTCTACGGTGATGTACATGGTTGGGACCTCCGGTGGCGATGGCGATTGAATTCCCCTGCGTCGAGCGTCAGCCCTCCACGGCGCGGATGATCCGGTCGACGTTTTCCGGGCCGGGCGCCACGGTCTTGTTGTCCACCAGGCGCATGGCTTCGACGATGGCGTCGTGGTATGGGGTGGCAACGCCGGTTTCACGGCCCTTTTCGCAGATCAGGCCGTTCATAAAGTCGATCTCGGACTTGCGGCCCTTGTGCACGTCCTGGGCCATGGAGGCCAGCCAGTTGACCCGGCCGCCGGCCTGGGACAGCTTCCCGTCCAGCTCCTCGAACACGTCGCCCGTGTCGGCGTCGGCCCAGAATTCGGCGGGCGTGCCGTTGATCTCCACCACCTTGAGCCCCTGGGCCAGACCCACCTGCGCGCCTTCCTTGGCCAGGTTGATGCGGATGCGGCGGATCCTGGCGTCGCCGGCCATCTCCTGGCTGCCCAGCTGGCTCATGGCGGAGATGGCGTTGCCCATGCCGTTCTGGCATAGCTTGGCCCAGCGTTCGCCGGGTAGGTTGTCGGTGGCGTAGGCGGCATCGATGTGGTCCAGCTTGGCGGCCAAAGCCTCCGAACGCGGAGTGACCGCGCCGGTGAACTCGCCGACGCGAAACACGGTGTGGCCGTGGTCGCGTCCGGGCGCGCCGCCGCGGTTGACGTGGGCCGGCTCCCAGAGAGCAACCTCGATGTGGGAGGCGATGCAGCCGAGTTGTCGGTCTTCGCCGACGATGTTGGCGATGGTGGGGTCGTTCCAGCAGTTCTGGATGGACACGAACGCCCCGTCGTCCTTCACGTACCGCTTGATGAAGTGGGTCGCCCACTCGGTATCGTAGGACTTGACGGTGATGAAGGCGTAGTCGAAGGGTTCGGTGATGTTCTGGGCGTCGGTCAGGTGCATGGCGTTGACCGGCACGGTGAAATCGCCCTGGCTGCCGCTGGCCCGCAGGCCCTCGGCGCGCATCTTCTCCACGTGCTCGGGCCACATATCGATGAAGGTAACGTCGTCCTCCCCGGCCTGAACGAGAAACGCGCCGACGTAGCTGCCCACGGCGCCGGGGCCCATAATTACAATGCGGTCTGCCATAGTCTCATCTCCGGGATGGTTTGGGGTTTTGTGAATGCCGGGGGTTAGCCTTCGGTTGGGGGCGGGAAATACTCTTGCAGCAGGTCGATGGCATCGCTGACCATAGCCGCCGACTGCGTAACCACTGCATCGGTCAAATAGTTTTCATAGAAATGAGTGTGCAGACCGCTGACCAGTCCAGTCGCATTATTCAGCGCGATTTCAGCATCCGGATCCGCTTGTCCGACCAGCGCCGCCAGTTCGCCGGCTACCCGGTAGATCCCGACGTGACTGGACAGTTTTATCTGGTGGTCGGCGCCGATGGCTTTGACGATTTGCGTGAAAGCGCCCCAGGATTTTTCAGCCACTTGCCGATAATCGCTTTCGTCCAGACTGCGCTGAACGTGCTGCCGGTAATGTGCCAGGTTCGCGCGGTAGGTTTCCGCGTGGGCCGCCGCTTCTTCCCGGGACAGCGACGTGTCCCAGCGCGGGGAAAAGGCGGCGCGGATGGCAGCAACAACTTGTTCGCTGGTGAAAGATGATGGCGCGTTGCTCATAACGTTGCTCCATCATCACTTGGTTGAGGCGGGAACCAGTCCTGCAACAGGTCAATAGCCTCGCTCACCGTAGCAGCGGACTGGATGACTCGATCATCCGGCAGTTCATTTTCGTAGAAATGCAAATGCAGACTGTGGGCCATAACCGACGCATCGCTCACCCTGCCGCCGGCCTCCGGGGCGGTTTGGGCAATCAACTTTGCCAGTTCGCCGGCAACGCGCATAATCCCGATATGGCTGGCCAATTTTATCTGGTGGTCGGCGCCGATGGCTTTGACGATTTGCGTGAAAGCGCCCCAGGATTTTTCGGCTGCTTGCCGATAATCGCTGTCGTTCAGACTGCGCTGAACGTGCTGCCGGTAATGTGCCAGGTTCGCGCGGTAGGTTTCCGCGTGGGCCGCCGCTTCTTCCCGGGACAGCGACGTGTCCCAGCGCGGGGAAAAGGTGGCGCGGATGGCAGCAACAACCTGCTCATCAGTGAAGGTCGGCGGTGGAGCGTTCACGACATGATCTCCGGGCGGCGACGGCAAGGCAACGCCCCTGCATTTTTACAGGGGCGAAACCGATTTGTCCATTCCCGGCCGTCGGCAGCCAGGACAATCATGTTGCGGCTACGAGCCGACGAAATCGGCGATGACCTGCGGCACTGAGGCGTCAAAGCCCACCACGTCCAGCATCCCGGCGTCTGTGGGGTCCGCGATGCTGAACTCGGTAGCCGTCATGGCAACGACTACCATTTTGGCGGGAATGCCCGTCTTGTCGCGGTACTGGCGCAGCGCCTCAGCAGGATGGATGCGCCCGGCCCAGGTTTCGTTGTCCGTAATGATGACGAAACAGTCCACCGGGATATTCTTCGCCGTGGCGTCCAGCATGGGCAAGGCGCAGTCGGTGCCGCCCCAGGGCAGGTGGTCCGTCTTGCGCAGCGCGTCGGCGAGGCTGTCGGTGGCGGCGATGTGCAGCGGCATCATATCGTAATCGACGTGAAGGCGCGAACCGAAAAAACGATTGGCGATGGCCGCGCCGTTGCCGTCGGCGAAGGCGGCCATATAGTAGTTGCTCTCGCGTCGGGCGATTGCCATGGCCATGGCGGCGGCTCCCATGCGCGGCGTCAGTCCCTGGACGCCGGCGACGGAGCCGTGCGTCATGGAGCCGGACACGTCAATGCCCAAGTAGAACCGCCGGCCGGTTTGTGGCGCGAAGGCGAATGACTTATCGAAGGCTGAATCCAGCGCGTCCACTACCGTTGGCACGGGAGTCCAGGTGTTGCGTCCCCTGACGCCTCGGCCGGACTTGTAGGTAGTCAGGGCGGACAGGATGGCGATGGGGTGTATCCGCGCCGCCCGCAGCCCGTCGGCGTGGTTCAGCCTGGCGGCAACTTGACCGGCGGCGTCGGACATCGGGGCAACGATACCCAGGCGGGTTAGCGTGGCCAGGTTCCTCAGCATGGCCGTCAGGGGCATCTTTTCGAACAGGGCTTCCCAAACAGCCTTTTCGCCCATGACCTCGCCGGGAATCATCTCCCAGGTCATGTCAAATTCGCGGATGGCATCGGCAATCAGGACCGGATCATTCACGCGCCCCAGAACGGATTCGTAAGCGCGGATGATGTCATAGCGGCGGTCATCGTCCGGTGGCGCGCTGCCCTGCGTTACCCAGGCGTACAGGGCGTCAAAGTCGGGATTGTCCTTGCCCGACGGGTGAGCCTTGCGGAGCAGGTCCCGGTGCGTCCAGCCGTTGCGCTGGCGGTATTTGACCATTTGGTAGGCCGCCGGGGCGACTCCGCCCTGGGCCTCGTACCAGGCGCCGATGGCGCGTCGCAGACCCTTGCCCCAGCCGCGCATGGCGTCGGCGTACTCTACGAAGCGGAACAGGTGGCTGCCGGTGCGGGCGACTTGGGGCAGGACGGACAGCGCGTAGCGGCGAACGTCGTCGTCGCCGAAGGACGCTGCCATGGCCAGCACAAAGAGGGGCGGGCCATTCCTGGGCGCGATGCCCCGGCTGGCGCGGACCGCCTCGTCGATGACCCGGTGGCCGTCGATTTCGATGCACCGTTTGACGGCATTGGCGTTCTCGACCGTCAGCTTGCGCTCCGCCGCGTAGTAGCTGCCGCCCTCCGCGCCGAGAACCAGGAAACGGCGCAGGCGCGTAAAGTCGTCTACGGGAAAGACCATGCCGCCAGCGGAGTTTTGGACCATCTCGCCCTCGCGTCCGGGCAGAGGCTCCGACTGCGGGGCGGGAGCGCCGTACACTTGGGTCAGATAGACCATGATGTCCTCCTCCGTGAAGCGAAAAACAGAGCCGATGACCTCGGCTCTGGGTATTGAGGGTAAGGAACGCCGGTGGAAAGCCACCCAGTTGGCAGCTTTCCACCGGCGTTGGCTCACCGGGGTTCGCACGGATAAGGGGCGCCGACAGGAGCTCCGAAGCATGAAGCCCCGGGGTAGGACTTGAACCTACTCAGCAGAAATCTGCCTTATACCGATAACCCGCCAGCTTCGACCCGTGCGGTACGGCGAAACGCCGTATATCCATTGTATCAGACGTCGGGGGAATGGATGACGGCGTAGCGGCGCAGGATTTCGTCGCGCCAATGCTGGGGGATGCGCTGCCAGTCCTTCAGGTCCACCATGTAGGGCAGCCGGGATTCGGAGAAAGCGTCGCGCGCGTTCCATATCGTCATGCTGTCCACCGCGGTTTCCCCGACTACAACCAGGTCTAGATCGGAATACTGCCAGGAATGCCCGGTGACGCGGGAGCCATAGGCCCAAACCCGATGGTCCGGCAGGCAGCGCCGCAGGATCTCGTCAATCATGCTCCAGTGCTGCGGGGCGATGTCAACGTCAGAGAACGGAACAATCATTGTAACCTCTCTCGCAGCGTAGTAATTAACTGCGCTACTGCGACGTGGAACTCTGGAACAACGCCGGCTATCCTTTCGGCAGATTCATCGTCAAAGTATTCGTGAGCAGTTTCGTTGCGCCAGTCTCTGAAATCAAACCATCCTTCCGGCGGCCCGATCAACCCGTTTTTTGCCGCCGCGCGTATGATGTCAGGGAGCAACATCTGTCCGACCTGCCCGGGGGACAAAACGTAATCGGCGACATACCGGCGTATGGTATTGATCGCTTGCCCGTAGGTGAGTTCAAAACCCTTGATCACAGCCGCAAGAAAAGCGTCGTGTTCAAGATGGTCATTGTCAGCAGCGGCGTATAGCTCGATGAACTGGCCCAACCGTGCGTTGGCCCGTTCCAGTGCATCAATGTTGATTTGTCGCCGGCTAGTCATAGCGTATTCTGCTGACAGGCCCCTACATCGCCACCACCCGCGCGTCGTCCACCTGCGGCAAGGCTCTGATTTCGGCCAGCACGTCCGCAGAGATCGGGTCGTCCAGTCCCACCACCATCATGGCCTGGCCCCGGGGAGCAATGCGGCCCACTTCCATGAAGCTGATGTTGATGTTGTGCCGGCCGGCAGTGGTGCCCACTGCGCCGATGATGCCGGGTTGGTCCTGGTTGTCCACGAACAGCATGTAGGGCGCGGAGGGCGCCACGTCCATCCAGTACTCGTTGACTCGCACCAGGTGCGGCTCGTCGCGCAGGGAGGTCCCGGCAACGGTTATGTCGTCGCCGGTGGTGTGCAGCGTCGCGGAGATCAGGCTGGCGTACTCCCGGCTGTCCCCGGAGGTCTGCTCGGTGACCTGGAGGCCCCGCTGCTGGGCCAGCACCGGGGCGTTGATCATGTTGACCGCCTCTCCGCTGACCTGCCCCAGCAAACCGACCAGCGCGGCCGCCTTGAGGATGGCGGTGTTGTGCTCGGCGATCTCGCCCTGGTACCGGATGGTGATCCCGACGAACTGACCCCGGGCCATGCTGGTCAGCAGGCGACCCACCATGGACGCCACCGGCACGTAGGGCGCCAGGATGGCGTGGACCTCCGGCGGCACGAACGGCGCGTTGACGGTGTTGCGGGCCGGCTTGCCATCCAGCACCGCCAGCACCTGCTCCGCCGCCTCGATGGCCACCTCGCGCTGCGCCTCCTGGGTCGACGCGCCCAGGTGGGGCGTGGCGACCAGCCGGGGATGCTTCAACAGGGGCAGGTCGCCGGGGGGCTCGTTGGTGAATACGTCCAGCGCGGCGCCGGCCAGGTGTTCGCTCTCCAGCGCCTCCAGCAGGGCGTCATCGTCCACCAGTTCGCCGCGGGCCACGTTGATCAGGCGCGCGCCGGGCTTCATCTTGGCCAACTGCGGCGCGGAAATCAGCTTGGTGGTGCCGGCGGTCAGGGGAGTGTGCAGGGTGATGAAGTCGGCCTGGGCAAGCACTTCGTCCAGAGACATCACGGTCACGCCCATGCGGGTGGCAAAGTCGGGGGCAACGAAGGGATCGTAGGCGATCAGGCGCATGCCGAAGCTGGCGGCGCGGCGGGCGACCTCGGAGCCAACGCGGCCCAGGCCGACGATGCCCAGCGTCTTGTTGCGTACCTCGATGCCCATGAACGCCGACCGCTGCCACTGCCCCTCTTTCATCGAGGCATAAGCCTGCGGCACGTTGCGCGCCAGCGCCAGCATCAGGGCCACGGTGTGCTCGGCGGCGGCCACGGTGTTGCCGATGGGCGCGTTGACCACGGCGACGCCGGCGCGGGTCGCCGCGTCGAGATCAATGTTGTCCACGCCGATGCCGGCCCGGGCGACGACCTTAAGATCGCATCCGGCAGAGATCACCGGCTCGGTAACCTTGGTCTCGCTGCGTACCACCAGGGCGTCGTAGCCGGGGATGGTGGCGATCAGTTCTTCGGGGGAGAGGCCGCGCTTGACGTCCACCGGGACGTGCTTTTTCAGCAGGTCGATGCCTTCAGCGGCCACGTTGTCGGTTATCAGTACTTTGGTCATAGGGATGAACAGTCTCCGCACCACCGTGTGCGCAAAAAGGCGCCAAATTTCGTGCTCGGAGGGTGGGGCAATCACCGTGCAATGACACCCTCCGGCGGCGGTGGTAGCATATCGATGGTAGCACAAAGGCTCTTTTTCTGTCAGCCGCGCGGTTGCCATGAGTGCCCACGATACACCCAGGAGACAAGCCGTGCCGGAACTTGATGATCTTTATGAAATCCTGCAAGTGCACCCTTCCGCTCACCCTGAAGTCATCCAAGCCGCCTATCGTCGCCTGGCGCAGATTTATCACCCCGACCGCAACCCATCGCCTGACGCCACGCAGCGGATGGCGGAAATCAACCGCGCCTACGAAATATTGGGTGACCCGGCCCGCCGTGCCGCCTACGACCGGGAACGCAGCGGGCAAAGCAGCGGATACAGCACGGGTGGCGACGTTCACGAAGTCATACGCGCCAAATCCTTCGAGCTGGTCAATGATATGGGCGAAATGCGCGCTGCGCTGACCACAAATGATGACGGCGAACCGGACCTGACCATGTTCGACCGGAACGGGAAAGTCCGCCTGAGTCTGGGAACGGACGACAGCGGAAATCCTTCAGTGGAGATAGGAGACCAGGATGGCGAGGTAAGGCTATTCATCGGCGAGTCTAACGGAGGCGGACCGATGCTGCATATGATCGACCAGAACGGCGATCCTCGATTCGTGATTCAGCAAGGGGAGAACGGTTCATCGCAACTTGCCATCATCGATGGGAGCGGCGAGACCCGGCTATTCATCGGTGAGTCCGCCAACGGCCCGCCAATACTGTATTTGGCCGACCAAGATGGCAAGCATCGGTTTGGGATTGAGCAAGGGGAAAATGGATCTGTCATGCTGATCATCGCAGACCGCAATGACCAGACCAGGCTATTGATCGGTGAGTCCCCCGACGGCCCGCCAACGCTATACATGGCAGGCCGGGACGGCGAGCGTCGGTTCGTGATTTACGAAAATGAGAATGAAGGCTCCATGCTGATCATCGGAGACCGCGATGGACATACCAGGCTATTCATCGGCGAGGACGACGACGGCTCGCCAATGCTGTATTTGGCCGACCGGGACGGCCAACGCCGCTTTGAATTGTCCCTCTCAATCGAAGGTTCACCTGACTGGACTATGTATGACCATCGAGGCGACCCCAAGATATGGGCGTACATAAGTGATGACGGCGGGGTATATTTGGGACAGTATTCCCGATAGCAGCACATTTGCCGCTGGGCCTTTGCCAACCGCCGTCAACCAGTCGAGGTCGCACCATGACCACCACCCAAACCGCGCCCACGGGCGTTTCCTACCGCAAGCTCACCCCCATCGTCCTGCCCGACGATTACGTTTGCCCCGACCCGGAAGAACGGCCCGACATGCTGGAATCCCCTACCGTCAACAAAAGCGGCTACTTCGTGAGGCGGCATTTCGCTGGTCGGCCCGACGTGCTGGTGGACTCCGGTGGATTCGTTTTCTACAACCAATACAGCATGAACCATCGCTTCCGGCCGAACCTGTACGTGGCTTTTGCTGTTGATAAAGGAGCCATTCGCCGACGCAACGGCTATGTCATCTGGGAAGCGGGCAAGCCGCCGGATTTCGCCCTGGAAGTCGCCTCCGAAAGCACCAACGCTCGGGACACGGCGGAAAAGCCGGGCCTGTACGCCAGTGTCGGCATCACCGAATACTGGCGGGTCGACCCCACCGGCGACGAGCTATACGGCTACGCCCTGGCCGGGGATGTCCTCGTCGACGGCATCTACCATCCCATTGACCTGCATACCGAGGAGGATGGCACGATTTGGGGATACAGCGGCGTGCTGGACCTCTACCTCTGCTGGAACCCGTCGTGGGACTGGGACGTTGACGACGAATCAAAACTGCGCTTTTACGACCGCAAGACCGGCCGCTACCTGTGTGACATATCGCTGGTCGAAGCGGAGCGTGATGCAGCAGTGGCGCAACTTGAACAAGCACAGGAGAGCATCCGGCAGTTGGAAGCGCAACTCGCTCAACGCGAGCAGTAGCCCGGTCACACGATGATGTTTGGAGGATTGGCCCCATGATCAAAGACTTTTCCGTGCTCTACGCCGGCCACGTGCTGGAAGGCGACGGCATCGGTTTCGATGGCATCCCCGCCAACGATCGGTGGTACGACAACGACCGCCTGTCCATGGCCCTGGACATCGCGCGGGAGGCCGCCGTCTTCCTGGACGACCTGGGGTTCGACATCCTCTGGATGGCGGAACACCACTTCCAGCGCGAGGGCTACGAGTGCATCCCCAACCTGCTCATCATGAGCCAGTACCTGGCCCAGCACACCAACCGGATCAAGTTCGGCTGCGGCTTCAACATTCTGCCCATGTGGCACCCCATCCGCCTGGCCGAGGACTTCGCCATGGTGGACATCCTCACCGGCGGCCGCGTGGTCTTCGGTATCGGCCGGGGCTACCACACCCGCGAGGTGGAGTCATTCGGCGCGCCCATGATCGACGGCGATGCCAACCGCGAGCTGTTCGAGGAGCAGTTCGAGATCATGATGAAGGCCTTCAACGAAGACGCCTTCTCCCACCAGGGCAAGCACTACACCATCCCGCCGGACATCCCCTACCGCGGCTATGACCTGAAGGAGGTGACCCTGGTCCCTCGGCCCAAGACCCGTCCGGTGGACGTGTGGCAACCCATCGTCAGCGCGTCGGACCGCGCCCTGGACTTCATGGCCAGGTGGGGCATCAAGGGCGTCATCCTGGGCACGGGCGAGCAGTACGTCGAGGAGTGGGTGACCCGCTACCAGGCCGCCAACCAGCGAGCCGGCCGGGATCTCGCGTTGGGCGAGGGCCTTTGCATCGGGCTGTGGGCGATGGTGGACGACACCACCGCCAGCGCCCGCCGGCAGCTGCAGCCGCTGTTCGAGGAGCATGTCAAGTTCGCCGCGCCGCTGGGAATGCTGCGCTACAGCGACCAGCAGATCGCGGCCACCGGCCCCGGCGGGGTCGCCCGCCACATCGCCGCCGGCACCGACTTCCAGGACGTCATCGACAACCGCGCCTGGTTCGCCGGCAGCCCCGAGGACACCATTGCCTACCTCGAAGAACTCCAGGACAAGTACCCTGGCCTCGAGCAAATCATGATCGCCTTCCCCATGGGCGCAACCACCAACCAGTTCAAGGAGCAGATGGGTCGGTTCGCGGCGGAGGTGATCCCGCACTTCAAGAAAGCCGGCGCCACCACGGAGGCGTGAGATGACCACCAAACCGGCCTACGCTCCGCCGGGCAGCGCGGGCATCCCCAACCTTGACCCTTTCTTCGGCCCCGACGCGCCACCGCTGCCGGACGCCGAGCCACCTGACGACCTCATGCTGCAAAACCCCGACATCCACTACGCGCTGGAAATCCTGTACGACGTGGTGGTGGGCGACCGCGCCGACGTGTTCATTGACACCAACAGCATCGTCTATTACGACCCGGCAAACCGCAACCGGCGGGTGCAGCCCGACGTCTATATCGCCTTCGACGTGGACGCCGACACCATCCGCCATCGCAACGGGTACGTGATCTGGGAAGTGGGCAAGCAGCCTGACTTCGTGCTTGAAGTTGCATCGGAATCCACCGCCGGCAACGACACCGGCTACAAGCGCGATCTCTACGCCCGACTGGGCGTCCGGGAATACTGGCGGTTTGACCGCACCGGCGGGGAGCTATACGGGGCGGGCCTGGCCGGGGAATACCTGGAAAATGGAGATTATCGTACCGTAACCATCCACGTCGACGCTGACGGCGTGGAATGGGGATACAGCCCGCTGCTGCATCTCAACCTGCGTCAGCGCGATGGGCGGCTGGAATTGCAGGACCCGGATACCGGCGAAATCCTGCTGGACCGGCGCGGCGAACGCCTGGCCAAAGAAGCCGCGCTGGAACAACGAGACACCGCCCTACGGGAACGGGACGAGAGGATACGGCAGCTGGAAGAACGATTGGCCGAGCTTGAGCAGTCACCCGAATAGCCGTACCAATCCAGGAGATTGCAACCATGGTAGTGCCGACACAAAAAGACTTGCATCGCCCGGTGCTTCAGATGGTGGCAGACACCAACGGCCTCTTGCCACTTGGTGAGGTCAAAAATCGGTTAGTCACCTTTTTCAAACTCGATGACAACGATCTCAGCGAGACAGTCGCGTCGGGCCAAAACCGGTTTGATAGCCGTGTTTATTGGGCGGTCTCGAACCTTCGGCGTGCAGGATTGGTGGAATCCCCCAAGAAAGCCACATTCATCTGCACACCTGAGGGACAGGCTTTCCTTGCTGCCAACCCCGGGACCATCGAGATCAAAGACCTAAACGAGCTGATTGACTTTCGTCAACGGGCGACGAACGACGATGACGATGTACAACCATCGTCAATTGCGGCCAAGTCGGATGAACCCGCCGCTATAGATCTGGTCGACGCTACCCCCGACGAACAAATGGAGCAGGCTTTCAACCAGTCACGAAACAAACTGGTCGATGACTTGCTGTCACGCATACGGAGTGAATCGTACCGTGATTTTGAGGTTCTGGTTCTCGATTTGCTTCGACGAATGGGATACGGCGAACCCGAACACACCGGTCGAGGCGGCGACGGTGGCATCGACGGCGTAATCAACCAAGATGCTCTTGGCTTGGAAAAGATCTACGTGCAGGCCAAGCGATACACGTCCGGTTCGGTGGGAGAGCCGGAAATACGGAATTTCGCCGGAAGTATGATCGCGCGCGGCGCGACTAAAGGCGTGTTCATAACTACCGGCAACTTCAGCAATACCGCCAGGCAGACTGCCGCAAACGTTTCTCAGCGCAACGAAACCATCCGATTGGTGGACGGCAACGAACTCGCTCACTTGATGATCCGGCACGGAGTTGGTGTCGTCACCGAGTACACCTACGAAATCAAAAAGCTGGACGAGAACTACTTTGCCGAGGAAATTTAGCATCTGGTAATTAGCAGTGAGATTGCCATGCTGTGTCCGCAATGACAGCGCGGCTGTCGGCCTGCTACGATTGAGACGACAGGCGACAGCCGGAGGGGATATGGCGAACGACGAACTGGTTCAACCTGTAGCGGTGGAACCGCGCGATGGCTATCGCATCTGGGTCCGGTACTCCGACGGACCCGAGGGAGAAATCGACCTGTCGCACCTGGCCGGCCATGGCGTTTTTACCGCTTGGGACGACCGGATCTACTTTGAAAAAGTTCATGTTACCGAGCATCGATCCATTGCTTGGGACGATCAGATTGAGTTGTGCCCCGACGCCCTCTACATGGAACTCACCGGCCTCACCGTCGAGGAATTGATGCCAGGGGCCAGGTCCGTACCCACCGATGCCAGAAGAGGCGATCCCATATCTCGCATCGCCCCGCTGGACTAGCTTTCGATTGTCCCTCGCCGGATAGCTGCCCCCATGCTGCCGGGCTTTCCGGTTGGTGTATTATGTGGCGGGGCCGGGGCTCCACTGCTGCGGCTAACGCCCTGATCCCCTCCCGCTTCCTCTAACAATGAGGATATGTACCAGACGCCGGCAGGAGGCCATCCCATGTTCCTGATGCGTTTTACCGAACGGGCTTACGTCAACTACACCGAGGAGGACGTGCGCAACTCGCCCAACGAGGCCGTGCGGCTCACGTTTTCGAACTCCAACTTCGACCCCCAGGAAGGCCATTACCTCTACAACATGTACCTCGACGAGTACGAGTACTCGGAGGAGATGGGCTTCGACGGGCTGATGCTCAACGAGCACCACAACACGCCCACCTGCCTGGGCGCCACCATGAACCTGGAAGCGGCCATCCTCGCCCGCAACACCAAGAACACCAAGATCGTGCTCCTGGGCAACCCCTTGCCCATCTTCGACAACCCCATCCGCCTGGCCGAGGAACTGGCCGAGATCGACATGATCTCCGGCGGCCGCCTGGTGTCCGGCTTCGTGCGCGGCACCGGCGTCGAGAGCCTGGCCACCAACACCAACCCGCTGCACAACCGCGCCCGATTCGAGGAAGCCCACGACCTCGTAATCAAGACCTGGACGACACCCGGCCCCTTCCGCTGGGAAGGAGACCACTACCACTTCCGCGTGGTCAATCCCTTCCAGGTGCCCATGCAGAAGCCCCATCCGCCCGTCTGGATCCCCGGCACCGGCAGCCCCGAGACCCTGGTGTGGTGCGCCGAGCGCAACTATCCCTACATCTTCCTGGAAACCGACCCCCAGGGCACCCAGGACATGAAGGCCATCTACGCCGAGGCCGCCCGCGAGCACGGCTACGAGCCCGGCCCGGAGAACTTCGGCTACCTGGTCCGCATCCACGTGCAGGACACCGACGAGAAAGCCTACGACGTGGGCAAGGGCTACATGGTGGGCAACATCGGCGTCGGCCGCATCCCGCTGCCCCGCGATTACGCCTCGCCGGTGGGTTACGGCAGCCGCAGCGACGACCCTCGCTTCCTGCGCCTGCGCGAGCAGATCCGCAGCGACCCCTTCCGCGTGGGCGGCCTGGACGGCGCGCAGTACGACTCCATCCTCGACTCCAAGCGGTGGATCATCGGCAGCCCCGACACCGTAATCAGCCAGCTGCGCGAGGTCCTCAGCTTCATGCGCCCCGGCATCCTGGCCGTGTGGACCAACGACGGTTCCATCAGCCACGAGGACACCATGCGCTGCCTGGAGCTTATGGGCCAGGAGGTGCTGCCCGCCCTGCGCGAGATCGGAGAGGAACTGGAACTCACCGACCCCTTCCAGAAGGAGGGCGTCCAGCCCGGCCTCACTGCGCTGTGATCGATGCTCAATCAACCGTTCGTAAACCAAGGAGCATAACCCCAATGGCAAACTTCACCGAGGAAACCATCTCCGTCGCCGGCGGCAACCTGCAGGTGTACAAGGGCGGCAGCGGCGACCCATTGCTGGTGCTGCACGGCGCCGGCGGCAACGCCGGCCCCCGTCGTTACGCCCAGGCCCTGGCCGAGAAGTTCACCGTCTACCTGCCCTCTCATCCCGGCTATGGCAAGAGCGACCGCCCCGGCTGGGTGGAAACCATGCAGGACCTGGCCTGCTTCTACACCTGGTACCAGGAGCAGGAAGGGCTGGAAAACGTGCGCGCCATCGGCTTCTCCATGGGCGGCTGGCTGGCCGCCGAGATGCTGTCTATGACCGGCCACGCCTTCAGCAAGGTGATGCTGGTGGGCGCCGCCGGCGTCAAGCCGGTCGATGGCGAGATCACTGACATCTTCATCATCAGCCCGGCGCAGATCCGAGAGTTGGCCTACCACGACCCCAGCCAGGTGCCCGAATGGGACGAGATGTTCGGCTCCGACCCGACGCCGGAGCAGACCGAGCAGGCGGAAAGCGACCGGGAGATGTCCATCCGTCTGACCTGGCGCCCCTACATGCACAATCCGCGCCTGCCGGCCAAGCTGGCGCGCGTCAGCATCCCGACCCATATCGTGTGGGGCGAGAACGACAACCTCGTCCCGGTGGAATGCGCCGACCTGTACCAGCAGGCCCTCGCCGGCTCCCAGGTCACGGTGTTCCCCAACTGTGGCCACTCACCGCAGATCGAAAAGCCCGACGACTTCGTGCAGACGGCGCTGGCCTTCCTTTAGGCCGGCGCTCGTCGCTCCCAGGCACGGGAGGCAATCATGGCCACCACTCCCATCGGCGAGAAGCTGCTGACCGCCGACGAATTTCTGCGGCTGTGCGAACAGCGGGTTATCAAGGGTGAATTGGTAAAGGGGGTAGTACAGGAAACCGTGTCAGCAGGTGGAGAGCATGGCGAAGTTGCCGCTGGCATGACCGGCGAACTCCGATCTCACGTCCGTCCCAGGCGCCTGGGACGAGTAGCAACCTCTGACGTTGGTGTCCGATTGGAACGTGACCCTGACACGGTACGCGAGCCGGATGTAGCTTACTTCTCGGCAGAGACGCTGCCGCTGGACGTCAAGGTTCGCGGCTTCTACGAAGTTGTCCCTGATCTGGTCGTCGAGGTAGTCTCGCCCAACGACAGCCCGCAATACGTGGCTGACCGGGTGGCGATGTGGCTGAGCCACGGCGTTCGGCTGGTATGGGTCGTGTACCCGGTGGCCCGCACCGTGGCTGCCCATCAATCGGAGGGGCCGGCCGTCATCTACACCGAGGACGACGAGTTGGACGGCGGATCAGTGCTTCCCGAGTTCCGTTGTCAAGTGCGAGACATCCTGGACTCGTAAAGCCGAACCCACTTTACGTACGCGAATCACTCCACCGCGTGCAGTAGCCCGTCGGTGGTTCGCACGTATAACCTGCCGCCGGCGTAGGCCGGCGGCAATTCTATGGATCCGCCCAGGTCCAGCTTCCACAACATCGAGCCGTCCGCCCGGTTCAGGCAGTACACCAGGCCGTCCCGCGCGCCGAAGTAGATGCGGTCTTCCAGTATGATCGGGGAACTGACAACCCCGCCGTCCGCCTGGAACCGCCACAACTGGTGGTCGGTCAACGCCTCCCTGGCGTAAAACAATCCGTCACTGTCACCGACGTAATACACGCCATCGGCAATGGCGGGCGAGGACACTATCCCCTGCGTGTGCCGCTCCTCCGGCGCGAACCGCCACCGCTCTCCCCGCTGGGCCGGCGGCGGCGGCACCCCCGGAACCTGCCAGATCCACATCTGGAACCAGGCTCGCTTGATCCAGTACAGCCCCGGCATCCCCTTCACCCCCGTGTTGATGGCGTAAAGCGTCCCACCGGACGGGAAATACACGGTGTCACCCGTCACCACCGGCGGCCCCTCGGCCGAGCCGGCGGTCAGAAAACGGAACCGCCGCCGACCGTCGTCCGCGTCGATGAAGTACAGGTTGCCCTCGTCGTCAGTAACGTAGAGCCTATCGCCGCGCAGCGTGGGCGTGGTCTTCACGTTGCCCTTGAGCTTGTGCTTCCAGAGCTGTTCGCCGGTCTGGGCGTCCAAGCCGTAGATGATGTTGCCCGCGGAAGTCACGTAGGCCACTCCGCCATGCACCAGCGCCGCTGCCGAGATGGGCAGGTAAGCCTTGAAATCCCACGCCTGTTCGCCGGTGTCCTGGTCCAGCGCGAGCATCCGGTGGTTGGTCAGGCCCACGAACACCAGGTCGTTGTTGGCGATGGTGGTGGCATGGTCCATGGGGCCGGGCGTTTCCACCGACCACAGTCGCTCTCCCGTGCCGGCATCGAGAGCCGATACCTGGAAGTGTCCGCCAACGAACACCTTGCCGTCCGCCGCCAGCGGCGCGGAACGAGTGTAGGGCCCCAGATCCTGAGACCAGGCGCGGCGGCCGGCGGGTTGTTCTTCCACCTCGGGAATGAATCCGTTGAGACTGGTGCCATAACCCAGCATCGACCAGCGCCCGGTGTTGGACGCGGAAGACGCGGCAGCCGACGGGCTTCCCGCAAACCACCGCGCCGGATTGGGCAGGCTGAACCAGAATATCCACCCCAGTATGGCCACCAGCAGCAGCACCCCGGCCGTAACGGCTGGCTTCAGCAGGCGCATCCGGTAGCGACGCCGGGCGGTGCGCTGGCTGCGTTCGACCCAGTCGGGAAACTCTGCCTGGTGTTCCTGTTCCTGCGTACTCACTTTCCATCAACCTGTCATTGCGAGCGGAGCGTGGCAATCTCGTTGCCGAGGAGTCGCCGCTCAGTCCGCGAGATTGCCACGTCGCTTCGCTCCTCGCAATGACAAACCGGGTACGCGTGAGGGTATTCCTGTTCCTGCATGTTGGTTAATACACTGGTAGGGGCGAATGATTATTCGCCCCTACATTCTAGCCTCAAAATTGGCTGTGGTCCCTACACATTGCGCTGCTTGGGATCCAAACGGTCACGCAGCCAGTCACCGAGCAGGTTCACGGACAGCACGGTGAACAGGATCGCCAGGCCGGGGAAGAAGGAGACCCACCAGGAGTCGATGATGAGCTCGCGCCCGTCTGCCACCATGACGCCCCACGCGGGATTCGGCCGGGGGATGCCCGCGCCCAGGAAGCTCAGGCCGGCTTCCAGCAGGATCACGAAACCCAGCTGGAGGGTCGCCAGCACGATGATGGTGTTCACCAGGTTCGGGAAGATGTGGCGCAGCATGATCCTGATTTCCGACGAGCCGGCCACCTTCGCCCTGGCGACGAAGTCCTGCGTCTTCAGCGCCAGCGTCTCGCCGCGAATCAGCCGAGCGTAGCGCGACCAGAGGAACAGACACACCACGATGAGCACGTTTTCGATCCGTGGCCCCAACGTGGCCGCCAGCACCAGCGCCACCAGGATCAGCGAGATCGACAGTGACATGTCCACCAGTCGCATCACCAGCGTGTCCACCCAGCCGCCGAAATAGCCGGCCAGGATGCCCAGCACCGTGCCGATCAGCCCCGACACGAAGATCGCCATCATCGACACCACCAGCGCCAGTCGCGCCCCGTGCACGATGCGGCTGAATATGTCCATGCCGTTCTTGTCCGTGCCCAGCAGGTACTTGGACTGGCCTCCGGGTTTGACCACGATCTGGATCTGGTCACCCAGTACCGGGGCCTCGCCCTCAGCCTTGCCCACCACGGTGGCGTCGCCGATGCGGACGGTCCGCTCCGCGTCGCTCAGCTTGATTTCGTTCTGGCGATTGTCCCGGTTCACCCGCTCCACAACCGTGCGCACGGACACCACGTCGCCGGACCAGGCCGGCGGAACCAGGCGGTCGTCCAGATCCCCGCGTCTCGGATTGTGGGGAGCGATCAGCTCAGCGAAAACTGCCGGTATGAGCAGGAACACCAGTAGCATCGTAACCGGGAACAGGGGCAGCCGGCGTATTTCCGAGATCCAATGACGGATCCTGGCCAGAGCGCCAGGGCGTACTGCTGCTTCCGAGACGGGACTGGCTGGAGCCGGCGCTGTGGTGATAGCCATGTCTCACTCTCCACCGTTGGCTATTGTGTTTGTCGATATCAATGCGGCTTTCTTCCGTGCGCGCTCGCCTACGTGTAGCGGATCCGGGGATCCAGGTACGCGTAGAGTATGTCCACGATCAGGTTCGCGAAGATGTAGATGGACGATCCGATGATCACCACCGCCTGCAGCACCTGGAAGTCGCGCCCGCGCACGGCGCCCACCGCCAACTGGCCCACGCCCGGCCACGAGAACACCGTCTCCACAATCACCGTGCCCGTGAACAGCCCGCCGATGATGATGGCGAAGTAGGTCAGTGGCGCGATGAAGGCGTTGCGGAGACAGTGCTTCCAAATGACCTTCCACTCCGGCACGCCCTTGATGCGCGCCAGCTTGACGAACTCGGTGTCCAGCACATCGAGCATCGAGGAGCGGATCAAGCGTAGCAGGGCCGCCACCTGGAAGAAGCCCAGGGTAAACGCCGGCATGATCATGTGGGCCAGGCCGCCCTTCCCGGACGACGGCAGCCAGCCGAGTTGCACCGCGAAGAGCCACAACAGCATGATGCCCAGCCAGAAACTCGGCACCGACTGCCCCAGGAAGGCCACTGCCTTGCCCTGGTAGTCCAGCCAGCCGTCCTTGCGCGCCGCCGTGATCACTCCCAGCGGCACCCCGAGGACCACGGCGATCACCATGGCCAGGCCACCCAGCTGAAGCGTGGCCGGGAAGCGGTCCATCACCATGCCCATGGCGGTCTGTCCGCCAAAAGCGTAGGACTCGCCGAAATCGCCCTGAACGGCATTGCCCAGGAAGACCAGATAGCGCATGTGCAGCGGCTTGTCCAGGCCCCACTTTTCCTTGAGCGCGGCGATGTCCTCCGGGGTCGCCTCACCCATGGGCAGCATCACCGACGTGGGATCCCCGGTGATGTTGGAGAGCATGAACACGATGATGCTCACCAGGAGCACGGCGATGATCGCCTGCCCAACGCGGAAGATTATGAACCGCTGCATGATAGTCTCCTGATCAGATTACGTTGCCGAGCCGGTGGGTACAAGTTGCACGTTACCGGTCATGGCCGGTTTTCTCGCCGGCTCTCGGTCCAGCTGAGCCGTACTTTGTCAGGATTGCGTCCACGAATGGTTTGAGCACTCCCTCGGCTCCGATTATGGTAATCCCGACAACATTGTTTCCGTCTTCCGCGTCGTACAGGACAACGATGCCTGGCGCGATTTCTTCACCGTCCAGGACGCGCTTGCCCGTCTGTATGAATATGGTGTCTCCATCGGCGGCATACCCAATGGCGGCTTCCGGCGGCTGCGACGTCATTCCGGGCTGCACACCGTCATTCCGGCGAAAGCCGGAATCCATGTCACGAGATGTGCGCATACAAATCCCGCCAAGACGGATTTCCCTGCTCGATCAATTCAACCTTCCAAGCGCGTTTCCATTCTTTGAGCCGCTTCTCCCGAGTGATCGCACTTTCCATCGTTTCGTGTACCTCGTACCAGACCAAGGTATGAGTACCATATCGTTTAGTGAACCCCGGTACCAGGTCGCTCTTATGTTGCCAGGCCCGTTGGACAAGGTCGGAAGTTACTCCGATGTACAGCGTACCGTTGGGCTTGTTGGCCATTATGTAGACGCAGGGTTGTTTCATGTCGGCGGTTTTTCTGGATTCCGGCTTTCGCCGGAATGACGGGTGGAACGCCTAACGCGCCGCCTTGGCATACTCCAGGTGCCCGAACACTCCGGTCAGGCTGCCGAACTTGTACTCCGCCACCTCTTCCGGGTTCACCACCAGCGTGGCGCGGACGTTGACGATGGGGATGGTGCGGTAGTTGTCGTAGATGTGGTCGCCCATCTCCTGCGCCAGCCGGTGCCGTTCGGTGGGATCCGTTTCCTTCAGCAGGGCCTCGTAGTTGTCGTCGTAGATCTGGTGCTCGATGTAGGCCACGCCGCCGCCCGGCAGGCCCGTTTCCGGATTGACATCGCCGGTGTAGTAGTAGATCCGCGCGTTGGCGTTGATCTGCCGGATGGTCTGGCGCACCGGCAGGATGAAGTGGGCGTCGTGCTGGTCGCGGAAGGCGTCCAGCGCCCGCGCGAATTCAACCTCCACCAGCTTCACGTCGATGCCGATGTCCTGGAAGGACTGCGCCACCGTCTGCGCCACCTCAATGGTCTCCGGCAGACCGGGCAGGCTGCTCTGCCACACTTCCATGTAGAAACGGTTCTGGCCGTTGTCGCCGGGGTAGCCGGCCTCGTCCAGGAGCTGTTTCGCCTTTTCCGGATCGTAACCGTACCTTTCGTCAAACTCCTCAGCCCAGCGCGGGTTCCAGCCCTCCAGCGTGTCGTGGAAGATGGTGTTGTACATGGGCTCGCCGCGGCCCTTGAACAGCTCGTTGATGATCTGCTCGCGGTCGATGGCCCGGTTCATGGCCTCCCGGACCAGCTTTCCGGTCTCCCCCGCCGCGGTCCACGGTTCGGTGTCGGGGCTCCAGTTCACCTCGCTGAGCTCGTACTGCCCGAAGGGCATGATGGTCAGCCCCACCGAAGGCAGCGGGCTCTCGAAAACCTCCATGCCCTCGTCGATAGCCTGCTGGTGCAGCACCTTGGGAATATCGACCATGTTGGCCTCGCCGGTGAGCAGCATGGCCAGACGGGTCAGGTCCTCCGGCGTAGTGCTGATCCGCATCCGCTTGAATTCGGGGTTCACCCGCCAGTGGTCGTAGGGCACCGCCTCGTACTCGGTGTACTCCTTGAGCTCCCGGTTCACGAACTGGAAGCCGCCGGTTCCGGCCGGCCCGCTCTCGAACATCGCGTCGCCTTCTTCCGCGTGCTGGGCCGAGCTGCGAACCGCCGCGCACGGCACCACCAGGATGTTGAACCACCAGTCGGCGACGTCAACCTGGGGCTGGGCCAGCGTCATCTTCAGGGTGTAGTCGTCGATGACTTCCGCCTTGCCGGCGTCGATCATTTCCGTCATGGAGTCGTACCCCATGAACTTCTTCAGGGGCCCCTTGCAGCCGGCCAACGGGTCGGACATCTGCTGGTCGATGGTGAAGATCAGGTCTTTGACAGTGAACTCACCCCAGCCGAAGTGCATCTGGACGCCTTCCTGCAGGTAGAAGGTGTACTCGGAGGCGTCAGGGCTGACATCCCATTCCCGCGCCAACTGGGGCAGAATGGTGGAGACGCCGGTGTCGGGCGAGATGGTGGTCGGGTTTTCCCAGATGGGCCGGAACACCAGGTGCCCGCTGCTGGTGGCCAGCCAGGGGAAGTAGGTGTCCTGGGGCAGCGGGGTCACAGCCATGTGGAGGTAGGTGTCCTCATCGGCCATGGCCGGCATGGTCGTGGGCTCGGGAGCGGCGGTGGCCGCGGCCTGAGCCGGGGCCGCCGGGGCCTCGGTGGCTGCCGGCGCAGCGGCCGGCTCCGCAGCCGTGCCGCCACAGGCGACAATCACGGACAGGAATACAATCAGCAGGGGAACTGCGGCTATGCGCGACGCGTTTCGTATACTGCGAACTGCCATGCGGATACCTCCGTATCAGTCAGCGGATTCCCGTGTGCCGCCAAACATTAGCATCGGCAATAACTGATGTCAAATATTCGTTCCGGTGATAATGTACGGGGTGTAAAATATCCAAATCAATGCTGATTGAGTTGGTTCTCGTTGTCGAACGGTTTCATACCGAGCGGTATCGTCACCGTGACAACGCTTTGCGGACGTGGCAGAACCTCCGGTTAGATTGCGTGGTTTTACGTCGGCTTAATGCCTTTCGGATTGCCGTTGCAAGGGCGCATCTGCGACCATATACTCCCGCGCGGTTATCCTGTTGGCGAAGCAATACTCGCATTAGCGGTTTACCCAGTCATGTCGTCCCCGTCGGCAACGCCTCCCTCACACCCGACTTCCGACCAATCGCCCGCGCCGTTGGAAGGCGTGCGGGTCGTTGAGTGGGGGGAGATGGTTTCGGCGCCGTTTTGCGCCAAGGTCCTGGCGGAGTTGGGCGCCGATGTCGTCAAGGTAGAACCGCCGGAGGGCGACGCGGCGCGACGCGCCGGACCATTTCCCGGCGGACGACGCCACGCCGAGCGCAGCGGGCTGTTCCTGTTCGCTAACCTGGGCAAGCGCGGAGTGACCCTGCACACCGACACACGAGACGGCATCGAGCGGCTGCACAACCTGCTCACCGGAGCCGACATTTTTGTCGAGAACCGGCCCTTCCCGGCCCTGGAGCCGGCGGGAATCGACTCGGCCTCCCTGCGCCATCGTCACCCGCACCTGATCACCGTGTCACTCTCTCCTTACGGTCGTACCGGCGACTATGCCGGATACGCCGGCTACGACCTGCAGGTGAACGCCCTGAGCGGCATGAGCTTCGGCACCGGCCACCCCCACCGGGAGCCCCTGACCACACCGGACCGCCAGGCCGGATATCTGGCCGGCTTGGGCGGAGCCTACGCCGCCATCGTCGCTTTGCTGGCCCGGGAGTCGAACCTGTCCGGCGACGGCCCGGACGCCAGCCACCAGGACGTCGGCGGGCAGTACATCGACGTCGCCGATTCGGGCGTGATCAGCACGCTGCTGACCGGCTACCATCTGCCCACCTTCATCTACCGCGGCATCGCCGGCTCCCGCTCGGGGAACCGGATGCGCCTCGGCCTCTTTCCCAACTGCGTGCTGCCCTGCCGGGACGGCTACGTGTGTATCGACGCCCCGCAGCTGGAACAGTACCAGCGGTTCCTGCACCTGCTGGGCGACCCGGACTGGACCGAAAATCCACGCTACCGGGACCGCCGCGCCATGAGCGACCAATATCCCGAGGAGGCCGAAAACCTGATCGCCCCCTGGTTCATGGAACACGACAAGGCGGAGATCCTGCAGCTGTGCCTGGAAAACCGCATCCCGTGCGCCCCGGTTCTGACCATGGACGAGGCGCTGGCAATGCCCCACCTCCACCAGCGGGACTGGTTTGTCGAATCGGAACATCCCGAGGCCGGCGCCTACCGCTATCCCGGCGCTCCGGTGCGGCTGCACGGTTCGCCTTGCCGCATCGTCCGTCCCGCTCCGCTGCTGGGACAGCACAACGCGGATGTGTTCGGAGAATGACGGTCCCCGGCAAAATGACGATCCCCGGCAGTCCGATGCCTCGCCCCCCTCTGCGCAACGTCCGCGTCGTGGACCTGGGCTCCGCCTGGGCCGGGCCCATGGCGGGACACCTGCTGGCGGACATGGGCGCGGAGGTAATCAAGATCGAGAGCCGGGCGCGCCTGGACGGAATGCGCCTGGGCCGGCCCATGATACCCATTGAAAATCACGGTGAAGATTTAGCCGGCGGAGATCGCGGCCTCTGGCCCGAGCTGCAGCCGGTGTTTCACGGGCTCAACCGGAACAAGCTCAGCGTCACGCTTAACCTGCGCACCGCAGCCGGCCGCAGCATCCTGCAACGGCTGGCCTCGGTCAGCGACGTGGTGCTGGCGAACTTCTCGCCGGGAGTGCTGGAACGGCTGGGCATGGACCACGCCAGCCTCCGGGCGGTCAAGCCGGACATCATCGTGGCATCCATGCCGGCCTTCGGCGATACCGGCTCGCTGCGCGACATGGTCGCCTATGCGCCCATCATCCAGGCCATGTCGGGCATGATGAGCCTGGTGGGTTACCCGCCGGAAGCAGGTGAGCCGCTGGTGGGCGAACTCCAGGCCGCGTGGAGCGACACGGTGGCCGCCCTGTGTACGGCGCTGGGGGTCGCGGCCGCGTTGCGGCACCGCAACCGTACCGGCGCCGGGCAGTACGTGGAAGCCGCCCACCTGGAGGGCACGGCCGCGTTGCTGGGGGTGCCGATGCTGGAGTACCAGATGACGGGCGAGATCCCGGTTTCGCCCGGCAACGACGACCCGGACTTCGCGCCGCACAATAATTACCCCTGCGCCGGCGACGACGCCTGGGTCGCCATCGCCGTGCGCACCGAGCAAGAATGGCAGGCATTGGTCGGCGTCATCCAAAGCGATGGCGCCGGACACTCCGGCCTGGCCGCCGACGCCAGGTTCGCCGATAAATCGTCCCGCTGGACCAACCGCCGTGACCTGGACGAGCGCATCGCGGCGTGGACGCGCCGCCTCAGCCCCCAGCAGGTGGTGGAGAAGTTGCAGGCGGCAGGAGTGGCGGCCATGCCGGTGATGAACATCGCCGATCAGTTCGCCGACCCGCATCTGAACGCCCGGGAGACCTACGTGGAAATCGACCACCCCCACGTCGGCGCCGAGATGGTCTACGGGGTGCCCTGGCGGTTCAGCGACACCCCCGGCTCGGTGCGCGCGCCGGCTCCGCTCCTGGGCCAGCACAACGGCTACGTGCTGCAGCAACTGCTGGGTATGCACGAGACGCGAATCGACGAACTCGTGGCGCAGCAAGTCGTGTACTGACCGGCCGAAGTCGCAGCCGAGGTTAAACCGCTGTCATCGCTTCCAAAAACAGGCCAGTTCCCATCATCCAACCCATACCATCCCGTTCATCCTGTGCATCCATGTAAATTGTTCCTCCTCCGCAAACTGGGTACGCCTTGAGGCAAACACCTCCTTGACATAGACGAACGCATGTTCCATAATATCCCCGTCAGGTGTAACTCGCTTCAGCCAGAGCCTTCCGGTCGTTCACGGCCATCCGTTAGCACCAAAATCGCAATACCGGCCCTGCGACAACCGGGACCGCCGCCGGCCACCACCCAGGAACCTAACCGGCGCGGTCTCAACGGCCACAGGAGACGCCACTATCCTGGGAGCTGCGGCCCGAACCTCCCCGTTACCTCGGGGTAGAGAACGCCCGCAGTGATCCGAAACAGGGGCTAAACCTTTGCGTACCACCCCCGGCCGTGGGGCTAACCGACGACCATCCGGCTCTGGCTGAACCCAGCGCAACTCACCCGACGCCAAACCTGACGCCAGCAAGCAACCGACAGCATCGCCACACCTGACCGGGAGCGCCCGTGAGCCCAGACCATCACCTCCGCCGTAGCCTTCATTTCCTCGACCTTGCCACCGCCGATCTCGACGCCGGTGATTGCCCCCGCGCTGCCGGTGCCCTCGCACGCTCCGCCAGTCACGCGGCCACCGCTGCCGCCGTCCATTGGCGTTATCCGCATAACACGCGACGCCGGCTGCACCTCGTGCTCGGCATGCTCATGTTCAACGGCTTGCTCGAATACCGGCACCACCGCACCTTCCGCCATGTCTACGAACTGTCGGACATCTTTGCGCGCTCGTCCGTCCCCAATGCGTCCGGCCCTGATGGACTGCGGCGCCTCCGCCGTGCCCGTCGCCGCGTGTTCCGCTTGATCGCCGCCGTGACCGCGGCCATGGACGCCGATCCCAGTCCCAAAACCTGGGAGGAACTCAACGCGGACACCGCAGTGACCGGTCCGCCCTGTGACCGTCCCGGCCGCTATGAAATGCACACCACCATCCCGGCCCGCTGCAACAACCTCTCCTTTCCCCCGGGCAACCCCCAACGTGGTTCGGTCGTCTACGATCCCGCCGCCTGCCCCAAATGCGCCGCCTTTTCTGCCCTGATCGCGTCCCGACGCTAGTCCTTGAACCGTCACTCCGGCGAAAGAACAGCCTGCTCCGCCCCCCGATGCGGGGTCACCCCGTACTTGATATGGGCCGGAATCCCGGAACCCCCGCATTTAAAAATCCCGTCCATCCTGTCCATCCATGCCAGGAAACCACCTGAAACGGAACCCTGCCCAGTCATCTCCATTGCTTGCAGCGGTATGCAGCCTATGGTAACGTGACCCAACTTAAAATCGCGGGAACATAGTGTGTCCGGCGAGCCGGCAAAGTATCCACGGTCCGCACCGTGATACCCCACAGATTGGCCAGTGCGTCAAGCACTCACCGAGGAGGAGGTTTGCAGTGGACCCGCTGTTGGAAGTCAAGAATCTGCAAACATACTTTTTCACCTACGAAGGCGTGGTCAAGGCAGTTGACGATGTGACCTATGAGGTGATGCCCGGCGAAACGCTCGGGCTGGTCGGCGAAAGCGGATGTGGTAAGAGCGTCAGCGCGCTTTCCCTCATGCGCCTGATCCCCGACCCGCCCGGCAAAACCGTGGGCGGCGAGGTCCTGTTCGACGGCGAGGACATCCTCCAGATCGACATGGACGACATGCGCCGGATACGCGGCGCAAAGATGGCCATGGTGTTCCAGGAGCCCATGACCTCCCTGAACCCGGTGCTCACCCTGGACCGGCAATTGACCGAGACCATCCAGTTGCACCTGGGCAAGAGCCGCGACGAAGCCCGCCGGGACGCAGTCGACCTGCTGGCCCGGGTGGGCATCCCCGACCCGGAACGCCGTATCCGCCAGTATCCCCACCAGTTCAGCGGGGGCATGCGCCAGCGCGTCATGATCGCCATGGCGCTGAGCTGCAACCCGCAGCTGATCATCGCCGACGAGCCGACCACCGCCCTGGACGTGACCATTCAGGCGCAGATCCTGGAGTTGATGAAGTCTCTCACCCAGGACCTGGGCGTGGCCCTCATCATCATCACGCACAACCTGGGCGTCGTGGCCCGCTACGCCGACCGGGTGAACGTGATGTACGCCGGCAAGATCATCGAACGGGGTTCCGCCTTCGAGATCTACACCAACCCCCGCCATCCCTACACCGTCGGGTTGCTGGACTCCGTGCCGCGCCTGGACCAGCGCCTCATGGACGACGAGGGCCAGGCGGCCAAGCTGGTGCCCATCGAAGGCCAGCCGCCGGACCTGGTCAACCTGCCCCAGGGATGTTCCTTCCGCGCCCGCTGCCGCTTTGCCATCGACAAGTGCGTCACCGAAGCGCCGCCGCTGATGCCGGTGGAGAGTAACAACTCTGAGGAACCCCACGTGTCCGCCTGCTGGCGCTCGGAGATCCTGGGCGTGCAGGCCTTGAGCTACGCTATGGGAACCGGCTAGAACGCCGGTCCCCCATCGTCATTGGGTTTCGATTGGGAATGACGGTCCTGACAAGGGAGTTTCACGATGACCACTGCTGAAATGCCCCAAACGGCTGCCACCACTCCGGCGGCGGAAAACTTGCTGCTGGACGTTCGCGGCCTCAAAATGCACTTTCCGGTGACGTCGGGCATCCTGTTCCAACGGGCGGTTGCCTACATCAAAGCCATCGACGGCGTGGATTTCACCGTGCGTCGCGGCGAGACCCTGGGCATGGTCGGCGAGTCCGGCTGCGGCAAGACCACCACCGGCCGCTGCATCCTGCGCCTCTACCGGCCCACCGACGGCCAGATCTGGTTCAACGGCGTTGACATCGCCCAGGCCAAAACCGGCCAGATGCGGGCCATGCGCCGCCAGATGCAGATCATCTTCCAGGACCCCTACAGCTCGCTGAACCCGCGTATGACCGCCGGCAACATCATCGGCGAACCCCTGGCGGTGCACGGGTTGGTCAACAACAAGCGGGAGTACCGCGAGCGGGTGTCCGAATTGCTCAACAACGTCGGCTTGAATCCGTACATGGCCGACCGCTTCCCCCACGAGTTCAGCGGCGGACAGCGCCAGCGCATCGGGGTCGCCCGCGCCCTCAGCGTTGACCCCGACTTCATCGTCTGCGACGAGCCGGTTTCGGCGTTGGACGTGTCCATCCAGGCGCAGATCATCAACCTGCTGGAAGACCTGCAGGAACGGTACGACCTCACCTACCTGTTCATCGCCCACGACCTCTCGGTGGTGCGCCACATCAGCGACCGGGTCGCGGTGATGTACCTGGGCAAGATCGTGGAGATCGCCGACCGCAACGCCATCTACGAGAACCCGCAGCATCCCTACACCCGCGCGCTGCTTTCGGCGGTGCCGATCCCCGACCCGGTGCTGGACGCCCAGCGGGAACGGATCATCCTCTCCGGCGAAGTGCCCAGCCCGCTGAACCCGCCCAGCGGCTGCGTGTTCCACCCGCGCTGTCCCATCGCCACGGACGACTGCACGCGGGTAAACCCGGAAGCTCGGGAGGTGCTGCCCGACCACATCGCGGCCTGCATCAACGTGCCGGGGTACGGGCCTTACTGACCCATCCACAAAGGGCGCTGATAATACCCCGGGAGCGAATGCTGCCCGGGGTATTTTTGACAGCCTCACTACCCGGCTTTACCCTGTCCTAAGATAGCGTAGGAGGCCACGCCATGTGGGATAGGATTTTCATCTTGTCGATGGTGGTGTTTTTCATCGGCATGCTGGCGGTACTGGCTGGGGAGTTCGTTGTGCCAAGCGTCCAGCCGGTGACATCAATCGTGGGCGGTTCGATAGCCGGTTTGGCCGGACTTTCCGGCGCAGTGTCGGGGATAGTCCTGGTACTGACCACCGATTTCGGCCGCTGACCAGTGGGCCTCTATTCATCAGCTGCCAAAGCGATATTGTTGACCATCGCTCTGGTAATCGGAGCATTGACAGCGACGCTGCTGGCAGTAATCGCCTTGCGCCTTCTATTTGACCCTACTGATTTTCTCTACGTAATAGCGTCGCTTATCACCATTGGCGGCGCAGGAATATCTCTAATTAGACTGTCGTTGCGACAGGGACGACGGAACAAATAATCAAAATGAGGGTAGCAATGCGTTTGGAAAACAAAACCGCTCTGATCACCGGCGCCAGCCGCAACATCGGCGCCGAAATCGCGCGCACCTTCGCCCGCGAGGGCGCCAACCTGATCCTGAACACCCGGCAGTCGGCCGAGGAACTGGAGGCGGTGGCGGCCCAGTGTCGCGAACTGGGCGTACAGACCCACACCGTCATCGGCGACGTGGCGGACCCCGACCGCGTGGCCGACATGGTCGCTGAAGGGATCGACGCCCTGGGCACGGTGGACGTGCTGGTGAGCAACGTGGCGGTGCGCCCTCACAAGCCCATCCTGGAAGTGACGGTGGAGGAGTGGCAGAGCGTCATGGCGACCAACCTCCACTCCGCGTTCTATCTCATCCACTCCGTTCTGCCGGGTATGATCAAGCAGCGGTCCGGCAGCATCATCGGACTGGGCGGGCAGTCGGCCATCACCGGCCGCCCCGACACTGCTATTGTGACCACCGCCAAAACCGGCCTGCTGGGTTTGATTCGCGCCGTCGCCGCCGAGTGCGCCCAGTACGGGGTGCGCGCCAACCTGGTGAACCCGGGTTCCACAGACACCACGCGCGCCCATCCCGAGTGGTATCCGGAGTTCCAGGACGTGGCCCGCGGTTCCGACCAGCACCTGAAAGATATCCCTCTGGGCCGGCAGGGTACGGTCCAGGACATTGCCAACGCCTGCCTGTTCTACGCCAGCGACGAGTCGTCCTACATCACCGGCGACCGCATGAACGTGGTGGGCGGGCGCTACATCGTATAGCGCAGCGAACCCGACCTTGGTGGCGTGACTGGCCTCGTCGGGCTAGCTTCCGTAGGCCCGCTCCAACACGGCGTCCAGCTCTTCCCTGGTGTAGCGGTATTCCTGGGTGCCGGGCTGCTGGATGGCAAAGTGGGCGCAGGCGGCTCCAATCTGGGCGGCGCGCTCCAGTTGACGCAACGTGATTGACCCGAAGCTGCCGCCTTCGTTGGCATGGGCGGCGACCACCGGGTGGATCAGGCCCAGGATCAGCCCGCCACGGAAGGCGTCGCCGGCCCCGGTGGGGTCAACCAGGTTGTCGGTGCGGACGGGCGGAACAATCGCCTGACCTTCCGGAATGGTGACGCGAATTCCCTGCTCGCCCAGCGTGGTGACGAGGACACCGGTAAGTTCCAGCAACCCGGCATCGTCGCGCCCGGTCTTCTCCGAAATGAGGGCCATTTCGTAGTCGTTGGCGATCAGCAGGTGTGAGTTGGCGATGCACGCGGCGAGCCCGTCCGCATCCCACGCGGGCAGTGATTGCCCTGGATCGAATATGGTGTAGATGCCCGCGCGGTAGGCGTCAGCGGTGAAGTTGGCCATGTCGGTCAGATTACCGGGCCCGACGATGTTGATAACGTCGGCCGGATCCACGCTTCCAAAATCGAAACCGGCAGCGTGCTTCATCGCGCCCGGGTTGAATCCGGTGATCTGATTGTCCGCGAGGTCGGTGACGATGAAAGCGGAGGCGGTGGCCTCTTCGTCCACGATGCGGATGTCATTCGTCGAAATGCCGTTGTCAGCCATCCAGGTGAAGTAATCGCGGTAGTCGGAACCGATGGCAGCGACGATTCGGGGTTCCTGTCCCAGCATCGCCAGGGAGTAGGCGATGTTGCCGGCGGTGCCACCGAAGTAGGCGTTGAAGCCGTCCACGGTGAAACTGAGGTTGATCTGGTGGACCCGCTCGGGGACGATATGGTCACCGAAGCGTCCGTTGAAGGTCATGATGCGGTCTATGGCGAGAGAGCCGGAGACTAATATCTGCATTGTGTCGAGTTCCTTTGGTCGAGATTTAGAGCGAGTGGTCAGCAGCCCCAGTGGCCGGCAATCTGGCCGACGAACTGCACGGGCGAGCCCGGGCCGATTCCATGAGCCTCGGCCTGGCCGGCGTTGATTTCCAGGATGAAGCGCACCGGGCCGGTGGACGGGTAGCGCGGCAGTTGGTCACGCGGAGTGTCCACAGGCGGATTGGGCACGTCCGCGGTTACGCCATCGACGATACAGTCCGACCGGATCCATACCATGTCCAGCGGGAAGTGCATATCCGGCATCCAGAAAGTACGCGGCCCATCCGCTTCGTAAACGAACAGCATGGCTCGGTCCGTGTCGAGCGACGGGCGACCGGACAGGCCCTGAACTCGTTCCTCTGCGGAAACCGCCAGGTCGACCACGTAAACGGCGTCGCCGATGAACACGAGCGGCGCATCGGGCAACGGTGTCGCTGTAGGCACGGGCGTATTGGCGGGGACGATTGTCAGCGTCGGCGCCGGTGTCCGCGTAGGCGTGGGAGGAGGCAACGGAGTCATCGTAGGTGGCGCCGTTGCCGTTGCGGTGGGGGGGGCGGCGGCGGTTATCAAGGCAGGCGTGACATCCGGGACCGGGTCTGCGGCGCAGGCCAAGCCGACGAGGATGAGGACAATGCCTCCCACCCCTCGCGCAACTGCCGCGAGGGCTCGGTTCCCGCCGTGGTACCGCACGGATGATTGGGCTAGCCCAACTCGGCACGGATGTCGGTGATCCGCTGCCGCAGCGACTGGAGCAGCACCGCCGTGGGCGGAGGCGCGACGTGGGTGTAGCCCACGCCCATGGCCTGCAGCTCCGAGGCGGTCAGGGGAAACGCGGGATGGTTCATGGGCATCGACAGCTTGGCTCCGCCGGCGGCCTTAACCTCGGCTGCTAGTTCCTCCAGGCGGGCGCGGATGACCGGGCTCTGCGGGTCGCGAATGCCCATGTACTCGGAAAAGTCGGTGGGGCCGATGGACACGAGGTCGATGCCGGGAAGCGCGGCGATCTCGCCGATTTCGCTGATGCCCCGTTCATCCTCAGTCATGACGGACAGGATGATGTTCTCGTTCGAGGTGCGGGTGTGCTCGTCCCAGCTCACGGTGCCGAATCGCGCGGCGCGGGTGCCGCCGGCGCCGCCGCGATGACCCATGGGGGCGTATCGCACGGCGTCCACGGCGCGCTTGGCACCCTCGAGGCCGTCGATATGGGGGATGATGATGCCCTGTGCTCCGGCGTCCAGCAGGCGCAGGATCAGGTTCTCGTCGTTGCCGGGAATGCGGATCATGGAGGTGACGCCAACCAGGTCTGCCGCCATGGTCATCTGGCTCACGAGGCCGAGATCGAAAGTCGTGTGTTCCATGTCGATGAAGGCCGCGTCGAAACCGGCCAGCCCGATGATCTCGACGACCTGGGGGTCGGCGAAGGTCACGTAGGTTCCCAGGGCGAGGCGGTTCTCGCGCAGCGCGCGTCTTACTCGGTTTTCCTGCATTTGGGGATGCTCCTCAGAGGAGATGGTGTCGCGTCGGGGCGTTTCACCGGCGTCAATCTGACGTTTCGTTGGCTGCAGAAGACTGTACAGGCTTCACGCCGTATTTGGCGAGTATGGCATCGACGAAGGGCTTCAGTACAACTTCTGCTTGTTCGATGTTGAGCGCCACCGCCGATGCCTCGTCATCCTTGTCGTAATAGACCAAAACACCGTCTGCCATCTCTTCGGCGTCTTCTCGTACCCGTCCGTTTTCGATGTACAGCGTCTGGGTTTCGGGTATGTACACTACTGTGGCTTTGGGCAGTGGTTCCAGTTCGATACGTTTTACCTTGCGGACCATGGGCCCCCTCCGTACTGACGGTCCAGTCTGCGGTCTCGGTAAGCCGTGTGAAACTGGCCCGTTTCCGGCGTGCCGATGAAAATCACCTTAATCCATCGACGGAAAGCAGGAACGCGCCCAACGAGAATGGTGATCTCTCGCCCGTCATTGATTTCAGTATACCGGTCGTAGGGATCTGCGATTATCCGCATAACCCATTCCGGAAGTACGTCGCCGTGCCGCTCCGCGAGCGTGGCCCCATGGCGGGGTGTCTTTGGCAACCGAGCAAACGCGCTTCGTAGCCGTTGATCCTCCTCTGGCGTGCCGAAATCCAAGGCCACTGGCGCAGCACTCGGGGTTGGCGGCTATGCCGCCGCGCCCGTGAGGTGCGCAACTTGCGGCATTACCTTGTTGGCCAGCAGACGGGTGGAGTGCTCCCAGGCCGCGTTGTTCTCCGACTGGTCGTACACCAACATGAGGAGGCCGCCGAACCCGCCCACGTCGCCGTAAAGCCGGTTGATCTTCTCGGCGACCGTGTCCGGCGATCCGATGAGCCACAGGTGTTCGGCCATGTACTCGATGTTGACCGCCTCGTCGGGCACCTCGTCATCGTGCTTGAAGACTTTCATCAGGTCGAATTCGCGGAACAGCGGCAGCAGATAGTCGTGCCACACGCGGCCCAGCATCCCGTTGAGGGCCAGGTCGCGGGCCTCCTCGTCGGTGTCGGCCACGTACACATCGCGGACCAGCCGCCAGTCGGCGCGAGACGGAGTTCGACCGGTGCGTTGGGCGCCCTCCTCAATGGCTTCCCAGTGGCTGCGGCAATAGTCGGCGTTGAGGGCCAGGCTCATGGGTATGAACCCGCGCTCGCCGGCGATCATCAGCGTGGGGGACTTGTAGCTGACCGAGGCTACACCGATGGGCGGGTGGGGCTGCTGGTAGGGCCGCAGGAAGAACTCCAGGGTGCCGTACATGGGCTCGGGAATGCTGACGTTCCAGTACTTGCCCTTGTATTCGAAGGGGCCGTCGTTCTGCCAGATCTTCAAGATGATGTCCAGCGATTCACGGGTCATGTCCCGGTGCTCGCCGTTGTTGCCGTCGACGTCGAACAGCGCCCAGTCGCTGGGCAGCCCGCTGGCTCCCACGCCAAACAGGAAGCGACCCTGGGAGATGTGGTCTAGGTAGGCCACCCGGTGGGCGAGCTCGGCGGGATGGTGGAAGGGCAGCAGGTGCGCGCCGGACCCCAGCTTGATGCGCTTGGTCTTCATCAACGCCTGGGCGATCAGCAGGTCTGGAGCAGGAATGGGCTCCCAGGGCGAGGTGAAATGCTCGCCGATCCAGGCCTCGTCAAAGCCCAGTTCGTCACACAGGGCCAGGTATTCCAGATCCCACTGGTGGGCATCGTAGATGTTCCGTTCCGGCGGATGGGACGGCATCATAAACAATCCGTACTTCATGGCTCCTCCCGAACCTGTTTCGCTGGGTTGCATCGTTTCAGGCGCACGCCTGGAAGTGGCGTAACCTTATCACAATCGGGGCCGCCTTGACGCTCGTGTTACAGTGACGCATCCAGACATGGCGTGGAGGCCAATTTGACCACAGCACAAACGGGCAACAGGGTAAGAGTACATTACACAGGCCGCCTGGACGATGGCGAAGTGTTCGACTCATCGGAAGGCGGCACACCCATGGCCTTCACCGTTGGAGGCGGCCAGGTGATACCGGGTTTTGAGAACGGTGTCGTCGGAATGGCCGTCGGAGATACCAAGACCATCCGGATTCCCTGCGCCGACGCTTACGGCGAGCACCATGCCGACGGCGTGATGCGGGTGCCGCGCGGCGAGTTCCCTCCCGACATGCCTCTGGAAGTTGGCACCAGCGTGCAGGGCCAGCAGCAGAGCGGGCAGGTGGTTACGTTTGCCATCATCGCCGTCGACGACGAAGCGGTCACCCTGGACGCCAACCATCCCCTGGCTGGCAAGGACCTGACCTTCGACCTGACGCTGGTATCTATCGAGGGCTAGCGGCGGGAGGCGTCGCAAGACACGGTAGCATGAGCAACGAAACCGCGACGCATCGATTGGTTGCTTTCCTGCTGCGATTAGCGCCACGCCCCATTAGGAATGCCGTCGTAGGCGCGATTCTGTTGCTCATTGTGATTGCCGCTGCCACAACGGTGATTGATCTAGCTGCTGGTGACAACCCTACCACTCAAAGATTGGAAACCCGGCTACGCGTGGTGCTGATGATTTTGGCATGCGCGGTGGTTGTCGCTTGCGTTGGAGTGTACATTCGCCACGTATGTCGCCCTAACTCGGACCCCGACGATAACGGCGGGAACCGAGCCATTTGAATATCGATCTACCCAAACTGAACCAAGCGACGATCACCCAAACCAGCGCCATCGCGACGACGCCAAATCCCCCTGCAAGCACCACATGCCGATGTTCGATCCAATAACCTATCAGGAGCACCGCCAACGCAACTGCTGCGCCTATAAGCAGGGGGATGTTCGCACGATCCAGTGCCGTCATTCCCTGAGGTGCCGTCCCGGTAAGCGGCTTTCGAACGTCTGAATCAGATGTACCAGCGCCGTTCGAAGATGGGCTTTGGGCATCTGGCGGAGCGCTTTGTGTGTCTGGCGTAACCATCACTGCCTCCCGATCCTCAGCTCCATTATACGGGACTACACCCGCACCTGCTGCGCCAGTGTCTGGTAGGTGACGGGAGAGGTTGCCACCAGGCCGGCGTCGACAGGAAGCACCACGCCGTTGATCCAGCGGGCCTCGTCGCTGGCCAGGAACAGGGCCGCGTTGCCGATGTCCCAGGCCGTCCCCTCCGTGCGCAGCGGGGCCGACGAACTCCGGACCTGGCGCAGGTCATCATCCATTCGGGGCGCGACCATGGGCGTGTAGACCAGGCCGGGGGCGATGCAGTTGGTGCGGATGCCCTCGGGGCCGTGGTCGGCGGCCATGGAAATCGTCAGGCCGATCACCGCCGCCTTCGATGCAGTGTACGGCGTGCTGCTGTGGGCGCGCAGGCCGGCGATGGACGAGATGTTGATGATCGAGCCGCCGCCGGCCTCGATCATACGGGGTATGGCGAACTTGCTGGCCATGACGATGGTCTTCACGTTCACGGCCATGATGTGGTCCCAATTCTCTTCGGACACTTCGACCACGGTTCCCCGGCGGGAGATGCCCACGTTGTTGTCCAGGATGTCCAGTCGGCCGTAGCGTTCGATGCAGGTCTCAACCATGCGCTCGCAGTCGGCGGCCCTGGTGACGTCGGCCTGCACGGTGGAGGCCACGCCGCCCTCGGCCTGGATCATCTCCATGGTCTCCACAGCCCGCTCTTCGGTGATATCAACCAGCAGGACCTTGGCTCCTTCGCGGGCGAACAGCGTAGCGGTGGCTCGTCCATTGCCGACGCCCGGCCCGCTGGAGCCGGCGCCGGTCACGATTGCCACCTTTCCTTCCAGTCGCGGGCTGCGTTCAGGCACTGTCGAATCCTCCGTATTGGGCCACCCTCATTCGGCGATGGGGCGCGAAATTATCCACAAACTCGCGCAAGTGTAGCACACCATCAGCACCAGCATCGGGATCTGGCTGAGCAGCGCGCCGCGCCGGGTGGAATAGATCCGCGTCGCCTGTACGTGGGCCAGGTACACGCCGGCGATGTGGCCGACCACGATGGCCAGGATCGAGAAATACCAGATGAAAACCGGCGACAGGATGCCGATGTTGATGATGGCGTCGGCGGTGCCGAAGAGGTCCCAGCCCCAGCCGAAGGGGTCGGATGCCAGCACGATGAACCGCTGGCCGTTGATGAACAGGAACCCCAAGAAGTGGGCAAAGTGGTAGGCCAAAGCAATGGGCAATAGCGAGAAGGTGAACCGGCGCAACAGTTGGCCGGTGTCCGGTTCGGCTTGGCCGGATAGCAGGACCATCGCCCCGCATGTAACGGCGAACAGCAGCCCAAAGACCACGGGAATTCCCAGGACGCCGATCAGGTTGGCAATATACCCTCCGTAGCGCGGGGACTGGAGGAGGAACTGGCCGGTGAACACCAGCCACTCCGGCGTTGCCGAAAGGCCGTCGAAGGAGACCGTGGACAGCAGCAGGATGACGTGGAAGACCACGGTGAGGGTCACCACGCCCAGGCGGTTCAGGCCCACACCGGGCGGGCGCAGGTTGAACTGGCGCTGCGGCGGCGGGGAAGCAGCGTAGCACTCGTAGCAGTCGACACAGTCGGTTTCGCCAGCGGAGCAGCGGCCGTCACTGGAGCATCGCCGACATCGCGACGTTGGTGATCGGACCTCGGTTACGGAGAAACGGGACATGAAGCCGTAAACCACCGTGAATCCTTCGGCGTTGCGCAGCCAGACTTCCCGCCCGTACACGTACATGCCAACGAAGTTGTACAGGGTGTAGAGCACGAGAATCCATCCCAAGGCTCGCGGTCCGGCAGTATCGGCGGCCACGGTTTCCAGGATGGCGAATCCGATGAACACGAGCACGGCCGGCCAGGGTCCGATCCCCTCGGGGTAGCGGCGGCGCAGGCTCAGCCGGCCTCCGCCCGATACGACCGCGAACGCCTGCTCGAGAAATCCCCACGTCGCTTTCCACGGGTTGACCAGCGCCCACAGATTGCCGAACAGTGCCGTGAAGAAACTCAATCCCACCCAGAAGGCCACGTAAATCGCTGCCGGCGCCGGGTTCAGCGCGGCGCGTTCGTTGCCGATCAGGGCTCCCACGATCACGTAGACGGTCAGCGCGACCGACAGGGTTTTTAGCGTGGCGATGATGGGTGGCGAGGCCAACCAGCGCACGGGCGCCAACCGCAGCAGGTTGTAACGGGGATAGCGGGCGTGGGTGGCCCCAGCCCGCAGGAACACCGCCACCACCACAAAGGACAGCGCCACCGCCGCCGCGCCGGCGATCACGAACAGGGAGAGCGGCAACGGCAGGTCGTACCGCTCGCCGAACCCGTGGGCATCGACGGCCACCGGAAATACCGCGACGCACAGCGCGACCAACGCGGCCGCCCCCACGAACAGCAGGATACGAGCGCTGCGGCGGTCCATCAGGCAGCGGAGTTGCGCCGGCGTAGTGTGAGCCACGTCCACGCGCCCACCGCGATGATCACGACCAGCACCGCAGTGATCCAGATCCACTGGATGCTGGCGCCGGGTTCGCCCACGTCGAGCGGCAGCACGAAGGTCTCTTCCCCCCGATCCGACGCGACCGTTACCGACACGTCCCACGGGCCGGTGGTCGCGAAGGGCACGTCCACCTCGAAATAGCGCAGCGTCTGCTCGTTGAGCACCTGGTGGGGGCCGAATCCCGCCGAACCGGGAGGCCCGGACGTGACCACGGTCATCCGCACCTCCGTGTCGCGCAGTGGGCGGGGGTCGGCAACGTCAAACACTTGGATGGCCAGGTGCGTCTGCGGGATCACTGGCCGCGCGGGGATGATACCCACCACCATGCGGTAAGAGCCCTGGGTGCGGTCCATGATGATGGTGGATGCGCCGTTGGCCTCGGCGGTATTCGCCAACCACGGGCTCGCGGCGAAAAATGCGGCCGCTGCTGCCACGGCTATTGTGGCCAGCGCTCTGAACAACCCTGGCGATATGGTCCGAAACAACGCGTTCCCTGTTTATCCGCGGGCAAAATATGCTGCAACACAATAGCACGGGGCTGCGAGCAGCATCAACAGAAAGAATGCGTCGCCATCGCTATAATGCCCAAACACGCGAGCGTCTAACGTAGCGCATCGCTGACCACAGGAGAATGTTATGCCCTTCGCAGGATTGGACTTGACGGGACGAAAGGCGCTGGTGACCGGCGCGGCGCGAGGGATCGGAGCCACCCTGGCAGTGGGACTGGCGCAGGCCGGCGCCGACGTGGCCGTCACCGACATGGCATCGGACGAGTCCTGGGAGGGTCTGTCCAGCGTCGTCATGCGAATCCGCAACGAGGGGCAAGTCGGGCTGGCCGGCGACCTGGACGTGCAGGACGTCGCCGAAATCAGGCCGACAATCCGGCGCCTGGCCGACGACCTGGGCGGGCTGGACATCCTGGTCAACAACGCTGGGATCCGCCGCCGCGCCCCCGCGCTGGAGGTCACTGAGGAAGACTGGGATGCGGTGATGGACACCAACCTCAAGGGGGCATTCTTCTGCTCCCAGGCCGCCGCCCGCCTGATGATTCCCAACGGGTTCGGCCGTATCATCAACATCGCGTCGCAGATGGCGGTGGTCGGCGCCGTGAACCGCGCCGCCTACTGCGCCAGCAAAGGCGGGCTGGCCAATCTCACCCGTGTGCTGGCGCTGGAATGGGCCCAACACGGCATCACCGTCAACGCCATCGGCCCCGGCCCGACCATCACGCCCGGCCTGCTGGAAGCTGATGATCGCGATGCCGACGAGGTGCGCGCCGAGTTGGCCATCAAGATGCCCCTGGGCCGACGCATGGACCCTGAGGAACTGGTGGGCGCGGCGATCTACCTGGCCAGCGATTCCGCCGGCGCCACCACCGGCCACCTGTTGATCGTCGATGGCGGATGGACGGCGTTGTAGAATTGTTTTGCATGGATGCACAGGATATCTTTGTTTATCATTCATCCTGTCCATCCTGTTCATCAATGTAAAAAATGTATCGGAGACTTTTGATGACTACCACGGAGCAGTTGGGTACGACAACACAGCCGGTGGGCGGTCGCAGAACGGGAACGCCGGTCGTTTCCGTGGTGGCGACCACGCCGGAGACCGTTTTGGCCGACGTGGAGCGCGCCATGCGGCTGGCCGGCGCCGAACAGGTACTGTTGCCCGAGTACGAGACCCTGCTCAAAATCAACATCTCCTGGCAGCACTGGTACCCCGGCTGTTCCACCACGCCGTGGCAGTTGGAAGGGGCCATCCTCGGTTTGCAGAACATGGGCCACCGGGATCTGATCGCCGCCCACAACGGCACCGTAGTCGTCGATTCCTTCGAGGGCGAGGTCAACAACCGACACAAGCCGGTGCAGGACAAGTACAGCCTCCGCACCGTGCACCTGGACACGCCGCCGGAGCCTTGGATCCGCTACGAGCCCAAAGCCGAAATGCTGGTGCTGGACGATATCTACCCGGAGGGCATCGAGATACCCGAAATCTTCGCCGGCAAGAACATCGTCCACCTGCCCACCATGAAGACCCACGTCTTCACCACCATGACCGGCGCCATGAAGAACGCTTTCGGCGGCCTGCTCCACCGCAAGCGTCACTGGACCCATTCGGTCATCCACGAGACGCTGGTTGACCTCCTGGCGATTCAGCAGGAGATTCACCCCGGCATCTTTGCCGTCACCGACGGCACCTTCGCCGGCGACGGACCCGGCCCCCGCGCCATGCGCTGGCACATCAAGAACCGCATCGTGGCCGGCGCCGACCAGGTGGCCGTGGACGCAGTGGTCGCCTCGATGATGGGTTTCGACCCGATGTCCCTGCGGTTCATCCGCCTGGCCCACGAGCGCGGCCTGGGCGTCGGCGATATGCGCGACATCGAGGTGGTGGGCGACGAGCCCGACATCAGCCGCGTCAACTGGAACTTCGCCGACAACGAAAACACCTTCGCCAGCCGCGGCCAGAAGATGATCTACTGGGGTCCCCTCAAACCCCTGGAAAACGCCCTCCTCCGCTCCCCCATCGCCGCCTGGGCCTACACCGCCAGCAACCTCTACCACAACGGCTACTGGCTGAACACGATAGGGAAGGGCAGAGTGCGGAAGGCGCTGAAGACGGAGTGGGGGCGGTTGTGGGAGAGCTATTAGGTTTTTTACATGGATGCACAGGATCGACAGGATTTTTTGATTTAGAATGGATGGACTGAGGTGGCGACGATGCACATTACAGGGATGTCTATTGGCGCGATTCCGCCGATTTCAGAGCGAATCACGATCAAGTTTGATGAGCGCGTGAACGTGTTCATTGGGCCTAACGCGTCCGGCAAAAGCACAGTTCTGCGCTGGATAAACTTGCAAATACCGAGAGCGGTTCCTGATGCATGGGTAACGGAAGACCTGGATGAAGGCTGCACCACCGATAGCTTGGGCGTTAGCGAAAATTGGCGCGAACCGGAAACTTATACTCTCCTGGCCGGCGCTCCTCCACCAGTAATTACCATTAGTCCGATCCGCTTGCCGTTGCCCGAGTCGTCGAATGCAGAAATCGAACTCGAGGAGGCTGACAACTCGGACGACATTCTAGAAAGAGAATTCAGTGGTGTGAACCTGAAACTGGCTGTCGAAACTTTGACGGAAGAGGTCTGGGATATGGAACCGGACCGGTCGTCACCGTATATTTCTCTCAAGGGCAACAAATGGAACAACTACTATACATATCCCGAACGCTACAACCTACGGAAAGTGAGAGATATTGTTGATCGTTGCGTCCGAATGATTTGCAGTGAGGTGATAAGAGGTTCAAGTTCACACAATTACGTTCCAGGCCTCGACGTGCGAGGATACCTTCAAGGGCCGCGAGGTGCTGAACCCATCGAAGTCCATTTGGATATGGCCGTTGACACGAACGATATTCGCAATTTCGAACACCTGTCCCCATTCGAGCGTCCATCAGAGTCCGCGTATCACCAAGGTGCGGATTCGTTGCCAATTTACGCCGGCCAAATGAGCTCCGGCATACAGGGGACTTTATTGTGGGTGAGATGGGTGGCGCTCAAGATGGTAAGCCATTATGAGTTTCGCACCGATTGGGAAGAGATGCCCGCCATCTTGCTCATCGACGAAATCGAAAACCACCTGCATCCCACTTGGCAGCGCCGCGTCATACCCGCCCTCCTGGAGCATTTCCCCGGCTTGCAGATCTTCGCCACTACTCACTCGCCTTTCGTGGTGGCCGGGTTGAAGGCGGGGCAGGTGCACATGCTGAAGCGCGATGCCAATGGGGTGGTTACGGCCAGCACCAACCAACACGACATGATCGGGTGGACCACGGACGAAATCCTGCGCACATTCATGGGTGTCGACGAGCCTACCGACCAACTCACCATCGATCGTCGCGAACGACTGTTGGAATTGCGGCGTAAGGACGCGCTTACGGATGAGGAAGCCGCCGAAATGGAAGAACTGCGCCGCCAGGTCAACGAGGACTTCCTGTCCAGCAGCACCCCGCTGGAGGCGCAGCGGGAACGCTACGGCGACATGATGCTGGAGTTCCTGCGCTCCCGACAGTCCGAACTATCTCAGGACGGCAGCTAGGCAACGATGCGGTGGATTGACCGGGGGCCCGAGCCGGACGGGGTGGACGGGTATGCTAGCCAGTTCACGTCGGGATGGATTAACTACTTCCGTAACCACGTTGGGGGCCGACCCACCGATTCATTCTGGAGAGAGTTTCGGGCAACCTTGGGGAGTCAATCAGCCAACATCTGCTGGTACTGCGAGCGCCAATGCGTACCGGCGTCGGAGGTCGGAGGAAAGGCCGCTACCGTCGACCATTTCAAGCCACGGTCACGCTTCCCGGAACTGACCTATGAGTGGACCAACTGGGTGTTCAGTTGCCGCCGCTGCAACGAAGAAAACAAGCAGGACAAATGGCCCGCCTTGGGGTACGTCGACCCATGCGCCGGCGACGAGCAGGAACGTCCTGGACGATATTTCGATTACGACATGCTCACCGGCGAGATCATCCCGCATCCAGCTTTGGACGGCGACGCCAAGCGTAAGGCGGAAGTCACGATAGACGATCTGGGCCTGAACAAGTTGGACGTGTGGTTCTATCGCATCAACTGGACACGGCAATTCGTGGCCGATCTGCGCGCGCTGCCGACCGATGACCGGCAGGCTTTTGCAGAGTTCTGGATCGACCGTACGCACGAATTTGCCGGCTCGACCAGCATGGCCGTTGAGCAATTGCGGGCCGCGAATGAGTTTTAATCGCTGCCGATCAACCCGTCCGCTGCGTTGACCACCGCGCTCCAATCCACTCCCGCCTCCCGCACTGCCACCGCCACGTCCTCGTACTCCGGGGCCGCGCTGACGACCTCGCCGGCGAGCCACTTGCGTTTGAGGCGCATCGGCCCGTACTCCGTCTCCACGGTCACGGTGTCCCGGTCGGCCACATAGCGGCCCACCGGGCGGACGCGGACGCCCAGCGTCGGCGTGTCCCGCAGGAACACCTCCGCCAGGCGGGATTCCAGGTTGGCTGGGGCCAGGGCGGATAGCAGGATGCCGGGGCGATTCTTTTTCATCTGGATCGGCGTGTGCCACACGTCCAGGGCGCCGGCCTCGAAGAGGCGCTCCATGGCGAAACCCAACTGCTCGCCGGTGGCGTTGTCCAGGTTGGTTTCCAGCAGCACTACGTTGTCCTGCCAGCGGGCGAAGGGTTGGGCGGCCCGAGCTTCCGGAGATTGCCGCGCTTCGCTCGCCGTGACAGCGGAGGGGACGGTTTCACCCAGCCACAACCGCAGCACGTTGGGGAAGGCGGCCGGGTCTTTGCCGCCGGCGCCGACGCCGATGCGGTCAATAGTCATGGCCGGTTGGCGGAACTCATCAGCCAGCGTGGTTATCAGCGCCGCGCCGGTGGGCGTGGTCAGCTCGCCGACCCCGGCGTGGAACTGCCGCTCCGGGGCAACGGGGACACCCGAGGCCGCGATGATCTCCAGGGTCGCCGGCGCGGGGTTGCTGTAGCCGCCGGGCCGCCGCGGTCCACTGGGTTCACCCAGCACCAGCGGCGATGCGCAGACGCGCTCGACACCAAGTTGCTCCAACCCGTGCACGACGCCAACGACATCAACCAGGGTATCGGCGGTACCCAACTCGTGGAGGTGGATCCGGTCAGGCTCATTGCCGTGGACTCGCGCCTCTGCCACGAACAGGGTTTTGAGGACGGCGGTGGCAGCCTCCTGCGTCCGTTCGGACAGTTCCGCCGCGCCCGCCACGGCATCCAGCATCTGCTGCGGTGAGTATCGGGGGGCATCGGATACGTCCACCAGAGCCCGGGTGCCGCGAACCTCGCAGCGAGTCTCGATGGACGTGCCGATGTCGACGCCGGGGATGCCGAGGGCGTCGACGGCGGTACGCACCGCATCCAGGGGCAGACCGGCGTCCAGAAGCGCGCCCAGCAGCATGTCACCGCTGGCGCCGCCGACGGACTGGATGAACGCGGTTTTCATGCCCGCGAGTCGGAGGCGCTCACGCGGAGCACGTCGTTGAGGCTGCCGGAGCGCAGGCCGCTGAGGTCCAGGGAGACCCAGAGGTAACCCAGACCCTTCAGTTGCCGGGTGATTTCGTCGCGGTGAGCGAAGGCCAGCTCCATCTCGTCGGCGCCCACCTCGATGCGGCACAGCTTGTCGTGGTGGCGGGCGCGGACTTCCCGGAGGCCCAGATCGCACAGGATGTCCTCGGCCGCCTCGATGCGCCGCAGGGACTCGACGGTCACGGGAGTTCCGTAGGGGATGCGCGACGAGAGGCAGGGCTGGGCCGGCTTGTCCCACAGCGGCACGCCCAGCCAGAGGGCGGCGGCGCGCACCTGGGCCTTGTCCATGCCCGCTTCCACCATGGGACTGCGGATGTTGTGCTCGGCGGCGGCGGTCATGCCAGGTCGGTAGTCGCCCAGGTCGTCGGTGTTGGCGCCGTTGGCGATCCATTGGAAGCCTTCAGCGGCGGACAGGACGGCGAGTTGGTCGTACAGTTCAGTCTTGCAGAAATAGCATCGCTGGGGAGAGTTGGCGACGTAGCCCTCCCGCTGCAATTCGTCGGTGTGAATGACCCGGTGGTTGATCCCGAATTCCCTCGCCACCATCTCCGCGTCGCCCAGGTCGCGGGCGGCCAGTGCCGGCGAGATGGCGGTAACGGCCAGGGCGCGATCTCCCAGCGCGCGCTGGGCGGCCACCGCGAGCAGGGCGCTGTCAACGCCGCCCGAGTAGGCAACGATGACCGATCCCATCTCACGTAGAATCGATTCCAAAAGCGGCAAGCAGTCGGGAGGCCCATCAATGCGTTGGCGGTCAATTTTTGACATAATTCTCGCCGGCAATCATTAGTCAGTCTGGCATCATTCTACTACACGGCGGTGCAACGCCGCCGGGAGACCCACGATGACGGTACAGAGCATCAGCGCGATCACGCTGGCGGTGCGCGACATGGCCAGATCGGTGGCCTTCTACCACGACGGAGCGGGAATACCCATCCTGTACGGCGGGCCCGAGGCGTCATTCACCTCGCTCAGCGTCGGCGATGGCTACCTGAACCTGATCCTGTCAACCGACGCCGACGTGCGCTGGTGGGGCCGCTGCATCCTCTACGTCGACGACGTGGATGCCCACCACCGCCGCATGGTTGACGCTGGCTACACTCCCGACGGCGAACCGGCCGACGCGCCCTGGCGGGAGCGCTACTACCATATAACCGACCCCGACGGGCACGAGATCAGCTTTGCGCGACCGATTAATTAGTTGGCACCAGGTATCTGCCATATCCTGATTCTTGAATGAACTGGCGGCAGATTGACGAAAATCGGCAACTTGGATGGATATGTTCGCCAATCACATAACCCAATGCGTCCGGTTCACCGGACGCAATCGCGTCCAGAGCTTCCCGCAACCTTTTCACCCACTGACCGCGCAATTCGGCCAGGTCAATCCAGCGCTCTTTGGCAGCATAGCGCGTACCCGGATGCCGGGGACTGCGTCGTGGTTCGTTAAGGGCTAAATCGTCTATGGTACGCTGGGCATTGTTGCGTACAACCCCGCTTATGTTGTCATGCACCAAGATTCTGCCGCCGCTGATATCGTAAACGAAAACCTCCTCAGGAGCATCAGCGGCATCGCGGGCGCCGGCCGGATTGATGTAGCCATCGGCGCTATCGCCGGGCCGAGGCCACTGGCCGCCCTTGGCGTCGGCGCAGGAACGACAAGCGTACACCAGATTGTCCCAATCGTATATTGGACAATTAGCGGAGTGAAGCGGCGATACGCCAGCGCATTGTCCTATTGCCGGGTCGTGATGGCATACCAAGTGACGCGGCTTAAAATGGTCACAGGTGAAAAGCCCGGTTTTCAGGTCGGCGTCGTCATCGTCAGTTGTACGCTCGCAGTACGCGCAGACGCCCGCAAAAACTTCATCCAGTGGACGGGCTAACGGCCCAAAATCCTCGCCGCCACTATTGGCAAGATTAACTAGCTCGGCCGGTACATCTGCCGGTCGGTTGATGGTGTGCATACTAACCGTTTTCCTGATTGAGGTCTCGAGACAGGCGATAGCGTTCGAGGATACGGGTCAGGTTCTCAGTAAACCGAGCATCTTCGGCTGCCCTTGGTCCGTCGAGCACGGCTATGTTGACAATTTCCCGTAACTCGCGGATACGCGCCTGACGCTGCTCCTCCTCACGCTCATCCGCCAGCGTCCCCATATCTCTCAACCGCCGCAATTCCGCCCCGGCGTTAGCCGTGCGCTCATCGGTAGGTTCGCCGACTCCCATATAAACGCGCAAGATCTCATCCGCCGTCCAGCCGATGATGTCCTGTTGATTGGTGGTGGTGCTGACGACGCCGTTCTCGTCCCGGTTGAGCAAGTGCACTTGGCCTTTTTTCAGGCCGGCCACCACAAAGGGCGAGTGCGTAGTGGCGAAAATTTGCAGGCCGGGGAAATGGTCCAGTAACGCAGGGATGACGCGGCGCTGCCAAGTGGGATGCAAATGGTTCTCAATCTCATCAATCAGCAGGATGGCGCGCCGCTTTTGCCACCCCGTCTCAAATTTGTGCATAAACAGAAGGCTGAGGGCTATTAACCTGGTCCACCAAAGCGTTCCCTCAGTGCCCGCGGACAGAGAGGTCATATCCAAAGCAGATCCGCCACGGTCGTTAGTCTGAACACGTACCGCTAGTTCAAGACGAGCATCTAACGTGGGCAATCCACTTTCGGATGTAACTTCCATTACAGTCTGCTTGTTCAGAGGCGCATTGCCGCGGACAATCTCTCGGCAAATATCTTTTGCACAAGAATGACTCACAGACAAAGCCTCATTGAGCCCGCGTCCTGCCTTTTGAGTATCTTCCTTTGCCCGCTCTAGGGTAAAGTCGTGCTCCCAGATCTCCTCTATCGGCATATCGCGAGTTAGGCGCATATCATCGGTGGGTTTGCCCTCTATAATTCTATACAGAGCAGATATTGTGTTGTGAATGTCACTTTCATAAAGAAGCCCCGAAATGTGCGAGCTACCATAAAAAACCTTTTCGTCACTACCTGTTACAATATCGTCATGGTAAAAATGATAGGGCACTCTCGTGGCAGGTATAATAATGATGTTCCATATCTCGCTTTGATGGTCATAAGTATCGTCGTCGTCCTCTAGAACGAAAGCGCAGTCCTCGCTACGGACCAAGTGAACGGGTTGCCCGTCTATGTAGGACAGCTCCGGATCGCTGGTGCCGGTGTTGTTGTAGCTGCGCAACAGGTGCTCAAGCAAAGTGCTTTTCCCACTCGCGTTTGGCCCGATGAACACGTTCACGCGCTTATCGAATTTGAAATCGACTTCCCCACTGAACGGCGGGACGTCTTTTATCGTCATCTCCGCAATGAACATCGTATCCACCTCCTTCTTATCGCCCAATATACCAAAACCGTTGCCGGCGAGCGTAAGCAGCGCCGGCTACAACTCCAGCCCATACAGATAGAGCGTCAGGCTGGTGTGCGGAAAGGCGTGGTCTTCCAGCTCGTGGTAGCCGCGATGCTGGAGGAAGGCGATGGCGGCGGTCATGTGGTTGGCGGTCCAGACGATGGCACGGGCGTACCCGGCGTCGCGGCAGAACTCCTCCGCCTGGGCCAGCAGTTTTGAGGCCACACCCCGACGGCGCGCCGACCGGGCCACTGCCAGGCGTCTTATCTCCGCTTCGTCATCGTCCCGCCGGTAGGCGCCGATGCAGCCCACCGGCTCGCCGTCCAGTTCGGCGATCCAGAAGTTGCTGCCCGGCCGTTGCAGGTAGCTCCGCTCGACGTGGGCCAGGTCGTGATTGAGGGCGCCGTCGATGTATTCGTGGAACCCCTCGCGGTCGGCCGCGGTGTGGCTGTAGCTCTCGGCGATGTCGTCCTGGGCGTGGGCGAACAGGTTGCGAACCGCCTCGGCGTCCTCGGCGCGGAACTGGCGAATGTTGATCATGGCGCTTACACGTTGACCAGGAAGTTGATGATGTCTCCGTCCTTCACCGGATAGGTCTTCCCTTCGGAGCGGAGCAGTCCTTCCTTGCGGCCCTGCACCATACCGCCGCAGGCGGAAAAGTCTTCGTAGGCGATGACCTCGGCCCGTATGAAGCCGCGGGTGAAATCGGAGTGGATAACCCCGGCCGCGCTGACGGCCGGCATACCCCCGGGCACGCTCCAGGCGCGGACTTCGTCATCGCCCACGGTCAGGAATGACACCAGGCCCAGGGTGTCGTAGCTGGCCCGGATCACCTGCGACGTGGCCGATTCGCCCAGGCCGAAATCGGAGCGAAACTCCTCGGCCTCTTCAGGATCCATCGTGCTCAGCTCGGCCTCGATCCGCGCGCTGATGCTGACCTGACCCACGCCGGCGGTGAGGACAGGATCAATATCCAGGTCGGATATAGATATCGCATCGGCCCCTTCATCCGTGTTGAACACGGCGATCACGTTCTTGTCGGTGAGCAGTTGGTAGTTGACCAGTATGGACCGTTCCGAGTCGCTGAAAGTCTGCAAACGCACCGGCACGCCGTTTTCCAGGCCGGCGCGGGCCTTATCCACGGTTTCCTTCTGGCGCACCACCATCGGCCTCTCGGTGGCCTTGGTCTTGTTCACCTGGTCGGCCAGGCGCGTGGAGGCTCGTTCCAGCACCTCCAGGTCGGCGAAGGTCAGTTCGCCGAGCATGGCATCAAGGTCTCGGGCCGGGTCCACCGTGCCCGTAGGATGGGGAACCGAGTCGTTCTGGAAAGCGCGCACGACCACGAGGAACGCGGTGGCGGACTGGAGGATGTTGCGATACCGCCCGCTAATTCCCTGCGACCGGGCCATGCCCTCAGGCCCGGGCAGGTCGGTATAGCGTATCTCTGCGGGCACGACCTTGCGAGGATGGTAGATCTCGCCCAGGTGCTCCAGGCGTGGGTCCGGTACTTTGACCGTCCCGATGTGCATTTCGGTAGGGCTGCCCGATGCGCCGCTGGCGTCGGACCTGCCCAGGGTAAGCGCGTTGAAAAGGGTGGATTTGCCAGATTGGGGTAGGCCGATGATTACGATGTCCATATTTCCAGTGTTCAGGTGGTGAATTTGCGCTGATCGGTCTGCGAAATAGATGCCCTGAGTCAGGATAGGGACTGGCGGGCATCAGTATCAGGAGGTCATGGGTTGACGCCGCTAATCGGTGTCGTCATCACCCATGAGCAATTTCATGACTTGTGGGGTCAGCGTGATGTGGACCGATCCGTCTTCACGTTCGCCGGCTTGCCGAAGAGCCTCAATGATCCTACGACGTTCCTCACGACGACCTTCTTCCCTGCCTTGCTTTCGGCCCTGTTCCCTCAGTCTTTTGATTTCGGCTGGAATTAACAGCACCATGCGACCTAACACCTCCATGATTATTGCCACGAGCAACGCGAGGCCCGCGGCCAGGGCAAAGATGGCTACCAGAGCGTACAACTCATCCTTGCCCTGCTCTCGTAATGGGTGATACCTCCAGACCCCGACGGCAACTCCGGCAACGTATATCAGATAGTATACGACCCAATACCGCTCCGCGATGCTCTTCAGCGGCTCCATTCTGTCGTTCGCAGCCGCGCGGGCGCTGACCTCTAGCCGGTCGCCAGCACCACCGTTCCGGTTGAGGACAGGGAGCCGCCGGTGCCGTTCACGATACTCGTTGCGGCGGCCTGGTCCGATGAGCCCTTGCGATGGACCTGGCGGTCGCCGCACTCGCCGCGCAACTGCCGCACCGCCTCCACCAGCAGGAAACTGCCGTACATGCCCGGGTGGGAGTACGAAAGCCCGCCGCCGTTAGTGTTCAGGGCGAATTCGCCGCCCGGCGCCGTGCGCTGGTTGGCGACGAAGTCAGGGCCCTCACCGGGTCCGCAGAAGCCAAGACTCTCGATGGTCACCAGGGTGGTGTAGGTGAAGGAGTCGTAGATCATGGTGTGGTCGATGTCGTCGTGAGTGAGGCCGGCGCGCTCCAGCGACAGCGGCCCGGTCTCGCGAGCCCACATCGAGGTGTGGTCGGGCATAAAGCTGATGAGGTTGTGGTCGTGGCCCTCGGCCGCGCCCAACACCCACACCGGCTCCTTCTTGCAGTTGGCCGCCTTCTCGGCGGTGGTCACGATGATTGCCGCGCCGGAGTCGGTGACCAGGCAGCAGTCGAACAGGTGGAACGGCCACGCCACCCAACGGGAGTTGTGGTAGTCGTCGAAGGACATGGGCGAGTCGTGCATGTAGGCGACGGGGTTCAGGTTGGCCCACTTGCGGGTGGAAACGGCGATTTCGGCCAGGGCCTGGCGGGTGCGGTCCTCGCCGTACTGGTGCATGTACCGGGTGCAAGCCATAGCGTAGTTGATGGGCTGCCCGATCATGCCGTAGGGGGTCTCGTACTGGGCGACCGGGAGGTTGCGATCCGCGGGCACCGGGACGCGCGTGGAGCGGCCGGCCTGCCCGTGGGTGATGAGGACGGTGTCGCAGTAGCCGGCCCGGATGGCTGCCGCGGCGTGGGCGACGTGGATAACGAAGGAAGAGCCGCCCACCGACGTGTTGTCGGTGAAGGACGGCTGAACGCCGAAGTACTCGGCGGTGGCCAGGGTGCTGAAGCCGGCGGTCATCAGCCCGTTGACGTCCGCCAGGGAGAGGCCAGCATCGTCCAGCGCGTTGTAGGCGGCCTCGGCGTGGTGCTGGAGGGAAGACTTGCTGGGAACGTTGCCCATCTCATCCGATTCGGCGACGCCCACGATGGCGATGTCGCGTTCACGTTGTGCGGTGCTGGCCATAAAGCTATCCTCCAGGTGCCGGCTATTGGGAATTTGAGGCCAAACGATGGTACAACATTCGCTACGGGCCGACAATCGGCGGCGGCGCCTCACCAGGGCCTTTTCAAAGTCCCCTGGTTGGTGGCCTTTCACCCCGAACCGTCATTCCGGCGAAAGCCGGAATCCAGAACATTCCGATCACAACGACCTCCTGGATTCCCGCTTTCGCGGGAATGACGGATTAACTTGAAAAAGCCCTGGCACCTCACGCGTACCCAGTTTGTCATTGCGAGCGCAGCGCGGCAATCTCATCGGCCTGGCCTCCACGCGCCAACCAGGGTCTTTCGATTATTCCGTCATTCCAATCCCCCACCCGTCATTCCAGCCTCCGTCCCGTCATTCCTGCGCAAGCAGGAATCCACCACCCTCGCCCTCCAGCCGTTGTCATTGCGAGCGCAGCGCGGCAATCTCGTCGGCCAAAAAATCCTGTCCATCCTGTGCATCGATGTAAAATCACCCCCGGTAGCCGTTTACATTGGGTACGCGTGGGGCCAAACCACCTCTTGACCCATTCAGAACTCCCGTGCTGCCATATCCTTCGCAGGTGATTGTCCCTCTTCGACCAGGTTCCGAGAACACACGGCCAATTTCGGTCAGCATCCAAGTCGCTACCCGTATCGCAGGAGACTGTCCCCGACCGCTCTAATCGGAGTAGTCTCCTGGGTCGCCGCGCCCGCAACAGCGCGCCATGCCGTGGGCATGGAAAATGAGGGCCAAAAGCCAGCGCATTACCCCCGGCCGTGGGGCTGATCACTTCCCGGAACCTGGTCAAACCGAGCAACCAATCACCCGATCACCTGCAAAAACCAACCGCCAGTCACCTGCAAAAATCCAATCCCAAAGGAGCCATTGCAACCCAATCCAAAGTCAATCCGTATCCCGTCCATCCTGTGCATCCATGCAAAAGACAAACTGCGTACGCGTGAGGCGGCGTCGCCTGCCACGCGCGGCCGTGTGTCAGATGCCAGGTCTATACCGAGGAAACCAGCATGAGCGAAATAAATGACGCATCGCACGCGGCGGTTACCGCCATCGAACAGTTCATGGCGGCGCTGAACGCTCGGGACGACCACGCGCTCTACGATCTGCTGCACCTGCCCCACGTGCGCATCTCCGGCGAAGGCGTTGCCATCTGGCGCGACAAGGGTGAACTGGAAGCTACCTACCTGCGTGATTTCTACGCCCGGGCCGGCCCGGACTGGCACCACACCATCTTGGACTCTACCGAAGTGATCCACAGCTCTGCGCACAAGGTCCACGTGCTGATCCAGTTCACGAGGTGCACCGAAGATGGCGCGGCCATCGCCACCTACCGTTCGCTGTGGATCATGACCGACAACGACGGGCGCTGGGGCGCGCAGGCGCGGTCAAGTTTTGCGCCGTAGGAGCGTTACGAAGGGTGTTAGACTGTGCTCGAATCATGGAACACAATACAAAGGGGAGGACACCATGGCCCGAACTCCTACAGTGACCCGAGAATCAGTGCCTGAAAATGAACGCAACGCCTTTGACGCCTTCGTCGCCGACCGGGGCGAAGTACCCGCAACCGGGCCGGGCTCGGTGATGCTCAACGCCCCGGAGGTAGCGCAGCGCGCCCTGGGCCTGGCGTTGTACCTGCGGACGGACACCTCACTGTCGCCACGGATCCGCGAACTGGCCATGCTGGTGGCGGCCCGCGAGAACAACTGCCAGTTCATCTGGAACGCCCACGCGCCGCCGGCCCGTCAAGCCGGACTGCGCGACGAGATCGTGGACGCGCTGCGGGACCGGCAGGATCTGCCGGACCCGGCGGCCGACGAGGCGGCGGTGGTCGAGTACGGCCAGCAGTTCTTCCGCACGCGGACGGTCAGCCAGGACGCTTTCGACGCGGTGATACAGCAGTTCGGCAGGAACGGCGCCACTGAGCTGACCACGCTCATGGGCTGCTACTCGATGCTGGCGTTCAACGTCAACGCCTTCGGCGTGGAGCTACCGGAAAACATCACCGAAGCGCCGCTGCCCATTTAGTGTCAGAATCAGGATTAGCCTGATTTTGGGATTTTCAGGATTGAAGGGATGCTCACGACCAACGCCTCCAATCCTGCCAATCCCGTAATCCCGAAAATCCTGATTCTGACGAGCCCCGAGGAGGCGTGAACATGTCCACCCAACGCGAGGCCTGGCTAAGCCAGGTCACGGAAGAGGCCATCGACCCCGCGCTCCCCATCTGCGACCCTCATCACCACTTCTGGGACCGGGAAGGAGATCGCTACCTGCTGGACCAACTGACCGAAGACCTGGGCGGCGGCCACAACGTTGCCCAGACGGTGTTCATCGAGTGCCATTCGATGTACCGGGCCAATGGGCCGGAAGAGATGCGGGCCATCGGAGAAACCGAGTTCGTCCAGGGTCTGGCCGCCCAGAGCGCCAGCGGCCAGTACGGTCCAACCGAGGTTGCCGCCGGAATAGTGTCCAACGCCGACTTGATGCTGGGCGACGCGGTAGCGCCGGTGCTGGAAGCGCACCTGGCCGCCAGCAACAACCGATTCCGCGGGATACGCTTCTCGTGTTCCTGGGACGCCAGCCCCGAGGTTTCGCTGGGACGGTCAACCACCGCCGGGATGCTGGCCGATGCGAATTTACGCGCCGGGTTCGACCGGCTGCAGCGGATGGAGCTCAGCTTCGATGCCCTGGTGTTTCACCCGCAGCTGCCGGAACTGGCCGACCTGGCCGGCGCGTTCCCCAACGCCACCATCATCCTGAACCACATCGGGCGGCCGCTGGGCGTGGGTCCCTACGCCGGCCGGCGGGACGAGGTGTTCGCCGACTGGCAGAGGGGCATCGCGACGGTTGCGGCCCACGAAAACGTGGTGGTCAAGCTGGGCGGGTTCGGCAACGTGATCAGCGGCTACGACTGGCACCAACGCGATGTCCCGCCGAACTCGGAGGAATTGGCCGAGACCATCGGGCCGTGGCTGGATTACTGCATCGAACAATTCGGCCCGGACCGTTGCATGTTCGAGAGCAACTTCCCGGTGGACAAGGCGTCCTACTCCTACACCACGGTGTGGAACGCTTTCAAACGGATTACCGCGTCCTATTCGGACGCAGAAAAGGCGGCCATGTTCCAGGGTACAGCGGCTCGAGCCTATCGGCTTTGAGCGTCAGGGCAGCTATTCCGTTTCCAGATCCTCCGACGGAATCTCGTACCAGTATAGTTGCTCCGATTCCACCGGCTCTTTCAGATTCCAGTCGTACCGGACGCCGGCAACTGCCGCTACCGCTGGCCGGCTAGTGAACCGGGTCATCAGCTCGGCGTTCCGCAGTGCGCGCCGCGAGTCCCGGCCGTTCACCGTGAAGGACGCTTCTACGGCAATGTAGTGGGGGTTACCGGCGTTATCGACAACTTCCATCACCAAGTCGGCGCGATGGAAACTTCGCACCTCTCCCCGGGGCAGGTCCGATAGGTCCTGCCCTTCCGTCAGCCGCCTCAAGTCTGCCCGAACCAGGATCCGCTCCAGTACAAAGCCCATGTCGCCCGCAATCAGCGCGGCGTCGTCGCGCACGATGTCGTAGATGATGCGGCCTTTCAGCCAACCTACGTCATCCTGTAACCGGTCAAGGCGTCTGTTAGTGGCCCTAAGTTCATTGGCTAACTCGTTAACCGTGTTGGTCAACTCTTTAACCGCGGCCGAGGCAGTCTTGACTTCACTGGAGAGCTCATGGACTGTGGCCGCCAAATCGGCAACGGTTTGCGGCAACTCCAGCAATTCGCGTGTCAGCAGCCGCGTCCGCACCGCCTCAAGCCACTCGGGATGCTCGTCCAGAACGCGGACCAAATCTTCGATGCTATTGATAGTGGCCATCGTTCTTCCCAATCCGCGCCAATATGATAGCACGGGCCCTGTGCTATCATGGCCGCCGGTTTCATACCATTCACCAGCGGAGGCCGTTGTCCCGTGAAGAGCTACTACTTCTCCGAGTTCCCCTACCACGAGTACCCCGACGAAGAGGGCGACAAGTACCCGTCGTTGCGTCTGACCTTTCCCAACACGTGGTTCAATCCCAACACGGCCAACGGGCTTTTCAAGCGCTACTTCGACGAGTGCGTGTACGCCGACGAGCTGGGCTTCGACGGCATCATGCTCAACGAGCACCACAACACGCCGTCGTGCATGAACGCCGCCACCAACCTGTCGGCGGCGGTGCTGGCCCGGATCACCCACCAGGCCAAGATCCTGCTGCTGGGCAACATCCTGCCCATCCACGACAACCCGGTGAGGCTGGCGGAAGAGTTGGCCATGATCGATGTGATTTCGGGCGGACGGCTGATCTCCGGCTTCGTGCGGGGCACGGGCGTGGAGACGGTCTCCACCAACAACAATCCGGTGGCCAACCGTGAGCGGTTCGAAGAGTGCCACGACCTGGTGATCAAGACCTGGACGACGCCCGGCCCGTTCCGCTGGGAGGGCAAGCACTACAACTTCCGCGTGGTCAATCCCTGGATGGTTCCCATCCAGCAGCCGCACCCGCCCATCTGGGTGCCGGGAACGTCGTCTCCGGAGACCGCCGAGTGGTCCGGCCGGCACGGGTACACCTACGTGGCGTTCCTGACCGACCTCGACGTGACCGAGGAATTATTCGGCATGTACACCCAGGCCGCCAACGCAGCCGGTCGTGAGGCCGTGCCCGACAATTTCGGATACCTGCTGTGCTGCTACGTGGGCGATACCCAGGAGGAGGCCGACGAGCAGGCTAAGCACTTCATCTGGCGCATGGGGCCCACCCTGCGCGGCCCTCGCGAATACATGGCGCCGGTTGGGTATCGCTCGGCGGCCAGCGCCGCCATCGCCGCCCGCCGCACCGGCCTGAAACCGCTCAACGTGCAGACCTTCGAGGAACTGAAGGAGAACTACCACATCGTGTGCGGGACTCCGGACACGGTGCTTGAAAAGCTGGAACACATCCACAAGCGGCTGGGCATGGAGCACCTGGTGTTCTACGGCCAGGAGTCCCGCATGGGCCACGAGGCCACCATGAAGAACATCGGCCTGTTCGGTAAAGAAGTCCTGCCGGTCATCCAGAAGTGGTAGACCACTGATCCGGGACGTCAAACGACGGGACAAAAGACAGGGGCGGGCCAATTGGCCCGCCCCGTCGCGATTGGCGCCAGAGTATGGCCGACGCCACGCGCGCCGGCGGTGTGGAGGTTACACCGCAGCCAACTCGCGACCCCTCTCGTGGGAGTGGCGGGCGAATGATCCCTCCGCAGCGTGCAGCGGGCCCCGAACCAGGAGCGTCGGAGTCGTGGAATGCCGCACCACGTGGTCGCCCACGCTGCCGAACAGAGCCCGTCCCACGGAGCGACGGCCCCGGGTCGCCATTACCACCAGCCCGTTGTCCAGCCGGTTGGCCAGTTTAACGATGGCGTGCTCAGGGCTTTCCTGCGAGAACACCACATCGACGTCGAACAGGGGGAACCGGGCGCGCAGGGCGTCGGCTTTTTTCCACAGGTATTCTTCCGAGGTGTGTGCCAGATCCCGGGCCATCACTTCGGGCTCGTTGAACGAAAAGGCCGTTCCGCCGAAGTGTCCCAAGTCGGAATTGGTGCGGAAGTAGTCTGCGCCCGGAGTGGAGCGGAACAGGGTGACCCGCGTGCCGAAGGTAGTGGCCAGTTCGCCCGCGTAGTCCAGCGCGTGTTCGGCAAACCCGGACCCGTCCAGCGGGACGATGATGTTCTCGAAGAACTGCGGCACCACCGGGCAGTCGGTCTTGTTGCAGCGCACGATCAGCGTCGGGTTCCGGACCGCGTTCACCACTTTGGCGGTCACGCTGCCGGTCAGCATACGGGAGAAACCCCCGCGGCCGTGGGTTGACATGACGACCAGCGCGCTGGGGTCGCGGTTGGCCACGCTGATGATGGCTTGGTGGGCCGGCTCCTCGTGGGCCTCGACGAATATCGGGGTCTCCACGCCCCAATGCTCCATGCGTCGCCTGATGCCCGCCAGGTCGGCTACCGTGCGGTCGTGCTCGCCGGCGGACATGGCGGCGCTGAAGCGTCCGTGGTCGGCGTCGGCGAACCACTCTGGGAGGGGCTCAAAGGACCGCACCAGCGTGAGCGGCGCACGCGTCGCGTTGGCCATCAACCGGGCTGCGGGGAGCGCTTGGGCTGACAATTTGGACCCGTCCAGGGGAACGATTATGTTGTTGCACAGTGTCATGGGGTTACCTCCTTTTTGGCTACGTAGCCGTAGCGCTTTTGCCTTATTTGTGAAACGCTGCACATTCTTAATTCAGATAATCTTTATTGCTGACACAGATATAGTATCATGGCAGCGCCAACCACGCAATGGGGCGGAGGCGTGCAAAAACGAAACGAGGCCCGCATTTACGGGCCTCGCCATCAAGGGATGTTGACTGGTCAACGGATCACCAGCACCGGCGTGTTGGAGTGACGGATCACCCGGTCGGTGACGCTGCCCAGGACCATGCGGCCCACGCCGCTGCGGCCGTGGGTGGTCATCACCACCAGGGACGGCTGGGCGACGGCCCGGTCGATGATGCTCTGGGCGATGTTGTCGTCCACCACGTGGGCAGTGTCGACGCCGTGGGCGTGGTCAATGGCCATGCGGTTGGTCACGTCCTCCAGGTAGGCGGCCACGCCTTCCGCGTCCTCATCAGCCATCTCCTCGGGTGAACCGGGATCAAAGTCGGGAACGGCGCCCAACTCCGGCGTGACCACTGTGAGCTGCCGCCGATAGTAATCGGCGGTTGGGGTCACCTGCAGGGCGGTGATGCGGGCCGACAGGGCAGCGGCCATGCTCACGGCGTGGGGGATCGCCAGTTCCGAAAGGGCCGAACCGTCCAGCGGCACTACCACGGTCTTCAGCGACGTGCCGGGCGAGGCCGGGCCGGTGACCGTGGCGCGCACGATGAGCATGGGATTGGGCACGGTGTGCAACACCTTGTCGGTGATGCTGCCCATGACCCACCGGGAGATGCCGCCGCGCCCGTGGGTGCACATGACCACCAGGGCGCCCGGGTCGGTGCCGGCCTGGGCGACGATAACGTCGGCGGCGGGACCGCGCTGGGTGGCGACGTTGACGGCGAACCCGGCAGCTTCCAGGCGCTGTCGAGTGGGCTCCAGAGCGGCCTCGGCCCGCTCCCGCGCTCCCATCTGCAGCTGGTCCGCAACGCGCGGCGAGCGCGAGCCCAGGACACTGCCGGGGAGGACATCGTAGGCCTGGACGAGCTCAATGGGCGCCGAAAGGTTCGCGGCCACCAGCTCGACGTAGGGCAGAGCCTGTTCCGCCAGGTCGGATCCGTCCAACGGAACGATTATTTTCGAGTACATACGGTCTTCGTTCTCCAGGGGTTTGGATTATCGCGGTGGCGGTGTCGCCGAATTCAAGTGTACCACCGGCGGCGAGCTTCAGGCGCCGGCGCACCGAAGGCGCAACGGTTCAGACTTGCGGGGAAAGTGTCATAGGAGTTACGCAGTTGAAGTGGTACGCGTAAACCGAGGCGGGTTGAAACGTGAATCCGGTAGGGTGGGGGCGAGCTTTGGGGAGGTGCATTGGAGCATGAACGCGGCGCGCTGCGACGAGTTCGACTACATTCAGTTTCTGGTGGCGGCGCAGGGCGTTTTCAGTTGTACCGAGGCGGCCCGTTGTCAACCGGCCGCGTCGGAAGCCCCAACCCACAACACCTTTACCCGCCCAATGATGGACGACGCGCCCCCGGCGTCCACCTCCCAAATTGGCCGATTTGGGTAGCATACTCAACATACAGAAGGGAAAACCGAGAGACCCTGCCCGCGTCTCCTGAACTGTTGAGCCGTTGGCAGGGGAGAGTCTAAAATGCCAGGGGTCAAGGGTGGATGGCTACTCACGCGTACCCAGTTTGTCATCTCGAGGAGCGAAACGACGTGGCGACCGCGTTCCCGCAAGCAGCGTTCCTTGCCCCAACGAGATTGCCGCGCTTCGCTCGCAATGACATAGGAGTTACGCAGTTGGGACCGTCATTCCGGCGAAAGCCGGAACTCAGTAACCGAAATCGTTAAACACCGTTCTGTTTCCGTCGCTATACCATCGCTGGACTCCTGCTTTCGCAGGAGTGACGGGCATGTGGCTTCAAGTGCGAACTCCTATGACAGTTTAAGCGGAGTGGGTACGCGTGAATGGATGGCTGCCAAAATCCGCGCTACGAATATGGTCTTTAATCGCGGGCCGGGCGCGCTCGGTCCGGCGGATGATATTAGTACGAAAAGCGTCGTTATGTAATCTGTATGTTGTTGCAATCGTAAGATTGACAACGATAATCAACACTGCAATAATCGCCAGCACTTCATTTGCCGCTCAAAACTCCCGGCAAATCACCCCGCATGGAGGGAAGAACTTTGTTCACCAAGTACAGGTTATTGGCGCTTACCATGGTGATGGCCATCGTAACGGTCATCGCCATTGCGGCCTGCTCGCCGGCGGAACCGCAGGTCGTCACGGAGCAAGTGGAAGTCACCCGCGTAGTGACCGAACAGGTCGAAGTCGAAAAACAGGTTGAAGTTCCGGTCACCCAAATCGTCGAAAAGGAAGTCGAAGTCGAGAAGGTCGTAGAAAAAGAGGTTGAGGTCGAGAAGGTTGTCACGGAGCAGGTGGAAGTCACCCGCGTCGTCGAGGTGATGGCTCCCGAGGGACCGAAAGAAACCATCATCTTTGGTGACCTGAACTGGTCCAGCGCGCTGTTGCAGAACCGCATCGCGCAGTACATCGTCGAGAAGGGATACGGCTATCCCACCGACGTGAAGTTCGGCGCGACCCTGCCCCTGTTCCAGGGTTTGCAGAACGGCGATACCCACGTGACCATGGAGATCTGGCTGCCCAACCAGAATGAAGCTTGGAACGCCGCGCGTGAAGAGGGAGCGGTGCTGTCCGTGGGCCAGAGCCTGGGCAAGGACTGGCAGTCCGCCTTCGTCATCCCCGCCTACCTACAGGAACAGTATCCGGAACTGGACAGCGTAGAAGACCTGAAGGACCAGCAGTACAAGGACCTGTTCAAGACTGCCGAAACCGGCGACAAGGCGCGCCTGGTGTCCTGCATAATCGGCTGGGCTTGTGAAGGAGTCAACGCCAAGCAGATTGAGGGATACGGACTGAACGATCACGTCCACATCGTCAACCCCGGTGATGGGGCCGCGCTGAACGCCGACCTTTACGGCGCTTATGAGCGGGGCGAACCCTGGCTAGGTTACCAGTGGGGCACCAATGATCCGGCGCTGAAGCTGGACCTGGTTCGTCTCGAAGAACCGCCTTACAGCGCGGAGTGTGAGTACACCACATTTGCCTGCGGCTACCCGGATGCTACTATCCTGATAGCGGTGTACCCGGACCTGCCCGGTCGGGCCCCCGATGTTGTGGAGATGCTGCGGAAATGGGATTTCAACATCAACATTTACAAAGCGGTAGTGCGCTGGCAGGGCGAGAACCCGGACGCTGACGTGAAGGCCACGGCCCTGTGGTGGTTGAACAACAACGCCGACATCTGGGGCAGTTGGGTCACCGACGAGGCTGCCGAAGGCATCCAGGCCGCGCTGAGCGCCGGTGAAGAGGCTGAAGGCTGGCCGACTGAGTAATCGCACCCTCTTATCATGGCCTTGCAAGGCGGCTTCCCCAGGGGAGCCGCCTTCTTTTCTGCTACAATGCAGCCGCTTTTCGAGCGCGACTTTCCGGACAGGATGCCATCCCAATGACCACTGCCTCCGCTGCGACCGGCGTTACCGACGAAACACTGGCTACGCTGAAGGCCATTCCCACCCAGACGCTGATCGACGGCCTGTGGGTGATGGGCTGGCCCATGAGCATGATCGAGGGGGCCAAGCCGCTGCAGCCGGGTCAGCACATGGCCGGCCGGGCGGTGACGCTGCGGTTCGTGCCGCACCGGCCCGACCTGGCGGCGGACAAGCCCAAGGGATCGGACTCGGCCGAGTACGTGGCCTTTGAGCTATGCGGGCCGGGCGAGGTGCTGGTGATCGACGCCATGCGCTGGCCGTACAGCAGCATCGGCGGGGACATCAAGTTCTACCGCCTCTACCAGCGCGGCGTGGGCGGGCTGGTTACCGACGGCGCAGTGCGGGACACGAACACGCTCAAGGAGTATGGCTTTCCGGTGTACTCGGCGAACGCGACGGCCAAGCAGGGTCCGGCGGAGTTCTGGCCCTGGCACGTGAACGACTGCATCCAGTGCGGCGGCGTGCTGGTTCGGCCGGGCGACGCCATCGTGGGGGATGACGACGGCGTGGTGGTGGTGCCAGCGGCGGCGGCCGACGAGGTCATCCAGATCGCGCACCAGCGCGAGGAAGTCGAGGCCGTGATCAAGGCGCAGCTGGAGATTGAGCAGTGCTCGCCGGGCAAGTACTACCCGTTCAACGACAACACCTGGAAACTGTTTGAAGAGAAGACGGGGAAGAAGCCTTATCGCTAGAGCCTGATGCGTACCCACTTTCGTACGTTGTCAGAATCAGGATTTGCGGGATTTTATGATTTGGCAGGATTGGGAGATTCCCATCATGGAACGGTTCCAATCCTGATAATCCTCAACCCTTGAAAATCCTGACTCTGACGTTCCCCGCCGCAAGCTGGGTACGGTGAGCATCCAGCGCATGCCGATTGCGATTGCGAGAAACCTTCCAAGACGACTACCCAGGCACAAGGAGAATTCACCATGGCCCGACTACCCCTGGCATCCCGTGAGACCACCCCCACCGGCCAGGAGGCCACCTTCGACGAGATTACCCAGAATGGAACCGCGGTGCCCCCCTACGGGCCTGGCTCGGTGATGACCCACGTGCCGGAGGCCAGCAAGCACGCCACCGGATTGAACCAGTACCTGCGCAACCATTCCAGCCTGCCCCTGAAGGCAGCGGAGCTGGCCATGCTGGTGGCCGCCCGGGAGATGGACTGTCAGCACATCTGGAACGCGCACGCGGCCTCGGCGCGAGACGCCGGCGTGCCCGCCGCCGTGGTCGATGCTATCCGGGACAAGACGGCCCTGCCGGCGCTGGCGCCGGACGAGTCGGCGGTGATCAACCTGGGGCGCGAGATCCTGCGCAACCATCAGGTGAGCCGAGGAGGCTACCAGAGCGCGCTGGAGATCTTCGGGCAGCAGGGGACGATCGAACTGACGTTGGTGCTGGGGAACTACACCATGCTGGCGATGGTCATCAACACCTTTGAGACGGACCTGCCGCCGAACCGGACGGAGCCGCTGCTGCAGCGGGTGGCCGGCTAGCAGGAAAGAGGCGAGGAAACGTCAGAATCAGGATTTGCTAGATTTCGGGATTATCAGGATTGGAACTGTTCTGTGGTGGATATCTCTCAATTCTGCTGAATCACGAAATCCCGTAAATCCTGATTCTGGTGATTTGCGAAAGCGGGTGCGCGTCAGGACTTACGAGTTCTTCCGATATATCTGGACGCGGTGGCGGCAGGAGTCGACAACGTAGATGCGGCCCTGGGCGTCCAGGTTGACCGAGGTCGGGCCCCAGAATCGGGCCTCTACGCCAGCAGAGGTCTCGCGGTGATGGTCGCGCCAGGGGTTGACGGCCGGGGCCAGATCCGCTTCTCGCCTGGCCCTCTGTTCGTCGGGATTGGCGGCAAGGTAGTCTTCCGCCCATGATGAGGTCGTCGCGTCGCCCAGCAGGATGGCCGCGACCTCGCCGTCCGGGGCGAAGATCTGCACCCGCTCGTTGCCCCAGTCGGCGACGTAGATGTAGCCTTCGTCGTCAACGGCCACGGATGAAGGGCGGTTCAGCTGACCCTTGCCATCTCCCGACGTGCCCCACTGGCCGACGAAACGACCCTCGGGGGTGAAAGCCTGCACGCGGTCGTTGCGCCAGTCGGCGACGAAGACGTTGCCGTCGGCGTCGCAGGCCAGACGCCACGGAGTGTTGAACTGGCCGGCCTGAGCGCCGTAGCTGCCCCAGCCTCCCAAGTATTCACCGTCCATGGTGAACCGCTGGATACGGTGGTTCATCCCATCGCTGACCAACAGGGAGCCGTCGGGGGCGATGGCGATGTCGGCGGGGCGATTGATCTGGCCCGGAGCGTCGCCGACTTCACCCCAGTGGCGGATGAACTCGCCTTCGGGACTGAACACGATGATACGCTGGAGGGCCTCGTCGGCAACGTAGAGGCTGCCGTCACCAGTCCGGACAATAGCCGATGGCCACCAGAACTGGCCGTCCTCGGTGCCGCCGGTGCCCCATTCCCCGACGTACCCTTCGTCTGCCGTGCAGACGCAAACCCGCTTGAGGTCCAGGCGTGTCACGGACTCCGCCCCGCCTCGGTTGAGCACGTACATCACGCCGTTGCCGCCCAAGGCCAGGTCAACGGGGTGGATGAAGCCTCGGCCGCGGTAGGCGAGGAATCCCACGGTGTGGCTGTAAGTGAAGGTGGCGGTTGCGGCAGTGGTCATGAAGTTTCCTACAGGTTTACAAAATTTACGAGGCGATGCTACAGTGCACACTGCAAAGCGTGGAGGTCATGATCAAATGAATCAGAGCAATGAGCACGTATTTTTCGACGAAGCGGGCATTTATATTTCGCAGTATCGTTTTATAACGTCTGATGGCATTACATATCCAACAAGAAATCTGTTGCAAGTCTTTCCTTCCGAGACCCGCCCCATGGGATGCTTGGGAGAGTTAGTATTTTACGGTGGGCTGCTGTTTGGCATTGTAGCGTTTTTCACATTCTTTTTCAGCGCGTTGCGTATCGCAGTTTGGCATGGAGCGGGAGAAGTGATCATAGGCAATTTTTACAACGCGGGTCCAACGTGGGCAGCTGCAGTATTAAGCATGATCACGATCGTTCTCACCGCGTTGGGCTGCACGCTAGCCCTGAGGTTACGGAGACGGGGCTACGTAGCAAACTTTTTCTTCGCAGGAGGAGAAGGTATACATCGTCAACCCGATTACGTTGCAACGAGTTACGATAGGGAATGGACCGAGCGTTTGATTGCGGCTGCGAATGAGGCCATAATCGCTGCCCAGCAAGCTTAAAAAGCGGTCATGTCAGTTGGTACTCCCGGGAGGCGACGATGAGTTGGAGCATTTCCACGACGCGTTCCTCGGCGCAGGCGATGCCGTCGGCACGGTCGAAGCGTGTCTCGCCCCAGGGGGCGGCCAGGGCGACCAGGCTATCCATGGTGCCGCCGGACACCTCGAACATGCCCATGGCGTCGAGGCAGGCTTCGGCCAGCGGGCGGGGTTCCAGCCGGTCGCCCCACGTCTTGACGCGGTCAATGATGGCGCGGACGCCGGGGCGAGCGGTATCGCGCATCTCGGCACCGGCGGCGTTGATGCGCTCGACCAGGTTACCGGTGTCGATCCACTCCATGCCGGTGTGCCAGCCCTCCACGGTGGGCGGGTTCAGGATCTCCTGGCCCATGAAGTTGACGTCCATGGCCAGGTTGACGATGGTCCATTCGGGTTGCCGGTGGCTGCCGGCCAGGCGGGCGGTGCCGCCCACAAGCTCGGCGGGGCTCTTGACGCGGCCCAGGCGAACGGCATCGTCGGCGAAGAAGTCGGAGAGGAACATGCGGCGCATAACGGCGCGGATGTCGCCCCCGGTGCGGGTGAACTCGTCGGCCATGATGCCGATGGCTTCCTCGTCGGGCCGGTCGGACACGAAGAAGTTGTAGAGCTTGCCGGCGATGTAATGAGCGGTGGCCGGCTGCTCCACGATGATGTCGATGACGTCCTGCCCGCTCAGGGGACCGGTGTGTCCAAGGAAGGTCTTGTCGGTATCGTCGTGGTCGTCTTCGCGGTAGCGGAACTGCCAGTCGATGCGGCCGTAGGGCCAGAAGGAGTCGCGGCTGGCGCGGATGCTCATGTACTCGGTGTTGTCGATGGTCCAGCCGGTGAAGGCGCGGGCGGCGGCCTTGACGTCGGCCTCGGTGTAGTTGCCGATACCCATGGAGAACAGCTCGAGGAGTTCCCGGCCGTAGTTCTCATTGGGAGCGTCGCGGTGGTTGTCCTTATTGTCCAGCCAGAAGATCATGGCGGGGTCACGGGACAGTTCGACCAGGATGTCGGCGAACTTGCCCAGGCCGTGGCGGCGGAAGGTGTGGGTCTGGTTGACCACCGCCTTGGCGTGGTTGAGCTTGCCGTAGGCGGTGGCGAAGAGGCCGTGCCAGAACAGGGCCATCTTCTCCTCCAGCGGGCGCTGGCTGTTGATGATGCGATACATCCAGTAGCCCTGGCTGCTCTCAAGGAGCATGAGGCTGTTCTGGTCGACGTGGTAGCGGCGGATGAGGTCTTCGATTTCCAGGTCGGGCCGGTCCTCGGGATGCAGCAGCTCGTCGACGGTGGCCTCGTATCCGCGCCCCACGGCGCGATCGATTTCGGCGCGGGTGGGCGTGAAACCGGCGCGGCGCAGGAGGTGGGCGGCGCGGATGGTGTCGGCGTCGGCGAGGGCGATGCGGGCGGAGCCGAGTTGGGGGTTGTGGGTCAGTGTCATTTTGCGTTCCTTTGCAACGGAGTCCTGGCTGTCAGACATTGATGAATCGGGCCAGGAAACTCTGCCACGAGAATACGAGCAGGCCGGATCCGGTTACACCTAAAGCAATGCCGGCGTTGCGATAGCGGTAGGCGGATTCAAGCTGACCATCGGAAAGATTATCCGGTCGCTTCAGACGAGCCATTCCTTTTGCGGAGAGCCAGATGCCGGATGCGGCCATCAACACCGCCAAGATGCCGGCCAAGGCATCTGCGTAGCCGTAGGTCAACAACCAGAATGACAGTAATGCGAGAGCGTAGAGCGCCAGAAACGCTATCGCCAATCTAGTGAGCATCGTTTGCCGCCATATATGCGCCCAGCAGAGACATGAAGGCTCCGCCTCCTCCCATAATCAGCAGGGAACCCAGTCGGCCGGCAACCGCGCGTTGGGCCATCCAGTCCGGCCAAATCCAGTAGATTATGGCAGCCGTGGCAATTATGAGAAGCCCGGCTCCGATGAGGGATTTACCCCATTCAGCGGCAGTCATGGTCAAGTCTTCCCAAAATCAATCAGACCTGACGGTTTGACATTTGGGGATCTACATCAGGCTCCAGCGGGGGTTGGCGTCGACGAGTTCGCGGAGGTAGTCAACCAGCCAGGGGCGGACCTCCTCGGCCAGGTAGAAGGTGGGGGCGATGAGCTCGGTCTCATCCTTGATGATGCCTTCCTCGATGCAGCGGGTGGCCACGTCGGTGCCGGGCATGACGCTGACGCCGACGCGGAGGTTGGCCAGCGAGGGCTTGAGGCCGCGCAGGAACTCCAGCTTGTTCTCGACGGACTCGCGGGTCTCGCCGGGCTCGCCGAACTGCTGGCTGATGGTGTAGTGGAGGTCGCCGGCCTCGCACAGCTCGGTGGTCTCCTTGAGGGAGGCGTAGCGCGACGTATCGTTGTCGCCCTCGTGGGGATCGCCGCCGCGGGTGCCGCCCATCATGACGAGACCGCAGCCGGCCTGCTTCATCATGCCGATGAGCTCGGCGTCGCAGGCGTAGGGGGCGAGGCAGGTGTTCCAGCGGACCTTGACCTCGGACTCCATCAGGGCGTTGCAGAGTTCCTTGGCGTGTTCCAAGGGCACGTTGAAGCAGTTGTCGACGAAGAAGATTTTCTTGAGGCCGTAGCGGGTGGTGACCTCGGCTACCTCCTCGACGACCTCGTCGATAGGGCGGATCACCCGCCACGCGCCCTCGGGGGTACGCATGTCGTCGGCGGAGGTGGGGTAGTAGAACCCTCCCAGCTTGGTGAGCACGCTGACGCCGAAGCCGGCCTTGGCGTACCTGGGCATGTCCAGATCATCAAGGCTGGGGCGGCTGCCGAAATCGGACGAACAGCGCATACCGTTGTACACGATTTCGCCGTTCTCGCGGTAGAGAACGCCGGTCATGCCCCGGTAGTCGGGCTCGCCGATCTCGACGCGGTTGGCCAACTCGGCGAAGGTCTCACCGGCGTCGCCGGCGATGCCAAGGTCGGGCTGGACGAAGTTAAAGACCTGCTGCGGCATGATGCTGAAAGCGGGACCGCCGCAGACGATGGTGGCGTCGGAAATGGTGCGGATGCGCTCGATGACGCTCCGGGTGATGGGCAACTGCCACTGCGGGTCAATGTAGCTGTGGTTGCTGAGGTTGCGGATGGAGATGCCCACCATGTCCGGCTTGAAGTCGAGGACGGTGCGCTCGACTTCATCCAGGTAGTTTTCGTCGGCGAACATGAGGTCGACCAGCTTCACCTCGTGCCGGGAGCGGTCGAGGTGGCCGGCGACGTAGGCCAGGCCGATGGGGATGGGCTGCGCTCGCATCCGGCTCATAACCCGGTTGTGTCGGTTGGTAGCAATCAGCAGGATACGCATCGAAAATCCCCCTCGCGGCAGCAGGACAAGCGGCAACAATTGGGCCGATTGTACACCAGCGCACAGGAAGGCGCTATCGCGGGTGGGCGCGGTTCGTTCTCGACGGCGTAGCAACGGTTCTGCGCCGACGGGATTGCCCCCGCATCAAGTACGGGGTCGCAATTGCCAACTGGGTACGCATGAGGGCGTAGAGGAACAGAGACGACGCTTGAGTTGCAGATGTGGCGCCAGCAGCAGACAGGCGATGGCCACTGCTGGCGCGTGAGTTCAGATCAATTGGGCTATGGGCTGCCTCCGATATGCAGGGTGTGCAGGCGATGTTTTCCAGAGTGTTGACCAGGTTCCGAGCGGTTATCAGCCCTACGGCCGGAGGATTTGCGCTGGGTTTTTTGCTCTCATTTTCCATGTCTGAGGGCACGATGCCTGGAGCATGGCGGGCTGTGGCGGGCCCGGTGGCCGAGGAGACTACACCGGTTAAAGTGACCGGCGGCAGTCCACTGCGAAGGCCGTTAGCGGCTGGGATGCTGATAGGGTTGGCCGTGAACGCTGGGAACCTGGTCGGTGGGACGGATTCATCGCCTGCAAGTCAATGATAGAGCATACGTTCTGCATACGGCAAGCGAGTGATGTCATAGAGCTTTGGTCGTGTTTCGAGAGCGGGGCATTGGCATGGATGGACAGGATGGACGAGATTTCATGGGCTGTTATCGGGTTGCCTTCGCAGCGGTCAGGATGCTTGCCGGTCGGCAGGGTTGGTGGCGACCGAGGTGTCGTAGGCTTGGTCAGGCGGGTCGGGGTTGCCGGTGGACGAGGGGGGATGATCCGCCGCGTCCCATTCCTGAACGACGTAGCTCAGCACCCGATAGCCGGCGGCAGTGAACGGAGCGGCAACCAGGACGCCCCAGAACCCGAGGAAGAGGCCGAATATCGCCAGGGCGAGGATAACCGCCAGCGGATGCAGTCCCAGGGCCTGGCCCTGCAATCTGGGTGCGATCAGGGTGTTCTGCAAGGCTTGCAGGATCAGATACAAGGCGATGACCAGCGGGGCCTTGGTCCAGTCAGTGACCAGCGTGACGATGGCGGCAATGACCAGCGAGATAGTCGGGCCGACGATGGGGACCAACTCCCCAACGAAGGCCACGATGGCCAGGATGGTGGCTGCGGACACGCCCATGGCCCACAGAGCCAAACCGGTTATCACCCCGATCATGGCACCCAGGAGCAACTGGACGCGCAGGTACATGCCGATGGATTCGCCCGAGAGGCGGGCAATTTCGCACAGATCGTCGCGCAGCGAGCGGGGCAGAAGACGGCGCACCCCGCGACCTATCCCGTCCGGCTCGGCTAGCAGGTAGAACAGGATGATGGGCACCGTGGCCAGCGAGACCACCAGGCCCACGCCGGTTTGCAGGATCTGGAACAGCCGAACAAGGGCCTGGTTCAACCCCTCGATCAGCGCCTGCTGGATTTCCTGCAAGCGCGGATCGATCATCTCCCGGATGTTGGGCGGGACGCGACTTTCGTACTCGGCGACGGCCTGGCGGTAGATCTGCTGCGTTTCGGCCACCAAGTCAGGGGCCTGCTCCACCAGGGCCGCAGACTGGTCGATTATCCGCAGCACTCCCACTGCCAGGACGATCAATACGGCCAGGATCACCAGCAGGAGCAGCAGGGCAGCGGTGGCCATGCGCGTGACCCGTGGCCAGCGGCGTCCCAGAGGCGTCCGCCGTTCTGCGGCGTTGACCAAAGGCAGCAGCAGGTAGGCCACCAGGCCGCTGAGCAGGAAGGGCAACAGCACGGCCAGCAGTTGCCAGATTACGACCAGCGCGACGACGGCGACGGCCAACGCGGTCAGCAAGCGAAACCGGCGGGACGCCGTGGGCGATAGTTGCGGAAGTGAGAACATGGGCGATCAGGGCGGGGCCGAAGCCGGGCGCAGGGATAATAACCCAGTGGAGCGCGCTTAACAAGGCAAAGTGGCTATGCTGGTAGCGTTCCATAACAGGATGGGCGGGATTTTCAGACGCAAAGGATGCTTGGATTCCGGCTTTCGCCGGAATGACGGATACTGGTGGTCGCAGAGAAATAATCGAATGGCCCTAGGCTATGCTACAGGGTCATTCAGTCTTCCCATTTGGTCATTGCGAGCTAAGCGTGGCAATCTCGTTGACGTAGTGTCGGGTCGCAGCGAGCAACTGCGAACCCACGAGATTGCCGCGTCGCTACGCTCCTCGCAATGACAACCGAAAGACCCTGGGCTATGCTAACCTTGTTGGTACCGATAAATTTACGGATTTCTCCGAGAGGAGCATAGACACCATGAAGACCATGATATTGGCGATAGTGGGCCTGGTGATGATACTGCCGGCCGCCGCCTGTGGGGGTGGGGCTACGGATGGGGACGCCCAGCCGTCCGAGCCCGTGGAGACGATCTACGATTTCAACATTTCGCTCTACCAGGGCAGTGAAGAGTTGGGATCGGAGATGGTGGCGGTCTCCGACCTGCGGGGCCAACCGATGGTGCTGAACTTCTGGGCGGGCCTGTGTCCGCCCTGCCGGGCGGAGATGCCGGAATTCCAGGCATTCGCCGACGAATACGAGGGCCGGGCGACGCTGATCGGGGTTGACCTGGGCCAATCCTTCGTACTGGGCAGTGAGGAAGATGCCATCGCCCTGCTGCAGGAACTAGGGGTGACCTACCCGGCCGGTGCGCCTGACGATGAGAACCTGGCGCGTGAGTTGGGCGTGCTGGGCTTGCCGGCGACCTTTTTCGTGGCGGCCGACGGCAGCTTGCATCGCAAGTGGCAGGGTGTGCTGAACGGCGAGAAACTTGCAGAGATCACCGACGAAATGCTGGCGCAGTAGGCTGGCAACGGGGGATACGGTATGGCTGACAACACGATCACCTTCGGATGCAACCTGAGCGTGGACGACTTCTGGGACCTGCCGGATTTCGCCAGGAGGGCCGAGGACCTGGGGTTCGACCGGGTGGCGATAGGGGAGCACGTGATGGACGGGAACCCGCCGCGTCCCACGGTGATGGGGTTGCCGGCGATGGCGGCGGCGGCCGGAGCGACCACGCGGCTGCGCGTGCTCACGGGGATCGTGATCGCGCCGCTGTACCATCCGGTGATGCTGGCCAAGCTGGTGGCCACGGTGGACCAGATTTCGGGCGGGCGGCTGGACTTCGGCATCGGTATCAGCGGGCAGCGGGACACGCGGGCGGAGTTCGACGCGTTGGAGATCCCGGTCAACACGCGGGGTCGGCGGACCGACGAGATGCTGCGGGCGATGAAGCAGTTGTGGACGGAGGACCACGTCTCCTACCACGGGCGGTTTTTCAACTACGACGACGTGACGCTGGAGCCCAAGCCGCACCAGCAACCTTACCCGCCCATCTGGGTGGCAGGACGCAGCGACGCGGCGGTGCGTCGGGCGGCGATCGCCGGCGATGGGTGGTATCCGTACCTGTTCACGGTGAACCGGCTCCGGCGGTCCAACACCAGCGTGCGGGAGATGGCCGAACACGCCGGGCGCGACCTGAGCCGGTTCCACTGGGGACTGAACCAGCCCACGGCCATCGACGAGGATCCAGACAAGGCCCTTGAAACGGCCATTGCCCACATCGGGCAGCGTTACGTGACGCCGGAGCGGAGCGCCGAGGACATCGCGCGGGCGCTGTGCATCACCGGCAACGCCGAGGACTGCATTGGAGCGGTGCAGGAGCGGATTGACGCGGGCGTGCGGGACTTCGTGTTCGGGTTCCTAGCCGGGGAGGCCGACGACTACTTTCGGCAGATGGAGCTGTTCTCGAGCCGGGTGCTTTCGCATTTCAAGTAACCGCCGCCGGTTCGGCGGGGTTATAATGCTGCCAGATTTCAGGACAATATTGGTCGCCCTGTGGGCGCCGGCGCTGGCTGGGGCGCTGGCGATCGCGGCGACGTGGCTGGTGTGGTATTTCACGGCGATACCCTGCACCATTGAGACTGCGGCTGAGTTGATGTGCCGGCCAGGTCCTGTATCAAGGTACATCTCAACATCGGTACTTCACCATTGCTTCATCCACGGCAGCATTGCCGCAGCCATCGTCGGAGGGCCTGACATCATGCTTTTCTTACGCGAGCGACATCGCAACAACCAAATGATGGAATTTATACAGACCACCCTGGAGCAGATGGCTGAAGAGCGTCGGCAAGCCGCTGAGGAACGTCGTCAGGCTGAGGAACGGGCGGCCGAGGAACGTCGTCAGGCTGAGGAACGGGCGGCCGAGGAACGTCGTCAGGCTGCGGCACAGGCGGCCGCTCAGCAGGAAGCGTTTCTGGAAGCATTGAATCGTCTGACCGAGGCCATCGCCCAGAACGGGCGCAACCGTCAATAGCTCCGATGGCTCAGACAACTACCGAGGCTTGCGCATGAAATTTGGCATCTACAGTTCCATCGCGGACCCGCCGGCCGGGGAGAACCTGGCGCTGCGGGTCGATGAAGTGGTGGCAGAGGCGAAGCTGGCAGAGAAGTCCGGCTTTGACTCGTGCTTCTTCGGGGAGCATCACCAGGACAAGGACGGGTTTTTACCCTCGCCGCTGATCGTGTCGGCGGCGGTGGCGGCGCAGACCACGACGCTGAACCTGGGGACCTCGGTGATCCTGCTGCCTTTGCACCATCCGGTTCACCTGGCGGAGGACGTGATCACGCTGGACATCGTGTCGCGGGGACGGTTCATCCTGGGCGTGGGTCTTGGTTACCAGCCGGTGGACTTCCGGACGTTTGACATCGCCATCGAGCAGCGAGTGAGCCGGTTCGAGGAGGAGATCGAGATCATCCGGCAGTGCTGGAGTGGCGAGCGGTTTTCGTTCTCCGGCGAGCACTTCAACCTGGACGACATAACGATCACGCCCAAGCCGTACTCGGATCCGGCACCACCGCTGTGGATCGGGGCGAGCCGCACGCCGGGAGCGCGGCGGGCCGGCCGGATCGCGGACGGTTTTGTGGCCGGTCCCAGCACCGACCTGGAGAGCACTATCGCGCTTACCAGCGCCTACCAGCGGGCCGCGGAGGAAGCCGGCAAAGAGCCGGTCACCTGCCTGATGCGCGACGCCTGGGTCGCTGAAACCCGGGCCGAAGCCGAGCGGGTGTACGGACCCGAGGTCATCGACGCCTACAAATACTATTGGCGCAACGGGCTGAACGAGTTCCGCCGCTACACTGAGGAATCGCAGATCAACATCGACAACCTCGGCCCGGACCGGCTGATCCTGGGCGAGCCGCAGGAAGTAGTGGACGAGTTCCACCGCTGGAAGGAAGCCACGGGAGCCGACTATTTCCTGCTGCGTCTGCGGCACGCCCACTCGGGCGGGCCGCCTCACGAGCGCATCATGGAGGCGATCCAGCTGTTTGGCGAGGAAGTGATTCCGCACTGCCAGTGAGACAAGCGGAATTGAGCGCGTGAAGACTAGCAAGGGGGGTCTAATGATTGAGAACGCCGAACTGATTGCGATTATTGCTCTGCTGGGCACGCTGTTTATAAGCGCCGTAGGCGCAGCCTTCGCGCTGGGAGGTCTGCCAAGACGGGGCGAGTTCAATGAAATGCGCAAAGAAGTAGGTGCCCTGCGCAAAGAAATGAACGATAAAATTGACGCCTCTAACAAGGAACTTTCCGCCAAGATTGAGGAGTCCCACGCGAACCTGGTGGCCGAAATTCGGCGCAGCCATCAGCAGCTGCTGCGCGCCCTGATCAACCACCGGCACCTGGAACCCGACGGCGAACCCATCTTCAGCGAACCGCCCGACACCGAATTGGTCGCAGCTGACGACTAAACTGCAACTACCCACAGGAGAATTCATCATGCCTCGTTTCCCCATCGCGTCCCGGGATGCCGTGCCACCGGAACAAGTTGACACTTTTGACGCTATCGTATCCGCACGCGGCGGAGAGGTGCCTGAGTTCGGGCCCATCGCCGTGCAGCTCCACGTGCCGGAGATCGCCCAGCGGGGCGAGGTTTTGCGGGATTACCTCCGAGCGGGTGGTTCTACGCTGCCCGACAACGTGGCGGAACTCGCCATGATAACCACCGCCCGCGAGCTGGACTGCCAGTTCATCTGGCACGCCCACGCCGCGGCCGGACGCCGGGCGGGCCTCAGCGACGCATTGGTAGACGCCTTGCGCGACAAGCAGGAATTGCCCCCGTTGTCGTCCGCTGAATCGGCGGTCATCAACTACGGCAGGGAGTTCTTCCGCACGCGGCGGGTGTCGCAGGAGACGTTCGACGCGGCGCGAGCTGAATTCGGCGACCGAGGGTTGATCGAGCTGACCAACCTGATGGGGTACTACTCGGTGCTGGCGTTCAACATCAACGCCTTCGAGCAGCTGCCGCCGGCGTCGGACGAGCCGTTTTTGCCGGTGTAGGTGCCAGAGTTTTGGCCGAGAAAATCTACATACGCAACGACAGCGGTGGGTTGGAACCGCTAGTCGAGGAGCGATTCGAAACGGAAGAATTGCTCCAGGAGTTGATTGGACAGCACCCCGAGCTACTGGCGGGCGAGCAGATGCGTCCGGCGGACCCGCTGCGTTGGATCCTAATCAAGCGGGAAATGCCGGTGGAAGGCTGGGCAGTTGATCACTTGCTGGTTGACCAGCACTCTCGCCCCACACTGGTCGAGGTAAAACGGGGTTCAAACCGGGAAATTCGCCGCAACGTAGTGGGGCAGATGCTGGACTATGCGGCCACCGCTGCAAGCGTATGGTCGGAACGCGATATACGGCAGGTTTTTGAAGAGAGCTCGGACGATCCGGACGGTGAAATCGGTGCTTTGATTGGTGTCGACAACGAACCTAACGTTGACACTTTTTGGGAACAAGTGGCGACTAACCTAGACGCCAATCGGTTACGTTTGCTTTTCGTAGCGGACGAAATACCCGCCGAGTTGGAGAGGGTGGTCAAGTTCCTGAACGAACAAACCCGGGACAACCTTGAGGTTTTGGCGGTAGAAGTTAAGCAGTACCCTGGGTCGTTCGGTCATGCACTAGTTTCACGAGTAATCGGACAGGTGGACGCGCCGAGCAGCAGTAATACCAGAAGCCCGAATTTGAGCCGCAATGAACTTCTTGACGCATTCCGTCCGGATGTGCGTGATGCGATGCTTTCGTTACTTGATTCGGTAACGAATGCCGGTGGAGAGTTGCGCTATAGGAGAACCGCCATCACGGTCAGGGGACACAGTTCCAGGTGGGAGCGACCCCTATATCTGGCCCGGTTTTACGTACCGGACGGGGGCCGTTTCGAGTTTACAGTCGATTACACGGATGGACTCCCCGAAGAGTTGCGCACGTTCCAGAAAGAGTACGTAGGTCAGTTCAGCGGTGACGAGTTCATATCCGCCATGAATCGTAACTGGGGTGAGGGGTGGGTAGTCGATTCCGACAACTTTGTTAAGCACATTGATTTGTTGATTGGCCGATTGTGCTCTGCCTTGTCCGAGTTGGCGGAGTTGTAAACAGGCGGTGTAACGATGGACCCCCTGATCGCCACCGCCCTTGATACCGCCCGGGCTCGGGGGGCGGAGTATGCTGACATCCGGTTGGTGTCGAACCGGGAGCAGCGGATTGTGGTGCGGAACGGGGTGGTGGAGACGATGACCGCCGATGAGTCGGTGGGGCTGGGGATACGGGCGGTGTTTCAGGGGGCCTGGGGGTTCGCGTCGACGCGGGAGCTGACCGGCGAGGCGGCGGACCAGGCGGCGGCGCAAGCGGTGCAGATCGCGCGGGCGTCGGCGAGCCAGAACGGGGCAGGAATGACGGTTGAGCAGTTGTTGGGCTCGCCCGTGTCCAGCCGGGGCAGCTATACAACGCCGATCACCGTCGATCCGTTTGCGGTGCCGCTGGAGGACAAGCTGGCCCTGCTGCTGGAGGCGGACCGGGAGATGGCAGCAGTGCCGCAAGTCACGGCGCGGATGGCCAACGTGGTGTTCATACGGGAAGAGCGTACCTTCGCCAACACCGAGGGGGCGCTGGTGACCCAGACCATATACGAGGCCGGCGGCGGAGTGCAGGCGACGGCAGTGGGCAACGGCGAGACCCAGCGGCGCTCGTATCCGCAATCCCACGGGCGGCAGCAGGGTTGCGCCGGGTGGGAGTATGTGGTGGCCATGGACCTGCCGGGCAACGCGCGGCGAACGGCCGAGGATGCGGCGGAGTTGCTGACCGCCGAGCCGTGTCCGTCGAACATCCACACCGACCTGATCATCGACAGCAGCCAGTTGGCGCTGCAGATCCACGAGTCCTGCGGTCACGCGGTGGAGCTGGACCGGGCGCTGGGGGACGAGGCCGCGTTCGCCGGGACGTCGTTCCTGACGCCTGATCTGCTCAATGATTTCCGGTACGGGTCGGAGCAGGTGAACATCACCGCCGACAGCACCAGCGCCACCGGGCTGGGCACATTCGGGTGGGACGACGAGGGACTGCCGGCGCAGGCGACGGACATCATCCGCAACGGGCAATTCGTAGGCTACCTGATGAGCCGGGAGTCGGCGACGCGGCTGGGTATGCCGTCCAACGGGTGTATGCGGGCGTCCTCGTGGAACCGGATACCGCTGATTCGCATGACCAACGTGAGCCTGGAGCCGGGCGAGTGGTCGCTGGAGGACCTGATCGCCGACACCGACGACGGGATCTACCTGGAGACCAACCGGTCGTGGTCGATTGACGACCGGCGGTACAACTTCCAGTTCGGCACCGAGGTCGGGCGCGAGATCAAGAACGGCAAGCTGGGTCGATTGCTGCGCAACTGCACGTACACCGGGATCACGCCAGAGTTCTGGCGGAGTTGCGACGCCGTATGCGGGCCAGAGTCGTGGCAACTCTGGGGAACGCCACGATGCGGCAAGGGCCAGCCGGGACAGATCGCGCACACCAGCCACGGGGCGAGTCCGTCGCGGTTCCGCAACGTGCGCGTCGGCGTGATGCGGTAGCTGCCAAAACAACCGTCATTCCGGCAAAAGCCGGAATCCACATACGGTTAGGTGTCTGATTTCTCTACCATAATTATAGATTTCTATACTGGATTCCCGCTTTCGCGGGAATGACGGTGAAATGTCAGCATGACCTAGGTAAAACAAAATGCTCGGTCCCGACTACATCCGCTCCCTGCTGCGGGAGGCGCTGCGCCACTGCCCTCCCGATGCGGACGGCGACATCTACCTGACGGCCGCTGAACAGGCACTGACGCGCTTCGCCAACAACCGCATCCACCAGAACGTGGCGCACCAGGACGCCATCGCGCACGTTCGGGTCGCGGTGGGCAAACGGCAGGGGCGTGCGGTGACCAACAACCTGTCCGATGCAGGGCTGGCCGACGCGGTGCGGCAGGCCGGCGAGTACGCCCGGCTGATGCCCGAGGATCCGGATTTTCCCGGTCTGCCGGAGCCGGAGCCGGCGCAATCGGTGGCGGCGTACGACGAGGACACGGCGGCCTGCGACGCGGACAGACGGGCGGCCATCGCGGGAATGGTGTGCAACAAAGCCGCCGAGCTTTCGCTGGAGGCGGCCGGGTTCTGCCGCACCGGCGCCACTGAGTTGGCGGTGGTCAGCACGCGGGGCGCGGACGCCTACCATATAGGTTCTTTCTCGGGTCTGCTCATCACGGCGCGCAGCGACGACTCGGCGGGTTGGTCCAAGGGTGGCGGCTGGCGGATGGATGCGATTGACGGTGAAGCGCTGGCAGACGAAGCCATCGGCAAGGCGGTGCGGGGCCGCAACCCGCAGGATCTGGAACCTGGCGAGTACCCGGTGGTGCTGGAGAACTACGCGGTGGACGACATGCTGGAGGCGCTGAGCTTCTACGGCATGGGCGCGCAGATGGTACAGGACGGGCGCAGCTGGATGAGCGACTTGCAGGGACAGCAAGCGATGAGCCCGCTGGTTTCGATCTATGATGACGGGCTGGATCCGGCCGGGTGGCCGGTTCCCTTCGACGCGGAGGGGGTGCCTAGGCAGCGGGTGGAGGTGGTGACGGACGGCGTGGTGCAGGGGCCGGTGCATAACACGTACACCGCCGCCAAAGCGGGCGTCGTCTCCACCGGACACCAGCGTGGAGCCACGGGCGGGCCGACGGCGACGAACCTGTTTATGCGGCCGGGGGATCGCGGCACAGAGGATCTGATCGCATCGGTGGACCGCGGGCTGTACATCACGCGCTTCTATTACACGCGGCTGTCGCACAACCGCGGGTGCGTGATGACCGGCATGACGCGAGACGGCACGTTCCTGATCGAAAACGGCGAATTGGCAGCGCCGGTGAAGAACCTGCGGTTCACCCAGAGCTACGTGGAGGCGCTGGCCGGGTGCCAGGCGCTTTCGAGTCCGGCGCACCTGAACCTGAACGAGGCGGGCGTGGCGATGCACGTACCGGCGGCGCTGCTGGGGAGTTGGCGCTTTACGGGGCAGACGGTGTAATCTGGTATAAGTTGGATATGAGGCTGGCACTATGCAGACAACGTTGAACATTGACGAAGCCATCGTGGAACGGCTGCACGCGGAGGCGAAGCGCCGGGGTACCACGGCGTCCGCGCTGGCGGAGGCCGGCATTCGCAGAGTTCTGGGTGAGGAGCCCGCCCCGGGTGAGAAGCGACATATATTGCCGGGGTTGCCGGAATCCTTGCATGGCACCAGTCTTGTTGACCCGTCCGGGAAAGAGGAATACCGCCGTTGGTATGAGGAGTATTTTGGAGAGCCGGCGCCGCAAACGGCTGAGGAGTTGATGGAAAGATTGCCCAAGTGGCGAGGTGGCGAGCTGCTGGTTGACATCACCAGCAAGGAGGAACTCCGCCGCGTGATGGACGAGTATGACGGTAAGCCGTTGCCGGAACTGCCCAAGCTACCGCCTGGGCCAATGCTGGTTGACATTTCGGATCGGGAGGAACTCTACCGTGTGATGGACGAAGACGATGGTTTTCGATACTAACGTGCTCGTGTACGCTGTGCACGAACAGTCGGAGTTTCACCAGCCTTGCTTGCGACGTGTGGAAGAAGCACGGACGGGCCAAACTTCCGCATTCCTGACTTGGAGTATCTGTTACGAGTTCCTACGGGTAACTACGCATCCCCAGATATTGCCTAACCACTGGACAATTATCCAAGGGTGGAGTTTTATCGCCAGACTGTTGGCGTCACCCGGTTTCGACTTGCTGTTGCCCACACCAAATCATTTAGCCGAGCTGTACCGGGTAGCGGCAGAACTGCCCGAAGTTCGCGGCAACCGTGTTCATGATCTGCATACCGCCGTGCTGATGCGCGAGCATGGAATCAATCAGATCTGCACCCTGGATAGCGACTTCCGACGTTTTCCCTTTGTCGAAGTCGTAGATCCGCGACAGTAGCTATGGAGCAGTTATGAGCGATTTGAACAACGACGAGATCCAGGCTTTGGCCAAGGCGGTGGGGCTCACGCTGAGCGAGCCGGAGCTGAGCCAGGTCACGCACAGCCTGAACGCGATGCTGGAGGAAATGGCCGCCATCAACCCGCCGGGTTTCAACCTGGAGGAATATTTGGCGGTGACCCATCCGGCCGACATGGAGGTGGCAGAATGACGCCATCCGAAATCCCGTTCCTGCCCGCATCCGAGCTGGCCGCCGCGATACGCGCCGGCGAGGTGTCGTGCGTCGAGGCGACGGACGCCTACCTGGCGCGCATCGACGCGGTGGGCGACAAGCTGAACGCCTACATCACGGTGTGCGCCGACGAGGCCCGCGCCGACGCCAAACGGCTGGATGAGGAGGCCGCCGCCGGCAACTTCCGGGGGCCGCTGCACGGCGTGCCGGTGGGAGTGAAGGACCAGATCTACGCGGCCGGGATACGCAACAGCGACGGGTCCAAGATCCGCGCCGACTTCGTGCCGGACACGGACGCGACGGTGGTGGCCAAGCTCAAAGACGCCGGCGCGGTGATCATCGGCAAGACCAACATGAGCGAGTTCGCCATGGGCGACCCGATCAGCAGCTGGTTCGGGCCGGCGCGGAACCCGTGGGATACGAACCGTAACCCGGGCACGTCCAGCACCGGCAGCGGGTCGGCCACGGCGGGGTTCCTGTGCGCCACGTCGCTAGGCGAGGACACGGGCGGCTCCATACGCGGGCCGGCGGCCAATTCCGGCTTGGTGGGCATCCGGCCCACTTGGGGGCGGGTGAGCCGCGCTGGGGTTGACGGGGCAAGCTGGTCGACGGACACCATCGGGCCCATTTCGCGCACGGTAACCGACTGCGCGCTGACGCTTGGCGTCATAGCCGGCCATGATCCCAAGGACCGGTACAGCCGAATCGAACCGGTGCCCGACTACCTGGACGGGCTGGATTCCGGCGTGCGGGGGCTGCGCATCGGCGTGGTGCAGGAATTGATGGGTGGGCACGGTCTGTCGCTGAACGAACAGAGTCGGGCGGCCGCGGCGGCCGCCGCCGAGGTGTTCGGAGAACTGGGGGCGGAGGTGGTGCCGGTGAGCCTGCCCATGGCTCCGGTGACCGGCCCCATCGTGCGGACCATCACCAGCACGGAACGGGTGAGTCTCAATCCCGAGTGGCTTCGGGAACGGTTCGAGGACTACCATCCCAACACGCGGGTGGCGTTCGCGGTGGGCAACCTGATCCCGGGGCAGGTGTACTACAAGGCGCTGAAACTGAGGGCGTTGGTGCGCCGACAGGTGATCGAGGCGTTCCGCAGCGTGGACCTGCTGATCCAGCCCACATCCAGCGGGCCGGCCGGCCTGCTGGCGGACGAGCCGGCGATGATCGACAACAAGGAGATGGCTGCCGCCGCATTGAGGGATGGCAGCTTCCGCGGGCTGTACAGCCTGAGCGGATGCCCGGCGCTGAGCATTCCGTGCGGGTTCACCAGCGACGGCGAAGGCGCGTTGCCGCTGGCGCTGCAAATCGGTGGGCCGCACCTGGGCGAGGCGAATATATTTCGCGCTGCTTACGCCTACGAGCAGGCCACGCCGTGGCACGAGAGGCGGCCGCCCGAACTGTAGAGGCGTCCGTTTATCGGCATTCCGGGATTTCCCGGAATGCCGGATCAGAGGTTCCGGGCATCCGATGGATGCAGTGGTGTATGCTCTGCCGAGCAAACACGGTATTCGGTATGAGCAAACATCAGATGGGACCTAAATCTCTGGTCGCGACGCTCGCCGTCGTCGCGGCATTGGCAGCCCTGCTGGCAAGCGCCGCCTGCGCCGGGTCGGCGGGGTCGGCATCAGAAGCCGATGGAACCGGCGGGGCAGCGCCGAGTGTGGCGGAGCCAGCGGATCGGACGGACCAGGGCGTGTTCGACGACCGGGTACTGTTCGGGCAGTCCGCCGCCTTCAGTGGGCCGGCCCAAGACTTGGGGAACGAAATGCGCCTTGGGATACAGGCTGCATTCCACGAAGCGAACGAAGCCGGAGGAGTGCACGGCCGCCGCTTGGAGCTGGAGTCCCTGGATGACGGGTACGAGTCGGACGCCGCGTTCTCCAACACGCAGCAACTGCTGTACGAGAGGAAGGTATTCGCGCTGATCGGAGCGGTGGGCACACCGACTTCGCGGGCCGCTTTCCTGTCTGCCGACTCCGCCGGCGCTCCCTTCATCGCGCCTTTCACTGGGGCGGAATTCCTGCGAGACCCGGGTTTGGACAATGTCCTGAACCTGCGGGCGTCCTACTACCAGGAGACCGAGGAGATGGTGGAGCGTCTTACGGAGGATCTTGGGCTCACGCGGATTGCGGTGTTCTATCAGAACGACTCCTTCGGGCAGGCGGGGCTCGCGGGCACAATCCAGGCCCTGCAGCGCAGAGGTCTTGAGCCGGTGGGGTCCGGGTACTACGAACGCAACACAGGGGCGACGACCGCAGCGGTGTTCCACATCGTTGAAGCGGATCCGGAGGCGGTGATCATGATCGGCGCCTACGCGCCGGTGGCGAAAACGGTGCAGGCCGTCCGCGAACAGATCGCCCCGGCGTTCATGGCCATCTCGTTCGTGGGCAGCAAGGCTCTGGCGGAGGAATTGGGACCCGACGGAGCCGGCATCTATGTGACCCAGGTAGTCCCTTCCCCGGATGATGCCAGCATCGCCGTGGTCGCTAAATACCAAGCGGCCCTGACGGCCTACGACCCGGAGGCGACGCCGAGTTTCGTGTCGCTGGAGGGTTACCTGGCCGGGAGGCTGGCCATTGCGGGGCTGGACGGGTGCGGCCGTGACCTGACGCGCGATTGCTTCCTCAACGCGATTCGGAATCAGCAGAGCGTCGGTATCGACGGATTTCAGCTCGAGTACGGGCCAGGTGATAACCAGGGATCCGACGCGGTATTCATCACCGTATTGGGAAATGACGGCCGGTACCGCCAGGTGGACAGGCTTGCGGACGGGCGCTGAACCGGCGTTGCGGACGGCGTGTAGAGCGCGTAGCCACCCGGTACGGGACCGGGCAAATTGGCATGGATAAACGGGATGGACAGGGATGTGATGCCGTCCATACACTTCTCAACAAGGGCGCGACAATAGCGCATCCAACCAGGAATATGGTCCAACGCCTAGCGGCCATGGGACTGGCATTCTTGTTGCTGGTCACATGCCTGGGCATCGCGTGTCAAACTGAACGCCAGGCGGGTGACCCGGCGGAAGGCAGTGACGCGCTGAAGATCGCAGCAACGGCAATGACGGGGCCGGGAGGCGACGGCGATCCCGGCATATTCCATGACGAGGTCATATTTGGCCAGTCCGCCGCTTTCACTGGGGCGGCGCGGTTCCTGGGGACAGGAATGCGCCTGGGCATCGAGGCGGCGTTTCACGAGGTCAACCAGTCCGGCGGCGTTCACGGGCGCCACCTGGCGCTGGAAACGCTGGACGATGCCTACGAGCCCAACTACGCGTCGGCCAACACCAAGCTGCTGATCGAAAACCGCAAGGTATTCGCGCTGATCGGCGCGGTGGGGACGCCCACCGCGCGAACGGCGGCGCCGTTGGCTCACGAGGCCGGGGTGCCATTTATCGCTCCGTTCACCGGCGCCGAGTTCCTGCGGGATCCCGAGTTGGGCAACGTGCTCAACCTCCGGGCTTCGTACTACCAGGAAACGGAGGCGATGGTGGAACGGCTCACGACAGACCTGGGAGTGACCCGGGTCGGGGTGCTGTACCAGAACGATTCTTACGGACAGAACGGGCTGGACGGGACGACGCTGGCCCTGGAGCGGCGCGGCCTGAAGCCGGTAGCGTCCGGTCACTACGAGCGCAACACCAGGGCGGTAAAGTCGGCGGTAACCGGCATCATGGCGGCAGAACCGGAAGCGGTGATCATGATCGGCTCTTACGCGCCGGTGGCGCGGACGGTGGAACTGGCGCGGCGAGAGGGGGATCCGACGCTCATGGCGGTCTCGTTCGTGGGCAGCCGCGCGCTGGCCGATGCCCTGGGCGCCGAGGGTGAGGGGGTGTATGTCACCCAGGTTGTGCCCCATCCCGACGACGACGGCAACCCCATTGTGGCCCGATATCACGCCGCTCTGTCCGGTTACGACGCCCGGGCGGAGCCCGGCTTCGTGTCCCTGGAGGGCTACCTGGCGGGACGGCTGGCCATCGCCGGCCTTGAGGGCTGCGGCCGGGAGCTGAGCCGGGAATGCTTCATCAAAGCCCTGCATACCGCCGAGCCAATTGACATCGACGGCATTCGGCTCAAGTTCGGGCCGCGAGACAACCAGGGCTCCGATGAGGTGTTCCTGACGGTGATGGGGGCCGACCGGGAATACCGGCAGGTGGATAGCCTGGCGGCTATAAAGTAACAGGGAACTGGTAGAATGCTCGCATAGCCGTTGAGGAGACAATTTTGACGACTATTTCGACCCATGACCGCGCCGCGGAGATCTTTGCTGATTCACGAGCGGTCCATGCCCAAGCCCTCGAACGGCTTCAGGCGGGCGACATCCGCGTCGCGGCCGAAAAGGCCTGGTGCGCCACGAAGCGGGCCACGGACGCCCTGGTACTGTCCTGCACCGACGAGGAACCACCCAGCACGCACGACACCACAGAGGCGCTCCTGGCATTGGCCAGAGAGTCAAACGCCTACGAAACGCTGGTTGGACGCTACTTCACCAGGATCAGCTACCTGCACGGCACGTGCTTCTATTCCGGGATCTGCGGCCCCGACGTCGAAAGGCGCGTCCGCGAAACTTCCGACTACATAGACGACGCTGAGAAGCTCGCGGCCTCGTAACATTCCCCGAGGCCGGGTCACAGGCAACGACGCCTATGCCATCGTTGCTCATATGCGATGCTCGGAAGGCATTCGCGTTTACCGGCGCAGGTTATTAATGCCGCCTAGCCCTCGTAAACGGTCTTGCCGCCGACGATGGTGCTCTCGACGGTGATGTCCTTGATGGCAAAGGGGTCGATGGCGGTGGGGTCTTCGGCGAGGACGACCAGGTCGGCCAGCTTGCCCACCTGAATGCTGCCCTTGAGGTTTTCCTCGAAGCCGGCGTAGGCGCCATTCTGGGTGTAGATGCGCAGGGCGTCTTCTACGGAGATGCGCTGGTTGGTTCCCCACTCGCGGCCCTCGCTGTCGGTGCGGGTGACGCAGCTCTGGATTCCCATGAGCGGCTCGAAGGGACCGGGCGGGTAGTCGGTGGCGCCGGTGGACATGACGTTGTAGTCCATGAACGAGCGCTGGGCAAACATCCACCGGAGGCGCTCTTCGCCATAGAACTGCATCTTCTCGCCATGGTAGTACACGTAGGTGCAGAAGGGGGTTGCCACCGCGCCCAGGTTGTGCATGCGGTTGAGCAGGTCGGGGTTGACGAGGGTGCAGTGCTCGATGCGGTGGCGCGGGTCGGGCCTGGGGAACGCCTTCTGGGCGGCCTCGTAAGCCTGGAGCACCAGGTCGATGGTGGAGTCGCCGTTGGCGTGGATACACACCTGGAAGCCAGCAGCGTGCATCTCCATGACGTTTTCGGCAATCTCATCGCCGGTCATGGTGAGGATGCCGTGGTCGCAGCAGCTGCCGACGTAGGGCTCGGAGAGGTAGGCGGTGCGGGAGGCAATGGCGCCGTCGGCGACCATCTTGATGCCGCCGATGCGGAGGCGGTCGTCGCCCATGCCGGCGATGATGCCGGCGTCGCGCAGGGCGGGGAAGTAGCGGTACCACATCAGCGCGTAGACCCGCAGGGTCAGGTCGCCGTTGTCCCGGCCCTCCTGGTAGGTGCGCAGTTCGTAGTCGGTGACGCGGGCGTCGTGGACGCTGGTCAGGCCGGCGCGGTTGAGCATCTCGCAGATGACGCGCAGGCCCTCACGGCGGGTGTCCTCGGACTCGACGGGCAGTTGATTCTCGCGGAGATCGTCGGCGGCGCGCTCGTAGATTACGCCGTCCAGGCGGCCGGTATCAGCGTACCGCCCCAGGCGTCCGCCCGGAGGATCCTCGGTTTCATCGTTGAAACCGGCCATTTCCAACGCCAGAGAATTGCCGTAGTACACGTGCCCAGCGCGGTGGGAAACCAGGATCGGATGGTCAGTGCTGACGGCGTCCAGGTCTTCGCGGCGCAGGAAGCGGTTCTCGGCGGTTTTGGTGTCGTCGAACTTGAAGCCCTGGACCCACTGGCCGGGTGGTGTCACCGCGACGCGCTCCCGCAACGCATCCTGGATGTCGCCGATGGTGGGCAGCGAGCAGTCGGCGGCCATGACGTGGCGGGTGCCGCTGTTGAGCACATGGATGTGGGCGTCGATGAAGCCGGGGAGCACGGTTCTGCCGGGAAGCTCGACGATTTTGGTGTTGGGACCGACGAGCGTTTCGATATCCGAATCGCTGCCCACGCCGATGAACCGGCCGTCGCGCATGGCGACCGCGGAGGCACGAGGCTGGTTGGGGTCGATGGTGACGACGTTGGCGCGACGGATGACGGTGTCGGCATGGTAGGCGGGCATTGGGGGACTCCTGGATTTACGAGTTGGGGACGATGGCGACGTGGATGCTGGGCACGCCGGCCTCGCCGCTCAGCGTGGCGAGGGCCTGCTCGGCTTGCTCGATGGGGAAGCTGTGGGTGTGCAGGCGTTCCATGGAGTATTTGCGGGAGTGGATGGTGTCCACGGCGCGGCGGAAGGCGGAATACTCGACGCCCAACACGCCCCGCAGCGTGACCTTCTTCCAGATAATGTCGTCGGGCGACAGCCCCTCGAAGGCACGGCGACCCTTGAGGCCCGCCAGCACCACCGTACCGCCGGGCTTGACCATCTGGATGGCCTGGTTGACCGCCTGTACCGCATAGGGCGTGGTGTCAACCACGCAGTCCACACCAGCGCCGCCGGTGGCGGCCATGACGCGTTCCACCGGGTCCTCACCGTCCACATTGATGGCCACGTCGGCGCCCATTTCGCGGGCCAGGGCCAGCTTGTGCTCGTCGCGGCCCAATCCGGTGATGGCGACCATCGACGCTCCCGACTCCTTGGCGGCGATGGCGCAGCAGATGCCGCGCTGTCCGGAGCCGAGCACGGCCAGGGTCTGGCCGGGTTGCAGCCCGGTGGCGTCCACGCCCCAGGCGAAACCGGCTCCCAGGGGATTGAACATTACAGCGACCGCCGGGTCCAGATCGCCGTCCATTGGGAAGACCACTGAGCCGGCCGGCAGGTACAGGTATTCGGAGTAGCCACCCCAGAGGCTGGGAGCCTTGTCCAAGCCGGTCTGGCCGAAACCGCCGGCGGTGGGGCACGGGTCGGTACCGCCAGCCAGGCAGGCGGCACAGCGTCCGCAGCGGTAGCCCGAGCGCACGGCGACGCGGTCGCCGACGGATACGCCCCACCGCTCGGCGGCGATGGGTCCGATGGAGGCAATACGGCCCAGAGGCTCGTGTCCGAGGATGATGGGAAATGGAATGTCCAGGTCGCCGCGGAACCACTCGTAGTCGGTGCCGCAGATGCCGGTGGCCTCAATGCGGACGATAGCCTCGTCGTCGCCGATCTCTGGAATGTCCAGCCGGCGCAGCTCCATGACGTTGGGCGCGGTGGTGACGGCGGCCAGGGATTGCGAGGGCAAAGCGGTCATGGGCGCAACCTCACTTGGCGGTGTAGCCGCCGTCGATGACCAGTTCGCTGCCGGTCATGAAGGACGACTCGTTGGAGGCCAGGAACAGCGCGCCGTAGGAGATGTCCTCGGTGGTGCCGACGCGGCCCAGCGGGATGTTGTCGATGCGGGCCTGGATCTCCTCGGGGGTCTGGTCACCCATGCCCTCGCGGCGCATGTCGGTGTCGACGCTGCCCGGGTGGATGGAGTTGGCGCGGATGTTTTCGGAGGCGTACTGGATGGCGGTGGACTTGGTGAAGAGGCGGACGGCGCCCTTGGTGGCGATGTAGGCCGGCGGGCCGATGGAAACCAGGCCGCTGATGGAGGAGATGTTGATGATGCTGCCACCGCCGGCACGGCGCATGGCGGGGATGACCGCCTTAGTGCCGAGGAACACACCCTTGGCGTTGATATCCATAATGTTGTCCCAGTCGTCGGACGTGGTCTCCTCGATGTCCTTGCGGAGAACGATGGCGGCGTTGTTGACGAGGACGTCCACCTTGCCGAACTGCTGCTCGGCGGTTTCGATGGCGCGCTGCCAGTCGTCGTCGCTGGTCACGTCGAGGTGGAGGTAGATGGCCTCGCCGCCCAGTTCGCGGATCTCTGCCTCAACCTGCATACCCAGCTCGTCGCGGATGTCCCCGATGACGACGCGGGCGCCCTCCTGGGCGAACATTCTGGCTTCGGTGGCGCCCTGACCGCGGGCGCCGCCGGTGATGATAGCAACCTTGCCTTCGAGCCTCATGGTGTAGCCTCCTAGCCTTCTTGCTCAATACGAGCGAGCTCCGCGTCATCGCGCCGGTATAGAATCCAGAAACCTCCGGCCAAGCCTATCGAGCCGCCTGCCGCAAATCCCAACAATGCACGTAAAATCTCCTGCGCAAGGGGCGATGCGTATTCGCCTCCATTATAAGGTTGGGACAAAAATGCAAATATGGCAGCCAATACCCCCAACGCAGCGCCGCCCCAGAACTTTGCAAACCCTAAATTGCGGTCATAAGACCGCCGCAACCGGCGCTCATTGACTTGGTGCATTGACATTGAATCTCCAGACCAGCCTGGCAACCGCAAACGTACCGGCAGCGGTAGCAGAGACAGTTATCGCCAAGAGGCTGAAGTACACTGCCTCCCAAGGCAAGCCGAGAATCTGGTAGTTTTTCGTCCCACCCACAAAAACCCAAAGCGAGATTGCACCGGCCAGCAACGCAACGGCTGCCAAGATGGAGATTAATATTTTGCCAGTATTCATGAGCGCCTCGCAGTCTTCTGCGTTTGAGAACAGTTTAACCGTTACGTGCGGTTACGCCAATTCTGCCATCGCCCGCTCGGCGAACTCCGGGCGCACGATGGCCTCGTAGGGATGGGGCTCGCGGACGAGGCCGCCGGAGATGAGGGCGTCGCGCATGCGGTCGAAACCGTGGCGGGTTATGGTGGGATCGGTGGCCCACACGCCGGCGTCCTGGTAGCGCTGGACGCCTTCGGAGAGGGTGTCGCGGTCGTACTCAGGAAACACCGGTGCGATGCGGTCGGCGACGGCTTCGGCGGGGCTCTCGGCGACCCAACGCTGGGCGCGGGCGTAGCCGTTGACGAAGCGCTGCGCGGTCTCGGGGTTTTCCGCCAGCCAGGCCGGCGTGACCGCGAAACTGCTGTAGCAGACGAAACCGCTCTCGTTGCCCAGGGTGGCCGCGATGTGGCCGGAGCCCTCCCGCACCAACTGGACGGCGAAGGGGTTGGGAACCTGGAGGTAATCGGCGTCGCCGTTGCGGAAGCGGCCGAGCATCTCCTCGGCGGACAGACCGCCCATCAGGTTCACGCTGGCCGGGTCCACGCCGTGCCAGCGCATGGCGGCCTGGAGGGTAGTGTAGGGAACGGGGGTGAAGCCGACGGGGATCAGGGTGGAGCCAGTCAACTCCGCCCAGCGCCAGCCGTCGGTGGGTCGCCTGGAAAGCAGGAAGAACCCGTCGCGCTGGTTGATTTCGGCGATGTGCAGGGGCGGGTCGTCGCTGCCGGCGTCGAGGTCCATGAAGCTGCGGCTGATGCCGCTCTGGGTGATGTCGATATCGCCGGCCTTGAGCAGGTCGGTGCTAGTCTGGCCGGTGGGGACATGGGCGAAATCAACGTCGAGGCCCTGGTCCTGCAGGAACCCACCTTCCACGGCGACATAAATCGTCGTGTAGAACATGTTGCGGAAAGCCACCCGCAGCCGGATCCGGTCGCCATTGCCTTGTTGAGTCATTGCATTCTCCTGATGTAGGGCTGGTTCACGCGGGCACGGGCAGGCGCAGGTTGCCGCCGGCCATTACGGCCACGCCGTCCTCGCTGGTGTATTCGACGCGGCCACCCTCGAACTGCTCGTCGTAAAGCTGGGCGTACAGGCCGCCCAGTGCCAGCAATTCGTAATGGGCGCCCTGCTCCACGATGCGGCCGCGGTCGACGACGAAAATGACGTCGGCCGACATGATGGTGGAGAGGCGGTGGGCGATGGCGATGGTGGTGCGGCCCTGCATCAGCGGTTCCAGGGCGGCCTGCACGTAGCGCTCGCTGGTGGTGTCCAGGGACGAGGTGGCCTCGTCCAGGATGAGCAGGCGCGGATCGTGCAGGATGACGCGGGCAATGGACAGACGCTGCCGCTCGCCGCCGGAGAGCCGGTAGCCGCGTTCGCCGACCACGGTGTCGTAGCCGTCGGGGAACTCCATGACGCGGTCGTGGATGTAGGCAGCTTGGGCGGCCTCGTGCAACTCCCGCTCCGAGGCGTCGGGGTTGCCGTAGAGCAGGTTTTCGCGGATGGAGGCGTGGAAGAGGTAGCTATCCTGGGAGACGTAGCCGACGATGCGGGCGAGGCTCTCCAGCCGGATGCGGCGTACGTCGATACCATCGATGCTCACGGCACCGGAGGTGGAGTCGTACAGGCGGGGGATGAGGTAGGAGATGGTGGTCTTGCCGGCGCCGCTGGGGCCAACCAGGGCCGCCAGTTGGCCCGGCTTGACGTCCAGGTCCACGCCGTCAAGGGCCCAGAACACCTGCCCGTCGTCCTCGATGTCGTAGGCGTCGGCCAGCAACGTGGCCGGGTGGTAGTTCATGCGCACGTCGCGCAACGCCACCGCGCCGGCGACCTTTTCGACGGGCAGGTCCACGGCGTCCGGCGCGTCGACGATGTCGGGCCGGATGTCCAGGTAGCCGAAGATGCGCTCGAACAGGGCCAGAGAGGATTGCAGTTCCACGGAGGTGCGGAGCAGGGTGCTGATGGGGAAGTACAGGCGGGTCTGGAGCGTGGTGAAGGCGACGATGGTGCCGGCGGTGATGCCGGTCTGGCCGATGCCGCCGTAGAGGATGTAGCCGGCCAGCACGTACACCACCACCGGGGTCAGCGAGAAGAAGATCTGCATACCGGCCCATACGGCCTGGCCGGTCATCTCGCGGCGAATCTCCAGGTCGGACAGACGCACGTTCTGGTCGTGGAAGCGGGCCACCTCGCGGTTCTGGGCGCCAAACAGGCGGGTGAGCATGACGCCGGACACGGACAGCGTTTCCTGGGTGATGGCGGTCATCTCGGCGGTGGACTCCTGGACCCGGGCCGAGGCGGCGCGGCGGCGTTTGCCCACCAGGTAGCTGAACACCGCGAAAATCGGCGTGATACCGGCGGCAACGATGGTCAGTTCCCACGACAGGACCGCCATGGCGACCAGGGTGCTGATCAGGATGACGACGTTGGACAGGATGTTGCTGACCGTGCCGGTCACCACCACGCGGATTCCGGCGACGTCGTTGGAGACGCGGCTCTGGATCTCGCCGGTGCGCTGCGAGGTGAAGAAACCGAGCGATAACGTTTGCAGGTGGGAATAGAGCCGGTCGCGGAGGTCGCGCATCACGCGCTGGCCCACCTGCTGGGTGAGCCAGGTTTGGAGCACTCCCAGGCTGCCGGTCACGACTACTACTGCGGACATGGCGACGGCCAGCGTCCAGAGCAGGGGCAGATTGGGGCCGCCCTCGGCGAAGAGGGCGGAGTCGAACACCACCCGGATCAGGACCGGGTTGACGACGCCCAGGCCGGCGGTGACCAGGATGAGCAGGCCGATGGCGAGGACGCGGGGCCAGTAGGGCTGGAACGCCAGGGCGATCCGCCGGTTGAGATGGGCTACCCTGCGGCTGGGGCGGTCGCGACTAGAGCTGGCGGCCCGCCGGAAACCCTGGGGCATGTTTTCACGCACGGGTCGCATGGACATAAGCTTGGGGGAGTTGTCAGAAGCAGGATTTGCAAGATTGTCGGATTGCCAGGATTATCGTCATTACGGCGCAATCAACTCAATCCGGTCAGGAGTTATGCAGTTGAAATCCCATGCCCGTCACTCCGGCTTTCGCCGGAGCCCAGAAATCGGAGTGTGAAAGAATCTGAACGATGGTTAACGATTTCGGGCATTGGATTCCGGCTTTCGCCGGAATGACGGGAAATAGGCCGGAATGACGGAAGTAAAGGCTCACAGCTGCGTAACTTCTACCAGTAAATCCTCAAATCCGGCGGATCCTGCTTCTGGCTGTTTACGTTACTCGATAGCCTCTTTCAGACGGCGGATGGCGTCGATGTGGGCGTCGGGGGAGGTGGCGCCGCGGAGGCCGGCGGCCATGTGGGTCGCGCCGATCTCCTCCCAGGACTTGAGCTCGGTGAGCCAGTCCTCGGGGTTGTTGTCGGCGGTGATGGTGATGCGGCCCTCGAAGCCCACTTCGGACGGATCGCGGCCGGCGGCCTCGGCCTGGGTACGGATGCGACCCAGGATCGCCTGACCGCCGGAGTCGGGAGCGAACATGGGGAAGTAGCCGTCGGCCAGGCGACCGATGCGGCGGATGGCGGCGTTGGGCGGCGTGGGTGACGTGCTGCGGCCGGCGCCGATCCAGATGGGGATGGGTCGCTGCACCGGCAGCGGGTTGATGCCGGCGTGGGTGATGTCGTGGTACTTGCCGTGGAAGTCGATGACATCCTCGGTCCAAAGCTGGCGGAGCACCTCGATCTGCTCGTCGCAGCGGCCGCCGCGGCTGGCGAAGTCCACGCCCAGGGCCTCGTACTCCACCGAGTTCCAGCCGACGCCGATACCCAGGCGCAGGCGGCCGCCGGACAGCAGGTCAACCTCGGCGGCCTGCTTGGCCACCAGGGCGGTCTGCCGCTGGGGCAGGATCAGGATGCCGGTGGTCAGGCCGATCTTCTTGGTGACGGCGGCCAGGTAGGCCATCAGGGTGAAGGGCTCGTGGATGTAGGACTCGTGCGAGTAGGGAAAGTGCGGCACCTCCGGATGCTTCTCCGGCACGGCGCCGAGCACGTGGTCGAGGATGCGGACGTGGGCATAGCCCAGGTCCTCGGCGGCCTGGATGTAGTCGCGCAACGCGCCGAAGTCGTCGCCGATCTCAACGATGGGAACCGAAACGCCAATCTCCATGGTGAACCTCCCGTTAAATGCAACAGCCCCGCCATCGGGACGATGGTTGGGGCCATTATAGCGGGTGGTGGGATGGGGGTGGTCAATGATAGTCTGCGTGGCGAAGGCCATTGGCAAACCATCAGCGTACACTACGACGCCGCAGCGATCATTTGCATACGGCTCCGCAACACATCTTCCCGACCGGCAAGTTCAAACTCCTCTTCAATCGTCTCGTCTCCCCGCTCGTCAACGAAACAGCATCGGATCATTCCGCCGGGCATGATCTCAATCTCGAGATAGGTATCCCCAAACTCCCAATCCGCCTGTACACCGCCGTCCCAGGTTGGACTGATTACCGGCGCCGGTCCGTCGGCAGGAAAAAGCTCCTGCAACAACAGCAGCAGCCTGACCACTGCCCCATCATCCAGGGGTCTGGCGCCTTCACTGCTCCACGCATCCGCTCCCCAGGGCAGGCGTTCCAGGTTCTCCATCACGGTCGGGAACCACGCCAGCGTTGGCCGTGGGTCAGCCCACAACACCCGGTCGATATCTGCAAAGGAACGTTCCATCACCGGACGGCTTGGATACCCCAAGAGAACCTTCTCAAATACCCCCGCCCACCACGGAGGCTCGGCCTTGACGGATGCATCCGTTACCATATCCATTACCTCCCCTCACAAGGGAAAAGCGACCCCGCCGCCCGTATGCCGGCTCTGGGGCTATTATAGCGGGTGGCGAGGCCGGGTAGGTGGAGATGTAGGTTGCGGCGACTACAGCCCCTTCTTGTGACGCCAGCTAGTCAGCCGATTGACGACTTCTTTCCAGGTCTGGCTCGGAGCATAGCGGTGCATCCGGAAGCTCCATCCGAAAACCCGCCTTACGTCGCTGATGACGAGGTTGTACGTCATGCTGCTGCCTTCGATGAAGCAGGGGCAATTCTTGTGTCCACGCGGGCAGCGGTTGCCGTTTTCACCAAAATACGGTACGGTTGACATGCCAATTAGCTCCTCTTCCCTGAGTGAGATAGTTGTTGTAGCCCCGGCTCGACTTGGAACCTCAGTCGGGGCTTTCTTACGGACACGCAGCCTGCTGCGCAAATCAGCTTGTTCTATCATTGCCGCTGCCTCCTGTCAGTGACAGCAGGATACTAACATATGCCAGCATATATGTCAAGTAGATGTTATGCCAACATGGCATATGGAGGTTCAATAAATGGATCCATAATATACGGTGGACCGTTAAGTATTGTTGGATCTCCCAAGGGTATCCCGGGATCCTTATCATCTAAATAAAAAAGGTGCCTGGCAAGGGCACCTTGGGCCATTGCGAATTCGCCCGGGAGAATCAAATTTGTCTCCCTCCCCGCAATGATTGAAACCACCAGGCAACTACCCCAGCAAATCCAGCGACAACAGCGCATCCGATCAATGCAACTACGCCAGAGACGACAGCAGAAGCGACATCCAAATCTCGTCCCCAACTCGCATGGTGAGCCTTGGCATAGCCGAAACTATCGACAACGCTTATTGTCGCAGCCAGGACGGCAATGACGGTAGCGACCACAGAGATGCCAATCACGGTAACCGAAACGGCTCGGGCGGTTCCTTCGTTGTCATGTCTACGCAGTAAAGCAGTTGCACTTATGAAAGTAACCCCCGCGATAAATGCGACTGGGAAAAGGGTGAAGAGAATAGCGTTGAAACCGACTGCGTTTCCAATGTCGTCGCTTAGTCCGTATAATACACCTCCGTCAACGGTAACCGGGTAAATCCTATCAGAAATCCGGAACTCTACATCAGGATTGAGGCCACTGAACGCTGACGAAATGCTTACGACAATGGCGTTCACAACGATGACCAGCATTGAGATAAGGTAAGGGTTAGTGTTGGCAAAATATCGGCGACAAGTAGCCAACGCTCTGACGCCCACCAGTCCTGCAATGGTGGTTAATATAAGAACCCCTAACAAAATGGGTTGCTAATCCATAATCAGGCGGCTAATCTCGCGGTAAGACAGGACCGTAGCGGTGGGCTGGCGCCGTATCTGCGGCAGCGGGAGGAGGTGTCCCATGGCGAAACCTTTGGTAAGCGACGAATTATGGGAGATCATACAGCCGCTGCTACCCGCCCCCAAACCCCGGCGGTTCCGCAATCCGGGACGCCAGCGCATCGACGACCGCAAGGCGCTGACCGGCATACTGTTCGTATTGAAGAGCGGCATTCCCCCGTATCAAGTACGGGGCAGGCTCTGGGAGATGCTGCCCCAGGAAATGGGATGCGGTTCGGGGATGACCTGCTGGCGTCGGCTGCGGGATTGGCAGCAGGCGGGAGTGTGGGCAAAGCTCCATGAAACGCTGTTGTCCAGATTGCACGGAGCGGACCAGCTGGACTGGTCACGGGCTTGCGTGGACAGCGCGTCAGTGCGTGCCGTGGGGGGCGGGGAAAAAGACCGGCCCCAATCCTACGGATCGAGGTAAGCCGGGGAGCAAGCATCACGTGCTCACCGAAGCCAATGGAACGCCGCTGTCGGCCATCCTGACCGGCGCCAATCGCCACGACGTGACGCAGTTGTTGCCCCTGGTGGACGCTGTGCCGTCGGTGCGGGGTCAACGGGGCCGACCCCGTCGCCGGCCAAAGCGGCTGTACGCCGACCGAGCCTATGACTCGCGGCGGCATCGCCAGGAACTGCGGGCGCGGCACATCGCGCCCGCCCTGGCCCGGCGGGGCGCCGAACACGGCAGCGGGCTGGGGGTGCACCGCTGGGTGGTCGAGCGGACCCTGGGTTGGCTGCACCAGTTCCGCCGGCTGCGGGTGCGCTACGAGCGCCGCGCTGACATCCATGAAGCCTTCATGTCCCTGGGCTGCTCAATCATCTGCTTCCGACGACTAACATCTTTTTGTTAGGGGTTCTAACAAAACCAACCCCAGCAGCTGTTATCGCTCCGGCGCCTATATTATCACTGTCGTTAGACGGGAAGTTCAGGGCAGCAACACCAATAGCCAAGCTAACATCAAGGGCTATGACCGTGCCGCCTATGGCGATAATGGCCCAAATAGGCCTGAAATCCTTGGAACTCACGGCTACTGCAACGGAAGCCGATACTATGCTCACCAGAGCGACTATCATCGCAACATCATCGGCAGGCGAATCTCCGACGCCCAAATTGAAGGTGGCGGCGAAAGCAACACCATAAGCCAGAATGGCCACGGCGGCGGCATAAAGGGCGGGGGCGGAGTTCACTCTACGTGCGCTGTCCATAATCAAAACCCTTGCTTTCCACTTGTGGAGCGCTCACTCCCGAAACCGCTCCGGTATCCGGCCCCGACGCCGGCGGGCTTCGTCAAACTCGGCGCGAGTCAGGCCAATCTGCACGAGGATGGAACCCATCGTCACCGGGTCAACGTCGCCGCTGTGCCTGGGTACAAAGGTTGCCAAGCCCAGCCTTTGGTGTCGAAAGACCGTATGGTTGCCGCCTTCGGACTCTCTGAAATTGAGCCGGCGCAAAAGCCTAATGACTTCTCGCGCATTGACGCCGGGAATATACGGCGGCATCGAGTTATACCGCCGACACTGGCGGGCTTATCAACTGCGGCCTCACTTGGTGAACCTCGTACTTCCAGCCGTCGCGCTCGCACTCTGCCACCAGTTCGGCGATTTTGGCTTTTCCCAACTGGCGCAGTTCCGTGCGACGCGGTTCAACGTCGTCGCCGGCCAGCGGGTACATCAAGCCCATCGCCATGGCGTCGGCGATCATTGCCAGCGCATCCTGCTGGTCGGTGCCCTGGGAGACGACGCCGGGGATGCCGGGGCAAAGCGCCGCGTAGCCGACGCCGGAGTAGATGAGGATGACGTCGTAAAGGTCGTTACTGTCGTTTGTGTTTGCCATGACTGCTCCTTGTATTATCCAAAATGTACGGCGGCATTGATTATTCTGCCGCAACAAGCGGGTGTATCAGCTTCGGGACAACTTCGCAGACGTAATACTCCAGGCCCTCTTCCTCGCATTCGGCGACCAGTTCCGCGATTTTGGCTTTTCCGAGCTCGCGCAGTTCTGCCTGACGCTCCGGGATGTCATCTCCCGGCAATGGGTACATTTGCGCCGATGCCATGGCGTCGGCAATCATCTTCAGCGCCTCCTCCTGATCCTTGCCCTGGGAGACGGCGCCGGGGATGCCGGGGCAGAGGACGGCAAAGTCGTCGTCTGATTCGATGAGGATGACTTCGTAAAGGTTGTTGTCTTGCTGTGTAGCAGGCATGGCTACTCCCGATTGTACGGCGCCGGCAGGACCACCGCTTCCGCTGTTGGAAACCCGTCCGCCCTCAGTTCACGGTAATGGCTGACGACCTCATCATAAACGGTTCCTTTCGCAGGCTTCCCACCATCCTCCAACGCCTTGTAGATGGCATCGGCAATTATCTCCAGCGCATCCTGCGGGTTACTGCCATCTTTGACCATGTCCATAGACGGGCAAAAAACCGCCCACCGATTACCGGGACTCTCGCCGTTGGTATCGCAAACCAGCAGGACTTCGTAGCCATCAGTCGCTGGCACTGCGTCAGCCAATTCCATAGCCAGTATGTCGTCGGCGCGGGTCAGAAGTGCCAAGGGAGAGCCATCTCTTCTTCGCCACCAAGCAGGCTGGGCAACGTTCTGTTCCGCCTCTGGAGCTTCCGGTTCTGCCGGGCTGGTGACGCCGGGGATGGGGCCGCCGGGAGGTCCGGGGGGCCATTCTACGTAGGCGCTGGCCGGCGGCATGTAGGCCTGCCCCACCCAAAGTCCTTCTCTGACGATGACGGTGGGTAGAAGTTTCGGGTTGCGTTGATCATCTGGCAGCTCGGGCATGATGCCTCCTTCCTGGCGAAACCTGCAGGGACTAACCGTCAATATCGTAAAACGTGTATGCTTGCCAACCTTGTGAACGATCGGCCTCGGCCTCGCTATACCGTTCATTATAAATGAACGTATGGACTAGCAGCGACGTTGCAGAGGGCAATACAACGAACTGGTACGCTACTTGGCTGGACTCGCCAGGTTCCACAATCGTGCACGCCAATCCCGATTCGTTGCGTATTTCCTGTAAGATTGGCCTCATCAGCTCCGGCTCAAGCATTGTAGCTGTTACGTAAGCTGGCGCCAGCGGCGCAATTTGCGAAAGCCGACAAAAAGCGTCGTGAATTGCTACCTTCACGTTGGACGTGTTCCGCAGGGTTACGATAACGCCGACTTGTAGATGTTCGTCGTTGATGCGCCGGTGGGAAACTTCCTGGGTTATGGTGAGATGTGGCTCTGTCCGGCGGAACAGGCCGCGATTGTAGTAGGCAAACAGGCCGCCGATTGCGATTGCCGCAATCGTGGCCAAACTCTGCACCACGTCAATGGCTGCGCCGGACTTGAACGCCGCCACCGCTTTGACGAATCCGCCGCCGCGCCAGGCTTCAGCCACATTGTAGCCGAGGAGAGCCAAGTCTGAGACCAGCGCGGCAACCAGCACGACGGCAACCGCCAAGCTGAGGGCGACGGCAACTATTTTGAACCAGTGTAGCACTTCGGTAGCACTAGCATCTCAGACGTCTTTATTCCCTGTGCCACCGTCCCCGTCAGATCATGAAGTTCATCTCGCTGACGATGCGTTCGCCGAGGGCGCGGTCGCCTTCGATGGCGACTGAGCCGTTGGCCAGGGCGTGCTCGGCGGACCAGCGGCCGGTGCCCAGGGCGTTGAAGGGTTCGAGGCCCATGGTGAGTTTTACCGTGGGGGAGGCGGGGGCGGCGTCCATGCGGTGGGCGCGGCCGGCGTCCATGTTCAGGGCGATGGTATTGCCGACCTCGCCGGTGATCTCGAAGACTACCGTTGTGCCGTCGTCGGGCCGGACCTTGCGGCCGACGACGAAGGGCATGGCCATCTCCGTGCGGCCGTAGGCGTGCTGGGCAACCGGGCCGCCCAGGTGGCCGGGGATGCCCAGGGTGCGGCGCATGTCCTGCTCGTGGACCCAGGCGTCGTAGATGCGGATGGCCAACAGGTCGGTGTAGGGACCGCTGCCCAGGGGGTTGGGGGTTTCGGCGGCAAAGTCGGCCTCGGTCATGGCGCGCAGGACGCCCAGGCGCTCGGCGGTGATCTCACGGAACTCGGCCAATACCTCGGCGCCGCTGAACTGCCGACGATAGTCGACCAACACCTCGTTGCTCTGGCCCACCTCGTTGCGCACGTTGGAGGTGTCCGCCGGTTCGTGGGCTGGCGCGGGGCGGCCCAGGAGACGACACTCGCTGCCCACCAGGTGCGACACCTGGTCCTGCACCGACCAGCCGGGGCACTCGGTGGGCAAGGACCACTGATCCTGGGTCAAACCTCCGCACAGCCCGTCGATGGACTGCCACACCGCTTCCATGAGATCAACCATCTGTTGGGACATCGTTCGCTACTCCACAAGAATTTTCGAGCTCCGAGCCAATTGTCAGAATCAGGATTTGCCGGATTTCAGGATTTTCGGGATTACGCTTCCCCGATCTTGTCAATCCTGTCGTCCCGAAGTAACCGTTCAGAATTCAGGAGGCTGTCATTGCGAGGCGCTTGCGCCGTGGCAATCTCGACGTCGAAACAGCGACGTCCGCCCCCGAAGGACCCCCTGCGCCAACGGGATTGCCGCGCTGCGCTCGCAATGACACAGGACTTACGCAGTTGGGAGCCTTTACAGTCGTCATTCCCGCGAAAGCGGGAATCCAGTGGCCGAAATCGTTAACAGTGTTCCAGATGCGTTCACTATAAAGTTAATGGATTCCTGCTTTCGCAGGAATGACAGGGTGGGAAGGCAGGAATGACTGGTTTGTAATTCCAAGTGCGTAACTCCTATGACACTTTCCCCGAAAACACTGAACAGCTACGTCCAGAAAATGCTGATTCTGACAAAGAACCGTAAGGTTCAAGACCGCACCCAACGGCACTCCGGCAGATGGCCGCGATACCCGCGGTCGGGACAGGTACAGGGTATGTCGTCCCGCTTTTGGTAGCCGAGGGACGCCAACCACCCGTCGAACCCAAGGTAGAACCCGTAGCCCTCGTCGATGGAGCGGTAGCCGGCTCGCAGGGCGGCCAGGATCTCGTCGGCTGCGGGCACGGTCAGGTCGGCGTCCACGGTGTTCGCGCTAGTCATGGTTGCTATTCCGTCACCAGTTCGAGCACGTCCTGGGCGAAGACCATGTCCTCCTCGCCCACCTGGTCCGGGTCGTCGGGACTGGTCAGGTAGCGCACGAAGAGCCACACGCCGTCGCGGGGGTTGGAGACCACCTCGGCGGTGGCTCCGCTGTAGAGCCCCACCTTCTGGCCCGGCTCAACTTCGAATAGGTTAACTATGTCGGCCATAACTCCACCTACGTATCCGGTTACCGTCATTCCGGCGAAAGAACGTCACCCCGTACTTGATACGGGGCCGGAATCCAGACATCTCTGGTAGTCAGTCATTGCGCCTATTATGGATTCCCGCTTTCGCGGGAATGACGGAGGGTATGGTCAGAAGAAGAACGTCAGGTTTTTGGCGAGGAGCACGTTCTGGTCGAGGAAGACCTGCCGCTGGGCGATGCGCCATTGGCCATCCACCCGGCGCAGCCGGTCCTCGCGGCGGCCCACCAGGATGTCGGTCTCGGTGGCGACGCGGTTGCGGTAGATGATGAACCGGCAGCGCAACGACACCTCCCCGGCGTCGGCTGCGCTGGGCGTGGCCTCCGTGATTTCGACGTTGGTTACCAGGTGGGAGAGGCGCGACAGGGGTTCCTCGGCCCAGTGGACGCCAGTGAGGATCTGACGGACCCGCTGGGTCAGGGTCACTTTGCCCTCATCGAACCAGTTGATGTCCTGGCCCTCGCGGGTGAACTCCCGTTCCAGCTCACCGAACTTGACGTTGCGGCGCATGGGCACCCAGTAGCGGACGTCGTCGGTGAGCAGGTCCAGCCACTCCTCGTACTGCCGGTCATCCAGCAGGTTGGCCTCGTGGTACAGGAACGCCTCGACGTCCTGCTTGAGCAGGAGCAACGCCAGGGGGTCGTTGGCAATCACCATGACGGCACCTAGCAGGCCGAGCCGTTGTTGCGCCAGGTGGCCAGTTCGTCCCAGTCGCGAGCGGCCATGAACTCGCGCCAGCGGCTATAGAAGCCGCGTTGGTTCTGCTCGCCGGCCCGGGCCTTGGTGGTGTCGAGGACGGTGCCGTCCAGCTTGAGGCCGCCGTCCTCGAAGTCGGTGACGGCGTAGCCCATGCCCATCTGGTAGTTGTAGTGATGCCGACGGGCCATGGCGCCGCGGCTGGCGGCGTGGGCGTAGTTCCAGTTCTCCATGTCATCCTGCTCGGTGAGGCCGGCGGGACCGGAGTAACGGATGTAGTACTGGCGGAGGAACTCCTTGACCTCGGGCGGCGCGGAGGCGTCCACGAGGAACCAGCGCCAGACCTCGGTCTGGTCAGGGCCGCGGGGGTGCCACACGGCGATACTGCGCGGCTGCCGGGGCAGGTAGGACATGTTGGGGAAGATGGTGCCGGGGCCGGCCAGGATGCGCCACAACTGGCCTTGTCGCTCCTTGCGGGCGATCTCGCACTGGTAGAAATACTCGGACACGATGGGGTCGTTCTGATAGGAGGGGACGGGCTGGGCATCCTCGGGGCGGAGGAACATGACGGTGCCATGACCGCGCTCCGGGAAGGAGACGTCCAGGGACTTGGCGCCCTCCCGCTCGCTGTTGTCGCGGCGGCCCTGACCGGAGGGGCCAATGCCGACGAGATCAACGGAGCGGTGGCTGATGTTGTGGTAGCGGTCGCCGATGAAGTTCTCGGCGGGGAATTTCCAGTTGCTGGGGACCATCCACTTCTCGATGCCGCCGATGATCTCGGTGCCGCCCTCGGTGCCATCCCAACCGTCGAACAGGATGTCGAGGTAGGTGCGGAAACCGCCGATGTACTCCAGGAAGTCGGGGGCGTTGGCATCCCAGGTGGCCCAGATGCCGCCTTTGTAGTTGACCATCCGGGGCACGCGGATCAGACCCCACTGGGACTTGTCCAGTTCCTCATGGTAGGCATCCTTGTAGAAGGGCACGCCAACCAGGGCGCCGTCGGTGGCGAAGCTCCAGCCATGGTAGGGGCAGGTGAAGATGGGAGTGTTGCCCTCGTCGTAGCGACAGACCTTCATGCCGCGGTGCATGCACGAGTTGAGGAACACGTGGATCTCGCCCTGGCGGTCGCGGCACAGAATGACCGACTCCTCGCCCATGGACGATACGAAGAAGTCGCCCGGCTTGGAGACCTGGCTTTCGTGTCCGACGAAGAGCCAGGCGCGGGTGAAGATGCGCTCCTGTTCCTCGGCGTAGATGTCGGAATTTACGAAGATCTCGCGGCTGACCATGCCGTTATCCTGGTCAACCAGGCCACTGTAACTGCTGGGCTGGAAAGTAATCGCCATGTTGTCCCCTCCGGGCGCGGCTCGCCTGGGGGAATGGTATCACACCGTGTGCGTTGGATGTTTTCCCGCGGGCTATTCCCTTGGGTATACCGGCGGGTGGGTATACCGGCGGGGTGCGATCAACATCAAAAGCGCGGAATAATAGTGACATTCCCACACAGCCGGCCCGCTCCGGTTATTGCTACGCTGTCGCGGAAGGAATTTTGTCGGGCTGGTACAATGGGAACGAACGAGGGCAATCGGTCAACCTGGAGATTTGTCGATGGTTCACTGTCCGTAACGGCCAGTATGGCTATCGCGGTGGCAATCAGTTATTGCCAGAGTTGTGCCGGATTATGGGGCATCGGGTTCTTCAAAGGGCTGACCGAAAAGGATGATGGCGTGATCATACTGGGGACGCTGCTGCTATTCCCCGCCACCGTCGCGCTATATGGAGTTTTGCAGATGTGGTTCGCCGCGAAAGAAGCCGTTGAGAAACGGGCCAGGGCGAGAGGGCGCCAGGAAGGACGCCAACAGGAGCGCGAGCGCATCAGCAAGGCGCTGGCGGAACGCGGGATAATGCCTCCCCCTGAAATCGCCAGCATTCTTGCCGACGAATCTGACGCCGACCGGCCGCCGCGGTAGCGTCCGTCATTCACCGTAACGCATCTCCAGGCGGAGTATCCGGCGCGGCTAGCAATACAGTTTTGCAGATGTGGTTTGCCGCGAAAGAAGCCGTTGAGAAACGGGCCATGGAGAGAGGGCGCCGCCAGGAGCGAGAACGTATCAAGCGGGCACTGGCCGAACGGGGGATGACGCTTCCCCAGGAAATCGCCAGCATTATTTTTGACGAATCCTGCTCCGGCGCCGGCCGTCCGCCACGATAGCGGCGCTATTCTCCCCGTAATTCCACTCCGGCCAGGGCTTCCAGGATCCTGGCGACTATGGGGTAGCCCTCGTCTCCCCAGCCCTCGGCCTGGGCCTGCTTGTACAGCGCATCGGCGACCGAGCCAGCGCCGGCCGGAGCCTGGAGCCGTTCCGCCAGTTCGCAGGCCAGGGCGACGTCCTTGGCTACGATGTCCAGGGTGCCGCCGGCGGCGAAGCTACGGTTCAGGATGCTGTTGGGTATAGCGTTGAAGGCGCGGCTGGCGCCGGCGCTGACCGGCACGATCTCGGCCAAAACCGCCGGGTCCACGCCGCCCATGCGCGCCATCAGCATCCCCTCGATGGCGGCGATCAGGTTGGTGTAGCCCATGTACTGGGTCGCCAGCTTGGCGACGCAGCCGGCGCCAGCCGGGCCAACGTAGAACACCTGGGCGGCGACCGCGTCCAGCGTGGTCCGGACGGTCTCGAACACGGCTTGATCGCCGCCGATCATCATGGTCATCGTGGGCGGACGGCCGCTGACCGGCGCGTCCAGCATGGTCAGGCCGCGCTCCGAGCAGGCGGTGGACACCCGCCGAGCGACATCGGGGTCGTTGGTGGTCGTGTCCACCAGCACCGCGCCGCCGGCCATGGCGGACAGGACGCCGGCCTCGTTGCCCAGCAGCACCGATTCCACCTGGGTTGGGCCGGGCAGGGAGGTCCAGACGATCTGGCAATCGGCCACCGCTTGCTCGGCGCTGTCCGACCAGTGGGCGCCGCGATCCAGCAGCGGTTCCGCCGCCTCTCGCCTGATGTCGTAGACCGCCAGGTCGACGCCGGCGTCCAGCAGGCAGCCGGCCATGAGGCTGCCCATGGTGCCGACGCCGATGAATGCTTGCTTGTTGGGCAGTGCGGCGCTCATGCTCACCCCATCCGATCAGTAAACTGTGGCGCAGGCCGGCAGCGACGTGTAAAAGACGGCTTGCTGATCAAACTGTGCCTTGTAGATATCGGATATGTTTCGGACGGCAGCGACGCTGTCCTCCACGCCATCGGCGGGTACCAGCACGTTCAGCAGCTTGGTGGACTCCCGGTAGAGACGTCCTTCCGTGGTGTCAAACCATTGGCCGCGGGCGTCGAGCACCGTCAGCCCGTCGGGGAAATGGGGTGTTACCGTGTCCGCCAGGAAAGACTGCCATTCCGCTTCCGTTACTGTCTCTCCGCTGCCTTTCTCCAGTCCAAAATACACATTGATTTCAGTGAAGGAATCCATCCCGTCGGAACAAACGGTATCGCCGCCGGCTGCACAGCCCGCCACAAAGAGCAGGCACGCAACGGCGGCGGCGATGCACGTTGCCGGAAATCGCATCGGGCCTAGTAGTGGTCCACCAGCGGTATCTCGTGCAGGGCAGGGATGACCTCGCGGCCGATGAGTTCGATGGAGCGCATCACGTCCTCGTGGGCCATGGCGCCCTCGTTGCCGTAGATGTGCAGGTAGCCGGGGTTGAGGCGGTCGACGATCATGGACAGCTTTTCCCGCACGGTGTCGGGGCTGCCCACGATGATGTTGTTGGCTTCCTGGAGTTCCTCGTAGGTCATCATGCGGCCAAAGCCACCGGCGCCGGGTAGCGTCCGCTGGATGTTGACCGCCTCGCGGGACTGGTAGCCGGGCGGGTCGTTGTGCTCGCGGGGGCCGCGGTTGCGGTGTTCCTGGGTCCAGAGGAACTCGCGGCCGATCTCCTGGGCCTTCTCGTCGGTGTCGGCGCAGAAGATCCGCAGCAGGTAGCCGAAGTGCTCGGGGCCGGGCTCGAACCCGGTCTCCCGGGCGGTGTCGATGTACACGTCGCGCAGGCGGTGGGTGTGGTCAAGCAGCGATCCCAGGTTCATGTAGGGATGCTCGTGGCGCGCGGCCCATACGACGCTCTCCGGGCTGCTGAATCCGGGGAACCAGATGGGCGGATGGGGCTTCTGCATTGGGAGCACCCAGGGGTTCACTTTCCGGTAGTGGTAGTACTCGCCCTCATAGCGGAACGGCCCCGGCTGGGTCCAGCACTTGATGATGAGGTCGTGAGCTTCCTCGAAGCGGTCCCGGTTCTGCGGCGGGGCGATGCCGCCCTGCAGGGTCTCCACCGCGGTGCCGCGCACGAAACCGGAGATGATGCGGCCGCCGGAGATGCAGTCGAGCATGGCGATTTCCTCGGCCATGCGGATGGGGTCGTTGACGGCGATGACGTTGCCCAGGATGGCGATCTTGGCGTTGCGGGTCACCTTGGCGATGACGGCGGCGTCGATGTTGACCGCGGGCTTCATGCACCAGTACGAGGCGTGATGCTCGTTGGACATGATGCCGTCGAAGCCGTTTTCGTCGGCCCAGGTGTACTGCTCGTGGTACTGGTTATAGAGGACGTGGGCCTTTTCGGGGTCGAAGTGCGAGTTGGAGAAATCCAGCCGTCCCGACTCGTACTGTGACACGTCGTCGTCGGTAACGTGGCCGTAGGGTTGTTCGGAGAACCAGAAAACTTCCACATGGTCTTTGGGCATCAGGAGCCTCCTCGCTGTGGGCCGGCGGAGTCGGGCCGGATCGCTGGGCTTGGTGGTCGATGGGCGCAGTATAGGGAGGGGCAGGCGGGGTTGCAAACAGCGGCGAAAGCAAGTGGTTACATCGGTATCAAACCAGAGAGAAACACTTCGTCCGGCAGCCGCGTTACCGCGACGGCGATGCTCTCAGCATCCGATGGAGGACCGTTCAAGGTTTTGTCAACTCGTTCGCTGAGAAAACCGTGCAACTCCGTTAATGGCCGGTTGTTTCTGATTTGGATGAAGCACACTTGATGGTTTGCCGCAGTTTGACGGGCATTTGAACGCGGACCAATTTGGTCGAATATGACGATGCCGCCATTCCCAACACGGGTTACCTTGTCCTCAATCACTTCCTGATTGCCACGCTCAATCAAGCCCATCTCCACTCGTATACGGCCACGACGACTGGCAATCTCTACATCAATTTCCCGAGGGACTTCCGCGTCTCGCTGCATATTGAGCCAGAAATCAGCACCTTCTTCCAATCCTAGGATGGTAAGGCCGGCTCGTAGGAAAGCTCGTTCCAAAGTTTTGCCGGCAGTGGATTTCCGTGAACCCCTGATGGTCAAGGTGGCAGCGCCAGCCCAAAGCATCAGCATCCCGTCATCAAAGGACAAATCGGGGTTGTTCTCGGCGATTTCACGGATATGCTCGGCAACTTCCGAGAGATAATCGAAGCGTTCGCTCCGCCTTATGCCCAGGTTTTGGGCGGTTTTGTTAGTCAGACCGAGCAGCCACCAGGCCAAATCGTTCTCGCTCTCGTCCAGTTCGGTTCGGGCAGCAGCCATCCATTGAGCATGTCCCGCATCAGCGGGCAGACTTTGGCGGATTGCAATCAGCCGTCGATAAGCATCAAGCAACTGAGTTCGGGTTTGGCCTTCCGTGTACAGGCGATAGTTGTAACCTTGAAACAAAGCGGCAACGATTCGCCGAACTCCTTCGGCGGAGTTGAGGTCATAGAGATTCGGCGTCATCGTCGGCGGTCCAATAATACTGGAGGTCATCAAAGTCCACACTGGCGGCGAACCCCGGCTGGTTCAACTCCTGGCGCATCGTCTCGAAATAGTCGATGCGCTTCTCAATCAGCACGAACCGCCGGCCCATGGCGGTGGCCACTCGGCCGACGGTGCCGGTGCCGGCAAAGGGGTCAAGCACGCTGTCGCCCTCAAACGAGTAGTAGCGAATTACCTTGCTCACCAGTTCGTCGGGAAAAACCGCGGGGTGGGCCTTGTGGTTCGATGGCGTGACATCCCACACGTTGGTCTTGTCATATTCGCCCAGGATCAGCGAACGTTCCACCGCTGCCGGATCGGGATGGTTTCTCAGATTCCAGTCAATCAGGCGGTCGGTTTTCTTGCGATAGACCAGCACGTATTCGGTTACCGTAACCGGTTTGTACTGGAGCGGCTGACGGTCCGCTGCAAACCGGCGACCCCGACCGAGATGCCATCCGGCCCCCTCCGGCTTGCGCCAGATGACGTCGTCGATGAACTCAAACCCGATGCGGTCAAGAATGGGATGCAGGTCAAAAGGAATGGGCAGACGTTTGCTGGCGGTGCTGCGAGACGTGCGCCGCACCAGTACCGGCGACACATTCACCACGAGAAAGCGACCTTCAGCCAGTATGCTGTGGCAAGCTGCAAATGCCTCGCCAAGAAACTCCAGGTATGAGGGATAATCTACGTACTCGGCGCATTCCGGCTTGGCGTTGAAATAAGGTGGCGAGGTGAACACCAACTGCACGCTGTCCGGCGGAAACTCCGGTAGTATGGCTCGGCAGTCACCCAGGATCACCTTGTTGGGGATGGGCGGAAACGCGATACGCGCATTGCCGGCACGGCTGAGGGATTTACGGCTTTTGCCCAGTTGACGCAATCGTGTCCCGACCATGGTCGGTGATGGGGCGCGGCTGATTGACCCCTCCGGGTCAATCTGGATCTCGCCTACGGGGCAAGCGGGGTCGTCGCTGGATACCAAGGCAACCCGCCAGACGGTCAAACGGTCGTCCCACTCCGGCAAGCCCAGGGAGAGCGGGGCGCCAGCCTTCGCTGGCATCCGTTGCCGCAGCCAGTTCTCAGCCAGTTGCCGCGCGTCATCAGTCAGCAGTTTGGCAGCAGTCATGCGGGGATTGTCGCAGGTATCCGGTCATTCACGCAAGCGGCGGATGTCAGCTGTGCGTCGGGACTATGCAGGCATCCGCTCGCTGCATGACAATGATCACCGGATATGCTTGCCGGCTCTGCATGGCACCGACCAAAATGGGGCTGGACGGTGACGTTATCGAGTGGACACGTTCATCGAACTAACGGACCGGCGTGTTCGACGCCCTTTGTTGCCCGTGGTAGGCTTTGCTCACTATGAGGACGTGGGGATCCCGAGCGAAGTTCCCGTTACTTGCGTTGTTCAGGAGCGACGACGAGGAACGGGAGCGCATACGTGAGTACTACAGATCCCTCAAATTCAAGGAACTTCTGGCCGTCTGCCCCATAGATGGCATTGACTTGACACGGGAACTCGAATATCCGCGTGAAGGGACCGGAGGTGGCCGCCATGACTGATAGCAACTATAAGCACGTCAACCTTTCGATTCTTCCGGGCGGGGAAATGGTGGACATCACGGAACTGGGCAAAAAAGTAATCGCCATGGACCCCAGGAAAACGCTGATCGACTACAGCGGTCTCAATTTCAAAGAGATGCTGATGGCTTGCCCTATCGACGACATTGATTTGACCCGGGAACCCGAATATCCCCGCGAAGTGGAATTGTAGTGTTCCTGCTCGATACCAACGTAGTTTCGGAATCGCGCCGTGGCCAACGAGGCAACCCCGGGGTTGTTGCCTGGTTTGCCAGCATTGCGGTAACGGACCTGTTTATCAGTGCGCTGGTGATTGGCGAACTTCGCAAGGGAATCGCCATGAGCCGGCGCCGGCAGGACTACACACAAGCGGAGAACCTGGATGCCTGGCTGCGCGGTTTAGTTCATCTTTTTGACGAGCGCATCCTGCCGGTTGACTCCGCCGTTGCCGACGCCTGGGGCCAAATGTACGCCATTCGGAACGTGCCAATTGTGGACGGCCTTCTCGCCGCCACCGCCAAAGTCCATAGCCTGACTTTGGTGACGCGCAACCTCTCCCAGGTTCAAGGGCTGGGCGCCGATTTGCTCAATCCGTTCGCCGGCTGAGTAAAGGGGGACGGCATAAGGATGTCATCTCCCGAAAATCCTGGTTCTGACGTTTCCCCGCTGCAAACCGGGTACGCACGAGACGAGCGCCGCGTTTGACGCCCCTTGTCGCCCCGTGATACGCTTTGCTCACTATGAGGACGTGGGGATTCCGCGCGGAGTTCCCGTTACTTGCGCTGTTCAGGAGCGACGACGATGAACGTTACCCCTCTGGCCATCGAGAAACTCAAGGAAGTTATCACCGCCGAGGACGAGGCCGGTTCCGCCCTGCGGGTGGTCGCCATGCCCGCCGGCCACGGCCTGCAGTACATGCTGACCATGGAAAAGGAACACCAGCCTGACGATACGGTCCTGCGCATGGACGGCATGGAGTTCCTCATGGACTCCGACAGCGCGCCGTTCCTGGAAGAGGCCACCATCGACTACATCGAGGAGTTTGGCGGCCGGGTCGGGTTCGTCATCAACAACCCCATGTACGCCGGCGGCGGATGCGGCGGCGGTGGCTGTGGATGTGGCGGTGGCGGATGTGGCTGCGGTGGCGGTGGTTGCGGCTGCGGCGGACACTAGGCCGTTGCGATCTCCGGCAGTCCCCGGCCGCGCCCGGGGTTGCCGACAATCGAGTCAATTGCCCCGGCGCTACCGGCTGCCGGGGCTTTCGCATAGCAGCCCGGCAAAGGCCCATAACGGCGGCGCGGGCTGTTGAATAATCGAAGCGAACGTTGCCATCATAGGATAATCATTCAAGCAGGAGTCCCGTCATGAAAATCTGGCCCACCGTCTCGAAAGAGCAATGCTTGAGCCGACTGCGGAAAGACGTGTCGACCTGGAACGATCTGCGGACCAGCGCGGATCTCGCCGGCACATCCTTCGCCAACGCGCGGCTGCATGGAGCCGATCTGTCGTGGGCCAACCTGACTCATCTGGACTTCAGCGGCTCCGACCTTGGCGACGCCGACCTGCGCGGCGCCGACCTGCATTTCTGCAACCTGAGCGGGGCCAATCTGCAAAGCGCGGACCTGCGCGGCGCGAGCCTGCAGGGCGCCACTCTGCGGGAAGCGAACCTGTCCTATGCCCAGTTGCAGGGGGCGAACCTGGCGCGGGCGGACCTGAGCCAGATCACGCTGCGGGGCGCCGACCTGAGCTATGCGGTGCTGCGGGGCACCTATTGCAGCTTTTCCGACTTTTCCGAAGCGGACGTGACCTGGGCCGATATGCAGTCCGCCAACCTGTCGAACTCCACCTTTTACAAGACGGTGTTCACGGACGCCACCCTGGCCCAGGCGAATCTGGCCCACGCCAACTTCAACCTGGCCTTGCTGGACAATACGGACCTTGACGAAGCGTTTCTACACGACACGATCTTTGCCGCGCTGGACCTGTGCGGCGCGAAGAACCTGGAAACGGTGCAGCACGAGCCCTCTTCCATACTGAGCATCGGCACGGACACGCTGCTCAACACCCTGCGAAGCTCCGGCGGCATGTACTCGCCGGAGTTGGAGGTCTTTTTCTCCAGGGGCGGCGTGTCCATCGACATGCTGGCCTCGATACGCCCGGTCAGCGCGCCGGCATCCTGACGCCGTCGCCGCGTCGCACTGGCCTGACCGGTCGGGCCAGACACGGCGGCGCTGACCGACCCGCAACCCCAACACAAGGAGCGTCGCCCTGATGTCAGCCACACCCCACGGCATCCGTTACTCGGCCCACCGCCCGGTGGTCATGGGGCGCAACGGCATGGTTTGCGCCGGCCATCCGCTGGCGGCCCAAGCGGGCATATCCGTGCTGCAGAAGGGAGGCAACGCCTTCGACGCCGCCATCGCCACGGCCGCAGTTCTCAACGTCGTCGAACCGTTGATGTCCGGCATCAGCGGCGACGGGTTCATCATGGCCTACCGCTCGGAGGACGATTCCCTGCGGGTGTCCAACGGGACGGGCGCCGCGCCCTACGCAGCAACCCTGGAGCGGTACCGCGACGGCATCCCGATGAAAGGCATCCTGAGCGTGTCGGTGCCGGGTCTGCTCAACGCGTGGCTGGACGTTCATTCCGAGTACGGGGCGCTGCCGCTGACAGAGGTGTTTGCCCCGGCCATCGCCCTGGCCGACGACGGTTTCCCGGTTACGCACTACCTGGCGTCGGCCATCGCCGGCGATTCGCTGCTGTGCGAGTTTCCCACCAGCCGGGCGATCTTCACGCGGGACGGATCCGGGGAGCCGCTGCGGGCCGGCGATATTCTGCGGCAGGCCAACCTGGCGCGCACGCTGTCGGCCATCGCGGCGCAGGGACGCGACGTGTTCTACCGGGGAGAGATCGGCGAAGCCATCATCCGGTTCAGCGAGGAGCAGGGCGGCTTGCTGACCATGGCCGATCTGAACGACTGCTCGGCCCGCTGGCAGGACGCGATCTCCACGGACTACGGCGACTACACGGTTTACGAGGCGCCGCCCAACTCCAGCGGGCATATCCTGCTGCAGGAGCTGAATGTCATCCGGCAGCACGACATGGCGAGCCTGGGGTTCGGATCTGCTGAGTCCATCCACCTGATGGTGGAAGCCAAGAAGATGGCGTTCGCGGACCGGGAGGCCTACGTGGCGGACCCCGACTACATCGACGTGCCGGTCGCCGGGATGCTGTCCGCCGAGTACGCCCGGGAGCGCGCCGCCACCATCGACCCGGAGCGGGCCTCGAAGAACGTTGCCGCCGGGGATCCCTGGCCACACCAACCGGCCGGGCAGCGCCGGTCGGCGGCCGGGGTGGGCGCGCGGCGTCGCGGCCCGCGCTCCGAGCAGGAAGACACCACGTGTTTCGTGGTGGCGGATCGGGCGGGCAACGCGGTGTGCCAGTTGCAGAGCATCCAGAGCGGCTGGGGCTCGTCGCTGGTGGCCGGCGATACCGGCATCCTGCTGAACAACCGCATGACCTACTGGCACCTGGATCCGGACCACGTGGACTGCCTGCAGCCGGGCAAGCGGGTGCGCCACACCATGAACCCGGTGATGGTGTTCCGACGGCCGGGATCGGGCAACGGCAGTTCCGCGACCGGGCGTCGTTTGACCTACGTGCTGGGCACGCCGGGAGCGGACTGCCAGGTGCAGAGCAACATGCAGGTGATCACCAACCTGGTGGACTACGGGATGACGCTGCAGGAAGCCGTGGAAGCCCCGCGCTGGAAGCACGTGGGCGACGGCACCGAGTCCACGGTTCCGCACACCGCGGTGGACAGCCTCCTCATCGAAAATCGTTTCGACGCCGGTGCGCTGCGTCAACTGCGGGCCATGGGCCACCCGGTGCACGAGTTGGGCCCGTGGGACGGCGTGACCGGCCGAGAAATGGCGCTGTACATCGACCCCGACACCGGAGCGCTGCACGGCGCCGCCGACCCGCGCTACGACGGGTACGCCGTGGGGTACTGAGCATCTTTCGAGGACCCCGCGTCAACCGCACCAAGGACAATCAGCATGCGAATGCCAGGACAACGCCGCAGCCAGGAACCCGACGAGGTAGGGCAGCGCGCCGGCCTGTTCGCGGAATCGATCCGCGACGGGGATATGGACCTGGCCTGGTCGATGCTGTCCAAAGAAACCCGCGGAATGCGCATGGGCGTGTGGGCCACCCGCCTGAACATCGACATGCAGGTGGCCTACCGCGCGGCCTACGACCCCGACCATCCCATGCGGGATTCGATGATGGACGACTTCCGCACCACCGTCCTGCGCCTGTGGCCGCTGGAAGACCTGTCCGAACTGGCGGCGGCTCCCACTCGCTACGTGGACGATGAGCACGCTTTTGTGTTCCTACCCTTCGGTGTGACCGACGAGACCGTGGTGCAGCACAGCCGGCTGATGTCGGGCCTGATGATCCCGATGCTGCTGGAAGACTCCCAGTGGCAGGTGGACCTTCCCGGCTGGCGGTTCCTGGATACGTCCGGCCAGGGCGGCAATGGCTAGGCGGCCCTCGCGCACCCGTTCTCGCGGCGCGCGGAAAGAGCAAGCCGCCGCACCCGTCTCTCCGGAACACTCGCCCGAAGACGGGGCGGTGATACGACCACGACGCGCCCGGGGAGGCCGTGACTCCTGCGAGCTATGCGAACGGTCTGTGGAGCGGTTCACCGTCCATCACCTGATCCCACGGGCTCGGGGCGGGAACCACGGGCCTACCGCGCTGCTGTGCTCCACGTGCCACCGGCAGGTCCACGCCATGTTTTCGGTGACCACGCTGGCCGAGGAGATGTACAGCGTGGAACTGCTCAGATCGAACCCACGGGTCGCGGACTTCCTGCGCTGGATGCGTAAACAGCGGGGAGCCAGTTTCCGGGTGCGTCGTTCGCGGGAGCGCGGATGAATGGGAAGCTGTAGCGCCGTGTTATGATTCGATGCAGGGTCCAAGGAGCAACGACATGGCCGGATCAGCAAATCTTTCGTCAGAGCAGGTGAGCGACGCGATTCGCGCCGGCTTATCGAACCGACCGGATGTTGACTTGTCCGACTCCGAAGCAGCGGAGTCGGCAGTGACCTATCGAGACAATTTGGTCCATTACCGGGAACACGTCCGCAAAAGCCTGGACGCAGGAGACTATAGGCAGGTCGCTGAAAAATCGTGGGGGGCGTACTCCCAGACTGTTAAGGCAATTGCCGCCGATCGCAGCCTGCGGGTCCGTAGCCACACGAGTATCCTGAGAGTCTCTGAACAACTGGTGGAGCTCGTTTCCAGCGCTGACCCGATTGCCGGGTCCCTTTTGGACAATGGCGTGAATTCGGCTCATAGCCTGCATATCCATTTCTATGAGAACGACCTGCCCGACGAAACGGTAACGCGACGGGCGGACGCCGTGGCAGCGGCAATCGACCTCCTCCAAGAACTCTTCCCAGTGGACGGGTCTGCACCATGACCGGCGCGAATGAAACCGCGGATGTCGTAATCATTGGCGGCGGCGTCATGGGTTGCAGCATCGCCTGCAACCTGGCCCTGACTGCCGCAGACCATGGGCTGCGCCGCATCGTGCTGCTGGAGCGCGACACGCTGGGCAGCGGGTCCACGGGGCGCAGCAGCGGCGCGGTGCGCATGCACTACTCCACCGCCGTAAACGCCGAACTGGCGTGGCGGAGCCTGCACATCTTCCGCAATTTCGCCGACATGATCGGCGGCGAGTGCGGTTACACCCGCACCGGGTACCTGGTGTTTGCCGGAGAGGACGACCTGCCGTCCTTTCGCGCGAACATCGCCACACAGCAGTCGGTGGGCGTGATCACCGACATCATCAGCGCCGCCGACGCGGCGGAGCTGGCGCCGGGGTTCGAGGTCGGCGACGCGGCCGGCATCGCCTACGAGCCCTATTCCGGCCACGCCGATGCCTCGGGCACCGCCTACGCCTATGCCACCCGCGCCCGCAGCGAGGGCGTAACCATCCGGCTGCAAACCCCTGCGGATGCTATAGAGACCAGCGAAGACGGCAGCCGGGTGACGGCGGTCAGGACGGGCTCGGGAGAGCGCATCGAAACCGGCATTGCGGTGGTGGCCACAGGCCCGTGGACGGCGCGGTTCCTGGCTCCCCACGGCATCGAGGCGCCCCTGGTGGCAACGCGCCATGAGGTGCTGCACTTCCGGCGGCCGCTGGACGCGCTGCCCTACCATCCGGGCGGCGCCGACATCGGCAATCGCATCTATTTCCGGCCCGAGGGGCAGGACCTCACGCTGGTCGGCAATGGAAACCATTCGGATGTCGTGGAGGATCCGGAGGTGTTCGCCCAGCGGGCCAGCCCGTCGTTCATTGAGGACGTGTGGCAGCGCCTGGCGCGACGGATTCCCGCCATCGCCGACGCGGAACTGGCCGCGGGATATGCCGGGCTGTACACCAACACGCCGGACTCCCATCCCATCATGGATCGCGTCGACGGCATGGACGGGCTCTACCTGTGCACCGGCTTCAGTGGGCACGGGTTCAAGCTGTCGCCCATGGTTGGCGTGGTGATGGCCGAGTTGATTGGAAACGGCGCGGCCAAGACCATGGACATTTCGCCGTTGCAGCTATCTCGTTTTGCGGACGGCGCCCTGAACAACGCCGGCTACGGCTTTGACGTCCTGGTCTAGTCTCCGGCCGTGACGAGCGTCGTTCCTATGATGTCGGAGGGGACCATGCCGACCGTCTCGGTTTCGGGTCTGACCAAGCGGTTCGGGCGGGTTACGGCGGTGGACGGCGTGAGCCTGGACATACCCTCCGGCGGGGTGTTCGGACTGCTCGGCCCCAATGGGTCCGGCAAGACGACGCTGCTCTCCATGCTGTCCGGGTTCATCCGCCCCACCGACGGCAGCATAACCCTGCTGGGCAGGTCCGGGCCGGCCGGGATGCGGGAAGCGTTGGCGGACACCGGCGCGCTGATTGAACGGCCTACCCTCTGGCCCTACCTGTCCTGCCGCGACAACCTGCGCTGCCTGCAAGGTATCTACGCAACCGGCGGCGGAGACGGAGAAATCGACGACCTGCTCGCCACCGTCAACCTGGACGGCGACGCGGCAGAGCGCAAATTCGGCGCCTGTTCTACCGGAATGAAACAGCGTCTGGGCATTGCGACTACCCTGTTGGGCAATCCATCCCTCGTTATTCTGGACGAACCGACCAACGGTCTGGACCCGTCCGGCATCGTTGAAATCCGCCAGCTGATCCGCACGCTGGCCGGAGGCTCGTCGACCAATAACGGCCGGCGCACGGTCATCCTGGCCAGCCATCTGCTCAACGAAGTGGAACAGGTCTGTGACCGGGTGGGCATAATGGCCCGGGGCCGGCTGCTTTATTCCGGCCCGGTCGCCGAAATGGGCGCGCCGGCGACGGCGTTCGTCCGCACCACGGACGACGACCGGGCTGCGGCGCTGCTGCGTGAAGCGGGTTGGAATATCGCCGCGCAAACGGCTGACGGCCTGGAAATCGCCGCGGCGCCGGGCCGGGAATGGGAAATCAGCCGGGATTTGGCTGAAGCCGGCGTCTATGTCTCCGAGTTGCGCGCCATGGGGAGCTCGCTGGAGGCCGGCTTTATGGAGGTCACCGGCGAAACGGAGCGGGAGGCCACGTGACCATGGCTACCGTAATCGCCGACATCGGCAACGCCCTGCGCTGGGAGTGGTTCCGGCTGTCCCGTCGCCTGGCCTTTCGGGTAATCATGGGAATGATCGCCGGGGCGGTTATCGTCATCCTGGCCTCGACGATGCTATTGAGCGACTTGACCTCAGAGACATATACGGCAGTGGTATATCCCTACCTCATCTTTCTGGCGCTGACCGTGGTGGGGCCGTTTTTGGGCGTGTTTTTAACCGCCATCGCTTTCAGCGGCGAGTTCGGTTGGGGAACGCTGCGCACCATGCTGGCGCGGGGTCAGCCCCGCTGGCGGGTGGCGCTGGTCAAGTTGCTGCTGGTCAGCATGATACTGGCCCTGGTTTGGGTGGTTTCCTGGAGTTTGGCGGCCGTAGCGGGCCTGATTGCCGGCGTCCCCGGCCCCTTGAATGATTTTCCCTTCTCGGACGCGCCGGCCGGTTGGTGGGATTCCGTGGGGATATTCTTCAGCAGCCTGCCGGCGGCCATCGCTTACATGAGCCTGACCGCGCTGCTGTGTCTGGCGGGCCGCTCCGCCACTTTCGGAGTGATTGTCGCCGCCGCCATCCTGATTGCCGAATCCACCGCCTACCCGGTAGCAGTGCTGATCGCCGAGGAAGTCTATGGCTTCCCACTGTACGAATACGTCCGCTGGACGCTGCGGGGCGCGACCGCCGGGCTGGCCGGCCGGTACGACGATATCAACCCCTGGCACTTTGTGCCGGCGGTGGCGGCATACATTACGCTGTTCTGGACGCTGGCCGTGTGGGTAACGGAGCGCCGGGACGTGAGCAGCGGGAACGGTTAACCTGGTTTCACGACTGTTCGGAAGTGAAAAACGTTTGCACCCGCTCAATCGCTTCTTCCAGGGTCTTCACCTGCCTCAGATTGTCTGCCCAACCCCTTCCCGGATGCATAGTATCCCACCAACTCTTTTCGCCGTTGTACCTGCCTGATACGGGGTCGTGGTCGCCAAATCCATCCAGGCAGCGGTTCCAAACCGGCTTGTAATGATGGATCGCGAAGCGCTCGGCCAGAGTGATCCACACGGGTTCGATCGCCAAGTAGCGATATTGGAAATCCTCCTTGTCCAAGTTCGTTGCCTGGTCTATTGACCGTGCGTGTTCCCTCAATCTACTCCGCAGCGCGGGGGAGTCAACGTTTACCGTGTCGCCGCGGCGGGATCCCGGAGGGACAGCTTTGCCGACATAAACGGGATTCCCGGACGCCGCAATCTCGCCGTACACATCGAAAGGCCCGGTATAAACCAGGCAATAGATGCCGGGGCCACGCACGGATATGTCATCGGCCAGGCGTAGAAGGGGTCGGCGCTCAAATTCGAGGATCGTCCCAGCCATCAGATTATCGTAAGTGAGCGGGTCGTAAAGTTCGGTCATGTCCCTTGCCGGATTTCGACGACAGATTCGTACAAGCGGTTTTGCTTGCCGGCCTGGCCAGCGCGCACGCTTGAGTTGATGATGCTATTGCCGACTCGGACCTCGCGAGGGGTATGGATGGCCGGCACTTCGAGTCCACAGTCTATTGCGATCTTGGCCAGAAATCGGTCCGTGGGAACGTGTACGCCCTGTACCACGCTGTTCCCGATGACAACCAAAGCGGATGCGCCGGGCCGCAGCACACGATGAACGCCCCGCATAAACCGAACGCAATCGTTCAAATAGTTCGTGGCGTAATTCGCCCATCCCGTCCCACCGTACACGCCTTTCCCCGGATTCTGCTGGCCGATTCTATGGACGACCTGATGTATTTCGTCGTCGGTGATAACAGTATCCAACTCAATCTGTGCTTGCTCTCTAGACAATTGCCATGATGTACCGAAGTTTTGCCATTCCAGAGCTTTGAGTTCCCTTGGAGACTGGCAAAACTGGAGCCAGTACATGTGGGGTCGAGTGTTACGATTGTAGTGGTAGTTGTTCATGTATGGCGGGGAGGTGATTATCAGGTCTACGCTGGAAGGTTCCAGTTCATCTTCGCCAAAAAACGACTGAGCATGCACGACGCCATCCGGGCGCTGGAGACATACCCTTTGTGATCTGTACCAATCGGAATCATCTGCAATTTCGGTCAGTTTTTTGACCAGGGTAGCAATCACCGGGAAATCGTCGACTTCTGCGCGGCCCACTGCTTTTCTTCTGCCAAGGCTCGGTTCATACGAATAGTTGGAGTAGTCAACCATGGTTGCGGCGAAAGCAAGCCGGATCACGTCCTTGATGACCTGATCATCTTGATCGCCGATGAAATCCATCAACAGCAGCACTTTGTCCAAAACCTTGGGGCTGTAAAACGGTGAGCGGGTTCGAAACCCATCAGGCGGTGATGACTTGGGTACAAGCCCGTCTGTATCAATGGACTTCGCGTAGAGGAGCAGCTCATCGATTGCTTGCCGGAGGGTAGAGGTTAGGATGCGATGGGCGCGCAGCTTCGTCTGGCAGACGAAAGCCGCGTAGGGATTGATTTCGAATCCTACCGCACGATGCCCAGCGCGATCGGCTTCGACCAGCGTCGTGCCGACACCTGCAAAGGGATCCAGGACCAATTGCCCGGTCCTGTTGGTATACCGGGTCAAAGCGTCTTCCGCAAAGCGTTGTGAATAACCGGCGACCCACGGCACCCAACGGTGGACCGGCACGCTTTTGTTTTGCGAGAACGCCGGATCCTGAAACGATCTTTCAGATGCTTTTGCCATACTAACGGGCCTTAATCGCGTCCCCCAAGCCACGTGCCTTCGTAAGCGCACGCCATTGCCCAGCGAGTGGGACGAATCATAATCCGCTCACTGCCAGACCGCAACACACGGATGCGGCTGGCGGCGCTCCAGCCCGCCGACAATTCGGACCGTTTCGGCAAACGTCTCGGCGGCATCGTCTATAATGGCGCCATCAGACCCCGCCTTTGCAGATGTCAGGTGAGCAGTTATGACCATGGAACAAAACGAGAACTGGCGCAAAGAGGTTTTCAATCTCCCGGAGAACCACGGATGGACGGCCAAGCCGGGGAACAAGGTGTTCATCGCTGACCGGGGCGCGCTGCGCTTCGAAATCCCGCAGGAATGGCTGGTCGAGCCTTCCCGCAAGTCGATCAAGTTCCGCGACGGCAAGCCGCCCGACGACACCATGGGGCTGGAGGTCACCATATTCTACGCCGGTTACGGCATGAACATTGACTGGAGCAGTTTGCCACTGCACCAGTTGATCAAGGACGTAACCGCGGAGGATGCCCCCGCCCGCCGCGGCCGGGCCAGCCGCCGCCGGCGCCGGGGCCTGGACGACACCAAACGGGGTTCTCCGATCACCGTCAAACTGGGCAACCTGGAAATGGCGTGGATCGAATCGGAGTTCTTCGACCCGGGCGAAAAGCGTCCGGCCCACTCCCTCCAGGCCATCACCCGCGACCCACAAAAGTCCATCCATGCCTTGCTCACCATGAGTTACTGGCCCGAGGACACTGAGCGCGCCAAATCCGTCTGGAACGATGTCCTGGGCACGCTGAAAATGGGCGAGCATTTTGACAGCCCGCTTAGAGGGCCGGGCGCCTGAAGCGCCTCTACCGAGCTCAATCAACGGCGCAGTATATTGAGTCGGTCCGGCTTCGACCGGACCAACAGATCCGGGCGCGCCAGCTAAAAGAGTCACGCTTACCAGACAATCCCTGGAGGTCAATTAATGTCAGTGATGGTTACCGGCGGGACCGGGTTTATCGGCAACCGCATCATTCGCAAGCTGGTGGAACGGGGCGAGGAGGTGGTCTGCTTTGACCTGGCGCCGCCGCGGGCGAACCTGCAGCCGCTGCTGGACCGCATATCCATTTACCGGGGCGACGTGACCCGCCTGGACCACCTGATGGAAGCGGTCAACCGTCACCACGTGGACCGTATCATCCACATGGCAGCCCTGCTGCCGCCGGACACGGAGGACCGGCCCGCCACCGGCATGGCGGTGAACATCGACGGCACCAACAACATCTTTGAGGCGGCCCGCTGGGGCAACATCCGCCGCGTGGTGTACGCCAGCAGCATCGCGGTCTATGGCGTGCAGGACACCTTCGGAGACCGGCCGCTGATCGAGGACGACCTGCCGGCGCCCATCAACGTTTACGGCATGACCAAGGCGGTGAATGACTTCGCCGCCGCCCGCTACCGCACCCTGCACGGGCTGGACATTCGCGGGGTCCGCATCTGCACTGTCTTCGGGCACGGACGGGTCACGGGGATGACCGGCATGATCGGCGGCCTGATGATGTCCCTGCCGGCCATCGGGCAGCCGGTGAGCATGGACTTTGACCCGCAGGAAGCGTCTCCCATGATCCATGCGGAAGACGCCGCCGAGATCTTCGTTCGCGTGGCCCTGGCCGACAGCCTGAACCATCACATCTACATCAGCGGCGGCGAGTTGGCGACCATCGCTGACGTGGCGGACATGGTGCGCGCCTACATCCCCGACGCCAGCATCACCACGGGCAGCCGCCCGGTGCCCCACGTGTACCTGGTGGACAACAGCCGCATGATGGCCGACGTGGGCTACGAACTGCCGCCCCTGCGCATGCGTGTGCTGGACCATATCAACGACGCCCGGTTCGAGGCCGGCCTGGATCCCATCCGGGGGTAGACGAACTTGCTACAATGGCGTTGGAGATAGATCGCCATGATTGAGATCGCCGCCGCGGAAAACGAGCAGATCGCCGCCCTGTGCCAGCAGCATCACGTCCGCCGCCTGACCTGGCTTGGCAAACCCTTGCGCTCCGGGCCGGACGCTGACAGCGAGGCGGCGCTGCTGATTGAGTTCAACCCTGCCGACGTGCCGTCGCTGTCCCAGCTGGCGGCCATGGAGGACGAAATCAGCCGCATCCTGGGACGCAAAATCGACCTGCACCTGTACCTGCGGGAGATGTACCTGGGCTATGGGCCGAGGGAGGCGGGCATTGTCTATGACCGGGCCGACTACATGGACATCCCCATGCCTAGAGAGAAGATCGCCGAGTTCTGCAAACGCAAAAAAATACTGTGGCTGGCCAAGTTGCCCTACCCAAGCCGCGAGTCTGTTGTTCAGTATGCCGACGTCAGTTTTCTTGCCGAGTTCGAGCCGGGCGCCAAAGTGGGTTGGGACATATTCACGATGGGTGATGAACTCGGTGAAGTGCTTGGTTGCCTGGCGAGCCTCGACAGAGCAGGACCAGGAGATGCTGATTGGATTTCCGAGTTGAAAAAAAACGCTCAAGTGCAGTATGAACGATCGCACTGATCCAGAGCGCATCGGAGACATGGTCCGGCACGCCAATGAAGCAATAGCAGTGATGGGCGACACCGAATTTCCGGAGTTCTGCGATAACCGCCAATTGCAGCTGATGATTTTTTATCTGGTGGCAGTTGTGGGTGAAGCTGCCAGCAAGTGCAACGCGAATACGCTGCGACGCTACCCTGGTATTCTCTGGCACCAGGTTAGAGGTACGCGGAACCACTTGGTGCATGACTACTACAAAGTGGACCTGCTGACCGTGTATGAGATAGTCGTCGACCATCTACCCCTGCTTGTCTCTGCCCTGCAAACGACTACCGACAACTCCCAAGGAGGCCAACCATCATGAGCGTTGCCATCGGCTACGTGCCCGGAGCATTCGGACAGGGAGGCGACGACCCCAACTTCCTCCGCACGCTGGTGGAACTGGGCGACCGGTACGAGTACGACTCGATCTGGCTCAGCGACCGCATCTGCAGCGACCGGTTCAGCCTGGAGCCCATGGTGGCCCTGTCGCTGGTGGCCGGGTATTCGGACCGCCTGAAGTTCGGCACCAGCGTGCTGGCGCTGCCGCTGCGCAATCCGGTGGTGCTGGCCAAGCAGGTGGCGACGCTGGACTGGCTCTCCCAGGGCCGTTTCTTCCCGGCGGTGGGCCTGGGCCAGGAGGATCCGGATGAGTACGAGGCGTGCGGCGTGCCCAAGGCGGACCGGGCGCGACGCACCGACGAGGCCATCGAGCTGATGCGCCGGCTGTGGGAGGAGGAAGGCGTCACCCACGAGGGCGAGTTCTTCACCACGCACAACGTGTCGGTAACACCGCGCACCTTCCTCAAGCCCTCGCCTCCGGTATGGATCGGCGGACGCAGTCCGGCCGCGGCGCGCCGCGTGGGCCGCGTGGGCGACGGCTGGCTGGTATCCAGCGCTACCCCCGAGGAAGTGCGGTCGGGCCGGGAGATCGTCTTCGAGACGGCCCAGCAGTACGACCGGGAGATCGAAGAGGACCACGTGGGCGTCCTGGTTGGGTACTACATCTGCGACGACCGGAAGGAGGGCGAGGCCCGGTCGGAGCAGTTCGTCACCCGCCAACGCCCGGACGCGCATTTCACCGAGTACTCGGCCGTCGGCACCTCGGAGCAGATCGGCGACTTCATCCAGGAATACATCGATGCTGGCGGGTTCAAGTTCGTGATCCGGCCGCTGTGCGCCGGGACGGAGTCCATGGAGCAGCTTGAGCAGGCCGGCGAAGAGATCCTGCCGCGCTTCCACGGGCCGCTGGGCGCCTAGTCGAATCATTAAGGATCGCGGAACTCGTCAGGGGCTCGCCAATGAACGCGGCTCAACGGACGGTTTTTGGCGTGTTGGCGGCGGCGCTGCTGGCGCTGGCGCTGGTGGGTTGTTCGGCCGAAGAACCGCCGGCGCCGAGTTACAGCGCCACCCAGCCCGTCTCCGACGCGGCGGCGGTGGTTGTGCCCGACCTGTCGGCGAACGCACGGGCCGGCGAGCAAGTATTCAACGCCAACTGCGTACTGTGCCACGGACCAAACGCGTCAGGCACGGGTCTTGGACCGCCCCTGGTACACAAGATCTACGAACCGGGGCATCACCAGGACTTCACCATACAGAGCGCGGTGCGGAATGGGGTTCCGGCGCACCACTGGCCGTTCGGGAACATGCCCCCGGTTCCTGCGGTGTCGGACGAGGATATTCCCAACATCATCTGCTACATCCGCGAGCTGCAGCGCGCCAACGGCATCATCGCGCCTGACGCCGACATCGCCGCGTGTTGAGCCGGACATGGTCGGCGACGTATGATGGAATGCAATAGCGAAGCAAGGGGGTGAGGGTCATGGCCAGAGTGTTTGTGCCAACCATGCTGCAGGCGACGACGGGCGGGGTGAAGGAAGTCGAGGTTGCCGCCCGCAACGTGCGACAGGTGATCGAGCAACTGGACGCGCAGTTCCCCGGCATCGCCAACCGACTGATGGAAGACGGCGAAATCCGGTCGAACCTGGCGGTGGCGGTGGACGGCGAAGTTGCGCGCATGGGCCTGATGGAGCGGGTCGGCGAGAACGCCGAGATACACTTCGTTCCGGCCATCGGCGGCGGATAGGCCAACCGGGTCAGGGCAATCGCGTCTTAATCAGCGATGGCACCGGAGTTGAAATTTGCAGCAGTGAACGGTGAATTTGCACCGGGATAAACAGGATGAACGAGATGGACAGGATAATTCGATCCGGGGGGTTGAGTAATTGGGAGAGTTTATGGGACTTCCAGACGCGGTGAATACCTGCATATTATCATTCATCAATATACAATCCAGGCGCTAGTATCTTACGTTCTGAAGACGTGATTACCTTGCCAACCGGGTGGTCCGGCGCGCCTGTAATGAAAACGGCAAGCATAATTGCGGCGGTCTGCGTCCTAGGCGCGCTGGCCGCGATCTCTCTCTTTACGGACACCACTTACGCGCGGGAACCGGACTGTCCGTCCAGTTGGCCACAAGAGCCGACGGAGCAGTTTTTCTCCGACTCCGAAGGCGCGGAGTGGTTCGTCATACGCAGCGCGGATAGCAACGGCTACGAGACGGTGCGGGCATATCGGGCGGATGACGGCTACCAGACCGGATACGTTCCAGGCTCGCCTGACGAGGTGTGTTACCTGCTGGTACGGCGGCCGGAGAGCCCGGAGGACCTGGCCGAGGCGCAGCGGGTGGTCTTTCGCGCTGAACAGGAGCCGGAGGAAACCGTCCGTGCAGTTTCCAAAACATTGTTTCGGGAGTTCTATGACCGTCTGATTCCGGAGGGTCTGTACGGCCCCAACCCCGACCCCAAGTGGGGGGACCTGTTCGTCGTCTTTTCCGACCGGGAGCGAGCGTGCATTGCGGACGCATTGGGCGAGGAAAGGCTCGCCACCGTGTTGCAGACCTCGGTCTTCCCTGACGCCGAACCTCAGCAGGAGGAAGTCCTCATATTGGACCGCCTTTTGGAGACAGGCTGCCTTTCGGAGGAAACCGCCGGCGCTCTAACTTTCGCCACGGCTTTCGCCTCGATAGTCCGCGGGGTGGAGGCGAGTGGCGAGGAGACCCCCTGCGTCCAGGAACTGCTGGATTTAATCTTTGCAGCGCTGTCCAAGCCTTCCCCGACTGAGGAAGACTTATTGGCAGCCTTCTTGGGACTGATTGCCTGCGGCCTGGAAGCTGCGGCGCCCGAAATGGGTGTTCCGGGAGGGTAGGATGATCCGGGCGGGCTGCATGAGTGCGCATTCAGTTGACATAGATCGGCAACTGGCGGTAACATCTCTGACCGTTACGCCGGCAAACCAACCGGCGACAAAGGAACTCTTATGCCTACTGTCAATCAACTGGTACGCAAGGGCCGCAAGCCGATGCGCAAAAAGACCAAGGCGCCGGCCCTGCACTGGGTGCAGAACTCCCTGCGGAACCGCACGCGCTGGGGCCCCGGTTGCCCGCAGCGTCGCGGCGTGTGCATCCAGGTCCGCACCATGACCCCCAAGAAGCCCAACTCCGCGCTCCGCAAGATCTGCCGGGTACGGCTGACCAACGGCGTGGAAGTCACTGCCTACATCGGCGGGGAAGGCCACAACCTCCAGGAGCACTCGGTAGTGCTGATCCGCGGCGGCCGCGTCAAGGACCTGCCCGGAGTGCGCTACCACGTGGTGCGCAGCAACCTGGACACCGAGGGCGTCGACGGACGCCGTCAGGGTCGCAGCAAGTACGGAACTCGTAAAAACTGACCGAGAACCGAGCCGACAAATAAAGCCACCGTCACCCCCACCGTCGGGGGTGGCTCATTTTGGAACACAAGGTGCATTCATCATGTCACGCAGACGTCGCGCCGAACCCAGGATCGTCAAACCCGACCCGCGTTACAACAACGTCGAGTTGTCCAAGTTCATCAACAGGGTGATGCTCAAAGGCAAAAAGTCCACCGCCCAGCGGGTGGTTTACGACGCCCTGGACCTGGTGCGCCAGGACACCAACCAGGATCCCATGGGTGTCTTCTCCACCGCTCTGCGCAACGCCACCCCGCTGGTTGAGGTGCGCCCCCGCCGTGTCGGCGGCGCAACGTACCAGGTTCCGGTCGAGCTCCGCACCAGCCGCAGCGAGGCATTGGCCATGCGCTGGATCATCCGCGGCGCCCGGGCCCGCAACGGCATGCGCATGGCCCGCGGGCTGGCCAATGAGTTCATGGACGCCGCCCGGGGCGAAGGCTCCGCCGTTCGACGCAAGGACGAACTGCACCGCATGGCGGAGGCCAACCGCGCCTTCGTACACTACCGCCGCTAACTCCGCCATCCGTCGTAGGGGCGAATGAACATTCGCCCCTACCTTTGTCTCACTCCCTCCCGCGACTCTCCCAGGTACAGGTATGACTGCCGTAACAACCAACGCCGATCTGATCCGCAACATCGGCTTTATCGCGCACATCGACGCCGGTAAGACCACGGTCACCGAGCGCGTGCTCTACCTCACCGGCCGCATCCGCAAGGTCGGCGGCGTGGATGAGGGCACCACGGCCATGGACTGGATGCCGCAGGAGAAGGAACGGGGCATCACCATCACCGCCGCCGCCACCACCGCCTACTGGCGCGACCACCAGGTCAACATCATCGACACCCCCGGGCACGTGGACTTCACCGCCGAGGTGGAACGGAGCCTGCGCGTCCTCGACGGCGGCATTGTGGTCCTGGACGCCGTGGCCGGCGTGCAGCCCCAGTCGGAAACCGTCTGGCGTCAGGCCGACACCTATAACGTTCCCCGCATCTGCTTCGTCAACAAGATGGACCGGGTCGGCGCGTCCTACGAGCGCACCATCGAGTCCATTCGACGCCGGCTGAATGGCAACCCCGTGGCGGTGCAGGTGCCCATCGGAGCCGAGGACGAATTTCGCGGCGTGGTCGACCTGATTGAAGGCCAGGCCATTATGTACTCCGACGGCCGCGACGACGTGGCCGACCCGCCGGAGTTGATGCCGGTCCCGTCCGAATACGAGCAGGCCTACAATGATTACCGCCAGGAGATGATCGAGAAGATCGTCGAGACGGACGAGGCCCTGCTCATCAAGTATCTTGAGGGCGAGGACATCTGCGCCGACGACCTCCGCTCCGCCCTGCGCAACGCCACCATCAACCGCCAACTGGTCCCGGTGCTATGCGGCAGCGCCATGCGCGGCAAGGGCATCGACCCCCTGCTGGACGCCATCATCTGCTACCTGCCGTCGCCCCTGGACGTGCCGGCCGTGGAAGGCACGATCCCCGGCACCGACGCCGTCGAGATCCGCGAACCCCTAGACAGCGAGCCGCTGTCCGCCCTGGCCTTCAAGGTCGTGGTCGATCCCTACGTTGGCCGCCTGGTCTTCCTGCGTATCTATTCCGGGACGGTCGAGGCCGGCGCCGCCGTGCGCAACGTGACCCGGGGCAACCGGGAGCGCATGGGCCGCCTGCTGCGGATGCACGCCAACCACCGGGAAGAACTGCCGGAGATCACCGCCGGCAACATCTGCGCGGCGGTCGGCCTCAAGGACACCTTCACCGGCGACACCATCTGCACCGACCACAAGCCGGTGATCCTCGAACCGCCCCACTTCCCCGAACCCGTGGTATCAGTGGCCATCGAACCCGCCACCCGCGCCGACCAGGACAAGCTCGGCGAAGCCATGCGGAAGCTGTCCGAAGAGGACCCCACCTTCGTGGTGCGGTTCAACGACGAAACCGGCCAGACCGTCATATCGGGCATGGGCGAGCTGCACCTGGAAGTCCTCGTGGACCGCATGCGCCGGGAGTTCGACGTGGAAGCCCGCGTCGGCCAGCCCCGGGTCGCCTACCGCGAGGCCATCACCAAGCCGATCCGGGTCGAGGGGCGCTTCGTGCGCCAGACCGGCGGCCACGGCCAGTACGGCCACGTCTGGCTGGAACTGGAACCGCAGGAGCGCGGCGCCGGCACTGAGTTCGTCGACGGCATCACCGGCGGCATCATCCCACGCAATTTCATTCCGGCCGTCGAGGCTGGCGTCAAGCAGGCTCTGGACAACGGGCCGCTGGCTGGCTATCCTCTGGTGGACTTGAAGGTCACGCTGGTGGACGGTAGCTACCACACGGTGGACTCGTCCGAAATGGCCTTCCGTTCCGCCGCCATGATAGCCATGCGGGACGGAACCCGCCGGGCGGCTCCGGTGTTGCAGGAACCCTTCTTCGAGATGGAGATCGTGACGCCGGGCGAGTTTCTCAGCGAAGTGCTGAGCGACTTGGGAGGGCGCCGCGCCCAGATCCGCAGCATCGAAGGGCAGGACGACCTGCAGACCGTGAGCGCGATGATCCCCCTGGGGGAGACCTTCGCGTACACCACGGCGCTGCGGTCCCTGACTCGCGGGCGCGCCTCGTACACCATGGAGTTCCGGCACTACGAGCCGGTGCCGGAAAGCGTCGCCCGGACCCTGGCCGTCCACCGGTAACCAGCGGTTCCAGCGAACAAAACACACAACAGGAGCGTTATCGGATTAGATTATGGTCGCAAGGCAACAGATGCGGATCATCCTCAAGGCGTTTGACCACAAGATGCTGGACCAGTCCAGCGCGCAGATAGTGGAAACCGCCGAACTGACCGGCGCCCGGGTCGCGGGCCCGGTTCCCCTGCCCACGCAGATCCGCCGGTTCTGCGTCATCCGGGGGCCCCACGTCGACAAGGATTCCCGCGAGCACTTCGAGATCCGGACGCACAAGCGGCTTTTGGACATCATGGAGCCCACCAGCAAGACCATCGACGCGCTGACCCGGCTCAACATGCCGGCGGGAGTGGACATTTCCATCAAGCTCTAAATCGGCCAAACCCGTAAGCCGGCAGGGGCTGGAACTACGGGTGCGGCTAAAACGGAGCACGGACGGGATAATCAGGCTTGAAAGAATAGTAATCCCGTCGTAAAATTGCAGTTCCGGCTGGCGGCGGGCATAAAAGCCACCGCCGCCGTTTCATCTAACGTTTTACATCCACCGGCCACCACTTACAGGCAAAGACAATGCTCAAGGCGTTCCTCGGCAAGAAGATCGGCATGACCCAGGTGTTCAACGACGCCGGGCAGGTCGTGCCCGTAACCGTCATCGAGGCCGGCCCCTGCGCCGTCACCCAGATCCGCACCGCGGAGAAGGACGGCTACGAATCGGTGCAGCTGGGGTTCGGGCGCGTGCGCCGGCCCACCAAGCCCGAGGCGGGCCACCTGCGCGGCAGCCAGATCGGCCGCCGCCTGGAAGAAGTACGCGCCGACGACACCGGCGAGTACGAGGTCGGCCAGTTGGTCTCCGTGGACATCTTTGAGCCCGGCGAAATCGTCGACGTTGTCGGCAAGTCCAAGGGCCGCGGGTTCGCCGGAACCATGAAACGCCACGGCTTCGGCGGCGGCCCCCGCACCCACGGCCAATCCGACCGCGCGCGGGCTCCGGGTTCCATCGGCGGCGGCACCACGCCGGGCAAGGTCTTCAAGGGATTGAAAATGTCCGGTCACATGGGCAACCGCCGGGTGACCGCCAAGGGGCTGGAAGTAGTCCGCGTGGACGCCGAACGGAACCTGCTGATGGTCAAGGGTGGCATCCCCGGCGCTCCCAACAGCCCGGTAACCATCCGTAAAACAGGCAAGAGCAGGGCGTAACCGAGCCGAGCAACCGGGCGCGCCCGCTGCAAACGGCCCATATCGCCAAGGAACCGATCCGAAATGGAACTCCCCGTACTGAACACCGGCGGCAACGCCGTCGATACCATCGAGGTGGACGAGGCCGTATTTGACGTGCCCATGAACCAGACCCTGGTCCACCAGGCGATGGTGATCTACCAGTTGAACCAGCGACAGGGCACCCATTCCACACGCACCCGCGCCGAAGTGTCGGGCGGCGGCCGGAAGCCCTGGATACAGAAGCACACGGGCCGCGCCCGTCAGGGCAGCATCCGCTCCCCGCAGTGGCGACACGGCGGTATTGCCTTTGGCCCCAAGCCTCGCGACTACCGAAAAGCCTTGCCACGCGCGATGCGTCGCAAGGCTTTGCAGTGCGTCCTCTCCGAGAAAATCCGCGGCGGCCGCCTGATCTGCGTCGACTCCCTGGACAGCATCGACGGGAAGACCAGGGCCATGAAGCAGGCGCTGGAGAACCTGAACATCTCCGGCTCGGTGCTCGTGGTCACGGAAGAAGCCCAGCAGAACGTGGCGCGGGCCGGCGGCAATCTGAAGCAGGTATGGACGCTGCCCTCTGACCTGGTGAACGCCAACGACGTCCTGAAGCGCCAGACCGTGCTGATCACCGTGGGCGCCATCCAACGGATCGCGGAACTGTGCCAGGCTCCCCGGCACCGGGCCCGCCGGGCGGCAAGCGAGGTGGCGGAATAATGCACATCAGCGAAGTCCTCCTGCGCCCCACCATCACCGAAAAGAGCACCCTGTTGCAGGAAGAGGGGCAGTACACCTTCGAAATCGCTCCCCGGGCCAACAAGACGCTGGTCAAGCAGGCGGTGGAAGAAAATTTCAACGTTACGGTCATCAGCGTCAACATCACGCGCAACCGCGGCAAGCGCAAGCGGTACGGCCCCCGTTTCAAGAAGCAACCCGACACCAAAAAGGCCGTGGTCACGCTGCAGGTCGGCGACCGCATCGACCTTATCGAGGGCCTGTAGCCAACCCGCCGCCCGTCGGCATCGTGAGCTGAGACCATGCCTCTGAAAAATCTCCGCCCCATAACCCCCGGCACGCGCAACGCGGTGCGTCCCTCCTTCGAGGAGATCACCACCAAGAAGCCGGAGAAGTCCCTGCTGGAACCGCTGCAGAAGCGCGGCGGCCGGAACAACAAGGGCCGGATCACCGCGTACCATCGCGGCGGCGGCCCCCGACGCATGTACCGGCGCATCGACTTCAAGCGACGCAAGGACGGCGTGCCGGCCACCGTCAAGACCATCGAGTACGACCCGAACCGGACCACCCGGATCGCCCTGCTCCACTACGCCGACGGCGAGAAGTCGTACATCCTGGCCCCGGTGAACCTGTCCGTGGGAGACAAGGTGCAGTCCGGCCCCGATGCTGAAATCAGCCCCGGCAACACCCTGCCGCTGCGCAACATCCCCACCGGCACCGTGGTGCACAACCTGGAGTTGACCCCCGGCCGCGGCGGCCAGTTGGTGCGCGGCGCCGGCACCGGGGCGCAGGTGCTGTCCCGCGAGGGCGACTACGTGCTGATCCGGCTGCCTTCGGGAGAAATGCGCCGGATCCTGCTCAACTGCCGGGCCAGCGTCGGTCAGCTCTCCAACCCCGACCACAAGAACGAAAGCCTGGGCAAGGCCGGCGCCAAGCGTCACCTGGGGCGCCGGCCCCACGTGCGCGGCGTTGCCAAGAACCCGGTGGACCACCCCCACGGCGGCGGCGAAGGCCGTTCGCCCATCGGGATGCCCGGCCCCAAGTCGCCCACCGGCAAGCCCACCCTGGGCCACAAGACCCGCAACAAGAAGAAGACCTCCAGCCGCTTCATCGTCCGCGGACGCCGCTGGCGGAGGTAGGAACCCAACCCTCGGGCCGCCCCGCGGCCCGACAGGCAGCGTTTGTCACCATGTCAAGGTCAATCAAGAAGGGACCGTACGTCCACCCCAAACTGCTCAAGAAGGTCAACCGGGTTCGCGAATCCGGCGAGGCCACCGTCATCCGCACCTGGTCGCGGGACTCGATGATCATGCCCGAAATGGTCGGGCTGAACTTCGGCGTCCACGACGGCCGGCGCCACGTCCCGGTGTTCGTCACCGAGAACATGGTGGGCCACCGCCTGGGCGAGTTCGCCCCGACGCGAACCTATCGCGGCCACGTCGCCCGGTCGGAACGCTCCAGCAGGGTGAGGTGAGCACATGCCAGTCGTGCGAGCAATGGCCAAGCAGGTTGGGGCCTCCCCCAAGCGCCTGAAGCCCATCATGGACGCGGTGCGGGGCATGAGCGTCAACGACGCCCTGGACCACCTGAGCCTGATGCAGTCGCCGTGGGCGCGGTCGGTGGCCAAGGTGGTGCAGTCGGCGGCATCCAACGCCGAGAACAACGAGTTCATGAACCGCAACGAGTTGCGCATCACGCGCATTTCGGCAGACCAGGCGCGCCCGCTGAAGCGATTCCGGCCCCGCGCCAGAGGCCGGATTGGACGGGTTACCCGCCGCTCCAGCCACATCATCATCGAAGTGGACGAGATACAGGAGGGCTAACTCATGGGACACAAAACCCATCCCTTCGGCTTCCGGCTGGGAATCATCAAGGACTGGCGGACTCACTGGTACGCCAACAACGGCGCTCAGTACCGGGCCGGCGTGCAGCAGGACCTTTCCCTGCGCCGCACCATCCATGACGAGTACCGCGCCTTCTCCGACGCCGGCATCGCCAAGATCGAGATCGACCGCACGGCCCAGGAAACCATCGTCAACATCCACTCGGCCCGGCCAGGCATCCTGATCGGCCGCGACGGCGACCGCGTGAAAGGTCTCCGTGCCCGCCTGGAGGATATGACCTCCGGTATGCTGCGCCTGAACATCATCGAGATCGAGCAGCCGGAAATGGACCCGTACCTCGTCGGCCGGAACATTGCCGACCAGTTGAGCCGCCGCGTGGCCTACCGCCGCGCCATGCGCCAGGCCGCCCTGCGCACGATGCAGGCCGGCGCCGAGGGCATCAAGATCATCACCAAGGGCCGGATCTCCGGCGCCGAAATCGCCCGCACCGAAAAGCTGATGATGGGCCAGGTGCCGCTGCACACGCTGCGCGCCGACATTGATTACGCGCTGGCCGAAGCCCACACCGCCATGGGACGCATCGGCATCAAGGTCTGGATCTACAAGGGCCAGATCATGCCGCCGGCCGCGGAAGAAGACGGCGAGCTGGACAGCATCGAGTTCCGCGTGACCAGCCAGGACACCGAAGCCGAACTGCAAGCCGCCGAGTTCGAGAACTAGACCCGGCAGCGGATCGGACAATTCTTTTTGACGAACGGATTGGGAGATTGGCGCGATGCTGCAGCCTAAGAGGACGAAATACCGCAAGATGGGTCGCGGCAAGCGGCGGGGCATGGCCACCACCGGCAGCACCGTCGAGTTCGGCGAGATCGGCCTGAAAGCCTTGCAACCCGAGTGGATCACCGCCCGGCAGATCGAGTCCGCTCGTATCGCGATTACCCGTCACCTGCAACGCGGCGGCCGCACCTATATCCGCATCTTCCCGGATAAGCCGGTCTCCAAGAAGCCGGCCGAAGTCCGCATGGGCGGCGGCAAAGCGGCCAACGACCACTGGGTCGCCGTGGTCAAGCCGGGCCGCATCATGTTTGAAGTCGGCGGCGTGCCCCTCGACCAGGCAGCCGAAGCCCTCCAGAGGGCGGCGCACAAGCTGCCCATTCCCACGAAGGTCGTTTACCGCGACCGGGTGAACTCGCTGCTGACCAGCGCATCCAGGTGATAGCCGTTATGAAGATGTACGAAATTCGGGCGCTGACCGACCAGCAGATCGAAGAAGAGCTGCAGAAGTCCTACCGGGAGTTGATGAACCTCCGCTTCCGGGACGCCGTCAACCAGCTTACCGACACCAACCAACCCCGCAAGACCCGCAAGGACATTGCGCGCATGCTGAGCTGCCTCCGCGAGCGGCAGCTCCAGTAAAGCGACCGCGATCATCCCAGCGCACTGACAGAACTTTCAGGACTATCCTAATGGCCAAGACAATGCGAAAGGTCCGGGTGGGCTCAGTAGTGAGCACCCGGATGGACAAGACCGCCGTCGTGGAAATGGTGTGGAAGCAGCGCCACCGCGTTTACCGCAAGCAGATGCGCCGCGTGACCCGTTTCTACGTCCACGACCCGGAGGGACAGTGCCGGATCGGCGACACGGTCCGCATCCAGGAAACCCGTCCGATCTCTCGCACCAAGCACTGGCGCCTCCTGGATATCCTGTCTCGCCGCGCGGTCGCGGACGTGCGCGCCATTGAACTTGAAGGCGACGCGGTGATCGAGCCGGTGGCGGACGACGAAAACGACGACGCGATGCCGGTTGACGACATCGCCGAAGAAATTACCGCTGACGACGAGGATGCGTAAATGATCCAGAGTTACACCAGGCTGCACGTAGCCGACAACAGCGGCGCGCGACGCATCCGGCTCATCAATATCCCCGGCTCCAGCCGGCGTAAGTACGCCTCGGTGGGCGACATCATCGTCTGCACCGTGCGCGAGGCCATCCCCAACTCCCCGGTGCGCAAGGGCTCGGTGGTCAAGGCGGTGGTCGTGCGACAGGCCGCGCCCCTGCTCCGCCCCGACGGCACCTACATCAAGTTCGACGACAACGCCGCGGTGCTGATCAACGACAACCAGTTGCCCCGGGGCACCCGCATCTTCGGCCCCGTCGCCCGCGAACTGCGCGACAAGGGCTTCATGCGGATCGTGTCCCTGGCGCCGGAGGTGGTGTGATGGCTAAAACCAAAATCCGGCGCGGCGACGACGTGCTGGTCATCGCCGGCAAGGACAAGGGCAAGACCGGTCGCGTCCTCAACATGGTGCCCGAAAAGAACCGGGTCATCGTTGAAGGCGTCAACATGGTGACCAAGCACTACAAGCCGCGCCCCGGCATCCGCCAGGGCGGCCGCGTGCAGCAGGAAGCCTCGATCCACATCTCCAACATCAAGCTCATCCAGAGCAACTACACCGAACCGAGCACTCAGTTCCGCAACCGGGACGAGTAACTCTCTCGGGAGTGATCCCCATGGCTACTGACCAGCAGGAAAGAACCGAAACGGGCGGAGGCCGCCAGCGTCGCCGGCAGGAAGGGGCCGCATCCAACGGCGCCGGGTCGACGGAACTGCCGCCTCCCGCATTCAAGATCCGCTTCCGGGAGGAGATCGTCCCGGCCATGGTGTCCGAGTTTGGGTACACCAGCCCCATGCAGGTGCCCCGGGTCACCAAGATCAACCTGAACATCGGCCTGGGCGAGGCACTGACCAACGGCCGTGCCATGGAGAACGCCGTTCGGGACCTGACCACCATCTCGGGTCAGAAGCCGGTCATCACCCGCGCCCGCCGGTCCATCGCCGGGTTCAAGGTGCGCCAGGGCAACCCCATCGGCACCGCCGTCACCCTGCGCGGTGACCGCATGTACTACTTCCTGGAGCGTCTGATCATCACAGCGCTGCCGCGCATCCGGGACTTCCGGGGAATCTCGCGCAACGGTTTCGACGGCCGGGGGAACTTCTCCCTGGGCCTTCGCGAACAGATCGTGTTCCCGGAGATCGACTACAACAGTATCGACCGCTTGCGCGGGCTCCAGGTTACCATCACCACCAGCGCGCCCAACGACGCCGAGGCGACGCGCCTGCTGGAACACTTCGGGATGCCCTTCGTCCGGCAGTAGGCTCCCGGTCCAACCGGCGCCGTATATCAAGCGAAGCACAGGGAGAGATCGACCTTGGCCAAGAAATCCTCTATCGTCAAGAACGAACGCCGCAAGCGCACCGTGGCCAAGTACGCCGAACAGCGGGCCGCGCTCCTAGCCGAGGCGCGGGACATGTCCCGCTCCGCCCGTCAGCGTTTCGAGGCCCGCCAGAAGCTGGCCCTGCTGCCTCACGACGCTAACCCCAACCGCATCCGGAACCGGGACGGCGCCACCGGGCGGCCCCGCGGGTACATCCGCCACTTCGGCCTGTCGCGCATATCCTTCCGGGAAATGGCGCTGGACGGCATGCTTCCCGGCGTGCGCAAAGCCAGCCTGTAAGGCTCTACTTACATCGATGCACCGGATAGACAGGATTTTCAAGGAGCCGTTTCGCAATGCCCATTAACGACCCGGTTGCCGACATGCTGACGCGCATTCGCAACGCAATCCAGGCCCGGCACCAGACGGTGCTGGTCCCCCAGTCCAAGATGAAGGTCGCCATCGCCGACATCCTGAAGGCGCAGGGCTACATCCGCGACTGGGACCTGGCGCGCAACCAGAAGTTCCCCACCATGCGGATCCACCTCACCTATAAGGACGACGACACCAACGCCATCCGCGGCCTGCGCCGGATCAGCAAGCCGGGGCTGCGGGTGCACGTCGGCCGGGGCGAGATCCCCCGGGTCTACGGCGGGTTGGGCATCGCCATTATTTCTACCTCCCAGGGAATGATGACCGGGTACGAGGCCTGGCGCAAAGGCATCGGAGGAGAGTTGGTCTGTTATGTCTGGTAACGAAATTCCGGTAAGCGCCGGTGTCGCCGAAAGAATCCCGCCCACCGAACGGCCCCTGTCCCGCATCGGGCGCCAACCCATACCCATACCCGCCGGCGTCCAGGTGGAGGTGCTCTACGGCGGCATCAAGGTCACCGGCCCGCGCGGCGAAGTGATCCAGCGGTACCACCCCGAAGTCACCGTGAAGGTGGAGGACGGCCAGATCGTCGTCGAAAGGCTGACCGAGCGCAAGTTCCATCACTCGCTCCACGGCCTGACCCGGTCCCTGATCGCCAACGCCGTTGTCGGCGTGACCGAAGGCTACAGCCGGACCCTGGAACTCATGGGCGTCGGATACCGCGTGCAGCAGAACGGCGCCGGCATCACGCTGAGCGTCGGTTACAGCCACACCGTTGACGTGTTCCCGGAGGACGGCCTGACCATGGAGGTTGAAGGCAACAACCGGGTCCACATCACCGGCGTTGACAAGCAGAAGGTGGGCCAACTGGCCGCCAAGGTCCGCAAGGTCCGGCCGCCCAACCGCTACAAGGAAAAGGGCATCCGGTACCAGGGCGAGGTTCTGCGCCTCAAGCCCGGCAAGGCCGCAGCGCGCCGCGCCGTTTAATGGATCCGTCATTCCGGCTTTCGCCCGAATCCATTACTCCCAATAGCTAGCACAGCCGACCAGAAATTGAACATCACCCTCTGGATTCCCGCGAAAGCGGGAATGACGGGGTTTGAGAGCAAACGTAAAATGCCACGCGACAAAGACTCCCGAAAACTCCGCGTTGTCCGCCATCGGCGGGTGCGGAACAAGGTACACGGAACCCCCGAGCGGCCGCGCCTCTGCGTCTTCCGCAGCCTGAAAGGCATCTACGCCCAGGTGATTGATGACGTGGACGGCCACACCCTGGCCTACGCTTCCAGCCACGAGATCGGCGGCGAAGAGGCCGCACCCAAGACGGCGGCGTCAGCCGCCGTGGGCAAGCTGGTCGCCGAACGCGCCCGGGCCGCCGGAGTCACCGCCGTGGTGTTCGACCGGGGCGGCTATCGGTTCCACGGCCGGGTCAAGGCCCTGGCCGACGCAGCCCGCGAAGGAGGGCTTGTATTCTGATGGTTTCTCCCGCATCCCGTAGAGGCCCAAGAAGCAACACCGGCGGCAGGGGCGGCGAAGGCGGCCCGGATCGTCGCGGCGGACGCGGCGGTCGTGGCCGTGACCGCGAGCAGCGGCAGCGCGACGACGACAGCGGCGGCATGAACGAGCGGGTGGTCCACACCCGCCGCATCGCCAAGGTGGTCAAGGGCGGGCGCCGGCTCCGGTTCAATGCCCTAGTGGTGGTAGGCGACGGCCAGGGGCGCGTGGGCGCCGGCATGGGCAAGGCGCTGGCCATCCCCGACGCGGTGCGCAAGGGAACCGCCGTGGCCCGGCGCAGCACCATCAACATCCCCATCAAGGGCAGCACCATTCCCCACGAAATTTCCGTCCGCAAGGGCGCGTCCATCGTTATCATCAAGCCGGCCCCGCTGGGAACCGGCATCATCGCCGCCGGCGCCATGCGCGCCATGCTGGAACTGGGCGGCGTGCAGGACGTGGTGGGCAAGTCGCTGGGATCGCGCAACCCCATCAACATCGTCCAGGCGACCCTGGAAGCCCTGAGCCTGCTGCGCGACCCCGAAACCGAACGCGCCGCCCGGCTGGGACTAACCCAGCCGGGCACGAACGGCGCCACGGAAACCACAGTGGCGGACGCGCCGGATACGCCCGCGCCCGAAACTCCGGCGCCGGCGGCTGAAGCGCCCGCCGATGAACCCGCCCCCACCCCCACTGCCGAGGCGGCTCCCGAAACCCCGGCCGTTGCTGAGGCCGAACCGGCCCCGGAGGCCGTCGCCCCGGCGGCTGCCGCCGATGAGGCCGTCGCTGCCGAAGAGGCGCCGGCTGCGGAAGAACCCACGGACGATGCCCCGTCCGCGGCAGAGGCCGACCCACAATCCTAACCACGCAAGTTCTCCCCGTCTCCCGTTCGCGGCAGACGGCAGGTAAAAGGCAAATGGCGCAGATCAAAATCACCTGGAAGAAAAGCTGCATCGGGCGTCCGTCCTACCAGCGCCGGATCGTGCAATCGCTGGGGCTCAAGCGGCTGAACCACTCGGTCGTCCACGAGGACAGCCCTACGATCCTGGGCATGGTCAACAAGGTCCAGCACCTGGTCACCGTCGAGCCGGTCGAATAACGGTCTACCCTGATAGACTGCGGCCGTATAGTTAGGGAGCGATTGCCACCATGATGGAACACGACATTTCGCCGCCCAAGGGGGCGCGGCGAGCCCGCAAGCGGGTGGGCCGAGGCGACGCCGCCGGCGGCGGCAGCTACGCCGGCCGCGGCCTGAAGGGTCAGAAATCCCGCTCCGGTCCCGGCCTGCGGCCCGGCTTCGAAGGCGGCCAGATGCCCCTGATCAAGGGTCTGCCCATGAAGCGCGGGTTCAACAACCGCTACAAGACCTACTACGCGCTGGTGAACCTGGACACGCTCCAGGAACGGTTTGAGGCCAACACCCAGGTCACTCCGGAACTGCTGCATCAGCTGGGCATCGTCCGCCGCACCAGGCTTCCGGTGAAGGTGGTGGGCGACGGCGAACTGCAACAGCCGCTGGCCGTGGCCGCGCACAAGTTCACCGCCTCGGCTCGCGCCAAGATCGAAGCGGCCGGCGGCACCGTAACCGAGCTCTAGCCTCGGCAAGCGGTTGGGACTGACGGGGCAAGACGCGCCATGATTCAGACTGAGGCCCAGGCAGGAGGTCGATGGCCGCGCCTGGTGCAGGCGGCGATTGACGCATTCAGCCTGCCCGACCTCCGGGCCAAGATTCTTTTCACCCTGGGGATGCTGGCCCTCTACCGGCTGGTCGCCCACATTCCCATACCGGGGCTCGACACGGACGCCCTGGAGCAGCTGTTCACCAACAACCAGCTCCTAGGCTTCCTCGACCTCTTCTCCGGCGGGGCGCTGAGCCGCATGAGCATTGTGGCGCTGGGGGTGTTCCCCTACATCACGGCGTCCATCATCATGCAATTGTTGACGCCGGTGATACCCCAATTGCAGAACCTGTCGCGGGAAGGTGAAGCCGGGCGCATCAAGATGAACCGCATCACCCACTGGGGAACGGTGCCCATCGCCATTGCCCAGGCATTTGCCCAGATGGTGCTGCTGCAGCAGGCCGGCGTGCTCACCAATGTCGGGTTCGGTCCCGACTCGTTCCTGCCCACTCTGGCCGCGGTCCTGTCCCTGACCGCCGGCACCATGTTCCTGGTCTGGCTGGGCGAACTGATCACCGAGCGCGGCATCGGCAACGGCATCTCGCTGATCATCTTCGCCGGCATCGTGGTGGGCTTCCCGGGACTGCTGGCCACGGGCTTCCTGGACCGGGACAACATCATCGGCGTGTTCTTCTTCGCCCTCATCGGCCTGCTGATCATCGCCCTGATCGTGGTGTTCAACGAGGCCCACCGCCGCATACCGGTGCAGTACGGCCGCAGCATCTTCAGAGGCGGCCAGATGTACCGCCAATCGGGCTCCACGTACATTCCGCTGCGGATCAACTCCGCCGGCATGATCCCGCTGATCTTCGCCTTCTCCATCGTGATCCTGCCCGGAACCGTCGCCCAGTACCTCAGCTCCGCCGGCGGTTTCGTCGGCAACCTCGCCGCCGACCTCCAGGTGGCGCTGAGCCCCACCGGTCCCATCTACTGGGTGCTGGCGTTCTTCCTGGTGGTGGCGTTCACCTTCTTCTACACGCTGGTCGTGTTCCAGCAGCAGAACATCGCCGAGAACCTCCAGCGCAACGGCGGTTTCGTCCTGGGCATCCGGCCGGGCCGGCCCACCCAGGACTACCTGAACCGGGTGATCCTCCGCCTCACCATGGGCGGCGCGCTGTTCCTGGGCTTCATCGCCATCGTGCCCTACATCGCGTCCCTGGTCACCAACGTGGAAGCCATCGCCCTCAGCAGCACCAGCCTCCTGATCATGGTTGGCGTGGGTCTGGACACCCTGCGGCAGCTGGAAGCCCAGCTCATGATGCGCAACTACGAGGGGTTCCTGAGATGACCGCGGCCAACGACATCAGGCTGGTCCTGTTCGGCCCTCCGGGCGCGGGCAAGGGCACGCAGGCCCAGTTGCTCAAGGAGAACCTGGGCATTGAGCACGTCAGCTCCGGTGACCTCTTCCGGCATCACCTGTCCAACGGCACGGAACTGGGCGAACTGGCCCGGGGGTACATGAACCGCGGCGAACTGGTGCCCGACGAGGTCACCATCGGGATGGTCATCGACCGCATCAGCGGCATCGGTGACGCCGACGGATTCATGCTGGACGGCTTTCCCCGCAACACGACCCAGGCCGAAGCGCTCGAAGCGGCGCTGCGCCAGCGGGGCCAGCGCCTCGACCGCGTGGTCCACATCCAGGTGGAGGACGGCGAGCTGATACGCCGCCTGAGCAACCGCTACGTCTGCCGGGCCTGCCAGCGCCCCTACGCGCGGGATGCCGAAACCGGCGCTCCGCCCGAGCAATGCGCCGACTGTCCCGACGGCGGCGACATCTACCAAAGAGACGACGACACCGAGGACGCGGTGGCCAACCGGCTGTCCGTTTACCACCAGGAGACTGCCCCGGTCCTGGAGTTCTACCGCCAGCGCGGTCTGCTCGCCGACATCCCCGGCGAACAGTCAATCGACGCGGTGCATCATTCCGTGTTGCGGATCCTGGACGCTGCCGGCGCGGGCGCGGTTTCAAAAACGTAACGGTTGAGGTATAATCATAATGGTGGAACGTAAGCCCAAACGCAAAACTGCCTCCAATTCGCCCTCCTCGTACAGCGGAGGGATAACCATCAAGTCCCGCCGGGAGATGGAGGCCATGGAGCGTGCCGGAGCGATTGTTGGCTCCACGTTGGCGCTCCTCAGAAAATCGGTTGAGCCGGGCATGACCACTGCCGATCTCAACCGCATCGCGGACAAGAACATCCGCAGCATGGGCGCGGTGCCCACGTTCCTCGGCTATCATGGGTTCCCCGGGGCCATCTGCGCTTCGGTCAACGAGGAAATCGTCCACGGCATCCCCGGAAAGCGGGTGCTCAAAGAGGGCGACATCATCAAGATGGACTGCGGCGCCACCATCGACGGGTTCATCGGCGACGCCGCCATTTCGGTGGCCGTCGGCGAAATCACCGAAGAAGCCCAGCAGCTCATGGACGACACGCGGGCGAGCCTCTACGCCGGGATCGCCGCAGCCCAGCCGGGCAATCGCATCGGCGACATCGGCGCCGCCGTATCGGGATACGCCTTACCCCGCGGCTACGGAGTGGTCCGTCAGTTCGTCGGCCACGGAGTGGGGCGCTACCTCCACGAGGACCCGCAGGTTCCCAACTACGGCGAGGCCGGAAAGGGCATTCTGCTGCGACCGGGGATGTGCATCTGCATCGAGCCCATGCTGAACATGGGCACGGAAGATACCACCATATTGGATGACGACTGGACCGTGGTCACCGCCGACGGCGCGCTATCCGCTCACTTTGAGCACACCCTGGCGATCACCGCCGACGGTCCCAAGATCCTGACCGTGCACGACTGAGAACACACGCGCCGCTGACGGCCCACCACCGGCTCGTCGGCGCAAAGAAGGAAGGTTTATGGCCAAGAAAGAAGCGATTGAAGTTGAGGCGCAGGTAACCGAAGCCCTGCCCAACGGCATGTTCCGCGTAGAACTGCCCAACGAACACCAGGTCCTCGCCCACATTTCGGGCAAGATCCGCATGCACTTCATCCGGGTGCTGCCGGGCGACCGGGTGCTGGTGGAGTTGTCTCCCTACGACCTGAGTCGAGGCCGCATCACCTATCGCTTCAAGTAGCCGGAACCGCGGAGAATACCCATGAAAGTGTCCGCATCGGTGAAGCCACGCTGCGACCGCTGCCGGGTCATCCGGCGCAAGGGCAAGGTGCGCATCATCTGCGTCAACAGCAAGCACGCGCAACGGCAGGGATAGCTTGACCGGGCGCAAGCCGGTCAGTCCATTCCACCACCGCAACCCAAGTTCAGGAGCGTAACCATGGTCCGAATAGCCGGAGTCGACGTACCCGACCGCAAGCGCGCCCACATCGCGCTGCGCAGCATCTACGGCATTGGCCCCTCCAAGGCCATCGAAATCGTGAGCAAGGCCAACCTGGACACCGACATGCCGCCGCGCATGAACGAGCTCTCCGAGGCCGAGGTGGACCGCATCCGCGTGATCGTCGACCAGGACTACATCACCGAGGGTGACCTGCGCCGGGAACACAACGAGAACATCCGCCGGCTCATCGACATTGGCAGCTACCGGGGCCTGCGCCATCGCCGGAACCTCCCGGTGCACGGCCAGCGCACCCGCACCAACGCCCGCTCCCGCAAGGGCGCCCGGCGCACCGTGGCCGGCCGCGGTCGGCGCACCGGCGGCAAGAAGTAGCCCTGGCCATCGGCGTCTCAACCCGCCGCGTTGCACTTGGAATTTCCACGAGGCCCGCAATTTCCACGAGGTAAGAACCCATGCCCCGACCACGCGCACGTCGTCGCGAGCGGCGCTCCATCCCCCAGGGGCGCGCTTATATCTACTCCACGTTCAACAACACGCTGGTCAGCCTGACCGACCCCGACGGGAACGTCGTGGCTTCCACCAGCGCCGGCACCGCCGGGTTCCGCGGCTCGCGCAAGGGCACGGCCTTCGCCGCCCAGCGCGCTGCCGAGCAGGCCGCCCGCCGCGGCGTGGACATGGGCATGCGCAACATCGACGTTTACATCAAGGGCCCCGGCTCCGGCCGCGAACCGGCCATCCGGGCGCTGCAGGCCGCCGGCCTCAACGTCACCAGCATCCGCGACGTGACCCCCATCCCCCACAACGGCGTCCGCCCTCCCAAGCGCCGCCGCGTGTAATTTCGCAACCCACTCCCCACACCACCAACGGAAAGACCAACATGGGCAGATATACCGGACCATCCTGCCGCCTGTGCCGCCGCGCTGGCGAAAAGCTCTTCCTGAAAGGCGACCGCTGCTTCTCCCCGCGCTGCGCCATCGAGCGCCGCCACATCCCGCCCGGGGGCGGCGGCAACCGTCGCCGGCGCGTCTCCGACTACGGCGTTCACCTGCGGGAGAAGCAGAAGGCCCGGCAGATGTACGGCATCATGGAAAGCCAGTTCCGGAAGTACATGACCGATGCGTTCAACACGCCCGGCATCTCCGGCAATAACCTGCTCCGCACGCTGGAGCGCCGGCTGGACAACGTGGTCTACCTGCTGGGGTTCGCAGATTCCCGCAAGCAGGCGCGCCAGATGGTGCAGCACGGCCACTTCAACGTCAACGGCCGCAAGACCGACATCCCCTCGTTCCTGGTGAAGCCGGGACAGACCATCGCCTGGACGGAAACCTCCCGCAAGCGCGAGTTCTTCGCCGACCGCACCGACGGCCTGCCCAAGCGGACCCTCCCCAGTTGGTTGACCCTCGACCTGACCCAGATGGAAGGTCAGGTGATCTCAATGCCGCCCGACAACGAACTGCCCGAAACCATCAACTCCCGCCTGATCGTCGAGTACTACTCAAGGTAACCTGCGGCATGTTAGATCCTCAAATCCTCCCGCCATTGCGGGACCCCGAACCCGAAATTCCTTCCCCGTCCATCCGGGTGATCGACAGCAACGATACCTACGCTTGCGTCGCCCTGGAACCGCTGGAACGAGGGTATGCCACCACCGTGGGCAACCCGCTGCGGCGGCTGCTGCTCAGTTCCATCCAGGGCACCGCCGTGACCTGGGTGAAGATCGAGGGCGTGCCCCACGAATACTCCGTCATACCCGGCGTCAAGGAAGAGGTCATGGACCTGCTCCTCAGCGTCAAGCGCATCCGCATCCACGCCCTGTCCAAGCGCACCGGCAAGATGCGCCTCGACGTGACCGGCGAGGGTCGCGTTTGCGCCGGCGACATCGCCACCGCCAGCGACTACCAGATCGTCAACCCGGAACTGCACCTGGCCACCCTGGACAATCCGGACGTGTCGCTGTCCATCGAGTTCAACGTCGAATCGGGCAAGGGATACCAGCAGGTGGCCCAGGGCGACAGCATGGCCGGCCTCCCGGTGGGCGTGCTCCCGGTGGACGCCATCTACAACCCCGTCCGCAAGGTGGATTACTCCGTTGAGCGGATGATGGTCGGCCAGCAGACCGACTGGGAGCGGCTGATCCTGCAGGTATGGACCGACGGAGCGGTGAGCCCCCTGGCCGCCATCCAGGAAGCCTCCGAGAATCTCGTCCAGCACTTCTTCATGTTCAATCAGCTCAGCCGCCCGGCTGATGCGCCGCTGGACACCAGCAACCTCAACCTTGGCTCGGAAGTCTACCTGATGCCCATCGAACGCCTGGACCTGTCCTCGCGCACCCTCAACTGCCTGAAGCGCGCCAAGCTGGACCGTGTCGGGCAGGTTCTCGATCTCAGCTCAGACGAGCTGTTGAACATCCGCAACTTCGGGCAGAAGTCCCTGGAAGAGTTGCAGGGCAAACTCGCCGAGTTGGGCGTCAGTTCGGCCCGGGTCAGCCAGGCCGCCGTTGCAGCCGGCCCCGACCTGGACGACGAAGATCTGGACGACGCCGATACCCCGCTGGTTTTTGACCCCGAAGACGACGAATACGATTACGACGACGGTGATTAGTCATGCCTTCCCATCGCGTGGCCGGCCGCAAGCTCAGCCGGTACAAGGACCAGCGCAAGGCGCTCCTGCGGGGCCTCACCGCGGATCTGATACGCCACGAACGTATCACCACCACCCTGGCCAAAGCCAAGGAAACCCGGGTGATGACCGAGAAACTGATCACCCACGGCAAGAAGGGAACGCTGCACAACCGGCGAACCGCCCTGAGCCGACTGCCTCAAAAGGACGTGGTGGCCAAGATATTCGACGAACTCGGCCCCCGTTACGCCGAGCGGCCCGGAGGCTACACCCGCATCATCAAGCTGGGCCCACGCCAGGGCGACGGCGCCTCGATGGCCGTTATCGAGCTCGTGTAACGGCAGCGCGACAACCCGGTTCGAGGAATTGCCATTGGCCCAATAATCCCATGACATCCCAACGCACCGTCGAGGCAGCGCAACGCCGCATCGCCCTGGTGGTGGCATACGAAGGCACCCAGTACGCCGGCTTTCAGCTCCAGGTCGACGTCCCGACCATCCAGGGCGAGCTGGAAAAAGCCTTCAATCGTCTCACCGGAGAGCGCGCCAGGGTAAGGGGAGCCAGTCGTACCGACTCCGGCGCCCACGCCATCGGACAGGTGGTCGACCTTGTCACCGGCTCCACGCACGGAGCCGATGTGATCGCGACGGCCATGAACCACTACCTGCCGGAAGACATCCGGGTGATTACCGCCCGCGACGCGCCCCTGGACTTCCACGCCAGGCGCAGCGCCACCAGGCGAGACTACCGGTACAGCATCGTCAACCGACCCGTACCGTCTCCTCTCCTCCGGCGCACTCACCACGCGGAACCGGCGCCGTTGAACCTCGACGCGATGCAAACGGCCGCCCACAGCCTGCTGGGCATCCGGGATTTCCGGCAAATCGCCACGGCGCACCCCGCCGACCAAAGCGCAGTGCGGCAGGTGTTCCGGTGGGGTGTGAATCGCCAGAGCGACGACCAGGATGTCATAGTCATTGATTGCGCGGCCAACGGATTTTTGAGGCATCAAATCAGGCGAGCCAACGCGGTGCTGGTGGAGATAGGAAAAGGAAGACTGCCGATCCACGCCATCGCCGACGCCCTGGCCGGACGAACCCAAAAACTGCACAACATCCCGACCCTCCCGGCAAAGGGCCTGTGTCTGCGGTCGGTGCATTACCCCGAATTCAATCACTTGTTGAAGGTAGCCAGTTACCATGAAACGAACCAGCACTTACTTCGCCAAGGCCGGTGACGTACCGGATACCTGGCGCGTCATCGACGCCACCGGCATCAGCCTGGGCCGTCTCGCCCGCCAGGTGGCCGTGGCGCTGCAGGGCAAGGACCAGCCCACCTACACGCCCCACGTCATCACCGGGTGTCACGTGGTGGTCATCAACGCCGACCAGGTTCGCGTCACCGGGCGCAAGCTGATGCAAAAGATGTACTACCGGCACAGCGGCTACGTGGGCAACCTCAAGTCATTCCTCATGCGCGACATGATGGAAGAGCGCCCGGAACGAGTGGTTCGCCTGGCCGTCAAGGGCATGCTGCCTTCCAACAAGCAAGGCCGCCAGATGCTGCGCCGCCTGCGCGTTTACGCCGGCGACCAGCATCCGCACGAAGCCCAGGTCGGCAGCGCCCAATAGCATCCCAACCGCTTTCAAACTATCGCCCAGGCAAGGCAGGTAACTAACCAACATGGTGACGCAAGCAGAACCGCAACCGCAGTACTTCTACGGGACCGGCCGGCGCAAGAGCGCCATCGCCAAGGTGCGCATTTATCCCGACGACGGCACCGCCATCATCGTCAATGACAAGCCCATGGAGGAGTACTTCAACTGGCTGCCCTGGCAGTCAACGGTGCGGGAGCCCTTCGCCACCTCCGGGACCGTCGGCCGCTTCCGGGTCATGGCCAAGGTGACCGGCGGCGGCGTTAACGCCCAGGCCGAGGCCATCCGCCACGGCATCGCCCGCGCCCTGGTGAAGTTCGATGACAGCCTCAAGCCCAGCCTGCGCCGCGCCGGCTTTATCACCCGCGACGCCCGGGTCAAGGAAAGCAAGAAGTACGGCCTCAAGCGCGCCCGGCGCGCCCCGCAGTACACCAAGCGGTAATCAGCCTGCCTTCCCGACAGATTGGAGAACCCCGATGAGCGTCCTGGCGATTATTGCTCTCATCGCTGGTATCAGTCTCGGCGTGACGGCGGTCGTGCTGCTGATCAGGGGCGGCTTCCAACTGGGCAAGCTGGTCAGCCAGGTTGAGACGCAGGGAACCAAGATTGACAGCGTGGAAGTCAAGGTGGACAACCTGGAAGCCAAATTTGACGCTCGATCTGACATCCTGACCGCTGCAATCGGTCAATTGCAGGACGAAATACGACAGACCAACCAGATCTTGGTGGGGTTGGCGAACCATACCCACGATGCCGACGGCAGGACCGTGTTTACCATACCGTCCTGACCCGAACGGACGCACCAGAATCTAAAACCCCTCGGTGGTCAGCCGAGGGGTTCGTCGTTTCAGAACAGGTCGCGGCCGATGGTCAGCCAGTAGAACATGATGTACACGCCGGCCACCACCATCAACCAGGCTCCGACCACGCCCACGTAGGGCAGGATCGCCCGCATCCACCGCACCATCACCGAGCGGGCCAGGGCCATTCCCAGCGTCAGCGCCATGATGACGCTGCCCATGCCCGCCGCGTACAGCACGAACTGGCCCAGCGTGTCCAGCCATCCCGAGGACAGGCCGGCGCCGACACCCAGCACCGCCAGGAACAGCGGCAGCGTGCAGCTCAGCGACGCCAGCCCGTAGCTGACCCCGAACAGCAGGTAGCCGGGCAGGTTCGTCCGGCCCGGATCGCCGATGCGCGCCGCCGCCCGTTGGGCCAAGCTGGTGTAGATCTTCCCGCCGCCCGCCATGAAGGCCCCGGCTCCGATCAGCAACACCCCGATGGCCAGCCCGACGTAGGGCAGCGCGGCGACCACGATGGCCTGCGAACCTAACCCCAGGATCAGCCCCACCAGGCCGAAAAGCACCACAAACCCGGCTGAGACCGTCAGGCCCACCATGACCGCTCGCGCCACCAGCACGATGGGACTGCGCCGCTCCTGCTCTCCGCTGCCGCCGCTGACGTACAGGCCCAGGTAGGCAGGCAGCATGGCGAAACCGCACGGGTTGACGGCGGAGGCGGCCCCTACCGCGTAGGCAAACCCAAGCTTGAGGCCCACGTTGCTGAGGCCAGTGCCGGACGAACCGGACAGCAGTTCGACGAACCGATTCACACCGTCAATGCCCTCCGTGCTCCGTAAGAACAGCGCCCCCACGACGGCGATGGCGTAGGCGATGGCGGCGATGACAGTCGCCAGGAGGATACTACGGCTGACGGGGAGACGATCCCAAACGGTGGTGGCGGAGGCTTGCGATTCGGCTGGAGTAGTCATGGCATGTCCCTCAGGATGGCTTCAATGGAAGCGATAAGTTGGGGAAAACTCACGGTTACAGTCTGCATGACAATATCGAAGTCAACACGATGATGCTGGTGGGCCAGACGATTGCGCATCCCGGCTAGGCTGTGCCACTGAATTTGCGGGTATTGTTCGTGCTGCCCACTTTCCCTGACGCGATTGGCGGATTCTCCGGCAATAATAACCAGATAACAGAGAGCGGCCTGCTTTTCGCGGTTCTGCTGCAATTCGTACAGACTGTATCCACCGAGGGCGCTGATGGCATCTATGGCAGCGGCCAGCATATAGCTCAAGTTTTCACTGAGGAGCGGCATAGTGAAACACTGCCAGTTCGCGAGCCAAACCCATTTCCCGCTGGTTAAACCCAACCTCGGTATAGAGGGTGGTTCCCGGGCCGGTACTCTCCTTCAGCTCTTCCTCCATATCAAGGAAAGTAAAGAAATCCGGTGTCTTTCCTTGTTGGAAAGCTACGATCGCCGTGGGCAGATTCCCGGTTTCCAACTGGTCGGGGAGCGGCGCGTCAAAAGCCTCATCCACCAGCCAGAACTTGATGATGTGATGCTTGCGGCAAAAATCAGTGATCTGCCGCCGCTGTACGTCGGTAAGCATATCCGCTTCTCCTTGCGTGACGGCAAGGCTACATGGCGCTTGGTTGATTGCGAATAACGACCGTGTTGGCCACCCGGTCGGACAGTGAGCGGTGTTCGTCGTCGTCCATCAGCAGCAGAATCACGTCGGCGAAGAACCCGATCACGAAGCTATGCGCTACCGCTTTGACCACCTCACGGATGAACGTGTTTCCCCATCCGGACCGGTCGCCGTCTCGTTTCACCGCCCGGATGCCCAGCAGTTGTTTACCCGGCGTTTGTCCGCGTCCCAGAACGATCAGCCACCAGATGATGTAACCGATAATCAGGGTCAGGAAGAAGAGGATAACGTCGAGTATATTGGCGAACATCCGCCGGACTGGCGTGGCGTATTCCATGGTGTGGCCTCATTGATAGATACGTCGTTTTGTGGCACTCGGTTCAACGTCTTTGCATGATTGCACGGAACGGACTCCGGTGGGCAGGGTGGTTGATCATTCCCTCCGGCTGGTCAATAGCCGCTCCGCCTCTCGGCAAATGCCCTCAATTACTTCCGCGGCCGGGCGGATGGCGTTCACCGCGCCCGCGCCTTGCCCCATGTACACGGACGTGACCTCCGTGTCATGTCGAGCCCGGGCCTCGGCTACGTCCGAAGCCAGCTCCTCCCGGTGCGACAGGATAGCCTCATCCCGGCCATCCCACTCCCGCACCAGCCGGTTGCGGTAGACCCGACCCGCGATGCCTTGAGGCCAGGGAGTATCGCCGATCAGATCGTACAGCCGCGTGAAGGCGGTATCCTGTCCGTCGGACAGCACGATGCGCTCCTTGAACGCCTCGGGAACCTCCACCGCTTCCGGTGTTGCCAGCAGGGCAGTGCCCAGCGACGCGCCCTCGGCGCCGGCGGCCAGCACCGCCGCCAGCGCGCGCCCGGAGGTGATGCCTCCCGCCGCCAGCACAGGCAGATCCGGATACTTCTCGACCACCGCTACCAGCAGGGGCAGCAGGTTCATCCCGCCGGTGTGTCCGCCGGCCTCGTTGCCCTGGGCCAGCAGCACGTCGGCCCCCGCGTCCACGGCAGCATCCGCGCCCTCCAGATCCTGCACCTGGCAGACGGTGGTGGCTCCGGCGGATTTGGCGCGACCCAGCCACGGCTTCGGATCGGCAAATGAGAGCACCACCACTGGCGACTGTTCTTCCAAAACTGCCTCGAATCCTTCCGGATCCGTCGCGATCAGTTGCGTGATGAAACCCACCCCAAAGGGTCGGTCCGTAACTGACCGAATGTGTCGCATCTGCTCCCGCAGCCAGTCGGATCCCCATCCGTTGCTGGCCCCAAAGGTGCCCAGGCCCCCGGCCTCCGACACGGCCGCAGCCAGCGTGCCGCCGCTGTGGTTACTCATCGGCGCATTCATCACCGGAAGCGAAAGCCCCAGCAGGTCGGTGAAGCGCGTCTGCAACACGGTAGACCCGCTCAGACGCCCAGGTGGGCCTGCATGGCATCCAGCAGACGGGTCACGTTGGCCGTGGTATCCGCCTCGCAGTAGATGCGCAACAGCGGCTCGGTGCCGGAGAAACGGGCGGCGACCCAGCCGGCGTCCAGCATCCAGCGGCGCCCATCGATTTCATCCATGCTCCGCACGGCCATGCCCGCCAACTCGGCGAGCGGCTCGCCGGCGAGCCGCTCCATGATCGCACCTCGCTGCGCCGGGTCGAAGCTCACGTCCCGTCGCTGGTAGTGATGCTCGCCAACCAGGTCAAAAAGATGGCTTACCATACCGGACGCGGTCAGCCCGGCGATGGCCATGTACTCCAGCAGCAGCAACCCGCTCAAGATGCCGTCCCGCTCCGGGATGTGGCCGCGTAAAGCGTAACCGCCGCTCTCCTCGCCGCCCAGCAGCGCATCCTCTTCCACGAAACGCGGGCCAATATTCTTGAATCCCACCGGCATCTCGGCGATGTCCACGCTGTACCGCTGAGCCAGCTTGTTCAGCATCACCGACGCGGTGACGCCCTTGACCAGCGCCCCGCGATCCCCGCGATCCAGCAGGTAAAGGGCCAGCAGGGAGAATACCTCCAGCGTGCTGACGAACCGTCCGTTCTCGTCCACCAGGCCGATGCGGTCCGCGTCCCCGTCCAACGCCAGGCCCGCCGACGCTCCGTCCGCCGGCACGCGCCGGCAGAGTTCGCTCAGGTTGTGCGCGATGGGCTCCGGCTGCGCCATGCCGGGAAACGACGGGTTCACCTCTGATCGCAGTTCGGTGACGGTGGTGGTCCCGCCCTTCAGCATCCCGGGGATAAAACCCGCGCCCGCGCCGTGCATGGCGTCCACCAGCACGTTCAGGCCGGCGGCGCGAATGGCATCCAGGTTGACCAGATCGGCAATGGACTCGCGATACGCCGGCGCGGGGTCGATGTCCTCAAGCAGGCCGGCATCACGGGCGGCATCCAACGCCAGCGTCCGTGGCGGCCGCGCCGATTCGATGCACAGTTCCAGCGTGTCGGTCATGGCCTGGCTGGCGCTGCCGCCCTGGGCGGACTTGAACTTGAACCCGCTCCACGCGGCCGGGTTGTGGCTGGACGTGATGACCACCCCGCCGCCCGCTCCGCTGTGCACCACCTGGTGGCTGACCACCGGCGTCGGCGCCGACTCCCGGCACAGCCGCACGGAGATCCCGTTGCCCGCGATCACCGAGGCCACCGTCTCCGCGAACTCCCGGGAGGCGAACCTGGTGTCGTATCCTACCACCAGCCCGTCGCCGGCTGACCCTTCAATCCGCAGGTAGTCGGCCAGCCCCTGCGAACAGAGCGCCACATTGGCGAAGGTGAAATCGTCGGCGATGATCCCGCGCCAACCGTCAGTACCGAATTTGATTGGGGTAGTCATAGGTCAATTCTAGCATGGCGGGTTGCACTGCCATTGTTACAATAAAAAGGTACACGGCTTTCCGGTTTGGCCGGACTGCTGAGCGCGTGACTGTAACTGTGAGAGGTTTTGGCAAGGAGAGTAGGCATGAAGCCTATTGATGATGACGCGCGCGCCATCTCGGACCTCATCTGTCAATTGGATGAATTGGTCAGCGAAGCATACGTAAGGCGCTGCGCCGAGCAGATTGACGCCGCGCTGATTGACCACTTTGACTTTGCCGCATTGGCCGACCGTACTTCTATCAACCGTCAACTGGTACAGGCGCGCCGCAGCGGGCTACTCACCCGGGAAGAATACGAGGGAGGGCGCAACGTTGACATCATCGCCCAAGAACAGGCGGAAGGCGAAACTCCCAGTCGCCTCGCTGCCATCGAAGTATCGGTAACTTTCAATGAAGACGACCTGAGAAACGCCGCCGAGCGGGCTGCCACCATTGCCCGGATAACCGGCGTCCCTACTGGGGCCTTTCTGATAACACGCAACGCCTGGCCGGAAACGGTCGCCGCCATGGCCGAGCGGTCAGGCGTGACCATCGTCCGTCGCCTCTGATTCCCGTTGCCCCGGCAGCGTTCCGGCTTCACCGCCAACGCCGGCGTGCGATCACCGTACCGGCAACGCGGTCCGGTATCGACCGTCGCTCGTTGCGATCCCGGAGTATGAAAATGGCGTCGATGAAAAACCCTATGAGCGTGAGGTGGAGCAGGAACTTCACCCCCGCGCGGATCATCTTCATCCACCAGCTGGCGTTCCCGCCGCGACGTCGCCGCACGTCGGTCCCGGTCAGCCGGCGACCCGGCGGCCCGAACTTGATGATGACGCCGAACCACAGGACGTAGGTGACCAGCAGGGCCAGCGGCACCTGTATCGCCAGGAAATCGTAAACGTCGAAATCGATGGCATCAGGACCGGGCGACCCCAGCTTCTGGATGATGAACACCACCGCGGCGGCCGCGGCGAGGAACAGCAAGCGATCAATGAGCCAGGAGGCGAACCTCCGCAGCGGGACTATGCTTTCCATGAACTACCACACTACACAACTGCTTGAGGCGTGCTTCAGTAACTAGCATAACAATTCTAGCGACGAACACGCTGCAAGCAGGGCATATCCCGGTACCGGTTTCAACCATTAGCGGACAGCCCGATTCCTTCACCCGCGGAGCCGTACCCACAGAAACGGCAATGCGCCCCTCTCCACAGTGGAGAGGGGCGCACATCAACAGGTGATCTGGTGACGGAGGGTTAGTCGCCGGCAGTGGCAACGGCCGCGGCCGCCTGCTTCAGGGCTTCGGCCTTGTCGGTGCGCTCCCAGGGCAGGTCCAAGTCGGTGCGACCGAAGTGGCCGTAGGCCGCGGTCTTCCGGTAGATGGGCTGCCGCAGCTGCAGGTCCTCGATGATGGCGCCGGGACGCAGGTCGAAGTGGTCGCGAACCAGTTCCTCGATCTTCTCGTTGGGTATGTGGTTGGTGTCGAAGGTCTCGATGGCCACGGACGTGGGTTCAGCGACGCCGATGGCGTAGGAAACCAGCACCTCCAGCCGGTCAGCGAAACCGGCGGCCACCAGGTTCTTGGCCACGTAGCGGGCGGCATAGGCGCCGGAGCGGTCAACCTTGGTCGGATCCTTCCCGGAGAAGGCGCCGCCACCATGGCGGGCGATGCCGCCGTAGGTGTCCACCAGGATCTTGCGTCCGGTGAGGCCGGTGTCGCCCTGCGGGCCGCCGACTACGAACCAACCGCTGGGGTTGACGAAGATCTTGGTGTCGGCGTCCAGCAGGTTGGCCGGTACGATGGGCTCGATGACGTGCTTGCGAACATCATCATAGATCTTCTTGCTGAAGGCCGCGCGGTCTTCGGTGTCTTCGTGCTGCGAACTGATGACCACCGCGTCCACGCGGTGCGGCTTGCCATAGCGATATTCCACCGTGACCTGGCTCTTGCCGTCGGGGCCCAGGTAGGGCAGCGTGCCGTCCTTGCGCACGGCGGCCAGGCGCTCCACCAGGCGGTGGGAAAGGTCGACGGTCAGCGGCATCAGGCCGTCGGTCTCGTTGCAGGCGAACCCGACCATCATGCCCTGGTCGCCGGCGCCGGTGGCGCGGCGAGCGTCGGCCTCGGAGCCGTTGTTGCGGGCCTCCAGCGCCGTGCTCACGCCGGCGTTGATGTCCGGCGACTGCTGGCTGGCGTTGCGGATAATGCCGCAGGAATAGCCATCGATGCCGTACTTGACGTCGGTGTAGCCGATCTCCAGCAGGGTCTTGCGGGTGATGGCGTCGAAGTCCAGGTCAGCCTGGGTGGTGATTTCGCCGGTGACCATGACCAGGTTCTTGCCAGCCACGGTCTCGCAGGCCACGCGGCTCATGGGGTCAACGCTCAGGGCGGCGTCCAGCACGGCGTCGGAGATCTGGTCACACACTTTGTCAGGGTGCCCTTCAGTAACCGACTCGGAGGTGAGCAGGTACTTGGGCGAGGTCATAAACTGAATTGGCATTGTTCGGTTCCTCCGGATGATGTTGTCAATATTTCATTTCCAGTCATTCCCGCGAGCGCGGGAATCCAGGGCATTGCTGCGGCAACGGACTCTGGATTCCGGCTTTCGCCGGAATGACGGAGACGCCGGCGTCGGTGGACGGGTTATGTCCCCTCTTCCCAGCTTTCGTTGTACGCGGTCTGTTCCGCGGTCAGCGTGTCGATGCTGATGCCCATGGTCTCCAGCTTGAGACGGCCCACCTCGGCGTCGATCTCGCGCGGCACCACGTGCACGCCGTTGCCCAGGCTGGCGTAGTTCTTCACCAGGTATTCGGCGCTCAGCGCCTGGTTGGCGAAGCTCATGTCCATGACGGCGGACGGGTGCCCCTCGGCGGCGGCCAGGTTGATCAACCGGCCCTCGCCCAGCAGGTAGATGCGCCGGCCGTCGGCAATCTGGAATTCCTCGACGAAGGGGCGGACTTCCCGGTGACTGACCGACATGGCTTCCAGCGCCGGAATATCGATCTCCACGTTGAAGTGGCCGCTGTTGGCGACGATGGCGCCGTCGCCCATGACCTCGAAGTGTTCCTTGCCGATGACGTGCCAGCCGCCGGACACGGTGATGAACACCTCGCCCTGCTTGGCCGCCTCGACGCCGGTCATCACCTGGAACCCGTCCATGACGGCCTCCAGGGCGCGCACGGGATTAACCTCGGTCACGATGACCTGGGCGCCCATGCCGCGAGCGCGGGAGGCCACGCCGCGGCCGCACCAGCCGTAGCCGCCCACGACCACGCGCCGGCCGGCCCACAGGATGTTGGTGGCCCGGGTGATGCCGTCCAGCGTGCTCTGGCCGGTGCCGTAGCGGTTGTCGAAGAAGTGCTTGGTCTCGGCCTCGTTCACCGCGATGATCGGATATTTCAGCTGCCCGTCGGCGGCCATGGCGGTGAGCCGAACCACGCCGGTGGTGGTTTCCTCGGTGCCGGCGATGACGTTGGACAGCAGGTCGCTGCGTTCCTTGTGCAGGATGCCCACCAGGTCGGCCCCGTCGTCCATGGTGACGTTGGGGGCATGGTCCAGCACCGCGTTGATGTGCTGGTAGTAGGTCTCGTTGTCCTCGCCCTTGATGGCGTAGGTGGGGATGCCGAACTCCTGCACCAGCGCGGCGGCGGTCTCGTCCTGGGTGCTCAGCGGGTTGCTGGCGCAGATCACCAGGTCAGCGCCGCCGGCCTTCAGGGCGATGGCCAGGTTGGCCGTCTCGGTGGTGACGTGGAGACACGCGGCCATTCGCACGCCGTCCAGGGGCTTCTCCTTCTCGAAGCGCTCCGTGATCATGTTGACGACGGGCATCTCCCGTCCCGCCCAGCGGATCCGGTCCACGCCGGCCGCGGCCAGGGAAAGGTCTTTCACGTCGCCTTTGGTGTTTTGAACAGTCAAATCGTTGTACCTCCAATCGGTATCGGTCCACCGCCGTTCCGGCGTCCGCCGGAAATCTGGGCGGGGTTTTTCTGGATTCCGGCCTTGAGCCGGAATGACGTGCCAATGTCTACACGTCTCAGTGCGCCACCCGGGAGGCGGCCAGGACTTCCAGCAATCGCTCGATGAAAGTGCCCCGGTTGCCCGTGCCGTTGAAAACGGCGGCCTTGAACTCTCGCGGGTCTCTGGTCAGTTACGGATCCTCGCCGTAGGACGTGGGGTTGCCGGCGGCGATCCACGCGGGCGTGCCGTCGTCCACGTTGTAAAGCATCTCCGAGTCGTAGCCCATGGCGGCGGCCAGTTCGCAGGCCAGTCCGCTGCGGACGCCGGCGGCGCAGATGAACAGCAGCTTCTTGTCCTCGGGCACCTCGTCCATGCGGCCGGGCAGATCGTCCACGTTGATGTGGATCGCCCCGCTGGCGTGGCCGGTGACCCATTCGTCATCGCGGCGCACGTCGACGACGACGGTATTTTCAGGGTCGGCCTGCAGGATCTGCAAAGCCTCCGGCGAATCAACCCGGTAGTAGGGTTCGCCTGGATTCTGTCGTGGCATATCGGTTACCTCCTTAAGTCGTCAGCATGAAAACACAGGATGTTCGGGATAGAAGATTACACAGAAGAAATCCATATCCCTTTTATCCTGTTCATCCATGCAATCTACTCTGTGCATTAGTTCGGTGGCAGATCGAGATGAGTGCCGGCGATGGGGTGCAGCCGGCGGTAGGCCGCTTCGGATATGCGGCGGCGGTCGGTGATGATGGCGTTGGTCAGCGCCGTCTGGCAGTCGCAGGGACCCAGCGCGGCCAGCTCCGGCATGATGTGGCGCAGGATGATCCGGCTGTTGGCGACGTTGGCCACCAGGTTCTCCACCACCATCTCCACCGTCACGTCGTCGTGGTCGGGATGCCAGCAGTCGTAGTCGGTGACCCACGCCATGACCGCGTAGCAGATCTCCGCCTCCCGGGCCAGCTTGGCCTCGGGCAAGGTCGTCATGCCGATGATGTCGCCGCCCCAGGCGCGGTACATGTTTGACTCGGCGCGGGTGGAGAAGGCAGGGCCTTCCATGACCACCAGCGTGCCGCCCTGGTGCGTGGGGATACCCTGCCCGGCCGCGCCGTCGGCCAGCACGGTGCTCATCTCCGGGCAGAAGGGGTCGGCGAAGGAGATGTGGGCCACCACGCCGTCCTCGAAGAAGGTGCTGTCCCGCCGGCGGGTGCGGTCGATGAGCTGGTCGGGCACCACCATGTGCTGCGGCTCGTAGTCCGCCTGTAGGCTGCCCACCGCGCTCACCGACACGATTTGCTTCACCCCCAGGGTCTTCAGCGCGTAGATGTTGGCCCGGAAGGGCAACTCGGTGGGGCTGACCCGGTGCCCCCGCCCATGACGGGGCAGGAAGGCCACGGGCACGTCCAGCAATTCGCCCACGGTGATGACGTCGCTGGGCTTGCCGTAGGGCGTGTCGATGTCCAACACGGCAGTTTCGGCAAAACCCTGGATCTCGTACAGGCCGCTGCCGCCGATGATGGCGATTTCCGCTTGCGGTTGGTTAGGCATTGCAATGATTTTCCTAAATGTATGGGGTTTGGTGGGAAGTGGCGTTTGCGGTTACGACCAGACGATGTCGATGATGACGCCAATCCAGAAAAGGACCCCCAGGATGATGCACACGATCTCGCCTTTGCCGAAGCGGGCGGACTGCACCAAGCGGCTGTCCACGCTGGCCCAGTAGCGGTTGAGGTTGGACTGCATTACGCACAGGACGACGATGCTCACGACCAGGGCAACAATGCTCAGGATGACGCCAGTCAGGAGCACGGCGCCGCTGTACAGGTCAGGACTGCGCATGGTTCCGGCGAGGATGCCCACTATCCCGTTGATAACCACTACGGTGGTGAGGAGGCCGAGGTTCAGCGTGTCGGGCACGCCGCGATCCGCCATCAGTTCCTTGTACTGTCGGATGTGGGCGTGATAACGGAACCAACCGTATACCGGCACCAACTGAGTCAACCCATGCAATACCGGATAATGCGTGTCGCCGGTTTCGGCTGCCATATCGAGCGTGTGGTCCCGGTACTGCCTCCAGGTGCGGTACATCCAATAGATCCAGTAGGCGCCCATGCTGATGACGGACATCAGGATGACGCGGGCAATGGAGATGTACGCTCCTCGCGCCAGGTCGCCGGCGAGGGGTTCGCTGTCTCCGTATATTTCAGGGTGCCAGGTTGTCATTGAACTGTTTGCTTCTTGCTTCGCCGGGATTGCGCGGTCAGTTGGTTAGGTAATATTGCACGTAGTAGCCGGCGATGGTGAACCACAGGATCATTCCCAGGGCCGCCAGCACCATCGCGCCCCGGCCGAGCCTGGCGCGGTTGGCCAGCTCACCGTCGACCGCGGCCCAGTAGCGGTTGAAGTTTGCCTGGATGCGGCAAACGATGACGGTGGCCACCAGCATCCCGACCAGGCTGACCACATCAAAGATCAACTCAATCAGGACCCTGATGTCGCTTTCGCCCAGGTAGAAGTTCAGCCACACCGTGGGTATCGGGCTCCACAGCGCTGCGGATACGATCAGCAACACCATGATCCTGGTCAGGTTCAGGTTGTGCGGGACGCTGCGCTCCTCCATGAGGTCGCGGTACGCCTTGCAGTGCGCGTAGAACCGGAACCACCCGTAGACCGGCACCAGCATGGCCAGCGCGTGCCACACCGGATAGACATTCGCGCCCGTGTGCTCCCGGTACTGGTCCCACGTCCGGTACAGCCAATAGAACAGGTACAGACCGAAGCTGATGATCGACAGCGCGAATATGCGCGGCGTGGAGAGGTGGTATCCGTAGGTGTTGGCGGTTCGAACCGCCATGCCGCCCACCGTGTCGTCGGATTGTCGAGCTGCCATCAGGCATTCCTCTCAGCGCAACTGCGGCACCTGCTCCGGCAGGTAGTGGGTGGACCGGAAGACGCTGTTGACCACGAAACCCTGCTCGTTGGGTCCGAAGTGCGGGTTGATGTACTCCCAGACCACCTGGCCGTCGGGCGTCACCTGGAAGATGCGCCCCGGCTGGCCCTCGGTGATCAGCGTGTTGCCGTTGGGCAGCCGCCGCGCCCCGGAGATGTACGCGCTGAAGAAGTTGAAGGGCGGGTTGTCCTGGTACTGCCAGACGATCTCGTTAGTGGACGTGTCCACCTCAATGACCCGTGAACGGGGCATCGGGTTGAACCGGTTGTGCGATCCGTTGTCGTAGATCAGCACGTTGCCGTTGTCCAGCATCGACGGGTCGTGCTGCTGTGAAAGCGCCTCGTCGCCGATCTGCCATGTAATCTCGCCGCTGGCCTTGTCGATGATGCCCACGGTGGAGATGTTGCGGAAGCTGAACATCACCCGGTCGTCGCCCAGCGGCACCACGGTGTTGCCGTGGCTCCACTCGTCGCGCAGGTCGTTGAAGGTGACGACGTGGCGCTCCGGGTCCAGATGCTCGGCGGCGTGCCATTCCCAGATGCGGTTGCCGTTGGCGTCCACCTCCACCAGAACATCGCACCACATCCCGGTATAGTCTTCCCGCGACTCCGTGCCGGGCTGGCCTCCCTTGATGGTAGCGGCCTGGGCGTCGTCCATCCGCTCCACCGTCATGTAGAGACAGCCGCCCGATGCGGTGCGCCTGGCGTCGTGATGGTGGTACGGGTCCCGGTGCTCCCAGATTATGTTGCCGTCCCAGTCGGCCTCCAGCATGACGCCGCCCTTGAACCGCTTCATCGCCTCGAAGGTTTCCCAGCCGCCGTCGTCCTGCACCTTGCCGCCGTAGAACAGGTTGCCGTTGGGCAGCAGGTAGCCGTACAGACCCGGCGGGTAGGGCATCTGCCACTGGTGGGCCACCTCGCCGTTGATGTCCAGCAGGTAGACCTCCCCGGTCCCGGACATCGGGGCGTACAGCGTGTAGCCGGGGCAGGCGCGTTCCGGGTCGCAGGCGGTGAGGCCGGTGCGGGCCATGCGGCGGCGGGTTTGTTGATCAATAGACATTAGTATTCCTTGAACGTTCCGTTTATCTGGTCGATCCAGTGAGCAGTTCCGTAGTTCCCGCGTCCCTTTGCTTTGTCATTCCGGCGAAAGCCGGAATCCACCGACGCCGGAAGCGTCAGGCTGCGTCCACCGCCTGCCGCAACGACTCGGTGTAAGGCGGCCGGCACACCATGGTCTCGGTGACGATGCCGGCGATGTAACGGTGGGGCGTCACGTCGAAAGCCGGGTTGTACGCCGGCGTGCCCTCGGGCGCGGTGGGAGCGCCGCCGTAGCTGGTCACCTCGTACTGCGGCCGCTCCTCGATGGCGATGTCGTCACCGTGGACGATGGCCAGGTCCACCGTGCTGGTGGGCGCCGCGATGTAAAACGGGATCCCGTTTTCGTGGGCCAGCACGGCCAGCATGTACGTCCCCACCTTGTTGGCGGTGTCGCCGTTGGCGGCGATCCGGTCCGCGCCGGTAATGACGCAGGACACCTCGCCCTTCTGCATCAGCACTCCCGCCGCCGAATCGGCGATGAGCGTAGCCGGGATCCCCAACTGCTGAAACTCCCACGACGTTAGCCGCGCGCCCTGCAACCAGGGCCTAGTCTCGGTGTTGTAGACGTTGAACCGCCCCCCGGCTTCCCAACCCGCTCGGATCACGCCCAGCGCGGTGCCGAAGGCCGACGTCGCCAGCGCGCCGGTGTTGCAGTGGGTCAGCACTCCCTGGCCGTCGGCGGGCATCAGCGCCCGGCCGTGCTCGCCGATGCGCCGGTTGACGGCCTCGTCCTCTTCCTGGATGCGGCGGGCCTCTTCTTCAAGACGCGGCAGGATGCTGCCCGGGTCGGGTTCGGCCTCGGCCACACGCATCATGCGGCGCACGGCCCAGCCCAGGTTGACGGCGGTGGGCCGGGCGGCAGCGATGTGGGACCCGGCCTGCCGCAACGCGCCAATGAAGTGGTCCCGTTCCCGGGACTGCAACTCGGCGGCGGCCAGCACCATGGCGTAGCCGGCGGTAACCCCGATGGCGGGAGCGCCCCGCACGCGCATCTCGGTGATGGCGGCGGCGGCGGCGCGGTAATCGGTAACGCGAACCGTGACGTGCTCGTGGGGCAAGAGCGTCTGATCAAGAAGCTCCAGCCGGCTGCCCGTCCAGTTGATGGGGCAAATTTCGTTCATAAATCGGTAAAGGATGCGGAGTGCGTCGATGGCGCTCTGTGCTACTCTGCGGTCAGACTGGCCGTCTCTGGATTCGAAACAGGCAAAAAATAAAGGCCCACCCGCACTTGGGAGAGCCACCATCACAGTCCGCCCCTCATCTTTCGTCCCGTCTCGGTATCCGCACGCATCGCGCCGCACACCGGGGACGCCGGATTTAGCACCTCATCCCGCGGGGTGAGCGGGACAGGTTGCCAGGCTTCACAGGGCCGTTCCCTCCGCCTGTCTGAATAAGGGTTCCAGCAGCGTATGCAGTTTTTAACTGCTATAAATAGTACCTGCCGGGGCGGTAAATGTCAAGGCGACGGCGAATTTCGTCGGCCCCTGACGATATCCAATGGCCACTTCCCCGGTGGCGCATGACCGCCGAATCCGGTATTCTGTGCGCCATCATCAACGGAACCGAACGACGGGAGGGTTTGTGACCATGACCACCACCGCTGCCCCAACAACTGACGATCTCTGCACCATCGAACAGCAGCCCAGCCGTTTCAACGACCAGTTCGGCGAAATGAGCCCCCGGGCCAGGAACAAGGTCAAGGGCGAAATGTCCGACTTCGTGCAGAAGTTCATCGCCGCCGCTCCCTTCGTAGTCATGGCCTCGTCCGACCCCGACGGCAACTGCGACGCCTCTCCCAAGGGCGGCAGGCCCGGCTTCGTCAAGGTTCTGGACAGCACCCGCCTGCTGTTTCCCGACGTCGCTGGCAACCGCCTTTTCCAGTCCTACCAGAACATGGACGCCAACCCCCACGTCGGCCTGTTGTTCATGATCCCCGGCGTCAACGACACCGTGCGCGTCAACGGCACCGTCACCATCGTGGACAAAGCAGAGCTGGAGCAGCAGAAGGTCGATCTGGAACTCTACTGGACCGACGACAACTCCAAGCACCTCCAGGGCATCATCATCAACGTCGAGGAGTCCTACGGCCACTGCCCCCGGGCCTACAACTTCGCCAAGCTGTGGGACACCGACCAGATCGCCGAGAACCAGGAGAACCGGCCCATTCCGCTGCGCCCGTAAGACCAACACCAGCTTCCGGCCTGCGCAGGGGCGACGCATGCGTCGCCCCTGCTTGGTTTCTTGAGCCCACCGCGGCTTACCCCACCCCGGTCGCCAGCCGGAACACGAACAACGCCGGCTGGATGAGGATCCGACCCAGGAAGTTGATGCCGAAGGCATAGCTCAGAAAGAGGTTCACCCCGATCAAGGCAATCAGCGGTATCCAGCCGTACCGTTCGAACTGTAGGTACGACTGGTAGAGCGACCCGGGCAACAGGCCCCCCACCACCTTGCTGCCGTCCAGCGGCGGCAGCGGGATCATGTTAAATATCCCCAGGATCAGGTTGAAGAATATCGCCAGGAACGCGGCGAAACCCAGGATGTCCACGATCCCGGACACGAACCGCGTGTCGGTCACTACCGGCAGTAGATCCAGGCGGAATACCAGGCCCAACGCGAACGCCAGCACGAAGTTGGACAACGGTCCGGCCAAGGCCACCATCGACATCCCGAAGCGACCGTGCCGCAGGTTGTAGGGGTCTACCTGCACCGGCTTGGCCCAGCCGAAACCCACCACCAGCAGCAGTAAGAAACCCAGCAGGTCAATGTGCTTGATGGGGTTGAAAGTCAGCCGCCCCATGCGCCGGGCGGTGTCGTCACCTTCGATGTGCGACGTCAGCGCGTGACTGAACTCATGAACGGTGAAACCGATAATCAGGCCAACTAGCCCGATGCCGATCACCAGCACGAACGCGGTGGGGTTCTCCCGGAGCAGGTCGAGGCTCTGTAGGATCACGTAGCAGCGCTTTCCAGGCCGGTCCGGCCCCCGCGTCGTGACGCCGGCTGCGCTCGGGGCAGGGCCATCAGGTCCGCCTTGATGGCGGCCAGTCCCTCCGCTCCGTGGTCGTTGGCTTCCGCTACGATTGCCACGGCGCCGGCCTGCCGCAGGGCCAGCAACTCGTTGGAGCTGGGCCGCGGGCCGACCCGCACGATCAGATACTTGTCGGTTCGTCGCGCGGCGTCGGCGGCCTGACCCAGGTCCGCCAGCGTCCACGGCCCGGTCATGGCGGACTTGTCCAGCACCAGGAAATCCAGCGGGGTTCCGGCCAGGATGCGCCACATGTGGCCGTCAACGTCGTCGGGGATGCGCGCGCCGTGGGTCATGCCGGGGTTGGCGATGTCGATGGCATCCACCAGTGCGCCGGCAAAGGGAGATACCGTGAAATCCGCGCCGGCGTCGCGCCAAGTCTGCACGGTTTCCGGTTGCAGCGGCGCGCCCCCGGCGCCCCAGATGCGGTCGCCTATCTCCGGCAGCGCGTCGGGTGTGACGCCGGGAGCGAATATGACCACCGCGTCGGCGGCTTCCGCCGATGCGGCCAGCGCCGCCTTGACGTCCCCGGAGCAGCGGGCGATGAGCGCCATGCCCGGCAACCGCCCGGATTGCGTGGAGCCGAAGCCCAACGACGGGCCGCTCCCCGCCTCAATCCGCTCCAACAGGCTGCGCAACTGCGTCATGGCAACGTGCTTCCCGAGGCCGGCGGTTCAATGCCGTGCTGGCGCAAAAGGTTTTCCATTTCCAGCCGCGCGGCGCGTTCCTGGTGTAAAGCCTCCTCAGCAGCGAAGCGGGCCCGCTCGGCGGCGAAACGCTCACGCTCCGACACTCGGTATTCTCGCTCCATTTCCTGCCGGTTGCGGATGAGATCCCCGGTAACCGGGTCACGGAAACGGAACCATTCCCGCCTGGCGCGGAGTTCCAGTTTCAGCAACTCGCTGTATCCAATGCATAGGCTGTTGTCCGGGGCAACCTCGACCGGGATTGACTGGTAACGTCCGTTCACCAGCCGGTTGCCCTGCAACAAAGGCGTCAGGTGGATGCCATACGGGTCGTATTGCCAGTATTCCAGCACGCCCCAACTTTCGTACAGGTCGCGCTTGAACGCCCGGTCTCTGCGGTGAGTGCTCGGCGACGTCACTTCCATTGCGAACGTCGGAACCTGATGCTCCACCCACAGAAAATAGGAGCGGCGCTGGTCGCTGCCCACCCCGGGTATGACGTACACGTCCGGGGACACGGAGACCGATGGGTTGCCGGGCTCGTAGTAGATGAACATCTGGCTGGCAACCAACGTTTCGGAGTCGTCCAGCCAAGTCTCCAGAGCGGACTGCATGTAGGATTGGGGAACGAAATGTATCATTCCCTCTGGAGGCAGTACGTCGCAGGCCATGGGGTAATACACGCCGTCGCCGGGTTCGGGGGGCCGGGATTTTTCAGGCCGGGCGATTTGGGGCGCGGTCATCGGATTACCCTCGTCACGGGATACAAAGACAAACAATAGTAATAGATGGCTAAGGGCGAAATCATTCGCCCCTAGCCTGCCGTTATTGCGGTTCTAGAGCGGTTGCCAGACCCGTTTGCCGTCCACGCGGGCGATCTTGCCGATCTGCTTCCCCGGCGGGAAGTGACCGGCGCAAATGGTCCAGTCCCCTTCCTCGGCGGCGTCCAGCAGGCGGGCGCGCGACGCGGCGGACTGCTCCTTGTCGGTGTCAACGCCGGCGCACCAGCTCGGCTCGGACACCTGGGCGATGGTGTGCAGCACGTCGCCCATCACGACGCCGCGCTGACCGTTGGAGTTGATGAGCACCACCTGGTGTCCCGGGGTATGACCGGGCGCCGGGGCGATGGAGATCTCGTCGCTGATGGTGTGCTCGGGCTCCTCCAGGATCTGCTGGAGACGCAGCCGGCGCAGCGGCATCACCTGGCGGTCGATGTACGGATACATCTGCCGTCCCTGCTCCGAAGTGAAGTAGTCGTAGTCCGGCCGCGACATGACGTACCGAGCGCGGCGGAAGTTCGGCGCGGGCATACCGCCGGAGTAGCGCAGGTTCCAGCCCACGTGGTCGCCGTGCAGGTGCGTGTGGATGATGTAGTTCACCGAGTCGCTGGGGCCGACGTTGGTGTTGTTCACGCCGACGTTGGACTCCAGGTGCGGCCGGAGCTCTTCGTACAGGTTCCCGGTGACGTTGCCCCGGTCGGGGTGCGGGCCGGGGCCCATGCCGGTGTCCACCAGGATGACGTGCTCCGAGGTATTCAGAAGGAACACGCCGTAGTAAAGCTGGAGCTGTCCGTTTTCCAGGGTGTCCTGGTAGTCAGCCCAGGCGGAATCGGGGACGTCGGGGAACATCGCCGAGGGCTCGCGCGGCGGCGGGACCATGTCGATTACGGCGGTAACTTTTACGTTGCCGATGGTTGCTTGTTCTGCCATTGGGAAATTCCTCCTGAGTACGCAGCAAATGGCCCTTTCGGCCTATTCGTCGACTTCGAATGTGACCAGCGAGAAAAGGTCATAGTCGGCCAGAGCATCCCGGCCCCCCAGACCAATCAGTTCAATTACAACACCGATGCCGGCGGTGGTGCCGCCGGCTTTTTCGATCAGCTTCGCCGCGGCGATGAGGCTACCGCCCGTGGCAACCAGGTCATCGATGATCAGCACGCGGGCTCCCGGCCGCACATCCTCGGCGTGTACTTCCAACGCGGCCTGCCCGTATTCCAGGCTGTACTCGTAGGACAGGGTCGCACCGGGAAGCTTGCCCGCCTTGCGCAGCAGCACCAGCGGCAGTTCCATACGTGCAGCCATCGGAGCGGCGAAGATGAAACCGCGGGAATCGATGGCGGCCAGGCAGTCAATGTCCCTTTGACTTGCCAGTTTCATCATCCGGTCGATGGTCTCGTTGAATGCGTCCGGCAATAGCAGCAGTGAAGTGATGTCCTTGAACTGCACCCCGTGGATCGGGAAGTCGGGGACGTTCCGGATATGTTCGGCGAGATCTATAGACATAGCGGTGACACCAGTGCTTGACGCTGCGATTGGAGGGTCCGCAGCGAGGCGGAAATTAGTCTATTAGCAGCGGATGGTACAGTCAACCGCCGCATTGGGCCGGCTAATCTTCAGGTTGGAGGCGATCCAATTCCGCCTCCAATTCCTGTATGCGCGCCAGGGCGTCGTCCCGCTGGGTTATGGCGGTGTCCCGCTGGGTTATGGCAGTGTCCCGCTCTGACTCGGCCAAGTCTAACGCTGCCAGGGCTTCAATCAGGTCCGGCAGATATTCTCCGGTTGCCGGGTTCCAAAACCGCAGTTGTCCAGAACTCCAGTGCAGCTCAAGCTCCAACTCTTCGCTGTAGCCGCGAATGATGCCGTCGGCTCCCTCTTCAACCGGGATGGGCTCGTACCTGCCCTCTACCAAACGGTCGCCGGCCAGGGGCGCATCGTGGAAACGACCGCCGGTATAGTCAAACCGCCAGTATTCATTAACGTTGAAGCGGGCGTAGATTTCACGTTTGACGGTGTAATCACGTTCCCCGGTGCTTTCTGATGCCACCTCAAGCACAAACTCCGGCGGCTTGCCGACCTCGCTGATTACGTAGCCGTTGGCAACTTCCTCAATAATATCGGGGGAAATGGACAAGCCGAAGGAAACGACGCAATCCGGCCGGGGTGAACGGCGCGCCTCCCGGGCCTCATAACAGAGGTAGCCTTCTCCTGACACCAGCACGTCGCGGCGGTGACGGTTGTGGCTGCGCAAAACCTGGTCGGCTTTGGCAATGTGTCGGCGCTGCTTCATGGCGTCGGGCCGCTTGGGCGGGTCGGGCAATGGGGTCAGGCCGGTTACCGGAGAGCCGGCGGTCGGGAAGCCGGGGATAGGTTTGGTGGTCATGGCGAACCTCGCAACGGAGCAGTTCACGCAATATTTGTGCTGCGAATTATATCAGCGCCCAGCCGCTATTCCGAAACCACACTGGTCAGGTGTTGGACGCTGATCACCCTCCGACCTGCGCCCAAACGAATGGCCACCAAGTCGATGCGCCATTCGGGATCCGCATCGGCTTCCTCATGACGCGACAGAAAGTCCTGCGCCGCCAGGACCAGATGCCGGGCCTTGGCCTTGGTCAGCGACTCCTCAGGCAAGCCGTAGGCATCGCTCCGGCGAGTGCGCACCTCGACGAACACCCACTCCCGCCCATCGCGTGCTATCAGGTCGATCTCGCCCCACCGGCAGCGATAGTTGGTCGCAACGACGCGGTACCCCTTGGCCTCAAGGTGATGCCGCGCCAGCTCCTCGCCGATGGCGCCAATACGGTGCGAGGAGAGTGCGGAAGCCTCCCGGGGATCATCGGGCGTCTGCATCGGAGAGCAGCCACGCTTGCCGCAACGGGCTGAAGGAACGTCGGTGTATGGGGCTCGGCCCCAGCTCGGACAGACTGTGCAGGTGCGCGCGCGTGGCATAGCCCTTATGCCTGGCGAACCCGTAGCCCGGGTAGCAACCCTCCGCGCGAACCATCAACTCGTCGCGGGCCACCTTCGCCAGGATGCTGGCGGCCGCTATGGACAGCGACTTCGCATCCCCCTTGACCACGGTCTGATGCGGCAGCGGGCACTCCTTGATCGGCACCCAGTCCATCAGCAGGGCGTGGGGCGCCGGCCGCAGACGGTCCACCGCCGCCAGCATTGCCCTGATCACGGCGTGGCCGATGCCGATCCGGTCTATTATCTCGGGTGAGATCAGTTCCACCGCGCAGGCCCGGGAGTTCTCGCGTATCAATGCTGCGGCCTCCTCTCGTCGCTGCTCCGACAGCCGCTTGCTGTCGTCAATCGCCGCCAGCCACGGCTCATCGCCCGTCAGGTCCGGAGGCAGGATTACGGCGGCGGCCGCCACCGGCCCGGCCAGCGGCCCGCGTCCGGCTTCATCCACGCCGGCGATCAGGTGATGGCCCTGGACACGGAAGTCCGCTTCCAGAGACAGGTCAGGCATTGGCCAGCGCGGCGTCCGCGGGTTCGGTAGGCATCGCCGGCTCGTAGCCGGCGATGGGGCCTCCCCCCAGGACGGTGTCGCCCTGGTAGAACACCGCCGCCTGTCCTGGTGTGATCGCCCGTTGCGGTTCCCGGAACCTAACCAGCACGCCGGTTCCGACGGCGGTGACCGTCGCCGGAGCCTCCGCGAACTTGTACCGTATCTTGACGGTCACCTCCACCGGCCTGACCGGAGCGACGCCGGACACCCAAGACACCGGATCGGCGTACAGCGTGTCCTGGTACAGGTCGGTTTCGGACCCGACCACCACCTGGCGCGTATCCGGTTCCAGGCGGATCACGAAACGCGGCGGCCCGCCGGAAAGCCCGAGCCCGCGCCGCTGGCCCACGGTGAAGTACTGGATGCCCTCATGCTGTCCCAGCACGTTGCCGGCGGCGTCCACAATTTCGCCGGGCCGTTCGTCGGTGCGCTCGCGCAGAAACTCCCGATAGTCGCCAGTGGGAATGAAGCAGATGTCCTGGCTGTCCGGCTTGTCCGCGTTGGGGAACCCAGCCTCCATTGCCAGCCGGCGTATCTCAGGCTTGGGGTAACGGCCCACCGGCATCAGCGTCGCCGCCAATTGCTCCTGCCGCATCCCGAAAAGCACGTATGACTGGTCCTTGTCGGCGTCAACCCCTCTCTTCAGCGCCCACCCGCCGGCTCCATCGGGGTCGATGCGGGCGTAGTGGCCGGTGGCGACGTGTGACGCCTGGAGCATCCGGGCGCGCTGCGCCAGGAAGCTGAACTTAATCTTGTCATTGCAGGCGATGCAGGGGTGCGGCGTCCGCCCGTTCTCGTACTCGCGGCGGAAATAGTCGATGACGAAGGCGCGGAACTCCCGCTGCACGTTCAGCACGTAGTGGGGCACCCCCAGGATGCGGCAGACGGCCCGCGCGTCCTCCACATCGTCCAGGGTGCAGCAGCCCCGGTAGTATTCGGGCAGGTCGGCCTGGTCGATGTCGTACAGTTTCATCGTGACGCCGATGACGTCGTAGCCCTGACGGTGCAACAGCAGCGCGGCCACGGAGGAGTCCACGCCGCCGCTCATGGCGACGACGACGCGGTTGGGAATGGTATGGCTGGAAAATGCGCTCATACTTCAATTGTCACCGGATGCAATCCAATCGTCAAACGACATCCCGTCCGTGTACTCGTCCGGGAGTTGCGCCCATAAGATACGGAGGAGCGTGTCGGCGTCGGCAAGCGAGTATTCGGTATCGGTTCGGTCCAAATGCGCCTCATAAAAATTTGCGTGCAACCGCTCAACTGAGCCCATCAAGCGCCGGACTGCTTCCCGGTCCGCTGATTCGTCGGCTACTTGACGGACAGCGGATAAGAGGTCTTCATGGCCGGAATGAACCCAACCACGATGGGTTGCCACGGCTTTTATTATCTGCGACACGGCGCCCCAGCCCTTTTCTCCAGCCTGGCAAAAATCTCCCTCGGCCAAGTACGTTGGCCATTTGGACCAATATTCCTTGCCCTTCGGGAGGTGCTTGCGAATGCGGGCATCCCGGCTGCTTGGCGTTTCGCGGCGGGTTCGGGGCGGCATTGGCTTTCTCGGCAATCGCAGCGCGGTTGCGGGTACGGTATTGGGTATTATAGCATCGGCCCAATTCAGCCAGCCGAACCTGACCCCGCATACCACCACGGAGGCAAATCCCATGCCCGTTACCTTTGGATGCTCCCTGCCCAGCCGGGGCGCCATGGCCTCTCCCGAGAACCTGCGCAGCCTGGCCCAGCGCGCCGAGGACCTCTCCTTCGACCACGTCTGGGTCAGCGACCACATCATCATCCCCCACGAGGTCTCGTCCTTCTATCCCTACGCCGCCGACGGCGTGGCCCCATTCCAGCGGGACAACACCTACTTCGAGCCGCTGGCCGCGCTGAACTTCCTCGCCGGCTGCACCACCCGCGTCAAGCTGGGCACCCACGTGCTCATCCTCCCTTACCGCAATCCGGTGCTCACCGCCAAGATCCTGGCGACCTTGGACGTACTCAGCGGCGGCCGCCTGATCCTGGGCGCCGGCGTGGGCTGGATGGAAGAGGAGTTCCAGGCCATGGGGCTGGACACCTACGCCCAGCGCGGCCAGGTCACCGACGAGTACATCCAGATCTTCAAGGAACTCTGGACCTCCGACAACCCCGAGTTCCACGGCGAGCACTACGACATCAGCGGCGCTGGCTTCCTGCCCAAGCCCGTGCAGAAACCCCATCCTCCCATCTGGATCGGCGGGCATACCAACCCGGCCATCCGCCGCGCCGCCACCCTGGGCGACGGCTGGATGCCCATCGGCCTGCGTCCACCAGCCATCCTCGAGCCCGAGGAGCTTGCCGAAAAGATCGCCCGCCTCCGCCGCGTCAGCGCCCGCGCCGGCCGCGCCGAGGACGCCGTGGACCTGGTGTTCAGCACCGACTGTGTGTTCCACGACGCTCCGCAGTCCGAGCGCCGCATGGTGTCCGGCATCCCCGAGCAGATCGCCGCCGATCTCCGCCAATACCAGGACCTGGGCGTGCAGCACTTCATCTTCAGCTTCCCCGCCGACAGCGCCGCCCAGCAGCAGGAAGCCATGGAACGCTTCTCCCGCGAGGTGATGCCCCTGATCCCCAACGACTAGGCCCGGCCGGTTTTGGACGACCACCAGCATTTGGTGGTCGCCCCGGACCATTCGGGCGCGCTTTCACCGTAACCGCCGGGCCTGCGTTTGTGGTTTATGACTGCTACGGCGCAGGCGTTTCCGAACGGACGGACGCCAGCATCAGATGCCCCAGCTTCTTCACCGTTTCCGAAACAACACCAAGTAGGCCGCAAGATCGCGGCGGTCCTGCATCGGTACCCTCACAAAAGTAGCCGTTGCCGCTTCAGCCCGGTTGATCAATCGATCAACCTCGCGGCGAGTGAACGCCTTCTGCGGATCATAGTCCGCATCGAAGCGCTGCTCTTGGAGGTTCCCGAACGTGCTTGCGAAGGCACTGATAGCTGGGTGTATACCACTTTTCTTGCCGTACTCTTCCAACCGGTTTTTCATCGGCTTATGATCCGGTGCGCGGTAAGCATGGGACCAAGGCTCCGTACCTTGGATGGCCGGGGCAGCGCCGATTAGAGCATCTGCATTGCTCCCGCAGACGGCGTGAAACATGGCGTAATAGGCGGTGCTGACCGCACGCCTGAGCCGAACCTGCCTCGGCCTGCCAGGCCCTGTGGGTCCATCATCAACTTCCGCGAGGATCCTGGCGGCGTCTATGAAATGTTGCCAATTCAATCTGATTCTTCGAGCCAGGGTGCCCCCAGGCTGTTGAGCCGGAGCCACTCTTGGTACTCGTCGTTAGCGATGTAGGATTCGACCGGAGTGTTGTGAAACCCATGAGCAGCGACAAGCTTGTCGCCCAGCTCTGCAGAGACTATGTTCAGCTTATGGGGATCCAACAGGTCTTCGTCGCCGCGGAACACAACAACTATGGCGATGTTGTCTTCACCATCATGATCAACCCTGGGTGCTGCCGTAATCGGGCCGAACGCTATACGTCCTTCAAAAGTACGATCCAGCAACTCCCGCAGACTGTCCCTGGTGGATTGCAGCAAGTCCTCGGATATAGCCATGACTTTCGACCTCCAGAGAGTTGCGTCAATCATATCAGATGCTAATCGCCTGTAGTGACCACGGCTGCTCGCACCACTCGCTATCGTATAATGCTGCCAAACCGAACCTCGGAGCCACACCAGCCATGGCCACCATCAAACCCTTCCGCGGTTGCCGCTACGATCCCGCTGCCGTGGGCAACCTGTCCTCCGTCATCTGTCCGCCCTACGACATGATCGGCCCGCAGCTGAAGACCGAGTTGCAGCAGCGCAGCCCCTACAACGCGGTCCACCTTGAGGGCGGCGAGCAGCCCGATCCGGTGGACCCGCAGGCCGGTTACCAACAGGCCGCGGGACTGTTCCAACGCTGGCTCGCCGACGGTGTGCTGCGCCGGGACGACGCAGCATCGTTCTACCTGATGCGGCACGCCTACGACTTCGGCGGACGCCGCTACCAGCACCTGGGCCTGTTCGCCGACGTGCTGGTCGAGGACTACGGCGCCGGCTCCGTCCTGCCCCACGAGTTCACCCGCGAACCGTCGGTGCTGGATCGGGTGGCGCTGCTGGACGCCTGCCAGGCCCAGTTCAGCCCCATCATGTCCCTGTACCGCGACGCGGCCGGCGACCTGCAACGCATATTCGACGCCATCGTCGCCGTGCCGCCGGACGCGACCGCGGCCACGCCCGCCGGCGGAACCGCCGAGTTCTGGCACATCGGCGAACCGGCGATCCAGTCGAACATCGTCGACAGCTTTGCCGGTCGCCCCGTCTTCCTCGCCGACGGCCACCACCGCTACGAGGCCGCGCTCCGCTACCGGCGCAGCCGGCCTGACGCTGAACAAACCGACGACGCGGCCGCCAGCAACTACGTGATGATGACCCTGGTCGAGTTCGACGACCCCGGCCTGCTCCTGCTGCCCTACCACCGCGTCGCCGGCGGCATGTCAACCGACCAACTTGACGCCGTGCGCTCCGGGATGGACGAGTATTTCGACTCGCGTCCCCTGAACCCCGACATCACGCCCGAGGCGGCCGTGGCCGACGTTGCTCGCATCGGCGAAAACTCCCACTGTTTCGCCGTCTTCTGGGCCGACGCCCCGCCAACCATCCACACCCTGCGGTCGGATATTGACTGGGCCTCATGGGGCCAGTTGGCGGTCTCCGAGGCGTGGGTGCTGCAGGAGCGGGTGCTGTTGCCGGCGCTGGGGGACGCCCTGGCGCAGCACATCGACTACAGCCCCGACCAGGCGGCCATCGTCCAGCAGGTCAACGTCGGCGAGCAGCAGGCGGCCATCCTGCTCAAGCCCTTCCCGCTGGAACCCTTCCGGCAGATCGTCAGCGCCGGCAACCGCCTCCCGCCCAAATCGACCTTCTTCTACCCCAAGCTACCCACCGGCCTAGTAATCAACCAACTCTCCGGCAGCATCTAGCCCGCGAGGTGACGCCATGACGACCACCGCCGTCCCCGCACAAACCGCCGCGCCGACCCGGCGCCGCTTCACCGTGGACGAAGTTCTTGCCATGGACCAAGCCGGCATTTTTCATCCCGAGGAGCGTCTCGAGTTGCTCGACGGAGAAATATTCATCATGCCCCCCATCGGACCACCTCACGCGGACGGCACAGACCAATTCGATGACTTTTTCAAGTTTTCGTTGCGAGGTCGTGCTCGCGTCCGGGTGCAAGGCCCGGTTCAGCTCGATGATCTGAACCTGCCCGTTCCCGGCATCGCCGTGCTGCGATTGAGAGACGGCTACCACCGGGCGCATCCCACCCCCACCGACGTGCTACTGATTGTTGAAGTATCCGATAGCTCGCTACGGCGCGACCGTGAGGCCAAATTGTCCCGCTATGCTGAAGCGGGCATTCCGGAGGTTTGGATCGCCAACGTACCCGCCCGCCATGTCGAAGCCTTCCACGACCCGGTCGATGGCGTTTATCAGAGCCGCCGCATCGTCCCCGCCGACGGCCAAATCAGCCCCCGGGCTTTCCCTGACGTGGTGCTGACCGTGGGCGACTTCCTGCTCGAATAAGGTGACGCCATGACCACAACTGCCATTCCCGTACAAACCGCCGTGCCGACCCGGCGCCGGTTCACCGTGGAAGAATACTGCGCCATGGCCGAGGCCGGCATCCTGGCCGAAGAAGAGCGCGTCGAACTGCTGGACGGAGACATTATCCTGATGCCGGCCATCAACCCGCCTCACGAATCCGGCACTGACCAGTTGAACGACCAACTGCTTTACCCGCTGCACGGCCGTGCATTGGTCAGGGTTCAAGGCTCAATACTGCTTGATGACGGCAGCCTGCCCCAGCCGGATATCGCGGTCCTGCGGTTGCGGGACGATTATCAGCGCCGGCGGGCGGCGGCGGCAGACGTGCTGCTGCTGGTTGAAGTGGCCGAGACCTCCCTGGAACGCGACCGCGAGTTGAAGCTGCCCCGCTACGCCGCCGCCGGCATCCCCGAAGTGTGGATCGCCAACGTTCCCGCCCGCGAAGTCGAAGCCTTCCATGACCCGGTTGACGGCGTTTACCGGAGCAGCCGGATAGTCCCGGCCGACGGCCAAATCAGCCCCCGCGCCTTCCCTGACGTGGTGCTGACCGTGGGCGAATTCCTGCTCGGCGACCCCGGCAGCGAGGGCGAGGAAACTGTCACGCCCGGAACGGATTCGTAAATCCTTGCTATAATATTGGCCGCGTGTGAACAAATCACGCTGTTATTCGCCGTCCCAACGCGCGCTACGCCGGGGACTAATTCACTTCATAAAACCGGACCTCGCGCCTTTGCGTGACTCCCAGGAGCTTTCCCGATGACCTTGACCAAGATTGCGCCCCAGAACCTGCGTACCCCCGGTCCCACTCCCATCCCCGACGACATCGTCGACGAGATGTCCCTGCCCATGATCAACCACCGGGGTCCCGAGTTCAAGGAGCTGATCGAGGCCACCACCGCCGGTCTCAAGCAGGTCTTCATGACCAACAATGACCTCTACATCCTCACCTCCAGCGGCACCGGCGCCCTGGAGGCCGCCGTGGTCAACACCCTGTCCCCCGGCGACAAGGTTATCGCGGCCACCGCCGGCTCTTTCGGCGACCGCTTTGTCCAGATCGCCGAAGGCTACGGCGCCGACGTGACCCGTATGGACTTCGAGTGGGGCGACGCCATCGACCCCGAGGCCATCCGCGCCGAGCTCCAGAAAGACCCCGACATCAAGGCCGTCCTCGTCACCCACAACGAGACCTCCACCGGCGTGACCCACGACCTGGAATCCATCGCCCGCGTGGTCAAGGGCGAGTTCGACAAGCTCCTGCTGGTGGACGCCGTCAGCAGCCTGGGCTGCATCCCGCTCCCCGTGGACGGCTGGGACTGCGACCTCGTGGCCACCGGCTCCCAGAAGGGCTTTATGATCCCGCCCGGCCTGGCCTTCATCAGCATCAGCGCCCGCGGCTGGGAAGCCTACCAAGACGCCAAGATGCCCCGCTTCTACTTCGACCTGATGGCCGCCGAGCGCTCCCTGTCCCGCGGCCAGACCCCATGGACTCCCAACGTCGCGCTGCTCTACGGCCTCCGTCTGGGCCTGGACCGCATCCTTGGCGAAGGACTGGAGACCGTGTACGAGCGCCATGCCGAGGTTGCCGCCTACTGCCGCGCCGGCGTCAAGGCCCTGGGCTTGGAGCTCCTGGCCAACGACGAATCCCGCGCCTCCAATACCGTCACCGGCATCAAGATGCCGGAAGACATCGACGGCGGCCGGCTCATGTCCATGATGCGTGAAGACGAGGGCGTCGTCCTGGCCGGCGGCCAGGGCAAGCTCACGGGCCACTGCTTCCGCATCGGCCACTTGGGCTGGGTGACCAGGGACGACATCACCGAGGTGCTGGAAGCCCTGGAGCGCGTGCTGCCCAAAGTTGGTTTCAAGAGCTAGGGCGCGTTGGCATTTTCCGTCATTCCGGCGAAAGCCGGAATCCATCGTCTACTGCCATGTCTTCCGTTTCTCAACTGCAACAGGCCATGGCGGCCCTGCGCCTCTCTCTGGCGGAAATCCGCCACAAGGAAGAGCAGCTGGACGCCAGCATCGCCCAGTTTCGCACCCAGTTGCGCCGGCTGCCCCGCCAGACCATCTACGGCCGTGCCCCGCTGGACATGGCCCTGTCGGCAATGGGCGAGGTCGAAGAGCGGCTGCGGGACGCCGAGGAGAACCACCGGCGCGTGCTGACCATCAAGAAGGCGGCGTTGGACGAACTCGCCGCCCTGGAATCCGTCGAGCAGGTCGACAAGGCTCGCAAGGAACTGGCCCAGCTGAAACAGCAGGTTGGCCGGCAGGAGCCTGCGCCGGAGCGCGCGACAGAAATCCGACGCCTCGAACAGTTCATCGCCGAACACAGCAAGCGCGCCGAGCAGGCCATCACCGCCAGCTTCGAGGAGCGGCGCGGCCAGCGCTAGCGCCGTCAGTCTCGCCTGACACGCACCAGCATAGCAACGTTGGCGGCAACGCCGGAAAGGATCGCAGGAGCAGCGCAGCATGAAAGCATCCTATCTGGGCGCCATGGGATACGCCCACCGGCGGGACTTCCCGCCGACCTGGCCCACGCCGCCGTCCTACAGCGACCCCGAAACTTCCGTTCAGAGCTACCAGGACGGCATCGAGGAGTGTGAGTTCGCCGAGGAAATGGGCTTCGAGTGGGTCAGCTTCTCCGAGCACCACTACTCCGGCCGCATCGCCACCGGCACGCCCGCCGTCATGGCCGCCGCCGTGGCCGAGCGGTGCAAATCGGTGAAGATCGCCATGCTCGGCCCCCTGTTGCCCTTGAACAACCCCATCCGCGCCGCGGAAGAGCTGACCCTGCTGGACAACATCACCAACGGCCGCCTGGTGATGGGCTTCCTGCGCGGCACCCCCAACGAGGACCAGGTTTACGGCGTTCACCCGTCAGAGGGCCGGGGACGCCTGCTCGAAGGCATAGACCTGATCCTGAAGGCCATGACCGAGCCCGAACCCTTCTCCTGGGAAGGACGTTATTATCAGTACCGCACCGTGGCGGTGTGGCCGCGTCCGGTGCAGCAGCCCTTCCCGTCCGCCCTGGTCGCCACCCGCAGCGATGATGCGGTGCACTACGCCGCGGAGCACGGATTGGGCCTCGGCGTATCTTTCGTACCCTCGGAGCAGGTGGCGGGCATCACCGAAAAATACCTCCACTGGTGCGACGAAGCCGGCTGGCAGCCGGAACCGGACCAGTTGGTGTTTCGCGGCAGCATCTACCTCGCCGAAACCGACCGGCAGGCCCAGGACTGGTTCAATGCGCAAACCGACCAGGGCCGCGCTCCCGGCATGGCCTTGCGCTCCTCGGTGTCCCAGGTGATCCAGGCCTCCCGCTCCGGCCAGGACGTTGACTACCGCAACGTGTTCGCCGGGAGCGCCAGCGGCGACATCGTGGGCGGCGCTCCCGGCCTCACCTTCGTTGGCGGCCCCGACACCGTCTTCGAGCAGATCAAGGCCTACCACGACCGGTGCGGCACCGGCGTCATCGACCTCTTCTTCCAACAACCCAGCCTGACCCACCGCGACGTTATGGCCGAAATCGACCTGTTTGGTCGCGAGGTCCTGCCTCGTCTCAAGGAGTTGTAAACGGTGGCCACTGATCAGATGCGCGACACCGTCGTCATCATTGCCGAACCCGAGCGCTCTTCCGCTCTCAAGGACGGCTTGACGCAACGTTGGGTAGTGCTGGAACCGCATCTGGAAAACTTTGGCCCCGGAGCGGAAGACCAGGTAGCCGCCGCGGTTGCGCCCCTGGCCTCCGGACCGTACGGGCTCGTCGGCATTTCGTCCGCGGCGTCGGTGGCCATCCGCCACGCATTGCGGTCGCCGGAAAGCGTAGAGGCGCTGATCCTGGTGTCTCCCCTGGCGGTTAGACCCTCCGGAGAGCCGGTTGGCGCTGCCCACGAACTGGAGACGCTGCTCGCCGAAATCCAGTGCCCGACGCTAGCCGTTTTCGGACAAGCGGACGGCATGATAGACCCGGCAGCGGCCAGCATCTACCGCAGCCGCATTCCCAACTGCAACGTCGCCTACGTGTACGACGCCGGCCACGACATCGCCGCCGAACGCCCGGAGGCGCTCCTGAACCTCGTGGCGGATTACCTGGAAAGGCGCGAAACCTTCATCGTGCAGAACCGCAGCGGCGCGATCAACCCCTGACCCCTGGCCACTAGTTTCCCGAAGAGCGCGCCCGCTGCCCTTCCTGCAACTCGTCAATCTGCTCCCGCGTGCGCCCGTAGATCTGCGGCACGTCCCAGCCCTGCATCCCGGCGTAGGTGTCGATCTGCGAGCGGTGGTGTACCTCGTGTTCCACCATCATCATCAGAACCCGCCACCCGCTGAGCATGCCGTCGGTGTCGATCATCTGGATGCGCCGGGTCAGCCACTCAGCCGGCGTGCCATCGATGCGGCCGCGAAACTCCTCCAGCGACGCCTGCAACGCTGGGACCCAATCGTCCAGCGACGCGGTACTGGGCACCGCCCAGTCGTACAACCAACCCTCGTTGCGGTAGGCCCGCGCGAAGTACATCCGCGACTCGCAGATGTGATGCACGATCTGGGCAATGCTCCACGCGTTTTCACCCTCGCCCGCCGGCGGGGCCCACGACTCGGCGGGAGCCGGCAAAGCCTGGATATCCCGTACCGTGCGGCGGTGAATGCCGTCGAAATAACTCAGGAATGCCTGTGGGTCGTTCAACATGTCGTGGCATCTCCTTCAGTTTCATTTTCTTCGCCGTTTTTCCGGCGCAGCAGTTCCTGCAGCCGTTCGACTTCCGCCTGAGCAGCGTCGCGTTCTTCCCGGGCCGCGTCCCGCTGATCCCGGACCGCGATTGCATACGCTTGTTCCGCCCGCCAATTCCGGTCGTATGCTTGGGTGGACGGGTCATACACCCGTGGCCAGCCGTCATCCCAGCACAGGCTGATGCCCAGCAGCGGGCTGTACACCTTGAGGATGCCGTCGGGTTCGCGGGTTTGCGGCAACTCCCGATAGCTTCCCTCAACCAGTTCACCACCCCATATCGGCTGCCCGTGATACCGCCCGCCGGTGGGGTCAAAGCGCCAATACTCCCGCACGCCGATCCTCGTGTAGATGTCTGGTTTGCGCCTGATGTCCACAGATGCGGTGCTCTCAGAAGCCACTTCCAAGGCAAAATCCGGTGGCTTGCCTACCTCCCAGGGCAGGTAGATTTTGCGGGGCCGAATCGCCACGGCGTCCACTCCGAAGGCAAAGTACACGTCCGGCGCCACCCGGACGTTCAAGTTGCTCGGGTCGTAACAGATGAACGTTCCATCATCCAGAAATACGTCGGGTCGGGTGTCAAATTCGGTGAACCGCGCGGCCAACAGCCCGGTGATCTCCCGTATCTCGCGGCTTTGTTCCATGTGGTCCGGCGGCGTCTCCTTGACGTCAGGGTCGAACTCCAGACTGGCGTAGTCGATCTCGCCCTGCCGGCGGTAGGGCAGCATATTTGCGCCGCTGGGTGTCTTGGGGGACGTCATCATCGAACTCCCGGCCAGGCCGATTGTGCCGATAGTGTAGAATCGGGCAACCCAAACCGCAAGCGAGGGCTTAGCCATGAAATATGACGTGATTGTTGTGGGCTCCGGTTCCGCCGGATCCGTGGTCGCCAGCCGATTGTCCGAGGACCCCAGCCGTTCGGTCCTGCTCCTTGAGGCCGGCCAGGACTATCCCAACGCGGAACATCTCCCCGACGTCGTCCGCGACGGCTACTCCAACGAGGGCGAGCAGCCCGGATCGCCGGTCTCCTGGAATCTGCACGGCACCATCAACGACCAGCAGGGCGAGATCAACATCGCCCAGGGCAAGGTCATCGGCGGTTCCGGCTCCATCAACGGCCAGGTCTACCTGCGCGGCCTGCCCGAGGACTTCGAGCGGTGGGAATCCTTCGGCAACGAGGAGTGGTCATACCTGAAGGTCCTGCCCTTCTTCCGCAAAGCCGAAACCGATCTGGATATCCAGGACGACTTCCACGGCAGCGACGGCCCGATACCCATCATCCGGCGCGAGAGCCAGCCCTGGCCCGACGTGCAGAAGGCCTTCCACGCCGCCGCCATGGAGCGCGGCTACACGTACAACCCCGACCTCAACGGGCCGGACTCCGACGGCATCGGCGCAATCCCGATGAACAACCAGGACGGCGTCCGCATGAGCACGGCCATCACCCACCTCAACCCGGTGCGCCATCGTCTCAACCTGACCGTCAAGGGCAACGTCTTCGTCCGCCGCGTGCTGTTCGACGGAACCCAGGTGTCCGGCGTCGAGGTCGAGAGCGGCGGCGAGATCTTCACCGTTGCAGCTGACCGGGTCGTGCTCAGTGCCGGCGCGCTGAAATCGCCCCACATCATCATGCTCTCCGGCGTCGGCCCTCGGGATCAGCTCACGTCCTTTGGCATACCGGTCATACAGGAACTGCCCGGGGTAGGTCAGAACCTGTTCAACCATCCCATGGGCAACGTTTCCTTCCGCGTCAAGGACAACGTCGAGCTACACGCCAACGCCGGCGCCCTGCGCTTCGGCCTGCGCGTTACCTCCGAGGCTCCCTCGTACCCCAACGACGTGATGCTGCACACCCTGGGCGTGTTCAACGTCATGACCGGCGAGCACCTGCCCGACCGCACCGCCCGCATCGCCTGCGCCCTGGAGCTGCCCGACGGCTCCGGTTGGGTGCGCCTCGCCTCGTCAGACCCCACGGAGCAGCCGGAAATCAACTACCGCTATCTGCACAACGAGAACGACATGCGGCGAATGCGCGACGCCGTGCGCCTGGCCGCCGACATGCTCGAATCCGAAAGCTACCGGGACGTGATCGACCACCGCACCGCCCCCGCGGATGACGTGCTGTCCGACAACGACGCTTTGGACGCCTGGATCCGCCAGACCGTCGGCACCTCCCGCCACGTTTCGGGAACCTGCCGCATCGGCCCTGACGACGACCCCATGGCCGTGACCGACCAACAGTGCCGCGTGCGCGGATGCAGGGCCTGTGGGTCGCCGACTCGTCCATCATGCCCCAGGTCACCCGCGCCAACACCAACGCCACCGCCATCATGATCGGCGAGCGCGTCGCCGACTGGATATCAGGGTCATAGCGTCCGTGCTAACATATCGGTCAGAACCACGATGACAGGTATCTTATGGACCCGCAAACCTACATACTGATCGGTGTCTCCGTTACGCTCGTCCTTTCTCTACTGGCCGGCGCCTTCGCGCTGGGCAAACTGTTCCAACGTGTGGATACACTCACCGACGAAGTCCGGCAAATCGCCAGCGAGATGAGACGAACAAACGACACCGTCATTGCCCTGGCTAACCATCGCCACGATGTTGACGGCAACATCTTGTTCATCGTGCCCAGCGGCGGCGATTAGACGGGCAGAGTTCCGACTCCGCTGGCGCAAACGTTCAAACGGCCATTGGCACGAGAAAGCCAATGGCCGTTATTGGTACAATCCCAGCCTACACCGGCGGCCGCAGGTTGTGCCGCGTCGCCCGCTCGTAGGCGTCGCCGATCTGCACCAGCAGTGGCTCGGCCAGATGTTTGCCGACGAACTGGATGCTGAGGGGCAGCCCCTCGCCGTTCAGCCCCGCCGGCAGCGAGATAGTGGGCGCGCCGTTGAAATCGTAGGGGATGGTGAAGCGGCCCCACGTCCACTCGTCCTCGCTCATAGGCCCGTACAGTTCCTCCGGCGTAACCCGACCCGGCGGGGTCGTCATGGACGGACACACCAGTACGTCGATGTCCTGGAACACGCCGGCCAGGATGCCGTTGCAGGCCAATCGGCCCTGGTTGGATCGGGCGTAGTCCACGGCGGTGTAGCCGTGGCCCTTTTCGAGCCAGCCCCGGAACCACGGACCGTACTCGTCGGCCCGTGACGGGAAGGTGTCCGCGTGGGCCGCCGCTGCCTCGGCGGAGCAGAGCACGCCCCAGGCCCGCGAAAAGTACACGGTGTCCGGCATCTCCACCGGGACCAACCGCGCCCCCATGCTCTCCAGGAACCGGGCGCCGGCCAGCACCGCCTCGGCCACTTCACCATCCACGTCGTCGCCGATGTAACGTTCGTCCACACCAATGCGGATTCCCTCGACACCCTTGCCCAGTCCCGACAGCATGGCGGGAACGCGAGCGCGCAGCGTCGTCGGATCGTTGGGGTCGTGGCCGGCCAAGGCTTGCAGCATGATCCCGGCGTCCGCCGCGCTGCGGGTCATGGGACCCACGTGGTCCAGCGACTCCGCTAATGCCAAAACCCCGTAGCGGCTCACTCGGCCCCACGTCGGCTTGATGCCCACCGTTCCGCAGGCCGCCGCCGGAAAGCGGATCGACCCGCCGGTATCGCTGCCCAGCGAGCCGTAGCAGAGGCCGGCCGCCGTGGCCACTCCCGACCCGCTGGACGATGCGCCGGCCCAGCGGTCAGCACCCCAGGGATTGATCGGGATGTCGAAGGCCGGGTTATAGCCGGCCATTGCTCCCTCGGTGAGGTTCAGCTTGCCCAGGATGATTGCGCCGGCGTCGTTGAGCTTGCGAACCACCGTGCTGTCGAAATCGGGCACAAAGTCCCGCAACACCTCGGCGCCGCCCATGGTGGCCACGCCGGCGGTGAAACACAGGTCCTTCACCGCGATGGGCACGCCATGCAACGGGCCGCGGTATCGGCCCGAGACGATCTCAGCCTCTGCCATCCGTGCCGCTGCCATCGCCGACTCGGCCATGACGGTCGCGTAGCTCTTCAGCTCGCTGTCCAGCGCGGCGATGCGGTCCAGCTGGGCTTCCGTGAGTTCCACGGGAGAGATTTCCCGCGAACGGATCCTCTCCGCAACGTCGGTAATGGTCTGGTAGTGCAGCGGTGCATCCGCCATGGCGTGGCTCCTTCAGGTTAGGGCGCGGGCTGCACCAGTTCGATCAATACGTCGTCCGGACCCTCGATGTAGGATAGCTTGGACCCTGTGGGCGTCTCGGTGATCGGGAGCACGGTGCGGATGCCGGCGGCGGTGAGCCGTTCCATCTCCGCCTCGATGTCTTCCACGTCGAACCCGAAATGTTCCAGCCCCAGCCGGTTCAGTTCGGCCACGGCGCGCTCGTCGGACGATCCGGGAGGCTTGGACGACACGTTGAGCCGGCAGGCCCCGCCCATCTCCATGCCGATGGTGATGGTGCGCGGCATCACCTCTCGCTCCGAAACGATGCGCGCGTTGAAGTGCTTCTCGTACCACGCCGCCGTGGTGTAGGGATCAACGGCGCGGATGTGCACGTGGTTGATGCGGTATTCCATAGGTTGCCTCCTTATCAGGCGTTGCGGTGGTAGATGGTTAGCATAGCGTCGATGAACGCCTGGGTCTGTGCCCAGTGTACGCTAAATCCGGCGTCATCAAGATTGCCGCGGTCGGCGTGAACGTGGAGCTTGTCTGCGCTTTGCCAGTTCCGCAGCAAATCTTGATCATCGGGGTCCCTTGCGCGATCCTTCGCAGGGCATTGACCTTGCCGCCAATGGTGCCGGGATTTCCGCCGAGTTGGTTGGCTATCGCATTGATGCACTGTTTGGCGGCTTCGTAAAGCAGAGCCCCGGCGCAGTCGTTATCGTTGTCTCTATCCAACAATAATTCGGCCTGTCTACGATAGTTGCGGGCTCTCGCTTCGTGTCGGGCGGCTCTTTGATGGTAGCGGCCGGCACGGCTATTTCCCATTGAAACACTCGCGGATGAAATGTTCGGCCGTTTCAAAAGCCAGCTCCAGTTGGTAGCTTTCCAGCACGTCCATTTCGGCGTGGTCTTTCAGGAGCGAACCGGGCGCAATCCCACTCCGGTAATGGTGTTTGCGGACCGAGCCATCCTCTTCCAAGGTGACGGCTATTCTGAACAGGTCGATATCGTCCAAGCCTTTGTATCGCACGCCACGAGCGTCGGCCAGAGCGGCAAACGTCGCCTGCGTCGCCTTCCACATCAGCGCGGCCGCTTCGTGGATGTTGCCCACGCTCCTTTCTCTTTTGGAAGCGTCAAGATACTCCAACGCTGTCTTTCCGAATCCCTGCCCAGTCATCTCAATCGCTCCAGCATTCGGCTCGTATCCAGCATTATAGCAACGCGCCCCGTCGCTCGTTCCGGTTGCCCCCGTTCGGCGCCGTTGCTACACTGACCGCGCATACAATCGTCACCGATCCGACCCCACGTTACCGGAGGAAACCATGATTTACGAAGTCCGCACCTACGACCTCAAGCCCGGCGCCGTCCCCCAAGCCGAGGAGGCCTTCGCCGAGGCGTTGCCCCACCGCGAAAAGTACTCGCCCATCGCCGCCTTCTGGCACACCGAGATCGGCCCGCTGAATCAGATCATCCACGTCTGGGGCTATGAAAACATGGAGGAGCGCAACCGCATTCGCGCCGAGGCCGGCAAGGACCCCAACTGGCCGCCCAAGATCACCCCCGGCAACATTCTCAACATGAACTCCGAGATCTGGAACCCCGCGCCCTTCATGCGGCCCATGGGCGGCGACCAGGCCCTGGGCAACATCTACGAGATGCGCGTTTACACCTACGAGAACGGCTCCATGCCGGAACTGCTGCGCCGCTGGGAAGAGTCCCTGCCCTACCGCGAGGAATTCTCCCCCCTGGCCGCCGGCATGTTCACCGAGTTCGGCGACCTGAACAAGTGGATGCACGTCTGGCCCTACCAGGACCTCAACCACCGCGCCGAGGTCCGCGCCGCCGCCAGCAAGATACCCCAGTGGCCCTCCGGCGCCCCCGGCCGCGTGAAGCAGGAAAACAAGATCATGGTCCCCGCCAGCTTCTCGCCGATGCACTGATCACGACATTGTTGGGGGCGAATAATCATTCGCCCCTACCAGCTGGAGGTACATATTATGGCGCATAGTGAATTCGTTGGAGTGGATGCCTGTCCCCGTGGTTGGTTCAGCATAGGTTTGAACACTGCTGACGACCATGAGTTGGAAGTGTTTTCCTCGTTTGAAAAGCTACTGGATCACTATTCTGACGCCAAACTGATCCTCGTGGATATACCGATTGGACTGCCTGAGGACGGCCGTGGGCGGAAATGTGACGGTGTAGCTTGGAGAAAACTCGGCTGGCCTCGAGGGATGAGCGTCTTTCCAACGCCCACCCGCCAAGCCGCGCACCAAGCCGCGAAATCGCCTAGAGATCACGACACCGCTACAAAAGTCGAGATGCAGTTTAGCGGGAAGGGTTTGAGTAGCCAAACTTTTGGTATAGCTCGCAAAATTGCCGAAGTTGATCAGGCATTGTTGAACACGGATCGTAAGGCGAATCCGGAGATCAGGGAGGTCCACCCCGAGTTTTGTTTCTGGGCTCTAAACAACGGGTGGCCTCTCAAATATGGCAAGACAGATAAAAAGGGCGAATGCGAACGGCTATCAGTTCTTCGAGAGGTTGATGCATGCGTGGATGCTGTATTCAGAAATGCTTGTACAAAGTACCTTAGAAAAGATGCCAAGAGGGATGATGTCATTGATGCTCTCGTAGCAGCGGTAACCGCGAAAATGGGATGGCCTCACCAATTCAAAACATTACCCAAAAAACCCAAACGAGACCCTAAAGGTTTGCCCATGGAGATGGTGTATTGGCGACCATAATCCGCACCCAATCCCAAACCGCTGAGAAGCAACTTCCATGCTATCCACTATCCACCGACCGCTTACCCGCCATTTTCGCCGAGGCCCGGGCCGTCCACGCCGACGCGCTGCGGCTGCTGGAGGCTGGCGACATCCGCGATGCCGCCGAAAAGGCATGGTGCGCCACCAAGCGCGCCACCGACGCGCTGATCATAGCGCGCACGGGCGAAGTGCCCCAGTTTTCCTCGGATACCTCTCGAGGCCTGCTCAGGCTGGCTGAAGCAGACGGCGCGGTCAATCCTTTGATCGGACGCTACTATTCAAGACAGGGCCACCTGCATGGTGAATGTTTCTACCATGGCATCTGCAAACCCGCCGACGAAGTGGAACGCCGCATCCGCCGGACCGCCGACTACATCACCGACGCCGCGAATCTGGCCGGCTACCCCGACACCACCTGAAACAGAAGGCACATTCACCCTATGACAACCACCACCGACCGCATATCCGCCATCTTTGCCGACGCCCACAGCCTCCATGCCGACGCCCTGCGGCTGCTGGAAGCCGGCGACATCCGCGACGCCGCGGAAAAGGCATGGTGCGCCACCAAGCGGGCCACCGACGCGCTGATCCTGGCGCGCACGGGCGAGGAGCCGGAATTCTCGCCGGATACTACGCGCGGCCTGGTCACATTAGCCGGAGCAGACAGCACCGTCGGCCCCTTGGTTGGCCGCTATTACTCAAGACAAGGACACCTGCACGGAACCTGTTTCTATATGGGCATCTGTGAACCTGTGGATGAGATCCATCGGCGAATTCGCGAGACGTCTGACTACATCAGCGACGCCACCAGACTGGCCGGCTACGCTGACGGAGCTTGATCAACAACGCAACAAAAGAGGAAGGACGACCATGAAACTCCTTACTTACGACAATGGCAACGGCCCCCGCTGCGGCGTCCTCCAGGATGACGCGGTGGTGGACGTGGCCGCCCTGATCGGCTCCGACCGCCCGCTGGCCGACGTCCGCGCCCTGCTGGACACCGGCGACGGGGCGGTCGACCGCGTGGGCGACGCCTTGGCCGGCAACGTCCCGGCCCCGATGGTCGCCCTGGCCGACGTCCGACTCCGCGCGCCGGTGCTCCAGCCGCCCACCGTGCGCGACTACATCGTCTACGAGGAGCACGCCACCTCCCAGGGCACACGCCAGATCGACCCCGTCTGGTACCGCATGCCCGTGTTCTACTTCTCCAACCCGCTGGTCATCTATGGCCCCGACGAGGACGTGCCCTATCCCGCCGCGTCGGAGCAATTGGATTACGAGTTGGAGCTAGGCTGCGTTGTCGGTCGGTCAGGCACTAACGTCGCGGCGTCCGAGGCCCTGCAATACATCGCCGGCTTCTGCATCTTCAACGATTGGAGCGCCCGCGACTTGCAGTTCGACGAGATGACCTTCGGCCTCGGCCCCGCCAAGGGCAAGGACTCCGCGTCGTCCATCGGCCCTTGGGTGGTCACCACCGACGAGATGATGCCCCACATCCGGGACGGCCGCCTGGACCTCAAGGCTCATGTCCGCGTCAACGGCGACGACTGGCTCCGCGACGGCGAGACCGTCAACGCCTGGTACACCTGGGGCGAGATCATCGAGCGCGCCGCCAAGGACAGCCGCATCGCCCCCGGCGACGTCATCGGCAGCGGCACCGTTGGCGGCGGCTCCGTCCGCGAGTCCATCCGCAAGGGCTACGAGGCCTCACGCTGGCTGGAGCCGGGCGACACCGTGGAACTGGAGGTCGAAAACATCGGCGTCCTGCGCAACACCCTCGCTCCCAAGGTCGGCGTCGACCCCAACTACCCCTACCTGCCCAACAGCCCCACCGCCACCCCCGAGCGTGGTACGGCCAGCGACTATCGCTACGAGCGCACGCGGTAGGTCGGACACAGGGATGCCATGGCTACCTTCGGAGATAACATCGATCCGGTTTTTACGACCCCCCCACAAGCCAAACCCGCTCTCCAGCTGGATAACGTGGATGGCAAACTGGGTACGCTTACGGGCTTGCAGCTGGAACATCGCATACACCGCGATATTCCTGGGACTGCCTGCCGTTGGCTGCGCTTGAACCGTCTTCGCATACTTCAGAGTTTGCAGGTCCCTAGATCGCCGGAATTTCAGGACCTGATCGACGATGCTGAAGAACTCGGCGTTATCACCTTCGACCAGGGCGACCATTTGGAGCAAACCGACATCATGCTTTCGGCACGCCGGCGTGATGACCAGCGGACCGTTCACATGGCGATCTCATTGTTCCGAGACATCGCCAACGATGATGTCTCGTTGGCTCGGGAACGCGCGGATACCTTGTCCACCATCATGGGTACACCAGCCATTCCCATAGTGATCGGGAGCAGCATTGCGCCTGCCCAGCAGGAGTTTGCCGACAGCCTCGGCGTGGCGACGATAATCACGTCGAGGCTGACAATCTAATCCGGCGGCGCCCCCCACCGGTCGTAGCTGCACACCTCGTTCAGCGGACGCCGGGTTACCGGACCGAAGTTGCCCCGCGGGTATCCGAAGGGCATGCAATAAACCACCTGCGCCTCGTCCGGTATCCCGAACAGCTCGTGGACCCGCTCCTCCACTACCGGATGCAGCGTGGCTATCGTCCCGCCGATACCGAAGGCCCGCGCCGCCAGCAGCATGTTCTGCGCCGCCGGTATCACCGAGCCGGCCGCCTGCGCGCCCTGGGCGGTGGCGCACACCAGCACCATCACCGGGGCGTCGCCGATCTCGTTGGCCAGCCGCATTGCCGACCGCATCGAGCTCGGACCGAGCGGGATGTCCTGCGGGCCCATGATGCCAGCGTCGGCACGCTTCGCCCACCAGGCCTCGTGGTACAGCTCACCGAGCTGGCTTCGCATCTCCTCGTCCTGCACCACGATGAAATGCCAACCCTGGTTGTTGCCGCCGTTGGGGGCGCGGATCGCCGCCTGCATGATGTCCTGCATCACGTCGGCGGGGATCGGGTCCGGCCTGAACCGGCGGATGGCACGCTGGGAGAACATCGCTTCTCCCAGGGGGATTACGTTCAGTCGGTCTGCAGTGGTCACGTTGCTGCCTCCAGGATGTTTCTGTTGGCCGATGTTACCACAGACATACGCGACCGCTTGCTATAATTGCCTTGCCCGGCCGTCACCATCCCACGCCGATCCCATCACCAGTGCGGCCCTACAGGAGACCCCATGAACCAGCAGGCCATCTCTGACGCGGAACAGGCTTACCGCAACCTCGGCGTAACTCCCATCATCAACGCCTCCGGTTCGGTCACGAGGCTGGGAGGCTCCCGCACCCGGCCCGAGGTGCTGGAGCAGATGGCCGGCACCGCCCGGGTCATGGTCAACATCGACGAGTTGAACCGCAAGGCTGGCGCGGAGATCGCCCGTCTGGTGGGATCCGAGGCGGCCATGGTCAGCAGCGGAGCAGCCGGCGGACTCCTGCTCCAAGCGGCGGCCTGTATCGCCGGCAACGACCCCAACAAGATGCTGCGGCTGCCGGACACCGAGGGCATGAAGAACGAGATCATCATGCAGACCATGCACCGGTTCCCCTACGACCACGCCTACCGGGCCGTAGGCGCGAAGATTGTCGAGATCGGCAACTACCTGTTCAACCATCCCTGGGAGCTGGAAGGCGCCATCAACGAGCGCACCGCCGCCGTCGCCTACCTGTGCGCCCCCTTCACCAGCAAGCGGGTGATGCCGTTGGCCCAGGTCTGCGAGATTGCCCACGCCCACGGCGTGCCGGTGATCGTGGACGCCGCGTCCATGCTGCCGCCCCGCGCCAACCTCCAGCGCTACCTGCGCGACGGCGCGGACATGGTGATTTTCAGCGGAGGCAAGGGCGTTCGCGGCCCCCAGGGCACCGGCATCCTCTGCGGACGCGCCGACCTCATCGATGCCGCCTTGGCCAACGCCAGCCCGGCCCAGTTCATCGGCCGCTCCGCCAAGGTCGCCAAGGAGGAGATCGTCGGCCTGGTCACCGCGCTGTCCATGTTCGTGGAGGAGGACGAAGCGGCCGAAATGGCCTGGTACCGCAGCATGGCCCAGCGCGTGGTGGACAGCCTGATCGAGGTTCCCGGCCTCAACATCACCCTGGAACATGACGGCATCGATTATCTCCTCCCCAATGCGGTGCTCCATCTGGGCGGTGATTGGTCCGGCCCATCCGCTCCCGAGGTCGCCGCCGCCCTGCAGCAGGGCGACCCGCCCATCTACCTCCAGCAGCTCCGTGCCCCCGACGAGCTGATGGTCGACCCGCTCAACGTAACCGAGGACGAAATTGACATCATCATCCGCCGCCTGCGCGAGGCGCTGACCGAGGGTCGCTGATAGATATGGGGAGCCTGCTTACTGAGGCTCCCCGCGCTGCTCCCGCAGTTGGCGTACCAGTTGACGGTACTCTTCCAACTCACGTTCCGCCGCCCGCCGTGCCTGCCGCTCCGCTTCCACTGCGGTTTCCATCGCCAGCCGCACGCCGCGCCAGTCCAGCAGGATCTCGGCGGTGTCGGGATCCTGCAACTCGATCTCGCCGCCGTTCAGCGCAGGTTCAGCCGCAGCAGCGGGCTGTACGCCCAGACCGCCCCATCGGGTGCGGTGTGAACTGGAAACTCCCGCCCATCCGGTGACCCGTTGGCGGATTGCGGTCTGGGCGACCGGACCTTATGCCACCGCCGCTTCCTGGAAGTACGGCATCACCTCGGTGGCGAACAACTCGATGGAGCGCATCACCTTGGAATGCGGCAGGCCGGCGAATCCGAAGTTGCCGAAGACGTGGTTGATCCCCGCCGCCTGCACTTCCTTCAACCTTTCCGCGACCACCTCCGGCGTTCCCCGCAGCGGCGGCAGGCCGGCGTGGCCCACGTCGTCGCGGCGGTCCCGGTCCGCCTGGCGGTTGGCCCAGTGCTCGTAGCCTTTGGCGATGTTGCCGTTCCGGTCCATGGGCATCCCGATGGGCGCGCCGTTGCTGCCGATGGAGCGCAACACCCGGGACGAGAAGTCCTCCAGCCCAATGGGGTCCCGCTCCGCCTCTTCCATGGTCGGCGCCACGTAGATCGACTTGGACATCGGCGGGTCCAGGTGCGCGTGGGGATGGCCGTACTCGTCCATCTTCTCCCGCCACAGCTGGATCACCTGCGGCGCCTGGCCCAGGATGTCCGTCGGCCCGCCGGTGATGACCTGGATGTTCCGGCTGGCGGCGAAATCGATGCTGGCCGGGCTGGTGCTCACCGCCTGGAACAGCGGCGGATACGGCTTCTGCACCGGCTTGGGCAGCACCCAAACGTCGTCAACGTTGGTGTACTTCCCGTGGAACGTCAGCGTCTCCTCGGTCCACGCCTTGATCATCACGTCAACGGCTTCCTGGAACCGTTCCCGACTGGTGTCGATGTCCACACCGACGCCGTCGAACTCCTGCTGCTGGTAACCGGCCCCGATGCCGAAGTTGATGCGGCCGCCGCTGATCACGTCCAGCATCGCCACTTCTTCAGCCACCAGCACCGGGTTGTGCAGCGGCAGCACGATCACCGCGGTGCCGATACGGATTTGCTTGGTGCTGCCTGCCACCGCGCCCAGGAACGACCAGATGCCCGACAGCAGCCCGTGACGCGAGAAGCGGTGCTCCCCCAGCCAGGCCTCGTCCAGCCCCACCTCATCGGCGAACCGGATCTGCTCCAGAGCGTCGTTCAACGCCTGCGGCGGCGTGAAGTCCTCGTGATAGGGAACAATGGTGAAGATACCGAACTGCATAACTCGCCTCCTTGGTTCGCGTGATACGGTTACTTGACGAAGTTTTCGCCGTCAGCCGTTGCGGTTGTCGCGTCCGCGCCTGACGTGTCCAGCAGGATGGGCTCGTGGGTGTCCGGGTCTTGCCGCCAGAGCCGGCGCACCTTGATTTCGTGGGCGCGCTCCATGGCCACTTTGGCGACGTCGTAGTTGGCCTGGAGAGCCGACCATTTCTGCGGGTGGCCGCCGAAAGCCTGGTCGATGCGGATAATCATCTCCGGCGTCAGGGACGCGCGACAGTTCACCAGATCATCCAGTTCTTCATAGCTGACGCCCAGGTGCTCGGCGGCCGCGGCGACGGTAAGGCCCATCGGTTCCAAACATTCGTGGAGCAACACCTGGCCGGGATGGAGCGGACTGGACGTTGGCAAGCCGAGTTCACCCAAGGGGTTCCCCAGGCGCTTGACCTTGATGCCATGGTCGCTGTGAAAAACCTGGGCAAGGTCATAGTAAAGCTGCAGGCTGTGCCGAGTAGTCACACCAGCACCGAAAGCCTTATACAGTCGGATGGATATTTCGGGAGAGATAGGGGCCTGACCGACCACGATGCCTGCCAATTCTTCATAGTTGACACCTATGTGTTTGGCAGCCTGAGCGACGTTAATCCCTAGCGGCTCAATGTCATCGTAAAGGATGGACTCCCCCGGATGGGGCGGGTTCTTCATCATCTCCGGTCCCTCCTAATGATAATCAATCAGATCCACATCGTAGGCGTCGGCGCCTTCGTAACGAAATATGATACGCCAATTAGCAGAGACCCTCACAGCCCAAAAGCCGGACATATCACCAGTCAAACGATGCAGACGATACCCGATCCATTCCATGCGCTGGAACTCAGAGCCGCCATCGAGAGCTAGCAAGATACGCAGTATCTTGTCGGCATATTCCGATGGAACGCGCCGGCGTTCCCCGAAGCGGCGCAGGCCATTGTGTCGGAAGTTACGTATCATTGTACGTTGTCAACGCACAACCGCCTGACGCGGTACAGAAATCGCTACCCTCCCGTACGCCGCGCGATCATCGCGTCGGCCAGCGGGCTGGCTCCCGACTTCACCGTGATGTTCACCAGCGACGGACGACCCGAGTTGATGGCCCGTTCCACCGCCGGCGCTACCTCGTCCGGCTGTTCCACCAGTTCCGCGTAGCCGCCGATGCCCTCCACCACCTGGTCGTAGCGGACGCCCGGCCGCAGCGCGGTGCCCACGTCGCGCCCGAAGTAGGCCAGCTGGAAGGTGCGGTCGATGCCCCAGTTCCCGTCGTTGCCCATGATGCCGGTGATGTTCAGGTTGTGCCGGATGCACGTGTCGTACTCCATGGAGTAGAACCCGAAGGAACCGTCGCCCATGAACGCCAGCACCTTGCTGTCGGGGTAGGCCAGCTTGGCCGCCATGGCGTAGGGGATGGCTCCGCCCAGGTGGCTCAGCGGCCCCAGGCGCATGAAGTGACCGGGTGACCGTGCCGGCAGGTAGCAGCGGCCCCACTGTACGTAGTCGCCGCCGTCCAGGATGATGAACGTGTCCTCGTCCACCAGATGCTCGATACGCGTGTACACGTCCAGTGGGTGCATGGGCGCCTCGTTGGCGACGTTGCTGCGCAGGCTGTCCAGCCAGGCCTCCTGCTCCTGCTTCAACTCGCTGAGCCAGGGGCCCAGCTTCCCGTTGTGCTTCGCTGCACCGGTCAACTGGTCCACGATTGCCCCCAGGTCGCCCAGCAGACCCACGGCGACGCCCCTGTTACGGCCGATCTCCGCCTCAGACGGGTCGGCCTGGATCAGCTTGGCGTCGGCGTTGAAGACCCCGCCGTAGCGATAGCGATGGTCCAGGCGCTTGCCCAGCAGCAGCACAACGTCGGCCTCGCGGAACTTGCGGGCCGTGCGGTTCAGCGCGCCGTCAGCGTACCCGAAGCACAGCGGATGCAGGTCGTCGATGAGACCCCGCGCCTGCTCCACGGTGAAGATCGGCGCGCCCGTGGCCTCCGCCAGCGCCTCCAGCTGCGCCGGCTCGACGGAGTAGCGCGCCGGATTGCCCACGATGATCACCGGACGCTGGGCGTTGGCCAGCAGGTTCGCGGCCTGTTCAATCAGCTTGGGGTCGCCCTGGGAGCGGCCCATGTTGCGGTACTCCCGGGGCAGGAAGGGAGGGAGGTCCTCCTCGCTGATCGGCGCTTCCTGCAGGTCGATGGGCAGGGTGAGGTGCACCGGCCCTGGCCGGCCGCTCATCGCTGTGCGGAAGGCTGTCGCAACAAACTCGGGGATGCGGTTCTTCTCGTGGATCAGCCACGACCCCTTCGAAACGGGCGCGGCCATGGCCACCTGGTCAATCTCCTGGAAGGTTGCCTGGCCCTTCTCCGGCAACTCGGCGCAGCCGGCCACGAAGATCACCGGGCTTTCCGACGTGTAGATGGCGGGCAGGCCGGAGATGGCGTTGGCGAAGCCGGGGCCGCCGGTGAACAGGGCCACCGCCGGCTGGCCGGTGATGCGCGCGTAGCCGTCGGCCATGTGCATCGCCGCGCCCTCGTGCCGCGTGTCGATGAACTCGATGCCCTCATCCTCCGCCGCGTCCACCAGGGGCAGTATCGTATCCCCGACAATCGTAAAGACCTTCTGCACCCCTTCCTGCTTCAGGCAGCGAATGAACAGATGCCCACCATTCAACTCCGGCATAAAACGCAACTCCTCGCATGACATGGCCCGTTTCTGCGGGCCGGGCCATCTTATCATAGCCCCGTGCTACAATCGGTCGAGTAGTATTGTTCCCTGGGGAGACCTGCGATGACCAAGCCACCTGACAACGAACAGAGCGAACAGAGCGAGGATGCAGCTGCCGAAAAAAAGCGCCAGGAAAAGCTGCCCGATTTTTGGAAAGGGTATGTCGGCGTGGTGGACAGCAGCAAGGACCCGAACGCTGGCACCTATCGCTCGTCGGCCTCCAAATACGGGCAGGAGTATAGCGACCTGCTCTGGGAAGAGTACCAGCGTGACCAGGCCGAGGCCAAACTTCGATACGAGCGCGAACGTCAGCAGCAGCAATGATGCTGACCGACACCGGGCCGCTGGTCGCCCTGATTAATGTCGCCGACCAGCATCACGCCCGATGCGCCGCAGCGCTGTCAGCATTGCCTGCGGAGCCGCTGCTCACCACTTGGCCTTGCTTTACCGAGGCTATGCACCTGTTATGGAGGGACGGCGGCCATCGCTACCAGACTGCGCTATGGGATATGTATCGTAATGGGAGGTTACTACTGCACGGTCTGACTGCAATAGAGATCAGCCGCATGGCACAGCTGATGGAGCAGTATCGTGACACGCCCATGGCTTTGGCCGACGCCTCGCTGGTAGCTGTCGCCGAGAGCCTGGGCCTGCGGCAAGTGTTCACCGTTGACCGGCAGTTTTACATGTACCGCCTGGTGGATGGCGCCGTGTTGGCGGTTGTGCCGTAGCAGGTAGGCGTGTCGTGCGGAAGCGCCATGCCCAACTCCGGCAGTGCGAGCCAGCCGGTGAACCCGGTGTCCACGATAACGTCGCACTGTTGCAGTTCGCCATCGACGCCCATCACGGACAGGGTTACCCAAGCCTCCAGCCCACCGTCAGAGCTCCGTTTCACCGCGCCCTCAATCATAAGGGTCAGTAGTATAGGGTCTGGTCACTACGCTGGGATGTATCCGGTAAGTCACCGGCACGTCCACCCATTCCTCCCAGGTAAAGGCGTCCGGACGCCGCTTCCGCAGCCGCCTTGCCGCGGCTATGTGACGATCCGCAATCTCGTAGTCTCCGCTCTTGACGTCGATGACTACAATCTTGCCCTTATGCTCCGGCCCCAGGGTAGGGTGTATCTTTTCGCGGTAGATGGCGCGGCCAATGGCCGACGCGTTGTCCCCGTTGAATTCCATGATTATCGCTCCGTGCCGCCGTTCCGCCTGGCCAGGCCCGCCCCGCCGGCGAAACCGACTATCGCCCCTACCGCCGTTTTGATTGTCCAGTCCGCTACCTGAACCAGTGTGTCCTGCGCCGGCGTCAGGGGGTCACCTGAGACGGACGCTACCCATATCAAAATGCTGGCGCCCAGCAGGACCAGGGCAAGCAGAATTGCCAGGACGGCAAGCGAAATTGCGGTGCTATTCACCGCTGGCCGTCCCGGTTTGCTCCTCAATGGTCGCGGAACTGGAAGCTCGGCGAGATGGCTCCACGACCCAGCCCTTCCACAGCGTCCAGAACAGCAGCCCGATGCCGCCTATCAGTAGAATGAGACCAACTACCGCCAGAATCGCTGCGATAATTAGCGGAAACGTTACCATCGTCATTACCCCCTGCCGCCGGCTTCCTCGCCACCTACTGCCGCGATTCTAGCACACTCCAGCCGCAAGACCGTCTCTCGCCCGCCTGTACTCCGGGTAGGGGGAGACAATGACAGGTCAAAGGATGTTCATCGTTGACCGGTAGGTTTTACGTGTATCAGCGGGGGGACGGCGGTGCGCTGGGAGTTGTGCCGTAGAGTTAGGGCAGCTGAAAAATGCCTACCTACCAAGGGAACGGGTATAGCAATGGGGGAGGTTTTTCCACCAATGCCTTCACATCCAAGTCATCATTGCTGGCAAATACGAACCGCTCTGCCGTGGTAGCAGTACGTCGATTGATTTCGCCAGCAGCATATGAAGATCCTGGAGTGAAAAGGAGGCCAGACCATGGCCCTTGCCAACTAGCGTGCAAAACAGTTTTGCGCGATATGGGAAAAGTGATTTCCCCATCGCGGTGCATAAGACCGAAACTATCGGTAAAGAACACCGGATTATCCCCTGTGAGGAGAGTCTCGGAATCGCTCAATCTTGCAATTCTCCATGTCATTGAGAACATCAATTCAACCAAATCGCGTTGAATCCAAGGGTTTCGCATCGGTTCTCCTGAAGGTCCATAACGGATAATCTCCTCCAGCCGCTTGTCCAAAAGTGCCGCAAACTCTGCCGTGCTCATGCCTATTGGAACTTCACTGGGGTCTGATTTCATTTCTGCCACGATAGCGTCAGCGTTCCTACGTACCAAACCAAGCAGGATTTTCCGTGTACGTGGTACGCGTAGAACTGCCACTTGAATGTATATCGCGACAATCAGGCGATCAACATCATCAATATTCTGTCCGCTTTCCAACTGTTCAAATGGTTTTCTGGCTGGCATTTCTATTTTCCTGTTCAGGAAATCTTCAGCTTCCTGGGTGTAAAAATCACTACTCTGGGCCACTGCTTTTATCGGAAGCAATCGGTATGTTCCTTGTTGCTTGTCATACGTCCAAATCATTTCCGGATTGTGGTCGTCAGCAAATCCTCGCAGGTAGCGCTGAGGTACATAGTGCTGTCCCATTTTGCTCTCCATCGGTTGGCGAATTCATCCCTATAGTCACTACGGCGGCGCAGCCTGCCCATCGCCATTATACCCTCAGTAAACCACCCACCCATCCATCCGCACTCCGCATGTACGATAACTGCCGACGCTAACCGACGGGCAAGCACCTTCTGGCGGCGCGCTTTGCCTGTCCCAGCCGGTGCTTGATCGTATCTCCCCGCACCCTTGCAATCATGCCGGCTTGCATTGTTGGCAGTGCAGTACCATTATGCATCCCCGTGGGCACCCTCTACGTAATCGGCACCCCCATCGGCAACCTGGAGGACCTCACCCTCCGCGCCAGCCGCATCCTATCCTCTGTCCCCCTGGTTGCTGCCGAGGACACCCGCGTCACCCGACGCCTGCTGGCCCATCTCGACGCGCGCCCGCGCCTGCTCAGCTGCCACGAGCACAACTGGAAGCGCCAACTGCCCCGCCTGCTGGAAGCCCTCGCTGAGGGCGACGTTGCCCTGGCCACCGACGCCGGCTCGCCAGCGGTCAGCGACCCGGGCGCGGGTTTGGTCGCTGCCATCGCCGCGGCTGGTCATTCGGTGGTCAGCATACCCGGGGTGTCTGCCGTGACCGCCGCGCTGTCCGTCGCCGGTTTCCCCGCCGACCAGTTCGCCTTCCTGGGCTTCCTGCCCCGCCGTCGTTCCGACCGCACTGAAAGACTGCTGCAAGCCGCACGCTCGGAGCAGACCATCGTCCTGTTCGAGGCACCGCACCGCCTGCGGGCCACGCTGGGCGACATCGCCGATGTCCTGCACGACCCGCCCGTCGCCGTCTGCCGGGAACTCACCAAGCTCCACGAGGAGGTCTGGCGCGGGACGGCCTCCGCTGCCCTGGACTACTTCACCGAGCCCCGAGGCGAATTCACCATCGTCATCGGCCCGGTCACCTTTGCCGAGCCGGAGGACTCCGCCAGCGAGGACGAACGGCTGGAAATGGCGCGCCAAGCCCTGATAGAGCGCCGCGCCGCCGGCAAACGCGGACGCGACGCGGTGGCCGAGGTCGTCGCCTCCACCGGCCTGCCGCGCCGCGCCGTCTATGCCCTGTGGGTTGAGACCGGCGCCTCAACCCCCGATCAACCGGGACAACCCTAGGCGCAGACCACCACCGCCTCGCCCAGGCCCTCAATCGAAATTCGGCCCTCCGACGCGAACCCCAGCGCCGTCGGCGGGATCAGGCTGCCCGTGATTACCGTGTCGCCGGCCTTGAGCGGATGGTTCCGCGCCGACAACTCGTTGGCCAGCCACACCAGCGGCTCGAAGGGGTGGCCCATTACGTCCCGGCCGTAGCCCTCGCCCACCTGCTCGTGGTTGATGCTCATCACGCCCTTGCAGCCCTCCAGGTCCAGGTCCCGCCAGTTGGTCACCGGATCGCCCAGCACCACGCCGGAATTCAGGATGTTGACCGCCACGCTCATCAGCGTGCGCTCCTCGGTGGTCAGGTCGGCCGGCGTGCGCATGTCCACGATCTCAAAGGCCGTGGCGATCTCGGCCACCGCGTCCTCAATCGCCTCCCGGGTGTACGGCGCGCCCGACGCCGGCAGGTCCTTGCCCAGCGTGACGCCCACCTCCAGCTCGATGCCCAGGTTCACGTACTCGGTGAAGTTCAGCACCACCGGCGAGCGGAGGATGGTCTTCTCGAACACGCCGCCCAACACCGGATGGTCCAGGCCGGCCCGCTCCTGCATCACCGGCGTGGTGTACGCCAGCTTGTAGCCCGCCAGCGGCCCCCACAGGCTGGACAACATGCAATGGAGTTCCAACTGTATGGCATAGGCTTCGTCGAGGGTTTTGGGAAACAGGTCGGCCGGCAACCGCTCGAAAGGCTGCACCGTCTTGTAGCTCTCGAAGATGAACTCGGCGGCCGCGCGGGCCGGTGTAGTGGTTACCATGGTGCGCCTCCTGGAGCGTTAGCCTCGGGTAAGTGTCAAGAAGAGAGTCTCGGGAAACGTTGGGTGTGGTTGGCTCGTCGTTCCGACCGGCAAGCCGATGTCCCATGATAGCAAAAGCCGCCAGCCGCCGGTTGCATACTCCGGCGGCTGGCGACGATCGGATCTGGTGTGAACGACGAGTGGGCTACCGAGCCTCGCTGGCAGCCTCGAACCCGCAGTCGCGGTGCGTGCCGTCGCAGAAGGGCTTGTTGTCCGACTGTCCGCAGCGGCAGAACGAGACCCACTGCCCCTCGGGGATGGTGTAGTTGTTGCCGCTCTGGTCAACAATCTCAATCTCGCCGATGACCCGCAGCGGGCCGTTGCCCCGAATTTCTACCTTGACATCCGCCATTGTGTTTCCTCCTCATGGTGGCTGACGATTTAGCGACCGACTAGCGGCCCGCCGTGTGTCCAGGTTAGCGGCAAGGACAACCGGCGGCATGATTATTCACCAAATCGCAACCACGGTCAATTGCATGGTCGCCGCACCCATTCCAAAAACGCGGGGGCGAATGACCATCCGCCCCCGTCCCATCCGGTCGCGATGGCGCGCATCCTACAGGTTCACCACCAGGTTGTCCGGCGCCCGGCAGAGGATGCCTTCCTGCTCCTCGTCGTAGGGGTTCTCTTCAATGTGCGGCGTGTTGGCCGGCACGAAGATGAAGTCCCCGGGCCCCGCCTCGATCCACTCCTCGAAGTTCTCCCCGAAATACACGCGGACGTGTCCCCGCAGCACGTAGGCCGCGGTCTCCGCTTCCAGGTGAGTGTGCGGCGGCCCCTTCTCGCGGGGCGCGGCGGTCACCTTGCCCATCCAGATCTTGGTGGTGTCGCCCTTGCCCGGCACGATGGCCGGCTGGCGCACCATCCCCGGTGTCTGGATCGTCTCCGAGGCGTCGCCCACCGTGTGCACCACGTAGGGCTTCATGCCGGTTTGCTGTTCGGTGGTAGTCATGCGTGTACTCCTTGAAAGTTGTTTCGTGTTGCATACGGCATTGCCATCAGCGGCAATTATGCCACCGACTGGTGTCGCCACATCGGTTCCAGTCAGCATAACATTTCTGCATAACGCTCTATCTCTCATCGGCGAGCATCGTTTGCAAGCGGGGATGGAGCACACTGACCAAACGATTGAGATGCTCCCGCATCCATTCTACTGCTTCGCGGAACTCCGAAGATTCATCGCCATCCGACAAGAAAGCCAAACTGCCCTGGCGACTAAAGCCGATTCTGGGACGGCCCGCGGAGTTTTGCCATTGCTCCAATCCGCCGCCAATTACATCACTCAGCTCATCGAATGACTCAGCTAGCTCATCATAAATGCGGATTTCTCGTGTTTGACCGCGTCTCACAGTAAGGTAACAACCGATGCCGGATTGCTGGCGGTTGATATACCCGGCGAATGACAGGGCCCAGTTGTTGAATCCGGTGTTGTTCACCTTTACATAGAGGTTCGCCCCAATAGCAACAGGCTCATCCACGGTTACGTCCACAAGGAATCGGTCTCGTAGTACCGCTGTCCAGAACCGAAGGTTTTCCTCGTCCTGATCAGAAAGAATTTCTTGCCCGTCGTCCACATCAGCCGCCCCAATATCACTGACGGGAGCACCCTCAACAACGAATCGCTGCACAATCTCGGTCCGCGCCAGCACTCGGGGTTGAACGATAAGGTTATCGGCGGTGTCGCGGTAAAGTGCTGCCTCCACCATCGCCAGATTAAAGTGCAGACCGCTGTAACGCTGAACGAAATCAACGATGTTGGCCGCGCCTTCCTGTATCCCATCGCCAACAATCAACAGCAGAAATTCGCCACGCCGCAAGTGGCGAGTCACGTTGTCAACGAACTCCGCTTCGTTCAGGTCGGGCCACTGCTGGCGCACCAGGTCATACGGCGCGTTGCCGCTGCTGCCCAGCGCAAGCGAAACCTGCCGCTGCAAGTCCTCGTATCCCCAGGACGCCAGATCTTTGGCGTAGTCCAGAATTTGACCAATCACTTCGCGCCGCGCCTGCGGGTTGCGCCACAGCTTAAATTCAGCCAGCGTAAGCCTACCCAAGTGGTTGACATACAGAGCGTCGGCGAAACCGGCTGGCAGCGACAACTCTTTGCAAATGGGCACCGCGCGGGCGTAGGCCGAGTCGATAGCCGCGATAGGCAGCGTCTCCGGGAAACGAAACAAGAGGTCTTGCAGAGTCGCTTCGTCAACGCCACCGGATGACGTGCCTGAACCCAACGGTACACGCCGCAAAACTTCCGGCGCGGCGTCCCCGTCGGTATCAACCCTTATTAAATCCCCGTAGATTGGTGGGGTCATTTATAGTTGCCCCGCAGCAATCGCGCGGCCTCATTCTGCCATCACCAGCAGGTCAATTATGAACGAGCGCACCACCGGCTCGTAGAACGCCACGTCATCTAGATCCATCCGTTGCCCATCACCGTTGGCCCGGATTTCGAGGGTGACTAGGTAGGCTGCCATCAGCCCTACCCCGGGGTCAAGCTGCTGGTCCAGGCTGTCAATGAACGGCTCCACATCGTCGTATTCGGAGGACGCCAGCTTGTGCCCATGCGCCAGTGCCGCCTGCTTTATCGCCGCCTCGGTAGCCTTCCAGAAGAAAGTTGACGCCTCGCCGTGCTTGCCTCGCAGCAGGCTCAAGTCGGCTTGGTCCAGCAGGGACTGGATGTTTTCGGGGATTGGGTTCTCAGTCAGCATTCGCTGCCCTTTTTTGCGCGGGGTTGGCGTAATTCAGTCAATGCGCTCCGTAATGGAGATGATGGAAACCTCGGCCCCCGTCGCCCGCTCGCGTTCCGCGTCCGGAATTTCGCTGCCCACGACGATGGCGGTGCAAGCGGCGCCGATTGCACCAGCCAGAGCACGGGCACGGCGGGCGGCGCGGTTCACGTCGATACTGCTCACCGTAATGCCGATTTCCACGACTGCGTAGGCGTTTTGGCCCGCCGCGTTCTGGCCAGTCAGGATGATGTCAGAAGCGAGCAGGTCTTCGTATTCATCATCGGTGATAGTGTCAGCATCTCTCAATAGATCCAGGAACGCGGCGTCCGTTTCGCCCCAATCAGTATGCAACATTTGTGGCTGCGACAACCCGATGGTGCGGCTGGGCCTGCGGAGGATTATCCTGGCAACCCGGCGCTCGTAGCGTGTTCCAGTGAGGTTACCCACCCGGCTGTTGGTTTCCGTGAGGGTTCTGGACATGGCGCCCATTTCCTCGACTATCGTGTCAGTGCGGGCGACCAGGGCCGCCAGCGTTTCTTTGATGCCGGCGATTTCAAGATCGGTGTTGGCTTGCGCCGCAGCCTGAGCGTCCAGCCTTTCGGTGTGGGTGTTCAGTACGCTGGTATGAGCGTCCAGCCTCTCGTGAACGGCTCGCAATTCTTGGGCTATGTTGTCGCGGGTTGCAGTCAACTCGGCAACGATGTTTTCCAGCAGCGCGCGCGTGGACTCCTCGGACTCGAGCATCTGCTGCTTGATGCGCTCCAGGTCTTCGTCATGGCGCGCCAGGGTTGCCTGCATCGCAGCGATTTCGTCCTGGGGCGATTGCGTGGTGGACATCAGGTTTGACTCTTTCGGTGGCAATAGAAACGAACGCCGGGGCGTACCATTATACGCCCCGGCGTTCTAACGGCTGTCGAGTTGATCGCCTAGCCGCTGTTCTGATCCCACAGCGCTTCCAGCACCGCCCCCGGGTTCATGGGCAGGTTGGTCATCCGCACGCCCGTGGCGTCGTGGATGGCGTTGGCGATGGCGGCCATGGGCGGCACGATGGGAACCTCGCCCACGCCGCGCACGCCGTAGGGATGCCCGGGGTTGGGCACCTCCACCACCACGGTGTCGATCATCGGCAGGTCCAGCGCCGTGGGCATCCGGTAGTCCAGGAAGCTGGAGTTCTGCATCTGCGCGTCGTCGTTGAAGTAGTACTCCTCGTTCAGCGCCCAGCCGATGCCCTGGACTGCGCCGCCCTGGATCTGACCCTCCACGTAGGACGGATGGATGGCCGTGCCGGCATCCTGGATGGCGGTGTAGCGCAGGATGTCCACCTTGCCGGTCTCCTCGTCCACCGCCACGTCGGCGATGTGCAGCGCGTAGGCCCCGCCCACGCCCGTCGGCGACACGTTAGCCCGCCCCACGATGGGGCCGCCCGTGCCGTTCAGCCGCGACGCCAGTTCGCGGAAGGTGAAGCGCAGCTCCGGCTCCGACTTGTGCTGGATTACGCCAGCGTCGTACTCCACGTTCTCGGGGTCAATGTCCCAGATGCGCGCGGCGCGGTTGATCATCTGCTGCTTCACGTCCTGGGCCGCCTCGTAAGAAGCCCAGCCCGTCTTGAAGGCCACGCCGCTGCCGCCGGTCATGGACGTCCACCCGATGGAGTTGGTGTCACCCACCGCCGGCGCAACGTCCTCGGCCGCCAGGCCCAGCACCTCGGCCACGTGCATCGCGGCCACCGCGCGGGAGCCGCCGATGTCCGGCGAGCCTTCCACCAGGCTCACCGTGCCGTCCGTCAGCACGCTCACGATGGCGCTGGCCGGGCCGGTGCCGTTGAACCAGAACCCGCCGGCCACGCCGCGGCCGACCTTCTTGCCCTCAGCTTCAGGACTGCGGTCGATGGGCGCGTTCCAGTGGTCGTGCTCCCGCCCGGCCTGAACGGTCTCCAGCCAGCCAATGCTGCCAAATTGCGGCCCGGTGACCCGGCGGTCGCCCTGCTTGGCGCCGTTCAGCGTCCGGAAGTCCATCTTGTCCATGCCGATCTTTTCGCAGATCTCGTCCACCACCGTCTCCACGGCGAAGGCCGCGGCTGGAGACCCGGGAGCACGGTAGGCCGCCGTCTTGGGGTGGTTCAGCACCACGTCGGCGGCTTCAATCCGACCGTTCTCGATGTTGTAGCAGGACAGCGCGCACTGCGCGCCCGGGTTCACCGGCGAGCCGGGATACGCGCCGGCCTCGTAAAACAGCGTCACGTCGGCGGCGGTGATCTTGCCGTCGTTGGTGACACCCATCTTCACCCGCATGTATCCGCCGGATGTCGGACCCGTGCCCTCGAACACCTCGGTGCGGGACATCTGGATCTTCACCGGCCGGCCCGTCTTGCGCGACAGCGCGGCGGCCACCGGCTCCAAGTACACCAGCGTCTTGCCGCCGAACCCGCCGCCGATTTCAAGCTGCGTCACCAGCACCTTGGACACCGGAATGCCCATGATCGTCGCGGTCTGGTCGCGCACGTTGAAGTGCCCCTGGCTGCTGCACCAGATGTGCAGGGAGTCGTCGGCGTTCCACAGCGCGGTCGCCGCGTGGGGCTCGATGTACCCTTGGTGCACCGCCTTGGTGCGGAACTCCCGCTCCACCACCAGGTCGGCGGCAGCGAAACCGGCCTCGATGTCGCCCAGCTCGTAGAAGTAGCGGTTGGGCACGTTGCCCACCTTGCCGGCGTCACCTTCGCCCAGCAGGCCGCCGGGTCGCACGTTGGGGTCGTTCAGGTTGGCCAGCCGCTCATGGACCAGCGGCGCGTCGTCGCGCATGGCCTCCAGAACGTCGGTAACCGGTTCCAGGACCTCGTAATCAACTTCGATGAGCGCCAGGGCCAGCTCGGCCTCGTGGGCGCTGTCGGCGGCAACCGCGGCGATGGCGTGGCCCTTGTACAGGGCCTTCTCTGCCGCCAGGCAGTTGTTGCTCAGGAACTTGGGGTTGATCATCGCCCCCTCGCCCAGGTCCAGTACCCGCCCGCCGGCCTGGGGCAGGTCGGCGGAGGTCACCACGGCATGGACGCCGGGCATGGCCTCCGCCTTGCTGGTGTCGATGCTCTTGATCCGGGCGTGGGCGTGCGGGCTGCGCAGCACCTTGCCGTAGAGCATCCCCGGCAAGGACAGGTCCGCGCCGTACTGCGCCCGGCCGGTGACCTTGTCGGTCCCGTCGTGCCGGATCGGTCGGCTTCCGATTACGCTGTAGCCGTTGGTAGCGGCGGACTGCTGAGTAGTGGTCATGGTTACTCCTCCCAAGGTGCGGTGGCATCGCGCAATGGCTGCATAGTACCACGCGGCGCGTCTTATAAAAGAGGTTGAATGATGACGCTGATTACGGTCACGACAATGCCGGCGATGATGATGGCGCCAATCCAGCGACTTTCGCGGCGGACGCCGGCGATATTAGCGTTCATTTCGGCGCGGAGGACGGCGTTGTTGGCGTTCATTTCCTCGCGGAGACCCTGCACCTCCTCGCGCACGCTTTGGATCTCTCCGCGCACGCCTTGGATCTCCTCTTGGACCTCCCCGCGTAAGCTTTGTATCTCCCCGCGCACGCCTTGGATCTCCCCTTGGACCTCCCCGCGTAAGCTTTGTATCTCCCCGCGCACGCCTTGGATCTCCCCTTGGACCTCCCCGCGTAAGCTTTGTATCTCCCCACGCACGCCTTGGATCTCCTCGTGCAGTCTGTCGAGTCTTCGGGAAATGTCGGCGAAGCGTTCGATGTGGTCGGCCAATCGCTCGTTGACCTGTTCGTAGGCGCCTTCGAGTCGGCTGAGACGGCTTTCGGTGGTCATGGTTCATTCTCCTCGGTGACGATTATATCGGCTGAATATGTCACCGGGTAGCGAGAGTCCCTTGCGGAGCGCCGGATTACGCTCGGGACGATTGCAAAGTCCTCAACTCCCTCTCCGCCGGAGGGAGCGGGCTGGGACTAGGGGGTGTTTTACGGGGCTTTCACCCTCACCCTCCACTCAATCAGGGAGAAGGGCCTTTGCACTGACGTCGACGGCGCATTGCATTGCCTTATGAAAACCTGCGCTATAATATGCCGCCAAACCGCACCGCTGGACATCTTTGCCCGCGCGGAGCGACCGTGAGGATTGACTTACAATGAGACCCCTGGAAGGCATCAAGGTACTGGATCTGACCCGCGCGCTGGCCGGCCCATTCTGCGCCACCATGCTCGGCGACTACGGCGCCGACGTCATCAAAATCGAGCGGCCCGGCGCCGGCGACGACACCCGCGGCTGGGGGCCTCCCTTCATCGGCGAGGAATCCGCCTACTTCCTCTCTGTCAACCGCAACAAGCGCAGTCTCACCCTGAACCTGCGGGACGAGAAGGCCCAGCAGATCTTCCTCAAGCTGGCCGCCGACGCCGATGTTATCGTCGAAAACTTCACGCCCGACGTCATGACCAACTTCAACCTCGGATACGAGGACGTGAAGAAGATCAATCCCGGCATCGTTTACTGCTCCATCTCCGGCTTCGGCGCCAGCGGCCCCTACCGTGATCGCCCCGCCTACGACCAGATCATGCAGGGCGTCAGCGGCCTGATGAGCATCACCGGCGACCTCGGCGGTGACCCCCAGAAGGTCGGCATCGCCGTGACCGACATCGGCGCCGGCATGTGGGCTGCCTTCGCCGTCATGGCTGCCCTCTTCCATCGCAACTCGCCGGTCGGCAACGGCGCCGGCCAGTACATCGACCTCTCCATGCTCGACGCCCAGGTCGCGTGGATGACCTACCAGGCCGGCTACTACTTCGCCACCGGCGACGCTCCCCAACGGCTGGGCGCGGCCCATCCCACCCTGGTTCCCTACCAGGGTTTCAAGGGTGGGGACGGCAAGTTCTTCAACGTCGCGGTCGGCTCCGAGCGCCTCTGGGAGCGGTTCTGCCAGGGCATCAACCGCATGGACCTGAAAGATCACCCCGATTACGCCACCAACGGCGACCGGGTCAACCACCGCTCCGAGTTGGTCTCGCTTCTCGTGGAACACTTCCAGGGCAAGGAGGCCGACGACTGGGTCGCCGACCTGCAGGCCGTCAGCGTCCCCGCCGGTCCTATCAACGACCTGAAGGACGTTTTCAACGACCCCCAAGTGCGGCATAGAGAGATGCTCCGGGAAATGCCCCACCCGACCCTCGGCACCATCCAGCAGACCGGCTTGCCTATCAAGTTCTCCGAAACCCCGGGCGAACTGGAAAAGCATCCGCCATTGCTGGGCGAGCATAACCACCAGATACTCCACGACCTGGGTTATTCCGATTCTGACATCGACCAGATGGCGACCTCCGGCGTCATTTAGACGCGGGCGATCAGTGAGGGTAGTGAGGTAGTCGCATGGACTTCGGACTCCAGGATACGGTCGCCCTGGTGGTGGACTCCCACCTTGCCATCGCCACGGCCACCGCCACCGCATTGGCCAAAGAGGGGGCCATCCTTTCGCTGACCGCGCCCGACAGCTACCGCATGCGGCACGTCGAGATGGAAATCGCCCGAAAGCACGTCCCCCAGGATCGCTTCCGCGCCGTCATCGCCGACCTCGACCGGGAGCAGGACATTCACCGGCTGGTACGCGAGACCCTGCACCGCCAGGGCAATATCGGCGTCATGGTCACCACCGTGCAGGATCAGGGCAACTCGCCGGCCAGCGAACTGGAAGACGAGCAGATCGAGCCCGCCCTGGCCCGCAACTTCATGTCCGCCGTCCACCTGACTCGGGAAGTTCTGCCCCACATGAAGCGCTACGGCATGGGGCGGATCATCAACCTGGTCCCATTCTCCGCCATGGAAGTGTCACCACACAACACGCTCTCATCCCTGAGCCTGGCTCCCGTGCTCGCGTATTTCAAGGGCCTTGCATCTGAGCTGGCCCCGAACAATATCACGGTAAACAACGTGATCTACGCCGGTGTCCACTGCGAAGAGATCGAGGATCCCGCGGACATCCATGCCCATGAAGCGTCGGACGGCCATGCGCACGAACACGCTAATGCCAGCGCAACACTCCAGGAAATCGCCGCCGAAGCCCCCATGAAGCGCATGGGCACTCCCAAAGAGATCGGCGATATCGTCTGCATGATCGCCTCGTCCCAGGCGTCCTATCTCACCGGCGCCAACATCATCGTCGACGGCGGCATCCACCACAACTACGCCTGATCCCGGGCGAAACCGAGCCAGCCCGATCCCCGCCGCAGGAGGTCCCTCCCATGGCCAACGCCAGGATGCTTGACGACGCCCGAGAGTACCTGCAAGCAGAAGACCTGCCAGGCTGGCTGATCTACGACTACCTCGGCTGCAACCCGGTCCTGGCCCAGGTTGCCCAGCCCTCCGGCCACGTCACCCGCCCCGTTTTCCTGTTCGTGCCCGCCGCCGGCCCTCCCCGTCTGCTCACCCACCACGTGGACGCCGGCAAGTTCGCGGGCGCCGGGGACGGAACCGATCTGGAGCAGGTGGTGTACAGCAGCCGGGTCACGCTTGAGAGCGCCCTGCACAACATCCTGGCCGGACGTTCCCGCGTCGCCATGGAATACTCGCCGCGCAACGGCCTGCCCCGCGTCTCGCGGGTCGACGCCGGAACCGTTGAGCTGGTCCAGAGCATGGGCGCCGAAGTGGTCTCCTCCGCCGACCTGATGCAGTACGCCACCCAGCGCTGGTCGCCGGACCAGTTGGCGGGACACCAGCGGGCCACCGAAAAGCTGGGCCGCATCGTCAACGAAGCGTTCGCACGCATTGGCCAGCGCCTGGCCGACGGTCCCACCGAGTTCGAGATCGCCGAGTTCATCCGCCAGCGGTTCCGCGAGGAAGGCCTGGTGACCGCCGACGGCCCCATCGTCTCCGCCAACGCCCACTGCTCCGACCCTCACTACGAACCCGAGGCCGAGGGCAGCAGCGTCTTCGCCCCCGGCGACTGGATACTCATCGACCTGTGGGCCCGCGAGGACACCCCCGGCAGCGTCTACGCCGACATCACCTGGACCGCCTACGTCGGCGACAGCCCCTCCGAGCGCCACCGGCAGATCTTCGACATCGTCCTCGGCGCCCGCGACGCCGCCCTGTCCTTCCTGCAGGACTCTTTCGCCCGAGGCGAGTCCATCCAGGGGTGGCAGGCCGACGATGTGGCCCGCAGCTATATCGCCGACCACGGCTTCGGCGACTACTTCACCCACCGCCTGGGCCACAGCATCTACCACACCGTCCACGGCGAGGGCGTCAACCTGGACAACTTCGAGACCCACGACACCCGCCGCATCATCCCTGGCGTCGGCTTCTCCATCGAGCCCGGCATCTACCTCCCCGAGTTCGGCGTCCGTTCCGAGATCGACGCCTACATGAGCGAGGACGGCCCCTACGCCTCGTCGCCTGTGCAGCGCGACATCGTGCTGATTACGGCCCCGTAATCGTCCCAACGAAGTCCAACTCCAGCAATATCTCGTCCTCCACGCTCACCACAATCGCCACCCTCGGCTTGTCCATCCCGAAGTCGTCGAAGGTGAACATCACGCTGGCCATCCCGCTGGCCGTGCCGTCCCCTGGAAAGTCCACCGTCGCGTCCCAGGTTACCTCGCGGGTCTGATCCCGAACCGTCAGATTTCCGGTGATGGTGAAGTCCACCGGCCCCGATGCGTCACTCAGCGACGCCGGCAGCCCGTCGATTGCCGTGGGCTCGAACACCACCTCTGGATAGGTGTCCGTCAGCAGGGTCCGGTTCCGCACGTACCCATCCCGCCGGTTGCTGTCCGTCCGCAGCGTCGCTGCCTGGACCGCGATCCGGCTCTCCTCCGCCACCACGTTGCCGTCAGCATCAAAGGCGATGCTCCCCGCCACATCCTGGGTTTCCCCCGTGGCTATCTTGAACCCGGTGTTGGCCAGAACCTCCTCCACCTTGTAGCGTGCGATTGTTCCCTCGCTCAGCGTGAAAACGGTGGCGCCGTCCATCATCGCTGGCGCTTCCGTCGGGGCAGCTGCCGGCGCTTCGGTGGCCGGCACCACCTCGGTGGGAGCCGTGGTCGCTGCCGCCGCGGGAGTCTCCGTCGGCGCGGCCGGAGCCGCCGGGGCTGCGGGCGCGGCCGGAGCTACAGGAGCCGCCGGGGCTGCGGGCGCGGCCGGAGCAGCAGGTGCCGCAGGTGCCGCGGGCTCGGCCGGAGCAGCCGGAGACGCCGGGGCTGCGGACGGTTCCGGAGCCGGGCCGCCGCAGGCAACCGTTAGCAACACTGCGGTGAGAACCAGCGCGAGAAGTGAGGCGAAAGAGGGTAAAAAGCGCATCAAGACGATCTCCTGAAGTTATGGGTGTCAGGGCGTTCCACTGATTCTAACATTGCCCGCTTCAGGGGGCGGGGGTACAATCTCGCCAACATTCGCCACCAGGGGAGCAATCCATCATGAAATTCGGCCTGGCCTACGAAATGCAGCGTCCCGAACTGGACGATCACGCCGTCATCGAGGAAACCATCGAGCAGGTCTGCCTGGCCGACGAGATGGGCTTCGATTATGTCTGGTTCGTGGAGCATCATTTCCTCACCACCTTCAGCATGTCGCCCTGCCCAGAGGTCATTTTCGGCGCACTCAGCCGCCTGACCAAGCGCATCCGCCTGGGTTTCGGCGTCGTCATCCTGCCCTACCACCATCCCGTGCGCGTCGCCGAGCGCGTGGCAATGGTTGACCACCTGACCAACGGCCGGGTCGACATGGGCACGGGTCGCAGCGCCGCCTACGAGCAGACCGGCATGGGCATCGACCCCCGCGAAACTCGCGAGATGTGGGAGGAGTCCCTGAAAATGATCCCGCAGATCTGGGACTCGGACTACTTCGAGTGGGAAGGCAAATACTGGAACGTCCCGCCGCGCCAGGTGCTGCCCAAGCCCTACCAGCAGCCGCATCCGCCCATCTGGGTCGCCGCCCTCCAGCCGGCCACCTACGAGCTGGCCGCCGAAAGGGGCATCGGCGTCATGGCCCTGGGCGTCAGCGCCCCGTCCGTCCTTGAGCCCCACATCGCCGCCTACCGCGAGAACATCAAGAAGGCTCATCCGGTGGGCCAGTTCGTCAACAACCAGTGGCTCAGTTCCGTGTTCGGCCTCTGCGGACCCGACAACAGCGCCACCCGACAGCTCTGCACCGACTCCCTGAAGACCTTCTTCGGGCCCGGCCGTCCCTACGTCCAGGATCAAAAGGACGTCTACTCCCGCCTGCTGGACCAGTGGGGCGGCATCCCCGACCACCTGCAGCAGAACTTCTCCCGCTACGTCGACGTTCCCGCCGAGGGCGCAGAAGCCGACGGCTCCGTCGACCTTTCCGGCGGCACCGCCCTGGCCCAGAAGATATGGGAGGAGTTCGACGCCGACACCCTGGCCGAGCGCGGCGTCATCGTCGCCGGCGACCCCGACAGCTGCATCCAGGCCGCCAAGCTCCACGAGGCCACCGGCGTCGATCAGCTCCAGTTCCTCATGGCCACCGAGACCGTGGCCCACGACAAGGTCATGGAATCCATCGAGATGTTCGGCAAGCACGTCTTCCCGGCGTTCCGGTAAGGTGCCCGCAACGTCGGATTTGTAGCCGTCAATGATCGACCACCGATCACGGCGCCGCCGACAAATGCTCTGGGAAAAGTGTTCCTGATGACCTCCTCAATGCCAAAACCCGGAAGCAGCCTGTTGAAGCGCGCGGAAGACAGTTACTACCAGATGCTATGCGAGCGTAAGATCTGGTGTGTCCTCTACGACTGGTTCGACTACGCCGTTGTCATTGAAAAGGATATGATCGTCGACATGATGAGTGTCGGCCGCAGCGACGGCCTCATCGATCGTGAGGAACACATTCGCGCACTTCGCTCAGACATCATTGCTCGTGATGACGGAGTTGGGGATCGAGAAGGCGACTTGGGTGTTGTGGAAGCGTCGACGGTTCTGGAAGCCAACACCTTGCATGACGCTGCCAGTCGAGCGGAAATCATCCGACGAGTCACTGGCATAACTACTCACGCCTTTGCCGTGGCATTTCACGATTGGCATGAAGACCTCAACACACTCGCTCAACAATTGGGTGTCACGGTTATCCAATTCCGACCTCGGGAATTTGAAGACCTTTAGGGGCGACCGTTCTGGTCGCCCCCATTCTTTGTCGTCGGTTGCCAATCAGGCCGTCACATCGGCTATCCCGTCAAATCGCTCACCCGGGGCGCCACCTCCTCGGCGATCAGCCGCAGGCAGTCCATCTCCCACTGGTGGTCGTCCGGGTCCTGCGTGATGCACAGCATGTGGCCGAAGCCGCCCACCTCGTCATACAGCGCCCGGATCCGCTGGGCGCACTCGTCGGGGTCACCCACGATCCAGATGTTGTCCATCATGTAGTCAACGGTGAGATCATCGTCGCTCATGTTGGGATCGATCTTGGTGGCCTGGATCAGTCCCGAGCCCAGCCGATTGGGCAACTGGTGTTGCAGGTAGTTCCGGCCCAACACCGCGTGGGCCCGCTCCCGCGCCTCCTCGCTGGTTTCCGCCACGAACACGTCCCGCCCAATCCGCCAGTCGGACCGGTGCGCCTCACGACCGGCCTCGGCGGCGGCGTCCTCCACAGTAGTCCAGTGGTCGGCCAGGTACTTGGGAGCCAGGTTGCTGCTGCTCATGGGGATGTAGCCCTCGCGCCCGGCCACCCGGATGCTGCTGCTCCCGATGGACGTGGCGGCCACGCCAATGGGCGGGTGCGGCTGCTGCAGCGGCTTCATGTGCAGCCCCCGCTCCAGCACCGGGTCAAGCTCAGGGGCCTCGATGTCAAAGAACTCCCCGTGATACGAGAACTGCCCCTCCGACGCCCACAGACTCAGCACAATGTCCAGCACCTCGGCGGCCCTGCGGCGCACGTCGTCGCCCTGGCTCGGGTCCATGCCGAAAAGCTGCAAGTCGGTGGGGATGGCACGGTGCCCGATACCCCAGTACAGCCGTCCCCGCGTCAGGTGGTCCAGCATGGCGATGCGGTGCGCCAGCTCGATGGGATTGTGGATGGGCAGCAGCGTCACCCCCGTGGCCAGCCGGATGTTCTCCGTCAGCGCCGACGCCTTGGCAATCAGCAGGTCGGGAAACGGCGCGTTTTCCCAGCGCTCGGTGAGGTGCTCGCCGATCCATGCCTCGTGAAACCCCAGCCGGTCCGCCTCCTGCAAGAGGTCAAGGTCACGGTCGTAGGAATCGGCGTAGGAACGGTGCGGCGGATGCAGCGGCATCATAAACAGCCCGAATTGCATGGTATTACTCCTGGCTCGGTTGGTGGCTGCAAGAATAACCCACCCTGCCACCGGCGGCAACGCGGGCTAAGTGAGCCGCTCGACCTGATAGTCGGGGAAAGCGGTGTTCCAATCTTCGATATTGAACACACCACATCGATGCACAATGGGGCGGGCCCACGAGGTCGATGTTGGTAGTCCAGCGGGAAGATTACGCTCCAGCACCTCTAATCGTCTCGACAGCAACGGTCTGTCTTCTATGGCGATCAGCACAAAGTAGTCAATCGGTTTGTCGGCACGGCCTGCCGCCCATTCGTAAAGAAAAGTGTCGCGGAACTTGTACTTCAGGTCTTCGTCGAATTCACTCTCTTGTAGGTTCTGAACGGCAGTGGCGCGATATCGATCCGGGATGTTTGGGTTCTCTGGGTCTTTGAACTCAATGAAAAGGTAGCGGTCGTGCAGCTCTATGATAAAGTCCACCGCCTTCATGCAATGGCTCAATCCATGACTGATGTCATCGAATCTTCGCGCCTGCACCACGTTATTGAAGGTAACTTGTAGATCGTCTTCGGTGAACGCGGTCATGGGACACGTCTCATGCTGCGCTCAATTTGGCGATCGTAAAGGTCGTCAAAGGCTTCGCCAATCGCATTGGGGTGAATATCGAGATACTGTCCTGTGGTACGGCACGCGATCTCGCCGGTCTCATCCCGGTACAGCGCGTGGAAGGCCACCGCGTCCTCCTCCGTCATTTGCAGGTCAAGCTCCTTCAGTATCACGTAGTCGTGCGTGGCGAAGAAAACCTGCACACCCGCCCGCTGCAACTCCAGCAACACTCCGATGACCACGCGGAACATCTTGGGGTTGAGGTTGGTTTCCGGCTCGTCCCAAAACAGGACGGAGCCCTCGGGCAGAGAGCCGTTGCGTATCAGCAGCCACAGCAACCCCAACTTGCGCCACCCCTCGGCGAGCAGTGTGAATTCCAGGTCCCTCTGCTCGTTGCTCAGGAAAAACTCCTCGCCCTTGACCGTCACCTTACCCCCGATGACGCTCTCCAAGCTTTCGAGCATCTGCCCGTGCGCCTTGTCAATGGGTTCACGCAATGCAGGAAGATAGGCGCGGTGCAAAATGTCCCGATAAATTTCTTCGAAATGCACCTCGCGGGCAGCATAGAGGGACAAAAAGCCGGGCGCGTTGGCCAGCATCTCTTTTGGCGGGATGTACGTGCTGGTAATCGGCAAGCCCGTATCGGTTTCGGTGTGTATACTCCTTGCGTGGAAGACAATGGATAATTTCCTGTCGCCGGCATACACGGCCGCTGATGCCAACATAGCCGGTTGTTTGATCAGTCGGTCCAACCACCGGCCTGATGGCAGAAACGCCCCCAGTAACCTGTCCTTAAAGATGTCATCCGGTTTGAAAGCGCCGCAGGCCGCGTAGCAAACCTTCATCAAGTGAGTTTTCCCCGTTCCATTGGCGCCGATGAAGGCGTTGATGCCGGGCGAAAATTCCACCGTCAAATCATCAAAGGCGGTGAACTTTTGCAGTTTTACCCTGGTCAGCGTCATAGCGTCCCCCGCCGGCTTATCGGCATGATTTGATGCTAGACCGTCGGGCCGGCACTGTCAAACCTGGTGCTATACTCTCGTTCGGGAGGGAATCAACATGAACTCGGATGAAATTGTCAATAGGCTAACCGCTGCGACACTGGAGACAACGTGGAGAAGTAACCCCGATTCAGAGCAACGGCAAAACCCGTTTAACCTCCGGATGCGCCGCGCCACCAGCTGGCTGGCAAGAGCCGAGCAGGAACAGGATGACCCGGATGCCGCATTCATCTTCTACTGGATTGCCTTCAACGCGGCTTATTCCGGTAACATTGCCGGAGAAAGAAGGGCGTTCAAAGCGTACTTTGGTAAAATGCTGGCATTGAGAGACGGCAGAGTGATTTTCAGCGAGATGAGCAGCAAGTTTGCCGAGGCTATCAGCAAGTTCATACCCAACCAGTACGTATTTCCCGATTTTTGGACCGGCGACATTTTCCAACAAGCCGACCCGCAAGTTTGGGAACCGTCGCTGGATAGAAGCATAAGCCGTTTCCATCGGGCTATCGAAAACGATAACATCAGGGACATCCTTGAGGAGTTGTTTGACCGCTTATATGTGCTTCGCAACCAGTTGATTCACGGCGGCGCAACCTGGCAAGGCGGAGTGAACCGTAACCAGGTGCGGGATGGGGCTGCGATTATGGCTTTCCTCGTCCCTCACTTCATCAACCTTATGCTGGACAACTCCACTGCTGATTGGGGTATTCCCCCTTATGCCGCCGGTACAATACTGCTGCCATCCATCTAAAAGTGAAGAGGTTTCACTCTACCATGCCCCTTTTCAAACGTCGCCCCGGCATCGCCGTCGTCGAAATGCACGGCGTCATTGGCGCCGCCATCAAGGAACCCGACTACTCGCGCATCTTCGAGCGCGTGGCCAGCAACCGCAAGATCGGCGCCCTGGTGCTGGACATCGACTCCCCCGGCGGCTCCGCCACCGCCAGCGACCTGCTCTACGAGAGCGTCCTCCGCGTCGCCCAGCGCAAGCCCGTTGTCGCCTACATCCGCGGCCTGGGCGCTTCGGGCGGCTATTACATCGCCTGCGGAGCCGGCACCATCATGGCCTCCCGCGCCGCCCTGGTGGGCTCCATTGGCGTGATCTACATGCGGCCGATCCTCGAACAGCTATTGAGCAAGATCGGCATCGAGATCTCCATCTTCAAGGGCGGGCACCTGAAGGACATGTCCGGTTTCTGGCGGCACCCTACCGATGAAGAGGCCGGAAAGTTCGAGGGCCTGATCGCCCAGATTTATGCCCTGTTCGTGTCCGTCGTCGCCGACAGCCGCAGGATGACCCCTGAAGAAGCCATTGAACTCGCCACGGGAGAGCTGTACACCGCCCCGTCCGCCCAGGACCGCCGCCTCATCGACGGCATGGGCAATTTCGACGACGCCGTGGCCGAGGCCATGCGACAAAGCGGTGCCCGCCGCCGGATCCGCAGGTTCCGACCCAAGCGCCCGTTCATGGAACGGCTGAGCCCCTTCCGTGGGTCCTCCGCGCAGTGGCGCGCCCTGTCCGGCCTGGCCTCTCTGGCCGCCGGCGGCATCTACATGCTGGAACCCGGGTTCCTCGGTCACGCCCTGGGCGACGCCGGCGACGACTGACCCGCGCCTATCCCTCGGCGGCTTTGGCCTCCTGCCACAGCGCCTCTTTGTCGTCCAAAGGCAGCGCGGCAAAGTCCTGTTCCCGCTCCGACGCCAGGCGTTCCATGGCCTGATAGCGACTGCGGAATTTGCCGTTGGCCTGCCGCAGCGCGTCCTCCGCATGGATGCCCGACCAGCGCGCCAAGTTCACCAGCGCGAACAGCACGTCACCAAACTCGTCGATCCGTTCCTCCGGCGTACCGGCCGCCCGGAACTCGCCGATCTCCTCGACCAGCTTGTCCAACACGCCGTCCACGTCGTCCCAGTCGAACCCGAAGCGCGCCGCCCGGTCCTGCATCAGCTGAGCCGCCGTCAGGGCCGGCAACGCCGCCGGTACGCTGTCCATCGCCGAGGGCTCCGGCTTCCCGGCCTGCCGCCGTTCCTCCGCCTTCAGTTGCTCCCAGTTGCGCTCAACCTGCCTTGCGTCGGATGCGCTGCCGTCGGCGAACACGTGGGGATGCCGCCGGATCAGCTTGCGGTTGATCGCGGTCAGCACGTCGGCGATGTCGAAGTGCCCGGCCTGCCGCGCAATATCGGCGTGAAACGCCACCTGCACCAGGATGTCTCCCAGCTCCTCGGCCAACTCCAGCGGCTCGCCGGCGTCAATGGCCTCCAGCGTTTCGTAACACTCTTCCAGCAGGTTGCGCTTCAGCGACTCGTGGGTTTGCTCGGCGTCCCAAGGGCAGCCGCCCGGCCCGCGCAGTCGGGCCACGACGTCGACCAGGGATTGGAACTCCCCCATGCGCCCTTCGGGTATCGGCGAATTTGTCGGAGACGTAACATCGTTCTGCATAATGACGCCAGTATATCCCAGCCTCCAATCCCGCGCGTCGCCGCACGTTTGATAATCAAACCACCCTTCGGGTAACCTGTTAATCGGTCGCAGCCTGTTAATCGAAAGCCCGCCACCGGAGCCTTGCCATGGCAACGAAACCCATCGTCACCGGCGCCCGCATGTCCGTCGCCGAGTTCCTCGACCTTCCCGACACGGAAGAACGGAACAAAATGGAACTGGACGACGGAGAGCTTTACATCATGCCCAGACCTCGATTTGTCCACCAATTTTTGGTCATGCGGATTGTCCTGTACATCGCGAATTATCTGGACAACTTCGCTGAGCCGCCTGCTTCAGTCCACATCGACCCCGTCACCATCCTCTCGCGGGAGCCGGGCTATGTCCTGATACCCGACCTGATCGTTATCCTCTCCGGCCGGCCCAATATGATTGTAGGTGGTTATCTTGAAGGTGTACCGGACATCGCGGTTGAAGTCCTCTCATCCGACCGCAACCGCGATCTCATCCGCAAACGGCAACTCTACGCAGACGCCGGCGTTTCCGAGTACTGGATCTTCGACCCCGTAAACGACACGGCCTTGCTGCTGGAACTCCGCGACGGCGACTACGTGCAGCGCAGTCTTCTCACCGCTTCCGACACTCTGACCACACCCCTACTCCCCAGCCTCGCCATTCCGTTGGCCGACATATTCCACCATCGCCAGCGCCCGGCTGATGACTGACCGGAGGCCCGTCTCCATCTCCCTGGCGGTTGCGCAAGCCCTCGCCGTTCCCGCCGTGCTCCTCTTTCTCGTCGCCGGCTCGGTGACCTGGGCCGTCAACGACCCGGGGCTCTACCGCAACGGCTTCCAGCGTTATCACACCGCCCAACGGTCCGGCATCTCCGACCCGGATCTGGTAGCCATCGGCGCCGAACTCCGACGCTACTTCAATAGCTCGGTCGAACCCCTGGCGGTGCGCGCGCCCATCTACGGCGTCGAACAGGAGGTGTTCAACCAGCGCGAAGTGGCCCATATGTACGACGTCAAACGCCTGGTGCGCGGCACCTACTGGGTGGCTCTGGGATCAGCGCTGTGGATACTGTCCACCCTCACCCTCCTCGCCGTCATGGACCGGCCCGTGTGGTCGACTCGCGCGGCCCGGCTAGCGGTCTGGGGCGGAGCCGTGACTCTGGTCTCGGTGTTCGCGGTGGGTCTTGCGGCGGTCGCCAGCTTCGAGCAACTCTTCCTGCTCTTCCACCGACTCAGCTTCGCCAACGACCTGTGGATCCTCGACCCGCGCACCGATTACCTGCTCATCCTCTTCCCCGCCGGTTTCTGGTTCGACGCCACCATGCGCGTCGCCCTGACCTCGGTGCTGGGAGCGGTGCTCCTATTGTCCGCCGGAGTTGCCAGCTTCGGCTACCGCAATTGGAGCGCAAATCGGCGACGCGATCCGGATCCGCCGTCCGATCAACCGGCTGGCGTCTCAGAATGACTGCGCCGGCGTTTCCGGCAACCGCTCCAGCAACGACTCCAACCCCAGGGACCCGCACAGTTCTTCCAGGTCCGGTAGGCGCACGCCGGTCCATCGCACCTGTTCCGGCTCGGTTTCATCCAGCGGTACGTCCAGCCTGAGCGTGGCCAGGTCGCGATAGAGCAAGGCATCGTTCCACTGTTCAGTCAGTGCCACCATCAGGTTGCCAGCGCCGCGCACCTTGACGTCCCAACTCGCCATGTCGGCGGGAATATCCTCAATGTGCCCGTATCGTGTCAGAACCGTGGCGGTCGAGCGCGCCCCCCAGCGGGGTATGCCCGGGATCCCGTCCGCGGAGTCGCCCACCAGCGCCAGGTAGTCGGCGATGGCCGACGGCGGCACTCCGAACTTGTCTACCACGCCGGCCTCGTCGATGATCTCCCCCTTGCGCCGGTCCAGCATCACCACCCGCTGGCCCGACACCACCTGCGACATATCCTTGTCCGGCGAGCACATCACCACCTGTTCCACGTCGGGGATCGCCGAAAAGTGCACCGCAGCGGTGGCGATGGCGTCGTCCGCCTCGAACTCCGCCATGGGCCAGACGGTGATCCCCAGGGCTCCGGTGATCTGCTCGGCCAGTGGGAACTGCGCCAGCAGATCCGGCTCCACTCCGTCGCCGGTCTTGTAACCGTCGAACATATCGTTACGGAAGGACCGGATCACGCTGTCGAACGCCACCGCAATGTGCGTGACATCCGGCTGGCCCAGCAGCGCGATCAGGGACTGCGCCAACCCGTGCGTCGCCTTGACATCCCGCCCATCCGGAGTGGTACGCCCCGGCCGCGGCGAGTAGTGAGCCCGAAACAGCTCGAAAGTGCCGTCAACCAGGTGGACCTTCATCTTTGCTTGACCCGCTACTCTGCGGCTGTTTCGTACAGCGCGAAGATTCGCTGCCGCACTTCGAAAACGAAGCCGGGCATCACCGGATCTGCACTAACCGATTCAGGGTCTTCCAGTATCTCCGTTTCGGTGTCGGGTCGGTAGACATGCACCCGCCGCCGGTACGGGTCGATCAGCCACCCCAGCAGCGCCCCGTTGGCAATGTACCGCTCCATCTTACGTTGCAACGGCGGCAAACGGTCGGTTTCTGACATTATCTCGCCTACAAAAGCCGGGCAGACGGTAACGGTGCGCGGTAAAGCGGGGCCGAGTTCCGTCACCTGCTCCGGCGACAGCCACGACATATCCGGCTCGGCGCGCGTGCCGTCGGGAAGGCGGATAATCGTGCGCGAACTGAGTGTAAGCCCACCGCGTTCCCGCGACCATATGTACAAGCCTCCTATCCCTTCCGCTTCGGCGATACCGCTGTGCAAATTCACCATGGGGTTGATTACTAACTCCCCTTCTGCGGTCAGCTCCAGGTAGAATCCGCGCCCCTCATTGGCCCGTGCGAATCCCACGAACCACTGGTCAATCTCTTCGTCGGTAAGCTTCCCCGCCACCGATTCCAGTATGGGCCGGATGTTGACCCACACCGGATGGGGCAGGTCGCAATAAAGTTCGTCATCGTCTGCCGGAAGTGCAGCGCCTTTGACGGAGGCAGCGGAGGCAGCGGAGGCCATGGCGGTCACCCTCGTCTAGTCCAGGTAGCGATAACCGGGCAGCGTCAGGAACTCCACGAAGTCATCCGACAGCACGATTTCGTCCAGCAACTCCACCGCCTTGTCCAGCGCGCCCGGATTTTCCTGGCCCCGCTGCTCCACCAGGGCGGCCGCTTCCTGGGCCCGCACCTGGCGATACAACTCGGCCGTGATGGGCCGGCCGTCGTCCAGCGCGGCGCCGTGCTGAAGCCATTGCCACAGCTGCGACCGCGAGATCTCCGCCGTGGCTGCATCCTCCATCAGCCCGTAGATGGCAACTGCGCCGTTGCCGCGCGTCCAGGCGTCGATGTACTGCAACGCCACGCTGACGTTGTTCCGCAGGCCGGCTTCGGTTATCTGTCCTTCCGGCACCGCCAGCAGATCGTCCGGCGCGATGCGCACTTCGGGTATTATCGACAGCTGGTTGTCCGTCGAAAACGCTGCCTGGAACACGTCCAGCACCGGCTCCACCAGTCCCGGGTGGGCGATCCAGGCGCCGTCAAAGCCCTGGTCGGCCTCCCGCTGCTTGTCTGACCGCACCTGCGCGAAAGCTGCCTCGTTGGCCGCCGCGTCATCCCGACGCGGAATGAACGCCGACATTCCGCCCAGCGCGTGGGCTCCGCGGCGGTGACAGGTGTTGACCAGCAGTTGCGCCGCCGAGGTCAGGAAGTGTGTCGCCATCGTTACCTGCGCCCGGTCCGGGAACACCATGTCCGAGCGCCTGTTGAACACCTTGATCACGCTGAAGATGTAGTCCCAGCGGCCCAGGTTGAGGCCCGCCGGACGCTCCCGCAACTCGTACAGGATCTCCTCCATCTCGAACGCCGCCAGGATGTGCTCGATCAGTACGGTGGGGCTGATGGTTCCCTGAGGGATCCCCAGCCGTTCCTCGGCGTATTTGAAAACGTCGTTCCAGAGCCGCGCCTCCAAGTGCGACTGCAACTTGGGCAGATAGTAGTAAGGACCCGTCGCATGACTCTGCTGCGCAATATGGTTGTGAAAGACCGTCAGGCCGAAATCGAAGAAGCTGCCGGCCACGGGCTCGCCGTCCACCAGCACGTGCCGCTCCATCAAGTGCAGCCCGCGCGGCCGCACGCACAGCGTCGCCAGGTCCTCGTTGAGCCGGTACTGCCGTCCGTCCGCCGCCTCGTCGCTGATGGTGCGCCGGTAGGCGTCGCGCACGTTCAACTGGCCGTCCAGCGTTGGCAGCCACGCCGGAGAGTGGGCGTCCTCGAAATCGGTCATATAGACCTGCGCCCCGCAGTTCAGCGCGTTGATCACCATGCGCCGGTTGGACGATGGCCCGGTGATCTCCACCCGCCGGTTGGTCAGGTCTGTCGGAGCCGGCTGCACCCGCCAGTCTCCGTCGCGCACGCTCCGCGTCTCCGTCAGGAAGTCGGGCGTCGCCCCCGCGTCTATCTCCGCCTGCCGGCGGACACGGGCCTGCATCAGACGCCGCCGCGTGGTCTCAAAGTTCCGGTGTAGCTCGGCCACGAATTCCAGCGCGTCGGCGCTCAGCACGTCAGCGTGCTGGGACGGTACGGCGCCAATGACCTGAATGCTGTTATCTGCCATCCTTAAAACTCACCCCGTTTGAACTGTCTTGTGCATCTACTCGCCGTCTGCCGCAGGATCAACCGGATCCGGGTCCGTCGCCGCTGACACCGGATACCGGCCGTCGCCGTGGTGGCGGAACGCCAGCCGGATCAGCAACTCCCGGTGGTTCCGCTGCATCTGCGCGGACAACTCCGCCGTCTTGGTGTCAATCTTCGTGTCCAGCGCCTCAACCTTGGATTCCAACACCGTAACACGCTGGTTGAGGCTTTCGATGTCCGCGCTCAATTTGCTGATGTCCGCGTTGAACTCTGCCCTAAACTCAGCCAGCTGGCCGTTGAAATCAGACTTCAACTCAGCCAGGTCATTCTTGAACTCCTGGCGGTTCGCCCTCGCGTCCGCCCTCAGATACAGCACGGCGCCGATGACGGTGGCGACGAAAACCACCAGCGTTACGATTTGTCCGATATCCACGGTTACGGCCTTTTCTCGCGGGCGCTACGGTAAGGTCGCTTTGTTTTATCCGGCTCGCAGCCCCAGCTCGGCCAGGCTCCTCTTTCCGGCCGCATCCAGCGACAGCCCGCCGGACTGGCCGGCATCGAACTTCCGCTGCAACTCCCGCAACTGGTAGGCTACCGGTCGCATTCCCTCGGAACGATGTGCCGCCGTGTCCACCAGCGTCTCGTACGCCTGGTCCAGCGACCAGTAGAACGATAGCAGCCACGACAATTCGCGCTCGTTGGCCGGAGCCGGAGCGTCGGTGATGTCCAGGATGGTATTGACCACCTTGGTGTAGCGCAGTATCCCCGCCTTGTCCTGCTGGTCGCGGCCGTAGTAGCGCCGTCGCATCAGCTCGACCACCCGGCCGGCATAGTCCTCTTCACCATAAATGTTGACCGGCAGCCAGTCCTGGCGCAGGTCCACCACCTCGTTGCCGTCGGCGTCCAGAATCGCCACCGCCACTTCCGAGCGCAGCATCCCGTCGTACTCGAACTTGACCGCGTTCCGCAGCAGGGCTTCCTGCAGCATCATCGTCAGCTCGCGCGGTATCTTGCGGTAGCGCGAACCCGACGCCTCCTCGTTGCTGTCGGCGCCCACTCCGCCGGTGTTGAAGGCGTAATACTCCTGCGGCATCCCGCCCCAGGCCAACTGCTGCAGCACGTGGTAGAGCAGGTTGGCGTTCTCGTCCTCCAGGCCGATGATGAACGGGTCGGAGAAGTACTCCACGTAGGGCCGGCCGATAGCGCCGATGGCCGCTCCCATCTGCACCGCCTCGCCGTACATCAGCACCCTGATGTACTGCTCCAGGCTCAAACGACGCAGGGGCGGTATCACCGTGTTCTGCCGCATCACCTCCTGCCAGAAGACCCGGTCCGTGTTCTCCATGGGCACGTGAACCGAATCGTTCAACCGCCCGCCCGTGATCTTGGAAATCAGCCCTGCCGCTCCCTTGCGCTGCAAAAGCCCGCGCCGCGACAGGATCATCCGCATGTTGCGCACCGGGTTTTCCAGGTAGTTGGGTTCCTGGCTGTCCACGTGCACCGGCACGTTTTCCAGCGTCTCGTCGGGCGACGTTACGCCCGGCGCGCCCCGCAGCACGTCGTAGGTGATCGGGTCGTCGTCCCGGGTCAGGCCAAAGGGCACCGCGTAGAAGTTGTTCTCCGTGCCGTCAATGGCGTGGGAGATCATTGCCCGCCGCCCGCTCCGGTTGCTCGGGATGGGATCGTCCAGCGGCTGCAGCAGCACGATGTCGTCGTTCATCGGGTAGACCCCTTCCTCGGGGTCGGTTTTCAGGCCCAGCACGTCGGCCAACTCGCTGTTGGCCAGTTCCACCATGATGGTCAGCGTGCTCTTGCCGTGCAACGACGGCCCCACCGTGACCAGCGCCGTGTTGGCCAGTTCTCCCGGACCGGCCGGGCCGTCCAACTTGCGCACGCGCGCCATGCTCAGCGCCGCCTGCACCGCCAGGCCGTTCTTCTGCTTCACCTGGTGCATGGCGATGGACAGCGGGCCCATCTTGTGCTCGCCGACGTAATCGAACCCGAAGTGCAGCGAGAGCCCCCGCGTGGGCGCCTTGAACACCAGCTGCGTGATTCCGGCCTCGCGCAACCGAGCCTTGAGCCCCTCGTCCAGATCCAAGTCGTCCATCCAGTGGGGGACCGAAACCTCCAGGATGTCCGGCGGCTCCTGCCATTGCTCCTGGGGCAGGTCGAAGGTCAGCCGCCGCCACATGTAGGGCGCCTGCATGTAGCGCGTGCCGAACAGCAGTTGGCGCGCATGAAAAGACCGACCTGGCGCGTCGCAAATCTGCCGGTCGGTCTGCACGATGCCTTTCTCCATGTCAGGGTTCGGGCTGGCGAAGTGGGCCTCCATCTTCTCGCAAACTCGGTGAAATACCTCGGTGAACAGTCGCTGGTTGTCCTCCGAAAACGCCAGCGCGTCCCGGTTGCGGGTGAACCCTTCCACGAAATACTGCGTCAGGTCCGGCCGGCGCACCACTCCCAGCTGGCTGAAGAACGCCAGACCGCCGTTGTCCAGCCGGAACACCGTCTCCGGCCAAACCTTGCTGGACGCTCGGCCCGCCGCATTGGCCTCTGCTGCCTCGGTTTCCAAAGCCTGCGCCTCGGCCAGCAGTTCCGCCCGATCCTGCTCCGGCAGGTCCTGGAAGATGCGCATCCTCTCCACAATCCACTCTTCCGAGGGGTTGTACAAGGGACTGTCAACGCGCTGACCCCGCCGTGCTATCGCGCATAGGCGCGTCAGCGCCTCCTCAAATTCGGGGACGATTGCCGGTCCGGACAGCGGCGACTTGGCATCGGGCCGGTCGGCGGTATTCGCGGTAGGGCTAGTCAAGGCATCTCTCCCAGAAAACGGGGCAAAAGGACGTGCCGGCAACGTCCGCCGACCGCCCCGCAACGCGTCAGATCAGTAACATTCCGTCCGGCGACAATCAGTTCGAGCGAGGGCAGTTGAGTTGCACAATCACGAGCCGCCGGCGTCGGTTTACCAGTAGAAATCTTGACTGAACATGCTACCCCCAACCGCCCGCACTGTCAAAAATCCGCCGCGCGATTTGCCGCCGTTTTGGCGTTTCAGCCCCGCGGCGATGTTAGACTCGCCCACCGCATCAGTATCTGCCTTGGGAGGCGGGCTTGCGCATATCACCAAACCGATTCCGTCCGTATCGTCGCCTTACACTGGACCTGTTGTTGGTCGCCGCCGTCGCGGTGGCAGTGGTCGGCACCGTCGTACTGCTCAACCGCTGGCTTGTCGAGGCCGCGGATGCCGGCCGCTTTAGCGACGTTGTCAGCTCTGCGCAGTTGTTTGCCACCGCCGTGATCATCATCGCTGGCGCCGTATTCGCCTACCGCAAGCTCCAACTGTTCCGCGACTTCGAGCCGCACCTGACCGTAACCCAATCCGCCACCCACCGTGCCGCTGGTACACAGTACCTTCACATCGCGGTGACCGCTTCCCTGCACAACAGCTCCAAGATTAGGGTCGAAATCCGCGAAAGCTTCTTCAGGCTGCACCAAGTCCAACCGTTGGACGATGAGGACATTGAAGCTCTGTATGAAGCGGCGTTCAATTCCGAACAACACGCCGATATTGGCTGGCCAGTCATTGACGAAGCGTTTCACCGCCTGGGTCCCAATGAGCTGGTCATCGAGCCGGGCGAATCCCATCACGAATATTGTGAGTTTATAATCTCTAACGACGTCGACACAGTGTTAATCTATTCGTACTTTTACAATTTGGAACATTCGCAGCACTCACGTTCTGCTCAAGGCTGGTCTGCCACGACGGTCCATGATATGGTTACTGTAGGATACGGTGCCGATGTTGAAGCAGCGCAAAATCATGCCACCCGACAATAAACAACCTGAAATTCGTGGGCGTCGCGTCCGACTGATCGAAGGTACGGCCCCGCGTGTGGCGACCCACAAAGCCTGGCCGCCAGGCAAACCCCCGGGCGGCAAACTCCCTCCCGAAGCCAAACCGTCGGCCAAAGATCGGCAGGACAAGTCCTGACCACGCCAGACTTCCCACGCAGATCAGGGCAGTACGTTCCCCCGTGCTGCCCTTTTTCATGCGTAACGCAGACCAGCAACGCCAATGCGTGAACGAGCCCAATAACGATACAATAACCCTGTCATCGCCCATCATGCGCAGTCCCTTGCGAACGGAATACGCATAGCAACCCTTCTCAGGAGGTGCCGCCGTGGCCACCAGCATTAATACCCGCCTCCCCATCGGCGACATCCTTGACCAGCAGACCGACCGCTACACCGACCGCGAGGCCCTCGTCCACGCCGCCACCGGCCACCGGTTCACCTATAGCCAGTTCCACGCCGAGGTTGAGCGCGTCGCCCGCGGCCTCATGTCCATCGGCATCGAGAAGGGCCAGCACGTCGGCATCTGGGCCACCAACTACACCGAATGGGTGCTCACCCAGTTCGCCACCGCCAAGATCGGCGCCGTCCTGGTCAACGTCAATCCTGCCTACCGCACCCACGAGCTGGCCTACCTCCTGGAGCAGTCTCAGCTCACCGCCCTGGTCCTCATCGGCCGCTTCCGCACCTCCGACTACGTGGGCATGGTCAACGAGCTCATCCCCGAGTTGCTCGAAACCACTCCCGGCCAGTTGAACTCCGCCAACTACCCCTTCCTCCGACACCTCGTCTTCATCCCGGCCCACGACGAGCCGGACGCGCCAACGCCCGAGGGCATGTGGCGCTGGAACGACCTGACCGCCCGCGCCGACGAGGTCAGCGCGTCAGACCTGCGCGCCCGCCAGGCCCAGTGCGGCCCCGACGACCCCATCAACATCCAGTACACCTCCGGCACCACCGGCAACCCCAAGGGCGCGACCCTCACCCACCACAACATCCTCTCCAACGCCCTCCACGTCGGCGACTGCATGGAGATGGACGAGCGCGACCGCCTCTGCATCCCCGTGCCCTTCTACCACTGCTTCGGCTGCGTCATGGGCACCCTCAATTGCGTCGTGCACGGCTCCACCATGGTCATCCCCGCCGAGCACTTCGACCCGCTCCAGACCCTGAAGGCGATGTCAGAAGAACGCTGCACCGCCGTCCACGGCGTGCCCACCATGTTCATCGCCCAGCTCAGCCACCCCGACTTCGCCAAGTTCGACCTCGGCTCCCTGCGCACCGGCATAATGGCCGGCTCCCCCTGTCCCATCGAGGTCATGCGCGAGGTGATCGACCGCATGGGCGCCCAGCGCATCACCATCGCCTACGGCCTCACCGAGGCCTCGCCCGTCATCACCCAGACCCTCGCCGACGACAGCATCGAGCGCCGCGTGTCCACCGTGGGCAAGGTCCTGCCCAACGTGGAGGTCCGCCTGGTCGATCCCGACACCGACCTCGAAGTGAGTGCCGGCCAGCAGGGCGAGCTCCAGACCCGCAGCGGCATGGTGATGCAGGGCTACTACAACATGCCCGACGCCACCGCCGACGCCATCGACGCCGACGGCTGGCTCCACACCGGCGACCTGGCCACCGTCGACGAGGACGGCTACTACAAGATCACCGGCCGCCTCAAGGACATGATCATCCGCGGCGGCGAGAACATCTACCCCCGGGAGATCGAGGAGTTCCTCTACTCCCACCCGCAGATCGACGACGTGCAGGTCATCGGCGTCCCCGACCAGCGCTTCGGCGAGGAGGTCATGGCCTGGGTCCGCCTCAAGCCCGACTCCGACGCCACCGAGGACTCAATCCGCGACTTCTGCCGCGGACGGATCGCCCACTACAAGGTCCCCCGCTACGTCAAGCTCACCGACGAGTTCCCCATGACCGTCACCGGCAAAGTCCAGAAGTTCCTCATGCGCGAACAGTCCATCGAGGAACTCGGTCTGCAAACCGCGGCCGGCGTGCAGACCGCGTAAACTCGCCTTCTGATTCGTATCCTCTGTCATTGCGAGCGCAGCGCGGCAATCCCGCCAGCGCGGTGCCGTGTCCAAATTGCGGTTCGAAGGAAAATCATGCCAACCAACCAAGAATTGCTCGCGAGAATCACCGCCAGGCCGGATGTGTTTGGTGGAAAGCCGATTATTCGAGATATGCGGATATCAGTGGAACTGGTATTGAGCCTGCTCACCCAAGGTGTCTCTTCCGAAGGTATTTTGGACGATTACCCCGACCTTGAGTTGGACGATATCCGCGCCTGCACCGCCTACGCCCACGCCGTAATTTCAGGTGATACGCTTGCTGCGGTTTCCGTTGTCGAAGGTTGAGGCATGAGGTTCCTGGTGGACCGCTGCGCCGGACGCCGCCTCGCCGAATGGCTCCTGAGCAAAACGACCACCTGGCCGAACAATTCATGGCAAAACTCGGCCTGCACACGGCCGCCAGTGCGCAAACCGCGTATCCCTACGGTCCATGCTTCGGGATCTGTTCAGAATCGCTGGATATTTCAACTACTGTACCGTCATTCCGGCCTTGAGCCGGAATCCAGCGTCGTGTCCGGACCGCAAGGTTGCTCATGGCAGCGGCCTCTGGAGCCTGCTTCAGCAGGCATGACGGTCCGGGACTGGAACGTCCCCTCAAATCTGAACAGTTACGTGCATCGCCTCATCTGTGATTGCGGGCGCAGGGCGGCAATCAACGCCTCTGCCTCGCGCGGTCCCCGCAGCTCAATCACCCGCAAGTGGGTGTAATCCCCGCCGTCCAGTATCCGCCGGTACTCTCGCCGTACCCGTCGGTAGCTGGTAATCGCCCACAGGATGATCGAATCCCGGCTGAGGAACGATTGCCTGAAGCCTTCCCGGTTGCCCGAGAACAGCTCCTCCTGGGTGACTACCCGCCTGGTGGTCCGGGTCAGCGCGCGCCACAGCACGACTCGAAAGGGATAGTTGAGCCAGACGACGGTGGTTGCCCCTCCCCAGACGATGTCACGCACGGCGCTGTAGTTGCCGTCCATCACCCACCGTTCCGCCGCCGCGGCCTCAACGGCCATCCGCCGCACCTCTTCCACCGGCCGCTCCCGCCAGCCGGACATCCAGTGGATCCCATCCAATTCAACGTGCGGCACTCCCAACACTCCGGCCAACTGCCGCGCCAGCGTCGTCTTCCCGGAGCAGCTCGTCCCGACCACCACCACCCGCTCCATCGCCCGGCGTGTCTCTCCGCTCACCATTGTTGAGTTGCTACTGTGACTGGCCCATGCTCCGCCTAATTTTCCGAGTCGTCGTCAACCTGCACCCGAAGCGTTGACCGACGGGTCAATGCGCCATACATAAAGGTTCCCACTAAACTCGCCAATAGCAGGAATAGGAAGACCAGTCCGAAACCGCCCATGCCAATTGCGGTGAGCCAACCCCCGATACCCATTCCCACTAAAGCAATGAAGACCCCGGCTGCCAGCCCCCATTTGCTTCGCGAAGCATCATTATTGATAGTAGTGTTCACCGACTGGAGCGTCGCCTTCTCCAATTCGATCTGGGCCGTTTCTAGGTCGATTTGGTGTTGGTGACCTTTCTCTGCCATGGTCAGTAGTCGGTCGGCTCCGCCAGGTACGATTTGGTCGTATAGGGCAAGGACGTCCGGCGGAGGCAACGGACCTTGCCATTCTGATCCAACCACAACGCGGGTTAGCCGCGTTTGAGAATCGGCCGGTCCAGCCACCGACTGATTCTCGTTGGCGTCATTATTCCCATCGGTCTCGCTCATCAAACTTGCTCTGCCGGCAAATGCTCGTCACTGCCTTCGGATTCGAACACCCCGATAGCATTCCGAATGCACTGGCCTACCTCGTCCCAGACAATCCTGACAGTCTCGGCCTCCGCTTCCGGACCCGACGGAGCACCCAACCTGCGGACACGTAGATCTTCATAAATCCTGACTAGCTCGTCTACGTAGTAGTCATCCAAGGCGCCGCCAAAATCAACGATGCGAGCCATGCCGTCTGTGAAACCGTGACCCACATGCGGCAAGCGGATTATTCGGTGTTTGATCGCCATTGCTGTTCACCGCTTCGTATTGTACCACCCTATCCCGCCCTGCCTGTCTAACCAGGGCTTGTGCAAAGTTCATTCCGGCGACAACTGCCAGAATCAGAATTACCAAGATTAGAGGATTTTCGGGATTTATGAACATCCTGAAAATCTCAAAATCCGGCAAATCCTGATTCTGACAATGACTTTGCTCAAGCCCTGGCCACATCTCTCACCCTAGCCGTATCCCGCCCCGTAATCTACAATAGTCCAAATATCCGTACCCGGCGCGCCGCAACCGCGACCATCCGCGCCGTCACCATCAGGAGGGACCCGTTTTGAAGGTAAAAGCTGCCGTTTTGTGGGAAGTTGGTCAGCCTCTCGATATCTGCGAGGTCGACCTTGACGAGCCGAAGGCCGGCGAGGTCCTGGTGAAGGTCGGTTCCGCCGGCATCTGCCGCAGCGACCGCCACTTCATGCACGGCGACGCCCCCATCGCCATCCCCGTCGTCCTCGGACACGAGGGCGCCGGCACCGTCGTCCAGACCGGACCCGGCGTCACCCTGGCCAGCGAGGGCGACCAGGTCATCCTCTCATTTGTCCCCGCCTGCGGACGCTGCCGCTCCTGCCTCGAGGGCCACAGCAACCTGTGCGACCTCCACGCGGCCACCGGCGCCAACCTCCTCGACGGCACCACCCGCCTCCACGCCGACGGCAAGGACATTCACCACATGGGCAAGGTGGCCTGTTTCGCCGAGTACGCTGTGCTTCCCGAAACCGGCGTCGTGCCCGTGTCCAGCCCGGTGCCCATGGACAAGGCCGCCATGATCGGCTGCTCCGTGACCACCGGCGTCGGCGCGGCCCTCTACAGCGCCGAGATCAAAGCCGGCAGCACCGTCGCCGTCATCGGCTGCGGCGGCGTCGGCCTCAACGTCATCATGGGCGCGGCCCTGGCCAATGCCGGCCAGATCATCGCCGTTGACATCCGCGAGGCCCAGCTGGAGTTCGCCATGCGCTTCGGCGCCACCCACACCGTCAACGCCGCCGACCAGGACCCGGTTCGCCAGGTCAAGGACCTCACCGGCGGGCGCGGCGCCGACTACACTTTCGAGGTCTTCGGCAGCGGCGACACCACCAAGGCCGCCTACGAGATGGCCGCCAAGCGCGGCGTCGTCACCGTCGTCGGCATTGCCCCCTGGGGCCAGGAGGCCGGCATCAACGCCGTCGACCTCGTCCGCAACGAGAAGACCCTGCGCGGTTCCTACTACGGCTCCGCCCGCTCGCGCACCGACATGCCCGTCATGGTCGACCTCTACCAGTCCGGCAAGCTCAACCTCGACGACCTGGTCGTGCGCCACTACACCCTCGACCAGATCAACGAGGCCTACGACGACCTCGACCGCGGCGAAATCGGCCGCGGAGCCATCATGTTCGACTAACCGGCCCATCGACAAATATATGTTGAATACCGGGGTAGCAACAACCGAGGTTTCCAAAGCCTGCACTGCCCCGGTACTGGACGAGGCCGTAGCCGCAAACGCTAAAGCATCAAAGCCGGAAACTCGCAGAGAGGAGGGCATGATGACAACCGCGCCTGTCCCGAACGCCTCCGATGTTGCCCACTCCCCTGTCTACAGCGCTGGACAAGTTCATTTTCTGCACGGCCTCATCAAAGGAAGTCACGACATTGTCGGGATCACACCGGTAACGGAAAACTCCGAACCAATCAACCCGCCCATCTGGTTTGGCCCCACCATCTCGGCCATCACCAATCTAAATTGGGACGACGATGATTGGAAAGACGGCGCCGAACCGCCGAATCCCGTAGCCGCGACCAGACTTTTGCTGCTGCTGACCCAAATCCTTGGTGACGACGCGCCTCCTCCATCGATCTGTCCTACTTGGCGCGGCGGTGTCCAGGCGGATTGGCATCCGCAGGGATGCGACCTGGAAATCGAAGCCGTCCCTGACGGCTCTTTCGAATACTACTTCGCGTGCGGGGACGAGGAGTACGAGGGCCCTCTGGAGGCAGACCTTGACCGGCTGAAACGGCAAATCAGTTGCATGATAGCCTTGTCGTCATAGTCAGTGTCCGCAATGACCGGGGAGTTTGATGACCCGACAATAAGCAATGATTCGGTCGTGGTCAGACGTGTCGCTCTGTCCGAGCATGTCTTCGACGAAACCATTGGCCGGCGCCGTCCTTCATCGCAAGCCTTTATGCAATCCGGTCGCGATGGTCTAGTGTCGGTGTACTTGCTATCCGAAACCACTTATGAAACCGTGGCCCAGGCCGGTTCTCAAAGATACCTTGCTACCGTCACCGTGGGAGTCCTTCGTGAGAACGGACTCGGTATCATACGCTCCCCGGATGCCGGCGGAACCGGACACTGTGACATCACCGGCCGCAAAACCAGAGGTCGCTTGAACAAAATCGCCCGCTCGGCAGAGTGGGTTCCGGGCTACGCGCCGCCTCCCGACTGAAGTAACCGACGCGCCTTTGCAAGGGCTGTGCCGGCCGGATGCTCCGCGCCTTTCTCTAACACTGCCGGCGATGTAACCCGAAGCAAGCCGATTGACAAGGAGTAGCATATGCCCCGCCTGTCCGTCCTGTCCGAAGTCCAGCGCCAGATGCTCCAGTTCTTCCCCTGTCGGGAAGACGAGGGCACACCCTGGTCGCCCCTGTCCAAGCCGCTGTCCCAGGCCAATGCCGCCATCGTCACCACCGCCGGCCTCCACCTGCGCGACGACAAGCCATTCAACCGCGACCATCCCGGCGGCGAGTCCACCTACCGCGTCATCCCCAGCGACTCCGACCCGGCGGACATCGTGCAGAGCCACTTCAGCATCGGTTTCGACCGCACGGCCATTTATCGGGACATCAACATCACCTTCCCCATGGACCGCGTGCGGGAACTGGCCGAGCGAGGCGTCATCGGTGCCGTCGCCCCCAACCATTACTCCTTCATGGGAGCCCTCCGCGACTGCACCGTCGTCGCCGAGCAGACCGGACCCGAGGTCGCCCAGCGCCTCAGGGCCGAGGGCGTCGACCTCGTCCTGCTGACCCCCACTTGACCCCTCTGCACCCACGCCGTGAGCGTGCTCGCCCGGGTCTTCGAGGAGGCCGGCCTGACCACCATTGCCATCGCCCTCGTGCGTGAACACGCCGAGCGTGTCCGTCCGCCCCGGGCCCTGTGGGTGCCCTTCTACTTCGGCTACACCATGGGCAAGCCCGACGATCCCGACTTCCAGCACCAGGTACTCGCCGCCGCCCTGGCGACTCTGGACGGCGACGCCGGCCCCGTCCTCGCCGACTACCCCGAGGATGCCGGCCCCATCGGACTGCCCCAGGCATCCGAGGTGACGGCTTCGACCAACGGCGACACCATCAAGCCGCTGGACGCGGCCGGCGAGATTACCGCCCTGCGCGGCTACTACGAACGCTGGCAGGAACAGCGCGGCCGCACCGCCGTGGGTGTGACGGGCATCCCCCAGCGCCGCTTCCGTGGCATTATCCGCTTCCTGGAGGCCTACGCTGAGAGCGACAAGGCCGACATGGACGAGCGCCCCGCCGACGTGTCCGTGCCCCAGTTCGTCCGCTACTGCGCCGACGACCTCAAGGCCTTCTGCTACGAGGCCCGCATGGCCCAGCGCCCCGGCGACAGCGAGGCCGACATCCACACCTGGTTCTGGGGCGAGACCGCCGTCGGCTCGTTGATCGACAGCATCACCCAGCGCCTCAACGCCACCGGCGACGCCAAACTTCAGGCCACCGCCTACGGATTGTCCCGCTGAACGACGACGGCAAATTGCAGCCCACCGAAATGCAGGCGCCAACGGTCTCCCGCTGGCGCCTGTTGCCTCTGGCGGTACTCTCCGCGCTGGCCGCCGCCGCCTTGTCCGGTTCCTGCACCGGTTATGCCGACGAAAGCGACGGCCCCGGCGCGGTCGTAACGGCAGTGCTGCTCGCCGGCGGCGTTGCTCTCACTATCAGCGTGGCATTCCTCCTGCTGGCGCCCAACTTGCGCCGGGCCAAGCTGCTGGCGGCGGTTTGCGTGACCGCTTATCTTGCCGCCGGGTTTGGAGCATGGTTCTTGTTCATCTGGCCCTTGGTGGTGGCGCTGGTCATCACCGTCGCCGGTGGCCGGCTGGCCTATACCATGACCCGGACGGCGCCTGACTCCCAAACCGGTCGTGCTGCCATCACCACAATAGCAACTCTTGCCATCGGCGTTTCGGCGTGCATCGTGGTGATAGTCTTCTGGTTCAACTACGATCTGTGTATCGGCTTTTTTGGAGTTAGTTGCAGCCGCAGTGAACTGAACGTTGTGCCCTTTGCGCTCACTTTGGGAGGCGTTCCGCCCATCGCCGGCGTCCTCGCAGGGTTGATGACCAACCGGTTCTCCGGCCCGGAGCAGAACTTGCGCTTGCCCGCCAGGCCAATTCCCCAACCGTCCATCGCCACGCAGGTCAAAGTGGTAGCCGGCGCCGCTGTCTGCGTTGCCGTTGCATCGGCCATCGGCGAATGGTATCTCTATGCGGATTCTCTGTCTCCGGGCCTTGTCCTGGGATCTTTGTTCACCGGCGCAATAGTGGCAATAGTGGGCGCCCTGTTGGCCAAGATTGCTCCCGACCGCCGTGTAATCTGGCCGTTCGCGGTCATCATAGTATCGGTCGCGGCGGTCGATGCAATCGGCATCCGGTTGGATCTGGACGTTTACGGCAATCCGTGGGGAATGGTCGTGGGCCTGGCCATGACAACCGCCGGCGCCGCCGCCGCCGCGTACGTTGCGCGCCGCCGGTTCGACGCTGACGGTAGGGCCATGTGGACGGTGGGGCTCGTGTCAGCCGTGGGTATATTGCTGGCGGCCCTTTCGCCGGGGTTCCTCTATAGCTTAGGCTGGTTGCCGTACCTTGACAATCCTCTGCTCAATTTCGGCGCACTGCTGCCGCCGGCCGCCGCCGTAATCGTGGCCCTCCTGACCGGCAGAGTCTGCCGGACATAGGCCGAGCTTTACTACCGTTCCCCCTAAACGTCCGGCCCGTCCCCACCGCCGCCGGGCGTATCTTCGGCTGTCGCCGTCCGCGAATGCGATATCGTCGGTCGTCGCACCGTGGTGGGCGGAGGCGGCAGCGGCGTTCCGTCCTGCGGGTTCCAGCCGTCCGGGAAATGCAGCGTCCGCACCGGGTAGTTGATCGTGATCCCTTCCTCAGTCAGCCGGGCGTGCAACTGCTTGATCAGCTCGGTGCGCACCTCAAAGCTGGCCAGCCGGTCCTTCGCCTGCACGAACAGCCAGAAGTCGATGTTGCTCTCGCCGAAGTTCTCGTATCCGAAGTAGGCGCCGTAATCCAGCACCGCTCCCGGGTGCTCAACCAGCACCTGCTCCATCACCTCTTGCCCGACCTGCTCCACCCGGCCCAGGTCGCTCTCGTAGGCCACGCCGCAGGTCAGGTACACGTTGACGTGCTCGTCGGGCTTGCTGTAGTTGGTGATGACCGTCTCGGCGAACCGGGAGTTGGGGATGATCACCAGGTTGTTGCCCCACGTGCGCAGCCGCGTGCTCCGCCAGTTCACGTCCACCACGTAGCCGCTGACCCCTCCCTCCATGTCGATGTAGTCCCCCGGGTTGACCACCCCTTCGGTGATGACGTAGGTCCCGGCGAACAGGTTGCTCAGGGTCGGCTGGATCGCCAGCGCCACGGCCAGCCCGCCGATGCCCAAGCCGGCGATCAGCGGCGTGATGTTGATGCCCAGCACGTCCAGCGACACCATGATGGCCATCACCGCCACGACCAGCAGCAGGCTGCGTCGGGCCAGGGGCAGCGCCCAGCTGCTCGTGTTGGCCGCCGGCGTGCTCGCCAGGTATTCCTGCAGCCACGCCAGCCCGCTGGTGCCCACCACGTTGATCATGTACGCGCCGACTACGATGGCGCCTACGGAGAATACCCGATCCACCACGGTGTCGATGGTAGGCGGCAGTTCCAGCGGTATCTTGATCGCCAGGTACACCCCCAGCAGGATGATGTACGCCGTCACCGGACCCTTGGCATTGGACACCAGGTGGTCGTCCAAGTCTCCCGGGAACACACTGGTTACCTTCAGCAGCAGCCGGAACAATATCCGGCTGAACAGCACCGCGAAAACCACGGCCCCGACCACTATCCCCAGGCTCACCAGCAGGTCATGCCACTCCAGCCCAATGGCCGCCGCCGCCGCGACCACCTCCAGCCACCAGTTGTTCAGCATGTCTACCATGACCTGCCTACGTCCGCCCTGCCGTGATCAGTTTCCCCGTTAAAGCGCCAGCGCTTCGACGATACGCGGCAGCATCTCCCCGGCCGGCCCCGTCACGACCACGTCCGCCGTGGCGGTGAGTTGCGTGGGCCCGGGGTTAACCTCGATGATCCTGGCGCCCCGTTCCCGGGCCAGCAGCGGCAGTTGCGCGGCCGGGTTCACCGCTCCCGACGTCCCCACCAGCAGCATCGCGTCGCACCGCTGCGTCTCCGCGAAGCACGCATCCAGCACCGCCCGGGGTATCGGCTCGCCGAACATCACCGTGTCCAGCTTGATGACCTCGCCGCATTCTCCACATAAAGGCGGAACGTCGGTGATGGCGTACTCCGCCCGGGGCCGTCGCCATCCGCAACCGACGCAGCGGAGGTAGTTGCGGTTGCCGTGGATTTCCAGCAAGTTGCGGCTGCCCGCCCGCCCGTGCAGGTCGTCCACGTTCTGTGTGATCACCGCCCTGATGATACCCGCGCTTTCCAGTTCCGCGATGACAACGTGCCCCGGATTGGGCTGGGCGTTGTCCACCGCGTCCTTGAGATCGTAGGTGGGATTTCCCGGCGTCACCTCGTCGCTCAGCCGCTTCTCCCACCAGTCCTGTGGGTCCCGCGAGAACACCCGGTATGACAGGTTGCTGGGCTGCCCGTACTTGGTCCACAGGCCGTCCGGCCCGCGAAAGGACGGTATGCCGCTCTCCACCGACAGGCCGGCGCCGGTCAGCGCGACGGCATACTCAGCGGTGGCGAGGATTTGAGCAGCGGCAGTTATCGTTTCAGTATTCATACAACGCAATTTCGTCAGCAGCAGCATTTGCCTGATTTTAGGATAGGACTTACGCAGTTGGGACCGTCATTCCGGCAAAAGAACGTCACCCCGTACTTGATACGGGGCCGGAATCCAGGAATCCCTCCCATCTGGAAATCCCGTTTATCCTGTGCATCCATGCCAAGAAACCACCTGAAACGGAACGCTACCTTTCTTCATTAGACACCGTGCCGTCGGCCACGCGGAAGTAGGCGGCGCTATCGCCCAGGGCGGCGCGAACCGGCCCGACGTCGGTAGTGGTAATCAGAGTCTGGCGATATCGAGCTACCTTTTGCAAGACCCTCTCCCGCCGCCCGTCGTCCATTTCCGAAAACACGTCATCCAGCAGGATGATCGGATCATCGCCCCGCATTTCCGCCAGGTATTCCGCCTCCGCCAGCCGCAGCGCCAGCGCGATGGTGCGGGCCTCGCCCCGGGACGCGAACGACGCTGCGTCCAGTCCGTTGAGGTGCGTCGCAAAGTTGTCGCGGTGCGGCCCCGCCGCCGTGATCCCGGTGGCCTGCTCCCGCGCCGAACCTCGCTCCAACTCCCGCCGGAACGTCGCCGCAGTTTCGTCAATGCACTCCCCGGGCGACACGCTGGGCGCATACTCCAGCGCCAGGTCCTGACCCGGTTCGCCCAGCTCGCCGTGTTGCCGGCGGGCGAAAATGGACAGCCGCGCCAACGCCCGGGCCCGCCCGAAGGTCACCGCGGCCCCCCACTGGATCAGTTGCTCGTCCCAATACTCCAGCTCATCCGGGTCCACGTGGCCTTCCCGGCGGCGGCGCAGCAGCCCGTTCCGGTTCCGCAGGGCCGCCTGGAACCGTTGCAGCGCCTGTAGATACGACCGGTCCGCCTGGCTGATCAGCACGTCCAGATAGCGTCGCCGGTGCGCCGGCGACCCCAGCACCAGGTCCAGGTCGTCTACCGAGAACAGCGACGCGGCAATGCGGCCCACCAACCCTGACGCAGTGGCCGGTTGGCGGTTCACCCGTATCTGCTTTGTGACCGGTGGCAATGTCGCCGCATTGGAACCGCCAGCATCGGAGCCTCCGTCGGCCCCGGTCTCTCGGGCCGTCGGTTGGTAGCCGACCACCACCATGAGCGATTGTCCATCGACCCAAGCGGTTCCGGTGATATAGGCCGCTGCGCCGTCCCGCGCCGCATCGAAGTTGAGCACCTGCCGCTCGCGCTCCGTCCGGAAGGACCGGCCCACGGCCAGCGTGTACGCCGCCTCCAGCAGGGACGTTTTGCCCTGGGCGTTGCCGCCGTGGAACACCGACACGCCCGCCGGCGGCGCGATGTCGACCTCGCGGAAATTACGGTAATTGACCAGGGTGAGCCGCGTGATTCGGGCCAACGGTCACTCCTCCGCCCGGCTAGCGCCCGGCGATGGTGTACGTCCCGCCTGTAACCTCGGCCACGCGCTTCAGCCATTGGTGGGCGTTGGTGGAACCGTAGGCAATCGTGTGCGTGGTCAAACCGTCCTCGGCGAGATTGCGCAGCAACTCGCCAGGATCTGTAGCGCTGGGAATAGCCTCGCAGATCTCGGCCATTCCACCTCTCGGGCTCATGTCGTTACACGGCACCGGGTCTCCGCTGTCACCGACGCAGTATTCGGTCCGAACATTATCCGACGCCAGCCGGCACTCCCCCACACCCCCGTCAATGCCGTCGGACAGCAAGACAATCACCTGTGCCCGCCCGTCATCAGGAGTCAGCATCAGGTTCCGATACGCGCTGTCCACCGCATCATAGATGTACGAACCTCCGGTCGTGGTGGCTTCCAGCCCATTAACCCCCCTCAACCAGTGAGCCTGCTCCACCTCATCATTCAGCATGGACAGCTCTATCATGGTTTCCGCTTCGGCATCACCTCCGAAAACCATTAGCGCCGCTCGGCTGTTCTCCACCGTTGCGCTGGAATCCGGCAGGGCCAGCGTGGACAGCGCAAGCTTAATAGCCTCCAGATGACCGGCTTCTCCGATGCTCCCGCTGAGATCCACAACATAGACGGTATTGGTGCCGGGAGCGTACACCGCCGGGATCGCCGCAGTGAATGGCACGGCCTCCATAGAAGGGTCAGCCGAGCTTGCGTCGTCGCCGGCGACTGCCATCCAGATGGCTCCAGCGATGGCACCCGCAAGCAGTATCGCGGCAAGAACGGCCAGTATACGCCACCACCCGAAACGGCGCGGCGGCGGCTCGCCGTAGGTCATGTAGTAAGCAACCATGCTCAACGACCGTCCGCGCGGCAGCACGGACGCCGTCCGTACTCAGCGTAGCTCTGCCCACCGCCTAGTGGTCGGCGTAAACGTAACGGCCTTCGTGCTTGCCGGATTTCGCCAGTAGCATCAGCAGCGTCTGGTCTGCCTCCCGGCCGAACCCAATCGTGTGCAGCATCAGGTTGGATACCTTCCCCTCGGAACCCAGCACCGCCAGCAACTCCGTTTGGCTCGTTGCGCTGGAGGATTCGGAGCAGGCCATGCCGTGAGCCACATCCAGCTGCGCCGGGCATGGTTGCAGGCTCGCCGGGTCGAACGGCACGTAGGCATCTTCCCCGGTCGCGGCGTCGGACACGCGGCTGCACACCTGTCCGGCTGGCGCGCCCACCTCCGGCGGACACACCGCCGCGCTGGCGGGGTCAATCACGTTGAATCCCCCGTCGGAGCCATCGGTCAACAGCACGATGGCGTTCAACCTAGCGGAATCGTCCAATTCCTCCAGCAACCCGTGGGCATCCTTCACCGCGTCGTAGATGTAGCCCGGCTTGTCGTGGGTGCCCATGTCGTTCACCGCGTTCAGCCACGACGCCACCGCCGGACTCGACTCTTCGAACGATGCCATATCTACCAGTGTCTCGGTATCGTCGGTGAAGGTCATCAGCGCCGCGCGGCTGTTCTTGGCGGCCGGACCCGCGTTCTCGTCCACGTACGGGATCACCACGTCCAGCAGCGCTTTCTTCACCACCGGCAGATTGCCCCCGTCCTCGATGCTCCGGCTCACGTCCACCAGGAACACCGTGTTGGTGTTGTCCAGGTACAGGGAGGCCAGGACCTCGTTCAACGGCGTGCCCACCGGGGCCTCTTCCGACGCCGCAAAGTCCGGCACGTCTATACCGTCGCTATTGGTCACCAGCCAGTAGACGCCGTACGCGATCGCGGCCAGAATGATCAGCGCCAGCAGGATGCCCAGCACGACCAGGAGTTTCTTGTAATCGAACCCCCGTTGCGGCTCTCCATAACTGATGTGATAGGTCACCACGGCTAATCACACCCAATTAATCACCGGTGTCGTTCAGTTGTTCCGGGCGCACCCTTCGCAGTAGCCGTAGAAGTCGACCCGCTGCGAGGAGATCTGGAAGTCCGTATTCTCGCCTATCGCCCGTTGCAGGTCCGCCACGCCGTCCTGGCCCACGTCCGCATCCACCACCGCGCCACATCCCAGGCACACCAGGTTGGCGTGGGGCGACAGGTTGGCGTCATAACGGGACTGCTTCTGGAAGGGCAACTCCCGCACGATGCCAGCGCGCTCCAGCATCGCCAGCGTGGAATACACCGTCGCCAGCGTCACGTACGGGAAGAAATCCCGTACCCTCTCGAATATGTCGCGCACTGTGGGATGGTCCGCCGAGTTGACCACCACTTCGGCAATGGCCAGGCGCTGGGGCGTCAGCCTGATCCCCAGCGGCTTCAAACGTGCGACGAGATGTTCTTGCGTAGTCACAATATCGAACTCATCAATCGTATAGATTACCCAGTATAACACCGGACGGGCAACCAGGCCCGCCTCCGGTCAACCGGCACCTGTTCACATTTGAAGGGACCGTTCGGCGCCAAAACCGTCATACCGGCGAAAGAACGTCACCCCGTACTTGATACGGAGCCGGAATCCAGGAACCCTCTGCATCTAAAAATCCCGTCTATCCTGTCCATCCATGCAATGTAACCACTTGCGGGCCTCGTTTGCGACGCGCCACGCGAAATGCGGCCGTCCGAACATGCTTATGGGGGAGGCCATGCAACCTCCCCCACCAGTAGCGTCGCCGCAGGCCGGTTTACAGGCGTCCGCCGCCGCCGGCCACCCGCTCGTTGACCCCGTAGAAGAGCGAGTCCAGCTTGTGGAACACCTGGATGCGCGACCGCGCGGTCTCCACCACGAAGATGCGACCCTCGTCGTCGCACTCCACGGCAATGGGACCCCAGAACAGCTTCTCGCGATCCAGGCCCTGGGAAATCTTGCGCTCCTCCCACATCTCGGGATTCGCGTCCAGCTTGCCCATGCCCCACTGGGAGATGGTCCCCTCCCCGTACGTCATTCCTGCAAAGGAACCGTCCGGGTGGAAGATCTGCATCCGGTCGTTGTTCCAGTCCGCCACGTAGATCGCGCCTTCCTTGTCCACCGCCACGTCGGTCGGGCGGTTGAACTGGGCCGGGCCGTCCCCCGTCTCGCCGAACTGCATCAGGAACTTGCCGTCCGCGGTGAACTTCTGGATCCGGTCGTTGCGCCAGTCGGCGACGTACACGTTTCCGTCCTTGTCCGCCTCGATGCCGAAGGGCATGTTGAACTGGCCGGGGCCGTCGCCAAACTCGCCCCACTGGCCGATGTACTCGCCGTCGGCGGTGAGCATCTGCACCCGGTGGTTGTTGCAGTCCACCAGGTAGAGGGTGCCATTGGGCGCGAACACCATGCCGGTGGGCTTGTCCCATTGGCCGTCGCCGTCGCCCGGGCGCTCCCACTTGGTGAGGTACTCGCCGTCCGGTGAGTAGATGCTGATGCGGTCCAGGTACTCGTCCGCCAGGTACACGTTGCCGTTGGGACCCACGGTAATCGCCGTCGGCCAGATGATGGCCCCGTCCGTGGACACGGCCTCGCCGTCGCCCTGCTCGAATACGCCCTTAGCAAACTCGCCGATGAACTCCTCGCCCACGGTGCACATGGTGATGCGCTTGCCGTCGGGCCGGTAGTCGTAGGAGCGATTGGCGACGTACATCACGTCCTCTTCGCCCCGGGCCATGGCCGTGGGGTTGCGGAACCCCGGGCCGGAGAATTCCGCCCGGCCGATGGTGTGGCTGTACTGCAAGTCGATGCCTACGGCGGGTAGCGCCGTGGGATCAATGGTTGTGGTCATGAGATATTCCTCCGTTGGAACGGATGACAGGTTTCGTAGCCGGTGGGGGGCGAAGGTTGGTTCGCCCCTGTGTCCGGCCTAGATGAAGTTGAACTTCTCGAACGTCCCGTTCACCAGCGGCTGAGCATCCAGACCCATCCAGTTCTCCAGCAGGTCGGTGTAGATGCTGCGGAAGTCGTTGTTGAAATGCAGGTCGCCTTCCAGGAGCTTGTCCTCTTCCAGCGAGGGATACTCGCCGTACATCCCGCCCTTCACGTTGTCGCCCACCACGAACGCGACGCCGCCGCTGCCGTGGTCGGTGCCCGAGCCGTTGTCGTGCACCCGACGCCCGAACTCGGTGAAGACCAGCAGGGTCACGTTGTCGCTGGCCTCGTGCTCGCGCAGGTCGTCCATGAAGTCGGCGATGGCGTTGGAGGTGTTGCCCCACAGGCTGGCGTGGGCCGCCAGTTCGCCGGCGTGGGTGTCAAAGCTGTTGTACGGAGCCGTCGTGTACAGGACCCGCGTGCCGAACCCGGCCAAGTGCACCTGGGCGATGTTCTTCATGTACTGCGCTACCACGTCCTGGCCGTACTCCACGCTGGAGCTGTACATCTCCGGCGCGGTGCTCAGGATGTCGGCGCCCTTCAGCGCGTCCGTTCCCGTCTGCGACAGGTATTCCACCACCGCGCTGCGGCCGATGGTCGGCGAGTACATCTTGGAGAAGATGTCCAGCGCCTCCATGCGCTGCTCCTCGGCGTCAATGCCGGTCAGCACGCCGTAGGTCGCCAGGTTACCCACCGAGGCTACCGGCACGCCCGGGGCGGCCAGCGCCCGCGGCAGTCCGCGGCCGAAGTTCACGCCCGTCAGCACGTTTTCCTTGTGGGGGTCAATCTCGCGGATGGCGCGGCCCAGCCAGCCCTCGGTGCCCTGCTTGTCCGGCTCACAGGTGTGCCAGATGTCCATGCTGCGGAAGTGGCTGCGGTTGGGGTTGGCGTAGCCCACCCCCTGGATGACGGCGACCTTGCCCTCATCGTACAGCCTCTTCAGCGGGCCCATGTTGGGGTTCAGGCCAACGTACCCGTCCAGGTCCAGGGCCTGGCCTTCCGGCACCCGCACGGACGGGCGATTGTCGTAGTACAGCGGGTCCCCGTGCGGCACCACCGTGTTCAGCGCGTCGTTGCCGCCGGACAGCTGGAGCACCACCAGCACCGGATCTTTCTTCGTTGCGGTCATGTTGTTTCTCCTTGTAGGTTGGGTGAGCCGGCAGGCCGGCGCTTATCATCGTTGGTTGTCCAAGCTGGGCGGCGCTCAGTGACAGGTCATTCCCTATGAGCTTTCCGGTTCGGGCGGAGGAGGCGGAGGTTCGTCGAAGGGCATACCTTTGGCTTCAGCGTCCTTAAGGCGCCGGAACCATGTTTCCCACTGATCATGATATTCCCGCCGACCCTCTGCCCGACCTTCTTCTCGGCCTTCCTCTCTACCTTCTTCTCGGCCTTCCGCACGGGCTTCCTGGACTTTGCGTTTGGTCCACATTGCGCCGATAACCATTCTGCTTGCCTCCGTGATGACGGGCGATGCAATGAGGGCTACCCCGCCGGCTTTCAGCATCTCGCCAACGACGACATACTGAACCGCCTGCCACCCGGTTATCTGTTGCGTTACCAGTATGAAAAGCGTGTTGGTGACGGTCAGATAGACGGTGATTGTATTGAATACGGAAAGATACCAGCGCACCGCTTCAGCAGGAATGTTGGGAATGCTGATGCGCCGGTCGCGCTCCGGTTCATCCCGTCGATCCACCATCCTTCCTTTATCCTTGCCGCTCCGGTTGCCGGCTGCCCCGGCCGCTGCTCGGCGACCCGGGGCAACCTTAACCGAACGCTGGCTATGCGAACTGGTACTCCTGGGTGCTCACGATCAGCTGCAGCGTCTGGGCGATGGTGTCCGAGTACTCGGGCGTGCCCGGAGCCGCGCTGCCGACGAAAGCGACCAGCTGGTCCCGCGTCTCAGGCGCCAGTTCGTAGGCTCCCACCATCTCCAGGCACCGGTCGACGATGCCCTCCGCAGTGTTCACCTGCTCGCTATCCAGCCGCGCCACGATATCGCGAACCCCCGGCAGGCTGGTGTTCCCCACCTGGTCCGCGGCGAAGTTGATCCGCTCCACCAGCGTGCCCGAGTCGATCCACTCGGCGCCGGTGTGCCAGCCCTCCACGGTGGGCGGGTTCATCAGGTCCTGCCCCATGTACCGGATGGTGTTGGCCAACGGGTTGAGGCCCAGCTTCGGCGACGTGAAGTCCTGCACCAGGCGCATCGTGCCGATCACCACCTCGGTGGGGCTCTTCACCTTCTCGAACCGGGCGTTCTTGAAGAAGTCGGAGTTGAACATGACCCGCAGCATGGCGGTCAGGTTGTAGCCGGAGTCGAAGTACGTCTGCTCCAGCAGGGCGATGGCTTCGGGGTCACGCGGCGCCGTGTTCTGCCACGCCGGCACCTGCACCTCGTCGGCTACGAAGAAGTTGTACAGGTGGCGCGACACGAAGCGGGCCGCCGACTGCTGCCGGGCGATGATGTCAACGATGTCGTCACCGTTGAAGTTGCCCGTCTCGCCCAGGAACGTCTTGTCCTCGTTGTCGTGGTCGTACGGGTTGTAGATGAAGTTCGACTCGTACCGCCCGTAGGGATACCGCGGCACGGCGTTGGTGATGGTCCAGCCGGTAAAGGCGCGGGCCGCCTCCTTCACGTCGTCCTCGGAGTAATTGGCCTGGCCGTCCATGCCGACGCCCATGGAGAACAGTTCCAGCAACTCGCGGCCCCAGTTCTCGTTGATGGCGCCCTTGTGGCTCATGCAGTTGTCCAGGTAGAACACCATGGCCGGGTCCCGGGCCAGGCCCTTGAGCAGGACGTCGAAGCTGCCCATGCCCAGGTCGCGGAACATGTCCAGCTGCAGCTGGATCTGCCGTCCGTGCTCGCACTTGGAGTTGCCCGTGCACAGGATCCCGTGCCAGAACAGGGCCATCTTCTCCTGTAGGGGGCGCTTGGTGTTGATCATCCGGTAGGTGAGATACGCCTGGTTCACTTCCAGCGCGTTCATTTCTTTCCAGTCGACGAAGTGCCGCTCCAGTATGTCCATTTCCAGGTCCGGCTGGGCAATGGGGTTGAGCAGTTCTTCGACGGTGGCTTCGTAGCCGGCGGCGGCGCGCTGTTCCAGCTCGGCGTAGGTGGCGCCGAAACCGGCCCGACGCATCAGGTGCGCCATCTGGGCAATTTCCTGGTTGGTGGGCATAACCGTTACCTCCTGGGGGTGCTGTGGCGGTTGCAGACGCAACCGTGGCGTTTAACGACGGATTCCGCACGCGATGACCACGGCCAAAAACGCGCGCGACAACCATCTGGAGATGGCCGCATACTACTCGCCGGCCCGTTTGAGTGTCAAGAAAACTGGGAGCGCGGCCCGGGCCTTCCAAAGTCGCCGCGTAACCTTTTTCCGCTCATCCTGAGCTTGTCGAAGGATGCTCGTTACGGCGGTTGATGGTTCGACAGGCTCACCATGAGCGGATGAAAACGGACTTTGCAATCGTCCTGAACGCGACCCTGGGCCTTCCAAAGTCCCGGTTGGCAGCCTTTCACCCTGAACCGTCATTCCGGCGCAAGAACGTCACCCTGTACTTGATACGGGGCCGGAATCCGACACCAGACACTGCTGACAGCAGGCGATCTCAGACTGCCAGTACGCAGTGGTAGAATCCCCCGGAGTAAAGCCGGGAGCAAAACCTATGGGCGATCTGAACGTAGCAAACCGCACGCTGGCGATTATGGACAACCTAGCGTTCCTGCGCCGGTTGAACAACGAGTGCATCGACCTCATCGCCATCGACCCGCCCTTTGCCGCCAACGAAACCTTCACCGGCAACCCCCGCCCGCCCATCAGCGACGCCGAGTACGCCGAGGAAATCGCCCTGGCCCAAGCCCACGGCGTCGAGCACAACGAGGGGCAGGGCCTGACCCGCGTCCATGACATCTGGAGCTGGGATGAGGACGTGCATCCGGCCTGGAAAATGAGCATCGAGGACGATTACCCGGAGGTGTTCGCCGTAATCCAGGCGGTGGAAGCCTGCGCCTCGGAAAACGAAGCAGCCTACATCGCGTTCATGGCCGCAAGGCTGCTGGAATGCCGCCGCGTTCTGAAACCCACCGGCAGTATCTACCTGCACTGCGATGGTCACGCCAACAGTTACCTTCGGATGTTGATGGATGCTGTGTTCGGATCAGAGAATTATCTCAATGAAATCGTGTGGCAAAGGACAGGCTCGCACGGTAGCGCCAAGCGTTGGGGTCCGATACACGACACTATCCTTTTCTACGGATTGTCCGATAATTACCAGTGGAACCGCACTTATCAGGACTATGATAAATCTTATCTTGACCAATACTATCGTTTCGAGGACGAAAGAGGGCGATACCAGCTAGTTAGCCTAACCGGAGCAGGCACCAGGTCGGGAGACTCGGGATTGCACTGGCGCGGCATAAATCCCACCGACTCCGGTCGGCATTGGGCAGTTCCGGCCAGTGCTTTGAAGAATGCGTTTCCCAAAATTAATCTTGATGGCTTATCGACACAGGAGAAACTAGACCTGCTGGACCAGGCTGGATTGATATATTGGCCGGAACGCGGTTCCGTTCCCAGACAAAAGAGATATGCTGACGAAAGCCCCGGCGTACCTATCCAGGACATCGTTGATGATATAAGGCCCATAGGCTCTCAGGCTCGGGAGCGTACCGGCTACGCCACACAGAAGCCTCTGGAACTCTACGAGCGCATCATCAAGGCCAGTAGCAACCCCGGTGACGTGGTGCTGGACATATTCGCCGGCTGCGCCACTACCGCAGTAGCCGCGGAACAACTGGAACGGCGGTGGGTCGCCTGCGACATGGCCTACCGGGCGTGGACGATGCTGAAACGGCGTTTCTACCTCAACGGGATAGCGCTGGAGGGAATGACCGACGCTACCAAAGACGCCCTGGCATCGGTGAGAAAAGACCGGGGCTTTCAGGAACCCCAGCAGTGGACCACCAGCCACACCATCGGCCCGGGGGAACTGCCGGAGCGGGACGACGTTGACCCGGCGCCGCATCACAACCTGCGGCAGCCAAGGCGCGGGGCCAGGCAGAGTACGCAGTCATCGAACTGGTCGGGGCGCATCCCAAAGGACGATGCCAAGCGGCTGCTGATGGACCAATTCGGGCCGGTCTGCTGGGGCTGCGGCTACGAACCCCGCCGGCCCAACGGCAGCCTGGACGAAACCCTGCTGGAAGTCGACCACATCCGCGCGCGCCGGGCGGCCCAGGGAACCCAGGGCAACGATGAACTCTACAATCTGGCCCTGCTCCACCGCACCTGCAACGGCATCAAGCGCAATCGGATGACGCTGGAAGAGCTGCGCAACCACAACGCCATGAACGGCCTGCTCTACGTCGAAAAGATAAGCGACTTGGTTGACCTGTACGAAGCCACCCAATTCGCGGCCGAGCAGATAGCGATACACACGGCGAGGTACGGGTTGCAAACGGATCTGCCCCAGCCGGCGGGCAACCCGGCCTGAAAGCGCCGGCTATTTCACTTGACGCATCGTCACGGCATATAGCCGGCTAACCCGCCGCCACAAACCCCGCCACCCGTTCCTTCACCCACTCCTCCACTTCGCCCTCAAACGCCGGTTCCGGCGGCGGCTCGTGATACCGCGCCACCTGGCCGTATCGCGCCGTGTGGTGCATACGGTTAACGATCGCGCCCAAGTCAACCTCCAGCTCTTCGTCACGAAGTAGCAGGGGTAGCGTGAACTTGGGGATGGCTTGCTGTACGGTGAACGGATACAGCAGCGCGCTGGGATGCTCCAAACCACGGCACACCAGGATACGGTAGTCGCTGGCCGGCAACGATGTTTCCAGAGGCATCGGTTGCCCACGACGCAGCAGATCGATCTCCACCAGGTTAACGTATTTGGCGGTAATTACTTCCCTCTTGCGGAGGTAGCGGTAACGTCCTGTCCCCGGCGCTTTGTTGGTAGGCGATAGAACTTCGATAATGGTTACAACCTCACGGTCAGGAGCAGCCTCAACCTGCAACCAGGTAACCTTGACTTCCCGGGGCATCAGGACCCGCACCGCGTTGGTGTCTTCCAACGAGGGAGTAGGGGCCCTGCGCGTCATGCTCTCGGCCGGGGTCACACAGGTACTCAACCTCTGTGCGTTGTTTTAGGTCAGCGCGGTATTTGTGAGGCAGCCGCGGCCCTATGTCAGCGGCCAAGGCCGCAATTAACGCATTGTGAAAACCCCGCCATAAATGCGGCCATTCCAAGTACGGATTCATCCCCGGAAACGGGTTGTCGTACTTCATGCCGGTCTATCCCCTCCGGCTCGCTGCCAGCCGGACCACCGTGAGCCTACCCACCCCGTCGCCGCTTGTGCTGCCGCAGGATGCAGTCGTCCATGATCACGCCCAGCCCGGCTTCCCGCGCCCGTTCCGCCGCCGCCTGGTCCACCACCCCGTCCTGCATCCACACGTACCGCGCGCCGATGCTGACCGCGTCGTCCGTGACCGCCCCGGCGAACTCGCTCCGCCGGAACACGTCCACCAGGTCGATAGCCGCTCCCTGCGCCTGCGCCGCCGCCGATGCCGCGTCCAGGTCGTCGTAGGACTGCTCCCCCAGCACCGTCGCGCCCTTCAGCGCCGGATTCACCGGGATGATCCGGTACCCCTGCGACTGCATGTACCGGGATACCCCGTGGCTGTCCCGCGCCGGATTGTCCGACAGACCCACCACGGCAATCGTCTTCACGTTGTCCAGAATTTCGTCAATCAAGTCCATAACTTTTCCTCACACCGATATACAGGATGAACAGGATTTCAGGATTGTTACCTGTCAAATCAATCCTGTCCATCCTGTTCATTGATGTAAAGACTGATTTGCAGTCAGCGGCTGGCCGTGCTGTCGTTGGTGGTGATGGTGATGTGACCCATGTAGCCGTTGGCCGTGGCCCCGTGCCAGTGGTTCTCCCCGGCCTTGATCTGGACCACGTCGCCCACGCCCACGTGGTGTTCCTCGGTCTCGTTGGCCACAATGCCGTTGCCCACCGTGATCACCAGGATCTGGTCGCTGCTGTGCACGTGCCACCCCGTCTGCGCGCCCTTCTCAAAGTTCACCACGCTGGCGTTGAAAAAGTCGCTCTCACCCTCGGGAATGATGGGTTGGCGGGTGCGATGCACATCGCCGCCGGTCCATCCCGGCACCGCCTCCGCCGTTCCCAGCGGTACGTGCTCCACGTTCGCAATCCGTACTACGCGCATGATTTTGCCTCCTTGTGCTTGGTGTTGATTGGTTTGGTTTCACGCCGGGATCGATTCGCGAAGTTGAGCCAGCAACTCGGCGTCGGTCTCAAACTCCAGCTCCAGCAGCCCCCGGGCGATGTTGTGCGCGACCCGCCGATCTTCATCGACGCCAGTGGCCAGGAGTTCTTTTACGCCTTCTACGGTGAGGGCGAAATACTCCGGGTCGCTCTTGATCCTCCGCCTCTCTCCGATTTTCCAATCGATTGACCTTGGCATGGTTCAACCTCGCGCCTGGTTCTGGTAATCCCGCCAACGTTCGATGGCCCTCGCAATATCTTCGCGTTGATCGCTTTTGTCGCCTCCGCCCAGGAGTACGATGAGCGCCAGGTTGTCCCAAGCGAAATAAATTCGGTACCCCGGGCCGAAATGAGCCCGCCGCTCGATCACTCCTTCACCTACGCCTCGCGTGTCGCCCAGGTTTCCTTGCTCCATGCGGTTGATGACGTGTTGAATACGCAGGCGCACCGTCGGAGGCAGATCGTCCATCCACTCGTCAAATGGACTCCGCCCCCGCTGATCCAGATAGGCCCGAACTTCCGGCATAGCAACATTCTAGCACCAGCCTTCAACACCTACAGACGCGTTGCTCTCATTGCTCCACGGCGGAGGCTTGGCAGGACTGGCTGTTCTCCCTTGTGTGGGTTCAGGCGGAAATCGGTTGCTTCAACATTTCCAGCAACTCGGCGTCCGTCTCGAACTCCAGCTCCAGCAGCCCGCGAGCCAGATGATGAGCTACACGTCGGTCTTCATCGTCGTCTGTAGCCAGCAGCTCGCGTATTCCCTTCACTGTCTCCGCGCACAACTCTGGGTCGCGTTTGATCGTCCGACGTTCGGCTATTCTCCAGTCTTGAGAGCGCGGCATCATAGTCCTCTCACGCGTACCCACCTTCGCAAAATCGTCAGAAGCAGGATTGACGTGATTTCATGATTTGGCAGGATTGGGAGTTCTCCGTCACAAAACGGTTCCAATCCTGATAATCCCCAAACTTTGAAAATCCTGATTCTGACATTCCCCCGCCACAAGCCGGGTACGCGGGGTGAACGTGGTCCACCCCGCCGTGCTCCCTTCCGTCTCTACTTCGCCGGCACGGGCACGCCGGCAATCTTCACCGGCACGCTACCCACGGTGTTCCGGCTGGTGAAGTACAGCGTCTTCCAGTCGGCCCCGCCGAAGCACAGGTTGGTCGTCGCCGGCTGCCCGTGCACCACGATGCCCAGCGTCTCGCCGCCGGCGTTCATGATGTGCAGGCCGCCGCTGCCGCCGCAGTACACGTTGCCCTCAACGTCCACCTTCATCCCGTCCGGCACGCCTTCCCGCTCGCCGCGCAAGTCCTTGAACAGCCGGTCCGACGCCAGCGCCACCGACCCGTCGTCCTGCACGTCAAAGGCCCGGATGATGCCCCGGCGCGAGTCGTTGACGTACAGCACCGTTTCGTCGGGATTGAAGGCCAGCCCGTTGGGCACCACGAAGTCAGACACCAGCAGCGTCAGCGTGCCCAAATCCGGCGAAATGCGGTACACGCCCGAGATGGTCTGTTCCCACTGCTCCCGCGGCCGCCGGAAAGTCCACGGATCGGTGAAGTAGATGCTTCCGTCCGACTTCACCACCACGTCGTTGGGCCGGTTCAGCTGCCGACCCTGGAACTGGTTGGCCAGCACCGTGGTCGATCCGTCGTGCTCCAGCCGGCTCACCCGCCGGCCGTCGTGCTCCGCGGCAATCAACCGACCCTGCAGGTCGCGGGTCAGCCCGTTGTGCCGGTTCACCGGCTCGGCTTCCACGGTCACGCCAGAGCCGGGGGTGTACCGCATTCGCCGGTTGTTGTGAATGTCGCTGAACAGCAGGTACCCGCCGTCGCTCCACCACAGCGGACCTTCGGCGGGACCCTCGGCCCCTCCGAACCCCGACCCATGTTCTTCGATGGGGGCGTCGGTGTCGATGATGGCGTCCAGGGCGGAAGATAGCTTTTCGATTGGCATGGATGCGCCTCCTGGTGTGTCCGGCGTCCGTTCCGGCGGACCGGCGACGCCTGAGATACTGGGGTAGCTCGCGCCGCCATTGTATGCCCGCCAATCGGGCCGCGCAAACGTAACTGTTCAGACTTGCGGAGAAAGTGTCATTGCACCTCGTATTTGATACAGGGGGCGGCAATCTCGTTGGTGTAGGGGAGTCCTTTGGGGCAGATGTTGCTGCGGCGTCGGCGAGATTGCCTCAGCGCCAGCGCTTCACAATGACAACCGCCTGGATTCTGAATACTTGCTGTCTCCCAATGATGTTGCGCGATGGACAGTCGGGATAAGATACTTGCGTTCGCATAAAGTCCGATGCCGACTACTTAGCACTTTCCCAAATCGGGACGACCATAACACCGCACGTGTATTTGGAGCGTGACTCTTGGCTGCATCACCAGTGAATGAACACATCCGCTACGAGCCGGACGAACATCCTCCCGCTCTGCTGACTCTCGGGGCCGGCTTCCAGGCCGCCCTGCTCATCATCGGGGGGATCGTTCTGGGCGTCGTCATCGTCTTCCGCATCGCGGAGCAGCCCGCAAACTACATCGCCTGGGGCGTCTTCGCCGCCCTGCTCATCAGCGGGATCACCACTATCCTCCAGTCCGCCCGCCTCTGGCGCATCGGGGCGGGACACATCCTGATGATGGGCACCTCCGGCGCGTTCTTCGCCGTGTGTGTCGCCGCGCTGATCCAGGGTGGCCCGGCCCTGATGGCCAGCCTCGTCGTCGTGTCGGCCCTGTTCCAGTTCGCCCTGGCCGCCCGTCTCTCCGTGCTGCGCAGCATCTTCACCCCGGTGGTTTCCGGCACCGTGATCATGCTCATCGCCGCCACCATCATGCCCATCGTCTTCGACATGCTCAGCGACGCCCCCGAGGGCACCGCCTCCTTCGCCCCTCCCCTGGTGGCCGTGGTCACCATCCTGGTTGTCGTCGTCCTCGTCCTGCGCGCCCCGGCGTCGTGGCGGTTGTGGTCCCCCGTCGCCGGCATCATCGTCGGCTGCGCAGTGTCTGCACCCTTCGGCATGTACGACGTCCAGTACGTCAAGGACGCCCCCTGGTTTGGCGTGCCCTTCGGAGCCTGGCCCGGCTTCGACTTCACCCCCGGCGTGGAGTTCTGGGCCCTGCTGCCCGCCTTCATCGTCGTCACCTTCGTCGGCGCCATCGAGACCATCGGCGACGGCGTCGCCATCCAGCGCGTCTCCCGCCGCCGTCCCCAGGCCACCGACTACCGCGTCGTTCAGGGAGCTCTCAACACCGACGGCGTGGGCAACTTGCTATCCGGCCTGGCCGGCACGCTGCCCAACACCACCTACTCCACCAGCATCTCCCTCGCCGAGGTCACCGGCATCGCCGCCCGTCGCGTCGGCATCGTGGTCGGCGTCATCTTCATCGTCCTGGCCTTCTTCCCCAAGGCGACGGCCCTGCTCATCGCCATCCCTTCGCCCGTGGCCGCCGCCTACGTGGGCATCCTCATCGCTCTGCTCTTCGTCCAGGGCTTGCGCATCATCGTCCAGGACGGCCTCGACCACCGCAAGGCCACCGTCGCCGGCATCGCCTTCTGGGTCGGCGTCGGGTTCCAGAACGGCGTCATCTTCCCCGAACTTCTGGGCGAAGGCTTCCTCGGCGTCCTGCTCGGCAACGGCATGACCTCCGGCGCCATCGTCGCTGTGGGGCTCATGGCCTTCGTCGAGTTCAGCAAGCCCCGCCGTCGCCGCCTGCGCGTCCCCATGAACGACGACGCCCCCCAGCAGGTGGACGACTTCCTCCGCGCCTTCGCCTCCCGCATCGACTGGAACCAGGTAGCGTCGGACCGCCTCGCCGCCGCCGGCGAGGAGACCCTGGCCATCCTCTTGCAAGTCGACGACGACCTCGACCATGACAATTCCCCTCGCCGGCTCACCGTCAGCGCCCGCCGCGAAGGCGGCGCCGTGGAGCTGGAGTTTATTTCCTCCCTCGAGGGCGACAACGTCGAAGACCGCCTCACCTACCTCAGCGCCCTACCCGCCGTGCCCGACGACGGCGAGGTCTCCCTGCGCCTCCTCCGCCACTACGCCTCCTCCGTCCGCCACCAGAAATACCACGGCCTCGACGTCGTAACCGTCAGCGTCGCCGCCTCCTGAGGCAAACCGTCTTCCTCGCCGGGGCGAAATATATTCGCCCCTATCATGATGCTGACGTTTCCCCGGCGCAAACCGGGTACATGTGAGAGCGCTTATCCCCTTGCGCAGCCGGGCGTGTCGAGGGGACACCTGTGCCAAGGGGTCTGGGAAAGTTAGCCGTTCGGGGAGATGACGTTGGAATCAGCGGTTGCGCAGGAGATCAGGGACCTGATCCGCAGGGAGGGGCGGATCACATTCGCCCGGTTCATGGAAGCCTGCCTGTACTCGCCGCGCGGGGGCTTCTATTCCGGCCGGGGCGATGGGATCAGCGCCCACTTCGGCACGTCTGCCACGAGCCACCCGGCATTCGGCGCCCTGGTCGCCCGGCAGCTGGAGCAGATGTGGCAACTCCTGGGCGAGCCCGCGGTTTTCCATGTGATCGAGGTCGGTTCCGAGGACGGCGCGCTGGCTCGAAGCATCGTGGCAGCGTGCCGGCGCACGATGCCCCGGTTCGCCGAGGCGCTTTACTACGTGGGCGCAGACTACGAGCCTGGATGGGTCCAATCACCTGGCGGCGCGTTCGGCAGGACGGGAGAGGGTCAATCCCCGAACGGACTGGATATGTCTGCGGGAATCCAGCGAGTTAGAGGCGAAGGACTTGGAGCGTTCCGAAACATCGTCGGCTGCATCCTGTGCAACGAGTTGATCGACAACTTTCCGGCGCACCGGTTCGCCATCAAGGATGGGAAGGTCAGGGAGATCTTCGTCACGACGGCCGGGGATAAATTCGTCGAAGTCCTGGATGATCCGTCCTCACCACGCCTTGAAGCCCGGCTGGACGGCTTGGGTCTGTCACTGCCGGAAGGGTACCGGGGCGAGGTGAACCTGGCCATGGAGGACTGGATCGACCAGGTTTGCGGGGCGCTGGAACACGGGTTTGTTCTCACCATTGACTACGGTGAGCTGGCCGAAGTCCTGTATTCGCCGGAGAATGCCCGGGGCACGCTGGTCTGTTTCAACCGGCACGCCATCGGCAGCGATCCTTACCAGGATATCGGGCAACAAGACATCACCTGCCAAGTGGATTTCACGTCGCTCATGCGGCTGGGTGAACGGGACGGACTGGAAACCGTGGGCTACACGTTACAGCGGCAGTTTCTGGAGAAACTTGGCTTCCACGAGTTCCTGGACGAACTGGAAACGCAGGGTCTGTCCGCAGCCCGCACCGAGCTGAGCCGCATCGCGATGATGACGCTGGTGGACCCGGACGAATACGGCGACTTCAAAGTGCTGGCCCAGGCCAAAGGCATAGGCTCCGGCATCGAGCTACTGGGCTTCCAGGGCGATGGTTCAAACCCATCGCCCTGATCCCTAGCTGGGATGTTTGCTGAACATGATGAAGCCGTTGCTGTCGGGCGTGTTGCAGCCGGCCAGGGCGGTCTCGGCTCGCACCGTCACCTGCCGCGGCCCGGCGGTTCCGCGAAGCTGCTCGAGGCTGTCGGAGAAGAGGCAGGCGCGAGTCCGGCCGGTGCCGTTGTTGCCGCCGCTGGACATGAAGGGATGCGGACCCTCGACCCGGATGTCGTCAGCGTAGAAGTCGTGGGCCTCTCCCAGTTTCACACCGTGCCACTGGAATCCCTCGAGGAATTGCTGCGTGAACGTGAGATAGCCGTCGTAGGGGTTGAAGACGTCAACGTCATCAGGGCTGAGGCCCGAACCCTCCCACATCCTCCGGGCCAGGCTGGCCACGGCCTCCTGGTGCTCCTCCAGCGTCGACATGGTGCTCCGGCCTCGGCCGCCGGTCTGGGCGTGGTTGAGCACGTAAATGGGCTTTTGCCGCAGGTCTTTGGCGCGCTCGGCGGTGGTGAAGATGAAGGCGGCGCAGGTGTTCACCGGGCGGTCGCAGTCGTAGATCACCAGCGGCTCCTCGATCACGCGGCCGTTCAGGTAGTCCTCACGGGTGAGCTGGTAGGGCTCGTGCAGCGCGTAGTAGCTCCAGGGAGTCATCAGGCCGTTGCGGCGCAGGTTCAAGCAGAGATCGGCCAGCCCGTCGTGGGACGTGCCGTACTTTTTGCAGTACTGCTGGAAGATCACCAAGTTGTTGAACATGGCGCCGCTCTGATAACCCCACGGCAGGGTGAACGCGCTGGGGCCGGGCGCCTCCTCGCTGTTGTTAGCGGGATTGTTGTGCCCGTACCGGCCGGCGAGGTTAACCATCGGATACCAGACCAGGGCGGTCTCGCACCGGCCGTCGCCCACCGCTTGGGCGGCCAGGCCCATCATCGGGCCGATGTAGGGCGCATCGGACACGCGATACTGTATGTTCTTGAGCCCCAACTCCCGCTCGATCCACTCCGCCGAGGCGTAGGTCAGGCCGTCCTCGGTGTCGTAGGGCGGATCGAAGTAGGGGCGCGGCGCCCAGGTCTGCTCGGCGCGGGTCTCGGGACTGGTGATGAGCCCGTCGATGTCGTCCAGGGACAGGCCGGCGTCGGCGATTGCCTTCAGGCATGCCTCCTTGGTCAGGCCGCCGCAGCTCCGGTCCATGGTGACGCCGTCCCAGCGCCGGTCGATGTGGGACTGTCCCCAACCCACAACGGCAACTTTGCCCCGGTGCTCCCAGAGCCCCATCCCTTCCTGAAGTCGCATCCAACTCCTGTCGCTGACCATATCTACCCCCTCTTGCTTCCTACGGACTGTTGACCGTTTTCGCGCTGTCCGAGTGGTCTAGCCGACCACCCGCCACTCGTGGACCAACTGGCCGGTGCTAGTTTCTTCGAATATCAACTCCACCGGCGCGCCAACGGGAACTTCCCCCGGCGGAGTGCCCGGCAGGTTGGACAGGAAGTTGATGCCCGGGTCCTCGTCCAGAGTGATCACCGCGAAGTTGATGGGCTGCGCCGACCGGAACCCCCGAATGCGGGAGTCGCGGATCACCATGTACACGTCGATGTGGCCCTTGCCTTCGACCTCTTTCCACTCGAAGTTGTCGGCCGAGCCGCACTGGTCGCACCCCTGGGCCGGGGGATAGTGCATCCGCTGGCAGACAGTGCAGTTCTGCAGGACCAGACGCCGCTCGTTGCAGGCGTCCCAGAAAGGCCTGGTCAGATCATTGGGTACCGGACCGGGTCTCTCCAGCCCTGGAATCGTCGACATGGTTCTCCCCTCCTGCGGGTCGCGCGCTCCGCGCATCGCGGATGGCGGCATCGTCTGCGCGGATTATATGCAAAGCGACCCATTTGACCATAGATATTTGCGAGCCGATATTGTGCGCCTAACCCTGGCCGGTCCCGTTGTTGATCCACGGCTCGCTAATTCCGGCATCCATCCAGATGAAATGGAAACCCGCTTCCAGGGCCAACTGGCGGTCCATCTCGGTGTCGCCGATGTGGTAGTACTCGTCGGCCGGAAAACGCGACTTGACATCGGGAAGGTCCTGCTTGTGCGAGATAAAACTCACCTCGATGCGGTGCCGGTCCCAGATGGACTGCTGAACCGGCAGCGGACGGTCCGACGAGCTGCCGATGATGCACCCGTGAGCCTGGGCCTTGCGGACCATGCTCATGGTTACCGGGCCGGGAGGATCCCCGGCTTCCAGGGTTCCATCAATGTCGAAACTTACCAGTGTTGCCAAGTATGACCTTCCTTTGCAAATTTGTCAGAACCAGTATTTTCGGGATTTCAGGATTGACCAGATTGAAACCATCCAGCAGTAGAACATTCCCAATTCGGTCAATCTTCTAATCCGACAAATCCTGATTCTGACGATTCCCCTACGGCTCCCCGCCCACCGACGGGTCGGCCCACTGCACGATGCCGCGGGCACCCAGGTCGTCAATCTCCGGTTCGCCGTATCCGAGTTCCCGCAGCAGGGGCCTGGTGTGCTGTCCGACCTGGATGGAGGTCCGGTAGACGCCGGGGGTGAGGGAAAACTCGACCAACCCTCCGTAGCGGCGGTACTTGCCGACGTGCGGGTGCTCGACTTCGACGCTCAGATCGTTGGCGCGGGCGTGGGGATGGTCGGCGTAAAAGTCGCCCTCCACGGCTTCGTCGGCCTGGACACAGCCGACGTCCGCTTTGGTCAGCAATTCTTCCCATTCGGCGGCGGCGCGCCCCGCGAAGATCGCCGAGATCTCGGCAACCAGGGCTTCGTCGTTGGCCTGTCGCGTTTCCGGTGTTGCAAAGCGCGGGTCGGCCAGGAGATCCGCCCGTTCCACAGCGCCGCAGAAAGCCTCCCATTCGTCCTGGAACAGACAGCCCAGGAACACCCAGCCTTCCCGACACCGGTACAGGCGATACAGGGCATGCAGGCCGTGGATGTCTTCGTCGGGCATGGCGATGGGAGGACGGTTTTTGTGGTCGTAATACTCGTCGGCGTTGGTCCAGGCGTTGGCGTTGAGCATGGTGAGCTCGACGGGCTGGCCCATGCCGGTGGCTTCCCGCGCCCGCAGCGCCAGCATGACGGCCGTAGCCACCGCCGGCGAGGTGTTCTGGTCCGGCCCCCAGTTGGATTTCATGAGCCAGCGAGTCGCCTCAACGGTCTCTTCAACGTCCATGACCTGTTCCGGGGGCGGGGGCATGCCCCGGCCCATTTGCCGCATGGCGCCGCCCATGATGGCGCCGGGGATGGGGTGTGCGCCCGGACGGCGCGCGTGGGGTCCGTGCTCGCCGTAGGTCGCCATCCAGACGTGGATCAGGCGGGGGTTGATCTTCCGGCAGGTCTCCCAGTCAACCTGGAGGCGTTCGGGTACGCCCAGGCGGAAGTTGTGCGAGAGAACGTCGGCCTGGGCGATGAGCTTGTGGATGATCTCCTTGCCCTCCGGGGTCTGGAGGTCGATCTGAATGCCTTCCTTGCCGGCGTAGGTCCGTGCGTCGGCGACTGCCACCGCGGTGGAGCGCCGCCCTTCGTCCAACCGCCGGTCGGTGGCGTCAACCTTGATGACCCGCGCTCCCAGGTCCGCCAGGAGCGCGGCGCCGTAGGGTCCGGCCTGGATCGTCGCCAGGTCGAGGACGGTGATTCCCGCCAGCGGATGCGGCGGAGTATCTGCGCCGTTCGCGGCGGCAGGGGCGGATGCGGAATTCCCGAAGCGTCCCAGCACTTCGTCGTTATGCTGTCCCACATCGGGGGCCGGTCCGCTGGGTTCGCCCGGGGTTTCCTTCAGTTCCACCAGCGGGGCCAGGGTGCGCATGGGGCCAACGCGGGGATCATCTATGGTGACCACGGTGCCGTTGGCGACTACGGCGGGATGATCCATGGCCTGGACGCTGGTGCGATAGGGCTCGGCGGCGATGTTGCCGTCCTCGAGATAAATCTCCATCCACTCGTCGGCAGTCTTCTCCGCCTGCTTGTCCAGTATCTCCCGGCGCAGGAGTTCCTGGTTCTCGAAATTCAGGGCGGGAACCCTGGCGAAACGCTCATCCTCCAGCAGGGGGCCGAGGCCAATGGCCTTGAGATGGCCCTGGATGTGCGGCACCCGCTGGTTGGCGTGCTGCAGCCACGCGCCTTCCCTGGTACGCACGGGAACGTATCCGATGGATGACAGGCCGCGCCCACGGGGTCGCGCGGGAAACCGTTCCGGGTCCCGGCGCCGGAGTTGCATGTTCACCAGCCCGCCGTCGCCGACGTTGTTGTCGTGAGGCGAGGCCAGGGTCTGGACGATGCTGGTCTGGACCCACTGCCCGCGCCCGGACAGGTCCCGCACGCGCAGGGCGCCCAGGATGCCGCGCACCGCGGCCTGGCTGGCGTGCCAACTGCCGGTGTACACCGCGGAGTATACCGGGCCGTCGCGGTTGGGCTGTCCCTCCAGGTTAAGCATCCGCCCGGCCTTGGCCGCGACGACCCCTTCGTATCCTTTCACCCGGCGGAGCGGCCCCTTTTGTCCGAAGCCGGTTATAGAGCAGTAAACCAATTGGGGGTAAAGCTGCGACAGCGCGTCGTAATCCAGGCCCCAGTCTGCCATATCGCCGGGACGGAAGGACTCGACGAGGACATCGGCCCCGGCGGCCAACCGGATGGCCTGCTCGCGGCCTTCCGCGGTGCTGAGGTCGAGCACGATGCCTTTCTTGCCCCGGTTCCACGAGATCCAGGCCGGCTGGAAGCGGAACGGATCGCCGCCCGGAGGCTCGACCTTGATCACCTCGGCCCCGTAGTCGGCCAACACCAGGGTACAGAGGGCCCCCGACATCCCCAGCGAGAAATCCAGGACGGTCAGGCCTGTGCATGGTCCTGCCACGGTTCACCTCCCCGTTTGGCCGTATGGGTTCCGATTTGCCAGGATTGCGGCCCGCCACGTTGTAACCAACTGCGACCCCTGCGGATTTACAGGACAGACGCGGATGGTGATTGTTCAGTTCGAAGCCCGAGCGAGCCGGCGCGAGTGAGTATGCAGTCCGCCGAATATGCGCGTCAACCTTGCATAACCGCAACGGCGTTCCTACTTTATCTTTTACATCGATGAACAGGATGTACCGGATGCCGGCAACGCCGGCACGCCACTCCATTTGCGGCGCTGTCCCGGGCGCAGGGACGTTCCCAATAACCGATCAAATCCTGTCTATCCTGTGCATCGATGTAAAACTACTCTCGTCGTCGTCAAAAGCGGGTACGCGTGGGGAACGGCCGCCGTTGCCGGGCCGGGGGGCGCCTGCTACAATCGGCCGGTGCTAGCGTCGCTGCTATCTACTCACATTTCCCAAGCGCGACGGACCCAAGGAGTTGGCCATTATGTCGTGGCGTTTCAGCCTACTCAATCGCTTTGAAGACCCCCCGGGCGGCATTACCGAAGGGCCGGCATGGAATGGAGAAGTGGTACTTTTCACACACATCCATGCCAGCAGAATATATGCCTACAACCCCAAATCCGGAGACTTTTCCGTTTACCGCGAAAACACCAACCGCACTAACGGACTGGCCTTCGACGCCCAGGGTCGGCTGTTCGGCTGCTGCCAGAACGGCCGGGCGATTGTCCGCTTCGACCCGGACGGCAGCATGGTCACCGTTGCCGACAACCTGGACGGGGTTCCGCTGAACACTCCCAACGACCTGGCCATCGACTCCCAGGGCCGTATCTGGTTCACCAACCCGTGGAACACCGGCAACATCGATCCCCACGAGGTCGAGCAACTGGACAACCGCTCGGTGCTGTGCGCCGTGCCCCAGGCTGACGGTTCCTACCAGACCGTCCGCTCCACCTACGACACCACCATGCCCAACGGCATCCTGGTGTCACCCGACGGCAACACCCTGTACGTCGCCGAAAGCAACAGCGACCGGATCGAGATCGACCGTGAGCTTCGCGCCTACCCCATCAACGCCGACGGCACCCTGGGGACGTACACCACGCTGCACACCTTCGGGCGCGACGCCAACCGGGTGCACCGGGGCATCGACGGCATGTGCCTCGACGCGGACGGCAACATCATCGCCACCGCCGGCTGGCCCACGGGCGGGCCCGGCCCGATGCTGTACATCTTCTCGCCCACCGGTCGGGTCATCGAGACCCACCCCGTGGCCGCGACCCGTCCCACCAACGTGTGCTTCGGCGGCCCGGACCTCACCGACGTCTTTGTTACCTCAACCGACGGTCATTTCTTCCACGCCAGCACCGACCGGGTCGGCTGGGCCATCTATCCATAACGAAATAACCGCAACTTCGATACCCCGCAGTTCCGATACCAAGGAGGTCTCGGCCATGACCACGACCATGTCGGCCACTCCGGAACCGGAGGATGATGCCTTCGAGCAGGTGGAAAGACAGATCGACTGGGTCGAGCAACTGGAGAATGTCAGGATCCGTCACGAAAGTCTGTCTGCCTCCCGCGATGTTGTTCCTTACGTGGAGGCTCTGCGCGAGTCGATAATCAAGCTGGCCGGACGCCAGACTTACGAAGACCTCAGGCTGCTCCACGGCAATCAGGTTGCCGACCTGGTGGACACCGTGAGACGCCGGGACCCCGACGACCCCTGGAACGGCATCATCAAGCCGGCATTGCTCCGAGAAGGGTGAGCCCGCTTCCCGATTGCACGTTACGCAACCAACCCGGTGGTGTCTTCATGCAACGCAGACGCTTGAGCAACTACGGAATCGGCCGCGACCAGATCCGCCAGGGCGGTGGCCGCGGCAACGGCAACGACCACTTCGACGAACTGGTCGGAAGTGTCGAGTTCTACGTCTACCAGACCCCGGGGCGGCGGGTGAAGGGGTTCGACAGCCTCAAGCTCTACGCCGAGGGCGAAGGCTGCGAACTGCTGTACACCGCCGACGCTCCGCCGGAGCTGGCCGACTACGAAACCCTGCGCATCACCCATCGCCGCGCGGAACCCATACCTGACGCCGTGCTCAAGCGGGCCCACTCCTGGGCCCACCGCAACAACTTCCTGCACAGCTTCTTCAAACCGCTGTATCGATAATCGACGATCCCGCCGCCATGCTCGAACCAACCCGGTGGTGGTCAAGGTTCAAAGATGCAACGGCCTTCTGGCGTGCCCCCGTCATCGCCGGCGTTGTTACGGGGGTGGGCGCGTGGCTGGTCTGGTATTTCACCAAAGTGCCTTGCATAATGGAGAATGCCGCGGCCGGGCTCTGCAATCCCGGCGTGTTGGCCAGTTACATTAACCTGCCGGCTCTGGCCAGTTGCCTCGCAATTGGAGGCGGTTTTGCCACCTTCGCGGGAGGTTACAACATCATAATGCTGAACAAAGAACGCCAGCGCGCCGACGACGCCGAAGCCCGGCTCCGGGCCGAGCGCGAACGCAACGATCAGGAACGCGAAAAACGCGAACGGGAACACGAACGGCGTGAACGGGAACACGAACGGCAGCGTGAACGGTATGAGCGTCTGATGGACGAATTCCTCGAAGAACGCCGCCAATACGCTGCAACGCAGCAGGCCATGATGAATACCCTGGCCGAAATCAGCGCGACCCTGGTGCGGCTGGCCGAGCAGCAGAATGGTCACCGCGCCAACGGCGACTGACCTGCCTCCGTCCCCGGCGGAACGGGCCATCCGCCGTCGCATCGCCCGCCACGGCCCGATAACCTTCGCTGAGTACATGGCGCGGGCCCTGTACGGACCCGGCGGTTACTACACCCGCAGCGGCGCCGGCGCCGATTACTACACGAGCCCGCAGGTGCATCCCGCCTTCGGGGCGCTGCTGGCGGTTCAGTTGTTCCGGTTCTGGCGCCTGCTGGACCGGCCCGACCCGTTCTTCGTGATCGAGCCTGGGGCCGGCGACGGTCTGCTGGGGCGTGACATATGCAACGCCGCCAGCCATCTTCCCGAAGGTTTTGCCGATTCGCTGCGGTACGTAGCGGTTGACCGCCTCCCAGGGGTCCGCGACGCTCGCGATCCGGCGCTCGCGAAAATTGCCGGCGACGCGCGGCGACTGCCGTTTCGCAAGGTCACCGGCTGCATAATCTCCAATGAGTTGCTGGACGCCCTGCCCGTGCACCGGGTACGGATGGAGCGCGGTGCACTCCGCGAGCTCTACGTGAGCATCGAGTCCGACGTCGCGGACGGCTACGAAGGCCAGTTGGTCGAGATCGCCGGCGATCCGTCCACTCCAGACCTGGAGCGGCGGCTGTCCGACCTGGGAGTCAACCTGTCCGACGGACAGACCGCCGAAATCTGCCGGCAACTTGATGACTGGGCCGCATCCGTAGCAGCAGCGCTGGATACGGGCTTCGTCCTCACCATCGACTACGGTCGGGACGCGCCTGATCTCTACGACCCGATACAGCGGCCCCAAGGCACTCTGGTCACTTACCGTTCCCACCGCCAGACCGATACGCCGCTGGTGGACCCGGGGCGGCAGGACATCACCGCCCAGGTGGACTTCACGTCGGTTGGGCTCGCCGGGGAGCGTGCCGGACTGACCACCGTGGGCGCCGTGTCCCAGGGGAGGCTTCTGACGCGCCTGGGCCTGCAAACCATCAGGCGCACCGGAGCGCCGCCCGCGGAAGGGAGCAGCGGCTGGATCACAATCCCCATCAACCCCGATGGGATGCTGCCCGACGCCCTGGCCGAACCATTCCCGCCCCGGCCGGACGACTCCCGGGATTGGCTGACGGGGCTGACCCACCTGGTTCGGCCCGGTGGGTTGGGTGATTTCCGCGTCCTGGTGCAGGCCAAGGGGCTCCCCGCCGACCGTGCGGCGTCTGCCATCTCGTGGCTCGACGGTGGCGACGCGGCCGACGGATACACTCCGTCGGAACTGGCCGCCATGATCCCCGCCGCCGCGCTGGCTCTGGGTCCGGAGCGGTTCCGGCTGGGCGGAACCTCGATGCTATAATCCGCCGGCTACTCTGCACCGCCCGGAGTGACGCCATGGCCGGCCCGCTTGAAGGCATCAACGTTGTCGAATTCTCCACCATGATCGCCACGCCCACGGCCGGCATGTTGCTGGCCGACATGGGCGCCAACGTCATCAAGGTGGAGCCGCCCTGGGGCGACCTGTGGCGCTACGCCCAGGCGGTGCTCCCCACCGATGGCCGGCCCTTTATGGCTTACAACCGGGGCAAGCGTTCCATGACGCTGAACCTGACCCGGCCGGAATCCGCCGACGTGGTGCGGCGTCTGACCGAGCAGGCCGACGTGGTGCTGGCCAACAACCGCCCCGACGTGGCGGGCCGCCTGGGCATCGACTACGAGACCCTGGCCGCCATCAACCCGTCGATCATTTACTGTGAGGGATCGGCTTTCGGACACGAGGGGCCGGATTCCTACCGTCCTGGCTACGACATCATCATCCAGGCCATGTCGGGCATCGCCACCGCCGAGGGCAAGATCGCCAACGGCGTTCCCCAGCAGATCGTCGCCAGTCCCCTGGTGGACACCGCCTGCGGACTCGCCCAGGCCTGGGCCGTATGCGGCGCCCTGTTCGCCCGGGAACGCGGAGCCTCTGCGGGTAAGAAAGGCCGGGGCCAAAAGCTGGAGGCGTCGCTGCTCGGCACCGGCCTGCTGATGCTGGGCATGCGCTTCGTCCGCATCGACGGCATCGACAAGGGGCCGCACGCGGAAATCATGGAAACGGTGGACGCCATGCGCGCCGCTGGAACCCCGTACCCCGACCTGCTGGAGGTTTACGAGGCCCAGCATTTCCAGTCTCCCGGCAACATCTACTATCGGTTCTACCAGACCGCTGACGGCATGATCGTGGTGGGGTGCCTGAACGACGGTCTGCGCCGCAAGATGCTCGACGTAGTCGGCCTCCGCGACATCCGGTTCGAGGATGGCTACGACCAGCGCTCGCCGGAGGCCGCCGAGTTTGGTGCCCAGATCATGGCCGACGCCGAGGAGATCTTCCGCGGCAAGACCAACGACCAGTGGCTGGACCTGCTGGATGCCGCCGGCGTCCCCGCCGGCCCGGTGCGCTTCGTCGAAGAGCTGTTCGAACACCCCCAGGTGGAGGCCAACAACCTGGCCATCGACGTGCACCACCGCGACCTGGGCGCCGTGCGCATGGCCGGCCCACCGGCCACATTCACCGCAACGCCTCTGGAGCCGGGCAACCTGCCCGCCCTGGGCGAGCACACCGCGGAGGTGCTGGCGGAGTTGGGCTACGCGCCGGAGGACATCGAGGGGTGGCGTACCGACGGGGTGCTGTAGCCTTTATGCCCGAATACATCTGGGATGAAGCGAAGGACGAATTGCTGCGACAGGAGCGTGGCATATCGTTCGACGATGTAAAATATCACCTGACCTCTGGCGAATTGTTAGGCGATATACGGAACCCCAACCAGGAGCGGTATCCGGGCCAGCGCCTGTACATCGTTCGCATAAGCAACGGTGCGTGGGTAGTTCGTATCGCCAGACTGGGGGCTATGTATTCCTGTACACCGCGTATCCCAGCGAAAAATTCACACGGATGTATCGGGGCCAATTGGGAGGCGACAATGAACGACGATAGGGATGAAGGGCAAACACCGCCTCCGATGAGCGACGAGGAGTTCGATGCCTGGCGGCCTTTCGGCGACGACCTTGACGAATTCGAGCGGGAGATTGAGGAATCAATCAAGGACTACGAGATACTCCCGGATCCCAACTGGGAAGAAAAAAAGCGACGTATCCAGGAAATGGCCCGCCGCGCCCGGGGCAGCGCGTACCCGGCGGGATTGACAGAAGAGCAGCAGAAGTTATTCCCACCCGGCCTGCTCGCGTACTGGCGTGGCGAGGCGGCGACCCCTTATGACGACCCAGCGGCTTGGGACGAGTTCGCCAAAACCCTCACCCCCCTCCGACGACTTGGGGCGGCTGGTTCCAATCGAAGACTCTTCCGATGACGGCCCGCAAAGCCAGCCCGACCTTGCCGCAACTGCCGACGATGACGCATAGATGACCGCCGCCACCGAATACTCCCGACCGCCTCTACTTCGACAGCAACCTGCTACAATGACGCCAGTTCCTCCGAGCTGGCGAAGGGGTCGGATAATGGCTATCGAATCCGCCGCGGGCAACCCTATTGACGAAAATTCCACGCAGCAGGGCCAACCGGCGGCGGCTCTCCGACCGGATATTCCGCCCCGTTGGGCATTTTGGACCCCAATAATAGTTGCCGGCATCGGCGGCGCGATGGTGGGGAGTCTCTTCTTTATGGCCGCATACGTGGCCCAGGCAATTGCATACCGCATTACTTTCGGGATTACCGCCGGCGTTTGCCTCGGTCTGCCGCCGTTGGTGGTATGGCTGCTGCTGCGCTGGGCGTGGACAATGCTGAACGAAGGCCATTCGAAAGAACAATCAGTACCGTAACATGGACGTACAGTGGGCACGGCACTGGGACACCATTTGCCTGGGGACGGTCACCATTGCCACTGCCGTCCTGGGCGCGGTAATTTTGTTGGCCGGCGGACTTGATATTGCTTTGCCTATATCTTCAGGAACCCCGTCTGTCTCCGAAGTCGCGAAAGCGATTTCCGCCGGCGCTGCCGCTATTTTGTACTTTATCCTGGCTACTTTTGCCGGAATATCCATCTACGTCTTCCCCGGAGACAACGCTGTACATACCAGTCTCAAGCGCTGGATAGGCTCTGCGGTTTACTTACTGTTTGTCGCCGAAGTATTTACCCTGGCGTTGCTCTTGATATTTGGCCTGGCGTTCGAGGCTCGTGGTGAGTAGGGCGAAGTAGAACCTGGCGACTGAACCTGCCTCCCGTGAGTGCGCAGCCGGCCTTGCCCAGAAAAACCTCCCATGACAACCACCACTCCAACCCCCAATCGCCTCTACTTCGGCGACAACCTGGACATCCTGCGCCGGTACGTCCCCATCGCCCCGGCCTACGTCATCTGATACATTATGCAGACAAAGTGGTTGGGATCTTGATCGTGCCGCAAGTGTTTCGAGAAGGACCGTTTGTATTTCGCTTCTACTCTGGAGACAGAGGTGAGCCGCCCCATATCCACGTTCGGCATTCATCGGGAGCCGCCGCAAAATTCTGGCTTGATCAGAACATATCACTCGAACGCAATGACGGTATGCGGCCGCAATACGTTCGGCAGGCGCAACGACTGCTTGAAGAAAACCGGGATAGATGCTTGGAGGCATGGCATGTCTACTTTGATGACTGAAGCGGTATCGATAAAATTCTCCGACGACGAGTTCATCATCACTCTATCTGACGGCAGGGAAGTGATCAGTCCCTTCTCCGCGGATACGTTTCCGCGTTTATGGCACGCGACCCCGGAAGAGCGCGCCTATTATGAAACGTGGCGCGATGAAATCCACTGGCCTGACCTGAACGAAGACGTCCGCATCTCCGACCTTCTGGAAGGTATGGACAACTCCGGCGAGAGCAAAAGTTCCGTCTCAAAGTGGCTCGAGGCCATTCAGGAATTCCGCAAATCTCCATATAAGGGAGTCCAAACCTTCACTGAATGGCACCTGCGAAAGCAAGGCTTGTGGCGCTGAACCGCTCCCATGACCGCCGCCCCCGACACCCCCAATCGCCTCTACTTCGGCGACAACCTGGACATCCTGCGCCAGCACGTCGCCGACGGATCCGTTGACCTGATCTACCTGGACCCGCCCTTCAACTCCAATGTCAACTACAACGCCTTCTTCCAGGAGCACACCGGCGAACTCTCCGACGCCCAGATTGTCGCCTTTGAGGACACCTGGCATTGGGGCCTGGAGTCGGAGGCCGCTTACCGCGCGGTGGTCACCGACGGGCCGGAAAAGTTGGCCGACCTATTGCAGGCCATGCGCGCCTTCCTGGGCCAGAGCGACATGATGGCCTACCTGTCCATGATGGCCCCGCGCATCGCCGAACTGCACCGCGTCCTCAAACCCACCGGCAGCATCTACCTGCACTGCGACCCCACTGCCAGCCACTATCTGAAGCTGCTGATGGACTCGATTTTTGGGCATACCAACTATCGTAATGAAATCATCTGGCGGCGAACTACCAGCCACAGCGACGCCAAAGGGCTTGGGCGGGTTCACGATACGATACTGCTTTATCACAAGAGCCCAGACTTTGAATGGAATAAAGTCTATCAGCCGTTGGACGCTGAATACGTGTCCAACTATTACCGTTACACTGACCCGGACGGACGCAAGTTTATGTCCGCAGACCTATCGGCGGCAGGCCCCGGCCCTGCACGAGATTTCGGTGAACGCGGAGTCATTGAACCACCGGGCGGTCGTCATTGGATGTACGACGATAGCGGAATTGCCACGCTTCTCCGGGAAGACAAAATCTATTGGACTCGAAACGGCATCCCACGGCTGAAAGTGTACCTTGATGAAAACCCCGGCGTGCCGGCCCAAGATGTTTGGGATGACATACAGCCCTTGCGGTCATGGCATAAAGAGCGCCTCGGCTACCCCACGCAGAAGCCCGAAGCCCTGCTGGAGCGCATCATCAACGCCAGCAGCAACGAGGGCGACGTGGTACTCGATCCCTTCTGCGGGTGCGGCACCGCGACCGTCGCCGCTGAGCGTCTCAACCGCCGCTGGATCGGCATCGACATTACCCACCTGGCGATGTCCCTGATGCGGCATCGCCTCCACGATACCTTTGGCGGCGAACTGCGGCCCTACGAAGTGGTGGGCGTGCCCCAGGACCCGGCCAGCGCGGCGGCCCTGGCCCAGCATGACCGCTATCAATTCGAGTGGTGGGGCGTCAGCTTGGTGGACGCTCGCCCGGCCCGGGATAAAAAGAAGGGCGCCGACTCCGGTGTTGACGGCATCATCAACTTCTTCGACGACAACAGCGGCAAAGCCAAGCGCATCGTCGTGCAGGTGAAAAGCGGCCAAGTCAACCGGGGCATGATTGCCACGCTGAAGGGCGACATGTCGCGGGAAAAGGCGGAAATCGGCCTGTTCATCACCCTGAACGAGCCGACCCGCCCCATGTTGCAGGAAGCGGCGTCCGCCGGTTTCTACACCCCGGAACACTACCCCGACCACCAGTATCCCCGCCTGCAAATCCTGACCGTGGCGGAACTGCTGAACGGCGCCGAGGCGCAGTACCCTCGCGTAGCCCCGCCGGCCACCTTCCGGCAGGCTCCCCGCCGTCGCCGCAGCCAGGGTCGGCAGAGCAACCTGGTCTAGCAACGCGAACAGACAGACACCGGGGCGACCGAACGGTCGCCCCGGTGTTCCGCATTGGGTAGTGGCGGACTTTGCAATGGGGTATCGGGACGTCTGGCAGTGATACCACTACTGCGGACTGAGGTCCCTTTGGTCGAACTCAAACCACCGGATTGTCCCGGCTTCCACCAGGCGCTGGACTTCGTGGTCGTTGTGTCTGCTGGCTACAGCGGGCACGGCGCTTACTCCGGTGAACCTGGTCAGGAACTGGGCGTTTCTGATGGCCCGATCGCTGTCGCGTTGGTCCGCGGTGTACGAGGCTTCAGCGGCCAGGAAAATCTCGTTTCCCTGCCGGTCAATTACCCTGCCCACCAGGTCAGCAAGATAGAAGCTTCTCCTGACGCCTGGATCTATGTCGGCGGGGTTGTGCTGGCGGAGCATTTGCCTGAGGTCGTTGCCGTTCAGCACTTCAATCATCTGGAAACCGAAGCGTTCCGCGATGTCGTCGGCCATTTCGCGCGCTACGCGGCCGGCCACGTGGCCCTTCAGGTCTCCGATGTCGTCGGTGATCTGTTGCAGTCGCCTGTCGATCCCGTCGAAGCGTTCGTCCACTCTGGTGTTGATCTCGCGCTGCTGCTCCATGAACGCCGTCGCCGTGCTGGCGAAGACGGCGAAGCGTTCGGGCAGTTCGAGCAGGTCGGCGACCAGCACGTGCTGGCGGACCTGCTGGAGGAACTCGGGGTCGTCGCGCAGGGCTTCCAGGAAGCGCGTCTTGTCGGCTGCGTTGAGGGTCATGTTGGATTCTCCGTTCGCACCCATTATAGCGCGGTTGGGTGAATCCTGGCGTTGATCCGGTCCGGTTTCGGGACGTGCCCGTGCTGTGCGCGCAACGGCGGGCCACGGTTTCCGCGGCCCGCCACAGATGTAGAGATTTGGGCGAGAGGCTGCTGGATGTCAGCAATTATGGGCTCTGATGCTCCATCCGAAATCCATCACCATCCAGCATTGTGGTGTTATCCCCGCGCTCTATCGTTCGTCCTCCGTGAAGGAGTAGTAGCGCACGCCGGCCATGGGGATTCCGTAGCCGAAGCTGTAGACCCGGGCCTCGCGCTTTTCCGTCGGGGCGGCGGAGCCGAACTCGTTGAGCGTCTCGGCCATGTCCTGTTCCACCTGCTCGCGCAGCAGTCCGGGCTGGCGGCGGGCCGTTTCGTTAATCAGGCGTTCGTTGGCAGTAACCATTGTCGTGTTCCTCCTTGCGTCAGTATCCTTCCAAAGACTTGATATGGTTTGTATCATACCTGCTTATGCCCATTTTGTCAAATTGCTGCCGGGAGGCAAAATAATTGGGGCGACCGTTAGGCCGCCCCGAGCGCATCATCGCGCCTGCTTGCCCGCCGCTTTATGTCTCCGGGGCGAAGCTGTAATACCGCACTCCGGCCATGGGCACGCCGTACACCAGGGTCGGCGGGGAGATGCGGCAGGCGCGCTCGGGCGCGATCTCTTCCTTGTGGGCTCCAAACTCGGTCAGCGCTTCAGCCAAATCCCTTTCCACTTTCTCGGTCAATAGCCCGACGGGTTGTTCTTGATCCACGGTGACTAGACGTTCGTTGACGGTAACCATCGCTCCTAGCCTCCTGTATCGGTGTCGCCTCCACATTGCAAACTGGAATTTTGGTTATCATAATCAGCGATAACGACGATGTCAACCCTCAAAGGCTAAAGTTGCAGGGCCTTTCCCAAGCCATCGTCAGAAGCAGGATTTGCCGGATTTATGGATTATCAAGATTGAGTAGATGGCGCTGAGTGTGACCGCAATCCTGAAAATCCGCTAATCCCGTGAATCCTGCTTCTGACGATTGATTACCCGGCGCCGGCGACCAGCGGCGTCACTCCATGCGCCGTATCCGCGGGACGCCCAGCGTCGCGGCGACGTTGATGGCCACCAGGACCGCGCCGTTGATGAGCAGGGCCCCGGGCGCTCCGACGAACCCGGCCAGGGCTCCTATGCCAACGTGGCCCACGGGAGCGAACCCCACGCTGAGCACCCAGGACCCCATGGCCCGTCCCCGCTCCTCGTCCGGCACCAGGTCCTGCATCAGGGTCTTGTACAGCGTGTCCACGGCCATGGCGCAGGCGTTGACGAACAACAGCACCACCAGGAAGGTGTAGATGTTGACCGACAGCGAGAAAGCCATCAGTCCGCCGCCGAACCCCAGGGCTGTGGCCAGCGTCAGCCACCCCTTTTTCCCGGTGGCGCCCAGGCCGGCCAGGATCCACAGTCCCAGCAGTCCCCCGGCCTGGCGTCCGGCGGTCATCACGCCCAGGCCCGACGGGCCGACGTGGAGCACCTCTTTGGCGAACACGGGCAGCAGGGTCATATGGGTGAAACCCAGAACCTCGGTAGTGGCCGTGAGGAACATCAGCATCAGGATAATGCGGTGCTCCCGCACCAGGCTGATGTAGCCCACCAGGTTGTCCAGCACCGACTGCGCCGACGCCCGCAGCGTGCGGCCCGGGTTGGCGATGGCCAGCGTCGCCGCCGCCGACGCCGCGTAGCATACGGCCGACGCGACAAACTGCCAGCCGGGTCCCACCAGTTCGATCAGCGCGCCGGCGACCAGGGAACCGATGATCCCGCCGCCCTGCATGGCCATGGCGGCCAGTGCCAGGCCGTTGAGCGCCAAGCCCGAGCCCACGATGTCGTAAGTGAAGGCCTGCCGGATGGTGATGGTGAAGGCGAGCATACTGCCCAGGCCCGTCACCAGCGCGATCACCACCCAGACGTTGGCCAGTCCGTAGAGAAGCAGCGCAGCCATCAGCAGGGCGGAGGCCGACGCCGCCAGGGTGCCGATCTGCAGCAGGGCGCGGCGCGACCATCGGTCGGCGATGGCGCCGGACAGGATACCCAGCACGAAAAAGGGCAGCATGCGGGCGCCGGCGCCCACACCCACCATGAACTCCGAACCGGTCAGCTCGAAGATCAGCCATCCGACCGAAACCTGCTCCATTCCCGTGGCCAGGGAGTAGAAGGCCGTCGATGCCCAGAGCAGGCGAAAGTCCCTTATGCGGAGGGAGGCCGCCCAGTTCCACATGCCTTTCACAGGCCCCGCATGATACACCGCATGTTGCTGATCCCCAATCATGCGGGCAACCCGTTTGTACGCGGGTTTGTCTGGCCCGGCGGCGGCAGCGTTTTACCAGCCGTTGCGGATGTTGTACACTTACCCCAACCTTCCTAGGCAGGCCTGTAAGTGGCGCAAGTTACCGTAATCGGCACCGGACTCATCGGCACCTCCCTGGGCCTGGCCCTCCGCGCATCCAGTCTGCGCAACCTCACCGTGGTCGGGACCGACGCCGACAGCGCGGTTCGTTCCGGCGCTCAGAAGCGCGATGCCTTTGATCGCGTGGAAGGCCGCCTGGGCAACGCCATCGCCGAAGCCGACATCATCGTCCTGGCCACCCCGGTGCTGGCCATGCGCGAGCTCCTGGAAGGCATGGCCGACTACCTGCCCGAGGGCTGCGTCGTCACCGACGTGGGCAGCACCAAGACGCAGGTCCTCCAGTGGGCCGACGAGTTTCTGCCCGATTCCGTAGATTTCGTGGGAGGGCATCCCATGGCCGGCCGGGAAACCCCCGGCCCGGAGAACGCCGACGGGACACTGTTCTCCGGCAAGCCCTACTGCGTCATACCCAGCCCCCGGGCCAGCGAGCGCGCCGTGGGCGAGATATCCACCCTGGCCGAGGCCGTGGGCGGCGTGCCCTACTTCATCAGCGTCGATGAGCACGACAGCTTTGTCGCCGCAGTGAGCCATTTGCCCTTCGTACTGTCCACCGCCCTGGTCGGCTGCACCAGCAAGTCCGCCAACTGGTCCGACATCGGCCAACTGGCCTCCTCCGGCTACCGGGATATCACGCGCCTGGCATCCGGGGATCCGGTGATGCACCGGGACATCTGCGTCAGCAACGCCCAACCCATCGTCGCCTGGATCGACGCGTTTATACGGGAGCTGTACGAATACCGTAAGCTCCTGGATACCGACGGCGAACCACCCGACACCGACGCCGTCGGTACTCTTTTTGAGGACGCCCGCCTGGCCCGCAACAAGTGGATGGCCGGGGAGGTCAATCCCCGCGCCCGCGAACTGGAGAACACTCCCGAGTATCCGACGTTCAGCCAGTCCATGGGCCAGATGTTCCTGGGCGGTTGGGCCGACCGCGCCCGCCGCATGATGACGGGGGACCTGCCCAACCCCCGCCGCGGCAACGACCGCGACTCTCAAAACCGCCGCTAACTCAAAGCGCTTTCCCCCGGTCTTCTACCGTCATTCCGGCGAAAGAACGCCACCCCGTACTGATACGGGGCCGGAATCCAGAACCCGCATCCCAAAATCCTGTGCATCCATGTAAAAACCGCCGGAGGATACAGTGGAACAGAATATCCACAGCCCCGAACGCCTGGCCGGTTCCCTGGCCGTGCCCGGCGACAAGTCCGTATCCCACCGTTCGCTGATCCTCAACGCCGTTGCCAACGGGAGCGCCACCGTCACCGGTCTTTCCGACGGCGCCGACGTGCAGTCCACCGCCACCTGCCTGCGCGCCATGGGCGTTGCCATAGATCCCCTGGACGAGCCCGGCAGTTTTCGCGTCTCCGGTCCCGGCGCCAACCTGGACGAGCCGGCCGACCTGCTCGACGCCGGCAACAGCGGCACCTCCATGCGGCTGCTTTCCGGCCTCCTCGCCAGCCAGGACTTTCTCGCCGTGCTCAGCGGAGACGGCTCACTGCGTTCCCGTCCCATGGGCCGCATCGTGCAGCCGCTGCAGCAGATGGGCGCGTCAATCATGGGACGCAACGGCAACACCCTGGCTCCGCTGGCCATCCGGGGCGGCAGCCTGCGCTCCATCGAGTACGAAATGCCGGTGGCCAGCGCGCAGGTCAAGTCGTGCCTGATGCTGGCCGGGCTCGCGGCCGCCGGCCCCACGGTGTTGCACCAGCCGGCGCTGTCCCGCGACCACACCGAGCGCATGATGTCCGCCATGGGCGCCCGGGTCGAAACCGATGGCCTGGCCTTAACCCTGCATCCCGCCGAATTGCAGGCGGTGGACGTGGCGGTTCCCGGCGATATCTCCTCTGCCGCTTTCTGGATGGTTGCGGGCCTGATCCACCCCAACGCCCGGGTTACCATCACTGGCGTGGGGCTCAACCCCAGCCGAGCGGGGATCATCGACGCCCTGCAGATGATGGGCGCCGGCGATGCTCTGCGGCTCGAAAACGAACGGGTGGAGGGCGGCGAACCGGTCGCCGACGTGGTGGCGTCTTCGGCCAGTCTTCAGGGCATCGACCTGGGCGGAGAGATCATACCCATCATGATCGACGAACTTCCCGTCCTCGCTGTGGCCGCCTGCTTCGCCGAGGGCGACACCGTCATCCGCGACGCCGCCGAACTGCGCGTCAAGGAGTCGGACCGCATCGCCACCACGGTATCCGAGCTGACCCGCCTAGGCGGCAGCCTGGAACCACGGGACGACGGCATGGTCATCCACGGCGTGGGCCGTCTGACGGGCGCAGAGGTAGAGAGCCACGGCGACCATCGCCTGGCCATGTCCATGGCGGTAGCCGGCCTGGCCGCCTCCGGAGAGACGACCATTCACGGGGCCGAGGACGCATCAGTGTCCTACCCCGTATTCTGGGAGCATCTCGCCAGCCTGGTTGGCGACGGCGAATAGACCGGCGATGGTTGGCTCGTCCGAGCTGCCCCAGGCCAGCCCCGCGCCGCCGTTGCTGGTGGTGATTTCCGGCCCGTCGGCATCGGGCAAGGGTTCGTTGATCAGCGCCCTCCGCGATCTGGAACGGTCATGGCACTTTGCCGTGACCGCGACCACGCGGCCCATGCGCGAGGGCGAAGTGGACGGCAAGGACTACATCTTCCTGGACGTGGACACCTTCCTGCGTATGCGCGAACGGGACGAGCTGCTGGAGTCAGCGCAGGTGTACGACCGGTGGTACGGCGTTCCCCGCCGGCAGGTCCGCGATCCCCTCATTGCCGGCCGGGACGTTATACTGGAGATCGACGTGCAGGGCGCGGCAACCATTCGCGGCATCGCGCCCGAGGCTTTGACCATCTTCGTGATGCCCGCCAGCATAGACGAACTCCGCAGTCGCCTGGCCGGCCGGGGCACCGAGGATGAGACTGAGATGCAGCGCCGGCTGGACGAGGCATCCGTCGAGTTGGGCCGGGTGAGCGAGTTCGACTACCGCGTGGTCAACCGCAATGGGCAGCTGGACGACGCCGTGCGCGAAATCGACGCCATCATCACTGCCGAGAAATGCCGGGTGAACCCGCGGTTGGTTCAGTTCCTCTAGTCCGGAGAACAGAATGACGACACAGACCGAAGCACCATTGCGCCCGCGCCTGCCCGACTGGCTCAAGGTCCGTATGCCCGGCGGCCCGCGCTACATCGAGCTGAAACAGCTGATGCGCGACAGCCAGCTGCACACCGTGTGCGAGGAGGCCCACTGCCCGAATATCGGCGACTGCTGGGAGCGGTCCGCCGCCACTTTCATGATCCTGGGCGACATCTGCACGCGGGCCTGCGCCTACTGCGCTGTCACCACCGGCCGGCCAGGGACGCTGGACCTGGGCGAACCCTTCCGGCTGGCGGCTACGGTCAAGCGCATGGGCCTGAAGTACTGCGTAATCACCTCGGTCAACCGCGACGATCTGCCCGATGGTGGGGCCGGCATCTTCTCCGCCTGCATCAAGCAGGTCCGCGCCGCCGTGCCCGACTGCCGCGTGGAGGTGCTGATCCCCGACTTCGACGGCAATGACGACGCCCTGGCCAAGGTGGTCGCCGCCCAACCCCAGGTTCTGAACCACAACATCGAGTCGGTGGAGCGGGTGTTCCGCCGGGTGCGCCCCAAGGGCGACTACCGCCAGTCACTGGAGCTATTGCGTCGGGTCAAGGACCTGGATCCTGAAATGCCCACCAAGTCGGGCATCATCGTCGGCATGGGCGAGACGGTCGAAGAGGTTAAGCAGACCATGGCCGACCTGCGCGCCGTGGACTGCGACCTGCTCACCATCGGGCAATACCTGCGCCCGTCCATCAAGCACATCCGCATCGACCGTTTCTATACGCCGGCCGAGTTCGAGGAACTGCGGGAAGCCGGTGAGGCCATGGGCTTCAAGCACGTCGCCTCCGGCCCGCTGGTGCGCTCCTCCTACCACGCCGACGAGCAGCACGACGCGGCGATGGAGTGAACCAGGTAGACGCGCCCTCCCCGCTGCGTCGAGGCCAACGATAATCCTGGAGACCTCCTCCGGACTATGGACGCTCGCTGCTTCGGGACCCAAGCGGAATTTGATCGGACCGTTGCCGCACAGGTGTAATCGTGGCTCTTATTTCCAGTATCGACAATGAAGACGATTACAACCGTGCTTTGGCACGTTTGGGGGAAATTCTTCGAGCCGACCTCGGAACGCCGGAGCGCGACGAGCGCGACCACCTGATTGACCTGCTTGAAGCGTATGAGGAACCACGCGGTGACGTTGGCTTGCCGAGCATTCCCGCGGCAATAAGGTTCCACATGGAGCGGCTTGGGCTTACGCCTGGCGACCTGGCTCCCCTGGTGGGAAGTCAGAAAGCGGCAGCAGCGGTATTATCGGGCAAAATGGACATTACCATCGACATGGCCCGAGCACTGCACAAGCATTGGGGGATACCCGCCGAAGTCCTGTTGCAAGAGCCGTCGAACAAGCCCGAGCAATAGACCACACAACGGGCAAACTATCGACGCCGAGAAATGCCCTGGAAACCGCCGGAACGGCCAGCGGTGCCTACCAATCCGTCTACTCTTGTCCCCAACCCACCGGCACTACCTCGCGGAACTGGCGCATCGCCTCGATGTGCTGGTCAACCGAACTCAGTGGGCCGCGACGGGCTTCGGCCATGACGTGGGTGCCGCCCAGGGACTGCCAGCCTTCCACCTCAACCAGCCATTCATCCGGTGACTTGTCGGGCATACGGATGCGGCCGGCCAAACCCACATCAGACGGTTGACGCCCGGCCTCGGCGATGTAGGTCTGCATCTTGTCCAGGACCGCCTTCGCAGTGTCGCCGGGCGGAAAGCTGGGGAACCAGCCATCGCCCATACGGGCGATGCGACGCAGGACCACGTCCCGGGGCACGGGGCCGGCCGAACCTCCGGCGCCAAACCACACGGGTATGGGTTGCTGCAACGGCAGCGGCTTGATGCCGGCCGAGCGCACCGAGTGCCAGCGGCCGTCAAAGTCGACTACTTCCTGCGTCCACAGGGCGCGCATCAGGTCGATCTGTTCCTCGGAACGGATGCCCCGGTTGGTGAAGTCCTCGCCCAACGCCTCGAATTCCACGTGGTTCCAGCCCACGCCGATACCCAGGGTCAGCCGCCCACCGCTGAGCACGTCGATCTCCGCGGCCTGCTTGGCCACCAGGGCGGTCTGGCGCTGAGGCAGGATCAGGATGCCGGTGATCAGGCGTATTTTGGTCGTCAGCGCCGCGATGAACGCCAGGGTGGTCAGCGACTCGTGGATCACGCTGTGGTGGGTGTAGTAGCTGCCACGGACGTGATCATGGTGCTCGGGGTCAGCGCCCAGCACGTGGTCGGCGATGAACAGGTAATCGAACTCCATACCCTCCACCGCCTGCACGTAATCACGGATGGCGTTGGGGTCGGGGCCGATCTCGGTCTGGGGGAAGATTGCGCCGATTTGCATTGGAACCTCTTTGAGTTTTACATCGATGGACAGGATGAACAGGATTTTCACTAGCGGCGGTACTCGTCGCCGCAGTCGCCGATTATGCGGTAAAGGTCGCGTGCATTTGCTGACACGGCTTCGATGGCCTGATTGTCGTCATCATCCAGATGAAAGCCGAAGAGGCGGGCGTTTTCGGCGATGTGTTCCGCCACGCCGAGGCGGGCTCCGATGATCACGCCGGCCACGGCCGGTTTGTCCAGGATGTAACGTTCGGCCACGTTGGCGATGCTCACGTCGTGCTTGTCCGCGATGGCGCGCAGTACAGCTAACAGTTGTTGGAAAAGCTGCCACCCGCCCCAGGCGTCGACCATCTGCTTGTACTTGCGCAGGCTGGCGGTGTTCAACTCGGCCGGACCGGGTTCCGGCTGGTCCAGGTAGCGATCCGAGAGCAGGCCACCGCAGAGGACGCCGTAGGGGAGCAGCCACACGCGCTGCTCGTCGCACACCTGCGCCATTTGCACCTCCGGCCGCCGGTCGATCAACGAGTACTGCACCTGGTTGGAAACGACTCGGACGCCATGGTCGGCGATCTCTCGCAGCCGCTCGGTGTCGAAGTTGGTCAATGCCACGCGGTGGATCTTGCCCTCATCGCGGAGAGTGGCCAGCTGTTCCAAGGCGTCGAGGTAGCGTTTGTCGCGGTACTCCCACCAGTGGAATTGCAGCAGGTCGAGACGCTCGACGCCCATGCGGCGCAGGGAGATGTCCACGTTGTTCTCCACGATCTGCCGCGTCATTGGACCGGGCCGTGGCACCCACTTGGTGAATGCCTGGATGTCGGACAGGACATCCTCGCCCCGTTGCGCCGACAGCTGCCGGCGAAACTCGCCGATGAAGTCCTCGGCCGGGCCGTAGTGGTCGGCCAGGTCCCAGGTGGTGAAGCCGGCGTCGTGGTAGGCCAGCATCGCATCGAGGGCCGCCGACGGATCTATGCGACCATGCGCCCCGGACACTTGCCACATGCCGTTGAGGATGCGGCAAATGGGCAGACCTTCAACGAAACGGAGACGGGCTTCTTGGGGAAGGGACATGGTAACGCTCGTGCGGATGGGCGGTTGCAGGCATCGCGATTGTACCATCCCGCCCATCAGTCCAAGCATCCCTGTGTTAGGATGCCCGCAATGACCCCCTCAGATGCAGCCCTACCCGCCCAGCACAGGAGGCTTTCCCATGACTACGCAACAGCCCATCCGCATCGGACTGATCGGCGCCAACATCCACCAGGGCTGGTCACCCCGGGCGCACCTGCCCGCCTTGGCCGCGCACCCCGACTTTGACCTCTCCGCCGTATGTACCACCCGGCAGGAATCGGCCGACGAGGCCAAGGCCGCCTACGACGCCGGCAGCGCATGGGACGACTACAACCGGATGCTGGCCGACGCCGACATCGAGGCCGCCACCATCTCCCTGCGCGTGCCCAGTCACTACGAGCCGACCACCGCCGCGCTGCGGGCCGGCAAGCACACCTTCACGGAGTGGCCGCTGGGGCGCACTACTGCTGAGGCCATCGAGATGGCCGACCTGGCCCGAGAACAGGGCGTCAAGACCATCGTGGGCCTGCAGGCGCGGGCCAATCCTGCCATCGTGCACCTGAAGAACCTGGTGGCCGACGGCTACGTGGGGCGGGTCATGACCTGCCACGTTCGGCTGATGCGCGAGGGCGTGCTGTCGCGGGATTCCGGGCGCACCTGGCAGCGGGACAACGAGCTTGGCGCCCACACCCTGACCATCGCCTGCGGTCACACCATCGACGCGCTGTGCAGCGTGGTGGGCGAGTTCGCCGACGTGGCCACCGTGGTCAGCACCCAGGCCACCACCTGGCACGAGTCTGACACGGGGCAGGACCTTCCGGTGACGTCGCCGGACAACATCCTGGTGAGCGGCAACCTGCAGGGCGGCGGCGTGGCCTCGGTGCAAATCGGCAGCACACCGTGGGCCGGCAGCGGCTACCGCATGGAGATCTACGGCGAGGAGGGTACGCTGGTGGCCGTCTCGGTGGACTCGCCTCAGTTGCAGGCCGTGAGCATCCGCGGCGCCCGCGGCGGCAGCAACGAGCTCCAGGACCTGACCCCCGCCGAAGAGCTGCACCTGGCTCCCGAGATACCCGCCGGCTCTCCGTACAACGTGGGCCAGCTGTACAGCCAGTTCGCCGCGTCGATCCGGGGCACGGCCAACGGCGAGGCGCTGCCCGACTTCGATCACGCCGTGGGTCTGCACAAGTTCATCGACGCCATTCGCCAGTCCAGCGACGAAGGGCAGCGGATTGCCGTAGCGTGACGCGATGAGGCGCAGTGATACAATGCCGGCAGTCCGCGGAGTGAGGAAGTTGCCATGACGACCACACCTGAGATCAGGACAGGCGCCCGGATGACCCTGGCGGAGTTTCTGGACTTGCCCGAACAGGAGCAACGCTGCGAGCTCATCGACGGAGTGGTGTATATGGCCGCTTTCCCGGTTCCTGACCACCAATTCTTGGCGACCGTATTGACCACGCATTTGGCCTTGCAAATCTTGGAAACCGGGCTGGGCATCGTGTATCAGGTGGCCGGCGTCGTCGTATCGGACAACAGCGCTTTGGGGCCGGATATTGTGGTCGTGCGGGCGGAGCGTGTCGGCATCATCGGCCCAACGGTCATCGACGGCGGCCCGCCCGACATCGTGGTGGAAGTGTTATCGTCCGACCGGCGCGCGGACCTGGTGCGCAAACGGGAGTTGTATGAGGCCGCGGGCATCCCGGAATACTGGATACTGGACGACGACGACGACACGCTCACGGCGCTGGAATTGGCCGACGATGGCGCCTACCGGGAGCGCGCGGTCCTCACCACCGCCGACACCCTGACCACGCCGCTCTTTCCGGAGTTCAGCCTGCCCCTGGCCCAGGTGTTCGACCACCCGGCGCGGATCAGAGGCGCCAACCACTAGTCCAGCGACGGGGGCGACGGGTTGACTCGGGGTAAAATGACCGCACTGCGAACGCGATGGCGCCAGGTCGTGCATAAGTGACAACGTCGACCCACATATACAGCGGAATGCGGATGACGCCCGAGGAATTCCGCAACCTGCCTGAAGCGGGTCCACGCTGCGAACTACTGGAAGGGGTGCTGTACCTGATGCCGGAGCCGGCGCTTGATCATCAATTTCTGGTGCAACTCCTCTGGAAGTACCTCTTTGACCAGCTGACGGTGGGTGGCCTCGCCCACACCTACATCCCGGTGAACGTGATCGTATCCGGGGATGATTACTTGTCCCCGGATATTATCGTCGTCCGCGCCAGTCGATCCGAAATGTTGGGCGAAGTTTGGGTCAACGGCGCGCCTGACATCGTGGTGGAGGTGCTCTCCACCGATCGTGACCGCGACTTGGTGGACAAACGCCGATTGTACGCCGCTGCCGGCGTTCCCGAGTACTGGATCCTGGACGGCGACGCCGACACGCTCACGGCGTTGGAATTGGCCGACGACGGTGCCTACCGGGAGCGTGCGGTCCTCACCACCGCGGACACCCTGACCACGCCGCTCTTCCCGGAGTTCAGCCTGCCCCTGGCCCAGGTGTTCGACCACCCGGCGCGCATTCAACGCCAAGAATAATCCGCCGCGCCGGATGCAAAGACTGAGGGGCGGGTTGTACACCCGCCCCTTTTGCGTGGCTTGACGCGGCGCCAGTTAGTCGGCGGTGGTCGTAGCCGTCGCGCCGGCGGTGGCGGCGTCGACGATGGGCTGGTTGGTGCGGGCGTCCACCTCGAAGGGGGAGTAGAGCTCCAGCTCCTTGCCCATCTCACGGACGGCGGGGATGACCTCCTCGCCCATGAGCCGCAGGCTGCGCATCTGGTCCTCGTGGGTCATGGCGCCGTCGCCGTCCCAGAAGAAGACGCTGCCCGGCCGCAGGTATTCCAGAACCTCGCGGATCTTGGGTATCACCGTCTTCGGCGTGCCGGTGATGATCGTGCTATCGGCCACCTGGTCCTCGAAGGGACGGCGGTTGGTGCCGAAGCGGCCGGCGGGGCCGAAGGCAGCGGCGGACAGCCGGCGCGACGTGCGCGACGTGTGGCCCGGCAGGTTCATGATGGCGGGGTTGATGCCACCCTCGTTGCCGGCCAGGAAGGGGTTGCTGACGCCGGACAGGTACTTGCGCCCGACTTCCTCGGCCAACTCCTCGGTCTCGTCGACGTGGACCTTCCACAGGTAGGCCACGTTCTGCGTGCCCGACTCGTAGCCGTTTTCGGCGGCGGTGTCGTGGTAGAGCTGGAAAGCCTCGCGGGTGGGCTCCAGGCGGGTGGCCAGGAGGACCAGCGGGTAGCGATGCTCGGCGCACCACCTGACCGTCTCCACGGACACGGTGGACGGGATCCAGATCTGCGGGTGGGGTTCCTGCAGGGGCTTGGCCCACGGGTTGACGTAGCGGTAGTGGAAGTGCTTGCCCTCCCAGCGCCACGGGCCGGGCTCGGTCCACGCCTTGATGATCAGGTCGTGGGCCTCCTCGAACCGCTCGCGGTTGAAGTTGGGCGGCGAGTTGTGGGACCAGCTCTCGCGGCCACCGCCGCGCACGAAGCCGGACACCAGGCGGCCGTGGGAGATCATGTCGATCATGGACAGCTGCTCGGCCAGCCACAGGGGGTCGTCCCAGATGGGCAGCACGTTGCCCAGGATGATGATCTTCACCTTGTTGGTGATGCGGGCCAGGATGGACGCGCCGACGTTGGTGACGCCCTGCATGCAGAAGGGCGTGGAGTGGTGCTCGTTGAGCATCACGGCGTCGAAGCCCATCTCCTCGGCGTAGACCTTCTCGTCGAGGTAGCGGTTATAAAGCTGGGCGCCGATGTCGGGTCGGTAGTGGCTGTTGGAGATGCCCAGGTCGGTGCTCTGGGTGCCCATCAGGCCGGAGTTTTCATCCTGCCAGGGCTGCTCGGTAAAATGGCCAATCAGCATAGCGGCCTCTCCTTTGTTGGGAGTGCGGTACGGGTGGTTCGGTGATGGCCGCAGTTTAGCAGGGGCCGGGGACGGGGGCAAGGACGACCGCCGCCGGCGCGTTGCGGACGCCGTTACAGGCTTTCCGCCAGGTATTCCAGCTCGTCCAGCACTTCGGAGAAAGTGGGAAACTGGTAGCGGTGCAGGGTTTCGTGGAATACTTCCACGCCCGTTGCCGGGTCATACACGCGGTGGTGGTATTCGTGCGAGTCTCGGTGCAGATTGTGGTATTTCAACAGCAGATGTTCTCCGCGCAGCCACCCGATGTAGCGAAACGAGTAAGCGCGGATGCGGAGCGTGTTGCCGAAGTAGCGCGCGTCAAACCAGATTTCCACTTCAAGGGCAACGTCTGTCCGGCAGGTGACCTCGCCACTTAAAGAAACGACACTCTCGCCCCCATCGCTGAAGGTGAGAGTGTCCCCAAACACGAAGGTATGCTGATTCAACCGGAGTTCGTGGACGGTTCGGTAGTGGTCCCAGGTGTTCCAGTCGTGGGGGTCTTTTTGCGGAGGGATAGCGCGCCTTGATAGCTGGAATACCACCTGAGTACCTCGGCGGTAGGACGGATTGCATCCAATTCGAGCAGCGTCGCCATCTTTTCGCTGGTCATTTCGTAGCGGATTTCGTACTGGCGCAGTTTTTCCTCAACCTCAGCCAGCATGGTGCCGGTCGGCACCTGGCGAACCGTGATGCTCGCTTTCCCGGTAGTTGACATGGTTTGCCCCCTTTCCTGATGCCGGACGACAAAGGTATTTTGCTCCAGTTGGATGTCCTGGATGGTTCGGTAGCGGTCTAACGACTGCCATCCGTTTGGGTCCGCTCTTTGAGGGATGCCAAGGCGCGATAAGCGAAACACCATTTAAGTACCTCGGCAGTTTCCTGCATTTCGCCCCACTCGATGAGTGCAACCATACGCTCACTGGGCATTTCATAGCGCTGTTCGTAGCCGGCGACTTCGGCTTGCAGCTCTGCCATCATTTCGGCGCGGGAAACCTCGCGCACCGAAATGCTGGCGTCGGTTTCGACCTCATTAGAGGCGGTCATAGCGTAATCTCCCGGCATGGGCCTGGTATCGTGGCGCATTAACACAGTATAGGAACCACTCGCCGGGGGCAACCGGTCAAGCGGCGGTGGGGAAGGGGGCAAGGTTGGGCAGCCGGCGGGCGCATTAGAACCCCTAACAAAATGGGTTGCTAATCCATAATCAGGCGGCTAATCTCGCGGTAAGACAGGACCGTAGCGGTGGGCTGGCGCCGTATCTGCGGCAGCGGGAGGAGGTGTCCCATGGCGAAACCTTTGGTAAGCGACGAATTATGGGAGATCATACAGCCGCTGCTACCCGCCCCCAAACCCCGGCGGTTCCGCAATCCGGGACGCCAGCGCATCGACGACCGCAAGGCGCTGACCGGCATACTGTTCGTATTGAAGAGCGGCATTCCCTGGGAGATGCTGCCCCAGGAAATGGGATGCGGTTCGGGGATGACCTGCTGGCGTCGGCTGCGGGATTGGCAGCAGGCGGGAGTGTGGGCAAAGCTCCATGAAACGCTGTTGTCCAGATTGCACGGAGCGGACCAGCTGGACTGGTCACGGGCTTGCGTGGACAGCGCGTCAGTGCGTGCCGTGGGGGGCGGGGAAAAAGACCGGCCCCAATCCTACGGATCGAGGTAAGCCGGGGAGCAAGCATCACGTGCTCACCGAAGCCAATGGAACGCCGCTGTCGGCCATCCTGACCGGCGCCAATCGCCACGACGTGACGCAGTTGTTGCCCCTGGTGGACGCTGTGCCGTCGGTGCGGGGTCAACGGGGCCGACCCCGTCGCCGGCCAAAGCGGCTGTACGCCGACCGAGCCTATGACTCGCGGCGGCATCGCCAGGAACTGCGGGCGCGGCACATCGCGCCCGCCCTGGCCCGGCGGGGCGCCGAACACGGCAGCGGGCTGGGGGTGCACCGCTGGGTGGTCGAGCGGACCCTGGGTTGGCTGCACCAGTTCCGCCGGCTGCGGGTGCGCTACGAGCGCCGCGCTGACATCCATGAAGCCTTCATGTCCCTGGGCTGCTCAATCATCTGCTTCCGACGACTAACATCTTTTTGTTAGGGGTTCTTAGAAGGCGAGTTCCGTTTTCGTTGGCATCGTACTTCTTGTCTGTCCAGACAGTCCGGTAAAGTCCGGAATCTTTGCCTATTTCGATCTCGTATCGCTCGCCACGTTTCTTTGCGCGCAGTAGATGCTGAACCGAGTCAGCGGATTGTCGAGCGTAGCGCCATTTCCGCTCTACACCGGAAGTATCAATTGGGTAGACATATACAGTGCCCTCATGAACCTCCGTTTGTTTCGGATGCTGGCTATCTTCGCAAACGTCGCCGAAACCAGCAACGCGATCATCTCGAACAAGAACTGGATAAAAACAATTTCTTGCGTCGTGGCGTTCCGACTCAGTTCCCCAGTTGCGGAACTGAGACCATGTTATATCGGATTTGTCGATTTTTCTATCGGCAATGACTTTGTTGTCTCTCGGAAAAACGAAGAACGCATATTCGTGAGTGTATGAAAAGTTCATCCCTTGAACGCCACGCGGATTGTGGACGATAGTGACGCAGACATGATCGTAATTTCCCTCTTCGAAAACGTCCTTCAGGATTTCGCCGAGGCTGGTCAACTCATTTTCATCAATCGTGCAAATCAGGACTCCGTCTTTACGCAGCAAATTCCGGGCCAACTTTAAGCGGGGATACATCATGGAAAGCCATGTTGAATGGTAACGTCCACTGGACACAGGGTTGCTTACGAAATTCCCTGCGTCATGGTTAGCGTCGCCAGTCGCCGCGAGATAATCCCGTTTGCTTTCTTGGAAGTTATTTTTGTAAATTAGATCCTTGCCCGTATTATACGGCGGGTCAATGTAAATCAGCTTCACCTTGCCGGCGTAGCTCTTTTGCAGGAGCTTCAGTACTTCAAGGTTGTCGCCCTCAATCATCAGGTTCTGCGTGGTGTCCCAAGCCTCGCTCTCCTCCGGGCAGGGCCGTAGGGTTCCGGTGCTGGGTGTCAGGGCGAGCCGACGGGCGCGACGCTTGCCGTACCAGTTCAACCCGTACTTTTCCTCGCCGTCGACCACGGTGTCGCCCAAAAGTTGCCGCAGCACGTCAAAGTCAATCTTGCCCTCGGTGAAAGCCTCCGGGAACAGGGTCTGCAACTGGGTAAGGTTGTCCGCCACCAGATCGGCGGAGCGAGTTTCGGGATCTGCAGCTGTTATCTGGTTCATCGTTACATCCTCCGGGTGGCTGCGGCGTTCATCGTATCCAGATACGCGCACTTGGTCAATTGTTGTAGCCGCGTGGCAGGACGGACTGAATTACGCCTCCCGCCCGACCCGCTATATTTGCACGGCGTAAACCGAGGGCAACTCAAGCCACCAAATCTTGCCGCGGCATGATCGCCGCCGTCGCTCCGGAGCGATGCAACCAGGCCCTGGCACGAAATTCCGCAACGGGCGAATGGTTCCAGTGTGAGGCGACTGGGGAATAGTTAGTTCCCGGATTGCAGCCGTCGCAACTGCTCCCGGAGCAGCTCCACTTCAGCCTCGGCGGCGAGGGCGCGAGTTTCGGCAGCCAGCCGGGCGTGCCACACTTCCCGCCAACCCTCCAGGTAGGTTCCGGTGGCCGGGTCATACAGTCGCGGCCAACCCTCATCCCAGGCCAGGCTGAGCTCCAGCAGGGGGCTGTACCCTTTCAAAATGCCGTCGGGTTCGGTAGTCAGATCAACGGGGCGGTACGCGCCGTCAACCAGCAGGCCGCCGCTCAGCGGCGCGTCGTGATATTGGCCTCCGGACGGGTCGAACCGCCAGTATTCCGGCACGCCGATAGCGGCGTAGATGCCGGGTTTGCGGTTGACGTCTACCCTTCCCGTGCTTTCCGACGCCACTTCCAGGGCAAAGTCCGGCGGCTTGCCCACTTCCCAGGGCAGATACAATTTGCGCGGACGGATGGCGTGGGCGTCAACGCCAAAGGCCAGGTACACGTCCGGCGCAACGCGCACGTTCAGGTTGCCGGAGTCATAGCAGATGTAAGTTTCGTGGTCCAGAAACACATCAGGCCGGCGGTTGAAGTCAGTGAACCGGGCGCGGAAGATGCCTGCAATTTCGGCAATTTCAAGGTTTTGTTCCATGTCGTCAGGGGTTCGGCTCTTTTCGTCGGGATTGAACTCCAGGCTGGCATAGTCAATCTCGCCGCCCCGTTGGTAGGGCAGCATCTTGAATCCGTGTTTGGCGGTAGTCATTGCAAGCCTCCGTGCCGCGATTTTATCACCTGCGCCCGTCGCCCCCCGGAATGACACCTCCCGCCCGACCCGCTATAATTGCACGGCGTAAACGAACGGCACACTCTTTCACGAGGCAGCGTTGCTATGGAATTCGCATTCACCCCCGAACAGGAAGCCCTGCGCGCCGAAGTCCAGCAATTCATTGCGGAAAACGTAACCCCCGAAATCGTCGCCGAGCTTGAGGACACCGGCATCCGCCGGCGCGGACCCAAGACCCGCGAGATGTACAAGCAGATCGCCGACCGGGGCTGGATCGGCATCTCCTGGCCCCCGGAGTACGGCGGCCAGGGCGGCAGCCGCATCGACCAGTACATCGTGGAAGAGGAGTTCGCCCGCGCCGGCATCACCGTCGGCGGCGCCGGCTCCGGCGCTCCCGCTATCCTGGCCGCCGGCACCGAGGAGCAGAAGCAGGAGTTCCTGCCCGGCATCATCCGCGGCGAGATCAGCTTCGCCCTGGGCTTCACCGAGCCCCAGGCGGGCGCTGACCTGGCCGGCCTCCAGTGCCGCGCCGTCCGCGACGGCGACGAGTACGTCATCAACGGCCAGAAGATGTACACCACGGCCGCCCACTACGCCACCCACATCTACCTGATGGCGCGCACCGACCCCGACGCTCCCCGGCATCGCGGCATCAGCATCTTCCTGATCCCCATGGACACGCCCGGCATCACCGTGCGCCCCCTGTGGACCATCCAGAACAACCCGCCGGCTCCCCTGGGCACCACCTACGGCGACAACCGCACCAACGAGACCTTCTTCGAGAACGTCCGCGTCCCCGCGTCCTGCATGCTGGGCGAGGAGAACCAGGGCTGGTACGTCGGCGCCATGGGCCTCAACCTGGACCGCGTGGGCGCGTCCCGCTACCTGATCTCCATCCAGCGCGACGAGGACATCGTCAACTGGGTCAAGGACAACGACATCGAGGGTTACGCCATGCGCGAAGACCCCGCCCTGCGCGACCGCCTGGCCGACATGTGGATCGAGGGCCAGGTCTGCCGCCTGATGACCATGCGCAGCATGTCCATCGTGGAGACCGACGGCAACTTCACCTACGAGGGTTCCGCTGAGAAGGTCTTTGCCCCCGAGCACGGCGTGCGCACCACCGAGACCATCGCGCAGATGCTCGGCCCCTACGGCCAACTGCTCAACGGTTCCGAGGACGCCATCGAGAGCGGCGTGTTCGCCCACAACCTCATGGGCGCGTTCCAGAGCGGCATCAACCACGGCAGCGTCCAGGTCATGCGCGACCAGGTGGCCCGCCGCGGCCTGGGTATGCCCCGCGTCTAACCCGTCGCCGGAGCCGTCACCGTGACGCAAACCCAGTCCGTAACCGCCGAAACCTGCGACCATTTCCTGCGCCAGGCCCGTGAGTACCTGGCGCAAGACGACTTGGCGGACGCCTCAGCGTCTGGCTGGCAGGCCGCCGTGCGGGCGCTGGAGGTCCACACCGGTGATGCGATAGCCGAAGGCTATTTCAGGGATGCCGCCCGCAAACTGGTGAAGGATCGCCGGGCTCGTGCAAACGCAGCAGAGTGGGTAATCAGCGCCATTACGCTGTCGGAGAATGTCGCCGATGACTGGCTGGATAACGATGGCGTCGCCCATCGCCTCGATGACGTGCAGCGTCTGGTTGTCCTGATCGATGATATGGCAAGCCCACCGCAGACCGCTGAAGACATCCTGCGCCGCGCCCGACAGTGCTTGGATAACGGGTATTTGATTCCGGCGTCGGATAAGGGATGGGAAGCGGCTCTGCTGATTGCCGGAACCTATGCCGACGCCATCGGCTGCGATTACCGCGACGAAGGCCAATTGAGCCGGGTGATGCAACTTCTGGAGAAAGAGGAATCCTGGGAGAGAGCAGTCAGCGGATGGATATATGCTGCTGAGAATATTCACCAAACTGCCAGATATTGCGCGATGAAAGGCGGCAGTCGATATGCCGAGGTTGTCGCCGATGATATAGACGCGATCGCAAAACTGGCTGACTTCGTTCAAGAGACAGTCAGCTCGAGGGGTTGGCAGGCTGTCTGAATTTGAGGGCGACCACGCCCAAATCAGTGCCGTATTCCTGCTTCGCAGTCGGGTGTATTTATCGAATGGAGAACTGCTGCAAGCTTCGGAAAAAGGCTGGGGAGTGGCGGCTCATGCCGCTAAACTTTATGCTGCGGCCCGACAGTTATCGTACAACAGCCACAGTGATTTCCATGACATAGCCACGGAGTTAAGGATGGAAACGCGGAACGAACAGATACACATGTGGGAGCGAAGCGCAAACGAGTTGCACAGCAATTTTTATAACGATAATTTGGAAGCGCCGCAAATCACTGCTCACTTGGATGATGTAACAAACTTTGTAAACCTCATCAGGCAAGTGACTGGCCTCCCGCCCGTCGAACCCTAACTTCTATGTGTATTAACCGCTAAACTATCCTACGAAACCCACCACCACCGAGGCACGATGAACGTACTACCCACCGAAGAAGAGTTGATGGTCAAGAACGCCGCCCGGGAGTTCCTGGATGCGGAATGCCCGCCCAGCCTCGCCCGCGCCATTGAGCAGGACGAACGCGGCTACTCCGTGGAACTGTGGGAGCAGATGGCCAGCCTGGGCTGGTTTGGCATCTCCCTGCCCGAGGCCTACGGCGGCGGCGGCCTGCCCGTCACCTACCTCGGCCTCATCCTGGAGGAGTGCGGACGCGCCATCGCTCCGGTGCCCTTCCACAGCACCGCCACCGCCGCCCTGGCCGTCGCCAACCACGGCTCCGACGAGCAGAAACAGTCCATCCTGCCGCGCGTCGCCCGCGGCGACCTGATCATGACCTGGGCGGTGCAGGAGCAGGACCCGCGCCTGCGCGCCGACGCCGTGCAGTGCCGCGGCGAGGTGGACGGCGACAGCCTGGTCATCAACGGCATCAAGCACTTCGTGGACAACTTCTCCGCCGCCGAGCTGGTGGTCATGGCCGTGCGCACCGCCGAACCGACTGATGACAGCGCCGGCATCACCCTGTGCATCGTGCCCGTCAACTCCACCGGCATCACCGAGACCCGGCTTACCACGCTGGCCAAGGACTCCCAGAGCAAGATCGAGCTGAGCAACGTCCGCATCCCCCTGGGCAGCGTCATCGGCGAGGTCAACCAGGGCTGGCCGGCCATGTCCGAGATGCTGGACACCGGCACCGCCCTGCTCTGCACCCAGATCATCGGCGCGGCCCGCAAGGACGCCGAGATGGCCATCGAGTACGCCAAGAACCGCGTCGCCTTCGGCCGTCCCATCGCTGGTTTCCAGTCCATTCAGCACCTGTGCGCCGACATGATCGTCTGGGTCGATGGCGCGCAGTTGCTCACTTACGAGGCCCTGTGGAAGCTGGACGCCGGCCTGCCCTATAGCGTAGAGGTGTCCCAGGCCAAGGCATTCACCAACGACAAGTGCCAGGCCACGGTGCGCTCCTCGCAGCAGATCCACGGCGGCATCGGTTTCATGATGGAATTCGATCTGCACCTCTGGTACCGCCGCGTCGCCGCGTGGACCATGCGCATGGGAACCAGCTTCGAGCACCGCGCTCGAGTAGCTCGCTCCCTGCTGGCCCAGCCCGGCCGGGTGCGCCTCGGCATGGACATCGAAGCCGTCGCCTGACCCCACGCTGCTTGTCATTGTGAGCGCAGCGTGGCAATCACCGTTTAACCCCTAATCCCAACAGGAGCCCGAAAATGCCCGCCGATCCCGTCTGCCCCGTCTGCAAGACCGTAATCAACGAGGACAGCGCCCGCGCCACCACCGGCCAGACCATGCACGGGGCTAACGAGGTTGACCCCGACGCCGGCACCCGCAGTTTCTACAACGGCGAGTGGTACTATTTCTGCACCCTGCAGTGCCGCACCCGGTTCCTCACCGCGCCCAACACCTTCATCGAAAGCTAGTCGCTACTTGTCATCGCCGGCGCAGCGCGGCAGTCCCGCCGCCTCGGCCGCCCAAACTTTTGAACGAACTGATGGGAGGATCACCATGCACGTTGGTCTGGTAATGGAATGTGACTACCGCGAGGGTCGCACCCAGGACGAAGCCTTCGACGAAGCCTTTACCGTGGCTCAGCTCGCTGACGAAAAGGGCATCGACGGGGTCTGGCTGGCCGAACGCCACTTCGCCGCGCCGCGCACGCCCACCGACCCGGGCGGAGCGGGGATCCCGTCGGTGTCGTCGGTCCCGTTGATGATGGCCGGCATCATCGCCGCCCGAACGGAACGCGTCCGAGTGGGTACCGGCGTCAGCGTGCTGCCCCTGGCCCATCCCATCCGCCTGGCCGAAGAAGCCTCGACCGTGGACAACATCTCCAAGGGCCGGCTGGACTTTGGCATCGGGCGCAGCAGTTTCCCCCGGTCCTATCAGGGCTACGGCGTGCCCTACGACGAGAGCCGGGAGCGGTTTGCCGAGGCCCTGGAGATCATCCTCAAGGCTTGGAACAACTACCGCTTTTCCCATCACGGGCACTACTACGACATGGACGACGTGGTGCTCACGCCGCGCCCCTACCAGCAGCCCCATCCACCCATCCGCATCGCCGCCAACTCGGTGGAGACCTTCCGGATTATCGGCGAGCTGGGCTTCCCGCTGGTCACCGGCGTGCGCGGCCAGGGCATCCCGCAGGTCGCCAGCAACCTGAAAATCTACCGCGAGACCGCCGCCGCCAACGGCCACGACGTGGACGACGCCTACGTGCGCATGCCCATCTACGTGGGCGACTCGATGGAAGAGGTTCGCGCCGACACGGAAGAGAGCACCATGCGCGCCTTCCGCCGCACCGCCGACACCTACATCCGCACCGTGGAGGCCGAGGGCGCCAACGCCACCGAGGAGCGCCGCCAGCGCGCCGAACAGCTGCTCAACACCACCTACGATGACCTGCTGGTGGACCGGGTCGCCTACGGCACCCCCGAACAGGTGGCTGAGCGCCTGATCTCCCTGCGCGACGACCTGGGCCTGACCGGCTTCATCATGGAGCCCAACCTGGGGGGCACCGTCCCCGCCGAGCGCGTCCAGAAGTCCATCCGCCTCTACGCCGAGGAGGTGGGGCCGGCGTTGCGGGAGTGACCACCTGCCTGACCCCTAAAGCAGATGGCCCCGCTCACCGGCGGGGCCATCTGCTTTAGGAAAACGTGGGTTCGCATCATGCCAACCAGGGTATTCGGTGTTTCTTGTCGACCACGTCCAACAGTTTCTGGCTGGGGTTCGTGGGTGCCATCAGATAAGTCTGCACACCTTTTCCCTTTAACTCTTTGATGAGTTGAGCAAAGTCGCCGTCCTTGGTAATCAAAATCAAAGCGGTGCCCTTGAGATCTTCTCCGCAGTAGGCCTTAGCTTGCTGAACTATGTCCTTGTCCAAGTTACTAGACCCTTCTTTCACTCTCCATCCGCTTTGTTTCAAGGCAGCACCGGCTTGGTTGGGACTGATGAAGGCCCTAAACAACGAGTGCTTTGGGTGAGGCAAAAGGCGTTTAACTGAGTCGCGCACGTGTTTATTGAACTTCGCGACGTTTTTTGCCGACACTCCCAAGTTTTGGAAGTCCGCCAGGATCGCCACGCGCGAAAGCTTTACTTGTTTGGACTGCGCGGGCGCGGTGCGTTGGAAAAAATCGACCGTTGCCCCGCGTTCCATGGCAACGGAATAAATCGCCGCCAATGATTCAGCATCTGGCTTGGTGACCCCTGTCTCCCAACGCGACAGTGTATTTGCCGGCACGCCAAGCAGTTCGGCCATCTGGGTCTGTTTCATCTTCAGCCGATTCCTAAGACCGGCGATGCTGCCAGCATTGAACTGGTAATTTCGCGGCTTTACCGGAGCCATCACGGACCTCCTGAACGGCATTACGTCAATAGTGTTTGCGTTCAATTGCAGACGATACCAGGTCGCGGCTGATAGAAGATTTACTTTTTCGGTGAGTTGTTGCCCCGGCCTCCGCCCGAGGGCTTTCCCGTAGTGCTGGGAGCGTTAGCGGGCCTGCCCCTGCTTCCGCCCCGGTTGCCTCCTCCACTTCCCCGATTCCCTTTCATCATTGGAGTTGCCATAGGATTACCTCCTTTGGGTGTTTCAATCGCGGTTTCGGTTGTGGTCATGCCTCAACCGGACACCATCCACAATTGAACGCGCCTTCAATTATACACAGATCTGATGATGAATCAACGCTTTCGTTGATTCATCATCAGATCTGCTGGTTTCCCATCAGCACAGCGGGGTAACTAACCGGGTTGTCGCGACTGGAGACGCCGCACTTCCGCCAGCAGTACGGGTATATCCTGGGTGGCAGATTCCCAAACAATCTGGGATTTTACCTCCCTCGGGCGGTGGACCAGGAATGTCCGCATACCGGAAAGGTCTTTCCAGTTAACGCGTGTCATCGCGGCGCGGTTTTCGTCCGAGAGGTCTTTGGCGGTGTCGGCAATCAATCCCAGCGTGTGGTAGATTGCCCAGCGTGTCCTGAGGTCGCCGTCGGCATATTCATCTGGATACTGCTGGCACAACCAGCCGACTGCCTGGCACCAGTACTCCACGAGGCGAAACCGATCGTCCGGTTTGGGGCCAAGCTCATCCGGCGGTATAGATAACATCGCGGCCCTCCATTTCGTGCCGCGCCCATTCCACGCCGTCAGCGATGTGCATTTCAAGGATTTCTTTGTCCATTATCCACACATACTTGCCCAGCAGGTTGTACAGGTCCTCTACAACGTCGAAGTGGTGTTTCTTGAAGCCCCAACTGCGTTTGCCAAGACCGAAATCGGCAATCAGATACAGGTCAATCTCCAGAAACGGATTGTCCTGAGGAATGAATGCCGGTCCAGGCTTTGGCCGGGTCTGGCTGGGGTCAACGGCCATTTCCAGTACGCCCCACCGCCGGCAGATCTCGGCGATGGCGTCCAGTGGTAGATCGTCACGGGTAAGCAGCGGTCGAGGTTGTGGGGTGGTCATCGCAATGCTACCTCCGCACTCCCAGCATAGCACTTGCGCTAGGCGTCAATCTCTCCCAGGAACGCCAGCAGTGCCGCGTTCACCTCGTCGGGTTTCTCCTCGTGCAGGAAATGCCCGCCGCCGGCGATGAACTGGGTGCGCAGGTTCGAGGCCGCCCGCTGCCACGACGCCTCCGGATCCAGCCCGCCGGCCGCCGAGGTGCGCTGCCGCCGCTCGCCCCACAGGTACAGCACGGGGATGTTGAGCACCCGGTCCGCGTCGGCCCGCCAGTCCGGTGGGTCCTCGTAGGCCGCGGCGCGGTAGTAGGAGAACCCGCCCCGCAGCGCGCCCGGCTGCGAGTAGGCCGTGGCGTACACCGCCACCTCCTCGTCGGACATCATTGCCTGGTTCACCGACCAGTTGCGGTAGAAGTGGCGTAGGTAGGCCTCCTCGTTGCCGCGCACCAGGTGCTCCGCCAGGTCCGGTATCTGGTGAAAGTACGAGTGCCACCGCTCACGGACTCCCTCGGGCGTCTGCGGCCCGAGCTGCTCCAGCGGGTGTGTCCCGTCCAGCAGCGCCAGCCGATCCACCTCGGCCTCGTGGTCCAGGCAGTAGCGGTAGGACACGCGCACGCCGATGTCATGCCCCACGATGGCGATCTTGTCGTGGCCCAGGTGCCGCACCAGTTCGTAGATGTCGGTAGCCGCGGTCCGCGTCCGGTAGTCCTGCAAGGGCTTCTCCGACGAACCGAACCCGCGCATGTCAGGCACGATCACCTGGTAGTCCTGCGACAGCACGGGAATCTGCTTGCGCCACGAGAACCACATCTCCGGCCAGCCGTGCAGCAGCACCACCGGATACCCGTCGCCTTCGATCACGTAATGGATGTTGACCCCGTTCACCCGCGCCGTGCCGTGCGTGAAATTCCATTCCTCCATCGCATCACCTCCATGGTTCAATCGACATGGATAAACAGGATGGACGGGATACGGATACTGAATCCATGATCCCGAACGTCCTGTTTATCCATGCTACGTTCGGCTTTCGGCGGGCAATTACAGGTTCATCGCCTCCAGGCCCACCCGCGACAGGTCCTCGTCGGCCTGGCCGCTGGGATAGCCGCCCACGCCGATGCCGCCCAGAATTACGCCGTCCTTCATGATGACCAGCCCGCCCTGGCCGTAGGTAAACCCGGGGTCTCCCATGTCGGCGATGCCACGGCCCTGGGCGGCCAGCCCGGCGGCGTGCTCGCCGGAATCCCGCCCGATGATGGCCGAGGTGTACGCCTTGCGCCGGGCGTGGCGGCGGCTGAAGACCCGCAGGTTTTCCATGGTGAAGTAAGCCAGCAGTTCGCCGCCGGCGTCAACGATGGCCATGGCCACCGGCGCGTCGGGGGTCTCGTTGGCTTTGGCCAGCATGGCGTCCATCGCCGCCTTGATCTGCTCGGTGGTAAGTGCCGGTTTGGTAGCCATCGGTGCGCCTCCAAAGTGTGGTTATGCAACCTAAAATGCGAGGCGATGATACCATGTCACGGATCCCGTTCAGGCGGATGCGATTCACATCCGTGGCCTCGCCGTCGTTGACGAGGTCGCAGCGGTTCACTACGATGCGAACAAATCATCACGTGTGGGCCGCGACCGGAGGAGACCAATTGTGACCCAGATCACCATACACGGTTTGGACGCCGAGCTCGAAGAAGTTATTCGCAATCTGGCCGAGCGCGATGGCACCTCGTTGAGCCATGCCGCGTGCGAGTTGCTTCGTATCGGCGCCGGCCTGGTAAAACCGACTTGGGAGCGGCTTAGCGTCGGTTCCTCATTGGATCAATACATCGGCAGTTGGACCAGCGATGAGGCAGACGAGTTCGACGCCTCGGTCCGAGAATTCGAGACCATAGATGAAACCTCCTGGCAATGAGGATCTTGCTGGACACTAACGCTTATTCTCTGCTAATGAGAGGTGACGATCAAACCGCCGCCGTTGTGCGCAATGCCACAGAGATCCTCATGTCCGCGGTGGTGATCGGCGAGTTGCTTTTCGGGTTTCGACGCGGGTCTCGCCGTCAAAGAAACACCGCAGACCTTCAAGGGTTCTTGGCAAGCCCACACGTGTCTTTGCTGCCTGTGGGACAAGCCACCGCCGAACACTATTCGAGGATCGCCGCAGCGTTAAGAGCCAACGGTACTCCGATTCCTACCAACGACGTGTGGATCGCGGCTCACGCCATGGAAACCGGCGCGCGACTGGTCTCGGCCGACCGGCATTTCGACGTTGTTGAGGGCATTGCGCGGTTGCGTCTTGGCGCATGAGGAATGGCGTTTGAAACACTGGCGCATATCATCAGGGCACACACCCGCTTGGATGAGGAGACGTGATGGACTATCGACCACTGGGCAGCACCGGCATCAGCGTGTCCGAGATCGGGTTCGGCTGCGGCAACGTCGGCGGCCTGATGATCCGCGGCGGGCACAACGACCAGGTTGCGGCGGTGGCCCGGGCCATGGAGCTGGGCATCAACTACTTTGACACCGCTTCCTCCTACGGCGACGGCCAGTCGGAAACCAACCTGGGGCGGGTGTTGCGGGAGTTGTCGGCGGACGTCTACGTCGGCACCAAGTTCCGCGTCACCACCCACGAGCCGGGGCGCATCCGGGGCAACGTTATCGCCTCGGTTGAAGAGAGCCTGACCCGGTTGCAGCGGGAGCAGGTCGATCTGATCCAGATGCACAACCATGTCGCGTCCGTGGCCTACGGCGGGTCGGTTTCTCCGGAGGAGACGCTGGGCGAGGTGGTGGACGCACTCCGGGACCTGCGCGACCAGGGCAAGGTCAGGTTCTGGGGGATGACCGCCGCGGGCGAGACCGCCGCCCTGCACCGTGTCATCGACTCCGGTGCTCTGAACACCATCCAGTCGGTGTACAACCTGGTCAACCCCAGCGCCGGCGCCACCGTGCCGCCCGCGTTCGATATGCCCGACTATGGCAACCAGATCCAGCGCGCCGCCGCCAACGGCATGGGCGTCCTGGTGATCCGCGTCCTGGCGGCCGGCGCGCTGAGCGGGGAGTCGACACGACATCCCGTTGCCGTGCCCAGCGTCGCGCCCATCGGTTCCGGCCGCGACTACGACCAGGACCAGTCGCGGGCGGAGGGTTTTCGGTTCCTGCAACAGGAGGGCTACGCCGGCAGCCTGGTTGAGGCGTCACTGCGGTTCGCGCTGACCAACCCCGGCGTCAGCAGCGTACTGGTGGGATATTCCAGCATGGAGCACCTGGAGCAGTCCGTCGAGTTCGCCGCCCGGGGGCCGTTGCCCGAGGATGCCATGGCTCGCCTGCCGGAGGTGTGGTCCCGGTTCACCGGCTGATGCGCCGGCTGGGTTCAGGACAGCGGATCCAATCCCAGCCGAATCCGACACTGTTCGTACACCGCTTCCAGGAAACCGCCGGCGTAATGCTGATGGCTGAAAGTGATGCCGTGGGCCGAGGCATCCGATTTCGCCGCTTCGTACAACTGCACCGCCGCTCCGTTGTCGTACGGGAAGGGCATAGGCCCCATATAGTGCTCGAAGTCGGAAATATCGGCCCAGGCAATCAGTTCGCCCATCTCCGCGTGGTGCCTCGCCCATTGCTCACCGTCGTTCTTGCCACGCATCAGCGACCAGGCGGGCAGGTTCTCCGGCGGCTTCAAGTCTCCGCCTGACGACATTCTTACAGAACCTGTTCCGCCAGGCGCTCCAGCTCGCTCAGACCCTCCGCTCCAGCGTCCGGCGGCAGGGCCACCGTGACCCGGTTGGCGCCGGCCTCGCCGTATCCGGCAATGACCTCCCGGTCCGGCTGGACGTTGGTTACAATGATCTGAATCGTGCTGGGATCCCTGCCGGCGGCCTCGGCCAGTTCGTCCATGGTCGCGCGACCGGCCCGCACCTGTTCTTCGGTCACCCGCACCGGCATCCAGCCGTCACCCCACGCCACCACGCGCTTGAACACGTTGGCGGCGTAACCTCCGAGGAGCACCGGCGGATGCGGCTGCTGGACCGGCTTCGGGGAGCATTTGACCGGCGGGAAATCGAAGAAGCGTCCGTGAAACTCCGCTTCTTCTTTGGTCCAAAGCTCCTTCATTGCCAGGATCGCTTCCCGCGTCTGGCCCCAGCGGTGCTCAAAATCACCGCCCATGATCTCGGTCTCTTCGCGCAGCCAACCCGCGCCGATGCCGAACAGGAACCGCCCTCCCGAGAACTTGTCCAGGGTGGCGATCTGCTTGGCTTGCATCAGTGGGTTGTGCTCGGGCACCAGGCTGATGCTGGTGCCGAGCTTGATGGTGCTGGTGGCCGCGGCCGCCATGGCCAGGGCGATGAGCGGATCGCCAATGTCCGCCATGGAAGCCGGGATCGATCCGTCGGGCGTGCCACCGTACCGGGAGGTGGTATGCACAGGAAGGATGGGATGCTCCGGAAGCCAAAACGACTCAAACCCCAGTTCCTCTGCGCGCTTCGCTAATTCTGCCGGGTCAACCGACTCGCTCGAAGCCCTGGCAGTGACTCCAATATCCATTTCGAGACCTCCTCTTGAAAACTTGGCCTGATGTTACCACCGAACGACACCGGATTCGGATCGTGCCCCGGCGCCATGACGCTTGGTAACAGGCGGTACGCCTCAATACTTCCGCAGGGTCGGCGCAGCCACGCCAAGCAACTCCTGCCGCGCAATCGACCAGACCCGGGTCAGGGCCTGCTGAACCGCGGCGCAGTCCCGGCCGATCATCTTGACCCCTACGCCGTTGCCGTCGGGCAGCATGGAAGCGCCGGCCCGAACCTCGAGGCCCGGTTTCAGGTTAGTCCTGACCCGGTCCAGTATCGCGCGGGCGGGCGGGCTTTCACACACGATCAGCAGGGAACCCAGGGTGCGTGCGGATGCGTCGTCGGCATCCTGCGGGCTCCCGAAGCCCAATATGCCAACCCCCGTGAGGTTGCCCGCTCCCGGGTCCAGGTCGAAGGCTTCCCGGTAGGTGGGCCGGCCGCTCTGACCTCGAACCGTAACCTGGTTTGAGATCTTCCTGAACCGGAACGACTCCCCCATGGCCACCCTGCCGGGTGTTATCACGTCGCTGAACAGCAGCGCGCCGCCCGGATCGCAGGCGATGTCAACTTCCTGCTCCAGACTGGCGCCCCGGTAGGGTATCAACGGGTCCGGCAGGTATTCCAGGTACCCGCCCGGCTCGACGTTGAGGTGCACTCGCTGCTCGGCGACGCCTCCGGTCATCGTGTAGACTTTCGTGGCGCTCTGGGTGGTCACGTGGGCCCTGGCGCCGTCGCCGATGCTCACCGCGACGCGGTGCCGGTCGTTCTGGAGCAGCCCCCCGGTGGGGTTTGCCAGGAACACGTAGGCTAGGTCGGGCGCGGCCTCGTCCGGATACAGCGCCTGCTGGACCAGCAGAGGCGGCCGGGTGTGGCAGTGCGTCAGCCGGGTCCGGCCCGCTCTCCGCTCCAGAGCCAGCTCGACGGAACCGTTTTGGCCGGCCGGCCCGGCTTCAACAGACGGTTCCCGGGCCAACAGCATCGAGGATCCTGTCCAGCACCGCGTCCAGTCCTTCACCCGTGCGGCAGTTGGTGAACGCATACGGACGCTCTCCCCGAACGATGTTGAGGTCCCGGCGCATCACGTTCAGGTCCGCGCCCACGTAGGGAGCCAGGTCGGTCTTGTTTACCACCAGCAGGTCGGTTTGGGTGATGCCCTGTCCGCGCTTGCGGGGTATCTTGTCTCCGGCCGCCACGTCGATCACGTAGATCTGGAAATCGGCCAGCGCCGGGCTGAAGGTCAGCGTCAGGTTATCGCCGCCGCTTTCGATCAGGACGATATCCGAGTCGGGATATTTCTCGGTCAACTCCTCCACCGCCAGCAGGTTGAGGCTGGGGTCCTCACGCACCGCCGCGTGGGGGCAGGCTCCCGTGGCGACGCCGCGGATGCGGCCGGTGTCTAGAACTCCCTCCAGGGTCCGCGTGACGTGATCCGCGTCCTCCCTGGTGAAGATGTCGTTGGTAATGACCACCGGGCGCCGCCCTCGCGCCAGCAGCATAGGCACCAGTTGTTCGACCAGTGTGGTCTTGCCGGAGCCCACCGGCCCGCCGACGCCAATTCGGGGAACCTTTCTCATGGTTTCTCTCCACTTTTTGCGGGGTAACCCGGCACGTCCCGGCGCGTTTGCCCGGGTATCAGCTGTCCCGCAATCGTTGCAGTTCCTCCTCAAGCTCTTGAACCCTGGCTTCGGCTTGGAGGCGTGCTGCACGCTCGGCAAGGCGGCCTTCGCGCTCGGCAAGGCGCCCCTCCCGCTCGGTGTCAAAGGTGGCGATGTGGTCGCCGGTGTTGGGATCATGCCAGCGCAGGGAACCGTCGGTCCAGAGGAGTTCCAGGCCGAGGACGGCGCTGTGTCCGCTGAGGTTGCCGTCCGGCAGCTCAATGATCTCGATGGGTTCGTATCTTCCGTCCACCAGCCGGTCGCCGGCCAGGCGGGAGCCGTGGTACTGTCCGGTTTCGTCAAAACGCCAGTATTCGGCGATACCGAGAGCCGCGTAGGCAGCGCGCTTTTCGCCGGTGTCGGCGCGGCCGGTGGAGCGGGAAGCGATTTCCAGCACGAAGTCGGGCGGTTTACCCTGTTCGGATATCACGTACCCGTTGTGTTCCTCAAAAGCGATCGGATCGACGTTGAAGGCTACCAGGAGGTCGGGGTAGAGGACGCCGGTCATGTCGGCTCTTTCTGATGTGGGCACGAGGGTGATGTATCGTTCGGTGGTTACGATGGTAGTCTGTGGGTTGCCGAGGTGGAGGGCCAGGTGGTGGGCGTGCCCGGTGTCGGTCAACTGTTTGGCGGCGGTCATCTTCTCGTCCGGAGATTTGGGAGGGTCCGGGAGCCGGAAGGTGGGAGGAGATTTCGGCGATTTGGCGGTGGTCATGCTGAAACTCTCCGTGGCGGGTCGGCAAAGCAGTGGGCTATGAAGTGGATTATACCTGCGCCGGGTTTGACCGTTGCGGCCGCGCCGTCAGCTGGCGAACATCCGCACTTCGTCGTGTTCGTGCAGCATGGACGCGATGTCAGTCTGGGGCGCGAAGGATGTCATCTCGCGCCAGTCGCGGTGCTGCAAGGCCGTCGTCGCGCCGATCACGGGTTCGTGCAGCGACCGCAGGATATGCTGCGCCTCCGAGTGGGTGACGGGGAGCAGCCGTTGCGCCGCGCCCAGGACGCCCACGGCAAAGCTGTGACAGAGCATCAGCAGTGTGCTATCCGGGTCGATGCCCGTCGCGCAGGACGCCACGCCCAGGGCGACGGCCCCCGTGCCCGGCGTCTCCCGTTCCATTATCGCCCGCCGGAACTTGCTGTGAACGGCGCATCCGGTCGCTCCCGCGAGCAACGGCGCCGTTTCGTCCAGGATGCGCCGCCCGGCGTGGCAGGAGGCCGCCCGCAGTTCCTCGGGCAGTTTCATCGCGTGCAGGTGCCGGTCGGTGTCAACCAGCGTTGCCAGGTCGCCGTCCTGCGCAGCGCGGTGGGCATTCAGCAGCGCCACGCCGTCGCACGGCAGGATCGACCAGGTCAGCAGGTTGCGCAAGTACTCCTCCAGGTCGTCCGCATTGTTGACCCAGCCTCGCGTCACCATTCCTTCCAGACCCTGAGAGTGAGCGTAGGTACCGGACGGGAAGAACGAGTCGGCAAGCTGCAGTGCGGCGAGGAAGCTGGCGCTGCTGTCCCGGCACGTCATGGTTCACGTCCGCTACACCAGAAAGTGCAACTGCGCCAAGCTCAGGCGTTCCGCCGCCGGCACGGTGGCGATCTCGCCGTCCACGCGCACCGTGTAGGTGTCCGGGTCGACCTCGATCACCGGCATTCCGTCGTTGTGCACCATCTGCCGCTTGGTGATGGCGCGGCAATTGCGCACCGGCTCCACTCGCCGGGTCAGCCCCAGGTCGCGGTGAACTCCCGCGTCGTAGGCCGCCTGGGACACGAAGGTCAGCGCCGTATTCGCCAACGCCTTGCCCATGTTGCCGAACATGGGGCGATAGAAGGACGGTTCGGCGGTGGGTATGGACCCGTTGGGGTCGCCCATGACCGCCCAGCAGATCATCCCGCCTTTGATGATCATCTTGGGCTTCGCGCCGAAGCTTCCCAGCGGCCAAAGCACGATGTCGGCCAGCTTGCCAGGCTCCAGCGACCCCACCAGGTGCGATATGCCGTGGGTAATGGCCGGGTTGATGGTCAGCTTGGCCAGGTAGCGCAGGACGCGGAAGTTGTCGTGGTCCGGCGAGTCCTCGGGCAGCTTGCCCTTGAACTGCCGCATCTTGTCGGCAGTCTGGAACAGGCGGGTAAAGTTCTCGCCCACCCGCCCCATCGCCTGCGAGTCCGAGGCGTACATGCTGATGACGCCCAGGTCGTGGAGCACATCCTCCGCGGCCATGGTCTCCGGCCGGATGCGGCTCTCGGCAAAGGCCACGTCCTCGGGCACCCGCGGGCTGAGGTGGTGGCACACCATCAGCATGTCCATGTGCTCGGTGAGCGTGTTGACGGTGTACGGCCGCGTCGGGTTGGTGGATGAGGGCAGCACGTTCGGTTCCGACGCGATGCGGATGATGTCCGGCGCGTGGCCGCCGCCGGCGCCCTCGGTGTGGTAGGTGTGGATCGCCCGCCCGCCGATGGCGGCGATGGTGTCCTCCACGAACCCCGCCTCGTTCAGCGTGTCCGTGTGGATCGCCACCGGGATGTCGAACCGGTCGGCCACGGCCAGGCAGCAGTCGATGGCCGCCGGCGTGGTGCCCCAGTCCTCGTGGAGCTTGAGGCCGCTGGCCCCGGCCGCGATCTGCTCCTCCAGGGGAGCCGGGTCGCTGGCGTTGCCTTTGCCCAGCAGGCCCCAGTTGACCGGCAGCGGCTCGGCGGCCTCCAGCATCCGCGCGATGTTCCACGGGCCCGGCGTGCAGGTGGTGGCGTTGGTGCCGTCGGCCGGCCCGGTGCCCCCGCCGATCATGGTGGTGATGCCGTTGGACAGCGCGTGGTACACCTGCTGCGGCGCGATCATGTGGATGTGCGCGTCGACCCCGCCGGGAGTGGCGATCAGGTGCTCGCCGGCGATAACCTCGGTGCCCGGCCCCACCACCAGGTCGGGATGCACGCCGTCCATGACGTTGGGATTGCCGGACTTGCCCACCGCTACGATGTGCCCGTGGCGCACGCCGATATCGGCCTTGATGACTCCCATCATCGGGTCCATGATGATGGTGTTGGTGATGACCAAATCCAGCGCGCCGTTGCGGTTGGTCGTCTCCGACGCCTGACCCATGCCGTCCCGGGCTGACTTGCCCCCGCCGAAGACCAGTTCGTCGCCGTGGGTGAGCAGGTCGCGCTCGATCTGGCAGACCAGGGACGTGTCGGCCAGGCGGAACCGGTCTCCCACGGTGGGGCCGTAGAGGTCCACGTATTGCCGGCGGCTGATTCGGGCCATGTCGTTATGCCTCGCTGGTATCTACTGGGTTCGACGGCTGGTTCAGGAAACCCCGCCTGGAGATTGCTTCGAGGGCCTGGGCGCGCACGACCGGCGAGTCCAGGCTGCCGTCGGTAAGCCCGTTGAGCCCGCGCACCCGGCGCGAGCCGCCGATGGCCACCAGCGTCACGTCCTTGCGGTCGCCCGGCTCGAAACGCACGGCAGTCCCGGACGGCACGTCCAGCCGCATCCCGAAGGCGGCCTCCCGGTCGAACCGCAATGCCCGGTTCACCTCGAAGAAGTGGAAGTGCGAGCCGACCTGTATGGCCCGGTCGCCCGTGTTCCACACCGACAGCGTACACGTGGGCCGGCCCGCGTTTATCTCAACCGGTTCGTCAGCGATGATGTAGTGTTCGCTGGGATTGCTCATAACTGCTTTGACCTGTTTATCCGGGGGAGCATCAGAAGCAGGATTTGCCGGATTAGAGGATTATCAGGATTGAATCGGCGGTATCGGGAATACAAAAATCCTGATAATCCCATAATCTTGTGAATCCTGCTTCTGACGATTTCCCGTACCAGGGCAATCGCGTCTAAATTGGCCTCCGCAGTGAAGCCGGACCAAACCACAGGCTGTAGCCGCTTTCGAGGGTCAAAACATACGCCGGTGAGGCTTGTGTTCGCCGCCTTGGAACCCAATCGGATTGAATTGCAGTATCTGGAATACCGCCGACAACAGACAATATCAACGCACAGAATGTTTGAGCACGTTGATTATAACGACTACCGCAAGACGCGATTGCCCTGTTTCCCGTACCCGCGGGTTCCGTTTGCTTGCGGTTAGCCTCTATGATACCATCCCCGACATTCGGCGGTGGCTTGGAGAATAGGGCAATTGAGCGAGATATACCATGCCAGCAACAGGGCGTTAGCCGCGGCAAAGGCTATGCTGGTGGAGCGTGACAGTGGCGCACCTGTGAACGTTCATGCTCGTGCCGCTGAGTTGAGTCGCGAGTTCGGGGTCTGCGCAAAATACATTCGTACGGTGCGGACCATGTTGCGGGAGCAATGCCCGCATGAACTGATAATCGAGTTGCGAGAAAAAGCAATCTCTGTTCCCGACGCCAAGCAGTCATTCGAGGACTATAAGCGCGGCGTCCCGGCGGACTTGCGCGGCATCTGGGTGTTCTATGTGCTCACTCCAGAAGGAGACGAAACCATAGCCAAGGTGGGAATATCCAAACGTGTACATGGACGCATTCGCGACCTTGAATTGGGTGCAGGCCCGATGTCACTGCGCGGCTGCTGGAATTTTGGGAGCAACAGGGCTGCGGCCAAAGCGGTTGAAGACAAGGTGATTGCGACATTCCCAAAGGCCGAAGGCGGGCGGGAAAGGATAACCAATTGGGATCACATGGCGACGCATAAATTGGCTGTTGCAGGCGGCGGACTTTGGATCCCATCAACCACGCTTTAACCATTTGTAGCCGCGTATGCCCGATGCCCTACACAATGGGATCGTGCACGGACACCAGCTTGGTGCCGTCGGGGAAGGTGGCCTCCACCTGCACCATGTCCACCATCTCCGGCACCCCTTCCATCACGTCCTCCCGGCGCAGAACCTGGCGGCCCAGTTCCATGACCTCAGCGACGGTGCGACCGTCTCGGGCTCCTTCCAGGATGGCCTCGGTGATCAGGGCTATCGACTCGGGGACGTTGAGCTTCAGGCCGCGACCCTGCCGCTTGCGTGCCAGGTCGGCGGCGACGTAGATCAGCAGCTTTTCTGATTCCCGTGGAGTGAGCATCATGGTGGGTTGCCTCTGCCTTACAGAGTGGAGAGGTAGCGGGAGACCTCGTAGTCGGTGACCTCCGAGCGGTACTCGTCCCACTCCAGTTTTTTGTTCTCGATCAGGCTGTTGAAAACATGGTCGCCCAGCGCCTCGTAGAGTAACTCGCTGGTCTCCGCCAGGTTGATCGCCTCGCCCAGGCTGGACGGCAGGGTGCGGATGCCCAGGGACTGGCGACGCTGGGGTGACATCTCCTGCACGTTGCCCACCACCGGGGCCGGCACCTGGTACTGCTCCTCGATGCCCTTGAGCCCGGCGGCCAGCATCGCGCTGAAGGCCAGGTAGGGGTTGCACGACGGGTCCGGCGCACGGTACTCGATGCGGATGGACGTTTCCTCCCCCCGCTCGTAGCTGGGCACGCGGATGAGGTCGGAGCGGTTGACGTGGGTCCACGAGACGTACACCGGCGCTTCGTAGCCGGGAATCAGACGCTTGTAGGAGTTGACCCACTGGTTGGTCACCAGCGTTATCTCCGGCGCGTGGGTGATCAGGCCGGCGATGAACTGCTTGCCCAGCATCGACAGGTACTGCTCGTCATCAGCGTCGTAGAACCGGTTGTCCTCCCCGGAGAAGAGCGACTGGTGCAGGTGCAATCCCGACCCGTTGATGCGAGAAATCGGCTTGGGCATGAAGGTGGCGTACACGTTCTGCAATTGGGCCAGTTCTTTGATGACCAGTTTGGCCGTCATCAGGTTGTCGGCCATGGTCAGCGCATCGGTGTACTCCAGGTCGATCTCGTGCTGGCTGGGCGCGCCCTCGTGGTGGGAATACTTCACCGGTATGCCCATCTCGGCCAGGTTGAGCACGGTGTCCCGGCGCAGGTCGGAGGCGGGGTAGCTGGAAAGCTGGTCGAAGTAGCCGTCGTGGTCCAGCAGTTCCGGCGCGCCGGCGCTCTTCAGGTAGAAGAACTCCAGCTCCGCGCCGACGTTGTAGGTGAAGCCCATTTCCGCCGCCTTGTCCAGGTTCCGCCGGAGTACCTGGCGCGGGTCGCCGGGGAAGGTCTGCCCCCGTGGCTGGCGGATGTCGCAGAACATCCGGGCCACGGCGTTCTGGCGCGGACGCCACGGCAGCAGCGTGAAGGTGGACGGGTCCGGGTAGGCCCGCATATCGCTCTCGTGGTGGCGGGCGAACCCGTCGATGGCCGAGCCGTCGAAACCCACACCGCGCTCAAGCGCGTCCTCCAGGTCGTCGGCCGTCACCGCGAACCCCTTCAGCTTGCCCAGGATGTCGGTGAACCACAGGCGGATGAACTTGACGTCGTTGTCCCGCGCGGTACGCAGTACGAAGTCCCGGGCGGTGGCTGTCTCAGTTGTCATGGCTATTCCTCACGTTCGCGTTTTATGACGGGACCTATACCGCCACGTACTCCCGGACCAGGTTGTGGTCCAGGTCCCTGGCGGCGCCTTCTAGCACGATGGCTCCCTTTTCCATCACGTAGCAGTAGTCGGCGATGCCCAGGGCGAAGTCCAAAAACTGCTCGACCAGCAATATGGTCGTCTCGTTCTGCTCCCGCAGCCGGTGCAGCAGTTCCTCAATCTCCTGGACTATGGACGGCTGGATGCCCTCGGTGGGCTCGTCCAGCAGCAGCAGGGACGGCTGACGCACCAGGGCGCGGGCCAGCGCCAGTTGCTGCTGCTGACCGCCGCTGATGGTGCCGGCGACCTTCTTCGTGTAGGTCTTCAATGCCGGAAACAGGCCGTACATCTTCTCGACGGCTTCCGGACGCCCCTTCTTGCCGGCGAAGGACTCCAGCCCCATCAGCAGGTTCTCGTGCACCGTCAGGTAGGGGAAGATGTGCCGGCCCTGCGGCACGTAGCCGAACCCTGCCTTGGCCCGCTGGTGCGGCGCCCATCGCGTCATGGCCGACTGCCCGAACTGGATATGGCCGGCGTGCGGGTTCAGCAGGCCCATGATCGCCTTGAGCAGCGTGGTTTTGCCCACGCCGTTGCGGCCCATGAGGCACACCACCTGCCCTTCCGGTACGTCCAATGCCACGTCGGTCAGCACCAGGCTCTGCCCGTAGCCTACGGACAGGCCCTTGATGGTCAGGAATGGCTCAGGTTGGCGGAACATGGCCATGATGATCTGTCAGCGATGATCAGTCTGCGGCGACCGGCGCGGCGTGTTCCGCCTCGCGCCGCCCGTTGAGCCGTCCGGCCTGCGGCCGCTGCGACCGGCTGTTGCCCAGGTACGCCCGGATGACCTCCGGGTCCTGCTGCACGTCTTCCATGGTGCCCTCACTGAGCACCTTGCCCAGGTGCAGCACGGTGACCGTCTGCGCGAACTGCCGCACGAAGTCCATGTCGTGCTCCACCACCAGCACCGACCGCTCGCCGCCGATGGACTGGAGCAACTCCCCGGTGCGGTCACGCTCGCGGCGGGTCATGCCGGCCACCGGCTCGTCCAGCAGCAGCAGCTTGGGCTCCTGCACCAGCAGCATGCCGATCTCCAGCCACTGCTTCTCGCCGTGGGATAGCCCGCCGGCGACGTCCTGCGCCCGGCGCTGGAGGCCAACTTCCTCCAGCGTGCTCATGATCCGGTCGCCATCCCCGCGCCGCAGCTTGCGCAGCAGCCCGGCGATCCGGCTGCGGAACCCCAGGGTCACCTCAAGGTTCTGGTACACGGTCAGGCTGGAGAAGATGGCCGGCGTCTGGAATTTACGGCCCACTCCCAGCCGCACCAGTTGGTACTCCTGCCGCCGGCTCAAATCCGTGGTGCCGTCGAAGATGATGCGCCCCTTGCTGGGCTTGGACTTGCCCGTGATCACGTCGATCAGCGTCGTCTTGCCCGCCCCGTTGGGCCCGATGAGAAAGCGCATCTCCCCGTAGCCGATGGCGAAGTTCAGCTCGTCCAGCACGGTGAAGCCGTCGAAGCTCACCGTCAGGTTCTCCACGGACAGGATGGGCTGGCTCAGGTCCGGCGTCGGGCGCGAGCCGTTGCGCGAGGCTGGGTTGTTCGGATTGCCAATCATCGTGTCGCTCCAGGAACCAGGCGGTTGATTGCCCCGCGAACTTGCTCGCGTGACAGCCACCACGGACGTCGCCAGCCCTCGCCGCGCAGCAGGCCCATGATGCCGGTGGGGAACAGCAGCACCGCCCCGATGAACAGCAGGCCCAGGAAGTATTGCCACACCGCCGGGAACGACTCGCTCAGGCCGCTCTTGGCCCCGTTGACGACCACTGCGCCGATCACTGCCCCCAGCAGCACCCCACGTCCGCCCACGGCCACCCAGATGGCGATCTCAATGGACGGCACGATGCCCATCATAGTGGGCGAGATGATGCCCACCTGCGGCGTGAACAGCGCGCCGGCCACGCCGGCGATGCCGGCCGACAGCGAGAACACCAGCGTCTTCAGCACGGCGGGGTCGTAGCCGGAGAACCGCACCCGGTTCTCGTCGTCACGCATGGCCACCAGCAGCCGGCCCAGCCGCGACGAGATCAGCCACCAGCACAGCAGGTAGGCGGCGGTCAGCGCGGCCACGCTGGCGTAGTACAGGATCAACTGCATCGACGGCGCGTTCAGCGCGTAGCCGAAAATCGTCGTGTAGTTGGTGATGCCGTTGGTGCCGCCGGTGTACGCCTGCTGGCCGATGAACAGGATGCTGACGATCAGCGCCAGCGCCTGGGTGATCAGCGCGAAGTACACGCCGGTGATGCGGCTGCGGAACACCAGGTATCCCAGCGCGCCGGCCAGCACCGCCGGCACGACAAAGGTCATGGGTATGGCGAACCAGGCGTACTTGAACGGCGCCCAGAAGAAGGGCAGTTCGGTCAAGCCGCTCCAGAACATGAAGTCGGGCAGCTTGCCGCCGGCCGATTCCAGCTTCAGGTACATGGCCATGGCGTACCCGCCCAGTCCAAAGAACACGCCGTGGCCCAGGCTGAGCATCCCGGCGTAGCCCCAGATCAGGTTCAGGGACAGCGCCAGCATGGCAAAGGTCAGGAACTTGCCCAGCAGCGCGATCCGGAAGTCAGAAAGCACCGTCGGGGCGACCAGGAGCACCGCCAGCATGATCGCCGGCGCAATCCACGAGCCGATGCGGTCGTGCACCCGGACCGGCGCGGAGGCGTTGCGCACCACGGTGATGATGGATGACATGGTCGTCATGGCCCGCTACCGTCCCTTGGCCCGCATCAGGCCGGCGGGACGCCATTGCAGGAACAGGATCACCATGGCGAACACCAACACCTTGCCGACCACCGCGGTGGTGCCGAACTCCAGCATGGTGTTCAGCATCCCGATGATCAGCGCCGCCAGGATGGTGCCGGGCACCTGCCCCAGCCCGCCCAGGATCACGACGATGAAGGCGTCCACCACGTAGAACGTGCCCAGGGACGGCCCGATGGGGCCGATCAGCGTCAGCGCGCACCCGGCGATGCCGGCCAGGCCCGAACCCAGCGCGAAGGTGAAGCTGTCCACCCGCCGCGTTGATACTCCCAGGCTCGCCGCCATTTCCCGGTTCTGCATCACGCCGCGCATCCGGCGCCCCTCGCTGGAGCGGTACATGTACCAGTAGAGGCCACCAATGCACGCGGTGACCAGCGCTAGGATGAAGACGCGCTTCACGGGCAATACCAGATCGGTCGTTACCGTGATCGCGCTGCCCAGCCACGGCGGCGCCACCACCTGCACGTTGGGCGCGCCGAATATCGACCGGGCCAACTGCTGCAGGAACAGGCCCACGCCCCACGTCGCCAGCAGCGTGTCCAGGGGGCGGCGGTACAGGAAACGGATCAGCGCGTTCTCCACCACGTACCCCGCCGCTCCGGCAATCACGAAGGACGCGGGAATGGCGATCAGGAACGTGACCCCCGACTGCGGGTCGCCGGTGAAGCTGAGCGCCGCCTGCTGCAATGCGTACGTGGTGTACGCGCCGATCATGATGAACTCGCCGTGGGCCAGGTTGATGACGTTCATCAACCCGAAGGACAGCGCCAGTCCCAATGCGATCAGCAGCAGGATTGAGCTCAGGCTGAGCCCGTTGAACAGTTGTAGAGCCCAAACTTCCATTTCGTGGCCATAAAGGAGTTTGAGGAGGCGGAGGCGCGGACGTCATCCGCGCCTATGGGTTGTTGTCAGAAGCAGGATTTTCAGGATTTCGGATTTCGGGATTGACAGGATTGCGGTCATCCGGTGGCGGAGAAAACCCAATCCTGTCAATCCTTCAATCCGGCTGCTGACAGTTGATGCTACTGGGCCAGCTCCCGCAGGCCGGCGGCCCATTCGTAGCTGTCCAGGTAGGGGTCCGGAACCACCGGCGAGCCGGAGTTCCAGATCTCGTCGATCTGCCCGTCGTCGCGCACCGTGCCGATGCGGACGGTCTTGGACACGTGCTGGTTCTCGTTGTGGATGGTCACCATCCCGCCCGGCGCGGCGAACTGGATGCCCTTGGCGGCTTCCTTGACCGCGGCCACGTCGGTGGACCCGGCCTTTTCAACGGCGGCCTTCCACAGGTACACGCCGAAGTAACCCGCCTCGATGGGGTCGTCGGTGACGCGGTTCTCGCCGTACTTGGACTTGAACGCGCTGACGAACTTCACGTTTTCCGGCGTGTCAGTGGTCTGGAAGTAGTTCCACGCCACCAGGTGCCCGGCGATGTTCTCCGCGCCGATGCCGGTGATCTCTTCCTCGGCCACGCTGACCGAAATCGTGGGCAGTTCCTCGGCAGTGATGCCGGCGTCCTTGAGCTGCTTGAAGAAGGCCACGTTGGAGTCGCCGTTCAGCGTGTTGAACACCACGTCCGGGTCGGCGGCCTTGATCTTGGTGATGACGGTGCTGTACTCGGTGTGGCCCAGCGGGGTGTACTCCTCGCCCACGGCCTCGATGCCGGCGGCGGCCAACTGCTTGTTGATGATCAGGTTCGACGTGCGCGGGAACACGTAGTCGGAACCCAGCAGGTAGAACTTGGTCTTGCCCTCGCCCAGCAGGTACTCGATGGCCGGCACGATCTGCTGGTTGGTGGTCGCGCCCGTGTAGAAGATGTTGGGCGACGTCTCCAGGCCCTCGTACTGCACCGGATAGAACAGCAGCCCGTTGTTGGCCTCGAAGACCGGCAGCATCGCCTTGCGGCTGGCGCTGGTCCATCCGCCAAAGACCACGGAAACCTCGTCCTCCTGGAGCAGCTTCCGCGCCTTCTCGGCGAAGGTCGGCCAGTCGGACGCGCCGTCCTCGATGACGATCTCCAACTGCTTGCCCATCACGCCGCCGCTGGCGTTGATCTCTTCAATGGCCAGCAGTTCGGCGTCGTGCACCGCGGTCTCGCTGATCGACATCGTGCCGGACAGGGAGTGCAGGATGCCCACCTTGATGGTGTCGGACTCGGCGGCGGGCGCGCTGGCCGGTTGGGATGCGGCAGCGGGTGCGGCCGTGGCGGCCGGTGCCGGGGGCGGCTCGGAGCCGCAGGCGGCCAGCATCAGGGGCATGATAACGGCGGCCGCGCCAATGAGCGCGAACCGCAGCAAAGCGGGCAGTTTGGCTAAACCGGTTAGAGACATCGTGGGTGTTTCCTCCTCTGGAGTGGATTCGCCAACGGCAGGTCGCCGGTGTCGATGCCAAATACGCTAGTCCCACGGTGTTACCGGCAAATTGCAACTCTATGACCGCGAAGTTGCGTCGGTGTAAACGACGGGTTACGCCGCCCGACGGCGGGAAACGACGCCATCCATACAAACGCGGGCCGGCTCCTGTCGAGCCGGCCCGCTCTGCCGCGCGCGTGTAATCCGCGGCGGCCCCCGATGTGTCCCGGCTCAGGTGATGGCCGGCGGAATGCTGATGGGGAAAGGCACGTTCGGGTAGCGTTCCAGCAGCCGGCGCCACGAGGCGTGGCCTACCGCTTCCGCCCGGCGCACCACGTCCTCCTCGTCGATGGTCAGCGCCTTGCCGTCGCGCATGACCCATTGCCCGTCCACCATCACCGACGTGATGTCAGCCGGCTGCCCATTGTGCACGAAGGCGGATACGGGACGCAGGCTGGGCACCAGGTGGGACCGCAGCAGATCCACCACGAACAGGTCGGCCTTCTTGCCCACTTCCAGGCTGCCGGTGATGTCCTGCATCTCCAGGGCTTTGGCTCCCCCGATGGTGGCCCATTCCAGCACGTCCTCGGGCTGGGGCCAGACCTCGTCGTTGCGGCGCACCCGCTCCAGGAACAAGCCGGCGCGCATCACCTCCACCATGTCCTCGGCCATGTTGTCCGAGCCCATGCCGATGACGCATCCGGCGGCCTGCAACTCCCGCACCGGCGCGGCCGCGCCCCGGCGGGCGGCTATGGCGGCGTTGTTGGTCACTTTGACACCGGTCTGGCCCAGCAGCGCGATCTCGGCGGGAGTGACGTACCGGCAGTGGGCGGCCAGCAGGTCCGGCCCCAGGAAGCCGCTGGCGAAAAGATAGTGGGTCGGCGGCACGCCGCGGACCCGCATGACCGCCTCGATCTCCTCGCGGCTCTGCGACAGGTGGATGGTGTAGCCGACGCCAAGGCGCTCGGCCAGCTCCCGCGTCCGGCGCAGCAGGTCCGGCGAGCACGTCTCCGGCGCATGGGGCGCCAGGAAGCAGTTGACGCGCCCGTTTTCGCGGCCGTGCCAAGCCTCCACCAGTTCGGCGCTGCGTTGCAGGCCGGCGTCGGCCCTAGCCTCGTCAAACCGATAGACACCCTCCCGAACCTGGGCCTCGTCCACATCGTTGATGTTCTCCGACAGAACGAGCCGCAGCCCCGTTGCCGCCAGGTCGGGCGCGTAGCCGGCCACGTTGGACGAGATTTCCAGCAGGCAGGTGACACCGCTGCGGATCGATTCCAGGACGCCCAGCAGGGCCAGGATCCGGCGCTCCTCGTCGGTCAGCAGTGCCCGCGCCGACACCGGAAAGGTCAGCCGGGTCGGAAAGCCGAAGTCCTCCAGTATCCCCCGGTCTCCCGTCGCCAGCAGGTGCGTGTGGCAGTTAATCAGCCCGGGGAAGACCGCCTTGCCGCGCCCGTCCACCACCTCGGCGTCGGGATACGCCGGCCGCACTTCATCCGTAGACCCGATGGCGGTGATCCGGTCCTCCGAGATGGCGATGCCGGCATCATGCAGAACGTCCCGGCCCGCGTTGCCGGTCACGATGGTTGCGTTGGCGATGACGGTGGTCATACCGAGGTCGCGTCGGGCGGCGCCGGTCCCCGCTCCAGCAGCTCCAGCCAGTTCCCGTCGGGGTCCTCCATGTAGCAGCCTTTGCTGGCCGCCGGATACACCGGGTTGGGCCGCGTGGCCGGCGGGCTGACGAACCGCACGCCCCTGGCGCTGAGGTCGGCGTAAAACGCGTCCAGATCGTCGACGATGATGCCCAGGTGACTCGCGCCCACCTGGTGGCGTTGGGGCAGCGCGACGGCATCGCCCGCCGGGTTCAGGTACTGGATCAGCTCCACCGAGTGCCGTTGGTCACCGACGCCCAGGTACACGATGTGTAGCCGCGCGTCGGGATACCCCACGACTTCCGAGATGAAGTCGCCTTCCAGTACCTGGTCGCGCTCGATGCTGAGGCCCAGCAGGTCGCGGTAAAAGGCCAGCGAGCGCTCCATGTCGCTGACCACGAACCCGGTGTGGTTCATCCATTGGACTTCCATTGCTGTGAACCTCCCCGTGTAGTCAGCCTCGCTACCGGCCTTCCTTGATGTAGTCCGATACCTTCTCCCCGATCATGATTGTCGTGGCGTTGGTGTTGGCCCGGATGCAGTCCGGCATGATCGAGGCGTCGGCCACGCGCAGGCCCTCGATTCCCTTCACCTTCAGGTGCTGGTCCACCACCGCCAGGGGATCCGAGTCCGGCCCCATCTTGCACGTGCCCGAGATGTGGTGCGACGTGCCGGAGTTCTTGCGCAGCCAGTCGTCCAGCAACTCGTCGGACGCCAGCTCCTCGTCCGTGGGCATGATCCGTTCCTCGATCAAGTCGGAGAAGGGAGGCCGCTCGGCCATGCGGACGCCCAGGCGTATCGCCTCCCGCATCCGGCGCAGGTCCTCCGGTTCCTGGTAGTAGTTGTAGTTCAGGAACGGCTGCACGTGGGGGTCGGTGGATTGCAGGGTCAGCTCACCCTGGCCCAGCGCCAGCTGCAGGCTCGCGCCCATGCCCAGGTAATTGAGGTCCTCGTCGATGGCCACGTGGGCCGGCCGGTGCTCGCTGGTCATCAGGTTGGGGCTCAGCTGCATGTCGTTGCGCAGGTCGGAGCCTTCCACCGTGTAGCGCAGTCCTACCTGGATCACCGGCGCCTGCACGTCGGGCTTATCGCCCTTGCCCCGGTACAGCACCGACGCCGCGGGATGGTCGCGCAGGTTCTTGCCCACGCCCGGGGAGTCGTGCACCACCGGAATGCCCATGCTGTGCAGGTGCTCCGCCGGCCCCACGCCGGACAGCATCAGCAACTGCGGCGACGCCACGGCCCCGCTGCTCACGATGATCTCGCCGCCCTCCACCGTGAAGACCTCGCCACCGCTCTCGGCCTCGATTCCGACCGCCCTGTTGCCGTCAAATATGATCCGCCGCGCGGTCACGCCGCCCCGGATGGTCAGGTTCAGCCGGTGCCGCGCGATGTCCAGGTAGTTGATGGCCATGCTCATGCGCACGCCGTCGATGGTGTTGCGGGCCCGGGGCGAGACGCCCGTGGATTCAGGGTGGTTCTGGTCCTCATCCTGGGGGAAGCCCTCGTCCAGGCAGGCCCGCTCGAAGGCCACGGCGTGGGGCAGCCACTCGGTGCGGGGAGCGCGACGCACCGGAACCGGCCCGTCGGAGCCGTGGAAGTCGTCGCCGCCGAAGTCCAGGTCGGTTTCCAGCTTGTTGAAGTAGGGCAGGCACCGGGTGAAACTCCACTCGTCGTTGCCCCACTCGGCCCAGCGGTCGTAGTCCTCGGGAATGCCCCGGAACAGCACCTGTCCGTTCACCGCGCTGGAGCCGCCGGTGGCCTTGCCCCGGGGGATCGTCAGGTTGTCCTGTTCCTCGGTGATCCGGGCGGTGTAGCCCCAGTTGTGCGGCCCGTATGCCGACAGCCACACGTTGTTGCCCAGCTTCAGGTCGTCCGGCAGCTGCTCAAAGACCGGATAGTCCGGCCCCGCCTCCAGCAGCAGCACGGACCGCTCCGGGTCCTCCGACAGCCGGCTGGCGATGGTGCATCCGGCGGAACCTCCGCCCACCACGATATAATCGTACTTCATCCTGTGGCCTCCTGCAGTGGATAAGATTGCCTTGCAGTTACTCGTCTATGTGTGAGTTGTCGCGATTGAAGCGTAAACCGGCCGGCCGCTCAATCCGTGCGACTGGTTGAGCGCCACGCCGTGGCCGCAAATCGCCCGTAGCCTATCACCTCGCGCGGATTGTGTCCCGTGTGGGTCATGGGCCAATTGACCGGTAGTGGCGGCTGCTAGAATAAGAATTGACCGTCCGGTCTTGACCTGCTCGCGATTGACCGATATTTTGCCTCAAATAGCCTCTAGATATAACTCACTGGAGGAACACGATATGAACCAGTTGACAGTTCGGGGGTTTGACGACGAACTCAACACCATTATGCGCCGCCTGGCAAATCAGGAGGGGATCTCCCTGAATCAGGCGGCGTTGAGGCTGCTCAGAAAGGGCGCCGGCCTGACAGACAGCAAGGGGAATCCCAACGCCATAGGCGATTCGTTGGACGACCTCTTCGGCGTGTGGAGCCGGGATGAAGCTGAGAGTTTCGATGCGGCTCTTGAGGTCTTCGAGACGGTGGACGAGGCAGCGTGGTCATGAGGATTCTGCTGGATTCCAACGCCTACTCCGCGTTCATGCGCGGCAACCACGAGGTGAGAGATCTGATACAAGACGCTGAGGGGGCGCTGTTCTCCGCTGTGGTAGTGGGTGAGCTGCTGTACGGCTTCCGGCAGGGGGCGCGTTTCGAGCAAAATCTAGCGGAACTGCGATCCTTCCTCGAACGTCCCTACGTGTCCTTGGTTCCCGTTGGTCCGGTGACCGCGGATCGGTACTCGCGGATAATGACGGCGCTGAGGGCGAAAGGGCGGCCCATTCCGACGAACGACGTCTGGATTGCGGCCCACGCAATGGAAACCGGGGCCGACCTGGTTTCCGCCGACGCCCACTTCGAGCATGTTGACGGGATTGAGTGGGTCCGCGTGTCGGCAAGTTGAAACCCGAGGACGACAGTGCGAAAGAGGGAGCGTACACTGTCGAGGTAGCCCTCAGCGGCGGAGTTCGCAGTATCCTTGGCCCCCGCAGTGAATATCCGTTCGTTGCAGTTATTTGTAGACCGCCATGAACATCATTGCCGGTCTCGTTGATGATCGGGTATGGGCTGGACAATCCGCCCTTCACCGGGGATTTGGTTATGCCTCAATGGGCAGGTTTGCCAAAATATCCTCGCGGGGAGTATGTTGTAACTTGAACTGATTAGTGAGACTTGCGAGATGTCTGCCGCACACGCGTTACAAGATGCTGCTGGTTGGCGTCGCCGCCTGGTACTCCCTGCCTACTCAGTCCGAGATGCCGCCAGGTACGCCGGTATTCCTACCCGCACAGTCGGATACTGGCATCGGGGCGCTCAGAATCGTCCAGCCGCGCTGCCGGGCCGTGCGGCTGGACGTCCGTTGTCTTACTACGAGCTTATTGAAGTCGCGTTCGTAGCGACGTTCAGGAAACTGGGCCTGTCCCTGCAAAAAATTCGTAAGGCCCGCACCTATGCGGCTCGCGCATTGAACTCCGAGTATCCGTTCGCCCAGTACGCATGGAAAACAGAGGGCGTTCATCTGATGCTCGAAATGCGCGAGTTGGAGGAGGATGCGGAGGTCGGTAAGCTGGTGGCTGCCGACCTTGATGGGCAGGTAGGCTGGGAGGAAGTGGTCGCGGAACGCTTTGAACAGTTCGATTATCAGCATGATATCGCCCTGGTTTGGCATCTACTAAACCGGAACATCCCCGTTTCCATTGACCCTCGGGTCTCATTTGGTGTGCCCGCTGTTCATGGTGTCCCTACCTGGATATTGAAAGGTCGCTGGGACGCAGGTGAAACTGTTCAAAACATTCAAGCCGACTATGGCCTGGCTGGAGACGACGTGCTTCACGGGCTGAGGTTCGAAGGGGTTCGTGACAATGAGTTGGCGGCGGCGAGTTGAATGACTGCCGCGGGTCTTATCCCACCCTCTGACAGTGATGATCCGGTATTCTTCTTCGATAGGGATGTCGGTATTTTTCTCCCCCAGCGGTTGCGAGAGCTGGGTCTGCCCACGCGCGTGGAGATCCATCAAGAGCACTTCGCCCAAGCAGCCGAAGATGATCTGTGGATGGCTGAAGTAGGCAGCCGGGGATGGATTGTAATTGGACACGACCGTCATCACCACACACGTCCCTTGGAGAGGCAGGCTATTCAGGATTACGGCATAGGCTGTTTCTATCTGTGGGGAGGTGACCGGCCCGGCCATGAAAAGATGCGGTGCTTTCTGAGCGCCTACGACAGGATGATCGAAGCTGTCGCGACCACGCCGCGCCCCTTCGTATATCGGGTTCTGAGAAACGGCGGTCTCAGGAAAGTGGACCTGGAAGCTTAGGCTCCCGCGAAGTCACTGCAACTGGTGGAGGCTACGGGATTCGAACCCGTGACCCCCTGCTTGCAAAGCAGGTGCTCTCCCACTGAGCTAAGCCCCCACGCCGAGCCCCTATGGACCGGCGGCGGCCGCGTTGACCGCCCTTCCATACTACCACCAGCCTGCGTCGGCCGGCCATGCGCGATCACAGGTCGATGATCAGCACCCACATCGGCTCCCGGCCGATGTCGTACACCTCCAGCGGTTCCAGTTCCCCGCTGTCCTGGTTCACCCGGTAGGACGCCAGCCGGCCCGTATCCAGGCCCGAGGCGTACAGGTAGTTGCCCGTGGTGTCCAGACTAAACGCGCGCGGCACTGCCTCCGTCGCCACCCGCCCGATGGCGGTCAGGCTGCCGTCGTCCCCGTCCACCGCGAAGCCGGCCACGCTGTTGTGCCCCCGGTTTGGCGCGTACAGGAACCGACCCGACGGCGTGATCTGGATCTGCGAGCAGGTGTTGCGCTCGGTGAAATCCTCCGGCAGCGTCGGCACCGTCTGGAATGGCGACAGCGTGCCCGTGTCCGCGTCGAACCGGTACGCCGTGACGCTGCATCCCTGCTCGTTGGACGAGTACACCACGTCGAGGTTGGGGTTGAAGCAGACGTGCCGCGGCCCCTCCGGCGACGTGGGGTTGGCCCGGTCCGGCGTGTTGGGGGTCAGTCGGCCCGTTGACTCGTCGAACCGGAACTGGAAGATGGCGTTGGGCCCGGTCTGTGACCCCTCGGCGATGTGTGGCACGAAGGCGTAGCGGTTGGACGCGTCGGTCTGGATGTAGTGCGCCCCGATGCCGGTCTCCCGCCACTCGATGGGCGTCGGGTCCAGCCTGCCGTCGTCGCCGAAGCCGTGCACGCCCACCCGCGCCTGGTAGTAGTAGGCCGACAGCAGAAAATTGCCCGTGCGGTCCACCGAGATATGCACCGGGTTCCCGCCCAGGTTGATGTCGTTGATCCGCGCCAGGTCGCCGCTGCCGCCGTCAATGCTGAAGGACGTCAGACCGTACTCTCCGGCCCGGCGCCGCCCCACGAACAGAAAGCGTTTCTCCGGATCCGTCGCCAGCGGCGCCGGCATCCCCGCCAATGGAAACTCCACCCGCTCCGTCAGCCCGCCCGTAGCCGGATCCAGGTCGTACCGAGCGATGACGTCGTCCCCTTGCAGCGATACGTATAGATAGGTAGCCATGTGACACCTCCGCTATTCCATCACCCGCGCGTCCGGCAGCCCCAGCAGGAACTGCCCGTGGTTCTCGTACGCCGTGTCGCTCACCATCTGGTGCTGGGCCGCCGCGTTGATGTCCCGCAGGCACTGCTGCAGGATGTTGGGCGTGAACAGCGCCTCGCCGCCGCCGTAGCGGAAGGCTTGGGCCGTCACGTCCGCGGCCACGTCGGTGGTGTAGGTGGCGCAACTGCGCATCTGTGCTTGCAAGGGCGGCGGTGGAGTCTGGCCCGCGCATACCGACCGCCACGCCTCTTCCAGTATCTCCACGTTGAGGGAACGCGCCGCGCGCAGCCGCAGGTCGCACTCGCCCAGCGCCCGCTGGAACGTCGCCCGGTTCGCCAGCAGGTTTACCGAATTGTACCCGCGCGTCTTGGACGCCGCCGCCTCGGTCACGGCGTCCAGTGCCCGCCGCGCCACGCCCAGGGCGAAGGCCGAGTGCTCGTTGGTCACAAAGGCCGGCCGGCCCAGGCGGTACAACGCGCCGCCCCGGAGCGGCTCGGTCAGCGTCGAGTCCCACGCGAACCCGTTGGGCACGAAGAGGTCCTCCACCGAAAAGTCGCAGCTTCCGGTGCCGCGCAGGCCCATGACCTGCCAGTTGTCATGCACCTTCACCTTGTGCTTGGGCATCGCCATCCGCACCTGCCGCGGATAGCCGTCGAGATCGCCGGTCACCCGCGCGCCGGCGGAGACCCAATCCGCGTGCATAATACCGCTGCCGAACCTCCAGTGCCCGTTGACCCGGTAGCCACCTTCCACCGGCGTCGCGGTCGCGGAAGGCGCGGCCGCTCCCGCCGTCTTGGGCGGCCGTCCGCCCACGAAAATCTCCTCGATTGATTCGTCCGGCAGGAACGCGGCCAGGCTGCCCACGCTGGCCGCTCCGATCATCAGGCACCAGCCCGAGGCCGGATCGATGCAGCTCACCGCCTCTAGCACGTCCAGCTGCGTCACCACGTCGGCCTCGGCGCCGCCCAGCACGTGGGGCATCTTGAGACGCAACAACCCCGACTCGTAAAGCGCATCCACCGATGCCGGCGCCAGCGTGCCAATCTGCTCCGACTCCTCCGCCCCCGCCTCCAGCGTAGCCCGCACGCTCTCCACCGCGTCCATCAGGATGCGATGCTTCTCCTTTCGATCAAAAGGAAACCCGTTCATGGCGTCTCCGCGCTATTCATCCACCTTGGGAAACACGTCCTGCACCAGCGCGTCCATGGTGTCCAGCAGTTGTTGCAGGTTGCCGCAGTCGTGGCAGTTGATCTGGAATTCGTCTAGGCCCGCCTCCTGCCGGTATCGGTTGATGTCCGACACGATCTGCTCGGTGGTGCCGTAACCCGTCGGCCGGTCACCGTCCGACACGGAATGCCCCGAGATGCTGCTGATGTTCACCCGGAAGCTCATCCGCACTCGTGGGGGCTCGTCCCGCCCGATCTCGGCGGACACGTCATTCAGGTACTGCCAGTTGCTCACCAGGGTCGGCAGCGGCGAGGGCGTCGGCTGCCAGACCTGCGCGAACCGCGCCGCCCGCCGCAGCGAGGCGTGGCTGGAGCCGCCAATCCAGATGGGCGGGTGCGGCTGCTGCACCGGCTTGGGGCTGGTGTACAGCCCGTCGAAGGAGAAGAACCGCCCGCTGAATGACACCGGGTCGGGTTCCCAGCACGCCTTCCACAGGCGCAGGTACTCGTTGGTCCGCGCCCCCCGTTCCCGATGCGGCACGTCCAGCGCGGCGTACTCGGTCTCGTTCCAGCCCGAGCCCACGCCCACGATGGCCCGCCCGTTGGACATCTGGTCCAGCGTGGCGATCATCTTGGCCGTCACCACCGGATTGCGGTACGGCATGATCAGCACCGATGTCCCCAGCCTGATCTTCGACGTGCGCGACGCCACGTAGGCCAGCGACATCAGCGGGTCGTACACTTGCCGCCACGGTTCGCTCCGCGCTCCGTCGTCCACGATCACGTGGTCGTTGACGAACACCGCGTCAAACTCCAGTTCCTCCGCCTTCACCGCCGTATCCAGGATGCCCTGCGCCGACGCCTCAAACCCCAGGTAATCCGCGTTGGGCAACCGGAAAGAGTACTTGACCATTCGATACCGCCTTGTCTTCGTGGTCTTGTGTAGGTGTCATCATATTGGCAACACCAAGTTGAAACAAGGGTGAGCATCCGGGATAATCAGGCTACGAAACCGCGCTACATGGAGGCTCCCGATGTCAAAGTTCCGTATCGTGCCCCACGGCCGGCTCCAGGAATGGGTTGCCGAGGAAAAGGGCTATTTCGCCGATGAGGGCCTCGACTACGAGTTCGTCGCGTCCGACCGGCCCAGCGCATCGCTCAATCCCTCGGTCGACTCCGCCGAGGACGCGCCCATGGAGATCAAGCGGGGCGCCTTCGAGTCCATGGAGGCCGGCCGCGCCTGCGAGATCAGTTCCGCCTGCCACTGGGCGGTGGGTATGGCCGCCAGCGCCGCCCACGGCCGCATGTGGGGCCACGCCTACTCTGTCACCCCCAGCGGCATCTGGGTCGCCCCCGAGTCTCCGTTGCAGACGCCGGAGGACCTGGCCGGCGTGGAGGTCGCCGTCGGCTGGCATTCGGGCAGCCACTTCTCCGCCCTCCAGGCCCTGGAGAGCATCCTGCCCCGGGACCAGATCAGCCTCCAGTTCGTCGGCGGCCCGCGGGACCGGATGCAGTTGGCCCTCGACCGCCGGGTGCCGGCGGCCAACGTCTTCGGCGCTCCGGGTTACGTGCTGGAGCAGCAGGGCTTCCGCAAGCTGGTGGATACCAGTTTCATGATCGGCTTCCTCATCAACGGCGATGCCACCGACGATCAACTCTGGGCCTACTTCAACGCCCTGCAGCGCGCCCAGCGCGAGATCGACGCCGCCAAGGAGCGCTACCAGCACTACTTCCTGAACGAACTGCCCCAGCGCTACCACCCGCTGTTCGACCACCGCCGCGCCGGCATCGGCGAGCGCCTGGTATTCGAGCCCTACACCAAGGAGATGTTCGACCGCACCCACCGCTGGATGCTGGACTGGGAAATCTTCCCCCAGGACCAGGTCGGGAGTGTAACCTACGAACAGGCCGTGGCTGTGTAGCCGTCAGCTACGCACGTAACCCCAAAAGAGCGGGGGCGCAACAGCGGCGCCTCCGCTCTTTTGTTACCTCGCTGTTGCAACTGGCAACCTGGCGCCGGGCGCGGCCCGTGGTATATTCCGGTACGCCCAGGCGCCGGTTGCTGCGGAATCGAGGAGGTCACACTGATGGTCGACAAGGAACAGGACTGGGAATACGGCCTGCGCACCGAGGGGCACGGCGCCGAAGTCGGCGGCCGCGAGCCGGCAGTGATCGGCGAGAACGGCTTCCACTACCGGGTGTCGGGAGAGAACTGGGGCCGTCTCCCGGATGGGTGCGTGTACAAGGAGGGAACTTCGGTTGCCGTCGACGCCAATGATCAGGTCTACGTGTTCAATCGTGGCACCATCCCGACGATCGTGTTTGACACCGATGGCAACGTCCTGCGCACTTGGGGCGAGGGAGTATTCGCCAACCCCCACGGTGTAACCATCGCTCCGGACAACACCGTCTTCTGCGTGGACAACGGTGACAGCACCGTGCGCCAGTTCACGCCGGACGGCAAGCTGTTGATGACGCTGGGCACCCCACACCGGCCGAGCCCCAGGATGAGCGGCGAGCCATTTTCCGTTCCGGCTCACGTGGCCTTCGACCGGCGCACCGGAGAATTCTACGTGGCCGACGGCTATTCCAACGCGAGAGTGCACAAGTACACGCCCGACGGCAGGCTCCTCTTTTCATGGGGAGAGTCGGGGACCGGCGACGGCCAGTTCAACATCGTCCACAACGTAATCGTGGATAACGACGGCTGGGTGTACGTCGCCGACCGGGAGAACCACCGCATCCAGGTCTTCAGCGCCGACGGCAAATATGAGACCCAGTGGGGCAACCTCTCCCGTGCCGCCGCAATCTGCATCGACGACCGTTCCGGCGAGGAGCTGATCTACATCGGCGAGTACTTCTGTGGCATCGGTACCAACGACATCGGCACCGATCTGGGTCCTCGAGTGACGGTCATGAACACCCAGGGCAAGGTCCTGGCCCGCGTCGGCCGCGAGAGCTACGGCGACCAGTCGGGCCGCTTCTATTCGCCCCACGGCATCGCCATCGACTCCAGGGGCGACCTGTACGTGGCCGAGGTGTCCTGGACCGATTACGGCCGGCATATGGACCCGCCCCGCGAGCTTCGCTCGATGCAGAAGTTGGTCAGGGTTCCGGACTAAAGGCGACGTTACTCGGGTATTCCCAGCGCTTTCCTTACCGCCGCGCCGATGGGCGTCAGCGGGCTCTCTTCCGGCGGGCCGTGGGGCACCATGCGGTTGTGGTGGATGGCAACCGCCAGCCTGTGCTGCGGATCAGCCCAGCCCACCGAGCCTCCGGCGCCATTGTGTCCAAAGGCCAGCGAGCTATTGCCCATGGCGCCCATGCCGGGGCTGCCGGCAAAGTGAAAGCCGCCGATGGTGCCGTGATGCGGCCGTCCGTGCACCGGATCGTAATCGCTGGGCGGGCGGGGAACGTGAAACGTCCGCACCCGTTCCTCGGAAAGCAGGCGCACGCCGTCCAACTCGCCACCGTTGGCCAGCATAGCCCAGAACCGCGCCTGGCTGCGCGCCGTCATGATCCCCTGGGCTCCGGGGATGCAGGCCTGGCGCACGTCCGAACGCCCGAACACCTCCTGGGTGGTTCCCACCTCCGGCGGAGTGGCCCGGAACCGGAGGGAGTCGGGAGGCAGACCAGGTGCGCCGGGACCGAGCGGCGGCACGTTGGTAAGCTTGGCCACGCGGGGCTCGACCTCGGGCGGGATACCGGCCCACAGGTCGGTGATGTCCAGCGGCTGGCAGATCTCTTCCTGGATAAACTGGCCAAAGGGCCGGTGCTTGGGATCGGTGCGGCGCACCACCTCGCCCACCACCCAGCCGAAGGTATAGGCCATGTACCCACTGCGGGTGCCCGGCTCGAAGAGCGGGTGCATCTCCGCCAGCTGGCCCACCATCCAGTCCCAGTCGCACATCAGCTCCGGCGTAATTCCCACCGGCATCAGGGGCACGCCGATGCGGTGGGTCAGCGCATCGAACACCGTGCCCTTATCCTTGCCGTATTTTCCGAACTCCGGCCAGTACTTCGCCACCGGCTGGTAGTAGTCCACCAGTCCTCGCTCAGCCTGGATGTGGAGCGCGGTCGCGGTCACCGCCTTGATGTTGGAAAACACCGGGAACAGGGTGTCTCCGTCCACTTCCCGGCCGGTGGTCTCGTCGGCCAGACCGCCCCACTGGTCGACCACCAGTTCGCCGTCCAGGTAGGCGGCAACCTGCACCCCGATTTCCCCGCGCTCTCCTATAGCGACATCGATGGCGTCCTGTACGATGCTGTGCGAATTTGCGACCATGGCGACACCTCGCTGTCATGACTAAGATGAAAGAACCTGCCCGGTCCTCGGATGTTTGTAACACCAGTCCGGGTTGGCGGGCAAGACACGCTGGGCGCGCGAATAACGCTCGCCCAGCGATATGTCCCGGCCAGGTCGACACGGGAACCGGGTAGAGCGCATAATGCGCCCACATGCCAATCATTTGAGGAGTTGAACATGTCGGCGAAAGTTACGGGCCTCGGTCATATCGGCTTCTACGTTCATGACCTCGAACTCATGATGGACTTCTACGAGAATTTCATGGGAATGCAGCGGACCAAGGTCGGCCCGCTGGGCGCCTTTTTCAGCGCGGATCCGGAAAGCTGCGATCACGAAATCGCCCTGATCAACGGACGGCCTTCGCTGGATGATCCGCATTGGATTCAGCAGATTTCGATGCGTGTGGAATCCCTGGATGATTTGCGCGATTTCAAGCGGCGCATCCACGAACGCGGATACCCGTTGGACCGCATCGTCAGCCACGCCAGCGCCATCGGTTGCTACTTCCGAGACCCGGAGAACAACCCCACCGAGGTGTTCTGGCTGACCGGGTACACCTCGTGGGCGCAGGTGGGCATCCCCATCGACATTGACCAGTCCGACGACGCGGTCATGGCGGATGTGCTGCGGTCCTACGAGGCGGTCAAGAACGTGCCGATGGGCACGCCCGCCGGCCCGGAAACGGTGGACGCCATTCGCGGCCTGACCGAAGCCGCGGTCGTCAGCCGGTAGGGATAGCACAGCCGGCGGGTAGAGCCCGGGGGAGGCCACCATGCTGAAAGCAGAACGTGACAACGCCATAACCCGGCTCGGTGACCAGGACCGGGGAATGTTCCGGCGCGTCGTCGACGCAATGAAGGATGCCAGGGCGTACAGCCCCAACGGCCCAACCGACGCAGGACAAGTGACCGCCCGTCAGGTCATGGAAAACTGGGCTGAGCCACTGTCCGGGGACGTCAAGTTGGCCGTGGAAGCGGTCGTGGCGCGGGACGAGATGGGCCCGCACGTGGGAAAGGTTGCCCCGGCCTTCGACCTCAAACGGTTGGGTTCTGACGAGCGGGTCCGCCTGTCCGATTTTCACGGCCGACGACCGGTGGCCCTGGCTTTCGGCAGCTACACTTGACCGCCCTTCCGCGCTCAGTCGGAGCGCATGACCCAGATCTACCACCGCTACAAGGACTCGGTGGAGTTCTTTGTCGTCTACGTCCAGGAGGCCCACCCTACCGACGGGTGGCAGACGGACAGCAACGTGGCGGAAGGGATACTGTTCCGCCAGCACCAGAGCTATCAGGAACGGGAATCGGTTGCCCAATCGTGCAGCATCGACCTGCACATCGGCCTACCCATCATCATCGAGGAAATGGACAACGCCATCGACGAAGCATGCGGCGCGGCGCCGGAACGCCTGTACCTGGTGGACGTCGACGGCAACGTGGCCTACCACGGAGGCGCCGGCCCCCATTTCTTCGACCTGGACGAATGGGAGCAGGCCATCGAATCCTGTGTCGCAGCAGTAGTGACGCGATAGATTGCGGGGCAACGTTCCTTGCGCCGTTGCCCCTGGCCCAGGTTTGCGTGTGGGCGATCAGAAGCCCACGGCGTAGGCCTCGCACCTGGGATCAGCGCCACCTTGCAGCACTCCAGTCTCGGGGTTGCGCGTAATGACGCAATACAGGGCCGAGCCTTCCCACCATTCCGGGTATTGCTCTATCGTGTGGCCCTTTTGGCGCAGGCCGTCGACCACTTCGTCGGAGATGCGGCCCTCCAGGCGCAACATTCCCGGATCGTACCGCGACGCCCAGTTGGAGCTGGGGAAGTTGTAGCTGTAGAAGCGTGGTTCCTCCACGGCCTCCTGGGGATCCCGGCCAAACTCCAGCACGTTGAGCAGCAGTTGCAGCGTGCCCTGCGGGATGTGGTCGCCGCCATGGGCGCCCAATGCCATGACCGACTCTCCATCCCGCAGCACCAACGCCGGCGCCGGGGTGAGCCGGGGACGCTTGCCGCCGACCACCGACGCCGGATGGTCTTCGTTCAGCTTGGACTGGGTGCCGCGCAGGGAGAAAGCGAGGCCGGTTCCGGGGATGATCGGCCCGCCGTTCTTGGTGCCCTCGCTGGGTGTGCAGGAAAAGATGTTGCCATCCCGATCGATTACGGCAAAGTACGATGTCCCGCCGCCGCTGACGCCGGCAGTGCCAACCGGTGTCGCGGCATCCCGGGGTGACTGTGGAGCGCCGTCGACGGTCGCTTTCCCTTTTCGCGGGTCTCCCGCCGGCGGCGTACCCGGCCATGCCAGGTCCGGGTCGATCAGCGTGCGGCGCTTGGTCAGGTATTCTTCGGCGAACATTTCCTTGAGCGGAACGTCCACGAAGTCGGGATCACCCACGTACCGCTCCCGGTCGGCGAAGGCCAGGTTCAACGCCTGGCTCACCGTGTGAATGTACTGGGTGGAGTTGTGGCCCATGGACGCCAGGTCGAACCCCTCCAGTATCTTGAGTGCCTGGGGGAAGGTCGGCCCCTGGCCCCACGGCCCGGTGCTGTAGACGTCATAGCCCTTGTAGTTGACCGTCACCGGCGGCCCCACCTGGACGTGATAGGCGGCCAGGTCTTCTTCGGTGAGCAGGCCGCCCATCTCCTGGTTGAAGGCGACAATCTTGTGGGCCAACTCGCCGGTGTAGATATAGTCCCGGGCCGCCTTCATTGCCGCTTCCCGTCCCTTGCTCGCGTTGGACGCCTCGATGTCGGCGAGCTTGGACAGACTGGCGGCCAGGTCCTTCTGGTAGAACATCTCGCCCTGCTTGGGGGCGCGGCCGCCGGGCAGGTAGATCTCGGCGGTCGACGGGTAGGCGTTGTACTGGTCGTAGGCCGTCTTGAACCGGCCGGCCAAGTAGCGGAACATGGGGAAACCGTTGCCGGCCAGGTCTATGGCCGCGCTGGCCACCTGTCCGAAGGTCATCGTGCCAAACTTCGAGAGTGACGTAATCCACGAATCGGCGGCGGCCGGCGTCAGGGACGACAACACGCCGGGCGGCATCCTGCCCCCGTGGTGCTTGTGGAAGTAATCAACGGACGCTGCCCTGGGCCAGACCCCGAGACCGTCAACGGTGACGACTTCCTTCCGGTCGGCCAGGTAGATGACGGTGGGCGCAACGCCCAGGAAGCTGCAATCGTCGACATGCACCACGTTCAGCGCCAGGCCAACGGCCACGCCGGCGTCGATGGCATTGCCGCCCCGTTTCAGCACTTCCAGGCCGGCCATGGCCGCGCTGGGGTGGCTGGCGGCAACCATTCCGTTGACCCCCTGCATCAGTGGGCGGTAACTGGTCATCGTGGTCCCTTTGACTGGCATGGTTGGGCCTCCGTGTTTGGGGTATTTGTTTCTCGGTTGGGGCAGGTAGATTTTAGACGGCTTCTTCTCTGGCGGCTTTGGCTCGCTCAATCAGGAACTGGGCGTCGGTGACGGTCTTTTCCAAGTAGTCCGGCTGGTCGGTCAGACGCGGTTGCCGTCGTGATCGGTAGCCGCGTCGCCCAGCATACTCCGCGTAGATGTCGGGGGCTATGGACAAGCGGAAGTTCTGCATTTCGGGGTGGAAGTGGCGAAGCGTGCCCAGCAGGTCCGCCATGCTGTGGTTGTAGCCATAGGGAATCTTTCGGGCTTCCAACAGGGCTTTCAATCCGCACTCCAGCGCAAAGTGGGCCTGCTGCCCGATTGGAAAATCCGGCTGGTCGTTGCTTGCCAGCGACTGGAAGGCGGACAGGTGCGCTTCTGCCCTTTCGATGAGTATTTCGTAGTTCTCCCAGTCGTAGGAGGATTCGGTATCCTCGTCTTCGTATTCTGACGAGCCGTACTGGTTCGGATCCCGGGGCATGATTATTCCGTCCTTTACGGCTTGGGTCTCGACGCTGTTGACGTAGCGGCGGTTGTACCGGAACTCATCGATGGTTCTCCACACCAGTTCCACCGGCACTTCCCGTCCGTAGGTCTCCCAGGCGACCCGGGCGGCGGCGGCGGCGGCGGCCTTTTGGATGGCGTCGTCAGGTTCGGTGGCCTGCACCAGCATGACGTCGATATCCGACAGCAGTTCCTCGTGGTCACCCCGAGCGCGGGAGCCGAAGAGGATGACGAGTTCGGGCTGCTCGCGTTGCTGCACTGCTTTCGCTATATGCAGCGCTTTGGGGTCGTGACGTTGCATCTGATTCGTATCCCGTCGGTGTTCTCAGTCTAGCTTGGCGCCGGTCCGGTGGTTGATGGGGATTTTGCTGAACTGGTAACGGTGTTTGGGTCAGATTTCTCCGGGCGTAGTATAGTCCCTAATCGTGGTCAAGAAGAAACCGGAGGTTACATCATGGCGGTAAGGCAACCCACTGTTGAAGAGATTTTCCGCATCGCCGACGCCTACAACCTGAACCCCTCGCCGGCCGACGTCGAGTCCTATATCGAGCTGAGCCAGCCCATCCTGGACTCCTACGCCCGGTTGGACCAGCTCACCGCGCCCAACCTGCCGGTCAAGTACCCGCGCTCTCCGGGCGCGAGACCCCAGCCGGATGACAACCCGCTGGGCGCCTGGTACTGGCGCTGCGACATCACCGGTCCCCAGGGCGGGCTGCTCTCCGGCAAGAGCGTTGCCATCAAGGACAACGTCTGCGTGGCCGGCGTTCCCATGATGAACGGCACCAGCGTCCTCGAAGGCTACGTCCCCGACGTGGACGCCACCATCGTTACGCGCATCCTGGACGCCGGCGGGTCCATCCGGGGCAAGGCGGTCTGCGAGAGCCTGTGTTTCTCCGGCGGCAGCCATACTTCGGACACCGGGCCGGTGCGCAACCCCCATGACCCTGCGCGCACGGCCGGCGGCTCATCCAGCGGCAGCGCAGCGCTGGTCGCGGCCGGCGAGGTGGACATGGCCATCGGCGGCGACCAGGGCGGGTCCATCCGGATACCCGCCAGTTGGTGCGGCATATATGGCCTCAAGCCTACCTACGGGCTGGTGCCGTACACCGGGGTCTTCCCCATCGAGCTGACCCTGGACCACACGGGGCCCATGGCCCGCACCACCGCCGACGTGGCCTTGATGCTGGAAGCCATCGCCGGACCCGACGGCCTGGACCCCAGGCAGAGCGCCGGTCTGGTCGGCCAGGGCTACACTCAGGCGTTGACCGGCGACGTATCCGGTCTCCGCATTGGCATCGTGCAAGAGGGTTTTGGCCTGCCTGAGTCTGAGGCGGACGTGGATGCGGCGGTGGAAAACGCGGCGCGTTCGTTCGAGAGCATGGGCGCTCAGGTGGGCGCCGTTTCCATACCCTGGCACCGGGACGGCATCCACGTCTGGCGGGCCATCGCCGTGGAGGGCGCCACGATGCTGATGGTGGCCGGCAACAGCATGGGCACCAACTGGAAGGGTCACTACACCACCGGATTGCTGGACGTGTACGCCCGCGGCTGGCAGACCCGGGCCGACGACCTCTCGGAGACCACCAAGCTGGTGGTGCTCATGGGACAGTACATGCAGGACCGGTACCAGGGCCGCTACTACGCCAAAGCCCAGAACCTGGCCCGGACGCTCACCGCCGCCTACGACCAGGCGCTCAACGAGTATGACCTGCTGGTGATGCCCACCCTGCCCATGAAGGCCACGGTCATTCCGCCGGCGGATTGCAGCCGCCAGGAGTACACCGACCGGGCGCTGGAGATGATCCCCAACACCTGCCCCTTCGACGTGACCGGACATCCGGCGATTTCGGTGCCCTGCGGAACATCCGACGGCCTGCCCATCGGCATGATGCTCGTGGGTCGCACGGGCGACGATGCGATGGTCCTGCGCGCCGCCGACGCCTATGATCGCAGCAATTAGCCCGTGACCAACCGGAGGCCAAGATGATAGTAGTAACCGGAGCGGCCGGCAGGCTGGGCCGCCGGGTCGTGCAACTGCTGGTGGATCAGGGCCGGGAAGTTCGGGCGACCGACCGGGTGCCGGCCGATGAGCTGCCCGCTGAGTTCGTACGCTGCGAACTGTCGGATGCGGCGGGTGTGATGGATCTGCTCAGGGGCGCGGACGCTGTCGTGCACATGGGCGCGATCCCCGGTCCGCAGCGAGCCGACCCGAGGGTAATTTTCGAGAACAACGTGGCTGGCGACTTCAACGTCATGATGGCGGCGGCGGAGTTGGGGCTGCGCCGCGTGGTGTTCTCGTCCAGCGCTTTCGGCATGGGGTGGGCCCACGACGGCAACGCTTTCGTCCCGCTCTACCTGCCCCTGGACGAAGAGCATCCCATGATGCCTTTCGAACCCTACGGCTTGACCAAGCAGGTGGGCGAGGACATCGGCCGGATGATCGCCCGCAACTCGGATACCACCGTGGTCAGCCTCCGTTTCACCAACGTCGCGCTTCCCGAAGTGCAGGCCGAGTTCCCCTGGCCGGCTCCAACGCCGGAAAACCCGCTGACGCTGGTGATGTGGGCCTACGCGGACGCCAGGGACGTGGCCGAGGCCCACGTGCTGGCGCTGGATGCGCAGATCAAAGAGTACGAGGCGTTCATGCTCGCTCAACCATCCAGCCGGTTTGCGGAGCCCACCATCGACCTCATCAAGCAGAACTTCGGCGACCGGGTGGAGATACGCGACGGGCTCGAAGGTACCGCCAGCGTCATCAGCACGGCAAAGGCGCAGCGAATGCTGGGTTGGACACCGCGCCACGACTGGAGGCAATGAACGGCGTCTGCTCATGCGACCCGGTTTCGTAAACCGTCAGAAACAGGATTTACAGGATTTTATGATTTGGCAGGATTGGGAACTCTCCATCACGGAACGGTTCCAATCCTGATAATCCCTGAATCTTGAAAATCCTGCTTCTGACAAAAGCCGATCACTCCAGGTTGGGCCACACGCCCCGGCTGGGCGATACGCCCTCGTAGGCGTTGGCGATGCGGAACAGGTTGCCCTCCTCCCATGGGCGGCCGATGAACTGGAGACCGATGGGCAGGCCGAGATCGCTGAAGCCGCAGGGCACCGTGATCGCCGGGAACCCCGTGGCGTTCATGGGGTTGGTGTTGCGCGAAACGTGGCCGGAGCCGGGTCCGCGCACCTTCTGCCGGCGACCCTCCGCCTCCAGCGTGTCGGCGTCGATGCGGGGGGCCGGCAGCGGCGTGGTCGGCGTGATGAGGAAGTCCACATCCTGGAGAACGCGGGCGTGCTCCTCCTTGATGATCCGCTGGACCTTCATCGCCTTGGAGTAGTCGCGGCCCAGCACGAACTGGCCGGCTAGGGTGCGGTAGAGAGTGTCGGGGCCGTAGTCCTCGCGGTTGGAGGTGATGTAGGGCTCGTGGGTGACGACGCTGTCGGCCATGCTGGAGAAACGCAGGGCCCCCGCGTACTGCATGCTGGGCACGCTGACCTCACGGGTTTCAACACCCAACTCTTCCAGGGCGGCGATGGCGCGGCGCACGGCGGCTTCCACCTCGGGATCGAGGTGGTCGTAGTAATAGTTGGAGGGGATTCCCATGGTCAGGCCGCTGATCCCGCGCTCCATGATCAGGGCGTAGTCGTCCACCGGAACCGGAACCGTGCTGGGATCCAGCGGGTCGTAGCCGGCGATGGCCTGCAGGACCAGGGCGCTGTCGCGCACCGAGCGGGTCATGGGCCCGATATGGTCGCCGTTGAAGCTGGTGACCAGCAGGCCGCGTTGGCTGACCCGGCCGAAAGTCTGCTTGAGCCCAACGACGCCGCAGAAGGCGCCGGGCAGGCGCACCGAGCCGCCCAGGTCGGTTCCCAAGGAGGCGAAGGTGACGCCGGCGGCCACATTGGCGCCGCCGCCTCCGCTGGAACCGCCGGGGATGTGGTCGACGTTCCAGGGGTTGTGCACCGCCCCGTAGTGGGGGTTGTTGGAGGTGGCGCCGGCGGCGAACTCCTCCAGGTTTTCCTTGCCGATGATGATGGCGCCGGCGGCCTTGCAGCGGCGGACGACCTCGGCGTCTTCGTCGGGCACGTGATCGCGCAGTACCTTAGTGCCCAAGGTGGTATTGATGCCGCCGGTGGCGATGTTGTCCTTGATGCCGATGGGGATGCCGTGGAGCGGGCCCAGGTACTCGCCCCGGGACAGGGATTCCTCGGCCGCTTCGGCTTGTGCCAGCGCCTGCTCACGCATGATGGTGATGAAGGAGTTGAGCGTGGGCTGGCGGCGCTCGGCTTCGTCCAGGGCGGCTTCGGTGAGCTCTACGGGCGATACCTCCCGGGCCTGGATCAGCGGGGCGATTTCGGAAATGGTCAGCTTGAGCAGTTCGGAATCAGGCATCGGTTTCCCCTCCATCGGCTGGCCGCAGCAGGCGCGCGGACATGACGTCGGACAGGTCCAGATCGCGCAGGTTCTGCAATTCGGTCAGGTAGTTCTCCAGTTCGGGTTTGACGAGTTTCAACTCGTCGTCGGACAGCTCGAACCCGCCGTATTCGGCGATTATTCGCTTCATGGTTTCGTCGGAAATCGGCATTCGCCACACCTCCTGCATGGTCGAGGTTAGGCGCGAGTGTACATAGCGCGCCGTGTGTAGGCAAGAAAATGATCCGGGTACCGGAAGCAGCCCCGGCTTGGTGGTACATGGCCCCCGGGGCGGGCGCGTTTCAGATTGCCGCTCGGATTTGGCCTGTGCTATACTCACGCTCGATCTCGCGCCAGACCCAGGAGAGAGGCACAAAGCTTATGGTACAAGCCCCGGAACGCCCAGCGGAGAGTGCGATGAACGCGGCTCCCGCCCTGGAACCGATCACGATGAAGTCCCTGCTGGAGGCCGGCGTCCACTTCGGCCACCAGACCAGGCGGTGGAACCCGCGCATGCGACGCTACATCTTCACGCAGCGCAACGGGATCCACATCATCGATCTGCAGCAGACGATGGGGCTGATCAACGATGCGTACCGGGCCATGGTGGAACTGTCCGCCAGCGGCGGCAAGGTGCTGTTCGTCGGCACCAAGAAACAGGCCCAGGATGTCATCGCCTCGGAAGCCGAGCGCACCGGCCAGTGGTACGTGAACCAACGCTGGCTGGGCGGCACGCTGACCAATTTCCAGACCATCAAGGGTCGTATCGACCACATGAAGCGTCTCCAGGAACAGCGGGACACCGGCTACCTGGCGCGGCTGCCGAAAAAAGAAACGGTGCGGCTGACGCACACCCTGGACAAGCTGGAGAAGTACTTCACCGGCCTGCGCAACATGGACCGGCTGCCTTCCGCCCTGTTCGTGATCGACATCGGCAAAGAGGATATCTGCATCGCCGAGGCGCGCCGGCTCAACATCCCCATCTTCGCTATCGTTGATACCGACTGCGATCCCGGCCAGGTCACCCACGCGGTGCCCGGCAACGACGACGCGGTCCGGTCCATCCGGCTGATTACGGGCCGAATGGCCTCGGCCATCGAAGAAGGCCAGGCGCAGCGGGAAGCTCTGCAAATGGCGCAGGCCGAAGCGTCGGAAACCGAAGGGGAAGACGGCGACGAGGACGTCCGGCCTTTCAGCAATACCGTGACGCTGGAAGAGCTGGGGCAGATGATGTCCTCGCGTCCGCTGGAGCCGTAGGCGGCTAATCCTGACCAACCGCCCGACAGCATCAACCACAGGAGGCTCAAAAGTTGCCTGCAGTAACCGTTGAACTGATCAAAAGCCTGCGCGAACAGACCGGCGCCGGCATCAGTGATTGCAAGCAAGCTCTGGAGGACAACGGCGGAAACCTGGAGCAGGCCATGGCGGCCCTCCGCCAGAAGGGTTTTGAGCAGGCCGCCAAACGGGCCGACCGCGAAACTTCGCAAGGGCTGGTCGAGGCCTACATCCACACCGGCGGCCGGGTCGGAGCGATGGTGCAGTTGGGCTGCGAGACCGACTTCGTGGCGCGCACTGAGGGCTTCCGCACGCTGGCGCACGACATCGCCATGCAGGTGGCGGCAATGTCCCCGGTGTATTTGAGCGAAGAGGACATGGACGAAGGGGACGACCGTCCCGCCGCCCAGGTTTGCCTGATGCAACAGCCGTTCATCAAGGACGGGTCCCGGACTCTCGCCGACCTGGTGCGTGAAACGGCGGCGCAAACCGGCGAAAACGTCCGCGTGGTCGGCTTCCGCCGGCTGGCGCTGGGAGAATAACGATACAAACGAAAACGGCATCCCTCCCAGGTTGATGCTGCGCCGGTATTGAAAAATGGTTTCCGCCAGCGTCACGGGTGAAACGGTCTATCGCCGCGTCCTTCTGAAGGTCAGCGGCGAATCTTTACAGGGGTCGGGGCCGGATACAATTGATCCGGAAGCGGTCGCCTATATCGCGGATCAAATTATTGACGCCCATTCCCGCGGGGTGGAGACGGCGGTTGTGGTCGGCGGCGGCAACATCTGGCGCGGCTCGGCTGCCGAGCGGAGAGGCATGGAGCGGTCCACCGCGGACTACGCCGGCATGGTGGCCACCATCATCAACGGGTTGGCCTTGCAGGACGCGCTGGAGCGCAGGGGGATCATCACCAGGACACAATCGGCGCTGCCGATACAGGCCGTGGCCGAGCCCTACATCCGGCGTCGGGCCATCCGTCACCTGGAAAAGGGGCGGGTCGTGCTGTTTTGCGCCGGAGCCGGGAACCCCTACATGTCCACCGACACGGCCTCGGCGCTTCGTGCCCTCGAAGTGGGAGCGGAAGTGCTGTTGATGGCCAAGAATGGCGTGGATGGGGTTTACGACTCGGATCCGAAGACCAATCCCGCCGCCGTGCGGTTCGGGAACCTGGAATATCTGGACGCCGTAAATCGCCGATTGGAGGTGATGGACTCCACGGCGATGACCCTGTGCATGGATAACGAGATGCCGATCATCGTCTTTGATATATTTGAGCGGGGCGCCATGGGCCGCATCCTGCAAGGGGACGTGGTGGGAACGACCATCGACGACGGCTCGCGGCGCAACGGGTCGTAAAATCAGGAATCGCCAGCTAATCACGCTCAGCCGAAAAGGAGGGACCAAATGCCGGATCGCAACAACAGGGGCAACAACAGCGATCAGGATGGGCCGACCATCGAGGCCGTGCTGGCCGAAGCGGAGCGCAAAATGGGGCAATCGATTGAAGCGATGCGCCGCGACATCAGCACGCTCCGTACGGGCCGGGCAACGCCGGCGCTCATCGAAGACCTGTCGGTGGACTACTATGGTTCGCCCACCCCTCTGAAACAGATTGCTTCCATATCGGCTCCCGACGCCCGCGCCATCATGGTGCAGCCCTGGGACCGCCAGGCCCTGCGCGACATCGAGCGCAGCCTGACCCAGTCCGAAATGGGGTTCAATCCGTCGAACGACGGCAACGTGATCACCGTGCCCATCCCGCCGCTGACCCAGGAACGTCGCCAGGAGATGGTGCGCCTGCTGAAGCGCAAGGCGGAGGACAGCAAGGTGGCGGTACGCAACGTGCGGCGTGAAGGGGTGGACTCCCTGCGCAAAATGGAGCGGGACAAGTCGATTTCCCAGGATGAAAACCGGCGCAGCCAGGACTCGTTGCAAAAGACCACCGACGCTCATATCAAGGCAATCGACGAGGTCTCGGCGACGAAGGAAGCGGAAATCATGGAGGTGTAGCCCGCGCTCCAATTTCCTGGCGCACGCGTTAGCGCGTACCGGCAACACCGCTGGACGCCCGCCGTATCCGGGGCCTCGTCCTGAAGAGATCCGATAGGCGGGCGAACGTTTGCCCGCGCTCCACTGTCCAAGTCTCTGTTCATGTCGATTAACTCAGACCCTTTCAACATAGACCGCCTCCCGCCAGTCACCGTCGCTGATGCCGGAAACGATCCGGTTCCCGGCCATGTGGCAATCATCATGGACGGCAACGGACGCTGGGCGGAGCGCCAGGGCCTACCGCGCCAAGCGGGTCACCAGCGCGGGGTGAGCAATATCCGGCGGATCGTCGAGTTGCTGGCGCAACGCGGCGTCCGTGTGGTTACGCTCTATGCCTTTTCGACGGAAAACTGGCGGCGGCCCACCGATGAAGTGGACAGCCTGATGGCGATCCTGGCGGAACAGATCGAGCCGCAAACCCGGGAGCTGCACAAAGCGGGGGTAAAGTTGGTCCATCTCGGTGACATTAGCCCGTTGGACCCCGCGCTCCAGGAATCGATACGACAGGCGCAGGCCGTCACCAAGCACAACGACGGCATCACGGTCAACATCGCTTTCAATTACGGCGGCCGGGACGAGATCCTGCAGGCGGTGCGGCGGATGCTGTCCGACGGAGTGGTTCCCGAGGATGTGGACGAGACGCTGTTCAGCCGATACCTCTACACCGACGGCTGCCCGGATCCGGACTTGATAATTCGCACCGGCGGCGAGCAAAGGCTCAGCAATTTCCTCATCTGGCAGGCGGCCTACAGCGAGTATTACCACACGCCGGCGCTCTGGCCGGATCTGGATGCGGACGAATTGGACCGCGCGCTGAGCGCTTACGGTCAAAGGCAGAGGCGTTTCGGCTCCCTGGATACCCAGGACCAAACCCCCGGAGCGTAAAGCGGGTGCTGCTCCACCGGGTTCTGAGTGCCCTGGTGGGCGTGCCGGTGGTGTTGGTATGCATCTGGTTCGGCCCGCCTTGGATTACCCTCCTGGCGGCGGTCGCCGCAGTTATCGGCGTCAGGGAAGCGTACCGGCTGTATCCCGGCCGGGAGAGGGTATCCGAGAGCGACGATGACAGCGGCGACACGCCACTGCCGTTGCTGTTGGGCGGGACGTGGGCGGTGGCCCTGGTTCTGGCCGGCGAGCTGGCGGTGCGGCCGGAGGATTTCGGGTGGGCGGCGCTGGGCATCTGCATCGCCGGCGTGGTTGTGTCCGGTCTGTGGATGATTGCAGCCTGGCACGGACAGCGGACATTGGCCGCGGCGAGTTATCTGGTGCTTTCGCCCGTTTACATCGGAGGAGCGTTGGCGGCAGCGGCCGCGCTTCGGGGCATAGACGGGCTGCCCAGCCTGTGGCGGACGGAAGTTGAAGAACCGGCGCCGCCTTTGTCGGTTCCTCCAATCGTCGAAGATGACGGTCTTGGTGAAGCGTTCGAGTCGGTTTACCAAGTCCCGGCCGACGACGGGGGAGCCTGGTTGCTGCCGGACATAATCGGTTCCGATTTCGCCCGGGAGTTGACCGTCCTCACGGAAACCGGGTGCTGGTGGCTCCTTCTGGCGATCCTCACCGTGTACGCGGCGGACACCGGGGCCTACGCCGTGGGGCGGCTCATCGGCCGGCATCGCCTGGCGCCCGGCATCAGTCCGGGGAAAACCTGGGAGGGAACGGCCGGGGGGATGCTGTTCGCGGTTATCGCCGCGGTTGTGCTGGGCGCGCTGTTTCCGCTGCGACTGGAGATTTGGCACTTGGCGGTAATCGGTGTTATTTTAGGCTTCGTATCGCCCATAGGCGATCTGGTCGAATCCAAAATCAAACGGTTGGCTGGCGCCAAGGACTCCGGCAACCTGTTTCCCGGCCACGGCGGGATGTTGGATCGGTTGGACAGCCTTCTTCCGTCCCTAATCGCGGTGTACGTCCTGGCCGCCGTGAGTACCCCTTAAATCGACCCGGAAGCGAACACATGCGGCGCATCGTCATTCTCGGCTCCACCGGCTCAATCGGCCGACAAACGCTGGACATCGTGCGGGCGTTCCCCGACGAGTTTCAGGTGGTGGGACTGGCCGCCGGAAACAACACCGCCTTGCTCCTGGAACAGGTGGCCGAGTTCGCTCCCGATTACATCTGGTGCTCCAACCCGCCGGACGACCCGCCCGACGGGACAAAAATGCTGCCCATGGCGGAAATGGCGTCGCTGCCCGAGGTGGACCAGGTCATGGTCGCGTTGATGGGAGCCGTTGGCCTGACGCCGACGCTGAGCGCCCTGCGCGCGGGGAAGCAGGTCGCGCTGTCCAACAAGGAACCCATCGTCATGGCGGGTCAGGTCCTCAAGGAGGCGGAAGCCGCCTACGGCGGGGTGATTCTGCCCGTGGACAGCGAGCCCAGCGCCATCTGGCAGTGCCTGCAGGGGGAAGACAACCACATCCGGCGCCTGATGATCACCGCCAGCGGCGGCCCGTTCCGGCGCACGCCGCTGGACGAACTGGACACGGTCACCCCCGAGCAGGCGCTCCGGCATCCGACCTGGCGCATGGGCGACAAGATCACCATCGACTCGGCCACGCTGATGAACAAGGCTTTCGAGGTGATTGAATCCCATTGGCTCTTTACCGTGCCCTGGGAAGACATCGCCGTGGTGGTGCATCCCCAGAGCACCATACACTCCATGGTCGAGTTCGACGACGGGTCGGTGAAGGCGCAGTTGGGGCCGCCCAGCATGCGTCTCCCCATACAGTACGCTCTCTTTCACCCCAGGCGCTTTGCCAACGACGAGATACCCCGCCTGGACATTGGCGCCCCCTGGTCCCTGGACTTCGAGCCGCTGGAGCCGAAACGCTTCCCTTGCTTTGACCTGGCGGTGTCCGCCGGCAGGACGGGCGGAACCATGCCCGCGGTGCTCAGCGCTGCGGATGAAGTGGCGGTGCAGGCTTTCCTTGCCGGGAGCATCCGCTATACCGACATCTACCGCCTGGTCGAGCGCGTCCTCGGCGAGCACGTATCGCAGCCGTCGCCCGACCTGGATGCTATAGTAGAGGCAGACCGCTGGGCCAACCTGCGCGCTGCCGAGATCGTGAGCAGCGGGATGAATTAACCGGCCACGCGGGCCAGAGTTATGGACACGTGGATAATCGCGGTGGCGTCGTTCGTGCCGATGCTGCTGCTTCTGGTGGTGGTGCACGAACTGGGGCACTTCTGGTCGGCCCGGGCTTTTGGGATCAAGGTGCTGGAATTTGGCGTCGGCTACCCGCCCCGGGCCTTCGGACTCTACACCGGCCGCACCGAGACGCTGCTGCTCCCCACCACGGTTTGCCTCAACGGAGTGATGGGCTCCATTCGCCCGGGCCAGGTGATTCGCGTGCTGTCCGGCGAAAACGACGACGGGCAGTTGGTCGCGCGTTACATTGAGCTGCGAGAACCGGGTCGAGCCGGGGGAATCCTCGGCTCCCTGGCCGGATTGGCGGGATTCGGACGCCGGCCCCAGGATGCGGAACTTGGAACGCAGTCCGCCCGCAGGCGATTGGACGACGTACAGACTGATGAGTTCCTCCGCCATGAGGGCCGCGTTCGAGAGGTGTTGCCCGACCGCGTCGTTCTGGCCGATATGATTTACTCCGTCAACTGGCTCCCGTTGGGCGGGTTCGTCAGGCTGTCGGGGGAGAACAACCCCGCCGCGCCCGGAAGCCTGGCGCGGAGAGGCCTGGGCCAGAGGGCCATCGTGCTGGCGGCCGGGTCGGCCATGAACGCGCTGTTCCCGATTGTGGCGTTCGCCATCATGTTCATGGTTCCGCACACGGAGATGGTCGGCGGGTCGGCGGAGATCACGTCGGTTGCGCCGAATTCACCGGCGGAAGCCGCGGGCCTGCTGCCCGGCGACCGCGTGGTGCAAGTGGGTGACCAGCCGCCGGGGACGCCGCAGGAATTGCCCCGGGAGGTTCGCCTGGCGGCCGGCGCCGAGATGACCTGGGTGATCGAACGAGGCGGGCAGCAGCGGGTGGCCCAGGTCACGCCGCGAGTGGACCCGCCGCCGGGCCAGGGCGCGGTCGGGATCACTTTCTCCATAGTTGACCAGCAGGAGGTCCGCCGCATCGAACCCCCCTGGACTGCGGCACGCCTGGGGGTCACCAGCACCTGGGACATGCTGACCCTGATGGGCAGGGAGATCCGCGGCTGGTTCGGCGGAGGACGGGGGCCGGAGCTGAGCGGACCCATCGGCATCGCCCAGATCACCGGCGAGGTGACCCGTCAGGGCGGGCTCCAGGGCTGGATGCTGGTGGCAATCCTGTTGAGCATCAACCTGGCGGTGCTCAATATACTGCCCATCCCCATGCTGGACGGCGGGCGTCTGCTGTTCGTGTTCATCGAATGGGTACGTGGGGGCAAACGGGTGCCGTCAGACAAAGAGGGGCTGGTCCACCTGATCGGATTTGTGGCCCTGCTGGCGCTGGTCATCGCCATCTCGGCGAACGACATCATGCGGCTGGTGCGCGGAATTTCCCCTTTGGGCGGATGACCCGGATAGAGCTGCCACAGGCGACTCTGGTAGCGTTCCGTTTTAGATGGTTTGGTTGCCAATCCGTCACTCCGGCGAAAGCCGGAGTCCAGAAAGCGCTACTGGATTCCGGCTTTCGCCGGAATGACGAGAAAGTTGGATCGACTAAATTGCAACGCTACCGGCGGCTCTCCGGGTATTGACTGGGCAGAGTATGGCCCCCGCGCCAGCGACGCGGGGGCCGTAGAACCCGAGGGTATGGTTGCGCTTACTTCAGGTGCTCGTTGAAGAAGGCGAGGGTGCGGGCTTGGGCGTCTTCCGCGGCGGCCTGATTGTAGCTGTCGCGGTCGTCGCAGTTGAAGCCGTGGCCGGCGCCGGGATACATCTTGAAGTCGTAGGACTTGCCGGCCGCATCCAGCGCCGCTTCGATCTGCGAGACGTCGGCGGGGGTCGGATTGCCGTCGGTTTCACCGAAGTTGCCCATCAGCGGGATGCTGATGCGCGCGGTGCCGTCAATGGGGGTCACGCCGTCGCTGTAGGGCGCGAGAATGGCGCCGCCGTAGTAGCAAACGCCGGCGGACAGACCGTCGCAGGAACTGGCAGCCAGATAGACCACGCGCCCGCCCATGCAGTAACCGACGATTCCGATTTTCTGGCCGCGCGTGCGCGGGTAGGTGCGCTGCAGGTAGTCGACGGTGGCGTTGATGTCGGCAATGATGCCCTGGCCGCTCAGGGCGGGCATGTAGGTGTTGATGGCGGCGTCGAAGTCGTCAGGAGTGTAGCCCAGCATCGGGTTGGGGTTGCGCTCGTTGCGGTGGAACAAGGCCGGCGCCACGGCGACGTAACCCGCAGCGGCGAAGCCGTCGGCCACCCGCTGGATGTGCTGGTTCACCCCGAAAGCTTCCTGCACGACGATGATGGCCGGCAGGCTGGTGCCAGCGCTGGGGGCCGGGAAGCTGACGTAGGCGGCCATGTCGCCGGCCTCGGCGATATTGGCTCCGGACTCGCGGTCTTCCTCGGGGTCGGGCATTCGGATGTTTTCCCAGAACGACGGCATAGTATTTCCTCCTCCATTGGTTGCGCGAACTACAATGATACGGCGGCTCAGCGGGGGCAGAACACGCTCGTCCGCGAGCGGTATCTTTCGTGCGCCGGAATTGTAACAAAGGATTGCGGGCCAAACAAGCAGGTTGCCGCCGGGCGGATACGGCGCAGGCTCGTGTTGAGCGCCCGGCTGGCCGGCCTTCAGGCCCTGCCGGGCGGCCCAACTGATCAGGCCGTGTGGCGTCGGCGACCGATGGCATCCGCTATCCACATGGCGCATACGGAGGCCACGGTCAGGAACGCGGACAGGATGAACGCCTGCACGTAATCGCCCTGCAGATCGAACATCAGGCCGGCTATGATCGGTCCCAGAAAAATAGCTGCTCCCCGGCCCATCTCGACGAACCCCATCACGGTGCCCAGCGTCTCGCTGGGAAATATGTCCGCCGCCTTCGCGCCGATGATCAGGCCGCTGATGCCGTCGGTTAGCCCCGCCAGGGCGACGTAAATGGCCAGGGGCCAGAAGCTCCGGCCGTCGCCCAGCCAAAGCACCAGTAGTACGGCTCCGGCCGCAACGCTCATCCCGACGGTGTAGACCGACTCGCGCCCCCAGCGGTCGGTGGCCAGTCCTACCAGGGGTCGAGCGAACACGCTCACCAGACCCACGGCGCCCAGGGTGTTCGCCGCGGTTTGTACGCTGTAACCGGCTAATACGAAGAAGGTGACCAGGTGGACCCGTATCATCTGCGTCCCGGTGGAGCCGAAGACGCGGGTCAGGACCAGCAGCCACATCGCCGGGTCGCGGACTGCGTTTCCCAGGGTCGGCGTTGCCCCGCTCTCGGTCCGGTCAGAACGGGCTCCCGAAGTTAGCGAACCGGGTTGGGGCCGGGATGCGGCTGCTGTCGCCGGCGGAACCGGCGCAGTTTCCGGCGGACGGCGCTGCAACAGACCGTTGGGCACCGCGATCAACACGGCGAAAATCACGCCGTAAATGCGGTAGGCCCACCGCCATCCCAACGCGGTTGTCAGGGCTCCGGCCAGCGGAGCAAAGACCGCCTGGCCGATGGGGTTGCCGCTGTCCGCCAGTCCCAGCATACGACCGCGCGTTTGCGGAAACCAGGGGGCGACGGTGGCGGTCATCGAAAACGACGAAATGGCCGTGTGGCCGATCCCGGCAAACACGCTGTACAGGATGAACATCTGCCACAGGTCGGTGGTGTAGCTGGACGCAATCCAGCCGAAGAGGATGAATAGTCCTGCCACCGGGAAGAGGATCCGCGCGCCCCATCGGTCCAGCAGGATGCCCAGCAGCGGCGCGCTGATGGCGCCGATGAGACCAGCCAGGGAAAATACCGCCGAGGTGTAAGTTGCGCTGCGACCGAAAGCGTCTTTCAGCGCGTTGAAGTAGACGGCCTCGCTGTTCTTGGTGCCGCCCTCAACGGTGAGGTTGCCCAGCGACAGGACGAATATCACCCAGCCGTAATGCAGGCGGGCGCGGGCCGCGTTCAGCACGAGCTTGCCTAGAGTCCGAACCTGCGGGTGTCACGGCCGACGGGCGCAAAAGCCGATTGGAGCATCGCGCGATTATACACGGCGGCCGCGCTAATCTTACATTGATGCACAGGATGGACAGGATTTGATTGATTATCGCCAGCATCCTATTCATCCTGGCCATCGATGTAAAAGACAAAATGGTTGCGCGTGAAGGTCAGCCCCCGGTGGCGGACGGAGCCGGCTCGGGCAAGGCCGCCGTTCGGCTGGAGAGGCCGTGTTTCATGATCAGGCCGGCGCCGCACAACGACAAGGATGCGAAGCTCACCACAATCAGCGACAGCCTCAGGTCTCCCGTCAACTCCTGGATAATGCCGGCGATCAGCGGCCCCAGCGCGATACCCGCAGAACTGCTCATCTGGATGAAGGCCAGGCTCACGGCGATCTCGCGCGGGCGTATTCCGGGCAGGTTGAAGGGCACCGAATAGAGAACGGGCCAAAAGCCCCAGGCTATCCCATTGACGATAGTGAGCGCCAATAACACCGGCAGCGACCCGGTGAGGGTCATGGCCGCAAAGGTGACGGCCATCACCGCGCCGGTTCCCAGCAAGACGGTCCGTCCTTGATCCGAGACCATGACCAGCCAACCGAAGCCCAACCCGCAAACGCCGCCCACGAAGATGCCCACCGCCAATATGCCTCCAGACCAGATCAGGGACATCTGGTAGGTGTCCAGCATCAGGGTGGGATAGAAGCTGAGGAATCCGGACCACGACATGGTGGCCCCGACGAACCCGAGGCCGCCGATCCACAGGTCGCGGTAACGCAGCGCGCCCTTGAGAACATTCACGTCCTGGGAGCCCAGGCGTTGCCGGTATTCGGCGGTGACCCTTTCTCGCCCGAATACGAGCCAGAGTATCGTCAACACGCCGAAAAGACCGACGAACCAGAGAAGGGTTGCCCGCCAGTCGTCACCCAGGGCGACGAGAATAAACGGCGCGCCGGCCACTCCCCCGCCCACCACCAGGCCGAACATGGCGTTGGAGATGCTGTTCACCAGCACCACCTGCCGCTGTGGGAACCATTGCTGGGTCAGCAGCGCCCGCGCCGGTTGCCGGGCGATCACGCTCACGCCGAAGGCCACCCGACCCAACAGCAGTAACACGAAGCCGGGGGAAAGGGACTGGGCCAGCAGAAACAGCGTTCCCAGCGCCAGGGTGATCGAGGTGAGTATCCTCGGGGAAAAACGGGAAGCCCACCAGCCGATGGGAATGGCCAGCACCAGGTTTCCCCAATATGCGGAGGAACCCAGCATTCCCTGTTGGAAAGGCGACAGCCTGAGCTCGGCGCTGATTGCCGGCAGCAGGATGCCGATGGTGGACATGATCATGAAGCCGGCCACGCTTGCGGTGAGCCAGATGCCCATGACCACCCAGCGGTAGGCCGGGAACTCCTGGGGCGAATTTCCGGTGGCGGTGGTGCTCATCTGGTCAGGATAGAAGTGTCCGCCGCTGGCTGCCCTGGGTCCGTCGGCAGCGCGTTCAGGCGGTTGCCAGGCTGAAGTCCTCAACCGCCATGTCCGTCAGATATTCCCCGATGGCCAGCGACGAGGTCGCGCCCGGCGACGGCGCGTTCAGCACGTGGAGCGCCCGCCGTCCCCGCAGGATATGGAAGTCGTCCAGGATCGCCCCCGACGTGGATACGGCCTGCGCGCGCACGCCGCTGCCGCCCGGCTCCAGGTGCTCGGCGCGGATTTCGGGGATCAGCTTCTTGAGATCGTTGACGAACACGGACTTGCTGTAGGACCGGTGCATTTCCTGCATGCCCGTCTTCCAGTGTCGCGCCGTCATCTTCCAGAACCCGGGGAAGGTCAGCGCGCCGGCCGTCTCTCCGACGCTGATGTTGCTCTTGCGGTAGCCCTCCCGCGCCCACGCCAGCACCGCGTTGGGGCCGGCCTCCACGTAGCCGTGGATGTTCCGCGTGTAGTGCACGCCCAGGAAGGGGAACCGCGGATCGGGCACCGGATAGATGAGCCCTTTCACCAGGTCTTCGCTGGCCGGCGTCAGCTTGTAGTACTCCCCGCGGAAGGGAATGATGCGCACGTCGGTCTCCTCGCCCATCATCCGCGCCAGCTTGTCCGCGTACAGGCCGCCGCAGTTGATGACGTGTCGCGCCTGGACGGCGCCCCGCTGCGTCTCCAGGGCAGTGCCGGAGCCGGTTTGCCGGGACCGGATCACCGCCGCGCCGGTGAAGATGTCGCCCCCCGCGGACTGGAACTTGCCGGCGTAGGCGTTGGCCACCCGCACGTAATCGACGATGCCGGTGTGCGGAGCCCACAGCGCCCGGACGCCAGTGGTGTGGGGCTCGATCTCCTGCAATCGCTCAGGGCCTACCATCTCGAGGTCGGGGACGCCGTTGGCGACGCCGCGCTCGTACAGGTCGTCCAGGCGTCCCAATTCGCTCTCGTGGGTGGCGACGATCACCTTGCCGCACGGATCGTACTCGATCTCGTTTTCGTCGCAGAACCGGATCAGCCGGTCCTTGCCGCCCACGCAGAACCGCGACTTCCACGAGCCGGGCCGGTAGTAGATGCCGGAGTGAATGACGCCGCTGTTGTGACCCGTCTGGTGCTGGGCCAACTGCTCCTCTTTCTCGATCACCGCCACCTTCAGGTCCGGCGAACGTTCCAGCAACTGCATGGCCGTGGACAACCCGATGATGCCGCCGCCCACGATGGCCACGTCGTACTGCCGCTCTTCCACCGAGTTGGAACTACTGTTGTTTGATGTGGTCATTACTGATGCTCCGTACCCGGTGGTGGGGTCGTTTTCTGGAATGGCGACCGTGAAGATCGTCAGGTTGTAGTCGAAACGACCTCAAATGCTGATTGTCTCTTTTCGTCCGTTCGCTCAGACACCGCCTCCACAACGGTCAACGCAACGCCATCCGCGGCGTTTACATGATCCCATATCACGTTGGCGGGGCTCGGCGGGGCTACAGGCTCGCCACGTGCTGCCAATTCTTCCAGGTGCAGCGCCAGGGCTTTCCGTGCCGCCTCGCATGCTTCCTCAAGGGTGCCGCCGGCCGTGATGCAGCCGGGGAGGTCCGGGAAACTGACGATAAAACTGTCATTGGGGTTTTGGATCAGCAGTGCAGCATAAGTCTTTCCTGCGCTGGTGTCGGGTACAGGTTTGAGCGAGACGGCGGACTGGGGCGGCTCCTCCGGAGACTCGTACAAATTATGCAATTCTTCTTCCGTAAGGGGAGTACCGTAGATCTCCTGGTATTCGTCCGAGGCCAGGAATGCTTCCAGCTCCGCCTGCGCTTCCTCCTCGGTACGTTCCGGCAGCGCTTCCACCACGATTAGAGCGATGGCGTAGCCGGCATCTTCGTGGGCCAACGCTGCATCCGGGGAGCAGGGTAGAGGAATGTGCTCCCCATCGGCGGCCATTCCTTCCAAGTGAAGCGCAAGCGCCTCACGCGCCATCTCGCGGGCTTCTTCAAAAGTATCGCCCCCGGACGTGCAGCCAAGGAAATCGGGGAACGTCACCCCGAAACTGCTGTCCGGATCTTTGTGTATGAAGGCCAGGTAGGTTCGTTCCATCGCTACCTCCTTTGCCGTCGCAGCCTCACGCCAGACTGCTTTTCAATGTTCAGCAAGGTTCCTATTGGGACGTCCTGCTGCGGATGAGTTACTGTGGTGGTGCCTGGTTTATCGGGATGTTTCATTTGATGATGGGAGCCAACGATACGATGCACGTACCATCCCTCTGCCCTCAATAGTCGCATGACCTCTCGACTGTGCATTGGCGCATTATACACCGCGACCCTTCCGTACCTGCGTTGCGCCATCGGGCGGCCGTCGGTATCCTTGCCTTGCCATGAATCGCACAGAACCAGACTCCATTCAACGAATTGCCGAGTTCGCCGCCGGCGTCGCTCAAGCGGACATCCCCTTGCCGCCTACCGTGGCCGAGTTGTGCCGCGAGATGATGCTCAACGCCGCCGGCGCCGCCCTGGCCGGCGCGGCGCATCCCGCCGGCGTTGCGCTGGCGCGTGTTGTACGGGAGATGGGCGGCAACGGTCGCAGCACCATCATCGGCATGGGCATGCGTACCTCGCCCGTATACGCCTCGCTGGTGAACGGCACCCTGGTGCGGCTACTGGACTACGACGACAACACCGTCGAGGCCGGAGCGCACGTCACCGCGGCCGTGTTTCCGCCGGTAATGGCGTTGGGCGAGATGCACGGATACTCCGGGCGGGACGTGCTTTCGGCGTTCGCCGCGGGATGCGAGGTGGCCGCACGCTTCAGCACGGTTGATGCGACGCGCGGTTCGGCTGGCGCGATGGGGGCAGCGGTGGCATCGTCCATGCTGCTCGGGTTGGACGCCGCCGGCCTGGCCAGCGCGGTAGGGCTGGCGGTTCACGCCGGGAACGGCGGCAGGGAGTACGGTTCCGCCGGCGCGGCCGCCATGTCGCAAGGCAGAGCAGCCATGCAGGGCGTAATTGCCGCATTGAGCGCTGAGGCCGGAATTGATGGGACGTGCTCCAGCCCGACGTTTGGAACGGCGGATTTCGCCGATCTTGGCGTCCGCTGGCGTCTTGAGGACCCGGGGGTCACCATCCGCCTGTATCCCTGCCATCCGGCGAGCCACAGCGTGATTGACGCTATCCTCGGCCTCGCCCAGTTGCACCGATTTGAGCCGTCCGACGTCTCTTCCGTACACATCGGAGTGACTGCCGGAACCACCGAACAACTGCCGCACGTCCTGCCCGCCGACGGTTGGCAGGCCCGCCGTTCAATCGGGTTCATCGCCGCTGCGACCCTGTGCCACGGGGCGCCGCTGATCAATTTCTTCTCAGAGCCGGCGGTCCGGGACGAGGGCGTCCGGGCCATGATGGAGTGCATATCCATCGAGGCCACTCTGCCGGCATCGCCGCTGGCCCTCAATCCGGCCGAGTTGGCGATTACCCTCAACGACGGCCGCGCGTTGCGCCATCGTATCGACCACCCCCGGGGTTCACCGGCCATGCCCCTGGACGCCGAGGAACTGGACGCGAAATTCCTCTATTGCACCCGCTATATCCTGCCGGCCGACCACATTGACGAAGCGGTCAGCAGTTTCCGCGGCATCCTCGAAATCGAAAACGTGACCGGAATGGCATCCGTACTTGGAGGTTAGAAACCATGAAAGGCATACGCGCCTACGAAGTTGGCGGACCCGACGTGCTGAAATATGAGGATATGCCCGAACCCACCGCCGGACCGGGCGAAGCAATCGTTGCCATCCGCAACATTGGCGTCAACTACACCGACGTCTCCAGCCGCAAGGGTACCAACCCGCCGGCGGCTTTCCCCTGGACGCCCGGCCGCGAGGCCTCGGGCGAGGTGATTGCCGTGGGTGACGGTGTGACGGAGGTCAGCGTGGGCGACCGGGTTGCCTACGCCATGCACACCGGGTCCTACTCCGAGCAACAGGCCGTACCCGCCTGGCTGCTGGTTCGCATCCCTGACGACATGGACTTCGAGACCGGCGCGGCCACCCTGCTCCAGTGTATGACCGCCCACTTCCTGGTCAACGACATCGCGTCGCTGCAGGCCGGCCAGAGCGCGCTGGTGCACGCCGGCGCCGGTGGGATGGGCCTGCTGCTCATCCAGATGCTGAAGCGCATGGGCCTCCACGTGTACACGACGGTATCCACTGACGAGAAGGCGGCGATGGCCCGCGGCGCGGGCGCCGATGACGTCATCCTGTACACCCAGCAGGACTTCGAGGAAGAAGTCCGCCGGATGACCGACGGCCAGGGCGTCAAGATCATCTACGACGCCGTGGGCGCAACGACCTTTGAGAAGGGCCTGCGCGTCCTGGGTCGGCGGGGCTGCATGGCGCTGTACGGGCAGGCCGGCGGCCCGGTGGGAGCGGTGGACTCGGGGATGCTGCGCAACGGCTCGCTGTTCCTCACCCGCCCTACCCTGGGAGACTACACCGCCACGCGCGAAGAGCTGCTGCAGCGCGCGGAGGAATGCCTGGATTGGGTACAGTCGGGCGAGGTCAAGCTGAACGTCAGCCTGAACCTGCCGCTGTCGGACGCCGCCGAGGCCCACCGCCGCCTGGAGGGGAGGGAGACTACAGGGAAGATACTGCTGACGCCGTGATATGCTCGCTATATCCAGTCTGTCGCATCCTGCCGCGGGCCGATCCAAGGGAGGGAAAATGACTGAGCCCGCCAAACCTCAACGGATTTACTACACCTGCACTACCGCAGAGTTCAAAGAGCAGTGCCTCGAAATCATCGCGGAACTTGTTGAGTGCGACGGAGAGGTGATCATCTTCGACGGAGATGAGCCTGTAGTTCAAATTACCCGATACCAGGAAGTACACGACCCTCTCCGAGGTTCGCTCAAGGGTCGTGTGCAGATTCACGGCGACATCGTATCCCCGCTGCCACCGGAATGGTACGCCTTGCGCACCGACCAGGATGAGGAGTGGTACGGTCCATATACTGGCCAAGATGAGGAGCGCCCTGCTTGATACTGCCGGACACTTACACCCTGATTTGGTATATGGAAGCTAACTCCAGGCTGGGTAAGGAAGCAAGCGCCAGAATCGAAAGAGCCAAACGACGAGGCGATGCCGCTTTCTCCGCCATCTCCGTCTGGGAAGTAGCCCTGCTGCTGTCCAAAAACCGCCTCACGTTAGACGTCACCGCCATCCAGTGGCGTCAAAGCCTCCTCGCCGCCGGACTCATTGAAATCCCGGTTGACGGCGCAATTGCCGCCCGCTCCGTCGCCTTGACCGATTTCCACGACGACCCCGCCGACCGCATCATCATCGCCACCGCCCAGGAGGGACACCAACTGATCACTGGCGATCGTCACATCCTGGACTGGACCGGCCGACTCAACCGGTTCCCGGCTCGCCGCTAAATGGAGCCAATATCAATGCTCAACACGGTCGTCCATACCGGGGATCTCACGCCACCGATCCAATCTTTGGAAGATTACTTCCGCAAAGGCGGAGTTTCCATCATTCAAGCCGCCTTCGCGCATTCGTACTTTGTTCACCCGGACGAAGTGCGGGCAAAGACGCCCTATTTCCCAGACCGTGCCCGATACAGTCGCCGACACTACCCAGGGCTTGATAAGGGGCAGCAAACCGTGTGGCCGGGCGATGGGCGGGAAATTCGTCTGGACGACAACCAGTACGCTCAGAATGCTTGGGCTCAGTACACCGGGCGTAACATTGAGCGGCGTACCGGCTACAGCTTACGCCACATCTGGGGAAATACACATAATCCGGATGCGTTCACGGCCGGCTGGAATTTCTGCTATATGCCCTTTTGGGCTGGTATGTTGACAGAAGACCAGAATCCGCACCCGGAACTACAATTGGCCATCTGTCAAGCTTCGTGGGAACTTTACTTTCGAGACTACCCTGTCTGTCAACCGCCGAACTTCGTTGAAAACCCGGGCATGGACTTGGATACCACGCTACGCGGGCAACCGCTGCTGATTCTGGCACGGGTAGCACCAGCAAACCCGAAGCGCACCAGACGAACTACAGGGCAAGATGCAATACTTCCCATCACTCTCGAACCATCGTCCCCAGAAACTTTCAAAGACGCCTTGCTACGCACCAAACAAGCGTGGATAGTGGTGACGTATTTGGATGGCAGTGAAAAAGTACGTCTCTGGAATGCCGAGCGGATTTCACCATCATCCAAAATAATGGGCAACCTCAGAAGCCGGCCTGAATTCCGAGCCGGCGCATGGCAACGAAATGGCATCGTCAGCGTGCTGGTGAGCATAGAAAAGCCATAGGCCCGACTGCACCGCATGGACGTTGACGCCCCCAACCGCCCGCCATACAATTGATCCCGCAAATCCGAATACCCACAAGCCGTGAAGGGGGTTAGTACGCGTCCAGCGAGGCCCAGAGAGCCGGAGTAGCTGTGAACCGGCGCCAGGCGCAGACGTTGAATGGACCCCGGAGCCGCCCGTTGAAAGGCTGCAACCTGACCCGGTTGCGGGGCCGAGTAGGACGGGCCGCATGGGCCGCGTTATCCGCCCGCCGAACACCGTACGCAGGGTGGCATCGCGGCCTACAGGCTCGTCCCGCAGGGGACGGGCTTTTCTTTTGCCGCTGCCGCCCAACACAGTTGGAAATCATCACATGAGCAACTACTATCCCAGCCTCGATCAGGTCCGCGCCCTAGCCGGACAGGGCAACCTGTGCCCCATATACCGGACCATCAACGCCGACCTGGAAACTCCCGTATCGGCCTATCTGAAGGTGGCGCGTCCACCCTACTCTTTCCTGCTGGAATCGGTGGCCGGCGGCGAGCGCATCGGCCGCTACAGTTTCATCGGCACCGAGCCCTACGACGTGTTCAGCACCGGTGACGACCAGCCCTCGGGCACGGTGGACCCGCTGACCCTGGTGCAGCGTGAAATGGACACCTTCCGGCTGGTTCCCGTGGAGGGTCTGCCGCCGTTCCACGGGGGAGGCGTCGGCTATGTCGCCTACGACGCCGTGCACTACTTCGAGCCGCGCGTGCCCATGCCTGAGGCCGACCCCCAGGGTCTGCCCGAATCGGTCTTCATGTTCACCGACACGCTGCTGGTGTTCGACCATCTGCGCCACGATATCAAGGTGGTGAGCCACGCCCGGCTGGACGGCGGCGACGTTGCCGAGGCCTACGCCGCGGCCACCGCCAAGATCGAGCGAATGGTCGACCGGCTCTCCCGGCCGCTGGAAATCCCGCCGGAACTGCTGGCGACACCCGCGCTCCCGTCCGGCGGAGAGACCCAGTCAAACTTCACTGTGCCGGAATACGAAGCTGTCATCGAGAAGTGCATTGAGTACATCTACGCCGGCGACGTCATACAGGTGGTGAACTCCCAGCGGTTCAGCCGTCACACCGACGCCCACCCCTTCCAGGTATACCGGGCCCTGCGGGGCAGCAACCCGTCGCCGTATATGTACTACCTTGACCTCAACGGGTTCCAGATCGTCGGCGCCGCCATCGAGACCGTGGCCACGGTTCACGACGGCACCGTCTCCACCCATCCCATCGCCGGCACGCGCCCGCGCGGCCAGACGCCAGCCGAGGACCTGGCCCTGGAAGAAGAGCTGAAGGGCAGCGAGAAGCAGCGGGCCGAACACATCATGCTCCTCGACCTGGGACGCAACGACATCGGCCGCGTGAGCGTGCCGGGCACCGTCAGCGTCACACAATACATGGACGTGGAGCGGTTCTCCCACGTCATGCATCTGGTGTCCCACGTGGAAGGGCAGCTCAAGCCCGAGATGACCCCCTACGACGCCCTGCGCGCCTGCTTCCCTGCCGGCACCGTCTCCGGCGCGCCCAAGATACGCGCCATGGAGATTATCGCCGAGGTGGAGCAGGAGCGGCGCGGACCCTACGGCGGCGCGGTGGCCTACTTCAGCTACAACGGCAACATGGACACCGCCCTGGTCCTGCGCACCGGCATCTTCAAGGACGGCGTCATGTACGTCCAGGCCGGCGGCGGCGTGGTCGCCGACAGCGTGGCCGAGGATGAGTACATGGAGACCCGGCACAAGTCGGGCGCCATGATGCGCGCCATTGACGTTGCCGAGGGCGCCGCGTAACCGCTATTGCGCTCGCTCGACAGTGAACCTGACGAGAATCATAATCCGTCAATGCAATTTGTGGTTCGATTTCATCCGGACTTCGAACCCGAATTCGATGCGTTGTCTGAAGCCGTTCGGGAGGCGTTTTTGCAGAGAGCGCGATTGTTGCAATCACAAGGACCGTTGTTGGGACGTCCCAATGTGGATAACCTGCAACTGTCCAAGTATCCCAGAATGAAAGAACTGCGGTTCAACGCTGATGGGGGCGTGTGGAGAGTGGCTTTCACCTTTGACGCCAACAGGGATGCGATTTTCCTGGCGGATGGTGATAAGTTCGGTTTCGGTAAGCGGAGTTTCTACCGTCGGTTGGTGGAGAAGGCGGATCAACGATACGCCCAACACGCCGCGCGCCTGCATCGAGAAGGAGCCGGGTAGTATGACTGCGTTGGACCGGAAGATTGCCGGTTTGCCCGCGGAAAGCCGGGAAAGGGCGCTGCAAGGCTCCGACGCGCTGTTTGCGGCCGAGACGTGCAATCAGCGCGGTTTGCGCCGCCTGCGGGATGGCCCGTACCGTCAAGCAATTGCAGATTTCAGCGAAGCTCAGAGATTGCACGCCCATTTCTACCACAACGATATGTCTCCAGAGTTACTGAGCATCGCCGTCGCGCAAACTCATGGCCTCATCAACCGCCTCCTCCCGCTTACCGCCTGACCCCGTGATGGAGTGACGTGTAAGCGGTTGCCTACCGGAGGCTGGTTCTCCTACACGCCGCTTGCGCCCTGAACCGAAGGGAGGTGTGGGGTTGCCCGAGACCTTTGTCCGGGCCGGCTATAATGATTAGTACCTTATCGGGACGTGGAGATTGGCCATGCTGTCCCCGGAGCAAATCCAGGAAGTCCGGAATAAAGTCTGGCTTGCCGACCAGGCCATGGCCCAGCGCGACCATGAATTGTTCTGCAAACGCATCTGGGAAGCCACTGCTCACGCCATCAAGTGCGTTGCCCGAAAACGCGGCTGGCCTTGTCAGACTTTTGACGAGATTTACGCCGCCGGCCGGCGGATTGCCAAAGCCCATCCTGAACAGCGTGGTTTCATGTCCGCGTTGGGCTGCGCCGACCTGGCCCGAACCAATGGGATGGGGCTCGCTATACCCGCCCAGGATGTGGAAGAGGACTGGGACATCTCTACCGGGTTCATTGATCGTATGTTGGGTTTCTCAGTGCGCGACGTGTCATGACATCGACAGAGCGGCTCCGTACATCCACTGAATTGTCTTTGCTCGCCGAGCAGCACTTTGTCAATGGCGACGATATGGCAGGAGCCGAATTGCTCTGGGGCGCATTGTCGCAGGTCATCATCGCCATAGCCATGCGGCGCGGACAACGGTATCAGGAACATCAACATCGTCGCCACGTGATGCGCCAAATAATCGCCGAGATTGACGACCCGGTAATTGTTGAAGACTACAAAGATGCGAACCGGCTCCACGTCCATATTTACCTGAACAATATGACGGATGTTCAAGTTCGAGACGCGGCTGATACCACCCGCGCCCTCATCAACCGCCTCCTCCCTCTTGCCGCCTGACGTTATGACCGCCGCACGGACTGCCGGACTGCTGCTTTTGCTTGCTGCCGTAGCCACGGCGGTGTCGGTGTTGACCCGGCTCACCAGCAGCATGGAGCCGCTCGAGGGGGCGCCCGTCCAATTCACCATCATCCTGAGCACCGGCGTGTACGCCATCGCCGGCGCTGCCCGGATACTCGCCGGCCTGGGCCTGCTGGCGGCGGCGGTATTTCTGCGGCGGACAACGTCGGCTTGGTATCGAGGGGCGGACGCAGCCAGCCTGCTGCTGGGAGCATCGGGGGCGGTCACCGCAGTATCCGGCGCGTGTATGCTGGCATTGGCGATGGAGATCCCCCAGGCAGTCAGCGGCGGAACCGGCCCTATCGTCGCTCCGATTGTCTGGGAAATACCGGGCTGGGTCGAGCCAATAGACGCCGCCCGCTGGATCACCGGCAAGATCGGCTTCACCCTGGCTGGGTTGGGCCTGATTGCCCTGGCGCCGGTGCAGTGGCGCATCGGCGGCCTGCTCAGAGTCTCTGCCGTCGCCGACGTGATTATCGGCGTCGCCATGCTGTTCATCTGGGTGGACGCCGCCACCGTGATGCACCGCGTATCGGGCATCGCTTTCCTGGTCTGGCTCATCGTCAGCGGCGTGTGGCTGATTGCCGGACTGCTCAAAACCCCGGAGGGAGAAACCCAACATGGCAACCCGTGACGAAAACCTCGCCACCGTCCGCCGCATCCGTGAGGAGTTGACCGGCCTGCTGGACGGCATGGATTACTGCCTGGACTGGAAGGACGGCGCCGGATCCGATGCTGATCCATGGTGCGCCCGGGAGGTCCTGTACCACCTGGTTGATACTCCGGAGGGCGGCATTGGCAGCGTCATCGCCGGCGTGCTGAGCGGCAGCCTTGAAGAGGTCACCATCCTGCCTGACATCAGCAACATCACGCCGGAGCGCCTGGCCTCCGACATTGGCGATGCCCTGGCCGGCCCCCTGGCCATCCTGCAAACCGCCGAGGACGCCATTGCCAACGCAGACGATGGCGACTTTGAGGGACGAACCGCCCTGGCCCACCTGCCACACCGCGGCATCCACGAGCAACGCACGGCGCAATCGTTCATCGACGGCCTGGAACGACACTGGGGCGAGCACCTGAACCAAATCCGCGCCATCCGCGAAGCGCTTGGGATGTGATCGCTCAGCAACCTGTTTGACACCCACGAAACCGCCCGGTTATATTTCGCCTACTTTCGTTCTCAAAAAGGGAGGAAACCAACTATGACGACTCAGAGGGGCAGAATTCGGTTTGACGCGGGCAACGTGGCTTTCGTCGTGCAGCATGAGCTGTGGGACGGCAACATCCAGGACCATTCCGACCAGGGCGTGGTCATTCTGGTTGAAGTGGGCGGCGAGACTGCCCTGCGCTTCAACTGCTTCGACATCGAGAAGAGCTACGTTTACGCGCCGGACGGCGAGAACATCAACTACCGTATGGACCACACCGTCGACGGCAACCCCATCGGCTGGTCGGTCAAGACCATGCGCAGCAACCTGGCCGCCATGCTGACCCGGGCCGGCCATGCCGCCGCCGCCGGCGCGCTGGATATGAACGCCGTCAACGCGGCACTGGACGAAGTGGACGCCACCGCCCGGGTCAAGTTCGCCGCCGAGCGCAACACCGTCAAACACAACCGCGGCACCGACATCATCGAAGCCGGCAACATCCGATTCGGCCTGGAGATGCGCCGGCAGGCCTCCGGCGACGGCGGGCTGGCCATCCACGTGCTCAGCGACCTCGCCGGCAACACGGGCCGCGTGTTCACGGAAGAGACCGAGCTGCTGGCCTTCGACTGCTTCCGCGACGAGCCGCACTACCACTACGGCCCGCGCAACAAGAACCACCGGATCTTCTGGGACAAGACCCTGGTCCCCGACCCGCTGGGCTGGTGCCTGGACCAGTTCAAGACGGGCAAGCTCAAGGCCATGCTGGAGCGGGCCGGCTACCCCGGCGTCGCTGCTGACCTGGACGAGGACCTCCTCGCCTCGGTGATCCCCCAGGTGGAATCCCGTGGCCGCGAGATGGAAGCCGGTGGCATCCCCGCCGAGGTCACGCCCAACCTGGTGCAGTAATCCAACAGCGCCAGGCGAGCCAGCCGAGTCCTATGCCACCGCCGCCGGAGTGTCGACCGGCGGCGGTAACACTAACGGAACTTCCCGGTCGTCGCTGCAACAGGCATCTTCCTCCGGGATTGGGGCTTGTGCCGGGTAAGTCTGAATTAGGGCGTTACAATCCTGGGGGTCATCGGTGACATTCGAGGAAGTAGTAAAATATCTGGAAGCGGCCGCCTACATCGCCATCGTACTGGCCGTTCTGGGAGTTCCGCAAATGCTGTCGAGCTATTTTGACATACGAGACCGTCGCGGCGCGCGGGAGGAAACGGAACGCGTCCGCCAAGCAGAGCGGGAAGAGGCGGAACGCGTTCGCCAGGTGGAGCGGGAAGAGGCGGAACGCGCTCGCCAAGCAGAGCGGGAGGAAACGGAACGCGTTCGCCTGGCGGAGCGAGCGGAGGCCGAGCGCCGGCATACGGAGATGATGACTGCTCTCTTCGCCATCATTGACCGAACCAATAACGGGCGCCGCGACATACCGGCCCGGGACGAGGACGTCAATACGGAGATATTGCGCCGCCTGTCCGTCATCGAGTCCGCGCTGGGAATTGCGACGGAGCCTGGTGATGACGACGAGCGCGTGGCCTGACGTGACGGGTCGCCAGAACATCACCGTCAAACTGATCGAAACGCCCGCCGAGCTCGAGGGCGCGTTCAGCCTGCGCATCCGCGTCTTCGTGGGCGAGCAGGGCGTCCCCGCTGACATCGAGCTGGACGAATTTGATACCGCCGACGACACCGTCCACGCCGTGGCCCTGCATGACGGGGTCATCATCGGCACCGGCCGGCTCCTGCCGGACGTGGACGGCAAGGGGCCGCACATCGGGCGCATGGCGGTGGAACAGGACAGACGGCGCGCCGGCGTCGGCGGGTTGGTGCTGACCTTCCTGGAGGATCAGGGCCGCGCCCGGGGCTTCCGGCAGATCACCCTCCACGCCCAGGAGTATGTCAAGTCCTTCTACGCCGGCCACGGCTACCGGGAGGTCGGCGACATCTTTGAGGAAGCCGGCATCCCCCACCGGGAAATGGTCAAGGAACTATAGCAACCGGAGAGGCATCACGCATGGGAATTCTCACCGATGACATGAAGCGAGCCCTGACGGAACAGCGGCTCATTTTCGTAGCCACCGTCTGCCCGGATGGTACGCCGAACCTGTCGCCCAAGGCCACCACCATGATCTGGGACGACGATCACATCCTGTTCACGGATCTGGCTTCACCGGGCACCATGTACAACCTGGAGCACAACCCATCCATCGAGATCAACGTCGTGGACCAGTTCGCGCGCAAGGGCTACCGCTTCAAGGGCACTGTGGCCGTTCACTCCGGCGACGAGCTGGAGGCGACGGTGAAGGAGCGGATGCGCAACGGCCCGTCCAACGTGACGAGCCTGGCCGACAGCGTGCGCGCCGTGGTCCTCATTCGCGTGGAACAGGCCCTGCCGCTGGTGTCCCCCGGCTACTGGGGTGGCGCCACCGAGGCTGACACCCGCCGCAACTGGGAAGAATACTGGGGGAACATCAACGCCGGCTGGCACGAACGCCACGCCGAGCCGGTATCGTCCCAGCCGGCGTAGGGGCGAATAATGATCCGCCCCCGCCGTGTGGCTGAGGGTTAGGCTACCGCCGCTGCCTCCACGCCGTCCATAACGCGCACTTCCATCTTGGCGATGTGGCTGGTGGGCCGGTCGCCCAGGGCCGTGCGCTCCGGCGACGCGAAGTAGGCCGCCTCCTTCTCCGCAATCTGGTCCGCGCTGTCGAACCGGCGCACCCAGATGAACTCGGTGCGGTCGGCGTTCACGTAGCTGGAGACCACCGGGATGCCCAGGCGGTCGTGCAGCGGCCGGATGTGCTCGTTGAACAGGCCGAGCCAGGAGTCCATCATGCCGCGGTTGATGGTGTAGATGCGCAACTGGTAGGTAGCCATTGGTCAAACTCCATGGGTCATTGTGCCGGAAATTTAATCCTTTTACCGGGATGCACAGGATACAGGAGATAGACAGGATGATTTGTTGTTATCCCGTTCATCCGGCTCATCCTGTGCATCCCGGTAAAACTATACGGTCAGGCAACTTGGTACTGGGCGATGGCGTCCTGGCTGAAGGACAGCCCCAGCCCCGGCCGGTCGGGCACCACCAGGTCCCCGTCCACGATGTCCGGCGTCTCGTCGAACAGCCGCAGTGACCACGGCATGTACTCCACCGTCAGCCCGTTGGGAATGGCCGAGATCGTGTGCACCTGCACTTCCGGTATCAGGTGGGACACCACCGGCAAGTTGAAGGCCTCCGCCATGCCGGCGATCTTGCGGAAGGGCGTGATACCACCGGCCCGCAGCAGGTCCACCATCACGATGTCGATGCTCCGGTGCTCCACCATGTGGCGGAAGGGCCGGATGCCGTAGACGTACTCGCCGGCGGCGATGGGCGTGGTCAGCGCGTCGGCGACCCGGGCCAGCCCCTGGTAGTCGTCCCGGGCCACCACGTCCTCCAGCCAGAAGAGGTGGTACTCCTCAACCATGCTGCCGATCTGGATGGCCTGATTCACGTTCCAAAGCTGGTTGATGTCGCACATCAGGTCGATGTCGGGGCCGATGGCGTCCCGCAGGGTGCGGATGCGGGCCACCTCGCGGGCGGCCGTGGGCTCTGCGCCCATCTGCGTCTTCATCTGGTGGAACCCCTGCTCCACCAGCCGGGGGCCGGCCTCGGACAGGTACTCCAGGCCCATGGGCCGCATCAGCGCGCCACTGGCGTAGGTGGGCGCCCGGTCCCGGTAGCCGCCCATGAGGCCGCAAACGGTCTGGTCCAGCGCCTTGCCCTTGATGTCCCACACCGCCATGTCGATGGGCGCCAGACCCAGCGAGAGGATGCCTTCCGGCCCGGCGGACGAGCAGGCGTCCATCAGCTTACCCCACACGGCCTCGGGGTTCATCGGGTCTTCACCTACTGCCAGTTCCACCAGGTCGTCCACGGCTCGCCGCAGCGCATGAACCAGCGGGCCGCCGAAAAAGGTGAGGCCGATGCCGGTGATGCCCTCGTCGGTGTGGAGTTCCAGCGTGACGAACTCGCGGGTGCCCGGTTGATCGATGCCCACCACCAGCGGGTTGTCCGCCGGTGTCTGCAGAACGCGCGTGGTGCCGCCGGTGATTCTCATAAGGGTTAACTCCGTGCTTGGTATGGCGTAAGGCAATGTAGCACGCGCCTACAACACCGGCAACACGGATACGTACTGATGCGTACTCGGTTTGCGGCGGGGAAATGTCAGAATCAGGATTTTCAAGATTTGGGGATTATCAGGATTGGAACCGTTCCGTGATGGATCTCTCTCAATCCTGTCAAATCATAAAATCCCGCAAATCCTGATTCTGACGATTCGTGCAAGTGGGAACCCCCCGAGCAGTGAGCCAGTTTGACGCCCGCCCCCGGCCGGCGTAGCATTACTTTTATCCAACCTGCTGTTTCCAGATACCCGGGAGGCGCTGATGACGACTGTACCGAACAATACCGACGAAATCCGCCAGGCCGTCCAGGACCACTACGGTCAGCGCGCCTTGCGGGTGATCCAGCTGACCGATGTCACGCCCCAGGGCGAGGGATGCGGCGCCGAGAACTGCGGCCATGGGACCTGCGGCGCCGACGACTGCGGGCACGACACCGCGGCTTGCGGTTGCGGCGATACGACCGCCGTCGCCTGTTGCGGCCCCGCCGACACCGAGCGCGCCATGGCCCTGTACAACGAGGCCCAACTCCAGGGTCTGCCCGTGGAGGCGATGGCCGCCTCTGCCGGCTGCGGCAACCCCACCGCCCTGGCCGACCTGCGTCCCGGCGAAACGGTGCTCGATCTGGGTTCCGGCGGAGGCATCGACTGCTTCATCGCCGCCGAGCAGGTGGGCGAGTCGGGACGGGTCTTCGGGCTGGACATGACCCCCGAGATGCTTGCCCTGGCCAACGCCAACCGCGACCGCATGGGGCTGTACAACGTCGAGTTCGTGCAGGGCCACCTCGAGGACATTCCTCTGCCTGATGCCAGCGTCAACGTGGTGATCAGCAACTGCGTCATCTGCCTGTCCCCCGACAAGGACGCCGTGTTCCGGGAAGCCTTCCGCGTCCTGACTCCCGGCGGCCGGCTCCACGTGTCCGACATGCTGGCGCTGACTGAGGATGGCCCGCGCTTGACCGACGCCGAAGCCTGGGCTTCCTGCATCGGCGGCGCCGAGTACCGCGGGACCTACCTGGACCGCATGGAATCGGCCGGGTTCGTCGATATCGCAACCATTGACGAGACGATCCGCCTGGACGAGGATGATGTTCCCCTGAACGTCGCCAGCGTCAAGGTATCGGCCCGCAAACCCGAGTAGTTCCGCTAATTGCCGGCAGGCTGCGGTACGGGGCGGGCCCATCGGCTCGCCCTTTCCGATGGGGACGCTGCCACACCCGTCCAATGCGCGTTATAATGCCGTGGATTTGCCGCAACAAGCCTGTTGAGATGGTTCAGAATGTCAGAATCCCCGCGAGATAATGCCGTAGACGAGTACGCTCGCCAGTTCATGCCGCCCGAGCGCCGCGCCCGGTTGGCCGCTGAACAGCCCGCGGCCGAAACCCTTGAGGAAACCGTCGCGGTGGCAGAAGCGCCGCCGGAGCCCGTAGTGGAAGTCGCCGAAGCTCCGGTAATCGCTGCCGATGAGACGGAAAGCCAGCCGGAAGAGGCGCCGGTCGCCGAAGCGCCGCCGCCACGTCCTGCATCCGACAACGGCGCGCGTCCGGTCGCGCCGGCTCCGGCGCCAGAGCCGTGGGCCGATGTTGACGACGAGGAAGAGACCGCGCCGGCCTACGTCGAGGCCAACGACCTCTTCAAGATCTACAAGCCGGCCGACCTCGAAGTGGTCGCCCTGCGCGGCGTCGATCTGGAGGTCCGGTCCGGCGAGCTGATCGGCATCGTCGGCGCCAGCGGTTCCGGCAAGACCACCCTGCTGAACATACTCGCCGGACTGGAACGCCCCTCGGCCGGCCGCATCCGGGTGGGCGAGCGCGATCTGCTGGACATCACTGATCAGGACCTGGTCGCCTATCGTCGCCGCGAGGTCGGGTTCGTGTGGCAGGCCACCGGCCGAAACCTCGTGCCGTACCTCAGCGTGCGGGATAACATCGAGTTGCCCCAGGCGATAGCCGGCGCGGGCAAGCGACAGCGCCGCGAACGCGCCGAGGAACTGCTGGAAGCCCTGCAGATGTCCGACAAAGGACGACGTTACCCGTCGGAGCTATCCGGCGGCGAGCAGCAGCGAGTGGCCATCGCTGTGGCCCTGGCCAACAACCCGCCGTTGCTCCTGGCAGACGAACCCACCGGCGAACTCGACACCAACATGGCCGAGGACGTCTTTCGGATGCTCCAGCGCATCAACCGTCGGTTCGGCGTAACCATCATCATAGTCACCCACTACGCCGGCATCGCGCGCTGGGTGGACCGCGTGGTGCGTATCAGGGATGGGCGCATCGGCTCCGAGTCCTACCTCATGTCCTCCTACCGGGGCGACGAGGGCCGGGAGGAAGAGTACCTGGTGGTCGACCGCGCCGGCCGCCTCCAGCTGCCCCGCGAGTACGTGGAGCAGTTGTCGTTGGAAGGACTGGCCACCGCCGGCATGGACGAGGATACCGGCTCCATCACCCTGCGCCCGGCCTCGGCTCCCCATCGCAGCCGTGAACGCTGGGAGACTGTTGCCGATGACTAGGCGCTCCGCCGTAGAGACCGCGAGCTGAGGTAATCCCATGGCGGAGATGACGGCGGCGTTGGCCGCAGAATCGGTCGTCCGCGAGTTCGGCGAAGGCGAAAGCGCCGTCCGCGCAGTCAACGAGGTCACGGTGAATATCGCGCCCGGTGAGTTCGTTGCCCTCGTGGGCCGATCCGGGTCGGGCAAGACCACCCTGCTGAACCTGCTGGCGGGACTGGACCGGCCCAGCTCCGGCAAGGTGTGGTTCGAAGGACGCGAACTGTCCCAGATGCCTGAGCGCGAATTGGTGGGTCTGCGCCGCGACCGCATCGGCTTCGTGTTCCAGTCCTTCGGCCTGATCCCCCTGCTGTCGGCCTTCGAGAACGTGGAGCTTCCCCTGCACATCGCCGGCGTGTCGTGGCGCGACCGCCGCCGCCGCGCCAACGAGGTTTTGGATCTGGTTGGCCTTACCGGCCGCTCCGGCCATCGTCCCTACGAACTCTCCGGCGGCGAGCAGCAGCGTGTCGCCATCGCCCGCGCCCTGGTCGCCGATCCGTCCGTGCTCTTCGCCGACGAACCCACCGGCGAACTCGACAGCGTAACCGGCCAGACCATCGGTGGTATCATGCGCGACATCGGCGCCAGTCGCGGCGTTACCGTGGTCACCGCCACTCACGATTTGCTGCTGGCCGACTTGGCCGACCGCCGCCTCCAGATGGCCGACGGACGCATCGCCTCCGGTGACGGCGCCACATCTGCCTGACCCCTATCACGGACACCACGTCGGCTGTCGTTTGCGGCGTTCCGTACGGACGTGTTATAGTCGGCCCTACTTGGAAGTATTTGGAAACACGTAATCGGGAGCATTGCATGGCTTACGTAACGCCGCGAGATGGCGAAACCCCAGAGAGCCTGGTAAATCGATTCCGGGCGTCGGTGCAGCACGCCGGCATCCTGCGCGAGCTCAAGGACCGCCGGTTCTTCCGCTCCAAGGCGCAGAAGGAGCGCCTGGCCGCCCAGCGGGCGGCGCGGCGACGCAGAAGGCAGCGGCGGTAGGCCATCGGACGCTGACGTGCCGTCAGCTTTAGCAAATTGACCGGTTGCGGGCGCAGTGCTAGACTCCGCCCGCGTCACAAACGGAATGCGTCGCACGGGGCGTCACCAGGCCCGGCGGCATTCTTCATACCAGGGAGGGCAGTTTTGCCGCGCTACGATTATCGCTGTACGGAGTGCTCAAACGAGTTCGAGTTGGTTCAGAAATTCAGCGAGGCAGGACAGGGAGAGTGCCCATTGTGCGGCGGGGCCGGCCAGCGGGTATTCCACGCCGTGCCGGTGATTTACAAGGGCAGCGGCTTCTACACCACCGACTACGGCCGTCCCAAGCGCCCGGTCGAGAAGGAAGACAGCAAGGAGTCAACCTCGGAATCCACGTCCTCCTCCAGTTCTTCCAACGGCAGCAGCGGCGACAACTCGTCCGGCGGTTCCGGTTCCTCGGACTCACCCGCTCCGGCCGCGGCGGCCGCCGGCGATTCCGCCTGATCAATCGCTAGGGCCATACGACCAAACGGGCCGCGCTCCAGGGTGCGGCCTTTCCATTGCCCGGCACCCATCACCCGATACCATGCGCGCCCTGATCCAGCGGGTAACATCCGCCTCGGTCACCATTGACGACGCCGAGGTCGGACGCATCGGCCTCGGCCTGGTGGCGCTCCTCGGCGTTGCGGAGGGCGACGATGAATCCGACGCCCGTTACCTGGTGGACAAGATCGTCAACATGCGCATCTTCGCCGACGATCAGGGCCGCTTCAACCTGTCTGCCCTCGACGTGGGCGGCGATATCCTGGTCGTGTCCCAGTTCACCCTGCACGCCGATACCCGTCGCGGCCGCCGTCCGGATTTCACCGCCGCCGCTGACCCCGAAACGGCCAACCGCCTCTACGAGCGGGCCGTGGCGATGTTCCGCGAAACCGGGCTCACCGTGGCCACCGGCGAGTTCCAGGCGTACATGCAGGTCAGCCTGCGGAACGACGGCCCGGTGACCATCATGGTCGACAGCGCCGACCGCGGTCGTCCCCGACGGGGCTAGTCGTTTCCGTGGTTCGCCGGCCCGGCCTACCGGTGCCAGCCCATCCCCTTGTACATCCCGCGCAGGAAGGCGATCTGCCCGCCGTGGGATACGCAGTCCCACGTCATCTGCCCCAGCGCCGCCGCCACGGTTCGCGGCTCCGACACTGGCGGGATGATCCGCGCCTGCTGCATCTGGGCGTCCGTGAGGCCGGGCAGGTACTCGCGCAGCGCGGAACGCACCTGCTCGAAGTATTCCATCTGCAGCTTGCGGGACGGCGGCTGCCAGTCGCAGACCATCTGGTGCGTCCAGCCCAGGCCGCGGTTCTCGCCGTCGGCTGGCATCCCGAAGTGCTGTTCCCAGTTGTTGGTGTCCCAGAGCTGGGGCAGGTCGCGCAGCCGGGTGTGGATGAACGAGTCAATCACCCGGGACAGGTGCCAGAGGGTCCACGCCACCGAGTTGCAGTCCGGGGCCGGGATGCGCGCGAATTCCTCGTCGTCCAGGTCTCTCAGGGCCAGGTCGATGGTGGTGAAGTTGTTCTCCAGGGCCGAAATCAGGCCGTCGGCGGCAGCGGACATGGTGGTCGCCTCCTGGTTGCGTGTTGACTCTAGGATAACAGTCTCAAAGACAGGGCACACGCCTTCGGTGCATCGCCCCGACCGCCGGGACTATACTATCGCCGACTCCGAAGCATCAATAGCAGGACATCGCAGATGAGCACCTCAATGCCCGATCCCGGCATCGACGCCAACCCCGATGAGCGCGCCCGCTGGCTCCGCGACCGGCTCTGGTTCCACAACGAGCGCTACTACAACGACGACGCTCCCGTCATCAGCGACAGCCAGTACGACGCGCTGATGCAGGAACTGCGCGAGCTGGAAGCCGCTCACCCGGAGCTGCGTTCGGCAAGCTCACCCACCCAGATCATCGGCGGCAGCGCCTCCGACCGCTTCCCCCAGGTGCATCATCCCATACCCATGCTGAGCCTGGCCAACGCCTTCAGTCGGGATGATCTCGAGGCGTGGCACCGCCGGGTCACCGACCTGCTGGACGGCCAGCCCTTCCGCATGGTGGCCGAGCTGAAGATCGACGGCCTCGCCGTGCGCCTGGTTTACCGCGATGGGGCCTTCGTCCTCGGCGCCACCCGGGGCAACGGCCAGACCGGCGAGGACGTCACGCCCAACTTGCGCGAGGTCGAAAGCATCCCCCATTCCCTCCACGGCGACTTCCCGGCCGACCTGGAGGCGCGCGGCGAGGTCTATCTGCCGCTGGACAGCTTCCAGCGCATGAACGAGGAGCGGGAACGCGCCGGCGAGCAGTTGTACGCCAACCCCCGCAACACCGGCGCCGGCACCATCCGCCAGCTGGACCCGGAAGTGGTCCGCGACCGCAATATGGAAATCTGGGTGTACAGCCTCAACGGCGCCGACGGTCCTCTCCAGCAGGGTAGCCATTGGGATGCCCTGTCTATGTTGGAGTCCTGGGGTTTCAGGGTCAATGACCGCAACCGGGTCTTTCAAACTGTGGACGAGGTCTGCCAATTCTATGATGAGATGCTTGCCCTCCGGCACCATTGGAACTACGAGGCCGACGGCGTGGTGGTCAAGGTGGATGACATTCGCCAGCAGGAGGCCCTGGGCTTTGCCGGCCGGGAGCCCCGCTGGGCCATCGCCTACAAGTTCCCCGCCGAGCGCGCCAACACCCGCCTGCTGGACATCATCATCAACGTCGGCCGCACCGGCAGCCTTAACCCCCAGGCCATCCTGGAACCCGTCGTGGTCAGCGGCGCAACCGTGCAACACGCTTCCCTGCACAACGAGGAGGACATCCACCGCAAGGACATCCGCATCGGCGACATGGTGGAAATCGAGCGCGCCGGCGACGTCATTCCCCACGTTATCCGCCATGTAGAAGTGCCGGGTGAGGAACGAGAGGAACCGTTCCGTATGCCCGAGCGTTGCCCGGAATGCAAAACCCCCGTGGTCAAAGTTGACGGTGACGCCATGCACCGCTGCCCCAACTCGGCTTGTCCCGCCCAGTTCTTCGAGTCGCTCAAGCACTTCGTCAGCCGCAGCGCCATGGACATCGACGGCCTCGGCGAACGCTGGTGCCGCATCCTGATCGACCGCGGCCTGGTCTCCGACGTGTCCCATGTGTACGGGTTGAAAATGGAGCAGCTGACCGAGTTGGACCGCATGGGCGAAAAGCTGGCCACGCGCATCCTCGACAACGTAGAGGCCAGCAAGCAGCGCCCGCTGGCCCGCATCCTCTTCGCTTTGGGCATTCTCCACGTCGGCGCCGAGGTGGCCGAATTACTGGCCGCCCGCTACGCCAGCCTCGACGAAATCGGCGCGGCCACCGTTGACGAACTTACCGAGATCGAGGGAATCGGCCCCCGCATCGCCGAGAGCATCGTCAACTACTTCGCCACCGAAAGCAACCAGGCGACCCTCGCCGGCCTGCGCGACGCCGGTGTCCAGCTCTGGCAGGAACTCGCGCCCGTCGACGAGTCCGCGCAGCCCTGGAAGGGCCAGACCTTCGTGATCACCGGTACCCTTGCGACCATGACGCGCCGCGAGGCCGAGGGCCGCGTCAAGTCCCTGGGCGCTACCACCACGTCGTCGGTCAGCCGCAAGACCAACTGGCTGGTGGCCGGCGAGTCCGCCGGCAGCAAGCTGGCCTCCGCCGAACGCCTCGGCGTCCCGGTGCTTGACGAGAATGCGCTGCTGGCATTGCTCGAAAATCCCGCCAGTATCGGCAGCGTGCCGGCCGCAGAGCCGGATGACCCGGCCCCGCAAGGCTCGTTGGCACTGTGACAATATGACATCCCCGTTTCGCCGGTTGTTGGTTGTCATTGCGAGCAAAGCATGGCAATCTCGTCAGCAAAGCAGCGGTCATTGACGAAACGAGGCGTGCATCTCATCGAGATTGCCATGGATGCCCATGGCATCCTCGCAATGACAGGCGGCAAAAATGGGTGCGAGTGAGGCGAAACTTCCGCACTGAGGCCGACCCGGCCGGGAGGACACTATGACGACACAGGTAGAAGCTCCCGTTGACGAGAGGATCGTAGGTGTATTGCGGCAACTGGGCATCGAACGGGCCCACTTCGCATCCCGAAATCTGGGCGACTGGCGAGGATTGACGGTCAATTTCCCGGACGCCATCGCTTCCCTGACGCTGGTCTGTCCGCTGGGATTCGATTCCCAGGCGCTGGCGACTCTGGGCGACCGGCTCCTGGTATTCAACGCTGACCGTGGCGGCGCGACGGCGACCATCGACCGCAACCTGGCGGGCCTTCCGGCGGCGGCAAAGGTCACGCTGGCGGATTACGGGTACCCCAACAACTACGCCGACATCGGGGTTGAACAGGGCGGCATCATGGCCCCGTCCGTGCTGGACTTCCTGGCCGGCGCCGATTCCGGCAATAACCTGCCCAGCGTGTCCCCTGCGGTCGAGGAGGGGGAGGTCGATAACATCTACTTCCGGGTCCGGGGATCCGGTCCGCCGCTGGTCCTGCTACCGCTGGGCGCAGCCCCGGCCCAATGGGGCCCGGTCGTCGCGGCCTTCACCGAGCGATACTGCGTGATCACCCTCACCGGACCAGCGCTGGGCATGGTGGGCAGCCTGGAAGGCCGGGGCCGCACCCCCGGATACCTGTCCGCCGTGGGCAGCCTGATCGACGCGGCGCAGATCCAGCCCGGAGAGACAGTGCTGGAGGCCGGCTGCGGCACCGGCGTACTCTGCCGCTGGGTGGCCCGCCGCACGGATCGGCAGAACCCCGTCGCCGGCGTGGACGTCAACACCTACTTCCTGCGGGAGGCTGCGGACATCGCCCGGCGCGAGGGCATGGACGATCTGGTGAGCTTCCACGAGGGCAGCGCCGAGGAGTTGCCCTTCGACGACAACAGTTTCGACGTCGTCTTCTCCAGTACCGTGATCCAGCGGGTGAACGCCGACCTGATGCTGCCGGAGCTGGTGCGGGTCGTGAAGCCGGGCGGCCGGATCGCGGTGCTGGGGCATGCCCACGACATGAACCGCTGGGTCAACCTGCCGTTGCGGGCTGATCTCAAGACCAGGATCGAGTCGCCGCCGTGGGTCGACGACCCCGGCCATCCCCAGGGCTGCGACGACTCCTCCCTCTACCAGCGTTTCGCGCGGCTGGGGCTGGAGAACACTCGGATGTTCCCGTTCATCAGCACCTTTGCGGAACCTGACCGCCTGCAATTCATGCAGGGCGGCATCCTGCCCACTCTGAACGATGAGGAAGCCGCGGAGTGGCGCGCGGCGGCAGAGCAGGCCCAGGCCGACGGGACATTCTTCATATCCACGCCGTTCCACTGCGCCGTGGGCACCAGGCCCTAACCGGCGTCAACAGGCGCCATCCGAAACGAAGATGCCGGCGTGGAAAGGCGGGCTGGTCTGTTCAGCTTCTTATGAGGCGGTTAATGGCGTACGCCACCCCGAATATGAACCCGCCGCCGCCGAGGGCGATCCCTACAACGCGAAGCACGTCAAGCGCAATTTGTGACTGGCGTTCGTCGCCAAAGAAAGCCATTGCTACTGCCAGTGTCAATAGAGCCAAAGGGACGCCAGCAAGCAAGAGGAGAGCATAAATCACCAGACGATAACGCCGTCGGTCTCGTTCGGTTTCCGCCTCTATTCCTTTGACAGTAGTTTCGTTCTGGCGACGGTCGGCGCTGTCGGCAAACTCCAGCCCACGCAGCACGATGGCCTGTTCTTCGCGCTGTAAGGCAATGCGTTGCTGCTCCAAGTCTGCGATGGAGGCGGCCTAGGCTGCGATGCCGGTTTCATTGTTCGGATCGGCCGGGATGATCTCAACTCCGTCGTCAGTCGGGCCGTTGGGATTAGCCATCAGGGTATCAGTCCCAGCGGATTCTGGGCTGTTTTCTTCAGCTGGGGAATTGCCGGCATCTGTCCGACAATCATTTTAGCGAGCAGCCAGGGCTCAATCACCACGATGTCGTAGCCTTCAATGTAGCGGGCTTTGACGACCTTGTGGACGAGCCCGGCCCCTTCCGGGGTGGCCTTGAGCCGTTGTGCTTCCTGGTAGGCTTCCGGGAAGGTTTTGGCGTCAGTGTGGATGATGTGCATCGCTCACCACCTTTGCCGTTCTCAGCATGTACGGTGCATTAATGATAGGTAGGCCCCGTCGCGGCTGTCAAACTGCGGCGGGGTACGATTGGCTCTACCGTATCAGCCCGTAGACCCGCGCCGGCTGCACCCGCACGATCACCGCGTCCTGCTGCACCATGGCCCGGTCGTATTCCTCCCAGTCCGGGTGCTCGTGGTCGCCGCAGGCTCGGAACGCCGTGCGCAGCATCTGCCGCATCTCCTCGGCGTCGGTGTTCTGGTAGTCGTGCAGCGTGACCGTGCCTTCCACCACGGCGAACTGCCTCCAGTCGTCGGCCACGGCCGTCACGTTGCACCGGTTATCCCGGCGCAGGTTGCGGACCTTGGCCGAGGTGCCCCGCACGATGACGAACACCGGTCCGTCATCTCCTTCGAAGGGCGACGCCCCGGACACTACGATGCTGGTCTGCGCCGACCCGTCCCGGCGGAAGGTGTTGATCACCCCCCGGTGGTTGCTGCTGAAAAAGTTGCGCACGTCGCTGAATTCCATGATTGCCTCCAGTGTTGCAGTTTCAGTTGCCGATTACTTCGTAGATTGCCACATCATTGGATGAGAAGGCCGGTTGCAGCCAGCCTTCATCGACCCATCCTTCGACCCTTTCGTCCACCTCCTCTCCATAGGCGTCCCGCTCCCGGGGGCCTACGATCAGCCAGCGGACCCCGTAGACTGCCAGCAGACGGCGCGTTTCCGTTCCGTCCGTTCCCGCGTAAATCATCTCCACATCGTGGCTCCGGCCGGCGAAGGCGCTGTCGTCGCCGCGCCACTGTTGTTGGTGGCCCTCCCAGCCCAGAACCGTTGCTCGGCCCGTTGCCCCGGCGATGCGTCCGTAGTCGCTGTAACCATCCCCGACGGCTTCGAGGATTCGGCCCGGCTCCGCCTCGCCGTTCAGCCACACGATTGCGTCATACTCCCCGGGCTCGCCGCGTCGCAGGAAGTCCAGGCCGGCCAGGGTGTTGTCTCCAAAGCCCCCGCCGTCCTGGAACCATCCGGTGCGTTCCAGCACGGCGGCCACGGGATAGTAGGCCGAAGCCATAATGAGTCCTGCCGCCAGGCCGGCCCACGCGATTCCCAGCGCCCGGAACAGGCCGGCCCGGTAATCCGCTGGCCGCAGCCGGTATGGACCGGCCACAATGTAATAGATGCCCACCCCGCCGGCAATCCCAAGCAGGATCCACGCCTGGTAGTAGACTTTGAACACCGTGTTCATCCGGTTGCCGAAAAGGTCTACGATCCGGAAAAGCTCGGCGCCGGCCAGCAGGTAGAATCCTGCCGCCGCCAGTATCAGCGCGAACACCAGCCACTGCATCGGCCGCCGGTTGGCCGCCAGCACTACAGCGCAGTAGGCGGCCAATCCGCCCATGCCGAGCAGCGGCACGGCCAGCACCAGCCGATGCCAGACCAACCCGTCGGCCAGCGTGGTCTCCTCCGGGCGCAGGGAAACCAGCACGGCTACCGCGATAAGCCAGACGAAAAACGGTGCCCCGCTGAATGCCGCCACTGGCCACACCAGTAAGCGTTTGCCCTCCGTGAACCGACCCAAAGAGAACAGGGCTCTGCCCACCAGCGCCCCCGCCAGGAACGCGGGGACTCCCATCACCACCAGGAAGAGGAATGGGCGCGTTGCCGGCCCGGTGACGGGCAGGATGCCTCCCGCCTGGCTGTCGAAGGATTGGTAAAAAGGCAGAAACAGGGCGACCCCCGCTGCCACCAGCCCGAGGGCCAACAGCGCGGCCCGTCCTGTTGCCCGGGTCAGCGTGGCGGTGGACGCCGCGCTGTTGCTGCTCGTCCCCGGCTCGGAGCGGTTGATGCGCCACGCCGACCAGCCGGCCACCGCCGCCATCCCTGCAATTGCTACGTACAGCGGGAAGTCCCAGGCGTTGATGAACGCCAGCGAACCCAGCGTCAGTACCAGCGCCACCGCCTCTCCCGGCCGCCGCCGCAGCCAGCGCAGCCCGGGCGCGAAAGGCGACACCAGCAGCGCCAGAGTCAGGGTCAAGGCCAGCGTCACGAAGGGCAGCGCCGATACGTGGGCGTGCAGGTCTCCCAGCAGGAAGCTGAAGAACGGTACTTCCGTGATTGTGTAGTCCAGCGACGCGCCCGTTTCCGTCAGCGTGTCGATTACCCGGGTGCCTCGCCACCACCACCAGAACCCGTCGGGCAGCCAACCATCGCCGCCGGCCGGCGCTTCCAGTCCCTTGACGGCCACCCAATTCCAGAACCAGTCACCTCCCACCCCCCGGACGTAGGCCAGTTCCAGCACGCCGGACAGATTGCCCAGCATGGTCACGCCGACCGCCGTCAGCAGTCCCGCTCCCAGCGCCGGAAACGCCCGCGCTCCGGCCAGGCGCAGCACGTTGTACACCAGGCCCAGTACCCCGGCGGCCAGCAGGGCCGGGATCGTGGCCACGGCCAGGTTGTACGCCTTGTCCGTCGCCACGCCGGTGAGGGTCGACAGCATGGCCGCCGCGTAGTGGCCGCCGTAGTAATAGGCGATGCTGTGCCCCGACAGCCACTGGTCTTCCGGCGGAAAGCGGTCAGCATGGGCCACGGCGTTGAGGATACCGAAGTCCATCGGCTTTTCGGTGTGGTTGATCGACGGAACCTCGCTGATTACCAGCGCCCAGAACGCGAAGATGACCAGGAAAGTCAGTTCGATAGTGGCCACCACCGCCCAGCGCCGGCGGAAAAAGTCCGCCAGTTCGGCGCGCTGCCGGTAGGCCAGCCACGCTCCCGCCAGCCCCATGATCACCAGCACGGCGGCGATGCCAGCCGCCGAGTTGGGCACGATGCCCAGCGTGCCGCCGATCCACGTGATCCACGCCAGCGCCAGCAGCGTGAGCACTCGGGACACCGCCCACCCGCGGTCGGCCAACCGCCCCAGCCCGCACACCGTGGAACCGATGGGGAACCCGACCAGAGACAGGGCCCACAGGGCGATGAGCCAGGCGAGAACGTCCTGCACGGTTATGGGGCAGCCCGGCCGTCAGGCGGCCGGCGACAGCATGGCGTCCACGAACTCGCGGGAATCAAAGGGTGCGATGTCGTCCAGCCCCTCGCCGGTGCCGATGAACAGGATCGGCACACCCAGCGCCCGTCGTATCGACAATACAATCCCGCCCCTAGCGGTGCCGTCCAGCTTGGCCAGGAAGATGCCGGTGCAGCCCACTGCCTCGGTGAACGCCTGCGCCTGGGTCAGCCCGTTGTGGCCGGTGGTGGCGTCCAGCGTCAGCAGCACCTGGTGCGGCGCCGCCTCGTCCAGCCCGTTGATGACCCGGCGCACCTTGCGCAGTTCGTCCATCAGGTTCTGGCGAGTGTGCAGCCGTCCTGCCGTGTCCACGATCAGGATGTCGGCTCCCCGCGCCCGGGCCGCCTGCCAGGCGTCGTAGGCCACCGCCCCGGGATCCGCGCCGTGCTGGTGGCTGATCACGTCGACGCCCACCCGCTCGCCCAGGATCTCCAGCTGCTCCTCGGCGGCGGCGCGGAAGGTGTCGGCTGCGCCCAGGATCACCTTCTTGCCCGCCCCGGTGAAGTGGTGCGCCAGCTTGGCGATGCTGGTGGTCTTGCCCACGCCGTTGACGCCGCAAACCAGTATCACGTAGGGAGACGCAACGGCATCATCGTCCAGCCAGGCGTCCGGGTCGTCCGATGCCGACAGCTCCGCCGCGATCAGCTCCTTGAGCCGGTCAAACGCGCCCTCGCCATCCGCAACGCGCCCCGACCGGACCTCGGCCCGCAGTTCGTCCAGCACCGTCATGGTGGTGTCCACCCCGACGTCCGCCGAGATCAGGATCTCCTCGATCTCGTCCCACACCGAGTCGTCCAACGCACGGGATGCGAACAGGTTGCGGATGCGCCCGAACCAGCTGTCCCGGCTCCGCTTCACCCCGGCGTCGGTCTGCTGGCGGTTGACCTCACCCCGGTTCCGCTTGAAGATCGAAAACATAGCGGCGCAAGATTATCAGCGCCGCCGTTTGGGCGCAACCACGGCACCATGCCTCACGTTAATGCCTGTGGACAAACAATCGGCCTGCCCGCTAGCATGGAAGAACGGAAATCGGGCAAGACCGCGCCAAACCACCGGAGAATAACCTTGGGAACCGTGACAGTAACCATTCAGGTCGGCGACCGCCAAGGCCGCCAATTCGAAGAGCTCGACATCATCGTCGACACCGGCTCCACCTACACGGCAGTACCTCGGGACATGCTCGAACGATTGGGGGTGCCCACCCAACGGTCAATGCCGTCACAGACTGCAGACGGCCGGATCGTCCCAGTAGACATCGGCCAAACCATCGTAAGGCTCGAGGGGTTCGAGTTTTACACACCAGTCATATTCGCCGCAGAGAACGAGCCAAGCCTCCTCGGAGTCGTAACCCTCGAAGAGGCCGGTCTTGCCGTTGATCCAGTGAACGGCCGCCTCATTCCCACACACCTGCTCCGCTACTGACCGCACCCGGCGCTTTGAAAACACCCGCGGCCAATCAATCCTGCGGACCCGCAATCAATTCGTCCGCACGCTCCAGCCCAGCCTCCGCGAGCTTGTCCCGGGCAATGACGGCGTGGGCGTAGGCGATGCAAGCGCGGATGTCTTCCGGTTCCAGTCCAGGATAGTCTTCCAGCAGCTCATCTACGTCGGCGCCCTGAGTCAACAAGATCATGATGAGTTCCACCGATATTCGCATGTCGCGGATAATCGGTTTCCCGCCGAACACCTCGGGGCGGGCTGTGATGCGTTTCAGCAGTTCCTGGTTGGCGGGCATGGTTGTCCTCCCTGTTATAGGTTGCAACGGCCCTAGCCAGACCGCCGGCACTTGGCATTCCGTTCAAGTCTCAACGGTTACACTGGCGGCGCTTCTCCCAACCCCGCAATCCGCTCGCACCACTGGGCCGCGCCCAGGACCCTGCCCTCCTGCGCCCACGGTCCGCCGAACTGCACTGCCATGGGCATCCCCAGTTCGCTCAGGCCCGTCGAGACCACCACGGTTGGGAGGCCACCGGCCGTCCACGGCACCTGGAACGCCGCATCACCGGTGGTGTTCAAGTCCCGGGGAGCCGGCGCCGGTATCGCTGGCGTCATCACGACGTCCACCTTAGAGACCATTTCGCTCATGTCGGCGCGGAACTGCCGCCGCAGCCGCTGGGCCTTCAGGTACGCGGACGTGGGCATGATCATGCCCATCTCCATGCCGGCCCGGATGCGTGGGCCGTAGTCAGCGGCGCGCACGCGGTGATTGACTTCGTGGAACCCGGCGCACTCGACGTTCATCACGATGCGCTGGAAGCTGTGCACTACGGCGAAACTGTCGGGCAACGGTATTTCCTCGACCTCCGCCCCGGCCTCCGCCAGTTGGTTGGCGATTGCCTCGGTGTGCGCCCACATCTCCGGTGTGGCGTAGTCCTGATAATACTGGCGCACCAGCCCGATGCGCGGGGGCCGGTCGTGCTCGGCCATCTGGGCGGCGAAGTCGGGCACCGGTTCGCGCAGGCTGCCGGGGTCGTTGTCGTCCGCGCCGCTGAGCACCGTCAGCATCAGCGCGGCGTCGGCCACCGTGCGGGTCAGGATGCCCACGTGGTCCAGCGACCAGCTCACCGGAGCCACGCCGTACCGGGAGATCCGTCCGTAGGTGGGCTTCACGCCGACGATGCCGTTGTACGCCGCCGGCCGGCAGGTGGAGCCGCCGGTCTGCGAGCCCAGCGCCGCCGGAACCATGCGGGCCGCCACCGCGGCCGACGACCCGCTGCTGGACCCGCCGGGGGTGTGCTCCAGGTTCCAGGGGTTGCGCGTGGGAGACGGGTCGGAGGTGGCAAACTCGGTGGTGACCGCCTTGCCGAGGATGATCCCGCCGGCCGCTTTGATTTTGGCCACCGAGGTCGCGTCGAATTCCGGCACGAAGTCGGCGTACACCTTGGAGCCGCAGGCGGTGAGCATGCCCTCGGTGTAGAAGATGTCCTTCAGGCCCACGGGCACGCCGTGGATCGGGCCAAGCGGGTCGCCGCGCTGCGCCTCGGCCTCCCGCTCTCGGGCTGCCGAGAGCACGGCGTCGCGGTCGATGGTGACCCAGGCCTGCAAATCGCCGTCCAGCGCGTCGATGCGCGCCAGCAGCGACTCCGCCAGCGCCACCGGCGACAGGGTTCCCTCGCGGATCTGCGCGGCGGCTTCCGCCACCGAAAGCTCGTGAAGTTCAGGCATGGTTCAACCTCGCTCATAGTGACACGGGGGCCGCCGTCGGTTCGCGTCGCGCCGGTTATTCTTGATTCAGCGGTTCCAAGTCCGGGTGGACCTCGGCATTATCAACGTCGTAGACCTGCTCCGCCGCGGTTCGCAGGTACGATTCCAGCTCCACGGCGCGGTCCTCGCCAAATTGGGCGACCGCCCGGCGGCGCAGCTCCTGGTAGATCCGCTCCAAGTCATTGCTCTGGCTCATGTTGTTGACACCTCATCGCCGGTACGGGCCTGGCAGCAAGTCCGGCTCACCTGCCGGATTCTAAATGCGCGCATACCCAGGGGCAACCCCATCGCCGGTTCAGTACAAGCGCGAACGGCCCGGAGTTACCATCGCCGGGCCGTTCTGTATTGCGCCGTGGCTAGTTCCGGGCGGAAGACTACCCGCGGTTGTGCGTCTTGGTCTCCGCCCAGGCCACGATGTGCGGGATCGCCGCGTCGACGTCCCGCTGATCGACGTTGCGCGCCGTGCTCTCGGCCTGGCAGCGCATCAGCATGATCGGCAGGCGGTTCTGGATCTTGTCCAGCGTCCAGGACAGCGGGTCGCCCTCGGCGGTGAAGTCCAGTTCCAGCCGGTCGTTCTGGCCGATGGGGCCGTTGCGGTAGTGATAGTGCGGGCCGATGCGGAAGCAGTCGAACCGCAGCAGTTCCTTGTCGTCGCCCTCGATGTCGTTGCCGTACACGTGGATGCAGATGCCTTCGTCGCTCATGGCCCCCACGTCGGTGCGGTACACCAGGCCGAAGGTCACCGCGCCCGCCGGTATCAGCTCCTCGCCGCCGCCGGTGCTTCCTCCCATCTGTGCGTGCATTGCCGGTGTCGTCATTGCTTCATCCCTCCCTGCGTGATGCGTGAACCGGTCCGATATTCCGGCCCGGCTCGCTGGTTTGGTGCGATTATACATGTGTCACGCACGAAATCGTCATGCGCCGCGCCGCGCGCCCGGGCGTTGTTCTCCCGGCAGACAACGAGGAAGGTGGAAACCCACTCGGCACCCTGCTGCTTGAGGACGCGGGCGATGGGAGTTGCGGCGGCGGTGGGCATGATTGGGGACTCTTTGGGAATGGGGAATTAAGGCTGTCCCGCGATTGTAGCACCCCGCCCTTTGCCGGCAGCGCCGACGGCTGATAGACTTGACAAGCAGCCCATTTTCGCCGTTACGCTCAGTGTGCGCAGAGAAGAGAAAATGAAACTAACCGATACCCAACAGCAGGCTGTAACATATGAAGGTGGCAACCTCCAACTTATTGCCTGCGCAGGTTCAGGCAAAACTGAGGTGGTAGCACAGCGTGTTGCGCACTTGCTTACGAAAAGTGAGAATCACAAACTAGAGCCGCGCAACATCGTGGCGTTCACTTTCACGGAAAAGGCTGCGGCTGAGCTGAAAGAGCGTATCGTCAGCCGTACCATTGAGGCTAACGGCGGCGACATCATAGGCATGGCTGATATGTACGTTGGTACCATCCACGGCTTTTGCCAGGAGCTTTTGCAAAACGAAGTACCGGAGTACCTGAAATATGAGGTGCTGGATAACGTCCGGCAGCATCTATACATAAATCGCAAAAGCAGACTGACCGGCTTGACGAGTTCTACTAACCTTAGTGGTACTACCCTGCGCCGGTACATAAACACTGGCGACTACATCTCAGCGTTAGCGGTTTTGCGCGAAGATGAAACTGATCCACAAAAGATGGTCGGATGCTCCGTTCTGAATGGATTGGAAGCGTACCGCTCCCAGCTTGCCGTAGATTCGTACTTCGACTTCTCAGCACAGCTGGATAATGCAATTGCTGAATTGGAACGCAACGATGAATTGCGCTCCCGTGTGTCTGAACGTGTCAAGTACGTGGTCGTTGATGAATACCAAGATGTGAACCCCATCCAAGAACGACTTGTGCGACTGCTGTACGACCTCGGTGCAGGCCTGTGCGTAGTTGGAGACGATGACCAAACCATCTACCAATGGCGGGGCAGTTCTGTTGGCAACATCCTCGCATTTGAAAATCATTATCCTGACGTCAAGCAAATCAGGCTTGAGGACAATTTCCGCTCCAGTGAAGGAGTAATCGACGCAGCTCGCCGATTTGTTGAGAAAGTCAGCCCACGGCTGCCGAAAGCGATGAAATTTGCGGATGCTCAATCATATGAGTCTGGCGATGTTGTCGCGTTGGCATTTGATTCGCCTGAAGAAGAAGCACGTCACATCGCCGAAACCATCAAGTCCCTCCACGGGGTTGCTTTTGACGACGGTAACGGTGAGCGTGGTCTGTCATGGTCAGACATAGCAGTACTCCTGCGTAGCGTCAGAGCCAATGGGGCGGTCATTACGGAAGCATTGAAAGACGCAGAAATTCCGTTCGTGGTGACCGGGTTGGCTAATCTTTTTGAAACAGACGAAGCCAGTGCGGCGCGAGACCTGTTTCACTACATCTCTGGCGAAACCATCAAAAATGAAAAACCGCCGACCGATAAGGCGTTACGCCAATCTTGGGAGACCGCCAATCTCGGCATTACCAAACGTACGCTAAGCGAGGCTTTACGGTACGCTAAGCAGGTTCGCGATACCTTGCATGGTAACAGCGACGAGAATCCGCCGAGCATCCAAACAGTGTTCTTAACGTTCCTCGAGATGGCAGAACTACGCGAAGAGAAAGTGCCCGGCAGTAGAGGGCAGGTAGTGCTGTTTAATCTGGGACAATTCAGTCAAGTAATCACCGATTGGGAGACCATCAACTTCAGCTCAAAACCGTCAGAAACGTTTCAAGGGTTTGCGAGATTCCTCCACTACCAGGCTGACGGTTCTTACAGCGAGGGTGCAGAAGACGGTGACTACGTAGTGCCTGATGCTGTGCAAATCATGACTGTCCACCAGGCGAAGGGACGCGAGTGGCCCGCAGTATTTTTGCCGGTACTGAGGCGAAATACATTCCCATCGGTGAATAGGAAGAGCAGAATATGGAATCTGATTCCACGCGAAGCAGTCGAGAACGCAGAAAGGTATGATGGGTCGATTAACGACGAACGGCGGTTGTTCTACGTGGCGATGACTCGCAGTAAAAAGTTCCTCCATATGACGTGGGCACCCATTGGCAATAAAGGTTATCATGCCTATCGATCAGAGTTCTGGGATGACGTGCTGGTGTCCAAGTTCGTGCGGCGCCGCAAGCCGGATTATGCGAACCGCAGGCGTGCGCCTGCTAGACCGCGGGCATCTGTGGCGGATGTTGAGTTCTCTTTCAGCGACCTGAAATATCTGTATGAGTGCGGATACCAGTTCAAGCTGCGGGTGCTGTACGGCTTCAACAATCCTATTGCTCTGCCGCTCGGATATGGCAAGTCCCTGCATGACGCACTTGCCGAAGTCCACCAACGTGCTATGCGAGGCGATGTTGTAACCGAATCTGACACGCCGGAACTGGTCAATCGGCACTTACGGACGCCGTATGCATACGGCGAAGTACGTCGGCGGCTTGAGGAAGCTGCACATCGTGATATTGCCAACTACATTCGTGATCGGGCCGATGATTTAGAACCCCTAACAAAAAGATGTTAGTCGTCGGAAGCAGATGATTGAGCAGCCCAGGGACATGAAGGCTTCATGGATGTCAGCGCGGCGCTCGTAGCGCACCCGCAGCCGGCGGAACTGGTGCAGCCAACCCAGGGTCCGCTCGACCACCCAGCGGTGCACCCCCAGCCCGCTGCCGTGTTCGGCGCCCCGCCGGGCCAGGGCGGGCGCGATGTGCCGCGCCCGCAGTTCCTGGCGATGCCGCCGCGAGTCATAGGCTCGGTCGGCGTACAGCCGCTTTGGCCGGCGACGGGGTCGGCCCCGTTGACCCCGCACCGACGGCACAGCGTCCACCAGGGGCAACAACTGCGTCACGTCGTGGCGATTGGCGCCGGTCAGGATGGCCGACAGCGGCGTTCCATTGGCTTCGGTGAGCACGTGATGCTTGCTCCCCGGCTTACCTCGATCCGTAGGATTGGGGCCGGTCTTTTTCCCCGCCCCCCACGGCACGCACTGACGCGCTGTCCACGCAAGCCCGTGACCAGTCCAGCTGGTCCGCTCCGTGCAATCTGGACAACAGCGTTTCATGGAGCTTTGCCCACACTCCCGCCTGCTGCCAATCCCGCAGCCGACGCCAGCAGGTCATCCCCGAACCGCATCCCATTTCCTGGGGCAGCATCTCCCAGGGAATGCCGCTCTTCAATACGAACAGTATGCCGGTCAGCGCCTTGCGGTCGTCGATGCGCTGGCGTCCCGGATTGCGGAACCGCCGGGGTTTGGGGGCGGGTAGCAGCGGCTGTATGATCTCCCATAATTCGTCGCTTACCAAAGGTTTCGCCATGGGACACCTCCTCCCGCTGCCGCAGATACGGCGCCAGCCCACCGCTACGGTCCTGTCTTACCGCGAGATTAGCCGCCTGATTATGGATTAGCAACCCATTTTGTTAGGGGTTCTTAAAAGGCTTGTGCCCAATGCTCCGTTTTCATTCCCGAAGAGCTTGTGGGCTGTGCATGATTGCGTTTCCGCTGTAACTCAGGATGATCCGGATGCGATCGTCCTCGATTTTTTCGCAGGAAGTGGAACCACTGGCCATGCACTGCTGGAAATGAACAACAAGTACAACGGGTCCCGACGGTACATCCTTGTTCAAATAGCAGAGGAAATCAATGAGTCCAGCGAGTTTGAGTCAATTGCCGATGTAACAAAGGAACGGCTGCGACGGGCCGGCGATGCAATCCAAGCAGAAGCATCTGAGCATACTATTGACGTCGGTTTTCGCGTTTTCAAATTGGACAGCTCCAACGTCAAGGCGTGGGAGCCGGATCCCGATGATCTGGAACAGTCGCTGCTGGACCATGTCGACCACATAAAAGCGGGCCGGAGCGAGCAGGATATCCTGTACCCCCAATCCACCGAAAGGATGAGTGTGGCGGCGAGCTGAGGGGATGAGAAAGTGCTCCCGGCTTCGGGGATAATGGTTTTTGATACAGAAAACCACCCCGAAACAAGGAGCACCCATCGGATGCTACCACGCGAGCGCCTCGACCGCATCGAAATCGCGTTTGACGATCATCGCCTGGTGGCCAATGCTGGGCTGATCCTGCCGGTCACGCTGGCCCACCACCTGGGACTGGGTGAGCTGGTGGACCGCCATGTTCACCTGGGAGATGCGCCGGGTCGGGCCAATGGGGGAGACAAGGTGCTGACGCTGGTGGCGTCGGCGCTGGCCGGTGGTGACTGCATTGACGACGCCGACGCGCTGCGCGCTGGGGGGACGGAACAGGTACTGGGCTGCAGGGTCAAGGCGCCGTCCACCCTGGGTACGTTTCTGCGGAGTTTTCGATGGGGCCATGCGCGCCAGTTGGATCGGGTGAGCCGTGAGGTGCTGGCCCGAGCCTGGGCGGCTGGGGCTGGACCAGGCGATGATCCGTTGACCATCGACCTGGACTCCACGGTCTGTGAGACCTACGGGCTGAGGAAGGAGGGTGCCCGCCGGCACAACTACACTGGCCAGCGGGGCTATCACCCGCTGTTGGCCGTCGCCGCCAGCACGGGCGACGTACTGATGGCAAGGCTGCGCCAAGGACGAGCCAACACCGCCCGGGGCGCCGCCAATTTCCTGCGTGAGACGGTGAGCCGAGTGCGCTACGCCGGCGCCACCGGACCACTGACCATGCGGGCGGACAGCGGTTTCTACACCCACGGTATCGTGGCCGCCTGTCGTGACCAGAAGGTCCGCTACTCCATCACCGTACGCCAGCACCGGAGCCTGCGAAACATCATCGAAGCCATCCCCCAGGTGGACTGGACACCGATTCCGTACTGGATGGAAGGCGGCGCCGACGTGGCCGAAACCAGCTACACACCCTTCGCCAGTGAACCCGACGCGGTACCGGTCCGGCTCATCGTCCGGCGGGTGACGCCCACGCCCGGCTCCCAACTCGCGCTGCTTGCCGACTACAGCTATCACGCCTTCATCACCGACCGTGCGGGCGACACTCTTGATCTCGAAGCCGATCATCGCCGCCACGCCGAGATCGAAAACGCCATCCGGGATCTCAAGTACGGCGTGGGCCTCAACCATCTGCCCTCGGGATACTTTGCCGCCAATGCCGCCTGGCTGGCGGTGCAGACGATGGCCCACAACCTGGCACGCTGGACGACGCGCATCGGGCTGGGCGAGCCGGTGGCCACCACCAAGACCCTGCGCCGACGCTTCTTCTCCCTGGCCGGACGCCTCACCCGCAAAGCCCGCCGTCTCACCCTGCATCTTCCCCAGGGCTGGCCCTGGCAAAACCAGTTCAACAGCGCCCTGGCCCGATTACGTGCCCTGCCACTCCCTTCTTGACGCCGCCCTCGGGGTTTGACCATCCACCATGACGCCCAACGCCTGGCCCATCCGCGCCCAGGCTGGGCTCCTGACGGTCTCCGCCGTCGGACTGCGCTGAAAATCACACCCAGCGCCGCTACCTCAGTACGTCAACATCCCCCTGGCGTGGCATCCACCCGCCGCGTCGTCCGTTTCATCGGCATCCGGACCTCGCCAACCCGATCCTTGGTCCCTCATCCCTCGTCTGACCGCCGCCGCCGTTTCCCTTCGGTGGATTCAGGTGTACGAAGTGCTGCTCAAGCTGGGCCTTGACCTGTGCGCTCCGGTTGAAACGCGGGATTTCGCTGGCAAGCAGGTGAACGCCGTTGGCGATGGCGCGCTGATCGCGTGCCTTGCCGAGAGGATTGAGGCCGGCGACGTTGAGGAACTGACCGGCGGCGTCGCCGACTGGCGCGACGTGCTGGACAACACCGACAATACCACGGTGGTATTCCGCGACAGTGCCTTTGCTGACGACGTTGCCAAGACCAACTGCACCGAAATTCTAAAGCAGCGCGGCATCAGGAACGTGCGGAGCATCTGATTATGATGAAGTTCCAGTTTGAGCCCGACTTGGAATATCAGCAGGACGCCATCGCGGCGGTCTGCGACCTGTTCCGGGGTCAGGAGGCTTGCCGCAGCGAGTTTGCGGTGACCCATGGCCCGGACGAGGCCGGAACGCCTGGCCTGGTGGAGAACGACCTGGGCGTGGGCAACCTGCTGACCTTGCCCGACAACGGCATACTGGCCAACCTGCAAGAGGTTCAGCTACGAAACGGCCTGCTGCCGGCGCCCGATCTAAAGTCCCGCGACTTTACCGTGGAAATGGAGACCGGCACCGGCAAAACCTACGTCTATCTGCGGACGATTTTCGAGTTGAACCAACGCTACGGCTTCACCAAGTTCGCCATCGTGGTGCCATCGGTTGCGATAAAAGAAGGCGTCAACAAGTCGCTGGAAATGATGGGCGAGCATTTTCGCTCCCTCTACTCTGGCGCGCCCTTTGAGCATTTCATCTACGACTCGGCCAAGCTGGGACAGGTGCGCAACTTTGCCACCAGCCCGCAGATTCAGGTCATGGTGATGACCGTCGGCGCCATAAATAAGAAAGACATCAACACCATTTATCAGGACAATGAGAAGACGGGCGGCGAAGCACCGATTGAGCTGATTCAGGCCACCAACCCGATAGTTATTGTAGATGAACCGCAGAGCGTGGATGGCGGGCTGAACGGGCAGGGGAAGCAAGCACTGGAGCGGATGAACCCGCTCTGCACACTGCGCTACTCGGCCACCCACGTTGACCAGCATCACATGGTCTATCGCCTCAACGCGGTGGACGCCTATGAGCAGGAGCTGGTCAAGCAGATTGAGGTCGCCGCCGGCACCATCGTTGACGACCACAACACCCCCTACGTGCGGCTGTTGTCGACTCGAAGGCAGCGGGGTAACGTAATAAGTGCTCAAGTTGAGGTTGATGTTGCGACGCGCGCCGGCGGGGTCCGCCGTCAGGAAGTCAGCGTTCAGGAAGGCGATAACTTGGAGCAGCGAACGCGACGCGAGATATACCGCGAGCACTATGTCGGCAAAATCAGGGTTGGACGTAACGAGTCGTTGGAGCTGCGAGTGCCGGGTGATGAGCGTTGGCTGCAACCGGGAGAAGCCCACGGTGCCGTTGACCAGCAGGCGGTACAGCGCGAAATGATCCGCAAAGCGATACGTGAACATCTGGACAAGGAGCAGCGCCTTCATCCCCAGGGAATCAAGGTGCTTACCCTGTTTTTCATCGACAAGGTGGCGAATTACCGGGATCACGACGCGGACGGCAACCGGGTCAAAGGCGCATTCGCCCACATCTTTGAGGAAGAATATCGCCGCGCCGCCAGAGATCCTGATTATCAAAACTGGTTTGAGGGAATTGAGGACCTGTCCTACGCGGCGGAGCGAGCGCACGAAGGCTATTTCTCGATAGACCGGGGGGCGGCTGGACGGACACTGCGGAAAACAACCAGGTTAACCGAGACAACGCCGAGCGCGCCTACAACCTGATAATGCGGGATAAGGAGAAGCTGCTGAGCTTTGACGAGCCGCTCAAGTTCATCTTTTCCCATTCCGCGCTGCGCGAGGGTTGGGACAACCCCAACGTGTTCCAGATCTGCGCCCTGCGCAACATACAGACCGAGCGGGAACGCCGGCAGACCATCGGACGGGGGCTGCGCCTGTGCGTCAACCAGAACGGCGAAAGGCAACGTGGCTTTGAAGTCAACACGCTTACCGTCATCGCCCAGGAGAGCTACGAAGACTTCGCAGAGAACCTGCAACGTGAGATCGAGGAAGAGACCGGCATCCGATTCGGCGTGGTCGAGGAGCACCATTTTGCGTTGGTCCATGACGAGAACGGCCAGAATGGACGCATGGGAGTGGAAAAGTCAAAAGAGTTGTGGCGATACCTAGCTGCGGAAGGATATCTGGACCAGGGAGGCAAGGTAACGGATTCGCTCAGAGCGGCATTGCATGATGGCACTTTGATATTGCCCGACGAGTTTGAGCCTATGCGTGAAGCGATAATTGTGGCGTTGCGCAAGGCAACCGGGCGCATTGAAATCAAGGATGCTGCGGAGCGGCGCACGGCGCAGCCCCGGGAGGCGGTACTGAACGGCGAAGAATTCAAGGCTCTCTGGGAACGCATCAAGCACCAGACCACCTACCGCGTCCACTTTGACAACGATGACTTGCTCAAAGAATGCGCCGATGCTCTTGATGATGCGCCTCCCATACCGCGCCCCAGGATGCGATGGGACACGGCGGAAGTGCAGATTGAGCAGGGCGGGGTGCAGGGCCGGCTGCGTGAAACTGACTTGCCTATCAACCTGCGGAGCGATGACGTTGAACTGCCCGACCTGCTTACCGAGTTGCAGAATCGCACCCAACTGACGCGGCGCAGTATTGCGCGCATCCTCTCGGACAGTGGACGACTGGACGATTTCAGGGTCAATCCGCAGAAATTTATCGAGACGGCGGCGGACGCCATCAATAGACGCAAGCGGGTCATCCTGGTGGACGGCATCAAGTACCGGCGTTTGGGAGGCGAATCGTACTACGCGCAGGAATTGTTTTTCAAAGAGGAACTGACCGGCTATCTGAAGAATATGATTGAGTCGCAGAAGTCGGTGTACGACTACGTTATCTGGGACTCTGATAATGAGGCGAAATTTGCTGAGCAGCTAGAGTTGAACACCGCCGTAAAGGTGTACGCCAAGCTGCCGCGATGGTTCCAGGTTCCCACCCCGCTGGGCACATACAACCCGGATTGGGCGGTGCTGATAGAAAGCGACGACGGCGAACGGCTCTATTTCGTCGCCGAAACCAAAGGCACGTCATTCCTCGACGACCTCCGCAACAAGGAACGCGCCAAAGTGGAATGCGGAAAGGCGCATTTCGCGGCGTTGGCAGTCGGGGAAGCTCCAGCCAAATATCGTGTCGTTCATACGTTGGATGATCTTCTGGCTTGACCACAATCGCGCTCGGTGAAACCGTAACGTTGAAGGCATGACCTTCGCGGGTAGCTGCCTGTGCTAAACTGGCGTAAACTCAGCCAAACTGGCCAGGACAATACCGTGCAGAACATTGCAGATTCCCCCGCGGCCGGGGTTGCGCCGGCCATCCTGGACGCCGCCGCCGTGGCGCAGCGAATCGCCGACAACGTTGCCACGGTCATCGTCGGGAAGAGCGACGTGATCGAGATGGCGCTGGCCGCCCTCATCGCCGAGGGCCATATCCTGGTGGAGGACGTGCCGGGCGTCGGCAAGACGATGCTCGCCCGCTCCATTGCGACCTCCATCGGCGGCACCTTTTCGCGCATCCAGTTCACCCCCGACCTGCTGCCCAGCGACGTTACCGGAGTGTCGGTGTACAACCAGTCCACCGGCGAGTTCTCCTTCCGGTCCGGCCCCATCGCGGCCCAGTTGGTGCTGGCCGACGAGATCAACCGGGCCACGCCCAAGACCCAGTCGGCGCTGCTTGAGGCCATGGAAGAGCGCCAGGTCACCGTGGACGGGGTGACGCACCCGCTGTCGCTGCCGTTCCTGGTCATCGCCACGCAGAACTCCATCGAGTACGAAGGCACCTTCCCGCTGCCCGAGGCGCAGCTGGACCGGTTCCTCATGCGCATCAACGTGGGCTACCCGCGCTTCGAGGAAGAAATCACGATCATCGCGCAGCAGGAGCACTCGCATCCTATACTTGACCTGGAGGCCGTAGCCACGCCGGAGCAGGTGATCGGGATGCAGCAGGCGGCGCAGGACGTGTACGTTGACGGCCTGGTCCGCGAGTACCTGGTGGCGCTGGCGGAGGCCACGCGGGAACACGCCGACGCGGCGCTGGGAGCGTCGCCGCGGGCATCGCTGGGGCTGTTCCGCGTCGGCCGGGCGCTGGCGCTGGTGCGCGGCCGGGACTACGTGCTGCCCGACGACGTCAAGGAGCTGGCGGTGGCGGTGCTGGCCCATCGCATCGTGCTCACCCCCGCCGCCAGGATGCGCGGGGTTCGAGCCGAACAGATGGTGAGCGAGCTGCTGAACACCGTGCCGGTGCCGGGGGCGCGGTAGGCTGTCGCCATCAGTACCAGGGGGATCGCAATACGAGGGGGACCGAAATATGTACACGTTTGACGTTTTGGTTTGGGAAGATGCGGCATCGGACGGATCGGCAGGCTGCGCAGCGTGGTGCTCCTACGTGTATGGCGTATGGGGGCAGGGCGACACGGAGGAGGAAGCTCTGACGGAAGTCAAGTTGATGATAACTGACGTCATCGAAGACCCAGCAGACTTGGCCGAAAGCCTGGTCGACCCCGAGGCGGCGGCGGCGGAGATGGCGGACATGATCCGGGAACGCGAGGCCGAAGGGATCTCCTACTGGGTACGGCAAGTATCGGTAGCGGACCCCAAGCTGGCCGGTGTCTGATGCCGCGATACGCCAACGTGCGGACAACAGCTCTGCACAGACTGCTTTTGCGGATGGGGTTCGTGGAAATTGGAAGAAACCACCATCGTCACTATCGCCATAACGGGCTTGGTCTGCGTGCCCGAGTTTCTTTTGGTAACAAAGAAGTCAGGCCAAGCGTAATGGGTGAAATCATCACCCAGCAACTCCGCATGACCGTTGACGAGTTTCGCGAAGCCATGAACGGGAATATACCCGAGCGGTTCACCAATCCGGAGCTTTGGAATAGCTGACAAGACTGGCAGAGCGTTGCCCCGACACCCGTTTGCCGGCATCGCGCCGAGACCCAAAGAGAGAGCAGAACATGCACACCTTTGACGTTATAACCTGGGACGGTACGTTATCCGACGGATCAACGTGCTACTCCGCCTGGTGCTCGTACGTACTTGGTGTTGGAGCGCAGGGGGATACCGAGGCGGAGGCGCTGGACGGCATCACCGCCATGATGGTCGATGCCATCAGCAACCCCTGGCCGGACGGAGCCGCGCTGGCGGACGAACCAGCCGCCGAGGCGGAAATGGCGGACCTGATGCGAGAACTGGCCGACGAAGGCATTGCATACCGCGTGCATCGGGTGACCCTGGCCATCCCGGAACCGGCAGACGTCTGATGCCCCGCTACGGCAATGTCCGGCCCCGGGAACTCCGGAACCTGCTTCTGCGCATGGGATTTGTCGAAACCGCGCGAAACTACCACTGGCGTTACCGGCATTACGGGCTGGGGCTGCACACGTTCGTCTCTTTCGGCAATAAAGAGTTAGACGCTGCGTTCATGGGAAAGATTATAAGCACCCAGCTACGCATGACCGTTAACGAGTTCCGCGAAGCTATGAGCGGGAATATACCCGAGCGGTTTACCAACCCGGAACTCTGGGACAACTAGAAGGTTGTTCGCCATGATCAAGTCTTTAATCAGCCAGCACCGGCGCAAGATACTGTTCAGCCTGCTGATCCTGGCGGTGCTGTTCTACTCGCTGGGAACCGGGTTTTCCTTCTTCTACCGTCTGCTGTTCACCCTCGTGCTGCTGGTGATAATCGGATACGGCTGGGCCTGGCTCAACCTGCGCGGCATCGAGGTGCGGCTGACGCGGCTGGGGACGCGAGGCCGCGTCGGCGATTACCTGGAAGGACAGATCCAGATGATCAACCGCGCACGACTGCCCAAGTCGTGGCTGGAGGTGATGGAGGACACCGACCTGGCGGAGCCGGGCGGGCGCACGGTGGCCTTGGTCAAGGGGCAGGTGCGGTCCTTCCGCATCGCCACCTACCTGTCGCGGCGAGGCATCTATCGCACCGGGCGGGTGCGGGTAACGGCCCGCGACCCCTTCGGGCTCTTTCGCCTGAGCCGGACGTTCCTCAACGACCAGTCCTACACGGTGCTGCCCAAAACCGTGCCGCTGCCCGATCTGGACCGCCGCTTTGCCAACCTGCCCAGCGACTCGGTCTTCTCCCGGCGCACGCCGGCGATCACCCCCGAATCGTCCACGGTGCGGGACTACGCCCACGGCGACAGCCTGCGGCGGATCCACTGGCCGTACACCGCCCGGATGAACCGCCTGATGGTGAAAGAGTTCGACATCGGCGTGTCGGCGCAGGCGTGGGTGCTGCTGGACATGGACCGACGCTCTCACCTGGGCGAGCCGCCGGACAACACCGAAGAGCTGGCGGTGACCGTTGCGGCATCGCTGGTGCAGCACTGGGACGAAACGGCCGTGCCCGTCGGCCTGGCCGCCAATTCCGCCGACCTCTGGATGCTGAACCCGGACCGCCGGCCGGCCCAGTTGGGCATATTGATGGAGACCCTGGCCGGCATCCGCGCCGACGGGACGTTGTCGCTGGAGCGGTTCATCTACGACCTGCGCCCCCACCTGTCGGGCTTCAATACGCTGATGGTCATCACCGCCTCGCGCCGGCCGGAGTGGACCTCGGCGCTGGTCAGCCTGCGCCGGCAGGGGATCAACGTCACGGTCTGCTACGTGGACCATACGTCGTTCACCGATCCCGACGGCGAGTCGAGCACCGGCGCCACCGGCCAGGCCGTCGCCGAGTACCTGGCCCAGCACGACATACCCATCTACATCGTGCGGCGCGACGAGGACATCAACCAGGCATTGTCGCGTCCGCTGGCCGTCGGCGGAGCCAGGACGCCCGAGGGCGTCGCCGCTTCTTCGGATCCAGCGGATACCGCCGGCGCCGAGCCGGTAGCCGGCCGCGTTGCGTAGCGGTACAATTAATCTTCCGCGGAGTATCGACGTAAAGTAACCGGGTCATGGCCACGATAACCGCCCCGTCCCCTCCTTTGACGCAGCCCTCGCCGGGGGCAAGCCCGGTGTGGAGTGGAGCCGGCGCGGCCCGCTGGCTGCTGGCGGTTCTCACTGCGCTGCGGCCGCCGGACGGATGGGTTGCCGCCGGGCTGCTCCTCCTCAACATGATCATCGTCGTATGGTCGGTGGAGGTGGCCGACTGGGCGCCAACGCCCTCGCTGGTGCTGGTCATGGTACTGGCGGTGCTGACCGCCATCCCGCTGACGCGCATCCGCCTTTGGACCCCCGTGGTGCTGCCCATCGGGCTGCTCGTCGGCATCGGCGTGATCATCTGGCAGATGGTCATAGCGGCTCCCGACGAGTTGCAGGTAGCCACCGCCGGAGAACTGTTCGAGCGACTGGGTCTGTGGGTGCTGGCCGCCCGCAACGAAGGGATCAGCGTGGACCCCGTGCCCTTCGCGGTGGGGCTGATGATGGCCGCGTGGCTGTCGGGCTACCTGGCGGGATGGGTGTTCTTCCGCTACCGGAACTTCTGGGGCGTGTTTGCCCTGGGAGCGGTGGGCCTGATGTCCAACCTCACCTTCCTGCCGGACACTGCCAGCATCTACCTGGCGATCTACGTTTTCACCGGCCTGCTGCTGGTGGGCTGGGTCCAGTCGATGCGCTCCCGTCAGCGCTGGGACGCGGAGGGCCGCATTTACGACGGGCATCTGGGCATCCTGACCGTCAGCGACACCTCGGTGGTGGCCATCGTGGCCCTGGTGATCGCGTTCCTGCTGCCCGTGGGCGGCCAGTGGGGTCCGGCCAACGCCTTTTACTCTCTGACCCGGACCCCCCTGGTACAGTGGGAAGAGGACTTCAACCGCCTGTTCGCCGGACTGCCGGCCCGGCGTCCGCTGCCCTACCGCATCTGGGGCGACACCATGGCCTTCCAGGGCACCATCAACCCCACCGACACACCGGTGTTGCAGGTGAACTCTCCGGTGCCGTTGTACTGGAAAGCGCGTTCCTACGCGACCTACACGCACGAGGGTTGGCTGTCCGACGGCACCGTGCTCCGGGAGCCCGGCTGGAAACCCGAATACAGCGCGCCCGACCCCTACCAGGAACGGTTCAACGTGACCTTTGAGGTCATACCGAACTATGACAGCCGAAGCCTCTTCGCCGGCGGGCAGGTGATCGGCGCCAACCGCGACGTGCGGGTCGAAACCTTCGATTCCCCCCGGTACGTGATCAACCCCAACCTGAATAGCGAGACCAACCTGCTGCCATCGACCCTCCAGCTGGCCGTGGAGGGTCTGCGCGACGCCGTGTCCGCAGACGCCTTCGCTGCCGCGGAAACCGTGGCGGGCGTGCTGCCCACTTCCTTCGTGCTGGAATCAATCGAGCGCGATGCCTCCGGCGGCGTCGTCAACGCCGTGATCGGTGAAATCGTGCCCTCTGAGCCGGACGTGCTGGCGGTGCGCGCGGCCGGCGGCGCCGCGGAGGCCGGTGAGCCCTACCAGCTGACCGCTTCGGTGTCCTCCGCCGAGCCGGAGGAGCTGCGCACCGCCGGCGAGGAATACGCCCCCTGGCTGTGGTCACGGTACACCCAGTTGCCTCCCGACATGCCGCCGCGGGTGGCGGAGTTGGCGCGCTCAATCACGGGCGCAGCGGAGACGCCTTACGACAAAGCCGTGGCGGTGGAGCAGTATCTCAAGAGCAACTACACCTACAACCTGGCCATCGACCCGCCGCCCTTCGGCGCGGACGGCGTGGACTACTTCCTGTTTGAAAGCGGCCAGGGCTACAGCGAATACTTCGGCTCCGCCATGACCGTCCTGATGCGGAGCCTGGGAGTTCCGGCCCGCATGACCACCGGCTACACCACCGGGAATCTCGCGGACGGTTCGCACATCTACGTGGTCACGGACCGCCACAGCCACGGCTGGACCGAGGTGTTTTTCCCCGGCTACGGCTGGATCCCGTTTGAACCCACACCCGGCAGGGACATCCCGGTGGCCATCCCGCCCGAGGAGCAGGCGCGGAGGGCATCGCCGGCCACCGACACCAGCGATGTCGACGATCTGCTCTGCGAGATCGAAGAAGAATGCGAAGACTTTGAAGACGGTTTGGAAGATTCCGACCTCGTGGCCGGCGAGGCCGTCGGCACCGGTTGGACCTCCACCGCCCGCAGCTTCCTGCCCTGGATCGGGGGCGTCGCCGCGGGCGTGGCGGCGCTGGCAGTCAGCGCGTGGGCAGTGTGGCGGTGGCTGTTCGCGCCGCCCCGCGACGTGCCGGGCGCGTACCGCCGCCTGCGTCGCCTGGGCCGGCTGGCGTCGATCCCGCTGCGGGAGCACCAGACGCCGCACCAGTGGGCGGGGATGCTGGCCGCGGCCCTCCCGGAGCAGGCGCCGGACATCGGGCGAATCGTCAACGCCTACGCCCGCCATACCTATGCGGGACGCAACGATTCCGGCACGGATGCCGACGCCGGCGTGGTCGAGGCCTGGAAGATGGTTCGCGGGCCGCTGGCGTGGTATGCCCTGCGCCGCCGGGAAGTCTGAAAACCGCACGGAAGGCCCATCTGATGAACACAACTGCGCTGCCAGCGGACACCCTATATTGCTGCCTGCATGAGACGCCCTTCGGGTGGCTGGCCCTGCTGGGTTCAACGCAGGGATTGCTTCGAGTCAGCCTGCAACCGGAGCCGCAGGACGCGCTGGCCGGGCTGGGCGATGCAAGCAACGCCGCGGCGGATAACGCCACCGTGTTCGCGGATGCACTGGCAGCGTTTGACAAGTACTTCGCCGGAGATACCGGAGCACTGGACGCCATACCGCTGGACCTCTCTGGCGCCTCTCCGTTCTTCGGCGCGGCGTGGGCGGCCTGCCGGAGCATACCGCCGGGGGAGACCCGCTCCTACCAGTGGCTGGCCGAGGCCGCCGGGAACCCCAGGGCATCCCGCGCCGCCGGCCAGGCCATGGCCAGAAATCCCTTCCCGCTGATTATCCCGTGCCACCGGGTGGTGGGCAGCAACGGGGGTCTGCACGGGTATGGAGCCGGGGGCGTCGGCGTGAAGGCGCGCCTGCTGGAGATGGAGCGCAATCGGGGCACGCTGCTGTAGCCGGAGCAACTTTACATCGATATAGAGGATGGACAGGATCAACTGACTGTCGTGAAGGTACAACCGTTCCAAACGGCGGTGTGGATTGAATGGTTCTTCGGAATCATCAACATCCTGTAAATCCTGTCCATTGATGTAAAGGCAATCGCCGGCAGGCATTGGCGATGGTACTCCTTGCGGATGAACTGCCCGACGGGTATTCTGTAGCGCGATTCAATCCCCTCTGACCAGCAACAACGATTCCAAGCAGCAACGACGATCGCGCTACCCAATCGCGCCGCCGGCAGGAGGTTACGACGATGGCAGGACAGAAATTCACATCCTGGGTACACGGCTCCGCGATGACCGGAGAGTACCTGAACCGGGTCACCTCGGTGCGCCACTGCGGGCCTTTCGCCCGCATCGAGGGCAACGAGGGCCAGAACGCCTGGATGCACTTCGCCATACCCACGCCCACGGTGCAGAACGGGAACCGGACCAAGGCCGAGTCGGTGTCGGTTTCCTTCCGCGCGCGATCCCACGCCAACGTGGCCGAGGTGCTGGTGTACGACGGCGAGAAGATCATCGCCGAGCACCTGGGCATGGCCATCAAGGGCGATAACCTGGACGCCAGCTTCGAGATTCCGGGCGCGCCGGAGGTGGACCGGGGCATCAACGTGGTGGTAGGCGTCACCTTCGACGCGGGCGCGCCGGACATCCGCTCGATGCAGGTGGAAATCGTGGGCGTGGGCGTGGACTTCGAGGGATAGCCGCGGCTGATAGCAAAGGATTTCAGGGGCGGGTTTGGAACCCGCCCTAATTTTATGGCTGCCAAAGCCGGCTCTCGGACCGCGCAGCCCGGCGCAGCCTGTTGTCCAGCGTGGCCATCATCACGTCACGCCGCAGGGCAAGTTCCAAATACACCGCGTCGTAGATCGACAGGACATGCGCTTTGGCTAACTCGTAGGCCGCATTCAGATCGGTCTGGTCGTCGGTGTCGATTGGCAGCGCGGTCAACGTCTCCAAGTGCTGAGCGGCTCGAGCCGCAGACATCCGATTTCGCCTCTCGGCGGTGAGCAGGACATTGCGCATCTCAATGTGCCAGAAGCGGGGAACCAACCAGCCGGAAATCAGCGGTGATACGAAGGCGGCGTCGGCGTAAGGTTCGTTTTCATCATCAAGAACCCACGCCGCCGCCACGGAGGTGTCCAGTGCGATGGCAGGCATCAGCGGCGCCCGTAACGTCGCCAATCTATGATGTCCCGCAAGCTGTCAGAGACCGTCTCCCACGGCTCCGGCGACCTGCCATCGCTTTCGTCGCTTGCCTTTTCGTTCTCGTCCAAAAGGTTACGCGGCGATTCCGAAGTCGGATCAGGAAGGGGAGCGGGGCAGAGATGCGCAACCGGCTGACCGTGGTGGGTTATCACCACCGTTTCACCCTGTCTTGCCGCCTCCAACAGCTCGAAAAGGATGAATTTGGCATCGTAATCCTCAACTTCGCGCATCACTGAACCTCCGCGCTAGACTTGATCGAGCGACAGGCCATGCTGCCGGAGGCGCTCTTCCAGAGCCTGGGCGCGGGCTTCGGCTTCCTGGCGGGCGTCTTCGGCTTCCTGGCGGGCGTCTTCGGCGGCGTTGCGGGCGGTCTCGGCAGCATCTCGCTCGGCCTCGGCGGCCTGGCGGGCAGCCACTTCCTCGGCCAGATAGCTGAGCCAGGTTTGAGCCTCCGGGTCGTAGAGGCGGAGTTCGCCGTCGGGACGCTGGCAGACTTCCAACTCCAGCACCTCGCTGTACCCGCGGAGCATCCCGTCTTCACCCAGCCCGATTTCGATGGGTTCGTATTCGCCGTCCGGGGCCAGCTGCTCGCCCACCAGGGCGGGGGAGAAAAGCTGGCCGGTGGGGTCGAAGCGCCAGTACTCGGTCACTCCCAGCGCCGCGTACAGGGCACGCTTCTCGGTCATGTCGCGCACGAAGGTGCTGGGCGAGGCGATTTCGAGAACGAAATCGGGTGTCTTGCCCTCCTCGCGCCAGATGATGTACGAACTGCGGAGGTGATCCTCCACGCCGAACACCACGAACACGTCCGGAGCCAGGCGCACCGTGTTGTCATTCATGCGGTAGTAGATCAGCAGATCGCCGGAGACGTAGACGTCATCGCGGTCGGCGTAGCGCTGGCGCAGGGCGAGCACGGTTTCGGTCAGCGGGTAAAACTGGGCGTCGGTTTCTGCCATTGGGTTCCCGTCCGATTCAGGGTAGTAGATGTCCGGGTCGTCCTCGGACAGCGGGCGATCCAGACCTTCCCGGACGAACCGGTTGACCAGTTCCTGGACCCTGATGCGCGGGCGGGTTTTTGCCGCGGTTGCGGTGGTCATAATGGTTTTGCTCCCGTGCCGCGGGGCGTTTAGACGCCCTCGACGATCATCACGTTGGAGATGGTGGAGGCGATGCGCAGTTCCTTGGGGCCGGCGTAGTCGTCGGAGTAGTACCAGCCGTTGGCCTTTTCGAGGCTGTCGAACTCCAGGATGACGGTGCGGCGGGTCGGCTGGTCGCCCTCCACCACCGTCACTTCGCCGCCGCGCGCCAGGTAGCGGCCGCCGTGCTTCTCGATGGTGGCGGGAACCTGCCCGCGGTAGACCTCAAACTTCTCGGGATCGGTAACTTCAATCGTCGCGATGATATAGGCAGCCATGGGTCGTCTCCTTGGTGAAATGCTGGCCGCCGGCGAGCAGGACGCTGCGGCCCATGTCATTCTAACCTGCGGGCGCCGCCGGCTACCATTCCGCTTGCCGTGGGTTGCGCCCGGTAGTATTCTGCAATGCACTTTCATGCCGCAACAGGCCCACGGAAACAGGAGCGCCTGCCAAGATGCCCACCACCGAAATACGCACGCACAACAACTTTATCAACGGCCAGTGGACGCCTTCCGACTCCGGCCGCACCTACTCCGTGTACAACCCAGCCCACAAGGACGTGTTGCTGGGGCACTTCCAGCTGTCCAACCCGGAAGACACCCTGCGCGCCGTGGCGGCGGCATCAGAAGCCGCCGAAGGGTGGGCGGACACGCCGGCGCCGGTGCGCGCGCAGGTGCTCTTCCGCGCCCTGGAGATCATGGAACGCCGGTCCGAGGAGATCGCCAGAACCATCACCGAGGAGGAAGGGAAGCCGTTGCCCGACGCCCGGGGCGAGGTCAAACGGGCCATGAACATCATGGAGTACGCGGCCGGCGAAGGCCGCCGGATGTTCGGCTACACCACCCCGTCGGAACTGCCCAACACGGTGGCCTACACGGTGCGCCGGCCGCTGGGCGTGGTTGGCATCATCACGCCGTGGAACTTCCCCATCGCCATTCCCGCGTGGAAGATGGCGCCGGCGCTGATCTGCGGTAACGCGCTCATCTTCAAGCCGGCCTCCAGCACCCCGCTGTGCGCGGTGAAGCTGACCGAGGTGTTCGAGGAGGCCGGCGTCCCGCCCGGCGTGCTGAACCTGATCACGGGACCCGGCGGCAGCGTGGGTAACGCCCTGGTGGAATCGCCCGACGTGGCCGGCATCTCGTTTACCGGCAGCACCGAGATCGGCACCGACCTCTATACTCGCGGCGCGTCTCTGCTCAAGAAGGTGCAGGCCGAGATGGGCGGCAAGAACGCCGTCATCCTGCTGGCCGACGCTGACCTGGACAAGGCCCTGGGTGGCATCGTGCAGGGGGCCTTCGGCTCCACGGGCCAGCGCTGCACCGCCACCAGCCGGGTGATTGTCGAAGACGGTGTGTACGACCAGTTCATGGCGGAACTGATCGCGCGCACGTCCAGGCTGACCATCGGCGACGGGCTGGAGGACGGCATCGACGTGAGCCCGCTGTCCAGCGAGTCGCAGCAGCGTACGGTGTCCGACTACATCTCCGTGGGCCGGGACGAAGGGGCGACGGTGGCCTTCGGAGGCCGGACGCTCTCCGGCGGCATCTACGACGAGGGCTGGTACGTGGAGCCGACCATCTTCACCGACGTGACGCCCGACATGCGCATCGCCAGGGAGGAGATCTTCGGGCCGGTGCTGACGGTGTTCCGCGCCCGCGACTTGGAACACGCCGTTGAGATCTCCAACAGCGTCAAGTTCGGCCTGTCGTCATCGGTCTACACCCGGGACATTCCCCGGGCCTTCAAGTACATCAACACCGTCGACGCCGGCATGGTCCACGTCAACGCGCCGACCCTGGGCGGCGAGGTCCACCTGCCCTTCGGCGGCCTCAAGGCGTCCGGCGTGGGCCAGCGGGAGCAGGGCGTGGAGGCGGTGGACTTCTTCAGCGAGGTCATCACCGTCTACATCGACTACGCCGACGAGGCCCGGGCGCAGGCGCGGTTCATCTGACCCTGCCAGCCCCGTCATTGCGAGCGCAGCGCGGCAATCCCGCCGGTCTGACGGCGGTCTGGGTTGCCGCGCTGCTTTTGCTGTCGGCAGCAGCGTGCGGACCCAACGACGCTGAGCTGGAGGCGCGAGTCCAGCAGGCGGTGGCGGATGCCGTCGCGGAGGCCGCGACGCCGCACCTGGCCGCCGTTTACCAGCAGGCTTGGCCCTCGGTGTTCTACATCGAGCCCGAGGATGGTCAGCACGGCACCGGCTGGCTGCTGGAGCCCGGGGTAATCGTCACCGCCGCCCACGTGGTCTCGGACAGCGCGGAGGTCACAGTGCGGCAGGCGGCCGCGCCTGCCTTCGTCGCAGCGGTGGCCGGCATGGACGAGCGCCGGGACGTCGCGCTGCTCCGGTACGACGCCGGCGGGACGCAACTGGGGGCGGGCGCGGTCCCGCTGGTCCTGGGCGACGCGGACATACACGACATCGCCAAAGAGCTGCTGGCCCTGGGCTACTCGGGCAGCGGCGTCAAGGGCGACGGTCAGGTGGGCTCGCCCAAGGCCAATGCCGGCATCCTGTCCCAGATCACCAACTTCGGCGCGCAGAGCTACGGCCGCAACCTGGAGATGGACGCCCCCATCGACCCGGGCGACAGCGGCGGGCCGGTGCTGAACACCGCCGGCGAAGTGGTGGGCATGGTCCGCGCCGCCGCTCGCCGAACGCCGGGAGGCGTGCAGGTGGTGGGCACCTTCTACGCCGTGCACGCCGACGAGATACGGGCGGCGGTGGAGGGGATTGGAGGGCGTTAGAGCCGGTGTGTGAATTGCCGAGGTAGGCAATCTGGAAATATGCTGCTAGGTTGGCGACGAGGGAAGTCTAACGGCCAGTAATGCTCGTCACATCCCGCGTCCCGTTATGGCCATTTCGCACAGCGTACCGAATGATGCCATTCGAATTTGCCTGCAAGCATCGTGCAACAGATGTTGATACTCTCGAGTCCATTCATGCGAGTAATCCTTGTCGCTTAACGCCTCAAGCAACATATTCGGGCTGGCCCGAGTTCTACCCACGAGTTTTATGACCGGCACCAGCACCCATCTGGGTTTAGGGAAACTGACTGCGAGGGCGTAGTAACCTGCTCCATCGGTCACTTCTAACAGTGAAGCGAAGTCAGCATTGGTAAGCTTGCGGAGGCGAGGACGCTTTGCCTCGGCTTCCACTTCAAAACGAAATTCACGACCGTCCTTGGTGGTGGCAATGTCCGGATGTCCGGACTGGTTGACCGCTCCGATTTGATGCCCTAACCGCAGTAGCACATGCGCGGCAAGAGCCTGAACCTTGTAGCCGAACGCCTCGTCTGAGATACCCGCACGTATGCGCTCGATACATTCTCTTGAATCATGCACTGTGTCCCTATTCATATTCGATATCCAGATCGGGGCCATCGTGGTGAGACCAGTTAGTTGGCTCAACGATAACATAACCGGATGGCTCAAAATTCTTTGGCAGCAGTTCACGAAAACGGCCGGTTTCTTGTGAAGCAACCATGAGCTGAACGTTGCTGCCCAAGTCGGCTAGCCTTTCAACCAAAATCCTAATGTGATCTTCGTCGAAAGCACGCGTAGGGTCGTCCAGCAAGACCAGATACACTTCGGTAGGAGCATCGTCCGCTTGGCTGAGGGCAAAATACGGCACCAAGTCCAGAGCACTTTCGGATTGTCCGTTGAGTACCCCGGTGGGGAATTCATTAGTAGGGTCTTGGCTGCTAGACACCCGCAGCTCCAATTTTGTATTGGCGTCTCTGACTATGTTCAGTCGATCATACCAACGATGATTGGTAAGGTCCACGAAGACCTGCGAGAATCGTTCCGAGACTCGCGGGAGGTCTTCCGCAAGCCGCTCGTCGAGACTGGCAGACACCGCTTGCCGGATCTCTCGAACAGATTCACCGAATGACACTAGGTTTTCGTATGCAGTCTCTATCCGACCAAATCGGTTCTTTGAGTGGCGACGACGCTCCAAATCCCTTTGGATCTGATGGAATCTTTCCTCCTCACGCATTTTGGACAACTGCGCCCGCCTAGCGGCAAACCAGCTTTCCTGATCATCAATCTGCACTTGGAGTGAGCTTATGCGTTCAGAATGGCGATTTATAGCCTCAGTGAGAGTGGCTATACTTACCTGTCCTGGCAGGGCATCTGCTCCGTCTTCAGTGTAAATGCGGTCTTTAGTTTCTTGCTCAGATTGCCGTAGGCCAGCAAGCACACTTGACAGATTTTGCAACTGCGTACGGTAAGCCTCAGCCAACCGGCAACGATTTTCCAAGCTTGCCAAGTCTGGAGGTGCATACCCGTACCCGGGCAGTTTGGCATCGATGTGACGCAAGGCACCTTCAAATTCCTGACGGGTATGACCCTTTCCACAGGTGTAGCAGGTTATGTCTTCACCGTGCTCACGACTCAACAATTCAACCGCGGCATCGATTATCTCTCGCTGCAGCGCGATGGCGTCTACCTTTGCTTTCGCATCAGCGATGTTGCTCCGTAACTCGTCGATGGATATGCCTTCCAATGCCGCATCAAGGTTTGCTTGCACCTGTTGCGCCTCCTCCTCTTTCGCTTCGATGCCCGCTAAAATGTTGGAAAGGTCATCTAATCGCCCTTTACGATTCTTAACCTCAACAACCTCGTCTTCCAGTCCTTTTTGATCTCGGGAACGCCTGTCATCAAGTGCATCTTCCGCGCTGTCAATCAAGGCGTCTAATGAAAGACCGGCCAGTGATTCATCAGGCTGTTCGCCGGTAATCTCTGTGATTAGTCCCCGTATTTTGTTCTCGGATTGGGCTACCGACGGCGGATACTCGGTATCCCAAGGTCGCGCGCTTGCGATATTGCCTCTCAACCGTTCAAGGCGTTCGATTTCGCTGTCAATGTCGTCGCGGGCGTTCGTAAGCTTTTCTCCCAAGTTGTTTTCGGTCAATTCCTGCTCGTTTATCAAGTTATCAATGTGCCCTAACAAAGCGCGCGGATTAGCAAGTCCCAAGTGGTTGAAGACGGTGCGCTCGAACGCAGAGAGGTCCTCAGGCTGGCGACGAAGAGGGGTTGCTTGGGGTGCAAAGATGATGTGCATACCCTCTCCGGCATCGACCGAATCCAGTTGAGGCAGAATCTCCCGGATGGAGTGTTCTTGACCGTGCTCGTCAGTAAGCACAGCGTCGCTCCCGCCCGTAGTTCCCCGGTTCAGCGTTCGGCGCAAATACCACTTCGCCCCCTCGCTGATGAGTGTGATGTCAACGCGACAACGCCCGTTATAACCACGGTTCGCCACAACTTCGTTCTGTCGGCGCGCAGAACCGAACAGCCCCCAGCGAACGGCTTCGATGATGCTCGATTTCCCATTGCCGTTCTGACCCAGCAGGAAAACATGGCGTCCGTTGAAATCGATTTCTTTGCGGGTAGTAAAACCTTTGAATCCCTCGATCCCAACGGACTGAACAAGGAAGCCTTTTGCCATGATCGTACCTCATATACCCTCAAATTCTGAAAGCAATCTCTGTATTCGCTCTTCGAGGCTCTGTTTATCGGCGTTGAGAAGTTCAATGGCTGCGTCGGGACCGCCTCTATCTCTATCGAACTCCTGTGCGATGGGTTCCCATAGCTCGCGCGCTCTTTCCGATGACAACCTCCCGGCGACCGATTCAGTGAAACGGTCGCTCTGTGTATCACTCATAAGCTAGCCCGCTCCTTGTATGGTTCTGTTGCCAACGTTAACGTTGCCCATAATCCAATTATAGGGCGGGGCGGCGTCACCTTGCAATTGCATCAGATAACGTAACCTTTCAGCCGCCAGCCTTGCATTAGCGGCGGCCAGTCCGCCGCACCGTTACAGCGGCCGCCGGTCGGCGAAGCCCGTGTCCGTGGGGTGCCACCAGCCTATGGAGGGTTCGCCGCGCTGCCAGCAGAGGTACACTACCTGGCCCTCGCGGCGGGATGGGAAGTCCACCAGGCCACGGCCGATGTCACGCACCTGGATGCCCCGCTCGGTGATCTCGCGCACTGCGTCCTGCAGGCGTTGGGTGAGTTGGGACACGATGCGCTCAGTCTCGGCGATGTCTTCCTCGCTGCTGGAGTGGCCGTTGCTGCGGCGACGGCGCAGCAGGGACAGCAACTCCTCCTGCTGGCGCACCAGCTCGGCCCGTAGCGGCGCCATGGCCTCGAACCGCTCCTCGAGCCACGGCACCAGGTCGTTGGCCTCTTCCCGGGTGAACATCCGCTCCTGCATAACGGCGGTATAATACACCAATGACTACGCTTGACGACGATGCCGGCAACGACAACGATCAGGATTGCAACGGGGCTGCGCCCCCGGTGATAACGGAGGTTGATGCTGGCGACCGCAGCCGCTTCCACGCCGGCGAACTGGCCCTGTTCCTGGACCGCAAGGGCCGCACCTACCAGGAGACGCTGAGCCCCGGCGGCGAGTTCCACTGCCACCTGGGATGGCTCCCCCACGATGAGGTGATCGGGCAGCCGGTGGGCGGCTGGTACGCCACCAGCCGCGGCCACGTTATGCTGGGCATCCGGCCCACCCTGGGCGACTACGTGCGCCTGATGCCCCGCGGTCCCCAGGTTATCTACGCCAAGGACCTGGGCAACATCGTGTCCATGGCCGACATCTTTCCCGGCGCGACGGTGGTTGAGGCGGGGCTGGGCTCCGGCGCGCTGACCACGGCCCTGCTGCGCGCCGTAGGCCCCATGGGGCGCGTCCACTCCTACGAGATCAACGCGGCGGTGGTGAACAAGGCGCTGTCCAACGTGCACTCCGTGATCCCCGACACCTCGCGCCATGAGGTCACCGTCGGCGATATCTTCGAGGGCATCTCCGACACCGCGGTTGACCGGGTGATCCTGGACCTGCCGGAGCCCTGGCACGCCGTGGACGCCGCCGCCAACGCGCTGATCACCGGCGGCATCCTGCTGTCCTTCCTGCCCACGATATTGCAGGTGCAGGAACTGGTGCTGGCGTTGAACGGTGACGGCCGCTTCGCCCGGGTGGAGACCGCCGAGACCATGCTGCGGGGCTGGAACGTGTCGCGGCGCAGCGTGCGGCCGGCCCACCGCATGGTGGCGCACAGCGGCTTCATCACCACGGCGGTGCGCTGCGTGCCGCCGGGTCGAGAGGGCTACGCCTCCAGGCCGTGAACCGGGAACACCGCGTCTTTAATGGCGGCCACGCTCTCTGACGCCAGGGCGCGGGCGTCGGCGCGGATGTGATCCGGTATCTCCGGTATCTCGGTGTCACGCAGTGTGGTGCGGCCCAGCCGCTCGATGGCCGCCGTGGGGATGCGATCGGGCCAGTCGGCGCCGCACATCACGCCGTAGGCCAGGGTCCAGCAGCGGGCCACCGCGCCGATGTCGTATCCGCCGCCCCCGGTGGCCAGCCACGGATAGCCGAGGCCGCCCAGCCGCGTGACGGCGGCAATGAAGCCACGGCTGGTGACCTGCAGGTGGGTCAGCGGGTCAGTGTGGTAGGAGTCGATGCCCAATTGGGTGAGCAGGACGTCGGGCGCAAAGGCTTCGAGAAGCGGCGGCACCACGGCCTCGAAGGCCTCCAGGTAGATCTCGTCGTCGGTGTAAGGATACAGTGGCAGGTTGACCGCATATCCCACGCCGTCGCCGGAGCCTACCTCGCCGGCGAAGCCGGTGCCGGGAAACAGATAACGACCCGATTCGTGCACCGAGATGGTGAGCACGCGGGGATCGCCGTAGAAGGCGTCCTGCACGCCGTCGCCGTGGTGGGCGTCAATGTCCACGTAGGCGACGCGAAGGCCGCGCTGCAGGAGGTACATGATGGCGACCACCGGGTCGTTGAAGACGCAGAAGCCACTGGCGTTGCGGGCCGCCGCGTGGTGCAGGCCGCCGCTGATGTTGAACGCCGCCGGAACCTCGCCGTCGGCCACCATGCGGGCGGCGGTGAGGGTCGCGCCGGTGCTGAGCATGGCGGCCTCGTACATGCCGGGGTAGGTCGGGTTGTCGCCGCCCTGGGCAAAGCCGAAGCGCTGGGGCTGGAATCCGGTGAGACCCAGGCTGAAGGTGCGCACGGCGGCTATGTAGTCGCGGGAGTGAAACGCGCCCACGCTGGTCTCATCGGCCAGGGTCGGGGTAACCAGCAGCGAGTCGACACCGTCGAAGGCGTCGTAGGCGTCCAGCAACTCGTAGGTGTGCCGCAGCCGGATGGGACGCATGGGGTGGTCCTGGCGCAGCACGTGCTGGCTCATGGCGTCGTCATAGACGAAGGCGGCGCGGGGCATGGATGATGTCCTCAACTTCGTGAATCGTGTGCAGCCGACAGAGTATCACGCGATGAGGCGGGGTGGGCCAACGTGATAGACTGGCTACGCGCGCAGCTCTAACCGGAGGTGCCAGAATGGCCGGCGAAACACCGCACGATACCCCGTTTGATGCAGGCTCGACCGACGCTCCGTCCCAAGCCCCTGATTCCGGTGAACAAGAGACCTTGCAATCGGTCTGGCGGACAAACTGGCAAGCGGTGGCGCTATCGTGGTTGGGAGGATGGCTATTCGGCGTCATGTTTCTGGCGATGGCTTTCACGCTGGAAAACGCCAACACGACCGCGGGGGTTGCGGGCGGCATCTTCCTGATGATTGCGCCCGGCAGTTATGCAACGTGGGACACCTGGCAAGCCCACCGCAAGAGCATCAATAAAAACCGGCAAAAGTCGCGGGCTGGGGAGCCTCGAAATGCCGGATAGGCAGGAATGGGAACGCCATTGGAATACAATATGCTTGGGCATAGTCACCGTAGCAACGGCGGCGGTAGGCGTTGCGTTTTTGCCTCCGACGTCACGGAGATTGTTACGTCCTGGGCAGCGTATTCGCTGGTGGCCATCGTGGTACTTGCATACCTGAACGTGCTTTACTTGGGAAGCAAAGCCATCTTCTCGACATCCGACGAACTTGAGCAGCAGGGAACGACCAAGAGGCGAATCGCCCGCAACCTGTATGGGTGGTTCGCCCTTGAGCTGCTGGCCCTTGTTGGATTGGTGGTTCCTGAAGCATTTGCCAGTCTTTTGCAGTTGCTCGCGCCGGCCCCCTCGCCGGCATGAACCTCACCGACGTCTCAGCTCCTCCGCAAGCAGTAGCTATTGCGCTACTCCTCCATCAACCCGGAGCCGTCCCGCTGAAGGATCTCGATGCGCACGTCGTCGGGGCCGCGCACGAAGGCGATGCGGACGCCGGGGCGGATGGTGCGCGGCTCCACGTAGATCTCGGCGCCCTTGCTGCGCAGGTCCTCCACCGCGCCGTCGATGTCGTCCACGCGGAAGCCGAAGTGGTCCAGGCCCAGGTGCGGGTCGCGCGGGCTGAGGTCGATGTGCTCCTCGGGTTGAACGGAGGCGATGAAGATGGCCAGGCCGTTCACGTCCAGATCAACGCGAGGCACGCCGTCGCTCTGGATGAGTCGCAGGACCTTCGCGCCGAACATGGTCTCGAAGAAGCCGGCCATACCCTCCGGGTCCTTGGTGCGGACATGGATGTGGTCGTAAGTGTAGGTATAGACGGGGGTGGTGGACATGGCAAAAGCCTCCTCGGCGCGCGGCGCGTCCGATGTGATTGTGCGTTCTCCCTATACATAGCAAGGAGCGCAGCCGCATTGCAACTGCGCTCGCATATCACGGGCGTCCAGATTGTCATCGCGAGAAGCGAAACGATGTAGCGGTCGCGCTGCGCTCGCAATGACGGTTCCGGGGCGCTACTGGATGGGGCCGGGCGGCGATACCTGCTCCATCAGGTCGTTGTCCCAGTCGCCCTCAGCCACGAGGATGGCCTTGGCATCGTAGACGAAGGCCTCGATCAGGTTGTGGGCCAGGTACACGTAGGTTCCCGGCTGGCGAATGGCGTGGATGGACGCTCCCGCCGATCCGGCGGCGATGGTCCACGTTTCCAGGTCGAGGGCCGGCGGGCTACTGAAATTCCCCCGCTCCCAGACGTAATCGCCATGCCCCCCGATGAGGTGCGGGTACAATTGCCGGTCTGCCTGCGTGTGGACAATCAGCACGTTCTCCCCCACATTGGCGGTAAGTTGCCCATCGCCCTGCAAAGCTCCGGTGGAGCCGTTGAACACTATATGCGTGGGGATCAGGGCTTTCATGGCTTCCAGATCGTCCACCATTGAAGCAGCCGGATCGTCATAGCGCTTGAAGTTGCCGTTCTCATCCTGGGGCAGATAATAGTCCTGCGCGCCGACGTAATAGGCACGATCGTAGCGAATGGGATTTCCCGCCGGATCGTTCAATCCACCCCGGGGCATGACCATGATGGCGCCGTTCATGCCGTGGGTCACGTGCCAGGGGACCATGGTTCCTCCGGGGGCGCAGTGATACACGAACACGCCCGGTTTCACGGCCCGGAAGCGCAGGACCACCTCCTGGCCCGGCCCGACCTGGGTCAGCGACCCACCGCCCAGCGCGCCAATGGAGGCGTGGAAGTCGATGTTGTGCAGCAGCCGGCTGCTGGAGGGGTTTACCAGGGTAAGCTCCACGTAGTCGCCCTCGTGCACCACGATAATGGGACCGGGAACAGACCCGTTGAAGGTAAATGCCCATATGAACGCACCGGGCGCGACCTCGATCTCCTTCTCTTCGATTTCCATCCGAACCTCGACGACACGAGGTTCACCGTCGTAAACCTGCTCATGGTCGGGTAGGAAGGGCGGGGCGACCAACTCCTGCGTAACCCGTTCCAGTGCGCTCACATCCTCGGGCTCCCAGGCGCGGGGGCCGTCCCAGTATGCGGACGAGGCTGCCGCGGTAGCCTCGCCGCCGGCGCCGGGGGCCGGCGCAGCCTCGGGGCTGGGCAGCGCCGTGGGCAGAGAGAACGCTGGGGTCGCGGTGGGAGCTCCGGCGTCGCCGCCGCAGGCAGTCCCGGCCAGCAGCAGCGTCGCCGCCAGCAGCGCAACCGCGACTCCAACAAAGGAACGCAGCCCCCGGCGGTCGATATCGACGTTTTTCATTATCCACCCCCACCGGCCGGTCAGGTATGGTGCAGCCGGGCCCAGCAGTGCTATCTATTGTACTATTTTCACATAGTATGCCAAGTAGACTCAATTTGATGCAATAAATTATTTATTCTGCGCCATATACTTTGTATTGTCGTTAGGATGGTACATTACAATGAGTTTGCAGGTTTCATATTACAAGTTACGCGCTGTTATTGCGCCGCTCTATGCCAGGAGAGAGGGCCGGGCCTGGGGATGCGGTCGACCCGCGCCGTCCATCGGGCGGGGAAGTTTAGGAGAATTCCCATCCCGATGGATGATGGAAAGCGGAGCGTTCCGCAACCCACGATTTGAAATGGACCACGCCCAGGGCGGATAACCACCGGCCCTTTGCTCTACTGCTGGCGAACCCTTACCCTGATCAAAGGACGGCCTGACTCTATCGCTGATGCGGCGCCACCGTCATAGCGCTTGAAGCTACCGCCCTCCTCCCGGGCAGATAATAGTCCTTCCCGGTTTCAGGATTATCGGCGGTCGAGTTCCGCCCGCAGCCGCTCCACTTCGGCGCGGAGTTGTTCGTTTTCGGAGAGGACGTCGTCCCGCTGGGTCTCCGCGGCGTCGGCACGGTTCTCGGCGGCAGCGGCGCGGGTCTCCGCGTCCTGACGGGCTGATTGCTCACCGGCGATGCGGGTCTCCGCGTCCTGGCGGGCCTCCCATATTTCGCGCATATTTTCCAGGTACTCCCCTGACACCGGGTCGTAGAAGCGCGGGTTGCCGTCATCCCAGCAGAAGTACAGCTCCAAAACTTCGCTGTAACCTTTCAGGATGCCGTCCGGCTCCGAGGTCAGCGCAATGGGTTCGTAGGCGCCGTTGACCAAGCGGTCGCCGGCCAGGGCGGCGCCGTGGTGGTCTCCGCCGCTGGGGTCGAAGCGCCAATACTCCGGTACGCCAATCTCGGCGTAGATGCGCCGTTTGCGACCGGTGTCCACTTCTCCGGTGCTTTTGGAACCCACTTCCAAAACCCAATCCGGTGGCTTGCCGGCCTCCCAGGGCAGGTACAGACTGCGCGCGTGGATATCTAACCCTTCCGGCACGTCAAAGGCCAGAAACACGTCTGGGCGAATCCTTACGTTGAGGTTGCGACGGTCGTAGCAGATGTCCGAATTGTGGTCAATGAACACCTCGCCTCGCCACTCAAAGGACGCGAAGCGGGCCACCAGGGTGTAGACCATTTCCACTATGATCGGGTTCTGTTCCATCGATTCGGGCAGCGGCTCCAGTTCAAATGGGTCAAAGTCCAGGCGGTCGTAATCGATTACCCCATCCTCGGGATAGGGATAGGGCGGCGCCGTCGTGGTGGTCAATTCAGGGGCGGCAGTCATAGCGGGGCCTCACGCAGGGCACGGTGATGCCGGGATTCTAGCACGCCGCTGCCCGTTTGCTATACTGCCGGCGGACCCCCACCCTGACCAAAGGACGGCCTGACTCCATGTCCACGAATAACGCTTTGCCCACCACCATCGGCGAACTCCGCGATAGCGGATACCAATCGGTATCGGTGCGCGAGGAGATCCGTCGCAACCTGATCGCCAAAATACGCGCCGAGGAACCGGTCTTCCCCGGCATCATCGGCTTCGACCAGACGGTCATTCCGCAGCTGGAAAATGCCATCCTGGCGGGGCAGGACATCATCCTGCTGGGCGAGCGCGGCCAGGCCAAGACCCGGCTGATCCGGGAGATGGTCAGCCTGCTGGACGAGCAACTGCCGGTCATCGCCGGCAGCGAGCTCAACGACGACCCCTACCATCCGCTCAGCCCGGACGCCAGGCAGATGGTGGCCGACATGGGCGACGACGCCCCCGTGGCCTGGATCGGCCGGGACCTGCGCTACTCGGAAAAACTGGCCACGCCTGACATCTCCATCGCCGACCTGATCGGCGAGATCGACCCCATCAAGGTGGCCGAGGGACGACACCTTTCGGACGAGTCGGCCATCCACTACGGCCTGGTGCCCCGCACCAACCGGGGCATCTTCTGCATCAACGAGCTGCCCGACCTGGCCGAGCGCATCCAGGTGGGCCTGTTCAACCTGATGGAAGAGCGTGACGTGCAGATCAAGGGCTACCGCATCCGGATGCCGCTGGACGTGTTCGTGGTGGCCACGGCCAACCCCGAGGACTACACCAACCGCGGCCGCATCGTCACTCCGCTGAAGGACCGCTACGGCGCGCAGATTCACACCCACTATCCCCGGGCGTTGGACGAAGAGATCGCCATCATGGAGCAGGAGCGCAACCGCTTCCCCGACGAGGACCGGGTCGTCGTCCCCGACTTTATGACCGAGATCATCGCGGAAGTGACGGCGCGGGCGAGGTCAAGCAACGAGATCAACCAGCGCTCCGGTGTGAGCGTGCGCGTCTCCATCGCCAACTACGAGACGCTGATCAGTAACGCGCTGCGCCGCAGCATTCGACAGGGGGAGGATATTGCCTGCCCGCGCATCAGCGACCTGCCCTTTCTGGTCGCTTCCCTTGGCGGCAAGATCGAGCTGGAGACCTTCGGCGAGGGCCGGGAGGACCGGCTGGTGGAGGACCTCACCAAGCGGGCGACGCTGGGCATCTTCGGCCGCTACTGCAACGTGGAGGACCTGGAAGACATCGTCACCTCCTTCGACCTGGGCAACGCGGTGGAAACGGGCAGCGACGTTCCGTCGGGGGCCTACGCTTCTGCACTGGACAACGTGGATGGGCTGCGCTCGGCCGTTACGGCCCTGGTGGGTGACGACCAACGGCCCGAGGTGGTGGCATCGGCGGTGGAGTTCGTGCTGGAAGGGCTGCACCTGAACCGGCGGCTGAACTGCGCGCGCACACCGGCCGGCGGCTACCGCTACGCGCGGTAGCTATCGAGACTTCATCAGGAGGTTTTGCCATGACGACGCAAAACATCACCGCCGCGTCGCTGGTTACGTTGGAGGAATTTGCGGCGTTGCCGGAGTTTCCTCGCTACGAATTGGTGAAAGGCGTTCTGGTTGAGAAAATGTATGCATCCAGAGAGCATGAAATAACGGTAGTGAGAGTATCTCGCCATGTGGACGGGCACGCTGACGAGCACGACTTGGGGGAAGTTTACGGCAGTAACCGGGCATTCGTAACCGGCCCGGAATCGCCGGCCTCATCCCGTTTGCCCGATGTATCGTTCGTGTCCAACGAGCGGTTGCGGCCCGATCTTTTCGGAGCATTGTTTGACGGCGCGCCCGACCTTGCGGTGGAGGTGCTGTCTCCCAGCAACACCGAACGCGAGATAGCGCAGAAGGTTGCCGAGTACCTGGCGGCCGGTGGCAAGGCGGTCTGGGTGTTTGACCCCATCGAACGGATGTTGACAGTGCACCGACCCGGTGCGGCGGCGCTGGTTTTGACCGACGGCGATACCGTGGATGGGGAAGATTATCTGCCGGGTTTCACCTGCGCAGTTGCCGATATGCTGCCCCGGCTGCGCTCATGATGACCAGCACCGATAATACGGAGGCTCCAACGTGACAACGCAACCAACCACCGCCGCGCCGCCGGTTACTCTGGAAGAGTACGCTGCGCTGCCCAAGCATCCCCGCTACGAGTTAGTGAAAGGAGCCCTTGTTGAGCTAATGGTTGCATCCGAGGAACACGAGGAAACGGTTATGCTGGTGGGCTATCATATGTTGGGTCACACGCGCCCCCGTGGACTTGGCAAAGTATATGGAAGCAATCGAGGATTCGTCACCGGCCCCGACTCGCCGGCCACATCGCGTATGCCCGACGTTTCCTTTGTTTCCAATGCTCGATTGGGTCAGCCGGACATGGCAGGAATGCTTTACGATGGCGCGCCAGACTTGGCCGTCGAAATTCTGTCCGAGAGCAACACGCCAACCCAAATCGCTCAGAAGATCCGCGAATACCTGGGCGCCGGCGGCAGGGCCGTCTGGGTAATCGACATCGACGCCCGCACGCTGACGGTGCATACGGCAGACGCGCCGCCGCTGGTGCTCACCGACGCCGACACGGTGGACGGCGGGGACTACCTCCCCGGCTTTGCGTGCGCCGTGGCCGATATGCTGCCGGCTCTCTGACCCGGAGGCTCCTTATGACCACTCAACCAACCGCCGCGCCGCCGGTTACGCTGGAAGCGTACGCCGCGTTGCCAAAGTATCCGCGCTACGAACTGGTCAACGGAGTCCTGATTGAACTGATGGTTGCGTCGGAAGAACACGAAGAAGCGGCAGCTCTAAATACCGCGAACTTGGTGCATCATGTCTATCCCAATCGCTTGGGCAAGGTGTACACCGACAACCGGGGGTACGTTACCGGACCGGATTCGCCGGCCACGTCACGGATGCCCGACGTTTCCTTCGTGTCCAACGCACGGCTGGCGCTACCCGACTTGGCGGGAAAGATCTACAACGGTGCGCCCGACCTCGCCGTGGAAATCCTGTCCGACAGCAATACGCTGGCGGAAATAGCCCAAAAGATCCGCGAATACCTAGGCGCCGGTGGCAAAGCCGTCTGGGTCATTGACATCGACGCCCGCACGCTGACGGTGCATACGGCAGACGCGCCGCCGCTGGTGCTCACCGACGCCGACACGGTGGACGGCGGGGACTACCTGCCCGGCTTCACCTGCGCCGTGGCCGATATGCTGCCGGCGCAGGTCGGCTAAACGAGAGAAGCACGCCGGCCCAGCGTGACGCCGTGGGGCAGCACGATGGTGGCCTTCAGGTTCCGGAAGAGCAGGAACCGGCTCATGGACAGGTTGACCTGCTGAGCGTACTCGGCGATGCCGGGGGCCAGGTACAGGGTGATATCGTCCTGGCTGGCCGGGTCGTAGGACTCCAGGCTGCGGCGGCGGCGCACGTTGGTATCGACCGATACCTCCACGGACTCGCCGCTTCAACCCTTCCAGCAGATCAGGTCGACGACGGCCTGGCCGCCCTTGTGCCGGATGAACTGGGCGGCTTCCGGGGTTATTTCAAGCTGTGCGGTCATGCTGTTCACTCAGTCCAGAGGCTGGCCGTCCCACGGCGCGTCGGGGTCGAGGTGGCGGCGGGGGATTTCGCCCCGGAGGGCGGCGCGGAACTCCTCGGCGCTGTTCATCTTCAGATCATCTATGGCTATCTTGCCCATCAACAGTGCGTTGATCTCTTTGTCACCGTGGGATACCCGCGTAGATACCCGCAACCATTCATGGTAGAAACAGGCATGGTCACGATTATCCTGCACAAATTGCATTCGGCGGAGCAAACGCAGTAATTGTCTTGTCCTGACGTTGGCAATCCTGGGCATGGCTATGCTGTAGTCGGAACTGTAGCGGGAACTACCTGACGCACCCAGGGATCCACGTCTTCGGCGGTCAACTCCGCAATCAGCTCAGTCAATGCGTCCTGCGCCGCCTGGCCGGTCTTCTCCCTTTCTGGCTCCCGCTCCCGGAAACAGGCCAGCGCCTCGGCTATTTCGCACAACGCTTCGTCCTCGGTGTCCCCTTGCCCGTGCGCGTGTCGAAGGGCGGGGCAGAGCGCAGCGTAGCAAATCGAGCCATCGGACAAGGTGTCGCGCCAAACTACTACATCGTACTTCATGCTCTCCGGCCTTACAATCTAGTCCAGGGGTTGGCCATCCCACGGCGCGTCGGGGTCGAAATAGCGGCGTGGAATATCGCCCCGGAGGGCAGCGCGGAACTCCTCGGCACTGTTCATTTTGAGTTGCGCGATAGCGATCTCTCCCATCAGATCGGCGTCCACTTCTTTGTCTCCATGCGACACCTTTGTCCGCAGGCGCAGCCAAGCATGTATGAAGTAAGTATGGTCTCGGTTGCTTTGTGTAAAGCCCATCCTGCGCAGTAATCGAAGCAACTGCCTGGTCTTGGCGTTGGCAATCCTAACCATAACCTAAGCGGGCACCCGATTGCGCGCCGGGGCGACCTGCTTCACCCAGCAGGCGGTTCCATTCTCGCCCAGTTCCTCCGTCAATCTACGGATTGCATCCTGAGCTTCTTGTCCGATTTTGAATCTTTCCGGCTCATGATCCAGGTAGATGGCCATGGTATCCGCAACGTCAACCAGAGCCTCAGCTTCCGTGTCTCCCTGGCCATGAGCATGATCGATGGCCGGGCAAATCGCCGCGTAGCAAGTGGAACCATCGGACAAGGTTCCGCGCCAGACAACAACTTCGTATTCCATGATATCTCTCTGATTTCGTAAGAGCAATTACACTCTGAGCTACGATGCTGTCGCCAACAGCAACGTGTTGCGCGCCTCTATCGCCGCGGGGTGCACCAGCGAACCCTTGTCCAGCATCCGGACGACGTTCCTGGTGAGGAACATGGTCATGGCGGCGGGGAGGTCGTTTTCGGCCAGTTCCTTCAGCTCGCCCTGCCAGGGGTAACGCTTGACCTTTACCGGGTCCAGCTTGTCGGCGAGGAATACGATGTGGGCGATGGAGTCGCCGCCGGTCGGATCGCCGGTGGTATGCCAGTAGATGGCGTTGTAGAGTTGAGGATGGCCCAGGCCGTCCTCGCGCTTGAGCAGCTCCGCGCCCACCATGCCGTGCAGTATGGCCGGGTTGCGCCGCTCGAACTCGGTGACGGGAGGCAGGTCGTACTCCTCCATGCGGAGGAGGTTCTCCAAGCCGGAGAAGTGCTTGGTGGCGTCGTGGGCCAGACCGGTCAGGCCGACGGCTTCCACGTCCTGCCCGTGACGCTCGGCGAGGCCGCGGGCGATCTGCTCCACCCGCTGGCAATGTTCCTGGAGCCCGGGCGGGAGGCGGCGGATTCGACGGTGGATACGGTCAACCACGCGGTCGGAGATTTCAATGGTCGTCATGGGATGGTCACACTCACTTCATGCAGAGAACCGTCATCGCTGCAGCGGAATATCCCCGCCCCAGCCTCGCCGAAGCGCTGCAACGGGCGCCAATTCTTCGTTGACGGGATCAACCGCCAGCGTCAGGATCTGCAGCGTGGTTGCGCCGATGCACTGGCCGCTTTCGTCGGGCCAGAAAGCCACTGGGCAGATGCTGCTGAAGGTCTCGCCGGACCGGAGCGTTATGGAAATCCGGGCGAGCCCACGGGGACACCGCAGGACCGTCCCATCGGCCAGAACGTAGTCCATCGGCCGTTCCGCCGCCGGGATGTGGAGCCATTCCAGCAGGTCCGCAGGAAAGGCGGATTCGGTGGCGCCGGTGTCCACCAGAGCGGTCACCGGGTGCATATCGCCCCCGGTGATGTTCCCAATGTGGATTTCGGCCATGAAATCGCCCACTGTCGTCAGCCTCTGTCGCCCAGCACGCGGCCGGAGATTCCGAGGGTAGTCATGGATATTACCGTTCTCGTCTTGCTACCCTCATGCAATTGGGATATCTACACTTCGCGAGCGTCGCGGTCTTCATCATCGTCATCGCTTTCTGGCTGTGCAACATCGACGTCGCTGAAGTCAACATGCCATCGCTCCTTTGCCCACCCCAGCAACTTGGCACGGCGCTTATTGATGGTAGTTACGGTCCAATCATCGTGCTGGGCAAGCTCCTGCTCTTGGAAAAACGGCGACTCCGTGTAGCAATGATAATCGGCACCGGTCATACCCTTCTTTTCAGGAAAGGGCTTGTTGCCATAGAACGAGTTGTGCTTGGTTAGCGTCAAGTTGCCGACGTCGTGCAGGTGTTCATTATGTGTGGTTTTGTCGAAGTGAGCCTGCCAGTAGGGCTGGTTTTCTATAGACTGCGGCAGTATGTGCTCAATAGTATCTTTAAGGCCCGTGCTGCTGATGTCCTTCCAGTTGACTCTGGGCGATGCGTCCTTGGCTGAAGCCAAGTCCTGCTCGTACTCGTACAAGAAATACCTGAGCCCTCTCCGACCGTACCAATTGCGAGGCGTCGCCACGTCTGTGAACTCCGCAAATCCACGCCTTTCGTCGTTGACGTTGTAAGTCTGCTTGATGTAACGGGATATATCGTTAAATTCCATCCCATGATAAACACGGTTGGCGAGGCGAAACATATGCGATTGTCGGAAGTTAGCACGATATTGTGCCACCGTATAGAAACGGAAAGCTAACGCTTCACAGAGTCGTACTACCTCAAGGTATTTTTGCGGATCGGAAGGCCAGCGTGTTCGAACCGCCATCAGCAAAGGCAGGAAGGTTGCGGTTACCCCTATTCTGACCAGTTTGGAGTTCCAAAGTTTGACGTCATCCCGGCGTCCTGGATGGGAAGAGAATGACTGGAATGCGTCGCTTCGGTCGGGATTGAGCGCATCACAGTAACAGATGCTGGCCGACCGAAGGCCGTCTATGTACTGCTGTAAATCGCCTAGCAACTGGACAGATTGCCTATGGTAATTCCGAAAATCGAATTTGTCTTTGATGCTTTTGCTTCCACTCCAGTTCTGGGATTGCGGGTCATACTGCATGAGCCAGTGCGCACGGAGCAACCTATCCTCATCCGCGGGCGAACTTAATCCGGCAGACATCAACTGATCCAGTATGTACGCCCATGCGTCATTCACAGAATCCACAAAATTACCTTTGCTGCTTTCCTCCACATCGAGAGGGGAGGTGGCATGCAGTAGGTAGTTCTTGACTTTCTCCAGGTCAGTCAATGGCTTGCCGCGGTCGTTCATCACTTCAAATATAGTACCGACTGCCGCTGCGTCCTCGACCTCGTACAGGTTGAAGTGGAGGCGACCTGTGATATTGCTCCGCAGCTCCCGCAGCCATTGCTCTCGATCTGCCGTACTGTCCCCCGCAAAGGTCAGATAGTCGGCAATCTGCTTCTGGGCATTCTGGAGTCGTTGTGCCGAAGCTATAGGCGGCCCCACGACGTCCGGTTTCTCCCTCAGAACAACAGACTTGAAGAAATCATCGGTGCCCTTGTTAAGCGTCATCTTGTAGAGCGGCAGACCGTCACGACTTGTGCGGACATAATCCCTCTCGATTCCTTTAGCGAGTTCGTCGCAGTTCGGGTAACCACCCAGTGCCCGGCTTACTTCGTTGAGCAACAGAACCACGGTTGTCAGGCGCTGTTGCCCATCCACTATGTCCCAAACCTCATAGCTCCTCCCTCCGTCATCCTCCACCTCATCAGACTGGCTACAGAGCACGATAGTGCCTGTATAGTGGCGATAGCCGGGACTGGAGGAGGCGAGCAGCCTAAGATCATCCAGAAATTCCGCGACTTGTCGCTCCTCCCACGCATAGCCGCGTTGGTAGTCAGGAACCTGGAAAATCCGCTTGCTGAACAGTTCTTGGAGAGACAGCGTGTTATTCATAGGATACCCCCTAGGAGCAATCCTTTCCGGTGACTGGCACTCATCGCGACGTTCGGCATTGCGTTGGAGATTTGGCGAGGAGACTAGGTTAGCCCATGTCTCCCAGGCCGCGGCCGCCCAGCAGGTGCATGTGGGGCCAGGCGATGGTCTGGCCGGCGTCCTCGCCGTTGTTGACGATCAGCCGGTAGCCGCTGATGGTCACGCCCTCGCGGCGGGCCATCTCGGCGGCGACCACGAACAGGTGCCCCATTGTGGCTTCCATGGCGGGGCTGATGTAATCGAGCCCGTTGATGGGCATGTTGGGGATGATCAGCAGATGCACCGGCGCCTTGGGGTTGATGTCGCGCACCACGAAACAGCGCTCGTCCCGGTAGATCACATCGGGATGCAGCGGGTCGCGGGCCATGGCGGCGAAGGGCGAACTGCGGGCGGGGGTCATGGTCATGGGTGGCTGCTCCTTATTCTTTTCATGGATGCGCAGGATGGATGGGATACTGACTGATATGAACTGTCAGAATCAGGATTACCTAGATTCGCGGATTGGCAGGATTGGAACCGTCCAATGGAGGCCAATACCCAATCCTGAAAATCCTAAAATCCGGTAAATCCTGATTCTGACAATGGCGTTACCCCGCCTCGATCTCCTGCAACGCCACTTCCTTGTGGTCGTGGACGCTGCCATAGGAGAGTTCCTGCACCTTGGCGCGGCGGGTGTAGAGCTGGAGGTTGTGCTCCTGGGTGAAGCCGATGGCGCCGTGGCACTGGTGGCCCAGGGAGCAGACTCGCTGGTAGGCTCCGCTGCACCAGGCCTTGGCGATGGCAACCTCGCGGCGGGCGGACTGACCCTCGGCCAGGGCCCACGCCGCCTGGTAGGCCACATGGCGCGCGCCCTCGACGTCGGTGGCCATGTTGGAACAGTGGTGCTGCACGGCCTGGAAACTGCCCACCGGCCGGCCGAACTGGGTCCGCTGCTTGACGTACTCGACGGTCATGTCGACCACGGCCTCGGCTCCGCCCACCATCTGCACGCAGTGAGCCGCGGTGGCCCGAGCCAGGGCACGTTCGACGACCGGCCAGCCCTGTCCGACCTCGCCGAGCACGGAGCCGGCTCCCACGGAGACGTTGTTCAGACGGATTTCGCACAGCCGCTCGTTGCCGATGGTGCTGATCTGCTCGATATCGACGCCGGCAGCGTTGGACGGGACCAGGAAGAGGGTGATTCCCTGCTCGGGATCGTCGCCGGCCGGCATGGTGCGGGCCGCCACGATGATGGTGTCCGCGGCGTGGGCGTCGGGAACAAACAGCTTGGTGCCGCTGATGCTGTAGCCGTCGCCGGACGCACTGGCCTGGGTCTCGACGCCCCACGCCTCGGTGGTGGCCGAGGGCTCGGTGAGGGCCAGGGTGAGGCGGACGGTGCCAGCGCAAACGCCGGTCAGGATGTCGCGCTTCTGGTCATCGTTGCCGACGTCCAGCACGGTGAGCCCGCCCAGCACCACGGTGGCGAAGAAAGGAGCGGGCAGCAGCGCGCGGCCCATCTCCTCGACCAGCACGGCCAGATCCAGGAAGGAACCGCCGGTGCCGCCGTACTGCTCGGGGAAGGGGATGCCGGTCCAGCCCAGGTTGGCCACCTGCCGCCACAGGTCTTCGCTGAAGCCCTGCGGGTCGTTTTCCAGTTCGCGCACCAGCGTGAGCGGGCATTCCTGCGCCAGGAATTCGCGCGCCGAGTTCTTCAGCATCTGCTGAATCTCGCTCAGTCCCATGTCCATAAGTAGGCCCTCCGGGGCGATGTCGGGGAAATCGCAGGGAGTATAGCGTACCGAGCCGGCAGCGGCAAATTGAGCACGAGCGAGTTTGATGCGCGTCTCGGTTTGACATACAATATTGGCGACGGAACCCTCCACGCCTCTCATCGGAACGGCGCACCAGGGAGGGCGTTTTTTGCAAGTCCCGCCTGCCTGAAAGAGCATTTGCGGCAGAGAAGTTTTCAAGAGCGAGTGCGCCAGCACCGGGCAGCACATGAAGGTGAGGATGAGCGTTGAATGCGTGAATGGTAGCGGATTTGGCCTTACCAACTGCTACGGGATGGGGTAACAACAGGTGACGAGGCAATGACGACTCATAGTGACGGAACAGAATACGGACCGATACTGCGGATACCGCATGACGTGTCCGACATCTCCGCGCGAGTTCAGAACGCGGGCGAGCGCATTCCGGTTGAGAAGGATGGCCGCACGGTAGCCGTGCTGATCCCGATTTCCGACATGGCCGCGCTGGAAGCCCTGGAAGAACGCCTTGACTTGCTGGACGCACTGGACGCGCTTGCCGACTACCGGGCGCACGGCGGGGTGGAATGGAACGACCTTAAATCGGACTTGGAAATTTGACCTACCGAATCATCATCTCACGACCCGCGCAAAGGGACATCCGCAGCGTCCGGGATGCGCGTGTCCATGTACGGCATCCGCTCCTTTCGTTGCCGCCCAGCGCGGCCCCCGTGTAGAATGCCGGCGTCATACTCCCCGCCATCGCATTGCACTCCACGGAGGCTTCCCATGTATAACCGACCCACCCTGAGCCTGAGCCAGGTTCGCGCCGCCATGAACGCCATGCTGGACCAGGCCGAACAGGAACCCGACCGCCCGTTGGCCATTGCCATCGTGGACGCCGATGCCAAGATGCTGAGCTACGCCCGCATGGACAACTGCCGCGCCCTGCCCCAGCGCATGGCCGTCAGCAAGGCTTACACCTCGGCCATGTCCGGCTCCGACTCCAACGCCTACGCCGAACGCTTGAAGAACGAGGGGCGGAACATCGCCGACTTCGGCGACCCGCAACTGGTGGCCGTGCAGGGCGCGGTAGTGGTCCGCGATCCCGAGACCGACCTGGTGCTGGGTGCCATCGGCGTCAGCGGCCTCTCCGCCCAGGAGGACGAGGACCTGGCCCGCCTGGGAGCGCAGGCGCTGGGGCTGTAATCCCCGCAATTCCTTTGCAGGTAGAGGCGAGGCGTGCTTCGCCTCTACGCATACGACTGATCCGAGAGGCTGACTGATGCCCAACCCCCGCGCCGAGTTCTCACCCATCTTCGACCGGCCCAAGCTGACCCTGCCCGATGGGGCGAAGGTTGCGGTCTGGTTCATCATCAACGTCGAGGAATGGGACATCGGCCAGCCCATGGCGCGGACGGTGCTGCCCTCGCCCCAGGGTGCGGCCGTGTCACCCGACATCCCCAACTACTCGTGGTATGACTACGGCATGCGCGTGGGCTTCTGGCGGATGCAGCGGGCGCTGAGCGCACACAACCTGCCCTGTACCGTCAGCCTGAACGCGGCGGTCTGCGAGGCCTATCCCGAAATGGTTCGGTCGTGCCTGGACCTGGACTGGGAGTTGCTGGGCCACGGTTACATCCAGCAGGTGCTGCATAAGGAGCCCGACGAGCGGGCCACCATCCGCAAGACCATCGAGGTGATCCGGGAGTTTAGCGGGAGCGCCCCCCGTGGCTGGATGGGCCCCGGCCTGGCCGAGACCTACCACACACCGGACATCTTGGCCGAGGAGGGCATCGAGTACGTGGCCGACTGGGTGAATGACGACCAGCCCTACAAGATGCGGGTCAAGTCGGGCCGGCTGGTGGCGTTGCCATACACCGTGGAGCTGAACGACATCCCCATCTACTTGGTGCAGCACCACTCGGCGCCGGAGCTCTTCCGGCGGGCCAAGGACTCCCTGGAGATCATGCTGGCCGAGGGCGAGGACAACGCCCGGGTCATGGCAATCTCCATGCACCCGTACATCACCGGCGCGGCCCACCGGATCGGACATTTCTACCGGCTGCTGGAATACGTCACGCAGCTGGAGGGCGTAACTTTCTGGACCGGCAGCGGCATCCTGGACTGGTATAACGAGCAGGTGGCCGGCCGCTAGATGCTGCACTGCGTCGATAAGTCGTTGACAACTCGTCTGTAACCGGCGCAGCAGTACCGCACAACCTGCCGGCTAAATCGCATTCAATGTTGACAATGTACCCGCCGAGTCCGAGGGATATCGCAGTCATCAACCTTGTCTACACCCGTCATCGCCAGGATCGACTGCCTTTTGGCAGGTTATCAACGCTTCCTACATGATGGACTGACGCTTGTTATCAACGTTGTGAACGATCATATTACTGCGAATGTTATCCTTAAAGCCTGAATATGATCGATACGGTTAGAATCAACGTTAAAGCCGGGAACGGTGGTGATGGTTGCATCAGCTTTCTCCGGCTCAAGTACCAGCCCCGCGGCGGACCCGACGGCGGTGACGGCGGCGATGGTGGCAGCGCGTATATCGTAGGCGATTCGTCCATCAACACGCTGCTGCATCTGAAGTACAACAGCACCTTCTACCTGCAGCGCGGCACCCACGGCAAGGGCAAGAACCAGCGCGGCGCCAACGGCAAGGACACCGAGATACGCGTGCCCATGGGCACTGTGATCTGGCGCATGCACCGGGACGGCTCCAAGGATTTCCTGGCCGACGTTACCACCGAGGAACCGGTGCTCGTGGCCCGGGGCGGCAAGGGCGGCTGGGGCAATGCCCGGTTCGTTTCGTCGACCAACCAGGAGCCGATGCTGTCGGAATCCGGCGACAAGGGCGAATACGCCGTGCTCTGGCTGGAGCTCAAGCTGCTGGCCGACGTGGGCCTGCTGGCCAAACCCAACGCTGGCAAGTCCACGCTGATCTCCCGCTGTTCCGCCGCCAAACCCAAGGTCGCCGACTACCCCTTCACCACGGTGGAGCCGGTATTGGGCGTGGTTACCCACGGCGGCCAGGACTTCGTGATGATGGAGATTCCCGGTCTGCTGGAGGGCGCGCACCGCGGCATCGGCCTGGGACACCAGTTCCTGCGGCACGCCGAAAGGGCTCGGGCGTACGTCCATCTCATCGACGGGCTCTCCGACGACCCGGCCGGCGATTTTCTGATGCTCAACCGCGAGCTGCGCGAGTTCAGCCCGATGCTGGCGGCCAAGCCCCAGGTGGTGGCAGTGAGCAAGCTGGACACCACCGACACCTACGAGCTGCGGGATGTCATCGAGGAAGAGCTGCGCCGCGCCATGGCAACGGACGAGGGTTTGGTCGTCGCAGACGTGGAAACGCCCGTCCACTTCATATCATCAGTCTCCGGAGCGGGAGTGGACGGCCTGCTGGGCGACCTGGTTCGTATTCTGGCAGAAGCTCCGCGCGATGGCATCGACGCATCGGAGTGGGAGAACGAGTTGCCTGTTGCCAATACGCCCCGCGAACGGCCTCCGCTGGGGTTCCACCTGGATGGCGATGTGTACGTCATCGAGTCGGAGAGGCTGGAACGGCTCACCGGGCGGGCCGACATGCGGGACTACCGCGTGATGCTCCAGCTGTGGCGGGAGATGAGCCGCCTGGGCATCGCGCAACGGCTGCAGGAGGCCGGCATCGAGGCCGGCGACACCATTCGCATCGGCGACGCCGAGCTGGAGTGGTTCTGATGGCTTCGGAGGAACCACACCGACGGCGCATCGGCATCTTGGGCGGTACCTTTGATCCGCCGCACCTGGGCCACCTGCTCATCGCGGAAACGGCGCGGGTAGCGCTGGACTTGGAGACGGTGACGTTTCTGCCGGCGGGCGAGCCGTGGCTCAAGTCTGGGCAGCTCATCACACCCGCGGCGCATCGCCTGAAGATGGTCCAGCTGGCGGTGGCCGACAACCCGGACTTTTGCGTGTCCGATTGCGAGCTGCGGCGCCGCGGAGCCACCTACACGGTGGACACGCTGCGGGAACTGCGGCGCCGGTTTTCAGCCGACACGGAACTGTACTTCATTGTAGGGTCGGACGTGCTGGCCCAGTTCCACCGCTGGAAGGAACCGGAGGCCATCCTGAACCTGTGTCGTCTGGCGGTTATCGAACGTCCGGGCGGCCCCGAAGAAGGCATAGCAGTGCTGAGAGGGAACTTCCCGGACGCGCTGGATGCCGGCGCGGTGGTGTCGGTGGCCGGGCCGCGGGTCGATTTCAGCGCGTCGGAACTGCGGCGGGTGCTGGCGGCCGGACAGTCGGCGCGCTACCAGATACCGGACGCGGTGGCGAAATACATAGCGGAGCATGAGTTGTACCGTCCCTCGGAGCGATGACCAACGGAGCGCGTATGAACACCCAAGCGGAAGGCATAGCGGATCGATTGCTGGAACTGGCAGTAGAGCGGGGAGCGCTTCGATACGGCGACTTCACTCTATCCTCGGGCAAGAAAAGCACTTACTACTTCGACGGCCGCCTGCTCAGCTTGGATCCTGAAGGAGCCCATCTCATCGGCAACGTGCTGCTGCCCCTGCTGGCCGACGCCGGCGTGGGTGCGATAGGTGGGCCGACCCTGGGCGCGGATCCCATCGTGACCGCGGCAGCCATGGCATCGTGGCAGCAGGGAGCGCCGCTGCCGGCCTTCATCGTGCGCAAGGAGGCCAAGGGCTACGGCATGGGGCAGATGATCGAGGGGCCACTGCCGGAAGGTTCAACCGTCGCCATCGTGGACGACGCCTGCACCACCGGCGGGTCGTTGTTCCACGCCATCGACGCGGCGGAGGAAGCCGGCTGCACGGTGGGCCTGGTGCTGGCGCTGCTGGACCGCAACGAAGGCGGCAGCGACGCCATCCGGCAGCGGGGCTATCGCTTCGAGACGCTGCTCACGGCCGGAGAGGACGGGAGAATACGGCCGGCGTGAAGGATGTCGATCATTCGCCGCGCAATTCGCGGAGTTGGTTTTCCAGATCCTGGATCCTGACTTCGGCCGATGTCCGGGCTTCGTGTTCAGCGGCGGCGCGAGCCTCTGCCCGGGCGCGGGCCCTACGCTCCTGGGTGAGGGCTTCGCGTTCGGACTCCAGGGAGGCAATGCGCTCGCCCGTTGCCGGGTCGTGCCAATGCAGTTGTCCGTCGGCCCAGCGCAGGTCCACGTTCAGCACGGCGCTGTGGCCCTGTAGGCTGCCGTCCGGCAATTCGTCAATCTGGATGGGTTCGTAGCGGCCGTCCACCAGGCGGTCGCCGGCCAGGCGCGCGCCGTGGTATCGGCCCGTCTCGTCAAAGCGCCAGTACTCCAGGATGCCCAACTCAGCGTAGCGGACTCGCTTTTCGACGGTGTCCCTCCGTCCGGTGGACCGCGAGGCGACCTCCAGCACGAAGTCGGGCGGCTTGCCCTGTTCCGAGATGACGTAGCCATTCTGGGCCCGGTAGAGGGCCGGGTCCGCGTCGAAGGCCACCATCAGGTCGGGATAGACCGCGCCGGCCATGGTGGTCAGTTCGGTGGTTGGGACGGGGATGATGTAGAGGTCGGCGCCGACGACGGTGGTGTCGGGGTTGCCTAGATATACGACCAGGGAGTGAGCGCCGCCGGTGAGGGAGAGGTGCTGGGAGGCGGTCATCTTTTCGTCCTGGGACTTGGGAGGGTCCGGCAATTCGAAGGCCGCTGGGGACTGGGGAGTTTTGGCGGTGGTCATGCTGAACCTCGCCTGGATCGGCGTGTGTTGGCGGGAATTATACCTGTGTACAAGATCGAGGAGGCGCAGCGCGGTTACATGCGGTAGAAGCTGCCGCCGCCGGCCCACTGGGCGCGCAGGGCTCGGCTCCCCACGACGGTATCGAACTTGATCCATTCGGCAGAAGGCTGGTCTGTCGGGCCAACGTAAAAGCGCGGTGAGGCCCCGCCATCGCCGGCCTGGGAATTCAGTGGTTCCTCGCCGCCGTGCGGCCAGGCCAGGTAGAGCCGGCCCCGCCGCAGTATCACGCGGAAGCTGGTCAGGTAAGGGGCATGGCTGCGGTAGTGACCGGGGAAAGCGTCCCACTCCGGCGGATGCGGCGCCGTTTCAGCCAGTGGCGCGGCGCCCTCGCGGATGTACACGTCGGGGCCGTGGTGGACCTCAACCATGTGTGCCGCGTCTCCCGCGCCCCGCAGAGCGCGGAACCGCACCGGGAAGGGGTCAAATTCGTCGTGAGGCACGCAGAAGGTGTTGCCAGCGATGTGTTCCAGCCTGATGGCCGGACCGTCCTGCCGTCTCAGGAGAAGTTGGTCGCGCCGGGCGATTACCAACAGTACCGCGCCGGAGGTCTCATGGACGAACCGGCCGGCATAGCGGCCCGCGTCGTCAATGCGGGTAGGATCCAGGAAGGGCGGCGGTTCGGAAACCGGCTCGCCGTCACGTATCGCGGCCGCGACCCCGAGGGCATAACGGGCCGGCGGGTACAGGTCCACCCCGGAGCCGTTGCACAGGATCACCACCCCCAGGCCGTCGGTCTGGTCAGCCATCATGATTGACCGAAATCCCACGGTGCCGCCGCCGTGCCCGATGAAATGGTGACCGCCGCCCCGGTGGGATATGATCCCGAAGCCGTAGCGGTAGTCATCCTGCTCGTCGCCGCGATTCATGGAGATGACCGGTGTGGTCATCTGACGGTACAAGTCTGCGGATATGATTGGCCCCAACTCACCTCGCCCGCCGTTCAGCCACACCCGAGCGTACCGAGCCATGTCGCCGGCGGTGGAGACCTGGCTGCCGTCGCCCACGGCGTATTCCGTCCAGTGCGCCGGGATGAGGGGGTCTCCCAAGCGGCGCGGGCGGTCGTCGTGGAGGTCCACGTACCCAGTGGCCATGCGATGGTGGCTTTGGTGGGAGATGACCGGTTCGCTGGCGTTCATGCCCAGGGGTTCCAGGACGCGCTGGCGGATCGCAGTAGCGTAATCCATGCCGGTCACGTCCTCCAGGAGCCAGCCCAGCAGCTTGTAGCCGGTGTTGGAGTATCGGAACCGGGTCCCGGGCTCCCAGGCGGCCTCGGTGTCGCGCAGTGCGTAGCCCTCGTAGCGGGCCGCGGGGGCAAAGTCGGTGCCCGCCGGCAGGCCGGCAGTATGGCTCAGCAGATGCCGCAACGTTATCGGGCCGAACCGGGACGGCAGGGCGAACCAGGGTAGATGGGTGCTGATGGGCGCGTTGAGATCAAGGCGGCCGGCCTGCACCAGTTGCAGCAGCGCCAGGGCGGTAAAGGACTTGCCGATGCTGCCAATCTGAAATGTCGTGCCGGTCAGCGCCGGGCTGCGCGCCGCCAGGTCGGCGTAGCCCACGCCGGCGGTGAAGAGGGTCTGCCGTCGGTCGGTGAGGGAGATGGACAGCCCCGCGGCGGGAACGGTGGAGAGCCAGCGCCCCAGGTATTCGGTGAGGGGCGCGAAGTTCTGTGGGGTGTTGGGGTTAGTTGGCGAAGCCATGATCACGGTCAGAGGCGTTCAAATGGATATGATCCGGAGACCCGACAGCCGCTCGAAGTGGCGCCGGTTGTTCGTGAGCAGGGTAAGGTTGTGACGCAGAGCGGTTGCGCCGATGAGCAGGTCCATGTCCTGGATGAGGGTTCCCGCTGCGCGTAGTCTGGCCCGCTCGACGCCGAATATACGGCAGATGGGAACATCCAAGCCTATGACGGGGTACCGGCCCAGGAAATCCGTCATTCGATTCTCGTTATGCACCGGGTTGTTGCTGTTCAACACTCCTTCATATAGTTCCGCTACGGACACGATGCTGATGCTGATGCCCTCTGGACGTAGTTCATCCATGCGGCGCACCGTTCGCGGAACGCGGTTCAGGTAATTTATGGCCCAGTCGGTATCCAGCAGGTTGCTCATGCTGTCACGCCTTTGGCGCACAATAGATGCAATCGCAATTGCTGCCACGGTGACGAGCACCGTACACGAACCTGATCATTTCCTCCGCCGCTGCCTCAGCTTCCTGTACTTCGGCCTGGGTGGTCGGCATCCAGTCCGGGTCCTGCCAGTCTTCAAAACCCTTTCTTATGTCGATGGTGATGGATACTACCTCGTCCTTGGCCAGGTCGAGGGGTTCCAACGGCACTAGAACCCCATCGGTGAACTTGGCTTTGATGGTCTTGATCATATTTGCTCCTTCGGCTGGCGAAACCGGCTAGCTTCCCGGCCCCGGCTTCTCCGGGCCGAAGAGCAGCGGCTGAGCCGTGATGCGGGCGGTGATGTCGTCGTCCCCGTCCTCTGCGGCCACCTGCAGCGTGCCGCCGACCTGCACCGCCGCCGTGCGCACGTAGCCCAGGCCGATGATGCGCGCCCCATCCGCTCCGGGAACCACCGTCGCCGAGGTTACCAGGCCCATGGCCGCGCCCTCGTCGTTGACCAGGCGGGAGCCGGGCAGCGCGCCGGCCTGGGACTGGTCGGCGTCGAAATCCAGGGACACCAGGTACTTCTGCACCTTGTGGTAGGTGTCCAGGCGGGCGATGACCTCCTGGCCGATGTAGCAGCCCTTGTGGAAGTCGATGGCGCCGATGAGGCCGGCCTCCAGTGGGTTGTAGGTGTCGCTCATCTCGGCACCGTAGGCCGGCCGGGCCTGGGCGATGCGCAGGGCCTCGGCGGTGGCCGCGCTGATGTTCGCCGCGCCGGCCGCTTCCAGGTCGGCGGCGATGCGCGCGGCGTCGCTGGGATCGTCGGCCAGCAGGTAGCGGGTGGGCGGCCGCTCCGGGTCGTCCGGGTCCGTCGGCGGTTCCACCACCAGGACGCCATCGTCCGAGACCTGATCCAAAATGCCGGCAGCGTCCGGGCCGGTCAGCCGCAACAGGGAAGTCTTCTCCGTGATGTCCTCGACCTCCAGGTCCTCCATGATCGTGTACTTGTCCAGGAAGTCGATCACGTTCTGCTGCTGCCCCGGGCTGGTGAGCATGACCTGGTGGTCGCCGCAGTGGATGACATACGCCAGGTCCACGATGCGGCCGCGGTCGCTGGTGAGCACGGTGACGGCGACCTCGCCAGCCGGCGCGTCCGGGTCTATCAGGTTGGTGGACAGGCGATTGAGCAGGTCGCGGGCGTCCTCGCCGGTGAGGAGCAGGATGCCCGCGTCGTCAGGATACACGGCGGCCCGCTCGGTAGCGGCCTGGAACTCCGCGGCGGTGTGGGCGTCAAGGGCGGTGGTGGTCATCGGGATCCTCCGAGATTGGAACTGGCTGGTGACGAGATTGCCGCGCTTCGCTCGTAGTGACGGGTCTAGCGCAATAGCATACGCAACAGGGGCGGGTCTGCAACCCGCCCCTGCGCCGCGTCGTATCGAGTTTAAGCGTGCCGGCTACACGGCGAAGGAGGTGCCGCAGCCGCAGGCCTTCTTGGCATTGGGGTTCTCGAAGACGAAACCCTTGCCGTTCAGGCCGTCGGAGAAGTCCAGCTGGGTGCCGACCAGGTAGATGTAGGACTTCTTGTCCACCATCACCTTGACGCCGTACTGCTCGACGATCTTGTCTGACTCGCGTTCCTTGTCGGTGATGGTCAGGTCGTAGGTGAGGCCGGAACAGCCGCCGCCCTTGACTGCCACGCGCAGACCGATGTTGTCGGTGATGCCTTCCTTGTCAGCGAAATACTTGATCTTCTCGGCGGCCTTTTCCGAAATCTCAACGGTGAGTTCGACGCCGTTCTGGGTGATGGGCATGGTTGCATAACCTCCGCGGTGGGAGTGGATGATGGGACAATTTTACGAAAAACGACGGGGGCGCGTCAAATGGTGTCGTCAGCCTTCCAGGATCGCTGTCGAACCTATGGAGGCAACCCTTTGAAAAGTTATGGATCAGGTTGCAGGCTCAGGCGCAGCCAGTCAGCCTGATATTGCTGAAGTTGACTCCCAGCACTAACCCTCGCAAACATTGGGGCGCGCAGGGCTAACCTGAACCATTCGTCGAAAGAGTCCCTTAATCGCGAAGGCATGGCTGATCGTCCCCACTTCTCTCCGAACCTTATCATGGTGGTAAAGAAAGTAACATACGGATGTTCTGATGCCTCCCATTGATGTCGATCCCGAGATCTCTGCAAATATTCGGTTGCTTCGCGTAACGTATCGGCGTCTCCAGTTGCGATAGCGATACGGCCGAGCACAGTGCCAAGAGTGTTCAATGCAAATGGGTGCCAATGGATTTGCAATGAATATTCAGCGTGAGATCGAGCTAGATCGTGGTAGTCTAAGCTCGACTCGAACAATGCCCTTTGATCCCAGTAGCGCCCGTTCCAACGATATGCATCCTCTATGTGCTCATAAAAACTTCTACCATGCTTTGGGCCTATGAGGCGCATAACAGTCTCTTCATCCATCACGCGCCGGATGATCCGGTATGGAAGAGTGAGGCGTCTGATTGAGTTGCGGTCGATATGGGGTGCCAGGGCAGAAGCTAAGTTCAACATGGCTTCGAACTTTTCGTCGACTGAAAGTGCTGAGGCAACCACCAATCGGGCAGTCATGCGGTGGGGCGGTCGAACACCAGTCGATCCCAGGACCATCAAGTCTTGTACACCGTTCGACAACCATGATTCTACACTTGTGCCACTGAGCCCCGTGATCTTTGAAGCGATGCCAAGCGGGATAGGATAACCGAACTCGTAGGCAATGCTTGATGCGGCGTAAAGTTGCTTAAAGTGCTGGTTGTCGATGCGATCATAGCTTTCTTTGATCCTCTGCTGAAATCCCAAGCCGCCTTCTAGGTCTGCCATACCTTCGAACAGCCGGCGTGACGCCGTACGCCTGAAATAACCGCGTTGCCGTTCGCGGCTAAGTCGCGTGATCCGCCCCAAACGTGTACGGGCCTTGAGCTTTTCTAGCAACGTGTCTATGTCGCTGTCAGACAAAACACTGTACTCATATTCATTGGGGGCGTGCAAAAACCGTGGGCCTATGTTTTGCTCCAAGAACTCGCGCCGACCGGACCGTTCAGACCCAACGGCAAGCAAGTTTACGTTGTTGGCCGCACAGGCGTCCGCTAACTCCCCAAGTGAAACTGCGAAATCAGCGCAATCGTTGAAAAACAGGACTGCGTTTGGCATCCCCTGGAGCCATCTCACCGTCGACGAGATGTCCAAGTTTTCTTCTCCACGGAATTGAAAACTAGGAAAACCGTCTCCTATGAACAGACGAGCGATACGCATGAGGCCCGTCGATTTGCCGGTTCCTGCATTTCCCGTAAGTACATGAATTGATTGCGAGACTTGATGAGGGTCCATTTTGGAGCGTATTGTTTTGAAAGCTTTCTCTGTGACTTGAAACATTGCGTCGTCGTCGTCAAGAATATTTCGCCAAACTGGTTCATAGCCAGAATAAAAATGGCGAGTGCTGTCGTTGTCAATGGGTTCAAATCGTCGAAGGTCAACGAATTGTTGGACAAATCTCGGCATGCTCGACCCCATTGATGGACCGTAAAGATCCTGTAGGGCATTTTTGTATTTGTTCACCTCGTTGAAGATGGTATGGATGAACCCTTGGGCGTCGGCTTCAATCACTTTGAGGCCCATAGCGGTCAATTCATTCCGCTCAAATGGTGCAACATTCTTCAGAACGATGACTGATGGAAACCCTCTCGATGTAAGTGACGACGAGTTGGCCAACGCCTGTTGCAGATCAAACTCGTCGGCTAACGACGCCCCCAGCGTGATGAACGGTCGGTCGGTGAACTCATCGACGAAAACCGAGTGCCAAGCACGCATGTCCCTCAAGGTTGCTGCATATTCTTGCACCGAAAATACCAAATCTGAATAGTGTTCATTCTCATGCTCGCCCGATTGAACGTAGCCATGTAGATGGATTATTTGCGGGTTGGAGCGGGCTGTATCGCGGAATTTCGAGGTCCAGTTAAACCGGTCTAATGAGATTTCTCTGTGACTGAAAGCCGTTTCGATAACGTCGTCGACGTTGAGTGTCCAGATCCTGTGCCAATTGAACTCTGCCAACGCCTCCTGCCAGTCAGGTTTGCAGCCGGTAAACCAAGCCCGCATGAAATCTTCTAGCTTGTCCGGGTTGGCTCGCTGTGCTGCCCCGTAGACTCGAGGCAGTGAGATATCCTGCGGTTCGATAGGGAGGTTGAATTCTTCTATCAACCGCCTTTTCAACTGTGGACCTGAGGGTAATGGCTCATCGTTTCCACCCAATGAGCCTATGGAGGCACCCGCACCCAGCAGCAAAGAATATTCGCCACGTGCGACGCCTTCTGCGATTTGACTCCTCAACTCCGTGTCCATAATCGTTCCCATGCCCGGTGTTATTGATCTTGCCAACAATTGTAACACTCGAGACCATTAGATGATGCCGCGTACAATGCCGTCTCCTGGAGGCTGCGCCTGCATCGTGCTCGTTCACTCGGTAACTTTAGCAATGGGCGATGCTTCGGCTCAAGCCTCGATCTGCTCAAGGGTTGCGTGGGTGAGACTGCACCTGTGCCCGTGCATCCACCACCTCACCTACTGCTCCGCCTCCGCTGTCAGCGCGAAGCAGGTCAGGCCGGGGCCGTGGTCCCAGATGGATTCGGAGAAGGGGCGCCGCTCGTCCCGCCGCTCCGGGCTTTCGGCGTTGAACACCGCGCACAGCTCGTAGTCCACACCGCCTACGAGATGGTATCCGTAGTGACGGCCCGTGTCCGGGTCTGTTATGGACTGGACGGAGTACTGCGGACCCTGCAGGTCGAAGAGGTTGGCGGGCATCTCGCCGTTGAACTCGTAGTAACGGTCCACGTTATGAGAGATGCTGCGCAGGTCTTCTATCCGCTGCTCATCGAGGCGGATTAGCCGTTGCTGGACAGGCGTGCCGATCACGTAGATGGAGTAGCCAACGGTGGCCACGACCACCACCACGGCGGCGATCACCAGCGCGCGCAATACCGGCGCCGCCCGCGCCGTCGACCCGGCCGCCTCGTCCTCGGCCTGGCGCATGTCCCACAGGTAGTAGCCGAAGATGGGCGCAACGATCAGCAACACCACGGCCACCTTCAGGAAGAAACTCACCGTCGGGTCGCCGGTGAGCAGGCTGGCCAGCAGGGCGATGATGTCGCCCAGGATGATGCCCGCCCCCACCACCAGGGTCAGGTAGGTCAGCCAGCGGCGCACCAGGGACTGCCGGCGCTCCGGATCGGCTGCGACGGCCACCGCCAAACGACGCATCAGGAAGAGGTACAGCGGGAAGGCGACGATCACCGCGGCCAATGCGGTGGCGTCCGCCGCGGACGCCGATGACCGGTACCAGTTCAGCGTATCGGGGAAGGTGTGGTCGATCAGCCCGAACAGCACCGCCCCCAGGCTGAAGGCGAAGACGTACAGGGCGATGAACGACACCAGGTAGAGGAAGGCCTCCCGCGCGTGCAGGTACGGCCGCGGCCGGGGCACCGCCACCGGAAAGTCCACGTCGGCGTAGGCGGCCAGCGCGCTGCGCACGTCCCGCTCCTGCCACCCCGCTTCCAGCAGCACGGCGCGGATGGACTCCCGGTCGATGCCGCGCTCCAGGGATTCCTTGATGAACCGGCGGAGTTCTTCGTTCATGGTGGGCTCTCGGTGCGTTAGCTCACTCTATCGAAAATCGTCAGAATCAGGATTCGCAGGATTTTACGATTTAGCAGGATTGGTAGATCTATATCGCAGAACGGTTTTAATCCTGCTAATCCCTGAATCTTGAAAATCCTGATTCTGACAACATCCCGCTGCCAACAGTTGCCGAGCGCCGCTCAGAACAGCGGCCGTTGCGGGTCCGGCTCGGCGCTGGGGGCGATCTGCCGGATGGCGTCGAACCAGGCCTCGAAATCGTGGAACGTCCGGTGGTTGAAATTGCGCAGGAAGGGGTGGTCCAGCCCGCCGTCGGACGGGTCAGCGTACATCAGCACTGGCCGCGCCGGCTCGGCAGTGTGTGAGGCGTACATCAGCTCGGAGTACATGCCCGTGGACAGCCGGCCGCCCATGGTGATGCGGTAGGCGGCCACGCACTGGGCCTGCTCCACCATGGTCAGGTCCCGGTGGCGCACCTGGTTCTCCATGTCGTCCCACACCTCCAGCGCCTCCCGGGGGTCCAGGGTCATGGGATACGGGTCGGCCCGGCCCTCGGTGAGGGCGCCGGCGGTGTCCAGGGGCCAGCGGGCCTCGTCGGCGTTGACGGTGATCTCCGGCACGGCGTCGGCGCCGGCGGTCCGGGCCTTCTCGAACACCCGGGGCGTGCCCTCGTCCAGGGTCAGGGGATCGAAGACGATGAACCGGCGGTGCAGTTCGGCGCGGATGTCGTTGACCGCCGCGCGCAGGTCGGGGTCGTAGCGGATGGCGGTGATGGGGAAGCTGGAGTACACCAGCGGGTACTGCCGGCGGGCGAAGATCAGGCGGTAGAGCATCTCCGCCGGGTGCTTGACGCTGACCACGTAGTGGGGCACGGCGCGCTCGGGATAGAGATTGCGGGCCAGCAGGTCGGCCATGGCGGTCTCGGCGGAGCGCCAGCCCAGGATCTCCCGCAGGCGGAGGCGGAAGTTGGTGTGCCGCTCGGCATCCCGCTGGGCCAGCGCGCTGTGGATGTCCAGCATGTCGTCCACCAGCGTGATGATGCAGTCGGGACGCCACCGCCGGATGGTGGGCAGGTCGATGAGCGAGAACTGCCGTCCGCTGGTGTAATAGGTCAGGTGCGCGGCGATCAGGCTGTGGCGCGGGTCGGCCGCCTCGATCCGTTCCGCGATGGCCTGGCCGGCCCGTTGCCAGGCGGCCAACTGGTAGGCAGGACGGAACGCGGCCAGCACGCCAGCCAACTCGTTGCCCTGGACGGCCAGGGTGTCCTCGATGCTGGCGGTGAACAGTTCCGCCGGGTCGACGGCGGGGGTGTCCGGGCCGGCCGGGGCGCTCACCTCGCCGTGATCGCGGAGGCGGGCCAGCAGGTTAGCGACGACGATGTCCTTGTTGACGCCGGAGATGCCGGCCAGCAACGCGCGCATGTATCAACGATGCCCGGACACCCCCGGTATGTCAACCCGGCTGTAAGGGCGGGCAGGGCCTTTCCAAAGTCATCGTCAGAAGCAGGGTGCACAGGATCATTGGATTTTCAGGATTGTGGTCATACCCGGCGCCATCTACTCAATCCTGATAATCCCTGAATCCGGCAAATCCTGCTTCTGACGATTGGTTGCTGCCCCGCATCAAGTGCGGGGGCGCAATAACGGTTCGAGCCAAACCGGGAGCCGTCGGCTACCCGCCGAAGGGCCACCACCACCGTTTTTTCGGCGGCTCCGCGGCTACCGGCGCTGTCATGACCAGCGGACGCTCACTGAGCGAATCCAGTTGCGCCACGGCCGAATCGAAACGGTTCACTTCGATGGGCTTGCGGCAGAACCTGCCCGGGGAGATGTTGTACGACCAGAGCAGGCTCTGCTCCGCCGCGGTTCCCGTCAGGATCATTATCGGGATGTTCCGCAGGTTGGGGTCCTGATTCACCTCTTCGAGGACTTCCTGCCCGCTTTTCCGGGGCAGCATCAGGTCCAGGAGCACCAGGTCGGGCCGGGGAGTATACGCGTACTCACCCTGGCGACGGAGATAGGTCATCGCGTCCTCTCCGTCCTCGACCACCGACAGGTTCACCGCGTAGGCCGAGTCCTTGAGGATCTCTTCCGTCAGCCGGGCGTCCGCGGGGTTGTCCTCGACGAGCAGCACCTCGATGGGGTTTTCCGGGGAGCGTGTAGTCATGGCGCTCTGCCTCCTTTGTGGTACGTCGTGACGGCGGTTTCGTGATGGTGGCCCTGGTGATGCGACCCCTGGCAATGCAACCGCTTGCCGGCGCGGCGCGCTGCCGACGCCAGGGGTGGCGCGTTGAGAGATCACTCCGCCGGCAGCTTGGCGACGGTAAGCCAGAAACCCTCGATCTTGCTGACGACGTCGATGAAGCGGTCCAGGTCAACGGGTTTGGTGACGTAGGCGTTGGCGTGGTGGTAGTAGGAGTTGAGGATGTCCCCCTCGGCTTCCGAGGTGGTCATCACCACGATGGGTATGGACAGCAGGGCCGGGTCGTTCTTCACGTCTTCCAGCACCTCGCGGCCGCTCTTGCGGGGCAGGTTCAGGTCCAGGAGGATCAGGTCGGGGCGCGGAGCGTCCGCGTAGTTGCCCTGACGCCTGAGGAAGGCCATGGCCTGCTCGCCGTCGCCCACCACGGACAGGTTGTTGGACACGCTGGCGTCGGCGAAGGCTTCGCGGGTCAGCCGCGCGTCGCCGGGGTTGTCTTCGACCAGGAGAATTTCTATGGCCCTGCGGCGTGATTGCTGTGTCATCGCCTCCTCTCCTGCGCTGCGTGTGGGGTTGTGACCGGTGTCGGCGTAGCTGTCCTTATGATCAACCGGCTGGCCCGCCCGTCGTGGCGGCCAGTCCGGGACCGGGAACGGAATCGAGGTTCGCGGGTATGGTGAAGAAGAAGGTCGCGCCGGCGTCGGGTTGGGATTCCACCCAGATGGCCCCGTGGTGCCGTTCCACGATCTTCTTGCAGACGGCCAGGCCGATCCCGGTGCCGGGGTACTGCCCGATGCCGTGCAGCCGCTGGAACACCTGGAAGATGCGGTCCGAGTACTGCGGGTCGATGCCGATGCCGTTGTCCTGCACCGAGAACAGCCAGTCGTCGTCCCGCTGGGTAGCATCGACTTGGACGCGGGGCGGGCTGTCGCCGCGGAACTTGATGGCGTTGCCGATGAGGTTCTGGAGCAACTGCGCCAGCTGCGAGGCGTCGGCCGACAGGCTGGGCAGCGGCCCGGAGCTGACCTCGGTGTCGCTCTCGGCGATGGCGATCTCCAGGTTCTGCAGCACCTGCTCCAGCACCGACTGGCAGTCGGTGGGCTCGAAGGACGCGCCCCGGGTGCCCACCCGGGAGTAGGTGAGCAGGTCCTGGATGAGGGTCTGCATCCGGGCCGCCCCATCCACGGCGAAGGCGATGAAGTCGCTGGCGTCCTGATCCAGGTTCGCCTTGTATCGGCGTTCCAGCAGTTGCAGGTAGCTGGTGACCATGCGCAGCGGTTCCTGGAGGTCGTGGGAGGCCACGTAGGCGAACTGCTCCAGCTCCGCGTTGGAGCGTTGCAGCTCCCGGGTCGCCTGGCGCAGCGCGCCGGTGAGCCGGCGCAGGTCCTCGTAAACGTACTGCAGCTCGAAGGTCGCGGTGTAGAACTTGGCCAACTGCACCAGTTGGTCCTCGTCCGCCTGGTCGAATTCGCCCTCGAACTTGTCGCTGAGCTGCACCACGCCGATGAGCCCGCCGTCGCGCCGCAGCACGGGCACCGCCAGCCAGCCCGGCAGCGGCGGGTGTTCCAGGCCGCGGGCATTCTTGAGGTCGCTGAAGCGCTTGAAGTCCGGATGATCGTAGAGCTCGTCACGGGTCATCCGCACCGGCGCCCGGGTCTTGACCACCAGGCCCCAGATGCCGTCTCCGGTGGGCATCACGTCGTAGGCGTTGTAATGAGCGTACTTCTCGGAGAAGGAGTGGGTGTGGATGGCCGCCTTGAAGTTCCCGTCGGGCACGTAGCTGAGGGCCGCCTGGTGGGCGCCGATCCGGAGCCGTGACACCAGGGCCAGGCCGTGCAGGGCCTCGTGGAAGGTCTCCGAGCCGGCGACGTCGGTCGCCCCCGTGTCCGCTCGCACGATGGGCGCGCGGCGTCCGCTCTCGTCCAGGGTGAGCCGGGTGCGCAGGGAGGCGACCTCCTGGTCGCGCTCGGCCAGCAGCGCGGTGAGGCGGGCCACTTCCTGCTGCAGGTCCTGCTGTGTGCTCATCGCCTTCGTCTCCCGACCGATGGATCCGTTATGCAGTCTGTGCTCGTAAGCAGTACCTCATTATGACGATACAAAGTATTGCAACATACTATGAATGTCAACGCCTGAATCATAGTTCCCGAGGGTCTTGGAGTCCGAAATCAGACTGCAAATCGGGCTTACGCCTAACGTTACCGTTGCAGCAAGTTTCAAACCGCATCAGAATGGTGTTGTTGTGTTGCGATGTCGGCGATGTTTCAACTGTCCCACGACAGGACCCAGGTGTACGGCGATCTCTTGGCGACTACCCATTGACCGTCGGGCACGGATAGCGGAGGACTGGTGAATGCGCGGATCCGCAAATCGCGGATCGAAGGGCGGCCTGTTTGATCCCAGCGGTCAATGAGTCCGATCAAAGCGTCGTACGCCGCATCATCCCCGTAGACCATCACCTGGTCCGGATGGCCATCTGACAGCACGGCGGCGCTCATGGTTTCGACGTCAACCAGCGCATAACCGGCGCCCTGGAAAAGTCCATCGCCGGACTCCCAGTGAACGAGGTTGATCCGTGGGTCAGCCGTAAGGAACATGTAGAGGCCGGAGGAAAGGTTATGAGTGTGAAACTGGCCCTCCAGGGAACGCTCGATATCCCGCAGGCGTCCGCCCGGGGCAAACAGTTCGTCCAGGAGACGACGGCGGTCGGGGTCGTCCCGTTCCATCCCCATGTACATTTGCGTGGCATCACTGGAAGCACCCCCGACGGGGAAATAACCCTCGGTTCGGTCAGCGCTGCCGCGGATCGGGATGAACATGCACGGCGAGGCGGACAAACTTTCGAGCACGTCGCCGCGTTTCTCCAGGGCCACGCTGAGACGGTAACCCCGGAACCACAGTGGGACCACCATGATCCCGCCGTCCCGCAACTGTTCGACCCAATGCGGCGAAACATCCTGCGCGCCCACGGTAACCATGATGCGGTCGTAGGGCTGCCCCGGCGGGAATCCTTCGAACCCGTCCCGACACACGGCCTCGACTTCGCCGTACCCAGCGTTGGACAGGTTGCCGGCCGCCTCGTCCACAATGTCCTGGTCGATGTCAATCGTGACGACGTGGCCGCTTTCGCCGACGACATGAGCCAGGATGGCTGCGTTGTATCCGGTGCCGGCCCCGATTTCCAGCACCCGGCTGCCGGGTTCCAGGCGCAACTGCTCGGCCATGATGACCATCATGGTGGGCTGGGTGGACGAACTGATGGGGATACCGGCGTCCCAGCGGATGAAGACAGGCTGGTCAGCATAGGCCGCTTCGAGGTCGACGTTGGGCACGAACAGGTGGCGGGGCACGCTCGCGAACGCCTCGCGCACCTGCGGAGTGACGATGGCGCCTTTGGTGACGAGATTGTCGACCAGCGCAAGGCGCAAATCTCCGGCCCGTTCATCGGACATTGATCCACTCGGCATACTCTCTCCCTGTAGGCCCCGAGGAACCGGAGATTGCGAGACGCGACATCGTCGGAATCTACCACGCTCCCTTACTCCTGTGGGACCGCCAATGCCGCCTTCCAGACCAGGATGCCCGCCAACTGCGGGCGGCAAAGAATAATTCCTGCGCCTGCTATACTGCGAACAAGTTCTCGTTTCAATATTGGTGTCCTGATGAAGGGGCCGGCCGATGAAACTCTCGACGCTCACCATAAAAAACTACCGCAGCATTCGTGACGCCACGGTTGAGTTGGGCGACCTCGCGGTGTTCATCGGCGCCAACGCCACCGGGAAAAGCGCCATCCTGGACGCGCTGCGCTTTCTCAGCGAGGCCGTCCGGGCGCGCGATTTTCGCGGGCCGATGTTCTCGCGCGGCGGTATGCTCAATCTGGCCTGGAAAGGGCAGGAGGCCGGCCAGATTGAATTGACCGTGACATTCGAAGATGGCGATAGGCGCTATGAGTGGAACGTGCGGCTGGCCAGGCAACAGTCTGACTTTTATGCGGCCGAGCGCGTTTACGAAATTTTTACCGAACAACCGCGGACTGAACTGCTCAACGTGGAGAACGGTTGGGGTTCGCTATGGTCAAGTGGGAAAGGAGAACAGGTTAATTTTCTGCAAGGGGAGACAGTTTGCGCTTTGTCTGCCGCCACTGCCGCTGACTCATCGTTTCCAGGGCGCCAAATCGCTGAGTTCGTCAGTCGGTGGGAGTTCTTTGATCCCAACCCGTTCCTGCTGCGCAGGGATTGGAACCTCCCTGACGCCAGTGGCTTCGATTCCTATGGACGCAACTTCGGCGAAACGCTCTACAATCTACGGACTACAAAGCCCGAGGTGTTTGAGCGGGTAGTCCAAGCAGCCCAGTCAATAATAGGACTCCCGGACAAGATTGAGCCCAGAGAGTCTGACGGCCGTTTCTACTTCGTTCAGCACGAACCGGGCTTGCAGTTCACGGTGAACCAGATGGGCGTTTCCAGCGGAACGCTGCGCGTGCTGGCGTTGATGACCGCTCTCTACGGCCATCCGGAAACTAAGCTCATTGGGATAGAAGAACCGGAGAACTACCTTCACCCTTTGGCGCTGTTCAATTTCGCCCAGCACATTGAAGCAGTGCGGGACCGTCTCCAAATGCTGGTCACCACACACTCTCCCCCGTTGCTGGACTATCTGGACGACCCCGCCGTAGTGAACGTGGTCAAGCGCGATGAAGCACTGGGTACTGTGGTACTGCCGGAAAAGAACCCGAAAGGAGTGCGTAAGGCATTGGAAAGATCCGGGTTTGGACTCGGACAGTATCACGAAACCAGGGGGTTTGGGGACTAACGGAAATGACAAAACGTGTCGTCGTCATCGCCTCCGGTGAAACGGAACGGAACGCACTGCCGCACTTGCTGGCGCATCTGACAGCGGAAGGTATCGTAGTAGTGGATGTCCTCATTCCTGACCGGAATCAGCAACTGCATCCCAGGGTAGTGCGTCCGCTCATATACTCGGCGCTGTACGGTTACGAAGACGGGCCGCCTGACAAGATAGTGGTACTGGTCGATACCGACGGCAAGTCCGCCGATGATTCGCTGCGTCCGATTCGCCAGAATTTGCAAAGCGCTGCAACGGCCCGGACGCCTCTCGGCATCCATTACGCTTATGCTCAATGGCACTTGGAAGCATGGTACTTTGCGGATGACAGGAACCTCAGAAACTATCTGGGGCGCAACTTGGGCAGCGTTAACCCGAATCAGCCCGACCGTATCGAAAATCCCAAACAGCACCTCAAAAACTTGCTTCCCGGACGCATCTACACCAGCGAAATATCAGAAACCATCGCCGAGAAGTTGAACCCCGACACCATCGCCCAGCGCAGCCCCAGTTTCGCCGGCTTTCTGGCCGCAGTGCGAAACGGCGGCGCCGGCGACTGACCCCAAGCAGGAGGCAAGCTGATGGACGTTTTCTACTTCACCGAGATGCCCTATGCCGAGTTCCCGGAGTCGGAGGCGGAGAAGTTCCCGTCCATGCGGCTCACCTTCCCCAACACCTACTTCGACCCCCAGACCGCCAGCGGCCTGATGAACCGGTACCTGGACGAGTACCAGCACGCCGAGGAAATGGGCTTCGACGGCCTGATGCTCAACGAGCACCACAACACGCCGTCGTGCATGGACGTCGAGGTGAACATCACCGGCGGCATCCTGGCGCGCATCACCAAGCGGGCCAAGATCCTCATGCTGGGCAATATGCTGCCCACGTCCGACAACCCGGTGCGTCTCGCCGAGGAGATCGCCCTGCTGGACGTGATCTCCGGCGGGCGCATCATCTCCGGCTTCGTGCGCGGCATCGGCATCGAGTCCTGGGCCAACAACACCAACCCCATCCACAACCGCGAGCGGTTCGAGGAGTGCCACGACCTGGTGGTGAAGACCTGGACCACCCCCGGCCCCTTCCGCTGGGAGGGCAACCACTACCACTACCGCGCGGTGAACCCGTGGATGCTGCCCATCCAGAAGCCGCACCCGCCGGTGTGGGTCCCCGGCACCGGCAGCCCCGAGACCGTCGAGTGGACGGCTCGGCACCGCTACACCTACGCCGCCTTCCTGACCCCGCTGGAGGTCGCCAAGAACCTGTTCGCCCGCTACCGCGAGTACGCCGCGGCCGACGGCTGGGAGCCCGGCCCGGAGAAGTTCGCCTTCATGATCTGCGCCCACGTCAACGACACCGACGAGAAGGCCCAGGAGTCGGGCAAGGCGTTCCTCTGGCGCATGAACTACCCCCTGCGCGGCCCCCGCGAGTACTGGTCGCCGCCGGGTTACACCTCCCGCGCCGGCGCGGCGGCGGTGGCGGCCCGGCGTCCCACGCCGCTGCATGAGATGTCGTACCAGGAGCTGCAGGACCGCTACCACCTGGTGGTGGGCAGCCCCGACACCGTCATCAAGAAGCTGCGCCACATCCGAGACGAGTTGGGCATCGGCTCCATCCTGCTGGAAGCCCAGGGCGGTCAGCTATCGCATCAGGACACGATGCGGTCGATAGAGCTGTTCGGGAAGGAAGTGATACCGGCGCTGAAGGACTGACGTTCCCCCGCCGCAAACCGGGCATGCGTTCCGGGCCGCGCGCCCCTTGCCAGCTTAAGAGTCGGCGACTATCATAGCCGCATGGCAGAGCGTGAAGTCCGCTATAAGATGGGTGCCGCCCAGTCCGTGTCCGCCGAAACCTTTGGGCGTCCCGGTCAGCGCACCTTCCGGCTGGTCGCGGAGGCCGGGCGAGCCCAGTCCTTCATCTGGCTGGAGAAAGAGCAGCTGTTGCAACTGGCGCTGTATCTCCAGCAGGCCGTCAAGCAGCTGGCTGAATCGGTCGGCGATAAGGAAAGCGCCCCCGGCGAAACGCCCTGGATGGGCGACCCCCTGGAGCAGGACTTTCGCGCCCGGCAGATGCAGTTGGAATACGACCGCGAAGCGAACTGCTTTGTCATCCAGGCTTTCGAGGGCGATGAGGACGACCCGGACGCCGGCGCCCAGACGTCCGTCAGTTTCTGGATGACCATGGCCCAGTCGTCAGAGCTGGCCGACCAGGCGCTGCGCATCTGCGCCGCCGGACGACCTCCCTGCTTCCTGTGCGGCGCGCCCATTGATCCCGACGGCCACCGCTGCGCCCGCGCCAACGGCCACGCCGTATTTGAAACCGGCTAGCCGGCCGGCAGGCCGCCTTTTCCCGTGGTCACCGACGGGCCATCCGACCTTGACCTGCTCCGGCACGGGGAGATCCTGAGCTGCGACCTGACGCGGCAGGGTTCCAACTACACGTACCTGGCCGAGATTTCGCTGCGTGAGCGGTACGCCCTGGCCATCTACAAGCCCCGGCAAGGCGAATGGCCCCTGTGGGATTTCCCGTCCGGGACGCTGTACAAGCGCGAATACGCCGCCTATCTGCTCAGCCACATCCTGGGCTGGGACTTCATCCCCCTCACCATCATCCGCGAGGGGCCGGGCGGAATCGGCTCCGTTCAGCTCTACGTGGACCACAACCCCCGGGAAAACTATTACACCATCACGCGGGAAGAACTGAGCGACTGCGACGCCGATCAGCTGCGCACCATCTGCTGCTTCGACCTGGTCGCCAACAACACCGACCGCAAGCCGGAGCACGTTCTCCGCGCCCCCGACGGCAAGCTGTGGGGCATCGACCACGGTCTGACCTTCCACGCGGACACCAAGATCCGCACCGCCATCTGGGATTTCGCCGACGAACCGATACCGGATCGCCTGCTGGAACCCCTGCGCCGCCTCTGCGGACAACTGCTGGCGCCAACGGGCGACGTGGCCGAACTGGTGTCCATGATGGACGCCGCTGAGGCACGGGCATTGATGCAGCGGCTCCAGTGGGTTTTGCAGGAGGGGACTTACCCCGGCCTGCCGGGGTATCGCCGGCGGCGGCGACGGGGCTAGTTGCCCTCCGCCAGCAGCCCGTAGTCGAAGTGCTCCAGGTTCTCGATGATCACGTCCGCCGCCGAGAGGTCCAGGTGGCGCGTGGAATCGGTCAGCGTGCAGACGGTATAGGCCCCCGATCCGCTGGCCGCTGCCAGGCCGATGGGCGAGTCCTCGATGGCCACGCACTCCGTCGCCTCCAACCCCAGCAGCCGCGCGGCCTTGATGTAGATGTCCGGGGCCGGCTTGCCGTTTTCGATGTCGTCTCCGCCCAGCTTCACCGGGAAGGCATCGGTGAGCCCGATCACCGACAGTTTCAGGTTCACCCACTCGCGCAGAGATGACGACGCCACCGCGATGGGCAGACCCCGCCGCTGCGCTTCCGCGATCAGCGCCCGCACGCCGGGCCGCGCCACCAGGTCGGAGCGCAGCACCTCCTTCACCACCTCGTTGTAGCCGGCCAGCAACTCTGCCGGCGTCTGCGGTATCCCCCGCAGCTCCTTTACCCGCACCCAGGTCTCCTCCACCGTCGTGCCCAGCAGGTGGCGGTTGTTCTCCTCTTCCGTTATCGGGTCAGCGCCGCAACGCACCACCATCACGTTCACCGCCTTGTGGAACAGCGGCTCGCTGTCCACCAGCACCCCGTCCATGTCGAACAAAATCCCCTTGTAACCAGGCATTGCGTGAAGTCCTCCAGTTTGCGTCGCAGAGATTATATCCCGTGCCGCGTAGCCATGCCGCGACCTCACGCGCACCCGCTTTGTCGGAAGCAGGGAAATTTACATGGATGCACAAGATAAACAGGATGGCGTGTGTTGATAGCCTTGAGCTGGGTTAGCGCATCCCATCGATCCGATCCTGTCCATCCTGTGTATCCATGTAAATTCCTCCTTTGCAGAGCGAGTACGCAAGAGTGCTGCCGTGTCAGCCTAATCGCTCAGCAGGAAGCACGAGGAAGCCTTGAAAATCGCCCACACCGGCAGCCCGGTCGCGATGCCCATGGCCTCCAACGACGTCCCGGTGATGTGGCACCGCAGGGCCGCCCCGTCGCAGTCCAGCGTCACCTCGTAGCCCGGCGGTCGCAGCGTCACCGCTGATACCACGCCGGCCCAGGTGTTGCGCGCCGATGATTCCGGCAGCGGCCCAGCCGCCAGGATGATGTCCGACGCGCGGATGCCCACGGTTACCGGATCGCCCACCGCGCAGCCGTCCGCCAGCGGGGTCTCCAGCAGGCGCCCTTCTGACGCGCAGACCATGGTGCCGTCCTGGGGCAGCCGCGCCGTCACCCGCATCTCCAGCAGGTTCTCGACTCCCACCAGCCTGGCCACGCGGCCGCGACCCGGCTGCTCCAGCGCCGTCAGCGGCGGCCCCTGCGCCACGGTTACGCCAGAATCGATGATCTGCACCTCGTCGCCTAGGGCCAGGGCCTCCTCCCGGCTGTGCGTCACCAGGATCACCGGCACGTCGAATTGCCGCACCGTTGCCCGCAGTTCCGACCCCAGTTCCCGTCGCAACTCCATGTCCAGCGCGGCGAAGGGTTCGTCCAGCAGCAGCAGGTCCGGGTGCGGCGCCAGCGCCCGGGCCAGCGCCGCCCGCTGCTGCTGCCCGCCCGACAGCTGCCAGACCCGACGGTCTTCCAGCCCATCCAGCCGCAGCCGTTCCACCAGCTCGGCCACCCGTTGTCGGGCCGGTTCGCCTCGCCGGTCCCGCAAGCCGTAGGCGATGTTCTGGCGCACCGTGAGGTGCGGAAACAGGTGGTTCTGCTGCGTCACGTATCCCACGCCCCGGCGGTGCGGCTCCACCCAGGCCGGCCGTCCTCTGGCGCCGTTCCCGTCCGCGTACACCGTGCGGCCGGCAATGAGGATGTGCCCGGCGTCGGGATGAACCAAGCCGGCTATCGTTCGCAACGCGGTGGTCTTGCCCGCGCCCGATGGCCCGAAGAGCACCAGGATGCGCCCGGCGTCAACCCGAAAGGCAAGTTCCGTGCGGAAGTCGCCCAGGCTCACCGCAAAGTGGCCGGACGCGCCGTTGTTCCCCGATTGCTTGCTCATGCCATCGACCCCGTGCGCCGCAGCAGCACGCTCAACGCCGCCAGCGCCAGCGCGGACATCGCTAGCAGCAGCACCGCCAGCGCCAGCGCCGATCCCAGGCTTGACTCCATGGCCGTCATGATGGCCAGCGGCATGGTCTGGGTGCGTCCGGTCAGGTTCCCGGCGAACATGATCGTCGCCCCGAATTCCGAGACTGCCCGCGCCCAGGCCAGGGTCAGCCCGGTCAGCAGCGACGGCCACGCCACCGGAAGCGTCAGCCGCCAGAACGTAGCCCACGGCGAAACCCCCAGCGTCTGCGACACTTCCTCGTAGGTCGGGTCCACGCCGGCGAACCCGATCCGCGCCGCTCGTATGTAGAACGGCGCCGCCACAAACACCTGCGCGAAGATCACCGCCGCCGTGGTGAACGGCAGGATCACACCCAATCCGCCCAAAGCCGGCCCCAGCAAGCCGTTCCGCCCGAAGGCCATCAGCATTGCCACGCCGGCCACCACCGGCGGCAGCACGATGGGCAATTCGACGAAGGTGTCTATGACCCGCAGCACCGTTGACCGCCGGCGCGCCAGCAGCAGGGCGAAGGGCGTGCCCACTACCACCACCACGACCATGCTCACGACGCTGGTGACCACGGTGAGGCGCAATGCCTGGAGCACCAGTTCGCCGGTCAACCCGGCCAGGAATCCTTCCTGCTGGCCCGCCCGGGCCAGCAGCGCCACGATGGGCAGCCCGATGAACAGCACGTAGACGACGGTCGCCGCTACCCCTGCCGGAGCCAGCGCCCCCAGGGACGCCTGGTGTCGTCCGCCGTCAGTCCGGCCGTTGCCCAGCAGGAACCTCGGGATCATCGATCACCGCGGCGTTGACGGAGCAACGCTTCCAGCGGGCATTCCATCATGGCAGGGGCAGGCGACGTTGGCCGGCGGCGCAAAACCGTAGTCCCGGAGGATGGCCTGCCCGTCGTCGCCCTGCACAAACTCGATGAAGTCCAGGCCGGCCTGCGGGTTGACGGACTCCCCCAACGCCGCGATGGGATACTCCGCCGCGGGGTTGAATTGCAGCGGAATTTCGATGACTCGCAACGAATTGTCCCTTTGCGCGGTTGTGGCATCCGTCTCGTACACCATGCCGGCGTCCACTTCGCCCAGGGCGACCTTCTGGGCCACGGCCCGCACGTTGGTCTCGTGGGTCACCACGTTGGCCAACACGCTCTCGGCGAAATTGTCGGGAAAATCTGCCGACTCCGCCATCAGGTTGAGCGTCGCGCGAGCGTACGCGCCGGCCGGCACTTCCGCCGACGCGATGGCGATGCTGACTCCCGGGCGCGCCAGGTCGCCCAAGCCCTGCACGGCGTTGGAGCCGACCGGCGCGACCACCGCCATACGGTTGGTGGCGAAGTATTCCGGAGCGTTTCCCAGCAGGTTGGCCTTACTGATTGCCGCCATCTGCTCCCAGTCGGCCGAGGCGAAAACGTCCGCCCGCGCTCCGTGTTCTAGCTGGGTGCGCAGCGCCTGGCTCCCCGCGAAGTTGAAGGTCACCTTGACGCCGGGATTGTCGGCTTCAAAGGCGTCGGCCACGGCGCGGAACGGCTCTGCCAGCGAAGCCGCGGCGAACACGGTCAACGTGTCCGCCGGCGTTGCATCCTGCGACGCGGCGGCGGCACACCCGCCGGCCGCGATCGCCAGGACGAACGCCGCCGCCGTCAGCGCCAGAAAACGGAGATTCATTGGACTGCTGATCCTTGTCGGTTACGCATAGAGGTAAATTATAGCAACGAGCCCGCCTTGACTTGCCACTGGCGCTGCCGTTAAATGGCCCAACGGCGGCGGTGACACCTGCGGACTGCCGCCTTTCCCCTTGACAGACCACTCGACCCTTCAGGAGGTCACGATATGGCTCTCGTGCGTTGCGTTACCGAAATGGGCATGGGCGTGGATGTCCACGGCCTGGATTACACCCTGGCGGCCAAGCGGGCCGTGTTCGATGCCATTCACCACAGCAGCCTGGGGTTCGCCCGCCTGGTGGACGCCACCGCCGACGACATGACGGTGGACGTGACCATCGGCGCGCCTCACCCCGAGAAGGTCAACGCCGACGAGGTAGCCGACTCGCTGCCCCACGGTCGCGCCAACGTCAACGTCGTCGTGGGCGGCCTCGAACTGCTCAACGATGACGGCAGCGACGGCACCCTGATTGCCAACGCCATCATCACCGTCAGCATCGAAGACGGCAAGTAGCCGCCGGTCGTTCGTCCCCGTGCCCGACTTTGCCGTCTCCCCTGAGGAAGCCAGCCGCATCTGCATGAAGGAGTGCCGCGCCATGTGCTGCCGCGGCCCCATCATCCTGCGGCTGGACCCCGACGAGGTCGCCGGCTTCTACCAGGCCGCCGCCGATCTGGGCACGGAGGCCAGGATCAGCCGCGCCCCCGACGGCGGCGGCAACGTGCTGTTCCTGGATCAGCCGCGCGAGTGCTGCCCCATGCTGGATACGGCCACCTCCGGGTGCCGCATCTACGACCGGCGCCCGCGCGTCTGCCGGGAGTTCCCCCGCAAGCTCGAGCCCGGCTGCCCTCTTTCCGAGTACATCACGCCGGAACCGGAGCCCGACCAAACACCGTAGCCGCCACCTTCTCCACGAAATTCCGCCCCATGGCCTGGTAACCCTCGGCGTCGGGATGCAGGTCGTCGGGCAGCATGTGGGCCATCTCCGGCCCGAACAGTTCCATCCCGTCCACGTAGTGCAGGTTGTGGTCGCCCCGCGCTTGCATCAGGGCCACCGCCTCGGTCACCTCCGCGCGCATCGCCGACAGGGTGAACCCAACGGGGTTCTCCGTGTTCTCCCGCGACGCCGAGAAAATCGGCGAAATCACCGCCAGCGGCGTGTCTGGATGCTTCTCCCGCAGGATGTGCACGAAGCCGATGACGGCCGGCATGAACGTCCTCAGCCCGATGCTGGCCGCGTTGTACATGTTGATACCCACCTTCATGGACAGATAGTCCGCCGGCAGGTCCCGCATCATCCGCGCCACCATGGGCTCCAGGTGGCAGCCCCCGCCGTATCCCAGGCAGGTCAGGTTCAGATCCACCGCCCGCGCGGCCACGGCCGGCCAGGTCAGGCTGGGGCTGTCCGCCGTCCGGCAGTGGGTGATTGAGCTCCCGTAGGCGACCCACCGCGGCCGCCGGTCGTCGTAGGGTGCCAGGCTGGCCCCGTCCGAAACTTCCAGGTGACGCAGCCGGAACTCCCCGTGCTGTGGCAGCCACATTTCCACCAGCTTCTCGCCGGCCGGCAACCCGTCGAACCGGAAGCCGTCCCGTCCCTCCAGCGCCGCCGACCCCTGGAACTCCCCGTCGCAGTAGAGGTCGATAGGGCTGGACTCCGCCGCCGGAACCACCGACCCGGCCAGCATTTCGGCGTCGCTGCGGAATGAAATCCGCACGCCGGCTGGCATCGCCGCGCGCTCCCGCAAGGCATCCGGCGGAAACAGCGAACGGTCCTCGTAGGGAACGCGCCACGGCATCCGCCACTCGGCGGTGTCATGGAATGAAATGGCCCCCTGCCAGGTCAGCCGGGGATCGTCGGGTCGTATGGTTTGAGGCATGGTAGTCCTCCGTTCACGCCGCGCGGGTTTCCGCAAAGGGGTTCCTGATGGTCAACCCCTCTATCCGTTGCCCGTCCTGCATGTCCTCGCTGTACAGGGTGGTGCATCCCGCCGCCAGCGCCGCGGCCACAATCAGCGAATCGTAGAAGCTGAAACCATAACGGGCTCGCACCTGGAGGCCACTGCGGTAGAGCTCAGGCGTGGCGTTAATTTGGTTGATACTCCACATGGGGAGCAAGACCTCTTCCAGAAATGCTGCCACGGCATCCGGCGGTTGGCCCAACCTTCCACTCATCACATTCAACGCTTCCTGGACCACCTGATAACTGATGCAACCAGTCCGGTCACCCAGCAGGCCGTACACCAATTCCCTCGCGCGTTGACGCTTGGCGGGAGCAGATAGGTCCAACATGTAAACGAATATGTTGCTGTCGATGAAATTCTCAGCGGGCATTCATCTCATCCCGCGTGGGTTTGGGCCCGCTGGTGTCGATGTACTTCTGCAACTCGTCAATGGCGGCCATGGCCCGTTCCACCTGAGCTTTGTGCAACGCCGGGGTGTCGGCGATGGCCTGCTTCGCTGCTTCTTCGCCCCCCAGATAATCCACCAGCCACTGGTGAAATAGCTCGTTCAAGCCCGTCTTTTCTTCCTGCGCCCGGCAGCGCACGGCGTCCACCAGGCGACCGTCGGCGTACAGGATTACTTTCTCCATGGTGTCCTCCGTTCCCGTGGCCCTGATTGCTCCATTATATCTGCAAAACCGCATCGCTCCAGGTTTGCGCGCCCCGCCAATCTGGAACTGCCCCGCCTTTTCCAGTATCATTGCGGAAATCCGTCAGACTGCACCCGCATTCTCCTGAAACCGAACGCTCCTGACAGTAGGAGGATAGCCTTGAAGTACGACTACATCGTCATCGGCGCCGGCTCGGCCGGCTCCATCATGGCCACACGGCTGAGCGAAGACCCCAACACTTCGGTGCTGCTCCTCGAGGCCGGGCCGGACTATCCCAACTTCGAGCACCTGCCCGACGAGGTGAAGTTCGGCTACGCCACCGCCACCGACGTCATGACCAGCGACCATAACTGGCAGTTCACCGGCTACGGCACCCCCGAAAACCCCGAGATCATGGTGCCCCGCGGCAAGGTCACCGGCGGCTCCAGCGCCATCAACGGCCAGATGTTCCTGCGCGGCGTCCCCGAGGACTACGACGGCTGGGCCGCCATGGGCAACGACCAGTGGAGCTTCCAGAACCTGCTGGGCTGCTTCCGGCGCCTGGAGACCGACACCGACTTCTCGGACGATTTCCACGGCAACGACGGCCCCATCGTTGCCCGTCGCTTCAAGCGCGAGGAATGGCTCCCGGCGCAGAACGCCTTTTACAACGCCGCCCGCGCCTACGGCTTCCCGCACACTGACGACCACAACAGCCCCGACTCCACCGGCATCGGCCCCACGCCCTTCAACAACCCTAACGGCATCCGCTGGAGCACCGCCCTGGGCTACCTTGAACTGGCGCGTCACCGCCTGAACTTCACCCTGCGTCCCAACTGTACCGTGCACCGCGTGGTGTTTGACGGCAACAAGGCCACCGGCGTGGTGGTGGAAAGCGGCGGCGAGGTGTTCACCGTCGAGGGCGATCAGATCATCCTCAGCGGCGGCGCCATCGCCTCTCCCCAACTGCTCATGCTCTCCGGCGTCGGCCCCGCCGAGCACCTGCGCAGCCTGGGCATCCCCGTGGTGCACGACAGCCCCGGCGTCGGCCAGAACCTCCGCGACCATCCTATCGTGCCCGTCACCTGGCGCACCAGACCCGGCTTCGAGCTGGACGGTTTCGCGCCCCGGATCCAGACGTGCCTGAAGTACACCGCCGAGGGATCTGACCTCCGCAACGACATGATCATGATTTTCTCGTCCTTCGCCACGGAGCAGGTCATCCGCGGCGGCGACCGCATGCAGCCTTTGGGTATCCGCGCCTCGGTGTCCATCTACCTCGCCGTAGGCGCTGGCGAGCTGAAGCTCCAGTCCACCGACCCCCACCAGCAGCCCTATCTGGACTACAACTACCTGAAGGAGGAGTTCGACCGCCAGCGTCTGCGGGACGGCGTCCGCATCGCCGTGGAACTCGGCAACCACAGCGACTTCGCCAACATCATCCAGGAGCGCACCGAACCGCTGGACTCCGACCTGGAGTCCGACGAGGCGCTGGACCACTGGCTGCGCAGCAACGTCTCCACCGCCCAGCACATCTCCTGCACCTGCAAGATGGGTCCGGATTCCGACCCCATGGCGGTGGTTGACCAGTACGGCAAGGTCCACGGGCTGGAGAACATCCGCGTGGTCGATGCGTCCATCATGCCCGACTGCATCCGCGCCAACACCAACGTCACCACCATGATGATCGGCGAGCGCGTCTCCGAACTCATCCTCCAGGGCAACTAGAGGAGGCAACCCATGGCAAACCGCGATATTGAGCTTATCGGCCACCTGATGCGCCGCGCCGGCTTCGGCGCCACTCGCCAACAGTTGGAGTCCTACGCTGCCCAGGGCTACGAAGCCACCGTGGACCGGCTGCTGGACCACAGCAGCGAGCATCGCATGGGCGACGACCTGATCCGCCGTTTCCACCCCGAGCTGTCCGGCATGATGGGCACCCTGGGCTCCGGCGAGAACTGGCTGTACCGTATGGCCAGCACGTCCACGCCCCTGCGTGAGAAGGTCGCCCTGTTCTGGCACGGCATCTTCGCCACCGGCTACCCCAAGGTCATCCACGGCAAGGCCCTTTCCGACCAGGTCCGCATGTTCCGGTACAAGGGCATGGGCAGTTTCCGCGACCTGCTGGTCGAGCTCTCCCGGGACCCGGCCATGATCATTTGGCTGGACAACCAGGACAACCACAAGGACGCTATCAATGAGAACTATGGCCGCGAACTGCTGGAACTCTTCTCCATGGGCGTCGGCAACTACTCCGAGCAGGACGTCCAGGAGTGCGCCCGCGCCTTCACCGGCTGGACCCTGGGCAACCGCGAGTACATGGAACTCCGCTCCATGCGCGACTCCGACTGGCCCTACGGCCGCATCTCGTGGCACTTCGAGTTCCAGGAGGAGGACCACGACTTCGGCGAGAAGGAGTTCCTGGGCCAGCGCGGGCAGTTCAACGGCGACGACATCGTCGACATCATCTGCCAGCAGGAGGCCACCGCCCGGTTCATCTCCCGGCACCTGTACAGCTTCTTCGTGGCCGACGAGCCGCCCGTGCCGGAGTGGCCCTACACCGAGCCCCAGGATCCGGCGGCCATTGACCTCCTGGTCCAGGCCTACTTCGACAGCGGTTACAACATCGCCGCCATGCTCCGCGCCCTGTTCAACGCCGAATTCTTCAAGGACGAAGCCATCTGGTATCGCAAGGTGAAGAGCCCCGTCGAACTGGTGGCCGGCGTGCTGCGCCTCACCGGCGAGTTCGACCGTCCGCGCAAGGAGATCTTGGACCGTTACCAGCAGGCCGTCTTTATGGGCCAGTTCCTCAACAACCCGCCCAGCGTGGAGGGATGGCACCAGGGCATCGACTGGATCGACACCGGCTCCCTGGTGGAGCGGATCAACTTCGCCTCCCAGCAGCTTGGCGACACCGCCAAGCCCGGCGTCAGCGCCATGGTGAAACGCATCGCCGAAACGCCGTCGGCCGTCTCGCCGGAGATGCTGGTGGACGCCTGCCTCGACCAGGTGGGCGCCATCCAGGTCTCCGAGGAGACCCGCCGCGAGCTGGTCGATTTCGCCTCCGTAGCGGGCTCGCCCGGCGAAGCCGCCACGGGACGCATCGCCGAGGTGCTCCAGATGGTGGCCTCGACCCACGAGTTCCAGCGGGCTTAGAAGGATTGTCAGAAACAGTATTTGCCGGATTGAAGGATTTACAGGATTGGGTGTTCTTCACCACAGGATGGCTCCAATCCTGTCAATCCCATAATCCTGAAAATCCTGCTTCTGACGATTGCCAAGGATGAAAAGACCATGACCTCAGTACAAGACATACCGGAGATCAAGCTCCTCGAATACCGCATGACCCTGGGTATGACTACGATGGAGGGGCGCGGGTTCTACTATCCGATGGACACCGCCATCGCCGACGACGGGCGGATGTACGTCGCCAACCGCTCGCTGGAAAACGTCACTCGCGGAGTCCGAGTGACCATGTGCGACATCGACAGCGAGTACTACGGCACGTTCGCGGCCTACGGCCAGTCCCCCGGCCAGTTCATCTGGCCCTCCGCGTGTACCCTGGACAGCCGGGGGCGCGTGTACGTCAGCGACGAGGCCACGCACCGAATATCGGTGTTCGACCGGGAGGGCGCGCTGCTGTCCGTCTGGGGCGAGCATGGTTCGGATGAAGGTCAGCTGGACACCCCGTCCGGCCTCGCTTTCGACGCCGATGACAACCTGTACGTCGCCGACACCTACAACAACCGGGTCCAGAAGTTCACCGCCGACGGCCGGTTCCTGCTGGCCTTCGGGGGGGAAGGTAACGGACCCAGCCATCTGAGCCTCCCCTGGGGTATCACGGTGGGCGCAGACGGATGCGTGTACGTGGCCGACTGGGGCAACGACCGCGTCCAGAAGGTCTCGTCCGACGGCGAACACCTGGCGTCCTTTGGCGCATCGGGCCGGGGTGATGGCGAGTTCCACCGGCCTTCGGGCGTGGCAGTAGACGGCGCTGGTTACATCTACGTGGCCGACTGGGGCAACGAACGCGTGCAGATACTGGACTCCGACGGCAGCTTCGTTCAGAAGCTGCGCGGCGATGCCACCCTGTCCGCCTGGGCCGCCAACTTCCTGACCATCAACGTGGAGGAGGGCGAGGCCCGCTCCCGTGCCAACCTGGAACCCGAGATCGAGTACTTCGTGGACGACCCCCACGAGGAATCGTCCCACATCGAAAAGTATTTCTGGTCCCCCGTGTCGGTCAAGCTCGACCGTGACGGGAACCTGTACGTAACCGAAAGCAACCGGCACCGCATCCAGGTGTACCGGCCCGCCCACGCGTCCGCCTAGTCATTGCGAGCGTAGCGTGGCAATCCCTACCAGCCGAAAGAGCCCCCAGCAGACCCGAACAGGAGGATAGCCCGATGACTTCCACCAAGAAGGAAAGGTCGGTAGTGGTGATAGAGCTTCAGGGTGGCAACGACGCCCTGAATACCGTCATCCCCTACAACAATCCGCTCTACTACGACTTCCGCAATAACGTCGGCATCCCCGAGGGTGAGGTGCTGCACCTGGACGGCGAGGTTGGTTTCAACCCCAACCTGGCGCCCGCCAAACACCTGTGGGACCGGGGGAACTTCGCCATCATCAACGGCATCGGCTACCCGAACCCCAACCGGTCGCACTTCCGCTCCCGGGACGTGTGGTACACCGCCGAGTCTGAAAAGATCGGCGCCGAGGGCTGGCTGGCCGCCGCCATCCGCGACCTGGACGCCCGGGGCGAGAACGTCCTCACCGGCGTGAACTTCGGCCGCGGCCTCCCCCGCGCCATGGTCTGCAAGGGCGTTCCCGTGGCGTCGGTGTCCAACCTGGAGACCTACGGCCTGATGCCCGACATCCAGGACGAGAAGTCCCGCCAGTACGCCCTGGAGGCTTTCAGCCGCATCTACGGCCCCACCGAGAGCAAGGACGTCGTTGCCCAGGTGCTTTCCGAGACCGGCTCCAACGCCCTCAAGGGCGCCGACCGGCTGCGCAGCGCGCCCGAGGTGTACTCCTCCACCGTGGAATACGCCGACACGCCCATCAGCCAGTCGCTGCGCAACATGGCGCAGGTGATGTCCGCCGATCTGGGCACCCGCATCTTCTACACCCAGCACGGCAGCTTCGACACCCACAGCAACGAGCTGCCCGCCCACGCCAAGCTGTGGACCGACGTGTCCTCCGCCATCGCCGACTTCACCAGCGACCTCGACGAGCACGGCATGCTGGACGACACGCTGATCCTGGTGTTCTCCGAGTTCGGCCGGCGCATCAAGGACAACGGCACCGGCACCGACCACGGCTCCGGCGGTGTGGCTTTCGTCATCGGCGGCTCGGTCAACGGCGGCCTCTACGGCGAATACCCGTCCCTCCGCCCCGAGGACCATTCCGAAGGCGACCTCCACTTCACCAACGACTTCCGCTCCACCTACGCCACCATCCTCAACCGCTGGCTGGAGCTGGACCCCATCCCCATCGTCCACGGCGATTACGAGCAGTTCGCCTTCCTGTAGGCGACCGGCATACGGACGTCGGTCATCCGATGCGGGAACGTCGGTTTCGGCGCCACACGACTTCGGAAGGTCGCCGATGATGATAATCGCATCATCGGCGACCAACGGTTTTCCAGACGGGCCGTTAGCGGGAGTTAGGGCATGGTTCTTGCGGCCGTGAGACCTGCCGCAAGAACCATGAACCGTTTCTGCTCATGTGGAGAAGCAAGTGATCAGCAGAGTTCTGAAATATACCCTGATTGCCGTGGTGGTTGCAGTTGTCGGCTACGCCGGACTTACGGTGTACGGGGAGGTGACTCGGACCGAAGCGGCGAGGATGTCCGACTCGGTAGAATTGTCCCAAAACCAAGCTGAGAACATGAACCGCGCCTTGGCAGGCGTGAGTGTTTTTGCTGGGGGAAGTGCCTCCGGCAACGCTTCGGAAACGGGATCACAACCCGGATCCGCCGAGATCACCAAGATCACTAACATAGACGTGCTCATCGCTCGGTGGGAGCCTCGCTACGACGACGCCAAACTGGCCTACGTCAAGTTCGAAGCCGCTATCGCCAATGCCAAGTCCAGCGCAGCGGGATATTTCGCGGCTCAACAGGCGCTCACGGAGCGAATAAATGACCCGTCAACCAAGGCCAGTGCGCGGGAGGACGACGAGCACGACTTGGCGCTGTTCCGGCAGTGGGAAGATCAGGCGGACTCGGCCCTGGCCAAGGCGCGAGCCATCGGGATGCAACTAGATGACATGGATGCCAGCCTGCGCAAACTGGAACTCCGGACAGATTTTGTTTTCGATACCTCGTCATTTCAGGAGGTGCCAGCGGCGATATTGGAATTGAATGCTGAACTGAGCGAATTCCGCGCCGCTAGCGAGACCATACGTTCGGCTACCGCATCCCCGTTTGAGGCCAAATAGCCATGCGGGAGAATAGTCGAACCAGCGTGCAAGGCAGGAACCGTGAGCTAATCACGTTTATTATGAGGTTAGCGGCTTTCGCGGCCACGTTGATACCGTTGGTGGCCCTGGCGCTGCCATGGGTGACGTTGGACGGTACCGAAACAACAGTGAGCGGCGTTGGTGCAGTCGCCTTGTTGGTGCCTCCTATGAGTGAGTATCTCTTTGCCGTGTCGCCATTGCAGGCGACTCTTTTGACTGTGGGCCCGATACTGGTGGCCTGGCTGGCGATAGTCACCAGCTACAATTACCGGCGGCGCAAATCGATTTACTGGGCACCTCCGGCGATGCTGGCGCTAGCGGCAGGTATTGCTTACGGTTCGCCGGATCTCGTAACTGCCATTGAGCCGGGCTTGATGATCGTAATGGTGGTCGCTGCACTGCTCACCCTGCACCAGATTACGATTCGGGTTCAGGTTGTGTTGCGACGCAACATGAAAATGCCTGCTGTATACCGAGCCTTAGCGGTCGCCACCGGGATGGGCCATTACCGCTGGTCGGAACGATAGTCACCCCAAGGCCAACGTGGGGATCAATCCCACGCAGGACAAGGGGCATAGCGGGGGGCGATCAGCCTGCAGGAAAAGTGCCATGCCACCCAGAAGGCGGCGTAGAAGAAATGCAAGGGTTTGGCCGGTGATGGCGGCAGTGATTGTTGGGTTGGCGGTGGCCGGAGGAGTTTATTGGTATCAAAATCCGAATTTTGAACTTAGCTTGCCGCGCGACTTTGTTGATCAGGTTGCGCAACAATCCGCCCGGGAACAGGCGCCGGAATCCTTTGCTGCGATAACGGCGACGAGTACTCCGGACGCCGCCTCTCGAGTCTACGTAACGCCCACCTCGGGATCTGACCGTGGGAATCAGTTGCGCCGCTTGGTCCCGCAGGTGAGCGGCGAGTCTAGGGAAGAGCGCGAAGCTCGTGTCCGAATGGAGGCCGCGGCTAGGGTTTCCGAATTGGAATTGAAGGTGCACGCCGGCATCAACGCGGAACGAACCAGGAATGGAGGGTCGCCACTCAAGTGGGAGGAGCGACTGGCGGCCGTTGCTCGGGCTCACAGCGATGACATGACCAGTCGGGGTTACTTCAGCCACGACACGCCTGAAGGCCTTGGGCCATCGGAACGTATTGACCGGGCCGGGTACAGTTGTTGGAAGGGTAGCCATTACGGTGTTGCTGAGAACATCGCGATCGAGACAACCTTGAATGATTTGGACCGTACCGCCGCTGAGGCTGTTCAGGGTTGGATGAACAGCCCGGGCCACCGGACCAATCTGCTCGGCAGACAGTATGATCGTACCGGCATCGGCGCCTCATTCGGCACTTGGCGTGGCTACAAAGCGGTGTATCTCACCCAGGTATTTTGTTAGGTCTATGCGATAGCCATTGCGCATAGTAGGGACGAATGATCATTCGCCCCTACATTCTTCCGCGCTCACGTCATTGCGAGCAGAGCGCTGCAATCTCGTCAGCGTAGCCGAGACGTCACCGGCCCCAAACCTACTGCGCTACCTCCGCCACCAGCTCCAGCTTCCGCCACTGGTCGTCCTCGCTCAGCAGGTTGCCGGCCGCCGTTGACGCGAAGCCGCACTGCGGGCTGAGGGCCAGCCGTTCCAGAGGTACACAGGCACTGGCCTCTTCGATTCATTCTAGTCAGATTGTCGCTGCCTTCGTCGCAACCTGGGCGTATTCGGCATCCGTAAGCCGCCAGGCGGGGCGCCCTTCATTGCTGGTGGCCAGATAGACCACAATCTTCCCCTGTGCGCGGCCCACGCGGGCTGCCATGACGTAGCTCCGGTCTTCGGCCACCGACCAGGTCGGCACCAAAGCGTCAAACTGCTTGTCGCCGATTTTCCGGATGATGACGGTGTCGTGGTCGCCCCAGGGGCTGAGGCGCGCGTCGCCCGGCTCCAGGCTGATACGAATCGGAGTGGCGCTTTCATCGAATTCTATCCACGGAATAGCCACACTGAATTCCTCCGTTGATAACTGCCGCCGCATTATACCCATCGCCGGTCGCCGGCATAAAAAGCGGATGTCAGCAATTCACGCTCGCTAACCGCCCCAAACCTCCCGCGCCACCTGCGCCACCAGCTCCAGCTTGCGCCACTGGTCGTCCTCGGTGAGCAGGTTGCCGGCTGCTGTTGAGGCGAAGCCGCATTGCGGGCTAAGCGCCAGTCGCTCCAGCGGAACGTATCCGCTGGCCTCTTCGATGCGCTCCAGCAGGTAGTCCCGCGACTCTATCGCCGCCTCCTTGCTGCTGACCAGGCCCAGCACCACCATCTTGTCGTCGGGCATGAAGCGCAGGGGCTCGAAGGTTCCGGCGCGCTCCGTGTCGTACTCCAGCAGGAACCGGTCCACGGCCAGCGATCCGAACAGCCGCTCGGCGATGGCCTCGTAGCCGCCCTCGGCGTACCACTTGCTCTGGTTGTTGCCCCGGCAGATGTGCATGGCGACCGTCGCGCCGGGCCGCTGCGCCCCTTCCAGGCAGAAGTTGTCGGCGTTCACCGCCTCCTCGAACATCGCGTCCGGGTCCTCGCCCAACTCCCGCAAGTGCTCCCGCCAGCGCGGATCGACGTAGTAGCTGTAGCGTGGGGCGTCGATCTGGACGTAGTCGACCCCGGCCTCCAGCAGCGCGGCAATCTCTGCTTTGATGAACCCGGCGATCTCCCAGAGCAGGTCCGAGCGGGTGGGATAGAACCGGTCGCTGATGCCCGGCTGGTAGGCGATGGCCGGGAACTGGCTGGGGCTGGGCAGCGTCATTTTGACGGGACCGGGCGCGTGCTCCTGCAGGAACCCACGCTGGTTCTCGGTCAGACCGCGCACCTGCCGCAACTTTGCGCCGACCACCTGCCGCGTGCCCTGCTCGGTCGGCTCGCCGCCCGGTCCCTGCCAGACCCGCACCACCGCCGGACGCTCCGGCATGACAAAGCCATCCACCGCCTCGATCAGGTCGTTTTGGAACCCGGTACGGCGGAACTCGCCGTCGGTGAACACGGATACGCCGGCGGCTCGCTGCGGTTCCAGCGCTTCCAGGATGGCCCGGTTCTCGACCGCCCGCAGCTCGTCCGCATTCAAACCGCCCGCCTGATAGGCCGCCCGCGCCTCATGCACCTCCGGCGGGCGCAGCAGGCTCCCCACGTGGTCAGCACGAAAGATGTCCGCCATCGGTTCCCTCCCCCAATGCGACGGGTGCCTGCGTCGTAGGGCGAATGATCACTCGCCCCTACCCGTCGCAGGCGTCAATGCGTCAACCGATTTAATCTGCGATGTAGGTCTCGCCCCACTTGTCCAGGTACACCACGTCCGACAGCGGCCCCCGGCGCACGGGCCCGAAGTTGCCCATGGGGTAGCCAATGGGCAGGATGGCGTAGGAGTGGACACCGGGCGGCAGACCCAGAATCTCCTCAACTTCTTTCTCGTGGCGCAGGTGCCGACTGGTCAGGGTCGAACCGAGGCCCAGGGCGCGGGCGGCCAGCAGCATGTTCTGCACCGCCGGGTAGATGGACGCGCCGGCCGAACGCGTCGGTGTCTCCGCGCCGTCGTCCTGGCAGGCCACGATCCACACCGGGGCCTCGTGGTAGTGCTCGGTGAGGTACTCCACCGCGTCGTGCTGCCGGCGATACCGCCCCGGGCTGGAGCCGGGAGGCGGCTCGCTGCCCCGGTAGCGCGGCCCCACCACCTCGTCGAACGCCTTCTGGTACCACTTCTGCACCTGCTCCTTGATGCTGCGGTCCTTGACCACCAGGAACCGCCAGCGCTGGTTGGCGCCGCCGTTGGCGGCCCACTGTCCGGCCTGCAGGATGCGATGGATCAGCTCGTTGGGAACCGGGTCGGGCTTCAGCCGACGCATGGCCCGGGTGGTGCGCATGATGTGAAACAGTTCGGTGGATTCCGTCATTGCATTACTCCTCCGCGTCAAATCGCGGCGCGCGTTTTTCCAGGAAGGCCGTCATGGCCTCATGGGGGTACGGCGTGGCGAACCCCAGGGCGAATGCCTTGATGGTGTACTCCGCCGACTCCGCCTCGCCCAGTTCGAGCCATTTGGCGACGATGTCCTTCTGCGATGCCAGCACGGGCCGGGCCATCCCCAGAAACTCCCGCGCCGTCGCCATCGCCCTTTCGTGTACCTTGTCGTGGGTCACCACCTCGTCAACCAGCCCGATGCGGTGCGCCTCGCCAGCGTCGATGATCTCTCCGGTGAGCAGCATCTTCCGCGCCCGGCCCAGGCCCACCGCCGGCGGCAGCAGCGACGCCTCGATCACCGAGGGCAGTCCCACCCGCACCTCCGGCAGTCCAAAGATCGCATCGTCCGAAGCGATGCGGATGTCGGCGGCCAGCGCCAGCTCCAGCGCGCCGCCCAGGCATGGCCCCTGTATCGCCGCCACCACGGGTACCGGCACGTCCACCAGGATGCGCGCCGCCCGGTGCAGGCTGCGGATGAACTGCTCCGCCGTCAGCGGCGTCAGGTCCTTCATCTCGCGCAGGTCCACGCCGGCCGAAAACGCCCGCTCTCCGGCGCCGCGCAGCACGATTGCCCGCACCGCCGGATCGTTGCCGCACTCCTCCACCCGCTCCCGCAGCTCCCGGAACACCGCCGGCCCCAGCAGGTTCAGATGAGTTCGGCCGTCGATGGATAGAGTGACAATACCATCTTGCGTTTCTGCGGATACGCTGGCGGCCACGTCGCCCCCTCGAGAGTTAACCACTTGTTCCAACCTTGGAGATGCCGTGCTTCGCCAGGATCGCATCCACGAAAGGCTTGAGTACCCACTCAGCGCACTCTATGTACAACCCAACCACTTCGCACTCCTTTTCCTGATCATAGAAAACTACTACGTCTTTGGCGACGTTATCGCCTTCCCCAAACGGTTTGCCGTTGGTGATGTAGAGCGTTTCCGTATCGGCGTAGTATTTCACCACTGCCTCGTTCTCTTGGTGTTTCACCGTAGATTTCACCACGGCCTGCCTCCGTATCTCTATGAAGGTGTTTCCATCCTTCAAAGCCGAGACTACTAGACCCCGGCCGCAACCGGCTCCGGCGCTGCCACCGCGGCCTCGATGAACCGCAGCACCTCAAAGTTGAAGATGTCCGGCTTCTCGAAGTAGACCGAGTGGCCGGACTCCGGCACCCGCAGCAGCCGCGACCCAGGGATGGCACTCGCTCCGGCCTCAATGACTTGTGGCGGCGAGATCTGGTCGTCCTCGCCCACGAAGAACAGCGTCGGTACTTTCAGGTTCGCCAGTTTGTCGGCGCTGGGTCCGGCCGCCATGCCGCCCGGCGGCGTGTGCCGCGGCGGGTTGGTGCGCGACACCTGCAGGTACAGGTTGGCCAGGTTGGGGTTGCGCTGCACGAACAGGGGCGCCACCGCCCGGTAGCCGATGTCCACGTTGGCGGCGGGGTTGGACGCCTGCTTCTCCGCCCAGATGCGCTGCTGCTCCACTACCTCCGGCACGTTCATCCCGCCCACCGTGTCCGCCATCACCAGGCTCTTGACCCGCTCGGGGTAGGCCACCGCAAACCCCAGCATCGTGCGGCCGCCCATGGACTGCGCCACCAGGTGCGCCGACTCGATCCCCAGGTGGTCCAGCAGGCCCCGCAGGTCGTCGACAAACGAGTTCGCGCCCGGCCCGTTGGGTACGTCATACGAGTGGCCAAAACCCCGATGGTCAAAGGTGACGCACCGGTACCGCTGCGAGAAGAAGGGTATCTGCTGCCACCAGCTCAGCAGGTTGCCGCCGGCGCCGTGGGCGAACACGATGGCCTCGCCCTCGCCGTAGCTCTGGTAGTGCAGGTCAATTCCGTTGATTTGCGCGCTGCTCACGTTGCACCTCTGCGGAGTGTCGGGACGGTTTGGTGTCGTTGTTGACTCGCACCCAAGTTTGTCACCGCCGGCACCACATAGCAATCCCGTGTCCGGAACATCGCCCCTGGATAAACCGTGTGCCGGATAGCGGTTCATGATATTTGGCATCACTCTGTATGTCTTGTGCCCATATTCACCAAAGGCGTAGAATGTGCCGCGTTGCGCAACGGCAATCGTCGCATTTCGCCGCTTTCCTTAACCGCCATGAGCAGTAACGCCGCACCGTCCGCCGGGCCACGCTCTCGCTTCCGCCGGCCCAACATCTACTACGGCTGGTACATCGTCGTCATCACCGGCTTCGTGATGACCGTCGCCACGGTGCCCATGTTCCATGCGATGACGCTGTGGAATCCGGCCCTCGAAGCCCATTTCGGCTGGAAACGGGGCGCCCTGTCCATGGCCATGGCTTTGACGCGGATTGAAGGCGGGTTGATGGGCCCCATCGAAGGCTATCTCACCGACAAGCTGGGCGGTCGGAAGATGGTGCTGATCGGGTTCATCATCCTGGGCTTCGGTTTCCTGGCTTTTTCCCAGATCGGCGCCGGATTCTGGCCGGTTTCGCCTCTTTACACCTTCTACTTTGCCTTCATGGTGATGGCCCTGGGACAGGGCATGGGCAGTTGGGTGCCCATGATGACCACCATCAACAACTGGTTCTCCCGGCGTATGGCAACCGCCATGGCTTGGGCCAACTGGATCAGCCGCGGCGGTGCTCTGATCGTGGTGCCCCTCATCGGATTGGGCATCAACAGTCCCATCGGATGGCAGGGTACTGCGTTGGTGGTCGCCGTAGTGGTGTTCGGCTCCGCCATCCCGCTCTCTCTGGTAATTCGCAACAAACCGGAGGACATGGGACTGCAGATGGATGGAGATGCCGAACCAGCCGGCCGCGCGCGTGGCGGTCAGCGTAGTCCGTCCGCGCCGCAGGGTTTGACGGCCCAGCAGGCGGTACGCACCGCGGCCTTCTGGCTCATCGCCGTAGGACACGGCCTGACCAGCATGATCATCCTGGCCATTATGACCCACCTGGGCCTGTTTTTGAACGACGCCGGGTTCGGGGGACATATTGCGCCGGTGGTCACCACCTATACCTTTGTCGCCATGTGGGCGCAGCTCCTTGGCGGATACGTGGGCGACCGGTTCCCCAAGCGCGTCAGCATTTTCGTCTTCACCACCATTCAGGCCGGCGCCGTGGTCCTGTTGACCTTCAGCGCCGACCTCTGGATGTTCTACGCATTCGCGGTCGCTTTCGGCCTGGGATTCGGCGGGCGCAACCCGCTGACCACTTCAATCCGGGGCGAGTACTTTGGTCGGGGCAATTTCGGCAAAATCCTGGGCATCAGCACCATCCCAATGAATATTCTGCTGCTGGGGGCCGGCCCCTTCGCCGGTTACATGTACGACTGGCAGGGGTCCTACACTGTGGCTTTCCTGGTGCTGTCAGGTTTCAACTTCCTGGGCGGTATCTGCTTCCTGTTCGCCAAGCGTCCTCGCATCCCGACCGCCCCCGCGGCCGCCGTCCCCGTACCTGCCCCGGCTCCGGCCGCCGGCGACTCCTAGCAGCGACCACGGCGCGGGACGTGCGCGCCCCCGGTTTGCGGCAGGGGAACGTCAGAAGCAGGATTTTCAAGATTTGAGGATTATCAGGATTGGAACCGTTCCGTGACGAAGATCTCTCAATCCTGCCAAATCATAAAATCCCGAAAATCCTGCTTCTGACGATTTACGAAAGCTGGTACACATGAGAGGAGGGGCAGGCTCCGCGCCCGCCCCTCGTCATAGTCCCATATGATCGTACCGGCCTAGCCCAGGTCGGTCTCGGTGATCTCGATGTTGTGGATGGCCAGCCGCTCCGTGGGCTGGGAGTTCTCGCCGCTGCGGCTCTGCCGGACCGGCGACGTGGCCAGCGCTTCCAGCACGTCGTCGCCCTCGGTAAGCATCCCGAAGATGGTGTAGTTGGGCGGCAGCCCTGCGTTGGCGCCGTGGACAATGAACCACTGGCTCCCGTTGGTGTTGGGACCGGCGTTGGCCATGGCCAGGGTGCCCCGGGTGTACGAGCGCGTCACTTCCTCGTCGCGGAAGCGGTAGCCCGGCCCGCCGGTGCCGTCGCCCCGCGGGCATCCGCCCTGGATCATGAACCCGTTGATCACCCGGTGGAACTGGTTGTCTTCGTAGAACCCGTCCCGCGCTAGGAAGACAAAGTTGTTGACGGTCAGCGGAGCCACTTCCGAAAGCAGCTCGACGGTCATATCGCCCTTGTCGGTCTTGATGATGGCGTGGTACCGCTTGGTCCCTTCAATGACCAGGCCGGGCGAATTCTCATATTGCTTGGGGGGCATCGATTGTCTCCTGAAAGTCGTGGAGCGGATAAGTCCCGCCGATTATACCCTACCGCCAGCCTGGCCCCGCGCGTTGCTATAATCCGCGCGGATTACGACCCCCGGCGATGCGTGACATCCCGCCTGATAAGGAGACCCACCCATGCCCAATCCCACCGTCCACATCATCGCCACCGGCGGCAGCATCGCCGGCGTCGGCCCCGACCGCATGGACTACACCCTGTACCCCGAGATCGGCGACCACCTGACCATTGAGCAGAACCTGGCCCGCGTGCCGGAGATCGGCGACAACTTCAACATCATCGCCGAGGACATGGTCAGCGTCGGCAGCACCGCCATCGGCCCCGCCAACTGGATCGCCCTGGCCGAGCGCATCCACGCCATCGACCGCGACGAGCCCGACACCGCCGGCATCGTCATCACCCACGGCACCGCTACCCTGGAGGAGACCGCCTACTTCCTCCACCTCACCGTCAAGACCGAGCGCCCCGTGGTCATCACCGGCGCCATGCGTCCGCCCACGGCCATCAGCACCGACGCCGACCTCAACCTGCTGGACGCCGTGCGCATCGCCGCCACGCCGGAGTCTGCCGGCATGGGCGTGCTCACCGTCCTCAACAACGAGATCCATTGCGCCCGCGAGGTGTACAAGGCCAATACCCTGCGCGTGGAGACTTTCAAGCCCAACGAACTGGGGTTCCTGGGCTATGCCGACTCCGACCACCGCGTGGTGTTCTATCGCCGGCCCGTCCGCAAACACACCACCGATACTCCCTTCCGCGTGGACGGCATGAGCGACCTGCCCCGGGTGGACATCGTGCACGCCTACGCCGGCGCCGACGGGATGCTGATCGACGCCGTGCGCGCTCATGCAGATCAAACGGGGCAACGCATCGGCCTGATCCTGGCCGGTTTCGGCGCGGGCACCTTCCCGCCGGCGGTCATCTCCGCCGCGGAGGCCGCCGTGGCCGGCGGTATGCCCGTGGTCCTCGCCAGCCGCTCCAGCGCCGGCCGCGTGGTGATGACGCCGCGCAAGGACGAGCAGGGTTTCATCGTCTCCGACAACCTGATGCCGCAAAAGGCGCGGCTCCTATTGATGCTGGGCTTGACCGTGACCCAGGACCGCGACGCGCTGCAAGAGATGTTCTACACCTACTGATCGGATACGAATGCACACGGGTCAGTAAATGTTCAGCATTGGCTGGTAGCTCTGTTGGAAAGACTTTTCAGAATGGGTTGCCCAGCCGGAAATTGTTGGCTATGCTTGCCCGAACGCCCAAACCTGAAAGGGATACCTAATCTCATCTGGAGGTCTTGATGCGACCCAATAAAGTCATCGCTTCGCTGCTGGTCGTAGTTGTCTGCGCTTTGGCCACGTCCGGCGTGTTCCTGTTCAACAATGTTGGTTCCGACGGCGGCCGGTGTCCTTCCGACTGGCCGGATCAGTCCTACGTGGGACCGCTGCTGAAATCCGATCACGGCACCATCGGATACCAGGGGTTTCACACCGATGGAGAAGGCAAGGAGTGGTACATCATCCGGAGTTCCGACAGCAACGGTTACACCACCGTGCGCGCGTACGAGGCCGACGACGGCTATAGCGCCGGATATCGCGTAGGATCGCCGGATGAGGTCTGCTACCTGATGGTGCGCCGGTCCGAGGCCGAGGCTGACGCCGCTGAACCGAGCCAGGTGGTGTTCCAAAAAGAGCAGGAGGAACCGGAACGATTGTTGACTATGGCCCCCTCCGAGGGGGACCAGGGCGGCGCCGACCGCACCGAGGGTGACGCGGTAGCCATCTTGGCCGCCTCACTTGCCATATCCAGGCACGCCAGTGCGCTGGTGGGAGAGCCCCTGCCCAAGAGCGAGGCGGAATTCCCCGGATACCGGGCCACGATGACCGCCAACATGAGTGCGTTGGATCAACAAGTGCAAAACCTGGCCGGCAAGGGCCACGCAGCGAGGGTCCAAGCGATCGGTACCCTGGTGACACAGCTCAAAGCCAACACGGCCCTGATTCTTAGGGACAGGCCCGAGTTGCTCCGAGCGGTGGCGGCAGAAATAAGAAGCAGGGAGACCTTGACGGAGACCAACCGGGGCATGCTGTTTCCGGCTGCCGACACTAGCGCGGATAATCAGTTCTACGACCTGCTGACGAATGTCGGCAGTGGCACCGCCGGTGCAGGAAATCTCTCCGACGTGGACCTTCTCCGCTACTTCCATATGGAGAGCCTCGCGGCAAACGCGGCGTTGGGCCATACCTTCCTGCTCGTGGCCAGCCTCATGCAGGATCCCACATACGTGACCCGCATCCAGGAGAGTTACGACTCGGTCAACAGTCGTATCGGGCGAGACATTGAGTACCTGGCAGACCACGGCGGTCCCAACTTGGGACAGCAGGTCGTTCCTCTCGCCCAGGGGTTTGTAACTGCCGGCGGCGGAGACAATAATTACTTTGATCGCCTGGCGAGCCGGCTCGAGTTGGTGGTACAGGAAAACGAACGTATCGCCACAAACGAGAAGATATTGGACCATCTGCTGAACGAAATCGATCGGTTGGCCGCCGCCGTGCAGGGGATGCCGGATCCGGGACCTTTGCCAGCAGTAGAACCGGCGAGCCCCGGTTTCACCGCCACCGAAGTCCAGTTCGGGCAGTCCGCCGCATTGACCGGACCCGCAAGCGCGCTCGGTCTGGGAATGAAACTCGGTATCGATGCGGCATTCAAAGAGGCTAATGATGCGGGAGGCGTGCACGGCCGCACGCTGAAGCTCGAAACGCTCGACGACCACTACGAAACCGACCCGGCCTTTGCAAACACCCTGAAATTGATCGAAGAGGAGCAGGTGTTCGGCCTGATTGGAGCCGTCGGCACGCCGACATCCCGGGCGGCGCTGCCGCTCGCCGAGGATGCGGGAGTGCCCTTCATCGCCCCGTTCACCGGAGCTCAGCTGTTGCGCGAAGATGATCTCTCCAACGTCCTCAACTTCCGCGCCTCCTACCACGAGGAAACCGAGCGGATGGTGGACCTCCTCAGCCAGGCTGGAAAGACCCGGGTGGCGGTGCTGTACCAGAGCGACTCGTATGGCAACGACGGCCTCGACGGCGTACAGGCGGCAGTTGACCGCCGGGCCAACATGGAACTGGTGGAATCGTGGTACTACCGGCGCAACACTACGGCCATAAATTCGGCGGCGTTCCGGATCGCGAAAGCGAACCCGGACGCGGTCATCATCATTGGCGGCTACGAGCCGGCAGCCCGGGTGATTGAGAAGCTGCGCATGAAGCTGGACCCGGACCCGACCTTCATGGCGGTGTCCTTTGTGGGTAGCAACGCATTGGCGGCTGAGCTTGGCGCCGCGGGTCAAGGCGTTTACGTCACGCAAGTAGTGCCGCTGCCCAGCGATACCGACAACACGGTCGTTGCCAATTATCGCAGCGCCCTGACTGCGCTCAACCCCCAGGCTCAACCCGGGTTCATTTCCCTGGAGGGCTACATCGCGGGACGCCTGGCCATCGAGCGTCTCGAGGCCTGCGGCGTCAACCTGAGCCGGGAGTGCTTCCTCAATGTCCTGAGCAGCCCCACCACCGTGACCATCGACAACCTCCAGTTGCAGTATGGTTCCGGCGACAACCAGGGCTCCGATGACGTGTTCCTGACCGTGATCGGGGCCGATGGGCAATACGAGACGGCTACCAGCGTCACGAGCGCGCCGTGATGGTCGTACCCTGCGCTGCCCTGATTGCGGGCTGAGCGCGGAATGGCTCCAGCCAAAGAAACACCCTGCGACCATCGATTGGCCGCAGGGTGTTTTATTCTGATGCATTGCCGCGTCTGCCCGTCCCCGCGCGTACCCGGCTTCGTAAATCGTCAGCAGCAGGATTTTCAAGATTTAAGGATTATCAGGATTGGAACCGTTCCGTGATGGAGATCTCTCAATCCTGTCAAATCATAAAATCCCGTAAATCCTGATTCTGACGGTTCCCCGCCGCAAACCGGGCACGTGAGATTCCCGCCCCCTCGTCAAGGCCGGGCGCCAGTGTTAGCGTCGTGTATAATGCGCCAAATCCCGCCCCTGGCCACCACTTGAGGAGCGCAATATATGGCACAGGCAGCCGGCGTCAGTCCCTCTCAACCCGCGACGCAGGAAGCGCCGCCCCGCACCAAAGGCTCGGTGATGGCGACGACCCTGGTGGGCGCCCACGCCTTCGAGCACCTGTACGCCCACAGTATCCCCATCATCATTCTGGCCATCATCACGGAGTTCGAGTTGGGGGCCCTGAGCGTCGGAGCCGTCGTCGCCATCCGCTCCATCTTCGGCGGCATCACCAGCACCGCCGGCGGCTTCCTGGTGGACCTGTTCCACCACCGGGTGGCGTGGGTCCTGTCCATCAGCACCCTGATGATCGGCACGGGCTACCTGCTCATGTCCATCGCCCCGTCCTACGCCCTGATCCTCTGCGCCATCGCCTTGGGATCCATGGGCAGCGCGTTGTGGCACCCGCCGGCCCTGGGCCTCCTGGCCCGGCGCTTCCCCGAGCGACGCGGCCTGTTCATCTCCATGCACCGCTCCACCGGCAGCATCGGCGACGTGATCGGCCCGCTGGCGGCCGGCGCCCTCATCGCCGGCGCGCTCACCTGGACCGGCGGCGCCGAAGGAGCCGAGGTAGGTGTCTCGTATGCGCTCCCCTGGGGCACCGTGGACTGGCGCTACATCCTGGGGTTCAGCACCCCTATCATGTTCGTCGCGACCGTGGTCATCTTCATCCTGTTGCGCAACGCCGGCAGCGAGCGTCCGGTCAACGTCGATGTCGGCGCCCGCATCCGCACCAACTGGGCCGGCATGAAGGACGCCTTCCGAGGCACCGGGATGTGGGCCATCTTCACCGTCTCCGCCGTGCGGGGCATGGCCGACCGCTCTCTGGTATTCCTGGTTCCTCTCTACCTGATCCACCTGGGCGTGGGCGAGTTCCAGGCCGCAGTTCACGTCATGCTGATGGTGCTGCCCGGCATCCTCTTCGGCCCGATCATCGGCTCGCTGTCCGACCGGATCGGCCGGCGCCCGCTGATCATCTTCATCATGGGCATCACCACGATGCTCACCATCGCGATCATCATGGTCAGCGGCGAGGGCTACACCCCGTGGATCACCGCCTTTGTCGCCATCTACGGCATGATGAACTTCTCGGTAAACAACCTGACCCAGGCCGCCGCCGCCGACATCGCCGCCGGACGCCGGCTGGAGTCCAGCTTCCTCGGTCTGATGTGGGGCAACAACACGCTTTTCGGAGCCATCGCCGCCTTCATGATCTTCGGCCCGGTGGAGTGGTTCGACTGGCAGTACGGCTTCTTCATCGCCGCCGGCATCTACTTCGCGGGCTTCCTCATCTCGCTGATGATCCCCGGCAAGCCGCGCGAGCCCGAAGCCGTTCCCATGCCGGCCTAGTCACCGCGCAACCCCATGGCCGCGGCACAGCAGACGCTGCCGAAAGCGCCGAGCGAGGGTGGACGCCGCACCGGAAACGGTGTGCTGGCGTCCACCCTCATTGGCGCACACGGCTTCGAACACCTCATCTCCAACAGCATCCCGCTGCTGACCACGGTCATGGCCGTGGATCTGGAGCTGGGCGCGCTGCAGGTGGGGGCCATCGTGGCGGTGCGTTCGGCCTCGGCCGGGATCACCAGCGTCACCGGCGGGTTCCTGTCCGACCTGCTCCACCACCGGATCGCGTGGGTGCTGTCCATCAGCGCGCTGCTGACGGCGGTGGGACTGCTGCTGATCGCGATATCCCCGTCCTACGCCGTGATACTGTTGGCGCTGGCATTGGCGTCGTCCGGCGCGGCGCTGTGGCATCCGCCGGCGTTGGGTCTGCTGGCCCAGCGGTTCCCCACCCGTCGCGGGCTGTTCCTGTCCATGCACCGGTCCACCGGCAGCGTGGGCGACGTGGTGGGGCCGATGATCGCCGGCATCCTGCTGCTGGGAGCATTGCGCTGGGAGGCTGCCGACGGGCTGGCCGTCGGTTGGGAACTGGGACTGGAGCCGGTTAGTTGGCGTTGGATACTGGCCTTTGGCGCGCCGATCATGTTTATCGCCACGTTTGTCATCTACGGCCTGCTTCGCCACGCTGGAAATGCTCCGCCGGTGAACGTCGACTTGGGGCAGCGGCTGCGCACCATGTGGCAGGGCACCTATGTCGCCTTCCGTGGGACGGGACTGTGGGCCATCTTCGCGGTGGCTGCGGTGCGCGGCATGGCCGACGGGTCCATGCTGTTCCTGGTGCCGCTTTATCTGACCCAGGCGTTGGGCATCAACACCTTCCAGGCCTCGGCCCACCTGGCGCTGATGGTGGGGCCGGCGATGGTTACGGCCCCGCTGCTGGGCGCGCTGTCCGACCGGGTGGGACGCAAGCCGCTGATCGTCTTCCTGATGGCTTTTGCCACGGTTCTGACCATTGCCATTCCCCTGGGCGGACCACAGTATTCGGTGTGGGTAACGGTCTGTGTCGCGCTCTACGGGTTGCAGCACTTCACGGTGATCAACCTCACCTCGGCGGCCGCGGCCGACGTTGCCGCGCGCTACCGCTTGGAGTCCAGCTTCCTCGGCCTCATGTGGGGCAACAACGTCCTCTTTGGAGCCGTCGCCGCCGTGTTCATCTTCGGCCCCATCGAGTGGCTGGGCTGGCAGTACGGCTTCTTCATCGCCGGCGGCATCTACGCCGTAGGCTTCCTGGCATCCCTGGCCATCCCCGGCCGGGAGCGGGAGCCGGCGGTGGCGTAACCCGATGCTAGAATGGATTGGCAGCGTTCGGCTGCACCGCGGTACAGGTCGAAGACTCCATCAGACAGCGCAACCGATGATGCAGTATGCGCCATGGCCACCCAACCGGAATACGACGCCAATTCCGAGGCGGTTCGGACACACCTGACCATCCTGCAGGATGTCATTCGGCGCATGGCCGGCAACAGCGCGTCCTGCAAGAACTGGTGCATCGTCCTGGTGGCCGCCATCCTGGTGCTGGTGGCCCGTACCGCAACCCCCGACTACGCTCTTCTGGCCTTGCTGCCGACGCTGCTGTTCCTGTTTCTTGACGCCTACTACCTGGCGTTGGAGCAAGTGTTCCGCAATTCCTACAACGCCTTTGTCCGCAAGCTGCATAGCGACGGAGCGGTAGGGCTGTCTGACCTGTACGTCGTGCGCCCGGTCGGCGCGGTCAACAAGCAGATGCCGGTCAGCCTCCGGTCCACGTCCATCTGGCCCTTCTACCTGGCGTTGGTGGCGGCAATCCTGCTGGTGTGGCTGCTCGGATACCTTCTGCCGCCCGGAGGCTGGTACTCCTACGCGCCGCTAGCGCCCTGAACCGGCCGCCGAGCCGGCTATAATGTTTACTATGCCGCATTGGACCTTGACCCGGAACTGTTTGAGTGCCTGGTCAATCGGGGTTTGGCACGCGATGAACAATAATCCGTGAGGTAAAAATGCTCAAATCATTCTTCCACACCGGCTTTATCGTCAAGGACCTGGAGGCCGCCGTCGCCTTCTACTCCGACGTACTGGGCCTGACCTTGACCATGCGCACCGAGCGCACCGGCGAGTTCCCCACCACCCTGCTGGGGTTCCCCGACACCCACATCAAGGGCGCGTTCTTTGACATGGGCGATGGGCACCAGCTGGAGCTCATCCAGTACCTGAACCCCGAGGGCGGGTACGCCGACTTCGACAAGAACGACGTCCGCGCTGCCCACCTGGCATTCTACGTTGAGGACATCGACGCCTTCTACGAGAACACCCGCAACCGGGGCCTCAGCTACCCCACGCCGCCGGTGCCCATGTACGACGACGCCGGCAACCTGGTGCGCAAGGCGTCCTACTGCCAGGACCCGGACGGCAACTGGCTGGAACTGGTGGAGCTGTACTGACCCAAACCGTCATTCCGGCGAAAGCCGGAATCCAGAGAGCTGAGATATGCTGCTGCTAATCGACAACTACGACAGCTTCACCTACAACCTCTACCAGTACCTGTGCGAACTCGGCGCCGAGGTTGAGGTGGTCCGCAACGACAAGACCACCATCGAGGACATCGAGGCGATGCGGCCCGAGGGCATCGTGGTATCCCCGGGCCCCTGCACGCCCCGGGAGGCCGGGATCTCCAACGACGTCATCCGGCACTTTGGCCCCAAACTGCCCGTGCTGGGCGTGTGTCTCGGCCACCAGTGCATCGGCGACGCCTACGGCGCAACGGTGGACCGCGCCGGCGAGATCCGCCACGGCAAGACCTCGATGATCCACCACGATGGCAAGGGAGTGTTCGCCGGCCTGCCCAACCCCTTCGAGGGCATCCGCTACCACAGCCTGGTCATCTACCCCGAGACGGTGCCCGACTTCCTGGAAGTCACGGCCTGGACCGACAACGGCCTCATCATGGGCGTGCGCCACAAGGAGCTACCCGTGGAGGGCGTGCAGTTCCACCCCGAGTCAATCCTGACCACGGTGGGACACGACCTGCTGCGCAACTACCTGCAGCAGGTGGAGGAGTTCCATCGCCCGGCCTGAGCGGCGGGCCGGCAATTGCGTTAGCTGATCTCCGCGATGGCCTCGATCTCGACGTCCAGGCCGGGCTCGGCCAGGGCGGTGATCTCCACCAGGGTGTTCGCTGGGTAGGCGCCCCCGAAGAACTCAGCCCACAGCGCTTCCTGCGTTTCGCGCCCTTCCTGCCAGGCGGGAACGCTGGTAACGAACGTTGTGATTTTCACGATGTCCGACGGTTGCCCGCCCTCGGCCTGCACGATTCGCGCTACCCGGTCCAGCGTCACCCTCGTCTGCTCCATCATCGACTTGCTCTGGGCATCGGTGCCGCGAGCCGTACAGCCGGCGACGAACAGCAGGTTGCCCACCTTCACGCTGCGGCTGAAGGTCGGGCCGGACGGCGCGATGTCCGGATGATTGTTCCTGGTCTTTTCCATTGTCATTTCCTCCCGGCTGTGGAGTGCGCTGATCGATGCGGTGGATTTCGGACGGGAATGTCTGCGACCCGAACCTTCGCCGGGCAAGGCTAGGCGTTGCGGAACTTCGGCATCACCTGCTCGGCGAAGAGGTGCAGCGAGCGCTGTGTCGCCTCGGCCGACATCAGACCGCGATTGGTCAGCATCAGGTTGCGAATGCCCAGCCTGCGCATCTCGTCCAGCTGCTCGGCGACCCGCCGCGGGCTGCCCACGAGGTTTTCCGGCGCATCGGGATCGGGCCGCTCCCCGTAGGCGTCCTTCTGGATGGGCGGCGGCTGGTGGGACATGGGAAATTCCTTCGGGTTCCACTGCTCCCGGTAGCCCTGGATGGTGGTATAGGCCGCCAGGTTGGCTGGCAGAAACTCGTCCATCGCCTGGTCGTCGGTTTCCGCGACGTGGATCTCGCGCCAGACCCAGATCTGTTCCAGATTGCGCTGGATGGATTTCTCGTCGAACCCCGCCTCCGCCATGGTGTCGCGGTAGAGGGCGATGTCGGCGGCGGTGCTGTTGGTGGAGCGGCCGCGCAGCAGGATCGGCCGTCCGATGCGCGCCATCTCCATGATCGAGTCGCGGTTGATGCAGGCGCGCGCCAGCGGAGGATGAGGTTTCTGGTAGGGCCGGGGGCGCACCGATGGAAAGGCCACCTGGTAATGCTCGCCGTGGAAGTGGACGTCATCCTGCGTCCACGCCGTGACCATCAGCTCCTCGGCCTCTTCCATCTGGGCCGCGCCCAGCGCCGGGTCCGTGCCGAAGCCGGTGTACTCGAAGGCATTGTAGTTGGACCCTTTGGCGGTTCCCACCACCAGCCGTCCCTGGCTCAGGTTGTCCAGCAGCGCGGTCTGCATCGCCACCCGCACCGGATTGTGCAGGGGAAGCTCGATGATGCCGAAGCCCAGCAGGACCCGGCTGGTTTTCACCGCCACCGCGCCGGCGAACACCAAGGGGTCTCCGTAGACGCACTCGCCGGTGAAGTAATGCTCCGCGAACCAAATGGCGTCGTATCCCAGCTGTTCGACCAAAACCGCTTCATCGAGGCATTCCTGGATCTCCACGTCGTCGCGGGAATCGTCGAATTTCATGGGGTAGGAAAAGTGGCCGAAGCGCATGGTCGCACCGTAACCGCAGTGGGAGTTCGGGGATTATAGCACCGAGCGGCTTGCCGGCCCTGAGTCTTGACCAAGGCTGACGGATTGAAAAGCGGGCGACGCTCCGCAACGGAGATCGCCGCCCGCTCGTGGACCCTGGGAATTTGACACGGCGGCCCGAAGCCTAGAAGCGGTTTTCCAACTCCACGATGATGATGTCTGCGTCGCTGCGGCGAGTGTCGCTCATGATGCGCGCCCGGTCGACGGCCCGCAGAGCGTCGAGGGTGAACGGCTGCCAGGTGTCGCGCAGGCTCCGGAAAGCCTGCTCCTCGCTTTCGATTGCTGCCACCAGCAGACGATGGACGGGCTCCAGGTAGCCGGACTTGGGGAGGCCGCGCACGCTGTCGCCCACAGCGTCCACGTTGGCGCTGAACTCGGTCAGCGATTCCAGAACCTCGATCCGGTCACATCCGCCATCGTCGGCCCGCCAGGCGTTGTAGTCAGCGTGGAACCTGTCCCATCTCTGCATGAGGCGGTCATGTTCCAGGTCGAACTGGGTGATGTCGGCCAGCGCGTCCGCGGTGTCTTCCACGGACAGGTCGTCGATCACGTCGGCCAGCCCCTCCAATGCCTCCTCGCTGGCCTTCACGGTGGCGTCGATTTCCTTGAAGTCAGGGAGTTTTGCCTCTTCGTCTTCGGTGGCTTCCATCACTTCCGCGCTTTCCAGGGCGCCGGCTTCCGCCTTGGCCGCCTTTTCCAGCGCTCTCACCGCGTCCTTGGCCCCCTTCAGGGATGGCAATTCCTCGATGTCGCCGGTGATCGACTCCAGGGTTTTCGTCAACTCTTTCAACTGGCTGTCGACTTCGGAGGCTTCCATGCTGTCGGCGCCGTCGCTGAGCTTGGCATAGTCCGAGTGGGCGTCCTCCAGGGCCTGCTCAACCGCTGCCAGGGCGTCCGTGAACTCGTCGATTTCTTCAGGATCGGCCGTCTCCTCCAGCATGGCTCGCAGCGCGAGGGATTGATCCTTTGCCTCCCTCTGTGCCTGGGACGCCAGGTTGCGCTGGATTTCGACGTTTTCGAACAGGGAGACGTTGCCAGGCTGCCAGCGGTCGCGGAGCTGCCGGAAGGCGGTTTCCTCTGCTTCCGCCGCCGTGATCAGCTTGTCGGCGAATTCCCCGGTGGTCTTGGTGCGGGTCAGGCCCCGCGCCGCTTCGGTGACATCGTTGAACTCGATGGCAAACCCGCTCAGGGCCTCGGTCATCGTGGCGGGATGGCACATCGTCAGGCCGACGCGCCAATCGTCAAAGTCGTCATGCACCAGGTCCCAGGCTTCATTGATGGTCTGGTGTTGCTCGTTGAAGTCGGCCAGCGGGGGCGGTTCCATGGCGGGAGCCCGGGTGGACATTGCCTCCGGAGCGGAGCTTGCGGGCGCTGCCTCCGGTTCCTGGGCCGCCGGCGCGGTGCAGGCGATCATCGCGAACAATGCCAGCGCCGGAACGAGCAGGATCAGCCGTTTGGGTATGGTTTTCATGAACTACTTACTCGCTCCCGCTGAAGTGCTTACTCCAGTTACTTCGCTGACCAGATCGGACCTGAACCCGCCGCTCAACAGCCGTGTCACCGCCCGATCCAAAACGGTCGGGGTGTCGGCCAGCAGTATCAAAACGTGCCGCCCCCCTTCGCGGTCCAGCACGGTCACCGCCGTGCCGGCCGGGTCCAGTTCCAGGCCGAAGGGCATTGCCACGGCATCGTCGACCCGAACCCCGGCAGCCTGGAGGTACTGGCGCACTTGCAACGCGTCGTCGTGCAAACCCAGGAACACCGTGTCCCGGCTCACGTCTTCGGTTCCCTGGATGTCGGCGGCAATACCGTATTCTTCCAGGCCGCTCTTGAGCTTCACGCCGCCGCCGAGCAGGTCGGGCCGCCCCAGCAGTATCTGGACCCCGTCATCGGGTCCGGTTTGATAGAAGTGCGGAAAGTCTGCCAGATCGAAAACGCGGTCGCTGGTGGTGGCAAAGTCGATGATGTTGGACAGCAAACGGTCGTTGTCCAGGGTGGAATCGTAGGGCGGAATCATGAAGGTGAAATCGGAAATGGCCAGGACGTTCCTGTCGGCGGCCCGGGCCATCACGTAAAGGTCGCCGTTGTTTTCCGCCACCGCGGACTCGGTGCGGGCGTCCGCGACGGCCAGGCCGGGCCCGGAGGAAGTGATCGACCCGGCGGTAAACAGCACGACGGTATCCAGACCGGCGGTCAACTCGTCAGGCCGGAAATCGCGCACGAAAATGTTCTGGAAATTCTGGTCGTTCTCAACCTGGTTGTACAGGTAGTCCGGGCGGAACTGCACCCCGAAACGCTGGGCCAGCGTGTTCATCTGGTCGCGCCGGCCGGGGTCGGAAACCATCACCAGCTTGCCGCCCTTGCGCACAAAGTCTTCGATCAGGTCAACCTCGCCGGCCGAGTAGGCGATCAACGGCGTTATGACCACCAGGCTGTCCGCCTCGCGCAGCCGTTCCGCTAACTCGGCGACGCGGTCCGCCTCTGATGCCCGGGCGAAGTTGCCGAGCAGCTCCAGGTCGTACCCCTGGGCGACCACCCGCGTGCGCAGCGTCAGTATCTCGCGCGAGGAAAAACCGTTGCTGTGGAGGGTATCCAGCAGCACCAGGCCGCCAGAACGCTCGCCAACGGACGGCGTCCATTGCGTCCCGTCGTTGGCGCTGGCGACGCCTCCGGCCAGGTAGTCGATCTCCACCGGCGGCGGTCCCGCGTAGCTGCCGCGATAGAAAACCAGGTAGGCGACGGCGAAGGCCACGCCCACGCAGACCACCAGGAGGATCAGTATCCCCGCGAGTTTAGTGGCCATAACCCGCATACAGGTAGTAGATGTTCGGCTGCCCGACCTCTATCGGGAAGTTCGAAAGCGGGTTCGCCTGTTCCTGACCCAGATCCCCCATCAAGGGCTGTCCGTACTGATCTTCAGAGATTTGACCCTCCCGGTCCGATTGTGACGTGGCAGGGTCGTCAGCGTCATCCGCTGCTACTCCCCCCGGCGGCACGTAGGAGAGCTGTGCGCGCCAGCCGTATTTCTCGAAGACCTTGGCGTTCACGTCGGTAATGCTGTACCTGCCGATTCCGGCTAGTTCGGCGGCCTTTTCGACCCCGTCGCCGGTTACGCCAATGGCATCGACCATGCCCAGCGACACCGCCTGCGATCCGGAGTAAATGCTCCCTTCGAGCAGTTCCGCCCTGGTCATCCTCAGCCGGTCACCGCGTTCGCGGATCACCATTTGGGCAAACCCATCCTTCAGCCGGTCTATCAGCTCGACCCAGTGCTGCCTCGACCCGCCGGTGAGCTTGTGCGGGCCGGTGGTGGTTATGATTTCGGGCAGAATCGGCGGCAGCGTCCCCCCGGATATGCCGACCACGCCGACGTTGCCGACCAACGACGACGGCTGCGCGTAGATGTAATTGCCGGCCATGGACATCATGTAGCCGCCGCTGGCAACCAGCCCGTTCATCACGATGACCACCGGCTTTTCGTCACGGAGACGCCGGGTATGGATATACAGGCGCTCGCTGGATGACGCTCCCCCGCCCGGGCTGGAGAGGGAGATCACCACCGCTTTGATCGAGTCGTCCTGCATAGCGTAGTCAAGGTGCTGCCCGATCACGAAGGCGGAGCCCTCGTCTATCACCGTGAACGGGATGTTGATCACGCCAACTGCCGGCTTGCCGGGAGCGACGAAGAAAAACACCACCGCTCCGATGGCGAGGCCGAGGATCACGGCCGCCGGACCGGCGAAATACCAACTGGTCAACGCTCTGCGCAATTTGTTCAGTGTTTCCACGATCAGGTAAATATCGTACCACAGGCGTGCGCGGCTCACACAACTGCCCATCGTCGCCTTAATACGCATCCAACCTTGCATCGGTTTCATGTCATGGTTACGATTGCGCGAACCTGTTGCGGGAGCCAGCGCCATGCACCACTGGAACGTCGGCGGCGATATCTATATCGGGTGGCCCGACCACGGCGCCGAAGAAAGGCGCTATACCATCGTGGACGTCGATCTGTTCGGTAAGGTGTTCCGCGCCCGGGTGACCGACGGCCAGCGCCAGGGCGGCTTCATGGTGATCTTCGACTGCCCCAACATCGTGCTGGAGCAGTTGGCCGAGCAGGCATCCCACGCCCTGGGCTTCCGCGTGATCGTGTCCAGCCTGCGCACCAGCATCGAGGGCAACATCGTGCGCAGTTTCGACTACGAATGGTACCCCACCCCGGAATACGAGGAGCGGCCCCACGCGCTGGCGACCACCCTGGCCAACCTGTACAACGAGATCGCCCCGGGCCAGGCCGGCTAGCCGCCTCCGCCCGGTATGTTCGGGTGACCCCACAGCGGATGCCGGAAGGTCGGCGCCAGCGCCGGGTTCAGTTCCCGCCGCGACCGCGCGGCCGCTCCGCCGTCGTGGACTGCGCTGCTCTCAGGCCCGTTCGCCGACTCGCTATCCGAGGCGGCCTTGCGTCGTGCCGTCGGAGGCGCGCGGCGCGCCGTCAGCCGGTTCAGGTGCAGCGCCAGTTCCTGCAGGCTGTGCAGGTTGTGCGCCGGCAGAAAGTCGTCGATGTACGGCATCGCGGCCTGCATCCCCCGGGTCAGCGGCTCGTAGCCCGGCGACCCCAGCAACGGGTTCAGCCAGATCAGGCGGTGGCAACTGCGCTGCAGCCGCGCCATCTCGCGGGACAGCAGGTCGGGGTCGCCCCGGTCCCACCCGTCGGATATGACCAGCACCACCGCGCCGCCGCGCAGGACGCGCCGCGCCCAGCGGTAGTTGAACGCCTTGATCGCCTCGCCGATGCGGGTGCCGCCGGCCCAGTCGGGCACCGCCCTGGCCACCTCTGACACCGCGCGGTCGACACCGCGGTGCTCCAGGTGGCGGGTGATGCGGGTCAGGCGAGTGGCGAACAGGAACGCCTCCAACTGCTGTCCGCTCACGGCAACCGTGTGCACAAAGTGCAGCAGCATACGGGTGTAACGCTCCATGGAACCGCTGACGTCGCAGATCAGTACCAGGGGGCGGGGCTTGGTTTTGCGCCGGCGGTGGGCAATGTCCAGCATCTCTCCGCCGTAGGCTAGGCTGCGGCGCATGGTGCGTCTCAGGTCCACGTCCCGCCCGTCACCCCAGGTGAGCCGGCGGGTGCGGCGGCGGCCCAGATCCCACTGCAATTCGGCCATCAGGACCCGCGCGGCCGCGACTTCGGCCGGCGTGTAGTCGGCGAAATCACGCTGCCGCAGGACCTCCCGGGCGCTGAAGGACCGCTGCAGGTCCACCACGGGCTGCCGGTCGCCGGCGTCATCGGGGTCGTCGGCCGGCGGTCCATCAGATGTATCCTCGCGGTGAGGCATGACCCGGGGCGTGCGGTAGCGGCGTTCTTCGCCCATGGAGCGCAGGTCCCGCATGCTGCGCCCGTGGGCCGGCCGCCGCCAGAACACCTGAAACGCCTCGTCGAACAGCTCCAGGTCGCTGCGCCGGTGCACCAGCAAGGCTCGCGCCGCCAGCCGGAAGTCGTTGCGGTTCCCTCCGATGGGCACAAACTCGGTGGCGCGCACCAGGTCCAGCATGTTGCCGGAACCCACGTCCAACCCCAGGCGGCGGAGCACCTCGCCGAACATCAGCAGGTTGGACAGGATCGTCCCGTCGCCGGCGTCGGCCGGCGCGGTGTGCAGGTTGACGCTGGCGCCGGTGGTCATGCACCGGTAACCGGGGAGGCCTCGGTACGGTCAACGTTTTGTATCGTAGTCTGGGGAAGATTGTCTCGCCAACTGGTACGGTAACAAATTTCCGTGGGAGTCAGCACTTCATACTCGCCCCAGAAATAACGGGCGTGGGTCTGTTTGATGGATTCTACGGATGCGCCGCCCAGGACGACGTACTCCATGCGGACCGGCTTGCCTGCCTTCAGGCAGGCGTTGAGCTCGTCCAGCTGGTCAATATCCAGCTTGTAGAGGCGCTCTTCAGCATCATCAATGTTTTCGTACACCGTGATCCTGGTAGGAACCTTACCGTGCCGGTCGTGCTCAACCAGAAAATTCAGGCTCATCTTCATCCTCCTGCTTCTGGCCAGTCCCGGTTACCCGGAATGGGCCGATATTATCACATCCCTCGCTTGGTCGATGTCAGTTTCGGGCAATTCAGTACCTTCCAAATCACACCGCCAGGCTAGTTCCGACAAGTCTTGCAACGCACGGTTGACTTCCTGCAGACCGCCGCCGTACTTGATGGAAATATCGTACCCCGCCGCCAACTCGTAAACCATCTGCCAGAGGTGCTGGTTGCGCGTCTGTACCTGGATTTCCATCAATTGGCCCCGATAGCGAATGTCGAAGTGTACCGCTCGATACCCGAACTTGGGGCTGTCGCTTTTGTCGTCAACTTGCTGGACATCGTAGGTTGCCAGTAGCCGGGCCACCACATCCTGCTGCTCAGCCCTGCCGGATACGATGATGCGGCAGCCAGCCAAGTCGGTCACTTGAGACAAAGTCAGCTCAGGACGCCGCTCCATCTTTGCAGCCACCGTTTCAACTCGTTTGGTGCGGGAACCTACTTCGGCATTCGGAAACAAAGCTCGCAATTCCGTCTCCAGATCGAACCTGAGCCGGTTTAGCACTCTTCTGTAACTGCCGTATCTCCTCCGGTCTGCATCAGTAATGCCTTGCCGTAGCCGCTCGCCAAGTGCGTCAATTTCGTCGTCCGTGAAGGGCGTGGTCATTTCACTGCCTCCAATCGTATATCGTCACAAACATGTCAAACTCGGTTGTGGCGGGGCGGCGTCTCACTGCCAAAGCTGCGGGGCAGCAGCGCCGCGGCGACCACCGCCAGGGCGGTCATTGCGCCCACGGCCAGCACTCCGGTAACCAGGGAGCCGGTCATCTGGGCCAGCGCCCCGGCGATCACCGGCCCCGCGCCGAAGCCCACCGCGCCGAAGGTTTGCACCAACCCCGACAGCACCGACACCTCCCGCGTCCGGATGTTTCTGAACTCAAAGGGCAGTATCTCCATGGCCGGGACGAACACCCAGGCAATCCCCAACCCGGTCAGGGCCAACGCGGCGAGCACCACGTTGCCGGCCAGCACCGCGCCCACCGTGGCCACCAGGTTCAGCGCGGCCGGCAGCAGCACCAGCAGCCGCCGGTTGGTGATGTGATTGAATATCCAGCTTCCCGCCAACGCCCCCGGTATCAGGACGTAATACAGGAACCCAAACAGCACGCTGCCGGAAGTGATGGCTATGCCCCGGTGTTCCTCCAGGATCGTGGGCAGGAAGGTCAGTACCGTCGTCCAGGACGCCGACAGCCACAGCATGACCACTCCCAGCAGCCAGGCGTGGGGATAGGAGACCAGCGACCGGACCAGCGGCGGCCGGGCGTTGGGCTCTTCCGCGGCGTTCTCTGCGGGAACATCCCGCGATGGCGCAGCGCCGTCTTCTGGGCCCTGGGCCGGCTCTCTGGCCCCCCAGGTCAGCGCCGCCCACACCAGCAGGTGGCCGGCCATGATGGCGCCCTGGACGAAGTAGGCCAGTCGCCAGCTGTCCAGCACTACGATGATGATCGGCCCGAAGGTGAGGCCCGCCGCCATGAAGGTGGAGTGCATGGACAATCCCAGGGAGGTCACCATCGAGTATTGACGGGGGGCCGCCCACCAGCGCAGCAGCAGCGGCCGCGCCGGCGCCATGGACGAGTGGACCAGCACCGTCAGGAACCGCGACGCCAGCAGGGTCCAGAACCCGGCGGCCAGGCCCTGGCTGAGCAGGAAGGGCACCATCAGCGCCAAAGCGGCCAGCACCCGGCGGTTGGGGTTGAACCGGGCGAACAGCAGGCTGAAGGGTACCAGCAGCACCGCCGGCGTGCCCCACCAGACGGCTTGCAGAATGCCTATCTCCAGGTAGCTGAGGTCCAGGTCCGCCTGCACAAAGGGTAGAAACAGCCCGAGTCCGTAGGACGACAGTACCACCGTGCTCTGGTGGGTCCGGTTCAGCAGCAGAACCGACCAGGCCCGGAGCGACGTCGTAGCTTCGGAACCCGCCGGCTCCGGCTCGGATCGTCCTCTGCCTGCTTCCCCGGCGGCCAATGTCAGGTCGTATCCGCGCCGGCGTCGCGCATGGCCCGCGCCAGGTTGCGGACGCTGGCCTCCGTGGACGGGTGCTGGCGACCCAGGGTCTCGGCGCGGTCGCCGGCGTTCCGCAGGTGCAGCGTGGCCGCGTCGTCGTAGCGACCCACCGCGTGTAGCGCGTTGGCTAGGCTCCCCCGGCTGCGCAGGGTATCGGGATGGTTCTCGCCCAGCGCGTCGCGCCGCGCCTCGAAAAGGGCGATGAACATCTCGATGGCCACGTCGGTATGCCCGGCGGCGTAGTGGCAGTTGGCCAGGCTGCTCCGGTAGCGCAGCGTTTCGAGATGATCCGATCCGTGCACCCGCGCGCTGCCCTCCGCGGCCCGGTCAAACCAGCGCAGCGCCTCATCGAACCGACGGGCGGCGCGGTAGGCGTGGGCCAGCCGGTGCTGCGCGCGCAGGGTATCCGGGTGGTCGTCGCCCTTGGCTCCGATTTGAGCGTCCAGTTCGGCAGACCGGCGCGCGATGCGCTGGTTATAAGGGTTGGTCATGGCAAAATCGCTCGCAGTTCGCCCATTGGCGAAACATCGTAGCCGCCCAGGGCCTCGACCGCCTGCCGGAAATCGGAAGCGTTGAGCAGATCCAGCAGAGGCCGCAGGTGACCGCTTTCGTAATGCTCAGCAGGGATGACCAGATCATACTCCTCGTTGAGCAGGGGCACGAATTCCAGCTCCAGGGCGCGGGCCGCTGACAGGACCCCCAACCCGGCGTCGGCCGACCCGCCCGCCACCGCCGCCGCCACCGCCAGATGGCTGTATTCCTCCCGTTGGTAGCCGACGATGGCGCCGGGATCCGCTCCCATCTGCTGGAGCCGGTAATCCAGCAGCACGCGGGTGCCCGAACCCCGCTGGCGGTTGACAAACCTGACCTCCGGCCGCAGCAGGTCTTCGAGTTCCGCGATGTGCCGCGGGTTCCCGGGGGCTGTCATCAGGCCCTGCGTGCGCCCCACCAGGCGAACGATGGCAACGGGCGTATCCGGCAGGTAGCGGCGGACGTAGGAGGTGTTGTACTCGCCGGTCTCCGTATCCAGCAGGTGGCAGCCGGAGACGTGGGCCTCGCCGCGCCGCAGCGCCAGCAGCCCGCCGAGGCTGCCCACGTGGGCCGATGCCAGGTTTACCGAGGGACGACCACGCCGCAGGAAGCTGCGCATCAGGTCCAACGCCAGGTCATGGCTGCCGATGGCGACGATGGTGTTCTCTACCTCCTCAAACGGGCGCAGCAGTTCCACCTCCACCTCGGCGCCGGCGTCCATTCCCTCGGTGTGCCTCGGTATCCGCACGATCCCGTCGGCGCGGACCAGGGACATGACCACGCCGGCGCCCCGCTGCACCGGGGTCGCGATCATCTTGTTTCCCACCCGCCCCACGGCAACGCGCAGGAACTCATCCTCGCCGGTGGGGGACACCACCTTGCGGGTGATGTTGGCGCGGATGCGCGAGCGCGCGGGCAGCGACGTACCCAGCAGCCGTTCCAGCAATGGCAGCAGCAGCAGCTCAGCGGTCAGGGCCGCCGACACGGGGTAGCCGGGCAACCCCATGACCGCCTTGCCTGCTGCCACGCCCAGCGCCACCGGGTGGCCGGGCCGGACGGCGATACCGTGCACTTGCAGCGCACCCAGCGATTCGATAACCGAGGCGGTGTAGTCCGCATCGCCGGCGGAGGAACCGGCGTTGATCGCCACCACATCCGACGATGCCAGACCCGAGGAAACGGCTTCACGGATGGCGTCAAAGTCGTCCGGCGCCGGGTCACATACCACGGGCTCGCCACCCCACTGGCGGATCAGGGCGGCCAGGATCAGCGAGTTGAACTCCGGGATGTCGCCCGGCTTTCTCGCCGCGCCGATGGGTGCCAGTTCATCCCCGGTGGGAATTATCGTGACCCGGGGACGGCGGCGCACCGGAACGGCGGTAAGTCCGGCGGCCGCGCAGGCTCCCAGGTCTGCGGGTGTGATGCGATGGTTTTCCGGCAGCACCAACTCGGTGGCCACGATGTCCTCGCCTAGCGGCCGCACGTGCTGCCACGGCGCAACCGGATCGGACACTCGCACGGTGTCCGGGTCGGACGAATCACGCTGCACGTGCTCGATCATCACCACGGCGTCCATCCCCGCCGGCATGGGGTCGCCGGTATCAACCCACACGGCCTGGCTGCCCACGTCCAGGGCCACCGGGCGCGTTTCAGTGGCTCCTGCGGTATCGGCTGCCCGCACCGCGATGCCGTCCATGGCGGCAGCATCGTAGTGCGGCGACGACGCAACGGCCCACACCGGCCCGGCAGTAACGCGGCCCACAATGTCGGCGGCGGTCAGCGGCGCATCCTCGCCGGTCATCGGGACCAGGGCGCCGGCCTCGTCCAGGGCGCCGAACCAGCGTGCCGTCGCCTCTTCCAGCGGTATGTCCTGCAGGAAGTAGCGACGGTGTGACCGGTGCGGTGTCGGGTCCTCCATGGGCTCACAACTCCCGCACCTGAACCGGCTCACCGGCATAGATGCCGCCCGCGTCCGCCGGTACCCTCACCAACCCGTCCGCCCGGACCAACGTGAAGATAAAGCCGCTCTTGCCCCACACCGGATGGGCTTGCACCGACCCACTGCCGCTCTCCACCAAGCGCACCGGCACGTAGTCTTCTCGCCCGGCGGCCGATGGGATGTCCTGCGCCAGCACCGCCGTCCGTTCGGCTGGCGGGGGCGGGTCGGCGCAGCCCATGAGCCGGTATACCGTGGGCCGCACCAGGAGGCTGCTCACCACCATGGCCGACACCGGGTTGCCGGGCAACCCGATGACCGGTTTGCCGTCGCACCGGCCCACGATGGCCGGCTTGCCGGGCCGCAGCGCCAATCCGTGCACCAGGGGGCCAGGTTCGCCAAGCTCGGCTACGATGTCCACCGTCCGGTCGCGCGCGCTGACCGAGCTGCCGGCGGAAAGCACCAGCATGTCGGATTGAGCCAATCCCTGCCGTGCGGCAACCAGTTGTTCCTCGTAATCGTCGCCCACCAGGCCCAGGGGAAGCGCAGTCCCGCCGGCGGCGGCGACTTGCCCCGCGACGGTGTACGTGTTGATGTCCCGCACCTGTCCGGGGCCGGGAATGGCGCCGGGCGGAACCACCTCATCACCCATGGACAGAATGCCCACCCGCGGCCGCTCGGCCACCTTGATCCGTTCGATCCCCAGAGCGAGCAGCCCGCCAATATCCTGGGGCCGGATCACGTGCCCCGCCGGCAGGACCGCCTCGTCTACCCGCACGTCCTCGCCGGGCTGGGCGACGTTCTCGCCGGGAGCCACTGGCCGCATCACCTCGATAGTGTGGGCGTCAATGGCCTGCGTGCGCTCCACCATGACCACGGCATCGGCGTTTCCGGCCAGCATCCCGCCGGTGTAGGCCACCGCCGTCTCGCCGACGCCCAGGCTGACGTCGGGCGCGCATCCCATGGGCACCTCGCCCACCAGCGTGAACCAGGCCGGCAGTCCGTCGCTGGCTCCGTAGGTGTCCGCCGCGCGCACGCTGTAGCCGTCCATGGTGGAGCGGGGAAAGGCGGGGAGGCACTCGGTCGCCCGAATCTCCGCGGCAACCACCCTTCCCAACGCCTGGGCGGTATCCACCACACACACCCCGGTGGCCGGTCGCTCCGGCAGCAGATCCAGGAGCAACGCCAACGCCTCCCCCGGAGGCAACACGTTGAAGAATTCCGGCATTGTGGATGCGATGCTAACTATCCGCGTTGGGATTGTCAAAATACCCACCGACTTGAACCGTCGGAAGCAGTATTTTCAAGATTTGGGGATTGTCAGGATTGGAACCGTGCCGTGATGGAGATCTCTCAATCCTGTCCAATCATAAAATCCCGAAAATCCTGCTTCTGACGTTTCCTCGCGGCAAACTGGGCACGGTGACGACTCCGACAGTGCTAGACTGGCGAACGCGAGGAACGAAACATCGACGGTCATTCAGGGGGCAAAATGGCAATCTATCGAGTATTTTCGGACGCCGACGGCGAGAGCCACATCGAGGACCTGAACCTGGAGGAGCACCCCGAATTGGGGGCGCTGATCAACGTATCCGAGGTGCGCGTCCAGGAGTTTGACGGGTCACGGCAGATGGACTTCCATCCCCTGCCGGAACGCCGTCTGATCATTCACCTTTCCGGCGAGGTCGAGATCGGGGCCAGCGACGGTTCCAAACGGGTACTCGGAGCCGGCGATATCCGCCTGATGGAGGATGTCACCGGCAAGGGACATTCGCACCACGACCTGTCCCCGTCGGGCGCGGTGTACATCCTGCTCGACGACTGATTTGCCACGCCACCCGTAGACATAGTGGCAAACGGGTGGCGTGCACAGCGGCGGTGTGCGGAGCCGTTCGACGCACCTACGTTGCGATGGTCGGTATGTCCAGGTCACGCACCAGGTTGGCGAATTGGGCCACGTCCTCATCCACAACCTGCTGCAACGCCGCCAGTTGCTGGTCAATCTCGCCGGAGAGGTAGTCGAAGACCTGGTACGCCTGCTGGGGAGGCGCGAAATCGGCGGCGGCCACCACCGCGGTGACTTCCGCCAGCTTGCGGTTGAGCCGAGCCGGCAGGTTCAGCCGGTCCCGGGCGCCCCGGTACGCCGATTGGATGAGTTGCTCTTCGATCTGACCCAATTTCTCCTTCACCGACGAGGCCGCATCTCCCACTGCTTCCGCTGAGGGATGCCCCTCGGAGCGATTGACCCACTGGTCCACCTGTTGGCGGACCCGGCGCAGTTGGTTGATGCCGTCGTGGGTCTCCGACACCTTGTCTCGGATCTCGATCAGGAACTTGAACTGGGCGTCGAAATCTTCCTGGGTGGCCCCCACCCGGGGATCTTTGACTATGCGGAACCCCTGGGTCTGGGCATCGTCGCCCACCCGCAGCGACACCTGGTACTCGCCGGGCGATGCCAGGGGGCCGATGACCGCATCCTCGGTGGTCTTGTCCTCCGGCACCTTGCGGGCGGCCGGGTAGCGCAGGTTCCACACAAAGCGGTTCATGCCCGGTTGTGCCGGCGGACGGGGTTCGCCAGCATCCGCGCCGGCTTCCGGTGGTTTGCTGGAGTAGGTCTGGATGATCTCCCCGGCTCCGTCCAGGATGCTCAGGGTCAGTTCTTCGGGCGCTTCCTGCAAGTAGTAGTGGATCATCACCCCGTCGGGCGGGTTCTCGCCGGCGTCCCACATCTTCCGCACGGTCTCTCCTGATTGGCCAAGGGACTCGCTGTAAGTCACGTCCGCCCCCAGGCCGGCGCGGTAGATCTTGCCGGGGCTCGGCTTGCGGTCGCGGAAGGGCGACCGGACCCGGTAGGTGTCCCGGGGTTGCAGCAGGGCGAAGGGCTGATCCGCCAGGGACGGCGCGAGCTGGCGCAATTGGGTCAGGTCGTCCATGATCCAGAAGGAGCGCCCGTGGGTGGCGGCGACCAGGTTGTCGTCCTTGACCTCCAGGTCGTAGACGGGAACCACCGGGAGGTTGGCCCGCAGCGGCTGCCAGGAATCCCCCTGGTTGAAGGACGCGTATGCTCCGGTCTCGGTGCCGGCGTACAGCAGGCCGGGGCGGGTGGGGTCTTCCCGCACCACCCGGGTGTAATCATCGTCGGGCAAGCCGGCCGTTATTGATGTCCAGGACTGGCCGTAGTCGGTGGTCCGGTAGAGCATGGGGCGGGTGTCGTCGAGCTTGTAGCGGGTGGCCGCGATATACGCCGTTGCCGGGTCGTGAGGCGAAACCTCGATCATGCAGATGAGCGTCCACTCCGGCATGCCGTCGGGCGTGACCGCGTCCCACGTAACGCCGCCATCGCGGGAAATATGCACCAGCCCGTCGTCGGAACCGGCCCAGAAGACGCCCGCCTCGTGCGGAGATTCCACGAAGGCGAAGATGGTGGCGTAGACCTCGGCGCCGGAGGTGTCCTTGGTGATGGGGCCACCGGAGGGTTCCAGTGTGGAAGGGTCATGACGGGTCAGGTCCGGGCTGATGGCCTCCCAGCTGCTGCCCAGGTCGGCTGAGCGGAACACCACGTTGCCGGCCACGTACAGGGTCTGCGGGTCGTGGGGCGAGAACATGATGGGGTAGGTCCACTGGAAGCGGTACTTCATGTCCTTGGCGCCCCAACCGGTGTATAGCTCCGGCCACACCGTGATGATCCGCACCTGCCCGGTGGCGTGGTCGTAGTGCAGCAGGTTGCCGCCGCCGCCGGCCGAGCTGCCGATGGCGCCGGAGATCACCGTGTCGGGATCATCCGGATGCAGGGCGATGTGGCCGCTCTCGGAGTTGCCCACCACGTAACAGTCGCCCCAGGGAATCGCTCCCTTGTGGGTGCGGGACGGCACGCTGATGGCGGTATTGTCCTGCTGGGTTCCGTACACCCGGTGGGGGAAACGGTTGTCGGTGGTCAGGTGGTAGAACTGGGCCGTGAGCTGGTTGTAGATGCTGGACCAGGTTTCCCCGCCGTTGAAGCTGACGCAGGCGCCGCCGTCGTTGCCCTCGATCATGCGCAGGGGATTGTTGGGGTCGATCCAGAGGTCGTGGTCGTCGCCGTGGGGCGTGGTGACGCGGCTGAAGTTGCGCCCGCCGTCCACGGACTTCCAGCACTGGTAGTTGAGGATCCATACGGTGTCCGCGTCCTGGGGGTCGGCGAAGATGTGCTGGTAGTACCAGGGACGGCCCTGCAGGTCGCGTTCGTCGCTGACCAGCTCCCAGGTGTCGCCCCCGTCGTCGGAACGGTACACTCCGCAGTCTTCGGCCTCGATGGTGGCCCACACCCGGCCCGATTTGGCAGGTGAAACGGCTACGCCGATGCGGCCCTTGAGCCCTCTGGGCAGGCCGGGGTTGTCGGTGATCTCCGTCCAGGTGTCGCCCCCGTCAACGGATTTGAAGATGCCGCTCCCCGGCCCGCCGCTGATGAGGCTCCAGGGCGTCCGCCGGGTCTCCCAGATGGAAGCGTAGAGTATCCGCGGGTTGTTGGGGTCCATTGACAGATCGATCGCGCCGGCGTCCTCGCTGCGGAACAGTACCTTCTCCCAGGTATTCCCACCGTCCTTGGAACGGAACACGCCCCGCTCGTCGTTGGGGCCGTAGGCGTGTCCCAGCGCCGCCACGTACACCAGGTCAGGGTTGGTTGGATGCACCCGCACCCGGCCGATGTGCCGGGTGTCGGACAGGCCCACGTTGGTCCAGGTCTGCCCGCCGTCGGTGGACCGGTACACCCCGTCCCCGTAGGTCACGTCGCCCCGGATGCACGCCTCGCCCATGCCGGCGTAAATGACGTTGGGGTCGGAGGGCGCGACGGCGATGGCTCCCACCGCGGCGGTGTTGAAGTAGCCGTCGGAGACGTTCTCCCAGTAGACGCCGCCGTCCGTGGTCTTCCACACCCCGCCGGCACACGCGCCGAAGTAGAAGACCATGGGGTTGACCGGATCGCCGGCGACCGCCACCACCCGGCCGCCCCGGGGCGGGCCGATGCAGCGCCACCGCACGGCGCCGAGCAATTCCTGGGGGACGTAGGGGGCCGGGGCCTGCCGCGTTTCGCTGGTCGTCATCGTCGCACCTCCCGTTCATGTTGGTCTTGCCGCTATCAGAAATCATACCCGGCTATGGCCCCGATGCACTGTTTACCGCCCAACTGCGTAACTCCTGTCCATATTTGCTCTCCAACGGACCGAACCGGCGGCCCTGCAAATCCGTTAATTGCTATAGCGTTTCACCTGGGTCGTGTGTGGAATGACATAATGATGCTAATACCGATACCGTAAGTCAATGATCCTGGGGTAGTAACCTCGCCAGTTCAAAATCCCTGACACCCCCGCCCTTACGCCTGCCGAACACCCGCGCTATCCTGAATCCGCAGGCGAGAAAGTCCGTACCCTTCAACCAGGTTCCCAGCGTTCACGGCCAACCCTATCAGCATCCCAGCCGCTGACAGCCTTCGCAGTGGACTGCCGCCGGTCACGTTAACCGGTGTAGTCTCCCCGGCCACCGGGCCCGCCACAGCCCGCCATGCTCCGGGCATGGACAATGAGAGCAAAAACCTGCCCTGCACAAAAATGAAGTTTTGGGCGCACGCATCGCCATTTTGAACAAAAACCTTCAGGCAACGCCTCGCAACCCACAGTAGTTTCACCGTGACGCAGCCCAGGTTGCCCCCTCTCTTATCTCGGAAATATCATCGAACTCCAGCGCCATCGCAGGAGGTTGGAAAACCATGACCGCCAATCCTGAAACCCTCGAGAAGATAGCCAACATCATCCGCGCCGAAGCGCCCAAGTACCTGCCCGCCGAGTTCGTCATCCACGACGTGACGGCGGAAAACCGGCCCGGACCAGACGAAGAGGACTGGGTCGACATCAGAGTCATCCTCGAAGACGACCACCCCAAGCTGGATATGCAGATCCACATGTGGTTCCGCCGAGAGATGGGCGACCTCTTCGAAAAATTGGGCATTCCCCACAACCCGAATGTGTCCTACGCCGACCGGAGCGAACTGAACGGATGACCACGCCCGCCGGTGTCACGCCGGCTCCCATCGATTGGGCCAACCTCATCCAAGCGGGACGAGACCTCCTCAACCCGCAGCAAAGTGGACAGCTGCCCACACACGAACACGCTCGACGGGCGGCGAGCAACGCCTACTACGCCACGTTCCATTTCCTGGCCCACAGCAACGCCACAGCCCTGGTCGGCTCTCCCACAAACCCGACCACCGCCGCAGCGTGGTCGCGAATCTACCGTGGCCTCGACCACACCACCGCCCGGCGGCAATTGCAGAGCAATCGCCAGCATCTCTCCCCGCAAGCCCAGAACTTCACCGACGCGTTCGCCGACCTACAACAGCGCCGCCACTTGGCCGACTACGACCCCAACGCTGTAATCAGCACCAACGACGGCGCCCTATACCTCGACAGGGCCGAATCGGCGATCCTTGGCTTTGCCCAGATCACACCGGACGAGCGGGCGTACATCGCCACGCTGACACTGGTCAGGCCACGGTAACAGCCTTCCGCACTTCGCTGACTACACCGGGATGAGCGCCCCATTAGGCATCAAAATTGCCACGACTGCTCTCGCGCTCTACATCAACAGCGAGCGTACGACCACAAGTTTTGGATCAAGGCTGCACAAATAATCGTCTCAGAACCGACTTTTTGTGCAAAGCTGCAAACTCCCCCAGCGCAAATCCTCCGGCCGTAGGGCTGATGCCGCTCGAAACCTGGTCAACACTTCCAAAATCGCCTGTACACCCTCAACCCCAGGAGGCCAGCCACCGCAACACCTTGACCATCATTTCCGGCGACCGCAGTCCATCGCCTGTGCTACGGTCGCCTCCATGCACTATCAGCGGTTCCGGGGCAGCGTCCGCATCTGCTATGCTTTCCGGATAGGTAACACATCCACGGGAGGGTACACATGAGCACGCCGGAAGGACGGGATCAGGTTCCCGAAAACCTGACACCCGAGGGGCGGGCCATAGTCCGACGGCTTGACGAGGTCGTCGAGACGCTGAGGCAGTTCGGCGTCAAACAAACCGAGGGCGAAGAACGCCTCGCCAACCACGACGCTATGATCGCAGAGGTGCGCGAGCTCACCGCCCGGCAATCCGAGTCCATCGCTGAGTCGCGCGCCCAACTCCAACAGGGTGCCGAACGCCTCGCTAACCAGGAAGTCATGCTCGCAGAGCTCAAGGAACTCAACGCAGAAGCCCGCGCCCGCCTCCAACGGGGCGAAGAACGTCTCGCCAACCACGACGAACTCATCGCAGAGTCACGCGCCCGCCTCCAACACGGCGAAGAACGTCTCGCCAACCACGACGAGCTCATCGCTGAGTCGCGCGCCCGCTTCCAACAGGGCGAAGAACGCCTCGCTAACCAGGAAGTCATGCTCGCAGAGCTCAAGGAACTCAACGCAGAAGCCCGCTCCCGCCTCCAACAGGGCGAAGAACGTCTCGCCAACCACGACGAGCTCATCGCTGAGTCGCGCGCCCGCTTCCAACAGGGCGAAGAACGCCTCGCTAACCAGGAAGTCATGCTCGCAGAGCTCAAGGAACTCAACGCAGAAGCCCGCTCCCGCCTCCAACAGGGCGAAGAACGTCTCGCCAACCACGACGAGCTCATCGCAGAGTCACGCGCCCGCCTGCAAGAAGGCGCCGAACGTCTCGCCAAATCAGAATTGCATCTGGGCTATCTCCGCGGAGCCCACGCTTCCAACGCGGCACGACGCGACGCCGACCTGATCGCGGATGATATGGGCTATCAGCTCGTCAACCAACTGCCAAGGGGAATGCTCATCAGCTTCGCTAACATGGCTCGCGCCTCCGGAAAGCACGAAAACGACGTGCGCAGCTTTCGCGAAGCCGATCTGATTATGCTGGTCCGCGATGCGGATGGACAGCCGGCCTACGTCGCTGTGGAAGCGTCGTTCACCGTTGCGGCGAGAGATATCGAACGCGCCAAGCGAAACGCTGAATACCTCCATGAGTTCACCGGCCTGAAAGCTGTGGCCGCCGTTGCCGGTGTCGAAATCACCCGCGGACAGCGCCGCAACGCCAGCGCTGCCGGTGTTCATTGCTACACCATCCCTGCACGAGATTTGGAGGCCGACTGACCGCCGATCAGTTACGAATTATCCCGTCCATCCTGTGCATCCATGCCAATTCCCCCGGTCCGCCAAACCGGTTTCACGCGCGGCTCTCCCATCCTTGACACCGCTAAATCCCCAAACCTACAATAGTAGGCCGTTTGGGAGATTACCGAAATGGATTACGCAATCGTTAAAACCGGCGGCAAGCAGTACCGCGTCTCCCCCGGCGACGTGCTCGACGTCGAGTTGCTGGAAGCCGAGGAAGGCAGCACCACCGCGCTGGACCACGTGCTCGCCGTTTCCCGGGACGGCCAGATGCGTTTCGGCGCCCCCACCGTGGAGGGTGCCCGCGTCATCGCCGAGGTCCAGTCCCACTACAAGGATCGCAAGATCATCGTCTACAAGTACAAGGCCAAGACCCGGTACCGCCGCAAGAAGGGGCATCGCCAGAACTACACTCGTATCCGCATCCAGGACATCGACACTGGATACGAGCCCCGGGCAGATGAACCCCAGGCCGCGACCGAACCAGAGACAGGAGAGTAGCGACATGGCCCACAAGAAGGCCGGCGGCAGCACCAACAACGGCCGCGATAGCAATGCAAAACGCCTCGGCGTCAAGAAGTTCGGCGGCGAGCGGGTCACCGGCGGCTCCATCATCGTCCGCCAGCGCGGTACCCGCATCCATCCCGGCACCAACGTCGGCGTGGGCAAGGACTACACCCTCTTCGCCAAGATCGACGGCCAGGTGACTTACGAGTGGAAGGCCCGGGGCAAGCGTCGCGTCAGCGTCTACCCGGTCGCCGACGCCGTAGCCGCCGCGGCATAGGGGCAACGCCATGAAAGCAGAAATCCATCCCCAGTATTTCAAGGCCACCGTCACCTGCTCCTGCGGTAACGTCTTCGAGACCGGCGCCACGAAACCCGCGATGCGCGTCGAGATCTGCGGCAAATGCCACCCCTTCTACACCGGCGAGCAGCGCATCGTCGACACCCAGGGCCGCATCGAGCGTTTCAGCCGACGCTTCAACCTTGACGGCTAGCCCACGACCCCAGCGAGAACCCTTTGGCGGGAGCCGGTACCGGCTCCCGTTTTGCTATCGCCCCACCTTCCGTTACCGCGAACCAGACCCGCGCTCATAGTGAGCCTGTCGAACCACGCCGTCCACCAACCCGGGAGGCAGCCCCATGCCGCGCTACGTGCCGAAAACCGTCCGCGAATACGGACGCATCTACCTGGCCGAACGCCTGGCCGAGCACGGCTGGCAGTGCTTCATCGCCCGCCGCAGCCCCAACGAGGACGAGGTCATCGCCGGCATCCCCGAGCAATCCCGCGAGGTACGCCTCAAGTTCCATTCCCAGGAACATAGCCAGGCCGTCCGTTTCTACGACGCCGACGGCCTCGATTGGGACTGGGAGTACCTGGTCATCAGCACCGAAATCCTTGCTGACCTCCCCGTAACCTACCTCCTCTCCCGCAACGACGTTCGCGAAGACGGCCGGCTGGACGAGGAATTCGGCGGAGCCCTGTGGCTCCAGCCCGAAGCCTTCTCCGAAACCGCGTTTCGCGAAGCGTGGCACAAGCTGAATGGCTAGCTCCGCAACAAACTCCCCACCCGCCGGCGCCCCGCCCGCCCGACCGCTCTACGGCGGCCAGGCGGTGATCGAGGGCGTCATGATCCGCGGCGTCCGCCACTACAGCCTCGCCGTGCGCCGCCCGGACGGCGACATCTTCTGCGACACCGAGCCCGTCAGCTCCCGCTTTTCCGGACGCATCCGTCGCGTTCCCTGCGTTCGCGGCGTCCTGATCCTCGCCGAAACCCTGTGGTACGGCATGAAGTCTCTCCAGCGTTCCGCCATCATCGCCGCCGGCGAGGCCGACGCCGCCGAAGGCGGCGACTCTTCCGCCAGCAAGTGGGTAATGGCAATGACCATGGCAGTCGCGCTGGCCCTGGGCATCGGCATCTTCCTCGTCCTGCCCCTCCTCGCCGTCCGCCTCATCGACCCCTTCCTGGAATCCTCCGTGGTGAGCAACCTCATTGAGGGCGTCATCCGGCTGATCATCCTTGTGGCCTACGTGGCCGGCATCTCCGCCATGAAGGACATCCGCCGCGTTTACGCCTACCATGGCGCCGAGCACATGGCCGTCCATACCTACGAGGCCGGCCAGGACCTCACCGTGGAAAACGTCCGCCGCCATCCCACGCCCCATCCCCGCTGCGGCACCGCCTTCCTCCTCACCGTGGCCGTGGTCTCCGTGCTGGTGTTCGCCCTGCTCGGCCGCCCCGACCTCGAATGGCGCATCCTCTCCCGGATCGCCCTTATTCCCGTGGTGGCCGCCGTCAGCTACGAGATCATCCGGTTCGCCGGCGCCCACCGCCGGGCCTGGTTCGGCAAGGCCCTGGCCGCGCCCGGCCTCGCCCTCCAGCTCATCACCACCCGCCAGCCCGACGAGGACCAGATCCAGGTCGCCATCGCCGCCATGGCCGCCGCCCTCGCCGCCGACGCCGAACCCTCACCCGTGCCCGACCAGCGCGAAACTGCCGCGTAAATTTGCTGCCATCCCGTACCGTCTCGCCACCACCTCGTCATTCCTGCGCAAGAACAGCCTGCCCCGCACCCCGATGCGGGGTCACCCCGTACTTGATACGGGGCAATAATCCACCTCACACGTACCCGGTTTCGTAAATCGTCAGCAGCATGATTTTCAAGGTTAGGGGATTATCAGGATTGGAATCGTTCTGTGATGGAGAGCTCCCAATCCTGTCAAATCATATAATCCTGTAAATCCTGCTTCTGACGCTTCCCCGCCGTAAACTGCGTCACGCCGGCGCCGCCCCCGCCGGTCGTCCCGCAGTGTGGTACATTGGCCTCGCCGATACCTGACCACCCGGCCCGTACATGCAGGTGCAACATGGCTGACGTCCCCGACATGCAGATGATCCCCTACCTCAGGGCCACAGAGCCCCGCAACTTCGTCGAGCAGGGGCTCCAACGCTACAACGAACTGCTGGAGCGCCTCGCCGAGCAGATGGACGTCCTGCTGTTGCGCGCCCAGCAGGGCCAGCCCATCGACGCCGACCTCGCCGACCAATTGACCGCCCTCCGTGAGGCTCTCCGGCCCCGTCACGGCCTCTGCATCGACCGCGCCTGCTTCTCCTGCCGCGTCCACGAAGAGGCCATCAAGGAACACGTCCTGCTCTATGTCGACTGGAAACTCCCCGGCACCGTCCAGCAGCTCGAACGCCTGAAGAACCGCAACTGACGCGAATACCTCTGGGAGCGTAACGCTCATGGTTACTCAGCCCTTTGGATTGGACTACGACACTCCCCGCGTACCGGAAGAAGATCCCAACATCTTCTACCCATACTCGGATGATGAACCCATGGCTGAAGACGACCGCCAACGCCGCGTCATGATCGACGTCAGCGAGTCCCTGATCCAACACTACGCCGACCGCCCGGACGTGTACGTTTCAGCCGATATATTCGTCTATTACGAGATGAACAACCCCAACCGTAAGGTGGCGCCGGATGTACTGGTCTCTTTCGGTGTCAAAGATCGTGAGCGCCTTTCTTACTTCACCTGGCGCGAAGGCAAGCCGCCTGATTTCGTGCTTGAAATCGCCTCTCCTAACACCTGGCGTCGGGACGCCACCGAAAAGCGGGACATCTACGCCGCCATGGGAGTCACCGAGTACTGGCGTTTCGACAACAATCGCGGCCAGGTCGCCCGGCGGGTGCTGATCGGAGAGCGGCTGAACGCAGCCGGCGAGTACGAGCCCATCACCATCTCGCCAGAGGAAGGAACGTTGCGAGGATACAGCTCCGTCCTGGGGCTGGACTTGTTTGCGCAAGATGGCGCTTTGAGGATGTTCGATCCCGTCAGCCAAACCTGGCTCAGGAACTTCCGAGAGGAAATAGCCGCAAGACAGATCGCCGAGGACCGCGCCCAGTTCGCCGAAGAGCGCGCCGAGTCCGCTGAGGAACGGGCGCACACCGCCGGTGAACGCGCTGCCATGTTGGAGCAATTGCTCCGGGAACACGGCATCACTCCGCCCAACGGCGATTAGCCCGCCGGCTGCCGCGCCACCGCCACGATGTGGAACATGTGGCGGAACAGTTGCCACGCCCCCCGCAGCAGCGCCTTCAGTTCCCGGTCCGCGTCGGGCCGCACGTGCCGGAAGATGTCGGTCTCGGTGTAATATACCTCCACGTCCGGCCTCTGCTCCAGCAGGTCATCCACCAGCCGCCGCGACTCCCCCACCGGGATCAGCGGGTCCCCCACATCGTGCATGACCCGCATCGCCGTGTTCCCGCTCCACTGCCCCACATGGTGGGAAGGCGCAATCGAATCGACCTCGGCCCGGAAGTCTTCGGTCAGTTGCTCGTACCGCCATCTCGCCTGCCCGATGTAATCGACTCCCGCCAGCAGAGCCAACGCCGCCTCGGCGGATAGAGGAACCCGCTCATCGGCGTCGTACTCACCGCCCCCGGCAATAGCCCGAGCCGCTTCCTGATGCGCCGGGTCGTCGATGGAATCGATCAGCATGTTGTTGTAAACGCGCCGCGTCAGCCGGTCCACGTCCCACGGCGTCGCCTCGCCTTCGTTAATAGCCTGCCCCGCTGCAATTTGGACCACCAGATCAGCCGTATCGTAGTAACCGCCGAAAGCGTTGACGAAGGCGATGTCGTCAGCGATCCGCGGATCGGCCGCCGCCACCAGTGCAAAGGACGCTCCCACCGAGAAACCGGCCAGCCCAACCCGCTCCGGATCGACGTAGTCCTCCTCCCGCAGGTGCCGGAAGGCCGCCACCAGGTTGCCAATCTCCCCGGCGTCGATCTGCGCCTGCTCCCCCATGGTCGGCGACCAGTAGTACATCACCGCAAAGCCGGTCCGTGCCAGCGCCTGCCCCAGGTTGATCACGTCCGGGTCATCGGCGCCGGCCGCGTTGGCCCCCAGGAAAATCAGCACGCCGGCCCGCCGTTTCCCGTCGGGAATCACGTACACGTCGGCCTCGCCTTCCGTACCGTCGTCCCGCGGGAACGTTATTTCCCGGCGTTCCGGTTCGACGGTGATCCAGGGTTGAACCTTCACCGGCGACGGCAGCACCTGGGCCGCGAACGCGGCGGTGTGGATGGCCGTGGTCGCCGGCGTGAACAGCACCAACACAGCCACCATCACCACGCCGGCCACAATGCCGATCAGGTACCAGCGGTAAACAATCCGTCCCAGGGTCCTCAACATACCCCCGCCTCACGCGTACCCACTTTGTCTTTTACATTTATGGACAGGATGAACAGGCTGCTGGCGATACCGTCGTGGCGTTCCGATCACAGCAGCGCCATGGATGCTGGAACGCTGACAATGATCAATCAAATCCTGTCCATCCTGTGCATCCATGTAAAAGAAAAGCTGAGTACGCCTGTGCCCGAGTCCTACACCCGCACCCGACTGATCATCGCCGCCGAGATCAGCCGCGTCGCCGCCATGGCCAGGAACACAATCGGCCACGGGCTGCCCGTCATGTCCAGCAGCACGCTGAAGATCAGTGCCTGCGCCCCCGCGTACAGGTAGCCGTGAGCGTCCAGCACGCCGGCGCCGGTGGCTGCCATCTTGCGACCCGACAGGTCAACGGAAATCGTGGAAATCAGCGACACTCCCATGCTGATGCCGCCCCACAGCATCAGCGCCGCGCCCAGCCAGGCGTTGGAGGGTGGCGCGATGGCGATCGCCACCAGGGCCGCCGCCGACAGGAAGCAGGACGCGATGACCAGCGGCCTTCGCCGGCTCCCCAGCAGCCGGTCCGATATGAACCCCGATAGCGGCGGCGCGATCAGGTATCCCAGCGGCAGCAGGAAGGTGATCAGCACGGTCTGCGTGATGTCCAGTCCGCCGGCCTCGAAGTAGTACAGGGGCACCCACGTGGTCAGCCCGTACCGCGCCACGTTCTCCAGGCCCTTGACGTGACAGGCCAACTGGAAGCGCGAGTTCGTCAGCAGCACCTTGTAGGGTCCAAACCCTCTGAGCCTCGCGTCGTCCACCGCCTCCGGCGCCGCTGAAATCTCATCCTCCTCAATGTATTCGGGCAGTCCCACGTCCCGGGGTCGGTCCCGGGTCAGGAAGTAGAATGCCACCCCCAGCACCATGATGATCAGCGGCGGATAGCGGAAGGCGGCCCGCCAACCCCACTCCGCCGCAACCCAGCTGCTCAGCCACCACATCAGCAGCATCGCCCCGCCGCTCACGGTGCCCACGAAGCCCATGGCGATGCCGCGCTCCCGCCGCGGCCACCACTGGCTGATCATGCTGATCGCCGGCGACCAGCAGGCGGCGTTCACGAACCCGGCCAGCGCCCACGGGATGGCCATCGTCACCGCCGACGTGCCAAAGGACGTGGCCCAGTTGAACACCGTCGTGAACACCGCGCCCAGCGTCACCCACAACCGCAGCCCGTATGCTTCCGACATCCGCCCGTGCACCAGGTCGCCCAGCATGAACCCCCACAGCAGCATCGCGTTGATGATGCCGATCTCGATGTTGGTCAGCTGCAGGTCGTCCTTGATCAGCGGCGACGTGGGCCAGAAATTGAACCTCCCGGTATAAACAAACAGGTAAAAGGCGCAGAAGGACACCAGCACCTGCCACTTCCACCGGTGATACCGCCGCGGCAGATCGGCATACGCAACCGGGCCGGATAATGCGCTCATTGTGGCTGGAATAATTGTGGCTGGAATAGTCGAGGTATTTGCGTTCTGCTACCGGCCGGATTCTCTCAAACGGCCTCATCGACGGACGGTTTCATCGCTGCACTGTCGCTTCCATCATCAGCCAACAGAACGCCATCTTCCGGGAGATAATCATGGTCAAGCAACGCGCCCTGCTGACGCTCCAGCGCAAAAGGAGACGCAAAGCCATCGCCCACGCGAGCCAGATACCAGCCGCCGTATGAGCATTTCAGCAGCACGGCGCGTAAATCGCACCTGCCCGCCCTCAACTCGCATAACTGTTCCGGCGACACGCCCGTTATCAGATACCGGTCGGCATCCGGTTCCGAGTCAACCATCGCCCCCAGATAGCAGCTTCCGCTGTCATCTCGGCCCTCAAACACCTGGACGCCGTCGTAGTACAAAAGCGTTGCCGTAAGTTGTGCCGTTTTCATGCCGCCACCGCCAGGCAGTTACCCATAATGTCGTAATCAGCCAGTGGCCACCAGGTGAAATGCGAACGTCGGCCCGTGCGCTGAATGTACCCGGCGCCACGGCCCAAATTCACCTGACAAATTGTACAGCCGCGAAAGTTTCTCAAGTTTAGTAGCAACTGCGACTCTCTGATATCGTCATGGACCGAAAGACCGCGCGCTTGACACTCGGAAACACTGGGAAAGTGGCGGTCGGGAAACATCGCGCGTTGGGACCTGAAGTCGGCATCCCTGGGCGGGTCATGCCGTACAACGCGATATACAACGAGAGGCTCCGTTATTTCCACCGCTTCATTCGGTGGACAATCCACCGGCAAAGGTTCACGAAAAGTCATCGGAAGATTAATATCAAGACCGCCGCTGCCGATGATCCAGCAGCGGCGGCGATGTCTCCGCGCTATCCGATTAGCGCTTGGTGTGCAGCAGTTCCTTGGCCTCGTCCAGCAGCTCTTCGTCGCTGCGGCTGAGGTCCAGCGGATCCCCGTGGGGCTGCGGAACCGGGAAGCCGGTCTTGTAGTACAGCTCGATGCGGTTCCCTTCCGGATCGAAGAAGTACATCCCAAAGGCGTTGCCGTGGCTGACGATCCGGTCGATGGTGCAGTTCTCGGCGTCTATCCGTTCCTTGAACTCGCGCATGTCCTGGATGGACGGGACCGCGAAGGAAATCTGCTGGATGACCTTGGCATCGTCAGAGGTGACGCGGCCTTCCATCAGCACGAACTCGTGGTGCTCGGCCACCGGATCGGAGCTCATGAAGACCATGCGCCGCTGTTCCAAGTCCTCGTCCGCGATTTTCAGCCCCAGCACTCGGCTGTAAAAATCGCGCATCTTCATCAGGTCGGTGGCGTAGATGCCAACGTGTCCAAGTCCACCAATCTGGGCCATATCATTACCTCCTGCAGGGTCTCGTGTTGTGGCGAACGTTATTCCAGCCCACCGGGGATGTCAAGCGCGGGGCTGTGCGCTACCGCAGCTGCACCACCGTGACCCCGGCCGCGCTGCCGCCTTCCCCCGGCTCAGTCGCGGCAACCAGCGGATGCCCGGACAGGTACTCCCGTATCGCCCGCCGCAGCGCCCCGGTGCCCTTGCCATGCACGATCTTCAGCGATGACATGCCCTCAAGGGCGGCGTCATCCAGCAGCGAATCGATCACGTTCAACGCTTCATCCACGCGGTACCCGTGCAGGTTCACCTCGGGGCTCAGCGTCCGCTTGCTCTCCGGTCGGCGGTAGACCACGCCGGCCTGCTCCGCCACCGGGTGCAGCCGGTCGGCCGGCCGGTCCAACTGGTAAACTGGCAGCCGGGCCTTCATGCTGCCGATGAGCACCTCGACTTCCTGCTGCTGGTCCGGTGCCGCCACCACCTCCACGGGACGGGACACGCCGCGGATGTACACCCGGTCTCCGACCCGCAGGTCGTGGTACCACGGCGGCCGTTCCACCGGAATCGGCGCCCAATCCGGGGATACCACCTCCCGCTGCGCCTCCGCCAGCCGTTCCCGTTCCGCGCGCAAATCCACCTCGCGAGCCTGGGCGTCGGCGGCAACGGATGATCGCTCCAGCGACCGTTCGGCGCGGCGGATCCGCCCGGCCAGATCCACGATCTGCTCGGCCAGTTCTCGCCGGGCGTCCTCCACCAGTTGGGCCTTGGTGTCCTCCACCGTCTCCAGTTGCTGCGCGATTTCCTGCTCCCGAGCTCGCGCCGCGTTCAGCGCCTGCTCGGCCTCCAGGCGCAGTTCGGAGACCGTCAGCCGCTCCTCCTGGAGTTCCTGCAACAACTGGTCGGTCCGCACGTGGCTCGGTTCCAGGTGCGATTGTGCCCCGGTGATCACCGCATCCGGCAACCCCAGCCGCGCGGCGATGGTCAGCGCGTAGCTGCGGCCCGGCACTCCGTGGGTCAGGCGGTAGGTGGGTTCCAGCGTGCGCGGGTTCAGGTCCACGCTGGCGTTGACCATGCCCGGCTCTTCCTGCGCCAAGCGCGCCACGTTCCGGTGGTGCGTCGTCGCCACCACCATCGCCCCCAGGTCGCGTAGGTGAGACAGCAGCGCGATCGCCAGCGCCGAACCCTCTTCCGGATCCGTCGCCGATCCCAACTCGTCAATCAGGATCAGGGAGTGGGCGGTGGCAACGTCCATGATCCGTTGCAGGTTGCGGATGTGGCTGCTGAAGGTGGACAGCGACTCGAAGATGCTCTGCTGGTCGCCGATGTCGGCGTAGACACCGTCCAGCAGTGGCAGCACGGCGTCGTCCGCCGGCACTTGCAGGCCGGCGTGGGCCATCATGGCCAGGAGGCCCACGGTCTTCAGGGCCACGGTCTTCCCGCCGGCGTTGGGGCCGGTGATGACCAGCACCGGACGGCCCTCGGCGATACTGATCGTGGTGGGCACGACATCGCCCGCCAGCAGCGGGTGCCGCCCCCCGGTGATCTCCATGCGCCGCGACTCCCCGGCGCCCAGCAGCGTGGGCGGCACTGCACGCAGCGACGCCGCGTAGCGCCCCTTGGCTGCGGCCAGGTCCAGCCGGGCCAGCAGGCTCAGCATCAGCGATATGTCGTCCGAGTACCGGCCCACCATCTCCGATAACTGCCGCAGCACCCGTTCTTCCTCGCGCTGCTCCGCCAGTCGGGTCTCCCGCCAGCGGTTGCCCAGGTCGATAGCCGGCATGGGTTCGATGAACACCGTAGCTCCGCTGTCGGAAACGTCGTGGACGATCCCGGGGGCTTGTCCCTTGAACTCGGTCTTGATGAGCAGGACCATGCGCCCATTGCGCTCGGTGACGATATCCTCCTGGATGACGCCGGAGCGCTGGTACCGCCGCAGCGACCGCTGCATCACGTCGTTGAGTGAAGACCAGGACGAGCGGGATTCCCGTCGGAGGCGGGCCAAATCCGGCGACGCTTCATCCAGCACGTCGCCGCCGGGCCCGATGGCGCGATTGACTGCGCTCTCCAAATCAGGCAGTTCGGGCAGGTTCTGCGCGATGGCCGCCAGCACGGGCAGATCGTCGCGCCGCGCCAGAGAGTTGCGGTTCCAGCGGGCGGCGGTGGCCAGCGCGCCCACGTGGCGCAATTCCTCTCCGCGCAGCACGCCGCCCAGCAGGGCCCGTTGCACCGCCGGACGCAGGTCTTCCTCCGGGCCAAGTTCCAGGGCGCCGGTGGTATCCAACAGGCGGCGGGCCTCGGCGGTTTCCTGCTGCCGCACGGCAATGTCGCGCGGATCAAACGAGGGGATCAGTTCGGCGGCTAACTCGCCGCCCAGGGTCGTGCGGGTGGCCTCAGCCAGGCGGAGCCGGATCTGGTCAAATTCCAGCAGGCCGATTGCCCACTGGAAGCCGTCATCAGGTGGGATGGGTTGTTCGTCCGCCGAAGTCATGGCCGGAATTATAGCACCGGCCAACTCGGAAGCCGGTTATGCCAAACGAAGTTCGCCATGCGAGCCAAGATGCTCCAACACCAATGTTTCGGCGTCGGGCTTACTGTAGATCAGGAGCAGGTTGGGGCGAATATGGCACTCCCTATGACCTATCCATCTCCCGGCCAACGCATGATCACGGTACCTTTCGGGAAGGGTCTCGTCCGCAGCCAGCATACGAGCAACCCGGTCGAGTTCAGCATCCAAAGTATCTCGATATTGTCCACGTTTTTCACGTCTATAATCACGACGGAATGGCCTGGTGCGTCTAACCGTCCTCATCGTCGTCATCTCTATTAAGTTCGGCGATGAGGTCGTCGACGCTGCCAACAGTTACCAGCTCTCCGCGTTCCGCCGCTTCCATGGCCGCGATCGTCTCCGGACCGGGGATGACGCAGGAGAAGGGCAGATCCCCTTCGTCGGCTATGTTCTGCATCAGCAAGTAAAGCGCGTCGGAAACAGTGAGGTAGTGACATTCCAGCACCTCCTGCACTCTATCCCACGTCTGCCGGTCAATGCTGGCGCTGGCGCTGATTTTAACTTCGCTCATATCTACAACCTCCCGATTACCGCACCATCGCAGTATATCTGATGTCACTCCGCCCAACTCAGCGGATACAGGCGACACTGGTACAGCATGGCCCCCACCTCGTCCAGGGAGGCGCGATTGGGCTCGCGCACGTCCAGGCGGCGCTCCAGGATTATCGGAGCAAGGCGGGACAACGTCTGGCACTCCTTGAGGAAACCGTTGACCGTCGCGGCTTCGCCGCCCAGCGCGACGTAGTCCAACTTGTGCATCCACGGCCGCCACTGCGCATCCAGAACGCCGGACGCCTCCGCGTACAGCCGGTGGATCTGGTTTTCCCGGACCCGTTGGAACCGGCGTTGCGAGGTTCCCCCGGCGTGATGCTTGCCCTTCACGTAGCGGGTGTCAGTCTTGGACACGGCCAGGCGTTGGCCCTCGTACACCGCGATGGCGTAGCGGCCCAGGCGCACCAGCGCGACGCCGATGGTCAACTCCGCCGACAGCATCGTCCGCAGGGGCCAGTCGTAAATGATGTCTCCCGTCCACATGTCATTCAGGGGAAACGGGGGCAGCACGGCCAGGCCCGCGTTGCCAACGCGAAAGGCGACGACGCCCGTGGGTGATCGCAACACCCGGCTGCCCGCGCGCTCCAGGGTCGCGATCCAGGAGTCCGGCTTCCTGTCCCGCGACAGGGCGAACATGGCGGAGTCGTCGCGCGCCGCCTCGCCGGGAAAATAGAGCGTCGCCGACAGCTCGGCCGTCTCCGAACGCGCTCGGAGTTCGGTCAGCAACGCATCCATGCGCTGCGCCGACGCCGTCTGCCCGGCGCGGATGTTCAAGTCGGTCAGCACACTCTCTCCGCGCATGGTTATGGTTAATGATAACCGATTCCGTAACCGAAACTCCCCAGGGTATGTGCAATAATGCTACGCCAGCCAAAGAGCACTGCGACTTGAAGAGGATTTGCGATGGTTTCCCACGACGTGCCTACCGATGCCGGTTCAGAGGCCCTGTCCGCCCACGAGCGTCAACAAAGGGCGCTGCAACGGCTGGACGACGGACACTCCGCCCTGCTGGACGCCCTGGATGGCCTGAGCGAAACCGAGGCGTTCCTCGGTTCACGCTGGTCGGTCTGGGAGGTGATGCAGCACCTGCTCACCGAGAGTTTCGTGGAGGCACTGGAGCAGATCGCGTCGGGCGAGCGGGAGATGCTGCCCGCCTTCGACGCCCGCACCGATCGCATCGCTGCCGATGTAGCCAAGCTGGAAGCCAACTACCGGCGGTTCCGCAATCTAATTTCAGGATTGACGGAAGAACAACTCGACCTGCCGGCCACACCGTACAATCCCGAAAACAACTATCCCGCCCTGTCTCTGCTGGACCTGATCGAGCGGGTGTCGGGACACGAGGGCAATCACGCCCGTCAGGTGGTGGAAACGCGCAAGTACGTGGCCGCGTTCCGGTCGGCGGCTCGGGCTGTGACCGTCGCCGGACTGGGTACAGGCAGCCGTGAATCCGTGCCCACCACAACCCGCGAGCTGCTTTCCAACGCCGATTATGTCATCGGAACTCAGGCTGCCCTTGCTATCGCCCGGCCGTGGATCCGCTCGGTGGAGTTGGAACTGCGCCCGGACAATCAGGAAGAGCTGGTCAACCGGCTGGTACGCGACATTCGGGCCGGCCTGTGGTCCATGGTGGTGACGCTGGGAGACCCGGCGGAATCCGCGCCCGGCCTGATCCACCAACTGGAGCAAGCGGTGGGCAAGGTTTCGATGGTCTCTGCGCCCGGTTTCTACCGGCTGGCCCTCGAACTGGCCGGCATCTCGCCCCTGGACGCCGTCTGCGCCTCCGTGGAACACATCAGCGAGGCCGTCGGGGTGCCCCATGCCGCCGGGGTGCCCCATACCGACGATAGGGCGACGGTGATCTTGGGGTCGGAGCACGCCGGACCGTGGCGTAAGGCTGCCGCCGCCCTGGCCGCCTCCGGTATCGGGACCAACCGCACGGTGCGCCTCGCCGCAAACCTGTCGGGACCGGCGACGGTCACCGCTGCAACGCTCCGGGATCTGTTGGAAACCGAGTCCGGTGAGGCGCCGGCTCAGGTGGACTCGGCCCTGGTGCTGGTTCCGGCGTGACCACCCCGACAGTCGGGATGCGGCGGGTATAATACCCGGGCAATACCGGATATCAACCGGGTCCGCCGCACGGCGAACTCAGGACGGAGGAAGAGCAATGGCAGAGCGGATTGGATTTGTCGGGTTGGGGATCATGGGAAAGCCGATGGCGCGCAACCTGATGGCGGCGGGCTACGAGCTGACCGTGTACGACATCGTCGGTGAGCCGGTCGAAGAGCTGGCTACGGAAGGAGCCACCGCCGCATCGTCGCCGGCGGGAGCAGCCAAGGGCAGCGCCCGTACCATCACCATGCTGCCCGACTCGGCCGACTCCGAGCGGGCCATCCTCGGACCCGAGGGGGTGCTGGAAGGAGCGGAAGCCGGCTCGGTCATCATCGACATGAGCAGCATCGCCCCTTCCATGTCCCAGAAGATCGGCGCGGCCTGCGCTGATAAGGGCGTGGAGTTTCTGGACGCTCCGGTCAGCGGCGGCGAGCCCGGCGCCATCGCGGGCACCCTGGCCATCATGGTCGGCGGCGACGATGGCGTGTTCAACGCCTGCGAGCCGCTGTTGCAGGTCATGGGTGGCAACGTGGTGCTCACCGGCGACGTGGGCGCCGGCAACATCACCAAGCTGGCGAACCAGATCATCGTGGCCGCCAACATCGAAGCCCTCAGCGAGGCCATGGTGCTGTCCCAGAAGGCCGGCGTGGACCCGGAGCGGGTGTTCAACGCCATTCGCGGCGGCCTCGCCGGCAGCGCGGTCATGGAAGCCAAGGGGCCGATGATGCTGGACCGGAACTTCCGCGCCGGCTTCCGCATCCGCCTGCACCAGAAAGACCTGCGCAACGTGCTGCAGACGGCCACCGAGCTCAACGTGCCCCTGCCCGTCACCGCGCTGGTGCAGCAGATGCTCGGTTCGCTGGTCAACGACGGTGAGCAGGACGCCGACCACTCGGCGATCCTTCACTTCATCGAGAAGATGGCCGACGTGGAGGTGAAGCGCGGCGGCTGATATATGCTCGACCGCATCCGGCAGCGCGGCAGGGATTTCGTGTCTGATTGGGCCGTCCCCATCTGCATGGGTCTGGCCACTGGGGTCGCCGTATGGCTGGTTTGGTATTTCACCAAGCCGCTGTGTACAGTCGCAGCCGCCGCCAACGCGGTGTGCAATCTCGGCGTCATCGCTCATTTCATCAACGTTGAAATCCTGCTGAAATCCGGGGGCGCCGCGCTGGCCGTGGGCGCGCTCAAAGGAGGTTACGACAGGTATATGATGCGCAGAATGCTCAACGAGGAACGCGAACTGCGGCTACAGGCCGAGCAGCAGTTGGCGGATGAGCGCAAGCGGGCAGCGGATGAGCGCAAGCGAGTAGACGAAACCATTCAGATGGTTGCAGAGTTGGTCAGCGAATTCCGTGAGGAGCGCCGCCAGGCTGCTGAGGAGCGCCAGTTGAGCGTTGCTACTCAACAGGCTTTGCTTGACGCTGTCGTCCGCCTCTCCCAACAAGGCAACGGACGTTCCGACAACGGAAGCTAATCGGGGAACCGGCTCCGGCTCCAAGCCAGGGCGGCCCGCAGGCCCTGCTCAGCGCGGACGCGTGAGAACTCGGCGTGCTCCGGCGTGTCCGCCGTGTCGAACTGCGTCATCAGCTCCAGGTTGTGGTTGAGGGCCGAGAGGAACCCGGCGGACTCCAGGGCGCGGTTGACCGAGATCTTGGTGGTCTTGATGCCGATGGCGGGGATGTTGCGGATCTTGTGCGCCACCCGCTGGCACTCGTCCATGAGATCATCGTGGGGCACCACCCGGTTGACCATGCCCAGGCGGGCGGCTTCGTGGGCGTCGACAATGTCGCCCGTGAGCATCATCTCCTTGGCCATCGCCAGGTTGATCGAGTACGGCGTGATCAGGAAGGGAGCGCCGTAGCCCAGGCGGATTTCCGGCTCGCCCAGCATGGCCTGATCCGACGCGATCTTGACGTCGCAGACCTGCACCAGTTCGCAGGCGCCGCCCAGGGCATAGCCGTTCACCGCGGCGATGACCGGCTTGCTCAGGTTCCACACCATCAGAAAGGTCTCGATGTTGTACTTGAGGCGGGAGCGGCGCCCGTCAACCGACAGGGGTTCTCCGTCCGGTCCGCCGGCCTCGGACTCGATGTCGAAACCGGCGGAAAAGGCCCGGCCGGCCCCGGTCAATATGATCACGCGCACGTCAGGGTTGGCCTCAATGCCCTCCAAAACCTCGCGGAACTCCGCCATTAGGGTCTGGCTGAGGGCGTTAAGCTTGTCCGGGCGGTTGAGGGTCAGGTAGCCGATGCCGTCCTGCTCGTCGTAAAGCAGGGTTTCAAAAGCCATAACGCGCTCCTCGCTGGCCTCGGGTCATGTGCCCGCGTCAACTGATCATTCTTGGCGCAACCGCCAACGGCAGGCTACGGGCCGACGATATCCACCGACTGAATGGTCACCGGGTTCTCGGGAGACGAGCCTTCACCGCCCGGCTTGGTGGGCGCGGTGGCGATAGTATCGATGGTCTCCAGGCCGGCCACCGCTTGCCCGAAGATGGTGTAGTTCGGCGGCAGCGGATAGTCGGCGTGCATCAGGAAAAACTGGCTGCCGTTGGTGTTCGGGCCCGCGTTGGCCATGGCCATCACGCCCCGCGAATAGGGACGATTGACCGGCTCGTCGGCAAAGCGATAGCCGGGACCGCCGGCGCCCGTGCCGGTCGGGTCGCCGCCCTGGATCATGAACCCGGGTATGGTGCGGTGGAAGATGACGTTGTCGTAGAAGCCCTCGCGGGCCAGGAACACGAAATTGTTGACCGTGTTCGGCGCGTCAGAGGACAGCAGCTCGATGGTGATTGGCCCGGCTGTGGTGTTCAGCACCGCGGTGTAGGACGCCCCCGGGTCGATGGCCATGGCCGGCGGAGAGGCCCATTGCTTGATCGAACGCCCCCCGGACACCACGACTTCGGGAGTCGGCGCCGCTGCGCCGTCGGACGGGCTGGTGATGCGCGTGGCTGGCGGGATCTCCGTTGCTGCGGGGCCGCTGGAGTCGGCCGTGGGGGACGGCGCCGCTTCGGGCTGGCCCAGGGGCGGCGGCGTGATCAGGTTGCAGGCCGCGAAACTCAGTACGGCGAGGCCGGCGAGCAGCAGCGCGGACACGATTTTGGTTCGAGTTATCATGGCACCAGGTCAGTAGGGTCGTGTGATCTTGGCCACCTCTTTCAGCGCGTCCAGCGAGAAATCGGCAGATTGGCAGAGGCTGATGGTCTTCTGCTCGTAATCGGCGATGGTGCTGACCATATCCGGGATGCGGTCGGCCAGCTCAAAGGGGATGTTGGTGACCCCGTGCTTGTCGCCGTGGAGCAGATCGCCGGTGTGCACCGTCAGGCCCCCCACCTCGATGGGAATGCCCATGTCCACCATGTGAACGTACGCGTGGGACACGGAAACTTCCTTGGCGAAGAACTGGAACCCCAGGGCGCGGACTTCATCCAGATCGCGGACCGTCCCATCCGTAGCCACGGCCACGGCCCCCAGCGCCTTGTGGATGTTCGACTGCACCTCTCCCCAGTACGCCCCGATGGGCGGGTTGTCGATGTCGTGCAGCACGATGAACCGGGGCTCCGGCACCGAGACGATCAGGTCCCACCAGTCCTCCCGGGCCACGCTGCGACCCTCCGGCCGGTTGGCGGAGATCACCCCGGTGACCGCGTAGCCCACCAAAGGCGGGAACTCCTGGAATACGGTCTTGATCTCCGGCATCATGAACCCGGCGTTCTTGGGCCGGTAGTTGAACCCCTCGATGGCATTGCAGATGCTGGGAGAATCGATTTGGGACAGAGCCTGCAGCGTCGCATCGCTTACGGTCTGGTACAAAGCGGAACCTCCGGTGATGGCTGACAGAATCCGCGCCGGCCCTCCGCCGGCGCGGCCACAGCATACCACAAATGCCTGTCCTCAGCGATGACATTCCCACCTTGAGGAAATTTCGCTACTCCAAACTTGGTTGAACAGGAGCTGAAAATGCACAGGTCCGTGACGGATCTCGTTTCAGCAGTCTAGTCGTTCCTACGTGTGCTTTACGTTTTGTGCAGGTTAGGCCCGATTGGTAGAATGTGCCCGCGTGGCCCGGGGGGTCGAAGCCATTGGTGTGCATCAACTAGCCCACCCAGACCCCCCAAACAGCCGAACCGAAGGCAGCAATGGTCCAACCCAAAACCCTGCACCCCGATAACCGAGCCCCCCGCAAACTGGGAGACGAAGAGCCCACGCATCTTGCAATGCCCCGCATCAGACAGACCGTCGCTGACACCGGCGACAGGATACTGCACCACACCACGTTCGACTACGGGCGCAAGACAATGGCTCTTACGCTGCAAGGGATCATCCTGACCGACGCCACCGAGCCAGATCACGATGGACAACCCAGCGTATCAGCGGCGACCTACGGCGACATCCTGTCCATACAGGACACGGGACATGACCGGGAAATCAGGATACGCTTCCGCGACGGCGGTGACGCGACCCACCGGATGGGCGATGCCCAGACCGTCACTCAGTTGAAGAGCCTGCTCCGCTCCTACCGCGACCAATTCAACGCCAATGGGGACCCGCTGTTTTGGGAGGCCAAAACGGAGCAGGATGAAACCACGTCAACAACCCAGGACCAAGAACCCACACTGAACGGCAACGAAGAACAACCCTCAATCGCGGAGAGAGTTCAGTTCTGGGAAGAGCAAGACCGCATCAACCAAGTCCTGATCCCCAGGGTAATCCGGCAAAACGAGTTGCTGGCAAAGCACATCGCCGAACACGACGACTTGCCCGAGCTGATAGGCAGGGTGGTTTCCGACGCCCTATCAGAACAGGCCACGCTATATAACGAGGCAATGGAACAATCAGCCGCCGAGCTAAGAGCAGCCTACGAGCGATCACTAGGCAAAACGCGCCAAGAGCTTCAGGCGCAATACGCCGAAGCCCTCGACAAAGCCAACACCGAGCAGCAGGTAACCTACGAGGGAGCAATCTCCACCGTGAGGCATGAAGCCAGCCGCACGCGTAAGTGGACTACCACGGTGGCAACCGTCGCGATCGGTGTAGCAGTTGCCGCAATCATAATCGCCGTTCTGCTCTGACGGAGAGCCGTGACCATGCAATCAACGGAACTTCTGCCGGCACTACGAGAAGTGGAAACCGACAGCCCTGATCAACAGCTGTCTTACCGGGAACAGATCCAGTCCCTCTTGGCGAGCGACCCCAAGATGGCAGCAGCCGAGGTAGTATCGACGGCTTCTATCGCTACGGGCTTTCTCTGGTCAAGCGTTGACATCGACGACGAATGGCATCAGAGATTACAGGAAGCCTATGAAAGGGCTGCGCCCGATCAATCGACAATGGTGTCGTTGCATGATGCCTTTGCGGAGGCGCGAGGCAATGGCCCGGAAGCTGCGCAAGGATTCATCAGCAACATAAAGGGCAAAGTTGCCGAACTCGATCTCGTGGACAGGCTACAGAGCGAAGGCATCGAGGTAGAGGTTCCAGACGCCCAGAACTACCCCGACATTGATTTGCTGGCAATTTTGCCAGATGGGACAGAAATTCCAATTCAGGTCAAAACACACGCTGCCCAATCTGCCGACCATGTCCAGAGTCTGATGATTGACAACCCAAGCGTCCTATATGCCAACAGCAGCGAGTTATTCAACCGCATCGCCGAGCGCAGCCCTGAGCTGGCAGATCAGATGATGGACATCGGATCCGACGCCGAATTGACTGGAGAAGTCAACGAAGGCTTGGATCTCCTGACCAACAATATGGGAATCGACATCCCCGAGGGGATCGGAGAAATCATCCCATACGCTGGTGCCATCATAGCTGGTGCAAGGCTGGTCTACGGAGCCATCAGAACGGAGCAACAGTTCAAGGCAGTCGACCGCACCAACCGCAACAAGATTCAAGTCGTTCAAGCCTTGACCACAATGTCCCGGATGGGCGTAACGACGGTCCTCTCAACGGTCGGTGGGATGGGAGGAGCAACAGCCGGATCTTTCATACCAGGAGTTGGCAACCTGATCGGCGGGATAGCCGGAGTAGTCACTGGCGCCGGAATGGCAATGTACCTGAACCGCCCCCTCCAACCGCACATGCTGAGCCTGGCACTGGATATCACGGGCCTAACCGACGAAGACCTGTTCTACTTCAAGAACAAACCCCGCATTGACCAAGTAGCCTGGTCATTCCGGCAGACGGCCGACGACATAACGACGCACTACCCAGCGGATTGGCAGCCGGCACTCGGCAATGCAACTTATCCAGCCGTAGAGCAATCGGTTCCGCGGCGTCAGCTGCTATCTGGTACTATGCAGAGCGATGCAGGAGTCCAAGAATCGGTACCAGCACCAACCGCATCAAGGACCGTTCCAAACGGACAACAGTGCATCGACGGTAGAGTCGGAAGTCGTTGCCCCAACACAGCCACCATCGGTTACTATTGCTCAGAACACGCGAAATCCTAGCGTCACTGACTTGGGCCACGAGGTGGGAGGAAACAGGAATTGTCGTATCAAAATAGCGGCTTTGACGCAGTATCGGAAATGGCAAAGGCAAGAAAACAGCGTAACGACATAGCACGCGAACTAATGGGCGACTTGCTGGATCTTGCTGACGTCTTCATCTGGCACACGGAACGCTGGTTGACTGAATGTGTCGACGCATCTCCTTCGTCTGACATGGAAGTCATGACTGTGCCTGAGGTGGCCAAAGCTGAGGCCTTGGCCTCACTTTCCTGCATAGCGCTCCACTCAGTGCAAGCGGTAGCCGAAAGCTGCCGCATCGGTAACCACCATCCTTTAGGGTGGTTACAACGCAAGCTGTATGAAACGCGGACCAATGCACTGTTCATAGCGGTTGAACCGACTGAGGAAGCCGGCCAACGTTGGTTGCATTATGGATGCCGTAAACACGCCAAATTGTGGGCTGACCAAAAGGCCGCACAGGACGCCATCCGCGCGTCCAAAGTAATCTTTCCGGACGCGGACCTTGAGAAAGAAAACGGTTGGGCGGTGACCGTGGACGAAATGCAAGCGCCCAAAAAATGTTTTGACTTGGTGTCCAGGGCAAATTACGTTGAGAAAACGCAGTCAACCGAAATCCCAGACGAGATAAAGGCGATGCGAGCCGGTATTGCCGAGTATGAAATCCAGATGGTACGGCGGGATAACATGGTGGTGCATCCGTCTGTAACTGGTACGGATACTGGTCCGAACTCAATCACGGCATTGTACTCCGCTGTTCAGTGGACGTGGGATACGGTACGGGTGTACTCGGACTACCTGCCAAGTGACCAGAGAATGGCGCAGGAAATGGTAGAAGCCCACGACAAGTTCGCAAATGCAATACTCGAGAGATTATTTCTGCTGATAGCGGAGAAGGCCGTCCTCTAGAGCCATTTGCGAAATCCGTCAGGTCACTGGCTGGATTCTGACGTGGTGACGCTGGACTTCGAGTAGCGAAATTTCCTCCCACCTTCCCAGGGCCTTTCGATTATTCCCGTCATTCCGGACTTGATCCGGAATCCAGAGCTTTATGAATGTGGCGACGTTGCTGGTCGCTAACCGTTGCTGGATTCCGGCTTTCGCCGGAATGACGGATACTGGTAGTCGCAGAGCAATAATCGAAAGGCCCTGCCACCTTCCGGTCATCTCAGAGCACGTCAGGGCCGGTGTTATACTGGGAGCATAAGCAGAGGATCTGGATATAACGCGTTGGCCGGGGGAAGGTTATGACCGTTCTGGTAACCGGGGCCACGGGGCTGTTGGGACGACGGGTGGTCCAGCAGTTGCTGGAGACCAACCACGCAGTGCGCGTCATGGTCCGCCGTCCGGGCAGCGAGAACGTGCTCGCTGCCCCGCCCACGGACTTATGCTACGGCGACGTCAGCGACCCCGACGCTCTGGCCGAGGCCTGCCGCGACGCCACCGCGGTGGTCCACCTGGTGGCAGTCATCCGCGGCGGCCCCAGGCAGTTCGACGCCATCAACCGGCAGGGCGCCGCCAACGTGGTGGAGGCCGCCAAAGCAGCCGGCTCGGTCAAACGGTTCATCCACGTCAGCGCGCTGGGAGCGTCCGACACGCCGCGCCTCCAGTACCTGCACTCCAAATGGCAGGGGGAGCAGGCGGTGGTGAGCAGCGGGCTGCCCTACGTGATCCTGCGCCCCTCGCTGATTTTCGGCCCGGGCGACGAGTTCACCACCGCGGTGGCCGCGCTGGTGCGGACCATGCCCATCGTGCCCGTAATCGGTTCCGGCAACAACCGCCTGCAGCCCATCCACGTTGACGACGTGGCGCGCTGCATCTCCCTCTCCATCAGCGGCAACGTCCGGGGCAGCCATACCATCGAAATCGGCGGGCCGGAGCAGTTGTCCTACAACGAGATCGTGGGCATCGTCGCGCGGACGCTGGACCGCAAGGCCCGCCGCATCAACGTGCCCCTCTGGAAGATGCGGCTCCCCGTAGCCATCATGGAGAAGCTGACCCCCCGGGCCCCCATCAACCGGGCGATGCTCCAGCTCGTGACGCTGCGCAACGTCGCCGAACCCGGCTCGGTTGAACGCGCCTTCGGGTTCCGGCCCCGACCGCTCTACGGGAACATCGACCACGTGCGGAGCATCACGGCCGGCCAGGCCATCCGCATCAACCTGGGCCTGTCTCCAGGCAGCTAGCAGGAAATCGTGCCGGCAACTTACGAAGAAGCGGTCGCTCGGCTGTTGGGCCTGGTCGACCACGAGCGTTCCGTCCCGGCCCAGCCGCGGCAGAAGCGTATCTACGACCTGCGCAACGTCGAGCGCCTGCTGGATCGCATGGGCAGCCCCCACCGCCGGCCGGGGATCGTTCACGTGGCCGGCACCAAGGGCAAGGGCAGCACGGCGGCCATGGTGGAGTCCATCGCCCGGGCCGCCGGATATTCCACCGGATTCTACTCGTCGCCGCACCTGCATTCCTTCTGCGAGCGCATCCGACGCGACGGAAAACCCGTCTCCCGGGAGCGGTTCGCCCAGCTTACCGACGCCGTCTGGCCGCACCACCGGGCCAATGCCGCCGATCCCGAAGCTGGCCCGGCGACGCTTTTCGAGTACCTGACAGCCATGGGTTTCCAGTGCTTCGCCGCGGACTCGGTCGACGTCAGCGTCATCGAGGTCGGACTGGGCGGCCGGCTGGACGCCACCAACGTCGTGACCCCCGCGGTCAGCGTCATCACCCCCGTGAGCCTGGACCACATGGCCATCCTGGGCGACACCATCGGCGAGATCGCCGCGGACAAGGCCGGCATCATCAAGCGCGACGTTCCGGTGATCGTCGGCCCGCAGTTCCCCGATGCCATGGATGCAATCGACCGGGCCGCCGCGGAACAGTCGGCTCCGGTGATCCGCGTCGGGGACGCCATCACGTGGAATGTCGAAAAAGCGTCGGCCGAGGGCCAGCGCCTGGAAATACGCGGTCGCCGCGACACCTACCGATTGCGGCTGCCCCTGCTGGGCGATTTCCAGGGTGCCAACGCGGCCACGGCGGCGGGGGCGGCCGAGGCCCTGGCCGACGCCGGATACGCCATCGACCGCCACGCGATCATCGGCGGGCTGGAGACTGTCCAGTGGCCCGGACGCATGGAGGTCCTGAGCCGAGAGCCGACGCTGGTGGTGGACGGCGCGCACAACGACCACTCCGTGGCCACCCTGCTGGCGACCCTGGCAACCTACGTGCCGCACCGGAACCTGATCGTGGTGGCGGGATTCTCCCGGGACAAGCAAGTGGACGCGATGGTCGAGCTGTTGGCGCAGCGGGCGGACCGGGTGATCGCCACCCGCTCCCGGCACCCACGCTCCATGCGGCCCGCAGAGATCGCCGAACAGTTCCTGGGCCGGCGCATCCCGGCGCACCGCATCGGGGTTACTGCGCACACGGGAGACGCGGTCGCCGCGGCTGTGGCAGCCGCGGACGTCGATGATCTGGTCCTGGTCACGGGGTCGCTGTTCGTGGTCGCCGAGGCGCGGGAGGCGGTCCTGGGGATCGAGCCGGAAACCTACCCCGACCTGCTCCCACCGGATTTACGGTAACCGGAACGCGACTGCTACAATTGTCGCCATGATGCACACTGAAAACGGGCGGCGGCGCGTCGTCGTGACCGGCCTGGGGGCCATTACCCCGCTGGGCCTCAGCGCCGGCAAGTTCTGGGACAACCTGGTGGCCGGCGTGTCGGGCATCGGCCCCATGACCCTGTGCGACCCCACCGACTATCCCTGCCGGATCGCGGGCCAGGCCGACGATTTTGACGCCACCGATTACATCGACCGCCGCGAGGCCCGCCGCATGGCCCGCTTCTCGCAGATGGCGGTGGCCGCCGCTTTGCAGGCCGTAACGGACGCTGAGCTCGACATGGAGCGGGAAGACCCCTATCGCGTGGGCGTGCTGCTGGGCAACGGCAACGGCGGCTTCCCCACCCTGGAGGAAAACTGCCGGATCCTGGCCGACCGGGGCGGGATGCGGATGTCCCCCTTCTTCTTCCCCATGGTGCTGCCCAACATGGCGGCCGCCAACGTCAGCCAGTACGTCGGCGCCCGGGGCTACAACTCCACAGCGACTACGGCCTGCGCCGCCTCCAACAACGCCATCGGCGAGGCGTTGCAGGCCATACGCTACGGCGTGGCCGACGCCATGGTCACCGGCGGCGCCGAGGCCGGCATCAGCCAACTCGGTCTGGCCGGATTCGCCGTGATGCGCGCGCTCAGCACCCGGAACGACGATCCGCAACGGGCCAGCCGGCCCTTCGACGCCGAGCGTGACGGGTTCGTGCCGGCCGAGGGAGCGGGCATCCTCATTCTGGAGGAGTTGGAGCGTGCCCAGGCCCGGGGAGCCAACATCCTGTGCGAGCTTTCAGGCTTCGGCGCCACCTCGGATGCCGGCCACCTGGTACAGCCGCAGGAGACCGGGGAAAGCGCGGCCCGGGCCATGGCCGGCGCGCTGGCGGACGCCGGCCTGGACCTCGGCGACGTTCACTACATCAACGCCCACGGCACGTCCACGCCGCTGAACGACGCAGTGGAGACGGTCGCCATCAAGCGCTTGTTCGGCGACGCTGCCTACCGGGTTCCGATCAGCAGCACGAAAGGAATGATCGGCCACGCCCTGGGCGCGTCCGGCGCGCTGGAAGCCGTGGCCTGCGTCAAGACCATCACCGACCGGCGCATCCACCCCACCGTGAACCAGGAGTCCCCGGACCCCGACTGCGACCTGGACTACGTGCCCAACGAATCGCGAACAGCCGACGTCGACGTGGTCCTGTCCAACGCCTTCGGGTTCGGCGGGCAGAACGCCTGCCTGGTGTTCCGCCGCTGGGAGGAGTGATCCCGCGCACCCTGCCGGGGCAGAAATCCGCCGGCGCGTTTGCGTGACGCCGGCGGCAAAAATCTTCGGGTATTTGGCGAAGGCGACCGTCTAGTCTGCGGCGGCTTCGGCGGTCTGTCCGGCGAGCATCTCGTCGAGCATACGCTGCAAGGCCATGATGTGGCTGCACACTCGTCGGGTCGCAAAGAAGGCGCACTCGCAGCGCCAGTCTCCGTCGCGGTAGGCGACCCGGTAGGTATTGTGGTTGCCGATGAAAGAAGCCTCGAAGGTGTGGATGTTCACCCGCTCCGGCTCCTCGGCGTACCTGCGTGCTTTGTCAACCTTGCCGATATAGCTCGAGCTCATTTCAACCCCCGCAGTGTGATGGGACGGGGATGAAACCCCGCCCGGCCCCTTAATGGTACTGGCAACCGCCGGAACTGGTCAACCGGCGCAGCATTACTCCGCAACCGGCGTCGCATCCTTTCGTGAGAGGGGTAGCGCCAGGAACAATACCGCCGCCGCCGCGAACAGCGCCCCGATGTAGTAGATGGATGCCTCGAACCCAACGCTTTCGTACAGCGCTCCCGCGATGAGCGGAGACGCCACCGACATCAGGAACGCGAACGATTGCACCACGCCCAGGCCGGTGGAGGCTACGTCCCGTCCCACCAGGTCGAAAACCGTGGCGGTCAAAATCGGCTGGTCGGGGTAGAGGAACAGCCCCAGCAGCGCGATCACGATGGTAAGTTCGATCCCGGTGTCAAACACCGTCAGGGCGAGAGCCGCCAGGCACGACCAGACCAGGCCCGGCACCAGCACCTGCTTGCGCCCGAACCGGTCGGACAGCGCCCCGGCTGCCGGCTTGGCCACCAGCCCCACGGCGATCAGCATCCCAATGTGGAAGCCGCGGGACGCCGGACCCATATCCAGGTCGTTCCCCAGATACAGGGGCAGGATCGTCACCAGCGCCACCAGCGCCATGCTGCGCAAACCGCGCACCACGGTCAGTACCCAGAGGGCCGGCGTCTTCAGCAGGCTGCCGGTCGCCTCCACGCGCTCCGACAGCGTAACCACGGGTTCATCCCGGCCCCGCCCGATGTTGCGGAGGGACCAGATGGCGCACGCGGCCAGGAAGAACGGGATTATCGCGTACACGCTGAGCAACTCGCGCCAGGACAAAAACGCCAGCAGCGCCCCCGTCGCCACCGGGCCAACCACGTCGCCCACGCTTCCGCCGACGCCGTGGGCGGACAGGGCAACCCCGCGCCGCTCGGGGAAATGGTGCGAAAGCGACGCCGAGGCCGGCAGGTGCCAGATGGAGTGCGAGATCGCCACCACCGCCATGCCGATCAGCAGCAGCGGATACACCGGCGAGACCCCCATGGCCAGGCAGCCCAGGGCCGCAACGGCCAGGCACGATCCCAGGAGCGGCCCCCAATACCGCCGGAGGATGTCCACCACCACGCCGGCGGGGAGCGCCACCAGTCCGGACGCCAACTCGCGCGCCGACATGATGCCCCCAACGCCAACGGTGTTGAGCTGGAACGTCTGCTGGATCTCGGGCAGCGCAACCACGAAGCTCTGCACGATCCAGTGAAACACCACGTGCCCGGTAGCCAGCCCGGGAATTATGATCCGCCCCCCGAGAGCGGGGGTAGGTTCCCCCGGTCGCTGGGCTGTTTCTGGGTTCTGCATGGTCCTGCTATTCTCCCGGGACGCGACGGTTGCAGCCCTCGGTCCGGCGGGTCAGCGTGTGGCGGCGGAGATGGAAAGTAGCAGTCATCGGCATCGACGGACGGTTATGGCTGGTAGACTCGGTTGCCGCGGGCGCCAAGTATATCAATAGACGGTAAACGCGAAACCGCCGGCAAACTCGTCCTGTTGTCGAGTTTCCGGTGCTGGTGCCGTGGCTGCGAGATTGGTCGCAAGTCAAGACCGACCGTAAATGAGACATCAACCGGATAGCGCGTTTCTTGACTTTGACTAGGGCCAACACTACGATAGGTTTAGGGCAAAATATCCCGAGCTAACGCTCGGACGGATTGAGGAGGATCTGATGCTAGAAGTCGTCCTTGCCGTCCTGGCGGCAGCAGGGCTAGCAACAGGGATAGCAGCGGTGGTTTGGCTGCTGCTGTCAACCAAGAAAGGCGGAAATCAACTGGAACGCAGCCGAGAGGAGGCTGCCAACACCATCACCCAGGCCGAGGAGGAGAAGCGAACCATCATCCTGCAGGCGCAGGAAGAGGCACTGAAGATCCGCGAGGCCGGTGACAAAGAAATTACGGAGCAACGGCGCGAACTCAACCGCATGGAGCGCCGTTACATCCAGCGAGAAGAACAGCTTGACCGCAAACTGGAGTCTTTGGAACAGCAAGAGTCGGAACTGGAAGAACGGGAATCCTATGCCAAGTCCGAGTTGCAAAAAGCCGAGGACCTGAAACACCAGCACAACCGGGAGCTGGAACGGATCGCATCGTTGTCCATCGACCAAGCGCGCGACATCGTGCTGAAGCGTGGCGAAGAGGAAGCATCCCACGAACTGGCTCGCCGCTACTATGAGTTGGAGAAGGAACACCAAACCCGGGCGGACGACAACGCCCGACGCATCCTCACCCTCGCCATAAACCGTCTTGCCACCGACGTGGTGTCGGAGAGCACGACAACTGTTGTTTCCCTGCCCAACGATGAGATGAAGGGTCGTCTCATCGGCCGTGAAGGACGTAACATACGGGCCCTGGAGGCCCACACCGGCGTGGACATCATCGTTGACGACACGCCCGGAATCGTAACGCTATCCTGCTTTGACCCGGTCCGTCGGGAGATCGCCAGGCTGGCCATGACCCAATTGGTCAAGGACGGGCGCATCCAGCCCGCCCGCATCGAGGAGGCCGTCAACCGCGCCGAACGCGACATCGAAGAAACGATGTGGCGGGCCGGCGAAGAGGCCACCTTTGAGGTTGGAGTGAGCGGGCTCGACCCCGAGCTCATCAAGCTCCTGGGGCGGCTCAAGTACCGCTATAGCTACGGCGAAAACGTGCTCACCCACTCCATCGAGGTGGGCTTGCTGGCCGGAATGCTGGCTTCCGAGGTCGGCGCCAACGTGCAGACGGCCCGGACGGGCGGCCTGCTCCATGACATCGGCAAAGCCTTGACCCATGAAATACCCGGTCCGCACGCCGAGATCGGCTACGACCTCACGACCCGTAACGGCGTCGGGCCGCTGGTCTGCAACTGCGTGCTGGAACATCACGACGACGACCATTCCAGCATCGAGTCGTTCCTGGTCGCTGCCGCCGACGGAATCAGCGCCGCTCGCCCTGGCGCGCGCAAGGAATCCATCGAGCAGTACACCCGGCGGCTGCGGGAGCTGGAGGACACCGCCTACAGCTTCGACGGCGTGCAGCGCGCCTTCGCCATCCAGGCCGGCCGCGAGGTTCGGGTGATGGTCAGCCCCAACGACGTCGACGACGTGGCCTGCGCCAGCCTGGCGCGGGACATCGCCGGCAAGGTCTCCAAGGACTTGCAGTTCCCCGGCCAGATCAAGGTCACGGTGATCCGCGAAACCCGCGAGGAAAGCATCGCCAGGTAACCGCCCGGCTGGGAGTAACGACGCGACCACAAGGGGCGACCGTGCGTCGCCCCTTCCAACGTAGCCCTTTACGGATAATGCCATGCGAGTGTTGATGATTGGGGACATAATCGGCAAGCCGGGACGCAGCGCCCTGTCCCGATTGCTGCCCGACCTCCGCCGCGAACTGGACATCGACCTGGTCACCGCCAACGCGGAAAACACCGCCGGCGGGTTTGGCCTCACCCCCAAAACGGCCAACGCCCTGCTCCAGGCCGGCGTTGACGTGATGACCTCGGGCAACCACATCTGGGACAAGAAGGAGATCCTTCCCCACATGGAGGAACTGCCTCTGCTGCGGCCGGCCAACTACTACGGCGCGCCGGGCCGGGGCTGGATGATGTTCGGCGACGTCATGGTGATGAACCTGCAGGGACGGGTGTTCATGCCGCCCATCGACTGCCCGTTTCGTGAGGCCGACAAGCGGCTGGCCGAGGCGGAAAGCGAACTGGGATTCGCCCCCAAAACGGTGGTGGTGGACTTCCACGCCGAAGCCACCTCCGAAAAGCAGGGCCTGGCCTGGTACCTGGACGGCCGGGTCAGCGCGGTCGTTGGCACACACACCCACGTGGCCACGGCCGACGCGCGCATCATGCCCGGAGGCTCCGCCTACGTCAGCGACCTTGGGATGACGGGTCCCCAGGACTCGGTCATCGGCACGGAGGTCGCGCCGGTGCTGGAGCGGTTCCGGACCGGACTGCCCCAGCGGTTCGAACCGGCCAAGGGCGCGTGCATACTGAACTCTGTGTTGATCGACATCAACGACGCCACCGGCCAGGCCACGGACATCGTGCGCATCGACCGCCGGATTGACGTATAACGAGCAAAGCGCCCATTTATACGGGAGACCACGGATACGGGGTGACCTGATGCCAATTTCTGTTGACCTGCACCTGCACACCACCGCGTCGGACGGACGGCTGACGCCCACCGAGTTGGTGGAACTGACCGCGTCCAAGGGACTGCGAACCATTTCCGTGAGCGACCACGACACCACGGCCGGCCTGGAGGAAGCGCAGCGGGCGGTGAACCGCACCCTTGGAATGCGGCTTATCCCCGGCATTGAGCTCAGTTGCGACGTGCCGGGCGGCGAAGTCCACATGCTCGGCTACTTCATGGACATCGAGGATGCCGGGTTCCAGGAGATGCTGGCCGGGTTCCGCGAGGGCCGGCTGGCCCGCGGCGAAGGAATGGTGGCAAAACTAGCGGAGTTCGGGATGCACATCGAGTGGGAGCGAGTGCTGGAGATCGCCGGCGACGCCTCGGTGGGGCGCCCGCACATCGCCCAGGCGCTGGTAGAAAAGGGTTACTTCGCCGAGCCGTCGGACGCCTTCCGGGAATACCTGGGACGCAACGGCAAGGCCTACGTGGAACGCTCCAAGTTGACGCCGCCGGACGCGGTGAAACTGCTGAACGACGTGGGCGGCGTGGCCGTGTTCGCCCACCCGTGGTTCGAACGCCGGGGCAACGAATCGGAGCCGGAACAGTCACTGATCGAGACGGTGGAGGAGCTCAAGGCTGCCGGTCTGCACGGCATGGAAGTCCACTACGCCATGTACGACGAGGCGACGGTGGACTGGCTGGCCGACGTGGCCCGAGCCTACGACCTGATCCCCTGCGGCGGCAGCGACTATCACCACAGCGGGAACTCGCGGGAACCGTTGCCCGGCGTCAACGGGCCGCCCATGGAAACGGTGGAGCGGCTGGAGGAAGCCGCCCGCCTGCTGGCGTCGCGCCGGTAGCCCGCCCCCGCTTCAGAGCCTGGCAACTGTGGAGTTGCCGACATGTCGGGCGATGCCGCAACGCTCATTGGCCTGTGGGTTGTTGCCTACCTCATCGGGGCGGTTCCGGTTTCGTATGTGCTGGGTCGGGTCCTGGGCGGAATCGACTTGAGGCAACACGGCAGCGGCAACGTAGGAGCCAGCAATTTCGCCAGTCAGATGGGCAGGAAGTGGTGGTTGCCGATTGCCGTCATCGACATGGCGCGGGGCGCGGGGCCGATCCTGGTTGGGCAGTACGCGCTGGGTCTGGGCAATGTGGGCTGGTGGCTGATGCTGACCCCGCTGTTCACCATTTTGGGCAACAACTGGTCCCCGTTCCTGCGCTTCACCGGAGGCCGGAGCGTGGGCGCCTGGGCCGGCGGGATCCTGGGAATATCGCCGCTCTTCTTCGGAGTGGGCCTGACCCTTTACGTGCTGGGCTGGCGGGTCACGCGCCGGTCCGCCGAGTGGCTGCTGGCGGTGATGATCGCACTCCCCATGATAGCCATGGCGTGGCCGGAACGGTGGCTCCTGGTCGGAGGGACCGAACAGTTGGCAGTGTACTCGGCGGCGGGAGCGGTCCTGATCTTGTTGAAACGGTTGGGCTCCAACGGCCAGCCGGCGCCGCCGGATGTGCCGCGAGGTTCGGTGATGTTCAACCGCCTGCTGCGTGACCGGGACATTGCGGACCGGGAGGAATGGCTGGCGCGCACCGCCGGACGCGGGAACGACGTCGGCTAGAACGCGCCGGGACCAAATCGCCACTTGGCAGAGTGCCGCCAACGGACAATGCAGCGTACAATTGACCTTGCTTGAACTGCGACGACACACTCGAGATACGGGGCCGGTATCAAGGACTAACGAAAGTATGGCAGAACAGCAGACCGAGACCCAGACGTTGACCTGCCACTGGCATCCGGCGATACCCACCGGGCTGTCGTGCAGCCAGTGCCAGCGGCCGATATGCACGCAGTGCCTGGTGCAGGCCCCGGTGGGGATCCGGTGCCGGGAGTGCGGGAAGGCGGTTCCGCTTCCGACCTTCGACGTCCGGCCGTCGAACTACGCCAAAGCGGCGGTTGTGGCCGCAGTAATCGGTGTGCTCGGGATTATCCTGTGGCTCACCCTGATCTTCTTCACGGGAACGCGGTTCATCGCATCCCTGGTCACCCCTGTGATCGTGGGTTACGCGGCGGGTGAGCTCATCAGCCGGGTGGTCAACCTCAAGCGCAGCAAGGGCCTCATGTACATCGCCGGCGGAACCGTAGTGCTCAGTTCGCTAGTAGCAATGATCCTTACCGGCGGCCTGGTCCTGACCCTGTGGGGCATCCTGGCGCTGATCCTGGGAGTCGTGATCGCCATCGGGCGGGTCCGCCTCTAGGTTCTGTTGACATTTTGAATTTTATCCGTCATTCCGGCGAAAGCCGGAATCCATAGGTTGTGATATGAGGAAACGGGAGGGATTGCTTACGATTTCGACCATTGGATTCCCGCTTTCGCGGGAATGACGGTGAAAACGTCAACACGGCCTGGCGGGCCGGCTCAGCGCAGGTCGGCAAAGCCGTGAGCGAACGCCGACCGTTCCCGGTCACTCGGCGGGGGAATTTTCCGCCCAGAGCCGCCGGACCGTATCTCGGGTAACGCCGGACCGGAAGCCGCGCCGCTGCAGGTAGTCCCACATCTTGCGGTGGAAGGTCGCGTAGGGCATTGCACCGCCGGCGGTCAACCGCCGGGCGCGCCGTTCTCCCGCGCGATAGGCGGCGTCCACCTCGTCCAGGCCGACCAGCGCATCCTCGATGATGGGCTCGGCGACCCCCTTGGCGCGCAACTCCCGGCGGATGAGCGAGGAGCCGCGCGGTTTGCGCCGGTCGCGGCTGTTGCGCCACTGGGCAGCGTACTCGGCGTCGTCCAGGTAGCCATAGCGTTTCAGAGATGCCAGGGCCTGCTCAACCACCGGCTGATCGAAATCGCGGCCCACCCGCCGACGTACTTCCGCCACCGTCCGGGGCTTGAAGCTCACGTAGCGCAGGGCGACCCGTAACGCCTCCGGATAGGCGTCGGACACGGACTGGTCAACTCGGGCGTCAACCACGGCGGGCAACGGCTAGTTCAGGCTGACGGAGTTGGGGTTGGCGATGTAGGCGGCAGCATCGGACGCCGCGCCGTTCAGATGGCCGTTGGCCTCCCCGTCAACAGGCTCTTCATCGGGCAACTCGTCACCGCGTATGCGGGCCTCGATCTCGTCGGCGATTTCACTGTGCTCCAGCAGGAAGTTCTTGGAGTTTTCCCGGCCCTGTCCCAGCCGGGTCTCGCCATAGGAGTAGAAGGCGCCGGCCTTCTTGATGATGTTCTGGTTCACCCCGATGTCCAGCAGGTCGCCCATCTTGCTGATGCCCTGGTTGAACATGATGTCGAACTCGGCAACCCGGAATGGCGCGGCAACCTTGTTCTTGACGATACGAGCCCGGACCCGACTGCCAATGATCTCCGACCCCTGCTTCAGCGACTCGCTGCGGCGCAGATCTATGCGCACGGAGCTGTAGAACTTGAGGGCCCGGCCCCCCGGCGTGACTTCGGGGCTGCCGTAGCTGATGCCGATCTTCTCGCGGATCTGGTTGATGAAGACGACTGCAGTACGGGAGCGGTTGATGGTGGCGGTCAGCTTGCGCAGGGCCTGGGACATCAGGCGGGCCTGCATACCCACGTGCACGTCGCCCATGTCGCCCTCGATCTCGGCTTGCGGAACCAGGGCGGCAACGCTGTCGATGATCACGGCGTCAACGGCGCCGCTGCTGACCAGCTTCTCGGTGATGTCCAGTGCCTGCTCCGCCGAGTCGGGCTGGGAGATGAGCAGGTTGTTCAGGTCGAGACCGCAGTTGGTGGCATAGTGCGGGTCAAGAGCGTGCTCAGCGTCAACGTAGGCAGCGAGGCCGCCCATGCGCTGCGTCTCGGTCATGATGTGGATGGCCAGGGTGGACTTGCCGGCCGACTCCCCGCCGTAGATCTCGGTAACGCGGCCACGGGGCAATCCGCCGACGCCCAGTGCCAGGTCCAGGGACAGCGAGCCGGTGGGTATCACGTTGGTGATCAGGTGGGCGACCTGCTCGTCGCCCCGCATCACCGCGCCTTTGCCGTGGTCTTTTTCGATACGACCCAGAGCAACCTCAAGGGCGGCCAGCTTGTTCTTGTCGAGGTTCAGGGTTTCGGGGTTGATTGCCATCGTTAGCCTCCCGCACGGCTGGGTTTGCACTTGCGAGAAGTTTAGCACGTGCGTTCCATTCATGCAATGGCGCAATATCATTATTTTTGCGGGATTTGCGGGGCGCACGGCCCCGGGGCTAGAAGTCTCAATACCCGCCTTCGAAACCGATGGTCACGACGCCGTTCTCGACGATGATGGGAGTGATCCGCTCCCCGCCGGAGAGCTCAAGGAGCGCCGGTACCTGGTCCGGCTGCTTGGACACGTCAATCTCGGTGTAGGCTACGCGCTGGCGGCGGTAGTGCATCTTGGCCTGCGCGGAGAAGGGACAGTCGGGGTGGGTGTACAGAATGATCTCGGTGTCGTTGGTGGTAGTCAATTTATGCTCCTGTGGATCACTATGGGCGACAGGACAAGGTGGCGCACCATGAGGATGCCCAATTTTACGCACGGGCCTGGCATAACGCAACGAAAGCGCCGCGCACGTCAGGGCTTTTGCAAAGTCATTGTCAGAATCAGAATTTAGCGGATTTTGAGATTTTCAGGATGTTCATAAATCCCGTAAATCCTCTAATCCTGGTAATCCTGCTTCTGACAGTTACCGCCGGGGTGGACTTTGCACAAGCCCCGTCGCGCGCGTAACGATCGGGGACCGGTGGCTCCCGCTACCGACGTACCTTGCCTGGAGACCCCAATCAGACGGGAACCGTCTGCGCTTCCAGTACTTCGTTAACCACCGATTCCTGGCTGCGCTCCCGAAGGCGGGCCATGCTCTTGAGGATGACGCGGTGGGCCAGGGCGGGAGTGGCCAGGGTCTTTATATCGTCGGGCGTAACGTACTCCTGGCCGCGGATGCCGGCCAGGGCCTGGGCGCAGCGGTAGAGTCCCAGTGTGGCTCGCGGACTGGCGCCGAGTTCGACGTCGGGATGCTCGCGGGTGGCCCGGATCACCTGCACCAGGTAGTTGCGCAACACCGGGTCGATGTACACCTGCCGGACCAGTCCCTGGATACGGAGGACGTCGTCAGCGGAGGCCACAGGCCCTAGGGAACTCAGTGGGTCGGCGTCCTCGAACCGCTCCAGCATGGCGGTCTCGTCGTCTTCAGAAGGATAACCCAGGCGGAGGCGGAGCAGGAAGCGGTCGATCTGGGCTTCAGGCAGTGGGAAGGTGCCCTCCAGCTCGATGGGGTTCTGGGTCGCCAGGACGAGGAACGGCGCGGGCAACTGCACGGTATCCTGGTCAACGGTGACCTGCCGCTCGGCCATGGCCTCCAGCAGTGCCGACTGGGTTCGGGGGGTGGCGCGGTTGATCTCGTCGGCCAGTACGACCTGGGATATGACCGGGCCGGGGCGAAACTCAAACTCGCCGTTGTGCTGGTTGTAGTAGTGGATGCCGGTGATGTCCGATGGCATCAGGTCGGGGGTGAACTGGATGCGGCGGAACTCGCAGTCCAGCGAGTAGGCCAGGGAACGGGCGAGGGTGGTCTTGCCGATCCCGGGGACGTCTTCAACCAGGATGTGCCCGGCGCTGAAGAGAGCAGCCAGGGTGTACTCGATGACCTCGTCCTTGCCGACGATGGCCAGCTGGATGTTGTCGCGGATACGGGCGGCGGTGTCCGCGATCTGCTGCGCCTGCGCCGCGGTGATCAACGTGCCGCCTCGACCGGGCCGGCAACGGTGGTGGACAAGTGCTCTTCAGCTTCCCGCAGATCCTTGGGTGAGTCCACACTGCGCCAGAAGGCGTCGGTGGACACGGCGGACATGCGGCCCTCCGCGGCTAGGGTGGGGAAGGTCGTGGTCTCATGGTCGCCGATCTCGGGCAACAGGTCGCGGATGCCGGGGTGGAGGACGTAGACGCCTCCGTTGATCGCGTAGGGGAGCACCGCCTTCTCGCGGAATTGGCTGACCACCCCGTTCGTATCGGTGTCCACGATACCGTAGGGGCTGGTCATCGGCACGGTCAGGATGGTGGCCAGGTGCGCAGGGTTATTGCGGCGGCGGTCCTGGTAGTCGTCCAGAAGATCGCCGAGGCCGGCATCGGTGACGATGTCGCCGTTGGTGGCGATGACGGGGCAATCGTCACGAGGCAGGGAAGCCAGACCCTGGCGCAGAGCCCCGCCACGGCCCAGGGGCTCATCCTCCCGGATGTAATGGGCACGGATGCCGTAATCGCTGCCGTCACCGAAATAGTCCCCCACCGCGTCGGCAAGATGTCCCACCAGAAAAACGACATCGGTGATGCCGGCTTCGCGCAGCCAGCGAACCTGGTGCCAGAGGATCGGGCGGCCGCACAGGGCGATCATGGGCTTGGGCACGGTGTCGGTGAGAGGGCGCAGCCTTTCGCCTTTACCGCCGGCCAGAATCAGAGCGTACATGGCAGACGGTATGCTAATGCGGCCGGCCGGTGGGGTCAATGGGACGAGTCGAGGCGCGGATTACAGCAGTTCGCGGAATTCTTCAACAGTGAGCCCGGCCTGCCGGACTATACTGCCCATTGTGAATGGATCAATAGGATTGTGCCGGGGGATGGACACTGTGAGCCCGTTGTTCTTCGTTACGGTGTGCTTCGTCTCCCGATCCACCCGGAAGCCGACCTTCTCCAATGCTCTGACTGCCCGACGGTAACTGATACCGGGAACTCTGGGCATGATTTAGAGATCCACCTCCTCCCCCTCGCCAACCTCGATAATCTCGACATCCGGTTCGCCCAGCAAAAGCACTTCCTGGACAGAAATGAGCCATTCCCGGATTGCGATTTGGATGTTTGCCAGCGCCTCCTCAAAAGTGTCTCCCTGGGAGAAGCAACCGGGCAGCATCGGACAGGAGACTGCGTAGCCCTCGCTATCCTTGATCATCCGAATGTGGTAGCGCATCAACGTTTCCCGTACCGGGTCAACCTCGACGTCAACCGCTTTGATGTTGTCGCTCCCGAGCACGTCTCCCCAGCGCAAGTCCTCGCGCACGGTGAGGTGATCCTGCAGCGCGTAGCGGACGTTTTCCAAAGCGTCCTCGGCGGTGGAACTCATTGAGTTGCAGGTCGGGAAGCTGGGGGAAACCGCGAAGTAGCCTTCTTCCGATTTGTGCAGCAAAACCCGGTATTTCATGGCATCACCTCGTCCCGGCCCATGGTCGGCTGGACACGGAATATATCAGCGCCTCTGCCTCCCAACGGCGGCAGAGGCGCTTCCTGCATTATACGGCAGGGTAGTGGCCAGGCGGGCTACTCGTACGCCAGGGGACGGAACTCCGACGAGCAGTAGCGGATCTGCTCCCAGAAGCCGGCCGCATCCCGTTCGATGTTGACCGATTGCAGGAAGTCTCTACTGGGATCGTCGTAGATGATGCACGGCGCCCACAAGGCAATGTCCGGGAAAGCGAACAAAAGTGCTATCACCAGGGCCATGCAGCCCATGAATGGTAAGACTCCGATGTACACGTCGGTAATCGTGCTTTCTCGTAAAGCCTCCTGCGCCGCCGCCGTCTGTTCCGCCATCTGCTGGTCGACGTCCTGTCTGACGCCGTGGAGGATGTAGAGGTTGATGCCCTCGGGCGGGCTGATCAGCGCCGCCTCCACCAGGATCACCATGATGATGCCGAACCATACCAGGTCCACGCCCACGGCTTCCAGCGAAGGCGTGAGAATCGGAATGGTGGTCACCAGCATGGCGAAGCTTTCCATGAAAGTGCCCAGCAGCAGGTAGAAGAACACCAGGATGATCACGAACTGCAGGGCGTTGAGATTCAGGCCCGTGATCCACTCCGAGATGTCCTGGGAGATGCCCAGGCGGGCGAATGCGAAACTCAGGGTGAATGCCGCCATCACGATGAGCATGATCATCGACGAGGTGCGCACGGTGGAAATGATGGCGTCCAGGAGCATGATCCTGATGCCGCGCATGGATTGGTTCCAGTCCGCGTAGATGCCCTGGGACCGCTTGTACAACTCGTTGGCGATGGCAACGACCAGAGCGCCAACTACTCCCAACGCGGCGGCCTCGGTGGGTGTGGCCCAGCCGGTGTAGATGGAACCCAGCACCACCAGGATGATGATCAGGACCGGGATGATGGCCAGCAGGCCGATGGTCGCCTCCTTGATCATCCGCAGCCATTCGGCGATAGCCTCGGGATACGAAAGGGTGGAGCGACCTCGGCGGTAGGCGGCGCGGTCATCAGGGTCGGTCAGCCCGGCCTCGGTGGCCTGCTCCTGGCGCATGACGGTCATCTGCTCGTCGGTGTAGCGTCGAACGGCAATGCCGTGGAACCAGGCGCGGTACAGCCGGCGCACCTCCTCGTCCATGGGAGCCGTGCGCGGGAATATCACCGAAGTGACTACCATCATGAGAATCATGGTGAACGCCAGCAGGAAGCCGGGCAGGAAACCTCCCATGTAGAGGCGGCCGATGGACTCCTCGACCAGCACGCCGTAGATGATGAGTCCGATGCTGGGCGGGATCAGGATACCGAGAGTTCCGCCGGCGGCCAGGGAGCCGATGACCAGGCGCTCGCTGTAGCCGCGCTGGCGGAAGGACGGCAGGGAGACGCGGCTGATGGTGGCGGAGGTGGCGACGCTGGAGCCGGAGCACGCGGCAAAGACGGCGCAGGACGCGATGTTGGTGTGCAGCAGGCCGCCGGGCAGGAAGACCAGCCACCGGGACAGCGCCCCATACATCCGCTCGCCCATGCCGGAGCGAAGCATCAGCTCTCCCATGAGCAGGAATAGCGGCACCGCCACCAGGATGAAGTTGGTGTTGCTCTCCCAGGCCTTGTTGCCCAGGATGTTCCACAGCGGAGCATCCGAAAACGCCTGCATCATCACCAGGGACAGCACCCCCAGGGCGCCGGCGACGTACAGGCCAATCAGGAAGAAAACTCCCATCATGCTGAAAGCGGTGATGATTGCCATATTTCAGATTCCTCTGTGGGACGGCAGCCGCAGAACCGGCGGCTGCCGTGGGTCGGGGAAGTCGGTTGGAATGGGCGGGACGGCTACACGCCGGAGGCGGCTTCCTGCATAACCTCAGCATCGGGAGCGAGTTCGGCAACATCGCCGCCGGAGTTCTTGTGCCAGATCTCCAGCAGGCCCCGCAGGATCATGCTCAGCATCCATTGGAACGATGTGAAAGCGAGCATGGTGAAGCCCACGGCGACGATCATCTGGAACATCCAGAGTTCGGGCAGGAAGTTTCCGATGAGATAGGTGTTCGCCAGGGCCGGCTCGCACATGCCCTCGGCGTTGGTGCGGATGCACTTGGACTCGGCGACCTCCTCCCAACTCTTGATCGCGGTGATGAGGCCGAAGAAACCCACGGACCCGAGGGCCATCCAGTCGGCCGCCGAACGCATATAAGGGTGGATGCGCGAAAAGAGGGGCAACAGCACGTCAATGCGGACGTGGGATCCGGTGCGCAGGGAGTAGGAAAACGCCCAGGTTCCGGCGAATGCCAGGATGTACCCCCCCACCAGCTCCTGGTTGCCCAGGATGGGGCCGCCCAGCTTGCGCATTATCACTTGGTAGGTGATGTAGATGCCCAGAATGAGCAAAAGCGTCCCGCAGATGTACCCGAAGATCCGGTAGACCCAATCTAGGCCGCTGTCGATCTTGTGGATGAATCGGGTCAGGAAAACCGGCGTGGGCGTTGCCGCAGATGGTGTAGTCAACTGGCGCCTCCGGTAAGCCGGGCGAAAGTGTCAGAGATGCGCCGGCATATCATCGAATGCTGTAGAAACAAGGCGGAAGATGGGCGGAAATGCCCACCTATGACACGCAAGTTGGGACTATATTGGCCGGTCTGATAAAAGTCAACCAGTACGATATTCGCCGCGAACCCAACTCCACTCGAACCGTCATCGCGACCCCGAACTTGATGCCTGGCAAGGGCGTGTAAGGGCTGAAATCGGCTTTTGGCATGGGTTGCCGGTCCGCGTTTCAGGCTGGGATTACCTATCCTGGTGAGGCAATTGCTCTTCCAGTTGGCGGATGCGGGCTTCCGCGGCGGCGGCCCGGGCTTCGGCCGCGGCCCGGGCCGCCGCTTCGGCATCAGCCCGCGCCGCCTCGGCGTCGGCCCGCGCCAACGCCGCGACCGCTCCGGCTTCGGCCACCGCGCGCCCCGCTTCCGCCGCCGCCCGCTTGTCGATGGTCAGCCCCGTCGCCGGATCCAGCACGTCAAATGCGGACGCCCCGTCCCAGGCAAATACCACTCCCAGCAACCGGCTGTGCCCCCGCTCCTTTCCCCCGGCTCCAGCTTCTACCGCGCACGGCTGATACTCCCCATCCTCCAGCCGCTCCCCGGCTATCGCCCGGCCGTACAGCGCTCCCCCCGTGGGGTCGAGCCGCCAGTACTCCTGCACCCCCAAACGCTGGTACAGCTCCCGCTTCCAGCCCAAATCATGCTCGGCGGTGCTCGGCGACGCCACTTCCATCACGAAATCCGGCGCTTTCCCCACTTCCCATATCCAGTAGTTCGGCAGACCCTCGCGGATCCCCGACACGTTCACGTCAAAGGCGATGAACAGGTCCGGACCCACCCGACGATTGCCGTTGTTGATGTCGTAGGAAACGAAGACCTCCCCGGAAATGAACACGTCGGGCCGATCTTCATAGCGCTGGCGGAGGAGATGGGTAACGCGTTCAATGGGCAGTTCCTGGAGCATACCGTCCTCAACGGGTTCCTTCTCCTCATAGAAGATGTCAGGCAGGGTTCTCACCTGCCAGGCGTTGGTAATGATCCTGGTGGCAGACATGGTAAACGTCTCCAACGTCGCCAGTATTCGCAGATAAGAATACCCGACGCTCCCGCGCCATTACAATCCGGCGCCGAACCTGCTTTCTGCCCTTACCCGCCCCTGTCAGGCGCTTGATGCGGGAGTAGCAATCCCGTGCGGGTAACCGGGTTTCTTTCAGCAATGAGATCGCCACGCCGATGCGCTCCTCGCGATGACAAACTGGGCACACGCGAGGAGCGATATTCGCCGCGATCCGGTGTCTTTTACCAGCCCGGCCTGAGGACGGGAGGACCCGAAACAGCGCCGTGGCTGCTTACTGTATGTCCTCCGCCTGCCCGTCGGCGCCGACGCGGACGCCGATGATCGGCGCGGCCTTCTCGTTGTAGATCTGCACGGCCTCGCTGTTGGGGCCGCCGGTGCGCTCCACCCACTTGGGCAGCACGTTGTTGCGGCCGGCCTGGAACAGGGCGTCCACTACTTCCTGGTTGAATTCGATGTACTCCATGCCGCCCTCAGTGTTCTCGCTGATGCCCTCGTCCGCCCACACGGTCTCAACCCACTCGCGGGACGTGCGCTGGTGCCGCTCGCCTTCCTCCTTGATGATGGCCTGGAGGTCCGGCGGAATGGCGTCCCACACGTCCTTGTTCATGGTGATCCACGTCACGCCGATGGCGACGATGGGACCCACCAGGTAGTCGGTGACCTCGTACCAGCGGACGCCGGAGCCGCAGGTGCCGCAGGACACGGCGGCGTCCAGAACGCCGCGCTCCAGGGCCGTGTACACGTCGGCAAAGGCCATGAACTGCGGATCCGCGCCCATGCCGCCCAGCAGGTCGCTGAGCACCGTGCTGTGGCTGCGGGTCTTCAGTCCTTCGAAGTCGGCCAGGGAGTTCAACGGGCGCGACGAGAAGTAGTAGTTGCTCTCGTAGTAGTTCTCCATCACCACGATGCCGTTGGACTGCTCTTCGATGATGCTGTGGATGTCCTCCCGGGTGGCGTCAATGACGGCGAAGTTGGTCTCCGGGTCGGGATAGAGACCCCACAGGTTGGCCATGTCGATGATCGGCAGGTCGCCGCCGATGTAGCCGGAGTAGATCTCGGCCAGCTCCATGGTGCGGTCCTCGATGAGCCGCAGCGAGTCGGGGCCGGCGAGGCCCAGCTCAGGGAAGGAACTGATCTGGAAATCAACCTGCCCCTCGGTGCGGTCCCGGACCCGCTCGATGAACCCGTCGATGCCGTGTTCTTCCTCGGTGGAGTAGATCAGCGTGCAGGGGTTGCCGGTGCGGTTGATGCAAACCAGCTGAATTTCAATGTTCTCGCCCTGGGACACCAGCTGCGCCCGCTCGGTGCTGCCCTCCATCATGGCCCCGTCGAGTTCCTTGGCGCTGCCGTCCGGGTTCACTGCCACGCCGATGATGGGGGCAACCTTGTCGTTGAATAGCTGCACGGCGTCGCTGTTGGGGCCACCGGTGCGCTCCACCCAGTTGGGCAGAATGACCTCCAGGGCCACCTCGCGCATCTTGGCCTGCACCTCGTCGCTGAACGGCCGGTGAACCATGCCGGACTCGACGTTGGCCGAGACGCTGTAAGGATTCCACTCCTCGATGAGCGTCTTGCGGGCGAGTTCCTCGTATTCCCGCCCTACCTCCAGGACTATCTGCTGGATGTCCGGGGGAATCTCGTTCCAGGAGTCGCTGGCCATTGTGAAGTAGGCCACCGCCACTGAGCCGACGATTGGCCCGTACAGGTAGTCGGTCACCTCGTACCAGCGCTGGCTGTGCCCCGGCTCGCCGCCGGTGACGCCGCCGTCCAGCACGCCCCGCTCCAGGGCGGTGTACACGTCGGCGAAGGCCACGAACTGCCCTTCCGCGCCCAGCCCGGCCAGCAGGTCGCCCAGGATGGTGCTGTGCTGGCGGATCTGCTTCCCGTCGAACTGCGACAGCGAGTCCAGCTCATCCCGGCTGAATATGAACTGGTTGGGATAGTACTGCCGCATGATGGGCTGCCCGCCCGTGGTCTCCTTCAGCACCCGGACCAGGTCCTCGTGGATGGCGTCGGACAGTTCCAGGTGCGCCTCCTCGCTGGGCGACAGGCCCCACAGGTTTCCGATATCCAGCAGGGGCAGGTCGCCGCCCACGTATCCGCTGTAGATTTCGGTTACCTCCAGGGTGTTGTCCGCCACCAGCCGCAGCGTATCGCCGCCGGCGATGCCCAACTCGGGGAAGGACGAAATTACGAACTGGAGCTGGCCGTCGGTGCGCTTGGCCACCTCAGGAACGAAGAAGCTGTTGACCAGCTCGCACGCCGCCACGCTCCGGTTGATGCAGACCAGTTGGAACTCGAAGCTCTGCCCCTGGGTTTCCAGTTGGGTTCCGCTGCCGCCGCCGGGGGCCGGCGCGGCCGCCATGGCGGTCGGTTGCGGAGCCGCCGCCCCGCCGCCGGTTTCGGTGGTCGCTGCGGCGGGAGCTTCGCTGCCGCCACCGCAAGCCAGCAGGGCAGCTACCACCGCCGACAGCAGGAAAGGCAAAAGAAATCTCGGCGCAACTGTTCGGAATCCGTGATTGATGGTGTCCTTCATATTCCCTCCTTGCCAAGTCCTGCCGTTGCAAGCAGCGAACCACTCAATAACATGTTTACCGTTCGGCAGTGTATGTCAGCGAAAAAGTGCTGTCAAAGCGCAATTTGCAATAATAATTCTCCATAATTATTTGTGCCGCTTCCTGTATGGCGACAGCATTGCCCAAACAACAGTGGAATGCGTAAAACAAAAGCGGAGCGGGTTTCACACCCGCTCCGCCGTTGACGACATGTATCGCGCCGCCCCTTACTCGGTGGCGGATGCCGTGCCGTCAGGGTTGATCTTCACCTTGACGATGGGGGCCACCACGTCGTTGAAGATGACCGCCGCTTCGGAGGTGGGACCACCAACGCGCTCGACCCAACCCGGAACGACGTTCTCGATGGCCGACTGCCGCTGGGCGTCTTTCATCTCCGGCGTGAACTCCACTTCCTGCATACCCTGCTCCACGTTCTGCGCGATGGCGTTGGGCGCGAAGTGCTCGAACAGCAGCTGGCGGTTCAGGTAAGCGTGGCGCGCGCCTTCCTCCAGAACGATGTTCTGCAGGTCCTTGGGCATCTGGTTCCAGCGGTCCGCGTTGACGGCGAACCAGCTGTGACCCACCGATACGATGGGGCCGACCAGGTAGTCGGACACCTCGTACCAGCGCAGGCCGTGTCCGCAGGAGCCGCACGAGATCGCCCCGTCAATGACGCCGCGCTCCAGGGCGGTGTACACGTCCGCGAAGGCGATGAACTGCGGGTCCGCGCCCATGCCGGAAAGCAGGTCGCTGAGCACCGTGCTGTGACTGCGCACCTTGAGACCCTGCAGGTCTTCAAGGCCGCCAACCTCCGGCTTGGCGAAGATGTAGTTGTGGGCCGTCATCATGTAGGCGATCTGGACGCCGCCGTTCTCCAGGGTGACCTCAGCCATCTTGGGCTGGATGGCGTCAATGACGTCCAGCTGGTCCTGCTGGGTGGCGAAGAGGCCCCACAGGTTGCTCATGTCCATGATGGGGAAGTCCCCGCCCACGTAGCCGGAGTAGATCTGGGCGGAGTCCAGCGTGCCGTCCTCGATCAGGCGCAGCGAGTCGGGGCCGGCGATGCCCAGTTCAGGGAAGGACGAGATTTCAAAATTGACCTGGCCGTTGGTGCGCCGCCGGACGCGCTCCACGAAGCCGATGTCCTCGGTCTCGGAATAGTTGCCGATGGCCAGGCCGCAGTCCACCAGGGTGCGGTTGATGCAGGCCATCTGGAACTCGAAGCTTTCCCCGGAGGAGGTCAACGGGGTCAGGTTGAAGTTGACGCCGCTCTCCACGCCGCAGGACCAGCCGGAGGGACTGCCGCCGCCGTGGGCGTCGGGAACGCTGGCCGCGGTTTCCCCGTCGCACTGCGTCGAGGCCATGGCTTCCTTCTCGCCGGTGGCCGAGTCCACGATGCTGATGCAGACTTCGCCGACGCTGCGGTCACTGCCGCAATCGATCCCGCCGGACATCGCCGGCATCATGGCCTCGGTCTCGCTGGCGGTGCCGTCGGGATTGATGACCACGCCGACGATGGGGCCGACCTTGTCGTTGAAGATCTGCACGCCTTCGGAGCTGGCGCCGCCGGCCCGTTCCACCCAGTTGGGGATGATCGAGTTCAGGGCCGTCTCGCGCATCCGCGCCTTCACGTCGTCCGGGAAGTCGGAGTATTCCATGCCCTCTTCGACGTTGAGGCTGATGCCGGCCGGGTCCCAGTCCGCCTTGAGCAGGCGCAGGTTTTCGGCCTCGTACTCCTTGCCTATCTCTTTAAGGATGGCCTGGTTCTCAGCGCTGAGCGCGCCCCACTTCTCGCTGTTGACCGTGACGTAGGTCACGCCGATGGAACCCACGATGGGTCCGTAGAGGTAGTCGGTGACCTCGTACCAGCGCTGGCCGTAGCCGGGGGTGCCGCCGGTGATGCCAGCGTCGAGGACGCCGCGCTCCAGGGCAGTGTACACGTCGGCGAAGGCCACGAACTGGCCCTCGGCTCCCAGGCCGGCCAGCAGGTCACCCAGGATGGTGCTGTGCTGGCGGATGTTCTTGTCCTTGTAGGACTCCAGGCTGGGCAGAGGCTCACGGCTGAAGACGTACTGGTTGGGATAGTAGGCCCGGAAGATCGGCTCGCCGCCGGTGGAGTCCCGGAGGATGCGGATCATGTCATCCTCGATGGCGTCGGTGAGGGCCAGGTGGGCGTCGTTGCTGGGGGAGAGGCCCCAGAGGTTGCCGACGTCAATTATAGGAAGGTCGCCGCCCACGTAGCCGGAATAGATCTCGGCGAACTCCAGCGTCTGGTCGTTGACCAGCCGGATGGTGTCCGGGCCGGCGAGGCCGAGCTCAGGGTACGACGAGATTTCAATGGTGACCTCGCCGTTGGTCCGTTCGCTGACGTTGGGCGCGTAGAAATCGCGGATCAGCTCGCAGGGGCGCAGGGTGCGGTTGATGCACACCACCTGCAGCGTGATCGCTTCCTGGGTCGGCGCGGCCGGGGCGGCGGCGGCCGGGGCAGTGGTGGGCTGCTCTCCGCCGGCCGGCGCCGCGGCGGGAGCGGCGGGCTCCGGCGCGCCGCCTCCGCAGGCGGCGACAACCGTCATCAGCAGGGCTACGGCAGCCGCGGCGAAGATCGCTCGCCACGGCAGGGAAGCGGCGGTAAACCGGCGCAATCTGCGTGAACTGTGCATGGAATCTCCCTCGTATTTGCGATTTGCGAAGCTGGCGACAGTACGGTATGCGGCCGGCGCCGGCAACGCCTCACAGTTTGCCGCAACAAACTACCAGCAGGCCGGCACAGTGTCAACGATGGCGACGTGGTCAGGCAGCGTTGCAATTTACGTGGTCTAACTTTCCCGTCATTCCGGCGAAAGCCGGAACCCAGAACATTCCGATCACAACGACCTCATGGGTTCCCGCTTTCGCGGGAATGACGGATTAACTTTGAAAAAGCTCTGGAGCCTCACGCGTACCCAGTTTGTCATTGCGCCCCCGCACTTGATGCGGGGGCGGCAATCTCGTCGGCCCAAAAATCCTGTCCATCCTGTGCATCGATGTAAAACTACCCCGGTAGCCGTTTAGATTGGGTACGCGTGGGGCCAAACCACCCCTTGACCCATTCAGAACGTCCGTGCTATCCTGTGTCCCGCAGGTGATTGTCCCTTACCGATCAGGTTCCGAGAACATACGGCCCAATCCGATCAGCATTCAAGTCGCTACCCGTACCGCAGTAGACTGTCCCCGACCGCTCTAATCGGAGTAGTCTCCTGGGTCGCCGCGCCCGCAACAGCGCGCCATGCCGTGGGCATGGAAAATGAGGGCCAAAAGCCAGCGCATTACCCCCGGCCGTGGGGCTGATCACTTCCCGGAACCTGGTCAAATCAACCAACCGCCAATCGCCTGCAACAACCAAATGTCCGGTCACCTGCAAAAATCCAATCCCAAAGGAGCCATTGCAACCCAACCCAATCCAAAGTCAATCCGTATCCTGTCAATCCTGTGCATCGATGTAAAAGCTAAACCCTCGGGACGCACCCCTGACCAGGAGCGTGATCCATCATGGGCAGCGTCCACCATCACCAGGCCCAGGCCCGGCGCTTTCTTGCCTTGGCCCGGTCCGACCACAATGCCGGCGACTGCGCCCGCGCCGCCAACGCCTTGGCCCGAGCGGCATCCCACGCCGCCACCGCCGCCGTGGTCCACGCGGACTACTTCAAACGCCTTACCCGCCGCCGGCTGACCAACTACCTGTTCCTCATGGCGGCGGAAGGACGCATCTCCAACGGCGGGGTTCGCACCTTCCGCCAAATCTACGATCTCCCCCGCCGGTTGGCCGAAGCCGACCTGCTGGAAGCCCAACGCCTCTCCCGGCAGGCCCGCAACCGTGTCGCCGCCCTCATCCGTTCATTGGAGGCCGCCATCGCCGGCCGTCCCGTTACCGGACGGGGCCGCCGTTCGTCACGGCCTCCGTGGCGCCCCGCGCCCATGACGGTCTCCGGCATCATCGGGTTCCCCGATTACCGGGACATCGCCGAGAAGTATGGACTCGTCGACGCGCCCCTGGCCCGCCTTCCCGATCCCCACGACTTCTACTCCCGCGGCCTCACTCCCCGGCCCTGCTCTTGCCACCCGGCTGACCTGACCCTCCGCCGCGACCCTTCATCCATCCGGCTGTCCCCCTTGTGGAAGCGCGCCCTGGAGCGCACTTTCCACACCACCTACCCGGACACCATCCCCGTCCGCTGATGGTCCCCGAACCCCTTCGTCCAGCCCCGTCCGTCATTCCAACCCGCCCGCTTTGAAAACCCTCCATACACAAAACGGTTCCAATCCTGATAATCCTCAAATCTCGAAAATCCTGCTTCTGACTTTTCCCCGCCGATCAATTCAATCCCATCCATCCTGTCCATCCATGTAAAAAACCACCTGAAACGGAACGCCGCCGTGAGCGATGAATTTCGTTGACACTGTGATGGGGCGGGTGATAGCATATCCGCCAGTTTTATCGCGGTGATGGGGAGTAGTAGGCGCGGAAGGCCCGATAGAGAGCCGACGGTTGGTGGAAGTCGGCGGCCGGAAACTCCGAACTCGCCCCTGAGCGACTGGCCTGAAGCGCGAGAGCGTGGGTAGGGGCAGCGGGTCGGCTCCGATAACGGCTGTGTACAAAGAGTTTCGCGTCGGCGCTCACCCTGGACATCCTGGGTAATGTGCGGAGCGCGGAAAAGAAGGGTGGTACCGCGGGAATTACAACCCGTCCCTTCGGGGTCGGGATTTTTTATGCCCTGACCACATCGGAAACCGCAGAGATCACAGGAGTAGCCGTACTATGGAAATGACAGGCGCGGAGATCATTTGCGAGAGCCTGCTGCGCGAAGGCGTGGATACGATTTTCGGACTGCCCGGCGGCGCTGTACTGCCGTTCTACGGCGCGCTGTCCGGCTATCCCAAGCTGCGCCACATCCTGGTACGCCACGAGCAGGCCGCCGCCATGGCCGCCGACGGCTACGCCCGCTCCACCGGCAAGGTCGGCGTATGCTCCGCCACCTCCGGGCCCGGAGCCACCAACCTGGTGACCGGCCTGATGGCCGCGCAGATGGACTCTGTCCCAATCGTCTGCATCACCGGACAGGTGCCCCGGGCCGCCATCGGCCGCGACGCCTTCCAGGAAACCGACATCACCGGCATCACCCTGCCCGTCACCAAGCACAACTACCTGGTCATGGACGTGCGCGACGTCGCGCCGGCCATCAAGGAAGCCTTTTACATCGCCCGCACCGGCCGCCCCGGCCCGGTACTCATCGACGTGCCGAAAGACGTGCTGGCCGGCGAGAAGATCGAGTTCCAGTGGCCGGACGAGGTTGACCTGCCCGGCTACGTGCCGCCGGGCGACCCCGATCCGCGACAGGTGCGGGCCGCCGCCCATCTGATCAACCACGCGCAGCGGCCGGTGATCCTGGCCGGCCACGGCGTGCTGATCTCGCGGGCGTGGGACGAGTTGCGGGAACTGGCCGAGAAGGCGCAGATCCCGGTGATCACCACGCTGCTGGGCATCGGCGCGATGTCCACCGAACACGTGCTGAACCTGGGCATGCCCGGGATGCACGGCATGGCCTACGCCAGTCTGGCCATCGACCGCTCCGACCTGGTCATCTGCCTGGGGGCGCGGTTCGACGACCGGGTGACCGGGCGGCTCAGCGACTTCGCCCCCGGCGCAAAGATCGTCCACGTCGACGTGGATCCCACCGAGTTCAACAAGAACGTGGTGGCCGACGCCCCGGTGCTGGGCGACCTCAAGGCCAGCCTGCGCGCGCTGATTCCCCTGGTGGAGTCCAACGTGCACCTGGACTGGATCAAGGAAACGGACACGCTGCGGGCCGAGCATCCGTCGCTGTTCATCCGCAAGTCGGCAGAGCTATTGCCCCAGCAGGTGATGAAGCAACTTTCGGACGAGACCAACGGCGAAGCCATCATCGTGACCGGCGTGGGCCAGCACCAGATGTGGGCGGCGCAGCACTACGGCTACAAGGAGCCGAACTCGCTGATCACGTCGGGCGGCAGCGGAGCCATGGGATACGAGGTGCCGGCGGCGCTGGGCGCCAAGGTGGGCCGGCCGGAGAAGACCGTGTGGTCCATCGCCGGCGACGGCGGGTTCCAGATGACCCTGTGCGACCTGGCCACCGCGGTGGAGAACAAGATCGACGTCAAGTACGCCATCCTTAATAACGGGTCGCTGGGCATGGTGCGACAGTGGCAGGACTTCTTCTACGACAAGGACTTCTTCGCCACCATCTACAGCGGCAACCCCGATTTCGTGAGGCTGGCCGAAGCCTACGGCATCCGGGGCATCCGGGTCACCAGGGAAGAAGAGGTAGCCGGAGCGATCCAGGAAGCCATGGAGACTCCGGGGCCGGTGGTCGTGGACTTCGTGGTCAAAGAGGACGAGTTCGTGTACCCGATGATCCCCGCCGGGGAGTCGGTGCACGAGATGCTGGAAGAGCCGGAGGCTGAGGGGGTGGGCTTTGAGCGCATCTAACGCCGAACAACACACCATCATCGCGCTGGTGCAGGACCGGCCCGGTGTCCTGACCCGGGTGGCCGGCCTGTTCCGGCGGCGCGGGTTCAACATCGCCAGCCTGGCCGTCGGGGCCAGCGAGCGGAAGGGCCTGTCGCGCCTCACTTTCGTCGTCACCGGCGACCAGTACACGGTGGAGCAGGCCACTCGCCACCTGGAGAAACTGATCGACGTGGTGAAGGTGTCCAACATATCCGAAGAGGACGTGGTGGCGCGGGAACTCGCCCTGATCAAGGTGCGGGCCACACCGTCCAACCGCAGCGAGATACTGGAGATGGTAAACCTGTTCCGGGCCAAGGTGGTGGACGTGGGCGCGCGTTCGCTGGTGGTGGAGACCACCGGCGAGGAGGACAAGATCGACGCCCTGTACGACCTGCTGCAGCCCTTCGGCATCCTGGAACTGATGCGCACCGGCCGGGTGGCCATGGTGCGGGGCAAGTCCGGCGGCCGGGTCAGCGACGACGTTGGCGCCGACGCCATCATCATGGGAAGGAACGGAGCCGTGGCGGAACGAGTGGTTAGCTCGGCGCCGGGGCACTACGAGGGAGTGTAATCCGCGTCGACTCGTCAGAATCAGGATTTGCCGGATTTATGGATTTCCAGGATTACCTCATCTCAATCCTGCCAATCCCCTAATCTTGAAAATCCTGCTTCTGACAAATTTCATGGCAATGACGAAAAACCACAAGGACAGAACAGCATGGCAGTGAACATTTACACCGACAAAGACGCCGACATGTCCTTCCTGGAGGGCAAGACGGTGGGGATGATCGGCTACGGCAGCCAGGGACACGCCCACGCATTGAACCTGCACGACAGCGGGATCAAGGTCATGGTGGGCCTGTACGAAGGCAGCGCCAGCCGCCAGGTGGCCCGGGACGCCGGGCTGGAAGTCGGCAGCGTGGCCGAGGTCGCCAAAGAGGCCGACGTGATGATGGTGGCCATCCCCGACCACGTGCAGAAGGACGTGTACCGCGACGAGATCGAGCCCAACCTGGGACCGGGCAAGGCCCTGATGTTCGCCCACGGCTTCACCATCCATTACCAGTTCGTGGTGCCGCCGCCGACGGTGGACGTGATGATGGTCGCGCCCAAGGCGCCCGGCCACCGGATGCGGGAGCACTTCGTGGAGCAGGGCATCGGCGTGCCGTGCCTGCTGGCGATCCACCAGGACGCCACGGGCAACGCCAAGAACATCGGGCTGGCCTACGCCTCGGGCATCGGGTGCGCCCGCGCCGGCGTGCTGGAGACCACCTTCAAGGACGAAACCGAGAGCGACCTGTTCGGCGAGCAGTCGGTGCTCTGCGGCGGCGTCACCGCCCTGATCAACCTGGCCTTCGAGACGCTGGTCGAACGCGGCTATCCGCCCGAAATCGCCTACTTCGAGTGCCTGCACGAGCTGAAGATGATCGTTGACCTGATCCAGCAGGGCGGGTTCAACTACATGCGCTACTCGGTCAGCGACACCGCCGAGTACGGCGACCTGACCCGCGGCACCCGCGTCGTGGACGACCACGTCCGCGAGAACATGCACCGGGTTCTGGACGACATCCAGAGCGGGTCCTTCGCCCAGGAATGGATGGCGGAGTGCGACGAGGGACGGCACAACTTCCTGCGCCTGCGCCAGGAAGCCCGCACCAGCCGGATCCACGAGGTCGGCCGGGGCCTGCGCGAAATGATGCCGTGGATGAACCCGCGGGAGATTGAGTGATTTCCCCAGACTCAACCGTCATTCCGGAGGTTTCGTCAGAATCAGGATTCACTGGATTTTAAGATTTCCAGGATTGCAGGGAACGTAATCCCCAAAATCCCATAATCTTGAAAATCCTGATTCTGACGAATGCCCAGAGCTAGCAGGAGGTGACACATGGGCATGGAGGTACTGTGCAGAGCAGTTCACCATCGCGGTCTGGTCTTGGCGGGGCTGGCTGCGGTGGACTGCGTGTGCCTGCCCGGCCTTTCCCCAACCAGCAGGATGTAACGCTACACGCCCCTGCGCCCAACCCCTTTTAGGGAATCCACGGGCGCCAACCCCACGGAGGGAAAGGACCAAATGGCTGCACAAGTAAAGTTTCTGGATACCACGCTGCGCGATGGCGAACAGTCCGCCGGCATCGGCATGACGGTGGACGAAAAGCTGCAAATCGCCCGGCAATTGGGCCGGCTGAAGGTTGACATCATCGAGGCCGGCTTCGCCGCGAGCTCGCCCGGTGACTTCCAGGCCGTCCAGCGCATCGCCGAGGACGTGCATGGCCCCATCATCTGCTCGCTGTCCCGCGCCGTACCGGGCGACGTGGACGCGGCATGGGGCGCCATCAAGAGCGCGGAGAAGCCCCGCATCCACGTATTCCTGTCATCGTCCGAGATCCACCAGATGCACCAACTGCGGAAGGACCGGGAAGACGTCATGACCATGGCCGTGGACATGGTCGCCCGGGCCAAGGGGTACTGCGACGACGTCGAGTTCTCCCCCATGGACGCCACCCGCACCAACCCTGATTACCTGTACCGGATGCTGGAAGAAGTGATCAAGGTCGGGGCGACCACCATCAACATTGCCGATACCGTCGGTTACGCGATCCCGTCCGACTTCCAGACCCTGTTGAAGGACATCCAGCGCAACGTGGCCGGCATTGAGAACGTCACGCTGTCCGTGCACTGCCACAACGACCTGGGCTTGGCCGTGTCCAACAGCCTGGCCGCCATCGAGGTCGGCGCGCGGCAAGTCGAGGGCTGCATCAACGGCATCGGCGAACGGGCCGGCAACGCCTCGCTGGAAGAGATCATCATGGCGCTGGACACCCGCAAGGACCTGTTCGGCGTTGAGCTGGGCGTGGACACCACGCAGATCTACCCCAGCAGCCGCCTGGTGAGCCGCATCACCGGCATGAACGTGCAGGCCAACAAGGCCATCGTCGGCGAGAACGCCTTCCGCCACGCCTCGGGCATCCACCAGGACGGCGTGTTGAAGGACCGCTCCACCTACGAAGTCATGCAGCCGGAGCGCGTCGGACTGCCGCCGGACGTGCAGCTGGTTTTGGGTAAGCTCAGCGGCCGCGCCGGCCTGCAGGCCAGGCTGGAAGCGTTGGGCTACTCGCTGACCCGCGAGGAAGTCACCAGCGTGTACGAGCGGTTCGTCGAGCTGGCCGACAAGAAGAACGAGGTGACCGACCGGGACCTGGAAATCCTCATGGACGAGGAGAACCGGACGGCATCGGAGCCCATCAGCTACTCGCTGGAGACGGTGCACTTCACCAGCGGCGACAAGGACATCCCCACGGCCACGGTGCGCCTCATCGGGCCGGACGGCAACGCTAAGACCGACGCCTCCACGGGCAATGGTCCGGTGGACGCGGTTTGCCGCGCCATCGACCGGGTGATTGGCACCACCGCCCGGATCTCCGACTTCCAGGTTCAGGCCGTGTCGGAAGGCCGGGATTCCGTGGGCTCGGTCTCGATCCGGGTCGAGAACAACGGTCGGACATTCTCCGGGCGCGGCGCGAACACCGACATCATCGTCGCCAGCGCGCACGCCTACCTGAGCGCGATGAACCGGATGCTGGCCGCCGACGAGGAGGCAGAGCTGCCGGCGGTGGGCACGACGCCGGACTAGGCCGGTTGGCGAACTTGCAAACTGGCATGAGTTATCCCGGATTTTAGGATACGAGGAAATCGGTTCGGGAAACGGCTGAAAAAGAAGCCCCCTTCTGGCGGAGTGGGAGTGTCCAAACTCCAAACCACAGAGGGGGCTTTCGCATGTTGCATCAAGAGGCGGGGCTGCGGCAAGGGCGTCAGGTGGAGATGTGCTACCGGTCCTGCAAACCGATTTGGCCATGGCAAGCCCCCGGCTCTGGTTCTGGGAGAACCGGCTCAAGCTTCTCCTCATGGCCAGCCTGGTCTACGCCTTCCTCCTCTCCCTGCTGACGCCACCACTGGCACCACTGGTTCGGGAAATCCTGCGCCAATGGTGCCACCACACGGGAAAGCGGCACCGCCAAGTGGCGATACCGCTCTCCAGATTGCGCTCCGCTTTGAGCTCCCTCCGGCTAACCCATCCCCCTTCCTTCTCCTACCCCACTCCAGATTCGGGATGACTCATGCCGACTGCGGGTGGATGTGGCGGCTACGCGGCCTTGAGCAACTCCTTGCGTGCGGCTCGCGTTGTCGCCGTGGAGGTGGACTGCGCCGGCTTGGCCAATTCGATGGCTTGGTTGGGAGCATCCAGATCCCTCTGCAGTCCGCACTGGAGGCAGTTGACGAACATGCCGTAGATGTCGCGCCGCAGTTCCAGGTCGCCGGAGCACTTGGGACAGGCGTTGAACTTCAGTCTCATGATTACCTCCTGACCGAAAAATTTTGCTATCGGCAAATTTTGGTGTATCGCCTTTGGGAACCCAATCGCCTCTGTATACGAGATAAACGGTTGGTCGGATGCCCGTTTTTGGAGCGCCTGTCAGTGGGATTTTCGTTGCCTGTGGTCGGCGGCATCTTTGTTGGATCGGATGATATTGATTGACACGATCCGTGTCAAGGGTTTATATTGACCTCGTAGCAATGTGATATAATTCACGCACGGAGCGTCACCCAGATGCAACATCCATGGACCAACCGCCATCAGACCCGCCGCACGCGCCTGGAGCCATATCCGGCCCCGAGCGTAGAGGCTCCAGCGGCCTGGGCTGATGGGATGTCCCCGGCGGCCGCGCGCGGCCCGGAGGAGGCGGGGTCCGGCACGAACACTCCAGGGCCGAACATGGAACTGGAAGGGGTGTACATCATTTCCGTGGCCGCTCGCCTGCTCGAGATGCACCCCCAGACCCTGCGCAAGTACGAGCGGCTGGGCCTCATCCAGCCGGTGCGCACGGTTGGAATGCTCCGGCTCTACTCCCAGGACGACCTCCGCAAGGTGATGCTCATCCGCCACCTGATGGACAACCTGGGGCTCAACCTGGCCGGGGTCGAATTCGCGCTCAAGCTGGTCAACAACCTGAGCGTATTCTCCCGCCGGCTGGCCCGCGCCACCGACGACGCCGAGTTGGTGGAAAACATCCGTGAAGAGATCGGCCAGTTGTGCGCCAGCCTCAGCCTGCCCCCGCCGGAATGACCTCAAATCGAAGCACAATGGCAATCGCAGTTCAGGACAACGTAAATGGCAATTGATGAAACCCAACCACCCGACGCACGGCAACCCGACGATCTCGAACCGGGTACCCTCGCATCGGATTTCTACGACCCCGGGTCGTCCTCGCCCCAGGAAGGCTCGGCCGACGAACCTCCCCTGACGCCGGAACAGGAGGCGGCAATGCTTCGCATGGCGTTGGCCGAGGCCAACGAGGAGATCGCACGCCAGGCGGACGCCGTCCAGCGGGGCCACGCCGACCTGGCCAACGCCCGCCGCCGTTACGACGAAGAACGGCTCACGATTCAGAGGCAAGCTAACAGCCGGCTGCTGGTCGGTTTGCTTCCCATCGTTGACGAGTTGGACCTGGCGGTGAACCACCTCCAAAGCGGTGACACCGCGTCAACGGACGGCGCGTCGGATTCCTGGACTGAGGGAGTACGATTGATCCAGCGCAAGCTGGCCGCCTTCCTGGAATCCCAGGGAGTGGCGCGCATCGAATGCCTGGGCGAGCCTTTCAACCCCGAGTTGCATGAGGCGGTGGGCATGGCCCAGGTCGGCGAGGCCGAATCCGGCAGCATCGTCGAGGTACTGCGACAGGGCTATCGCCTGCACGACCGGGTCGTCCAGGTGGCCCAGGTGGTGGTAAATCAGTAAGGGCGAATGATTATTCGCGCCGGCGCGCGAAACTGGATTCCGGCGAAAGCCGGAATGACGAGTGTGCTGACAAGACCAGCTTGAATGACGACTGTACTGACAAAACTAGTTTGAGGAGACACGACAATGGCAAGGATTCTAGGCATCGACCTCGGCACGACCAATTCGGTGGCGGCGGTGATCGAGGCCGGTGAGGCTGACGTGGTTGAGAGCGCCGAGGGGAGCCGCATCACGCCCTCCGTGGTGGCGGTCAACGCCCGCAGTGGCGAGCGGTACGTGGGGCAAACGGCCAAGCGACAGGCCGTTACCAACCCGGACAACACCATCTTCTCCGTGAAGCGTCTCATGGGCCGGCGTTTCCAGGACCCGGAGGTGCAGGATGCCGCTAGGCGGCTGCCTTACAAGATCGCTGCCGGTGACAACGGCGACGCCCACGTGGAGATGGCCGGCCAGACTTACGCGCCTCCCCAGATCTCCAGCATGATCCTGCAGAAAATCCGCCAGGACGCTGAGGCCAAGCTGGGCGAGCGCATCACCGAGGCCGTAATCACGGTGCCGGCCTACTTCAACGACTCCCAGCGGCAGGCCACCGTGGACGCCGGCAAGGTCGCCGGGCTGGACGTGAAGCGCATCATCAACGAGCCCACCGCCGCCGCGCTGGCCTACGGAATCGACCGCCAGCAGACCGATTCCAAGATCGCCGTGTTCGACCTGGGCGGCGGCACCTTCGACATCACCATCCTCGACCTCGGCGCTGGCGTGTTCGAGGTGTTGTCCACCAACGGGGACACCTACCTGGGCGGCGACGACTTCGACGAAGCCATTTTGAACTGGCTGGTCACGGAGTTCCGCGCCGAAACCGGCATCGACCTGTCCCAGGACCGCATGGCCCTCCAGCGGCTGCGCGACGCCGCCGAGCGCGCCAAGATCGAGCTGTCCAGCACGCTGGAAACGGAAATCAACCTGCCCTTCATCACCGCCGACGCCAGCGGCCCGCAGCACCTGGTGAAACCCCTCAGCCGTTCCCGCCTGGAGCAGTTGGTGGGCGACCTGATTGACCGGACTGCCGGCCCGTGCCGTCAGGCAATCTCCGACGCCGGCGTCAGCGCGGGCAGCATCAACGACGTCATCCTCGTGGGCGGCATGACCCGTATGCCGGCCGTGCAGGCCAAGGTCCAGCAGATATTCGGCAAGGAGCCGTCCCGGTCGGTCAATCCCGACGAGGCGGTGGCCTTGGGCGCGGCGATCCAGGCCGGCGTGCTGGGCGGCGACGTGGGCGACATTGTCCTGCTGGACGTCACCCCGCTGACCCTCGGCATCGAAACCCTGGGGAACGTGACCACCGCGCTGATCCCGCGCAACACCACCATCCCGACCAAGAAGACCGAGACCTTCACCACCGCGGCCGACGGTCAAGGCAGCGTGGACATCCACGTGCTGCAGGGCGAGCGGCCCATGTCCGCCGACAACAAGACCATCGGCCGTTTCATGCTGGACGGCATCCTGCCGGCGCCGCGCGGCGTGCCCCAGATCGACGTCACCTTCGACATCGACTCCAACGGCATCCTGAGCGTGTCCGCCCAGGACAAGGGCACCGGCAAGGAGCAGCGCATCGTCATCCAGACCAGCAGCGGATTGTCCGACGAGGACATCCAGCGGATGATGGCCGAGGCCGAGGCCAACGAGGAGAGCGACCGCCAGCGCCGCGCCGAAATCGAGACCCGTAACCAGGCTGACAGCCTCGCGTACTCGGCCGAGCGTCTGCTGACCGAAAACGCCGAGACGTTGCCCGCCGACCTCAAGGCCGAGGCCGAGGGCAAGCTGGAGGCGTTGCGTTCCGCCATTGCGGCCAACAACGTGGCGCAGATGCAGACGGCGATGAACGAGCTGAACGAAGCCCTGCAGCGGGTGGGCCAGGCGGTTTATTCCCAGCCTGGATCCGGCGGGCCGGGCGCCGCCTCCGGTGGCGTGGACACCGGCCCTGACGACACGGTGGAGGGCGAGTTCCGAGAGGTCTAAAGGCGGCGGCGACGCGCCGGCGGGGAGGGGCGTTGCGCTCGTCCCCGCCCGGTTGCAAGGAAACCGGCGGAACGGCGAAGGCTTATATGGGGCTATTCGAGATGTGCGGCGGCGGTTCCGAGCCGGCCGGCATTCGTAGCGCTTCCGTTCACCTGGCCGAAACCCCGAGGGCTTGCCAAACCGTAAATCCCTTGTAAACTAGGCCAACGTCATATTCGAGCGCCCCCGAAAGTGCTATAATGGCGTTGAGCTCAGCATCCGCCGCGGGTGCCGCCCCGCCGGACATTGGGAGAAGTGCAATGAGCGCATCACAAAGAGATAACACCGAAGTCACAGATTTGGATAATGAAAATCCAGTCGTGAGCGCCGCGCCCATAGGCGTGGACCAGCAGGCAGGCCCTCAGGTAGAGGAATACGAAACCGAGGCGCTGACACCGCTTCAGTCGCACTATCTGGAAACCTTGCGACAACTGATCGTGGTGAAGAACGAATACCAGACGGCGCCCGAATACGAGGCCTGGATGATGGACGCCATCAAGCGCTCCATCTACTCCGCGCTGCGAGATTGCATGGAAGCCAACATCGGCGACGCGGCCAAGGAACTCCTGAACCAAGAACATCAGGTCAACTAACCACCGAGCTTGGGAGAAAGGCGGGTCGGGAGCGATGCTCCGGCCCGCTTTTTTCGTGTCGAGATTGCCACGGGGCAGGCGCCTCGCAACGACAACCTGCTCAACTCTGAACAGTTGCTTCGCGGACTGCGGTAGCGTTCCGTTTCAGTCGGTTTCTTTGCACGGATGAACAGGATTGGCAGGATTTTCTGATGCCAAGGGCACTTGGATTCCGGCGAAAGTCGGAATGGCGGCTTAATGGCAAGCGAGTTTTGCACGGCCCTATGCGTGCCGAGCCGTTTGACAGACGTTTCCGCCCGTATGCTATACTCGGATATGCGCTAGCCGAGGTGGTGGAAATGGTAGACACGCGGTCTTGAGGGGGCCGTGGGCTTTCGCTCGTGTGGGTTCAAGTCCCGCCCTCGGCACCATCACCGTCACATAAAGCAACGCGACGATGATCAAGACAGCGCAGCGCAGAAACGAGGCGACGTAGCCAAGTGGTTAAGGCGGAGGTCTGCAAAACCTCTATTCGGCGGTTCGAATCCGCCCGTCGCCTCCAGACCTTCAACATCAGTCGATGGTCATCACCCAAACGGCCCGCGAGGCCAGAGAAACCCGGCGCAGCGCTTTGGCTTAACGAGGCGTTGCGCCTTTTGGTTTTGAAACGTGCCGAGGTGGCGAAACGGCAGACGCGGCGGACTTAAAATCCGCTACCTCCCGGAGGTGTGTGGGTTCGAGTCCCTCCCTCGGCACCAAAATACCAATTTCCTTCTTGAAAACGGCTCCGAAAGGGGACGTTTTCGCTGTTTTGCCGACCATTTGCCGACCAAATTCACAACTGCCGACCGTAGTCAGCCGCATTCCACAGCACGAAACGTGCGCCAATCGGTATCAGTACACGCGATCAGATTGCCGGGGTGCATGCCTTTCGTTGGTTTTTGTCCCCTCAGCACGTGGACAGATCGTGATCTCACCACACCACAGCGACGGCCTGGATTTCTTCTGACGGAGCCGCATTGGGTTTGGCCTTGGATCACGGTGATCATGCAGTTCCGGCCATTGGCGTCAATGAATGGAGTACAACGAGGCGCGGAGGATGGACGCGATAGCCGGTGAAGACGGTATTTGCCCCAATCTTCCCGACGTTTCCCAATGGGACTTACCCCAACCCAACGAAAAGATGAGCTTGGGAGCGCGCTGAAGGGATCAGAAAGAGCTCCTGGCTCCGGGGGTATTGATTTTTGAAACAGAAAACCTACCCCTCATCAGGAGTACCCAAATTTGCTACCACCTGAGCAGTCCGAACGCATCCACATGCCCGTTGACTATAACCGCCTAGTAGCGAATCGAGGGCTCCTTTTTACGATCACCCTGGCACACAACCTGGGGCTAGGCGAGTTGGTGAGCCACCATGTTGACCTGCGGCGTGCGCCGGGTCGGGACAACTCTGGCGACAAACTGTTGACAATGGTGGCCTCGGCGCTGGCGACTTCATTGATGACGCCGACGGCTGCGTAACGGCGGGACGTCTGACGCCATCGGATGTGTGGTCAAAGCGACGACCTTCCTGAGGGCGTTTCGTCGGAATTTCCGGTGGGGCTGCGCGGCACCGTATCTTGTGAGCCGGGGAGTGTCGGCCCGTGCCCGGACGACCGGCGCCGGCCCGGGTGGCAAAGCGTTGACTATTCATCTTGGTCCCGCGCGCAGCGAGACCTACAGGCTGGTCAAAGGGGGTGTCTGGCGGCAAAATTAGGCCGGCCAGCGGGGATATCATCCGCTCCTGGCCGTCGCTGCCGGAACGGGCGAAGTGGTGATGTGTCGACTGCACAAGGGACGATCCAACACGGCCCGAAGCGCTGCTCATTTCCCGCGGGATGAGGGTGAGCCGAGTGTGCCACGCTGGACACAGACACCCTGAGCGTCAAGTACCACAATCCGACCCGCCTAGAGCGTGAGCTCCACGTGATGGGCTGGCAGCCGGTGCTGGTCTGCGACGAGGTAACCGGCCTGCCGTTCACCCGGTGGTTCCCGCCGGCTAAGGATGGACCCGCTGCGGAGGACAGGTTGTTGGCCGACGACGTGGATCGAGCGCCCAGTGCGGAAACCCGTTGATGGTGCCGCACCTGGGCCACTGGTTCAGGGTGGCGCTGACCACGTTCATCAGCTGCATCGCAGTGTACGATATCTTCACCGACGGACTGGGGAAAGATCCACCTGGCTCTATATGGCCTCCGCGGCGCTGCTGATAGCGGCCGTGACCGTCGAGGGCGTGCGGATCTGGCGCCGTGAGCAAACCGAGGAGGGGGAACAATGACGCAGCTGATCGACATCATCGCCCGTCGATCGACAGGGCTGTACGTGGCCACGGTGATGGCCTGCGGGTTCATCCCCTTCTAGTAGGGAGTAGCCTGCCCAAGCAGAAGGATGACCCGGCTGCAAGACGGCGGGGACCTCAACCCAACACCTGATCGCAAAGCGTTACTATCTCCATGGCCAACGAACCCACAAGGCCTTTCCTGCGGCACTGCTGCATCGCGGTCTTTACCGTCAAAACAAACGGCGGCGGCTCAGCAGGCCGCGTGGGAACAAGCCTGCCGTCAGCGCTGGCGGGCGTTGCTGCTGGTCATCAAGGCCAAACTGGAGGCGGTGGAGTCTGGCATCACCACTCTGGAGAGCGAGTTCTTGGCCAACATCGTACTGCCCGACGGCGGGACGGTGGGCGAGCGAGTGGCTTGCCCCACAGGTTGGGGACGCGTACGCGACGGGGAGGATGCCGCCGATGCTTGGCGCGGGGCATCGTCACCGCCGCTGCCATAGCGCCCGATCTGCTCTTCAAGCCGGTTCTGTCCAAGCGACAAGCGTTAGGCCCTTTGCCATGCGCCCCATGGGACTTGAGAAGTGCGGCGGCGGCATCATGCGACGTGGAAAACTCCTCCACGCTGCATCAGGAATACGTCATTGAACGCGGTGGTGTCTAGAGAACCCCAGATACCTGCGTCGTCCAAATCAAATGAGGACCAATTTGACACGACGAGCATGTACCGTCCGGCAGGCGATTTTCTGGCTTTTCACGCGAGAACCCGAGACAACTCTTCCGTTACCTCTTCGATGGTCTCGTCGGGTGTTGCGCGACCCATCGTATCGTTTCCTCGACATCGCGATTGCTGCTCTTGATGGTGCGCCGGTTCATGTTAGGCACCGAGGTCATTTCCACATCATAATCAACCCCGGCGATAGAAGCCCGGTAGTCCGGAAACTCGTTGGGACCGTTGGGATATGGTGCGCCTGACATAGGCAGCCCTGTGCGCCTAATCCATGAGTAAAGTCGTTCCCAAGCGCTGCGTTCCGACATTTCGTTGGTGTCGAAAGTCCAGCCAGGGTCCAAGTTCAAGAAAGGGCCCCCTTCCGGTACATATGCTTCCCACGCGGGAGAAATCTGACTGTTCAAGCAAATATGTGCGCCCGCGTCAGGAACTTCGATATCTAGGCACTGCTCCAATAAGGTGATGACTTTCGAGCCGATACCGGTAGGCACAACCAATGACCGGCAAGGTCGCCCAGTAGACTGGTCGACGGTCTGCACTAGATTCGATAGTTGGCGCCATATGAACTCCTTTTGACTCTTGGGGTAAATTATGGACACGGATTCCACCGACTGTACGTAATCAAGATCATCGCCGTTGAAATCAACCAATCGGTTGATCGCATCACGAATGCGTCCAGTAGCGTCGCCCGACATGACACCGGGCTGTTGGACGACCCAACCGAGCTTGTACCAAATCCGGTAATCCCAAAATTTCCGGGAAATCCATGGGAAAGCGCTGGGAGGAGCATCGATCGCTACTGTGAATCTAGCGAGTTCCGGGTGGTCATCATCAACCATCCGTATTGGTGCCCCCACTGATTTTCTGAACGGTAACAGCATTGTCGCATCCATGTTTTCCCGTCCTTCCCATCGGTTTGCTGTCTTGTCAATTATAGCATTTGTGTTCTAAACTGCTGCTCGGGTTCGGTGATCGTTGTCCCGCTCCTGCCCTCTGGTTGCGTCCACAGTCGCAACTTACGATGCCCGATGGGCGGCATGCCGGTGCTATTCGTGGGGTTGAATGGGGGATGGATCAGATGAACGGCGAGGACTTGACGAAGGTTCGCGTCAGGGTCATCCCCGCCTTGACGACCCATGTCGGGCGGTTCCTATCCTGGTCACGCGTGCGGTGAGCATTGGCGACCATGGGGGACGGACTCCTCTGACACCCGGACGGCGCATCTGGAGGAACCGCGCCCTAATCTACATTCGTGCCCTCTCGCTGAGAATGCACCGAAGGGGAGATAGGCTCGTGATCCTACCCTGATCAGGGAATTGGTCGGATTGTTCCCATCCAAACCCATAGCCCTTGTTTTGAACATAATCGCGAACCGAGTCAACCAGTCGCTCGATCGAATCAAGGCAATGCGATACGAACTCTTCAGTGAGATAGAAAATCCAAGGACCATCGCCATCTACCGCGTGATCGAACCAAGACCTTGGCCATCCGGAGTCGCGTATCAACCGATCAAATCTCTCCCGCTCTTCGATGGGCCATTCAATTCCCCAGTGGAACATTTCGTTTCTGTACGCGAACAAAGCCCTCAAAGTAGATTCCAGGTCTCTCGATATTGGAGATAAGCCGCAACCCCTCACCAACTTCATGATTTGCTTTGGGATCCGCCGACCCTCCCACGGTGCCCCCAAACAAAGGGCCAACCTGTGAAACAGAGACTCGACCAAAGGCGTTAACATCACGGCGGCACCTATGCTTCGCGTGGCGTCCTCGTATATCGTGTCCTGCCAGCGTTCAATCAGCTCATCGTTGAGCCATTCGCGTACCTCTCCACTTGCAGCCTTAACGATTTGTTCGGCCCGCTGTAGTTCTTGTTGTCGGTTCACGTTGGCTTGATCCTGCCACGACAGGAATTTGCGTACCGCATCAAGTTGAGCATGGTAGTTCGCACCGGAAAGTGTCAGGCTCATCGGCGGCCATTCGAAATCATCCCAAATGACGTCGCTATACTCGATGGTTATTTCGGTATCGCCGATTTGGACGGTTTCTTTGTAGACGACTTCAGGATGAGATTCAGTCACGGACGCCTCCTTTCATTCCCCTCAGACATCGCTCCCTCACTCAGAACCATTGGTGCCGGTTAGAGTCAGAGGGTGAAATGAGCAATAGAGCGGTGGATGCGTCCATTAGCGTCTGGTTCCAATCCATTCCATTGCGCCAGGATGTTGAAAGCCGCGACGGTGTAGGCCAGATGGGCGCGGAAACCCTCCCACACTCGATGGCGCATCTCTTTGGTGTTCCAGACCACGGACATCATGGAGAAGGTGGTTTCCACCGCCATGCGCACGTTCCACTGGCCGCGCTTGCAGACCTTGACGTTGGCCGGGTCGCCTTGAGCCCGGTGAAAGCCGGTGTCGGTGAGGATAATCATTTGACCGTCGTAGCCAGCGAGCAGGAGCCGAAAAGTCTGGTCGTGGACATTGGCGCCAGCGCAGTCCCAATCGGTGATCAAGCCCCACTGGTTCTGTACGATGCAGAGCTTGCCACCGCTGATCCAACGGTGGTTGGACTTGCCTTTCCGGCCGATCTGGTCCGTCCGTCGCCCATCCCGCACGGGATGGCGCAGTTCCACCCCATAGCTGTCGGCCACGCCCAGGACGGTGGGTTGGGCCAGGAAGTAGCCGGTCCAGTCCTGTTGGGCTTGTAAGCGGCGGAAGAGCCGGGTGCGATGGGGCAGTTTGGGAAAGAGGTGGCCATAGTTGTCTTTGAGCCAACGGTAGAAAGGCCGCTGCTTGACGTTCTTCATAGCCCAGAGGACACCGATGGTGACCAGTTCGCTGAGCGCGAGGACCGCCTGGGAGTGCTGGGGCGCCCGCGGCAAGGCATCGTCTATTTTGCAGTACAGTTCGGTGATAAAATCGGCGATGTTCACGAGGTTCCTCCGCTGTGGAGTGTCGTCAACTCACAGCATAGTGGAACCTCGTGGCATTTTCACAATAATCTCAAACCAGCACCAATGGTTCAGAATGCCACTGGAGCCTGCACGATGACTCTATGGCCTCCCGACATGGTGCCGTCGAGAAGGAGATGGAGCTCTCACGCGTACCCAGTTTGAGTTGAGGGGTTGAAAAAGGTCGGTCTCTCCGGGTAGGGAATGGGTTACCCGCCACATTCCTGCCCTGGGGAGGCCGCCCATGTCATGGTATCACCGCATCGCCACCTTTCTGAACGACGCATTGCCGCAATTTCGCGCCACCCGTCGGACCAATCTGGCCCTGCTCACGGTGGCTATTCTGGAGCGTCGTGCCCTGGCTATATCGGTGTTGGTGCGGGCCTGGCGGACCCAATTACCCTATTCGCATCATCAGCGTAAGAAGCGACCGTTTCGCTTTCTGTCCAACACCGGCTTTGACACCATGGCGGTGCAGACGGCGCTGTTGGAACCAATCTGTCAGGCGGCCGGATTGCAGGGGCGGGTTCCGATGATGATCGACTGGTCCGATCTGGGTCAGGGGCGAAACGGTTTGTTCGCTGCGGTCTGTTTTCGGGGTCGGGGGTTGCCCCTGCTCAGCTGGGTGTCCACGCCGGCAGAGTTGGATCCTTCCCAGAACCGAGTGGAGGAGTTCTTCATCGGGCGGTTGTTACGCCATTTGCCCTCCACCATCCGCCCGCTGCTGTTGGCTGACCGCGGTTTCGGACGGGCCAGCCTCATCCACTTTCTGCAACGGATGCCCCGCCACACCGGCTACCCCGTGGACTACGTGGTTCGCCTCAGGGGCGATGTGGTGGTCCAGGGCGCCGACTATCGGGGTCGGTTACGAGACTATCGGCTGCGTAAAGGCCGTATCCTGTTCTGGCCTCGCACCCTTTACCGATCCGACGGCGCGGTGGTGATCAATCTGGTGCTCTACTGGGCTCGAGGACATCGGGAGCCCTGGTATCTGGCCACATCCTTGGCTGACCCTCGCCAGGCGGTGCGCATGTATCGGAAGCGGATGCAGCCGGAGCAGTACTTCAAGGATGGTAAGCAACGCTTCGCGCTGAACCGGAGCACCGTAACCACCACCGACCGGCTGCAACGGTTGCTGGTGGCCCTGCTTTTGGCCTGCTGCCTGCTGATATTGATGGGGATGCGGGCATCTCCAACCTTCCGACGCCAGGTGTGCTCCCGTGGGAAGTTGGGCATCCTGCACCTGGGTTACGAATTCTACCTTGTTACACCCGACCCACCTCACAACCTCTTCACCATCAAACCACGCCAAACCGGGTACGCGTGAGGATGGAGCTGTGTTGCGATTGCGCGGTCTATGATGTTACCGTATTCCTCATGACCAATTTCGCCGACCGAACCATCTGGACCGGGGACAACCTGGACATTCTGCGCGGCCTCAACTCCGCGTCGGTTGACCTGATCTACCTGGACCCGCCGTTCAACTCCAACCGCAACTACGCCGCGCCGGTGGGCGGCGTCGCGGCCGGCGCCGCCTTCAAGGACACCTGGACCCTCTCTGACCTGGACGTGGCCTGGATGGGGCTGATCGCCGACGAGCAGCCGTCCATTTACAAGGTCCTCGACACCGCAGGGCTGTCCCACCGCAAGCCGATACAGTCTTATCTGTGCATGATGGCGGTCCGCCTCATCGAGATGAAGCGGGTGATGAAGGATACCGCTTCGATTTACCTCCACTGCGACCCCACGGCCAGCCATTACTTGAAGCTGCTGATGGATGCAGTATTCGGTCCCGGGCTGTACTTGAACGAAATGACCTGGAAGAGGTCCAGCGCCCACAGCGACACGCGTCAGGGGATGCGCAGGGCGGGGAGGATCCGCGATGTGGTCCTGGTCTACTCCAAGGGCCAGGATTACGTCTGGAACCCTCAGTACATTCCCTATGACGATGACTATCTCGCGAATGAGTACCGGCACGTCGGCCTCGATGGTCGCCGTTACAAGGAAACCGACGTAACCGCAGCGAAACCCGGCGGCGACACGGAGTACGAGTGGCGCGTCAAACGGCCTTTGGGAGAAAAGGCGCGGTGGTCTGACGACCTGACCGACGAGTACAGGGAACCCCAAGAAGGATGGGAGTACCGGTCGGTAAGTCCTTACCGCGGCCGATATTGGGCCTACTCGAGGCCGAACCTAACTGCGTTTTGGAACGAGGGTAGGTTGATCCACAGAGAGACCGGAATGCCCCGCCTGATGCATTTCGCTGAAGACATGCCGGGGATCCCATTGGAGGACCTGTGGGACGACATTCCGCCAGTGCTCGGCGCCGAACGTGTTGGCTACCCCACCCAGAAACCTCTCGCGCTTCTGGAACGCATCATCAAGTCATCGTCCAACGAGGGCGACGTCGTCCTAGACCCGTTCTGCGGCTGCGCCACTGCTTGCGTGGCCGCCTACAACCTGGGCCGGCGCTGGATCGGGATTGACATCTCGCCCAAGGCCGTCGAGTTGGTCAACATGCGCCTACAACAGTCCATGGGCGGTCTGTTCCACCACGGCTTCGTCACAGCGCGTACCGACATCCCCAAGCGGACCGACATCGACGCGCCAGTGCCCTACCGCCAGAACAAGCACGTCCTCTTCGGTCACCAGGAAGGCCGGTGCAACAGCTGCCGCAGCGAGTTCCCGTTCCGTAACTTCACGGTCGACCACGTCATTCCCGAAAGCCGTGGTGGCACCGACCACATCGAAAACCTGCAACTGCTGTGCGGGCACTGCAACAGCGTCAAAGGCGACCGGCCGCAGGAATACCTGGTGGCCAGGTTGCGGGAACTGGGGATCGCTGCATAACGCGCCGGATATATTCGACGAAGCTCACCGGGATCCTAAGAGGAGAAAAATGGCAGATTTTATTATTACGTACGGGGACGAATCGGAAGTACCGCCGGTTTTCGTCGTCACACCGGAGTGCGGACATACTTACAGATCGGTCCGCCAATCTCCCGATCACACTCCCGAGATGGTAGCTAGGATGGTCAGTCACGAGAAGTGCCCAGACTGTCTCCTGGCGGGACTCGACGCATCGTTCGACGAAGTCGACTACCGTTTGAGTCCGGACACCGAGGCCCTGGGGTGGTCCCGCCTCAACGATGCGCTCACTGTCGAGGAAACCATCATTGATGAGTCTGACGGGCAGGGGGTCGAAGACCCGGACGAAAAAACAAGTTGCTGACTTGGTGGCAAATGTTATCGTCCATTTTGACGCCCCTGCCTACGCGCCCGCGAGGTAGCAACTACGTCGGCTCAATGCGAGGGCCACCCCACGGTATCTGCAGCAGTCCGTGGGCGGCCTGTTTCACCTGGGCTTCGTCACTGCGCGTACCGACACCCCCAGGCGCACCGATATCGAGGTGCCGGTACCGTATCGCCAGAACAAGCACGTCCTCTTCGGTCAGCAAGAGGGTCGGTGCAACGGTTGCCGCAGCGAGTTCCCGTTCCGGGTGCTGGAGGTTGACCACGTCATCCCCCAAAGGGCCGGAGGCCAGGACAATATCGAAAACCTGCAGCTGTTGTGCGCACACTGCAATCGGGTCAAGGGCGACCGCCCGCAGAAATACCTCGTGGCCCGGTTGCGGGAGTTGGGGATTGCCGCCTGAGGATCCGGTAACCTACATGTTTCGTGATAACTTCGAGCGGAACACACATGAAGGAGTATATTTTGAGACGTAACAAAACCACTTGGGATCGCGGAACTGGGATAAGGGAGAGCCTTTTTTACTTCAACGAAGAGCCCGGTCCGCACGTCGGGGTTATCGATTGGACCCATTATGACACTTTCATCTCGCACAAAGGCGATGACCTCAATTTGGCTGTTCAGATCGGAGAATTGCTGCATACGCTGGATATCAACGGGTACCTTGACCACTGGGACCCCGCCGTTGATGGCGATTCTCCTGAACTCGAAGAGTACCTCAGGTACGTAATCCGGGAGACGCCCAGCATACTTGCGGTGATTACAGAGCGGACAACGACATCGTGGTGGGTACCGTTCGAAGTCGGCGTGGCCAGAGAAACTGATTCTGTCATCGCCACCTACCTACAGGTTAACGAAAACAGGAACTACCCGCGTGAGCTGCCCAGCTATCTCAAAAATTGGCCGATCTTGGCGTCACCACAGGAATTGGTCGATTGGGGAAAGGAATTGGCCAACTCGCGCATTTCATCAGTGGCAGGGAAGTCAGTTTTTCGTGAACAGACGGTTCGGATGGCTGCCGGCGTCCCTGCCGCTAGAGAGATCGACCGGTTGGAGAGAGCGGGGATAGTAAGGTTCGTCTCATCGGCGCGCGATCAAGCCGGCATTCGCGCGGTGGAGTAATACAGAGCGCAAAGCGGATCTGGTCGCCACAGGACTGATATGGATCCGAATTGTCGAATACCACAATCTCGAGGAAGGTTCAATGAGGCGCACCATACACACTTGGAAACATCGCGAAGGTCAGCGTTTACTAGAACTCTACGTCAACGAAAATCCAGGACCAAACGCTGGTACTACGGTTTTCAGCGATTACGATACGTTCATCTCGCACAAAGGGGATGATCTGCGAGCCGCGCGGAGGCTAGGGGATGTCCTCTTCGAGTCTGGCCTCCAAGGGTATCTGGATTACTGGGACCCCAAAGTTGACGGAGACTCGCCAGAACTTGAAATCCATTTGCGTCAGGTCATTGACGATACGCCTAGCATGCTTGCCGTAGTATCCGAAAGGACGAATATGTCATGGTGGGTGCCGTTCGAGATCGGCGTGGCAAGACAAACTGACTCGGAGATAGCAACGTATTTGTTGGTGGACCCAAACCGACGCTCCACCCTTGAGTTGCCCAGCTATCTCAGAACGTGGCCCATCCTCGCTTCATTCGACGAATTGTCCGAGTGGGCAACTGCTTTCGCCGCGTCCCTCCGCGGAACGTATCGGGAAAGGAGTTTGTATATAGAAAAAGCCGCAAGCATGTCTGCAGGATATTCTCACGGGATGGAAATTGACCGTCTAGAAAGCCAGGGACGAGTAGTGTTTGTGTGATGAGCAGTCTTCCAACCTGACTTCGATCACGCGCACAACCACGTTAGGAACCATTGGTGCCGGTTAGAGTCAGAGGGTGAAATGAGCAATAGAGCGGTGGATGCGTCCATTAGCGTCTGGTTCCAATCCATTCCATTGCGCCAGGATGTTGAAAGCCGCGACGGTGTAGGCCAGATGGGCGCGGAAACCCTCCCACACTCGATGGCGCATCTCTTTGGTGTTCCAGACCACGGACATCATGGAGAAGGTGGTTTCCACCGCCATGCGCACGTTCCACTGGCCGCGCTTGCAGACCTTGACGTTGGCCGGGTCGCCTTGAGCCCGGTGAAAGCCGGTGTCGGTGAGGATAATCATTTGACCGTCGTAGCCAGCGAGCAGGAGCCGAAAAGTCTGGTCGTGGACATTGGCGCCAGCGCAGTCCCAATCGGTGATCAAGCCCCACTGGTTCTGTACGATGCAGAGCTTGCCACCGCTGATCCAACGGTGGTTGGACTTGCCTTTCCGGCCGATCTGGTCCGTCCGTCGCCCATCCCGCACGGGATGGCGCAGTTCCACCCCATAGCTGTCGGCCACGCCCAGGACGGTGGGTTGGGCCAGGAAGTAGCCGGTCCAGTCCTGTTGGGCTTGTAAGCGGCGGAAGAGCCGGGTGCGATGGGGCAGTTTGGGAAAGAGGTGGCCATAGTTGTCTTTGAGCCAACGGTAGAAAGGCCGCTGCTTGACGTTCTTCATAGCCCAGAGGACACCGATGGTGACCAGTTCGCTGAGCGCGAGGACCGCCTGGGAGTGCTGGGGCGCCCGCGGCAAGGCATCGTCTATTTTGCAGTACAGTTCGGTGATAAAATCGGCGATGTTCACGAGGTTCCTCCGCTGTGGAGTGTCGTCAACTCACAGCATAGTGGAACCTCGTGGCATTTTCACAATAATCTCAAACCAGCACCAATGGTTAGGAAAAAAACGGCCAAAACAGCAACAATAGTCACGGAATAGAATGGCAACACGGCCCAAGACCATAGAGCGGACAGCACTTTAGAACCCCTAACAAAATGGGTTGCTGATCCATAATCAGGCGGCTAATCTCGCGGTAAGACCGGACCGTAGCGGTGGGCTGGCGCCGTATCTGCGGCAGCGGGAGGGGGTGTCCCATGGCGAAACCTTTGGTAAGCGACGAATTATGGGAGATCGTACAGCCGCTGCTGCCCGCCCCCAAACCCCGGCGGTTCCGCAATCCGGGACGCCAGCGCATCGACGACCGCAAGGCGCTGACCGGCATACTGTTCGTATTGAAGAGCGGCATTCCCCCGTATCAAGTACGGGGCAGGCTCTGGGAAATGCTGCCCCAGGAAATGGGATGCGGTTCGGGGATGACCTGCTGGCGTCGGCTGCGGGATTGGCAGCAGGCGGGAGTGTGGGCAAAGCTCCATGAACCGCTGTTGTCCAGATTGCACGGAGCGGACCAGCTGGACTGGTCACGGGCTTGCGTGGACAGCGCCTCGGTGCGGGCGGTGGGCGGCGGGGAAAAAGACCGGCCCCAATCCTACGGATCGAGGTAAGCCGGGGAGCAAGCATCACGTGCTCACCGAAGCCAATGGAACGCCGCTGTCGGTCATCCTGACCGGGGCCAATCGCCACGACGTGACGCAGTTGTTGCCCCTGGTGGACGCTGTGCCGTCGGTGCGGGGTCAACGGGGCCGACCCCGTCGCCGGCCAAAGCGCCTGTACGCCGACCGAGCCTATGACTCGCGGCGGCATCGCCAGGAACTGCGGGCGCGCCACATTGTGCCCGCGCTGGCCCGGCGGGGCGCCGAACACGGCAGCGGGCTGGGAGTGCACCGCTGGGTGGTCGAGCGGACCCTGGGTTGGCTGCACCAGTTCCGCCGGCTGCGGGTGCGCTACGAGCGCCGCGCTGACATCCATGAAGCCTTCATGTCCCTGGGCTGTTCAATCATCTGCTTCCGACGACTAACATCTTTTTGTTAGGGGTTCTTACTTGCGTTGGCCGGAAGAGAATCGTTAGTTGTAGGCGCACGTCTCGGATCAGCAAAGCAGATTGACGGCATAGGGCACGATTTGCAAAGCGAACCCGATTACTACCAAGGCGGCACCAATGAGCCCGACCCACCTGTCGTAGCGCCCTTTGTACCACCGTTTTTCATCCTGATCGGAGGTGGGGGCGTCTTCATACCGTATGAATTGATCGCCGTCTCTGCCCACGAAATCAGTTGGTGGCGGACCAGGCCCGGCGAATACTCGGGGACTGAAAAAGTCTCCCTTCCAGAAGACCAACGTGAATCCCACGATATCCAAAAAAAGGCCGATAGGGGCCATATACTCCAACGCCGTTCCATCCACAATTGATACCTCATTCGGTTCGCATAAGATTTGTTCCGTAAATCGGTTTGTTCGGGCAGTATCGGTGGTTGGCCGATTCCGGTTCCGCAATCGCAAATTGTTGCCTGTGGATTACGAAAACCACGCATTCACCCGACGGGTTATGTCGTCGTCATCGACGAACCGCACCACGAATGCGGCGGCATTCGCAAATTATGACGGTACAGGACGACGCCGACCCTCTAATACACTATTGATACTCGCCGCACGGCGGTGCAAGAGGCCGGATCCGTTTCGAACCCGGCCTAGTAGTCGTCGGCGCACCCGTTGGCGAATCACTTCCGCGAGGGATTGTTGCCCCTGCCGCCACCCGATGGCCTACCGGTGGTACTCGGAGCATTGGCCGGTCGGCCACGGCTGCCACCGCTCTTGCCGCCGGAGCCGCCCCGTCCTTTCAGCTGTGGTGTATTCATTATCGCTATTTCCTTCCAAGTCAAGTTGGCGTTTCCACGTCAATAATCTTCGCTACTCAACCTGCCCAAGCCGTCCGCTGGCAAGATACCGAAGTCATCGTACGCGAACGAAGCACCTACAGGATCCTCCTTACTGTGGCGGCGCCTTCGGCGTTTGCGCTGTGGCGGAGTTCCCCCGTTGGCTACAATCGCAGCGTCGATGATTTGACGATAGGTCCGTTCCTCGTTGGCCTAGAAATGGTGGTCTTTCCCGTGGCCATTGGGTGGCGGGTGATGCACTTGACCGTCCGTATCAACGACGGTCCTCTCCAAGACCCCGCCGCGTTCAATGGTGAAGTCCCATTCCTTGATGCGCGGACTCTCCATGAAGCTTCCTCCGTTCTGATTGGATCGTGAGTTACCCCAGCGCTGTCGACATGGTATTCGCCTTTTGTCTCGGTCACACTGGTGTGTCGCAATCACCGCGCCTTACGACGGGGTTCACCACCATTGAGTCTGCGGTACGTTGCCTCACAACCGCACCGACGTCCGGTCCAATATACCATCCGCGTCGGGCCTGAGCCCGGGCGCCAATGGCGTATGTAAGCGCCACTGTTGACGGGCACGCAGTCGCCGGCGATGATGTGCCGGCCCCAAAACGTGGACGCAGCGCCATCGGACCCGTAACGGAAGGAACTCCATGCCACTCACCAGCCAGGAACTGCAATCCAAGCTCTGGCAGGCCGCCGACATCCTGCGCGGCCAGATCGATTCGTCGGACTACAAGAACTACATCTTCTCTATGCTGTTCCTGAAACGGCTGTCCGACCGGTTCGATGAGGAGGTGGAGATAGCCGTCGCCTCCGGCGTCCCGCAGGCGGTCGCGGTGAACGATCCCGACGAGCACCAGTTTGCCGTGCCGGAGGCTGCTCACTGGAGCCAGATTGTCAAGGCGACCATGAACCTGGGCGAGGCGCTCAACGTGGCGAGCCACGAGATCGAGGACGCCAACGCCGGCCGCATCGACCGTGTGCTCACCGGCACGAACTGGAACGACGAGTCCAAGCTGGGCAGTCCCGCCAACCGCGAACGCATCATTCGCAGCCTGCTCAACCACTTCACTGACCTGGACCTGCGCGACGCCAACTTCGAAGAGAACGGCGACGGCACCGGCAACGTGCTGGGCGACTCGTATGAGTACCTGATCTACCAGTTCGCCGACGACGCTGGCAAGAAGGGCGGCGAATTCTACACGCCCCGCTCGGTGGTCCGGCTCATCGTGGAGTTACTGCAGCCCAGGGAAGGGATGCGCATCTGCGATCCCACCTTCGGGTCGGCGGGCATGCTCATCTTCGCGGCCGACTACGTCAACGAACAGGGCGGCAACCGTCGCAACCTGGTGCTGGAAGGACAGGAGCGCAACCTGGGCACCTATTCCATCGGCAAGCTCAACATGCTGCTGCACGGGCTGGCGTCGGCGCGGCTGGTTCCTGGCGACGTGATTGCCGAGCCCGGCCTGGTCGATCAGCAGGGCCGGCTGCATTCCTACGACCGCGTCATCGCGAATCCGCCGTTCAGCATGAAGAACTGGGGCCACGACTACGCGCCCACCGACGAACACCACCGCTTCAACCGGTACGGTGCCATCCCGCCGAAGACCCGCGGCGACCTGGCGTTCCTGCTGCATATGCTGGGCGTGACCAACGCCACCGGCATGGTGGGCGTGGTGATGCCTCACGGCGTGCTGTTCCGCGGCGGCGCAGAGGGTAAGATACGCAAGGGGATCGTGGACGCCGACCTGTTCGAGGCGATCATCGGCCTGGCGCCCAACCTGTTCTTCGGCGCCAGCATCCCGGTGTCCATCTGCGTGCTGAACAGGGCCAAGCCCGCCGAACGGCGCGGCAAGGTGCTGTTCGTGGACGCCGCGCAGGAGGGCTACTACCGGCCGGGCAAGGCACAGAACTTCCTGGACCAGGAACACATCGACCACATCGTCGCCGCGTACCAGGCCTACGAGGACGTGGAGCGGTTCGCCCATGTGGCTGACCTGGAGGAGATCGCCGGCAACGACTACAATCTGAACATCAGCAGGTACGTGGACACCACGGAACCGGTGGACGTGATGAGCGTGGAGGATGCGCTGGCCCAGTTGCGGGAAGCGGAGCGTCGCCGCGATCAGGCGGTGGCGCGCATGGACGAACTGCTGGCTGGCATGGGGTACTCCCGGTAGTCCGGTGCTCCATACACCCTCCGGTGACCATAGTCATGACCACTGTATAATGGGTTGGTGTAAGTAATCCCAGCGATCCATCAGGAGCGTCGGCCATGAGCACGAACATCGGCGGCACCGGCCAGAGCCGGACGATGAAAGCATCGGAGTTCAAGGCCAAGTGCCTGGGGCTGATGGACGAGGTGGCCGAGAACGGTGGCGAGATCGTCATCACCAAGAACGGCAAGCCGGTGGCCAAACTTACCGCTGTTCACGAGCGTCCTAAATCACTCTTTGGCGCCGGGCGCGGGCGCATGAAGATCCTCGGCGACATCATCAGCCCTTTGGACGTCGAATGGGAAGCGCAATCTGATCCGGACCAGGTGATCAATCCATGACCATCGCGGATACCCATGCGCTGGTGTGGCTTTGGACCGGCGACAACCACCTCGGACCGAACGCTAGACAAACCGTAGATGGCGCCATGCGGGACCGTGATCTCGCCGTGTCTGCAATGACGTTCTGGGAGGTGGCGATGCTCCGTGCCAAGGATCGTCTGGCCTTTCCAGAAAACGTGCCCGCATGGCGTAGGGAACTGCTCGGCCAGGGCCTGATCGAAATCCCGGTGGACGGAGAGATCGGCATCCGCGCCAACGAACTTCCCGATTTCCACGCCGACCCGGCCGACCGCATCATCGTCGCCACCGCCATGAACGGCCACCAACTGGTCACCGCCGACCGCCGCATCCTGGACTGGAGCGGCGGATTGCGATGCGTGGATGCAGCCCGATGAGCAAAACGCACAAACATGACGGCGCCGCGCTGCCCGACGGCTGGCGGATGGTGCGATTAGGCGATGTCGCTGAGATCCGGTTCAGTAACGTTGACAAGCGGACCTCGCCTGACGAAACCCGGGTGCGTTTGTGCAACTACACGGATGTGTTTTACAACCGTCGTATTACCGCCGGCATGGACTTGATGGAGGCTTCCGCTACTGACGCGGAACGGACCAAGTGGCAGCTGCAGCAGGGTGATGTGCTGTTCACCAAAGACTCCGAGACGCCTGATGAAATCGGCATACCGACTTTGGTGGCCGAGGACATGCCTGACGTCCTTTGCGGATACCACCTTGGATTGGCACGACCGCATGATGGCCTTGTGGAAGGGTCGTTTCTGGCCATCGCGCTTGCCTCAACAAGCTGCCGCCGAAGTTTCGCCAGGGTCGCGAACGGCGTGACTCGTTTCGGACTGACCCTGGGGGCCACCAAATCGATACCGGTAGTGTTGCCGCCGCTGCCCGAGCAGCGCGCCATCGCCGACTTGCTGGACTCCATCGACGATGCCATCGAGCGCACCGAGGCCGTCATTGCCGCCACCGAGACCCTGCGCGACTCCCTGCTCCACGAACTGCTCACCCGGGGCGTCCCCGGCTGGCACACCGAGTGGAAGGACATGCCCGGCATCGGCATCATCCCCGCCGACTGGGAGGTGGTACGGTTGGGGGAGGTATCTACGGTAGAACGCGGCAAATTCGCCCATCGGCCCCGCAACGAACCCAAGTTTTATGGCGGAGATATCCCTTTCATCCAAACCAGCGACATTGTGCGTTCGGTCGGCGTAATCAGGAACCATTCCCAAACCCTGAACGAACTGGGACTATCAATTAGCAGGTTGTTCCCTGCTGGTACTGTGGTTATCACCATAGCAGCCAACATCGGAGAAACCGCAATCACTGGTTATCCGATGGCTTTCCCGGATAGTTTAGTCGGCATCACCCCAACCGGCATAGATGGCCGATTTTTGGAATACTACCTCCGCACACAAAAAGAGACGCTTCAACGCTTTGCTCCAGAGAGCGCGCAGAAGAACATCAACCTCGATGACTTGCGCCCAATGTTGGTGCCTGTGCCTGCCATGGGCGAGCAAGCCGTGATTGTTGAGCAACTCAGAGTTTTGCAGGACGAAGTAGATTCTCTGCGGGAGCTATTGGCCGTGACGCAGACGTTCAAGGATTCCGCCGCTGACGAATTTTTGTCGGGTTGGGCTCGTCCCTAGAAACGTATGGTAATGGACGATCACCTACGCCGGGTGCAAAAAGGCACAGGCATTGACCACCTTAGGAGCCAAGCAGGCAACGATGAGCCGGTCTAACGTCGCGCTCGTCGCCAACGACAAGCCAGTGTTCTAGTTCGAAAATCGGAAAAATGTCCAAGGTGCTTCATGTTCTACCACGTCATTATTTGGAGGGAGCCGGATGGTGCCACCGTACATCACGCACCTAATCTCGAGTGGTCGGTCGTCGCAGATCGTGTATTGCCGTCATACGAGTTTGGTAACTCGATCACGTTAAGTGGCCGCACGATCGCACCAAAAGACATCGGAGGCATTAGGATTTTAGAAACGGATGACCGAGTGAATCCAACGGCTCCAAATGACGACGACTACCTGCGGATGCTGGGGTGTACCTATCACGAATCCGAGCGCGACATCACAGATTATTGGATTGTCGGGCCTCCGGGACACGCGAGGCCACAAACCGAAAACGAGGAAATAGAACCTTACTCTTGGATGAGGATTTTTGATGCTCTGATTACGGCTGAAGAAATCCGATCTGCCAGCCGAACTTTGTTTGCTGACGGACACTATCAAAATGCGGTCGAAGATGCGTTCAAAGCACTTGACCGAGCGGTAGCACACAAATCCGAAATTGCCGAATCTGGAACTAGCCTGATGCGGAAAGCGTTCGGAGGTGAATCTCCAGTGATTGCTTTGAACCAACTGGAAACCGAGACTGAAAAAGGTGTTCAGGAGGGTTATGGTCATTTATTCGCTGGATCCATGCAGGCGATTCGTAACCCTCGTGCACATGGTTTGGATGTCGATCAACCTCACGAAGCACTGGAACTGATAGTGTGGGCCAACCACTTGATGGGCAAACTTCAAGCCGCCACCAATCCTGCTGGACAGTCCCAGGAAACTTTGCCATGACCACGCCCAATAAGCTCAACGAGTTCCACCACGCCGAGGAGCCGGCCCGCCGGTTGCTGGAGCAGTTGGGGTGGACCTACGTGCCGGCGGAGCAACTGGAGGCCGAACGCCCCTACGAGCGCGACGTTCTGCTCAAGGGCCGGCTGCGGGTCGCCCTGATGCGCCTCAACGATGGCCTCACTGAGGCGCAGGCCGACCAGGTAATCGGCGATCTCGAACGCGCCGGCGGCATCGGCATGGCGCGCAACCAACTGGTCCACGAGTACCTGACCTACGGCATGTCGCTGACCGTTGAGACCCCCGACGGCAGGGACACCCGCACCGTGCGGTTCTTCGATTTCGACGACCCCGTCGGCGGCAACGAGTTCGTGGTCACCACCCAGTTCCGCGTCCGGCGCGGCAACGAGAGGGGCGACCCCAACGACGACCGGAAGATGGTGATCCCCGACCTGGTTCTCTTCGTCAACGGCATTCCGCTGGTGGTGATGGAGGCCAAGTCGCCGACGCTGATGGACGTGTGGAAAACCCAGGCGGTCCAGCAGCTCCGGCGTTACCAGGAGGCCGAACCCAAATGGGCCGGAGCCGGCACGCCGGCACTGTTCCATTACAACCTCCTGTGCGTCGCCCATTGCGGAGCCGGCGCGGTGTTCTCCACCCTGTACGCGCCGGAGAACGTGTACTCCGAATGGAAGTCGGGGCTGCCGTACACGGAACAGCAGGTGCGCGACCAGTTCGGCGTGGAGCCGCACGGGCAGGCCCAGCTCATCGTTGGCCTGCTGTCACCGGCCACGTTGCTGGACATCCTGCGGGACTTCGTGGTCTTTGAGCTGGACAACGGCAAGCTGGTCAAGAAGCTGCCCCGCTACCAGCAATACCGTGCGGTGAACGCCGCGATCAAACGGATCACCGACGGGAAGCGACCCGAGGAACGGGGCGGCGTGGTGTGGCACACCCAGGGCTCGGGCAAGTCACTGACCATGCTGTGGCTGGCCACCAAGCTGCGCCGCGAGCCGGCGCTGAACAACCCGACCATCGTGGTGGTGACCGACCGGACCCAACTGGACCGGCAGATATCCGAGACGTTCAAGCGTTGCGGGTTCCCGGCTCCGGAGCAGGCCGGCAGCGGCAGCGACCTGCGCCGGCTCCTGACCTCCAGCACCGGGCGGACGGTGATGACCACCATCCAGAAGTTTGGCGAAGTGCTCGCACCGCCCGAGGGCGAACTGGACACGCTCAACGACGCCGGCAACATCGTCGTCATGGTGGACGAGGCCCACCGCACCCAGTATGGGCAACTGGGCGCCAAGCTGTCCAAGGCGCTGCCCAACGCCGTATTGGTCGGCTTCACCGGCACGCCCATCGACAGGAGTTTCCGACGCAGCACCATGCGCCGGTTCGGGTCGCTGATCGACGCTTACACCATCCGTCAGTCGGTGCAGGACAAGGCGACGGTGGAGATCATGTACGAGGCCCGACTGCCGGACCTGGCCATCCAGGGCGCGGATACGCTGGACAAGCTGTTCGACGCCCTCTTCAGCGATGAAACGGAGGCGCAGAAGGAGGAGATCAAAAAGCGGTATTCCAATCGGGAAACCGTCGCCGTAGCGGAACGGCGCATCCAGATGATCGCGCTGGATATAGCCGACCACTTCAAGACCAAGGTCAAGCCCAACGGGTTCAAGGCCCAGGTGGTCGCGCCCAACCGCCTGGCGGCCATCAAGTACACCCAATACCTGAACGACTTCCACGTCCGCGCCTACCCCATCATCACCACGTCGTCCAACGACGGCAACGAATACAAGGCGGCCATGGAGCTGAACCAGGACCAGGTCACCGGCAGTTTCAAGGACCCCGACGGCGAGCCGGAGGTGCTGGTTGTCGTGGACATGCTGCTCACCGGGTTCGATGCTCCCGTGGAGCAGGCGCTGTACCTGGATAAAGGATTGCAGGACCACGGGCTGCTACAGGCGGTGGCGCGGGTCAACCGGCCGTTCAGCCACGAGCACGATGGCGTCGCTACCGAAAAAGGCTACGGGCTGGTGGTGGACTACTACGGCGTTTCCCGCAACCTGGAGGCCGCCCTGCAGATCTTCGACCGACCGGACGTTATGGGGACGATGCGGGAACTCAACGAGGATCCCACGGTCGCGCTCGAAGCCGCCGTGGTAGCAGCGGAGGCGCATTTCAGGGGGCGGAAACTTAGCGACGTTTGGGACTGCATCAGCGTGTTCGCGCCGGACGCCAACACCGAGGGCAACTTCAAAGCGGACGTGTACGAGCGGTTCAACGCGGACTACCGCGAGTTCTCCCGCCTGATGGACCGTGCCATTCCCAATCCCAAAGCGCTGCCGTATGTAGACCGATTCAAGCGACTCACCGAAATCCGCGCCTATGCCCGCGCGCACTTCCTCCAGGAGGACGCGCAACTGAACTGGACGGATATCGGCGCCAAGGTCAAGAAGATCATCGACGAGCGCATCGACGCCTCGGTGCGCGAATTGATGAAACCGGTTGGGGTGCTGGACCAGGATTTCGACCAGAAGATTGCCGCTCTGCCCCACGACGAAGCCCGTGCCTCGGTGATGGAACACACGATCCGGGCCTACATCAACGAAAAGCTTGCCGACAACCCGGTATTCTACGGCAAGTTGTCCGAGCAGCTGGAGCGCATCATCCAGGACCTGCGCAACAAGGTGATTGACGCCGCCAAGGCCGCCGAACTGCTGGCTGCCCAGAAAACACAGCTCGACGCCGAGGAAGACATCGCGGCCCAGATGGGCTTGTCCACCGAGGGTTTCGTCATCTACGAGATAATCGACGAGGCCGGGACGCGGACGATCTCCGAGGGCGAAAGGGCGGCGTACCGCGTGCGCATGGATGAAGCGCAGAAAGAAGCCACCCAACAGGTTGAGACCGCGTTGGCCCCACATCGTGCGGTGGTGGACTGGCCGTCCAACCAGGAAGTTCAGCGCTTGATGCGCCGAGACATCAAGCGCGTGCTGAGGGACGACGAGAAATACACGGAAGACGAACTTGATGACCTGGCCAACCGCATCGTGGACGCGTTCCGGAGCCGTGGTTCCCGATGATGGAGCGGGACAGCATCCGCTTCGGCGATACCACCATCGCGTACCAGGTGCGCCGCAGCGAACGCCGCAAGAAGACCGTGCAGGTCACCTTGGACGGCGGCGGCGTCCAGGTGGCGTCCCCGATGGACACACCGCCTCAGGATCTGCAAGCCCTGGTGCGTCGGCGAGCGCCTTGGATCCTCAATCACGCCACCGACGGATTGTTGGCGGTGGCACCCAAGCGGTTCGTCAGCGGGGAGACCCTGCCGTACCTGGGGCGCAACGTGCGCATGGTGTTCGAGACGGCCGACGTTCGTAAACCGGAAGTCCGCTTCGACCATTGGCGGTTCAGCACCAAGGTGCCCGAGCATCTTACCGGCAGTCAACGGAACGAACGCATACGCAAAGCCATCGTCGCGTGGTATCGCGGCAGAGCGGCCGCACGGCTACAAACCGGCGTGAAGAAATGGCTGCCACGATTCGGAGGCGGCGAACTGCCGGAGGTCTTGATCCGCGACCAACGTCAACGCTGGGGAAGCTGCGCTCCGGACGGCACCCTGCGCTTCAATTGGCGTGTGGTGATGCTTGAACCCGCGTTGGTGGATTACGTGATCGTCCACGAACTGGCGCACCTCACTGTGCGCAACCACTCGGATGAATATTGGCAGTTGATGAACCGGGTAATCCCGGACGCGCAAGAGAGACGGCGAAAGCTCAGGGGTGTGGGCCGCGTTCTGCCTCTTTGAGCAGGGATCCGGCGTTCGTCAGTCAACCATTCAGACTAGGTTGGGGAGTCGAGCGGGCATTTAAACCCGCGAGATATTTCGCGGAGCGACGACCGGAAAAGCCACCGAGGTGTTGCCCCGTCGTTAGCGGCGCACCAAAAGCTGGCGATACGCAATCGACCGACACCCGAGTGGTTTCCACGTGAAGAGCGCCGAGAGTAGATCCTTGGCGCCGCAGAGGTGGCGCGATAAGGAAACCCATGTAGTGAGCCGCCGGAGTGCTGGCGGGGGGTTGGAATGTCGCGGATACGCCGACGCATCGATGGGGCCGTTGGAAGTCCGAAGCTCCGCAACTACGCGGTTGCATCGCGCTGCTAATCCGCAAAGCCGCAACACCAGAGCGGCAATTCGATCGATGTGGTCGCTGAGCACCCGGGGAGTTGCGAACTCGCCCCGGTGCTGGGCAGATTCGGCAACCTGCACAATGGCAACTACTGACGCGCGTATGCCCGGCGCCAGCCTGTATCGCAAGGCGTTAAGCTGAATGATGCATACCGTCCCGCCGTTCCCACTTGACCCTCGAGCCAATCAGTTCCGCGAACTGTGCCGGTCTTGCGGCTACATTCGTACCGCATTTGTCATCCAACGGACGACGAAACCCAGGTCATCAACGGAATCTGGTGCTCGTTCTGCAGCGCCGCCCCCCACCAGGACTGCCTGTCCAGGTGTCAATGTACAGGGACAACCCAGTCATCTGGGGGCAATCGCAGGGTCGAGTGTCCCCTGTTTCCGCCGGCGCGATTGGCCTGATGGCGATCGCGGGCGGTTTCCGATGAGAGCTGACCGTACCAGCGCATGCCCACCACCGAGTTCCGCTGCATCTGTCACCTATGCCGGGGCCTCGGCGCGGTCATCACGACCGACTCGCCCAGGATCCCGCGCTGCTCATCGAGACCACCTCCTGCGGCGGCCTGGAGTGCCCGCTCTGTTACCTGGCCTACTGCAACGTGGGGGACTGCCCCATCCTGTCGCTCCGGAGACTCGTCTGAATAACCGATCTCGCCTATCGCTCCGCCACTTCATCGTTTCCACGGATTGCCTGTACCGATGCGGGCCCCTGGTGAGCGTTCGCGAGCCACCGGTGTCAAATACAGGCCGCTGGGCCAACCCGTCGCTATAATAGGCCCCCGCACGTCCTCTTTTGTCCCTGAAAAACCATGTGAGTGCAAAAAACTTAACCGTTTTCGACCGCTTTCGTGCTTGATCCATGTTTGCCTCGCAGATCCCATTCTAGGCAAAAATCTTAACCGCGGTTCGCGGCCGCTTCTGACGCCGGTAAACGGGTTAAATCCGTAGTTTTCTACTCAAAATCGCTTTCTGAAAGGTATATATGTGCCCAAAATTGGGGCTCCAAAAATCTTGTCCGCCGGGATGTACGAAACGGTTAAGATTTTTGGAGCCCCAGACGGGGAAGGATCGGCGGCGGCAGCTACCGGCGTAGCTCCCCAGTTGGACCTTGCTGCCCTACAGCTCCCCGAAAAACGCCAGCACGTCGGGGTCCCTGTCGAGGAGCATTGCCGGATACCGGATGTTCTCAACCTCGCCCTCCCGGCGCCAGACGCTGTCGTCGCCGACGAGTGGGCCCTGGAAAAACCGAGCATAGGTGGTGGTGAGCATCAGCCGCAGATCCGCCGCCCCGGCCTGCAATCTCTGCTCCGCCGCATCGCTGGACACGATGAACAATAGTGGCACCCAGTCATCCATATACGCCTCCAGCAGTCTGTAAGTGTTCGATTTATCCCAGAGGCCGGCGTCGTACTCTGCGGTGTTCTCCAGCTCCAGGTACACCCGACAGGTGATGTCGAATTCCTGGTCCATGCAAACGATCGCGTCCGGGGCGACCTGGGTCACCCCTTCGATGTTGCGCCGACCGCGGAATCCGGCGAATGTGTCGTAGTAATGGTTCCACAGATGGAACGCCACATCAATCAGGGCTTGGTTGTGGTACTCCTGCTGACGGCGGTACGTTCCATCCTCTTTGAGGTAGACTTCCGAACGGCTGAAGACATCCTGGGCGCTGACCCGGTCCATGTTGGCTACGGCGCGCATACCCGGACGCGTCAGGTAGTAGGCCCCGTCCAAAGTCACGACCAGCCCGGCTTTTCTTAGCTTCCTGAGCGCCGCCCGGTATGATTCCCCAAACCGCCATTTGAGCTGGCTGGGCGTCGGACCGTGCCATTCCGCGATGAACCGGAAGATGGCGTAGGCTGTCGGTTCGTTCAGCGCCAACATGGCCTGGTTGCGATCCAACCAGGCGGCCACCCGTTGGGGCCGGCCCAGGTTGGCCGGTTGCGCCCGTTCCCACAGGGGCTCGGAGAATGGCCCCGGCTCCATCTTGCGTTCCAGACGGCCGTCCGCGGAGACGGCCAGAACGTTCGCGCCGGGCCAGAACTCGGCCGCCTGTTGGGCCGCCAGGCGGTCATACCCGACAATCACCCATGCCGACGGCGTGTATCGCTCATCGAGTTGCTGGACGGCCAGTTGACCTTTTTCCTTCAGATTGTGCTCCGTGATCATGTTGCCCACCCAGACCAGGGCGATCCATGCCGTGTTTTCGTACTGGACCACGGCATGGATTCCACCTTCGCGGACCCAGGAGAACTTGAACATTCTCAGGTGAGGGTTGAACGCAATCGTGCCCCGGCCGTCCAACGGGCGCACCGGGCGGTCAACCCGAACTCCTTCCATGCTCCACAACCGGGATACCAAGCCATAGAAAGCTTCGACGAGAGGCAGACGCCGTACCAGCCATTTGATCCCGGTTTCGGACAGATGCCATGGGATTGGCTCCCCCGTCTCATCGGCGACCTTGAGCACGCCTTCCCTGGTAAGCCAATGACGGTATCGCTTGCCCTTGGCCCGACCCATGGTCGTCCGAACGACCAGTTTCCTGTCGCGCAGGATACTCAGGAGTTCGTAGCAGTAGTTCTCGCTGAAGCCGATGATGGCCGCCATTTCCTTGACATCCAACAACGGCATCATCCACAAGAGCCACAGCGTCAAGCGCAGATTCCGTTCCAGCATCTCCTGGACGGAGCGCCGGAACGCGTTTTCATATTCCCAATCCAGCGAAATCATGGCTGCATCTCCTTACAGGCAATCCATCCGTAACCCACCCAGTCGGTTGGTGGGCGGAACCTCTGGACGACTCTCATAAAAGGGTCCCTGCCGGGGCCGGACGCGCCAGCTCGTGTTTCGGCACTGACGTGCACGCCGGTCCAGCATTCGGAGGGTCGCGCCAACGGTCCGGTTCTCCTCCGCCATCCAAGTCAAGAATCTCGTCCCGGTCGTGTCAGATCCTCCATGCGCACATGCGCCAGCCTGGGATGTGGATTAGCCGGCGGTCGCAACCCTCCTATTGTAGGGAAAATCCGGCCGAGGTCTTCTGCCCGGTTGGGGTGAGCGAAATTCCGGCATCGAGATAGGCGGCACCGCCGAATTTCCCTGCTCTGAGTTTGTGCCTACCTGCGTACGACACCGGAGCTGGCGTTGACTGAAGGTTGGGCGAGTTGATCGCCGGCGTCTAACGAGAGAAGTTTCCCGGCGCAATGGAAAATCAGTGTGATGCTCGTTTCGGGGCGGGATGAACAACTGCCTTTCCGGGGCCCGGTGCGTGTTCGTTTTATGCAGTTTTGAGCGCAAATTGGTCACCTAATCAGCGTGGTGGTTGCCCTGTCCTGCAATTACCGGTTCTTCCACGGCCACTCCCCCCGGCTGAGTCTCGAATCGGTGGTAGCGCTCCAGCGCCCCTGATGGGGACTCCTCAGAATTCCCTACCTCATTGATCAGGTGAATCCTGGCGTTTTCAAACGTCGGGGAGGCACAAATCCGACCCACATGGAGGAATGCCTATGCCCGGAACCACGCGAAGGAAAGGCCGTAGCATCGGGGAAATCACCGCCATCCTGGGTTAGGAGGAGCACGGCATACGTCGCCCGCGTAGGGGACGGCGTATGGAACCAAGGCCCACGCGCAACATGCACTCCGCCACCTCGTACACGATGTTGAACAGCAACGCTGACGCCGTGTGGTCTGGCTGGTGGAAGCTTGGATGCTCCAGCGATAACTTGATGTGGTGCCACCCAAGCTGGAGAACCGCCGCGGACGGGTGTGTTAAGAAAGTCGGCGAACTAGTACTGGATCAAGCCAGGAATTGCAGGGATAGAAGCGATGGGGTTTGGCGATGGCATCCTGGTTGCTGAAGCGCCCATCAATGGTGGCCTTGGCGGCGTTGGGCCGGACGTGCCAGGCGTTAATGGCTCCAGCCAATGCCTTATCATCTCCATGGCGTCCCCAGAGGCAGTCTCGAGTCAGCAGGTTGAATTCGATTTCCGCCATGTTGAGCCAACTGGCGTGTTTGGGGGTGTGGTGAAACTCCAGGCAGTTCAGGATACGCATGGGCTCAGCACCCGGAAAGGTCTCCTACAGGGAGGCCCTGCTGTGGATAGAGCCTGCCCCGTACTTGATACGGGGTTGTCTAGGACCACGCAGGTCACGAGAGCGTCGGGATAAGCCACATCCACCAGCGCTTGCATCTGGCAGGCAAAGTCCTGCACGGTGAGACAATGGGACTCGGCAATTCAGGTTGACGCGGGATAGTTGCCGACGTGATCACGAGCACGATATTCGCCGCGCGACAATTGCATTTATCGCGCAGCTTGCACCCGCCAAAACCGCCCCCAAATCCCGCCACCGGAGACCCGCCCGTGATCACCATCGCCGACCACCAGATTGTCCATCATCACCCTGCGCCGCTCCCTGAACTCGCCGCCGCCGACCGGGGCGTGGCCGATTCCCTGGAAGCCGTCCTCTCCGACAACACCCGCCGCACCTACGCTGCCCAGTGGAGCATGTTCGACGGCTGGTCCGCCGAGGTGGGACTCCGGTCCCTGCCGGCGGAGCCCCTCACCGTGGCCCGCTACCTGGCCGCCCGAGCCAATGCCGGCGCATCCGTCGCCACCCTGAGCCTGGCCGCCTCCGCCATCTCGAAAGCCCATGAGTGGGCGAAGCATGAATCGCCCTGCCGGGACCCGGGAGTGCGCGCCTCTCTGAAAGGATGGGGCCGGCGGCTCGCCAAACCCCAGCGCCAGTCCGGCGCCCTCACCGCCGACGTCCTGGTCGTGATCCGCCTCACCGCCGTCCAGCCCCGCAAACGCGGCCGCGGCGTCGAAACCGACGAGCAGGTCGAGGAGCGGGCCAGGTTTGACGTGGCGCTGGTGGCGGCGCTCTCCGACGCGGGATTACGCCGGTCCGAGGCTTCGTCTCTGACCTGGGGCGACATGCAGCGCTGGGACGACGGCTCCGGCCGCATCACCGTGGTCCGCTCCAAGACCGACGCCGAGGCCCAGGGCGCGGTGGTGGCCATCACGCCCGCCGCCATGCAGGCGCTTTCCGCCATCCGGCCGGCGGGGGCTTCAGGTGATGAGAAGGTCTTCGGGCTGTCGGAGTCCCAGATCTCCCGGCGGGTGAAGGCCATCGCCAAAGCCGCGGGGTTGGCCGACTGGGAGTTCTTCAACGGCCACAGCGGGCGCGTCGGCATGGTCGGCCGCTACACCCGAGGGGAGTCCGCCGGGTCGGCACTGCGGTATCTTTAACAACAGGCAGTTCTACAAATCTCGCTCACAACGGAGCGCACCACATTGATATGGAATTTACGGTTGCCGACTTGGCCCTCGCGACAAATAAAAGCGAATCGTATATCCGCCGAAGAATCAGCCAAAGCGATCTTGTGGCCCGTCGGGAAGGACGGCGGCTGTACGTTGCGCAGGATGAAGCCGCGCGTTGGGCGCGTGAGAATAGCTTGACGTTTGTCCCAACAATTCCCAACTCGGCACAAACCGAAGACGTCCGGGACAGGGCCGCCCGCGTCACGGTACTCGTGTGGCAGGGGGAGCCCGAGACGCCCCGGGTGCTTCTCACCCACCTGATGCGGCTGCGGCGCAAGCTGGGCGAGGACGGCGACAACCCCAGGTACATCTCGCTGAGCCGCGCGTGGGCTATCTCATGGAACGGCCCGATGCCCGGACATAGGACCAGGGGTGACGGCCTATGGCCCGGTTAGAATGTTGACCGGCGCATAGCAAGTTGCCAAACTAGTTGGGGCGCCCAGGGTGGCGGATTCCAGGCCAGAGGTAATCCATGCAATTCACCGACTACGAACCCGAGATTCCGGCCGACCCGATCGAACGCGTACTTCAACTGCGGTCCATTATGATAGACCGCGTTACCTACTTTCGGGGAGGGCCTGAATCGGGTGAAATATATCGTGCTCTCCGCGAATCCCTGATGCGTGACGACGCCATACGGGCTCGTCTCCCCCAGGCGGTCCGGGTTTGTCGCATACTTGGAGAGCTTTGGGACTTTATCCAACCCAACTTCCCAACTTACGCCAGCCGACGGACCTATTTCCGGGAGGAATTCGACCCGCTGCTGACATACCTCGAGAACGTTGCCAACAACCCTGCCAGCGATATGTTGGATGGGCCATTCGACGATTTCAGCGTATCCGGCGTGAGAAATCTTTGGAACAAAGCAAGTGAAAGAATAGACCAGGACCCGGAGGGAGCCATCACCGCGGCACGCAGCTTGATTGAATCAGTCTGCAAGCACATTTTGGACGATGCCGGCGAACAGTACAGCGACTTGGGCAACCTTTACCGGCAAGCTTCTCGATTACTGGAACTCGCACCAGACCAGCAGTCTGAACAGTCGTTTCGGCAATTGTTAGGCGGGTGCAACTCCATCGTCGGCAGCATAAACGAGATACGGAACCGTTTAGGAGATGCCCACGGAAGGAGTGGCGCGGATGCTCTCCCCATGCCACGGCATGCGGAATTGGTCGTAAACGTCGCCGGGAGCTTGGCGATTTTCGTCATGCGTACCAAGGTCGAGCAAGGACCGGCTGGGAATCTAAACGCGGCATACTGACCTTGCCCTGCACCTGATATCCATCCAGGACTCGCGACCCACTCCCTTTGTTGCATTACAGAAAATGGAGGCACCGGCACCCTATGAGCAGTTATGGAACATTCAAAATCGGCCACCTCGAGCTAGGGTCGTCGCGCAACTGCGTCGACGCTTCGCTGATGTGGATTTTCCGTCCCGGTGACCGCCAAGTGGTTTGGGTCGATAACCGCAATCCTGAGCTACTCGGGCAATACATCGACGACAGTTATCTCGACGAATACGATCAAGACAGCCCCTTGGAGGTCGTGATTTATCGATGTCCGGTGGCGGTGGTCCGGGATCGCTTGGACCTGAAGGGTTTCACTTTCGAGAACGCGAGGTCGGTATTTCAGACGAACTTGGAGGCGGAGATCAAACAAACCGAACGGTGGCGCGACATCTACCCGAGCGGTCAGGATAACGAGCTTAAAGAATTGAGATCGCTCACCTTCGACAAATGGGCATTGGGGGTTAAGCGGATCTTGCATGACGGACTGACATCCGATTCCAGCGGAGACCTTGACCCACAAGATCCTTTATTCCCCCTGTTGCAGCGCATGCTGCGTTCCGATCTGCTCGATTTTCCCGGCGACCTTCGCGCGGGTAGTGCTGAAACATTGTCGGCGCTGAGGATCATGGTTGAACACGCGCCGCCGGATATGGATGTAGCATACGATCTGACACACCTGGACGTGGGCGGCTGGATTGACGCGGATGCCGGCCCTGACGATATGAAGGACAACCTTCTGTATGATGAGGCATGGCTCATCGAAAGGGTGATTGTGCTGACTGAAGGTGAGTCAGACCGATGGATCCTCGAGCGGTCGCTGGCCCATTTATATCCTCACCTGGCGGACTATTTCAGGTTCTTCGATCACTCGACCACGAAAGCAGGTGGCGGCGTAGGGCAACTGGCGAACTTGGTCCGTTCATTCGCAGCACTCGACGTCCGCCAGAGGGTGATCGCGGTGTTTGACAACGATACTGCTGGCAGGGACGCGGTGAATGCTTTGGACCTGGCGAGTTTGCCGGCCAATATTGCAGTTATCCAATATCCCGATTGCGACATGGGTCAAGATTACCCCACCTTGGGTCCCCAGGGCCGCTCGCACATGAACGTGAATGGTTGCGCCGGTGGAATAGAGCTTTACCTGGGAAGGGACATGCTGGTTGATCCAACTGGGGAACTTTCTCCAGTACAGTGGACTGGCTACAACCGCAACCTCAAAGCCTATCAGGGTGAGATCCTGGACAAGCGAAAGATAAAGGAACGCTTTTTACAGAAGCTCAGCCGTTTCGAGGCCAAACCAGCGGAGATGCAACCAGCGGATTGGGGTGGCATCAGGATAATTCTGGACGCATTGCGTTCCGCGTTCCACAAAGTTGACCACGATTTGCTGGTTCAGTTGGCAAGCTCCGAACTCGACTCTGACTGATGACCCGATTTGGCACGGTTGTTGAGGCGAACGTTCGACGACCGCGGCCGGTAGAACCATGGTGGATGCCGCGTTGCCGAGCTGCCCTCGTCCAGACCGGGGAAGTTGGAAATGGTTGGAGCGGGGGTCGGGCGTATGCCACAAGCCTCCGGGAGGTTGCCGGAGCCGGCCGATTCAGCCCTCAGGCAACGCCGGGGGTAGGGCCTCTTACGCCGCTATCGCGAATTTCAATGTGAAGGCTCTCGATTTTTTCAATCTGGTGGAGTGGCAAGGGAATTGAACGTGTTGAACCATCCGGACCAGGCCGTCGTGACCGGCGCCTTCGGTTACACGGGCCGGTACGTCGCCCGTCGTCTGCTGGCCGATGGCGTTAGGGTCAGGACTTTGACCCGAAACCCCGACCGCGAGGACCCCTTTGCCGGGATGGTGAAAGCGCATCCCCTGGACTTCTCCGACCCGGATGGCCTGCGCCGGTCCATGGCAGGGGCCAGCGTGCTCTACAACACCTACTGGATTCGGTTCGCAAGGGGGAATAACACCTTCGAGCGGGCGGTGGAGAACTCCCGGACCCTGTTCGAGGCGGCCGCCGATGCCGGCGTCGGGAGGATCGTCCACTTCTCGGTGACCAACGCCTCACGTGCATCAAGGCTGCCTTACTACCGGGGCAAGGGACGGGTGGAGGAGATTCTAAAGGGCATGGGTGTGCCACACGCCATCATCCGGCCCACCCTGGTCTTTGGCGAGGGCGACCTGCTCCTTAACAATCTGGCGTGGGCGCTGCGGCGGTTTCCGGTGTTTCCCGTCTTCGGGAGGGGCGATTACCTGGTGCAGCCCATATTCGCCGAAGACCTGGCGGGTCAGGCCGTGGCGGCCAGTTCCCGGAGTGAAAATAGCATTACCGACGCAGCCGGGCCGGAGCCCCTCGCCTTCGAGGAGTTGATTCGCCTGCTGGCGGCGGCGATGGGCGTCCGGGCCCGGCTGGTGCATACGCCGCCGTCGGTGGGCTACGCCGGAATCCGGCTGGCAGGCCTGGCGTTGCGGGATGTGGTGCTCACCCGCGATGAGATCGACGGGCTGATGGCCGGGCTGCTCGTGTCGGAGGCCATGCCGACTGGCACTGGTAAGCTTACCGACTGGCTCAAAGACCACCCTGCCAGCCTCGGGAGGCGGTACGTATCCGAGTTTCGGCGCAACTTTCCTTTGCACCGGTAAGTGAGTAGCGGCTAGAATGGCCGACGGTTTCTCGACGAGGGCGTCTGCTCAGAATTCCAAATGTCCCCACGTTGTTGCTGTTCGCGGAAAATACCGACGTTGTCCATGCTTTCGCTGATCAAACCAACTAAGGTTTTCGACGCTCTTTGGGAGTTCGCCGCTGAGCGTCAGCAAGTGTTTTTCAGGAAGCTAGAGGGATATCCCCCCCTTGGACCGAGGACGCCATCATAAGGCGCCACAAGTTCACGAATGCTTACCGCGCTTCCGACCGAGTTAGCCAATATCTGATAAGGCACGTCATTTATCGGGGAGACCAAACGCCGGAAGAAATTTTTTTCCGGACCATCCTTTTCAAGCTGTTCAACAAAATAGAGACCTGGGAGCTGTTGACCTCCCGGTTGGGGTTTCCAACCTTCAAGGAATATTCCTTTGCGGGCTATGACGAGATTTACGCCGAGGCGATGGGGGCAGGAACTGCCATTTACTCGGGGGCCTACATCATGCCATCAGGTAGCCGGACCTTTGGATACCGCGAAAAACATCGTAACCACCTGAAGCTGTTGGAATCTATGATGAAGGACCATCTGGCAGACCAGATCTCCGAGGCGCCAAGCATGGAACGGGCATTCGACTTGCTCCGGTCATATCCTGGACTGGGAAACTTCCTGAGCTACCAACTGATTACGGACCTCAATTACAGTTCAATGTGTGGTTATTCAGAAATGGATTTCACATCTCCCGGTCCTGGCGCCTTGGACGGGATTCACAAGTGCTTCAGCGATTTGGGGGGGCTCAGTGAATCTGACATTATCCGATGGGTCGCTGACCGACAAGAGAGGGAATTCGAGCGCCGTGGGATAGTCTTCCGCACCCTCTTCGGTAGACCTCTTCAACTGATAGACTGCCAAAACTTGTTCTGCGAAGTCTCCAAATACTCCAGAATCAGGCATCCGGAGATTAGGGGAACCAACAACCGCACGCGTATTAAGCAGGTTTACCGACCAGCCAACAAACCCATCGCATTTTGGTACCCGCCCAAATGGGGCATAAACGAACTGGTGCCTCCAGCAAGAACTCTTTTCTGACCACATTTGCATGGGCAGCTACCAATAGGTCCGTCCCTCGGTTCCCATCTTGGGCCAATCCTGCCCAAACCGAGGGATCCCTCGCCATTCCGACGAACCGAGGAAGAATTCATGATTTTGAACGGCGACCAAATTCGAGAGCGTTGCGACGACGCGTCCTCGGCTCCTGAGATCTTCAAGCCTGACACCTGGGTGGATAGCGGTTTCACAGAAGCGTCTTACGTCCTGAGGGTCGCCACCGACCAGGTGATGATCGATGGCACATTTTATGAGAAGGGCAATCCCTACCCAGGAACTTTCTTGGAAATCAAGCCCGGCAGGATAGCAGTGCTGTCCACTATGGAAGAGCTGATTATGCCCAACGACCTGGTTGGCAAAATCGGCATTCGTATCCGGTACGCCCTCAAGGGGCTCACCGGCCTTATGGGTATACAGGTGGACCCGTGCTATGGACACCAAAGGGATGGAGAACGCCTGTACATTCGAGTCGTCAATCTGGGAAACGAGACGATAAGGCTACTCCCCGAAGCCCCCGTTTTCACCTTTGAAGTTCATCAACTGGCGGAACCAATAGACTGCTCGAGATTTCCCAAGGAGCCTACTTGGGAGGTTCTCAAAGGCGGGCTATCCGACCAGGCTGACGCGAGTTGGTCATACGCAACCCGTATCAATGACGATTCAGTGGAAAGAGGGCGGCGGCTCGAAGACGCAGCAAACGAGCGCGAGGAACGGCATCAACACCGTTTCGAAGTCGAGATAAGCAGAATCAGGGACTACATTCAACCGGTCATCATGTTCGGCATTTTCTTGGTTGCCGTCACGATACTGGGTGCGTCCATCGCCACCATTGTAAGTTTGCGGAACGTCGAAGGCGCTGCCGTCCCACCATGGGTGACCGAATGGGGCTGGGCTCTGTTGATGATAACCTTGGCCGGGGCGGTCTTGGCCACCAGCGCAGTGGCCGTATTGACCTGCGTACAGCTTGTACTGAGCATCAAGAGCAAACCCAAGGAGGGCAGGGCGAGCCAAGGGACCCGATGATTGGACTCGCATCTGTTTCGCAGCGTAAACATGACCAAACATGAAACCCGCAGCAGTTGCAGTGTCGGGTCATTCTGGAGGAAACAGCGCTAACCGTCTATCGGGGTGCAAGTGTAATCGTGCCTCGCTCCAGGTCCGCTTCGATTTTTCCTTCTCCTGAATCACGGATTTGCCGCCAAATCTGAAACCCTTCCATGATAGCCCTTTCCCAATTCCCCTCGGCACGGCGGCTGACTTCCAAATGGGCCGTCATGTCCTTGATCGTCCGGAGTAGTTCGAAGTTGACTCCCTCTGCCCCTTCCAGAAAGTTCCGCCTTTCGGCGTAGCTGAATACCATAGCGGCGATACCTTCTTCTATTACGCGGGCCCGGCCGCCGTCCTCAACCTCGTCTACGGCGGGATTGCTCTTGCGTTTCCGCCGCAACAGTGCTCGCAATATGGGAGACCAACCCAGGACACTGGCATAGGTCAAATGAAAAACGTCGTGGAACCGATAGCCGTCATCATCGTACCGGTTGTCCCGCAAGTCATCACCAACTTGCTTGCCGTCTATGAACATCTTGACGACCTTCGACCCTCCCTCGTTGATGGTAACCCGCATCTTCCTGGGCAGGCGTTCCTCGGGCGGATATTCCTCGTCAAACAATGTGCGAGGCGTGGCTTCAGATGCTTTGGCCGGCCACCGGCTATTCGTCTTTTGTAGGTTGTAACGGCCAATTTCCTCCAGCGAGAGCCCGAACTTTGTCGCAGTATTGGACAGGTACCACAACAGGTCACCCAGTTCTTCCCTCGCCCGGTCCGGAAACAGAGCGTAGGATTGCCCGTCGCGGAGCCATTTCTTGTACTCTGCCATGAGTTCGCCCAACTCACCTACCATCCCCAGCAAGGGCACCAACATCTCTGAAGAGTTGGGGTCCATACCCTCCCCAAGGGGTTGCTGGTCCGTGGATTGCGCCCTCTCTTGGTATTCGTTCAGGTGCATCTCTGATTACCTCCCACAGCGCTGTCCCAATCGGAGTGTCCACCGCCGCCTCTAAAAAAGCTTTGAGGTCGCCTGAAGTGCAGGAGCATCGCGGCAAGGCCTTGGCGTCAATTCCACCTCAGCGGCTTCCCGAGGTACCCGCCTTCCCCGAAGGAACGCACCCATTCGACAAAAGCCTGTACTTCCTCGTCAGTGAAATTGGACTTGTGCCCCGGACCTTTCTTGCAAATGTCAGTCCCGTAGAATTTTGGAATTTCAGGCCCGCCGCCGCCCCGGTAAACGAAATCTTCACCGATCAGTATCCTATCAGTCTGGGTGTCGTTGTCTATGTTCCTGGAATTGGGTGTTCCGTCATCATGGCAGTGGTGTGAGTCTTCCTGGAGCCACAAGTCAGTATTGGGGTCCCGATGGTAAATGTTGTCCCCGAACGCCTGCTTGCGGCTCCCTCGCAGGTTCGGCCGCTTCGCGCGAAACCGAGGGTCCGCCCAATACTGGTCGAAGGGCATCGTTTCGCTTACTCGCATCGCGTAGACGATGTGTCCTGTCCGTTTTTTGTAAGCTGACCCGGTTCCGACTATCCAATCTCCCACTTGAGCGACCCTGCGTATGATGGGCTTGCAGGTTGCCAAGGTACAAAAGCCGTGAAAAGGGTTCGGCGCGAACCCGTAGTCTCTGTCGACTACATAAGAGTGCAATTTAGGCACATGACCCTCCGGTTAGCGGCAAGCATAACGCTTGATTGGTCTGTAATCTGTCTGAGTGCCGTCCTTCTTGTTGGATTCATCGGATGCCCCGTTGATGGCATCGATGATTTTTTCGCCGTTCCATCCCACCAGCGCGTCCCAATAGTCTTCCAGCGCTTCGGGAAGGTCGCAATCGCGGTCTCCCCTGGCCCAAACCCTGACTATGCGCTTGCCTAGCCGCTGAGCGTATTCGATCTCCCAGTTTACCCAATCGCTGTTCTTGGTTTTTTCAGAGATGTACACGACCAGGCAACCCGCTTGGCGTATGCGCGGCGCAAGAATCTCTCGCTTGATGTAGTCTTCATTGTGCGCGTTGTTCGGATTGTCTGCGGTAATCGAATAATCGCGCCAGGTCATGCCGTGTTCTCGCACCAGACGCTTCAGTTCCTGAAGGCCATCATCATCTTCGTGCTTGTGGCTGATAAAGACGTTCCTGATCGGTTCTGCCATGATTCTCACTCCTGCCGATTAGGCTACCGGCGCTGCAAACTAAGTCTGCCAGATTTTGTTGGGAGATATGTTCCAGTTTCACCCGAAAGGAAGCCGGTTGTTGTCGAGGTCCGGTTGCTTCCTTCTTCTGAGAAAGGCGAGGATGGTATGTAGATTTTCCAAAATCAGGATGGGTAGGGAGCAGTATGCCAATCAAGCCACACCTCGGGTTCATTGTTGTGTCCATGAGAGCGGCGCCAATCTCCCAATCGACAAACTTCCGCTGCTAAGTGCGAAGCCCGACCAAGACTACCGCCATAGTCGCTTCTGAAATGTACTCCTCTCGAATGCGTCGGAGAGTATCAGCCGTCGGCGAATTCGTCGATACGAATTCGCCGACATAGATCGACTTGTCAATTATTCGGTCCCCCATCAAACGGACGAAACGATCCTTCCACTCCTCGTCCAGGCCATGGTGTTACGAGATAAACGCTTTGTGTGGCTTGGTTTGGGCCATCTCTAGCATCCGGTCGCACTTCAAGGTCGGTCAAGTCTTCCACCCCGGCGATCTGTGCCAAAAGTCGATTGTAGTTGCGCAAGTCGCTTTGGAGGCCTCTAAGTCTTGCCTGAACTCAGTACGCTTCTCCGCGTCGCTAAGAGCTCCCGCCAATGATTGAGGATGCCACTTGGCGGTGAAGGGGCGGACTACTTGGTTCATTACGGGTATAGCGACTTTGCAGAAGGAAATGGCACTCCTGCCCCGGCGTCGGAGAATCTCTCTGGTAACCGGGAAAAGGGCATAAATGCTATCGAGAGCCGTCGACTCGTCACCACCCTCTGACGGAAGCAGCTGCGTGACAACCCTCAGCAGCATCTCGACGTATAGCTCCCAGGCTGCGTCTTGGTCGCTTTGATCGAAGGAGATTTCCACGTTGGCCCAAGCCGGGCCCAGCCACACCCTCTCCAACTGGAAATTGCTGAGCAATGACCCTAACTGCACTGAAACTGCCCCTATGCCGTATGCCTACTGTCAATATCCGAAGCCGGCATGTATCATTTTACCAGATAACATGCCCGACATCGTTGGCCTGGCTTCATCGTTAACGTAGACAAGGCGACGGGACCCAAGTGCCCGCCGCCCGGTACTGCCTATCCATTCTTGGTCCTATTGTGGGGAGGGTTCTTTCCGCCGTGATTGTCCCGGTAGGTCTTGAGCCGGTTGGCTTCCCACCGCTCCGCCGCTCCCCGCGACATGGGCCGGGTTTCCGTTTGCAGCCGTCCGGATTTGCCATCAGTCTTGTGTTCCCCTGCTCTCCGACCGGGGTTGTTGGTGGTCCCCACGTAGTTGATCTTCCCGTTCCGTCCCCGCAGGGTGTATCCCCGCACACTGTCTCCCGACAGCCTTCCGCCGCCTCTTGTCCCTCTGGCCATTTCGGTCCTCCATGTCAAGTGGGATGCGAATTCCTAATTAGGAATTGGACTATTATTCCACAATAGGATACAATTTGCAAGCAAGGAATCCAGATTGAGGAGGACGGTATGCCTAGCGGAGCATTCGATGTCGAATCCTTCTATGCGGCGCTGGATTCTCACCGTCAGGCGAAGGGGCTGACTTGGAGGCAGGTGTCCGAACAATCCGGTGTGAGTCAGCCAACTCTCAGTCGCCTCTCCCAAGGCAAGCGCCCCGACGTTGACGGCCTGGCGCTACTCTTGGCTTGGTCCGGCTTGGACGCTGCTTTTTTCCTGCCCGGCTCTTCCTCACCTGAACCTTTGGCGCAGCTCACTGCCAACCTGCGCGCCGACCGTAATCTCACCCCCGAGAACGCCGCGGCCCTTGAGCAGATCATACGGGTCGCATACCAGCAGTTCAGGAATGAGTAATGGTCAAGTTTCGGCATGGCTTCAAGGCCCGGGCAAACGACATTGCTTTGGGCCTTCGAAAACAAGCGGGTCTGGCCGAGACTGCACCGCTTGACCCGCGGGACGTCTTCCAGCGCTTATCAGTTCAGATTGTCCCCCTCAGCGAATTTCGGAGCGTCTGCCCCTCACCAGCGCAGGTGCTGCTCTCTCATTCAGGCGGGTTCTCGGCCATGCTGCTTCCGGTAGGACAGGGCAAACGCATCGTCATCCATAACGATTCCCACAGTTCGAGGCGACAGGTGAGCAACTTGGCTCACGAACTGGCTCACGTCTTATTGGCCCACCCCACAGAGTTGGTTTGCATGGGTGATTTAGGCCGGAGGGCCGACTCCCTGGTCGAGGATGAAGCCGCTTATTTGGGCGGTTGCATTCTTGTCCCGAATGAGGCCGCCTATCGTATTGCCTTCTCCGGCCTGGATGCACGCACGGCCGCGGACTGTTATGGAGTCAGCGAAGAGATGATCACCTACCGGTTGAGGATAAGCGGTGCTCTCAAGCGTGCTCGGCGTTCCGCTCGGTTAGAAAATCCCATCAAGACAACTAGAGGGCAGTAAGTTAGTGGGCAGAGAGGGAGCCCGGAAGGTGGTTAGTGCAATGGCGGCCTACCGGCGCCACAACATGACTGATGCCGTTTGGGGTTCGGCTGAAACCGCGCGTTCTGGAAGAACAGCGGAAGATAAGCCAACCAATTCATGACAGCCGGCATTTTATCGACGCCGATGTCGGCTTCTGCCCGCTCAATCAGACCGTTGATATCTGTACCTCCCACCGGAAAGTTCACCGCACCATAGGCTAAGGTATCAACTAACGTGGCCAGCTCTTGGGGTATAAATTGGTGCATGAGATAGCGAGGTGACCGAAAGAAAATGGCGATAACATACGGACGGAACATGGCCAGGTTGGGGGTGGCTCGTCAATTGGCGTCCACCGTCCTGATGAAGGCTTACACGCCTCACAACCAACAATCGGATGTTTTCGTGTCATACCAGCACAGTGACCAAGCTACGGCACTAGGCCTGGCGAAAGAGCTCTCAGACTCGGAGTGGGACGTGTTTATTGACGTCCATGACGATTCGCTGTTTCCGGGGGACAACCACGTCGATGAAGCCCTAGTAGAAGCAATAGGCAACGCGGCCACGATGCTCATCGTGGTTTCTGACAACACGCAAGGCTCATGGTGGGTCCCTTGGGAAATAGGGGTCTCGACCCCTTCCGGCAAACCCAGAGCCCTTTATAAGCCAACGGCACATCGGGCACTACCCACTTACCTCGACAAATTGGAGCGGTTACAAGGTCCATCGTCAGCAAAGGTCTGGCTAATAAGGAACAGATAGAGGATTCGGCGCTAACCTACCATCCTCGGGATAGCCAAACCGTCGGGCGGCGCGCGTGAAGTATTTGTAAGCCAAAAGGAGGTATCCAGCATTGCCAAGGTTGACCAACGTGAGGATCGATTTCAAGGTGCCGGGATTCGGCGGAATCTCCGGTACCTGGGAACCGGACGAGTCGGAAATAAAGGCTGCGTGGGAACTCTACGTTGAAATGGCCACGAGAACGCCCTTAGGAGGGTTCTCACCTCAGGACGGGTCGGTACGCGAAGCGCTGAATTCCATCTATTCTCTCTTCGACACCACCCGGACCATTCTACGTAGTTATGGACCGGCCGTGGCCCGTCCCAAGGGCGGACTGGAACTCTCCTTCGGGTATCTGGCCGTCTCGATGCTCAACCATGTGTTGCGCCCCCTCCTTACCGAATGGCACCCGCGATTGCAGCAGTGGGAACGCGAGAACCCGAACTTGAACGAGATGGAGTGGGCTGGTCGCGGCGATTTCTGGGAGGACCTTGGTGGAACCGAAGACCTGCTTCGCCAGTATGCCAAGCTCTTCACGTCAGTAGCGGAGGTCCCGGAACTAACGGAGGAAATGAATGGTCAGAGCCCGGCACCATAAGGTATTTGTCAGCTACCATCACGAAAACGACGAGCAGCATCGCGATAGCTTCGAGAGGGCCTTTGCCGATGTCTACAACATTATGGATTCCAGGTCGGTCAGGATTGGGGGCATTCCCATCGGTCTAAATACTGACGAGGTAGCCCGCCGAATCCGGGATGATTACCTCAAGGATGCAACCGTAACAGTCGTGCTGATCGGAGAGGATACCTGGAGGAGGAAACACGTGGACTGGGAAATTGCCGCAACCGTTCGCGACACGGATGCCAACCATAGGGGCGGACTGATCGGTATCTTGTTGCCGTCACACCCCTCGTTCAGAAGCGACCATTACTACCCGTACACGATTCCACCCCGCCTCCACTACAACGTAGACTGTGGCTTTGCCAAGGTCTACAAGTGGAGCGATTCTCCTAACGCTGTATCCAACTGGATCGATGAGGCTTTCAATCGCCGGAAAAGCGTCCAACCGGACAATGGTTTTGTCCGGTTCAGAAAGAACCGAAAGGGCCCTCGCTGGTACCCGCAAAGGAGCAATTCGCAGTAGAGCGCTAGCCAACCATGTTCAAGTTGCTGCCTTCATCGAGAGCGTGACTGGCGACCCATCGAACCGGGACTTCTTATAGCAGGACCTCCCACCGGAAAGATCGCAATACGGCACACTAAGAACCCCTAACAAAATGGGTTGCTAATCCATAATCAGGCGGCTAATCTCGCGGTAAGACAGGATCGTAGCGGTGGGCTGGCGCCGTATCTGCGGCAGTGGGAGGGGGTGTCCGATGGCGAAACCTTTGGTAAGCGACGAATTATGGGAGATCGTACAGCCGCTGCTGCCCGCCCCCAAACCCCGGCGGTTCCGCAATCCGGGACGCCAGCGCATCGACGACCGCAAGGCGCTGACCGGCATACTGTTCGTATTGAAGAGCGGCATTCCCCCGTATCAAGTACGGGGCAGGCTCTGGGAAATGCTGCCCCAGGAAATGGGATGCGGTTCGGGGATGACCTGCTGGCGTCGGCTGCGGGATTGGCAGCAGGCGGGAGTGTGGGCAAAGCTCCATGAAACGCTGTTGTCCAGATTGCACGGAGCGGACCAGCTGGACTGGTCACGGGCTTGCGTGGACAGCGCGTCAGTGCGTGCCGTGGGGAGCGGGGAAAAAGACCGGCCCCAATCCTACGGACCGAGGTAAGCCGGGGAGCAAGCATCACATGCTCACCGAAGCCAATGGAACGCCGCTGTCGGCCATCCTGACCGGCGCCAATCGCCACGACGTGACGCAGTTGCTGCCCTTGGTGGACGCCGTGCCGCCGGTGCGAGGTCAACGGGGCCGACCCCGTCGCCGGCCCCAGCGGCTGTACGCCGACCGGGCGTATGACTCGCGGCGGCATCGCCAGGAACTGCGGGCGCGGCACATCGCGCCCGCCCTGGCCCGGCGGGGCGCCGAACACGGCAGCGGGCTGGGAGTGCACCGCTGGGTGGTGGAGCGGACCCTGGGGTGGTTGCACCAGTTCCGCCGGCTGCGGGTGCGCTACGAGCGCCGCGCTGACATCCATGAAGTCTTCCTGTCCCTGGGCTGCTCAATCATCTGCTTCCGACGCTTGACCTCTTTATGTTAGGGGCTCTAAGTCCACTATCGGCGCTTTGGCCACCAGTATTCGCCAGTGAGCAGGATGTGGAACCACCCAAGGGGAGAGATGTAGGCCAAGAGCTCGGGCTCAACGGTCAATCCGGCATGGTTCCTCTGTCTGACCGCCTCACCAAGATGCGCGGTATTCCAGCAAATCATGATAGCAGCGAGCAGGTTGAGCCCATCCGTGCCGTAGTGCTGCCCTCGCTGGAGCGGTCGTGGATTTCGCCCTGGCGTGCGATGATGGGCCTCGTCTTTGTTCAGGCCGGTGTTGGCTCGGCACTGCATATCGGCGTCGAGCTCCCTTTTTGCCGCAGATATTGAGGCGACACCTTGCGCAGTCGAGACCAAGGGGCTTTTCTCCGGGACCAAAGCAAACATCGAGGAGTTGCTGACCAAGCTGGCGCCGACAGGTGCGGCTAAGTCACCGTGGGGGACCAGCGCGCTAGTGGATTTCGATATGATCGGCTTTAGTTGTGCTGGTCATGCGGGTAACGATGTCCATCCATGACTATGCGCGCGTCGAATCAATTACCCCACGGCCTGCAACATTCTGCTATCATCGATTCATAAGTTGCTCAGTCGAGCGGTCAGGGTTCTGGGGAACCCCCGAGCTGATAGGGCTTTTGGTAATCGTCGTTGGTCTCACCATCCTCCACATTTCGTCGCCCACATCCGAAGGTTCGATTCCTAAAGATAAAGTGACAACACCCGTCCAGGGCAATCCTGACCGAGGTACTATGGAGGTGATTATGGAGCTAGCGATTTCGCACGTGGTCAACCATATTCTACGAGCAATCAAGGATGCTGGGACCATCACGGCGGCTGGAGCCCTGTCCGCTCGACTGAACAACTCGCCCGTTGCCACCCCATGTACACCCCGACTGGCTTGGCGGATGATATCGGGCTGTGGCGTTCGTCGACGCTACGGGGGCAACCGCTCGCCGGCGGCGTCCAACATATCCGGCCGGCGGGTGTAACTCATGCTGGTGATGTCGTCGCTCGATGACTACGCCCACACGCCGCACAATGCCAAGAGAACGAATACGGCACAACAGGCGGTGTGGGAGTAGGCTTGCCGTAAGCGCTGGCGGGCACTGCTGCTGATCATCTGAGCCAAGCTGGAAGCGGTAGAGTCGGGCATCACTACTTACCCTAATCCACCGAAGGGATACCCCGGGGATGGTCCGACGCGGGACAAGAGGTTAGGGAACGGGTTGTCGGGGGCTTGATGTCGGTGAGATGGACGATGCGGAGTGTGGCTGCCACGCCAAAGGGATGTTGACGGTCCGTGGCGCCGGCGATGGGAGCGATTTTCAGCACAAATCGCCGGCGGAGACCGTCAGGGGTCCAGCCCGGGCGCTGATTGTCCCGGCGAGGGGCGTCATGGTGGACAGGTCAAACGCCGAGGGCGGCGTCAGGAAGGCAGTGGCAGGGCGCTGCCGAACTGATTTCGCCAGGACCAGTCTTGGGGGAGATACAGGGTGAGGCGGCGTGTCTTGCGGGTTATGCGTCCGGCCAGGGAGAAGAAGCGTCGTCGCAAGGTCTCGGTGGTTGCCGCCGACTCACCCAGACCGATGCGTATGGTCCAGCGGGCCAAGTTATGCGCCATCACCTGTACTGCCAGCCGGGCGGCGTTGGCGGAAAAACGTCCTGATGGTAGGTGGTTGATCCCCACGCCGTAATTCAGGTCGCGGATGGCGTTTTCGATCTCGGCGTGGCGGCGATGGTCGGCCCCCAGTTCCATGGTGTCGCCCTCACGGTCGGTGATGACAGCGTGATGGTTATAGGTGGTAAAGAGCGCCGGTTGAGAGTTGGGCGTAGGTTTCACTCGCCGGACCATGAGCCCCGCCGGCACAGCGTCGGGTTCACTGGCGAAGGGAGTGTAGCTGGTCCAGGCCACGTCTGTGGTGCCTTCCATCCAGTACGAGGTAGGCGTCCAGTCATCGTCGGATATGGCCTCGATGATGACTGGACGCCTTGGTGCTCGCGGACCGTGATGGAGAAGCGAACGCTCGTCTTCCGGCAGGCGGCTACGATGGGATGGCTGCAAAAGCCGCTGTCGGCTCGGAAAGTCAATGGTCTGGTGGCGCCGGCGTAGCGCACTCGGCTGATGGTCTCACGCAGGAAATTGGCGGCGACCCGAGTCTGCCTGAGACGGACAGGCTCGTCCCTTGCGCAGCCTGTCCATCATCACGTCTAGACATGGTCCCATTCAGAGTCGGAACGACCGAGGCCAACACACAAAGACAGTCGCCAATACCGTCAAGGTTGGCGCCAATACTGGGAACACGAGGAAAACGACGTAAACCCCAACGCTCAAGTGGAGAATGGGCCCTCCTGGTGCATCCACAAATAACGGGGGCACAGCCAGCAGGAATAGCGAGACAGCGGAAGGCGCGACGGCCTTCAGTATTAGGTTCCCTATTTCGTAATCGCCGTCTCTGAGCACCACAGTTGCCCCGTTAGCAAAGACCGCTACGGCTGACAGGACATACCCAGCCGCGTATAGGACGGTAAGCACGCTCCCAGCAAACTCAACAATCCGAGGTCTGTCAACGAACGTAAGGTCATCCCTAAAGTGCGCGTCGGCCAACACGGGCTGACCAGCAATCATGGCAGCGTTGGCAGTGCCGACCACTATGTCCCGACCTTCGACAAGGTTGACCCTCTCACCTGGGATCCAGTTCCCGGGTGTCCAAATGTGGCAGCGTCCATCGTTACCTTCAACACGGATGGCCTCACGCGGTACTCGGTCGTGGGCCACGTAGACGGCATTGAAGTAATCCCCGGATTCTTCCCAACAAGCGTCACCGAATTGAGCACCGTATGCCTGTGCCTTTGACCACGTGTTCGAAATCATCCACCACGCTACAAAGCCTAAAATGAACAGCGCAACCGCGCTTACCGCCAATCCCTTTGGATCCGCCGTTAGTCCCATCACAGCTCTTTATCCCTGTCGCTCCGGGTGGTCTCCCCTCTGAAGCTGTGCCCCCCTCGTTATCGAGCCGGCCATCTTGACCCTGTTTTCGGCGCGGCTGAGTTCCATGACTTCATCACCGCTAGGGTGTCGCTTGCGAGTGAGCCACCAGATTCCGAATACGACCACCAAGAGTCCGGCTATTGCGAGCAAGGTCATGAGAGTTCTCCGGCTATTTCAGTGCCGAGGTGGAACTCATACACACGCGGTACTGGGCGGGATACAGGATACCTATTCTCGGAGGCCCTCCAGCGCCTCGAGTCGGTATCTCAGAACCCCGGGATGCACAAGATGTTCAGACCCGTGGGCCCGCACTAACTCACTAAAGAACTCATCCCACGGTAGATCTAAAACCTCTCGCTTGCTGTCGGGGTCCTCATGGTAGCAAAAATCGACTTGAATCTTCTTCATGCGAAGATTCGACCCTACTTGAAAACTAGGCAGACCCGTGGTCCTGATCCAACTCGATGGAGGTATCTTCTTAAATTCGGCATCCGGTATTTGGCGCCCCTTGTCACCCTCCATACGCGACCTGAGGAACTGCACAAACTCGGGAGCGGCACCGTTTTGGGTCACACGCTCTCGCATCAAGCGTCCTATGGTCTGGATGTTCTGCACCGCAAATATTGCGTCGCGCCGCTCAGATTGGGTGGACAAACGCTCCAGCCGAGCGCGCAACACACCAGCGAAGTCTTTGATCCTTATGCGCCCAAGGAAGTCAAGAGTTGCTTCAAAGACCTCGTTAGCTCGCATCTTGGTGCCCGTAGAATCGTCTGGCCCCAACTGGCCTTTCCTGGAGAAGATATCATGGATGAAGGGCCCGGAAACTGCGCAGTAACGATAATGTGCAAGCGTATTGAAAATGTCGGATAAAGAGACACTGCCTGCTCTGCTGTCCTCAGTGTCGTAGATGGGGACGCGGACATTGCCTGCTCCGCTAAAATCTTCCAGTAGTGTCCTGGCGTGTATTCCGGCGAGAAGCAGGGCATCTCTTATAATACCTTCCTGCCAGTGGAGGAAAGCACTTGTAGTAGTTCCTGGGGTGAGGCCGTAGGATTTATTGCCACCGCCGAGTTCAATGACATGACCGGTGTATTCGCCCTCGCTCACGTGCCTTACATGCTGCTCCTCTAGCTGTCGTTTGACACGGAAAATTGGGCGGGCAGTCTCGTCCATGGTATGAAGCACGCTGCCGTATGTGATTTCTCTCCCAGCCACACTCTTTGAAGCGATGTACGACGCCTTTACTTCCGGGACCATGAAGTCCGTCCCGGGTATGTTGTGCTCCACGGTGACTATCTTCGCATGGACGGTACTATTGTTATCCATGGAATAGACGGTGAGAAGGCCTTCGTGATTTTCCATCATCGCAGCGACTCGCATGGGATTCCGCTATGGTTTTTGACAAAGAAAACTGCCCTGAAACGAAGCGCACCCACCGGATGATACCATCTGAGCATCCCGACCGCATCCATGTCGCCTTCGACGATCATCGCCTGGTGGCCAATGCGGGAATCATCCTGACGATCACGCTGGCCATCATCTGGGACTGGGCGAACTGGTGGACTGCCACCTTGGCTTGGACGAAACCGCCGGCCGAGCCAATGCTGGCGACAAGATGCTGGCGTCGGCGCTGGCTGGTGGAATGCATCGACACCGCCGATCCGCTGCGTGCCGGCGGTACCGAGCAGGTGCTGGGGTCCACGGTCAAGGCTCCATCCATGCAGGGGACGCTCCGCGCGACTTCCGGTGAGGACACGTTCGCCATCTGGATCGGGTGAGCCGTTGACATTGACCTCGACTGTACCGTCTGCGAAACCTCTGGACCAGTCAAGGGGGACGCCCAGCGCCACAACTGCGCCGGCCGGCGAGGCTATCACCATCCGCCAGCACCAGAGCCGGCTCAATATCATTGAGGCTATTCCCGTGGCGGAGTGGATGCCCCCGACTGCAGCCGCAGCCGGCGGTTGAACCGGTCCAGCTCCGCCAGGACCCGCCTCCTGACCCGGGGAGACAACTCGTCGATCCCCGTGGTGGCGCTCAACCCCGCCCAGTCCGTCATCCGGGCCAATCTGTTGGCCAGCTCGATCAGTGGATCCGGCGATCCGGTCGCCTCCGTCGGTATCGACCGGCCGGTGGGCGCGTGGGACAAACCGTAGACGCTCGGGTCGTCTCCATTCCGATGCACCACCAGGCTCGCATCGTCGGTCACGTAGCAAAGGACGTCCCGCCACTCCACGCCGCCTTCCTCATCCCCCGACGCGTCTCCCTCCGACGGAACCACAAACGTCAGACGGCAGGTTATCGTCGGTCGGTCGCCCATCGCTTCGCCTCCCTGCCCATAGCGCCTGGTATGCGACTCTCCCACTCCCGATGTCCTCTGCAGTTCAGATTGTAAATCAGCTTCCGTTCCCGCGGCCCTCGCACCGGCGTTTCTCGAAGCCATACCAGCCCAGCATGCCGCAGACGTCCAGAGTACGAACGCCCTTGCGCAGGGTTCCCATATCCACGGTGCCATTCGTCGCCGTCTGCCTTCCCAGTGAGCCCTGGAACGCGGACTGCAAGCTTCGGTAATGGCTCGTCAGGCCACGCCTCTGACAAACCCTCCGGCCAGATTGGCCAGAACACCTCCGTCAGCCTCAGGAAACAGTTCTGCCAGGCTTTGCGGCGTGGCGGCGCTGAGGGCCGCTACTTGGCGGCGCACCCGCGCCGCAGCCGCCAGGGGGTTCCCCGGCAGCGCCTGGACCAGCCGCAGCGCGTACAGATATGACGGCATTGTCACTGGCATGCTGATCCCGTATGACGGTTGGACGTGCAGCGAAAAAGCGACGGCAACTCCTTCCTCGAGATTGTTCGTGTTGCCGGGAATGGGATTGAGCAGGTGAACCGTCTCGTGGGACATCTCGAAGACCACCGTTGGCCAGTAGCGTTGTCCGTTCCGGCTCAATTCCACGTGGGCGCCGTCCAGGTCGGGGGTGTTTCGGAGTTGAGGACCATCGCGGGTGAACTGCGGCTGGTAGATCTTTTTCGAAGCATCACGAGGCCCCAGCAGAGACTCCGCCATCGCCAATAGCTCCAGTTGCAGTGCCCACAGTCCGGCCGGATCGTTCACGGGTTGCGTTGCCGGCAGTCGCATGGCGCTCAACATCCTATCCCGCGCCAGACGAGGGCTTCGCCGCTCCCTGCGTCAAGGACACCAGCCAGTTCGGGAGGATTGTCCGGGTCGGCACAGGCATCATCAAGTTGGGCTTGGGTCAAACCCTTCGCCGTTTGCTTGCCGCCGACAGAAAACGCGACGCCTGACAGGTTCGCCTTGGCGATGTTCGCACCGGTCAGGTCCGCTTCCAAAAAACGCGCCCCAGACATATCGGCCATGACCAGCCGCGCGCCGGACAAGTCTGCCCTCAGGGAGCCTGCGCCAGAGAGGTTTGCTCGTTCAAGCAACGCGCTCGATGCTCTTACATCCTGAAAGATCGCCCCGCATAGATTGGCTCTCAGTAGATTCGTACCCGACAGGTTGGCGTTATGGAAATTTGTCCCGGGCAAGTCAGCGTCTTGGAGCAATGCGCCCGACAGGTCGGCTGACCGGAGGCGTGTTCTTGAGAAGCTTACGTTATGAAATTGGGCCTGTGAGAGGTCAGAGCAGGACAGGAAGGAATCCGCAAGATCCGTATTCGCAAAGTTGGCGCCACATAGGTTCGAGTTGTGGAACAGGGCACCGGACAGGTCGGCGTCCAGGAACTCTGCCGCAGAAAGGTTGGCGCCTCTCAAGTCCAGCCTGAAGCCACCTATTTGCTCCACCGTAACTCGTGATTTATCCCGGGAGCCAATCATCTGCATGACGGCCTCAACATCCTGACGAATTCCCAACAGAGTGCCCGGCTCAGTCGCCGCCGGCCCAGGTACAAGGCTCTGATCCCTGGTGGGAAGGCGCACGAAAGCGCAGAACAGGCGCATTATTTGGATGTGGTATTGATCAGGCCACTCTTCGGCGAGACGCCGCAGCGCGTAGATCCCTCCCAGTCTGACCGAGAGAACTTCGCTGCCGAGCATCTCGGCTCCCTTCTGGTAACGCTCATTCAGCAGGCCTTGTTGCGCGGTGTTCGCTTGGCGGTTCGCCACAATCCCACGCCATATTGCCAACGGCAACGCAATCAGGCCCGCAGCAACCAAGGCGATGTTGCGTATCGTTGTGCTGCCTGATTCTCCGCCGCTCAACCATTCCCAGAACATCATCGAGAGCAATATCGCGAGCACGACCGTCGCTACGGCGACGCAAAAGCCGCCGGCCATGATCAGTTGGCGGGGGCTGCGAAAAGGGGAGTCCCAACCAAATAAGTTCAAGCAACCACCGAAGGTTTCATACCATCCCAGCCTGTCGTTCCGACGCCTGCGGCCTCATTGAGAAATGTTACCGAAAAATCAGCGTTTGGGGACACCATCGGCCAGCGCCATTTGGAATCTCCGGCGTCCCCTGCTCTATTGATACTCAACTTGGCTCGCCAAAGGGCTATATGTGAACCGGCTCGCACGCCACTATCGCTCACCAGGAGCTCGATGGATTTCCTCAGCCCGAGCGCCCTCCCCTCTCACTCCGTTTCCGCCGCGCTCGTCCAATCCCATTCGCAGTAGCGGGCGTGGTCCACAAACGATGCTCCGTCATCTGCCTCGAACGCCCATTGGCGGCAACCCGTCAGGAGCGCCCCGCATCGCCGAACACGTCGGCCGTGGCCACCGCGGCGAAGTCGGGATCGACGAAGTAGCTCTGCAGCGGGCTGTTGGCCGCCACCGGCCGCGGCAGCGCCAGACCCCGTTCCCGCTGGAATCTCCGCAGCGCGTGGCCCATCCGCATCAGCAGTGAGCGCAGCTCCGCTGGCGTCAGCTCCACACGCTGGCACAGGGCGCTCCGGTGGATGCCCGACGCGCCGCCCTGCCAGATGTGCCTCGCCACCCGCCGGACCACCGGTTCCAGCCCAGCCAGGAACTCGCCGGCCAGGACCTCCGTCCATTCGGCGGGAGCCGGTTCATGGGATCCCGCCGCGCCCCGTGCCCCGGTGGCCGGCGTCGCACCATCACCGCTGCCGGCCGGCGTCTCCATTGACCCGCCGGCGCCGACCGCAGGTGCATTTCGCCCCGCGTGCCCAAGCTGCCACAGGACCCGGACCACCTCGTCAGCGCCGCCCTCAATCTCCACGCGCACCTGGGTCACGGTGACACTCTCCTATCATCGATCTTCCGGGTCGCCAGCGTCGCGACGTCCGATATCCCCAGCCGGTCCGCTCCGGCTTCGTCCACCAGCTTGGCCAGTTCCACCGTCTCGCCGGTGGCGATGACGGGGCTCAGCTCAGCCTCTGCTCCCATGCTTCCTCAGCCGTTGCGGACATGGCGGACCCATACTCGCCGCGCAAGTATAGGTTCCGATGTTGGCTTCCGCAACGAACCGCATCCCAGGGCAATGGGTTCCCGAACTCCCGGCCCACGGCCGCAACGCTCCCCTGTCTTCTCTCCGGCAATCTGGCGACGTCCAGTTCCGACCCGATCCCACCCATTTCCGGCAGCATCAACGCGTCAGTACCGGGTTTGATATCGGCCCGTCGCTCAACCCCAACGCGCGCCGCACCGTCTCGTTGGTCCGCACCAACCGTACCGCCGCCGTGGGCCAGTCGGGATTGTTCCGGTTCACTACCTCGTGGCGCTCCACGACCCCAGCATCCTGATACTCGTCAACCAGCCTCCGGCACTCGTGCTCGTTCCATCCCATCCCCCAGTCCAGCATCCACTGGTTGCACAGCATGCTGTAGCCCACGAAGTTCATCCGGCCCTCCAGCCGGTCCATCTCCCGCACAAACCGCCCCAGAAGGTCGTCAACGCCGGTATCTTCGACTTCATGAACAACTGCGACAGGGACCTCGACGTCGCCATGCTCCGCCACCTGGATGCCCAACTCGGCCTCCAGCGGAAACAGCGGCGCCGTGGCCAGCATGTCCCACGACACCGACTGGCTGAAGGCGCACAGCACGATGCGCCGCCCCTGAAGCCGGGCCCGGTCCACCAGGACCTGGTAGTCGGAATCCCCCGAGCCCAGGATCACCGTGCCGCAGTCCTCCCGGTCCCGGATCCACTCATAGACCTCCAGCAGGATGGCCGGGTCGGAACGGTCCTTGCCGGCGCTGCTGCGGGGCGCGTGATACGGCACGATGTCCTGCTCCGCGAACTCCTGCCCATCGTCGGGCCGCAGCGACCAGTCGCCGAAGGCCTTGCCTCCCTTCACCTCTCCGAATACGGCTCCCACGTCTCTCATGGCCCGGCACAACTCGGCCGGCCTGACCCTGCGTTGGTAGAGCTGCGCGCCCCGCCGGATGTTCTCCCAGTCGATGGCGATCAATACTCCCGGCCGTTGCTCATCCATGGAACCCATTTCCTGCCCTGCCGCGCGAAGTTTCTGCTCCAAGCCTGCCGGAGTTGTGCTAACCCCACCCCAGGGCAGAGCATGGCAGTTGGCCCGCAGTCCCGCCCACAAGTTGGACTGGACACCCGGGTAGGCAACAATAGATGGCCGCCCACGATGGTCATTCTGCGAGCGGCCAAACTATAGGGGGTGTCGTGCGGATGCCACACCGCGCAACACGATTATTGTAAACCGCTGGCGGGCACGCCACAATGCAGGCTGGAGCCGTCTCCGTAATTTACGCCGACGGTGAGGCATCCCGGCGACCCACGGGTCGTCATAATCCGCTGCGCCCGGCCGGGAGACGCAATCGACGGGAAAGTCCGCTGCGGGCGCCCAGCCGTTCGTCGGCCGACGCGCCCGCAGTGGTGAGACCATTCTATCCGCACCGCTCCCGCTGGCGTAAGGGGCTGGGTGTCACCAAATTCCGGTCGGCTACCCGCAGACTGGGCCAGGATCTGCGGCGATGGTTGCAACGCCTCCGACTTGGGCGAATGTCATACAAACCGCTGCCTGGCCCAGCCCGGCGCAAACGTCGTGCGGAAGATGGGAACCGATTTCTTGCTCGATAAATCCACCTGATTATCGACAATAAGGAATGCGCCTCCCAAGTCGGGTGACGCCGTTCCAGGCGATCTGGTGGCGTCTGGTGTAGTGGTGGGGCCTGTTTTGGGTAGGCCGGGCGCTGCGGTTCGCCGGCGATTAGCCCAACGCTGCTGCGGGTGCCGGCGGACGCGGCTCGTGTGGGGACTAGCCGGCCTGATCTCCCGCGTCCTGATCCTCTGGCGCGGCGCGAGGCTATTCTTGGACGCGGCCGTCGCGCTACCCGTCCAGCAGTTCCTCTGGGGCGACGTTCAGCACGGCGGCGATCTTCTCCAGGCGCTCCGGCATTGGCGTTTGTCTGCCCTTCTCGTACCGGACTATCGAGGCCATGCTGGCTCCGATTTTCCGGACCATCTCCTCTTGCGTCAGGCCGGCTTTGGTACGGGCTTCTGTCAGTGCCGCGGCGTTTATTTTCGGTTTGCTTGGAGCTGGGGAGTTGTACTGATCGGCGTGTTCCGCTTTCGTTACCAGTACGCCGCTGATCGCCAGCTGCGGGGATAGGTTTATTGCGGTCCGCACGGACTGTTCGGGCATCTGGAAGCGCTGGTTCAGGTGGACCATGAGGTCGGTGAAGTGGATGTAGGGGCGGTCTTGCAGCAGGTGGATGATTTCATCCGCGATGCCGCGGCGACTGCCGGCCTTGACGTTCGGGGTGGAGTGGCCGACGTCCCATTCGGCCAGTCCGTATTTCGCGCTGCCAACCCATCGGAACCGGTCGTCCGTGGTGGCGATGTTGATGCACCTTTGCGTCTGGTAGATCTGCTCTGATCCTTCCTGCCTGGCAAGGTCCTGCGCGGCGTCTCTCAGTTCTGTGATGCTCATGCATTCGCCAGCGTTCAGCAGTACTTGGTGCATGTGGACAGCAACCTGCCGCGCGGGTTTCAGTGGACGATGAACGACAGGGACCGCTCATCGCCGAGCTTGGACATGACCCTCTCGGCCTCGCGGCGCGCAGCGTCGGGGCCGCTGTGGATGCTGCTGGTGCCGTTGGGATAGCTCACTCGCCAACGGTGTGTTCCCAGGTCCTCGTGGACCTGCATGACCTCGTTGCCGTCTTGGTCAGTGCAGCGGTAGTTCGGTCCTCTGTTCTTTGACCACACGTATGTCTTGGTGCTCTGCGCCATTCTCGTCATCTCTCTGTTGGCCTTGTTCTATTCGCATTTTGTGCAGGCTCGTATTCTATCACCGCGTTTCATTGCTATGCCGGCTGCGGGTGTCACGCTCTGCCGTGGCGGGTGATTGCCTGCATGGCTTTGATTGATGGCAGACGCTTTCTGATGAGCTGGTTGATGAGTTCGGCGCGATGTGAGCCGGGGTTCGGCGGTCTTGGTGGGAAGTCTAGAAATTCGGCCGGAAACCCCGGTTGGTGAAGCGGAGGTTATACTCCGGGCAATCTGAGCTAGCGGAGTGAAGAGCGCGATGTTGAGGGAGCGATCCGATCAGAGAGGGCTTTGGGAATCGGACCAGTTGTTCCGCGACGCCGAGGTCGTTGATTTGTATTGTCCGGACAACAACCTGAGCAGTGACTGGGTACCATGAATAGCATCGAAGTCCGTCTCTTCCCAGACGACCCACAACACATCGACGAGATCCTTGCCCGCAACGCCCAGGTCACCGTCTCCCGCCTGAGCCAGTCCAGCCTGTCCCTCACTGTCCGCACCTCCGAGGACCTCCGTGTCTTCACCATGTTCACCGAACCTGTGACAACACCACTCGATGCCTGGGGGGTGGAACCGCCCGACGACGTCATTTTCACCTCCGATCTCATCATCCACCACGAAAATGCCTCCATCCACCTCGAGAACTTGGCCCCGTACTGCTACTGGATCGCGATACGCCTGCCCCACCACACCGGCGAAGACGAGATCCACATCGACTTCCTGGCAGACGAATCCTCTGTCATACGCCTCACCGCCGACCTATGAATAGCATCATGCCGACCCACTGGAGATTCGGTCGGAAACCTCGGTTGATGGAGTGGCGGGTTATACTCCGGGCCAGCTGAGATAGCGGGGTGAAGTGAGACCATACTGGCCGAGCGATCCGATCAAAAAGAGGGCTTTGGGAAGCGGACCAGTTGTACTTGGACCTGGTGGGCCGTGACACCTTCTACGGACTGCTGGCGTCATTGCGGGGCCAGTTGTTCCGGGACGCTGATTTCGCCGATCTGTACTGCCTGGACAATGGCCGGGTCAGCGTGCGCTGCCGTCTCCACGGCATCCCCACCATCCGCGTTCATATCATCCTGTCCCAAGAATCCCAATTGTGGCATGGCAACCTCCGCGCATGAGTCTCAAACCCATGGTGAAGAATCATGCGATGGCGCCTGATCCGTCCCCCGCCCTGCTTTGTGACGGCAAGACAGCAAAAAGCCGGTTTTCCGGAAAATCATTGTTTTGGCCGGCAGCGCACATCCACGATTGCCGCACCATGTCCGATTTGCGGGAAGCCGATACCACCGCAACCAAGGAGGTCCAGCCATGAAATGGCAAAACATCATCGAGATGGCGCGGGAGATGGCCGCGACTGAACCTTCCGACCACCTCCACCAGACCAGGCTCCGCATGGCCGTCGCCGACGCCTACTACGCCATGTACCACGCCCTGGCCCGCAGCAACGCGGACCTGCTCATGGGCCCATTCGAAACCGAGGGCAGCTCGCCGGAGTGGAACCGCGTCTACGCGGCCCTGGGCGGCGACTCCGCATTCGAGCTGATGCAGGCCGACTTCTCCCGCCAGACCGAGGTGGTGAGGCGGTTCGTCGACGTCTTTCTCGCGGCCCATCACCAGCGGCTGCTGGCCGAGGAGGACCCGGCGGCGACGTTCACGGCTGGACAGGCCCGGGATTGCATCGACCGGGCGGAGGCGGCCATCTCCGAGTTCCTGTCGGTTGAGCCCGAACAGCGCCGGGCTTTCGCTGTCCAGGTGCTGCTGTACAGGCCCGCAGGAGGAATGGCCGGTACTGGCGAGACCGCGGTCACGCAGTGAGATCCGTGGGGCTCCATCCGCGGTCCCGGTAACGCCAGGCGTGGCGCGGGCTGTTGCCCAGGATGAGCAGGTCAGCGCTGCAACCGGGATTCAGCACCCGCTGGGCCACGTCCATCTTGACCTAGGCGTAGACCTCCGCGTGCAGGGAATCTTATCGTGCGGGCCGCCTGTACCGTATGTCAGCCTCTCATGAAGGTCAGAGGTCGGTCGTCGCCCAGGGAGGCCATGTGTTTTTCGGCCTCGCGTCGCGCTCCGTCGATGCCGCTGTGTATGTTGCTCCCGCCTGAGGGATAGGAAACCCGCCAGCGGGGCGTCCTCCGGTCGAGGTGAACCTGCATGATTTCGTTTCCATCCTGGTCGGTGCAACGGTAGGAGGGACCGATGCTGGTGGACCAGACGTAGGTTGTCTCGCTTGTGGTCATGTTGCCCTCCGGGGCTTTCTTGGTTGTCCGGTTTGGCGCTGGTCGCCGGGGCGGGCTCTGCTAGATCCACATGGGGGCTTCGACTTTGCCCGCCACGCGTTGGTAGCTTTGTGTCCAGCCCTGCCAGACGGCACCTTGGTGGGTGAGGGCGGCGTACAGCCAGGCCTTGGGCGTCTTGATCAGCAGTTCCATTTATCCCCTCAGCAAAACGGACTGCGTGCTGCCGTGCATATGAAGCGGTTGGTCGGGCGACTCGGCTCATTCCCCTGCAGGAAGTTTACATCACCGACGGCTTGGGTCTGTACAAAGTTGGCTCATCCCAGGAGCACCTCTTGAACCTGCCGCCCGACGTAATGGAAGCTGTGCCAGGCCCTGAGGTTGACCCGCTGTTACGGTACTGTTACGGTAGTTAGCGTCACGCTATCGTCACAGATAGGGGCCAGCCATGACCTACGAACTGGATTGCGAGGTCTGCGGGGAGAGGTTTGAAGCCCAGCGTTCCACAGCGAAGTACTGCAGTGGCGCCTGCCGGCAGGAGGCCTATCGGGAACGGAAAGAGAGCCAGCGCGTCCACCCTGAGGAGGAGCTGGCCGATCTCAGAGAGCAGATCAGCGCCTTGGTGGCCTTTGCAGAGCATGACGGCGACGAGCCGCCGCCGCTGGCCATGGTCCAGGATGTCCGCGACCCTCAACTGGTCCGGATCGCGCACGTCATCGACCAGCTGCACATATTCCGGGTGTACTGAGCCAGCCACGATGCCCCGTTTGGTTTGCCGCAGACCTCTCCATTGCCACGACTGCCTGATCGGGCTGGGTGAGAGCGCCCTTGTCCCGGCAAGGGCGAGGTCTCGGCCGACGCGCCGGCGTTGGTTGACCAACGCGTGAACCATCCCGCCGTTCCAGGCCGGTGGTCGTGGCCGGCGCCGGTCCCGCATCAAGGCGACAATCATGACGAACCAACAACCGCAGCCAGCCGGTGACGATGCGCACAGCCCGGCCTCGATTGGGAACACACCCGGCTATCAGCCCCGCTGCCACGTGGGCGGGCCAGGATGCCAGGGGCTCGCGGTGGGCATCTGCTGGGACTGCACGCTGTTGACATGCTTCATCTGCTGGGTGGAGCATTACGAATCCGCCGAAACAGGACTTCGTCCGAATGCCGAAACGCATCCAGCGTAAACGCACCCGGGGTTGGCGGATGCCCGAGGGTACGGTCTATGTCGGGAGGCCCAGCAAATGGGGCAACCCACACAACACCGCCGAGGAATACTGGCCTGTTGCCATTGCCCACATGGCCACGGGCGGCGACTTTGGAGAGCTGATCGGCAAGGACTTGGCTTGATGGTGCCCACTGGATGCGGATTGCCACGCCGATATCCTCCTCGAACTAGCCGCGCGCCAAGCGGGTTTACCGTAATGGAGGTTGCGCGAACCAACATTGGCCCACGTCAACGGCAGGGTCCGGGACAATCGGGGCAATCCTCACAGTAGTGGAGCCTGTGGATCCGGCATGAGCAAATATCGTCCGGCTGAACCTCGCCCTGACATCGGCTTCATGGACATCTGGCCATAACAAACTTCCTTGGTGCTGTTAGCCTTTCGCATCCCGCTCCGATGCCTTGGGGAAGGCGTAGGTGTATTTCGTCCGCGCGATGTCCAAATTAGTGCAGCCAGTCCGGTCGGCGGAAATCACCTCGTGGAACTTGGCCTCCAGTAGAGTGCTAACGCGAAAATGGTTCAAGGCACGGATATTCGCCCCCTCGACGGTCGGCCCGGTGACCCAGACCCGCGCCACTCAAAGCGCCCTGTTGGTTCGGCCAAGTGCCGATGATCGGGTCAGCCTTCTTGATCGCGCGATAGCGCCTCGAGCACGGTTTAAACATTAGGATCAGCGATCCACCCTTCCGTCGGGCAAATGGGTGCGGGCAATCCGAAATTGGGAGGTCCGCTGCGCCAGGCCCACGCGGCTTGGACGGCGCACAACAGCGCGTCAAGGCGGTCCCCTGTCGGGTCGGAAACGACGTCTACTCCGTTGGGATTCTGAATGTGGAGATCATACATATTCACGCCCTGGGCACCCAACAACCGGTTCAGGATGAGCCTGCGTGCCTGTAGTTGTGCCGCAGTCTGTTTGCTGGGACTTTCGGCTTTGTACTTGAGCCGCCCCACAAGGCTCCGGGCCGCGACGCCCGGATAACCTTCTACTACCACTTGATCAGGGGGGCCATCCTGCAATCCCGGAATCCAAACGTCCGCTGCCCTAAGCCTGGGTGCCCCTTCGAAGAACATCAACCCCACCGGAACGCCGTACTGTTTCTGAGGACTGACTGACCCGGCAGCCACGTCCGTCTCTCGCCGGTGTTCTTTATCCCCGGGTGCGCGATCGCGCTTGTAATCATCCAGCGTGTCTCGCCATGCTTGCCGATCTGCAAGTTGTTCCACCTCTTGTTCGACATAGTCGGCCCAATTGGTTGGCCAGGTCATGTTCTGAACAAACCTGCATGACATGCCAAATGGGAAATCGATAGAGGCGATCCATGGGGGGCCGGACGGCGGCCCGTTCAAGAACTGCTCGAAACCATCGAAGCTTTCCCAGCAGTGCATCCTCACGATCTCGAGCTGGTCATTGACCAATTTGCACTCCAGACATGTGATGGGTTTCTGCGGGTCTGGTGCGCTCGTGAAGTCAATCCCGTAAACAGTGACAGGGTTGGACATGAAACCCTCCTGCTGTGGTGTTTCTCTCTGAGTGGTCGTTTCCGTAGGTGGCCAAATTCACGGTTGCGCCGACAGTCTCCGGCGCCGAAGCGATGCGTTGGAGCTGATGGCGATCACCGCCAGGGTCGCCAGCAACAGGATGAACAGCCCTGGACCGGGCACCGCGAAGCTGCCCAGGGCGTACACACGTCCGTCGAGGATCGGCGGCGTGAATCTCAACAGCGCCAGGATGCCGGCGAGGGTGAACAACGGTAGATCCAGACGGTAATCCCGCCGCAGGATGGTGAACGCCGTCAAGCACACCATAGCCGTGATGCAAAACGGGACCGTCAGCATCAGGATGGTGGCCACCGGCGATATCTGCCACATCACCCATCGGTCATTGCCCTGCAGGGCATAGGTCATCAGGCCGACGCCGGACAGAGGGTCGGCGTGACCGTCCAGGATCACCCATGGAATGAAGAGGGCAACCAGGCCGGTCAGGGCGGGGATCATCACGCAGGTGCGGGCATTGATGGAGCCAGCAAACCCGCGCAGGGCGCCGCGGCCTATCAGACGGGCGCTCACGAACGTGGTGATCTGTCGAATGCCCGTGACAATGGGGAGCTTGCCATTGATGATTTTCTGCATGATCGGTCATCCTTTCGAATAGGTGTGGCGACGGATCAGTTCTGCTCGAGGGTTGCACCGATCTCTTCCGACCGGATGCGAAACTGCTCCAGGTCCCGGTGCAGATCGCGGATGGCAACAGGGAGTGCTAGGAAGTCCTGAAACACAGACGCAAAGCTGGCGCTCAGGAGCTGCTTGGTTATTCTGATGTCCATGTCGTGAAGGTCATCCATGATCCGGTCGGCCTGGTTCATGGTCCGGTGGGCCTGGGCTCGCCACTGGCGGTATACCTCCATTTCCGCCTGGTCGCTGGCTTCCGCCCGGCGTCGCTCGTCACCGTTCTTGATTTGTCCGGTGAGTTCGGTTTGGACACTGAAGTATTGTTCTGCCGCCCGGTCGGCATGCTCGATGCGGTAGGCGAGACGCCGGTGTTCCTCCTCCGCCTGCCGGTAGCGTGGGGACCACGTGTCTCGCAGGTTCTCGATGGCGGCGACCCGTTCGTCGGTGACCACGTGGCGCCTGCCGGTATCAACGGAAGCCAGGGCTGCCAGGGCCGCTGCCACCTCATGCTGGATATCGTCATCGGCGTCCACCGGAGGATCCGATGCGCCTGGGGGCTTGGGGCGGTCCTGGTCGGATGTGTTGTTGTCCCCTGCCGTTGCGGCCTCGGCGCTGGCCGGGATCAGGCTCCCGAACGAATTGCCCACGTCGCCGGCCTGGCGCATGGTTGCTCCCGTAGCCTCGGACAGCGCCCTGCCTGCATCGGGCTTCTGGCTCCATTGCCCGGCGAACGCCGGCAGCGCCACCGAACCGATCACAACGGCCAGCACCACCACTGCGGCCATTCCGATTAATCGCATCTTTCCTCCATGCTCTTGGGTTCGGTCTTGGGCCTTCCACCGGAAGTGGGCCGTGAGAACCGAATAATCAATGGGCGATTCTGCTTGATGGGCGTGGTGCTCCCAGCGTCATCGAGTTCTTGCAACTCAAGAATCCCGTCTCAGCGCCGTCGTTTGCAGTTACGACAAACGTGCGTCCTGCCTCCGTGCATTGGTTCTGCCTCGATGGATGCGAACTCCAGGTTCACGTACGGTCCAAAATCGCGCCAACCGGAACGCTTGCCGTGGGTTTTCTGATTCCCGCACCCACGATCTCCTGCCTTGTGGACCTTTCCAGTCTTCTTGTTGAGCTTGTACTGCGCCATCTCTCGCCTCCGTAGAAATCAGTGTCTTAACCAATAACCGGCTCTACCATACCCACTTGGCGAGTATCTGCTGGTCGAGCCATCCGACGACTTTAGGATGCCCCTCCACGGGACATCGCCCGCGCTGCCGCCGCCCGAAATCCTGGCTGATCGTGCATGCCAAGGATCAGACCTTCTTCACGACGCACTCTGTCGGGCATATCGTCGGCTACGCGTAGGAAATGCCCCAGCTTCCCCAACCTGTCGAGTTCCCGAACAGTGGTCGCCATCGCCTTGACCTGCCGTACGTCCAACACCTCATTGCCGGGGCACGGGTCAATCAGCGACGGGTAGATTTCGGCGACATTGTAGCGATGTAAAATAGTGCTGTCAATAATACAGGGCGAATATGCATATAATCGCCGTTGCACGTCTTTATGACGGCATCACGCTGAGACCCAATGCCTCAGGAACCCCTGTCAAGCGACTAATCGAGCCGGCGTCAGGAGGCAGTCCGCGCTGCTTCCCGAATCCCTACGGGTCCTGTATCCCCAGGATCAGCCCCTCTTCACGGCGCACGCGAGCGGGCATCCGGCTCGGAGCACGGAGATGCCCGGTCAGCTGTTCCGTCCTGTCCAGTTCCCGGAGGGCCCTCACCACCGCTTTGACCTGCCGCATATCCAGCACCTCATCTCCTTGACCGGGGTCAATAAGCGACGGATTTATCTCCGCGAGAATATGATGCCGGTCGTCAGCCAGCGTCTCGAACGGCCAGACTTGCACGTTACTGCGGCCCCGCCGCAACCTTTCCAACGCTGCGATACCGGTTAGCGCCTGCCCACCGACAGACCCCGCGCCGTTGAGCTGCCACACTTCATGGGCATGAGGGACCATCTGCTCGGTGTGCCGTAGTCTGGGTGGCAAGTTCATTCCCAAGCCAGCCGGTCTTCGTCTCGGGAGGCCGTCGATGTCACGCCTGAGGCTATTGCCCCAAAACGGCCCCTCGCCTTCGAATGCCTCATTGAGTTGGGCAGCCGCGTCGAACCGGTTGTTCCAGTTATCCTCACCATCCTCGATGACGTAGGCAATGCGCTCCCAGACGGCTTCCCACCCGTCCTGGCCGGTCAACGTTCGGGCGGTACCCTCAGGGAGGCCAAAGGGAAACGCGAAGCCGCAGAGCAGGCGATGGCCTTGCGCCGTCGCTTCATTCAGCAACCTCTCGATGTGGTCCATCGCCTCCCGACGCGTGGCCGGGTTTTCTAGATAGGTTACCCCGCGAGGATCTCCGAAGGCGATCCAAATGCTGTTTGCGCCATGGGCAGGCCTGACACCGGCGGACCAATGGACCGCCACGTATCCATCGAACAGCTTTGTACTTGCCGCTTCGGCGGGGTATCGCCACCTCTCCTCGTTCCCCTCCATCCACTCCATCAGGGGATCTGCTTCCGAAGTGCCCCGCCAGGGTCCAGTCATCAGGTCTGCAGCCACCTGCGTCGCCCGGGCGTAAGTTATGCCCTCACGCTGCTCGGTGCCCTCGAACACCACCAGATCAAAGGGTTCTCGGATGAGCACGTTGCCCCCCTCATAGACGCGAGTCAACCCCAACCGGTTGATGGCGTCATCGGGATCCGCGACGTAAATGACGACCTGGCTAGGCTCCGTGTCCTGGGCGGCCGGCCCAGCCTCAGCCTCTTTTGTGTAATAGTGCGCCGCGAATGGCCCGGTGACTGCGTAGCGGAATTCCGCCTCCTGGAGACTCATCAACAGCTTTGCTGGCTCCTCTGGTGCCCGACACTGAATAATGCGATTGGCCGCCGCGAAGTGGTAATCAACTGCCCACCTGCGGAGCAATCGCTTCCAGTCGACCGATACGATCTTTCCCCGCGGACTCTCCCTCTCGATGATGGCATCCCCTTCCAGGAGATCCGCTACCCTGGAGATTGATGACGGCGAACTTTCCGTCCGTTCGGCCAGTTCCCACGTGCCAAAGGGCGGCTGGTGGTCCAATAGCGCGCGGACCGCCCGGGCGCTGCGTGGACCGCGCAAGGAACGCAGGGAACGCGGCGGCATACCCTCCCGCTGAGGATTCCGAACCGCCCCCACAGTTTCGATGAACACGGCCGGGCGGTCTGTCGTGAATCGTAGGTTCCTGGTGTCGTCCGCGTAGCTGATGCCGGCTTCCTCCAGCCGTTCCCTGGCGGCGGGACCCACGAACGGCGATATCACCATGAAGCCACGGAAGTCCTGGGTGCCTTCTATCTCGTCGCTCGCACCCGGGCGCATCTGCAACCGGTTCAGGAGCGATCTGGCCATCCGCGCCTCCAGGGGCCCCCGTCGCATCTGTACCGCTATGGTCGCTGATTCACCCTGCGGATCCGCGAGCGCCAAAGCAGCGTCAACGGGGACTCCGCCCGGTCCGACGCGCCAACGCCCGTCCAGACGTTCCAGGGACCAGCCTTGAGGCAGCCGGCGACGTATCAAAGCGATTACATCATCCAAGATCATGATTGCATAAAATCATCGTGTCGCAATAAATACGGGAGATTCTAGCGCTCTGAGAGATCTGGGGTCAAGGCCGATGCCAACCCTCCAACCCCCGACCCATGACAACAGCTGGGACCGGTCCCGGCAAGTACCGTACTTCACCAGGGAACTACAGCCAACACCCGGGCTGAAGTGTCCCTGACGATGTCGCTGCGACGGTTGTCCTGGCCGACGAGGCGGTAGAAGCTCTTGACCTATGCAGCGCGGGCGTACGGACCGGCGACTCCAGCGCGCCGCCGCAGGCAATGCAGTTGGGCGTGATTCTCACCTCCGGATGATTGATGGCGTTGACCGGATTGCAGTGAAAACCGCCGGCGCCGTGGAGGTCGCGGGCGTATTCACGCAGCTGATCAGACGCTCCGCCGAGTGCGGGCGACGGCAGCGTTCGCGATGACCGGTTGTACGCCCCGACGTGGTCAGGCAAACGACGGTGAAAAGAGCCGGGGTGCGACCGCTTGCGAACGCCCATTCGCCGCGCGACAATTACGTTTATCGCGCATCTTTTACCCACCCAAATCACCCCGAAATCCCGCCTCCGGAGACCCGCCCATGACCACCTACGTCGGCCACCACGTCGTCCCCAGCGAGCCCGCCCGGCTCCCCGAGCTGGCCGCCGCCGACCGCGGCGTCGCCGATTCCCTGGAAGCCGTCCTCTCCCACAACACCCGCCGGTCCTACGATACCCAGTGGCGCGTCTTCGACGGCTGGTGCGATGAGGTGGGACTTTCCGCTCTGCCGGCCGAGCCCCTCACCGTGGCCCGCTACCTGGCCGCCCGGGCCGGCTCCGGCGCCAGCGTCGCCACGCTGCGCCTGGCCACATCGGCCATCTCGAAGGCCCACGAGTGGGCGAAGCAGGAGACCCCCTGCCGGGACCCGGGCGTGCGCGCCTCATTGAAAGGATGGAGCCGGCGCCTGGCCAAGCCCCAGCGCCAGTCCGGCGCCCTCACCGCCGACGTCCTCGCCGTCATGCGGCTCACCGCCGTCCAGCCCCGCCGGCGCGGCCGCGGGATGGAGACGCCGGAGCAGGCTCGTGAGCGGGGGAGGTTTGACGTGGCCCTGGTGGCCATCCTCTCCGACGCCGGCCTGCGCCGGTCCGAGGCTTCGTCTCTCACCTGGGGCGACGTGCAGCGCTGGGACGACGGCAGCGGGCGTATCACCGTGGTCCGCTCCAAGACCGACGCCGAGGCTCAGGGCGCCGTGGTGGCCATCACCCCCACCGCGATGCAGGCGCTTTCCGTCATTCGGCCGGCGGGGGCGGCCAGCGACGCGAAGGTCTTCGGGCTGTCGGAATCCCAGATCGCCCGGCGGGTGAAGGCCATTGCCAGGGCCGCCGGCTTGAGCGATTGGGAGTTCTTCAGCGGCCACAGCGGGCGCGTCGGCATGGCCCGGCGCATGGCTCAGAACGGCGCCCCCACCCACGAGATCGAGCGCCAGGGCCGCTGGAAGCAGGGCGGCGGCATGGTCGGACGCTATACCCGCGGCGAGACAGCTGGGTCGGCGTTGCGGTATTTGTAACTGGTAAGGGTTCTCCACTCGGAGACAGTTCTACGAAGGTAATATATGGGACAAATCCCATATGCATAAAGTGCTTGCATCGGGCGTAGAGTTAGTCTTCGTCCCAAGGCCATCGCGTCTTCAAAATAATCGATTCGGCAGCTTCCATCTCTCCGTCATCCGTTCATTCCGGCACGCGCGGCGCTGTCCGTAAGGGGGACGCTCTACGATCCGGACGATCCCATGGGAAAGATGTTCTTCAATACCCTCGCCACCTTCGCCGAGTTCGAGGCCGATCTCTCCGCATGCGCACCCGCGATGGTATGGCCATCGCCCGCGCCAAGGGGAAATTGCGCGGCAAGCAGCCCAAACTCTCCGACCGGCAGCAGCGGGGACTCTGCCGCATGCACGCCACCGGCGAATATTCCATCAGCGATCTCGCCGAGCTCTTCGCCGTTTCCAGGCCGACCGTGTATCGGACACTCAACCGGCGCCTTTCCCCTTAGGGGCTGTCGTCAAAAGAGTTTGCTCCAGATCATCACTGCCCGGAGCTGGCAGGCGGCCAAGTATGATGTTGCCCGCTTGGCGTAGCGGGTCGCTATCCCGCGCCACTGCTTGAATTCCAGAAACCCGTTCTCCACCAAGTGCCGCAGCTTGTACAGCGCCCGGTCGTATTCTCGCTTCTTCTTCCGGTTGCTCTTGGGCGGTATCACCGGTTCCATGCCCATCCTCTGGGCCGCGGCTATGATTTCATTGGTGTCATAAGCTTTGTCCGCCAGCAGGCACCCGGCCGCAATGCCCTCGATCAAAGACAGCGCCTGGGAGCAGTCGGCCACCGTGCCCTCGGTCAGCGCCAGTCTGACCGGCATTCCGTGGGCATCCACCGCCAGGTGCAGCTTGCTGTTCAGCCCCCTTTGGTGCGGGCAATGGACTGGTTTCCGCCCCGGGCCCCGGCGCTGTGCGGATGGACCTTGATATAGCTGGCATCAATCATCAGCCACTCGAAATCAGGGTCATCCATCACTGCCTCCAACAGCCCAGCCCACACGCCTCGGTCCCGCCAGCGGCAGAAACGGCGGTGGGTGTTCTTCCAGTCCCCGTAGTCCGGAGGCAAATCCCGCCAGGGAGACCCAGTACGCAGAATCCAGCACACTGCGTCAATGAACCGGCGGTTGTCATGGGCCGGTCTTCCCTGCTTGCCCTTTCCACCGGGCAGAAGAGGCCCCAGCCGCTCCCACACTGCGTCGGTCATATCGTGGCGCCGGTGCGCTGCCGTCATACTTCCCCCCTGCCGCACTCTCACGTTCACAGCAATCTACCATCTCTCTGTTGTTTTGACGACACTACCTAGCGTACGATCCTGCCCCCTACCGGAATCGACCCGAATTAGACGCGATTGCCTTGGTCTACGTCCCCTGACCATTGAAAAGCACTGGCACCACCGTTAAAATCGAAGGATGAGTTCGGCGGCTCGTACATACATGGCTGTAGTACGCCAAGCAGCAGCGGGATGTTTCGCAATCATCGCCGCATCGTTATTGGCGTCGCTTGTATTGCATCTAGCGTACTCCGCCGCCGCCGACATCGCAGTAATCTCCGTTGCTCTGATCGCTGCATATGTAGCAGGCATAACGGTAGCTTACCTCACAGAGCGGCTAATGGACGGGTACGTGGGAGGCAACCGCCACGACCTCCAAGCCCAGCACAGAGCTAGCCAACTCCGCGCCTTCCTTGTCAGAAAATATTTTCATGTTTTGGTATGCGAAGTCGGCTCACACCTTCACGTCTTATTGCGGCTTTTTCAACCTTCGCAGTCGGCTAAGCGCCCCAGAACCGGATGGCTTCGGTTGCGGGATCCCCCACAAATATGGAAAACCTAGACGAATCCAAACCGAGTATCCGGGAGGTTTTCCATGTCTCCGATCATTTTTGCTGTGACCACAGGGATCTTTGCGGGCGTCGCTGTCGCTATCGCATGGGCCGGGCTGTGCTTGGTCTTGGTTCCTGGCCTGGCCCCGATCCATGGCCTTCTGCAGGTGCCTCTTTTCGCCGTCAGCGCCATAGCTGTAGGTGGGTACACCCTACTCAGAGGATTAGGGTCATGACCAACAACGGCTGACGAGAGGGCTGCAAAGCAGTCTTTGATCCCAAGCTATCGCCCTCCGGAGTTTCGGGGGGCGTATCTACGCTTGTGAGCCTTTCAAACCTTCGATTCCACATTGGTCAGCTTTCACAGATCAGTCCAGGCGACAAGGTTAAACAAGGCGATGAACAAGCTCTAATTCACCAGCTGGGTGATGGCTCCGATCCGCCGAGCAGTATCCGTCACATCCTGCACTCCGTCCGGCCGCAGCGGCGGTTGAGAACCTTGCTCTCTCGGCTGGAGACGACGCGGTGTCGCCGGTGAGACGACACCGCATCGGAAGTCAGATGACAGCCGTCACCCACCCGGGTCCCGACCCGGCCGCAATCGACCTCTGCCGGGCCCTGGCGGCAGAGACCGACGCCGAGGCCGTCATCCTCTTCGGTTCCCGGGCCGGCGGCGGATGGGACGAGTAGTCCGATCTCGACATGATTATCATCCATCCCACTACCGACCTCCAGGATAACCGCAGGAAGGTCCTGGGACGTGTCCTGAGCGAGATCAGGGAGCGCCACTACCCGGGCCACGGCGAGTACGACAGCCCTCATCACGGGGTAACGGACGGGCTGATAGTCGAGAGCCCAGAGAATTATCACGCCGTCGCCGCATCCTGAACCACGTCATCGCCAAGGCCGCCCGGGAGGGAGGCGTCTTCACCAGGAATCCCAGGTACGCAGATGCCTTCCGTCACGACGGCGACATATCCAACGAGTGGGAGTTGGTTACCCTGGAAAGGTTCAAGAGGGCGTCAGAGGAAGCCCGCGACCTGGACTACGTGCGTCGGTCCTGGCTCGATCGATCACGCCTGAGCCCGGTCCTGAACGCCATGCGCGGGCGAAACGCTCACGGGCTGCTCTGGAACTCGGGCGCGGCGCTCCTGTCCATCCTGGGCGTCATCTACCCCCGGGACTCGGTGGCGGAGACGGCGGCTGCCATCGCCTGCCACGACGCCGGCTGGAACCACGCGTTCCGCAGCGACCTGGAACGCATCGACCAGTACGCTTACTGCGGGTGCGAGGTGGTGGTCACCTACCCCATCGCGGACGTGCCCTCCATGTGGCGTGATCCGGAAGCAGACCGGGACGCCCTGTGGGAACGCATCCGCCAGCTCAGTGGGTACGACCCGGCCGCCGCCCGTGAAAGTCTTGCGCGTGGACCATGAACCGCATCATCCCGTGCCGATAACCCATGTCACCTTTCAGTTCGCGGAGACGACATGACCACCGCCCTCAGCGATTACCAGATAGTTCTCCACCAGGCTCCATCAGCGCCGGCACTGCGGGCCGCCGACCAAGGCGTGGCCGATTCCCTGGAAGCCGTCCTCTCCGACAACACCCGCCGGACCTACGCCGTCCAGTGGCATATGTTCGACGACTGGTGCGACGAGGTCGGCCTTTCTTCTCTGCCCGCCGATCCCCTCACCGTGGCCCACTACCTGGCCACCCGGGCGGGCTCCGGCGCCAGCATCGCCACCCTGCGGCTGGCCGCCTCGGCCATCTCGAAAGCTCACGAATGGGCCAAGGGGAATCACCCTGCCGGGACCCGGGCGTGCGCGCCTTTTTAACAAGGATGGGACGACGCCTTGCCAAACTCCAGCGCCGGTCCGAGGCTTCGTCTCTCACCTGGGGCGACGTCCAGCGCTGGGACGACGGCTCGGGCCGCATCACCGTGGTACGCTCCAAGACCGACGTGGAGGCCCAGGGCGCGGTGGTGGCCATCACGTCCGTCGCCATGGGGGCCTTGGACGCCTTCAGGTCGCCCGGCGGGTGAAGGTGATCGCCAAAGCCGCGGGGTTGGCGGATTGGGAACTCTTCAGCGGGCACAGCGGACGCGTCGGCATGGCCCAGAACGGCGCCCCCACCCACGAGATCGAGCGCCAGGGCCGCTGGAAACAGGGGGGCGGCATGGTCGGCCGCTACACCCGCGGCGAGTCTGCCGGGTCCGCACTGCGGTACCTCTAACCGTAGGATGGACAGGCAACAATATTCGATCAGGCGGCCTTTGTGGGCCGGGTCATTCAAGTTTGTCAATCTCGTGCTGGGAGATCGTGCCATGTGTTTGCAGCGCTGTCCGCAATCGCCCGTAAAGCCACTCAGCACCTTCTTCGGATAGTTGAACATCGGGCCTTTGTCCATATGCACGGCGAGGGTCAATGTTTCCATTGCCGTTGGCAGCGTTTCTTCTGGTGGTCTCGAAGGCATTTTCCTCGAGTTCCGCCATCATTGCATACAGCGACACCCCGTTCTCCATCGCACCTGAGACGAACTCGGCACTATGAACGCGGATGTAGTACGGCCACTCCTTTTTCCATTCCATCTTCATTTTTTCCGCGGACGATGCCTCGTCCTTTCCAGGCCTGTGCTCATTACCTATAGCCCAACCAAAGACCCGAACATCGTTCGGGTTCTTGGTAAGGCGTCCCATGAATATGACGTCGCCGTCCTTTACCCGGCGCGGCCGCTTTTTATAGGCAACAACCCGGTGGCAATCACCCAGTGCGAGTTCATCGATGGTGAGAGCGTCCAAGGCCATACGGTTGTCGCTTTTGCCAAGGAGTTTCACAAATGACCGGGGTTTCTCGGACACAGGCGTCTGTAGCGATGCGGGTGTTGGATCTGCGGTACCTAGATCAGCACCAAAATCCTCCAAATGGTCGGTCTTGCTTGGGCTACTGCCCAACAAGTGATGGTCGGCAATTATGGCTTGCCAATCATTCACCTGTCGCAACGTCAAATCCCGCCCCGCCTTTTCCCACATATGACCAAAATAGGCCTTACACTCCTCGACAATCGCTGCATCGTCAGAAGCCATGCCGAACTCTTGGTTGGAGTGCAACGCAGCCTTAGTGAGATTGGCCGAGGTAAGGATCGTCCGCCCATTGCCGAAAATGTACAACTTGGCATGGAGGTTGCGGACGCCCCGTACCTGAGCACCGGATTCAAGCAGCCTACACAAAGCAGCGATGTCGCTGACGCCGCTGGCGAAATCGGCCAAGTTGAACCGGGTGATAACCCTTACGTTCGAAGACCAAGTGCTCAACAGTCTCTCAATAACGCTCAATTGGATAAAGGGGCAGACGATCAGGAGTTCACCATTATCAGCCTTCGCGGCCGTGTTCAACTCTTTCCGCCAGCCTTTGTCAATCAACCTAATCGTCATGCCAATGCCCCTTACTGAATCAGTGCCTATCTCCGTGCGCTTGGAGGATCATCGCGGCGCAGTACGGTGAATCGTCACGCAGATCAGAAGGCCCTGCTACGCCAAGGAGTTACGAACTTCCCAGCCCAAAACTACCCCGCGACCTTGATTTTCGTATCTCCTGCGGCCAGCGCGCTCATGTAGGCTAGGATCAGGTCACGAGTGCGGTAAGTGCCGAACTCGGCTTCGTCCTCCCTCTGCACAATTGGGAAGGTGCTCAGCACGTATTCGACGTCATCCCGATTCAGTCCGTAAAGGAGGAAATAGAGGGCGTCGAGGCGAGCGCGAAGGTGGCGGCGCTCTTTTTCGTCCCAAACGAATGGAAGGTCGTTATAACCAAGGTCTTGGGCGAAGGGCGCCATGTCATCAGCGGTGTACGTGAGCCGAAGTACGTGGTCACGCACGAGGTCACGAGCCATAGTATTTCCAAATTGGCGATCGTATTCATTGGACGCCAGGACCGGAAGTTGCTCCACCACGAACCAGTTGAGATGCTGTCCTTGCACTTTCTGGCGGGCCGCGAAGTCCAATGCAAAGGAATTGAAGCAAGCCGCCAGCAGCCACAGACTTTCCTTGTAGGCGACCACCTCACCAGTTGCGGGCATCAAGGTCGGCAACGTATTGCCAAATGCTGAACGAGGCATGACCGACGCTATCATGGTCCGCGCGTTGGTTGGGGCAGTGACGTCCTTAAAGCCCACGGTCCAGCCTAAGTCATCTGGCCAATCCACCTGCCTCTGATCAACCCAAAATTGCGGCTCGGGGAACCAACTAACATCAGAGTGTTCGGCAAGACTTGCCTCTTTCGGGAGGGCCGGACGGTTCAGGTTTTGGGGATTCACGACCACACTGGCAGCCCGGTGATCAAAGGCTTGCACCATCTTGCCCTCATACAGGGGCATATACGTCTTCTCGCCTTTCCTCCAGCGGTTTCCTTCGACACGGTAGAACCCTTCGTTATCCAACTGCGCCGCGCTACGGAACAGATGCGAGTCGTTGGTCATGTGGAACATGGTGTGGTACCGCACAGGCCACGTCCTTCTCTCACCATCCCCCGACCGGTCCACCAACACCGGATGTCGCTCGTAGATGCCCCGAGTGATCTCGGCATCCCGTCGAGTACGGAACACCGGAGCCGTGCCAGTGTTGGGATTCACACGATCAAAGTCCGCGGGGGCCAGCGTAAAACACCGGTTTGGATCTTCAATGGTCTTGGAATCGTTGAGGAAGAAGGCGCACAGGGTTTCATCGAACCGTCGCGCCTCACCTCCGATTATTAGAGCGCAAAACTTGAAGGAAGCGTGAATGTCCTTGAAGAAAATCTTCCGGTTCTCGAAGTCGAACAAACCACCCACACGTCCCTTGGTGGAAACCGACCGGAAGAACTTGGCCGCCGTCTTATCGGCATAGATCCCCGACGGCGTCAGCAGCCCCACGATGCCTGCCGGATTGACCAGCCCCATGGCGCGTTCAACAAACAGCGAGTACAGGTTGATGTCGCCGCCGCCAAGCAGGGGATAGTGCCCAGACGCACGGACCATCTTGCTCAAATCTTCCGCGCGTTCCTTCGCAGCGTCAAATTCGGACGCCAGGGGAGACCCACTGGCGCGCAACTGGTCTACACCCTTCTTCCGCGCGGCGGCGGTCCGAGCGCGGGCCAACTCCGGTGCGCGAGTGGCGAACCATTCCACTTCCTGCAGCTTGATCCTGTCCCAGGGCGGATTGCCAATGACAGCGTCGAACCCGCCTTGGGGATACGCGCTCTGCCAGCTGTGCCAGACGCCGGGGAATGCGGCCTCCCAGTGCAGGAACCCTTCACGCTCCGCGAGGGACTTGGCTTTGTCCCAAAGGTCGGCAAACGCTGAATCGGGGAGACTCCCATCCGTAAACGCTCCCCGAGCCAGCAAGCTGTATGCTTCGTCCGGCTGTTCAGCCAGGGTGTCAACCAGGTGCGATTCGAAGGCTCGACGCTCCCGCTGCTTCATGCCGGCAGTCAGCCAGCGCAAGCCGGTAAGGAGATCAAGAAGGCTGCGGAGGTCCTCTGTAGTATCCTCCACTTCCTGGAAAAGCGTCGCCGAGCGCCGAACCTCTGCTATATCGGCGTCCGACATCTCCTCGATAAGCTCCATCCCGCCCGTGGCGGCTTCCGCCCCGGTTATGGCTGAAGTCGCGAACAGACCGCCCAGGCGGTTCAGCTCTGCAGTGGCCTCTATCACCCGAAGGCCGACCAAGGAATCGCCGCAACGCAGATGGTGATCGAGGAAAGACAGCGGCGCGCCAACGGTGAAGCTGTGCAGCCATAGCGACACCTTTGCCAGCTCTACGGTCAAGGGATTCTTGTCCGCTCCGTAGATGCAGCGTTTTAGCACCATCCGCCGGATGATGGCCTGATCGGTGAGTTGTGCCTGGTCCATCACCCAGTCCTCTGCCTGGGCCCGCTGGGAAATATCCTGGCGAATCCCCGCCACTCGCTCCACGAGAGGCGATACGTACTCGCCATCGAGCCACTCCGGAACCCCGGGTGCATGCTCCACCATCTCAGCAATATAGTCGGACAGGACTTCCACAGCGGTGACCAGGAAGTGGGCGCTGCCCATGGCCGGATCCAGTACCTTCAGGTTCAGTACCGCCTCGGCCGGGTCCATCAGCAGTAGCTCGGCATGCCGCTCGGCCTTGGGACGAGGATCGGAAGCCAACTCATCCGCTTTCTCCACGAAAGCAGCCTGCCGCTCCTCTGCCAGGGGCATCAGGGTCCGGTCCACAATCAGATCGACCAACTCCTGAGGCGTGAAAAAGCTGCCGCTATCCTTACGGGCGTAGCTGTTAGGGCGTGCGACGACGGCGCCATCGTCATCCCAGACCGGCTCCCGCTCCAGCAGGCGTTCATAAATTGACCCCAACTGCTGGACCGACATATCTCGATAGTTGACGAAGCGCCTCCCATCGGGGGTCTCGGTGTGACTCAAGTCGTAGACTATCGGTGCAAACACGGCATCCGGCAGACGAACGTTGGCCAGCAGCGGAGCGGCCGCGTCGTTGAACAGACCACCGTTGTAGGGCGGCAGGCCAATGGCCGCGTCCCCCTGGTCAATGAGCTTGCCCAGCGTCATCAAGTGGTCGTAATAGTTCGTGGCTCGCGCCGAAAGCGCCGAGCCCGCCGCCATTCGGCGAGCAATGTCGTCGCGGACCGGTTTACGCAGGCCATAATCCTCGTATCGGGAGTCGTTGACGGGCAGCAGGCCCAGATCCTCTGCGTAGAGCACGAAGAGCAGCCGGTAGAGAAGAATAAGCGCCGGCCCGCGAAGTTCCGTCAGATCCTGCTGGGTGTGCTCCGCCAGCGCCTGGACCAATCGCGGGAAGACCCGTTCAAAAACCACGGCGGATAGGTCCTGCGCCACCTGCTGTTCATAACGCCGCCCTTCGACAAGGGCAGTTTCCAGGAAGCTGGCCGTTGCGCCTTCCTGTTCTGTGAAGGAATCTCGCCGGAATAGCAGGTAGAAGGTGCGGAGTAGGTCCATATCGCCGGAATTCAGTATCTCGTCGAGGTTCGCCTCAAAGTAACCGGTAGATCGGGGACGGGCACGATAGTCATAAAGACGCCACACGCCGCCGTTGGTCAGAACTCCCCACCTAATGCGGCCCTCCGACTCAATCTCGGCCGTGGATAGATACCTGATCGTCTGATCATGGGGCGTTGTGGCCCGGCGCCGGCCGTCCCGACCGCGAGCGTCCAGGGGCAGGCCGAACCGCTTGCTCTCTTCCACCACAACAGCATCGCGGTAACGCTCCTCAGCGCTGGCTCTGGCAATGGCCTGTTCCTTGGCGGCAGCGTCGGGAAACGGCAGGAGATCCGGAATGTCTTCATTCCGAGAGGCGCCCTGCTGTGGCAGGTAATCGTTCCATCCCAGCAGTTCCAGGACCGGCCGGATCAATTCCTGCTCCGTGACCGCTTCATTCGGGTCTTGAGAAAGGGCCAGAGCGTCGTAACGCTGACGGACATCGTCACTGAATGTGTCGAATTGCGCTGCCGCCGCTACGCACGTCGCCCACTCCGGTGTGGTCTTGATCCCGTCGGTGAGGAAGTAGTCGGTAAAGAGATTTCCAGCCATGTCAGTACATACACCACCGTGTTGGAGCGATCCCGCAGGCCAAAAGCGGAGTCGCTGATCATTTTTAGTTGTTTCGGTTACCTGGTCCAGTCGGGGTAGATTACGGTAGGGGGCAGAATCCTACGCTAGGGTGCGTGGACATTCAGATTGATTCGGCGGAGAGGCATCCGCGAGACTATCAGGGGTCGATTGCGGAAGGGGGCAGAATCGTACGCTAAGGTGGATTATGCCGTTTGAGTGTGCGATAGACGGTTGGTCTTGAGACGGTGAATAGTTCGGCGAGGTCGCTGATGGAATATGCTCCGGTGGCATGCATACGGCAGAGTTCCCGCTGCTGTCGCTCGGAGAGTTTGGGTGGCTTGCCACGCAATTTCCCCTTGGAGCGGGCCAGGGCCATGCCCTCGCGGGTGCGCATGCGGATGAGATCCGCCTCGAACTCGGCGAAGGTGGCGAGGATATTGAAGAACATCTTTCCCATCGGGTCGCTGGGGTCGTAGAGGGTCCGGCCCAGGGCCAGTTTCACGCCCTGTTCCTGAAGACGGTCAGCGATGGCGCGCGCATCCGGGACGGACCTGGCGAGGCGGTCGAGTTTCGGGACGACCAGCGTGTCGTCTTCGCGGACGGCGGCGAGGGCCTGGTCCAGGCCGGGCCGGGCACGGCTGGTGCCGGTGAGGCCGTGGTCGGTGTAGATGCGGTCCTCGGCGACACCCAACTCCAGGAGTGCCTGGCGCTGGGCGGCCAGGTCCTGCTGGTCGGTGGAGCAGCGAGCGTATCCGATGAGGGTTGCCGTCATGAAAGAAAGTGTACGGATAGGGTTCCGCTTGCGCAATAGTTTGCGTACCATTGATATGAGACACTATTGCAACGGGTTTAGCCTGGGTTGGATCGGCCCAGTGCGCCGTCCGCTGGACGTACCCCTTACGGACAGCTCCGCGCCTCCCGGGATGAATGGATAATAATGGAGAGGTGGAACATGCCGAGACGGAGCATCTGGAGCGCGCGCCAACGCGGTGCCCTGTTGAACCTGCCTGCCGACGAGGCCGCGCTGCTGCGCCACTACACGCTGTCCGACGATGACATCGAGCAGATCCAGGCGCGGCGCGGGGCACACAACCGGCTGGGTTTCGCGCTCCAGCTCTGCGTTTTCCGATATCCGGGCCGGCTTCTGGCAGTGGGGGAGGGCATTCCCCTGAACGTCCTTGGATTCATTGCCGCACAGCTGGGCATGGGCATCGAAGACCTGGACGGATATGCGATACGGGAGCAGACCCGGCGGGAACACCTGGCCGAGCTCCGACGCATCTACGGCTACCGGATGTTCTCGGGGCGTTGCGCCCGGGACCTGAAGGTCTGGCTGGAGCACGAAGCGGAGGCGGCTCACTCGAATGAGGGGCTGGCGCGGCGGTTCGTAGAGGAGTGCCGGCGCCGGCAGGTGATCCTGCCGGGATTGTCGGTCATGGAGCGTCTTTGCGCTGACGCACTGGTTGCCGCGGAGCGCCGGATAGAGGCCCGCATCGTCGCGGGCCTGGACGATGACCTGCGCCTGGATCTCGACCGGCTGCTCACCGAGGAAGTCGACGGCAGCGTGAGCCGACTCGTCTGGTTGCGCCGGTTCGAGGTGGGCCAGAACTCGGCCGACATCAACAGCCTGCTCGATCGTCTGGAATTCCTGCAGGGCTTCGATCTACCCTTCGATCTGCTGGAGACCGTTCCTCCGCATCGCATCGCCCGTCTTCGCCGCCAGGGAGAGCGCTACTTCACCCAGGGGTTACGCGACATTTCGAGTGATCGCCGTCTCGCCATCCTCGCCGTCTGTGCCGTGGAGTGGCGCGGCGCTGTCGCCGATGCCGTGGTCGAGACCCATGACCGGATCGTGGGCCAGACCTTCCGAAGCGCGAATCGGCGCTGCGATGAACGCCTTCAGGATTCGAGGGCAGTGCTGCACGATATCTTGGACTCCCTCAAGGCCCTTGGCGTGGCGCTGCTCGAGGCGAAAGAGGACGGCGCGCCCCTTGAAAAGGCCGTGGCGTCGGCCGGCGGCTGGCAGAAGCTCGAAGGCGTTGTCGCTGCGGCTGAGCAAGTGAACGACACGATGTCCGCCGATCCCCTGGCCCACGTGGCTCAGGGCTGGCCCCGGTTCCGGCGCTATGCGCCGCGCATGTTGCGCGCGCTTGATATGCAGACTTCCAGCGCCGGCGAACCCATCCTTGCCGCGTTGCGGGTTATCGAGACCGGATCCCGCGACATGTCCCGAACCTTTTTGCGCCGTAATTCCAGGTGGCATCAGCACCTGAACGCCCGGCCCGCCGGTGATCGCCGGCTTTGGGAGGTCGCTGCGCTTTTCCACATGCGCGATGCCTTCCGCTCCGGCGACGTCTGGCTGGCGCACTCCCGTCGCTATGGCGATGTAAAACAGGCCCTGGTACCCATCGAAGCAGCGCACGCCACGGCCCGGCTGGCGGTTCCTCTTGAGCCACGGGAGTGGGTGGGCGAACACAAGGCGCATCTGGTCGAGGGCCTGGAGCGTCTCGCCGATGCCGCGCGCCAAGGCACAATACCCGGCGGCGCCATCGAGAATGGCGAACTCAGGATCAGTCGGCCCGCCAACGCAATGCCGGAGGACGTCGACGAGCTGGTGCTCGACCTCTATCGTCGACTGCCCGAGGCGCGGATCACCGATATCCTGCTGGAGGTGGACGCCGCCACCGGTTTCACCGATGCTTTCACCCACCTGCGCACCGGCGCGCCATGCCAGGACCGGATCGGACTGCTCAACGTCCTCCTCGCAGAGGGCCTCAATCTGGGGCTCAGCAAGATGGCCGAGGCCTCCAACACCCATGACTTCCACCAACTCTCCCGCCTCTCGCGCTGGCATATCGAAGGCGAGTCGATAGACCGGGCCCTGGCCATGGTGATCGAGGCCCAGGCGCAGCTGCCCATGGCCCGCTTCTGGGGCCTGGGCCTCACCGCCTCCAGCGACGGGCAGTTCTTCCCGGCCGCGCGCCAGGGCGAAGCAATGAACCTGGTCAACGCACGCTATGGCAGCGAACCGGGCCTCAAGGCCTATACCCACGTCTCGGACCGGTTCGGACCCTTCGCCACGCAAACCATCCCAGCCACGGTCAACGAAGCCCCCTACATCCTGGACGGGTTGCTGATGACCCGAGCTGGGCGGCGCGTCCGCGAGCAATACGCCGACACCGGCGGTTTCACCGACCACGTCTTCGCCGTCACATCCCTGCTCGGCTACCGGTTCGTCCCCCGCATCAGGGACCTGCCGTCGAAACGGCTGCACGTCTTCGAGCCCAGACGCGTTCCGAAGCCTCTGATCGGATTGACCGGCAACAAAATCCGGGAGGATGTGATCGTGCGCAACTGGCCGGATATCCTGCGGGTTGCCGCCACCCTGGCCAGCGGCGTCCTGCCGCCCAGCCAACTGCTGAGAAAGTTCGCAGCCTATCCCCGCCAGCACGAACTGGCCGTCGCTCTCCGCGAAATCGGACGGGTCGAACGAACACTCTTCATCGTCGACTGGCTCCTCGACGCCGATATGCAGCGCCGAGCCAACACCGGCCTGAACAAGGGCGAGGCTCATCACGCCCTCAAGAACGCTCTCCGCATCGGCCGACAGGGCGAAATCCGCGACCGCTCCAGCGAGGGCCAACACTACCGAATGGCTGGCCTCAACCTGCTCGCCGCCATCGTCATCTACTGGAATACCGCCCGTCTCGGCGAAGCGGTCAGACAGCGGGAACTCGCCGGCCTGACCGTCGAGCCTGAGCTCCTGGCCCACATCTCACCCCTCGGGTGGGGCCATATCCTACTCACCGGCGAATACCGGTGGCCCAAGCGCCGATAAAAAATCTTAACGTGCTATTCTGCCCCCTACATAAATCGACCCGCAAATGTTTCGGTTTCTCATGCACGCAAGTCCCTTGACCACAGCCATCCGTAAGCCCCAATCCACCGATGGGATAGGGCGGCGCCAATCGAGCGAGAGATGAGAGGGCCAGGAAACGGCTGGCGAAGGCCTGATGTGTCAAGGGCGCAGCAAAGTTGGGCCGGCCGGGTGTCGTAGGTCAGGGAAAATGTCCGGATAAGTGTTCAGCGAAAATGTCACTCCGTTACGCTGCCATGGTATCTGATGTCTGCGGATTGGGCACCATCCGCTGCTTCCGGCTTGGAGGGCCGCCGGCCTCCAGATAACTCCTGACGGTGGCCCTGTGGATTCCCAACTCCCGTTCGATTGCCCGCAGTGACATGCCCTTGCGTCGGGCTTTCTGAACCGCTTTCCAACGCTCCTTCTGGAAGAAGGTTGGCTTGCGCGGAACGACGGTTGCGGGTGGCGCGGCGGCGACTTCACCGTCGGCGACGCCCGCTTCCTCGGCTTCGGGTTCTTGACTTGAAACCAGCGGAGCCAGGTGCACGGTCCAGCGTTCATCCCAGTGGTTCACCCCGATGGGCGCAACCGGAGGGATGGCGGGAGGGTGGTGGCCGTCACGAAGGAATACCGGATCTGGCGGGGGCCTCTTGAGTGGCGATGATGTGCCCCTCGTGGCGCACGCTGAGCTGGCCGTCCAGCCCTTCCAGGACTTCCACCGCTGCGCCGGCATAGCTGGGACGTTCCGGCACCGGCAGCAGTTGGAGTGTCCGCAAGTGGAACCGCACCGTGTTGTCCCGATCCACCTTCCGGCGGTGCTTGAAACACAGGACCTGTTCCAGGCTTATCTCCGGGTCCAGCGGCCGGAACGCCGTCTCGGAGCGCTGCGGGGGAACGCCGAAGCACCGGTTGAACCGAGGCACAAACTCATTGAGTACAGCCTGCGTCTGCCCCAGGGTGGTTGCGCCGGCCAGACTCGGTTCGGCGACCAACCGGTCCTGAAAGGTGCCCGCCGTTCGCTTAACTCGTCCCTTGGCCTGAGGTGATTGGGCGAAGATCATCTGGACCCCCAGTTCATCCATGGCCCGGCTGAACTGGGTAGGCGCTGAGGGGAGGCCGGATCCCGGCGTGTGCTTGAACACCGCGTGGCGATCGGTGTAGAGAGCCACGGGCGCGCCTCGGCTCTCCACCAGCCGTCGGATCATCAGGAAATAACTGCGAGCGTCCTCATAATCACAGAACCAGGCACTCACCACCTTGCCGGTAGCGTCGTCCACCGCGATCAGCAACGTGAACGGCGGAAACAGGTCTCCCAACCACGGGTGATAGCTGCCTTCCACCTGGATCAGCATCCCCTCCTGGGGCATCCGTTGGCGACGAACCCGGTGTTTGGGCGGACGCCGCTGCCGGGGACTGCTCAATCCAGAGTCCAGCAGGACCCGTCGCAGGGTGGTCCTGCCGATCAGGATGCCTTCCCGTTCCGCCAGCAGTTCTGCGAGATGGGTGTGGTTGACACCAGCGTACCGGGTCCGGGCCAGCTGTACCACGTCGCTGGCGAGCCCCTCGGGTGTGGCGTTGGCCGGTCGGCGACCGCGGTGGCCGTGGGCCAGTGCCGCCGCACCGCGCTCACGGTAGGCCGCCAAGATGCGCCGGACGTGGCGCGGCGTTACTCCCATCACCTCCGCCGCTTGGTCGAGGGTCATTTGCTCTGCTGCCAGGCTGTTGAGAACCTGCAGTCTGCTCTGTTCCTTTGGGGTCAATGTCACATTCTCCATGATGTGACATTTTCGCTGGCCCGTTAGTCAGGACCTTTTCCCTGTCCTTCGACACGATCAAGCCGCCCGCCCGGTACATTTTCTCTCCGCCCTTCATATCCAGGAAGTGCGGGCGCACCTGGGCGTGGAAACCCAGCGCCAATGGTCGGACCGCGCCATCGCCCACACCATGCCCAGCCTGATGGGAATATTTTCCTGGGTGGCTTTGGCTGCCCACTCACTGCGGCAAGACAATCCCATCATCCAGCGCACCGCAGCTTGGTACGCCAAGCCAGCGCCCACTTTCGTCGATGCTATTGCCCTGGTGCGGCGCCACCTGTGGCTGGCATCCGATAGTTTTTCAACATCGCCACCGGGCGACGACCGGGAAAAAGACGTTCCTGCACTCTATTCCCGCCTCATTGATTCCCTCGCCTACGCCGCTTGAACGTACAAAGCACCGTTAGGCCCGAGTTCCTGGCTGGGCAAAGGAGACTAACAGGCGAGACCGCGCCGGAGGTGTAATCTCCTGTTGAGGCGTGCCGTCCGGACCAAGACCGACTAGACTTTGGCGCATATTGACCGGTACAAAGCATGGTCCGGGAGTCTTACGGCGGCATCATTGGTGACGTCCATACCAGGGCGATCCCGTTCGGGAGAGTGGCTACTGTCAGTGACTTCCTCCGGCGGCGCGCCGACACTGCCGTGGCGGGAGGATATGATGAGGGCACCTCAGAGGAACGCAAAACGCCCGGGCCATAGGACCCGCGGACAGGAGCATCTGCCTGCGCAGCTGTCTCAGGTAAACCTGAATGCGGCGGGTATCGACGTGGGGGCCAGCAGCCATTTCGCCGCGGTGCCCAAGACCGTTGCGACCAGCCGGTGCGCGAGTTTGAGGCCTTCACGGCGGACCTGTACCGCCTGGCCGCCTGGCTTTCTGAGTGCAGAGTGGAAACCGTGGTCATGGAGTCGACCGGGGTGTATTGGATACCGCTGTTCGGGGTGCTGGAAGGGCGGGGGTTTGAGGTGATGCTGGTGGACCCCAGGCGCATCAAGAACGTGCCTGGGCGCAAGAGCGACGTGCTGGACTGCCAGTGGTTACAGCAGTTGCACACCTATGGACTGCTGTCGGGAGCTTTCCGGCCCGAGGCCGAGATACAGATACACTGCCTGCGCAGCTACCTGCGCCAAAGGGCCATGCTGGTGGAGTATGCCTCCCATCACATCCAGCACATGCAGAAGGCCCTCACCCAGATGAACGTGAAGTTCCAGCACGTCATCAGCAACATCACGGGCCAGACCGGCATGGCGATTATCGAAGCCATCGTGAGCGGAGAACGGGATCCGTGGCAACTGGCCCAACTCCGCAACTACCGGATCAAGGCGGACGAGGAGACCATCGCCAAGTCGTTGCATGGGCACTGGCGAGAGGAACACATCTTCGAGCTGACCCAGTCCCTGGAGCTGTACCGGATGTATCAAACCAAGATTGATGAGTGCGATCGCAAGATTGAAGCCAAGTTGGAACAGTTTGAGGACATCACCGGCGGCGGGACCCCTGCCGGAAAGGGCCGGCGACGCAGTCAGGGTAACGCGCCCAGCTTCGACATCAGGACACACCTGTATCGAATGACCGGGGTGGACCTGACCAGGATCGACGGGATAAACGGCTTCACGGCGTTGAAGGTGATCAGCGAGATTGGCACCGACATGACCAAATGGCCCAGCGCCAAGCACTTCGCGTCCTGGCTGGGGCTCAGCCCCAACAACCGCATCACCGGCGGCAAGGTCATGAGCTCAAGAACGAAACCCAGCGCCAACCGTGCGGCGGCGGCATTGCGCCTGGCGGCTCACGGGCTGCACCGCTCCAATAGCGCCCTGGGCGCTTTCCTGCGCCGGAAGAAAGCTCACTTGGGGGCGCCCAAGGCCATCACCGCTACGGCCCACAAGCTGGCGAGACTCGTCTATTCCATGCTGCGCTTCGGGCAAGACTACGTGGATGCTGGCGCCGAATACTACGAGAGTCAGTATCAGCAACGGGCCCTCCGCACCGCGAAACGGCGCGCGTACCAATTAGGCTATCAACTGGTGCCCATCTCAGATGCTTCAGACCATATGCTGGGCGTACCCCTCAACCCATCGGCTTGAACAACCCTGTTAGTCGGGAGTCCAGCTTAGCCAAAAGAGCGAATTTGGCTATTATCGTCAGCAGACCGCATCGTCAGTCGGGTCGGACGGAAGGATTTGCTCGTCGCACTCCGATGCATATTCGCCGTTTTCAGGATCCCTGGCGGCCTCCGGCTGCTCAGGGGTGATCCTCCGCGCCCGCGCGGGATCATCGATCTGGAAGCCATCGCGGACATGAACTCTCACTTCCGCGCGGCTTCGCAACTTCCGCAATTTTGATGTTTTGTCGGGCTGGTCCGGAAAATAATTCGGATTCATTATCAGGAGCTGCTCCGCCCGATCCGGCGTGATTGATTCAATTTCGACCCGCAAATCCTGCCCGTCTGCGATGGATGCCAGCACGTAGTTCCCCCAAGTGCTCACGTCAATGACGTACACCCGGCGCTCGCCGCTCAGGGGGCCCCGAAGCATTGGATGGCTTCGGTATTGTCCGATTTCCGTCACCGGGTCTGTCCCGGTTAATCGCCAGGCAGGCACAAATCCATCTGCTCTCTCAGCCCGAGGATCAAACAAAACCTCCTCACAGTCGCCCGCCAAAAGAATGGCTACTGGACCAACCGGAGCCAGGCTCATAATCGCCAAGTCAATCGCCAGAAACAGTGCATCCGGGTTATCCAGTTGAGCTGTCATCGGATTCGCATCTTCTAGGTTCGCGCAGAGCAGGTCGATTGTACTCCGGGACAACTCTCTGCCCCATTCGTCTCCATCGATCGGCGAATAGTATGTGCGGTCGCGCTCCGCCGGATCCACGAAGAACCCTTTGGGCTCCAGGACGCAGAGGCCACGCTCTTCAGGCAGGTTCCCGGCATCCGCATCCAAGCAGGTTAATCGTCCGGCCTCCCTGAACAGTCGGCCTACGGAATGCGATGCGTTCTTCCCTGCACGCACGCCGGTCGCAAAGGCGTCTTTTCTGCAAACGCTGACTGGCCGGTTGCTCATCTCTTCGTCTTCTTCGATGTCGTCCGTTTCGACCGCTTTCTCCAATACTTCAATGGCAAACTGCCGCCTTTGATCAGCGCTCATCTCGGCGGTTTCGCGAATGAATGGCTGCAGCCGTCCTGAATTAGCTTCGAACCAACTCAAAACACGCTTGGCGTTGCCGAGCAGATTCAGGGTTACTGTAGCGGTGCCAACCATCGTCATCAACCGCAGCGCAAAGAACGTAAGCGGGTATTCCTCCTGAGACCCGCCCGTGAGTACGAGAGGCAGGTCACGGTGCCCTTCCATACGCAATCGCCGGGTTAAATCAAAATCACGCTCGTACGACAAAGCTGCTGCGAGGTCGTCCCCCAGAGCCCTGGTGCTTGTGTACATCCTGTTTGCCACTTGCACGTACGGAGTGACATCCGAGATTTTCCCCTCCCGGGCCAGTATCACAGCTTGTCCCGCGAGCACCATTAGCGTAATCCTGTAGTCTTGGGCCACTCTGCTCAACAATCTGACACGGTCCGGTAATAGTTCTCCTATTGATTGCCAGTGCCAGAGGTTGCGATGCAGACGTGCGTGGAATCCGTCGTGTATCTGCAGGAAGTCAGCAGGACGGCCGTACCGCATCGCTTCGTTTAAAAAGCGCTCTTGGTGCTTGATTATCTCCTCCAGATAGGGCAAAAGGTCTTCCGGTTCGCGCGAATACGCTATTCCTTCCAAGTGCTGGGTGAAGCGGTCACGAATCAGTTCGTGATACACGCCGCCACCGCGAGAGGCCGAGATCTGGTAATTCATCAAATAGCCTTCAAGACCAGCCGTGAACAGGTCGCCGCACGAACGCTGCAAACCAGTAGCCACGAACCGGTAGTCCATCTTGTGCAGGCCCATAATGTAATCCGCGTTATCGCGACGGATTACTTCTTCTCGGAAAGAGTACATGCTGCGTCCCAGTTCGCTAAGGGGAGGCCATTGGGGTTGAGCGCCTGGCGGCCTCCACTCCACAGCGGCCTTTTCCATTTCATCCATCGCGTGCTCGACCAACTCAATGATCGCGTCGAGGGATTGACCGAATTCCGCGTACCTGCGTTCGTCCATGGCTCTCAACGCATCGTCTAGGAGAGAACGAACTGCCTGATCAGCTGATCCCTCGCCCAAGTCGGCTAAGTAAATGCCCGGATCAATTCGACCTTCCGCCTGCGCTTCGCTGGCACGGCGCCGGCGACTGATGAAACCCCGGACCGCTTCGCGCACGTCGCGCCTGTTGACGTCCAAACGTAGTTTTCGCCAATTCTCGGGCCTCGCGAGCCTTATCGCCTGCTCGAAAAGCAGTAGTGCGGCAAGCAGGTTCGCGACAAAAGCGGCTGTCGCGATCAACGTTAGATTCGCTAGTCCGGGCGGTGCCTGGGACTTATTCTCCATTCCTCCGAAAATTGCCTGGATGGTCAAGACACTGCCTGTCACAGCCACGGCCACGATACTGCCCCAAAATATTTTCCGCACCCGAGACCGGCGGATATATTCAGCATAGATCCTGTCGTCAGCGTCCCTTCTGCTGCTAACGCCCTGCATAACGAAGAGCGTTACAGCCAGTGTAAGCGCCGCGATCGCGCCCTGCCCGCCGAGCATGGCAGCGAACAGCGTCATTGGGTCATCGACAGTTGCGAGATGCCCCCATGGCTGCGCGCGGACCAAGGAAATCACGACCAGGAACGGCGCCTCGACCGCCACCGCCAGAAAGAGAGCGTTTCGGAGTTCACGCAAGGTGGGCAGATCGTGGACCACAAGAAATTGGACTGTCTTGCGAACGAATCTAAGCAGATTTAGGCGATCTAACACAAACACCTTGGAACTGGATCAGCGGGCGACGGCACGCCGCACCCGTCGCTCACGATTTGACGTGGCCATATTCTACCACCAAGGCGAAACCCTACTCGCTATGCGTTGCGGGTGTCCCACGTCAACCAGATTTGCCGAATTGTCGTCGATTAGTTTTGCCGGTCCACCTCCTCTGACTGGCCCCGTTACTGGGCTGCATCAGTCTGATAGCTGGGACGTCAAAATCGAGGATTACGGCGTGGTGGACCACCCGGTCGATCGCCGCGGCGGTGGCCAATGGGGTTGGCGAAGATGCGCTCCCACTCGGAGAAGACCAGGTTGGACGTGATGCCCAGCGACCTGCGTTCGTAGCGTTCGGCGATGAGCACCTCCGGTTCATTGGCGGACCCGGGGCGAGCGGCCGAGATCGTCCAGAAGCAAGAGCGTTGCAGCGTCTGAACTATATCCTTGACGCGTTTGGTCATCCCGGCGGACTCAGGTCGATGGTCAAGGCGGCGGCAAGCTCGCTCCTGCGATCGTCAGGCACCTCGCGCAAGATGAACTCCACCAAGTCATCCTGTCGCGGTTGACCGAATACCATCCGGTAAACCGCCAGTGATCGGCGCAGGGCATCGACTCGTTGGGCGTCACGCGAAAGTGGGAGCACCGGCGCATAGCGCTGTATGCGGGCATTACCCTTCGGGAACACCCAATGAGGCGAGAGCCCCCCGTCGCTCCCAAATGCGGCGTCAACCAGACGGTACGCCTCATCCCATGGGTTCACGAACTGGTCGCGGTTGATCGTCTCCCTCACCTTTTCGATGACGTCGTTCCCCACCGACTGGGCGATGTTTTTGCGAATGGCATGACCATGGTACCGATGGACCCTGCCTTCCCGTTGTTCCAAGTCCACTGGATTTGAAGGGAGGTTCCAGTGCACCACCGCGTGGCAGTACCAGTGGAAATCCAGGCCCTCCTGCCCCACGGACGTGGTGGCAAGGACGAACGGCCAGAAAGGGGAGTTGAATGATCGGCGAACGGCATCCAAGCGCTCGCTGGCCTGCTCATCCCGAGTACCCGCCCGGTCGCTGGCATAGCGACGAGCAAAGTGTTGACGCATCGAGTAGGTTTGCCGGTGGACCCCCGCATCGTCCGCCTCCCATTCGGCCACCTCCAGCCGGCCGGCGGCCAGGTGCAGGGTTTCTGAAAGCGCGGCACCCAAAGCCGTGGCGTCCGTCGCACCACCGTGAGACTCGCTGACGACGTGGAAGTACTCGTCGAGAACGTCAGACAAACCGCCCTCAATGGCATACGCCAGGACCCGGCGCCAGTATCCTCTTCTGCCCACAGGAACGGCCGGCCGGTACACGTTGTGTAGAAGACCTTCCGATACGGGCGCGCGGAAGAAGGAGCGGAAATCCCATGCCGCCTGCATCGCCACAGTTCGGAGTTGTTCGTCCGAGGCAGGCGTGCCCGTGGACCGTGATAATGCGCGTAGCGTGGCGTTGGCGGGAGAACCCGCGGCCAGCGATGCCATCACTTCCAACAGGTCGCTGGGCGGGCGGCCCAAGCTGGCGGGATCGGCAAGTCCCCTTTCGACATTCCCGACCAATTGGCGCCACGCGATGGATTCTCCGTTATCGGTCAGTTCAGCGCGCGACGTGCCTGCGAGTGGCCCCTGCAGCCAACCCGGTATGTTCTTGGATACACCGTCAAGCAGCAGCGGGGCGACGGCGTACCAGGCCTGATGTGGCCGTCCCGACGTTGGAGCCCCACGTGTGATGTCAGCGAGCATTGGCCGCAGTCGTTCCTGAATCGCTTCCAATAGTTCGCGAGCTGTGGCCGCCTGATAGCGGTACGGATCCCCAACGTCGGTCAGCGTCGCGGATGGTACGACCAGCGCAAAAAGAGAGTGGGCGTCGCGGGCGAGATGCAGCGATTGGGCTTCATAACGATGCTCGGCACGCTCAGGGTCAGGAATATAACGACGTTCCGCGTCATAACTGGCCATCACCGCGACTGCCCGGGGCACCATCGCCCAAGAGGAAAACACCAGCCGTTTGGTGGAGTTCCGAGCTTGCTCAAAATCCGGCCCCAGCTCATAGGCAGGCAGGGACGGCGGGAGCCACAGCAATCGATGGAGGCCCGCGCGCTGCAGGTCGTTCAGAAGCGCCCTCATGCGCCCATTTCCTCCGGGGATCTCTTTCCGGTCCATGGTAGCGTTCCGGTTCAGCTGGAGGTTGGGGTTGTTCCTGATTAATTCGGCTACGGGCCCGCCGGGATCCTTCTCAACCTCGTCTTTGACTCGTTCCCCCAGTCGGTACTGCTCCATGAAGGACAGCAGATAGGGCGTGGATTTCCAGTATTCCGTGACGTCGGGAGAGTCGGTCTGGGCCGCGATGTTGCGGGCGCTGAGATAGGCTCCCACGTCGTCCACCTGTAGGTCGGCGGCCATATCCTCAATCGACAGCATCGGGTCTCCACCGGCTTCTCGACCTCGGCGCTCAGTCCGGGACATCACCCGTCGCAGTTGCGATTCAATCCGGGCGCGATGCTGGACAAGCCTATCCGCGGCGGCGGTTCCGGTCTCCCCTCCCATTGCCAACTGCGGCAGTTCGTATCGGAACTGGCCGAGCGCCTGTCGGAGCGGCTCCACCGACCCTTCCAGACCTTCCAGGAATTTAACGGTCCCCAGGAAATCGCGATAATGGTCGTCCTCAGTCTCGTGATTCAGTGTGTACATCTTGTACGGGGTTGCCGAGAGTAACAGCGTCCGTACCCTGGTGTGACTGTCCTCGTACTCAAACAGCCTTTGGGCCAGCTCGCCGCTCTCAGTATCCGGGTTAAGCAGATCCCGGAAGCGCTGGAACTCATCCAATATGATGAGATCGGGCTCCAACGCGTCCAGACAGGCGAGGGTCAGCCGGCGACGCAGGTCCGCAATGAACGCGCGCCGTTGCGGCGCCCCGACTCGCCGTCCCCCTCTCGTCGATAACAGGCCGCGGACCTGCTCGAACTCTGCATGCAACTTCCCTCCGGGAGCGCCCACGGCTCCAGCGAACAGGTCCTGAATTCCGCGGTCAATCGTTACGTCTGACATCCCAGCTTCATACTGCTGGAAGCGTCGGACCGAATTCAGGCCGCCTCGAAAAACCTCGCGGGCGCCCCGGCCCAGATTTCCCCATGCCTGCGTCAGCATCCGAAACAGAATGACGCGTTCTCTGGCTATTCCCTCCGCGCTGCCGGAATTGAAAGAGGTTCCCGGCGTGAGGGCAATCAGATTCACGGGTCGGTCCAGTGTCTTGAGCTGATATGGGAGCAGCGTAATCCTTGACTCCAGCGCCTGTGTTTCGATGCCCAAGTGATGCTTGATGCGATCGATGTTCTGGCGGGCTATGGCCTGGTTGGAGCAGATGTAGATGACGTCGATGCGTGGCGTGTTAACCGTACGCAGATGATCAATCGCCAGGGCAGCTACCCCAGTGGCGACCAGGGTCTTCCCCAGTCCGACCTCGTCGGCGATCAGAAACCGGCGGGTACTGTCCGGAGCCGTGAACAACCTCTCGAACGCTCGCCGAGCCGTTCGCCTCTGGAAGTCTTTCAGCCCGCTGAGCACATCTTCCGCTGACCTGGACCCGATCTCTGTTGTCATCGCATTTTCTCTCTCGCCTGCCACAGCGGGCCCCAGACCGCGTCAAAGTCAGGTCCCAATAGTTCCTTCCCGTCTTCGGTTTTTCGCAGTTCACTGATCAGCTTTGCTACGGCATCCAACTGGTTGGCATCTTTGCTCAGCGTCGTCAGCATTCGCTCCAGCAGGCCAGGCAAGACCAGTTGCGAAGAGCTTCCGGTCTCGCTGTTCCCCAGCAGCTGGCCGAATTCAGCGAACGTGAGATCATCGTCGGGCGACAATAACAACCAGAGCAGTTGCACAAACCGGGAGTGGTCACCAAGCGCGCTGGCCAGGAGGCGCTGCAATCGGTCATCTGGAAGTCCGGTCAATTCAATGGGACGCGCAAACCGTTTGTTCCCTGACGCTCCATCGATCGATGCTTCCACCTCGATTGCCAGGAAACCCGACAACCGGGCAAGCGACAGCCCTTCGAACGTCACCTGGTCGACAAGCGGGAGCTTGCGTTCGGCGGCCAGCGTGGCCGGCCAGCACCATACGTTGCTGACGCCATCGGGCAGGCCCTGAGCCTTGTCAAACTCGAGCTTCAAGGTGTGTCGGCCATCTTCCGATAGCTCCACGCTCCCGGAAAGGGTGGCTTTTGCCAGGACAGCAACTGCAGCATCGAGCAGAGATTCCAAGGCACGTTCACCCGCATCCTCTTCCACCGTACCCGCCTGAGATTTGTCGAAGGGTTCGATCAGACTTGGGAAAGCGCCCTCATCCCCATCGCCGTCCGTATCCAGCAGCTTTTCGATGCCGAAGACGCTCTTCCTGCCCACCAGTTCAACCATGAATTCGACGTTTCGCGGCGGATCGGCGAGCGCCGCATTTGTGGCGTTGGCAGAACCAACGATGACGCGGGCATCCCAGCCGTCGTCGATCACGTGGACCTTCGCGTGAAGTCCCCCCAACGGCGCCAGGTCCGCGTCGGCATCCTCCGTTTCGAGATCAAGACCATCCCTGAATGCGTAGACCCTATCGAACTTGCCAATGGTTTCGGCTTTGGTCATCAGCAATTCTTCTCGGCGACTGACCAGGGCCGCATTGGGCCGCGGTTCTGCAACCGACTGGAGCAGATCATCACCCAGGAACGGCGATATCACCAGAATGGGGCGGTGTTCAAGGTCGGGGAAGACAGGGTTGTGGGGCCGCACGCCAAACGGAAGGAATCGGCTGAGCTCCAGCCCATCCGGAGAGGTCCAGTCGACCCGTCGCAACTCATCGGCCACCTGGTCAACGATTGCCTGTTGGTCATTTGAGACCCGCTGGCACGCGAGGCCAGGCAGCGCCCGCACGAATTCTGCCAGTGGTCTGTTGCGGGAGAACCCCCGCTGCCGTTCTACCAACTCGCCGTCGAGCGCCAGCGAAGCATCCCATGACCTGTCGAACGTCAAGTTCCGCGATTGGCACACCAGGCGATACCTGGTCGGCATCCCTTCAGCCTGATAGCGCAGCGCCCATATTTTGGGATGGAATACCCCTTGGGCGCCATTTCGCGCGGGCGGCAGAGCCGTGACCACCGATTGCTCAAGGAACGCCAACGCCGACTGCCCCGGCCTCGGCACGCCGGTCTGGCCACCATGGCAGAAAAGCACGGTCCGCGAAGCGTGCCTCCTGGCGCTCTCCAACAGCGCCAGCGGGTCCGATGCCAACTGCCCGTCGCCATCTTCCGGATCCCTGAAGGTGAACGCCAGCGGCACCGATAGCAGTGCCAGCAGATCCAGAGTGAATGTCGTTCCAACGGCGCAGTCGAACCTGTACCCCTCGGGAGGACGAAGGGTGTCGTGGAGCAATCGACGCTGACCGGGTTCGAACATTCACCCATCTCACAAAGGTTCAAGTATGTCCGCGGCTATCCGGCGGGCTTGCGGCCAGCGAAACTGCAGGCGCGCCGATGTAGGAAAACCGCTACGGTTGTCGCGAGCTTCAGGGCACGACAGCCTGGCGCGATTCCCCTTCAAAGAACGTTCGCGATGCCTAATGACTGTTCTGGCCTCGGTTCCGCTCTCCAGATCCGCAACCAGTTGTGTCGTCGCCAAGCGGTGCCAATGATCGATGAATTCTCGTGTACGGGGTCGCAAATTCGGATTGGCGGCCCAGAGCCTTTCCCACATGCCCATTCGGTCCCAACCCGCAAGCTCACTTTCGCAGGCCAACATATCCTCGGACCATTCGCTCAGGCCGCGGGAGAATTCATGCTCGCGCTCGCCGTTGCCGAGCTCCTGCGCCAGCATCAGGTTGTACAGCAAAGCCGCCCCACGGTGTACCAGGCTGAAAAGCCGAGCGTCGTGCAGCCATGCCTGGACAACTGTCGGCGCCGTGGCGGCGGCCGGATGCTCCCAGGGGAACTCCGGTTCCAACATCCCCTCCACATCGCCATTGTTCAAGAGATGAGCCAAGTAGGCATTGGGGTGATGTTGGCCGATACGTTCGAGCAGGAAGTGCCCTTCCTCGTCGGTGAGGAAGAAACTCGCGGTTTCAGGGAAACCGTCTGGCGGTTCGGGCAATGAGGACCAGTTCCTTGGGATCGGATCAGAGGCCTCGTAACGGCGTCCTTCGGCCGGTTCGTCAACGACATCAGCCGCAAGCAGTGATGACGGCCGTCTCAACGAAGCGAAATAGGCAGACGTTGATCCCCCATAACGTCGGATACCCCAACGCTCCAGGCCCGTCCAATAGATCGACATCGGCCACCGTTTCAGGTGTCCCTTGGCTTCTCGACCGATTACCCCCGCATCGCTCCCGTGGGCCACATCCAACGCGTCGCAGAGCTGCCTCTGCAACCGGATGGCACGCTGCTCCGGTTGCGCACCGGGGCGCTCTTCTACCATCCGCAGGATCCACGGAATGAACAGAAAGTACCGGGCCCGCGTCTGGATCGTGCTCATTCCCGGAAAGAGCGCGTCGGCGATGGTGTCCCGGATGCTGCCGATGCCCAGCTCGTCCAGCGTTCCAGGCTCGCTGAGCGCGGACACCAACTCCATCACCGCTCGCCGTTCCCGCTCGCTGCTGTCCAGCCAACCCAGGGTTGAATTGAAAGTACTGGTCATCGTCGTTCACGTTCCCTCTCGAACCCATCCACCGCCGGCGTGATGACTTCGATAAACTTTGCCAGCGTCCCCGCGAGAGCGCTGTCAAAGTTCGCGCTGAGTCCACCGCCGCGATGCGCCACCTTGATCACGATATGCTCGACGACCTGATCATTCTCAACTTCTAAGGGATTATCCACAACGATGTGCATAACAGTCAAGTCTCGCATATCCCATTATTTACAACGGTATGATGACTATACTGGAGTAACGTAGTGATAACGCATTTGCAATCTTGGCCGAATATGAAGACCCCGCCTTGTTGGCAGGGGCTTCACTCCTATGGCTAACCAGAGAGGCGTGATACCTCTGTAGCCATTACTGCGGCGCGATGCTGACGGTGAACTTGCCGTAGCCGGAAGCTCCAGCCGCTTCCACCGTGTAGGTCTCGCCGGCGGTCAGCGGCAGCGTGATGGTGTTGCCGTCATTCTCCGGCGTGGCGACGTGGGGGCCGTCGTGGAGCAGTTTGCCGTTGTTCGGCGCACATCCCGGCGCTGCTCATGCGTCCCGTTGGGCGTAGCGCCCCAACCGTTGTTGGGTGTGCCCTTGGGACACGAACAGCGCGCCCGCCCACAACTCGATGGTCGCCGATTTCTGCTCCGAGGTCAGGAGCGGGCCTACTACTGGCGCCACGACGGCCTCACGCTGATGGGCGCCTGCGACCTCGATCGCGCCGCCGAGCTGGAACCGCAGACCGTCCGGTTGATGGACCTCCCTACCTACGAAGTATATGGCGCCAGCCGGCTGACTTCCAATAAGGGGTGTTGACGATGACCGTAGTGGTACAGGAGCTTCGTCGCCGCGGCTCCAACCCCAGGGTCCACGGGCTGGCGCCCTCCGACCCGTGCCCCTCCGACGTTCGCGTCGGCAAGCCGATTCGGGTAGATCTTCAGAGACATCTGAGCAGCTTCCGAAACTTTGGCGCGATGACGCTTACCTCCGCGGCCTGGCGCAACGGCTTACCAGGCACTCGCTACGGTGGTTGAGCCGTTAGCCGTCGCCACGGCCGGGCGTTGCCTTACTTGGCGCCCAATTTCGCCCGCACTTCGTCAACTTCGGCGTTGCCCAGGATGCGGAACACGTTGATGCTCCGATCCTCCACGGCTACGCCCCTGATGGCGTGGCGGCCGTTCTTCATCGTGACTAACTCCATGGAGTCCTCGGCGATGTCGACCTTCCGCTTGAGCTTGACCGAGTAGGCTTGTAGGGGCCATTCCATGATTTTCACTCCTTTGATGAGGTGGATTTCGCGCCGGCCGGAGCCGAGATTTCCCCGGCGGCATCGCGGTCTGCTTTGCTGGCGGGAACGGGTCGCCCCCGGAGCGGCAGATCGTTTTACGCCAACCTTTGCTGACTCGTCAACATGGCCGCGCCCTCACGCGTACCCGGTTTGGTGGCGTTTGATGGTGAAGAGGTTGTGAGGTGGGTCGGGTGTAGCGAGGTAGAATTCGTAACCCAGGTGCAGGATGCCCAACTTCCCACGGGAGCACACCTGGCGTCGGAAGGTTGGAGATGCCCGCATCCCCATCAATATCAGCAGGCAGCAGGCCAAAAGCAGGGCCACCAGCAACCGTTGCAGCCGGTCGGTGGTGGTTACGGTGCTCCGGTTCAGCGCGAAGCGTTGCTTACCATCCTTGAAGTACTGCTCCGGCTGCATCCGCTTCCGATACATGCGCACCGCCTGGCGAGGGTCAGCCAAGGATGTGGCCAGATACCAGGGCTCCCGATGTCCTCGAGCCCAGTAGAGCACCAGATTGATCACCACCGCGCCGTCGGATCGGTAAAGGGTGCGAGGCCAGAACAGGATACGGCCTTTACGCAGCCGATAGTCTCGTAACCGACCCCGATAGTCGGCGCCCTGGACCACCACATCGCCCCTGAGGCGAACCACGTAGTCCACGGGGTAGCCGGTGTGGCGGGGCATCCGTTGCAGAAAGTGGATGAGGCTGGCCCGTCCGAAACCGCGGTCAGCCAACAGCAGCGGGCGGATGGTGGAGGGCAAATGGCGTAACAACCGCCCGATGAAGAACTCCTCCACTCGGTTCTGGGAAGGATCCAACTCTGCCGGCGTGGACACCCAGCTGAGCAGGGGCAACCCCCGACCCCGAAAACAGACCGCAGCGAACAAACCGTTTCGCCCCTGACCCAGATCGGACCAGTCGATCATCATCGGAACCCGCCCCTGCAATCCGGCCGCCTGACAGATTGGTTCCAACAGCGCCGTCTGCACCGCCATGGTGTCAAAGCCGGTGTTGGACAGAAAGCGAAACGGTCGCTTCTTACGCTGATGATGCGAATAGGGTAATTGGGTCCGCCAGGCCCGCACCAACACCGATATAGCCAGGGCACGACGCTCCAGAATAGCCACCGTGAGCAGGGCCAGATTGGTCCGACGGGTGGCGCGAAATTGCGGCAATGCGTCGTTCAGAAAGGTGGCGATGCGGTGATACCATGACATGGGCGGCCTCCCCAGGGCAGGAATGTGGCGGGTAACCCATTCCCTACCTGGAGAGACCGACCTTTTTCAACCCCTCAACTCAAACTGGGTACGCGTGAGGGCCCCGCCCCGCCACGTTCTGGCCTGGTTTATCTCGGTTGTAAAGATACCACTGCCGACCGGTCAGGGGATGTGACTGCACGTTGCCTATCGGAAATGTGGTTCTTGCCGTACGATTGCGATGCGCCGGCCCTCTGCGGTCGCCGGCCGATTCAACCTTTAGCCCCAATCCACCGAAAGGGCGAGTTTGTCGACGTAGTCAGGGGATCAGAAAGTGCTCCCGGCTTCGGGGATAATGGTTTTTGACAAAGAAAACCACCCTGCAACGAGGAGCACCCAACGGATGCTACCACCTGAGTGCCTGGACCGCATCCATATTGCCTTCGACGATCACCGCCTGGTAGCCAATGCCGGACTGATTTTGCCCATCACCCTGGCCCATCATCTGGGATTGGGTGAGCTGGCGGAGGGTCATGTTAACCTGGGGGATGCGCCGGGTCGGGCCAATGTTGGCGACAAGTTGCTGACGCTGGTGGCGTCGGCGTTGGCCGGTGGCGACTGCATTGATGATGATGCCGATACGTTGCGCGCTGGCGGGACGGGGCAGGTGCTGGGCTGTACTATGAAGGCGCCGTCCACGCTGGGCACGTTCCTGCGGAGTTTCCAGTGGGGCCATGCGCGCCAATTGGATCGGGTGAGCCGTGAGTTGCTGACCCGAGCCTGGGGTGCTGGTGCAGGTGTCCCGCGTCAACCAGATTTGCCGAATTGTCGTCGATTAGTTTTGCCGGTTCACCCCCTCTGACTGGCCCCGCTGTTAGGCTACATCAGTACGGTAGCTGGGGACGTCGAATTCCAGGATGACGGCGTGGTGCACCACCCGGTCAATCGCCGCGGCGGTGGCCATGGGGTTGGCGAAGATGCGCTCCCACTCGGAGAAGACCAGATTGGACGTGATGCCCAGCGACCTCCGCTGGGGGCGCGACGCACTTCCTGAGTGAAACCATCAGCCGAGTGCGCTACGCCAAAGCCAAAGGTCAACTCATCCGCATCAGGTTGACGGGCCGACAGCGGGTTCTACTCCCACCCCATTGTGGCCATCTGCCCCGATAAGGGTGTCCGCTTTCCCACCACCATTCGCCAGCACCCAAGCGTGGACCATCTCATCGAGGCCAATACCCCAGGCGGAGTGGACGCCCGTACCATAATGGATGGGCAGCGCCGCCGACGTGGCCAAAACTGAATACACACCATTGGGCAGTGAACCCGACGCCGTGCCCGTGCGTCTCATCGTGCGAAGGGTGAAACCCACTCCCGGCTCGCAACTGATCCTTTTCTCAACTACAGCTACCACGCCTTCATCACCGACCGGGAAGGCAGCACCCTGGATGTGGAGGCCGATCGTCGCCGCCACGCCGAGATCGCCATTCGCGGTCTGAAGTACAGCGTGGGGCTCAACCATCTACCGTCGGGCCGTTTCCACGCCAGCGCCGCTTGGCTGACCGTCCAAGTGATGGCTCACAACCTGGCACGCCGGACGACGCGCATCGGCCTGGGCGAGCCGGTGGTCACCACCAAGACCCTCAGACGGCGCTTCTTCTCCTTGGCCGGACGCATCACCAGCAAGGCCCGCCGGCTCACCCTACATCTGCCCCAAGGCTGGCCCTGGCAAAACCAGCTCATCTCCGCACTGGCGAGACTGCGTGGCCTCCCACTCCCTTCTTGACTGCGCCCTCGGCCTTTGACCTGCCCACCATGACGCCACACTCTTGGCCCAGGCGCGCCCAGGTTGGACTCCTGACGGTCTCCGCCTGCAATATGCGCTGAAAATCGCCCAGCCCCGCTACTACAGGCCGTCAACATCCCTCTGGCGTGGGTCGTCACGCTCCGCATCGTCCATTTCATCGGCATCGGGTCTCCGCCAGCCCGATCCCCGGTCCCTCATCCCTTGTCTGACGGCCGCCGCGATATTCCTTCGGTGGATTTGGGTTTAGGGGCTGGTCGACATCGTCACGGGCGGATCTCCCGAGGGCGATTTCAGGGCACGAAAGATGCACGACAACTTTGAACTAACGGAACACAAGAGATGGACTGCAAGACATGATCTCCGTTTGTCTTCCGGGCATGTTGAGAATACCGATATCAGAGAAACCCGCGGTTGCTTGACCAATTATCGGTAAACGGTGTAAGTTGATGCGGCATTAATCGTAATCACTGAAATGCATAATGCATTTTTCCGTCAGTTGGAGGCGTCGAATGTCGTTGAAAGCGGTTCTGGCCGGTTCCGCGTCCCTGCTGTTGGCTTTGGTAGTGGCTTGTGGTGGCGCCGCCCCTGCAGGGCCAGTAACGCCCGCAGAGCCGGTTGTGATTGAGAAAGAGGTCATCAAAGAGGTCCCGCGTGACGTCGTAGTCGAGAAGGAAGTAGAAGTAATCAGGGAAGTGACCAAGGAAGTGCCAGTAGTCAGAGAGGTGGTGCGGGAAGCTCCGAGCGAACCGGACCGTCGCCCGGGGAAAATCAGTTGGACCTCCGGTCAGTCCCTGGCCTCTCCTGATTCTCACGTTTGGGCTGTAGGCGGTGATTTCCAGATATTCAGGAACACGTTTGAAGGGATTACCCAGGACACGGGTTACGGTACCTCCGGACCTGCCCTTGCGGAAGACTGGTCACTCGACCCGGACGACGTAACCTGGACGTTCAACCTGCGGAGAGACGTTAACTTCCACAATGGCGATCCGGTTACCGCCGAGGACGTCCGGTTCTCGATCTTGAGACTCAGGGACAGCCCCACCGGCAACTTGAAATTCCAGGCGAGGCATGTCGAGGACGTTATTGTCGTAGACCCCGACACGATACGTCTTGTGACCACAGCGCCTAGTCCCACTAACCTGCTCTTCATCGACGCCGGGCGAGTATATAGCGCCAAGCAAGCTGAGCAGGACGGGGAAAGGTTCTTCGAGAGTTTCATCGGCACCGGCCCCTGGAAGTTCGACGAATGGGTCCCGGGCACCAAGTTCAGTTGGACGCGAAATGATGATTGGTGGGGAGAGTTCGCCGATGGTGCGGCCACCACTCTCGAGCATCGACCGATCCCGGAACCCGCCACTGCGGTGGCTGCCGTGCTCTCGGGCGGTGTGGACATCGTGATCCGGCTGGCCAACGAACCCGCCGAAAAATTTGACGAGGCCGCCGGGTACCACTCGGTGTCCCGACCTTCAAATGCCAACACCGCCTTTTGTGTAAAGGCGGATACCCCTCCATTCAATGATGCGAAGCTGAGGCTCGCAATGGACTACGCAATCGATAGGAAAAGCATCGTCGAGGACATCACCGGGTTCGGCACGGCGCTGGCGGTTCGATCCTCGCCAGACTCCCCCTGGACTCCGCCGGAACTGGAACCCCGGTTCTTCGACGCCGAAAAGGTGCAGCAACTGGTCTCCGAGTCCAATTATGACGACATGGAATTCAGGTTCATTACTCGCACTCGTCGTACCCCGAAGGACGTGGAGATCGCCGAGTTTATGACTGCAACCTGGAAGCAGCTTGGCCTGAACGCGACCCTCGAGGTACTGGGCGACGCGGCGTTTTCGCAACGGCGTAAGGGAGGCGATTACGAGATCTTCCTCACGTCGTGGGGACTTTCTAATCCTCCACACAATTTCAACGCTCACATGATCGGCCATCAGATCGGGTACCACGCCACGCATCCCGACTTCCAGGAGTTGACTGAGGCGATGGCCACGGAGATGGACCCGGTGAAGTTCGATGCGATGGTGCAGGATATCCAGCGTTACCTTTACAACGACCCGGCCTGCTATCACATCTTCACGTACCCCAACCTCTATGGGGTCTCAGACCGTATACAGGAGTTGGTCAACATCCCCGGGGAGATATACATCCAGTACGACCAGACCGTGTTGGCGCCGCACGCCCGAGGCCAATAGGGCACGATGGGCGTCGGAGAAACAACGCGATCTGCCGGTATCGGGTTCGCCAATCGTAAGCGTCAAAGACCGGATGATGCCGTCGTGTCCGCTTCCGGGTTCGGATAGGGGAAAAGCTTATGTTGCGCTATGCGCGGAGGAGAGCTCTTACCAGCGTGATATCGATCCTGGGCGTTTCGGTCATCGCTTTTCTCCTCCCGCGTTTGGCCCCCGGAGACCCCGCGTTAATTCTCATGTCGGACGACGCTACTGACGAGATCATTGAGCAAACGCGGGAATTCTGGGGGCTGAATAAGCCCCTGTACGAACAGTATTACGTGTTCATCGTGCGCGCCGTTCAGCTCGATTTGGGCACGTCGTTGGTCACGGGAAGGTCAACTATCGAAACCGTGAAGGACTTCTTCCCCAATACCATCAAGCTGGCTCTGGTGGCTTGGGTCTGGTCCGTCATCGTGTCTATCCCGCTGGGTATCCTGGCCGCCCTGAACAGAAACAAAATCCTCGACATAATCATCAGACTGTTCGCAATGTTGGGCCGGGGAATGCCTAACTTCTGGCTGGGGATAATGCTGATTCTCCTGTTCGCCGTAGTCTGGAACATCCTGCCGGCCTTCGGCATAGGAGAGGGTTTCTTCGATCAGGCCAAGCATCTGATATTGCCGGGATTCGTGCTGGGATCGTCTTTCATGGCGCTCCTTGTGCGCATGGTCCGTTCGGAAATGTTGGAGGTTCTCAACGAAGACTACGTCAGGACGGCCCGGGCCAAGGGGCTTGCCAACCGGGTCGTCATTTACAGGCACGCCTTGAGGAATGCTTTGATCCCGGTCGTCACCATATTGGGGTTGGAAATCGGCGGCCTGATCGGCGGCTCCATCATCACCGAGACCGTGTTCGCCTACCCTGGCCTCGGCCGGCTCACTGTACAGAGCATCCAGGGGCTCGATTACCCTATGGTCCAGACCTTGGTGCTTATTTTTGCGCTGATCTACATATCGGCAAGCTTCATTGTTGACATCATTTACGGCTACCTCGACCCGCGCATCCGCTATCAGTAGATCGTTTTGGGGTCGTTGCGTTATCTCAGGGTGCGACCGGTAACGACGCTATGATCCAATCGGCGCCTCCTCTTTCTTCCGAAAGGACGGGCAGATCCGTGCCCAGGAACCTGAAGCGGTTCCTGGGCGAACGAAGCCTGCTCCTCGGAGCCGCCGTGCTGATCGTGGTGGGTCTCATGGCTGTGGCCGCCCCCGTGGTTTCCCCCCACGACCCGAACGCTATGAAGCCGGCGGACAGACTTTCGGAACCGGGATTCGCGTCCGGCGGCGACCCGGCCTACCTTTTCGGCACCGATTTTCTGGGACGAGACGTGCTTAGCCGCATCATTTTCGGCGCTCGCGTGTCCCTAGTGGTGGGAGTGTTCGCAGTCTTGGGCGCTGGATCCATCGGCGTCGTCGTGGGAGCCATCGCGGGATACTACGGCAAGTGGGTCGACGAGGTCTTGATGCGGCTGGTGGACATGGGGCTTGCCGTGCCCGGACTTCTGCTGGCGTTGGTGGTCGTGATGCTGCTGGGCGCCGGGATGTGGAACGTGGTGCTGGTACTTAGCGCAACCGGCTGGTTGGGGTTCGCGCGCGTAACCCGGGGTGTAACGCTGAGCGTCAAAGAGCGCGATTTCATCCTGGCCGCCCGTAGTTACGGGGCGGCGGACTCCCGCATTATCACCCGGCACTTGATACCAAACCTGATAGCTCCGATTATTGTCCTTGGCAGTCAGCAATTGGGAGTTTTCATCTATGCTGAGTCATCCCTGTCCTTTCTGGGTCTCGGGGTTCCGCTGGACACCCCAACTTGGGGCAGCATGATTGCCCAGGGCAGGTCGTATCTCGACACGTCCTGGTGGGTGAGCACCCTTCCCGGAATCGTACTGACCATCACGGTGCTCGGCGCTTTCTACTTCGGTGATGGATTGCGGGACGCGTTAGATCCGCGGCTAAGAAGATAGATACACACATTGCGCGCTTGAGCCCAGCCGTACAACCAGCCCATCACAGGTCGATTCCGATAGGGGGCAGAATGGTACGCTAAGGGGAAAGGCGCCAGTTGAGTGTGTACTAACCATTGGTGCCGGTTAGAGTCAGAGGGTGAAATGAGCAATAGAGCGGTGGATGCGTCCATTAGCGTCTGGTTCCAATCCATTCCATTGCGCCAGGATGTTGAAAGCCGCGACGGTGTAGGCCAGATGGGCGCGGAAACCCTCCCACACTCGATGGCGCATCTCTTTGGTGTTCCAGACCACGGACATCATGGAGAAGGTGGTTTCCACCGCCATGCGCACGTTCCACTGGCCGCGCTTGCAGACCTTGACGTTGGCCGGGTCGCCTTGAGCCCGGTGAAAGCCGGTGTCGGTGAGGATAATCATTTGACCGTCGTAGCCAGCGAGCAGGAGCCGAAAAGTCTGGTCGTGGACATTGGCGCCAGCGCAGTCCCAATCGGTGATCAAGCCCCACTGGTTCTGTACGATGCAGAGCTTGCCACCGCTGATCCAACGGTGGTTGGACTTGCCTTTCCGGCCGATCTGGTCCGTCCGTCGCCCATCCCGCACGGGATGGCGCAGTTCCACCCCATAGCTGTCGGCCACGCCCAGGACGGTGGGTTGGGCCAGGAAGTAGCCGGTCCAGTCCTGTTGGGCTTGTAAGCGGCGGAAGAGCCGGGTGCGATGGGGCAGTTTGGGAAAGAGGTGGCCATAGTTGTCTTTGAGCCAACGGTAGAAAGGCCGCTGCTTGACGTTCTTCATAGCCCAGAGGACACCGATGGTGACCAGTTCGCTGAGCGCGAGGACCGCCTGGGAGTGCTGGGGCGCCCGCGGCAAGGCATCGTCTATTTTGCAGTACAGTTCGGTGATAAAATCGGCGATGTTCACGAGGTTCCTCCGCTGTGGAGTGTCGTCAACTCACAGCATAGTGGAACCTCGTGGCATTTTCACAATAATCTCAAACCAGCACCAATGGTTCCTATACAGTTCGATTTCGGAAATGGAATCTGCGACACGCTGACAGCCCGCCGTTGACCGCCGGGGCGGGCACTTCTTGCTGCCCTATGGTTTCGTTTGCTGTAGCAACCAAGAAAGGACCCACTCGGCTACAACCACGCCGAATATCACACCGCCGAGCGCGATGAGTTCGGCTTTCCATCCTGCCTGAATAACGAGGAATACCAGGATCACCTCCATGGCGACTAGTGCGAAGAGGACAATCCTCCTGTCTGCTTGATTCGCAATGGTGACACCCAAGCCGAGCGCCGCCGCCATCAGAGCGGCTCCGGCTGTTTGTACTATTGTGCCCCATGGAATCGAGGCCTCGGCCAAGGGTTCCCATCCTGATAGTAGGATCAGAAAGAACCCAAGGACGTACGGTACTCCCAAGATGGCGGTCGCACGGTTTTTAGAGTTCGACGGCATTGCCTTCCTCGGCGGCACCAGCAGGTTTGTGGACCAATGGATGGTCCAGATCAGTGCCACCATCAAGAAGAAGACCACCGTGATCGTCCATAATGCCTTTTCATCCTCGCCTAGTAATGCCAATGTCACCACGATGATGCCGATGGCTATCGCGGCTCCGATAAGCAGTTTGGCGATGGCTATCAACGTCTCGCGCATGGATATTGTCTGCACTGACCTGCCCAAGCGTTATTACGCCCTCTGGCCCCTGCCAGGTTGATCCTGCACGAACCCTATCTGCCGGTTGGCCTCGTCAACCTCATCTTGCTGATCCTCGGGGCCGGTGACTTCCATGATAATCCTCACCACTTGGGCAGGGTTGTACAAAACGGCGGGGCGCCCAAAGGCGAACACTCCCATTGTCTGGTCCAGGAACCCTGCTTGAACCCTCCGCGTTAGGTCCCGCCGCAGTTCAACTTGATTTTTTGGGTCGTCAGGCCAATCGTAAAGATGAACCGTTTTACCACCATCCGTGGTGTGAACCGTCAGTGTTGTCAACGCCGACGAAAATATGACCCAGGTTCGCCGATCCGGGATTGACCCACCCCCTTCGATCACGCACACGATCGCCGGTTGGAAATTGACCCGCCGGCGTGATCGCGTCGCTTTTTAGCAAGATTAAATTGACCCACCTCCTTGTTTATTGCTCAGCGACTTTGTCAGTTGCGGTAGTTGTCGCCGGCCTCCTCCGTCGTCGCGCCCAGCTGCTGCTGCGAGGGGAATAGCCCCGCCTGGCGTTTCTCTCTGAGCCGGTAGCTCTCGCCGCGGATGTTCAGCACATGGCTGTGATGCAGCAGACGGTCCAGCACCGCCGACGCGATCACGCTGTCCCCCAGCAGCTCACCCCACTCGCCGAATCCCTTGTTGGAAGTGAGGATGATGCTGCCGCGCTCGTAGCGTGCCGACACCAGGGTGAAGAAGGCTGTGGCCGACTCCCGGTCGTAGGGCCAGATGCCGAATTCGTCCACGACGAGGACCTTGGGAGCCAGGTACACCCGCATCCGACGGTTCAGGTTGTGCTCGGCCCGGGCTTTCCGGAGGTCTTCCATCAGGTCGTAGGCGCGGACGAAGTAAGCGCCGTGGCCGTTCTCGATGGCTCTGAGAGCCAGGGCGATGGCCAGGTGGGTCTTGCCCACGCCGGGCGGTCCCAGCAGGAGCACGTTGGTAGCCTCGGCGATAAAGGCCAGGTTGGCCAGTTCCTTGACCAGGCGTTCGTCGATGGAGGGCTGGAAGGCGAAGTCGAATTGCTCCAGGGTGCGCTGGAAGGGCAGGTGTGCCATCCGGGTCTTGGTGGTGAGGTAACGCTGTCTTCGGGCAGCGACCTCCGCGCCCAAGAGTTCGGCGAGCATCTCGGGATAGGGCAGCTGCTTGTTGGCCGCGGCGTCCAGGGTGTTGTCCAGGATCTCGACCGCCTGCTTGAGACCCAGAGTTTCCAGGTGTTGGCGGGCTTGCTCCAGGGCGATCATGCCACACCTCCCGCCACCAGTTCGTAGACGTCCAAAGAGCGCCGCTCCACCTCGCCGGCGGGGATCTGCACCGCTACCGCCTCCTTGCGAGGCCGGTTGTCTCCTCTGGGCAGACCCGACCACTGACCCGGCAGGATGAAGCGCTGCTTGGGCTGTTGCGCTCTGGGATGTACGGCAATCCGCTCATCGCCAGCCCAGATCTCCACCGTCCCCTGGCGCTCACCTACCTGGACGGTAGATCCCACCCACTTCCAATGGACACCGTACAGGGAGCTCTCCCAGCTGACGAAGCCATCTTTGGACACGATGCGATCTTCACGCAAGTACGGGGCCAGCGTGAGCCGATCCGGCAGCTTGCCCAGATAAGGTCGTTCCTCGGCCAGAGCCTCCCAAGGCACCCGGTGCGTCGTCCCGTGGATCCGGGCGTTGGCCACCACGTCGCACCACTCCAGCGCCTGGCCGTTGAGGTCAGCATCGTCTGTGAAGCGGATGCTGGGCCACATATTCCGCCGCACGTACTTCACGCCACTTTCCACCTTCCCCTTGGTCTGCGCTCGGTATTCCGGACACAGCCGGGCCTCAAAGCCCACCCTCATGGCGAAGTCCAGCATCCGCTGGTTCCAGATCGGCCGCTTCGCCTCGTCCTTGCCCAGCGTGATCACCTTGGCATTATCGTAGAGGCAGCGCCTGGGCACCCCGCCCAGGTACTCGAAGGCGTTGACGTGGCACTGGATGAAGGCGGCCGTGTCCGCCCGGCGGACCAACTCCACGTAGCAGGCCCTGGACCACCCCATGGTCATCACGAACACCCAGACCTGCCGCTTGATCCCGCTCTCACTGATGTACGACAGGCTCCCCCAGTCCACCTGGGCCTGCTCGCCGGGTGCCGTCTCAAACCGCATCGTCGCCTCCGGCTGGCGCTTCTGCCGCCGCGGCGACACGTAACTTTTCAGGATCGAATACCCTCCGTCATAGCCCCGCGCCACCAACTCCCGGTGCAGCACCACGCAGTTTTCCAACCCCTCGGACATCCTGTGGTCGATGTAGTCCGTGTACGCATCCAGCTTGGACGCCCGCCGACGCCGCGGTTTCGGCCGCATCGCCTCCGGAGACTTCAGGTACCGACGCACCGTGTTGCGGGATATGTCCAGCTCCCTTGCGATCTCCCGGATCGAGCACCCCGCTCCTTTCAACTCGTAGATCTCTTTCACTTGACCCACCTTTAGCACTTTGTCTGAAGCACCTCCGCAGTGTGTCGGCGGATGATGCCATTGCCATCGGGTGGGTCAACTCCACTTCGGCGATTTTGCACATTTTAATATCGGCGGTGACAGTGTCAAAATCAATCTTGGTGTCGTCATTCACCGACGCTCCTTGTTTTGAGCCTGATCAAGGGGGATAGGACCTGCTGCGGCGTTATGACGCCTCTGGCCGGCTGACCGCCCGCCGTTGACCACCGGGGCCGATTCTGGCAATGGCGGTCTTCACTAACGGTTTGCCCGAACCTCCGTTGCGACTGCGTCAATCGGGTCGACTCTGGTAGGGGTCAGAATCGTACGCTAAGGGCGTTATCGACGTTTCGGCCACCGATATTCCCCGGTCAGCAGTATGTGAGCCCAGCCCAGGGGCGAGATGTGGGCCAGCAGCTCGGGGTCGACCGTCAGGCCGTCGTACTTCCGCTGTCTGATCGCTTCGCTGAGATGCACGGTATTCCAGTAGATTACGATGGCGGCGAGCAGGTTCAGCCCAGCCATGCGGTAGTGCTGGCCCTCGCTGGAGCGGTCGCGGATTTCGCCCTGGCGCCCGATGCGAAGCGCGTTCTTGAGCGCGTGATGAGCCTCTCCCTTGTTCAAACCTGTGCTGGCTCGGCGCTGCATATCGGCGTCGAGCAGCCAGTCGACGATGAAGAGCGTTCGTTCGAGCCGCCCGATTTCACGGAGAGCGACGGCCAGTTCGTGCTGGCGCGGATAGGCGGCGAACTTTCGCAGCAGCTGGCTGGGAGGAAGGGCGCCGCTGGCCAGGGTGGCCGCGACCCGCAGGATGTCCGGCCAGTTCCGCACGATCACGTCCTCCCGGATCCTGGTGCCGGTCAAACCGATCAACGGTTTCGGAACACGCCGAGGTTCGAACACATGGAGCCGTTTCGACGGCAGGTCCCGGATACGCGGGACGAACCGGTAGCCGAGCACGGATGTGACGGCGAAGACATGGTCGGTGAAACCGCCGGAGTCGGCATATTGCTCACGGATGCGCCGTCCCGCCTTGGTCATCAGCAACCCGTCGAGGATATAGGGGGCTTCGTTGACCGTGGCCGGGATGGTTTGCGTTGCGAAAGGTCCGAACTGGTCCGAGACATGGGTATAGGCCTTGAGGCCGGGTTCGCTGCCGTAGCGGGCGTTGACCAGGTTCATGGCTTCGCCCTGGCGCGCGGCTGGAAAGAACTGGCCGTCGCTGGAGGCGGTAAAGCCCTGGCCCCAGAGCCCGCTCATGGGCAGTTGCGCTTGCGCCTCGATCACCATGGCCAGGGCCTGGTTGATAGCCTCGCTTTCGATATGCCAGCGCGAGAGGCGCGAGAGCTGGAAGAAGTCATGGATGTTGGAGGCCTCGGCCATCTTGCTGAGACCCAGATTGAGGCCTCCCGCCAGGAGGACGTTGAGCAGTCCGATGCGGTCTCGGCACGGCGCGCCCGTGCGCAGGTGGGTGAAAGCGTCGGTGAAACCGGTGGCGGCGTCCACCTCCAGCAGGATATCGGTGATCCGCACCTCGGGCAGGCGACGGTAGAGGTCGAGCACCAGCTCATCGACGTCCTCGGGCATTGCGCTGGCCGCACGGACGATCCTGAGCTCGCCCTTCTCGATGGTGCCGCCGGCTATCCTGCCGTGGTGCGCCGCACGGGCGAGGCGTTCCAGACCCTCGCCCAAATGCGCCTTGTGTTCGCCCAACCACTCCTGGGACTGGTAAGGAACAGCCAGCCGGGCCGTGGTGTGCGCTGCTTCGATGGACACCAGGGCCTGTTTGACATCGTCGTAGCGCCGGGAGTGGGCCAGCCAGACGTCGCCGGACCGGAAGGCGTCTCGCATATGGAAAAGCGCGGCCACCTCCCAAAGCCGGCGGTCACCGGCGGGCCGGGCGTTCAGATGCTGATGCCACCTGGAGTTCGCCGCAGGAAGGTCCGGGGCATGTCCGGCGACCCGGCTGCGATATTTCTCAACGCGGCAACGATGGGTTCGCCGGCGCTGGAAGTCTGCATATCCAGCGCGCGCAACATGCGCGGCGCATAGCGCCGGAAGCGGGGCCAGCCCTCAACGACGTGACCCAGGGCATCAGCGGACATGGTGTCAGTGAGTTGCTCAGCCGCGGCGACAACGCCTTCGAGCTTTTGCCAGCCGCCGGCAGCAGCGACGGCCTCTCCAAGGGGCTGGCCATCTCCTTTTGCCTCAAGAAGCGCCGCTCCCAGCAGCCTGAAGGAGTGCAGCGTATCCTGCAGCACTGTCCTCGAATCCTGAAGACGCGCATCACAGCGCTGCTTAGCGCTCCGGAAGGTCTGGCCGACAATCCGGTCGTGGGTCTCGACTACGGCATCGGCGATGGCGCCGCGCCATTCCACGACACAGACGCCAAGGATGGCGAGACGGCGGTTGCTGGAAATGTCGCGCAACCCCTCTGCGAAGTAGCGCTCCCCCTGGCGGCGAAGACGGGCAATGCGATGCGCAGGAACGGTTTCCAGAAGATCTGAGGGAAGGTCAAACCCCTGCAGGAATTCCAGGCGGTCCAGAAGTCCGTTGATATCGGCCGAGTTCCGCCCCACCTCGAACCGGCGTAACCAGACGAACCGGCTCTTGCCGCCGTCCACTTCCTCGGTGAGCAGGCAGTCGAGCTGCCGGCGCATGGCGTCGTCCAAGCCCACCGCGATGCGCGTCTCTATCCGCCGTTCTGCGGCAACGAGGGCGTCGGCGCAAAGACGCTCCAGGACCGACGGTCCCGGCAAGATCACCTGCCGGCGCCGGCACTCCTCAACGAACCGCCGGGCCAGCCCCTCATTGGAGCGTGCCGGTTCCGCCTCGTCCTCGAGCCAGACCTTCAGGTCCCGGGTGGAACGTCCCGAGAACATCTTGTAGCCGTAGTGCGTCGGAGCTCGGCCAGGTGTTCCCAGCGTGTTTCCTCCCGTATCGCATACCCATCCAGGTCTTCGACGCCCATGCCAAGCTGGGCGGCAATGAAGCGAAGGACGCTTAGGGGAATGGCCTCCCCCGCCGCCAGAATTCGCCCCGGATACCGGAAGGCGCTGTCTCCCGTCACCGCGCGCTTGCCGGCCATGATCTGGCTGACGCGATTGGTTGGCACGTCAATCTGCCTGGCGAAACTCGCCAGCGACACGCCCCTCTCCTCAAGTTCATCCTTCAGGATTTCCCCAGGGTGAACAGCTCGCTTCAACATGGTCGCCAATGCCTCACGCTTCGAATCCCAACTGACCAGTTCTCAATGCTGGGCTTCCACCGACCGGGCCGAGCCACCGAGCTCCATGCTGAGCACATTCGCCACCTCCCTGATTCGGGACCATTTGGCGGCCACGTAATCCGTGGCTTCGTACTTCTGTATCTGCTGCTCTTTCAGACCCAACCGGTCCGCCAGCTCCCTCTGGGTCAGTCCTCGGGCGATGCGGGCCTTGATGAGAAGTTCGGGGAGGTTGACAGCCTCCCGCAGCGCCTCCACTGGGAACTCCCCCTCCCTGACCGCCTCGTACTCGCGCAGTTCGGCCTCCAAATCGGCCAACTGGCTGCTGACCGCGTCCACCTGCGCCTGCGCGATCATGGGGTGCATACCATCGACTCCCTCCGGTCTGCTCCTGAGACCCTCCAGGGTCCGGGCGAAACGCTCGGCCTGCGTGCGGGTTATCCGGTACTGCCGTTCATTCTTGATCATCGGCGCCTCCCAGATTCACTGCGACTATGCCCTTACTCCCGCCGGTCTCCCGATCCGTCTGGAAGAATTCGAGAAACGACATCCCCTCCACTGTGGCTCCCAGCGAGGCGGGGAACAACTCACCCAGATACCTGGTCTTCTGGGCCGCCCTGCCGGCATCGAACTGCAGCAGCACCGGGTCCAGAAGTTCCGGATCCACCCCCTCCTCGTCCCAGCAGACATCGAAGTCGTTGGGGATCTCCTTGCTCGTCACGAAACTGCCGTCGATGTACACGGTGCGGCAACCGGCCCGCCTTAGGCTGTCCATGGCCATCTCCAGTCCGTCCAGAAGCTGTCTGCGCCATGGGGTGTTGCCAAACCTTGTCCTCACCTCATCCCATGTGGCCCAGTGAACCCCCGGCGGCAGCAGACCATCCACATCGAACTGCGGTATCATGACCCAACGGTAACATTGTGTCGTATTCGGGTCAACAACTCCAGTCGTTCTCGAGGTGAGCCGGCAAAACTATTGATGACAATTCTGCAGGAACAGTTGACCCAAAACAGCACTGCTTCGCCAAACGGCCGTTACGTCATCGGACGAGGAACCCTCGAATTTGAAACGAATTGGAGCAAAGCATCCAGCACCTCCCTCCACGTTTACAACGATCCAGCATCCATCAACGGCGTCGCATTGGGTTCTCGAGAATGGGCGGATATCGACCAAGTGGTTAGGGCCAGATCCTTGGATTACACTTCGCGCTCCCGAACTGCGCCCCGGGGAAGCATAGTGGTACTCCGCAACGTACATGGCTTCTACGCCGCCATTCAGTTGCTCGATATCAAGGACGATACACCCGGCGATGACTGCGACGAGCTGCGGTTCCGATACGCGATCCAAGCTGACGGCTCCGACAGCTTTGACGTGCTGAGCGCCGATAGGCCGCCAACGGGCAATTAAAATTCCAGGCAAAGCCCAGTATGCCGGAGCTCGTGCTACGCAAACTCTCCCGTCAATAGGGCACTAACCGCCATGCGGCTATCCACAACCGAACCAATGAACGACCCAGTTGGGCTTTGGTCGCTACAACTGGAGCTAATGTCCACTGCCGAAGCAGTGCTTGGACCCCGGGATGGAGCGAAGAAAATCTATCAGCCGCAGTTTACCGACAATGGTCCGTTGCTGCGGAATACCCCCGCCATGGATGGGGCCTATGTGGAATTGAGCCGAGCCGGCCAATCATACTGGCCCACTGTGGTCTTCGAACTGGCCCATGAAACGGTACACCTCCTCAATCCTATCACCGGGGATACCAACAACCTTGAGGAAGGAATAGCCGTAGCATTTTCGTTACACATTCAACCGTCGTATGGTATCCGTATACCAATTTCAATACCGTCGTACGTTCATGCCCTGCAACTCGTCCTTGCATTGCCGGACGATCCACTCAAAGCAGCAAGACGCGTGCGCCAGCAAGTAGGAGCCCTGAGTACAGTTACCCCGCACTCACTGTCAAAACTGTTCCCAGCGGCCCCCAGCGCTGTCTTGGAAGAACTGTCCGGCCAGTTCATCAGGAATCCGTCCTGAAACCTATACGACGCTGACCGAATCGTTGGCTGGAATACCGCCAGCATAGCGGACGCGATCCGGAAGCTCGTCCAATGGCCAACCTGCTACAACTCGACGACCAGAGATTGTCCAAACATCGCAACAAGTCCATCGACTAGCCAAACCCTCATCAATCCACGAAACTGTGACCTTTGCCTCCAAGACGATGCAGTTCAGCCCGGCAAGTCAGGTTGTCGAACCGAATCGGAAGTGCATGAAATGGACCACCACGAGTACGGCGACAATTACCAAGCGCATCTGCTGGAGCAATACAAGCTCTACGTGGAAATGGCCGACCGGATCAGTCAGCGCCGGGACCAATCGAACCGCTTCTACGCAGGGTTGGTGTCGGCAATCATTGCCCTCCTAGTAGTGATGGGCAGGATTGGTGTGTCGGAAAACACGTGGAGCGTTGCTCTGCTCCTGGCCGGGTTGCTCGGCGGCTCCTTGTCGGTCGTCTGGTTTATCAACCTCGGCTCCTATCGTGCACTCAACTCCGCCAAATTCCGTGTCATAAATGGGATGGAATCGCAGTTGCCTTACGCTGGATACAGCGAAGAATGGGCCTACCTGCGCCCTCCAGGGGGACCGCCAAGGTACTTCCAGCTCACGAGGATCGGACGATATGTGCCCCTGCTCACATTGGCACTCTTTATGGGGATCGTAGCCTATTCAATATATTCCATGATCCATGGCTTTGGCACCGCGGCTGAGCCGACTGCCCGCCTCATCGGAGGGACCTGGTGATAACGTACTGGCCTGTTCGGATTCAAGCACTCGGCCCTTTTGTGGCCTCCTACCTCGACCGAGATAGGCGGAGGTTCACTGACCGGAACGTCGCCAGAGCGATGATCCGGCACGCATCTGTACAGCAATCCCCGCCACGGGCCTTCAGCAGTTACTTGCCGCGGTTCGCCGATGCTGCCGCGAACTTCTCGGGGTCCCGAAGCATCTGGTTGACGTCTTTCCATCGGTACTTGCAGACAGTCCCGTTCTTGGCGACCAGGCCATAGTTCTGGCCCTGGGGCATCAACTGGACCACCGGACACCCCGCTTCGCCGGCCAGACTCAGTTCGTCCTTGACCCCCGGCGCATTGTGCGTGTCGGGCCCCAGAAGCACGATAACGACGTCGGAACTTTCCATCCTTTCCTTGACCTCCCGACGCCATTTGTCATCGTGCTGAGCTGAAGGGAGCGATTTGTCCTGGAGGGCAAATTCGCAATTCCGCTTTCCCTGATTGATAAAGGCACCCCGCCGTCCACCGTCCTTTTCGAACTCGAAAGACAGAAAGACGGACCGAGAGGGTTTGCTGCGCCCGTGGTTTCGCTGCGCTCGATTTGTCATTATTCCCTTGCATCCGGCATAGACTTTGCCTGCTCTCCAAGGCGCGGCAGGCCACGATTTCCATCATAACACCATGCCTGTCGCGACCACGCCAAGATTATTTGCCTCTGCCGGGAGGGTCATCCCCAAGTCGTAATTGTGCGAACGATAAGGGAGCATGGTCGCTCCAGAATTAAACCAGCAGATACGGACATACCGTCCCCAGCCTTAAACCCGAATCCACCGAAGGGATACCTCAGCGGCGGAGAGACAAGGATGAGGCGTCTGGGAACGGGTCGGCGGGGATCTGATGTCAGTGAGATGGACGATCCGGAGTGTGGCTACCACGCCAAGGGGATGTTAGCCGCCGGTGGTGGGGCTGGGCGATTTTCAGCGTAGACCGCAGGCAGAGACCGTCAGGACACCAGCCTGGGGGCGGATCGGCCAGGCGTGGGGGTATTGTGGACAGGCCAAACGCCGAGGGCGGCGTCAGGAAGAGAGTGGCAGGGCGCGCAATCTCGCCAGGGCGGTGCCGAAATGATTTTGCCAGGGCCAGTCCCGGGGGAGATGCTGGGTGAGGCGGCGGGCCTTGCGGGTGAGGCGTCCGGCTAGGGAGAAGAAGCGTCGCCGGAGGGTCTTGGTGGTGGCGACCGTCCACCCAGGCCGACGCGCGTTGTCCAACGGGCCAGTTTATGGGCGATGACCTCGCATGTCTCGCATCAAGTGCTGGGCAGGCTATGGACAGCCCGGCGGCATTGACGGGGAAACGGCCCGATGGCAGGTGGTTGAGCCTCACGCCATATTTCAGGTGGCGGATGGCGTTCTCGATCTCCGCGTGGCGGAGATGGTCCCCTTCCAGATCCAGCGTGTCGCCGTCTTGGTCGGTGATGAAGGTGTAGCAGCTGTAGCTGGTGAACAGGGCCAGTTGGTAGCCGGGGGTGGGTTTCACCCGCTGGACGATGAGCCGCACCGGCACAGCGTCGGGTCTCACTGGCGAAGGGAGCGTAAATGGCCTCGGCTACGTCGGCCGCGCCCTCCATCCAGTACGGAATGGGCGTCCAGTCTTCCTTGGGTATGGCCTTGATGAGGTTGCGCATCTGGGTGTGCTGGCCGACAGTGACAGAGTAGCGGACCCTCATCTGGCGGCAGATGGCGACAATGGCGTGGGCGTAGAAGCCGCTGTCGGCTCGCACGATAAGTGGTCCGGTGGCTCCTGCATAGTGCGCTCGACGATGGTTTCACCCAGAAAGCGGGCGGTGCCCCGGGCCGTGTTGGCTCGTCCCTTCCGCAGCCTTGCCATCAATCCGCTATAGGGAGACCGGTGCTGGCGGCGACGACCAGCACCGGGTGATAGCCCCGCTGTCTGGCGTAGTTGTGGCGCTGTGCGCAGCGCGGTGGCGGCTATGCAGTCACCACCGGCCGGCGCCGACGCCACCAGCGTCAGTAGCTTGTTTCCTCCATTGGCCTGACCCGGCGCATCCCCAAGTCAACGTGGCGGTCCACCAACTGGCCCAGTCCCAGATGACGGGCCAAGGTGACCCGCAGGATCAGCCCCGCATTGGCCACCAAGTGGTGATCGTCGAAGGCGACATGGATGCGGTCAGGGCGCTTAGATGGTAGCATACGTCGAGCGCTCCCCGTTTCATGATGGTTTTCGTTGTCAAAAACCATTATCCGAAGTGCGGGAGTACCTTCTCATCCCTTCACCGCGCACGTAGCCTCACCCTTTCGGTCGATTGGGATTTAGATTTCGCTCGGGCGCATGGCAAGAATAAGAAACTAACTGTAAGGTTCGGCTTGTTCAGCCGGATACGCCAGGTGATTAAAGCTTTGGCCAAACCAACGCTGCGCATCTCGCGAATAACCGGGAGCATCGGCAACAATGGCTACGTACAACTGCAGGCCAATCTCGACAGATGGGATCACACTGCCGGCGGAACTTGCAGCGCTCGTCGAGCGCCTTGCAGAAAACAATCACGATCACTGGGCGCGCCAGCGAATTGATGAGGGGTGGACCTATGGCCTTCAGAGGGACGATGCCCTAAAGACGCATCCAGACCTGGTACCGTATGGAGACCTTCCGGAAGAGGAGAAAGAATACGATCGGACCTCCGTCGTTGAGACCGTGAAGGTAATTCTCATGCTGGGTTACGAGATCGTGCCCAGGGGAACCCAAGACTAAGACGATGGCAAAATACCAGTCAGAATCGCTAAACGAGATCCGCAATCGGAGCGATTGCGCACGGGCGGTGGTCTTCCTGCACGGCTTTTCCGGCAACCGTGATGACACCTGGGATAACCTCCCATTTCGGTTCGGCACAGCTGATGGGACTTGGGATATCTACACGCTGGGTTACGCGACCACTTTAGGCCCGGACTTACTGGGTTTTTGGTCGGGTGATCCCGATCTTCCCATCCTCGCTACCATGCTGAGCACCCAATTTGCGCATGATCCGCTCAGGCGTTACCAATCGCTCGCACTCGTGGCGCACAGCATGGGCGGCCTGGTGGTACAGCGAGCTTTGATGGACGACTCGGAATTGGCCGACCGTATGCGAACTGTCATCCTGTTCGGGACACCAAGCGCAGGGGCCCGCAAGGCGTCTTGGATGCAGAAATGGAAACGGCAGCTAAGAAACATGGCGCCCGGTAGCGAGTTCATCACATCGCTGAGACGGGATTGGGATGTCCGATTCGGAATTAACCCTCCCTTCGACCTCAGGGTCGTCGCAGGCGAGCAAGATCGGTTTGTGTCTGCTGAGTCCAGCCTCGGACCCTTCCCCAAGGAATTTCTTCATGTCATCTCCGGGGATCACCACACTATGCTCCGGCCATCCGGCCAACGTTCTCCGACCATGAGACTACTGTTGTCGGCCTTGTGTGGTGAACCTACGGAGGGTGAAACCTCGGAGCCGTTCACTGCGGTGGCGGAGGTACCGGACTTTGCGGCACCTGCGCTGATCGACGAGCACGGAGAAAAGATGTCGGAGGAGGACATTGTGCGCGCCGCTCTCGCGTGGGAGCAAAACGGCAGGCGCGACCAGGCAATCGCGCTGCTTCAACGCTATCAAGCACTCGGGACCGACGTCCAGGGCACCCTGGCAGGTCGGATAAAGCGACTATGGTTGGAAAACGAAGACCCGGGTTCCGCACAGCACGCGCTTGACCTATATCGAGGTGCCCTTGACAGGGCACGAGAGAGCTGTGACAGGGATCAGATTTACTACCATGCCATCAACATTGCGTTTCTTGAATTAGCTGCCTTCAACCGCGTCGGCAGCACCAGCAAGATGGCGGCATTGGCTCTTGAAAACGCCAGCCTTGTTGAAGCGAGTGTGTGGAGCGTCGCCACTCAGGCTGAGGCAAACCTGTACTTGGGTCGGTTCGAGCGGGCTTTGGAGCTTTACCGCAGCCTGTCCGAAATCGAAACGGAGCCGTGGCAGTACGCTTCAACAGCTCTACAGGCGGGGCAAATCGCCATCAAACTTGACAACCCCGAACTGGTGGATAGTTTGGAGGAGATCTTCACGCCCACCGTAAACCAGGCGAACGGGATATTCGTCGGCTACAGTTCGACGGACGCGGAGTGGACAGACCGGCTTCGCCAGATGTTGGCACCCTTTCTGCGGGACGGCGATATCGAGCTGAAACTGTGGGTCGCCGACGAAGACGCTCAACCTGACGCCCTACGGCGCGAACGGCTTCAGTCCGCACTCGAATCGGCAGGTGTTGCGGTCGTTCTGGTCAGCGCATCGTTCCTGGGGTCGGAGTACGTCATGGAGCACGCTTTGTCGCAGATCGAGAGCGTTGCATCCGACGGGACCATCCAGCTGGCCTGGGTATACGTATCCCATGCCCCCTATGAGGTCGCGGAGCTTGAGCCGTTCGAGGCGGCTCACGATACATCCCAACCCCTGTACGCCCTTTCACGCCCGGAGCAGGACGAAATCCTTTTGAACATCGCGCGAGACATCAAGGCTGCAGCACTCGGAGCGACAGGGCGGTTCCGGTCCCAGGAACTGTAGGGGAGCCGATTTGGATCCGCGACAGCGCGTCTTTGACATCTTGATCAACCGGCATGACCACAGAGAACGGACACTCATCCAGGCAATGCCCTAGCGAGGCAGGCCGATGCACGCCAAGGCCGCGCTCCGGTGAGCGGAGTGAAAATCAGTATCGAAAACATCAGTTGGCGCACGGAGATGATGAACGGCTGTCCGAGGACGGTTTTCACCGCAAATGTGCTCTGCGGATTTCAGGGCAATCGAAAGTCCTATGTTGTTCCAGCATAGCTTCGCACGTTTTGTGCTATGTTAGTCAAGCCGGCACGTGCTGCGCTTCTTGGACGTTCATGGGGATCACGCGATGCGCTCACTACCCAACCGCCGAAAGGTTTTCATCAGCTTCCACAGGTCAGACATGGAGTACAAGGAACGTTTCGTCTCGATGCTGCATGGCCACGTAGTCGACGGATCCGTTGACACAGGCGACATCATCGACAGCAATCTCCCACTGGACGAAATCCGGCGCAGGATACGGGACGATTATATAGCCGACGCCAACGTCACGGTGGTTCTGATCGGCCCATGCACCTGGCAGAGGAAACATGTGGATTGGGAGATCAGTTCCAGCCTTAGGCATACCCGAAGCAATTCCAGGTGCGGGCTGCTCGGGATTCGGCTGCCGCACCATACCGATTTCCGCAACGAGAATTATGATCCTCACTTGTTGCCTCCAAGATTGGCGGACAACTGCGGAGGTCCGGATCCGTACGCTCAAATCCACCGGTGGTCGGGAAGTTCGAACCAAGTCAACACCGTCCTTCGCTGGATCGACCAAGCACTGGAAAGAAGCCGGCGGGGCAACCCAGTTAACAACAGGCGTCAGTTCGGGGAGAATCGGAGAGGTGATTGCAGGTCAGGTTGGCGAAACTGATAACCGGGCGGCTCAGGATCCGCCAGTTGAACCGATCGCACTCCGCAAATTCATAGCATTGCGCGGCGGACCATAGCCCCTCATACGAGACCCCGCTTGGGACTACCCTGGCAACCACGAAAGGAACGTGCCATGAAAACGCTGGGGCAGAGGATCAGGGAACTGCGGCAAGGGAAGGATTTGTCCCTCCGTGAGTTAGCCGGCAAGATCGGCGTGTCGTCCGCGTTTATGTCCGATGTAGAACTCGGTCGTCGGAACCCGTCCGACCAGCACATGGCGGCCATAGCCCACGTTTTGGAGACCTCGCTGGAAGAGTTACAACAATTCGACACGCGACCGCCCCTGCGGGAATTCCAGAGAGCGACGCTATCGGACCCCGGCTACGGCATTGCATTCCGGCAGATGATGGAAAGAAATATCAGCTCAGAGGAACTCCTCCAATTTATTCGTGAACGTGATCAGCGAAGGCGGGAAGAAGGGTACTGACGATGCGGACCTTTCCGGCCGAATCCGGCCCCTTTTTGCAACGGTACCATTTCGCGGCCGAGGAATTTGAGGTAATCGCGTCGCAAGAGCTGCGCTCGGTTGATCTGCTTCCGGATGTTCCGGCGCCGATACGCGTGGACCGTTTCATCGAGAAACGGTTCGACATCGTCCCGGAATACGACGATCTTCCCCACGGATTGGTGGGTTTCACGAGGTTCGATTTGAAGGGCCCGGCAGAGGTGGTAGTCGCGCGCGATCTGGCGGATGACGGTGGCCAGGCCGCGGAGCGGAGGATAAAAGCACCCTCGCCCACGAGGCAGGACACATTGTTCTGCACGGACAGCTATTCACGTCGCAATTACGGGACACTACCCGTCCACTGATCGAAATCGATGTTGACGTTGCCAATCGAAAAGTTCTCTGCCGAGACGACAACGCGAGCAAGCGCCGTTATGACGGACGCTGGTGGGAGTACCAAGCCAACCAGATGATTGGGGCTCTCCTGTTGCCTCGTGCGCTGGTGCTCAAGGCTCTGGAACCCCTGATGACCCTACGGGGACAATTGGGAATGGGCATTTTGGAAGAAGCGAAGCGTGATGAAGCGGCTGAGACTCTGGCCGATACATTCGATGTGAATCCCGTCGTCGCGCGCATCAGGATCGACCAGATATTCCCCGCGTCGATAGGCGGGCAGTTGCCGCTGTAAAAATTTTTCGACCGTATTTCCACAATGCAAGCGGACTTGCGTTGATATGTATCAAGTGAGATAATCAAATGGTGGGAACCCATTGGGAATCGAAATCTGATAAGGAGCACCAGACAATGGTTGACAAGGTACGTCATCGGACGTTCATAACTTACCACCAGGAAGACCAGGACGAGGTGGACGAGTTCATCAAGACGTTCGACCACGAGCGCGACGTATTCATCGCTCGGGCGGTCGGAAGCGACGAAACGATGGAAGACCTGGTCGGTGGCGATGATGACGACTACATCATGCGCCAGATCAGGGAAAAATACCTGAACGACACCACCGTGACCCTGGCCTTCATCGGGGAGCGCACGTGGACCAGGAAATTTGTCGATTGGGAACTGGCCGCCAGTCTGCATCAGGGTCCGTCGGCGGGCAAACCCAATGGGTTGCTGGCGATCTTGTCGCCCAAGCTAACGAAAGCGATCCTGCCGGACCGGTTCGTGGACAACTGGGAACCCGGATACGCCCACTTTTACCCATACCCCAAGAATCGGACACAGCTCTCCAATTGGATCGAAGAAGCGTTCAAAGCCCGAGAGGATGAGAAACAGCGAGAACTCATCAAAAACGGCAGGCGCAAGCTCAGGCGGAACCTCTCTCCGGATCAGCCAGCCAGCCGGCCAACCGTGCAGCCCAAACCGGACGGATCGTATTCTGATCCCAACAAGGCCGCCAGAACTGCCGCGGTCGCCACAGGAACGGCTGCCGCCACTCGTTCCGCGACGCCCCGACCGCCGTACCTCCACCGCGACAAGAAGCGATGAACTTGACATTGGACGATGTCCAGTGGCTCGAAAAACACCAGCCGCGTCTTGCGGCTGGTTTGATCGCGCCCTCGATCGTAGGGACTTTGGATATCTCAGCCTACTACGACAAGGAAGCGCGAAAAATCGTGACGGGCCCTTATTTTGCCTTCGGACGCCAGGATACTTTCATTGCCGACCAATTCGTTATCGACATACGGCTGGAAGAAAAGGATAACAACGGCTGGCCCAAAGTCTACGAGGTTGGGCAACGGCACCGGTTGATTGCTGCTCGCGAAGGCATGCCTTCGGTAGATCTGCACTTTTATGCCGACGGGCATGCCTGCCTCGGCTTTGACTACCCATGGGATCCTCCTCTTACCTTGGACCAATTCATGGCTAGCCTGGTCGAGCCCTTCTTTTACCGGCTGGCCTATGTGGGCCTCTACGGAATAGCAGCGGCGCGCGCCGATCTGTGGCCCGAACATTCCCATGGCAAGGCGGGTTATCAGGAGCATAAAAAGATAGTCGCGCGGGGGAATGCATCCATTCGCCGGAATCAGATTGGTGAACGGCCATTCGGTTTCTAAGCCCGAATTCGCCGATGTGATTTGGTGTTGAGATTCAAGTGCGTGATGGGAGCCTCGGAAAAGGCAACAGGCCGTGATGCTGACCGGGATAGACGATGAGAGTGTTGTTACCGCGCGCATCGCCTCAAATCAAATATTGCCGAACTCGGTCGCGCGAGTCTCCTATCGGACCTACCGGCGAAATTGGAGAACTGGACACCGTCGTCGGAAAGACCCACCGCAACGCATCGGCCAACCCGCTCTGGGCATCCTTCGGGCACCCTGCACCTTATCGATACCCATCTTTGGTTCGCCAAAGGGCTAATATGTGAACTGCTGGCAGGCCGCTTTCGTTCGCCAGGATCACGGCGGCTTTCCTCGGCCCAAGCACCTTCGCCACGCCATTGCCACAACTCTCGTCCAATCCTATTCGCAGTAGCCGGCGTGGTCCGCCCTGATCCCCGCCATCGTAACCTCCCCTCGCTCCAGTTGAGCGCGCAACTGCGCCTCCACCGCCCCGGCGCAGCGGAACGGCCCCCACCGCGTTGGGCACGGTCAGCCGATGCAGGACGGTGTTGGGGCCCGCCATGCAATCGGCGTACCGACGCACCATCCGATCATCGGCGTTCACCCCGCAGGCCAACGCGAACCACAGGCAGATTTTCATCGCCAGCGTGATCCACAAACGATGCACGGTTATCTGCCCGAGCGTCCTACGACGGGAAACCCATCAGGGGCGCCCCACATCGCCGAACACGTCGGACGTCGCCACCGCGGCGAACTCAGGATCGACGAAGTAGCTCTGCAGCGGACTGTGGGCTGCCACCGGCCGGGACAAGGTCATCCCCCGCTCTCGCTGGAACCTCCGCAGCGCGTGGCCCATCCGCATCAGCAGCGAGCTCAGCTCCCCCGGCGTCAGCTCCGCACGCTGACACAGGGCGTTCCTGTGTATGCCCGCCTCCCCGGCCCGCCACACGTGCCGCGCCATCCGTCGGGCCGCCGGTTCCAGTCCTGCCAGGAATTCGGAGACCAGGGCCTCCGTCCATTCTCCGGCAGCCGTTTCATTGGATCCCGCCACACCTGATGTCCCGGTGGCCGGCGTCGCTTCCTCACCCCTGCCATCAAGCGTCTCCGTTGATTCGACGTCGCCGCCCGCAGGTGCGTTTCGCCCTGCGTTCCCAAGCTCCCACAGAACCCGGACCACCTCATCAGCGCTGCCCTCAATTTCCACGCGCATCTGCGTCACGGTGACACTCCCTTATCGTCGCTATCATCTTCGCAGCTGCGCCGCAGAGGACGCCGCCTGAAGTTTGCCAGACAACTTCCCCCGCCGCGACGGTTCCGCATCCCTGCGTCCGGACCGGCTTCGAGTATATGGTCAAGGGCCGGGCACATCGGTGAAACCATTGCCTTTTCAGCTTTTCATTCCGTGCCGGAGGCGGGAGCGTGGATCGAAGGCGACGCCGGAAGGAACCTCGGACCGGTTCTGCCGATGCCGAACATGGGTCATTCGCCCGAACTCTCACAGCAAGCGTGGCCTCTGCCCGCGACGCTATCCGTGCGCCAAAACCGGATTTGATGCGGGCCCGTCGCCGAACCCCAGCGCACGTCGCACCGTCTCGTCGCTCCGCACCAGCCGCACCGCCGCCGTGGGCCAGTCTGGGTTGTTGGGGTTGACCACCTCGTGGCGTTCCACGATCCCAGCCTGCTGGTACTCGTCGACCAGCCTCCGGCATTCGTGCTCGGTCCAACCCATCCCCCAATCCAACATCCACTGGTTGCACAACATGCTGTAGCCCACGAAGTTCATCCGGCCCTCCAGACGGTACATCTCCCGCACAAACCGCCCCAGAAGGTCATCAACGCCAGTATCTTCGACTTCAGGAACCGCTGCGACAGGCGCGTCCACGTCGCCGTGCTCCGCCAGTTGGATGCCCAGCTCGGCCTCCAGGGGAAACAGCGGCGCTGTGGCCAGCATGTCCCGCGACACCGACTGGCTGAAGGCACACAGCACGATGCGACGCCCGTGGAGCCTGGCCCGGTCCACCAGGACCTGGTAGTCGGCGTCTCCGGAGCCCAGAATGATGGTACCGCAGTCCTCCCGGTCCCGGATCCATTCGTAAACCTCCAGCAGGATGGCCGGATCAGACCGGTCCTTGCCAGCGGCGGTACGCGGTGCATGATACGGCACGATGTCGTGCTCCGCGAACTCGCGGCCATCGTCGGGCCGGAGCGACCAGTCGCCGAAGGCCTTGCCTCCCTTCACCTCTCCAAACACGCCGCCCACGTCCGTAATGGCCCGGCACAGGTCGCCCGGGCTGACCCTGCGCTGGTAGAGTTGCCCGCCCCGACGGATGTTCTCCCAGTCGATGGCGATCTTTACTCCCTGCCGTTGCTGACTCATGGAACCCATTTCCTGCCCTGCCGCGCGAGGCCAGTCCCCAGGCCTGACGGAGATCTGCCACCCCACCCCAGGCCATAGCATGGCAGCCGACCCGCAGTCCCCGGCCCCGGCCGTAACCTGACTGGACAACTGAGAGGGTGACAATACGATAGCCGCCCACAACGGTTATTCTGCGAGCGGCCAAACTGAAGGGGGTGTCGCGTGGGGCCACACCACACGACACGATCATTGTAAGTCGCTGGTGGGCACGCCGCAATGTGGGCCGTAGTTATCCGGCATGGTTTCCGGTGGCGATGTGACAGCAGCGAATTTCGCAAGTTGACCAGACAATTCCACTGCGGGCGGCCAGCCGTTCGTCAGCCGTCACCCCCGCAGTGGTGAAACCATTGTATGCGCTCCCCTCCCGCCGGCGTAAGGGGCTGGGTGTCACCAAAATCCAGTTGGCCGGCTGCGGACTGGACCAGGGTCTGCGGCGATGGGTTCAATGCCCCGGCGATTGGGACGAATGTCAGACGAATCGCTGCCTAGCCCAGCCCTGCTCAAAGGTCGTGTGAAAGATGGGAGCCGATTTCTTGCTCCGATACATCCTCCTGCCGTCAACCCGGATGTATTCCTTCTCGTCGAGACCGGTCCATCACCGCCGCTCGTCGCCTCCGCGCTTGTGGCTAGGTCCTCCGCGTCTGGCTACTGAAGGTCGGCTACCGGACGATAGCCAGCATCGGGGGCGGGTCTCGCCGCGCGTGCAGGAGGTGCAACAACTGGCGGGACTCCCGCAGCGGGCCGATCCGCCCCGCCCCGCGATACCTGCGGTGCGGCAGTTAGGCCTGCCCATGCGCTAGCCTCTCGGTTGGACCGTAGCCGGCAGCCTCGCGCCGGCCCGGCCGCCGAAGGGACGCGCGTGTGACGATCCGACACCAGCAGCGGGAACTCTCGACCGGCATCTCCATGCACATCGCGGAGCAGGGCGACGGGCCACCCCTCTAGAGGACGCTCCGCCGCCCTCACCCTCTCGGCGGACAACTGGCCAGAGGGTGCCTCGCTCGGCTGCGGCGTATACTCCGTGGGTAGTATGCCCTGAGCTTCCCAAGCATCCAACGGGACGACGTCACGGGCCTCTGTTTCGCGGAGAATGCCCCTATGCCGACGATCTCCCTGCTCCGCCGGTCGGTCGCAATCGACGCGCTCGTCGCCGTTGTAACGACGTCGCTCGCAATCCTCATGCTGGCGACTGAGGTCGGCGAGGCCGTGCCGACCGCAGCGCCGCTCGCCTACGCGGTTGCGGGTGCTACGGGCGTCGTCCTGGTGGCCCGTCGGCAACGACCGATCATCGTGCTCGGCCTCGTCGCGCTGGCGCGCGTCGCGGTGCTGCTGGAAGCTGAAAATAGTGTAGCGCTCATCCCGGTCTACTTGGTGGCGTTGTTCACTGCGGCCGAGCGGGGTGAGAGCCGCAAAGCCCTGATCGTCGCCATCCCGGCAGCCGTCGCCTTGGCGCTGATCCAGGCAGATCAAGAAGGGGACCCGCCCGCGATCGAGCTGCTCGCGGAGGTCACGTTAGGTCTCTTGCCAATCGCCCTCGGGGAGGTCGTACGAAGCCGCGCTGAGCGGCTGCGGAGCTTGATTGAGACGGAGGCGGCGGCGCGCGTGCAAGCCGAACGACTGCGAATCGCACGAGATCTCCACGATGTTGCCGCCCATGGACTGTCTACCATCGCGATTCAGTCCGGCGTCGCCGCCCGGCTCATCGATCGCGACATCGATCAGGCGAGAACGGCGCTAGAAGTGATCAACGCCGCGAGCAAGCGCTCGCTCGAGGACCTGCGAGCCATGGTCGGCGTTCTTCGCTCCTCGGATGAAGTCGCGCTCCGGCCAACACCGCGCGACCCCAACGATTTTTCCGGGTTGACCGAGGACGCGCTAGGGAACGGGGTCTCCGTGACCGTCGAGGTCGAAGGGTCGTTCCCGGAAGATGTTCACGATGCTCCAGTCGTCGCTGTTCATCGGGTCATCGAGGAGGCGCTTACGAACGTGTCCCGCCATGCCGGCCCTGTTCCCGCGCGGGTCTCGATTCGACATGCGGCTCAGCAAGTCGAGGTGATGATCCGCAACGAACGCGCGTCGCGCCCTGGGCCAGAGCCGACGGCGCCGTCGACCGGCGTCGGGATCGTCGGTATGGCGGAGCGAGTTGAGAGTCTCGGCGGGACACTTTCAGCCCAGCCGGATGTTGACGGTGGATTCGTCGTCGTCGCCAACATTCCGTATTACAGCCGCCCGCAATGAAGAAACAAGCGATCCGAGTACTTATCGTTGACGACGAGGAGCTGGTCCGACGTGGATTCGCAGCGCTGATCGACGCCGAGCCAGGCTTCGAGATGGTCGGAGAGGCTCGGGACGGAGCCGAGGCCATCGAACGAATCCGTTCCACTCGGCCGGACGTCGTTCTAATGGACATTCGGATGCCCACTCTCGACGGCATTGCGGCCACTCGCCGAATCGCGCACGACGACACGCTCGCCGCCAGTCGGGTCCTTGTCCTGACGACGTTCGATCTCGATCAGTACGTCTACGACGCGCTGCGTGCAGGGGCGTCCGGATTCCTCCTAAAGGACACGGCGCCACAGCAACTCCTGGACGCCATCCAGGTCGTAGCGAGCGGGGACGCTCTCATCGCTCCGTCGATCACGAGGAGGCTTATCTCCGAGTTCGTTGCGCGGCCCAACCCCTCCGACGCGACCAGCCGACTTGAAGCGCTCACCGAACGCGAGCGAGATGTGCTCACCGAGGTTGGCCGCGGCTTCAATAACGCAGAGATCGCGGAGCATCTTTACATCTCGCCGCTGACCGCGAAAACGCATGTGAGCCGCATCCTCGCGAAGCTGGGCGTGCGCGACCGCCCGCAACTCGTCGTCCTCGCCTACGAAACCGGCCTCGTCTCTCCTGGAAGTTAGCCCCCGACGATCGGTCGTCGACGCCGGCCGGGCGCACGATTTACTCCGAGGAGAGTACGGAACGTCTCCTCGCGGCAGACGCGGCGTCTTCCGGCTCCGCCCAGACTTGCTTCAGCACGAAATCAAGGAGGGACTCGCGATGACAACGACGACCGAGGTCGAAAATTGACTTTCCTGACCGAACTGGCCGTGAGCCGCAAGTCCGTGACCATCATGGTGATGGTCCTGCTGCTGGCTGCCGGCGTCTATTCCTACAACCAGTTGCACCAGGAGATGTTCCCGGACATCAGCTTCGGCACCATTTTTGTTTATTCTGCCTACCAGCAGAGCGACCCGGCGACCATCGCCGCGGAGGTGACCACTCCCATCGAGGATGCCATTCTGGGCATGGAGGATGTAGAGGAAGTCACTTCCGTTTCCACGTCCGGGCTGTCGGTGGTCACCGCCAGTTTCACCCCCGGGGCCGACATTGGCGGGGCCGAGGAAATAATCCGCAGCGGGGTCAGCGGCCTGGACTTGCCCAAAGCCGACTGGGGGCCTACGGTCATCCGCCTCACCTCGGACATTTTCCCGGTGATGACGCTCAGCGTCACCGGCCAGCGCGACATTCCCTCCCTCCAGCGCATCCTGGATGCGCAGATTCTGCCACCCCTAGAGGCCGTTGACGGCGTTTATGACGTTCAGGTACAGGGCGGCATCACGGAGAGGGTGTCCATCGTCGTTGACCCGGACCTGCTTGCCGAATACGACCTGACGATCCAGCAGGTCGCCAACGCCGTTGGGGGCAACTCCATCGACCTCAGCGCCGGCTCCCTCAACAACGCGGAACGAACCATCGTCCTGCGCACCTATCACGGCTACGACAACCTGGACGCCATCCGCAACGCGCCGGTGGGCTTTGCCCGCAGCGCGGCCTCCCAGCCCGGCAGCGACCCCGCCAGCGGCGACGTGAATCCCATACTGGTATCGGACGTGGCCGAAGTAGTTGTTGACACGCCGGAAGCCGACACCGTCTCCCGCACCAATGGCCAGCCCAGCGTCTCACTGAACGTGCTGCGCCTGCCGGAGGGCAACACCATCGCCATGGCCAACGAACTGCTGGCGGTCATTGGCGCGCTGGAACTGCCGCCGGACATCCAGCTGCAGGTGCTGGAAAACGACGGCCCGGAGCTGGAAGAGCAATTGAGCAGCGTAACGAGACAAGGGGCGCAGGGCTTTGGCATCGCGGTGCTGGCTATCTTTCTCTTTCTGCTCCAAATCCGTCCCACGGTTATCCGCGGCGTCCTCAACACCCTGCGCCCCACCGTTATCATCGGCCTTTCCATCCCCCTCAGCATGATGATCACCATGGTGGCGATGGCTTCTTTTGACTGGACGCTGAACATTATGAGCCTTTCCGGCCTGGCCATCGCCGTCGGTCGCATCGTTGACGACAGTATCGTGGTGCTGGAAAACACCTACCGGCACGTCCAGGCTGGCGAGCCCCGAGCCTCGGCCGCCATTCGCGGCGCCCGGGAAGTCGGCCCCGCCATCGTTTCCTCAACTCTCACCACCGTTGCCGTATTCCTGCCGCTGGCCTTCATCCCAGGTGAAGTGGGACAGTTTTTCCTGCCCTTCGCCCAAACCGTCTGCGTTTCCCTCGTCGCTTCCACCCTGATCGCGCTCACCGCCGTTCCGGTGTTGGGCTCCGTTCTGCTTCGCGAGGGCGATATGGTCTCCGAACATGAGACCGTCAACAGAGATACCTGGCTGCAGCGGGCATACACTCCCTTATTACGCTGGGCGCTGCGCCACCGCTTTATCACCGTCGCATCCTGCATTATCGTCGTGGGGGCCAGTCTTTCCCTCATCTTGGTGCTGCCCGTCACCCTGTTCTCTTCGGAGCGGATAGAGCAGGTCCGCATTGACGTCACCATGCCGGAAAACACCAGCCCCGGCGCGATGCAACGCGAAGTGCGCGAAATCGAGGAAGTCCTGCAAACGTATCTTGACGCCGGCCATATCACCTCCTATCAGGCAACCATGGGCGCGCTCAGTCAGGATTTCGGCCCCGGTGGCGGCCAGAGCGGATATGACGTTGCCGGCTTTTTAATTCCCACCTCCAAGGAGGTTCCGGCCGATTTCGTGCGGCGGATGCGCGAGGATTTGCCCGGCAAGGAAAATGTTGACATCCAGATTTTCGCCGAAGAGGAGGGCCCGCCCGAAGCCGGTCTCGAAGTTACCGTCACCGGCGCCCATTATCCCAGTGTCCAGGTCGCCGCCCGCAATATCCTCGACCGCATTGAACCCGTGGACGGTGTCGTGAACCTCAATACCAATATCAGCAATACCGCCGAGGAGCTGACCTTCGTCGTTGACCTCAACGAGGCCGGACGCTACGGCCTGGACTCGCGCTCCGTCGCCAACCAGGTGCGCACCTGGGTCCACGGCGCCAAGGTAGCCGACATCAATCTGATGGGCGACAGCTACGACCTGGTGGTCAGGGGGCGCACCGACGCGGTGGACGAGGTTGCCGAGTTGCAGCAGCTGGCCGTCGGCGGCCCTCTGGGTAGCGTGCCTCTGGGCGCCGTCAGCGAGGTCAAGTCCACCCTGGGCCCCGCGGTTATCACCCACCACGACGGTGACCGTTCCGTCACCATTACGGGCGAATTCGAGGGACGCGACACCCGGGGCATCAGCTCCCGCGTTGACCGCATCATCCGGGATATGGAATTCCCCTCCGGCGTAATGATACGGCAGGGCGGTTTTGCCAGCGACATCCAGGAGCAGTTCAACAACGTGTATCTGGCCATGGCCATCGGCGTATCCCTGGTGTATCTGGTGATGGTGGCCACCATGGGCTCCCTGCGGGACCCCTTCATCGTCGTCCTCAGTATGCCCCTGGCCATCGTTGGAGCGCTGGTTGCACTTTTTGTCACCGGCCGCGCGCTCAGCCTGCCGGCCATGATGGGCTTCCTGTTCCTCATCGGCATCGTGGTGACCAACGCCATTGTGCTCCTCACCTTCGTCAACCAGTTGCGAGCGCAGGGCTATGGCGCGCTGGAGGCCGTTATCGAAGCCGGCCGCACGCGGCTGCGCCCCATTCTGATGACCGCCTTCACCACCATCCTGGCCATATTCCCCCTGGCTTTCAGCGACGCCGGCGGCACCGTCGGCGCTGAGCTGGCCACCGTGGTCATCGGTGGCCTGATCAGTTGCACCTTCCTCACGTTGGTCGCCGTTCCCGTCACCTATATGCTGCTCCACGAGTCCATTCCGAACCTGTTCCGGCGGGCCTTCCCGCTGATCGTCCGCCGCCCGGCGCCCGAAGCAAACCCGGCTGCCGACTGACGTCCCCTTTGCAAAGCAACGAGGCTGTAAATTGAACCCCCGCACCGTTTCCCGCATCTCCTTGGCCAATCCAGCGTTCTTGCTCCGGTCTTTATTCCTGCTGCTGGGGCCGATTGCGCTGACGCTGTTCGCCGCCGGGTGTGGCGGCGCATCCGATGCTGCCAGCACAGACGCAGCAGTCCCTCCCGGCGCCGGGCCGGCGCCGGCCGTCGTCAGCGAATTCCGAGTCCGCAGCGAGCTTATCTTCACCACCAGCGCCGCCCTGGCCTTTGAAGTGCCGGGTAAAGTCGGCTCTGTCAACGTCGGGGTGGGCGACCGCGTGTCTGCCGGGGATGTCCTGGCTGCCATCGATGCTGAAACCATCGCCGACCTGCGGTACGCCGAGGCTCAGGGCAGGTTCAAGATGGAGCAGGCCCAGGATGAGTTGGACCGAGCGCTTGGTCTGGAATCAGAGGACCCGCTGGTGCGTGCCCGCGCCGAAAACGCCTTGGCCCAGGCCGAAAGCGCGCTGACCCAAGCCGAACTTAGTCTGGATAAGACACAGGATCGGCTGGAGGATTTTCAGCTGCGGTATGACGTGGCCTTGGGCGATGCCCGCAGAGCCGTGGCCGACGCTACCACTGGCCTCGACCGTGCCCAAGAAACCCTGTCCGACTTCACGGATGAGCACAGCGAACGGTTCGCCCAGGCCCTGGAAGCTCGCGAACGGGCCAGGGTAGCGCTGGACGCCGCCGAGGAAGCCAGGGATGATTTCATCCCCAACTACGACGCGGCCCTCACCAGCCTCCGAAACGACATCTCCACCACGGAGCAGGAACTTGACCAAGCCCGCGAGGCTTTGCGAGACTTCGACGCCGATCATGCCGACCGGCTGAACAACGCTCGAAGAATGCTGGCCAGGGCTGAAAATGACCTGGATCAGGCGGTACAAAACTCCGAGGCTTTTCATGTGCAGATCATTGAAGGGAATTTCCGGTCTCTTGACCAGGGCGAAAACTTTGACGTGATCCAGTTCGAGGCTCTGCAGAGCGCGGTCGCTTCTGCCCAGCAGGCACTCGAAAAGCGGAGAGACGAGGTGGCCGAGCTGGAAGCCGGCCCCAAAGAGTTTGACCGCGACGCCGCCGTTAACCTGGTCAGCGTTCTGGAGGACCGGCTGGCCCGACTGAACCGGGACCTCAGCGACGAAAGCGCCGGCCCCGACCAGAATCAGCTTGCCGTGCTGCAAGCCGCCGTGAACACTGCCCGGGAACGCCTGAACCGCGCCGACCGCGACCTGGCCAAAGTTGAAGCGGGCGTTGACCAGTTGGAGTTGGCTCACCTGCAGGCGATAGTGGAAAGCAGCCGCCTCGCTCTGGACTCCGCGCGATACCGGCTGGCCCGCCTGGAGGAAGGCCCCGACCAAACCGAGCTGTACGCGCTGACCCAGGCGGTAGCCACTGCCGGGCAGGGCGTCATTACCGCCCGCGAATCGAGGGACGACCTGGCCGCCGGCCCGGATCCGTCGGTCGTAGCTTTCGCCCGGGCCGATCTGGACGCCGCTAGGGTCGATCATGACGAAATCCTGAAAGACCTGACACTGGCCCAGCTGCGCGCTCCCTTTGACGGCGTCATTCGCTGGGTGACCGTCTCTCCCGGCGACGTCATCACCGTGGACGCCCGGGCCATGGAGCTGGTGGATCCCGGCGCCGTATCGGTGCTTGGCCTTGTTGAAACCAACTACATTGAGCGCATTAGCGTCGGCGCGCCGGCCTACGTCACTTTGGGCGCGGTGCCGGGAGTCGAACTGCCGGCAAGGGTGGAAGACAAAAGCGGCAGCGCTCGCACGGAGCGCGGCGTCATCAGTTACCCAGTGATTTTCAGCGTCACGGTGCCGCGCGACGTAATCATCCCGCCCAATCCAGGTTTGGTAACAACCACCGTCAATCCCTGAAAAATTTTGTAAGCACCACGATGAAGCCATCCCCATATCCCACTCACTGGTCACCTCAAGGGGCTAACTCGACACCAAACGGGAATCCCGCGCATTCCTGGCCCCACAAAATTGTTTTGTGATGTGGCCCTGTCGTAGGTCAGGGAAAAGCAACTGTTTTTGATGCCAAGACGTTGCGATAGTCGCGTCCCAGCGTTGGCCGGTTTTCATCATGCTGTTGAGGATGGTCAGCAGCTTGCGCGCTGACCTACGAGCATCTGCTGGAACGGGTGGGGGGAGCGGGGCAAGGGCGACGTGCGGCCCATACGGACCATCGGCGGCAAGCTGCGCCGCAAGCTGGGCGACGACGCCGACCACCCCACCTACGTCTTCAACGAGCCCCGGATCGGCTACTGGGTGCCCAGGGGCGAGACGGAGGAAGCAGCGGAGTGATGGCCCGGACCGCTTGGGGTCTTCACATCGCTCCAGCGTCTACCGGGACAATCGGCGGATGGACACAAATAGAAAGCCTTTGACAGACGGCCAGGGGTTTGATGATGGTTCTTTCATTTTTTGGAATGCCTTGCCCTCGTTCGCAGCGAGGGTTCCCAGACGGAGGGAAACGGTAGCGGTATAATGGAGCCACTGCCAATAGGATCAATTCTATAACCGGGCATACAGTGATGTTCAGCTGCACTGTACTTTGGCTGCGCCCGTTTCGGGACCATGGCACAGTGGAAGGGCATACTATCCATTAACGGCGGGCCTGAACCACATGGCCTGGCGCATGGCCAGTCTGGAGGACCTGTCCGACTTCTATAACAACCTGAAGGAAAAGAACTGGCCCATCCAGCGGGTGTCGGACTACGGCCTGTCGCTGGGCATCTACATCAAGGACCCGGATGGCAACGGCATCGAGGTCTACTACGAGACGCCGCGAGAGGAGTGGCACCGGCAGGACAACCTGTTCATGAGCGGGGGCCGGCCGCAGGGCAACTTCCCCGGCCCGTGGGAAGTCGATCTGGTGCCGGACGGCGTGGCCGCAGCGCAGAGCCGCTGAGCCTCGGAGACACTCGTCAACTGAAGCGGAGCGCACGGCTGCGCGCCGCCACACTTTTGCCGTGGCTCCCGATAGCGCTTGGATTAAGGTCGTTAGCACCGGGGGGCTGGTTTGAACCTGCCACTGCGTTTTGGTCGCGAGCCGGGCTACTGGACGACGGCAATCGCTTCGATTTCAATAAGCATGTCGGGGTCGACGAGGCGGCTGATCTCGACCAAAGTGCTGGCCGGGTAGTCCGACTTGAAGAAATCGGCGCGCACCTCGTGAATGGCGGAGAAGTGCTCCGCAATGTTGGTCACAAACACGGTCACCTTCACCACGTCGTCCAGCGTGGCGCCAGCCTCGGCCAGCACCGCCTGCGTATTCTCCAGGACCTTGCGGGTCTGGGCGCGGATGTCGCCGCGGCCCACAAGCTGGCCGTCAACTCCGCGGGCCACCTGCCCGGAGGCGAACACCATCCGGCCGGCCGGGACGGCTACTCCCTGGGACATGATGCCGGCGGGAGTCGCGACTTCGCTGCTCTGCAGAATCGTTTTAGCCATTCTCACCCTCATCCTAACCCTCTCCCTGGGGGAAAGGGGATATTAATTAACGGGTCCTCTCCCAGGGGGGATAGGGAGCAAAAGTTACTTCCACTCGGCGTCAGTGGGCCAGACGTTGGTACTGCCCCGGGCCGCGCCCTGCAGCACCGGGCCGGCCCGCATGGGGCCCATGGTCTCGATCGCCTTGAGATAGTGTTCGGACGCCTGGTGGGCCTTGAAAGCGTCCTCGTCGACGTAGATTTCGTAGACCCAGAGCCGGTTGGGGTCACCGGCGTCCTGAATCACGTCGAAGCGCAGGCAGCCAGGTTCGGTGTTGGCGGCCGCTTGAGCGTTGGGCAGCAACGCCTTGACGAATTCGCCCTTGCAGCCTTCCTTGATCTGAATGGGGGCGATGATGACGTACATGGCGCTTCTCCTACTTCCACTCGGCGTCGGGTGGCCAGACGTTGGTGCTGCCGCGGGCCGCACCCTGGATGCCCTCGACGCGGATGTCGGCGGTGGCGTCGCGGAACTTGATGAAGTGGGGCGCCTGGGTGTGGGCCTGGAAGGCCGCCTCGTCGTCGTAGACTTCATAGAGCCAGATGCGGTTCTCGTCGCCGGCGTCCTGGATGACGTCGAAGCGTCGGCACCCGGGCTCATCGTTCACCGAGCCGATGGCATCTGGGATAATGGCGTCCATGAACTGCTGCTTGCAGCCCGGCTTGATCTGAATGGGCGCGATGATCACATACATCTTTCGTACTCCTTCGACATGTTCAGAATAAAATGGTGAGACTGTCGCAACACGGCCGAATCGTATCATAGTCTGAACCGTGATTTCTGTGATTGAATGATTGCCCTGAATTCCACCCCGCGAATCGCTGCAATGCCTTTTCCTTCGAAAAGCTCAGGATGAATTCGACAGGCTCGCGATGAAATGGTGAGCCTGTGGAACCAGCAGACAATGACGCCCCAAGAACAGCGTGATTCCATTCCGGAAACCACAAGGTAGACAGACACAGGAGTCGTGCCATGCCAGCCAGAACCGGGGCGGAGTACATCGCCAACCTGAGGGAGAACGGTCCGGATGTCTGAGAGGGTGTGTGACAAAAGGGTTCAGGAGGGTTGGAGCCGTTTGAGCATCAGGTTGACCATGGCGATGTGTACCCACGCTTCGCTGCTCTCCGTGCGCTCCTCGTAGTCTTTGCTCAAGCGTCGGCAACGGCTCAGCCACGCCAGAGTACGTTCTACTACCCAACGCCGGGGCAGGACTTCGAATTGGTGGCTATCCGGTTTGCGCTTGACCACGGTCAGCAGCCAGCCACCGGTGGCCCAGGCCCACGACACCAGCCGGCCAGCGTAAGCAGCGTCGGCCCAGATCAACCGCAATCGGGGGAACCGGCCCAGCATCTTGGCCAACACCAACTTGGCGCCGTCCCGGTCCTGGATGTTGGCGGCATGAACCACCACTGCCAGCAGCAAGCCCATGGTGTCCACCACGATGTGCCTTTTGCGGCCCGCTACCTTCTTGCCCGCGTCGTAACCCCTGGGCCCCCTTTTTCCGTGGTCTTCACCGACTGACTGTCAATGATGGCCGCGCTGGGAGTGGCCTCCCGCCCCACCGCTTCCCGAACCCGGGTCCGCAGGGCTTCCTCTACCCGTTCCCACGTCCCGTCGTCCCGCCACTTTCGAAAGTACCACCAGACCGTCCCCCAGGGCGGCAGGTCATGGGGCATCATCCGCCAGGGGATCCCGCCACGCAGCACGTACAGTATCCCGTTGACCACCTCACGCAAGTCCGTGGTCCGGGGATGGCCTCGCACGGTGTCCGGCGGCAACAGGGAAGACAGTTCCTCCCACTGGGCATCGGTCAAATCGCTGGGATAAGGTTTTCTGCTCATGCCGCCAGCGTAACCAGCATCCTACCCCCATCCCAAGAACAACCCGCGCCAGTTTGGCCCATTGTCACACACCCTCTTAGCTGGACCCGGATCTCGTACAGGCAGCTAAGCCCCAATCCACCGAAAGGATGTGGCCACTTTGGAGAAGGGTTGAGGCGATCCGGATCGAGGCGGCGTGGCCTTGATCCGCTCCAATCCAGCTGGGCACAGGATGTGGTAGACACGCCAAGGGGATGTTGACGGCCCTCAGCGGGGCCAGCGGGGGAGATTATCAGGGCGAATTGCAGCAAGGGACACTGGGTGACCAGCCTAGCGCAGATCTGCGCGGCAGCGCGGCGGACAATCAGACGCCGAGGACGGCGATCAGGAAGGGAGCGGCAGGGCGCGCAGTTTCGCCAGGGCAGAGCCGAACTGATTTTGCCAGGGCCAGTCCTGGGGAAGATGCAGGGTGAGCCGGCGGGCTTTGCGGGTGAGGCGTCCGGGCAGAGAGAAGAAGCGTCGTCGGAGGGTCTTGGTGGTGACCACCGGCTGGCCCAGCCCGATGCGCGTCGTCCAGCGGGCTCCGCCAAAGGCGGATGAGCCATCACTTGGACGGCCAGCCAAGCGGCGTTGGCGGGGAAACGGCCCGATGGCAGATGGTTGAGACCCACGCCGTATTTCAAGCCGCGGATGGCGTTTTCGATCTCGGCGTGGCGGCGATGGTCGGCTTCGAGATCCAGGGTGTCGCCCTCACGGTCGGTGATGAAAGCGTGATAGCTGTGGGTGGTAAAGAGCGCCAACTGGGAGCAGGGCGTGGGTTTCACCCGCCGGACGATGAGCCGCACCGGTACAGCGTCGGGCTCACTGGCGAAGGGTGTGTAGCTGGTCTCGGCCACGTCGGCGGCACCCTCTATCCAGTACGGTATGGGCGTCCAGTCCGCTTCAGGTATGGCTTCGATCAGATTGCGCAAGGTCTGGCGCTGGCGTACGGTGATGGAGAAGCGGACACCCTTATTGCGGCGGGCGGCCACAATGGGGTGAGTGTAAAAGCCGCTGTCGGCCCGCATGGTAAGTGGTCCGGTGGCTCCGGCGTAGCGCACTCGGCTGATGGTCTCGCGCAGGAAATTGGCGGCGCCGCGAGCCGTGTTGGCTCTACCTTTGCGCAGTCGGGCCATCAATACGTCGCCGGTTCCGGCGGCGATGGCCAAGAGCGGGTGATAGCCCCGCTGACCGGCGTAGTTGTGCCGACGGGAGCCTTCCTTGCACAGTCCGTAGGTGTCGCATACGGTAGAATCGAGATCAATGGTCAACGGCTCGTCGCCAGGACCTACCCCGTCGCCCCAGGCTCGGGCCAGCACTTCCCGGCTCATCCGATCCAACTGGCGCGCGTGATCCCACTGGACACTCCGCAGGAAGGCGCCCAGGGTGGACGGCGCCTTCACGGTACAGCCAGCACCTGCCCCGTCCCCCCAGCGCGCAACGCGTCGGCATCGTCAATGCAGTCGCCACCGGCCAGCGCCGAGGCCACCAGCGTCAGCAACTTGTCGCCAGCATTGGCCCGACCCGGCGCATCTCCCAGATCAACATGGCGGTCCACCAACTCGCCCAGTCCAAGACGATGGGCCAGCGTGACGGGCAAAATCAGTCCGGCATTGGCCACCAGACGGTGGTCATCGAACACGATTTGGATGCGGTCGGGGTCGCTGCATGGTAGCATCCGATGGGTGCTCCTCGTTTCAGGGTGGTTTTCATTGTCAAAAACCATTATCCCCGAAGCCGGGAGCACTTTCTTATCCCTTCACCACGACACCACACTCATCCTTTCGGTGGATTGGGGTTTACGCAATTCAAGCTGCGTAAGCGAGAGAATCCACAAGTCGGAGGTACAGAGCGGCGGGGAGTTCCTGCGTGTCGGAGTTGCCGGCCGACAGTGAAAAACCTTCTGACGCCAGCCACAAATGCCGTCGCACCAGGGCGATGGCATCCACGAAAGTGGGCGACGGTTTGTTGTACCAGGCCGCAGTGCGCTGGGTCATGGGATGATGTTTTTGCAACGTGTGGGCGGCCAGGGTGGTCCAGGAGAAGAGGCCGAGCAGAGCCGGAGTGGTGCGGGCAATGGCCAGGTCCGACCACTGGCGTTGGGTCTCGACACAAAGGTGGGTCCGCACCTCCTGAAAGGTAACTTCTCCGCCAGAGGCGGACCAGCGCAGGACAAACCATTCCAGAATCTGGGCAGGGTCCGCCGCCGGGTCGGTGCATAGCAAGGCTTGTGGATCGAAGGTGCCTTGAGGGTCTCGGATCAGCACCCAGCGAATGATGACGGGCGGCTTGCCGGAGCGATACCACACTGCGGTCTGGGAAGTGAGTTCCAGCGTACGGATGGTGCCGTCGTACCAAGGCACCTCGGAGCTGGACCAAGTTACGTCGGCCTGGTCGAGCAGTGTTTTCAGCGACGGTCGTCGGGGGCCTTTCAGTGCCGGCCGACCATCCTGACCCGGCTGACGAGGCGGCGATGGCGCGTACAGAGCGGCGTCGAGGCGCAGTCTCGCGATCAGGGTAACGGGTTCTCGGAGGGACTGGCAGCAGTGGAGCAGATCGAGCACGGCGTAGCCGTTATCCCCTACCAGGACCAGAGGGCGATGGGGCAGCCAGCGACGTAACTGCATGACCATCTGTCGAGCCCAGTCGGTGATCCTCTTGTGCCGGCGTCCCTGCTGCTGGTAGTACCGAGAGGAGGGCGCCAGCACGGTGAGCACCGGCAGCGCCCAGTGGCGTCCTGCCCACGGCACGTGGCCCAGCCACATCAGGGAGATCCAGCGCAATCCACTGGCCTTGACCAGTTGGTGGCGGCTGGAACGCACCGCGTCACGGTAGATGCCCCGAGCCTTGATCTTGGCGCCGCGACGCCGCTCAAGGGTTTCGTCGATGCCGAAGACCAAGGGGCCGTCGTCCCGATCCAGATGCTGGAGCAAAAGCAAGAGCAGGACGCGGGCGACTGCCCGAGATGACCACACCGCCCGATTGAGCACCTCATGATAGCGGGCGTAGTCGTCCTGGTCGCTGCGTCCCATGACGCGCAGCGCCGCGGCGACAGTGCGCTGGCCCGTGGCCAGGATGGCGCCCACCATCAGGAGCTGGGCTTTCTGCCAAGTCGGGTTGGTGAACAATGTTGCGAAGGGAAGAAGCAGGGCTACAATGGCATTGGGCAGGGTGAGCATGGTCGGGCCTTTCCGTGGAAAGTAGGGTCAGGCCAGCTTACCCTGTCCTTTTACTTTTCTAAAAATGTGCAAAGTCTAGCAAAAACCTCACGGCACCGAACACTCCAAGCCTCGGGATCCGGACCACCGCTGAAACGTAAGGCTGGACGCCCTGAAGACGGTACCCTCGCCAAACGGTGCCGCCCCTGCCAAGAACTCGACGCCACTCCCCGCCGCAGTCGGCGCCGGGCGGCTCCACGAACCCACTACTCAGCCCATAGTCTATGGCCTGATCAGCGCGGTCACATCCCTGCAGCGGTCTCAGGGTCGCACCAACGGCACAATCGCCACCGTCGTCATTGACGCCGACAAATTGTTTCGGACGTTATGAAAAACGACATTGACTTTGTTGACCACGAGCGTTCGTTCTCGCACAATCAAATCACCGGCCGACGGCAGCATACCTCCTCAAGTAGAGAGCTTCGCCATGACCACCATCAGAGACCTCCAAAACCGTTCCAAGGCCCTCCACAACGAAGCTATCCGGGCATCCCAAACCGGACAGCAAGCCGAGGCCCGTTCCAAAGCATGGCAGGCCGCCCTAACCGTCATCGAAGCAGCAGCCCTGAGCGAACAGTGGGAGACGGATCCCCAGCGAACACCCGCCGAAACGGCCCTGCAGTTCAGCCTCAAGACCAAAGACCGGCGGATATTCACTCTTTTCGCCAGCGCCGAGGCCCTCGACCCAGACACCTTCATCGAGCCACTCGACTCCGAAGACCTCCACGAAAGGGTCGCCTTTACTGGCGAATTCATCCAACGCATGAACCGCCACCTGACCGGCCGAACCGAAGTGAAGCAAGCCCGCGGAGAACGCAATTGACCACCGCCACCTACCGAACGGCTGCCCATCATCTGCTGCAACAAGCCAACACCGAGTTCCAGCTCCAAGACCTGAGACAAGCCTCCGAAAAAGCCTGGGGAGCCGTCGCCCAAATTACGAAGGCCTATGCAGAAACCCTGACACCGCCAGCCTACCGCCGCAGCCACGGAAGCCTGAATAGAATCGCGCGTAACCTCGCCCAGGGCACCGGCAACCAAGATTTCCTGCTACTCTTCAACGCCGTCGAGCAACTCCAGGTCAATTTCTACGAAAACACCCGCAGCGCCAGCGCCGTCCAAGCCGGTATGCTGGATGCCCAAGCTTACACCGCCCTGGTCGAAGCACAACTCCCCCCACCGCCGCCATAACCCCCGGCACACCCATCGCGCTCCCGTTTCTCCAGTCTACGGCCGGGGTCCGTGTTGGGTATTTCTCAGCCGCCGCCCACCCAGACAGCCAGGGCATCAAACGGCCCAATCTCCTTCGCCGAACGTACCCCTGCCATTTTCCAACTGTCCCAAGTTCTGGGGGGATTGAGCAAAAATCGGTCCCAAACTGTTCAATTGTGCAAAGCCGCGCAAACCCAACATCGCCTAACCGGTTCAACGACGCCGTGCGTTTCAAGAGCCAGCTCCGAAGAGGGCCGGCTTTTTTCATTGACCACACCACCACTAGCGACGTGACAATCCCCAAGTGGTCAAATTGATCCCCATCCAACAGTTTGCTACCGTACTTCAAAATTACACCGAGGAGTACAGCCATGCCGCGAGGTGGTGGAAACGACGACAACCGGGGCAATCAGATGAACCCCAACAACGACGCCTATTGGCAGTCGCGCGGGTACGACGAGCGCCCAGAAGCCTGGGAGGACGGCGATGATGACGCCGATACCGCGGACGACGACAACCGGGCAAACCAACTCAACCCCAACAACGACGCTTACTGGTCGTCTCGCGGAGTAGAAAAACCCGATTAGCTCAGCCGCATCCACGAATCGGGGAGCGGCGTTTCACGCCAATACCAATTGATGACACCCACCAGTAGCGCGAAGCATCACCCCACTGGCACCATGGAACCGTCGCCGACCAACTACGACAAGCCGGCCGCCCACGACTAACGGGGCGGCTGGCCTTTTTGGCAGGCCACACAAGCCCACCAATGGGATTGACGACGCGATCAAAGCCACAATGACCGCCACCGCCACAATGGGGCATAGACCACATATCACGCAGATCAGTTGGGTACAGGGTTTTACGGGAATCTGCACACCCACGAAAATAGACCCACTTACCCAACACATCAAATTGGGAGAACGTCATGAACACCCCCTTCAAATGGCGCAACGCTACGACTACCAGGGAAACCAAGCCGCCCTGGACTACGAACTCCAATTCCTGCCCTGCCCCAGGAGCGAGTGGCTGCGCCGCACCAGCATGCTGGTAGATCAGCTCCGCACGCTCGAACCGCTTTCCGGCGCGCCCCACGCCAGCATCGCCGGACAGGACTACTACTGCATCGACGGCGTCATGGTCAAAGTCGCCCACGAAAACGGCGTTTTAGCCGGCGATTGGTCCGATGCCGGCTACTACGTCATCACCCCTGAAGAAACCGGCGAACTGGACATCAACACCGTCCGCAGAGAGCTCGCCGAAAACGGCGTCGGCACCGTAACCGCCGACCCGGCAACCGGCGTCGAAACCCTCCTCCACGACGGCGGAGAAGCCGTCAGCTTCGACTACGCCAACACCCGTGACCTCCCGGAAAGGCCTCCGGTACGAAGAAGACCAGCTGGACGGCCCCGCCGCGCCGCCGGAAGTGCGCCTATGGTTCGGCATGGACGTCGACCTCCTTGACCTCGGTATGCAGTTCGCCCATCAGGTCAACGGCAAATACGGCATCGCGCTGCCCGGTGCCGACACCACCGTCGGCATGAACGACAAAGTCGGCACCGCCGCGGTCAACCCGCTGCATCTGTTCTCCGACGCGCCGGAAGCCGGGACCTCCAACCCGTTCAACAGCCTCTGGCACCCGTACACCATCAGCCTGGCCACTGCCAAGGACTGAACGCAGCGACACCCACATCTCCGGAACATCATGATGTCCACCGAAATATATCCACCGCCGCCTGCCACGTTCGAAACCACGACAGTCATCGTCCAACGACACGGCCACTACGAAGACCCAGACAACCAACCAGACTGGGTCACCAAATCGCAGAAGCATTGCGAACTCATGGCCCCAATGGGGAACGACAAACGAATACAGTACCTGCAAGCCGTTGGTTGCGACGATCAAACCAGAAGGTTCATAACTGAATCCGTCGCGGAGACCATCGGCAATGCCGCCAAACCCGATCTCCGTTCGGCCGTGCGCGAGTGCGCCACCGCCAAGAAAGACATCCACAGCCTGCTGGGCGTCTGGCCTGAACCGCACCACTTCCAACTGCTAAGCTCGGCGCTGGCCGGAATGACCGACGAACAGAAGAGCCTCGCCAACGCCTACGCCGCCTGCCAGATATACGAGACCGCTGCAGCAGCCCTGTACCTAGCCATCATTGACAATCTACCACCCGTAGAAGACGTCCTTCCTTACAGCGACGAGATGCGCAGACAAGACCAAGAAATCGCCGACAGTGGTTACGAGGACGAGGTAGCCAAATGGCCTCAGCGAACACTGGGCAGATCCGATGACCAACCTGTTGGCAAACTTGAGTAGCCGACACTGCTCCGCTACCGCCCGCCAAGCGAAGCGTAACCAAGCACGCACACCGCACCGTGGGAACGTTCCGTCGCCACAGAGTGTCTGCCCCATCACAGGGAGACCGCAGCCTACTGCTGCGATCCAGCACTTCGCTGCCGACAAAGGTCGCCTCCAGCCTGACACCGCCAACCAACTGCAAAACACCAACTAAGGTTGAATTCAGCCCATGGGCGCCGACATCAGAACAGCACTCGAAGCAGTCGCCAACAGCTCGATACCAAAGATCGTACTCGGACTCTTCGCCGTATGCCTTGCAGGAACAGCAGCCATTGCAATAATCCAAAACGCCCACTCATGGGCGGGCAAAACCCCGCCCGCCGGCATAGCAGCTATTGACACCGGCAGGTTGGGCATGGTTATAGGAACCGCGGGAACCGCTTCGGCATTCCTTGCAACCCTTTTCGTCGCAGAGCGAAACTATCGCCGGGGTCGGGAGAACATCCCCCATCTCACCATGCGTTTGCACGTAGCGCGAATCGCTGTCAGCGGACAATACGATGCCATCATCATCGCCCTCGAAGCCGAGAACACCGGTTCAGCCCTCTGCCGTGTCGACGAAATTCAATGGGCAGTTCATGCGCTCTCAAACTACGACGACGAAACGGCTTAACTGATGCGTCAAGAATTCACCGAAAGGGTTGACAGAGGTCAAGAAACCGAGTTCCCTTGGCACGAAATAGCCACGGAATTCACCAGCCACAACATCGCCATCGAACCCCGCGAAACAGAGCAAATGACACACGACTTCCTCATCCCCGATGAGGTCGAGACAGTCATGGCATCAGCATGGGTGTCAAACGCCTCCCATCCGAGGATGACCGATGGATGGTATCGAAGGGCACCGCATATGAAACAGGACGACTAGCCTTATGAAGAATAACGATGACCAGCGCGATCGCCACGCAACAATCTTGACGGAGAGCCGAGGCGGTGGGCAAAGCAGGCCAAGAACACCATCGGGGCACCGCAGCAAGTGGCAGCCACCACGGAATTCTTCCACCGCTTCCAGCCGCCAATCAGAGACCACCCAAAGTGCAGGTGATCCAGTATGGCACACGCCTTACACCGCCGTTGAACAAGCCAAGTTCGGGCACTGGGAATTAGCCGTCCAACCAACCGAGGACGGCAACTCCTGGCAATGGACCGCCACGCTTCCAGATTGGGAAGACGAGGACGGCAAGCAATACCAAGGAGCATCGTTCAAGGGCAGGTCGCCGAACAGGGAAGAGGCGAAAACAGCCGCCAAGCAGAAGGCATCAACCACCTTGCTAGAATGAACCTCCGCAACCACCTGCGGAGGCTCCCAATCCGGTTACTCAGTCCACGAGGATCTGAAGATCCAGCGCCGGAACAAAGTTCACCGCCATACACACTATCAGCCCACTGATTTCAAAACTCAAGGGCCGCCCAACGGCGGCAACCGACCCGATACCCATCGCATACCCGCTTACTCGACACCGGGCTCATGCGACCAAAAACTTATGTGCCTGGTGGTTACCGCCGGGTACCAGCTTGAGTGGCGGAACCAATCCCGCCGCCAACTCTGTCCGCACGACCTCGAGATCGGCCAAACGGGCCGAAGGGATATGCGTACGCAGTCGTCCTATCGGCACTTCCACCCCCTCCACCTTGAAGGAGATTTCTTGGTCACACAAGAATGCCATTGCCCCTCCATTCTCCAGCACTTTGAGCTCCGGACCCCATCCTCCCAAATTCAGGCTGAAAGAATCCCATGTGAACCTGATAGTTTCACCCTTCATCAGGGTGGCTACGGTCACGATATCCTGGGCCTCCTTGTTGCTCATCGACAATGGCAGCTCCCAGTAACGACCACTGCGTTCCTGCACGTAAGCCAGCGCCTCAACGACCGCCCCAAACGCATTATCAACCACGAAGGGGTCCATAATCTCGTCAGAGATCTCGAACGCGTCCGGCCAACGTAGTTTGAGCCAACGCCCGGGCGAACAAGCTTCGAGCCATCGGCACAGCGGCAACAGAACATACGGCATCGTTGGCCGCGGATTTAGCTGCCAAGAAACTTCAACCTCCATCTCCTCCAACGTGATTTTCAGTTGGATTGCCAACCAGCCCGTGCTGTCAGTGCCCGTAAAAATGAACCCCTTCGGCCCTCCGGTCCTTTCATTGAGGCGAACTGAGCAACTCGATACCAGAACATCTTCTTCCAACACATCCAGCCAAATCGTGATTGGATCTGCCAACTCGGTGTCTATCGGCCATAACACCATTTCCGACTCTTCGAAGGTGCCTCCCAGACCAGATGGCGCATCGACTGTCACACTTTCGATCATCCGCGACGGTATCGTCACCCCTTGCCCATAGCCCAGCGCATCTTGAACCGCAAGGTCATCCGGGCCAAACAAGACCGTAGCATTCACCGTCACTGGTCGGTCACTCACTGCCCCAAAATATCTCGGATACACGTCCACTCGCACATCCCCACTCCGAAACCCGAATAGCACATCGGATTGCCACCTGGAATCCTCACCAGTAACTGTGGCCATTTCGTAGCGATAATGCGGATCGATCTCATTCAGACGATCCCTCAACCCCTTCAGCCGACTCATTGCATCGGGGGCGTCAGCAACGACAGCTTCTTCTTCATGAAGCGCCACAAGCAACCGAAGAACCTCGTCCTTTGCGCCCTCCAAATAGTACCTCCCGATTTCTGGAAACGCCGACATCTTCTCGTCGAGCCAATTCTTCCCGCACCAATCCAACGGAAAGGGATAGTCCGCAGCGAGACTGCGAAACCACCTGTTTTCCCCAGGTGTCGGGTCGATGGGTACAACAAGCGTCCACCGTTCTGGGAAAAGTTCGGCGACCCGATCCAACGACCGTTTGACCTGCCGCCGCCTACGCTGATCCATTCGCCCCGTAAAAGACTTCAGCTCAAAGGCGTGCGCAATCCTACCCTCCGGTTCGTAAGCGATCTTCACGTCAACGCCACCATCGCCGCCGCTGCCGTCGATTCGCCGCGCGTCTGGATGCAACCGACCCAGCAACACCGACACCATCTTTTCGTACATTTCGTGTCCGAGTTCATCCCAACGAATAGCCATGCGCACTCCTGATCATTTCTTTACCGGCCCACGGAAAAATAATCCACTCTGTATCCGCCCCCATGGGCCCAATTCAAATTTGCTTCACGAACCATCTCACTGATGCGAGGCCCCGAACCCTAACAAAGTGAACCACAAGGGTTCACCCAACGTCCAGCGTCAGGATACCCAGACGCGTCGCCGCCATGACGGCCTCAAACCGTGACTTCGCGTTCAACTTCCGCCGCATATTCGCAACGGGAGACCGCACCGTGTACAGCGTCACCGCCAGCTAGGCGGCTATGTACTCGTTCTCCCAACCGAGAGCCATCACCCTCAGAGGGTGTCTAAAAAGGGTTCAATTGGTGCGGGGGTATGCGGGCGAGGTCTGCTGTGTTGGGCGTAGTGTGGGGGCATGGAACGACCTACTTATCCCAGCGACCTCAGCGACCGAGAGTGGCAACTGCTGGAACCGTCGTTGCCACCGCCCAAATCGGGCGGTCGACCGATCACGTATCCCAGATGGGAGATCGTCAACGCCATTCGCTATGTGCTGCGCACTGGATGCTCCTGGCGGATGCTGCCTCATGACCTGCCGCCCTGGCGCATCGTCTTCCATTACTTCCGCACCTGGCGTGGTGATGGCACCTGGCAACGGGCCCATGACGCACTGCATGCCACGCTGCGGCAGGCTCAGGGCCGAGAGACCAGCCCCAGTGCGGCCATCATCGACAGCCAATCGGTAAAGACCACGGAAAAAGGGGGCCCAGAGGCTACGACGCCGCCAAGAAGGTGAAGGGGCGCAAGCGCCACATCGTGGTGGACACCCTGGGACTGCCGTTGGCAGTGGTGGTGCATCCGGCCGATATTCAGGATCGGGACGGCGCTCGGTTGGTGCTGGCACGACTGATGGATCGGTTCCCTCGACTACGGTTGATCTGGGCTGATGGAGCCTACGGAGGCAGATTGGTGGAGTGGGCCAGGAAAAAGCGGGCGGCTGGACCCTGGAACTGGTGCGCCGTCCGGCTCAGCAACACACCTTCCAGGTGCTGCCCCGACGGTGGGTGGTCGAGCGCACCTTTGGTTGGCTGAACCTGCAACGGCGCTTGAGCAAGGGTTACGAAGCATTGTGTGAAACCACGGAAACCTGGATTTACATCTCAATGACGGGCCTCACGCTACGCAGACTGGCCCGCCTCTCTCCTTTTTAGACACCCTCTAATATTACAGTCGCGCTTGTGGCGAAGGTGTCTGAAGGCGTCTCCGGTAATGACACTGCATGGCGCGGGCCTGGTGTCGCCGTCTCCATCCCGACCAGTGGATGGTCAGGGCAGGACTGCCCCGGGGCAGCCACAGCAGCCGGCATAGCAACCTTCTGACCTCGGGCACGGTCAGCGGGATGAGCTCTCCAGGGGACATATCCCCTTTTTACCTTCGCCACCGGCGGCGTAGGACCGGATTACCGCCAGAAAGGCGTGGGCCAGCAGGGCCAGGGTGATGTGCCGGTACCAGCCGACCCACAGGCGTACCTCATACTCGTCCAGTCCCACCTCCTGCTTGGCCTCCTTGAAGGCGTCTTCGATGATCCACCGGGTGCCGGCCACGCGCACCAGTTCCGCCAGCGACACCTCTGCCGCGCCAAAACAGGCGTAGTAGGCCAGGTCCTCGGGATCGGCGATGCTGCGGCGCACCAGCAGCCAATGCCCCTGATCCGGCTCCGACCAGGGCCGTATTGGCAACCAACCCCAATCGTAGAGGCGCGGCCCCTTGCTCCCATCACCAGCACTCAGGCGTTGCCACCGGTCATCGGGGATCTGCTGGGCCAGTTCACGGGCCGCCACCTGCGCCGAGCCACGCTCCGTGTCCGCCCACAGCGGCTCATTGTTCTTCACCGCCAGCACGTAGGGCCAGCTCTGCTCCTCCAGCCACCGCCGCAGTTTCCGGTCATTGCCGTACACCGTATCCCCAGTCACCCAGGCAAAGGGCACCCCAGCCGACACTGCCCGGGCAATCATCTGTTGGGCCAGTTGCCCTTTAGCATGAAAGACCACGTCCTGGGGCGCTCCCGCTTCCCGACGTCGCTCCACATCCTCCGCCCACTCCTGGGGCAGGTAGAGCTCCCGATCCAGAAAGGCCGCGCCCCGTCGGCTGCCATAGGCCAAAAACACTCCGATCTGACAGTTCTCCACCTTCCCCGCCGTGCCGCTGTACTGCCGCTTCACCCCCACCGACTTCTTGCCCTGCTTGAGAAACCCTGTCTCATCCACCACCAACACCCCGCCGGCATCGCCCAGATGCTCCACCACGTACCCCTGCAGATCATCCCGCACCTGGTCCGCGTCCCAGTGGTACACCGCCAGCAGACGTTGCACCCCGTCCGGCGTGGCGTCGCCTGCATATTCGGCCAACTGCCACCCGTTCTTGCGTTCCACCGACCCCAGCAACCCTTGCAGGTACGCCAGAACCCGCTGACGAGACTCGCTACGACTAAACCGTCGGGCGATACGCCCGTGCAACTCCTGGAGCCCAACCTCCCAGCCCAGCGCCTCCTCCAGCACGGCCTCTCGCTCCTGTAATGTCTGACCCATTTCCAACCCCTCCCCTCTCACCAGTAATCATGAGCCTATCCTACCAAGTTCAAGCGCGACTGTAATACTAAGCTGGACTTTGTACGTTCAAGCGGCGTAGGCGAGGGAATTGATGAGCCGGGCGTACAGTTTGGGAAGGGGTTTTGCCCGGTCATCGTGGGGTGCCGACGTTGAAAAACTCTCCGATGCCAGCCACAGGTGCCGGCGCACCAGGGCGATGGCGTCGACGAAAGTTGGCGCTGGCTTAGCGTACCAAGCCGCGGTGCGCTGGATGATGGGCTCGTCTTGCTGCAGCGAGTGGGCAGCCAAAGCCACCCAGGAAAACAATCCCATCAGGGCCGGCGTGGTGCGGGCGATGGCGCGGTCGGACCATTGGCGCTGGGTTTCCACGCCCAGGTGCGCCCGCACTTCCTGGTAGGTGACCTCCAGTTGCCGGCGCAGCACAAACCATTCCAGAACCTGCGCAGGGGCCACCGTCTGATCGGTGCAGAGGAGGGCTTGGGTTCCCAGTTCACCCTTTGGGTCTCGGATCAGCACCCAGCGGATGGGTACGGGCGGTTTGCCATGGTGATACCAGATGGCGGTCTGAGAAAGGAGTTCCAGGTTGCGGGTGGTGCCGTCGTACCAGGACACCGGCACGGTGTCCCACGCCAGGAGGGGCGCGTCGAGGAGTTGCTTCAGAGTGGGTTGACGTGCTCCCTTTACCCGAGGACGGCCAGTCTGTCCTGGTTGACGTGGCGGGGCCGGATCGTAGAGACCGGCATCCAGGCGCAATCTGGTGATTAGGGTAACCGGTTCCCGGAGAGACTGGCAGAAGTGGAGCAGATCCAGTGCGGCATAGCCATTGTCGCCCACCAGCACCAGGGGTCGGTGAGGCAGCCAGCGACGCAGTTGCAGGATCATCTGGCGGGCCCAGTCAGTGAGCTTCTTGTGTCGGCGTCCCAGCTTTTGGTGATAGCGTTCCGAGGGCGCCAGCACGGTGAGGAAGGGCAGAGCCCAGTACCGACCGGCCCAGGGGATCTGTCCCAGCCACATCAGGGACACCCAGCGCAAACCGCTGGCTTTGACGGTGTAACTCCGACTGGAGCGCACTGCATCTCGGTAGACCCCCAGTGCGCTGATCCGTGGACCCTGGCGGCGCTCCAGGGTCTCGTCGATACCGAAGACCAGCGGGCCATCGCCGCGATCCAGATGCTGGAGCAGCAGCCTGAGCAGGATCTGGGACGCCTCCAGTGGCGACCAGGCCGCCCGGTTCAGCACGTGATGGTAGCGGGCATAGTTTCGGTCGCCGCTGAGGCCCATGACCCGCAACGTCGCAGCCACCGTGCGTTGACCCGGTGTCAAGATCGCACCGACCAGCAGCACTTGGGCCTTGCACCAGGTCCGGTTTTGGAATAGGGCGGCGAAGGGAATGAGAATGGTTACAATGGCATCGGGCAGGGTAAGCACAGGTCGACCTACAGTGAGATGTGGGGTCAACCCAGCTTACCCTGCCCCTTTCACTTTTCTAGTTTTTGTACAAAGTCCAGCTAAAATTTGAGATGTCAACCAAACTGGATTCCGAATCCAGTTTGGTTGACATCGTAAAAAACGCCGTACTGAAACCCGACACGACACCGCCGCAAATCAGCAGCCCATGCTGCTGATGTTCACGGAAATACGCACTCCCACATGCTGATCATCCAGCATCCAAAAGTAGCGGAATCGCCCAGAAGCAACATACGTAGTGGAGAAAACCATGTCCAACCGTCGAAGACCAAGCCATATCACCCGACCACGCCAGAGGAGCGGGACCGCCGCCATCTACGTCGATGAACTCGGGACGCCCGACGAACGCCGACAGGAACTGGTCAACATCCTGCGCAGCAAGAAACTGCGGAATGATACGCACCAAGAATACCTGATCTACGGAATTCCATCATCGGATGTCGACGAAAGGCTGCGCGACGCCATCTCGATACTCACCGAGCACGGCATCAAGATCACGTTCAAGCAATAATCAACATCCACAAGGGATGTCAGAACGCCATGCTGCGCGACCCGCCGTTCGAAGACAACCAGCATACGAATTACCGAACCGAAACACGGCTATCAGTTCACACGGCGAACCCGCCTTCGACCGTAAGCGCCTCGATCCCACGCGTAATAAACCCGCGGTTCACCCAGCGCACGCGCTTTCTTCGCAAATTCCAGCCCCCCACCCTGTGCGTGGGGGGTCCATGCCATAACAGCATAAAGGCCACCTTAACCCACGAACGACAATGCCTGCCGCGGTAAAAATCCCTCAATTCGCTGCGGTCGCCTTGCAGCTTACAGGCGACCTGAGCAATGTTCCCGGCAGGCGCAGCCGCCGAGCAAGCCGCCCGAAGTCCGTCGGCAGAAGTGCCGAAGGTCGCACGACACCGCGAATTTCCGCCCCTCGCGGCCCCTGGCAGCCGTCCCAACCACATGCGGGGAAATTCCCTCGGGAACGCCCAAGGCCCTCTCCGGCGCTCCAGTGCGGATTCCTGAACCTAGCCACGCGCCAAGCCGTAAGCGACCGCCCCGCTCCATTCCAGCGGGGCTTTTTCATTGCCCACACCGCCGCCGTCAACTCGGCACCGCCGCAACCCGGGAGTTGGCGCCCCGCCCACACTGAAGATAATCCGACGTTTGCACCGCCTAGACGTAAGGCCGAAACAATGAAGGCACGCATCATCGTGAATCGACAGATCGTCCAGAAGAACCGCAAGGAGGGGACCGATATTCCACCTATCAGCGTCAAGACCTACCTGGGCACCGAGCGGGTGCACGAGGTCAGGTTCACCGGCCCTGCCGTGCTGCGCAGCGCCACCGCGGCTCCCTCTGGTACCGCCGGCGCCACGGTGTGGATAGAGACGGAGTATGAGACGCTGGAACTGATCGTCAGAGAAGACGGAGACCCAAGTGGCGAAGGTCGCCCGTAGTGGAACGGCGCCATCAAAAAAGTCCACTGGGACGGACCGGCCCCCCGGCAAAGGTAGAGTAAATCCGACTGGCCTTACCCGACAGGGCCTATCCAGTGGACACGGCACTATCCGGCAGGGAAGCATATCCAACCATGAACAGCGCGTGCTGCAGGGCGTCCACGGGTTCGAACTCGACCTGCTCGAACTCCCCAGGCTCCCGGACCATCTCCCCAAGCAGCCACGCCGCCGTCAGATTGTCCCGAGCATACGCTGCACTGTCGTTGTTCATCTTCGGTCGGTCGCACCGGTGGTACCTGATGCGCTTCGGCTCTTGACGCGGCGGCATCCTGAGCCTCAACAAATCGGGTTTCCGCCCCACCTTCGCCCGCCGACAGTAGATGCCCACCCGGCAGTTGAGGGCGCACGCTACTCTGCTGTCGTAGATCGGGAAGCCATCAATCAGCACCGAGTGAACCTTGCTGAACCCCGACCCCATGTAGCAGAAACCGGCGAGGCCGTCCGTGTCCGCCGTCCTAGGGTTCAGTCTCGCCCGCACGTCTTCCACCAAGGCCTGCAAGTGATCCGGCGGCATGCTCCGCCATTCGTTTAGTTTCCCGCGCTTCCGGATGCCGCCCCACTTGAAGATGGCTTCAGCGTGGTTGACGAACTCGGTTTGTTTCGCGGGGCTGTAGATGGCGCCCATGTCCTCGAAATCGAGGCGGCATCTCCGAAGGAGTCGCGCTGTTGCTCGGTAATCCAGCGCCTTCCTGTCGTCGGGCCAGCGGTACTGCTCCAACGCGCCGTAGAGGGTAGTACACTCGAAATCGGTTCCTCTGCCGCTCTTCCAACGGTGCGTCAAACCCAGTTCGCCGGTGACCAGTTGTGCCGCCCATCTGGTGAACCCCCGGACATGTTCGTCCGCCAGGTACTCGTCTTGTTTCATTCAGCCTCTCCATGTCGGGCACCAGCGGCAAAGAGTGCCGACACGCATGATTGCAGAGGCCATTGTGCCTACGGAGTTCCGCCGATGCAACGCTATCCGGCGAGACATGCCTGACAATGCCCGCCGGCACACCGCCGGTCTCGCGCGCACCACAAGGCTACAGAGCGCACCCGGCGGCCGTTTCCAGCGGAAACTGGGCACGCCTCGCGCCTTCGCTGCTCCTGCCCCGACACTTTCCAACGATACGCCCAGCGTAGTAAAACTCAAAGAGAGAAGGCCGACATGATCATCATCCACGCCGCCCAAATTGACGGCAGCCTGACGCTGTGGGGCGAAGATCCCGACCCGCCCCCACCATCCGAACGGCTGTCGGACGCCCACCATCCCCGGTGCGTCAGCGCCTTGCGCCTGGCCGAAGCCGTGGGCATTGCGCCCGAGGACTCCGCAGGCGACGAGGCGGGAGCCTCCGTCTGGCTGCCCAGCCGGGGCAACAGCCCAATACCGTCGGAAGCATTGGCCGGCCCCGCGCTCAAATCGAGGGCCAAACCCCGCATCAAGCCTTGGCGCGTGCCTATCCTCAGTCTTTCGAACGGGCGGGCCATCGAACTGCTGCAACGGTGCCAGAACGGCCGTGTCCTAGCGCCCGGCGTGGTGCTGAGTCCCGACGTGGCCTACTGGCAACCCGTTTTGATGTTCGCCACCGCCCTGACTGCGCGACAACAGTTCCTGCCCAACGTGGCGCAAAACGGGGAAAACACCATAGCCGTGTGGACGCCGCTTTACATCGGCGACGACGCCAGCCGCCTGGCTGAGCTGGCCAAAGCCATGCCATCCTCGGCTCGGGCCATGACCGGCGCAGATGACCGCCGACCGCCAACCACTCCGCCGCAGGCAGTCCTCAAAGATTTCATCGCCGGCATCGTCAACCACATCATCCGCCAGGGCGCCACAGAAGGCTCCGCGCAGTCCGACTCCGTTCACGAGGCCTGGCTACACGGCCTTATATCGGCGGACGGCGTCGTCCACGCCACGGGTGCCCAGCTCCAGCAACTGCGCCGGCAGGTTTCGGAATGGCACCGGCCCATCGCCGTGGCCGCCAACTCTCCCTACCGATTGTGCCTACGGCTGGAAGAACCGCCCGAACCCGACGAGGACGTACCACCGGCCGCCCTTGGTAAACAGGACTGGTACCTGCGCTACCTGCTCCAGCCACACGACGACCACAGCCTACTGCTGGCGGTGGACGACGCCCAAGAGCGACAGTCGCCGGACTTCAACCTAGCCGAGTTCCTGCTTACTTCGTTGGCCCAGGCCGGCTCCGTGTGCCCGCCCATTGCCGACAGCCTGAACAGGCGAAAGCCGGCCGGCGCAAAGCTCGGTGCGGAACAGGCCCACCAGTTCCTGACCCAGCAAGCGGCCGCGCTGCAGCAGGCCGGTTTCGGCGTCATGCTGCCTTCCTGGTGGACCCGACGGGGAACCAAGAACCGTCCCACCATTCGGGCCGAAGCCCGCACTCCTCCCATGCAGGGCGGCGCCAACATGACCATGGCATCCCTCATCGACCTGAACGTCCAGGTCGCCATGGGCGACGAGATGATCGAACCCGAGGAACTGTTCGAACTGGCCGACCTGAAGGTGCCGCTGGTCCGCTTCCGCGGCCAGTGGGTTGAAATCAATGCCGACGAAATCCGCGCCGCCGCTGACTTCTGGCGCGACCGCAACCAGGCCACACTGCGGGAAGTCATCCGAATCGGACTGGGCGCCGACCAGCAGGCGGAAGCTGATAACGTCTCACTGGCCACCACAGGCTGGCTCAACGATTTGCTGGAGTCCCTCCAGCAGAAGGGCAAAATCGAGTTGCTGGACACGCCGAACGAATTCAACGGGGAACTCCGCACCTACCAGCAACTGGGCTACTCGTGGCTCGACTTCCTCCGCTGGTGGGGTCTCGGCGCCTGCCTGGCCGACGACATGGGACTGGGCAAGACGATCCAGACGCTGGTCGCCATCTTGCGGGACCATCAACAGGGCAACGAAAAGCCCAACCTGCTGGTCTGCCCGACCTCGGTGATCAACAACTGGCAGCGGGAAGCGCAGAAGTTCACCCCCGGCCTGCCGGTGATGTTGCACCACGGGCCAGGCCGTGAACGTGGCGAACAATTCGCCCAGCAGGCCGCCGACCACCAGATCGTCGTCACCAGCTACGGCACCATGACGCGGGACCGCGAACTGCTGGCTTCCGTCGATTGGCGTTCCGTCACCCTCGACGAGGCTCAGAACATCAAGAACCCCGTCACCCGACAGGCCCAAGCCGCCCGTTCGCTTCCCGCCGACTACCGCATTGCCCTCACGGGCACGCCGGTCGAGAACCACGTCGGCGACCTGTGGGCCATCATGCAGTTCCTGAACCCAGGCCTGCTGGGTTCCCAGGCGGAGTTCAAGCGCCGTTACTTCAACCCCATCCAGACCAATCGAGATGACGAAGCGGCCGCCAAGTTGCAGAAGGCCACCGGCCCATTCATCCTGCGCCGGTTGAAAACCGATCCCACGATCATCGACGACCTGCCCGACAAGCACGAGACCAAGCAGTACTGCAACCTCACTCGCGAACAGGTCACCCTTTACGAGGCCGTGCTACGCGACGTCGAGACACGGCTGGAAGACGCCGAGGGCATGGCGCGCCGCGGTTCCATCCTCGACACGTTGGTGAAGCTGAAGCAGGTGTGCAATCACCCCCGCCAGCTGCTGGGCGACAATTCGTCCATCGCCGGACGTTCCGGCAAGCTGGCCCGCCTCGAAGAGTTGCTGGACGAAATCGTTCCCGCCGGAGACCGCGTCCTGGTCTTCAGCCAGTTCGCCGAGATGGGCGCCATCATCCAGCAGCACGTCCAGGAAACCTACGGCATCGAAACGCCGATGCTCCACGGCGGCGTCTCCCGAAAGAACCGCGACCAGATGGTCGAGCGCTTCCAGAACGACCCCCACGGCCCGCAGGTGTTCGTCCTGTCGCTGAAGGCTGGCGGCTCGGGCCTGAACCTGCCCCGCGCCAACCACGTCATCCACTACGACCGGTGGTGGAACCCCGCCGTCGAGAACCAGGCCACCGACCGTGCCTTTCGCATCGGGCAAACCAAGGACGTGCACGTCCACAAGATGATCTGCGCCGGCACCCTCGAAGACCGTATCGACCTCATGATTGAGGCCAAGCAGGCGACCGCCGACCAGGTAGTGGGCGCCACGTCGGAACGGTGGCTCACCGAACTGTCGAACACGGAGCTGCGAGAAGTGCTGTCCCTCAGCGCCACGCCCGAAGACTGAACACGCAGCCAGCCAAATCGACAACGACAGGAAAGGCATCCTCAGTGACTTACTACGGCCACGAATATTCCCGTCCCATCGACGTGAAGGGCGGCATCAGGGCCACGTCCCGTCGGGGCGACTTCGGCTCCAACTGGTGGGCCAAGCGCTGGATGCAGACCCTCGAGCAGTTCCGCATCGGCGCACGGCTCAGCCGTGGCCGTTCCTACGCGCGGCGTGGCCAGGTCCTTTCGATTGACATCCGGAACGGCGTCGTCGAAGCCCAGGTGCAGGGCAGCCGCAAGCGGCCCTACGACGTTGAAATCAGCGTCAGGACCATCGACCAAGCCGACTGGGAACGATTGCGTCAGGCGTTGGCCGACCAGCCGGTCATCGCCTCCAGCCTGCTGGCCGGCCGCATGCCGGAGAACATCGAGGACACGTTCGGAGCCGTCGGGCTGTCGATGTTCCCCGCAAGAGGCGACGACCTCGAAACCGACTGCTCGTGTCCAGACTGGTCAAACCCCTGCAAGCACATCGCCGCAGTCTACCTGCTGCTGGGTGAGGAGTTTGACCGCGACCCGTTCCTCATCTTTCGGATGCGGGGCATGGACCGCGAGGACCTGCTGGGCGAGGAGTTCCGCCAGTCGGTCCAGACCATCGAAGGACCGCCGACGGCCACCGAGCCATTGCCCGAAGACCCTGATGTATTCTGGGCAAACCCGTTGACCGCGTTGGCCGACGCTGACCTCGGCGCGGCGACGATGCCAGACCTGCACGCCGCCCTGCCCCAGCAATTGGGGCGATTCCCATTCTGGCAGGGCGAGGTGGAACTCATCCCAGCCCTACGCGACATCTACGAAAACGCGTCCCAGAGCGCCTCGGACGTTTACCTTGGACAAGAACCTGGCGGCGAGGCCGAAGCCAATCGGAGCCGAGAATTCGACAAAGCCTTCGAGATCCTCGAAAGAACCTGACGTGGGCCAAGCTTTCGGCGCCGCACCCACGAAGACAGGCGTCAGAACGCCCATTGTCGCCCTAACCGACAACAGGCCCTGATGCCCCAAAGGCCGCAGAACGCTCCTGGGCGCCGTTTCCGCCGGAAACTGGGGCTTTCCGCAGCGGACTCGCCGAAACGGATTACCACTGACCAACACCAACTGCGGCATCCCCGACGCCACGCACCAACAGACATTAGCTGTCCAAATCCCCGCCCAGGAAATTCCTGCCGACGGAAAGCGCACTCTCCATCACGGAGAAACTGCCCGCCGCCGGATCGACTACCAGCTCCCCCGGCTCCGTGACCGCCTCAATCAGCGCTGCCTGCAGGCCGACAGGCTTCTGGTGAGCGTGCCGCCTGGCACCAGGCAACCTTTCCGACCAAAAATCAGGAACGGCACGCCTTGCCCAGCCGTCATCCACACGACAAGGCCGCTTCTGGACGACCAGCAGATACTCGGCCCGACGTCGAGTCCGGTAGCCCATCCCGATCCTTCCCTTGTCCCATGTGACCAGGTCAACCACCTCGAGCGGCAACTCATCGAACCAACCGGAGCATCCGGAACAGAGGTGGAATTTGTCCACCCATAGGAAAAGGTGGCCGCTCGGACGCAGCACTCTCGCTATCTCACTCAAAAACTGAATAATGACCGGTTCAGTCATCTGAACCAACGAGGCCCTGGCCCGCCCCCGCGACTTCCCCTCATTGCCATACGCCAGCTTGTCAAGCACTCCCCTGTACTGCGGGTCGAAGAACACGACCGGAACGGCGTCATCCACCAGGGTTCCCATCAAGTGGAGCCCGTCCATCCTGTGCCTGACATTGAACTCCAGCGGTGGCCTCCAATGCTCGTCAGATAGACACAGCGTGCCCTTAACTTGTTGCACTGCGCCGCCGGGCATCAAACCGTCCTATTCCATCGTCTGCACCACGCGCCTTTGAGAATAAACCAGCAGCACACGGCCCGTCGCGGCTCCATCGTCAGCAAAATACTCTCGGGCCTTTCAATGCTTCCAATCAAGCTGGCCAGGACGTTGGGTCAACTTTCCCAGACCGGGAGACAGGACCGTACTGAACATCCCTCTACGGGAAGATCAAGCCGAACCCCGCCGCCGAAACCGGCGAACAGGCAAGCCACGCCATCCCCCTGACGGTCGCGGAGGGCACCGCTGCCACGCCAAACAGATCAGTTGCCTCAACCAAGTAGGCTTCCCAGAAGCGGTGAAAGCCGAGGCTTCGGCGTAGGCATGACCACAAACAGATGCAGGACAATCGCTCAGTCCTGAAAGCGTGCAAAGACCCCACGCAACAACTGAAACGCCGTTTCGATCCCGTCCTCGGTTGACACGTCAATCACCGCTCCGCAATCAGCGTGAACCGCGCCGGGAATGTACATCCACAAATTGGCATCCGCCGCGATGCCATGTTCATCTTCCAATTTCCCAAAGTGGACCGGCACCAGAAGCCTAACGTACCCCGACATGGGAATGAACTCAGCGAAGAAATCGCCCGACTCGTCATAGAAACAAAGCGACTTGTTTTCCACCACCGGGATCACATCTCCAAGCGTTCCAACCCGTTCTCGGAAATCCTCAAGCAGGGCGCGGGTTCTGGCGCTCATGCTGACACTGCTGATGTCGCGGCTGGCAGAACGCGCTCTGAGCTCGGCTACGTTCTTGTCCTGCACCAGCAGCACATCGGCCTCGGGATAGGGCCAAATCCCAACGGCCCTGTGGGCGAGCTCATCTCCGCGATTGCTCATCTGCTCCGCGGTCCACTCGTCCTGTTCCCGTATGTAGTAGTTCAACCGCACGGCGCTGTGCTTGAACCCCAAAGAATGCTCCCGCTTTTCGAGGAAAGGCCGATTGGACAGCGGGGTGTTGTGACCATAACCAACCAGGGTCAGGTTGCCCAGACGGTGCAGCCAGGTCCGATGGACTTCTTCCCAACCATCGCCCAGCATGGTTTCCCACTCACCACTCTCGTCAAGGGCCTGCGGCATGACGTGCTCGATGGAGTAGTTGCCCAGGGGACTGACCTCATCCTGCCCGTGGTTTTCCAACGTATCCAGAACATGACGGCACACCCTCATCGGGTAAAGGTCCCGTTCCCCGACGCCCTTCGCGAACTCGTCATCCGACGGGAACCTGTTGCCCGCCCTCTCCCTGACCAGCGCCACCTTGAACGTCTCAAACGCCGCCTGTTCTTCCAGGGAGTGAGCCACCCGCTGGAACACGTTCCAGTAGTTGCCGGCGTTCCACCCCAGGACAGCCCGGCGCAGCAGGTAACTCTTCAACAAGGTCATCGCCTGGGCGAAGTCGCCGTCGCCCAACAGATCCCGGTCCCGGAGGTCATAAAGCCGCGACACCAGCGCTGCATGAACGGTCCCCAGTCCGCCGGAACGAGCGAACTCCAGGGCCGGCGCCAATTCCCGATCTGGCGACAGCGACGGTTTGAGGAACCACGCGTAGTAGCGACCCATTTTCAACATATCAGCCAGGAGCGATGAGGCTTCGGCAAAGCCGGGCGACGGCCAAAACCGCTTGAACTCACCGTAAACCCGGTTTGCGCGCGTCTGCGTCGTGGCCCGCTCCTTCAACGCGATGTAATCCCGCAAGAACTCCTCGAATCCGCTTCCAGCTTCGCGGAAAACGTCCTCCAGCTTGCTCCAATACCGTTCGTAAAGCACTGTCTGCTCATCGGCGACCAAGCCCATCAGCAGGTAGTTCCGGATCAAATCGCTCTGGGCCAGATCAACTCCGGTGGAGTTCAGGCTCTCGAATATCTCCTGAGGATTGTCGACGGGACGCTCCAAGGTCACATCGACGACCACCAAACGGTACACACCTTGGTAAATGGCCGCCGGGTCCACGCCCTCGCCCCGCAGATGCTCACGAAAACGCTCGTAGACCGCCATGATGGCCTCGGACCTGTCCGGGACTTCGCCCGGGTCGGTACCATCGACCAAGGCCCGCAGCGTGGCGTCATCTCGCCGCCGTAGCGCCACCCGATAATGACGGGCCTCGGTCTCGAAATTGTTCTTCAAAAAGAAGTCATCAATCTGCGCGACGCTGGGCACGTTTCCGCTCCAGCCGACATCCGCCAGGTGGTCCCGCAGCGCGACCATGAGCAGCGTCAACGTGGTCAGCCGCTGCTGACCATCGATCACGAGCCAGCTCCCAAACCCAGCGCCCACCTGGTCCTGAACGTACACGAACGACCCCAGGAAATGCTGGGCATCCGCATCGGTCGAAGCCTTGAGGATATCTTTCCACATTCGGTCGCAATGTTCCGGCGCCCAGGAATAATCCCGTTGGAACACCGGAATCACAAACTGCTTGGGACCATTGATTATCTGTGCGAAACCGTGTTTGACCGCCTGCATGATTCCTCCGACGCGTACTGCTGCCAGGAACGGCGCCGCGCAAACAAGACAAATTGTCGGGGAATGTGAGGCACTGGCCCGCTCTTTCGTCGCGCCGTTAGGGAAACATTCCTCTCGGAGTGTGGAGACCGGAGTCTGATAATGTACCGTGGCGCCTCTCTACGCCAGAGCGGCCACTGCCTTGATTTCGACCAAGAACTCTTCACGTACCAGACCGTCGACCACCAGCAAGGTGTTGGGCGGATAGTCGCCGTCGGGGAAAATATCCGGGAAGACCTGGTTTCTTCCGTCGATGAAGCCCTGCACCGCCTCACGTCCCACCACGTAGGTCGTGAATTCCACCAAGTTGTTGAACCCGGCGCCGGCTGATTCCAGGACGCCGCCAATGTTCTGAAAAACTTGGCGAGTATGGGCCGAGGCATCACCGGGTCCTACGAGGGCGCCCGAAAGGTCAACACCGACCTGTCCCGCTACGAATATAAGCTTCTGGGAGTTCACCGACATTCCGATCGAATAGGCGCCCAGGGGTTGGGGAGCCAGGTCGCTGGTTACCGCCGTCCTCTGCAATTCCGCCATCACGTTCACCTCGCTTGCTTTTTGCGGCGCCATTATATGGCACTGGCCGCCCCCGACGTTGCAGAGGCGGGCGTCCTCAAACCGAAGCCAACGTGAAACCGGCAATCACGTTGGGTAGAATTAGCGGTGGCTCAGACATTCGGAGAACGAACCGAACAGAGGGTTGCGGTTGTGCACGATTGAGATGGGTCCGCTGCCAGAGCGGTAGCAAATGGACGAAGTTGAGGGACGAAGGCGGATGCACCGGGTGCCGACGCCGTGGGAAAGGGCAAAGCGGCATACGACGTGACTGATCGCTCAGAACGTTTCCGTGCCAAGTACCGGGCCCAAAGTCGTCTTACGGCAACGGCAACAGCCTGAGCCGCATTGACGAAGACAACGGCTTCGCCCCAGTTGGTGGAACCCGACGGTTGCGAACGGCCGCCTTTGACAGCCCTGGCCTCTGCCAAACACTCGACCAAGGGGGGCTCACCACGTTGCGGATCATTGTCTGGAACATTGCGTTCAGGAAGGAACCCTGGCGGGAACTCGTGGCCATGGGCGCCGACGTGACACTTCCGCGGGAAATGGGCACACCTCCACGGGAAATCGAAGACCTGGTCGAAATCAACCCGTACCGACTGTGGCTGGGCGAGCATTACCCGCTCTATTCCTACCGCCCCGCCCGGGTGGTGAAACTCTCCGACCGCGTCGACGTTGAATGGTTCGAGCAGGTGGCGCCACACCGACATCGACCTGAACCACACCAGATGCCAGTGAGCGCCCCAGGACTGATCGACGCCGCCACCATCACGCCGAAGGACGGCACTGAACCGGTCCTCGTGGTTTCGATTTACGGCGGCTGGGAAACCCCACATCCCAACGTCCAACCTGGCGCTGGCTATCCCGACGCCTCGGTACACCGCGCACCATCCGACCTCACGGCCTTCGTTCCCAACTTTCACGCCGACGAACCCCGACACCGGATAATTGCGGCCGGGGTCCGCGTTGCCCGCCCACGGCATTCAGGACCGGGCTCAGGCGGGATCGATCGAGCCAGGAACGACGCGCGTGGCGCGGGTAGTGGCGCTCCCTGGGCTCGGCTAGCGCACTTCCCAGGGCTTTCCTGCGATCATAGTCATCGGCGCCGTCTCAGATGATGATCATATCCAGGTCGGACTGCTCGTCCCAGCCGCCGGCGGACCTCGAGCCGAAGAGGACGACAGCCTCCACATCGGTTTGAACGACCAGGTCCCGGCAGAGGTCGATTGCGGCCGGGTCGGGACCCGGGTGCATCACTGCTGGCAGCTGGTCGCCGATCCGGTGTCGTCTCACCGGCGGCATGGCGCCTCTCCCGGCCGGGTGGCGGGCCGGCGGCAGGTCTGGACAACGACAGCGAACCTGGGTCATATTTTCGTCGGCGTTGACACGCTCAAATAGACTAATAGTCTATGTCATGCCGGGGCACATAGCGCGCTGGATGGATCAGCACCCGGCGGCTTCGAAACGTTCCTAGACAAGCGTCGCGCCAAAAAGACGGCAGGGGTAGTGCGCACAGAAGGGCGTGCGCACTTCGGTACACCCAAACGTGCTAATGGGAGCACGATTCCCTATACGCACGACCCCCGCCTGTACCCCCGCGCGTCACCGTGCGCACTCCCGTACACCTTTTCAAGTGGGATTTTGTCCGTGGGATGCACCTGTCTACCTTGAGACACCCGGTACCTCAAAAGGCGGGGTCCTTAACAACCCACCGTTGATTCCTGAGAACGGCTGTACGATAGACACGTTTTTCGAACAAAATAATCCCCATAGCACTCGTGATCGCTTCGGCAAGCCCTGCTGAGCACAAAACCTCCTCGTGTGCGTTGGACGCCGACACCACCCAAACCGACCGACTAAGACTGCCGACCCGTCGCTGCAACAACAGGCGACGCCATCGCCGCGGGCTTTCTGCGGCGGCGAAACCGGCCCCATCATCGACGCCGGCGTGCCCGTCGCCGCCGCCATGGACTACGGCGTCGACCGCACACGCCCCCATTTCCGTTCCGAAATTCGCACCGCGTTTTGATTCCCCAGGCCGGACAGCGCTCAACCCATGCCGATGCCGGTAGCATCGCGGTTGGCATCGGCATCGGGAGGAAGGGGACCGCCCGCCCCGCCGGAGCATGCGCAGACATATGGTCCATGTGGTGCGCCGCCATCTCAGGTCATGGTCCTACGTTCCACCGGTCGACACCAGGGAGGAAATAATCATCATGAGAATGTATCCACGGAAATTCCCAGCCATCCGGGCCGCGATGACCGAGAGGGGAGCGGAGAGCCGCGTCTACGAAGGGCTGGCCCAGAGCGGCCGCGATGGTTTCGTGTACTACGAGTGGCGCCGGGGATACGGCCGCATCGAGGTGGACTTCGCCGTGTGGGTCGAGCATGTGGGCCGCTTCGCCCTGCAGGTGAAGGGAGGCCGCTACCTGCTGGTCGACGGGGAATGGCATCTGCGCACCCGCCGGGGGCTGAAGGCCGTTGACACCTCGCCGCTGGACGAGGCCTGGCTGGGAGCGTTGGACCTGCACGACGACATCGCCGAACTGGCGGAGACCTCCTACAACCCCTTCGTCACGGCGGTGCTGGTCCTGCCGGACATGGAGCCCGATCAGGACGTGGCGAACCTGGCCCGGCGCAAGGCGGTGCACCTGCTCTGGGGCGACGATGACCCGGTGCGGCAATTGGAGGAGGTGTCCCGGCGGTGGGGCGTAGCGCCCGCCTTGGACGCAGAGCGCATCAGCCGGGAGGTGTTTGCCGTCAGCGACGGCCTGATCCGGCTGGGCTGCGACGAGGACGAACACGACGTCCATGAAGCGAACCCCCCATCCGCCCCCGTGTGTCTCCTGGACCAGCCCGCATTGTCCCTGTGGGCGGCGGGCCTGGAAATCCTGCGGGTGAGCGGCCGAGTGAACCGCCTCAGCTTGCAGAGGGTCATCGAGCGCCGCTGAGCACGAATGCGACCGGCGGGATTTCACGGACCGTGACATCCTGGTGTTGCGGACTGCCGTGACGGACGCCCGGGCCATGGGCCCAGCGCCGCGCGCCGCGAAATTCAGACCGGAGACCAATGTCATGATCAGCGCCTCGAACATCGCCCCCGAACTGCTGCGCCGTTATCCCCGGCTTGATCCGGGACAGCTGGAGCTCATTTCCCACCGGGACGGCCCGATGCTGGGGGTGGCCGGTCCCGGAACCGGCAAGACCCTGGCCGTCGCGCTCAGGGCGGTCAACATCCTGCTGCTGGGGGATGCCGAGCCCGGGGAGCTGGTGCTCTGCACCTACAGCAAGCGCGCCGCGGCGGAGCTGCGGGAAAGGTTCGAAGCGTTGAGCGGGGACACCGGGCTTCGGGAGGGCCTGGAACGGGTGCGCATCGGCACCATTCACAGCCTGTGCCACGGATTGCTTCGGGACCATGCCCACCGTGCGGGTCTCCGGCCCGACTTCCAGGTCCTGAACGAGGAGGAGGAGCGCGCCCTGCTCACCCGGCGCTTCGACGACGTCTTCGGCCCGGACCTAGACGACCTGGAAGCGGGCGGCTGGCGGTGGCGGGAGCCGCGCCTCATCGTCAGGTACGGCCAGAAGTACCTCGACCGCATCTGCGACGAGTTGATCTCCCCCCAGGACCTCGCGTCATCCCCGGACCGGTTCCTGGCCGCCCTGGGACGCTCGTGTCAGCGCTACCAGGAGCTGCTGCTCGACGGGAACCAAGTGGATTTCGGCCACCTGCAGACGGGGGCCGTGCGCCTCCTGCATGACAACGCCATCGCAGCGGTGCTCTCCGGCGGCATCCGCCACCTTTTGTGCGACGAGTACCAGGACACCAGCTACGCCCAGGAACGCCTGCTGCTGCAGATGTCGGCCAGCCACGGCAACCTGTGCGTGGTGGGCGACGACGATCAGAGCCTGTACCGCTTCCGCGGCGCCAGCGTGCGGAACATTCTCGAGTATGACCGGCATTTCCCACGGTGCCGCGTGGTGGAACTGAACGTGAACTACCGCAGTCATCCCGCCATCGTCGCTTTCTACGACCGGTGGATGGCGGACGCCGCCGACTGGTCCAACCCCGACGACGGCGCGCCCTTCCGCCACGACAAGACCATCGTTCCTCATGACGCCCACGGGTACGCCGATTACCCGGCCGTCATCGCCATCGAGGGCAAGGGACCCGCCGACGAGAAGCGGCAGTTGGTGGAGATGTTGAAGTTCCTGGCGGAACGGGGCGTGATTGCCGGATATGATCGGATAGCGCTGCTGCTGCACTCGGTGCGGGGCGATGCGGCCGCGGCCTACCTGGACGCCCTCGAAAACGCCGACATACCGGCGGGGCGGGTTTCCGCCGGCGCCGTACCCAATGGGAAGCGTGAAAACCGTCCCGACCATGGTGTGACCGTAACCACCATCCACCAGGCCAAGGGGAGGGAGTGGGACGTGGTGGTGGTGGGTTCGCTGGACTTCGACAACCGGGAGGTGGATCCCGCGGGCCGGGACCTGGCCGGCCACTCGGCCCGTCCGCCCCACGAGCCACCGCACCGCGTCGCCGACTTCGACCACGCCCGCCAGCACTACGTCGCTTTCTCCCGGGCCAGGCGCTTGCTGGTCCTGACCAGCGCCGGACCGGTCCATCCCCGCTTCGCCGCCGCCTGGGCCGATCTGCCCCGCTGGAACGCCATGGACCGGACCGCGCTGGAGCGCCAGCGGTTTGGGCCAACCTCAGGCGTCGCCACGACCAGGACGATCCCCTTCCTGCGCCGGCTGGACGTGTTGATGCGCATCCACGTGGGTCCGTGGCCCCGGCCGGGGTAGGCGCCCATCCTTCGGCTCAGCGCCCGGGTCCGACCGGCGGCAACGTCGTGACGATAGTGAGGACGGAGCCGGTGGGATTGCCTGTCGTCTCCGTCCTCGGGCGGAGGTCCGGCGAATTCAACAATCCAGCCCAGAGCTCGTAAGGACCGGATACATGAAAACCGTCAGCGCCAACCCCGACCAGCCCCTCAGCCCGGCAGAACAGGATGCCTGGGACCAGTTCCAGGCCAGCGACCGGAACGGTCAGGCGCTCTTCCATCCCTGGGTGGACCCCAAGGACGCGGCGCCCCATTGCGTGGTCTTCTTCGAAAGGATCGGCCGCCTGGTGGTGCGGTTCATACCCGGACGATGCCGGCTGCACCATGACCAGTGGCTGAGCGAGAACGCCGCGGGCGCCACCTTCTCGTTGCCCGACCCGTTCAAGGAGACCTGGCGTTCGGCGAACGCCGTCCGCAACAGGCTCAAGCTCCGACCGGATATCGGCGTCTACGCTATACCGGTGCTGGTGTTCCCCGACATGGAACCCGATGCGGGCATCCTGGCCGAGGCCCAGACGAGAAAAGTGCGCGTGCTCTTCGGCGCGAGCGATCTGACGAGCAATCTGGTCGACCTCCCCAGCGAGGCCGAGATGCGACCCAAGTTTATCGGCAGGTACATCGAGGAAGAGGTGCAGTTGCTGATGCACCGCCCCGACGAGGAGACGGACCGATCGGAAACGCCGATCGAGGCCCCGGCGTATGAGGTATTGTCAGAAGAGGCGTCGCCGGCGGTGGAGGGTCCGGCCGGAGCAATCATGGTGCAGCGGGTGGAGGTCATGAACATCTACGTCACCATCGTGTACGGCGGCAACGGCGACGAACCGCCCGTGATCAACGTGCGGGGTCAGTAGCGGTCCGGACATGAGCCCGAGATCACCGGCGATGCTCCGGTGATCATGCAACTTCCCGGGAGGTCGTGATGGAAGACGAGGCGAATATCATCAGAGACGCATTCCTGATGATCGAAACGGCGATCGGCCGCGCTGTCGGCGGGGAAGCAATCGACGCTGCGCTGGACGAGATCTGCGATGCCCTGAACCTGATCGAACCGGCGCTGCTGGCAGCCGCGGAGGATCTGAGCACCGCTGAGATCGGCGGGATACTGGCCGGGTTTGCCCAGCGGTCAGAGCGCGCCTCGGGCAATGAACCGGCCAACACTCCCGAGCAGTCCTTCCTGGTCATGGTGACTCTGGGCGAGATCAGGCGGCGTGCCCGGCAGGACGGGGTGCCGACGCTGGAGTGGTGCCGCAGGGAGCGCATCAGGGGGTTTCTGCAGGACTGAACGCTGAGCCGATGGCCGGCTCGTTTGGTCGTTGCCGCTATCGACAACCTGGGGTAACTGCATTTTGTCTCGGTTGAGCATGAGTCGGAGTGAGGACGGCAGGCATGGCGCCGGGCCCGTGGCTACACGGAAATACCATGACGACCGCTACAACCAAGACGCCGCCCACGCCAACATGACCACCCATCGCCTCCACGTCCACTACGCCATCGCCAACCTCGCCCCCAGGTCGGCGAACCGCTCCTCGAACGCATCGAGCTCCAAATCGACACCACCCTTTCCGAAAACCTGGCCCACTCCCTCGCCGTACACCCCATACCCGGCACCTCGGCGACCACATCGTGGGTCTCGCCGGCGCCGCTTCACAAAACCTCTCCGAGCACATCATCCGCGTCGACTTCCAGATCGAACACAACAACCCCACCCCCACCGGGAGATCATCGCCTTCCGTAACGACGGCACCGCCGACCGCCGGGAGCAGGCCATAAGCCGGTCATACCAGCGTCCCTGACCGAATTTCCCAACGCCCTGCCACCCCGCCAGTGACAACAACGCCGCCAGCGCTCCCGGCACCACGCATCCCCCCAGCCGATCCACGGGCGCCGCGTCTCGACCAAGGCGCCGCCGCCACTCCTGCTATTTCCGCAAATCGCCCCGATCTCCCGTCCCGCAGCGACTTCAAGCTCGTTTCAAACCTGGCAGCATCCTCCCGCGTCGCAAAAGGCCGCGATTGCCAAAGCAACACCGGCCTACCTCCCCGCGTCGACCCAACCCTTCCAGCTGGGTACTGCCTCACCCGAGAACCCACGTCCCACGTGTGCCCCACGTAGTGCTCGTAGTCCGTCGCCAGCACATACACGTAAAACCGCGTCCGACCCAGCTGCGTATCGCATTCCGCTTGCGCGGCAATCCGCCCCAAATCATGCCGGGTGTGATTCAGACGACCCCGACCACGCCGATAGATACGCCAAACACCGTTTGCCAACGCCAATAACCCCGGCCAACCCAGTTCCCCAAACCCCAACACCCTCTGATCCGAGACCGTCCTGCAATCCCACATACCCACATACCCTTCAGAAACGGCCCATTTTCGCCCGTTACATAACTTTCCCTATCCCAATACCCCCAAATGGCCAAACAGCCCCGATTCCGGCCCTTTTAGACAACCGCTCACCTCCCACAACCCCAAAACCGTTTCCGGAAAACCGCTCCCAACCCTTCTTGTACACAATCCCAAAATGCCCTGCTCGGCATCCGTCTCGCACCACTGGGAGCTTCCAATGACCAACACAGCATCACCCAGGGTCGAATCCAACCCCAACTTCCACGAAGAGCACCCCGTCAAGCAGATCCACTCCCACCAGATTTCCTGACGGCCATGCTGAAGCTGGCCATATTCTGCGTCGCCGTCACTGCCTTCATCTCCGGCCTCGGCCAGACTCCCGCCCAAATCGGCCACCTACTTCATCAACACCTACTACCCTCCATCGCCCAGCCCAACGATGTCCGCAACCTCTACGTTGCCAACATGATCCTCGAGATCACCCAGCCCAACGGCAACATCACCATCATCGCCGGGTTCGCGCTCTTCATCATCGTCCTCACCATGCTCTGCCGGATGACCGTATCCTTCGACCCGCCCAGGTCGCGGACTCCCTCATCCACAAGATCCCCATGTTCTCCCACCACACCAACCCCATCGCTCACCGCGCCCCACGCCGCGACCCCCTCAACTACTCCATGGCCCGCAAGATCTCCCACATCGGGCCCAAACTCCAGCCCATCGTTTCCCTCGCCAACCGCTACCACCTCTCCTTCCACCCCGGCGACAACCGCAAGCTCGTCAAGATCATCCTCTTCTCCGTCGCCGTCGGCATCCTCTTCGCCGGCACCGGCGATATGCTCTTCAACGCCGCCGAGTACGATATCCGCAACCAGGGCGGACACCACTGGACCTCCTACCTCGCCACCCTCAACGACGGCAACGCCAACCTCGCTCTGCTCGCCGGCTCCATCACCTTCATCGGCATCATCATCGCCCGCATCATCTACTACATCTTCGTCAACCTCATCTACTTCGCCGTCATGGGCACCTTCGGCGCCGTACTGGCCACCTCCAACTCCATCAACCGCGAGCACGAGCGCTGGATCGAATACCAGCAAACCCTCAACGACCCCCAACAGTCCGACATCCCCAACCTGCCCGAAAATGCCGCCACCGCCGCCACCGCGGAAGCCGCCGACCAAGACGCCAGCCCGCCCTCTCCATCCACCAACCCGCAGCCTTTACCCCCTGACCGTGGCCCGAAAAACCGCCATTTCCGGCGCCGATCCGCCTTGAGCACTTCGGTATACCCCAAGAAGCTCAATTAGGCACAATTTCCTAATGCACGACCCCCCACTACACCCCAAAATCGGCCCGTGCGCACTTCGGTATACCCCTCCGTACTCAAATTTTACTTCCAGAGCACATGCTACACCTTGAGACAGCCGTCTTACTCCTTCACGCTCAAAAACCCGCCCTGCTTAACAACCCCCCTCCAGGGGGAAATCCCACGTAACCACTTGCTGAACCGAAGACCATCCTCCGAGCCGACCACCATCGCGGTCGACTTTTTCAGCGGCGCCGGCGGCACCCCCTGCGGCCGGCGCGTACTCCGCTAACCAGAACCGGTCACTGCCGGTGCGGCGCCACTCCGGGGAGAACGGAAAAGGAGGGGCAGGACACGCAGTCTGGGCAGGGCGGAGCTGAACTGGTTTCGTCAGGGCCAGCCCAGGGGAGATGCGGGGTGAGGCGTCCAGCCATGGAGAAGAAGCGCCGCCGGAGGGTCTTGGTGGTGATTACCGGCTCGCCCAGACTGATGCGCGTCGCCCAGCGTGCCAGGTTGTGGGCGATGATCTCCACCGCCAGCCAGGCGGCGTTGGCGGGGAAGCGTCCCGAGGGGAGATGATTGAGGCACACGCGGTACTTGAGGTCGCGGATGGCGTTCTCGATCTCGGCGTGGCGGCGATGGTCGGCTTCAAGATCCAGGGTGTCGCTCGCCCGTTCGGTGATGAAAACGTGAAAGCTGTAGGTGGCGAACAACACCAGTTGGGAGCCTGACGTGGGCTTCACCCTGCGCACCATGAGGCGCACCGGCCCGGCATCGGGCTTACTGACCATTGGTGTGTATTCAGTCTCGGCCACATCAGCAGCCCCTTCCATCCAGTACGGGATGGGTGTCCACTCCGCCTTGGGTATGGCCTCGATGAGACCCCGCACTTTGGGGTGCTGGCGGACGGTGATACACTAGCTGACGCCCTTACCGAGGCAGACGGCAACAGAGGCATCGGTGTAGACGCCGCTGTCGGTGCGTTCGCCTGAGGCGGATGAGTTGACGTTTAGCGCCGGCATAGCGCACCCAGCTAATGGTCTGAGGCACGAAGTGGCTCGAGCCCCGCGCGATGTTGGCACGACCTTTTCGTAGCGGTGCCATCAGTCCGCCGTAGGCGGACCGGTTCCGGCTGCGATGGCAAGGAGCGGGTGGTAACCCGCTGGCCGGTGTGTGGTGGTGGCGGGCGCCCTCCTCGACCAGTCGGTATGTCTCACAGACGGTGGAATCAAGATCGATGGTCGCCAGCCCGTCGCCGGGACCGACGCCAGCCGCCCAGGCCGAGGCTCGGGCCAGCGCCTCCCTGCTCACCCGATCCAGTTGTCGCCCATGGCCCCAACGAAAGCTGCGCAGGAACGTACCCAACGTGGACGGCGTCATCCACGGCACATCCCAACATCTGCCCAATCCTGCCAGCGCGCTGCGCATCGGCGTCGTCAATCGCCGATGCCCCGGTGCTAGTGCGACTTCCGGGAAGGTCGTGATGGAAGACGAGGCGAATATCATCAGAGACGCATTCCTGATGATCGAAACGGCGATCGGCCGCGCTGTCGGCGGGGAAGCAATCGACGCTGCGCTGGACGAGATCTGCGATGCCCTGAACCTGATCGAACCGGCGCTGCTGGCAGCCGCGGAGGATCTGAGCACCGCTGAGATCGGCGGGATACTGGCCGGGTTTGCCCAGCGGTCAGAGCGCGCCTCGGGCAATGAACCGGCCAACACTCCCGAGCAGTCCTTCCTGGTCATGGTGACTCTGGGCGAGATCAGGCGGCGTGCCCGGCAGGACGGGGTGCCGACGCTGGAGTGGTGCCGCAGGGAGCGCATCAGGGGGTTTCTGCAGGACTGAACGCTGAGCCGATGGCCGGCTCGTTTGGTCGTTGCCGCTATCGACAACCTGGGGTAACTGCATTTTGTCTCGGTTGAGCATGAGTCGGAGTGAGGACGGCAGGCATGGCGCCGGGCCCGTGGCTACACGGAAATACCATGACGAAGCGCTCGTCACCACGAAACCTTTGTCGGAAGCGGTTCCTGAGGAATCGGCGCCGGAGGTTGCGGGACGGGTTAGGGCTCCAGTGATCCGGTAGATGGAGACCGTTAACATCTACGTCACCATAGTCAACGGCGGGGTCGGCGCGGAACCGTCCCTGCTCACCGTCCTGGGGCAGTAGCCGGCCCGAACGGTGGTAAGGCGCAGCCTCTGGATCGGCCTGGGAGCGCGTCCGGCGCGCACCCGGCGGAACAGACCGGAGTGCGTGTCTATTTCGGCCATGGGCTCGAGCGACAATGGGAGCGCGACCACCTGCCCGGAGTGGGCCCGCAATGTCCGGCAGACATCCGTGACCCGTTCCAGGTGCGCCGATCGGCACGGTGACGATTGCCATCACCACGTGTGCCTCTGATCGGGTGCGCCGACAATGCGGCTCAGTCCGTTTACGGGGAGTGAGATATAGTCATGAAGCAAGACCGGCGCCCACCCTCTGGAGAGGCCATGCCGCCCAGCACGACCGCGACGGCGGGTGCCACGTATGTCAGGAGGAGGTGGAAGGGGACCTGATACGCCAACACCTCCTCGGCTGCATCTCAGATCTGGCCGGGCTACAGCCGGCCCGGACCCTCAGCCATCGGAACGCTCGGAAGACGGCCTCTATATCGGTCAGGGCTCCCGGGCGACCCCACCGGATGGAGCTGGGAGTCCGTCGTGATGCCAATCTCCGGGAGCAGGACCAGTTCCTGCCCGCCGTCTGGCTGGAGTGCTGTGGTCATCTCAGCCACTTCACCGTCAACGGCGTCGAGTACTCCGTCATGCTCCCGATGCCCGGCGAGAACCGGGACTTCGAGCCGGAGTCCGAGCGTGAAGCGAACTGGCGTCACAAGGGCAGGTCCATCAATGCGGCCGTCCCGCCGCTGACCACCTTCCATCACGAGTTCGACTACGGCTCCACCGCCGAGTTGGAGCTGGAGTATGTGGCAGTCTTCGGCGAGTTGATCCAGAAGGTCAGCCCGATGCAGCCCTGGCCCGGAACCAATCTCCGGAAAGGTGCCTGCGCTGCGGACGACCGGCGCACTGGGAAGCTCGCTCCGCAGTGCAATGATTATGAGTACAGCGACGAGGAACTTTACGTGGACCAGGGGATGCTTTGTGAAGCCGACTTGGACCCCATCACCTTCTGCGAGGACTGTGCACCGGTTGAGGGCGACTTCATCCCCTTGGCGAACTCTCCCTGGTTCGGAGTCAATTGCTACGACCACGCTCAGTCGTGGCCTACCTAGCCGCTACCCGAATACGATCCCTCGCAGTAACCAGGTTCCAGAGGCGTCCTGTTTCGCCACGATGGGCCTGGAGCCTGCGGTGCAAGCGGGAACGTCGGTTAGCCCTCGGATCTCCTGCCTGAGAACGACCAAGCGTCGTCGCACTGCACCGTTTCAATCCGTCGCTCGGCGCTCTATCCAAGGGCTACACCAACTGCGACCTCATCATCCCCATGCTCATTTCCGACGCCGTCGAACAGTTCCAATCGCCCTGAACCCAAACAACCTCCCAAACCCACCCCGCGACAATCACGCGGGGTTTTTATTGCCCATCACAAACCAAAAAGAGCAACCCATTCCTTACCACGTCAACCGCGACCTACTACCCTTCCACGACCCATACGAGGTAGAGGACGGCGTGATCCGCCTCGCCGTCATGTACGTCACCCAAGAACCCTGGACCTTCGGCTCGTCCGCGAGCTTCCGGCCTCCTTGCCATGGAACGCCGCTCATCACCCTGCACCGGGATTACCACGTAGGACTCCCTCACCAAGACTTCCACCAGCTCATGCCCTTCGCCCCGGCTGCCGCGCCGAGTTCTACCTCGACACCGACCAGCACCGCGACGCCAAATCCCTCCGACTCCTCGAAACCCTCTTCCACCTCGTCGCCATGACCGCCGCACGCGACGGCATACGCCTCCATCGCCACCGCACCTCAACCTCGCATTCCTACTAGACCACCGAGATCGTCAACCAGAACTTCTTCGGCAAACACCCCCGCTACTCCGCATTCGCCGTCGCCTATCGCCCCGACGCATCCCTACCCGATCCCCTTGCCGTAGATTTGCACCAGTAGCTGTGCGAACACCAGCCGGGATTCCAGCTCACCCTCGGCCCCACCGCACCCACAGTAGGACTCACCGCCATCCTCGCCGACCCCTACCGGTGTACCACAGCTGCCGACGCCGTTGACTACCTCCAGACCCAACGCGACGCCACGCCCAACTTCAACCACCACGTCTTCGAGCCCGTCGCCACCATCGTCTCCTTTTCCAACCGGCGCGACTACCTCTTCATGAACCTCGAATGCCTCCTCCTCAACGGTGATTGCGATTTCCTCGCCACCCAGGACGCCGAGCCCACCGCATCCAGTACCTCCTCACCATGGCCAACGCCACCCCTTCCGCGTGCGCCGAATACCACCCCGACTCCGACATCCAGGAACTATTCTCCGACATCGGGGTATCCGCCCTCTTCAAGGCTTGGAACACAAAATCCCCCAGCAACGGCGAACTCGTACGCAGCCTCCACCAGGCCATCCCTGGATTCTGCCGCAACAACCCGCCGGCCATATCCATCACCGTACGCCACAAACAAGAACGCATCGCCCTGATCGCATTCGACAGCGACCAACGCTTCACTCCCGTACCCACCGACATGATCCAGGCCACCTTGCATCCACCCGACGGCGACCCCGCTCCCGGCCTGAACGCCATTCAGAATTTCGTCGAAGCCGAATCCTGACGCCTCCCATCGAGCCGTCCCGCATGGCGGTGCTGGATCATGGGGAAGCGCCGCCATGCTGCAGATCTCATAACCGTGAGGCACCACATTAACGCCACATGACCGTCCAGCACTGGAGAGACGCCAAATTCCATATGCGTTGGAGCATCTACGACCGCCGGTCCTACGATGACTTCAAAAGACGCCGACCCTTCGCCAACGGCGACGACCGACGCCGAGCACACGGCAACGTCCTTCTGGACTTCCGCGCTCCCGAGGGCACGCCGGACGGCATCCACACCGTCTACCACGACACCCGACAGCGACGCGGCCAATCCTGCGGCGTCATCGTCCGCGACGGCCTTTTCGTGCCCCATCCCACCCAAGGCGCCGTCCTGGAAGCCGTCGCCAAGTCCTACAACGTCAACCCCACCGACGGCCGCGCCGGCCGCGACTCCCTCGGCCACATTTTCATCGAGGCATTCGCCTGGGACCCCGAAGAAGGCAAAATCGCCGTCTTCACCGTCTCCTGACCGAAGATGTAACAGGTTAATAACGGCACTTGTAACACCAGAGCGGCCCTCCGGCCACACCCCCGAAATCCCGATTTCGTGCGGGAAATCGCCTTTTTTCGGCGCCGGAGGAGACCGCTTTGTTACATCTGTTATTAATGTTACAACCCCAGGAACTCTCTATAGAAATTCCCCCCTAAGAACGAATATTCGCCTCGGAATTTTTCTATAGGAAGTTTCCCGGGTTGTAACATTAATAACGTTAATAACAAACCACCCCATTTCCCGCACAAATCGGCCCAAAATCGGCTGTTACATCTATCCGGGACCCCCGAAAGATGTAACAAGTTAATAACAAGGCCGGTCCGCTCGAATTGCCCGCAATCAACCCTCTGAGAACCTCACAACCACCCCACCTCCTGACTCACCCCCACGAACCACAAATGCCAGCGGGCCCGCTCCGCAAACACTGGCACGCCGGTCAGGCTGGCTGAATCACCTCTCCAGATGCCCGACCTCTTCCAACATCAAGTCGATGATCAGGTCATTATAAAAGGCGGGGGTAAATTGGGCCGCGTGGGCGGCTCCATCGTCGGCTTGTGGCGGAGGAAAACCGTACCGTCCGCCTGTTATAGGTCAGGGAAAATGTCCGGATAAGTGTTCAGCGAAAATGTCACTCCGTTACGCTGCCATGGTATCTGATGTCGACGCATCGGGCGCCATCCGCTGCTTCCGTCTTGGTGGACCTCCGGCTTCCAGATAACTCCTGACGGTGGACCGGTGGATCCCCAACTCCCGTTCTATTGCCCGCAGCGACATGCCCTTGCGCCGGGCTTTCTGGACGGCTTTCCAGCGCTCCTTCTGGAGGAAGGTTGGCTTGCGCGGAGCGACGGTTGCGGGCGGCGCGACGGCGACTTCACCACCGGCGAAGTCCGGTTGATCCGCCTCGGGTTCTTGGCTTGCCGCCATCGGAGCCAGGTGCGCTGTCCAGCGTTCATCCCAGTGGTTCACGCCGATGGGTGCAACCGGAGGGACCTCGGGAGGCTGGTGGCCGGTGCGCAGGAATACCGGATCTGGCGGGGCCTCTTGAGTGGCGATGATGCGCCCCTCACGGCACACGCTGAGTTGGCCGCCCAGCCCTGCCAGGACTTCCACCGCCGCGCCGGCATAGGTGGGGCGTTCCGGCGCCTGCAGCAGTTGGAGTGTCCGCAACTGGAACCGCACCGTGTTGTCCCGATCCACCTTCCGGCGGTGCTTGAAACACAGGACCTGTTCCAGGCTCATCTCCGGGTCCAGCGGCCGGAACGCCGTCTCGGAGCACTGAGGGGGAAGGCCAATGCGCTGGTTGAATCGAGGCACAAACTCATTGAGTACCGCCTGCGCCTGCCCCAGGGTGGTTGCGCCGGCCAGCCGCAGTTCGGCGACCAACCGGTCCTGAAAGGTGCCCGCCGTTCGCTCCACACGCCCTTTGGCCTGGGGCGACTGGGCGAAGATCATCTGGACCCCCAGTTCATCCATGGCCCGGCTGAACTGGGTAGGTGCTGCGGTTATGCCGGATCCCGGCGTGTGCTTGAACACTGCGTGGCGATCGGTGTAGAAGGCCACGGGCACGCCGCGGCTCTCCACCAAGGCGCGGACCATCAGGAAGTAGTTGCGAGCGTCCTCGTGCTCGCAGAACCAGGCGCTCACCACCTTGCCGGTGGCATCGTCCACCGCGATCAGCAACGTGAACGGCGGAAACAGGTCTCCCAACCACGGGTGATAGCTGCCGTCAATCTGAATCAGCATTCCCTCTTGGGGCATCCGTTGGCGACGGACCCGGTGTTTGGGTGGACGGCGTCGCCGGGGACTGCTCAATCCAGCATCCAACAGGACCCGTCGCAGGGTGGTCCTGCCGATGTGGACGCCATCCCGTTCCGCCAGCAGTTCTGCGAGATGGGTGTGGTTGACACCAGCGTACCGGGTCCGGGCCAGCTGCACCACGTCGCTGGCGAGCCCCTCGGGTGTGGCGTTGGCCGGTCGGCGACCGCGGTGGCCATGGGCCAGTGCCGCCGCACCGCGCTCACGGTAGGCCGCCAAGATGCGCCGGACGTGGCGCGGCGTTACTCCCATCACCTCCACCGCTTGGTCGAGGATCATTTGCTCTGCTGCCAGGCTGTTGAGAACCTGCAGTCTGCTCTGTTCCTTTGGGGTCAATGTCACATTCTCCATGATGTGACATTTTCGCCGGCCAGTTAGTCAGGACCTTTTCGCTGCGCGTCGACACCCAAGTGGTACAGTTTTCCGCCGCCCTTGACACCCAGGCGGATCAAGAACGTGTCCGGTCGCAAGACTGACGTGCTGGACTGCCAGTGGCTACAGCAGCTGCACACCTATGGCCTGCTCTCGGGAGCCTTCCGTCCCGAGGCGGACATCCGGCGCTTGCGCAGCTACCTGCGGCAGCGGGCGATGCTGGTGGAGTACGCATCCCACCACATCCAGCATATGCAGAAAGCCCTGACCCAGATGAACGTGAAGCTCCAGCACGTCATCAGCAACATCACCGGGAAGACGGGCATGGCGATTATCGAGGCCATCGTGAAGGGGGAACGGGACCCCAGGCGACTGGCCAAACTCCGCGACAGTCGGATCAGGGCCGACGAGAAGACCATCGCCAAGTCGCTGCAAGGACATTGGCGGGAGGAGCACATCTTCGAGCTTACCCAGGCCCTGGAGTTGTACCGGTTCTATCACGACAAGATGACCGAGTGCGACCGGGAGATTGAAGCCCAGTTGGAGCGGTTTGAGGACCGCAGCGACGGCGGGTCTCCTGGCCGACAATGGCCGGCAACGCAGCCAGGGCAACGCGCCCAGTTTCGACGTCAGGACGCATTTGTACCGGATGACGGGAGTGGACCTGACCCGCATCAACGGCATTGACGGATTCACTGCGCTGAAGGTGATCAGCGAGATCGGCGCCGACATCACCAAATGGCCCAGCGCCAAGCACTTCGCGTCGTGGCTGGGTCTCAGCCCCGATAACCGGGTCACCGGCGGCCGCGTCATGAGCTCAAAGACCAAGCCCAACTCCAGCCGAGCGGCGGCCCTGCGTCTGGCCGCCCACGCCCTGCACCGCTCGGACAGCGCTTTGGGCGCCTTCCTGCGGCGGAAGAAGGCCCATCTGGGCGCGCCCAAGGCCATCACCGCCACTGCCCACAAGCTGGCCAGGCTCATCTACTCCATGCTGCGCTACGGCCAGGAGTACGTCGACGCTGGTGCCGAATACTACGAAACCCAGTATCAGCAGCGAGCTTTGCGTGTAGCCAAGCGACGGGCGGCGCAGCTGGGCTACCAACTGATTCCCATGCCCGATGACCGTGCTTCGGGACTGTCCCAAAGATCCGAGGGGGCGTGATTCTCCCGGTTAGTCCATAGCCTAGCCAAGGTCAATTGAGCACTGTTTCAAAACCGCAAAACCGCGTGATGCCAACCCGCTGTACGTTCCAGCCACGTAAAGGGCAGACCTGTCGGAAGTTGCTTGCTGTTGCACTTCTCAGATGGTCTGACCTGAGTCCATCGCGGAGCGTCATTTCGGGTGAGACCCGATGACGAGCCGTGAGACCGGAGAATGACATGACAGAACGATTGGCATACACAGTCAAGGAAGCCGCTACCGCCCTCGGGGTCAGCGAGTGGATGGTCAGGGAGGAGATCCACCAGCAGCGCATCCACTCGGTCAAGATGGGTGCCCGCTTGCTCATTCCCCGCTGGGCTCTAGACGAAAGATTGAGGTTGCCTCCCGAGGGGGAAGCACCCGCGGAAATTCCGTAACCGTTTGGCCCGAATATCGGCGCGCGCTATCACGCCAGCGCCACCTACGCCTCTCGAGTTAGTCTGGAGCCAATGGGGCATCCTGCTGGTTTTTGGTTAGCACCGACTTCCACAGTAATTGCGACCCCATCGTTCGGATGTATTCGGCGAATGGGAAACAGAGGATGGCAGTTCGATCGCGCCGCCGTCCCGCCGGCCAGGGCTGGCTGCCCCAGCACATTTCGTCAACTCAGCCCCTTCGACACAAAAGGCAGATAATCATGAAAGGCACGATCAGACAACGCAACCCGGGCTCTTGGGAAATCCAGGTGTTCCTGGGACGCGACGCCCACGGCAAACGGATGCGTAAAACGGAAACGGTTCGCGGGAAGAAGTCCGACGCCCAACGTCGCTTGCGGGAAATCCTGTCCGAACTCGACCGTGGCATTTCCCCCACCAAAACGCGCTACAAGCTAGGTGAATGGATGGACAAGTGGATGGAGGAGAAGATCGTGCCCACGGGCAAACAGAAAACCATCGACCGTTACTGGGACGACATCAGGCTTCACATCAAGCCGGCACTGGGTCACATCGAATTGACCAAACTGTCTCCAACCCATGTCCAGGAATTCGAAACCATCCTGGTCAAGAACGGGAAAAAACCCAAAGGCGTCCAATTGGTCCATAATGTGTTGAGCGGCGCCATGAAGCACGCTCTGCGCCTCGAGCTGATCGCCAGGAATCCCGTGGCATTGGTGTCGCCTCCAACGGCTCCGAAAACCGAAGCCTACAGTCCCAAGGTGGAACAGGTGCGGGCTCTCCTGACACTGGCTGAGGAGCGGGAACACCCGCTCTGGGTGTGCATCCACCTGATTGCCTACACTGGAATGCGCCGGGGAGAAGCCCTGGCACTCGAATGGAAGCATGTGGACCTTGAAAAACTACAGATCGTGGTATCTCAGTCGCTAATCGCCACCAAGTCCGGCGTGTTGCTAGAGACACCTAAGACGGAGAATAGCCGGCGCGTTGTAGACCTTGACCTTCGAACCGTCGAAATCCTCAGAACCCACAGGAGTAAACAGCGTGAACTGGCGGCCACGCTCGGGATCGAAGCCCCTGAGAAGCTCTTCCCGCGCGCCGACCAAGTGAGCTGGACGCACCCCAACAACGCTAGGTACGCGGTGAAGACCTTGGGGAAAAAAGCTGGTTGCCCTGAAATCACCCTGAGGAGTTTGCGGCATTTCCATACGACGGTGACGTTGCAGGCTGGCCAGAGCCCCGTCGTGGTGTCAAAGCGGATAGGCCATTCGAGTCCCAAAATCACCATGGAAGTGTACGCACACGCACTCCCTGGTTGGCAGCAGGACGCGGCCGAAGCATTCGCGGCCGCTATGAAATCAAGCGCGTAAAATGCTGGACAAATGCTGGACAAACTCCCAGAACCGTACAGCGCCACGCAGCATAATCAATAGACATTTGAGTAGGAAAACTCGCTCCACAGCCCGTCACAATACGCCAAATCATTGATACCTTCTAATCCCTCCCTCGGCACCAATTCCCCGATTCCCTGACTTGCGAACGGCTCCATAAAAGGAGAGGAGCCGTTTTCGCCATTTGGGGAGTCTCCAACGCTGGGAAATCGGCTATTTGAGAACGCCAGCGCACGTCCCGGCATGACCCGCGGGACACCTCAGCCAAAGCCCGGGATCGGGCAGCCTTCAATGGGGAAACTCCAACCCAACGCCGGCGACGGGCAGGAAACCTATCCTGCCGCCACCCCGTCAGTCAGTATCACTCCCGAATCCAGCAGGGTTTGGTAGCGGCTCCCCAGGCCGTGTTCTTCCAGGATCTCCCGGGCGTGGGAACCGGGCTTGGGAGCAGGTATGCCCGGGCGCACCGGCGTGCGCGACAGGCGCGGCGCGGGACCGCAGGTGGTCACCGGCCCCAACTCGTCGTGCTCCCGGGTGAGGCTGAGTCTGTGGGACTCCACCCAGGGGTCGGTCATCAGCTCGCGGACGTTGGTGATGACCCGCTGCGCGCCGATGCCGGCAGCGGCCAGGCGCTCCACCCAGAACGCCACGGTGTTCGCCTGGAACCGTTCTTCCAGCGACGACGCCAGGGCATCCCCCCGCAGGGTGTCTATTCCGGACAGTCCGTCCAGGCCGGCCAGCGTTGACAGGACGGACTCTGAGGCTCCAACAAAGAACCAGCCGTCGCTGGCCTGGTAGGCGCGATGCAATGGTCCGGTTCCCAGGGCGTCCTGTCCGCTGGTCTCGTTCCACTCTTTGCCCTCGTAGAGCTGCATGAAGGGCGATTGCAGCGTCATGGCGGTGTAGGCCAGGGCCGAGTCGATGTGCTGGCCCTCTCCGGTGCGCTGCCGGTGCAGCAGGGCCAGGGCCACTCCGTAGGCACCCATGAAACCCGTGCCGTAGTCGTTCACCGGGTTGGGCTGCGACTCGGGCACGCCATCGCCGCCAAACCGACGGGTCATCCCGGCAGTGGCCTGGGCAAACCCCTCGTGGCCGGGTCGCTCCGCCCAGGGGCCGATGTGCCCGTAGGCGTTCAACGAAGCGTAGATGATGTCGGGCTTGCGCTTTCTCACCTCTTCGTATCCCAGGCCCAGCCGCTCCAGGCTTCCGGCGCGGTAGTTCTGAGCCACCACGTCGGCATCCTCCAGCAGCTTCCAGAAAACGTCGCGCCCCGCTTCGGATCTCAGGTCCAGCAGGATGCTGCGCTTGCCCCGGTTGATGTCGTTATGCCGGGCCACGGTGGAGCCGCGCCTGGGGTTATCAATCTTGATAACGTTGGCCCCGTACTCGGAGAGGGTCCGGCCCATGGTCGGGCCGGCCAGGATGATGCACAGGTCCAGCACCTTGATGCCGTCAAGGGCGGCACGCATGACGTCCTGGGGCGCCGAGGCCTCGGACGCGGAGCGCGGCTTCAACTCCGCGAGGATCTCTTCACGGTGCTGGTCGAGAGCGGGGGCTGGACCTCGCACCCGGCCCGGTGTCAAAGACATCCGCGCGTTTACTCCCGGCTGCAGCATCTTGCCGTAGGTGGGGTCATCGACCTCTACCACCATCTCGGAGGCTCGGGCGTGGGGATGGTCAAACCACTCGGCGCTGGTGCGACAGACCGCCCCCTCGCTGCCCGCCGCGGCGATCAGGTTTTCCCATTCCTGCGCGGTACGACTCAAGAAAAGGTCCCGAATCCGCTGCTGCGCCTCGGCGCGGAATTGCGGAACGTCCAGGATGCGGTCGAAGTCGGTAAGCCCCTCATCGTCCCACGATGTAATCCCGGCGGCTTCAACGAACTGCCGGAAGTTCTGGTTGCCGGGACCGCCGAATCGCACGTACTGACCGTCGCTACACTGGAAGATGCCACCCCACAACTCTTGCAGCGTTGGAACCGCTGGCAGAGAGTTGTGTACCCGCACTCCGAAACGCCCGATAGACTGGAACATGCTGTCGAACAGCGGGACTTCGATCCGCTGCCCCACGCCATCGCGCTCCCGGGCGTTCAGGGCGACGGTGATGGCCACCACCGACTGGAAGGCCCCGTACACCGACGCGATGGGGATGGCCGTGTACACCGGCCGCGGGCTGTTCGGATCGGGCGGGCGGAAGGTGGCCGACGCCGCTCCTACAACTCCTTCATAAGCCGGCATGGCCGCCCGGGGATCATCCGACGCAAATCCCGGAATGGAGCAGTAAACCAGTCGGGGATTGACCCGTGTCATTTGTTCGGGTCCCAAGCCCAACCGGTCCATGGTCACGGGCCGGAAGTTCTCGATCACCACATCGGCACTCTCGATGAGCGACTGCGCGATGGCTACATCATTCGCGTTCTTGAGGTCAAGGGTGATGCTCCGCTTGCCCCGGTTCCACGTCGAGTTGGCCGGAGTCTTCCAGCGGGGTCCGCCGGGAGGGTCAATCCGCACCACGTCGGCGCCCTGATCCGCCAACAACATTCCCGCCAGCGGCCCGGAGATATACTGCCCGAAGTCAATTACCCGAATGTGTTCCAGCGCTCCCGCCATGTCTGAACCTTCCCCCTGTTTGTTAAAAATTGGCTTGGTGGATTGCGCGCACGCTAACATTGCGGGTATGAGCGGTCAACCGCCGGCGTCGCAACGTCAGGGCTTGTGCAAAGTCTGTCAGAATCAAGATTTGCCGGATTTTGAGATTTTCAGGATATTCATAAATCCAGAAAATCCTCTAATCTTGGTAATCCTGATTCTGACAGTTGCCGCCGGTTACCCGTGGCGCATGGCTCATTCACTGCCGACTGCAACGGCAACTACCGCAGTGGTATGATCTTTTCCACCAGCGCTACTACCCCATCGCCGCCGGCCGCGCTTATCACAGCCCGTCGAGGTTCAGCATGACCACAGTACGATCCACCAAACCGCCGGGTCCGGCCGCGCCCTTCCGCCTACCAGACATCCCGGAGAAGCACCCTGACGACATGACCAGCGTCGACAACCTTCACCAGCACGGTGCAATCGCCAATATAATCCAGTACCTGGACAATCCCGAAACCACGATCGTCAGCGCCGAGCATTACATTGTGCCCGGCCCGTCCTACGTGGCCGGAGAGAGCCGCTATCCCGACCTGCTGGTGGCATTCGGCGCGGATCCCGCCGCTTACCGGGCAAGCAACGGCTACATCGTATCCCAACAGGGCAAGCCGCCGGACTTCATCCTGGAGGTGGCCTCACGAAGAAGCGCCGCTGAGGATCTGGGAGCGAAGAAGGATTACTACGAGCGGTTGGGAGTGGTCGAGTACTGGCTGTTCGACAGCGAGGCGGAATTCTATGGGTTCACCCTCGCCGGATACCGGCTGACGCAAGGTGGATACGAACCCATCGAGATAAGCGAAATCGGTCCCGGCGTGTTCCAGAGCTACAGCGCAATGCTCAACCTGAACCTGAGGGCCGGGGACGGCTACCTGGGATGGCATGACCCCGCCACCGGGGGCCACATCCCGACCCTCCAAACTCAAACGACCCGCGCCCAAAACGCCGAGGCACGCGCTGAAACTGCCGAGGCACGGGTACGGGAGCTCGAGGACCAGATCCTCCGGCTGCGCGAGGGCCGGTAGCGTACAACCAAGCGACCCGGCTCCACGAATGAGCCGGCCAATCTCGTTTCCCGCAACGGTGGACCAACCTGGAGAAAACCGGTGCATCCAAAATTGACCCTCTCGGCATGGGTTACTATAATCGGCAAAGTTTCACAGCAGGAGCGGCTCTTTGCCCAAGCAGCGGAAACCGTGACTGTTGACCCACTGAGTATGTGAGGAGGACTTTCATGGTTACACAACAGGCAGCGGTGCTGAGCCCTGAGGCTCTGATTGAGGAGTTCGAGAAGAACGGTGTCACCCACGTGGTGACCATCCCCGACAGCGAAACCAACTACCTTTATGAGCTGATGAAGGAACAGCCCTGGCTGGATATCGTCCCCACCTCCCGGGAAGGCGAGACGTTCGGCATCGCCCTCGGTTTGCTGGTGGCCGGCAAGAACCCGGTGGTGCTGATCCAGAATACAGGGATGATGGAATCGGGCGACTCCATCCGGGGCATGGTCCTGGACGCTGGGTTCCCGCTGGTGATGGTGGTGGGCTATCGTGGCTGGAACCGCCACGGCATCATCACCGACTCGGCGGCTACCTATACGGAGCCGTTCCTGAACGCCTTCCGCATCAACTATTACCTGGTGGAGCAGGACGCCGACAGCACGCGCATCTCCACTGCCTTCGAGGAGGCCCGGGTCACCAAGCGACCGGTTGCCATCCTCGTCGGTGACGAATACCACGGGTTCAACCGCTAAACGGATAACCAATCGCCAAAAATTTTGCTCCGTCGGCGCACAACCAAGCGCCATGCGTATGCTTGGGACAGCGCGGAGTACGGAGCAAGAAAGACCCAACCAACGGAGGCACAGTATGATTCAATCCGCGGACGTATTCCGAGTTTTCCAGGAACACCGGGGCGATGCCATCGTGATCCCTACGGGCACTTCCGGTCGCCACTGGCGCGAATTCACCACCAACGAAAACCGCGACCTGAACATGGGCGGCGCAATGGGGCAGACGACCTCGGCAGCCCTGGGGCTGGCTCTGGGTCTGCCTGATGAAAAGGTCGTGCTGTTCGATTCCGAGGGCGCGCTGCTGATGAACCTGGGGATCCTGGCCACCATCGCCGGCATGAAGCCGGAAAACTTCTGCCACATCGTGTTGGACAACGAGTGCTACGCCACCACCGGGGGGCAGCCGGTTCCCAACGCGCAGGAGATCAACTACGCCGGCATGGCCAAGGAATCCGGCTATACCTCCGCCTACAGCTTCGACGACCTGGAAGAGTTTGCCACCAACGTCGAGCAGATAATGCGGGAACCCGGCCCGGTGTTCGTTGCCATCAAGGTCGTGCCGGAGGTGGAGAACGAGCCCATCGGCATGCGCGTGCGTCCCCCGACCCGCAGCCGCGCCGAGACCATCAGGGACTTGCAGGCGGAGTTGGGCATCAGCAACGGCTAATATCAGCAGTTGTCGACGCCCAGGCGAAATCACCGCCTGATTATTCGACGAAAATGTCAAACGCGCGCCCCGGCATCTGATCAGATGTCGGGGCGTTTTCAGGCGCCCGCCGCCGGTGGGCTCTCGGCATCCTCTCGCCTCCGCCCATATCATGGCCAGGATTGCAGACGATTGTTCCTCCAGAGCATATAATCGGGGCCAAACTACTCAGTATCCGGCAGCCGCAGGAAAAATCTGTAGCTTTCGCGGAACTGCACGAGCTTTTGGCAGGAGGAAACCGTCATGGGCATTCAGATCAAGCGCGTCGGACACGTGGGGATTCTGGTTTCCGATTTTGAACGGTCTTTCGAGTTTTACACCAAGGTGCTGGGTTGCAAGGTGACATCCCGGCGCCGCCGGCCAGATGGAGCCGAAACCGCCTTCCTGCGGTTTGACGAGACCCACCATGATTTCGTCATCGCCAGCGCGCCCGAAGGCGTGGACGTTTCCGAGAATATTCCGGGGCGCGCCCGGCTGGTGCAGCAGGTGGCCTTCGAGGTGGAAAACCGCGACGAATTCATGCGGGCCCTGGCCCACATTCACACCCACGGGGCGGAAATCGTCAGCGGCCCGCTGACCCACGGCATCGAAGCCGGCGGGAACCTGGAGGGCAGCGGCAGCCGGTCCTTCTACTTCCTGGACCCGGACGGCAACCGGCTGGAGATTTTCTGCGACGGCATGAAGGTTCCCAACGGCGAGCAGTTCCCCCGGGCAGAGTACGCCGACGCCATCAGGGACTTCATGGAAAAGCAGGCCGCAAAGTAAACGGCGGCCGCCGCCGACTGAGCAATGCCTGCCGTCATGGCACACGAAATCGGCCGGAGCGGAAGGCTCCGGCCGACGTGTTGCTGCGGATCTCGACTGATCTAGCCCTGTCGCACGAACTTGTCGATGCCAGTGCCGTCGCTGAGGCCGACGTAGATGTCGCCGCGAGAGTCGACCCAACTGCCGTGGCCGGGGCCGCGGCAATCGAAGCGGGCCAGCACGTTCCCCGAAGTGTCCAGCACGCTGACCCGGGCCGAGGAATCGTTGACGCTGCCCTCGCTGACCACCAGGTTCCCCTCGCTGTCCGCGGAGATGTCCATGGGCCGCTGGATGTCATCCCAGATGGTGATGAACTCGCCGTCCAGGCTGAATAGCTGCATCCGGTGGTTCTCCCGGTCGCAGAGGAAGATGGTGTCGTTGTGTACCAGCAGGCTGTGGGGAAGGTGGAAGTGCCCCGCCTCGCTCTTGCCCGGTTCCCCCCAGGATTGCTTGAGCTGACCGTCCCAGCTGAACCGGTGGACGCGGGCGTTGCGGTAGCCGTCGGCCACGTACAGGTCGCCCGACGGTGATGGGACCAGTTCCGCCGGATAGTTGAAGGGGCCCGCGGACCGGGGACAGAGGTCGCCCGGATTTTCGCAGCCGGTGTCCGAGTGGACGCCGTGACGCCCCAGCATTTGGATGGGCTTGCCGTCGATGGTGTAGACCAGGCACACGGAACTATCCCGGTCGGTCAGGTAAACCGTGTCGTCCTCAATGTAGATGCCGTGGGCGAAGACGAAGGCGCCGTTGCCCCAGCTGTCCAGCAGGTTGCCGTCCCGGTCGAAAATCAGGATGGGCGGGTCCTTGCGCTGGAAGGCGAAGACCCGGTCCTGGGAGTCGGTGGCGATGGCGCTGACCATGGCGAAGGTATCGCCTTCGGGCAGCCTGGCCCAGTTTTCCACCACTTCGTAGGTGTAATTGCCGCTTCCTACGGTCGTCATGCTTCTGGCCTCCTTGTCGTGTGGATGCGTACTCATCGGCTGACGCGGCTATTGTAACGCCGAAATCGCTCAGCAACGCAGTTGCGCCCGGCTCGGTTTGCAATCGTCCCGGTCTTCCGGTCACGAAGAGGCCGGCGAGGTTTGGCCCTCCCGAGGCAGGGATTCTTCCCAGTCGGGGATGAGGACGCGGGAGGATGACTCCAGCAGCAGTATGAATACGACACCGGCGAGGCTGGCGACAATGGAGATGGTCCAGGCGAGGTCGTAGGAGCCTCCTCCGACGTCGATGAAACCAAGGTACCGCGTGGCAGCTTCGGCATTGCGGAAGTCGTAAACCACGCCGCCAACCAGTCCTCCCAAGGCCATGCCGAAACCGGAGCCCAGGTGCTGGAATCCGAAAATTGACCGCACCGGACCCATGCCATAGTACTGGCGGTTGGCGATGAGGAAGGCGGACATTTCCCCGCCAAATCCGATGCCGAAGAGAACCGCGAAGAGGTAGAACTCCCATGCGCTCTGGGCCCAGAAGAGCATTATCACCGTGACGCCCTGCAGGAAGTACGGCAGGATCATCGTTGCCTTGGCGCCCCACCGGTCGGCAAGGATGGGAATGAACAGGCGGCTGCTGACGCTGGCCATGGTGTAGATGGTAACGGTCCAGGCCGCCGCGGTAAGGGACAATCCCTGCTCGGTGGCGAAGAACACGACGTGCCAGATGACGATGGCATGGCCCATGCAGCCGAGAAAGTGGATGAAGGGCAGGTTCCAGAAGGCCCGGGTCCGGCGGGCGTGTTGCAGGAAGACCTTGCTGCGCAACTTGGCGGTTGCAGTATTTGTTGGCGCCGGCGCCGGATCGTCGTCGGTGGCTCCCAGGGGCTTCATCCCGCGGTCGGCGGGATCGCTGTGGAAGAAGAACAACAGGGAGAACAGAATCACTCCGCCCACGGCGGCGATTATCCAGAACCCGACCTGCCATCCGGTCAGGGCCACCAGCAGCGCCAGGGCGGGGGCGGTAACCGATGCACCCATGCCTCCGATGGACTGCTGGATGCCGACGGCGACGCCCAGCTTCCGCTTGAACCAGGCGGCGACGGTGGTGGGGATATTGACGGTGAAGAGGGCTTGAGCCAACCCCAGCAACAGGCTGTAGTAGAGGTAAAGCTGCCAGATCTGCTCCACCGTGCTGAGGAGGAGCATCCCGACCACGTAGAGGGCGGCCGCAACAAACAGTGACTTGCGCGCGCCGTAGCGGTCGCCCACCCATCCGGAGACGGGTGAAAGGAGGGCGCTGGCGAGGCTGCGGAAAACCTGGGCGAGGACGATGGCAGTGACGCCCCAGGCGAAGTCGGTCTGGAGGACGACGAGGATGACGGCGAATGCCTGGCTGACGAAATTGGCGGTGACCCGGAGCATGGTGCCCATCCCGACCACGAGCCAGGCGTAGTGGTACTGCTCCCGCAGGTAGGTCGTCAGGTCCGAAACGCCGGTGTTCAAACCGAATCACTCTCCATTACCAGTAATCAGGAGGGGTAGTGGTACGCCGGAGCAGAAGTCGTCGGGATGGGACGGGGCAAAACCCGGCATCCGCAATTGGGGCATTGTAACCACGCCGGGGAGAGGTGGCAATTCGCGGGATCGCCTCACGCGTACCCGCTGGAAACGGGCACGGGGGCAATTTACATGGATGCACAGGATATACAGGATTTGATTGACGCGCTGCCGGCTCCCATCATCGAACTCACACTATCCCGTTCATCCTGTGCATCCATGTAAATTGTTCCTGTCCTGCATCCAGGAACGGTTTCGGGTACAATGCCACTCTGTCCCTGATCTGCCGTCCCCATGTACCTGAGAAACCGCATCCATTACGCGTGGATCATCGTGGCGATTGCCGCGATGATGGGGTTCATCACCTCTTCGGTGCGATTCGCGGCGGCCGCCCTGGTGCCCCATCTCAGCGACCCGGCCGCGGGTTTCGGTTGGAGCTACGGCGCCATCAGCTTTGCGTTCAGCCTCCAGTGGATAATCTTCGGGCTGGCGAGCCCCTACGTGGGCTGGCTTGGGGACCGTTACGGCGTGCGCTGGTTCCTGCTGGTCGGGGCCGTGCTGTTCATCATCGGTATGCTGCTGACCGGCATCATGGGCAGCCTCTGGCAATTCTACCTCTACTTCGGCGTAATCCTGGGCGTCGCCTCGACCATTTTCACCGTGTTGCCAGTGTCCGGCATTACCCTGTGGTTCAGGCGACGCCTGGGAATCGCCATGGGGGTCGTCTGGTCGTTCCAGGGGATCGGGGTGGTAGCGTTCCTGTTCCTGATCGGCGCGGCCTTCAACCAACTGGGAATTTTGTGGATTTTCTGGCTTCCGGGAATAATCGGCGGAGCGCTGCTGCTGGTGTTGGTCAAGTTCTTCTACAATTCACCGGCGCACATCGGCATACGCCCCTTCGGCGATATTGGGGATGAACCCATCCAGAGGCCCAGGAGGGACGAGGCCACCAAGATAAGGTCGAAAGTATTCATCCAGCAGGCCCGGCGTACCACCACCTTCTGGAACCTCATCGGCATCCACTACTGGGGGTGCATGGGCCACCAAATCATCAACGTGTTGATCGTGGCCATTGCCGTGGACCGGGGCGTGTCCCTGGAAGCGGCCGTCGGCGTGCTGGCCGCCCAGCAAACCGTGGGCGTGATCGCCCGGGGCGCCGTGCCCGTCGTCGCGGAGCAGTGGGGTTGCCGGGTGGTCTGGGTCGTGGGTATGGCCCTTCAGGTCTTCCCGCTGCTGCTCATCCTCTTTTTCAACGACCTCTGGGCTTATTACCTGTTCGGCATACTCTTTGGCATCGGCCAGAGCACCGAAGTGCCCACGTTCCCCATCGCCAACCGCCAGTATTACGGAAACGTCCCCCAGGGCAGCCTCTACGGATGGCAAAGTCTGGGCAGCGGTCTCGGCATGGGGTTGGCGCCGGTGTGCGCCGGCCTCCTGTGGGACTTCACGGGAACCTATCTGGCGCCGCTGTTGATGTCCTTTGGTTTCAGCACCATGGCTCTCATCCAGTCCTGGTTGCTGCCCTCCCCTCGGGTACGGCAAATCCCCGACTGGGAAACCCACCTGCCCGCGAACCTCAGACCCGCGGCCTAGCAACTGTTCAGACTTATGGGGAAAGTGTCATTGCGCCCCCGTATCAAGTACGGGGGCGCAATCCCGTTGGTCAGGGGAGTCCTTCGGGACAGACGTTGCTGCTACGGCGTTGGGATTGCCACAGCGCAAGCGCCTCGCAATGACAACTTCCTGAATTCTGAACAGTTACTACAGAGGAACCGGTATGCCTCCGACGTGGGCCTTTGTTGATTACCCCAGCCCCAGCGTCGCCTCCGGGAACAGCTCCTCCACGTCCACTGCCTCCGGTATCACCTTCTGCTCCACGTTGAAGCCCACGAAGGTCTCCAGCGTCTTCCGCGAGCTCTCGACGCCGTAGGGGAGCGGGTCGTCGCCCACCACGTCCACCATCTGGTGCAGGAAGCGGTCCTCCGGCGCGGCGGCGTCCCCCGAGCGCATTTTGCCGAGGTAGAGGGCTCGGGCCGTGTTAAACGTTTCGAAGAGCTCGCCCGCCAGGTCGGGGTTGGCGTCCAGAGCGGCGTTCTTCACCACCAGCATGTGGCTGATGGGATACACGCCCGTCTTGCGGTGCCAAGCAGCGTCGGCGGCATCCGGCTCCTCGAACAGCGGCCGCACGTCCGGCGAGCCCACCGGGCCCGCGCCGATGGCCGCGTCGATCTCGCCCGACAGCAGCATCTCGCCTAGGTTGCTGTTGGACGACGACACTACGTTGGCCGGCGCCACGTACTCCGCGACGTGCTCGTCTCCGGACAGCACCCACGTCACCGCGTCCAGGTCCACGCCGTACTCAGTTTGCAGCAAGCCCCGGGTCCACACCCCCGGCGTCAGCGTGTAGCTGCGCACGCCGAACCGCTTGCCCTCCAGGTCTTTGGGCGTCTCGATGCCGCTCTTGCGGTTGACGACGATGCCGCCGTGGTAGAAGGCCCGCGTCAGGAAGATGGGCACGCCCGTGAACTGCTTGCCGTGGGCCCGGGCGCACAGGTACGTGGACAGCGCCATCTCGGCCACGTCGAACTCCAGCTCCCGCACCATGCGCCGGAAGATGCTGGTCACCGGCGACACCTCGATGTGCTCCATGCTGAACGCCGGCGACGTGATCGTTCCATCCTTCAGGGGCGTCGTGTGCCCGTAGTTGCCTACGGCGGTCCGCAATACCAGGTCGCTCATTTTTTTGCCTCCCGTGCGTTGCTCGTGTTCAATCCGAGCTTCGTGTCAGCCATGTGTCAATCATCCCCTAAATTCAGGTCGTCCGCAATTCAGTATCCAAATCCGGCCGGCCGATGTGCCAAGATGGCATTCCGTTCGCACAGGCAATAGACGGTCAGTTTCCCGGCCTCACGGTGCGGGGATCCAGCAGGTCCCGCAACCCGTCGCCCAGCAGGTTGAAGCCCAGCACCGCGACGAATATGGCCGCTCCCGGCAGCAGCAACAGGCGGGGCGCGGTTTGCAGGTGGGGGCGGGCGTCGTTGAGCATGGCGCCCCATTCCGGCGTGGGCGGCTGCGCGCCCAACCCCAGGAAGTTCAGGCCGGCGATTCCCAGGATGATCCACCCCACGTCCAGCGATGCGATCACGATGATCGGCCCGAGGATGTTGGGCGCGATGTGGCGGAGGATGATGCGCCGGTTGCCGGCTCCGGCGGCCCGCGCCGCCGTCACGTACTCCATCTGTCGCGCCCCCAGCGTGACCCCGCGAATGATGCGGGCGTGACCCACCCACCAGACCGCGCCGGCAGCCAGGAGCACGTTGAACAGGCCGGGTCCCAGCGCTCCGGCCACCGCCAGCGCCAGGATCAGCGAGGGGAACGCCAGCAGCAGATCGACGACGCCCATCAGCGCCGTGTCCGCCCAGCCGCCGTGGTACCCGGACAGTATGCCTACCGTCAGCGCGATGGTCATGCTCAAGGCCAGGGTGACGGCGGCGGCCAGCAGGGTCATGCGCGCGCCGTGAACGATCCGGCTGAAGGTGTCCCGACCCAGGTGGTCGGTACCCAGGAAGTGTCCCGCGGACGGTGGGAGCAAACGGTCGGGCAGGTTGATCTCGGTGGGATCATCCAGGGGAAGCCAGGGAGCCAGGATGCCAGTCAACAGCAGGGACACCACCAGGAACAGCCCCAGCGCGGTTCCCGGCTCCCGCAGCAGCGCGATCCAGCGCCGTCTGCTGCGGGCCCCGCCGGCGACGGCCATGACGGGGAAGCGTCCCCCGGAGCGCTCGGCATCAACTGCCATCGCCCGCTACATCTCGTCCCGCCCGAAGCGCAGGCGCGGGTCGGCAACGCGCAGGGCAACGTCAGCGGCCAGGTTGACCAGCAGCACGACCACGGCGACGTAGGTCACGAACCCCTGCACCACGGGGTAGTCGCGGGTCAGGGCCGCGCCCACCATCAGCTGACCCAAACCGGGCCAGGTGAAGATGGTCTCCACGATGACCGCGCCGCTGAGCAGGTACCCCAGGCTTACGCCGGTGGCTCCGATGGCCGGCAGCATCGCGTTGCGCAGGGCGTGCCTGAAGGCCACGGTTTGCTCAGACAACCCCTTGGCCTGCGCCGTTCGGATGTAGTCCTGTCCCAGGGTTTCCAGCATGCTGGCGCGGATCAGCCGCATCAGCTGAGCCATGGGCGCGAGAGACAGCGCGATTGCCGGCAGCACGACCTGGGCGGGAGAGCCATAGCCCAGGGCCGGCAGCCAGGACAGTTTCACCGCGAAGAGGATGATCAGCCCGTAGGCCAGGACGTAGGAAGGCGCCGCCGCGCCCACCAGCGCCGCCAGTCGCGCAATTGCGTCCACCGGGCTGCCGCGTCGCCGGGCCGACAGTATGCCCACGGGCACGGCGACCAGCAGGGCCAGGCTCAGGGCGGCCGCGGTGAGCAGGGCCGTGGGGACGGTGCGGCGCGCCAGTTGGGCGGCCACGGGCTGCTCGGTGACGTAGGACCGCCCCATGTCGCCCGCCACGGCCCGGGACACCCAGCGAACGTATTGCATTGGCAACGGAGCGTCCAGGCCAAGCTCGACGCGCATGGCCTTCACCTCCGCCGGGCTGGGCAGCTGGCCGGGGTTGCGCTGGCGCAGCACAATCTCGGCCGGGTCTCCCGGCGCCAGGTTCAGGAGGACGAAGCTGACCGCCGAGATCCCCAGGAGCAGCAGCGGCAGCGTGGCCAGCCGTCGGACCAGGTATGCTCCCATGCCGGTGGCGCTCCAAATCCACGGTGAATGCCGGGTTGCCTCACTCGGTCAGGCCGATGCGGTGGTCGAAGATATACACCCGGTGCGGGTGCGGCTCGAACCCGGTGACTCTTTCACTGACGCCGTACACCATGTAGGCGTGAGCTACCGGCAGGACTGCTATATCTTCGGTGACGACCGCCAGGGCCTCGCAGGCTATCCGCTTCCGCCCCTCCAGGTCGGACACGGCGCCAGCCGGCGCGACGATGTCGACCAGGCCGGAATTGTCGTAGTGCCCGTAGTTGTTGGCGGCGCTGCTCTCGGCGTCGGCTTCGAGGCCGACGAACTTGCTGACGTTCAGCACGGGATCCCCGGCGTCGACGACATTGTTGTACCACCCGAAGAGGTCCCAGGTCGGTTCCTTGACCGTGGACCATTCGGTGATCTGCACGTCGGCCCGAATGCCCACGTCGCCCAACATCGCTTGGGCGGCTTCTGCCATGATGGGCAGCTGGAACCGCTGGGGGTAGCCGCCGATGACGATCTCCAGCGGCTGTCCGTCCTTTTCGATAAACCCGTCGCCGTCGCTGTCGACGTAGCCAGCCTGGGACAGCAATTCACGGGCATGCGTTGGATCGAAGCCCGGTCCGGCCACGCCGGGGCAGGTCACCAGGGCTTCGGGGAGCAGATTGTCCGCGTATGATCCGGTTCCCGCCGGAGCGACCAGGCCGGCGATGCTCTGGCGGTCAATGGCGTGTGCCACCGCCTGACGAACCAACGGATCGGCCAACGTTCCCCGCTCGAAGTTGACCCACCACATCACCACCGAGGTGCCGATCCCCGCGGTCTGACTGCGGAGGCCGGGTTGGGCGTTGACGATCTCCACGCCTTCCGGAGAGAGGTTGATGGCGAAGTCGATATCGCCGGCCTGCAGCGCCAACTCCCGGCTGTTGGTGTCGGGGATAGCAATGTGATTGATGCCGGCCAGCGGAGGTTTTCCGCCCCAGTAGTCATCGTGGGCCACGCTTTCCAGGCGCTCCTCGATGGTGTACTTGGTGGGGATGTACGGCCCGGTCAGGGCACCGGCGTCGATGAAATTGCCCTCGCCGGCGGCGTCGGCGGCCGCCGCGTCGGTGATCGCGGTGGCGGGAGCCGTCAACAGGCCGGGCAACGTGGGTCGCGGCTCGGCCGTCGTCAGGATTATTGTGTTCGCATCTTTGACGGCGATGCTGTCAATGGCCAGCGAGTCCGCCGACGCCGGCGACAGGCGAATAACCCTCTCCAGTGAAGCTTTGACCGCCTCGGCATTCATCATAGCGCCGTTATGAAAGGCGACCCCTGACCGGAGTCCAATCTCCCACGTCAGCGGGTCGACCTGCACGGCGCCGGTGGCCAGCCATGGTTCCGGGCTCAGGTCGGCGGGAGACAGGCGGAACAGGTTTTCCGACATGCCCGACTGGCTGGCAACCCAGCCGCTCTCGACCGGATCCAGCGGAGTGCTCAGCCAGATAACGCCGGCGTTCAGCGTGGGACGCTCTACTTCGGCAATCGCCGATGCCGACGTCTGCTGAACCTCGGCGGTCGGCGTCGCCGGACGCTCTGACGCTTGAGCAGGTTGTTGCGGAACGGCGGTTGCTGCCGGGAGCGCCTGCGATTGGGTAGCGGGAGGCGGTGGGACGTTTTCTGCCGGGGCGCTCGGAGCGCCGCAGGCCATCGCGACGGCCAACAGAACCACCAATGCGCCCGGTATGAGCAATTTGATATGTTGTCTCAAAAAAATCGGCATAATGGTCCTCCAAATGGATTTCGATGGGCAAAAATTCCGCTCTACCGGCTCCGGTTATTTGCGGAGAGCGAGTGAAGCCGCACAGGTGTTTGACAGGCGTGTCCGAACACGGGCAAGCGAGTCTAGCAAGGACGCCGGCGGTTGTCAAAACATCGATGGTCACTTGCTCAGCCCAATGCGGTGGTCGAAGAAATAGAGGCTGGACGGGTGGGGTTCGAAACCGGTGACCCGTTCACTGACGCCATACACCATGTACACATGCGCCACCGGCAGAAACGCGCTTTCTTCCGTAACCACCGCCAGGGCCTCGCAGGCTATCTGTTTCCGATCCTCCAGGTTCGGCAAGGAGCCGGCCCGGGCCACGATGTTCACCAGTCCGGAATTGTCGTAATGCCCGTAGTTGTTGGCCCCGCTGCCGCTGGCGTCGGCTCGGAGACCGGCGTACTTGCTGACGTTAAGCACCGGGTCTCCGGCTTCGACCACGTTGTTGTACCACCCGAAGAGATCCCAGGCCGGCTCCTTGACCACGGACCATTCGGTGATGAGCACCTCGGCCTTGATGCCGACGTCGGCAAGCATCGCTTGCGCGGCTTCGGCCATGATGGGCAGCTGGAACCGCTGGGGGTAGCCGCCGATGACGATCTCCAGAGGTTGGCCGTCCTTGTCAACGATGCCGTCGCCGTCGGTGTCGGCGTAGCCAGCTTCGGCCAACAGGGCGCGGGCCTGCTCAGGATCATAGCCCGGGGCGTTGACGCCCGGGCAGGATACCAGCGCTTCCGGCAGCAGGAGTTCCGCATACGAACCGGTGCCTTCGGGAGCGACCAGCCCGGCGATGCTTTCCCGGTCGATGGCTTGATCCACGGCCCGGCGCACCAGCGGGTCGGCCAGCGTCCCGCGCTCGAAATTCACCCACCACATGACGACGGAGGTACCGATGCCCGCGGTGCTACTGTGCATCCCCGGCTGGGCGTTGATGGTCTGGGCTCCTTCCGGTGATATGTTGATGGCTACGTCAATGTCCCCGGCCTGCAGCGCCAGTTCCCGGCTGTTGGTGTCGGGAATGGCGATGTGTTCGATGCCGGCCAAGGGAGGAGCGCCGCCCCAGTAATTGTCGTTGGCCACGCTGCTGAGGCGCTCTTTCTGGATGTACTCGGTGGGAATGTAGGGGCCGGTCAGCGCGCCGGCGGCAATGAAATTGCCCTCTCCGGCGGCGTCCGCGGCCGCAGCATCGGTGATGGCGACGGCGGGGCCGGTCAACAGACCCGGCAGCGTGGGTTGCGGCTCCGTGGTGGTAACGGTGATGGTTTGGTCTCCCTTGACGGTCACGGTGTCGATGGTCAATGTTTCAGCCGACGCCGGCGACAATCTGACGGTCCGCTCCAGGGAAGCCTTGACCGCTTGAGCGTCCATCGCGGTTCCATTGTGGAACTTGACATCCGACCGAAGCTCGATTTCCCAGGTCAATGGGTCCACTTGCGTGGCGGCCGTCGCCAGCCATGGTTCGGGACTGAGGCTGGTCGCTGACAGTCGGAACAGGTTCTCAGACATTCCCGATTGGTTGGCTACCCAACCGCTCTCCACCGGGTCCAGCGGACTATCCAGCCAAATGACGCCCGCCATCAGTGTGGGTCGGTCCACAGCGGTCGCAGCCGCCGGGGCGGCCGTTGGTTGCGCGGGAGACGATGACTCCGCAGGCTGAACCGGAGTGGCGGTCGCAACCGCCTGCTGAGGAACCGCCGGCGGGGCCGTTGCCTGGGGCGCGCTGCCAGCCGCCGGCGGGGCCGGCTCGCTGGTCGCGGCGGGGGATCCGCAGGCCACCGCCAGCAGGAACATCAGGCCCAGGCCTAATGGCAATGCAATTCTGAAAGTTTTCGACAGTACGTTAGGCATCTTTGTCCTCCAGGACGTCCCGTAGTTTTCCGATGAACACCACCGCTCAAGCGAGTTCCAACTTCGCAGGATCAGCGGCACGGGAGCGCGGTCCGCGTTGGGACAGCAAAAGGCCCCGTCCGCACTGGGTGAACGGGGCTCGTTTCCGGGCGTCCTGTTGGGCCGTTGCAGATTCGCAACCTGCCAACAGATCTGCTTCACTCGTTCCGCGAAGTGCAGCTAGAGTACTCCTGATGGCAGGCTTCCTGGCTGATGGCTGATAGCGACGCGTCTTCACCTTCCCATCCGCTGGGGCGGACAGTGGTTCTCATCGGCATCCTTTTCGGAGGATGCCGCAGGGAGAGCGTCTTGCCAATTACAGTGGCGCGACCGCACCGGATTTTCACCGGATTTCCTTTTGTCCCGCGCTGTCCGACCGACTGCCGACTGATATCTGCAAAGGGTTGGAGCGACGGGCCACCAACAGGCACTGATTGGGATGTTCGGTTGTTAACGCTCGTAAGCTACCACGGCGGCCTCGGGCAGTCAACCTGGCGGATCCCTCACGCGTACCCGGTTTGTCTTTTACATGGATGCACAGGATTTACAGGATGGATTCGACGATTGCAATGGCTCCTTTGGGATTGGATTTTGCAGGTGACTGGCGGTTGGTTTTTGCAGATGATTGGCGATTGGTTGGTTTTGACCAGGTTCCGGGAAGTGATCAGCCCCACGGCCGGGGGTAATGCGCTGGCTTTTTGCCCTCATTTTCCATGCCCACGGCATGGCGCGCTGTTGCGGGCGCGGCGACCCAGGAGACTACTCCGATTAGAATGGTCGGGGACAGTCTACTGCGGTACGGGTAGCGACTTGAATGCTGATCGGATTTGGCCGTATGTTCTCGGAACCTGATCGGTAAGGGACAATCACCTGCGGGACACAGGATAGCACGGACGTTCTGAATGGGTCAAGGAGTTGGCTGGCATCACGGTACCCGGTTTCAAGAAGCAGCGGGACGTTTTACCGGGATAAGCAGGATGAACGGGATGTACAGGATGGTTCCAGTTTGGGCTTGACGGGCGGCGGGCTCAACCCGGCACCCGCTCACCATCAGACGAGCGAGGGCCGCAGGTGACGAGATTTCTACCCCCGCATCAAGTGCGGGGTCGGAATGAGGATTCGAGTGAAAGTGGGTACGCATGAGGGCGGATCCCTCATGCGTACCCACTTTGCCGAGGAGGAACAATTCGCATGGATGCACAGGATGAACGGGATGATTTGATGATGACAACCGGTCCGTCTTCGGAAACCATCCCATAGCTGCAAGATGAATGCCCCTTTTCCGTCGCTCTGCTGCCATTGGGGCGCCGTTACTGCCACCTTCGACCCTGAACCACGATAGCGCAGCGCATCAATCCAATCTTGTCCATCCTGACAATCCCGCCCATCCTGTTTATCCATGCCAAATACCTGGGGCGCTGCCAAAGTGGGCGCGTGCCCAGCCCTTTCGTCATTGCGCCCTAACGGTCTTGGCGGTATGATGATTCCAAGAGTTCCCAACGTCACACCGCCGCTCGAATAACCTATGGCTGCTGATACCACTGCTGCTGAGAATCTCCGCACCGCCCTTTACGATACCCACGTAGCTCTTGGCGCCCGCATGGTGCCTTTCGGCGGCTGGGACATGCCGGTGCAGTACGAGGGAGTCATCGCCGAGGTGGCCGCGGTGCGCAACGCCGCCGGCTTGTTCGACGTCTCGCACATGGGCCGGCTGCACATCGGCGGACCCAACGCGGCCAGTCTGCTGGACATTCTGCTCACCGGGTCCGCGTCCGGCCTGCGTATGGGCCGCGCCCGCTACTGCTTCATCTGCAACGAGCGGGGCGGCGTCATCGACGACACCATCTTCTATCGTCTCTCCGAGGACGAATTCCTGCTCATCCCTAACGCCGGCAATCGGCCCGCCGTGAGCCTCTGGTTTGACCGCCAGCTTGCCCAGCACTTCGATGGGCGCGGGGTGCACATCACCGACCGCACCATGCTCACCGGCCTCCTCGCCGTGCAGGGGCCCAGCGCGGTGAACATCCTTGACCAACTTTGCGAGGACTTCAGCCCCGGCGCGCGCTTGGCCCGCAACCCGGGCCGTAGCCCCGCGCCGTCCCTGCTGCGCCCCTTCACCTGGGGCCGCGGCCACATCGAAGGCCGCCGCGTGTTCATCGGACGCACCGGCTACACCGGAGGGGATGGGTTTGAGCTTGCCGTCGGGTCAGCCGACGTCGTGTCCATCTGGAACAAGCTGACCGAGGCCGGCGCGGTTCCCTGCGGCCTGGGAGCCCGGGACGTGCTCCGGTTGGAAGCCGGCCTCCCGCTGCACGGCCACGAGCTCACCGACACCATCACCCCCATCGAGGCCGGCTTCGGCCGGTTCGTGCGGCGCGACGGCGGCTACAACGGCGCCGACGTGCTGGACCACCAGCGGGTGTACGGGACCGAACGCCGCCTGATCGGATTGACCCTGCCGGGGCGCAGTTCCCCCCGCGCCGGTTACGACGTGCTGGCCGACGGCGAGGTGATCGGCACCGTGGCCAGCGGCAGCTACTCGCCCACCCTGGAGCGGTGCATCGCCACGGCTTTTGTCGACGCTGCCCACGCCGCCACCGACACGGTCCTCACCGTGGACATTCGCGGACGCCGCGCTGACGCCATCACGGTCGAACTGCCTTTCTACCAGCGGCCGAGCTAGCGCCGACCCGTCTCGCTATCATTGCGACCAGCGTGGCGCCCTCGGTCGCCAGAATCGTTGACTACCCTACCCTTGGGAGGTATCAGACAAAGTGAATCCCGAAGACCGCAAATACTCCAGGGAACACGAGTGGGCCCTGGTTGAGGATGCTGCCGCCGGAACCGTCCTGGTGGGCATCACCCACTACGCTCAGGACCAGTTGGGCGACGTGGTGTACGTGGAGTTGCCCGAGACCGGCGCTCCCGTGGGGCACATGGCCAAGATGGGTGAGATCGAGTCCGTCAAAGCCGTCTCCGACCTGTATTCGCCCGTCAGCGGCGAGATCACCGAGGTCAACGGGCGCCTGGCCCAGGAGCCCGAACTGGTCAATAACGATCCCTTCGGCGACGGCTGGATGCTGCGGGTCCGCATGAGCGATCCCGCTGAGCTGGACGCGCTGCTCGACGCCGGCGGGTACAACGAGTACCTGGGCGGCCTTTAGCCCGAACCGGACGACGGGAACGGCTCCCGGTGACCACCCGGCAGTATCAACAGGCCAGCGCGCATTTTCTGGCGCCGGCCAGACAGGAACTGGCCGTCAGAAAGTACCTGCATTGCGGCTAACGATCGTTGGCATCAGAGCTGGCCCAGCGCGTCCTCTGGGGACAACACCGACAGACCGTACTTGGCAGCCAGACCCGTATCCCGCAACTCTTGGCGGAGCGGTTCGTCAGCGGTGACCAGCGTAGCACCGGTCTCGACTACGAGCCTGACAATGAAGGTGTCATCTTGGCTCCCGGCCGGGATGACACCTTCGTCATCAAAAGACGGGGCGTCATGTCCGAGACCGTCTATCTTGCCGGCGGTGGCGAGCGCGTTCCAGAGGACGCGCATCAAATAGGGTCCCGACGTGGCGTGCTCGTGTCGAGGCCGGTGTAGTTGCTCTTCGTATCTATCCCACAGAGCATCATCCACAATCAACGTGTGGCAAATGTCGATGATCTGCTGCACCAAGTCCGCGCAAACCGGGCTCGGGTCGCCATTTTGGTCCACTCCCAACTGCGCGCAGATGACCACGTTCTCATCAAGGATGAACCTGGGCGTCATGCTTTGGCCCGCAGCGCGTCAACATAGCGTCGCATTTCGTCCAGGTCGGTCTGGAAGAAACTGCGCAGGCCGCCAGCGACCTGACCATTTTCAGACACTTCGATTTCGCTGGCGGAACAAACCCCATTGTCGTCTTTTTCAAACGAATAGATAGCTATATCCTCCGGCGACAGGTTGCCCTCGGCCACCTCAATCATCAGCCGGCCGGCGATGTGTTCGCTATGAGTGGTCATGATTACCTGCTTGTTTGAGGCTTTAGCCTCTCCTGTGATGACGGAAGCCAATTCCGCCTGGGCGCCGGGGTGGAGATGAATTTCCGGTTCTTCTATCAGGATAGTCGCTCCATCGGAGGACCGCGATAGTTCCAACAAAAGAAGTACCAGAGCGTTTGTCCCGAAACCTTCGGCCAGAAGGCTCCGTTGGCCAGACCGTGTCGTGGACGTTGGTTGCACATTCCGGCCAGGTACCAGTTCTGTCTGCAAGCCTACGCCGGTTACACGTTTCATCCAATCGGCGATCCGGAGTACTTCCGCTGGCGCATAGGCCAGAGTGGTGACTAGCGCATCCTCCTGAGCACTCAGGCCTTCCATGGGCAGTATTTCATCGTGAGGTGCCGGGCCCAGAGAGTAGGTTCGTCGCGCCAATCCCCGTATCGCAGGAACTACACGCACCTCCTTCAACAAAGACCTTACGCAACGCAGCGTACTACGGAGGCTCGATCCGTAATCGCTAAAGCGGTTCAAAATTCTTAGATCGCCGATCTCCGTCCCTGACACCGCACCTACATAACCAACCTCAGTGGAACCGACGACGACTTCGGATCTTCCATGACCAAGAATTGAAGGTATGGTGACTGTGACCGGCTCACCGCGTAGAACGAACCCTACATTGGACGTTTTGGAGATCGTCTCTCCTGTGCCATCAAATACAAAACAGAGTTCGAACTCTACAGGCGATTCGACTGTTTGATCCGCAAGGCCCCATACGCCCGAGATTGCTAATTCCACGTGAGCCGACCCGGGATGTACACTCTGATTGACGAATTCGTCCGGTGACAATTGAAGCAGACGACCGTCCAACGGCAGGGTTGATCCCCGGGTTTCCCATTGCTTGAGCAGGCAAAGCGCTTGGAGCACACTGGATTTGCCGGTCCCATTCGGGCCGATCAGAATAGTCACCAACTTCGGCGAGATGCTGACCTCACGAAAGCATTTGAAATTTCGTAGGGTTAACTCCGTAATCATGGGTGGTCAGCCTTCATTGGGCTTGCTAGGGTCGATCTCTAGTATAGAGCGCACTCCCGGTACCGGCCAGGAACGTCAAAACCGGCAGCGATGTCGCGAATACGGCGTGGGGCAATGTTACGATAGAGATAATACCTGAATGGAGGTGCTGCTATGGCGGCAAACGCATATGTACTGGTCAACGTGGAGCCCGCAAAGACGCAGGAGGTCCTCGACCGCCTGAACACCATCAGCGGAGCGGCGATTCGCGAGGTGCTGGGGCCCTACGACGTGGTGGTCGAACTGGAGGCGGGAACGGTGGAGGACCTCACCGAGATCATGCGCCACCGGATCCGCCCCATAAACGGTGTGACCAACACGGTCACGTGCCTGTGGTTCACCAATATCTAAATCGGGCAGCCCATTAGAACGGGCAGTCGATCCCCAGCTCGCCGCAGGTGTCGTGGAACCAGTCCACCACCTCCTGGTGCAGGGGGATGCCCTCCACGCGGCGGATCTCCTCCATCTCGGCCTCGGGCTGGCCGGCTACCATCACCCGCTCCTCGCCGGGGGCCGGGCGGGTGGACTTCATCATCTGCAGCCACTCGTCCATCTGGTCCTTGAAGTGGTCGGGGTCGTCGAAGCCGGCCACGTTGTAGGCGGCAACATAGTGCCCGAAGTTGGGCCGGCCCGGCACCGCGCCGTACCCGAACCCGGTGAGCACGCCGGCCAAAATGTCCACCATGCAGGACAGGCCGTAGCCCTTGTGTGAGCCCAGCTCGCGGGTGCTGCCCAGGGTGAGCAGAGTGTAGTTGTCCGGCGCGTCGGCCTCCTCCATGATGGGGTTGCCCTCGGCGTCGGCCAGCCAGCCCGGCTCCAGCTTGACGCCCAGGCGACGGGCGATGCCGACCTTGTTGCCGGCCACGGTGCTGGTGGCGGCGTCGAAGACGAAGGGCGCCTCGTTGCGCGACGGCACGGCGATGGCGATGGGGTTGGTGCCCAGGCGCGGCTCGGCGCCGAAGGTCGGCACCACCGACGGCGGACAGCTGGTCATGCACACGCCGATCATGTCGTGCTCCAGCGCCATCATGGCGTGGTAGGACGCCATGCCCAGGTGCCGCGCGTTGCCGATGGTCACCATGCCCACGCCCACCTCGGCGGCCTTGCGGATGGCGATGTCCATGGCCTTGGGCGTGGTGATGATGCCCAGACCGCGGTCGGAGTCGATGCTGGCGGTGCTGGGGGTCTCGCGGACAATCTGCATGTTGGGGTTGGGGTTGATCTGCCCGCTGGTGTAGCCGCTGACGTAGCTGCGCAGCATGTTGGAGACTCCGTGGGAGTCGACGCCGCGCAGGTCGGCCACCACCAGCACGTCGGCGCCCAACTGCGCGTCCTCGGGCGGCACGCCCATCTTCTCGAAAACGGCGGCGACGGTGGACTTCAGGTCGTCCCCGGGAACCATCGTGGCCTCGTCCAGACTGACACGAAACTTGGGCAGCACAGCGCACCTCCGGTCCGCCGTAAGGGCGGATTTGCAGGGTCAAAATATACGCGCCGCAGTATAGCATCCGGCGGGCGGGCCTCGTTTGCCTAACGTATACTGCGATGGGAGAATGGAGCCAAACTAGTATCGGGTGGAGACGGTAAAATGACCACCAAACCCAAATTGATGACCGCCGAAGAACTGCTGGCGATGCCCCGGGGCGACGGCAGGAAATACGAACTTATCCGAGGAGTGTTGGTTGAGAAAGTGGCTACGGGAGACCCACACGCCATAGTTGTGGCGATCATCACCACGGTATTGAGTATGTTCGCCGGCCCCCGCAACTACGGAGCAGTTCGTAGTGGCGAACCCGGCTATCTGCTGGAAATCGGACCGGATACGGTTCGCGCTCCTGATGTGTCTTGGATCGCCCCAGAACGAGTAGCCTCTGGTACTCAAGGCTTTCCAAACTTGGCCCCTGATCTGGTGGTGGAGGTCAAATCGCCCAGCAACTCCCGTCCGGAGATGCGCCGCAAGGCAGAGATGTGGCTCAGCTTCGGCACCCGGCAGGTTTGGGTGGCCGACCCCGACACCACCACCATCACCGTGTACCGTCCCGACACCGAGCCCTTGGAATTGGGCGAGGACGACACCATCGACGGGGGAGACCTGCTCCCCGACTTCACCGCTCCGGTATGGAGCCTGTTTCGCTGGCAGAGGTGACTATCCTTGAATACTACCAACCTTGACGACTACAACGCCCGCGCCCTGGATTTCCTGGCCCGCCTGGGGGCGCAGCCGGCCGTGGCCTTTCACGAGCAAGGCGTCGCCACCGCCGTACGGGACGCGCTGACCGAGATCGGCGTCTCCTGGCGCACCGACAACTTCGGCAACATCATCGCCCGCATCGCCGGCACGGATGCGGACCAACACCCACCCATCGCCCTGATGGCCCACATGGACCATCCCGGCTTCGAGATCGTCGGCCGCGACGGCGACTATCTCATCGGCAAGGCCCTGGGCGGCGTGCCAGCTGGATCCTTCGCGGCCGGGGTACCCCTGCACATCGTCCTGCCCGGCGGCCGGCGCATTCCGGCCGAGACCGTGGGACCCCACGGCGACGAACCCGAACGCCAGGCGCAGATACGGCTGACCGGTTCAACCGATGCCGACGTGCCGATACCGTCGCCGGCGGTGTTCGACCTGCCCGATTTCAGCATCGAGGACGACCAGATCGTCATGCGCGCCGCCGACGATCTGGCTGGCTGCGGCTGCATCCTGGCGACCCTGTCGGCGTTGAAAGACGAGCCGGCCGCCGGCGATGTATATGGCTTGTTCACCCGCGCTGAGGAAGTGGGCCTGGTGGGCGCGCGCCTGCTGGCTGAGGCCCGCACCCTGCCCATGGACACGCTGGTGGTGTCGCTGGAGTCGTCGCGGACCCTTCCGGGCGCGGTGATCGGTGGCGGGCCGGTGATCCGCGTGGGCGACGCCGGCAGCACCTTCAACGCCGACGCCGAGTCAGCCCTGATCCGCGCCCGCGAGACTCTGCTTGCCGACAACCCCGACTTTCGTTGCCAGCGCCAGTTGATGAGCGGCGGCGTCTGCGAGGCCAGCGCCTTCAACGCCTGGGGCTACCGTTCCACCGGCATGGCCTTCCCGCTGGGCAACTACCACAACGGCGCCGAGGACGGCTCCATCGCCGCCGAGTACATCCACCGCGACGACTACCTAAACGGCGCCGCATTGTGCACCGAGGCGGCCCGCCAGGTTCCCATGCGCTGGGACACCGCCTTCAGCCGCCGCATCCGGCAGGTGCCCGACAGCATGCGCGCGCGGCTGGGCGGATAGAGGGCTGTCAGACGTAAGCGCTTGAGTGTTGCGCGTTCCGCCGGCATCGTGCCAACAGGGGAGGAAACTCATGGACCTATCGGCAGAAACCTTGGACAAGGTTTCAGAAATTGTGCGGACGGAGTTGCCCAAGCGCCTTCCGTCGAGCATCCGCGTGCATCACGTCGAGTCCGAGGTCTGGATGGGCTACGACAATGATTTCATTCACGTCACCGTCGTCTATGAAGGTGACAGGAAAAATCTCAGTCCTAGGATGCTCAACGAGTTCGATGACGAGATCGAGCCCATGCTGTTGGACCTTGGAATTGACGATGTCGTACCCATCTCATACGCCAACAAGAGGGACCTTGACCAACTGGCCGACGCCAACCGGCGAACTCCACGGGGAAATCGTCCGGCATGAATTGGGAAGCGCTGATAGCCAGCAGCCGATCCCTGGTTACACCAATACCGCCTGCCAGCCGACCCACCGACGAGGCACTGCGACGAGCGATCAGCACGGCCTACTACGCCATGTTTCACGCGCTGGCCACCAGCAACGCCGATTGCATCATTGGAACTGCTAACGATCCGCTGTCGCGCCATGCGTGGGACCGCGTCTATCGGGGACTGGAACATGGAACCTCCAGGGCCCAATTGCGGGAGGGTCGCCACCTGTTTTCGCCGGACACCAGGTGGTTTGGGGACACGTTCGGCCGGCTGCAGGATGTAAGGCAGAAAGCTGACTATGACCACGCCGAGACCTTCACCACAAACCTGGCGAACACCTGGATCGACCGCGCCGAAGAGGCGATACGCGGGTTCATGCAGGCCAGCATCGCGGAGCACAGGGCGGTGGCCGCCCAGTCGCTGATCCGCCGTCGCCGCAACTGATCGGTGCCTGTCGATTAGGAAGGCCGGACGTGGCTGCGCTAATCTGCGATCCCCGACTCGGATTTCACCTCGTCCAACGATACGATATTGCCTTCCTGCACGTCCCGGATGCCCCGCCGCAGGGCATCCATCATTTCCACGTCGCCCATGATCTCCATGGTTTTGACGATGGGGATGTGCTCTGTGTCAGTTTCCGCGGTCTCCCGGTTTGTTACAATGCTGGCACCATTTCCACGTTACGCAGGAGGCAAGCAGCATGCCAGTTCATCACCAGGCGCAGGGAGCGGGCGACGTCACCGTACACAAGATTGAGAACATGGGGAGCCTGAGCAACAACGGCTACATCGTCATCTGTCCCGAGACCAACCAGGCCGTGTGCATCGACACGCCGGACGAGCCGGAGAAGATGATCAACGAGGTGCGGGAGGCCGGCGTCGACGTCCAGGCCATCCTGGTGACCCACGGCCACGGCGATCACCTGGCCGGCTACAACGAGATCACCGGCAGCATCGGCGCTCCCGCCGCCATCGGCGAGCTGGATGCCCACCTGCCGCCCGGGCCGGTCCAGCGCCAGCTCAACGACGGGGACACCGTGCAGTTCGGCAACCGCACCATCCGGTGCATCCACACCCCGGGTCACACCGACGGTTCCACCTGCTACGTGGTGGGCGGCTTCCTGTTTTCCGGCGACACCCTTTTCCCCGGTGGCCCGGGCCGCTCCCGGAGCCCTGAGGCTCTGGAACAGTTGCTCGGCAGTATCAGCTCCAAGCTGCTGACCCTGCCGGCCGACACCTACGTGTATCCCGGCCACGGCCCCGAGAACACCACCATCGCCGAGGCCAAACGCCGCTACGACGTGTTCATGTCCAAGGATCACCCGGCCGACCTGCAGGGCGACGTGGACTGGCTGAACACCTAGCCGTCAAACTCGTCACTCCGGCGAAAGCCGGAGTCCAACACGTGCCGCTGGATTCCGGCTTTCGCCGGAATGACGGTTGGTGCGCACACAAGGATTTGTGATGTACCAACGGACGGTCCTCAATAACGGCCTGCGGGTGCTGACGGCGGAAATGCCGCACACCCGCAGCGTCTCCATGTTCGTCTCGGTGGGCGCCGGCTCACGCTACGAACCCGACGAGCTGGCCGGCCTGTCCCACTTTCTGGAGCACCTGCCCTTCAAGGGGACGCGAAGCTGGCCCACGGCCCTGGCGATCTCCGAAGCGGTCGAGGGCGTCGGCGGCATGATGAATGCCGCCACCGACCGGGAGATGACCTCCTTCTGGTGCAAGGTGGCCAGCGTCCACGCTGACCGGGCGCTGCCGGTGATCTTCGACCTGATCCTGAACCCGCTCATGGATCCCGCCGAGATGGAGAAGGAGCGGGAGGTCATCCTCGATGAGCTGCGGATGACCAACGACTATCCCGCCCAGGTGTGCGACCTGCTCATCGACCGCGCCCTGTGGCCCGACCAGGCCATGGGCCGCGACGTGGGCGGCACCGCGGAGTCCGTGGCGGCCATCAGCCTGGACGACGTGAGCCGGTACATGGAAAGCCAGTACCGCCCCAACAACACCGTCATCGGTATCGCCGGCGCCGTCGGCCATGACGAGGCGGTGCGTTTCGTTGCGGACGCTACGAAGGACTGGGCTCCCGGCGATACGCTGACGTGGCAGCCGGTGTCCGCTCCGTCCAACGACGCTCCGGCGATCCTGCTGGAAAATCGGGTCACCGAAGACACCAGCATCTGCCTGGGCTTGCCCGGCTTCTCCCTGGGCGACCCGGACCGTTACGCCGCCACCGTGATGAACGGCCTGCTGGGCGACGGCATGAGCAGCCGCCTGTTCCAGAACCTGCGGGAGAATCTGGGACTGACCTACGACTGCCATAGCTCGCTGAGCAGCTACCGCGACTGCGGCGCGCTGGTGGTGTCCTGCGGCACCGAGCCGTCCCGGGCGGCGGAGGCGGTCGCCGCCACCCGGCGTGAGCTGGAGGGCCTGCTCACGCCGCCGCCCAAATCCGAGGTGCATAAGGCACGGGAATACATCAAGGGCCGTCTGCTGATGCGCATGGAGGACTCCCGCGCCGTGGCCTCGTGGCTGGCCTCACAGGAACTCCTGATGGACGAGATCACCACCCCCGACGAGACCGCCGCCAGCATCGACGCGGTTACCCCCGACGACGTGCTGCGCGCCGCCGGGCGGCTGGTGGACGCCGGCGCGTTTCGCCTGGCCATAGTGGGGCCGCACGAGGATGCCGCGGAGTTCGAGGCGGCGCTGATCGGAAAATGACCGACTGGATTGTGAATGTTCATCGGTCCCCCAGCCACACAGGTGCCCCATGACTACTGCCAATATCCCCGCCGAGTCACCGGCTCGACAGTTCCAGTTTCAATTGCCGGACCCTCCTCCCGGCCACCCTGACGAGATGAGCAGCTACGACCACGTGCACCAACCCGGAAGCTCCCACTTCCTCACCCTGTACCTGGGCAACCCTGACACCACTCTGGTCACTGCCGAACGCTACATTATCCGGGAACTTGGTTCACCTGCCACCGAGCGCCGGGTGCCCGACCTGCTCATCGCCTTTGGCGTGGACCCCGCCGCCTATCGGGCGCGCAACGGGTACGTCATCGCGGAGCAGGGCAAGCCGCCGGACTTCGTGCTGGAAGTGGCATCGCCGAGCACCGCGGAGACCGACGTCGGGGAAAAGCGGGATGACTACGCGGCGTTTGGCATCCTGGAATACTGGCGGTTTGATGAGACGGGAGAGCATCACGGAACACGGTTGGCCGGCGACCGGCTGGTGGAGGGGCGGTATGAACCGATAGAGATTGAAGAGTTGGGCGGAGGCGTGTTGCAAGGATACAGCTCAGTGCTGAACCTGCACTTGCGCTGGGAGAGCGGAAGGCTCGGTTGGTACGATCCGGACACTGGGGAGCACATCCCCACCTACGAGTCCCAGCGCGATCGGGCCGACCGCGCGGAAGCCCAGGTCGAGCGAGAACGAGAAGCCCGCCTACAGGCCGAAGCCCGCGTTCGGGAATTGGAAAACGAACTTCACGGCCTTGGGATCAATAGCCCGGTTCAGCAAACCCAGGACGATTGAAACAGCCGGCCGAAGCGCTGTCGCGCTAGTAACGGTAGCCTTAACAGCGTATTTCGGCAAGACAAGGAGCAAAGCCATGGCTACCACGCGCTACAGCAAGGTGATCCAGCTGCTGGAAGAGGGCAAGCCGGTGTTCGGCACCGGCCTGATCTGGAACGGCAACCTGGACGAGATGATGTACTTTGCCGATTCCGACTACGACATGGTGATGATCGAGATGGAGCACGAGGGGTTGTCCTTCAACAACCTGCGCACGTCGCTCCAGTTCCTGCTCAACCGCAAGCGCGTCGCCGAGGGCGGCGGCCTCATGGCCGACCCGACGCCCGTCGTCCGCATCCCGCCCAACACCCGGGAGCAGAACCAGTGGGTCATCAAGCAAGCCCTGGACACCGGCGTGTACGGGCTCATCCTGCCCCACCTGGACACCGTGGAAGGAGCCATGTCGGCGGTGCAGTCGGCGCGCTATCCCCAGGTGCCGGGCGTGGCCGACTTCGAGCCCCACGGCGAGCGGGGCTGGTGGCAGCGCATCGCGCCGCGCTACTGGGGCCTCTCCGCCGCCGAGTACTACGACGCCGCTGATCTGTGGCCGCTGGACCCCGATGGAAACCTGCTGCTCATGGGCATCGTCGAGGAACCCACCGGCGTGCGCAACCTGCCCGACATCCTGAGCCAGGTCAAGGGCATCGGCGCCGTCTGGGCCGGCCCGGGCGACATGTCCGTGGCGCTGGGGCACAAGGGCAACGCCGGCCATCCCGAGGTGCAGGAGATGCTGCTGCGGATCCTGGATACCTGCAAGAACGCCGGGGTGCCCTGCGCGGTGGGCTGCACCGCCGAGGAGGTTCCCATGCGGCTAGAGCAGGGGTTCAGCATCCTGATCACCGCGCCCACGCGCACGGCCGGCGGCCTGGAGGAAGGACGCCGCATCGCCGGCCGCTGACGCCGGGGGAACGGATCGGATCCCAAAGAGCGGGGCGGGTTGCTGACCCGCCCCTATTGCATGTCGAAGATGTACTGTCGCACGCCAAAGGAGAAGCCGGGCATAACGTCCTCGCCGTCCAGCGTCTCGGGATCTTCCAGAACTTGCGGTTCCGGCTGGCCGGCACGATGGACGTACACCCGACGATTGGGAGGGTCGATGAGCCAGCCCAGGCGGGCGCCGCCGTCCATCCAGAGTTGCATCTTGCGCCGCAACGGAGCGAGGTTGTCGGTGCGGGATCTGATCTCGACGACGAAATCGGGCGCGCCGGGGAAGACGGTCTCGCGCTCGTGTTCGGTGGCGTCGTCGTAGCGTTCCTGGGTGATCCAGGCGGCATCGGGTCCGCGGATAGCGCCGGAGGCCAGGCGGAACCGGCTGGACTGCGAGGCGCTGACGCCGCCGTTGGCCATCTCCCAGGTGCACATAAATGCGTTGAGGTAATTTTCCCGTCGGTTGCCTCTGAAACCCACCATAGGCAGAATCACCAATTCCCCGGCTTCGTTGATTTCCATCTCATAGTCGTCGTTGGCTTCGCAGAACTCGATGAACCGGGTGGGGAAATCGGCGGCGCGGAAGTCGAGGCCCAGCGCGTCCAGACGCAGCGCTACGGAACCGGTGCGTTCCCCGATGGCAGCGTCGTCCCCGGTATTCGGCATTGCCGGCGGTTCTTTCGGCCTGGTGGTCACGGTGACCGCCGACTACCCGCCGGATGCGCCGTTGGAACGTTCCTGACGGAGTTCCGCTATCTCTGCCCGAAGGCTGGCGATTTCCTGCTGCAATGACCGGATTGCGTCGTCGCCGTTTCGGTTGGAGCTAGCGAGGGCGGCCGCCACCAGTTCCTGTCCGTTGGCGATGGTGGTCGCCATCATCTCCTGACCATTCGCGATGGTGGCCGCGATCATGGCCATCATTTCCTGGTGGCGGCGCTCTGCGCTGGCATCCTGTTCCGCTCGTTCTCTGCGGCGTTCGCGAATGTCAAAGTAACCGGACAGCATTTGAGGAACTCCCAGCACCGCGAGCATGATCGCGATGTACGCTCCAGCCTCCAGGTAGGCCAGGAGGGTCCATTGCTCAAAACCCATTCTATCCTAGTTCCCTGCTTCCGGCGCTTGCGGACCCGTCAGGTAGTCGAACAGTGGGGAGTCGGATGACAGGATGATGGTGTCCTGGGATTGGATGAAGCGCTGGTAGGCTTCCAGACTGCGCAGGAACCCGAACAGCTCGGGGTCGCGGTTCAGAGCCTCGGCGAGGATCTTGATGGCCTCGGCTTCGCCTTCACCACGAATGCGGTTAGAGTCACGCTCGGCGGTTGCCAGAATGACATCACGCTCGCGGTCGGTGGTGGCGCGGATCTTGCGGTCTTCTTCTTCACCCTCGGCGCGGAACCGGGCAGCGATACGGTTACGCTCGGCGCGCATGCGGGTGAAGATGGTATCGGTAACGGCTTCGGGGAAGTCGGCGCGCTTAATGCGCACGTCGATCATCGCGATGCCGAAGTTGTCCCGCTGGGTGATGTCACGCACCGCCGTCAGCACCTCGTTGAGGATTTCCGTGCGGGTCTCCTGCGCTTCCACCAGCGGGAGGCCTTCGTCGTCAACGATGGTCACGCCGTTTTCGTCCACTTGGGGCTTGGCTCCGATGATGTCGGTCCGGTCGCGCAGGGCCACCCGGTCACGCAGCGAGGAGGTCACAATGTCGCCCAGGCGGCTCCTGGCGTTGATTTCGGTTTGCAGGGTCTTGCGGAACTGCACCGGGTCGGTGATCCGGTAGCGCGCGTAGATGTCGATGACCAGGTTTTCCTTGTCCTGGTCGGGCATGGACACCGGCGGCGCGTCGATGCGCAGGATCCGCTTGTCCAGCCGGACGACGGTGTCCACAAACGGCGCCTTGACGTTGAGACCTGGGGTGGTGCGGGTGTCCACCACCTCGCCGAAGCGGAGGATGATGACCTGCTCGGTGACGTCTACCACGTACAGAGCCTGGCGTAGCACGACCAGCCCCACAATGATGACAATGGCAATGATTATCAGGTTTCGCATTTCGAGAGTTCTCCTGGTCGGTCGGTGAGCGGGCGATACCTGCCACCTATGGCGATGGAGGTCCGATCGGGGCTGGTATCACGTTGCCGTCCTGGCCCAGGATGATGACTGGGTTGGATTCAGGGTCAACTACGATCTTGGTGACGCCCGGGAAGACGTTTTCCAGGGCCTCCAGGTAGAGGCGTTGTCTGGTTACCTCACGAGAACTCAGGTACTCCTCGAGCACCGCCTCGAACTGCTGCGCCTCACCGGTCGCGGTCTCAATGCGCGCCTGCTTGAAAGCCTCGGCCGACTCTCGGATGCGTTCGGCGTCACCACGGGCACGGGGTATCACGTCGGCTTCATAGGCCAGCGCCTGGTTGATGCGGGTTTCCTTCTCCTGCCGGCCGCGGAGCACGTCGTCGAACGCCGCCCGCACCTCTTCGGGAGCCTTCACGTCGAGCAGTTGCACCGAGACAACCTCGATGCCGGCCTCGTACTCGTCCAGGATCGACTGCAGGCGACTCCTGGTATCGGTTTCCACCGTATCGCGGGCCTCGACCAGCACGTCGTCGATGGAGCGCTGACCCACCACCAGGCGCAGGGCCGCTTCGGCGCCGTCCTTCAGGGTGCGGCCGTCAGGCCTGCCCTCGGGAATGCCGCGGCCCACCTCGCCAGGGTCGTCCACCTTGAACAAGAAATTGTTCAGGTTGCTGATGCGGTACTGCACCACCATCTGCACGTCGACGATGTTCAGGTCGCCTGAGATCATCAACGCTTCGTCAAGGAACGGGGTGTTCACCGCCGCGTCGTTGCCTCGGAACCCCAGCTCCATGCGGCGGATCTCGGTCACCAGGACAACGTCCTTGTTGCCCACCGGCGACGGCCACCACCAGTGGAGACCTTCTTCCGATACGGGGGCGCCCTGCACGGCTCCGAACAACCGCAGCGCGGCGTTTTCACCGGGGCTTACCGTGTAGACTCCCGTGGCGGCCCAGATGATTATCAGCAGGGCGATGACCGCCAGAATTAAAATGCCCAGATTTCCGCCGCCAAGGCGTCCACCGGAGCCACCAAACATGCCGCGCACGCGACCGAGGAGTTGTTCAAGGTCGAATTCGGGTTGACGAGGCGGTTGTTGGCCGCCCCCGGGTGTGAACATACGAAAGTGTCCTTTATGAAGTTGCTGGTTGGTCCTTGGTCGTTAGTCGGTCCCTGATCAATGTCAACCGTTATATCAGGACTGACCGACGTAATCAGCGATTTCCGGTACGATTTTCGGACGGTTGGCCGAGACAGTATAACACCATCATCGGCGGCCTGGGTTTATAATTGGCGGCCCGCCTTCATGGGCATTGCCACGCTCGACATTGGACGTATCCCGGCTAAGCCATCGACCCATTCACCCGCTCCCGACAGGACTATCGCAGCATGACTACGCCAGTTCAGATAACGCCAGGCAACCAGGAAAATCTTCCGCAATCCCAAGGACTGACCGTCAAGATCAGCACGGATATGGGGCGGGTCCAGGTGACGTGCCCCCACCAGAGCGGCCTCATCTACGCGGTGCCCGGCGACCGCAGCTGGGTGTGCACCGACGAACTGCGTCCGGCCCACGCCCTGGCGGGGTTCTTCCGCGAACTCATCGCGCTGAAAGACCCCCGCGTGGAAAGCCTGATGCAGCAGTGGGGCCTCTACTACCGCAGCCTGCCCCTGGATGCCGACGCCAACGCCGGCGAGGCCGACACCGCAAACACGTAGGGGCGGGATCCAATCCCGCCTCCGCTTTCTGTTTGGTAATCGGTAGGGGCCGTCAGTCGTCGCCCGGCGTCGGCTCCGCGGGGCTGGCGCTGCCGAAGGATGGGGCCGGATTGCCAGAAGTGGTCGCAATCGATTATCTGGTATCATCCTCCAACCTGGTCTACTGCATTCCCAACGGACTGGCGAAAGTACTCGTCAGCAGACCTCGCAGCTACGCCAATCGCTGAACTGGCAAAAGGAGAAAATGATGGTCACGATGGAACGCTCCATCATGGACCACATCGTGGAGTCGCCGGATGTCAGGGAAGCCTGGGGACTGGAAGCAGCAATCCGGTCCATGATTTTCGACCTGTTGACGCTCGACTACCACGGATGGCAGGAAAAGTTAGCCGCAGACGGGTTCACTGAAGATCAGATTGAAAAGCTCAATGGTTTCGTTGACCAGTGGGTCAGTGAGTTCGATACTGCGGGTTTGTCGCTGCAGCTGCAAGAACTTACGGACATCGGCAACGATTCCGCAATGGAACTGATCCTGAGTGAATGGATCCGTGGAATTTCGTCTGCCGACCTCCATAGACTGATTGCCCGCGAACGGTTTCCTAACCCGCTGGACGTCCTCTGCTATGCAATGGCGCAGGTAAAACAGGTGCTCAACAGCATTGTGGCGTTCGAACTCATGCGCCGCGAGATAGAACTTGAACCACCGGTCGGGTGGTCTCTGGAAGAAGGTCAGATTCAATACGGGACCGAATTGGCGGAGATTGGCCTTGCAGAGGATGCAAAAACATGGCCCCAATACTGAGAGGAGAAATCCGCCATGTGATCTTGGAACCTGCGCAAGTCCGGGGACATGAACAAGGTGGCGACCGCCCCGCTCTGATTCTCAGCACTGATCAATTCAACGCCGTTTCGAGGTTGGTTATCGTAGCATTGATTGGGTCATCTGAAGCCAACCAAAATCGCAGTCTGTCGTACCCGATCAACTCAGTCTCGATGCCCAAGCCATCCTGGGTCCTCACTGATCAGATTCGGACCCTGGCTGAAAGCCGCATCACAGACTATTACGGGACGATGTCAGATGCGGAACTAACTGAAGTCATTCGACGTATCTTCGGCTTGATATACCAACCCCTCCGGCAGTGATGACCGCAATATAACCGGAGGGCAAATTCGGATTCGATCTGACGCGGCAGGCCCGCGGTAGCGGTTCCAGCCCTGGCAAAAAGAAAGGGAGCAAGCTTGCCGGCTGCTCCCTTTCGGATTGGATCCGTACTTCGCGTCAGTCGTCGCCCGGCGAGGCCCCCGGCATCGGCTCCGCGGTGCTGGCGCTGCCGAAGGACGGGGCCGGGCTGGGGACAGGCCCGCCCTGGGTTACCGGAGGAGCCGGCGGAGCATAAGGCGAAGGCGTGGGCGCTTCGGGCACGGCCGGTTCCGGCTCGGCGCCCGGTGGATTGTCCCTGAACAGGTTGGTCAGCGCGTCGCCCGAGATGGCCTCGTGCTCGATCAGGTACTCGGCCACCTGCACCAGCTTGGGCTTGTTGTCGATGAGCAACTGTTGTGCCTGGCGGTAGGCGCTATTGATCAGGTGGCGGACCTCGTCGTCGATCTCCTCGGCGATCTTGTCGCCGTAGTCGCGTTCCTCGCTGATCTCACGACCCAGGAACACCATCTCCTCGCGCTTGCCGAAGGTGCGCGGGCCGAGGCTGGCGGACATGCCGTAGCGTTTGATCATGCCCAGGGCCGTCTTGGTCGCCCGCTCGATGTCGTTGCTGGCGCCCGTGGTCACCTCGTCGAAGATCAGCTCCTCGGCGACCCGGCCTCCCATCATGACCCCGAGCATGTCCTGGAACTGGTTCTTGGTCCAGAGATAGCGGTCCTCCTCGGGCAGCAAGGTGGTGTGTCCGCCCATGTTGCCCCGGGAGACGATGCTGATCTTGTGCACGCGGTCGGCGTGGGGCAGGTGCCAGGCGACCAGCGCGTGGCCCGCCTCGTGGTAGGCGGTCATCTCCTTCTCGCGCTGGTTGATGACCCGGCTCTTGCGCTCCGGGCCGGCGATCACGCGCTCGATGGCCTCTTCGAAATCCTGCATGAAGATGCTGGACTGGTTCTTGCGGGCGGCCAGCAGGGCCGCTTCGTTGACCAGGTTGGACAGGTCGGCGCCGCTGAAGCCGGGGGTTTCGCGGGCGACCACGTCGATCCTGATCTCCCGGGACAGGGGCTTGCCGGCCACGTGCACCTTGAGGATCGCTTCGCGGCCCATCACGTCGGGCAGGTCCAGGGTGACGCGGCGGTCGAAACGGCCGGGCCGCAGCAGGGCCGGGTCCAGGATGTCGGGCCGGTTGGTGGCCGCGATGACGATGATGTTGGTGTTGGTCTCGAAACCGTCCATTTCAACCAGGATCTGGTTGAGGGTCTGCTCGCGCTCGTCGTGGCCGCCGCCCAATCCGGCGCCGCGATGGCGTCCCACGGCGTCGATTTCGTCAACGAACAGGATACACGGCGCGTTGCGCTTGGCCTGCTCGAAGAGGTCCCGAACCCGCGCCGCGCCCACGCCGACGAACATCTCCACGAACTCACTGCCGGAGATATGGAAGAAGGGCACGCCGGCCTCGCCAGCCACCGCCCGGGCGAGCAAGGTCTTGCCGGTTCCGGGAGGACCCACCAGCAGGACGCCCTTGGGGATGCGCGCGCCCAGTTGCAGGAAGCGCTCGGGGTACTTGAGGAAGTCAACGACTTCTTCCAGCTCGGCCTTAGCCTCGTCCACGCCGGCCACGTCGCTGAAGGTCACCGACGGGCGGTTGAAGGGCATCATGCGGGCGCGGCTGCGGCCGAAGCTCATGGTCTGGTTGTTGGAACCCTGGGCCTGCCGCATCATCAGCAGGATCAGGCCGCCGAAAAAGATCAGGGGCAGGAAGTTGAGCAGAATGCCGAAGACGCTGCCGAACCCGCTGGAGCCTTTGTACTCCACGTCGGGCGCGCTGACCTGGTCCCAGATGCCGGTGGTGATCAGCAGGGTTTCCAGATCGGTGTTCTTGCCGATGCGGCTGCTGTACTTCTGGGCTTCCTCTCCCTGTCGGCCCACCGTCGGGATGACGGTGAGCTTCTCGCCGTCGACAATAATCCTCTCGATCTGGCCGGCCCGGGCCTGTTGCAGCACCTCGGTCAGGGCCAGACGTTCGCTGCTGCCGAAACTCGGGAGCAGCGTGTAGAAGATGACGATCACGCCAATGATGATGAGGAGATAGATCAGGCTGTTGCGGACCCAGCGGTTGTTGGTCATAACGTTCCTGCCGTTGGAGAGTGCACGGCTGCGCTGCGGCGCAAATGAATTATCCAGACCAGCCCAGTATACCACCCGTGCGCGGGCGAATTTGCAAAGTTGGCAGCGTCAACCGGCGGGATTCGTCACCATACAGCCGCAGCGGCCGCTCGCGCGTACCGAGTTTCCACTAACCTGTCATCGCGAGAAGCGCAGCGACGTGACGATCCCGTTCCCGTGGCGATGGCTGTTACCCTGACGGGATTGCCACATAACTGCGCTCCTCGCGATGACGACCACCCATACTGCGGCTGCGGGCGGGCTAGAACTCGATGCCCGGCTGGGCTTTGATGCCGGCGTCGTAGGGGTGCTTGACGACGTTCATCTCGGTCACCAGGTCGGCGTAATCCACCAACGCTTCCGGCGCGTGGCGGCCGGTGATGATGACGTGCTGCATCTCGGGGCGGCCCTTGAGGGCGTCGATGACGTCTTCCACAGGAAGCCAGCCGTAGTGCATGGGGTAGGTGAACTCGTCGAGGATCACCAGATCGTACTCGCCGGCGGCGATGACCTCCTTGGCGTCCTCCCAGAGGTTGCGGGCGAGATCGGCGCTGGCGTCCAGGTCCTGGGAGCGCCAGGTGAAGCCGTCGCCCATGGCGCGGACGGTGACGCCCATCTTCTCGGCGGCGCGTTGCTCGCCGAAGTTGGCCGTGGTGTGCTTGATGAACTGGAGCATCACGACCTTCATGTCGCGTCCCCAGGCTCGCATGAGCACGCCCATGGCGGCGGTGGTCTTACCCTTGCCGTTGCCGGTGTTGACGATGACGAGGCCCTTGTTGATGCGGGGGCCACGGACGGACTGCGGGCCGTGGCGGGTTTCCTGCGTAGTCATGTGAGCATCACTCCTGTATTGCTTTAATCAAACTGATCGAGATCAAGGGACGTTGTCGAAGATGCGCTCGCGCACGTTGAAGGCGAAGCCGGGCAGGACGTCGCCGCCACCCAGCACATCCGGGTCCTGCAGGATCTCCGGTTCCGCGCCGGGTCGGTAGACTGCCACGAGGCGATTGGTGGGATAAATTACCCACACGAGGCGCGCCCCTCCTTCAAGATAGAGGCGCACCTTGTACTGGAGTTCCCGTTCTCGATTGGAAGGCGACACGATTTCTACAATGAACTCGGGAATGACCGCTGCGAAGGGCGGCGTGCGCGCTTCTTCGGGCAGCGCATTCCAGCGCTCATCAGAAATCCAATATGCGTCGGGGCCGATGCGGGAACCGTCCGGCAGGATAAAGCGCCCCGACGAACCGCCGGCACGCCCGCCGCTAGCACGAGACCAATCCAACACCGCCGACGCCATTTCAAGCTCGAACCATTCTCCGGGAAACCCTGTCGGGGGCATTATTTTCAGTTCTCCCTGTGCAGTGATCTCAAAATCACCCACCGAATCCTTGTTTCGTTCGGCAAATCCCTCAAACCAGGTGTCCAGATCCGGACTATCCAATGACTTTCCGAACTCGGACAAAGGGATGAGGAAGTAGCCCAGGACATCGAACGGTCCGCTCGCGTCGCGCGGCACTTTGACAAGGGCCTCAGCTTGCACGGCAGCCATCTACAAACCCCCGTTCGCCGTGGCGCAGGTATCCACAAACCGTTTTGCCAGCCCCGGCCGGCTGCCCAGGTGGACGTGGATGTAGGAGGCCCAGACACTGCCGGCGCGGAAGCCCTCGGGCCGGCCGTCCTGGTTGACCACCTGGTAGGCGGCGCTGGCGGCGTCGGGGGGATCCTGGAGCACCGACCAGTGGAACTCGTGGCCGCGCACCTGCTGGCCGGCGGTGAGCAGCGGGCCGTCGCCGCAGGCCGCCACCTCCCGGTAGCCCAGGTGCAGCCGCCGTCCTTCCATGGACGACACCACGGGAATCGCGCCAACCATGGGGAACTGCCGGCCGTCCAGGTCGGACAGGCTGCGGCCCAGGTACATCAGGCCGCCGCACTCGGCGTAAACGGGCAGATTCCGCGCCACGGCATCGCGCATGGAAGCGAGCATGCCGGCGTTGCCGGACAGCTCCTCGGCGAACAGCTCGGGGAAGCCGCCCCCCAGGTAGACGCCGCCCACGCCGTCGGGCAGCGATTCGTCATCCAGCGGCGAGAAGGGCACGATCTCCGCGCCCCACGCCGCCAGCAGGTCCAGCGAGTCCTGGTAGTAGAAGGAGAAGGCGCGGTCCTGGGCCACGGCGATGGCGGTGCGGGGAGCCTGCGGTATCTCGGGGAAAACGCCGGCGCCGGCATCCCGGGGACGGCCGGCAGTGGCGGCAATGCGGGCGATGGCGTCCAGGTCGATGGTCTGCTCGATCTGGGCGTTGAGGGCGTCGTACCAGTCGTTCATGACGGTGCCCTCGGCGGTAGGGATGAGGCCCAGGTGGCGCTCGGGCTGCACCAGGTCGTCGCGGCGGGGGAGCCAACCCACCACGGGCAGGCCGGTGGTCGCCTCGATCTGGGGCTGGCAGAACTCCAGGTGCCGCTCGCTGCCCACGCCGTTGAGGATCACGCCGGCGACGTGCAGGTCGGGATCGAACTGCTGATAGCCGAGGACCTCGGCGGCGACGCTGCGGGCCACCTTGCCGGCGTCGGCGATGAGGATCACCGGGGCGTCCAGCAGCTTGGCCAGCTCGGCTGTAGAGCCGTCCTCGTCCAGCGACGAGTGGCCGTCGAAGACACCCATGACACCCTCGACCACCGCGATGTCGGCGGCGCCGGCGGCCCGGTGGAACAGCTCGGAGACGACGGGGTGGGGCAGCAGCCAGGTGTCCAGGTTGCGCGAGGGCACCCCGCAGGCAATGGTGTGATACGACGGGTCGATGTAATCGGGGCCGGCCTTGAAGGGCTGGACGCGCATCCCGCGGCGGGCCAGCGCACCCATGACGCCGCTGGCGATGGTGGTCTTGCCGACGCCGGAGCGGACGCCGGCGATGACGATGGCGGAGGTCATGGCGGGGACGCTACGGGTGCTCTCCCGCCGACCCGTAGGCCTCGGCGGGCAGATCGATCTTGTCCGGATACTTGTCCAGCAGGGCCATGAAGAAGTTGTGCCGCGGCGGGTTGGTAGCGTCGTCGTCTGACTTGCGCAGGTAAACACGCATGGCCGGGTTGCCCTCGCCGTCGCGCATCCACAGTTGGTACGAGGGTAGGCCCTGGTCGTTGGTGGTGTGGACGAACTCCGCCTCGCGGATCTTGGACATGTCCAGGTGCATGTGCGTCCCGCCGGGCACCATGAGGGTCACGATGCGACCGTCGGGAGTGAACCGCAGGTCGTCGAAGTCCATGTAGACCTCGGCGGAGGCGGCGGTGCTCTCCAGCATCACCACAACCTCGTTGAATCCGATGCCGTCGACCCCGTCGCGGCATTCTTCGAGTATTTCGCGGAGCATGACGTCGCTCATCCAGTCACCTCTCAATTGACGTAGCGCCCGGGCCGTTCGACGGGTGCATTGGGTCGATTATCACCCAGCGGCCACGGCAAGGCAAATTGACGAATGCGCGCCCCGACGGACCGATGGAGGAGGAACCGGTCCGCCGGAGCGGCGCAGGGGAGTAGTCATTCCTGAAACAAGCATTGCTGCAACAAAAAACCCGACTGCAATCTTGCGGTCGGGTGACGGAGCCTGCGGCTGGGAACCGGTCTTGCTATGGGTATACCGGGATTCCGCCCACTCGTTCCACGAAGTGCAGCTGGAACACACCCGCTGGCAGGCCTCCTGGCTGATGGCTGATAACGACGCTCCTCCGCCTTCCCATCCGCTCATACGCGGGCAGTGGCTTGCGCCGGCATCGCTGGGATGCCAACGGGAGGGACGTCTCGCCAATTACAGTGGCGGGACCGCACCGGATTCACACCGGATTTCCTTTTCAGCCCGCTGTGCGCGTGTGGTTGGGTGCGCGACTAACGGGCCACCGGCAGGCGTTTACGGTTCAGTTGTTAACGATGTCAGGTTAGCAGGCGGCGCGGGCGGAGTCAAACTGCCCTGACGCGTTGATGCCTGCGTCTTGCGCGCTGGTTGTATAATCTACAGTAGGCAGTTGGAGGCGGTTGAAATGCTACTGTTCTCGAACGGGATTGACCTGCCCGAGTGGGCCTGCGCAGAGGTTGAGGCGAGAGGTCGCGACCTCGGTATCGGACCGGACGAACTGGTCAGGTATCTGGTGTGTACCCACATCAGGAATGGACCAGAGGCGTCGGACACGCAATTTACCGTACCTCGTTCTATGGAATCGAGCCTCGTCGGAGACGACTTCATGGTTGTGCGTCGAAGCGAGGACGCGGTGGTGCTGGTCCCAACCGTTTCCATGTCCTTTGACGACGCCTTGGCGCAATTCCAATCCAACGGATGTTCTGAAGCGGACGTTTTGCGCGCATTGTCAGACTGATGGTGCTGAGTGTCATCTACGACACGAGCGTCATCCTGGCGCAAATGACCCCGGTTCCCCAGGACGGCAGCATCATCTGGCGGTGGATGGTGGACGGCTTGGTCGAACCGGTAGTGTCCGATTATCTAGTTGACGAGTTGCGCAGAAACTTGGCGCTGCCCCGTTTTGGGCTGGAGCGGGCAGCACAAGCGCGCATACTCGCTGAGTACCTCCGGCATGCTTTGGTCGTAGATAACATTCCGCCGTCAGGGGTTGAATGCAGGGATCCCAAGGATGTGCCGGTGCTGGATCTGGCAATTTGGGCCGGCGTGGATGCCCTGGTCACGCTGGACCCTGACCTACTGGCGCTGGACGGGGAGTTCGACTTCCGTATCGTGCGGCCATCCGGTATGCACCAAATGCTGGAGGACGGAGCGTGATCCGGCCAGCGCGCAGGCGACCAATCGCGTCGAAGATTTCCGCTGCTGTCAGTACTCCAGCATCATCCGCTGCAGCTCGGCGTGGTCGCTGGTCTGCGTCAGGCCGAGCATGAGCAGGATGCGCGCCTTCTTGGGGTGCAGGTTGTCGGCGACGATGTAGCCCTCCTCGGTGAAGCGGCGGGTCTCGACGACCCGTCCGGTGCCGACGTGGGTGGACAGGACCACGGGGATGCCGGCGGCCTGGGCGTTTTTCAGGCCGGCCATGAACGTCGACGGCGAACCGCCGCTGCCCAAACCGGCGGCCACGATGCCGTCCACGCCGTCCGCGACCAGGGCGTCGATGACCGTGCTGCCGGCGCCGGCGTAGCCGTAGGCGATGTCCACCCGGGGCAGTTCGTCGATGGCGGATACGTCGAACTCCGAATCGACGGTGTGCCTCCGTTCGGGCCGGCGGTAGTAGACGACCTGGCCGTCGGCATCGGCGTAGCCCAGGAAGCCCATGTGGCCGGACTGGAAGGTCTCGACCCGGTAGGAGTCGGTCTTGGTAACGTCCCGGGCGGACTGGATCTCGTTGTTCAGCACCACCAGGGCGCCGCGGCCGGTGGACTGGGGCGCCGCGGCGATTCGCACGGCGTCCAGCAGGTTGTTGTCGGCGTCGGTGCCCATGGCCGACGGAGGACGCATGGCGCCGGTCACGGCCACCGGCCGGCGGTCCCGCACGGTGAGGTTGAGGAAGTAGGCCGTCTCTTCCAGCGTGGCAGTGCCGTGGGTCACGGCCGCGCCGGCGGCGTCGGGGTCGGCGGCGAAGCGCTCGTTGATGCGCTGGGCCAGGGTGAGCCAGTGGGGCGGATAGACCTCGGTGCTGCCCACGTTGATCACCTGCTCCGGTATCACCTCGGCCAGTTCGTTGGCCTCCGGGACCCGGGCCAGCATTTCCTGGATGGTCAGTTGCTGCCCCTGGTAGCTGTAGTTGGCGAAATCGGTGCGAGATTCGCCAACGAATGAGATCGTGCCTCCCGTGCCAAACAGATACACTCGGCGGCCAGGTTCGTATGCCATTTGAAACCCCCTTGTCGTCTCGACCGGCAGGATGAAAATACCATTCTACGCCGGCCGCTGCCCACTCGTGCGCGGTTTGGTAACTGTTCAGAATTCAGGGGGTTGTCATTGCGAGGCGCTTGCGCCGTGGCAATCTTGACGCCGTAGCCGCAACGTCTGTCCCAAAGGACTCCCTTACACCAACGAGATTGCCGCGCTGCGCTCGCAATGACACTTTCCCCGCAACTCTGAACAGTTACCATTGCTCAGCTCATCTGTCGCCTCCGCCTGATCTTGTGTGATAATGACGGCGCCGCAGCACTCCACACTTGCCATGCGGGTCTCAGGCCCGCCTATCCGTTCGGAGCGGCCCGGCGCCTTCTGGGAGGGGTGTCCTGCTGCGAGACGGTGCAGTCCGGCCACAGTGACCGGCTTACCCAATGACAGACGACCCCTCTCTCCCTACAGATTGGCCTACCCGTAGGGCCCTGTAAACATACAAATGACAGGAGCTTGGAGAATCCATGCCAATATCACCGCTGGTTGACCAGACCATTGCGGCCATCGGGCCGCTGGACGCCGAGGCGGTAGCCGCCGCCGAGGCTCGCCAGGGAGTGCTCACCAAGCCCCCGGGAAGCCTGGGACGGCTCGAATCGCTGTCCATCCAGTTGGCCGGAATAACGGGCCAGCCCATCCCGCAGATCACCGGCAAGGCGGTCATCGTGGTGGCCGGCGACCATGGCGTCGCCTCCGAGGGCGTGTCGGCCTACCCCGCCGAGGTCACGCCGCAGATGGTGTTCAACTTCGTGGCCGGCGGCGCGGCGATCAACGCGCTGGCCCGCCACGCCGGCGCCAGCATCACCGTGATCGACGCCGGCGTAGCGGTGGACCTCGACCCGCAGCCCGGCCTGACCATCGCCAAGGTCGGCTACGGCGCGGGGAACATCGCCCGCGGCCCCGCCATGAGCAGGGAGGACGCCGTCCGCTGCCTGGAGATCGGCATCAACGCCGCCAACGAGCAGGCCGACGCCGGCGCCAACCTCATCGCCGGCGGCGACATGGGCATCGGCAACACCACGCCGTCGGCCGCCATCACCGCCGCCATCACCGGCGCCGACGTGGCCACGGTCACCGGCCGGGGCACGGGAGTGGACGACGCCGGCCTGGAGGGCAAAATCGCCACCATCCGCCGTGCCCTGGAGGTCAACCAACCCGACGGCAGCGACGGCCTGGACGTGCTGACCAAGGTGGGCGGGTTCGAAATCGGCGTGCTGGCCGGCGTCATGCTGGGCGCGGCGGCGCGCAACTGCGCCGTAGTCGTGGACGGGTTCATCAGCGGCGCGGCGGCCCTGGTCGCCTGGCGGCTCTGTCCCGCCATCGCCCAGCGCTGCATCGCCGCCCATCGCTCCGTGGAGCCGGGCCACAACGTCGGCTTGAGCGCAATGGGTCTCGTGCCCCTGCTGGACATGGAGATGCGCCTGGGCGAGGGCACCGGCGCGGCCCTGGCCATGCCCATCGTTGAGGCAGCAGCCAAGACCCTGGCGGAGATGGCGACCTTTGCCGAGGCCGGCGTCTCCGACCGCGACGACGGTTAGTTTGGAGCGACTAGTTGTCGCTGTTCCGGCTCATGGACTCGATGGCGGAGCCCAGTTTCACGACGAGATACAACACGCCGACCGAAACGACCAACGCTCCGACCGCGACGATAAGGCCCGAAAAGCCGGTGAGCAGCATGGCTACGTCTGTCATAAGACACGCTCCTGATGTTGGATGTGCGATGCTACCATACTGACGGGCTATACACAAATTCGGCAAATTATCAGCGTCTGCGCGCATGATAGTGGTATTAATGATCCGAATCAGTCACCAAGGGGTATGGAAGTACGCCGTATCCGTCGCTCCTATTTAGACTATAGTCTATATGAACGGGCCAACTGCGCGGGTTGCCCATAAGTTTGCCGGCATAACCGTCGTTGAATTGAGATGCGCTATTTGTTCGCCCCGTTCCTGGTGGCGCTGTCCTTCCTGACGCTGCTGCCGGTGGGGGTGGCGAACCCCACCGACGCCGAAATCTCCCGCTCCCGGGGCTGGTACCCCTGCGTCGGCCTGCTCTACGGGCTGCTCCTGCTGGGCATGGCGTTGCTGTGGGCGCTGCCGTTGGCGCTGCCCCTTTTCCTGCAAGTTCTAGCGGCCTTGTTGGTGGTGGCGCTGGCGGTAGCCAACCGGTTCCTGCACCTGGACGGCCTGATGGACTTCTGTGATGCAATGTGGGGCGGGCACACGGTGGAGCGACGGTTGGAGATAATGCGCGATTCCCGCGTGGGTTCCTTTGCTGTTGCCGGTTGCGTCAGCGTCTTGCTGGTCAAATTCTCCGCGTTGCTGTCGCTGCTGACCATGGTCTCGAGCTTGAGCGCGCTGTTGCTTTTCCCCATGGTGTCACGGTGGACGATGACCCTGTTGCTGACGGCATTCCCTTACGGCCGGCAACAAGGCATCGGCAGCGCGTTTGCGTCGAGTGGACGCCCCTGGGTGGCAACCGGGTTTGCCCTGCTTACCGTGACCGCCGGCGCGTGGTTGTTGTTGGGGCCGGTGGGAATCGTGGTTTTGGTTGCGGTGTCGGCAGCGTCGCTGGCGCTGGGTTGGTGGACATCGAGACGGCTGGGCGGCGGGCTGACTGGCGACTGCTACGGAGCAGCCAATGAAATCATGGAAGCGCTGGCATTGTTGTTGCTGCTGATTCTGTTGTGGCGCGCTGAAATGAGTGGCATCGGGATTGGGTCCGGTTACGGCATAGGGGTAGTGGTCGGTTACGGCGGCGGGATTCTGACCGACATTCCCTGGCCGATTGCGTTGCCGGGCGATTGGTTTTCTTACCCCGGCCCGTGAAATGGACGCACTGGCGCACACCTTCACCACGTTGCCTGTCCCCCTGGACGTGCTGGTCCTGCTGCTGGCGCTGCTGCTGGACCTGGCCCTGGGCGAGCCGCCCAATCGCCTGCACCCCACGGTGTGGATCGGCAACACCGTCGCTCTGGCCGAGCGCATCGCCCCCGGCCCGCAGGCGCCGCCGTCGCTGCAACTGGCCTTCGGCGCCGGCATGGCCCTGCTGATACCGGCGGCGTGGGGCGCGGCCGCATGGGCAGTCAGCTTCGGATTGCTCCAGCTGCATCCCCTGGCCTACCTGCTGGTGGTCGCAGTGCTGCTCAAGACGACCTTCTCGGTGCGGATGCTGCACCGCGTCGCCGCCGGCATCGGCCGGATCCTGACCGCCGGCGACATCGCGGAGGCGCGGCGGCAGATGTCTGCCCTGGTCAGCCGCGACACCTCGCAACTCACTACTGGCCAGATGGCCGCCGGCGCCATCGAATCCGTGGCCGAGAACATCACTGACAGCATCGTGGGGCCATTGCTGGCCTTTGCCCTGTTCGGTCTGCCGGGCGCGGTGGCCTACCGCGCGATCAACACGCTGGACAGCATGGTCGGCTACCACGGCCGTTACGAGTACCTGGGCAAGGCATCGGCCCGGTTGGACGACCTGGTGAACCTGATCCCGGCGCGTTTGGCGGCGCTGCTGCTGTGGTTGTCCACCGCCGCGCTGCCCGGGATGGCCGGCGGGCGAGCCTGGCGCGTCATGTTCGCCCACCGGGGACGCACCGAGTCGCCCAACGCCGGCTGGACCATGGCGGCCATGGCCGGCGGCCTGGGCGTGACGCTGGAAAAGGTGGGCCACTACCGCCTGGGCGACCCCGCGCCGGAGCCCGAGGCGCAGCACATCGGCCGCGCCACCCGCGCCCTCTACGCCACCACTGCGCTGGCCGCCGCCGTCGCCGTCGTCATCCTGTGGCTGCGGTGGGCCTACTGGCCGTAGTGTAAAATGCCGAAGTGCGGATACGATAGTGACGAGGAGGGACACGATGATCGTAATGCGCCACGGGGACCGTATGACTCTCTCCGAGTACCGTCTCACACCGGAGAATGATGGGGTTTGGGATCTGATTGATGGGGTGTTGGAGAAGCAGCCTCTCGCCACCGTGGTACACCAAATGATCCTCGGCGAACTGTTGATGGGGATCAACGGGTTCGCCGCAGATGCCGATCCCCCTCTGGGGTGCGGGATTAGCAACGTAGGCGTCGCTTTTTCGGAAACGTTCGCGCCTACGCCCGACATTGTGTATGTATGTGCGGACCAGTTGCACTTGATGCACGGCAGCTTTGTGGAAGGTATCCCTGATCTGTTGGTCGAGGTCTTGTCGGAGGATCGTGACCGGGATCTCATTCGAAAACGCGACCGGTATGCGGCAGCCGGGGTGCCCGAGTATTGGATAGCGGACCCGGTCAACGAGGTCATCCTTGTTTTTTCACTATCCGGCGGGAAATACATCAAACACACCTTTGCTCGTGGCGATACTCTCACCACTTCCACCATACCGGGATTAGAACTGGAGGTGGAGAAGGTATTTGGGGACCCGATCCTCGCGCAGCTCCGCGGTCAATAAGCTCACGCCAACGCCTCGCAATGACAACCTCCGGCATTCTGAACAGTTACCGCCGTCGGCATCCGGTGGGCCTACTGGCCGTAGTGTAAAATGCCGGCAGGGCAACCGGCTCTTGGAGCGACCGAGATGACCACCGTACAGCACGGAACCCGGATGACGCTGGCTGAATATCGAGATCTTGAAGAAGCGGTGGATGGGATATGGGAACTGGTCGATGGAGTGCTGGAGCAAGTGCCCCCACCGAGTTATGACCACCAAAATCTGATTGATTTTCTGGTGAGTATGATCAACCTGTTCCAAATGGGTTTGCCGGCGCCCATCGGCTGGGCCGTTTCGGGTATCGGCGTGGTTCTCGCCGAGCAACGAGCGCCGACCCCGGATATGGTCTATCTCCGCGCCGAGAGAGGCCACCTGATACAGGGCAGCTTTGTGGAGGGCATACCAGACCTGATCGTGGAAGCATTGTCCACTGACCGCGCACGGGATTTGGTGATGAAGCGTCAGTGGTATGCAGAGGCGGGAATACCCGAGTACTGGGTACTTGACCCTGCTAATGACGTGCTGACGATACTGGATTTGTCCGGCGATCAATATGTCACACGTGCCGCGTTGGGATGTGCCGATACCTTGATGACGCCAACGATACCCGGTTTTGCCCTGCCGCTGGCACAGCTTTTCGATAACCCCGGCCGGCGTCTCCCCATTGGCCGGCGGTAATACTCGCCCCCGGCGCCAAGCTGTCAGTAGCCCACTATGACTGCCGATGCCCATGGAGGTAATCCCGGCCGCCCCGTTCACGGCGGCATCAAGGAGGCCGAGTTGCGGGCGCTGGGCCTGCGCCTTGAAGACTGCCTCGATTTCTCCGCCAGCGTCAGCCCCCTGGGCCCGCCGGAGGGTGTCGCCGAGGCCATCGCCGATGTTGACCTTACCGCCTATCCCGACCCTCACTGCCTGGCGCTGACCGAGGCCATCGCCGCGCATCATGTCGGCGACGGTGTGGACATCGGCAACGTCATCGTCGGCAACGGCTCCACTGAGATCATCCACCTGCTGACCCGGGCCTGGATCGGTTCGCCGCCGGCGGGCTGCGCCCAGAGCGCTCTCCTGCTCACTCCCACCTACGGCGAGTACGACGGCGCCGTCCGGATCTCCGGAGGAACGGTGTCGACACTCACCGCGACCCGGTGCAGCGACGGTTTCGCCTGGGACACGGCTGCCGTGACCGCCGCCATCGCCGCCCAGCGGCCGGCTCTCACCTTCATCTGCAACCCTAACAACCCCACCGGCGTGCTGATGGCTCGCGAGCAACTCGCGCACATCGCCGACGCCGTTGCAGACACGGGCGGTCTGCTGGTGGTGGACGAGGCATATATCAACCTGTCCGAACGCCGCGCCAACGCCGACGTGATCGCACTGGCGGCCCGGCACGGGTCCATAATCGCACTGCGCTCCATGACCAAGGACTACGCGCTGACCGCGCTGCGGCTGGGCTATGCTGTTGCCAGTGAAGCGGTGATCGCGCAGTTGGCAGCCCTGCAACCCGACTGGAGCGTCAATGGCCTGGCCCAGGCGGCGGGCCTGGTGGCCATCGCGGACACGGCGTACCTGGAGCGGGCGCGAGCGGCGGTTGCCGCATCCCGCGATTGCGTGGAGGAACGATTGACCGGCCTGGGCATCCGCTGCTATCCCACCGCGGCCAACTTCGTGCTGGCCCAGGTGGGCGACGCAGCGGACTTGCGTGACCGCCTCGCCCGGCGCGGGCTGTTCGTGAGGGACTGCACGTCATTCGGCCTGCCCGACTGCATCCGCATCGGCCTACGTCCCGTGGATGACTGCGTCAGGCTGGCCGACGCCATCGCCGAAGTAATGGATTCCGGCTCAAGGCCGGAATGACGAAGTGAAGTGGCCGGAATGACGAGATGAAATCCCCGAATGACGGAGTGAAAGGGAGCAACATGGGCATCATCTACATCACCAGGCATGGCGAGACCGAGTGGAACGCCGAGGGACGCATCCAGGGCCATACCGACGTGCCTCTGTCAGAGCGCGGCCGGGAGCAGGCGCAGATGCTGGCCCGGCGCCTCGCGTCGATACAGATCGACGCCGCCTACTCCTCCGACCTGGCCCGCGCCGCCGAGACTGCCCGCGTCGCAATGAGTGAACGGGATATCCCCATCACCTTCACCGAAGAGCTGCGCGAATACAGCAAGGGCGTCTTCGAGGGTCTCACCGAGGCCGAGTACCGCGAGGCCTACCCCGAGCTCTACGAGCCGTCCCTGGAGAACAACCTGGACTTCGCGCCCCCCAACGGCGAGACCATCCGTGATACCAGCGCCCGCCTGGCCGGCATCGTGCAGCGGGTCAAGCATGACCACATGGACGAGAACGTCCTGCTCGTCGGCCACGGCGGCAGCCTGCGCGCCGGCATCGTCTCCCTGCTGGACCTCCCCCTGGAGGCCAACTGGAAGTTCGCCATGCACAACTGCTCCCTCACCGTCATCTACACCTACCCCGACAACTGCGTCATGCACCTCTACAATGACACGTCGCACATCAGCGGCGTGGTGCGGATGTGGGACCGGTAAGCGATCATAGCGCGCCGTAACCTTTCTCAAGCACCCACAACCGCACTATAATCAATGACACCCGCGAAGCTTACGGACACGTTCCCATGCACTCCATCCAAATTGACATCCCCGACTGGACGGCTGAACACATCGCCATCAAGAGCCGTGATTTGGGCATCAGCGCCAACGAGCTGATAAGGGCGCTGGTCTGCTCCAATGTCAGAACCTACGACCCGCACGGCGCACGTTACTTCACCGTTCCGACATCAATGGCGGACCTTTTCCCGAGCGAACGATTCATGGTGGTCGGGCGTCAGGACGAGAGCATCACACTAACGCCGACCGATTACGTTCCATTTGAGCAAGCCCTCGAGGCGTTTCGAGCCAACGGACTCAACGAGGAGCAGATCCTCGAGATACTCGCCACATGACACCCAAACGCGTTATCTACGACACCAGCGCGATCCTATCCTCGATGACTCCCGTTCCCAACCGGGGGTCAATTATTTGGCACTGGATGCAGTCGCGAATGGTCCAGGTCGTCGTATCAGACTACCTGATCAACGAACTCATCACCCAATTGACGGAACCGAGGTTCCGCCTGACTTTGGAGCAACAGGATTCCATCATCGCGGAATATCTCCATCACGCCCTGTCGTTCGACCTGGTTCCGCCGTCTGGCGCCCATTGCAGAGACCTACAGGACATCCCCGTTCTGGACCTTGCCATCTGGCAGCATGTGGACGCCATCATAACCACTGACCCGGACCTCCTGGAGCTTGACGGCGAATTCACATTCCGCATAGTCAACCCCGCAGGATTTCAAGAACTACTCACCAACGATCGTGCATGACGTGTCCAAATTGGATGCACCACGCTCTAGGACACCGCCCCAATCGCCGCGTCCAATATCTCCGCCGCCAAATCCATCTGCGCCTCCGTCGTGGTGAAGGGCGGCACGAAGCGCAGCACCGACCCCTGCCGGCGGATGCTCACGATCAGGCCGTTCTCCAGCAGCATCCGGCCGATGCGCTGGCCCTGTTCGTAGGCCGGCTCCCGGGTCTCCCGATCGGTGACGAACTCGATCCCCTGGAGTAATCCCCGGCCGCGCACGTCGCCAATGAGTTCGTGCCGTTCCTGCAGGCGCAGCAGGTGACCCTGCCAGTACCGGCCGATGCGGTCGGCCACGTCCACCAGGTTCTCCTCCAGGATGATGTCCAGGCTGGCGATGGCGGCGTTGCAGGTCAGCGGGTCGTTGGAATGCGAGTGAGCCACCACCAGGCCGGTGTCCACCGCGTTCACCTCGATCTCGTCGGTGGTGATGGTCGCAGAGATGGCGATGCCGCCGCCGAAGTGCTTCGAGATGGTGAAGATGTCCGGCACCACCCCCTCGTGCTCCGAGGCCCACATGGTTCCCAGCTTGGCGAGTCCCGTCTGCGCCTCGTCCAGGATCAGCAGCATCCCCCGCCGTTCGCAGCGCAGCTTCAGCTCCTGCAGCCAGCCCGGCGGCGGTTCGATAACCCCGCCGGCGCTGAACAGTGGCTCGGTGATGACGGCGGCCATGCGTCCGTCGGCCTGGGCGTCCAATAGCTCGAAGCTGGTGTCCAGGCAGGTGTAGTCGCACGCGGCCCGGTCCCTGCAGAAGGCGCAGCGGTAGCGGTACGGCGCCATGATGGGATAGTTGCCCGGCGCGTAGGGCCCGTAGCCCCCGTGCCAGCCGGAGAAGGTGACCGCCCGCGCCGCGTCGCTCATGCCGTGGAAGCTGACCACCGGGCTGGCCACCTCGTAGCCGCCGGTGTAGCGCTTGGCGATGGCCATCGCCGCCTCGTTGGAATCGCTGCCCGAGCCGGAGAACAGGCTGCGGTTCATGCCCTCCGGCGTGATCTCGGCCAGTCGGCTGGCCAGTATGATCTCCCGGTCGTTGAGGATGGTCATGTGGCTGTGGATCAGCGACTCGGCGCTTTCCTGCAGGGCCTGCACGATGCGCGGGTGGTTGTGCCCCAGGGCGGCGCACATCTGGCCGGAGTTGAAGTCCAGGTATTCCTTGCCGTTGATGTCGCGCACCACGGAACCACGCCCCCAGACGAAGATCGGGCCGGTGACGCCGCTGCGGTCCATGCGGCTGCGGAAGCTGTACTTCCGCGCCAGTTCCAGCAGTTCCTCTTCCGAATAGTTATCGGGCACGGTGGGCCTCCAGGGTTGGCGGGTACGCGCCATTCTAGGGCAGGGGCCGGCGGTGTCAACTGGGCCGGCTTTCACATGCAATCCGTCAAGCTTGTTGACGTCAAGCCTTACGATGACTAGCATCAAGTAAGGAGACATCATGATTGTCAAAATTACCTCGAAGCGCCAGGTTACGTTTCCGGCTCGTGTCCTGGACGCCATGGGCGTGAAGCCCGGAGACCATTTGGAACTTACCGAAGGTCCGGACGGCTTCATCCTGCGACCCAGGCGCATCGACTACTCGCGCCTGGGGACTTTGCGAGACAAGATAGCTCCCGGCGCTCCGCCATTCGACATCCGGCAGTTCCGCGCTCAGCCCTATGACCCCTCGCTTCGGGATTGATACCTCGGTCCTGGTGAGGCTCGCAGTCGGGGAGCCCGAAAGGGATTTCCAGCGCTGTCTCGAAGCGCTTCGCGCCCTGGTCGAGGACGAAGGGCGTGAAATCTTTGCGTCGAATCAGGTGATCGGCGAAGCCTACATTGCGATCCAGCACCACTACCGGGTGTCGGATGTTGACGCTCGAGTCGCACTGATCGATGTGCTGACCAGCGGACTGGTCGCGCCGCTGAATGGTCAGGCCGTGATCCAGGCGCTCCAAACGCGCGAAGGACCGGGGCTTTTCGACAGGCTCATCGCCGACGACTATTCACGCGCCGGGCTGGAAACCCTTACGCTGGATCGCCGGATGGGAAACCTGCCCAACGTGCGCAATTTGTAGAATCAAATATGCCGGTTTGCAGGAGAGAAAGATTCGAAAGGCCCTGCCTTGAAGTCGGTATGCATTGACCATAATGAATTATATGTCTAGCATGGCAACATGAAAGATCACGATTGACGTGCAGGGTGATCTCTTGGAGCAGGCAAAGCGACACGCCAGAGAGACCGGGCTTCCGCTGCGGGCGGTGGTCGAGGAAGGGCTGAGAATGGTGTTGGAGACGCCACCCCAGAGCGGGTACACCCTGCCCGACCTAAGCGTGGGCGACCCCGCACGGCGGGACCCGTTGGAGCAATATTCCGGGCTTGATTTGCGGTCAATCATCTACGGCGAAACCGAACCCCGCTGATCGCCGTAGAATTCCAGCTAGCGACGACAAGCGCAGAACTGCCGCGCGTTGTGCTACGATGGCATCACGTAGGTGACGTTGTTATGCTCCGCTTCCTCTGGCCCATCCTGCTCATGTTCGGCCCCCAACTGGGGCCGCGCATAGTCAAGTTCGTGCGCGCGCTGTACCGTCTGCATCGGGATTCCCGCGTTAACCTGCTGCTCAAGCTGCTGATTCCGTTGGCGGTGGTCTACGCCATCTTCCCCGTCGACCTGGTGCGGGACCGCATCCCCTACGGCCTGGGCCGGTACGACGACATCATCATCCTGGGGTTGGCGGTCTGGCTTTTCTGGAACCTGTGCCCCCGGGCCGTCGTCCGCGAGCACATGGGGGAGCCGCCGCCTCCCCGGCCCGAAGACCGCGACCCCGACAGCGTGGTGGATGGGCAGGCCCGCCCCACCGACGATGACGACCAGCGCGCCGGTTGACCCTCCCCGTAATCCAACGATATTGACTCCATGGCAGGGGCGAATGATCATTCGCCCCTACGTTTTAGTCGTGCCTCCACGCGCCCAGGATGCGTTATGTCTCAGCCCGCGCAATCCCATGACCGTCTCGCTTTCACATTGGACGAGGGCATCTCGCTGTACGTGCACGTGCCCTTCTGCCTCAGCAAGTGTCCGTACTGCGACTTCAACACCTACCAGGGCATCGAATCCCAGTTCGACGACTTCCTGACCGCCGTCATCCAGGAGATAACGGCGTGGTCCGTAGCCCTGGGGCGCCCGACCGTGAACACCGTCTTCCTCGGCGGTGGCACCCCGTCCTACCTGCCCGACGGCGATGTGGCCCGCATCCTGGATGTCATCGCCGGCAGCTACGGAGTCCGCGCCGACGCCGAGATAACCGCCGAGTGCAATCCCAACGACCTAACGTCCGAGAAGTGCGCCGAACTCCGCGCCTCCGGCATCAACCGGGTGAGCATCGGCGTGCAGAGCATGGACAACGGCCTGCTGGCCATGCTGGGCCGCCGCCACGACGCCGACGAGGCCGCCCGGGCCCTGGAGCGCTGCCGTCGCGCCGGTTTCGACAACGTCAACCTTGACCTGATGTACGGCCTGCCGCAGCAGTCACTGGAGCAGTGGCGGGAGACCGTGGCGCAGGTCGTCGCGCTGGCGCCGGAGCACCTGTCCCTCTACTCGCTGACCCTGGAGGAGGGCACTCCCCTGCGCCGCTGGGTACAGCAGGGCCGCCTGCCCGAACCGGACCCGGACCTGGCCGCCGACATGTACGACCACGCCCGCGCCGCCCTGGCTTCCGCCGGCTACCACCACTACGAGATCAGCAACTGGACGCTGCCCGGTCTGGAGTCGGAGCACAACCTGGCCTACTGGCGCAACCTGCAGTGGGTGGGCGTCGGCCCGGGCGCCCACTCGTCCCTGCGCGTGGGCGAGGTCGGGTCCGCCTGCCGCTTTTGGACCGTGCGCTCGCCCCGCGAGTATGCGCGCCTGGCCCGGGAGTGGGGTGGCGGAGCTGCTGATGCCGGCGCATGGCCGGCGGTGTCGGCCGACCGGATCGCGGCCATCCCGACGGTTGACGGCTCGGAGGTATCCGACGAAGCGACCACCGCGGCCGAGACCATGTTCCTCGGCCTGCGCCTGCTGGACGGCATGGACATCGCCGCCGCCTCCGAGCGCATCGGCATCGACCTGCCCGCCCGCTACCAACGAGAACTTGCCGAACTCACGGAGGATGGGCTGCTGGTGTGGGAAGGGGACGCTCGGCTGCGACTGGCGGAGGATGCTTACCTGGTAGCCAACCAGGTGTTCACGCGGTTCTTGGCAGAGTAACCCGCCATGTGGGATACAATCTCAAAATTGGTGGGGCTGATTCCCGCGCTGATTAGAGAACTGCCAGTTGGTCAGCGTCGCGTTGGCGTTTTCGGGGTACTCAGCGCGGTTCTGGCCATCATAGTATGTGGGCTTATAGCCTGGCGGTTGCGGGGAGGCGTACCGGAGACAGCGATGACCGCTTCCCTGGCCATCGTGCCTGACGTCAAGATGATAGTGTTTGGAGCGGTCGCGATTACGGTTGTTCTGGCCTGGTTGGTGGTGCTGTTGTACTCGCTTTACCGGAATCATTGAACCACCGCTTGATTGTGCTAACCAGCATTATCGCGGCTACGATTGTCCAGCCGATTCCGGTCAGGGTCACGACGCTGGCGCCAATCAGAATAGCCATGTCGCTGGGAGTCAAGAACACGCCAAAAATCACTATCAGCAGGCCGGTTACGGCGATGCCGGCAAGGATGAAACTGGCAGTTCCCAGCCGGTCATCATAAGGTGTGTAGGACACCGCAGGTTCGCCGGACGGTGTGCCTCCGACTCTAATTTCCTCGCCTGGTGTAGTGGGCGTAGCCATTTTCCTGCCTTCTGTCCTAATCTTACCACCTGGCAAAACCGGCCCACAAACGTGCAATCCGGCCCGCCCCGACGCCCTATGCTAAACTGCCGGCAACGGTCGCCTGTGGCGACAATCCTTACTGCATTCAACTCGAACTACACTGCGGAGGATCAACCATGGCGGTACAGCCCTACACCATCAATGTGCCCGACGACGTGCTGGAAGACCTCCGGCACCGGCTGAACCATGTGCGCTGGCCCGACGAAATTCCCGGCGCCGAATGGGACTACGGCTCTAACCTGGATTACATCAAGGAGTTGGTGGCCTATTGGCAGGACGGCTTCGACTGGCGCAAGGCCGAGGCCGGCCTCAACGCCTTCGCCAACTTCTACACCACCATCGAGGGCCAGGGCATCCACTTCATCCACGAGAAGGGCAAGGGTCCCAATCCCATGCCCATCATCGTCACCCACGGCTGGCCCGGCTCCATCTACGAGATGCACAAGATCATCCCGTTGCTCACCGACCCGGCCAGCCACGGCGGCGATGCGGCCGACTCCTTTGACGTAGTCGTCCCTTCCATGCCCGGCTACGGCTTCAGCGCCCAGACCCGGGATCGCGGCGTGAACACCCGCCGCATCGCCGAGCTTTGGGACATCCTCATGGCCGACGAGCTGGGCTACCAGCGCTACGCCGCCCAGGGAGGCGACTGGGGCGCCGGCGTCACGGCTCGCCTGGGTTTCCATCATGCCAACCACGTGCTGGGCATCCACACCACTTCTGTAACCCAGGCCATTCCCTACCAGGGCGCGAGCCTGGAGGGCCTGAGCATGCGGGAGCGGCTGGAGCAGGTCATCGGCACTCCGCAGGGCGGGTACCGCCGCGACTTCGCCGCTGGCCTGTCCGACGACGAGTTGGCCATGATCGATCAGCGGGTCTCCTGGCAGGCGGCCGAGGGCGGCTATGCTCACATCCAGGGCACCAAGCCCCAGACCCTGGCCTACGGCCTCAACGACTCCCCCGTCGGCCTCTGCGCCTGGATCGTCGAGAAGTACCGCACCTGGAGCGACCTGACTTTGGAAGACGGGAGCTTGGGCGACGTGGAGAGCGTGTACACCAAGGACGACCTGCTCACCACCGTAATGATCTACTGGGTCACCCAGACCATCAACTCCAGCACCCGCCTGTACTACGAGAACAGCCGCACGCCCTGGTACTTCGGCCCCGACGACCAGATCGGCGTGCCCTGCGCCATCGCCGTGTTCCCCAAGGAACTGTCCACGCCGCCGCGCTCCTGGGCCGAGCGCACCTACAACGTGCAGCGCTGGACCGAGATGGACAGCGGCGGCCACTTCGCCGCCCTGGAGAAGCCGGCCGAACTGGTGAACGACATGCGCGAGTTCTTCAGGGGACTGCGGTAGAGAGAAAAAGCCATGGATGATACGCAAATAATACAGTGGACCATCATCGGCTCCGCGGTGGCCATTGTCCTGGTGATGATAGGACTCGGCGGCATTGGAGTCTGGGTTCTGAAAACTGCCATGAACTCGGTGAGGTTCGAACTCAAAGGTGACATCGCCGAGTTGAAGACGGAACTGAAAGGTGACATCGCCGAGCTGAGGACGGAACTGAAAGGTGACATCGCCGAGCTGAGGACGGAACTGAAAGGTGACATCGCCGAGCTGAGGACGGAACTGAAAGGCGACATCGCCGGGTTGAGGACGGAACTGAAAGGCGACATCGCCGATGCCAAGGCAGAATCAAAAGCGGACATAGCGAGTTTGAAGCTTGATGTTCAGTCCAACCGTGCCGAAATTATCGCCAATCGTAGGCTGATCGCTCGCTTTGCTCTCCATCGCCACGGGGACGACGGTCTGCCGGTAGCCCCCCTGACCGACTCTCTCGACCCGCCAGAAGGAACTGCCGGCGGTAACAATGGTGAAGGCAACGGCGACTAGGCTGACATCCCTCCCGAAACCCGCTACCATATCCGCAAATGAAACTCGAACCCAGGCCGGCTCACCGGTCCGCCACCAAGGAGGAACCCTTTACATGATTACCAAGTTTGGCAGCCTTTGGGCCGGCAACGTCGACATGGACAACCCCGGCTACCAGGGCACCCCCGCCAACGACCGCTGGCTCTCCGATGAGGAACTGGCCGGCGGCGCCATCGAGAAGGCGGAGCAGATCGCCATCGCCATGGATCGCCTCGGCTACGACACCTTCTGGGCCGCCGAGCACCACTTCCAGCGTGAGGGCTACGAGTGCATCCCCAACCTGCTGATGCTCTGGGTGCACCTGGCCCACCTCACCGAGAAGCTCCGGTTCGGCTGCGGCTTCAACATCAACCCGATGTGGAATCCCCTGCGCCTGGCCGAGGACTACGCCACCGCGGACTGGCTCACCGACGGCCGCGTGCGCTTCGGCGTGGGCCGCGGCTACCACACCCGCGAGGTTGAGGTGTTTGGCTCTCCCATCATGGACCAGAACGCCAACCGCGAGCTCTTCGAGGAGCAGGTCGAGGTGATGTGGAAGGCGTTCAACCAGCGCAGCTTCTCCCATCACGGCAAGCACTACGACATTCCACCCAACGTGCCCTACCGCGGCTACGATCTGGAAGAGATCACCCTGGTCCCCCGGCCCAAGTACGAGGTCGAGTGGTGGCAGCCCGTGGTGTCCGCCAGCGACCGGGCCATCAACTTCATGGCTCGCTGGGGCATCAAGGGCATCATCGGCGGCGGCGCGGCCACCGGCGGCGCCAGCGACGACGTGATCCACCGCTGGCAGGCCATCCACGCCGAGCACGGCAAGGACTACAAGCTGGGTGAGGGCCTCGCCGTCGGCTACTCCGTCCAGATCGCCAACTCCGAGAAGGAGGCGATGGACCAGGCCCGCCTGTGGATGGAAGAGCGCGTCAAGATGTTCGGCCCCCTCGGCTTCATCGCCGGCCTGACCCAGGAACAACTGGACGCCCTCAACGCCTTCGGCCGCCCGGTTCCCCAGGGCCTGAAGATGCCCACCATCGAAGAGTCAGTTGCTGCCGGCCAGTACCTCGTCGGCCCGCCCGACCGCATCACCGAGCAGTTGATGGAGATCCAGGAAAAGTATCCCGGCCTGGAAGAGGTCAACATCGGCATCACCAACATGGGCATGCCCACCTCGGCCTCCATGGAACAGCTGGAATGGTTCGCCAGCGACGTCATGCCCCACTTCAACACCAAGCAGGGCGCGGACAACTAGAGGCTTCCCTACCCAAAGCAATCTCCGGCTGCCCGCTCCCGCCGGGCGCTGCCCCATGCAATTGGCGGGATGTTACGATGGCCTTGTTCAGACGGGCAGTCGGAGAATACTGGATTGCTTACTATCTATTCTATGTCGCAATCGCAGTCTTGGGATGGTGGTTGAACTGGACCCGGCTGCAATGGGGCCAACTGCTGCGCGAAGATCAGGTCTATCTGCTGGCCGCTATCTTTGGTGCGGCGGCGGGCATCGCGCTGCTGGCGGCGATTATTCTGGAGGTGACGGGTCGAATGGTATTGCTGATTCCCAAAGCGTGGAACCGGGCGAAAAGCGAAGGGCGCGCAGAACAGCGCAAACGTACTGACGAGGCGTACAAGCGGTTCGGCATTGAGGTGGACGGCGTTCTCACTCTACCCCGCACGCCAGAGGTTGAGCGTTTCCTGGCCGGGGAACCCAGCGAAGGTTCCTGACGTGTCTGGAGGACCGTACGAGCCTAATGCTGTTCCGTTGCCGGGATTTTGTCCGTTTTTCTAAAATTTTCGCGGTGTGGCGCCAGAGATTGTCCAAGTCGTGCTAAATTGCGGCCTGTGCCCCGATTGCCGTTTGGAAATTGATGACGGCAGGTCATTGCAGTCCCGACGCCGAACCGATTAAAGTTAGACTGCGTTTAGCGCCAGCTTTAGACTTGGAGTTGACCTGATGGCAACGATGGTTCCGGCCGCCATACCCGAAGCCCCCGAAGCCGACCAGGCGGTGTTCAACCTGTTGCGCGACGACCCTGCCACCCACGGCTGGGTTATATTCTATGGTGTCAAAGTCACTGCCGACGACCAGCGAGAGCGGAAGATTGATTTCCTGACCCTCGTGCCTGATTCGGCCATCCTGTGCATGGATGTACGGGGCGGCGGCTATGAAGTCAAGCAGGGTCAGTGGTACGCGCTGGGCTCCCGGGAAATAGTTGACCGTCCGGGCCGCCAGGTGGCGAAGGCCATGTACGGCCTAGATGATCAGCTGCGCGACCATTTTGAGCGCCGGGGTGCCGACGCTGAACTGCCGATGGATTGCGTGATACTGTTCACCGACACCACCTGGCCGCCCCACTTGCGCCCACTGGCTCACCCCACTGTGGGCCTTCCCGATCTGGAGCTCCGGTTCCAACAGTCTCTGGGAGAACGGCTGTCCGACATTGCGAAGGAGACACGGGAAGAGTTTCCGGACAGCGTTCATCTGGACTCCCGCGTTATCGAGGACATCAAGGATTACTTGCTGACAGAACTACCGGGGCAATTGACCGGTGGCGCTTTGCCAGTAGCGTAGCGCGGGCATTGTTGAGGCGGCAGCGCCATGGCAACGATGATACCGTCTATCCTTCCCGATGGCGTTCCCGATTCGGAACGGCTGGTTTTTCGGCTTTTGAGTGAAGACCCGGCCACCGATGGCTGGGTTGTGTTCCACTCGCTCGAACCGGACACGCGATATACACCGGGCCAACGGCCGCGGCGCCAGCCGGAAATTGACTTCTTCATTCTGATCCCCGGCCTCGCAGCTTTGTGCGTCGGCGCCAAAGGCGGCCGGTTCGAAATACGCGGTGGTGATTGGTATTTGGGCCATTCGGACCGTCCCAGCGAATCTCCGATCCACCAGGCGGAAACCGCAATGTATATGGCGCTCAACGAACTGGACGACCGGGTTGGCAGGGTAAAGGCATGGGGTGACGCCAAGCTGCCGATGGAATGTGTCGTCATATTCAGTGATGTCAATTGGCCGGCAGACGAGCGCCCTCCGGAACGCCCGGTAATCGGATTGCCGGAGCTCTTGGAGCAAGATCGGACTACGCTTGCGGGAAGATTGCTGGAAATTGCGGGACGGACTCGTAGAGAGATACCGGAATCTAATCGGTTGAATCTCGATGCACAAGCGGTTCATTCAATTGTTGAATATCTGACGCCGGATATGGTTCTGGAGTTTGTCGCAGCTGCGCGGCCAATTCCTTATCGCCATGCTGAAGACCGTATCTTCCGGCTCACGGAAGAGCAATACGGTGCGTTGGAGATCGTCAACGAAAACGAGCGGTGTTTGTTTACAGGCGGAGCGGGCACCGGCAAGACGATGCTGGCGTTGCAATTGGCGAAACGTCGGACCGCTGCCGGTGAGCGGGTGGCGCTGCTTTGCTACAATCGCATTCTGGGCGATTGGCTGTTTGGGCAATCCATTCGAGACTTCAGGCTGGGCAGTCTTGCCGGCAGTTTCTGGTACCACTTCTCATACTACGTTGTTCAACAGGATCCCGTTTTGTGGCGTCAATTCTCAAATGAAATGGACAACGCAGCCAACGCGGACGAGCAGTACGAAAGGATTTGCCCCGAGTACACCAGGGACGTTTTGTTGAACATGGGTGTGCCTATGTTTGACTATCTGATAGTTGATGAGTTGCAGGATATATGCACTGATCCTTATCTGGAAATTATGGACCTGGCATTGCGCGACGGCCTGGCCGGTGGCCGCTGGGCGATGTTCGCCGACTTTAAACAGTGGACGGGAGAACGCAACCCTAACTCAGCCCCCGGCAACCTGGACGCCAAACTTGGCGGCGCTCCCTACGCTACCAGGAACCTGGATATCAATTGCCGCAATACGCAACCCATATCGGAAGACTCGGCCAGGCTCATTGGCCCGGACGCTCCGAAAACCGGCATTCCCCCGGTCAGAGGTCCGCAGCCTGACTACCGCTTTTGGCGTGAAGAAACCGAACTGCGCACCATGCTTGACCGGGAGATTGACGACCTGGTGCGACTGCAAGGAGAGCGCCCCAGCGACATCGTTGTGCTGGGCACCGGAACTCGGGGCGCCCGCGCCGAGTTATCCGGCTTGGACTTGTGCGACGGCACATACGGCGGTTACCCGATGTACGACTGCCCCGGCATCTATTGGCCGGCCAGCAGAGAATGCGATCAGCGTCCCTGCTGCCAAACTTCTACCGACGCGGACGACTATCTGAAATTTCGCACCGTGCGGCGTTTCAAAGGAATGGAAAGTAAGATCGTCATTCTTATTGTTGAGAGGCTGAACCAGCAAGTCGACATTGCCACCGCATACATTGGGTTGACTCGAGCTAGAGTGAGGCTGGTTGTGCTGGCCCACGAGTCAACTAGGCGCCATCTGTCGGAACTGATAAGTCGCCCAATTTAGCGGAGGAGCCGGTATTGTCTTGCTCTCCGCAACACCAATTCCCCACCGCCGTCGTCGGCGCCACTACCTGGGGCACCACCCTTGCCGTGCTGGCGGCGCGCGGTGGAGCGCAGGTGCGTCTCCTTTGCCGCACTGACGCAGAGGCGAAGGCGCTGCGCCGCGCCGGCGAGCACGCCCGTCGTCTGCCCGGTGTGCCGTTCCCCGACACCTTGTCCGTCGAGCATGACCCCGCGTCAGCCCTGAGCGATACCAGCCTAGCGATTGTCGCGGTGCCGTCCGACAGTTTCCGGCAGAGCCTGCGGCGCATTGCTCCTCACGTCCCCGCAGACGCCGTGGTCCTCAGCGCTACTAAGGGATTGGAACTGCCGCCGGTCTGCGCATGAGTGAAGTTTTGAGGCAGGAAATGCCCGGCCATCCACCCGGACGGTTTGCCGTCCTGTCCGGCCCCAATCTGGCCGGCGAAGTCATCGCCGGCAAACCGGCCGTGACCGTGGTGGCAGCCTCAGAGGAAGAATCGCGCAGTCTCGTCCAGGATGCCCTGATGTCGCCGGCCTTTCGCGTCTACACCAGTGACGACGTGGTGGGTGTGGAGATGGGCGGGTCGCTGAAGAACATCATCGCGCTGGCCGCCGGCATCGCCGACGGCATGGAGGTGGGCGACAACGCCAAGGCCGCCCTGGTGACCCGCGGCCTGAACGAGATCGGACGCCTGGGCATCGCCGCCGGCGCACAACTCATGACCTTTGCCGGCCTGGCCGGCCTGGGCGACGTGATGGCGACGTGCAGTAGCCCGCTGAGTCGCAACCGCCGCGTCGGCGAGGAACTGGCCCGTGGCCGTCAGCTCCCCGACATCCTGGCCGACATGGGCGCCGTGGCCGAGGGCGTCAACACCACCGTGGCCGCGCTGGAAATCGCCGAGCGCCTGGACGTGGACATGCCCATCACCCGCCTGATGTCGCAAGTCCTCTTTGAGGGCCTCCCCGCCGCCGATTGCATACCCGTCCTGATGGAACGCCCGCCCCGCTCGGAGTGGTAGCCGCGGCGCGAGCGGTCACAAGTTAACGTCACCAGCCAGAGCCGCGGAGGCGGCGCATCAAGGCGCGCACCAGCGGTATGCTGATGTTGGCTGCCGATTCCTCGTCCTCGTCATCCTCGCCCATGGAGACGTACACCAGGTTGCGGTCCCGGCGGACACGGGCCGGGATTTCCCGATATTCCAGGTACTCGTTCATCAGCCGCTCCAGCAGCACCGCCAGCAGATCCGGGTCGGCCCCGTCGATGGCCATGTGGTACATGGGGGATTGCCCCAGCCGGGGAGCCATCCAGTCAGCCATCTCCTCGATGCCGGCGTCGTCAAAGGGATTGCCCCACTGGATTTTCTCGGTCACTCCGCTTTCTCCCGATAACTTGGTTGGCCTCCGATGTTATCACGCCGCCGGCTCCGGTTGGCGCTACAACGGCTCGGTACCCTCGCTGAGGATGGAGAGGTATTCGTTGTAGGCGAACAGCCGGTTGCGCCGCTGCCCCGTAATCTCGCGCACGATTCCCAAGTCGATCAGTGTCCGCATCGTCGCTGATACCACCCGAAATGACAACTCTGCCTGCTGCCCGGTATCGGACAATGAAAGGATGGGATGCGCCATCAGCGCTTGGTGCACTTGCAGGGCTGAAATGGCCCGACGACCGCTTTGCCGGATGAGGCTGCGGTCCGTCTCGAACAGGCGCGACAGGCGCAGCGTCGTTTCAACCGCCTCATTGGCAGTCTCGCGCACGCCATCCAGGAAAAACATTAACCATCGTTCCCAATCCCCAGTGTGCCGCACCCGATCCAGCATTTGGTAATAGACCGATCTGTGCCGCTTGAAAAACAGGCTCAGATATAGCACCGGGTCCTGCAAGACCCCGGCGTGGCAGAGCAGCAGGGTAATCAGCAGCCGTCCCACGCGGCCGTTACCATCCAGGAACGGATGGATCGTTTCAAACTGCAAATGAGCAAGGCCTGCCCGCAAAAGAATAGGCATCCCATAGTCGCTTGCATGACAAAAGCTTTCCAGGTCGCTCATACAACCGGCCACGAGGTGATGCGGGGGTGGCACGAAATCGGCCTCGCCGGGTCTTCTTCCGCCGATCCAATTTTGCGAGTTGCGAAATTCTCCCGGGTGCAGGTGACTGCCGCGTCCGCTGGACAGCAAGATGCCGTGCATCTCTCGAAGCAGCCGGTTGGACAGCGGGAATCCGTTGCGCATCCGTTCCAGCCCGTGTTCCATAGCGGCCACGTAATTCGATACTTCGGCTATGTCGTCAACGGGTACGCCTGGAGCCTCCGCCACTTCGGACAGCAACAAGTCCGCCAGTGATGACCGGGAGCCTTCAATCTGAGAGGACAGGACCGCTTCTTTGCGCACGTACGCGTAGATGAACAGCGCTTTGTCCGGTATCAAGGCAGAGGTTGCGTTCAATCCTCCCAGTGCCAATGACGCCGCTTCAAGGGTCTGTAGGAACTGACCATCCAGCTCCAAAGGAGGGTCCGGCGGCAGTGGGTCCGGTACAAATGCGCTGATCCGTTCGCCGCCAACCACCCGAACCTCGTAGTGTCCAATCGTTCCGCGTTCCATCTCCGTCCTGTCCCTTATTGTACTTTCGGTACATAACCGACGGCCCTATTATACTTTAGGGCCGCAAACGCAAATAAGATTGGCGGCTGCCGTGTCAATCTACACCTCCGTCAGCCACCACCGCGCCCTCCCATCCTCGCCGGAACCGGCCGCAATCTCCATCCCCTCCAGCAGCCACGCCCCGCTGATGCCCTGGGCTGTTGCCCGCAACTCTACGACGTCCGACAGCCGGCCCTCGACCACGGCGTGTGCGTTGGGCCTGGCGAACAACGGTAACGAAGCCTCAACCTGCGCGCGCCGCACCGAGCGTTCGCTCAGCCGCGCCTCCGCTCCTTCCTGCGCCGCCGCGTAGTTGTCCACGTACCGGCAGTTCACCAATCTCCCGGATACGGATGCATCCGCATCGCCGGCCCGGTGGGCCGTTGTCGACTCCGCCTGCCAGCAGTGGTCGGCGGACAGGCTCAGGCTCTGCATATAGGCCCGACCTGTACCAGTATTGCGGATCCGCAGCATCCGGCCCCGGCCGGCGACGCCCGCTTCCGCTTCGGTGAGCAATGTCACCGCGATGTCATTTGTCACATCGGTCCCCGTTCCGGCCGCGTCGTCCGTCGCCGTGTAATCGGTTTGCGCCACTGGCGTTTGCACTTCGTCGATTGCTTCCCAGGCTTCCGAGGCTGCCAGCACTAGACGTTCCTTGCCGGCGTCGACGGCCAGGGGCTCGTTCAGGCTCCAGACCCGTTGCCTGCCCTCATCGGCCAGCCTCCGGTAGCGGAACACCACCCCGTCCTCCGTTGCCGATGCTCCGTCGTCCCGCCGCAGGCTCGAGGCGTAAGGGCCGGCGCTGTCGGCGGTATCGGCCACTGTTGCCCTGACCAGCGATGCCGGGTCCCGGTGCGCCCGGATGCTCGACCGCAGCGCGGAGGATTCGAGGCGAACCCGGCCGTGCCCGTCGGTGTAGATCAGCCCGTGCTCCTCCCGTTGCAACCGCCGCAGCGCCCGCGCCGCCGACACCTCCCAAACCGACCGCGCCCCGCCGGTAAGCAGGACCCGACCCGTGTCCAGGCGGTACTGGCCCGGCGCGAGACCCGACCACGCGAGGATCGACGCCGCCACGTCGCCGGAGCGTATCGGCCCGCCCGGCAGCGCGCGGCGCAACCGCACCGACTCCAGCCGCTGCATCACGTCTGCGGCTTCGATCCGACAGGTTCCGTCCGAGTAGTCGGGAGAGATGTTGGTCACCCGTCCCCGGAACAACCCGCGACCCACGCCGAAACCGCCCCAGCGGTCCGCCGTGTTGCGGAAGCTGCGCCACAGTCCATGCCGACCGGACTCTGGCGGATTGGCAATTCCGTTCGCCGTCAGCAGGGTGCGGCCGGCAAGGTCTCTGGCTTCCAGGTTGATCGCGTGCACTCTAACGCTGTCCGCCGTCTGCTCGATCTCCAGGTCGTGCCACGCCGCCCGCGGCAACGGCCTTCCGGACGCCAGGCGGGTCACCGTGGATCCGACCACTCGCTCCAGCACGCTGGATGCGCGGTTGAACCGCAGCCGCAGGCAGTTGTTGGGGGCAACGCCCCGCAGCACGAACCCGCCCTGGCCGTTGGTCGCCCTCCGGTAGCGCGCCGTGAGCGTTGCGATGGCGTCTTCGGTGTCCAGCAGCGCCACCACGTCGGACGGTGGAAACGAGCCCACTGTACCCCGGGCTACCCCGTCCAGGACGGCAAAGCCGTTTCCCGCCGTGGCGATCACCTCCCAGCGCGCGTTGCCGAACCTGGCCGGCCGCCGGTCCAGGTCCTCGGATCCTACGCCGGCGGTGGCGAAGTCGTCGTGCAGCCGGCTGACCCGCAACCTGACCTCACGGCCGGGCCTGACGTTCGACCCCAACGGCCCGTCATCGTTGCCGGGGGTGTACCTGTGACCCGCGTTGTTCAGCGTCAACTCCAGGCTGGCCGGCGCGGCGAACTCCGGTACGGGCAAACCCCGGCGTCCCCAGCCCCAGCGCACACCCAGGATGTCGTCCGATATGTCCACGTCCTCCTTTCCCCAGTTCCCGTTGCCAGACCAGTTGACCCATACCTGCCAGCGCAGCGCGGGAATCGAAGCCGGGCCGCCCGATGGCGGTGAGATTGCGTCAGTATTCATAGTCATGCTGGTGTCTGGACCTCCAAGAGAGCGGTCGGTCCTTTTGATTGCACGGTGGTTTGGGCATTTCGCCGCTGGATTGGCGCAAACGCGCGAAAACGATTAGCATCAGGGCTGCGCAAGGAGCGAAGAGCATGGCCAGGCACTGGATCAGCTATAGCGTCGACCGGGACCCGCGACGGCGGCGGCGGGGCTGGCAGTGGCGATGGCCGTGGAACTGGGGCCGGGGCCCTGGGTATGGGCGTCCTCATGTCGTCCGCATCCAGCCCACCCGCCAGCGCGTCCGTTTCAACGACGGCGTTCGCCGCCGCATCTGGCCGTGGCTGCTGCTCCTGTTGCTGCTTCTGCTTCTGCTCTTCCTGGGGCTCCTGGCATGGTTCCTCCTTGACGATCCGGGGCAGTCCGGCAGTGCCGATCAAACCAACGGCGGGAGCCAGCCCGGCGCGGCCGCGGACACGACCCCCGGCGGCAGCGCTCCGCCCGTCGACTCGGCTCTGGCGCTGACCCGCGCCGACGACGGCAGCGCTATGGTCTCCGTGCCCGACCGGCCCACGCTGCGCCTCGACGACAACGCGAAGCTGATGGACCTGGGCGACGGCTCCTGCCATGCCCAGCGCTACGTGCTGATGACCGATGGCAAGGCCGTTCCCATAGACGACCTCGACCAGGCGACGGTCGACGCGCTGGCCCGGTCCGACGTCCCCATAGATACCGTGGCCCTCGGCCCCAACGTCGACACCCGCGCCCTCCAGACCATCGCCTCCCGCACCGGCGGCACCTTCACCAAAATGGATTAGATTCCCGCTGCGGGCGCGTCCGATAGGAACGCCTGTCCCAGTCCGGAGCACGTGCCAATGATTGCCCGTACCACCGCCCAGGCCGCCCAGGCTTTCTTCGATGCTGCCGACCGGCACTTCGAGGACGAGGAGCCGCTGCTGGCCTACGAAAACCTGTGGAACGCCGCGGCCCACGCCCTCACCGCCGTGGCGGACTCCCGTGGTTGGCCGTCCGGCGACTTGCCGGACCTGAGGAGCGCCGCAGAACGCCTGGCCAGCGAAGCCCACGACCACCACCTGCGACACCAGTTCGCCGTGGCCCAGCAGTTCCGCGCCAAGTTCAACTACGGTTTCGTCGAGCGGCACCAACTGGCCGACTACTGCCGCCTGATGCGGGAGTTCGTTGACCGTATGCTCGCCCTGCTGGACGCCTACGGGCAGGTCGTTCCCCAGTCTCCCCAGGAGCACGCCGGGGCGGCGCGAGACTCGTTGCAGTCTGCCCAGGCAGAGTTCGCGGCGGGAGACTCGGCCTCCGGCTCTGACCGCCTGTGGCAGGCCGCCGTCCACGCGGTGACCGCCGTGGCTCGTGAGCGCGGTTGGCCCAGCGACGGCCACGCGGACGTGAAAGCCGCCGCCGACCGCCTCGCCGAGGGAGACGCGGCTGTCATCGCCGGCTTCTTCGCCGCCCAGCAGTTTCACGCCAACGCCACCCACGATTTCATGGAACCGGACGACGTCAGCCGCGGCCTTCCCCTGGTCCGGGACTTCGCCCACCGCACCCTCTCCATGCTTGAGAACTGACACTGGGTTGCCATGTCCTCCGTTGCCGCCGCCGGCCGGTTGTGCCATAATCCTGCGCATCAGCCCGCCAACGGAGTATGGGCAATGGTTGCCTCCGAGCTATACATTCTCTACGGCTTTCTCGCATTTATCTCCCTGTTGCTGGTCGCCTTGGTAGGATTTCAGATCCGCCAGTCGTTCACCATGGGTCGGATCGTAGGTGAATTGAGCACTCTCACTGCTCGCGTCGAACGCCTCGAAGAGCAGATGGGGACCGTTCGCGAACAACTGGCCGAGGTTCGGGGCTTGGTGCTGGCCATGCACGACCGGATGGACCTCCTCATGCGCCACCACCATGACGACGCCGGACGCGTGGTCATCGTTCCCGCTGAGGAAGTCGCCGCCGACTGATTGGGCCATTAGCGCCTTGTAGTCCTGCACTGTGAGGCCGGCCCGAATGAGTTTAGCCTGCCAATTCTCAACCATGTGGAGTCGATAATGATTTCTCCCGCAGAATTCGCCCTTTTTGGCGCACTCTTTTTCGTCCTGGTCGTTTCGGCAGTGATTCTGGCGCTGCTGTGCTGGCGAGCTTTTGTCAATCCCAATCTGCTGGGTCGCGGGCTTCCCGAGCGCATCAACCATCAAGAGACGCGGATCGCCCATCTCGAGAAGCGTGTCGCCGACCAGGAAGCGGAGCTGGAGGTTCTGCGCCGGCAGGTGGACGAATTGAGCGAGCGGGTGTCCAACTTGTTCCGCTGGGAAACGCAGTGATGTGTCGTCACCACGTCCCCAGCTCGGCCGGCCCGTCCTGCCGGAACCGCGCCTCGAACCGCACCGGCTCGCCGGCCGCGCTGCTGATCCGATAGGACAGGCACACGAACTGGCCCGACACCCGACGCTGGCCCGGCCCGTTGCCCGCCGGCCCGTACTCCACCGCAACCGTCCGCCCGACGATGCCTGACAGCACCACGTCCGGGCCGATGCCCGGCGTGTCGTCCCACCGGCCCGACAGGGTGAACTCTTGTGCCAACTCGGCGCCTGCCGCCGTTCGGGGCGCGCCATCGTTTACTCCGGTGGCGTCCCGTGGGCTCAACTCCCGGCCCAGCGGCCCGACCCGTTCCACCCACGGCGACAGGTCCCGCATCACCCTGCCGGCGTCTTCCATCGCCACGTAGCTGCGCCCCGCGCTGGAATATCCCGTCACGTTCAGACTCCCAGGGCGGCAACGCGCCGGCGATACGGTTTGAGCAGCGCGCGAACCGCCGGGGAGATGCCACCCACATCTCCCCGACCATCGCCCTCCGATAGCGAGAAAGGCCCCCCAAGCCTCTCCCGCCACCAGACGGCGGCCTGCTGCAGGCACGCCTCGGTCACCGCCGATGGATAGCGGTACACCGATACCCCCGAGCCCACGGCGTGCGTCTGCGGCGTCGTGCCGTTCACGCCGCGCTGCACGGTGAGTGTGGTCGTGCCCTGGGCGTCTGTGGCAACGGTGGTCACGTACATCTGCTCGTCGCCGACCCGCACCGTTTGGCCGGCCAACAACGGCGCGGAAACATCGCCGGATGCGGCCACCTTGACTCCCATGTCGCCAGCCGAGGCCTCCGTGCCCGACACTTGCAAGCCGGTATCCTCGCGCACGTCGCCGTAGCCCCACGCGCCGGCGATGATCACGCCGCCCCGGCTCAGCGGGAACCGGCGCCCGCCGGCCGTGGCCACGATGCGCGTGTACGGCCGTCCGCCCGGTTCCGTGGGCGCGGCGTTCAGCGGGTAGGCCAGCCAGTCGCCCGAGTTCCATCCGATCCACCGGCCCGTCGCGCCCTCGCGCACCCGCACCTCGGCGGCGGACACCAGGTCGCTTACCGCCAGCACGACCCGCCCGGTCCCGTCGAACCTGCGCTCGCCTTCGGTGACGTAGAAGTGGCGGTCGCAGTACCCATCGATCCACCGGGACGCCGTTTCCAGCATCCCCAGCAACCGTGCGTCGTGTCCGTCGTCCGGCGTGTTGAGAAACGCCGCCGATTTCAGCGTCGTCAGGTCGCCGTAAGCGTTGGGCATCATCCCTCCCATTGTCAGAAACAGGATTACCAGGATTTCGGGATTGGCAGGATTGCGGCCCTCCGGTGGCGAAACTACATCAATCCTGCTAATCCTCGAATCCGACAAATCCTGATTCTGACGATTACACCGTGATGTTGTACTGCAGCGCGGTATGCTTGGCCGACGCCCGCGCCCCCGTCCGTTCCATGAAGGCCAGACGCATGCTCACCACCATGATGTTCTGCCGCTTCTGGATGTCCCGCGTGGTCTCGATCATCAGCTCCCGCCGGAAACCCAGCCGCCACTGCGTCCGGTTCACCGCCAGCAGCCGGCCCTTGGCGTTGCTGGCGCCGTCCGTCACCTTGCCGTCGGCGTCCGACGGCGCCAGTTGCTCCGACACGATGACCGGGATGCCGTCCACCTGGGCCAGCTGTCCGTTGAGCAGCGTCGCCTGCGGCCCCAGCTTGTCCAGCGTGCGGAACTCGCCGACGCCCAGCGACTTGATGTACGTGCCCACGTCGGCGATGTAGGCCAACTCCGACGGGCGCACCCCGTACTTGCCCAGCAGACCCCGCGCCTCGTTGAACATGTCCGCGCTGGGCGCGGCCCCGTGGTTGTTGCCCTGCGCCGCGTTGTCCACCAGCGGGAGGTGCAGCAGCCCGTCGAACCCAACCAGCCAGTGGGCCTTGCCCGCCGTGGACGCCGCAATGGTCGCCTCGTCGGCGTTGATGTTGTTCTGCAGCGTCGTGTCCGCGTTGAGCAGCACGTCGTCGATCACCTCCACGGCGTTGCGGACCAGCGTGCTGCGCACCTCCGCCGCCATGGCGATCACCGCGTCCTCCTCCAGCGTCAGCGACCACGGAACCTCGGCCACCAACTCGTAGGCCGTGAGCGTCTGCCGGCCGGTGGCCAACGCCGTCTCGGTGGTGGCCGTGTTCTCCGTTCCCGGATACCAGGACACGTCACCCAGCTGCAGCGGGATTTCGAAGGGGTTGGTGGGCATGTCAACGCGAGTGAACAGGCCGGCCACCAGGGTGTCCACGTTGATGTCGGCCCACAGCGCCGCGGCTTCGCCGGTGGCGACGAGCTCATCGCCAGCGCCGGCGGTGGTGCTGTCCATGGCGGCCTTCAGGTTGGCCTGCCAGTCCTCCAGCGCGCGGGGGTTCACGTCGCCCGGCTCGCGCTGTTGCGCGGCCAGCACGCTGCGTACGCAGGCCAGGTCCAGCGCGTCCATGCCCTGGTACTTGCCGAAGGGCACCCGGGGCCGGTCGCTGCCCCGGTCCATGCCGTGACCACCGCCAGAGAACCGGGCCAGCATGGCCTGACGCTCGCCGACCCGCTGCTTCTCGGTCAGCTCGCCGACTGCCCGGCTCAGCCGCTCCATTTCCTCACGCAGCGGCGGCAAATCGGCGTCCAGCCGCTGCCGGTAGAACTCGCGCACCTCCGCCACCTCGTTCTTGATCGTCTCCAGTTCCCATGTTGAAAGTGTCATACCTTGCAAACTCCTCAAAAATCCTGTCCATCATGTTCATCGATGTAGAATTCGTCTCTATGCCCGCAGCCCCCGCAGCAGACCGACCACCTCGTCCAGCGAGCGGCCGGCCTCCGCCGGCTCCCGTTGCGATGTGATGGCCTCCTCCGCCAGCAGCGCCCCGCCGTTGGCCGGCACCGGCACCGCAGAGATTTCCAGCAGCTCCTGCTCCAGGAACCGGATGCCCAGGAACGCGCCGTTCACCGGATCCCGGCGTTCCTCGAAGCGCAACGGCCGGAAGCCGACGGACACGCCCTTCTGGTAGCCCTGGCGGTACAGCCGCTCCACCTGCCCCGCGAACTCCGTGGGCGCGAACTCCAGCCGTGCCCGCAGAGCCCGTCCGTCGCTCCACACCGCCTCCGCCCGCCCGATGGCCGGCTCGCCGTAGTCGTGGGCCCACAGCACCACCGGGTTGTCCCGGTAGGCGTCCAGCCGCCACCCCTCCGGCGCGACGGTATCGCCGTGCCGGTCCACCTCCCCCGTGGACGCCACGAAAACCAGCGGGCCGGCCCCGGCCTTCTCGCTGCTATCCCCGTCCCAGAACCGCTCATCCTGAGCCTGTCGAAGGACCTGCTTGCACACCACCGGCGCCTCGGCGACGCCCCGACGGTACGCATCCAGCGCCGCCAGCAATGCGACCCTACCCTCCGGCAGACCCCGCGGCCCGCGCCAGCCGACCCGACCCGACCGCCGCGCTCCCGCCTCCATCATCGTCCTCACCATCATCCGAACCTCCCGCCGGCGCCGCCCGATGCCCAGCCCGTACCTCCACCCGCTCACGCAAAAAGCCGGTGGACCCGACCTGCCATCAGGTCAGTCCACCGGCTCTCCTCTCGCTTGATTTACTAAAGCCTAGCGGCCCATATCCACCGCCGTCAACGCCACGGTGTCAGCAATCTTTCACAGATGCGCAATCGGCTCATCCCGAGCCTTGCGGTTTGCGGATGCGCTACAATGATCGCAGACCGTTCCTTCGAGGCCGGAACCATGCCGGATGCCGCGCGCGAATCAATCCACGTGTTTCACCGGGACGCTCGAGGCGTTCCCGATTACTCCGTTGCCCTGATCTGCACCTACACGCTCGAAGCGGATCAGTGGGTCGGTGTCTGCGAGCAACTGGGCACTCCCGCCTTCGCCGAAACGCTGGAGCAAGTGCGCTTAGAGTTGCAGGATGCGGTGCAATTGCAACTCAACGAGGTGGAGCGTTTGACCGATGTACGTGAGTACCTGGAAGAGAGCGGCGTGTCGATTTTCCCGGTGATTCACGCGGAGCCGACCGGTTTTGCGGTTGCCGCTGGTGGCAGTCTTGAATATATCGGGACGTGAACTCATGCGCCTCCTGGAAGGCGACGGATGGATTCGAGGACGCCGTGCTAACCACGGCGTTTTCTTTCACAAGCAGTTCCCCGGCGAAAACCGGCCGCGCTTCACCGTAATTCCCGACAAAGCCGCTCCCCTGCCCAGCGGGACCCTGGCCGCTATCCTTGGTCCGAAACAGACCGGCATCGGCAGGGCGGGACTCCAGGCTTTGCTGGACGCCCGTTAGCCCTCACGCCCCCGCCCTTTCGAAGTTCAGCCCCAGCCGCCGCTCCGGCACCTCCTGGCATCGCCATCCACGAACTCCAGGACAGCGCGCTCCCTGAAGTATGTTGCCGGACCGCCCACGCCATTGGAGGTCACGGGGTTTCCCAGTTGGTCGAAGGGGATTGCAGCGAGCGTACCATCCCGGGGGTGAAGGCAAGTCGCAGATGCTCCGGTGTCAACCAGAAAGGTTATATTTCTGCCTATACCAAACCGGGGCAGCGTCAGGTAGCCTTCGACAACGGGCTGCCCGGCGGGTCCAAATTCTCCGCGAATCACAGTATCAGCGGCTTTGGATCGGAGTCCAGAAACTCAATGGCGACGTTCCCGTCCCGCAGACCCTTCTCGTCCAGAACCGCCAGTAATTCGTCCATAGTGTCAGCTACGAACAGTTCCCCGCCAGGGACCATAGCCGCCCATTGGTCCGGATACTGTGCGGTCAAAGGCACGACTTGCCGTCGCATCTGCGAGGCCAGTTCCCGGTACTCCAGCATCATCTCGATTTTGGCCTCTACGTTTGCAACTTTCGGCGCCGTTTCCGACTGGTCCGCTTGCCCCACTGTCCCTGACACGCCCGTCCTGGTGGTCATCATCCCTCTCCTTTCCTTGAGCCGGAACATCGTTGAGACAACCTGACGGCATTGTATCATCACCCCGCCCGCTCCAGGTTCAGCGCCAGCAGCCGCTCCAGTATCTCCCCGTCCGCCAGGTCTGCCGGCCAGCCGTAGGCGTCGGACACTGCCGCGTCGAGACGGGAGTGGATGTTGTCCAGCCACGTCGGACGCTGGTTGTACAAGTTGGTCAGCGTCCGCCGGCGCAGTTCCGTCGCGCTGACCCCATCCGGATTCAGCCAGCCCTCCCGCAGCGAGTTCAACTCCGCCGCGATTGCGCCGATGGCCTCCCGCTGCTCCTCGGTGGGACGCGGAAACGGAAACGTCTCAAAGCACGTGGTGGGTGTGTAGCGCGGCCGTGTCTCCAACTGTGTACCCATCGCCAACGCCCAAAGCTCGTGAAAACGCGAGTGCAACACGCCGAATGTGTAGTTATCTTTTTGTGCAAATACAATGAGATTGTGGTCTGCTAGAACTTCTTGTGGTAGCCATACGAATACACGATGCTTGGAAACGGTTGGAGTAGCAATATAACGGTTTAGTCCAATAAGCGCTTCCCGCATCCCCGGGCGTGGCTCCGCGTGCAACCACCATTTCTCGGCGTATAACGCGCGTTTGTTGCCCGCACGCATTGGTCTGACATGGGAGTTCACATATTCGAACGGTGCTTCGTGCAAAGCCGATTGCTCTAAAGTCTTATCGCCAAAGTCGATTATCCACATTCCTCTCGGATGGGCCGTAATATCGCGTCCGTTCATCCAAGGGCTGAGCACCTCCGCATTGCTCTTGCCGTGCGGGTTGGGACTGGCCATCATCTGCTGTGCCAGGTCGCCGGGAATATCAAACGGCCCGCCTTTCGTGTCGCCCATAAACGCGATGCCGAGATTTTCTTCCAGGCGTTTGGCCGCTGTCAGGTCCACACCCACCGTCAGGTTGGCGTTTATCGCCGGCGCCGGCTGCCCGTCCAACTCCCGCTCGCTCTCGGAGCCATCATCAAACCCTACTATCGAGATGTGCACCGCCGCCCCTTCCAGTACCCACGGGTGATCCGACCACGCCATGAATATGTCGCCGGTCTCCTTGATGCGCTGCAACACCCTCCGGTTCGCGCCGCCCCGTATCCCCTGCGTTGCCAGCAGGCCCGCCCGTTTGACCGTGCCCGCTGCAATCGCCTGCTGCGCCTTGTCGAACCAGTAGCACACCAGGTCCGCCTCGGCCAGCACCCTGCCGTCGTACTGCTTGAACAGCGTATCCACGTACTCGTCGCTCAGTCCGGTGCGGAGCAGTTTGCCGCCCAAAAACGGCGGGTTCCCCACGATGAACTCCGCCGCCGGCCACTCCGGTTCCGCCGGATGGTCCGGGTCGCTCAGGTCCAGTATCGCGTCCGTCTGCCGTATCGTGTCCAGCGGCGTCAGGATGGGCCGCTGCGTGTACGCGAACCCGTTGGCCTGGTGCCACTGGATGTAGCCGATCCACAGCGCCGTCCGCGCCAGTTCGGCCGCGTAGTGGTTGATCTCCAGACCCAGCATCTGGTCCGGCTGCACCCGCGGCGTCAGCCCCAGCCACCCCTGCGCCGCCGCGTAGTCAATCACCTCCTTCTCCAAGTCCAGCAGCGACCGCAGCGCGATGTACAAAAAGTTCCCGCTCCCGCACGCCGGGTCCAGCACCCGCACCGACGCCAGCCGCTCCCGAAACGCCTCCAACCGCGCCCGCGCCGGGGAATTGTCAGAAGCAGGATTCACCGGATTTTCGGATTGCCCGGATTGCCGCCCATAATCCTGATAATCCCCTAATCCTGCCAATCCTGCTTCTGACGATTCAATCTCCGCCCGTGCCGCCTCCCACTCCCGGCGCAGGGGCGTCATCACCACTGGCTCCACCACCAGTGCGATGTCCTCCGCGCCGGTGTAATGGGCTCCCGTCTGCGCCCGCTTCGATGCGTCCAATGCCCGCTCGAACAGCGTCCCGAATATCGACGGCTCGATGTCCCGCCAGTTCCGTTCGCACGCCTCCCCCAGCCGCTGCAAGGCCGTAGTGCTCAGCTCAACAGTATCGACCACGTTGAACAGGTCGCCGTTGAAGTGCGCGATCTCGTCGGCCCCCGAGAACCCGCCGGTGGCCATCTGCGCGAACAGGCTGCGGATCGCCCGGTCAAAGGTCGCCGGGTCCCGGTAGTGCTGCGCCACGATGCGAGTGAACAGACCCTCCGGCAGCAGTCCCGCGTCCTCGGCGTACAGGCAGAACACCAGTTGGTTCAGATACCGCGCCAGCCGTTCGGGGTCCTCATTCCGGGCTTCCATGTCCACCACGATGGACTGGAACACCGCCGCCGTCTCCCGGGTCACCGCGTCCACCGACCGCAGCCGCTCCCGGAACCGGTGCGGCGCGAAGAACACGTCCCGCAGCAGTTCCAGACGCTCCGCCTGCTCAAACTCCCCGATGCCGACGTCGTACCGCGCCGTCTCCATCCCCGGGAAGTTGGTCTGGATGCGTATCGTCTCGAAGGACGACACGATCAGCAAGGGCGGCGTCTTCAGGTGCACCTGGTAGCGCAAGAGCTGGTCGAAGGCCCCGTCCAGCTGTGCGTCCCGCCCCTTGAACTCCCAGCCGAAATGCTCCTCGTAATAGGCGTCGGCGAACCCGCCCGGCACGGCCTTCTCGAAGGTGAACGCTTCCGGATCGCCGTACCCCGCCGGCGTCGCGTGGCCCACCAGCCCGCACAGGTCGTTGAAAAACGACTGCGCCCCCTGCCGCTCGCCAAACCCGGCATCCCGCCAGCGCGAGACAAACTCCTGCGGCGAAATAGTCGGCATCAGCGGCGTCATAACACACATCCCGCCGCCCAGAATAGCACGCCCAAGCTACCCGCTCATCCTGAGCCCGTCGAAGGATCGTCCCCACCTGTCATTGCGAGCGCAGCGTGGCAATCCCGCCGGCACGCGGAACTTGCGGGTGCGTACCCCTTTGCAGCGGGGAAACGTCAGAAGCAGGATTTTCAAGATTAGAGGATTATCAGGATTGGGACCGTTGCGTGATGAATCTTTCCCAATCCTGCCCAATCATAAAATCCCGTAAATCCTGTTTCTGACAATTTCATCCTGTTTATCCATGCCAAAGACGAAGCGAGTATATCCGCGCTTTTGCCAGGCATTGACTATCAAGATTTCGCCCCCTAGCATCAAAACCCAGACCATCACCGCGCGAGGCCCCCAATGCCAATCACCCAACAGGAAATAGACACCATCAAGCAAATAATTCTCGACGGAGCGAGAACCCACTTCCCACCTTCCGTCCAATTCCAAGACGCCAACGTCACCGTTCGGCTGGACCATGAAGACGAGGAGTTCTTCGACGTCGAGCTGCTTTACGCCGCTCCCGACCCCGCCGACCCCGTGCTCGACGGCTACCTGATGGGCACTTTGTTCCGGGTCACCGAGGAGCCGATCCGCGCCGCCGGCATCACCGCGCGCGCCTTGGTTGGCTACACCGAGATCAACGACCCCACCAGGTGGCTATACCGCAAGTCGTCTCATGCGTACCCACTTTCGTAAATCGTCAGAATCAGGATTTTCAAGATTTGTGGATTATCCGGATTGGAACCGTTACGTGATGGATCTCTCCCAATCCTGCCCAATCATAAAATCCCGCAAATCCTGCTTCTGACGTTCCCCTGCCAACACATCCTATCCATCTCGTATATCCTGTGCATCCCGGTAAAAATATCCTTCCGGCCACGTGCATTACAATTGCACCCGTCACGCCCATCAGCATCGCGCCTTCGGAGGGATTATGAAGCGCAGCGAATCCAGGATACTCACCACCCACACCGGCAGCCTGCCCCGTTCCCCCGATCTCCAGGACCTGCTCCGCCTCCGCGAGGACCGGCAGGACTTCGACCCCGAGCAGTTCCATGCCGGCGTCCGCGACGCCGTGGGCGACATCCTTGACCGCCAGCAGGACGCCGGCATCGACGTGGTCAACGATGGCGAGCAGGGCCGTTCCCAGTACGCCACCTACGTCAAGGAGCGGCTCACCGGCTTCGAGGGCGAGCGCGCCGTGCGCTCCCGTCCCCGCCTGGACGACGCCGACTTTCCTGAGTACGCCGCCACCCAGACTCACATGTCATCGCGGAACATGCCCCAGCCAGCCTGCACCGGCCCCATCGCCTGGAAGGACTGGCTCGCCGTGGAGCGCGACATCGCCAACCTGCGCGAGGCTTCCACCGGCCGCCCGGTGGAGGAGGTCTTCATGACCGCCGCCTCGCCGGGTGTCATCGCCAACTTCCTGCCCAACGAGTACTACGCCACTGAGGAGGAGTACCTCTACGCCCTGGCCGAGGTGATGAAGGATGAGTACAAGGCCATCGCCGACGCCGGCCTCATCCTCCAGCTCGACTGCCCCGACCTGGCCATGACCCGCGTCTCCCAGTTCTCCCACCTCTCCGTGGAGGAGTTCAAGCAGATCGTCGAGATGCACGTCGAGGTCATCAACTACGCCCTGCAGGGCATCGACCCGGAGCGCATGCGGCTCCACGTCTGCTGGGGCAACACCGAGGGCCCCCACCACCACGACGTGCCCCTGCGCGAGATTGTCGACATTGTGCTCCGGGCCCGTCCCTTGGGTCTGTCCATCGAGGGCGCCAACCCCCGGCACGGCCACGAGTGGAAGGTCTGGCAGGACGTCGCCCTCCCCGACGGCAAGGTCCTCATCCCCGGCGTACTGGACACCACCACCAACTTCATCGAACACCCCGAACTCATCGCCCAGCGCATCCTGAACTACGCCAACGTCGTCGGCCGGGAGAACGTCATCGCCGGCAGTGACTGCGGCTTCGGCACCTCCGCCTGGGGCCGCAAGGTCGAGACCAACATCGCCTGGGCCAAGCTGGCCGCCATGGCCGAAGGCGCGCGCCTCGCGTCCCAAGAACTCTGGTAACCGCCTCGCCTGCCGCCTGATCCACTGTCATTGCGAGCGCAGCAACGTCACTCCGCACTTGATGCGGGAGCGGCAATCTCGTGCGCCGGCAACGAACCCTCACGGCGTCACCTCGTACTCCACCTGCGCCACCTTCCGCTCCCCGTCGTACACCATCATGCCGTACTTGCCCGTGGCCCATTGCCGGGAAGGGCCGTATCCGACGCTGACCCGCCACCACCGGCCGGTCCAAGACCCTTCGAACGTGTGGGTCACCACCCTGCTGCGGAAGGGCACACCGTCCTCGTAGTACTGCACGTACGTCAGCGGGATGACCTTGTCGGCTGCGCTGGGCGACATCCTGAACCGCAGGTACAGGTACGCCCAGCCGTCGAGCTCTTTCAGTTCGTCGATGGTGAGACTTTTCATTTGGGAGTCCATGTCCACCGGCCATTCCTGGTCCAGCGAGATGAATGCGTCCGTGAGCCGCCCGTTGATGCTGGGCAGGCTGGGATCCGCCGGCCGGACGTCCCGGTGGCTCAGGTCATACGGCTCCGTGCCGTGGTACCAGCGGTTGATCACCGTGTCCACGTCGGCAACCACCTCCGGCGCCGCGTCCTTCTTGAACGCATCCTCCACCTCCGCGATGCCGCCGTAGGCGCTCCGTCCCTTTATCGCCCGGTAAAGGTTGCGGAACCCTTGCTGGAACTGATCCCGTCCCAGCGTCCGGTAAAGGTCCAGGAACAGCCGCTCCCCCAGCGAGTAGTTGCAGCCGAACTCCGCCCAGTAGCTGCCGCCCGGGTTCTGCGGGTTCGCCCGGTCCAGCTCGCCCAGGTTTTCATAGTAGGCGCATGGACGGGTGTCGGCAGTTAGCGGCTTACCGGTGCGCGCGTTCTCGACGATGAATTCCATGAACGTCGCCGCGCCTTCGTCGATCCAGTCCTCGTTCCCTCTCCAGTAGTAGTGAGCGATCTCATGGGACGTCAAACCGGGCAATGTCTGGGCATCCCGGCTCCCGTCGTCCACGTCGTACCTGGCCCGCTGCGCGATCACGTTGCCGAAGTTGGTCCCCGCCGAACCCTCGGCGGCGTGCACCGCGTCCTTGAACAGTATCCCCACGTACCGCACCGGGAACGGCTCCCCCATGAACTCCTCGATTGTCCGCACCGTGTGCTCCAGCAGGTCCATGCTGCGCGCCGCCCCCGGCTTGCTCCGCTGTATGGTCAACTGCATCTCGCCCGACAACGGCAGCTGGATGTTTCGCTGCTCCGTTCCCGGCCCCACCGGCGGACGCGGCGAGGGTGTTGGTGTCGGCTCCGGCGTGGGCGTGGGTGTTGGGTGCGGCGTGGCCGTGGGCCGGGGCGTCACCGTCGGACGCGGCGTAGGCGTAAAGGTGGGGCGAGGCGTTGCGGTGGGCGTCGGAGCGGGCGTTGCCGTCGCCGTGGCTGTGGGTACGGGTGTGGCCGTCGGCTCCGGAGGCGCCGTTGCCGTTGCCGTTGCCCCGGGTGCAGCCGCAATCGCTGTGGCGGTGGGAACGGGCGTGTTCGTTGGCGCAGCCTCCGTTGCTGCGACCGGGGGCATCACGGTTGCTGCGGCCGGCGGTTCCGAGACGGACGCTGGCGCGGCGGGCGGCTCGTCGTCCCCGCACGCCAGCAGCGCCATCCCCATCACCGCCGTTGCCAGTATTGCCAGTGTCCGCAACCGGATCATCTCCATGCCCTCCTCGTTGCTGCGCCGCTCCTACCCCCGCAGCACAATGTGCCGCCGCCATTCCTCCTCCGTCTCCGCGAAGTCCTTCCGGTAGTGCGCGCCCCGGCTCTCCCGCCGTTGCAGCGCCGCCTCCACGATCAGCCGTGCCACCACCAGCATGTTACGCAGTTCGAAGTCCTCCGTAGTCTCCGGCTGGGGTCCGCCGGCATAAAACTGCCGCTGCCACAAGTTCAGGATCCGCGCCGACAGCAACAGCCGCGTCCCGTTACGCGCGATGCCCACGTTGCGCCACATCAGGTCCTGCAGGTTCTCCCGGCCCCGCTCCGGCACCGTGGCGCACACCATGGCGCGGTTCGTCAGCCCGATCCGCAGGTTGCCGTCATCCTCGTCCGGCGCAGCGTACTCCGGCGCGTTGCCCAGCGTCGCCTCCACCAGCCGCCGCGAGAACACCAGCGTGTCCAGCAGCGAGTTGCTGGCCAGCCGGTTGGCCCCGTGCACCGCCGCGCAGGCCGCCTCTCCGCAGGCGTACAGCCCCGCAATATTCGTCCGCCCCCAGGTGTCGATGCGCACGCCGCCCATCATGTAGTGCGCCGCCGGCGCCACCGGTATCGGCTCGCGCGTGATGTCCAGCCCGTACCGCCGGCATTCGGCGTAGATCGTCGGGAACCGGCTGGTCACCATGGATGCTGGCAGATGCGATATGTCCAGCATCGCCGGCCGTCCGTCGGCCCGGGCCATCTCCGCGGCGATGGCCCGCGACACCACGTCCCGGGGCGCCAGGTCTGCCATGGGGTGGTACGACGCCATAAACGGCTCGCCGTCCGCGTTGCGCAGTACCGCCCCTTCGCCGCGCATCGCCTCCGACAGCAGGAACGTGGGCGCAGACTCCAGCCACAGCGCCGTGGGATGGAACTGGTAGAACTCCATGTCCATCACCTCCGCGCCGGCCAGGTACGCCAGCGCCACGCCGTCCCCGGTGGCCACCTCCGGGTTCGTCGTGTAGCGGTACAGCCGTCCCGCCCCGCCGGTGCTCACCACCACCGCACCGCTGTTGATGACCCGCCTTTCTCCATTCCCGCCGCTGCCATTGCGAGGCGCGTGCGCTGTGGCAATCTCGCTCCTATTGCCCATCACCTCCACACCCGTCACCGTCCCGTCCTCCACACAGATGCGGACGGCGTGCGTGTACTCCAGCACCGTGATCCGCTCCGAGGCCCGCACCCGTCCGGCCAGCGTATCCTCAATGTGCATGCCGGTGGCGTCGCCCCCGGCGTGCAGGATGCGCGGCATGCTGTGCGCCCCCTCCCGCCCCAGCGCAATCTGCCCGTGGATGGTGTCGAAGGGAACGCCCCACCGGATCAGGCCGGCGATGCTGTCCGGCCCCTGTCCGGTGAGCGCTCTCACCGCCTCGGGATCGCACAGGCCGGCGCCGGCGTCCAGCGTGTCCCGCTCGTGCAGTGTCGCCGAATCGCCCGGCCCGATGGCCGCCGCGATGCCGCCCTGGGCGTAGCGGCTGTTGCAGTCGTCGATGCGCCCCTTGGTCACCACCAGCACGCTGCCGTGCTCCGCCGCCAGCAGCGCCGTGTTCAGCCCGGCGATCCCGCTGCCGATGATGATGTAGTCGTAGCGCGCCGTATCCATGTCAGCCGTTGCCATCACTCACTCTTTACAATCGTACCCAAGCGCGACGGACTTACCTCGGTTCTGATCGGCTTTGTCTTGGTCGCCTGATGCCCTCAGGGCATGGCTTCGATTGCAGTATGCCTGCGCGAAATCGGGATTCAGCCGGATGGCCGTGCCGAAGTCAGTTATCGCGCGGTCGTACGCGCCTGAATCATGATGGGCGGCTCCTCTGTTGTTGTATGCAGAGGCGTGGTCTGGATTAAGACGTATCGCCGCGTCGTAGTCTTCCATCGCCCGGTCGTACTCCCGCATATCGTAGTAGGCGCTACCTCGATTGTTGTAGGCGCTGGCGTCCTGCGGATCGAGCCGGATTGCCGCGTCGTAGTCATCGATAGCTCGCTCGTGCCTCCCAAGCCTTATGTGGGCGTTGCCCCGGTTGTAATATGCCTCGGCATATTCCGGGTTGAGCCGGATGGCCGTGTCGTAGTCATCGATAGCTCGCTCGTGCTCGCCCTGCCGTACATGCGCCAGTCCCCGGTTGTAATACGCTCCGGCAAATTCGGGATTGAGAAGGATGGCTTGATTGTAATCCCTCATTGCCAGTTCATCGTTCTCCATGCGAAGATGCACGTTGCCCCGGTTGTAGTGCGCCGCGGCATATTGGGAGTTGAGCCGAATGGCTGCGTCGTAGTCCGCGATAGCCTGGTCATATTGGCCTTCATCGTCGTGGACGTTGCCTCGATTGTTGTAGGCTACGGCGAGTTCCGGGGCGAGCCGTATCGCCGTGTTCAGGTCCTCCATGGCACGGTTGAGATCGCCCTGCCGACGGTACGCGTTACCCCGGTTGTTGTAGGCATCTGCGAGTTCAGGGTCCAGCCTGATGGCGGTATCCAGATCCTCGACAGCCCGCTCATAGTCACCCATGTCGTGGTAAACGTTGGCCCGTCCCGAGTAGGCATTGGCTACTTGCGGGTCGAGCCGTATGGCCATGTCGTAGCTCTCGATGGCCCGGTCGTACTCCCCGATAGCGTAGTGGGCTTTGCCCCGGTTGTTATAGGCGCTGGCATACTCCGGATCTAGCCGAATGGCCGCATCGTAGCTCTCGATGGCCCGGTCATACTCTTCCATCCCGTGATAGGCGATGCCCCGGTTGTAGTGCGCGTCGAATCGTTCTGGGTCCAGTTGAATCGCGGCATCGTAAGCCGCGATAGCCTGCTCCACTTCCCCCGCACGGACGTGTCCATCGCCCTTCCGTATGAGGCTGTCCACTTCGTCATCTGCGCAGGCGACGCCCAGCATCAGGACCGCAACCGACAGCGCCAGCAGCACAAGCCGGAGCCACCGTCGGCTGATTGGTATGCCGGAACCGCCAATCATCGCGAGCCTGGCGATGATGGTGATGTAGCCGTATCGCGCCGTAGCCACGTCAGCCGTTGCCATCGCTCACCGTCTGCAATCGTAACCCAGCGCATCGTAGCCCAGTGCAATGAACGCGCTGCGGTCCGCCCCTGCCCGCGAAAGGATGTCAAACCCCACTCGACCCTCACGCCTACCCGCTTTCGTAAATCGTCAGCAGCAGGATTTACGGGATTTTATGATTGAGCAGGATTGGGAGATCTCCATCACCGAACGCTTCCAATCCTGATAATCCCCAAATCTTGAAAATCCTGCTGCTGACGTTTCCCCGCCACAAACCGGATGCGGGTCTGCCTGTTCCACCCGGCGATCATTCACCGCGCAGTTGGTGGAGTTGGTTTTCCAGTTCCTGGATCCTGGCCTCCGCCTCGGCGCGGGCTTCGCTTTCCCGGATGCGAGCCTGTTGCTCAGCGGCGGCGCGAGCCTGGGCCTGGATGCGCGCGTCGCGTTCGGACTCCAGGGAGGCGATCCGCTCGCCCGTTGCCGGGTCGTGCCAATGCAGTTGTCCGTCGGCCCAGCGCAGGTCCACGTTCAGCACGGCGCTGTGGCCCTGCAAGCTCCCGTCCGTCAATTCGTCAATCTGGATGGGCTCGTAGCGTCCGTCCACCAGGCGGTCGCCGGCCAGGCGGGTGCCGTGGTACTGCCCGGTTTCGTCGAACCTCCAGTACTCCAGGATGCCCAACTCAGCGTAGCGAACGCGCTTTTCAACGGTGTCCCTCCGTCCGGTGGAACGCGAGGCGACCTCCAGCACGAAGTCGGGAGGCTTGCCCTGCTCCGAGATGACGTAGCCGTTATGGGACCGGTAGAGTGCCGGGTCCGCGTTGAAGGCCACCATCAGGTCGGGATAGACCGCGCCGGCCATGCTGGTCAGTTCGGTGGTTGGGACGGGGATGATGTAGAGGTCGGCGCCGACGACGGTGGTGTCGGGGTTGCCTAGATATATGACCAGGGAGTGAGCGCCGCCGGTGATGGAAAGGTGCTGGGAGGCGGTCATCTTTTCGTCCTGGGACTTGGGAGGGTCCGGCAACTCGAAGTCGGGAGCGGGCTTGGGCGTCTTGGCGGTGGTCATGCTGAGCCTCACCGGGCGGGAGAGTGCGCGGCCGTTGCGATGGTCAGTTGGATAACGAGCAGTCGGAGACTGATACCGACGCTGGGGATGGTCATCTATGCCTTCCTCCCGACGTGGCTCCAGCCCTGTCAGCCGGCCGGCGCGTCAGGGTTGCCGCCGTTGGTCGGTGGTTGCCGGGTGGCGGTCATCAAAGTAGCCGCCCGTTCCAAAGCCACGCGGTGGATTTCGGACGCCGCCCGCAGTTCCAGAATACTTTGCCGCATCAGGGTGCGGCTTTCCAGAACTGTAGCCTGTATCTGCCCCGAAATTACAGTGGCCCGATCTATCAGGGCGTTGGCCTGCCGGCGTAAACCGTTCGCCTGTTCAATCTGTTCGGGTTGACCTTCCCGCGTGAGGCCGCGGGCTTGTTCACGCAAATCCCACGCCTGTTCCGATAATTCGCGCGCCTGCCGCATCATATCCGGTGTGTTGACCGTCAATTCAATGGCCTGGTCCATTACTTGCAGCGCGTCAAAGCCCCTTTCATTGGCCAGCCGGATACCTCGGCTGGCCTCCATCAGCGCAGCGGCCAGCGACCGGTAAATATCCGGTTCGTCCGGCGGCAGGCTTGTCATAACTGTGGCGCTCCCTCATGCTACGCGGCCTGCGCTTCGGGATTGTCGCCGTTGGCTTGATGATTGCGCGCTTCCTGTAACAAGGTAGCGGCTCGTTCCAGGCCAACCCGCAGGGTCTCCGTCCCTTCGTGCCAAATGTACAACCCCTGCTCTACTTCGGCTGAAGCCTGCCTTGTCAGCGCAGCAGCGCCGGCCGACAGAGCCTGTGCCCGGCGGTCAGCGTCCTTGACGTCCGACATCAGCCTCATAGCCTGCCCAATATTGCCCTGAAGATCGGCTCGCGCCAGCGACGCGACCTCAAGCATCAAATCCGCGGCACGGTTAACCCAAACGATTGATTCGTCCCTGATGATCTGGCATTGGTCATCCAGCTCGCGCGCTTGTCTCAACCGGGGCAGGGCGGCCTCGAAATGAGCCGACGCATCCAAATGTGCCTTGCTGGCTGCGAGCAGCGCATTGGCCAAGGCCTCGTAAATGTCCGGCTCGCCCGACGGCGGTATTGGCAACGCCATAGTATCCTTGCTCAGTTGGTATGAGTTGGGGCGAATCTGGCCAAGACGGATTCGCCCCCATGATTCGGCATGACCGGGTCGGCTAGTCGTCGCCCACCGCCGCCGGCTCCCGCTCCTCGATGGGATCCAGCTGCCACGGGAAATTCCCCTCGAACAGGAAGCCGTCCTTGTTGCCCCACTCGCTCTCCGGCGACTCGTAATAGATCTCGATCTCATTGTCGTCCGGATCGTAAATGTACACGCCCATGGAGATGCCGTGGTCGCCCAGCCTCTTGAACTTCACGCCGTGGTCCTTGCACCGCTGGTACAGCTCCTTCAGATCGCGGAAGGAGTTCATCTGCCACGCCATGTGGGCCATGCCCACCCGCCGGTCCTCGGGGCCGGGCGCGTCCATGCCCAGCGGAATCAGCGCCAGCTCGTGGGACATCGTCGTGTCGGCGGACAGGAAGGTCATCCCACCGGGTCGCCCCGTCATCACCGTGAGGCCCAGGACGTTCGTGTAGAAATCGACGCTCCGCTCAATATCCCGGACCTTGATGACCAGGTGACCAAGCTGCTTCGGGGTGTGGGCCATATCGCTACCTCCTTCGGTGGTGGATTGAATTGTGCCTTTTCCCGCATTATATCGTAACGCGCGATGGTGTGCATTGCCGGAATTTATGGTAAAACGGCCCTTGATATCCTTCGAATAATTGATTGCATGCGCCTAGTATAATGTCACGCCGTCAGCCAGGTTCTCGGCCCAGCCGCATGTGATGGATATGACACAACACAACGTCGCGGAATCGGGGTCGCTGCCCGTGGATAATCTGTCCACGAACGGCAGTAGCGACGACGCTTCCCAGCTGAAGTTCAAGCAGGCCGACGAGCCCTGGGAGTTCGATGAAATCTTCCAGTTGAACTATGCCTCCTTCGTCGAGGAGGTCCCCCAGCATCCCTCCAACGACGCCGGCGTCCTCGTTGACCGCTTCCACGACGAGAACACTTACTTCATCTGCCGACGCGACCACGAACTCGTCGGCATGATCTGCGTCCGTGACCGCCGGCCCTTCTCCCTGGACGAAAAGCTAGGCAGCCTCGAGGCATACCTGCCCCAGGCCGAGGGCGCCCGCGTCTGCGAGGTCCGCCTGCTCACGGTGCGTCCCGATATGCGACGCACCCGCGTCCTCACCGGTCTGCTGACCATGATGGCCCGCTACTGCCAGGAAGGCGGGTACGACTACGTGGTCATGTCCGGCCGCGTTTCCCAGCAGGCTCTCTACAGACACATTGGCTTCATCCCCTTCGGACCCGTCGTCGGCGATGACGCCGCGCCCTACCAGCCCATGTACCGGCCCGTGGGCAACGTGGGCGCCGAGTTCGCCGGCCTGTTCCATGACGACGTCGACGCGCCTCCCGGAGAGCCGGTGATCTTGACCCCTGGTCCTGTGGCGATGCCCGACGCGGTCGTGCGCGCCTTCAGCCGTCCTCCGCTGTCCCACCGGTCGCCGGAGTTCGCCGCACTGATGCAGAGCGTACGCCGCCGGTTGCTCACCCTCACCAACGCCAGTCACTGCGCCGTGATGGTCGGCTCCGGCACGCTGGCCAACGACGTGGTGGCCGCCCAGCTTTCCCGCCTGGACGCCCCGGGCGTCGTCGTTACGGCCGGCGAGTTTGGCGAACGACTGCTGGATCACGCTAACCGCATGGGCCTGCGCTACACCGCCGTGCGGCACGAATGGGGCGCTCCCCTGGACTACGACCGCATCGAGCCGGCATTGTCCGATGCTGTGGACGGTCAGCCCACCGGTTGGCTCTGGATGCCCCACTGCGAGACTTCCACCGGAGCCCTGGCCGACCTGCCCCGCCTCAAAGCCATGTGCCGGCAGTACGACGCCCGCCTCGCCCTAGACTGCATCAGCAGCATCGGCGCGGCGCCCGTGGACCTGAGCGACGTGTGGCTGGCCAGCGGGGCCAGCGGCAAGGCTCTGGCGGCATATCCCGGCCTCGGCCTGGTCTTCTCCGGCTACCGTCCCGAACCCGACGATTCGCTGCCCCGCTACCTGGACTTGGGCCTGCACTGCGCCGGCGAGGACAGCGGCGCGGTGCCTTTCACCCTGTCGTCCAACCTGCTCGCCGCGCTGGACGCCGGACTGGCCCGCCAGTCCGAGGCCCTGCTGTCCCGCGTTGACCGCGAGGGCCGCTGGCTACGTCGCCAGCTGCGCGAACTGGGTTTCACCCTGGTGGCCGTCGAGGAGGAGAGCGCCGGCGCGGTGACCACCATCGCCCTTCCGCCGCCCTCTTCAACCCATCAAGGTTCGACTAATCAGGGCCTCGAGGCCCAGGAGATGGGCCGCAGCCTGGAAGCCCACGGCTTCTACACCTCCTACGCCAGCGGTTACCTGCGCCGGCGCAACTGGCTGCAGATCTGCCTCATGGGCGACACCCACCGCGGCCAACTGGAAAGGTTACTCCCGGTCCTGGCCGCCCAGCTCGACGCCATGACCCGCGCGGGCGCTGCCACCCCGCCGACGCGCTGATCCCCCTGCCCACTGTCTCCCCGGTACGGCACGTTCCGCTGGCGTCTTCTGCAAGGCCCTGCTGGAACTGTTCACGTTTGCGCGAATGTAACCGGCGGCACAGGCTATAATCTCGTTCGGCAGCCTATTCCTAAATTGAGCCAGCAATCATCCCCGGTGTTGGCCGGAAATTGTCCGCATTTGACGGACTTGATTCCGGCTTGCGCCGAAACGACGCGAAGGGTTGATACTGCCCAGACTTTGGAGGCCCAACATGACCACCGCCAGGATACCCAAAGCGCCGCCACACTTCACCCTGCCGGAGCCGCCCAAGTCCCAGGACGAGAAGATGACCGCCTCCAAGCACCTCTCCATCACCGGCGGCGCCCACTTCCTGGCCCAACATCTGGGCAACCTAGACACCACCATCGTCGGCTCCGACCTCTACCTAATCTCCATCCCGACCGCCGAGCTGACCAGCATGGCCGGCTCGGTCTATCCCGAACTCCTGGTGGCCTTCGACGCCGACCCGAATCTGTACTACGCCCAGAATGGCTACGTTATCTCCGAGCAGGGCAAACCGCCCGACTTCGTGCTGGAGGTGGCGTCGCCCTCCACCGGACGGAGGGACACCGTCGAAAAGCGGGTCCGCTACGCCGAGCTGGGCATCCCGGAGTACTGGCGATTCGACGAAACCGGCCAGTACCACGGCTCCCGACTGGCCGGCGACCGGTTGGTGGACGGCCGCTACGAGCCTGTCGAGATCGACGAGTTGCCCGACGGGAGCCGGCAGGGTCACAGCCTCATCCTGAACGTGGATCTGCGCTGGACCAGCGGGCAGCTGGGCTGGTTTGACCCGGTGACGGGTCTGCACATCGCCACTTTTGACAGCGAACGCGCCCGAGCCGAAGCGGAACGTGAGGCCCGCCTCCAGGCGGAGGCACGAGCGGCCGAACTGGAGGCCGAACTGCGGCGACTGCGCAACGGCTGACCCTCTCGCCTTAGCGCGGTGATGCTCTTTATTCGGCGCAAACCGGCTGGGAGTTGAATCGCGCGCAACTCGGAACAGTTGCTCCCCCGACGGATTTGCGACGGTGCCGGCAGTGGACTGGTATCCTGTGCGGACGACCGTGACATTTACGAGACCCCGTCCAGGAGCCCCACCCATGCCCGTCACCCACGACCTTTCCCCCGACGCCCTGCTCACCACCACCCGCGCCGTCCGCAAGCGGCTCGACTTCGACCGGCCCATCCCCGACGAGATCATCCGCGAATGCCTGGCCGTCGCTCAGCAGGCTCCCACCGCCAGCAACCGGCAGAACTGGCACTTCATGGTGGTCACCGACCCCGACAAGCGCCAGGCCCTCGCCGATCTCTACCGCCAGGGGTGGAATCAGTACACTCAATCGCCCACAGCGACCACCAACCTGACCTACGATGACCCGGTGCGCGCCGCCGTCCAGGAACGGGTGAGCGACTCCGCCCAATACCTCGCCGACAACCTGCACCGCGCTCCCGTCATGGTCATCCCCTGCATTGCCGGCCGCACCGATAGCGCGCCGGCACTGGTGCAGAGCGCCCAGTGGGGCACCATCATGCCCGCGGCCTGGAGCCTGATGCTGGCCGCCCGCGCCCGCGGCATCGGCTCCGTGTTCACCTGCATCCACCTCATGCGCGAGGAGGAGGCCGCCGCCGTGCTGGACATTCCGTACCGCCGGATCATGCAGGCCGGTCTCATCCCCCTGGCCTACACCATCGGCGACCGTTTCCGGCCTGCCCACCGCGAGACGCTGGATGACATCGTCCACTGGAACCGATGGTAGGTGCCCTCCGGATTGCTGGTAGAATGCTTTCCGCTGGAGCCATCGCAATGGAGAGCAGGAGGGGGCATGATTAGCATTTTCCGGCGGCGCCGTCAGGGGTCCGCCATCTCGACGGACGGCCGCAACAGCAAGACCCGCGCCCCTCAGGTGTTCAACCCCATACCCTGCCTGGATGGCCTGGTCTGGATCGAAGACGGTTGCCTGCACAAGTCGGGCATGGATACCAGCCAGTCCTTCCGCCTGCCCCTGGCCGACGTCTCGGACATCGTCGCCGACTGGGACTTCTTCAAGGAGAACCCCACCCGCGCCGAGACCCGGATCATGGTCCAGGGCCCCGCCGGCCTCGTCCGCGCCAGCTTCGGCCCTTTGCAGTATTGGGGCATGATCAGCCTCACCGCTCACCTCCACCACGTTTACACCGAAGAGCAGACCACCGAACTCGGCGAAACCTCCGGCGAAGTACCCGAGATGGTCGGGCCTTTTGAGTGTCGCCGCGGCATGATGTGGGCCGACCGCGATTTCGTCTACCTGGGCAAGTCGGTTTCCGCCGATTCCGCCCGGGTCCCCATGTCCACCATCGACGGCGTGAAGGCCCACTGGGACCGGTCCGTCGTCAGCAACGGGCGCCGCATCCGCCTGGACGTCTTCAGCCGCCTGGGCGGCCTGATGGGCTCGGAGTTCCTGGTAAAGCAAGCCTCCGGCGTCTTCGCCCTGGTCAACTACGTGAACCAGCTGCGCACCGACCCGCCGGAATAACCGCCCGTGTGGCAGAATATCAAGTACTACCTGCTGGCCTACGCCGTGATGGCGACAGGTTCGTTGGTGTCCACCGCCCTGCAATTGCTGGCAGCCGAATTCCCAACCGGCCACCCGGTCAGCACTCTGGCCGCCAACCTGTCCGGCGTCACCATGGGAGGATTGATCATGGTCATCGGTTTCCTCAAAGACCAGCGCCTTGAAGAGGAGCGCAAGCGCGTCGATCAGCAGCATGAACTCACCAAACAAGCCCTTCAGCTCGTCCACGAGGAACGCGAACGCGCCGACGCGGAACGTGAACGCGCCGACGCGGAACGCGAACGCGCCGACCGGAGTGAGGCTGAATTGAACCGCGTCCGCGCCGAGTACGAAGCCGCCGCCAAAGCCCTCATCCAACGCCTGGAAGAACTCAACCGGAATGGATCATCCGGTTCGGACCCGGCCGAGTAGGTTATTCCAAGAGCCGGACCATGTCCAATCCTCGCCAACCGCACTATCTTCATCCGCGATAACCTCGAGGTCATGCGCGGCATCAACTCCGCCTCCGTCGACCTCATCTAGCTCGATCCGCCCTTCAACTCCAAGCGGATGTTCGAAGCTCCCATCGGCAGCCAGGCCGCTGGCGCTTCATTCAAAGGCGCCTGGACCCTGGATGACGTCAAGGAAGAATGGATCACCCAGATCGAGGACGAACACCCCGCCCGGGCGTATATCATAACCGCCCAAGTGGGCATTCTGCATGAGGTCGTCGCTCGGCGAAAAGGAGCGGTACCATGAAAAATCCCAGTCCAGACGCGATGCTGGCCCAATGGCATCGCAATGCTATCCCTCAGAAGTGGCTGCTGCCTGGCGACTTCCTTAACGAATCACAATCACAGAATGCGGAGAGTTTTGAGTGCGTCAAAAGCACTACCAATTACCTCAGAATAAGCGAGACTGAATCGACAAAGGTTTTGAAACCTCAACAAGTTGATGATTACGACACGCCAATTAATTACGTCCCGCCCGAATTCAGGAATGAAACAGTCCGTATCCTGAAAGACTGGAATCGCGCTACTTGTTCGTCATGCTACGGGAACGGCAATCGCGCTTGTTCTTCATGCGGCGGAGATGGCGAAGTCACCTGTCCGCCGGAAGTTAACTGCTCCACCTGCGGCGGCCGTGGCCAGGTCAAAAGGAATTGTTCCGATTGCGGAGGGTCCGGAACCGTGTCAGAGAAGGTGCGTCAGTTAGCAACGATCGTGGAGACCGAGCGTGGCCGTGCCCCTGTATATCGTGACGTGGAAGAGCGCAAAACGTGCCCCGGTTGCCGAGGAAGCGGCGGAGACCAAGTTTCCTGCTCCGGATGTCGCGGCGGCAAGGTGACGTGCCGAAAATGCAATGGCAGTGGCAAGGTCACCTGCTCGAAATGCTCCGGTAGCGGCGTCATTCCCTGCCACGCCTGCGGTGCCGTCGGGGCGGTCGCCAACGCTCAAATCATAACCAGGAAATTCACCCATGACGTCGAATTTGAGCACGAAATTGCCGGCTTGCCCAGGAACCAGTTCAAGAATGACCTCAATCCCAGACACTTCAAGAGACTGACGGGACGCTTGCTAGTCGACGGTCAGGACCAGATCCGGCGAGCAGCGACATCGTCCGACAACGGCTTACCGTCGAGTCTTATGAAGTCCACTCCGCCGAGTTTGCCTACAAAACACATCCTTTCATCCTGAACCTGGTCCGAGGTGATGGAGACGTGGAGAAATACTCGGCTTCCCGGCTTCCGTTCTCAAAAGCCAGGATGGCGATTGCGGGCGGCGTCGGAGTTGCTATTGTCGTCGTGCTGGCAATTGCCATATTATTTCTGGCATGAACTGGCGCGATCCAGGGGCTGGCGTCAAAAATCCGTCCTTAAATCGACGCCAACCCGCAACTCCTCTGCGGTTGGTGCAACCGCACCAAGGGCGCCCGCAGCAACGAATACCTGCGGGAACGAGTCGAACAGGCGGCGTGAAGTCGAGCCGCGGTCCCGGTGTGCTATCCTGCTTGCCAGGTTATTTGCCGTTTCGGAGGTTATGAGATGACCACACCCGGCAAAATGTCTTTCGAGGAGCGGGAACGCCGCGCCCTGGAGATATACAATTCCAAGATTCGCCCGCTGCTGAAGCCCGCCGACGAGAGCAAGTTCGTGCGGATCGACATTCTCAGCGGCGATTACGAAATCGGTGAGAGCTCGGTCGATACCGGCCGAGCCCTGCACGCCCGCCGCCCGGACGCCATAATGCACACCATCCGCAATAACCACAGCTACGTCAAGCGTTTCCGTAGCCCCCGCCGCAGCGTTCGTCGGACCAAGGCGGCGCAATGACTCACTATGGTGTGGTCAGAGCCAACCACGATGTTCTTGAGGCAGTCGTTTCCCTCTCTGTCCAGGGTGACGGTGACGCGATCGAGGGCGTCGCTCTCATCATAGACACCGGCTACACCGGAGAATTGGCGCTGCCTCAAGATGTGATTGACCGGCTCGACCTGCAAACAGCAGAATATGAGGACGCTGACGATGACGTCGCCCCTACCGTTATATTGGCCGATGGCACGATAAGAGGGGTCAGTGTCTATTTCGCGATTGTTTGGTGGCATGACCGCCTTAGAACCGTAGAGGTTGATGGCATTGGCGACGTCTCGCTCATCGGCATGGGCCTCCTCCAAGGCAGCAACCTCAACGTTGACGCCATCCCTGGCGGCCTGGTAACCATCACCGAATTGTCCGACACATTCTGCTGATCCAACTATCGATCAAGGAGCACACTCCACCAATGCCCAGCAAAAAAATCGTCCTCGCCTACTCCGGCGGCCTTGACACCTCTGTCGCTGTCCCCTGGCTTAAGGAGAACTACGACGCCGAAGTCATCACCTGCACCATCGACCTGGGCATGGTGGACCTGGAGACCATCCGCCAGCGCGCCTATGCCGTGGGCGCCTCCCAGGCTGTCACCGTCGACGGCCGCGACACGCTGGTCGAGGAGTTCCTCTGGCCGGCCCTCCGCGCCGGCGCCATCTACGAGGGCCAGTATCCCCTGGCCACCGCGCTGGGTCGGCCCCTCATCGCTCGCTACCTGGCCGAGGTCGCCCGCGAGCACGACGCCGACGCCGTGGCCCACGGCTGCACCGGCAAGGGTAACGACCAGGTGCGCATCGAGGTCGGCGTCTCCGCCCTGGCCCCCGGCGTGGAACTCATCGCGCCCATCCGCGAGTGGGGAATGAACCGCGAGGACGAGGTGCTCTACGCCCGCGACCGCAACCTGCCCATAGCGCCCTCCAACAACAAGTACAGCACCGACGAGAACCTCTGGGGCCGCAGCGCCGAGGCCGGCGAGCTCGAAGACCCGTGGGTCGAGCCGCCGGAGGACGCCTACGAGTGGACCGTCAGCCCCGCCGCCGCGCCTGACGAGCCGGCCTACGTGGAGATCCGGTTCGAGGAGGGCATCCCCACCGCCGTCGATGGCGAGACCATGGCCGGCGTCGCCATGATCAGCCACCTCAACACCCTGGCCGGCGCCCACGGCATCGGCCGCATCGACCACGTGGAGAACCGCCTGGTCGGCATCAAGAGCCGTGAGGTCTACGAGTCGCCGGCCGCCGTGCTGCTCCATGCCGCCCACCGCGCCCTGGAAACCATGACCCTCTCCCGCGAGCAGAGCCGCTTCAAGGAGCGCATCGCCCAGGAGTATTCCGAACTGGTCTACAACGGCCTGTGGTACACCGCCCACCGCCGCGACCTGGACGCCTACGTGGACAGCACCCAGCGCCACGTCACCGGTGACGTCCGCGTCCGCCTGCACAAAGGTTCCTGCGTGGTCGTCGGCCGCACCGCCGACCGTCCGCTCTACAACTACGGCCTCGCCACCTACGACCGCGCCGACGAGTTCGACCACACCGCCGCTAAGGGCTTCATCGACATCTACGGCCTCCCCGTCCGCACCCAGCGTCGCCAGCAAGGCGATTAGCTGACGAGCGAACTCGCCTCGTCATTTTGATCGTCCTTGCTCGTGTCATTGCGAGCGCAGCGTGGCAATCTCGTTGCTGGCGGAGACGGCATTCGCCGTCTCCTTCTACTCCAGTCCAACCCGCCGCAGCGTGTACGCCTCCCCCGCCATGATCTCGGGGATCCGCGGCGGCAGCGCGCGGAAGTCGTCGGTCGTCGCCGAGATCAGCCGGCCGGTCAGCGCCCCGCTGGCCTCCGAGGCCAGCCACACCGCCAGCTCGGCGCACTCGTCAATGGACGCACCGCCCCCGGACGTGACCCGCAACCCCAACTGGTGAATGAAGTCCGCGCCGGCCTCGGCGGCCTGCTCGGTCATCCGGTCCCACATGCTGGTGTGAACCGAGCCCGGCCCCAGGGCGTTCACCGTGATCCCCTGGCCATCAAGTTCCTGCGCCAGCACTTCGGTGAGCCGCACCACCGCCGCCTTGCTGGAGCAGTAGGCCGACATGTTGCTCCACGCATTCGTCGCGCCGGCCCCCGACAGGTTGATGATCTTGCCGCCACCCTGCTCCAGCATCACGGGTATGACCGCCCGGCATACCAGGAATGTGCCGGTGATGTTGACGTTGATGGTGCTCACCCAGTCGGCGATGTCGTTGCCCTGCAGCGGGCCCACCGGCCCGGATATGCCGGCGTTGTTGACCAGCACGTCAATCCGCCCGAAACGTTCCACCACTCGACGGGCCAGCCGCTCCGTGTCCTCCGCACTGGTGACATCGGTGGGCACAGCAATGGCCTGCGCGCCCAGTTCCGACACGGCGCCGACCGCATCCTCCAGCTCCGACTCGCTCCGCGCGGCCAGCGCCAGCATCGCGCCTTCCCGGGCGTAGGCCAGCGCGATGGCCCGCCCAATCCCGCGCCCCGCGCCCGTAATCACCGCAACCCGACCATCCAGTTTCATGTCACAACCTCGCCTAAAGGGTCAACCAGATCCTCATGCGTACCCAAGTTTTCACTGCGAGCGTAGCGCGGCAATCCCGTCGGCGCAACGATGCCCGTCCCTGTTCCTGTCGTCCGTTGTTGACGAATCACACCGCCGGCGTAACGTCCGTCCGCGCAAAATCGTTCCCCTTGAACAGCAGCGGCAAATTGCGGACCGAGGCCAGCGCGTAGGCAAACGTGTCGCCGAAATTCAGAGCGGCCGGATGCCGTCCCCTGCCGTAGAGACGGTTGGCCGCGCCAGCGGCCAGCACTTGCTCATAATCCAGTGGGACAAGTTCGATGTCGTTGCCTTCCAGCATAGCGATGGCGCCCCGGTAAGCGTCCTCTCCTTTGCCAAGCGCGACAATCAAAAATTCAACTGCCGTAGCGGTTGATACCAGTACCGGTCGGTTGCGGCTTAGGGCATCGGCAAAAGTTTGAGCGTCAGACTCTCTCATCAGGACTGCAATAAGGGCCGAGGTGTCAGCAACCATTACTTGGGCAGTCCGTTTTCGTCGTAGAGTTCATCCTGCCAAACCTTTGAAGGCGGATTGTCATCATCGTAAGGATATTTCTCACGAAGCTGGCGGCCCCGTTCCAGAACCCCCTCCCAAAAGGCTTTGCTCTCTTCCTTGGAAGACCGAGGGCGCGGCGGTGGCAGGCTGTCTTCCAGGGCCTGCAAAGCCCGGTACAATACTTGTTCCCGGGCGTTGGGGCCGTGGTAGTGTAGTCGCTCGGCCAGGTTGGCGATGCGGGTTTCCAGGTCGGGCTGCATTAGCGGAATGGCCATGGCGTCCATCCTTTTACACTGCGGGAATAACATCCGTCCGCGCAAAATCGTTCCCCTTGAACAGCAGCGGCAGGTTGCGCACCGAGGCCAATGCGTAGGCAAACGTGTCCCCAAAGTTCAAGGCCGCGGGATGTCGTCCCCTGCCGTAGCGACGGTGAGCTTCTCCGGCGGCGAATATCAAGGTTCGGTCAAGCTGCACTATCTCGATATCGCGGCCATTCAACATGGCAATGGCATCCCGATAAACGGCTTCGCCTTTGCCAAGTGCGACGATCAGGAGTTCTACGGCCGTAGCGGTAGTGACCAACATGGGCGAGTTGCGCTGTAGCTCATTCGCAAACGTGTGAGCGTCGGACTCCCCGGTGAGAATGGCGATTAACGCCGACGTATCAGCTACCATTATTTCGGCAGCCCATATTCGTCATAGAGTTCCTCCTGCCAAACTTTGGACGGCGGGTTGTCATCATCGTAGGGATGTTCCTTACGATACTGACGACCGTGCTCTAGTATGGCGTCCCACCGCGCCTTTGCCTCGGCTCGTTCCTCTTCAGTCAGCTGGGCTGGCGGAAGTACGTTGATTAAGGTTTGCAGGGCCTTCAGCACCGCCTGGTTCCGCGCCTGTGGGCCTTGGTAGCCCAATCGCCTGGCAACCTCTACGGCATATTCTTCAATGAGAGCTTCCGGATCGGTTGTCGTTGGAAAGAAGGCCATGATCTCCATTCCTTCACGCCACAGGCATTTTGTGCCAACGCCGGCGGCATCCCCTTCGGAACACCGCCGGCGTCAACGCTGATCCCCGCGTGGGCTACACGTTCCCCAGCGCCTCGCTCAGCCGGTTCACGCCCTCGTCGATCTCGTCCTCGGTGATGTTCAGCGCCGGCATGATACGCACCGCGTTGGGCCGCACGCCGTTCAGCAGCACTCCCGCCGCCTCTGCCGCGTCCATCACCGCCGGCATGATGTCGCTGTCGAATTGCACGGCGGCCAGCAGGCCCTTGCAGCGGATCTCCTCCACGAAACCGTACCGCGCCTTCAGCCCGTTCAGCTTGTCGTTGAGCACGACCTCCATGCGCTTCACGTTGCCCAGCACGTCGTTGTCCAGCAGGTAGCGCGTGCCGGCCGCCGCCGCCGCGGTGGTCAGCGCGTTGCCGCCGAAGGTGCTGCCGTGGTCGCCGTAGGTCAGGGCCATGGCGTTCTCCTTGGACAGGAACGCGCCGATGGGCACGCCGTAGCCCAGGCCCTTGGCCAGGATCATCACGTCGGGCTCAACGTCGTACTCCTGGTGCCCGAACAGGCTGCCCAGGCGACCCATGCCCGTCTGCACCTCGTCCAGGATCAGCAGGATGTTGTTCTGGTCGCACCAAGCCCGCAGCCGCTGGAAGTAATCGTCGTCGGGGATGTTCACGCCGCCCTCGCCCTGCACCGGCTCAACCATTACCGCCACGGTGTTCTCGGTGGTGGCGTTCATCACCGCCTCAACGTCGTTGAAGTCCACGTAGGTGAACCCTTCGGGGATGGGCTCGAAGAGCTCGTGGTAGTGCGGCTGCCCGGTGGCGGCCACGGCGTTCATCGTCCGCCCGTGGAAGGAGTTGAACGCGGTGATGACCTCAAAGGCTCCGTTCTTGTGCAGCTTGCCGTAGCGGCGGGCCAGCTTGAGGGCGCCCTCCACCGCCTCGGCGCCGCTGTTGCAGAAGAACACCCGGTCCATGCACGAGTTCTCGATGAGCATCTCGGCGATGTCCAGCTGCGGCAGGGTGTAGAACTGGTTGGACGTCTGGATCAGCGTCGCCGCCTGCTGGGCGATGGCGTCCACCACCACCGGCGGGCAGTGTCCCAGGTTGTCCACGGCCCAGCCGGCCACGAAGTCGATGTACTCCTTGCCGTCGGCGTCCCACACTCGAGAGCCCTCGCCCCGCACGATGACCACCGGCCGCCGGCGCACGGTCTGGGCATAGTACTTCTGCTCGATGGCAATGTATTCAGCGTTGCTGGGCATGACAAATCCGCTCCCTCTGAGTGTGTTGCTGCACGCCGCCAATCCTCGCGGCGCACGGCCCATTATACCCCGCTTACCGCCCCCGGTCCGTCATAGCGAGCAAAGCGCGGCAATCTCCCCATTGCCCTCACGCATACGCAGTTTGCGGCGAGGAAACATCAGGATCAGGATTTTGAAGATTCAGGGATTATCCGGATTGGCACCGCTCCGCGATGGAGAGATCCCAATCCTGCTGAATCATAAAATCCCGCAAATCCTGCTTCTGACGATTTAGGGCGAACCGTTACAACACAGACGGAAACTCGGGCGGGCACTCAACGAAGGTCACCCGTGAGCTGGCGTCGCCCGGTGGTTCCTCCTGCTCTCCAACCACATAGGGCAGTGCCTCAACTCCCATGACTCGACTGAACACCTCGGCACGGCGGGCGGCCCGCACCCGGTCGGATTCCTGGACCGTGATCGAGATCTCGACGACGGCGTAGATGGTCTCCTTTTCCGGGTCTTCCAGACGCAAGATGCAGTCGGCGTCTTCCAGATCGTCGGCTTCATCGCGGGTGATCCGCCCGCTCCGGATTGCCGGGATCAGGATTTCGGCATCAAAGGTCGGCGACGGTGGTCTGCCGGAGTGGACTACCGTGCCCATTTCCATGCGATGCAGCCGTCGGATCAGTCGCCGCGAACGTTCTATGGCGCTGGCTTCGTAGTCATTGCCACTGAGCCTGCCGACGTGGCCGGACACCTGGGCCAGCCCTCGTCTGAGGTCGATCACGTACTGCTCCAGCCGCGCCTGCCCATCCTTCAGAACCCCCACGTCGTCTTTCAGAACCCCCATGTCGTCTTTCAGAACCCCCACGTCCTGCTCCATTCGGGTGAAGCGGACGGGAAGCTGCAGCAACTCATCGGTGAGGATCTCCCGGCGCAGGTCCTGGCGCAGCTCGTCGCTGCCGCGGATGAACTGGATCACCCATTGGCGCAGTTCCCGCTGCAAGTCGGGGCTCTGCTCAACGGCGTTCATCATATCCCGCAAGCTGCTGACGCTCGGCTGGGTCATCATCATCACCTGCCGGCCATTATACGGGATGCGTGCCGGCGAGGGTGGTTCAGTTGTCATTGCGAGCGCAGCGTGGCAATCTCGCTTGCGCGTACCTGCTCCGGGCCGGGGTATCGTCAGAATCAGGATTCACAGGATTATCGGATTTTCAGGATTGTGGCTATACTCAGCGCCATCCACTCAATCCTGCTAAATCATAAAATCCGGCAAATCCTGCTTCTGACAATCACGCCCACCATGCCCTCCTACCCCCACATCGAGCGTTACCGCGCCGACCTGCAGCGCTTCCTCGACTTCGGCGGCTCCGACAACGAGCAGAGCATCCGCCGCGCCTTTGCCGTCTGCCTCGACTCCTACTGCCGCGACCACCGCGAGAAGCTCGCCCTCGTCGACGAACTCGACGCCGGCCCCGGCCCCGGCCCCGGCTCGCGCAATCGGCCCGACGGCACCGTCAAGGACTCCCTCCGCATGGCCCGCGGCTACTGGGAGGCCAAGGACTCCCACGACGACCTGGACGCCGAAATCCAGGCCAAGTTCAACCGCGGCTACCCCCGCGACAACATCCTCTTCGAGGACTCCCAGACCGCCGTCCTCTTCCAGAACGGCGCCGAGGCCATGCGCGTCGATATGGCCCGCCCCGGCGATCTCCACCGCCTCATCCGCCGTTTCCTGGACTACGAACTGCCCCAGATCGAGGAGTTCCGCCAGGCTCGCCAGCAGTTCAAGGCCGACCTACCCGCCGTCCTCGAAAGCCTCCGCGAGGCCGTCGCCGACGCCGAGGCCGGCAACCCCGACTACCAGGACGCCGCCGCCCTCTTCCTCTCCCTCTGCCGCCAGACCATCAGCCCCGACGTCTCCGACGCCGACGTCCGCGAGATGCTCCTCCAGCACATCCTCACCCGCGACATCTTCCTCCGCGTCTTCGACGACGATCAGTTCCACCGCGAGAACAACGTCGCCTGCCAGTTGGACGCTCTGGAGCAGACCTTCTTCACCGGCTCGGTGCGGCACCAGGCCAGGGACCGCCTCACCACCTACTACGGCGCCATCGGCCGCGCCGCCGACGAAATCGCCGACTACGCCGAAAAGCAGCAGTTCCTAAAGGCCATCTACGAGGACTTCTACCAGGCCTACAACCCCGCCGCCGCCGACCGCCTCGGCGTCGTCTACACCCCCAACGAGGTCGTCGACTTCATCATCCGCGGCGCCGACCACCTGCTGCAAAAGCACTTCGGCCGCACCCTTGCCGATGACAACGTGCAGATCCTCGACCCGGCCACCGGCACCGGCACCTTCATCACCGGCCTCATCAACCACCTGCCCCTGGACCGCCTGGAGTACAAGTACCGCCACGAAATCCACGCCAACGAGGTCGCCATCCTCCCCTACTACATCGCCAACCTCAACATCGAGTACACCTACAAGGAGCGCACCGGCCGCTACCTGGAGTTCCCCAACCTCTGCTTCGTCGACACCCTGGACAACATGGACTGGCAGGGCGCCAGCGGCGGCGCCGTCACCCGCCAGGGTGCCTTCAACCTCGGCGGCGTCTCCGAGGAAAACTGGATCCGCGTCCAGGAGCAGAACGAAAAGAGCATCAGCGTCATCATCGGCAACCCGCCCTACAACGCACACCAGAGCAACTGGAACGAATTCAACCCGAACCGACAATATCCTGAAATTGACCAAAGAATCAGGGAAACCTACGTAGCGTCGAGTGCAGCTCATAAGACCAAGCAATACGATATGTACAAACGGTTCATCCGATGGGCTTCAGATCGGTTAGCTGATGACGGAGTGATCGGATTCATTACCAATCGGGGCTTTCTTGAAGGTCGTCAAGATGACGGATTTCGGGACATCATGACCGGAGAGTTCACAGACATTTACATTTTGGACCTGGGTTCAGACGTCCGGAGAAATGCCAAAATTTCAGGAACCACCCACAATGTCTTTGGCATCCAAACCGGAGTGGCCATAAGCTTTTTCGTACGGGACAGATCCAAGCTTGGAAATAGCGAAATCCATTATTCGCGCCGAGATGATAACGAACTCGCAGTGAGCAAACTCGCGTATCTGAGGGACACCAGGATTCCCGAGATCCCCTTCGCAGAAATTGTACCGGACAAGCGTAACGATTGGCTCAACCAATCAGACGGTAGATTTGAAAAGCTAATTCCTTTAGCAAATCAAAAACTGTCAAGGCATTCAGACGCGCAGACAGCTGCGGCGATGTTCGATCTGTACTCGATGGGTGTTGTAACTAATCGGGATAGCTGGGTCTACGATTTCGATGCTGACCATCTTGGCAGGAAAGTGCGTGCGTTCATCAACACATACGAAGAGGACCGCGCCAATTTAGGAGGTACGCAATTCGCTGACTCGGCGCTGACTACGACTATCAAGTGGACGCCGGACCTGATACGGCAACTGCGCTCAGACACGCCCAATATATTTGATAGGCGGCGCATCATCTCGAGTATGTATCGGCCATTTGTCGGTAAACACTTGTATTACAGCAGCAGCCTCAATTGGAGCCACTATCAACTGGGACAAATATTCCCTAACGGAAGCCACGATGAAAATAAAATCATCGTTTTTTGCATGAACAATCAACGGTTTTTTGTATTGGCCACCGACAGAGTCTTCGATTTGCATTTCACGGGTGATGGTTGGGGCCTCCCCCTCTACCGCTACACCTCCGACGGCGAGCGGGTCAGCAACATCACCGAGTGGGGCCTGCGCCAGTTCCGCGAGCATTACGGCGACGACACCATCACCGCCGAGGACATCTTCGCCTACACCTACGCCATGCTCCACGACCCGGCCTACCGCCAGCGGTTCGAGATCGACCTCCGCCGCGAGTTCCCCCGGGTCTACTTCCAGGAGGATTTTGCGTGGTGGGCCGGCAAAGGCCGGGAACTGCTGGACCTGCACCTGAACTTTGAGACGGCGGACCCGTACCCGCTGGAACGTCAGGACAAGGACGGAGTAACCCCAACGCGCGCCATCCTCCGCGCCGACAAAGAGCGCAACCGCATCATCCTGGACGACCGGACCACCCTGGCCAGCATCCCCGACGCAGCCTGGTGGTACCAACTGGGCAGCCGCTCCGCGCTCGAATGGGTCCTCGACCAGTACAAGGAGCGCAAACCCCGCGACTCCACCATCCGCGAACGCTTCAACACCTACCGCTTCGCCGACCACAAGGAACGCGTCATCGACCTGCTGCAACGCGTCTGCACCGTCAGCATCAAAACCATGCGCGTGGTGGACGACATGGCCTACTCGGAGCGCAGCGCGGCAGTCTCGCCATGATGCGCACAGGCAGCCGCTCCGGAAATCGTCAGAAGCAGGATTTACCGGATTTTATGATTTATCAGGATTGGGAGATCTCCATCAAAGAACGTCCCCAATCCTGTCCAATCCAATAATCCAGCAAATCCTGCTTCTGACAATCTACGAAACCGTGCTCGCCGCCGCAAGCCCAATCCGGTAATCCCGTAAATCCTGCTTCAGACAAGGAGCAACCGCACCAAATGGTCAACGATGATCTCACCTACCGGATAATCGGATGCGCCATGAAAGTGCACCGCACCCTTGGCGGCGGTTTCCAGGAGGTCATTTACCAACGTGCCCTGGCCATAGAGATGGCCCGCGCCGGTATCGACTTTGGCCGGGAAGTTGAGCAGCCCATCTATTACGAGGGAGTGGAGATCGGTTCCAGAAGGGCTGACTTCATCGTAGGAAACAGCGTCGTGGTGGAGCTGAAAGCCCTGGCCGAATTGGAACCCGTCCACCTGGTTCAGGTCAAAAATTACGTGGCCGCCTACGGTTTCAGCTTGGGCCTCCTGCTGAACTTCGGTGGACCCAGCCTGGAATACCGCCGCATTTTCGGTAACTGACGGCTGTGGTGTTTGTCAGAAGCAGGATTTTCAGGATTTTATGATTTACCAGGATTGGAGGATCTCTATCGCAGAACGGTTCCAATCCTGTCCAATCCAATAATCCCGTAAATCCTGCTTCTGACAATCCGCGAAACCGCGCCCGCCGCCGCAGTCCCAATCCCGAAAATCCGATAATCCCGTAAATCCTGCTTCAGACGATTTACGAAACCCCAAAGTTGCATCCCCCATCGCCCGCGCCCTATAATCGCCAGTTGGCGGTCTTGGAGGGGCCATCCATTGCATCGGGCCGCCGGAGGCTGTTCCTTGACCTATCTCGACCTGCATTGCCACTCCGTGGCGTCCGACGACTCCCGCGCCACTGTTGAGCAGTACCTCAAGTTCATCCAGGTGCACCGCAAGAAGGGCTACGCCATCGACGGCATCGTCCTCACCGAGCACCGTAAGTTCGACTTCGACGTCGACTACTCCCAACTCGCCGACCAGTACGGCGTCCTCGTCCTCAAGGGCGCCGAGCTGGACACCTGCTTCGGACACATGCTGGTCTATAACATCACCCCCGGCCTCGCGAAGGACGTCGACTTCGGCGACGTCAAGATGGATGGCCGCGAACTCATCAAGGCCGCCCGCCACCACGGCGGCTTCGTCGTCCCCGCCCACCCGGGCCGCTTCGGCATCGGCCTGGTGGAGTACATGGAGCAGGGCGAGGTCTTCGAGGACGTGTCCATCGTCGAGCGGGTCAACGCCGGCAGCAAGCCCGAGGAGAACCAGCGGGCCGAGGAGCTGTGCCGGCGCGCCGGCTACCTGGGCACTGCCGGCAGCGACGCCCACCTCGCCAGCCATATCGCCCGCGCCGTCACCGAGTTCAAGGCCGACATCCGCACCGAGCCCGAGCTGGTCGACGCCCTAATCTCCGGCGAGTTCCGCCCCGTGTACATCCAGGAAACCGCCGCCGCCCCCGTCGCCTGACCGGCCCGCCCCGTCGTTCCTGCCCTACCCCGTCGTTCCTGCGAAAGCAGGAACCCACAAACCCCCACAACCAGCAAACGTGAGCACAGCAAACATTTCTGGATACCGGCTTCCGCCGGTATGACGGCTTTGCCATCGAATTGACCCTTCGAATCTCAACATCCACGAATAACCATCCGCCCCTGCTGCACCAAGGAGCGCACAAACCATGCCCACCCAGATCGACTACGAATACGACGACTCTTTGTACGGCGTCGAGCACGAGTCCGGCCCCTTCGACGTCACCCGGGAGATTGTCGACGTGTACACGCGCAGCATCGGCGATGATAACCCCATCTTCACCGATGCTGACGCCGCCCGCGCTGCCGGCTACGCCGACCAGGTCGCGCCGCCCACCCTGTGCGCCCTCTTCGAGCGCGGCGAGTTGCCCGACATCAAGCTGCAGTTCGGCCGTCGCCAGTTCCACGGCGGGCAGCGCGTCGAGCCCCGCGCGCCCATCGTCGTCGGCGACCGCCTCACCGCATCGTCCCACCTCAAGGACGTCTACACCAAGACCGGCCGCTCCGGCACCATGGTCCACGTCGTCTGGGAGACCACCTTCAGCAACCAGGACGGCGTGGTCGTCGCCGACGTGCAGCGCTCCCAGGTGGTTCGGGAGTGATGCCGCCATGAGTGATTCCTCAATGACCCAGGCAGCCAAACTCTACTTCGAGGACGTCGAACTCGGCGACGAGATCGGCCCCGCCATCATCTCCGTCTCCGACGACCAGGTGGTGGATTTCTGCTCCCTGTGGGGCAATCCCGCGCCCAACCGCTTCACCGACCAGGCCGAGGCCGAGAAGATCGGCCTCGACGGTCCCATCGTCCCCGGCATCATGACCATGGCCCTGGTGTCCCGTGTCATCACCGACTGGGCCGGCGCCGGCACCGTGGCCGATCTCGACCTGGTCTTCCGCGGCACCGTCCCGCATAACCAGCCCCTCCACGTCGGCATCCAGGTCAGCGACACCGAGCAGGACGACGCCGGCAACCACGTCCAGTGCGACATCACCATGACCGGCCCCGTGCCGGACCGCCCCTACGTCATCGGCACCGCCCGCCTCAACCTCCCGTCCCGCGAATGACAGTGCTCTTGACAGCATGACTACCCAGCGCGCCAACGGGGCGCAGGCGCGCGGCGGCTATAGACCGCTTCTCCTCATACACTTTGCCGCAACCGTGATGGCTGTGGTAGATTTCATGGTGTTCCACGTGGCCGCGGTCGGGCTGGCAATCGCCATCTACTACGGAGTACCGTTGGTGGACGATGCCATCAGCAGGAACAATGGGGATTGGGATTGGCTTGGGATATTCAAGATAGTTAGCCCGACCGTAACTTTACCCGGGGGTGCCGTAACCGTGTTGTCAACCTACTTCTACGCTCGTCGAATCCAGGAAATAGAAAAGGAGAAACAGGCGGCGGAAGCTCGCGCCGCCACAGCGGAGGCCCAGGTGGAGACCCTCAAGTCCCAGTTGGAACAAGCCACCTCGTCCCGCCGCCGCAACCGCCGCCGGCTGCGTAACGGCCCATATCGGAGCGGCCAGTAATCGTGTTTACCGCGTACTTCTTCGCTCGTATGGCCCAGGAAGCCGAACGCCAGCGTCTGGAAGCCGAGCGCAGGCGCGTGGAGGCCGAAACGAAGCTCCAAATCCTCAAGGACCGGTTGGAACGCGCAGCCACTCCGCGCCGCCGCAAACGCCGCCGCCGCTCCCTCCGCTAACGGACACCCCCCGCCATGCTCACCAAGCTTCGCCAGATCGCCATGATGGTCAACGACCTGCACGAGGGTATCGACCTCTACGGCCGCATCCTCGGTATGGAGCCCTGCCGCACCGGCGCCCTGCCCCAGTTCGGCCTGGACAACGCCGTCCTGCCCGCCGGCAACGGCACCTTCGTTGAGCTCCTCGCCCCCACCGACGATGCCTCCGCCGGCGCCCGCTTCCTGCAGCGCCGCGGCGAGGCCCCCTACCTGATGATCTTCGAGACCGACCAGTACGACCGCCTCATCCCCCATCTGCGCGACCTGGGCGTGCGCATCACCGGCGAGACGGAGCATGAGGGCAGCCGTTCCGCGTTCCTGCATCCCGCGTCCTGCAACGGCGCCTTCCTGGAAATCATCGAGGTCACCGACCCGGACAACCCCTGGCCCGCCGCCGGCCCCGACTGGCGATCCTCCACCCACGAGCCCGGCACCTTGCAACTGCGCCAGATGGCCGTCATCGTCAACGATCTCGACGCCGCCATCGCACACTGGAGCCGCATGTTCGGACTCCAGCCTACCCGCCGCTTCGAGATCAGCTTCACCGACCTCGAAATCGCCGTCCTCCCGCTTACCGGCGGCGATACCTTCATCGAACTGGCCCAACCCACCAGCGCCGACTCCCCATCCGGTCGCTTCCTGGCCCGCTACGGCGAGGGTCTCTACCTTACCATCTACGAAATCGCCGACTCCCTGGCCACCGACGCCTACCTCCAAACCCAGGACATCCGGTTCACCACCTCCCGCCGCACCGACAACTACGTGAACCTGGGCTTCAACAGCATCTGGCTGCACCCCGCCACCTTCAAGGGCGCGTTCACCCAGCTCTCCCAGGTGCTCGACGCCGAAAACCCCTGGCCTCCCGCCGGCGACGACTGGTTCCGCGCCTAGACTCATGCAGCAAACGTCCGCCCGCCACCACGCGGCTCACGCCCACGCCGAGCACGACCATCTCCATGCGGCGACGGGGGCCACCCATAACCACGCCGAGCACAGTCACACCCACTCGCGCGACGGCCAGACCCACACCCATGCCGGCGCCACGCCGCAGGTGGTCTGCTTCGAGCAGGTCACCGTGAGCTACGGGGCGATCCGCGCTCTGGACGACGTATCCTTCTCCGTCGAATGCGGCAGCCTGTCGGGCGTGGTCGGCCCCAACGGCGGCGGCAAATCGTCCTTGCTCAAGGCCGTGGTCGGCCTCGTCCAGCTCGATACCGGCCGCGTCCTCGTCCAGGGCCGGCCCAGTTCCCAGATGCGCAAGCACATCGGTTTCGTGCCCCAACTGGAGCAGGTTGACTGGGACTTTCCCGTAACTGTCTGGGACGTGGCGATGATGGGCCTCACGCCCCAGCGCGGCCTGTTCCACAGACACAGCCGCGCCAACCGCGAGGCTGCCGCCGAGGCCCTTGCCACCGTGGACCTGATCGACCTGCGCCGGCGCAGCATCGGCGATCTCTCCGGAGGCCAACGCCGCCGGGCCCTGCTGGCCCGGGCCATAGCCGCCAGTCCGTCCGTGCTCCTGCTCGACGAGCCCATGAACGGCCTGGACCCCACTGCCCAGCATCGCTTCCTGGATATCATTGACCAACTGCGTGAGCGGGACGTCACCGTGATCATGTGCACCCATGACCTCACCTGCGTGTCGGCCCGCGCCAGCGACGTGGCCCTGGTCAACGGCCGCCTGATCGCCTACGGTCCTCCCGAAGAGGTGCTCCTGGAGTCGGTCCTGGCCGAAGCCTTCGGCCACCAACTGGTCGTGCACTCTGCCGGCGGCGCCTACGCCCTCCACCACCACGACCACCCCGTCAACTGGCCCGGCCGCGAGTAGCCTTTTTTGACCACGAGCCCGCGGACCGGTTCCATCCAGCCATCGGAACAGCCGGTCGCTTTTATCGTGACGCGCCCGTAGTCAGATCGTCCCTGCCCTTATCGCGTCTTTGGTCTCTTCCGCGTCGGATACCAAGCGTTCCGCGTAAAATTACCCCGCAGAGGGCGCTTGTGTTTTCAGACATAAATCAGACCCTTCCGGAAAAGGAGTTGCCACAACATGATCATGTTAAGCGGCGGCGAAACCTTGGCCAAGTCGTTGGCCCGGGAGGGAGTCGAGGTTGTCTTCGGGCTCCCGGGCATTCAAATCTACGGAATAGTTGCGGGGCTCAGGGACGAACCAGGCATCCGTATGATAACCACCCGGCACGAACAGGCTGCCACGTACATGGCCGACGGCTACGCCCGCGCTTCGGGCAAACCGGGCGTGGCGCTGGTGGTTCCGGGAGTGGGTATCTACAACGCCGCTTCCGGTCTTGCCAACGCCTATGCGCGCTCATCTCCGGTGTTGCTCATCGCCGGCCAGGTCCCGCGGGCCCAGATCGGCAGGGGCCTCGGCGCCGTCCATGAAGTGCTGGGTCAGATGGATGTCGTGCGCTCCGTTACCAAGTGGCAGCAGCGCGCCATCAGGCCCCGGGAAATCCCCTACGCCGTATCCGAAGCTTTCCGGCAGATGCGCACCGGTCGCCCCCGCCCCGTCATAATCGAGATCCCGCCCGATGCCGGCGTCGAACGCGAAGAAGTAGCGTTGCGCAATCCGGCTCCCGTTTCGCGCATCGTCCCGAATTCGGAGCAACTCCAGGAAGCCGCCGCCGTTATCGCTCGGTCTCGGCTGCCGCTGATTTACGCCGGCGGAGGCGTCGCCCGCTCCGATGCCGAGTCCGCGCTGGTCAATCTGGCCGAGTCCACCAACATTCCGGTTGTGACATCCGCTGGTGGCAAAGGCGCGATACCCGACGGCCATCCCCTGTGTTACGGCTCTTGTTTCAGCCCCCGCGGCGAACGCCAGGAAATGAACCAGCTGTACGACGTCATGGCCTCCGCCGACGTCGTGATCGGCATCGGCGCTCGTTTCTCTCTGGGCAATCCCGCCGGTGAGGCGTCTACCCTCGTCAACATCAACATCGACGACACCGAGTTGACCCGAATCCAGGCCAACACCATCCCGTTGCATGGCGACGCCAGGGCCACTATCGAGGCCCTTATTCCACACCTGAAAGACGCTGATGCTGGCAATCGAACTTCCCCGGTGAGGGCCGTCGATGCTGCTCGTCGATTGATCGCCTACTACGATATCCAGCTCCAGGAACCCATTTACCCATTCCTGCAAGTGCTGCGGGGCGCCGTGCCCGAGGATGCTTTTGTAACTTGGGATGTAACTCAGCTGGGATTTTATGCCCGTACCCACTGGCAGGTCCGTCATCCCAAGACATACATCGATTCCGGATACCAGTTCAATCTGGGTTACGCTTTCCCCACTGCCCTGGGCGCCAAGGTCGCGCAGCCCGACCGGCCAGTGGTGTGTATTGCCGGTGACGGTGGCTTCATGTTCAACGCCTCAGAACTTGCCACCGCTGTCAAGTACGGCATCAACGTTGTCACCGTGGTGTTAAGGAACGACGCTTTCGGCAACGTGGCGCGCGACCTGGACGAGGTATTTTCTGGCGCCTATGAGACGGACCTGCACAATCCCGACTTTGTCAGATTTGCCGAGTCCTTCGGCGCGGTGGGCATGCGGGCCACGTCTCCGATGGACATCGCAGCCCTGCTGCCTGCCGCGCTGGAACTGCAACGGCCGGTGATTATCGATGTGCCATTCAACGACATGCCGCTTCCTGCAGCGCCCCAGATCGCTCCGCTTTATGCTCTGCCTTGGACCCAGCCACAGGAAGGCCTGATTGCTACCTGACAAATGCGCCACCAGGACCATGCGGTCAACTGATCCGGCCGCGAAATCGCCGGCCGGCGCGCCGCAACCCCGGTGAGGCCGGGCGCTGCTTCCCGCTGCGGAAGCGACGGACACTCTCCGGAGCGCGTGTCCCCTTTGCTACAATAGCCCCTGTACACTGCCAGGCAACGCGCTCCAATGACCACCATCAATAACATCGAAGATTTCATCCGGGTTCTGGACGAACATCCCCAGTGGCTTGAGGCGGCCCGCTCCCGGCTGCTCAGCCGAGAACTGCTCGACCTGCCGGAAGAATTCGCCCGGTTCCAGGCCGAGGTGCGCCGGTCTGCTGAGACAGCCAACCAGCGCCTGACCGCGCTGGAAGCCCTTGCCGAGACGTCCAACCAACGCCTGACCGCGCTGGAGACCCTTGCCGAGACGTCTAACCAACGCCTGACCGCGCTGGAAACGCACGCTGAAACGGCCAACCGGCGCCTGACCAACCTGGAAACCCTTGCCGAAAAGGCCGACCAACGCCTGACCAACCTGGAAGAAAGTCTGGCAAATCTATCGGAAGAGGTGCGCCTCTTTGTGGCCGCTACTGACCGGCGCTTGTCCACCGTGGAATCCGACATCGGCACCCTCAAAAACCAGATGGGCGACATCAGAGGCCGTATCGTGTACGACATCGTTCGCGACGAAGCTCCTCTGCTGGCCGGCAATATGGGCTTTGAGTTCTCCGCCATCCTGCACCGGGGTGATCTGCAACGGCTTACGCAAAGCAGCGATGTCGGTTGGATGGCCCCCCAGGACCTCCAGAGTTTCCAACGCGCCGATCTGGTCATTGACGCAGTCGACCGGGGCGGTGATCCCCACTACATCGTGGTTGAAATCTCATACACCGTAAACGGATACGACACCAGGCGCGCCATCCGAAACGCCGGATACCTGTCCCGGATCACCGGCGTCGCGGCTACCCCCGCCGTCGCCGGAGTTGTCCTGGACCATCACATCCACGACTCCGTAGCCGCCGAAGGCATATTCTGGTACGCAATCCCCATGGGCGATCTCCGGCCCGACTGATCTCGCGTCCCGCCACGGCGGGGTCACCCCGTACTTGATACGGGGCCGGAATCCAAGGATCCCTCGCATCTGGAAATCCCGTTCATCCTGACGATCCTATCCCGTCCATCCTGTAAATCCATGCAAATTTCAGACTGCCGGCAAGGAGCAATCCCCATGTACGACCTCAACGATACAACAGCCCTGGTCACCGGCGTCCTTGATCAGTTCGACCCTCCGACGAACTGCCCGGGCCTCAAATAGCCGACGCGCAATCTCTGCATCACTGCCCCCCACGCAAACCATCCTCAGGCCATGATGACGCCAACCCAAACTCTGCTGGCGATTGCCGCGAACCAACATTTCGAAGGATTCGGCGAGGGTCTCTTAGAGGTCTTCATTATTGCGTTAGTTCTTTTCGCGTTAGCTCTTTTCGTTGGGGTCGGCGCTGGTCTTGGCGCCATCATCGGGGCAATCTGCACTCCTTTCCCCCGAAAGAAGCGCGGCGCCCTTAACGGCGCGATTATAGGCGCCGCTGCCGTACCCGTTGCGTTGATTATTGGTTTGTTTTTGTTCTTTACATTGTTATAAGACTACTCACTATTCCCGACTACGCCACTTGCAAGGAGCAATCCCATGTACGACCTCAACGGCAAAACCGCCCTCGTCACCGGCGCCGGCGGACGCCACGGCATCGGCCGCGCCATCGCCACCCGCCTCGCCTCGGAGGGCGCCGACGTCGTGGTCACCGACGTCGAGGCATCCCTGGACGCCATCCGCACCGAGGACCGCCTCGACGGCTGGCAGGGCCTGCCCAGCGTGGTGCAGGAAATCCAGGCCATGGGCCGCCGCAGCGCCGGCCTGTACTACGACGTCGCCGACAGCGCCCAGGTCGACGCCATGGTCTCCGATACCCTCAGCGAGTTCGGCCAGATCGACATCCTGGTCAACAACGCCGGCTCCCGCCCCGGCCGCGACCGCGTGCTCATCGTGGAGCTGGACGAGGATGCCTTCGACGAGGTCATGCGCGTCAACGTCCGCGGCACCTATCTGGTCAGCCGCGCCGTCTGCCGCCACATGATCGACCGCGGGGGCCCGGGCAAGATCATCAACATCTCCTCCGGCGCCGGCAAGCGCGGCATCGCCCGCTACGGGGCCTACTGCGCCAGCAAGTTCGCCGTCATCGGCTTCACCCAGTCCCTGGCCCACGAGATGGCGCCCTACCACGTCAACGTCAACGCTATCTGCCCCGGCCTCGTCGACACCGAGCGTGTGGACTTCATCGCCGCCGCCCTGGCCCCCGAGGGAACCTCTGGTGAGGAGCACCGCGCCCTCATGGTCCGCGAGCGCGAGCTGCGCGTGCCTCTGGGCCGCATCGCCCAGGGCGACGACATCGCCCGCATGGCGGCCTTCCTCTCCTCCGCCGAGTCCGACTACATGACCGGCCTCAGCATCAGCGTCTCCGGCGGCTCCGAAATGAGCTAGCCGGACAGCCTGCCCGCTATAATGGCAGACGAGGGTGCGGAAATGAACACGAAAGCCGACAAAGTGGCCGGGATTGCTCTCGGGATAATTTTCCTCGCAATGGGCATCGCTTCGCTGTTCATGTTGCCCGACGAATGGCGATGGTACCAGGACGTCATGTTCGGCATCGCAATATTCGGTTGCAGTCTGGGGTGTTTCGCCGCTGTGTTCTTTGGCGTCCCCGGTTCGCGAAAGTAGGTACAGAAGAATGTCGTCCTTGACCCGAGTGCGAGAATGGTTGGCGGCCATTATATTCGGCGTGATCTTGCTGGTGGTCGTACCTGTCGCTACTGTCTGGTTTTCGCTTGACGGCATCATCATATTTTTGCTCTGCATAGCTGTCTTATCAGGTAGCTTCTTCGGCGAGTGGAGAGATACGTGGAGCACTGAGCGACAGTTCAGCTTGGCAAGGGTATTCTTCCGCACCTTCGAATGGCTCAGCCTGGCCGTCGCCGGATACATCATTCTCTCAGTAATCGGCGTCAACGCCAGTCCATCCGAGTAGGAAAACACAATCATGCCCATCGACCCCGCCCAGGTAGAACACATCGCCGCCCTCGCCCGCATCGCCCTCTCCGATGCGGAGAAGGAAGCGTTCGCCCGCCAACTCTCCGACATCCTGGACCAGTTCGAGGTCCTGCAGGCCCTCGATACCACCGGTGTCGAACCCACCGCCCACGTCGCCGGCCTCGACACCGTCCTCCGTGACGACGAGCCGGCCGATAGTCTCGACGCCGAGGACACCCTGCTCAACGCCCCCCGCCGTCGCGCCGACTTCTTCCAGGTCCGCGCCGTCCTGGAGGAGTAGCGTCGTGAGCGAACCACCTACCGGTCAACTGTGGCAACTGACCGCATCCGAGGCATCGCGCCTCCTGGTCGACCGCCAAATCACCAGCGCCGAGCTCACCGAGGCTTGCCTGGAGCGCATCGCCGAGGTTGACGACCGGATCTCCGCCTACATCACCGTCACCGCCGACCTTGCCCGCGAGCAGGCCGCCGACGCCGACCGGCGCATCGCCGCCGGAGACGCCGCGCCTCTCACCGGCGTCCCCATGCAGATCAAGGACCTGCTCTGCACCAACGGTGTCGCCACCACCTGCGCCTCCCGGATGCTGGCCGAGTACGTCCCCGTGTACGATGCCACTGCCGTCTCTCGCCTCCGCGAGCAGGGCGCCGTCCTGCTCGGCAAGGGCAACATGGACGAGTTCGGCATGGGGTCGTCCACGGAGAACTCCGCCTTCTTCCCCACGCGCAATCCCTGGGACACCACGCGCGTACCCGGCGGCAGCAGCGGCGGCTCCGCGGCGGCGGTGGCGGCCGGCGCCGCTCCCTTCGCGCTGGGTACCGATACCGGCGGCAGCATCCGTCAGCCGGCGTCCTTCTGCGGCGTAACCGGCCTCAAGCCCACTTACGGCCGCGTCAGCCGCTACGGCCTGGTGGCCTACGCATCATCGCTGGACCAGGTCGGCCCCATCGCTCGTGACGCCGCCGACTGCGCCCTCATCCTGCAGGCCATCGCTGGCCACGACCCCCGCGACGCGACCTCCCTGCCCGACCCCGTGCCCGACTACTCCGCCGCGCTCACCGGCAACATCTCCGGCCTGCGCCTCGGCGTACCGCGAGAATACTTCGCGGAGGGCATGGACGATGGCGTCCGCGCTGCCGTCACCGCCGCCATCGACCAACTGGCCGCCCTGGGCGCCGAGATCCGCGAGGTCTCCCTGCCCACCACCGAGTACGCCCTGGCCTGCTACTACATCATCGCCCCGTCGGAGTGCTCCGCCAACCTGGCCCGCTATGACGGCGTCAAGTACGGCTATTCTTATCAGAGTGACGGCCAGGGCGACGTCGATATGTGGGAGGCTATGGAGCGCACCCGTCAGCACGGCTTCGGCCCCGAGGTCAAGCGTCGCATCATGCTGGGCGCCTTCGCCCTGTCCTCCGGCTACTACGACGCCTACTACCACAAGGCCCAGCAGGTCCGCACCCTGATCCGCCAGGACTTCGCCCGCGTTTTTGAAGAGGTCGACGCCCTGGCCGCCCCCGTCTCTCCGGTGACCGCCTTTCCCATCGGCGACCGCGCCGACGACCCGGTCCGCATGTACCTGGTCGACGTCTACACCCTGCCAGTCAACATGGCCGGCCTCCCCGCCATGTCCGTCCCCTGCGGCTTCAGCGAGGGTCTGCCGGTGGGCCTGCAACTGATCGGCCCCCACCTGGAGGAAGGCCGGCTGCTGAACATCGCCCACGCCTACCAGCAGGCCACGGACTGGCACTTGGAGCGGCCGGCGCTCTAACGCCGGTTGTAATCGTCAGTCAGGCAGTTCCGGCAAACGGTGCGGAATACTTGCTAATCGTATTAGCCCACGAGCCGGATAATCCACTCTTGTTGCTCGCAGTTGTGCCCATATTCAGAGTAGGAGAGCGTGGTTAATCTCAGGGTAGCCGATCTTCGCGTAAAAGCGCTCTAAATCCGGCCTGAACAAAGTCGACGTCATATGCCAGCGCCTCCATAATACCCCTCTCCCGCATTATCAGGAAGCTGGCGCAATCGGTAACGCTCCAGCGTTGGTCTAGGCGATTTGCATAGTGCTCAGTGGCGGCTCGAAATTGCCGGCCGGTCTGCGGCTCGACATAGATGTTGGGATTGTTTCTCATGCTGCGCTCAGCATCGGCGGCTCTGCGTCGAATCAGTTCGCCGCCCTTGCTTACGTAGTTCAGGAACTCAACCAATACCATCTCGCTGGTAACAATCCGAAACGCCCCCAACTGCGCGGTAGCGTCACGGGCTTTCCGGTGCAGCCCATCCCGTGGATCATACATCGCGACCCAGTAACCCGAATCGGCAAATATTTCTCTCACCGGTCTTCCTCCTTTGGCCACCCATACAGATAATGCTTCAGGTTGGCGGCGCCATCGGTTGGAAACTCGTCAAACGCGCCCTCAGGCATTGACCGGTGGATTTCGTCAAACATCTCTAAAATGGACTGCGCGGTATCGTCAAACGGGATGTTGCCGACGGGAAATACTTCGTGATGGTCCACGCTCAGGATGCGCTGGAGTTTGCCCGAAGCCTCAAACCTTCCTTGGCCGTACAGCCGCAGACGAACTTCCGCATGATGGCGCAAAGCCTCGGTAATGCTGGATTCCTGTACATCCGTGAAATCTCCGGCGACAGAATCGCCGCTATCCAACCTGATACGGAATGAGCCTCCGGACTGATTGCTCAAATCGGCTGCCCTGACTTCGCCGGTCAAATCCAGTTCGTCAATATATGGTTCATTGCTGGGAACCCTGGCCAGCAATTTATCCCTGATGGCGGCATTGTAGATTGGAGCTTCCCCGCTACGCCCCAGAACCATGCTTTCCTCCGGGCGCAACGTTTTACCCCAGCGGCCAAACATCGGTAAAGTCGCCGTGGTCAAACCCGCCGGAAACTGTTCGTCGTCTCGGACTGCAAGCAAAGTATCATCAATGATTTGAGCCGCGTCCGCAAAATCATCCTCCATCGGGAGTTGTTCATCCGACGGTATAGCCCTTTGCATTACCGCAATGGCGGAACCCGTATCGACCGCGCTAATGCCCAAGCGAAAATCACCGGCGAAGCCCCGGGGAAGTCGCTCTCGTCCTGGCCGTTTCTGGCGCCACAGTTCGCCAGCGACGGTTAGGATAAGCTTGCGATAAAGTTGTAGCTCGACGAGCACGTTCACGTCCAGCCAACCGACTGCCTCCTCAAAGCGGCCCCCGGTGAAACTGATTTCCTTGAACGGGGTAATTTGTGCTGGCATCAGACCGCCTCCGGGCGATTTCCGGGCAAACTAGCACAGCTCCCGTTTGAATGCTAGACCGACGGAACCAACAGCAGCTATTGTTGCCGCTATCGTTTATGTCGTTGGGCTAACGCCGCTGCTGTCAAAAAGCGCCCCTATGCTAAAATCCGCCTCATAATCCCCGCCCCCGGAGGCCCGCCATGCCTGCCCATCGCACCCGCATCAAAGACCTCCTCGCCGTCGAGAGCTCCGGCGATATCCCCGGCCCGGTCAACGTCAAGGGCTGGGTCAAGACCGTCCGCTCCTCCGGCGGCGTTGCCTTCGTCCAGGTCAACGACGGCTCCACCCTCGCCGACCTCCAGATCGTCGTCGACGCCAACTGCCCCGATTACTCGCTGGTCAGCGGACTCACCACCGGATGCAGCGTCAGCGCCGACGGCAGCCTCCAGGACTCCCCCGGCCGCGGCCAGAAGTACGAGATCGCCGCAACCGGCCTCGAGCTCCTCGGCTCCGCCGACCCCGAGGAATACCCCCTCCAGAAGAAGCGCCACACCCTGGAGTTCCTCCGCGAGCTCGCCCACCTGCGTCCCCGCACCAACACCTTCGGTGCCGTCGCCCGCGTCCGCAACGCCATGGCTTTCGGTATCCACAAGTTCTTCCAGGAGCGCGGCTTCCTCTACATCCAGACCCCCATCATCACCGCCAGCGACGCCGAGGGCGCCGGCGCCATGTTCCGCGCCACCACCCTGGACCTCAACAACCTGCCCCTGGCCGACGGCCACGTGGACAACGACGCCGACTTCTTTGGCCGCCCCGCTTTCCTCACCGTCAGCGGCCAGCTCGAGGCCGAGATCTTCGCCCAGTCCATGTCCGACGTCTACACCTTCGGCCCCACCTTCCGCGCCGAAAACTCCAACACCTCCCGCCATCTGGCCGAGTTCTGGATGGTCGAGCCCGAGGTCGCCTTCTGCGATCTCGACGGCCTGGCCCAGCTGGCCGAGGACTTCCTCCGCAGCATCTTCGCCCACGTCCTTGAAACCTGCCCCGAGGACATGGCCTTCTTCAACCGCTTCTATGACCAGGAACTCATACAGACCCTGGAGGACATCGCCAACTCCGACTTCGAGCGCATGACCTACACCGAGGCCGTCGCCGCCCTCCAGTCCTCCGGCGAGTCCTTCGAGTACCCCGTCCGGTGGGGATCCGACCTCCAGTCCGAGCACGAGCGCTACCTCACCGAGCGCAAGGTCGGCCGACCCGTCATCGTCACCGATTACCCCAGCGCCATCAAGGCCTTCTACATGCGCCTCAACTCGCCCGGCCCGGGAGACCAGGGCGAGACCGTGCGCGCCATGGACGTCCTCGTCCCCCGCATCGGCGAGATCATCGGCGGCAGCCAGCGCGAGGAACGCCTCGACGTGCTCCAGCGCCGCATGGCCGAGGCCGGCCTCGACGACGCCCCTTACTGGTGGTACCTCGACCTCCGCCGCTACGGCACCGCTCCCCACGCCGGCTTCGGGCTCGGGTTCGAGCGCACGGTGCAATTCGCCACCGGCATGCAGAACATCCGCGACATCATCGCCTTCCCCCGCACCCCCCGCAACGCCGAGTTCTGACCGCGAGAGGTCAGTCTGTGTCGCTACTGCCGGCACGACGAAATCGTGCGTGTTTGGGCTGGTGTGGCCACATAATCAGTAGCACGGCCTTGGTTGGTTGAGGTATCGTCTGCTCTGGCTGCGATCCGCGACGGATGTTGGACTGGCAATATCATCATATATGCTGATAATTGACATCGCGTTTAGGCTTTGGTAATGTCCGGCCGGAAACGGGTTGCTGCGCCGCGCAATGCGTAGTTACTCGTAAATCTATGGCAGATGGTGATCAAATGCTAATGCGATATAAGACAAAATTGCCGCGAATCGTAATTGCGATCTCGGTGGTACTGATGCTCACCGCCGTCTGGGCCTGCGGCGGTACTACCGCTGCACCCGAACAACAGCCCGTGGCCCCGGCCGCCACGGCAGCGCCAGCGGCGCCCGCCCAGGCTGCGGCCACCGCGGCGCCCGAGCCCACCGCCATGCCGGCCATGGCCGACGAAGCAAGCTATCTTCACCTGGCTGTGACCCCGCTGCCCCAGGACACCTTCTTCCCGTGGCTGGCCACCAGCAGCGGGCAGCTCGTCTTCCGGCCCATGTGGGAGAACATCACCACCATCTCCCCCGAAACCGGCGTCTCAACCATCCTGCCCCAGTTGGCGCGGGAGTGGGAGATGAGCCCCGACGCCAGCCAGTACACCTTCCACCTCCAGGAAGGCGTTGAGATGCACCACGGCTGGGGAGAGTTCACGGTCAAGGATGTGATCCTGACCATCGACCAGCAGATGTCCGACCCCCTGGCCGGATGCAAGGGTCCCCTGTCACGGTTCATGGGCTTCGACTCCATGACCGAGATGGTTGACGCCGGCAAGATGGAAGTCATCGACGACTACACGTTCCGGATGGACCTGGCCCAGCCGCAAGTGGATGTGGCCGACTGGTGGTTCAACATCCTGGTGATCCCCTGCGCCGCCGTGCGCAGCTCCGCCCAGCACGCGGAAGAAGGCGACGCCATGTTTGAGACCGGTCCGGCCGGCACCGGCGCCTTCCAGTTCGTGAACCGCGAGTTGAAGGAGTACACCGAGTACGAGGCGGTGCCCTACGACCACTGGCGCGTCAACCCCGAGTTCCAGCGCCTGCGGATCAGCACCACGCCCGAGGACCTGACCCGCCTGGCCATGCTGCTGACGGGAGAAGCCAACATGGTGGACGTGCCCAAGGTGCTGCATCAGCAGGCCATCGACGAGGGCATGGAAGTCTTCGAAAGCCCCCTCCCCTCCGTGGGCCTTTCCCTCTTCCCGCTGGGTCAGTACTACGTCAGCCAGGTCAACTGGAACCCCGACACCGAGCCCTGGAACGCTCCCGGAGAAACGGGCAACCTGGTCCGTGAGGCATTGAACCGGGCCATCAACCGCGAGCAGATCATCAACGAGCTGTTCAAGGGCCGCGGCGAGCCCATGTACAACACCATCTTCCACCAGTCCCTGGAAGGGTGGAACCCCCGGTGGGTGGAGGAGTTCGAGGAGAGGTACGGCTACGACCCGGAACGGGCCAAGGAACTGCTGGATGAGGCCGGCTACCCCGGCGACAACGGCCAGAACCGCTTCGCCATGGAAGTCTACCAGACCAGCCTGCCCGGTCTGCCGGAGACCATCGAGGTGGCGCAAACCGTTGCCCAGTCCTTCCAGGACATCGGCATCGACGCCAAGCTGGTGGAGGTGGAGTTCGCCCGTGCCCTGGACGCCTTCCGCGACCAGCACGACGCCCACTTCATCCTCCCCGCCCGCCAGACCATTCGGCAGATCAACGCCAACACGCGCATCTACTACTACACCGGGCCTATTGATCCCGAGCTGGGTCGTCCCACCGGCGGCGTCCTCTACATGGAGGGCCAGCTGTACGACGACACCTACGAGCGCCTGCTGGTGGAAACCGACCCCCAGGTACGCCACGAGCTCATCATGAAAATGGGCGACGACATTTACGATACGTACCGGACCATCCCCGTCGTGAACATCCGCTCGACGCTGGTGGTGAACCCCGACGAGGTGGCGGAGTACAAATTCGGCAGCCTGACCGGGGTCTTCGGCCACCTGGAGTACGCCAAGCGGGCCAAGTAGCCGATCCCGTAAAAATCCGGGCCTGAGCATACTGGGGCGTCTCTAAACCGACGCCCCAGTATGCTTTCGTTTTGGTCACTTGGTGTGCATAATATTTACGAATTCGTTCATTAATGGCGGCTTATATGATATGAATTGCTACTATTATATGCGTTTATCTAATGTAAACGTAATGCAATGTTTGGCTCAGGATATTATCTTTATATTTGATAATTGACATCGTAAATTGCCAGTGATACTGTCTGGCGGGAAACAAAACACCCCTGTGTATGACAGGTGTTTTGAAAACGAACGTCAGGAGGTAACTCTATGGCAATTTACCGTCCGGCCCGTTTGCCGCGCATCATTGTCGCCCTTGTGCTGCTGCTGTCCTTGGCAGCCCTCTGGGCCTGTGGAGGGTCCGAGGCTCCGGCAGCTCCGGCCGCCCCGGCTGCAACAGCGGCCCCGGCAGCCCCGGCTCAGGCCGCCGCCACCGCCGCTCCCGAACCCACCGCCATGCCGGCCATGGCCGACGAGGATAGCTACCTCCACCTGGCCGTAACCCCGCTGCCCCAGGACACCTTCTTCCCCTGGCTGGCCACCAGCAGCGGTCACCTCCCCTTCCGTCCCATGTGGGAAAACCTGACCACCATCTCCCCCGAGACCGGCGTCTCCACCATCCTGCCTCAGTTGGCCCGGGAGTGGGACGTCAGCCCTGATGCCTCCGAGTACACCTTCTACCTCCAGGAAGGCGTCCAGATGCACAACGGCTGGGGCGAATTCACCGTGAAGGACGTGGTCCTCACCATCGACCAGCAGATGTCCGACCCGCTGGCCGGCTGCAAGGCGCCGCTCAAGCGTTTCATGGGCACTGACTCCATGACTGAGATGATCGACTCGGGCGCCGCTGAGATCATCGACGACTACACCTTCAAGATGACCCTGGCCCAGCCCCAGGTTGACGTCGCCGACTGGTGGTTCAACATCCTGGTCGTCCCCTGCGCCGCCGTGCGCAGCGCCGCCCAGTACGCGGCCGAAGGCGACGCGATGTTCGAGACTGCCCCCTCCGGCACCGGCGGTTACCAGTTCGTCGATCGCGAGCTCAAGGAGTACACCGAGTACGAGGCCGTGCCCTACGACCACTGGCGGGTGAACCCTGAGTTCAAGCGCATGCGCATCACCACCGCCCCCGAGGACCTGACCCGCTTGGCCATGCTCCTCACCGGCGAGGCCAACATGGTGGACATCCCCAAGGTGCTGCACCAGCAGGCCATCGACGAGGGCATGGAGGTCTTCGAGAGCCCCCTGCCCTCCGTGGGACTCACCATCCTTCCCCTGGGGCAGTATTACAAGAGCGAGGTGAACTGGAACCCCGACACCGAGCCGTGGAACGCTCCTGGAGAAACGGGAAACATGGTTCGGGAGGCCTTGAACCGCGCCATCAACCGCGAGCAGATCATCAACGAGCTGTTCAAGGGTCGCGGCGAGCCCATGTACAACACCATCTTCCACGACACGCTGGAGGGCTGGAACCCCCGCTGGGCTGAGGAGTTCGACGAGAAGTACGGCTACGACCCGGAACGGGCCAAGCAGCTTCTTGACGAGGCCGGCTTCCCCGGCGACAACGGCCAGAACCGCTTCGCCATGGAGGTCTACCAGTCCAGCCTGCCCGGCCTGCCGGAGACCATCGAGGTCTCGCAGACCGTCGCCCAGTCCTTCCAGGACATCGGCATCGACGCCAAGCTGGTGGAGGTGGAATTCGCCCGCGCGCTGGACGCATTCCGCGACCGCCACGACGCCCACTTCATCCTCCCCGTGCGCCAGACCATCCGGCAGATCAACGCCAACGCGCGGATCTACTACTACACCGGCGAGACCAACCCGGAGACCGGTCTTCCCAACGGCGGCGTGCTCTACATGGAGGACCAGCTCTACGACGACACCTACGAGCAGCTCCTCGTCGAGACTGACCCGCAGGTGAGGAACGATATCATCATGAAGATGGGCGATGACATCTACGACACCTACCGGACCATCCCCATCGTCAACATCCGCTCCACCCTCGTGGTGAACCCGGAGGAGGTCCTGGAGTACAAGTTCGGCAGCCTCACCGGCGTTTTCGGCCACCTGGAGTACGCGAAGCGCGCCAAGTAAGTCGGCATTTTCCAGGCACACCGCTGGGGGCAGGTTTCCGAACCTGCCCCCAATTTTGTTTGACGCAATCGTTGGCGCTATGGTACGAAAACAACGATAAACATCGCCCGGGAGGCTTGAGTATGACGTCAATTGATATAAAACGCGTTCGGCGGTGGCTTATTGTTCCAGGCGTATTGGCAGCGTTGATCGTGATCGTGGCCTGCGGAGGTTCGGCGACGCCCGTTGAAGAAGCCTCGGAAGCCCCGACACCGGCCGCGGCGGCGGCTCCGGCCAGTGCGACCGCCACGCCGGCCCCCACACCCGAGCCGGCGGTCGCGGAGGTCGAAACCGCCCTGCACCTGGTGGTCACGCCGCTACCGCAGGATACGTACCTGCCCTGGTTGGCCACCAGCGGCGGGCAGTTGCCCATGCGGCCGATGTGGGAGAACCTCACCACCATCTCGCCCGAGACCGGGGTTTCGACCATCCTGCCCCAGCTGGCCCGGGAGTGGGAAATCAGCGCCGACGCCAGCGAGTACACCTTCCGCCTTCAAGAGGGCATCCCCTTCCATTTCGGCTGGGGCGAATTCACGGTACAGGACGTGATCCTCACCATTGATCAGCAGACCTCGGACCCGTTGGCCGGCTGCAGGGCGGCCATAACCCGTTTCATGGGGGCCGACTCCATGAGCGAGATGGTCGCCAACGGCGACATGGACGTGATCGACGACTACACCTTCACCATGCGCCTGGCGGAGCCGCAGGTGGACGTGGCGGACTGGTGGTTCAACATCCTGGTAATCCCCTGCGCCGCCGTCCGCAGCTCGGCTCAGCACGCCGCCGAGGGCGACGCGATGTTCGAGTCCGGTCCGGCCGGAACCGGCGCCTACCAGTTCGTTTCCCGCACCCTCAAGGAAACGGCGGAGTTTGAAGCGGTGCCCTACGACCACTGGCGCGTCAATCCGGAGTTCAAGCACCTGAAGATCACCACATCCCCGGAGGACCTGACCCGCCTGGCGATGCTGCTTACCGGCGAGGCCAACATGGTGGACGTGCCCAAGGTGCTGCACCAGCAGGCCATCGACGAGGGCATGGAAGTGTTTGAAAGTCCCCTGCCGTCCGTGGGTCTGAGCATCCTTCCTTTCGGACAGTACTACGTTACCCAGGTGAACTGGAATCCTGATACCGAGCCGTGGAACGCGCCCGGGGAAACGGGCAACATGGTTCGTGAGGCGCTCAACCGGGCGATTGATCGGGAGCAGATCATCAACGAACTTTTCAAGGGGCGCGGCGAGCCCATGTACAACACCACTTTCCACCAGTCGCTGGAAGGCTGGAACCCGCGCTGGGAGGACGAGTTTGAGGCGAAGTACGGCTATGATCCGGAACGCGCCAAGGAGTTGCTGGACGAGGCCGGCTTCCCGGGTGACAACGGCCAGAACCGGTTCTATATGGAGGTGTGGCAGAGCAGCCTGCCCGGCCTGCCCGAAACCATCGAGGTGGCGCAGACGGTAGCCCAGTCCTTCCAGGATATCGGCATCGACGTCAAGCTGGTGGAAGTGGAGTTCGCCCGCGCCCTGGACGCCTTCCGCGACCAGCACGACGCCCACTTCATCCTGCCGGTGCGGCAGACCTTGCGCCAAATCAACGCCAACGCGCGGATCTATTACTACGCTGGCGGGGGCAAAACCAACGCGGCCGGCCTGCCCACGGGCGGGGTCGCTTACATCGAAAGCCCCCTTTACGACGAGACGTATCACAAGCTCCTGAAGGAGACCGACCCCCAGGTACGTCACGAGCTCGTCCAGAAAATGGGCGATGACATCTACGACACCTATCGCACCATTCCCGTCGTCAACGTCCGGGCGACGCTGGTGGCGAACCCGGAGGAGGTTGCGGAGTACAAGTTCGGCAGCCTCACCGGCGTCTTCGGTCACCTGGAGTACGCCAAGCGCGCCAAGTAGACCGCAAGGCGACATACGGCGATACCTTTGGGGCGGATTTCGTAAATCTGCCCCGCTTTTATTGTGTAATATATCACAATATCAATTTTATCAACGAATATTGACTATCAAAAGAAGTTTTGCTAACGTTTTAGCCACATTCAGCGAGGTCGCGGCGCGCGATCAGGCGATCAACGACGGAGGTGTGACGATGTCCGTTCATCGATTGGCTAAGCCGTTACGCACGATTCCATTGTTCCTGTTGCTTCTGGCCCTGCTTGCGGTGTGGGCGTGCGGCGAATCGGCTGCTCCTCCCGAGGAGAGCGTCGCTGCGGCCCCGGCTACCCAGGCCCCCGCCAGCGTCGCGGCCACCGCAATTCCCGAAGCAACCGCGGCCCCGGCAATGGCTGAAAGCGAGTCCATGCTCCACCTGGCCGTTACCCCGCTGCCCCAGGACACCTTCTATCCCTGGCTCGCCACCAGCAGCGGCCACCTGGTCTTCCGTCCCATGTGGGAGAACCTGACCACCATGTCGCCCGAAACCGGCGTGTCCGAGATCTATCCGCAACTGGCCCGCGACTGGGAGATCAGCGCCGACGCCAGCGAGTACACCTTCTACCTTCAAGAGGGTGTGCAGTTCCACTTTGACCAGGGCGAATTCACGGTGAAGGACGTGATCTTCACCGCCGACCAGCAGATGTCCGACCCGTTGGCCGGCTGCAAGGCCACCCTGAGCAGGTTCATGGGCGCCGACTCCATGACCGGTATGATGGAAAACGGCGACATGGAGGTGATCGACGATTACACCTTCAAGATGTCGCTGGCCCGCCCCCAGGTGGACGTGGCCTCCTGGTACTTCAACATCCTGCAGATCGGCTGCATGGCGGTGCGCAGCTCAGCGCAGTACGAGAAGGAAGGCGACGCCATGTTCGAGAGCGGCCCGGCCGGCACGGGCGCCTACCAGTTCGTGGAGCGCAAGCTGAAGGAATACACCGAATACGAGGCGGTGCCCTACGACCACTGGCGCGTCAACCCCGAGTTCAAGCGTATGCGCATCACCACCACGCCGGAGGACCTGACCCGGCTGGCCCTGCTGCTCACCGGCGAGGCCAACATGGTGGACGTGCCCAAGGTGCTGCACCAGCAGGCCATCGACGAGGGCATGGAGGTCTTTGAAAGCCCGCTGCCCACCGTCGGTCTCACCATCATCCCCTTCGGCCAGTACTACGTGAGCGAAGTCAACTGGAACCCCGAAACCGAGCCGTGGACGGCCCCGGGCGAAACCGGCAACCTGGTGCGGGAGGCCATGAACCGCTCCATCGACCGGGAGCAGATCATCAATGAGCTGTTCAAGGGTCGCGGCGAGCCGATGTACAACACCATCTTCCACCAGTCCCTGGAGGGTTGGAACCCGCGTTGGGAAGAGGAGTTTGACGAGAAGTACGGCTACGACCCCGAGCTGGCCCGCCAGCTTCTCGACCAGGCCGGCTACCCTGGCGACAACGGCCAGAACCGCTTCAGCCTGGAGGTGTGGCAGAGCAGCCTGCCCGGCCTGCCCGAGACCATCGAGGTCTCCCAGACGGTGGCCCAGTCCTTCGAGGATATCGGCATCAATGTCAAGCTGGTGGAGGTGGAGTTCGCCCGGGCCATCGACGCCTTCCGCGACCGGCACGACGCCCACTTCATCCTGCCCGTGCGCCAGACCCTGCGGCCCATCACGGCCAACACCCGCATCTACTACTACACGGGAGATACCAATCCGGATACCGGCATACCCGGCGGCGGGGTGGCCTACATCGAGGACCAACTCTACGACGACACCTATCACCGGCTGCTGGAGGAAACGAATACCGATGAGCGGGAACGGCTGGCGCAGGCAATGGGCGACGACATCTATGACGAGTATCGCACCATTCCCGTCGTCAACATCCGCTCCACGCTGGTAGTGAATCCTGAAGAGGTAGCCGAGTACGTCTTCGGCAGCATCACCGGCGTCTTCGGACACCTGGAATACGCCAAGAAGGCCCGGTAGGGAGATGATACACTGACCCGGCCGGGAGGAGGGATCCGACCGGGCCAGCTGCCCCGAATGAGGGGGGCGCGAATCAGGGCGCTACCGCCGCTAAGGCAGCGCCCCGACTTTTTGCAACAATGCCTGGGTGCCGGCCAGATCACCAAGATCCGCCAGGGTGATTTCGGGCTGGTTGATCTGGTCGAGCGGGGTCAGCAGCACCGAAGGGCGTACATCTTCCACCATTGGGTACTCGAAGGTGGACCCGGCGAAGTACTGCTGGGCCACCTTGCTGAGCAGAAATCGGACGAAAGCCTCGGCGTTTTCCGCGTTGTCCGCAGTCTCGAGGATGCTGACGCCGGACACCAGCACGATGGCTCCGGGGCCGGCAGCGCGCAGGTGAGCGTTCCGAGCCGGGAAGTCCTCGCCCTCTTCAGCGATGAAGCGGTACAGGTAGTAGTGGTTCACCAGGCCAACGTCGATTTCGCCGTCCGCTGCCGCCGCAACCTGCGGCGTGTTCTTGGGATAAACTTGCACGTCGTTGTCCAGCATCGCCCGCAGCCATTGCTCGGTCCGTTCTTCACCCCAGCCCACGCGCAGCGCGGTCACCATGGCCTGGAAGGAGCCGTTGGTCGGCGCCCAGCCGACCCGGCCCTTCCATTGCGGTTCGGTGAACCCCCAAAGGTCGTCGGGCAGATCCGCCTCAGTGAGCGCCTCGGTGCCGTACACCACCACCCGGGCGCGCCCGGTGATGCCCACCCAGGTGCCGTCGTCGGATCGCGCCCACTCCGGGGTCATCGCGATTATGTCCTCCGGAAGCGCCACCATCATTTCAGAAACGGCGGCGAGACCCCCGGGATCCTGGGCGTAGAACACGTCGGCCGGCGAGTTGCCGCCTTCCTCAAGAAGCGTGGCGGCCAACGCGCTGGTCCCGGCGTACTTGACCTGGACATCGATGCCGGTGACGCCCTTGAACTGCTGGATGATCGGATCCACCAGCGACGCGCTGCGGCCCGAGTATATGATCAGCTTTCCGGGGCCGTCAGTGGTGGACGGCTCGGGCACGACCCGCGTGACCTCCACCGGCACTTCCCGAGTCACCTCGACTTCCCGTGTAACCTCGGGACCCGGTTGCTGGACGATTCGGGTAACCTCAACCGGAACCGGCGGTGGTTGAGCGGCGGGCGACCCGCAGGCCGCTATCAGCAGGATGAGGGACAACGCGGCCGCTATCAGCAGCCCTGAACGGATACGCCAGCCTGGTTTCGCCTGTCTTTGCATCATGGGTTCCTCCGCGATGGTCTCCGAAATTGCTCGGTCCGATGCCTGTCAACCCTCGATATGGAGCGCCGCAAATACCGTTGTGGCGGTACGTTATCAGTTGATTCAGGCTGAACGTGTCCATAAATTAGTGCAGACATACTTTCATGTCAAGTCCCCAATTACGCGAAAAATCAAGCAATATCGTCTGTCAGTTTGAAGCACGGATTTTTACACAAAGGCCGCCCCACGACGCATAGATGAGCACCGTCGGCGAGCGGTACGAGGGGTTGCCCGGCGGATACGCCTTGGATGAGCCAGCCCCGGTCTCCTGTGCGCAGGGATCGTAGCGGTGGCCGCTCCGGGTTCGAAGGCAGTTTCGCTGCGGGTAAATCTGCGGATTTTGCCTTTTGCGCGTGTTGACAGGCAATTGAGGCGCAGATACACTGACGCCTGCATTCAATCCGCATTCATTCGTCGACACGATACGGCCTGAAAATGCCCTTCGCTCAATCTAATCGCCATACGCAGGCAGCAGTCAGCGAAACGATTGCCGGGCACAAGGCCCTGCGGTTGTCGGGCTTGTGGAAATCCTTTCGGGAAACCCAAGCCGTCGCTGACGTTGACCTTGACGTTGCATCGGGCGAGATCCTCTGCCTGCTGGGGCCCAGTGGGTGCGGCAAGACCACCACGCTCCGCCTGATCGCCGGGTTTGACGCGCCCGACGCCGGAACCATTGAGATCGGCGGGCGCACCGTGTACGGGCCGGGCGTGAACGAGAGCCCGGAGAAACGCCGCGTCGGCATGGTCTTCCAGGAAGGAGCCCTGTTCCCCCACCTGACCGTCGCGCAGAACATTGCCTTCGGGCTGGGCCGGGCGCGGCATCGCAAGGAGCAGGTGGCTGCGGCGTTGCGGATGGTTGACCTGGAAGGCTACGACGAGCGGTACCCCCACCAGCTCTCAGGCGGACAGCAGCAGCGCGTGGCGCTGGCCCGAGCCCTGGCCCCCGAGCCGGACTTGATCCTCATGGACGAGCCCTTCTCCAGCCTGGACCGCGGCCTTCGGGAACAGTTGCGCACCGAGGTGCGGGCCATATTGCGCGAGCGCGGCGCCACCGTGGTGTGCGTGACCCACGACCAGGAAGAGGCTATGCAGTTGGGCGACCGGGTCGTGGTGATGAACGCGGGAAGGATCGAACAGCTGGGCTCACCGGAGTCGATATTCCACAACCCGGACAATCGCTTCACCGCCGAGTTCTTCGGCACCGCCGACTTCCTGCCCGCGTGGCAGGAGGGAGATTTTCTGGCCTGCGAGGTTGGCAGCGCTCCGTGGCCGTCGTTCTGGCCCTCGCCGTGGCCGGAGCATAAGGTGCTTCAGGTCATGGTGCGCCCGGACTGCCTGGACATCGTCCCCGATACCGCGGGCGAAAGCATCGTAACCGGCCGAGAATTCATGGGCGCCTTTCACATGTACGCAGTGGAGCTGCCGTCGGGACAGCGGGTGCAAGTGCTGAAGTCCCACGTGGAGCACGTTGAGCCCGGATCCCGCGTCCGCACCATCCTCCGTGAAGGCCACAAGCTCCTGCCGTTCATCGACGGCCGCGCCTTCTTCGACGGCCCTGCCTACCTCGCTGAACTGAGCGAAGCGCACGGGTAGACCAGGGCTACCGGCGCTGATCAGCGATGCCGCCGGTATTGGGCGGCATTTTGTTTTGAGAAGGGTGACGTGGTCACCACGGGATTTGGTCCAGCGTTAGGGCCTTGATCGGGCTGCTTCGCAAGCGCGCCACCAATGGCCGGTCGGCAGTGATCAAGGGAACCTGTTGTCGCTGGGCCAAGGCACAAAAAAGTGCGTCATAAACGGTGATGCCGGTGTGGGATGCGAAAAGCAGCGCATCATCGAGGAGTTGGGATTCGGGAACTAGAACGAGGCCTGTCTGTCGTAGCAAGCGGAGAGCACGGACCGCATCGTCGGGCAGCAAATTATCCCGTACGACGGTTTTCCAGAGCACGTTGGCAGATTCGGTCAAGATATACTCCGGCGCGGTCAACTCCAACGAGGACGATCGGCGCCGGCCAATAATGCGGCGGACGGTATCCGAGCGGTCTTCAGGCAGGACGTATTTGACGAGCGCGCTTGTATCGATTACTGCGTATGTCATCGATCCCGGTCCTCTCTGACGTATTCGACCGAACGGTTCAGGTTGCTTCCCAGCCGTGCCGCAATGCTCTGTCGGAGTTCGTCGGCGGCCCTCATCACCTCGTCTTGCGACGGATCCAGGTTGCCGGCTACAGCAGCGTGGGCTTTGGGCAAGCTGATTTCCACCTCTACTTCTTGGCCTTCGGGAAAGTCCGTGAGAGCTTGCAACTCAATGGTCATACCCCGGATCACCCCTTTGGTCTTCATGTTGAACTCCTGCCACTCACGCCGGGGGCGCAACCGCCTTCGTGCGGATTGATTATGGCCGGGGAGCGGATAGCAGGTCAACTCGGCACGCGATGTCCCGCCGTTGAGTTTCCTCCCGGTGGGGCTCGCCTATAATGGCTGTCACGCCGTAATTGCCGATGCGACAACGGCGCGGACGGGCAGAAATTAACAACCACCGGCGCCTTTATAGTGCACTGACCTCAGCATGCGTCATTGGAGCCTCGACTTGAATCACATCAAAGCAATCTTCTTCGACGGAGACGATACCCTCTGGGACTTCCGCGCCGCCATGTTGCAGGCGCTGAAGGTGACGCTGGTCGAGCTGCGGCGTATGGCGGCCAACGAGGCGGCGGAAGCCCTCACCGTGGCGAGGATGGCGGAGATCCGGGAAGCCGTCGCCGATGAGCTTGGGGAGAGCACAACCTCGGTAGAAGTAATCCGCCACGAGGCCCTGGCGCGGACGCTGGCCGAAGTTGGCCACCCCAGCACCGTCGGCGTTCAGCGGCTTTACGAGGTCTACACCGAGGCCCGGTTCGCGGCAACCCGGCCTTTCCCGGGCGTCGTCGACGTGCTGCACGACCTCAAGGGCCGCTACCGGCTGGGCCTGGTGTCCAACGGCAACACCCACCCGGAGCGGGTTGGCCTCGGCGATATTTTCAGCTTCGTGATCCTGGCCGTGGAGTGCGGCATCGCCAAGCCTGACCGGCGCATCTTCGAGTTGGCTTTGGACAAGTGCGGCTGGGACGCATCGCAGGTGGTCCACGTCGGTGATTCCTTGCAGTCTGACATTCTTGGCGCCAATGGGTGCGGGATATGCAGTGTGTGGCTGAACCGGGAAGGAGCGCCCAACGGAACGGGCATCGCGCCGGACCGCCAGATCAGCGACCTGCGGGAATTGCCGGACATCCTGTAGGGCAGCCCCCTGCCCCGCGTCGAACCATGCGGGATCGGGGTATGAACCGGGGTATGCGGTATAATCGCGCCATAACCTGAATCATCCCCGGAGGAAGGGGCAGTGCCACGACCACGTAGAACCGCCACCGAAACCAGGGCGCAGACCGAAGGGCATGACACGCCGGAGCGACTGTCGCCGGTCACCGAGAACTACCTGCTGTCGTTGTATAAGATGTGGGAGGACTCGGAGATCCCGACGCTGACACAGCTGACCGAGGCGTTGCGACAGTTGCCGCCGACGGAAGGGCTGGGGACATCGGTGCCGTCGGTGGCCGGGATGCTGCGGCGGATGCAGAAGCAGGGCCTGGTGGATATCGGCAGCGACAAGCGCATCCGGATGACGAGGCGAGGACAGACAGAAGGCGAGAACATCGCGCGCCGCCACCGGCTGGCGGAGTGGCTCGTGGTGAGCCTGCTGGGGATGGAGCTGCACGAAGCCCACATTGAGGCGCACCAACTGGAGCATGGCATGTCCGACGCGATGGAGGCCAAGCTCATGGAGCGATTGGGCAACCCTACCCACTCGCCCTTCGGCTGGCCGATACCGGGCAGCGGCCCGACGGCCCCGTCACCGGATGCCGTCACCCTGGACAACGCCACCAGTGGAACGGCCTACGTGGTGGATCGGGTCCCGGAAGAGGATGCGGAGTTGCTGAAATTCCTGGGCACGGCGCAGTTGGTACCGGAGCGCCGGATCACCCTTCTGGAGGGCATGCCCTACCTGGGCGTCATGCAGGTTGAGACGGAAGTGGACCGCATCTCCATCGGCTACAACGTGGCGCGGCAGATCGTGGTGCGGCCGGCTGAGGCTGGAGAAGAGGGAGAGGCTTCCTGAGGCGATCAATGGCCACGACATCGTTCCGAGACCGCATAGCCGAACTGTTCACCGACGCCCGCGAGATGCACGCTCGGGCAATTGCATGTCTCGAGTACGACGATATCCGGGACGCGGCGGAAAAAGCCTGGTGCGCTACCAAGCGCGCCACTGACGCCCTCGTTCTTGCCCGCTCCGGTGAAGAACCGGAAACGACCGCCCGGACCACCGAAGGTCTTCTGGAGTTAGCCAGCGAAATTCCCGAGGCCGAGACGCTGGTTGGACGTTATTTCACCCGCATCAGCTACCTGCACGGGTCCTGTTTTTACAATGGGACGTGCGGCCCGCACACGGAACGCCGCATCCGGGAGACTGCGGAGTACATCGACGACGCTGAGAGGCTGGCCGAGACGTAACGATCCGAAGCGCCAGCCTGCGGCCGCTGTCTAGGTCTCGACGCTGAGCGCGCGGCGCACCTCGGCCCAGCCGTCGGCCATGGAGCGCTCGGGGAACGCTGGCGGTTCCGGCTCGGGCAGCACCTTCACGGCCACCAGCACCGGGCCGGCGCGGGCCATGATGTCCTCCAAACCGATCAGGAACTCTTCCAGGTTCTCGAACCGGCAGGCGTGGGCGTAGCCGGCGCTGCGGGCCATACCCTCGAAATCCACCCGATCCAGCCCGCGAATGGGCATCCCGTCGGTGGAGGTGTGGTCGGCGTCCTCCAGAACGAAATGGACGAAGTTAGCCGGAGACGCCTCGCCGATGGTTGCCAGGCTGGCCAGGTCGGTGCGCAGGGTGGCGTCACAGTCCAGCACGAGGATGCGGCGGTTGGGCTGGGCCAGAGACAGACCGAGCCCGACGGCCGGCGCGCGGTCCATGCAATCGGTCAGGTCGATGTCCAGGTCGCGCCGCTCGGAGACGTTGTGCCAGTCGCGCAGGGCGGCCGAGGTCGACACCACCAGCGCATCCTGACGGTGGTAGTTGATGGCGCGGGCGACTTCGCGAGAGGGGATCATTGCGTTTTACATCGATAGACAGGATGGACAGGATCCGGACTGAATGGATATGGGATGCAGCGATCAATCATCGCTGTTGGCTTCCCGCTCCGAGTCGCGGCGGGCCTCGCCGCGGCGTTGGGATACCATCAGGTACAGGCCCGCCGGGATGAGCACGGCGCCGGGAATTGCCTTGAGCGCGTTGCCCTCCACGAAGCCCAGCCACAGCAGGTAGAAGCCGGCGACGACCACGGCCGACGCGAAAAGGCGGCCAAAGATGCTGAAAGGGCGAAACTTGGGCATGGGCCGGCCCGGTGGCTTGTCAGGCGCTGACGGTCTCGGGCTGCGACCGAGCGGCCAGCGCCGGGGCCAGATACTTGGACGCCTGGCGCAGGTCCACCGCCACGATGTCCCATTCGCTCCCGTCGTCGAACCACTGCCGGTAACTCACGAAGTCGCCGTTGTCCACCACGCGGTAGTCGGCGTCCGCGTCCGGCTTGTCGCCCAGGGTCAGCGTGTCGGTGTCGGCATCGTAGCCGCGCTCCGCGCTCAAGGGCAGGAACCAACTGACGTTCAGTATGTCGATCCGCGTAACGTCCTCGCTGCCTTCGTCGGCGAAGTTCAGGATAACGCCGAAATCGTCCCGCAGGGCGCCTCCGCTGCATCCTCCCCGGAACGCCTCTATTACCATAGCATCGTCTTCAGCGTAGTACTTAACCCGCATCTCGTACCTCCATGCCTCTGCAACGTCGCCTGAACCAGGGATATCCTGCTTCAATGCGCCTGGCTACGGAGTTGTCAAAGTGGGCCGTTATAATCTCCTGGTCATCCAGCGAGATCACAACTCGCAACATCTCGTTTCGGCCCGGGACGAATCCCCAATAGGTTATCGCTTCGCGGCGCATTCGTCCGTCCAGGCAAATTCCCCGGACAACCCAGTTTTCCAGGGCGTGTTGAATTCTGGAGGCAGTAACGCCCGGGTAGGGTTCATAGCGCAGGTGTCTGGTCAGCCATCTGGTGACGCCGCCCGCCGATATGGTCTCGGGCAATCTGCGCTGGGAGTCCAAAGCGCAACCGAGACCCGTCAGCGGGCGGTAATCGCTAGTTGTCGCCGGCCAGGGCTGCGGTGACTTCTTCGTAAGCCTGTTGCGCGGTGCGGGAGGCGCGGGTGCGGAACTGCACCGGCGTGTTCTCGATCTCGGGCTCTACGGCCAGGTGGATGAATACCGGACCCTCGGCGGCCAGAACTTCGCTGATGCCGGTGGTGAAGTCCTCGAGGTTGTCGAAGGAGAACACGGCCGCGTAGCCGGCGCCCCGGGCAATTTCCTCCCAGTTGGTCACGCCGTCGGAGCCGGGAATGGGCTGCCCGCCGGTGACGGCATAAACGCCGTTGTTGAAGAGGAAGTGGTAGAAGTTCTTCGGAGCCTTGGTGGACGTGGTGACCAGGGCGCCGAGGTTCATCAGCAGGCTGCCGTCGCCGTCCAGCACCATGACCTTGCGACCGGGCTGGGCCAGGGCGATGCCGAGGCCGACGTTGCTGGCCTTGCCCATGGCACCGGAGATCGGCAGGTCCAGGTTCTGGTTGGTGGTGACGGAGGGCAGGCCGAAGCGGACATTGCCGGCGTTCATGGTGGGGACGACGACGGCGTCTTCGCGGTTGGTGTCGATGACGCGCACGGCATCGGTGTTGTTGATCATGGGACTTGCTCCTGGGCTTCGTGGACGCGGGATACGCGGGGATGGCAGGGACCGACTAGGCGCCGAACTCGGTGCCGATGAGAACTGCGACGGGCCGGCTGAGGCGCTGAGATTCCTCGAAGGCGATGCTGATGCGGTCGGCGTCGTCATCGGTTTCCACGAGGTAGTAGTTGATGCCCCAGGCGTGGAGGATATGCTCGATGAAGCGGCCGGCGGAGTCGGGAGTGGGGCCGCGGCGGGTCCAGCCGCGGTAGCCGACCAGCATGACCAGGGGCTGGTTGAGGTCCAGGCACAGGCCGCGGATGGAGTCGCCAGCCTCGAAGACGCCGGTGTTCTGGATGAGCACCACGGGGTTGGCTCCGCCCACCCACAGTCCGGCGGCGACGGCCATGGTTTCGCCCTCGCGGCACACCGGGATCAGGTCCAGGGTGGGTTCCTCCATCATCATGTTGTAGAGGAAGTTGGTCTCGCTGTCCGGCAGCCAAACGACGTGCGAGACGCTGTTCTTCTTCAGCTCGGCAACCAGGGATTGCGGATGCAATACAGATTCGTAGACTTCGGTGGTCATTCTGGAGACTCCTTGAAAAATGCGCCGGGAGAGGCGTGCCGGCGATGCGTTTTAGTCCATCCGGCATTATATGGGGTGGCATTTGGAGCGTCAACGAAAACGGCAGCGGGCGCGTTCGGCTCGGGCCTGCCACCGCCATGGCTTGCGGCGCCGGCGTCGGAGCGCCCGAACGGGCAGCCCAGCGAGGCGTTCACGGCATGTTGCGAATGGGCATTGGGCGTCCGCGAATCTTGTTGACAGGCCAAAGTGAATGTGATAATTTTCACCAGCCAAAAACGGGCTACGTAATTTCAGCCGCTTTACGTGGCCAGTCTGGGCAGAGAGCCCGGCATCAAACGTTCGAGCGCAGGTTCACCAGCCACATGCCGCAAACCGACCCCAACGCGATGAACGCGGTTCTCTGGGCCGATGTCAGCCTCTGGCTGACGTACCTGTGGATTTATTTCCCCCTGATCATCGTCTTTGCGTTCAGCATGCTGATCGCTCACGGGCTGATCCCCTCGGGGGTGCAGACCGGCACCTACCCGGCGTTCTTCTCGCGCTTGCGCTTACCCCTCACTGTGATCGGTCTCGCCGCACTGGCGGGAGCCGTAGTCATGATGATTCTGACCATCATGCAGTCGCCGATAGCGCTGCAGCAAGTTTGGGAACGCCTCTTCGTATAACACGCGGGGCACTCGTCCGAGACGCTGCCGCACGCGCTGTCTGACGAAACCGCTCCCTGCCGCCAACAGACCTGCCGATACCCATGCCGCCCCTCCCTCCCACTCGACAGCTCATCCCGATGGCGATTGCCGGGCTGGTAGTGACGGCCATCGTCGCCTTCATATTGGTGGTGTTGTTCATATCCTGGTTCTCCAACCCGCCCTTCGGCTGGGGCAACGCCCCGGCGCAGCCGATTGACTTCCCGCACACGGTGCACGCGGGTTCGGTTGAAGAGGGCGGCCACGCCATCCAGTGCGAGTTCTGCCACCGCAACGTGACTTCGGGAGCGGCGGCCACGGTGCCGGCCGTAGAGGTCTGCGTGATCTGCCACAAGCAGGTCAACGGCAGCAACGTCACCGCGGAAGCGCGCCAGAAGATTGAAGAAATCAACCCGGATCAACTGATCAACATCCAGCGGGTGCTGGACAAGCACGACGATGGGCGGCCCATCGACTGGGAACGGGTCCACCGCGTGCCGGACCACGTCCGATTCGTGCACGAGGCCCACATCCGGTTCTTGACCCAGGGCGAAGAACGCACGGTCACGCTGCCCGTGGGAGACGAAAAACCGATGAACCTGCCGGTGACGGTGCCCGAAGCCTGTTCAGTGTGTCATGGCGACGTGGCCCACATGGAAGAGGTGCAACCGCAGCCGGGTCAGTCGCTGAAGATGGGCACCTGCCTGGACTGCCACCGTGAAAACAACGTCAGTACCGACTGCACGATTTGCCACAAGTAGGCCGCACGCCGCTACCGGACTCTTGAACCAATGAAACTGACGCGCCGCAACTTCCTCGCCTGGGCCGGCATCGCTGCAACGGGAGCGATCGCCTGCGACCTGTTCGACGACGAGCTGCGGGTGCAGAGCCCGGCGCTGATCCCCGAAGACCTGGTCAAGGGCCGGGACAACTGGTACGCGACCTACGATGCTTCGGTTCCCGGCGGTGAAGGCGTACTGGTTCGGGTGATGGAAGGGCGCGCCAAGAAGGTGCGCGGCAACCCCCGCTTCCCCACGAACCAAGGCAAGCAATCGGCCACCGCCGACACCCTGCTGCAATCGCTTTACCATCCCGACCGGATTGACGGACCGATGCTGCGCAACGGGCCCAGAGGCTCGGGTCACTACCGGCCCATCAGCTGGGAAGAGGCCCTCAATCGCTTCAACGCGGCGGTGGACGACCGCGGCAACGGTATGCTGCTGATCACCGAGGATCGCAAGTGCAGTTTCGCGAAGATCTGCGGCGCGTTCGCCGACGCATTCGGCGGGCGACACGTGGCCTTCGGCGGCGCGGCGGACGACTCGGCCTACCGGGCGGCGGTGAAGGACGTGATGGGCACCGACAGCCTGCCCTTCCACGACATCGCCAACGCCTACTCTCTGGCTAGCTTCGGCTCGGATTTCCTCTCGACCTGGGGCAACCCCACCGCTTATTCGGTGGCTTACGGCAAGTTCCACTCCCGACCGAATGTTGCAGACCGGGGCCGGCATTACCACTTCGGCTCCCGTTACTCGATGACTGCTGCCAACGCCGACAAGTGGATACCCATCAATCCCGGCTCCGAAGGCTTTGCCGCCATGGCCCTGGCATGGGCGGTCGCTTCCACGCATCCGGAATCGCCGGCGGTGGCGCAGATCACGGGTGAGGCCGGACCGGGCCCGCTGAGCGAATTCATCCCCGATGCCTTGGTGGAGGTGCTGGGCATACCCGACGAAGTCCTGGACGGATATACGGTCCGGGAGTTTTTTGAGAGCCTGGCGCACGACTACATGGCCCACGGGGGGCTGGCCATCGGCGGCGGCGGTGAGGCCGGCGCGTACAGCAATGGCCAGTTCAACGCCTCGGCAGTCCTGATCCTGAACTACCTTATCGGCAACGTGGGACACAAGGGAGGCCTGCTGCCCGATCCCGGGAGCCCGATCTCCGACACCCCGACCGCTGCGCCGGTGGCTTCCCTGGCCGACTGGCAACAGATCGCCGGCGACATCAGCAGCGGCGCTGCTCCCCTGGTTATCATCCACAACGCCAATCCCGTTCACGGCCTCCCGCCCAGCATCGGCCTGGAGGGCGCCCTGGGCAACGAGGGCGTGGTGGTCATCAGCGCCAGCCAGTTCCTGGACGAAACGTCGGCCATGGCCGACCTGTTGATACCGGACCGGGCCGCGCTGGAAGACTGGGGCGACGACCTGCCCGACCCCATGCCGGGTTACCACGTGTACGCAGTGCAGCAGCCCGTGGTGAACCCCCTGCCGGACGTGGACCCGCGGAGTTTCCCCGACGTGCTGCTGAACGCGGCGACAACGCTGGGCCGTGGCGATGGTATGCCGGCCGAGAGCTACGAAGCAATGATTCGCTCCAACGTTGAAGAAACGCTTGGAGCCGACCTCACCGATACGCTGATGTACGGCGGATGGTGGGATGAGAACGCCACCGGGCGGGCGGTGATCCCGCTGGAGGGCACGCTGGCTAGGATCGCCCGCAACGCCTCCCCGGCCAGACTCGTCGGCAGCGGAAACTTCCAGCTGCAACCCTACGAGCACCACACCCTGAGAGACGGACGCAACGCCCACCTGCCTTGGGCCCAGAGTACGCCCGATCCCTTGACCACCGTGACCTGGCAGACCTGGGTTGACATCAACGAGAAGCAGGGCCGGGAAGAGCTGGGCCTGCGTGAAGGGGATGTGGTCAACATCACCACCGGCGCCGGCAGCATCCAGGCGTTGGTGTACCTGAACCCCGGCACTCCCCCGGGAATCGCGGCAGTGCCCATGGGCGGCGGCCGCACCCTGGGGTCCGACTACGCCACGGATCGGGACGCGCGGGAAAGCGGCAACGTGATGTCCATCCTGGAGCCTGTCGTGGTGGACGGCGCCGGCGGACTCGCCTGGGGTTCCACCCGCTGCTTGATTACGCCTACCGGCGACAGCATGGCGGTCTCCAAGCTGGAGGGCGACTACACCAGCCGCGAGGTCGGCGAGCATCCGGCCGAGCAGGTTTACAAGTGGGTGCCCGCGGAGGGGGGAGGTCACTAGGGCCGGCGACTGGATTCCTGCTTTCGCAGGAATGACGTAACGACGCAAGGATGACGAAACTACGCAGGAATAACGTAACGATGCGTGAATGCCGAACGGGGACCCTGGGACAACTGAGAAATGCCTAACGCCGAATTTCCGCACAAATGGGGAATGGTCATCGACCTGGACAAGTGCACGGGCTGCCAGGCCTGTGTGGTTGCCTGCCAGGCCGAGAACAACATCCCCATCAACACCAAGGACTACTTCCTGCAGCGCCGCGCCTACGAGTGGATCCGCATCGAGCGCTACTGGGAGGGCGAGTACCCGAACGTCAAGGCGCGGTTCATGCCGGTGCTGTGCCAGCACTGCGAGAACGCGCCGTGCGAGCCGGTCTGCCCGGTGTACGCCACTTACCACAACGAAGAGGGCCTGAACGTCCAGGTGTACAACCGCTGCGTCGGCACCCGGTACTGCATCAACAACTGCCCCTACCAGGTGCGGATGTTCAACTACTGGCATCCCAACTGGCCGGCCCGGCTGGAAAACCAGCTCAATCCGGACGTGACGGTGCGCACGCGCGGTATCACCGAGAAGTGCACCTTCTGCGTGCAGCGTATCCGCCGGGGCGAGATCGAGGTCGAGGCCCGGGGCGGACAGCGGCTGAACGACGAGCGCATCGTCGGCGGCAACTACGATCCGGCGTGCGTGCAGGCCTGTCCCACCAATGCCCTGATGTTCGGCGACCTGGAGGATCAGGGTACGGCCATCAAGCCGTACTTCGACGACGTCAACACGCACCCGGGCCACGGCGAGCACGACCGTGCGACCCGGGGCTACCGGCTGCTGGAAGAAATGAACACTCGTCCCAGCGTCATCTACCTGAAGAAAATCGACCAGTACCCCCTTAAGGGCGGACACTGATGGCTAGCGAAGCACAGGCCCATACTGAACCGGGACACGACGCCCACGAGCACGGCCATTTCGGGCCGGAGATGTGGGTGATCCCCGAACGTTCGGGGTTGGTGTCCGGCGTTGTTGAGCGGCAGCAAGCGGGTTCCGGCCTGCTGCGTTGGGTGATGATCGTCGGCGGAATCCTGGCGATTTTGGGCGTCGTGGGCTTCGTGCTCAGGCTGTTTACGGTCGGGTTCTCCGACCATCGTGACTGGGGATTTTACGTCGCGGCGTTCGCGTTCGTTTTCACGCTGACCGCCTCGGCCCCGCTGGCGGCGTGCGCCTTCCGCTTTACCAAGAGCCACTGGCGGCGGCCGCTGACGCGCATTGCCGAGGTGTTCTCGGTGGTCAGCATCGTCAATATCCTGCTGTTCATCCCCGCGCTGATCGCGCTGCCCGAAATCGGGGTGATGACGGAAAGCGGCGAGGAGATGGTTCGCCGGTCCATCTGGTTCCAGGAATTGAGCAACCCGTCGGGATGGCTCATGGCCTCGATGATCGGGCTGGTGTTCTGCTCGGTGTCCATACTGTGGCTCTCAGCCATGCCGGACATGGCGCAGAGCCGTTCGCTGGTGTCCGGTTTCCGCGCCTCCCTGTACGCGCGACTGGCCGGCGGCTGGTACGGCACCAAGCGGCAGTGGCAGATCCAGAAGGGCGGCCTGGCCATCCTGGGCGGCCTGTACTTCATGCTGGTAGTGTTCGTCCAGTTCCTGATAGTCAGCGACTTCGCCATGGCGATGATACCGGGCTGGAAAGACTCGATCCTGCCCCCCTTCTACACGGTGATCAGCTTCCAGGGCGGCCTGGCGGCCATCCTGCTGACGGCCTACGCCCTGCGCCGCTGGGGCGGCTACCGCGAGTACATCGGGCAGGCGCCGTTCTGGGCGGCCAGCAAGGTGCTGCTGGGCCTGACGCTGCTGCACACGTACCACCTGTTCGCGTTCTTCATCACCTACTGGTACGGCCGGCTGGAAGTCGAGCAGGCGATCCTGAACTACCTGATGTTCGATTCCTACATCGGCATCTTCTGGGCGCAGTTGTTCTTCACCTTCTTCATACCGTTCCCGATCCTGGTGTCCAACCACGCTCGCCGTGAGGGTTGGGGCGCGCCGTTGGCGGCGGTCTTCATCCTGATTGGCCTGATGCTGTGGCACATTCGCATCTTCGCGGCGGCTTTCAACGCGGCGCCGGCCGATCTGGGCGGGCTGTATTACCTGCCGTCCGACGCTTTCTCGTTCCCGGCCCTGTTGTGCCAGGCGACGGCGACGCAGGTGTGCGACGTGACGGCCGCGCGGTTCCCCGACCTTTGGGACATCTTCATTATCCTGGGCGGCGTGGGCATAGTGCTCCTCCTGCTTCGCATCGGCCTGGCGATCCTTCCGCCGCTGTCCATGTGGGAGATGAAAGAGGGATCGATGTACCAGCGGGTAGACACGCTGATCCGCGGCCGCTACCTTGTCCTGGCCAAGCCCGAATAAAGACAACCGGCTTTCAACCGAGAACCAAACCCAGACACCAACCGAGCCACCACAGGTAAGAGTAAGTCAAAATGCAGGAAGGCAAAGTCCTACCCGCAGCGCAAGTTAACCGGGACCTGCTGCGGTCCATACTGGAGACGCCACGCTGGTTCTGGCCGGTGGTGTCGCTGCTCGGTATGGTCGTGCTGGCGGCCGCCGTGACCATCGGCATCATGGTCGACCGGGGTCTCGGCATCACCGGCCTGAACTACAAGGTGGTCTGGGGCTTCTTCATCACCAACTTCGTCTTCTGGATCGGTATCAGCCACGCCGGCGTGATGCTCTCCGCGATTCTGCGTCTGGCCAAGGCCGAATGGCGTCGCCCGGCAACCCGCGCGGCCGAGGTCCTGACCATCTTCTCGCTAATGACGGCGATGATCATGCCGATCATCCACACCGGACGGCCGTGGCGCATCCTCTACTGGGCGTTTCCCTACGACTTCGCCCGCGGCGTCTGGCCCAACATCCGCACCCCGCTGGTGTGGGACCCCTCCGCCATCCTGACCTACCTGACCTCCTCTACTCTGTTCGTGATCATCGCCCTGGTGCCGGACTTCGCGGTGCTGCGCGACCGGACCACGGGCTGGCCCAAGATCGTGTACACGATGCTGGCCATGGGCTGGGAGGGCAATCCCCGCCAGTGGAAGTTGCAGATCATCGCCGGCGTCCTGCTGTCCGCGCTGATCCTGCCCGTGTTCGTCTCCGTGCACTCCATCGTGTCCTGGGACTTCGGCATGGCGGTGGCCATCAAGTCGTGGCACAGCACGGTGTTCGCGCCCTACTTTGTGGTCGGCGCGGTCCACTCCGGCGTGTCCGCGGTGGTGTTCGCCATGATCCTGCTGCGCTGGGCCTATGGCTGGCAGGACTACATCCGTCACGAGCACATCGACGCGCTGGGCCGTCTGCTGATCGTCGTCGCCACCGGATGGTTCTACTTCCTGGTGATGGAAATCATCTTCGGTATCTACGGCCTGGAAGGCGATGAGCTGGCCGTGCGCGCCTTGCAGTTCCTGCCCGGCGACCACGGCGTGGCCTACAACGTCTGGATGATAATATTCGTCGGCATCACCTACTTCCTGCCGGTCATCCTGTGGCTGCCCAAGGCGTGGCGGCGCAACCTGTGGATCATGTCGGCGGCGTGTATCTCGGTGAACGTGGGCATGTGGCTGGAGCGCTACCTGCTGTTCGTGCCCGGCCAGGCCAACAAGCAGTTCCAGACTTTCACGTGGAACGACTACCTGCCCCAGTGGCCGGAGGCCCTGATCGTGGGAGCGACTTTCGCTTTCGTGTCGATGCTGATGCTGCTGTTCAGCCGGGTGTTCCCGCTGGTGCCGCTGTACGACATCAAGGAAGGCGACATACTGAAGACGGAAATGCAGGTGGGCCGCCGCACCGTGCCGGCGACGTTCCGAGAGGACTAGCTTCGCACGGATGTACAGGAAGGATGGGATTTTCCGGTCTTCATTAGCGGGCTTGACACACTGCGCTCACAATGACAAGGAACAAGGTTTAGAGTTATCGTCATGGCAATGCAAGGGATAATGGGGCTGTTGCGGAACGCGATGCCCGCAGCCAGAACGAAGCACACCGTTCTGGGACTGTTCTCGGATGCTGAGTCCGCGGCCACCGCCGGCGATGGGCTCAAGTCCGCCGGGATCCCGGACACCGATTACGACTTCCTGACCGACGCCCCCTACCCCATTGGGTCGCTGGGCGAGCGTGACGAGCCGCACCGCCTGTACCTGTATCCTTTCATCGGCGCGCTGCTGGGGCTGTCCTCCGGCATCATGATCACGGCAATGACGCAGGTGGCGTATCCGCTGGTTACGGGTGGTAAGCCGGTGCTTTCTCTGCCGCCCATGGCCATCGTCTGCTACGAAGGGACCATGCTGGGCGCGATCCTGTTCACAGTGATCGGCATTGTCTTCGAATCGCGCCTGCCCAAATTCGACTTGGGCCTCTACGACAACCGCATCACCCAGGGGTTCCTCGGCCTGCGCGTCAACGCGGAACCGGAGCGGAGCCGGGAGGTGGTGCAGATAATGAACGCCGCCGGCGCCGTAGACGTCAAGACGGACCAGTAGCAAGGACCGGAACCATCACCATGGCAACGCAAGGAATACTGGGCCTGTTCGACGACGCCTCCGCGGCGGCGGATGCCGGCGACGCGCTGAAGGCGTCGGGCATCGCCGAATCGGATTACCATTTCCTCACCGACATTCCCTATCCGGAAGGCGCTTTCGGCGAACCGATGGAGAGGCATGCCCTGTTTGTGTGGCCGATTGTCGGCGGAATCCTTGGCCTTGTTCTGGCCCTGATCGTCGCCGGAATGACCCCGCTGGCAGTACCCATGACCATCGAACCCAAGCCCATCCTGGCGATGCCGCCGCTGGCGGTGATCTGCTACGCCGGAGCGATGCTGGGCGCGATCCTGTTCACCGTGATTGGGATTATGGTATCAGTGCGGGCGAAACTCGCGTCTCCGCACTCGGACGACCGGATCGCCACCGGATTGATTGGCGTTCTGGTCAACGCCGGCGCTGCACAGGCGCCCCAGGTTACTGAAATCCTGAACGATGCGGGCGCACTGGACGTTACGACCAACCGCGCCTGACGACGAGATTGCCACCCCCGCATCAAGTGCGGGGTCGCAATGACACAGACAAGCAGCCGCAATTACCGAAGCTGAAAGTTGCAATGAAAGACTTGATGACACGGATTAGCTCGATCCCCGGCCGGTTCCGACTGCCACTGCTCTTTGCGGCATTGGCCACGGTGGGGATAGTGGCGGCCGGCTGCTCGCAGGGTTCCTACCCGCTGGATATCTTCTACGAAATGCACTACCAGCCGGCGTACAAGGTCCACGAGCCGCCGCGGCTCAGCGTGCCGGCGTCGGCGGTGCCGTGGTACGGCTCGACGCCGCCGGAGTCCACCTCCTTTGCCGGATCGGGCCGGCACATCTTTGAGACCAACTGCGTGATGTGCCACGGAGCCGAAGGCTTGGGCAATGGCCCGGTGTTGGCGCGGATGATCGTGGACTACGGTTACCAGCCGCTCGACCTGGCCACGCAGAACCCCAACCTCAAGTCGGAGGCAGCCCGGAGCCTGGACCGGGATGGCCTGCGCGGCGTGATCGAGGGCGGCGTGAACGTGATGCCGGCCTTCAGGAAGCTGCTGACCCCCGATCAGATCGAGCTGGTACTGGACTACGTGGAAGGCTGCATCCAGGATGGCAATCCCGCGGCTTGCCAGTAGCAGGAGTTCGTTTACCGGCTTGCGCCGGCTGTGCGCTGGGCTATAATCCTCGTAACGGTCTAAGAATAACGCCGATTTTCGGCCTCAACCGTCCGGGGGGGTGATGACCAACGCAGAGAGCATAATGTTGGACGTGCTGCAAGAGCACGCCGGGCCAGAGATGCAGGTTGATGTGGCAGGCTGCCTGAATGCGCCGTTCGGAAAATTTAAAGCACTGCCGGGCGCGAAAGTCAGAAAGGTTGGGCTGGACTTCATCGCGCGGCTTTGTGACGAAGCCGAGCTGATTTGCGAATTCCCGGCGCATCCCAGCGCGGGGCGCTCATGGCAGAACCCGTGGGACGTGAAAATCAACGAGGCAACCTTTGCGGTGAAGGCATCTACTGAACACGCTCACGGCCGTTTTCAGTTTAACCACATCCAACCTGACCGCAGTTACGAAGCCGTTCTATGCTTGGGGATTGCATCCGACGTCGTTCTATTTGACGCTTGGCCGAAAGCCGACGTTGTAAAGGAAGCAATAGGCGAAGCGATTGCTATTGACCAAATATCTACCCCCAGAACGCTGCGGAAGCATCGAGCCGAGCTGAGGCCAATTGAGGAATTTGAAGGGTATATCAAGCCGCTGACCGAGTCTTTGGTAAGCCGTAGATACCGTTTGGCTCCCAAGACTGAGCGCCGCAAAATAGATCTGCTGGTCCATTTGGGCCTGCACGAAATCCCGGACCACGGGAAATCGTTGCGAGAGACGATGATGGAAGTCAGCCACAATGCCAGGAAACGTGGTCTGACACCCGAAATCCTGCGATCAATTTTGGATGGAATAGACTCCGATGCTCCGGTACGTGCTTGACTCAAACATAATCGTCAGCGCACTAATCATCAACAGAAGGTGCTCTCCGCCGGGGCGAGCATTACGCCTGGCGTTGAGCCTTGGGGTTCTTCTGATGTCCGCTGCGCAGGCCAAGGAATTGGAAGATGTTTTCAACAGGCGCAAGTTCGACCGTTACGCTACGCCGGAAGAACACCGTCGGTTATTGCGGGATTTGATACGCGAAACGGAGTTGGTCGAAATCACCGAGCAGGTACGCGCCAGCCCCGACCCCAAAGATGACAAAATCCTGGAACTGGCCGTCAACGGCAACGCGGATTACATCGTATCGGGTAATCGTCTCGACTTACTCGACTTGAATCCGTTTCGCGACATAGTAATTATCAGGCCAGTTACGTTTCTGGTGGTCGGCTGGTTCCGGCGCCCAGGCCAGCCGCCGTGAGCCATAGCGCGATCGCCGATGTCGGCAGGATATACGCCGCGATAGTATTGGCTATGGCTGTAGCTGTGCTGCTCCCTGGTACAGCGTTAGCCCAATCCGGCGCCGGCGCGCCGGCGTACGACGAGGCGAAGGCGCAGGAGATCGACCGGATGCTGATGTGCCCGGTGTGCCCGGCGCAGACCATCGACCAGACCGAGGTGCCGCTGGCAAAGCAGATGCGGGCGCAGGTGCGAGAACTGCTGGCGTCGGGAGCGACCCGGGAGGAAGTGCTGGCGTGGTTCTCCGCGCCGGAGCGGTACGGGCCCAGTGTGCTGGCCGAGCCGCCCCGTTCCGGCTTCTACCTGATCGCGTGGATCGTTCCCGGCGTTGTCGTAGTGGCGGCGCTGGCCGGCGGGCTGCTCACCCTGCGGGCGATGCGCGGGCGACGCGGCGATGCTGCTGAGGATACTGCGACGAGTGATGCCGACGGGTTGCAGCCGTACCTGGCCGCAGTGGACCGTGATCTGTCCCTGGACGGCCAGGATAGAGCCGAGGATGCCTGAGCATGGCTGATCTGGGAGCAGCCTGCCTCTGGATGGGGCTGGCGCTGGCGACCTATTCCTTCTTCGCTTCGGTGGGCGGGCAGCTGCGCGGTTCGCCGGCGCTGATCGATAGCGGGCGCAAGGCGTCCTACGTGCTGGTCGTGGTGCTGCTGGTGTCCACCCTGTCGCTGGTGCAGTCGTTCATCACGCGGGATTTCTCGCTTAAGTATGTGGCCGAGCACAGCAACCTGGCCATGCCCAATATCTTCACCTGGGTGGCCTTCTACGCCGGCAACGAAGGATCGCTGCTGTACATCGCTTTCGTGTTGGCCGTGATGTCGGCGCTGGCCATCTGGCTGGCCCCGGCGTCCACGCGGCCCACCCTGGCGTGGACCACGGCCATCCTGATGCTGATCGAGGTGTTCTTCCTGGCGGTGATGGGCTTCATGGCCAACCCTTTCGCCAAGCTGCCGTTCCCCGTACCCGACGGGCAGGGCATCAACCCGCTGTTGACCCACTTCGGCATGTTCTTCCACCCGCCGGCCCTGATGGCCGGGCTGGTGGGCATCAGCATCCCCATGGCCTTCTCCCTGGGCAACCTGATCGGAGGCAAGGGCGGCGACGAGTGGATCGACGCCGGCCGCGCCTGGGGCGTGGGCATCTGGGCGCTGCTCGCCGCCGGCCTGCTGCTGGGCTCCTGGTGGGCCTACACCATCCTGGGCTGGGGCGGGTTCTGGTTCTGGGACCCGGTGGAGAACGCCGCGTTCATGCCGTGGATCGCGCTGACGGCCTTCGTGCACTCGATCATGGTGCAGAAGCGGCGCGGCATGTTCCGCATGTGGAACATCGTGCTGATTGACGTGGCCTTCGGGCTGGCCCTGTACGGCATGTTCATGAACCGGGGCGGGCCGGTGCCCTCGGTGCACTCCTTCGGCGCGTCCACGCTGGGCTGGGTGTTCTTGCTGTTCCTGGCCTTCGGCGTGATCGTGCCGCTGGCGATATTCTTCTGGCGATACGAGCGGATGAAGAGTGCGCAGAGCCTGGACTCGATGCTGTCCCGCGAATCAGCATTCCTGGTGAACAACCTGCTGCTGCTGGGGATCGCCTTCGCCACGCTGTGGGGGACGGTTTACCCGCTGCTGTCGCGGTTGTTCGCCGAGCAGGAGATCACGGTAGCCCGTCCCTTCTACGACCAGGTGAACGGGCCGCTGATGCTGGTGCTGGTGCTGCTGATGGGCATCGGGCCGCTGCTGCCGTGGCGCCGGGCGAACCTGAAATCGCTGCGTCGGGCGCTGCTGATACCGGGAATCGCTGCGCTGGCGACTGTTGCCGTCCTGCTGGTGGTGGGCATCCGGCAGCCCTACGCGGTGGTCGGATTCGGCCTGTGCGCCCTGGTGACGGCCAGCATCGTGGCCGAGTGGGTGCGTGGAACCGTAGCCCGGCGGCGCAGCGTCGGCGACAGTCCGGCAGTTGGGTTCGTGCGGCTGATCTTGGCCAACCGGCCACGCTATGGCGGTTACATCGTGCATCTGGCGGTAGTGATGGTTGCCTTGGGGGTGGTGGGCCAGTCGTTCTACGGCGTGCAGCGCGACGTGGCGCTGATGCCCGGAGAATCGGTGACCGTGGAGGAGTACACGCTGGAGTATGTGGACACCACCGCGCTTGCCTTCTCCGACCGCACCGAATTCCGCACTACCGTGGAAGTGTACCGGGACGGCGAACTGCTGGATACGATGCACCCGCAGCGAACGTTCCATCCGGCGTTCAACATGGCGTCAACGCGGGCGGCGATACGCTCCACGCCGGTGGAGGACTTCTACGTGGTGCCCAGCGAAAACCGCGAGGACGGAGCGGTGGGGTTCCGCATCCTGGTCAACCCGCTGGTCTGGTGGATGTGGGTAGCCGGCCCGGTGATGATCTTCGGCACGGTGATCGCGCTGTGGCCGTCGCGGGCTCCGGCGAGGCGTCCGGTTACGGTTCCGTCGCCAGTCACGGGCGCGGCCGATTAGCGCGCCGGCGTCGAGCGAGGCGGGTCGATGCAACTGGGGTTGGCGATAGCGGTGGCTCTGCTCATCGTGGGCGTGGTGGCGTGGCCGTTCCTGGCCGGTCGATGGCGGACATCGAGCCGCGCGCCGGATCAGCAGCAGGCGGACGAGGTCACGATCACGGGCAACGCCGCGCTGGAGGACGTGTACGAGGCGATACGGACCCTCCAGATGGAACACAGCCTGGGACGCATCGACGACGGCGACTTCCGCAAGCAGCTGGACCAGTACCGGCGTCAGGCGGCGGCGATTCTGCGGGATATAGACCGGCGGGGCGAGGCGCCAAATGGCTGACCTCCGGTTTCGGGTTCGGGCTCTCGCCGCGGCGCTGGCGGTTGCGGCGCTAATGGCGGTCGGGCCGGCGACGCTGTTCGGGCAATCTCCGGATACCATCGCCGTGACCGGCGCAGTGGTCAATGGCACGGACGGAATGGACGCGCCTACCGGCGTCACCGTCCTGCTGCACCGTTTCGGCGCCGGTTCTGGTTCGGTGGATACCTACGAGGAGACCACCGATGCTGACGGGGATTTCCGGTTTGACGGCGTTCCGGCGGTGTCCGATGGGGACAGCCTGGCGTTGGCCGTCGATTATGGAGAGACCCGGTACACCGAGATTCTCTCGCAGTCCGAGATAGCCAAGCCGGTGGTTCTGACGGTGTATGAATTCACCCGCGACGTGGCGGTGGTGACCACCACGGAGCAGTCGATCATCGTGGCGGGGATCGACTCGGCGACCCGGCGCATGGCGGCGGTGCAGCTGTTCACGCTGGAAAACCGCAGCGACACCACGCTGGTGCCGGATTTGTCGGCTCCGCCCATGATCGGACAGTTCAGCTTCCTGCGGTTCTCTCTGCCGCCGGCGGCCACCGACCTGGACGTTTCCACCAACCTGGTGGGCGGTGAGGTGATACCGGTGGGCACCGGGTTCGCCATCACCGCGCCCGTGCCGCCGGGCCGACACCAGGTCAGCTTCACCTTCACCTTGCCCTACGAGGGCAACGAGGCGGCATGGCGGGACAACACCCTGCAGGGAGCGGAATCTATGCAACTGCTGATTCCTGCGGAGTTCGGCAACATCGGCGTCGCGGGACTGGCCCCGGGCGATGGCTTCTCGGTAGGCGAGGTCACCTACCGGGCCTGGGGCGCGGCAGACCTGGCGCCCGGAGAAGGGGTCAGCATCACGCTGTCCGGATTGCCCGAGCCAACCTGGATTGACCGGGTGGGCAACCCGCTGTCCGAGGCCAGGTTCTGGTTCGGCGCGCTGCCGATCATGGTAGGCGCGGCGCTGGCGGGACTGCTGGGCTGGGGCATCTGGCGGCGTCCGGCGGCGAGCACGGGCTGATGAACCGGCGCGGCTGGATCATGCTGGGAACGGCGGTCGTGCTGATCCCACTGTTCGCCCTGCTGGCCTGGGCGGCGGTGCGGCAGCAGGGAGCGCCGTCCGGAGCCGGCATCAACGCGCAGTTCGGCGAGGTGCGGGTACCGGAGGCGCGCGCGGCGGACTTTGCGCTGGAGACGGCCGACGGCGATGTGCTCCGGATCTCGGACCTCAGGGGCAAGGTAGTGATGGTGGACTTCTGGGCGTCCTGGTGCGGTCCGTGCCGTCAGGAGGCGGCGACGCTGAACCGCATCTACTCCGCCTACGCCGGTGCGCCGGTGGAATTCGTCGGCGTCAACGTCTGGGACACTCGGGATGCAGCGGAGGTATTCCTGGTGGAGTTTGGCGTCGCCTATCCAACGGGCGTTGACACCGACGGAGGGATCGCTCTGGAGTACGGCGTGCGCGGCATACCGGAAAAGTTCTTCATTGACGCCGACGGTGTGGTTCGGCGCAAGTACGTTGGCCCCATGCCGGAGGACGTGCTGCGCGGCGCGCTGGACGAGTTGCTGTCGGAGGCGTCAGCGCAGGGCGGATGAGCGGTGCCGACCACAGCCGGAGTGCTACAATCCCGCGCACCGGAGGCCGGAAGATGACCACGCCAGAAAGCAACGTTCACGCTGAAGACGCCCCGGTGGCGCTGGCGATGGACTGGGGCGGGACGTGGGCCCGTGCCGCAGTCATCGACCGGCAGGGGACCATACTGTGGCAGGACCGGGTCGCCAATGAGCCGGGCGCGCTGCAGGACCAGTTGGTTCACGCCGCCGGTGGGTTGCTGCAGACGGCGAAAGATTGGGCCGGGGGGCGGGCGATCGCCGGCGCCGGAGTCGCCCTGGCCGGCTCGATTGACGCGGCGAGCAACATGCTGCTGTCCTCGCCCAACCTGCCGGCTCTGAACGGGGTCATGCTGCCCGCGCTTTGGGAGCCACTGCTGGGCGCGCCGGTCTGGGTGGGCAACGACGCCAACCTGGCAGCCCTGGGCGAGTATTACTACGGCGCCGGAAGGCCGGTTCGTCCCCAGGACACGCCGTCGCGAACGCTGGTTTTCATAACCTTCAGCACCGGCGTGGGAGCGGGCATCGTTGACCGGGGAGAAGTATTCACCGGCGCGGTGGGAGCGGCTGGCGAAGTTGGGCACATGACCATTGATCTGCGTGCCGACGCCCCGCCCTGCGCGTGCGGCAACAGCGGCTGCCTCGAAGCACTGGTGTCCGGCACCGCCATCGCCCGCGCCGCCCAGGCTCGCCTGGCCGATGCCACTCCCGGATCGCCGCTGCAGCGGGCCTACGAGGCCAACGCGGCGCTGACGGGCGAGGCGGTGTTCGCTGCCGCCGCGCGGGGCGACAACGTGGCCCTGGAAGTGATAGAAGCGGCGGTCGGCGCGATCATTGTCGGGTTGGGCAACGTGCTCAACATCTTCAACCCCGACGTGGTGGTGATGGGCGGCGGCGTGACCCTCGGCCTGCAAGAGTTGGGTCTACTGGGCCAGATCGAAGACGGCGCGCGGCGGCGAGCAATGAGCTCCGGTCACCGGGCGTTCCGGTTGGCGCCGGCCACCTTCGGCGACAGCCAGGGGATGGTCGGCGCCGCCAGCCTGGTCTGGGCGGAAATGGCGAAGCACTAAATGGTTTCGCCACGCAGCCGGCGTAGCTCTGCTTCCAACTCGGCGGCGCGGGATTCAGCGGCGGCGCGGGCGGCGCGCTCATCCGACAGCCTGGTTTCGGCGGCGGTGCGGGCGGTGCGCTCCGTTTCCAGTTCGGCGCGCGTCGTTTCACGGGCGGTGCGCTCCGTTTCCAGTTTGGCGCGCGTCGATTCACGGGCGATCTGCTCCGTTTCCAGCATGGACTCGGCGGCGGCGCGAGCGGCTTGTTCGCCGGCCAGCGTGTTCTCGGCGGCGGCGAGTTCTACCCTGGTTTCGTCGAAATCGCGCAGCCATTCGCCGGTTGACGGGTCATAGAACCGCAGGATGCGCTCTTCCCAGACCAGGTCCAGCTCCAGGGTAGGGCTGTATCCGCGCGGGCGACCTTCAGCGTCCGGGGCCACGGGCAGGCGTTGGTATTCGCCGTCAACCAGCCGTTCGCCCACCAACCGCTCCCCGTAATACCGGCTGTCCTCGGTGGGGTCGTACCGCCAGTATTCGCCGATGCCGATGGCGGCGTACAGCTCGCGCTTGGGGACGAGATCATTATGGGCGGTGTGCTTGGACGCAATTTCCAGCGCGAAGTCGGGCGGCTTGCCCACCACCCAAATGCGATAGTGTTCCTGACTGATGATTTCGTCGCGGTTCACGTCAAAGGCAACGTAGCAGTCCGGCGCGATGTTGCGGCCCGGGCGACCCTGATCGTAGTAAACGAAAGTGTTGCCGCTGACGATGATGCGGGGCTGGTCGGCGTAATGAATCTGCAGCAGCGTGTTCACGTGCAGAAACTCGTGGTATTGCTCAGCTCCGTCAGGCAAGGGCGCACCGTCCGTTGCGGGATAGAAAATGCCGTCCTCGTAGAGGTGGGGAGCCTCTTCGATGGAAGGTTGGGTGACCGGGGACACTTCGGGTTCAAAGCCGGGAATAGCCGCCCCAGGGTAGTACACGCCGTCCTCATAGAGATTCGGCGCCTCCTCGATGGAAAGCTGCCTCATCTGAGGCGGGTCGAACAGGGGCTTGGATGGTCTGATGGTCATGGCAGTCCTCGCAGCGGTGCATGCAGCGACACTCTAACACTGTCGCGAATGGCGCGGCAATTGACGAACCGGGCGGCCTGCGCTACGCTTGCCCGTGCACCAAAAACTCCACTGTTACGGAGCATTTTTCTATGACTCAACAAGCCCCTCCCACCGCTCTCACCCCCGAGGTGCAGGCCATGGTGGGCGTCAGCGGCGACGTCGTCGAATCCTGGGGCGTGGTGGACGGTGAGTACATGCGCCGGTTCACCCAGGCTCTCATGGATCCCGACCCGCGTTACTGGGACGACGAGTTCGCCAAGTCCACCCGCTACGGCGAGATCATCACGCCGCCGATCATGGTGAGCTACCTGGCCAGCCGCATCCGGCCGGACCAGGGCGACCCCATCACCGCGGCCTTCGAGGAGAACCCTGAATCGGACGGCATCGGCTCCGTGGAGCGCCCCGGCGAGTTGCCTCCGGTGCCCACCAACCTGGTGCGGGTGCTCAACGCCGGCAACGAGATCGAACTGTACGCTTACCCCAGCATCGGCGACACGGTCTTCTTCCAGAACCGCTATTCGGAAATCCGTGAGCGCCTGGGGCGGGACGGTACGCCGTTCCTGATCATCACCCGCGAGACGCGCTTCTGGAACCAGAACGACGTGACGCTGTGCATCACCCGCGCTTCGACCATTCGCCGGTAGACTCCGCCGGCTCGGACCCACTGGAGAAACGCCATGACCACCCTGCTGGACGACCTGCTCAACCTGGAGGCCGAGGAGATCTGGAAGCTCAACGAGCGGCCGGACGCCGACGGCCTGCGTGCCAAGGAGCAGATCTACTACGAGGACGTCAACGAGGGCGACGAACTGCCCAAGTACATCTACAAGCCCACGCCCACCCACCTCTTCCGGTGGAGCGCGGCCATCGAGAATTTCCACCGGATCCATTACGATCTGGACTTCGGCCTGAACCACGACCGCAACCCCAGCATTCTGGTGCACGGCTCGTGGAAGCAGAGCGTGGTTCCCCAGTACCTGAAAGACTGGACGCTGCCCAACGGCTGGCCGTGGAAGGCGCGCTTCGAGCACCGGGCTATGCTGGTTCCCGGCGACGTGCTGATCATGTGGGGGCGGGTGACCAGCAAGTACGAAAAGGGGCAGATGGGCTTCGTAGAGCTGGAGATCGGCATGAAGACCCAGGACGGCATTGAGAGTATGCCCGGGACAGCGACGGTGGTGCTGCCCCTGCGGGACGGCCCGCCGATCCCCTATCCCTTCGTACCGCCTGCCGACTGACCACACCCGTCATTCCGGCGAAAGCCGGAATCCAGAACACGGAGTTAACCGATGGCACGTTTTATTGCCGTTCACAACGTCCCCGGCATCACCGAGGCCGACTTCCGGGACAAGCTGGACGCCGTCCGCAAGTGGCGGCCCGACCGGCGCACCACCATCCTCAAGGTTTATGGCGACCTGGAGAACGGAAAGCTGATCTCCGAGTGCGAGGCGGTGGAGCAGTCCCACTTTGAGGACTGGCTCAACATGGTGGGCTGGCCCGCCGAGTCCATCAACAAGGTGGATATAGTCTGCCAGGTGGGGACGTTCTGGAAACTGTAGGTTCAGTTCTGTCGCCAATGACAACATCCGGCCGGAGGTCACCCTCCGGCCTTTTTTCGGTATTGGCCAAGTCCGCCCATACCGGATGTGATAACCTTGCAACGAGGCCGACGGCCTATTTTCGACACTGAAATGAGGTACGGCGAACCATGACTATTGCCACCCGAATGAGCCGCTTGGGAACCGAATCCGCCTTCGAGGTGCTGGCCAGGGCGCGGGCGCTGGAAGCCCAGGGAAGGGAGATCGTGCACTTGGAGATCGGCGAGCCTGACTTCGAGACGCCGGACCACATCGTGCAGGCCGGCATCAAGGCGCTGCAGGACGGCTACACCCACTACGGCCCCACGCCAGGGCTGCCGGAACTGCGGCAGGCCGTGGCCCGCAACAGCCGGGAGGTGCGGGGCATCGACACCGACTGGGAGCAGGTGGTGGTCACGCCGGGGGCCAAGCCCATCATGTTCTACGTCCTGCTGGCCATCGCCGAGGCCGGCGCGGAGGTCATCTATCCCAACCCCGGGTTCCCCATTTACGAGTCCATGATCGAGTTCAGCGGCGCCAAGGCCGTGCCGATGCAACTACTGGAGGACAAGGCGTACCACCCGGACCTGAGCAGTCTGCCCGATATGGTAAACGAGCGCACGCGGCTGCTGATCATCAACTCGCCTGAAAATCCCTGCGGCTCTGCATTCACGCTGGAGGAGCTGGAGACCATCGCCGACGTGGTGCGCAGCCACCCGGACATGTATGTGATGTCCGACGAGATCTACAAGGATATCCTGTACTCCGGTGAGCACCACAGCATCGCCGCGCTGCCGGGCATGGCGGACCGCACCATCATCCTGGACGGCTTCTCCAAGAGCTATGCCATGACCGGCTGGCGGCTGGGCTACGGGATCATGCCCGAGGAATTGGTCCCGCATGTGTCCCGGCTGGCCACCAATAGCGTCTCCTGCGCCGCATCGTTCAGCCAGATGGCCGGCGTGGCCGCGCTGGACGGGCCGCAGGACGCCGTGCAGGAGATGGCCGCCGAATTCGCCCGCCGCCGTCGCCTCATCGCCGATGGCTTGCAGTCCATCCCCGGCATAAACTGCCCCGAGCCTGAGGGCGCGTTTTACGCTTTCCCCAGCATCAAGGACACCGGCCTGACCAGCGCCGAGTTCGAAGAACGGGCCATGCAGGAGGCCGGCGTCGCGCTGCTGTCCGGTTCGGCCTTCGGCGAGTTCGGCGAGGGCTACGTTCGCCTGTCCTACGCGAACAGCCAGGAGAACATCAGCAAGGCCCTGGAGAGCCTGGACGCCATGGTTCGGGCGTTGTGAGCGCCGCTCCGACGGAGCCGGGAGGGTACTATGACGACGCCGACCAAACCACCGCCGCATCCCGCCGATGTGGCTCAACTCCCGTTGCGCCGTTTCACCGTGGACGAATACTTCGCCATGGCTGAAGCGGGAATCCTGAAGAGAGGAGAGCGGGTTGAGTTGATTGACGGGGTGATAGTTGAAATGGCGCCAATTGGAAACAATCATCTCGGGACAACGGATCTGTACACTATGTTGTTCGCCCGAGCGGTAGGAGATCGGGCCATTGTGCGGGTTCAAGGCTCGATACTGTTGGCCGAGCGCAGTATGCCCGAACCGGATTTGGTACTGCTGCGAGCGCGTCAGGACTTCTACCGCTACCGGGCCGCCGTACCCGATGACGTGCTGCTGCTGATCGAAGTGGCCGAGAGTTCGGTGAACTACGACCGCTACCAGAAATTGCCGAGGTATGCCCAGGCTGGAATCCCCGAGGTCTGGATAACCGTCCTGCCGGAACGCATTATAGAGGCCCACTCTGAGCCTGTTGACGGGGTGTACACCCGCAATCGCATCTACGTCCCCGGCGACACCATCTCCCCCGGCGCCTTGCCCGACATAGAGCTTGTGGTCAGCGATATTCTGCCCGAATAGCCGGAGGACGGAGCCATGACGACGCAGATCAAACCACCGCCACAATCGTCAAGCGCGTTGAACCTCCCCGTGCGGCGGTTTACGGTGGCGGAATACTACGCTATGGCCGAGGCGGGCATCCTGACCGAGGATGACCGAGTGGAACTCATTGACGGAGTGATAGTTGAAATGTCTCCAGTCGGCAGTCGTCATGTTGGCGTCGTGAATGGTTTCAATCGAGCGTTGACTGAGGCTGTGGGACGGCGCGCGGTGGTCCAAGTGCAAAGCCCAATTCGATTGGATGATGGAACCGAACCACAGCCGGATCTGGTGCTGTTGCAGGAACGGGCAGACCTTTACGCGTCGGGACATGCTGGTCCACCGGATGTGCTGCTGCTCATCGAGGTTGCCGACAGTTCCGTGGGCTACGACCGAAATGAAAAACTGCCTCGGTACGCTCGTGCCGGCATACCCGAGGTGTGGCTCACGGTGCTGCCGGAGGACGTGGTGGAGGCCCACACGGAGCCCACTGACAACGGCTATCGAGTCACGCGACGGTTTCGAGCGGACGACGTGCTGCGGCCGGGTTGCTTCGAGGACATCGAGATACCGATTGCAGCGATACTTCCCGGCCGGTCGTAGTCGCGGAGCACAATCGCCGGAAACCGCCCTGGTACACGGCCACTAGGCGAAGTGCGGCATAACCTTCTCGCCGAACATCCGCATGGACTTCTGCACCTTGTGGGTGTCCATTTCACCGACGTTCAGCTTGAGCATCAAGTTGCGCACGCCGATGTCCCGCATGGCCGCCACCTGCTCCGCCACCTGGGACGGCGTGCCCATGATGAAGGAGTGCTCCAGGCTCTCGCCGGCGGGGACGGGGCGGTTGGGGTCAGGAGGCGGGAATCCGCCGGGATTGTAGAGTTCACGGGCCTGGCGGAAGTGGGTGCGCTCGCGCTCAAAGCCGGCGGCTGCGATCTCGTGGGCCTCTTCGTAGCTGTCGGCGACGAAGAGGTCACGGGAGGCCCAGCACCGGTCCAGCGTTGCCTCGGTCTGATCTTCGGTGAAGCCCGAATCCAGCATGGTGGCCCGGTAACGCTCCAGCCGTGACTGCAAATTCGGCAGGGTCTGGATGCCGATCATCACCGGGCGGCCGATCTCGGCCATCCGGATGGTAGAGGCTTCGCTGATGCAGGCGCGGATCAGCGGCGGATGGGGTTGCTGATACGGGCGCGGGCGCAGCAGCGGGAATTCCACGTCCCAGTGGGCGCCTGCGTGCTGCAGTGGGTCGCCGGTCCACGCCTTGACCAGCAGCTCTTCGGCTTCATCCAGGCGCGCCAGGCCGTCTTCCATGGTGATGCCGAACCCGATGTACTCGTAGTGGTTGTAGGCGGACCCGCGGCCGGTGCCGACGATGAGCCGGCCATGGCTCAGGTTGTCCAGCAGGGAGGTCTGCACCGCGAGGCGCACGGGATGATGGAACGCAAGCTCCACCACGGCGAAGCCGATCTTGAGATCAGTGGTTCGGGAGGCCACGGCGGCGCCCAGCACCAGCGGGTCCGCGTGGGCGGCGGCGCCGTCGAAGTGGTGCTCGGTTAGCCAGACCGAATGCATGCCGATCTTTTCGGCCAGCACAATCTCGTCGAGGGTGCTGTCGATGACGGCCGAGTCGTTCTCGGGGTGGTGGCTGACGGGGAATACGAAAGAACCGAAGCGCATATCTGCCTCTCGTAGAGTATCCGAATGGCGGTGGAGAGATTATAGACCAAAATTTCCGGTTCCGCGCTTGGCCTCAAGAAGCCGGGAGTACGGCCGCCACGATCGCGGATGGTCTGCCTTGCCGTCGGTCGAAAGTGCGGTGGCGTTGCGCCGCTGTACAGCAGTCCCTATACTGCGCGGCCAGTTGACGCACCCGCCTCTGGGTGTCGATTAGGTTCTGTTGACGTTTTGAATTTTATTCGTCATTCTGGCGAAAGCCGGAATCTAGAGACTATGATGCGAAGTAATATGAAAAGTTACTTACGATTTCGGCCTCTGGATTCCCGCGAAAGCGGGAATGACGATGAAATGTCAACATGGCCCAAGAATTCTTCAGTGAGTCGGAAGTCAGAAGGTCCGCATTGACTCCATCCTGCGCCAGCCTTGTTGATATGGTCAGAAAGTGGAGGGCCGGTTGCCTGGCGCTGTCACGTAGTGTGACGGCGGTACTCATACCGATTTTCCTGGCGGCCCTGGCATGTTCAACGGCGGTGACCCCCGGTGACCCGTTGTCGCAACCGCCCGGGGGCCCTCCGGTGAGCCTGGTGGTAAGCAACAGCGACCTCGCCGTGGGAGAAAACCGCGTGTCCTTCGGATTGGTGGACCGGGACTATATGCCGGTTCGCCCGGACACCGTAGCGTTGCGGGCGGTGTATTACGACCCGGGAGCCGCGACAGGCCAGGTGCGACACCGAACCGAAGCGGAGTTTCTGTCCTGGCCGCCTGATGGCCGTCGGGGCGTATTTATCGCCAACGTGTCCTTTGATCAGGCCGGAACCGCCACCGGCGACACGCTGGGAATTTGGGAGTTGCACGCCACGTTCGACTATGCCCAGTCGCCTGCGGAAGCGGCGGAATCGCTGACCATCGGCTCGGTGGTGTCGGTGGCTCCAACGCACCGCGCGCCTTTCATCGGTGACGCGGCGCCATTGTCCGACACGCCAACGGTGACGACGGTCACGGATCTGCGAACCATCAGCAGCAGCCCCGAGCCGGATCCGGCGCTGTACCAGTTGTCGGTGGCGCAGGCGGTGAGGGCAGGGAAACCCGCGGTGATCACCTTTGCCACGCCGGCTTTTTGCGTGACGGCGACCTGCGGCCCGCAGGTTTCGGACCTATCGGCACTGGCCGAGAGGTATCAAGGTCAGGCCAGCTTCGTTCACATTGAGGTGTACCGCGACCCGCACCGGATCAACCCCGCGGACCCGGCCCGCGATCTGGTTCCCGCCGTCGACGAATGGGGTCTCGTGTCTGAGCCCTGGACGTTCGTGGTGGGAAGCGATGGCCGTATCGCTGATCGATTTGAGCAATATGTACCGCCGCAGGTATTGGAGGCGGCGTTATTGGCCGCGATTAATCGGTGAAATTGATTCGATTATTGAGTGGTATGGTGTACTGAGCAATACTTATGTTAGATTATACGGACACTGGCGACGCAGCGTAAATTTCAGGCAATCAGGAGCGAAGCTTTGGCCAATGTCACAATAACGATTGAGGGTGATGTGGATGAAGTGGTGGCGACGCTGAGAGGAATGGCCGGTGGGGCTATCGACCCGACCGCGGCCGAGCCGACTGCAGCAGCGATCGAAACGGCCGGTGAAGCGACGGCCGTTGCCACATTGCCCGAAGCTGGAACGGAAGAGGGAGAGCCTACCGAAACGGCGGTGGAGACGCCGGCAGCCGTATGGAACGCAAGTTACGTCACAACGTTCTGGCGGAACCTGTCGGACACGGCGCGGCAGGCCATGCTGCGGGTTTCCCGGTCGCCCAATCACACGCAGAAACGCGCCCAGCTGATGCACACCCTGCGGCTCTCCCAGCGCGAACTGTCCGGCTCGTTGTCGAGCCAGGGGCACAGTCTGAATCGGCTGAAGCGTCGTCGGGGAAACGTGGACCTGCCCCGGCCGCTGATTTACGACCGAACCGAAGACGCTTACGTTCTCGATTCCAACTTCGCCAACGCGCTGCGTGAATTGGGCATGAACTAGGCTGCAAAGACGCCCTGGATTCCGGCCCCTTATCAAGTACGGGGTGACGTTCTTTCGCCGGAATGGCAGGGTGTTTCCTAGAAGTGGACGCCCCGCCCGGCTCCGCCGTCTACCGCGATGGTCTGGCCGGTGATGGCGGACGCCAGATCCGAGCACAGGAAGGCGGCCAGGTTGGCGATGTCATCCGGTTCGATCATCCGACCAATGGGAATCTCGGCGACCGATTCTTCCAGCTCCGCTTGGGACGTGGTGTTGTTCCGGACGGCACGCTCGGCGACCAGGCCCATGTAACGTTCCGTCCGCGTGCTGCCCGGGTGGATGCAGTTGACCAGGATGCCGTCCGCCGCGACGTCGTCGGACAGGGCCTTGGAGTAGTTGGACATCGCCGAGTTGGTGACGCCAGAGCCCGGGTTGGTCGGGCTGGAGTTCCGTGCCGCCATGCCGCCGATGTTGATGATGCGGCCGCCGCCGGACGCAATCATGTGAGGCACGCATTCCCGGGCGCAGCGGATGTAGCCCATCACCTTGGTGGTGATGTGGTTCAGGATGACGTCGTCCGGGATCTGGCTGGCGCGGTCGCTGGTGCTGTTCACTGCGTTGTTGACCAGGATGTCGAGCCGACCCAGCCCGTTCACGGTCTCGCGCACCAGGTTGACGATGTCGTCGGGCACCGTCATGTCGGCGCGAATGGGTATGACGCGCGCGCCGGTGGCGTCGCCGATTTCGGCGGCGGCAGCCCGCAGATCATCTTCCCCTCGCGCGCAGATGGCGACGGCGCAGCCGTCCCGTGCCAGGGCATAAGCGATGGATTTGCCGATGCCCTTGCTCCCGCCGGTGACCAGCGCGGCCTTGCCTTCCAGTCCTGGCAGCATGATTTACTCCTGCAATTGAGTTGGTTGATCAGTTAGTCGGAGGCGCGACTGCCGTTGCCGTTTCGCCCCTGTGCCAGTTGGACAATGGCCTCCAGCATGGCCTGCTGGAGGGCGATGGACTGGCGACGCTCTTCCGTCTCGGCTTGACGGCGCTCTGTCTCAGCTTGACGGCGCTCTGTCTCAGCTTGACGGCGCTCTGTCTCAGCTTGACGGCGCTCTGCCGCGGCCCGCTGGCGCTCTTCCATGTCCTGGCGACGCTCTTCGGCGGCTCGCTGGCGCTCTTCCATGTCCTGGCGACGCTCTTCGGCGGCTCGCTGGCGCTCTTCATGCAACTCGTTGCGTAACTCGGCAATGAGTTCCCTCACTTCCTGTAGTTCCCGCTCCGTCTTCAGGCGGGCTTCCCGTTCCTGGTTTATCATGTTTTTCAGCATATAGTAGTCGTAGCCTCCTTTCAGAGTAGCCACTGCTATGCCGGCGCCGCCGGCCAGTACCAGGATTTCAGCGTTGATGAACCGGGCGAGCCAGCCGGGGTTGCACAGCCCCTTGACCGCATTATCGGGCAGGCACGGGATTTTAGTAAAGTACCAGACGCACCATACGATTGTGGTGGCGGCAATGCCCATGAGCGCCGGCAGACGCCAGATACCGGCAGACGGCCAGAACTGCCGGATGCGTTCCAGCGCCGCGCTCACGGCGTGGCGGCGGCAACCAGCGTGTTGCAGTCGGGCGCATCGGCGATGCCTCGCACGCCAGCCACAACGGCCTCCAGCTTGTCAGCGGGCCAGTGGATCTGCGGGAACAGTGGTTGCAGGCGTTCCACCTCGGTGTCCAGGCCCCATTCCAGCTCGTTGCCCTGGTATTCGCCCCGGTACACGTTGCCTCCGGCCATGTCGATGGTGATGCGCGGGGCAAAGGCCGGCCGGTCCTTGTGCCCGACGGTCTGCACCTTGTGCATCAGGGCTAGCACGGCGTCGTGATTCTCGGCGGTGGCGGTACTGGAATCGTCGCCAGGATCGATGCGGGTGCGCAGGGGCGGATAGCTCCCGTTCACGGCGACGTAGGCAGCGAAGTAATGGGTGCTGCCCACGATAGCCTGTCCGCGGGACGGATTAGGGAAGGCTGGCGAAGGGTAGAGAGTCTCCAGCCAGTTCATGTCGATGGTGATGCGCTCGATCTCGTCGATGGCAAGCTGGTGGGAGCGTCGGATGTCCGTCATCAAGTCGATCACGGGGCAGTTGTAGCCGGCAGTCGGGTACATTTTGAGCACGGTGTGCAGCAGTTCCCAGCGGGTTCCCAGCCCTTCGGTCACCGGCTCAAAGGACACCTGCTGGGGGCCGGTGAACACGTACGAGAGCTCGCCACGGTTGTTGCCCATAAAGGCGTTGTAGAAACCGGCCGGTCCTTCCAGGGCCTCTTCGGATCCTCGAACGTCCTCACGGGCCAGCAGGGCGGCCATGATGCCGCTGCGAGCGGACTGGGGCTCGTGGAACATCATCTCCCGCCCGCCGGAGCGCGGCCCTTCGTTGGTGCCCGCCGTGAAGGTGCAGGCCAGGGCGATGGCGGTCACCATCTGGTCCTCGGTCAGCCCCAGCAATTTACCGGTAGCGACGGCGGCCCCGAGGGTCCCGTAGATGGGGCTGGAGCGAAACCCGCGGGCCTGGGTGGAGGCGATAAAGTCGCCGGCAATGCGCGATTCCACCTCGTATGCGGCGGCCATGGCGGTGATGAGTCGGGCTCCGGTGGCGCCGCCCAGCTGCGCGGAGGCCAATGCCGCAGGAATGATGCACGGGCCGGGGTGGGTCAGCATCCGGTAGGAATCTGCCTGGTTGGTGGCGTGCATCAGCTTGCTGTTGGCGAAGGCCGCTCCGCAACGGGTGGCGCGTCCGCCCGAGGCCAGGATGCTCGCGCCGTGGGCGGAGGCTTCCTCGGCTAAAGCCAGGTCCACCGCAGCCTTGCCGTGATGGGTGCCGGCGCCGATGATGGCCACGACGGTGGCGTGGAGCAGAGAGGTCTGCATCTTGTCGACTACGGCCGGCGGCAGGTCGGCGGCGTCCAGGTTGACGGCCCATCGGGCGAGCTGGCGGGAAAGGGAGTCAGGCATGTTCGGGTCCTCTTCTTCAGATCGTGGTGACGTGGGGATACTCGATGATGCGCCTGTCCGAGGTCAGCAGAGGGCAGGAAAGTTCCAGCGCGGTGGCAACCAGGAGGCGATCCGCCGGGTCGCGGTGAAATGGTTCGGGTAAGTTGTAAGCGCGGACGGCGATTTCAGGCGTGATGGGCAGCAGTTGCACACTGGGATAACCCAGGAGGTTGCCCAACCACGTCAGTGCGTCCGTCGGCAACTCGATGAGGCCCGCCCCGGCCAGGCGGGCGATTTCGATGCAGGATATTGGGCTGACGCCGATTGTGCCAGACTGCCGACGCTCGGATTCGATGGCCAGACGCTGAGCATTGGTCAAGCGTCCCTCTTCTTCGACCCACTAGATTTGGATGTGTGTATCCAGGACAATCAATGACGATTGCTCCGATTAGTGCTGAAGCTCTGGGTTCAACGGTTCCAATGGGTTGCCGTGGGCGAGCATTTCCCATTCTTCTTCGGGGATGGCAGGCGCGAATGGGTCGTGGTACCAAATGACGGTGCCCTTGTTTGGGTTGTGCAACGCTGGGCGGCTGAGGTCGTTCGGGTCCACTTCCATTTTTTCGGGACCCTCCGGTTGGCGTTGGACGGTAACCTCCACCTCAATATCCTCTGCAAAGGGCAGGTTGTTCAAAATAAGAACGCCGCCTTTGGCGATTTTCGCGGTGGTCTTGAACGTATCCATAGTCGGCCTCGCGGAACAGGGTGGCAATGGCTGACCCTCGTAAATCGCAAACATGGTAGCACAGCCGTCCGCTGCGGCCGACGAGACCCACGTTCCCGATTGGAGCGTCAGTCCAGGTCTCGGATGTAGGCGCGGAAGATGACTTTGCTGACCGCCAGCGTCAGGACGGCGGCGATGAACAGCATTACCAGGGTGAATTCCAGGCTCTGCAGGGCGAAACCCAGGCCGGTGGCCGCGGCCGGCGGGTGTTCGGTATCGGTTATCGACATCAGCAGGATCACCACGCCCAGGGTCATAGCCGCCGCAACATCGGCCGCCCAGTGATGCGCGCTTTCGGGTACGGGAACCCAGCCGGCGTGGAATAACGCGAACGAGGTCAGCGCGCCCACTGTCAGCCCCAGGACGTGCCCTCCCACCAGGTGCCTCAGCGCCGCGCTGCTGGAATTGGGGTGCACGAATACGATAACTGCGCTGGAGCCCAGTCCGGCGGCCAGAACCGCGTCGGCCACGGAATCCACCATGAGCATGACGATGAGCATCACCACCGCTGCCAGCGCCGACTGCCACAAGTAGCGGGTTTTGAGCCGGAAGAACTGTACGTTGTACAGCTCGATGAACAAGGGTAGGCGGTAGCGGCGGCTCATCCGCCGAGGCATCAACTGCAACTCGCCACGGGAAAGCAGGCGATCCAGGAACCCGGTCGAGTGGCGCTCGCGGCGCTCACGGGCGCGACGGCGTGCGTGAGCGTGTGCTCTCCGTCTCCGCCGTGACGCCTCACCCCCCGCGATGTCACCAGACCCCGACCTGGCGCGGTTTGCCATAAGTCGGTGGCGTTAGGCGAGACTGTGAGCGAAGTCCAGCCAGACCCGGGCGCAGGGCACGGGCAGGATGTGTTGGACGAAGCCGGACACCCCCGGGAACACCACGGCGCGCCCGTTGGGGAAAACATCGGCAGCGCCGCGGAAGTCGCCGAGCACTTCCTCGCGCAGGGCGGCGGCGGCGATGATCAACACCGGAGTCTGCACGTCCTTCAGCAGTGGCCGCAGGTCGCCGGACGCCTGGGCCTGAAAACCCGCAACCACGTGGGGTGTGGTCGCCTTCATTTGCTCGGCATACCAGCGGGTGTACGCTGGGTCCACGATCTGCGGGTCCAGGCGGCGTCCGATGCTGCTCTCGACCCACGCGCCGATGCCCTCGTTCTCGATCTGGACCGCCGATTCGGCGTGGTGGGCGTCGTTGAAGCTGGTGGGGGAAGTGCAGGCAGTCAGGGAAAGGAGCCTCTCCTGGTGCATGGTGGCGTAGCGCATGGAGATGCTGCCGCCCACGGTTTCACCGATTAGGTGGAACTTGTCCAGCCCCAGCTTGTCGGCAAACTCCGCCAGGTCTTTGGCGAAGTTATCCACCGACCACGGGTAGCCCGGCTCGGGGACGTCGGATTGGCCCATGCCCCGCATGTCGAACCGGATCACCCGATAGTGGCGCGCCACTATCGGCACCCAACCGAACCAGAGCTTGTGGTTCTTGGCCATTCCGTGGTGCATCACCACGGTTTCCGGCTCCGTCCACGGGTCCGTGAAGTCGTCGATGGTGTAGAACAGCTCGCAGCCGTCGTCCAAGCGCAGTTTCATAGTGTTCCTGCTGACCTCCGTGCTGTCGGGTAACGGTTCCGTCCCAACCGACGAGCGCGAGGCGACGACCTCGCGCTGTCGATGACGATTGTCGCTCCGCGGGTTAGCCAAAGGCTACTCAATTTCGAGCTCGTTGAATACGGAGCGGGCGATGCGCATGGCGGTGCGTGCGTTGATGTAGCCGCCGTACATGGACAGGTGGATGAAGATTTCCATCAGCTCTGTGGAGGTCATTCCCACGCCGATGGCGCCACGAATGCGGCGACGCATCTGGTTGTCGTACACGCCCATGCTGGTGAGCGCCGACAGCGAGACAATGGCACGGTCCTTATCGTTCAGCAACGAGCGGCTGTAAATCGCGCCCCAGTTGTACTCGTCGACGATCCGCTCCAGTTGTCCTTCCGGAGAATCGGCTTCAAAACCGGTCGGAGTATTGCCCATGTGATGGCGGTGCAGTTCCTGGCCCAGGGCGTACAATTCATCCGGGTGCTGGTTGGTGTCGTATTCCAGGGCCGGCGCGCATTCGATGCCCAACTCTTCGTAGATTTCCTTGGTCAATCGCAAAGCCGATTCCACCGCCGGCACGCCAATGTAGAAGGTGGACTGTACGAAGACCTCCACTACCTGTTGCGGCGTGAGGCCCACGTTCAGGCCGCGCACGATATGGCGGCGCATCAGGTTCATCTCTCCCTGCGTGACCAACGCCGCGATGGTGGCCATGCAGCGCTGCTTCAGATCCAGTCCGGGACGGCGCCAGATGGTCCCGAACAGGGCTTCGTCAATGATGCGCTTCAGGTCGGGCGCCAGCTGGTCGACGCCGGGCAGAGCATAGTGGGTCACATCGCCGGCGGCCATTTGTCCGCGCATGTCATGGCCGGCTTCATAGCGGTCATTGAGAGAAGTCAAGGTAGTATTCCTCCTCGCGAAAAGCAGCTTACTTGAATGGAAGGAATGATGGAGCTGCGGCGAAGGCGCAGACTGTCAAGCGCTGGAATTATAGCATAGGGACGTTTTGCCCCCGCTTGGGACGGGTCAGTCAACTTGCCCCATCACGTCGCCGGCAAACCAGTCCAACCGCTCCAGGGCTTGGTTGAGGTCGCTGCCGCGGATATCAAAAATGATGTGGGAGACACCCACCTCGGAATAAGTATGGACATCCTCGAGGATGGCGTCGGTAGAACCGGAGAACCGGCGGCGCGGGCCCGTCTGCATGGTGCCCGGGTCGTACAGTGGGGCCTTCATCGACACTTGTATTTCCGCGGGGTCACGGCCGGCTTGCTCAGCGAACCGGTTGAGGGTCACCAGGTCGCCGGCCAGTTCCTCCGGTTCCATTGTAGCGGCCGGTATCGTGCCCACCGGATGCCAGCCGTCGCCGATGGTGGCGGCGCGGCGGATGGCGGGACGGCTCTGGCCGCCGACCCAGATGGGCGGATGGGGCTTCTGGACAGGCTTGGGCAGAAACTGGATGCCCGAGAACTGGACGTACTTCCCGTCGAACTCGGGGTTCGGGCTGGTCCACAGTTCCTTGTAGGCGTGCAGGTACTCGTCGGTTACCGCGCCCCGCTCGGCGAAGGGCGGCGTGCCCAGCGCCTCGAATTCCTCTTCCATCCAGCCCACTCCGACGCCCAGGATGAGTCGACCCTGGGATAGCACGTCGAGGGTTGCCAGTATCTTGGCGGCGAGGATGGGCGGGCGGTAGGGAACGATCATCACGCTGGGAACCATCCGTATGTTCTCCGTGACGCCGGCCAGGAAAGTGAGCAGGGTCAGCTGCTCGAAATACTCCCCGCTCTCGCCCGTGGGAAACTCGCCGCCCACGGTGTAGGGATAAGGCGAGTCGATCCGGCTGGGCACCAGCACGTGGTCGCCGGCAACCATGCAATAAAACCCGAGCCGGTCACCGGTTTGGGCGATCTGGGCCAGCGGGCCGGGCTGAGCGTTGGGGCCGTGGTTGGGCAGGTAGAATCCAAACTGCATACTATCTCCAGGGCGAAACGATGCCGGGAAGGTTGGTTACAGGCCGTTGATCTCGCAATTGCCGAAGACCAGCCAGATGATGATCATGGCGATGACCAGGCCGGTCATCACGCCAAGGGCGCATCCGCAACCCTTCTTGAACGAGTCGAAGAAACCGAACATGGTGGAGCGTGTCCCGTGAACCGGCGGGGTGCCCACTTAGCGCGGTGGTTTGGCCGGCTGCGCTGCTATAATAGCGCAGCCCGTTGAATTCACTCAACCGGAGCCGGGTGGAGCAGAACCATCACACAACCTGATCGCAGCGCTGGACCCGGACCGAGGACGGGTCAGAGCAGAGAATCCATTTGGGCCATTCCGCCGCGCTGGAGGTTGCCCTACATCGCACTGTATTGGGTACAATGGCTCCTGGCGATGTACGGGGTTGTGGAGTTTCTCAGTTGGCTTCACCCGAACTACAGCCAGGGCGAGGTGGTGGAAGCGGCATTGACGCACATTCCTGCCGTCACGGCGTTGGGTATTCCCACTACGTTCACCCTGATGGAGGTCATTCAACGTCTTATGGTCACTTACGATTACCTGATGAACAAGTACGTCCGGCCGTTGCAGGAAAGACAGAGAGCGGAGGGGCGGGAGCAAGGTCTTGCAGAGGGCCGTGCGGAGGGCCGTGCAGAGGGCCGTGCGGAGGGCCGTGCAGAGGGCCGTGCGGAAGCTGAGGCCGAGTTCCGCCGGTTGGTCGGTGAGTGGAACCGGCGCCGGCTGGCCGCCGCCGCTCGTAACGAGCCCTTTGACGAACCCCTTCCGCTGCTCGAAAATGGCGATGGACAAAACGGCTAGCGAAGGCGCGCAACCGGACAGTTCGGCAACAACACGATTCACTCACAAGGAGACCAGTAACCATGCCTAACATCACCCTCGACCAGGCGGAAGCAGTATTGGCCGGCGCAAAAGCCGCCGCCCTGGAACTCGGTAAAGCGTTCAGTTTCTCGGTGGTGGACGCCCGCGGCGACCTGATTACGATGTGCAAGATGGACGGCTCCGCTTGGCGGACGCCTTACGTGTCCCGCGGCAAGGCCCGGGCATCGGCCTGCTTCGGTGAGCCCAGCGGCGACCTGACCGAGCGGTCCACCACGCCCATCATGCGGGCGGTGATGGAAGTGGAACGCGGCGAGTTCGTGCCGGGACAGGGCGCGCTCCCCATTTACATTAACGGGGAGTTGATCGGAGCGGTTGGCGGCAGCGGCGGCACGGCCCAGGAGGACGAGGACTGCTCGCGGGCCGGAATTTCCCGCCTGTCTGGAGCCAGCGCCAGCCGCTAGCTATCTCCTGCACGGTGGCCACAAAGCCAGGCCCCGCTCCAAACGGAGCGGGGCCTTCTGGCGTGCGCTGCGTACGATACCGCGTCAGTCGGTGGATGCGACTTCGAAGTGCTTCACCCAGTACTCGCCCCGGTAGAGGTGTTCGACCTCGCGGGCGATGTTGGCGCGGAACTCGCTGGTTTCGTAGGCGCGCAGGTCGCCCAGCGTGTCCCAGACGCTGACGCTGATTCCTTCGTCGGGATCTTCGGTGCTGCGGATCAATTGCCGCTCTTTCAATCCCTTGGGGGGCGCGCCGGTGGCAACTCGCTCGTGGTAGTGCCGCTCGAATTCCTCCCAGGAACCCGCGCGAAGCTTGCCCCAGACCATCCTGATGAACATATCGGTGTATCCTCCTTGGCGTTGGGCCGGCCGGTCAGCGGCCGGCATTATCAGCGTAATTCAGTGCTCCAGGTCGCCGGCGGCGTGGGCAATGATCTTGGCGGCGGTGGCGTCGCTCATGTGACCCATGTCCAGCATCATGTGGTACAGCGTCGGGTCCAGGGGCGACACCTTGAAGAACTTCTGGAAGAACTTGCCCCGCGCTTCCTCCAGTCCTTCCAGGTAGGAACGGGCCGCGGATTCATCAAGGTGTTCGCGCTCCATGATGGTTGCCACGCGCCGTGACATGGGAGCCAGCATGCCAACGTGCAGCACCCCCGGCGTGTCGCCGAGGATGATGTTGGCGCCGCGGCCGATGATCACCACGTGACCCGCCTGCGCCAGGTTGCGCACGACTTCGCGGGTGGTGTCGATGAAGACCTGGTCGTTGACGCGCTGCATCCGGGACGAGGGTTCGCCGGCCAGTTCGTGGTAAGTCTCCGGCAGGGTCTCGATGCCGACTCCGAGGTCATAGTCCCCCGACACGGCAGCCCGTTCCAGGACCCGACCCAGCAGGGCCGTGACCCGGTCGCCGAACCGCTCTACCCGTTGTTCCTTGGCGATCAGGTTGGATACCGGGGAGCCGATAATGCGGGCGGCCTCGGCGAAGACCATGCGGTCCACGTAGTTGAGATGCAGGTCATGGGCAACCTGTTGCCCGACGGCGATGGAGCCGGCCCCGATAGGGCCGTTGATGGTAATTACGGGCATTACATCGCCTCCCAATCCCTCGTAACAGCAGGGTATATTGTGCCGGCATCATACCGCATCGATTACAGGATAACATAGCCGCGGCGCGGGTCGCTGAACCGCCGGCGACGGCGTGGCCCAGCAGCGCCCGTCCCTGCGATACAAGATGAGGGGCAGGTACGAAACCTGCCCCCGTTGCGTCGGATTATCCGTCTGCCTCCGGACTAGCGGCGCGCGCCGCCGCCGCCCAGGAACCGACGGTCGGACGGGTTGCGGCTTCCGCCCTGTGTGCGGCCGGGGTAGCGGCGCGGTCCCTGTCCTCGGTCGTTGGACTCGCTGCCCAGCATACTCCCGCGTTCCCGGCCGCGGCTGGGGCCGCTGCGATCGCGGTCTCCACCACCGTAGCCGCCGCCGCGTCCGCCCCGGTCGCGGTCCCCACCAGGACCGCCGCGTCCCGGGCCAGAACGATCGCCGCCACGTCCACCGCCGCCGTAGCCGCCGCGTCCCCCGCGGTCGCCACCGCCGCCGTAGCCGCCACGCCCGCCGCGATCGCGGTCTCCGCCGAAACCGCCGCGTCCGCCGCGGTCGCCACCGCCGCCATAGCCGCCGCGTCCACCACGATCTCCGCCGCCGCCAAAGCCGCCGCGCGGCCCGCGATCACGGTCGCCGCGATCATCGAACCCTCCGCGTTCGGGTCGGGGAGCCGGTGGCTCGGTGTCGCCCATCAGGGCGCGCCGCGATAGGTTGATGCGACCCATGTGGTCGATCTCGTGGATCATCACGGTGATTTCCTGGCCAATGTCCACGTTCTCGTAGGCCAGGTCGCCCAGGTCCTCGTTGCGCACCAGGCCGTCCTTGCCGCCGGGGGTCAGCTCCACGAAGACGCCGAAGTTGGTGGTGCGGGTGATCTTGCCCGTGATGATGTCGCCCACCTCGGGGTCGCGGGTCAGGCCGTCCACCCTACTGCGCGCCAGTTCGATCATGGTCTGGTCGTTGGAGGAGATGATGACGCCGCCGTCGTCGGAAACGTCGATGCCGCAGCTGGTCTCCTCCTGGATGGCGCGGATGACGCGGCCGCCGGGGCCGATGAGGGCGCCGATCTTCTCGACGGGGATCTGCATCTTGACCAGCTTGGGGGCATACCGGCTCATCTGGGCCCTGGGCTCGGTGATGGCCTCGGACATGCGGTCCAGGATGTGCAGGCGGCCGACACGAGCCTGCTCCAGGGCCTCGCTCAGGAGTTCCTGGGTCAGGCCGTCGATCTTGACGTCCATCTGCAGGGCGTTGATGCCCTTTTCGGTGCCGGCGACCTTGAAGTCCATGTCGCCGAGGAAGTCCTCGATGCCCTGGATGTCGCTGAGGATGGCGTAACGGTCGCTGTCGGCGTCGGTGATCAGGCCCATGGCGATGCCGGCCACGGGCGCCCGCAGCGGTACGCCGGCGTCCATGAGGGCCATGGACGAGCCGCAGACGCTGCCCATGGAGGTGGAGCCGTTGGAAGCCAGCACCTCGCTGACCACGCGCACGGTGTAGGGGAAGTCCTCCTCGGATGGCATGGCCGCCAGGATCGCCCGCTCGGCGAGAGCGCCGTGGCCGATTTCACGCCGGCCGGGGGAACCCACCCGCCGGGCCTCGCCGACGCTGTAGGGCGGGAAGTTGTAGTGGTGCATGAACTGCTTGGTGTTCTCAGGCCCCACGGTGTCCAGGGTCTGTTTCATGGACAGCGAGGCCAGCGTGGCAATGGAGAGCACCTGGGTCTGGCCCCGGGTGAAGAGACCGCTGCCGTGGGCGCGGGGCAACTCCCCGACGCTGCAGGTGATGGGACGGATCTCGGTGGTCTGGCGCCCGTCGGGGCGGACGTTCTGGTTGAGGATGCGCCCGCGCACTTCCTTCTTGACCAGGTTCTTGAAAGCCTCGGCGATGTCGCCGCTGGAATAGTCGTCGGCCAACTGCGCGGCAACTTCCGACTCGACGGCGTCCAGGCTGGAGTCGCGCTCGCTCTTGAAGGAATTGCGCTCCAGCACCTCGGAGATGCGGCCGTTGACCAGGGCGTCGACTTTCTTCTGACGCTCCTCGGTTTCCGAGTAATCGAAGTGGACCTCGGTCTTGTCGGAGCCGCGTTCGGCCACCAGCCGGTCGATCAACTCGATGGTCTGGACGTTGCTCTCGTGAGCCAGCCGGATGCCCTCCAGGATGACCTCTTCGGACACCTCGACGGAGCCCGACTCGACCATCATGATGGCGTCGCGGTTGCTGGCGACGACCATGTTGAGATCAGCGGAGTTGCTGCGCTGGAAGCTGGGGTTGATGGCGTAGTTGTTGCCGTCCCAGGTGACGCGGCAGGCGCCGATGGGTCCTTCGAACGGAATCTGGCTGATGGACAGCGCAGCCGAGGCGGCAACCATGCCCAGGGTTTCCGGCGGATGATCCTCGTCCACCGACAGCACGGTGATGATCACCTGCACCTCGTTGTGCAGTCCCTTGGGGAACAGCGGGCGGATGCTGCGGTCGGTCAGCCGGGCGGACAGGATGGCCTCGGTGCCGGGGCGCCCCTCGCGGCGGAAGAAGCTGCCGGGGATCTTGCCCACGGCGTACAGTCGCTCTTCGAACTCCACGGTGAGGGGCAGAAAGTCGATTCCCTCGCGGGCCTGGTCGGACATTACGGCGGTGGCCAGCAGGATGGTCTCTCCGCAGGTGATGGTCACGGCGCCGTGGGCCTGCTGGGCCAGGCGGCCGGTTTCCAGGGTTATAGGATGCCCGCCGATCTCGCCGTCAATGGAGAAGGGGTTCATCAATTCTTGGGCGGCGTCTATAGTTGTCATAACAGCAGTTCTCTCTACCTCTTCTTCCATCGTTGCGGCTGCCAACCGGCTACGGGTGCGTAGGGATCGGCTTTCATTCTGGATTTTGATCGCAAATACTGTCGCCGTAATTCCGATGCTTTCTGCTATCTGGCGAAATTCGCGCTATCCGGTGATCCGGCGTATGGACGGCAGGTGCGGCGTTCTGAATTCGTTGCGTTTCGCAATGGGTAACGGCTTTACGGGCGGGGAAGGTTCGGGTTGGGGGGTGAAAACCCGGACGATTTGGTCCGGGCGCTGGCGGCGGCGACCGGAGGAGCCGTCCAGGGGCGGGAGCGCCGGCAGGCGCTTATTCGGGCCGGCAAGGTCGGAGCGTGCGTTGGCCGGGTTCCGGCGCGTTGGGCCGGATTACCGACGCAGGCCCAGCCGCCCGATGAGGCTCTGGTAGCGGCCCACGTCCTCGCGGCTGAGGTAGTTGAGGAGCCGGCGCCGCTTGGAAACCATGGTTACCAGGCCCCGGCGGGAATGCACGTCCTTCCGGTGGGTGCGAAGGTGGTCGGTCACCTGCCGAATGCGCTCGGTGAGCATGGCGACCTGGAGTTCGGTTGAGCCGGTGTCCGACTCGTGTGCTCGATATTCCTCGATGATCCTTTGCTTGACGTCAGCGTCCAACATTACGGGCTTCGTACCTTCTCTTTTTGGGTTTCTTCTGTCTTTCGCTAGACAGGCTAACACGTCACAGGAGAATAAGCAACAGTTTCGTTCCGGCGTAACTGTTCAGAATCCAAGAGGTTGTCATTGCGAGGCGCTGGCGCCGTGGCAGCCCCAACAACGTGGTACACTCTGCTTACAATAGGATGATAGTCGGCAATGATTAACCAGGAACATACAACTGCCGAGTTGGAGAGTGTAGATGTTTACGCCCCACTGGCGGCGGAAATTCTACGCCGGCATAATCGAGGCGACTCCGAGGCGGACATCCGCAGCGCGGTCAGAGACTTCATCATCCAGAGCGGATTGGTGACTGCCAGCGAGGTCACGCAAGAGGAGTCCCCAACCCAGGCCGCGGCGGGACGGGTTGACCTGGTGGCGCGGGACGCGTTCTTTGAGTTCAAGCGCAATCTGTACAGCGGCGCGCAGATAGCGTCCGAGTACATCACGCAACTGGACGATTACCTGACCGACGCCCTCACCGGCGGCAGGGGTATCCGCGTCGGTGTTTTGACCGATGGCCGGCGGTGGCTGCTGCGCCGCACCGGCGACGGCCAGGTGGACGCGGTCAGCCCGCCAGTGTGGACGCTGGAAGCGGCGGACGCCGGCCTGCGGCTCTACGAATGGCTGCACGACCGGGTGTTTGAGGAACGGGCCGGCAACGTCGCGCCGACCCAGGACAACCTGGTGCGCGAGTTCGGCGACGCCAGCCACCACACCAACCAGGACTTTGCCACCCTGCGCGTACTGTACGAAAGAGAGGGCCGGCGGGAGACGGTGCAGGTGAAGCGCCGCCTGTGGGAGGACCTGCTCCGCGCCGCCCTGGGCGAAATCGCCAGCGCGCCCGCCGATCTGGACGACCTGTTTATCCGCCACACCTACTTGAGCGCGGTTATCGGCATGGCCGTGCAAGCCTCTTTCGGCATCGACATCCACGATCTGGCGACGCAGGACCCCGACGACTTGCTGCAAGGCCGGCGATTGCGCAGCGCGACCGGACTCAGCGGCATCGTGGAATCCGACTTTTTTGCCTGGCCCACCGAAGTTGCCGGCGGCAGCGAGTTCGTCCGCCGGCTGGCCGACCGCGTAGCCCGGTTCGACTGGCGCAACGCTCCGTCGGACATTGCCCCCGTGTTGTACGAAATCGTCATTCCCGCCGAGGAGCGCCGGCAGTTGGGCGAATACTACACCCCCAAGTGGCTGGCCGACGCCATGGTGGCCGAACTGGTCGCCGACCCGCTGACGCAACGGGTATTGGACCCCGCCTGCGGTTCGGGAACCTTCATCGTGGCCGCGGTGGAGCGGTTCATGGCGTCAGCGCGGGAGTCTACCCTGGAGCCGCTGGAAATCCTGGGCCGGCTGCGGGCGGCGGTTACGGGGATTGACGTGCATCCGGCGGCGGTGCATCTGGCCCGGGCATCCTGGGCGTTGGCGGCAAGGGAGGCCGTCAACGCGGCGGCAGACTACAACACCGAAATATCGGCGCCCATCTACCTGGGCGACGCGCTGCAACTGCGCTACCGCACCGGCGACATGTTCGCCGAGCATACCGTCACCATCGAGACCCGCCTAGCGGAACTGGGCAGCCCGACCCTGGACTTTCCCATGACCCTGGTGGAGCGGGCGGAAACCTTTGACCGCCTGATGGCCGACGTAGCCGACGCCATCGAGCGGGGCAACGACCCCCTGCTGGCCCTGGACGACAACGGCGTTGCCGATCCTGCGGAACGGGCCGCCATGGCCCAGTCCATCGCCACCATGCAGATGCTGCACCGGGAAGGCAAAAACCACATCTGGGCCTACTACACCCGCAACATGGTGCGCCCGGTGGTCCTGAGCCGGAACAAGGTTGACCTGATTATCAGCAACCCGCCGTGGCTGAACTACAACCAGACCGCCAACATCCTGCGGGAAGAGTTGGCGAACCAAAGTAAAGTAATGTATGACATCTGGCAGGGCGGACACTACGCTACACATCAGGACGTGGCCGGCTTGTTCTTTGCCCGCTGCGTTGACCTGTACTTGGACGATGGCGGCGTCATCGGCATGGTGCTGCCGCACAGCGCGTTGCAGGCCGGCCAGTACGCCAAATGGCGCAGCGGCAAGTGGGAGCATCACGACCTGACGCCCAGGGGCAACGTGAGCAAACGGGTTCTGCGGACGCTGGTGGTGGATTTCGGCTACAAGACGGCGTGGGACCTGGAGCAGTTGGAACCCAATACGTTCTTTCCAATGGCATCGTGCGTAGCGTTCGCGGAACGCAAGGGCGAAATCGACGATGCGACAGCCCTGGCCGGCCCGGTGGAACGTTGGCAAGGACCGGTCGGAAGCGCAAATGTACGCCGGACAGCGGTAGGGATAACCGAGGCGTCGGTTGACGGTGGATCTCCTTATGCCGACCACGCGAGAAATGGCGCGACAATCTTCCCGCGCTGTTTGTTCTTTGTGGAGGAAACGGAGAATGCCGCCATCATCCGGGCCGGCGGCACTATCACGGTGAATCCACGCCGGGGTTCGCAGGACAAGGCACCGTGGAAAGACCTACCTCTGGCCGAACTGGCCGGGCAAACTATTGAAAACGCTCACGTGTATGACGTGCATCTTGGGGAAACACTGGTTCCTTATGCCACGCTGGAGCCGCTCAAGGCCGTGTTGCCCGTGAAACAGGGCGATTATGTGATACTAAGCGATGACAACGGGCCGGGCGGCATCCGGCTGGGGGGACTGGAACGCCGGATGCGCGAACGCTGGCAGACCATCAACGGCCTTTGGGAAATGCACAAGCGTCCAGCCAACAAATTGGATATGCACGGCCAGCTAAACTATTATGGCAAACTGTCGGCACAGTTGGAATGGCAGAGGGACAATATCGGCAAGCCAGTACGTGTAGCTTACTCAGGATCCGGAGAACCCACAGCCGCGATAATCCATGACGACGCCTGCGTAGTCGATTACACGTTGTTTTATATCAATTGCAAGGATGTGCAAGAAGCCCATTACCTGCTGGCTATTATCAACAGCAGCTCACTGTATGATGCTGTAATCCCACTGATGCCCAAAGGACAGTTCGGAGCTCGCCACCTGCAAAAGCATTTGTGGAAGTTGCCGATACCGGAGTTTGACCGGGAGAATCTGTTGCACGCCAGCCTGGCGATGGCAGGGGAGAGGGTGGCGGCCGGAGTGGAGGAACGGCTGGCGGAGTTGCGGGCAGAGCGGGGCGACCGGCTGACGGTGACGATAGCGCGCCGGGAACTGCGGAAGTGGTTGCGAGATTCGCTGGACTGGGCGGTGATTGAACGGCTGATGCACCGGCTCATCGGCCAGCCGCCAACGGACGGCGCAGAATGGAAGAAGCACTGGGAGGATCAACCCGGGGGCCGGCTGGTGCTCGGCTCGGCGGCGGCAGTGGAGGAAGGGCGGTTGGAGCGGGAGGCGCAGATGGAGCAGTGGGGAAGATAGGCAGGTGGTAAGCACGGAGCCATGCGTCAGGGGATGAAGAAACCCAACTCGCGCGCCGCCGTTTCCTGCTGTTCGTCCAGCGTGATGAAGGCCAGCCGGAATTGTCTGCTGGTCAGTGATTGCCTGCTTGCTAAATACATTGCGTTTGCAAGGTGCCACATACGAGCCGAAGACAGGGAAACAAGCGCTTGCAATCTTGCCATTTCCGCTCCCAAGCGGCGGTTTGGCAGAACCCACTCGATACCGGATAGCCAACGAGGATCGAAATTTTCGCCCGCACGTTCGAATGCAACGCGCAATTCCGTCTCAAGGAAGTTTGATGACATCAGCGCCGGGAATTTATCGAGTCGCTCCTGAGTAACAGTACCAACCGGCTCCTCTCCAAATATGATGGGAATGAGGGCGGTCGGATCTAGGTAAGCAACTAGTTGGCGTTGCGGTGTCGGCATTCCTAGCCGCGTTCAGCCAAAAATCGTGCCAGGGCGCCGGGTATGTGAGCGACCGGTTTCAGATGCTGGCGGGGGCCAGCGTCGCCGGATAAAATCCCTTCGGCGCGTAGTTCCTCCAATAGTTCTTGCAGAAGGCGGAGTTCTTCGGCATCCGGTTCCGGCCAGTCTTCCTGACCGCTTTCGTCCTCCCGACCGGCCGGGGGTTGTTGCTCGCTCATGATTTCCCCCCTCGCTTACAGGATGCGGTTCTACGCCAAAAAGCCCTCCACCAGTTCCACGAACCGCTCGGTGGCCTCCAGTTCCGGGTGGTGGCCGCAGTTGTCGATGATCTCCAGGCGGCTGCCGGGGATGCGGCGCTGGTATTCCTCGCCGGCGCTCACCGGGATGATGGCGTCCTGGGCTCCCCAGATGAGCAGCGTCGGGACCCGCTCCAGCCGGTACACCTGGTGCACCAGGCCGGGGTCGTGCATGTAGGGCCGCCACGAGACCCGGCAGGTGCCTTCCATGGCGTTCTCCCACCGCTCCAGGATGTCCTCCTCGGGCTCGGCGGGGCAGACGGTGCGGTACTCGGGGGTGCCGTCCGGGTCCAGCAGGGAGTCGCGGATGTACATGGGCGGCGTGACTTCGAAGATGTCGTAGATTTCGCCTCCCGGCGGGCGGATGCCGCCGGCGCCCACCAGGATGAGCTTGCCGAACTGCTGCGGGCACATGGTGGCCAGCTCGGCGGCCAGCCAGCCGCCCAGGGAGAAGCCCATCAGGTCGGCGCCCTCCAGTCCCAGCTTGTCAAAAGCGCCCAGGTACCAGATGGCCATGTCGTGCATCTTCATGGACCAGTCCAGCTGGTCGGACTGGCCGAAGCCGGGATGCGACGGGATGTGCAGGGTGTGGTTCTGGGCCAGGGCCTCGTGGTAGCGCAGCCAGCCGGGATGGCCCAGCTCGTCGTGCAGGATGACCAGCGGGTTGCCGGACCCGCCGGTGACGACCTCCACGTTGGAGCCGGATACCTCGGTGATGCTGGAAGTCCAGGGTTGGGCGGTTGTGGTCATGGTCAGGCTAGTCCTCCGGGCGCGGCTACGCTCCGTGCGGTGGCTACGGCTGGTGTGCAAAAGAAATGGAGCGGGCGATGGGATTCGAACCCACGACTTTTTGCTTGGGAAGCAAACACTCTACCACTGAGTTACGCCCGCCCAACGGGTGGCAGCCGGGCATCGGCCGCCTGTCGCAAGTTTGCCACAGGGCGGCGGACAGGGCAAGGGGCGGGATTGACTCGTAACAGTTCAGAGTTTCGGGGAAGTGTCATTGCGAGGCGCTTGCGCCATGACAATCTCGACGCTGTAGCGAGAGCGTCTGCCTCAACAGATTCACCTGCGCCAACGAGATTGCCGCGCTGCGCTCGCAATGACAACCTCGGCCTGGCGGAGGTCCCCCTGGGCCAGTTCGCCGCGGGCCTGGGCCAACAGGCCCCGGCTGTCTCTCTGGTACTTCTGGCTGGCCATGGATTACTCGGCGGCAAGTGTATTGGACTACGCTCCAACCGTCGCCGTTTCCCGCCGCTCCCCCTGGAAGTCCCGCGTCAGCTGGGCCAGCAGGAAGAAGATGTTTTCCACGGCGTTGGTGGCTTCTACGATGATGCGGTGGCGGCCGTCGTCTTCCTCGGGGGCCATGGCCAGGTAGCGGGCGCGCACGTCCTGCATCAGGCTCCGGCGGTCGCCCATCACCTGCTCGACGAAGGCCCAGGAGTCGGGGTCGTCCTCCTCCAGCGCGTCCAGGAAGATGAGCAGGGCGGCGTCGGTGCCCTCGACCACGCTGATCTGGAAGGTCTCCAGCATGTCGTCCTCGGGCAGGTCGCGCAGCAGACCGGGCAGCGTTGAGAACTGCTCCTCCAGCCAGGTGATCAGCTTCTGGCGACTCAGCACGGTGTTGCGCCGCTCGCTGTCCTGCCCCGGGTTGCGCTGACCCAACTCGGCCAGGAACTCGTCGATGCGACCGTTCACCTCCAGCGTGGACTGGCGGACGGCGCCCAGGGGCAGTCCCATGCGCGCCTGCTCCAGGTACTCGGAGAACCGGCCCAGCACCCGCTTCTGCTCCAGGTGGGCCAGGTCCAGGGCCGTGGTCACGTCGTCGATGGCCTGGTCGTGGATGAACTGGGGCCGGGACCGTTCCTCCTCCGCGCTGGCCGGCCAGATGCGGGCGAACAGCCGCATGGTCCATTCCGGCGCGGAGAGCACCACGATGCGGGAGGGCATTCCGAAGACGATCACCGCCAGCGCCATCTGCGGACCCAACCCGATTTCGGGCCAGGTCACCAGGGCTTTCACCAGCGGCACCTGCGCGTATACCTCTACATACAGGAGGATCACCAGGATGATCGCCGAGAAGAAGACCTGGAATGCCCAGAACATGCCCAGCTGACGAGCGGTTCCGCTCAGTCCCGACGAAACCACGATGACGCTGATGGCCAGCCCCACGTAGGAGCCGTAGATGTACATCAGCACCTGCTCCACTCCCACCAGTTGGGCGGCAGCCAGCCCGATGCCGAAGGCCACCACCGGCACCAGCGCCTGCACGATGAACGTCAGCAGCGCCCCCAGGATGAAGGACAGCAGGATCGACTCCGCAGATATTTCCAGGCCGGCCTGGAACCAGGCCTGGTCGGACAGAGGCTGCGCCGATTCCTTAATTAAGACTAGCCCGAAGAGCAGAGCCGCCACGCCGAACAGCATGGCGCCGGCCTCCCGGTAGTTGCCCCGGTTCAGACGGGTGATGATGACGCCGCCTACGCCGATACCGTAGAGGGCGGCGATGCGTATGTCCACCGTCACGATGAACAGGATCAGGCCCACCCCCATCTGCGCGCCCAGGGCGATGGGGTATCCCTGCTTGGCTGAGATCAGCCCCGACCGCAGCATGCTGATGGTGATGAACGTGACCGCCGGCGAGGACTGGGTGATGGCGCCGGCCAGGGTGCCCCAGCCGAAGGCGGCGAAGCGGTTGTCGGCCAGGCGGCTGGCCAGCACCCGCAGGCGCGGCCCCACCACCGTCTTCAGGTTCTCGGAGAGGAGCCACATCCCGAAGAACAGCAGCCCAACGCCGCCGAGGATGCCGCCAAGCACTGCAATCATGGAGTTATAGAGCCCCCGTATAGCAAAGTATGAGACCCGGTGGCATTATCTTTGCGCGACGCGGGAGATTCAACCCGCCGGTGCACCCGTTGGTGCGGGCTGCCGGGCCCGTCGGCCCCGGGCACATCGGGTAGGTTACGTTCGAGGCCACACTCGGGCTCGGGCGTATTGCAGCGCCCGTTACTGGATCAACCAGGATGTATAGCGAAATTAGCGAAGTTAGCGTTAATTTGTAATTTGCCTAATTTTGCTATATTTGGTCGGTATTCAACGGATTTGTAACCCGCATACGCGTGAGGCCAGCGTCTACTGCCGGACCGGTCCGCAATCGTCTAATCGCCGTTTTGGGGAACCGGTTTGCCATTCCTGATCACTATGTCCGGCCGACTGAATTAGGAGTTACGCAGTTGAAATTCCACGCCCGTCACTCCGGCTAAAGCCGGAGTCCAGAAGTCGCAGTGTGAAAGAACCGGAACGATGATTAACGATTTCGGTCATTGGATTCCGGCTTTCGCCGGAATGACGGTCCCAACTGCGTAAGTCCTATGACAATCCGGGAGGTAAAGCGACTTCCTGATTGAACCAACTGTCCGGAGCGGTCGGGTTAGTCATCTTTCAGCTGTGTCAACAGAGGCACCGCCCGCTGCGCCATGGCGTGATATTCGGTCGAAGACTCGATACCCATGGCGTGCAGACCGGCGGCGCGCGCCGCCGCGACGGTGGACCCCGAACCCATGAACGGGTCCAGTATGGTTCCTGTGCCCATAGGCAACGCCGCCCTCGTCAGTTGTCGCATCAGCCGCTGTGGTTTCAGTGATGGGTGTGGAGCGATTTCTCGCTCGATCTTGCCTGCCGGGGGGCAGACGATCACGTCCCAAAACGGCTGCTCTTCTGAGATGCGGCGCAGCCCGCCAACTCCCCACCTGCGCAGGTTGTCCTGAACACGGCCCTCCACGGGTTTGCGGAACAGACCCCACGGTTCCCAGCCCGAGCGTGGCATCACGGACACATCGGGGAACTCGTCGTGTGCGCCCTTCGGCCGGTCTCCGCCGCGCAGGGTCTTTACGATCCGCACGATCTCGCCGCGTTTTTCGAACCCCGCGCCCAGCATCGGCCCATATACGTGGTGCGACAACAGCGGGTTGGTGGCGATGAACACGTGCGCGCCCGGTACGAGCACCTTCATCAACAGCGGCGCCAATCGGGTGAAGAACCGCTCCAGCTCCTCTTCATCGCCGGCCGTCAGCACCGTGAAACGCGGGACTGGGCTGCGTCGTGCGCCGTCGAAACTCGGCGGGATGCGCCACACGCCGCCGTTGCCGGTTTGGCGCTTGTGCAGTTGGTCGGACCGGTACTCGACCAGTCCGTAGGGAGGGTCTGTGACGACGGCATGGATTGATGACGGCTCTGCCTTTTCCAGCCAATCGAAAGCGTCGGCCAATATCAGGTCGGTGTCGATATCTGCTTCAGCGCCGGACGAACAGCCGGTCGTCCGGTCCGTCGGCTTCGGGGTATCAGCGAAGTTATCCAGTTCCGGTTGGATGGCCATGAGCACCTCCCGGCGCGCCGCTAGAATATCGTAGGGGGTTGGGACTGTCTATCGCCCGCCGGCCCGTCGCCCCACGGCACTTCGGGCAGGTTGCGCTCCCGGCGCACCTCGTTGATGGTGAGTACGCCCCGATCCAGCAGCGCCGACTCCCGCTGCACCCGGTTGTTCTCGTCCTCCTGCAGCGCTTCGATGGCCGACAGGTCGAACTCCACGGACAGCTGCGGGTAGCCGAGGCGGGGCAGCAGCATCCGGTTCAGCTGCTCCTCCAGGAACCGCACCTCCGGCACTACGGTGTTGCGCCAGAACATGCGCTCCGACGCCTGCACGTTGGCGTAGGTGGCCCGCTCGAAGTCGCCCAGCAGCAGCTTGGGCACGCCGTAGGTGCGGCTCACCTCCTCCAGGCTCCAGCGCAGGCCCTGGATGAAGTCGATATCCCGGTGGGACAGGCCCAGGGTCTTCACGTCGCGCACCGCCGAGGCCACTGCCGGCCGGTTGGCGTTGGCCGATCCCTGGTGGCGCATCTCCCACCGGGTGTAGAACTCCTCCAGCTCGGCGTCGTTCATCTCCTCGTTGGTCAGCAGCAGGAAGTCGGGGCGCGCCGAGTTGCGCAGCAGGTGCCGGTTGAACCGCAGCCCCTCGTGACCCATGTCGGCGGAGAGCCGCGCCGGCGCCAGCGGCGACAGGCCGGCCAGCTCCTCCAGCGGGTTGAAGTAGCGCAGCCACACGATCTCGTCCGGCGTGTAGGCCACCGGCTCCGTTGTTGAAGATCCCGGCCCGCGGTACACGAACCCGCGCACGTAGCGCCGCCGGTCCGGGATGACGGCCATGCGGTCGGGACGCAGGGGCCACAGTTCCGCCTGGCCGTCCTCGTCCCGCTCGATGGCCCAGAAGGCCGCGCCCCACAGGCACAGGTGCGTCTCCGTCGCCCGCCACAGGTCGGCGCGGGTGTGCCACGGATTCACCCGGTCCAGCAGCCGCGCCACCGGATGCGACGGCTCCACCGGCGTCCTGCGCCCGCCGGACTCTCCGGCGCGGTAGACCCGCAGCGGTGGACGGGTCAGGGCGTCGGCCCGCAGCTTGATGGCGGCGTACACCGACGGCGACGTCGCCATGTACCGCCCGTACTCCGGCCGCGCCCAGCCGCCGCCGGGGTCGGTAGCCAGGCCGGCCAACTGATCCTCCGCCGGCAGCCGGTCGGCCAGCGCCGCCCGATTGGCCCGCTGCACCACCCTGGTATCTGCCGCCTCGCGCCGGCCGACCCGCACGGAGCGCAGCATCTTCCCCAGTTTCACCATTCCCCTTCTTCTCCTGATAATCCGCTAATCCCGAAAATCCTGCTTCTGACACTCATCTATTAAAGGAACAGGTCCCGCATCCACCGCGGCATCTCGGCCGGCGGCTCCGCGTCCAGGAAGGCCAGCATCAGCGCGTCGGCCTTGTCCGGCGACGGCAGCCCGCGACTCTTCATGCTCTCCTTGCTTTCCATCAGCACCTTGCCCCGGCTGTTGTACCGATAGCGCAGCGACGCCAGCTCGGCGATCAGCTCCGCGTCCCGGGGGATGCGGATGCTGTGCTCCCGGAACCGCCGCGCCAGCGTCCAGTAGCCCTCCGCCCGCAGGTTGGCGCAGGTGACCTCCTCCTTTAACGGCGTGGCCGCCCCGTTGAAGCCGTACACCGGCTGGCCCTGCTCATGCAGGATGTCCACTACACCGGAGCCCAGGCCGGTCTCGTCCACGGTGATCTGCCGGGGACTCCGGTCCCGGGCCGCCGCGATGACTGCCCCGGCCACCTCGGTGTTGGCGAACCCGTGGAACACCCGCACGTCCACCACCACGTCCCCGCGCCGCACCATGATGACGCTGCGGTCGACGCCGAACCGGGCCACGTCCACGCCCAGGATCACCGGCTCGTACCCGCCCGTCGCCGCCGGAACCTCGCCCAGCGGATACGTCGCGTCGTCAATGTCGGAGATGGCGATCAGGTTGTCCTCGCCCCGGTCCGGGAACTCCCCCATGACCCGCGCCCGGAACATCTCGCTGTCCTCGCCCCACAGCTGCCGCCGCTCTTCCACCCACGCCGGCGTGGTCAGGCCGGGGATGACGATACGACCCTGCTCCACGTTGGGCGACTCCAGGGCCGACATGGTGATGGTCTCGTAGATGCCCCGCTCCCGGTGAAAGGCCCGGTGGAACCCGCCCGAAGTGGTCGTCGGGTTGCCGATCAGCAGCAGCGTGGGATGGGCCGAGGTCATCACCGCTTCCACCGCCTCGTAGATCGGCTCGGCGACCCCCTCGGCCTCGTCCACCACCACGAACATGTTCTCGCAGTGGAACCCCTGGAACTGGTCGGCGTCGTTGGCCGACAGGCCCAGGGCGTAGCGGTCCTCCGCCACCTCCCACCGCGTGTCCAGCATCGTCCCGCCCAGCGTGTCCGACGCGTTCCGGTAGAGCCGGTGGATCTGCCGCCACAGCACGTGGCGCACCTGCCGAAACGTCGGCGCCGTGCTGAGCACGATGGCCGGGTCGTGGGCGTGGACGTACCACAGCACGGCCACCGCGGCGGTGAAGTCCTTCCCCAGGCCGTTGCCCGACTTCACCGCCACCCGACGCCCCCGCTCCACCGCCCGCAGCACCTCCTCCTGCTTGCTCCACAGACTCACGCCCAGCGTGTCCGACGCGAACCGCACCGGGCCGTTGTCTGCATCAGGATTGCCGGATTCACCGGACTGGCGAAAATCCCGAAAATCCTCAAATCCGGCAAATCCTGCTTCAGACGATTTTGAGACGGCTATAGCAACGTCCGTCCCATCCCGCCCCACTTACCGCGCCGCTCCCGTGCCCGAGCCGGAGCCCGGCCGCCGGCGCACCGCGGCCACCGACGCCAGCCGGCGCCGCGCCTCCTCGGGGTTGATCGGCGCCGCGGCCGGCTGCACGTTCGCGCCCCCGCCGTGTCCGTCCGGAGGGCTGAACAGGAACCCGCAGTCCAGGCACCGGTACACCGTGTGGTCTCCCCCGTCCAGTCGGGCCAGTTCCAGCAGTCGGTCCGAGTTGCAACGACGGCAAATCAACACTATTCACCTCTCTATCGTGGCCCGAATTTGCAAATTGGCCAGGCCACACCCAACCACTGTATAGAACACACGTTCCACACGTCAACGCCGTCGTGTCACCAAAAAAGCCCCGCCGGCTTCCCGGCGGGGCGCAATTGCGGGGGTCGGTGGAACCGGACCTAGCCCGGATTGTGCCGCTCTACGAACTCCACGATCCGCGCGTCCAGCGATCCCTTCTGGTCGTCCAGCGTGCCGGCGTCGGCGAACGCCACCGCCAGGTGGGCGTCCCGTTGGATGTCTTCCCAGTCGGTCTCCAGCTCGAACTCGTCCCGCAGTTCTTCAAAAAGCTGGTCCAGCGAAGCCTTGTCGAACATATCGGTTTTGTTACCTCCTCCAGTTGGTCGGCGACCCTGCGGTTGGGACGCCCCGGTCCACGGCGCCGGCACAGGCTACCCCGTGCTGACCCAGGCCGATCTCCGGCGTCGTGGCAGCAGACGGTATATTACTCCCAATCATCGCCGGGGGCAAGCGGCCGGCCGACACGCTATGCTATACTCCCCCAATCATCCGAACCGAAGCGCATAACTATCGAGGCTGCAATCGCCGTGGACCCTTACATCCTCTATTCTCTGTTGGGCCTCATCGTCCTGGTAGGCCTTGCCTTGCTGGGAACCGTCTTTCGCCTGCTGCAAGCGGTGGGCAAAATTGAAGGCCGCCTGACGGGCCTGGAAAGCGCGGTTGCCAACCTGCGGCAGGACTACACCGACCTGCGGCAGGACAATGCCAGTCTGCGCCAGGAAATGCGTCAGGAGTTCGGCAGGGTCTGGGACCAGCTTGGCCACCTCCGCGAGCAGGTCGCCGAGAACCGCGGCCTCCTCCTGGCCCTCCACGAACGCATCGACCTGGTCATGCGCCACCGCCACGACGACCGCTCCGGCGCCGTCGTCCTGACCCCCACCGAGCCCGTCCCCGACCCGGCCGCCGACTAGCCCCCCGCCCCCTTTCCCACGCCGCCCGGAGACCCTGGCCCGGAGATCCTGCCGTGGCCGAAATTCTCGCTGACCCCGTCGTCCTCGCCGCCTCCATGGGCTTCGTCGCCGGTATGTCCTTCGGCATGACCGTGGCGATAGTGATGGCCATGTACTTCAGCAAGCTCTGGTGACCCGTCACCCCGCTGTTCTCCAGACCGCGGCCGGGCTCAGTGCGGCTGGGACGCCGCCGGCGCGGCCGCTTCGGCCCGGCCCTGGTGGTACCCGATATGCTGGTGGAGCAACTCCAATATCTGCTGCTGCCCCTGCTTCAAATCCGCAACGTCCGACTCCAGCCGGTCCACCCGGCCGCTCAACTTGCCGAACCAGATGAACGTGCCGATGGCGGCCAGTATCAGCGCTCCCAGCATGGTGATGGTGACCGGATCAATCGTAACCGTCATGGTGGGGGTACTCCTTGAACTTGTCGATGTGGCCCATTATAGCCCAGCGCCCCAACCAACCCCATCCCGTCCAATCCCGTAATCCCCCCAATCCTGCTGCTGACACCCCCGCCCTCACTCCGGCCCGCCCGTTCCCGTCCGCTGCTGTTGCAGCAGGGTCAGGATTTGCTGCACGTCCAATTCCAGGCGGCCCACCCGGGTCAGGATTTGCTGCACGTCTCGTTCCAGGCGGTCCACCCGGCTGCTCAATTTGCCCAGCCAGAACATGCCGCCGGCCGACGCCAGCAATACGGTGACAAAGGTGGCAGCCGTCGCCGGGTCAATCGTAAGCATCCGCTTCGCTCCAATTCAATCAGCTATAAGATCATTTTGCCGGGGCCTCGGCCGGATTGCAATGATCCCCATCCCCCATCCCCGCCCCCTCCCAATCCCCCAATCCTGCTGCTGACAAACTCCCCCTACCGCCCGTTCCGCCGCGCCGTGCTGATCCCGCCGTGGCGGGGAACCGTCAGAAGCAGGATTTTCAAGATTAGCGGATTTTCAGGATGTCGCCGCCCAGCGCCCCAACCAACCCAATCCTGTCCAATCCCGTAATCCCGTAAATCCTGCTTCTGACAATCTCCCATGGCAGCGCGTTGCCGCTCATTGCCGGTTCGCTTCCGGGTCGGCCGGCGCCGCAAGGTCGTGGGCGGGGTTGGCCTGGCCGCGTTTGTAAATGTAATACATCAGCGCGCCGAAACTGCCCAGCAGCCCCAGCAGCCCCACAACCATCATAAACAGCCCCAACGCAGCCATCGCGACGTCCATTTTCCACTCCTTTCCTTACCAGGCCATTATAGCCCATAGCCCACTCCCCACCCCGTCATTGCCAGCGCAGCGCGGCAATCTCGCCAGGGCATCGTCAGAAGCAGGATTATCCGGATGCCAGGATTGAGCAGATGCCCCTGAGTGCGACCCAATCCCGAAAATCCGATAATCCCCCAAATCCTGTTTCTGACAATCCCCGCCCATCCCCCTCCATCCTGCCCATCCATGCAAAACTCAAAAATTCGCCCAAATATGCGCCGTTTCGTAATACTCCCGTAATATTCTCCCCGCTACAATTGCCAGGCAAGTCTGGAAATCTACCCAGCCGTCCCCCACGGCCGGCCCCCTCCGACCGCTCATCCTGAGCCAACCGCTCATCCTGAGCCGGTCGAAGGACCCGCCCCAACGACGGCCTCACCACAAGGAGGTGTGAGCCCGAATACCTGTCTAAAGCCGCCCCACGCCCGCCCGCGGGCAATTCCTACCAGCCCGCGCAACGCCGGGCCGAGGGCGCAGCCATCTACCCACATTACCCAGAGGACAATCTCGAAAGGGAGATTTTGTCAAATGAGTAGAAAAACGAGAAAGCTGATATGGTCAGCGCCCCTGCTGGCGGTACTAGCCGTCGCCGGCGCCCTGGCCATGTTTGCGGCGCAGGGGACGGGTAACGTTTTCGCCAACCCGCTGCCCGACGCGCCGATGAACCTCACCGTGAAGGCCGCCTCCGGCGATGCCGGGCGGACCACCCTGGTGCTGTCCTGGGACGCCGCCGCCAACGCCAGCGGCTACCGCATCGACAAGTCGAAAGACCGGCGGGTGTGGGAAACCATGGTGACCAAGGCCGCTCCCCACATGGACACCACCTATATGGACGACACCTTGACGGCCGACGACCTCCGTTGGTACCGCGTCTTGGCGGTGAACAGCCACGGCGAGGGCCCGATATCCAACATCGTTTCGGGTACCACCAGTGAGAAGACCAACCCAGGATCGGTGCGCAACCTGCAGGCTGCTGCCAACGGGCGCAAGCAGATCGACCTGAGCTGGGACGCTCCCGCCGACAACGGCGGCGAGAAAATCGTCGGCTACCAGATCCAATATCACGACGGTGACAAGTGGGCCGCGATAGAGGCTGGGGCCGCAGCCGATTCGGTTACCACGACGACCAAAACCGAGTATGAAGATAAATTCATGCTGGACCCGGGCCAAGAAAGGCTCTATCGCGTTCGCGCGGTTAGCGGACCTGTGACGCTCGCCAATGCCAGTGGCGCGGACGACTCGGACGACGCCTCCAAAGCCTGGGAACGTATTGACGGGACGACCCAAATGGCCACCGACCCCGGTCGCGTAACCGGACTGACGGCGGTCAACACCGGCACCGCCGGCACCGAAATCACCCTCTACTGGTGGGCGCCAGAAGACAACGGTGGCTGGGACATTTCCCACTACATCATTCAGGCGAGGCCGCTCAACTATACTTGGAAGGACGTCGCGGACGCCGACGACTTGGTCATAGAAACGCTGAATGGCATCACTGCCAACACCGGTACGCTCGGCGACGCCGCTGATGATGATGACCCCGCCAGCACGAACATAACGGTTGCGGCGACCCAGGCCGTAGCTCAGGCGGTGCTCACGGTCAACGCTGTGGACCACGACCGTGAAGACGGCGCTGACGATGAACAAGTGGAGTGGGACTTCCGGGTGTACGCAATTACCACCGACGACGGCACTGACGAAGAGGATACAGTAGATGGCCGCGAGGACGATGTGCTGCGCCGCGGTCCCGCATCGCAAGTGATTGCAAGCGCCACCGCCGGCCTTCGCGAAGACACAGATACTGCCACCGCCATCCCTGAACACGACCCCCTGCAGGTGCCGACGGTAACGGCGACAGGGGGATCCCTAGACATTGGTCCTAGTGGCACAGGCGATGATGCGCCCAAAAAGCAGGAAATCGTCTTGGGCATCACCGCCGATGGTGATGTGCCCAACCAGAATACCTATCGGATTGACTATCGGGAAGCCGATAGCGCGGACTGGAAGGAGTTGGCCAGAGACACCACCTTGACCGATTTCCGCGGTAACCGGGTGTATCAAGACACCGACGGTTTGGGTTTTGACGAGCGACGGTATTATCGGGTCTTTGCCGTAGGCACGGACTGGCGTCGCAACGTCGGCCCCGCTGTGGGCGCGAATGGGTGGACGGCTGCGTCCGGAGATCCGGGCAAGCCCACCGGCGTGATGGCCTCGGCGCCCGACCTCAAGACCATCATGGCGTCGTGGAGCGCTCCCAAGGATAATGGCGGCCAGCCCGTCACCGATTACCGGTACCGATACACGCTGGACGACGGCGACGGAGTGGCTGATCCCAATGACTTTGCCGATGCTGCCACGGATCGCACTGATCGGCCGATAACCTCAGGGAATACTGGCAAAGCGGACCTGATGGCCACCATCATGGTTACTGATCAGGACACGACCACCCAAGGAGACCAGTTCTTAGCTAAGGAACGAACCTATTGGTTGCAAGTGGCGGCCGTGAATAAGAACCCGCTCACAGACCCAGCGACCGAAAGACCAGCTTCTGGATCTGAAGATTGGTCAGTAGCGGCCAAATTCACTACCGGAAAACCCACGGTTCCCAACATGGTTGAAGGACTGACGTCCCAGAATGCCGTTGACACCAGCGGCACCGTGACCGGTGTCCTGCTGCTCTGGAACAAGCCCAGTTCCGGCGCGGAGGCCACCATGTACGATGTGGAGATGAAGGACGACGAAGGAGAATGGGTGACTCCCACCTCTGACGCTACCGACATCACCGGTCGCACCTCATACACCGACCCGGACGAGCCGGAAATGGACGAAATGCGTACTTACCGCGTGCGCGGCGAGAACGCCTCCGGCGAGGGTGAGTGGACCATGGTCACCTTCCCGCGCGACCCGGACACGCACACGCACGTCGCGGCAATGGGAACCATCCCGGCGCAGGAAGTGACGGTGGGCATGGAGACGACCGTGGACGCGACGATGTACTTCTCCGACAACACGGATGCGATGTACGCAGCCGAGTCTGACATGGAGCAGTACGCCACCGTGGATGCGGACGCCAGCAGCGGCATGGTGACCATCACCGGCGTCGCGGAAGGCACGGCCACCATCACGATAACGGCCACCTCCGGCGCGGTGAAAGCCACGCAGACCTTCAAGGTCACGGTGAAGCCGGCAGCCCTGGGCAAACCCATGAACGTCATGGCCGAGATCATGATTGACGATACGAGCGCGGCCGGCAGCGTTACCAACGTCAAGGTGACGTGGGAGGACGGAGCCAACGCGGACGTGCACCACGTCTTCCTGATCGACATCAACAACTTCCCCCGGGCCATCTCGGCGCGTGTTGCGGGCGCCCCGTCCGCTATGACGCACACGTTCTCCAACGTGGCCTCGGGCGTCTACGTGGTTGCCGTACAGTCCACGCTGGGCGAGGATTACGATTACGACCTCTACCGGCAGGAGAATGGCAGAGTCCAGCCGCTGGTCATACAGTAGCCAGCCGTAGATCAGCTTGGGAAGGTTCCGAAAGGTTCTTGAGGAACAAACTGGTCCGGCGGAACTTGCTCGGAACTTTCCCAAACGAAGCAGACCAAGACAATCTCAAAGGAGATTCAGTCAAATGACTACTAAAACGAGAAAGCGCCTCTGGCCGGTGTCGCTGGTGATGGCCCTCGCTATCATCGGCGTGGTGGCCGCATTCCTGATGCTGGCGTCTTCCCCGACCAACACGCAGGCGCACGACGGTGCGTCCGGCAGCACCCACTGCGACGATATCCCGGTCGGCTTGCTGCGGGATATCCACGACGCAACCTACGACCACGACTGCGCGGAAGGCCCGACGGCGTCGCCGACCCCGACGGCGACGACCCCGGCGAGCAACGGCGCCATGATGGCCGACGCCATGGTCACCCTGGACGGCAAGACCGGCGGCCGGACTTCCAGCGGCGCGTCCAACATCCAGCTGACCATCAATGAGCTGCCGATGGCTATGTCGGTGGGCAGTTCCATCGTGGTGTACCTGGAGGATGACTTCCAGGAGCCCGATTCTATCCCCATGACCTCGGTGTACCTGGTCGCCACCGGTGGTGACACCAGCACCACCGGCAATGGCGCCCGGGTGTACGTCACGTCCCCGGTGAAACTCTCGAACAGCGACTACTTCGACAAGGACAAGAAGGACATCGCCATCCGGGTGCTGGTGCCCGATATGTGTACCGACGCTACTGACGCGTGCGAAGGCCCCAACGGGCTGCACAAGGATCAGAAGGTGTCCGTGGTCATCGAGTCCGACTCCGGCATCAAGAACCCGTCGGAAGCCGGCAGCCACAGCACCGGCTACGCCCTCCTGGGCCCGTCGGAAACCCAGATCCCCGGCCGCACCAGCAGCAAGCGTATTAAACTCAACGACGTGAAGACCGTGGCCAAGATTGGCCTGTCCGACGTTGACAACAAGCGCGGCTACGAGATGACCGTCACCGGCTCCGGCTTCAACGACGGCACCACCGCCGGCGCCTACGCGTTGGCCAATGCCCGGTACCTGACCGCCAAGCGGTGGGAGACCCTCGACTGCGCCGGCATGAAAGCCGCCCTGGATACTGACAGCGACAATGCCTGCTTCCACTACGATCTGGACAGCAGCATGATGAGCTACAAGCTCAGCGACCCGCTCCGGGCCAGCGATGCCTTCGAGGTGTTGAGCGATGCTGACAAGATGAAGTATTCCGACATGGTGTTCGACGCGCTCCTGTGCGACACCATCGTCAGGGACGGCACCAAGGTCGGCGGCGCCATCGTCGGCAGCGACGACAAGGTTACGGTGACCTTCGAGGTCACGGCGCCCACCTTCAAGCCCGGCAATGTCAACTACATCTGCATGGTTGACGGCGAGGGCCGGATGTCCAACACCGACGTTGAGGACTTCAACCTGGAGCCCTCCATCAAGGTGGTGCCCAGCAGCGTTGCCACAGGCGACACTGTCAACGTGTTCGCCCAGGACTACCCCACTTCGGCAGGCGCCTTTGCGTTGCTGAAGATCGCCGGCGGCGAAGTCACCATCACTAATACCAGCGGCTTCTACCAGAGCTCCCGCGCCATTGGCAGCGACGGCTCCGGCGAGGTGACCTTCGAAGTCCCCGGTGGCTTGGAAGGCGTGCTGCGCATCGACGCCCAGTGGGGAACCGGTGACAACAAGGTTTCCAAGAATAGCAAGATCACCATCGTCGGCGCCGACCTGGAGGTCAGCAAGACTGACGTGCGCCCCAACGAAACCATCACCATCAACGGCAATGGCTTCGGGTCGCAGACCTGCATCCCGTTCAGCAACGTCACCCTGGACAACGTGCCGGTCATGGTCCACCCTGACTCGGAAGGCTGTAAGGTCGGCAACGCCCCCGGCGTTGCGGTTTCCGACTCCCGCCAGTTCGTGGCCACTATCATACTGTGGCCGGCCAGCACCAACGGCGGGACCAACCCCACGCTGATCCCTGGCACCCACGAGCTAAGCGTCGAGGACACCGGCAACTACACATCCAGCGCCAACCTCACCATCGACGAGCCGTCCATCACGGTGACGCCGGACGTCGCCGGCCCCCGGGACTACATCACCATCACCGGTGAGAATTGGCCCGTGGAGAACCTGGACAACACGCTGAACAAGCCGGTCGTCGTCCTGGTTGACGACTTCGGCAGCGTCGGCCGCTCGTACCCCGTGTACGCCGACGCCGTGGGCCGCTTCTCCGTGGAGCATCGGGTCCACCGCCGGGTTGCCATCCCCAGCGACGTGCAGGTGAAGGCGACCTACGAAGACGTGGCGAAGATCGGCTCCTTCGCGGTGCCGGCCTCCACCATCGAGGTCACCCCCGCCGAGGGCCAGCCCGGCGACATGGTCTCCTTGTCCGCCGGCAACATGCCCGTGTACACCGAGGTTGACTACATCGAGATCGGCGGCACCACTTACGATGACCCCGGCGTCAACACCGACCGTGACGGCAACGTCATCGTCGAGGACGTGCTGATCCCCGGTCTGGATCCCGGCGTCTACAGCGTGGTAATGAACGTTGACGGCACCATCGCCATCGGCGAGGTCAAAGTCCTGGCCGAGTCCGCCGCCGCCGGCGCTCCCGCCGAGCTCCCCGGAGCCGTGGAGAACCTGGGTGACAGCCTGGTCGCCATCTTCTACTTCGACGACGTGGGCAAGGTCTGGTCCTTCTACGACCCGCGCCCCGAGTTCGCCGACCTGAATACCCTGTCCGCAATGGTCAACGGCGAGGCCTACTGGATCCTGGTCAGCGAGAGCGTGGAAGACGTGGTCCTGAACAACAAGGTCCGCAGTCTCACCTGCCGTGGCGACGACTGCTGGAACCTGGAGGTCTGGTAGGCCGTCGTCCCCCCAGGGGAGCGACCGTCAACCGGCTGAATGAGTGTCCAGTAAAGCGCCTCCGCCTCCGCGGCCTGTGCTGCGGGGGCGGGGGGACCACCCCAAGCAGGAGCGAATGAGATGAAGAGAATTGGAGCGATGGCGGCGGTGGCGTTGATTGCCCTGCTGATCGCATTGCCCCTGGGCCTGGTTGCGGCCCAGGGAGATGCGCCCCGGGCCAACGTGCCCCCCGCCTTCCTATTCGGCTACGCCATGGCCGACGGCCTGCCGGTTCCCGAGGGGACCATGGTCACCGCCATGGCTGGCGACGAGAAGATCGGTTCCACCACCACCATGATGGGCGGCCACTACGAGCTGCAGCTGATGCAGCCCATGGACGCCGGCGCCATGGTGACGTTCATGATCGGTGAGCGCATGGTGGACTACGAATACACCTGGATGAGCGGCGACCGGATGATCATGGACCTGTCGGCCGACCTGGCTGGCCAGGACGGCGCCATGGGTCCGGCGGGTCCCGCCGGCGCGGCGGGTCCTCCGGGCGTCCCCGGACCGGCCGGGGCTGACGGCGCTGACGGCTCCGCCGGCCGCGACGGCCGCGACGGAGCCGCCGGGGCGACCGGCCCTCCGGGTCCCCAGGGCGAGCAGGGCATCGCCGGGCCGCCGGGCCCTCCGGGTTCGCAGGGTCCTGCCGGTGACATCGGCCCGTCCGGTTCCGCCGGTTCCATGGGCATCATCGCGCTCATCGTGGCCATCGTGGCCGTGATCATCGCGATCGTGGCCGTGGTCATGGGACGGCGCACCACCGCCTAACCCCAGGGCAAACGCCCCCTCGGTTCACCCACCGAGAACAGGCCCCCGCCAGCAACGGCGGGGGCCTTTGATAATCGGCGGCCGGCAGCTTGACAGCGACTTTATTGTGACTACAATCCAAAATGGGAAGTAATCAGGAGGCTAAAGTGCCAACCTATGAAAGTATGCCTTTACAGTATGAATGGGATGAGAACAAGCGGGACGAAACATGGCGTGAGCGTAAGATAGATTTTGCGTCTATGTATGATTTCGATTGGGAAACGGCAGTACATCAGCGGAGCGATCGTGACGGGGAAACCCGATGGGCCAGTTTTGGGCTGATTGGGAACCGGCTGCACCACGTAGTTTGGACAGAACGCGGCGACCGCATCCGCATCATCAGCCTGCGCAAGGCCAACTCCGGGGAGGTTAGAAAATATGTCGAGGCGCTTGTCTGAAATCATCATCCCAACACCGGAAGAGGACGAGGCCATCAGTGCCGGCATCGCTGCCGACCCGGATACCAGCGAAGCCAGCGACGATTGGTTCGCCGCGGCGCTGACATCCGAAGAAGCGGTGCCGCACATCCTGGCGCGCTACCGCCGGACCCGTGGGCCGCAAAAATCCCCGACCAAGCAGCAGATTCACATCCGTCTGGATGCGGATGTAGTTGAGCATTTTCGGAGCGGCGGCCCTGGCTGGCAGACCCGCCTGAACGATACTCTGCGCCGGGCCGTTTTCAGCGCGGATGCCCAATCGTAACGGCGAGCCACGATCCGAAAGCGGCCCCTGCCGGCAACGGCGGGGGCCTTTGCGTTATCCAAAAATTGTTCAAAAACGCGCGCCCGCGCCGATGCCGACTCCCCGCCGGGCCGGCTAGCATTAGGCCGGCCTCATACCGGACCGGCGAAGAGTCGATACGCGGCTGATAACTGATGCTGACCAACGGGAGCACGGACATGAAACGCAACTACCTGGTACGCCCCCGGATCGCCCGGCGAATGATGCCCAGGCAAACGCTACCCCGGCAAACAATGCTGGCCCTGGCCGCAGCCGCGCTGCTGGTGGGATCGATGCTGGCCGCCCTGGGCGCGGGCCCCGACGATACGGCCGGCGCCACGGCGTCCAACACGGCCGGCCGGTGGCAGGTGTTCGAGGGACACGCCTTCGCCAACAGCCGGATCGTTCCGGAGGGATTTGCCCTGCTGGCCTGCCTCGGCGGCTGCGACGGGGGCTACGTCAGCGAGCCCGTGGTCATCGGGCAGGACGGATGGTACAGCGGCCTGAAGGTCGAGCCCGACGGCGCCGACCGCGGCGCCCTGCCCAACGCCGACGCCATCACCTTCTGGCTGGTGGGCCGCGACGACCGTGTCCGCGCCGTCCAGTCGTGGCTGTTTACCGGAAACGGACAAACCGAGGAGCTCCACCTGGACTTTCGGAAGCTGCCGCTGCCCACCAGCGGCGTCGGGTCGAGCGGCGCGTCCGGCGTGGTGACCACCGACCTGACGGTGCCCGACGCCGGGGAACTGGGCCTGGCTCCGGCGCGGACCCCGCGCAGCTACGTCAACTCCTGGTCCTACTCCGGGGTGCCGGTGCTGCCCGGCCTCACGATCCTGGCCGGGCTGCTGATCGCCATCATCGGCGTGGCGGTGCTGGTCCACCGCAACCGCCTCACCTGGCGGTGAGACGGCGCGAACGCTACTACTCGTCGTCCAGCCCGGGCACCGGGAACCGGCGGCTGAGGTGTCGCACCTCATCGCCGATGGCCGACATCGCGGCGTGATCTACCGCGGAGTCCGGGCCAATGCTGCCCAGCGTCCGCACGATGAGCCTCGCCACTTGGCGCGTGTCCTCCTCGCCCATGCCCCGGCTGGTGATGGCGGGAGTGCCCAGGCGCAAACCCGACGCGGTGCGCGGCGGCAACTGGTCGTAGGGGATCGCGTTCTTGTTGGCGACGATGTTCACCGATTCCAGCGCGCGCTCCGCCTGCCGGCCGGTGATGCCCAACGGCGTCAGGTCCACCAGCATCAGGTGATTGTCGGTTCCGCCGGCCACCAGCCGGACGCCGGCCTCGGACAGCTCCTGCGCCATCACCTGCGCGTTGGCCACCACCTGGTGGGCGTAGCGCGAAAAGTCCGGCTGTAGGGCCTCGCCGAAACAGACCGCCTTGGCGGCGATAACGTGCATGAAGGGGCCGCCCTGCATGAAGGGGAACACCGCGAAGTCGATCTTGCGGGCCAGGTCCTCATCGGCCAGGATCATGCCGCCGCGCGGGCCGCGCAGGGTCTTCTGGGTGGTCGACGTGACGATCTGCGCGTGGGGTAACGGCGACGGATGCGCCCCCCCGGCGATCAGGCCGGAGATGTGCGCCATGTCCACCATCAGCATCGCCCCCACGGAATCCGCAATGGCGCGGAACCGTGGGAAGTCCAGCACCCGCGAATAGCTGCTGCACCCGGCGACGATCAGCTTGGGATTGTGCTCCCGCGCCAGCCGCTCCACCTGGTCGTAGTCGATGGTCTCGGTCTCCCGGTCCACGCCGTAGGGTATGAAGTTGTACAGCTTGCCGGAAAAGTTGACGTTGGCCCCGTGGGTCAGGTGCCCGCCCATGTCCAGCTGCATCCCCAGCACGGTGTCCCCAGGCTCCAGGACGGCGAAGTAGGCGGCCATGTTGGCCTGCGCGCCGCTGTGGGCCTGCACGTTGGCGTGCTCCGCCCCGAACAGTTCCTTGGCCCGGTCGATGGCCAGGGTTTCCACTACGTCGACGAATTCGCAGCCGCCGTAGTATCGCCGGCCGGGGTACCCCTCGGCGTACTTGTTGTTCATCAACTGCGCCTGCGCCTCCAGCACCGCTTTGCTCGCGTAGTTCTCCGACGCGATCAGCACGATGGAATCGCGCTGGCGGTGATTTTCATTCTCAATGGCAGCGGCGACGGCGGGGTCTAGCCGGTCAAGCAGCGTGGTCATATACAAGGTTCTCCCGTTATGTATTGGTTATGCGAATTTCAACGTCGCATTAACATCATAACAAATCCGCCCTGCGCCGCCGCCGGGGTCAATAATCTGCCACTGGTGGCCGGCCGTTCACCGGCCCTTATCCCGGCGGCCGCGGCGTGGGCGTCCTGAGGATGGAAAAACTTCCGCTGTAGTCGTCGGGGTCGTCGGCGCTGTCCGGGTACAGGATGAACGTTGGTATGACTTCATGCTCCCGCGGGTTGGCGCATGGAGTTTGCTCCGGGTGAGTGGAACCCTGATCCAGGCAGACGTATTCCTCGGGGCTGTCCACGTGCTTGACCACCGCAGCCTGGTAGCAGGTTCCCGGTTCCAGCGGGAGCTGCGCGCCGGTATTGGTGATAATCTTGACGAACTTCAATTCATTCCCGTACCGGCTGGGCTCCCAAACGTCCCACGACGCCAGTCGGAACCTGCGGTCGGCGGTCTTCGTCCCCAGGTAGCAGCCCTGCAGCAGCAGGTGGGTTCCCGATGATGCACCCGTGATTTTAGGGTCCGCCGGGTGCTGGATGAGCCATTGCGTGGGCGCGCGCGTGGCGGCCGGCCCTGCCGGAGTGGGGATTGGCGTCGGCGTGGGCGCGGATGTGGGCTCCGGCGTCGGTGTCTCCGTTGGCGCCGGCGTGGCGGTAGGGGCGGGTGTCGGCGCCGGGATGGCTGTAGGGGTGGACATCGGCGCTGGCGTAGCGGTGGCGGGGACCTCTGCCGACATAATCGGGTAAAAGAACTCGACGAGGTCTGACGGCTCCGAGGTCACCGAATCGCACAGCGCATAGACCCGGTACTGTAAGGTTTGTCCGTCGTATTCGGACGGGTATGAGCCGGAACCACTGTTTTCCGTTATGTCCCTGACTCTTTGCAGGCTCCAGGGGCCGTAGGTTCCGCCATCGTCGGCTTCGCGCAATTCCACCTGGTATCCGGTAACGGTCAAGCCGCCGCCGGTGGGCGCTTCCCATGAGTAATCGATCGCCCGCTCTCCGGGAACTTGCGTAATAACAAAGTTGGTCGGCGAGCCACAGGTTGCCGAAGCCGCGACCGAGGCAGCGCCGCCGGCATTGACCACGTTGCCAGCCGCCATCACGGCATTGCCGCCGGGCGCGTTCTGCGCCTCCCGCCAGCGCCGTTCCTCGCGCCAGTCCTGCCACTCCCTGACGGCGGAATTTATCATGCCGCCGAGGATGAGAGCGCTGAGCAGCGACACCCCGCCAATGGCAATCCAGCGTCGTCTGGCGTTCGCCCGATTGAATATGCTCCTGGCCGGAACCAGGAAGACGAAGGCCGTCGCCAGGCCGGTTCCCAGCCACAACCACCACGGCCAGGTATCCAGGGCAGTTCCGATCAAGTTCAGCGTCACGATGGCGGTGACAAGTGACGCGACGACAATCAGGACCCAGCGCGTCGGGGTGATCGGCCGTCGGAACAGCCTCCGGGCCGGAAAGTAGAGGAACAATCCCGCCACCAGCATCAGCGACAGCCACCACCAGGGCCGGAACTGACTGAAGACCATGAGAGGTATCAATGCTCCGTAGCCGATCACGGCCGACGCCCATAAAAGTATCAACTCGCCCGTTTCATCGTTGGACGTGGCCGATGACGGTGTTGGGGCCGGCCGCGGCCTCGGCGGCGCCGGCGCTGGTCCCGGCGACCCGGGCGCTGGTACTGGCCTGGGCGGCGCTGGCGCGGGTCCAGGTGACCCGGGCGCGGGCGCCGGTCTGGGCGGCGCGGGCGCTGGTGAGGGCGCCGGCGTCGGAGCCGGCACGGTCGGCATTTCCAGCAAGGCCTCCACCCACTCTTCCGGCGTGGGCCGGGGATCGCCCTGGTGCGCCCGGTCGAAGCAGCGCAGGAACAACTCCTTCTGCTTGTCGGTCAGCCCCTCCCAGGCTTCGTTGTAAGGATCGGGAGCGGTGAGCGCCGCGGCGGCCGGCGGAAACAGCCAGGCGCTGATCCGGTCGCCGGGCTGAGGGTAATCCTGGGCGTGCTGGCCGGTGACGGTGTAGGGGTGGTAGCCGGTAAGCAGGTGGAAGATGACCACGGCCAGGCCGAAGCGATCGTTATTCTGGGTCCGGTTCTCGTAGTCGCCCTGGGCTTCCGGGGCCTGGAACTCGGGACGCCCCATGTTGTTGGAAAAAGTCCGGCCGGTGGCAGAGTCGGTGAAACCATAGGAGTCGCAGTCCACCATGGCGATGTCGTTCTGCCGGTTGACCTCAACGTTCTTCTCGTTGACGTCGCCGATGACGTAACCGGCGTCGTGAACGGCGCGGAAGCCCAGGGCCAGGTTGCGGGCCATGCGCACCCGGTCGTCAATCTGTATCTCGCGGGCCTGGGCCGCCCCGGTGCCCTGGGCCGCCCGGCGGTTGTAATACTCAACAATGGGTTCCCAGGATTCGCCGGGGTTCAGCGTGGGCATGGTGTAGCCGACGATGATGCCGCTTTCCCGCACCTCGTGCTGGGGCCAGGTGATATGCCAGGTGACGCCCAACTCGGGGGTGACCGGGTTTGCCACCAGGTGCCGGATCTTGGCGTCGGCCTCCTGGGGCGTCTTGCCCGGATGCCAGATTTTCACCACCGAGCCGGGGTCGCCGTCCACCAGATGAACCGCGCCCTCGCCGCCCTCGCCCAGCTTGCGGCCCGGCACGATAGGGCTGCCGCTTTCGTCTTCAAAGCGGCGGCCGGCGAGAGGATTTGATGAGGTGGTCATGGGACGATGTGTTGGGCGGGTTTACGCTGCAAGCAGCCTACCGGCCCTCGCGCAGCCGGTGGAGCTCGGCTTCAAGTTCCCTTACCCTGGCCTCGGCGGTCTCCGCCCGGGCCGTTTGCGATTCGAACGTTGGGATGTGCTCCCCGGTGGACGGGTCGTACAAGCCCAGGTCGCCGCCGGCCTCCGCCCGCAGGTTCAAACCCAGCGCCGCGCTGTACCCTTGAAACGCCCCAGGGCTGATTTCTTCCACTGGTATGGACCGGTAGCGGTCACCCTCCAGCCGATACCCCCGCAGGGTGAACCCGTAAAACTCCCCTTCGCTGTCAAACAGCCAGTACTCCCCCACCCGCAGGCCCTCATAGTAGTCCTTCTTCTCGTTCAGATCCGTCCGCGCCGTGTGTCTGGAACCTACCTCCAGTATGAAGTCCGGCGGTTTGCCCTGTTCGTCAATGACGTACCCGTTGCGCTCCTCGTAGACGTCCGGGTTCACGTCAAAGGCCACCAGCAGGTCCGGATAGTGGCTGCCGGCCATGTTGCGGGTGGGGCGGACAACCACGTAGCGCTCGCCGGTTACCAGGGTGGTATCGGGATGGCCCAGGTACTGGGCCAGGTGATGGACGCTGCCGGTGGCGGCCAGGTGCTTGAAGCTGGTCATGTCGTCGGGATGGCGCTCCGGAATGTCGGGGAGACGTAAGGTCCCCGCCGGGGCGGCGTCGGACGCCGTCGCCGGGTTGGCGGGTCGCGCAGTGGTCATAGTGAACCTCCACGGGCGAGGCGGGCGTGGTCAGGCGCGGCGTGGCAGTGGCGCCGGCGCGATCATACCACTGCGGCCGGCCAGAGGATTTGTTGAAGTAGTCATGGGATGTCACGTTTGACGCGCCTATCGTAAGGCGGCTAGAACCATGGTCTCCGACCAACTACGTACACTTCCTGGAACTCAGTGTCGCTCCTGGACAGGTACCGGACGCCTTCGATCACGCCGATTACGATGGATGCTCCCAGGGAAATGGCGCCGACCAGAGACAGGATCAGAAAATACAGGAAGATGATGAGCGCGACCACTGCCAACGACAGGATTATACCCAGAATCAGGACCAAGCACCCGAATGAGCAACCGTCGTCATCGTCATCGGCGTCGTCTCGGCGTCCCCGCCGCCCGCCCCATCCCCGCCGGCGCCGGCGCTGCCAGCGACGCCACCGCCGCTCTTCTTCCTCTTCATCCATCATATTCGATCCCACTCCGACTACCCGGAACGTGTACCGGAGCAGTCGCCACGGCCACAGGAGCACCCGGACCGGGTTCACCATCTCCGCAACCGTGTGTCCAAAGTGGAACCGCCGGACATAGAAATAGCAAAACAGGAGGGACGCCCACGCCGCAATATACACGGCAACCAGGCCGCTGGCGGGCGCCGTAGCCTGGGCGATAAACACCACCACCCCCACCAGCGTGAGCGCGACGTGAATGACCGCGACGTTACGATGGCCAAGGTAAAACTTGTGGATCCCGGTCCAACCCAGGAAGAGCGCCAGGCAAGCCGCGGTAGTCCGACTTTTCGGACCTGGTGAGAACATCGCCAACATGCTTGCCTACCTTTGCAGGAAATCCTGCTCCGGCAGGCGGATGCTTTCGCCCGGCTGAGACTGGGACACGGCAGCCACGGAGCGGGACAGCCACTCGATGGAACCTTCCAGTTGTTCCATGTTGGTCAGCGACACGGGCTCCCTTGTCAACAGTTCAGACAGTTCAGACAGCTTATTCAGGTGTCCCTGCATATGCACCCGCTGGAAACGCTGCTTCGTGGCATCATCAAGCCCATCCCAATTCGGGGGGGCGGAGACCAGGAAAGTGAAGAAGGCTACGCTGCGGTTTCGCTCCATATCAGCCAGACGGCGGACGGTCCCGCGGTCCATTTCCCCGTAGCCGTCGGTAAGAAAATAGGCCAGACTGCGGTAGTAAGCGATGCCGCCATCACGGTAACTTCTCTTGCGGGCCTCAATGAGGTTCAATGCCAGGTTGATGGCGGCATCGAAATTCGTGCCGCCGCCCAAGTAGCTGCCCGTCATCTCGTCGAGCACGGGCGGGTTGAAATCGACGCCGCCGGTGAAGTCCTGCGCCACTCCCGCTTCAGTGCTGAAGACAATGATTGCAACGTCAGCCCGCAGCGCAGTGACCGGGTCTTCTCGAATAATGTCGCGGAACTTGACCAGCGCTCGGTTCACCGTCTCGAGCGGTTCGCCACACATTGACCCGGAGACGTCCAAAATCAGAACGATGGAACAACGGGGCTCCGGGTTCTCAGCGAACTCCGCCTGATCGTACACGCCGATGCTGTCCTGGATGCTCATGCAACCCTCCCGTCGGGCCTCCGCTCGCTCTAGAAGTCCAGGTAATCCGGCTCCGGCAGGCGAATGCTGTCGCCGGGCTGGGACTGGGACACGGCGGCCACCGAGCGGGACAGCCACTGAATGGACCCCTCCAGCTGTTCCATGTTGGTCAGCTCAATGGCCGACCTGGGAGCCAGATTGTTGAGCGCCGACATATCCACTGGCAGGTCCGGCGACCCGATGCCGAAACAGAAGAAGGCGATGCCCCGGCTGTCCTCCGCCGCTTTCAGCCGGTCCGCTGCTTGGGCCAATTCGCCGGCATCGTCGTGCTCCGGGTAGCCGTCGCTGAGGAAGTAGGCCAGGCTGCGGTAGTAGGCGATGCCGCCGTCGCGGTAACTCTCCTTGCGGGCCTCGGTGATGTCCAGGGCCAGGTTGACGGCCTTGGAGTAGTTGGTGCCGCCCTTGACGGACAGGGTCGGCGGCTCAAAGTCGGTGCCGTTGGTGAAGTCCTGCACCACCCGCGCCTCGTGGTCGAACTCGATGATGGCCACGTCGGCCCGCAACGCGGTGACCGAATCTTCCTTGATGATCTCACCGAACTTGACCAGGGCCTGGTTCACGGTCTGTATTTTGAGGCCGCCCATGGAGCCGGACACGTCCAGGATCATCACGATGGAACATCGCGCCTCCGGGTTGTCGGCGAACTCTGCGCTGTCGTACACGCCTACGCTGTCCTGGATGGTCATTGCTGGTCCTCCTTGCCTGGAAATGCAGGGCCTAGAAATTCAGGTAATCGGGCTGGGGCAGGCGGATGCTGTCGCCGGGCTGCGATTGAGACACGGCGGCCACGGAGCGGGACAGCCATTGGATGGAGCCGTCCAGCTGGGCCATGTTGGTCAGCTCCACCGGCGGCCGGGGCGCCAGCCTGGAGAGTTCGCCCACCGAAGTTTGCATGATCCCTTCCCCGACGCACCGTTCCACGAGCTCCGTTGCGTTGGTGCCGACCATTTCGGCGACTATCCCCAAATCGAGACCGGCGGCGCTTTCGCCGGAGCTGCCAAAGGCGCCCGCCGCGTCAAGGTCCTGTTCGCTGAACCCGATCAGGCTGTAGAACCGTGGCACGTCAGCCCCTCTGATCGAAAAGTCAGGAATGCCGCTGTCGTTGCTGATGATGAAGGAGAAGAAAGCTACGCTGCGATTCTCTTCCGCTTCGGCCAGTCGCCGGGCCGCCCGGTCCAAATCCGCGGGGTCGTCGTCCGGAATGCCGTCGGTGAGGAAGTAGGCCAGGCTGCGATAATAGGCGATGCCGCCGTCGCGGTAGCTCTGCTTGCGGGCTTCAATGAGGTCCAGGGCCACGTTGATGGGACGGGAAAAATTCGTGCCGCCGGAGACCTCAAGCACCGGAGCCTCGAAGTCGGCGCCGTTGGTGAAGTCATAAACCCGGGCGTCGTCGTCAAACTCAATTATGGCCACGTCGGCCCGCAGGGCCGTCACTGAATCTTCCCGGATGATGTTGCGGAACTTGACCAGGGCCTGGTTCAAAGTGTCAATCTTGGGGCCGGCCATGGAGCCGGAGACGTCCAAAATCAGGACGATGGAGCACCGCGCTTCCGGATTGTCGGCGAATTCGGCCAGGTCGTACACGCCCACGGTGTCTCGGATGCTCATGCTTGTCCTCCCCCGGTTTCAGCCCTTGCGGGCAGCGATGGCGATGGTCACGTCGTCGCTGGTGCGGGACTGCACCCGCTCGCCGCTGATGAAGGCGTGCAGCCTTCCCGCAACGGCCTCCGGTTCCTCGCTGTGGGCCAGGTCGTTCAGCATCGGGTTCCAGAACCCCATGAATGCCTCGCGTTCCGGCATGGTCAGGGCCAGATTCTGTAGCCCGTCGGTAATCAGCGCCAGGCCGTCGTAATCCAGCCCGGAGGCGTGGCCCACGGCGGCGATGCGGTCGGGCCTGGTGCGCGACGTGATGAAAGTGGTCTCATTGGCGTATTCGCCGCTGTGAGCGGCGCACAGGGTCTTGGCGGTGCCGTCGCCGATATTGAAGGCGATGACGGCCCCGTCGCCCACCTGGGCGGCGGCCAGCAGCCGGCTGCCGGCAAAGGCCACGATGAGCGTGGATGCGAATTCTCTGGAAGAGACGCGCTGTTCCTCACTGTAGCTCGCCACCGCCTCTTTGGCCTGCTTGACGGCGCGGCGAACCAGCGACGCGGCCAAGTGCTGAACGGAAACCGCCGCCGGCTGTCGGCCGATGCCGTCAACAACCGTAGCCACGGCGGTATCGGCGGCAATCCGGGAACCCTCGTCGGAGCGCGCGGCCGAGCCGGCTCCATCGGCAACGGCAACGACCGCCACCTGGCCGCGGTCGGTTTCCACCAGCCGGTGCGCCACCGCGTCCTGGTTGGGGATATTGCCTCTGCGGTGGGAAGCTCCCGCAGCGGTGGCCGCTGCGATGCGCCAGTGTTGTTTGCCGGTCATCTCGCCTCCCGGCCAGGATAGTTTTGCGCTCTTACGTGCCCCCGCTCACAGTATATGCCCCGTGTCCATAGACTATAGGACGTATCTCCCCGGCGCCGGGCGCGCTAACCGGAAACCGGCGCCGCCGGTTCTCGTGGCGTAAGGGCTTGCCGGACGCTCTCCAGGCTCACCTCCGGCGCGATGGCGATGGTCTCCTCAACGCCGCTCGCGGTGGTAATGGTAACGGAGCGGCCGCCGTCGTCCTGCTCGTGGAACACGACGCTAGCGATTTCAGCCACGCCTTTGGAGCGGGCGATGCAGTCCAGCAGAGCGCCGAAGACCTTTGGGTCGTAATCTTCCAGGGATATTTTGAAGAAGAGGATGGCGTCTTCGCCGGTTTCTATCACTTCCGCAGGGTCCCACGGACGGAATTTGGCCTTCACCATTTTGCCTCCTCGAGTTACATTTCGCGCGCCAAGCGTCGCGCCCTGACTATATCCAGTTCTTGACTGTCCTTGTCGCCGCCGGCCAGCAGGATAATCAGTCGCCGCCCGCGGCTCACAAAATACACCCGGTAGCCCGGCCCGTAGTTGATACGTAGCTCGGATATGCCTCCGCCTACTGGACGAACGTCGCCCGGATTACCCCTCCGCCAGCCGCAAAACCCGGTTAGCAATGCGCGTTCGCGCCCTTGGGTCACGCAGTCGCCTGAACCACCGGGCGTACGTGTTCGTGACGCGGATTTCCACCGGCTTACAGCACGTGGTACAGCAGCAGGTGGTCCCGCAGCACGTCGGCGGCGAAGTCGTTGTTCACGTCGCGCAGCACCGAGTGGATATGGTTCGCCCCGTCCTGCCGGTTGTCGTATTCCACCACGAAGTCGCCGCCGTGCAGCCGGTAGTAGTGGGGCTGGGTGCGGTCCACAGGGCCGCCCCAGGCCAGGTGGATCTTCTCCAAACCGCCCTCGCGCAGCGCGTTCAGCTTCTCCTCGGCCAGGTCGGAGCGAATCCGCGTTACGTATTCGCTGGCCAGCGACATCAGCATCTCGCGCTGCGTGCCGGACATGGCGATGGCTGACAACCCCTCCTCCTTGGGCAGCGACGCCTTTGAGGAGTTGAAGGTGATGATGTCCGCCGGCGCTTCGTCGTAGATGATCGCCTTGCTCTTCTGTCCGGCGTCCAGGCTGTCCATCAGTTCCAGGGCGATGTCCTGGCTGGCGCCCAGGATGCGCAGGCCCTGCTTCGGCCCCTTGCGCACCTCGGCGGGATTCGCGCCGAAGAAGAATGGCGTCACTGACAACACGCGGTCGCCCCAGATGCTGTAGTGCAGCGAAACGTGGTGTCCTTCCACCCTCCAGCCCCACGGCTCGGCATCGCTGGCGGGGTCGCCGAAAATCGTCCACGCGTACCACAGCGTATCCCGCAGGAATGTCACGCGCCCCGCTTCCTGTTCCAGCGGACCCAGCACGTCCTCGTGCTCGATGATCAGCTGGGCCTGCCGGTTGGAGTCCTCGGTCAGGCCGGTGGCCATCAGCGCGTAGGCCAACCCCCGCTGCTCCTCGGTCATGTCCCGCAGCATCAGCCCGTGCCGGTTCAGCGGCGGGTAATACCAGAAGATCCGCTCGCCGTCGTGGTAACTGTACGTGATCGCAGCCTTTTGGTTCGCGTCCAGGCTGTTCAGCAACGCCAGCGCCGCTGCGCGCATCTCGGCAGCCGCCTGCGGGTGCGTGTGGGGATGATCGTGAGTGTGTGCAGTGGTCATACGGGTGAGTCCTCCGTGCAGCGTCGCGGCCGGATCTGCCCCGACCGAATGGGCAGAAGTGTATGCGCCCCCGATTTGGAGTGTCAAACGATGAGGAGCGCCCGGATGCCGCCCGCACCGACGCCAGGATGAGACCGTAGGCGTTGCAGCGGCACAGGTTGCCAGCAGCGCGGCCTGCATGGCTGCCAGGTCGGGTGCGATTCTGGTATAAAGGCGCAATCCGACGGCTTGCAATCGTCCGTTCGGAGGTGAGATATGGCTAAAAACACGCTGACCCGTGGGGTTAGATCTGCGCCAAGGGTATCAATTGGGGCAATTACGGGTAGGGTGCAAACGCTGGGCGAGCGCGCTGGCCTGCGGTTCAACCTGTACGACGCACTCTTCGACAGGGCGGTCGCCTGCTACCTGACGCCGGGCCAGGAAGAAATCATGCGTGACGCTTGGGGAAAGCGGGCCAGAGTCAGCGGGAGGATAACTAGGGAAGGTTCTACGGGCCGGCCGCTGGCCATCCGCAACATAATGGCGGTTGACATCCTACAAGACGCCGAGCCAGGTTCCTACCGGCAGGCCAGAGGCGCTTTCTCGTGGCGACCAGGGGATATGCTGCCTGAGGATGCCATACGCCGGCTGAGAGATGCCTGACACGGCGCGAATCATCCAGGGTATGCCTAATCAGGCTTGAGTATCCGCCTGTTTCGGGCGTGAGATCGTTCCCGGAGGGAGTTTGCCTCCGGGCGGTTTGCCGGGCGGCCAAGCTTTCGGCGGGGCTTCTCGGGGCACCGGCTCAAACAGCTTGCTTACTCTGCGCCTGGCCCACGCCCTTTTGGCTGACATACTTGCTCCTTGTGCAAGATCAGGTCTCTCCGATCACCAAATCAGGGCAGCACGGCGCATTGTACTGCCGACCTTGCAGGGATCCTCAGATAAAAAGCGAGGCCAGCCGCGGCGGCCTCGCTAACCCTGCCACCGAAGCGAACAGGAAAAAGTGCGTGGATATTGTGCCAGCCAACGACCTGTCAGGACTCCTCCTGTGAAGGCGCTTTGGCTTCTGGTGGTGGTGCAGGGATCTCGCCGCCGGGCGGCTTGCCCGGCGCCCAGGCTTTGACGGTATTGGTCAATTTGGGATCAGCACCAAGATAGACCACTTCGCCTTCCAGTATCGGCAGAACGTCATCAACGCTGGCTGGTTTTGAAATCCCTTCGCCGTCAGGTTTGTTTGTATTTGTCATTAGAATGTCTCCTCTTTATTTTCGTTTTCCGGTTTGGCTATATGGGTCAGATCGCCGCCGGGTGGCTTGCCGGGCGGCCAAGGCTTCGGTGAAGCCGCACGTGGCGCCGTGCCTTCAACCAACCTTCGCATAGGCATACTATTGGCATTTTTGGGGCCAGAAGGCATCATTCACCTCCGTCGCTAGTTTGTTTTACTATATCATAGACTATGGTCGCCGTCCATCCTTGGGCAGATTGAGAGTGTTCCGAGTGTTTGGGGTTGTAAAAGTATGAATATATCAATATCGTTTCAACGTTCTTCGACACAATGAACTCGAAAGGCTCGTGATGATATTCGCCTGGCTCTATAACACGTTCATTTGGACCAAACCGTTGAGAGACGTTTTCCAGTACCGGCCAGTCAATATCCGAATACCTTTCAGAGCTGAACGCTTGGGCGTAACGATATTCTACGTCTTCATCACTCAATGGTCGTACTTGGTGCATACGAAAGAAGAACTCGCGGATTTCCACCTTGACCTTTGAGCTGTTGTGCAGCGTGGCCGTCACCGCAATATGCGTGTACTGATTACCGATAGGCCGATGCGTAACGGATTGCGTGATCGTGAGGTGTGGCTCAAAATCCCGGAATAATTGTAGCTTGCGGTAAGCGAAAATTCCGCCGGCTACGATGAGAAATGCCCAAACGAACGCTTGGACGATGCCGACCACGTCCCTGACCCTGCTGATGTCAGTGGGGTCAGTAGGGTCGGTTGCGCTTCGGCTGGCGTCGGTCAACCAGAAATTCAGCGCCAGCACTGCTCCGGCCAAGATTGCCAATACCCCGATAACAATCGCAGCCTCAATCACCGCCCCGCGGCGATGGGAACGCAACTTCGCTAATATCCTACGCATATCAACATCCTAACTTGCTCCCCCACCCAGCAACCGCCCCACCACCCCCTCCACCGCCGCCCCCTCCGCCGAGGCCCGCAGCCACTTGCGCAGCTCCCGGCGCACGATGGTCACCGTGAGCCGCTCGCCGTACTCCCGACGCAACTGGGACAGGCGGTCGTTCGCTGCTGACGCCACCCGGACGCCGGCCTCGGCTACTGCCTGATGCCGGACATCCCCGGCGTCAAACTCCGGGATGGGCAGCTTCCAGAGGTGCTTTTGCAGGTGCCGTGCTCCAAACTGGCCCTTGGGCATTAATGACTCTACGGACTTATACAATACATCACTGTTGATGATGGCCAGCAGGTAATTGGCTTCCCGAATATCCTGGCAAGGTATCTGATACAACGTGTAGTCGACTAATGCTGTGGTATCTTCCAGCAACGTGGCGGTAGGGGCACCTGACTGGTTGTATAAGACACGCACGCGACCGCTATCTGGATTAGATTGTCGAGTTAGTTGCGATGATAGCTTGCTCATGTAGTCAAGTTGCGCCAGGAGGTTCATCTTGTTGGCTGGTGCCTTGTTGTCCTCCCATAGCCGGCTCACCGTCCGCCAGCGTTCCCGCATCCGACGCTCCAGCCCGCCCTGCCGGATGCCTCCCGGCCCGTGTTCATCGGCGGGAATGGCATGGTCGCCCTGCTTCAGCGGCAGCAGCGCCTTCAGTGGTTCCAGGGTCACGTAGGGAGCGACGGTCTCGCCCAGGTGCACGTTGAAGAGATGTTGACGTTCCACGGTCTGCCCCGTGATTGCGGTCAGGTCGAGATCCTTCCACGGCGCTTTGTCCTGGCTGCCACGGCGAGGGTTGACGGTTATCGTCCGCGCCGCCTGCACGATGGCCATGTTCTCCGTCTCGTTGACGAAGAACAACACCCGAGGGAATATGGTTGCGCCATTGCGGGATCGCGCGGCGTAGGGTGAATCGCCCACAACGCCGGTGTCGGTAATCCAGGATGACACCCGCTGCACGTCGTCGGCTCCCGCCCGGCCCCGCCACTGTTCCACTGCGCCGGCCAGGGGCTTGCCTGCCGCGTCCGCCGTGCATTTGCGGGCGAACACCACCGAGGCCGGCACCGGGAAGAAGGTGTTGGGTTCCAGCCGTTCCAGGTCCCAGGCCGGCTGGTGGGTGAAGTCCACGTTGATGGCCGGTCCCCGCCGGCCGGCTCGCCAGACGCCGCTCCGCCACTTGGAATGCTGTCCCGCCTGCAGCGCGCTGTGGGGCAGCACGAGCCCGATGACGCCGCCGTCCTTGAGATACAGGTCCACGCTGCGGGCGAAGAACAGGCCGGCCACGTCCTGGTGGGTGGCGTAGCGGCCGCCGGACCAGATGCCGTAGCGGTTCCGGCTCAGGTTCTGCAATTCGTCCCGCAGGATGTCCGCCGTCTGGTTGTAGTTGATCCACGGCGGATTGCCGATCACCACGTCCACCTTGGCCCGGGACAGCGCCACCGGTCGCACCATGTTGCGGGTGTAGTAGGCCCAGATGTGGTCGCGCCCCTCGTCGTGGAGGCGCTGCATGGTCTTGATGGTCTCCCCGATCATCCGCCGCTCGGCCGGATCGTTGATGTGGTTGTCGTCCAGGGCCAGCAGGGCGTCCTCGCCCGTCTCGATGTATGCCGACACGTCCCCCATCAGCGCGTCGAAGTTCTCGGCCCGTTCCACCAGGCTGACCGGGAAGAACAGTTCCGTGTTCGCGTCGTCCCGCACCTCGATGGCGATTTCGTTCTCGGCGAACAGGTCCCCGGTGCGAAAGCGCAGTTGCAAGGCGTCGCCCAGGTACACCGGAATGGACAGGGATGCGTCGAACCCCGCCTCGTGCGCCGCGCTGATGGCCGGCCGCGCCGCCAGGGTCCAAGCGGCCCGCGCCAGATGCACCGCCACCGGATGCACGTCAATCCCTGTCACCGCGTTCCGCAGCCGGTCCAGCAACTCTTTGGGATCAAGGTTCACCGAGCTGTCAGAAGCAGGATTTGCCGGATTGTCGGGATGTCCAGGATTGAGTTGGCGCGCACTGCCGGCGTGCCCAATCCTGCTAATCCCGTAATCCCGAAAATCCTGCTTCTGACGATCCCCCGCCGCCTCCAGGAAATGCCGCACCGCCTCCGCGACGAAGGTGCCGGAGCCGCAGGCCGGGTCCAGCACCCGTTGCCGCAGCGGGTCGTCCACCAACTCCCGCACCATGACCCGCGCCAGCCAGGCCGGCGTGTAGTATTCGCCCAACTGCCGGCGCTCGTCGGGCGGGATCACCGTCTCGTACAGGACGGCGGCGGTGTCCGGCGGAGCGTCGGCCCACTGGAACCGGGCGACCCGGCGGGCCAGGGTTTGCAGCAGCGGATTGCCGCCCACCTCAACCGGCCAGGCGAAGAAGTCCGATTCCAGCACCCCCTGCAGGCCGGTGGCCCGGTACAGCTCGCGGCCCTGCAGCAGGTCGGCCGGGTCGGTCTCGGCCAGCCGCCGGATGTCGATGCCGAAGGACGCCTGCACCACCATGCCGATCACGGCGCCCAGGTAGGTGTGCCGCACGAACAGGTCGTCCATCTCTTCCGTGTATTCGCGCCCCGTCTGGGTCATTCCCGGCTGGGTCATCCCGGTCTGGGGCATCTCTCCGCGCTCCATTCCCTCCGTGCTGAAGGCCAGTTCGCCCAGGGCGGTGCGCAGCAGGTCGTACCACAGCCGCCGCTTCACCCGTATGGTCTCCAGATGCGCGTTCTCTGCGTAGAGGGCTTTCAGGGCAGCGATGTCGCGCTGGTACGCGGGACTGTCGGGACCGAAATGCTCGGCGATGCCCTCCCGGTCGGGTACGACGTCTTCCAGCGACACCAACGCGGAGTCCCGCAGCCATTCGTACAGCGGCAGCCACCCTTGCGGCTCGTCTAGGGTGAAAGCGTAGGGCCGCGTCAACCGCGCGTCGCCGGCCCCGGGCCAGCGCAGCAGCCAGCGCTTCCCGTCGGTGAGGATGCCCATGCGCACCCGTCCCTGCGCCGCCGACTGCGCCAGGTAGTCGTCCAGTTGCCGCACGTTATCGGGGTCGGGTTCGCCGCTGGCGGCGGTGCCGATGCGCCGCTTGAACTCGATGAAAGTGTCCAGCGCGGTCAGGTCAACAGCACGCCGGCTGCCGTCCGAGGGCGGGTTCTCCTCTACCATCTGCTCGGCATTGGCCAGGCGGGTGAGGATCAGGAAATCGCGAACGGCGGAGGTGATGTTGGCCTCCGGCTCGTTGCGCTCGTGCCGTTCCAGGATGGCGGCGGCAGCGCGGGCATACTGTGGCTCATTAACGTCCAGGTGCGCAGTCATGGCCCCGATTCTAGCAGCGGCAAGGCATCGGCGTCAGAGGCGTTGTCAGAAGCAGGATTTGCCGGATTATGGGATTGACATGATTGAGACCATTTGGAGTAGAGCGCTCCTAATCCTGATAATCCATAAATCCCATAAATCCTGCTTCTGACGATACCACCGTCCCCGCGCCTTACCTTGACATCCCTTTACCCCTGTAACAGAATAACGCCATCCCCACCGCGTACAGGAACGAGAGTATGACAACAGTTCAGAGTGGTTCCCGCACTACCGTAAATGTCAACGGCGCCGCTGTCGAAATGTACTCCGGCGGTAGCGGCCCGCCATTGGTTTTCTTCCACGGCGCCGGCGGCTCCAACGGCTGGCAGCCCTGGCACGAGGACCTGGCCGCCGAGTACACCGTGTACGTGCCCAGTCAGCCGGGATTCAACGGCACCGAGGCCCCCGATTGGGTCAAGACCATCCATGACGTGGCCCATTTCAACCACATGTTCGTCGACGCCCTGGGCCTGCAGGACATCGTCCTGATGGGCTCCTCCATGGGCGGTTGGGTATCCGCCGAAATGGCCGCCATGGACGACCACAACATCGACGCCCTCATCCTGGTGGACCCGGCCGGCATCAAGCCCCGCGAGGGCGAAATCGCCGAGATCTTCATGGTGTCCGCCGATACGCGCCTCCAGCAGCGTTTCTACGACCCCAGCCAGGTTGAGAACTACGAAAACTACAGCCGCGAACTGACGCCCGAAGAGCAGTTGGTGGTCCACTCCAACGCTATCACGGCGTCGCAGCTCTGCTGGAAGCCCTACCTGCACAACCCCAGCCTGCCCCACACGCTGTCCCGCGTCAGCACGCCCACCCTCATCGTCTGGGGCAACCAGGACGCCATCATCCCGGTTGAGTGCGGCCACCTGTTCCAGCAGGCGATCCAGGGCAGCCAGTTGCGCATCATCGACAACTGCGGGCACTCGCCGGCCGTGGAAAAGCGCGGCGAGTTCGTCGCCGCCGTAACCGGCTTCCTGAACAGCCTGTAGACCCCACTGGATTCCGGCGAAAACCGGAATGACGGTGAACGCGAACGCCGCCAGCGCACCACCCGGAAGGAGCAAACATCATGGCGCACGAACTCGAAGTATTCTGGTTCTCCGAACAGCCCTACGGCCACGTCACCGAGGATGACCTGGAAGGGTGGGAATCGGGGCGGATGCACTTCCCCAACACCTATTTCGACCCTGAAAAGGCCCACGTCCTCTACACCAACTACCACGACCAGTACCAATTGGCCGACGAGGTCGGCTTCGACGGCATCATGTCCAACGAGCACCACAGCTCCTACTGGTGCATGAAGCCCTCGGTCAACGTTGACGCCGCCGTCATCACCCAGCGCACCAAGAACGCGAAGATCGCCATGCTGGGCAACGTCATCGCCGTCAACGACCCGGTGAAGATGGCCGAAGAGATCGCCATGCTGGACTGCATCAGCAACGGCCGCATCATCTCCGGCTTCGTGCGCGGCACCGCCGTGGAGACCCTCCACGCCGGCTACCCGCCCACCGAAAACCGCCCGCGCTTCGAGGAGGCCCACGACCTCATCGTCAAGTGCTGGACCGAACCCGGCCCCTTCCGCTGGGAGGGTGAGTACTGGCCCCACCGCATGGTCAACCCCTGGGTCGTGCCCATCCAGAAGCCGCACCCGCCGGTCTGGTTCCCCGGCCCGGCAGCCCCGAGTCCGTCATCTGGGCCGCCAAGCACCGCTACCCGTACATGAACCTGGGCTCCCTGCTGGACCTCACCAAGCAGCTCAAGGGCATCTACCACGAGACCGCCGCCGAGGAAGGCTACGAGGCTGGCCCCGAGCACTTCGGCTACCTGATCCGCTGCCTCGTCGCCGACACCGACGAGAAGGCCCAGGAGATCGGCCGCACCTTCCTGTGGACCGAGAACCACCGCAACCGCGGGCCCATGGAATTCAACGACCCGCCCGGATACCAGTCCCGCGAGGCCCTGCGCATCAAGATGTCGCGCCCCCTCATCGGCACGGGCACCATGGGTCGCCGCATGACCTACGAGGACCTGCAGGCCGCCTACAACATCATCGTCGGCAGCCCCGAGACCGTAACCGAGAAGCTGCGCCACATCCGCAAGGACCTCGAGCCCGGCTACATCCTCATCTACGGCAACGAAGGCAACATGCCCCACGAGGACGTCATGCGCTCCGTGGAACTCCTCGGCACCAAGGTGATACCGGCGCTGAAGGAAGGCTAGATCAGCTCCCTCATCCTGGAAGCGGAAATTCAACGCCGCGGCTGGTTCATCCGGCCGGGGCGTTTTCTCGTTGGCGGCAGCGGGACCGCGCCGGTTCATTCGCGTGTTCCGACGGCCAGGTAATCATCCAGCTCGGCCAATAGCTCAGCGCGCCGTCTGGCTTGGAGAAACGATGCATCGAACGAGTTACGAGCCATGTGCGCCAACGTCGCGTCGCAGATGCCCAGGTGGTCCTGCATGGCCTGGTAATTCTCGTTGACGTACCCGCCAAAATAAGCCGGGTCGTCGGAGTTCAGGGTCACCAACAGCCCCGCGTCCAGCATCTTCCGCAGCGGGTGATGGCCAAGCTCATCAACCACGCCCAGCCTGTGGTTGGAGAGAGGACAAACGGTCAGCGGTATTCCCATTTCGGCCAGTCGGGCAGTCAGCGCCGGGTCCTCCAATGCCCGGTTGCCGTGGTCGATGCGTTGCACTCCCAGCACGTCCACCGCCTCTGCCACGTAATCGGGCGGCCCCTCCTCTCCGGCATGGGCGACGCATTTGAAACCGGCCGCCCGCGCTGCCGCGAAAACGCGCGCGAACTTGCTCGGAGGATTGCCCGATTCGCCGGAGTCAAGCCCGACGGCATGAATTGCGCTCCGGAACGGCAGCGCCCGCTTCAACATGGCGAATGCGTCCGCTTCATCAAGGTGCCGCAGAAAGCACATGATCAGTCGCGAGGAGATGCCGTGCTGCCGGTGAGCGTAGGTCAAACCACTCCCGATGCCGCGACAAACCGCCGCGAAAGCCACGCCTCGAGCGGTGTGCGCCTGTGGATCGAAGAAAATCTCGGCGTGGCGCACGTTCTGGTCAGCCAGGCGGTCAAAATAGGCCGCAGTCAACTCGCGGAAGTCCCGTTCGGTGCGCAGGGCGTTGACGCCCTGGTAGTAGATGGCCAGGAAATCCTGAAGGCTGGAGAACTGGTAGGCCGAACGCGCCTCCTCCACAGTCGCGAACGGCAGGGAAACTCCGTTGCGCCGGGCGATGACCAGCATCTGCTCCGGTTCAAAGGTGCCTTCAATGTGAACGTGTAGCTCGGCCTTCGGCAGATTGCGTATGAATGGCGATACCGTCATCGTAACTGTTCAGACTTGCGGTGAAAGTGTCATTGCGAGCGAAGCGCGGCAATCTCGTCGGCGTAAGGGAGTCCTTCGGGGCAGACGTTGCTGCTACGGCGTCGAGATTGCCGCGCTTCGCTCGCAATGACAACCCCCTGGGTTCTGAACGCTTACCCGTCATCGCGTGCTGGTGCTGCGGCCTGTGCAGAGCCTATGATCGGCCCACCGCCGTTTCGTACGCTCGCCTCTTGTTGCGCGCCGGCTCACGTCCACCTCGTTTGTCATCGCGAGGGGCGAAGCGACGTGGCGATCCCGAAACCGGAGCAGGGGAATCTCCGGCAGCGAGATTGCTGCGTTTCGTTCGTAACGACAATGGGTACGTAAGTGGGCACGCGCAAGTGAATGTCGGTTATTTCAATTAAGGATAACATCGTATCTGCGGCAACGACGTTCACATGGCCCACGAGGACGTGATGCCCTACGTGGAGATCCTGGGTACCAAGGTGATACCGGCGTTGAAGGAAGGTTGATGAGTTCGTCGCTGAGCCGAAGTTGATAGGTGCGGGTTTTCGAACCGGAGCCTTTTGGTTATCCTCATCGGAATGGTACGCTTGTGGTGGCAACAGCACGGTTGGTATGAGGAAACATACATGGCTACATCGGTTGACCTTTCACCCGAAACCGAAGAGCGTATCGATTTTCTCGCTGCGCACACCGGACGCTCGAAATCCTTGCTTCTTAGCCAGATCATCGAAAGCGGACTTGAAGATGTCGGGGACTATTACCTTGCATCGGAAGTTTTGGAACGCGTCCGCAGCGGGCGGGAACGTACTCACACCGCCGCAGAGGTAAGGCGGGAGCTTGACCTGGACGATTGAGTATTCTGACACCGCCAGGGATTAGTTGCGCCGGTTGGACAGGCAGATGGCCAGGCGCGTCGTGAACTTCATGGATGAGCGGGTGGCCACGCGAGACGACCCCCTCAGTATTGGGCGAGCCTTATCGGGACCAATGGGAGGACTTTGGCGGTATCGTGTCGGAGGATGCCGCATCGTGTGCGACGTTCAGGATAACATCATGCGTATCCTCGTGGTTCGCGTCGGCAGACGAGACAACGTGTATCGCTCACCTTAACGGCTTAATCCGATGCAGGGGCGAATAATCATTCGCCCCTACACTCTGTCTGTATGCGACGCGTCCCTGCTACTTCCCGTTCCGCGATTGCGATCCGTCGGGATAGAGGTCATTCCACAAAGCGTCGCGCCAGTCGACGCCCACCGGCAGGATCGCCTGCGACGGCCGCAGCATGTAGTAGTTGTCGCCGACGCCGGGCGGCGATCCGCCCTCGGCCACCGTCCGCGCCGCCTGCAGCAACTGCCGCCTCGCGTAGATGATGGCCATGTCGGTGCGGCTCAGGTTTTCACGCGACCGGTCCACGACGTAACCCATGCTCTCCTGCACTGCCACGTCCTGTGCGTTCACCCCGTCGATGCCGCTGAAGGTCTCCGTCTTCTGCACCGACCGGTTGATCATCCAGTTGTTATCCCGATTCACCCGGGTGCGGAAGTCGTCCAGCATGTGCTCCGGCCCGCGCCCGTAGCCGCGGTCCATGTCGATGCGTTCCTCCTCCTCAATGGGCTCATCGTAGGAGAGGTCCCAGTTCCAGACCATCACGTTGTGGTCGTCCATGGGCACCCACATGTGTCCGGAGGCGAGGAAGCCCACGGGACCCGCCTGGCCGCGATAGCCGCGCTGGCTGGCCCGGATCTGGTGGAAGGGCATCACGAAGTGGTACGCCCGCACGTGGTTGCCCTCGTCGCCCAGCGAACGGATGCCGGCGTAGCGGTAGCCGTAGTCCGTGATGTCCACCTCCAGTTCCGGCGGCTTGCCCCGCACGTGGGGCGAGTCGACCCGCAGGCCGGCGTGGGGGGTGTCCACCCGCAGCGTGCGGTGCAGGATCGTGGCGTGCGCCGAGTCGATCCCGCCCTCCAGCGCCTGCAGCCAGTTGCACTCCTGGATGTTCTTGGTGACGTGGCGATGCGTAGCCGGCACGGCCGCCCACTCGAACTTCGGCGGCGGCGGCATGTGTTCTTTCGGGCCCATGTAGGCCCAGATGACGCCGCCCAACTCGATGGTCGGATAGGAAGTTGTCGTCATCTTGGAGGGAAAGTCGCTGTCCTCCGGCTCGTTCATCATGTCCACGCACTGCCCGTTCACGTCGAACTTCCAGCCGTGGTAAACGCAGCGCAGGCCGCAGTCTTCATTGCGTCCCAGCCACAGCGACACCAGGCGGTGCGGGCAGAACTCGTCAAGCAGGCCGATGCGCCCGTCGGTGTCGCGGAAAGCCACCAGTTCCTCGCCTAGCAGCTTGACCCGAACCGGCTCTCCGTCCGGCTCCGCCAGCTCCCAGGATAGCAGGGCGGGCATCCAGTAGCGGCGCATCAGTTCGCCCATGGGCGTGCCTGCCCCGACTTGCGTGAGCGTTACATTCTCTGCTTGCGAAATCATAGGGCATACCTCCTCTGGATAGCTGTCAGAGTAGCAGTAAATGGGCCGATTTGCTATGCTGGCGCAACCAAACTATCAACGGCCGGCGGGGTGCCCATCATAAGGACACAAGATGAGCACGGTGGCTACACTAAGCAATATCCGCGTTGCCTTGCTACGGCAGGGTTATTCAGCCGAGATGGTTGACTCCATGCTGGACCTGCTCGGCATTATGATGCTGGAGCGTTCTCTTGCATCAAAAGACGACGTTAGTGCGTTGCGGGATGAGCTGGCAGGGTTCAAAATCGATGTCATCGATAGATTTGCTCAACTACGCACTGACATGAACCGGGAAATCGTCAATCTACGCAGCGAGATGAACCGGAAACGCCCCTAGCGACGCGCTTGGATTTCGTATCGGGGCGTGCGCTGCTAGTGCGGTGAATGGAAGGATTTTCCCCAATGGAAATCGTCGATACCCACGTCCACATCGGCCGCGACCACTACGAACCGGTGGAGATGCTGCTGGCCCAGATGGAGCTGAACGGCGTCGCCAAGACCGTGTTGGTGCAGTCCACCGCCACCCTGGACAACTCCTACGTCTTGGAGTGCCGTCAGCGCTTCCCCGGACGCCTGGCCGTGGTTTGTCGCGTGGACGTGGACGACCCGGCGGCTCCCGACACCCTGGAAGGCCTGCGCGACGCCGGCGCCGAAACCTTGCGCATCCGCAACTTCCACCGCTCGCCGGGAAACGACCCGCTGGCCGTGTGGCGCGCCGCCGCCCGATTGGGCATGTCCGTCAGCGTCGGCGGCCCGGCCGAGGGCTTTGCGTCCCCCGAGTTCGCCAGCCTGGTGGAAGAGCTGCCCGACCTCACCGTTATCATCGAGCACCTGGCCGGCATGGGCATCCACGCCATTGGCGCGCCGGAGATGCCGCCCGACGACGTGTTTCGGCAGTCCCTGACCCTGGCCCGCTTCCCGAATACGGTGATGAAGATCCACGGTATGGGCGAGATCAGCGATCCGCCCTTCCCCTACCGGAACACGCCGCCCTACGTGCGCATGGCCTACGATGCCTTCGGTCCGGATCGCATGATCTGGGGCTCGGACTGGCCTCGGGTGACCAACCGTGAAGGGTACCGCAACTCCCTGCGTTACACCCGGCAGCAGCTGGAGGAATGGTGTCCCCAGGCTGACCTGACCAAGATATTCGGCGGCACCGCCCTCTCGTTGTGGTCATTTGCGTAGCGGGCTCGCATATCCACTCATTTGCGTCGCCATTGTGATTGTCAAAACGGAGTGCGCTGTCCTATGATTGACCGTAGTTTTGCGCCACCGAAGCGTGACATAGGAACCCAAGGAGGAAACGTTTGATGAAGCGATACATAAAGTTCGTTGCCGGCGCGATGATGCTAGCCGGCATCGTGGCCGCGATGGCCTGCACCGGAGACGAGCCCACTGCGCCCGCTCCCGTCGCGGAACCCACGGCTCCCCCCGCCGCTGCAACCGCCATGCCCGAGCCTCCCACCGAAGCTGTTCCCACGCCCACCGAATCCCAGGACGTTCAGGTTGGCAACCGTCTCCAGACCGTGATGGATCGCGGTCACGTCATCTGTGCCAGCCGCAACGATGTTCCCGGCTACGGGTTCCTGGATGCCGGCGGCAATAACGTCGGCTTCGATATCGATCTCTGCCGCGCCCTTGCCGCCGCCGTCCTGAACGACCCGAATGCCATCGAGATCCGGCTGATCACCGCCGCCGAGCGCGGACCCACCATCCAGTCCGGCGAAGTGGATATGCTGGTGCGCACCGTTACCTGGACCACTTCCCGCGACGCCCAGTGGGGCAACTACGCCCAGACCATGTTCTACGACGGCCAGGGCTTCATGGTTAACAAGTCCCTGGGCATCAGCAGCGCGCTGGAACTCCATGATGCCTCGGTCTGCGTGACCCAGGGCACCACCACCGAGTTGAACCTGGCTGACTTCTCCAACCAGAACGATCTGCACATCGAAGCGCTGACCTTTGAAGATACCGCCGCCGTGGTCGCCGCCTACGAGAGCGGCCAGTGCGACGCCTTCACCAACGACCGCTCACAGCTGGCGGCGCTGGGTACCTCCCTCGCCAACCGCGACGACCATGTCATTCTTCCGGAAACCATCTCCGAGGAACCGCTGGGACCGGTGGTCCCTCATGGCGACGACCAGTGGTTTGACATCGTCAAGACCGTGATGGCCATCCTGATCTACGCCGAGGCCTATGGGGTTACGTCCGGCAACGTCGCGAGCACGGCCCCCGGCGACACCAAGGTGGACCGGCTGCTCGGAACCGAAGGGTCCTGGGGCCAGGAACCCCTGGGCCTCGACCAGATGACTGCCCAGAACGTGATCCGCGCCGTTGGCAACTACGGTGAGATCTACAACCGCAACCTGGGTCCAGATGGCATCAACCTGCCGCGGGAGAACGGGCGTAACGCCCTGTGGGCCAATGCTCCCTGCCAGGACTGCCCCAAGGGCGGCCAGATCTACGCGGCTCCCTTGCGCTAACTGCACCTTCCTGCGTGAACGACGCAATTCACGGGGTGACCGGTCCAGACCGGTCACCCCTGATTTTTGCCCGTCGCTACCGCCGGCGTTCCCGCGCGATTTGCGCTAAAATCTGGCCCACCTGAAAACACGGCAAAGTAGAACTCATCCCTTTTTCGATGGCTGCCATACTCCAAAACCTCACCTACCAGGGCATCCCCATCTGGCGGCATGCCCTGGTCATCCAATGGACCGCGCAGATCCTGTCGGGGTTCCTGGTGGTCTTTCTGGTCGCCTGGTTCTTCTTCAACATCGCCAACGCCATTGACGAGCGGGAAATTCCCTACGGGTTCAGCTTCCTGGAGCGCGCTTACCAGACGCCCATCGGCCAGCACTTTCTCGACTACGAGACGTCGGACACGTTCCTGTACGCCTTCGCCGTCGCCGCGGTCAATACCATCGTGGTCTCCATCGTTGGCGTCATCCTGGCCACGCTGCTCGGGATCTTCGTCGGAGTGTGCCGGTTGTCAGGAAACTGGCTAGTGGCCAAGGTGGCCCTGGTCTATATCGAGTTCTTTCGCAACGTTCCCCTGCTCATTCAGCTTTACTTCTGGTTCTACATCGTGCTGGCGCTGCCTCCGGTTCGCGAGGGCTACGTTATCGCCAATCGGGTGTATATCAACAACGCCGGCGTTTCCATACCTTTCCCATTCCCCGATGGAGCGGCTGCTGTCCTTTTCTGGATCGTCCTTGCGGTGGCCGGCATAATCGCCGGGACCGCGGTCCATCGCAGCCTGACCCAGCGCGAGGCTGCCACCGGCCAGTCGTCCTATCCCCTGATCGGCGGGTTCGCCACCGCCATCGTCGTCGGAGCCGTGGCGTGGCTGGTTATCGGCTTTGTCGCCGGCGCTCCCCTGGTCGTGTCTCAGCCGGCTCCCCAGGGCGCCTTCGGGCGAATAGCGGGCGGCTTTACCGTGTCGGGCGGCTTGATGGCCCTGCTGATCGGACTGGTGATGTACACCTCGTCATTCATCGCCGAAATTGTGCGGGCCGGCATCCAGTCCGTGGGCCGGGGACAGATCGAAGCGGCCCGCGCCCTGGGCCTCTCTCCCCTGAGCACCCTGCGCCAGGTCACCTTCCCCCAGGCCCTGCGGGTTATCATTCCGCCTTTGATCAGCCAGTGTCTCAATCTTACCAAGAACAGCAGCCTGGCCGGCGCCATCGGTTTCGCCGATCTCACCAACGTCGCCAAGACGATGACGCAGACCGCACCTGCCATCTCCATTTTCATCCTCATTATGGCAGCCTATCTGGCTATGAGCCTGACCTACTCGCTGATCGGCAACCTGTACAACCGCCACATCCGCATCGCGTGAGTCCAACCGGTGTCCACCGTTACCGAACCCGCAACTACTTACCTGCCGCCGCCGCGTTCTGAGATCGGCCTGGTGGGGTGGCTTCGCGCCAACCTGTTCAGCACCTGGTTCAACTCCGCTCTCACGGTTGTGGTCGGAGTGTTGGCGGTCTGGGCTCTGTGGTACGGCCTGCGTTGGCTGTTCATCGACGCCGACTTCACCGTGATCAGGACCTTGGGTGGCCTGCTCGTCATCGGCCAGTACAACACCGAGCAGGCCTGCCCCGGACAAAACTGTTTCTGGCGGCCCCAGGCCGCCCTGCTGCTGGTGACCCTGCTGCTGGGAATGTCGTGGGGAGTGGCCGGCGGCGGCTTGACCCGGCGCATTGCGATCATCGTCACCGCGGTGGTCGCGCTGTTTGCGTTTCTGCCTTACAGCCTGGAACGCATGGGATGGGACGTGCGCCTGCTCCTCCTGGCCAATGTGCCGTCTCTGCTGCTGGGTTGGGCGCTGGCCCGTTACACTCGATTGGGCACTTGGGGTTGGGTCGCCATCCTCAGCGTGGCCGCGTTCCTGCTGACCCTGGTGCTCCTGCGCGGACTTCCCGGAGTTCCCGGTCTGCAGCCGGTCTCCGTGTTGTACTGGGGCGGGTTGATGCTGAACCTCCTGCTGGCGGTGGCCGGCATCGTCGTCAGCTTCCCCATCGGGATCGCGCTGGCCCTGGGCCGGCGCAGCCGGCTTCCCGTGGTCAAGCTGCTGTGCGTCGTGTTCATCGAGGTCTTCCGGGGCGTACCCCTGATAACCTTGCTCTTCATGTCGCAGGTCCTGGTGCCGCTGGCGTTCCCGGAAAACTTCCCGCTCAACGCCCTGCTGCGCGCTGCCATCATCATTACGCTCTTCAGCGCCGCCTACATGGCGGAAAACATTCGCGGCGGATTGCAGGCGCTCCATCCGGGGCAGGCTGAAGCCGCTCGGGCGTTGGGACTGCCCGGCTGGCAGACCACCTTGTTGATCTCGCTGCCTCAGGCCATCCGCAACGTCATCCCGGCCATAGTGGGCCAGTTCATCGCGCTGTTCAAGGACACCAGTCTCGTCTATATCATCGGGATGCAGGACATCGTCGAACTCAGCCGCAAGTTCGCTACCACCTACGTCGAAAATGGCATGCTCCCGTACCTGGATGACGTGCAGGAGGTGTTCATCTTCCTGGCCTTTGTGTTCTGGATATTCTGCTACGGGATGTCCTACGTCAGTGCCCGCATCGAGCGACACCTGGGGGTGGGAGAACGGTAGGCCTGATCCGCTGAAGACACTCTGCTAGAATACGCTAGTGCGGTGGCCAGAACGAATGAAGAGACGGTCATTGGCATGGGCGCTGCGCCTGCTGTTTTACGTCTCTCTGGACGCCGTCACCGGCGCGATAATTTACGCCATCAGCATAGGCGAAGCTGACTTGGCTCCGGGTCAGTTGGCGATCCGCATATTGACCGCCATGACGCTGGTCAGCGCAATTGTAGGAGGGCCGGACATCATGCTTTACTGGCAAGAATCAGGGCGACGTATCGCCGCCGAGCAAGAACGGGATGAGGAGCGGGATGGCCGCATCGCCGCCGAGAAAAAGGTGGAAACTGAACGGGACGCTCGCATCGCCGCCGAGCAGGAGCGAGATGCCGCGGTGGCAAACGTGGCTGCCATGACGCAACGAATGGACGAATTGAGCGCCCAGGTAGCGCAATTGCGAAATGATCGAACAGCCCGCCGTTCCCGCCGCCGCCGTCACCTGCGCCGCAGCGCCCAATAGCACCAGCCGCACCGGAGGCCACCATGACTACCAACGGAACCACGGATCCCGTCGAAGACATCATCGTGTGCCGCGACGTGCACAAGTGGTACGGCAACTTTCACGCTTTGCGAGGCGTCACCACCACCGTCCAGAAGGGCGAGGTGGTGGTCATCATCGGCCCCTCCGGCTCCGGCAAGTCCACGTTCATCCGTACCATCAACCGCCTGGAGCAGCACCAGCGCGGCGACATCATTGTCGATGGCATCGAGTTGACCAATGACATCCGCAACATCGACGCCATTCGCCGCGACGTGGGCATGGTCTTTCAGTCCTTCAACCTGTTCCCCCATCTGACGGTGCTGAGCAACATCACCCTGGCGCCGACCAGGGTCCGCAAGATGCCGTCCCGCGAGGCCGAGGGCGTTGCCATGGAACTGCTGGAACGGGTCGGCATCCCCGAGCAGGCCGACAAGTACCCCGCCCAACTATCGGGCGGCCAGCAGCAGCGCGTCGCCATCGCCCGCGCCCTGGCCATGCAGCCCAACATCATGCTCTTTGACGAGCCCACATCGGCCCTCGACCCCGAGATGATCAAGGAAGTGCTGGAAGTGATGCGCGAACTGGCCGAGTCGCAGATGACCATCCTGGCCGTCTCCCACGAGCTTGGTTTCGCCCGTGAAGTGGCCGACCGCATCGTGATGTTTGACGAGGGCCAGATCGTCGAGGACCTGCCCCCGGACGAGTTCTTCAACAACCCGCGTCACGAGCGTGTCAAGCACTTCCTTTCGCAGATTCTTTAGTTCGGTTGTCATTGCGAGCGCAGCGCGGCAATCTCGTTGCGAACCAAGGTTTCCACAATGGAACTGGCGAGGAAATTCGGCCGCTGGATCTGGGCCGGCGGCAGCGCCGAAGCCCATTGGGCGCGCCAACGGCGGCTGCCCTTTTGGGAACATCCGTGGTTCACGCGCATTTACCGGATCGCTTTCGTCACCGGTTGGGCGGCCGTAGTCGCGTTCTTCCTGATCTGGAACCTGGTGTGGGCGACGCCGTAGCGCGGCGCCCCGGCTCACCGAGGCGGATGTTGGACGCGGTGTTTGAGCGGGCGCAGCCGGCTTGCGGGATGACGCCACAATAGAACTTACAATCTTATATGTCGATTTGCAGGAGCTGCGCCATGTCACTTCCCGAAAACTGCCGCCCGGTTGAAGTTACAGGCCAAGTGCGCGGTGTCCAGATGAACCCACCGGGCGAAGGCGGCGGCGGAACCTTCCAACTGCTGCTGGAAAGCGGCAGCGTCGTGTCCGCGTCGTATCCCATGACATGGCACCTGGAAATCGCGTCCGCGTTGCAGGCCAATGACGTCGTGCTAGTCAAGGTAAAAGGCGTTGGTGAACATTCCTCAGATGGCCAACTGGAACGCATCGTGGAGCCCGAATCCATTACTAGATGCTGGGCGCCGGCCCCCAACCGCCTTTTCGATGCGGACGTACCTGATTGGGAGACGGTGGTGGCAGTCCGCAGTGAAACCGAATGACCGTTGTTTTCTCCGATACTACCGGCGTTTTTGCCGACTCCGGCTACTGGATTGCCCTGATCAACCCCGATGACGAACTGCACGAAAAAGCCGTAAATCTCCGTACCTCCTTGGGAAACCGGCGGATAGTAACCACTCACTTGGTGCTCAACGAGGTCCTTAACCCCAGGAGTGGAACCACCAGACAGCAACGACAAGCCGCTGCCCGTTTGGTGGACCAAATCAAGCATAACCCTCAAGTTTCTATTGAGCCGCAGACAGTTGAGCAGTTCGAGGAAGCATTTAGCCGGTTCTGCGACATAACCGACGATAAGGAATGGAGCATCACCGATTGCGCCAGCTTCTTGGTGATGGAACGCTTGGGCATCTGGCAAGCACCAACCGGCGATCACCATTTCACACAGGCCGGGTTTTTCGTGATGCTGCGATAATTATGCCAGTAGCACGTCTCTACCACAGTTCTACCTCAAACCGCCCCTTCGCCACCGCCCACCCCGCTTCCGCCTTGCCTCCGAAGCCGTAACGCTTATTCCGGTCGCCCCCTGCTCCTGCGGCAACGCTTGCGCGGGGCCTGCGCTGGCATGGTTTCGGATCAGATCACTCTGTTCCGACCAACTCCGTCTGTAACTCGTGTGTATCCCAACCTGCTCCGCCGTGCGAGCGGGTTGCCGTATTGCGGCGACGGCCGTTTGTTGCGGGTTTTTGCGGAGCGGTGCTACGCTGGCCGTGGGCAGGGGTGAACGATGACTGATGCCGCAGTACAGCAGGCAACGCAGATTGAGGACGCTGGAGCGCATGGCTTTAACGCCGTCAACCGGAGTGTGTACATTGCCGACAACCTGAGCTTTCTACGCTCGCTCAACGACGAGTGTATCGACCTGGTGTGCATCGACCCGCCCTTTGCCAAGAACGACACGTTCACCGGCGACCGCATCCGGCCGCCGCTCAGCGCCGAGGAGCGGGAGATTGAGGGGCGACTGTTGGCCGGCTGGGGCGTCACCAACGCGCGGGAGGCCGAAGCGGCCGGCATCATCTGGCCGGACGGCGACTTGCAGGGCGGCTACCGAGACATCTGGTCGTGGGAAGGGGACATTCACGAGGAATGGCTGACGAGCATCGAGGAGGATTACCCGGCGATCCACGCGATGATCGAAGGAACGCGGCTGGTACACAGCGACAGCCTGGCTGCCTACTTGTACTATATGGCAATCCGGTTGCTGGAAATCCACCGGGTGCTCAAGCCCACCGGGAGTTTATTCCTGCACTGCGACCAAACGGCCGGGGCATATCTGTACGAATTGCTGGACGCTATATTCGGCACGGATAATCACGTCAGTGAAATCATCTGGAAGCGCACCAGTTCCCGCAACGACGCCAAGCGGTTCGGGACCATCACGGACTACATTCTTTTCTATGCCAAGGCCGACCGAGAACGGGTATGGAATGTCGTCTATGTTCCTCACGACGCGGAATACGTAGCAAACTTCTATCGGCACGAGGATGAGCGGGGAAAGTATCGGCTGGACCACATCATTCGCACGGCATCCATGGGGCGACGGCCCAACTTGGCTTACGAATATGCAGGCTACACGCCGGAATACGGCTGGCGCATGGAACAGAGCCGTCTGGAAGCTTTAGACCAGGAAGGGATGTTGGTATGGTCGGACACGGGCCGTCCCTATCGCAAGAGGTATCTGACGCCGGGTCGGAATGCCACGAACTTGTGGGACGATATCAATAACCTGTCGGGGCAGGCCCGCGAGCGCACGGGCTACCCCACGCAGAAGCCGGTAGCTCTGGCCGAGCGCATCATCGCCGCCAGCACGAACCCCGGCGACGTGGTGCTGGACTGTTTCGCCGGCTGCGCCTACGCTGGAGTGGCCGCCGAGCGGCTGGGTCGGCGGTGGGTCGCCTGCGATTTCAACCCGCGCGCCTGGACGGTTTTCAAGCGACAGTTCAACAAGCCGAGCCTGGCCCTGCTGCGCTGCAACGACGAAACCACCGGCCAGCAGGTGCTGGACAGCGAACCCATGGCCACGGTTCATGGGCCCACGGAACTGCCCACGCGCACGTCGCCGGAGGCTGACGTTGCGCCGCAGAGCTTTGCCCTGCCGGAACGCCGGTTCAAGGTGCCGGACAGCATCATACCGGAGCGGGAGATGCTGGAAATGCTGCTGGAGCTCAGCGGCTACATGGCCTGGTGCTGCGGCTACGCCAACCGGATGCCCGACGGCAGCATCATCCGAACGGCGCGCAACTTTCACCTGGACCACATCGCGCCGCGTTCCCGGGAGGGCACCAGCAACGAGATACAGAACCGGGCGCCCATGTGTCCCTATCACAACATCCGCAAGAACAACCGGCAGATCGCGCTGTCGCAGTACCGTCAGGAAATTGCCGACGCCGGGGAGATGATGGTGAACTCGGTGAACGACCTGATCAATCTGGACTACGCGCTGGCGCGAGCCATGGAAATGTACGGGCAGGCGTATGCCGCGCGGGGAGTGGGCGGCTAGCAGTGCCACATTTGCCCCGCCCCTTCCCTGCGGGTAAAATCCCCTCATCCACCCATCCCGCAAAATCCCTAATTCCGTCCATCCTGTCCATCCATGCCAGTAAAACAGGAGCGCAGCCATGCCTGACCGACAGATGCAGATCGGGGTCGTATTTCCCCAGACTGAAATCGGTTCCGACCCCATCGCCGTGCGTGATTACGTGCAGGCGGCCGAGGAACTGGGTTACGCCCACATCATCGCTTACGACCACGTGCTGGGCGCGGACACCGCGTACCACCAGCCTTGGACGGGCAGCTACACCAAGGACAGCATGTTCCACGAGATTTTCGTGGCCTTCGGGTACATGGCGGCCCTGACCACCACTGTCGAGTTGGTCTCGGCAATCGTCATTCTGGGGCAGCGTCAGACCGCGCTGGTCGCCAAGCAGGCCGCCGAGGTGGATGTGCTCAGCGGTGGCCGCTTGCGCCTGGGCGTCGGCATCGGCTGGAACCCTGTGGAGTACGAGGCGCTGGGCGAGGATTTCTCCACCCGGGGCCGCCGTGCCGAGGAGCAGATGGAACTGTTGCGCCGTCTCTGGACGGAAGAGGTCGTCGATTTCCACGGCCGTTACCACAACGTCACCAACGCCGGCATCAATCCCCTGCCGGTGCAGCGGCCGATCCCGCTGTGGATGGGCGCCGGCAGCCGCGCCCGTGGGCCAATCCCCACCGACCGCGTGCTCAGCCGAGTGGGACGTTGCGCCGACGGTTGGTTCCCCCAGTTCCAGTCCGATGATCCCCAGGCGTCTGCCGCCATCGCCAAAGTGCGTGAGGCTGCCGCTTCCGTCGGCCGAGACCCCGACGCCATCGGCATGGAACCGCGGGTAAATTACTCCGACGGCGACCCTGAGTTCTGGCAGGCCCGGGCCGAGGAGTGGCGCGGCATGGGCGCATCACACTTTTCCGTGAACACCATGTCGGCCAACCTGGCCGGCCCTGACGCCCACATCAACGCCATTCGCGAGTTCAAGGAAGTCATCACCGGGTAGGCATCTCTCCGTCATTCCCGCGAAAGCGGGAATCCAGGATGTCATAGCCATAGAGGTTTGCGAGATGGTAACCACCACGCCAGCAGAGCCTACCGAAGCCGCCGAGCTCTACTATGCCCCCGATATGCCCATGGCCTGTGGCAGCCAACTGCGCCTGAACTTGAAGGCCCTGGGCGTGGACGGCAGCGCCCTCGATTTCGGGGAGCGCCTGTGCCAGCTTTCCCGGGACAACGAACACTACGACTTCCAATTTTCCGCCCAGGGAGAGCTGATCGTAATGGCTCCGTCAGGCCCTTTGAGCAACCGCGACGAGACGGTAATCAACGCCGACTTGGAGATGTATAACCGGCAGCATCCCGGAATGTGCTTTTCCCAAACCATCGCGTTCCGTCTTCCCAGCGACGCGCAGTACATGCCCGACGCGGCTTGGATTACCCAGGAACGGTTCGACAATCTCACCGAGCTGGAGTTGCGCAGCACCATCAACGGCGCGCCCGACTTCGTGGTGGAAGTCCGCTCGCGCAGCGACCGGCTGACCCCGCTACTGGCAAAAATGGCGGAGTGGATGGAAGGCGGCTCCCGCTTGGGCTGGATGCTGGACGCTATTGACCGCCGCGTCTATATCTTTCGCCCCGGGCGTGAGATGGAAGTATTGGAAGATCCGGCAGTGTTGGATGGGGAGGACGTTCTGCCGGGTTTCGTTTTTGAAGTCGGCCGGTTGATGTTCGGGCACGAATAACCTCCACCCCATATCATTCCGACGAAAGAACATCACACCGTACTTGATACAGTGCCGGAATTCAGAATGTGATAATCATAGAGGTTTGAGAAATGGTTACGACCACGCCGAAAGAGCCAACCGTCGAGGTTCCCGATGCTCCCCATTACGAACCCGACATGCCCATGGCCGATGGCAGCGAACTGCGCCTGAACTTGAAGGCCTTGGGCGTGGACGGCAGCGCCCCCGATTTCGGGGAGCGCCTGTGCCAGCTTTCCCGGGACAACGAGCCCTACGACTTCCAATTTTCCGCCCAGGGAGAGCTGATCGTAATGGCTCCGTCAGGCGCATTGAGCAATCGCGACGAAAACCCAATCAACATTGACCTTGGGATATGGGACCGACTCAACCCTGGAGCGCACTTTTCCCAAACCATCGCGTTCCGGCTCCCCAGTGGTGCGCAGTACATGCCCGACGCGGCTTGGATTACCCAGGAACGGTTCGACAATCTCACCGAGCTGGAGTTGCGCAGCACCATCAACGGCGCGCCCGACTTCGTGGTGGAAGTCCGCTCGCGCAGCGACCGGCTGACCCCGTTGCTGGCAAAAATGGCGGAGTGGATGGAAGGCGGCTCCCGCCTGGGCTGGATGTTGGACGCTATTGACCGCCGCGTCTATATCTTTCGCCCCGGGCGTGAGATGGAAGTATTGGAAGATCCGGCAGTGTTGGATGGGGAGGACGTTCTGCCGGGTTTCGTTTTTGAAGTCGGCCGGTTGATGTTCGGGCACGAATAACCTCCACCGGGCAATTTCGTCAGCATCAGGGTCTACTGGATTCCAGGATTTTCGGGATTACACTTCCCTGATCCTGTCAATCTAATAATCTTGAAAATCCTGCTTCTGATGGATGGCCGCAACCATTTTCATTCTGCATAAGGAGACAAAATATGGGCAGGCTCGACGGTAAGGTCGCTCTCATCAGCGGCGGCGCGCGCGGTCAGGGCGCGGTGGAGGCCAGGATGTTCGCCGCCGAGGGCGCGTGCGTGGTGTTCGGTGACATCCTCGACGACGAGGGGCGCCGTGTGGAGGCCGAGATCCGGGAACTGGGCGGCCAGGCCACCTACGTCCACCTGGACGTGACCAGCGAATCCGATTGGCAGGCCGCGGTCGATGCCGCCGTTTCCGAGTACGGCAAGCTCAACGTGCTGGTGAACAACGCCGGCATCGTGCTGGGCCGCAGCATCGAGGACATGACCGTGGAGGAGTGGGACCGTCTCTTCGATGTCAATGCCAAGGGTGTGTTCCTGGGCACCAAGGCGTCCCTGCCCGCCTTGCGAGAGGCCGGCGGCGGCAGCATCGTGAACATATCCTCCACCGCCGGTCTGGTCGGGAACGATTACAACCTGGCCGGCTATAGCAGCACCAAGGGAGCCGTGCGGCTTTTCACCAAGTCCACCGCCATCCAGCACGCCAGCGAGGGCATCCGCTGCAACTCCGTGCATCCCGGCCCCATCGACACGCCCATGCTGCAGGAATCCCGCGCCAATCGCGGCAGTGGGCTCAGCGATGAGGAACAACGTCGACGTGTGCCCCTGGGTCGCATCGGCCGGCCCGAGGATATTGCCTACGCCGTGGTCTACCTGGCGTCCGACGAAGCGTCGTTCGTCACCGGGAGCGAGGTGGTCGTGGACGGCGGGCGCACCGCCATGTAATGCAGAAAGGCGCCCCGAAGGACGCCCTGGCTGTCATGGCTTGGTCGAAATGGTCGGGGCGGCCAGATTCGAACTGGCGACCCCCTGCACCCCATGCAGGTGCGCTACCGGGCTGCGCTACGCCCCGCCCCGACGCATTCAGGGTATCATCCACGCTGACAATTGGCAAACTCGCTGGTATCGTCAGTGATTATCCAGATTATTACCTGCTAGGATTACGGCACATCGCGGCGACATCATGAACGGCGATTGCTACAGCATCCTCGGCGTCCCGGCGGCAGCGACCACGGAAGAGATCCGTGCTGCCTACCGCCGGCTGGCCCGACAGTATCATCCCGACCTCAACGCCGGGCCCGAAGCTGAAGCCCGCATGAAAGAGATCAATCAGGCGTACGCCACCCTGTCTGATCCGCAGCGCCGCCGCCACTACGATATCTACGGGGTAAGCGAGCCGCCCGCCACCGAGCCGAGCCGCCGCAGTCAGCGCAATGCTGCCCGCCCCAGCGCAACTCGCCCCGCGCGTCCTCGTACCTATTCTCCGTCATCTCCCCAGCGTGGCGAGGATATTGAAGCCGCCCTTCTGATTACAGGCCGCGAGGCGAGACAGGGAATGCGCAAAGTATTCCCGGTTACGCGCACGGAGACCTGTCAGCGTTGCCGGGGGACCGGGTTCGAGCCGGAGGAGACCCTGGAGGCCGGTCAGTGTTGGCGGTGCGCCGGAGAACAGCGGTTGCGGCGGGACCTGTGGCTCAGCGCCACCATACCCGCCGGCGTCGCTGATGGCCGCCGCCTCCGTCTCCGCGGGCAGGGGAACGCCGGGTTGGACGGTGGAGCCAGCGGGCACATCTACATCACCGTTCGCGTAGCCCAACACACCAGGCTGCGCCAGGCCATTTCTTTCGTGCTGCGTCACCTCTTCCGTTAGTGTTGCGGCTTGGCGCGGCCGTCAGGTGCGCGGTGAATTCGCTCCATCCCTGGCATCAGGGGTGGGCTCGTTGAACGGCTTCCCTTCAACGATAGCTTGCCGCCGCCGCTGGTTCCACTCACGCCAGGCAGCGTCGGCTTCTTTGTAGCCTGCGATCCGCCCCTGTTCACGTCCTTCCTCTCGTCCCTCTCTGCAGATTTTCTGACGAAACATTGCGGCGAAAACCATGGCGACTCCTCCGACCGGGATCGAGCTGAGCACAGTCCAGAACGCAGCGGCGGATGCAACGTTCGCCGGCGGATGTCCCCGCCGGCCCGCTAGCCCCTACTGTTGTTTGTTCCGTTCCTCGAATCAGGGGTAGGCTCGTCGAACGGCTTACCCTCCGCGATGGCTTCCTCCCGTCGCCGGTTCCATTCACGCCAGGCGATGTTCATTTCTTCTCGCCCTTCTTGTCGTGTCTTCTGTCGGAAAATTGCGGCGAAAACCATGGCAACTCCTTCTACCAGGATCGGGCTGAATATGATCCAGAACCCGGCGGCGTACACGACATCGCCCATAATAGCCGATGGCGTGTCTCGCCATGATGGCGTGTCAACGTCTATCGCGTGCACGTAGACGTAAAATATGGTGGTGGCGATGAAAAAGATGCTGAACGTCCAGAAGTGGGGCCTGATGCGTCGCACCGGCACAGTGAATATCGACGCCCGTTCCGCATCGTCATCGTATCGAATGGTGTCGTTCACATCCTAAATCCTGTGAGCGTTGTCGATCAAGGTCGGGTTTGGCCGATCACGGTCAGACCAGCTCCCGAGCGCGGTACTGCAGTGCCTCCGCGAGATGCGCCGGTCCTATCCGTTCGGCTCCGGCAAGATCGGCAACCGTGCGCGCTACTTTGACCACCCGGTGCAGCGCCCGGGCCGATAGGTCCAGCTGCTGCGATGCCCGCTGCAGCAGCGCCTGCGCGTCATCCTGAAGCTGACAATGCTCCCAGATCATCGATCCGGACATTTCGGCGTTCGACAGGCCGCGAGTCTCCGATCCCTCGGCAAACCGGGCCTCCTGCATGGCGCGCGCCGCCGCTACGCGTTCCCGCACCGCGGTTGAGCTCTCGGCCTCCGCCCGACCCAACAGGTTTTCGTATTCCACCGGCGGGACCTCCACGAAGATGTCAATGCGTTCCAGCAGCGGCCCGCTGATGCGACGCTGATACCGGGCACGGGCCGACGGGCTGCATACGCACTCCTTGCGCGGATGCGAGGCATAGCCGCACGGGCACGGGTTCATCGCTCCCACCAGCATGAAACTCGCTGGGTAGGTCACTGTGCCGCTGACCCGCGTGATGGTCACCGTCTTGTCCTCCAGGGGCTGCCGCAGCGATTCCAGCGCGGCGTGCCCGAATTCTGGCAGTTCATCCAGGAAAAGCACTCCCCGATGGCTCAGCGTGATCTCGCCGGGGCGCAACATGCGACCCCCGCCCACCAGGCCGGCGTTGGATATGGTGTAGTGCGGCGCGCGGAACGGCCGCTGGGCTACCAGCGGGCTGTCCGGCGGCAGGTTGCCGCTCACGCTGTAGATCTTGGTGACGTCCAGCGCCTCGTCGGCGGTCAGATAGGGCAGGATGCCGGGCAGCGCGCGAGCCAGCAGCGTCTTGCCCGAACCCGGCGGCCCGCTCAGCAGAATATTGTGGAAACCCGCAGCGGCTACTTCCAGAGCCCGCTTGGCGTGGTCCTGCCCCCGGATGTGGCATAAGTCGGTGCTGCCGGGCTGTTCGCGGTTACCGTTGAGGTGGACGCCGTTTTGTGGAAACGGTGATATCGCCGTCTCCCCCTGGAGATGGGACATCAGCTGTGCCAGCGTATCGACGGGATACACCCGTACTCCGTCCACCAGGGCGGCTTCGGCCGCATCGACCGCCGGCACGTAAACCGAGCTTATGCCCTGGTCCCGGGCCACGGAAACCATCGGCAGGATGCCGGCGGTATGGCGCAGCCCGCCGTCCAGCGACAGCTCGCCCAGGAAAATCGCTGGCTCACTGGTAGGCGGCGCCTGTCCGGTGCTGAACAATATTCCCACCGCGATGGGCAGGTCGTAGGCCGGCCCGGCCTTCTTCAGATCTGCGGGCGCCAGGTTTACGGTGATGCGTCGCATGGGGAACTCGCAACCGCTGTTGCGCAGCGCCGCCCGCACCCGCTCCTTGGCCTCCTGTACCGCGGTATCCGGGAGGCCGACGATGTGAAAGGCCGGCAGTCCCGGCGAAATGTCCGTCTCCGCTTGAATTATCTGGCCGTCCAACCCAATGACGGCGCACGTCTGCGCAGTTGCCAACATACCGAGTCCTCCGTGGTTGATATAATCACCGCCGGTTGGCGGCTTGCCAGCACAGTATCATCAGCGAACAGGCGTTCGCTATTGCTGCGTGTCATCAAATTTTTCGGCGCTTTCCCGCCTTTGCTATCGTCGCAGCCCTAATCTATACTTGCGCCAATGGACCTGAATTTTGAAATCGGCGATCCGCAGCGACCGCGTGGCCACGCGATCCTGTATTTTCGCGTGGACACCGAGCCCGACAACGTGTACGGCACCTACATCATCACCCTGCCCATCACTGCCGATCTGACCAAGTACGTCCCGCCCTTCCTGGCCGCGCACTTGGGCAGCGCCGGCTCCGGCCCGCTGGCCAACTTCTCCGCCTTCGCCATGCCGCCAATGTCCGAGTTGGTGGAAGGCGGCTACGAACAACTGGTCCGCCTGGCCAATGTCCGGAACGACGACCTGGTCTACGGCGGCAGCATGTTCTCGTACGACCTGGCCCGCATGATGGAATCGGTGGCCCAGGCCGTCCAGGAATACGCCGACTCCTGGTTCCGAACCGGCGGCGAGGAGGGCGTCTCCACCCTTCCCGCCGGGGACGCCGCCATTCCTCTGGGCGGCTCCTCTCCCCTGGCCGGCGCCGTGGATGCCGACGAGGGCGACAGCCTGGGCGTAAACGAAGTGCTCTGGAGTTTCATGAGCGAGGGCGACCGCCTGGCCGAAATGGGCCGGCTGCTGGGTCGCCTGCGCTTCGCTCAGGAAGGCAACGATTCCGCCGCCATCGCCGACATCATCGCGGAGATGACCGCCCTGGGCCGGCACCTGCCCGATGAGTTTGGCATCGGCTCGCTGGTTGACGCCGCCAACGACACCACCCCGAACGGCGTGCAGTTGGCCCAGCTGTATCTCGACCGCTGCTACCGGCTTTCATCCGGAGATACCGAGCAGGTGCGCCGCATCGACGAGGCCATCAAGAATCTGCAACGGCGAGGGTGATCAAACCCTCGCCGTTCGCATCGTGATCCGGGAGCGGCCAATCCGGTCGCGCTTTTTGTTTCCCCGCTACGCTCGTGGGTGGCTTCGCTCGTATTCGGCGCGGACGTGCGAATCGGTCAGATGCGTATACACCTGCGTCGTGGAGATGCTGGAGTGTCCCAGCAACTCCTGCACGTGGCGCAGGGACGCCCCGTTCTGCAGCAGATGGGTGGCGAAGCTGTGCCGCAGCGTGTGCGGAGTGATCTTCGGGTCCACGTCAGCGGCCTTGGCGGCCGTTTTCAGGATGCTCCACACCCATTGCCGGGTGAGCCGCTCTCCGCGCTGGTTCAGGTACAGGGCGGTTTCGCCCTTTTTGTCGCTCAGTAGCTCAACGCGGGCGCCGCCGATGTACTCCCGCAGGTTCGACAGCGCGTCGGGGTAGAGGTAAACGATCCGCTCCTTGGAACCCTTGCCCCAGGTGCGGATGAACCCCTCCTCAAAATCGATGTCCTGCACGTTCAGCGCCACCAGTTCGCTTACCCTCAGCCCGGTGGCGTACAGCAGCTCCAGGATGCTGGCGTCCCGGCGCCCTTCCGGCGTACCGGTGTCTGCCGCAGTGGTCAGCAGGCGCTTCACGTCCTCCTCGGAGATGTACTTGGGAACCGTCCGCCCCACCCGTGGCGAGCCCAGATTCTCGGTCGGGTCTTCGGTTATCAGCCCGTTGGCGCTGAGGTATCCGAAGAACGACCGCACCGCCGCCACCTTGCGGGCGGTGGTGGTGTCCCGGTACTTGCGGTTGTCCCTCAGTTCGCTGATGTATGCGTTGAGGAGGTTGATGTCCACCAGACGCCAGACTTCCTGATCTTCGGAGTTGAGGCTGTCCGCGACGAACTCCCGGAACTGGTTCAGGTCGTTGCTGTAGGCGTCCAGCGTGTTCTGGGAAAAGCCCCGCTCAACGACGAGGTGTTGCAGAAACGAATTTACCGTTTGCTTCATGATTTCCGCCAGTGGGCCGGTGTACCCTGCCCGGCTCCGCCTTGCTTCCCCGTCAGCCGGGTGGTGTGGCGAGCGTGTTGCGCTATTTTTGTACATCCAAACCGCGGACGTCATTCGGCGAACGATGCGGGATTTGGCGAATTCCGTTTACACGAGGCTGAAAACTCCCACCGACGCTACCGTGACCACCGCCGCATGGACAATCAGGCTTGCGGCAATTGACGCCAGCAGCCGGCCCCGGCGCATCCCGGCCACCTCCAGGGTCAGCGTGGTAACATACACCCCGGCCCACGGCGTGACGATCAATACTCCCCATACGCCCCAGCGGTCCAACGCCCGCAACAGCCGTTGGCTGCGACGTCGCAGCATCCACCTTACCGCCGCTCGAACCGGCTCGGGACGCATGCGCAGCATTACTCTCAACACCCCCGTCCCCTGCTCCGCCCGGCGAAACAGCGCCGAGATCACCAACGCCGGCAGCATGTTGAACACCACGGACACCACGGCAACCAGCGCCGGCTCCAGTCCCAGCCCCACGCCCAACGGAATGGAGACCAGTTCCTCGCCGATGGGCGATGCGGCGGTCAGCGCCACCGCTACGTACTTGGCCCACAAACTCGCGGCCTCCGCAACCCGCTGACCGGACGGCTACCCCCGCATCCCACGCGGCTAACCCCTACGATAGCAGACTTGAACATGATGCCATTAATTGTACTTGCCGTTGCCCTGCAGGCCGGCGGCGAACCCGCTGACCTGTCCTTCCTGGCCTACCTGGACATTTGGATCATCGGCGGTCTGGTGATGCTGGCGGTGGTGGTAGTCGTGGGCAAATGGCTCTACGGCAAGTTCCGCCGCCGGCCCGACGATGATGACCTGTACTACGACGAGCGGTACGACGGCTACGACTACGAATGCTGATGTCATTGCGAGCGCAGCAACGTCACCCCGCACTTGATGCGGGGGCGGCAATCTCGTTAGCGTAGCAACGGCGGTCATTATCGCGCCGCGGGATAGACATGCTCGTAACCACAGTGCCGCAACATCAGAGCAATGGCGCCTATTTGGAGAATTATCGCTGCAATGCCGGTAACTATGCCCAAAGCCGTGCCCGGAAACCGGCTAACGCCGCCCATTTTCCGTCCGCACGCGACTCCGGTGACGATGCCAGGCGCATCGGGGCCAACATCAAGGAGCAGAAGGCTCCCCCGACGGGGAAATGTCCGGCGTTTGAAAGTTCACGTCAAAACCCTTTTCAACGGCGTTCGCCCTATCGACTGGCCTTGTAGTAGGCGCGAATTGCCACCACCCCGATGACGGCCGCCACCGGAGGCGAGGCGAGGGCGACCCACAAACCGCCGACCGCTAGCATGACGACTGCGGACAGGAAGCCCAAGCTCAGGCCGGTGATGAGACCGTAGAACACGCTCTTGCCCGTCACGTCGCCGCGCTCCCGCTCCTCGAACACGCGGGCGGCGATGATGCACGTCAGGACGGGCACCAGGCCGAACCACAGCAGGGCGATGAGAATCATGGCATCGATGTTCCATCCGCCGCTGAAGTGTTGGGTGAAATTCATTACAGCTCCTCATGCCGATACCGCCGGCCGGTTGACGAAACGAGTTGGCGGCGGGTCGTGTGCCTGCCGCCAGTCTACCAATGGGACGCGCCTCCTCGTAGTCAGCAGTTCAGCCTGCCCACCAAGCGGCTCCATAGATAGCACACCAGCGCGGACAGGGCCGCGCTGACCGCCGCGCCCGCCAGATACATGCTGGGATTGATCAGCACGCCAAGGTCCCAGCGGATGTAAGCCAGCGTCATGGGTTGCAGGACAATCATCGCAATTCCGCAGAACACGCCCAGAGTCACTCTACCCGCGACGCTGACGCCACGGATCCATCGGGTACTAGGCCGAACCAGAGGATGGCGAGCAGGACGATGGCCTCTACGTTCCAGCCATCCGAGTAGTGCTGCAGGAAGTTCATCGGCGTCCTCTCGTGATGGCGGCGTGGGCGTCAGTCGGGCTCAGTGCGGAAGAACAGGCGGATGAGCACCGGCCCGAGGACCGTGGGGACGATGGGCGCAGCGTAGACGAACCAGCCGGTCCACGGCAGTTGAGCGAACGAGTAGGCGATCCCGCCCAGGACGACGGCGACCACGATGCCGGCGACGGTGCCGGACGTCCGGTCCCAGCCAAAGCGTCGCCCGGCCCAGACGCATGCCGCCACCGGAACCGCAACGAACCAACAGGCCACCACTCCCAGCATGACGAGGATCGCGCCTAGCGGGATTTCGAACCCGAGGAGATATGCGTTCATGCTGGGCCCCGCGGCCGACCCGCCAGTAGCCGTGTCCGAACCCTCGACCTCGGCCCGGCTTCCGCTGGTTCCTGCTGGGGGTTCACCGTTGTCTCGCTCCACGGTCTGGTTGCTTGATGCCGTACCTCCGCTGCTGCTGCTGGATCGACGGCACCTTGATGCTGTTCTTTTCGCTGACCGCCACCATGGCCCTGGTCAGGATTCCGGCGTCGGCTTTGATGTGTACCGGCGGCTGGCCCGATAGCGGCAGTACCGGTAAATTATTGCTGGCCCCGCGATTGCGACCACCGGCGGCGCTACGCCCAGGAACCAAATCATGCCCGGCAGATATGCCCAGGGTGTTACGATAGCAGCCAGACCTATTGCGGTCAGGAAACCGTACAGCAGGCCCAATGGGGCCGATATTCCCAGCATTCGTTTTCCGTAGCGCCAGCCGGCGATGACGGAGGGCAGGAGTGGCAGCACGGCGAAGTAGAGGATGATGCCGGCGGCGACCCAATACGTCAAAATATCAAAGTCTGTGCCGGTTCCGAAAACCTGGGCGTTCATTTCACAACTCCGTTACTCCCGACAGCGGAGATGAGCCGGCGGATTCTGGTGAACCCTGCCGGCCCAGACGATGTTTCACTCCTTACCTAATACCCCATATCAAAAGCGGTCGCTACCTGTTGCGCCTCCTCACGCGCACCCATATTGTCTTTTACATCGATGGACAGGATGAATAGGATGCTGGCCATACCGTCGCGGCGTTCCGCTCACAGCAGCGTCCCAGCATCCGGGACGCAGACAATAATCAATCAAATCCTGTCCATCCTGTGCATCGATGTAAAATTATCCCGGCCGTCGTTTATAGCAGGTACGCGTGCGGTTGCGCCTGACGTTTGACAGGATTCTGCGGATTTTATACCCTCCGCTATCAACGTCGGCATCAGGAGTGCGCGCAGATGGTTACCCGTGGATTCTTCGGACGACGCCGCGAAACACCCCCTCGCCCCATCCCGCCCGGTCAATACCTGGAACGGGGGTTCCCGGTGCTGACCGCCGGCCCCACCCAGCGCGTGCCGCTGGACCAGTGGAGCTTCGTCCTGGTAGGCGCGGACGGCGAGCCCCTGGGTGAGTGGAACTGGGAGCAGTTTCGTTCCCTGCCCGAAACCGAGATCTTCACCGACATCCATTGCGTCACCAAGTGGAGCAAGCTGGATACCACCTGGAAAGGCGTCACCATCGACGATCTCCTCACCGCCGCCGGCGTCGCTGATCCGCCGCCGTACCTGATGGCCTTCTCCTATGGCGGTTACACCACCAACCTGCCCACGTGGGACGTGCTCGAGGGTCGCGGCATGGTGGCTTTTGAGTTCGACGGACAGCCCATCGCCGCTGAGCACGGCGGTCCGGCTCGCCTGGTGGTGCCGCACCTGTACTTCTGGAAGTCTGCCAAGTGGCTGCGTGGTATCCGGTTCATGCCCCAGGACCAGCCCGGCTTCTGGGAGCAATACGGCTACCACATGTACGGCGACCCGTGGAAGGAACAGCGGTATTGGGGCGATTAGTGCCGGACCCGACGGCAGCGCTCGCCACAACCTGGCAATCCGCCATCGTAGAGCGGGTTACTGTCGAGACCTACCGCGCCAAGACCTTCACCTTGCGCCTCGCTGAGCCTCGCTCATTCCGGGCCGGCCAGCACTACGACGTCCGCCTCACCGCGCCCGACGGCTACCAGGCCCAGCGTTCCTACTCGATTGCATCGGCCCCCGATGATTTCGGACGCATCGATCTGACGGTGGAGCTCATCCCGGACGGCGAGGTCTCCCCGTATTTCCATGATGTGGTCGAACCCGGCGATGCCCTGGAAGTGCGCGGCCCCATCGGCGGCCCGTTCACCTGGACGCCCGATCTGGCCGGCCCATTGCTGCTGCTCGCCGGCGGGTCCGGCATCGTTCCCCTGAAGTCCATCCTGATGCACCGCAGCCTGGCCGCTCCGGACACTCCGGCGTTGCTGCTGTACTCGACACGCGGCCCGGAGGACATCATCTACCGTAAGTTCCTCGACGGCGTGGGTCGGCGTGACGCCGGCGTGGCCGTGCGGTGCTCGCTGACCCGACGGCGGCCGCCGGGCTGGATCGGATATGACCGCCGGGTTGACCCGACCATGCTCCGTGAATGCATCGACGAGCTGGTCACCATGAACGGCAACAACGCACCACCGCTGGCCTACGCCTGCGGCCCGACGGGTTTCGTGGAGGCAGCCGCCGACGCGCTCCTGTCCGTCGGCATCGCCGAGTCCGCTATCCGTACCGAGCGGTTCGGGCCGACTCAGTAGCCGGTGGCCAATCCTGCCAGCCAGTTGGCCACCGGGAGCAGGGTGGACCACAGCACCCCCGGCCGCAGCACGAAATCCGACGCCGCCAACGCCACCAGCAGCAGCGGCGCGAACCGCTGGAACCGTTGGTAAGTTTCCGCCGTTGATTCTGACAGCAGTGCCCCCAATGCCCGGTAGCCGGCCAGCGGCGCCAGGGGCAGCACCTGAAACGCGGCTTGCATCAGATTGTAGATGATCAACAATCCGACCACGTCGGATATGCCGGAGCGCAGCCCGCCGGTCATCACAAGGTTCAGGCTGTCCGGCGACGGGTAGGTCCATCCCAGCAGACCGGCCTTTACCGGCGACGCCAGCAGGAACGCCACCGTGACGTTCCCTAGCGGTCCGGCGGCCGACACCACAACCGACGGCCATCGCCCCTGCCGTCCGGGCGGGCCGGGCAACTGACGCCCCCAGCCGAAGCCGGAGACGGTCGCCAGGATCATCCCGGGTATATCCAGATGGCGCAGCGGATTGCCGAAGAGGCGTCCCTGCGCTCGCGGGGCGGGGTCTCCCAAAGCGGTAGCCACCAGTGCCTGGAACCACCCGTTGACCCAGATGGCCACGGCGCCGGAGCAGGCGCAGAGCACCGCAAGACGGACGAATGCCCCGATGTCATCGGGCAGCAGGTTCGCGGACGATATCAGCATGAGCGGCGGCTATTTTACGCCATAGCCGCCGCAACGCTCGTTGACCCGCCGACGAATTATGGGATCATTCAACCTGGATCAGCCCGGCTCGACCCACTGCCCGAATGAAACCCCGCCCGTGTACCGCTCCGGTAGCAACTCCCAAAGGATATCCAGCAGCGGCCGCACCTCGTCCAAATCGAACCGGGCCAGTTCCAGAGTCATAAAGACCTCATAGAAGTTGCCGTGCAGACTTTCGGCTGACCGTAAGCCCCGCATGATGTCCACGGAGCGTTCAGGAATCTCATCGATCAAGGCGGTAATCACTTCCCGGATCGCCTCATGGTCGTAATGCTCCCAGCTGCGTAGGGTTGCTACGGCCTTGGTCAGCTGCGCTACCGTGCCCCAGCCCTTTTCGCCGGCCTGGCAGTAATCACCCTCTGCCAGATGGGCGGGCCACTTGGACCAGTAATCACGCGCCTGCTCCAAATGCTTGGCAATGCGGGCATCGCGCCGGGCCGGGGTTTCCGGGCGTCGTATTCGCGGTGGCATAGTCGGCTCACCTACTGCAATACGGCAGCCAAGTCCGGATGCAGTCCGCTCTCCTGTTTCTGGATGCCCACGTAGTGCAGCCGGGTCAGGTATTGGCGTACGTAGTCGGTGCGCAGTTTGTTGACCGCGGTCATGCCCTCGGCCATCCCCGCAACCGATCCGCCGGCGATGATCGCCATGGCCTCCCACAGCACGGGATCCTTCATCTCCCCTGCCATGTCCTTCTCGATGGAGCCCAGGATCCGTCGCAGCGACACGCCGAAGTCAACTCCCTTGACGGCAACCGTCAATTTCAGCATCGCCATCCCGTAGGCCATGTGCCGTGCCTTGTCCTGCAGGCACAGGCTGAACAGCCTGCGGTCCACCGGGTTGGTGGCGAAATGCGCCCCGAATCGGTACAGCAGCATCGTCATCGTGCCGCGCGCGATGTACAGCGACACGGAAACCTCCGGCCAACCGGCCCGGGTTTCCACCATGCGCCGGCTCATCATTCCGGGCGTTTCCAGGCCCAGCGCGCCGCCGTTGCACAGCGCCCGGTGTCGCATCGCTTCAAAATGACGCGCCGAGTCGAACTCCTGGGTGGCCAGAAACATCTTGGGTTCGATGTAGGCGTAGTTCATCCGGTGCAGCCACAGGCCGATGGTGTCGATCTCGGCGGTGGCGTGCTGGCCCAGCTCCGTGCACAGCTGGCACCAGGCCAGTTCCAGGGTCTCCGGCTGGTCGGGAATCTCATCCCACGGAATGTCCTGCATGGCGTTCCAGCGCCGCTGGATGGCCTCCTCGTACAGCCAGGCCGAGTTGTCCGACCACAGCTCATCCTTGCGGTTCACCGAGTAGTTGTCCAGACGGGGCATCCCCGGCGTGGCAAAGGACCCGCGCGGCATCCGGGTCATTTCCCGGCTCTCCTCGGGGATCTCCCCGTAGAGGCCAACGTTGATCCCATCTATGGTCAGCCCATGAGCGGTGGGAGTGGCGCGGGTTCCCCACTGCCGGGTGTCTTTCATCCACGGGAACCGCTCGGTCGGGGATGGGGGAGCCTCGGGCTCGGCGGTCGCCTCCACCGGCTCGTCTGCCGGAGTCTCCGAGTCTGCACTATCCGCTACGTTCTGCTGGACGCGCTCGGCGGCCGATGACCGGTAGTTCCCGGTGGGGTCGCTCTCATCAACCGGCCCGGCCGGGTTGCTGCCGTTCTGCGGATCATTCTGCGTGGTCATGGTCCCTCACTTGCGTAGTGGGTTGTTGGCTCAATCATACTGCTGCGCGGTCGGCCGCATCTTCATGCTGGTGTTTGCGGAGCAGGCGGCCAAAGCACCAATCCGTCCATTCCTCTTTCCTGCCGCCCGTCTTTTCCCAATTCCGGGCCAGTGTAGTCCGATATCTTGCCTCGAGGTTGAGCCAGAGCTGGGCGGGTGCACCAATGGCGGCTTCCAAAGCGACAGCGATGTCAGGGGTAACGGCGCGGTCTCCGGCGATAAGCTCGTTCACCGCTTCAACCGGCAGGGCCAGTGCTGTTGCCAATTCCGTCAGTGGCATACCGAGGAACTCAATATTTTCGGCAATGCTTTCACCCGGAGGTATGGCTAGATTGGAATAGAGAGGTTCGTTGCTAGTCTCCATAGTGGTTGCTGACCTCCTCGATGACGACGCTTTGCGGCGTGTCTCCTCTGGTTATGATAAGACGCCACCGCCCGGTCAAATAAATGGACAATTCGCCGGCTCGGGAGCCGCGCAGAGAATGGAGGCGCAAGGCAGGGGTCCTGTACAACTGGTCAATGTCTTGGGCGTCGAGGATTTCGGAGATGCGTTGAACGTACCGCAGACCAACGTCATACCCCCAGTCCGCAATAGCGCGAGTTGCGTCTTCGTAATTCCTCTGCAGCCGGCGGGTGCGGAAGAACACTTGCATCAGATGTGCGGGTGTCGCTTAGGATCGTTGCCGGTGGCTGTATGGGGCCGATTTGGTACGATACATCAAGACGGCCCGCCGACCTCAGGACGACGGGCCGTCGGCATCACAGCGCCGATTGTCGAGCAGGTTACGCCGCTGCCTGGTAAACTTCCAGCAGCGCCGGGTTCACCCGCCCGTTCTCGATGCGGTCGTCGAAGCCGCAGGACTTCAGCCGCTGGAAGTATTCCTTGACCTGCCGCTGGCGAATGGCCGCCAGGATCTTCTGGCCCTCGTCGGCCTTGTCTGCGCCGCCGCCCAGCAGGATCGCCAGCGACTCGGCGGTCAGGTTCGCGCTGCGGGCCGCCGGGTTCTCGCCGCCGTTGCCCGTGGCCTGCCGATCCTCCGCCTCGTCCAGATAGGCGTGGACCTCTTCTCGCCGTTCCGGCACACAGGCGTTCATGTAGCGCGCGTGCAGCACGCCGAAGGCCACGTGACGCGCCTCGTCCTGGGCCGCCCGGCGGTAGATGGCCTTTTCGGCGTCGTTGTACGCCATCAGCTCGCCCAGGCGGAACAGAGTCAGCACGTTGCCCTCGCCGACGATGTGCAGCCGGCTGGAAAGTTCGGTGAACTCGCGGGCGTTGTCGGTGCTGCCGCCGGTAACGTCGCTCACCGAGTCGATCATCCGCATCAGGCCGCCGCCGTTGGCCAGCGCCCGCTTGCGGAACACTTCCATGTGGCGCGACTCGTCCATCACCTGGGTCAGCAGGAACATCCGCACCTCGTGGTAGTCCGGCGACATCTGCGCGATGAACCGGCCCGGCACGTCGGCGGCGACGAACTCGACCTGGGCGAAGAAGGTGGCCAGCTGGCACTGCGCGGCCTCGACGTCGTCGGGAAGCGGGCGCAGGGTCTCCCACGGAATGTCCGTGGCCGAGGACCACTGCCGCGAGACGGCTTCCTGGTACAGCTTGGTCAGGTTGAAGCCCCACACTTCCTTCTTGTCGCGGAAGGTGTAGGCGGAGAACTGCGGCACGCCTTCCCGGGGAATCGCCCCGCGCGTCCGCTGGGTTTGGTTGGGCGACTCGTCCAGCAGATCGGCGGTGTACTGCGCCAGCGTGGGGTCGTGCGCCAGTTCTTCCTCGGCGCCGGGAACCTGGTCCTTGATCTGCTGGAGCCAGGACAGGCTGAACCCGTTCTGCAGCGCCTGTTCCATCTCGACAGTGGTGCGGTCTTGCAAAGTAGCCATAGGTAGTCCTTCTTCGCCGACGATGACGGAATTATGCTCGCAATGTACCCGATGGCGCGGCAAACCGTCAAGCACAAACCTGCCCGTGCTGTGTACTTACCCCATGCAAAGATCGCAATGGTCTGTGTTGCGCAAAGCCCGGCCTCCTGTTATTCTCGTAATTAGATCATGTATTCTATTGTGAGTTTGACGATGACAGAAGGCAACTCAAATCAATTCGGCGGAACCTGGACTCAGCACAAGCTGCAAATTTTGCGAGGGTATCTTGAAAGGTATACCACCGCTTTGAAACGGCAGCGTTTTAATCTGGTATACGTCGACGCTTTTGCAGGCACTGGTTACGTCAATATCGGGTCGCCCGACCATTCACAAGAGGCACCGTTTTTAGTTGCCGACATGGATGCCGAAACTGCGAGCATTCTCAAAGGCTCTACTTGGTTAGCTCTTGAGGTAGACGACCGCCCGTTTGATCAGTTCGTGTTTGTGGAACACAATCCGGCTTACGCTGCTGAACTGCATCGCTTGCGGTCCGAGTTTCCAAACCGGGACATTCATATCCAGACAGCCGACGCTAATGTATTCTTACCCGACTGGTGTGAGGCTCAAAATCTACGCCTCGGTGTGCCTTGGAGCCGGCAACGTGCAGTCATTTTTCTTGACCCGTTCGCCACGGAGGTTGACTGGCAAACCGTTCGATCCATAGCGAATACCAAATCTGTAGACTTGTGGATCCTGTTCCCTCTTTCCGCTCTGACCAGAATATTGCCCACGGAGCGACAGCCTGACGAAGAATGGGCTGCTGTCTTGGATAGGGTTTTCGGAGGTCCAGAATGGCGCGATGCTCTCTATAGCACGCAAGTCCAACCTACTCTGTTTGGCGAAGATCGGATCCTGACGGTGCGTAGCGATCAGCAAGCGATTGTGGACGCCTATCTTGCCAAGCTCAGGACTGCTTTCGAGGCAGTAGCGCCCACGCCCCGGTGGTTTTTGAATTCTCGGAACTCGCCGCAGTTTGCATTTATGTTTGCAGCTTCAAACCCTGCCGGCGCTCCTATCGCCGTGAGGATTGCGGATCACCTGTTGAGAAACTGGTAACCCATGGCCGCATCAAAAATCGAGTGGACCGACGCAACCTGGAACCCGGTCACCGGCTGCAACAAGATCAGCCCGGGTTGCAAGCACTGCTATGCCGAGCGCCTGTCCAAGCGACTCAAGGCCACCGGCATGGCAAAGTACCGGAATGGCTTTGCCGTGACGCTGCACCCTGACACGTTGGATATCCCACTGCGCTGGCGCAAGCCCCGTTCCATCTTCGTCAACTCCATGAGCGACCTCTTCCACGTCGACGTGCCTGATGAGTTCATCGCCCAGGTTTTCGACGTCATGACCCGCGCCCACTGGCACCGTTTTCAGGTCCTCACCAAGCGACCGGAACGGGTGGCCAGCCTGAACGCGAAACTGCCGTGGCCCAACCAGATTTGGATGGGCGCCAGCGTTGAATCCCAGGATTACATCCACCGTATCGACCTGCTGCGAGAGACTGACGCCGCCATCAAATTCCTCTCGCTGGAACCCCTGCTAGGGCCTCTGCCAAACTTGGATCTGGACGGCATCGATTGGGTCATCGTTGGCGGCGAATCCGGCCCCGGCGCCCGCCCCATGGAGGCCGATTGGGCTCGCGACATCCGCGACCAGTGCCAGGCCGCCGGCGTGCCCTTTCATTTCAAGCAATGGGGCGGCGTTTTCAAGAAACGCCACGGTCGCGTACTCGACGGCCGTACTTGGGATGAAATGCCGTTGCTACAATCAGAACGGTTGGATACAGGGGAGTGACCGTTGATGACTCATGTCTTTTTATCAGCCCTTCGACCGGGAGGTCACCGCGTCAACTCGGGCCAGAACCGTTCCTCCTGCCAGGGGTCGGCGTTGTTGTTGTAGCCCCGTTGTTCCCAGAAACCCGGCGCGTCCTCCGCCATCAACTCGATCCCATTGACCCACTTGGCGGATTTCCAGCCGTAACGGCTGGGGATGATCAGGCGCAGGGGCCAGCCGTGGTCCTTGCCCAACTCGGCGCCGTTCTGCCGGTGTGCCAGCAGACCCTCGGAAAGAGCTAGGTCCAGCGGCACGTTGGTGGTGTAGTCGCCGAAGCAGTAGGCCATGATGTGTTTTGCATCCGGGGAGACTCCGACCAATTCCAGCAGGTCCGCAACCAGCACGCCCTCCCAGGTCTGGTCCAGCGCTGACCACTGGGTCACGCAATGGAAGTCGGCGTCCATGACCACCTGGGGCAGGGCGCAGAACTGCGCCCAATCCAGGGTGATTTCCCGTTCGACGAGACCCCACACTCGGATGGTCCAGGTGGATAGGTCAATCTGCGGCGTGTCGCCGTAGGTGAGCACAGGGAAAGTCTTGGCGACGAACTGTCCCGGCGGGACCTTTTCGCCGCCGGGCGGCGCGATCTTGATCTGGTCGGGGCGCTTGAGGCCGAATTCCGGCTGCGTGTCCGCTGCCGGTTGCTGGTTGGATGTGGTCATGGGAAAGCTCCGGGTCAAATTACGGTGCCGCGGTTATGGTTCCGGCCGGCCCGTCGGTGATGCGACCGACGACGGCCGCGCAGGGCGCGCCCTCCTCGCGTAGGGCGGCCACCAGGGCGTCGACGCGGGACGCCGGCACCGACATGAGCAGGCCGCCGGAAGTCTGGGCGTCGCAGAGGAACAGCCGGTCATTGTCGGTGAGGGACTCTGCCCAGGTCACGGCGTCCTCCACGCTGCTGAGGTTGCGGTGGGTGCCGCCGGGAGCGACGCCCTGATCGAGCAGTTCCCTGGCGCCGGACAGCACGGGGATGGCGGCCAGGTTCACCTCGGCCGCGACGCCGCTGCCCTTGACCATGCTCTTCAGGTGGCCCATCAGGCCGAACCCGGTGATGTCCGTCGCCGCATTGACGCCCACCCGCTGCATGGCCACGGCGCCGGGTCGGTTCAGCGCCGCCATGGTCTCGACGGCGCCGGACATGACGTCGGGGTCAACCACTCCCTGCTTGCCGGCGGTGGTGATGATGCCGGTGCCGATGGGCTTGCTGAGGACCAGGACGTCGCCGGGCTTTGCGCCGGCGTTGCTCACCTGCTTGCCGGGCTCCACCACGCCGATGACCGACAAGCCGTACTTGGGCTCCGGGTCGTCCACGGTGTGGCCGCCGACGATGAGGCACTCGGCCTCGGCGGCCTTGGCGTAGCCGCCCTGCAGGGTGCGACCCAGTATCTCCTTGTCCAGCGAGGCGGGGAAACCCACCACGTTCAGCGCGATCAGCGGCTTGCCGCCCATGGCGTAGACGTCCGACAGCGAGTTAGCCGCGGCGATGGCGCCGAACTCGTAAGGATCGTCGGTGATGGGCGGGAAGAAGTCGACGGTGACGATGAGCGCGGTCTCGTCGTTGATGCGATAGACCGCGGCGTCGTCGCCGGTCTCCGCGCCCACCAGCAGGTCGGGGTGCGAGAGCAGCGGAACATAACTCAGGACCTGGCCCAGGTCCTCAAGGCTCAGCTTGGCCGCTCAACCGGCGCAGTGGGACAGCTCGGTGAGGCGGATGGGCATTTCGGTCTGGGTCATGTACTACAGTCCTCTACAGTTGGTACTCGGGGCGGCGCAGGAGCTGGCGAGCGATGACGAGGCGCATGATCTCGTTGGTGCCCTCGCCGATGATCATCAGGGGCGCGTCGCGGTAATAGCGCTCCACCGGGAAGTCCTTGGTGTAGCCGTAGCCCCCGTGGATGCGCATGGCCTCCATGGACACCTCGCCGCAGACCTCGCTGGCGAAGAGCTTGGCCATGCCGGACTCCAGGTCGATGCGCTCGCCGCTGTCCTTCTTGGTGGCGGCGTCGTAGACCAGCAGGCGGGCGGCCTGGATCTTGGTGGCCATGTCGGCGATCTTGAGCTGGATGGCCTGGTGCTGGCTGATGGGCACGCCGAAGGTCTCCCGCTGCTGGATGTAGCGCATGGAGGCGTCCAGGGCGGCCTGCGCGACGCCGACGGCGCGGGCGCCCACGTTGATCCGGCCGGTTTCCAGGCCGCTCATCACCTGCCCGAAGCCCACGCTCTCCTCGCCGCCGATCAGGTTCTCGGCGGGAATGCGGAAGTCCTCGAAGAAAAGCTCGCAGGTATCGAGGCCCCGGTAGCCCAGCTTGTCCAGGTGGCGGCCCACCTTGAAGCCGGGGCTGCCGTCCTTCTCGATGACGAAGGCGGACAGGCCGCGGTGCTTGAGAGAGGCGTCGGGGTTGGTGCGGGCCAGCAGGCAGAAGGCGTCGCCGGACTCGGCGTTGGTGATGAACATCTTGGAGCCGTTGACCACGTACTCCTCGCCGTCCTTGACGGCGCGGGTCTGGAGGGCTCCCACATCGCTGCCGCCGCCGGGCTCGGTGAGGGCCAGGCCGCCGCGCATCTGGCCTCTGGCCAGGCGGGGCAGGAAGCGGTCCCGCTGCTCCTGGGTGCCGTAGTGGGTCAGCACGTAGGTCAGGATATGGTGGGTGCCCAGCGCGCCGGTGAGGGCCATGTAGCCCTTGCTGATCTCCTCGAAGATCATGGCGAAGGTGGTGTAGTCGAGGCCCATGCCGCCGTATTCCTCGGGTACGTTGATGCCGAAGAGGCCGAGTTCCTTCATCTGGTCGATGAGCTCGTAGGGGACGGTATCGTTGGCGTCGTGGTCGGCGGCGGCGGGCTCCACCTCGCGGCGTACAAAGTCCCGCACCATGCTGACGATCTGGTTGCGGGCTTCCTCGGGGGTCTTGGTGATGGTGGTCACGGGGGCTCCTGTGCTGCGCCTATGGCCTGTAAATGATGTGAGTCAGTCTATCCCAGCCCATGGGGAGGCGCAACTTGGCGGCGTCGGGCGTAAATGTTCAGAGTTGCGGGGAAGTGTCATTGCGAGCGCAGCAACGTCACCCTGCACTTGCCGCAGGGGACCCTTTGGGGCAGACGTTGCTGCTACGGCGTCGAGATTGCCACGGCGCAAGCGCCTTGCAATGACAACCCCCTGAAAGTGGGATTTGACAGCAATGTTAAGTCAACAATAAAATCGTGCCGCTGTGCAAACGTGGAAAATTTTATCGCTTGAATGACCCACAATCTGCGTAGTGCGACTGTCACCCGGTACGCCGCGTTTCGGCTCCGGCGTCGGGGTATGCCGGAGCCGTCGGGATCTGCAGGCCAGCCGGCTCTGCCACTAGTCAAAGGGAGCACAACGCCGACGGCAAGGATTCAAACGCGCCATGAAATGCGTCGTGACCGGCGGGTGCGGGTTCATCGGGACGCACCTGGTTGACCGATTGGTGCGCGACGGCCATCAGGTGATCGTGCTGGACGATCTGTCCACCGGCAGCCTGGAGCGGCTCAATCCGTCTGCGGAGACGCTGTATTGCTCAGTTACGGATGCGGACGCGCTGATATCCGCCAGCGAGGGGGCCGATGTAGTGTTCCATACGGCGGCATGGGCCAGGATCGAGCGATCGGTGGCCGACCCCGTCGGGACCCATGCTGTCAACGTGACGGGAACATTGAACGTGCTGCGCGCCGCGCAGATAAACGGCGTGCGCCGGGTTGTTAACTCGTCGTCGTCCAGCGTGTACGGCGACCAGCCGACCCACCTGATGCGCGAGGACATGACGCCCAACCCCAAGTCACCCTACACTCTGCAAAAGCTGATGGGCGAGCAGTACGCGAACCTGTTCGCCGGGCTGTTCGGCATGAGCATCGTGTCGCTGCGCTACTTCAACGTCTATGGCCCGGGCCAGCCATCGGAGGGCCAGTACCCGCTGGTAATTCCTCGTTTCCTGCGGATGCGGCGGGAAGGCAACCCGCTCACCGTGTACGGCGACGGGGAGCAGACTCGCTCCTATACCCACGTATCCGATGTGGTGGAAGCGAACCTGCTGGCTGCAACCGCCGACCTGCCGGCGGAGCAGCACATCGCCCTGAATATCGGGACCGGACAGGAAACCTCGGTAAACAACATAGCGGCCGCCATCGGCGGCCCCGTGCAGCACGTCGTGCCCAATCCCAGGCGGGAGTTTGAAGAGGCGCGCAAGGCTGCCGACTGCTCACTCGCTCGTTCGTTCATCGGGTGGGAGCCCCGTGTCGCGTTTGCCGATGGCATCAAGGACCTTCTGCAATAGTCGTCGCCATCCTCCGGAGAACTCCGGCCACAAGACCGCCGCCGTAGCGACGACGAAGGCCGCCCACCAGGCATAGGTCAGCTGCCAGGTTTCGGTCGTCCATAGGGTGTAGAGCGGGAACAGCCCGGCGACGGCCTGGAACGGGACAAACGTCATGTCGAAGGGGTCCACCGCAATGGTGATTTCACCGACGCGGCCGGCGTGGGCCAGGCCGGCGGTGAACGCCAGGGTGCAGACGCCCAGCAGCGCCATGACCAACCGTATGCCGGTCGATACCCGCCCGATCATCAGGGCCAGCTGCGCCACAAACAGCGGCAGTACCGTCAGCACGGTGCGGCCGGGGAACCACCAGCCCATCATGGTGATGGCGACGAAGGTTGCGATCAGCAGTTGTATCACGATGAGAGCAAGCAGCAGGCGCTGCTCCCAGGTGCGCCGGGCCAGCAGCGCCAGCGCCGGCGGCGCCGCCAGCAGCAGCGGCGCCCAGCGCCCAAACCAAAGCGCCGGTCCACGAATAGCCCCCAAATCCGGTAGTAACGCTCGCTGAACTCGATGTGGCCGCCGAGGATTTGAGCGGTGTTCCAGTCGGCGTACACCACACTGACGCTGTAGGGAGTCAAGCCGTCGAAGACGTGCAGGTGGAACCAGATAAACAGGGCGGCTGAAGGGATGCCGGCCGCCAGCAGGGTAATCTGCCCGTGCCAATCAGTCCGGAGCAGGAAATAGCCGGCCACCGGCAGGGCCAACGCAACGTACTTCGTGCCCAGCCAGCATATCGCGGTCAGCGCAACGGCCGGCAGCAGCGCGTCGTACCGGCCAGGCGCATCCCGGCGGATGGCGATCAGCAGCGCTACGACAAGGGCCAGCGCAGCCGGAAACTCCGGGTAGACCTCCGTGGAATAGATGAAAGCCGTCGCGGTCAAGCCGATGCTCAGCGTCGCCACCCAGCAGACTGCCCGGAAACCCGTGAGCCGGTCGGCGAGCAAGAAGGCCAGCGACATCGTGGCCGCCGCCATCAGCAATAGCTGTACCTGGACTCCGCTGAGCCCACCCAGGAAGAAGCCGGGGATAACCAGCGCCGACAGGCCCGGGTTGTGTGGGCTGAGCAACCGGCCGTGGGGGGTGGGCGCCGATTGATACCAAAGGTCGTCGGGATGGTCGAAGAAAGACCGGTACGACTTGATGTCGTATTGATTTCGCAAGTCCAGGTCGCCGTCCGCCAGGAGGCTCTGGGTGGTCAGCAGGTAGAAGGGCTCGTCCCCGCTGATGGACGCTCTCCGGCTGGCGCGAATGTCAATCGAGAACGTGCAGGCGACCGCCAGCAATAGGAAAAGAGCCCCCGCCCAAAGCAGCAGCCCCCTTCCCCTGATGAATTGATGGCCCTGGATGAATTGACCGACGTGGCGCGATGCGTCGCGGACCATCACGGCAGCACTTCGGTCTCCCGCAGCAGTTTGAGCGTGCCTTCCAGATCGCTGAGGTTGCCCAGGTCAACGTTGGGCGGGTCCAGGGACTCCATGGGTGGCAGATCGCCAACCGGCTCAACGCCGGCGGACACCGGATACTCCTTGATCTCCTGGGCGAAGTAGGTCTGGGCCGGCTCCCCAAGCAGGAAGTCGACGAACTCCTCCGCGATGTCCTTGTTCTCGGACGCGTCCAGTATGCCCACGCCGGCCACGAGGACCAGCGCGCCGGGGTCGCCGTTGCCGATGTAGTGGTTCCGCGCGCCGAACCCCTCGCCGTGTTCCTCCAGGAAACGTTCCAGGTAGTAGTGGTTCACGAAGCCCACGTCCACCTCGCCGGCCGCTACGTCCGATACCGTGGTCACATTGTTGGGGTAATCCACCGTGTCATTGTCCCGCATACCGATCAGCCAGTCGCGGGCCGCGTCCTCGCCAACAGTGAGCCGCAGGGCCGTAACGAACGCCTGGAAGGAACCGTTGCGCGGCGCCCAGCCGACCCGTCCCCGCCACTCGGGCGCGGTAAAGTCGAGAATGGACGGTGGGAGGTCGTTCGCCGGGTCTATGTCGTCGGTGTTGTAGATGATGGTGCGGGCCCGGCCCGACGTTCCGACCCAGAGGCCGGCCGGAGAGCGGAACCGGGGGTCCACCTTGTCCAGCGTTTCCTGGGGAATCGGGGCCAGCACCCCCGATTCTGCCAGGATGCCCAGGGAGCCGGGTTCCTGCATGAAGACGACGTCGGCCGGTGTGTTGTCGCCCTCTTCCAGCAGCGTGGCCGCGGTCGCCGCGCTGCCGGCGTACTTCACCCTGATGTCGATCCCGGTCTGCTCGCCAAATGCCAGCAGCAAGGGATGCACCAGGGTCTGCGAACGACCGGAATACACGGTGAGGGTGCGGTCCCGGTCCGGCGCGGGCGTTGCCGTTGGCGGGACTGGAGTGTTGGTTGGGGCCGGAGCGGAGGTTGCTCCTCCCGCAGCCGCTGGCGGAGCGGTCGGTGTTGGGGGAGGTGGTTCAGCGTCTCCCCCGCACCCCGTTATCGCCAGCGTCACCAGCAGCAAACCGGCCGGCAACCAGAAAGCCCTGATGCATCGTCGAGATAGACTCTTCATGCTTTGGTTCTCCTATGCTGGGCTGGCGAGTCTATCAGTAGTAGCTGGTGATAAGGTCATCGTCGGTCAACAGGAGCGCCGACGCGACACTGTTGAGCGCAGCCAGCGCTTCATCGCGCGACGCGACTGTGATGCCGCTCAGGTCGGCCGTCACGTAGGCCATTATGGTCTCGTCTACGGCCGGGTCGGCCTGGGCAACCTCAGGCTGGATGGAATGGACTGGTAGAACGCCAGGGTCTCCACTTGGTGGACGCCCGGGTCTTTGCCGTCTGCCACGTCCTGCTGCGAAATGCCGATGTACCTCACGGTGGCGAGGTAGAAGAGGGCGTTGAAGCGCGAGTACGTGTCTTCAAGCGCGGCGTCCATTGCCGCCCGGTCTCCAGCATCCGCCGCCAGGCGGGCGCGTTCCATCGCCTCACGCAGCGGTATATCAATGGTGCCTTCCCGGCCGAAGTTGCCTTCGCGGCTGCGCACGAGGGCGGCCAGGGAGTTGGGGTATTCGCCGTCAACTTCCTCGCCGACGTATACGGCCCATGCCTCATCGATCAGGCCGGAGCTCATCTGTTCGGCCCCGATGATAATGTAGAACTTGGACCAGTGGTAGAGGATCCTGAGTATCCCTTTATTGACCGCTTGCCGTCGCTGGGCATCGCTGTAGCTTTCAGCTTCTCCCCGCCCGCGTATGACGTTCTCAATTGGGTCGTCGAGGAAGGTGTCAGATCCGTAGAACTCAGCGGACTCGGGGAAATAGGTCGATGGCGTGGTTCCTGCCGCAAAGCTCCGCAGAGTGCGGCTCTGTGCGCCGAGGCGCGTATGCGACCCGGCTTCGTACAATAGCCAGATTTCGGCCGCCGGGAATGGCTTGCCTTCACTGATGACGTTAGTTAGCTGGGCTATTTCCTGGTAGTCCGTGGAAATCTTCTGGTAGATCTCCCGGTTGGTCGTGGGATGATAGTACCCGTCGGACGCGGTGGGTCCCTCGGTCTCATAGCTGAGTCCCGTGGGGATCATCAGACCGCCCGCTTTCTCCTGGCCCATCATTGCCCCGGTAGCGGCGCCGGATGCGGAGCCGCTACCCGTGCCGGTTCCGACGCCGGACACTGACCCTGTGCCCTCCCCAGTACCGGACGTTGGGACGGATGCCGTTCCATTGCCGCCGCCGATTACCGATATGGTGGGACGGTCTTCACCCCGGCGCGCCGCTTCGTCCGCCGCTGCCTGAGCGCTGCCGGCTGCCGCCGCCGCTTCCCGCGCTGCCACCGCTGCGTCTTGCGCGGCGTCCGCTGCTACCTGGGCTGCTTGCGCCGCGGCTTCTGCGGCTCCCGTCGACCGGGGCCGCCGGCGCGGCTGCCGGTGGTTCCTGCTGGCAGCCCATAGCCAGCGCGAGCAGCGCCGTCAACGCCAGACCCGCTATCCAATACTGTCGGCGGGGCCGTGAACCCCACTTTCCGATGTGATAACGCACTTTCATCGTCCTCCTTGATGGTTTCCTGTACGTTTACCGGCTCAGCATCTTGCGCAGCATCCCGGTCGGGACGCGCCAGAGATATTTGGGGCCAATGAATGAACTGCCCCTGGTGCGCCGCTGGTACGAGACAGGAACTTCCCGCATCCGCATCCCCTTCTTCAGGAGATCGAGGGTCAACACCTGGGCATAGTTGTAGTCGTGGATGATCTCGGCGCACTCCAGCGCCCGGCGGGAGAAGGCCCGGAACCCGGTCTGTCCGTCGGTGATGCGCCGGCCGGCCGCCAGGTTGAGCGCCGCCGTGAACGCGATATTCCCGATGCGCCGGAACGCCCGCTGGTCCGGCCGTTTATTGAGATAGCGTGAGCCCAGCACATAATCAGCTTCTCCGGCCTCAATGGGCGCGAGGAGGTCGGGTATCTGCTCCGGCGGGTACTCACCGTCCGCGTCGACGTACACCGCCGCCCGGGCGTCCAGCTCGTTGGCCGCAGCCAGGCCGGTGCGCAGGGCGGCGCCCAGGCCCCGGTTGCGCTGGTGTGATACCACCACGTCGGCGCCGTGCCGGCGGGCGATCTCCGCCGTGCCGTCGGTGGACCCATCGTCCACCACGATCACCTTGAGGTCTGGTCGTTGCTGGCGGGGTATTCGGGCCAGCGTGGACGGCAGGTTCTCCGCCTCGTTGTACGCAGGGATGATCACGGCGACGGGGCGGGACGATTCATCCGCGTCGGGGATACCGAGCACCTGTCCCACGGACTGGGCCGGCGGGTCAACTCCCAGGTAGTAGGCGATGGTGGCGGTAACGTCCATCACGGAACGCGGCTCGTCCACCTCGCCCTGTATTTCCATTCCCTCTCCCCACATGATGCAGGGGACGTACCGCTCCGTTGGACCCATGTGGCCGTGTCCGCCGATGCCGATGCCCTGGCCGTGGTCGACGGTAATCACCACCGTCGCCCCTTCCAGGTACCCGACCGAGTCGCACCACCCCAGAAAATCTTCAATATGTCGGTCGCTGTCCTCGATCTTGGCCAGGTATTCGGAGTTGTAGCTGCCCCGGGCGTGGCCGGTCTGGTCAACACTCAGCAGTTGCAGGATGAGCAGATCCGGGTCATACCGCTCCACTACCGCCTTGGCCCTTGCTTTCAGCGCGTCGTCGATTTCGTCGTTGTTGGTGACGGCGGTGACGGTTTCAACGTCGGTCTCGCCAAAGGCGTCCACCAGGTGAGCGATGCCCACCAGCTTGCCGGTCAATCCTCCGGTCCTTAGCGCGTCGAATATCGACTCGCACTTGATGCCCAGGCTGGGCACGAAGTTGCTGGACATCCCGTGGACGCGGGGCGGCGCGCCGGTGAACATGGAACTGAACCCGGTCACGGTGCGGGCCGGGTACACGGTGGACGTATCTACGTAGTCCACCCCCTCGCGCCGCAGCTTGTCGATGAACGGGGTGTCGGCCTCCTCCAGCCGGTCGAACCGGCACCCGTCAATGACGATGGTGATGAACCGGCGGGAGATGCGCCGGCCGGGAACGGCTCGCAATCGCGTCGGCGCCAGCGACGGGGCGGGAGGCCAGGTGAAGAACCACTGGTGCAGCAGCAGGGCGGTTATCGCGATGCCCAGGGCGAATCCTTCCACCGCCGCGAACGTCCACACTGAAGGTTGGTCCACCAGCATCTGGAAAGCGAGCACCAGGATCGCCAGTTTGGGAATCTGCTCGAGGAAATTGCCGCTGGTGGGGTCCGGGTTCTCCAGCACCAGCTGCCAGAAGCGGGTGAAGTTGAACCACGACGTTCCGATGCGCAGGTGGTAGTAGATCGTGCCCCACAGCACGATGGTGAAGGTGAGATACGCGCCGAGGATGAGGGCTATCGCCACGACGTCAAAGAACCGGAACGCTGCCAGAAACACTCCGAGATATGCCCATAGCGCTATCCGCAATTTCAACGGGAAATCGAAACGGTAAAAGACGATTAACATGGGGACCAGTGCCAACAAGGCAAGGCCGGCCCGGACCCAGTAGCCGCCGTCAGTGAGGTGGGGGATGCTCAGCAGTGCCAATATCCCCAGGGTGAACACCGGGGTGAAGGGTTTGCCCTCGTTGAGCACGTTCCAGGCGCGGGCCGCGAAGATCTCAAACCGCGAGGCGTGCTTGTCGCCCTCGGCGGAGCCCCGCAATGCGCCCAGACCCCATGCGGGAAGCAGGTCCCGTACCGCAACCAGCGTGAAAGCGGCGGCGAAGGTGTAGGAATAGGCAAACTTGAGGCCGTGGGTCAGCACCGCCACGGCGAGACCCTGCTCCCACGGCGCCCCCAGAGAATAGAGAGCGCCGGTCATGGTGGCCTCATAAACGCCGATGCCCCCGGGAGTCACGTGGAAAACCTGGAACAGGATGATAAAGGCGGTTACGGCGATGGCCGCGGAAAGTGAGATGTCGGCGCCGAGCGCCTGGGCCGCCACCAGCAACACCGCCGCTTCCAGGATCCAACTGGGCAGCGTCCACAGCGCGGCCTTGGCGATGCGGCCGGCGGACATCGCAGCCAATTCCGCCCGCAGGTGTTGCAGCCGGGAGTGGACGGGTTTGGGAACGAACCTGTCCAGAGCCAGGAAACGAAGCAGGAACAGCGCCGCAGTCGCGCCAAGAATGACTGCAACCGGCAGAGCGAGGCTTTGCAACCACAATATCCGCCCCGCTGGCAATGACAGGAGCAACCCACCGGCTGCCGCAATGACGATCAGGGAGGCGAAATCCAGTAGCCGGGCCATTGCGGTGGATCCGGCTGCCTCAGACAGTGGAACGCCGCGCCGCCTCGCTCAGTTTGAACGGCAGCAGGTGGTTGGCCAGCAGCGCCGCTTGCAGGTAAGTGAACAATCCGAAGACGCCGGCGCCGGTAGTCATGAGCTGACGCCAGGCGACGGCCCGCAACAGGAACGCGCCCGTATAACTGACCACCAGCAAGCCGAGCAGTTCCGGCCGGCCCGCGAGGACCCGCAGCGCGTCCAGCATCTGGCTCCAGTCGGCGAGCCACCACACCAGCAGACCGACCGCGACGGTGAGCGGCAATCCGATACCGAAACGCAGCCCGACGCTTCGACCGGAAGCGCCAAGCAGCGGACCGGAGCCGGCGCGAATCGATTCAGCCCCGCCTTCGCCCTGGTTTGGTCGGTAGGATTCCCGCATCGTCATGGTCTGGCAGGCCCTTTTTGGATCCAAATTCGAAGAATTCCAATCGCTCGTTTCGCAATCAATGCGGCCTTGCCGGGAGGAGGGATCCGACAAGGCCGGGCGCCTGGGAGGGGCGAATTACCGGAGGATCACTGCCGCTATAGCAACCCACCGATGTTTTTCTTTTTTTACTGCCACCAAGGGTTGGAATGTGTACATGGCGCGGTTAAATTAGTGTCCATTAAAACTTTTGTCAATACCATACGCAGTCCAATTTTCGGTGTCCCTTTTGACCCTGGTGCCAGCGTACGCTCCGACCACGTCGCGCCGGTCCGCACCCTGATTTTGAACACCGACCGGTTTCCGTGCGATCAAGCTGATTGTCAGGCCGTGCGCGTACGGATTTAGTCGGGTTCAGTGGGGTCCGTTCCATCCGCACACGTAGACCGGCAGGGCTCCCGGAAACACCGGGTTGAACCAGGCAACCGGCCGTGAGAGGATCGGTTCGTGCTCTCCGGGTTTGGGTTTTAGGTATACGACCGGCTGAACCCGGGTCAATATGGACGATAAATGCCTTCATGCGTTGCCAGGTAATTTTACGGATGGCTCTCTTGACACATAGAATTATGGTATGCACAATGTCGGATGTCGTTGATGTGATCGAATGATTTCGTAGCAACGGTTTTTCGGTAAGACGGTGAACATTCAGAACAATTTGGGGGAAGATCCAAATGCAACGAAAATGGCAACGCACTCTGATCGTGGTACCGGGTTTGGCGCTGTGTCTCGCGCTGGCGGCAGTGGCCTGTGCGAGTGAACCTCCCCCGCCTCCCGCAGCGCCGCCGGCCGCTTTGATGGAAGAACCCGAGGTAGATGTCGACGCTCTCAAGGGCGAAGTGGTGGCTCACTACGCCGTCGGCGTACACGCCCTCTATTCCCAGAGCCTGGCGTCGGCCAGAATCATGGATACCGCCATCGACGCCTTCCTGGCGGACCCGAACCCGGCCAGCCTGGAAGCGGCCAAACGCGCGTGGCTCCGCGCCCGGGACGACTACGGCCCCACCGAGGTGTTCCGGTTCTACGGTGGCCCCATCGACAACGAAGAAGACGGCCCGGAGGGCCTGATCAACGCCTGGCCCATGGACGAGTCCTACATCGACTACGTGGAGGGCAACCCCACGGCCGGCATCATCAATATGCCCGACGAATATCCCACCATCGACGCTGACCTCATCATCTCGCTGAATGAAGAAGGCGGGGAGCAAAACGTCTCCACCGGCTGGCACGCCATCGAGTTCCTGCTCTGGGGGCAGGACCTGAACGACGGCGGCCCCGGCGCCCGTCCCGTGGCGGACTACACCACCAACGACAACGCCCACCGGCGCGGCCAGTACCTTGCGGTGGCCTCGGACACCCTGATCGGCCACCTCCAGGACATGGTGGACGCTTGGGCGCCCGGCGCCGACAACTACCGGGCGGAGTTCCTGGCCAAGCCGGCCGACGACGCCCTGGTGGACATCATCACCGGCGCCGGCGCCCTCAGCAAGGGCGAACTGGCCGGGGAGCGGATGTTTGTCGCCTACTCCGAGCGTTCCCAGGAGGACGAGCATTCGTGCTTCTCCGACAACACCGTGGCCGACATCGTGGGCAACGCCATCGGGGTGCGCATGGTGCTCACCGGCGACTACGGCGTGGTGTCCGGTCCCGGCATCATCGACCTGTTCGCCGCCGACAACGAGGCGTTGGCCGACCGCCTGGCCGGCGAGACCGCCATGGCGGTGACCATGGCCCGCAACATCCCGGACCCATTCGACCAGCATCTGACCGACGCCGCGCCGGACAGCGCTTTCGGCCGGTCCCAGGTGCTGAGCACCATCGAGGCGCTGGAGAAGCAGGCCGACACGATAGTTGAAGGCGCCGCGGCGTTCGGCTTCACCATCAACACCTCGGTGTAGTTCTGGCCGTCGCCGATGCTCACTGGCCGTACTGCCAGCATTCGCAAGGCCGGACTGCTGCGGTACTGCCTTGCGATCATCCTGGGCCTGGCCGCGATTGCCGTGCTGGCCTGGTTCCTTGTCCGCGAGGCTCGATCCGAGCCCAGCGACGCCGAGATTGCCGCGCTGCTGCAAGCGCGCCCGGGCGGCGCCACCACCATCGTCACCACCAACCGCAACTCCTTCGGGCTGGCCGCGCCCAACCTGACCAACGCCGAACGTCGTGTCTTTGAGGTGGGCGACAGCTTCTTCACCCAGAACTGGGTGACCGCGCCGGCGTCCACCGCGGCCAGGGATGGGTTGGGGCCGACGTTCAACGCCCAGTCCTGCTCGTCTTGCCATACGCTGGACGGACGCGCCCAGCCGCCGGCCGATGCCGATGACCCGGAGCGGGGCCTGCTCTTCCGGCTCAGCATCCCCGGAACGGACCCCACCACGGACGGGCCGCTGCCCGACCCGGTGTACGGCGGCCAGCTCCAGGACCGGGGGATACTCACCGTGCCACCCGAGGGGAGATTCCTGATCACTTATCGGGAGGTGCCGGGAACCTACGAGGACGGCACACCCTACACCCTAGTGCAGCCCGATTATTCATTCTCTGATCTGGCCTTCGGCCCAATGCACCCGGACGTCATGATCTCGCCGCGCATCGCCCCGTCGGTGTTCGGCATGGGCTTGCTGGAAGCCATACCGGAGGCTGCTATCCTCGCGCTTGCTGACCCTGACGATGCCGACGGTGACGGCATATCCGGCCGCGCCAACATGGTTTGGAGCGTCCGCGATGAGAATGCGCGGCTCGGCCGCTTCGGCTGGAAGGCCAACGTGCCCACGGTGGAGCAGCAGATCGCCGGAGCGTTCCACGGCGACATCGGCATCACCTCGCCGTTGTTCTCCGCAGAAAACTGCCCCGCCGGCCAGGCAGACTGCCAATCGGTACCCAACGGAGGTTCGCCGGAGATCGGCGAGGAGCGGCTGGGCAAGGTGGTGTTCTACCAGCAGACGCTCGCGGTTCCGGCCATGCGGGACGCTGACGATCCGCAGGTCCGTCAGGGCGCCGGGCTCTTCCTGAAAGCCGGTTGCGCTGCCTGCCACACCCCCAGCCACACCACGGGAGATCACCCGGTGCACGCCGTGACCGGACAGGTGATATTCCCCTACACTGACCTGCTGCTGCACGATATGGGCGAGGGGTTGGCCGACGGCCGGCCGGACTTCCTGGCCGACGGGCAGGAATGGCGCACGCCGCCGCTTTGGGGCATCGGGTTGATCGAGAACGTGAACAACCACACTCGTCTGCTCCACGATGGGCGCGCCCGCAACGTCGCGGAGGCCATCCTCTGGCACGACGGCGAGGGTCTCGCCGCGCGGGAGGAGTTCCGCAAGATGTCGCGTCAAGAACGCGAGGCGCTGCTGCGTTTCCTGGAATCGTTGTAATGCGGCCACGAAGCGCATTCCTGCTGCCGATGCTTGGGCTGGCCCTGCTGCTGGGCGTGGCCTGCGCCAGTGCAGCTCCACCATCACGGCAGGATGTCCTCGCCAGCTTGAGCGATGATTTGATTGTTCTGCGCTTCCACACGGTGGCTGCCGAGACTAGGCAACTGAACGACGCCCTGCATTCCTTGTGCGCCGATCCCAACGGTGAGAAGCTGGCTGCGGCGCGAACCGCGTGGCGCGATGCCCGCACTCCGTGGATGCGGTCGCAATCGATGTGGTTCGGGCCGGTTATGGACCGTCGATCCCGCACCTTGGTGGACTGGTCGCCCATCGACCCGGAGCGCATCGAATCCACGCTGGCCAAGAGGGAATCCGTTTCGGCCGACGATGTACGCGAGTTCTTCGGATCGACACAACGGGGCCTAGGAGCCATCGAGTACGTGATCTTTGGTGCAGACTCGGCGGCGCTGGCATCCCTGGACGATCCCGGCGGGATACGCTGCCAATACCTGGCGGCCCTGGGCGACGTGGTGGCGGAAGAGATGGCCGCCGTCCTAGCCGACTGGACGGGGGACGGCTCGAACGGCGGCTACGCCGGCTATTTCAAGGGCACGGCGGGCGTTGCCCTCGTTGAACAGCAGGCCATTGACGAGGTGGTGCGAACCTCGGTATTCATGACCCGCAGCATCGCCGATATGAAGCTGGGCAAGGCGCTGGGCTCCGATGGCGGCAATCGGGACCCGTCGGCAATACCCGGCGCCGGCGGCAACAACGCCGTCGCTGACCTGCGCAACCAGGTCCTGGGGATGCAGGACACGTACCTGGGAGCCGGAACTGACGGTGCCCTGGGCATCAGCGCGCTGGTTCGCGGCGCGTCCGAGGAAGCAGATGAACGGATGCGCGGACACTTTACCGTTGCGCTGGCGGCAATCGACAGGTTGCAGGAACCCCTGCAAACCACGGTCCTGTCGGAGCCCGAGCCGGCGCGCCAGGCTCACCGGCGGATGCAGGAGTTGCAGCGGGCCCTGAACACCGAGGTGGTCAGCCTGCTGGGAGTGACGGTGGGGTTCGCCGACACCGACGGCGACGGCGGTTAGCGCCTGCCCTCGTCAAGCTTATTTTCAGCCGTAGCCGCATCGGGCTTGTAAGGGAGGACCCACGCTTTTGGCGACAAGCCGGGCCGGGCTGATGGCAGGTCCACGTCGGGATCAATCAGCCGCGCGTTGGGCCGGCCGTTGAAGGCGACGAAGGCATCAGCGTTCACGACCACATCCCCATACCCGCGTTCTGCGAAATCCCCGGCGATTATGCCCGCGGTCTGCTGGATCATGTCGGGTTGGAACGACATGCGTTCGACCTGCAGCGGGGTGAGATACTCTCCCGGATTGACCAGCCAGGATTGGCCGGTGGCGGGGTCGCGCACGCGGTACTGCACGAAGCCGACCTTTTCCGAAAGCATCACCCGCCAGGCGAAGCGGTAGCCCTCCTCGTTCCAGCGCACGTTTCCCGGATAGGCGAAATGGCGCAGGGGCAGCGCCAACTGGATCGCGGCGAACAGCGCCAACGCCGCCAGGACCGCATTGGCACGCCAGGGTCGACTGGCGGAAAGTTGCATCCCGTCGTCGGGACGACGGGCAGGAATCCGAAGGAACCCTAATAGCCGGCGCGGCCACTCGGGCTCGAAGAACACCAGCGACACCCCGATCATCAACCACGGAAATACGCCAAGCTGCGGGAACAAAACCCAGGTGGCCAGGTGGAATGCGACCAGCGTGGCATAGGCGAAGGGTCGGGTGCGTCGCCACAACAGCGCGGGCACGATTGCCAGGTCGAACGTGGCGCCGCCCCAACTCATGACGTAGGCGACCCACGTTTCCTGGAGTATCGGGCCGAACAGCGGCAGGTTCCCGTGCTGGTAGAGCCAGATGCGCATGGGCAGCGCGTGGAACAGCCAGTCGGGGTTGAGCTTGGCTAGGCCGGCGAACACGTACACAATGCCGATCTGCGCGCGCAGCGCCCAGATGGCCCATAGTGGCGCTGATCCCCGTCGCAAGGGTAGGACGGCCAGTAGCAGGCTCACCAGGCTCATCAGGTAATAGTGGTTCAGGTAGGTGGTGCGGTCGATCAGTTCGACATAGGTGAAACCGATGCAGAACAGCGCGGCGCAAAGCCGTGGCCGATAGCCCGCTGCGATTCCGAGGCTCAGCAGACCCAGCGCGATGAAGTGCGCGTGCATCCCCCAGCCCGGCCAGGGCCGTACCCAACCGAACCCCAGGTAGGTGAAGTGGTGGTCCGGCTCCACGTACAGCGGGCCGATCCATCCGTGGGCGAAAAAGCGGGCCACGACGAGGACGCCGAGCAGCCCGAAGATGGCGCGGAACGCCGCGATTGATGCGCCGTCAACCTGTGCACTCGCCAACCCTTTGCGGAAACTAACCCAGCCAGCCGGATGGATTTTCATGGTCAGCCTGAACCGGAAATGGACGTTATCGGGTCAACATTCAGGTTCGTCAGGACGAACGACGATCTGCCGCGCCGCGTCGTAACCGATGGATACCCGGTCCCACCGGCACGTCAGTTGCGTCACCCGCCGGGGCCGGGCGTCAGCGGCAAAAGAAATGGCTGGGGATACAGGATTCGAACCTGTGATACCTGATCCAGAGTCAGGCGTCTTACCACTAGACTAATCCCCAGCGTGCCAACAATTTTAGCAGGGGATGGGCGCGTTTTTCAACGCGGAGCCAGCCGGTGGGATGGTCACGGTGACCGATGATAGAATCAGTCCATATCAACGCATGGGAGAACACGGATGTCGATGTTCAAGGTGGATGTAGGAGTTGGCAATCTGAACGGCGGCGACCTGGCGCCGGTGCAGCCGGTGGTGGACACCGGAGCAGCGCATTCGATGTTGCCGGAGTCGCTGATGTCCCAGCTCCGAATCGACCCACAGCAGCAGCTGGGGTTCATTCTGGCCGACGGGATCCGGGTTAGGTACGGCTACGGATTCGCCCGTTTCAGAATTGGCGATTACGAGCGCCCCTGTCCCGTCATATTCGGCCCTGATGACAACTACCTGCTTGGCGCGTCGACTCTGGAAGCTTTCAACCTGGTGGTGGACCCGGTGGGAGAGCGGCTTGCTCCGGCCCAGTGGCTTTCGCTGGGTTGGGGCGGGCCTCTCGAAAATTAATTGTCGGTTTGGGTCTGTTTCGGCAGGCTGCGCCATCCGCTTTTCATCTTGGCGTGATTGACACCAAACGGCGTTGTTGGTAGCCTGAATCTGCGTTCCGGCGCACCATGGCTTGGCCCGCTAGCTCAACTGGCAGAGCAGCTGACTCTTAATCAGCAGGTTCTCGGTTCGACCCCGAGGCGGGTCACCATTTTCATTTAATCGCCCCGCAGTTCGGCTCATCCCGCCGTGGCTGCGATGGCGAACGCGGGGAAGTGTCGGAATTGGCAGACGAGCATGACTTAGGATCATGTGCCCCCGGGCGTGCGGGTTCGAGTCCCGCCTTCCCCACCAGCGCCCTCTGCGACTTCAGCGCCCTTCCCCCTCGTATGGGTCCAGCCAGCCGAACCGCCGAAAGCTGACCCGGCCGGCGTCGCTGAACTCGACGCCCTCTGCCTCCAGCAGTTCGCGTTGCAGCAGCGCGCCCAGGCCCTCGCCGCGCGGGCTGATCTTGCCCTGGGCGTTGATGACCCGCTGCCACGGGATTTCACGGCGCTGCTCCTCGGGATATCTGCCCAGCGACGCCAGGCAGAAGCCGACCATGCGCGGCGTGCAGCCGCCGACGATCTGGGCGATCTGCCCGTAGGTCGCCACCTGGCCCCGCGGTATCTGACGCACCACCTCCAGCACGCGCTCGTACACCGGCGGCAGGTCGGCAGCGTCTTCCATGACCGGGCTACTCCGTGACCGGACTACTCCGCGGCGGCGGTCCCGGCCACGTTGGCCTTGTTGGCGACGGCGGCCCAGGTCAGCTCAGCGATCATCCGCACCGGGTCCAGGATCATCCACAGGACCGCGTTGTTGACGAAATAGGCGTTGGCGAAGACCACGGCCCCCAGGATAGCCGGCAACGCCGCTCCCACCTTTCCGGCCGCGCATCCGCACCGCCACAGCGCCGCCGCGGCGATGCTGCACGAGGCGATGAACAGCGGGTTGACCGTGCGCCACACGTCGCCCCAGTAATCGCCGAACAGCCCGGTGTACCCGTTGATAAAAACCATCAGCGCCAGCGCCGCCAGGGCCAGGCTGCGCACCCAGGCCGCGCGGCGGGTGCTCAGCCAGAACCACCAGGCGCCGGCAAAGCCCAGCACCAGCGGGCCGATCTGCCACAGTTTCCATCCCCAGCCGGCCACGCTCAGGTCGTTGGGGTCGGCTATGTCCGTGTTTACCGTCCAGGCGAAGATGGCAAATATGATGATCGCCGCGGCGGCAAGGGCGGCGACCGGGTCAAGGTCGCGGGGACGAACGTAGTTGAGCATCAGGACGATTGCCAAGCGGTTATCAGATCCCCCTTACCAGTTGACCAGTCCGGGTTTTTGCGCCTTCCACCCGGCGTCGGAGGGGAACACGGTCTCCATCTCCACGCGGCCAAGGTCGCCTTCAAACATGTGCTCCACGGCGGAGCGCCAGGCGACATAGTGCGGCTGCTCCCGGTGCGTGGCGTGGGCCTCGCGGTTGGCGTACACCTCGTAGAGGTAAAACTGGTTGGGGTTGTCGGGGCTGCGCAGGATGTCGAAGCGGAAGCAGTTTTCCTCGTCGCGGACGCTGCCCTGCCCGTCGCCCAGGCTGGCCGCGGCAAACTCGTCGGCGTAGCCGTCCTTGATGTTGATGGTAACGAAAATGGCGTACATGGTCGGGATTCCTCCTGTGAATTGAGGCGGGGGAACGGATGTGTGTGGAGACACCGCCGGGAGGATTATAGCAAGGGCAGGGCAAGCCGCGCGGAAAGCCGATTGAAACGGTTAGGCTATAATGCCGCCACCAACACTGGTAAGGAACGAGCATGACTACGCTACAGGACGTTACCGGAACCCCCAATTGGCAGTTGGCGCGTGGCATCATCGCTCAACTGCGCGAGATGCCGGTGGCTACGGCTGAAGCCGAGATTGAAGTTCGCCTGTACAACGTGCTGGGCTTCCTGTTTCCGAGCCTTAAATATCCCACCCTGGCCACGCAGTACCAGTCCGGCGACGGACCGATTGACGTCTATTGCCGCAACGTAGTCTTTGAAACCAAGCGGCAGGGTAGAAAGGATGACGCCCGTACCAAACCCGACGGCTCTGCCGAGACGCCGGAAGAGCAGGCGACGCGCTACCTGAACGCGCTCACCGCTCAGCCCAATATGTTTGACGATGCCGCCGTGGGTTGGCGGGCCGGCATCACCGATGGCAAGGAATGGAGTTTTTACGATTACAGCCGCGAGGCGCCGGATGCCGAAAATCTGACGCTGGTCAATACGCTGCGCCTGAATACGTCGGACGACGACGAAACCCTGCTGGCCTACCTGTACGATTTCGTCAACCGCACCGTCAAGATAGCCCCGCCTACGGACAACACTAGGTGGGCGGAAAGCTTGGCGCAGCCGTTTGTCGACTTGGCCGCCCGCTACGAAAACTCGCCGGAGTACGCGGTCAAGCGTGACTTGTGGCGGGGCGTGCTGCGCGGCGCGTTCATCAATTCCCAGGAGAACGCCGAGGCCGAGCGCGACCTGTTCGCCCGCCATACCACGCTGGTGGTCATCGCCCGGGCAGTAGCGGAGACGCTGCGCCCGCCGGAGCAGCAGGCCGCCGACCGCGAACGCCTGTACGACGCGCTGACCGACGGTTTCGCCGCCTGGCTGCGCGACGCCGCCGGCGATGACGGCGCGGCCGCGCTCGACGAACTGGCGGCCGAAGTTAACCGCTACGAATGGCAGGCCGCCCAGCGGGATATGCTGAAAGACCTCTACCATGCTGTGATTGACCGGGAAATTCGACACGACTTTGGCGAGTACTACACCCCGGACTGGTTGGCCCGCGCCGTTTGTGAAGAGGTGATGGACAGCGACTGGCGGAAAGAAACTATCGATATGGCCGTCTCAGGACAGCAACAAGGGCCGGCCGTTCTGGACCCGTCCTGTGGCTCCGGCACCTTCCTGTATCACGCCACCCAATTGTTTATGGAAGACGTCCAACAGCATCCCGAACTGGCCGGCAGTCCCCAGGCGCAAGTGGAAATCGTCAACGATCTGGTCGCCGGCATGGACCTGCATCCGGTGGCGGTGGAACTTTCCAAAACGACAAAAATTTTGGCGTTTGGCTCCGCAGCGCCTTACGCTGCGGAGCCAAACGCGGACTTGAACGTCCACCTGGGGGACAGCCTGCAGTGGAATGCCAGGGGCAGCGGTAGCGCCATCGAACTCGGTGAGATGGTAGAGATCCCCACTGACGAGCCGGACAATCCCATCCATTTGCCCAGAACCCTCCTTCTGTCGGACGACTTCACCCCAAAACTGTCTCACGTATTTGACTACGCCAAGGGGCCGGAGATTCCCGGTGCCGAGGATAGCCTGAAAGATGCTCTAGGCTTGCCCAGCCCAGCCGACGGCGAGGCCATGCTGGCGCTCTATCGTCGGCTCCGTGAATACATCGCCGCCGGCAAGAACAACGTCTGGCACTGGTACATTGCCAACCAGATTCAACCGCTACGGCTGGCCAATATGCCGGCGACCCGGCTAGTGGGCAACCCACCATGGGTGGTGTACAACGCCATGGCTGACGAACGGCAGGACGCCTTCCGGCAGCACGCCGGCGACCGTAACTTGTGGGCAGGCCGCCATCTTGCCACTCAGAATGACCTTGCGGCTACCTTTGTCGCCACCTGCGTTGACTTTTACTTGAAACCCGGAGGCAAGTTTGGCTTTGTGCTGCCTTACGCCGCGCTGCGCGCCCGACACTGGGCACCCTTCCGCACCGGCGAATGGAGCTTGCCGCCCGATGCTGGACGCAATCCTACGCTGGCCGATTTGAGCAAGGACGCCTGGGATATTTTCGCAGTCAACGCGCCGCCTTTCCCGCAGGCCAACTCGTCCGTGGTCTTTGGCAGCAGGCCGCGAGTGGTACACCGGAACACCAAACCGAAAGCACTGTCCGGTATCCTAGCTGTCACCAACGATGATCCAGTCAACACCAAAATGGCGTGGGATGAAGTGAAGCCCCGGTTGCAATGGAACCGCCGGCGAGAATGGCCCATCGCCCCCAGCCCTGCTTACGCCGACCAATTTCGCAACGGAGCAACCCTTTTCCCGCAATCGCTGGTGGTTTTCGAGCAACCAAAATCGTCAGCCCGTGGAGTGGTTTATTTCCGAACCAACTCGGCCAAAGGATCTTGGAAAGGGACAGAAAGAGACGGTCAAGTTGAAGAGCGTTTCGTCAAACCCGCGCTGTTTTCGCGCCTGTTGCTGCCCTTTGGCACGGCTGGATATTCGCGGGTCATTGCCCCTTTCTCGGATGATGGCACAGAGGTGTTGCGCGAATTTCCGCAAGGAAGCAGCGTCCAGCGATTCAACCTGTACTGGTCGTCTGCTAACTCTGACTACATTCGAATCAAGAGCCCCAAATCCCCTGTGTCGCTGGCAGACAGAGTTGATCTGTTTGGCAATTTGTCAGCGCAACTCAGGAGCGCTGGCAGTCTGAAGACGGTGTACAACGCGAGCGGTAGCAACTTGACTGCTGCTGTAGTTAGCAGCGATGTTGTAACCAGCCACAATACATACTGGGCAATGGGTAGGAATGCGCCAAGTAACCACTACCTCGCTGCGATATTCAACGCAACCTGCTTGGGAGAATTCTTCAAAGAAGCTTGCCGCGCCAGCGACCGGGATTTCATGTTGCTCCCTGTACAGAACCTCCCCATCCCAGCCTACAACCGCCGGAACGAGCATCACCGCAACCTTGCGGCGCAGTCGCGGCTAGCTCACAAGCGGGTGGCGGCGCTGGTCGCAGAGCGGCAGGCTGCCGGGCGGCGCATCAACCGCAACGACGTGCTGCGGGATGGGGCGATGCAGCCTATTCTGGCCAGCATCGACGGATCGGTGCGGGCGATTTTGTCGGATTACTGTTCCTGACGCGGTGATGCAACCCTGGCGATGGCTTGGCCGGTCAGGTCCCTACCGGCTATTCCGCAGATTCGATGGCCAGGGCGTCGATGGTGGTGTCCAGGGCATCGGCGAGCCGGGCCAGCGCGCTTACTGATCCGGGCTTGACGCCGCGTTCGATTTCCGAAATATAGCTGGGGGCCAGTCCGGTGCCTTGAGATAACTCCCGCAAGGTGAGCCCGCGCTGCTTGCGAAACGCGGACAACGGGCTGTCGCCGCGTATAATGGCCAGGGCCACCGGATGCGGGATACGGCTGCCGTCGTCAGCCTTTAGAGCAGCTACGTAATCTTCCAACTCGGCATTCTGAGCAACCAGGGCGTCATACTCCGCTCGGCTGATGGTTACGGTTTCGTGGTTAGTCATAAGCTTCTCTCCGATGGCGAACCCGCAGTACCAGCATGATCGCAACTTCGCCGTTTTCGACGCTGAATATCACGCGGTAATTGCCGACCCTCAAGCGCAGGTATTTGCTGTTGGCAAGCGAACTTACCTGATTGGCCAGAGCCGCCGGATTTTCGGCGTATTGCTCGATCTTGGCGATCACCAACTCGCGATTCCTGGGTGAAAGCCGGCGCATATCCTTGATGGAACGCACTGACCACTCAATACGCATTTCCTGACCCATGCACGTATATTCGCAAATAGCGAACAGCATGTCAATTCCGCTCTACACGTCAACCTCCCTGGTTGCTACAATACCGCCATCCTCCCAACCACAGACGACGGATTGACCCATGCCCACCCCCAACGACTGCCATATCGACCTGCGCGGCCTGACCTTCCACTACCGGGACTGGGGAGGCGACGGGCGGACGGTCCTGCTGCTGCACGGGCTGGCGTCAACCTGCCACATCTGGGACCTGGTGGCGCCGCTGCTGGCGCAGGAATTCCGCGTCGTTGCGCTGGACCAGAGGGGCCACGGCCAGTCGGTGCAGGTGGATGAGGGCTACGACTTTGCCACGGTGTCCGGCGACGCGGCGGCGTTTATCAAGCGCCTGGAATGGGAGCGGCCCATCGTGGCCGGCCACTCGTGGGGCGCGGACGTGGCGTTGGAACTGGCCGCCGACCAGCCGAACCTGACGTCCGGCCTGATCTTCGTGGACGGCGGCACCATCGAGCCGTCGGCGCGACCCGGCTGGTCCCCGGAGCAGGCCCGGCAGGACATGGCTCCGCCCATCTTTACGGGGTTTACGCCCGACATGATGCGGCGGCGCGTGGTCGAGGGCGCGCGGTTCGGGCCGAATCCATCGGAAACGGTGGTTGAGGCCGTCCTGGCCAACTTCCACGTGCTGGAGGACGGAACCATCCAGTCCAACCTGCGCCGCGAGAACCACCTGCGCATCATCGACGCGCTGTGGGACCACAGGCCCTCGCAACTCTACCCTACGTTGCAGTGTCCCGTGCTGATGCTGCCGGCGCGACAGTCCGCGCCCGACGTCATGGACCGCCGCTTCCGGCGGGAGGAGTCCATCGCCAAAGCGGCGTCGCTGTTGCCGGTGAGCAAGACCGTCTGGCTGGAAGACAGCATCCACGACGTGCCCCTGCAGCGCCCCGAACTGGTGGCAAGCGTCATTCGAGAGCATATACTGGGCGGGTTTTTCGACTGCTGAATCCGACACGTCACTGCTGGGCACTGCTAGAATGCTGCGCAATACCCGCAGTTGCTTGATGTTCGGAGAGATGGGATGACTCCACTGCTTGCTGCGTTGTTCGCCGTTTATGCCGCTCTGGTCGCCACGGTAGTGGCCGCGCTGACCGCAATATGGGCCCGGCTCTATAGCTTGGCCAGAGAGCGCGGCTCGCTGCAGACTGAACTCGCCGGCCTCCGAACTGAGATCGGCTACATTAACGAGAACGTATCCCGGCTTAGTACCGAAGTCGGGCGTCTGGACGCGAAGATCGACAGCAGGTGTGAACTGCTGGACCAAAAAATTGATGCTTTGCGTGGGCAGGTCGAAAGGGGCAACGAAGCGTTGCGGGAAGAGATGCGTCGCAGCAACGAAGCGTTACGGGAAGAGATGCACCGCAGCAACGAAGCGTTGCGGGAAGAGATGCGCCGCGGCAACGAACTGTTGCGGGAAGAGATGCGCCGCGGCAACGAACGAATTTTGTCGGCCCTCGCCAACCACTCGCATCAGGACGGCAGCCCGCCGGTGTTTGCGGCTCCACCTGACGCGGAGACGGTGGCAGCCGACAATTAATCGGCGATAGATCAGCAACTTCCCCTCCGTTAGAAATCGTCAACACGACACAGGAGGCTGATTATGACCACCGTAGGATCCGGAAAGTACACCTACATCCTCGAAGAGAACTGGGCGCACCTGCCCGAGGGCATGACCATGGGCAACGCCTCGGCGGTGGCCACGGACTCGCAGGACCGGGTCTATGTGTTCCAGCGCAAGGACCCACCCGTGCTCATCTTCGGGCCGGGCGGCAACTACCTCGGTTCCTGGGGGGTCCGCGCCATCGACGAGGCCCACGGCATCTACATCCAGGACGACATCGTTTACATCACCGACCGCACCGACTCGGTGTGCGTCATCTTCACCCTGGATGGCAAGCCCCTGCAGGTCATCGGCGACCGCGGCGTCCACTCCGATACCGGCTGCGAGGTTCCCGGCGAGGTTTGCCCGCGCTCGGCCGGCCCGTTCAACTATCCCACCGAGATCGTGCCCGCGCCCAACGGCGACTTGTACGTGTCCGATGGCTACCGCAATGCCCGCGTGCACCGCTTCTCCAGCGACGGGCAGCTGAAGCAGTCCTGGGGCGAGCCGGGTAAGGGCGGCCCGGGCGAATTCCACCTGCCCCACAGCATCGTGGCGCATCCCAATGGCAACCTCTACCTGTGCGACCGCGAGAACAACCGCATGCAGATCTATTCGCCGGACGGCGAACACCTCGCTATGTGGGAGGACATGCGCCGGCCGCTGGACATCTCCATCGACAGCGAGGACAACCTGGTCATCAGCGAGGGCGGCGTGAACGGCCTGTCTCCTCGGGTCAGCATCATGGACCCCGACGGCAACGTGCTGGCCCGCTGGGACTCCCAGTCCGCCCACGGCAGCTGGGTCGATGTCCACGGCAACATCTACATGGCCCTGGGCGCCCAGGAGCGCGTGGACAAGTACGTGCGGCAGTAGGGAGTCGGGTAAGTTCGAGTTCGGCGGGTTGCCATCATGATGGCAACCCGCCAGTTGGCACAGCTCCCTCAAATAGAGTACACTTGTTCTAACACCAACGCGCTAATGAGGAGACCGCCGATGGAAAATCAGATCCGTTTTCCGTTACGGTGGGAGAAACTCGCCGCCGCAGTTGCGTATCTGGTCCAGCAGTCGTTACACGACGACCGTTTTGGGGAAACCAAGCTGGTCAAGTTGCTCTACTACGCAGACTGCGCCGCGTACCAACGCACCGGAGAGCCCATCACCGGAACTACCTACGTTCGAATGCCCCACGGCCCGTATCCCGACGAGTGGCAAGTGACCAAACGCAGGTTGGAGGAATTGGACATCATACGGGTGGTTAGCGAGAACGTTTCAACTACCCACACGCGCCAACGGGCGTTAGTCGGTGCAAACGCGTCAGTCGAGGCACTTACCGAAGGAGACAAGGCATTCTTGGACGAACAATTGCGACGATTTCGGGAGTTCACTGCCGCGGCCATTGAGGAATATGCTCACGAAGATCTGGCTTGGCAGGCTACGGGCCAAGGAGCGTCAATACCTTACGAGTTGTCAGGGATCAGGCGCCCCGGTCAACCAGATGATGAAACGAGAGCCCGGGGCAACCGGATAGCAAAAAGAATAAGGGAAGAGGGGCGACGCGTATCCCGTGTCATGGTAACTAGAGATGAGACAATATAGCGTCTTCCGAACGGAACAATTCGACGAAACGTGGAGACAAGCCGTTTGCCAAGGCGTGATCGATGCAGAGGCTGGCGAGGCTTTGCTGTGGTCGTTAGCAAGTTTCCTCGCGGTAGATCCGCGATATTACCCCATGTTCGATGCCCCTGGCGAGCGTGTGGACTTGAGGTGGGTACGTTTTATTACAACTGAGTTCCTTCGAGTGGAAGTTTGGTATTCAGTCGTAGAAGACGACCTGTGCGTGTACTTGGAATCCGTGGAAATCATCCATCGCCCCCAGCAGTCATTTCCCGGATTCGGTGTTTGATTTCGTCCGGAATCGGCCTGCTGTGCTACAATTTCCCCATTGTTCGTTGACGCTTGACAGCTGCAATGAATTTGACTCTATTCACCGACCCTAAGGTATCGATATGAAAGCATCTGAACTCGTCACCCCCGAAGTAAACGAAAACATCCCCGAATTCGGCCCCGGCGATACCGTCCGGGTCAACTTCCGGATTCGGGAGGGCAACCGTGAGCGCGTGCAGGCTTTTCAGGGGGTGTGCATCCGGCGCACCCACGGCACCGGGCCGGCCGCCAATTTCACCGTGCGCCGGATTACCGCCGGCATCGGCATCGAGCGCGTCTTCCCGCTGCACTCCCCGCTGATCGAGTCGCTGGAAGTCACTCGGCAGGGCAAGGTAAGGCGGGCCAAGCTCTATTACCTGCGTGGACGGCAGGGACGTGCCGCGCGCATCAAGGAACGGACGACTTACCGCGCCAATCGGTAGGCGACATGCCCGAAACGTCGACCGCCGCCCGTTGCCTCATCCGGCGCGGTTGCGGCGGTTTCACTTTTGCATATCCTGCGACTCACGCGGATCTCGATACAAGAGGTGGATAACGAGGTCTCACCGTGAACTACGCCGACGTCGCCATCGACGCGGACTGGATCCCGCCGGGCAAAACGTTTTCCTATCGTATACCCCGTCATCTTGCGGTGGAACCGGGACAACTGGTCTGGGTACAATTTGGCCGCAACATCGTGCAGGGGTTGGTCCTCAGCCTGGCAGACGCATCGGCGGTGTCGGAGGAGGAAACGCGTGACATCCTGCACCCGGTGGAGCCGTCCCCGCTGGTTGGTTCGCTGGGTCTGGAATTGGCGGAATGGCTGGGACAAACCTACCGCTGCGCTCCTTTCGAGGCCGTTGCGCCGATGCTGCCACCGGGCTTTCGCGCCCAACAGCGGTCACGACTGACCGCGATCTCCGGCCTCGAGGATTCCGGTGAGTTGGCGTCTTTCCGTGAAACTACGCAAGTTGCGTGGCAGGAACTGGCCGGCTCCTCCGGGGCCTGGGAAGAAACCACGTTCCTGAAGCGGATTGATCCGAGCCGCGCCAACGTGGCCCGACGGGAACTGCAGCGCCTCGTGTCCCGCGGCCTGGTGCGCAAAGAGGTCAGCCTGCCGCGACCCCGATCCCATCGTTATCGCCGTCTCCTGATACCCGGCCACCATCCCGATTCGGGAGGGAAGGAAGTGGCTGCTCCGCAGGCGCGGGCCACTCGGCAGGTGGAACTGCTGGCAGCGGTGCGTGAGGCGGAGGCCGGCTACGAGACCACGGGAGTGGGACCTGCGGCCGACGCCCTTCTCCAGCGTGGTCTGGTGGGCGAGGAATGGCAGCGGGTGCGCCCCGAGGTTCCTTCGGGGGTTGAGCCGTCGCATCCCGCTCCCGCAGCGCTGACGGCCGCTCAATCGGACGCTCTGGCCGGCATTACCGCCGCCCTGGACGATCCCAATGTCCTGCCGCGCAGTTTTCTGCTTCACGGCGTCACCGGCAGCGGCAAGACCGAGGTGTACCTGCGCGCCATCGCCTATGCGGTAGAACAGGGCAAGCAGGCGATTTACCTGGTGCCGGAGATCGCCTTGACGCCGCAGACGGTCGGCATGGTGAACGACCGCTTTCCCGGCCGCGTTGCCGTCCTGCACCACCGCCTCACCGAGCGGCAACGGTTCGAACAGTGGTGGAACATTCGTGACGGGTTGGCCGACGTGATCGTGGGGCCGCGCAGCGCCCTGTTCGCTCCCGCGGTCAGTCTGGGCATCGTCGTGGTCGACGAGGAGCACGAGCCGGCGTACAAGCAGGACGAGCACCCTCCTTACTACCACGCGCGCGACACCGCCCTCGCCCTTGCTCGCCGCTCCGGCGCGCTGGTGGTGATGGGGTCGGCCACTCCGGATGTGAGTACGTACTACGAGGCGACGCGCGGCCGGCATAACCTGCTGCGGTTGCCGGAGCGCGTGCCGCGCCCCGACGGACACGCTACGCCTTTGCCGGCAATCAGCGTGGTTGACATGCGCCGGGAACTCCGGGAGGGCAACCGCAGCGTTTTCAGCCGCAGCCTCACCGCAGCCCTGGACGCGACGATAACCGGCGGACAGCAGGCAATCCTCTTTCTCAACCGCCGGGGCAGCGCAGCGTTCATGCAGTGCCGGGACTGCGGGTGCGTGATCAACTGTAGCCGGTGCTCCGTGTCCTACGCCTTTCATCGCGAGACGGGACGGCTGATTTGTCACTACTGCAACCGGCAACGGCGATTGCCCCGGGCCTGCCCGCAATGTCGTGGCGGCCGCATTCGGGAGATGGGCGCCGGTACTGAGACGATCACTTCCGAGTTGCAGGAGCGCTATCCCGGCGTCGCCGTGGAACGGTGGGACTCGGACTCGGTCCGGAACCCGCAGGAGCTGGAAGCGGCGATGGAACGCCTGGCCAGCGGGCAGGCGCAGATCCTGGTGGGCACCCAGATGGTAGCCCGGGGGTTGGATCTGCCGAACGTCACGCTGTCGGCCGTACTGCTGGCGGACCTGGGACTGAACCTTCCGGATTTTCGCGCGGGTGAGCGGGCATTCGCCCTGCTCTGCCAGGTGGCGGGGCGGTCCGGCCGAGGCCACGAGCCCGGCCGGGCGATTATCCAGACGTACCAGCCGGACCATTACGCCATCGCCGCCGCCGCGGAGCAGGACTATGCAACGTTTTATGGCATCGAAATCGCCGCCAGACAACTCCAGGGCAACCCGCCCTTCAACCGGCTCGCCCAGGTGCTCTGCGCCGATCTCAGCGTGCGCGCCGCACAGCAGACCCTGGGGGAGTTGGCCCAGTCCTGGAGGGAACAGGCCGCTCGTGAAGGACGAACGGACATTGACATAATCGGACCCACGCCCTGCCTGCCCGAACGCGTTCGAGGCCGGTACCGCTGGCGACTGTTACTGCGCGGCCGCAGGATCTGGCAGTTCCTGGATGGCCGCACCGTCCCGAGGAACTGCCGGGTTGACGTCGACCCGGTGCGGCTGGACTAAAGCCGCTCGCCGGCGCGCGACGGCGGCGCCCGCCATATTGACAACGTGAACGATTTTGGTGTATCAATCCGCTACTGCTTGCGCAACCAATTTCACAATTGGCAGCCTCGCCAACGGAGGAGGAATCATGCCCGACATCTATTACGCCAGGCCCAGCAACTTCCTTTCCGATCCCCGAGACCGCACGGTGATCACGGGTGAGTCCGAAGAAGAAGTGCTCCAGAAAATGTACGAATACCTGAGCAGCCCCGAGGCCCAGGCACGCTACCCCGGCGTGGATGATCCGACCGAGCTCGAGAACAACATCCGGACGTGCATCTTCAAGAAGGGCACCAAGGCCATCCACAACCGCCCGCCGGATGCGGAACCGGTCAAGTAGCCCGAAGAAATACTCGTTGTCATTCGCGCCCCCGTCCGACAAGAACGGGGGCGCCTTGGTGTTCGGGTTGCTGCGCTTGCCGCTCGTGGTTATACTGCGGCCATCATGGCGATCAACCCTGACGATTTCCCGCCGGGAACCTACCACGAACTCTCCCTGTTCCCCCTGAACAACGTGGTGCTTTTCCCCGGCATGCCGCTGCCGCTGCACATTTTCGAGGAGCGGTACAAGGCCATGATCGGCGACTGCATCGAACGGGACGAACCGTTCGGAGTGCTGCTCATCAGGGAGGGCAACGAGGTGGGCGAACCCGCCGAACCGCATTCCATCGGCACCACGGCGCGGGTCTCGCAGGTCCAACGCTTGCAGGAAGGACGTCTGAACATTCTGACCCGCGGCGAGACGCGGTTCGAGCTGCTGCAAACCGTGCAGACGGTGCCGCATCTGGTCGGGTTGGTGCGGTTCATGGAAGAAGACGAGGGGGATGTTTCCACAACCGCGGTAGCCAACGTGCGCGAACAGTTCATCCAGTTGCAGCGTCAGCTCACCGCGATGGCCGGCGGGTGGGATCGGGAGGTCACGGTTCCCGACGAGCCCATCGCTCTGGCCCGCATCGCCTCGGCCACCCTGGCCGTCAGCCTGCCGCTGCCCCCGGATGTGCGGCAATCCCTGTTGGAAACCCCCACCGCCGGCGGACAGCTGGAAAAGTTGCAGACCCTGATGCGGCAGGCCAACCGCATCGTCGCGGAACAGGCAGAGCAGAACACGCCGTTCAAAGGGCCGCGCCTGAACTGACCCCTCGGCGTCACTCCCGAGACTGCCGGCGGCGCAATTGCTCGCGCAGTTGGCGCGCTTCTTCCTCGGCCCGTTCGGCACGGGTTTCGGCCTGCTCGGCGCGGGTTTCAGCTTGCTCGGCACGGGTTTCGGCGTCGGCCAACGCTTCCAACGCTTCTACGAGGTCCGGCAGATATTCCCGCGTAACCGGGTCCCAGAACCGCAGCTGGCGGTTTTCCCAGTGCAACTCCAGCCCCAGGTTGGGACTGTAGCCCCGCACCAGGCCATCGTCGTCGTAGTCGATTGGCAGGGCCCGGTACATACCGTCTGCCAACACTTCGCCGGCCAGCGGGGCATCGTGCCACTGCCCGCCGCTGGGGTCGAACCGCCAGTATTCTCTGACCTCCAGGCGCGCGTAAACGTCGCGTTTCGCGGTGTAGTCGTACCGGCCGGTGCTCGGCGACCCCACTTCCAGCACGAAGTCCGGCGGCTGCCCGACTTCGCTGATGACGTATCCGTTGGCTTCTTCAATGAGTTGAGCGGGAAAGGGGAGTCCAAAGGCCACCACGCAGTCGGGGCGGGGGGAGCGGCGAGCATCGCGGGCCTCAAAGCAAAGATAGCCCTTCCCCGATACCAGTGTGTCGGGCTGGCGCCGATAGTGACTGCGCAGAACCTGATCGGTACGGGCGATGTGGGGGCGCTGTTTCATGCCGTCCGGAAGCGGGGGCGGGTCCGGCAGCTCCGTGAGATTGGGATATGCAGCAGCCGGCCGCGGTTTCGTGGTCATGGGGAACCTCCTGGGCCGGACCCGTAAATGCGGCGCGCCCCTGCCTCCGGGATCATCCCGGCGAACAGTTCAGGGTGGATCATCTCGGCGAGTATCTCCAGGCCGGTAACGAGTCGGGGGCCGGACCGGCTGGTGTAGTTGCTGGCGTCGATGACATACACGCGGTCGTTCTGCACCGCCGGCAGGGACGCCCATCCCTCTTTTTCCGTGAGCAGGGGGATGTCTTCCATGGCCCGGGGCACCTCAAACCCGCAGGGCATGACTACGATGACCTCCGGCTGGCTCTCGACGACTGCTTCCCACTCCAGGGGGAAAGAGCCCATCTCCTTGTCGCCGAAGCAGTTGGTTCCCCCGGCCAGTTCCACCATTTCCGGGACCCAGTGCCCGCCGCACATCAGCGGGTCGGTCCATTCCAGGTGCAGCACTTTCGGGTGGGTGTCGGCCAGTTCAGCGCGCCGGGTCACGGCGTCGATGCGATCCTGCATCCGAGCCGTCACCTGCTCGGCGACGGACTCGGCGCCCGTGGCTCGGCCCACCCGGCGGACGTCTTCCAACACGTCGCCAAGATATTGCGGATCCAGCGACAGGACGGTGGGCTCCTTCTCCATGTTGGCGGTGGACTCGGCGACCTGCCGAGAAGACACCGCTCAAACCTCGCAGATAGCCTGTGTGAGCAGCAGGTCCGGGTTGGCTGCGTCGAGAATATCCTGATCGATGTGGTAGATCCCAAGCCCCTCGGCGAGGCGCTCGGATATCACGCGGCTGATCTCACCGCTGCTGGGCTGCGTGCCCTCGAAAACGCTGCGCACCACCCACGGCTTGTCTTTGGCCTGGGCCGGGTAGTCGCACTCGTGGGTCACGCCGTAGAGCTGGTCCTCCAGCCCCAATGCGTAAACAATCTCGGTGGCGGAGGGTAGAAATGAACAGATTCGCATCGTGTCGCCTGCCTGTTAGTGACTGCGCGCATTGTAGCACCGCGACTGGGGCGACCCTATTGACCGGGGCGACCCTAGTCGGCCTCCCTCTGGGCAGCCGGTTCCGCGCCTTCCGGCGGCTGCGCCGGCGCCGGGCTGAACCGCTCGATACGTTCTTCCAGGAACCGCCACAGGTCCTCGGTGGATTCTTCGGCAGCCTGAGCGGCCGCGGCGGCGCGCGCCTGCTGGACCGGTTGCGCGTCCGGATCGGCCCAGTGGTTGAAGGACGGGCTCTCCACGTCCATCGCCTCGAAGGCGCTGGACGCTGGCGGATCAGTGCGCCGGGGGGCCGGAGGAGCGATGAACGTGTTGCGGAACACCGGCTGAAGAACACGGTGGACGTGGAAGCCGGCAAACACCAGGGCGCCCGCTGACGCCAGCAGCAGGAACAACGACAACGGAACCGACAGGCTTCCCAGGGAGAAAAGCTGGATGATCAGCGGGAGCAACAGCAGGACGCCGACGAGCAGAAACGCCGTGGCCATGCCGTCGCGCAGCAGGGTGCGCAGGGTGTATCGCGCCGGCTGGCCCGCGGTCTCGCGCACCGTCGCGCGAACGGTCAGGTTGGCGACCACCCGCAATTCCCGCCAGATGGCGATGGCGGCGGGGATGTTGATCCCCACCGTCGCGCCGCCCAGGATCACGCCCAGCAGGGCATGGGACACCGAATCCGGTTCGGCCAGCAGGTCGGGCAGGGTATAAACCGCCGCAGTGCCGATGGCCGTCAGCACCGCGATGATGCAGATGTCGATGATGATGCGGCGCACCGAGTTTTTCAGCAGGCGTCCCGTTTCCCCGGGCAGCGAGAACGCGGCCCAGAATGATTGAATGCCCAGAAAGATCACCAGGTTGATGGCCAGGACTGCCGGCGGCGCGTGCCGTTCCAACCAGTCGTACATGGGCGTCGCTATCTTCGAGGTCAGCGGCGCCAGGATTGCGGTGATCGCGGTGGCGATTGCCAACACGGGGGCTACCACCGGACCCACCGCGGCGTTAGTGGCGCTCAGGTGGCCGATGGCCAGCGAAAACTCGCCCATTTGCGGCATCGTCATCCCGACCTGCACCGCGGTCCGCGACCGCCGTCCCGCCAATGTCGCTCCAATGGTGTTGGCCACGACCTTGCCGCCCATGAACACTCCCACCACCACCAGGGCCGGCACGATGTAGTCGTCTAGGGTTCGGTAGTCGATCAGCATCCCTATTGAAAGGAAGAACAATGCGCCGAACATGTCGCGCACCGGGTTGACCAGGCGCGTCACCCGGCCGGCGGCGTCAGTGTCGCCGATGACCACGCCGATCAGGAAGGCCCCGGCCGCCGCCGACAATCCGAGGAACTCGGCCCCCAGCGCCAGGCCGAAGCAGCAGCCCAGTGAAGCCACTAGCAGGGTCTCGTCGGACTGCATCCGGGAGAGGAACCGCATCAGGCGGGGGGCCAGCAGGGCGCCGAAAGCCAGGACCGCGATGCAGAATATGCCCAGCTTGGCCGCCAGCCATCCCACGTCCGCCAGGTCAGTCGAACCCGTGGTCGCAATGCCGGCCAACAGGGTCAGCAGGATAACCGCGGCAAAGTCTTCCACCAGCAGGATGCCGACCACCGTTTGACCCCACCCGGCGCGCAGGTTGCCGCTGTCTCGCAAACCCTTCAGCAGTATCGCCGAACTGCTGATGGCCATGGCGCCGCCCAGGTACAGGGCGTTCGCCCCGGATATGCCCAGCAACTTGTCAGCTATCAGCACACCCAGGTAGGTCAAGGTTGAAATCTCCACCACCCCGATAACCAGCACGCGCAGGCCGATTTCCTGGATGCGCCGCCAGCCCAGTTCGAGGCCAATACCGAACAGGAGGAGGATCAGACCCAGCTCGGCCAGCAACCCGATGGTGTCCAGATTGCTGATGACCGGGTGCGGCAGGGTGTACGGCCCGATCAGCAACCCGGCAATGAGGTAACCGAGTACGGGCGGTTGCCATATCAGCCGGGCTAACGCCAACCCCACGGCCGCGATGGCCATGGCGATGGCAAAGTCTTTCAGCAATCCGGCGGATGTGTCGGTCAGGCCGGCTGCGAATATGGTGAGCGGGAACTCTATCTCAGAACCCCTACTGAAAAATCTGGAGCCTGCCCGGGTCCGGCGTCGGCGCAGAATAGGGTAGCCGGGCCTGCGGGCTAAGCCAGAAAGCTATTGCGTCAACGCTTGATTTGAGACTCGAAACTTGTTGCCCCCGCCGCTCGGCGAAATCGCCGGCGGGATGGGGGCAGATGTGTTGCCGCCCAGCGGCGGGGAATATGACGGGTGCTACGCGGCGCGCCCGGCGTGCTTGGGCCGAGGCTCGGCAACGAATTCGGCGGTGACGGAAGTGCTGGGGGTCGCCACGGCGACCGAACCATAAAGCGGTCAACGCTTCTTCCACGTGTCTACCAGGTAGTTGCCCTGGTCGTCGTCCACGCCCCAGATCTTGAAGTGGATGCGCACATCGGCGTAAAGGCTCACGTCGCCGGGGGTTGCTTCCGAGTCCCGGAAGGCTTCAGCGGACACTTCCATGAAATCCACCGGAGCGTCGTCGGTGAGCGCGATTCGCTCCACCATGTTCACGGCGCACGCGGTGATGCCGGAGAGGAACAATTCCCCGGCTCCCACGGCATCACCGCCGCCGTCATCGGCGACCCAGTGATGCGTGCGGGCGTTGCAGATCGCTCTGCCGTGGGTTCCCGAGCTGTACGTTTCCACGTGATAGGCCATTTCCAGTGCCATCATGCCCCCTTTGGAGTAACGCGCTCCGCAGATGTTCCCTTAGGGTGATGTTGATCCCCATATCCTCTAAATCATAAACTATGTGGGCCTGCAACGCCAAGCGCGCGAATTTTTGGGCGGATGATAGGACGATAGATTGAATAACGCCAGACGGGAGACATCGGATGGGCTGTTGGGCGTCGTGGTGGTGGCTGCCGGGCGCAGCACCCGCATGGGCGGCACCGACAAGACCTTCATCGACGTGCTTGGAACGCCCCTGATCGCCCATACCCTTCGGCGCGTCGCAGAATCGGATGTGGTGGACCGGATCGTGTTGGTTGTCTCCGCCGATGCGGTCTCCGACGGTGAGGCGATCGTGCGGGATTTGGGCATTCCCAAAATCGCCGCGGTTTGCGCCGGCGGTGCCCGCCGCCAGGATTCGGTTTTAGCGGGGCTGGTCGCCATGGGCGACCGGCGATGGGTAGCGATCCACGATGGAGCCCGGCCCTGCATCACGCCCGATATTCTGGGTCGCGCTCTCCATGAAGTTCGGGAATCGGGCGCTGCCATCGCCGCGGTGCCCGTCAAGGATACGATCAAGGTGGTGGACGACGAGCAGGTCATTTCGGCTACGCCCGACCGCGCGACCTTGTGGGCGGCGCAAACTCCGCAGGCTTTCGATTATCAAACCCTGTTGGACGCCCATCGCGCCGCGGATGTCGAATACACCGATGACGCGGCCATGGTCGAGGCGGCGGGCTACCGGGTCACGGTTTTCCGGGGTGATTATGACAATTTGAAGGTGACCACTCCGGAGGACCTGGATATGGTGAGTTTGCTGTTGGCGGGGGGATAAACCGAAACTGTTACAAATGGCATACAAGTTCGCTTGCAACATCACAATTGATGTGCCTACGATATCAAACGGCGTCCGTTGTCACGCAGGGGCGCCTGGATCTAGTAGTAAAATTCGCGTGTTTGGACAAAGGGTCTCGACAAGCGGAGGATCAGAATGGTTGCCAGCACCGTCAACCGGCGCTCTCGTTACCGGGAATACGCTCTATTCCTGCGCCTGAGCGCTGACCGGCTGGACATGGCGGTAGCTCCGGGTCGGCTGGAGAATCTGCGCTCGAAAGTGAATGCCGAGCGCAATACATTCCTCATTTGGGTCGTCATCTGGTCCGTTCTTGCTTTGATCTGCGTGGCGCCGCTGGCGCTGCTACTAGTTGCCCATATGGACTTGCCCGCGCCCGCATTGGTAGCGGCCCAAAGCGATGCGCTGTACTCCCAGCTCAGAATCGGCGACGAACCCACCAACGCGGACTTTGTCGCCTCCGGGTCGGCGCTGGCGTTCCTGGCCACGATCGTTATCGGCTACGCGCCGATCATCGCCTACGGCGGTCCGCTGAACGACATCGAGCACGCGCACCAGGTTCTCAAGTCCATCGAGCGCGGGTAGGCGAGGAACCTGGCTCGCGGTCCGCTCCATCGAGTCCTTCGGTGCAGTATCGAGTAGGAACTGGAGCCGACGCCCATGCCCTCTCCGCTGGACGCGCGCTGGTGCTCGGCGGCGTGTCGCTTCCGCATCCCACTGGCCTGGCCGGCCACAGCGACGGCGACGTGCTCAGCCACGCCATTATCGACGCTCTACTGGGCGCCGCCGGCGCCGGCGACATCGGCGCTCATTTCCCTCCCGGAGACCCGACCCTGGCCGGAATCAGCAGCCTGATACTGCTGGAGCGCACGGTTGGCGTACTGGCGGAGGGTGGTTGGTGCATCGCCAACGTTGATGCTACAATGCTCGCGCAACGTCCCCGGCTGTCACCCCATGTGCCGCTGATGCGCCAGAACATCGCCACCGCACTTTCGGTCGAGCAGTCGCAGATCAGCGTCAAGGCCACCACCACCGATTACCTGGGATTCACCGGGCGGGAAGAGGGCATCGCGGCTGTGGCCGTGGCGTTGTTGTGCCGGCCCTGACGCCGCACGTTATCCAACAGGCCACAAAGGCCGTCGTCCATCCGGTTTAGTATGAAGCTCTACAACACCCTGAGCGGACAGGTCGAGGAGTTCATTCCCGCCGAAGGCAACCTGGTCAAGATGTACGTGTGCGGGGTGACCCCGTATTCCGCCACTCACGTCGGGCACGCGCTGAGCTACGTGGTCTTCGACACCCTGCGGCGGTACCTGGAGCACAAGGGATACGAGGTCCGTCATATCCAGAACTTCACGGATATCGACGACAAGATAATCCAGAGGGCACAGGAGTCCGGCGTCTCCGAGGACGATCTAGTCGAAGAATTCATCGGCGACTACTTCCATACGATGGACGCGCTGAACATCCAGCGGGCCTCCGAATATCCCCGAGCCACCCGCGAGATTCCGCGGATCATCGACGCTATCGCCGGCCTGATCGACCGGGGCCACGCATATCCTGCCGCCGGCGACGTCTATTTCCGCGTGACCAGCAAGGATGACTACGGCAAACTCAGCCACCGCACCCTGGACAGCATGATCGCCGGCGCGCGCATCCAGGTGGATGAGAACAAAGAACATCCCATGGACTTCGTCCTGTGGAAAGGCGCCAAGCCCGGCGAGCCTTCGTGGGAAAGCCCCTGGGGGCCAGGCCGGCCCGGCTGGCACATCGAGTGCACCGCCATGTCCCTGGAATACCTTGGCGAGCAGCTCGACATCCACGGTGGCGGCCAGGACCTCGTGTTCCCCCACCACGAAAACGAGATCGCCCAGAGCGAGTGCTATACCGGCGCAAAGCCCTTCTCCCGCTACTGGATGCACAACGGCCTCCTGCAGTTGGGCTCCGACAAGATGAGCAAGTCGCTGGGCAACTTGGTGTCCGTAGTGGAGGCCCTGGAACGCTACAGCCCCGACGCCATGCGTCTGTACTTCCTCAGCAGCCACTACCGCAGTCCGCTGGCGTACAGCGACGAAGGCGCTGCCGCAGTGGAGCGCAGCCTGGAGCGGGTGCGTCGGGCGCTGATCCCCGGCAACGGGTCTGGTCCTGAGGTCGACGCGGAAACCCATCGCGCCAGGTTCGCCGCGGCCATGGACGACGACCTCAATACGCCTCAGGCCGTGGCCGCCCTGTTTGACTTGGCCCGCGACATCAACCGCGGCCGTGACGCCGGCCAGAGCATCGGCTCCGGTCAGGACGCCCTGCGGGAACTGGGAGGCGTGCTGGGCCTGACTTTCGAGGACCGTCCGTCTCCGGAGGACAACCTCGCCGCCGCCCCATTCATCGACCTGCTGGTGTCGGTGCGCACCGAGTTGCGAGCCGCCCGCCAGTTCGCCCTCGCGGACCAGATCCGGGATGGCCTCGCCGAGCAGGGCGTAACCCTGGAAGACGGCCCCCAGGGCACCCACTGGGAACGACAAAGCCAATAATCCCAACAAGGCGAACTCCCATGGACGCAGCGACCATCACAGCTATTGTCAGCATAGCCGGCCTCACTCTAACCTTGATTCTGCTGGGTGGTGGCGGGCTGCTATGGATTTGGAAGCTCGGCAGCCGAGTTGACCACCTTTCCTACCGTGTTGACCGGCTGGAAGAAGGTCTGGCTGAAACGCGGCAAGAGGTCCGCGAAACGCGCGAAGAGCTGCGCGCCGAAATGCGCGAAATTCGTGAGGAAATGCGCGAGCTGCGCGAGGAGCTGCGTGCCGAAATGCGCGAGATGCGTGAAGAGATGCGCGAGCTCCGCGAGGAAATGCGCGCCGAAATGCGCGAGATGCGCGAGGACATGCGACGCAATCACGAGCAATTGCTGGTAACTCTGGCCAATCATAGCCACGACGAAACTGGCCAGGCCATGTTCCGCAACTCGCTGTAAGCGCCTCTCGCCAACCCAACCCCGTCCCATTTCCGCTGCCTCATCACCCGTGGCCGACCCGTATCCGACAACGCCTGACCGGGATGGCTTGGCGATGGATGATCTGGCTGCTGGCCTGTCAAGGATCGTCGGCCTTGAACACGTTCTCACCGAACTGGCCGAGTTGGACCGTTACTCGGCCGACGCCCTGACGCCGTATCGGGCCTACTACGCCGACGCCGCGTTTGACCGCCTGGCCGACGTCATAGCGCGGCCGGCGGATGCCGCCCAAGTTTCTCAGATTGTCGCGCTGGCCCAACAGGCCGGCGTTCCGCTGATCCCGTACGGCGGCGGCACCGGCGTGATGGGCGGGATCCTGCCCGTGCGCGGCGGAATCATTCTTGACCTTGGCCGGCTCAACCGCGTGATCAGCATTGACCCGGTTTCGCAAACGGCCGAGGTTGAGGCCGGGTTGATCCTGCAGGACCTGTACGACGCGCTGGAACCCCACGGGCTCATGCCGGGACACGATCCGTACAGCGTTCCCATCGCCAGCGTTGCCGGCACCATCTCCACCAACGGCGTCGGCTACCGCGCGGCTGCCTTCGGGCCCATGGGCGATCAGGTGGTGGCGCTGGAAGTCGTCCTTCCCGATGGCCGCATCGTCAACACCCGCCCCGTGCCCAAGCAATCCTCCGGTCCTGATCTGAACCACCTTTTCATCGGCAGCGAGGGCGTCTTTGGCGTGATTACCCGGGCGACCCTGCGCGTGTTCCGCAAACCCGAGGCCGCCGAATACGCCACCGTGGAATTCGCCGATTTCGACGCCGGTTTCGCGGCGGTAACGGAGATGGGAGCCCTGGGCATCCGCCCCACGCTACTGGATCTGACCGAGGACAGTGAGGGCGTCCTGCTGCACTTGCTTTTCGAAGGTTACCGGGAAGGCGTGGACGCCGCGCTGAGCCGCACCATGCTGGTGTGCGACGAGGCCGGCGGGTGGAACGTGGGACCGGAGCCGACCCTGTCCTACTGGAAGCACCGCCATGACTCGGCATTGAACTATCGTGAGACGGCCCTGGGACGCCCCCGGGAAGAACGCTGGCAGCGGCAGTGGGGGCGCACCTTTGACTACCTGCACATGAGCCTGCCCGCCGACCGGGTTCTGGAGTACCGACGTCGCGCGGACCGGATGCTGGAGGCCCGGAAGATCAAGGTCGTGGAATACTGCCTGTGGAGCCGACCGGAGTTCTTCTCGATGCTGGTGGTGCCCGATGGCGACCGCCGTGTGGTTGGCCGGGATGGCTATGATCCTGAGATGCGGGCAAACCTGGCTGCTGGCGTGGATGAGGTGCTCACGCTGGCCCAGGACATGGGCGGGGTCATGGAGTACTGCCATGGCGTCGGCATCAAGCTGCATCATTTGTTGGGTCGTGAACTGGGCGTGAGCCGGGACGCCCTGCTGGATATCAAGCGGGCGCTGGACCCGGCGGGCATCATGAATCCGGGGAAATTGACGCTGTAGCGCATCCGACAGCGCGACCAGGATCACTGCTGAGGGCGGGTTCCAACCCGCCCTTTATTATTGTAAATAACAATATGATGTATTATGCAATATCCGTTGACGGAATACAGTGCGCCGTGTATCATTATTTCAAATGATCACTGGCTATCACTATCAGCAGGAGGAACAAGCAAATGGTTACCGCAATCAATCCTGAAACCGAAACCAAGTCCGCGGTTGCCGAAACCGCCGCCGCGCCCGTCGTGTCCGCCGCCATCGACGTTTCCGCGATCCCGGAAACCCCGGCCGAGCTCCTCGAGCAGTGGGAACCCACCCGCAAGCCGTCCGTCCAGGCGACCATCCTCGCCAGCTTCGTCGCTCTCTGGAACGTCGTGACCGGCCCCGGCATGACCGACCAGGCGCGCCTGGAGCGCGAGATTGCCGAGACCCGCGGCTACCGCGACGGTTTCACCAAGCTGGTCTAATCAGCCATCACTCGCAATGAGGACGGCGCGTCCCTCCCGGCGCCGTCCGACAGTTGACCGGGGCCGTCGCAGCAATGCGGCGGTCCTTTTTTGTTTGCAGAACCGCCGGCCAAAACCTCCGGGCGTAACACTGGCAACGGGCGCCAGGCGATACTACAATCGGGAACACGGCGTCCCATGCCGGCGTCGCGATTACATTTGGCGGTGAGTTGCCATGTCGCCCCCTCGCGCTTTCGTTACCCGTACGCTGCTTCCGGAGGCATTGGACATCATCCGCGAGGTTGCGGACGTGACCGTGTGGCCGGAGGAAACGCCGCCGCCCGTGGAGGAGCTGCGCCGGCAGGCCGGAGACTCCGACGGCATCCTGACCACCATCATGGACCGTGTGGACGCTGACCTGCTGGACGCCGCGCCGCGCCTGCGGGCGATCAGCCAGCTGGCGGTGGGTCTGGACAACGTGGATGTGGCCGAGGCGACGCAGCGAGGTATCCCCGTGGGCTACACGCCCGGCGTGTTGGCCAAGTCCACCGCTGACCTCGCCATGGCGCTGCTTTTGGGCGCGGCCCGGCGCACGTCCGAAAGCGAGCGCTGGCTGCGCGGCGGCGGCTGGCAGATCCAGTTTCACCCAACCCACTGGCTGGGACAGGACGTTCACGAAGCTTGCCTGGGCATCGTGGGGTTGGGCCAGATTGGCCGGGAGATCGCCAAACGGGCACGCGGGTTCGACATGGACATCGTTTACCACTCGCGGACCCGTTACCCCGACGTGGAGGCCCAATATGGCCTGCGCTACGCCGAGTTCCCCGACCTGCTGGGACAGGCCGATTTCGTCGTGCTCAGCGTGCCGCTGACGCCGCAAACCCACCACCTCATCAGCAGGCCGCAACTGGCCATGATGAAACCGTCGGCCATCCTCATCAACGTGTCGCGCGGGCCGGTGGTCGACCCGGCGGCGCTCTACGAGGCGCTGCGCGACGGCCAGATCGCCCGCGCCGCCCTGGACGTGACGGCGCCCGAACCCATCTCAATCGACGACCCGCTGCTGACCCTGGACAACCTGGTCATCACCCCCCACATCGGCAGCGCCGCGCTGCCCACCCGCCTCAACACCATGAAACTGGCCGCGCGCAACCTGGTGGCCGGCCTCCGGGGCGAACCCATGGAAGCCTGCGCCAACGCGGAGGCGCTGGGGTAGGCGTTCCCAACCGTGTCTGTACGGCTGCTGATTGACGTCCGATTCAGGGCATAGTGCCGGCGAACCTGCGAATTTCATCCGCGGCTGTTGGGTTCATTCTTGTACGACGGCATCTTTTCCAGCGTCAATCAAGTCGTGATAAACGTCGAGCTGAGAGCGTCCGTCCATCTTGGCAAGGAGCGCTACTGCTTCGGAGACCCGCACGGCATATGTATCGGAATGCTCCCGCAGCGGTACCAGAACCTCCTGTAGCGACTCATCACGCTCGCGTGACCACACCATTATCCGGTTGCGCCAAGTTTGCTCGTGAACCCACTCATGGGCTTTGAGATATGCGCACAGCATGGCGGGAGTCACCCGGCGCAACGCATCAGAGTCCTTGATTTGTACGTCCATCAGCGTCCTCTGTCGCCAATCATATAAGCTGACCAAACATATTCCGCAGGCCATTGGGATTAAACACATTGCCTAGCGGGGCTGAGACACGAACGGTTGACGAGTTTTGAGAGCGGTTCATTCCCATCAGCGAAATCCAGTAAGCGCACTTCCGCAAGCATAACTCGTCATCGTTTTGGGCAAGCCACATGTTGGCATCTTCAGGCATGATATACAGTATCAAGATGCGTGGAACATCGTCTTCTATTATGAGGCGGTTATAGTCCTCGACCCGTAAATCGTAGACAACCACGCCATTTGCAATCCGGTACTGTGTCGTGGCCTTGATTTGAAAATCCACCCTGTTGACGCCTCGCCGGTCCGGATCCAATATCGTGCCATCTATTCCGTGGTCGTCAATCTCGGGTCTGGACAAGCGGAAGCCGGCCCCAAATATCACCGCCCGCGCATAAGCCATCGACAGCTGTTCTTGTATCAAGTTGGGGGACATGGTGACGGGTCTCTGACTAGCGGGCTGTTAGAATGATTACCACAAAATCACCGACTTTATCGAATCGTACATCGGTTCTGTCTTTTGTCAACTCTTTGTTATGCTATGATATGCGCCCATATCGGGGTTGTCCCCGCTATACGTTCTCCAGGAGTTCCGATTACGATGACCACCCCGACGGTTTCCGTCCAACTTGAAACCCGCGATACCCTGGGCAAGAAGGTGAAAGCGCTGCGCCGAGAAGGCATCGTGCCGGTTCACCTCTACGGCAGGGGTATCGAATCCCGCTCGCTGCAATGCGAGGTTCGCCCGCTGCTCCAGGCCATCAGCCGCGCCGGCGGGGAGTACGGCCAGCCGCTCCGCGTGACCATCGCCGGCGAATCCGGCGAGTACACCGCCGTCGCCTCGGAGATCCAGTGGCAACCCCGCACCGGAGACGTTCTCCACGTCGACTTCCGGACCGTTGCTCAATAGCCGGTCCCAACCACCGACGCCGGCAAGCGCCGCCGTCACCGCCAACCCCAGTCGGGGCCGATAGCGCCCGCCGCGCCAGCCTGGGAGGCTACTATGTACCTGGTTTTCCTAAGTGAATCCGGCCTGACCGGCCTCAGCGCCGACGATCCGAGTCAGCCGCATCATGTCCACGCCGGATTGCTGGTGCAGGAGAGCCAGTACATCTCCATGTCCGGGGAGTACGACGCTCTGGTGCGCCGGCACTTCGGCTCCCCCGCCGGCACCGACGGCGTGCCGAACGAGCTGCGCCCCGGCGACCTTTACCAGGGCAAAGGGTACTTCCGCTCGTGGCGGCCGGAACGTCGCGGCGAACTGATCCAAGACTGCCTGAGCATCCTGATCCGACGCGAGATCCCACTGCTGGTGTCGTATATCGACAAGGCTCGGTTCCTGAGCGCCAGCCAGACAGAGGGGAACTCTCTGTACGGCAGTTCAGACCCGTCTCAGTTGGCGTTCAGCCGTTTCCTGTTGGCCCTGACGATGTTCCTCGACGAGAACGTCATGTCGCAGATGAACCCCGACGACATCATGGAGTCGGTGTGGAATGTCAATGATTACGCCATGCTGATGGCAGGGTCGCAGTCCTCGTCCATCGCGCTGGCCGTGGCCGATTTTCTGAGCGAAGAGAACGATTCCGTCAACCCTTCGATGTATGACGACCTGATGATAGCGCCTGCCGCTACCAGCGTGGGCGGGCAACTGGCGTCGCTGTGCGTCTATATCATCCGCCGCTGGCTCCAGCAGCCCCAGGCCAGCCACGGGTACTTCGACGCGCTGCGGGACGGGCGGGTTCTGCAGGTGGTTTACCCCTACCAGTTCGATTAGGCAGCGGCCGGGCCGCCGGTCCCTGTGATTGGATCTATCCCCGGTCGGCAATCCGACCGGGGCTTTTCAACGTACTCGGCGCATAATTGCTATACTGGCACGGTGTTTCTTCTTTCGCCGAAAGAGGAAAAGGGTGAGGGATTCCTATGGTTACATTGTTGAAAAAGATAGTGGGTGACACGCCGGAACGGGCCGCCGAGAAGTTGCGTGGCCAACTGGTGCCACGGATCAACCGCCTGGAAGATTCAGTGCGGGATTTGAGCGACGAGGCCCTCGGCGCGAAGACCAACGAGTTCCGCCGCCGGCTGGATGATGGCGCATCCCTTGACGATCTTCTGCCGGAGGCGTTCGCCGTGGTCCGCGAGGCCGCGCGCCGCACCCTGGGTCAGCGACACTACGACGTGCAGCTCATCGGCGGCGCCGTTTTGCACCAGGGCAAGATCTCGGAGATGAAAACCGGCGAAGGCAAGACCCTGGTGGCAACCCTGCCGGCCTATCTCAACGCGATTTCCGGCGACGGCGTGCACGTGGTCACCGTAAACGACTATCTGGCCCGGCGTGACCCGGTTTGGATGGGACCCATCTACCACCTGCTGGGCCTCACCGTGGGCTGCCTCCAGCACGATGCCGCGTACCTCTACGATCCCGAACTCACCGACGTGGGCCGCGGCGGTTTCCCTTACCTGACGCCAGTGTCCCGGGCTGAAGCCTATCGCGCCGACATTCTCTACGGCACCAACAACGAGTTCGGTTTCGACTACCTCCGTGACAACATGTCGGTGGACGCCGACCTGCAGGTTCAGACCCGGACCGCCGGCCGGCCGCCGCATCACTTCGCCATCGTGGACGAGGTGGACAACATCCTGATCGACGAGGCCCGGACTCCCCTGATCATCAGCGGTCCCGCGCAACAGCCGGTGGATCACTATTCCAACTGCGCCCGGCTGGCGCCCCGCCTGCGAGAATATGAAGACTACACCGTTGACGAGCGCACCCAGGCCATCTCCCTCACTGAGCACGGCATCGGCAGGGCCGAGCGCCACCTGCGCGTCGACAACTTGTATGACCCCGAGAACTTCCACTTGGTTCAGTACGTTGAAAACGCGGTGGTGGCCCAGGTACAGAAGGTGAAGGACAAGGACTACGTGATCAGCAACGGCGAGGTCGTCATCGTCGACGAGTTCACCGGCCGGCTGCAGTATGGTCGTCGCTGGTCCGACGGACTGCACCAGGCCGTGGAGGCCAAGGAGGGGGTCAAGGTCCAGCGGGAAAGCGTCACCTATGCCACCATCACCCTGCAGAATTACTTCCGCATGTACCGCAAACTGGCCGGCATGACCGGTACCGCCGTCACCGAGGCTGACGAGTTCTACAAGATCTACGGCCTCGAGGTGGTCGCGGTTCCCACGAACCTGCCCATGGTTCGGGACGATGCCAGTGACCTGATATTTCCCACCGCCGAGGGCAAGTGGCAGGCGGTCATCGACAATATCATCCAACGGTCGGATTCGGGGCAGCCGGTCCTGGTGGGCACCACCTCCATCGAAACTTCCGAAGCCCTCAGCGACCGCCTGCGCCGTCGCGGCGTGCAGCACCAGGTACTCAACGCCCGCAACCACGAGCAGGAGGCGTCGATTGTCGCCCAGGCCGGCCGCTCTGGAGCCGTCACCGTATCCACCAACATGGCCGGCCGCGGCACCGACATCGTGCTGGGCGGCGCCGACACCGACCGGGAGGACTGGCAGGCGGAACACAACCGGGTCGTCTCTCTAGGCGGGCTGCACGTCATCGGAACGGAACACCACGAAGCGCGCCGCGTTGACAATCAACTACGCGGCCGCGCCGGGCGCCAGGGAGATCCCGGCAGCAGCCAGTTTTTCGTCGCTCTGGAGGACGAGTTGATGCAACGCTTCGGTGGCGACCGCATCAAGAACGTGATGAACTGGTCCGGGCTCAACGACGACGAACCCCTCGAGAACAAGCTCATCACCAAGTCCATCTCCAGCGCGCAGGTCAAGGTCGAGGGCCATCACTTCGACATGCGCAAGCACCTGCTCAACTTCGACGACGTGCTCAACCAGCAGCGTTCCGTCATCTACGAGCAGCGTTCTCAGATCCTCGCCAGCGAGGGGCTCCGCGAACGCATCCTGGACATGCTGGGGGCCGAGTTTGACCGCCTGGTTTCAGACCACCTTCAAGCCCGGCACGCGGACGACTGGAATGCGGACGGTTTCGTTGCCGCACTGCGCCAGATCTGCCCGCCGCCGGATGATCTCGACACGGCGGAAAAGGTGCTGGCCCTGCGCCGGGACCACATCGAGGACATCCTGGACGACTATACGGAGACGCTCTACGAGGCCAAGGAACGCTCCCTGGGCCCGGAGAACATGGGGACCCTGGTTCGCCTGCTGCTCCTCAAGTCCATAGATACCCATTGGGTCAATCACCTGACCCACATGGAAAACCTGCGCACGGGAGTGGGGCTGCAGGCTGTGGGCCAACGGGACCCGCTCACGGTCTATCGTTCCGAGGGCCAGCGCGCCTTTGCCGAATTGACCCGACAGATGCAACGTGAGGTCACCCATACGCTCTTCCATGTCACGCTGGCTCCGGAGGCGCCCACGCCGCGGGCTCCCGCCAACGATAACCCCCGCGCGCCGGTGAGCCCAATGGCCGCGGTGTCCCCCGGTCGTTCTACGCCGGCTCCGCGGGCGGGCCGCAAAATCGGGCGCAACTCCAAGTGCCCGTGCGGCAGCGGCAAGAAGTACAAGCGCTGCTGCGGCGCCAACGTCTGACCAACGCCATTCGGGCCGAAAAAAAGCGAGGCGGGTTTCAAACCCCGCCCCGTTCCTTGTCCGGCGATGACTCCGCCTATTGTCCGCGACGGAACAGACGGCGCACGAACGTGACCGGCTGCGGTTGCGGCTCCTCCATGGCGATAGGCTTGTTGCGACCGGAGGCCCACCCTTCCGGGTCGCGCTCGAAGGCGATGCGGCACCCCGGAGCGCAGAAGTAGTAAGTCTGCCCCGCGTGCTCGCTGGTCCCGCCGTTGGGATTGTCGGTATCCACCTGCATCAGGCAAATGGGGTCGGTTGCGGTTGCCATGGCTTTTCTCCGGGCGTGTCGAGCTGACTGTCGAGCCGATTGTACCAGTGGTAGCACGGCCGGCGCACACGCTCATAGTTCTCCGGCAATCACTCTAGATTAGCCTGTCGCAGCCGCAAGGAGTTGCTCACCACGCTGACCGAGCTGAAGGCCATGGCCAACGCCGCCAGGATGGGGTTCAGGAACCCGGCATCGCCGAAGAAAAACACCAAGCCGGAGGGCACGCCCCCCAGCGCGGTGAACACCGGATACAGCGCCCCTGCGGCCACCGGGATCAGCAGCGTGTTGTAGAAGAAGGCCCAGAACAGGTTCTGCCGGATGGTGCGCATCGTGGATCGGGACATGCTCAGCGCGGTGGCAACGCCTATGAGATCGTCCCGCATCAGCGTGACGTCCGCAGTTTCCCGGGCGATGTCGGTCCCACCGCCCATGGCCACCCCAACGTTGGCCCGAGCCAGCGCCGGCGCGTCATTGATGCCGTCGCCCACCATTGCCACGGTGTGCCCGGCGTCCTGCATCTTGGCGACGGCATCCGCCTTGTCGGCCGGCAGCATTCCGGCGTGGTACTCGTCGATGCCACAAGCCGATGCCACGGACGCTGCCACCTCCGGGCGGTCGCCGGAGAGCATCACCGTCCGCACCCCCATTTGATGCAGGGCCGCCACCGCAGCGGGCGCCCCGGGCTTCACCGTGTCGGCAACGGCGATCACACCGAGAACATGCCCGCCCCGGGCCACGAACATGGGCGTAGCGCCGCCCTCGGCGAGTTGTGTCGCCGCGGCGACAAGCTCGGCGTCCGGCGACGCGCCGATCCGTTCCATGAGCGCGGAGTTGCCGACCGCCACCCCTTGTTCGGCGACTACTGCGGTCACGCCGGCGCCGGCGTGGGCAACGAAATCCGTGGACGGGGCGACCGTCAAACCGTCGGCTTGAGCCCGGCGCAGCACCGCCCGACCCAGGGGGTGTTCCGAGAGGGTTTCGACCGACGCCGCGTTACGCAGCACGTCGGTTGTGCGAACACCGGGCGCGGGCACAATGTCGGTGACCTCCGGTTGCCCCGTGGTCAGGGTTCCGGTCTTGTCCAGGGCAACGACATCCACGCGATGGGCGGTTTCCAGCGCGGCCGCGCTCCGGATCAGGATGCCGCGCTCCGCGCTTCGGCCCACCCCGACGATGATGGCGGTGGGAGTTGCCAGGCCCAGCGCGCACGGGCACGCGATGATGAAAACGGCGACCAGGGTCAGCATCGCATACCGAACCGACGGGTCCGGCCCGAGGAACAGCCACAGTATCGCCGCGGCCAATGCAATCAGACCCACCGCCGGCACAAACCAGGCCGCAACGCGATCGGCCAGCCTTTGCACCGGGGCCGCCGAGCCCTGGGCCTCTTCCACCAGGCGTATCACCTGGGCCAGCGTCGTGTCCGTGCCGACCCGGGTGGCCCGCATGAGAATCGCGCCGGCGCCGTTCAGGGTGCCGGCGAACACGGAATCGCCGGCAGATTTATCGGCTGGCATGCTCTCGCCGGTCAGTGCGGATTGATCAACTGCGCTGGTCCCGCTGGTCACTTCGCCATCGACCGGGATCTGCTCGCCCGGGCGGACCGCCAGGGCGTCTCCGGTGGCAACGTTTTCTACCGGCACATCCGATATTGATCCGTCCGCGGCCATGAGGTGCGCGGTTTGAGGCCGCAGGTCCAGCAGCCGTTCGATTGCGCTGGACGTGCGGGACAAGGCGCGGGCCTCCAGCCAGCGTCCCAGCAGGATCAACGCGACGATTATGGCCGCCATGTCGAAGTGCAACTGGTGCCCTTCCGGTGCAGCAAATGCGCCGGGAGCGACCAGGGTCATCAGGACGACTGCTACGCTGTAGCCGTATGCCACCGACGTGCCCAGGCCGATCAGCGTGTGCATGTTGGGCTGCAACCGCCGGATTCCGGCCCAGCCTGCGGTGTAGAACGACCATCCGGCCCACAGTTGCACCGGTGTAGCCACCGCCCACAGCAGCAGCGGATACCACCACAAGGCCAACAAATCGGGCGTCCAGGGCAGCGCCGGGAAACTGCCCAGCAGCAGCGCGGCTCCGCCCGCCGCCGCCACGATCAGCCGGACCCTGACCCGTTTTTCCTCCTGCGCCCGTGGGCTGACGCCTCCGCCGTCGGTGGTCGATGACGGGTTGGTATCCAGGCGGTATCCGGCGTCGGCCACCGCCCGGGCCAGCGTCTCCAGGTCGGGAGATGCGGCGCCTTCGACCTCAACCAGGCTGATCGTCGCCCGCTCGGTCGCCAGGTTGACGCTGACCTCGGTCACCCCTTCAACGGAGCGCAACGCCTCGCCCACGTGGTACACGCACGCCGCGCACGTCATACCGGCAACGGGGAGTACGAGGGTGTTTGGTGATGATTGGGGCATGGCGTCGCGTCGTCAGTGCGGGCAAGGGTTGTCCCGGGGGCTGCTGGCTTCATTGTAGCAGTGGCAGGTAGCGGAGGAACGCCGGCAGAACGGCGAAGACGGCTCCATAAGGGGCCGTCTTCAAACGCGAATGCGGGAAATGGTGCCGAGGGGCGGATTCGAACCACCGACACCGGCATTTTCAGTGCCGTGCTCTACCAGGCTGAGCTACCTCGGCTAAACGGACTTTAATGATAGACGGCGGCGTCAACCGTGTCAATTCAGTCTGGCTCGCTCACGTGTACCCAGTTTCCGGCGGTGGTGGCCCGAGCCGGCAGGAGCAGTTGTCCCTGAGGCTCGCCGGCTCTCATTGCCGTCATGGGGCCGCCACCCGGTTGGTCGTTGTCGCCTGGAGGGTTCTTCGGTTTGCGTCTCCAGGAGACGCCGGCCCGCCCTGCTTGTCCGAGTAAGACACCGTGAACCGCAGGTAGTGGCCCACGTCTGCGGCAGTCGGCGTATAGTCGGGATTATTAACGTTGAAACGCGCTCTCCAATCTCCCCAGGTAATCCCATCCCTGGAACGGTGCCACCATCCCATCCATGAGATACCGTCGTCCGGGTCGGTGATGATGGCCCTGACCTTGCTGCCCACCTGGGGCGTCTCGGTATCGAAGGTCAACGTGCCCGGCTCATTCACGTTGGTGACTCGGATCTCCACGTCGATGGTGTCATCCAAGGCGCCGTCGGCGGTGCCGTCATCGGCCTTGCCGTCGCTAACGGTCACCGTCACCGTGTAAGGAGCCCTTACTGCGTATCGATCCCTGAGAATAATCCGGTAGTTGTCGTGCGCTTCGTAGTTCAGGGGGTCCTTGACCTTGATCTGGCCGGTGCCGGTATCGATGTTGAAGGCTCCGGCGTCGGTGCCGGTCAGGCCGTAGGTAAGGGTGTCGTTGTCGCTGTCGGAGGCGACAACTGGAAGGCCGATGTTCGTGCCGGCAGCAGTGTTTTCCTCCACGCTGCGGATGGCGGTATCAGCAGCGAAGGCCGGTTGGCTGTTGGACGATTGCTGCTGTTGCTGTTGCTGGCCCGATTGTTCTTCGGTGGGTTTCTTCCGGGAGCCGTCCACCTTGTGACCGGACTGGGCCGACAGGGCCGGGGCGCTGAGGATGGCGGCGTTGCCGTCGGCGTCCTCGATGGTCCCGCCGCTCAGACGGATGGCGTTCCTGGGGAGACTTATGCCATTGTCGTCCCGGTCCTCCGCCTTGACTGAGTAGGCGAAGACCAGGGTGGTTCCGTCGTTCTCGGCGCGGCTGTAATGCGCCCATCGCTTGTGCTCGCCCACCATCAGGCGCACCTTGGGTCCGCCGGTGACGGTCACGGCTTCGCTGAAGGTCACCGAGACCTCCACGGCCTCACCCTCGCCGTAAGTGTCCCCGCTGGCGGGACTGCTGACGGTGACCGGGCCGGCGGTGATGGCCGGCGGCTCCGGCTGCGGCGTGGGCGTAGGGGTGGGAGTGGGTTCCGGTTCCGGCTCGGCCACGGTGAGCACCGGCGAGATGGCGTACAGCGGGTACGACTCGCTGGAGGCCGCAGCCTGCGGCGACGACAGGGGCCGCGTGGCGTCGGACAGGTCGCCCAGCCGCACCTCGTCGGCTCCGGCGTAGCGCTGCCCTGACTTCGCGCCGGCTTTGTTGCCGCCGGTCCACACCAGGCCGGTGTAGGACCCGCCGCTCTCGGTCCGGCCTTTGGCGGAATCCCAATCGCCATCATAGAGGTCGGCGTAGTCGTCGGCGATTTTCCTGCCGCCCAGCCAGTGGATGGGTACGCCGCTGCCGGTGGTGCCGGTGTTGTCTTTGGCGTCCACGCTGGCCGTGGAGATCAGGGCGGTGAAGCCGTCCTTGACGGACTTGAGGCTGTCATTGTTTCCCGCCGCGTTCTGTACGTGGGCGTTGTAGTCGGCGATGTCGGTGGATGCTGCGTTGCGGGTGGCGGAGGTTACGAAGAGGAGGCGGAAGCTGTCTCCCGGCTCGATGCCGTCGGGGATCAGCGGCCAGTCTGAGGGAACGGCCTGGCCGGACTGGGCGCGGGCGGAGTCAGCCGGCGGCAGCCACAGCAGGCCGGCGGACACGGCAAGAGCCAGCGCCAGGACGGCCCAGATGCCCAGCAACCAGGCCGGCCGGCGGCTGGCAATCCGCCCGATTATTGTCCGTGCCCCAACTCCCCGGAAGGGTTGCCCCGAAGGAAACCTGTTGCCGTTCATCGTCTTGTCCTCTACTTTCCAGCGCTGCCATAACGGCATGAGATGCCGCGGTCAAGGTGAGTGAGCATCCGGCTGGGCCGTCGCTGGATGGATACACGCGAGTATCTCGATCAACGGCCCAGGACGTTCACAAGCGCAGAGGATTATCCAAGTCTATAGCATCATCGTCAAGCATTGATGAATAACGATTTAATCACAATAATGTGGTGCCTCCACGGTAACATTGCCTGGCCGCTGTCGCCAGGTCTGGACGCGAAAGGGGCATTTCATTCAGGCAGGGGTCCCGTCAATTGCATCCTCATGCGTGCCCAGTTCGCCACTGCGAGGGGCAAGCGACGCGGCATCCCGACGGCTGAGCGATGGCTCCTCCGGCAACGAGATTGCCGTCCCCGCATCAAGTACGGGGGCGCAATGACCGGTCGTGAGGTATGCCCGGCGCCATCGGCCGCGACGGTTCTACTCGCGCTCCTGTGGGCTCCAGATGGCGCGCGCTGCGTGCGTTGAGTTTTGCGGTTGCAATTTGCGTGCGGTATAAGTATTATTAGGCAGGCGAATTGTGGGGAAAGTGATCCAAGCGAGAACGAAGTACCTGCTCGACCTGTGCGGCCGCGCCAACCGGCCGTAAGCAAGAGTAAGGAGCAGCTTAACTGATGGTAGCCCAGGACCCGAACGTAGTCGAAGTCACCGATATGTCGCAACTCCCGGAATCGGCCTTTTCGCCGAGGGAGTACCGCAGAGGCGACCTGGTGACCGGCGAGATAGTGCGCATCGATGACGAGGGTATGGTCATCAGCGCCGGCCTCAAGACCGAGGGCATCGTTCCGCCACAGGAGATGCGCACACTTACCGACGAGAAGCGAGAACAGATGCAGCCCGGCACCAATGTGATTGTCATTCACCTGAACAATCGCGGGCCCGGAGGAATGGCGGTATTCTCATACGACCAGGCGCAGGAAAAGCAGGTCTGGGAAGACCTGATTGAGCTGCACAAGCAGGACTCCGAACTGGCGGCCAAGGTGGTGCAGCACAACAAGGGCGGCCTCGTGGTCGACTGGCAGGGAGTGCGCGGCTTCGTTCCCTTCTCCCAGATGGCTCCGGTGCCGAAGGAAGGCCGCATCGAACACCTGGACGCCCGGATCGGCGAGGACGCCCGGTTCAACATCCTCGAGCTGGACGCTCAGCGTGAAAAGCTGGTGCTGACGGAACGCCGGATCTGGCGGCAGTTGCGCAACGCGGCCAAGGAGCGCCTTCTGGAAGAACTGCAGGAAGGCCAGATCGTGCAGGGCACGGTCCGGTCGATGCGCGGGTTCGGCGCCTTTGTTGACCTGGGCGACGCCGAGGGGCTGGTGCCCATCTCCGAGCTGTCCTGGGCGATGATCAAGTCGCCGGAGGAAGTGGTCAGTGTGGGGGACAACCTGACCCTCAAGGTGCTGCGCGTGGACCGGGAGAACAGCAAGATCTCCCTGAGCCTCAAGCGCACCCAGCCGGAGCCTTGGGACACCGTGCCGGAGCGGTACCACGTTGGCGATATCGTCGACGGGACCGTCACCCGCCTGATGGACTTCGGCGCCTTCGTGAAGCTGGAAGACTGGGTCGAGGGCCTGGTGCACATCTCCGAGCTGTCGGCTCGCCGGATGGAGCACCCCCGGGAGATCGTCTACCAGGGCCAGCAGATCAAGGTGCAGATCCTGAGCATCGACACCGAACGGAAGCGGATGAGCCTGAGCTACCGCAAGGTGTACGGGCTATAGCCCAACCACCCGGCGCAACGTTGCAAATGATTTAGGGGCGATAACCATCGCCCCTATTTTGTTTTTTGCAGCGCCGGCAGGTCGGCGTCGTTCACGATGAAGTGGCCGGGGTCGGCGGCACCATCATCGTCGCGCAACTCGCGGAGCCGATCCAGGCCGCGCCGGGTATCGCTGGCGACGCGGGCCGGGTGCCACTTGCGGATGCGACGCTTGAACAGCCAGTAGGTGAACTCCTGCCAGGCGCCCAGAGAGAGCTCCTCAGGATCGTAACCCCAGGCTCCGCCGGCGTCAGTGAGGAACTCGGGGACGAGGTTGGTGCGGGTCTCCCCGTAAAGATGGCGGTAGGCGTCCTCCACCACGTCGTCGCTGTCGCCGTAGCAGCGGGCCAGCCGGCTCTTGCGGATGGCGTCTTCCGTCACCAGTTGCAACGCTTCTTCCACCACCACGCCGTACCAGAAATTCAGGTAGGCGGTGTACCGGTAGGGGCCGATGAGTTGACGGAACCGTTCCGGGCCGATGTCCTCGGGCAACCGCCCGTAGAACAGCAGGGTTTCCAGATCGTCCGGCGGGACGGCATCGGGGATGGCAAGGCAGAGACGATGGGCCAGGGTGAGCCAGTCCAGCGCCTCCCCGCCGATGACGTAGCGCCAATGCCGACCCCAAAGTTCTTCGTGGGGGAGGCTCCAGCGACCGATGGCGTCCAGCAGCGCGATATGCCACGGCTCGACGCGGCCGGCGCGGGAACGCAACCGCTCGATGACGTGCTCGTATTCTGGGAGTCCTGCGGTGCCGCCATATGCCGGTGAGATGACCGCGACCCCGGTGTCGTCCACCGTAAAAGTCATGGTCGGGATGCCGTAGCCCGCCGGCCCTCTACCATAGCCGCGAAATGTCCGGTTCGCTGCCCTTTCGGAGCCCGGAGCCACGCGAGGAACTCGCCAGCCGGATAGGTGTTCAGGACATGCTCCGGCCCGCACCAGGCGCGGCGCGCCACGGCCACGCCAAAGGTGCGGTTCGTCAGACCGTCGATGTGGTGCGAGTCGGTGTTGATCACCAGCGGTACGCCCAACTCGCGGGCGCGGGCCGCGTGCGTGTCCTTGAGGTCCAGGCGCTCCGGGGCGGCGTTGATTTCCATGGCGGTGCCGGTGTCGCGAGCGGTTTGCAGCAGGGCCTCGATGTCGAACTCAACCGGGTCCCGGCGGCCCAGCAGGCGCGTGGAGGCGTGACCGATGACGGTGACGTGGGGGTTTTCCATGGCCCGGGTGATGCGCCGGGTCATGGTGTCCCGGTCCTGGCTCATGGCGTTGTGAACCGAGGCGATCACCCAGTCCAGCATGCCCAGGACGTCGTCGGGGAAGTCCATGGCGCCGTCGGCGCGGATGTCCACCTCGGAGCCGCAGAGGATGGTCATGTCGTACCGGGACTGGAGGCTCCGGAGGATTTCGATCTGGCGGGCCAGACGGTCGGGAGTCAGGCCGTTGGCGACGCCCAGGCCCTGGGAATGGTCGGTGAGGGCCATGTACTCGTAGCCCATGGCGGCGACGGCGGCAACCATTTCTTCCAGGGGAAATTTGCCGTCGCTCCAGTCGCTGTGGAGGTGCAGGTCGCCGCGGAGGTCCGCCTCGGTGATCAGGTTGGGCAGGTTGTCGTCGCGGGCGGCGTCCAACTCGTCCGCGCCACGGCGGAGTTCCGGCGGTATCCAGGGCAGGTCAAGGCGACCGTAGAAGGACTCCTCGTCCGCGAACCGCTCGGTTTCGCCGCTTTCGATGACCGTGATGCCGTATTCGTTCAGGGACAAACCCCGGCGGTTGGCGTAATCGCGCAGCCGGATGTTGTGCTGCTGGCTGCCCGTGAAGTACTGGAGCATGGCGCCCATGGCGTAGGGCTCACCGATGCGCAGGTCAATCTGGATGCCCGGGTCAACGATCACCGAGGTCTTGGATTCCCCCTGGACGAGGACCTCGCGAACCGACGGCAGCGCGGCCAGCGCCGGGCCGGTCTCTTCGGGGTTCTCCGACACCGCGATGAGGTCCAGGTCGCCAATGGTCTCCTCCCAACGGCGCAGCGAACCGGCCGGGGTGATGCTCACCAGGCCGGCGCAAGCGTCGAACAACTGGGCGGTTACCGCGGCGCAGGTCTCGGAGGCGATGCCCAGGGGCGTGCGGTCGGATCGCATTCGCTGGGCTTGGACGTGGCGCAGGATGTTTGCCACCGAACGCTTGCCCATCCGGGGCAGCTGTTCGAGCCGGCCGTCCAACGCGGCCTGCTCCAGCTCGGCGACGGACCCGATGCCGAGCTCGTCCACGGCGGCTTTTACGGTTTTTGGCCCCATGCCGGGGACTTCGAGCAGTTCCAGGACGTTGGGAGGAAGTTCTTCGGCCAGGCGGTCGTAGGCGGCCACGTGGCCCGTCGCCACATATTCCTGGACCTTTTCGCTGATGGCCTTGCCAACGCCGGGGATTTTCTTCAGGTCGTCGCCGGCGGCGGCCGCCGCGGCCAGAGACCAGCTGAGTTGTTCGATGGTATTGGCCGCGCGCTGGTAGGCGCGAATCTTGAAGACCGTATCGCCCTTGATCTCCAACATGGCCGCCATGTTGTTGAACAGTTGGACGATGTCTTCGTTGGTGATCTGTGTGGTCATGGTCAATACCATACCACCGGCCGGCGAAAGCGGGCAAGGAAGGCTGCGTCGCGGCGGTTCCCCGCAAAACGGGGGCGCCTGCTCGCGCAGACGCCCCCGCGTAGCGCCAGGTGCGAAACCGGCTAGCTGCTGGCGCCCTCCAGGTTCTTCATGTGGTTCATAGCGCTGCCGGCCCGGAACCACGCGATCTGGGTGTCGTTCAGCGTGTGCCGCAGGTTGAGCGTTTCCTCAGAGCCGTCGGCGTGCTTGAGGATCGCCTGCACCGGGCGGTCCGGCGCCAGGTCGTTGAGACCGACCAGGCTCATGCGGTCGTCCTCCAGCACGCGATCCCAGTCCGCCGGGTCCTCGAAGGTGAGGGGCAGGAGGCCCTGCTTCTTCAGGTTCGACTCGTGGATGCGGGCGAAGCTGCGGGTGATGATGGCCGCGGCGCCCAGCATTCGCGGCGACAGGGCGGCGTGCTCGCGGCTGGAGCCCTCGCCGTAGTTCTCGTCGCCGATGGCAACCCAGCGGATGCCCTGGGCGCTGTAGGCCCGGGCGATCTCCGGGATGGGCATGATCTCCTCGCCGGAGAGCTGGTTCTTGCCGGTGCCGGTGTCGTCGGTATAGGCGTTGTTTGCGCCGAGGAACATGTTGTCGCTGAGGTTGTTGAGGTGCCCGCGGAAGCGCAGCCAGGGACCGGCCGGCGAGATGGAGTCAGTCGTGGTCTTGCCTTCGGTCTTCACCAGGATCGGTACGTCTTCGAAGTCGTTGCCGTCCCACGGATCCCACGGGTCCAGGACCTGCAGCCGGTTGCTGTTGGGGTCGACGCGGACCTCAACGTCGCTGCCGTCTTCCGGCGGCTCGACGTACATGTCGGTACCCGGGTCAAAGCCGGTGGGCGGAACCTCTGGGGCCTCGGTCGGCGGCTGGAGCATGAACTCGTTGCCGTCGGCGTCCACCAGTGGATCCGTAAGCGGGTTGAAGGACAGGCTGCCGCCCAGGCCCATGGCCACGGCCAGCTCGGGACTGGCGATGAAGTTCATGGTGCCGGCGTTGCCGTCGTTGCGGCTGGGGAAGTTGCGGTTGTAGGACGTCACGATGCTGTTGTCGGTGCCCCGAGCCTCCGGCCGGTTCCACTGACCGATGCACGGGCCGCAGGCGTTGGCCAGCACGGTGGCGCCGATGGCTTCCAGCGCGGCCTGCTGACCGTCCCGCTCGATGGTGGCGCGGACCTGCTCGGAACCGGGGGTCACTAGCAGGCCGGAAGCGGCGGAAACGCCCCGGGCAGCGGCCTGTCGGGCCACGTCGGCGCAGCGCTCCATGTCCTCGTAGGAGGAGTTGGTGCAGCTACCCACCAGCGCCACGGACACCCGCTCCGGGAAGCCTTCTTGTTGGGCCTCGGCGGCCAGTGCGGAAATCGGCCGCGCCCGGTCGGGCGAGTGGGGGCCGGTAACGTGCGGCTCCAGCGTGGACAGGTCGATCTCGACGATCTGGTCGTAGAACTGCTCCGGCTGCTCCTCGACCTCGGGGTCGGACTGGAGCAGATGTTTGTATTCCTCAGCGATTGCGACCAGGTCCTCGCGGCCGGTAGCGCGCAGGTAAGTCGCCATGCGCTCGTCGTAGGGAAACACGTCGCCGGTGGCGCCCAGCTCGGCTCCCATGTTGCAGATGGTGCCCTTGCCGGTGGCGGAGATGGAGGCCGCGCCGGGTCCGAAGTATTCGATGATGGCGTTGGTGCCGCCGGACACGGTGAGCTCGTAGGCCAGCTTGATGATGACGTCCTTGGGCGCAGTCCAGCCGCTCATGGAGCCGGTGAGCTTGACGCCGATGATGCGGGGATAACGGACCTCCCACGGCAGGCCGGCCATCACGTCGGCCGCGTCCGCTCCACCCACGCCGATGGCCAGGGAGCCCAGACCGCCGCCGTTGACGGTGTGGGAGTCGGTGCCGATGATCAGGGCGCCGGGGAAGGCGTACTTTTCCAGCACCACCTGGTGGATGATGCCGGAACCGGGCTTCCAGAAACCCATGCCGAAGCGGCGGCTGGCGGATTCCAGGAACTGGTAAACCTCGTTGCTCTCATTGAGCGCGTCCTGGAGGTCGGAGGAGGCGCCGACGCGGGCCTGGATCAGGTGGTCGCAGTGGACGGTGGTGGGGACGGCGACGCGATCACGGCCGGACTGCATGAACTGCAGGATGGCCATCTGGCCGGTGACGTCCTGGTGGGCCACGCGGTCGGGGCGGAGGTTGATATAGCTGTCGCCAGGGCGCAGGTCGGCGTCGGCAACGTCGTCCAGGTGGGACAGCAGCAGCTTCTCAGCCATGGTCAGGGGACGGTTGAGTCGGCCCCGCACCTGGGCCAGCTTCTCGTCCATTTTGCGGTAGGTTTCCCGCACGAATTCCGGAGTGGAATCGATGTTGCTCATTGTGTTCGCTCCTCCTCGAGTTTAGCCCCGCTGGATCGGCCCGCCGGCGCGCCGTCAATCACGTAAGTACCCGTGTTGCAGAACGCCGCGGCGGGCGACCAGGCCCAGGGAGATGTTACAAGGTTACCTTTTCGCCGTACCGTTCAATGATGTCCATGAAGAGGCGATGACGCCGGGGATTGTAGTCCGGGTTTTCCGACCGGCGCAGGTAGATGCGGTACACGGTCGCCAGGTCGTCGTCCCGCAGCCAGATGGAATAGCTGGGCATTCCGTTGCGCAGTTGTCGATACAGAAACTCGACCTGGCGGATCCGGCTGAGTTGCAGGGCTGCCTGCCCGTCGCCGTCCGTTGCCAGCAGGGCGATGTCGCCGGTGGGGTCGGCTTTCCCGCTGCCATCCACGAATTGCAGGCTGTCCAGTGTGGCAGGAATGGAGACGGTGGCGGCCGGGTTGTGCACCATGATCACGGCCTCGGCCAGCCCGATGGGGACATCGCCCATTCCCTGGCTGCAATTTGACAGGATTTGCCGCAGCAGGTCGACGTTGGCCGGAGGGTTGGACCCGCTGAGGCAGCGGACGGGAACGGCCGTCTCCGGCAGGTGGTCGGCCAGAACCTGTTCCGGGTCATCCGGAATGGGGGCGAATCTTACCCGCCCGCGCCGGGTTATGGTCGCTTCGCCGGTGATGGAGCCGTACAGCGCTTTTTCGCCGGACCAGCGGCGGGCGACGTCGAATCTCGGACCGTAGGTGCAGCCAAGGATGCATCCGGCCGTGGTGACCTGCACGCGGTCGTCACCCAAATGTTTCGCGGCGGTACGAAAGTCGCCCAGGACGTCCTCGGCGTTGCGACCACGATGGTGCCAGCGCCCGCACCCGTACTCGTCGGTGCAGACGACAACGTTGACTTCAGGTCGAGCGGACCGCTGCGGGTCGGATGCGGACATCTGAGAACGTGTGACCGTTAAACGTGCGCCCGGCAGCCAAGCGCCGGGCGCACGACGGGGTCGGTGTACGCCGGGCGGCGTGACGACTACTTGCTGAAGTAGTCGTAATTTATCTTGATATATTCTTCGTACATGGACGGTACGGCTTCCTCGGCGAAGATGGCCGTGACCGGGCACACCGGTTCGCAGGCGGCACAGTCGATGCACTCATCAGGACTGATGAAGTACATGTCATCGTCGTCGGTGGTGTAGATGCAGTCCACCGGACAAACGTCGACACACGCGGCGTCTTTTACGCCCACGCATGGCTCGGTAATGATGTAGGTCATAGCGGCATTCCCTCGGGTGATGTGGTGTGGGTCGACAGTGGCAAACCGAACTTCGGGCCACAACTCACGGGTGCGGAAATTATAGCACGGCAGGTAGGCAATGCAAACGAACCGGGGGTCGGCCGGAACGCCGGGCGAGAGCTGGGGAAACGCCGGGTCTACACCCGGGTGAAACGCTTCTTGGTCGACAGGGTTACGAAAGTCTGGGTCTTTTGCACTCCGTCGATCACGCCGATGCGGGTGCGCAGGAAGTCGCCAAGGCTTTCGGCCGACTCCAGGGCAGTCCAAACGAAGACGTCATAGGGGCCGGTGGCCACGACGACATAGTGCGCTTCGTCGAGATTGGCGATGCACTCCGCGACGGAATCCGACTTGCCCGGGCCCGTTTCCAGGCCGATGAGCGCAGTGGTGCCGTAGCCCATCTTCTCCAGGTTGGGGACTGCCACCACATGGACGATGTCTTCCTTGATGAGGCGACGCAAACGGCGCCTCACGGTGCCTTCACTGACGCCCACTGCGCGCGCGATCTTGGCGTTGGACGCCCGCCCGTCAGATTGCAGAATACCGATGATTTTCAGGTCAAGCTCGTCCATTCGTTGGCAGACTCCGTGATAGGTATGCAATCATATCTATACGCTCGAGGCGCAGATAATTGGAACAAGATAATATTCGTTGCTGCTGCGGTTGTCAACCATCGATGGGACGATGATAAACATTATCGTTTTATTTGCGACGGATTCGCTGCTTTTTCGCCGCTTGCGACGCATCATTAACGTAACGACTTGCGGGATAGCCGGGAGTTCCCGTTTCGGGCATCAGCCCATACTGAGTGTGCCCACGCCACCTACAATCATCACTATGGACGCGGCTTTTACCGACAGCACGCGGGGGTTCAGCGACTCGTCCAGGAACTGCCAGCGCATACGGGAGAGGAGTGTGGAGGCGATGAACACGAACAGCGGTCGGGTTGCCAGCACCGCGGCCACCAGGGAGGCGGGACCCAGGCTGTACGCGTAGACTCCCAGGAGGATCGACACCGCCGGCATCAGCGATTCGCCGAACAGGAGCATCGCCAAAACTCCGGGTTGTTTCACTGCGGTCCACAGGCGGGGCCCGCCGCTCAACCCGGCGCAGAAAAACACCGCGCCCACGGTGGCCTGCTGGATCCCGAATACCGTGAGCACGGGAAGCTCGGCGTTCAGCGCGGCCTTGGCCACAACGAAGCTGGAGGCGGCGCACATCGCGCTGACGACCAGCAGCGCCGGTCCATAGATTGTGTTGCGGTCGCGCAGGTCGAAAATTGCGGTACTCGGAACCGCCAAACCCGCGCCGATACGCCCGAAGGGCCGTTCCTGGAACAGCCTCACGGAGATGAGCACGGCGCCGGCGACCACCAGGGCGATGCCGCACCATTGGGCGAACGATATGCGCTCGCCCAGGAACATCAAGGCCAGAATGGCGACGAAAATCGGATTGGTCTGGGAAATGGCGACAGCTCGCGAAGCTTCCATGAGGCGCAGGCCCCGGAACAGCAGCACTACGGAGCAACCCATGAACAGGCCAGCCACAACCGGAGTCACCGCCACCTGCCAGGTGGTGCCCTCCGGTACTCCAACGATCGCGGCCACGATGGTGCCGTAGATCAGTCCGGTGGCGCCGCACCACAGGCACAGGGGCGGCACACCGTTCAGGTGGAACGACAGCAGGCGTTTGTCGCAGACGCTGACGAAGCAAAAAGCCAGGGCGGAGCCCAGGGCAAGGAGGGGCCACATGAACGGTTTACCAGCGCCCCGCTAGCGGTCGCCGGACTGGTGAAAGAAATGAAACCCGTACCGCACTCCGTATTGACTGCCATCAAAGTCTCGAGTGCTGTGCAGTACCGATGGATACCAGCGCCGAAGCGCAGAAAGCCAGTAATAATCTCGATGTTCAGGGCTGGGAGGCCCATCATTCAGGCGGTTCTCGTGATATTCGCGTATCACGTAGCCGCACATATCCGCGATCTGGATTCCAATGCTGTTCGCTGAATCCACAAAGAACGGAGTATCTGTTATGCGTTCCATAGCCCTGCCCCGTTGCGAACGGTACAGAAAGCGCGTGAATTGATCGCTCAACCCTCTGAAACTGCCGTGATCACCATCGAAAACCACAGTTGCCATAGTATCCTGTTCCAACGCAAGCAGATTGATTCGTTCCAGCAGAAACTGAAATCTGCGTTCCAAAAAAGAATCTTTATCCTGACCTGAACTAAATGGTCCTCTCATAATCACAGAAAAGATTGTAACCGGCATCGTGCAGACGGCGCCGAAAAACTCGGCAGCGAACGTTCGGTATTCATGCTTATTCCTGTATGTACCTCTATCCAGAAAACGGCTGCCCTTCAGTTCTCTGCCTTCGCGCCCCAATATGTCGCGTTTCAGGGCGTGGAGACGACTGCTGATGCTCCGCGCGTCTCGCTCGTCAAAACAAGTCGCCACGACAACTGGCCTGGCGGTGAGGGTGGTTTGTGGCCTGTCACCAGCTATGGGAATGCCGCTTTCATCGATGAATGCTAACATGATCTGGCCATCCTGAAACCGCGCGCAGCCGCTTGACGGCTAAATCCAAGAGCAATACCATGTAGGCAGTGCTGGGCGGAGCGTTCTGGTAACGCCACATCTGGCGCTCTGGAACCGGGACGGTTGTAGTGTTCGCACTGAACGCGTCCCGGTCTTTTTATGCCGTGCCATTATCCGAAACTCAGACGCGGCAGTGGCCGTCGCACCGGCCCAGCCAGTTGCTGATGCGTATTCGGTTGCGCGCGAAACCACGGTAGAAGAGATCAAAGGCGGGCCGGGCCGGCCACCATTGGGTCCAGCCCAGCACCCAGCCCAGACCGGCCCGGCGGTAGCCCTCGCGCAGACTTTCCATGCCCACCGTGATGCTGCCGTCCGGCTTGACGCCATACATGGCGGACTGGACCTGATCGGCGTCCAGGCCCCATGTTGCGGCGTCGAAATCCTCGGCGGAGATGTCCACGGGCTCAATGGCGTCGGGTCGGCGGCGGTACAGGTTCATCACCTCACGGCTGCACATGGGACACGACCCGTCGTATAGCATACGGAAGCGATCACTCATCGCCGGCCTCCACGCCGAGGCTTTGGTGTGCAGGATAGGTCAGTCGTCCGCCGGGGTGAGCACGGCGGCGTCGGCGGCCATTTGCGCGGCCTGCGCGGCGGCCAGGCCGGCCACGTCGGTGCCCACGTCCTGCACGCCGTACTTCTTTTCCAGCTCGTAGATGGCGTCCAGGCCAAGTACGGAGGCGACGTCCCAGCGGGTGCCGTAGCGGTCCGGGTTCACCTTGCCGTCGCTCATGAGCTCTTCGTACGCCGCTCGCACCTGCTTGTAGATTAGCCAGATGGTGCTGCCGCAGATCATGATCTTGTAGCCCAGTTCGTCCATGGTCTGGGTCGTGGCCAGGTCGCCGTTGTACATGCGCGGCACGTCGGCCAGGTCGGTGGCGTAACGCTGGATGTCGTCCTGGGACTTGATGCCGTCAACGAACACCAGGTCGGCCCCGGCCTCGACGTAGGCTCGGCACCGGCTGACGGTATCCTCCCAACCGGTGACGGCGTAGGCGTCACACCGAGCGATGATGACGAAATCAGGATCAGTGCGGGCGTCCAGGGCGGCATGGATCTTCTGGACGTGTTCCTCCACCGGGACCACCTGCTTGCCGGCGAAGAAGCCGCACTTCTTGGGGAACACCTGGTCCTCGAGGTGTATCGCGGCCACGCCGGCGGACTCGTACTCGCGTACGGTGCGGCGCACGTTGAGCGGGTTGCCGTAGCCGGTATCAGCGTCGCAGATCACCGGGATGTTGATGGCGTCAGCGATGTACTTGGCGTTAGCGACCATCTCGGTCATGGTCAGCAGGCCAACGTCGGGGAAGCCCCGTTCGGCAGCAGTGCCGGCGCCGGTCATGTACACGGCCTGATGCCCCACGTCCTCGGCGATGCGGGCGTGCAGGGCGTTCAGCACGAAGGGGGCGACGACCAACCGGTCGGACGCGAGCATCTGGCGCAGCTTGGCAGTGGCTTTCATAGTTGCAAAACCTCCACGGTCTCAATTTACATGGATGTACAGGATGAACGGGATTAGGATTTGAGGGCAGGATAGTCACTTCTGCGGGTAAAGCGGCGATATTGGAGTTTAGGATTGCCAAAGTTGATCAACAATCCCACGGGAATGCCGGTGGCGTTGAGGTAGTTGATTATCTGCGCTTCGTTTTGTGGCGTCAGTGCTGGCACTGCTTTGAGTTCGACAATCACACTCTCACCAACCAGCAAGTCTGCGTAAAAGTCACCGACTGGCCGGCCGCGGAAACACACGCTGATAGGAGCCTGCGCTTGAACTCTGACGCCGGCATCCGACAGGGCAACAACCATAGCCTTCTCGTACACCGATTCCAGGAAACCGGTGCCGAGCTCATTGCTAACAGCAAAAGCACACCCGATTATCTTACTGGTCAAATCCGAATGTATCATCGTTCCATCCTGTTTATCCTGTCCATCCATGTAAAAATTCGTATCCGATCAGAAGATGCGGTCGGTTTCTTCCACCAGCGGGGGCAGGAGCGCCTCCATCCAGGGAACCATGTCGCGCAGGACTTCCACCGGGATTTCGTGGCCCATGTTGTACTCGTGGTAGGACAGGCTGTAGTTCTCCGCGTCGAGAAACTCCCGGGTGCGGCGCGCGCTGTCCATGGAAACCATCTGGTCATACAGGCCGTGGGCGACGAAAACCGGCTGCTTGCGGTGGTCGGGCAAGCGCGGTCGCAGTATCTCGGGATCCGGCAGGGACGCGCTGAGCGCAACCAGCGCAACGAACTTGTCCGGCCTCTCCAGTCCCATCCGATACGTCATGCCACCGCCCTGGGAGAAGCCGAGCAGCACGGCCCGGTCTTCCTGGGCCCGAAACTCGCTCAGCACCTCGGTGAAGAAGGCATCGAGCAGCGACTCGGCTTGGTCGAAATGCTCCTCGGTGGCCTGACCGCGGGGCGGATGCCAGCCGTATCCGATCATACCGGGGGCCAGTTCGAAGGGTATGGGCGCGTTGGGACATACGTACACGTAGCCCTTGCGGTTGATGGACGGAGCGAGGCTGGCGAGGTCCTGCATGTTGGCGCCAAAACCGTGCAGCATGACTACCAGCGGGTAGTCGGCGTCGGCGTCGTAATCGTCAGGAAAGATGACGAGATAGTGGAGGCCGTCGTCGGCTACCCTGCGCTGTTCGGCGTGCATCAGTCAGGCTCCTTTGTGTCGATATGCGACGGTGGATTAGCCCAATCGTAACACACGGCAGTTCGGCTCGGACGCGCCGGAACCGTCCTTCACAGGCTCGGCGCAAGCGGAACAATCTGGATCTGCGATTTTGGGAAGGCTCTGCCCGAATGATGCCAATAGTTGTGGAAAATCCGCAATCGTGTCTACACTGGCGATATTACGCAAATCGTTAAGTTTACCGTCACAAGCGTCATGGGGTAGGATATCGCGCAATGATTGGACGCTCACACGCTGTGAATGGATGATAATCCGTATGACCGAAGCATTGGCTCGCATCAGCGCCCGAAGGCCCTGGCTGACGATTGGAGTGTGGGTGGTGTTGGTGGTGATTGGACTGGGTCTGAATGCTCGTCTGCTGGACAGCGCCACCACCACTGAGTTGAAACTCGGCGGGGGAGCAGATTCACAGCGCGCGGCTACGTTGCTGGAAGAGCGGCTGCGCGGCCCGGAGCCGATTGTCGAAATAGCCATCGTGCAGTCCGAGTCGCTGACGGTGGATGACCCGGAGTTCCGGGAGAAGGTGGAGGGCCTGTTTGAGGACGTCATAGCCCTGGGCAGCGACACCGTGGCCGCCGGGCAGCATTACTACCTGACCGGCGAGGAGGCTCTGGTGTCCGCAGACCGCCGGACTGCTTTGATACAACTGGTGATGGCGGGCGAATTTGAAGAAGCCGCCGAGCGCGTTGAAAGTGTGCTCCACGTCATAACGGAAGCGGACGCCGCAGACGATTTCCGGGTGCTTATGAGCGGCCCGGCCAGCATCGCCTTTGAATCCAACGAACTGGCGACGGAAGACCTGGAGAAGGGAGAGCGCATCGGCATTCCGGTGGCTTTGCTTATCCTGCTAGCGTTGTTCGGCGCCGTGGTCGCTGCCCTGATTCCTTTAGGCCTGGCCGTCGTTGCCGTGATAATCGCCCTGGGCGTCGCGGCCATAATCGGCCAGTTTTTTGAGTTGGTGTTCTTCGTCACCCTGATGATTACCATGATTGGCCTGGCGGTGGGTATCGACTATTCGCTGTTCATCATCTCCCGTTTCCGTGAGGAACTGGATGGCGGCTTGGAGAAAGTCGAAGCCGTGGTCCGGGCCGGCGACACGGCGGGGCGAACGGTATTGTTCAGCGGCGTCACGGTGGTGATTGCGCTTTTTGGAATGTTGATCGTTCCCGCGTCATTCTTCCAATCTCTGGGGTTGGGGGCGATACTGGTGGTCATGGTCGCCCTTGCAGCCACGCTCACGCTGCTGCCGGCCGTGTTGACGCTGCTGGGCCCGCGGGTGAACCTGCTGCCGCTGCCTTACTTCGGCCGGCGCCGGACGCAGACCGACGACGCCAATCCGCATGGATTCTGGGAGGTAACGACGCGGGCGGTGACCCGGGTGCCCATCATCAGCTTCGTGGCTGTGGCGGCTCCGATGATCGTCGCCATAGTCTTCTACTTTGAAATCAACACGGGACTCAACGGCGTAGACACCTTCCCGGAAGGGGCGCAGACGCGGGAAGCCTTCTTCGTACTGGAGGAAAAGTTTTCCTTCGGACTGGTGAACCCCGCGGAGATAGCCATTGACGGGGACATAAACAGTCCCCAAGTGCAGGAGGCGATAGCAAGCCTGCAGCAGTCTCTGGTGGATGACCCGACTTTCCCCCTGCCGCCCGTGGTAGTTCCCAACCCATCCGGGGACCTGGCGTTGATGTCGGTAGTCGTGCCCGGCGAGCCCAGCAACCGCGCGGCGGTGGACGCCATGGCCACGCTCCGCGACCGGCACATTCCGGCGGCCTTTGACGGGGTATCCGCCGAGGTGTACGTCGGAGGCGTAACTGCCGTCACCGCCGACCTGTTCGATGTCATTAACCGTTATACGCCCATCGTCTTCGCTTTCGTGCTGGGATTGAGCTTCCTGATACTGTTGCTGGTCTTCCGTTCGATAGTCATTCCGGTGAAAGCGGTAGTGATGAACCTGCTGTCCGTGGGCACGGCCTACGGGCTGCTGGTGCTGGTGTTCCAGAAGGGAGTGGCGACGGACCTGCTGGGCTTCCAGCATGCCGAAGTCATTGACGCCTGGATACCGCTATTCCTCTTCACCATCCTCTTTGGCCTGTCCATGGACTACCACGTGTTCCTTTTGAGCCGCATACGGGAACGCTATGACCAGACCGGAAACAACGCCGAGGCGGTGGCCTACGGGCTGCGCTCAACCGCCGGCATCATCACCGGAGCGGCCCTCATCATGGTGGCGGTGTTCGGCGCGTTCGCCGCCGGGGAGACCATCATCAATCAGCAGGTGGGATTCGGCCTGGCCGTGGCGATATTCCTGGACGCCACGCTGGTCCGTTCCGTGCTGGTGCCGGCGAGCATGGAGATGCTGGGCCGGGGCAACTGGTACCTGCCGTCATGGCTGAACTGGCTGCCTGACCTCAGGGTGGAGGCCGGCGAGGACAGCAAAACCTAGTCCACCATGAAACTCGGAGGGTGAGGATCTCTCATGAATGCCCCTTCCGCCTACATACCGGGGTACGAGAAGGCCCGCGAACTGAACCCGGAGTTAGCGGCGAACTACATCGCCCACACGACTATCGGAGACCCATCGGGCGACGCGGCCATAGCAGAACTGCTGCGGCTTGAAGCGCCGGAGATCGTGCGCTTCATCCGGGCCGGCATGGACCGGGATCATCACGCCCTCCGCGACGCCCCACCCGGGGTGCGTGATTTCTTTGAGTTGCTGGAAACGCCACCGGCCTGGGTGCGCCAGGAGGCTTTTACTCCGGGCATCAGGATGTTTCACCGCAACACGTCCCTGATACTGGGCGCCTTTGTCGCCGGCACTTTGATCGAAGGGTTCTCCACCAACATCGCAAAGTCATTTTTCATCACGGGACGACTGCGCGAATCTGGGGTGCGCCGGCTGAAGCAGAACAACCGCCACATGTTGGAGCTGTTCCTGCCCGGCGGCCTGGAAAGGGACGGGGACGGTTGGAAACTCTCGGTTCGGGTGCGGTTGGTACACGCGCAAGTCAGACACCTCCTCACCGGGTCGCCAGAGTGGGACGCCGCGGAGTGGGGTACGCCGCTGAGCGCGGCGCACATGGGCTTTGCCGCCACCGCTTTCTCGGCTCGGCTGGTACAACATATGCGACGGCTCGGCTGCCACTTCAGCGACGAGGAAAAGGAGAGTTTCATCAGCGTCTGGCGCTACGCCGGCTACCTGATGGGCATTCCCGAAACCATACTGTTCCGCGGCGAGGAGGATGCCCTGGAACTCTTCGAGTTGGGTCGGACCCTGGAGCCCGAGCCGGAAACGGAATCCGTAATTATGGCAAACGCGCTGATCCGGTCTGCGCCGCTGGTTATCGGCGTCACCGGCACGACCGACCGCCGTAACCTGGTCAAATATGTGTATAAGGTCTCCCGCGCCCTCATCCGCGATGAACTAGCGGGCCAGTTGAGGTATCCCGATACCTCCACCGTTGGCGTCCTGGTCTGGTTTCGAATTCAGAAACGGTATCAGGAAACGCTGGGCAAGGTGTTCAAAGGGTTGGGCCAAAACCATCGGTTAAACCGGTTCACGGGACTGTTGGCATCCTCTGCATACGACGATTCCGGCATCAGCTACGCGCTGCCGGACCGCGTGTACGCGGAGGAGTCGCGCCACTATTAGGAGTTCCACCGAAGCCGGTCACGCCGGCGCTGGTCAGCGGCGTCAACAGCCGGGTTGGCCATGATTGCCGCAGCAACCACGCCGGGAGGCTATTTTGCGCCGCATGTTGGACGCGGCAATCGCCAACACCTGGCGCCAGGGCAGCCCGGTGCCGCGCAGATTGGCGAATACGGAGCCCAGGCTATCCGGACTATTAGGCCCGTGGCGGTGCGGATGGCCGTGTTCAGGTTCCTGGTCTGCCATGGGGGAAGCTCGCCGCGCTCAGGCGCGAGTAGCGGCGGCGTTGGTGTCGCCGCTGCCGAACACGCCGAAGGGGTTGAGAGAACGCGGCGCATCGTAGACGTCCATCCGCTCGGTCCGCTTCAGCCAGCCAACTACGATGTAGGTGATCGGCGTGGCAACGATCTCGTATACCGACTTGGCGATCCAGGCGCATACGGCGGCGTTGAACACCGGCAGCCACGAGCCGTCCGGACCGACCCACAAGCCCGAGACACCGAAGGCGATGGTGAAGAACAGGATGGAATCTATGCCCTGGCCCACCACGGTGGAGGATATGGTGCGCAGCCACAGAAAGCGCCCCTGGGTGCGGTTCTTGAGCAGCACCATTATGACGGCGTTGGTAAACTCGCCGACGATGTAAGCGACGAAGGAACCAAGTAGGATCCATCCGGTGGCTCCCAGGATGGCTTCATAAGCGTGTTCGCTGGGCAGGTTGGCGACGACGTTGCCGGCGTCGTCGGTGATCGTCACGGGGTCTATCGACCAGAACACCGCGCCCGGGATCATATCGCCGACCCAGAACAGGAACACCATCAGCAGGTTGCATACGAAACCCAACCAGATTACGCCGCGAGCGACACGGAACCCGTACACCTCGGTCAGGATGTCGCTGATGATGTAGCCAACGGGGAAGCAGACGATCGCCGCAGAAACTACGAAGAGGTTGCTGCCGATGAAGTTGAAAGGCAACTCGAACAGCGACACCGGCTTGGTGGCGATGATGTTGCTGACCAAAAGCACCGTCACTGCCAGCGCGGCAATGATCACCAGTTTCCCGGAGAATTGCATGATCGTCCTCTTTGGCAGGAGCGCCGGGCCTACAGCAGCGGCAGGTAGCGCGAGATCTCGTAGTCGGTGACGGTGGAACGGTATTGCTCCCACTCCTGTTTCTTGTTGCGGATCAGCGTTTCGTAGACGAAATCGCCCAGGGTCCGGCGCAGGAGTTCGCTGTCTTCCGCCAGTGTTATGGCCTCCCCCATGCTGGTGGGCAGACGGCCGATGCCGCGGGCGGTTCGCTCCTCGGCGGACATGGACGACACGTCGCCGGTGATGGGAGACGGCAGCGGGTATTCTTCTTCAATACCCTTCATGCCGGCAGCCAGCAGCGCGCTGAACGCTAGGTAGGGGTTGCAGGCCGGGTCGGGGGCGCGGTACTCGACGCGCAGGGAGGTCTCGTAGCCGGCCTTGTACGAGGGAACCCGTATCAGGTCAAGGCGGCTGGACATGGTCCAGGACACGTGCACCGGAGCCTCGTATCCTGGCACCAGGCGCTTGTAGGAGTTCACCCACTGATTGGTCACCAGGGTGATCTCCGGCGCGTGGCGCAGCAGGCCGGCGATGAACCGCTTGCCGATGACGGACAGGTGCAGGTCGTCGTCCGGATCGTAGAAGGCGTTGTTGTTGCCGCGAAACAGGGACTGGTGGGTGTGCATCCCGCTGCCGTTGGCCGTGGAAAACGGCTTGGGCATGAACGAGGCGTAGACGCCCTGCTGCTGGGCCAGTTCCTTGATGACCATGCGGGCGGTCATCACGTTATCGGCCATGGTCAGGGCGTCGGTGTACTGAAGGTCGATCTCATGCTGGCTGGGCGCGCCCTCGTGGTGGGAGTATTTTACGGGGATGCCCATTTCGGCCAGGTTGAGCACCGTATCCCGGCGCAGGTCGGAGGCGGGGTGGCTGGAGAGTTGGTCGTAATATCCGTAGGTGTCCAGGGGTTCCGGCGTTTCGGCGTCCCGCAGGTAGAAATATTCCAACTCGGGCCCCACGTAGTAGATGTAACCCAGGCTGGCCAGGCGCTCCAGGTTGCGCTTCAGGACGTGGCGCGGGTCTCCGATGAACGGCTCCCCCCTGGGGGTGCGGACGTCGCAGAAAATGCGGGCCACGGCGTTGCGCCGGGGGCGCCAGGGCAGGAGCGTGAAGGTGGTCGGGTCCGGGAAGGCCCGCATGTCGCTTTCCGTGTCAGTGCTGTAGCCCTCGATGGCCGCGCCGTCGAAGCCGACGCCCAACTCCAGGGCATCCTCCAGATCGTCCACGGTGATGGCGAACCCCTTGAGGTTTCCCAGTATGTCGGTGAACCACAGGCGGATGAACTTGACGTCGAAGTCGCGGGCGCTGCGGAGCACGTACTCGCGCTCGGCGGCGTGGTGGTCAGTCAGCACGGGACATCTCCTGATGCTTTAGTTTCTGAATCGGGGCGGGATGTTGCCGTCCAGGGCGGAAAGGAACTCTGAATCGGTTACGCCAGATTTACGGATCATATCCGTTACCGTGCCCAGCGGGATAATGCCCCGGTGCCTTGGGATAAAAACCGTCAATCCTAATCCTTCATGGCTCAACTTATTGTGAGGCCCTCGACCACTGCCATCGTGCCTAAATCCCAGCCGCAGGTACGCTGCTCGCACTTCACGCTCTCGCAGGTTACGAAAATACGGTGGCATCAGATAACCGGAAAAACTACGCCTTCAAAACGAGGGTTGCTCCGGATTTCCTCTTCAGTCATAAATCGTGGTTCAATCCAATGGAATTCGGTAACCCCGCCCCTCTCTTGGTACTCCCAAAGCGAGACTTTCTTCTCGTATTCCGTTTGCTCCGGATCGAGGATCACTGCTGGAGGCCGACCCGGTTCTTCTTCCAAGTATAATGCCATGGCGTCGGCAATCATCATCAGCGCCTCCTCGCGGGTCCGGCCGTCGGAGACGCAGCCGCGCATGGCGAGACAAACCGCCGTCCACCAGAGATTATCCGGGTATTCGGCGTTGGGGTATTTGACCAACACCACTTCGTACTTTGCCATCGCACTCACTCCTCTTCGCCTCGCGCTTGATGTCGTCTCAATGTACCGTACGCTTGGAGTTTCCGTTGACACGGCCCGAAATTGGCATGACAGATTTCCCTAAGGCCGCTCGTTGAAGTCGTCGGGTAGCCGATGCGGAAGGCAAAGTGGGGCGGCTACACCCTTGGGAAATTTGTGCTTTTCCGGCGTTCTGAAGTCCGCGAGCCCCAGCCTCTCGTCAATCTCATAGTGGCCGGTTTCCACGTTGAGCGCCAGGTACTTGCCGTTGAGCTCTGGTTCCACCAGGTGCTTGACGTCGGCGTTGTAGATGGTCCACGCCCTTTTCCGAAGGCTTTCCAGATCTTGATTATCCATAGCACCCTCGCCGGCGCGTCGAAGTTGCATCAGGGGCGAATAATCGTTCGCCCCTGCGCATCTGCTCCTTGCCGGCAATTGTATCATCGGCGCCGGGGGCGCTTCGCCATCCGAGCGCTCAGCCGATTGGGTTCATCCTTTCACCATGCTGCGTCAGGTCGACGCCAATTTCCTCCTCCTGGCTGGAGACGCGGAGGCCGATGGTGTACTTGAGGGCGAGCAGGATGATGGCGGAAATCACGAAGGACCAGGCGAAGGCGGCAGCGATGCCAATGATCTGGTACAAGATTTGCTCGATGCGCGTGACGTCAGCCTCCAGCGCACCGAAGCCGATGCCGACGAAAATCCCCGTCGCCAGTGCGCCCCACATGCCGCCGATGCCGTGGATGCCGAACACGTCCAGCGAGTCGTCAATGCGGAACTTGTGCATCAGCTCGACGGCGATGAAGCAGGCTCCGCCGGCGCCGGCGCCGATGATGATGGCGGGCATGACGCCCACAAAGCCGGCGGCCGGGGTGATCGCCACCAGGCCGGCCACCGCGCCGGCCGCCGCGCCGCTGGCCGACGGGCGCTTGGTGATGAACCAGGAGATGATCGACCAGGAGGACATGGCGGTGGCTGCCGCCACGTTGGTAACCACGAAGGCGTTGGCCGCGCTCTCGGTGGTCAGATCGAAGCTGCTGCCCGCGTTGAAGCCGAACCAGCCGAACCAGAGCAGGCCGGCGCCCAGCAGCACCAGCGGAACGTTGTCGGGAGCCAGCGTCGCCGTGCCGAAACCGCTGCGACGCCCCACGATCAGGGCGGCGGCCAGGGCGGCCGTGCCCGACGCGATGTGGACCACGGTGCCACCGGCGAAGTCCAGCGCGAACCCGGCCTCGCTCATGCCCAATACGCTGCCCAGGTTGCCGAGCCAGCCGCCGCCCCAGACCCAGTGGCACAGCGGGGCGTAGACGATGGTCACCCACAGCGCGGCGAAGATGATGTAGGACTGGAACTTGAACCGCTCGGCAAAGCCGCCGGCGATCAGCGCCACGGTGATGATGGCGAACATGCCCTGGAAGATCATGAATGCCTGTTCGTCCAGCCCGACGCCCACCATGCCGAACTTGCCCAGGTCGCCCACGAAGCCCAGGCCACCGACGCTGGTGCTGAAAGCCAGGCTGTAGCCCCAGAGCACCCACAGCACGCTGACCACCCCGATGGCGGTGATGGAGTGCATCATCGTGCCGATCACGTTCTTGTGGCGCACCAGCCCGCCATAGAACAGCGCCAGGCCGGGCACCATCAGGAACACCAGGGCCGCCGAAATCAGAAACGACAGCACTTCAAATTCGCTGAACTCCATGTCTCTTTCTCCCCACTGATGTTGGCCGCTAACCGTGATTAGTCGCATCGCCGTCGCGGCCCGCTCAGGAGCGGATGACCATGCCGGGAACGGTGGCACCGCGATGCGTGGATCGGCCAATGATTTACCGCGTTACTTTAGATAGCCCTTGTTACGGACGAATGACGTAAATGTTACAAAGATGTTTCGGGGCAGCCTGCAACTTCCGTTACGAAAACCGCGCCGATGGCGAAATCGCATCCGTCCCGCGTTGTTGAGCATCCTGCTCATCCTGTGTATCCATGCAAATGTACTCCGGCACTGGTCCTGTCTATTTGACAGCGTTCCGGCTGATCAGATAACGTCTGCCGCTCCGCTGGCCAGCCCTTATTCCGGGCAATTACGATGGCCCATAGTAATCATGCGGGCTTGATTTGAACTCCAGACCCAAAATATTTCACGGGTGGTACATCGTCGCCTGCGGATTCCTGAGCGAGGAGTTGGGGTCTACGCCCGTTCAATGGGGCGATCTACTACCTGACCGGGAAGACTTGGACCTGCTCATTGACTGAACCGGTCGCGAATTGCGCCGCCGTCTGCATCACGACATCCGAGGTAAGGAACTATGTCCACGGCGTTACTGTGCCTGTGCGCAATTGTCTTGGTTTTGTCGATCTCCTGCCGCAATGACGCCGGGGCTGTCCAGCCGGTTTCTGGAGGGTTTCAGGGTGGAGCACCGACGGAGACGCCCGCCGTCGCCACGGAGCCAAAGCCTACGGCAACCCCACCCCAGAGCATCACGATGTCGCCCGTAGCGGTCGCCACTGGTGCCGGGGAACCGTCGGGTGAGGATCAGGAGCCCACGCGCGCCGCCCAACCCACGGTCCAAGCAGTGCAGGCTACTGATGTTGCGGAGCCCACACGGCAAGGCCCACGCCCCACACTTGCCGCTCAGCCCACCCTTGTGGCTAAACCCACCGCTGCGGTCGAAAGGCCCGGCGGCAATGGCGCTCCAACTAGCGCGGCTGGACCCTGGTCCAACGACGTAGCCGTTTCAGGAACGACCGAAACTGTCGCTCTGCCGCGCCACCATCACGAGCCAGTGGTGAATGCTGGGTTTGATTATCTCTACGGTGAACTTTTCGAAGCAGACGGGTGTCTGCGCATCTCGTACCTGGGGCCGCACGTCGAAGATCACATACCGGCTGGGATATGGATCATCTGGCCGCCGGGGTTCACCGCGCGCCGCGTCGACGGCGTGACCGAGGTGGTGAGCCAGGACGGTCTGTTGATGGCCAGAGTTGGCGATAAGGTTCGCATATCCGGCGAATGGCCTAGAGAGCTCGTTGACGATCCGACGTTCTGGGACTGGAGTGAAGATACCGTCAGGGATTGCGCCGGGTTCCATTGGCCGGTCGGTGACGAAGTGAGCGTGGTCACGGATGAGCCGCGCACGATCATCTCCGATGCCGGAATTGTGGTTCCCAGAGTGGAGCACCAAGAGGGGGCGCATTCGGCTCCGGCGGCCTTGGGTGGAGGTCGGCTTGTGCTGCGCGGGCGTTGCCTGCGTCTCGAAAATACGCGAGGCGGTGCCGAGCATGTGGTGATATGGCCGCCGGGCTTCCGGGTCGATGTCCGTGTGAACCGGGTAGTGGTTACAAACGGCGGAGGCTCAGTCATCGCGCGGGTTGGCGACAAGGTCAAGTTGGGTGGCGGAGAGGCTACGGTTCCGGACTTTCCGGAAGCCCCGGATTGCTCAGGCAAAGGGTGGTGGGCCTACGAAGTTTTGCCTCTTGATTGAAGGGGAACTCCGGCCCGCGGGTTGACACCAATTGAAGCTCAAATGAGGCGCACGAAAAATTTGAGGGCCACCGCTCCCGGCTCCCCTGGCGCGTCGTCGTCCTTCGTAACGTCCCGGTCGAAAACCCGCGCCGGCGAGTTGCCCGCCACGTCCTCCAGGCGCGGCTCTACCGTCAATGTGTACTCGCCGGCATGCCAGGGGGAGTCCGGCGCGAAGCTCCAGCTCCATTCACCCAAACCAATCTCACCCACGCCCGCTACGGTCCGGCCCGCAGCATCCCGTACCGACAGACAGTGCTGCAAAAGGCCGTGGTCCAGCGGCCGGTCGAACTCAGCCCGCAGGGCATCCTGCGAGCCGGCGGCCGGAGCGGTCAACCGCCAGGCATGCGGGTCGATGCGCGACCGCAGAGCCGGCCCAATGTCATAGCTCCGCTCCGCCCCGGCCCGAAGCGGCTGACCCGTGGCGTCGCGAAACGACGGGTCGATGCTGATGCTGGCCGTCGTGCCCTCAACCATCGGGTAACCGAACTCCAGGTTGGGCACCAGGCCGCGCTTGATCCGGCCGGGATCCAGCAGCATGGTCAGGCGAGTTCGTTCCGCATCCCACAGTTCCGGCTCGGGCGGCAGGAAGACCCCCTCCAGCGTTTCGCCGGTGTCCGCTCGGGTGACCCTGATCGCCCGCGCTGCCCAGCCCTCGCTCATCGGGGCGGAGAAGTGCACGTACACCCGCAGCAGGTTGACCGGCAACTCGGCGGCGGTAGGGTATATCGCCACGACCTCCGTGGTGGATGCCACCTCCGGCGATGGCCGCACGATCTCCCAAACCTCGGCGCGTTCTGTGTCGCCGGCGGACTTGACCTGCAGGGAATAGATCACGCCGCCGGCGAAGGGGAACCGGGGCACGAAGCAGACGGTCCCATCCTGGATCACAATTCGGCCGGCGACGGATGGAACGGCCGGACCATCTATACGGCCCAACAAAGCTTCGCTGGTGTAAAGGGCCAGACGCCGGGACAACGCCCCGGCATCCAGCTCGCCCAACGCGTCAAGCTCGGCCTCAGCCCAGCCGGTGATCCTCAGGCAGTCGCGCCCCTCGTGCTGCGCCCACTCCAGTTGCAGGTCGCGGCCGTGGGTCACAGCGTCGCGGTGGCGTAGGTGCGCAGGTGGCTGCCGTCCTCGTCCTGCTGGAGCATCAGCACGCCGTTGCCGTTCAGGTTCGCCATGCGCTTAACTCCGGGATGGGGCAGCAACTGGCGCGGCACTCCCACGCCCGGCGTGACCGGATCGGCCGGCGAGGCGTCCAGCGAATCATCCGGCACCGTGAGCGGACCCTGCCCGTCGATGTCCTTGCACGCGATCTTGAACAGCGGGTGCCGGTCGTTGCACACCAGCAGGTACTCGCCACCGTCGTGCTCGTAGGAGATCAGGTCAATCGGATGGTTGTGGGAGCCTAGTTCGGCCACGGTCTTGCCCATGACGTGCTTTTCAGTGTCGAAATCGGCCAGGGTGAACTGCACCACGGGCGTGCAGGTGTAGCTGGCCAGGATGCTGGTGTTGTCCTGGTAGGGCACAAAAGCGCGGATGGGCGCCGCCGTCTCGTAAACGCCGTGGGAGACGTGGAAGATCTCCAGCGAGTTGGACTTGGCCTCGCCGTTGAAGGGGAAGGGGATCCGTCGCAGCGTGGAGGTGAACTCCTCGTTGGAGGTTCCGGCCACCAGCAGCAGCCCGTCGACGTACGACATGTCCGTCACGGTGACGGTGCGCAGCTGCATCCGCGTGACCAGGCGCGGGTCGTCGGCGTCGGCCGCGTCGGTGATGTCGTACTGGGAGAAGGCCACGTCGTCCAGCGGCACGTCTCCGATGGAGCCGTCGCCGGACACCCTGATGATCACCGGCGTCGCGGCGTCGCCGCTGCCTCGCATCACGGAGCAGTAAACGTTGCCCGAGGTCGGGTGCGCCACGATGTCCCGGATGGTCACATCCTCCCGGGAACAGCCCAGGTAGGACGCCAGGGACGCGTCGAAGTTCTCGAGGTTCACGTCCTGCGGGTCGCCGGCTCCGGCGTCTCCGACGTCGATGGCGAAGATGGCCGCGCCCACGTTGTCGGCGGCGAACAGGAGCCCCTCTGGACCGAAGGCCAGCGGGCCCACCGATTTGATCGCCGGCGTGCCGACGGCAAGGCCGAGATTTTCCAGATTTGTCGCAGTTCCGAGGTCTACCATAACTGCCTCCTACGCTTTTCGTATCCAGATTTTCGCCAGTGTAGCATCGCGGCGACTGCCGGGCTACCGCCGGGCCAAAACCGGCGTGGTTTTGCTATACTCCGGCCGGTAAACACCAAGAGGATCTGCCGACCGCCGCGAGGAGATCGCCATGACTACCGAACGTCGCCGAGGAACAGTTACCCTCCGCCAGGTGAGCGGATCCGCCCGATCAAAGAAGGTGAGGGTCGAGTTGGGAGATGAAACCGCCTTCACCGATCTGCCGGCTCCCGTGAAGGTGGGCGACGCACGGTACTTCCTGGTACGCGGGCGCGACGGCTACAAGCTGCTGTCCACCATCTGCCCCCACCAGGGCGGCGAGATCGAGGACGAGGGCGACGAGGTGTTCGTCTGCGACGGCCACGGCTGGCAGTACGAGAAGGGCGAGGGCACCTGCGTCAACAACCCCGACTTCCGCATGAAGGCGTTCCTGGTCACCCAGCAGGAGGGCCGGCTGGTGGCGCTGGTTCCGGACGAGTAGGCCCCTTTGACGCGCCTCCGGGCCATCACAACAGAACGGCCCCCGAGCACGAAGCTCCGGGGCCGTTCGCTTGCGCTTTGGCAATCTGACCGGGATCAGCCCACCATGTCGTAGCTGCGCAGCAGCTTGCCCGGCAACTCGCCCGTGCACTCGTTTTCGACGAACGTCACGGTGCCGTTGACCAGGATGTAGCGGATGCCAGTCGGCTTCTGCACCAGCCGCTTCTCGCCGCCGGGGAAGTCGGTCTCGAACCGGGGCTTGTCGTACAGCAGGCCCAGCTCGTCCATGTTGTAGATCATGACATCGGCATAGTCGCCGACGCGCAGTGTGCCGCGACCCTTCATGTCGGAGAACGCAGCCGGCAGCGCGCTCATCTTCTGGTGCGCCTGCTCCAGCGTCATCAGCTCGTTGTCGCGGATCCAGTGACCCAGGAAGTACACCGGCCACACGCTGTTGACCAGGAACCGGGTGTGGGCGCCGCCGTCCGACACCGAGATGTGGACGAAGGGATTGACCAGCCGCTCGGCCCGCGCGTCGTCGCCCTGCCCGCCGGCCGGGTGGGCGAACTCGGTCTCGAGGTCCTCGTCCAGCGCGATGTCCAGGAACACGTCCAGCGGGTGCTTGCCCTCGGCCTCGGCGATATCGGCGATGGACAGACCCTCGTACTTGAGGTTCCGCTCCAGCGCCACCTCGACCACCTGCACCTGCGTCCAGTCGGTGCGCGCGTGGGGCCGCTCGATGACGTCACGCTTCATGCCCGAGCGGATGCCGTCCTCGGACAGCTTGGCGATGCGCTCCTCCTTGGTGCCCACCAGCGGTTGCACCCAGTTGGGCATGTAGTCGAACAGGTTGTACTCGGACAGCTTGAACTCGGCGATGGTCGGCACCGAGCCCTGCTGCGCCAGCACCGGGAGCCCTTCCTGCCGGACTTCCTCCAGCCAGTCGTAGCCTTCCTCATCGCCCAGCGCGACGTGCAGCGGGCGCCCGCTCATGCGGACCATCTCCGCCAGCATCTCCCGCTGGCCGGGGCGGTCGTCGGAGATGCCAATGGTCCAACCCAGGTGGCCCACGCCGAACTGGCTCAGCACTTGGGACAGCGCGTAGAACTCCTCGGGCGACGCCACGTGACTGGGCAGCCAGCTGCCGTCCTCGGGCCGGTCCTCCAGGTTCTTGTCGGCGGACAGCCCGAACGCTCCGGCCTTCATGGAGTCGTACAGGATCTGCTTCATCTGGTTCAGCTCGGCCTCGGTCACGGACGTCCGTTCCCGCGCCGGGATCATGCCCAGCACGTAGCCCCGCAGCGGCGAGAAGGGCACCAACGCGCCGACGTTCACCCCCAGGCCCTGGCGGTCCAGGCTGTCCATGTATTCGGGGAAGGTCTCCCAGTCCCAGCGCATCCCCAGGCGCATCGACTCCAGCGGGATCGCCTCGATGCGGTTCATCATGCGCATGTTCAGGTCCCGGTCCTCGGGCCGCGTCGGCGCGAACCCGAAACCGCACTGCCCCACCGTCAAGGAGGTCACGCCGAACCATCCCGACAGCGACGCGTAAGGGTCCCAGTTCAACTGCGCGTCGTAGTGCGTGTGCAGGTCCACCGCGCCCGGCGCGACGATGCACCCGCTGGCGTCCAGCTCTTTGGCGCCGGCCGAGCTGATGCGCCCGCTGATCATGGCCACCCGCCCGTCCTTGATGCCCACGTCGGCGCGGACGCGGGGCAGGCCGGTGCCGTCGATTACGGTTCCACCGCGAATTACCAAGTCAAACTCCGGCATACAGTTACCTCCCAACGGCAATGTGCTGCGGTTTCGTCGCGATCTGCCCGACGATATGAGCAAATCAGTGTGGCCGAAGTGTAAGCGCGCTGCATATCGCTGTCAATTTTGCGACGATTATCGTAATCATTCTGCAATGCAGCGCAGATTTCGCCCCACGCGACAAGCCCGTCGTCGGATCACCCGATCACCGTGGCAGCCTGATACCATGACTGTCACCAGATGATAAGGAGCGCCCCAGATGGCAGACCACCTAATCTCCGCCGCCGATCCCCATCCCCGACGCCAAGTGCCGGCCCTGGACGTTGAACTCGCCACCGTCGATACCGGGCAGGGCGACCCGGTGGTGTTCCTGCACGGCAACCCCACCTCGTCCTACCTGTGGCGCAACGTCATCCCCCACGTGTCCGGCATGGCCCGCTGCCTGGCTCCCGACCTGCTGGGCATGGGCGAGTCGGACCGCGCCCCCGACGGCTCCTACTGCTTTGTCGACCATGCCCGCTACCTGGATGCCTGGTTTGATGCCTTGGAGTTGACCGAGAATGTCACCCTGGTCGCTCACGATTGGGGATCGGCCCTGGCGTTCCACTGGGCGCATCGACACCAGGATCGGGTCAGGGGGATCGCGTACATGGAGGCCATCGTCCGGCCCCTGTCGTGGGAGGAGTGGCCCGAGCGTTCCCGCGGGCTGTTCCAGTCCATGCGCTCACCCGACGGCGAGCAGATCATCCTGGAGCGCAACGTGTTCGTCGAGCGCATCCTGCCGGCCAGCGTGATCCGCGGCCTGGGCGAGGACGAGATGGAGGCCTACCGCCGGCCCTACCTGGAGCCCGGCGAATCCCGCCGCCCGACCCTGACCTGGCCTCGCCAAATCCCCCTGGACGGCGAGCCCGCCGACGTGGTGGCCATCGTCGATGCCTACTCCCAATGGCTGTCCACCAGCAACGTCCCCAAGCTGTTCATCAACGCCGACCCGGGCGTCATCCTCACCGGCGCCCAACGCGAGCACTGCCGCGCCTGGCCCAACCAGCGGGAAGTGACGGTTCCGGGCTACCACTTCATCCAGGAGGACGCGCCCGCCGAAATCGGCCAGGCCATGGCCGACTGGTTGGCCGTGCTGGGGTAGCGGCGCTGTCAGGTCCGTTCAGAAGAGGGCATACCCCGGCCGCTGCCGCCGCACCGCGCGACCTCCGGCCACGCGGTCCAGGCTGCTCAGGGGCTTGCGCCGGTTTTGACGCAGCGGAGCGCTCACCGCGTGCAGATAGCTCAGTATCTCGCCATTGGACCGCCAGAAACCCGTCTCGTGATAGGGCACCCCGTGGTCGGCGCAGAACGCCTTGATCACGGGTCGCGCATCCTTCAGCCGGTTGCGGGGCATATTGGGGAAGAGGTGGTGCTCAATCTGGTAGTTCAACCCGCCGTACATGTAATCGACGACAGGGTTGGGAATGACGTTCCGGGACGTCAGCACCTGCCGCCGCAGGTGATCGAGCTCGGTATCGGGCCCCAGGATCGGCATTCCCTTGTGATTGGGAGCAAACACTGAGCCCAGGTGCAATCCGGTCAGAGCTCGATGGACCACGATGAACAGGACCCCGTGCCAGAAGGGCAGGAACGCGAAAACCAGGGTCAGATAGCCCGCAATCGCGGTTGCCACGACGATGGGTTCCAGGACCGGATGCTTCACCCCTTTCGGCCGCGCCAGGAAGACGATGCCTGCGAACAGCAGACTGTACGACGTGAGCATGAGCATTGGATAGAACCAGAAGGCTTGATGGCGGACGAAGAACCGCGCAACTCCCCACGACTCCAGCGCCTGCCCGCGCGTGAAAGCAAAAACCGAAACCTCGATGTCGCTATCATGCCCGATCTGGTTGGGGCTGACGTGATGCTTGATGTGCTTTTCCTGCCACCAACTGGGCGCCATCCCCGTGACCAGCGCCGCCAGCATCATGAGCATGTCGTTACGCTTCACCGACCGGAAGACCTGACGGTGTCCGGAGTCGTGCCCCAGGAAGGCGAACCGGCTGAACGCGACTGCCATCAGGGCCGCGTTCAGCATCTGCGCCCACAGGCCGTCAACAACGACCAGTATGACCGCGCTGGCGATGAGAAGCGCGAATGCGACTGCTACCTTGACTGCGTAATAGGCGTATTGGCGATCCAGGAGCCCGTGCTCCAATATCAAACGCCGTAGCTTGAAATATTCCTCGTTGCGTTGCCGTCCATCCAAAATGCCCGCCGTGGCGTCTGCGAGTTCCCGGTTGCTTGCTGGCTCGCTGTGCGACGGGCCCACCGTATCGTTGGCGATAATCCTGCTCTCTTTATCTGCTGCTGCGGAGTGGTCGACATCTCGTATCCGGACATGCAGTGTGAAAATGTGGCGCCAGTATACCCCCGTGGTTTGCACGGCGCCAGCAGCGGTCTCGCCTGATGCTTGCCCCGCTTGCGGCGCGGGAACGTCAGAAGCAGGATTTGCGGGATTTTATGATTTGGCAGGATCGGGAGAGATCCATCACAGAACGGTACCAATCCCGATAATCACCAAATCTTGAAAATCCTGCTTCTGACGATTTACGGAACTGCATACGCACGAGACCGCAGCGACGCTGACCACGGTGGGACGCTGTTACAATGGACGTGTCCGATAAATTGCATTGATGGTTTTTGCAGCAACGAACTTCATCATAATGCACGGTTTTGCTCGGCGCGGGGCGCCGTCCATTCTTTTCCTGTCGAGACCCTTTTCCTGTCGAGACCAAGGAGTCTTTCTCTACATGCCATTTCAACCCCGTCAGACTGGTACACGATCCAATAATCGCAAACATACCAACAGCCCACAGATCAACCGACCACAACGGCACGCCGCCGTTTGCGCGGACTGCCGAGACGACACCACCGTTCCTTTCCGGCCGACAGAGGGTCGGCCGGTTTATTGTCCCCCCTGCCTGTACCTGCGGCGCAATGGCGTCGCTTCCTCCCGTCCTGCGGAGGGTCGCAAGTCGGCATCTCCGGTGGTCTCCGCTAGTGAACGCCGGTCCGAAGCCGCTGCACGCGAAGCCGTCTTTCCCGGCATGGTGCTGAATCCCGGGACCAGGACCGCCATCGCGGGCATGAACATCTCCGATCCCACGCCGATACAGGAACAGTCGATCCCGCCGTTGCTGGAAGGCCGCGATCTCATTGGCCAGGCCCGCACCGGATCCGGCAAGACCCTGGCCTTTGCGGTCCCCTTGGTCGAACAATGCGACGCCACTGCCAGACAGGTGCAGGCGCTGGTCCTGGTGCCGACCCGCGAGTTGGCCATCCAGGTGGGCGGCGTCGTGGAGGACCTCGCCCGACCGCAGGGCCTGCACGTCACCCTGTTGTATGGTGGGCGGTCGGTGGGCAAGGACCACCGGGCGTTGCAGCAGGGCGCGCAGATCATCATCGGCACCCCGGGCCGGACATTGGATCACGTCCGGCAGGGCAGCCTGAAGCTGAGATCGGTGCGATTCCTGGTGCTGGACGAGGCTGACGAGATGCTCGACAGGGGTTTCGCCCGCGACGTCGACGCCATTTTGAGCGAGACTCCGACCCAGCGGCAGACTGCGCTATTCTCGGCCACCGTGCCGGACTGGGTGGCGAAGACCGCCAGAAAACACCTCCATGATCCGGTCACCGTGGCAGTGGACGCCGATTTGGAAACCCTGCCCAGCGTGGAACACCTGGTTTACAGCATCCGGAAGACCGACAAGATGGAGGCGCTGCGCATCCTGCTGGATCGCCGGGACGGCGCGCCGGTCCTCGTCTTTGGTAAGACAAAGCACGGCGTCAAGAGACTGGCCAGACAACTGGATGAGGCGGGTTACCCGGTGGGCGCCCTGCAGGGCAATCTCAGCCAGGTCGCCCGCGAGCGGGTGATGCAGGATTTCCGCTCGGGGGTCGCGCCGATTCTGGTTGCCACCAACGTGGCGGCGCGCGGCCTGGACGTCGAGGGCATCGGACAGGTCATCAACTACGACCTCCCCGACTCGGAGCAGCTGTTCACCCACCGGGTGGGCCGCACCGGCCGCATGGGACGCGCCGGCGAGGCTATAACGTTCATCACGCCGGATGAAGACCGCAAGTGGCGCGAGATCGAGCGTGGCTTGGGTCGCCAGTTCACGCGAAAATTATGGACGCGGGAGCAGCGGTCAGCCAAGCGCCGCCGGAAGGTGGAAGCCGAACGAGGAGTCGAGGCCAACGCGATGCGGGGCCGGCCGGCCCGGTAGGCTGCACCGACCGTCTATTTCGCCCGGATTGGAGCGCTGCGGAAGTACGGCCGCTATTGCGTCATTGCCAATCCAAGGGTAGGGTCAGGAACCATATGCGTCCCGAACCGATCATGTCAGCGCGACTTGTGGGCGGCGAGGTAAAAGCGGTTGGCCTGAAAGGACAATACGGCCAACATCGAGAGGACTGCGTCAGGCGGCACTCTACTGTTGAGTCTCTGAAAACGGCTGGTGAGATCAGCGCAAAAACGAGAGCCGAGGGTGGCCACAACCCCCGGCCCTTGCAGTGATAGAGAGGAAATGTCGTCGGGGCGCGCGTTGAGCGGTAGCTGGTGGGGCACGACTCGGGGGTAGGTCTGGATGCCGTGCGTAGATACCGGACAGGGCGACCCGGTGGTGTTCCTGCACGGCAATCCCACCTCGATCAGGTGTCGGTAAAGAGACAGTGCAGGCCCCATGCGACCCACACATACACATAGCTGAGCACGAGGGCTATGAGCATTCCAAGTCCTGCGCGCCCAGCGATGTGACAGTGCTTGCCGCCAAGCTAACTTACGGCCGGAGCTGAAGCCATCTCGATACTCTGCAACGCCTGCCGGCCTTACTGCGTGAGGTTGGGAGCGTACTCCAGCGCGGTCAGGTCCCGCGTTTCGGCGTAGTTCAGGTGCTCAGGCCAGGGTTCCGTGTCCCCGCTCAGGGCAAATACCTGGTTCTGGGCATAGAGGCCGACACTCAGGGCGTTGTCGTACATGAACTTCGCCGCCTCGGCCATGATCGCGTATCGCGCTTCGTTGTCGACGGTGCCCTGGGCTTCCGCCATCAGATCCCGAAGGACCGGATGGTCTACGCCGAAGTTCCAGGCGGTATCGTGGTTGAAGGCGCCGGACCACCGGTCCAGGGGGTCAACCGCCACGTGGGTGTGCTGGTAGGCCTGGTTGTAGGTCCGCTCCACTATGCTCGGACGGAAGGTCTTGTAGGGCAGGTTCTGCTGGTTGGCCTTGACGCCGATCTGGTCCCACATCTGGGCGATGGCGGAAGTCACTTCCAGGTAATTCGAGCCGCCCAGGGGCGTGAGGGTGATTTCAAACCCGTCGGGATAGCCCGCCTCGGCGAGCAGTTGCCGGGCTTTTTCGGGATTGAACTCCCACTGCCGGTATTCCGCCGGCAGCTTGTCCAGGTGGAACGACCACGCCGGCAGCGGGTCTGGGATTGCCTCGCCGCTCAGCAGGCTATCCGCGATGGTCTGGCGGTCAATGGCGATGGACAGGGCCGTTCGCACCTTGGCGGCGTTCTGCCATTCCTCGGATGCGGGGTCCGGGTTGCCGGAGGTCCAGGGCAAAGTGGGATCGAAGCCGGGGGCTCTTTCAATGTGTTCCGGCGTGCGTGATCCGTCCGCGTTGAGCCCCACGTACCAGTTGCCATAGAAGGCCATGCTCGCCGCGCTGCCGCCGGCTATCTTGAACAGGCTGGTGCCCGGCACGTCCTTGACCGCGGCGATGGAGTCCAGGTTCATCTCCAGCGCCGTCAGCTGCCCGGTCTTGAAGTTGGCGACCCGCGTACTCTCTTCGGGGATGTGCTGCCATACCATCTCGGCAAACTCGGGAGTCCTGCGCCAGTGATCTTCCACCGCGGACCACCGGGTGAACTGGTCGCTCTGATGCTCCTGGAACTCCCATGGGGCGGTTCCGGACATATTCCGGCTCGCCTCGTCCACACCTACGTCCTCCAGTTGGAGCTTGCTGATGATGTTGACGTGCGGGAAGGCCAGCAGGCTCAGGGTGTCGTACTGTGGCGTCCCGGTGTTCAGCTCGATGGTGTACTTGTCAATCGCCTTGACCCGTCCTTCGTCCATGATGTCGGTGACGGTTTTGCCTTCCTTAACGTCTCCGGCAACTCCCCAGATTCTGCGGATATGGGCGTTATACCCTACCCGGGAGCTCTTGCCGCCGCTGATCATCATGCTCCAGATGACCCCTTCCGCATCCAGTTCCCCGTAGCCCTTGTGGAACTGGGCGCCCTCTACCAGCTTGAAGGTCCAGGTGACGTTGTCCGGAGCGACGCTCCACTCCTTGAACAGCCGGGGAACAATCTCCCGGTCTTCGCTCATGTGAACGAGGGTCTCCGAGGTGGTGAAGCCGTTGTGGTGATACCCGGCCCCTTCGGTCACCGTCGGGAAGACGTGGAACGGCGGGACCAGGGGCAATCCGAAGGTCAAAGTCCCCCTGGGTCCCATCATGGCCGAGGTTTCCGGCATGGCCGTCGGCTCGGGAATGGCGGTAGCCGCGGGCATTGCCTGCCCGGAACTACCGGAACCCCCTGAGCTTGCGACAGGAGTGCTTTCCGCCATGGCCGCAGCGGGCGCCGCGGTTGCTTCTGCTGCCGGAACCGCCGGCGCCGCGGCGGGCGCTTCCCCTGCCGTTCCGCAGGCCACTGCGATTATCAGGGCGAGAGCCAATGAAGTGAAAACGAATAGTCGGGGTGATGGGAGCCGTAGGTGCTTCATGTCAGAACCTCCGAATTCCGAAAAATTGAGGCGGATCAATGCGTCATGTCGCAGTTCGTCCCATATTGACTAATACTGGAGCGAATCCACGCTGATTTCGCGCTGTTCTGAAAAGGTAACCGTAAAATAGACTGCCGCACGCTACGAGTCAATCAGGATACGGTCCGGCATCCTTAGCCGACATAGCCGGGTATCCCCTTGTCGTTATTGGGTTCTTTCCATCGAAATCCACTCCTCTAAAGTCCCCGCCGACGCCCCGAAACGTCCCATCGTGAATCGGCCGCTTTCGCGGTTTGCGCGACGCCAAAAAACGAGAGCCGAGGGTGGCCACAACCCCCGGCCCTCGCAGTGAGGAGAGGAAATGTCGTATTTGAAGCCTTAGCTGGTGGCCGCCGACTCGGGGTAGGTCTGGATGCCGTGCTCGGAGATGTCCAGCCCCTGCATCTCTTCTTCTTCGCTGACCCGCACGCCCATGGTGAACTTCAGCAGGAAGAACAGCGCGAAGCCGGTGACCAGCGACCACACCACCACCGCCACGATGCTCACGATCTGCGGCACCAGCAGCGACGCGCTGCCGCCCACCAGGCCGCCGTCCTTGGCGAAGATGGCAATGGCCAGCAGGCCCCACAGACCGGTCATGCCGTGCACGCTGATCGCGCCCACCGGGTCGTCGATCTTGAAGACCCGCTCCATGAGCATCACCGAGCCGTACATGACGGGCGCGGCGATGGCGCCGATGACCACGGCGGCCCAGGGATCAACGAAGTTCACGGGCGCGGTGATGCCCACCAGGCCGGCCAGCGCGCCGTTGCAGGCCATCAGGATGTCGGCCTTGCCCTTGACGATCAGGGTGATATACATGGCGACCACCGCGCCGGTGGCGCCGGACAGCAGCGTGTTGACCGCGTTCAGGCCGATGTCGTCGCCCCAGCCGATGTTGAAGCCGAACCAGCCGAAGAACAGGATGAACGTGCCGGCTACCACGAAGGGCGTGCTGTGCGCCGGGAGCTCCTGGGCCACGCCGTTGACGAACTTGCCCATGCGGGGGCCGACCACGGCCGCGCCGGCCAGCGCCACGAAACCGCCCACCGCGTGCACCACGCCGGAGCCGGCATAGTCCAGCGCGCCCATTGCGGCCAGCCAGCCGTCGCCCCAGACCCAGTGCCCGTAGATGGGGTAGATCAGCGAGGAGACGATGAAGCTGTACGCCAGGTAGGTTTGCAGCTTGGTGCGCTCGGCCATGGCGCCGGCCACGATTGTCGCAGCGGTGGCGGCGAACACCATCTGGAAGATCCAGCCCACGTAGTCGCCGCTGGTCAGGAACCAGCCGGTCAGGCCGATGAAGCCGCCGGCGGTCTCGCCCAGCATGAACGCGAAGCCGAAGGCCCAGAAGCCCAGCGACGCGATGGCGAAGTCCATGAAGGATTTCGTAAGGTAGTTGGTGGTGTTTTTGGAACGGATCAGACCGGCGCCCAGGAAGGCGAAACCGGCCTGCATGAAGAACACCAGCGCCGCGGCGACCACCGTGACGATGTTGTCGGAGTAGCCGTTGAGCCACTCGGTGGTGGGTCCGTCATCCTGCGCGAACACCGCGTTGTACGACGCCAGCAGACCCACCGCCAGCAGACCCACCGCCAGCGCCAGCAGCGTGCGCCGCAGCGAAAATGGGTACTCTCGCACCGCGGCGACGCCGTGACTGAGTACCCCATTGTCTAAAAGTGATTTCGTGGCCGAAAGCATTTGTGCCTCCTTGCGGATTTGAGGCGTCGTCGCGCAACGTGTGACCTGAACGCTGTGGACCGGCGTCCCATGTGAATGTGACAGCCCGTAGGCTAAGCACGAGGTGTTACCCGTCCGTTGCACGGCGATTAAAAAACTGTTGCGTGCGCGTTACTTTTTTGTTTCGCGGCCGTCGCCTACAGGGGAGAACATCCTCTCCTGTAACAAAGCACCCGGTTGAAATGTGGCAGATTCGCGCGTGCCGGCCGTCCTGGCACGGACGCTTTGGGAAATTCCGATTGCTGGGCTGAACCTTGTCCGGAGCGCGGACGATGCGCTGTGTATAATGGGCCAGCCGGCCCTAATGGCCGGAGATGACAGAAACGAAACACCGTCCCAACCGCAATCCCCGATATAAGGAGAGGTGTAACCATGGCTGAATACGCGCATCCCGAATCTTTGGTGAGTACCGATTGGGTGGCCGAGCACGGCGGCGACGCCAACGTCCGTCTGGTGGAGGTCGACGTGGACACGTCCGCTTACGAACAGGGCCACATCGCCGGCGCCGTCACCTGGAACTGGCAGAGCCAGCTCCAGCAGAACGTGGCGCGAGATATCGTTTCCCGCGGCGAGATGGAAGCGCTGCTGAGCGGCAGCGGCATCGGCCCCGATACCACGATCATCCTTTACGGCGACAACAACAACTGGTTCGCTGCCTGGGCCTTCTGGCAGCTGCGCTACTACGGCCACCAGGACGTCAAACTGATGAACGGCGGTCGCGCCCTGTGGCTGGCGGAGAACCGCCCGACCACCACTGACGTGCCGTCATACGCCGCCACCAGCTACAGCATCAGCACGGAGAACACCGACCTGCGCGCCCTGCGGGACTACGTGCTGCAGGCAGTGAACAGCGGCAGCCACGCATTGGTTGACGTGCGATCCCCCGACGAGTTCTCCGGCGCGCTGAATGCCCCGCCGAACCTGCCGCAGGAAGGTTCCCAGCGCAACGGACACATCCCCGGCGCGGCAAACGTTCCCTGGGGACAGGCGGTCAACGAGGACGGCACCTTCAAGTCCGCCGACGAGTTGAGCGCCCTCTACGGCGGCAGGGGCGTGGACGGCAGCCGCGAGACCATCGCCTACTGCCGGATCGGCGAGCGGTCATCCCACACCTGGTTCGTGCTCAGCCAGTTGCTGGGCTACGACAACGTGCGCAACTACGACGGCTCCTGGACCGAGTGGGGTAGCATCGTCGGCGCGCCCATCGAGCGGGACGTGTAGCCGGACATCCCAACTATGCATCCGCGTAGGGGCGAATGATTATTCGCCCCTACTCACTGTGTCGGATCTGGATGGTCCACAGGCCGGGCGGCCATGGATCCCGAACGCCTACGGTATGGTACACAAAAGCCGCTCGAGCCGCCGGCGGCACATCGCCGTGCATGCGGAACAGCAAGATTCCATACGGAGCCGAGCCGCCATCCCTGAAAAGCAGATCTCCAAAATCCTTGTCGTAGGTTATGAGCAAGCGCCGTTCTGCGGTGGCAACATCCAACAGGGATGGGTCTGCCGACCCGGGACCGGTTTCCCTGATCCAGAGCACATCCTGACCGGAGCCGCGCAGCAGACCAACAACCCGCTCCGACATGTTTTCATCCGCTAGGATTCTCACGGTTTGGACAACTCATCGGCATCCATCAAGGCATTCAAGTCGGCCCACGTAAAGTTGGACAGTTTCGCTCCAGTCGCTTTGTACCGAATGCAGGCGTCCACATCATCCTCTCTGATCTGCGGATAGTCGCGAACGACGTCGGCCGGTGTGCGGTATCCACCTTTCAGCAGATCAGTGATGAACTCTACGGACAGCCGCGTGTTTACGATCACCGGCTTGCCGCCCAATCTCCCGGGAACGCATTCGATACGGTCACGCCAATCGGCAACCTCCTCCGGCGTCCGCTTCGGGGTTTTCCTGACGAACTCTGCGTATTCGCGTTCCCGCTGCTCTTCCCCGTAGCGTCGGCAAGCCTCGACGTCCGCCTCCGTAACGTGCAGGTAGTCGCCGACGATGGCTTCGCGGGTATATCCCCTCCGCAGCAGTTGGTTCACTAGGTCCGCGGAGATGCCCGTGCCCTTGATGGTCGGCTTGCCGCCCAGTATTTCCGGATCGCACACAATCCGGTCCTGCCAGTCGGCGGGCGGGTCTTGTTTCGGCACGGTCATGGCAGTGGTCTCCTGTAGGTGCGCAAAGGGCCTCAGTGCATTGTACTCGATGCAATAGACATCCCCGGCGGGCCGGGCTAGACTGCTGGTGACACTGGATACTTATCCACAGAGGAGCCAAAATGGCCGAATACAACCTGGCCGTAATCGCCGGCGACGGCATCGGGCCGGAAGTGATCTCCGAGGGACGCAAGGTGCTGGACGCGGTAGCCGCCCAGACCGAAGGCCTGTCGTTCCGCGCCACCGAGTACCCCTGGGGCAGCGACTACTACCGTGAGACCGGGCGCATGATGCCCGAGGATGGGCTGGAGCAGCTTTCCGCCAGCGACGCGGTGCTCTTCGGCGCGGTGGGCGATCCCAACATCCCCGACCACGTGACCCTGCAGGGCCTGCTGCTGCCCATGCGCCGCGCCTTCGACCAGGCCATCTGCGTGCGGCCGGCGGTGCTGTTTCCCGGCGTCGAGTCGCCTATCGCCGGGAAGTCAGCCGGCGACGTGGACATGGTGATCTTCCGCGAGAATACGGAGGGCGAGTACGCGCCCGTGGGCGGCCGGCTGTACGCGGGCACGGCCCACGAGACGGTCATCCAGAGCGGGGTGTTCACCCGGCGGGGCACGGAGCGGATCATCCGCGCCGCCTTCGAGCACAGCGTCCGGCGGGGCGGCAAGAACAAGGTGACCTCGGTCACCAAGTCCAACGCCCAGGCGTTCAGCATGGTGTTCTGGGACGAGGTGTTCGAGGACGTGGCCGCGGAATACCCGCAGGTTCAGACCGAGTCGCTGCTGGTGGACCGCGCCGCCATGGACCTGGTGCGGTGGCCGGAGGACTTCGACGTCATCGTGGCGTCCAACCTGTTCGCGGACATCCTGTCCGACATCGCCGCCGTGGTCACGGGCAGCATGGGCCTGGCGCCCAGCGCGAACATCAACCCGGAGGGGACGTTCCCCTCGATGTTCGAGCCCGTGCACGGCGCGGCCTTCGACATCACCGGCAAGAGCCTGGCCAACCCGCTGGCGACGATCTTCGCGGTGGCCATGATGCTGGACCACCTGGGCGAAACGGATGCCGCGGACCGTGTCAACGCCGCGGCGTTGCGGACGCTGAACGAGCGCAGCGTCGTCACCGGAGACCTGGGCGGCAGCGCCAGCACCCAGCAGGTGGGCGACGAGGTGGTGCGGCTGCTGCGGGAATAACCCGCGCTATTCGGCCCTGGCGTCAAGAATGATGTTTACCAGCGTCTCAATATCGGGCAGGTATCCGTCCAAGTGTTCCTGCTCCATCCAGTCGTTATAAAAGTTGGAGTGGCATGATTCCGCAACGCCGAACGTCGCGCGGACAAATGGATTGTCCAGTTGTTCGGCAAGCTGGAACGCCGCGTGCCGCCGATTGGCATACTTGCCGTAGGGCAACCTATGACTGGCGCAGTAGGCTTTCAGCGCCTGGCTGGTCGCTCCCCACAGCTTTTCCGAACCCTGCACCAAGTCGCCGGCGGCAATCTCCCGTTTGGCGTCGTCAAGCAACTGTCGAGCCAGCCGGGTATGTTTTTCCGTCTGATTCTCAGAACCGACCATATCGCTATCACCAGTCCAGGATTTCAATCTAACCGAAAGGGCAATTCCGTCCAAAGCAATTGTAGCAAACCCGCCCCCGGTATCCACCCGGCAGGCGGGCGATGCGGCGGTTTGGCTGTTGAGCGAATGACTCCGAGAGAGCACGAACAAACCCTGAACGTCTGGCTGGCCGGCCTGCTCAAGAAGCGCGGCCTCAATGCCCGTCCTGAAGTGACGCACCCGGGCAACCGCCGCATCGACGTGGAGGTTCACATCGGGCCGGCGGTGATAGCCGTGGAATGCGAGCACGGGCAGTCGCCGACGAAACGCGCCGAGGCCATCGGCGATGCTGACCGCCGGATGGAGCAAGGACTGGCCCACGGCGCCGTCGCCGTCTGCTATCCCGACGACACTACCGAGGAAACCCTGCCCAACGCGCAATTCATCTGGACGGTGCGCGATGGTGTCAACGTCGCCCCGAACTGGACTGCCGGCGATCTGGACCGTCTGACCTCGGTAATCCGGCTCACGCCGGCCCAGTTGGGCAACCCCGACTACGCCGCCGCCGCGCTGTCCAACAGCCTGGACGCCGCCGTTGACCGGCTCAACGAAACCCAGAAACGCCTGCTGGCGCAAACGCTGGACCTGCCGGCGTCTCGGAAAGGACGGGAGCCGTGGAACACGCCCGCCAAGCGCGCCCTGCTGGTGTTGGCCACCGCCGTGATGTTTCACTCCCGGCTGGATAGCCACCTGCCAAGTATGCGCCCGGAGCTGGACCGCCGGCAGAACCCGCCCGTGCCATTCACCGGCCCCTGGCCGCCGGACATGGCGCACCGGTGCCGCGATGCCCACGATCCCATCGCCGCATTCCGTGACGCCTGGGACCTGATACTGGCCCTGGACTACAAGCCCATCTTTGAGACCGGGCGGGCCGCTTTGCAGGCTTGCCCGCCCGACCCGGCCTTTGCCGACGCTGTGCGTAACACCGCCGATGCTGCCCTGGCCGTGGTGCAGAACATCGCCGGCCTGCGTCACGACCTGCTGGGGCGCATCTTTCACACCGTGCTGGATACCGCGCGCTACGACGGCTCCTTTTACACCACCACCTCGGCCGCGACTCTGTTGGCGACGCTGGCGCTGCGCGACGACACCTGCGACTGGAACGATCCGAAAGCCATCGCCAGACTGCGCATCACCGACCCGGCCTGCGGCACCGGCACGCTGCTGATGGCGGCCGCCGAGCGCATCCGCGACCTGGCGCCGCAGGCCGACGTTGACGAGTCCATCTCCCGCGCGCTCATTGAAAACGTTTTCACCGGCTACGACGTGAACCTGACGGCCACGCACATGGCCGCCACCACCCTGGGCCTGCTCTCTCCAACCACCCAGTTCCGCAACATGAAAATCGGCCGGACCTTCCTGGGGGTGGACGCCGCCGGCGAAGCCCATCTCGGTTCCCTGGAGTTTCTGGACCGCCAGCCCATGTTGATGCCCTGGCCGGGCGGAGCGCAGACGGCCATCCAGGTGGATACCGGCGAGGGCATGGCCGCCGCCGAGCCGGCCGACCTGGTGATTATGAACCCGCCCTACACGCGCGACAGTCTGCGATACGATCAGTTTGACAGCGCCACTGAGCGCCAAATCAAACAGCGCGAAATGAAGATATTCGCAGATAAGCCGGTACATTTATCCAATAATGGCGGCTCTTTCCTGTACCTTGCGGAATTCCTGACGAAATCCAACGCCGGTGTCCTTGCTGCGGTGCTGGCAATGGTGGGCGCGACCAACTACTCGACGATGGGAATGCGGCGGCGTTTGGCCGAGAGGTTTCATGTTGAAACCATCGTTACATCCCATGACCCGGAGCGTATCTACTTCTCCGAAAACACCGACATCGGCGAGATGCTGATGATCTGCCGGAGGTGGCCGGACGGCAAAGGGGCAAAGCCTCCAACGCGGGTGGTCAATCTGGCCAGAAACCCGTCAACGCCGGCCGATGCTATCGGCGTGGCCGCCGCCATTGAGAACGGCACGGTGGAGATACAAGGCTATGGGACGGTGCAGGAATGGCCAGCAGACCGGGTCGCCGCCGGAGATTGGGGCGCGGTTCAGTTTCTATCTCCCTACCTGTGCGAAAGGTTTGTCGAGTTACGGAATGCGGAATTATTTCCGGCCGTTGAGTTGGGCAGCATCGCCAACATCGGGCCGGCCGGCCAACGGATACGGGACGCTTTCACCCGCTCGGCGATGCCCGACGCCGAAGGGATGATTGCGCTGTGGCAGCACGACACCGACGTAACGCAGTCAATGTCGGCCAAGTGGGATACCCACATAATCGCCAAACCGCCGAAAGCGCATTTGGCTGAAAAATATTGGGAGCAACGAAGCAGGTTGTTGTTGCCGCACCGTTTGCGCCTGAACACGGTAAAAGCAAGTTGCGTAAGGATTGATACACCAGTCATCGGTTCAGCTTGGACGCCTTGTAATTTCAGTGCATCAAAATACGGCAGAGCTGAGTTGGAGAAATCTCTTTGCACGTTTTTGAACTCATCAGTTGGTATCCTGGCGTTACTGGGCAATCGTTCCAACAAAGTGCCTTCCTACCCCCAATTCTCCATAGATGACTTGCGCAAGCTGGCAGTGCCGGACTTTGCCACCGTTGGCGACGCTGCGGCAACGGAACTGTCCGCCGCCTACGACGCCCACGCCGCGGACATCCTGCTGCCCCTGCCGCAGATGGACGCCGACCCGACCCGCCGTGCGCTGGACGACGCCGTGGCATCCGCGCTGGGCCTGGACGGGGAAACGGTGGCGGCCGTCCGGCGCAACCTGGCTATGGAGCCGTCGGTGACGGGGCGGCGGTACGCCGGGGCGCGGCCGGCGGGGTAGGCGGTTTATCGTTGGACCGGCAGCAGTCGGCGACGGACCGAGGTTTCTGTAATTACCCAGAAATAGCCGGTCCAGTCTCGCTCAGCTGACAAAGCGCGCGCGCCAACCCTGATGATTGCCGTCACGGGCATATCTCCCAATCTAAAAAGAGCCACGGCGGGCGGGGCCGGCAATCCCCGCGCGTAAATCAGGTCGCCAAAATCGGTATCGAAAGTAGCCAGTATCCGGTTTTCGCGCACTGCCCAAGCCAGTACGCCGTGGTCTGGAGTACGAGGCGCAATTTGGGATACTGCTATCGCATCGTGCCCCTGGTCGTTCAGTAAAACTGCGATGGCTGGGGGCATATTTTCATCAAGTACGAACTGCGCCACGACTTACCCGTGCCGGAACAGGCTTTCCAGCGTCGGAGCCTCGTCTCCTTCCTCCAGCGTCCACGTGTCGCTGTCCAGAAAGCTCCCCTCGAACTTCCATTGGGGGTTTCTGCCCGTCAGGTTTTCGCTGGCATACAGGAAACAGGCGCGTATGTCCTCGGGGGTCAGGTGGGGATAATACTTCACGATTTCTTCTTCTTTCGTCCCGCCGGCCAGCAGGTAGAGGACGAAAGCCACCGAGATGCGGGTTCCCTTTACGCACGGCTTGCCCCGTAAAATTTCCGGGTCGGATACTATGCGCTTGCGTAAATCAATCACAATCGCCAACTCCATCAGCAACATTACGGCCACTAATGCCGAGGCATAATCCGATTGTAACATCCTTGCTTGCGTGGTCACTGCTTCCATGCTCGCCGCCAGGGTCGGCCCGGCGCCGCTCCCGTTTGGCAGTCCCGCCATTTCTGAGTAAACTTGCCATTGCGGTGTCGCCGTGAACCCCGGCCGACACTGGCCCAACCCGATAACAGGCAGGCGACAATGAGCAGCAATTGGGAAAGGCGCGAGTTCAACCTCCCCGAGAACCACGGGTGGACGGCGAAGCCCGGCAATCGGGTTTTCGTAGCCAACCAGGGAGCGGTGCGTTTTGAGGTCCCGAACACCTGGATACTGGACATGCCCAAGGGCTCCCGGTCCTTCGTGTTTTTGGACCGGGAACCGGAGGCGGCCGCCGACATCCGCCTGGACGTGCGCGTGATGCCGCTGGCGGCCGCCCGGCCCGATGTGGACTGGTCGCAGCTGCAGCCGTGGGACGAGCCGCCCATCGCCGACTGGTTGAAGAAGAACCTCGCCGGCGACGAACGCATCCCCACCCGGGTGGGCAATCCCCTCACCCTGCGCCTGGACGGAACCACCATCGTCTGGGCGGAGATGGATTTCATCGACCCGGTGGAAAAACGTCCGGCCCACACCCGCCTGTGCTACGCGATGAAGACCCAGGCCGCGCTGCTGGCGATGATCGCCATGGACTACTGGGATGATCACGCCGACCGGGCCAAGGCGGCCTGGAACGATATCCTCGGGACCCTGAAGGTGGGCGAGTTCATCGAAAGTCCCTTTCGCGGACCGGATCGTCGTTCTCGACGGAAATAGCGCTAACAACGTCAGCAACCACTAACACCCGATTACAACTACTGGACAACGGCAGGTAACATGACAGCTACACCCGCATCGGCCGCCATCAACTCCGCCCGCCTCGACGACCACCTGAACGCGCTGGGCGAAATCGGCCGGGACGAATTCGGGATGCAGCGGGTGGCGTTCTCCCGTCAGGACGTTGCCGGCCGCGACTACGTCAGCGATCTGATGCGCGGCGCGGGCATGTCCGTCCGCATCGACCCGGCCGGCAACATCATCGGCCGAACGGAAGGCGCGGATCCCACGCTGCCCGCCATCGTCCTCGGATCCCACACCGACACGGTGCCCAGCGGTGGCGCTTATGACGGCGCCCTGGGCGTGATCGGAGCCATCGAGGTGGTGGAGGCGTTGCGCGACGCCGGGCACACGCCGCGCCATCCCATCGAGGTGATGGTATTCACCAATGAGGAGGGCACAAGCTTCCACCGCTGGCTCCTGGGCAGCCGCGCCTTGGCCGGACTGTGGGAGCCGGAAGACTTCGCTGCCGTCGCCGACGATGGAGTGACCCTGACCGATACCTTGCCTAACATCGGCGGCAACATTTCCCGCATCGAGGCGGCGCGCCGCCGGCCCGAGGAGTTCGCCTGCTACTTTGAACTGCACATCGAGCAGGGGCCAACCCTGCACCGGGGCGGTTTCCCCATCGGTGTGGTCACCGGCATCACGGGGCGCTCGGTGTACCACGTGGACATCGTGGGCGAGGCCAACCACGCCGGCACCACGCCCATGGCGCTGCGGCGGGACGCTATGTCGGCGGCGGCGCAGATAGCCCTGGCCGTGCGTCGTATCGCCGGCGAGATGGAGGTGTGCCGGGTGGGCACGGTGGGCTCCATGGACGTGCATCCCAACGCCGGCAACGTGATCCCGGGTCGGGTGCAGATGGGCGTGGAGTTTCGTGACGAGCGGATGGAATCTCTGGCCGGCGCTGAGGTGGAGTTGCGCCGCACCGCCGAGGAAGTGGCGCACGCCGAGCAGGTGGCGATCACCGTGACCGCCCAGCGCAACACCCCGTCGGTGCCCATATCCGGGAACATGCAGCAGTTGGTCGCGGACGCATCGGAGATGGCGGGCCTGGAGCACGTCAGCCTGCCCAGCGGCGCCGGTCACGACGCCCAGGCCATTGCCGCGATAACGCCGGCAGCCATGGTGTTCGTGCCCAGCGTGGGTGGTATCAGCCACGCGCCGGCCGAGTACAGCACGCCGGAAGACTGCGCCAACGGGGCGCAGGTGCTGCTGAACGCGCTGCTGCTGGCCGACGGGCGCTGAAGAACCCTCTCACGAGGGGCGAGGGCGGGCCGGAAGTCCGGAGATCGACAGCCGGCAATGCGGGGCCGATTACGCCTGCTATAATCGCCGCCATGGAACTTTCCGCCGATTACCATTTCGACAAGGAACCCCAGGCCGTCTGGGACGCGCTGATGAACCCCGACGTGCTCGCCGGATGCATCCCTGGGTGCCGCGGCATCGAGCCGGACGGGCCGGACCGCTACCGCGCCAGCGCGACGGTGCGCGTGGGGCCGATCAGCGGTAATTTCACCGCCACGGTGGCGCTGTCGGAACTCGACCCGCCGAACTCCTACAAAATGGCCATCGAGGGTTCCGGCAACCTGGGCTTCGCCAGCGGCGTGTCCAGCGTGACGCTCTCGCCCGGTACGAACGGCGGAACCGACCTGCACGTGGATACCGACGGTCAGGTGGGCGGCGCCGTGGCCCGGGTCGGCCAACGCATGATGGGTTCGGTGGCGAAGAGCATGATGGACCGGTTCTTCGGTTGCCTGGCCGAATCGGCGTGATGACTGTCGAAAAGGAGCAATCATGCCACTCGTAGATGACCTGCGCGCCAAGTATCATGACCAGTGGGAAGCCATGGTCACACATCCCTTCGTGCTGGAGATGGGCGACGGGAGCCTGGACATCGCCAAATTCCGCAGCTACTTCCGGCAGGACTATGTCTTCTGCAAGGACCTGGTGAAGCTGACGTCCTTCGCCATCGCCAAGGCGGCGCCGGACTACGAGGCGGGCAAGATACTCAATGGGTTCCTCTCCAACTTCCTGTCCGCCGAGAACGACCTGTTCCTCAACGGCTTCCACGACCTGGGCGTCACGGCGGAGCAGTACCTGGAAACCGAGGCCAACCCCGTGACCCAGGGGTTCGGCGACTTCATGGTGCGGACGGCGCTGGAGGGCGATTTCGATGACCTGATCGCGCTGTTCTACGTGACCGAGGGCACCTACCTGGACTGGGCGGAACGGCTCATCAACTCCGGCGCGCAACCCAACAACGCCGTGTACCAGGGCTGGATCGACATACACAGCCCCGCCGTACTGGCCGACGTGGTGGTCTGGTTCACCGAACGGCTGAACGATGCCGGCGCGCGGGCCAGCGCGACCAAAACGGCGAACCTGGAACGCATCTTCCGCACCACGCTGCGCTACGAGTACCGGTTCTGGGAAGCCTGCTACCACGGGATTGACTGGTAGAGTTGATGGTGAGGAGGCGGATACTGGCTTAGCGATCTGATAAAATACCAAGGGAAAGCGCGTTACAGATTCCGGTCTGATCCCGCAGGTGAACATGATGGTTACAAGGTATGAGTTTGGACCGTTGACAGCTCACGTAGTTTTGAAAAATGAACTGCAAACATACGAACGGCTGCGAGCTGATTTGGAAGCCAAGTACACCGACGAGTGGGTAGTAGTGCACGGCGAAGAGTTAGCTGGAGTTTATAAAGACTTCAAAGATGCGGCACGCGACGCAGGCCAGCGCTTCGGCCGGGGACCATACCTCATCCGTCAGGTGGCTCCGGTTAACTGGCTGGAATACGCCAAATTGCATTGGAAACCTCGTGCCGACAATTGACTGCGGGTTCACCAATTTCGAGGAATGGGAACGGCCATCGCTGCTGATGCAGGTTGGCCCCACCTTTCCAGTTCAGATCGGTTTTGATCCGGGATTCGATGAATTTATCGGAATGGATCCGATACTGCCGGCGGAATTGTTCCCCGCGTTGGTGGACACAGGCGCCAGCAGCAATAGCATTGATGCCACATTGGCTGCGGACCTGCGCCTCCCGGTAATCTATTACGATGAAGAAATTTCAGGCTCGGCGGGGAAACATACAGCTGACATCTATCTGGCCCAAGTCCACATTCCGGAATTGAATCGTACGATCAGCGGACAATTCGTTGGAGTTCGGCTGGCTGATGGTGGCCAGCTTCACCGCGCCATCATAGGCCGGTCGTTCCTACAGGACTTCGTGCTTCACTACAATGGTCGCACTGGAGAGGTCACGATTAGCGATGATTGACGCTTTAGGGTGACATCCGAGTCCTTGCCATTCCCCCCTCATGGTGGCAACCTTGCGTCCCAGGAATCCGGCGCGGGACTCACCGCGCCGTCATGGAGGGAAGCGCAATGACTACCAACCGACAAGCGCCCAGCAGAGAGGAAGTGCTCGGCTACCTGAAGGATGACACCAACTGGGGCCGCTGGGGTCCCGACGACCAGAAGGGCGCAGTCAACATGGTTGACGACGCCAAGCGCCTGCGGGCCGCCGGCCTGGTCAAGACGGGCCGGGCGGTGTCGCTGAGCCGGGAGTTTCCCGTCACGCCGGCGCCCAACAATCCGACCCCGGCCATCCACTACATGCGTAAGGGGCCCCGCGAGCCGGGTGGCGGCATGTCCACCGACTACTACGGCGTTTCGTACCACGGCACGGCGACCACCCACCTGGACGCCCTTTGCCACGTCTGGGACCACAACGGCATGTGGAACGGCAAGAACCCCGACGAGATGATCCAGTTCGACGGCGCCAAGTACGGCTCGGTGGAGCACTGGAAGGAAGGCATCATCACCCGGGGCGTGCTGCTGGACGTGCCGCGGCACCGGGGCACCGACTACGTGACCCAGGAGACGCCCATCCACGCGTGGGAACTCCAGGACATCTGCGACGCCCAGGGCGTGCAGATGGAGCCGGGCGACGCGCTGGTGGTGTACGGCGGCCGCGAGAAGTGGAACGCCGACGGCAACGCCATCTGGGGCAGCGACGCGACGCAGCGGCCGGGGCTCCACGCCTCGTGCCTGAAGTTCATCCGCGAGAGCGACTGCTGCGTGCTGGTGTGGGACATGATGGACCACACGCCCAACGGGTACGACCTGCCGTGGTCGGTGCACGGGAGCATCTTCGCCTACGGCATTGGCCTGCTGGACAATGCCCTGCTGCAGCCCCTGGCCGAGGCCTGCGCCGAGGAGGGCCGCTGGGAGTTCATGCTGACCATCAACCCCCTGCGCGTGGTGGGCGGCACCGGCTCCCCGGTGAACCCGGTGGCGATACTGTAACCGCGGATCCGGCGGCGGCCGATGCCTACTTTGCTGGAGCAAATCCAGGCGTTGGTCGCCGCCGGGCGCTGGGATCCCAGTGGGCACGGGCGAATGCGACGCGACCAGCGGGGGATCCAAAACCCCGACCTGGTTCACGGACTTGCCCAGGCGATAGTAGTGGAATTGTACAATGACCCCGGTGAACGACCCGCAGTGTTATTATTGCAGCATGACCGCAGCGGTACGTCACTTCACGTAGTTTGGGGCATTCACCCCGACACCGGCGACGCGCTCGTAATCACTGCGTATTACCCGGGGCTCGACCGCTGGGAGCCTGACTTGATGACCAGGAGGCAAAGATGAACTTTACGACCTTTGAATATTTTTCCCGCATGATCTACCACCGCGGCTATGCCGTCCGTATGGAAATGCGCATTCCTGACCCTAACGAATGTCCTTTTCCGTATATTCTGATATTCGACTTGGACCGTATTGAGGACTTTCGGGATGCCATCGACCGCGGTTATCTGGACGTGGCCGCTTCCCATGGCGACTTGTATCGGGTGATCCCCCTGGACATCACGCCCAAAGGAGGCGAAACTGTCCCGCGCTATGACCGATATCGCACCCGAATGCGTGAGGCAAACGGCTACGCCGTAGAGATGCAGACCGAACTCAAAGGCATCGGTTCGCCATGGGCCGCCAGCGTATCCCTTCCTGACTGCGACCGCTTCGACGTTGCCCGTGCCGCTCTGGAGGCCGGAGACCTGGAAACCGCCGCACAGTACGGCAAGGTTTATCGCCTGGAGCCGGTGGACGTTACGCCGGTGGTGGAACCCTGGCAGCCTTCCAGAAAAGGATCCGAGCGGCGGGCGACACCGGTGGCGCCAGAGTCGACAGGGTGACACGAGGAGATTTGTATGGCTATCTACAAACTGGTAGGGGATAAAGAGAAATTGGCCAAGGTTGATCCGACATCCTTCGGCCAAGAAGGGGTGTTGGAGCGTGCGGGCCTGCAACGGATGTTGCGGGACCAACCCGATGTATTGGAGGAAGAGCTGCTAATAATATCCGAGGAATTCGGCAATTGGCAGGATTCCAACCGGAGAATTGACTTGTTGGGATTGGACGCCGAAGGTCGCCTGGTTGTGATCGAGTTGAAGCGCGGCGAGACCGGCGATCACATGGATTTGCAGGCTATTCGGTATGCTGCGATGGTCGCCAATATGACCTATCAGCAAACTGTGGATACCTACCAGGAATACTTGGAGAAACGGGCCGTTGAAGCAGGCGAATCTGTTGAGGAAGACGCTGCCGAAACTGCAATTAGGGACCACCTCGGTGACCCGGAAGAAGAAGCGGACGCCGTCCATACCGAAATTCCCCGAATCATCCTAGCTTCGGAGGACTTTGGCAGAGAGCTGACCACGTGCGTGATGTGGCTAAACGATTCTTGGCTCAGAGACGCCGGCCATGAGATCAAATGCGTCCGGTTGCAGCCGCATCGGAACGGTGATGATGTCTTGATCGAAACAAGCGTGGCAATCCCGCTGCCTGAAGCTTCAGAGTACCAAACACGACTTGGACAACGGGAACAGGAAATAAGGTCAGCGTCTTCGGGGAAGGCGGAACGTGTTCAGGGTGCCGCAGCTTTCAAGGTGGGTATCAAGCGCGCGCCCGAAAGATTCCGGGTGGGCTTGGAGCGGCTCTATGATGCGGCAATGGCGATGGAACAAGAAAAAATCGCCGACCTGACCACACGTACCAGCGGCAAAGACGACTATATCAGGTTGGAACTGCGGGTGCCCGGGAAAGGGCTGGTCTTGGTATCGTTCAACAATCTTCTGTGGGGCGGTAAAGAGCGAGGGGGTGAGATAAGTTTTTGGCCCACAGAGGACGACTTGGCCCCCGATTCGCTCCTCCGAGTGGACGAGTTGATTGGTGCGGTCACGTCAAAAAGTGGGTGGCGTCACCGGAGATTATCCCGAATAAGCGAATCTGACTTGGACACAATTCTAACCACCGTCGGCGACCTTTACCGGGAAGCCAGCGGCCACCAAATTGAGGCAGCCTCCTCAGATGGCTAATCGGTGGATATTCGTGAATACTCCTGCTTATCCGAAACTACCCGCCCGTCCTTAATTACCAGCCGCAACTGGCGCAGGTTGTTGATGTCGTCCAGCGGGTTTGCTCCGACGACGATGAGGTCGGCGAGCTTGCCGGATTCTACGGTGCCCAGTTGATCGCCGACGCGGCATAGCTCGGCGGCGTTGCGGGTGGCGGCCACCAGCGTCTGCCAGGTGGTCGCGCCGTCCCGGACCCACAGGCCCATCTCCAGCAGGGCGGCCTCGCGCAGGGGACGGATGTCCGAGCCCAGGGCCATCTTCGCCCCGGAGTCCAGAGCGCGGCGGAACCAATAGGCGTGCTCGTCGGCGGCTGCGTCGGCGCGGCACTGCAACTCCTGGGCGATGTTGCGCTGGGCCAACCAGCGTCGCTCGTAGTCGTTTTGCGCCTGGCCCTCGGTCAGGTGGGAGATGGCCAGGGTGGGCACGTACCAGGTGGGTGACTCGGCCAGGGTGGCGATGCACTCCTCGTCCATGATGTAGCCGTGCTCCACAGTATGCGCGCCCAGGCGGAGGGCGGACTTGACGGCGTCGGGGTTGGCGGCGTGAGCCATTACCGGGAACTCGCGCTGACGGGCGATGGCGAAGGCGGCGGTCAGCTCCTCCTCCAGGAAGAACGAATGCCAGTGGCGATCCCAGTCGGGGCCCATGATGCCGCCGGTGAGGTTCAGCTTGATGTGGTCGACGCCGTTCTTGATCTGCTCGCGGATGGCCTGGACGAAACCGTAGGGCCCGTCGCACTCGCGGGCCTGGCCGGAGGTCAGGAAGTGGCCGCCGGTGGTGGTCAGGAAGTATCCTGAGGCGAAGACGCGGGGGCCGACCACGTCCCCGGAGTCGAAGGCGCGCTTCCAGGCCACATCCATGAAGTGGGCCGCCCCGCCGCAGCGCACGGCAGTGACGCCGCCCTCAGTCAGTGCCAACGATAGGGCGCGACCAAAGTTCGCGGTCTCCTGGGCCACGGTCATGCCGGGCGGGACCGGATACTCGGGATGGATGTGGACATCCCACAGGCCGGGCAGCAGGAACGCGCCCCGCAGGTCGATGACTGTAGCGCCGGAAGAACTTGTCCGGCCGGCGCCGACTTCCACGATCCGGCTGTCATCAATGACGACGGAGGCGTCGGGAGTGAAGCCCTCGTGCACGCAGTCGATGAGGTTGGCATTGGTCAGGATGAGGGTCATGGCGGAACCTCCGGCGGACGGCATTATACGGCACGGGTCGTTGCCATAGAGAGCGGGTGATATGATGCGGCATGCTGCCGGGAGGTCTTCGAGGTCATGCTGCATCGCTTGCGTGGCAGGATAGCCGTTGGGATCGTTATAGCGTTGGTAGTTGCGGCGCCGGCTTTGGCGTGTACATCATCCGAGCCACCGCCGGCCGTGCCCACAACGGCGCTGGAGACGGCCGCTGCGGTGTCGCCCACTGAGACAGCGACGCCGTCTCCGATGGCGACCGATGTGCTAACGCCAACCCCCACAGCGGAGCCGACCGAGACACCTTTACCACCTACCAACACGCCGGCGCCGACTTTCACTCCGCGACCGGTGCCGACGGCGACCGCTACGCCTCGGCCTACCTTTACGCCACGACCGGAGTCAACGCCCACGCCGATACCTACGTTCGCGCCCAGGCCGACGAACACGCCGACCATACCGAGCGCGGTCAGGGAACTGGAAAACGGAGAGTGGTTGGCGGAGAACGAACGGACACTCGCGAGCCGGATTGCAACGCTGCCGTGGGTCGCCGACGGGTTGGACGGCTACGAAGTTGAACCGGCGCAGCGGCTCGTGGATCTGGCGGTCTGGTTCCCGGAAGTTTTCGCCATAGCTATTGAACAGGCATGGCTCAAAGACAACGTGACCGACGACGAAGCGATTGCATTGGCCTCGATCCGTTGGTTGTCCTTTTACGGGGACGCGTTCCCCATCGCCGTTTCGCGAAAGTCCTGGTTCGGTGACGGTATCACTCCTGACGAAGCGACCGTGATCCAAAATCTCTATTGGCTGGTTTGGGCTGAAGACGAAACTGTGGCTCAGGAGAACATCAAGACTGGAAGCAGGCTACTTGCCATGCCGTTCATGGATAGCATCGACAGCGCGGACGCTCCGGCGATCAGGTCATTGCGGTCCCTCGAACAACACGATGAGGAAACCTTCCTGAAGGTAATGGCTCACCCAAAGATCGATGACGGCATCACCGATGAAGAGGCGAAGATGCTCGCGCTTCTGGGCGGCACTTATTCTTACCGGCCGGAGTCCGGAGACGTACTTCTGCGCGGGACCGGCGTCTATTGGGAAGAGCGCACTGTCGGGCTGCCGCTATCGGGCGACGTATCGCTGGCCGTGGTGCGGATTCGCGACCAGTCAACGGCCAGCATGGACTACCTCGAACACAGCGTGCGCACCATTGAGGAGTTCATGGGCGTCAGCCTGCCCACTACCTACATCGCCCTCCTCTATGACGACGCCGTGTTCCCCGGATCTGGCGGGACCAACTTTGGCACCCACATGGCTATGCAATTGGCGTACGACGTTGAGAACAGCGCTTGGTGGGATTACACGCCCTTCGTTATCAGCCACGAGGTTGCACATTACTATTGGTCTGGGAATCGCAATTGGATCGACGAAGGGGCCGCTGAAATACTTGGGAGCATCTCCGAATATGCCAGGGACGAAACACCGATTGGCGTGACCAACAACCCTTGTGCCGCGGTCAAGACGATAGGGGAACTGGAAGCAATGGACCCTGAAGAATTGGGAACGCGAGGGTTCAACTGCAACTACTCGTTGGGCGAGCAGATATTTCTTGACCTGTACCATAGCCTGGGTGAGGAGACCTTTCGGCAGGGGTTCCGCAGCCTGTATCTGAAGTCGCAGGCGGAGGACTCCTCCGACGACTGCGAGGGGACCGACCTTGGCATCTGCCACCTGGTGGCGGCGTTCAAGACGAACGTGTCCGACGCGCAGGCGGGAAAGGTTGATGAGATCGTGGCACGGTGGTACGGCCCGCTGCCCGGCAATTGAGGCGAGCTTGGCAAAAACCGCAACTACTCTGCAACGTCCGGCCCGGCCGGCGGCATGAAGTCGGACACCGCCAGGGCCACGTCGGGGAAGGCCCGGGGCTGATGCTCTCCCCCACTCGACAGGTATGGACGTCCGCGTACTCCGCGCTGTTGGGCTCGGCGTAGGTCGTCACTTCCTGCGCCCGCAGGTTCACAATCCACACCTCTGGGATGCCGGCGGAGCAGGCTTACAGAGGGTATGTAAAGGTTCCCATTACACGCCTGATGGATTCCGGCTTTCGCCGGAATGACGAAAATAGGAGAAGTGACGGGATAAGGCTAGGCTGACGCCGACGGATATTCCGGCCGGCGCCGCTCCCGCAGGGCGGCCAGTCCTTCCTTCACATCGTCGCCGAAGAATCCCAGGGCCTCGGCGAGCAGGGAGTAGTCGAATGATGTGTGTCCGGCCTGGCGGAGCCACTGGTTGAGGGCCCGCTTGGTAAAGCGGATGGCCGGCTGGGGGCCGTCGGCCAGGCGGCGGGCGACGCGCATGGCGGTTTCCATCAGCTCGTCCCGGGGCACGGCCATGCTGACCAGGCCGATGCGCTCCGCCTCCTTGCCGTCCAGGAAGTCGCAGGTGAGCAGGTAGTACTTGGCCTTGGCCATGCCGCAGAGCAGTGGCCAGATGATGGCTGCGTGATCGCCGGCGGCGACGCCCAGCCGGATGTGCCCGTCGGTGATGCGCGCGTCCTCGGCGGCGATGGAGATGTCGGCCATGAGGGCCACCGCCAGACCCGCGCCCACGGCCACGCCGTTGATGGCGGAGATGACCGGCTTGTCCAGGTTCAGGATGTTGTAGACAATGTCGCCGGCTTCTTTAGTGTTCTGGGCGACGATGGCCGGATTGTCGATGGCCTGCTCGATCATCTCGAAGTCGCCGCCGGCCGAGAAAGCCTCGCCGGCGCCGGTGACCACGGCGACCCGCACCTCGGGGTCGGCGCCGATGTCCAGCCAGATGCGGCTGAGCTCGTTATGCAACCGGAAGTTCGTGGAGTTCAGGGTCTCCGGCCGGTTCATCGTGAGGGTGATGATCCCGTCGGATTTTTCGATGAGCAGGTGCTGGTATGAGGAGTAGTCGGTCATTAAGGTCGCTCCTTAAAACGGGGACAGCCCCCACCGATGGAATTCGCGTTATGACACTGACTTTTGCATCGCGGAATGGGCCAGCGGCATTGGTAGGAGTACCGGGATCTGCCGCTGATTTCCTGGTATACCTCCATCCAAAATGGGAGAAGCACTACCATGTACAAGATCAATATAACCAAGAAGAAAAACACCTCTGTCGGGTTCGACGGGAATGCGGTAAGCATCGTCGTGTCTCCTGTCTAATCCCATTGGCCGCCAATCCTACCAGACGATGCGGGCTTCCTGTAGTTGGGTGAGCTCGGCCTCGTCCATGCCCAGCAGGTCGCAGAAGACCTCGTGGTTGTGCTCGCCGAGGTCGGGCGTCCAGCGCAGGGGGTCGGTGGGAGTCTCGGAGAAGCGCCACGGCGGGGCCACGGCGCGCTGCTCGCCCTTCTCGGCATGAACGGTGGTCGGGAAGGCATCGCGTTCTACCAGGTGCGGGTCGACCATGAGCTGATCGGCGGAGAGGGACGGGAAGGCGGCGATGCCGGCTGATTGCAGCAGGTTGGTGACCTCGTCCGCCGTCCGCGCAGCTGTCCAGTCGGACAGGAGTTGCTCCAGGCTGTCCTGGTTCCGCCAGCGCAGGAAGGCGTCGCCATACTCGTCGGCATCGGCCCATTCCGGATTGCCCATGGCCTGCTTGAGCGAGCGCCATTGCTCATCGTCTGCCACCGCGATGGTCATCCACTGGTCCTCGCCGAGGCAGGGGAACACGCCGTGGGGCGTCATGGTGTCGTCCCGGTTGCCCAGGCGCGCGGCGTCCCGGTCGTTCATGGCGGTATCCATCAGGGTATGACCCATGAAGGCCGTGGCAATGTCCCGCACGGCGACGTCAGCGCGCTGGCCCACCTGGTGGCTGCGGTGAGCGCACAGGGCGGCGACCGCCGAGAAAGCGGCCATCATCCCTCCGGTGTGGTCCATGGCGTGGCGCAGTTCAACCGGCGGCCCGTCGGGATAGCCGGTGAGGTAGCCGAGCCCGCCCAGCGCGGCGAACATTGGCGCGTAGCCAGCGTAGCGGGCCTCGGGGCCGGTCTGCCCGTTGGAGGACAGGGACACCATGATGATGTCGGGCTTGATCTCGCGCAGCTGGGGATACCCTAGGCCCAGGCGGTCCATCACCCCCGGTCGAAAGTTCTCCAGCACGACGTCGGAGATGCGCACCAGGTCGTAGGCCAGTTCCAGCGCCCGCGCCTCCTTGAGGTTGAGGGTGACGGAGCGCTTGCTGGCGTTGACCTGCTCAAAGGACGACGGCGGTTTGCCGTACATGGCGTGGGGCCGGCGCGTGATGTCCAGGCGCGCCGCCGATTCGACCTTGATCACGTCGGCGCCCAGGGAGGCCAGGATCATGCCGGCGAAGGGTCCGGCGGCGTGCACGGAGAAATCGGCGACGCGCACGCCGGAGAGAGGAGCGGATGCGTTGGTCATGGCGTCCACCGGATGCTATTCGCTTGCCGAGCCGTTGCGGTACTTTTCCTGATATTCCTCCAGTAACGACGGCAGCGAGTCGGGGTTGGTGCGGGCCGCGGCGTTGAGTACCATCAACATTTCGCCAGCCTCTTTGCGGGCCTCTTTGCGACCTTCCTCTTTTGCCGCTTCGATACGGCGGCGGCGTTCCGCTAGAGCGATGAACATTTTGACCCCCAGCTCGGTTAAAATCATCAGAGAGAGTGAGACGAACAGGCCCCACTCCCACAATCCCATAACTGTTTCCGGCGTTGTATCCCATGACCAGGAGTGACCGCGTACCAACAGCGTCAGCAAGTTGACCGGCCAGATGCCGAGGACAATAAACGGGATGTTCTTTACCGCATCGCGCGGCGGTATATCCATCTTACTCCAATCCCGGCGACGCCAACAAAGACGCCGCCGGGAAATCCTGCCTGCGGCTAGTAGTATACGGCGTTGCCGGTGCCCCCGCCGGCCGCGATCAGCTCGCCGGTGATCGCCCAGGCCTTGTCGGAGGCGAGGAAGGCGGTCAGGTAGCCGATCTCCGAGGCGTCCACCATGCGGCAGATGTGGTTGCCGCGCGCCGAGCCAGGAGAGAAGTCCTGCGCTTCGGCCTCCTCCAGCGACACGCCCAACTGCTCGGCGCGGGCGGCCAGCAGGCTGGGCGTGCGCTCGGTCCGCGTCGTGCCGGGATGGATGCAGTTGACGGTGATGCCAAACTGGCCCAACTGCGCGGCCAGGGTCTTGGTCATGTGCACCAGCGAGGTGTTGCGCGCGCCGCCGCTGAGGTTGCCGGCGTTGCGGGCGTTGAGTCCGCTGATGTTGATGATGCGGCCGAATCCCTGTTGCTTGAGCAACGGAATCGCAGCCCGGGAGCAGCGCAGCGCTCCCACGAACTTCACGTCGAAGTCGCTGATCAGGTCCTCGTCGATGAGGTCCTCGATGGGGCCGGTGGCCGACGGCGAGCCGCCGGGCAGGGACGCGCTGTTGACCAGGATGTGCAGTCCGCCCAGCGCGTCGGCCGCCTCGTTGATCACGCGGTCCACCTGCTCGCGGTTGGTGGCGTCAAAGGACATCGGGATGGCGCGGCGTCCAGTGGTCTCGGCGATCTCGGCGGCGGTCGCCTCCAGGTCGGGCATGGAGCGCGAGCCGACCACCACGTCGGCGCCCTCGCGGGCCAGTTCCAGCGCAATAGCCTTGCCGATGCCGCGGCTGGCGCCGCCCACAAATGCCAGTTTGCCTTCAAGTCCAAAATCCATGGGGAATAGCCTCCGTTGGGATGCGAACCCGCCGGTAGGGGCGGGCTCGCTGGGATGGGGCGATTATACATTGGCTATTGGGAGGGGGTTAGCGCGGAGGCACATCGGAATTATGATAGGATGGTCAGCGTTATGCTGGAGGTCATTGGATATACCAATGTAGCCGGAAGAGACTTGTTCAATCGCTGGTTTAGACGACTGGACCATCAAGCAGCGGCTTCGGTGGCTGGGGCCATCGCCAACATGGAGAACAACTATTTCCCAGACGCTAGACACGTTGGGCAAGGCGTTTGGGAATACCGTATTCATTCCGGCCCGGGTATCCGAATTTACTACGCAAGAGAAGGCGACCAAGTTGTCATCCTGTTAGCCGGCGGAACCAAGAACACACGACGAGGCCAGCAGAACGACATCGCAAGGGCACGTACGCGATGGCAGGATTGGAGGGAGCGAAAAGATGCGCGCCAGGGACATGATACGAGCCCGCGCCAAGCGGGACCCGGCCTTTCGTGATGCGCTGCACCAAGAATGCCAGCACGCGCTGCGCGACGGAAAACCTGACGTTGCCGAGCACATCCTGAGGGAATATCTGGAGATGCCGGAGTTGGCGGTGCGAGCAGCGATAGCCGGCTCGATAGCGGAAGTGGGGTAACCTGGGGATTGGCGCCGCTTTCGGGAGAATAGCGGCGCTTTTCAAATCCGGCCGTTATTCGAATGATTGACGGTTATGATAACCCCATTGATCCCAACCATGACGCCGCCGCAGTTCATCGCCAAGTGGCGCGACGTTGAGTTTGGCGAGAAGCAGGCGTCGCAGGAAATGTTCCTGGACCTCTGCGCTCTGGTGGGCCATCCCACTCCTGTCGCTTACGGCAGCCCGGACGCTTTCACTTTTGAAAAGTGGGTTCCCGGCGGATTTGCCGACGCCTACCTGGAGGACCGTTTCGGCTGGGAGTTCAAGGGCAGTGACGACCAACTGCCGGGCGCATTCAACCAACTGCTCCGGTATCAAGTCTATCTGAAAACCCCGCCGCTGCTGATTGTATCGTCCTTCCGGCGGATACAGATACGCACCAACTTTCCGGGAATGGAGACCGTTCTCCACGAAATCCCAATCCTGGAACTGGAACAGCCGCGGCAACTCACCAAGCTGCGCAACGCCTTTTTCGCCCCCGACGAGTTTCGCCCCAACCGCTCGGTGGAAGACGTCACCCGGGAGACTGCCGAGCTCTTCCGCGACATTGTCGCTGACATGGAGCGGCACACCGACGACCCGGAACGACTGGCCCGCTACCTCAATCGCATCGTGTTCTGCCTGTACGCCGAGGACGCCGGCCTGCTGCCCGATAACGTCCTGGCCGACATCCTCACCGCCAACCGCCAGCGGCCCGATCTGTCCAACCGCGCCATCGCCAATCTCTTTGAGCAGATGGCCGGCGGCGGTCTTTTCGGCCCCCACGAAATCGCCCACTTTAACGGCGACCTGTTCCGGCCTGACGAGCCGGTTGAACTCAGTCCAAACGCCGTGCAGCGCCTGGGCGAGGCCGTCAGCAAGAACTGGCGCAACATCGAGCCGTCCATCTTCGGCACCCTCTTTGAGCGTGCCCTGGATGCCTCCCAGCGGGCCCGCCTGGGCGCCCACTACACCAGCGCCGACGACATCATGCTGGTGATCAACCCGGTGGTAATGGACCCGCTGGAGCGAGAGTGGGACGCGGCCCGCCAAGAGATTGAGGAGCTGCTGGAGGGACCGGTATCGTCAGAAGCAGGATTATCAGGATTACGGAATTTACCGGATTACAGCCCACAATCCCGGCAATCCGAAAATCTTGAAAATCCTGATTCTGACAATCCCACGGATAGGGCCTTGGCGCGGCTGCTGCAATTCCAGGAACGGCTGGCCGGCGTAACCGTGCTGGACCCGGCCTGCGGTAGCGGCAACTTCCTGTATTTGGCCCTGCGCGGCCTGCTGGACCTGGAAAAGCGCGTGATCGACTTTGCCGCCGCCCAGGATTGGCACGGCTTGTCGCCCACGGTCAAGCCCAACCAGATGCGCGGGCTGGAAATAAACCCCTACGCGGCCGAGTTGGCCCGCACCGCCCTGTGGATTGGCTACATCCAGTGGCACCAGGCCAACGGCTTTCCCTACACCCAAAACCCCATACTGACCCCACTGGACACCATCCGCCAGACGGACGCCATCCTTGACCTGTCGGACCCCGACAACCCGGCGGAACCGGAGTGGCCGGCGGCGGAGTTCATCGTGGGCAACCCGCCGTTTTTGGGCCGTCGCATACGCAATGTGTTGGGAGATGAGTACACCACCAAACTTTACGGCATTTACAGCAACCGCTTACCCAATGCCTCTGATCTATGTTGCTACTGGTTTGAAAAAGCTAGGGCAATGATTGAGGATCGCGCAACAAAACGAGCCGGCTTGCTGGCAACGCAAGGCATCCGAGGCAGAGACAACCGGTCAGTTCTACGGAGCATCAAAGAGACCGGAAACATATTTATGGCTTACCCAGATACTGAATGGATTCTGGATGGCGCTACCGTGCATATCTCCATCGTTGGGTTCGATGATGGAAGTGAGACGCAACGTTGCTTTGACGGTGAAACAATCTCCGACGACATCAATGCTGACCTGACGGTTGGAATCGACACTACCATAGCTCAACGTTTGGCAGAAAACCGTGGCATAGCGTTCGAGGGGCCATCCCCGAAAGGGCCTTTCGACATTAACCATGAATTGGCAGATCAGATGCTATCAGAGCCGCTCAATGTCAACGGCCGGCCTAACTCAGATGTAGTACGACGGTTACTAACAGCCAGAGATATTGCCCAAGGCGACAGGGGGATGTACACCATAGACTTTGCGACGATGGAGATAGATGAGGCTTGTCAGTACGAGAAACCTTTCGAACACGTCGCAGCCACCGTAAGACCAGTCCGGGCTAATAACAGGATTCGAAAACGAGCAGAATATTGGTGGCTATACGGCTCAGAGGCATCGCAAATGCGCCTTGCACTGCAAGGGTTAGACCGTTACATTGCAACGCCAAGACACTCGAAACACCGGATATTCGTATGGGTTCAATCCGGGATAATCTGCAATGACAGCACGAACGTATTCGCTCGTGATGACGACTACACTTTTGGCGTCTTGCACAGCCGATCCCATGAGCTTTGGACTCGTAATAAAGGAACACAAGTGAGGGAAGCGGAATCAGGCTTCCGATACACCCCCACTACCTGCTTTGAAACTTTCCCCTTCCCCCGTCCCACCGGTGAGCAGCGTGAGGCCATCGCCGCTGCCGCCGCCGAATTGAGCCGCCTACGCGAAAACTGGCTCAACCCCGATGGCATTGGCGCTACTGGACCTAGCCGCCGCACCCTTACCAATCTCTACAATCAGCGACCCATGTGGCTCGATAACGCCCACGCAGCGCTGGATGCGGCGGTGGCCGATGCCTACGGCTGGCCGGCGGACCTGGCGGACGGGGAGGTGCTGGAGCGGCTGCTGGCGCTGAATTTGGAGCGGGCAGGGAATGTATAATGCGCAAAACGACGATATACATTCCGATGGTCTGATTGAGAGGATTTTCATGACCAGCGAACAGATTGAAACTTTGGTTGCCGCTGGCGAATCAGAGGCGCTGGAACTGAAGCGCAGCACTGGCCAACGTAGGGAGGGGGCACAGACGGTATGCGCGATGCTCAACCATCGCGGAGGATACGTACTGTTTGGCATAGAGCCGGATGGCCGGGTTGTTGGTCAACAAGTCAGCGATCGCACAATAGAAGAAGTGGCCCAAGAGTTGAAGGAAATCGAGCCGCCGGCCTTCCCATATATCGAGCGGGTCGGTTTAGGCAATGGGCAGGAAGTGATAGTCATTGAGGTGCCGTCGTCCGGCCGCAGTGGGCCTTACACTCTGCGTGGGCGGGCATATCGCCGCTTTGGCAATACAAACCAGGTTATGTCCCATGATGAATACACTCGTGTCCTGTTCGAGCGTATGCACAGCGTACAACGCTGGGAAAATCGCTACGCCGAAGGGTGGTCAATTGATGACCTTGATTTGATGGAACTTCGCCGTACCGTGGAAGAGGCGATCTCGCGTGGTCGTATCGATGATCCGGGAACCCGTGAACCTATCGACCTGTTGCGAGGTTTGGGATTAGTTAAGGACGACGGATTGCTGCTAGCTGCCCTGGCATTGTTCGGAAAAGCCGAGAAAGTCATGCCCGACATGACGCAGTGTCTATTGCGTGTCGCACGTTTTTATGGAATTGACCGCACCGAGTTTTTAGATAACCGGCAGTTTTATGGCAACGCTTTTGCGCTCCTCCGGCAGGCCGAGCGCTTTTTACGCGAAAGTTTGCCAATAGCAGGACGGATTGTCCCCTATGTATTCGAGCGGATAGATGAGCCGCTCTACCCTCCGGAAGCGATGCGCGAAGCGCTGGCAAATGCTTTCTGCCATCGAGACTACAATATTGGAGGCGGTTCCGTAGCCGTAGGAATCTACGATGACCGGTTGGAAGTAACCTCATCCGGTTCACTGCACTTTGGATTGACGCCTGACCAGCTATTCACTCCGCACGAGTCGCTGCCTTGGAATCCTTTGATTGCCAACGTGTTTTATCTACGCGGGATTATTGAGCGCTGGGGGCGCGGCACAATTAAAATGGCAGAGCTAACCGCAGCTGCCGGCCTGCCGCGCCCTGAAATTGAGGACGATGCCGGTTGTGTTACGGTCAGGTTCCGGCCCAGCCGGTATGTTCCACCCCAGCGTGTAGGGCTGGATATAACCGAGCGCCAGCAGGCGATTTTAGCGCTGATTAACGACGCTCCGGGCGGCCTTGCTCTGCGAGAGGTTCGTGAGGCCCTCCCGGTGGTAGCGACGGAACGACAGATACGAGAAGACTTGGCGATTTTGCGGACGCTCAACTTGGCAATTCCATCCGGGCATGGTAGAGGGGCGCGATGGAATCGTCTATAAAGAAACGGCTTATTCCGGCTTATTAATGGCTTATTCCGGCTTATTCCGGCCTATTCGTCATAGCCGAAGGCCCACCCTTTCCGGCATATTCTCAAAAGTATCGCTGCTCAATCCGGTGAGAACGTAGGCTTCACGATAAGGCAGACGCCCAGACCGCACGGCGCGAGCTACCGTTTCCGCGAAGCGGCGGCCAATGCGCCAGCCCTGCGTATTCCATAAATTGCCGCTGTACTCTCGCCAACCTGTACAACCAGCGGCCCACTTGGCTTGAAAACGTCCACCCAGCGCCGGATGCTGCGGCCTACGGCTGGCCGGCGAACCTGGCGGACGGGGAGGTGCTGGAGCAACTGCTGGCGCTGAATTTGGAGCGGGCGGGGCGTAGCGTCATCCGGCAGTGATACAGTACGTTTGTGATGTAACTGCGCGCTGCAATGCTTGATCATAACGACGTTATCAGCGCGCCGCCAGCGGAGACAGAAACGATGAAGCTCCCAGTAACCATAGACCGGGATGAGGATGGCGTATGGATTGTGGAATGTCCGTCCATACCCGGCTGCGTCAGCCAGGGCGATAGCAAGGACGAAGCGCTGGCGAACATACGGGAGGCCATCGCGCTCTGCATTGAGGTACGCGCCGAACAGGGCCTACCGCTCACCATCGAGACGCAGTAGGTGGAAGTGGCCCTGTAATGCCGGCTCTGCCCGTATTAAGCGGGCCGGAAACATTGCGCTCCCTCATTCGCAACTCCGGCCTTACCGTCGCCGAGTTTTGCGCCATCCTTTAGCGCAACCAAACTGCACCAGCCCTCGCCAATCCCGCCAGTTCCCGCCCCGCATACCCCAGCATCCCGAAGTACACCTCCGCGTTGTGCTCGCCCAAGAGAGAGGGGCGGGTCAGCGCGTGGGGGTCTCCGCTGAGTTGGAAGGGGGCGCCGGTGTGTTCCAGCGGCCGGTGGGTGGCGCTCGCCCCGACGCTAGCCGACTGCGGGAATAAAGTCCGCTACCGCCAGCGTTATGTCCGGGAACGCTTGTGGGCTGACCTGACCGCCCAGAGATATGATGCGGACGTTGGCGTAAGCCGTCCCTTCCGGGTCGGTGTTGACCACCAACTCCCCGGCGCGCAGGTTGGCGACCCATACCTCCGGTATGCCGGCGGCGGCGTACCGGGCCAGCTTCTCCCCCAGGTCGAACTCCAGGGAACTGTCGGCAACTTCAACCACCAGGTACACGTCGGATGGCAGCACCGGCGCATTATCGTTGATGGAACGCCGCCGGATGACCGCGATGTCCGGCTCCGGCATGGTGGCGTCATCCAGTTGAATGGAGCCCTGCACGCGCTCCATGGCCCGGCGTCCGATGGCTTCTTGCATTAGGAGGCCCAGCCAGTCAACGCTGTTCCGGTGCCGGTTGCCGATGGGCGCCATCTGGATTATCTCCCCGTCCAGCAGTTCAATCCGTTCCTCTTTCGCCAGTATGCCGGCGGCGCCCAGCGCCAGGTACTCGTCCACGGTGAAGCGACGGCCGGCGCCCACGTCCGCGCGCTCGCCGGCCGGTACGATGCCGGCGGCGATCATGGCGTCCGCTTCGGCGGTGGTGAAACGGCGGATCGCTCCAGTATGTGTCGTTGTCATAATGATCCTCAATATAGCTGGGCGATCAACCTATCGTTAGCATTGTACACGGCGTTGTGACGTTATGATGTCACAACCACACGACGCCGCTGTCAGGAACGTTACGAGGCCGCCGAGCGGGCCGGGGTGGTTGTCATCACGGTGTCGGAAAGCTGAATTGGCTAATGCTGACACGTTGGCTCGTTAAGCTAAACCGCCCCTGCCCTCCCCAGCGCCGCTAGATCCTGCGCCGCATACCCCAGCAGCCCGCAGTACACCTCCACGTTGTGCTCGCCCAGCAGCGGCGCCCGCTCCAGCACCGTTGGGGTCTCGCTGAGCTGGAAGGGGGCGCCAGTGTATTCCAGGGGGCCGGTTGCCGGGTGGTCCACCTCGGAATAGAAGGCGCGTTCGCGCTGCTGGGGGCTTTGGAACACCTCGGACGGCGTGTAGTAGGGCGCGATGGGGACGCCGTGGGCCTGGCCTTCGGCGTAGAGCCATTCGCGGGTGTGCTGGGCGAACCACTCCCGCATGTGCCGGTTCAGTTCGGGGCCGTGGGTGGCCGGGTCGCTGAACATATCCGGCGATGCCCAGTCGGGGTTGCCCATGAAGGCCAGCAGCCCCTCGAACTGGCGCGGCTCCAGGGTCAGCAACTCCACGTAGCCGTCCGCGGCCGGCAGCACTCCGCCCACGCGGAAGTAGCGGGAGAAGCGGGTCTCGGTGATGCCCTCGGACTCGTGTCGCTGGATGGGCATGTAGCCGACGGATAGCTGGGCCTCCTGGGCCGAGGCGTCCACCACCTGGCCCCGGGCTGATTCCGTCGCGCCAAAGCCGCCAGTGGCTCCCAGCCGGTTGTAGATCGCGGACAGCGCGCCCACGGCGGCGGTGAGTCCGGCCTGGTAGTCGCCCATGTTGGCGCCGGCGGCGATGGGCGGCCGGTCCGGGAAGGTGTCCAGAGCGACCCCGTTGGGCAGCAGCCAACCCTCTCCACCGGCGTGAAACACGGCCAGGTGTCCGGCGTGGTAGTCGGCGTAGGGGCCGTTGCTGCCAAAGGGCGTGACCGCGGTGACGATGACATCAGGGTTGGCGGTCAGCAGCGAGTCGGAGTCGAGGCCGACTGCGGCGGCGTTGGCCGGCGTGTAATCATGCACCACCATATCGACGTGGGCGACCAGTTGGCGCAGCAAATCCCGGCCGGATGGATTTTCCAGGTCCAGGGTGATGCCCCGCTTGCCGGTGTTCAGGTACAGGAACAGGCCGCTGCGCTCGGGATGGGGTTCATCACCCGGGAACGGGCCACGACGCCGCGCCGGGTCGCCGACTCCGGGCGGCTCCGCCTTGATGACCGCGGCTCCCAACGACGCCAGCAGCTTGCCGCAGTAGGGGCCGGGGATGAGCGAGGCAATCTCCAGGACGCGGAGGTTGGGCAGGGCAGATAGTGTTGTCATGTTACCGTACTTGCATGGATGCACGGGGTGGGCAGGATCAGGCTGGCGACGGTTCCGCCGTTTCGGTCCAGCCGGGAATGTACAGCTCGACGATTTCGGCGTCCTCCGGGAAGGTCAGCCACTCTGAATCAGGCTGCACCAGGCAGTTGAATTCCGCAGCCGCCGGGTGACCGTTGACGGCGCCTTTCGCCACGGTGATGTCCAGCCGGATCGGATCGCGGCTCACGATACGAGAGGAGTAGAACAGTATCATCATGCTTTCTACTTCGTCGGTATCAGGATGACGCCGGGCGATTACACCATCCTCAATGTCGTCTTCATCCTGCCCCGGATAAGGCGGGCATTTCTCAATGTACATAATATTGCCGACTACGTCGTGCTCGAACCTCAGCGTCTCTGCCATACGATTTCTCCTCTCTGCAACCTCCGGGTAACAAAAGCGGTGATTATCCAGTCGCGTCCGGGGTGATTGACCACCGCTACCATCACGTACTTATCCAGGTCGTAAAACCAGCGGTAGAACAGGATGGTTTCATCCTCAGGGTCTTTGCGCAGGATTAAATCCGGGTCAGCCAGAGTAGTGGCGATACAATCGGGCCGGTTCGGGAGCAGTTGGGAATGCTTTTCCGCGATGTGCCGCTCCCGCTCATCGTTGAGTTCCACCAGCCTGCCCAAGTACGGACATTGAAATGCTTCCATGCTTGCCCTCTGCATCATCCCATCGTATCACGCCGGTGGTATAGGCAGGTTGGCTTGGATGGCTGTGGCGCTGAGGGAAGTGGCTAGCTTGCCGCAGTACGGCTGGCAGTCGATTCCCAAGACACGATGCGCAGGACTACAGCGCTGTCGGGCGCGATGGCGGTGGGGGCTAGTGGGTTTTGAGGCTGGTGGTCACAGGTGTTGGAACTCGTTGTGACGGCGATTGTGCCCACTGTATCCCTCATCAGGAAGCAAGGTTTGTCGGCTACAGATGCAGCAAAGGATGGCGGAATGAGACTATTGGCACACGAGACGGCGGATTTCTGGTGAGCTGTCGCTTGCCTCTGCATAATCGCAGGCTGTCTGACCGTAATAGTCCTTGAGCGCAATATCTGCAGACCAGTCCAGCAGTAGCGAAACAATAGTGGGGTTTTCATTAAACACCGCATAATGCAATGGGGCTTGGCCGGCGTAATCCCTCGCCGTAATGTCTGCACCGCGGTCAAGTAACAGTCCAGTTATCCTAACATCCTCATTACTTGCAGCATAATGCAACGGCCGTGCGCCCTGATCATCACTAACTTCAATATCAGAGCCAAGGTCCAACAGCAACGCTATTCGCGCCGGTTCACTGAAATCCGTAGCAGCGATATGCAATGGCGTCCTACCTCTGTTGTCTTCACCATTAATATTTGCGCCTTTTACCATCAGAAGGTCAATGACTGCCGAGTCTTGATTGTAAACAGCGGCGTGATGAAGTGCCGTCATACCCTTGCTGTCTCTGGTGGAGATATTGGCCCCATGATCCAGTAACGCCGTGATGACTGAGAGGGTTCCATCAAATGCCGCGTTATGCAGAGGTGTCATACCTGCATTGTCTTGGGCTTCTATGTCAGCGCCACGGTCGAGCAACAACTCGACGCGCTCCGGATAAGTAGTAGCGGCCCTGTGCAGTGCTGTAGAGTTGTGATTATCCTTCACGTTGACATCAGCACCTCGTTCCAACAGAAAGTCTATGGCTACGGTGTTGTCTGTATCAGCAATCGCAAGCAGAGGCGTCCAGCCGTGGCTGTTCTTGGCATCAATATCAGCGCCGTGATCCAAGAGCAGCTCAATGACCGTCGCATCCGAATTAAACACAAACGAGTTCAGTTGCGTTGCCCAGTGCAATGGGGTTTGACCGAATTCGTCTCTAGCTCGGGGATCTGCGCCTCCATCCAGCTCGGCTCGCACACTTTCCACTGTCGCATCAGTAATCCAGAACGTCTCATCGCATAAACGACCGCAGTCACCAGATTTTCCAAGTTTCGCAAGCGTAGGTTCCGGTATTGGTGTGACCGTCAGATCAGACGAGGTGGTTGATTTCAGTTCTGGGGTAGCAGTTGGCGTTGGCATCGGTGGTGCCGTGCTAGTTGGGGTCTTGGTTGGCTCTGGTGTCGCTGTCTGTCTTGGTAGTGGTAATGGCGTGGCCGTGGGAGTTGGCGTCGATGTAACGGCGGGTTGAGCTACAGTCTGCGCCGCCGCCGTAGTAGCCCGATCTGAAAAATCAGGTGCAGTCGTTGGCTTTACATCCGAACCACAGCCCGCCAATACCAAAGCCATCAGCATAAGCGGTAGCAAACCGAGCAGGCGCGAAACTACGCTGATGTTTAGCATGACCATTTGCATCCTCGTCCCAGCAAAAACGGTGGCCCAACCTCCCCATCCGCACGCCGACCTATCCGCTCGTTCACCAGGTCAACCTCGCGCAGACTGCAAATCCGATACATCCAGCATATACGGCATCAGGCCCCGCTGGATTTTTAGCGGTTTAGCCGGTTTGACAATACGCCCTTGCTCCAAATCAATCTCGAACCCCAGCTTGCGCAACGCCGCAACCCCAATTGTAGGCATAGGTTCGGGGCGCACGTCCAATTCGATGTAGCACTTGTCGAAGTGTGCTCCGGCTTCGTAAGCCCTGTCTTCAAGCGTCCGAGCGTGACCGCCCAGTTCCTTCGGCGTAGCGAACAGGGACGGTTTCAAGCCCAATGCGTCGATGTCGGATTGAGGTAGGCCGATGTGGTGGGAATCTTTAACCACCAGGAAGTCGAACGTCCGGGTCGTTGCCGCGCCAACCATTCCAATGCTGCCGTTGATGTAAGCATCCACGATGGTGAAACCTCCTGGACTATGGGGGATCGGGGAGCCATTCCGTCCGAAGCACGATGAACTCGCTTACCAGATCAACTACGAACCCAGCCCTCGCAGCAATTCATAGCCTACCAGGCGCTGAGGGCAGAAACAAACCCGGTCAGCAAAGGCGACACCCACCAACGTAAACGAGACTGCTCAAATACGGACACCGGAAGCAAATCACGCTCCGGTCGCTTCATTTGCTCCATCATGCCAAACCGCCTCCCTGCATCGCTCACTCCCATTGCGAGTTGTCCCGGCCGCCCGTGCCCAGGAACCAGCCTGACCGGGGCCACGGCCCGTCGCCCCGGTAAATGCTCTGGGCGTAGGCGGTGAGCACGGCGCCCGATACCAGCGTCAGCGCCGAGACGAACAGCCAGATCAGGATGATCAGCACCGAGGCCAGCGGCCCGTAGAACAGGCGTTGCGGCGCGATGTACGAGAAGAACAGGGCAAATACGTAGGCGGCCGCCTCGAAGATGATGCTGGCGCTGACCGCCCCCACGATGGCATATCGCCAGAGTACCGGTCGCTCGGGGACGTAACGGTACACCAGCAGGAACACGATCACGGACAGCCCCCACGCCAGCAGGCTGGGCCACCAGCGTTGCGCCTCAACCGCGTTGGCCAGGCCGCCCAGCTCAATCGACCGCAGGACGTAGACGGTGATGTGGGGCACCGTAACGTAGGTGAGTACCGTCGAGACCAGCAACCCAAGGGCCATGGCGCTCAGGAACAGGTACTCTCGCGTCTTGCCCAGGATGCCCACCTGGGCCGGTTCGATCCCCCAGGCGCGATTAACCACCAGCCCCACGGCGCCGAACAGCTTGAAGCTGCCCCAAAGCAGGCCGAGAAAGGCGACCAGACCGGTGGCGCCAGCCACTGCCGGCGGCTGGGCCGGCCACAATGTGGACACGTCGATGTTGGGCGGGAGCACGCCGGAGGAGATGGCGGAGAACCAGGTCTGGGCTCCCTCCTCGCCGAGCAGCAGGGGCAGGATCTGCAGCACGACCACCGAGAAGGGCAGCAGGGACACCATGCCGTAGTAGGCCACGCCGGCCATGAGTTGCTGGTTGTCGTTCTGCATCACCGCCGCAACGGTTGCCAGCACCAACCGCACCGAACTCCGCCGCTGCGCCAGCCGCTGGATGTAGCGACGGAGATACAGAGCCCGAAGGACCGGCCGGATCCGCAGCAACCGGCGGTTGCGGGTCGCCCAGTCGGCGGCCTGGTGCAATTTCGCTTCGAAGGAGGCCATCTGCGATCGGTTGGATCAGTCGATGCGATCCGGCGAACTGCGGCCCAGCAGGCGATGGGTGGGTAACCTGACCCGCAGTCTGCCGACGATGTTGGAAGCCGGCACGGGGCCAAAACGCCGGCTGTCCCCGCTGTCGGCGCGGTTGTCTCCCATCAGGAAGTATTCGCCGTCGTCGCACCACCATGACAGGCCGGGGCCAGGCGCGGGCCGCGCTCCGGCCGCAAGGTACGGCTCCGCCAGCGATGCCCCCTCTATCGAGACGACGCCGTCGCGGCCGACGCGAACCAGCTCCCCGGGCAGTCCGACTACGCGTTTCACATTGGCCAACAGACTGTTATCTCCTGACAGCGCCGGCATCTCCGCCACTACGATGGACCCCCGCTGGTAACTTGCGCCTTTGCTCGACGCGCGGCGCACGTGTATCAAATCGCCGTCGCGCAACGTGGGGATCATGCTGTCGCCCCGAACCAGAAACAGCGAACGGAACGGTACCCGGAGTACGCTGATGACCGCGTTGCGGATGCCAGTTAGCGCCCCGCCGGCTCTACGGAAGTTATTTTGCGCCACCGTTACTCGGCGCGGGGTTCCCAGGAGGGATAAGACCCCAATATTTTCAGCATGTCCGTGCGCCGGCGCAGCCCGTCCAGCGCGGCGGCGACCTCCGGCTGGTGACGATGGCCTTCGCAGTCGATCAGGAAGATGTACCTGCCCAGTTCCTGCTTGGTCGGACGGCTTTCAATCTTGACCAGGTTGATGTTCCGGCTGGCGAATTCGCCGATGGTGCTGTACAGGTTCCCGGGGCGGTCCACCGTGAATGAGAAGCAGATGGACGTGCGGTCGTGGCCGGTGGGAGCGTGGTCGGCGTGGGCCAGGACGACGAATCGGGTCTGGTTCGCCGTGTTGTCCTGGATGCCCCGGTCCAGGATCTGCACGTCGTAGATCTCGGCGGCCCGCTGGGGACAGATCGCCGCCGCCGGTACCCGGCTGCCCTGCATGTCGGCGACGGCCGCGGCCGTGCTCAGGGACGCTTCCCGGGGAACCGCGGGAAAGCGCGCTTCCAGGTACTCCCGGCACTGGGCCAGCGCCTGCGGATGAGAGTAGATCACCTCCACCGACTCGGCCGACACGCCGGGCGAGGCAACCAGATAGTGGTCGATGGGGATCACCACTTCGTTCTGGATGGACAGGCCGGACTGGGCGATGAGCAGGTCCAGCGTGAACGTGACCGATCCCTCCAGGCTGTTCTCAATGGGCACCACCCCGGCGTTTACCTCGTTGTTGGAGACGGCGGCGCCCACCGCGCTGATGGAGGGATAGGGGGTCAGGACACCCTGGGGCGAGTAGAGCAGCGCCGCCTGCTCCGTATAGGTTCCGGCCGGTCCCAGGTATCCGATGCTGTTGCTCATAGGATTACCCCGTCATGTGGGGCGGGCCCGCGGTCATCGGGCAAACGCCCTCTCGACGTCCTCATGGCTGCCAACCACCACGAGAATGTCGCCATCGTCGATCATTTCGTCTTCAGCCGGGTTGATGATGTATTCGTGCCCGCGCCTTATGACCATCACCGAGACGCGATGGCGCGTTGATTCGGATACCAGGCCCGCGTCCCGCAGGGACAAACCGCGCATCTTTTCCGGCGGCCGCAGTTTGTGCACTCCGGTGTCCTCGGTGATGTTCATGAACTCAACGTAATTGGGGCTCAGGTCCAGGCTGGCGGCCCGCTCGGCGGCCTCTTCTTCGGGGAAGATCACCTTGTCCGCGCCCACGCGGTGCAGTATCTCCGCGTGCTGCGTGTCGGTTGCCCGCGCGATGACGTAGGGCAGGCCCATGGACTTGAGCATCATGGTGGTGATGATGCTGGACTGGATCTGGCTCCCCAGGGCCACCACCGCCACGTCCATGTCTCCCACGCCCAGGTCGCGCAGCGCCGTCTCGTTGGTTGCGTTCGCCTCAACGGCGTAGGTGACGCGGCCCAGCATTCCCTGCACGCGCTGCTCATCCTGATCGATAGCGAGCACCTCGTGCTCCCGCTGGAACAGCGTGCTGGCCAGTTTCGCTCCGAACCGGCCCAATCCGATCACGCATACTTGCTTAGCCATGATGATTAACCAATTCTAACGGGTTCTTCCGGGTAGCGGTAGGTGGCATCCTCCCGGGGAGCGAGCAGCATCACCAGGGTCAGAGGCCCCACCCGGCCCACCAGCATCGTGAGCATGAATATGATCGACCCGGCCAGGCTGAGTTCACCGGACACTCCCGTGGACATTCCGTTGGTGCCGAAGGCCGATACCGTCTCGAACATCAGCGGCAAAAACGGCAGGTGAGGGTCGGTGTAGGTCAGGATGGGCAACACGATGGAGAGGAACGTCACGCCCAGCAGCGCCACCAACAGCGCGCGGGACACCAGCACCGGAGCAATCTCCCGCCGGAATATTTCCGTGGTGGGGTTCCGCAGGGCTGACGACCGGGCCGCCGCCAGGAGCACCGCCACCGTGTTCACCTTGATCCCGCCGGCCACCGATGCGGTGGACCCGCCGATGAACATCAGGCCGGCGAACACCAACTGGGTAAAGTCGCGGGTCGCGCTCCAGTCCAGGGCCGCGAACCCCGCCGTGCGCCCGCTGACGCCGTGGAAAATCGCCGAGCCCACGACGCCGTGGCCGGAATGGTCCCACAGCACGCCGTTCCACTCAGCGAACAGGAACGCCAGCGCGCTGAACCCGTAGAGGAACGCGGTCAGGATCAACACCAGCTTGGTGTCGAGGCTGAACCGCTGGAAATTGAACAGGAACAGCCCGGGCCAGCGCCGCCGCGACCGGCTCGGGCTCCAGTTCCGGCGCATGTCCATGATGAAGGGCCATCCCAAAGCGCCGGCGATGATCAGCGGCGTGATGACCCACATCAGGTACGGATGCGCCCCCAGGGTCTCGGCGTTGCCGCCGCCCGGCGAGTTGGGCAGGATCGAGAATCCGGCGTTGTTGAGCGCCGACACCGAGAGGAACAGCGACTGCCAGACTGCTTCCAGCGTCGTAAAGTCCGCCACCGACCGCATGCGCAGAAAAATCAGTGCGGCTCCCACCAGGTAGCCGATGAAGAACGCGACCACGATGTTGCGCGCCACCAGCGTCAGGTTCCGCGCGGAGACGTGGCCCACGGTGTCCTGGTACACGTCTTCTTCAAGCGCGGTCGCCCGCCGGCCGATGAAAGCGATCAACACGGTGGCCGCCGTGATGAACTCGAGGCCTCCCACCAGCATCAATACGAAGATGACCGCTTTGCCGAACTGGGACCAGAATTCCGGCGTGTCCACTACCGTCAGTCCCGTGACGGTGGAGGCTGAAATCGCGGTGAAGAACGCTACCCGCAGACTCGCCGCGGCTCCGTCGGCGGCGGCTATGGGCAGGGCCAGCATCGCCCCGCCGATCACGTTCAGCAGCAGGAACGTGAGCAGCAGCAGCAGTGGAGTGGATGACCAGCGGCGCGGCGGAACGCGGTGGCGGCGTATGGGAATACGAACCGGGTCGACCCGACGCACCCGCCACGACGAACCATCTTCGCCGGGCCGGGCGAGAGCGGCCGCCGCTTCCGGCTCGCTCGAGCCGGCGTTACCGTGAGACGGGTCGTTCACTGGACAGCACCGGACGCTGGTTGAGGCGCAAATTGGGGATGCCGGGCGCAGGGATTATTCGCGTGCCAGACGCAGGCAGCGTCATTATGACGGGGCGCGGGGATATGTCAATTGCAGTGAATTTCCTCGCGCACGCCGGATCATCCGGTCCGGTTCGAGCCACGCTCCCGGGTTTGTGTTAATATCCCGCGTGAAACCACGTCACCAGAGGAGGCATCATGGGTTCCATACGTCTGTACACCGGCGATGACGGCCATTCCCACATCGAAGAGATCGACCCACCGTCCCATCCGGTGTGGAGCCAGGTGCAAAACGCCAGGGGGATCATATTCCGTGCCTCGCCTCCGGGGTACTTCAGCGACTGGCACGTGGCGCCGCGGCGCCAGTACATCATCACCCTTTCCGGTGAAGCGGAAATCGGCCTGGCGGACGGCACCGTTCACCGTCTGGGCCCCGGGGACGTGAACCTCGCCGAGGACCTCACCGGCCACGGCCACACCACGCGGGTGGTCGGCGACGTCCCCCGCGTAACGGCCACCATTCACCTGGACGACTGATCACCTGGACGACTGATCACCTGGACGACTGATCGAAGCAAACCCGGTGCGCGTGGGGGTCGTTGCGGTCGGCTCCGCGCGCTCATGCGTGCCCGCTTCCGTAAATCGTCAGAAGCAGGATTATCAGGATTTGATGATTATCAGGATTGGAACCGTTCTGAGATGAAGATCTCCCAATCCTGCCAAATCATAAAATCCCGCAAATCCTGCTTCTGACGTTCCCCCGCCGCTAACCGGGTGGGCGCTGGTGCCTGGCCTCGGGCCGCGCTACCGGAGCCCGGACGGCCGGCTCTGCCGGCCGGGTGGTATACTGTCTGGCGCCGCGGTGTCCCGAATTGGCCTGTGCTATATTTAGGGTCGCCAGACGTACGTTTGCTGGGCGCCACCGCCTACGCCGCCCGCGCTCACGATATTGAGGGTTGCCTTTTTATGACCACAGCCCAGCGTCAAGTTGAGCTCCGATTCGACGCGGTCGGAATTGACCGCAAGTGGCAGGAGCGGTGGGAACGGGACGGGATCTACCGGGTTGAGGACAACGATCCCCGCCCGAAGTGGTTTGAAATGACCATGTACCCGTACCCGTCCGGTGACCTGCACATCGGCCACTGGTACGCCATGGCTCCGTCGGACGCCCACGCCCGGTTCCGCCGGATGCAGGGCTACAACGTCCTGCACCCCATCGGGTTTGACGCCTTTGGTCTCCCCGCCGAAAACGCCGCCATCTCCCGGGGCATCCATCCCTACGAGTGGACCATGTCCAACGTGGAGAACATGCGCCGTCAGCTCCGCTCTATCGGCGCGATCTACGACTGGGACCGCGAGGTCGTGTGCTGCCTGCCGGAGTACTACCGCTGGAACCAGTGGTTCTTCATCAAGCTGTACGAACAGGGTCTCGCCTACCGCGCCAAAGCGCCCGTGGTGTGGTGTCCGTCATGCCAGACGGTACTCGCCAACGAGCAGGTGCTCAACGGCGAGTGTGAGCGGTGCGAGACGCCGATCACCCGCCGCGACTTCGAGCAGTGGTTCTTCCGCATCACCGACTACGCCGACGAGTTGCTGGACTTCGATACGCTGGAGGAGTGGCCGGAAAAGATCCTCACCATGCAGCGGAACTGGATCGGCCGCAGCGAGGGCGTTGACATCGGGTTCGACATCTCCGACTACAATATCGAGGAACGGGAGATCCGTACCTTCACCACGCGCATCGACACCATATTCGGCGTGACGTTCCTCGTGCTGGCGCCGGAGCACCCCCTGGTGTCCAAGCTCACTACGGAAAGTCGCCGGGCAGACGTTGAAGCCTACGTTGACCAGGCCCGCGCCTCCTCCGAGATCGACCGGCTGGCCGCCGACCGGGATAAGACCGGCGTCTTCATCGGAGCCTATGCCCGCAACCGACTGAACAACGAGAAGGTGCCCATCTACGTGGCCGACTATGTCCTGACCACCTACGGCACCGGCGCGGTGATGGGCGTGCCGGCCCACGACCACCGCGACTTCGATTTCGCCCGGAAGTACCGCCTTCCCATCCGCACCGTGATCGCGCCCATCACCTGGGACGGAAGCCCCCCCGAAGAAGCCTTCATCGGCGACGGCTTCATGACCAACTCCGGCGCCTACGAGGGCATGACCAATGAGGAGGGCATGGAGGCCATCGCCAAAGACGTGGAACGACGGGGCTGGGGCCGCCGCGCGGTAACCTACCGCCTGCGCGACTGGCTGATTTCCCGCCAGCGCTACTGGGGCACGCCCATTCCCATGATCTATTGCGACCAGTGCGGGGTACAGCCGGTGCCCGAAGCGGACTTGCCCGTGCTCCTGCCCGAGGACGCCGAGTTCCGACCCACGGGGGAATCGCCCCTGGCCATCAACGAGTCCTTCGTAAACACCGAGTGCCCGACCTGTGGCGGTCCGGGTCGCCGCGAAACGGACACCATGGACACCTTCATGGATTCGTCGTGGTACATGCTCCGCTACTGCACTCCGCATTACAGCGATGGCCCCTACGAGCCCGCCGTGGCCGGCGACTGGATGCCGGTGCAGCAGTACACCGGCGGCGCCGAACACGCGGTGATGCACCTGCTCTACAGCCGGTTCTTCATCAAGTCGCTGCGGGACATGGGAATGCTCAGCATCGACGAGCCCTTCCTGCGCCTGTTCAACCAGGGCGTCATCCTCGGCAGCGACCACGAGAAGATGAGCAAGAGCCGCGGCAACGTGGTCAACCCCGACGATGTGGTCGGACAGGTCGGCGCCGACGCCGTGCGCTGCTTCCTCATGTTCATCGGCCCTTGGGACCAGGGCGGCCCGTGGAGCGACGAAGGCATCAACGGCGTGGTCCGTTGGCTCAACCGCGCCTGGAGCCTGGTGGAACACGACGCCGCGCAGCTGGACGACAGCGCCACCGACGCCGCGACGGTGCGCGAAACCCAGCGCATCCTGCACCAGACCATCCGCAAGTGCTACGAGGACCTGGACAAGTTCAAGTTCAACACCACCATCGCCTCCCTGATGGAGTTGGTGAACCACCTGAGCCGAGTATGGAACGACGGATCAGTAGACAGCACCACCTGGCGCGACTGTATCGAGAATTTCCTGCTCATGCTCGCCCCCATCGCGCCCCACGTTGCCGAAGAGTGGTGGGAACGGACCGGCCACGGCTACAGCATCCACCAGCAGCCCTTCCCCAGCTGGGACGAGGAACTCGCTGCCGAGGACGAGTTGACCCTGGTGGTGCAGGTCAACGGCCGCCTCCGCGACCGCATCACCGTACCCGCCAGCATCGGCGATGACGACGCCCGCGAACGTGCCCTGGAAAGCCCCCGGGTCCAGTCCCACATCGACGGCAAGACCGTGCGCAACGTGGTGTACGTCCCCGGCCGGCTGGTGAACGTGGTGGTGGGGTAAGGAGGTCGGCGTTATGGGCGAAGTGATTGCTACGTTGGGTATCTGGACCGCGGACGGTTCGCATCTAGAATCTATGGATCTGAGGGTAGATACTGGGGCTTCCTTCAGCCAACTTCCTGGCAAGATGTTGCGGGATCTGGGCTGGATGCCCACAGTGCCCGACGTCCCTGCCGACTTGGCCGACGGCACGCCGACGATGGTGGAATTGGGCGAGGTTCGCATACGCTACAACGGTCAAGACTTGACTCGCCTGTTCGTGTTCGGTGAGGATAATAGCCCAAAATTGCTGGGCAGCGACACCTTGCAGGGGCTACGATTGGGTGTTGATCCAGTCAACCACCGGTTGATAAACGTCACGTCATATCGATGAATCGCAAAGATATTGGAGACATGGCCGCATTCTATGTGACTTTGGGCATTTGCTCCCAAGACGGTTCTCATGCCAAACCGCTGCGGGTGAAGGCCAACACCGGAGCCAAGTACACCCGACTGCCTAGCGGCTTGTTGCGGGAATTAGGCTGGGAGCCCGACCCTTACCACTTGCCGTGGGGCTGGCCCACTCCCCTGGTGTACCAAACCGGCCTGCAGGTGGGTGACATCAAATTCCGTATTGACGGGAAAGATTACACTCATAGCGTGATCTTTGGCGCCGATGATTGTGAACCGACGCTGGGAGAATGGTCGGCGCTAGGATATGTCCTGGAAGTTGACGAAGCTAACCAGTGCGTTAACCCCATGCGGGTAATCTATCTCTAACTCGGTGTCGCCACTCCTTCCTCAAGATTATGACCCTCGTTGAAAAATACGCCCTCCTCCCCGAAGAGATTGACCGCCAGAGCCTGGTCATGGTTGCCGACAGCCTGCGCGGAGACGCGGTCACCGGCGGCCTGCCCGAAGCGGAACGCTACGTGCTGCACCGCATTGTCCGCGCCGAAGGGGACCCCGACATCGCCGCTGACGTGCGTTTCAGCGATGGCGCGGTTGACGCGGCGCTGGCTTCTCTGCGCGACGTCCGCCGTGTCGTCACCGACGTGCGCATGGTGCAGGTGGGCATCTCCCGGGCCGCGCTGGCCAGGCGGAGCGTGGAAACCGCGTGCCTCATCGACGCGCCCGAGGTAGCCGAGCGCGCCCGACGCGAGGGCACCACCCGCAGCGTCGCCGCCGTGCGTGAGTTGGCCCCGCAGATGGACGGGGCGGTGTTGGCCATCGGCAACGCGCCCACGGCCCTTCTCGCTCTGCTGGACCTGATCGACGCCGGCCAGGTGTCGCCGGCCGTGGTGATCGGGATGCCGGTGGGCTTTGTGGCCTGCCCTGAATCCAAGGCCGAACTGGCCGCGAGAAACGTGCCGCACATCACCATCCTGGGACGACGCGGAGGGAGCTCTGCCGCTGCTGCCACCGTCAACGCCCTGCTGGACCTGCTGGAGGACTGAGCCGCTATGCCCGACGCCGACCATACCAACAACGGATCCGGAGGCTGGGGCGTGGTGTTGCTGTGCCACGGCAGCCAGCGCGGCGCCAGTCGTGACGAATGCTCCTGCGCCTGGGCAGCCGACGGCCCCCGGTTCCCGGCTTGGTGCCTGGGTTGCCCGAATACGCCGGTGGGACTGCGCGAGGCGGCCCGACGCCTGACCGATTCCCTGGGCGAAGACGCCGAACAGGTCATCGTGTCCTGCCTGGAGTTCCTACCGCCCCATCCGCCGGAAGCCGTTTCCATCCTGGCCGACGCGGGGCTGAGCCGCGTGGTGATCGCGCCCTATCTGCTGGGCAACGGCAAGCACGCCACCCTCGAAATGGAGGAGGTCCTGGAAGACATCGCGTCAAAAGCGCCCGGCGTGGAAGTGCGGCTGGCCGACGGCCTCGGCGCGGACATCCGCATCGCCGAGTTGGTGCGCGAACGCATCGCCGCGCTGCCCCGGGAGGTGCGTGAGCCGGCGGATAACGGCACGGTGGGCATATTGCTGGTCAAGGCCGGCACGCAGACTCGATACGATGATTGCCTCTGGCTGAAAGAGTTGGGTAGCTGGGTGGAGCGCGACCTGGGCGATGGGTACGCCGTGGAGGTGGCCCAGTCCCACTACGGTGATCCGACCATGGAACACGCCGCCTCCGCGCTGGTGGGCGAAAGAGGCGTGAGCAGCATCATTTGTGTTCCTTACGTTTTCTTTCCCGGAATGATTTTGCGCCGCAATGTGCTGGGAACCATGCGCCAGCTTCAGGAAACCTATCCCGACATCCCCATGTCGGTGGCTCCGCCTCTCGGAGTGGACGACCGGTTGGTCTCGGTGGCCCGCGACCGCGTGCGGGAAGCCCAGGCGAGGGCGGCCTGAGGATACGGGTGTGTTACCATCGTATTGGTATCACGACTGGACCGGGGAAAGTCTGCCATGACCACCACGGCATCGACATACACCATGTTGCCCTACGTCCGACAGGGCGAGATTGACTACGCCGCGCTGGACTACAATCCAGATGATCCGGAGCCGATGCCCGACGCCATGGAACAGGAACTGACCGTACAGGAAATCCTTGGCATCCTCTCCAGCCGGTTCACCGACTTCTGGAATCGCCCGGACGTTTTCCTCAGCAGCAACACCATCCTGTGTCATGATCCGACTAACCTGAACGTGCGCCGGCAGCCTGACATATACCTGGCTTTTGGCGTCGACCAGATGGCCATCCGCCGCCGTTTGCTGTATCTCCCCTGGGAAGCCGGCAAGCCGCCTGATCTGGCCCTGGAGGTGGGTTCGGGGAGCACCGGAAGGGAGGACACCCGGGTCAAGCCCAGCGTTTACGCTTCCATAGGGATTGGCGAGTACTGGCGGTTCGACCCCAGCGGCGGCAATCACCACGGGGAGCCGCTGTCGGGCGGCGTCCTGCGCGATGGCTCGTATCGGGCCGTTGAACTGACCACCGAACCCGACGGCATTCTGAAGGGTTACAGCGAGGTGATGGGGCTGTACCTGTGCTGGGATGAGGGTTGGCCGCGTTTCTACGATCCTATAGAGCGCAGATACCTGGAAAACTGGCGGCAGGCACAGGCCGCCATGGCCGCGGAGCGGGCTGCGCACGAGGCTCAGCAGGCTGCCTTGACGGCCGAGAACGAACGCCTGCGCGAGTTGGTGCGCCGGCTGCAAGACCAAGGCTAGGCGATCCTTGCGCCTCCGCGCAGCGACTGCCCGGCATAGCAGTGGACTCGATGACCATCCCCGCCCCAAATAGCGACGCCCAGCGTCCCGAAAGCGACTACTCGCGTCCCACCAAGCGCGACCCTCGTGGGATGCGCACCGGCTACACCACCGGCACTACGGCGGCGGCGGCGGCCAAGGCCGCGGTGATCCTGATGCTGTCCGGCAAGGCTCCCGACGAGGTATCCGTGCCACTGCCTGGAGGAACCGGCCGGGCCACCCTCAAGGTACACAACAGCTGGCCCATGGAACCGGCGGAAGGCGTCCGCTGTTCCGCTATCAAGGACGGCGGCGACGATCCCGACGTAACCCACGGCGCGGAGATCGTCGTGGGCGTGTGGAGACTGCCCGACGGCAACAAGGGCCTCCAGATCACCGGCGGGCCGGGCGTGGGTACGGTAACTCGTCCCGGCACCGGGATCGAGGTCGGCGAGCCGGCCGTCACGCGGGTGCCCCGTCGCATGATGGCCGACGCCGTGGCCGAAGGTCTGGCGGAATGCGGCTGGCCCGTGGATACCGGCGTGCGAGCGCGCATCTCCGTTCCCAACGGCGAGGAGATCGCCAAGCAGACCACTAACGCTAGGCTCGGCGTGCTCAACGGCATCAGCATCCTCGGCAGCACCGGCGTCGTGCAACCCTTCAGCACGGCGGCCTGGCGCGCCAGTGTCCACCTGGCCATCGATGTGGCCTCCGCCAACGGGCTGGACCACCTGGTCCTGTCCACCGGCACGCGCAGCGAAGAATACACCCGTCGCCTGCTGGATTTGCCCGACATGGCCTACATCGAGGCCGGCATTTTCTCCGGTCCGTCCATGAAGCGCTGCGTCAACAAGGGCATCAAGCGCGTGGCCCACGTGGGGATGGTGGGCAAGTTCTCCAAGATGGCCATGGGATATTTCGTAACCCATGTCGCCGGCAACCAGGTCGATTGCGGTTTCCTGGCCGGCCTTGCCGGCCAGTGCGGAGCGTCTGCCGAGTTGCAAGCTGAGATGGCCGATGCCGCCAGCGGCCGGCACTTCCAGGAACTGGCCCAGGAACACGACGTGATGGGCGTGTTCCCGCTGATGTGCCAGATGGTGTGTTCGGAAGCGCAGAAATACCTGGGAGATGGCGGCGACGCGATCATCGTTGACGCGCTGTGTTTCGACTTCGAGGGCAACCTGCTGGGATCGGCGAGCACCTCTCCGGACGGCATCCCCATGCGGCCCTCGCCGGCAGTGGTGGTCGATGGTCAGGGCTAACCCCCAGGCGAAAACCGCGTCGGCCGTCGGTCGGGCGTTGGGCTTGCCCGACGACGCCCTTGAGCAGCGCCGTCCGTTGCGGGGCCAGATCACCAAGTCGGAGGTGCGGGCGGTGAGCCTGTACGCCCTGCAACTGCGTCCCGACAGCCTGGTCTGGGACATCGGGGCGGGCACCGGTTCCGTCGCCGTGGAGGCGGCCCGCATTGCTCACGACGGCTGCGTTTACGCGATCGACAAGGACGCCGACAGCGCCGACCTGCTCCGGAACAACGTGGCCCGCTACGGCGACGGTCGCGTCTCGGTGGTCATCGGCACAGCGCCCGATGCCTTGCGCCAACTGCCCGACCCTGACGCCGTGTTCATCGGAGGCGGTGGGGCCGCCATGCCCGCGATACTGGATACAGTGCTCCGCCGTGTGCGCCCGCAAGGACGGATAGTAGCCAATTTCGCCGTCATGGAACGGGCCAACACCACGTATCGTACTTTGCGTGACGCCGGCATGTCGCCCGAAATGACTGTAATATCCGCCGCCCGTGGTCGGGAGTTGCCCGACGGCGCGTTGCGACTTGAAGCCATGAACCCGGTATTCATAGTGTGGGGACAGAAGGAATGACCACAGCCTCCCAACAGGGACGCCTCTACGGCGTAGGAGTAGGCCCTGGAGACCCGGAGTTGCTGACCGTGAAGGCGCAGCGGGTGCTCCAATCGGTACCCGTCATCTGGGTGCCGCAGGCCGGAATCAGCTCCGAGAGCTACGCCTACTCCATCATCCGGGGCATCATCGACGAGGAGCGGCAGGAAGTGGTGCGGGCCAAGTTCCCCACCAACGATGAAGCCGCCGCCGGCGAGGTCTGGCGTGACGCCGCCCGTGAGCTGGCCACCCGTCTGGAGGCGGGCAGCGACGTGGCCTTCATCACCGAAGGCGACCCGATGCTGTACAGCACCTTTGCCTACGTGCTGGAAACCATCCAGGAAGAATACCCGCACCTGGCGGTGGAGGTGGTGCCGGGGGTCTCGTCGGTAATGGCGGCGGCCGCATCGGCGGCGGCGCCACTGGTTCACCACGGCCAGCGCCTGGCAATCCTGCCGGCCGTGTACGGCATTGACGACCTGCGCGAGGCCATCGCCCTCTACGACACCATCGTCCTGATGAAGGTCAACCGCACCCTGCTGGACGCCCTGGCAAACCTGGAACGCCTGGGCCTTTCCGGCCGCACCATCTACGTCCGCCGTGCCACCACCGAAAGCGAACGGGTGGTGCGCAACATCCAGGAACTGTCCACCGAGGACCTCGACTACTTCTCCCTGCTTATCATCCGGCGCTGACGAGCCCGACACCACGGAGGCATGACCACATGGCGAACCACGGCAAGGTCTATATCATCGGCGCCGGCCCGGGGGATCCCGAGCTGCTGACCCTCAAGGCCAAGCGGATCATCGACGACGCGGACGTGATCATCTACGCCGACTCGTTGGTGCCGGAAGAGATCGCCGGTTACGCCAAGCCCGGGGCCGCGGTCTACGGCAGCAAGGAGATGGCGCTGCCGGAAATCATGCAGGTAACCCTGCTGGCCGTGTCCGAGGGCAAGACCGTGGCTCGCATCCAGAGCGGCGATCCATCGCTGTACGGCGCAACCCTGGAACAGATGCGGATACTGGAAGCGGAAGGAATTGACTATGAGATCATTCCCGGCGTCAGCGCCGCTTTTGCTGCCGCCGCCGTGCTCAAGTCCGAGCTGACTGTGCCCGAGGTTTCCCAGACGGTGATCATGACCCGCGCCGAGGGTCGCGTGCCCATGCCCGAGGGCGAGGGCCTGGTTGATCTGGCCCGTCACGGCAGTACCCTGGTCATCTTCCTCAGCGTCACCCGCATGTTCCGCATCGCCAACCAACTCCAGGAGGCCGGCTACCCCGCTGATACCCCGGTTGCCGTGGCTTACCGCGTCGGCTGGCCCGACCAGCAGATCATCCGCGGGACCCTTACTGACATCGCCCAGAAGGTGCGCGACGCCAAGATCACCCTGCAAGCCCTGATCATTGTTGGCAAGGCGGTGGACCCCAACCTGCTGGACCCCGAGTCTGACGAGCGTGTGGCCGTGTCCCACCTCTACTCCGACGAGTACACCCACCTCTACCGCCGCGCCGGACAAGGCGACCACGCCGCCGCCGACCGTACCGAGCTCTACGAGGCCGGCGGGTACGAGGTGCAGCCGGAGCGTGCGGTTCATACCTCGGCCGGCGGCGACTGATCCGGCCGTCATGCCCGATTCTTCCCCGGCTACTGCCAGCACCGCCATCGTCGCGGTGTCCCGGCCGGGCGCGGCTCTGGCCCGCCGGCTGGCATCCTCGTTACCCGACGCCACTCTGTACCTGGAGCGGCGTGCCGGCGCGGACGATGGCGAGGCGCATCTCTACGACCTGCCCCTGCGCCCGGTGATCCAGGACCTGTTCTCGCGGCAAGGAGCGTTGGTGGTCTTCCTGCCCGTGGGCGCTGCCGTGCGGCTTCTGGCCCCGGTGCTTGGGAACAAGCGGCAGGACCCGGCAGTGGTATGCGTGGACGATGCCGGACGCTACGCCGTAAGCGTCTTGTCCGGTCACCTCGGGGGCGCGGACGCGCTGGCGAACCGGGTGGCCGATGCCATCGGCGCGCAGGCCGTCGTTACCTCGGCGTCCGATGCACTGGATGTTACGGCGATCGACCTGGTCGGACGTGACGCGGGCTGGCGCGCTGAAGCATCGCCAACCGACCTCACCCGAGTTGCGGCCGCAGTGGTCAACCGTGACCCGGTGGCCCTGTGGATCGACCCCGAAGCAGGAGTTTCGTGGCCCGATGATACCCCGTTATCGGCCAGCATATTTCCCGTAACCTACCTGTCCGATGTACAGGACTCCGGTTACGCGGCTGCGCTCATCGTGTCGGACCGGCTGTTCGCGCTGGAAACCGGTCGCCCGCTGGTAACCTACCGCCCGCCGACACTGGTGGCGGGAGTGGGCTGCCGGCGTGGGGTGTCGGCAGACCACCTGCGCGAATTGCTGCTGCACACCCTGGAAGAAAACGGCTTGGCGTCGATGAGCCTGGCCAAAATCGCCACGGCCGACCTCAAGGCCGACGAAGCCGGCATTCTTGCCCTGGCCGAGTCGCTCGCCGTACCCGTTGAGACCTACGACGGTGCCATGCTGAACTCGGCGGTGGAGAACCGGACCGATATCGGGAGCGACGCGTCCGGCCTCCATCGGCCCACGGCATCCGCGGCGCGGGACTTGCTGGGGGTGTTCGGCGTCGCCGAGCCGGCCGCCATGCTGGCCGCGGGAGCGGAGGGCGTCATCGTGCCCCGCGCCAAGTCCGACCGTGCTACCATAGCCATAGCGCGTATCCCATCGGGAAAGGGGAACCGAATGGAGCATCGGCGATGAACCAATCGGAAACCACGATGCCGGGTGGGGAGTTGCTGGCAGTCGCCGAGCGCGAAATCCGCAAGGGTAACCTGCGGGAAGGCGCCGGACTGGTCTGGCGCGCCACCATGGAAGCTCTGGCCGCCGCCGCCGAGCGGCACGGTATGCCATGTCGCAACCGGGAGGAAGCGGTGGAATTCGTCAACTTTCTCGATGATATCGCCCCGCCCTCACCGGACGAAATATACACTCATCGCAACCTGGTGGCATTCTCTATGGCCGATTTCTATCGCGAAGAATACCAGGACTGGGGTGAAATGCCCTACGACACCGAATTCCGATGGGACCCCGATGAGTACACGATACACCTCGAATCGGTACGGCGCTTTATCAAATCTCTGTACTGTCAAACATCTGGCAACCGAGCCCCATGACGGGAGAAGAACACGATGCCATGGCGGCAATGCTAGCGAATATGGCTGATGATATGGGGCGGGCCTCGCCAGTCGCATTGGTGGCCGGCGAACTGCTCTGGGGTGCAACCGTTCACGCTTGCTCTGCCATTGCCCATCGCACCGGCTGGAGGCCCGCACACCCGCGCCAACGTAGACAACTGGAAAGGTTGTTGGCATCCGTGGCTCCAAACGAAACCATTCTGGCCGCCCTGATACGCGGGTTGAGCATAGTCCAAAAGCGACTGCACAACCACTTCTATACCGGCCAGTTGAGTGACAGAGAGTTGGCAGGTCACCTGGACACCGGAGCGGAACTCGTGAGGAGTCTGTTACAAATCTCGCAACAATCCTGAGCCCCTCGCAACTTGCAGCTTTGACGTTCACTTATGGAAGGTCTATGAACGCTGGCAAACTCTATCTCGTAGGTCTCGGGCCCGGCGATGCCGGCCATCTGACGCCGGCCGCCGCCGCCGCCATCGCCGACAGCGATGAACTGGTCGGCTACCACTACTACATCGAGCAGGTGGCGGAGCCGGCGTCCGGCAAGACGCTGCACAGCATGGAGCTGGGCCAGGAACTGGAGCGCGCCGCCCTGGCGGTGGACATCGCCTCCGCCGGCAAAACCGTGGCTGTGGTCTCGTCCGGCGACGCCGGCATTTACGGCATGGCCGGGCCGGTGTACCGCGTGCTCACGGACCGCGATTGGGATGGCGCCAACCCCGTTGTGGAGTCTCTTCCCGGAGTTTCGGCCCTGCAATCGGCGGCCGCGCTGCTGGGCTCGCCCCTGATGCAGGATTTCTGCGCCATCAGCCTGAGCAACCTGCTCACCCCGTGGGAGCAGATCCGGCGCCGGCTGGAGGCCGCCGCCGCCGGCGACTTCGTTGCCGCCCTCTACAACCCGCGCAGCCGGCGTCGCACCAGCCAATTGGACGAGGCCAGAGATATCTTCCTGACGTATCGGGCGCCGGAGACTCCGGTGGGCATCGTTCGCCACGCCTACCGGCCCGAGCAGGCCGTGGGCTTGGCCGACCTGGGTGGGTTGGATGGCGAAGCCCTGGGCGTGGATATGTTCACTACCGTCGTGATCGGCAACTCCAACACCTACGTCCACAACGGGCGCATGGTCACCCCCCGGGGCTACGAAGCCAGACAATAGTCAGGCCGGCCACTCGAGAGCGAGCACGAACCGACACTGACCCCAGAGAAGCACCCAATGACTATTCCTGTTATTGCCATCGCCATTGCCGGAGCCGGCCTTGCCGTCACCGTGATTGTGCTGTTGGTACGTGGCAGCTTCCTGCTGGGACGGCTCGCCAAGCAAGTTGACAGCAACGAAGCCAGGATTGACGCTATGGGCGCGAAGATTGACGCCTTGGATGCCAAGATCGACGCTTTGACCGCTGCCGTACATCAGACCAACGCGATACTGGTAGGGCTGGCGAACCACACCCACGATGCCGATGGGCGCACCGTCTTTACCATCCCCACCGGAGACCGCCGCTGACCTCTCCCGATGCTGGTATACTGCCGCGAACCCACCTTTCAGGAGGATCTACCGTGGCAGCGATACGTGCGAACCGGGTCAAGGACAAGTTGCGGCAGGGGCAGCCGGCCACCTGCATCTCCGGCCTGATGACCAGCGAGATCATCGACTTTCTGGGCCCACTGGGGTTTGACTCCGCCTGGATGGAGTGCGAGCACGGCCCGGTGGACTGGGAAGCCCTGGGCGACATGACCCGTGCCTGCGACCTGTGGGACATGGCGTCCATCACCCGCTGCAACGCCAACGACGCCGCGCTGATTACCCGCACCCTGGACCGCGGCTCCATGGGTATCGTTCTGCCCCACGTGAACACCCGCGAGGAGGCGGAGGCCGCCGTCGGCGCGGCAAAATTCGCCCCACTGGGGTATCGCGGAATGTTCGGCGGTCGGCAGTCCTTCGGAGTGTCCGACTACGTGCACCAGGCCAACGACCAGACCATGGTGGTCGTGCTGATTGAAGAGGTCACCGCGCTGGACAACCTGGACGATATTCTGAAAGTCGACGGCGTGGACGTTTTCTTCGTGGCCCCCACCGACCTGGCCCAGACCATGGGTCACATCGGCAACGTCGGTCACCCCGAAGTGCAGTCGGCCATCGACGACGCCATTGCGCGCATCGTGAGTGCCGGGCGGACCGCCGGCACGCTGGTCAACGACGACAACGTGGCATCCTACGTGGAGAAGGGCGCGCGCTTCCTGATGACCTCGTGGAACGCCTGGGTCGCACGAGGCGGCGCCGAGTTCCTGGGGCGGATCCCCTAGCGGACAGCAAACGGGGCGGGTTCAGCACCCGCCCCACTTCTTGGCTCGTCCGGGTGGTGCCGGTTACTGGGTGGCGCTGGCGATGTAAGAGCTTCCAGGCTCACTGGCTTGACAGCGGGATCTGCGCGCGGCCATCCGCGTCGTGGGTGTGGTTCGCGATGGCGACGTGCAATCCTTCCAAGGCTTGCAGGATGAGACGCTGGTTCTCCTCAAGGCGCTGTAGATTTTCCTTCACTTCGTCAACGTCCCGGCGCAACTCGGACACTTCGCCCTTCAACTCCACTACTTCGCTCTTGACGATCCGCATATCGGTGTCAAGGCGGACGGCCCACGCGACGCCGCCGATGAGGATGACGATGCTGGCGACGCTCGCCGCAATGATGGCAATTATTTTGCTGATGCGGTCAAGCATGGTGTGAACCCCCATTGTGGGTTAGTTTCAGTGTACCACGCTGAAATTGGCGCCACGGTGGGGCTACTGCGTCGCGCTGGCGATGGCCTCGGTCCTGGGCTCGCCGCCGTGGTCCACGTCCCAGTCCCACAGGTCGGCGTGGAACCCGGACAGGTTCTCGGCCAGCGTGTTGATGAAGTTGCGGACGCCCCGGCCGTGGAACTTGCCGCGAAGAGTGCACACCCCGATGTTGGCCGACGGGAATATGTGGTCCAGGCGCACCACCGCCAGCCGGTCGTGATCCTCCGGATGCAGGGTGAAGTCGCTCACGATGGCAATGCCCATCCCGATGGCCACGTAGCGCTTGATCATCTCGGTGTTGTCCATTTCCAGGACCACGTCGTAGTTGACGCTCCGCTCCCGTAGTTTCTGCTCCACCCGTCGCCGGCTGAGGCTCTCCGGACTGTTCAGGATCAGCGGGAATTTCGCCATATCCTCGATCGATACGGGATCACGACGCAGCAGGTCGTGGCTGGGCTCGGTGATCAGCACCACGTTGTAATCGAACAGCTGCGAGAACTCCAACGACGGGTCATCCGTAGGCGGGGCGGAGCAAAGCGCCAGGTCCACCTCGCCGGACTTGACCAGCTGGATGAGGTTGGCGTACGACCGGGCCACCAGTCGCATCCTCACGTCGGGGTACCGCGCGCGGAACTGGCGAATTGGCCTCGGGAGATGGTACGAAACAATGTCCGGATACGCGCCGACCACGAACGAGCCCCGCCCTTCCGAGTAGTCCATCTGCGTTTTCAGCGTGTCGATGGACTCCACAATGGGCGTCACCAACTCGTAGAACAGCGAACCCTCGGAGGTGAGCTGTATGGGCCGCTTGATGCGGTCAAAGAGGGTTATGCCGAATTCGCCCTCCAGCTTCCTCAGGTGGGTGGTTACCGTGGGCTGCCCCAGTTCCAGCTTTCTTGCCGCCTTGGATACGCTGCGCAACCTGGCGACATGGTAAAAGCTGATAATCTCTCGCAGTTCCATTGACACTACACCTTGGTGATCCGCGTGTTACGCCGGGGCGATTCCGTAATATGAGCGATATACTATATCAACGATGCGGATAATGCAAACTCGTAACCGTTGTCAACCTGGCGCACGCCGGGCGATCCGACCCGCACCGGCCGGCGGTGTGGCGGCAAGCGCAATCCGTCTCGCAGAGGCCAAGCCGTCGCGGAAAGTTGGGGCTTCAACCAACCGGACGCCGCTCTCCCTTCCAGGTCGGGCAGTCCCGAAACCTATCGCCGGCGGCGATAGCAATATGCAGCCCGTATGCCTTGACAAAATATCGGAACAAACCGCAGAATACGCCGCACTAGCGGGTACTCGATAGGCCGTGCCGGTCGTAGTGTTGACGGACATTTGACCACGATCTTTCGCCCGCGGCCGAGGTAGTCTGATGGCATTCGTGATTACACAACCTTGCGAGGGAGTGAAGGACGCCTCCTGCGTCGATGTTTGTCCCGTGGATTGTATCCATTCCGACGACGACGCACCGATGTACTACATCAATCCCGACGACTGCATTGACTGCGCCTACTGCGTGGCGGTCTGTCCGGTACAGGCCATATTCGACGAGTTCACCGTGCCCGCCAACATGCGGGAGTACATCCGCACGAACCGGCTCTACTTCTCGTAATCCCGTCTCCCCGCACCGCTGACACCCATCATGGCCCGCTTTCTCACCGATGCTGATGTAGACCGCTGCGTCGGTCTGCCCGAAATGCTGCCGGCCATCGAGGCGATGATGGCCAACTACGGGCGCGGGGAGGCCGCCAACCTGACCCGGCGCAAAATAAACGTGCCCGGCGGTTATCTGGCGGTCATGGGTGGCGGTCTGTCCTATGACGGCGTGTTCGGCGTCAAGACGTTCACCTTCACCGGCAACGGTTACTCCTTCCAGGTGAGCCTTTACGACGCCACTTCCGGGCAACTGCTCCTCTACACCCAGGCCAACCGGCTGGGACAACTCCGCACCGGCGCCACCACCGGGGCAGCCCTGAAGATGCTTGCCAACGCTGACGTTCCTCGGCTCGGCATAGTCGGCACCGGGAACCAGGCCGGTGACCAACTGCGCGCCGCCTGCGCCGTGCGCGACGTTGGTGAGATCTACGCGTACAGCCGAAACGCCGAACGCCGCCAGGCATTCGCAACGCGCATGTCCGAGGAACTGGGCCGCCCGATCATTCCCGCCGAGAGCAACCGGGACGCCGTGGCCGACTGCGCGGTGGTCATCGGCATCGCCCCGGCGGTTTCTCCGGTGATCCAGGGCGAATGGCTGTCCGCAGGCGCCACCGTCATCGGAGCCGGGCCGACGCGTCCCACCAGCCTCGAGGTGGACGACGCCGTGCTGACCCGGGCCAGTCGACATTTCCTCGACTCCCTGGAACAGGCCCCGCTGGAGTGCGGCGACATCAACGCTGCCGTGGACCGGGGCTTGGTCCGCTGGAGCCAGTTCCACGAAATCCGCCACGTGGCAGCCGGGCTGGTCCCCGGCCGGGCCAGCGCCGACGAGATCGTCTACTGCAAGCTGATGGGCACCGGCCTGGCCGACGTCGCGGCCGCCAAGCTGGCTTTGGACCGCGCCAAAGAACTCGAAATCGGCGTGGACGTGGAATGGTAGTCAGAAGCAGGATTTTCAAGATTATGGGATTAGCCGGATTGGAACAGTTCCGTGACGGAGACTTCCCAATCTTGTCAAATCATAAAATCCCGTAAACCCTGATTCTGACGACTTCCAAAAGAGGCTACGCGCCAGACCCTATAGAGGCGCAGCCAGGTACTCGTCCGTGGTCAGGATGTTGTAGTTGTCCAGGCCGGTCAACATGCTTTCCATGGCGGCCCGGGCGGTATCCAGCGATGTGAAGCACGGGATCCGGCGCTCCACCGCGGCCCGGCGGATGTAGAACCCGTCCCGCATCACCGAGGAGTCGCCGGACAGGGTGTTGACCACCGCGCCGACGGTGCCGTCGTTGATCACGTCCAGCACGTCCGGCGAGCCTTGGCCGATCCGCTTGGTGATGGTCGTCACGGGCAGGTCCATGGCGGTGATCATCGCCGCGGTGCCCTCGGTGGCGTACAGCCGGCATCCGGCGTCGGCCAGGCCGCGGATCAGGGGCAGCGAGTCGGCCTTGGCGTTGTCGGAGATGCTGAGCAGCACCCCCATGCCGGGAGACAGGTTGATGCTGGCCGCCTGCAACGCCTTGGTCAGCGCGCCCGTGAAGTCACGGTCGATGCCCATGACCTCGCCGGTGGACTTCATCTCCGGCCCCATGTACCAGTCAACACCTACCAGCTTGGACATTGAGAAGACCGGAGCCTTGATGCCCACCAGCTTCTGCCTGGGCCAGAGGCCGCCCTGGTAGCCCATGTCCTGCAGCTCGGCATCGAGCATCACGCGGGTCGCCAGGTTGGCCACGGGCACGCCCGTGACCTTGGATATGAACGGTATGGTCCGGCTGCCCCTGGGGTTGACCTCCAGCACGTACACGGTGGTGTCGTTCGCCTCGTCGGACGGGCTGACGCTGGGGCTGCGGTACGCATTGCCGCCCTGCAGCACGAACTGGATGTTCATCAGCCCGCGCACGCCCAGGGCTAGGCCGATGCGGGTGGTGTAGTCTACCAGGGTGTCGACTTCCTCTTCGGTCAGGTTCAAGCCCGGATAGATGGCCATGGAATCGCCGCTGTGGACGCCGGCCCGCTCCACGTGCTCCATGATGCCGGGGATGAGCACCTGCTTGCCGTCGCAGATGGCGTCCACCTCGCACTCGCGGCCCTCCATGTAGTGGTCCACCAGCACCTCGCGCTCCGGCGTGACCTCGGTGGCAATGGTCAGGTAGCGGATCAGCTCCGTGGCGTTGCGTACGATTTCCATGGCGCGCCCGCCGAGAACGTAGCTGGGCCGCACCACCACGGGATAGCCGATGCGCTGGGCCACCCGCAACGCCTGGTCGACGGACTGCACGGTGGCGCCGGGAGGCTGCGGTATGCCCAGATCCACCAGGAACCGCTCGAACTTCTGCCGGTCGCTGGCGATGTCGATGGCCTCCGCGCTGGAGCCCAGGATGGGCAGGCCGGCGGCGGCCAGCGACTGCGACAGGTTGATGGCGGTCTGCCCGCCGAACTGCACCAGGCTGGGCGGCGGGTGGTCGTCCACCGTCTCGTTGTCGATGATGTCCCGAACGGCCTCTTCGTCCAGCGGTTCGAAGTAGAGTCGGTCGCTGGTATCGAAGTCGGTGGACACCGTTTCGGGGTTGGAGTTGACCATGATGCTGGCCACTCCTTCCTGCGACAAGGCCCAGGCCGCGTGCACGCTGCAATAGTCGAACTCGATGCCCTGCCCGATGCGTATCGGGCCGCTGCCGATGACGATGGCCTTGCGGCCCTCCAGTGGCGGCGCCTCGTTTTCGGTATCGTAGGCGCTGTAGTAGTAGGGCGTGGCCGCCTCAAACTCGGCCGCGCAGGTGTCGACCATCTTGAAAACGGGCTTGATCCCGTGTTGCAGGCGCAGTTGCCGCACCTGTTCGGGCAGGAGTCCGGAGAGGGTGGCAATCTCCGCGTCGGAAAAACCCAGCCGCTTTGAGGCCAGCAGGGTGGGAGGCGTCAGCGGGTTGCCCAGCAGCCGCCGCTCTTGGTCGACGATGCGCTCCAGCGCGGCGATGAACCACGGGTCGATGCTGGTGTGGGCCACCAGTTGGTCGCGGGTCACCCCCCGACGTAGGGCGGCCGTGAGCGCCCACAGCCGCAGGTCGTTGGGCTCCAGGGGCAGCGCGTCGAGGAGTTGCTGGTAGCCGTCGCGGATGTTCAGGTTCCGCCAGTCCTGGCGCTCCCAAAGCAGGGACGTGTTGGGCTGCTCCAGGGCGCGGGTGGCCTTCTGCAGGGCGGCCTCGAAGCTGCGGTCGATGGCCATGACTTCGCCGGTGGCCTTCATCTGCGTGGTAACCGTGCGGTCGCCGTCGGGGAACTTGTCGAAGGGCCAGCGGGGAATCTTGACCACGCAGTAGTCCAGAGCGGGCTCGAAGGCCGCGCCGGTGCTGCCCGTCACCGCGTTGGGTATCTCGTCAAGGCGGCGTCCCACGGCGATCTTCGCCGACACCCGCGCGATGGGATACCCCGTCGCCTTGCTGGCCAGCGCGGAGGAGCGGCTGACCCGGGGGTTCACCTCGATAACGTAGTAGTCCGAATCAGCGTCCCAATCGCCGGGGCGGTTGCGCATGGCGTCGGGATGCGGACGCAGCGCCAGCTGGATGTTGCAGCCGCCCTCGATGCCCAGGCCCCGGATGATCTTGAGGCTGGCCGTCCGGAGCATCTGGTACTCCTTGTCGGTCAGCGTCTGGCTGGGCGCCACGACGATGCTGTCGCCGGTGTGGGCCCCCATGGGGTCGAAGTTCTCCATGTTGCAGACGGTGATGCAGTTGTCGGCGCCGTCGCGGATGACCTCGTATTCGACCTCCTTCCAACCCACCAGGGAGCGTTCCAGCAGCACCTGGCTGATCGGGCTGGCCGCCAGACCGCTCTCGACGATGGTCAGGAACTCCTCTTCAGTGTTGGCGATCCCGCCGCCCGTGCCGCCCAGGGTGTACGCCGGCCGGATCACCAGGGGCAGCCCAACCTCGGACTTGTATGCCTCGGCCTCGTCCATGGTGGAGACGGTGCGGTTGGGCGGCATCGGCTCGCCGATGTCGGTCAAAAACTGCCGGAAGAAGTCCCGGTCCTCTGCCTTGCGTATGGTCTCCAGCGGCGTTCCCAGCAGCCGCACGTCGTAGCGTTCCAGCACTCCGGCGTCGGCCAGGGCGACGGCCAGGTTCAACCCGGTCTGTCCGCCCAGGGTGGGCAGGACGCCATCGGGGCGCTCGGCGGCGATGATGCGCTCCAGCACGGGAACGGTGAGCGGTTCGATGTACACGCGGTCGGCGACGTCGTGGTCGGTCATGATGGTGGCCGGGTTGGAGTTGACCAGGACCGTCACCACGCCCTCTTCTCGTAGGGCTTTGCACGCCTGCGTGCCGGCGTAGTCAAACTCGGCGGCCTGCCCGATGACTATCGGGCCGGAGCCGATTACCAGTACCTTGCGGGGTTGTTGGGGGGCGTCAGTCAATGCAGTGTCCTCTGTGGGCTTGACCAGTCTTCAGGAAAAACGGGGCATGGAACCGGGCAGTTCCATGAGGTTGCGCTCGGTGAGCGCGTTGATCATCTGGAATATGAACGCGCCGAAGAAGGCCCCCTCGGCGTCGAAGTGGGCCAGGTCGATGCCGCCCTCCGGTGTGCGCGGCGGAATGACAAAGTCGGTGGCGTCGGGCCCGGCGTTGATGGCGTGCACGAACCCAACGGGCTGGTCGCTGATGGGCTGACCGGTAGCCGGGTCCGTCACCTTGACGGCCAACTCCCAGCGGGCGCCCAGTTGCCCCCGGCTCACCGCCGCCAGCAGGTAACCGTGCCCGTCATGGGCAAAGGCGGACACCGTCTCTTCGAGCAGGCCCAGCGTTTCGTTCAGGCTGATGGGTAGTTGGGTCTCGATGCCCTGTTCCAGCAGAAAGGCGGTAAATCCGGTCATTGGATGGGTTCTCCAGTCAATATGGTTTGGGCGCTAGCGAAAACGGGCGTTAGATCACCCGCCCCGCCGGCTTGGCGTCGTCCACCATCGCCAGGAAGCGGTCGAAGAGGTACTCGTTGTCCTGGGGGCCGGGCGATGCCTCCGAGTGGTACTGGATGGTAAACAGGGGCAGGTCCCGGTGGCGCAGGCCCTCCACGGTGTAGTCGTTCAGATTGATGTGGGACACCTCGAGGCCGGGAGGCAGGTTGTCCGACGAAACCGCGTAACCGTGATTTTGCGCGGTGATGTGCACCTGCTCAGTGAGCAGGTCCTTGACGGGATGGTTGCCGCCCCGGTGCCCGAACTTGAGCTTGTAGGTGCCGGCGCCCAATGCACGGGCGGCCAGCTGGTGGCCGAGGCAGATGCCCATGATGGGAACCTGACCGATGAGCTGGCGCAGGTTGTCGATGATGTTGCCCAGCAACTCGGGGTCGCCAGGCCCCGGCGATAGCAGCACGCCGTTGGGCCGCATGGCCAGCATATCCGCCGCCGGCGTGTAGGCGGGAACCGTGATGACCTCGCAGCCCCGGCTCTGCAACAGGCGCAGGATGTTGTACTTGACACCGGCGTCAGTGACCAGGATGCGCCGCACGCCCGCCGGCGGTGGCGACGTCGGGTAGCCTTCCTGTTCGCCGTTGTCCCAGGCGTAGGCGCCCGGCGTGGTGACGGTGCTCACCAGGTCCAGGTCGTCGTAGCGGGGTATCTCGGCCAGCCGTTGCAGGGCCCGGTCCGGGTCGTCGGCGGTGATCAGGCCGGTCATCACGCCCCGGGTGCGCAGGCGGCGGGTCAACGCGCGGGTGTCCACGCCGCTGATGCCGGGAATGTTGTATTCCTCCAGGAACGCGTGGAGCGTCATGTCGCTGGAGGCGTGGCTGGGCAGGTCACAGTGCTGGCGCACGATCAGGGCCGAAACCTGAATTCGCCGGGATTCGAAGTCCCGGCGATTGATGCCGTAGTTGCCCACCAACGGATAGGTGAGCGCGACCATTTGGCCCGCGTAGGAGGGGTCGGTCAGCACCTCCTGGTAACCGGTCATGGTGGTGTTGAAAACTACCTCACCCCAGCCGTCCCGCTGCGCTCCGAATGACTCGCCGGTGAAGACGGAACCGTCTTCCAGGGCCAGGTGTACCGGACGGGTCATGCGTGTGCTCCTTGCTTCAACAGGGTTTCCTCCTCGAATACGATCCGGCCGGCAACCATTGTGGCGGCGACCTGCCCCTGCAACTCCACCCCGTCCAGCGGGGTGTTACGGCCCATGGACGCAAACCGGTTCACGTCCACCGTCCAGAGCGCGTTGGGATCGAAAATCACCAGGTCGGCGGGCGTTCCCGGCGTCAGCGATGCGTAGGGTGTGAAGGCGTCGCCCAGCACCCGGGCCGGGCCAACCGTCAGCCGCTCAATCATGGTGTTCAAGTCGATTGAGCCCCGGTGGACCGGAGCCATCAGTGTGCCCAGCGCCGTCTCCAGCACGCTGATGCCGAAGGCCGCGTCGTTGTAGGTGCATTCCTTGCTGGCCCGCTCGTGGGGCGCGTGGTCGGTGGCGACGCAATCGATGGCGCCGTCGTCCAGGCCGGCGAGGCAGGCCGCCACGTCCACGTGACTGCGGAGCGGCGGATAGACCTTGGTGGCAGTGTCGTAGGCCATCGCGCCCGTGGCCTCCGCATCGCCCTTGCCGCCCAGGGCCCACTCGTCGGTGAGCCACAGGTGATGGGGGCAAACCTCGGCGGTCACGGCGATGCCGCGCTCCTTGGCCTCACGCACCATGGACACGCTGCCGGCGGTGCTCAGGTGCGCCAAATGCAGCCTGCCGCCGGTGAGCCCGGCCAGCGCGATGTCCCGCGCCACCATGGCCTCCTCAGCCACCGCGGGGATGCCCGAGAGCCCCAGGCGGCTGCTGACCCAGCCCTCGGCCATGACGCCGCCGGAACACAACCCGTGGTCCTGGCAGTGGTTGCTGATGGGCGCGCCGAGATCCCGGCTGTAGGTCAGGGCCAGGCGCATCAGTCCCGCGTCGTACACCGGGTCGCCGTCGTCGCTGAAGGCGACCACGCCGGCGGATGCCAGTTCTTCCATATCCGCCAGTTCCCGCCCGGCGCGGTTGCGGCTCACGCATCCGATCACGCGAACCCGTACCGCCGCATCAGCAGCACGACGGTTGACCAGTTCCACCACGGCTTCGTTGTCCACGGCCGGGTCGGTGTTGGGCATGGCGCAGATGGTGGTGAAGCCGCCACGCGCCGCGGCCGCCGCGCCCGTCGCAATGGTCTCCTTGTACTCGTAACCAGGCTCACGCAGGTGCGCATGGATATCGATAAACCCGGGAGATACCACCAGCCCGGTGGCGTCGATCACCCGCCCAATTTCACCCACGGCCTCGGGCGGGATGCCAGCGGCCACCTCGCGCACCAGACCATCACTGATCAACACGTCGGCGACGGCGTCCCGTCCGTTTGCCGGATCTATCACCCGACCGCCGGCGATCAGCGTCGGCCCGACGTTGTTAGCTTGTTCCGTCATCAGTCGCCGCCCGATCCGGATCCCACCAGTTGGTACAGCAGTGCCATGCGGATCGCCACGCCGTTGGTCACCTGCTCCTCGATGAGCGAGCGTTCCCCGTGAGCCAGCACGGTGCTGACCTCGATGCCCTCATTCATCGGCCCCGGGTGCATCAGCAGGGCGTCCGCGTTGGCCCGCGCCATGCGGGCGTCGTTCACCTGCCAGCGCCGGATGTACTCCCGCATGCTGGGGAAGAAGCCGACCTTCTGCCGCTCCAGTTGCAGCCGCAGCGCCATCACCAGGTCCGCCCGCTCAATGGCCGCGTCCAAGTCCGGCTGCACCCGCACGTTGGCCAGCGGATTGTGCACACCGTTATCTCCGGGTCCCCATCCCGCCGACGTGAAGGGATCGGGTAGCAGCGTACGGGGGCCGCAGAGCACGACGTTGGCTCCCAGTTTGGCGAAGCCCCAAACGGCGGAGCGGGCTACCCGACTGTGCAGCACGTCGCCCACGATGACCACCTTGCGGCCGGCCAGATCGCCCAGATGCTCCCGCGCCGTGTAAAGGTCGAGCAATCCCTGCGTCGGGTGGGCGTGGGCGCCGTCGCCGGCGTTGATGACGGACACGCTGTCCAGGGTGCGGGCCAAGAAATGCGGCGCGCCGGAGTGGGGGTGACGCACCACGATGGCGTCGACGCCCATGGCTTGCAGCGTAAGGCCGGTGTTCAGCAGCGACTCGCCCTTCTCCACGCTGCTGGCGGTGGCGGTCATGTTGATTACGTCGGCGCTGAGGATCTTGCCGGCCTCTTCGAAGGAGATGCGCGTGCGGGTGCTCGCCTCGTAGAACAGGGTCACGACGACCTTGCCGCGCAGGGTGGGCACCTTCTTGACGTCGCGCGCCAGCACCTCGCGCATGGCGGCCGCGTCGTCGAGGACGGCGGTGATCTCCTCCGCCGTGAAATCGTCCAGGTCCAGCACGTGCCGACGCCGGCTGCCCGCGGACAGTATCTGGCCGGACAACGGGCCGGTCTCTACTACCTGTCCAGTCGCCATCAGTCCACCCACCGGTCCAGGATGCACACGTCGTCGACACCGTCAGTCTCGGCCAGGCGCACGCGGACCAGTTCCGACTGCCGGGTGGGAATGTTCTTGCCCACGAAGTCAGCGCGGATGGGCAACTCCCGGTGCCCCCGGTCCACCAGCGCGGCCAACTGGATGCGCAGGGGCCGGCCCAGGTCGCTGATGGCCTCCATCCCGGCGCGGACGGTGCGGCCCGTGTATAGCACGTCGTCGCACAGCACTACGGTCCGGCCGGTCACATCCACCGGCATGGTAGTGGGACGCACGCGCATCCGGGGCCGTTCGGACAGGTCGTCGCGATAAAGGTTGATGTCCAGGTGCCCAACCGGGACGGCCACGCCCTCGGATGCCATGATGTGCCCCGCCAGCCGTTGGGCGATGGGAACGCCCCGGGTGCGAATGCCGGCCAGCAGCAGGCCGTCGGCGCCATGGTTGCGTTCCAGTATCTCGTGGAACATGCGCGTTAGCGCCCGACGGATCTCGTCGGCGTCCATGATCTGCCGGCCGGCGGCGCTGGCTTCGTCCCTGCCGGCCTGCGGCTTGATGTCGCTGCGGGTGGTAATGAAAAAACCCCTGCTGTCTGCCGTCGTCCGGCGGGCCAGCGGGGTTGCGTCAAAACCCGGAGCGTTACCCTGCGGTAAACGAACTCCGGTACGGTGTGCGCTCACGCTTTGCCAGCCTCTCCGGACTGCCTTAAAAGCGGCGTGGTATGTGAATAAATTGTAACACACTTCCCGCGAACTTTGAGATTGAGTTGACGGCTCTTGCGTACCCGGTTTCGTGAATCGTCAGAATCAGGATTTACGGGATTTCGTGATTGGGCAGGATTGGGAGATCTCCATCACAGGACGGTTCCAATCCTGATAATCCCTGAATCTTGAAAATCCTGATTCTGACGTTCCCCGCCGCAAACCGGGTAAGCATGAATGACATCCATGTGTTGACTCACCGCAATCTCGTGTGCGAACATCAGTTCGCCAATCTGCCGGGCAACTGATGCCATGGCCTCACTGGAGATGTCTGACCATGCTCATCAAGTCCTCGCCCGACCGCTACGACAAGCTGCAAATCCTCGGCGGCATGGCCGCAGCCGACGACATACTCACCGCCGGCAAAGCCGACAGCGGCGGCCATTCCCTCAGCGGCAAGTTCGCCGCCGGTTCCTTCGGACGCGGCCCCAATCGCGTCGCCTACTCCGACCCGCGCAAGAACCCGGCGCCGGGCATCTACAAGGCCAGCCTGCCCAACGGCAAGAAAATCAACCTGATGCGGGTGATGTTCACCGACTTCTGCAAGATGGACTGCGCCTACTGCCCCAACAGCATCTACGTGCCCCGCAAGCGTTACGCCTTCAAGCGCGAGGAGCTGGCCGACACTTTCATGGAACTGCACCAGCGCCTGGCCGTGGATGGCCTGTTCCTCAGCTCCGGCATCGCCGGCGACGGCACCAAGACCACCCAGCGCATGGTGGAGACCGTCGAGATCATCCGCAAGAAGCACGGCTTCCGCGGCTACATCCACTTGAAGGTCATGCCCGGCGCCAGCCGCGAACTGGTGGAGCGCGCCCACCGATTGGGCAGCCGCCTCTCGGTGAACATCGAGACGCCCGAACCCGACATGATGCGCCGCATCAGCCCGCACAAGGACCTACAGAAAGACATCCTCGATCCCATGGCCTGGATCAATGATCTCACTGCGTCCACCACGGGCGGCGCCGTGGGCCAGGCCACCCAGTTCGTCGTCGGCGCGGCCGACGAGTCGGACCGCCAGATCTACCGCCGCGTCGACCAGATGTACACCGACTGGAACCTGAAGCGGGTGTACTACCCGCCCTTCCGGCCCGCCCGGCACACTCCCATGGAGGAAAAGCCGCCGGTGCACGCCGGCCGAGAGCACCGGCTGTACCAGATGGACTGGCTACATCGCGTGTATCGCTTCTCCACCGACGAGATCGACCACGCTTTCGACCACGGCGGCTTCCTTTCCCTGGAGCAGGACCCCAAGACGGTCATCGCCATGGAGAACCTGGACGCCTTTCCCATCGACCTCAACGCAGCGTCCCGCGACCAGTTGCTGCGCATCCCCGGCATCGGGCCGGTGTCCGCCGACCGCATCCTGCAGAACCGTCGCGGCCACAGCATCGACAACTGGCGAGACCTTCAGGCCATGGGCGTGGTGCGCAAGCGCGCCTGGCCCTACGTGGTGTTCCCGGGGCAGCGTCCGCCCTCCGGCAAACAGCTGCGCCTGGACCTGTTCGGCGAGGCCCAGGACCGCCGCGCCGCCGAGGCCGCCGGCGTCAGCCTGCCCCCGCCCAAGTCACGCGCCCTGTCAGCGGTGATGGAAACGCCGGCGTCCTACACCCCCGACCACACCTGCGTCCCCGGCAGCCGTGGCGCCATGTGCGCGGGGTGCCCGGTCATGCGGCCGGAGTCGCACACCGCCGCATGATAAACTGAACCGCAGTTGCGACCGGCGCATTACGAAAGGTTGACATGATGCCACCGTCTTACATTGACAGGATCACAATCGAACCGGGCAAGCGCAGCGGGCAAGCCTGCATCCGCAACATGCGCATCACCGTTGACGACGTGTTGGGCTACCTTGCCGGGGGTATGACGGAAGAGGAGGTTCTCTCCGATTTTCCGTATCTGACGCCGGAGGATATTCTGGCCTGCCACGAGTTCGAAGCCCTCCGCAGAAAGCGCATCGTTTCCCTGTCGGACTACCGGTAAAGGCTCCGCGGTGCGGCTGCTCATTGATCACAATCTTTCGCCAAGTTTGACGTCAATCCTGCAAGACATTTATCCAGATTCCATACACGTCTATGCAGTCGGACTGGAGGAATCTGATGATGTTGTGGTGTGGGAGTACGCTCGAACCAACGGTTTATTGATTGTTACCAAAGATGCCGATTACCTGGCCATCGGGGCCCGGCTGGGTCACCCGCCTAAGGTAGTTCGCATCGGGCTGGGCAACTGCCCAACGGCGACTGTCGCTGATCTGTTACGAGACCATCACAACGAGTTGCTGCGCTTCTACCAAGACGAGCATGGGGCTTTCATCGAACTGCGCTGATGAGATTGCCGCGCTTCGCTCGCAATGACTATAGATCAGGTCACGTAATCACTCCTTCCTCCACCAGCGTTTCCATCTGCTTCCTGGACATTCCCAGCAGGTCGCCGTAGATCTCGCCGTTGTGCTCGCCGTACTTGGGGATCGGGCCGGCGGATGTGGGAGTCTTCGAAAACTTGATGATGGTGGGGCCCGGCACGAGGACCTTCTTGCCCGGCGGGTCGTGGGCGTCGGCCTCCATCATCACCTCGCGTTCCCACATGTGACTGTCGGCCAGTACCTCGGGGATCGACTTGACCGGGCCAAAGGGAATGTCGGCGGCGACCAGCGCGTCCTCCACCTCCTGCACCGTGCGTTCCTCGCACCACTCGCGCAGCAACTCCATGCGGATCTCGGCCATATCGGTGGCGAACATGGGCGCGGCGAACTCCGGGTCCTCGGCAAGCTCGTCGAACTTCATCACCCGGAGCATCCGCTCCCACATTCCGGCCCGGGCGGCGCCGGTAGTGACCCAGCCGTCCTTGCAGCGCAGGAAGGTGCCCACCCGCACGAAGTCGTTGGTGCCCGTGTCGTAGCACATCGCCAGGGCGACCTCCTCCAGGGTGATGCCGCCGTCCAGCATGGCGACCTCCAGCCACTGGCCCTCGCCGGTGCGGTCGCGGTGCCGCAGCGCGCCCAGGATGCCGATGACGGCGTGCAGGGCGGCGGTGCGGTCCATCACCGGCCCGTTGCCCATGATCGGCTCGCCGAACCCTCGGCCGGTCTGGTCGCCGAACCCGCTCATGGCCTGGATGATGGGGTCGAAGCACTGGCGGTCGCGGTACGGCCCGTACTGCCCGAAGCCGGACACCGAGGCCAGGATGATGCCGGGGTTCACCTTGCACATTTCCTCGTAGCTGAACCCCATCTTTTCCATGGTGCCGGGTCGGAAGTTCTCCAGTACCACGTCGGAGACCTCCAGCAGCCGGAAGAACAGTTCCTTGCCCTTGTCGTGGCGCATGTTCAAGGTCACGCTCTTCTTGCCCCGGTTGTACGCGGCGAACTGGACGCTCATGCCACCGACGAAGGGGCCGGAGTTCCGCAGGTCCGCGCCCTTGCGCCACTCCAGCTTGAGCACCTCCGCCCCCATGTCCTGCAGGATCAACCCGCCCCGGGGCGCCGCCTGCCAGCGGGCCAACTCCAGTATCCGTACTCCGTCCAGCACTCCCGTCGAGCCGTTAGACAACATCATCAAGCTCCTGATCTTCCGAGATTGAAATGGCTCCGGCACGGACCCCGCGATCCTGAACCATTGCCAACCCCGCGAGTATAGCGTGTTTCGTCCCTGCGCTCGCGGTATGGCACGTGCTTCCGGGACGGGAGGCTGGTCTACAATGTCCCGCGTCACTGATCCGGCTTCGGACACTGGCGATGGAATCATTCACGGTGAGATACATGCAGAGCATAGTCGGAGGCGCCCATCCGACGCTGTCCGGGTCACTGGCAACCTGATGCTGATTGGCTGGGAACTGGCCCTCGGCCTGGCCGCCATGTTCTTCGGGGCCATCGTGCTCGGAACGATCAGCTTCGGTCTGGGCACGGTGGCCATGCCCTTCATGTTGCTGATCCTGCCTCCCCAGGATGCGGTGGTGACCGTCAACGCCGTGGTCGTCCTCACCACCGGCCTGACCATCATCCAGACGTGGCGGCACCTGAACCTGAGGGATTCCTGGCCCTTTGTTTTCGCCGGTTTGCCGCCGGTCCCGCTGGGAGTCCTGCTGCTCCACGGCGCCGACGCGGTGGTTCTCCGGCTGACCATCGTGGTGGTCATACTGGCGCTGGGGGTGATGAGCCTGTTCCAGATCCGTCTGCCCGGCGCACGCAGTCGATGGGCTGCGCCCGTTTGCGGGTTCATCGCCACGCTGCTGGTAACCACGTTGGGGGTGGGCGCGCCGCTGGCAGGACTCTACTCGATTGAACAGGACTGGTCGCGGGATACCATCCGGGCGACGCTGGGCCTGTACTTTTTCCTGGCCTCGGCGCTGGCGTTGCTGCTTTTCTTCGTGACCGGTCTGATCCCGCTTGCGACGGCGCAAAACATCGGAGTGCTCAGCCTGGCAGTGCTGGCCGGATCAGGGGTGGCGGCAGTGATCGCCAACCGGATCAGTTTGCGAGCTTTCCGCTACGTGGTGGTGGCGGTCACCGTGGTCGGCAGCGTCTCGTTGCTGACCCGGGAACTACTCCGGATGCTGTGACCAAACCGCTTGCGCAGGTGACGGCTCGCAACCGTCGATCATACCCAACCATTCCACCACAACGAGGTGGTTTCACATCGCTTGACGGGATAGACACGATGCCGCCAATGCTGACGATCCGTCCCGAGGGCACGGTGACCGGTAGCGCCGGGCTGCCCACGATGAACAAATCAATCCTGTTCATCCTGTGCATCGATGTAAAACACGAAACGCGCACACATCATGCCGTTCGTCCATTTGTGCAATCCACCGCGTTTGGCTAGAATTCGCGCGACCGTACCAGTCCACCCACGAGGAGCATCCAGATGCCCGACACGCTGATCACCGACGAGGTCAAAGCCCTGATTGGCACCGAATCGGAGCCCGAGCGCAACCGGTTCCCCATCAGTGCGGAGATGGCCTACGACGTCGCCGACGCCATCGAGGACTATAACCCGCTGTACGTTAACCCGGATTACGCCCAGCGCAGCCGCTTCGGCAGCCTGCTCTGCCCACCCCTGGCGGCCTGGAAGGACATCGCGCCGCCCATCGGCTACTTCGGCGCCGGCCAGGAGTGGCACTTTGAAGTTCCGCTGCCTTTCAACAGCTACGGGCTCAACGGCGGCAGCGACTGGCAGTTCCTCGCTCCGGTGCGCGTCGGCACGTGGATAACCCGGCGGTTCCGCATGCTGGACATATTCGAGAAGCAGGGCCGCTCCGGCGCGCTGGTGTTCATCGTCCGCGAGGAGATCCAGACTGACCAGCATGATACGGAGATCAGCCGCGCCCGCCGGGTCAGCATCCACCGTGCCCTGCCCGCCGGCGATCAACCCACCGACGTCGCCCAGGTCGCCGATGACCTGACCACCGTGGACGTGGCTCCGCCCAACCCCGAGGTGATCCTGCCCAAGCCGCAGCCAACCGCTGGCGAGCAGCGGTACTTCGAGGACGTGTCCGTGGGCGACAGCCTCCCGCCGGTGATCAAAGGACCCATGACCACGACGCACCTGATCCGCTGGGCTGCCGCCAACGGCAACTACGCCCGCATCCACTGGGACCTGCCCTTCGCGCAGCTGACCCAGGGCCTGCCCAACGTGGTGGTCAACGGTTCGCTGAAGAACCAGTACCTGGGCCAGTTGCTCCTGGACTTCGCCGGCGACGAGGGCTGGTTCCGGCGATTCTACGTGGAGCACCGGGGCATGGACTTCCCTGGGGACACCCTGACCGCCGCCGGCATCATCACGGGCAAGCGCGAGGAGAACGGCTACGGCCTGGTGGACTGCGCCGTGAACCTCCAGAACGACCGGGGCAACCAGACGGCCTCGGGCACGGCCACCGTCGTCCTGCCTCGTCGCGGCCAGTCGCTGCCGCTGGACTGGGAAGCGGAGGCTTGGTGATGGCCGCCGTTCCCTTTGGACTGCCCCTGGACGGCATGCGCGTGCTGGAGCTGGGCGGGTACGTGTCCGCGCCGTACTGCGGTAGGCTGCTGGCCGACTACGGCGCGGACGTCATCAAGATCGAGCCGCCGGGCGGAGGCGACGAGGCCCGGCGGATGGGTCCCTTCGCCGGCGACGATCCCCATCACGAAAAGAGCATCCCGTTCCTCTACCTCAACACCAACAAGCGCGGCATCACGCTGGACGTGGAAACGGTGGCGGGGGCCGGCTTGCTGGACCGCCTTCTCCAATCGACCGACGTGCTGGTCGAAAATTACCCGTCTGATGCCAGGCCATCCTGCCTCGAACCCGAAGCGCTGGGCGAACGACATCCCCACCTGGTCGTCACCTCCATCACGCCCTTCGGGCAAACCGGCCCCTACCGTGATTTCGCCGCCACCGACATCGTGACCACCGCCATCAGCGGCCTGATGTACCACTCCGGAGATTCCGACCAGGAACCGCTGCGCAACGCTCTGAACCAGTCTTTCTACGTGGCCGGCATCAACGCGGCGGTGGCAACGTCCGCCGCCCTGTTCCAGCGGATGTTCACCGGCCAGGGACAGTCCATTGATGTTTCGACGGTGGAGTGCCTCGCGTCGCATCTGGTTCAGGCACTGCCCTATTACAACTACATGGGGGCCATCAAGGGACGCCGCCCCGTGCGCGGCTCGGGCTTCGAGGAGCTGATGCCCGCCCGCGACGGTTATGTGATCCCCTCGGTGCAAGGTTCGCAGCCGTGGTCCACCGTGGCCGAACTCATAGGAGTGCCCGAGCTGCAGGACGAGCGGTTCGCCTCCGGCTCCGGCCGCATCGAGTTCGGCGAGGAGATCCACAACCTGCTGCTGCAAGGGCTGGCCCAATGGGACCGCAAGGCGCTGCACCAGGCATCCGGCGAGCGCCGTCTGGTCTTCGGCATGGCCCAGGACGCCGGTGACCTCCACGACTGTCCGCACCTGCACGAGCGCGAGTTCTTCCGCACCGTGTCCCATCCCGTGGCCGGGGACGCCGACTATCCGGGCATGGGGCCACGCCTGTCGGGTGTGGACTACCAGGTGCGTCGCCACGCGCCGCTGTTGGGACAACACAACTCGGAGATCTACGGCGACGAGCTCGGCTGCTCCGCCGGCGAATTGACTCAACTCAGGGCTTTGGGAGTGATATGACGACGCCGGAACGCAAGCTGCCGCTGGAAGGCATCCGCGTGGTCGACCTCAGCCGGGTCTTCGCCATGCCCTACTGCGGCGCCTACCTGGCCGATCTGGGCGCAGAGGTCATCAAGGTGGATACCCACCACAACCAGTTCGTCGACACCACCCGTACCCTGAACGGACCCTATCCCGACAACGACCCGGGCGAACTCTACTGGGAGCGCGGCGGCACCTTCCAGACCCTGAATCACGGCAAGATCAGCGTCACCCTCGACCTGCGCTCCGACGACGCTCTGGAGGTCCTGCGTGAACTGGTATCCATCTCCGACGTGGTGCTGGAGAACTTCACCCCGCGTGTGATGCGTCGCTTCGGCCTGGACTACCCCAACCTGAAAGCCGTCCGACCCGACCTGATCATGGTGTCCAACACCGGCTACGGCCACTCCGGCCCGTGGACCAACTTCGGCGCCATGGCCACCGCCCTGGAACCGACCCACGGCACCGGGGGATTCATGGGCTACCTGGACGTGGACGACGAAGGACGCACCTCGTCCGGCACCGTGCCCAACAAGATCGCCAACTCCTACACCGACTTCCTGGCCAGCTGGACGGCTCAACTGGCCGTGATGGCCAGCCTGATCCACCGCGTCAAGACGGGACGGGGCATGTGGATCGACCTCGCCATGTATCAGGTGGGCGTGTCCTTCCTGGGCGAGGGCGTCCTGGATTACGCTTTCAACGGCCGCCGCGCCCGCCGTCTGGGCAACCGGCACGAAACGATGTCGCCCCACGGCTGCTATCCCTGCCAGGGCAACGACCAGTGGGCCGTGATCGCCGTGCGCGACGACACCGATTGGTGGGCCTTCTGTAATGCCATCGGCTCACCTGAACTGGCTTCAGATCCTCGCTTCGCCGATCCGGTCACCCGCCACGGCAACCAGGATGCGCTGGACGCCATCATCTCGGCGTGGACGGCTGCCCGCACCAAGTACGAAGTGATGACCGTACTGCAAAACGCCGGGGTCCCCGCCGGCCCGGTTCTGGATGCCCGAGATATGATCGGCGATCCGCACTTCCGAGAACGGGGCTATTTCGAGCCCGTGGAGCATCACCCCCGGACGGGTCTCGGCCGCCGGGAGTACCTGACGCGCGGTTGGCGCATGTCGGGCAGCGACGTCCGCATCCGCAAGCCGGCCCCGATGCTCGGCGAGGACAACGAGTACGTCCTGTCCAACCTGCTGGGCCTCGTCGCCGCGCACATCGCAGACCTGGAATCAGCCGAGGCCATCGGCCAGGCCCTGGCCGGAGCGCGCATCCCCGCCTCGGTGCCGCTGGACCGGCAGGTGGAACTGGGCTGGACGGTGGACTACGACGCTGATTACCCCAGCCGGCCGCATGAATAGTCAGAAGAATCGGCCCTCGATATCCTCGTATATCACAGCGGTGCGATCCAGGATCCAGCAGGCTACCACCAGTCGAGTATGGAACCCATTACCCCTACGGCTATTGGAATGGCCACAGCGTAGGCAATGGTCAACACGATGACCTTTTGGCTAATCTTCGTCTTCACGATGGGCCTCGCTCTATTGTTGCGGCAATCTCATCATCCGGCGCAAACGTTGATACCACCATTCAATCAGCGGCGCGGTCGCAAGCAACGACGCTAACAGAAGTATGGAACCCAGCATCAACCTGGGATTGGCATCAGAACTCGAAACCCCCTCGGGGATATTGTACGCTGCCAGGATGATTGCCGCATTCAAAATTACGGACGCGGTAATCCCTACCAGTACAGCGAAAATCAGATTGCGGATTAGCGCTGACATTGGTCAATATAGCTCCGATCGGTAATCTTACTTTGGCAGACACTCCCTGTTAACGGATCCTACCTGCCCGGTAAGACGCTCTCCACGATTTTGCCCTCAACCAGCCCTTCGATTTCCTCCTCATCGTACCCGTGCTCGGCCAGTATCTCCCGGCTGTGCTGACCCAGCGCCGGGCCGCGGTGCCGGATGCTCCCCGGCGTTGCTGACAGCTTGATCGGCACGCCGATGTGGTTCAGCTCGCCTAGCTCCGGATCGTCCAGTGTAACCTTCATGTCCCGCGCCAGCACCTGCTCGTCGCTGTACACTTGCTCCATGTCGTAGATGGGACCGGCCACCACGCCGGCCGCCTCCAGCTGCTCCATCCAGTGCGCCGTGGTGTGCTCCGACAGGATGCCCTCCAGCAATTCCGCGAGTTCCGTCTCCCGGGCTTTGCGGTCGTTGGGCTCCAGGTACCGTTCGTCCTCGATGAGGGCTTCCTGGCCGATGGCCCGGCAGAACTGCTCCCACGTCGGTTGCGACGCCGCGCCGATGTTGATGTAGCCGTCCTTGGTGCGCAGGGCCTGATACGGCGCGTTGACCCGGTGCGCCGACCCCAGCGGCCCGGGTATCTCTCCGTTGGCGAAGTATTCCGAAGACTCCCACACCGTGAAGGCGATGCCCGCCTCCAGCAGTGACCCGTCCACCTGCTGGCCCTGTCCCGTGCGCTGGGCGTGGATGTATGCCGCCAGGATGCCAAACGCCGTGAAGCTACCCGCGCCGATGTCGGTGATGGGCACACCCACCTTGGCCGGCGGCCCGCCAGGGAATCCGGTGATCGACATCAGCCCGCTCATTCCCTGGGCCACCAGGTCGAACCCGCCCCGGTTGCGATACGGGCCGGTCCCTCCGAACCCCGAGATGCTGGCGTACACCAGTCGCGGGTTGAACTCCGCCAGCGCCTCGTACCCCAGGCCCAGCCGGTCCATGACGCCGGGCCGGAAGTTCTCCACCACGATGTCCGCCGTCTCGGCCATGCGTCGGAACACCGCCTTGCCCTCGTCCGAGCGCAGGTCCAGGGCAATGCTCCGCTTGTTGCGGTTCAGGGCGAGGAACCCGCCGGCGATGTCGTGGGTCAGGCGCGAACCCATCCGGCGCGTGTCGTCACCGGTTCCGGGCCGCTCGATCTTGATGACGTCGGCGCCCATATCGGCCAGCAGCATGGTGCACATCGGGCCGGCCATGATCTGCGTCAGGTCCAGCACCTTGACGCCGGCCAACGGGCCAGCGGGATGACTGTTGCGGGTTCCATTGTTTTGGGTCATTGCTCTCACCTGTCGCATCAACGGCGGTTTGACGCCGGTAACTGGCGCACGGGATAATGCGGCCTCGCATCGGAGGCACGGGATGGGCGAGATTATACTCGGCGACAATTTGGATGTCCTGCGGACGCTGCCTGACCGGGCGTTCCAGCTGATCTACGTAGATCCTCCCTTCAACACCGGCAAGGCGCAAGCCCGTACCCGCATCCGGGTCACGCCGGACCCCGACGGCGACCGCACCGGTTTCCAGGGTCGCCGCTATCGCACCCAGGTCGTCGGCTCCAGCGAGTACGCCGACATCTTCGACGACTACATCGGGTTCCTGCGCCCGCGCATGGAGGAGGCGTACCGGGCCCTGGACGACCACGGCAGCCTCTTCCTCCACGTGGACTACCGCGAGGTCCACTACTGCAAGGTTATGCTGGACGAGATCTTCGGCCGGGAGTCATTCATCAACGAGATCATCTGGGCCTACGACTACGGCGGCCGCCCCAAAACCCGCTGGCCCGCCAAGCACGACAACATCCTCTGGTATGCCAAAGACCCCGGCAACTACACCTTCAACTACGACGCCATGGACCGCATCCCCTACATGGCTCCCGGCCTGGTCGGCCCGGAGAAGGCCGCCCGCGGCAAGACGCCCACCGACGTGTGGTGGCAGACCATCGTAACGGGCAGGGAGAAAACCGGCTACTCCACCCAGAAGCCCCTGGCCATCATCAGCCGCATCGTCCGCGTCCACTCCAACCCCGGCGACCGCGTGCTGGACTTCTTCGCCGGCAGCGGCACCCTGGGCGAGGCGGCGCACCGGGAGGGACGGGAGTTCACGCTGATCGACAATAATCCGGAGGCGGTCGCCGTGATGCGGCGGCGGCTGGCGCATTTTGGTATCGCTGTGCATGGCGTTGACGATTCCAGCCAAGCATCTGAACTAGAAAAGAGCCATCGTGCCGTGACCGCCACGTCATTGTCTGACATTACGACTAAACCCACGACCTTTGCCGAACTGCAAACGGCTCTGGACAATCGCGGGCCCATCTACGACCCGTTGTTCGGGAAATTGATGGACCCTGACCATGTGAAATATGACGGTGTTAAAGCACTTTGCGAGCGCCGTTCAGAGCTGTTCGCCGCGGTACTGGGTTTGAGCGATATAGGGCCTCTTGGGTACTTTGAAAATTCACGCCTCGTCAATGAGGGCGTCGAGGTCGGGGTTATCAGCGACAGCACGGCCGTCGACCTCATGGCCGGAAGCGCTCGATTTCACGGGCGTCGTGAATCCGATGGCATTCCCGTTTATGTACGTGTTGAGGCAGACTTCACCATTTGCAAAGCTCACGTGAAAAGGGTGCGGTCCCAGGCCGGGGCTTTGGAAGCGCTGCTTCGACACCTCGGGCCACCGGAGAAAACAGGCATCGCCGTTCCAGTGCTGGCGGGCCACCAACTGTACAAGGATTCCTACGGCATGACCGAGCCTTTGTATGGAACTACCTTCGTCCAATTTTGAGCACGCAGGAGAACAACTTGACTTCCGCTAATCGCATAAAACAGGACGCCGACTATATCTTCCACGAACTCACCCGCTCCATCTGCCCCGAATGCAAGGCGGTCATCGACGCCCAGGTGATCATTCGCGACAACAAGGTCTACATGCGAAAACGCTGCCCCGAACACGGTTGGTTCGAGGCTATCATCAGCTCCGACGCCGAGATGTACGTCGGCAGCATCCGGTTCAACAAGCCGGGCACCATTCCCCTGGATTTCAGCACCGAGGTTGACAAGGGCTGTCCGCTGGACTGCGGCCTGTGTCCGGAGCACAAGCAGCACATCTGCCTGGCTCTCATCGAGGTCAACACTGCCTGCAACCTGGATTGCCCGGTCTGCTTCGCTGACGCCGGCGCCGGCTACAGCCTGACCCTGGAACAGGTCGAGTTCATGCTGGATCGTTTCGTGGAGATTGAGGGCGACCCCGAGGTGATCCAGTTCAGTGGCGGCGAGCCCACCATCCACCCGCAGTTGCCCGAGATGATCCAGGCCGCCAAGGATCGCGGCATCCGCCAGGTGATGATCAACACCAATGGGGTGCGCCTGGCCCGTGACGACCGCTTCTTGGCGCAGATGGCGGCTCTTGACCCAGTGGTGTACTTCCAATTCGATGGCCTCCGCGAAGAGACCTACCTGACCATTCGGGGCGCGCCCCTCTTGGACACCAAGATGCGCTCCCTGGACCGTCTGGCTGAGGCCGGCATGACCGCCGTGCTGGTCGCCGCCATCGAGCGCGACGTGAACACCGACGAGGTGGGCGACATTGTTGAGTTCGGCCTGAAGCATCCGGCCGTGCGCGGCGTGGTGTTCCAGCCCGTCACCCACGTGGGCCGGCACATCGAGTTCGACCCCATGACCCGCGTGACCATCCCCGACATCATCCACGGCATCGTGGACCAGACCGACGGCCGCTTTGTGCTGGAGGATTTCGTACCCGTCCCTTGCTGCTTCCCCACCTGCCAGGTCAATTCCTACCTGTTTGTGGACGGCGACAGAGTTACCCCGCTGCCGCGACTGCTGGACATCGACCAGTACTTGGACTACATCACCAACCGGGCCCTGCCCAAGCCCCCAAATGCCGCCGACATCCAGACCGCCCTGGAGGGCCTGTGGTCCGCGTCCGCCGTAGCTGGAACCGAGCAGACCGCCGGCCAGTTCGAGTGTGCCTGCGGACCGGGCCTCGACCTGCCCTACGAGATAAACCACCTCAAGGACCATGTCTTCCAGATCGCCATCAAGGACTTTCTGGATGCCTGGACCTTCAACGTCAAACAGGTGATGAAGTGCTGCGTCGGCATCCTGACGCCCGACGGCCGCGCCATCCCCTTCTGCTCCTACAACTCCGTGGGTTACCGGGAGCAGATCCGGGAGCAGTTGACCCAACAACAGGGCCGTCATCGCATCAAACCTATCCTGTAAATCCTGTGCATCGATGTAAAAAATTACAATGCTCGACACCTACGCCGCGAAGCTCTGCTGCGCCGATCTCTACTCATCGGAACTGGCGCGCCTGATCCTGGGCGACAGCCTGCATCCCGGCGGTCTGCGCGCCACCAACCGCTTGGGTCGCGCCATGGGCCTGCGGGCCGGCTGGCGCGTGCTGGATCTCGCCTGCGGCCTTGGCACCAGCGCGACCGCCCTATCCCGCGTCTTCCGCTGCCAGGTTGTTGGCCTGGAGCTGGGCGTCGAGGCTACGGCGGCCTCCCGTCAGCGTGCGCTGGATCAACCCGTGCCCGCGAACGTCGCCTTCGTGCGAGGCGATGCCGAGATACCACCCTTCCGCGAGGGCGCCTTTGACGCCGTCATCATCGAGTGCGCCACCAGCCTGTTCGTCGACAAGGCAACGGCCATCTCACGGGTGCGCCGCCTGCTCCGGCCCGGGGGCGTCATCGGCATCTCCGACGTGACGGTCGAGCCCGGCAGCCTGCCGCCGGAACTGGACGGAACTGTGGGCATGATGCTTTGCCTTACCGACGCTCTGCCCGCCGACGGATACCAACGCCTCCTGGAGCGTTCCGGCTTCATCACGGGCGAACCGGAAGACCTCAGCGCCGAAGTGGTGGCCCTGCTGGGCGACTTGCGCGGAAAGCTGGCGCTGGGCGGCGCTCTCGGCATAACGCAATCGGAACTCACCGCCGATCTGGGCGAATCCGCACCCGGCTTGCTGGACCGGGTGGAGCAATCGGTGTCCTGCGGACAGATCGGTTACTGGTTATACGTCGGGCGGAATCCGTACTGATCGTAACTCGCTGTGCTATCATCTTCGCCTATCTGACCAGCTGATCCCCTTTTGATGTTTTTTGACGATCTTCTGCCTCTGATCCCGCGCGTGCTCGCGGCGGCGCTGGTCGGATACCTGCTGGGCAGCATTCCCTTCGCCTACCTGGTGGCGCGCCTCAAGGGCGTGGACATCTTCGCCACCGGCAGCCGGCGAGCCGGTACCGCCAACGTCTTCTGGCACGTGGGACGACGACGCGGGATGCTGGTCTTCGCCTGCGATGTCATCAAGGGGAGCCTCGCCGTGGTGGTGGCCTGGATGCTGGGCGTGCCCGAGTTGGGCGCCATCATCGCCGGCGCGGCCGCCATTGCCGGCCACTGGAAGAGCATATTCACCGGCTTCAAGGGCGGCGACGGGATGGTGGTTCTCGTCGGCGTTTCCCTGGCCTACCTGAACTGGTACATCCTCGTGGGTATTGCCGTAGGAATTGTCACGGTGCTGCTATTCCGGCGCTCGGTGTTCCGATCCTCCATCGGCATTTTCCTGGGGTTTGGCGCCATGCTGGCCCTGAACACGCTGCGCGGGCATGATTGGGCCGTCATGTTCGGCCTGACCGCCCTGGCCATGGTGGTCATCACCCACAACATCCTGACGCACGCCGACCACCGCCCCGAAAAAGCCGCGATGGTCGATCCCGACCTCCTCATCGAAGACCGCCCCGAAGTCCTCGGTGAAGCCGCCCGTCTCAGCGAGGAAGCGATCCTGCTGGACGTTCTACCGCCCGATGAGGAGAGCGAACCGGACCGTCCGTCGGGATTGGGCAATTAGCCCGCTCCGGTTCGTCCGCAGTTCCATTTTTGACAACCGTTCTCTCTCGCATTTATCCTGTCATGACGGCGTAAGGGGGAAGGACTATGTGGGATAAGATATTCACGGCCTCGCTGGCCGCATATTCCGTGGGTTTGGCAGTGTTCCTCTTGGGACATCATATTTTCGAGTTGTACCCGATGACTTTGACCGGTGCCGCTTTGCTGGGCGTAACCGGCTTGGCTACCGGCGTCTCTGGATTTGTTCTTGTGCTGACTACTAAAGCCAAGACCTAGCCGGAGATGTTATTCCGAAATGCTTGGCGAGCCATTGCTTTAACGACGGTATTGGTAGTTACCGTCGTCGGCGTAGTCGGTTGTCTGATTATAATCCTGGCTTTGGTACCTCACTTTACGATAGACCGTCTGTTGGGAATCGTAGGAGCTCTAGGGGCGGTCGGGTGGGCGATGGCGGTTGTGGTAAGCAGGTTGAAAGATTGGTTTCGTGCTGGCGATTGATGAGCGCCGGTTCAGGCGCTTTTGGCTAGCCGCCCTGCCGCTCGTCCCGCAGCCGCGACAGGTCCAGGACCCAACCCAGCATCTCGTCCGACTCCGCCTCGGCATAGAGCCCCGGCTGTAGTCGCACCGCCTCGGACAACTGCTCCGCGCACCGGGCGATGTCTCCCTGGTCGGCGTAGAGGCGGGCCGCGTTGTAGTAGGCGGCGGCAAACTCCGGCACCACGGTCTGCGCCTCCAGGTAGTCCGCCAGCGCCGCCTCGGTATCGCCCAGGCTTTCCCGCGCCGCGCCCCGGTTGCTCAGCACCTCCGCGAAGTCGGGCCGCAGACCCAGCGCCGCGTCGTAGTCGGCGATGGCCTCCGCGTATTTGCCCTGGGCATCGTAGGCCAGGCCGCGGTTGTTTATGGCCTCCACGTCATCGGGGCGCAGTCGGATGGCGGCGGTGTAGTTCTCCACCGCGTCGTCGTACCGTCCCAGACGGTAGCAGACGCGAGCCTTGTTGAAACGCGCGTCGGCGTTATCGGGATCGTGACGGAGCGCTTCGTCGTAGTCGGCCACCGCCCCCGCTCCATCGCCCAGTTCATCCCGCGCCACGCCTCGGTTCAGGTAGGCGTTGGAGATGTCGGGGCGCAGGGTCACCACCGCGTCGAAGGATGCAATGGCATCCGCGTACCTGCTCAGGTTGTTCAGTACGATTCCCCGGTTGTAGTAGGCTTGCAGAAACAGCGGGTCCAGGTCGATTGCCGTCGCGTAGTCAACCAATGCGCCTTCTGAGTCGCCCAAATCATCTCGGGCATTGCCCCTCTGGTAATACGCCGGCGCGGAGAGGGCGTCGATTTCCAGGGCGGCGCTCAGGGCATCGACCGCATCATTGGGCCGTCTGAGCCGAAGGCAAGTCACTCCCAGGTTAAAACGGACCGCGAAGTCGTTCTGCCTGCTGGCCGACAGCTGCGCGAATACCCGGTGCGCGTTGTCGTAGCGCCCGATGGCAAAGCAGCCGTTCCCGAAGATCAGGCTGCTGGGGCTTTGTCCCTGCTGCAGCCCGGCATCAGCTTCGGTCAATTGGTCGAGCAGCGCCGCCACCTCGTCGGCATCCGCGCCGGTCAGGCGGCCGCCGCGGGGTCGCGGCGTGAGGGCGGCCGATCCCAACCCATGCCATTCCAGCAGGCCGGCCAATCGACCCAACAACCTGTCCGCGGCTGCGCTGCTCATCGCCCCAACATCCGGCCCGACGCGCTACCGATCCCCGGTTAAGCGCCGTGCAGCTTCCTACAGGGTCGAAACTCTGTCGCCGCCCATTTCCGGTCGCAAAGCGATCTGCGCCAGGGCCAGGGCCGAGTAGTAGGCCACCGTCATGGTCAGGTCAACGACCCCACGGTCCCCCAGGAACGCGCGCACCGCCTCGAAGTTCTCGTCGGATACGTCCTTTTCCCGGATCATCTGCTGCACAAAGCGGGCGATGGCGGCCTGCTGCCCCTCCAAGCAGTCCGGCGCTTTCCACGTCCGGATGCCCTCGATGGCCTCGTCGCTCACGCCGGCGTTGGCGGCGGCCACGGCATGGCCCGTCCATTCGATGCCGGAGTCCCACTCCCGGGCCACCAGGATGATCGCCAGTTCCTTGAGGTCGTCCGACATGGACGACTGGAAGCGCAGCGTCGCGCCCATGGACGTCAGGTAGCCGGCGGCCTGCGGGCTGTGCAGCAGGGCCCGGAATTGCAGGCCCACGTCCGCCGCTCCCCGGTCCTCCCGGATCCGGTCGTAGATCGTCTGACCGTCGGCGTCCAACTCTTCCCGTGCGACGTAAGGAACCCGTGCCATCTCCAAACCCTCCGGCTCAAACTGGCGACCAGCATACCATAGGCCCAATCGCGGTCGCCTCCGTCGCCGCGGTCGGCCAGGACCTTTCGATTATTCCCGTCATTCCGGACTTGATCCGGAATCCAGAGCTTTATGAATGTGGCGACGTCGCTGGTCGCTAACCGTTGCTGGATTCCGGCTTTCGCCGGAATGAAGGATGCTGGTGGTCGTAGAGCAATAATTGAAAAGCCCTGACGACGGTTGCGCACCGCCTTCCGCGCATCTACTATTGCGCCAGCCCCGCATCCGCGCAGCGAGTACAGACGGCTCACTTGTTGCGGCATGGTCGGCCACTGCAATGGTATCGACGCTCAGAAATACCTTCTACGGCTGGTACGTCGTTTTTGGCTGCGCCATGGTGACTCTGGGCGTTTCGGGCGGGCAGTTCTCCTTCGGCGTGTTTTTGTACCCCATGACCGAGGAGTTCGGGTGGAGCCGCGGGACCCTTTCGCTGGCATTCGGCATCACCTACATGATCTCGGGCCTGCTGCGCCCGCTGGCCGGGTACCTGGCCGACCGGTACGATGCCAAGTGGGCCGCCCTGAGCGGCGTGGTCATTATGGGCTTCATGCTGGTGTTGCTGCCCCTGGTGAACACTCTGTGGCAGCTGTACCTGGTGTTTGGCGTGATGAGCACCGGCATCACCCTGGGCACCGGACCCATCCTGACCAAGATCGTCAGCCAGTGGTTCCTGACCCGTCGCGGATTGACACTGGGCATCACCGGCGGCGCCGCCTCCTTCGGGGCCATGTTGCTGGTGCCGGCCACTTCCGTCTTCCTGGTCCTGCTCGACTGGCGCGAAGCGTACCTCTTCCTGGGATTGCTGTTGCTGGTGGTGGTTTTTCCCATCGGGTCATTCCTCATCAAGAACCAGCCCGGGGACAAGGGCCTTCAGCCCTACGGCCAGGTTCCCGACGGCGCAAGCGGGCCGGCCGCCGGCGGGTCGCGGAATCCGGCGGCGGCGCAGGATCACGTCACCTTCGGGCAGGCCCTGCGCACCGGGTTCTTCTACCGGCTGACCTTCGGCTATTTCGTTTGAGGTTACTCGATGAGCTTCGTGAATGCTCACTTCGTGACCTACGCCCGCGACCTGGGCTTCTCGCCGTTGGTGGGGGCGGGCGCGTTCAGCTTGATCGGCGCCACCGCCATCGTCGGCGCGCTGTTGTTGGGGCATCTGTCGGACCAATACGGCCGGCGCCGGCTGTTGGCTGCTTCGTACCAGTTGCGCATGGCCGGTTTCGTGGTCGTCCTGCTGTCGATGGGAGTGTCGTTCCTGGGGATACCGCCCCTGGGCGTCGTGCCGCTGGTGATCGGCATGGTGCTGGTGGGCTTCTCCTGGAACGCGGTGGTCGGAATCACCGCCGCTTACGCCTCCGACGGTTTCGGCACGACCAACCTGGGCCGGATTTACGGCACGATGTTCGCGGTGATGCCCATCGGTTCGGGTATCGGCTCGGCGCTCAGCGGGTACCTGTTCGACTTGCGCAGCAACTACGAGATCGCCATCTGGACCAACATCATCCTGCTGGTGGTCTCCGCCGTGCTGGTGTGGACCATCGGCGACAACCGCCCCGGCGCCAGGATCGCCGAGCTCGCCGGCCAGCGCGCCCCGGCGTAGTTCCGGCGCCCGCACAATGGGGTCACGACTCCGGCCCGTGTCCAGCGGATGACCAGCATTCCCGAATCGGGTATCCTGCGCTCATGCTCAGCGACCTCTGGGTAATCGCCGCCGCCATTCTGATCCTGGCCGGTCTCCTCGCCAGCCAGTTGCTGCTGATTGTGGTTGGCGTCCTCGTCCTGCTCATCTGGGCAACGGGCAAGCACTGGCCCCGTTACGCCTTTGGCCGCCTGACCTACCGCCGCCGCCTGGAGCGTCGCCGGGCCTTCATCGGCGACGTGGTCAACTATTACATCACGGTGGACAACGGCAAGATCCTGCCCATGATCTGGCTGGACATATCCGACGCCTTTCCCATCGGGTTGCAGACCGGCGGCACGCATCAGCGCGGCGTCGGCGCGGAGGCGGAACTGGACCACCGGATCACCACGTCGCTGCTGCCCTACCAGCGGGTGACCTGGCGCTACCAGGTGCGCTGCCGCGCCCGGGGCAATCACCGCATCGGGCCGGCCCGTCTCCGCAGCGGCGACATGTTCGGCATATCCGCCGCCGAAAAACACGTTCCCGATGTCGAGTACCTGCTGGTGTATCCCCGCATCGTCGACCTCCGCCAGATGATGAACCTGTGGGAGCGTCCCCTGGGAGCCAGTCGCGGCCGCCGCCTCATCCAGGACGACCCCAGCCGTTTCGTCGGCCTGCGCGACTATCGCCCCACCGACCCGCTGAAACGCATCGACTGGAAGGCAACCGCCCGCCACGGCAAGGTCGAAGCGCGCATCTTCGAGCCGGCGGCCACCCGGCACATGCTCATCGCGCTCAACGCCCGCACGGGTGACGCTGCCTGGCAGGGCAGCAATCGCCGGCTCTTCGAGCGCGCCGTCACCGTCGCCGCCTCGGTGGCCGAGTACGCCGAACGCGAAGGCTACACCTTCGGCCTGGTCAGCAACGCGGTCGCGTCCTACTCCAGCAAGTGGATGTCGGTGCCCGCCGGCGGCGGGAGCCTGCAACTCGAGGCCGTGCTGGAGTCGCTGGCCATGGCCGGCCCCTTCTGGGTTGCCGAGTTGTCAGCCGTGTTGCGCAGCGAGAGCGACGCCCTTGCTTCCGACGCCACCGTGGTGGTGGTGACCGCCGTGCTGTCCCGGGCGGTGGTGCACGAGACCGAGCAGATTCGCCGGCGTGGCCATCGCGTAGCGGTGTTTTACGCCGGAGACGGCCCTCCGGGTCCCGCGGCCGACGAACTCCCGGCCGAAGTGCCGGTGTACCTGGCGGGCTCCAGCCTGGCCAACCTCGAGGACGCCTGGCGGGACGACTGGGCCGGGGAGCCGGCCGTCGAGCTGGGGATGGAGCAAACGAGAGTAGAATAGATAGCCGCGCTAATTGGTGTAACAGCCACGGAGACTTGCTTGATGCTACAAGAGCCAACCATCACACCCGAGCGCGAGGCGGCAGTCGCGCGTGTCGTTCGGGAGACCATTGAAGAACGGTTCGCCGGCGACTTCGTTTTCGATCCGATTCGAGTGATACCCATGGTTGACGAATGGGGTCCCGACGCTACCGGCGAAACTTATCTCCGCATCATCATCGTCTTCGACGGCGACCAAAAAAAGCTCGACCCAACCTGGACCGGCAGCCTGATCAGGCGTCTTCGTCCCAAACTGATTGAGCTCGGCGTGGATGAGTCCCCCAGCCCGTCGTGGGTGGAAAAGTCCGAATGGGAGTATTTGCAGCGTCGGTTGCATCGTAGCCAGGCGAAGGCCCACCGTGACCCCGCTTAACCTGCTTCATACGGCTGGCGATCTGGCGGGAGCCGCCCGCCGCGGCCGCCCTCGGGAGACCAACCTGCGCCGCGCGGTCAGCACAACCTACTATGCCCTGTTTCACTGCTTGGCCGTTTGCTGCGCCGATATGCTCGTGGGTGGATCCGGTTCCAATCGGAGCCGCCTGGCGTGGCGTCAAGCTTATCGAGCACTGCAGCATGGGACGGCACGGAGGCGTTGTGAACGAACCAGCATCATAGTCCGCTTCCCTAGCGAAGTTCAGGACTTCGCAGAGCACTTTGTTGATATGCAGAAAAAACGTCATACGGCAGACTACGATCCCTATGCTATGCGTAATCCAATTACCAATTTCGTAAAATCGGACGTTATTCAGGACATTCGGGTGACCGAGGACGTGATTAACCGTTTCAACCGATGTCCAGCCAGAGATCGCCGCGCCTTTGCCGTGTACGTCCTGCTAGACGTCAGAAACGACTAGCCACGCCAATCGCTAACCTGTATTCCAACTGCTTGGCAACCATATGGGCGCTTTCGCTCGCTCCGCTCTTATCGCCGCCATCGCTCTCTTTCTGGAGGGTTTCGCGGTGTATCTGGGCTGCCGCCTGTTCGCCCACGTCATCCGCCTGCCGGATGCCGCCATCCCGTTGGGCATCGCTCTGCTGGCAGTGGGATGGTCGTTCATCCTGTCCTGGTACGTCCAGACCATCCGCTTTTCGCTGAATCTCCGCGGGATCATCGGCCTGGGCCTGAGCGCGGTATCGGTGCTGGTGCTGGCCGGCCTGAGCATGGGAGCCGGTTGGTTCCCCGTCGGCCAGGTTCTTTCCGGCGACGTGCGAGCCGCGGCGGCCCTGGGCCTGTCGGCCATCTTCATGCTGCTGCTGTGGTGGCGGGGCACCGCCATCGCCCGCGACGACGTCACGCTGGACGTCGTGCGCAACGCCTTCGTGAGAGGCGTCGTGGTGGTGATCGTTGCCGTGGCCGCCGACACCCTGCTGTCGGCGGCGATCATCCGGCTTCCGGCGCTGCTGGTGTTTTTCGCCGCCGGTCTCTGCGGTTTGGCCATCAGCCGGTTTGCCGCCGAAGGCGGGGCCGGTCGCATGGACCGGGGATGGATGCTCGCCATTCTGTTAAGCGTCGGCGGCGTGCTGCTGCTGGCGGTGATCCTGGGGGCGATTGGCGTCGGCGGCCTGGACGATGCCACCCGCGCCATTCTGAAAGGGGTAGCATTCCTCGGCTTGTGGACGCTGCGACCCGTTCTCCTGCTGTTGGGCCTCCTGGCAGCCGGACTCGTCGCCGTGGGCAACTGGGTGTCCGGATTGTTCGGAGGCGGTGACCTCAGTGGCCTGGAACTGGCCCGGCTGCAGATCCAGGAGTTTCACGAGAGCCTCCGCGAGGTTGAGGGTGATGGCCCGCCCAACGTGATCCTTACCATCATCAAGTGGCTGGCATTCCTGGCCGCTCTTTCGCTGGCCGGCTGGGTCCTGTTCCGTATGTTTCGACGCCGGCGGCTGGTTGGCGGCGACTACGCCGATGGCGAGGTCCGCGAGTCCATATTCACCTGGGGAGGCGCTGGCCAGGACCTGGCCGACGCCCTGTCCGGATGGATGTCCAGCGCCTCGGGATTCCGTCGCCGCCGTCCACCGCCGACCACGCCCCGCGAGGTTTATCACCGGATGCTGGAGGTCTCCAACGCCGTCGGGTTCCCCCGACGCGGGTCCCAGACCCCGGAGGAACACCGGCAGGACGTCCGGGAGACCCTGCCCGACCCGCCGGTGGCGCGGATCATCGGCGGCTTCCAGCACTATTACTACGGCGCCCGCTACGAAGCCGCGGACCCGGAAACCATGTCATCCCTGCTGGAAGACCTCGACGAGCTCCAGCCTCGCCAGTGAATGACCCGCCCGGTTCGGCGGGGCGGTTACACCTGGCGCCGGCAGAGGCCGCGTTACGGCGCTGGGCCGGCCCCGTGTCTGGTGTGATTGGGACTCTCCGACTGCTGCAGGAAGCGTATCCGGGCCTGCTGCAGGTTGCCCTGGATCAGCTCGTCGCCGGGATTCAACCGGTCGGCGCGTTCCAGGTCCTCTACCGCTCGCCTGTACTCGCCCAGGCAGAAATGGGCGTACCCCCGGCAGTTGTAGGCCTCGGCGTATCCGGGCGTAATGGCGATGGCGCGGTTGAAGTCCGCGATGGCACGCCCGTGGTCGCCCATGAGCCCCCAGGTCATGCCGCGGTGGAACCAGGCATCGGCTCGCTCGGGATTGATAACGAGCGCCTGCTCAAATTCCGCCATGGCGTGACCGAAATGCTCGCGTCGTCTCAAATCCACGCCCTGATGGATGTGTTCCTGGAGCAATCGTTCGCGCGCGCGGTCATCGACGACGGCAGCAGTATCCGCGGGCCGGGCGTCGGCATTGGCGCCAGACGCAACGGTGGGGCGCATTTCCACGTCTCCGGGCCGATCCATCGGCCCCATTTCAGCCGGAGCCTCGGCCGGTTCCGGTTCTGCTCCGGAATCCGGCGCGGGGTCATCCGCATCGGTTGCCTTGGGCGATGGCGCGCCATAACGCCTGAGACGCAGACGATGCTTGGCGCCGTCGATGCGTTTGGCTTCATTGATGGCGCCGACGGCGGCCAGCAGCCGGCCTATGGAGTCCAGCGCGCGGTCCAGGTCATCGTCGTCGAAGGCGTCCTGGTGCGCCCAGCGGTTGCGCGTTTCGCGGATCTCGGACACCAGGCTGCGCTCGGCGGGGCCCAGGCTGTCGCGGAACACGTCGTTCCAGGCCATGGTCATCACGCGCAGGGTCACCGATATATCCCCGGCAATCTCGCCCAGCGCTTCCGAGTCGTCGGGCGCGTACCGGCCGGCGTCCACCGCTTCTTGCATCTTGCCGGCAACGTAGGGACCGAGTCCGGCGGCCAGCAATCGCAGGGCTTCACCGACCAGGCTGTGGTTGTTGTAGGGCGTGGGGGCAGTCATAAGCTTCGGTCCAAAAGTCGCGCCAAACGGCCGGCGAGAAACCAACTTCACCAAGAAGGATTGCAGAGCAGCCCTTTTTGCCAACATAGCACGGAGCAACCGAAGCCCGTCGCGTAAAGCCAGCGCGTTTTTTGCGATTTGAGAACCGCCTGGCAGGCAAAGAGACGAATGGCATATACTGCTTTCAGCGCCCGGAGTGCGTTGGACCGCCTCGTCATACCGGAGACTTGAAATGACCACCACCGGGAAATTACTGACCGCTGACGACCTGTTGGCAATACCCGATGACGGCAAGAAGTACGAACTGGTCCGGGGGGAACTGATTGAGATGCCGCCGCCAGGTTATACGCGCGGTGTGGTGATTGGACGCATCGGACGCCGTATCGGGAACTTCGTTGAGGAACATAACTTGGATTTCATAGAAACCTTTGAGGTCGGAATTTACACTGAGCAGGCCCCGGATACAGTTCGCGCGCCCGATTACTCCCTCACCTCTTTGGCCCGCATTGTCGCTCCATTGCCACAACGCGGGTACGTTTTCGGGCTAATCCCCGATCTGGTAGTGGAAGTGGTTTCGCCCGCATACTCGACGGCGGCGGCGGAAGCCCGGGCGCAGATGTGGTTGTCAGCCGGCGTGCGGCTGGCTCCGATAGCGTACATTGCCACGCAGGAGATAGTCGCCCATTCCGACGACGGCACGATACGGCGGTTTGGTATAAACGACACGCTGACTTGCGAGCCGGTGCTGCCGGGATTTGCGTGTCAGGTCAGGGAGATTTTTGCCTAGCCCATGGTAGAAATCAGCACGTGCGGTTGAGCAGCGGAGGTAACGGACATGGAACTGTTTGAGCCGATTCTTGGAATGACCATGATCGTGGTCGGGTTGATCATGTTGTTCGGGAGCATAGGCCTCCTGCTGTATGGTATCTGGACGAGTGGCAAGAGCAAGCCTGATGCCTCCACGTCTGTACCGGCGGGCGCCAGCGATGGCCAGGCTGAGGTGGGATAGGCATGAACGGAACCAGAACCACCGTTGGCGTAATTGGCCTCCTTTTGGCAATTAATCCTCGTGGGCGGTGGCGTGCTGGTGTGGATGGCGCCGGTTCCGGCGGAGGACATTACCCCGGCAAGGGAGATCCTGATTAATATTGCCGACTGGATGATCAAGGCGTCGGTGGGAGCTATTCTCGGGTTCGCCGGCTCGCGCCTCGCGGTCAGAAGAAGCAGCGTCATAACTCAGTAATGGAAAACAGGGGCAACCTTTATGGTTGCCCCTGCTGCTGTGTATGTGGGGGCGGCCGCCTAATCCTCGTCCCCGTACTGCTCCTTCAGCATCTCCACCACCGCCGGGTCGGCCAAGGTGGTGGTGTCGCCCAGGGCGCGGCCTTCGGCAACGTCGCGCAGCAGGCGACGCATGATCTTGCCGCTGCGGGTCTTGGGCAGCTCGGCAGCGAAGTAGATGTCGTCGGGGCGAGCCATGGGGCCGATCTTGCCGGCCACGTGCTGCTTCAGCTCGGTGATCACGTCGTCGGAGCCGGCTACTTGGTCCTTGAGGGTTACGAAGGCCACGATGGCCTGTCCCTTCACCTCGTGGCTGCGGCCGATGCACGCCGCCTCGGCCACCTTCAGGTTGTCCACCAGCGCCGATTCCACCTCCATAGTGCTGATGCGGTGGGCCGACACGTTGATCACGTCGTCCACCCGGCCCAGCAGCCAGAAGTAGGATTCTTCGTCCAGCTTGGCCCCGTCGCTGGTGAAGTAGATGCCCTCGTAGTTGGACCAGTACTGCTGCACGAACCGCTCGGGGTCGCCGTAGATGCCGCGCAGCATGCTGGGCCAGGGCTTGCGCACCACCAGGTAGCCGCCGCCGCCCGGGCCGATCTCGTTGCCCTGCTCGTCCAGGATGGCCGCGTCGATGCCCGGGAAGGGCTGCGTCGCCGAACCCGGCTTCAGCGTGGTGATGCCGGGCAGGGCCGAGATCATCACCGCGCCGGTCTCGGTCTGCCACCAGGTGTCCACCACCGGGCAGCGACCGCCGCCGATGTGCTGCCAGTACCAGACCCAGGCCTCCGGGTTGATCGGTTCACCCACCGAGCCCAGCAGGCGGAGCGACGACATGTCGTGCCGGTTGGGATACTCCTCGCCCCAGCGCATGAAGGTGCGGATGGCCGTGGGCGCCGTGTAGCAGATGGTGCAGGCGTACTTCTCCACGATGGCCCAGAACCGGTCGCGGTCGGGGTAGTCCGGCGACCCCTCGTACATCACCGTGGTCGCGCCGTTGGCCAGCGGCCCGTAGATGATGTAGCTGTGGCCGGTGACCCACCCGATGTCGGCGGTGCACCAGTACACGTCGTCTTCCTTCAGGTCGAAGATCCACTTGCTGGTGGCATAGGTGCCGGTCATATAGCCGCCGGTGGTGTGGACGATGCCCTTGGGCTTGCCGGTGGTGCCGCTGGTGTACAGCATGAACAGCATGTCCTCGCTGTCCATCTGCTCCGGCTCGCAGGTCAACGGCTGGTCGGCCACCAGGTCGTGCCACCAGACGTCCCTGCCCTCCACCATGGGCACATCGTGAGCGGTGCGCTTGACGACAACGACCTTCTCCACCGGGGTGTCGCTCTCGATGGATGCGTCGGCGTTGAGCTTCAGCGGGATGATGCCGCCGCGACGCCATCCGCCGTCGGCCGTGATCATCACCTTGGACTGGGAGTCCTCGATGCGGTCCCGCAGCGACTCCGCGCTGAACCCGCCGAACACGATGCTGTGGGGCGCGCCGATGCGGGCGCACGCTAGCATGGCGATGGCCAGCTCCGGCACCATGGGCATGTACAGCGTCACCCGGTCGCCCTTCTGCACACCCAGGCTCTTCAAGCCGTTGGCGAACTTGCACACCTCCCGGTAAAGGTCGCGGTAGGTGTACACCTGCCAGTCGCCCGGCTCGCCTTCCCAGATGATGGCCGCCTTGTTCTTGCGCGGGCCGTCCAGGTGCCGGTCGATGCAGTTGTACGCGGCGTTGAGCTTGCCGCCAACGAACCACTTGGCGAACGGCGCGTCCGACCAGTCCAGCACGGTGTCCCAGGGCTTGAACCAGTCCAGTTCGCCGGCGAACCGCGCCCAGAACGCTTCGGGATCCCGTAGGGCCTCTTCGTACACGGCGGGGTCGGCGATGTTGGCGTTGGCGACGAACTCGGCCGGCGGCGGATACGTCCGGTCTTCCTGCAGCAGGGCCTCAAAAGCGCCGGTATTCTGAGTCATGGTAGCAATCCTCCGGAACGGCAGAATATTCAATGCGAGTCACGCAGATATTAGCATACTGTTTGCCTGTGCCGACTGACCGGAGATTGGAGCGGACCCCTGGGCTCTCTATGCTAGAATCCGCCGGCGATAGCCCCGGCGACACGATGCCACGAGGAAAAGAGATGACAACGGTTGGAGTTGCCCCAGTCTATCTGACCAGGCGATTCACCCCCGAGGAGTGTGACGTCATGGTTCAGGCCGGCATCATCGCCGCGGATGAGCGGGCCGACGTGCTCGTCGGTGTCCGCCGCTTCACGGTGGACGAGTATATGGCCATGGGCGAGGCCGGCATCCTGGGCGAACCGCGCCGGGAACATGAGCGCGTGGAATTGCTGGACGGGGAAATAATCATTAAGGAGCCAATGGGCCCGTACCACCTGGGCGGCACGAACTGGTTGACCATGTTGCTGGTTCCGCCCTTGGTGGGCCGCGCGATAGTGCAGATACAGGGGTCTATCTATCTGAACGACCGCAGCGCGCCGGAGCCTGACGTGACCGTGCGGAGTTTGTCACGCAGTTGGGAACGGACGGAGACCGGTGACGTCTACTTTGTCATTGAGGTGTCGGACACTACGCTGGCTTACGACCGCGGCGTGAAGCTGGCCCGGTACGCCGCCGCCGGCATCCCTGAGGTGTGGATACTCAACCTGCGTGGGCGGGAGGTAATCACCCACAACGACCCTGCGGAGTCGGGTTACGCTACCGTCCGCACCTACCGGGCCGGCGAGAGCATCAGCCCGCGCGCCTTCCCCGACGTGGTCCTGGCGGTGTCCGACTTCATGCCACCGGCCGGCGAGACATCCTGATGATGCGGAGGAATCCCTGATGACTACAACGACGCTGACGATGGTCGGAATGCCGCCAGCGCGACCGTTCAGCTCCGAAGAGTGCGCCGCCCTGGTCCGGGCCGGCATCATCGACGCCAGTGAGCACGCCGACATGCTGGCCGGCCGCCGCCGTTTCAACGTGGACGAGTACCTGGCCATGGAGGCCGCCGGCATCCTGTACAAGTCCGACCGAGTTGAATTGATTGACGGGGTGATAATCATTATGCCGCCAATAGGCGACCGCCACGTGGGCGGCACTGATTGGGCAACGACGCTGTTCGTACCGCCGCTGATCGGGCGCGCCACAGTGCAGATAGCGGGACCAATCTACCTGAACGACCGCAGCGCACCACAACCCGACGTTGTCCTGAAGCGTTGGAACGCTCCCGGATCAGGACAATTAGAGCGGACGATACCGGACGACGTATACCTGGTCATCGAATTCGCCGACAGCTCGCTGGCCTACGACCGCGGCGCCAAGCTGGCTCGGTACGCCGCCGCCGGCATCCCGGAGGTGTGGATAGCCAACCTGCGGACGCAGGAAGTCACGTCCTACGCCGAGCCCAACGGCGCGGAGTACGCGGTCATCCATACCTACCGAGCGGGCGAGAGCATCAGCCCCCGGGCCTTCCCCGACGTGGTCCTGGCGGTGTCCGACTTCATCCCGCCGTCTGACGAGACATCCTGATGATGCGGAGGAATCCCTGATGACAACAACGACGCTGACGATGGTCGGGATGCCGCCAGCGCGACCGTTCAACTCCGCAGAGTGCGCCGCCCTGGTCCGCGCCGGCATCATCGACGCCAGTGAGCACGCCGACGTGCTGGCCGGCCGCCGCCGTTTCACTGTGGACGAGTACTTGGCCATGGAGGAGGCCGGCATTCTGCACGAAGACGACCGTATCGAACTGATCGACGGGGAGATAATCATTATGCCGCCGATTGGCGACCCTCACGAGGTTAGCACTGATTGGCTGACCAGACTATTCGTTCCGCCTCTGATCGGTCGTGCAATCGTGCGGGTGCAGGGAGCAATCCGCCTGAACGACCACAGCGCGCCGCAACCCGACATTGCGGTGCTGCGTGAGCGTCCTTTGAGCGAGGTGGGACCATATTTCCCGCCGGACGTGCACCTGGTCATCGAAGTCGCGGACAGCTCGCTGGCCTACGACCGCGGCGCTAAGCTGGCGCGGTACGCCGCCGCCGGCATCCCGGAGGTGTGGATTGTGAACCTGCGGGCGCAGGAAGTCACGGCCTACGCCGAACCCAACGGCGCGGAGTACGCGGCTGTCCATACCTACCGAGCGGGCGAGAGCATCAGCCCTAGCGCCTTCCCCGACGTAGTGCTGGCGGTGTCCGACTTCGTGCCGCCAGCTGGCCCGGACGTTGCGGAGTAGTTGCGGTTCTTGACAAGCTGGCCTCAATAATAATGGTCTACCTCATGCCCAATGGTATGGACGACAGCATCCTCCGATTACTCTCTGCTCGCGAGGCCTTGGGACTCTTCGGCGACGACGTGAAGGAGGGCCTGGCCGCCCTGCGGGAACGCCGGCGGCCGGAATACCCGTCGGCGGCTGACGGCGAACCGGCCGTGCCCCGCTGAGTGCGATACCGCCCGGTCGGCGGCGAAGTCTTCGCCACGCGCCGCATCGGGCGCCGCGATACCTGACGATCCGGTACCGCCAGGGCCGCGCTTGAGCCGGCCATCCATGAACAGGGCGACGGGCAATGCACCCGCTGCGCTTGTTAACCGGCGGCCCATCAACCAGCAAACCGGAACCCATCCGGGTACGTTGGACTCTGCCGACGCGAGGGTGACCGCTAACCCACCAACGCCCATACCAGCGTAATCAGGCCGGCCGCGACCAGAGAGCCGGCCCACAGCAGGTCAAGGTTGATCCACCCCCTCCGCAAAAACGCCAGGCCAACCCGATAATAGACCACCACCGCTGCTGCCAGCATCGCCACCAGCATGACCACGGTGTGCATCAGGAGACCCACCAGCCACCATATCGGGGCGTCCATCAAAGAGAGAAAGCCGCCGTGCTCGCCCAGGTCGCCGGCGATTCCCGACTGAGCGCCCGTTCCGGTCAGGGCCAACGCCACGGGCGCCAGCATCAGCCCTGCGCCGTGAGCCGTCGCCATCAAAAACGACCAGGCAATCAAGTCCCGGCCGCCCACGTTCATGCCCACCCAGCGGGGATGCCGGTAGTAAAGCGCCAATCGGAACAGGCCAAACCCCAGCAATATCACGCCGGCGGCGATCCGCACCCACCGCAGCGGCAGGAACGCCCCGGCCAGCAACAGGATCGCCATGACCACGGCCACGGATGCCAAATGGCCAACGGCGATGTATCCCGTGGCCGTGTACAACTGGATCGGACGTTGCCGTTGCAAAGCCAGGGCCACCGCGAACAGCCACCCCATGGCCGGGTTCAGACCGTGGAACAGGCCCAGCGCCGCCAGTCCCAGCCACGGCCCCAGCGACGCCAGGGCCGCCGGGTCGGGGATCAGGGCGTGCAACAGCACTGCCGGCATCACCGCTCCGACGGCCCAAAAGCCGAAGCGATTGCGTCCGCTATGGGAAGCAGTACGTATCGGAGGAAGCGTCGCCTCCCTGCAGCCGCACCTGGTGGGTGCGTGTCTTACCGTAATCGACGAAGAAATCGGGGTTGACCGACATCCCGCCTTCAGGGTTCACGTCGATGCGGCTGAGCCAACCGTTCAGCCCGTTAGGATAGAACTGGTCGTCCCAGGAGGAATACAGGGAATTGGTGAGATAAACCCGACGACCGTCACGACTGATTTCCACCATCTGCGGCCCGCCGGTCAGGGCGGCTCCGTTGGGATGGGAAGCCTGGCGGACGACACCGCCCATTTCCAACTCGCCGGTCTGCTTGGGGTTGAAGGGGTCCGAAACGTCGAACTGCAGCAGCTTGCCGGTACCCCAACACGAGATGTAGAGGAAACGGTCGTCCAGCGACAGGTCGATGTCCGTGATCAGCGGCGGCACGGCTCCCAGTGGCTGCAACGCCGGCGGCAACTCCGAGGCGTCGGCAGGTTCGGCCGGGATGGAAATCACCTTGGTCGCGGCCCACTGGTCGCCGTCGCGATGCCACAGGAAGATTGAGCCCGACAGGTCCTCGGTGCTCACGACCACCCCGCAGAAGCCGTAGTGCCGGGTCGGGTTGTGTGCCGGGCGCAGCTCCAGGGCCATCTGATGCTGCGCTCCCAGGTCAACTGCCTGGCGGTGAGCGCGGCGGCGCATATCCCAGAAGTGCAGGACGTGGCCATAATTCTGCCCAACCACGTCCTCAAGCCGGGCCCCGCTTTCGAACATCTCAGGAGTTCCCCACTCGCTGGTCATCATGGTGTCGATGCCGATGTGCCACCAGAAATCGTAGGCCAGTTCTTGCGGCCCGCGGTCCAATTCCCAGGGCCCGATGGGCTCGAAGGTATAGTGGTCCAGCAGCATGATGCCCCCTGGGCGATCTCCTTCCGCAGAGCCCAGGGCGCTGACGTAAATGGCGTCCGGCCCGCAGTGCACGGTATGGGGGCGACTGTAGCCGGCCCGGTGCACCTGTTCGGCCTCAATGGTCTTGACGATCCGCGGCCGCTCCGGGTCGGGCTGCGTGTCGATGATGTAGATACGGCTGTTGGCCAGGCTCGGGACCACCAGGTAACGACGCTCCAGATGGGGATGCGCCGAAGAGGGGCAGAGCGCCGCGCTGCAGGCGTTCCAGTTGAAATGGTGTAACTCGTCGCCCACGTTGGGCATTTCCAATGAGTGGACCACTTGGGAGTACGAGGCCGAGTTGGGGTCGCAGTCCACCACGGTCATCGCATCCGGTTCGCCCGAACCTGGGTTGAGGACGGCGACGTAGGCCAGACGCTCCTGCGGAGCCTCCATCGCCAGCCGCGCCGAAGGGTAAAAGGTGGGGTCGGGTCTCCAAAGCGCCATCTGTCTGGCCTCCTTGTTCGCGTGTAATCCTGCCACTGGGAATGTCATTGCTTGAGTGTGAGGGCATTCTAATTGGCTGGTGGTGGCCGGGCAACACGCGTTTCGAGCCATTAGAGTTCACCTGAGGAAGAATTCGCGGTGTCCCCGGCACACCGCGACGCCATCAGACTGTCTGCCACGGTTGAAGCAAAGCTTGATCCGGCCAGCCGGGAACGCATCGACGACCGGAAAATCCGCGACACTGCTCCAGTCCTTGTCGCACTGGCAAGCTTGGGTTATAAAACGCTCCATGACGCACCGTGCGTGAGCCAACGAAACCCGATCATGACCGGCCAGGTGACCTTATATGACCTACCCACCCCACATCTTTGCCGACAACCCCATCAATCGCGGCGAAGCCGAGCGCCGCGACGAGGACTGGATACTCCAACAGGCCGCGGACCCAGCCAGCAAGTTCCTGCCCTTCCGCAACCTCAACGTGCTCCTGACCGATCAGACCCCACCCGAACTCGGCTGGCTCAGCCCGGCCATACTGCGCTCGTTGCCTCCCGAAGCCGAATGGATCTTTCTGGGTCTGCTGGACGATGTGGCTCACTTCTCCATTGACCTGTCCAAGTCCGCTGGCGCGGCCGACCGGGTGGAGGAAGAGACGGGCTGGCGCTTCGAGGATTGTCGCACCGCCGGCGAGACCATGTCCGGCCCCAACACCGGCCTGCTGTCCCACGCCCGCGCGCAGCTGGACTGGAACCTGCGTCACGGGTTCTGCTCCGTATGCGGCCATGCCACGGACAAGAAGCGCGGCGGCCAGGTCCGCCAGTGCCCCGCCTGCAACGCCCAGCACTTCCCCCGCACTGACCCGGTGGTCATCACCGTCGTCGCCGACGTGGAACGCGACCGCTGCCTGCTGGGCCAGTCCCGCGGTCGCCTCCAGAGGATGCGCGCCTACTCTGCCCTGGCCGGCTTCATGGACCAGGGCGAGGCCATCGAGGAGGCCGTGGCCCGCGAGGTCATGGAGGAAGCCGGTATCAAGGTCAAGAACGTCCGCTACCACTCGTCCCAGCCGTGGCCCTTCCCGTCCTCGCTGATGATCGGGTGCCTGGCCGAGGCCGACACCACCGACATCAACATGGACGACGAGGAGATGACCGACGTCCGCTGGTTCGACCGCTCGGAGGTCCTGCTGGCCCTGGAAGGCCGCAGCGAGGAACTGACGGTGCCGGGACCCATTGCCATCGCCCACCACCTGATCAAGTCGTGGGCCACCGGCGCATCGACTGGGTAGACTCCAGACCCGGACCCGTCTAGGAACTCCCGTCGAAAAATTTTCCTGACAGCGGCTTGTTGCGCCTCCGGCGAGGGATTCCATATCGTGGAATCAACGCTCACCGGAGGTCTCCTTCATCGTGACCAGTTCGCTCCCGACGGACAGTTACCTATATCTTGCGGGAGATGACAATACTCCTGCGGAATGGCCGGCGACCCGGTTTCCGGACTACACCGACGACCACCTGCACCAGTTCGTGGATCATCTCTGGGCGGCATCCAACGGTGATTTGGCCGCCGGCATATCCGCCCTGAGCAGCGCCGGGCTGTACACCTTCGTCGTCGTCCTGGCCCGGGCAGCCGGCCTCGGGAACCAACCGCCCATGGTGGACCCACGCATCCGGGAGCAGTTGCCGGCCATCGCGCCGGCCCTGCTCGCCGAATTGCGCCGGCGGGACTGCCGAGGTATGGGAGACGATCCAACCGGGCCGGTGCGCCGCGGCCGGCTGCTCCAGTTGGTCGGCGCGTTCACGTCCCTGTCCCAGCTGGGCAGTACCACCCACCAGCGCCGGAAGATGCGCGGCGCATGTCCCTTCTGTAGTGACCCGGCATCGCTGCAAGTTTCGCTGCCCGCGGTGACCTGGCATTGCTTCGGATGCGACCAATCCGGCGGCCGGCGCGAATTCGCCGAATGCCTGCTCACCCGGGCGGCGAAAGGCTCGGCGGCCCCGGTACTCCTTCCCTGACCCAGACCCGGTACCGGGCCCGCTCCATGGTGGCCGGGGCCACCGGCGCCACCGCCACCACCAACCGCCCGCCGTCGGCCACCGGCGGATGCGCGACATGACCAACATATTGCTGGATGTCGGCGTCCCACTCCAGTTCCATCCTCGTCGCCGACGGCTCCGCGCTGTCCTCGATAACCCACACTATCCATTCCTGCCGCACCCGGTTGTTGATCAGAACGAACCCGTCCGCCCGCCAGCCCTCGCCATCCGCCTCGCCGGTGTCCCCTGAAAACGCCAGGTCGCGCACGCAGGCCCCGATCCCGTGAATGGCGTCGTCGGTGACGTAGTGGAATCGCACTAGCCCGTCCTGGTCGGCGTAGTCCGTCAGCGGAACCGCCACTTTGGTCCAGCCGCCGGATCCGGTGTAGCCGTGGCCGTAGCTGTTGCCCAGCGGGTTGGCGTCGGTCGTGCCCTCGGCCGGAAGCGCTTCCCAGGTCTCCCCGCCATCGGTGGATACCTGAACGTACAGGTAGTCCCAATCTTCCTCGATGTCGTACCAGAGATCGAACGTCAGTGCCGCTTCCTCGCCGCTTGACCCTGCCGCCGGCACCGTCAACTCGCGCGTCAGCGTTGCTGACGTGTCATCGCCTCGATTGCTCCACCAGCACCCGCCTTCCGGCACGTCGGTCGGTAGCAGCCGAGTCACCCCGTCGCCTTCAAAGTGCACTGTGCCATAGCCGTCGGCATTCTTCACTTCGACGTAGTCTATACCGTACTGAGGGAGCGACACTTTCGTCCCGTCGTCGCCCACGCGCTCCGTTCGGGTGATGTCGGCCTCCACATTGAGATCCGCGTATCCGTAAGGCCCCTGATCATCGTCCAGCAGGTTGGCCACCATCCAATCGGCGAATACCGTGCGGAACTCTGTCGGTTCGTCGGTGTTGGTCTCGGCCCCCCGTTCCCGCAGAAACGCATCGACGGCGGCGATACCGTTGTCCGGCCCGGCCAGGAGGTCATGCAATCCGCCCTCGGAGACGTACTGTTCCCGCAGGTAGTGGGCAAACAACGCCGCCGCCCCATAATTCAGTCCGATATCGCTGTCCAGATCCTTCGGCCAATTGACCAGCGACGCATTGGGCCGCCGCAGGTAGTACCGCATGCTGCCCGGCGAATACCCCGCCTCGGTGACGGCCAGTTCGGACAACCCCTCGTTGAGCCAGGTTGCCTCCGTGGGGTCAGCGTACCAGTGGATGCCGTGCTGCAGTTCGTGGGCCAGGACATCAAGATATTCGTCTGCGCCCAACGGAATAGCATCGATGTTGATATAGATTGCCGGCACCCCGTTGCTGTACGGCTGCACCGAAGCCGGATACGGGTCCGCGCCCGACACGTACCCGCCAACGCCCGGTATCCTCCCGTTGATGATGTGCCCCCGCTGCGGGTCTGCGGCCGACCCGGGCGCCGCGCCAAAGGCTGCCGTAACCCGCGGGTAGATCTGCTCTTCCACGTCGGCCACCGACCGTTGCAGGTCGGCGTCGTCCACCTCCAACCCCTGTTCGATCCACCAATAGGCGTGCTCGGATACTGCGGCCAGGACAAACTCCTTGCTCACCATCCGGCTGCGTGGATAGTCCAGTGTCCAGAAGTTCGTCGTGTGCCCAACTTCGGGAAGGCCGTCCGCGAAGCGCGCCGGCTGCGGGTCGGGTTCCATCCCGTCCCAGCGCAATTGCCGGGCCAACTCCAGCAGGTCACGATCCGGAGGAACCGGAAAATCGGCGGCGATCATCACGTCGTCCGGCGTGGTGGATGGATCGACTGCCGCCGGTTTTATCGCCCCTGGCGGATTTCCGGCGCTGTTGGCGCTGGGAACGACGTCGCGGGTCGGGGTCGGAGGTTCGACCTGACGATTTGCCGGCGTCGACAGACTGGAAGGCCCGCCGGACGCGCGCTCAGCGACTGCCGTCTCCGACGCGGGAACGCCCGAATCGCAGGCCGGACCGATCAGCAAAAACGCGGCCAACGCCGCGCCGGTAATCAGTCGCGCTAGTCCCATCGCAACACCAGGGCCGGTGCCAAGTTATGGTCCGAATCAGGATTTGCCGGATTATCAGATTTCCAGGATTGAGCGCACTTTGCCCGCGAAGGGCTCCAATCCTGATAATCCTCAAATCTTGAAAATCCTGCTTCAGACAATTCCCGTCGGCAACGACTTCTCCACCGTCCTGCACTACATCTACGTTGACGGCTCGGCCTGCGGATCCATGTTGTACCGGTTCATTGCGACGTTGATCCCGTCGGCAAGCAGGCACTCCACGGCCTCGGCGGCCCGCTCGATGGATGCCTTCACGGTGGGCTGCTCCTCATCCGAAAACCGACCCAGCACGTGATCGACGCTGCCCGACATTCCCGGCCCGCCGATGCCGATGCGCAGCCGGGGGAAATCGATGGTGCGCACCGTCCGTATGATGTCCTTGATGCCGTTGTGTCCTGCGTCGGAACCGCGAGCCCGCAGGCGGATGCGTCCCAACGGCAGCGCCATCTCGTCGTACACGATCACCAGGTCCGCCGGCTTCCCGCCGAACCGCGCCAGCAGGTACTCCACCGACTCCCCCGACAGGTTCATAAAGGTGCGCGGTTTCGCCAGCACCACCGCCTTGCCCTCGCGATACCCCTGCCCCAGCACCGTGGTTCGCCGCCGGTCCTTGACGGCAATCCCCCACCGCTCCGCCAGCAGGTCCACGCACCCGAACCCCACGTTGTGCCGCGTATCCCGATACCGCGGCCCGGGGTTGCCGAGGCCGACTACGATGAGCGGGGCCGTGCGTTGCTGCGTGTCGTCCATACGCATCCTTGCTAGGGATCGTTGCCTGAGGGTAAGAATTCTTGTAGTCGGGTGCTGGCAACGAGCCTGTCTAGCGTGGCTAACGTGAACACTTTGCCTTCTGTCATAGTGATCAAACTGCGCATATCCTCTCGACGCACGCCGAATCCCCGACCATCTATACAGGCGACCACCTCAAAATCAGGTTGGTCGCTCCGCCGCCGATCATCGCGCATCCGAGTAAGGCGCTCAATGCGCGCGACCTTGTCCCGCGACGTGCCGTCATCACCGGATATCTTAGTCTCTATGACTATTGCAGGGTTGAACTCATCCGGAACGAAGAAGTCAGGCGCTTGGTCATATCCAGGGATGCGCTCGGCCCGACCCGTCCTGCGTAAGGCAATACGCGCTCGCGCAAGACGCTCTTCAATGGCCATTTCCATCACATCGCCAACCTGCTCCGACACCGCGTCCCGGTGCGTGGCAAAGGGTCTGCCAAGGTACCGTTCGTACAGCAGTACGGCATAAGGAACATGATGGGTGGCGACATGGCGGAGAGACTCCAAGCCCTGAAACGTATCCACTTTATTGAGACGGTGAACCGTGTCGGTTGCCCCCGGCGGCGAGCCTCGGGTAATGTATTCGACAGCAACCGCAATCAGGGCCGCCATCCTATCCAACGCCGTTGAATTTCGCGGACGAACAAGGCTGCTGATGTAGGTGCGGTCAGATCGACACCGGCCTTCTAGGACCCGAGCATATCCTTGGGTGATGTCGCTGTCACGGTCACTCCGCGCCAGATCCGCCCACTCGGGCGGGGACATACCCAACATCGTCCGGATCACGCAAAAACAGAGACTATCCTCGCGAAGCGCCCGCCACACACTGATTTCTGTGAAATCGTCAAAAGCGTTCGTTCGTCGCCTGAGAATCTCAAAAGCAGTCTGAAACTCGGGGTACTCGACGAAATTATCGCCCCTCGGCAAAACCAGAAACTGGGACTGAATATCGGAAAAGGTCGCATCGACCAACTCTTCAATTCGGTCTTGCAGGTCTGGCGACGCGATCTCAAACGGCCGTGGCACTATTCCTCCTGATCTCTGATCTGTACTGGGTCATAGGCTATAGCTTCCAGCACCTGGCGTGGCAGAGAGCCGAGATCCAGGTCTTGGGCAATCTCAACAAGGCTTTGCTCAGCGTACCGCATACGGTCCGAGAGCGCAGCGCTGCTGTCCCAATTGCCGCGCAGCCCGTTGATGGCTACCCGCGCAATGTGACCCGATGCAAGACACCGGATGTCCCCTTGGCTCACCTTGACTCCGGCGGCTGCCATCAGCGCTGCGTCCTGCTCCAGCGCCTTGCGGATATTAGCCACGGTCGAATGTCCAGCGGTGGAGGGGCGACACACAAAGACAGAGTCGAGGACGGAGGACTTAGTCCCTAGAATGTGCAGTGATGCGCTCATCTCAGCTGCCGCTGGCAGCGTTGCGGTGCAATCCAACTCGGCATCCAATATCGCAACGACAACCGCCACGTAGGCCGTCGGATCGTTATGGTGGTAGGTAAAGACGAAGGGCGCGCCCGGTTTAAGTGCCGCTGCGTAGTGGCAAAACACTGCTGACAATCCCTCCGTGAAATGCTCGATCCCCCTCCCTAACGTCACATTGCCAGTCAGCTCATCAGGTGAGCGGGTTGTGGAGGGAACGAACTCGGGGAACTCGTCCTGAAGGGCTTGCCGGAGCCATACGTAGTTGAAGTCTATCAGTTCTGCATACTGCACGTTGGCGAAGTAAGGCGGATCGGTAAACACTCCGTCGAGCGCTCCGGGCGACAACGGCACTACAGTCGCCGGCGACGCTACGATTTGCGCCTGTCTTTCGTCCTCGATGGGAAAGTGACGGACGACCTCGGCGCTGATACGCTCGCCCGGAATAGGTACAACTTTCTTTCGCTTGCCATCGAACTGTGTCTCAAATGGAGATTCACAGTACAGCTTGGCACGGAGGTACTTCTCTACGAAGTGGCGAAAGGAACCGGCGCCTACCTTGGGTATGCCAAGGAGATTGTTCTCGCACTGGACCAAGCCAACGGGGAAACCGTGTACGCTAAAGATGTCCTGGCATTTGAGCGCATTTCTATCATACCGGCACAACATATTCTGATAACGCAGAAAATCCGAGAAAACAGTAAGCAAAGCGTGTCGCACTGGAGCGTCGTTGACTTGGATTATCCGGCGCAGCAGCAGACCGAGCCCCAGCAATTGACGCTCGGTAAACATCTCCCTGTACCGTCGGTATCCCCACCGATGAAGGCGGTCGGTCTCATCCCCGCGAGGTATCTCATCATCAGGGATTGGCAGCCCCGGCGTTTGCAAAAGCCGCAGCCGAGCCTGCTCGTACATATCCAAGTCATCAGCATCGGGACGCTTGAAAAATCTTCCTTGGTGGGTTGGTTTGCACCCCTTGCAGTAGTACTCCATAGCCCACATACGGTGAGCAGGCGGATGGCCGGAGCCCCTTGCGGGGTAAGGGTACTCGTTGCCACACTGTTTGCATGGAACCCGATGACGGCGGACAGGCCCTTCGACGTAAACAGGTCCATTGCATTCAGCGCAAGGGCCAGGCATATCCTGGGTAGGCGCATCTTGGTACTCGTTGAGACATCCGCATTGACTACACACCAGCACGTGCTTAGGGTGTCGACTATCTTGGGCCAGCACGTATCCTGGGAACAGATCGTTGGCAGTCTGGCATAGGGGGCATTGCTCGGTCTTAACCCAGATGAAGTACTTGACCTCGGCCGTATTTCCGCATTTGACGCAGGCCGTTTCATAGAGTGGGCCTACGATACCTTCGATATCTGTCGCCACTTCCCTTGCCGTTGAAGCAAATTCTTGAATGTCTAGGCATCCCAGAGCCTGGCGAACGACCCAGAACGCCATAGGGTTAGTGTCCGCGCCCACGACATTGAACCCAAGGCGATTAGCTTCAAAAACCGGCGAGCCTCCTCCCATGAAAGGATCCGCAATCACCCCTGCCATCTTGTGCTCACGCCAGTAGCTGGTTTCTAATGGCTCAGTGCCGTTGTATTCCGCCAAAATCAGACTGCGGAAAAGCGTACCTGGGCGGCGAGCGAACCACTTGTGTATGCCAATTATCGGGCGATAGTTTTGCTGTATCTGCTTTTCCCTGAGGGCGAGCCGCGTAGCAAAGGCCGCATCAAAACGCTGTTCGAGGCTTGCCCCAGACACCGGAACCTCACGGTCTCGCTGTTGAGAGCGCGCATCATTAGCGTCCGGCGTCTCATCAAGAACGCTGCCCCAATCGAGTTGCTGTGAGTTGTGCTTTCGGATGCGGTTAGTCATTTTCCGTCTATCCTTCCTGAAACAGGGGATCGACAATCGCTTCGTCTGAATTGCATGGCTGTTCCGGGATCGCCGGCGGTCAACCGTTGGCGCCGTGCCCTGATGTAGTCGCCGTCAGTCCACGGCGGGAATAAAATCCGCCAACTCGAGCGCCACGTCCGGGAACGCTTGCGGGCTCGCCGTGCCGCCCAGCGGGATAACGCGAACGTGCGCGTAAGCGGCCCCTTCCGGCTCCGTGTTGACCACCAACTCCCCGGCGCGCAGATTGGCAATCCATACCTCCGGTATGCCGGCGGCAGCGTACCGGGCCAGCTTCTCCCCCAGGTCGAACTCCAGGGAACTGTCGGCAACCTCAACCAGCAAATACACGTCGGATGGCAGCACCGGCGCGAGGTCGTTGATGGAACGCCGCCGGATGACCGCGATGTCCGGCTCCGGCATCGTGAAGTTGTCCAGTTGGATAGGAGCCTGGACTTGCACCATGGCCCGTTGCCCGATGGCCTCGCGCATCAGATCAGCCGACCAGTTCACGCTGTGCTGGTGCCGGTTGCCGATGGGCGCCATCTGGATTATCTCCCCGTCCAGCAGTTCAATCCGTTCCTCTTTTGCCAGTATGCCGGCGTCGGCCAGGGCCAGATACTCATCCGCGGTGAACCGACGGCCGGCGCCCACATTCTCGCGCTCGCCGGGCGCCACTATGCCGGCCGCAACCATGGCCTCCCTTTCGGCGGCGCTGAAGCGTCGAATCGCGTCGGTGCGAGTAGTTGCCATCTCGGTCCTCGTATCACCCGCTCGGTCGATGAGCCGACCTATTTTACCATCAGCGTGTCGCTAACCCTGTGCTAAACTACGCCCACCAACCGACCCAAACACTGCCCCGGTTTCCATCATCGCGATTAGGTGAAAATCATGAAGGCTTTCAACGCAGTCCTCGTCGGCGCAGTCGGCGGCGTTCTGCTTGCCTTGCTCTGGCATCTGGTCGCGCTGGTCGGCGGATTTGGAGTCTCTGAGGGACTCACAACTATACTGTTCCTGGTGGGTTGGGCCGGTTCCGCCGCCCTGATTATCAAGGCATAGTCGCGTGTGGTTCGGTAAACTTCGCGGCCTTTTCCGAAGGGTGAGCTACGCTCGTCTGTCAGCGCTTTTGGTGATAGCCTTTGCCATCGTTATGTACGCAGCACCTTATCTATTGGACGCAGTGCAATGCATCAGCCAAGTCCAGCAGCCGCTCGATAAATGCGTTGACAAGGTGTATGACCAAGCCCGCCTGGACACCAACCTTGCCGCCGGTATCATCGCTCCGGCGGTAACTTTGGCCGCCTGGCGTCTTGGAGATAACGGCTCGGCGTAACCGGATGAACCCGACCAAAACTCCACCGTGCTAAACTACGCCCACCAACCAACCCTGCCAATTTGTATCCTGCGGAGCAACCCTGCCATGACCTCCACCATCAAAGACCCCATCCTCGTCGTCATCCAGCTCACCGGCGGCAACGACTACATGAACACCGTCATTCCCTACGCCGACGGCCGCTACCATGACAACCGGCCCACCGTGGGCATCCCGGCCGACCAGGTCCTGCATATCGACGACCGGTTCGGCTTCAACCCGGCCCTGCCCGAGATCAAGTCTCTGTACGACGCCGGCAAGGTCGCCGTCATCAACGGCATCGGCTATCCCACGCCCAACCGTTCGCACTTCCGCAGCATGGACATCTGGCACACCTGCGAGCCCGAGAAAGTTGGCACCGAGGGCTGGCTGGGCCGGGTCATCCGCGACTTGGATCCCAAAGCGGAAAACGTGCTCACCGGCGTCAACTTCGGTCGCGGTCTGCCCCGCGCCATGGCGCTCACCGGCGTCCCCGTCGCCTCCGTCGCGGTGCTGGAAACCTACGGTGTGCTCACCGGCATCGTCAACGAGCCGGAGCGTTCTCAGGCTCTCGACATTTTCGCCCGCATGTACTCGCCCACGGTGGGCCTCGGCGCCACCATGGACTACCTCGGGCAGACCGGCCTCGACGCCCTGAAAGGCGCGGACATACTCAAGGCTGCCCCCGATATGTACACCTCGACCGTGGAGTACGCGGAAACCGGCATCGGACGCAATCTCCAGGGCATCGCCAAGGTGCTCACCGCCAACCTGGACACCCGCGTGTTCTACACCCAGCAGGGCGGCTACGACACCCACGCCAGCGAGACCGACGTCCAGCCCAAGCTGCTGTCCGACCTCAGCCGCGCCGTCAGCGATTTTTACGCCGATCTGCGCGAGCACGACACCGCCGACAACGTGGTCATGCTGGTCTTCACCGAGTTCGGCCGCCGCGTCAAGGACAACGGCAGCGGCACCGACCACGGCAGCGGCGGCGTGGCCTTCGCCATCGGCGACCCGGTGCGCGGCGGCATGTACAGCGAGTACCCGTCCCTGGCCGAAGCCGACCTAGTGGAGGGCGACCTGGCCTTCAACACCGACTTCCGCGGCGTCTACGGCACGCTGGTGGAGAAATGGCTCGGGCTGGACGCCCAGCCCGTGGTAGGCGGCAACTTCGAGCAGCCAGCGTTTGTGTAAAGGGAGGATGATACGGTGTCGATGACACTGCTCAATGTCAAGCCGGATATTGCGGCCGGCTCTGTTATCGGCGGCGACCCGTCGGCGGTCTTTGAAGCTCCGATCACGCTGTACAGCGACGATGAGAAGGTTTGCCAAACCATCACTGGTGTAGTTGATACGCGCGTACAATACTCCATCGTTCCCGCCGACATCCTGCGGACGTTGGGCATTGTGCCACAAGGCAAGCGCCGTTGCAGATTGCCCTGCGGCGCTCTGGCTGACCTGCCCAGCGCTCGGCCCCGTGTCACGCTGAACGGCAAATCAGGCCGCCAGGTGGTTCTCTTTGGTGAAGGCAGCGGGCAGATTCTCATCGGTAAAAGTGCCCTCATCGGGCTGGCGCTCGCCGCTGACCCGGAAAACAAACGGTTTATCAACGTGGTACTGCACCTGTAGGCGCTTCCGCACAATGCATGACCTCACCGTACCATTTACTCTGTACGGACCCGACAATGCTCGTTCTCGCACTCTGCACGGAACGGTTGATACCGGCGCCTCGTTCACCGTCGTACCGGAGGCCGTATTGGATGAACTGGGAGTCGCGCGCGGCGAATTACTCCTGTTCAGCTTGGCCGATGGGTCGTTGCAGGAACGCCACATCGGCTATGCCCTGATGGAGCTGGAAGGGCGGTCCGAAACGGTCACGGTGGTCTTCGGCAGCGGCAGCCGCAAAATACTGATTGGGGCCGAGTCTCTAGTGGAGCTCCGGCTGGCCGTTGACTTGGTATATGAACGCCTGCTCCCGGTTGATCGAATTGTCCTGCTGGATGAAGAAGACATGCCATGACCAACCTGCCCCACATCACCGAAGCCGCCATCCGCGCCAAAGTCACGGGGCAGTCTTACGACCGGGGCGTGGACTATTACCACACGCGCACGGTCGAGAGCGCCACTCTACGCGGCAACCAACTGTTCGCCGACGTTCAGGGCAGCGAGTGGGACCCTTATCAGGTGGGCGTCACCTTCACGGACGGCGACTTCACCGCAGCTTGCACCTGCCCCTACGATTGGGGCGGCTATTGCAAGCATGTGGTAGCCACGCTGCTGACCGTCAGCGACGACAACAGCCCCATCCCCGTTGTAATCAAGCCCCCGGTATCCGACCTGCTGGACGAACTGGACCCCGATGAGTTGCGCTCGTTGGTTCGCGTGTTGGTTGAGGCTGACCCGGCCCTTCTGGATATAGTGGATGCCTTCTGCGCGGAGGAACCGGTATGACAACCAAAACGGGAATAATACTGCCAGGCTCCACTATTGGGGGCGAAGCAATGGGAACGTTCAACGTCGATTTCACTATCGGCAGCGCCGACGGCAACAGGTCCATCCCACTAGTTGGCATGGTGGATACCGGGTCGCTTTATTCAATTGTCCCGGCGCCAATTCTGGACGAGTTGGACATAGCGCGGGACGAGCGGGAGTTGTTCAGCCTTGCCAACGATTCTACTGTAGATATGGACATCGGCCTGGCATTGATTGGCATGGAAGACCGAGCCAGAACCGTTCATGTAGCGTTTGGGCACGACCCGGACATCGTCCTTATTGGGGCGATGACTCTGGAGCGGTTCGCCCTGGCCGCAGACCCCCGCAACAAGCAGTTAGTGCCAGCCCAGGTAACGCTTTAGCGTGCGGGAACGCGCTTCAGTTCCAACACGGAGCGGCCATGACCCTCAATAACAACGGCAATCACCCCATCCCCACACCCCCCGGTGCCGCCCTTTACGTGGACACCGAGAACCTGCGGGATTCGGACCACGCGCAAACCGTGGTGGACCGGGTGGTCGCCAACTGGCCGGCGGACCGTCCGCCCCTGAGTGGCCTGTCTCTCTACGTTCGCGCCGACAAGACCGAACTGTGGCAGCTTTGGGCCGAAACCGAGTTTCCCGCCCTGCGAGTGCGCGTTCGCGGTGTCCAGCACTTCAGCAATCACCGGGCCAAGAACTCCGCCGATCTCGCCATCACCGCCGACGCCGTTGCGGATCTGATCACCGGCCAAGCCGGGGCAGTCGCGGTGGTGAGCAACGACAGTGACTTCGGAGCCTTGTTCGTCAAAGTGCGCGAACTGGCTATGCCGGCGGACGTTCCTGACATTCCGTTCCTGTGGATCACCGCTCCCGACGCCGGAGCGCTGTCGGCCGAGATCGAGCAGTTCATTCCCGACCGGTATCGCTGGGACCTTTCCGATGCCCTGGCGGTGCCCACCGCAACTCCTCCGCCTGCGGTTAGCGCGAAACGTACTCCGAACCGCCTCCCCGAGGCGACCCGGCCCGCCCTGCCAGCCACTCATGCCGACGCCAGTGCCAGCAATGATGTTATCGCCGATGAATTGATACGGCGGCTTCCCGTTGGCAAATTCAAAGTCGCCGACGCTCATGGCATTTTCAAGGATAAATGGCCGGCACATCCTGCTGCCACCGGCCCGGCACAGTTAGGCACATTCCTGCTTAAAGAAATCTGGCCTATCATGCAGCGGCGCGGCGTAGTTATGGCCAAAGAAAAATCGCCCCGAACCTATGAGATAACACCAGAGGCCAAAGACACCATTGGAAAACCAACGGCGACGGCTGACCGAAGCGCCGAAGCCACGCCGGAGCAACTTGCCGCCGCCGTCGCCGACGGCATCGCCGATGACATTTTCAAGGCGTCCGACGCCCAGGACGCTCTGAAAGGCAGCCGACCTCAGCATCCGGCCGCGTCCTACACCGCGGCCCAGTTCGGCACTTGGTTCGCCAGGCAGCTCTGGCCCATCATGGAACGTCACGGCGTCACTATCGCCAAGGAAAAACCCCGCCGCTATGAAATGACCCCCGACGCGCGCCACAACCTGGTCGCCCTTGCCTGACCTACGGAGCCTGTACCCATGATCGACCGCGAACGTCTCGTCCGAACCGTAACCGAACTCATCCGAATCGACAGCCCCACCGGCGAGGAGGACGCCATCGACGCCCACCTCTCCGCGCGGCTCACCGACCTCGGCGCGTCGATACGGCACGACGCCTACGGCAACCTGGTGGCCACCCTGCCCGGCAACAACGGCAGATCGGGCGAACCACCGGTCATGCTGTCCGCCCACATGGACACCGTGGAACCCGGCCGTGGCATCCAGCCCACCCTTGACGCCGACGGCGACACCCTGCGCTCCGACGGCACCACCATCCTGGGCGGCGACTGCAAGGCCGGCCTGGCCATAGTGCTCGAAGGGCTTACCGCCGCCATGGAGGACGGCGGTCTGGGACGCCCGGTGCAGGTGGTGTTCTCCCGCGCCGAGGAAGGCGGATTGAACGGCGCCCGCAACCTGGACTTTTCGCTGGTCACGGCCACCAACGGCATGGTCTTCGACGGCGAGGGCCCGGTTAGCCGCATCTGCGTCGGCGCGCCGGCCCAGAACGTGGTGCAGTGCCGCATCACCGGCGTTGCCGCCCACGCCGGCCTGGAACCGGAAAACGGCGTGTCGGCCCTGCTGGTCGCCGCCAACATCCTCACCCGCCTGCCGCTGGGCCGCATCGACCACGAGACCACCAGCAACATCGGCGTGCTGGAGGGCGGCCTCAAGCGGAACATCATCCCGGAGCAGGCGTTCATGGACGGCGAACTGCGCTCCCGCGACCAGGCCAAGCTGGAGAACTACACCGCCGAGTTTCGCCGCGCCTTCGACCAGGCGGCCGCTATGTACCCGCGTGCCCAAATCGACCTGGAAATCCGGAACCAGTACCAGGCTTACCGGGTAACGGAGAGCGACCCCGCCCTGGCAGATATCGCCCGCGCCGTCACCGCCGCCGGGTTGAGCCCTGCGCTGGAAACCACCGGCGGCGGGTCCGACGCCAACGTCTTCTTCGAGCACGGCATCGTCGCTTTGCCGGTCGGCATCGGCGTCCGGGACTTCCACACCACCCGGGAGACCGCCAGCATCAACGAGATGTACGATGCGGCCGTGGTGTGCCGGAAGTTCATTTGCCCGGCCTGAATGCCTGCCGGCCGGCGCGAACCCGCGGCGCGGCGATGCTTCCCGCTGCCCGCCGGCGCCCCGTTTGTCAGATATAATATTCACTCACTGGAGATCAGCGAGGGCAGCCGCTGCCGTCGTTGACACGAGCCGCACCGATCTGAAGTAACATTTCCCTGAAGGAACATTCCAAGGAGCAGCCCAATGGCCGACGAATTTGTCAAGATAGCGTCCCTCAGCGACGTACCGCCGGGCGACATGATGTCCGTCCGCGTGGGGTCGGAAGATATCCTGCTGGTGAACCTGGATGGCGACCTGCACGCCTGCGACGACATCTGCACCCACGCCTACGCCAACCTGTCCGAGGGCGACCTGGAGGAAGGCGAGGTGGTTTGCCCACTGCACGGCGCCGTGTTCGACGTTGCTTCCGGCAAACCGGTTACTCCTCCGGCCACCGAGGCGCTGCGCAAGTTCGCCGTCCGCATCGAGGGCGACGACGTCCTCGTCGGGCCTGTTATCGAAGCCGAATAGCCAGCGGCGGTTCCAGATTCCGCACTATGCCGGCCGGCGCACCGACGCCGGCCGCAGTCGTGATCCGCCGGCCGGGCTATTCGGGGAATCCCCACGCCGAACGCGGCCAGTAGATCGCCCAGACCTTGCCGATGATATGGTCCGCCGGCAGCGGGCCCCAGTGGCGGGAGTCCCGGCTCCCGTTGCGGTTGTCTCCCAGGACGAAATACTCGTCATCCGCCAGTTGCACGTCGTGCATCCTGGTCCGGCCGAGCACATCCAGATAGGGCTCGTCCAGGGCCTGGCCGTTGATGGTGACCATCCCGTTATCAATGGCCACCAGGTCTCCCGGTTCCCCGATGATTCGTTTGACGAACTGGCGGTCCGGTTCCAGCGGGTAGTTGAAAACCACCACGTCACCCCGTTGCGGAGGCCGCATCGTGTGCACCAGGCGCGGTTCCTCCGGCTGCCAGAAGGGGATGATCTTGCCCAGCCGCTCCGTGTCCAACTGGTAGTACACCAGCTTGTTCACCATCAGGTAGTGCCCGGGCAGCAGCGTGGGCCGCATGCTGGAACCCTCGACCCGGAAGTTGGCCACCGCAACCTGGATGGCGACGAAAACCACGATGCCGATGAGGGCAGCCTCAAGAAGTTCGCGCAGCCAATTGCTCTGGTTCATCTGAACGTGCCCCGGTTGAATCCGCCCCGGGTTCCGGGTTTATTTTAGCAAAGGGCGCGTCGCCAGGAACGGGAATGCCGTCCACCGCGAGGGGCATCTGCTCACGCGTATCCACTTTCACTCGATCTGTCAATGCGAGCGCAGCGCGGCAATATCGTGATTCCGGGTCGAAGCGGGCAGCAGCACCCCAATGGCGGCAAGACGACGGAAAAGGGGCATTCATCTTACGGCTCTGGGATGGTTTCTGAAGACGGACAGGTTGCCATAATCCAATTCATACCATCCCGTTCATCCATGCAAATTGTTCCCCCGCCGCAAACCGGGTACGCACGGGGCCGCCTGCCGTTGACGGGAATCGGTTCGCCCAATTACCATTAGCCCCCGATTGTCCCGCTGCATTGGCCGGACTCTGTGCCGGCTGCCATGCCCCCACCGCCATCTACTGCAAGGTGCTGCCATGTCCACGCTCGAAGAACTCAAGGTATTCACCGGCAACGCGCATCCCCAACTGGCCCGGGATGTCTGCCATTACCTGGGAATCCCTCTGGGCGAGAGCGAGACCTTCAAGTTCGCCAACGACAACACCTTTGTGCGCATCGGCGAGAACATCCGGGAGCGGGACGTATTCATCGTCCAGCCCACGGTCGCGCCCACCAATGACAACCTGATGGAACTCCTCATCATGATCGATGCCTGCAAGCGGGCGTCGGCCGGTCGCATCACCGCCGTGGTGTCCTACTACGGCTACGGGCGAACCGACAAGAAGGACCAGCCCCGGGTCCCCATTACCGCCCGTCTGGTCGCCGATCTCATCACCACCGCCGGCGCCGACCGGGTACTCACCCTGGACCTCCACGCCGGCCAGATCCAGGGCTTTTTCAGCATTCCGGTGGACGAGCTGACTGCCGAGCCCATCCTGTCCAACTACTTCGCCGAGAAGGGCCTGGAGGACCTTGTGCTGGTGGCCGTGGACTTCGGCATCAGCAAGCGGGCCCGGGACATGGCGGAGCGATTGGGCGTGCCCGTGGCCGTCATCGAGAAGCGCCGCACCGCCAACGACGACCGCTCCGAGACCCTCAACGTCATCGGTGATGTGCGCGGCAAGCGCGCCCTCACCTTCGACGACGAAATCCTCACTGGCGGCACCATCGTCAACGCGGCCAACGCGCTGCTGGACGCCGGGGTCACCGAGGTTTTCTGCTGCGCCACCCATCCCGTGTTCGCTCCGCAGGCGCCCCGGCTCCTCAAGGAGAGCGCTTTCAAGGAGGTGGTGGTAACCGACTCCGTGCCGCTCACCTCTGACCAGAAGGTGGGCAACCTCACCGTGCTGTCGGTCGCGCCGCTGATCGGAGAGGCGATGAAGCGCATCCACGAAGGCCGCTCGGTGGGCGAACTTTTCCAGTAAGCCTTCCCTGCTATGGGAGGCGCGCGCCCACCTCCGGAGCTGGATGCCAAACGGCTAACGGGAAAGTGCCGGCCGCTAGCGCAACTGTTCAGACTTGCCGGGAAAGTGTCATTGCGACCCCGCACTTGATGCGGGGGCGGCAATCTCGTCATCCGGGGCGCCCGCTCACCATGAGATGAGCGGGCGCCGGGTCGAGCCCGTCGCCGGTCAAGCCCAAACTGGAATCATCCTGTCCAATCCATACCATCCTGTTTATCCTGTGCATCCATGTAAATTGTTCCTCCTCCGCAAACTGGGGGCGAGTGCGGCAAATTCCTCCCTTGACATAGGCGAACGCCTGTTCCATAATGTCCTCGCCAGGTGTAACTCGCTTCAGCCAGAGCCATCCGGTCGTTCACGGCCATCCGTTAGCAGCCAAATCGCATAACCGGCCCTGCGACAACCGGGACCGCCGCCGGCCACCACCCAGGAACCTAACCGGCGCGGTCTCAAAGGCCACAGGAGACGCCACTATCCTGGGAGCTGCGGCCCAGACCTATTAGGTTCCCCGCAGTGATCCGAAACAGGGGCTAAACCTTTGCGTACCACCCCCGGCCGTGGGGCTAACCAACGACCATCCGGCTCTGGCTGAACCCAGCGAAACTCACCCGACGCCAAACCTGACGCCAGCAAGCAACCGACAGCATCGACCCCAGCGGGAGCAACCGAAGTGCATCGAACCTGAACCGGTCATTCGACAACCCAATCCTGGCGCTTTTCCGCGTAGCCCGCTCTGGACATCCCTGGGGCAGGTGGTTATCATCGTCGGACAGGTTGCAGCGCGGAGTCGCGCTTGGGATGAGGGGCCGAACGCGCCCGCATCCCGTTTCAGTCAGGAGGACGCCTATGGTCGCGGTCACCAGCGAGTCCACCGATCTGATCGCTCGCGTTTCCGAATACGTGGACGATGCGAACCAACTGGAACGCATCAGGTCGGCCTACGACTTCGCGGAAAAGTGCCACGACGGGCAAATGCGGCGCTCCGGCGACCCCTACATCGTTCATCCCCTGGCGGCCGCCACCATCCTGGCCGGTCTTTACCTCGACCCTGATACCATCATCGCGGCCTTGCTGCACGATGTGCTCGAGGATTGCGCCGTCGAAGTAACCGAACTCGAAGCCCGCTTCGGTTCCGATGTGTCCCGGCTGGTGGACGGCGTCACCAAGCTGACTCGTATGGACTACCGTCCTCCCGGCGCTGAAGCCAACGGCGTCGCGCCGGCGGAAAACCTCTACGCTGAAAGCCTGCGCAAGATGCTGGTGGCCATGGCCGAGGACATCCGCGTGGTGCTCATCAAGCTGGCCGACCGGCTGCACAACATGCGCACCCTGGACGCGCTTTCCGAGGATAAGCGCCGGCGCATCGCCCAGGAGACCCTGGACGTCTATTCGCCATTGGCCCACCGCCTCGGCATCTGGGAACTCAAGTGGCAACTGGACGACCTGGCCTTCCGGCACCTGAACGAGACCCGTTACCGGGAGATTTCCCGGATGCTGGCGGCGCGGCGGTCCCAGCGGGAAGCCTACGTGGCGGACGTGGCCGACCGGCTCAAGGCGGAGTTGGCGGATAACCGCCTCCGCTCTGACGTGCACGGCCGTCCCAAGGGCATCTACTCCATCCACAACAAGATCGAGAAGTACGCGGCCGAGGGCAAGGAACTCAGCGACATCTACGACCTGTACGCCCTCCGCGTAGTCGTCGACGAAATCGCCGATTGCTACGCCGCCCTCGGTATCACCCACCGCATGTGGAGCCCGATCCCCGGCCAGTTCGACGACTACATCGCCACGCCGAAGAGCAACATGTACCAGGCGTTGCACACCACCGTGCTGTGCGACGGCGGGCACCCGCTGGAAGTGCAGATCAAGACCCGCGAAATGCACCAGGTAGCGGAATACGGCGTGGCCGCCCATTGGCGGTACAAGGAACAGCGCGGCTCGCCCAATGGGAGCGCCTCCTTCGAGGAGCGCATGACCGGTCTGCGCCAACTGCTGGAGTGGCAGCGCGAGACCCCGGACACCGACGAGTTCCTGGAGCGGGTGCGGGAAGACCTGTTCCACGACCAGGTCTTCGTGTACACCCCCAAGGGCGACATCGTGGAGATGGCCGCCGGCGCCACTCCCATCGACTTTGCCTACAAGATTCACACCGACCTGGGACACCGCATCTCCGGCGCCAAGTTGAACGGCAAGCTGGTGTCGCTGGACACTCCCCTGCACAACGGCGACACCGTGGAGGTGGTGGCCGGAAAAACCGGCCGGGGGCCGTCGCCCGACTGGCTCAACCCGGCGCGTGGCTACGTGGCGACCAACAGCGCCCGGCAGAAAATCCGCTCCTGGTTCAACCGGCAGGCCCGCAGCGCCAACATCACCCGGGGACGCGATCTCCTGCGCCGCGAGTTGCGTCGCATGGGCATCAAGATGTCCGACCGCGAGGTGCTCGAAGCGTGCCGCTACGACAGCATGGAGGACCTCCTGGCCGCCCTCGGCTCCGGCGAGCTGAGCGACTCCGCCCTGTCCGCCCGCCTGACCCAGTTCCGCAACGACGAGATGACCGAGGCCGCGTGGATGCCCAAGTTGCGCGGCTCAACGTCCCTGACGAGCCCCTCCTCGGGCATTTCCGTGTTGGGCGTGGGCGACCTGCTGACCAGCATCGCCCGCTGCTGCAACCCCATCCAGGGCGACCCGATCATCGGGTTCGTGACGCGCTCCCGCGGCGTCAGCGTCCACAAGGTGGGCTGCATCAACGTGCTCAACGAGGACGAGCAGGAGCGGCTGGTCCCGGTTTCCTGGGGACAGAAGCAGGAACTGTACCCGGTCCGCATCCGCATCGAGGCCATGGACCGGGTGGGCCTGCTGCGCGACGTCACCACCAAGGTCTCGGACGACAAGATCAACATCGCCTGGGCGGTAACCCGGGAGAACGACGACGCCACGGTCAGCATGGAATTCACCATCCACGTGAAGAACCTCGAAGAATTGAACCGGGTGTTCTCCCGCATCGAAGGGATCCGCGGGGTAACCTCGGTCAGCCGCGTCACCAGCAGCCCCCTGAGGCAGACCGAGCGCTGATCGCCCCGGCCCGGGTTTGACGCGCTCGCCCGGCGACGGCGAGCCTTTTGTCCAGTATTTCCGTAATCGCTCCCGCCCTCGGCGGTTGGACGGCGATCAAGCTGTTGCTGGCCGGCCTGGTATTCTTGGCCGTCCTGCTGATGCCCACCCCGGAAGGCCTGACGGATCAAGGCCAGCGCGCTCTCGCGGTCATGCTCCTCGCGGTGATCCTGTGGGCCACGGAGGCGATACCGGTCCCGGTGGCCGGCGTGGGCGGTGTCCTGCTCCTGGTGCTGGTGGGAGCCGTGCCCGACATCGGCCCCGCCCTTTACGGTTTCTCCCAGCCTGTCGCCTACTTCCTCATTGGCATTCTGACCCTGGGCCTGGCCGTGCATCGCTCCGGTCTGGCCGAGCGCCTGGCCACCTACCTGATGCGCGGGGCGGCCGGAAGTCCTCGCCTCCTCTACGTGCAGATGCTGTTCTCATTCGCCGCCCTGACCTTCGCGCTGCCGTCGGCCAGTACGCGGGGCGCCATCATGGTCCACGTGTACGAGCAGGTTCTGGAGCACTGGAACATCCCCCAGGAACACCCCCTGTACAAGGCGACGATGATGGCGATGGGCAGCCTCAACCGCCTTGGCTCCACCGCCTTGCTGGCCGGCGGCATCACTCCCGTGGTGGCTTCCGGCCTGCTGGGCGATTTTTCGTGGGGCCAGTGGTTCGTGCTGATGAGCGTTCCGTTCTATGCCAACCTGATAGTCGGTGGGAGCGTGCTGTTCATTTTCTACCGCTCCGGATTCCGCCTGGGAGACGAAGCCGGCGAGGCCACCATCGCGATGGGGCGCATGGCGCCCATAGAGATGCGGGCCGGTGCTATCGTAATCATCACCGCGCTATTGTGGTTCACGGACTTTGCGCACGGGCTGCATCCCGCGGTGCCCGCGATGATCGCCCTGTGCCTGATCCTGATGCCACGGGTCGGCATCTTGACTTGGCGAGAGTTCGAGCGTGACCTGGGCTGGTCAAACTTCTTCATCATCGCCACGTCATTGTCATTGTCACACGCGCTGGTGACCACTGGCGCGGCGGCCTGGTTCTCCGCCACGCTGGTGGGGACAGTGGGTCAGGTGGCCTCTGAGCCCATGCTGGTCCTGTTGCTGCTGTGCGTGTGCTTCGCGGCGCTGCGGTTCATCCTGCCCAACATCGCCGGCTACCTGGCCCTGGTGATACCGGTAACCATGGCGGCGGCGGAATCGTTGGGTTTGGATCCGCTGGTATGCGGCATGGCGGCCGTGGTGGTGGGCGACTCGGTGGTCTACTACAGCGCGGGCGGGACCGCGAGCGTGTTCATCTTCCAGCGGGCCAACATCGCCAATCCCGAAATCTTTCGGTTCGCGATCGCCATGACCATTATCGCCACCGGCGTGTTGTTGCTGGCGGTGGTGCCCTACTGGGGCCTGGTGGGCCACCCGCTGGTTCCGTAGCCGACGGCGCTACAACCGCGTGGCGATGGCACAGCCGTACTCGACACAAACTAGAGTGCATACGTACTGAGGTCCACTGCCACGGCAACGTCGACCCGGCCTGAGCACGCAGAATCAACGGCCGCTGGCTCTAGCCCGTTACCCTAACTCCAGTCAGGCCAATTGCCGCGGCTTAGCCGGCATTTCAACCCGACTGCGGCAACCCGGGTTGATCCCTGGGACAAATCCAGCGCAGCTACGGGGTCGCGATTGGTTAACCTGCCGCCCTCCGCATGGTAGAAATGCCACGTCATCCCATCCGTTATCACGGCCAACCCAGCCATGTTCGGCCAGCGGATCACGTAGCCCGTCACCTGGGGCTTCGCTTCGACAAGTAGGTTCGAACGTCTCCGTTTCACTTCGATCAGAGCCTTGGGTACGTACAGATGCTCAGGGTCGTTGCTACCACTCGGAGCGAACAGCGCATAATCTGCCCTGCCGCCACCGGGCACCGGCCACTCAACACGCACTTCTCGCGGGCAATCAGTATCCCAACCCAACGCTCGTAGCAACGGATCCACCAAGTAATACCGCGTCTGCCATTCCAAAGAGCGTCCCTTGTTGCCAAAGAAAGGACTATCTCCCGGATCCACGCGCCGAATACGTTCCACGGCTTGCTCCAACATCTTCTCTTCCTCCAAGCCCAGTGCCGATCATTGCGGATCTCTCTTACCAGCATCACCGTGACCGTGCTAGTCGTCGCCATGTGTTGCTGGCGGTGGTGCCCTACTGGGGCCTGGCGGGCCACCCGCTGGTTCCGTAGAGACAAGGCTACAGTTGGGCGGCTATCGCCAGGGCGAGCCCCGCCACCACGATGGCAAACGCGCCAATCAGCATCCAGGTGAGTGCCCGCCGGATGCGCCGCCGCCGTTGCCGCGAGCGCCGCAGATCGGCCCGGTAGTCCCAGGGACGGCGGATGCGGTCACCGTCTTTCCAGACGCCGCGCCGCCGCTGTTTGGCATCGGCCTCCGCCTCCGGGAACCCCAGGTCTCGGCCTCCGTAGCGCCGGTACCACCACGCCATGCCGGAGCGCACCATCTCCACGTTGACCGACTGACCCCGCCGTCGCCGCCGGTAGAGAAGGCCCACCGTGCGCCCGTAGCGGTCGGTAGCCATGGCCTCCATGCGGATCCCGCCGCGCCGAACCAGGGCTTCCAGCTGTTTGCGCGATTCCTGTCCATAGGGCTGCGCCAGCTCCGGCGCGTCGATGCCGTAGAGCCGCACCGGAAAGGGCCGCCGCAGGAAGCTGAACAGCCCCGCGTATTTGACCTCCAGCGAGTCGCCGTCGATGACCCGTCGTATCCGCACCCTGCGGGACATCCACCAAAGCGACGGCTAGCGCAGGGTACGCCGGCGGCGGGCGGGACTGCGGACAGCCAGTTCGGCGCGCAACTCGGCCAACTCGGCACGGAGTTCGCCGATAGCGGCTTCCGCGACGGCGGCGCGCTGCTCGGCGGCGGCACGCTCTTCCTCCGCTTTCGCGGCCCGTTCCTCTGCGTTGGCGCGGAGTTGGCTCATGGCTTCCTCCAGCGCCTTTTCCGCAGCGTCGGCTCGGCTGCGCTCCCGCTGGACTTCCTGGCGCAACGGGAGCGTAAAGACATAGCTTGAAAGCACGATTGCGACACCTCCCGATAGCGTCATGGTCGGGCTGGTAATCTGAAATATCCGCACCCAGTGGTTGACGTTCCGCTCGATGCCCGGTTCTACCAGGGGCAACTGCCAGTGCACCGCGGTGGTGATCAGTATAGCGATTACCTGCATCAGCAGAAATTCTATCACCACCAGGGAAGCGGCCAGAGCGTGTATCCGAATGAGCGCCCATACGGTCAATCTCGCTGCGCGCGGCTCGGCGTCAGGTGATTGTGGCTGCGTTGCCATGGGCAGCCTAAACGGTCAACGGTGTGTCGTCCCGGTTGGCCCACTCGCTCATGGACGCGTCGTAGTTCCTGGCGTTCTCGAAGCCCACCAGGCGCAGCACGAAGTTTCCGTGCGCCGCACGGATGCCGGCCTGTCAATAGGAGTATGCCGTCTTGTCCGGCGTGATGCCGTGCTCGGTGAGGATGCGCCGGATCTCGGCGGCCGGCTTGAACTCGTGAGTGTTGCGGTCCATCAGGTGGAACCACTCCAGGTGCACCGCGCCGGGAACGTGGCCCACGCGCTTGTTGCGATAGTTCTCGGCGGTGCCGTCCCATTCGGCGTCGCTGCGCACGTCCCACACCACCACGTTATCGAGAGTGCAGGCCGCTTTGAGCTCGTCGCCGGTGGCGATGAACGACTCGTCGGCGCGCGGAGTGAAGGTCACCGCCGCCGGCGCTTTGGGCCGGCCGAAGTCAACGGGCTGCCCGGCGTTGACCCACGCCCGCCAGCCGCCGTTGAGCACCTTCACATTGCTGTGGCCGTAGTAGCTGAACACCCACCAGATGCGGGCCGCCGTCAGCCCCTGGGCGTGGTCGTAGGTAACCACCGTAGTGTCGTCGCCGATGCCCAGGCCCTCGGCCATGGCCTTGAACTGTTCGGCCGTCATGACGTGCTGCCCGCGTGCCCCTGGTTCAATTGAGGTGTCGGGGTTCTTGGCCCAGTTGTCGGCGACGTGGTGGGCGCCGGGAATGTGTCCCCGCTGCCAGGCGTCGGCGGTGTTGGCGCAATCGAGCACGACGACATCGGGATCGTCCAGGTGGGCGGCCACCCACGCGGCGTCGGTCAGGTATTCGGGGTGGGCGTAGTCGTCGGTGTGGGTCGTCATGGAACGGCTCCTGCGGTGATCTATGAGTTGGCGGGATTGTAGGCGGCGGCGGGCCGGCGGGTCAACGGCGTCGCGTGTGCGATATCGCATCGACGTGCTATGCTGTTTCAGCGGGAAGGTGACACCATGGCTACGATCCAGCTCGACATACCCGAGGAAGACCGCGAGCGCTTCGTCAGACAGGCCGAGCGTGAAGGCAAGACGCTGGACGCCTGGCTGATTTCGGTGGGTCGGCAGCACAGTCCACGACCGGAGCCACCGGCGAACGACCGATTTCAGTCGGTCGAAGAGCTTATGGCATTTCTCGAGGAATGCAGAGCCAACTCTAGGCTGGAACGTGAACCAGATTGGGAAGTACACCTCAGGAACATCCACGAGTCTCGCATACAGGGGCTGCCTGGCGTATGACCTTCGTCGATGCCAACGTGTTCATGTATGCGGTGGGTGGCCCGCATCCGTTACAACAGATTGCTTGGGAGTTCCTGCGGCGGTCATACAGCAACGGTTCGCCTTTATGCACGTCCGCAGAGGTCTTGCAGGAACTGGCGCACGCTTACCTGCGGGTAGGCCGCGGTGAGACATTCGACCGTGCAATGATATTGGTAAGGCGGTACGGCGTGGAGGTTTGGTCCCTCGAACGTGAAGACGTCCTGCTCGCCCGTCAGCTCCATGAGCAACACCCCGGCCTGTCCGCCCGCGACCTCTGTCATCTCGCCTCCTGCCAGCGCCGCGGCGTTAGCGGAATGATGACCTTCGACCGGAACCTCGCCTCCGTGTTTACCGGATCGGCTGAATCATAGCCATCAACCGACGGCTCCGGCCCGATGTGGCCCGCAACCGTCCCGGTGATAAGTCGAGGCTAAACGCTTTCAAATACATCATCCCGCCGTTCCCGCTACAATAGGCGCACTCAACACGCTCATGTGCGAGGTGCGCTTTTATGGTTCAGCAGGGACAGATTGACCATCTTTTGCAGGAGGCCGGGGAGATCCCGCCTCCGCCCCACGTGGTCGAGCAGGCCACCATGGCCGACTACGACGGCGTCTACGCCCGCTCCGTGGCGGACCCCGAAGGCTTCTGGGCCGAGGCCGCCGACGAGTTGCACTGGTTCCGCCGGTGGGACGACGTGTTCCAATGGGACTACCCCAACTTCCGCTGGTTCGTAGGCGGCCAGACCAACATCGCCTACAACGCCCTGGACCGCCACCTGACCACCGAGCGACGCAACAAGGCCGCCCTCATCTGGCTGGGCGAGGACGGAACCGAGCAGGTCTACACCTACGCCCGCCTGGCCCAGCAGGTCAACCGCTTCGCCAACGGCCTGAAGTCCCTGGGCGTAGGCAAGGGCGACCGCGTGGTCATCTACATGCCCCTGACGCCGGAGGGGGCCATCAGTATGCTGGCCTGCGCCCGTATCGGCGCCATCCACAGCGTGGTCTACGCCGGCTTCAGCGTCGGTTCCCTGCGCGACCGCATCCAGGATGCCAACGCCAAGGCGCTGATCACCGGCGACGTTGGCTACCGTCGCGGCAACCGGGTGGACCTCAAGGGCATAGCCGACGAGGCCGTGGAGGGCTGCGACAGCCTGGAGCACGTCATCGTCTTCCGCCGCGAACTGGCCCTGGAAGACCTGCGCAACGGCGAGACCGACTTCGACGGCCTGATGGCCCGCAGCAGCATCGACTGTCCCGCCGAGGTCATGGACGCCGAGGATCCGCTTTACATCCTCTACACCAGCGGCACCACTGGCAAGCCCAAGGGCGTGGTCCACGTCCACGGCGGCTATATGGTGGGCACCCACTACCACTTCAAGAACTTCTGGGACGTGAAGGACAACGACGTCTTCTGGTGCATGTCCGACATCGGCTGGGTCGTTGGCCACAGCTATATCGTGTACGCGCCGCTGGTGGCCGGCGCAACGACGGTGTTCCGCGAGGGCGCGCCCGACTTCCCCCACAACGCCGTCTTCTACGAGGTCATCGAGAAGTACGGCGTCAACGTGATCTTCACCGCGCCCACGGCCGTGCGGATGCTGATGCGCTACGGGGAGGAGCCGGCCAGCCGGTACAACCTGCGTTCCCTGCGCTTCCTCACCTGCGCCGGCGAGCCGCTGAACCCCGAGGCCCTGCGCTGGGCTTACGCGAACATCTGCGGCAACGGAGAGTGGGCCCACATGGTCGACAACTGGTGGCAGACCGAGACCGGCGGCCCCTGTCTGGGCACTACCGCCACCATGACCGCGCGGCCCGGACGCGTCGGCAAGCCCCTCCCCGGCGCAGTCATGGACATCGTAGACCGGGAAGGCCAACCCATCGAGGAGCCTGACAAGGGCGGTTTCCTGGTGATCCGCCGTCCCTTCCCTCACTTCTCCCGCACCGTGTGGGGCGACCCCGACCGCTATGCCGACACCTGGCAGCAAATCCCCGGCGTTTACTCCTCCGGGGACGTGGCCCTGCGTGACGCCGACGGCTACTACATGGTGGTGGGCCGCGCCGACGACGTGCTCAACGTCGCGGGCCACCGCATCGGCTCGGCCGAGGTAGAGTCGGCGCTAGTGTCGCATCCGGAGGTGGCCGAGGCGGCGGTCATCGGCAAGCCCGACGAGTTGCGCGGCGAGGTGATCAAGGGCTTCGTCACCCTCCGCATGGGCAGCGAGGGCTCCGACCGCATGATCAACGACCTGCAACTGCACGTCCGCCGTGAGCTGGGTCCGATCGCGGTCCCGTCGGAGATCGAGTTCACGCCCACGCTGCCCAAGACCCGCTCCGGCAAGATCATGCGCCGCCTGCTCAAGGCCCAGGAGCTTGGGCTGGATCCGGGAGATATAACTACGCTGGAGGAGTAGCCCAGCAAAGCAATCGTCTGAATCAGGATTTGCCGGATTTCGGGATTCACAGGATTGAGTTGATTCTGCTGGGACAGCAACAATCCTGACAATCCGATAATCCTGAGCATCCTGATTCAGACAATTGCCGCCAGTTGGGAATCAACGCGAGGGAGTTCTGAAGATGCGATACCTGTATCCTTGCACGATTGAAGGCAACCAGGAAGACGGGAACGGGTTTGTGGTGTCCTTTCCGGATATTCCGTGGGCTCACACTGGAGGCTTTACGTTCCGGGAAGCCCTCATCCTCGCTGAAGATTGCCTGGTGGTCGCGCTCGGTCACTACGTTGACAACGAGCTGGATTTGCCCTCGCCCAGCCCCTACCAAGAAGGACAGGAACTGCTGACGGTGCAGCCGGTGGTGGGCGCGCAGCTGGACCTGTACACCGCCATGCGCGAGCAGAAACTGGGTGCGGCAGAGCTGGCGGCGCGTCTGGGTATCTGCGAGGATGACGCAGCCGCGCTCGTCAACCTGGACTACCGCACGCCCATCGGCAAGGTCTCCAAAGCCCTCAAAGCCGTAGGTTGCGAGTTGGCAGTAGCGGAACGGGTCGCCTGATGAACTGTGCCAACTGTTGGAGACGCTGCAATGCTGGACGACCTGGTCGGCGTAATTGAAACTCTGCAACAACGCATCCGCGACCACGGGACTGCGCTGCGGGAGAATGAAACGCGGACGCGGATGGCGTTGATTGATCCGCTGTTGACTGCGTTAGGGTGGGACGTGTCCGACCCGGGATTGGTAACGCCGGAGTACAACGTGAGCGGACGTTGGGCTGATTATGCGCTGCTAGGACCGGATGGTAAGCCCGCCGCCACGGTCGAAGCGAAGAAGTTGGGCGAATCGCTGGCGTCCCACCGGATGCAGATGCTCAACTATTCCAACGCGTCGGGGGTCGAATACGCCGGACTGACCGATGGTGACCATTGGGAATTGTACGAAGTGTTCCAGCGGGGCCAGCTGGAGGACAGGCGGATACTGGACATTTCGATTGCGAACACGCCGGCATACCAATGCGCACTGCAACTGTTGTTGCTCTGGCGGCCCAACTTAGTATCAGGGCAGCCGATGGCGGCAAATGAACCGCTGCTCGGCTTGGCGACTGTTCCGCATACGGCTGCGCGGGAAGTGCCGCCAGCGATTGAAACACTTCGGCCAATTGTGCCAGAGGCTGACTTTGATTCAACCGGGTGGGTACCGATGACCGACTTTAATCCTCCTAGCGGTACGAAGCCACCCGCGGCGATTAAATTTCCGGACGGAGTCGAAACTAAAATAAGCAGATGGAAGCAGATTCCCAAAGCCGTTGCCGATTGGTTGTACGCCAAGCGGCTGTTAACGTTGGAAACACTTCCGATCGCTTCAAGAGGAAACCGATTCTTCGCGAATCATAAGCCAATCATGCGCGACGGCAAACCGATGGTTGTCTATGAGCCAATCGGTAGCGGCGACATATTCATCAACGTTGACTTGTCGGCAAACTCCACACGACTAAGTGCTCGCAAGATGCTGGAGCACTGCGGCATCGACCCCGCTACCGTACAATTGCAAGTGGAGCAATAATCGCCAAGACGTAAACCCACGGGAGAACGACATGGCTACGGAACTGAAACCCGAGCTGGAGGCGCGTATCTCTGCCCTGGCGGAACTCCTCGGCTACACTGGCTCCGACGCCGCCGAGCGGGTAATCATCGCCGCTCTGGACTATCTTGACCAAAGCACCGGCAAATGGGAGCGGTGGTATACCCGCGCCGAGATTGACGCGATGGTAGAACGCGACCGCGTGGTATACCTGAAGAAGGGCTACTCGGAAACGGACCCTCGACCCCTGTCGCAACTGCTCCAGGACGAATTGTACGACGAATTCGGGCTGCCCAAGTAGCCGAAGGATGCACAGTGGCCATGACTACCCTGGACAAGCCGGACATCACAACCCGCATTGCGACGCTGGCTCGGCGAATGGGCTTTGACGGCCCGGACGCCGGCGAGCAAGTACTGGACATGGCGCTGGAGTATTTGGAGGACAGCGCCGCCGGCCGGCCGCTCTGGCGCACCCGCCAACACTGGGACGATTTCTCCCAGCAGCACGCGGCGGATTTGGCGCGGCAAGGCCATGCCGACGGCTTGGACGCGCCTGCATCCGGGAAAGGGTAGCAAGACTGGCAACCTGATGATTGTATCCGATACCTCGGCGCTGATGGCGTTGGTAATGAATGAACCGGAAGCGCCCGACATCCGCCACGCCATTGACGACGCCGGGCAAATTCTAGTCTCTGCCGCCGCGCTGGTGGAATTTTACATCGTAGCTATGGGCAAGGGCGGCGATACTTATGCGCGCGCCCAAGCCTTAATTAGGGATCTGCCCATTACAGTCGTCCCGTTGGATGCGGAACAGGCCGAAATCGCCCGCCGCGCCTATGAACGATACGGCAAAGGCCGCCGTCACCCGGCACAACTCAACTTCGGCGACACTTTCGCTTACGCCCTCGCCTCCGTGCGGGGCTGCCCCTGTTGTACAAGGGCGACGACTTTGTTCACACTGACATCCTGTCAGCCGTGTGATGCCTCTGGTGGCGGAGTTGGCGCAGGCGTAAGACGTTCTTCTCGGCAGCGTAACGGCGTTTGCCCATGTTCACACGGCAGCCTAAGCGCTTGACGCCCTGATCGCGACGAGGCCCAAATCACAGGCGGTCGCTCCGTGGGTACGGCAGCGACCGCCAAAGTAGATCCCCAGGATCGACCAGATTTCTGTGCCGTCTCTAGCCTGCGGCCGCGCCGCCCACGGTCTCGATGATCAGCCGGGTCACGGTGTAGGGATCGCAGTTGGCGTTGGGCCGTCGGTCCTCGATGTAACCCTTGCCGTCCCGGGCGACCTGCCACGGAATCCGGACCGAGGCGCCCCGGTCGGACACGCCGTACCGGAACTCCCGGTAGGAGCACGTCTCGTGCAGGCCGGTGAGGCGCTCTTCGATGCGGTCGCCGTAGTTGGCGATGTGCAGGTCGTGGCGGGTCTGCAGAGCCTCTGCCGCCGCGACGCAGGCGTCGTAGTTCTCCCGCATCAGACTGGTCGAGAAGTTGGTGTGGGCCCCGGCGCCGTTCCAGTCGCCCTTGACCGGTTTGGGGTCCAGCGTGGCGCTGATGCCTCGGCGGCCGTCAACGGTTAGCACGTCCTCGCCGATGCGGTACAGGAGCCAGCGGGCCAGCCACAGGTGGTCGCCCACCGCCGGCGCTCCGATGGGTCCGATCTGGAACTCCCACTGGGCCGGCATAACCTCGCCGTTGATGCCGGAAATCGCCAGGCCGGCGTCCAGGCAGGCGTCCATGTGCTGCTCCACCACGGGCCGGCCGAAAACCTCGTCGGACCCGACGCCGCAGTAGTAGCCGCCCTGGGGCGCGGGGAAACCATTGTCCGGCCAGCCCAGCGGCTTGACGCCGTCAAAGAAGGTGTATTCCTGCTCGATGCCGAACCAGAAATCCATCGAGGAGTATTGTTCCGCCGCGGCGGCGCAGCCGGCCCGGGTGTTGGATGGATGGGGCGACATGTCGGTGAGCAGCACTTCGCACATCACCAGCTTGTTGTTCCCACCCCGTATCGGGTCAGGAACCGCCAGCACCGGGTTCAGCACGCAGTCCGAGTTTTCCCCCGGAGCCTGGTTGGTGCTGGAGCCGTCGAAGCCCCAGATGGGAGGATCCTCACCATCGGGAACGATCTTTGCCTTTGACCGAAGCTTGGCGGTGGGCTGCTGCCCGTCGATCCAAATGTATTCCGCCTTGTAACTCATGAAACAGACCTCAAAGTCCAGATTGTCCTGATATTGTACCCGAACTGCCCCGATTAAATCGCCTCGTCGCAACCTCTCACATGTAAAAAGTTTGTTACCACGTCGAGCGGAGCAGCGTGAATCGCGATGCCGGCCCCGGGTAAGTGCTCAGAATCCAGAATGTTGTCATTGCGAGGCGCTTGCGCCGTGGCAATCCCGACGCCGTAGCAGCAACCTCTGCGACAAAGGACTTCCCTCCGCCAACGAGATTGCCGCGCTGCGCTCGCAATAGCATAGGAGTTACGCAGTTGGGGTGAGTTGGTTACCAGGGATGGGCGAGGTAATTCCGGAGGGCGTCGCGGATGATGCTCGCTTTGACCTCATACCAACTGGCCCCGGTGCGTAATCGGTAGACTTCCAGCCGCAAAAAGGCTTGCAAGGACATCCCAATGTGGCTGCGCTGGGCTTCCGCCTTGCGGGCGGGCGATTTCTACACCCCACAGCACTGCTTGATGCCGCGATGGTACACCTCAATCCCCCAGGCGTACCCAGCCAGGCTTTCCCGACCCCGTGGTGTCAGGTCCAGGTTGCTGGTTGCCCAGGGGATGACCGGCCGCCAGCCGGCGGCGGGAGGACTGCTGGATCTGGACGGCGGTGGTGCGGGAGACCGACGGTGGTCGCTGGGTGGACTTTGCAGTGGGCGACCGCAGTGAAGGGCCTTTCTTGCGGTGATACGAAAGGTTGCCCGAGGCTGGTCTGTACCGCAGCGACGCTTGCCAGGTGTACTTGGGGTGGTTGCTTCCGGCCCGGCACGTGGTGGGCAAGGGCGGTGAACTGGAATGAGGGACTGCATTCGGTGTGGCTGGGCAAGTTGAACCGGTTGATGCGGCGGACCAAAGGGTACACCAGGGGCATGGAGATGCTGGCGTACTCTCTGGCCCTGGTCTGCTGGCGACAGGAAGAAAAACCCAATATCTACCTATGTTGAGAATACCGACGCGGGTGGTTCCTATCGACATGGCCCGGTTTTTGGGTAATATGTTGCTCGGAACGATACCCCGTTGGAAGGCCAACTCATCGCGAGGCAATACCCCTATGCCCAGTTACACTACGACCGTCGGCAACGTTCAATTGCTGGCGCTAAACGACGGAGGGCCCGTCCGGTCTCCCTTGATCCCGTTCCCGGATACCACCATCGAGCAGTGGCGGGAGTTTCCTGAGCTCCTGGACGAACACGACCAGATCCGCAGCAGGTATGGAACCACGGGCGTCCGCTCGCAGGGAAAGCTGATCATCGTCGATACCGGCCTGCAAGCCCCTGACGGCACCCTCATGTCCGACATGCAAGCCAAGGGCGTCGACCCGAAGGCGGTAGACCTGGTGGTGTTCACACACCTCCACCCCGACCACGTGGGCTGGAACCTCACTGATGGCAAGCCCAACTTCCCCAACGCCCGTTACCTCGTGCCGACGAAGGACTGGGACTACTGGACCCAGCCTGACGTGCTGGCCGGCGCCACCCACGTCCAGAACCAGGTAGTCCCTCTGGAAGGCTTGGGCTTTATCGACCTGATCGACGACGATTACCAAATCACCGATGAGCTCACCACGGTCTCCACGCCAGGGCATACCCCGGGCCACGTCTCCATCATGATCGCCTCGGGCGGCGAGCGCGGCTATATTCTGGGCGACGTGGCGCACAACCCGGCCCAGGCCCATTACACCGACTGGTGCCCCATTTTCGACATCCAGCCGGACCTGTCCCGGAGCACTCGGAATTCCGTCCTGGATATGCTGGAGAACGAGCAGATCCTGGTCTCCGCCGGACACTTCCCCGACCCCGGCTTCGGCCATTTCGTACGGGTCGCTGGTCGGCGTTCCTGGCGGGGCATCCAAACGGCATGACACTCGAATCACGCATCACACGAAAGGAAGTGCAGCTATGGTAGAAGCGGATGCGCGAACCCTCCTGGATTGGGACGCGCTGGAGGTCGGCGAGACCTTCGAGACGTACCAGTACCTCCTCACCCAGGACATGATCGACACCTACCGCCAGGGGGTGATGGACCCGGAGGCCAGCTTCCCGACCATCTCCCACAAGGTGGACGTCAAGCAGTACAACGCCAGGTACCGGGATGCCGGTTCCGTCAACGCCCGCTGCGCGTTCTACTGCTACAACCCGCCCGTGGCCGGCAAGACCATCACCGTGCGGGCGTGGATCGCCGACAAGTACCTGCGCCGGGGCAAGAACTACATCGTCACCGAGGCGGTCTCGGTTGACGAGGACGGCCGGCTCATCGACCGCGTGATCACCCACGAGCTCAAGCAGCCCACGGAGGTCGGCAAGAAATGGGGAGGCTAGTACGCGCCTACGAGGTGGGGGACGAGCTGCCCCCGTTGATAAAGGAAATGACCCAGGAGGCCATCAACCTGTTCGAGGGCAGTTCCGGCGAACTGGAAGCCTCCCAGTTCACCGACGAGGAAACCGCTCGCGAGACCCTGGGAACCGAGGGCACGGTGGCCTCAGGCCGGATGTCACTGTCCTTCGCCCTGGAACTGCTGCGCCGCTACTTCGGCAGCGACGTGTTCAACCACAGCGGCACGGTCGATCTGAGGTTCCTGCGCCCGGTTCGCCCTGGCGACACCATCACCTTCACGGGAACGGTAACCGGCGTGAGCCGCGAGGTGAACGGCAGCCGGGTGTCGGTGGACGTCAAGGTCGAGAACCAGCGCGGCGACACCACCGGCGTAGGTCAAGGCAGCGCGGTCGTCCCCAACGCCTTCCTCCCCCAGGACGAGTAACACCCGCGTAACTGTTCAGAGTTGCGAGGAAAGTGTCATTGCGAGGCGCTTGCGCCGTGGCAATCTCGACGCCGTAGCAGCAACGTCTGTCCTGAAGGACGCCCGTGCGCCCGCGGGATTGCCGCACTGCGCTCGCAATGACAACCTCCTGAAATGTGAACATTTACACACCCGCCGGAAAGGTGAAGCAAAATGCAACTGGAAGGCAAAGTCGCCCTGGTGACCGGAGGAGGCCGCGGTTTGGGCCGCTCCATGGCCCTGGCCTATGCTCGCGAGGGCGCAGACGTCGCCATCGTGGCCCGCACTCCTTCGGAGCTGGACGCCGTCGGTTCCGAAATTCGCGCCCTGGGCCGCCGCGCCCACACGGTCAACGCCGAACTGACCACCGGCGAGGGCGCCAACCGGGCGGCCAAGGAGACCATCGACGAACTGGGCAAGATCGACATCCTGGTCAACAACGTCGGCGGATACCGTCTCTTCACCAACGACCTGACCCACGCCGTAACCGTCCTGGACATCACCGAAGAGGAATGGCGGCGGGTGATGGAATCGAACCTGACCACCACCTTCATGACCTGCAAGGCCGTGCTGCCCCACATGATCGAACGCGGCGCCGGCGTCATCGTCAGCCTGACCTCCATGAACGTGGCCCGCCGCGGCCGTGCCGGCCAGGCGTCCTACGGAGCCGCCAAGGCCGCGGTGGAACGCCTCAGCGAGGCGCTGGCCGACGAGGTCAAGGACTTCGGCATCGCCGTGAACATCCTCGACCCTGGCTGGAACCTGACCCGCCCCAATGACGACTACGATGACGAAGTGCATAAGCGCATGCGGCTGCCCGACGACATCGCCGAAGTGGCCGTGTACCTGGCCCTGCAAACCCCTGAGACCATGACCGGCCAGTTGGTCTCTGCCGCCGAATACGACGAAGAGCACGGTATCGAGCGACTCTCCGCCTACGACCGGCTCCACGCTTAGATTGTATCCGGGGAGGCCAATCGCATCCGCACCGCCAAAGCCGCTAACGACAAGGGAAACGGGCCCAAAAGGAGGAAACGATGAGCACCAACGGCGCAAAGACTACAATCATCCGTAACGGCACGCTCATTGACGCGACGGGTCAGCCGGCGGCCCCCAACGACGCGGTGGTGATCCAGGGCAACCGCATCCTCAGCGTCGGCGCGGTGCCTCCCCAGGTCAACGTCGAGGACCGGGAGCACGTGGAGACCATCGACGCCACGGGCCAGTGGATCATGCCCGGCCTCATCGAAGGCCACTGCCACCTGTCCTTCGGCCAGCCGGCCATGCCCGGGTTGAACGTCGCCCGCGGAACCACCAGTGCCGAGTTCTCCACCATCAGGGCCGCCAGGAACGCCCGCGAGGTGCTGCGCTCCGGCGTGACCGGCCTGTCCATCCCCGGCGGCACCTGGTTCATCGACGTGGCGCTCCGTGAGGCGATCAACGCCGGCCTGATTGAGGGGCCGCGCATCTACTGCGCCGGCCGCTTCATCGTCACCTACGGCAGCATCGCCGACAACGAACCGTCATGGATGGGTACACCGGAGCACGTCAACGGCGTGCTCGCCAACTCGGTGTCCGAGATGATTACCGAGGTGCGCCGTCAGTGCAAGCACGGCGTGGACTTCATCAAGATGGCCGACAGCACCTGGGGCGACTTCCAGACCATCTCCAAGGAAGAGCTGCAAGCCGTCGTCGGAGAGGCCCACCGCCGCAACGCCCGCATCACCATCCACTCGCGCGGGTCCGACTCCACCCGCGCCGCCGCCGAGGCCGGCGTGGACTGGATCATGCACGCCGACCTCGCCACCGAGGCTGACCTGGAGGTCGTGGCCGAAAACGGCGTCCGCATCATGCCGACGATTACCTTCCTCAAGCACGCCGTCGAGGTCGGGCGGGAGTTTGGCCGGAGCGACAAAGAAGTTGACCAAATCAAGTACAACCTTGAGGGCGGCTTCAACATGCTCCAGCAGGCCCGCTCCATGGGCGTGAAGGTGCTGTGCGGCACCGACAGCGGCAACTCCCCGTTGATGCCCTACGGCGAACTCCACGCCAACGAGATGGAAATCATGGTCAAGTACGGCGGCTACACTCCCATGGAGTCCATCGTCGCCAACACCCGGGATAACGCCTTCGCCGTCGGTTTGGAGGGCGAACTGGGCACCATTGAGCCGGGCAAGCTGGCCGACATCCTGATCCTGGACAAGGATCCCCTCGCCGACGTCAGCGTCCTGCAAAAGGGCCGGCACCTCTCCGCCATCATCAAGGATGGCAAGCAGGTCAACCTCAATGGGCTCGCAGACGACCACCTGGTAGCGCTGGCGGCGGACTGAAGAACACCAGTTGCAACTGATTTCCGGCCGTCCGCGGGAGTCAGACCGGTCGCAAATCGCCAGCAGAAGGATTTACAGGATTCTATGATTTGGCAGGATGGAGAGTAAGTGTTCAGAATCCATGAGGTTGTCATTGCGAGGCGCTGGCGCTGTGGCAATCTAGACGCCGTAGCCGCAACGTCTGCCCCAAAGGACTCCCCGGCGCCAACGAGATTGCCGCGCTGCGCTCGCAATGACACTTCCCCCAGCTCTGAACAGTTACGACTAACCCCGCCGCGCGTCGCGCCGTCATGCAATGTCCGGCTCGCGGGGTAACCCAATGACCCTGGTAGCCCAATGACCAACGTTACCGCCGGGCGGACCAGGCTGGCCCACGCCCTGCCCTTCTACTACGGGTGGGTGATCGCGGGAAACGGGGTGGCGTTGAGCCTGTCCACCCGCACCGTGATGGCGGTGGCGACCCTCTCCGTTTTCGTGGTGCCGATGACCCAGTCCATGGGCTGGTCGGTGGGGATGTTCTCCGGGGCGGTCAGCCTGGGCGGGCTGGTCGCGGTCTTCATTTCGCCCATTGTGGGGAGGTGGCTGGACAAGTACGGAGCCGGCGCCATCCTGGGTATGGGTTCTCTCGCCACGGGTGTTCTGGCGATTGGGCTGGCCTTCGTGACTCATCCCCTGGCCTTCTATTTCCTGTACGTTCCGGGGCGGATGATCTTCTCCGGGCCGATGGAGATCGGGCTGCCCACCGCCGTCAGCAACTGGTTCGTGCGGCGGCGTCCGCTGGGGTTGGCCGTGGACGCAGTGGCCAAGGGCGCCGGCCTGGCTATCGTGCCCTGGGCGATGCAGTTGATCATCACCGGGTATGACTGGCGAACGGCGTGGGTGACCCTGGGGGTTCTGACGCTGGCGCTGGGCGTCGTTCCGTCCCTGTTGCTGGTGGCCCGGCGGCCGGAGGATCTGGGCCTGGAACCCGATCCGGAGCCGGCGCGGGAAGACTCAACCAACCGTGATTCCGAACCCGCAAAAGGTTCCGGCAACTCGGCTGCTTTCGCCGAGACCAACTTCACGGTGGGACAGGCGTTGCGAACGCGCGCGTTCTGGATCCTGGCCATCTTTTCCGGCGCCGGGATGATGGTCCAGGCGGGGATCAGCCTGCACCAGGTCTCCCACTACATCAGCCAGGGAGTTGACCCGCGCTTCGCCGCCATGAGCGCCAGCACCTTCGCCCTGGCCCAAATGCCGGCGAGCCTTTTCTGGGCGGCCCTGGCGCGGCGGATGCCGATCCGGTTCCTGATGATGTCCGCGGCCTTCGTGGTGGCGCTGGCCGCGGCGGGAACGGTGATGAGCTACCGGGTGCTGCCGGAAATAATCTCCGCGGCAGGCGTCGGCTTCGGCGTGGGCGGCCTGCACCTGCTGATCCGCCTGGTGTGGGCGGACTACTACGGACGGCAGAACCTGGGGACAATCCGAGGCCTGACCATGTCAGTGCAGGTAGGCGGCCAGGCGCTGGGGCCGGTGATCGCCGGGTTCATGTTCGACTATTTCGACAGCTACCGGATCCCGTTCGCGTTCTTCGCCGTGGCCGTGTTCCTCGCCGGGATCCTGGCGCTGGCGGCCAAACCGCCCCAGCCCCCGAAACCGGCGCCTCCGCAGGAACCGGCGGCATTGCCCCGCCAGTAGTCAATTCGGCCCGGCATCTGCCAGCGAAACCGTCAATCCTGGATTTCCCCCTCATGCGTACCCATTTCGTCTTTTACATCAATGCACAGGATGAATAGGATTTGATTGATACCATCCCGTTCATCCTGTTTATCCATGTGAATTGTTTCCCCGCTGCAACCATTGTCACCATCGGTTGTGACGTGCGACCGGGATGCCAACCTCCCGTGCTGTGTTAAAATCCCCGCCATGCCCCTGTCCTCCTTCCATCCTGTCATCCAACGCTGGTTCCGCGGCCGGTTCGACGCTCCCACGGAAGCCCAGGCCGTCGGCTGGCCCGCCATCGCCCGGGGGCGGCACACGCTCATCGCCGCGCCCACGGGATCGGGCAAGACCCTCACCGCCTTCCTCACCTGCATCGACCAACTGGTGCGGCAGGGTATGGACGCGGAGCTGCCCGACGCCACGCAGGTGGTGTACGTTTCGCCCCTCAAGGCCCTGTCCAACGACATCCAGAAAAACCTGGCCACGCCGCTGGAAGAGATAGCAGCCCTGGCCGAGGAGACCGGAACACCGATACCGCAGATCACCACCGCGGTACGCACCGGCGACACGCCGGCCTCGGAACGACAGAAGCTGGCCAAGCGGCCGCCGCACATCCTCATCACCACCCCTGAGTCGCTGTACATCCTGCTGACCTCGGAGAGCGGACGGCGGGGCCTGAAGCACGTCCACACGCTGATCCTGGACGAGATCCACGCCGTGGCCGACGACAAGCGCGGCGCCCACCTGGCCCTTTCGGTGGAGCGCCTGTGCCAGCTTTCCGAGGAACCCATCACCCGCATCGGTCTGTCCGCAACCCAGCGGCCTTTGTCGGAAATGGCCCGCTTCCTGGTGGGCAACCGGCACATCGACGCCGACGGCAATCCCGATTGCGTGGTCGTGGACACCGGCAGCCGCCGCAGGGTTGACCTGTCCGTGGAACTGCCGGAGCAGGAACTCGGTCCCATCGCCACCCACGAAATCTGGGGCGAGACCCTGGACGCCATCGCCGGACTCACCGAGACCCACGCCATCACCCTGGTGTTCGTCAACACCCGCCGCCTGGTGGAACGGGTGGCCCACCAGCTTTCGTCCCGCCTGGGAGAGGAAGCGGTCGTCGCCCACCACGGCAGCCTGTCCCGGGCTACCCGTTGGGACGCTGAACAGAAGCTGAAAAACGGACAGGTGAAGGTGTGTGTCGCCACCGCGTCGCTGGAACTGGGCATCGACATCGGCGAGATCGACCTGGTTTGCCAGATCGGTTCGCCGCGCTCCATCGGACTGCTGGTGCAGCGGGTGGGCCGGTCCGGACACACCGTGGGCGGCGTGCCGAAGGGCAAGCTGTTCCCCCTCACCAGGGATGAGATGCTGGAGTGCGCCGCCCTGTCCCGGGCGCTGCTGCAAGGCAACCTGGACACCTTTGCCATCCCGTCATGGCCGCTGGACGTGATGGCCCAGCAGATGGTGGCCGCCTGCGCCTCTGAAGACTGGGACGAGGACGATCTGTTCGACCTGTGCCGGCGCGCCTACCCGTACCGTGACCTGCCCCGGGAACGGTTCGACCAGGTGGTCGCGTCCCTTTCCCAGGGGTTCGCCCCTCGCTTGGGACGCAACGGCGCCCATCTGCACCGCGACGGCATCAACCACCAGTTGAAGGGGCGCCGGGGCGCCCGCCTCGCCGCCCTGACCAGCGGCGGCGCCATCCCCGACAACGCGGACTACGACGTGGTGGCCGACCCGGACGGCACTTTCGTCGGCACCGTCAACGAGGACTTCGCCATCGAGAGCATGGCCGGCGACATCTTCCTGCTGGGCAACACCCCCTGGAAAGTCAGCCGCGTGGAAAGCGGTCGGATTCGGGTCGAAGACGCCCAGGGCAACCTGCCGACCATCCCCTTCTGGCTGGGCGAAGCCCCCGGCCGCACCTGGGAACTCTCCGACGAAATTACGCAACTTCGAGACGGCATCGACCGGCTCCTCGACAATCCGCCGCACGCTGAAGCCTGGCTGGTTTCCGAAGCCGGCGTGTCGCCGGAAGTCGCCCGCCAGTTGGTAGCCTATCTCATCGAAGGCAAGCGAGTCCTGGGCGTGGTGCCCACCGCCAGCCGGGTGGTAGCCGAGAGGTTCTTTGACGAGAGCGGCGGTATGCAGTTGGTGATCCACGCTCCCTTCGGCGCGGCCATCAACCGGGCCTGGGGTATGGCCCTGCGGAAGCGCATCTGCCGCACCTTCGACTTCGAGCTCCAGGCCACCGCCACCGACGACGGACTGAACTTCTCCCTGGGACCCAGCATGGCCTTCCCCCTGGGCGACGTGTTCAACTACCTGTCGCCCCACACCGTGGAGGAGGTGCTGACCCAGGCCGTGTTCCAGGCCCCCTTGTACGGAACCCGCTGGCGTTGGAACGCATCCCGATTCCTGGCCCTGCTCCGGCATTCCGGCGGCAAGAAGGTGCCGGCGCCGCTGCAAAGGATGCGCTCCGATGACCTGCTGGCCGCCGTGTTCCCGGCCCAGGTGCAGTGCCAGGACAACGCCGAGCCCGGAGACATCGAGCCCCCGGACCACCCGCTGGTGTTCGAGACCACCCGCGACTGCCTCACCGAGGCCATGAGCCTGGAAGGTCTGAAGAGTGTCCTGGCGTCCATCCGCGCCGGGGAGATCGAAGTGTTCGCCAAAGACACCGTGCAGCCGTCGGTGTTCGCCCACCAGATCCTCAACGCCATGCCCTACGCCTTCCTGGACGACGCGCCCTTGGAAGAGCGGCGGGCCCGGGCCGTCTCCCTGCGCCGCGCCCTCCCCGAGGACGCCCGCGACCTGTCCGCCCTGGACCCGGACGCCATCCGCGAAGAGTCGGCCTACGCCTGGCCGGCCATCCGCGATGCCGAGGAACTTCACGACGCCCTGCTGACCCTGGTCGTGGCTCCACTGGATGAGCTGGCCTCGCGCACCGAGATGGCCACCAAGGAGATGCTCCTCGGCTGGCTGGAAGACCTGGCCCGGGCGGGACGGGCCCTGCGCCTGGTCCATTCGGACGGCGCGACTCTTTGGCTGGCCGCCGAGCACGCCGGCCTCGTCTCGGCCGCCTACCCAGATGCAGCGTTGGAAGGGAAGGTCAGCCTGCTGCCTCCGTCCTCCGGAAGTGCCGGTGATGAAATCCAGCGGGAGGACGCCGTACTGCACCTCGTCCGGGGCTGGGCCGAGTCCTCCGGCCCATTCACCGCCGGCGAGATGGCCGGACTGCTCTGCCTGTCCGTGTCCGATGTCAATACCGCCATAATCGGGCTGGAAAATGAGGGGCTGGTCCTGCGCGGCAGTTTCCGCCCCGGTGTTGAGGAGGAGGAATTCTGCGACCGCCGCATCCTCGCCCGCATCCACCGCGCCACCGTGGGCCGTCTGCGGCGAGAGATCGAACCCGTTTCGCAAGCGTCGTTCCTCCGCTTCCTGTTCCAGTGGCAGCACGCGACCACGGGCTGGGAAACCTCCGGCGAGGGCGGACTGCTGGACGTCATCGACAGGCTTCAGGGATTCGAGACCGCCGCCGCCGCGTGGGAACCGGAGTTGCTGGCGCGCCGCGTTGCTGACTACGGCCCGGAGTTGCTGGACCGCCTTTGCACCGGCGGGGAGGTGGTTTGGGGACGTTTCTCCCGGGCGAACAGCGCCGCATCCGGCATCGGCTCCAACCCGCGAGCCGCTCCCCTGACCCGCACCTCCAGCATCACCCTATCCCTGCGCGAGTCCCTGGACTGGCTGTTGGACCCGGCTCCTGAGAGCGTCGACAATCTGAAAGGAGCGGGGGCTGAGATTCTGGAAATTCTGTCCACCCGGGGCGCCTGCTTCCAGGCCGACCTCATCGCCCGCACCCGACGCCTGCCGTCGGACGTGGAGGAAACCCTGTGGATGCTGGCGGCCAACGGGCTGGTGACTTCGGACAGCATTGTCCCCCTCCGCGCCCGGATCAGCGGGAAGCCAAACCGGGGCCGACCGGAGCGGAAACGTGCCAAAGGCGCCCGCGATCGCAGCCGTGGACCCGTTTCTGCGCGTACCAATCCCGGCAGCAGCCAGCCCTCAGCGTCACACCGGCCCCGGTCGCAGCGGCAAGTCAGCGCCGGACGGTGGTCCCTGCTGGAGGCCCTCGACCCGGTGGAAGACCCCCTGGAAGCCAGAGCCATGCAACTGCTGCATCGCTACGGCGTGGTGTTCCCTGAGTTGATGGCCCGGGAACGGATGGCCCCACGCTGGCGGGATTTGGCCAGTGTCTACCGCCGGCTGGAGGCCAGGGGAGAAATCAGGGGTGGGCGGTTCGTCTCCGGTTTCGTCGGCGAGCAGTTTGCCTTGCCCGACGCCGTCCCCGCGCTGCGGGAAGCGCACCGCGCCCCCGCCGCCGGCAGACTGGAAGTCGTCTCGGCCTGCGATCCGCTGAACCTGGTCGGCATCGTCACGCCGGGCGAGCGAGTGCCGGCCCAGCCGGGCAACCGGGTCGTGTTCCGCGACGGTGTTCCGGTGGCGTCGCTGGAAAAAGGCATCGTCGTCAACCGCTCCAACGCCGATGCCGAAATCATGACCGCCGCGACCAATCTCCTCTACGGTCCCATCCGGCCTCCACAGCCGGACCCGCAGCGGCGCTTTGACCCCAACCACGGCTCCACCCAACCGGCCTGGCCGTTGCCGGATCACGGCGTGCTGGAGCCCGTACCCGCCGCCCATTTCAACCTCAACTGAGTCTCATGCATACCCAGTTTGCCGCCAGGGAACGCCAGAATCAGGATTACCAGGATTAGAGGATTTCGGGATTTATGAACATCCTGAAAATCCCAAAATCCGGCAAATCCTGATTCAGACGATGACAACGGACGATCCCATGCACCAATCTGGAAATGCCGGCCAACCGCGCCTCATCGTGGACCGCCTGTCTCCGGAACTGACCCGGGAACTCTGGCGGCTCATCAAAGCAGAGCAACGTGACGACGTGCTTGCTCCGGTAACCGTGGTCACCCCGACGCGGTACGCCGGCTTGGCCCTGCGCCAGGAGCTGGGAGGCGCCGGGTTTGCCAATGTCCGGTTTATGCCGGTGGCCGTGTTATCGGAACTGCTGGGCGCGGCGGCGCTGGAGCAACAGGGACGCAAGCCGCTGACCGGCGTGCTGGAGAACCTGGCGGTGCGGCAGGCGCTGGCGCAAACCGACGGCCCGTTGCGCGACGTATCCGAGCATCCCAGCACACAATCCAGTGTACGCGCCGCTTTCCGTCAACTCCGCAGCACCGATGCCGCGTTGTGTTCCGCTCTCGCCTCCCGTGACGGCATCGCCGGCGAGATGGCCCGCTTGTACGACGGTTTTCGCCGGCTCACCGCCGGGGAATGGTACGACCCGGAAGACCTGGCCGAGGCGGCAGCGGCAACGGTGTCCGCCGGCGCCGCTCCCGGATTGGACGACTTGGGACTGATCATCTTCCACCTGCCCCACGGTCTTTCGCCGGGAGAAGTCAGGTTGATGGAATCCCTGGCGGGGCGACACCGGTGCGCGGCCATATTGGGGATAACCGGGGATGCGGTGGCCGACGAGTCGACGCTGGACCTGGCGGACCGGCTGCGCGGAAAGACGGCTTCGCCAGCCACTCCCCCAGCCGCCGACGCGGATACCCCGTTGCTCGCCGGCCCCGCTCGATTGCATGTCGCGCCCACCGCCCACGACGAACTGCGCTGGGTGATCCGCCAGATCATGCGGGAAGTCAACGGGCGCGGCACGCCGTTGCACCGCATGGCCATCTTCTATCGCATGGCCGATCCCTACGCCTCCCTGATCCGCGACGAGTTGCGCATGGCCGGTCTCCCCATGGCCGGACCCGACCGCGAGACGCTGGCCGGCACCGGCGTTGGCCGCACCCTGAGCGGCCTGCTGGAGTTGTGCGGGAGTGAGTTCCCCAGGTCCGAGGTGATGGGATGGCTCAGCAGTTGCCCCGTGCGGAACCCGGTCGATACGGCCGCGAGTTTCAGCCCCAGCCGGTGGGACGTGGTTACCCGTAAGGCCGGCATCGTCAGCGGCTTGCGGCAGTGGCGCGACCGGCTCGACGCCCACGCCCAACGGTTGATCGCAGACGCGGACCGCCGGGAAACCGACGGCGAAACCAGCGTGTCCCGCGCCCGTGGCATGAGATCCGAGGCGGCCGCAGCGCATGATATCCAGGTCTTTATCGACAAACTCGCCGATGACCTGGATCCGCCAGCCGACGGCAGTCCCTGGCGAGAGTTTGCGGACTGGGCGAAAACCCTGTTGAACAGCTACCTGGCAAGCGACGTTAACGAGGCTGACGGCGACGCCGCAGAACGCATCCGGAGATTGCTTGACGAGTTCGCCGCCGCGGACAGCGTGAACGCGGGCGCCACCTTGACTACGTTTCGACAGATGGTCACGGAGATGATGCAGACTCCCTTCGGCCATCTGGGCCCCACCGGGCAGGGCGTGTTCGTGTCCTCTTTTGCGGGAGCGGCCGGCATGACCTTCGACGCCGTCTGGCTGGTCGGCATGATCGAAGGAGCGGTTCCCCCGTCGCCGCGCCGCGACCCTTTGTTGACGGAGCCCGACTGGTCCGCCGCCGGCGGTCGCGACCGCATCCAGATGCGCCTGGCGGAGGAACGCTACGAGTATCTCGCCGCCGTCACCTCGGCATCGCGTCGCACCCTGACGTACCCGGTAGCGGACGCCGCCTCGCAGCGGCCGGCCTACCCATCGCGGTGGTTTCTTGAACAGGCGTCGGCGTTGGCCGGCGGTCCGGTGCGCAGCGGCGATCTCGCCGGCTGGCGCGGCCACGATTGGCTCACCGTTGATGATTCGCCCCAGCAGGCCCTGGCCAATGCCGATGAAATCGCCCTGGCGGACGGAGCGGATTTCCGACGCAAGCGCCTGCTGGAATGGCGACGTGACGGGCGAGCCCTTCCCCACCATCCCTACGCCCGGCGGGAACCCATGGCCCGCGCCGGCCGGCTGGCCGGCCAGCGGTCCTTGAGCTTGTTGACCGAATACGACGGGAACCTGTCGGGCATCAAAGAGATCGACGGCTTCGGCATCCGCCCCGACGGAACGCCCATTTCCCCCACCGCGCTGGAGACCTGGGCGGCCTGCCCGTACCGCTATTTCCTGGCCCACGTTCTCCGGCTCGGCGCGCTGGACACTCCCGAGGAAATTTTCTCCATCAGCGCCCTGGACCGAGGCACGCTGGGTCATAAGATACTGGAGCGGTTCATCCGCGAGAGCCGGCAGGGCGGCCATCTCCCCGCGCCCGGGCAACCGTGGAGCCCCGCCGACCACGAACTGCTGATGAGCATCGCCGCGCAGAGCTTTCGGGAAGTGGAAACCCGCGGCGTCACCGGCAAACGGCTGCTGTGGGAGATGGTCAAAACCGAAATTCTCTCCGACCTGGAGACTTTCCTGGAAGTGGACGCTTTATTGCGTGAGAGCAGCGAAGCGACGGATGTACGAGTCGAGACCAGGTTCGGATTCAGCGGTGATTCAACCGAGGTTATCGACCCTGATTCCGGGATCCGTTTCCGGGGAATGATCGACCGCATGGACATCAGCGGCGATGGCAAAGCGGTGCTGGTGATCGACTACAAGACCGGCAGCGCGGACCCGTACAAGGCCCTGGACGACGACCCAATCGATCAGGGTCGCCGGCTGCAACTTGCCGTTTATTCACTGGCGGCCCGCGCGTTGTTCCCCGAAGCGGACTCCGTGGCCGCGGCGTACTGGTTCAGCACCAACCGGGGCAGATTTCAGTTCGCCCCCTCCGCGCATTTCAACATGGCAGACGAAGCCGTCGCCGCAAGGTTCCGTGAGGGCATCGCCGGCATCGTGGGCGGCATCAACGGGGGCATCTTCCCCGCTAACCCCGGCCCGCCGGCCCGGTACGGGCCATCCAACTGCCAGTATTGCGACTTCGACGCGATCTGCCCCACGCGCCGCGCCGACCTCTGGGAGCGTAAGAAGTCCGATCCCGTCCTTGCCGGCTATCTGCAACTGGCGGAACCCGACGGGGAGGGTGAATGATGACCGAGGCAAACGGAGCATCTTCGGAGAACCGGCCCGCGGCCTTCGTCCCTGTCGATGCCGATGTCAGGAACACCATCGCCGAGGATCTGGGCGCGACGCTGTTCGTCGAGGCCAGCGCGGGCACCGGGAAAACCACCAGCCTCGTCCAGCGGGTGACCAACCTGGTTGCCACCGGAACCACCACCCTGGACCGCATCGCCGCTATCACCTTCACCGAAGCCGCCGCCGCCGAGCTGAGAGATCGCATCCGTTCCGAGCTGGAAAAGGCGTCCGGCGACGACCTGCGCGACCCGGCGGAGCGCGACCGCTGTCACCAGGGCATCGCTGACCTGGACCAGGCGGACATCTGCACCCTCCACGCTTTCGCCGGCGGCCTGCTGCGCGAGCGCCCCCTGGAGGCCGGACTGCCGCCGTCCTTCGAGACCAGCGACGAGATCCTCGCCGGCATCAAATTCGAGGAGGAGTGGAGCGATTGGCTCGACCGCCACCTCGATGGCGAAACCGGACTGGCGCCCCACCTGGCGTTGGCCCTGACCCTGGGCTTGACTCTGAACCACCTTGGAATCGTCGCCCGGGCGTTCCACCAGAACTACAGCGACCTGTCAGACGTCGATTTCGGCGTTTCGGAAAGTCCGCATCCGTCCGTGATGGAGCCACTCATTGAGGCAGCGCCCGAGCTGGAAAGGCTGTGCGGCTACTCGAAGAACGGCCCGGGCGACCCGCTGTACGACCACGTCCAGAACCGGCTGGCTCTGCTCCGCCACCAACCGGCAACCGTCACCGGCCCGGCCGACAAATATCGTCTCCTGCTGGCCCTGCTGCCCCTGCGCCAGAGTCGAGGCCGCCAGGGAGATTGGGAAACCGACCCGGACACCGGCCGGAATGCCTGCGCCGCCCTGAAAGACATCCTCAGCGATCTGGACCAACAGGCCAACGATCAAATCCAAAAAGCCCGCCGCACGGCCTTGATGCCCATTCTCGAGGACCTGCGGCAACTGGTCCTGGAATACGCGCGCCAGCGCCGCGCCGAGGGTCGGGCGGAGTTTCACGATCTGCTGGTGTGGGCCCGTGAACTGCTGCGGGACAACGCGCCGTCCCGCGACTACTTCCGCAACCGTTACACCCATCTCCTGATCGACGAGGCCCAGGACACCGACCCAATCCAGGCCGAAATCGCAACGCTGCTGGCCGCGCCGGCCCACGCCGTGACCTCGGACGAGGACCAGCCGATCCCGTGGGATCAGATCAGTCCCGAACCGGGCAAGCTGTTCGTGGTCGGAGATCCCAAGCAATCGATCTACCGTTTCCGCCGTGCCGACGTCGGGCAGATGCAACGCCTGCAATCGAGCATGGAGCGTTCCGGGGGCCGAACCCTCAAGCTGGTGCAGAATTTTCGCTCCCAGAAACCCGTCATCGGCTGGGTCAACTGCCTGTTCGAGCAGTGGATGCAAGAACCCCATACCGCCGGTGACGATAACGGGGATTCCCAGGCCGGGTACGACGCAATGTCCGCCCTGTGGGTCGGTGACACCGGAAATCCCTACCGCCCCCGAGTGTGGACGCTGGGCGACGAAGCCGTCGACGCTCCCATCGGCGAAATCCGGCACGAAGAAGCGCGGGAGATCGGCCTCCTGCTCCGGCAGATGGTCGCCGAGCAGTGGGAAACGCTGGACCAGCCGGCAACCGACAGCAACGGATGCGAGACCTACCGCCCGGTGCGCTATTCGGACGTGTGCATCCTCATGCCTCGCCGCACCGGGCTGGCGGCGTTGGAGCGCGGGCTGGAAAACGCGGACATACCCTACCGACTGGAAAGCGCGTCCCTGGTGTTCGAGACCCAGGAGATCCGCGACCTGCTGAACTGCCTGAAAGCCATCGACGACCCCGCCGACCAGGTGGCCACAGTGGCCGCGCTGCGCTCTCCCGCCTTCGGATGCAGCGACGCCGACCTGCTGCGCCACCGCGCCAGCGGCGGCAGTTTTGACTACCTCAGCGACGCTTCGCCGGACCGGGGCGACGACGTGGCCCTTGACGCATTCAACGTGTTGCGGTCATTCCATCGCGCCCGCCTGGACGAGTCCACCGCCGCGTTGATCGACCGGTTCGTCCGCGAGCGCGAGCTGATGGAATCGGCCGTCGGACACCCCCGGATGCGGGAGCAGTGGCGCCGCTATCGGTTCCTGGTGGAACAGGCGGGACAATTCAGCCGGGCCGGAGGCGGCACGCTGCGCGCCTTCCTCCAGTGGGTGGACGACCAGATCAGCGAAGGCGCCCGCGTCACCGAGTCCCCGGTCCCGGAATCGGACGAAGACGCCGTGCGGGTGATGACCATCCACGGCGCCAAGGGCCTGGAGTTCCCTGTGGCAATCCTCACCGGCATCAATTCGGCGCCGGCCCGGGGCGGCAATCCCGTCATCGTGGACCGGGGCAGCGGCCGGGTGGAGGTGGGCGTTGGTTCTGCGGGCAAGCGGTTCGCCACTCCCGGTTTCGAGGAGTTGGCTGAACTCGACAACCGAATGTCCGCCGCAGAGCACGTCCGCCTCATGTACGTGGCGACCACCAGGGCCCGGGACCACTTGGTGCTGAGTATGCGCCGGCCGTCCAAAGGCCAAAAAACAACCGCCGCCGTGATCTCGGAATACCTGGAGAACCACGCGGAACTATGGGACGCCGTGGAACTCAAAGAGGCGGCCGCGTTGGCTGGAACCCAATCCGCCGGCGAGGATGAACCCCGCGTGCTCGATGAATCCCTGCATTCCACAGAGTATCTGGATCAGTGGATGGAAGACCGGAAACGCGCCGTCGCAGAACTCAGTCGCCCTCAGTTCGTAGCCGCCACCGGACTCTCACGGGCATACCAGGATGAGGAGGCCGAGCAGGACACCCCCGAACCCTGGCGCCGGGGCCGGGCGGGCACCTCGGTGGGACGGGCGGTCCACGCGGTGTTGCAGTCCATTGACCTTGCCACCGGCGCCGGCGTCGAACATCGAGCCCGGGCGCAGGCCGTCGCCGAGGGTGTCCCGGACCGCGAGGAGGAGATCGCCCGCCTGGCGAAAGTCGCCGTGCAGAGCGACATCGTCCGGCGAGCCGTGGCGTCGCAACGAATCTGGCGCGAAGTCCCGGTGGCAGCGCCCGTAGGCGCCGGTTCGCTGCACGGGTTCATCGACCTGCTGTTCGAGGAACAGGACGACCTGGTGGTAGTTGACTACAAGACCGACGCCGTTACCGAGGCACAGTTGCCGGAGGTCGTAGACCGATATCGTCTCCAGGGCGGGGCCTACGCCCAGGCCATCAGCCAGATCACCGGCAAGCGGGTAAAGGAGGTGGTGTTCCTCTACCTGCAGCCAAAACGTGAAGAACGGCTCACTGACCTTGCCAACGCGATGAAAGAAGCGCAGGCAGCCGCTCAGTCGATACTGTCACCAGACTTTGTTTGACCGGAGTTCGCCGGCCCGACGCTGATATGAGGCGCCCGGCTCAGTCAAACGCGCCGGCGATGGCGCAGTCTTCCACCTCGTCGTCGGACATCCCCAGCAATTCGCGCAGCACATAGGTCATATCCGCCGCAAAGGCCGGCGCGCCCCTGGTCACGCTGCCCGGCGTGCGCGACATCTTGTAGGGCGCGCTCTCGATGATCCGCACCTCTCCCTGGTGGTCCGGGACACGTCGGAAGAAGCCCCGCTCTTTCAGCTGGGGGTCGCGGGACAGGTCGGCTCCGGTTTGCACCACGCCGGCAGCAACGCCTGCGGCCTGTAGCCGGCTCATCACTTCCTCCGCGGGGCGCCCCATGGTCCAGGACTCCACGTGGGCATCCAGCGCGTCGGCGTTCCGCTCACGAGCATCGCTGCTGGCAAACCGCGGGTCGGCAGCCCATTGGGGGTCGCCCAGCGCCTCCACGAAAGCGCGCCATTCCTCGTCAGTGAAAACGGAGATAGCCACCCATCGATCTGGGCCCTGGCACCGGTACGCGCCGTGGGGAGCGCCGCCACCATGCGGCAGGCGGTTGCCGGTACGGGTCGTAACCGCCGCTGATCCGTTGACGCTCATGTCCAGCGCCAGGGTTTCCAGCAGGGACGACAATGATTCGAATTGGGAAACGTCCAGCCACTGCCCGCGTCCCGTTCGCGACCGGTGGATCAGCGCCAGGAGCACCGCCTGCGCTCCGGCCATGCCTCCCACGGCGTCGCTGTACGCGCTGGCCGGCCCGCTGGGGTCGGTGTCCGGAAACCCCGTTAGCTCGGTGAACCCCGACCACGCCTGCAGCGTCTGGCCGTAACTTACCCGGTCCTTCCACGGTCCGGTGCGGCCTAAACCGGACATGCTCAGCATGATGATGCCGGGATTGATGGCCCTGATGGAATCGTAATCCAGACCCCAGGAGGGCATCACCCGCCCGCTGAAGTTTTCCGCCACCACGTCGGACACCGCCACCAACCTTTTGGCGATGTCGATGCCTTGCGGCGTCTTCATGTTTAGTGAGATGGACAGCTTGCCCGCGTTCCAGTTGTGCCGCTGCCCCAACCCTCGCGTCGTGGCGGAAGCCGGCCCGCCCACCACCGACAGCGCATTGTTGGACTCGACCTTGATCACCTCCGCGCCCTGGTCGGAGAGGATACGCGTCGCCGACGGCCCGGCATGAATCCAGGTGAAGTCGAGCACCCGGATACCCTGGAGGGCGAGGTCGGTTGGTTGGTGTGTGTTGTTGTGGTTCATTGCACCGCGCATTCGTCAGAATCAGGATTTGCTGGATTTCAGGATTACGTCCCCAATCCCGCCAATCTTGTAATCTTGAAAATCCTGCTTCTGACAAAATTCCTCTACGAAAGACCCAGTATCCCACCCAGGATTTCATCGTTGTGCTCGCCCGGCGCCGGCGCCGGGCGGCGCAGCGGGTGCTCGAACTCGGTCAGCCGGTACGGATCGCCCGGATAAACCAGGGACGGGCCACCGTCCGCAGACTCGACTCGCGTCAGGTATCCCCGGCCCCATAGCTGCTCGTTGCCCAGGATCTCGTCGGCCGTCGCCGCCGGACCCCACGGGTGATGGTTGGACTGGCCGAACTCCGTTATCTCGTCCCGCGTGTGCGTCATGGCCCACCGCTCCACCAGGGCTTCGATGTGCGCCGAGTGCTCGCCCCGCAGGACAAAGTGGTCGTCGTACTGCGTGTCCATCAGGTCGCCGGCCATGCCGTCCCGGTCCATCCAGGCGCGCAGGTCGTCCCACGCCTTGCGGGTGTTCGTGGTGATGCTGGCGTAGCCATCCTTGCACTTCCAAGTTGCAACGAACTGCCCGCCATGCCGGAACCCACAGCGCACCGCCGACTCGCCGGTGTAGTTGTAGGTCGTGTTCACGTGCTCGGTGGTGGCCGCAACCGCTTCCTGCATGGACACGTCGATGTACTGCCCCTCGCCGGTCATGGTGCGGTGGTACAGGGCCAGCAGTATGGCGATATAAGCGCGGTTCGACGCCGTGTTATAGGCCTGGGAGCCCCACAGCTTCGTCGGCGGCGTGTGCGGCCAGCCCGTGACGCACATATATCCGCCCATGGCAAAGCCCACCAGGTCCGACGCCTTGTAGTCACGATACGGCCCGGTCTGGCCGAAGGGCGTGATGGATGCGTAAACCAGCCCAGGCGCATCGGACGCCAAATCGTCGTATCCCAAACCCAGCGAGTCCATGTAACCGGGCGGGCCGGTCTCCAGCACCACGTCGGAGGCCAGGGCAAGATCACGCAACGCCGCCGCTCCCTCGGCGCTGCCGATGTCCAAGGTCACGCTGCGCTTGTTGGTGTTGAAGTGCAGCCAGTACAGGCTCCGGCCCGGTCCAGGCTGCCCATCAATGAAAGGGCCAATCTCCCGCATCGGATCGCCGCCCGGCGGCTCGACCTTGATGACATCGGCCCCCATGTCGGCCATCAGCTTCCCGCAGTAAACGCCCATGGGTCCGGATAGATCCAGCGCCCGGTAGCCGCTGAGCGGCAGCGAGATCTCGGAATTGGAACGTTCTCCGGCGGCGGTCATCCGGCGCATTGTAGCATCGGCCGAGAGCGGCCGGCTGGTATAATGCGGCCCACAGCCTGCCCCTCCGCCAGGTGCGCCATGCCTTTCCGTACCAAGATTGCCTCCCCATCTCCGGGCCGCTTCCGGCTGCCCGACATCCCCGAACGCGAGCCCGACGAAGTGACCCAGTTCGACCAGCTTTTCAAGAACGGACGCTCCCATGCCGTGGCGGTTCACCTCGGCAACCCCGAGACCACCCTGGTGGAGGCCGACCGCTGGATCGTCGCGGCGCCGGGCACGTTCCGGGAGCTAGCGCGCTATCCCGACCTGCTGATCGCCTTTGACGTGGACCCCGCGGCCTACGAGGCCAGCAACGGTTACATCATCTCGGAGCAGGGCAAGCCGCCGGACTTCGTGCTGGAGGTCGCGTCGGAGAGCACGGCGAACACCGACATCGGGACGAAACGGGAGGACTACGCCAGGCTGCTGATACCGGAATACTGGCGGTTCGACAAGACGGGCCAGCATCACGGGACCCGGCTAGCTGGTGACCGTCTAGAGAACGGGGTGTACGCGCCGATACCGATTGACCAGTTGGCCGATGACGTGCTGCAGGGATATAGCCAAGCGTTGAACTTGCTGCTGCGCTGGGAGCGTGGGGAACTGGCGTTTCACGACCCGGCCACGGGGCGGCACATTGTGACCTATGAGGACTTGCAGGAGCGCGTTGACCAGGAACGCGCCGCCCGCTTACAGACTGAAGCCCGTCTCCAGGCCGAACGCGAGGCTCGTCTCCGGGAGCGCCGGCAGGCCGAAGAGCGTATCCGCGAACTGGAAGCCCGGCTTTCCCAAGAGCGCTGATGTCGCCACCTGACATACCCTATGTTCCAACCCAGCAAGGAGCCAACATGACCACCACCATCTACGACGCCGAGCGCCACGATATTTCCATCGCCCTGGGCGGCGACGCCATGATCACCCGGCGGATGCAGGCTTTCCAGGAACCTCGCTTCCTCAAGCTGGTGGACATCCTGCGGGAAGCCGACGTGTCGCTGGTCAACCTGGAGATGCTCTTCCACGACTACGAGAGCAGCTGGCAGTGGAGCAGCGCCACCTACACCCGCTCCGACCCCAAGAACCTTGACGAGCTCAAGTGGATGGGCATCAACGCCGTCACCACCGCCAACAACCACTCCTTCGACTTCTCCGAGGGCGGTTTTCTGACTACTCTGGAACACTGCAAGGATGTCGATTTGCCCCACGCCGGCGGCGGGCGCAACCTGGACGAAGCCCGTTCCCCCGCTTACGTCGACTCCGCCCGGGGCCGCGTGGCGGTGATGAGCGCCACCAGTACCTTCAGCGAGACCTCCCGCGCCGGCGCCGGCCGCCCCGACTTCGCCGGTCGCCCCGGCGTCAACGCCCTGCGCCACGACATCACCCACCACGTGCAGCAGGACGTGTTCGACGCCCTGCGCAAGGCGAACCTGGAGCTGGGCTACGAGGAAGAGCACGCCTTCATGCGCCACTTCGGGTTCCGCGGTAATCAGGACGCGGCCGACGACAGCGCTGAGGTCGAGTTCCTGGAGCACAAGTTCATCCTGGATGAGACCTTCGCCGTCCGCACCGCCCTGAACGAGGAGGACCGCCTCGGCATCGGCAACTGGATCCGAGGGGCACAGAAGCTGTCCGACTGGCAGGTCTACGGCGTCCACTGCCACGAGAGTGGACCCGAGGGCGACTTCCACGGCCATTCCCGCATTTCTCCGCCCCACTTCCTGGTGGACTTCGCCCGCTGGACCATCGACCAGGGCTGCGCCGCCTTCGTGGGCCACGGCCCCCACTTCCTGCGGGGCATCGAGATCTACAAGAACCGCCCCATCTTCTACAGCCTGGGCAACTTCATCTTTCAGAACGAGAGCGTCCTGTGGCTGCCCCACGAGTCCTACCGCCGTTTCGGCCTGGATTTCAACAGCACCCCCGGCGACTACCTGGACACCCGCTCCGGCGGTGGCACCCGCGCCTTCGCCGCCGATCCGGTGTTCTGGCAGAGCGTCGTGGCGGTGTGCAACTACGCCGGCGGCGACCTGAAAGAGGTCATCCTGCACCCCATCGACATGGGCTTCGGCCGCCCCATTGCCCAGCGGGGCCGCCCCGTCCTGGCGGATGAACCCATCGCCCGCGAGACGCTCACCTGGCTGCAGGAAGTCTCCCGCCCCTTCGGCACCGAGATCTCCATCGAGGAGTCCGAAGGCGATCTGGTTGGGGTAATTCGCGTTTAGAGGACGATTGACTCCAAATGGCGAGCGCCCAGAGCACGTGCTCTGGGCGCTTTGCTACATTTACAGCGTACGTCAGCTAGTGCGGGGTGTTGAACTGCACCAGGATCCCGTCCGGGTCAAACACGTAGATGCTGCGGATGTCCCCGTCGGCGTCGGTGAACGACTCGATGGGGCCGGCCAGCTCAACGCCCTTGCTCACAAGCTCCTCGGTGAGTCCCTTCACGTCGGCGACCCCAAATGAGATGTGGCTGATGCCCACCATGTCCAGTTTGATGGGCTCCCCGTCGGAATCCTCGCCGGGATGGCTGGTGAGGGTCAGCGTGGGCGTCGCTCCGTCTCCGTAGGCCAGGCTGACCCAGCGTCGGGCCTGCCGCGGCTTCAGGTAGTTGTGCGTCCGCCCGTGCTCGGTGGGGTCGGTCATGCGGTCGCCCAGGACCTTCATCCCCAGTGCGTCCCGGTAGAACGCCAGGGACTTGTCCATATCCCTCACGCAGATCCCAATGTGGGTAACGCAGGTTGCGTCCATGATGTTCTCCTTCCTCATGTTGGTGGAGCCATCCCGGCTCCGATTGGAGGATTCTTGTGGAAATGGTGAATCAGCAGCAGGCCGATGCTGGCGATGGCTACCGCTATCACCGCTCCGTAAGTGAATCGGGCAATGCCGGCATCAAAATTGTCCCATAAGATGGACATAGCTATAAGGAAGCCTGCCAGACCCACACCGAAATAGGCGATAAGAGCGCCGTTGCGGACGCGCCGGTTCTTTACCGGTGACATCAGGCCAACTATGAGCAGGTACGAAGCGCAGACGATCAGCGCCTGCCAGAACGCGCGGCTAAAGCCCTCGCCGGTTATCCCGCTGGTCGTAATCCATAGCGCGTCCACAATCTCGAAGGCTATGATAACCGTCAGCCCTATCGCCACCCAGCGCGCGACCCGGTACATCACGACGGGCCCAACATCGGCCAGCGACAATAATCCGATATGCGTCAGGCACGACCCCAGCCCAATCAGCATGAACATTATCTTCTCGATCAGACCGCCCGTACTGTCATACCACACCTGGTAAATCAATATCGGCAATCCCCCGCACAGCAAGAGGGCGGCGGCAACCGGGATGGAAGGAGCAACCTTCCAGAACCGCCCGTCTTTTCCCCGCATATAGTAGACGACAACGCCATTGACGGCGACACTCATCGCCATGCCGAAAACGAGCAGCTGGCTGACCAGCACGTCAACCAATTCCAACGTCCCGGACAAGTCAAAACGGAGGGCCAGGAGCCCGATTACGATCCAAATCAGGCTCGCGATAGCCAGAGACCAGATCACTACGGGCGCCGTGACTCCCGGGAACCCGCCCGACATATCCGGAAAAAGGAATCGCTGATAACTGCCCAGGGTTGTTCGGTCCTGGGATGCGGACGGATTCGCTCCCGGCTCTGGCGAGCGTGGCAACTGGGCGCCGCAGCGGTCGCAGAGAGTTGCTGTCTCGGCTGCTTGCGAGCCGCAGTTTGCACAGTATCGGCCTGATGCCGCCATAACATCTCACTCCGGGCTCAGCTTTCCTGGCAGGTTTATTGTTGCCTAGTCCATCGGCAGCTTGTGCAACCATCCCGGCTCTGATATGTCCAGCACCTGCCCGTTGGGACCCGCCCACTTCTCTTCGGCCCGTGGGGCGCGGGGCTGGCCGTCGGCGGCAACCTCACGCCGTACGATCTCTTCGCCGTTGATCTCCCGCAGCTTTGCGCCGGTGTCCTCCAGGCTGTCCACCTGGAACCCGATGTGGTGGATCCCGTCGTAGTGGGCGCCGTTAGGGCCTACGTCGGCGTCCTCGTTGGTCTTCCACTTGAGGATGGTCAGGTTGATGTCGCCGTCGGATAGCTGGATCTGCCGGGCGTTGCGGGCGACCTCGAACAGGTCAAACCCTTCCTTGTAGAACGTCGCCACCTCATCCGGGTTCTCGCAGGTGATGGCAATGTGCTTGATTTTGGCCATAGTGGCGCCCCCCAAAACTGGTGTTTGGGCATTATAGCCCGCAACCGGGTATCACAAAATCGTCAGAATCAGGATTTTCGGGATCTGGGGATTTGCCGGATTGAAACCATTTGCGGCAAGACGTTCCTAATCCTGATAATCTTCAAATCCGGCAAATCCTGATTCTGACGATTTTCACCTGTGAGGTAATTGACCCATGAGCGCAACCCGTACCCTGGCCCAGTTCATCGCCGACACCGACTTTGCCGACCTGCCGCCCCCGGTGGTGGACGCCGCCAAGATCGCCATCCTGGACGGCGTGGCCAACGTGGCCGCCGGTTCGGTCCAGGAACTTGCCGACATCATCGGCCGTTACGTGCGGGACGCCGGCGGTGCGCCCCAGGCATCGGTGGTGGGCTGGGGCTACAAGACCAATCCGCCGTCCGCCGCCTTTGCCAACGGTGTCTTCGGCCACTGCTTGGACTACGAGATCCAGGGCTTCCCGCCCACCCACGGCACCTCGTCCTGCCTGCCCGCGGCTCTGGCCTTGGCGGAGCAGCGCCACGTCTCCGGCGCACAGGTCATCGCCGCCTACGTGCTGGGCTGGGAAATCCAGGGACGGTTGCGGCAGGCTTCCGCGCCGGCTACTCGGCCCGGCTACCACCCGCCGGGACTGGTTGGCCCCCTGGGCGGCGCGGCGGCGTCCGCCAAGACCCTGGGCCTGGACGCCGAGCAGACCCTGATGGCTCTGGGCATCGCCGCCTCCCGCACCGGCGGCCTCACCGCCAACACCGGCACCATGGTCAAGTCCACCCACCCGGGCAACGCCGCCCGCATGGGAGCCGAGGCTGGCATCCTGGCCGGCATGGGCTACACCGCCAGCGACGAGGTGCTGGAATCCCCCGTGGGCTACGCGGCCGCTCTGTTCGGCGGCGAGTTCGACTGGGACGTCGCCACCGGCGGCCTCGGCGCGTCGTGGCGGCTGATCGACCCCGGTTTTGACATCAAGCGCTTCCCCGCCCAGGTGTACATGCAGAACGCCATCGAGGCCGCCCTCAACCTCCGCGAGCAGAACGGCGTCGACCCCAACGACATCGAGCAGGTGACCATCCGCCGCCAGGGTAGGGGCCACTCCGGGCCGGTGCCTCGCAGTGGCTTGGACGGCAAGTTCAGCGTGGAATACTGCGCCGCCGCCGCCCTGCTGGACGGGCAGGTCGGCATCGACACCTTCACCGACGCCCGCCGTTTCTCCCCCGACATGGAGGAAATGCTCGCTCGCATCAGCGTGGAACCCGAGGGACCCGAATCGGGCGCGACCCTCGCCACGGCCGTTCTCAGGGACGGCACCACCGTCAGCGCCGAGTGTTCCGCCTTCACCGGTTCCGCCGGGAACCCCATGTCTCGCGACCAGCGCCTGGCCAAGGTCCGCGACTGCTTCACCCGTGCCCTCTCCGACGCCGACACCGAGCGCGTGCTGGAGATGCTGGAAAACCTCGAAAGCCTCGACGACACGGCGGACCTCATGACCGTCCTCGGCAACGTGGCGGTGGGACGAGCCTGACCTGCGCAATAGCCCAATAGTCAGAAGCAGGATTTCCCGGATTTGAGGATTTTCAGGATTGAGTCGATGGTGCTGAGTATCACCACAATCCTGAAAATCCGATAATCCCGTGAATCCTGCTTCTGACGAATACTTTGGCGCAGCCCAGCCGCAGCCACATGTTCCCGTTCATCCCGCGCTATAATCGCGCCAAATCGGGCGAAATGCGTAAAGCGTTGTCGCCAGTGTACGAAACACGCATCCACGGGAGGGAATCATGCTGGACTTGATCATCAAGGGCGGAACCGTGGTCACACCGGACGGCGTGGGCCTCCGGGACGTCGGCGTCCAGGGCGAGCAGATTGCGGCGGTGGCCGCCCCGGGCGTGCTCGACGACATCGGCGCCGGCGAGACCATCGACGCGACGGGCATGATCGTGCTGCCGGGTGGCATCGAGCCCCACGCTCACATCAACGTGCCCGTGCCCGACTACTGGGCCGGCGGAGACGACGGCGTTTTCACCCAGCCTCCTGAAGCGGCCAGCCGCGCCGCCGCCTTCGGTGGCGTCACCACCTACGTGGACTTCGCCGGGGCGTTGCCCCTGACTCCCGGCGCCGTGCCGCCCTCCGACCCCATCATGGCCCAGATCGAGACCCGGCGCGACACTTTTCGCGGCCACTCCTATACCGACTACACCTTCCACTACATCCTGGCCGGCGCCATCCCGCCCAGCACCATGGGCGAGATCGGCGAGGCGATTCAGTCCGGCGTGGCCAGCTTCAAGATTTTCACGACGTTCCACGCCCGAGTCCCCATGGGCCACCTGTGGGAGATCTTCCAGGAGGTCGGCAAGCACGGCGGCATCATGGCCGTCCACGCCGAAGAGGACGACATCGTCACCTATATGGAAGAGAAGCTGGAGCGCGAGGGCCGCGACCACGGCTCCAACCTCCACCTGGCCCACAACAACATCTCGGAAGACATCTCCTTCCGCAAGGTGGTGCGTCTGGCCCAAAAGACCGAGACCGGCATCTACTTCGTCCACACCACGGCCAAGGAGGGCGTCGCCGCCATTGCCGAGGCCCGCGCCGCGCAACTCCCGGTATACGGCGAAGCCCTGCACAACTACCTGGAGTTCACCTGCGACGACTACCTGAAACCCGACGGTCTGGCCATCCACACCTATCCCGCCATCAAGTTCTCCGACGACCGCGACGCCCTGCAGCAAGGCCTGGTCGACGGCCCCATCTGCACCACCGCCACCGACGAGTGGACCACCTACAAGAACATCAAGCTGGCCGGCGACACCATCCGCACCCTGTGCGGCGGACACAACGGCATCGAAACCCGCATGGCGGTCACCTACACCAAGCTGGCCGCCAACGGGCGCATTGACCTGGAGCGGTTCGCCGCCATCACGTCCACCAACGCCGCCAGGATCCTCGGCATGTACCCGCAGAAGGGCGCCATCGCCGTGGGCAGCGACGCCGACATCGTACTCTTCGACCCCAACCTGAAGAAGACGATCACCGTGGATGAGTTGCACGCCGAGTCCGACTACTCCATCTGGGACGGCTTCCAGTGCGAGGGCTACCCGATCATGACCATCCTGCGCGGCAAGGTCATCGTCCGCGACGGTCAGCTTCTGGGCAGCTCCGCCGACGGCCGCTGGCTTTCCCGCAAGGTCGCTCCCCGCGTGATTACGCAAACGTCGGTGTAGCGGCCGGATTGCCTACGCCACGCTGACCGGCTTGCCGGTCTCCATCGACTCGTAGGCGGCCAGCACCAGGGCGAGGTCGGCCAGTCCGTCTTCGCCCGTCATCGCCGGCCGTCGACCTTCGCGGATGCTGCTCCGGAACTCCCTGACCATGGGAACCAGCCCGTTGCCGTAATCCGCCAGGTCAACGGTGGTTTCGGAGCCGGCATCGGTTACCTTCAGCCACGGTTTGCCCGGCTCGAAATATAGCGTCGCCTCGGTCCCCGAAATCGAAACCCACGAGTGCGGTTGCGGCGGCACAACGCTCCAGGAATGGTTGATCACACCGACCACTCCATTTGTGTCCCGGGTGACCACCACCACGCCGTCCTCCGCTTCCAGCCCCGGTTGTCCGGGCAGAATCTCGCGGGCGTAGACCTCGTTGGGCTGGCCGACCAGGTACTTCACCGCGCTCAGCTTGTGGATACCGCCGTCAATGAGCACGCCGCCGCCGTTCAGTTCCGCCCGGCTCCGCCATCCGGCCGGCGCAAACGGGAACTGCTCGTGCAACTGGATCAGGCGCACCTGACCCACCCGGCCCTGCTCGATGAGCCGCTTGGCCTCCTGCACCGGCGGCAGGAACCGGTAGTTCTCCGCCACCATGAACGTGACTCCAGCCGATTCGCCTTCGAGGATCATCGCTTCCGCGTCGGCCAGCGTTCCGGCGATGGGCTTTTCTACCAGCGCGTGCTTGCCGGCGCGAAAGGCCAGCGTGGCGTGCTCTCGGTGCAGATGGTGCGGCGTGCAGACGTACACCGCCTCCACCCTGGAGTCGGACACTGCTACTTTGTAGCTTCCAAACGCGTCTGCCCCATTGAACCGCGAGGCGTAGTCCCGCGCCCGGCCCAGATTCCGGCTGGCGAAGTACAGGTCAATCTCGCCGGCCAACGCGGCCATTGAACGCGCGAACACCGCCGCAAAGGAACCGCAACCCAGTACGCACAGGCCAAGAGCCAATCGAACACCGCCTATCCAGAGATTTTTCCGCAAGAGTAAACCGGAACCGGCGCTAAATCCAGCGCGAGTCCTGCTTGTGTTGTTTGACTCGCCGTTGCCAACCCGCGTATCGTGCCGGCTTTATCAACTTCGGAAGGGTAGCAAGCGATTGGCGCGCATCTCCAACGCTCCGGTATTTGTGGTCCTCCAGGACCGCAATTTTCAGCGCCTTTGGGCGGCGCGGTGGATCCACGAGATCTCCCGGCGCATGGAACTGATCACGCTAGGCTACCTGGTGCTGGAGCTCACGGACTCGGCCTTCCAGGTTGGCCTGATCTCGGTGTTCCTGAACGGGCCGCGGCCGCCGCTGGCGCTGGTTGCCGGTATGCTGGCCGACCGGCTGGACCGCTGGCGCATCCTGGCCACCATCCATACTATCTACCTGCTGCTGGCTTCATGCCTGCTGGCGCTGCTGATCCTCGACCTCGTCGAGCCGTGGCACGTGTTTCTCGTCGTGCTCGCCCAGGGCACCGCCAAGGTGCTGGACGACCCGACCCGCCGCGCCTCGCTGTTCGACTTGGCCGGACAGGACCGCATCGCCCACGCCATGTCGCTGGAGACGATGACCAACAACGGCGGCAAGATACTGGGCCCAATAGCGGGCGGCCTGCTGGTGGAGTTTTACGGGTTCACCGGCGCGTTCATCGTGCTGGTGGCGCTGGACCTGATGTCGGCCGTGCTCATCTGGAGGATGCGCTTGCCCGAGCGTTCCATGTTGATCGTGCGCGACACCGCCTTCTTTACCGGCATCAGATCAGGTATCAGCCACTCGTTCTCCGACAAGTTCGTCTTGGGGGTGCTGACCATATCCCTGGTGATGAACGGCATGGTCCTGCCGCTGCAATACTTCATCCCCGTCATCGCTACGGACGTGCTCATGGTAGGGCCGGCCCTGGGCGGACTGCTGGGAGCGGCCGACGGCATCGGCGCGTTCGTCGGAGCGATGATCATCGCCACGCGGCGCAACTACAGCTTCCACGGCCGTTACTTTGCCTTCGGCGCGATCATTGTCGCTGTAGGCGTGGTGGCCGTCTCGTGGTCGCCGTGGTTCCTCGTCTCCTTCCTGGCGCTCTTCACCGCCGGCGTGGGTCAATCGGGATTCAGCACCATGCAGAGCACCATCCTCATGCTTTCGACCGCGCCGGAAATGCGCGGCAGGATCATGGGATCCCAGGGCCTGGTCAATGGACTCGGTCACCTGATTGGCGGGTTCGAGATCGGCGCCATCGCCCAAGCCTTCACTATCTCCCTGGCCATCGGGCTGAACGCGGGTATTGGCCTGTTGCTGATGGCGCCGGTGATGATATTGACCCCGCTGATCAAGCGGGCGGTGGAACCGTACCAACCCCGGAGTTGACCGTTTCCGGCCGTCACTCCAGGCCGGTCACGCAGCGGGCAGGGTCCGACTCCGCTAAAACTTGAGGCCGGTGCCCGGTGTGAACGTAGTCCGCAATCAGCTTGCCCGCCATGGGCCCGCGCCCGAAACCCGAGGACGCCAAACCGCTGACGATGTACACCTCGTCCAGCTGCGGTATCCTTCCGATTATGGGCCGGCCGTCCAGCGAGAAGGGCATCATCCCGGACCAGGTGCGGCTGATGGACAACCCGCCCAACATGGGCAGCACCTCGCTGGCGTGGCCGAAGTTTACCTCCACCCCGCCGGCGTCCACCGTGTAGTCGTATCCGACCAATTCGCGGTCGCCGCCGAAGATGATCTCGCCGTCCCGGTTCTGCCGGCCGTACAGGTGTCTTGTCACCCGGCGACCGTCGATGTGGGTGAGTTCGGGCGGAGTGTGCGCATCGTTGCCCGGACCGTGGCTCCAATGCGAGTACGACTCTGCCGACGAAAGCGAGTGGAAAGACCGAGGAGGCAGGGGTTGCGTCGCCCACATCTGCCCGCGCACCGGCACGATGGGGATGCGGACGCCCAGCATCTCACCCAGCGGCCCGCACCATGCGCCCGCCGCCAGGATCAACTGCCGCGCTTCGTAGGTTTCCTCGCCACAGTCAACTCGATACGTTCCTTCCATCGTCCTGCCGATCCCGTCAACCTCCCGGCCGGTCAGGATGTTTGCTCCTCGCTCTGCCGCGGCCGCGGCGAAGGCGTGGGTGGCTTTCTTCGGGTCGGCCTGGCCTCTCAAGGGGAAGTGCATGGCTCCATAGAGCTCGGGATTAAGCTCCGGTTCGATGCTGCGCGCTTCGTCGATGGTCAGCAGGTCCAGCGTGTAGCCCCGGGATTTCAGCGCCAGCGTCCGGTCTCGCGCGTACACGTACTGCTCCTCGGTCTGGATCGCCTGGAGCCCGCCGGACGCCCGGAAATCGATGTCGTAGCCCAGATGCATTTGCAGGCTCCGAAAGATCTGCAGGCTGCCCATGGTCAGGTACGATTCCAGGTCCGGCACGTTGCCCCATCCCAGCGCGCCAATGCCCCCGGCGTTGACGCCCGACGCCTCTGAGGCAATCGCGCCGCGTTCCAACAGCGTCACGTCCCGCCCGCACTCTGCCAGGTGAAAGGCCGCGGACGCTCCCGCAATGCCTCCGCCGATAATGATTACTTCAGCGTCCGCCATTCACACCTCGTCTGGCATCTATCCAGAATTGCAACATCCGTCTCATCCATAACCGTCATACCGGCGAAAGCCGGTATCCAGGAATCTTTGCCGTACGCACGTTTGCCGGCGTTTTGGGCTGCCTGGATTCCTGCTTCCGCAGAAATGTCGTCTTTCCCGATTCACCGCGCCTCACGCCTCGTAGCAGGCGACCCAGTGCCCCGACCCGTGCTCTACCATCACCGGGTGCGCGTTGACCCGGCAAAAGTCCGTGGCCGCCGGACAACGGTCGTAAAAGCGGCACCGCTCCGGCGGGTCTATGGGCAGCGTCAAGTCTCCCCGTATGTCCGGGTGTGCGCGACGGTACGCGGGATCCGGCACCGGCACCGCCGATAGCAGCGCCCGGGTGTAGGGATGCCGCGGGTTCCGCAAGAGTTCTTCGGTTTCCGCCATCTCGACGATCTTGCCCAGGTACATCACCGCGATGCGATGGCACATGTAGCGGGCCACCGCCAGGTCGTGGGTGATGTACAGGTAGGAGATCCCCAACTGCTGCGCCAACTCCTGCATCAGCGACATGATCCCGGTGCGGCTGGAAACGTCCAGCATGGACGTCGGCTCGTCAGCCACCACGAAGGACGGGCCGATCACCAGCGCCCTCGCGATGGCCACCCGCTGGCGTTGCCCTCCCGAAAGCTCGTGGGGATGCCGGAACAGGAACGACGCCGGCGGCGTCAAACCCACCTCGGTCAGTATCTCCGTGACCCGATCCACCCGGTCCGTCAGATGGCCGATGCCCTGCACCGCCAGCGGCTCGGCGATGGTGTCGTATATGGTCCGGCGCGGGTTCATCGACTCGTAGGGGTCCTGAAAGATCATCTGCGCCTGTCGGCGAAAGGCGCGCAAGTCGGCGGCGCGAATCGCGCTGGCGTCCACTGGCTCGCCTGACCCGCCATCGGCATCATCCCTTGACGGAAATTGGAATCGTATGTGGCCGGAGGTGGGTTCCAGCAGCTTCACCAGCAGCTTGCCCACCGTCGTCTTGCCGCAGCCCGACTCGCCCACCAACCCCAGGCTCTCGCCCGGCGCCAGGGCGAACGACACGTCATCCACGGCATGAATGAAGCTGGAGGGCTGACGGAACAGGCTTTTCGACACCGGAAACCGCTTGGTCAACCCTTCCACGGCAACCAGCGGCCCGCTATCACGACTGCTCACTTCCCTACTCTCCATACTGAACCGCCAGAGCAATTTTACATGGATACGCAGGATGGACAGGATAATCACTGATTATCAAATCACATCCTGTTTATCCTGTTCATCCATGTAAATACCAGTCAGGGGATGCCAGCACGCTGCCCAATGGTCCCCGCGGGTCGCCCGCGTCGGGAACTCGGTCCGGCAGATCTCGTCGGCGTACTGGCAACGTGGATGGAACGGGCATCCCGTGGGCGGGTCGATCAGGTTGGGCGGTTCGCCTGCCAGGCCAATCAGCGGTAATTTCTCGCCGTGTATGCTGGGGAACGAGGACATCAACCCAGCCGTGTAGGGATGCATCGGCGACCGGAACACCTCGGCCGTGTCGCCCAGTTCCACCAGGCGGCCGGCGTACATCACGCCGATGCGGTCCGTTACCTCCGCTACGACGCCGATGTCGTGGCTGATGTAAATCATTCCCATCCGCAGTTCCTGCTGAACCTGCTTCAATTCCCGCAGGATACGGTCCTGGACGATAACGTCCAGGGCGGTGGTCGGCTCGTCGGCGATGATCAGGTCCGGGTCGCAGGACAGCGCCATGGCGATCACCGCCCGCTGCCGCATGCCCCCGCTGAACTCGTGGGGGTACCGGTCCATCAACTGCGGGTCCAGCCCCACCATCTGAAACAGGCGCGCCACCCGTTCCCTGGCGTCCGCCACGGTGGTCTCCATGCCGTGGGCCTCGATTGCCTCTATCACCTGCTGACCGACTCGGTGCACCGGGTCCAGGGAGTTCATCGCCGCCTGGAACACCATGGCGATGCGACGCCAGCGGTAGCCCCGCATCTCCTCTTCGGACAGGGGCAGCAGGTCGGTCCCGCCCAGCCTGACCTGGCCGCCGGCCAGGCGCGCGTTCTCGGGAAGCAGCCGCATCAGGCAGTTGGCCACCGACGTCTTGCCGCATCCCGACTCGCCCACCAGCCCCAGCGATTGCCCCTGCGCCAGCTCGAAGCTGACCCCCTCCACCGCCCGCACTTCCCCCTGCCGCGTTTGGTAGCGCAGGGAGAGGTCGGCAACTTCCAGTGCGGGTGTTTCGGTTGATGTTGTCATTTTAACTGGACACCAGGCAGGTCAATGTCCATTATTTTTCAGGTAGAGGGCCTACTCAAAAATGTTGGACATGCCAGCGGTCAATGTCCATTTTTGAGCGGCTCTATTGTGGCTTATTCGCGCATAAAAACCCGGCAAGTCGCGTCAGGCGGTGTGCCGCCGCAGTCTGGGGTTGACCACCTCGTCCAGCGCGCGGCCCACCAGGTAAAACGCGCTGCACAGGAAGGTAATCGACGCTCCGGCCGGTATGATGAGCCACCAGTACCTGGTCCCGCCCAGCAGGTAACCCCCGGTGTTCGCGGTGTGGATCATGATCCCCCAGCTCATCCTCAGGTTCAGCAGGCCCAGGAAGGACAGTACCGCCTCGGCAAAGATCGCGCCCGTCACCGTGAACATCATGTACAGCAGCGACAGCGGCAGCAGGTTGGGAATGATGTGCACGAAGATGATGTGGAAATGCCCGCCGCCGGCCACCCGCGCCGCCTCGATGTAGGGTTTCACGCGTATGCTCAGCGCCTGCGATTTGAGGATGATCGCCGTCCCGCCAAAGCCGCCCAGGATGCCGATGATGAGCGCCAGATAGAACAGGTTCAGCCTGAACAGCGCGCTGAGCACGATCAGCAGCGAGATGCCGGGCAGCGCGATGATCAGGTCCGCCAGCCGCATGAAAAGCGCGTCCACCAACCCGCCGTAGTAGGCCGCCACTGCTCCCACCGTGGTGGCAATGCCCACCGTGACCAGCGCCGCGGTTATTCCCAGTACGAACTCGGACCGGGTGCTCGACAACAACTGGCTGAGCACGTCCCGCCCCAGCGGATCGGTGCCCAGGGGATGCCTCCAGTTCGGCGGCGAGGGGTGCTCCAGGCGGTCGAACGCGTACCCGGTGACTGGGTCGTACACTTCGGCGTCCCAAACGGTCGCCATGAGAATGGGATGGGAGATGGCCATCAGCGCGAACAGGATGATGGTGGCCAGCGACAGCAACCCAATGCGGCTCTCCACGAAGATGGCCCACCCTCCACGGAAGGACCGCAGGGCCAGTCTCGCCCGCGCCATCGCCATCTGGGCGCGGCCCGGATGCAGATCGACCAGCGGCGGCTCCGGAATCCCGGGCGGTTCGCCGGAGAAGATCTGCTGGTCGGGTTGGGGACTGATCACTGGTACCGTATCCGTGGGTCGAGGTACACGTAGAGCACATCGACGATGACGTGGGCCAGCAGCGAGAACAGCCCGATGAACACCATGGAGCCCATCACCAGCGGCAAGTCCTCTGAACGCACCGCCTCCAGCAGCGTCATGCCCATACCGGGCCATGAGAAGACACCCTCGATGATAACGCTGCCGTCGACGGCAAAAATCAGGCTGTACACCAGGCTGGTGACCACCGGGAGCAGCGCGTTGCGCGCCGCGTGCCGGTCTCGCACCACCTTCTCGGGCAACCCTTTGGCCCGAGCCGCCATCACGTAGTCCTCCCGCATCGTCTCCAGCATGCTGTTCCGCGTCAGCAGCATCGTGCCGGCAAAGGATATGAGCGTGAGCGTAACGATCGGCAGCAGCATGTGCCTGAGGATGTCCAGGGCCAGGAACCCGATGTCGGATAATGCCCACGCCAGCGGAATCGCCACCACGCCAGCCGCGATCAACGGCATCGCCAGGCGTGAGCGACCAATCCGTCCCGCCCTCCTGAACAGGAGCAGTACGAGGAACACGAAGAACAGGAAAGCGGCGGCCGTAAGCAGCATGTAGCTGAAAACGTGATTGGCGCTGACCTCCGCGCCTCTCCAAACCAGGGGATCCAGGAACTTGCCCACCGGCAGCCAGCCCAGCTTGAACGCGAAGATCCAGATCATCATGAGCCCGAAGGCCGGCGTAAACGCGGTGAACAGCGTCGCGCCGGATATGGTTGCCGCATACTCCAGCACGCCGCCCCGACGCCACGCGATGGCCTTGCCCAGAAAGAACCCTACGTAGAAGGACACCGCCGTGGCAGTCAGGAACAGCACCGCCGTCCGCGGCAGCCGCTCCGCCAGCACCTCCAGCACCGGCCGCGGGAAGTGACCAAAGGATACCCCGAAGTTGCCGGTGAAGGTGTTCTTCATGTGGACCAGGTACTGTTGCCACAGCGGCTTGTCCAGCCCGAAAGACTCCTTGATCTGTGCCCTCACCTCGGCCGGTAGGTCGGGATTCAGCGCGTAGAACGTGGCATAGTCCCCCGGCTGCGCCTGCACCAGGAAGAAGGTCAGCGTGACGATCAGGAACAGGGTCAGCGCCATCTGGCCGGCCCGCTTGACCAGGTATCCCGTCATCGTGGAATACGCTTCCTTACCACATCCGTCACAATCAGGATAGGATTTACAAGATGCAGAGATTTACAGGATTGGGCCGATTGATGATGGAGCTTCCCTAATCCTGATAATCCGTAAATCTGGCGAATCCTGATTCTGACAATCCCCCGAAGCCCTACTTGAACTGCACCAGCGTCGTCAGGCCGGAAGCGTTCTGCAAGCCACCCAGGGAGTGGGTGTAGGGGAACTCGATGCGATCACTCCGGTAGGCTTCCACCAGCGGCGTGTCGAACAGCGGCACGTAGGGCAGGTCATCCGCCAGGAACTCCTGCATCTCGAACGCCAGCGCGCGCGCCGCCTCCACGTCAGTTTCGGCCAGCAACTCGTCGGCCAGCCGGTCGAATTCCGGATTGTTGTAGCCGCCAGCGTTGTGTCCCTCCAGGTCGGAGTGCCGGCTGTGGAAGAACGACTCCAGGTAGTCCGGGTACAGGGTCAAACGCCAGCCCAGGATCCACATGTCGAAGTCCTGCTGGTCGAACACTTTTTCCACGATCAGGTTGAAGCCGGTCAGGTCCGCCTGTACCGGAATGCCCACCTCGTTCAGCCACCGCTCGATCCAGATGGCGAAGGTTGACCGCAGCGGATCATAGCCGGGGCTGGGCGCCAGGATGTCGATGGCGGGGATCGGTTCGCCGTTGGGCATTCTCAGGCCCTCGCCCCGCTGCTCCACGAACCTGCCGTCCTCGCTGACCCGAGGCTCCGTTTCCCAGGTGAAACCCGCCGACTTCAGCAGTTCCACCGCCCGTGACACTCGTTCCGCTCGGCTCATGCCTTTGCCGATCTCGGGAACGTCCGCGTTGTACCACGCCCGGTTGCCCTCGGGCACCATGGCGTACACCGGGAAGGCCACGCCCTGCAGCACCGTGCTGGTCAGGAATTCTTTGTCGATCAGCGTGGCCACGGCCTGCCGGAACTCCTTGCTGCTCATGGGCTCCTTGCGGAAGTTGAAACCCAGGTAGCGGACTCCGTCATTGGGATTTTCGATCACCGTCAGACCGTCCTCGCCCTGCAACTGTTCCTGCAAGCCGCGGGAGAGCCCCAGCGGGTTCAGCATGAAATCAATGTCGCCCTTTTTGAGGGCCAGCACCGTGGCGTCCTGGCTGCCGTATATCGAGTAGATGGTGCTGTCAGCGTAGGGGCCGACGGTGTATTCCAGCAATTTGTCGCCGCCGGTTTCCCCGAACGCGCCGAACTGGTGAGCGCCGGGTTTGGTCTCAAAGTAGGCCCCGCTGGCATATTGGGTGACCACCATGTCGGCGAAATAATAGTCGGGGTTCCTGATCTTCTCCGCGAAAGCCCCACGCTCCCATTTTTCCAACCCATAGCCGCCGGCGGTGGGCTCGTCGCCGGAATCGTGAGCATACAGGACCTTCTGCTGCTCGGTGATGTCTCCGGCCTGCATGGCCTCGGTCACCACCGGCTCCCAGTACCCCTTGGGGAAGATGGGCATGAACGCCAGCCCGAATTGCCAGCGGGCCAGACCCGGCTTCTGCTTGAAATAGATTTTCAACTGGTGCGGGTCGAGCGCTTCGGCGTGATCGAAGTACTCCGGGTCCACGATTGATGGCCAGTTGCCCGAAAGCTGCATCTCGGTGACGGTTTGGGCGGTGAAGGCGAAGTCCTCGGCCGTAACCGGGGTACCGTCGCTCCACGTCACCCCCTCCTTGAGCGGTACCTCCGTAGTCCAGATGGTCTGTCCATCCACGGTTTCTTCCTGCAACGCCGTGGGGAAGTCGGAGGCCAGCGAGGGAACCCAGTCAAATCGCTGCGCGGAGTAAGTGTAGAGCGAAGGCTTGGAGCCGCCCAACACGTACAGGTTCCATATCGTCCCGTCCGGCCCCAGGTAGGCCCAGTAGTTAGTGGTGGTCAGGTCGGCCGAGATGCCGATCTGATACACGTTCTCCACGCCATCGCCGGCGTCCGGCGTGGGTGCGACAATGGCCGGGACCGTGGGGGCCGCGGGCGCAGCCGGCGTTGCGGATGACGCTGGCGCGGACGGCGCTTCCGTCGCTTGGGGACGGGCCGCCGTGGTGGGCGGAACTGCCGGCGGCGCTGCTGATCCCGCGTTCGCCGGGTCGGGTGTGGCCGTGACCACAACTTCGGTGACCACTTCCCTAGTGCATCCCACGAATACCAGCAGCGCCACTATCAGGCCGATTATCATCGAGAATCTATACGTATGCAGCATCCAATCCACCTCAAACTGTGCGCCGAAATCTAACACGCTATTGCCGAATTTCGCAAGAAAGTCCTTTGCTGGAAAACGCTTGCTGAACCATCTACGACCGGAGAGTGGTGGTAGGATTGGGTCGGTTTCGATTCCCCCACTGGTATCACCTTCCAGGGGCATGCCTCTTAGAGGGGTAGGTAAGGCCTGTTACGGGGGCGCATGATGGGTGACCGCCAAGCCTTTCTTGGGTTCCGGCCACGGTTCGGGCAGCAGCCAGACCCGGCTCCAGAGCCGTCCTTTGAGCATCAACCGGCGCAGCCAGTCAATGCCGTGGCGGATCACGCTGACGGTACGCGCGGGACGGGTACGAGGGTCCCGGTGATCGGAAGCCAGCGCTTTGGGCGGCGCCCGCAGGTTGCCTGGGGCAATGCCGCGGTCATTGGCGTCCTCCACCCGGGTGCCGTAGGCCAGGGCCAGCAGGGTCGCCACCGACAGCACCAGCCAATGGCGGGAGACACGCGTCGGGTCGGTGCGGCGGGTCTTGTCCCACTTCCAGCCCAGGCTCTTGAGGGCCTTGAAGCCCAGTTCGATCCAGAAGCGCAGGGCGTACCAGCTGGGTCCCACCTGGTCGGGCGGCAGGTCGGTGAGGATGATCCAGGGTTCCTCCTGCCCGGCGTACCAGACCACCAGCAGGGTGCAGCGGCGTTTGGCCTTAGCGGTGCTGAAGGCGGTGCCACAGCCGGTCCAAACCGTGTCGGGACGGGAGACGAAGCGTCGCGCGGGCAATCGTTTGCCGCCGTCGGCGCAGAAGGTGATGTTGTTTCGGTAGCGCATGCAGGGGTGCCAGCCCTGGGCGCGTATTTGTTTCCACAGCTTGGGGCTGGAGATGCCCCGGTCGCAGAGGACGATTACGGTCATTCCCTCGGGGACGGCAGGGGCCAGTTCCCTGAGCAGCTCCACCGTGGGGTCCATCCAGGAGCCTTTCTGGGTGGCGCGGTGGATGCTCCAGGCCACAGGGATGGCGCAACTGCGGTAGAGGACGCTGATGACGACGGCGGTGGTCTGGTCGCCCTTGAGAGTGGGGTCAATGGCTAAGGCGAGACGTTCGGAATGCCACCAGCAGAGAACCCACCGCAGCAGCGGCGCGAAGCAGAGCGTGACATCCAGTTGGGTTTGGCAGGGGCTGGTCCGGTCGCTGCCGTCGTAGAGCCATTCACGAAGATACTGGCGGAGGCTGTTCCACCTGCCCCAGGGCGAGAGTGCCGAAGCCACGGCGTTCTGGCAGGCGCTGCCGGCCAGGATGGCCCCGCAAACCCACAACACCAGGCCGGTCAATTGTGGCCGGGAGAGGTGAGGTAAATGCGTTTCAATAGTTTGCTGAACATGATAGGTTTCACTGGGAAGGCGCATCGAGGGTCTCCTGCATTTGGTGGTCTCACAACCAAGATGCGGGATGCCGGTGCGCCTTCCCAAGTAAAGCGCGCGCCAGTTTCAGACGTTACCTACCCCTCTAAGCCCCCCCCGACCTTCCGGGGGTGCAAAGTTGATGCCGGCCGCGCCGCGGCGACGGCTTGCCTCATTTCTGCTGCCGGCCCTGGCCCTGCTGGCCCTGGCCACGGTCGCCGGCCTGCTCTGGCTGCCGCCGGCTGACTCCGCCCAGGCCCAAACTGCGCAGACCGTTCCGGCAGACTGGGCGCTGATCCCCAACGGCATCGCACCCGGCGACAGCTTCCGGCTCCTGTTCGTAACCTCCGCTTCCCGCAATGCTTCGCCCACCGACGTCGCCGACTACAACGCCCACGTCCAGACGGCGGCTGATAGCAACGCCAGCCTCAAACCCTTCAAAGGCGAGTTCACTGCCCTGATTTCCACGTCGGCAGTGGACGCCAGGATCAACACCGCCACCACCGGGACCGGCATGCCCATCCATTGGCTGGGCGGCGATAAGGTCGCCGACGACTACGCCGACCTTTACGACGGCGACTGGGATTCCGTCAGCGGCAGGACCGAGAGCGGCGGCGGCTACACCGGGCTGGTGTGGACCGGCGGCAACAAAATGGGTGAGAAGTCCGGGCAACGCTACGCCGGTGCCGCCGAGGTGCGCCTGGGCGACCTGAGCGACGCCACCTTGCCCCTGTCGTCGCCCAATGCCGGGGCATCCAGCGAAACCCACCCCATCTACGCCCTCTCACCGGTGCTGACCGTGGCCCAGCCGCAGCCGAGCAACCATGAGCCGCAGTTCGCCTCCGACACAACCAACATCAGCGTGAACGAGGACGCGGCGGTGGGTGCCAGCGCGGGCAACCCGGTTACCGCCACGGACGCTGACAGCGACGTTCTGACCTATGGAATCGCCGGCTCCGACGCCTTCACCATCAACGCAAGCACCGGACAGGTTTCGGTAGCCAGCGCGCTGAACTACGAGGCTACTACGAGCTACACCCTCACCGTCTCCGTCAGCGACCGCAAGGACGCCACGGGTGAAACGGACACCGTCGTGGACGACACCATCGCCGTGACCGTTGCCGTGGGTAACGTGGACGAGGCGGGAACCGTGTCCCTGAGCATGGATGCGGACCCACCCCAGGTAGGATCCTCTATTACGGCGACCCTGCTGGACCCGGACGGCGGCGTGAGCAACGTGTCTTGGAGTTGGGCGCGTTCCGCCGACAAGGCCACGTGGGAGACCATCGACGGAGCGACCTCCGCAGCCTACACGCCTACCAGCGACGACGAGGGCCAGTACCTACGAGCGACCGTTGCCTACGGCGACGGTCAAGGCCCCGGCAAGACGGCGCAGGGCGCTACCGCCAAGACGGTGACCGCCGCCCCAACCACGCCTGAGTCGGAACCGGCCATCACCGCCGGCCCGGTGATCACCAGTAGCCCCGCCAGCAGTGGCACCTACGGGAAAGACGAGGCTATCGAAGTCTCGGTGACTTTCAGCGAGGCCGTGACCGTCACCGGCGGACCCAAGGTGCGCCTGGTCGTGGGCGAGCGCAAGCGATGGGCGCATTACAGTCGCGCCGAGAACAACGGAACCACCCTGGTCTTCGCCTACACGGTCAAGGCGGAGGACCACGACGACAATGGCGTAAGTCTCCCCAGGAAGGCCATCCGTCTGAACGGCGGAGCCATCGAGGACGCCGACGGCAACGCCGCCATCCTCAGCGCCCCGGCCCTGTCGGACCAATCGGGCCACCAGGTGGACGGCTCCCGGCAGGCGTCCGACGATTCACAATCGAGCCAGCAGCAACAGCAGTCGCCGCCCGCCAACAGCCCGCCGGTCTTCGCTGGCAACTCCGCTACTCTCAGCGTGGCCGAGGACGCCGCCATCGGCGCCAACGTGGGCGACCCGGTTACCGCCACCGACGCCGACAACGACACTCTGACCTACTCCCTTGCCGACTCCGACGCCTTCGCCATTGGAGAAGCCACCGGGCAGATCACGGTGGCCGGCGCGCTGGACTACGAGACCGCAGCCAGCTACACCCTCACCGTTTCCGTCAGAGACGGCAAGAACGCCGACGGCGAAGTGGATCCTTCCGTCGACGTCTCCATCAGCGTGACCGTCAGCGTGGTCAACGTGGACGAGCCGGGGAGCGTGATCCTGGCCGCGGCGCCCCGGGCCGGTATGCCGGTGACCGCGGAGGCCCAGGACCCGGACGGCGACGCGACCGGAGTGTCCTGGAGCTGGGCGCGCTCCGCCGACCAAGTCACCTGGGAGACCATCGACGGCGCGACCCAGGCGTCTTACACCCCGGCGGACAGCGACGTGTTGTACTACCTGCGCGCCACGGCCGCCTACACCGACCCCCAGGGGCCGGGCAAGACCGCCAGCGGGGTGACGCTCAACCCGGTGGCCCCCAGGCTGCAATTCCAGCCCCAGGGAATGGAGCGGAAGCCGGTGAGCGGCATCGCCATCACGTCTTCACCAGCCAGCGGCGACAGCTACGCCACGGGAGAGACGATCCAAATCACCGTGACCTTCCCCAAAGCCGTGACCGTTACCGGCACTCCGGCTTTGGCGCTGACCATCGGCCGCGGTAGCAAGGATGCAGCCTATAACGCGACCCTCAGTAATCCGAAGGCGCTGGTTTTCGAGTACACGGTAGTGGGCACCGACATGGATCCGGACGGCGTGAGCATTCCGGCCAGCGATGTCAGCAGCAGCATCACCGACCCCGACAGTACGCTTTACAAGCATACCGGCTTGCCCGGCCAAGCCGGACACAAGGTGAACGCGGCCCTCGCCACGCCTCTCGGGCCGCGGACCGTACCGTCCGACTGGCCGTTGATTCCCGACAGCAGCCTCACAGCCGGGAAGAGCTTCCGGCTGCTGTTCGCCACCACCGCCCTGACAAACGCCGAGTCCACCGACATCGACGACTACAACGCCCTGGTGCAAAAGCGGGCGGCGGTGGCGGTTGAAGGCAACCTGCTGGGCTTCAGTGGCCGGTTCCGGGTCCTGGGCTCCACGATGACGGTGGACGCTCGGGACAACACCGACACCGCCCCTGCTGGCGCCAACTACGTCGCCGACGAGGGCGAGCCCATCTACTGGCTGAAAGGGGATATGGTAGCCGACGACTACGCGGACTTCTACGACGGCAGCTGGGACTCCCGCGCCGGCAGGACCGAAAGCCGCCGCAGCAGCTATACGGGTGAAGTGTGGACCGGGTCGAAGGCCGACGGCACCAAGGCGAACACCCCGCTCGGCGGCGGCGCACGTGATGCGGGCTTGGTCTTGAGTTCCTCGACCGCGTACGGAAACCTGGGCGAATCGGACCAGGAAATCAACTCCGGTTCCACACATCCCAAAAACTGGCTCCTTCCCCTCTACGCCCTCTCGCCGGTCATCACGGTGGAGGCGCCTCCGGGCATCGCCGGCCTGGTGGCGCAGGACAAGGGCTCCCAGGTGCAACTGACCTGGACCAATCCCGCGTCCTGCAACACCCCGGCATGCAGTTACCAATACCGCTACCGGGTCCCGGGATACGCCTGGACTGCCTGGACGAACACGGACTCGGTAATGACGCAAACGGTGACGGGGCTGAACATCGACACGACCTACGAGTTCGAGGTCAGGCGCCGGCAGGCCGGCGCGACGCTGGCCCAGAGCGCGGTGACGGCCACGACCGTGGTCAACCGGGTGGTGGCGGAGCCGGCAGACTATTACTCCACCCCCATGGCAGCGACAACAACCGCTGGCAGTCCTTGGAGGTGGATGTACTGCTCTCATGTGGCTGGGGCTGTAAGGGCTCCGGCCTGGAGCGATTTGTACGATTCGTCCGACAACTACATCGGGCCGAAGCTGGACTTGGACGGCGACGGCGATGCTGCCAATGACCCGCCTATCTGGAGCAAGGACTGGTTCAATGTCGTCGCCGGCTACCGGTACACCTACTTCGACCATGACTGTGACCGGACAACCCCCAACGTAGTCAGTCACAGCTACCAGATAACTTTCAACGGCAGTACGGTCAGCCCGGATACGCTGGATGCCATGGGGTGGATTTCCTCCTACACATATCTCATTCACTCGGACCCGCGATATTCGAGCACAGAAGCTCGCAGGAAACTGTTACAGCCGGTTAGCGACGTGGTGGTCACGACGTACACTTGCGACCGGAGTAGCGCGGAGTTTAGGGTGTTCTACAACATCACCATCGAGGGATATTACAACGGATGGATTGCGACTCGTCATAGGGCTCCAAATCTGCGGGGCGAGACAGAATTTCAGAAAAAGCTCAATGACCCGTAGCGGAGTCAAAGCACTAAGCCCGCCGTCCCGCGCGGCAGCGCCCACCTGATGGGTTCGGGGGCTGCCGCTACTCCCTAGCCTCGATGACGACGCGCCCGCCGTCCCGAACCTGGACGCTCAGGTCATGGCCGTCCAGCAACGCCATGCCGATAAGGGGCGTCGTGCCTACCGCATCAGTTTCAAAGTGTCGCTGCCTGCCGTCCCAGAGCGCGGTGACGCGGTGGACGGGGAAAGCAACTTCCGTATCGTCGGCCAGGGTAGCGCTGCTGCTGAACACGTAGGGCAATCCCAACTCTGCCACCAGCGACGGCGGCAGGGTCAAATACCCGCTGTACCCGGTGTCAATTACGGCTTCGACTTCCCGGCTCTGCCCCTCCGGTCCTTGCAGAGACAAAGACACCACCGCTTCGTGATTGGCATTCACGAAGCCCTCTATCATCCGGCCCTCCGGGGAGTACTGCCTCCGAAGGTGCGCAGCGTGGGATACCCCACCCGCACCACCCAAACGTCCGGGGCGGGACGCCGTTCCCGCAGGGCGTCCGCTGCGGCCAGGCCCGTGTCGGCAACGGCGTAGTCGCCGCTGTCCACGTCGATGGCGACGACCTCGCCGTGGTGGCCGGCTTCCACCTTGCGCCGGATGTCCCGCTCGTAAATCTCCTGCCCCAGCCGGGCGATCTCCGCTTTCGGGCGGGTTGGCGCGTTCATTGTCAGGCCTCCGTGCCGGCGTTCTTCCTCGTGGGCATTCTACACCGCCGGGCGATTTTCGGACCGACGAAAGAGGCCGCGGCTGCGGGCAAGCGCCGGCTCCCGGGCACAGCTGAACCGGCGCCAATCCATAATCGTTATTGGCAAATAATTATTAGTAGTTTATAATGATTATAAACTAGACCACAGGAGGCCACCCCAATGGTTGCAGCAATACCCAGGCACTGCCCACGCGCCGAAGAACCATTCCACCATGATACGCTGCCCGCCCGCGAAGTCCCTTCCGACCCGGACCGGCTGCCGAACCAACTGGACTTGAAACCCCTCCGCCGCCACTCGCCGGCATCAAACCCCATGGGCCCGGACTTCAGCTACGCCGAGGCCCTCCAGGACCTCGACATCGACGCCTTGAAGCAGGACATCGAGGAAGTGATGACCACGTCCCAGGACTGGTGGCCCGCCGACTACGGCCACTACGGCCCGCTCTTCATCCGCATGGCCTGGCACGCCGCCGGAACCTACCGCGTCAGCGACGGACGGGGCGGCGGCGGCTCCGGCCAGCAGCGTTTCGCCCCCCTGGACAGCTGGCCCGACAACGCCAACCTGGACAAGGCCCGCCGCCTGCTCTGGCCCGTCAAGCAAAAGTACGGCCGCACGCTCTCCTGGGCCGACCTGATCATCTTCGCCGGCAACTGCGCCCTGGAGTCCATGGGTTTCAAAACCTTCGGGTTCGCCTTCGGCCGCCCCGATGCCTGGGAGAGCGACGAGACCTGCTGGGGAACCGAGGACGCCTGGCTGGCTGACCACCGCCACGACGCCGACGGCGAACTCGACCAACCCTACGCCGCCGACCAGATGGGCCTGATCTACGTCAACCCGGAAGGACCCAACGGCCACCCGGACCCGCTGGCCGCGGCCCGGCACATCCGCCAGACCTTCCGCCGCATGGCCATGGACGACGAAGAGACCGTCGCGCTCATCGCCGGCGGACACACCTTCGGCAAAGCCCACGGCGCCGGCTTCGAGGACTTCATCGGCCCCGCCCCCGAGGGCGCCGCCATGGAAGCCCAGGGCCTCGGCTGGAACAACCCCTACGGCTGCGGCCACGCCGGCGACACCTTCACCAGCGGCCTGGAAGGCGCCTGGACCAGCAACCCGGTGCAGTGGGACACCGAGTTCGTCGAGAACCTCCACGCCTACGATTGGACGCTGACCCAGAGCCAAGCCGGCAAATGGCAGTACGCTCCCCGCAACGCCGCCGCCGTCGCCACCGTGCCCGACGCCCACGACCCTGCCCAAAAGCACCCTCCCATGATGCTCACCACCGACCTCTCGCTGGTGGCGGACCCCGACTATGCCTCCATCGCCCGCCGGTTCCGCGATAGCCCGGCCGATTTCGAAGACGCCTTCGCCCGGGCCTGGTTCAAGCTCACCCACCGCGACCTGGGGCCGCGCCCGCGCTACCTCGGCCCGCTGGTCCCCTCTGAGCCCCTGCTGTGGCAGGACCCGGTCCCCGATATCGACCATCAGTTGATCGGAGAGCGCGACATTGCCGACCTCAAGGCCACGATCCTGGCCTCGGGGCTGCCCGTGTCCCGCCTGGTCGCCACCGCCTGGGCCGCCGCGTCCACCTTCCGCGGCACCGACCGGCGCGGCGGAGCCAACGGCGCCCGCATCCGCCTCGCCCCCCAGCGGGACTGGCCGGTCAACGACCCGGCCGAGCTGCAGCAAACCCTGCGCACCCTGGAGCGGATCCGCACCGAGTTCAACCGCGCCCAGACCGGCGGCAAGCGGGTCTCCCTGGCCGATCTCATCGTCCTCGCCGGCGGCGCCGCCGTCGAGCAGGCCGCCCGCAACGCCGGCCACCCCGTGCGCGTCCCCTTCGCCCCCGGCCGCACCGACGCCGCCCCCCAGTGGACCGACGCCGCCTCCTTCGCCGTCCTCGAACCCACCGCCGACGGGTTCCGCAACTACCTCCAGGCCGGACACCGCCAGCCCGCCGAGCAACTGCTGGTGGAGCGCGCCGCCCTGCTGACCCTGACGCCCCCCGAAATGACCGCCCTGCTCGGCGGTATGCGCGTCCTCAACGCCAACACCGGGCAATCCGCCCACGGCGTCTTCACCCACCGGCCGGAGACGCTGACCAACGACTTCTTCGTCAACCTGCTGGACCTGAACACGGAGTGGCAGGAGTCCGCCGCCCCGGGCGTGTTCGAGGGACGCCATCGCCACACCGGCGATCTGCTGTGGACCGGCACCCGCGTCGACCTCGCCTTCGGCGCCAACTCCGAACTCCGCGCCATCGCCGAGGTCTACGGATCCGACGACGGGCCGGAACCCTTCGTGCGCGACTTCGTGGCCGCCTGGGACAAGGTGATGAACCTCGACCGGTTCGATCTCCCCCCGGCCTGAACCGGAACCCGGCTCGCCCCCCGGCTGTGAAATAACCCGGCGGCAATCGTCAGCAGCGGGATTGCCAGGATCAGAGGATTTTCGGGATTTAGGAACATCCTGAAAATCTCAAAATCCGGCAAATCCTGCTGCTGACAACGACTTTGCGCCCGCCCGGCGCCGTTATCGCCATAGGCTTGACTGTGACGATAAAGTGCGGGTAAAATCCTCCAGCCGAGGACGGCCCGACCAACGCCCCTCCCCATTTATTGCCGACCGGCCAATTGCCGGCACCCTATCCACCCAACCCGCCCATAGCGATTGCCCCTCTTCCGAGAATAACTGATACCGCATATCAACGATTGCACGAAATTGAGACACTATATCAATCGCCCCGATTGGCATCAGACCGTGACTACCATGAATCCCAAAGGCATGAACAGCGCATCATTTCCGCTGACCGGCCCATCCCGGCGCCCCGCCCTCAGCCCCCGGCGAACCCGGGCCCGGCAACGGCATTACTTCAGCCTTGCACACCCAACGAGCCGGCCCCCGGAGGCGGCCCGCTCCAGGAACACGCCGGAAATCCGAATCCATCCGCGCGTGTGTCGAAAAACGTCGCCGGACCTGCCCAAAACGACAAAGTCCGGCACGGAATAGCAATGGGGAGCAGCTTCGGCTAGCACCTGCTGCCCCCCGGTATGGAAATCCCTCCACAAGAAGGAGAACCACAACGGTATGAATACCATGTATCGAAAAAGAACGCAACTTTCCGTCGTTGCGGTGGCCGCCCTGGCCATCATCGCCGTGGCCGCAGTGATGCTGCTGGCCGGCGGCAAGCCGGCCCAGGCCGACACCGTAGCCCTCGCCCCCGACAGCGGCGGCAGCAACCTGCCGCCACAACAGGCGGCAACGCCAACCCCAACGCCACCCCGCCACGCGCCGCCCCCGGCCTGCCCGGGAGAGACGGGCAATCCCAACAAGACTGCCGCCGCCGTGGTTGACTCCGGCCACATCGCCCTGTTCGACGTGTGGTGGAATCCGGAGGAGAAGGAACTGACCAACACCTCCTGCCCGCCGACGGTGACGCATGTTAAGGAAGTGAAAAAGAAGGGGAAGGTTGTCTCGCCAGCCAGGGACGTGCGCACCCCGTCCAATATCGACATCGACAAGACCGTCATCCACATCCCGAACAGCGCCAAGGTCAACTTGAAGGACGCCGACACACCATATCCCAAAGGCCATTACCCGGACTTGTGGAAGGCCGACGCTCTTGAAAACCGCGACGCCGTTGATGGTAAGGGTGACGGTATGGTGTGGGCGCTGCCGGCGTGTCCGACCGGAAGCAATCTCGCGGACGGCAAGCTGTGCCTCAGCTTCTCCGCCGCTCTGCTGAACCCGTTGGATTGGGCGAAACTGAACGACGATGATGGCGTCAAGATAGAGTACCTGCTCGACCACGTCCACCAGGTTGATATCGACAAGCAGGACCCACGGTACACCCTCGCGTACGACATCCCCAAGGGCGGCGCAACGAGCGAGCTTGAACCGCTTTGGGACTCGTCCGACTTGCAGGTCGCCAAGATGCAGGTCGCACCCGGGGAATACAGGCGACCAACGTTGTTCTTCACCAGCCGTGGCACCTACGAGTTCCAGGTGCACATCAGGGGCAACCCCAGCGACGCCACCAACCGGTCTGACAATCTGAAGCCCGTGAGCGAGGATGACAGCGTAACCAGCGACATGCGGACGTACATCGTCCACGTGGGCGCAGAGGCTGACCTGAGTGTCACGACGTGGACTGACCCTGTTGAGCTCTCGATCGGCGAAGATGCATACATCAAGATCACCGCGAGCAACAATGGGCCGGACCCGGTCCCCAACACCAAGGTGGACGTTGCTCTACCCCAGGAACTGACATACTCGTCCACCCGGCCGAACAACGTCAGCTTTACTGACAGGGACAGTGATGGCGTCTGGACTTGGGACACCGGGAACATGGCATCCGGTACCACGAAGGTCATGACCGCAATAGCCAAGGTTGACAAGAAGGAGAGCCGCGGACGGAAGTTGGTCGTGAAGGCGACCATTTCTGGCACGGAGCCCGTGAAGATTACGGAAACCGATACCGCGGGCGATAAGACGGTGAGGACCTACCCCTTGCCGGCGGTGGACCCGGATCCGGACAACAACGTGTCCGAGGTCATAGTCACCGTGGCTGGTGGTGCCAACGTGGACCCGATATTCATGGTGATGCGGTCGGTCCCGGAGATGTCCCCGGCTGACACCCTTGTGGGCGACCCGATAATGGTCAGGGAACCCAACACTAAAGACACTCTGACCTTCAACCTGACTGGGGAAGGCGCGGATCAATTCGCTGTATCGTCAGCCTCGGGCAGCGCGCAAATCAAGGTGGCCGATGGTGCCGACCTGGACTTCGAGGGCACGCCCACTTACAACCTCGTCCTCGGGGTGAGCGACGGCAGGAATGCTGCTAACAACGCTGACCCGTCCATCGACCACACCATCGGGGTGCTGGTCAAGTTGAAGGACGTGGCGGGAGACCCCAGCGTCACCGTTACGGCCAGCGCCACTTCCGTTACTAAAGGGGAGCATGTAACCCTCACGGCAACACCCAACAATCTGCCGGAGGGATACAGCGACCTGACCTACCAGTGGATAGAGCGGTTCCAGAGCGGAGATATCTCCACTCCCCACGGACGGACCAGTTCTACCATGACGCTTACGAGATTGGGCGGCAGTGGTCCCGACCCAGTCTACTTCAGCGTGGAAATATCCTGGAAGAAGGACGGGAAGAAGACCACGATACGGTCGTCCGAGGTGCTAGTCACCTGGCGGTAGCGGCCGATTATCCGCAACCCCCGCGTGCGCGACGCCCAACCGGTGTCGCGCACGTAACAGTCCCCGTAACCACCCCGCCGGTCGTCGCAACACCACCGAATGCCCAGTATGTTTTCCTCGCTGATGTCCCGGATCTGTTTGGTCGTGGTCGTCGCGGCCTCCGTCGCCCTGGCCTCTCTTCCGCACGAACCCGCCGCGGCTCAAGGGGAACGGGACTATTACGTGGACGTGGGTCTAATCCTGGAAGTCCCAAGAACTGTATCAGGCGGCGTCTCGTACGATCTGGACATCATCGTGACAAACGCCGGGTCCGGGACTGCGTACGACGTAGAAGTCGTGGTAGAGGTGATATCCCCCGACAAAAGTTACTTACACTACCCACCATTGGAAATGCCAACCACCGGCCAGGTGTTTTTCTCTTCGGACCGGAGGACCCTTCGTTGGGTGATCCCCGAGCTTGGAGAATTGCAGCGCGTAGAAAGCACCGCTCGGGTGAGGCACAGTGAATATGGCACAGGCGGTATTACAATCTTCGAGAATGTCGATCATCCGCACGAGCTCTTCGGGAGGGTGACCACCCCGTCGTTCGAGAGCGATCTACACATGGGGAACAACACATCCCGGGTCTGGTCGTACAATTATCGGGGGTCCAACCAAGATGGGTTTATTCAGGCCGGGGGCAACTACGCGGTTGAGGTGTCCACCAGCGAATGGTTTCCCACACCAGGAAGCATTACCAACTTCACCGTCACCACAGACAGATCCCAACATGTATTTCCCGGGACCCCCACCCCGCCGATTGACCTGAAAGTCGATATCGAGTTGACTGAAGGGCTGTCCGTTGCCGGCGCACCTACCTACACCTCCGGGGCATTGGGCACCAGCACCGTCCCGTCCTCGGTGAATTACAGCAACGGCGTGTTCACTGTTGGAACACTTAAGAAGGGGGATCCCGTAAGAAACTCCCTGACCCTCCCGGTGAGGCTGGCGAGAGGCGCGACGGCTAGCGAACAGTGCTTGACGGCGACACTTACCGGGAACCCGCCGCCAGGTATCGGCCCGGACGACGACGCCATATCGAACAACGTGGCGAGGGCGTGTTTGGGGGTGCCACCCGACCGGACGGTGGTGTTCAATAGCGGTGAAACCGGCCTGCCCACTTGGTATAACTGCGTGGGGCGAACCACTTATCCGTGCAGTGCCGCTGATTCGGTGGAAATCGTCACCCTCGGTGGTTCTGCAGCGATTGACGCTGGATCGACCCATTATGAGGTATTCAAGCCGGATGAGGTGGTGATCCAAGTCACGGATCCCTTGGGGCGAGCTACCAACTCCGAGGAGGGATCGACTGGTTTGGTCTGGTCCACCGGGTATGGCACAGGGGTTGTGGTCAGACCCGGTGTCATCTTGAGTGAAGAGCTGGTTTCACTGGATCCCAGCGAATGGGGCGTTGACGTGGACAATGACGGCACTCGCGCTATTACTCTGAATGTGGAAGTATCAGGCCCCGGGAAGCTGGCAACATGGGCATACGACGACGACGACGACGACCCTCCATATGAATGGTTCGGTTATGCTACAAACGGCGTGCTATCAGAGTCCGGCACCTGGTTCGTGGATTCAGGATCATATCCCTGGTACGCGGAGTTCAGTGAGTTGGGCACCTACCGGGTTGACTTCGACGGTGAGATAGCGGCAAACAATGGCACACCCACAGATACAGCTGACGACACGACTTATGCTATCGCGGAGAGAACGTACGTTTTCCACGTCGGGCCAATCGCCGACCTGGAGGTGAAGGCGGCGGTTGCGGGCGCCATGACGGCGAAGGACCAGGTGGCCTTCACCGTGACCGCGACCAACCACGGCCCGGAGAACCGCGCGCCGGACGTGCGGGTTCCGGTGACGCTGCCGTCCGGGATGCGGTTCGTCCGGGCCGACTCGGAAGACTACGACCCGCAGACCGGTGTATGGGACATCGGGGAGTTGAAAGTCAAAGGATTTCGCCACTCCCTGCGCCAACCCGAGAGCGAGACGCTGACCATCGTCGCCGAACTCACCGGGGACGTCACCGAGCCGGTCAAGGGTTCCATCAAGAACCACCAGGACTACTGCGTGCGCATCAAGACCGGCGGCACGCCCAGCGACGACCTGCCCTGCGACGGCAGCGCGGTTCCTACCGGGGACACGTACACCAAGCACTCCACCATCTACTACGACTACCAGCCGGCCAACAACGAGTTCTCGCTGAGCGCGGACTGGAAAGCCGTCGCCGCGAAAAACCCGCCCTACCTGACCGGCCCCGGCCTGTCCATAACCTCCACGCCCACGCCCAACGTGAACGGCCCCGGTTCCTACCTGATCGGAGACGTCATCGAGGTCGAGGCCCGGTTCAGCAAGGTCGTGTACGTAACCGGCTCCCCGAGGCTGCGCCTCCAGATTGGCAACGAGGAGCGGGAGGCGGAATACGCCGGCGGCAGCGGAACGGATACCCTCCGGTTCCAGTACACCGTGGGGCAGTGGGACCGCGACGACAACGGCGTGAGCATCCCCGCCAACCCCTTCGTCCTGCGCGGCAACCCCATCCGCGACGGCGACGGCAACGACGCGATGCTGGACCACGCCGGGCTGCCCGACCAGGCCGGCCACCCGGTGGGCGGGCCCGGAACGCCGCAGCAGCGGCCCGAACCCCAGGCCGCCGGCCGGCTCACCGCCACCGCCGGCGACGGCTACGTGGACCTGAAATGGCCCGCCGCCCCGGACCCGGACAAGGTCTTCTACCAACTCTGGCGCAACGACGACCCCACCTGGTGGGAGATCGCGCCCCGGGTCATGGGGTCCGACCGGGGCTACACCGTCACGGGCCTGGACAACGGCGCCGAGTACATCTTCCGGGTGCGGGCGCACTACAAGTACGAGCACGGCGATACCCCCGGTCCCGCCTCCGCTCCGGTGGCGGCCGTGCCCCGGGCGTCGGACACGCGGAACAGCCCGCCGGAGTTCGACCAGGATACGGCCTGGCCGGCGACGCCCTACTGCGTCAACGCCGGCGCCAGCGGCGGCGAGGTGGCCCGGGTCAGCGCCTACGACCAGGACGGCGACCGGCTGAACTTCTACCTGATCGACGGCCCCTGGGAAGGGCTCTCCAACCACTTCTCCGTGACCACCGCCCGGAACGGGGACGCCTACCAGGGCGTGATCCGCGTGGCGCGCACCATCCCCCGCAACCACGACGGGACGGCTATCATCATTGACCTTGAGGTCAACGACGGCCGCGGCGGAATGGACCAGATCGGCGTCGATCTCCAGTACGACCCCACCGGCCGCAACTGCCAGGGTACGGGTTCCCGGTCCACCGAGCCGGAGGAGCGCGGGCCGTCCGTCCTGGCCGCCGTCAGGACGTGGGCGGGCGCCGTCCGCAACTGGTGGGCCGGCTTCTGGGCCTGGACGGATTGGGGCGGTCACTACCTGGCCGCCCGCCCCAGGTAATCCCCGGCATCCGCAGCCCAGTCGGCCCCGCCGCCGTAACACCCCGCTGCCGGAACGCCGCCGCCGTAACCTGTCTGGTATTGACGCCCGGCGCTATGCCGGACGGCGCGCCTGCTCCTGCAGCTCGTAAAGCTTGTTGATCGCTTCCAGCGGCGTCAGGTTCGACACGTCCATCCCCAACAGCGCCTCGGCCAGCCGCTCCTGCCCGGCGGGGAACAGGGGCAATGGCAACTGCGGCGATGGGTCCGGCCTCCGCCTCTCCCCCCGGCCCGCCGCCATGCCTGACCCGCGGTCCTGCTCCAGGTGCGTCAGCAGCTCCTGGGCCCGGCTCACCACCGAGGTCGGCATCCCCGCCAGCATCGCCACGTGAACCCCGTACGAACGGTCCGCCCCGCCGGGCACGATCCGCCGCAGGAACGCCACACGGCCATCCTCCTCGGCCACGGCGACGCTGTAGTTGCGCACGCCCGGCAGCGTGGACGCCAGTTCGGTCAGTTCGTGGTAGTGCGTGGCGAACAGCGTCTTGCATCCCAGGCGCGGGTTGTTGTGCAGGTGCTCCACCACCGCCCGGGCAATGGACAGCCCGTCGTAGGTGCTGGTGCCCCGGCCAATCTCGTCAAGAATGACCAGGGACCGCCAGGAAGCCTGGTTGAGAATGGCGGCGGTTTCCACCATCTCCACCATGAAGGTTGACTGCCCGGTCGCCAGGTCGTCCTGCAGGCCGACGCGGGTGAAGATGCGGTCCACCAGCCCGATGGTCGCCGACGACGCCGGCACGAAACTGCCCACCTGGGCCATCAGCGCGATGATGGCCACCTGCCGGATGTAGGTGGACTTGCCGGCCATGTTGGGCCCGGTGATGAGCATGATCTGCGCGTCGTCGGCGTCCAGCGCCGCATCGTTGGGCACGAACGCCCCGGCGCCCAGCGCCCGCTCCACCACCGGATGCCGCCCGTCCGCGATGCGGATCGCCGCGCCGTCGTTCAACTCCGGCCGCACGTACCCGTGCCGCACCGCCACGTCGGCGAGCCCCACGAACACGTCGGCGCGGGCAATCGCCGACGCCAGCCGCGATACCGCCGGCCCGTGGTCCGCGACCTGCCGGCACACCTGGCGGTACAGGCTGCGCTCCAGTTCTTCGAGGTTCGCCCGCGCCTCCAGCGCCTGGCTTTCGAATTCCTTGAGCTCGGGAGTGACGTACCGCTCCGCGCCCGTGAGGGTCTGCCGTCGCTGGTAGTGGTCCGGCACCGCGTCAAGGTTCGACTTGCTGACCTCAATGTAGTAGCCGAAAACCTGGTTGTAGCCGACCTTCAGGTTGCGTATTCCCGTGCGCTCCCGTTCCTCCGCTTCCAGCCCGGCGATGAACCCCCGGGCGTCCCGGGACAGACCGCGGGTGCGGTCCAGCTCCGGCGAAAACCCGGCCCGGATCACGCCGCCCTCGCCCACGGCGCCCGACGGCTCCGGCTCGATGGCCTGTTCGATCAGCGCCAGCAGGTCGGGAATGGGCCGCAGCCTTTCCCCAAGCCACGCGACCGGCTCGCCCCGGTCCCGCGCGCAGATGGAGCCCAACTCCGCCGCGGCCTCCACGCTGCGCTTCAACGCCAGCAGGTCCCGCGGCGTTGCCGTATTCATCTGCACCCGGCTGAGAATGCGCTCCAGGTCCGAGATTTGCGCCAGGGCGGACGCCGCCTCATCGCGCCGGAACGCGTCGTCGTGGAAGAACTGCACCGCATCCAGCCGGCGCTCCAATCGTTCCAGGTCCAGCAGCGGCTGTCCCAGCCATCGGCGCAGCCGGCGCGCGCCCATGGGGGTCCGGGTGCCGTCCAACGCTTTCAGCAGTGACATATCGCTGCTGTCCCACCTCCCGGCGGCGAACAGCTCCAGGTTCCGCCGGGTTTGCGGGTCCAGGGTCATGTACGAAGCCGTGTTGTAAAGCAATGGCGCCGACAAGCCCGGCCTTTCACCCTGCCAGGTGTATTGCAGATATTCCAGGATCGCCCCGGCGGCCCGCACCGCCAGCGGCTCGGTCACCGCTCCGTTGGATTCCAGCCCGTAGGCCTCCAGCGACAGCGCCCCGTAGTAGTCCAGGAGGGTTCGCCGGGCCGATTCCAGGCTGAAAGCCGCGCCTGCCAACTGGTTGACGGGTGTGGTTTCGCCAAGTCCGCCCTGGCCGGCGACGGCGTCCTGGAACCCTTCCCGGTCCGGCGCCAGGATCTCCGACGGCTGCAGTCGGGCCAACTCCAGGGCGAGCAGGTCCGCCGTCATCTGGCACAGGCCGAACTCGCCGGTGGTGACGTCCACGTAGGCCAGCCCGGCCCGGTCGTCGCCGAGGCACACCGCGGCCAGGTAGTTGTTGGCCTGGTTGTCCAGCAGCGCCGCCTCGATGACGGTGCCCGGAGTCACCACGCGCACGACTCCGCGCTCGACCAGCCCTTTAGAGGTCGCCGGGTCGCTCAGCTGCTCGCAGATCGCGACCTTGTGCCCCTGCTTGATGAGCCTCGCCAGGTTGGTTTCCAGGGATACCGCGGGCACCCCGGCCATGGGCACTCGGGTATCCTTGCCCATCGTCCGGGAGGTCAGCGCGATTTCCAGCGCCGAAGAGAGCGTATGGGCATCATCGTCGAAACACTCGTAAAAATCCCCCATCCGGAACAGCACCACGGCGTCCGGGTACGAGTGCTTAATGGTCAGGTACTGCCGACGTACCGGCGTCAGGCGTCCGACGCCCACCCCTGTAGACATGGAGCGATTTTACCCTATGCGCCAACTCGCCGGGTCAGGGAACCGACACGAAAGCGCCCGGCCGGAACTGACCGGCTCAGCCGGTACTGGCGAACGCCCGTCGCCGATCGTCTCTGGTATCCCATTCCGGACCGCTCCCGTAGAGCGCACGACCGCAAACTTGCGAGAACTTTTATGACTATTCAAAAAATTGGGCAAGATGTGGCACGCGCACGGTGTGCGCCTATATGACATTCGTGTATTATTGCGCCATCGCACCACCCGCCAGCCCCGCTTCGCAACGGCGCTGGCGAATAACATCGGGAAGAGAAGAGAAAATATGGCAACGCAGCGGATCAGAAAGACGAAATTAATGCGCAGCGTGGAAGAAAAACACGGGAGGCAACTGGAAAGCCTGGTCCCCGACCTGGTCAACGAAATGGGAATGAGTCGTGCCGCCTCCCACCTGGGGGTCAGTCCCGCCACCCTGGGATACTGGATGTTGAAAATGGGTATCCAATATCGCCGCGTCGCGTTGGCGGACGGCGAAACTATCGAGGTTCGACGCCAGGGCTGACGTCGGGCGGAGCCAGTGTAGCCGCCCCCAGCCCTCCCTGCGGCAGATCAACCGCCTCGTCCATGCCCGGCCATGCCGGCATGGTGACGCATATGAACCGCATCTCCGAGCCGGCGTCGGCGCGAAACTGGAATCCCCAGCCAATAGGGATCACCAGGGCGTCCCCGGCCTCAACCCTCACCGGCGGAACCTCCGTGACCGGCGCTCCCGGAGGACATCGCCAGACCTCCCCGGCTCCGGAAAGCACGTACCACGCTTCCTCAACGGTGCGGTGACGCACCGGGCGGCTGGTTTGTCCGGCGCCGATGGTGACCTCCACCATACTGCAACGGGTCGCCCCGTGGGCGTCCGTCAGCAGGAGCCGTACTTCCGAGCCATCCGGCGCGACGATAGGGTCGCCCGAAGCTCGGCCCGCCGGGGGCGCCGACTCCGGTCGGGCGTTTCCAGACAAGTTACCGTTACCGGAGAGGCCAGGCTCAAGATCAGGCGGAACGGGGCTTCCGTCCTTTCCGGGCCAGGAAGTCCGAGAACCCCTCCTCCACCGTGAGTCCCTTGAAACGCCCGGTGCGGCCCTCAATCTCGTTGCGGTACTGCTGTTCGGTGGGCAGCCCGGAATGTTCCAGCAGCAACTGCTTGATGTTCGCCAACCCCTCAACCCGGTTGCGGGCGATGCCCGCCGCAATATCCAGCGTCCGGTCCATGAGCTCTTCCGAGGGAACCAGGTGGTTGATGAGGCCCATGTGGTAGGCCTCTTCGGCGAAAACTTCCCGGCCGCTGAGCAACAGTTCCTTGGCCCGATGGATGCCCACCAGTTGCGGCAGGCTCCAGGTCGCGTTCATCTGGCCGTAATTCACCGCAAGGAACCGGAAGCTGCTCTTTTCGCAGCCCACCAGGAAGTCCAGGCTGGTGGCAAGCACCGTGCCGCCGCCGTAGCAAAGCCCGTTCACCGCCCCGATGATCGGCTTGCTGCTGGTGTGCAGGTGCCAGGTGTATTCGGCCCGCTCGGCCTGCCCCGCTTCGCGCTCATCCGGGGCAAGCTCCCGGTTCTCGTGGATATCGGCGCCCGCGGAAAAAGCGCGTTCGCCGGCGCCGGTGATGATCACCGCGCCCACGCTGTCATCCGCTTCATAATCGGTAATGGCCTGGTCCAGCTCGCGCACCAATTGGAGATTGAGAGCGTTCAGAACCTCGGGGCGGTTCAACGTGACCACGCCGATATGGGTTTCGACCTCGTTCCGACCCATCATTGTTGGGCGCGTTACGGTTTCGGTGTTGATGCACGAGTAAGTGGTGACCATGTTTCCATCCTCGCCGTCCGGGAAAGGGATTGCCGGCGTTCTGCCGGAGCGCCCGCATTATAGCGGCACTGAAGAAGGGCCGCCAATTCCAGGCGGCCCTTTCCGTTAGGGAGGCGTAGGCGTTTCCCGCCGGGTGGCGGTTAGCACCGCCCAGCGAAGACGCCGTCATCCTCCAGCACGAAGTCGGCGGGAAACTCCCGGCGGCCCCTCATCTTGCGCCATGCGGACCCGGCCCGCTGGTAGCCGGACTGCACCCCGCGCCGGATGTCGGATCGGGTCTCCCGGCCGCTCTTGGGCGCCATCATAATTCCCGCAGCGGCGCCGACGGCCAGGCCGGTCAGTATCAGGGCGGCGTTGCGCTTCACGTTCTTGTTCATCATGTTTTCCTCCTGTCCTTGGTATGGATTCCGAAAAGTTGGTTGGATATGGGTCACGGCTCGTTCCTTATCGCTGTTCTTATCATAAATAATAATACAAAGTAGCACGTTTGTCAATAATGCGGCGCGCCGGCGCCAGACGTTTCAGGTCATTTCCAATAATCCTGCCGCGTCGTCACGATGAAAAGCCAGCAATTCACCTTGCCGCCCGCATCCTGCCCATCCTGCGTATCCATGCAAAACGTAACCCGCCGGGTTTTACGCTATACTGGCGACGCCCGGCCGGATCGACTCGACACTTATGCCGGCTGACGGCTTCCACGGAGGGACATTATGCTGGACTTGATCATCCGCGGCGGCCAGGTCGTCACGCCCTGGGGCGTGGGCGACTGGGACGTGTGCATCCAGGGCGAGAAGATCGTCGCCATCACCGCGCCCAACGCCATGACCGACGATGTGACCCGGGTCATCGACGCCACCGGAAAGATCGTGGTGCCGGGCGGCATCGAGCCCCACGCCCACATCGACGCGCCCATCATGGGGCCTGGAAACCTGCGCACCGCTCCGCCGGAGCAGGTCAGCCGGGCCGCCCTGTTCGGCGGCACCACCACCCTGCTGGACTTCGCCATCCACCACCCGGGCAACACCATCGAAGATGCCATCCAGGAGCGAACCAACTCCTGGCGCGGCAACTCCTACGCTGACTACGCCCACCACCTGATGCTCCTTGGCGAAATCCCCCAGCGCACCCTGGAATCGCTCCACGAGTACATCGAGGGCGGCTGGTCCAGCGTCAAGATCTTCACCACCAACATCCGCCCGCCGGAAATGTCCGGCGAGCCCCGCAAGGTCGGCATGGGCCATCTCCACGATCTCATGGAGGTCATCCAGCGCAACGACGCCATGCTCCTCGTCCACTCCGAGGACGACGACATGGTGCAGTATATGTACGAAAAGCTCCAGCGCGAGGAGCGCAACGAGTGGTGGAACATGCCCCTGGTCCACAGCAACGAGTCGGAAGACGTTTCCTTCCGCCGCGTTCTCCGCGTCGCGGAGTGGACCGGTTCGCCCGTGTACTTCGTCCACGTCAGCGCCCGCGAGGGCATCAACGCCATCGGCGAGGCTCGCAACAAGGGCATGGCGATCTATGGCGAGACCCTGCACAACTACGCCTGCTTCAACGCCAACAATTACAAGGAAGAGAACGGGATGAAGTACCACACGTACCCGTCCCTCAAGTCGCCGGAGGACGCCGCCATGCTGTGGAAGGGCATCGCCTGGGGCGGCCTGCACACCATGGCCACCGACGAATACTGCACCGACTGGAATCTCAAGATCCAGGGCAAGTCGGTACGCGACGTCACCGGCGGCCACAACGGGGCCGAGACCCGCGTCGGCATCACCTACAGCGAAGGCGTGTCCAAGCGCGGCATGTCCCTCCAGCGGTTCGTGGACGTGACCTCCGCCAACGCCGCCCGCATCTTCGGCCTCTACCCGCGCAAGGGAGCGCTGGCGCCCGGCAGCGACGCCGACATCACCCTCATCGACCCCTCGATCAAGAAGCGCCTGACCATGGATGACCTGCACATCAGCGACTACAGCATCTGGGAGGACTTTGAGATCGAAGGCTGGCCGGTGATGACCATCATGCGCGGCACGGTGGCCGTCGAAAACGGACAGCTGAACGCCCCGGCGGGTCACGGCCAGTGGATTTCCCGCAAGGTGGACCGCGAGGTCACCAACCGGCCGATTGGCTAGCCGGAATGATATAACCACAACGGCGTAGGGGCGAATGATTATCCGCCCCTACATTGCGCAAACCCCCATGGATTTTGACATGACTACGACGAACGAAAGCCCCCAAACTTGGGAATCGGTATCGGAAAGAATGCCGGATCTACTGGGAACCTTAAAGTCCTGCGAGCTTTTGCATCGAGACCGACGCGGGCAACTGCCGCGGGTTCCTGACCGCGGCATCTATGTTTTCTACCTCGCAGACAGCCCCATTTACGTGGGAAGAACCGACCGGATGCGCGAACGATTGCAGGAACATGGTCGGCCCGGTTCCACGCACAATTCCGCCACCTTGGCTTTTGCGATGGCTTCCCGTATTGCAGGAGTTCTGGAGTTGGACTCGATTGGCGCTTTCTCCAGGAACGAGTTGCAGCGTGACCCGGAGTTTAAAAAGCTCTTTGATGAGTCAAAGAAGTCAGTGCGCAGCATGGGCATCCGCGTCGTTGAAGTAACCGACCCGATAGAGCAAGCAGTGTTTGAAGTCTATGCCGCTTTGGAGCTCGGAACGACTCGGGAGCAAGGCGGCTTCAACGACTTCGAAAATCACTGAGCGGAGCGGCGTTCCTACCGGAAGGTTGCACAGGAGGCGACATGAGCGAAGTATGGCAAGTTGAAGAAGCGAAAGCGAGATTCAACGAGTTTATGGCGGCGGCGGAACGCGACGGCCCACAAATAGTCACCAGGTGGGGAGTGGAAACTGCCGTGCTCGTCCCCATTGCCCAGTGGCGCAGCATGGAAAAACGAACCAAGCGCAATATCAAAGAACTGCTGCTTGCGCCGGAAGCCCGAACCGAAAATCTGACACCCCCACGCTCGGAGATGGCGTTCCGAGAGTTGCCTGCACTGGATTAGCCTGATGCACTTGCTCGACACGAATGTCGTCTCGGAGCTTCGCCGCAGCCGTCCCGACCGGGCAGTTTTGAGGTGGATTGAGCGTATTCCACACGATCAACTGTTTCTGTCAGCGGTGACCATCGGAGAAATACAGGCCGGCATAGAGATAACTCGTGAGCAGGATTCGGAGAAAGCCATCGAAATCGAAACCTGGCTCGTCGAACTGATGGATTCTTACAACGTTTTACCGATGGACGGGCCTATTTTCCGGGAATGGGCCCGTCTGCAACACCGTCGGTCTAACACGCTGGCGACGGATGCGATGATCGCAGCCACGGCCATCGTAAATGAACTCATAGTTGCCACCAGGAACGTGCGCGATTTCGAACAATTCGATGTGGAGTTGCTCAATCCGTTTCTAAGTTAGTAGGCGCCGAATTGCCCGTATAGCATTTCTCGCGGGGTAAGCCATTTCAATCTCGGCCGGTTCCTGACGGCTCCGTAGTAAAAATTCCAGCCGTCGATGTATGCAACCGCTGCCGGCATGGGAAATCCTTAAATGCGTAACCGCCCACGTGGGGCGGTTCGCTGCCCATCCGTCGAAACAGGATGGGGGGGTCAGTGGACACGATGCCAGATTTTGCGTCGGTTGTCAACCGTCACATCCGCGTACTATGATTGGCAAGTAGCGCGTTCGTCGCGCGACCTTTCGCCTTACTTCAAAGGAGCGAACCCCAAATGAAAGCAGCCCAACTGGTAGCGCCAAAGCGGTGGGAGTTCACCGACGTTGACACCCCCGCTCCCGCCGACGGTCAAGTCCTGATCAAAATGGAAAGCGTCAGCGTCTGTGGCTCGGATATCCGCCACACCTACGGCCCGGTCCTCGATGAATCTGAGTATCCCATGGCGCCTTGCAAAGGCGCGCATGAACTCGCCGGCGTCATAGTTGATAGCAAGACTGACGAGTTCCAGGAAGGGCAGCGGGTAATCGCGATACCCTATCCCGGCACCGGCGGGCTCTGCGAGTACATCCTGTCCGAGCCCGGCCGGCTCGCCCTGCTCCCTGACGAGGGCGGATTGGACGAATGGGTCATGTGCCAGCCGCCGGGCACCGTGCTGTATTCCTGCCGGCAGTTGGGCAGCCCACTGCAGCAGAGCATCCTGATCTTCGGCCAGGGCAGTATCGGCCTCAGCTTCACCATGATCCTGTCCCGGATGGGCGCTCGCCACGTCATCGTCGTCGATCCGCTGGACTACCGCCTCGAAAAGTCCAAGCAGATGGGCTCCACCCACCGCATCAATCCCGACAAGCAGGACGTCGCCGAAGCCGTCATGGAGATCACCAAAGGCCGTGGCCCGGACGTGTGCGTCGAAGCCGCGGGTTACCCGGAACCGCTCAACGAGTGCTTCCGTCACGTGCGCCAGTTCGGTCAGGTCATCATCTTCGGTATCCAGACCGACCACATGGTGCCCATCGAACACAACCTGTGGATGGACAAGCAGCCGCGCATCATCCCGACCACCGGCGCCCGCAGCGGCGACCCCATCAGCCAGATCCAGGATATGGTGGACCTCCGCGCCCGGGGATGGGCGGACCCGGCCGAACTGATAACCCATCGCGTGGGCTTTTCGGACATCCAGAACGCCTACGATATGTACGAGCAGCGCGAAGACGGCATCATCAAGGTGGTCATGGACATCAACTCGTAGACGAAAACTTCGTGGGCAACTCGCCCGGCGCCCCAGGGGCGGATAATCATCCGCCCCTTCCTTCATTGTCTCCTTGACCAACCCCCCGTCAACATCCGCGCTATCGCCCGGCCAGCGAATACGGCTGGCCCGGGAAAACCTTTGCGTCGCCATGGCGTTTTATGCGGCTTCTCACCGGGGACTGATCACGCCAGCGTTCGTGCCCGCCAGCACCGAAATCTACGGATCGGACTGGCAGCCGGTGGACGCCAGCGTGCCTTTGGAGATGTCAGACCAACGCAGCCTGCTCCGCTGCTCCGGCAACCAGGTACGCGCCGCCTTCGCCCTGTGCGCACTGCAAACCCAACGCGAACTGGACGGCGTCTCCGCCGACGAACCGCTGGACGAACCTGACGCCAGCTTCAGAGCCGTACGGGCAGTGTGCTTTGTTGTTGGGCTGGCCCTCGACCGCGAACTGCTGAACCCAACCTGGGTCGTGCCGACAGAATACCGTCAACGCTTCGAATGCCCAGCGATGGACCTCACCCTGGACGCTTCCGCCTGGAACGGTCGGGAGATGCGGTGGGAACACCTCGGCGGGCTGCCGGCCTATCTTGACCTGGTACTGTTCGCGTCCTATTGCGTGGACGGCATGGCGGTTGCGGATGCTGCCAGTATCGCCAAAGGCGATTACACGTCTCTCCAGGAATTGGACCCGGCGGGTTTGCACGCTGTGGACCCGATTGTCCCCGGATACGGCAGCGGGTCGGGCCGTCTTCGCCCAACCGGGCCGGCCGCGTCCGGGCCAGATCCAGGATCCGGTTGGATCGCTCCGGATGGACCGCCGGAACCGCCGATAACCATCGCATCGCAAGCCAGCGAGTGCGGCCCTATAGACGATTTCGTCGCTGATGTGTGCTCGACGGGGGCGGAAGCCATGTCGCTGGCCGGCGATCTGTATGCCTCGTACGCCCGATGGTGCCTGGATCAGGGTTACCTGGCCCACAGCCAGCGCAAGTTCGGCCTCGAGCTCAGGGCGCGCGGATACCAGCGCAAGCGCCGCGGCAAGGGCAAACACTGGTGGCTGGGGGTCAAAGCCCCGCAGATCTGATCCGAAACGCGCGGTCCCCGGTTATCGCGCTGATCGGTAACACACTCGTTACATGAGTGCAAAATTCGCGTAACAACCGCCCGCGATACTGTGTCCAACGAAACGGGCAACGTCGCCCACCTGCTTGGAGACAGAAAATGATCGCCATCGCCGCCGGAGCCGCTTTTGTAGGACTTTTCGCCCTTTGGGTCATCGTGCCCCGCTTCATCCTCCGCCGGCACGAGAAGAGCGCTCAGGCTGCAACCCCCATGGCGCGCGAGGACTTCGCCCCGCAGGCAGCCGACTAGTCGCCGCAGACCAGCGCACCATTACCAGGCAAACGGGCCGGGGCGTCAGCCCCGGCTTTTTGCGGTCCCGGAAACCAATCTGGTTCCGCTGTGGGGCTGATCCATCCGCGCTTCCGCGCGCGATTGACTTTGACCGGGGCCATCGCTAGCATTGCGGCAACCGCCCGGCCGACCCCGGCGCGAGTTCCAGTTCAGTTCGGCCACAGACTCTCAGGAGGCCACGATCATGTTCGTGCGGCGCGACCTTACCGACACCGTCCCCACCCGCGAAGGCAACATGCACTTTGTCAAACAAGGCGCCGGCTATCCGTTGGTGATGCTCCATCCCCTGGGCACATCCACTTGGGCGTGGAGCTCAGTGATAGATGCGTTCAGCCAACACTACACCTGCTACGCCTTCGATATGCTCGGGCACGGCGAATCCGACAAACCCACCCGCCATTTCAACATACCGGACTACGCCCAGGCCCTGGATGATGCCTGCCAGATACTCAACATCCACCGCGGCCACTACGTGGGCAATTCAGTCGGCGCGGTTCTGGCGACTGAGATGGCCGCTTCGTTCCCGGACCGGCTGGACAAGCTCGTCCTGGTGGGCGCTCCGGTGTGGGACGCCCGGACGGCTCCGGAGCGTATCGCTGAGGCGTCCGCCGGCTACGACGCCGACGGGATGCCCGTACCCCGTACCATCGAACAGGCCAAAGAGTCCACGACCTTTGCCGAGCCTCGGCAGGAATGGGTCGATGCCAACAACGGTACCCGGGCGCAGGCTGGGGCCTGGGTCAAAAAGCTGCACGAGTCGCTGGCTTGGTACGACATCATGACCCGGCTGCCCCAAATCAACGCTCGCGAAACCCTCGTTCTGTACGGCGAAGTGGACCGGCTGCGCGACGGCGAGGAACTGCTGCACAACAACATCGTCCGCGCCCGCAAGCACATCATGCCTGGCGTCGGGCATATACCGCAAATCGAAGACCCGGAGGGGTTCGTCGACGCGGTGCTGGCGTTCCTCAAGCCCGGAACATAACCGGTAAACCCCGCCAAGCCGGTCATCGCATCGGCTTGGCGTTGCGGAAGCATCCGCGTTAAAATGGAGCCGACGGCAGTCCATTGTTGGCTTGCCGTCGGCCAGTCATTTCGGTTTATCTGTCGTCATGCCGTCAACTTACGTCCGAGCGCGCAGTCGCAACCATCGCCTTCTCCACACCGCCAAGCGCGGCGCTGTCGAGAGCACTCCGCCGACCCTGGTTGTCGTCGGCGTGGGCACTGCCGGCGTCCGTCGCTCCATGCTGTTTTCCGAGCGCATGTCCGAGCTTTCCGCCGCCGGCCGCATCCAGACCTCGATTTACTACGATTGCAACGAGGTCACGGTAGCCAACGTGCAAAAGACGATGCAAAAGTCTTTCGGCACGGCGCGCACCGGCGCCGGTACGCAAGTTCTGTTCCCCAACTACATTCCCGTGCCCAATGGCTTCATGCGTGACCCGACGCGATTTCGCGACTTCCTCGGGCCTCTGGAACGGGACATGGACAACATCATCAGCCAGGTGATGCTCCACTCGGAGCGCTGCGGCCGAGTGCCCGAGACCATCATCGAGTTCATGGGGTTTTCCGGGCATGCGGTTCTCGGCGGACTCCTGCACCAAAAGATGCAGAGCGCGTTCCCCAACTCAACGATCCTGCCGGTCATGATGCTGCCCAAAGACCACGTTTCCGAGGAGTGGACCAGGCGATACATCTGGGAACAATACGAGAGCCTGCTGTCCGGCTCCAGCTGCCTGGTAACCACCCAGTCGGATGTCAACGCCCGTGAGGATGACTCCCGACTGGCCACCGGACTCGCCGGGTTTGAAGTGGCCGAATTTGGAGAGGAAAACGATCCTTCCATCAGCCAGTTGGGGGTAACCCTGGGGCGCCTGATGCCCGCCTCGGGTGGATGGCTCGGCATGGCCGCCGTAAAGCGCAAGATGCCGGTCACGAGGAAATTCGAGTGGTTGAACTTCCCGCCCTGGTGGCGTCAGTACGCGGCCGTAGGACCGAATGATGATTTGTCCTCACTTCTGGGGAATGCGATTTGGTCCACCCTGGACCCGGCCGCCCAGCTTGCGGAGGGGATCAATCAACCGCCCAACGCCCCGCAGGAGATCGTCGTTTCACTGCCTTTGCACGGCGACGAGCTGGAACACGTGGCATCCCAGGCGGCGGAAGCGCTGGACCACACCAGCATATTCGACCGGTTCATCAACTTGGACATCGCCTTCAACACCGCGCGCTTCTCCGACGGCATCGAACCCGAGCCGTATATGCACGTAACCCGGCTCTACCCTGTGAACGGCGAATTACCCAGCGTCACCGAGATACTGCGTGGCGAGGGTACGACGCTTCCCTACGGCGCCACCGCAATGGCCGAGACGGGTTTCGGATCATACTTCCACATGCGTGATTTGGCGTCCAATCCGGTTTTGCCGCCAGCGGACGACGTTACGGAATTCGAGGACGACGGGCAGCAGCATGTCCGATATATCTAGCAATCCTAGCGTTTTTTATGAATTGTGCGCAACGCATTCCGTTTGACGTATTTCTTTTCATCTGGTATAGTCGCGCGTGTTACTGTCAAAATGTACAACTGTGCCGCGCGGTCTGGTGTAACTCATCGGGATGTGAGGGTTGTGACAATCTGCGCGCCTGCAACGTGAACGGTAGTTAGTGTAGGCTAGAATTTATTTTGTCCGCTACTGGGTCAGTTCCTCCCAAGTCAAAAAGGGGGTAGACATAACTATGCCACCGAAGAATCAAAATCGCACTTTCCACATTCGCCGCAATGCCCCCCATAGGCTGGGCTCACAGAGCGACCTTACTCGCGATGGCACTCCGCCCCCGATCGTGTCCGTTGCCGTAGGCACTGCCGGCTACAAGCGCAGTTGGAGATGGGCCAGGCGCATGGGCGAAGCCGGGGTCTTGGACCGCGTGCAGAGCCTCATGATGTATGACTGCAACCAGGGCACCATCGACTCCATTGACAACGAAACCCGCGCCATGCGCCGCGTCCGCGGGGGGCAACTGCCGGTCATAATTCCCGGCTTCCTCCCCAAAGTCGACGGATTCCTGCGCGACCCCAACGCGTACAAGGATTTCTACGGCCTGATCCACCGGGATATGGAGCGCATGGTAGACACCGTAGCGCGCCGGTCCGAAGAGGTCGGCTCCCCTCCGCAATTGATCCTGGAATGGCTCGGCTTCGGCGGTCACGCTAAGCTGGGCGGCGTCCTGCACGGCATGATGCGTGAGCGCTTCCCCGAGGCCACGTTCCTTCCCATCGTCCTGGTTCCCAGCGAAGCGGTGCTCAAGGAGAACATGCGCCGCGAGACGTGGGGCGCATACGAGGAAACCATCGGCACCCGTGTAGTCCGCAATAGCCGGGGCGTCCAGGAATTGCAGCGTCACCCGGCGCTGATCACGGACAACAGCCTGTCCCCCAACTTCGAGCGGTTGGACGACAAGCTCGCTATCGCCCTCGCTTCAATGGAAGCCGGCATGCGGTACCAGATTGACGCCGGCTCGATGGCGGAAACGGTCACCAGCTTCGGCGATTACTCCAATGGCTGGTTCGGGGTCCGTGTGCTCAACCGGCGGGTTGACATCGCCGATACCCGCAGCGGCTCTCGCCTGTTCGGGCCGTTCCGGGGCCGCGAGATCGTGGTCGTCAACGACAACGCCAAGCAGTTGCCCTTCTCGATCAAGTCCGCGATGTGGGACATCATGGATCCCAAGCGTACCGACCTCCAACTGGCGAAGCATCCGTTCCCCGAAGGCGACACCGTAATGCGCATGGTGATTTCCCTGCCGGTGGAAGCGTCCGGACTGGCAGAAATCGCATCGGACGTCCAGGACCAGATGCACCGCGAAGACTTCGACGTGGCCTACCCCAACCTCATGTGGTCCTTCGCGTCGTCGAACTTCCAGCAGTCGCCGGACGACCGGCACATGCACGTATCGCTGTTCTTCCCGCTGCAGAACGACAACATTCCGACCATCAGCGACATCATGGGCGAGGACAACACGCCGATGCAGCTGGCCGGTACGTTGGAGTACGCCGGTTTCGGCTCCCGCCACTTCATGCCGCCGGTCAACGGCCACGAGCCGGAATCCCAGTACGGATACGTGTCTCGGGGTCAACAGGTCCGACTCGAACGGGAGCGTAGCCGCATGGCCGCCACCGAAGAGCGCCAGCCGTATGGGTATGGCAACGGCTACGGCAACGGCGCCGGCAGCGAGTACGGACGCTAGTCCAATCGCCCAACATCAGACGCCAAAGAGGGGCGGGTCATCGACCCGCCCCTCAAGTCTGTCCGTATTGGCAACTCGCCTTCGCAATCGAGTCCGAATTGCCGGGAAGCAGGTCAGTCGTCGGCCGCCAACGCCTCCCGACGCGCTTTTTCCTTGAAGTGCGGGATGACGTATTTGCCGAACAGGCGCAGGGTCTCCATCACTTCGGCATGGGTCACCGGCCCGACCTGAAACAGCGGCATGATCTCGTCCACGCCCATACGCTCGTAGTCTTCGATATACTTGATGCAATCGTCGGGATCGCCGATGCAGAAGCGGCCGCCGTCTTCAATCAACTGGCGCGAACTGACCGCGTCGGCGCGCGCCGTATCGGCGTTGACCGCACGCTGGTAATGCCACTGGTAATCTTCGGGAACCCTGGCCGGGTCGTAACCCTGCCAAACGTATGAATCGCGAATGCGCTGTTGCTCCCGATACCAGTCGATGATGGTCTCGGCCCGCTCGAACGCCTTCTGCCGGTTCTCCATGCACAGGCCCACAGTGTTGCCGGCGACACGCGGATAGACCAGCTTGGTGGCCGGCTCCGGATTGGCGATGGCATCGCGGTAAATCTGGATCAACCCCTCAGCCCGGTCCAGCCCGACGCTGGTTTGCGCCAGACATCCGAGACCCTGGCGACCCACCTTTTCCGCCGTGAACTCCTGGCTTACGGCCTGCCAAATCGGAGGATGAGGCTTCTGTACGGGTTTGGGGATGACCTCCCGGGGCGGGATGTTGTAATGCTTGCCTTCGAAGGAGAACATCTCCTCCGTCCACGCGCCGGGGATGATTTGCAGGTACTCTTCCACCATCTCCGACACGTCGGCCAGGTCAGAACCGTAGGGCAGCATCTGGTATGGATACCCGGAACGTCCGATGCCCAGGTTCACCCGGCCGCCGGAGATCACATCCAACGTTGCCATGCGGGATGCCACGTTCAACGGATGATGCAGCGGCGCCAGCACCACGGCTATGCCCAGCCGCATGTTGGTGGTTCGCTGACTCAGCGCCGCCAGGGTGATGTCAGGAGCGCTGGAGTGTGACCATTCAGAGCGAAAATGGTGCTCAACGAACCATACGGAGGTCATGCCCATCTCTTCCGCGAAGCACACCTGCTCCATCATTTCCTGAAACTTGCGGGCTTCACTCCCATCGTCCCAGGGCTTGGGCACCTGAATTTGGTAAAAAAGGCCAAGATCCATATCGTTGCGCTCCTGCGGTGGTCTGGTCAGCAGCCAGGTTAGGCCGATTGTAGCAGATCGATGTCAGTCAAAAGGGGCCGACCGTGGTCCGCCCCCGTAGGTTGGCGCCGCTCAAAACGCGCCGCGCTCAGCTGCGGCCGTACTTGTCCACCGCCTTGTCGCCGGTCAATGCCAGGAAAATGTCCCCGTGGGCATCGCACCAGATGCCGTGGGCAGAGCGGCTGTCCCAGCGCGCCAGCACATTGCCGTCCCGGTCGAATATCGCCACCCGCGGCGAGTGGGACTCGTCCAGCGGCGCCAGTTGGCTGACGACGAAATCGCCTTCGGGAGTTTCAGCGATGTCGGTGGGGCGGCATGTGTCGGTCCACATCGTCAGAAAGTCGCCGGAGGTGTTGAACACCTGGATGCGGCTGTTCTCCCGGTCGCAGACGTAAACCCGGTCGTCCCGGGTCACCAGCAGGCTGTGCGGCAGGTGGAACTCGTAGGGATGTTCCTTGCCCGGCTTGCCCCAGGAATACTTGAGGCGCCCGTCGTTGTCGAAGCGGTGAATGCGGGCGTTGCGGTAGCCGTCCGCCACGTACAGGTCTCCGCTGGGAGATGGCACCAGTTCCGCGGGGTAGTTGAAGGGTCCGGCGGCCCGCGGCACCAGCGCGCCGGCGACCTCGCAGCCCGTATCCGAATGAACGCCGTTGCGGCCCAGCATCTGGATAGGCTTGCCGTCCAGCGTATACATGATGCAGGTCGACGTGTCCCGGTCGGTCAAGTATACGATGTCGTCCTCGATGTAAAACCCGTGAGCGTACACGAAGCCGCCGTTCCCCCAGCCGCCGGTGAAGTTCCCGGTTTCCCGGTCAAATATGGCAATGGGAGGATCGGCCCGGTGGAACGCATAAATGCTGCCGGCCGAGTCACTGGCCAGCGCGCTGACCGCTCCCAGGGGATGCACGTCGGGCATCTTAGCCCAGTCAGAGGTGAGAGTGTAGGTATGCTTTCCGCTTCCTACCGTGGTCATGATGTTTCCTCCGAGATAGATTTGAAATCAGTTTAGTTGACGATGTTGCGGAGTTTGACGCGAATGATGGCAATGGTGATTGCCAAAGCGATTACGTGGGTAGTCGCTAAAATTGCCAGTAGAACGGTTACATGGTAGTCATCACAATTTTCCATACAACGTTCGTGGTTGTTACCGAGGACAATGGCTGCCGACAAACCGATCAGGCCTGCCATTCCATGACACAGGAAACCAGTAAAAGATCCCAGGCAACCTCTTGCGATGGAGCTCGATGTGGCTGAAGAAAGAGCCATCAGTCCTCCCCCTAGCCCTCCCAGCAAGATACCGCCGAAAAGGCTAACCAGGGCGAAAAGGTACATGATTCCGCTGGTCAGGTCGAAGCCTGTTGGCATTTGGGACCCCCAATCGATTCCTTGACCAACTAGTGGGGCTTGCCCTTCCGGCAAGCCCCGGCATCGCAAGTTACGCCATCAGCCTCCGCGCCGTGCCCACCACCCGCTCCGCGTTGGGCAGGTAAATGTTCTCCAGGGCGCGGCTATAGGGGACCGGTGTGTGCGGCGGCGTGACACGCGAGGGCGGCGCGTCCAGGTAGTCGAAGGCTTCCTCGGCGACGCGCGCGCAGATGTCGGACGAGATGCTGCACACCGGGGTATCCTCGTCCACGACCAGCAAACGGTGGGTGCGGCGCACCGAGTCCAGAACGTGGTCGTAGTCGATGGGCGACACGCTGAGCAGGTCTATGACCTCAGCGTTAATGCCCTCTTTGGCCAACTCCTCGGCGGCCTCCACGGCGACCCAGGTCATCTTGCTGATACCTACCATGGTCAGATCGGTTCCCGGACGCACGGTGCGAGCCTTCCCCAGTGGCAAGGTATACATGTCCTCCGGCACTGGACAGGTCTCGCCGTACAGCCCCTTGTGTTCAAAGAAGACCACGGGGTCGTCGTCGCGGATGGCGGAGAGCAGCAACCCCTTGGCCGTATAGGCATCGGACGGGCAGACGCCCTTGAGCCCGGGGATGTGGCTGAACAGCGAGTAGAAAGATTCCGAGTGCTGGGCTGCGCTGCCGAATCCGGCGCCGATGCGGGTCAGCATGACGAAGGGCACCTTGACCTGGCCGCCGAACATATAACGCATCTTGGCGGCGTTGTTCAGCAGTTGGTCCATGCACACGCCCACGAAGTCAACGAACATCAGCTCGGCCACCGCGCGCATCCCGGTCGAAGCCGCGCCGATAGCCGTGCCGACGAAGGCCGCTTCCGAGAGCGGCGTATCCAGCACCCGCTCGTTGCCGAACTCCTGGATCAACCCCCGGGTGGTGCGAAAGGCGCCGCCCCAGGCGTCAACGATTCCCAGGTGCTCGCGTCCCGCGCCGCCGGCGATTTCCTCGCCCATGATGATGACGGTTTCGTCGCGGCGCATCTCCTGAAGCAGGGCCTCGTTGATGGCCTCGCGGGTCTGCAATTCCCGGGTCTCCCCCGGCGGGGGAAGCATGGGGGTTTCGGTTAGGGTAGTCATCGTTTCAGCCTCCCAAGGGGGTGATGCTCACTGCGCCGTCAGCAACGGCGTCAATGGTGATGCGGTGGTTCCAAAGGAGTTCCATGCCGAGGAGGGGACTAGTGCCGGCCTGGATGACTCTGATATCGCGAGGGATGTCCTCCCACAGCAATTGGGTGTAACCGGAAGATACAATGCGGGTTCGTCCGATAGCGGGGGTAGCTCTTTGGTTTTGATCTAACGTCAAGGCGAGTTGGCGTACATAGAGTTCTGGCAAAGCCAACTGTCCGTTGAAGCCGGTGTCAATCGTGACGTTCATAGTGCGCCAATTGCCGTTGCCATCTCTGATTGCGACAGTGATGACAGGCCGGCCAGAGCGGGCAACTCTACCGAGAATCACAATCGTGGCTCTTCATCGTACCCACCCAAGAAATACGCAGCAGAGTAGCCGACGCGCATTCCGTAGATGCGGGCTTCAGGAACGCGCTCGCGCAGCTTGAAGTTTCCCGTTATGTCGTCGTCGTCAATTTCGTACTCACTGCTGTTGACGTCGATGTGTACAAACTTGCCGATGTCCGCTCCCGTAAGGGTTGGCCTGATTTTCTCCCGGTAAATCTGTTCGCCGAGATCAGCGATTTGCTCTGGAGTGAGGTTGAGTTGTGCCATTTTTGACTACCTCACTTATGCTCCTGTTTCTCTGGGTTCGGTGTAATGCGAAGGAGCCAATCTCAGCGAGGCCCCTCCGATGTATATGACGCGGGAGGGCTCGTCTCCAAAAAACGGGTAAGTGGCGGCGCCAGGACGACGTTCCAGTAGTCTGATCTCAGCGTCAAATTCGTAGTCGTCAACCTCGTAGTCACCGCTGTTGAGGTCGATAACGACATACTTGCCGTCATCGGCGTCGGTCAGCATTGGTTTTACCTGGTCGCGGTAAATGCTTTCAGCAAATGCGTCCCGTTCCTCGGGACCGGAATCCGGCCTGACCATTCGCTTTACCTCCCGCGCCGGTCTGTGGCCGCTACACCGGCATGTTCGCCCCCCGCCGCATCATGTCCACCGGGTAGTCGCCGTACACGTCCTCGTAGATCTCGTGGGGCTCTGGCAATGGGCTGGCGTCGGCAAAGGCCACGGCGTCTTCCATCAACTGCCGCGCCTCTTCGTCCATCTGGTCCAGCTCTTCGGCAGTGATGACGTTGCCCTGGGCGACCATGTGGTTGCGGAAGGTCAGCAGCGGGTCCCGGGACCGCCAGTGATCCTCTTCCTCCTTGGTGCGATAGGTCAGCGGATTGTCGAACACGGTGTGGCCGTAATAGCGATAAGTCCGGGCTTCCAGCAGAGCCGGCCCGTCGCCGGCGCGGGCGCGGGAAACGGCTTCTCCGGCCGCTTCGTACACCGCCAGCACGTCCATGCCGTCCACGTGGAAGCCGGGCATGTCGTAGGACGCGGCCCGGTCGGCGACATTAGCCACGGAAAGGCCGTACTCCACCGGCGTAGATTCGGCGTAACCGTTGTTCTCGCAGCAGAAGATCACCGGCAGTTTCCAAACGGACGCCAGGTTCATGCACTCGTGGAGCACTCCCTGGTTGGCGCCGCCGTCGCCGAAGAACGCCACCGCGACGCGGCCTAGTCTTTGGATTTTGGAGGTCAATGCAGCTCCGACGGCCAGGGGAACGCTGCCGGCCACGATGCCATTGGTTCCCAGCATGCCCTTGCTCATGTCGGCAATGTGCATGGAGCCGCCCTTGCCCTTGTTGGGGCCGTGGCTGCGACCAAACAGCTCGGCCATCATCAGCTTGGGATCCACGCCCTTGGCGATGCAGTGGCCGTGGCCGCGGTGGGTGCTGCCGATGTAGTCGTCATCCGACAGGTGGGCGCACACGCCGGTAGGAACCGCTTCCTGCCCGACAGACGAGTGGACCGATGCCGACATCCCGCGCTGCCCGGTCTCAGGCACGCCGCGTTCCTCGAAGTGGCGGATGGTGGTCATCGTTCGGTAGAGTTTCAGCAAGGTGTCGCGGTCGAGTTCCATGGCAACACGCTCCTTGTGCCCGTTGGGTGTTGGATTCGCAGTTTGGATACTTGGGGATTATACAGAAAATAAGTCCGGTCGGTTGACGACGCCTGGCGCCCGCGGCCGCAAATCCCGAGCGTGTGATACCCTGTGTTCCTGACCGTTTCAATGCGCCTGCGCTTGATGGAGGAAAGATGACCGGCAGTTTTGACTATTGGGATATCGATGATGAGTTCCCAATGGATGCGGGTACACCACGGAACGGCGCCAAACTTGCCTTGCTGGAAAACGAGCAAGCCTGGCTGGACACCTACCGAGCTCGCCTCGATGAACAGTTTCCGGGTCTGGTGGAGCAGGTAACGGTTTACGGGCCGCGCGCGCGTGGAGACAAACGGCCGAGCCCACTACTACGCCTGTTGATAATCATCCGCCAAGGCGACTGGTTCCAGAAGGATGCGGTGGGGAGCCTGGGACACATGGTGGACATGGAAGACTTCTTCGTGGCGCCCAGCATAATGGTGTACACCCGGGACGAGTGGCTGGAACGCGAGCAAACCGGCTCGGACTTTTTCCGGAGCGTAATGCACAGCAGCGTGAGACTGGCATGAACCGAACGCACGTAATAGCGGAGTGGCGACGAGCTGGCGCCAGCTTACGCGCTGCCACACTGTGCCTGTACCGCGGCTGCCACGCCGACGCAATATCCCGCGCTTATTATGCCGCATTCCACGCGGCCAAAGCTGCGCTCATCTACTGCACCGGCTCGGCCCCTCAATCGCATGCCTCAGTCAAGCAGCAGTTCGGCCTGCAACTGGTCAAAAATGGCCCGTTAGAGGGCCATTGGGGCAGCGAAATCGGAAACCTTTATGACCTCCGCATCGGAGCGGATTACGATCCACAACAGCGATATCGGTCGTTTACGTTCGGGACGTGCACCAGCGCGCCGAGCGGTTTCTGGAGCGCATTCTGCGCTATCTGTCTTCGGGGATACCGTTTGCGGAACTGGCCTGATCGGCCTGATCGATTCGCGGAGCCACGACCGTCACCGCCTCTCCGCTTCCCGCGCTCAGCGCATCCGCCGCGCTGCCGTCAACCAGCGCCACCTCCAGCCTCCCGTGGCTGCCTAACAATGCCCTCAAGCCGCCCCCGGGCGGGTCGTGGAAAGTCCGGGACAAACCGGCAATTTCCCGCCCGGCGATGCTGACCACCACTTCGGCTTCCCCGCCGATTATGCCCATGTCGGTCAATATGTCGGCGGTGATATCGCTGACCAGGTTTCCAAAGGCATCGGCGAAGATGATTTGGCCGCGAACCGCGTTGCTTTCCGGTCGCGGCGTCGGCAACGATAGGGCGGTGATCCTGGTTGTCGGAGCCCCCAGCGCGTCGGGCGCCACTCCGGTTGACAGGTGGGCCGCCGCCGGGGCAAAAACGTCGCGGCCGTGGAACGTGGCGCTGACGGGATGACGCCAATACGCGGAGTTGGTCAACCGCCAGGCCCGGCAGCCCCCTGGCGCCGCCGGACCCGAGGTATCAGACTCGCCGAAGCCGGGATCGTATCGCCGGCACACCAGGGTCAGGAGCCCGTTGTCCGGCGCAACGAAGCGGTGGTGCGGCGTTTCCAGGAGGATCGCTGGTCGGTCGGTGCCCACCCCGGGATCCACCACGGCGACGAAAATGCTGCTGTCTGGAAAGTAGGTATGCGCATCCGCCAGGGCCACGGCTCCGTGGCGCACGTCCTGCGGGGCGATGCCGTGGGTCAGATCGATGACGGCCGCCTGCGGATTAATCGAAAAAATGACCCCGCGCATCATGCCCACATAGGCATCGGCGAGGCCAAAGTCGGTGGCGAGAACTATGGGCGGATCAGACACTCGGGCCCGGCCCAACGCGATCATGTATACGGAATCAGGTGAAACGAGCGCTCAGGACCGACACCAGCAGGAATACCACTATCAGCGCAATGGTCAACTGGAACATGGTGCGTTCCAGTCCTCTTCGCGTGCGGACGGTGTTCTGGGCGCTGCCGAACATCCCGCTCCCGGCCTCTCGGACCTGGGATAGAATGATCAGGACCAGCACAATCGACGTGACAATCTGGGCAATGTCGAGCAGGCTCATTTCGAAACTCCGGCCACCATTTTACCACGCTAAGGACGCTGGGCCTCAAGCCCGGCCTGAACCAGTTGTAGGGCTAGCTCCGGTTGCGCCTGCCCTTTGGTAATCCGCATGACTTGCCCCATCAGGAAACGCGCCGCGGTTTCCTTTCCGCTCAGGTAGTCCGCGACGGCTTTGGGATTGTCGGCAATCGCCTCGGCAACCGCCGCCTCAATCGCGCCGGTGTCGCTGATTTGCGCCAATCCCTGCTCCCGCACGATCTCCGGCGCGGGAGCGCCGGTAGCGTACATTTGCTCCAACACTGTCTTCGCCAGCGAGGTGGACAGGGTGCCGTCGGCGATCAGGCCCAACAGCTCCGACAATCCGCTCGGATTCACGGGGCAGTCAGCGATATCGCGACGGTCCTGATTCAGCAGGTACGAGAGATCGCCGGTCATCCAGTTGGCGATCTCCTTGGCGGCAGCCGGTCGATGCGCCGTCTCGCCCATCAGCGCCGCCGTCGTTTCGAAGTAGTCCGCCATGGCTCGGGAGACCGTCAGCTGGTCGGCATCGTATTCGGACAGCTCGTATTCTTCCTGGAATCGGGCCTTGCGCTGCGGCGCCAATTCGGGCAAAGCCGACTGCAGCCGGTCCACCCATTCGGAGCCGACGTTCAGCGGCGGGAGGTCAGGCTCGGGAAAGTACCGATAGTCGTGGGCGTATTCCTTGCTGCGCTGGGACACGGTCACGCCCCGGTCCTCCACCCATCCCCGGGTTTCCTGCGCCACGGTTCCGCCATCCTCGACCACGCGCCTTTGCCGCTCCACCTCGTATTCCAGGGCCAGGTAGACGGACCGGAAGCTGTTCATGTTCTTGACTTCGGTGCGGGTGCCGAAGGTACCGCTGCCGGCAGGCCGGATGCTGACGTTGGCGTCGCAGCGGAAGTTGCCGTCCTGCATGTTGCCCGTGGAAACGCCCAGATACTGCACCATCGAGTGCAACGAGGTCAGGTATTGGCGGGCTTCTTCGGGAGAGCGCAGGTCGGGCTTGCTGACAATCTCCATCAGAGGCACGCCGGAGCGGTTAACGTCGACCAAAGAATAACCCTCGGCGTGATTGTCCGGGGACGCGGGGAAGTGTTGCATCTTGGCGACGTCTTCTTCGAGGTGCACACGTTCCACGCCAATGGGTCGCCTCCCGTATTCCAGGTCGGGATCGCCGTCGATCTCCAGGTACCCGTTCAAGGCCAGCGGCAGGTCGTACTGGGAAATCTGGTATCCCTTCATCAGGTCCGGATAGGGGTAGTTTTTCCGGTCAAACTTGGTGAACTCGGGTATCCGGCAGTGCAGGGCCAGCCCGGTCATCACGGTGTACTCCACGGCCCGCCGATTGATCACGGGCAAAGCCCCGGGCAGGCCCAGGCACACTGGGCAAGTGCGGGTATTGGGTTCAGCGGTCTGGTAATCAGCAGGACACCCACAGAACATTTTGCTCCGCGTGTCCAACTGGACGTGCACCTCGAGGCCGATGACGGTTTCGTACTCCACTGCTCTATTCTCTCCGCTGATTAAACCGGTATCCGCCTTTCGTTCCCGGCCCGGCGCTCATTCAGGTGTGGTCTCGAAGCGGCCGATAAACTCCTTCTCCCTGGACTCAACTTCACGCGGCAGACGCGCCATCGCCAACCGTTCCGGTAATACTATACCCCCGGAGAAGATCAGCTTGATAGCGTTTTCTACGGTGAGGTCGGTCTCGAAAAGATCGTCTTCGTTGACGAAAGCCATGTTGCCGGAGGTCGGATTGGGCACGGTCGGTATGTAAACAATTGCCAGGGAATGGTCTCCGCTCTGGGAAAAAGCCCGCCCGGTCACGAAGCCGATGGCCACCATGCCTTCGCGGGGCCACTCCAGGAAAACCACCCGGCTGAAGTTGTAGTCCGACGCCAGCAGCGTAGTCGCCTGTTCCGTAACGCCGAATATGGTCTTGACCACCGGCACCTTGCTGAGCGCAAAATTCATGCTGTTCATGACGCGCTGACCAACTGTGATCGAAACAAACAGCCCAACTAGGTAGAAGACGACAATGACGCCGATCAATCCGATGCCGGGGAAGTCCCAGGGCCGGTCTTTCACAAAAGGCATCGGCCTGACGAAACTATCCGTATGACCAATGATGAACGCTAGGATAAACACGGTCACGAGGATCGGGACCAGTTGCATCACGCCAGCGAGAATCCTGCCTTGAAAATGGCTCTCAACGCGCTTTCCTATGGTCGGCTTTTCTCGCTCAACCCGACCCTGCGGCTGCTGCTCTGCGGAAACCAAACCCGCCTCCTGTGTGCCTGGCGCGCCGGTTGACGGCGCCGAACGGCAACTATACGAAAAGTATGCTGGAACCGAGTTGGTATTTCAATGAATTGAGGAGGCGCAAATACAACACCTTGGCTCAGCCTGGCGCCTCACGCCGGTTGATCGCCGAAGTGCAACGCTACGCCTCCGAACCCCAGGCGTCGGTAGCCCACGTTGACGAGTCCGGCCTGGCGGAGCACGTCGGCCAGGCCGTCCGCGGTGAGGAAATAATCCACACTGTCGGGAAGGTAGGTGTAGGCGACCCGATCACCGGCGACCAGTTGTCCCATCAGGGGAACCAGGCGGTGGAAATAAAAACGGCCCATGCCGGACGCGATTCCCGGGGCCAGCGGCGTCAACTCCAGGGTGGTTACCCGCCCGCCGGGCGCAACGACCCGGGCCATCTCCCGGATCGCGGATGGCACGTCCGGCATGTTGCGGAGGCTGAATCCGGCTGTAGCTCCCACGAACGACCCATCCGGGAAAGGCAACCGCAGCGCGTCGCCCTGGACGAACTGTATGATCCTCCCGCCGCTCGGCCCGGACGCCCGTCGCCGGTTAGCGATGGTCAGCATTTCAGGCAACAGGTCAACTCCCACCACTTCCGTGATGTTGGGGCAGTCAGCCAGGGCGAAAGCCAGATCCCCGGTGCCGGTGGCTACGTCCAAAGCCGGGCCGGCGGTTCTCCCCGCGGTCAGCCTGGCGGTCGCGCGTTTCCAGCGGTGGTGCAGTCCACCGGTCATCAGCGAGTTCATCAGGTCGTAGCGCGGCGAGATGCGCGCGAACATCTCCGCCACGTAGCGCCGCTTTTCGTCGCCGCTGAGGTGGGCCATCGCTAACGTGTATCGCGTGGCCGGTACCGGAGCTGCACCACACCGTCCGCATAAGTTTGCGCCGATTCCAGCTCCAGGAGAGTCGGCGATCCCGGCCCACCGAACAACGGGACGCCTTGCCCGAGGACTATCGGGATCACGAAAACCTGGTATTCGTCAATAATCCCGGCCTGCCGGAACTGATCAGCCAGGTCGCCGCCGCCCACCAGCCATACCATGCCGGCATATTGCGCCGCTACTTCACGGATGAATTCCTGAGTGGTGCCGAGAAAGAACCGCACACCGTCAGGGCCTTCCGGCGGCGGCGAATGTGTGAACACGTAAGTCGCCTTGCCCGGATACGGCCATTCTCCAAAGCCAATCACCTGGTCATAAGTGCGTCGCCCCATCACCAGCGCATCGACGCCGGCATAAAATTCTGCGTAGCCATAGTCGTCGGACCCGCCGTCGGGCAGCCAGCCCACCTCGCCGGAAGCATCCGCGATGAAGCCGTCCAGGCTCGCGGCGACGTAATAGACGACCCTGGCCATGCCGCAACTAATACTCTACCGCTCGTGATCGCGGTACTGCATGTCGTCCGGCAGGCCATCAATCACGCCCGAGGCGACCAACGCCCGCTGGACCACGAAGCGAACCACGCCGTCCATGTCCAGCGGTTTCAGATAAAACGGCGGCTCAGGCGGCAGGATGGTGGCTCCCAGCCGCGACAAGGTCAGGAGGTTTTCCAGGTGGATCGCATGCAGCGGCGTTTCCCGGGGAATCAAGGTCAATGGGCGTCGCTCCTTGAGCGTCACGTCAGCGGCGCGCAGCAACAGGTTGGGCGTCAGTCCGTGGGCCAGAGATGCCACCGTGTTCATGCTAGCCGGCGCGACGATCATGCCGGCTGTGGGGAAGGTCCCGCTGGCGATGGGAGCAAACAGGTCGGAGATGGCGTAGGCGCTGAAGCAGGGATGCTCGCTCCATCGCGCTACTGCCGCGTTGTAAGACTCGTCAAGCTCTTCCTGCCACACCATGCGCGCGGCATTGGAAGCGACGACGATTACCGGCGTTTCCCGTTCCAGCAATGTGTCCACCAACTCGCGGGCGATGATTGCACCGCTGGCGCCGGTGATGCCGACGACTACCGAACGCTCGTGTAACGGATGCTCGCGTTGAACTGTGCCGCCGCCAGCCATCACTACCACCAGAATACGGGAACAAGATATAAGAAGTCGAAACGCAGCGTTACCGCCAGAATCGTGAAGCCCAGCAGTTGCGTGGATATGTACTTGTTGAATGCAAACGCTTTGCCCACTTTCGCCGGTTCTCCGGACTTGACTAAGTTGTTCTCATACACCAGCAGGATTACGGCGATAGCCCAGCCGATGAAGTAAAAGACGTTCAGGCGCAGCCAGAAGCCCACCACCAGCAGCAGCGCCGCCGCCAGGGCGTGCAGGATGCGCGTGGTGCGTATCGCATTGCGGACGCCGAATCGGGACGCAATGGAGTTGATGCTGTTAGCCCGATCGAAGTCGTAGTCCAGGGTGCCGTAGATGGTCTCGAAGCCTCCGGCCCACATCATCACGGCGAAGGTAATCAGCACCGGCTGCCAGTCCCACTGACCGGTGACGCCGATCCATGCGCCGGTGGGGGCGATGGACAGCGCGAAGCCCAGCATCAGGCTGCACAACCAGGTGTAATACTTGGCGAAGGAATATATCACCACGTAGGCGGCTGCTATTGGCGACAGCATCAGCGCCAGCGGGTTCAACTGCCAGGCGGCGATGAAGAAAATCGCTGCGCCGGCCAGGGCCATGCCACCAACTTCCAGCGGTTTCAGGATGCCGGCAGGGATGTGCCGACCTGCCGTGCGCGGGTTGCGCGCGTCCTCCCGGGCATTGATGATGCGGTTGGCCGACATGCCCAGGGTCCGCACCCCCAGGAACGCCAGGGTGATCCAGATGAATGCGTGCCAGCCCGGCCAGCCGCTGCCACCCGAATAATGCGACGCCAACACCATCCCGATATAGCCGAACGGCATTGCGAACAGCGATTCCGAGATGTTGATCGCGTTCAGGTAGTGCGGAACCTTGCCCACTACCACGCGAAAGGGGCCGGGATGTGCCGGTGCGTTGTGCATACCCGTTCATGGTAGCACACGCCCGTTCAAGTCACGCGCGCCGCCAATAGCGTGCGGATGACACCGGCCGCAACCGTCAGCCACAGCGTAGTTCAGTTGCCGGTGCGACCCGAAGGGATGATGTCGTCCAGTCCCAACTCCGCCCACCTCGCGGACACGCGGTCCCGTATCTCCGGGCTCATCTCAATGTCCGGCGGCCATTCGCGGTGGTAGCCTTCCTGCGGCCCCTTCCGGGTGGCGTCGATGCCGACCTTGCTGCCGAAGCGCGGCGTCGGAGACGCCACGTCCAGATCGTCAATGGGGCCATCAACCATGACCAGATCAGTGGCCGGGTTGATGTTGTTGGCCACTCGCCATGCCACTTCAGAAGGGTTCTGGACGTCCACAAAGTCGTCCACCACCACGATCACCTTGGTCAGGCTGAGCAGTCCCAACCCCCACAGGCCGTACATCACCTTGCGAGCGTGCCCGGGGTACTCTTTCTTCATCGACACCAGGACGAGGTTATGGAAGATACCTTCGGCGGGCATGTTGATGTCAACGACTTCCGGAAGGATGAGGCGTATCAGCGGCAGAAAAACGCGCTCGGTGACCTTGCCCATCCAGTAGTCTTCAGTGGGCGGCCGTCCCACGAAAGTGGTGGGGTAAATGGGATTGTGGCGGCGGGTGATGGTGGTCACGTGGAACACCGGGTAAGGCTCCGCCAGGGAGTAGTACCCGGTGTGATCCCCGAAGGGACCCTCGGTCCTTTCCTCGCCGGGGATGACGTACCCCTCCAGGACGATCTCGGCGTGAGCCGGCACCTTCAGGTCCACCGACACCGCCTGGGCCAACTCGACGCCCTCGTCGCGAATGAAGCCGGCCAGCACCATCTCGTCGATGTCCGGCGGCAGCGGCGCCGATCCGGTCCAAATCGAAGCGGGATCGCCGCCAAGCGCGACGGCCACCTCAAGCTTCTCTGCACTGGCCCGGTAGTGGCGCGCGCCCACCTTATGGGTCTGCCAGTGCATCCCGGTGGTATTGTGGTCGAACACCTGCATCCGATAGATGCCGTAGTTCTGCGTGCCGGTTTCGGGGTCCCGGGTGATCACCAGCGGCAGGGTGATGTACGGGCCGGCATCCATCGGCCAGCACTTGATAATCGGCAGACTGTAGAGGTCGACGTCTTCCCCAGTCACTACAACTTGCTGACACGGGGGATTGCTGATAGTCCGGGGCTGGTAGGCGCCGACGTGGACCAGCCGACCCAGAGTGCGCAGCTTGTTCAGCACGCCCTGGGGCGGTCCGCCCTGGACCATTTCGATCATGGCTTCCAGGCGTGCGGCCAGGCTGTCGGCGTCGTCAACCTCCAGCGCCCAGTTCATGCGCCGTTCGGAGCAGAACAGGTTGATGGCCACGGGCATATCGTGGCCATCGACGTTTTCAAACAGGAGCGCCGGCCCATCGGCTCGCAGGGAGCGATAGGCGATTTCAGTCATCTCCAACTCCGCGCTTACCGGAACGGAGATGCGCCGCAGGTCGCCTTTGCTTTCGAGAAAGGCGATAAACTCGCGAAGATCCCGGTATGGCATGGCGGTCGCGGTGGCCTCAGATCCGAAACGAGCCTGAGGCCAGGACGCCGGCCTCAGGAATTTCGCATCTGGCTAAAGCAGTCGCTGCAATACACCGGGCGGTCGCCGCGGGGGCGGAACGGAACGGTTGCGTCCACTCCGCAATTGCTGCAAACGATGGGGAAGGACTCGCGCTGGCCGCCGCCAAATCCGCCGCCGCCGCCACCGCCGAAGTTGTCACGAGGCTGGCCTCGCCGGGCGTTCCGGCATGAAACACACCGTTTCGGATAGTTGGTGAAGCCTCGCGAGGCATAGAATTCCTGCTCGCCTACGGTGAAGAGAAACTCTGCTCCGCAGTCGCTGCATTCAAGGGTCATGTCGGAAAGGGCCACGGTTCATCCTCCGGCCTGGTTGGTAATCGCGGTGCACACGCTAGGTCTGTTTCGTCGGGCACGGCGATTACAATACCCAAGGAAGGAGGACCGGCGCAATTTCGCTGCCAATACTATACTTGCATCAACGGCGGCAAACAACGATTTTTACCGCCCGAATCGAAAAATCACCGGTTTCGGCGCCGTCGACGGCGCTGAACGCCTTTGCGCGGGCAAGCACCCACCACTTCTTCAGGCTGGTTCCGCGACGAAAACGGGTATCGTTCTTGAAGTGCGGCCCTGGTACTCCTCGTAAGGAGGAAACGCCTCGACCGAAGCCGCCCAGAGCCGGGCGCGTTCGTCCGCGTCCGACACCTCGCGGACCCGCATGGTGTACACGTCCGCCCCATCCCTGATTTCCACGTTGGCGTCGGCGCGCAGGTTGTACACCCAAACGGGATTGCGTGGCGCGCCGCCCTGCGAGCCCACCAACACGTAGGCCTCGCCAACCTTCACGCGCATCAGCGGGGTTTTGCGGATCGCCCCGGTCTTGTTGCCCCGGTTCGTAACGATGATTACGGGCAAGCCCGTGTCTCGCAGCGTGGTCCCTTCGGCGCCCCCGCTGCTTTCGTACAGTTCCACCTGCTCGCGCACCCAGTCCCTGGTTGACGGAATGTATTCGGGCATCTCAGTTCCTCCTGCTGGTTACAGTGCGCATTATGATAGCGCGAATCCGTGTCAGCAGTAATGCCACGGGGTGAAACGTAGGTATAATGCCTTGGCTCATGGAAAAGCCTAGTTCCGGCGGGACAGGATTGTCCCGGTATTTCGCAACATGGATACGCGGCGTCCCAGGGGCGTCCAGGCAGGGGTGCACCGTGATGAGTTTGTCGGAAGGCCGATTGGCGCTCGCCGCCGGTCAATCATGCAGATCAATCATATTGACTGCTGTCGCATTGCTCGCTCTGGCGGCGTGCTCCGGCCCGGAACCTCAGGAAGAACCGGCGAGCGCCGGCTCCGGGCAAGACCGGGTGGTAAGCGCGCGCCCTACGGTATCCATCGGTGAACGGAGTGAACCGACCAAACGACCATTTCCGTCTCCGACGCCTGTAACCATACTGTCAGACCGGACGGTTGCGCCGCCGACAGCGACCCCGGAACCTACGCCGACGCCCGATGTCCGGCAGGATGAACCGCCGCCGACCCCAACTCCGGCGGCGGTCATCGACGGTGACTATGACGCGGATGATGACGGTCTGATCGAGATTCACGACTTGGCGCAACTGAACGCCATTCGATACGACATGGACGGCAACGGGGTAGCTGACGATGCGGCCGGCCAGGCTCCATACCGGGACGCTTTCCCAGACCCGGCGGATGACATGGGATGCAGCGTGGGCGGATGCGAAGGTTACGAATTGATCACCGACCTCGACCTTGACAGCGATCTCGATGGCATCCCGGATGGCGATGACGCCTATTGGAATTCGGGATTGGGATGGGAACCATTGGGCTACTATTCAAGTTCAAATGACCAACTGCTGTTCGAAGCAATCTTCGAAGGCGGCGGGCACACCATCAGCAATTTGTACATCAACCGGCCGGAACAGGACTACGTGGGACTGTTCGGGTTTAACAGCGGGGGAGTGATCAGGAACCTCAGCCTGGTCCAGGTCAGCGTTACCGGTCACGACTACGTGGGGGGATTAGTCGGAAACAATGAAGAGGGAGGCCGCGTACTGGATTGCGCTACCAGCGGCGCAGTAACCGGCAATGATTTCGTGGGGGGCCTGGTGGGGGACGACAAAGAGGGAGGCCGGATCAATGACAGCGTGGCCAGCGGCAGCGTCACCGGCATGAGGTACGTCGGTGGCCTGGTCGGGCGTATCGACAGCAATTTTGGGAGCGCGGTTCGCGACAGCGCAGCGGACAGCGACGTGACCGGCACGGTCTTTGTCGGAGGCCTGGCCGGCTTCAATAATGGAGTCATCGACTCTGGCGTGGCCAGCGGCGCAGTGTCCGGAAACGTGCATGTCGGCGGGCTGGTGGGCAGAGACAACGGCGGTACGATCCGCAGCAGCTCCGCCGGTGGCGCCGTCACCGGCAAAACCGATGCCGGCGGGCTGATCGGTCGCAACGATGGCGACATCAGCGACAGCCGCGCGCAAGGCGCCGTCACGGGACAGGACAACGTGGGCGGCCTGATCGGCCGCAACGGGGAAGGCTCGCTGGTCAATAGCGCGGCGGAAGGCCCCGCCACTGGAAACGACAAGGTCGGCGGCTTCGTGGGTTACAACGACGGCGACCTCAGCGACTGCGCCGCATCGGGAACCGTACAGGGCGCCGACGATATCGGCGGCCTGGTGGGGCGGAACAACGGCGGAACCATCACCTCATGCGCTGCCACCGGCGCAGTTTCCGGTAACGACAACATCGGCGGCCTGGTGGGATACCACGAAGAGGGCGGGTCCATCGCAGATAGCTCGGCCTCCGGCGTCGTCGAAGGCGAAGACGATATCGGCGGGCTGGTCGGAGACAGTGAGGGCGCTATCAGCAACAGTTCGGCGGACGGCGTCGTGACTGGGAACGATAACGTGGGCGGACTGGTCGGAGACAGTGAGGGCGCTATTAGCAACAGTTCGGCGGACGGCGTCGTGACTGGGAACGACAACGTGGGCGGACTGGTTGGCCGGAACAATGGCGGTACTATCGCCGATAGCGTTGCCAACGGGTCGGCCACGGGCGGTGAAAATGTGGGCGGATTGGTTGGTCACAACGACGGCGTAGTTCAGGCAGGCGAAGCGCGAGGCGCTGCCACCGGAGATACGAACGTTGGCGGATTGATGGGGTACAACGACGCTGACATCAGCGATTGCAGCGCCAGCGGCGACGCTACCGGAGCCCGGGACTTTGTGGGCGGGCTTGTCGGGTGGAATTATCGCGGCGATGTAACGGGGTGCAACGCCAGCGGATCAGCTTCGGGGAACAATTACGTCGCCGGTTTGATCGGGTCTAACGACGAAGGATCCATCCGTGACAGCACTGCGGAAGGAAGCGCAACGGGTGCCGATTACGTTGGTGGACTCATCGGCCAGAACACGGTGGGCGTGGTGGATGCCAGCGTCGCTTCGGGAGCAGTATCGGGCAGCGAGTACGTGGGGGGACTGGTTGGAGATAACGGCGGTGACATCCGCAACTGCGCGGCCAGTGGCGACGTGACCGGCAAGCGCCAGATCGGACTGCTGGTCGGTCGGAACTACGGCAGCCCCATCGACAGCAGCATGGGAACGGGCACGTTGACCGAGGTGAACTGACCACGCCCCCGCGCCCGCCAACGACCGTCGGATGGCGGGTATAATGCCCGGGCTATCGACATCCAACGGAGGAAACTGTATGGACGGTAAGACCGCGTTCGCCAACATCCTGGCTCGGGAGGGCGTGGACGTCGTTTTCTGCTTTCCCAACAATATCCTGATCGACGCCTGCGCTGCGGCCGGCATCCGGCCGGTCATCTCCCGCATGGAGCGCACCGCGGTCAACATGGCCGACGCTTACAGCCGCGTGAACAACGGCAACAAGAACGGCGTGGTCCTCGTCCAGGGCGGCCCCGGAATTGAAAACGCCTTCTCCGGGGTCGCCCAGGCTTACGCTGACTCCTCACCCTTGCTGATGGTGCCCAACCATCCCGGTACGCGACGGCATGGCATGTCCTCCGACTTCGACGCTGCCCGCAACTATGAGGGCGTCACCAAGTGGGCCGACTCCGCCAACCACACCGAACGCATCCCCGAGCTGATGCGCCGCGCGTACACGCAACTCCGTACCGGCCGGCCTTATCCGGTGTTGGTGGAGATGCCCAACGACGTGCTGGCCGGCGAAATCTCCGAAGAGCAATTCCACTATCTGCCGCAGCAGAAGCATCGCTCGGCCGGCGATCCCCGCGATGTTTCCCGGGTCGCCGAGTTGCTGGTGAACGCCCGTCGGCCTGTGATCTACGCCGGCCAGGGAGTGCTGTACGCCGAGGCCACATCGGAACTGGTGGAACTGGCGGAACTGCTGAACGCGCCGACGATGACCACCACGCTGGGCAAGAGCGGTTTCCCGGAAAACCACCCCTTGGCCCTGGGCGCCGGCGGCAACACGGGCACGAAAATGGTCGGCGAATTCCTGGCAAAAAGCGACGTGGTGTTCGGGATTGGGACCAGCTTCCAGAAAACCCTGGCGTCCGCCCCGGTTCCGGCCGGCAAGACCGTCATCCAGTCCACCATCGACGAAAAGGACCTGAACGGGGAATACCCGCTGGACGAGATCATCGTCGGCGACGCCAAACTGGTCCTCAGGCAACTGATCGAGGAAGTCAAGGATCGACTGGGTGCAACCGGCCGGCGCGGCGACGAATCGGTAGCCGCCGAGATCCGGCAGGTGCGACAGGAGTGGCTGACCGAATGGATGCCCCGGCTTTCCAGCAGCGACGTTCCCATCAGCCCGTACCGCGTGGTCTACGAGCTGAACGCCCGGCTGGACAAGGCCAACAGCATCGTCACCCACGACTCCGGAAACCCGCGCGACCAGATCGTGCCTTTCTACGCCGCCACCACTCCCCGAGGATACATCGGGTGGGGCAACTCGACCCAATTGGGCAGTGGCTTGGGATACGCCATGGGCGCGAAAGTGGCCTTCCCGGAGAAGACCTGCGTCAACCTGATGGGCGATGTGGCCGTGGGCATGGCCGGAACGGACTTCGAGACGGCGGCGCGCGAAAAGCTGGGCATCATCACGGTCATCGTGAACAACGGCGCCATGGGCGGCTACGAGAAGAACATCCCGGTCGCCACGGAACGGTACGGCACCAAGTACGTCACCGGCGAGTACGCCCGCATGGCAGAAGCCCTGGGCGCCTACTCCGAGCACGTAACGGACCCGGACGAAGTAGGACCGGCCATCGACAGGGCCAAGGAAATCTCCTCAACCGGCCAACCCTGCGTCCTGGAAATCATCACTCGGGAAGAGCCGGTGTTCTCGCAGTATTATCGCTGAACGCCCGTAGCAGCGGCAGGAATCAATCAGGCTGTGCGTCCTTTGGCTTCGAAGCCGCTTGCATCTTGCAGAGATTACCGAGATAATCGACGCACATGATGCGTAGAATGTACATACACGAGCAACCTGATTGGCCTAATTTGCACTGGTGCGCGGATGATTTGGCCGTCCAATTGGCAGATGTTCGCCATCGTCAAGGACTCCTGCTGGGGAAAGTGAGGGAACTGGGCTTCACATCCCGCCAGGAGGTAACGCTCACCTCTCTGACCGAGGAAGTGGTCAAGACCAGTGAAATCGAGGGCGAAATCCTCGACGTCGAGTTAGTCCGTTCCTCAGTCGCGCGACGCTTAGGCATTGACTTCGGCGGCCTGGACCATCACGACCGCAAGGTTGAAGGCGCGGTCGATATGATGCTGGACGCCACTGAACGATACGATAAACCGCTGACTGAAGAGCGTCTGTGCCAGTGGCAAGCTGCCTTGTTTCCCACCGGGCGCAGCGAAATGAGAAACATCTCCGTCGGTAAATGGCGTGATGGCCCAATGCAAGTGGTATCCGGACCCATTGGCCAGGAGCAGGTCCACTTTGAAGCCCCTGCGGCAGCGCGCATTGTTGAGGAAATGGGTGAATTTCTGGACTGGTTCAATTCCTCTCCTAATACTGACCCGGTCATCAAAGCAGGGCTGGCGCACCTGTGGTTTGTTACCATCCACCCATTTGACGACGGCAATGGTCGTGTCGCCAGGGCTATCGCCGAAATGTCGCTGGCTCGCGCTGACGGCACTGGACAGCGTTTTTACAGCGTTTCCTCTCAAATCCGCAGGAAACGTCGGGATTATTACAGCACCTTGAAAGGGACGCAAAGAAGCTCTACCAACGTTACTCGTTGGCTGGCTTGGTTTTTACACTGCGTTGGTGAGGCTATTGATAGTGCAGAGACGACCTTCGCCGCGGTAACGGCCAAAGAACGATTTTGGAAAAGCATCGCCGAAATTGCCGTCAATGACCGGCAGCAAAAAATGATCAATCGTTTGCTGGACGGATTCAAAGGAAATCTTACTACCGCCAAATGGGCTCAAATCACCAAATGCTCTCATGATACCGCCCTGAGAGATATCAACGATCTGATCTCGTATGGCGTTCTCCTACGCAGCAAAGCCGGCGGGCGCAGCACCAGCTATGATCTCGCTTCAACCCTGACGAATCCACGATCCCGGGATGCCTGATCCACCCATCGTTGTCATCGGCGGAGGCCCGGCCGGTTCCTGCGTGAGCACCCTCCTGGCCCGTCGCGGTTATCCGGTCACCCTGCTGGAGCGAGAACGCTTTCCACGGGACCACGTGGGCGAATCGCTTCTCCCGGCCAGCATTCCGATCCTGGATGATCTTGGCGTGCTGGAACGGGTCCGGCAAGCCGGGTTCGTGCTGAAACGCGGCGCCACCATGATTTGGGGCGTGGACCGCGAACCGTGGAGTTGGTACTTCAGCGAGACCAATGCTTCCAACTCCCATTCGTACCAGGTGTGGCGGCCCGAGTTCGATGCCATCCTCCTCGACAACGCACGACGCTCCGGCGTGCGCGTACGGGAAGGATGCGCCGCCACTGAGGTCGTGCTCGACGACGCGCAGACGGCGGTCGCGGTGCGCTGTGGCAATGAAACCCTGCCGGCGCGGTACGTCGTCGACGCCAGCGGGCAGGGAGGCTTGTTGTCGCGCCAGCTGGGCCTGCGGCAGTGGGACGATTTCTTCCGTAACCTGGCGGTCTACGCATATTACCAGGGCGCTGACCGGCTCCAATCCCCGGACGAAGGCAACATCCTGATCGAGTCTCAGTCCAACGGCTGGATGTGGAACATCCCGCTGCGTAACGGGTGGTCCAGCGTCGGCGCAGTGGTGGATTCCAAGACCGGTCAGGAAGGTATCCGTCGTCTGGGCGCGCGCGGCTTTTTGGAGGCACAGGTTGCCGCCGCCCCGCAAACCGCGCAGATGCTGGAAAACGCCCGCCTCGTCTCGGGCCCGGAAATCGTCCGGGACTGGTCATACCGTTGCCGGGAGCTCCACGGGCCGGGGTATATCCTGGTGGGAGACGCCGGCTGCTTCATCGATCCGCTGTTTTCGTCCGGCGTACACCTGGCGTTGACGTCGGCCACCCTTGCCGCCGCCGCGGTCGCTTCCGCCTTGTCAGATCCCGACATGGCCGGCCCCGTCGGGAACGTGTACCAACAGCTGTACTACAAAGAGTACGGGCACTTTCGGGAGCTGGCCCGGTTGTTCTATTCCAGCAACCGCACCGCCGATTCCTACTTCTGGGAGGCGCGCCGGCTGCTGGACGACGACCCCTCCCTGACCCCGCGCCAGTCGTTCATCCAGGCGGTGGCCGGTCAACCGCCCCGCGGCTACGAGCGGGCGGTATTGTCCCATGGCCTGGCGCCGGCCGCCTTCAGCCACAGCGTAACCAACGTCGAGGCCGAACGACGGCGCCGGCGCGACCATCCCCTACGGCTCGGAGACCGGCCGCGTCTGGCGGACGGGGTCGTCCTGCAACGCCAGCCGGTGCTGGCCGACGGCGATTTCGTGTGGGGTTACGGGTTAGTAACCGACGGACACCCGGAGGGCCTCCCGTGCAGCGGGCTGGTGGCGCGACTGCTGCACGGGCTGGACGGCAGAACTACCGTCGCCGAAGCCATTGCGGACCTCTGCCGGGGCCTGAAACCCGCCGCGACCCAACAGGTGGAAACGGTCGCGCTGAAAGCCCTGCAAATCCTGTACGTCGACGGCGCGATCAGCGCATCGCCCTGAGCTCCGGGCGTCACATTACGGCTTCACCCAGGTCTCCGACCAGGCGCAACACGCCGTGCTGCTCTGGGCCGAGCCGCGCGCTTCCAAAGACACCACCCCGCTCAGCGCCCGGTCGCCCACGGTGATTTGGGCGCTTCGGGCCGGGAAGAAGCAACTGTACACGCCGTGCGGCCGGCCGGGAGTGCTTCCGGCCGGATTGTTGAGCATGTAGGGCGTCAGGAAATCGTGCCAGCTGAGCACAACTGTCTCAGTGGATGCGGCGACGATCTCATTGTAGGCGCTCTCAATGCCGCCGGACCTGCTGAATTGGGCAGGGATCACCGGGAGGTTGAGGTCGCCGAATTCCGGGAACAGGATGCTTTCGATCTCCTCCTGGAGGTAGCGGGTCATGGCAATGTTGTCGGAATAAACGCGCACCGGATCACGCTCCAAATCCGCGCTCTTGAGAAACAGGACGTGTCCCGCGCCGCCGGGCGACCAGAGGACGCGCCAGTGGCTGGTGCGGGTGGTCTGCTCGCCGCCGGCTTCCGGCGATAGGCGGATAAAAGAGTTCTCTCCGGTCAGGCAAATCTGGTTCGGGTCGATGGGACTGGTCATGGTGTTCTCCTTGCTGTCTTGGAGCAGGCAAGCGTCTAGGCAGACTACAACCCGTCCGCCGCCGCCCGCATGTTGTTCAGGTACTCGTTGCTGGCGCCCTGGATCAGCCGCCCAACGGTGTTGTGGAAGTACCGCACGCCCAACTCCAGGTAGTGCGGCACCAGGGCGTCCGGGCAACTGCATCCGGCGGTGATGCCCGATGCCGCGATCTGCTGTACGCCCTTTTCCACCAGCGCCTGCACTTCCGGATGGGTCTGCTGACCCGGGTAACCCATGCTCTGGGACAAGTCGCCGGCTCCGATGAAATACACGTCCACGCCCGGCACTTTCACCAGTTCCGGAATGTTCTCGATGGCCTCGACCTCTTCCAGCATCAGGCACACCAGCGTGTTCCGGTTCGCGTCTGCCACATAATCGGGCGTGGCGCCGCTGAACCCGTACTCGGCGGGTCGTCCCCCGCTGAACAGGCCACGATCCCCTTCCGGATAGTACTTGACGGCGGCCACGGCAGCCCGGGCTTCCTCGGCGGTATTCACGTGAGGTACCTGGACACCCCAGGCGCCCCGGTCCAGGAAGGGAGAGATGATTTCCGGCCGGTTGCCCACAGGCCTGACTATCGGAGCCGTGCCCGAGTATTCGGCGGCGCGGATCATGTCCTCGGCCAGATCAACGGTAATGCTGCCGTGCTCGTTGTCGATGAGCACCCAGTCGTACCCGAGGTATCCGAGCATCTCGACCACCACCGGAGACGGGAAGGTGATCATCGAGCCAAACACCGGCCGGCCGGCCCGCAGCTTCTTTTTCATAGTGTTTTCGCGCATGCTGGTCTACTCCTGCTGGGAAGGCGGTTGGAGCCTTCGTCGGTAGCCGAATGCTATGCGCGAGCGATGCTCACCGTCAACTGGGAGGTTTCGATGGTGCCTGTCGTCCGGGCTGCATAAACAGCTGGATTCGCCGGCGCGTCATCGGCTGGATAAGCAGTCAACCATGCCAAGCCGGTCGCAACGATGAAACTGCAACGGTTGGAAAGGGGTTTGGTTGGGGGTACAATGAATCGCACGCCGATGTAGCTCAGCCGGAAGAGCAGCGGTTTCGTAAACCGCAGGTCAAGGGTTCGAGTCCCTTCATCGGCTCCACTTTTTCCCAGGCCCAACCGGCCGCGACGCTGGCCCGGTTGATAGTACGGGCATCCTCTGGCACAATGGGTGGCCGGTGTATGTGTTTCAATCCATGCCGGCGGTTGGGTTGCAAACCGGCGCACGGGTACATCAGGAACCACGGAGGTAACATCCGGTGGCGTTTGTCAAAGGATTAAAGTGCCGGGAATGCGGCCGGGAATACCCGGGCGAACCCCTCAACGTTTGCGACTTCTGCTTCGGCCCGCTCGAGGTCATCTATGATTACGTGACCATCTCTGAGGTGGTCACTCACCAGCGCATCACCGACGGCCCGTTGAGCATCTGGCGTTACCAGGACCTGTTGCCGGCGGAGGCGGACGATCCGGTGGATATCATGGCCGGATATACGCCGCTGCTGAAGGCCAAAAACCTGGGCAAGCGCCTGGGCCTGAACAACCTGTACATCAAGAACGACAGCGTGAACCCGTCTTTCTCGTTCAAGGACCGCGTGGTGTCGGTTGCCGCTACCAAGGCGGTTGAATTCGGCTACGAGACGCTGGCCTGCGCCAGCACCGGCAACCTGGCTTGCAGCGTGGCCGCGCACGCCGCCCGGGCCGGCATCGACGCGGTGGTCTTCATACCTGCCGACCTGGAGCGTGGCAAGGTCATCGGCGCTGCGGTCTACAACCCCACGCTGGTAGCGGTGGAAGGCACCTACGACGAAGTGAACCGGCTGTGCAGCGAGGTCAGCGACAACTACCACTGGGCCTTCGTCAACATCAACATGCGCCCCTACTACGCCGAGGGCAGCAAGACGCTGGGCTACGAGGTGGCCGAGCAGCTCGGCTGGCGCGTGCCGGATCACGTCGTCGTCCCATCGGCCTCCGGCGCAATGTTCACCAAGATCTGGAAGGGCTTCAACGAACTGGCCTGCCTGGGCCTGCTTGACGGCGTATCTCCCATGCCCTTCGGTGCCGACCAGAATACGGTGCATCACCCGGCGGTCACGACCCGGATGCACATGGCGCAGGCAGCGGGCTGTTGTCCCATCGTGTCCGCCTGGGAAAACCAGCAGAACCAGATCCGCCCCGTGCGGCCCGACAGCATCGCCAAGTCTCTGGCTATCGGCAATCCGGCGGACGGGATCTACGCCCTGCGCGTCATTCGCGAGTCTGACGGCAGCGGGTACGCCGTGCCCGAATCTCAAGTGGTTGAAGGCATCAAGCTTTTGGCCGAAACCGAAGGCATATTCACGGAGACCGCCGGCGGTGTCACCGTTTCCACCCTGAAGTACTTGGCGGAGACCGGCGCCATCGGCCCTGACGAACTGGCCGTGGCCTACATTACCGGCAACGGCCTGAAGACCCAGGAAGCGGTCGAAGAGGTGGTGAACCCGTTGCTGATCAAACCGATGATGGGTTCCTTTGAAGCGGCTCTGGAAAATCGCATGGCGGCGCAGGTGTAGATGGTCATGGCCAAGCAGCGGGTCCGGTTCACGTTCTCGGCCGAGATGGTGCGCGAGCCGATAATCTACCGACTGGGACACGACTTTGACGTGGTCACCAACATCCGACGTGCCGACGTCCGTCGGGATGTGGGATGGGTCATCCTCGAGCTGGAAGGGTCGGAGGACGAAATCCAGCGCGGCCTCGATTGGGTGGGAAACACCGGCGTGCGCGTCGACCCCATCGCAGGCGATGTGATCGAAGGCTGACCGGTAAGTCGGACAACGAGCCGGACGTGTAAACTAATTTGCCGTAGCGCAAAGCGTGGCACGGCATGACAGCATGGCAGGAGGAGACATTCCGATGGGCGTAACGGTACGCATTCCCACCCCACTGCGACGGATGACTGGCGGCGCGGACAAGGTCGAGCTGGACGTGGCCGACCTTTCACAAATGATAGACACGCTGGAGACCGACTATCCCGGTTTCAAAGAACGGCTGCTGGACGAAGAGGGCGAACTGCGCTACTTCGTGAACATTTATGTCAATGGCGAGGACATCCGGTTCGACCAGGGCCTGCGGACGTCTATCAAGTCCGGAGACGAGATCAGCATCGTTCCCGCGGTCGCCGGCGGATTGACCTGAGCACCCGGGCCTTCCAGTCTCCGTGACTGTGGCACTCCCGCTACGGCGGGAGTGCAGTCTTTTGGTCTTTTGGGGGCGCATGGTCTCGCCGGGACCCCCGCGAGTACCTGACTTGGGGCGTGTATCGTCGGAACCAGGATTTACAAGATTATCGGATTTTCAGGATGCCGCCCACACGATAACCAATCCCGGCAATCCCGAAATCCGATAAATCCTGATTCTGACAAACTCCCGAAAGCGGGTTCGCAGCAGCGCCCGGATGCCGCGCTTGACATGATAAACGGCGTTCGTTACATTCTGTCAACGTTGAAACGAACGGGCCCTACCCGGAAACCACGCGCCGCGCCTACCTCGCCATCCTCACCGCACGGCAGGCTTCGTCAATGGGTACAACACCAACAGCCTCCACGGAGGCTAGCCGGTTGGGTCGGCAGGGCAACGACCGGGCGCGAAGGGAAGCGCCAGCCCTGCCTGCCATGTTTGACCGTTACCGAGAATACTTGGAAAACGCGCTGGCAGCCGCAGTACCGCCTCTGCAAGATCACGCGGTCAACACGTTGCTGCGGTATCATTTAGGTTGGTCGGACCGCACGGGCGCCCCGGCAGCCACTCCCGCATCGCAAGGGAAAGCGCTCCGGCCCACCCTGTGCATGTTCGCGTGCGACGCCCTCCAGGGAGACCCCGGCCATGCTGCCCCGGCCGCCGCCGCGCTGGAGCTGATCCACAATTTTTCGCTGGTTCACGACGACATCCAGGACCAGGGCTTGGAACGAAGGCACCAGCCCACCGTGTGGGCAGTTTGGGGCACTGAAAAGGCGCTGGTGGCCGGCGACGCCATGCAGTCCCTGGGCGACCTGAGCGCCCTGAGTACGGGCTGCAAAGTCCCCCCCGCCAACACTATCCGCGTCTCCCAACTCCTCACGCAAAGCTACCTGGAGATGATCGAAGGCCAGTGCCGCGACCTGGAGTTCGAGCGGCGCGAAATCATCGCATCGGACGAATACCTGGACATGATCGCCCTGAAAACCGGAGCGCTCATCCGCAGCAGCATGGTCATCGGGGCAACCATCGCCATGGATGACCGCGAGACCCTGGAAGGCGTGGCCCGGTTCGGCCGGGCCATCGGCCGGTTGTTCCAGATCAGGGACGACTATCTGGGCATTTGGGGCGACGAAGCCATTACCGGAAAGTCCACGGACAGCGACATCGTCCAGCGCAAAAAAAGCTACCCCATCGTGTACGCCTTCCAGCACGCTGAAGGGAGCAATCGCGACGAGTTGTTGCGCCTCTACTCCCAGGAGGATCTCGACGAGGAAGACGTGAATCGCGTCCTCGACATACTGGACGACCTGGGCGCCGACCGCCAAACCGACGAACTCACCGACGCCACCGCTGAAGAAGGCCGCACTGCTTTGGCAATGTTGGAGCTGCCCCCCTGGGCCACAGAGGACGCAAAAAACCTGATCGACTTCATGGCTTACCGCCTATTCTGAACACCTTGGCAATGAAATACGGGGATACTGAGCATGGTACGGACAAATAAAGATCCAGTCACCGTTGTCAAACCGGCCAAGCGCCCGCTGGAACTGGGCCTTCGCACGGGCTGGTACATCCTCAAGAACCGGCTGCGTGGCCGCAGGCGTTTCCCGCTGGTCACCATGCTGGAGCCGCTGGAGATGTGCAACCTGGCCTGCATCGGGTGCGGCCGCATCCGCGAATACCGTGGCGTCCTGGACCAGATGATGCCCGTGGAAGAGGCTTTGGCCGCCGTGCACGAGTCCGGCGCGCCTATCGTCTCCATCGCCGGCGGCGAGCCGACAATCCACCCCAAAATCGACGAGATCATCAACACCCTGGTCGACCAAAAGTACTTCGTCTACTGCTGCACTAACGCGCTGCTGCTGCCCCGTATGCTGGACAAGATTCCGCCGTCCAAGTATTTCTGCTGGGTCATCCACATGGACGGCATGGAAGCAAAACACGACGAATCGGTTGCGCGGGCCGGCGTGTTCCAGCGGGCGGTGGACGGCATACAGATGGCAGTGGAGCGAGGCTATCGCGTCTGCACCAACACCACCGTCTTCCGCAACAGCGACGTCGAAGATTTGCGGGAGATGTTCCGCTACGTCGGCGACCTGGGTGTCGAAGGGTCGATGATATCGCCCGGCTACGACTTTGAAGACGCTCCCGACCAGGACCTGTTCCTCACGCGCCAGGAATCCAGGAACGTGTTCCGCGACCTGTTGGACCCAACCCGTATGGAAGGAATGCGGTTCTACAACAATCCGCTGTACCTGAACTTCCTCCGGGGAGAGCGCGAATACCAGTGCACGGCATGGTCCAATCCCACTTACACGGTGATGGGCTGGCGCAAACCCTGTTACCCGCTGGCCGACGAACACGCCACTGACATTGAAGAACTCTACGAGCCCCACTTGTGGGAAGAAAAATACGGCGTGGGCCGGGATCCCCGCTGCAACAACTGCATGATGCATTGCGGTTTCGAATCCGCAACGATATTCAACGCGATTGGCAAACCCCGGGAATGGGTGACCTTCATCAAATCCGGCGCAGCGCACAAAGGAGGCATCAGCGTCGGCTAGAGGCGCCCTGGCATTGCGTCCGTTCGACACATCAGGCGGCGGACACCTCGAACGATACCACCAACGTTGACCGGCCGGTTCAGGCTGGTCGCCTTTGTTACTTCTATGCTTGCCATAGTTGCACCCATGGCCACGGAACTCGCCGGCGTGCGCCGGGCAATCGGCCACCCGCACGGAAGCGGCGTGATGTTGCGCGTTATCGGCGTGGGCCGGCGGCGCGCCGCAGCGGGCATCGCAGCCGTGGCCGCCGAATCGCCGGCGGCGATATTGGCAGTCGGATTCTGCGGCGCAGCGGACCCGCGCTTGCGTACCGGCGACCTGCACGTCGCCGAGGCATTTCACTCTATGGACCGCTCGGAACCCATCGCAGCCGATCCCATGCTGGCCGGTCGGATGAGGTCTTGGGCCGACCGGAGCGCAACCCGCCTTGTGGGCGGTCCGTCGGCATCAATAGCGGCCATCGCCGACACGAATGCGAAGGCCGTTCTGCACGCGGAGACCGGAGCGGTGTCGGTCAACATGGAAGACTATTGGGCCGCCAGCGCCGCCGCCGCCCACGGAATACCGTTCGCTTCGGTTCGGGCGGTTCTGGATACCGCTGAGGATGAGTTGCCGGCCTATCTCGGCGAAATGAGCGACGGGATCATTAATGTTTTGCGCGGATTCGCGAGGCATCCGGGCAGCTTTCCCAGTCTGGTACGCTTGGCCCGCAAGGCGCAGGTCGCTCGGGCCCGGTTGGCCGACTGCGTGTCCGGCGCTTTGAACGGTCTGACCGTTCCATCAACCGGCGCGGCTGGGTTGGCGCCATGACCACGCTGGTAACGGGCGCCACCGGCTTTATCGGCGGCAACCTGGCCCGCGCGCTCTGGGCCCGCGGCGAAGACGTTCGTGCCCTGGTGAGGCCCTCCGCCAACGACTTGGCCATTCGAGAAACCGGAGTGACGCAAGTAACCGGCGATCTGTTGGACAGCGAATCGGTGCGACGGGCCGCCGCCGGCTGCGAGACCGTCTATCACTGCGCGGCAACTTACTCCTTCTGGTCACCTCGCCCACGCGAAGTGTACCGCTCCAACGTGACCGGGACAGTAAATCTGCTTGACGCCGCGCGGCGGGCCGGAGTGCGCCGAGTGGTTTTCACCAGTTCGGTCTCCACCATTGGCATACCTGAAAACGGCTCCAGGGACCCGCAGCGCCTGGGCACTGAAGAGATGCCGCCCCGACCGGCCCTGCTCATCGGCCATTACAAGCAGTCCAAGTATGCCACCGAGCAGATTGCTTTGGCGGCCAATGACGACGAGATGGAGGTGGTGGTAGTCAACCCCTGCGCTCCGGTAGGCGAATGGGACGTGAAACCGACACCGACCGGGCAAATCCCCCTGTCCTTCGCCCGCGGCAAGGCCCCCGGCTACATCGCCACGGGCATGAACCTGGTGGATGTAGCGGACGTCGCCGCAGGACACATCCTGGCGATGGAACGCGGCATCCCGGGCGAGCGGTACATCCTCGGGTACCGCAATCTCACCCTGAAGGAGATTTTCGACATCCTCTCCAAAATCACCGGGCGGCGCGCGCCCAATATTCGCATCCCTCATTGGGCCATTCTGGGAATCGCCTACTTCGACGAATTCATCGAAGGCGCCCTCCTGCGCCGTCCGCCGGCGGTTCCGGTAGAAGCCATCAAAATCACCAGGCACCCGATGTACGTGAGCAGCAGCAAAGCGGTGTCGGAACTCGGTTTGCCCCAGAGCCCGGTTGAAGTGGCCCTGGAAAAAGCGGTCCGCTGGTTTCGAGATCACGGCTACCTTTAGCGCTTCAAGATTTGCAGGGTAAGCATCATGGTTATCCAGGAAATCGCTCGCAACGAAGTCCGCGCTCGTGCCGACGCGCCGTCGCCCGATGCGCTGGACGATTCCATCGCGCGGCTCCAGGGCTACTTCCGACGGATCCAGGACACCGCCGGCTTCTGGTGGGGCGAGCTGGAATCGAACAACACCATGGAAGCGGAGTATGTGATGCTGTCCCGGTTCCTGGGCCATCACAACCCGGAGCGCGAGCGGCACATCGTCAGTTATCTCCGCAGCAAGCAGCTGGACGACGGGTCGTGGGCGATCTACTACGGCGCTCCCGGCGACCTGTCCACCACTGTGGAATGCTACTTCGCGCTGAAGCTGTGCGGCGAAGACCCGCAATCGGACTACATGAGTCGCGCCCGGCAGTTCGTTCTGCAACGGGGCGGAGTGCCGCGCACCCGGATGTTCACCCGCATCTGGCTGGCGCTGTTCGGACAGTGGGAATGGGAAGGCACGCCCAGCCTCCCCATTGAGATGATATTGCTGCCCGATTGGGCGCCGCTGAGCATCTACCGCTTTGCCAGTTGGGCCAGGGGATGCATCGTCCCCTTGTCCATCGTGCTGTCGCGCCGTCCGGTTCGGCCCGTTGCGCCGGAACACGCCATCGACGAACTGTTTCCCGATGATCGGTCGGGAACCGATTATTCCATACCCTCACCGCCCGGATTCAACTTGCCGCGGCTGGTGCATCTGGCAGAGCGGTTGCTGGGGAAGATTTACGGTCGCATTCCCTTCAACCCGCTAAGCAAGATCGCGGAACGCAAAGCCATTCGTTGGATCCTGGACCACCAGGAAGACGACGGCAGCTGGGGCGGGATTCAACCTCCCTGGGTGTACAGCCTGATCGCCCTCAGCGTGTGCGGTTTCGACAACGATCACCCCATCATGTCCCGGGGATTCGCCGGCCTGGACGGCTTCTCCATCCAAAAGGGCGGCCACTGGACCATCCAGGGCTGCATTTCGCCGGTGTGGGACACGTGCCTGGTCGTTCAGGGGCTGGCCGAAAGCGGACTGCCTACCCATGATCCCATGCTGGAGTCGGCCACCCGGTGGCTGGTCGACAAGCAGATATTGGTCGGCGGTGACTGGCAGGTGCAAGCGCCCCAACTGCAACCCGGTGGATGGGCTTTCGAATTCCACAACAACTGCTATCCGGACATCGACGACACCGCCGAGGTGGTGCTGGCTCTGCGCTTGGGCCAATTGCCAGGAGTTGAAGACCGCTTGCGTCAGGATGCGATCTCCCGCGCCGCGGATTGGGTCCAGGGGATGCAGAACAAGGACGGTGGGTGGGCATCCTTCGACAAGGACAACAATCACGGTTACGTCACGGCCCTGACCTTCAGCGATTTTGGCGAAGTCCTGGACCCGTCCAGCGCCGACGTCACCGCCCACGTCCTGGAAATGTACGGCAAGCTCGGATACAAGACCGATCAGGTTTTCCTGCAAGAGGCGTATCGCTATTTGCGCCACGAGCAGGAGGATGATGGTAGTTGGTTCGGGCGCTGGGGCGTAAACTACGTCTACGGCTTGGGAGCCGTCCTGCCGGCATTGGAGGCGGCGGGCGAAAACATGCGTCAGCCCTATGTCCGCCGAGCGGCGCAGTGGCTGATCGACCATCAGAACCCGGATGGCGGTTGGGGTGAATCGTGCGCGTCGTACATAGATTCGACGCAACGGGGTGTCGGGCCGAGTACCGCTTCCCAGACCGCTTGGGCTATCATTGCGCTGGTAGCCGCCGGATACGGCGACCACCGGGCTACGCGCCGCGGCGTTGCCTACTTGCTGGAAACACAACTTGCGGAGGGCAACTGGGACGAGCCCTACTTCACTGGCACCGGGTTTCCCGGATACCTGAAGGGCGAACGAGTTGACCGGATACCACAGGCCGGCGAACGTGGATTCCAGGGCGCTGAGCTATCGGCGGGATTCATGATCAACTATCACCTTTACCGAAACACCTGGCCGCTGATAGCTTTGGCTCGCTACCGGGCGTGCCGGGCTCAAGAAGACCCACGCTACAAACCCCGGGGCAATGGTTATCGGCCAATGGAGCCGCCGACTCGCACCTCGACTCATCCCACCTGAGTGTTCCGTTCATCCCACTCCCCCACAGAGTGCAGCTTATGAAAACCGAACATTTTTCCCTGAAAGTCGACACCACCGGCGCGCCCGAATTCATCGACATCACCGACTGGGTGAAGGGCTGCGTCGGGAAGTCCTGCGTCAGCAACGGGTTCGTTGTGGTGTACTCCCGTCACACCACTGCTGCCGTGATCATCAACGAGAACGAACCGTTGTTGATTGAAGACATGACGCGGTTCCTGGAGAAGATGTGCCCCCGTTTCGGGGAATACCGGCACAACGATTTCTCGGTCCGCACGGTCAACATGACCGAGGAGGAATCTCCCAACGGTCACGCGCACCTGCAGCATTTGATGCTGGGGTCCAGCGAGACCATTCCGCTCATCGACGGGAAGATGCCCTTCGGCCAGTGGCAGAGCATTTTCTTCATTGAATTGGACCACCCGCGGCCACGCGAGGTAATGGTCCAGATCGTGGGCGAGTAGGCGTGCTCTGGACATCGAGCAACATGTCTGCCGCAGTTGAACAGCGCAACCCCTCTAATGAGGATGCCGGTGCCGGCGCATCCCCGGAGCCGGTGACGTTGGCCGAGGCGTACCGGTACTGCGAAACGCTGGCCCGCAGCCACTACGAGAATTTCAACGTCGGTGGCTGGATCACGCCCAGGCAAAAACTGCCGCACGTCTATGCAATCTACGCCTGGTGCCGGATGGTGGACGATCTGGGCGACGAATCCCTGCCGTCGGAACCGCTGGCAACCGCCGTTGCTAACGGCAAACTCGACCACACCGTCGCCGCCCACCGCCGCGGCCAACTGGCGTGGTGGGAAGACGAGCTGGAGGCAATCTATTCCGGGCAACCCACGCATCCCATATCCATCGCGGTCCAGCACACCGTCGCCTCGTTCGATATCCCCAGGGAGCCCTTCCAACTCCTGATACGCGCCAATTTGATGGATCAGAGATCCGGGCGTTTCGAGACACTCGACGACGTGGTGGAATACTGCCGCCATTCCGCAAACCCGGTCGGACACCTGTACCTGTATTTGTTTGGGTACCCCGACCGCCGGCGGCAACTCCTCGCCGACCACACCTGCACCGCCCTGCAGCTCACCAATTTCTGGCAGGACGTCAGCCGCGACTATCGGGACCGCGGCCGGATCTACTTACCCCAAACCGACATGAAGCGGTTCGGTGTCACCGAGAGCGACATCGCGAACGGCACAGTGACCGATGCGTTTCGCTCGTTGTTGCGATACGAATGCGACATCGCGATGCGAATGTTCCAACAGGGCGCGCCGCTGGTAGCGTCACTGGACCGTCGCGCCCAACTGCCGGTGGCCCTCTTCACCCGGGGCGGCGTGGCCGTCCTCCACGCCATTCGCCGGCAGGGATACGACGTCCTGAGCCGCCGGCCCGCATTGTCGAAACGGCAGAAAACCTGGCTGCTGGCGTCCGCCTGGCTGGGCAACAAGCTGGGCGCCGGGTACGGATTGCCCAAGCCCTGAGGCAAGCGCCATGACGACCCCATTGCCGACAGCATCCTCACCGTCGCCCGAGGCCTTGGCGGCCGCCTATGAGGAATGCCGCCGGGTAACCAGGCGCGAAGCTCGCAACTTTTATTTCGCCTTCCTGACGCTGCCGGCCCGGCAGCGGCGGGCCATCTACGTCGCTTACACCTTCTGCCGGTATTGCGATGACTCGGTCGACGCCGAAGGAACCCACGCTGAGAAGCTGCAGCGCATCGAGCATCTGCGCCTTAAATTGACCCAGGCCTACGCTGGGAACGCCGACCAACCGCTGTTCATCGGCCTGGCCGACGTGGCGGCGACCTACACCATCCCTGAGCAATACTTCCAGGAGGTCCTCAACGGCGTGGAATCCGACCTGGTAAAGACCAGGTACGCCAATTTCGAGGAATTGCACGCCTACTGTTACCAGGTAGCCTCGGTGGTCGGGCTGATTTGCATCCACATTTTCGGATATCGCGGCGGCGAAGAGGCCCGCCGTCGCGCCATCGACCTGGGGCTGGCCATGCAGCTGACCAACATCTGCCGGGACGTGCTCGAGGACTGGGAGTTCGGTCGGGTCTATTTGCCTCAGGACGAGCTGGACCGGTTCGGAGTAACCGAAACGGACTTGGAGAACCGAGCGGTGACCGACGGTTTCGCCAACCTGATGCAGTTCCAGATCGACCGGGCCCGGGAGTATTTCGCCAGCGGCCGGCGGTTGCTCCCGTACCTCTCGCCAAGATCCCGCGCCTGCCCGGCCGCCCTGGGCCTCATCTACGGCGGAGTGCTCAACAAGATCGAAGCCGCCGGATACGACGTGTTTCGGGAGCGCATCAGCTTGAGTAAAGGCGCCAAGCTGGGGCTGATGGCCAGGGCATGGCTCACGGGCCCCTTGATGAAGTGACCGATAGCCACGGCGATGCCGAGCCATCGGCGCTGGTAATCGGCGGCGGACTGGCGGGCATCGCCGCGGCTGCCAGGCTCGCCGAGTCCGGTTGGCGAGTTACGCTGCTCGAAGCTCGCAACTCCCTGGGAGGCCGAGCTTTTTCGTTTGTCGATCCGCAGAGCGGGCGCGAGTTGGACAACGGGCAGCACGTGTTCGTGGGCGCGTGTCGCAACCTCATCGAGTTCTTCGAGCGTATCGGGGTCAGCGACCGGTGGCATTTGCAGCCCAGGTTGAATGTCGATGTTTATGACCGCGCCGGGCGCGGCGGCAAACTATATGGGCTCGGCGGCCCCGCCCCGGCCCACCTGCTGGCAGCTTTCGTCACCTATCGCCACCTGAGCCTGGGCGACAAGTTGCGCGCCGTCCGCGGGGTAATCGCCGCGATGCGTGCCGACCGGACCGCGCCTGAAATGGAAACAACCTCGTTTTACTACTGGTTGAGAGCCAACGGCCAATCCGAGCGATGTATCTACAACCTTTGGAACGTGATCATCGAGGGGACGCTCAACGACAACATTAGAGACGTCAGCGCGGCGATGGGACTGATGATCGCCCAGGACGGTCTGTTGAAAGGAAGGCGCGAGATCAACATCGGGTATCCCAAAGCGCCCCTGGGACCGGCGATAGGCGTGCCCAGCGCATCCTACCTGCACCGGCTGGGCGTGCGCACGCTTCTCGGCTGTCCGGCCCGCGCCATCGAGACGGGCGCCAACGGGTCGGTGCAGCGCGTCGCGGCGGGAAACGACCAGGTTTTCGCCGCCGACGCCTACGTGAGCGCGGTGCCCTTCTGGATCCTGCCCAGCCTGATCCCGGACCATCTGGCGGAGAAAGAGCCGTTTAATTCGTTGACCGGCTTGCAATCCTCGCCCATCGTCAACGTCCATCTTGAATACGACCGGCCGGTGATGGCAGGGGAGTTTTGCTACTTTCTCGACAACCCCTTGCAATGGGTGTTCAACGCTTCCCTGATCCGAGGCGGTGACCGGTCGCACGGTGGTCAGTCGTTGACGGTGTCCATCAGCGCCGCCTGGGAACACATCGACCTGCCAAGACGGGACCTGATGAACAGCATCGCCAACGAGATGCGCGCCGCGTTCCCCAAAGCCCGGCAGGCTCAGCTCGTGAAGTCCACGGTGGTGAAACAGCGCAACGCCACTTTCCGCTGCACTCCCGGCGCGCAGCAATTTCGACCCGGGCCGGTCACTGCATCGCCCAACCTCTTTTTGGCCGGGGAATGGACCGACACCGGATGGCCTTCGACTATGGAGGGGGCAGTCATCAGCGGATATAATGCCGCTGTAGCGGTTATGTCGCGTTTCTCCGCCGCCACCACCACCTCGGAGGAATAGAGTGTCCGACCAATGGTCTGAACAGCGCGCCAACCTCACCGAGGCCACCCGTGAGATGTACCGGCGCGGTCTGGTGGGCGCGTATTCCGGGAACACCAGCCTGCGTCTGACGGGATCGGGAGACGACAGCCTGCTGCTGGTGACCCCCACGCATCATCCCTACTACCGGCTGCAGCCCGATGAATTGGTGGTGGTGAACCTGAACGGCCAGCCAGTGTCTCCCGCTCCCATGCCGCCGTCCTCGGAGACCCTTCTGCATCTTGAGATCTATCGTCAGCGGCCGGACGTCCAGGCGGTGGCGCACACTCACTCCATTTACGCGTCGGTGGCCGCAGTCATCGGGCGGGACATTCCGCCGCTGATCGACGAAATGCTGATGACCATCGGCGGTCCGATCAAGGTCAGCAAGTACGCCTTTCCCGGAACCCAGGAACTGGCCGAGCAAGCCTACGCCGCGCTGGGCGACCGGAACGCCGCCCTGCTGCGCAACCACGGTGCCGTGGGCGTCGGGCCGGACATCTGGGAGGCGCTGGAAATCTGCGACCTGGTGGAGCGGCTGGCGCAGATCTTCGTGCTGGCCCGCAACTTCGGCCCGCGAGCCGCCTCTCCATTGCCCGAAGACGCCGTTGCGACCGAGATGCAAATGTTCCGGGACCGCCGCTGACCAGAATCTCATGCAGGGGACCGTCAGCAAACCGAGATCAGGATGTGCTGAGGCATGACCACTGAACCCGGAACCCCGCGCGAGTTTTCCCACGTCATCGGCGTGGTGGGCGCTGCCTCCAGCTTCGGGGCGCAGATGCTGCTCTACTTGGAGCGCGAACGCCCCGACTGTTGGCTGGTGGCAATCGCCGAAAGGCCGTTGCGCTGGCCCGTGGAACGAATCTCCACCTACCGCCTGGCCCAAAACCGGGTGGGTGGCATCCTCACCATGTCCGACATTCCCGACTTCATGCAGCAGAAGGCCTGGGATATGTTCCTGGAGGGGCACGAGCTGACGGTCGCCGACATCCCGGACGTGCTGCAGCTGGAAGGGGTCAATTCGCTGATCCACGTCGGAAGCTATTACGACGGTCCCAACCCGGAACAGTTCTGCGCCGACGCGCAGCTGTGGCTCCGTGCGGCCCGCATCGCCGGAGTGCGTCAGTTCGTGTACCTGTCCGACGTTCGTGTCTACGGCGCCAATGCCGACAACCCTATCCCCGTCACGGAGCGAACCTCCACAAATCCCAGCCGCCAGCACCGTTACCTCGCCGATGCCGAGCCCGCCTTGCCCGCTGCGGCAGACGGCGATTCATCGACAGCAGCCAACGGTGACGACGAAATGAAGGTCGCCGTGCTGCGCGCCGCGATGTCAGTCAGCGCCAATCACGCGAGCCCCGCGGCTGATGAGCTGTTGCTGCCGGCCGTTACCGCCAACCGGAAGCGCAGCTTTCCCCTCCAGTTCCTGCATCAACATGACCTCGCGCGAGCGATAGAACGGGTGATAACGCAGCGACTGGACGGAGTGTTCAACGTGGCCGGCGACGGGGTGGTAGATTCGTTGGACATCCTGGAGTGGTGCCGGGTTCCCGGGCTGCCCCGGCACGCCGGATCCAGCCGGTCGTTCAGCTCGATGGGAAGGCAGTTGTCGAAACATCCGCTGATAGTGAGCTCCGCCAAGTTCAAGCAATCCGCCGGCTTCCGGTTCAAATATTCGTCCGCGCGCGCCATCCGCGCGTACTGCCACTCGGTCCTCCTGGAACCAGGCTGACGGCATGACGGCACCGCACCCCGCAGTTCCGGAGCCGGTGGTGATCGACACCGATCCCGGCGTTGATGATGCCATTGCCCTGCTGATGGCGTTCTCGTGCCCGCAGATTGATGTCGTCGGCCTGACCACAACGGCGGGCAATGTCCCTATAGGGCCGGCAACCCGAAACGCATTGGCAATTCTGGAAGCTGTCGGGCGCGCCGATATTCCGGTCGCCAGGGGAGCAACCCGTCCCATACGTGGTCGGTATGCTTACGCCCGTCATGTCCACTCCGCAGAAGGTCTCACCCACCCCCTACCTCCACCGGCGTCGCGCACGTCCGATACGGACGCCGTGCAGTTCCTGTCCCAAACCCTTCGGACGAATCCGGGTACCGTCACCGTCATCGCCCTCGGACCCCTGACCAACCTGGCCCGGCTGCACCGGGATCGCCCCACGGTTTTGCCCCTGGCCAAGCGCCTGCTCGCGATGGGCGGCGCGGTGCAGACTCCCGGCAATGTCACGCCCCACGCCGAGTTCAACTTCTACAGCGATCCGACGGCCGCCCGTCTGGTGATGGAATCGGGAATACCGATAACGCTCATCGACATGGCCCCGTGCCGTCAGGTCTTCCTGACCCGGGCGGATGTCGAAAGCGCGCGCCCATCCTCCGCCGCTGGCATCCTGGCCGAACGGTTGCTCGCCGGCTGGTTCCGGCAAGGCCCCACTCGCGAGCGGTTCAATATGTACGACCCGCTGACGCTGGTCGCGGCGATAGCCCCGCACGCCATCAAGTTCCGCTCGGTGACGATGACGGTGGATGACTCGACAACCACCGACGACAGCGCCCTGTGGGGCCGCTGCCGGGTACTGGACGAAACCGGAGGGCCGATCAGTGTGGCCGAACCCGGTGGTGTCGACGTTCAAACATCACTGCGAGTGATCCGTGAATTGCTGGGGTGGTCCCAGCCGGCGGCAAATTGAGTGCGAAAGGAGGCATGATGACAGTCCAGCGCAGAGTATTGATCGTGGTCTTTGACGGCCTCCAGCCGGCGCAGATTACGCCGGAACTGATGCCTAACCTGTCAAAGTTCGCCAACGGCGGCGTGACTTTCGCAAACCACCATCCGGTGTTTCCCACGGTGACGCGGGTCAACGCCTCGAGCCTCGTCACCGGTTGTATGCCCGGCCGACACGGATTGGCGGGAAACACCTTCCTCTGCCGCGATTTCGATCCGCACCGCGTGATCCCCGCCATGGAACCCACGTTGCAGGAAGTTGTGGACACCACCGGACACGCGCTGTTGGTCCCGACACTGGCCGACCTGCTGGGTCAACATGGCATGGAATACTTCGCCATCGGCACCGGCACCAGCGGCAACGCCTACATGCACAACCCCAATGCGGCGACCTCCGGCGGCGCGACCATTCATCCCGATTTCGCGTTACCGCGCCCGCTGCACGCTGAACTGGCGGAAAGGTTCGGCGAATGGCCGGCGCAGGACCTGCCCAACACGGCGCGTTTGGTGCACGCGCGACGCATCCTGACCGAGTTCGTCCTGCCCGAACGCGACCCGGCGGTGGCCCTGCTGTGGTCGTCGGAACCGGACAAGACGCAGCACGAAGACGGCGTCGGACTGGGCCGGGCTCCGCAGGCCCTCGCCGAAGCGGATGCCGAGTTCGGCGAGTTGCTGGCCTGGCTGGAAGCGAATGGCCGCGCCGATACCACGGACGTATTCGTTGCATCGGACCATGGATATTCCACCATCAGCCAGGTTGTCCGGGTGGAACAACTGCTGCGCGACGCCGGGTTCACCACGATTGACCAGCCGGGCGGTGTCGCCGTGGCGGCCAACGGCGGGTCGGCGCTGCTGTACGTCAACGACGGCGATCCGAAAACAGCCGAGCGGCTGACCACGTGGCTGGTTTCCCAATCGTGGTGCGGCCCGCTTTTCGCGTCTGAGCGCGTTGGGCACCCGGCCGGAACACTGCCCTTGGCGCTGCTGGGATGCGAAGGGCCGCGTTCGCCGGACCTGATCATGTCCTTCCCGTGGCAAAGTGTCGACAATCCGGCCGGCTATGCCGGCCACGCTCCCGCCACCGGAGGCGCCGTCGGTCAGGGCCAGCACGGCAGCCTCAGCCAACACGAACTGCGCAACACTGGGCTGGCCGGCGGGCCGTCGTTCAAGCGGGAAACTATCATCGAGACGCCAACCGGCAACATCGATTTCGCTCCCACGATCCTGCATCTTCTGGGATTGGACGCGGAAGCGTCAGCCATGGACGGCCGAATATTGTCGGAAGCCCTGGAGAACGGCCCGCCGGGCCCAAAGCCGGACCGGCAGGTTTATAGAGCCGAGCGACCCGGGTTCTGTCAAGAACTGCAAATTAGCGCGATGGAAAGCACGCACTACGTTGACTGGGGAAACCGGCTGTAGCCGCCGTCGGCGTCCCTGGCGTATCGCCTATGGTCAGTTGCGTTCGGGATTGAAGGGGACGCCGTCCACCAGCACTCTCTTGATAACGGCCTGCCCCCGATCGTTCAGCGACACGACCACCTTCACGTCCTGCGCTTGCTCGATGATGTGCCCCGTGCCCTCAGGCACGAAGTAGGTGCCGATCCCGAAATCCAGCCGGCCGTGTTGGTTCACCACGCCGCGAATAAAGACTTCGGACGACGGCGGCCGAACCGGCTCGTGCCAGGCCACACACCATACATCGCCGCATTCCTGTAGCATTACGAAGATCTCGCTGCCGGCTGGAAAATCCCGCAAACTCTCCGGCAGGACGGCTATTTCGTAGTCCAGGATCGCGTAGTCACCCTGGAACAGGGAGCGCGGGTCGACGGGCGCGGTCTGCAACGTGATCTCGCGTCCTTCGGTCAGGGCGACCTGGCGCACGCCGGCGAACGCGACCAGGCCAACCACCTGCGCCGCCACCACAACGAAAAACAGGATGCTGGCGATTCGAGTCATGCCGGCTCCTCAACAACGCGCACGCTGCGCAGCATCCGCCGCCGCAGGAATTCCAGCCCGAAGCCCATGCCCAGCATGATCGCTCCGGCGACGATGAACGCCAGCGATTGGCCCAGCAACCCGAAGCCGAACTCGAAATAGCGGGTGAACAGCGTAATCCCGAACGCTACCACCGCCAGGTTGATCAGGTCGCCACGGTTCCAGCGGTATCCGGACGCCACCAGCGCCAGCACCGCGCCCAACAGGGCGGCGTTCAGCGGAAGCCACGTCCACGTCCAACCCAGGAGCAGACCCAACCACGCGACGAGGGCAAGGACGCCCATTGCGGCCGCGGCCGCCATCTCCCATCGCAGTTGCCCCGGTGACGCCGGCGCTGGAGCGGACTGTCTTCCGTCCACCGCCCAGATCACGATTCCAACAACGATCGCGGCGCCCCAGGCAGTGGATGCCAGGAACCAATACTCTTCTAGGAAGGAGAGGGCTGAGCCGTCGCTCGCTCCTCCGGCAGGCGCCCAGGGCTCACTGTAGCTCATGGCGTAGACGCTGGCGATGGCGACAGTCAGCCCGGCCAAGTCCCACACGCGGGAGTTGGTTCGTAGCTCGGGCGTGGCGGTTCCCGTCCAACGAACCTGAAGTCGGCCGGTGAGGAACACGATCGCTGCAACACCCAAACCCACCGGCCCCAGCCACAAAAGCAGTTCATTTTCCGCCAGGACGTCTATCGCCGCGAAGCACCGTATCACCAGGGAACAAGCGAAAACCGAACCGGCGAAGTACGCAACAGACCGCTGCCCGCGCCGGTAGGCGTAGCAGATCAACGCCGCGATTCCTCCCAGCAAAGCGAGGTTGAATACCGGCCACATCGACACTCCGTACATCAGCCCCAGCCACATCGCCAGCGTCAGCGCCGCCATGGCTGCCACCGCGCCGGCCTCCCAAACCGCACCGCCGTAACCGGAGCGCCCGCGTCTCCATAAGCTGAGGCCAACCCCCACTGTGGCAAGCAGCCACCCCACCGCCACGACGGCCCAGTATTCTGCCGGAATCGAGTGCCAGACCGGCAGCGTTTCCCAGCGCCAGAAGGTCCCGTACCCCATGACGTGCAGGCTCGAGGCGGCCAGAGCCAGGCCCACCGCCGCCACAATCCGGACGTATGGCGTCACCAGCGGCACAACCCTCATGACGAGGCTCCCAGAATAGACGCACGCCGCCACCGTCAACGCGGCGGCGGAAAGCAATACCGACGCGGCCTCACCATCTAGGTCCACCAGGCTGACGAACCGCATTGCCACCAGCAGTACAAACAATACGGCAGCGCCCCCAAGTAGCATGGGCGAACGTTTGAGGAATCCCACCATCCCAACGCCGCCGAACGCAACGAGGTTGAACAGCCACCACATGACAGCCGCAGGATAGGCAAACCAGCTCCAGATGCACACCGCAGTGACAACCATCGTGGCCGCCAACGCGATGTCGGCAACGGGACGAGCATCCGGCTGGGCGCGGGAGTTCCACCAGAGAACGCCGGCAGCCGCCGCGGCCGTCGCGATCCCCACACCGGCCGTGATCCAATACTCGGCGGACAACACCGCCCAGGTCAGGTTTCCAACATCGACCCAGATGCTGGCGACCGTCATCGCGCCAAAGGCCGCCAGGCCAATTGCCAGGCTCGGGTAGTAGCAATACGCCGCCAGGGGCCGCGTCCAGGTGAACCGCAATTGGAGCAGTCCCAGGACAACCACCGCAGCCGAAAGCGCAATCGTCAACGGCGCCAGATACAGGAGCGTATCCGCGCCGTAGTATTCCAGCCACCATTGGGTCCGGAACCCCATGCTCAGGACCAGGAGCGCCAGAGAGAATCCCACCACCAGGCGGGAACGCGCGATATACCCCATCGGCAGCGCTCCCAGGAACCACGCGGTGGTCAGATTGGGATGATTTACGGGAACGTGGTAAATCTGGGCGATCAGGTGGATCGCCGCCCCATAGGCCAGCGCTCCGACCACCAGCATGGCCACGCCAATGCGCGGGTATTCGAACCTGGCCAGCAGCAACCAGCCGGTAACGTTAATCGCGGCCGTCAACCCCACCAGCATGGTGACCCGAGCCCACACCGGGATCACGTCCCAATTGGCGGCGACGTAAATGATGATGCCCAGCCCGACCAGCAGCGCACCCATCACCCCGATGATGGAAACGGCCCGGCTGACGATGGAGCTCTGTTCCGCCAAGTCTCCGGTGGAATCGGCGTAATCAATGGAATCCGTAGCGGCAAGTTCGCCGGGAAGCCCGTCCTCCGTAGAGAGCCCATAGCGTCCCAGGATGGCGCCGGCTTGCTCCTCGGAAATCAGGCCATCGGCTTGCCATTGCGCCACCTCGGCCGGCAGGCGGCGGGGGAAATCGTCCCCTCCCCGAAAAGATGGTCTGCCTGTGCCGTCGGCGGTCATCAGCAGGCGGCGGCTATCTTTCGACCCCTTTGGCTATCGTCACCCTGCCGCTCTCTCGCACCGCAATGGCTACGTCGCTGTTCCAGAGGAGAGACATGCCGATGACGGGCCGGGCGTCAATTTCCAACACCGGGATCCGCGTTGGGTTGCCGTGCCAGATTGCCGTCGCCCACCAAGTGGGCGTGGAAATGACCTGTCCGTCCGCCAGCATCATCCTCCTGTCCTCGCCTCGCTCCAGTCCCAGAGCAAGGGTGACCCTGGGGCGCAAGGTCATAAATCCGGTGAAACCCGTGTCGATGGCCATTTCTAGCGGCACGGGAGTTCCGTCAGCGTCAAGTACGGGGACGATGATGCGAGGCTCTTTGGGCTCTGCGTTGACGTAACCTTGCATCGCCGTCACAGCTTCGGTTCTTCCACTGGCTTCCAGCCCCAGTAATCAACCGCTGGATGGCCAATCCGTATCATGTGCACCGGGTCACCGTATTTGTAATCCATCCAACGCAGATGGCCTGTATATTCGTCGTGGAACAGTTCGTACTCGCCGGTTTCCGTGTTGATAATCAGCAGTTTGCCCAGGTGTTCTTCCGTAAGACCCGGCTTGATGCGCGTTTCATAGATAGCCATCGCTTTGCTTTCTTTCTCCCGGAAGCGGCGTTCCCTTGCCGCCTTTTCGCTATCGGCGTCGTTCGCAACGGCGTACCCGGCGTCCCGTTCCAGCATCTCCGACAGGCCCATGAGCTCAAAGGCATCGGTGAGCGGGGTCATTTCGCCCACCAGGTGCTCCGTGGTGCCGGTGGCTTTCAGCTCGGCCATCACCTGGCCGACCCGATAGGCGACGGACATGAAGGCGCTGCCCGGGAAAATGACCATCTTGAAGCCCAGGCGTTCCAGCTCGGCCACGTTGAGCAGCGGCGACTTGCCCGTTTCCACGAAGTTATACAGCAGCGGAACCGAGGTGTGAGCGACCACCGCCGCCGCCTCTTCGGCGGATCGGATAGCTTCGACAAACAGGGCATCGGCGCCAGCTTCCGTGAAGGCATCGCAGCGACGCATCGTGTCGGCCCATCCGGTCACCGCCAGCGCGTCGGTGCGGACGATGATGGTGAAATCGTCATCGGTGCGCGCGTCCACGGCGGCATGGATTTTCTGCACCATCTCGTCGATGGACACCACCCGCTTGTCTTCCAGGTGCCCGCAGCGCTTGGGGAACTGCTGGTCCTCAATATGCACCGCCGCGACGCCCGTGCGTTCATATTCGCGGACGGTACGCCGCACGTTCATGGTTCCGCCGTAACCGGTGTCGGCGTCGGCAATCACGGGAACCTCGACCGTGGAAGCGATTGCCGCCGCGTTGTCCAGCATCTCAGTGGCCGTGGCCAGCGCCAGGTCCGGGTAGCCGATGCGGGCCACCGACGTTCCGGCTCCGGTCATGTACACGGCCGGAAAACCGGTCCGTTCGATGATGGCGGCGGTGAGGCAATCATAGGCGCCTGGCGCCGTGATGATCCCAGGCTCGGCAAGCAATTGTCGAAAACGCGCGGTAGCACGCATGTCACAGGCTCCTTAATCGCAATTCTGTCGCTACGGACTGTCGGCTACGGTCGCTTGGTTAAATCAACCGGAATCGCATCCCGCGGATCAGCAATCGGTCGGCCCGGGGCCGGTGGTTCCAAATAGGTGATGCTGTCGTAAAAATCATCCAATGCGATGAACTTGCCGTTCTCTTCCACCCATTCTCGCATCCGGCGGTTGCAACTGTGTCGCCACGATAGCGCTTCAATGCGCCAGCCGCGCCGGTGCATGCGCTCCATGTCGGCGTGGAAACCTACGCCGTCATCAAAACCCGCGCCGTCTCCGGTAAGCATCACTATGATTCCCGGATCGCCGTTATAGTCGAACCCGTCGCGCAACATTGCCGTTTGCAGCACTTGGTCCACACCCTGCTCACGGCCCTCCATCGCGCCACGCTCTAGCAACTGAACGGTAACGCCCTCGTTTTCAAGGCGATTCCAGACGTGTCTCAACTCCGGTGGGACGGAGCCCACGGCGATTGCGCGTTCAATCTCCCGGCCTGCGTGCGCCAATTCCAACAGATTGCGAAAGTGGATGCGAGTCCGGTAGCGAGCGGTCTCGCCTTCCCGTTCGATGGACGCCTGTTGTGCGCTGATGAAAATGTTGGAGTTGTCCCAATAGATGAAAACTTTGTCCATTGCCAAATTTCCTGTTACATCATAATTGGCAGCCGCTTTAGCGCCCTATATGCAGCGCCGGAGCAAGTTCACGCCGTCAGCCCTCCGTCGATGGTCAGCGTCTGGCCATTGACGTAGCCGGCGCCCGGGCTCACCAGGTATAACACGGCCGAGGCCACGTCCTCGGCGGCTCCGAAGCGTCCGGCCGGAATGCGGGAGAGCACCTGGCTCCGCTGGTCGTCGGTCATGCCGGCGGTCATGCCGCCATCCTCGCCGACCTCGATGAATCCCGGGGCAACCGCGTTCACCGTGATGCTCCGGCTGGCCACTTCCCGCGCCATGGCCTTCGTGAATCCGATCTGCCCGGCCTTGGATGCGGCGTAGTTGGCCTGTCCCGGGTTGCCCGTGAGCCCCACCACCGAGGAGATGTTGACGACGCGCCCGTACCGCTGGCGAAGCATCAACGGGATGGCGAAACGGGTGGCCAGGAACGTGCCGCGCAGGTTCACCGTGAGTACGTCGTCCCAGTCCGCGGCGGTCATGCGCAGCATGAGCCGGTCGCGATTGACGCCGGCGTTGTTGACCAGGATGTCCAGCCGGCCCAGCCGGTCGGCGGTGGTTTTCACCACGGCCTCCGCAGTGTTTTCGTCGGACACGTCGCCGGGCACGCGCAGCGCTTCGCCGCCGGCGGCGCGGATTTGGTCGATTGTCGCATCGGCGGCATCGGCGTTGCTGCGGTAGTTGATGGCCACCGACGCCCCCGCGGCGGCAAGCCTGGCCGCAATCACGGCGCCGATGCCCCGGGACGAGCCGGTAATCAGGGCAACCTGGCCGCTCAAATCAATCGTGTACATGGTTGAACACCCAATCCTTCACGTTTCGCGCGCGACGGCGCGATGCAATTCCGCCAACTCTTGCCGAAACCCCTCCACCAACTCCAGCCGGTGGCATAACAACCCAGTGTTGATCGCGCCGGCGACGCCCGTGGCGGTGGATGAACCGTGACCGATCATCACCAGACCGTCCACGCCAAAGAGCGGCCCGCCCATGGTGCGCGGCAGGTTCATGGTGGTCCACAGCGCTTCTCCGATTTGCTGCACCTGCTCACGCGGCAGAACGGCCGACAGGCGCTGATGGAGATACGGTACCAACGCCGAACCCAGACCTTCCGCGAACTTGATCAGGATGTTGCCGATGAACCCATCACACACGATGACATCCGCCTTGCCGGTGAAAAAGTCCATCCCCTCGACGTTGCCCACGAAGTTGAGATGGCTCTCCCGAAAAAGGGTATGGCTCTCCTGGACCTGGCGATTGCCTTTTGCCGACTCTTCACCCACGCTGAGCAGCGCCACCCGTGGGTTCTCGATGCCCAGACGGCGGCGGGAAAAAGCAACCCCCAGTGCGGCAAAGCTCAGCAGCAGCGACGGGCGACAATCCACGTTGCTGCCCAGATCGACCACGGTGGTGTTCGGCGCAACGCCAAGGAAATTGCCGCCGATGCAGGGCCGCTCCAGTCCTTCCAGCAGGCCCAGCGCCATCACCGCCGTGGCCATGGTGGCTCCGGTCGAACCCATGGACACCACCATGTCGGCCGCGCCCTGCTGAACCAGTCCCATTGCAACGGCGATTGACGATTTCGGTTTCCGTCGCAGGGCGGCTATGGGATGCTCGTCATCCTCCACCTTACCTTCCGACGGGGCCACTGAAACCGCGCGGCCCGTAACGTCGTGACGGGACAATTCGGCCTGCACGGCATCGTGATCGCCCACCAGGATGACGGTCAATTCGGGATAGGCATCCAGTGCCGCCAGCGCCCCGGGAACCGTCTCCGGCGGACCAAAGTCCCCACCCATCGCATCCACCGCGACGCGTACCCGCGGCATGTCTCCGTTCGTGCTCATCGCGCAGTTTCCCTCATATCTGCCGGGCCCATCACCACGGTCGCCGACCCGGTGATGATCCTGTTTCCATTATCAACGTTTCGGAGCTCTACATTGCAGGTCAGGCGGCTGCCATCAGCGACCGATTCGCTCTTGGTCACTGAGCCGAGGGCTTCCAGAAGGTCTCCGGGATGTGCCGCCCCACGGAACCTGACCCGCAGGCTGCCTGACCGCAGCCAGCAGGAACCGTACTCGCCCGCCATCATCTCGGAGATCATGGCCAAAGTCAGCATGCCGTGGGCTATCACTCCTTCGAAACGGGTGGACGCCGCAAATTCATCGTCGTAGTGGATACGGTTGTGGTCGCCGGAAGCCGATCGGTAGGCATCGATATTTTCTCGACTGACGACACGTCGCACCGGAGCGACCGCGTAGCCCACATCGAATCGCGAGGGGGCGTGTGTTGAAGCGTCAGCCGGCATATCGCTCTGTCAATTCGTCGCTGTCATCCGCGGGAAGCAGCACAGTGGTGCGACCGTTCATCAAGTCCGATCCCGTGGGTTCGTCGGATACCGTGTAGTTAACCGTGAGAAACCGCATTCCGCCGCGCTCGCGAACCGGTTCAACTCGGGCCACCGCGGCCACCGTGGAACCAACGCGCAACGCATCTACGGTTTCCAGATCCTGCAGGCTATGGATCGCGCCGTCGGGCAGCGACAGGCGTTCCAGCAACAAGGCGACCACCCGGGCAGCGAGCATGATCGGAGGAGCGCATTGCGTGTCCATGTACAGCGGCAGATTATCGCCGACGGCCGAAAGGTATTCGTGGACTGCTTCAGAGGTAATGTCCCAGGAGCCCAGGCTGATCGCGTTATCTTGCAATGCTCTTCCCCTGACCGATCATACGGCTGGCTCCGCCCCACAGTGCAAACAATATACACGGGCAGGCCCAGACCGACAACGCGCGCTCTTTCAAAATGATTGGGTCCTGATCTTTTGGTGTAATATGATCGTCAAGTTCCAGCATCATGCGTACCCACTTTCGGGAGTTAGTCAGAATCAGGATTTCCAAGATTATCGGATTTTCAGGATGCTGCCGCCAACGCGCTGACCAACCCAATCCTGCTAATCCTGAAATCCGGTAAATCCTGATTCTGACAATTTACGAAACCGAGTGCACGTGAAAATTCCAGAAAGGCGCAAAGCAAAGGATTTCGCAGTGGCTGACCAGATTCTATCAACCTTGCTCACCATTCCGGGCTGTGATCCGGAGCAGGCTTCGCGAGTTTCGTTTACCGGAGGGGTCGATCCGATCCTGCCGACGCCGTTCCGCATCGGGGAAGCCGCCGCCGCCAGCCTCGCTGCGGTCGGACTGGCAGTCTCTGATCTGTGGGAGACGCGCACGGGACGCCGTCAGGATGTCGCCGTGGACGCCCGGCAGGCCACGGCATCGCTGCGCAGCAGCAGGTACATGACCCTCAACGGTGCGCCGGCAGCCGGAGAACGGCCCTCGGTGATGGGCGTTTATCCCGCCAAAAACGGCAGGTGGAGCTACCTGCACTGCAACTTCCCGAATCATCGCGAAGCGGCGTTGAGCGTACTGGGCGTGCCGGAAGACCGGGAAGCCGTGCGACAGGCGGTGGCCAATTGGGACGCCCTGGAATTGGAAGAGGCAATCATTGCCGCCCGAGGAGCCGGCGGCATGGTGCGGTCCATGGACGAGTGGGCACAGCATCCGCAATCAGCCGCCGTAGCGTCCTTGCCCCTGCTTGAAATCGACAAGATCGCCGACAGCCCGCCGGAACCGTTGCCCGAAGGTTCCCGCCCGCTTTCGGGGATACGCGTTCTGGACCTCACCCGCGTCCTGGCCGGCCCCACTTGCGCCCGCACCCTGGCAGAGCATGGCGCGGACGTTATGAAAGTGACCGCCCAGCACCTGCCCAGCAGCGAAGCCCAGGAATTCGACACCGGCCACGGCAAGTTGTCCACGCGACTGGATCTCAGGGACGCGCCGGACCTCGCGACCATGCGCCATCTGGTCAGCCAGGCCGACGTGTTCTCGCAGGGCTACCGCCCGGGGACCCTGGCGCAGCGCGGTCTCGCTCCGGAAGACCTGGCGAAACTCCGACCGGGTATCGTCTACGTTTCGCTGTCGGCCTTCGGGCGCGTCGGACCGTGGGCTGACCGCCGCGGCTTCGATACGGTAGTTCAGACCGTCAGCGGCATCACGGATCGGCAGGGGCAGTTGTTCCCCGGCGCCGAACCCGGACCGCAGTTCTACCCGGTGTCCGCAATCGATTACCTGACCGGATACCTGATGGCCTACGGTGCCCTGACCGCCCTGGCGCGCCGCGCCCGGGAAGGCGGGAGCTGGCTCGTCAGGATTTCCCTGGCGCAAATCGGCAAATGGCTGGTCGACCGGGGACAGGTGCCGGAGCCCGACCTACGCGACGTAGAGTCGGATTTCAGCGCCGATGAGATCATCCGGTGGTGCACCACCAGCCAGGTGCCGGCGGGCCGGTTGACGCACCTGGCGCCGACGGTGCAGCTTTCCGAAACGCAACCGTATTGGGCGAGGCCCACGGTGCCGCTGGGGTATCATGACCCGGTGTGGCCGGAGCGGGTGGCATGATCTTTCAGCGACCGTGATCCCTGCCGGTCGCGATGCAACGCGGCGCAGGATGTGTTCCCACGTGCTTGTTGGGAGCGTCGCCGGCTTGCCGAGGTGCCGGCGCCCTACACCACTGAGATCGCGTCCGCGTATTCGCTGCTCAGGGTAACTCGGCGGTCCTTGGTGGTAAGCAGGGTAGCGTTGGCCGTTGCCGCATTCCGCCTGAGGGCGGCGGAGATGGAACGCCGCGCGCCGATCAGGCCGTAACGGTCCAGCTCGAGCTGGCTGTAAATTTCATCAATGTGCATCTGATGGTCCGGGGCGCTCACCAGCGCATCCAACAACCGCTGCGCGTCCGCGGATACATTGTTGCGAGTGCCCCGCGCCGTAGCGGCAGTCCACGCGTGCTCTCGCGGCTCGGGAGCCACGCTGGCCATGGGCGCGCCGCTTGTGACCATCGGCGTTTCCAATTCGACCGGAGCGTTTACTCGTTCGTGTTGCCTTGCCAGGGAACGGATCACCGAAATCACCTCCTGACTGTCGCCGGAGATGTTGAGCGTGACGGTTGCCATTGCTGTACATCCTCTGAGTGAGTGGGGGGGAGTAGAGTCTGCGAGAATTCCTATGCGCGAGCAACCCTGATCGCGATAGAGCCGGCCTAAAGCCGCAAGGGAACGGGTCCGCGTTCGGCTGCGCATTATAATCGGATATTGCTCAAATTGCTCAATATCGTTGCGAAACTAAAAAATGCGCTGAACGGAATTCGCACAAAAAGCAGGGGCGGGTATGCAGCCGCCCCTGCACAATTCGCACAGTGTGCGGGCTAACCCTTACGGGTGTACTTCACCACCGTGCGGCCGGTGCTTCCCTCATAGGGCTCAACCACGTACAGGTCTTTCTGGCTGTCGACCCAAACGCCGTGGCAACTGCGGTGGGTCAGGTCACCCCATTGCGCCAGCCGCTCTCCATTCGCATCAAGGATGCTCAGCATCCCGCCGTTGTGCTCCGCCACGTAAGCGACGTCATCATCGTCGATGCAGATGACGGCGGGGCCAATCAGTTTGCTGGGCCAGTCGGTGACGTGCGTGCCGTCCTGGTTGAAGACCTGGACACGGTCGTTTTCACGGTCGGCGATCAGAAGATTGCCTTGCCGGTTGATCCAGGCGCCGTGCGGCAGGTTGAATTGCCCAGGCCCCGCGCCCGGTTCGCCCCACGAGAAGATGTGCTCGCCGGTGGGCGTGAACTTGTGCACCCGGGCGTTGGCGTAGCCGTCAGCGATGTAGATCTCGCCTGCGTCGTTCAGTGCGATTCCGGCCGGCATATTGAACGGGTCGGCGCCACGCACCACCTGGTGCCAGGAGTTGGAATCGAAGGCGGTGTTGTCGGCTCCGGTGTCGGAACGGAAACCGTACTCCCCGATGGTCATTACCAGCTCACCGTCCTTGGTGAGCTTGAAAATCTGGCCCATGTTGCGGTCCACGAGCCACACGTAGCCCCACTGGTCGATGATGATTGCGTGGGGGAATTCGAACATCCCGGCCCCCCAGGACTTGATGAACTTGCCGTCCCGGTCGAAAACCATGATCGGATGGTCGGGATTACGGTTGAAGCAGTAAACGCGATCCTCGTCGTCGCCGAAAACTGCCGCCGCCGGCATTGGAATGCCATCGGGCGCCTGAGCCCAGTTGCGATCGAATTCGTAGGTGTGCGCGCCGTTGCCGACGACATTGGTGGCGGTGGTCATTTGAGCCTCCTCATTGTCATTGCGTGTGGCGATCCCTTGGGTTCTGCCTTGTTTTACCACAATTTGGCGTCGATCAGCGCGGCGCCACCGGCTTGGCGAGGAAGATATCCGGTTTGCCGCGCCCGTTGGCGTCGGGCAGAACTCCGGCGATGGCAAAACCCATCCTCCGGTAAAACTCGTAAGGGTGACCTTTGAAATTGGTGATGCGCGCCAGGTGCCATAGCGGGTCGGGGTAGAGATCAACGCCGGCCAGGGACGTCATGTCGTCCTCGTCGTCGGAACCCAACCAGATCGTGAGACCGCCCCGCTGCGCGACTTGACATTCCATGTCTTCCAGCAGCGCACGACCGATGCCCTGGCGCTGGTACGACGGTTGAACCACAATAACGTTGAGTTCCCAAACATTCCCCTGATATATGGGCTCGGCGGCGGACCAGCCTGCAAGGTGATCACGGTCGGTGAACACGGCTCGGCAGATGCGGTCCGGCGTCAGAGATTCTTCCACGGCAACCCTGGCTGTCTCGAGGTTCGGCCAAGTCAGCGGCCAATGCTCGGCGAAGCCCTCAACCAACAGGGCAGCCGCTTGGCGGCAAGCCGCAGGATTCGAAGATGTCAGGTCTGTTATTCGCAAATCATCGGTTTTGGCATAGTACGCCCATGGATTGGCAGCGGCTTGGCCGATGGGCAACTGTGGCGACAATTACCCTGTACGCGGCGGCCGCGGCCAGTCTGGCTATAATGTTGGGCGAAAGCCTTTTGCCGGAAGGTTCGCCGGCGCAGCGCACTTTTCACGACATCGCTGACTACCTGAACCGGCTGGGCGACATTGGCAGCGGGGCGATTATTGCGATCATCGTGTTCATTCTAGCAGGAGGTGGAGCCGGAATGTTGCTTTTCGATGCCTACGATAGGTTCCAGGAAATCCGCAAACGGCGAGCAGAAGAAAGAGCGGCAGCGCTGGCCGAAGGCCAAGCTCAAGGCCGGGCCGAGGGCAGAGCGCAGGGCCGGGCCGAGGCCCGCGCTGAAATACAGGACCGCCTCAAAGAGCAAGGCATCAACCTTGACGACCTGCTGCCCCCTGATGAGCCAGAACCGGACAATCAAGGTTGGCTGTTCCCCTGACCTCTGCGATACGCCCAATTCAGCATCGGGCGCCGGAGTTAGAATGCGCCGATGCCAGAGGTTTGCACGCGGATGCTGTAGAGCGACTGCCCGGAAGTCAGGAACAGCGTCCGCATGTCGTCGCCGCCAAAGCAGATGTTCCGCGTGACTTCCGGGGTTTCCAGCACTCCCAGGCGCTCTCCATCAGGCGAAACGATCCAAACTCCGCCCGAGCCGGTGCACCAGACCCGGCCGTCGATATCCACTTTCATACCATCGGGCACGCCTGGAGCGTCTGACCCCATTTCGATAAGGATCCGATTGCCGCTCAATGTCCCGTCGGCAGCGACGTCGAAGGCTCGGATGCGTCGGTTCGGGCAGAATTCCCCATTTTCCTCCCGGTCGAAATCCGCCGGCTCCGCCCGGCTGATGGCCACGTACAGCACCGATTCGTCTGGGGACAGGGCGAGACCGTTTGAGTATTCGCATTCGTCAGTTGCCAGGTGAACGTTCCCGGCCGGATCAATACGGTACACGCCGGCGAAGGGAATCTCGCGCAGTTCCTCCGGAAAGCGCAGGTGGGGATCCGTGAAATAGATCGTCCCGTCGGTTCGGCAGATCACGTCGTTGGGCTTGTTGAACCGCTTGCCATCCCAGCGGTCGGCGATGGAGGTGACGTTGCCGTCGGCGTCCATGCGCGTGACGCAGCGATGATCCGCGCCTTCACACATCAAGAGGTTCCCCTGTCGGTCCAGGGTGCAGCCGTTGCCCTCGCCGGTGTTCTCGCGGACCACCGTGGTCTCGCGCGTTTGCGGGTCCCACTTGAGCAACTGCTGACGCTCCAGATCAACGAAGGTCAAATACCCACCGGGATGCCACAGCGGTCCTTCGGTGCGAACCTGGTTCCCGTCGAGCAGCGTAAGTTCGGTTTCGGCAAGCAGCCCGGACAAATCCTCAGCCATCTTTAGCCTCCAGTCATGCGGGTGATTTGTGGCCGATTATAGCAACGGGATAACAGACTCGTATCGTCCGCGGCTTGGCGACGCCGCCCGACGGGACGAACACGTTTGACCCGCGTTGCCCTGACTCGGGCCAAAGGGTACACTGGCCCGCGTTGTGTTTGCACCCGGCCTATCCGCCGTCGGCGGGCAGGCCGGGTGAATTTGATGCGAGTCGACGGTCGAACCAGTGGCTAGGACAGAGGAACGAGCGGGCGCAGCGCCCACGGGAGGAGTGTCTTCCGGCGGGCGCATCTATTACGGCTGGTGGATGGTCGTCGTCACCTCGGTGATGAGTTTCTTCGCCAGCGGCATCTTCTTTCGCGGATTCGGCGTGCTGGTGCTGCCAATCCGTGAGCAGTTGGGCATTACCCAGGCGCAAACGAACCTGGTGTTTTCGATAGCGCGCGCCGAGGGCGGGCTGGAAGGCCCGTTGGCCGGGTGGCTGATCGACAAATTCGGCAACCGCAAAGTGCTGGTTCCGTCATTGATAATCACCGTCGTCGGTTACATCATCATGGCCTTCTGGTTGCCCGGATTCTGGGGCTTCGCGATCATCTATCTGGGCCTGGTATCACTGGGCAACAGCATGGGATTCCAGCACGCCTGCTTCGCCGGCCTGAATCAATGGTTCCACCGGCGGCGGGCGCTGGCGATATCCATACTGGCCGCGGTGGCGTCTTTGGGCGGCCTGGCGCTGATTCCGACGATGAACCTTCTGATCGACCGGGCCGGACTGCGCTGGGGCCTCATCGCTTCGGGGGCGTTTTACGCGGTTATCCTGCTGCCCTTGTGTTTCTGGTTCAGAAATCGCCCCGAGGACATGGGACTGTTGCCGGACGGCGCCACCAGACCGCCTCCCGCCCGTCCCGGTTCCGCTGCTGCCCGTCGCGAGACGCGAGACTACACGGTGCGGGAGGCGCTGCGAACCCAGGCCTACTGGCTCTTGCTCGTAGGCGCCGGACTGAGGCAGATGGCGACGCTGGGTATCCTGATCAGCCTTTTCCCGATTATGGTTGAAGACAAGGGCATGAGCACCCAGATGGCGGCGAACCTTATCGGCGCGATGTCCGCCATCAACTTCGTGTCTCGGCTGGTCATGGGGTACATGGGCGACCGGGTATCCAAGAAAACCATCATGTTCCTGAGCCTGACGGTGGAAGGGATCGGATACCTCTGCCTGTGGATGGGCGATTGGCAGACGGCCGTCGGCATAACCCTGGTGGTGGCGTTCATCGTGTGCGAGGGCATGATGGACGGCGCCGGCGTGATTGTGTGGGCCGCGCTGGGTGAGTACTACGGCCGCACCAGGTTTGCCACGCTGCGGGGGTACATCACCTTCGCCTACGCCTGGGCGCTGGTGGCGTCACCCGTGTACGCTGGTTGGGTGGCAGACCGTTTCGGGCACTACGACTACGCGATAATCCCGGGGGCGATCTGCGCCTTCCTGGCCGGCGCGTGCTTCCTGTTCATCAAACGACCTCCCGAGCTGATGGTGACAGATACCGCGGCGGACACCCGGTGACTATGTGAACCAACCTCTGGTGCTACAATGAGCCTGAAGCCGAGCAGTAAACTAGGGCCGGCCCGGTTGAGGTTCGTCTCAACGGACTATCAGGTACGGCGACCAACGCATCGAGGACCTTCGGCCGGCTACATCAATTGGATCACCGTTGGGGAGTCAGAAAATGCCCACAATCCTGGAACAATACATCGCAAACCATGCCGGCTCCGCCGAACGCTACCGTGACGCCGTGGGCATATTCCCCGGAGGCGTTACCCACGACAACCGGTACGCCGAACCCTTCCCGCTGTACATAACCCACGGACAGGGCCCTCGGAAGTGGGATGTGGACGGCAACGAGTACATCGACTATGTGTCCGGCCACGGCGCGCTGCTTCTGGGGCACTCCCATCCCGCCATCGCGGAGGCAGTTTCGGAACAGATCCGGCGGGGCACTCACCTCGGCGCGTGCACCGATGAAGAGCTGCGTTGGGCTCGCGCGATCATGAACCTGATGCCGGCAGTGGAAAGAGTGCGCTTCCACAGCAGCGGCACGGAAGCGACGTTGATGGCCATGCGGCTGGCCCGCGCTTACACCGGGCGCAACAAGGTCATCAAGCTGCAGGACCACTTCCACGGGTGGCACGACTACGCCATGGCCGGCTCGGACCGCCCGGCGCCCGGGATCCCCGCGGAGTCCTGGGGCAGCATGATCATCGTGCCGGCCGGCAACCTGGACGCAGTGCAGCAGGCCATGGAGCGCGATACCGATATCGCCGCCATCATCCTGGAACCCACCGGCGCTCACTACGGTCAGCTGCCGTTCAACGTGCCCCAATACCTCGCCGGCTTGCGCCAGCTGTGCGACCAGCACGGCGTGGTCCTGATTTTCGACGAGGTGGTCACCGGATTCCGTGCCTCACCCGGCGGCGCGCAGGTCCGCTACGGGATCACTCCCGATCTGACCACCATGGCCAAGATCGTGGCCGGTGCCCTGCCCGGTGGCGCCGTGGGCGGCAAGGCCGGCATCGTGGACATGATCGCCCAGCGTGGTGATCCCGAATGGGACAACACCGAGAGGGTCTATCACCCGGGGACGTTTAACGGCAATCCTTTATCGGCGGTCGCGGGAGCGACCTGCTTGGAACTCATCGCCGCCGAGCCGTTGAACGAGCAGGCCGACGCCATGGCGGCGCGGCTCAAGGCGGGGCTCAACGAGGTGTTCACCCGTATGGAGGTGGGCGGACACGCCTACGGCATCGCGTCCATGATCCACTTCACCCTGGCCGAAGGTGACTTCGACAACGAGTTCGGCCCGGAGGTCGACCGGCAAATCAAACGCGCCGCCGCCACCCCGGCGGTAACCGGCATCAAGCGCGGCCTCCAGAACCACGGCATCGACATCATGGGCCGGGACGCGTTCCTGGTGTCCGCAACCCACTCCGAGGCAGACATCGACGCCACGTTGGCGGCCTTCGAGGCCACGCTGGCCGAAGCGCGCGCGGAAGGGCTGGTGTAAGATAGCGTTGCCGTTATGACGCCATGGACTGAATGGGAATTGCCAGACCATGAAACTGAAGGTCGCGGCTTTGGCATTAGCGGTCCTCGTGGGGTTTGCGGTGGCCGGAATGACGTTCTCTGCGACACAGGACCTGGGGTTTTTGCGCGCGCTTCTCTCCGCTGTGCTGGCAGGTTCGGTCGCGGTAATGGTCGTCGTGCTGCTAGCCAGAATTTATCGCGACCTGGCGGTGGGCAAATGACAAATCCCGCCGTGGCTCTGTGCTCCGGAATCACCGGCATCGCTTTCTTCTGCCTGACTTTCTTCGCCGTGAGAAGCGATGGGACGCTGTGGGCGGTCTCCTTCGCCACGTTCCTCGGCGTGATTGGGGCTGTCATGGCGTTTCTGCTGATCACCCTGATCACCGAGTGGGACACATGAACACGCTGCGTTTCACCTGGTTTGTACTGTTCATCGTTGGAGCAGTCATGATAGCTCTGGATTATGCTGCCCAAACGTTGATCGAAGTCGGTGGAATTCCCGCGTTTGGCGTCATCGGAGCGGCTTTGATATTGCTCGTTGTTAGTTCGATGCTCAACTGGCTGTTCAAGACGGCTTGGGAGGAACGGACGCTTCCCAGCGCAGACAATCCCGAATGAAAGCGTCCGGCTCTGCCAACATCGCACCAGTATGGAGAGGTGACCCATGGCAAGTTTCTGGGAAAAGATCAACGTAGGTGGACAGCAAATGGATCTGTACGCGGCGGTGCCGTCCAGCAGCGCCGGCTTTTCGGCTCCATACCCGGCAGTAGTGGTCGCGCAACACGCCACCGGCGTGGACGCCTTCATCCAGGACATCTGCGACCGGCTGGCGGCCGACGGCTACGCGGCGGTCGCGCCCAACCTGTACCACCGCCATAGCGAAGAAGCGATTGCCGCGTCCGCAGCGGGAGGGCCTCGGCCCAGTCCGGCGACGCTGCTCAGCGACCCCCACATCGTAGCCGACGTCAACGCCACCGTCGATTGGCTGCTCAGCCACGACGCCGTTCAGAGCGACCGGATCGGCGTCACGGGATTCTGCATGGGCGGGCGCGTGGCCTGGCTGGCCGCCGCTACCAACCCGAACTTCAAAGCCGTTGTCCCTTACTATGGCGGCAACCTGATGACCACTTGGGGCGAGGGCGAAACGCCGCCTTTTGATCTCGCCAACAACATCGACTGCCCCATGCTGTTCCACTTCGGCGAGATCGACGCCAATCCGTCCCAGGACGACATGCGGAAACTCGACGCCGAACTGGACCGTCTGAACAAGGCGCACCAGTTCTATACCTACCCCGGGGCCGACCACGCCTTCATGAACCCCGCCGGCGGACGCTACAACGAAGATGCCGCAGTGACATCCTGGCCTCGGACGCTGGAGTTCTTCGCCAAGCATCTCAAGGCATAGCCTTCCACAAGCATCCATTATTTTTACATCGATGGACAGGATGAACAGGATTTTGCTCGGGCAATCAAATATTATCTTGTCTATCCTTTTCACCGATGTAAATAACCGAACTGCAATCAGGAGGAACCGTTATGGCCAGTTTCTGGGAAAAGCTTACCGTTGACGGCAGCGAAATGGACATGTACGCCAGTGTGCCCAGCAGCAGCGCGGGCTTCTCCGCCCCGTATCCGGCCGTGGTAGTGGCACAGCATGGCGGCGGCGTGGACGAGTTCATCCGAACCATCTGCGACCGGCTGGCCGCCGAGGGTTACGCCGCCGTGGCCCCCAACCTCTACCACCGCAACTCCGACGAGGTGATGAACGCCGACCCGCGCCCGCGGCCTTGGGACGTGCTCAGCGACCCCAGCATCGTGGCCGACATCAACGCCACGGTGGACTGGCTGAGGAACCACGACGCCGTGAACGACCGCATCGGCGTGACCGGCTTCTGCATGGGCGGGCGCGTCGCCTGGCTGGCGGCGGCCAGCAACCCCCACTTCAGCGCCGTCGCGCCGTACTATGGCGGCAACCTGCTGGTCACCTGGGGCGAGGGTGAAACCCCGCCCTTCGAGCTCGCGTCCAACATCAACTGCCCCATGCTGTTCCACTTCGGCGAGGTTGACGAAAATCCTTCCCAGGATGACATGCGTAGGTTCGACGAGGAGTTGAACCGCTTGGGCAAGGAGCACCAGTTCTACGTGTACCGCGACGCGGATCACGCCTTCATGGACTTCACCGGCCCCCGCTACCAGAAGGAAGCCGCCGACCGCTCCTGGCCGCGCACGCTGGAGTTCTTCGCCCAGCACCTCAAGTCGTAGCCTCACACCGCGTAGGGGCGAATGATTATTCGCTCCTACGTCTTATCACGGAGGAAGGCCATGGCGGAACGAGTGAAAGACCCTCAAAAAGCGTTTGAGCCGGAGCCGGTCGTGAAGTATTTTCCCGAAACACAATCACTGTGGATCGACAGCGGGAAGCAACTCGGAGAAGGCGAAACAATCGCAAAGGGCGTGGTCGTTTTTTACAACAAGGGAGACGATACGCTGGCTGAAGGAGTGCGTATCGAATTTGCCGAACACGTGCTCAAACCATTCGTGGACGCCATCGTAGCGAAGTACGGCGCAAAGCCGGAACCAGTGACGAAAACCGTTGACGAATAAGCCCCGCTGCTAAGACTCTATTCCAAATCCATGCCGTCACAAAGGAGATTCCCATGCCCCGTGTAGCGCTAGATTTAGAGCAGAAAGAAGACCTGGCAGTCCTCAAGTCCGACGGATGGCGGATTGCCCAGGGCTTGGAGCCGGGCGAGCCCAACCAGGGGCTCGTCGCCGAGATGCTGGGTAGCAACGCCCGGCTGCCCGACTACGACGACTCCGGCTGGGAGAGCGGCGCGGACTTCCAGAAGCGCTACTCGGTTGGGTTCACCTTCGCCTGGTATCGGCTCCGGTTCACCATGCCGGAGACGGTGAAGGGCCAGGATGTATCCACCTGCCGGGTCTGGTTCGAGACCAACGTGGACAACTACGGCGAGGTGTACATCGACGGCAAGATCGACCGCAACATCGGCGCGGTGACGGGTAACAACACCCCCAAGCGCGTTTTGTTGGAAGAGCCGGGAGAACCCGGCAAGGAACATGTCATCGCCGTGCTGGTGGCCAACGCCCCGCTGGGCGAGCCCGTGGGCGCCATCTTCATGCGTTACGCCACCCTGGCCTTCGAGTCCCAGCCGCCACGGTAGTCGTCGGGGTGACGTCATGACCGCCGCCACCTGCGATCCCCGCGCCCTGAGCGTCGCGCAAGCTGTCCACGAGAGGATGTGGTCCCAGGCTACCATCCTCTTTGGATCACGGGCCCGGGGTGACTATGAAGAACGCCGCTCCGACATCGACATCATGCTCATAAACCCAGGGATGCCGGATCAGCAGTACAAGGACCGGGCTGTCGAATGGGCGCAAGGAATTGCCCAAGCCATCTACGAATACCCGGTGTCCGTGCAGTTGGTATGGCGCACTACGCAGGACTTCCGGTACCGGCGCCGCTACGTCAACAGCGTCGAAACCCGCGCCGTGCACGATGGAGTCTTCATGTCGCGGGTCCCGCAACAGTCTGGTTCCGTATATTGTGAAGACGACGAAACGGAGTGCGAGTACGACTGGATGAACTACAACAATCGGCTACTGCACGCCGAATCGCACTTGATTGCTTTCCAGGACATGATCGATCTGAGGCGCGGCGACCTCTTGGTTGGTCAGCACGCGCAGGCCGCGCTGGAACACGGCATGAAAGCTCTGCTGGAAGCTCACGGCGCCAGATACCAACGCACCCATAACATCGGCCATCTGCTGGGACGCATCCGGCAGGTTGACCCCGAACTGCGTGAGCTTTCGCTCGGCATCCCGCCGGATATCTACTCCGCGTATGCCGGGGAACAGGAATACGAGGAGGAAGGAAGGCAACAGCCGTTGCTCACCGACCAGCCTGACTACCGGCAGCGAACCGTCGCCGACGCCCAGCGCATCATCAACCGCGCCCGCGAAGTGCGGCAAGGCCGTACCGACTAGCGCCGCAACCCCGCTATCAACCCACCTCTGGAGGCTCCACCATGGCCACCCGCTCTTTCGCCGGCACCGTCAACGCGCCGGACTTCCCCGCCAACGTTGAATGGATCAACACCGACCGGCCGCTGAGCATGGAAGACCTGCGCGGTAAGCTGGTCGTTCTGGACTTCTGGACCTATTGTTGAGTGAACTGCATGCACGTGTTTCCGCAGTTGCGGAAAATGGAAGCAAAGTACGCTGACGAACTGGTGGTCATCGGGGTCCACTCCGCCAAGTTCCCCAACGAAAAGTACGCCGACAACGTGCTGCTGGCGGCGCAGCGCTACGAATTGAAGCATCCCATCGTCAACGACGCCGAGTTCGAGGTCTGGCGGCAGTACGCCTGCCGCGCTTGGCCCACGCTGATGTTCGTCGACCCCGAGGGCAAAGTCATCGGCAAGCATGAGGGCGAGCTGCCCTTCGAGGCTTTCGACGACCTGCTGGGCCGGATGATTGCCGAGTTCGACGAGAAGGGCATGATCGACCGCCGCGACCTGGGCATCGTGCCGGAAGCAGTGGAAGAATCGACGTTGGCGTTTCCCGGCAAGGTGCTCGCCGACGGACCCGGCAATCGCATCTTCATCGCCGACACCAACCACAATCGCATCGTCATGACTGACCTGGACGGGCAGGTTCAGGCAGTTATCGGCTCGGGCGCTGAGGATTTCGCCGACGGCGACTACGCTGCCGCCGCCTTCAACCATCCCCAGGGCATGGAACTCCTCGGCGACACGCTCTACGTCGCCGACACGGAGAACCACGCCATTCGCCGGGTCGACCTGGCCAACCGCACCGTGGACACCATCGCCGGCACCGGCGAACAGGGCCACGACCGTCGTGCCCAGGGCCCCGGACGCCAGGTAGCCCTCAGCAGCCCGTGGGACCTGGCCCACCACGAGGGAACCCTGTACATCGCCATGGCCGGAATACACCAGTTGTGGCGGCTGTCCATGGCCGACGGCGTGGTGTGTCCCCATGCCGGCACCGGCGGCGAGAACATCGACAACGGCCCATTGGCCCAGGCTACGCTGGCCCAGCCCAGCGGCATCGTCGTGGGCAAAGACCGGGGCGATAACTCCATCCTGTATTTTGCAGACTCGGAGACCAGCAGCGTGAGAAGCGCCGGCATCGACCCGGTGACCGGTCGCGTGGCAACCCTCGTCGGGATCGACCTTTTCGCTTTCGGTGACCGGGATGGCGTGGAGCACAACGTCCGGCTGCAGCACCCCATCGGCATCGAATGGCACCAGGGCGAACTGCTCATCGCCGACACCTACAACCATAAGATCAAGAAGGTCCTGCCGCTGACCCGCTCCGTGCAGACGGTTCTGGGTTCTGGGGCGATGGGTCTGCACGATGGCGCTGGCCGGCTGGCCACCTTCAGTGAGCCCAGCGGACTGAGTTTCGCCAGGTTCGACGACGGCCGGGAACCGTTGCTGTTCATTGCCGATACCAACAACCATGCCATCCGCGTAGCGGACCTGCACGCTGACGAGGTTCGCACGCTCGAAATTCGCGGGTTGTAATGCCAACATCACACTCGGCAATAGCCTGAATCGGACGATACGAAACCGCAGGCCGCTTCGGTCTGCTGGCGGTCGTTGGCTTGGTCCGGCGCGGGGTACTCTGAGACCCCCGGTACGCGCCGGGTCCGGGGCCCCTTGCTATAATTGACGTGCAAATTCGTTATGCACGGCCCGGCGACCCTCCGGGTCGTTGCCGCCCAATCCACCCAGGGAGAACCCATGACCACACCCACGAGTCCGGCTGCTGCCGGCAGCGTCGCAAATTCCGATTACGCAGTCCAAACCGATGACAACATCACGCTGCTGGCCAGCAAGATAATCCGCGACGTGCTGGTGACCCGGGGCGAGCCAATTCGCCGAGCCCAGTTGTGGCAGGCTGTGGAACTGGCCATGGGGGAACGCTCCCCGGACGTTGACGGCGTGTTGAAGCGGGACTGGTTCACCAACCAGGACACCGGCCCGGGCCGGTGGAAGCTGACCGACGCCGCGAGCGCGGCAGATTCGCCCTTCATGGACGCTTCGGGAGCGGTGAACCTCGTCGCGGTTGTCGAATACATGCGCATATGCCGCCAGGGTGAGGCGCCCTACATCGGCGACCTGGGCGACTTCATCAAAATCTGTAAGCCCGGCGCGGAACTGGACGCCGGGTGGTTGGTTGGTGACAACCAGGCGCGCGGGTAAACGCATGACCACCGGCGCGGACACCATCGCCTATCACCGGGAACGCAGCCGGCATTTTCTGGACCTCGTGGACGACGAGCTGGCCCGGGGCGAATTGGAAGAGGCCAGCAACAAGGTTTGGGGCGCAGCCGCTCACGCCATCAAGGCGGCGGCCGAACGCCGGGGTTGGGAGCACCATGCTCATGTCTTGATTGAAAGCGCCGTCCTGCGGTTGGTTAGAGAGGAAGGCGCGCCGTCGCATATTGAAGGGCAGTATTACATTGCCTCGCACTACCACCAGCGATTTTACGGTGGCCCTCCCGACGCAGACAGCATACGCTACGGGAAATCGGTAATTGCCGAGTTCATACAAATCCTGGAAAGCCTGGGCTGAGCAAGAGGATGGACGATGACCACCAGCGCCGACGCAATCGCCTACCACCAGGAACGCAGCCGTCATTTTCTGGACCTGGTGGACGACGAGCTGGCCCGGGGCGAACTGGAAGAGGCCAGCAACAAGGTCTGGGGCGCGGCCGCTCACGCCATCAAAGCGGCGGCCGAACGCCGGGGTTGGGAGCACCACGCTCATCGGCTGCTGGAGACAGCGGTTTTTCGGCTGGTTCACGAAGAACACGCGCCGCGCGACTTGCTCATACAATACATCACGGCATCGGCATATCATCAACGCTTCTATGGTGAACCACCGGAAGCAGAATACATCCGCGCCGGCAAAGAGCTAATCGCCCAATTCATCGACACGCTGGAAAGCCTGGATTGAATGGCGCGGCCGGTTACTTCTTTCGGGAGCTGAACCCCACCGACGCCCGCGCCGCGCCGCCGGCGGTCTGTTATACTGCCCGTCGCCGCTTTCGGGCCGGGCGTATGTTTGTCGCTGCCTCGGTCCGCATCGCATGTACATAGATCACCACAGAGGAGACCGATCTCAACATGGCTGAACCAACTACCCGCATCGTTGAAAGCGACGTCCTGATCATCGGCGGCGGCATGTCCGGCTGCGGCGCGGCAATCGAGGCCCGCTATTGGGGCGGCGAAGACCTGCGCATCGTCATGGTGGACAAGGCGGCCACCGACCGCAGCGGCGCGGTTGGCGAGGGACTGTCCGCCATCAACATGTACATGGGAATGCGGCATGGCTGGAACCAGCCCGAAGACTACGTTGAGTACGTCCGCAACGACATGATGGGCATCTCCCGCGAGGACCTGGTGTACGACATCGCTCGCCACGTTGACGGCAGCGTCCACATGTTCGAGGAGTGGGGCCTCCCCTTCTGGTACGACGACGAAGGGCTGTACGTCCGCGAGGGCCGCTGGCAGGTCATGATCCACGGCGAGGCCTACAAGCCCATCGTCTCCGAAGCCACCAAGAAGGCCATCGGACCCGACAACCACTACGAGCGAGTGTTCATCTCCCACCTGTTCACCGACGCCGAGGACTCGAACCGGATCGCCGGCGCCATCGGCTTCGGCGTCCGCGAGGACGTGATCTACATCTTCAAGGCCCGGTCGGTCATCAGCGCGGCCGGCGGGGCCACTGCCTTGTTCCGCCCCCGCAGCGTCGGCGAGGGCATGGGCCGCACCTGGTACTCCATCTTCGACACCGGATCCGTGTACGGCTTGGTGATCCCGGTGGGCGCAGAGATGACCCAGATGGAGCACCGTTTCGTCCCCAGCCGTTTCAAGGACTCCTACGGGCCCGTGGGCGCGTGGTCGCAGCTGTTCCGGGCCGATCTGACCAACGCCGCCGGCGAGAACTATTTCATCAACCGGCTGCCCGAGCTCAAGAAGTACGACCCCTACGGATCCGCGTTCCCCACGCCCACGCCGCTGCGCAACCACCTGCTCTGGACGGAAATCCAGGCCGGCAACGGCCCGATCCAGCTCAAGACCCCGGAGGCCATCGACGCGCTGGCCGCCGGCGATGAGGAACGTAAACGGGAGATCATCGCCGAAGCGTGGGAAGACTTCCTGGACATGACCATCTCCCAGGCCATTCTCTGGGCGGCGCACAACATCGCCCCGGAGGAACGCCCTTCGGAGGTCGTCCTGGCCGAACCCTACATCATGGGCAGCCACAGCGGCGAGTCCGGTGCCTGGGTCAGCGGCCCCGAGGACGTGGCGCCCGACGGATACCATTGGGGCTACAACAAGATGACCACCGTGCAGGGCCTGTTCGCCGCCGGCGACGGCGTCGGAGCCTGCCCGCACAAGTTCTCTTCCGGTTCGTTCACCGAAGGCCGGTTGGCCGGCAAGTCCGCCGTGATCTACGCTATGGATAACCCGGGTCAACCCAGAACCGACGACCGCCAGATTGACGAGCTCAAGCAGAAGGTCTGGGCGCCCATGGTCACCTTCGAGCAGAACCAGTACGCTTCCTCCAACCCCGATGTGAACCCTAACTATTTGCTGCCCCGGCAGGGCCTGTTCCGCCTCCAGAAGCTGATGGACGAGTACGTGGCCGGCGTGTCCGCAGGGTTCACCACCAATGAGAACACCATGCTCCGGGGGCTGGAACTGCTGGGCATGTTCCGGGAAGACTTGGAAAAGCTGGGCGCCCGCAACCGCCATGAGTTGCTGCGTTGCCACGAGCTCATTCATCGCGCCTGGGTCGGCGAGGCCCACCTGCGCCACATGCTCCATCGCAAGGAGACCCGGTGGCCCGGTTTCTACTATCGCAGCGACTACCCCGAAATGGACGAGAGCAACTGGAAGGTGTTCGTCAACTCGCGTTACGACGCCGAAAAGGGCGAGTGGAGCGTCTTCACCCGCGACTGCCCGCAGGTGTTTTAGGCATGACTACTGAAGCGCCAACGCCTGACCCGGTGGCCCAGTTGGAACGGGTTACCCGTCGCACCAAAGCAGTGGCCAGTGGTGTAACCCAAACTCAGGCTACGGACGCGACGCCCTGCTCTCAGTGGAATGTCCTGGACTTGTTCAACCACCTCATCGGCGGGCTGGAGTTCACCGCCGGCTGCATCACCGGCGACGTGCCCGACATTCGCCCCAACGAGGCCGAAAGTAGCTATCAGGGCGAAACCGATGTTGCCGTTCTGATCCGGGCCTACCACGCCGCGGTTGATCGCGCGCTGGAACTTGCGGCCAACCCCGGCGCTCTGGAGCGGACGGCAATGACTCCCTTCGGCGAGATGCCTGTGGCGCGCATTATGATGGGCACGGTGCTGGATCAACTCGTCCACTGTTGGGATCTGGCCCAGGCCACCGGGCAGGACACCACCCTGGACAGCGAGATGGTGGAGTTTGCCTACGGGATGCTGGTGTCCGGTGGCTTTGCCGATATGGGACGTCAGGCCGGCTTCGTCGGCGCCGCGGTCGCCGTGCCTGATTCCGCCAGCACGCAGGATAAGATGATCGGCTACATGGGCCGGCAACCCTAGCCGGAAGCAGCCATGGCCTACGACGAATCGCTGGCCGCCCGGGTCAAGGAAATTCTTTCCGGACGCTCTGATATTGCTGAGCGCAAGATGTTCGGTGGCTTGGCGTTCATGCTGGCCGGCAATATGTGCTGCTGTGTGACCGACCAGGGTTTGATGGTACGAGTGGGACCGGAGGGATACGAGGAAGCGCTGGCCCTGCCCTACGCCGGCGTAATGGACCTTACCGGCCGGCCGATGCGCGGTTGGGTGCTGGTGCAGCCGGCAGGGCTGGAGTCAGACGCCGGCTTGAACCGGTGGATAGCCCGCGGTGCCGAGTTCGCTGCTACCCTGCCGGCGAAATAATATGCTTGGGCCTCAGTCGTCAGCGGGAGCCGGCGCCGCCGGTTCAGCGTTCGGCAACGGAACAATGGCCTGGCTGCCGTCGGCGTGCACGTGCCGGTAAAGCAAGCTGATTGCCTTCAGCAACTCTTGGTGTCGCCGCTCGTTGGCCTCTTCCATTTCTCGGAACCGCCGGTCGATATCCGCTTCCAATTCCCTGAACCGCCGGTCAATATCCGCTTCCAATTCCCCGAACCGCCGGTCAATATCCGCTTCCAATTCCCCGAACCGCCGGTCAATATCCGCTTCCAATTCCCCGAACCGCCGGTCAACATCCTTGTCCCGACGGTTAGTGTCGCGGATGTACCAGCCGACAATCAGAGAGATGACCAGTGAAAAGTAGGCAAACCAGATGCCGGCGAAAATCCCCAGCACCTGCCACAGGTCTGAATACGTCACTAGGTTAGCGGTTTCCACTCATTCCCCGCTTGGCGTGGCTTATCGTTCCTCGCCCCGCCGGCTTCGCTTTATCGTATCATCACCTCGGCAACCGGACAATCGCGATACTGATGGAGAACCACCTGATGCAAGCCATCGACATGCACATCCACGTGCCCCGTGAACCGGGGTTGCCCGAGATCGAGATTGAGGCGGAGTTGCTGCGCTACTTCCGGGCTCCACCACCGCCCACGGATCCGGCGGAGATGGCCGACAAGTTCCGCGAACTGGACCTGTTCGGCGTGATTTTCTCGGTGGACACTACCACCAACACCGGCGAGAAACCGGACAGCAACGATTGGGTAGCCAGCATCGTCAACTCCCATCCCGAGCAATTTATGGGGTTCGCCTCGGTGGACCCCTGGTTGGGCAAGGCCGCCTGCTACGAGCTGGAGCGGTCGGTAAAAGAGTTGGGCCTGAAGGGGTTGAAACTGCATCCCATCCACCAGGCCTTCTTCCCCAACGACACGAAATTCTACCCGTTGTACGAGGTCGCCAACGGTTTGGGCGTCCCGGTGCTGTTCCACTCCGGGTTCGCTGGAGCCGGCTCCGGCACCCCGGGCGGCAGCGGCCTCAAGCTGAAATACAGCCAACCCATACCTTGCTTCGACGACGTGGCCGCCGACTTCCCGAATATGACCATCATCATGGCCCATCCCGCCTGGCCTTGGATCGACGAACAAATCGCGGTGGCGTTGCACAAATCCAACGTCTTCCTCGACCTGTCCGGCTGGATGCCCCGGTTCATACCGGAAACACTGATCCGGGAGACCAATACGCGGCTGCAGGACAAGGTGATGTTCGGTTCCGACTACCCCTTCATCCAGCCGGACAACTGGCTGGCAGATTTCCAAAATCTCCAGATGCGGGATCACGTGATACCCAAAGTGCTGCTGGAAAACGCCCGCCGCGCGCTCAACATCCCGGCCTGATTGCAGTGTCGCGAGTTTCGGGTGCATCCCGGCGCAGACAAGAACGGGCTGCGTGATTCGCTCGGCCCGAACGGTAAGGGCAATCCCAACGGCGCGGCCGGGCGTATGCGGTATGGAAAACCAAGCTTAGAGGTTGCCACCATGACGAAATGGGTCGCCGCAATCGCCGTTCTGCTCGTTATTGTCGGTTCATTCGCTTTCGAGGCGAGAAGCGCCGATGCTCAACAGGCGATCACCGTCACCGAACAGGGCGTTGAGAACCAGTTTCCTGACGGATTGCGTTTCCACTTGGAAGCACAGAGTTCGAGTCCGATAGAAGAGATCCGGGTCTACGTTCGCAAGCTGGGACAGTCCAGCCGCAGCGTTTATCGCACCGTAGAGTTCGAGCCGGGTGAGCGCATCTCGGGCGAAGCGCTGTTCCAGAGCAAGACGTCTAACGAGTTCATCCCCACCGGAACGCGGTTGTCGTACTATTTTGACATCCGCACCGCCGATGGCCAACGGCTGGAAACGGAACCCCAGATCCTGGTGTACCTGAACCGCGGCCTGGACTGGGATTCGGTCTCCGACGGCCTGATCAACGTCTACTACTACCATCATACGAGTCAATCAGAGGAACGGGCCAACCAGGTCCTGGAGGTCGCCGCCGACACCTATGCCCACATGGGACCGATCCTGGGCGTGGAGCTGACCGAACCCATGAACCTGGTGGTCTATTCGGACTACGCGGACATGCGTGCGGCCCTGCCGCCCAAGTCTCGGGTGGCCGCGCAACAACTGCGCACCCTGGGGCAGGCGTACACCACTGAGCGCACACTATTGGTGGACGGTTCGACCGACGTGTTTGTCGGCGACAATATACTGAGCACCACCGCCCACGAGTTCACGCATCTGCTGGTGGCCGACGCCGCCGGCAGCGCCTATGGTCAAGTGCATCTCTGGCTGAACGAGGGCCTGGCCGTGTATTCGGAAGGCGGCAACACGGAGTTCGATTTCTACGTGAACACCGCCATCCGGAACGACGCGGTTCCGCCATTAGCTAGCCTGCGAAACTACGCGGGAACCCCGCAGGAGACGCTGCGCAACTACGGCCTGGGCCACTCTGTGGTGACGTACATGCTCGACACTTACGGCACGGAAAAAATGACCCGGCTGTTTGCCGCCATACGCACCATGCACAACTCCGAAAAGGCGTTGGAAGCGGCCTATGGGCTCACCATCGTGGAATTGGACAACGAATGGCGAGTATCGCTGGGTCTATCCCCGCGCGAATTGTCCACCCCGGTATTGCCGGCTTTCCAGGCAATACCCACCCGTCGCCCGACACCTACACCCGCAGGATTGGCACAGCAGGCCCCTGCGCCTCAGGCAACTGCTGCGCCGACTGCTACGCCAATGCCCAACAACGAGCCGGAGCCTACGCACACGCCCATGCCGGCTCCCCCCACCGCAGCGCCGCCGGCAGTGCCATCCGGTGGCGGCTGCGGCGCTCCGCCTCCAGGACCAACAAGCCGGAATATCCCCGCGGAACTGGCGTCGGCCGCCCTGCTCGTGGGGCCGCTGGGATTGCTGGCCCTGGGCGCAGCACGGCGGCGACCGCGGTGAGCGGAAACAACTGTCCAACTGACCCGGGACATCGTCTGGCCGGAGGTTCTTCCACGCCGGCCCAGGAGGTATTGAAATGCGCGCAGTCTGGTACGAGGAAAACGGAGACGCCTCGGTGCTACAGGTCGGCGAGATGCCCGACCCGGAGCCGGGGCCCGGCGAGGTGCGGGTCCGCGTGGTCACGTCGGGGGTGAACCCGTCGGACTGGAAACGGCGGCAGGGTACCACCGCGCGGATCAGCCACCCGCGCATCATCCCCAACCAGGACGGCGGCGGCATCATCGACATGGTTGGGGATGGAGTGCCGGCTAGCCGCATCGGCGAGCGGGTGTGGCTCTACCAGTCTCAGTTTGGTAGAGCCTTTGGCACCGCCGCAGAGTACACAGTGCAGCCGTCGAACCGGGCCGTCCGGATGCCCGATAACGTCGACTTCTCCCTTGCGGCCGGCCTGGGCGTGCCCGCCCTCACCGCGCACCGCTGCGTCTTCGCTGATGGGCCGCTGACCGGCAAGACCGTCCTGGTCCCTGGCGGCGCCGGCGCGGTGGGCAACATGGCGTTGCAGATGGCAAAACTCGGCGGCGCCGAACTCATCATCAGCACCGTGAGCGGCGATGCCAAGGCAGAGATCGCTCGGCAGGCTGGCGCGCAGCACACGGTCAACTACCGCGCCGAGGACACGGCCGAACGGATCCTCGAGATCACCAACGGTGAGGGCGTCGACCTGATCGTCGAGGTCGACTATTCCGGCAACTTCGCCGTGAGCCAGCGGATCATCAAGCGCGGCGGCAGCATCGCCATCTACGCCGCCGGCGACGGGCCGGCGCCTCCCTTCGAGTTCCCCGTAAGCAATGTGAACGTCCGCCACGTCCTGGTCTACGACATGCCCGAGGAGGCCAAAACCTCGGGGGTTGAGGACACCAACCGCTGGCTGGCATCCGGAGAACTCGTAGGAATGGACGGCCCCCACTTCCCTCTGGAAGACACCGCGGGCGCCCACGAAGCAGTCCGCGCCGCCACCGTCGGCAAGGTGGTCATCGACGTCAGCCAGGGGTAGCGTTTCAATTGGGTGGTTTTGATTTCACGTCATTCCGGCGAAAGAACAGCCCGCCCCGCACCCCGATGCGGGGTCACCCCGTACTTGATATGGGGCCGGAATCTAGGAATCCCTTGCATCTGGAAATCCCGTTCATCCTGTCCATCCACGCAAAGAAACCACCTAAAACGGAACGCTACCCTCTCCCTTCAAAACGCGCCGGGCGCTCCACCATCGCCCGCTCCAGCGCCACCTTCAGCCGCTCGCTGAAGAACCGGCTGGTGGACGATATGATGCGGTGTTCCTGCCGGTCCTCCCGCTGGGTGGGTAGCGTCACGATGACGTGGTACACCTTGAACTTGTTGGAGCGAATGCGATTGCTCCACCAGGTCACTGCCACCGCCATCAGCACCACTAAGATCCCCATGGTCAGCCAGGCGCCGGCGAACCCGCCCACCGCAGCCACGGCAAACCCGATGATGCCCCCGCCGCCCACGGTGCGCCACCAGCGGATCGGCGGCCGGTCCGATTCCTCCTCGACGATCTCCATATCAACGGCGAGGATGTCCTCGATGCGGTACTCCTTGCCCTCGGGCTCGATGAACCGCTCGTAGGTGACGAGCACGCCGTGCTCCTTGAACAGGACCCGGTCCTTGGATACCGCCATGGGCCATGCTCCTCCCGGATCCCGGGACGGCCTACTGCGCGGTGGTGCCGCCGTCGATGACCAATTCCGACCCGGTCATGAACGACGACTCGTCCGACGCCAGGAAGACGATGCCGTAGGCGATGTCGTCGGCGTTGCCCACCCTTCCCATGGGGATCTGCTCGTTGATCCAGGTGAAGTGCCGTTCGTTCTCGTAGCTGCGCGCCGTCAACGGGGTGCGGCAGTAACCGGGGTGAATGGAGTTGGCGCGGATATTATCCCCGGCATACTGGATGGCCGTGGACTTGGTCAATAGCCGTATCGCGCCCTTGCCAGCATGATAGGCAGTTGACGTGGGGCTGCCCACCAGGCCGTAAATCGACGAAATGTTGACGATGGAACCGCCGCCGGCCTTGAGCATTTCGGGGATGGCGTGCTTGGTTCCGAGGAACGTGCCCTTGCCGTGGACGTCGATCTGCCCGTCCCAGGCCTCTTCGGTGGTCTCTTCAACCGTGTAGCGGGCGCCGGACCCGGCATTGTTCACCAGGACGTTCAGGGTCCCGTAGGCGGACACGGTGGCGGCAACGGCGTCGATCCAGTCCTGCTCTTGGGTCACGTCGAGCTTGACGAAGATGGCATCGCCGCCGGCGGCGCGAATTTGCTCGGCGGTCCGCTCGCCGCCCTCCGTATTGATGTCGCCCAATACGACCTTGGCGCCCTCGCGGCAAAACATGTGCGCTGCCGCGCCGCCGAAGCCCATTAACTCGCCCTCTACACCGCTGGCGGCTCCACTGATTAGCGCAACCTTGCCTTCCAATCGCATCGTGCAACCTCCTGCCTTCGACGTCTTGCCTGTCGGACGCCGGCATTATAGCAGGGGTTACTGCGGTTTCAGGCCCGGCGCCACGGCTACGGGCAAGACGGCTATCGGCGGCGCCCTGCTCCGCAGAGACTGCCGAGCGGTTATAATGCGCGCCGTATAGTATTGAATACTATTGCCGCTTCCGCGCCAGGAGGAACCCCGAAATGCCCGACTACTTCACCGAGATCGATGTCCTCCGTAACGGCGACTCCGCCGGCAACGGCATGACCCTGCGGCTGACCGATGGGTACGGGCGAACCATTCACACCGTCGCCGTCCCGCAGGAGGGGCACTCCCATACCGGTCCGACCTGGGCGTACGTCTTCGAGAACGAAGGACTGACGCTCATCGATCCCGGGGCGGAAGCATCTTTCCACCTGCTGCAGTCCGGTATGGCGCTGGGTGGGCTGGAAGTGCGGGACATCGACCGGGTGATCATCACCCACGGCCACGCCGACCACGATGGCGGTGTGGCGCGCGTGATCGAGCAGTCGGGAGCCGAGCTGTGGGCGCACGACATCTACCAGCCGCTCCTGCCCTTTGACCCCCGGGATCTGCAGATGGCCACCAATTCGCCAATCAAAGAGGCGATGTGGACCACCGCGCGAGCCAATGGGTTCACGCACTCCGATTCTGAAGAGCGCCAACGCTACATGGCGTCCCGTCGCACTCACCACGTCGGTCACCCCATCACCCACGGCGAGCAGCAGGGCATGCTGACCTACATGCACGCGCCGGGGCATTCGCCGGACGAAATCTGCGCGGTCATCGGCAACGGAACCGGCAGCGACATCGTTTTCACCGGCGATCACGTGCTCCCTGAAATCAGCCCCCATCCCACCATGAAGACCGATTACAGCGGCGAGGTGCGCCGCAACCTGCCCGTTCACTACCAGGACCCCGACGACTCCTACGGGCTTCTGACCTATCTGCGTTCGCTGCAACGGGTGGCCGATCTGGGAACCGAGGTGGCCATCCTGCCGGCCCACCGGCTCTACAACAACCACAAGTTCAACTTCCAGACCGCGCAACGGGCGTCGGACCTGATCCGGTTCCACGCCCGCCGGTTGGGCCGCATCCTGGTAACGGCCGGCCCGGAACCGCAACCCCTGGAGGACGTGACCCGTCGGACCTTCGAGCGACGCAAGCTGGAAGGCGGCAACTTCTTCGCTGCCCTCACGGAAGTAGTCGCCCACGTGGAACTCCTGGAAGACTCCGGCGACTTGGAGATTACGGAGGAACTGCGCCTCCGTCGCACCGGACGGGAGAACTACCAGGAGCTGCTGCGGGCGCTGTAACGGGAGCGAAAACCATGCCTCAGATGTCTCCCATGCAACCATACGATGAACTCATTGAGACCATCGAAGACTACCGTCTCCAATCCCGCGAGTTTCTGGAACGCAGCCGCCGTTATCTGGCCGACGACGACCTGCACCAGGCTTCGGAAAAAGGCTGGGGCGCGGCGGCCTGGATGGCCAAAGCCGCGGCCACGGCCCAAGGTTGGCAATACACCCAGCACGAGCATTTTAACGAAGTGCTGTATCAGGCCCGGAACTTGATCGGCGACAGTCGGCTCCGAAACTTACGTGAGATTGCGAATGGCCTGCATCGTAACTTCTACCAGCGCAAGCGGTTCTTGCATGCCGACGACATATCCGCCTCGCTGGACGAGGTTGCGACACTGCTTGACATCTTGGAACCGCTAACGGAACGAAATTAACCCGCTGAAGTGGGGAGGAACTGAATATGTCTCTGGAAGGAAAGGTTGCCCTGGTCACCGGCGCCGGGCGCGGTATGGGCCGAGCCACCGCGTTGGCCCTCGCCAACGATGGGGCCAACGTCGCCGTCACCGACATCCTCGCCGACGCCGTGGAAGAAACCTCCACCGACGTCCGAGCCACGGGACGCAGCAGCGTCGCCATCGCGGCCGACATCGGCGATGGCGCCGACATTGACCGGGTGATCGCCGACACCGTGAGCGCGTTGGGGCGGGTGGACATCCTGGTCAACAACGCCGGGGTCACCCGTTACCTCGACATCATGGATATTACCGAAGATGACTGGGACCGCATCCACCGGGTGAACGCCCGCGGCGCGTTCTTCGTCATGCAGCGCACCGCCCGCCAGATGATCGACCAGGGCGGCGGCGGGCGCATCGTCAACATCGCGTCAATCGCCGGCAAGGGCTACCGGGGAACCTCCAACGCCGCCTACGCCGCCAGCAAGGGCGCCGTCATATCCATGACGCTCATCGCAGCGCACCAGTTGGCACGGTACGACATCAACGTGAACGCCATCTGCCCCGGCTCGACCATCACCGCCATGTCCACCAGCACCATGGAGCAGCGCGCGGCCGAGATGGGCATATCCGTGGACGAGTTGCAGTCCCAACGGGCGTCCAACATCCCCATCGGCCGCGCCAACGAGCCGGAAGACATCGCGGCCATGGCCGCGTTCCTCGCCAGCCCGGGCGCGCGGAACATCACCGGCCAGACCATCAACGTGGACGGCGGGCTGGTGATGCACTAGACCCGCGCCCGCCCTCATTCCAACGAGCCGGCAGCCAAATAATCTTACGCGAATACGCCCGTTTCCAGGATCAGGACACCAGCACGGCCGGGCGGGCTTCCGCTGGCAGTTGCGCCTCCAACTCAGCGGTGCGGCGCGCCATCGCATCCAGATCGGCGCTGAATTGCGCCAGCGTATCGGCGTGCTCCTGGCGAGCCCGGCGCAGCTTCTTCAACTCGCGATAGACAGCCCAGGCCGTCAAGAGGGGACCGATTACCAGCCCCACTATCGAGATCGCCCCCAGCGCAAAGCGGACCCCAGTGCCGGCAGCAATCGACCCCGTGGCGCCCCCGCCGGCGGCGGCAAACCTGGGCACAAATCCGACAACGCGAGGGCCGAAAGCCAGGAAGCGGCTCGTCACCGGACTCGCCAGGCGCAGGATGCTGCCGGAGGAAGTTTTCCATACGGTAGAGGCGGCAAAGCTGGCGCCGTAGCGGCCCACAATAAAGGCCGACGATCCTCGGGGCGCCCGGTGCAACAGTGATTGCTTGTTCCGGAAGGGTAGACTCAGCGGTATGCGGAATAGACGCCTGACCTTGGCATCGGGTTCCGGTTGCGGCTGCAAAACCTCTGGCAGGGGCGGGTCCGGCAAGCCAAGTTCGGCGCATAGCTGGCGCTGACGCTGGTATTCGACCTGCATCGATTCAACGTGCTCCTGGCGGGCCAGATCCAGCTCCCGATGCAGTCGGGTCAGTTGGCGATGGGCGCGCACCTTGACCACCGCCTGGATGACCGCGCAGATGCCGGCCATCACTATCGCCGCTATGATGGACGAAGTTAGAACCGTTACGATATTCGAACCCATGACCGTGTAGAATATTTAACCTCGGAAATCTAGTACAGGTTATCACCCGGCGACGGCCGGCAACACCGGGTATTACAGGCTGTAGCTGCCGATCACGCGCCATTGCAGGTCGGTCGCCCACCGTCCGCCGGACCAGTCTTCTCCGGCCGCGTTTGACTCGAATCGGGTCAGCGTCAATCGCCACGCCCGGGTGATCTGGGACACTTTGAGCTCGTCGGTAACGGAGCGCGCGAACTCGATGGCGCTGTCAAACACCGAGTCGGGCAGGTTCGCGTGGGAGAGCAGCGGCATCTGGGGCGGAAAGTCGGGGCCGTAAACGCGCCGCGGACCACCCACACCGGAATTGCGCTCCAAAAGATCGGCGACCATCGCCTGCAACCGATACAGCGATTCGTTGACCACCTCCGGAGAGAAATCCAGCCAGATGTTCCCGTCGTCGTCAGTATTGCGCGTGGTGGTGATCCCGCGATTGAAGAGCGGGAACTTGGGAGAAACCCGGCGGTAACGCTCAGCGAGCTGTTCCAGTTCTCGCGCCAACTGGTTCTCAGCGTTCGGGTCATCCGCCCCGTCAAGGGGAAAATAGTCGGACATCAGCATGTGCAGCATATGCATCTCGGCGGCCCAGCAGGCGAACTGGCCGCAAATCAACTGCCGCGCCCGATAAGCGCGGGCAGTGAAGTCGGGGTCGGTGAGCAGGCTGACGCCGTAGCGAACTGACATCGAGTAGATTCCTGTAGATTCCTGATCGGGCCGATAAAGTTATGGAAACAGTCTAGCGGGGCCTGCCCGCCGGGGCAACGGCGAACGCGGAGGCGTTCCAATTTAGGTAGTTTAACGTTCCCGTTATTCCGGCGAAAGAACAGCCTGCCCCGCACCCCGATGCGGGGTCACCCCGTACTTGATACGGGGCCGGAATCCAGGAAGCCCTCGCATCTGGAAATCCCGTTTATCCTGTCCATCCATGCAAAGAAACTACCTGAAACGGAACGCTACCGTTGTCCGCCGCCCAACGCCTTCTTGACGCCCCGGTACACGCGTCGGAACGGACGCCGCCGGTTGTGCAGGTTGTGGGCGATCAGCGGCGCCAGGGTGGGATTGGCTGCCACCAACGGCGCAACCCACTTCCTCAGCTCGGCCATGGTGGGAGGTTTCTCATCCCAGGTCGGCACCAGCGAATCCAGCGGATGCCATTGCTTGCGCCCCGACAGCCGGGTCATCACCGTGCCGCCGGCTTCCTGCACGGCCACGGCGCCGCCCAGCATGTCCCACATCCGCGGCGCGCCGATCACGGCAAACTGCATCACGCCCAGGGCGGTCATCGCCAGTTCGTAGGCGATGCTGCCGGTGACGCGGAGCTGACCCAGCGGCTGCCCCTTCAGTCCCTTGCCGACCCGCGTGGACGCGCCGAAAGAGCCGGGAAGACCGATGAGACGATCACCCCGAGGTTTTTCCGCCTGGTAAACTGATACCGGCTCGCCGTCCGCAAAGGCCCCACCGCCGACGTGACAATGGACCACCACGCCGGAAGCGCTGGCGGAAGGCCAGGGAATATACACCGCGCCGGCCAGCGGCCGGCCCCGGTGCAGCACGCCGATTGACGAAGCGTATACCGGCAAGCCGTTCATGAAGTTGGTGGTCCCGTCCAGAGGGTCCAGCACCCACAGGAAATCGGCGGCGGTCCGCTCGCCGTCGGCGCTGGCGTCGTCTTCCTCGCCCAGTATGCCGTGCTCCGGGAACCGTCGGCGAATTTGCTCCTCCAGGTAGGCTTGCGTTTCCTTGTCGGCGGCGGTCACCGGGTCCTGCCGCGCCTTGTCCTTGTACTCCACGCTGATGGCGCGCCCGAAGTGGCCGGCCAGCAGCTCTCCCGCACCGCGCGCGAATTCCACTGCGGCCGCCTCAATCTCAACACCGGTCGACTCAACCATCTGATTTGCTGCCATAACGAAGGCGATTGTACACCATCGCCGCACACCACCTTGGCAACAACCCACTGTGCAACTGTCTGGAGTCTATGGGTGCTCTAAACTTTTGGGCCGTCATTCCGGCCTTGAGCCGGAATCCAACAAGTTGTCATTGCCAGGCGCTCGCGCTGTGGCAATCTCGCCGGCGTAGCAACCAGCCTCGGCTCCAACCTGCCATTCCCCCAACACAATCAAAAATCCTGTCCATCCTGTGCATCGATGTAAGTTCAACCCTTCACCCGGCAAAACCGTGAAACTCCTGACACCCACGGCCCACATCCCACAGAACGCCCGTGCTATCATGGCTCCCACAGGCAAACGGATCCTTCGCATCGACCAGGTCCCGGCCAGTACGGCCAAACCCATCAGCAACCAAGTCGCTATCGGCCTTCGCGGGAGACTGTCGCCGACCGCTCTAATCGGTGTAGTCCCCCCGGCCACCGCGCCCGCCACAGCGCGCCATGTTTCGGGCATCGTGCCCCCAGACATGGGCAATGAGAGCAAAAAACCACAGCGCAAATCCTCCGGCCGTAGGGCTGATCAACCGCCGGGTCCTGGTCAACTCCAACCAATCACCAATCGCCAATCGCCTGTAGCAACCAACCATCCCATCGCCTGTGCAATCCCAATCCCAACGGAGCCAGCCAATCGCAAAACATTCACCCTAATCATCCCATCCTGTCCATCCTGTGCATCGATGTAAAGGCAAAAGGAGCGTGCAACCATCATGGGCAGTGTCCAGCATCATCAGACCCAGGCCCGGCGGTTCTTGTCGCTGGCCCGGTCCGACCACAACGCTGGCGACTACGCTCGCGCCGCCAACGCCCTGGCCCGGGCGGCGTCCCACGCCGCCACCGCGGCGGTGGTCCAGGAGGGCTGCTTCCGCCGGCTTACTCGCCGTCGTCTGACCAACTACCTGTTCAGCCTGGCCTGGCAGGGCCGCATCTCCAACGGCGGGGGGCGTACTTTCCGCAACATCTACCGGTTGCCCGCCCAACTGGCGGCGGCGGAGCCCGGCCAGCGCCAGCGTCTCAGCCGCCGCGCCCGCAACCGGGTGGCCATGCTGGTCCGCGCGGTGGAGGGAGCCCTATCCGGCCGACTGGTGGCCGGTCGCGCCCGCCGGCCGCCGTCCCCGCCGTCGCGCCCGGTGCCCCGGTCCCTGGCGGAGATCATGGCCTTGCCCGACTATCCGGAGATCGCCCAGGCCCACGGCTTGAGCCGGGCCCCGCTGGCCCGCCTCCCCGACCCCCATAACTTCTACGCCCGCGGCCTCACTCCCCGGCCCTGTCCCTGCCATCCGGCCGACCTGTCTCACCGCGGCGACCCTGCATCCATCGCGCTCTCCCCTCTATGGCAGCGCGCCCTGGAACGCACCTTCCACGTCAAGTTCCCCGACACCATCCCCCTCCGCCCGGGCGTCGCCTGAACCAATCAGGCGCCCGAACTTGCAGCAGCGCTCGTTAATAGCGGTTGCAATTTAGGTAGCCTAAATTTCTCGTCATTCCTGCGCAAGAACAGCCTGCCCTGCACCCCGATGCGGGGTCACCCCGTACTTGATACGGGGCAATAGCCCAGGCTCGCACATACCCGGTCTCGTAAATCATAAGCAGCAGGACTTACGGGATTTATGATTGGGCAGTATTGGAAGCTCTTCATCACGGAACGGTTCCAATCCTGGTAATCCTCTAATCTTGAAAATCCTGCTTCTGACGATTCCCAACAATCAGCCCAATCCCGTCCATCCCGTCCATCCATGTAAAATCGATCGGACCGCAGTCAAAGCGGCCTCGGCTGTTATAATCCCGTGCAGCATTTGAGGAGGCCCGGTAATGGATCTGCAACTGAACGGTAAGGTGGCGATAATCGGCGGCGCCAGTCGAGGATTGGGCCGCGCCTGCGCCGAGGTGCTGGCGGAAGAGGGAGCCCGCGTTGCCATGTGCGCGCGAACTCCGGGTCCGCTGGAACAGGCCGCTGACGAGATACGCGCCTCTACCGGCGCCGATATCTTCACCTACGCCGGCGATCTGGACAACGAAGAGACCATCGCCGAGTTGGTGGCGCACACTGCCTCTCACTTCGGGCAGATTGACATCATGGTCAACAACTCCGGCGGGCCTCCCCAAGCCTACGCCAAGGATTCCACCGAAGAACTTTGGCAGGTCTCCGCCAACCGCTCGCTGTTCTTCTTCGCCCGCATGACGCGGGAGGCCCTGCCTCACCTGCGCGCCCAGGGCGGCGGCCGCATCATCAACATCCTGGCCAGCACCGTTTACACTCCCATCCCCAACCTTGCTCTTTCCGCGGCGACCCGAATGGGCGTGATCGGGTTCATGAAGAACCTGGCCGACGACCTGGGACACGAGAACATCCTCATCAACAACGTCTGCCCCGGCAGCATCATGTCGGATCGCATGATGGAGAACGTCGAGGACCGGGCGCGCACGCAGGGCATTCCGCTGGAGGACGCCCTGGCCCAGCGGGCGGAACAGACGGCCCTGAAGCGCATCGGCGAGCCCCGCGAGTTGGCGTACCTGGTGGCATTCCTCGCTTCCTCTCGTTCCAGCTACATCACCGGCACCACCATGCTGGTGGACGGTGGCCTGGTGCGCTCGGTCATGTAGGGCAATCCGTGACCGCTCGGAACAGCCCCACTCCGCCGCCGGAGCCGGAAACCCCCGAAGAGTTCGTGGACCGGGGCAACCGCTACAGCCGGAACGGGGTGTACGAACGCGCCATCGCGGACTACACGGCGGCAATCGAACTGGACGCCGCGTGTGCCGACGCCTGGTTCAACCGGGGCGTCTCCTGGTACGAAGTCGGAGAGTATCAGCAGTCCATCGACGACCTGACCCAGGCCATCCGGCTGGACCCGGACGACGACAACTACTACTCCCGTCGGTCCCTGTCCTACCTGTTCAACGACCAGCCCGACGAAGCCCAGGCGGACATGGACACCAGCGAGGAGATCCGTCTCCGTTCCTGGCAGTAGGACCCGTACCGATTTAATGGCCGGCAACGGCTATCCGGCCGCGCTGATTTCCTGCCCCCCGTCCGCGGCTTCGCGTCCTGGGCGCGTCGCGGTCAGCATCAGCAGCGACACCACCGCCAGGTTGATGCCGAAGGCCAGGAACGCTCCCTGGTAGCTGCCCACCCGGTCCACCGCCAATCCGGCCGTGATCGGGCCGAGCGCCTGCCCGCCCACCTGCGCCGCCAGTCCCCACGCGCGGATTGCTCCCAGGTGCAGGCGTCCGAAGTAGTCGGCCCACACCAGGCGGGCGATTATATGCAGTCCGCCCACGCCGAACCCCAGGATGAACGCTCCCAGTATGCCCCCGGCGATCTCGCTGGCGAACGCCGTGGTGATTGCTCCGCAGGACACCACCAAGCCCGACGCCAGCATGATGAACCGGGCCGCCGCTTTTTGCGACAGCGCCGACCAGAAGATGCTCGCTGGGACCTGCGATATGGCGAAGGTGCTGGCGGCCCACACGGCGTTGGAGGCCGGCACTCCCTGATCGATGAAATGCGGTACCTGGTGCAGCGAAACGCCAGCCTGTACGATGAAGCTGGCGAAAGAAAACAGCACCATGAGCCAGAAAGCCCGGGTCCTCATCGTCTGGCGGAGAGTGAAGTTGATCTCGTCCTGGACGCCCTGGGGTCGGCGCGCGGAACCTGTTTGCCGGCCAGCGCGGGAATTTTCGCTTCCCCCATCCGGTTCGAGTCCCAGGTCCTCCGGTCGCCGGGCCATCAGCAGCATGGCGGGAACCACGCCCACCGCAATCGTCCAGACCCCCAGCGTGTACCACGCCGTTTCCCATCCCCAGGCGCCGGTGATCGCCTGGGCTACCAGCGGCATGACCGCCAGACCGGATCCCTGGGACACGTGGTTCAGGGCCAGGGCGAAGGGCCTCCGACGGATGAACCAGTTGCTCACCGCCACCGACGTTCCCAGTTCCAGGGGACTGGAGAAGACCATCCGGCCCGGCACGTAGACCAGATAAAACTGCCAGATCTGGGTAACTGCGCCCAGTATCACCGCGCACACTCCCGCAATCCCGGACGAAATTCCTACCACCATGCCGGCGCCGTAACGGTCCAGCACCGGCCCCACCAGGGGCGCGGCGATTGCCCCCACAACGCCCCCCAGGCTGACCGCTCCCGCGAACTCGGCTCGGGTCCAGCCAAACTGCTCCGACATCGGGATGACGAACACCGTCAGTACGGCGACGGACATCAGCGGGCGCGATGAATAGGAGGCGATTCCCGAAAGGCCGAGTATGACCCATCCGTAGTAGCAGGGAGTGGCCCGCGCAGCGCGGGTCTGCAGGGTGCGCATCAACGGGAAAGAGTATGCCCCATGCAGCCGGCCTTGAGCGCTGAACGGCAGCAGAGAACGGAAACCAGGTTCACTAGATCACGTCGGCCCGTCGGCCGGCGGCCCTGAACCCCGACCGAAATTCCGTGGGATTATAGCAGGAAGCCAACCGGCTTCCCGTTGAGGCTAAGTTATAATACGGTGATGCAGCGTTCGCTTCGATTGGCCCTGGCCCAGTTCAACCCCACCGTCGGCGACATTCCCGGCAACACCTCCCGGATCATCGAGTTGATCGAGGACGCGCGGGCGCGGCACGCGGACGTGGTCGCGTTCCCGGAACTGGCGATTACGGGATATCCGCCCGAAGACCTGCTGTTCAAGCCGTCGTTCCTGTCCGACTGCGCTTCTGCGGTTGAGCGGGTGGCCGCGGCTACCCGGGGAATCGCGGCCTTCGTCGGCTGTCCCGACATCCTGACCGGCCAGAACGACGTCGCCAACGCCGCGGCGATCATTAACGACGGTCGCATCCTGGACTGGTACCACAAGATGTACCTGCCCAACTACGGCGTCTTCGATGAGGACCGCTATTTCCGCCGCGGTGACAAATGCCCGGTGTACGTCGTTAACGGAACGCCGGTGGGTGTCGGCATCTGCGAGGACATCTGGTACCCCATCGGTCCCATCGCGGTGCAGCGGGAGGCCGGCGCCGAGGTCATAGTCAACATCAACGCGTCGCCGTTCCATGCCGGAAAAGCCGGCCAGCGGGAGCGGATGATTGCCACCCGGGCCGCCGATCACGGAGTGTTCGTTGCCTATCTCAACGCGGTTGGGGGACAGGACGAGTTGGTTTTTGACGGGGCCAGTGTCATCTGCTCCCCCGACGGAGCCGTGATCGCCCGTGGCCCAGCTTTTGAGGACAGCCTGATCGTCGCCGATCTGAACGTGGAATCGGTGTTTCGCCAGCGTCTGCGCGACCCTCGCGCGCGCAAAGAGGACCCGCAGATCCTGACTCAGGTGGGCCATGCCCGGCTGATGAAAGTATCCGAGCACCGCCTGTCGGACCGTCAGCCGGCGCAGCCGCTCGTGTGCCGGTCGCTGGACGATACCGAGGAGGTGTACCAGGCCCTGGTGGTGGGCACCCGCGACTATGTCCGCAAATCCGGTTTCGGCCGCGCCCTCGTCGGGCTGTCAGGCGGCATCGATTCCGCTTTAACCGTCACGGTGGCCGTGGACGCCCTGGGCGCGGAGAACGTGGTCGGCGTCACCATGCCTTCGCGCTATTCCTCGGAGGGAAGCGTCGCGGATTCGCAGGACTTGGCCGACAACCTCGGTATCAGCCTGTGGCGCATCCCCATTGAGCCGGCCCATCATGCCTTCACCGACATGCTGGCAGCCCACTTTGCCGGAACCGAGACCAACGTCGCCGAGGAAAACGTCCAGGCCCGCGTCCGCGGCAACGTGCTGATGACCATCTCCAACAAGTTCGGCTGGCTGGTGCTGACCACAGGCAACAAGAGTGAGATGGCCATGGGCTACGCCACGCTCTACGGCGACATGGCCGGCGGTTTCGCAGTGCTGAAGGACGTGCCCAAGACGCTGGTGTACGAGCTGTGCCGGTGGCGCAACGCGCGAACCGGAAACGGGCGTCCATTGATCCCCCAGGCGGTGCTGGACAAACCGCCCAGCGCCGAGCTGCGCCCGGATCAAACCGACCAGGACACCCTGCCGCCCTATGATTTGCTGGATCCGATCATCAAGGCGTACGTCGAGGATGATTACGGATACGCTGACATGGTGGCGATGGGGCATCGCCCCGAATGGGTGCAGCAGGTTATTTCCGCGGTCGACCGCAACGAGTACAAGCGGAGACAGGCGCCGCCTGGGGTGAAGATCACGCCGCGGGCGTTCGGCAAAGACCGGCGGCTGCCCATCGTGAACCGCTACCGTCAGTCGTCCTAGTTCCCCAATATCTCCCGTACCGCGCAACTGAACCCCGGCAATACCTCGCCAACGTCCAGCGTGTCGTCCATGGTAAGCAGGACCGCTGGCAGGTTCGGCCGTCGCACCCGTATCGTTCCGGTTTCCGGGTTGATCACCAGCGCTATTCGTACCCCGTGGCTCAGCCACATGGTGGCCTTATCGTCCACCTCCTGCTCCGAATCGCTGGGCGATTTGATCTCCACCACCAGATCGGGAGCTACCGGACAATAACCGCTGATCTCAACGTCTAGCGGCAGCCTTTCGGCGGAAACAAAAGCTACGTCCGGCTCTCGGACGGTGTCAGGGTCCGTCTCTAGAATTACGCCGGTGTCGGATCCGAAGACGCGGCCCAGCCGGCCCGGTCGTATGTGTATCCACAACATCGCAAGTAGCGCTGCGACCACTTCCCCATGTCTGACTCCCGCTGGCATCGTTTCGTGCAGCACCCCCCGAATTAATTCACCCTTGACGCCCTGGCTGTACAGGCGGAGCAGGTCGTCCGCGGTAAGCAGTTTTGGCTTGGCAGTAGTCATCGTGGCGCCCTCGGAAGATGTCTTGGATAGTGTATCACCCACCCGTATCGTTCCCGCCGTCGGTTTCCTTGTACGCGAACACGGCGAAGAGTGGGTCGCCGGGCGGGGCCATGTCGGGGTTGGCGATGCCGCCGCGCACACCGTTGAAACCGCCGGCGTGCTGCATGTACGACGCCACCAACTCGATGTGGTCCTCGTCGTTGGTCGAGCGCCAGACCCGCACCGCCTTGGTGGGAAAGCAGCGGTTGGAGAAGGTAACGATGAAGACGCCGCCCGGCCGGAGGATGCGCGAAACTTCCGAGAACACGATCACCGGCTGCGTGAGGTATTGCACGGACACCGTGATCACCACGGCGTCAAACGACTCATCTTCGAAGGGCAGGGACGGGTCGACGTTGATGTCCTTGAGCAGGTATTCGCTGAGCTGCGGGTTGTCAGCCATCTCGGCGGCGTTCATGCCCAGGCCGACGATGCGGGCGCGCGGGTGGTCCTCGGGCCAGTGGGTGCGCCAGCTGCTCATGAGGTCCAGCACCTCGGCATTTTCGGGTATGAGCTGCTGGAAGAGCCGGCCCACGGCCACGATCGCTCCGTCGTCGATGTGCACGACGAGGCGGGGCATGGTGTAGAACTCGGCGTCGTTGGATTCGTCCTCCCGCTGGAAAAACTCCGGCGGAAAGCGCTGGGGGTCCATTACCAAACCCAACCTCCTGATGAGCGCCGCCTGTCCGGTGAGGGTTTGGAAGCGCATGGGAATTTTCTGGCCGGTAGATGGTGGCCGGCGCGTTCTACTCCGGCTCCAGGTCCCGGTCGCGTATCTCGTGCCAGTACATCTGTCCGCCGCCAATCAAGTCGGCGATTTCCGGGTCGTTGCGGACGCTGGCGACGGCGGCCCGCGCCGGTCGCCCGGTGAATCTGGTGAGCAACTCAGCGTTGCGTATCGCCCGACCGGTATCGCGTCGATTGGCGGTATAGGATATTTCCACGGCGATATAGAAGGTCTGCCCGTCGCCGTCGGTTGCTTCCATCACCAGGTCCGCGCTGACGAAACTTTCAATTGCGCTGGGAGTAATGTCCCGGGTATCCGCCGTTTTTACCATTGTCATCAGGTCGTCGTCAGTCAGTACGCGCTCCCGCTGCAACCCCATGCGCAGGGCGATGACCAGACTCCGGCGGACGGTTGCGTCACGGGCATGATTACCCCGAAACCGCCCCAAGTCCCGGCGTACCTCATCGTTGAAACGCCGCTGCTCGTCATTGAAACGCCGCTGCTCGGTACGGAACTGGCGCATCTCGTCGTTGAAGAGCCGCTGCTCCGCGTTGAACTCAAGCTGTTCCTCTTCAAACCGGTCGAACCGCTTCTCGAAAGCGTCGAATCGCTCCGGCAGGTTCAGCAGCGCCGGGCCAAGCACCCGGCGGCGCAGGGCTTCCAACTGCTCCGGGTCCCCGTCCAGTATTTGGAACAGGTCCCGTATGTCGCTGATGGCAGTGGTCATGATTCCTTTTCCGGTTCCCGCCGCCGCTGTTTTATCCCGGCGGCCACGCGCTCCAGGTTCGGATAGCAGTAGCTTTCCAGCTCCGGCGGAAACTCGCCGTATTCAAAAAAGCGGCGCACCGCCTCCAGATAGCGTGGGTTGGCGCGGACCAGTTGGTACAGGTCTTCCGTGCTGATGTCCGCCATGGCAGCGTCACGCCCCCAGGATTTCGATCCATTGTACCCGCCCCATGGCGGAACGCGATAGGGCCGCGGCGTGGCCACGCCGCGGCCCCAATGTTAGACGGGGTTTTGGTCGGCGGTGGTTTAGGGACCGCAATCAAGCTGGGGAATGGCAATACCCGTGGGCAGGGTGTCCCGCCCAGCCACACGCACCCAGCGCAATTTCTGCGGGCCCACCTTCGGCCAGGAGAATTCGGCGCCAACATTCAGGCTGTTGTTGTACAGGTTGTTGCTGGCCAGCACCGTGAACGCGTGCCGGGCGCCTGGTGACAGCCTCCGGATGATGTACTCGGCGCGTCCGTCCTGGTTGATCGGTACGTTTGGCGCTTTCAAGTCAACATAGACGAAGGCCTGGAGCCAATCATCCCTCTCCCTGGTGCAACTGGCCTGCGTGGCCAAGTGGTAATCGACCTCCAGGTTGACGTAGCCAATGCGGTAGTGGGTGGCTTCAGGCACGGGAACCCAGGATATGACAGCCTCATCGGAGTTTTCGCCGGGGAACGCTACATCGAAGTCGGTTATTGGCTGTGAGCCGCGCAGCATGGGCTCCGGCCCCGGCGGCAGGACCGCCAGGCCGTGGCCCCAGGTGTTGTCGGCTCCCAGGGGTCCGCGTTCATGATCGTCCGCGTGCTTCTTCAGGTAGTCGGCCACCTGCTCCGGGGTGTAGTCGGGGAAACGCTGCCTGACCAACGCCGCCAAGCCGGCCACGTGGGGAGCGGCCTGGCTGGTGCCGGGGAACCAGCACTCCGTGCCGTCACGGGTTCGGGACGGATAAACCGTCGATTGTCCGCAGGCAATCCCGGTGATGTCCGGCTTGATGCGGCCATCAATGGTGGGGCCGCGGCCGCTGTAGGAAGCGATGACTTGGGGACTTCCCCAGTGCGCGGCGGCCACCGCCAGCATACCCGCGTTGCGACTATCGGCCTCAGCGGTGAGACTGTATTCTAGCGAATAATATTGTAATTCGTCAGCAATCCAAGCAGTCAATTGTATCCAGGCCGGTTCGTCAGTACAGGTTTTCTTTCGTATGAATAGGTTGTAAATTCCTTCGTCGTCCTCGCTGCTGGCTTCAAAAGATACGAAGGCAAAAGGGATGTCATCAACTTCCCCATCCTGTACACTATTATCATAAACCACGGGAATACTACCAGCAGGCCCTCGTTTCGCCAAATACAAATCCAGGTCGCAATCAGCGCCATCCCAGGAATCATCCCAGCGCATAAATGCTCTTACTCTGGAGGCCCTGCTTGATTCTTCATCAAACTGTAGAATGAACGTATTGCCAGCATCTCGCGAGGCAAAATTTAGCCAACCATTGCCATCTGGGTCGCTAACCCTACCGTACCAAACCTTTCTAGCAGAATTCCCCGCGGCATTGACGAATACAATGCCACCGTCCACCGCAGCGTCAATGCTACTAAGCCGGCTATTACTAAACGGGGACGTGCCATCGCCAGGTCCCTCATAGGTTCCACCTAGCGAACGGTTTATGACATGCACTCCATTGTCCACCATCCAGCTAACGGCATCTCTCAGGTCGCCTAGTGACTGCGGCTGCGCGATGTACAGTTGGACTTCGGGAGCAACGTCAATTATCGCTTCAGCGACCGCCGTGCCGTGGTCGCCACCAACTTCGCAGTCGGCTAGGGATGAGCTCACGGGTCGCGGGTCGTCGGGATCAGAGTAACAGTGGGCCTCCACATTGCGAGGAAGTTCGCTGCCTTGCCGTTGACTGAAGCCCTCAAATCCACCGTCAATGACGCCAACCTTGACGCCCTGACCCCGGTAGCCCATGCGGTGCCAGGCGTCGGCATGGTGCAGGGCCACCCCTTGGCTGACCGTGCTGCCCTGGCTTTGGGCCGGCTCAGGCGGGATGACGGTATCCACGCGTTGGACACCGGGCCGCTCGGAGGCGGCGGGAAGCAGGGCCGGCGGGACGTGGGCTTCGATCCAGTCTTCACCCACGTTGCGGATGAATACGTCGTTGTCCTCCAGGTACTGCCGGACGGCGGCAAGCTGTTCCGGCTGGACGTAGAACGTAACCAGCACCGGCTCGGGCAGCGGGACGGATTCGCCGTTGCTGCTGACGCCGCTACCGCCGCCGCCGGCGCTGCTGGGCGGCTTGAGCAGCTTGGGCCTGCTCCGCCAGGCGGTTCAGGTTGGAGTCGAGGTTGGAATACGTGGGCGGCGCCTTGACTATCGGGGGCAGGTCAACCTCTTCCTGGCCGTTGTCGTCCGGCTGGGCAGGGACACGCTCCGGGGCAGGTGGGGCCAACGGCGGCTCCACGGCCGGAACGGGGTCAGTTGCATTCATAACCGATTGCTGGCCGATGGTCGGCGGTTCGGGTTGCTGCTGCCGTTCGTTGGCGGCGAACAGGGTGCCGGATGCCAGTGCAATGGCTACCAGGACCACAATGGCGGCCAGGGCAAGCCAGCGTTTTCGCAAGACGGAAATGGCGTTTGACATGATTTGCTATCCTCCACGCTGCGGCCGGTTGCGACGTTCAGCACGTCGGTGCTGCGATGGTTGCTTATCACTCTTCACAGGGTAAGGCACCCGTCAATAGACTATGTGCCAAGTGCCCGTAATCCCGTGAAATTGGTACGTTAATCTTAATACGTCAGGGGCCGCCATGGAGGTTTACCAATTCGCCGGTTTGTAAGAGTCTGGACTATGCTGCCCAACTCATCACGACCCGGCGCCGCAGATGTCGCGGCGCCGGCAGTCATTCACCGTTAAGGAGGGCCAGCATCTGGGCTACGAAGTGATGTACACCCGGCCGATTTGCCGCAACGTCGTAGTCTTCAAGGTGGTCGTGGAAAAAATTCTCGTGAAACCGGTTGGCTGAGGCATATCCGCTCAGCAGGGTTGGGTCACCGTGCTCTCGGGCCAGTGATTCTACGGCCTGCTGCATTGCCCGGTGGCTCTTGTAACGCCAACCCCGCTGCTGGCAGATAGCGATTATCGCCTGAGTAGCCGCCCCGTAGAGTTTCTCCGAGCCTTGCAGATGGTCTCCGGCGGCGAACTCCCGGTCTGACGCGGCCAGAAAATCCCGGGCCGTTTGCGCGTGCTCGGCAACGGTCATTTCTTTTTCGGCCGTCATGATGCTTCCCGTCAGCTTTCGTCCACGCTGTACACCCGCACCGCGGTGTCGTGGAACATGGCGGCGCGCTCGGTGGGGGAGTAGTCCTTGGAGAGGCGCTTGAAGGCGTTGTACATGACGTTGTACGAGTAGGACACCTTGTCCACCGGGAAGTTGCTCTCGAACATGCAGCGGTCGGGGCCGAACTGCTCGATGCAGTAGTTGACCAGCGGCGCCATGTCGTTGGCCAGCTCCTCGGAGCCGGCGGGGATGTCCCGCTCGTGCCAGTCGAAGCCGGTGCGCGGCATACCGATGCCGCCCAGCTTGATGACCACGTTGGGGCACTCCGCCGCGGCCGCGATGCCCTGTCGCCACGTCGCCAGCGTCTCGTCGCTGTTGGAGTAGGGGCCGACCCGCAGCAGGCCGCCGATGTGGTTCAGGATGATGGTCAGGTCGGGCACGGCTTTGGCGAAATCGGCCAGCTCGAACATCTGGGGGAAGTACATCCAGCCTTCCAGCGTCAGGCCCATGCTGGCGAGGACACGGGCGCCGGCGCGGAAGTTGTCGCTGGACATCTGGTTGGCGGCGCGATGGGCCGCCGTGTTCTCCACCTCGGGGTGCGGGTCCCAGGTGACCGAGTGGCGGATGCCGCGGAAGCGGTTGGGGCTGGCCGCCTGGAGGGCCTCCAGCACCGGCTTGACGCCGTCGCCCAGGTTCAAATTGGCGTGGCCCACGATGGAAGCGGCGGCGCGGCAGGGGCCGTACAGACCGCTGGCGGAGGCCGCGGCCAGGCCCTGCACGAACTCCACCTCGCCCACGGGACGCATCTCCTCGGGGCCGGTGGTCCGGTACATGGAGCGGGCCTCCACGAAGACGGTGGAGGTCACGTTGTGTCCGCTGTTGACGTCGTCGGCCAGCTCGTGGAGCAGGTAGCGGTGGTAGGGGATCCGCTCGGAGCGGTAGTCCCAGAAGTGATGGTGCGGGTCGCAGATGGGGATTTCGGGCTCCAACGGTTCTTCCTGTCGGAGCGCGTGCCAATCATTGCCTCCAAACGGCATAATCAAGCCTCCGTTTTTCCGGTGTGCGTGGGATTACGATGGCAGGAGAGGCGGTCAGCCGCCAGCCCGCCAGTTCGCAAATCATAACATAGGGAGTCCATGTCGCCCGACGGTTCGGCGACAGCACGCGACGGGCAGTTCGCGTAGCCGGAATCGTTGAGGCGCCATCCCGACGCATGAACATCTTGCCCAGAAGGATCTACTACGGCTGGTGGGTGGTCGCGGCCGCGTCGGGCATGTCCTTTGCCAACGCGGCGACGGCTATCAGCATCCTGACGGTGTTCGTGGTCCCCATGAGCCAGGAGTTCGGCTGGAACCGCACCGAGGTGGCCGGCGCGACCAGCCTTGGCGCCGTACTGGGCGCGGGTCTGGCCCCTTTCACCGGGCGGGCCGTTGACCGTTTCGGCGCGCGGGTGACGCTGGTGGCCGGGGGGCTGATCGTGGTGGCCGGCTGCCTGTACCTGGCCGGCGCGCAGGCGCTGGCGGGGTTCTACGTCGCGTTTACGGCGGTGCGAATTGCCGACCAGGGTTTGATCCAGGTGAGCGCATCGGTGACGGCGGGCAAGTGGTTTGCACGCTACCGGGGGCGGACGACGGGACTGGTGATGCTGGGCAACGCGGGAGGCGTCATCGTGATGGCGCCGCTGGTGCAACTGGTGATCTCAGCATGGGATTGGCGGATGGCGTGGGTCATGCTGGCCGGCGTGATGCTGGTGGTCGGCGCGATCCCGGCGCTGCTGCTGGTGCGCCGGCAGCCCGAGGACCTGGGCCTGCGGGTGGATGGCGATGGAACATCCTCCCCGACCGCCGGTTCCGAAGAGCCCAGCGCGGACCCGGACATCGAGCTGCGGACTATCATCCGGACGTCGACATTCTGGCTGATATTGGTGTCCCTGTTCCTGGCGGCAACGGCGACTTCCGGTATCGGACTGCACCTGGTGCCGCACCTCACCCAGCAGGGACTCAGCGCCGGCGCTGCGGTGGCAGCGATCAGCGTAATGTCCATATCCGGAGCGCTGGCCGCGCTGGCGTGTGGACTGCTAGCGGAACGCTCATCGCCCAAGCTGCTGCTCGTCCTGGCGTATCTGCTGGCGGCGGCGAGCATGTGGGTGCTGATGGGAGCCGACAACCTGCCGGAGACCTACCTGTTCGCCGTGCTGCAGGGCATCGTGGGCGCGGGCATCAACACGCTGGCGCCGATACTGTGGGCCGGCTACTACGGCAGGGGGTCGCTGGGCAGCATCTTCGGCGTGAGTCGGGCGGCGCAGGTGGTTGGTTTCGCCGTAGGCCCGCTGGCATCGGCAGTGGTGTACGACCGGACGGGCAGCTACCAGGGCGCATTCCTGGCGCTGGCGTTGGTGGCCGTTGCCGCCGCCGTCCTGCTGGCGGTGTCCCGGCGTCCGCGAGCATGAACGGCAGCCGAGAAGATGCTACCCGCCCGGCGCGGCGGCCCGCATGGCGGCGATACCCTCGTCCAGCCCGGGATGCGGCCGGCCCAGGACGGCCATCGTGCGCGCGCAATCCAGGCCCAGCCGGTCATCCATCGGTTCCGTTCCCGGGATCACCAGGCTCGTGTCCAAGCCGAACTTCGCGGCGACGGCGACCGCGAATTCGTACATGGTGACCCAGTCGGAGCCGGCCACGTGATGGACGCCGGTGTCCTCTGTTTCGACCAGTCGCTCGATGCCATCGACAAGGTGTTCGACGTACACGGGCGAACGATGGACGTTGGTCCCGCCGCTGTACGGCTCGCCGTTGCGCAGGCGTTCGACCAGCATGGGCACGAAGTTGCGGCGTCCCGGCGCCGGCCAGCCGTAAACGATGCTGGTGCGCAGGATGCTCCAATTTGAAACGAGACCCGTGACCGCCCGCTCGGCCTCGAACTTGGTCCGGCCGTACTGAGTAATCGGCGCCGGCGCGTCGGTCTCGCGGTACGGCCCGCTCCGGCCGTCAAACACGTACTCGGTGGACATGAACACCAGCCGGGACCCATGGCGTTCAGACAGGCGGGCGATGGTTTCGGTAGCAGTCGCGTTGACTGCGGTGGCGGCTTCGGGGTTGCGCTCCGCCGTGCCGACGTCGGCCATGGCGGCCAAGTGCACCACGACATCAGGTTGTGTCAACGCGAAGAGCGCGTCCATAGCCGCGGGGTCGGTTATTTCGACCCGATGCCAAGACGCGCCGTCATCCGCCGGGGGGCGGGAGTTACAGGTGCTGAACGCGGCGTGTCCCGACGCCACGAGACGCCGGGACACATAGCGGCCGATGAAACCGCTGCCGCCGATGATCAGGATACGCATCGCGAACTGGTTGGGTCAGCGAGATTGCCGCGCTCCGCTCGCAATGACAGGCGTGTCAGGACACGGGCAGGACGGGCTCGGTGCGGTCCGCGGGAAGCTCGACCTCGAAGGCGTTGAGGAAGAAGGCGGTCTGGGCGTAGTTGCCCATCAGCGCGGTGATCTCCACCAGGTGCTGGGCGCCGAACTGCTCCAGGGCGATCTGGAAGGTGGAAGCGGAGACGCGGTGGTTGGCGTAGAACTCGTTGCAGAAGTTGACGATGGCCTGTTCGTCGGCGGCCATCCTGGGCAGGGGCTGGCGGTCGCGGATCGCATCCACTATGGCGTCGCTGACGCCTTCCCGCCGGGCGGCGGGAGCGTGGGCGTTCCAGATGTAGGGGCAGTCGAAATTGCGGGCGGTGACGAGGATCGCCAGTTCCTGGATGCGCTTGGAGAAGGTGCTCTCGAAGCGCAGGTAGCCGGTGAGGCTGCTGCGTCGCCGCGCCATTTCGGGGCTGTTGATCGCGATGGAATACGGGCCGCCGGTGATGGTGCCGCCGGTGGGTCTGGTGAGCTCGTCGAAGGCGTCGTGGAATTCCGCGGGCACCATGTCTCGGGTTACTACGGGCAGTCTAGCCATGATTTTCTCCTTGCTGTTTCGTGAAAAGTGTCCCCATCATTGAGTAGCGCTAACAGTTTTTCGCACAAAGACCGTCGGGGCGCCGTAGACGCCGCCGGAAGTCGTCAGAATCAGGATTTACGGGATTTTATGATTGGACAGGATTGGGAGATTTCCATCACGGAACGGTTCCAATCCTGATAATCTCCAAATCTTGAAAATCCTGCTTCTGACGGTAAATCCTTCGTTGCGAAGGTTGGGGAATGACACATTGAGCCATTTCATCCACCTAGGCGTAGCCATTGCGTTCGCCCCATTGCAGCCAGGAATTCTGCATCGCTGCGATTTTGCCGTAATCGGCTGGCGATACCGGATCTTCCCCTGTTATCTGCTCTAACGCTTCAAACCAGTGTCCCCTTTCGGCGCGCATCCGCTCCAGAATCAGCGGCACCACCGGCTGCCCCATGCTGATGATTTCCAGGAGAGCAGGGTGTGCATTTTTACGGTCTGAATTGGATAGAAATATAGTTTCCTCTTGCCACTGGTCAGCCAGCTCCTTGAAACGTTGCCGGTCGGCCGGCTCGATGTCCATTGAGTCGCCATGCTTGGCATAGACGCGCTTGCCACGCTGCGACGATGCTGACGAAGATGACGATGTGCTCATGGCGGCAAACTCCCAGGCCAAATTGTGCCTATGCGACATTCTAGCACCCCGCCCCCATGATCAGCCGCGCCTGCGTGTGAGGCTGCAGCCAAGCCAGCGACCTTATGCAATATAATCTTGCCCGAACCGCAAAGGGCCGAATATCGAGGAGACCATGGCGGGCAGCACAGCAACAACGGCCGTCGCGGCTTACTTCACCGAACTGCGGCGGATTCAGGCATCCGGCGGCGCAACCGGCAAACGCTCTGCCTACGGCGCGTTGACCGACCTGCTCAACGCGGTGGGCGACACCCTGCGCCCCAAGGTCTTCTGCGTGCCCGAACTCGCTGACCAGGGCGCCGGCCATCCCGACTTCGGACTCTACACCACGCGCCAGACCCAACGCGCCCGCGACCAGCGTCAACGCCGGGGCCAACTCCCCGAGCGCGGCGTGGTGGAGGTCAAGTCCGCCGCTGACGACGCCTGGCTCACCGCCGACGGCGAGCAGGTCAGCCGCTACTGGCAGCGTTACCGCCAGGTCCTGGTCACCAACACCCGCGACTTCGTGATGGTGGGCGAGGATGCCAACGGTCAGCCCGTCCGTCTGGAAACCTTCCGGTTCGCAGATTCGGCGGCGGACTTTGCGGAACGGCTGGAACATCCCCGCGCCTTCGCCAACGAGGTCGGCGTCGGCCTGGGCGAATACCTGTGCCGCGCCCTGTCCAACGCGGCGTCGCTGGCGGAACCGAAGGATCTGGCCTGGTTGCTGGCATCCTACGCCCGGGACGGATTGGCGCGGGTGGAACGGGCCGGCGATCCCGCGTCGCTGGCCGCCGTGCGCGCTGCGTTGGAGGAATCCCTGGGCGTGCGCTTTGAGGGCGACCGGGGCGCGGCATTCTTCCGCTCCACACTGGTGCAGACCCTGTTCTACGGCGTCTTCTCGGCGTGGGCGCTATGGGCTAGGCAGACGCCGGCGCCGTTCGGCCCTTTCAACTGGCACGAAGCGGTGTGGCACCTGCGCGCCCCGGTGCTGCGCGCCCTCTTCCAGCAGCTTTCAGACCCCGGACGCCTGCAACCCCTGGGCCTGGTGGAAGTGCTGGACTGGGCCGCTGCCGCGCTCAACCGGGTCAACCGCGCCGACTTCTTCGCCCGCTTCCGCGAGGGCGAGGCCGTGCCCTACTTCTACGAACCCTTCTTGCAGGCTTTCGACCCCGAACTGCGCAAGCAGCTTGGCGTCTGGTACACCCCCGCCGAGGTCGTGCGCTACATGGTCGCCCGCGTTGACCGCGCCCTGAAAGACGACCTGGACATTCCCGACGGCCTGGCCGCCGACAACGTCTACGTGCTGGACCCCTGCTGCGGCACCGGGGCCTATCTCGCCGAAACGCTGCGCCGCATCGCCGCCAACCTGGACGGCAAGGGCCTGGGCGCGCTGGCCGGCGCCCGCGTCAAGCAGGCCGCCACCCAGCGGGTGTTCGGCTTTGAGATCATGCCCGCCCCCTACGTCGTCGCCCACTTGCAGGTTGGCCTGGCCATGCAGGAGTTGGGCGCGCCGTTATCAGACGACGGTGACGAACGGGCCGGGGTATTCTTGACCAATGCGCTGACCGGATGGGAGCCAACGGTGCAGAAGCCGCTGCCCTTCCCCGAGCTGGAGGAGGAACGGGACCGCGCCGAGCGGGTCAAGCAGGATACCCCCGTGCTGGTCATCATCGGCAACCCGCCCTACAACGGTTTCGCCGGCGTCGCCGTAGATGAAGAGCGGGAACTGTCCCAAGCCTACCGCAGTACCCACCGGGTGCGCCGCCCGGAGGGGCAGGGCCTGAATGACCTGTACGTGCGCTTTTTTCGCATGGCGGAACGGCGCATCGCCGAAAAGACGGGCCGGGGCGTCGTCTGCTACATCTCCAACTACTCGTGGCTGGACGGCCTGTCGTTCACCGGAATGCGCGAGCACTTCCTGGACGCCTTTGACCTGATCCGCATCGACAATCTCAATGGCGACAAGTACAAGACGGGCAAGACCACCCCCGACGGCGCGCCCGACCCCAGCATCTTCTCCACGCCGGACGACCCGGTGGGTATCCAGGTGGGCACCGCCATTGCCACGCTGGTGCGCAAGGACGACCACGCACCGGCGCGATCCGTCGGCTTCCGCCACCTGTGGGGCCAGACCAAGCACGCCGACCTGACGGCCACCGCCGAGGTCGCGCCGGCCGGCCTGTACGATGAGGTCGCGCCCCTGCTGCCCCTGGGGCCTGCCCTTTGCCGACCTGGCGGTAAGCGATGGTTGGCAAGATTGGCCGTCATTGCGCGATCTGTTCCCTATGTCCTTCCCAGGCATCAAGAGTGGTCGGGATCCGTTCGTCGTGGATACTGACTTACCCCGACTCCGCGAACGGATTAATGATTATTTCGACTCGAGCTTGAGCCACGACGAAATAGCGCGGCGCTATCCTTCCGCGATGCGTAGCCCGCGTGAGTATGATGCTCGCGCAGTACGCGACGCGCTGTTGAGGCAAGGCGGTCCTATCGAAAGTGGCTTTGTTCGATATGCCTACCGGCCATTCGATGTACGATGGCTCTATCGGGAAGATAGAGAGAAACTCGTAGATAGGCCGCGTCCTGAGTATGTGCCACACGTCTTTGAGGGCAACTTGTGGTTTTGTGCCGTACAGCGTTTGCGGAGAGACGAGACCGAAGCGCAGTCCCCAGTCACCGGGCACCTGGCCTCGTTGCACCTGAACGAATGGGGCGCCAGTATGTTTCCCATGTGGCTGCGTGACAACTCGCTTGGACTCGGCGGCAACGGCGGGCAGCGCAGCCCCAACCTGTCGCCGGCGGCGCAGAACTACCTTGACCGGCTGGGCTTGAGCGTGGACGACCTGTTTCACCACGTCATCGCCGTGCTGCACAATCCGCAGTACCGCGCCGCCAACGCCGGCGCGCTGCGGATGGAATGGCCGCGCATCCCGCTGCCCGGCTGGCCGGATGGATCGACAGACGGCGCGGCGGCAGAACTGTCCGCCTCGGCGGCCCGGGGTCGGCAGTTGGCGGCGCTGCTGGACTCCGATACGCCGGTGGCCGGAGTAACGTCCGGCGCGCTGACGCCGGCCATGGCGTCCATCGCCGTCCCAGCGATTGTTCAAGAAACGGGCGCCGACGGCGGCAACATGGCCGGCGACGACTTTGCGGTAACGGCCGGCTGGGGCCACTACGGTTCCGGCGACGCCGTAATGCCCGGCCAGGGCCGCATCGCGGAGCGCGACTACACCGACGCCGAACGCGCCACCCTGTCCGACCTGCTCCCAACCCTGGGCGAAACAACCTTTGACGTGTATCTGAACGAGCGGGCCTACTGGCGGAACATCCCCGCCGCCGTTTGGAACTACCAACTGGGCGGCTACCAGGTCCTCAAAAAGTGGCTGTCCTACCGAGAGCAGCGTGTGCTGGGTCGGGCGCTGACGGTGGAGGAGACGCTGGGGTTCGCGGAGACCGCGCGGCGCGTGGCGGCGGTGTTGAGAGTGACACAATTAGAGTCTGTACGTTAGACTCCAACTACGACTCAATCCATGGGAGCTGGCGGCTCTGGAGAGTGGCATGGCGAACGCAGGATTCACATTTACGTTTGAGTTTCCGCCGCACCAAGGATTGCCGGCGGATGCGCTGGGTGATGCATTGAAGGGAGTTCAGGATGCACTGCGGCGCACCGTTGAATACCTCGGCGACCGTCAGCCACAACCTGGTCGGCCCCCCGGTTGGATCACTCTGCAAAGCGCATTGCGCGTGTCCGGCGTGCGCTCCGGTTCCCTGGTTTTTGACATGGAGCTGGCTCCGCCTCCCAGCCAGCAACCCTATCTAGACAGATACGGCCCGGCGGCGATTGATGAGCTGCTCAACTGGGACGGGGAAGAAGGTTCAACCCTACCCTTGCCGGTTACGGACCGACTTTACGAAATACGCGAGAAGTTTTCCGAGGACGTGAAACTTTGGCTGGGCAACGCTAACAACCACCATAAGGTTGAACTCAAGGCCAATCAGACCAGAGCCGGCGCAGCATCTGAGGAGACCGAAGCTTTGCTCTATGGATGGCTCAGGGAAATCAACTGGTACAGGCGGACGGCCCAACTGCACGATCACCATGGCGGATTTGTCCGCCTCAGGTTCGATCCCAGGCTTGATGAGCAAATGCTCCGGCTCGCGACTCAGTACGTGGAAATCCTAGGACAGGGGAGGATCACCGCCAAGGATGAATGGACCACAGTTCAAGTAGGACAACTCAACCCTACAAGGTCTTGGAATGAACCCTTCGATAGGGAAGCATTCCTCAACAACCCGAATCCCACCGTTTTTGACCCTGACAAGATTATGAGGGCGAGTGAACCCTTCGATGTGGACGAGTTCATGCGCTATATTCACGACTTGCGCGACGATGGCGCAGGATGATGGCGCCCGGAGGCCAACCGGTTGTACTCGATACGGGCGTCGTGTCATTCATCTACAACGGAGACTACAGAGCCCAATTTTACGAAGACCGTATCATCGGTATGCGGCTTTTAATCTCGTTCCAGACTCTGGAAGAACTGTACATCTGGCCAATTAAGAACGACTGGGGGACCCGCCGGCGTAACGAACTTCTGCGGCATCTCAGCCTGTACGAAGTAGTCTGGCCGAATCTGGAGCTGGTCCGGTTGTCCGCCGAACTGCGCGCTGAACGTGAAAAAGCTGGCCGCAGATTGAACACCGCCGATGCTTGGATTGCAGCCACCGCTCTGATGCTCGGTTGCCCGCTGGCATATCACGACGGAGACTTCGACGGCATCCCCGGCTTGCAAGTCATCAGACCAACATGACCGCTCCCAAAAAGCTCGACGTTCGCCCCGATTAAACACGAATCGGAGCCGTCATACACTGGGCTGCAAATCAACATCCAACCGGAGAAAACATCCGATGGAAATACGTCCGGAAGCCAACGCAATCATCTCCATCTTCCCCGAACTGACCCGACCCTTCTCGCGGGGACAGGTCGCCGAACTGATCGAGGCATTCTCGGACTACGACATCAAAGGGTGGGACCCCTATCCGGTCAACGCAATTGCAACATCCCCGACGGCAAGCGGCGGGCCGCCCTGCTGATCTTCCTGGGCGCCAGCGCCGACGGTGAATGACATGCGGTCGCATCACGTTTACAATCGCGCCAACAGATACGCGGAACCGAACCTGGGAGGTAGCAGCATGGCGACAACGGAACGGTTGAACACGCAGGAGGAGCAGCAGTATTACGAGACTGCCGGCCGGGTCCAGGTCAAGCCGGGCTGGCTGCAGGGCGAGGGCCAGCCGCTGCCGGAGATGGAGCCCTACCTCTGGCGGTGGGCCGAGGTGGAGCCGCTGGTGATGAAGAGCGGCGAGTTGGTGACGCCCGACCGCGACGTGGAGCGGCGCACCCTGCGGTTGGCGACGCCCGGCCTGGATCGCGGCACGACGCATACCATCACGGCGGCGCTCCAACTGCTGCTGCCCGGCGAGAACGCGCCGGCGCATCGCCACACCCCCACGGCGATCCGCTGGGTGCTCAGGGGCACGGGCGCCTACACCACCGTGGAGGGCGACAAGTGCTATATGGAGCCGGGGGACCTGGTGCTGACGCCGTCGTGGACGTGGCACGACCACAACAACGAGGGCGACGAGCCCATGGTCTGGCTGGACGGGCTGGACGTGCCCCTGGTGCGCTACCTGCGGGCCAACTTCTACGAGGCCTATCCCGAGGACCAGCAGCCCATCGTCGGCGTGGCGGAGTCGGAGCGCAAGTTCGCCTCCGGCGCGCTGCGGCCGGCGTGGGAGGAGCCGGGCGCGCCCTACTCGGCGCTGTGGCACTACAAGTGGGACAAGACCCACGAGGCGCTGCAGCAGCTGGCCAAGGTGGACGCCAGCCCCTTCGACGACGTGGCCATGGAGTTCAGCGACCCGATGACCGGCGGCCCGGTGCTCAAGACCATGACCTGCTGGGCGCAGATGATCCGGCCGGGCATCGCCACGCGGGCGCACCGGCAAACCAGCTGCGCGGTGTACCAGGTGTACAAGGGACAGGGCCACAGCGTCATCGACGGCACGCGGTTCGACTGGACCGAGGGCGACTTCTTCGTGGTGCCGCCGTGGGTCTGGCACGAGCACGCCAACGACACCGACGATGAGGCCATCCTGTTCTCCATCCAGGACATCCCCATCATGAAGCAGATGGCCCTCTACCGCGAGGAGCCCTATGAGGAGAACGCGGGCCACCAGCCGGTGACCGGGACGTTCCGGGGGTAAACTCGACCCGTTGATCGGAGGCTGGTCTGCTACAGGATCAGCCGCCGCTGCGCGGCCACGGGCTCCGGCGATGCGTCGCCGGGGCCTTCTTTTGGCGAAAAGCCCGAGACGCCCACGCCCAGGAGTCGAAAGGCGCGACCCGGCGCAAGCTCGCGCTCCAGAAGGGTCCAGGCGGTGGCCGCGATGGTGGGCTCGTCGTCGGTGGCGTCGGGCAGCGTGGTCTGGCGGGTGAAGGTGGTGTAGTCGGAGAGGCGCAACTTGACGGTGACGGTACGGCCGGCGAGGCCCTTGCCGGCCAACGAGGCGGCCACCCGTCCGGACAACCGCTCCACGACGGCCAGCAGTTCAGCGCTGTCGTCGGTCGAGTTGCCGGGGAGATCGGCGGCGAAAGTGGTTTCGGCGCTGATGGACTTGGTCTCGCGGGAGGTCTGCACCGGGTCGTGGTCAATGCCCCGGGCGCGGTCACGGATACCGGCGCCGCGCTTGCCGAAGCGGCGGGTGAACCAGCTGTCGGGCATGGCGGCCAGTTGGCCGATAGTGTCCACGCCCTCGTCGTGCAGGCGGGCGGCGGACTTGGGGCCAACGCCCACCAGCTTGCCCACGGCCAGGGGAGCCAGGAAGTCGGCCTCGCCGCCGATGGGCACCACCACCAGGCCGTCGGGCTTTTGCAGGTCCGACGCGATCTTGGCGACGGCCTTGCCGGAGCCCAGGCCCACGGAGACGGTGAGACCGGTCTCGGCGGCGACGCGCTCCTTGACGTCGATGGCAATGGCGATGGGCGAGCGGTCGGCGGCGGCCGCGGTGATGTCCAGGTAGGCCTCGTCCAGGGATACCGGCTCGATGGTCTGGGTGATGTCGCGGAAAACGTCCATGACGCGGGCGGACATCTCGCGGTACCGGTCAAAGCGCGGCCGCACGATGATGCCCTCCGGACAATGCCGCACGGCGGTAGCCATGGGCATGGCGGAATGAACGCCAAACCGCCGCGCCTCGTAAGACGCTGTGGCCACCACTCCCCGACCATCGGGCCGGCCCCCCACCAGTACGGGCAGCCCGCGGAGCTCGGGGTTGTCCAGCTGCTCCACAGCGGCGTAGAAAGCGTCCAGGTCGGCGTGGATGATGTATTGGAGCGGGGGCGTCATGGGACATAGATCCGGCGGAAGCGGAGCGAATGCCACGATTTTACCCCCGGACACGGCGGAAAAGCGTCAGGATTGGGTTGTCGAATGACCGGTTCAGGTTCGATGCACTTCGTTTGCTCCCGCTGGGGTCGATGCTGTCGGTTGCTTGCTGGCGTCAGGTTTGGCGTCGGGTGAGTTTCGCTGGGTTCAGCCAGAGCCGGATGGTCGTTGGTTAGCCCCACGGCCGGGGGTGGTACGCAAAGGTTTAGCCCCTGTTTCGGATCACTGCGGGCGTTCGCTACCCCGAGGTAACGGGGAGTCCGGGCCGCAGCTCCCAGGATAGTGGCGTCTCCTGTGGCCTTTGAGACCGCGCCGGTTAGGTTCCTGGGTGGTGGCCGGCGGCGGTCCCGGTTGTCGCAGGGCCGGTATTGCGATTTTGGTGCTAACGGATGGCCGTGAACGACCGGATGGCTCTGGCTGAAGCGAGTTACACCTGACGAGGATATTATGGAACAGGCGTTCGAAGATTGTCAAGCGGAGGATGACAGCGAAGTTGGTGGCGCGGGTGGAGAATGGCGCGAGCACTGGGGTAGCGGGCTACGGCTACGGGATCTCGTCAAGATACCGGATATTCGTATGGCCCCAAGAATTTTTCGCCGTCGAAGTGGATGAGGTGCGTCGGGGCGTCCGCTACCCAGACTTCGGTCTCCCAAGCGATTTCCGGCAAATACTGCCGCATTGCCGTCCGATCCAAAAAGGCGGTGACGTAAACAATCCCGCAACGGCAATTGGCAAAAAGGTCATTGAGCTGAGCACGCCGTAACGTGTTTACTGGACCGTGTGAAGTAACAGCTTCGACAATCACCAACCAGTCTTTATCAACACTGTGAATAACAACGTCCGGCATCTGGCCCGCTTCATCCAAGACCACGCCCAAACCAGCCAGGTACTCTGCATCGAAATGGCGACCGCTGGCTCCCGCATCCCCCACGTAAATCACATGACCACCCGGTACGAAGCGTGGGGCGAAACCTTCAATGATCTCCTTCACCAGGTCATTTTGGCCTCCAGGGGTGAGCGACAGTTGGGTACCATCCGGGAGCGTCACAGGTATCATTTCCATCGACCGTTCAGCTTCATTGAGCCGATTACGCTCCTTCAACTCATCTCGAAATGATCCTAACTGCTCCTCCCATGATCCGGAACCGTAAGCACAGATAAGATTTAGTAGAGAAGGATGCACCTGGTACACGTTGTGGGGGCTGTTGACTGCTCGAGAAGGATCATCGGGGTTATGGGTTACCAATCCCATCGCAATGAATTGGTGCAAGGTGGAACGCCTGATCGTCTCCCGCGTGTTGGGAGCGTACGACCTACCGTAATTCACCTGCATCCAATCCATGATCTCGTTCACGCCACGGAGCGGATCTTCAGACTTATCCCAAGCATCCTCTGGAGCTAAGTTGAGCAGAGCCAACAGGGTCAGTGCTGACCTTTCGTTCTCTTGACCTCTAGACACTCCAAGCGCCTTCAGTATCCCCAGGACCTCTTCAATTCGCCTCGTTGCCGCAGTCGCTTGGATGCTGTCACTCATCCCAGGAACCTCTCTACTGACCAGGTTGTCAATTTCGTCTGCTGACGGCATCAAATCACTTACCGAATTCCCCAATCGCGCCAGCGCGTCGGCATCGGGAAACTTGAGGGAACGCAGGTCTCCCGCGTTGACCTGCGTGTGCCCGCTGAACTGCCGGAAAAACGAATCTACGACGGAACTGTTGAGGAATACCGCAAGACCTTTCGCAAGGGACTCCGGCAACCCGGCGTTGCCACGGTGAACAACATTGAGCTTGTTATCAAAGGCAACATAATCGGCGTTCAACCGATTCGGGTCAAACAAAGACGCGACAACGCGGCGGCGCTCTTCCTTCGAGCTGAACCGCTTCACCAACACGTACCAGCCGGAGGGCATGACAAGCTCATCATCCGCACCGGAGGCGGACAAGGAGTTGGGCACGCCACGGGATTTTTGGGGCCACTGCACGAAACCACTGCGGCAGTGACGCGGCAAAATCAACGGTATATCTCCAGGTTGAGATTCAGCATGAATTCGATCCCTTGCTCGAAAACCTACTACCTGACCAGTGGAGACCCCTATCTCAAGGTCCACCATTCTGTGCGATAAACCAATCATCCCTCGGGTTATCCGAGCCGCATTCTCATCTGGAACAACTCTCATCACGGATTGTGTATCCCCCGTAAGGACCATATCGGACGGATCCACGACCCGCTCGGTTAGATCAGTATCAGACGGTCCGTAGGAAGTAGAAATCCGTATCGGGCCTTGATCAACGCCCCTGACTGCGTGGAACACCACATTTTCTTGCAGCACTCCATCATCAGAAAATGCAACATCCCGGGCATCGTAGACATGAACACGCCTGATGGCGGTTTGCTGGAGCAAAGCTTCGCGGAACTTCCGAAAATAGGTTCCATTCATAAAACTACGGGGAGTGATCGCTACTATCTCGCCACCTGCCTGAAGGAGTTCCAAGGCTAACCAAACGAATGCAGAGTACAGATTACTCGTACCGATGCCCAGCGCGTCCAGATGAGCGCGCTCAGCGCTATCCGCGTTCAACTTCCGGTAGGGAGGGTTCAGGATTGCCACGTTGAATGGCTGGTTAGTACCGTATCTAAATAGCGCGTTAGTAGCTACCATATCGGCAGCTTGAGATATGAAGTCTCCCATTCTGATATTCCACTTCAACTCCATTCCGTAATTCAAAGCGGCTTTTTCGCAGTACGCAAAGGTACGGATCAGCGATGGCTCCAGAGAACCATCAATTTCCCAGACTTCGGCATTTATGGCAACGGGCCGACGATGTGCCGGGCGAGTCGCGAACTCCGCTACGACAGCAGCCGTCAACATGCCGACTCCACTACCCGCATCCAATAACCGCAACTCTTGGGGAGTAGGGTCGAATTCGAGCATGGATGCCATGAAAGCGGCCACCGTGGGCGGCGTCATGTATTGCCCTAAACTGGCACGGCGCTTCGGGTCGGCTGCCAGTTGCCTGGCAACGGCGAGTTGCTCCAAATCAACCCGATCCAGAAGGTCGGCGCCGGTCAACCTTCTAGGGTGATCCCCCATGAAACTGTGATGCGTTACCACCGACATATCGTCAAGACCTCAAACGAGCCGCAGGACGCAAGTAGCGGAAACCTAGATGTCAGGGAGTTACACGTCAACCACGCAACACCCCTATCGCGTGGGCATTGGCAAGATCCCACGAGTTCCCTATGCTGCACAACTTCACCTGCGGTTTTGGTTTGTAAGGAGGTGATCGAGCCACTTGTTTTCGGGGTTGCCGCGATTCCGTGCGCGGCCAGCTCACCCATGCCAAAACCCCGGCGCCGTCCGATCCGTCGCGTCCTCGCCCTGCGCCAGGTATTTCGCTCGTAGCCGGTCCCAGAGGTACAGGCGGCTCCAGTCGGGCTGCTTTTCGTACTGCTGGCGCTCGTCGAGGTGAGGGTTGGGGAGGAGGACGGTGATCTGCTGCTGGTCGCCGCCGTTGAAGAGGCGGAAGCCCCAGGACGTGGGCTGGTGGTCGGGGTTGAGGCGGCGGTAGAGTTCGGCGCGGGCCGTGCGGCGCAGGCGGGCCACCTCGGGCGGCGCGGATGTGTGCTCGCCGATGCACAGGTGCAGGTGCCACTCCTCGAAATCGACGGTGAGGTAGCCATCCAGGAAGCCGGTGCGGGGCGGGCGCGGCGGCTTGATCTCCCACACGGCCCCGGGGATCAGCAGGCCGATGCGGATGCGCTCCCACTCGGCCAGGCAGTCGGTCAAGATGCCGTACAGGGTGTCCGGGTCGGTGGGCACGGGGAAGAGTTCGTAGATGCCGTCGGGCTGCTGGATGATTTCGCCGCGGGGCAGGGGCTCTACAGTGGTCATGGCGTCGCTCCCGGTGGGATGGGTCCGGTCGGTTCCTGGGGAGTAATGTACTACAACCTGCGGAGTTGGGTGGCGCCGGCCGGTCATAGTGCAGGGCCTTTCGATTATTGCTCTGCGACCACCAGTATCCGTCATTCCGGCGAAAGCCGGAGTCCAGCAACGGTTAGCGACCAGCAACGTCGCTACATTCATAAAGCTCTGGATTCCGGATCAAGTCCGGAATGACGGGAATAATCGAAAGGCCCTGGGTCATAGTGTTGGCTTGGTTGACAGTCAAATCGGCCGCGTCTTAACCCGTTCCGCCAGACTGCGTGATACTATCTGGCGCACGCGCCGGACGCCGGCCGATTTTGCGTCGCATGGCGGTCGGCCAGATACGACAAGACAGAACATGAAAGGAGCGGTCTGATGCCGGAGATTGAGAACAAGCTGAAAGAACTGGGCTACGAGTTGCCCCCGCCGCGGCCGCCGGGAGCGGGGAACATCATCCCCTACGTGCGAACCGGCAACCTGGTGTTCCTGTCGGGAACCGGGCCGGGCCTGCCCGGCGGCGGATTGCTGCACACGGGCAAGCTGGGCGGCGAGGTGACCGTCGAGCAGGGCTACGACTGCGCCCGGCAGACCATGCTGAACCTGCTCACCAATCTGAAAGGCGCTATCGGCGACCTGGACAAGGTGAGCCACATCGTCAAGCTGCTGGCGATGGTCAACTCGACGCCGGACTTCGGCGACACGCCCCGGGTCGCCAACGGCGCCTCGGACCTGCTGATCAGCCTCTACGGCGACCGGGGGCGCCACGCCCGTTCCGCAGTGGGCATGGCTACGTTGCCCGGCGGGATGCCCATCGAGATTGAGATGATCGTCGAGGTCAACGACTAGGGACGCCGCGACGAAGTGACGCGCCGGCTCGCAGTATGAACCGCGAGCCGGCGCGCTTGTACAGTTCCTAGCTGCTGCGCTGGGCGAACTCGCTTTTGGCAGCCTCGACCAGCGTGGCGTCGCGCAGCAGGTCGCTGGCGGTGAGGCTCAGGGCCTTGGCGACGGACAGGGCGTTGGACAGCGCGAGGTCGGTGATGGCCGTCTCGCACATGTCCCGGGTGTGGGATGCCACGGGGGTCTCGCTGACGGCGTAGCGCAGCTCAAAGGCCGGCATGGCCTGGCTGACGTTGCCGAAATCGGTGGACGCGCCGCTGCCGGGGCGGCCGGCCACGGGTTCGTCCAGCCTGATGCCCTGCGCCTGGATGTTGGCGGCGACAGCCTGGGCCAGGACCACGTTGGGCTGGACGTTCTCGTAGAAGGGGTAGAACTCCTCGATCTCCAGGCGCGCGCCGGTCATGGCGGCGGCTCCCTCCGCGATTGAGGCCACTTTGCCCACCACCTCGTTGCTGAGGTACTGGCTGTCCCGCGAGCGCAGCATGAAGTTGGCGGCGGCGAACTCCGGCACCACGTTGGGGGCGAGGCCGCCGTCGGTGATCACCCCGTGCATGCGCACGTCGTCCCGCAGGTGCTGGCGCAGCGCGTCGATGCCGGTGAACAGGTGGATCACCGCGTTGAGGGCGTTGATGCCGGCTTCGGGTGCGGCAGCGGCGTGGGCCGCCCGGCCGTGGAACATGTAGCGGTAGCCGACCATGGCCAGGCTCCAGCTTTCGCCGGTGGCGGCGGTCGCCGGGATCACGGTGCGGTTGGAGAAGGGGTGGGACGAGAGGGTCGCGTCCACGCCGTCAAACACTCCCGCCTCCAGCAGGCGGATCTTGCCGCCGCCGCCCTCCTCCGCCGGCGTGCCGATGATCTCGATGCGGCCGGGCAGGTCGGCCGCGTTGGCCTGGAGGCCCAGGGCCGCGCCCATCGCCGCCATGGCGATGAGGTTGTGCCCGCAGCCGTGGCCGATCTCGGGCAGCGCGTCGTATTCGGCCAGCACCGCGATGGTGGGGCCGTCGCCGGCGCCGCCGGGGATGGTGGCCCGGAACGCCGTTTCAACCCCGCCGATGCCACGCTCCACGTTGAGATTGCGCTTCTCCAGGAACCCGGCCAGGGCGTTGGAGGAATAGTATTCCTGATAGTTCAGTTCCGGATGGGCGTGGACGTCCCTCGAAAGGTCGAAAAGTTCCTGCTTCGACGCTTCGATGGTCGAGTTGGAACTGGCGGCGAGCGCGTCTTTGGATTCCGCGTTTCGGCTGGTCATGGTTCTGGCCCTCCTGGTTGTTGAGCGAGGCGGAATGAGCCGCCTGGCCTGCGAGTTTGACGGTATGGATGATATGCTTGATTCCGCGCGAGGTGAATACGCTTGAACGACTGCCCCAACAACGACATACGCAACCTGGCCATCATCGCCCACGTCGACCACGGGAAGACGACCCTGGTCGACGCGCTGCTGAAACAGGGCCAGGTTTTTCGCGCCCACCAGGACGTGGGCGAGCTGATCATGGACACCAACCCACTGGAGCGGGAGCGCGGCATTACCATCCTGGCCAAGAACGCGTCGGTGTCCTACCGCGGCGTCAGGATCAACATCATCGACACGCCGGGGCACGCGGACTTCAGCGGCGAGGTGGAACGGGTCATGAACATGGCCGACGGCTGCCTGCTGCTGGTTGACGCTGTGGACGGCCCCATGCCTCAGACCACCTACGTGCTCCGCCAGGCGCTGGAGCAGGACGTCAGGCCGATGGTGGTGATCAACAAGATCGACCGGCCCGAGGCCCGGGTCGAAGAGGTGCTGAGTTTGGTCCAGGACCTGTTCCTGGAGCTGGCCACCGACGCGGATCAGCTGGACTTCCCGGTGCTGTACACCTCGGCGAAGCAGGGCTACGCCACCCTGGAACCGGGCCAGCCGGGCGCGGACATGCAACCCCTGTTCGACGCGATCCTGGACTCGGTGCCGGCTCCCACCGGAGATCCGGACGAGCCGGTGCAAATGCTGGTGGCGGCACTGGACTACGACAACTACCTGGGCCAGGTGGCGGTGGGTCGCGTGACCAACGGGACGTTACGGCTGCGGGAAAACGTGGCGCTGGTCAACCGGGACGGCGAGGTCACGAACCATCCCCTGGAACGCATCTTCGTGTTCCACGGGATGGAGCGGGTCGAAGTATCCGAGGCCCACGCCGGCGACATCGTGGCGGTGACCGGACCCGAAGGCGTGGCCATCGGCGACACCATCGCCAGCGTAGAGGACCCGCAGGCCCTGCCGTGCATCGACATCCAGGAGCCCACGGTTCGCATGACCTTCGGGGTCAGCACCTCGCCCTTCGTGGGGCGTGAGGGTGGCCGCTGCACCTCGCGCACCCTTTACGAGCGGCTGCTGCGGGAACTGCGCACCAACGTGAGCCTGCGAGTGGAGACCACCTCCAGCCCCGACGTCTTCGTGGTGGCGGGTCGCGGCGAGTTGCACCTTTCCATTCTGGTGGAGACCATGCGTCGCGAGCAGTTTGAGTTCCAGGTGTCGCGCCCTGTGCCGGTCACCAAAATCGTTGACGGCAAGACCCACGAACCCTACGAGATCCTGACCATCAGCATCCGCGAGGATTACGTCGGCGTGTTGACTGAGTACCTGGCCGCCCACCTGGGCCAGATGCGGGACATGCGCTACGGCGACGACGGCTACGTGCACCTGGAGTACAAGATACCCACGCGGGGCCTGATCGGTTTCAACGCTTTCTTCCTGCGCACGACACGAGGCGACGGGGTGAAGAACAGCAGCTTCGACTCTTACGAGGTGATGAGCGGCGAGATCAAGGATCAACGCGGCGGCGCGCTGGTGGCATCGGAGGGCGGTGTGGCCGTCACCTACGGATTGCTCAACGCCCAGCGCCGGGGCGACACCTTCATCGATCCCGGCACCCAGGTTTACGAGGGCATGGTGGTGGGGTGCCGCCGTCAGGAAGGGGACATCGAGATCAACGTCTGCAAGGAAAAGAAGCTGACCAACATGCGCTCGTCCACGGCCGACGTCGCTGAGCGGCTGAACGCCACCATCCGTATGAGCCTTGAGGAGACCCTAGAGTTCATCTCGGACGACGAACTGGTGGAGGTCACGCCGCAGAATTTGCGCATCCGGAAGATGGAACTCTCCGCGTTGGACCGCAAGCGTCGGCGCCGGGACGGCGGGAAGGTCCGCGCCTGAAGCCGCTTCAGCCTCCCACGAACCGGTCGCCGAAGGTCGAGGCGACAAACGCGTCGCCCTCGGCTACCGCAAGACGCCGCGCCGCTACAGCGTCGTGCGGGGTCAGCCGCCCATAGAGGATGAGGACGCAGGTCTCGCCGTCGCACTCGAAGGTGACGTCGGCCTGTCCTACTGGATTTGCGCCACCCGCCGCTTCAATTATCTCGGCGGCGCCGTCGCTCAACACCAAGTCAATCACCCGATGCTCGGGTCGGTCGATGCTGAACCGGTACCGGAGCGGTCGCCCCGCCAGCAGCGGATCGGGACGGAAAGCCCGCCGGGCGGCCCGGTCCACCGTGTCCAGCAGAGCCGTCACGCTGCCGTCTGAAAGATGGAAGTTGTCCTCCAACCGTGAGCGAATGTCCCACCCGTGCATGGTCAGCTCGGCGATGCGCTGGGTCAGCAGGGTTTCCATGAGCATGGGCCCGGCCGGCCAATAGACCAGGTTGTTCCACTGGTCGGGCTGTACTTGGCGGAAGAGGGTAACGGTCTCGTTGATGCGCTGCGTGAAGTCTTCGAGCAGCCCGTCGGCCAACCGCTGGCTGGTATCGACGGCCCGCTGGTAGATGCTCCGGGCGAAGGCGTCTTCATCGTGCTGTTCGGGAGAGGGCGAGCCCTCCGGCGGAGAATGATCGCCGTCCAAGCCCCGAAGCAGTCGGGTGGACAGGTCAACGCTGGTGAGGTGTCCGATTACGTCGGCGACGGTCCAGCCGGCGCAGGCGCTGTCGGCCGCCCAGGAGTCTGGGGAAAGGTCTCCGAGGAAATCGAGAAGCATCTGCGCTTCGTGTTCCAGCAGATCGATGCGGTTAGCCGGCGCATTCATGCTGAGCTCCATCAGTGGTGTGATTGTAAAGTGCGGGCCGAGGCGCCGTGCCGGCGCGCCGTCGGCAAATGCAAGCACCGCTCACAATATACCGCCAACGAAGTTCCGCGGTCTGCGATTGAGCAATTGCTTGCCAGGGCTATCGCATATGAAATACTCACCCGTCACTCCGGCGGAAGCCGGAGTCCAGAAACCGCCAAACGCTTGATTTTCACAACGAAACTAACGATTTCATCCCTGGATTCCGGCTTTCGCCGGAATGACGGTGGTTAAACAGTTCATATGCGATAGCCCTGTTGCCGGCCGCGGGAGGTATCCACGGCAAGGTTTCGCGGACACGTTGCGATATAATCCGCGATGTAGCCGCGAATTTTGAAGCCAACAGATGGGACGATGAAGGCGTCCCCGGATTGACCCGGCAACCTTCAGCGCCGACGCGCGCCGGCGGGTCCCACCAGCCCGACAAGTGGTCAATCCGCTCACGCCCAGCGTAGCCATGTCCCGAGGGAGAGCGCCAGATGAATGCGGCAATTGTAAGTGAGGCAATTGTATTTGCAGTCCTCGCGCTCTCCTTGGTGTTGTTTGTAGTCGGCAAGTGGCGCTACGACATCGTCGCCGTCCTGGCATTGCTGGCGCTGGCGATCGCAGGGATCGTGCCGGCTGCGGAGGCCTATAAGGGGTTCGGGCACCCGGCGGTGATCACGGTGGCTGCGGTATTGGTCCTGAGCCGGGCCCTCTACAACTCCGGCGTGGTGGACGTGATTGCCGGTTGGTATTCGCGCATACCCGAGTACCTGACCCTGCGTATCGCCGCGCTGTCAGGCCTGACGGCGTTTCTATCGGCCTTTATGAACAACGTGGGGGCAGTGAGCCTGTTGCTGCCGGTGGCCGTGCGCGTGTCGGGCCGCAGCGGCCATCCCCCTTCGCGGTACCTCATGCCCCTGGCCTTTGCGTCGCTGCTGGGCGGAATGACGACCCTAATTGGCACGCCGCCCAACGTTATCATTTCCAACTTCCGCGCGGAACAGGCCGGCGTTCCGTTCAACATGTTCGATTTCACGCTGGTCGGGCTGGCGATTACCGCGGCCGGCGTCGTCTTCATTGTGCTCATCGGCTGGCGCCTGATCCCAGTCCGGCAAACTCCGCTGACCCTGGGAGAGACGCTGGACATCGAAAGCTACATGACCGAAGTGCGGGTACCGGAAGACTCCAGGTTCGTGGGCATGCGCCTGCACGACATCGAAGACTCTTCGGATGAAGACGTGGCGATTGTTGGGCTCCTGCACCGGGGCATCGTGTACGGCGCGCCCTCCAGCTATCAGATTGTCGACGGCAACGACGTGCTGATCATCGAGGGAGACCCGGAGGAAATCCGCGCTTTCATGGACGCCACGGGGTTTGAACTGGAGGGGTCGGGCGACGTGGAATCCGACATCAGCCAGACGCTGGGATCGGCGGACGTGGCGGTGGTGGAGGCCATCGTGACGCCGGGCAGCCGGGCCCAGGACCGGAGCGCGCGGGAACTGCGACTGCATTCGGAGTTTGGATTGAACCTGCTGGGAGTGTCCCGGCGCGGGCAGCGTTTCATCCGCAGGCTGAGCCATATCAACTTCAGGGTGGGCGACGTGTTGTTGCTGCAAGGGCCGGCGGAGGTCGTGCAGACTGGCCTGCCGCGGCTGGGCCTGCTGCCGCTGGCGGAGCGCGAATTGCGCATCGGACAGCGGCGGCGTCTGCTGTTTCCCATCGCCGTGTTTACGACGGCGCTGCTGCTGACCTCCTTCGGGGTCCTGTCAGTGCAGGTTTCTTTCGTGGCCGCGGTGGTAGTCCTCCTGGTCACCAGGATCGTGACACTGGAGGAAGCCTACGAGGCCATCGACTGGCCGGTGATAATCCTGCTGGGGGCGATGATACCCGTTGGCGAGGCCCTGGAAACCACCGGAGGCGCGGCGCGGATCGCGGCCACCTTTGCCGACTGGGGCGGGTTCCTGCCTCCCTGGGCAATGCTGGGGGTTATCCTGGTGACGACAATGCTGCTGTCCGCCGTGATCAACAACGCCGCCGCCGTGATCTTGATGGCGCCTATCGGGATCAAGGTGGCGGAGAACATGGGGGCGTCGATAGATCCGTTCCTGATGGCGGTGGCCATCGGCGGGTCGGCGGCCTTCCTGTCGCCCATCGGTCACCAGTCCAATACGATCGTGATGGGGCCGGGCGGGTACCGGTTTGCTGACTACCTGATAATGGGCCTTCCTCTGGTGGTTGTGATAGTTGCCGTCTGCATCCCCGCGATCATGTGGGTATGGCCGCTGGGCATCTGACGAACCACTGCGAGATCGGCACCTTCACGGTACGTCCGTTGCTCACGCGTACCCAGTTTCACTCGAACCGTCATTGCGAGCGCAGCGCAGCAATCTCGTTGGCGTAGGGGAGTCCTTTGGGCTAGGCGTTGCTGCTACGGCGTCGAGATTGCCACGGCGCAAGCGCCTCGCAATGACAACCCCCTGCATTCTGAACAGTTACGGTTCTGACAGGGAGTATGCGCTCGCATATAATGGGGCATCATCGATTCGACGATCCGGTCCCAGGGCGACGCCAGCGTGAAGAAAACATGGAAGTAATCGGCTCCAACCTACGCACCGCTGACCGGGACTTCCTGGACAACCAGGCCCGCATGGAAGCCCTAGTCCGCGACCTGAAAGAACGGCTGACCCAGGTGCGCGCCGGCGGCGGCCAACGGGCGGTGGAGCTCCACCGCAGCCGCGGCAAGCTGCTGGCCCGGGAGCGGATCGACGGCCTGGTGGACACCAACACTCCCTTTTTGGAGCTCAGCCCGCTGGCGGCCTGGGAAATGTACGACGGAGAAGAATCGTCCGCCGGCATCGTCACCGGCGTCGGCGTGGTACAGGGCAAGGAGGTGGTGATCCTGGCCAACGACGCCACGGTCAAGGGAGGCACCTACTACCCGATCACCGTCAAAAAGCACCTGCGAGCCCAGGAGATTGCCCTGGAAAACCACTTACCGTGCATCTACCTGGTGGACTCCGGCGGCGCGTTCCTGCCGTTGCAGGCCGAGGTGTTTCCTGATCGCGATCACTTCGGGCGGATCTTCTACAACCAGGCCCAGATGTCGGCCCTGGGCATTCCCCAGGTGGCGGTGGTCATGGGGTCGTGCACCGCCGGCGGAGCGTACATTCCGGCCATGAGCGACGAGGTGGTGATGGTGCGGCAACAGGGCACCATCTTTCTCGGCGGCCCGCCGCTGGTCCGTGCCGCCACCGGAGAAGAAGTTGACCCGGAAACCCTGGGCGGCGCTGACGTGCATACTCGCATATCCGGCGTGGCCGACCACCAGGCGGCCGATGACGAGGATGCCCTGGCCATCACCCGGGACATCGTCGAGAATTTCGTGCGTCGGCGCGACCCTCCCTTTGAAGTCGCTGCCCCGGAGCCTCCAGCCCTCGACCCGGCGGAGCTTTACGGCATCGTGTCCCCGGACAACCGCCGACAGTACGACGTCCGCGAGGTCATCGCCCGGATTGTGGACGGCAGCCGGTTCCACGAGTTCAAGGCCGAGTACGGGGAGACGCTGGTGTGCGGCTTTTCGCGCATCTGGGGGTATCCGGTGGGTGTGGTGGCCAACAATGGCGTACTCTTCTCCGAAAGCGCGCTGAAAGGGACGCACTTCATCGAGTTGTGCAGCCAGCGCGGCATCCCCCTGTTGTTCCTGCAGAACATCACCGGGTTCATGGTGGGGAGCCAGTACGAGGCCGGGGGCATCGCCAAGGACGGCGCCAAGATGGTCATGGCGGTCTCCAACGCCGCCGTCCCCAAGTTCACCGTCATCATCGGCAGTTCCTTCGGCGCCGGCAACTACGGGATGTGCGGCCGCGCCTACCAGCCCCGCTTCCTGTGGACTTGGCCCAACTCCCGCATTTCGGTCATGGGCGGGCAGCAGGCGGCGGAAGTGCTGGCCACCATCAGGCTGCAACAGCTGGAACGGCAGGGCCGCACCCTGGAGCAAGAGGAACGGGACGAGCTCCAGCGCCCCATCCTGCAGAAGTACGAGGAGGAGGGCGATCCGTACTACAGCACCGCCCGCCTGTGGGACGACGGCATCATAGACCCCGCGGACACGCGCGACGTGGTCGGACTGGGTATCGCCGCCGCCATCAACGCCCCCTTCCCCGAGCCGAAGCGCGGCGTGTTCCGCATGTGAAGCCCGGCCCGCCTAGTAAATCGCTCACCGGGATCCGTTACGGATAATTTCTGATGTTCTCTAAGGTGCTGGTCGCCAACCGGGGCGAAATCGTGGTCAGGATCAACCAGACCCTCCGCGCCATGGGGATTGTTCCCGTGGCCGTGTATTCGGATCCCGACGCCGGCGCGCCCCATGTGACGACGGCTGAGCAATCGTTGTCGCTGCCCGGCAGCACCGCTGAAGAGACGTACCTGGACATCGGCAGGATAGTGCGGGCAGCACTCGACTGCGGTGCCGACGCTATACACCCGGGGTATGGCTTTCTGTCCGAAAACCCCGCGTTCGCCCGGGCCTGTGGGGAAGCAGGGATGGCCTTCATCGGCCCCAGTCCGGAAAGCATGGCGCTCCTGGGGGACAAGCTGCGCTCCAAGGACATCGCCATTGCCGCCGGGGTGCCGGTGGTTCCCAGTTCTCCCGAGTGCCTGCCGGGAGACCCGGGGGCGGCAGAGTTCGTCGAACGGTGGGGGTTCCCCCTGATGGTGAAGGCAGCCGCCGGTGGGGGTGGTCGCGGCATGCGTGTCGTCAACGGCCAGCATGGGTTGGACGCCGACATGGAAGTGGCGAGCAGGGAGGCCCAGGCTGCCTTCGGCGACGGCCGAGTGTTCCTGGAGCGGTACATTGCCAACCCGCGCCACGTCGAAATCCAGGTGCTGGCCGACGGATTCGGCCACACAATTCACCTGGGCGAGCGGGAGTGCAGCATTCAGCGCCGGCACCAGAAGATCATCGAGGAGACCCCGTCGCCGGCCCTGACGCCGGAACTGCGCCGGCGCATGGGCGAAGCGGCCGTGGCCGTAGCCCGCGAGGCCGGATACGTCAACGCCGGGACGGTGGAGTTCCTGCTGGATCCGCGCGGTGGCGAGTTTTACTTTCTCGAAATGAACGCCCGGCTGCAGGTGGAGCACCCGGTCACCGAGGCGGTGCTGGGGCTGGACATGGTGGAATGGCAGGTGCGGATCGCCTCCGGGGAACCCTTGACCTTGCAGCAGGAAGACCTGCGACCGCGCGGCCACGCCGTCGAGTGCCGCATCTACGCGGAGGATCCTTACCGTGACTTCGTGCCATCCACCGGGCCGTTGCTGCGCTGGCGCCCGCCCAGCGGGCCCGGGCTGCGTCTGGACAGCGGCGTAGCGCAGGGGCAGGAGGTCTCCATCTACTACGACCCCATGCTGGCCAAGCTGATCGCGTGGGCTCCCAACCGCGATCTCAGCCTGCGGCGCATGGAGGTTGCGCTCTCGGAGTTCCTCGCGCTGGGTGTGATCACCAACATCCCGCTGCTGCGAGCCGTGATGGGCCATGCCCAGTTCCAGCAGGGCGAGTACGACACCGGTTTCCTGGAATGGAACCCGGCAGTAACCCAACCGGCGATAACCGACGAGACCCGCATGACCACGAGGGCGCTGGCGGCGTGGGCGTCGCAGCAGGCTGTAGGGGCGACGCCGTCCGTGACAGCGACGGACCGCCGGCCCAACGTCAGCCCATGGCAGTCCGCCGGAGAGCGGAGGCTGCCGTGACCACCGGGCAGGGACAGATGCGCGAAACGTATCCGTCCGCCGGCGTGACGTACCGGTACCGGACCGAGGAGGATGACCGGCGGTTCACCTTCAGCCTGGAAGGCGACGAAGCTACCAATGCGGAAGCATCCATCACCCTGGAAATCGATCCCGCGCCCACGGGCGAAGGGCTGTGCCGAACCCAATCAGGGCGCAGCCTCCCGTTCGCCTGGGCCTGGGTGGGCGCGGAGCTGCACCTGTGGCTGGATGGCGACCTGTTCGTGTTCCAACGCGAGGAAAGCCGGCGTAGAGGCAGCAGTGGTGGCGGCGATGCATCCGGGGACATCCTTGCCCCCATGCCGGGCGCGGTGCTGGAGGTCCTGGTGTCCGAGGGAGACCTGGTGGAGCGGAACCAGACCGTGGCGCTGATGGAGTCGATGAAGATGGAGCTGGTCATCACCGCGCCACGGGCCGGCGTGGTGCGGCGAGTGTCGGTAGAGCCGGGGCAGCAGGTGGACCGGGGTATGCGGCTGCTGGAATTGGGACCCGAAAGCGACGGCGGCGCCGTCAAATGACGGCGTCGACGCACCGGGGCGGCGGTGTTAGGATGCTGGCGGTTGCGGTAATCCCATTGCGAGAACACGCCCACTAAACGGGAGGAACATCTTTATGCCAGGGCAAGGTTTGGACTATTCGGCGCTATTCAACCGAAACCTGCCGCCTCCCGCAGGACCGTGGGGAGGTCACCCCAAGTACAACTTCATCGGCGGTCACAGTGACCCTGATATGGTCCCGACCGAAGGATTTATTGAGTCGGCGGAGCGGGTGTTCCGCGGCGACCCCCGCAACATCTCCATGTACAACTTTTCCGGCGGGCCGCAGGGCATCCTTCCGTTGCGGGAGTTCCTGGTGGAAAAGCTGGGTGAACATCGCGGTATCAACACCACTATTGACGACGTGCTGATCACGTCGGGGTCCGGCCAGGGGATAGAGTTGATCAACGAGATCCTGCTGGAAGAGGGCGACACCGCAATCGTCGAGGCGTTCAGCTTCTCGGGCGCCCTGGGCAACCTTCGGCGGCGCAAGGTCAACATCGTTGGCATCGATGTGGACCAGGACGGCATGCGCATGGACCATCTGGAGCAAGCGCTGGAAGACCTGCGGAACCGGGGTGTGCGTCCCAAGTACATCTATACAATCCCCACCCTGCAGAATCCCACCGGCACCGTTTTGACCATGGAACGGCGCTTCCGGATGCTGGAACTGAGTGAGGAGTACGGGGTGCCCATCTTCGAGGACGAGTGCTACGCCGACCTCATATTCGAGGGAGAGTATGAGAACGCCATCAGGTCGCTGGACGACTCTAACCGAGTGCTGCACATCGGCTCCTTCTCCAAGACCCTGGGTCCCGGCACCCGGCTGGGCTACGTGGTTGCGTCATGGGATGTGATGAGCCGTTTGCTTTCCCGCAAGAACGACGCCGGCACCGGCGTCATGGACCAGATGATCGTGGGCGACTACTTCACTCATCACTACGAGGACCACATTCTGGAGATGCGGTCAGCATTGCAGCGCAAGTGCGACGTGCTGAGCAGCGCCCTGCGGGAGTCGTTTGGTCCCAGCGTCGAGTTTGAGGTTCCCCGAGGCGGCATGTACCTGTGGGTCAAACTTCCCGACGGCGTGGATTCCCGCGATCTGGAGGGGCCGGCGCTCAGGGAGGGTATCGCGTTCAACCCCGGGCCGGATTGGTCAGCCGACCCCGATGCGGCGGCCAGCTACATCCGGCTCTGCTTCGCCCTCCCGTCCGAGGAAGAGATCCGGGAAGGAGTGGAAAAACTGGCCGACGTGTTTCGCCGGGAGGGCGCCCTGCCCTGATTCGCGGACCGGCCAGCGCCGATCCGCCCAAACAGTTGCCGGTCGCGGCTGAGAAATCTACAGGCCCGCCTCAACGTCCTCGACGAACCGGAGCGTCCGGTCGGCTAAGGCGTCGGGGATCTCGACCTTCATGTTGTGACCGACGCTGTCGAAGAGTTCGAGCCGTGCGTCGGGCATCTGCTCGGCCATTAAATGCTGGATCTCAACCGGCGTGATGTCGTCGTGCGACGCGCCCAGGATCAGCGTCGGAACGGCGATATCCGGTAGCAGCGGGGTGAGGTCTGCCGCCAGCAGGCAGCCCTGGAGCGCGATCACTTCCGACGCGGCGGTCTTGCTGCCTTCGTTCGCGTACCACTGGACAACCTCGTCGGGCGTGTCCGGTCCAAATCTCTTGTCGGTGTCCGCCAGCAGCCAGGCCCTGGTGCCCTGCTGTTCCAGGATGCCGCGCCAGGGCGCCGCGTCCATGTTGGCGCCCATCTGGGCCAACTTTGGCGTGGATGCCACCAACGTCAGGCTCAGCAGGCGGTCGGGGAAGTCATGGGCGAAGCGCAGACTGACGATGCCTCCGGCTGAGGCGCCGACCAAGTGGGTCTTTTCGGTATTCAGGGCGTCCAGGATGCGGGCGATGTCGGATGCCAGATCAGCCAAATCAAATGGATCGCCCAGACTCTTGCGCGTGCCGGCGTGGCCTCGCATGTCGAACCGGACCACCGGGCGATGCCGCGCCAACGTCGGCGCCCAGGGTCGCCAGCGGTGCAGGTTCCCGCCGGCGGCGTGGTGGAGCATTATCGGCGCGTCCTGACGCCAGGGGTCCGAAAAATCGTCCAGGTGATAGTGAAACTCATCGCCGTTCAAATTGAGGATGGGCATTTTTCCTCCGTCCTACGGTGAGTCGGTCATCGCGAGAACGCCGCCGGATGTTCGTGGCAATCTCGTTCCGGTATTGATGATTATGCGCAAACGTCCTTGCTACGCCGGCGAGATTGCCACGCTGCGCTCGCAATGACACAGGACTTACGCAGTTGAAATCCCTCGCCCGTCACTCCGGCGAAAGCCGGAGTCCAGAAGTCGCAGTGTAAAAGAATCGGAACGATGGTTAACGATGCCGGGCACTGGATTCCGGCTTTCGCCGGAATGACGGTCCCAGCTGCGTAAGTCCTATGGCATTTTTGCACGTACCTGCATTGTCGTCCATGCTGGGGCAAGAGTGTGTAAAATGCGAGCCGGGACACTCTGAATCCGGCCGAAATGACGCGAGGTATTCGCGCGGGGAGGGGGTCATGACGCTATCTCTGATACGGGGTAAACACGTCGTCTGCAAGGTCTCCGGTCCCCACTCGGGGGAAGTCGTGTCCGGCGGGGCGGTGGTGCAGCGGGACGGGGTGATCGAGGCGGTGGGTGACTATCGGGAGTTGCGCGCCCAGCATCCGGACGCTGAGGTAATCGGCAACGGCAACCACATCGTGATGCCCGGGCTGGTCAACGACCATTTCCACGTGGGGCTGACGCCCTTCCAGATGGGCGCCCCGGACCTGCCACTGGAAATGTGGAGCCTGCACCGCATCGGCGTTCGGGCCATCGACCCGTACCTGGACCAACTCTACGGCGCAGTCCAGATGATCGAGACCGGCACCACGACGGTACAGGCCATTCACTCCACCCCACGGGGCACCGGCCCGGTGAGCATGGAGATCGCCGACAAGGTGGTGGGGGCGTACCAGGCCTCGGGGATGCGGGTCTCCTACGCTCCGTCGGTGGTGGACCAGAACTCGATGGTCGCCGGACCCGGCGGCGGCGAGGCCGACTTCGCGGCCCGGATGCCACCGGACCTGGCCGAGCGATACCAATCCCTGATGGCGCCCGGCTATCGGCCCGTGGCCGAGATCATGCCCGTGCTGGAAGAGATCAGCCGCAAGTATGGCAACGATCAGTACGAACGGGTGCGCGTCACCATGGCGCCCAGCAACGTTCACCGCTGCTCCGACGAGTTGCTCACGGCCATCAAGGATCTGGCGGGGCGGTACAGCACCGGTATCCACATCCACCTGCAGGAAACGGTGTACCAGAAACTGTATGGCCACACCGCCTACGGCAAGACGCCGCTGCAGCATCTCCACGAAATCGGGTTCCTGGGTCCCGAAGTGGTGTGCGGGCACAGCGTCTGGGCCACCGAGGAGGACCTCAGCATCATGGCGGCCACCGGCACCAACATCTGCCACAACGCCAGCTCCAACCTGCGGCTGCAGAGCGGAATCGCGCCCATGGGTCGAATCCTGGAGGCGGGGATCAAGGTTGCCATTGGCAGCGACGAAGCGGGCCTGAACGACGACAAGGATTTGTTTCAGGAGATGCGGCTGGTGCTCAAGATCCACCGGGTGCCCGGGATCGACCTGGAGCCGCCCACGTCCCACCAAGTGCTGGAGATGGCGACGGTCAACGGGGCCTACGCCAGTTGGTTCGGCGACCGCATCGGCACCCTGGAGCCGGGCAAGCGGGCGGACATGACGCTGGTGGATCTGCGGAACATTGAGGAGCCGTTCCTGGATCCCCGGGTGTCGGTGGTGGACGCGCTGGTGCACCGGGCACGAGGCATCGACGTGGACACGGTGCTGGTGGACGGCGAGGTGGTGCTGCGCGACGGTCAACTGACCCGGGTAGACAAGGATGAACTGTTCCGGGAGCTGAAATCGGCCCTGGACCGGCCGCTGACCGCCCAGGAGGAGGAACGGCGGGAGCTTGCCGCGCTGGTGGAGCCGCACCTGCGGAGGTTCTACAGCGGCACGGTTCCGCAGGATGCTGCGCCCTTCACCGCCTACAACGCGCGCTCCTGAACCCACAGGACGATTGCAAAGTCCATTTAATCCGCTCATGGTGAGCCTGTCGAACCATCGTCCACCGGAACCGGCATCCTTCGACAAGCTCAGGATGAGCGGGAAAGGGCGGCGACGAAGGGAATAAAGGATACAAGACGACTTTGCAATCGTCCTGCCTGAACCCGGGCAGCCCGTCGCGGCGCGCGCCGCAGCGAGGTGCTAATATCTCCACGGAAACCGGCAATTAAACGATCACGTGGTTCACCCACCCTCGGCCGTTGGCCCACCGGAGGCATCTTGGCAATTACAGAACTGGAAATCACCAACCGAACCAGTTTCGCGTCCGGAGAGAGCTTCGGCGACGTGGGCGCGTATGAACTGCTGGAAGGCACCGCCCACTATGCGGTGGACCCGTCGCATCCTCGCAATCAGGGGATCACGGACCTCGACCTGGCGCCGCGCAACGCCGACGGCAAGGTGGAGTTCTCGTCGGACTTCGCCATGCTCCAACCGGCGAACGTCGACCGGGGCAACCGGCGCATCCTGTTCGACGTGGTGAACCGGGGCCGCAAGACCGCCCTGAGCCTGAACAGCGTGCCCACCGCCAACGACCCCACGTCTCCCCTGGAGGCCGGAAACGGCTACCTGATGCGTCGGGGCTACACGGTGGTCTGGGGCGGCTGGCAGGCCGACGTGCCGCCGACGCCCGGGCTGATCGGGCTGCACGCGCCGGAAGCCGTGGGTCCGCAGGGGCCGCTGACGGGCAAGATCATGTGCCAGTTCCAGTGCAACGAGCCCACCCAGGTGTTCCTGCTGGCGGACCGGCAGCACCTGCCCAACCCGGCGGTCGACCCGGATGAGGCGGAGGCCACGCTGACAGTGCGGGACCTGCCCAACAGTCCGGCCACCGCAGTCGACCGGGGTCAGTGGTCCTTCGTGCGTGTAGAGGACGCAGATCTGGAACCGGAACACAACCATATCTACATGCCTTCGGGGTTCGATCCGGGAAGGATCTACCAGTTGGTTTACACCACCACGGGCAGTCGCATCGTGGGCTTGGGGTTCGCTGCGATGCGCGACGTGGTGTCCTTCCTGAAGCACGCGCCGGCGTCAGCGGGTAACCCGTGCGCCGGGGCCATCGACTACGCCTACGCCATGGGGCGCTCCCAGAGCGGGCGCTTCCTGCGCCAGTACATCCACGTGGGCATCAACGAGGACGAGGAAGACCGGCCGGCGCTGGACGGGATCATCCCGCACGTGGCCGGGGCGATGCGCGGCGAGTTCAACCTGCGCTTCGGACAGCCCTCCAAGGACGTCTGCTACATCATCCCGGAGATGTTCCCCTTCACGGATACCACGCAGGTTGACCCGGTGACGGGGGCGCAGGGTTCCCTGCTGGACGCCATTGAGCGTCGCGGCACGGTGCCCAAGATCATGTTCACCAACACCTCAGCCGAGTACTGGCGGGGAGACGCCGCGCTGATTCACACCGATCTGGAGACGCTGACCGACGCGCCCGAATCCTCGTCGGTTCGCCGTTATCACTTCGCCGGCTGCCAGCACGGATCGGGCGAATTTCCTCCTATCGAGATCCGGGCCAACGACGGTATCAAGGGACAGTTGCCATTCAACAGCGTGGACTACGCGCCCCTGCTGCGCGCGGCGCTGGACAACCTGGACCGCTGGGTCACCACGGGGGAGGAGCCTCCCGCCAGCCGCCATCCCAGCCTGGACGACGGCACGGCGGTGGAGTCGCACACGCTGCTGGAACGGTTCGCCAAGCTGCCCGGCGTGCGGGTGCCCACCGAGACCACCCGGGCGATCCGGCTGGACTACGGGCCGGAGTCGCACCTGGGCCGCACCATCAAGCTGCCGGCCGACGAGGGCGAGGAGTTCCCGGCGCTGGTGGCCGACATCGACGAGTCGTACAACGAACGGCGGGGCATTTGCCTGCCCGACCTGACGGTGCCGGTGGCCACCTACACCGGCTGGAACCTGCGGGATGAGAGCATCGGCAACCCCAACCTGTTTATCGGCATCACCGGCGGCCTGGCCGGCTGGACGCTGCCGTTGCCGGCCACGCGGGCCGAGCGGGAGGCCACCGGCGACCCGCGGGCATCCATCGAAGAACGCTATGAAGGCCGCGATGACTACCTGGAGCAGGTGAACCGCGCCGCCATGGACCTGGTTGGCGAGGGCTACCTGCTGGAGGAAGACGTGGACGAGGTGTTGGGCCTGGCAGGCCGGAAGTACGATTACTGGGTGGGAGCAGATGGGAGGTGCTGAGGCAACCCTGAGCGCGCCGGCGCAGCGCTCAGCCACAAGCCCTAGCGCCTTTGCTCTGACGGTTTTGTATCCACTTCGGTTGGAGGAGGGAGACCATGCCATTGCAGCTAGACCACACAATCGTACCCGCCTACGACAAGGTGAAGTCCGCGGAGTTCATCGCCCGGTTATTCGGTCTGAAGTACGAGGGGCCGTGGGGGCATTTCGCGCCCGTGAAGGTAAACGACATCCTGACGCTGGACTTCGACGACTCCGACAACCCGCGCTCCAATCACTATGCCTTCCTGGCTTCGGACGATGAGTTTGACGCGATCCTGGGTCGCGTCAAGGATGAGGGAGTGGTGTTCGGGAGCGGGCCGCGGTCGCGCACGGACGGCCAGATCAACCACCTGCACCAGGGTCGCGGGTTCTACTTCGAATGCGAAAATGGCCATGTCTGGGAGGTCATCACCCACACCTACATCACCGATTGACACGCTCCGGCAGCGTTCCGTTTTAGATGGTTTGGTTGCCAATCCATCACTACGGCGAAAGAACAGCCGGACACGAGGTCACCCCGTACTTGACACGAGGCCGGAGTCCAGAAGACGCTACTGGATTCCGGCTTTCGCCGGAATGACGGGAAATTTAGACCACCTAAATTGCAACGCTACCGTTGCAACGTGGGTGGTTGGTGGCAACCCCCGCCCGATGTTAAACTGATACGGCGACGGGCATCCCCAAATTTTGCGCCCGGAACAGCATCCGGAGGAAAACATGGCCACCCACACTGAATCGGCAGTCAACGACCTGCAAAGGACTGCACTGGAAAACCTCTGGGTGTACCTGAGGGAACCCAGCGACATGGCCGAGAAGGGTGAGCCCCAGATTTTCGTCGAAGGAAAGGGCTGCCAGGTCACCGACGCCCTGGGCAACACCTACATCGACGCCATGTCCGGTCTTTGGCTGAAGAACGTTGGGTACGGCCAGAAGGAGATCGCGGACGCGGCTTACGAGCAGATGCTCAAGATCACCTACATGCCCATGGGCACCACCACGGAACCCACGGTCATGCTGTCGGACAAGATCGCGTCAATGATGCCGGGAGATCTCTCCCGCTGCTTCTTCACCAGCGGCGGCTCCGAGTCGGTGGAAACAGCGTTGAAGCTGTCCCGGGCTTATTTCAAGCGCATGGGCGAACCGCAGCGCACAAAATTCATCAGCCGCAAGGACTCTTACCACGGCGCCACCATGGGAGCGATGGCGCTGGGGGGCAACTATCTCTACCCCAGGGAAGACTACGAGCCGCTGATGCCGAACACGTTCCACGCTCCCCAGCCCAACTTCTATCGCTGTGAGTTCAACAGTGAAACGCCGGAGGAGTGCGGACAACGGTGCGTGGACGCCATCGAGAGCATCATCCAGTTCCAGGGACCGGAAACCGTCGCGGCAGTCATCGCCGAACCCATCTCCAGCCCCATGGGAGCGGTGGTTCCGCCGGACAACTACTGGCCCTTGCTGCGGGAAGTTTGCGACAAGTACGGCTGCCTGTTGATTGCCGATGAGGTCATCACGGGTTTTGGCCGCACCGGCAAATGGTTCGGCTGCAACCACTGGGACGTTGTTCCGGACATGATGACGGTGGCCAAGGGCATCACCAGCGGGTACATCCCCATGGGAGGGACCATTCTGCGGAAGCCCATCGCCGACGCTTTCGTGGGCAGCCCCCGGGCGGCCTTCCGGCATGTGATCACCTTCGGCGGTCATCCAGTGGCAGCAGCGGCCTCCCTGAAGAACCTGGAAATCATGGAGCGCGAGGGGATGGTGGAGAATTCCGCCCGGATGGGGAAATACCTATTGGACGGCCTGGAAGAGCTGAAGGCAAAGCACTCCATCATCGGCAACGTGCGCGGGCTGGGTCTCATGTGCGGGATGGAGCTGGTGAAGGACCGGGAGACCAGGGAACACTTCCCAGCCGACTCGGGTCTGGGTCCCAGGCTGACCCAGGGTTTTGCCGAGGATGGGCTGTTCCTGCGCGGCGGCGACCTCATGAACATCATGCCGCCCCTGTGCGTCACCCCCGGCGAGATCGAGCAGATCGTGTCCACCATGGACAGCGTGATCGGGCGTGTGGCGTCCGATCTGGGCGCTGCATAACTGCTGGGGGACGCGGCCGTGGCCCGGTGTTGACGGCCGCGTTCACCTAGCGGCGCGACGACAGCTGACCGCTACTCGCAACTACGTTCCTGCTGACGTTCAGGAGACCAGTTGCCAGTAGCGGCGGCCCTCGGCGCGAACCACACGCCCAAACCCGCCGTGGTGGCAGATGGCCATGATGGCGTCTTCGGACTCCGCGCGCTCGACCATGGCGGTGCGGGTGGCGACGCCTTGCTCTCCGTCCATGTCGAAGCTGAACTTCCAGCCGGTTTCGGTGACTTGCGCCGGGCCGTGAAACACGTCGCCCAGAACGTAAGCCCGCTGTCCTCCGGACACGATGGCGAGGCTCATGGAACCCGGAGTATGCCCCGGCGTGGGGATAGCGGTGACTTCGCCGGTCAGCGCATGCTCGCCGTCCAGCAGGTCCAGCACTCCCAGGTCTTGCAGAGGGCCAAGGGTCTGGTCCCAGTGGGGAGGGAACAGTTCCATCACTTCGGGGCGTTGAAAGACTTCCCAGTCGGCACTGTGGGCCACGTAGCGCGCGTTGGAGAAGGTGGGCCGAGCCGTCACATTGGGCTCATGGGTGAGATTCCACCCGACGTGGTCGAAGTGAAGGTGGCTGAAGAACACGGTGTCGATGTCTTCGGGGCTCACGCCGGCCGCTTCCAGTTCCGCGAGCAGCCGTCCCTCGGCGCCGCCGACCATGGCCTCGATTGAGTGGGGGTTGGTGGCCGCGCCGCCGAGGCCCGTGTCCACCAGGATGGTTTGTCCTTCGGAGCGGATGAGGTAGCACTCGAAGTGGGCCAGCAGGTGGTCGCCGCGAAAGCCGCTGGGGTAGCGCTCCTGGTAGGGCGCCCAGGCCGCGGCAGGAACCTCGGGAAAGACATCGCTCAGGGGCAGCGTAGCCTCCTGGTCGTTCAGGGACAGGATTTCAACGTTGCCAACGGTTAGCCTGGCTTCCGGCATGGTGTTCCCTCCTCGGCAGAATAGCGGTGCGGCTCAACGCGATCTGCGGCATCGACGCAGTCCGACCAGTTGTTCCGCAACTGGGGACCGATTGTGTACGCATCTGCCTGACTCTACCACCGTCCGTACTCGCTGCGGAGCGCTCGGGCATTGACGGGCCAACATCAACCTGATATTGGTCAGACCTCTACGCCCTCACGGTGGCAGGATTCCCGCGAATTTCGCCGGATTGATGACCAGAAAGCCCCACCGACTTGGACTTGACACGGGATATCCGGTGAGCTAATTGGCCCAGATACTCGCCATCGGACGCCGGCTCCAGACCTTTCGGGCGCTGCGGCACCGGGATTACCGCTGGTTCTGGATCGGCGCCAATGCCCAAGCGTTGGGCAGGGGGATGCAGTTCCTGATCCTGGGCTGGCTGGTGCTGGAACTGACCGAATCCGCCTCCCGAATGGGCTTCATGATTTTCCTGTACGGCACGCCCACGCTGGGGTTCGTGCTGTTCGGCGGCACCTTTGCCGACCGGTTCGACCGGCGCGGACTGCTGATGCTGACCCAGGCATTGGTGGCCTTCCTGATGCTGGGGATCGCCCTGCTGGAGACCGCCGGACTCGTCGCCTTGTGGCACGTTTACGCGGCGGCTTTTGTCCTCGGCACCCTACAAGCCATCAATACTCCGGCACGTCTGGCCATAGTCCGCGATTTGGTGGACCGCGATGACCTGATGAACGCTGTCGTCCTGAACTCGGCGGTGATGAACTCGGGGCGCATCCTGGGTCCGGCCGTGGCGGGGGCGGTAATCGAACTGACCGGACTGGCTCCGGCGCTGTACCTGGCGACCGGCTGTTTTTGCGTGGGCACGGTGACGCTGCTCATGGTACGGCGGGTACCGACGGCGGCCCGGGATCAGCGCTCCGGCATCTTTTCCGAACTGTGGGGCGGGCTGCGGTACTGCTGGTCGAACCCGGTCACCTTTACCGTGATCGGTATTGGGTTCGCCTTCGGCTTCTTCGCCATGCCCTATGCGCAGTTGCTGCCCGCCTTCGCCAAGCTGGCGCTGGACACAGGCGCCGGCGGAGCCGGGCTGCTGATGACGGGGGCGGGCATCGGCTCCTTGTCCGGCACGTTCATCATGGCGTCGATGGGAAACTCGCCGCACAAGAACTGGCTGCTGCTGGGCTGCATCTTCCTGTTCGGCATCGCCCTGTTTTGCCTGGCCTGGTCGCACTGGTTCTGGCTATCGTGGGCGATTTTGTTCCTGGTCGGGATGGGCAGCATAGTGCCGATGGGAACCACGGTGCTGCAACTCTCGGTGCCGGCCGAGTACCAGGGCAGGGTGATGAGCGTCTGGTACGTTTCCGCCGCGCTGATGTTCATCGGCTCCTACCCCATGACCCTGGTTGCGGAGTACATCAGCTGGACGGCCGCCTTCGCCGGCGGAGCGGCCATCTACCTGACGGTGGCGTTCGTGCTGGGGGTATGGCGGCCGACGCTGCGTCAGCTGCGCGTGTAATCCGACATGCCCGTGTAATCCGACAAGGGAAACATTCCGGTATTGCCGGGCGTGTGGTTCGTTGGCAACGGGGTTGCTAAACTGCACTGCCAGGACAGGACAGAGGTGAACCATGACCAGAGCTCCCGCGACGCGCATCCAACGAGTACAGCCCCCGGCCACCCTGGCCGCCGGCGAAAAAGCCCGACAACTGGCCCGGCAAGGCCACGACGTAATTGATCTTGGGCAGTCAAGTCCGCACCACGTGACGCCGCAGCACATCATCGACGCCGGGATTCAGGCACTGAACGCAGGACTTACCAACATCAGTTCATCCCGCGGGCTGCCCGAGTTGCTCCAGGCCATGTCCGCGAAGCTGGCGGCCCACAATGGCCGCACCATAGATCCAGACGGCGATATCCTGGTGACTCCCGGCAGCAAGATGGGTCTGTATGAAGCCATCAACGCCTATATCGAGGCAGGAGATGAAGCGCTGGTGCTGGAGCCCACGTGGGTCAGCTTCAGCCAGCAGGTGGAGATGGCTGAGGGTGTGCCCGTAGCCGTGCCGCTCAGCGAGGAAGAGGAGTACCACATCAGCTACGAGCAGTTGCAGGAGTACGTCACCCCGCGTACCAAGATGATTGTCGTTAACAACCCCAACAATCCCACGGGCCGGGTTTACACTGAGGAAGAATTGGCAGCCGTAGCGCGTTTGGCCCGGGAGCAGGACCTGCTGGTCATTTGTGATGAGACCTACGAGTATTTCCTCTACGATTCCAACCGGCACGTGACCATCGCGAATTTGGAAGGTATGGCGGAACGAACGCTGACCAGTTACACCTTCACCAAGGCCTATTCGATGTCCGGCTGGCGGTTGGGCTGCATCGTAGCTCAGTCAAACCTGCTGGAGCCGCTGCTGAAGATACAGGAGCAGACGGCCAGTTTCGTTTCTCCCTTCGTGCAGATGGCCGGCGTGGCCGCTCTTCAGGGCCCTCAGGACCACCTGCCCCGGTGGCGGGATGACTGCGATGAACTGCGCGTGCGCTGCGCCGGCCGGTTGTCCCAGGTTCCCGGCGTGCACTGTCCGCGGCCCGAAGGGGCCACCTTCCTGTTCCCCCGCTACTCGGCGGATGTGTCATCCACGGAGTTGGCCGAGCTGCTGGTGGAGCGGGAAGGAGTGGTGGTAACCCCCGGCGTCGGCTTTGGCGAAAGCGGGGAAGGCCACTTCCGCATTGCCCTGATGCGGTCTCCCGCTGACCGAGTCGTGGAAGGGGTGGAACGCATCGCGCGAGTCCTGGAAACTCTCTAGCCGGCTTGGCGTTCCCGGGCCGGCCCGGCGCCATCCTGCCCCAGCGTGTGCCGGCCCCGGCAGCTCAGTTGGACAGATTAGACGTAATGAGGCATAACCTCCGCCACAAACAGGTCCAATGAGCGCATGGTCTCATCGTGCGACAGGTGGCCCCACTGGAAGGCGGCCACGAAGTAGTTGGCGCCGGTTTCGAGATACTCGTCCATGTAGTTCCGGATGGAATCCGGTGAGCCGGCGACCACGTTGAACCCGCCCCCTCCCGGGGCAGCGTGCTCTTCAAGCCCGGCTGAGCCGGACCGGCGTGCCGCGGCGGTCGAACTCGCCTGGGCCTCGCGGGCCGGCAGGTTGGACGGCCGGGGATTGGCCTCGCTGCCGAGGAACTGGGTGAGGCCGCGCCTCTCGGCTTCGAGACGACGCGGCGCTGCCAGGTTCCACTTGTACTGGTCCCAAGCCGGCTGGGCTATGGTCGCGGCCTCCGCGTCCGTCTCCGCCAGGTAGAGGTGGTTGACCAACCCGATCTTGGGAGCCTCGCCCTGGGCGTTGAGCGCGCCCGGCCCCTGGTGCTCGTCCCAGAGCTGGAAGTAGCGCTCCACGTTGGCGCCGAAGGAATCCAGGTTGCCAACAATGATGGTGTGCATCCCGCTGACGGCGGCGGTCTCCACGTTCCGCATGTACCACAGGGGAGGGTGGGGGTTCTGCTTGGGCCGCAGTCGCATGGGCAGGTCGTCAAAGTTGTAGAACTCGCCCTCAAAGGTCAGCGAATCGTTGCTCAGGCCTTCCCGTACCACCGCCAGGGTCTCCAGGTAGCGAGCGTAGTTGATCTCCACGTCCGAGTCCTGTCCCCAGAAGTAGGCCTCGATGACACCGCCGCGACCCACCCCGATGTCCATCCGCCCGCCGCTGAGGTTGTCCAGCATGCAGATTTCCTCGATCAGGCGCACCGGGTGGTGCAGCGGCAGCACGTAGACGCATGGCCCCAGGCGCATGGCGCTGGTCCGCTCGGCGGCGGCCGCCAGGAACACGTTCTGCGAGGGCGCCAGGCTGTGTACCGCCGGCGTGTGATGCTCCGCGAGGTGGTAAGAGTAAAAGCCGGCGGACTCCAGCACCTCGATCTGGTCCAGTCGTTCGCGGTAGATCCGGTCCAGCGGTACGCCGGGAATGGGTTCAATGTGGTCGAATACCCCAAACTGCAATGCCATCAACAAGTTCCTTGTGCAAGTAAATGGTGTCGCGGCTCGATAGTCCCGTTCATGGTCGCGGAATCCACGACCGGGACTTGAGCCGCCATTGCAACTTTAAAGTGGGTACTCTCGCCTGTCAAACGCCGCGGTGACCGGCCGCGGCGTCCGTATGAGCGACGGCGGGGATTGCCCCCTCGCGCGTACCCACTTTCAAAAGCAGAGGAACGTTTTACCGGGATAAACAGGATGAACGGGATGGGCAGGATGATTCCAGTTGGGACTAGCGATGGGTTTGACCCGGCATCCGCTGATCTGATGGTGAGCAGGTGTCCCAGGTGACGAGATTGCCGCGCTGCGCTCGCAATGACAGTTTCCCCGAAACTGGGTACGCGTGAGGATTGCCCCGGCCCTGGCTCAGTTCCCACCGGTCCATCAACTCGCTGAGGGTGGCGATGGAACCCGCCAAATCAACTGAGCTGCGGAAATACTTACGCTGCCCGCATGGTGGCGAAATCCTTCGCGTGCGCGGTCAATTGCTCAGCCCCGTCAACTGGCGCAACCAGGTGTGGCGAAACCCGGCGCGTGCGCGGTCAATTCGGTCCTTGGTTCGTCCGACTTGCCAAACCGTCACGCCGCCCCGGGCGTCGAGCGCGGCAAGCGCGCGCCCGTCAGGGCGCCAGTACAGTTCGGATACTGCGCCGGCCACAACCGCGGCCCCTATCGGATCGCCGGTTCCATCTCTCTGAAGGGACCACACAACCACGGCGCCATCGCGGCCTCCCGATGCCAGGAGCATCGCGCCGGGAGCGAAGGAAAGCGTCGTAACCGGTTGAACATGCAACTCCAGAACGCCGGGATGCGTGCCTTCGGGACCCCTTCCCTGGAAGCTCCAAACCGTCACCGCCTCCCCGCCGCCGGTGGCCAGGAGGGTGCCGGTGTCATCGAAAGCCAGGGCCGACGGCTTGGCAGGATATCCTGACATCATGGAGTCCTGCTCCGTGGAGCGGCGCCAGAAGTGCACCGTGTTGTCCTGGCTGCCGCAGGCCACGATATCTCCGTCCGAGCTCAGCACCATCGACACCAGGGAGCCCTGCCACTCCAGTTGCTGGCGAAGCTGGCCGGTGGACGCGTCGAAGAACGTCGCCCGGCCGTAACAGGCCGTCGCCAGCTCACCTGCGCTCGACCAGGCAATCGCGCTTACGGTGCTGGGATGATCATCGGATCGCCAAACCTCCGCGCCGTCCGCGCTATACGCGCGAACCTGACGGGAGCAGGAGAGCGTCAACCATTGGCCGTCCGGCGACCACGCCACGTTTTCCACCCAACCGCCTCCGACGTCGATGGCCCGGCTTATCTGACCTTCGGCGGCGCTCCAGATCAAGACTCGGCTGTCCTGGCCGGCGGTGGCGAACGCGGTTCCGCTGGGGTGGACCGCCACCGCGAGCACACCGCCTTCATGAACCTCGCGCCGGGACCAGGCGGCCGCGCCAGACTTGCCGTCGAATGCGTAGACGCCACCCTCAACATCACCGACTATCAGCGTCTCACCGGCCAGGCTCCAACCCCCGGCGATGGCGTAGTCGCCGACCGCCGCAGACCAACCCCGGCGAAGAACACCCTTCGGGCCGCTGACATTTAAATCAGACATGCTTCGAACTCCTGCCGCATATTCTGCTCATCAAGGTTGCGGCCGATGAAGACGAGCTGATTGCGTCGGGGCGCGTCCCCCCATTCGCGGTCCGGCTGGCCGTCAACGATCATGTGAACCCCCTGGAAGACGAAGCGGCGCGACTCACCCGCGAGGCTGATGAAGCCCTTCATTCGGAAGATGTCCACCCCGCGCTCACTGAGCAGTCTGCTGAGCCAGGCGTTGAGTTTTTCGGGATCAACGTCACCGTCCTTCTCGATGGCGATGGAGCCTACCTCGTCGTCGTGCTCGTGCTGTGCGACCCAGGTTCGCTCGGCCGCGAAGGGAACCACCGCTCCCTTGATGCGCGGGGTGTCGGTCTCGGTGCAGGCCGGCTCGGAGCAAAAGCTGCCCCCCAGTTTGAAAGCCTCGCCATCCGCGTTCCTCAGTTGGAGATCGAACTCCTCCGCGAGGTGCTGGGCGTAGAGGCCAACCCGCGCCGGCGCATTGACCTCCAGGAAGAACGACTTGCGCCCCGGGGAATCGAGCCGGAGGTTCACATGCTTTCCGACGGGAATCTGTTCTCCGGGCCGGATCACCTCCGCAGGTTCGGCGTACCGCCGCACGCACCACTCCGCGCCGTCACGGAGGGCAACGTCATCGGCGCCCTGGTCGGACACGACGACGAGCGACATCGCCGGATCAGGACCTTCGGCGAGGTTGAGTTCGTAGCGGCCGATATCGAGCGAATAGACTCCAGTCCATTCGAAGGGATATTCCGGCTCGAGGAAGGTGGGACGACGCTCGAGGGCCTGGTCCAGGTCGAAGGCGCCGAGGTTGAGCACGGTATCGATGGAGACGTTCGCCCGCTCGCTGCGCACGACCCGCGCCATCCGGTTCATGTCCCGGAGCCGAGCTTCGAGCCGGTCGATCGCCTCGCCATTGACGAGGTCCGTCTTGTTGAGCACGAGGACATCGGCGAACGCGATTTGCTCCGTGCTTTCGTCGCTGCGGCCAAGCTGCTGCTCGATGTGGGCGGCATCGACGAGGGTGACGATGCCGTCAAGGGCGAATTCGGCGCGAAGCTCGTCGTCCATGAAGAACGTCTGTGCGACCGGGCCGGGATCGGCGAGCCCGGTGGTCTCCACCAGCACATAGTCGAACTTGTCACGGCGTTTCATCAGATTGCCGAGCACCCGGATCAGGTCTCCGCGCACCGTGCAGCAGATGCAGCCGTTCGACATTTCGAAGACCTCCTCGTCAGCGTTGATGACGAGCGCCTGATCGATGCCGACCTCTCCGTACTCGTTTTCGATCACGGCAATGCGCTTGCCGTGCTCCTCGGTCAGGATCCGGTTGAGCAGGGTTGTCTTGCCGGAGCCGAGGAAGCCGGTGAGGATGGTGACGGGGACTTTGTGAAGCGTGTTCATATAAACTCCTCCTTTGGACTTTATTGACATGAAGTATCAATAGAGAACAGAGGATATTACACTGCCGGCGCGGTCACTGTCAACCAGGCGAATTGCCGCACGCGCGCCCGGTTTGGCGAGGGCGGGGAATTTGCATGGATGCACAGGATGGACAGGATTGGATTGACGCCGGCCCGACGGTGGTTCCGGGTCCAGGACGCCGGGTCCGCAGGCGAAAGGGGGAGGGCATCGCCCCGTTGGCAATGCCCTCCCGCTGCTGATGGTGGGTGCGGCCCTTGTCCCGCTGCCCGCGGGCCGGCGCCGCCGGACCGGGGCGAGCGAACGGGCGCAGGCGATCTTCCTTGTTGGCGGTCTCTTCGAGTATCCCGCCGCCGAGGGTTCTGGGCGTTGCGCCGTAGTGTACGTTGCCCATCTGGACTGCCCATGAAGCCGGTCTGTGAGTGTGGCCTGGACCGGCTCCAGGAATGTCCATAAAGTGCTCAGCTGCTCAGCGCCCGGTTAGCGCAGTGTCGGGTAACTGGCGGGGTCGCTGAAATCCCAAATTTTCGTGTCCCAGCCGGTATAGATGCGGCTGCTGGGCCCGGTGGCCGTCTTCATTTCCGCGGTGGTTTTGCCGGCCGACTCGGGACTGCCGCTGCTGCTGGCCACGCCGGCAGCCTCTTTGTCCCAATAGCTGTTGCTGACGGCGGTAGCCTTGCCGTGGTTCCGGGCCAACAGCCCGCCGACAAAGTTATGGTTACCGCCACTGGCGGTTACCTTGCCGCTGGCGTAGCTATTCACGATGGCACCGCGAACGATGAAGTCGCGGTTGTTTCCCGCCAGCCCTCCGACCCCGTTGCTATCACCCTTTACCCTTACGTTGCCGCTGGCGTAGCTATTCTTTATGGGGGCCGCGTTATCTCCCACCAGCCCGCCAACCTCGCTGTGATCGCACCATGCGATTACGCTGCCGCTAGCGTAGCTGCCCCTGATGGCACCCTCGTTATCTCCCGCCAGTCCGCCGACCATGTGGCCATCACCTCTCGCCCTTACGTTGCCGCTGGCGCGGCTGTCTATTATGGCACTGTCGTTGGATCCTGCCAGTCCGCCGACATAACTGGAATAGCCGCTGGCGCTTACGTTGCCGCTGGAGCGGCTGTTTCTTATGGTCCGGTCGTTATCCCCCACCAATCCGCCGACGCTACTGGAATAGCCGCTGGCGCTTACGTTGCCGCTGGCCCGGCTGTTCCTTATGGTTCCGCCGTCATTGGCCACGTTAGTTCCCGCCAATCCGCCGACCTCGCTCCATTTGCCGCTGGCGCTCACGTTGGCGCTGGCACGGCTGCTTTTAATGGTGCCGGAACTCTGACCCGCCAGTCCGCCAACTCGGCTTGCTTTGCCCGAGGAAGTTACCGTGCCGCCTTTGACGTAACTCCCGATGACAACGCCCTGGTTGTTGCCGACCAGCCCGGCCGCATAAACCCAGGGACCGTCGGCGCTGTTATGGATATTGGGGGCGACCACTCCAATGTTCCGGATCACTCCATCCAAGCCCAGCCACGCAAACAACGCGGTGTATCTGTCGTCTCCGCTGGGGATGCTCAAGCCGGAAACGGTGTTGCCGTTGCCGTCAAAGGTTCCGGTGAAGCTGGAGGCGCCGCCGTCATCATTGGCGCCTATGGCGCTCCAGCTGCCGGTGAGGGTCAGGTTCTCGTCCAGCTCGTAGCCGATGCAGCCGGTGCTCTCCGGGCAGCCCATGCCGGCGACTGCATTGGGGAAAGCTTCCTGATATGAGCCTGCAAGTTTCTCGTCGTCAGGCGCTCCGTCACCGTCCAGATCCAGAGTAACGGCGGCCAATTGCTCCTGGGTGGTTATCGAGATTAATCCGTCGTTATCGAGGTCGTAGTCAACGAGGGCGACCACCGGCTTCGCCGTCGCCCCGCTGGCAGTCTTGCTTGGGCCGTGGCCGTCAGTGTAGGAAGCCGTAGCTTGCAGGTAGTTGCCGACATCGCTGCTCGACGGCGTGTAGGAGGCTTGGGTCGCGCCGTCGATGGCTTCCCACGCGCCCCGGTCGGCGGAACGCTTCCATGCCCAAGCCAAGCCGGTCACGTCGTCGTCCGGGTCGGTCAGGGTGGCGGTTAGCGCACTGTCCGCCTGCGGCTGGTTCAAGTCGAAAGCAACCGTGCCCGCCTCGTCCACGTTATTGACGGCAATTATCACCTCGATGGAGTTGTCAACGCTACTGTCGGCCCCGCCGCTGGCGTTCTTGCCGTCATGCACGGTTACCGTCACCGTGTACTCGGCCTTGGTCTCGTAGTCCAGCGTTGCCCGGACGGTAATCTGCCCGGAGCTCTCGCCGACGGCGAAGGCGTCCGAGCCGCTGAGGGCGTAGGTTAAAGCGTCCCCGTCGGCGTCGATGGCGGTGACGGCGACGCCCACATTCCCGCCGACTGCCGCGTCCTCATCCACGCTGCGTTCAGTGCCGTCCTCGGTAAATCTCGGCTCATTGTTGGCTGGCAGCTTCTGCTCTTCCTCGCTCGGGTCCGCTTCCTGGAGGCCGTCCACTTTGTGGTCCGCCTGATCGGTCAGGGCCGGATGCTCCAAGTTGGCGGCGTTGTCGTCGTCATCGGCGATGCTTCCACGGTTCAATCCCAGTTGGTTCGCCCGGATACTGACGCCATCCTTGTCCAGGTCATTGCCCTTGACCGTGTATGCGAATACCAGGATCGTCCCATCTTTTTCCGTGCGGTTATACCGGGCCCATCTGGTCCGGTCTCCCATATCCAGGCGCACCCGGGGATTCCCCTCAACGGTCACCGCCTCGCTGAAGGTCACGGTGACTACGATGGTTTCGCCCTTGCCGTAGGTGTCGCCGCTGGTCGGGTCGCTGGTGATGACCGGACCGACGGTGATTTCGGGCCTTGTGGTGTCGGTTTCCTCCTGGGCTTGGGCCGGGTCAGCCGGCAGCAGTGCTCCTCCGACGGCGGAAGCCGCCACCAGGGCCAGAACCAACAGGACCGGTAGCAACCAGGCCCGAAGATATCGCGACGGCGCCGCCCGCATCAGCTTTGCCCCCCTGAAGGTCGGGGGGGGGCGCGGAATCGGGCAGGCTGAAAACCCCGGACTTCATGGCGGCGAAAGGCGCACTTATTCCCCGGAAGGGCTGACCCGAAGGAAACCTGTTGCTGAACATTATCTTATCCTCTCTCAACTTTCCGGCGCGTCCGTCACGATATCGGACGTCGCTATTACGGTAGGCGAGTATCCGATTATGGTGTGGCCAAATGGGGATACCCGAATGTCTCAGTCAACGGACCCGCCGTCGCCGAGCGCAGAGGATTATCGGCGTTGTTTTAATCACTGTCAAGCCTGTAGCAGTAACAATATCGTTACATCACGATGGTAACGATGTGGTAACATTTGCCAAATTGCGCAGGAAAAAGCCCCCATCACCGGGTGGAACCGGTGTTCCGCGGTTCCGTCCGGCGGTGGGGGCTGGAAGGCCCGGCCCCGGGATGGTCAGCGGCGGGGCGCGGGCCTCAAGCGGGCGAACGGGCTGTCGGCGTCCTACCCGACTTTCCGGTTTACGCCAATGCAGATTGCGCTATGGCGCGGGTTCAGTCGGCTGCTGCCCGAACCCTGGCCGCAACCCAAGCCCGACCTGGAGATCACCCGTCATGCGCCCTGATAACAGCCGTTGCCCACCCCGGTCAGCCTTCTGACCGGGGTGGGCAACTCATAACTGGCTTTCTCATTCTGCGGTGTCAGGATTGGCCGGATCCTGCTGGAGGAGCAGTTCTTCCAGCTGGCGGACACGGGCTTCGGCGGCGTCGGCGCGGGCCGTTTCCGATTGCAGGGTTGGGATGTGTTGCCCGGTGGCGGGATCATACCACCCCAGGTAGCCATCCTCCGCCCGCAGGTTCAAGTTCAGCGCCGCGCTGTGCCCCTGCAACACCCCAGGCCGGATTTCAGTCAACTCTACGGAGCGGTACAGGCCGTCTTCCAGCCGGTAGCCCCGCAGCGTGAACCCGTAAAACTCCCCCACGCCGTCGAACAGCCAGTACTCGCCCACCCCCAGCGCCTGGTAGTAATCTTTCTTCGCCCCCGGGTCGTCTCCCGCGGTGCCTCGGGACGCCACCTCCAGGATGAAGTCCGGCGGCTTGCCCTGTTCCGTTACCACGTAGCCGTTGCTGGCCGCGTAGGCCGCCGGGTCCGCGTGGAAGGCCACCAGCAGGTCCGGGTAGCGGCTTTCTCCCGCCGCGTAAGACGGCCCCGGCACTACGTAATGCTCGGCGCTGACGATGGTGGTGTCGGGATGGCCCAGGCGCTGGATGATATTGGCGATTGCACCGTGCCGGTGCAGGCTGTCGACGCTGGTCATGTCGTCGGAATGGCGCTCCGGAATGTCGGGGAGCCGAAAGGGTTCGGTCGGGACGGCCGACAAGTCGACGGGGCTGGTGGTGGTCATACTGAACCTCGTCGGGGTGGACTGTCGTGGTCAGGCGGCGCCGCTGTACTGAACTAATCGTATCATAGCGAGGGTAGGCCCGCCTCCGGGGTATGCCGGAAACAAGAGATAGCGGCTTGGGTTCAGTCGGCTGCTGACGGCGCGAAGCCGGCACGCTCGGCGAGGGCGAGGTCCAGGGCGCGCTTTTCCGCCCGTTCGGTCTCCGGCGAGAAGCGCACCGCCAACACCAGGGAGGATGCCACCACAACGGCCACGCCCACGATGAGCAGCGCGTCGGAGTAGGTCAGGCTCTCGGCGCGGAACAGGAACCCGAAGGCTACGGCGCCAGCATTGCCGCCGGCGCCCACGATGCCGGCCACGGAACCCAGCGCCTTGCGGTTGATGAAGGGCACCACCGAGAAGGTCGCTCCCTCGGACATCTGCACGAACAGGCTGAACAGGATCATCGCGCCCACGGCCAGGAACAGCGTTGCCATCTGGGAGAACAGGATCAGGGCCAACCCTTCGACCAGGAGCACCGCGCCGAGGAACATCACGCGGCCCCGGAGACCGAACCGGATGCCCATCTTGTCGCCGAAGAACCCACCCAGGGTGCGGGCGAAGATGTTCATCAGGCCGAACAGTCCCGCGATGATGCCGGCGGTGGCCAGGTTCAGCTCGAAGCGGTCGTAGTAGTACAGCGCGGCGATGTTGTTGATGGTCAGTTCCACACCGAAACAGGCGCCGTAGATGACGAACAGCGCCCAGACGCGCGGGTCCCGGGCGGCTTCAAGGAACGATCCCCGGCTTCCGGCCGAATCCGGCATCAGCCCACGGGCGCGCAGGTCGCGATAGTTGCCGTTGGGGCAGTCCTGCGTGAGGAAGTAGTAGGCCACGCCCACCAGCATCAGGGCCGCGCCGGGTATCACCATGGCGATGCGCCATCCCAGCACTTCCCCGACGCCGAACATCAGGACGCCGGCGAACACCAGCGGCATTGCCATCTGGGTGACCCCGCCGCCCAGGTTGCCCCAGCCGGCGGTGGTGGCGTTGGCGGTTCCCACCACGTTGGGAGCGAACATTACGGAAGTGTGGTACTGGGTGATGACGAAGGAGGCGCCGATCACGCCGATGGCCAGGCGGAACAGCAGGAACGCCTCGTAGCTCTGGGCGAGCCCGATGCACATGACCGGAATTGAGCCGACGATCAGCAGGCCGCTGTAGGCGAGCCGGGGGCCGATGCGGTCGCACAGCCAGCCGAAGACCAGGCGGGCCACGATGGTGATGGCCACCGACGCGATGATGGTGTTGCCGATCTGGGCCTTGGACAGCAGCAGGTCCTCGCGCACCACCGCCATCATCGGCGCGATGCCGAACCATCCGAAGAAGCACAGGAAGAAGGCGAACCAGGTCAGGTGGAAGGTCCGCATCTGCGGGGCCGCGAGGCTGAACAGGCGTATCCGGGTGGCTTTTCCGCTGTCTGCGGCGGCATTCAGCAGGCTCATTTTCTCATCTCCGAGGGGCTGGAGCGGGTCGGCTACGACCCGGATACCGCGACCAGGATCTCGCCGGCTTCATTCAACGAGACCGGGTAGGTGCGCAACGCCGGGCAGTCGTTGCCCAGCGGTTCGCCGGTGGCAACGTTGAATCGGAAGTTGTGCAGCGGGCAGATCAACGCTTCACCGCCCAGCAATCCATCGGCCAGCGGGCCGGCGCGATGGGGGCATTCCGCCTGGGTGGCGTACACCCCTCCCTGGCGGCTGCGAAACACCGCGATTGCCATGCCGCCGATCTCGAACCGGCGCCCCTCGCCAAGGGGCAGCTGCACGGCGCTGCCAAGATTATGGGTTGCTGAGGAGGACATATCGCTCACCGCAAATACTTCCGGCGTCTTCGTGATCAGAACCATGACGCTACCTCGCTGCGGTCGCCGGCTCGGCCAATTCAGCCGGGGTGGTGACGAACTGGTTGGGATGCACCGGGTTCTCGGCCTCCAGCCACGGGTCCTGGTACGCATCCACGGCGGCCTGCATGTCCCGGTCCAGCCGGTCGCAGATGCCCTCGCTGTCCTGCACCAAGATCTGACGCAGCCCCTCGATTCCCATGCGTTCCACGAAGTCGTAGGTGCGTTCCAGGTAGCGAGCATTCTCCCGGTAGTACTGCATGAACCGGCCCATCATCAGAAGGGTCTCGTCGTGGGTGTCGGTGACGCACAGGACGTCGCCCTTGCGGACGCGGGAGCCGGCCGCGCCGCCGATGTACACCTCCCACCTGCCGCCCTCTATCGCCGTCGCGCCCACGTCCTTGGTGGTGGACTCGGCACAGTTGCGGGGGCATCCCGACACGGCCAGTTTCATCTTGTGTGGGCTCTCGATGCCCTGGAACCGCTGCTCGATCTGCACGCCCAGCGCGGTGCTGTCGCCCACGCCGAAGCGGCAGAACTCGGTTCCTACGCAGGTCTTGCAGGTGCGGAACGCCTTGGTGTAGGCGTGGCCGGACGGCATACCGATCTCCTGCCAGACCTCCGGCAGGTGTTCCTTGGGTATGCCCAGCAGGTCGATGCGCTGGCCGCCGGTGATCTTCACCATCCGGGCCTCGTATTTTTCGGCGGCGTCGGCGATGCGGCGGAGCTGGTCGGGCGTAGTGATGCCGCCGTAGATCCGGGGCACTACGGAAAATGTGCCGTCATTCTGGATGTTGGCGTGGACGCGGTCGTTGATGAAGCGGGCATCCCGCTCGTCCTCGTACTCCGCGCCCCAGACGGTCCGCAGCAGCGACGCCAGGCCCTGCTTGCTGCCAGCGTCTTCCTTGCCGCCGGCCAGCGCCTCGAAGACGCGAGATACGCTCCGGAGTTCCATAGCCTTGATGGCGCCCACCAATTCCGGCTTGGTAAGGGGAATGCCCGGCACGTAGTAGTGCGCCGATGGGTCATCCGCTACCAGGCCGTCTGCCGCCAGTTCCAGCACCGCCTGAACCTGCATCTTGCAGGAGCCGCAGCCGGTTCCAGCCCGTGTCGCGTCGCATACCGCCTTCAGGCTGCGGCATCCGCCGTCCACCGCTGCGATGATCTTGCCCTTGGTGACGCCGTTGCAGTTGCAGATCTGGGCGTCGTGCGGCATATCCTCCACGTTGAGCGATGGACCAGCGTCGGCCGCCAGCGGGAACAGCAGTTCCGAGCGGTTCTCGGGCAGAGCCTCGCCCCGGTCGAAGGCCTGCAGGATGCGGGGCATGGTGAGGCCGTCGCCCAACAGGATGGCGCCGGTTACCTTGCCATCCCGGACAATGACCTTCTTGTACACGTTGCGATTGGGCTCGACATAAGTGACCACTTCGTCGTCATCGTCCAGCGGGTCCTTGTCGCCGGCAACTGCAAGCTCCACACCCATGACCTTGAGCTTGGTGGAGACGCGGGAACCGGAGTAGGCGGACTCGGCGTTGCGTCCGGTGAGCCTCTCGGCCAGCACCCGCGCTTGCTCCCACAGGGGTGCGACCAGTCCGTACACCTGGCTGCGGTGTTCGGCGCACTCACCGATGGCGTAGACGTCCTGATCGTTGCGGCAGGTGAGCCCGTCGTTGACCAGGATGCCGCGGCGTACGTGGAGCCCGGCCATCCGCGCCAGGTCGACGTTGGGCCTGATTCCGGCCGACAGCACCACCAAGTCGCAGTCCAGCGAGTCGCCATCCTTGAATTGCAGGCCCGTCACGAGGTTGTCGCCCAGCACGGCGGTGGTCAGCTTCTCCAGGTGAAAGCGCACCCCCAGTTCTTCCAGGCTCTGCTGGAGGAGTCGCCCGGACAGGGAGTCCAACTGCGTCTCCATAAGCCAACCCATGAGGTGGACCACGTCAACTTCCAGCCCGCGGTTCATCAGCCCGCGGGCCGCCTCCAAGCCTAGCAGGCCGCCGCCGATGACCGCCGCCCGACGCGCGCCCTCCGCGTGTTCGATGATGGCGGCACAGTCGTCCAGGGTGCGGAACACGAAGGCGCCCTTTTTGAAATCGCCGTTGTCGTCATACAGGCCGTCCATGGGCGGGACGAAGGCGCTGCTGCCGGTGGCGATCACCAGCTTGTCGTAGGGAAGCAGCAACCCGCCGGAGCCGTAGGCCATCTTGCCCTTGCGGTCGATGCCGATGGCTCGCACTCCCGAGTGCAGGGTCACGCCGTTCTCGGCGTACCACTCCAGGGGGTTGATGAAGATGTCGTCAGCGTCGTGGGAGCCGGACAGCACGCCGGAGAGCAGGATGCGGTTGTAGTTGCCGCAGGTCTCCTCGCCGATGACCGCGATGTCGTAGGCGTCCTGGCCGCCCAGGTTCACCATTTCCTCGACGAATCGGGCGCCGGCCATGCCGTTACCTATTACCACCAGTTTCTGCTTTTCCGAGGCATTCATCATGGCTAACGCTCCGTTGTGGTGTTGGTGTCATCGGCAGTGTCGCCCGCGCTATCGATGCGCACGGCGCAGACCTTGAACTCGGGCATCCGGCTGGTTGGGTCCAACGCGGGGTTGGTGAGCCGGTTGGCGGCCTGCCGGCCGCCCCAGTGGAATGGGACGAACACCGTGTCCTCCCGTATTCCGCGAGTAACCTTCAACCGGAAATCGGCCCGGCCCCGGCGGGTGCTCAGGCGGACGGCCTCGCCGTCCCTGAGCCCGTAACGTCCGGCGGTGGATGGATGCACCTCCGCCAGGGGTTCGGGGCTCATCTCCGCCAACTCGGGGATGCGTCGTGTCTGGCTGCCGGACTGGTAGTGGGCAAGGTTGCGGCCGGTGGTGAGGAACAGCGGATATTCCTCGTCCGGCGTCTCGTCCGACTCCTGGTGGCGCACGGGAAACATCCGCGCCCGACCGCTGACCGTGGGGAAACCCTCGGTGAACATCCGGGGCGTCCCCGGGCTTGCCTCATCGGGGCAGGGCCAGTAGACGCCGTCGTTGGCGTCGATCCTGGCGTAGGTGACGCCGGAGTAATCGGCGGGGCCGCCGGCCGAGGCTCTGCCCAACTCCTCAAAGATCTCCTCGGCGCTGTCGTATTCGAAGTGGCGTCCGCTGCCCAATCGGCGGGCCAGTTCGCAGATCACGGCAACATCGTCCATGACGCCGGCCGGGGGTTCGCAAACCTTGCGCCGGCGGATCACCCGGCCCTCCAGGTTGGTCATGGTGCCCTCTTCCTCGGCCCATTGGGCAGATGGCAGCACGACATCGGCCATGATGGCGGTCTCGGACAGAAAGAAGTCGGACACAACCAGGAAGTCCAGCGACGCCAGCCGCTCGGAAACGTTTTCCAGATGCGGCGCGGACACTGCCACGTTGGAGCCCATCACCAGCAGCGCCCGCACGCCGCCTTCCTGTCCCAGACTGTCCAGGAGTTCGTAGGCCGACCTGCCGGGGCCGGGCAGCGAGGACTCGTCCACTCCCCAAACTGCGGCGACGTGCCGGCGCGCCGCGGGGTCGTCGATGCGGCGGTAGCCGGGCAGCTGGTCCGCCTTCTGGCCGTGTTCCCGTCCGCCCTGGCCGTTGCCCTGTCCGGTGATGCAGCCGTAGCCGCTGTGGGGCCGGCCCGGCAGACCCAGGGCCAGCGCCAGGTTGATGCAGGCCGAAACATTGTTGACGCCCTGGGCCTGCTGTTCCGCGCCCCGCCCGGTCAGGATCATTGCCGTGCCGGCCGCTCCCAGCAGTTGGGCCGCCCGGGTCAGTTCTGCCTCAGCCACGCCGGTGATCCGCTCCACCCGTTCCGGCCAGTAGGTCGCAACGGCGGCTCTAACCCGGTCGAATCCTTCAGTGCGTTCCGCCACGTACTCGGCGTCAACCATTCCGTCCCGGACGAGGATGTGCAGCAGCCCGTTGACCAGGACGGCGTCGGTTCCCGGCATCAGGCGCAGGTGCAGGTCCGCGCGCTGCGCCGTGGGCGTCAGCCTGGGGTCGGCGACAATCAACCGCCCGCCGTTGGCGCGCTGAGCGTCAAAGTACTGCATCATGGGGGGCATGGTTTCGGCCGGGTTGTCGCCAACGAGCAAAACGGCCTGGGCGCCAGGGATGTCCTCCACCGGGAAGGGCAGACCCCGGTCAATCCCCAGCGACCGGATGCTCGCCGCCGCCGCGGATGACATGCAGAAGCGCCCGTTGTAATCGATGTTGGCCGTCCGCAGCGCCACCCGTGCAAACTTGCCCAGCAGGTAGCTCTTCTCATTGGTCAGCGAGCCGCCGCCGAAAATGCCCACCGCGTCATTGCCGTGGCGATACTGCACCTGCTCGATGGCCTGCACCACCCGGTCCAGCGCGTCATCCCACGAGGACGGTTGCAGCGTGCCGTCGGCATCCCGCACCAGCGGCGTGGTCAACCGTTCCGGGTGGCTCAGGGCGGCCGCGGCCGTCCACCCCTTCACGCACAGCGCGCCCCGGTTCACGGGAAACGACTGATTGCCGGCAATCCCAACGTCACCGGCATCGTCCACCGACAACGTCATGCCGCACTGGAAAGCGCAGTAGGGACAATGGGTTGCCGTCGCTTCGGGCGATGAGATCGGCGGCGCTTTGGGATGGCTGGGCAAGGCATTTGACCTCTGCGGACTATTGGGAATGATGTTAGAGGTCCCTTATTGCGCCGGCTTTTCGGGGGTGTAAAAGAATGGTGTCGTTTGCATTAACAAATGATGAACCGGGCGTTACTCCGCTGTAACCGGCGAGTCGTCGGAGGCCCTATCCCGTCTCGACCGGATGGTGTTGTGGCGTTGCCGCCGTCTGCGGCGGGAGCAATGCCATGCACAAAAGCGTCGCATCCGACGTCCCGCGCCTTCTGTCAGGACATTCGAACGACTCTGCGTCAGCGGTTCCTTTTTGGCTTCGCGCCGGAGCGAGGTCCTCGGGGACGGACCGGCATGACCCGCCCGTCAACTACGGCCAATCCTGCTGCCAACAAAGCGATCCCAATGAAGTAGCGAAGATCCAGTCGTTCACCCAGAACCGTCACGCCCAGCAGCAAAGCGGTTACCGGCATGAGCAGGGTGACCAGCATCGAGTTCGCGGCCCCTGCAGAAGCCAGGATCCGGAAATAGACTATGCTCGCCAGCGCCGTTGACAGCAAAGACATCCCGGCGACAGCGGCTCCCGTCTCCCATCCTGGCAGTGGGAAAGTCCAGGGATGTTCGACCGCCAAGGCAAATGGAACGATCAGTACGGTCGCACCAGTCAGTTGCCCGGTTGAAGCCACCAACGGGCTGACTCCGATTGCCTTGAAACGCGGGAGGGAGAATCGACGCCCGAAGACTGCGGCAAAGGCATAGGACCAAGTTGCCGTCAACACTGCCAACTCACCAGCGAACGCGGAGCCCAGACCGTCCAACGCATCTATCCCGATGATCAGCACCACGCCGGTGACAGCGATGCTGACGCCGACCAAACGGCTCCTCGTCATACGCTCATCGTGCGTGAAAAAGTGGGCGGCAATGGTGGTGGAAAACGGGGTGGTCGCGTTGAAGATCGAGGCCAAGCCGCCGTCGATCCGCGTCTGTCCCCAGGCAATCAACGCGAAAGGGATGGCGAGATTCAACAACCCCATTATCAGAAAATCGCGCCACAGGGCCGGGACGGCGGGAATGTTAATCTTCATTGCCCGCAAGAGCAGGTTCATTGCCAGTGCCGCCAAACCTATCCGCAGGGAGGCGGTGGTAATCGGCGGCAACTCATCAACCGCAATGGCGACGAAGAAAAATGAACCTCCCCAAAGGCCGGACAGGGCCAAAAGCATGGCCCAATCCGCGAGGGTCATCGAACGACTGACGGTGCTTATCGTAATAGGCCAACCTCAAAAACCGCGGGCTGCGGACAGGCGGTCATCAAAGCTCAGCATCCCCGGGAGATCTACCGACTGAACGTCGCAGCGGCGCCACCACGAGGAACGGCAACCCCCTTCCGCCCCGCGACGGTCGGTCCGAGCCGAACCCGGCCCCGTCGCCGAGAGCGTCCGACATCACCTCACCGCCGTTCCCCATCCGGTGGACTTCGAGGAACAGCCGGCCACCCACCACGCCCGCCATGTAGATCAACAGGCATATCGCGTGCCACATGTAGCCCAGGTTCACCCGCTCCAACGCTTCCTCCCTAGTGTACCCCAGGGCGGCGAAATCCAGTTCCCACGACTTCATCAAGTTGTGGTCCGGCAACACCGACGGAAAGTCCGGCGACAGATATATTGACATAATCACCGCAATCCCCACCGTCACGGACACGCACGCCGCCACCACCAGCGCCTGGAACAACGCCCGCCGGTCCGGCTCCGTAAACCTGACCCCGGTGTCCTGAAGAACCAGGAGCATGGAGAAGGCCATGGGCAGCACCGCGAACACCACCGCAAGCTGGACCGTAACCGAGAAGTTGGTTATCACCACGACCACCATGTAGACCACTCCCAGAGGAGGACAGGTCACCGACGCGGCCCCGGACACGGTGCCTGCCACCGTGGTGCCCTCCCGGTACCGCCACCGCCACAGCAGGTGGAACATCAGCCCCGCCATCCAGGACAGCCCCAGGTTCACGAGCAGCGCCAGCAGATACGGCAGCATCGTCCCGCCCAGGTCCGGCACCAGGTGGAAGTTGTAGTGGTCGAGCCCCAACGGGGCAAACTGCAGCAGCGGCGTGGTCAGAACGAAGAAAACCGACACCCAATAGAACTCCCGGAGGCTGGCGGACTTGTCTCGGAGGATGAATCCCTGGCCCAGCACCAGCAAGAGTGCAAACGCCACACCGATCATCGGCATCCAGTTGTTGTGCCACCCCGCCAACGACAGCAGGTAGTGGAAGCCGGTCATCAACGCAGCTATCAGCAGGAACCGAAACACGAAAAATCGGCTCACCTCCAGGAGCAGCTCGCGTCCTCGCACTGGGCCCGCCTGCTCCGTCGCAACACTCGCCTCGATCCCTTCGGCAGAGGCAAGATCCGAGTCCGTTTCCCCCACCTCGGACTGCTCCGGTTCAGCCGAATTACCTTCGCTAAGCCCGGCCAGCAGCAGCAACCCCTCAACCTCGTCCTCGGTGAGGTTGAGGGCTTTCCCGAAGACAAGCAGCCGCTCGACGGTGGGGCGAGTCGCCCCCGACTCCCACCGCGACACCGTGGTGTGGCTGAAGCGTTGGGAATAGTTCACGTCCACATCGGCCATCCTCCTGAGTAGTTCCTCCTGGGAGATTCCCTTCCGGCCGAGCGCCGGCACAAACGCCTCCCGGTAACCCTTCATGAGCAGCCCCACCTGGGCCGCCCTGACACGCTGCGCGTCCGGTTCCAACGCCATGTTCCGCACCACTTTCTCGGATACGGCGTGTAATTCTACCTGACCGCCGGCCAAAAGAGACACCAAACGGCGCCTCCATCACTCCCGGGCTCCAAGCTGAAAAGCTCGCGGCGAACGCGACACCATGAAAATGCACATGTGCATCACGGGCCAAAGCACAGAACTCTAAACCTGGTTCGGACAGAATGCGGCGCCGACGAATCGAGACGGTTGGCGGACGCGGATCGACCCATTGGATATCCAGTTCCACGGTTGATGCACGAACGGCGTGTGTGGTGGAACGCCAACAATACATCTCACCAAACGCCCAATAACTTCAGCGGAGGACTCCAATGGGTTTGATTTCCAGCAGGTTGCGGCCGGCGAAACTTGCGGTCTGGACGGTTCTTGTGGCTCTGGCCGTCGTCGTCGCGATGGCAGTGCAAGGCCCGTCCCCAGTTTTGGCTTACACCAAGGATCTCGACATCGAATGCAACGAAAACCCGGTCAGCGAGGGCGACACTTACCGGCTGCACATGGTCAAGTCCGGCGGCGTCTCCGGGAAGCCCATATCGTTTCGAAAGGAAACGATGAAGGTGCACTGGACCACAGAGAGCGATACTGCCGACGAATCCGACTACAGCCCGCTCCATCACGAAGGACAGGCCAGCAACAGCTTCCAGAGCTGGAACGGGCGGATGGGTCGCACCTTCTACACCACCGAGGATAACCTCTCCGAGTTCACGGAGCAGTTCACGGTTGTGGCGGAGAACGCCGACGAAGACGGAACCGGCGGGGAATGTGTAATCGAGATCGTTGACGACGACGGGCCGGGTTCTTACCTCACCCGGATTAGCGCGCTTCCCTCCGACGGCACGTTCGGACGAGGCGAAATCATCGACTTCCATCTGCACTTCACGGAGGATGTGCTCGTTACCGGCGGGACGCCAACCCTGGGCTTGCACGTCGGAGAAGGCACAGCAGACGAACCGAACCGCTACGCCATCTATCACTTCGGGTCCGGATACTCGACGCTGTTTTTCCGGTACCGGGTCGGACCCGAGGACCTTGACCCGGACGGCATTTCGGTGCCGTCGGGCGAGTTCGGCGGAACCGGGGAGATCGTGGCAAGGCGGATTAACGCCGAATTAAACCAGAACTACCACGGGCTGGCCGGCGGCCCCCGACAAAAGGTGCTCGGCCAAACGCACGTCACGAACGTGTCGATGGCATCCACTCCCGAGCACGGCAATACCTACCGGCGCGGAGAGGACATCGAGGTGGCAGTCCGCTTCAGCCATGAGGTTCAGGTCAACGGGTCCGTGTACCTGAGGTTGAAAGTCGGCGACGGCCCCGGTTTCCTGAAGCAGGCCCCGTACCATCGCGGGTCAGGCACCAACACCCTGGTTTTCAGGTACCCGGTCAACGCGGTGGATCTTGATCCCACCGGCATCACAGTGGCCCCGGGTGCGGTGAGCGAGTCAGGTGAGCCGAACGGCATCCTGGGTTCCGGCTCGGTCGTGCATTTACAGGATGGTGACGAGTACCCGGTAGACATCGCCTATGACGCGTTGATCGACCTGCCCAATCACAAGGTGGACGGCAGAGCCTACGTCAAGCGCGTCGCCATAACCTCCGAGCCGGAGGACGGGGACCACTACACGCCCGGCGAGCAGGTCCTGATTGCACTGACCTTTGACCGATCCGTGTCCATCGAACCGAAACCCGCCATTAAAATCGAGGTTGGCGACAACGAGAAACGAGCAAGCTATCACCGTGGTTCTTTCTCCGACACCCTGGTGTTCAGCTACACGGCGCACCAAAACGACGTGGACCTTGACGGCATTTCGGTTCCGCGACAGACGGCTTTCGTGGGCAGCGGACACGTGTGGGAAGCCGACACCAGGTTCGGAGTCAACGAAACCATTCCACGTCTCCGGCACCAGTCGCAACACCGGGTCAACGGCGTACTGCCCACCGTTGTTGCCAGCGAGATTGTTTCGGACCCGGTCAGCGGCGACGTGTACCGCTTTGGCGAAACCATGGAGATTGCGCTGGAGTTCGATGAGGAGGTGGACGTTGTGGGGCAGCCGTCGATCACCATATTGCTGGATGACAGCGACAACCCCGAGCGCAGCGCCATCTACAGCCGGGGGTCCGGCACGGACACCTTGGTCTTCACCTACACGATGCAGGCTGCGGACCTGGATCTGGACGGCGTCGTGCTGCCCGAGCGGGACAGAGACGGATTTGGACCGACGACGGCTCACGTTTACCAGGCGGGCACCGAAAACGCCGTCACCGGGCACATTGTCGGCTTCGACGATGCGATTGGACATCAGGTCGATGGACGTCCCCAGGTAACCGCCGTTGCCGTAACGTCCACTCCGGCCTCGGGAGGCGTTTATCGCGCCGGGGAGACGGTTTCGGTTTCGCTCACCTACGACCGCCCGGTGGTCGTCGAGGGCACGCCATCCGTTGCGCTGGAGATCGGCGACCACCACGTTGAGGCGACCTACCGCAGCGGTTCAGGGACGAACATCATTGAGTTCGGATACGACGTTCAGATTCACGACCATGACGTGGACGGCTTCGCCCTGCCGGCCGGAGAAGGCCAAAGTTTCCATGACGGAAGCATTTATTCGACGGGACGGGAAATCGAACTCGATGCAGCGTACCCTGGGTTTGCGAGCCGGGAAGCCCACAAAATCGCCGGACAGGTGTACGTGACCGAAATCTCCATGGATTCCGACCCGGGACACGACGACACCTACGAGCCGGGGGACACCATCCGGGTGTTGATCCGGTTTGATGAAGAAGTCACGGTGACCGGTACGCCGCAGCTTTCCCTGATCCTGGGCCGTTCCACCGTGGCGGCGGACTTCCAGGGCATTCACAACCCGGACGACGCTGCTTCGCTCTCCATCGGAGAGGTCCTGACCTTCGCGTACACGGTGCAGGATGGCGACGAAGACGCCAACGGCATCGCAGTCGTGGCGAACTCGTTGAACCGGCACGGCGGCTCCATCCTGGATACCGCAGGCAACGAGGTCCTCCTGCGCCACAACGCCGTCACATTCGACGGCCATTTGGCGGGCGTGGTGCCGCCCGTCCTGGTAAGCGCGCAGACTTCCCAAGACGGCCAGGAGGTAACGCTTACCTTCAGCGAAAACGTCCACGTTCGCCCCGACATCCGGACTCTGAGTTCTTTCGCTGGCGTTGCCCTGAGTTCCTACCCGCGGATTCTGATCGACATTTTCGTCGATGGACACCGGGCCTACACCCATGGGCCGACGTTTTCCGGCGCAGAAATGGTCATCAAGATGGACACGTTCATCAGGCCGGGTCAGCAGGTCACCGTCAGCCACGACGACGTGTTTGCCAGGGATCTGCCCGGAATACTGGTCGATGACGACGGGAACGCCTTGATGCACTTTGATGAGCAAGCGGTCTCCAACCGCTCAACGCTGAGTGCAGACGTATCGGAATTGTTGCCGGTGCTCAGCGCGTACAGCCTCACCGTCGCAGAGGGTGGGACTGGTTCTTACAGCGTCGTGCTGGGTTCCCAGCCTGATGAGAACGTTGTGGTGACGCTGTCGATTTCACCGTCGGGCCGTCTCACAGCCAGTCCGGAGGAACTCACGTTCACGCCGGAAAACTGGGACAGTCCGCAAACGGTCACGCTGACCGCCGGAACGGACGACGATGATCTCAACTTCTGGCAGGAGATACTCCACACCTCCGATACGGACGGGTTCGTGGTCGGACACGTCAAGGTACTCGTGGAAGACTGAAACTGATCGCCGCCACAACTCGTGGCGGCGAGCGCCAGGGCGTTACACAGAATCAGCCCCATCTACCGCATCCGGACCGCTGGCCAGGGCGACAACGGTTGCGTACAGTCCGATGGCGCGGACAAGGCCGCCTGCTTGCCCACCGGCCGGGCGTCACGCAAACCGAAGTTCCAAACCCATCGCATCGTGCGCATGATCTTACTCGTCATGCCTGAGCATTTCCGCCCTGCTCATCGTTGCGCAGCTTCTTCGACCTGACTTCCGTAACGCGGTCAGTGGCAGCCACACCACCGGCTTCGCCCCAGTGAAAGGCAAAGCCCAACTTTTCATCGTCCGACAGAGCGTCCAGCGCCTTCCGCATGGCGTCCGCAATCAGCTTGACCATTCCAACCCCAGCGCGTCGAAGCGCGCGAATACGCCGATGTCGCGCTAGGACCAGGCAAGGGGATTGTCCTCAGTAATGCCGTAAACGTTGTTCAGGTCCCCGGCCGCCAGGATCCGGCGGCTGCCGGGATTGTCATCTCCGATGAATGTCGACAGGTCGGACATGATGTGGTGCGCCGCAGCGTCGGAATAGATGTAAGGGCTTCCGACCACCGGGTGCTGCCGGAACCGGCGCGCGTACATCGAAACTGCTACGAAAGTCTCTCCGGCGCCAGGCGGAATGATGCGTGCTGCGGGGATGATGCCGACGTTGCTGACGGCAATCTCGTCCTGTGCCTTCTGCGGGTAGAGGGCAGGACTTGGCGAAACCCCTCCACTTCAACGCGGTCGGACAGTTTCACCACCACCGACCAGAAGCCGCAGTGCTCTCCGGGCCAGGGTTCCTAGCGCGTGTACCCGACAGGGTTCGCTGCCGGACTGGGCGGGAGGATGATTACAGCGTCACGGAGAAGGTCATTGCAAAAGTTCTGGATTTTATCCAGTCTGGTGGGCCTGGATGGACTCGAACCAACGACCTCAGTCTTATCAGGACTGCGCTCTAACCGCCTGAGCTACAGGCCCACAGGGATTACATTATACCAATCCATTCGCCCTGCGCAATACGACGATCCGACGCACGGTCAGGGCTATCGCATATGAAAATCTGATGCCGAAGATCGTGATTTTCGTCAGAGCTTTGGGATGGAAAGCATCCTGAAGTCGGATATATGAAGGTGGTGCGGGATGAAAATGATGTGGCGTTGGGGTCGCTCTCCAACTGGGGAGAAGCGATTGACCAAGCCTGGCAGCAGGGAGCCTGATTGTTCAAAAATCGCATTGTCGGTGGACCCTGTATCAAGTACGGGCAGGCTCTGGGCTGGGACGGTTGGCGGGATGCTGGGCAACTGCCGGGGTCGGAAAGATTGCCCGTTGCAATGGGCTGGGCGTGGCGAGTTATGGCGCTAACGGAGGGTCGGGCCTGGTACTGGTGTGAGAAAGCCCGGTGGCAAGGACTACGACATTTGGAAAAGGGAGTGGGGCGGTACAAGACCGCATCGCGATTGGAACGTCTGGACCGAGGGCACCGGCGTCGGGAAAAGACTGGCACGGCAGGGTCGTCCCACAACCTGTTGGCGCTGTTCCAAAAGCGCGGCCTGACAAACCGAACCACCTAAAACGGAGCGCGGCCTCCGACGCGCCAGCACCTTTTCTAAGTGGCTTTCGTCATTGCGGGCGGAGCGCGGCAATTTCGTACCCCGAGCCGCATTCTTACCGTCGAAACCGGCCAACCTTCCGACGAGATTGCTGCGTCGCTGCCCTCCTCGCAATGACTGTGAAAAGGACCTGGATCAGGGGCAGGGCCATCGCATATGAAATCACTCGCCTGTCACTCCGGCGGAAGCCGGAGTCCAGAAACCGCTAAATGCTTGATATTCGCAACGAAACTAGCGATTTCGTCCCTGAATTCCGGCTTTCGCGGGAATGACGGTGGTTAAACAGTTCATAGGCGATAGCCGTGGGATCAGGGGGCTATGGGTATTGACAACGAGGATGAAACCCGATAAAGTTGCGGAACTCACCAGCCGTAGAGGCTGCCAGCCACCGGCGGTGAGGGCTCCTTAACAGCTGAATAGTGGAAGGAAGTAAGGTTCTCATTAAGAGAGTTTGATCCTGGCTCAGGGTGAACGCTGGCGGCGCGCTTAATGCATGCAAGTCGAGCGTGATCGTGGCTTCGGCCACAATGATAAAGCGGCAGACGGCTGAGTAACGCGTGAGTAATCTGCCCTCCGGTGGGGTATAACCTCGGGAAACTGAGGATAATCCCGCATACGACCTGCATCCCTTGGGGTGCAGATGAAAGGCTTCGGCCGCCGGAGGAGGAGCTCGCGTCCTATCAGGTGGTTGGTGAGGTAATGGCTCACCAAGCCGATGACGGGTAGCTGGTCTGAGAGGATGACCAGCCAGAGGGGGACTGAGAACGGCCCCCACTCCTACGGGAGGCAGCAGCAGGGAATCTTGGGCAATGGGCGAAAGCCTGACCCAGCGACGTCGCGTGGGGGACGAAGGCCTTCGGGTTGTAAACCCCTTTTCCGAGGGAAGAGAAAGGACGGTACCTCGGGAATAAGCCCCGGCTAACTACGTGCCAGCAGCCGCGGTAATACGTAGGGGGCAAGCGTTACCCGGAATCACTGGGCGTAAAGTGCGCGTAGGCGGTTGGATAAGTCTCTTGTGAAAGCTCCCGGCTCAACTGGGAGAGGTCAAGGGATACTATTTGACTAGAGGACAGCAGAGGTAAGCAGAATTCCCGGTGTAGCGGTGGAATGCGTAGATATCGGGAGGAACACCAGTGGCGAAAGCGGCTTACTGGGCTGTAGCTGACGCTGAGGCGCGAGAGCGTGGGGAGCAAACTGGATTAGATACCCAGGTAGTCCACGCCCTAAACGATGGATACTAGGTATGGGGGGTATTGACCCCCTCCGTGCCGTAGCTAACGCGTTAAGTATCCCGCCTGGGGACTACGGCCGCAAGGCTAAAACTCAAAGGAATTGACGGGGGCCCGCACAAGCGGTGGAGCGTGTGGTTTAATTCGATGCTAAGCGAAGAACCTTACCTGGGCTTGACATGTTGGTAGTAGGAACCCGAAAGGGTGACGACCTCGGGGTAACTCGGGGAGCCTTCACAGGTGCTGCATGGCTGTCGTCAGCTCGTGCCGTGAGGTGTTGGGTTAAGTCCCGCAACGAGCGCAACCCTCGTCGCTAGTTATTCTCTCTAGCGAGACAGCCTCCCGCAAGGAGGAGGAAGGTGGGGACGACGTCAAGTCATCATGGCCCTTATGTCCAGGGCTACACACACGCTACAATGGCCGGTACAATGGGTTGCCAAATCGCGAGATGGAGCCAATCCCACCAAAGCCGGCCCCAGTTGGAATTGCAGGCTGAAACCCGCCTGCATGAACGCGGAATCGCTAGTAACCGCAGGTCAGCATACTGCGGTGAATACGTTCCCGGGCCTTGTACACACCGCCCGTCACGTCATGGAAGCCGAGAACGATTGAAGTCGCTGAGCTAACCCGCAAGGGAGGCAGGTGCCGAGGTCGGGTTCGGTAACTGGGACGAAGTCGTAACAAGGTAGCTGTACCGGAAGGTGCGGCTGGATCACCTCCTTTAAAGGGAGACCTTAGTCGGCAAACGCCTTACCAGGCGAGAGCCGGCCCACTCCCAGGTCAATCAGCGGATGTTCCTGTCACTCGGGTCTTCTGGTCGAGTCCGAAGACTCCCGTGCCCAGAGAGCAGGTTCCCTGAGAAAATCCGCTGTCCCCGGCAAAATCGCCGGAACAATTCGCAAACTTCTTGCTTCCTTTCACTAATCAGCCGCTAACGAGCGCCGAACGTTTCCGGGCCTTTTTTCAAAGGCCCGTTTCGCTTGTATATTTGGACCATGCGCATTTCTGACCTGGGCGAATTCGGCCTCATCGAACTGGTGCAGCAGTGGACGCGAGATCCCGGGCGTCCCGTGGAAGACAGTCCCGCCGCCGTTTGCCGGGCCGTGGTGGACAATGGCGATGACGCCGCCGCTGTCACCTTTGTGACCGCCGGGGTCACCGAACTGTATACCACCGACACCATGGTGGACGGGATCCACTTCACTTCCGAGACCACGCCGTGGCGGGATTTGGGCTGGAAGGCTATCGCCTCCAACGTCAGCGACGTGGCGGCTATGGGTGGAAGGCCGGCATTCGCGCTGGTGACCCTGGGGCTGCCGGCGGATACGCTGGTAGCCGACATTAAAGAACTGTATTCCGGCATGGCCGAAATCTGCCGGGAGTTCGGGGCGCGGGTCATTGGCGGCGACATGGTCAGATCGCCGGTGGGCTTCATTACTGTGGCCCTCACCGGCATTGCCACTGGCAAACCCATGGTGCGAACCGCGGCCAGGCCGGGCCATTTGGTGGGCGTCACGGGACCCGTAGGAGGGTCTGCCGGAGGACTGCGGACGATGCTGGAAGGAACGAAGGCAGTCACCCCCGACGCGGATCGACTCACGATCACCCATCGCCGGCCGCGCCCACACGTTGCAGAGGGCCAGATTCTGGTCGCCAACGGGATCGAGGCGGCCATGGACGTCAGCGACGGACTGGCGGACGATCTGGCAAAGCTGTGCGCCGCCAGCGGAGTGTCAGCCGTTGTCTGGGCCGACAGAGTTCCGGCGGAACCTGCGCTGAAATCCGTGTTTTCCGAGGACTGGCTTGACCTGGCGTTGTACGGGGGAGAGGACTATGTCCTGCTGTTCACCGCGCCGCCCGAGGTGATGAGCGCAGTTATTGACCAGTTGCCGGCATCTGCTGCGATAATCGGCGAGATTACCGACGGAACGGCGGGCGCCGTCACGGTGTTAGACTCGGACGGCAATCCCCGCCTCCGGGGCGGAGCGGGTTGGGACCATTTCGGCTGACGCCGGCCTACAGACGAGCAGCTCCCCGGTGTACAGGCTCATGTTCACTAGCATCACAATCCATACCGAAACCGCCAACGAAACCCGCGCGGTCGGAAAAACCATCGGCGAGGCGGCCGCTCCCGGTGACGTCTATCTACTCACCGGACCGCTGGGGGCCGGCAAGACCTGCCTGACCCAGGGGATAGCCAGCGGGTTGGGAGCGCCAGGCTACGCTCGCAGCCCGACGTTCGTTCTCGTCACCCGGTACCAGGGTCGCCTCACCATCCATCACGCGGACCTGTACCGGATTGACCATCCGGCAGAGGCATGGGATCTGGGCCTGGAGGACATCATTGCGGCCGGGGATGACGTGCTCATTGTGGAATGGGCGGACCGGGCCGCGGAGATATTTCCACAGGACGCCTTGTGGATTGGACTGGACTACGCCGCGGAAGGAAACCCGGCGGCGTGCGAGGTGATCCCGGATGCGGACGGCTCGGTACCGTCACGACACCGCATAACGATTTCCGACGCACCGGAACGATACGCGCCGCTGCTGGCACAACTGACCCTCTACGCATCTGCGGATGGATTGGGCCGAACCTCCTGATGCTGCTGTCCATCGACACTTCGTCGCGCTACGGCGGCGTCGCTCTGGCCAATGACGACGGGCTGGTTGTTGAGGCCCGGCTGTGGCATTCCACCGCGAACCACACGGCGCAGTTGATGCCGGCGGTGGCCTTGATGCTGGAAGCTCAGCGCATGAACCCAGCCGAGCTGACCGGGGTTGCGGTGGCCCTGGGGCCGGGACCCTTCAGCGCTCTGCGAGTGGGTGTCAGTGCGGCTAAGGGGTTGGTAATGGCCGGCGGTTTCCCCATCATTGGCGTGGACACGCTGTTATTGGAAGCGGGGTCTCACCTGACCCCGGACGGCATCGTTACCGCCTGGTTGGACGCCGGACGCAACGAAGTAGCCGCTGGCTGGTTCCGGGGCGACGGGGAGCGCGTCAGGGAGGATGTCATCGAAGCGCCAGCCGCGTTGTTGGAACGGGAGCCGGAATTACCCCAAGGAGCGTTGATTTATTGCGGAGAGGCGGCGCAATCGAGAAGGGACACGGTCCGCAATCCCGACAATAACCGCGACCCGCTGCGTCCTACAGTGGTCGCTCCCTGGACGCCGGCGGCCCGGCTGTGGCAATTGGCCGCAGAAGGACACCGACGGTTGAGCATGGACGAAACCGACGATCTGGCCACCCTGCAGCCCTACTACCTGCGTATGCCCACCATCGGCGCGCCCAGGCAGCGCGACCGGGTACGCCAGGGCCGCTCGTCATCCTCTTAATACCGATTAATACCGACTGCCCGAATTCATCAATTGACAGGAGTAAGCAAACCAATGGAACGGACTTTCGTCGCCATCAAGCCGGACGGGGTACAGCGGGGTCTCGTCGGCGAGGTCATCTCCCGGCTGGAACGCCGAGGACTGAAGCTGGTCGCAGTTCGCCTGATGCAGGTGGATGAGGATCTGGCCGGACGGCATTACGCGGAGCACGTTGATCGGCCTTTCTTCTCGTCGCTGGTGTCGTTCATCACTTCCGGCCCCATCGTAGCCATGATCTGGGAGGCGAACAACGCCGTGGCTCTGGCGCGGCAGACCATGGGATCGACCAATCCCGGGGAGGCAGCGCCCGGCACGATACGGGGCGATTTCGGGATAGACATCGGCCGAAACATCGTTCACGGCTCCGATGGGCCGGAATCTGCGGAACGTGAAATCGGTCTGTTCTTTGAGCCCGGCGACGCCCTGGACTATACGCGCAGCACGGATGAGTGGATTATAGAATCCTGACCACCTGCGGAGCGCGGCTCCAAAGCCGTTCCAAGCCGAAGAATTCGCGCTCTTCCGGGCCGAAGATGTGGATCACTACATCGGCGAAGTCCAGTAGAACCCAACCCGACGTCGGGGTGCCTTCACGATGGTGGCGCGGTACGCCGGCGATTTTCATGGCCTCGGACAGATCTTCCTCGAGGGCCTCGATCTGGCGCACGGAATCGGCGGTCATCACGACGAAGTAATCTGCGAACACTGTCAGCTGCCTAAGGTCCAGCATGACGATGTCGGAGGCCAACTTGTCGGCGGCCACGTCGACGGCCAGTCGTGCGACTTCGGCCGGATTGAGTGCGTTGGGGGCAGTAGTGGTCATAGGCATGGGCCAGCCGGGGTTTAGTCGTCGCCGGCCGGCGTGGGTTCCGTCTCGTTTTGAACCGTTATCATCACGCGACCGTCAATGTGCTGGTGACTGGCCAGGGCGGTCAAAACGCGGTCGATGCGTTGGTTGGTTTCGTCGATCCGCCGGTTGGTTTCGTCGATCCGCTGGTTGATCTCGGTCGTCTGCCGGTTCATTTCGGCAGTGATCTCCGTGACGGCATTTTTCACCGCCTCTCGGATCTCAGCTCTTAACTCTTCGCGGGTCTGGCGTTCCAGGTTCATCATGTCGCCGTACGTAGGGCTGCGGCCCTGCCGGTACATGACCACGAACAGTGCGGCCACCATGAGGCCCAGCATGGATCCGTAGAACACGGTTAGAGGGGTTATGTCCATGAGAAATGTTCCGTGTCATCCGCGGGAATCGGCAGACGCATCATTGTCGCCATCCCGTAGAGTATGAGTATAGGCCGGCGGCGGTTTGCCTTGCAATCCCCGGCAATTGTGATATATTACACAAACTAATTTTGCCAGTAGCGAGAAAGTCCACGAGCCCGGAGTTGGGAGTGGCTTTCGGCATAGCTGGCGGCTTTTTCATTGTCCCAGCGACCGCGCGGTGCAGCCATGAATTCGCTCAAAGAACTGGCCCAGTCCGGATTATACGCCCCCGAGCAGGAACACGATGCCTGCGGCGTCGGCATGGTTGCCAATATTAAGGGTGAAAAGACCCATACCATAGTCACCGAATCGCTGGAAGTTCTGAACAATCTGGGGCACCGGGGTGCTTCGGGTTCCGACCCGGACACCGGAGATGGGGCGGGCATCCTGGTCCAGATGCCGGATGCTTTTTTCCGCAAGGTTACAACCGAAATCGGGATTACCCTGCCCCCTGAGGGCGAGTACGGCGTGGGAATGGTCTTCCTGCCCCAGGATGCTGTTCCCCTGGCCGCTTGTGTGGCCCATATCGAGAAAGTCGTGACCGACGAAGGCCTGACCATCCTCGGGTGGCGGGAGGTGCCAGTCGATCCCACCGCGATTGGACGCGACGCTCGGGCGGTTTGTCCCACCATCCGGCAGTTCTTCGTTGGGAAAGGCGTTGCCCACACCCCTGACCGGGCGTCCCTGGAGCGCAAGCTCTACGTAGTCCGCAAGTCCATCACGAACAATCTGCAAGCCACCGGCATCAGCGAAGACGACGCGGACTTTTACTATATCTGTAGCCTGAGCGCCAACACCGTGGTGTACAAGGGCCTGCTGGTTTCGTACCAGCTGCCCAATTTTTATGCCGACCTGAACGACGAAGCGATGGTGTCAGCTTTCGCGTTGGTCCACTCCCGGTTCAGCACCAACACGCTGGGGCACTGGAAACTGGCCCACCCGTATCGCTACCTGGCGCACAACGGGGAGATCAACACGTTGCGCGGCAACATCAACTGGATGCACGCCCGGGAGTACCAGTTCAGCTCCCCGCTGTACGGCGACGACATCCATAAGCTGGCGCCGATCTGCGACCCCCAGGCCAGCGATACGGCCAGTTTCGACAACGCGCTGGAACTCCTGGTCATGACGGGCCGAGAGTTGGCCCACGCCATGCTGATGATGATCCCGGAAGCCTGGGACCAGCATGAAACCATGCCCCAGGAGAAAAAAGACTTCTACGAGTTCCACTCGTGCATGATGGAGCCGTGGGACGGGCCGGCGATGATGCTGGCAACCGACGGAAAGGACGTCTGCGCCGTGCTGGACCGCAACGGTCTCCGGCCGTTCCGTTACACGGTGACCCACGACGACAAGCTGGTGATGGCTTCCGAGACCGGCGTGCTGAGCCTGCCTCCGGAGAGCATCAAGGAAAAAGGCCGCTTGCAGCCGGGTCGGATGTTCCTGGTGAGCTTCGACGAGGGCCGGATTATCGGTGACGAGGAGTTGAAGCAGACCCTGGCCAGCCGCCAGCCCTACGGCCAGTGGCTGCAAGAAAACAAGGTGGAGCTGGAAGACCTGCCCGACGCGCAGCCGTTGCCGCCGGCCGGGGGCAGCAACCTCCGCCAACAGCAGCGTTCCTTCGGCTACACCATTGAAGAGTTGCGGATGCTGACCACGCCGATGGCAGCGGCAGGATACGAAGCCATCGGTTCCATGGGCAATGACGCATCCCTGGCCGTCTTGTCCGACCAAAACCGCCCGCTCTTTGATTACTTCAAGCAACTGTTCGCTCAGGTCTCCAACCCGCCCCTGGACGCCATCAGAGAGGAGTTAGTTACTTCGCTGGAAGCGTTCGTCGGCAGCGAGCAGAACCTGTTTGACGAATCGCCGCAACACTGCCGGCAACTGCGGCTGAAGTCGCCGCTGTTGACCGATGAGCAACTGGCGCAGATCCGCGCACTGGAATTGCCGGGTCTGTCGTCCGCAACCTTGTCCACCCGGTTTGATGCCCGGACGGGATCGTTGGAATATGCTCTCGACAATCTTTGCGATGCTGCGTCCGAAGCCATAGCCCAGGGCTCGAACATCATCATCCTTTCCGACCGTGGTGTGGATGCGATCCACGCTCCCATACCCAGCCTGCTGGCGACCAGCGCGGTGCACCATCATCTTACGCGCACCGGAACACGCACCCGGGTTGGCTTGATCGTAGAGTCGGGAGAGCCCCGGGAGGTCCAGCATTTCTGCCTGCTGATCGGCTACGGCGCAGGCGGCATCAATCCGTATCTGGCGTTGGAGTCCGTCCGTGATCTGGCAGAGCGGGGGGAGTTGAACGGGACCAAGCCCGACTACGCCGTCTACAACTTCATCAAGGCCAACGAGAAAGGCATCCTCAAGGTGATGTCCAAGATGGGTATCTCCACGGTGCAATCGTACCGTGGAGCCCAGATCTTTGAGGCCATCGGCCTGAACGACGATCTGGTGGACCGGTACTTCACTCGCACCCCCTCCCGCATCCAGGGTATCGGCCTCGACGTGGTGGAGGAAGAAACGCTGCAACGCCACCGCTCCGCGTTCGATGACCCGTTCGTGCCGGGGATGCAGGAACTGGACATGGGCGGTCAGTACCAATGGCGGCGGCATGGCGAGTTCCACCAGTGGAATCCGGAAGCCATCGCCAAGCTGCAGTTTGCCACCCGCGCCAACGATCCGCGGGCCTACCGTGAATTCGCCCAGGAAGTGAATGACCAGAGCCGCCGCATGGCCACCCTGCGGGGTCTGTTTGAGTTCAAAGATCTCCAACCCATTGAGATCGATGAAGTGGAACCGGCGGTGGAGATAGTCAAGCGGTTTGCCACCGGCGCCATCTCGCTGGGTTCTATCAGCCGGGAAGCGCACGAAACCATGGCCATCGCCATGAACCAGCTGGGCGCGCGCAGCAACACCGGCGAAGGCGGCGAGGATTTCCACCGGTACACTCTCGACCAGAACGGTGACAACCGTTCCAGCGCGATCAAGCAGGTCGCGTCGGGTCGTTTCGGCGTTACCCCCAATTACCTGGTCAACGCCACCGACCTCCAGATCAAGATGGCCCAGGGTTCCAAGCCGGGCGAGGGTGGCCAGTTGCCCGGGCACAAGGTGGATGAGTACATCGGCTGGGTGCGCCATACGACGCCGGGCGTGGAACTGATCTCGCCTCCACCCCACCATGACATCTACTCGATCGAGGACTTGGCCCAGCTGATCCATGACCTGAAGAACATCAACCCCGAGGCGCGCATCCACGTGAAGCTGGTGTCTGAGGTGGGCGTGGGGACCATTGCCGCGGGAGTGTCGAAAGGCCACGGCGACGTGGTGCTTATCAGCGGTCATGACGGCGGCACCGGGGCCTCACCGGAATCGTCCATCAAGCACGCCGGTTTGCCCTGGGAACTGGGAGTGGCCGAAACCCAGCAGGTGCTGGTGGCCAATGACCTCCGCAGCCGCATCGTGGTCCAAACCGACGGGCAGTTGAAAACCGGCCGCGACGTGGCAATCGCCGCGCTGCTGGGCGCAGAAGAGTTCGGCATGGCCACGGCCGCGCTGATCGTCAACGGCTGCATCATGCTGCGCAAGTGCCACCTCAACACCTGCTCCGTGGGCATTGCCACGCAGGATCCGGAGTTGCGCAAGCGTTTCGCCGGACAGCCGGGCCACCTGGTCAACTACTTCTACTTCGTGGCTGAAGAGTTGCGGGAGATCATGGCTGAGCTGGGCTTCCGCACCGTGGCCGAAATGGTGGGCCGGGTGGACAAGCTGGAGACCCGCAAAGCTGTGGACCACTGGAAAGCGTCCGGGATTGACCTGTCCAAGCTGCTGACGGTTCCGCCACGGGCGCAACGTGTGCAGACCTACTGCTGCATTGACCAAGATCACGGTCTGGAAAGGGCTTTGGACCACCAATTGATCGCGCAGGCCCAACCGGCTATCGACAACGGTACGCCAGTGCATATCAGCCTGCCTGTCCGGAACTCGAACCGCACCGTCGGCGCCATGCTCAGCGGACGGGTTGCCCGCAAGTACGGTGAAGAAGGTCTCCCCGACGGCACCATCGACATCGAGCTGGAGGGTTCCGGCGGCCAGAGCTTCGGCGCGTTCCTGGCTCCCGGGGTTTCGATCCGGCTGGCCGGCGACACCAACGACTACATGGGCAAGGGCATTGGAGGCGGGCGCCTCGTCATAGTGCCGCCGGCGGGTTCCGGTTTCGTGCCGGAGGACAATATCATCATCGGCAACGTGGCGCTCTACGGAGCCACCGGCGGCGATGTGTTCATCCGCGGGCGGGCGGGAGAAAGATTTGGCGTCCGCAACAGCGGAGCGCGCGCTGTCGTCGAGGGCGTGGGCGATCACGGCTGCGAGTACATGACCGGCGGTGTAGTCGCGGTCATCGGCAGCACCGGTCGTAACTTTGCCGCCGGCATGAGCGGCGGCATCGCCTTCGTTCACGACCCGGACGGCGATTTCCTCATCCGCTTCAATGACGGCATGGCCGACCTGGAAAACTTGGTTGAACAGGAAGACATTGACCTGCTGCATAGTATGCTGGTCGAGCATTTGGGGCGGACCGGCAGCGGGCCGGCGCAGCGGCTTCTGGACAACTGGCAGGCGAGCATCGGCGAGTTCCGCAAGGTTATGCCCCGCGATTACCGGCGTGTGCTCCAGGAACGTGCCGAGCGGGCGGCGGCGGAGTTGGTGGCGGTGCCCAATGGGTAAGGTCACGGGATTTATCGAGTTCGGGCGGATACCGCCGGAGCGAAGACCCACGTCGGAAAGGGTCGGCGATTATCGCGAGTATTATCACCGCTGGTCCGACCAGCAGGCGACGGAGCAGGGCGGGCGTTGCATGGACTGCGCGGTGCCCTTCTGCCACATGGGGTGCCCCTTGGGCAACGTTATACCCGAGTTCAACCACCAGGTTTACCTGGGGAACTGGGAACGGGCGCTGGAAGTGTTGCTCAGCACCAACAACTTCCCGGAGTTTACGGGCCGGATCTGTCCTGCTCCCTGCGAAGCGTCCTGTGTGCTCAGCATCAATTCCGATCCCGTCACCATCGAATACATCGAGAAAGAGATCAGCGACCGGGGCTATGAGCAGGGGTGGATCAAGGCGGCAGCGCCCGAAACGCGCACCGGCAAAACTGTGGCCGTGGTCGGGAGCGGGCCTTCCGGACTTGCCGCCGCCCAGCAGTTGAACCGGGCCGGGCATAAGGTCACCGTGCTGGAGCGGGCGGACTACATCGGCGGCCTGCTGATGCTGGGGATCCCGGACTTCAAGCTGGAGAAGTCGGTGGTGCAGCGCCGGGTCCAGTTGATGGAAGCGGAGGGCATCGAGTTCCGCACCGGCATCAACGTCGGCGTGAACTATCCGGCCCAGCGGCTCTTGGAAGAATACGACGCGGTTTGCCTGACCGGCGGCTCCACCCAGGCAAGAGACTTGGACGTTCCGGGGCGTGAGCTGGACGGCGTGCACTTCGCGATGGAGTATTTGCCCCAGCAAAACCGGGTACTGGCCGGGGAGACCATTGACGGTCAGATCTCAGCCGAGGGCAAGCGGGTCATAATTTTGGGCGGAGGCGACACGGGAGCTGACTGCCTGGGCACCGCGCACCGACAAGGCGCCGAGATTGTCCACCAGTTTGAGCTGTTGCCGGAGCCTCCTGAAACTCGCCCGGACGATAACCCGTGGCCGCGCTGGCCGATGATCCTGCGGACCTCCGGCGCGCACGAAGAAGGCGGGGTGCGCGATTACAACATCCTCACCAAGTCGCTTTCCGGCATGAACGGGCAGGTCAGCCAACTGCACGCCGTCCGAGTCGACTGGACCCGCGGCGAAAACGGCCGTTTCCAGATGGCGGAAGTGCCGGGCAGCGAGTTCAGCGTGGACGCGGACCTGGTGCTGCTGGCAATGGGATTCCTCCACCCGGAACACGGCGGGATGCTGGACCAGCTGGGTGTTGAGCTGGACGGTAGAGGCAACGTCAAGGTCGACGAGAATAAGATGACGTCGATTCCGGGTATATTCGCCGGCGGCGACATGGTTCGCGGCCAGTCGCTGGTTGTGTGGGCGATTGCCGAAGGGCGGGACGTGGCGCGCGGCGTGGACCAGTACCTGTCATCGGGAGTGTCCCATTTGCCCAGGTCAACCGCCAGCGAATAAAAGCGGCAACAATCGCCTTATCTGCCAAGGGCGGGTCTCGAACCCGCCCTTTCGCATTATTGCCCGATCAACCCCAGCACGCGATGAACGAACTGGTGGACGTAAGGGCGATCAACCACGATTTCGTACTCTTCCATCTCATCGTGGAAAAAGTTTTTGTGAAACTTCTCTGCGACGGCAAAGCCGCCGACAAAGAGAGGTTCATTGTGCTCTTCCGCCAGTCGCTGGCTGACGTTTTTCATGTCCCGATGGGTGCGGTATTTCCAACCGCGCTGGACCGCTATTGCGGTCAGCGCTTCGTTGGCCGCACCATACAATTTTTCGGATGCCTGCTGTCGCTCGCCGGCCTCAAACTCCCGGTCGGAGTCCGTCAGAAACTTGCGAGCGCATTGGGCGTAGTCCTGTTCCGTCATTCTTCTTCATCTCCATCGAGCAAGTTGCCAAAGCAGCGGCCTAACCAGTTGCCAACGCGTGAGACGGGGTCTGCGTTGCGTTTATCCCACGGCTTCTCGTGCCCGTATCGGCCTGCTTCCCAGACTCCTACCCTATCGACCTTAGCAGAGTACTCTGCTGTTTCGAATTCTAGGGTGCCGCCGCTGTACTCGCGGTAGCAATAGGCCATGCCGGCTCGCACCATTTCCACGTTCACGTTGTGCCAATGGCCTCGTGCGTCATAGCGATGCAAAAAACCGATTACGCGTCCGTACCGATCGGATGGCTCAACAACCTTCAGCGTCACAGTACGGGCTTGCCGAGATGATAGTAGGCATGTTAAGTAGTCTTCACTTTCTTCACCGAATGGCTGATCGGATTCGGGAGCGTCGATCCCGCGCAGTCTGATTTCAATCCGTTTGCCATTGCAATCTGCAAAAATTGTGTCGCCGTCCGTGACGGTGATATTCGATAGAGGCTGTTCATCGCCGGCTCGCATATTGGCACCTCGTAGTTATTCTTCCATCAAAGCCAGCACACGGTTGACGTACTCATGGACTGTAGGGCGGTCGGCTTCGATTTCGTAATCCTCCATCTCATCGTGAAAGAAGTTCTTGTGAAATTTTTCCGCGGTGTTGAATCCGGCGACCAGGAATAGATCCCCGTACTCGTCGGCGAGGGCTTGCGCGGCGTTTTTCATATCCCGGTGAGTGCGGTGCTTCCAGCCGCGCTGGACGGCAATGGCGGTAAGGGCCTCGTTGGCCGCGCCGTATAGCTTCTCCGATGCCTGCTGCCGCTCGCCGGCCTCAAACTCCCGGTCGGAGTCGGCCAGGAACTTGCGGGCGCAGTTGGCGTAGTCCTGTTCCGTCATGCCAACGGGTCCCACGTGCGTTAGATTGCGTCCGGCGCGGCGGAGGCGACGGCGTTGCGTCCGATGTGGTCCAGGTATTCCTGGATGTTGAGTACCTGGATGGTATTGGTCGTGCCGGTGACGCCGGTCATGAAGCCGTGGACCAGGGTTACCACGTCCCGCTCCGAAACCATCCCGGTTGCCATGGCTGCGTCGACCAGCATGGTGACCAGCTTGGCTACGTCGGGCTCTGCGGGGATTACCCCCTTGGGATTGAGGCCCCAGGCCATGCACACGCGACGCTGCACGGCCGCGTCGTGGGAGAATACGATGATGTCGTTCTCCGGCCGAAAGCGCGACATCTCGTAGGCAGCGCGGCCGGTGCTGGTGATTACGATGGGCTTGGCGTTGAGCGACTTGGCCAACTGGGTCGCGCCCCACGTCACCGACTGAGTCTGGTCCCGTTGCGGGAATTCGGAATAGTAATGGTACATCTTTTCGGCCTGGACAATCGCGGCGTCGGCGATGCGCACCGCCTCGACCGGATACGAACCCACCGCGATTTCGTCGGACAACAGGATGGAGTCGCAGCCGTCCAGCACGGCGTTGGCAATGTCGGACACCTCAGCCCGCGTCGGCGTGGGCGAGTTGACCATTGACCTCAGCATCTGAGTAGCCACCGACGAGATACGCCCGGCCCGGTTGGCTTTGGTCACCATGTCCTTCTGGATAACCGGTACCTCTTCCATGGGCATTTCCACGCCGAGATCGCCGCGAGCGACCATGATGCCGTCCACTTCGCCCAGGATCTCGTCCAGGTTGGCAATGCACTCCCGGCGTTCGAGCTTGGCCATCACCGGGGCGCGACTGCCGAGTTGGTTGAGATAGGCCCGAGCATACCGGACATCTTCGCCCGTGCGTACGAAGGAAAGCGCGACCCAATCCACTTCCTGATCCACTCCGAATTGCAGGGCAATCTTGTCGCTTTCGGTGATTACCGGCATGTCGATGGGCACGTCGGGGAGGTTGACTCCCTTGTACGACGAGAGGTTTCCACCGTTGCGGACGTGGGTTTTGATTTCGAGGTCCGGCGTTACTTCCAGGACCTCCAGGCATACCGTCCCGTCGGAGATATAGACCAGGTTGCCGGGGCGCATACTGCGCAGGATATCCGGTTCCGGAAAAGGAAGGAGGAAAGGAGAAACGGAGGTCGGTTCGTTGACGATGGAGACCTCGTCACCAAAATTCAATTGTGCCGGTTCCGCCATGTTGCCCAAGCGGAACTTGTTGCCGCCCAGGTCCTGCAGAACGGCCACGGGCCGGTTGTGCTTTGCGGACGCTGCCCGTACGTTCGCGATGACTTCGGCGTGCTCTTCCAGCGTGCCGTGGGAGAAGTTAAGGCGGGCGACGTCCATGCCGGCGCCGACGAGGCGATCGAGGATTTCCGGGGACCGGGATGATGGGCCTATGGTGGCGATAATCTTGGTCTTGCGCATCACGTCTACCTCTGCTCCATGGTCCGCTTTCTTTGGCCCCATTATAACCCGGCGTCGGAACAGGGCGTCATATTGATACCGGCGGCGGTAGCAGCGCTTTTCGAAGTCCGTCAAAAAGCAGATGGCTGAACACGCCCGCTGAAAACGACAGGGGCGACCCACCGGGCCGCCCCTGAATGGTCGGTCAATACAAGAAGCAGATCAACTGCGCTGGCGGCTCTCCTCGTAGGCCTGAGTGGCGCGGTCAAGGCCGGCGCGGCGGTTGACCTGGAGCGTTTCGCGGAGGTTCGACGCCCACTGCTGGGAAGTTTGGATGCCGGACAGAGTGCCCTGGAATTGGGGCATGACGTACCGGGCCAGCAACTCGTAGGAACGATGGAGCTTGTCGCGGGGAGCCCAGTCCTCAACCCGGACCAGCAGCCCGCCGAAGCCTCCGGATAGTTCCTGAAGTTCGTTGATGCGCTGGATGCAGTCGTCCGGCGTGCCCACGATCCACTGCTTGTTGTCGGTCATGAAGTCGACGATCTGGTCGCGGGGAACATCTGGCACCTCGTGGCCCAGGGTATTGCCGAAGTACTCGGTGACCACGCGCGCAGAACCTTCTCGGATGTCCTCCTGGGCCTGCTTCTTGGATTCGGCCAGGTGAACGCCCACGGACAGACGCCATTCCGAACGTTTTACGGTTTGTCCGTGCTCGGCAGCGGTTTCCTCCGCGATGGCCCACTGGTCCTTCAGGCTGGTGGAACGCACCATATCGCGGGGGACGCTGAGGGAAATGACGCCGGCCCCGTACTTGCCCGCCGTGGTCACGCCGGCCGGCGACTGCACCGAAGCCACGACCAGGGGGAAGGGCTGCTGATATGGCCGTAACTGCAGATGGGCATCGTGCAACTCGAACCAGTCGCTGGTGTAGGTGTAGGGTTCGTCGCTGTCCATCAGCCGCTTGATGGCCCCAAGGGACTCGTCCATCATCTCGCGCTGGCGAGCCGGATCGATGCCGAACATGTAGGCATCGGAGGCCAGGGCGCCGGGCCCAACTCCCAGCATCACGCGCCCGCGGGTGAGGTGGTCCAGGAGGACCATGCGGTTGGCGACCATGTAGGGATGGTGGTAGGGGAGGCTGACCACGCCGGTCCCCAGGCGCAGGTTGCGGGTGCGCTCGGCGGCGGTGGCCATGAAAACCTCGGGCGAGGCGATGGTCTCCCACCCGGCGCTGTGGTGCTCACCGATCCAGGCTTCGTCGTAGCCCAGGTGATCCAACCATTGGAGGAGCTCGAGGTCACGCTCGAGGGCCAGCGTCGGGTTCTCCCCGACCCGGTGGAACGGAGCCATAAACACGCCAAATTTCATTCGGGCCGGAGCGTTCATCGATTGCCTCCTCAAATGGCTATTGGAAGATCAAGTGCCTGTGGCTGCGCCATTCTAACACGCAGGCCGGCGCAATCGCTTCAAGATCAGAAGGCGCGGGGCGGCTGGACACGGCGGTACACTCCGGGCGATCCGGCAGCGTGACCGTAGGTGCCGCCGATGTACTCGTGCATGGTGTCTTGGCGACGCTGGTTCTCCCAGGCCAGGGTTTCCGGCACCTTTTCGTGCTCGAACTCGTACATCGTCAGGTACTTGGGGCTGCCCTCCACCGCGTGGTACCGTCGGACGTGGAGGCAGCCGGGAATCTGCAGGTTGGCCGGCGTACGCACCGTGTCGTAGTACTCGTTGTACTTGGCCTCGATGTCGGCGGGAACGTCCATCCGGCCGATTTGCAAAGCGGGGGCCATGCCCCGCCCGAGGGTGTGCGGGTCGCTTTCCTCGGGATAGATCTGGGTGCAGACGAGGCGCACGGTGCCACGGCCGACGACGTTGGGCGACATGCGCTTGGTCCACTCCGTCGGATTCCGGCTCATGCGCAGGTATTCGTCGGTTTGCAGGGCGTCGGCGGACTCCAACTCGTAGACCGCCAGGTATCGCGGCCCGCCGCGTAAGGCTTCGTAACGAGCGGCGTCGAGGAACCCGGGCGCGCTGAGGCGTTCCGGGACGTGTTCCTGGTTGTACCAGGCATTGAATTCGGCGTCGTTCTCGATGTCGACGTCGGTGAAGACGATTAACAGAGCAGAACCCTTTTTCTTGACCATAACTCACCTCTCTTCTCTTGCACCCTGCATTAAACCACAACCGGGGGCAGTGTATTCTGGCGTTGGGGCGGGCAGTCGGTTGCCGGTCACTGCGGTTTGAATTACGATAGCAGATGATTTGCGATCAGCATGATCGAACGCAACGGACGCAGCAACTTGACACGACGGACCAAAGCGTTAGTGACCGGGGGGGCCGGATTCATCGGCTCGCACCTGGTTGACGGGTTGTTGGACAACGGATACGACGTGGCGGTGGTGGACAACCTCAGCAGCGGCCAACTGCGCAACGTGAGCCACCAGGCGACCTTCTATCATGCCGAGCTTAACGATGTCCGGCTGAATCAAATTGTCCAGCGGGAACGACCGGAGATCGTGTTTCACCTGGCGGCCCAGAGTAGCGTCCGCCAGTCAGCCATTGATCCGGTGGCCGATGCCGACGCCAACGTGATGGGTACGATCCGGCTGATTGCCGCTGCGGCGGCCGAGGGCGTGGAGAAGTTCATCTTTTCGTCCACCGGCGGCGCGATCTACGGCGATCCGGAGACGATACCCTGCGACGAGGACACGCCGGTCAACCCGCTGACTCCTTATGCCTTGTCCAAGTACGTCGGTGAGCAGTACCTGGAGCTTTTCAACGAGACCTACGGGTTGGACTACACGATCCTCCGGTACGCCAACGTTTACGGACCCGGGCAAAATCCCGATGGGGAGGCCGGCGTCATCGCGATCTTTACCGGAATGATGCTGAGCGAGCGCAGACCGCACATATACGGTGACGGCCAGCAGGAACGCGATTTTATCTACGTGTCGGACATCGTCCGGGCTAACCTGGCGGCCATCAACAAGGGCCACGGCAGGACGTACAACATTGGCACCGGGCAACAGGTCAGCGTAGCGCGGATCTACGAGATGCTCCAGGAAATCACGGAATTTGACCAGGAGCCGGACTATCGACCCCGGCGAACCGGCGAGGTGCTTCACATCGCCCTGGACTCGACCCGCGCCGAGAAAGAGTTGAGGTGGACGCCTGAGGTGTCGTTGGAGGAAGGGCTGCGACGTTCGGTGGAGTACGTCAGAGCTTCGCTTTCGCAGCGCGCCAACCGCGTGGGGCCCGCAGCAGAGCGTCGACGGCATCACACCAACCCGGCAAAAGCGGCCGGCAACGGGTCCAACAGATAAAGGAGGGAATCTCCCAGATGTCCAACGACTACGACGTTGTGATCCTTGGCGCCGGGGCCGCCGGTATGTCCGCGGGGCTCTACTCGACCCGCGCGATGCTCAGCACGCTGATGATCGAAAGCATCGGCCCGGGCGGGCAACTGCTGATCACCGACGATATCGAGAACTACCCCGGGTTCCGTGAGGGTGTGAAGGGGCAGGCGCTGGCGGATGAGATGTACAACCAGGCCGAAAGGTTTGGGGCCAAGACGGAATTTGCCGAGATTGAAGGCGTGGAAAACCTGTACGAGGACCGGAAACTGGTCCGGACTTCCGAAGGCGATTTCACGGCGCGGGCGCTGATCATCGCCACCGGCGGCTCCCACAACAAGCTGGGAGTGCCCGGCGAGGACGAGTTCGGCGGACGCGGGGTTTCCTATTGCGCGGTTTGTGACGGGAACTTCTTCCGAGGTCAGGACGTGGTGGTCGTCGGCGGGGGCGACTCTGCCATGGACGAGAGCTATTACCTGACTGGCATCTGCAACTCGGTGACCATAATCCACCGCCGGGACGAACTTCGCGCCACCAAGGTGCTGCAGGATCGCGCCTTCTCCAACCCGAAGTACAAGTGGTTGTGGAGCCACGTCGTCGAGGAGTTTGTGGGAAACGACGTGCTGGAAGCGGCCCGGGTCAAGAACCTGAAAACGGACGAGGTTTACGACTACCCCACCGCCGCCGCCTTCGTCTACGTCGGCTTTCATCCCAACACGGAGGCCTTCAAAGACCAGTTGGATATGGACGAGCTGGGCCACATCCGCAGTGACCTGCACATGAGGACCAACATTCCCCGGGTCTACGTGTGCGGCGACGCGCGGGCGGAATCCACCAGGCAGCTCGGAGCTGCGGTGGGGGACGGGATCACGGCCGCTTTGGCCGCTTTCCACGATCTGTCCTCGTAAGCCGGCGATGACATCGGCTGCGGAAGCAGACGGCAGGGGCGGGTTGCACACCCGCCCCTAAATCAATCTCACGGTTTCCCGGATCAACAGCGACGCGCTGCCGCCAATGATGACGAAAAGCACGGCGTAGCGGAAGATACGCAGGCTCATGCGGCGGGCCAGCCACCCCCCGAGCGTCGAGCCGAGCACGACCACCGGGATCCCGATAGCCATCTCCAACTCCACCTCCTGGGGGATCAGCCCGACCAGGTAGTACAGCGCTAATCCCAGCACGCCGGCCAGCAGAAAGTACACGGCCAAGGTGGCGCGCATGGTCTCTCGCGGCCAGTCCTGCTCGATGGCGTAAATGGCGGCGACCGGGCCGCCGATGCTCAGCGTCGTGGTCAACAGCGTGGTCGTAAAGCCGAAGCCGACGGCGGCACGCCTGGTGCGAGCGGCGGGAAGCCGGACATCGAACAGCGTGAGCAGGGCGATCACCAGGATCAGGCTAACAATGGATAGTCGCAGTGCGGTGGGGGCCGCAACGCTGAGCAAAAGCACCCCCAGAGGCACCGGCGGCAGGCCGGAGACGATGAACAGCCACGACTCCCGCCAGCGAAACGCCCGCCAGGTCTGGAACAGAATCAGCACCGTGGCCACGACAATCATCGCGTTGGACAGCACCACCACCTGCCGGGGCGCCAGGATAAGCAGCAATATAGGCGCCATGGCGAGCGCCATCCCGAAGCCCACGGCGCTGAAAACGAACGATCCCAGCAGCAGCGCCGCCAGGATGACAGCGAGCTCCCAACCGAAGAGCATCAGGGCAGGTTGAACAGTCCGAGTTGGGCGGCGCGGCGCAAGGTGCGCTGGACCAGCACCACCGGGGGCCCGTTTCGGGCCAGCACTATCTCCGCAGAGTCCTCGGGGCTCAGCGTCAGCGAACGTTCCCCGTCCAGGGCCACGGTGCAATAGCGGGGTTCCAGCGCGACGGGAATGCCCTCGTTGAGCAGATCCCACGAGGCTATGGAGGCTGGCTCGACGATGCCCGGCGCCACCGGGGCGATGACGGTATCCTTCGGTGGAGGGTCGGCGTCCGCTCCGCCGCGCGCCAGCACGTAACGCAGGCCCCCGACGTCGCCGATGGATAGGGGATGCAGACGCCCGCCCACCGACGACAATCCGATGCCACCGGGTTCGGCACGGGTTAGAAAGACCTCGTGAACGGTGTCCAGGTCCCAGATTGCCCGGGTGGCGACATAACGCTCGCGGGAGATGGCGACGTCAACCAGGGCAAGGTCGCGGAAATCGCCGTTGACGTGGATTTGCAGCGTCTTGCTGATCACCGACGTGTCGGCAAGTTGCATGCGGCCGGAGGCGACGAGGCCGGCGGCGATGCCGGCCAGGGTCCCCTCGACCATGACCGGAAAGATATTGTTAGTCCCGGTAGAGATGGCTACCAGGGGGATCTGATTGGTGCCCACGGCCACTGCCCGGTTGGTGCCGTCGCCGCCCAGCGTGATCAGACAACCGACGCCCATCTCGGCCATCATGGCGGCGGCGCGGGTAGTGTCTCCCTCGGTGTAGAGGGGCGACATGGGCAGCATTTCCAGGGGCAACGAGATGCTGGAATCGTCGGCGGCACGGCGGCACAAGTTGCCGCTGTCGGGCATGGCGATCACGCGGGTCACGTCAGTGGATTGCAGGCCGATGAGGGCCCTGCGCACGGTGTTCACCTTTTCCCAATCGGGAACCACGCGGCCCTGGGCCACCAGACGCCGGATGTCCTTGCTGGCAGCGGGATTGGCGATGATTCCGACAGTGGTCATGGTGAGGCAAGGTAGGGACGGGCTTTGCTCGGCGACGACGGCCCACTATACACCATGGCCGCACACGATCTGGCGAGTGTTGGATTGTCGAACCAGGCACGGCGGGCGATTACCCCAGGTCAGGGTGATACAATTCCGGGCACTCTGACGGTTGTATGACCTACGCCGCCCAACAGTCTGGAGCCGGTGTGAACGTCTTTACGATGATCAACCTGAACCGATTGTCCCCCACGCCAAGAAGCTGGCTTCTCGACCAATTGATCACAGCAGGAACTCGAGCAGGAGAGCATTATGGATTCTGAAATGGCTTTCACTCCCGCCACCGAGGTGCGGCGCATGATCGCCGCCAAAGAGGTTTCCGCAGTTGAGCTCACTGAGTTCTTCTTCCAGCGCATTGAGCAGTTGAACCCTCAACTGAATGCTTATCTGACCTTGTGCCCCGAGCAGGCATTGGCGGATGCCCGGGCCGCGGACGAGGCGGTGCAACGGGGCGATGACCTGGGCCCGTTGCACGGCGTCCCCATTTCGGTGAAAGACCTGGAGCTGACGAAGGGAGTCCGGACGACCATGGGGTCAGCGGTCTTCCGGGACCGGGTGCCGGAGATCGACTCCATTGTGGTGGAACGGGTCAAGGCTGCCGGCGGGATAATCCTGGGCAAGACCAACACGCCGGAATTCGGCCAGTCGGGAACCACCGAAAACCTGGTGAGTGAGCCATGCCGGAATCCCTGGAACACGGACTACACTCCAGGAGGCAGCAGCGGAGGCGCGGCCGCCACGCTGATCGCGGGTCTGTGCACGCTGGCCACCGGCAGCGACGGGGGCGGCAGCATACGCATTCCCTCCAGCTTCAGCGGAGTAACCGGGATCAAACCGTCCCATGGCAGGGTGCCCCGATACGGTGGATACGGCGGTCCGGCCGTCAACCATTTCTCGCAAAGTGGCCCCATGAGCCGGACCGTCCGCGACACTGCGATGTTGCTGCAGGTATTGGCGGGTCCGGACTCGCGAGACCCCAACACGATGATGGACACGCCTCCGGATTACATGGCGGCGCTGGAGGGCGGCGTCGAGGGCTGGCGCGTGGCGTGGAGCGATGACCTTGGTTACGCCGCGGTGGATCCGGAAGTGGTCCAGATTACGCGCGGCGCAGCGCAGGTCTTCCAGGAATTGGGGGCGATAGTCGAAGAAGCGGCGCCGGAAATCGAGGGCGACCCGTTCCCGGCGTTTTCCACCGTGTTCGGCACCGCATCATATACGTCCTACGCTGACCTCTACCCCGGACGGCGGGAAGAGCTGACCCACTACGTGCAGAATACCTTCGACGGCGCATCGCAGCACACAGCCGCGGATCTGTCGAGGGCGTTGGCGTACGTGGACCGCCACAAGCGCCGGTTCGCCGACTTCTTCAACACCTACGACCTGCTGCTCACTCCAGCGATGGCGGTGACGGCGTTCCCCATTGGACAGCACCCGACGACCATCGGTGGGCGATCCGTGGAACCTTGGTGGGGATACCTGCCGTTCACCTTCCCGATAAACATGAGCGGGCAAACTGCCTCCAGCGTGCCGTGCGGGTTCTCGGCGGCCGGTTTGCCGGTGGGTCTGCACATCGTCGGCCCGGCGGGAGCAGAAGCTCGGGTACTGCGCGCCATGGCGGCATTCGAAGAGGCGCGACCCTGGGCACAGCAGCGGCCGGCGGTCTGCTGACGCGCATCCACCGGCCGCGGCCGGTGGATGCCGCCATGGGACGCTGATTGCCGCTCGATTCCTGGTGGTCCTGATGTGGCCAGGGCGGGCAACGTACCAATCTGCCCTGGGGCGGCCGGGCGTAAATCGGTTCATGGTTTCCAGCGCACTCAAATTGGCGCGGGCTAGCGGTAGCGCGTTGCGCCTCAAAACCCGTCTGCCCGCGGTTCGCCTTGGCCCGGTTGAGTGGGCTTTTCTGCTCGTTGCTCTCGTGGCGGCCGCGATGCGGTTGTGGGAGTTGGACGGGCGGACCATGCATTATGACGAGGCCATCCACCTGCACTTCTCCTGGAAGCTGGCGCGGGGAGTCGAATACGTTCATTCGCCGTGGATGCACGGGCCGTTTCAGATCGAACTGGTGGCGGTGGTGCTCAAGTACCTTGGGGATACCGATTTCCTGGCGCGGTTGCCCTACGCGCTGTTTGGGGTGGCTCAGACCGTTTTGCCGTATTTCATGCGTCGTCTCATCGGCGATAAAGGGGCGGTGTGCGCGGCGGTCATCCTGGCGTTTTCTCCATCCCTGCTGTACTTCAGCCGTTTCGGGCGCAACGATATCCTGATGGCGGTTTGGGCGGTGCTGCTGCTGATCATGCTCTGGCAGTACGGGATCAACAACCGCAAACGCTACCTGTTTGGCGCGGCGGTGGTGACCGCCCTGATGTTGGCGACCAAGGAGACGGCGTACTTCGTCATCCTGTTCATGGGACTGGCGGCGATGGCTCTGGGTTGGCGGGATTTGTGGGGGTTCATCAAGACGCGACGGGGCTTGTCCGGCATGAGCGGTTACGCAGGGTTTTTCGTCCTGCTGGCCACGTTGACGTTGCCGCAGGCGGCCGCGCTGATAGCTGTGGCGCAGTCTCCGTTCAGGCTGACAATCGCATCCCACGATACTGGGTCCACCGGGGACACCGGCGCTCCGGTATGGGAGGCGCCGTTCGTCACGTTGCCGTTGTGGGCCGCGCCGGTCTGGCTGCACATCGTGGCTGCAGCCGCGCTGGTCGGCCTGGGATTGGCCCTGACGATGTGGCTGTGGCGCATCCGAGGCCTGATCGATCTGGTCTCGGTCGTCGTGGCGGTACTGGCGAGTGTCGCCGCAGTATCCGTGGTGGTTGTCGGACCCTTCCATAACCTTCTTTTGGCGCTGTGGACGGCATGGGGCGGATCAGCCGGGTCGTTGGTTGACTGCGGCGCCGGCGCGGTCATCTTGCTCCTGGGTGTTGCCGTCCTCAGGCTGAACCTTGGGTCCGAGATGGGATGGCGCGGCGTCATGCTGCTGTTGGGGCCGGCCATCCTGCTGACGTGGGCCTGGCTCACCTTCCTGTGGGGCGGTGTCGAGTTCATCAGCCAAATGTTGCCCGCGGCGATTCCCTCGGAGGATTTGGCCGGGGGGCGCATCGCGGTGAACTACCTGGTTCCGGTGCTGGTGCTGTTGGTTTTGCTGGTAGTGAGCGGAACCGTTGGCGTCGCTTGGGGCGGAGGTCTCTGGCTGGGGTGCGCGGCGGTCTTCTACGCGATATGGACCGTGCTCTACACCACCATGTTCACCAACTGGGCCGGGGTCTTCACCGGGTCGTGGCAGAGCCTGGGCTACTGGCTGATGCAGCAGGACGTCGCTCGCGGCAACCAACCGTGGTACTACTACTTCGTTGGGTTGAGCGTGTATGAGCTATTGGCTCTGGTTTTCGGCGCGGTTGGAGTGGTTTGGCTGATCCGGCGCCGGGATACCTATGGCGGGATGGGCCTCGTGCTGGCGGCCTGGGTGATTGCTACCCTGGCTTTGTACACCGTCGCGGCCGAAAAGATGCCGTGGCTCCTGGTCAACATAACCGTACCGTTGGCTTTAGTGGCCGGGATGTTCCTGGGCCATGTGATGGATGGGATTAACTGGGGAGCCCTGACGCGAAGGGCTTCGGCGACGCTGATCTTCGCTCCAATATGGTTAGCGCTGGCGGTGTGGATAATTTGGCTTGCCGCCCGAGGCGAGATAGGTAGTCTAGCTATATGGCTGGTGGTTTTGATCCTGCTGCCGATGGCGGGAGCGATGGCCTATCTGATCCGTGGCCACCCTCAAGCCGGTAGAGCGGTGGTTATAGGCACAGCAGCCCTGCTGCTGATCTTCGGTGTAGCCGGAGCCGTGAGGGCAGCGTACACCTACGACGATTCGAATATCGAGATACTGGCCTACGCCCAGGGTTCCGCGGACCTGGAGCGCACCTACGCGGAGTTGCGCGAAATCGCCTTGGTCGATGGTGCGGGCGATGCGGCGGTCAAGGTAGATTACGACATGTGGTATCCCTTCCAGTGGTACGTGCGCCACGATACGGAGGAAGAAGGTAGCCTGCGGTTCGACCGTTTTTGCGCCGCCGCCAGCGCCAGCGAAGGGGACGAAGACGACGAGGAGCAAGACGAGAAGAAAGACTGCCGGTTGGTGGGCGAGGACCTCGAGCCTCAAGTTTACCTGGCCGAGCACGGCCATGCGGTGGCGGAGGAGGACGCGCCGGGTTACCGGCGAGAAGGGCCCATGCGGAACCTGCTGTGGTATCCTGAAACTTACCGCCGCCCCGGAGAGGCGCGCACCAACACCGGATTGTGGAAGCAACTGGAAGCGGACGCGACATTTTTCAGGAACGTGGCCGCCAACCCCGATAAAATTCGACAAGCGCTGGAATACATCGTCGCCCGCCGCCAGCAAAGTGACTGGTATTCAGCCAGCTATTACCAGTATGCAAAGGAATAAAATCCCGATGACAGAGGCTGACGCATGACCACGACGCCGGCATTGCCAGAGCCGGGATCGGCCACGGTAGAAGATCGCGTGCAGATCAGCCGGCGATTGATCCAACAGGCTGGCGATGAACTTCAACGCGGAGACCGTCTCCAGGCCACGGAAAAGGTCTGGGGCGCGCTGACGCAGCTGCTCAAGGCCCACGGGCAACAGCGCGGTTGGCTGAATCTGGGGAGCCATCGCACCGTGGGGCACATTGCCAGGCAGCTGCACCTCGAATACGACGACATCGATGTTGCCAGTGCATACATCGCGGCTGACAACGGCCATCGGAATTTCTACGACAACGAGATGAGCCCTCCCGAGATCGAGGGCATCATTGCGGTGGTGACCAGCGTATTGGCGGATCTGGAGCGAGCCTTGTGGGAGCCGCCACGGCCCTTCGTGATCAACGACGCGGATCAACGCTGGAGGGTGCGAACGCTCACCGGAAAGCAGTACCTGCAGGTTGACGACACGTCGCCGACCGGCTTCTCAAATGCACACTAGCGATCTCCAATAGTGGGATATTTTTTCGGCAATTGGCGGTTTTGGGCGGGCGTGCTGGTCAGCGTGGTGGCGCTGGGCCTGCTGGTGCTGCTGGTGGACCGGAGAGAATTGGCCCACGCGCTGCTGAGTGCGAACTACTGGTACTTGGCGCCGGCCATCGTGCTGTACTTCGTGGGGCAATGGTTCCGGGCGCTGCGCTGGCAGTACCTGCTGGCGCCGGTGTCCCGCATACCGGCCCGTCGGCTGTATCCGGTGATCATCATCGGATATATGGCGAACAATGTGCTGCCGGCTCGTCTGGGCGAGTTGGTGCGCGCGGTTTACCTGTCGCAGCGAGAGAAAGAGGTGAGCGTGCCGGCATCAATTGCCACGTTGAGCGTCGAAAGGCTGTACGATGGGCTGACCCTGCTGGCCATGGGCGCGGTGGCGGCCCCTATTCTGTTGGCCGCAGGTCTGTTCAGCGAGGCGAGTCTGGTTTACCAGTCCACGGCCGTGATCCTGATGGTGGGAGTGATCGCGAGTTTCGCGGTAGCCCTGGTTGCGCTGACGGCCCTGGCGACCAGCCGACGGGCCGTAAACTGGCTGATCGCGGTCACGGCAATCCTGCCGGCAAGGTTCCGTTCCATGGCGGTGGAAGTGATACACGGGTTCGTCGAGGGCCTGGCGACGCTCAACTCGCCCCGGAAACATGCCGTCCTGTTCCTGGGTTCGCTGCCGGTATGGTTGGCGGAGGCCGGCGTCTACCTGATAGTCGCGTACTCGTTCAACCTGGACGCCTGGTTCGACTCGTTCTGGCTGCTGGCGGCCGCGATACTGCTGGTGACGGTGACATCCAACCTGATCACAGCGATTCCGGCATCCATCGGGGGCATCGGGCCGTTTGAGGTGGTAGCGCAACAGACCCTGGTGGCGCTGGGCATCGGCGCGGCAGCTGCGGCCGCCTACACGGTGGCGGTACATCTGGTCGCGCTGTGGCTGCCAGTCAACATCGCAGGTCTCCTGTTGCTGCTCTGGCACAACCTTTCGTTGCGTCGACTGACCGCACTCCCGGAGGCCGAGATTCAGCCGGTTGACGCTGTTTCGCCGGCGGCCGTACCGCCTCGGGCCGGCGCCGCGCAGGACGGTTAGGGTATGAAAGTAGGGATCATCGGCGGCGGCGCGGCCGGTCTGGCGGCGGCGCTGGAACTGACTTCCAAGGGGCATTTCGCCGAGGTGTTCGAGGCGGCGCCATTCCTGGGCGGACAGGCATCAACCTTCGAGGTCGGTGGCGGACAATTGGAACGTGGTTACCACCACCTGTTCGTCAGCGACACCGACATGGTGGAGCTAATCAACGAGCTGGGCCTGGGCGATTCCCTTGAGTGGCTGGAGTCGAAAGTGGGCCTGTTCCACGGCGGCCGCATCTGGAATTTTGCCACGCCGATGGACCTGCTTAGATTTTCTCCGCTGCCGTTTTTCCAGCGCATCCGCTTGGGTCTCTGGACGTTCCTCCTGCAGAAAACGCGGGACTGGCGCAAGTTCGAGGGAGTTACTGCCGCTGAATGGACCCGCGACCACATGGGGGAGGATGCGTACCGGGTGATTTGGGAGCCGATGCTGCGGGGCAAGTTCGGGGACTACTACGACCAGGTGAGCATGACGTGGTTGTGGGGGAAAATCTACCTGCGCGTGGCATCCCGGAAGCGGATGCAGAAGGAACGATTGGGTTACCCCATGTGCAGCTTCGGCCGGGTGTTCGACGCCTGCGGGGAGCGGATCGAGGAGCAGGGAGGCCGGGTGCATATTGGCGCGGCAGTGAAACGGCTCAATGTGGCGGCCGGCAGAGCACGGGGTTTCGTCGCCTCGGTGGATGGAGGCCCCGAGAGGGACTACGAATACGACGCGGTCATTGCCACGACCCCTTCGTACATCTTCACGCGGCTCGCGCCTGACCTGCCGGATGATTACCGCTCGGTGCTGGAGTCCGCGCGCTACCTGTCGGCCGTGCTGGTGGTCCTGGTGCTGGACCGGCCGCTGACCTCCAAGTATTGGCTCAACGTGGCGGACCGGTCTTTGCCCTTCGTGGGAGTAATCGAGCACACTAACATGATCGACCGCGATCTGTACGGCGGAAACCACATCGTGTACTTGACCAACTACCCGGACCGCAACAGCGAGCTGTATCGCAAGGAACCCGAGGAATTGTTGGAAGAATACGTTCCGCACCTCCGCAAGCTGAACCCGGGCTTCTCACGGGACTGGATACTGGAATACCACCACCACCGGGTGGACGGAGCGCAGCCGATAAACGGCGTGCACTACAGCGAGCGGAACATCCCCGACCACCGGACGCCGTTCGGGTCGCTGTACCTGGCGAATACGACGCAGATCTATCCGGAGGACCGGGGGACCAACTACTCGGTGCGCATGGGCCGGCGGGTAGCGCGGATGGTGCTGGAGGATGGGGAGGTGTTATGAGAACGACTGTGAACTTGGATGACGAATTGTTGAAGGATGCCAAACGGCTAACCGGCATCGATGACATGACGCAACTCGTCAATGCGGGTCTCAAAGCGTTAGTAGAACGGGAAGCAGCCAGAAGACTGGCAAAATTGGGCGGTACGATGCCCGACCTTCAAACTATCCCCCGGAGGCGCAGCGAACCGGCATGATATTGGCCGATACGTCGGTGTGGGTTAACCACCTGCGTGCCAATGACCCCATCCTGGTGTCGCTGTTGGATGATAACCAAGTTGTGATGCATCCCATGGTCATTGGATGCCAATTCCTGAGGATCTATGGGTTGCCGGCTAATCCGGCTCCGGCCCGCGCATCCCGTCGGCGTACCACCAGAACTTTGCCACCGACCAGCCGCCGGCCTGACGGCGGATGCTGGCGAAAGTTCCAGGGCGAACGTCGCTGCTATGACGGGGCACCGAAACAGTGTAAGACCCATTGCGCCATTTGTCGTGACCGCCGCGTCCCCGCCCGGGCGCGAAGGTGAACCCAGCTGCGGTCAGGGCGCGCACAACGTCAACGCGGTTAGGTTGCCTGGGCACTCGCTATGGCTCTGGCCTGTCGTCTAACGGTACGGGTTGGGGCCGGAAATCGTTACCCAATCCAACGTGTACTCACCCCATCCTTCGGCTTCGTATTCGGCGCAAGCCTCGGCCATGGCGTCATCGGAACGCAGCGGGAACTGGCCCGGCGGGTAATCCGACAAGTGGCATTGGATGGCGTCCTTTATCATTTCCAACGCTTCTTTGCGCGTCCGCCCATCGGTAGCGCAGCCTACCGCCGGGCAGTCCGCCCCCCAGCGCCAGTCGCCGTCAAAGTCCTCTCCGTCGTAGTAGCTGACCAGAACCTGGAAAGTGCCTACGTCCTCCATGTCGTCCGACGCAGCGCCATCCTGCTGTGATGCGTGGGTGTTGGCGGATGTCATCGCTGGCTCTCCTCCGTGCTTCCTGGATGCAGGGTAGCATGCGGGCAGTTTTCAGCGAAAGATGATGACGCATGCAACGGGCGGGTTAGCCCGATTTTTAGTATAATCAAAGAACCTGCTGGCCCGTTCAAGATTGCTCATTTTGCCCACTATCACCGTCCTGGCCGACGACCGCAACGGCCATAATCCACACCCGTCAATCCGAGCAATCGAAGAGGCTGGTGGCAGCGTCCACGTAGTCTTGCCGACGATACCCGCAGCCGAGGCGCTGGAAGGAGCCGGCGGTTTGCTGGTGCCGGACTATTATCAGGGAGCGGCCGGCGACCTGCTCGAAGCGGCGTTACAGGTCGACATGCCCGTGTTGGCTACGGGCGGCGGGATGCACGCGCTGAACTGGCACTTTGGTGGAGGCGACCCCATGCCAGCGTTGGCGCATCATTCGGATGAAGAGACGGAACCGCTGCGGCACCAGATCTACCTGTCGCCCGGCTCCAAGGTGGCCGCTATCATCGGCAGCGCCGGCATGTTCCGGGTGAACAGCCGGCATCGTGAGGGCATCCGCGAGCCGCAGCGGGCGGAACGATTGATGACGATCGCCTATCAATTGGACGACGGCGTCATAGAGGGCCTGGAAAGCAAGGAACACAGCTGGGTGATTGGCGTGCAGTTTCAGCCGGAGCGCGGCGACGAAGTGCCCGCCAGTTTCAACAACCTGTTCCTCGGGTTGGTGGAGCGTGCCCAGGACTTCATAGAGAATAACGACACGAGGAGAACTTCACGATGACTACGGCGCCTCCACAGCAGCCCGGCGGAGAATTTACGCTACGGCCCATCGAGGACGAGATGCGGGAGTCGTATCTGTCCTACGCGATGTCCGTCATCGTGGCCAGGGCATTGCCGGACGTGCGGGACGGGTTGAAGCCAGTGCAGCGCCGGATTCTGTACGCCATGCACGACATGGGAATCCGGCCGGGCAGCCAGTACCGCAAGAGCGCGCGTATCGTCGGCGAGGTACTGGGCAAGTTCCACCCGCACGGCGACGGGTCGGTGTACGATGCGCTGGTGCGCATGGCGCAGTTGTTCTCCATGCGGGCGCCGTTGATAGACGGGCAGGGCAACTTCGGCAGCATCGACGGTGACCCGCCGGCGGCCATGCGTTACACCGAGGCCCGGCTCGCCGCCATCGCCGACGAAATGCTGGCGGACATTGACCAGCAGACCGTGGATTTCTCCGACAATTTCGATGATTCCCTCAAAGAGCCGCAGGTTTTGCCGGCGCGAATGCCGAACCTGCTGATCAACGGGTCGTCCGGGATCGCCGTGGGCATGGCGACCAACATGCCTCCGCACAACCTGGGCGAGATCTGCGATGCCATCAACTACGTGATCGACCATCCAACCTGCAACGTCGACCAGTTGATGGAGATCGTACCGGCGCCGGATTTTCCGACGTCCGGTCGGATCCGGGGTGTGGCCGGCGTGCGCGATATGTATGCCACCGGGCGCGGGCGCGTGGTCATGGAAGCGGTGACGGAGATTGAGGACATGCCGGGCCGCAACTCCAACCGGCAGCGGATCATAATCAGCGAGTTGCCGTACCAGGTTAACAAGGCGACCCTGGTCGAAAAAATCGCCAGCCTGGTGCGGGACAAAACCCTGGTGGGCATCACCGAAATCCGCGACGAGTCGGACCGCCGGGGCATCCGGGTGGTGATCGAGCTAGCGCGCAGCGCGCAGCCCACGGTGATCCTGAACAACCTGTACAAGCGTACCGCATTGCGGTCGTCCTTCAATGCCATCATGCTGGCGCTGGTGGATGGACAGCCGCAGGAGCTGCCGCTCAAGGACCTGATCAACCATTTCGTCTCCCACCGTGAAGACGTCATCCGGCGGCGCACCGAGTACCAGCTGGGACGGGCTCGGGACCGGGCGCACATCGTGGAGGGCCTGCTCAAGGCCCTGGACGCTATCGACGCGATCATCGAGACCATCCGCAACAGCCAGGACGTGGAAACCGCGCGCAACAACCTGGTCCAACAGTTCGACCTGTCGGAGATCCAGGCTCAGGCCATTCTCGACATGCAGTTGCGCCGCCTGGCCGCCCTGGAGCGTCAGCGGCTGGACGAGGAATACAACGACCTGCTGGCAACTATCTCACGGCTGGAGGACCTGCTGCAGAACCCGCAGAAGATCCGGGCCGAGATCAAGCGGGAGACTCGCGAGGTCAAGCGCAAGCACGCCGACCCGCGGCGCACCGAAATAATTCGAGAGGAGCTGCAAGAGCAGTCCATCGAACAGTTCATCGTGCAGGAGGACGTGGTCGTCACGTTGAGCCAGCGCGGCTATATCAAGCGCGTGCCCATCAGCACCTACCGCAACCAGCGGCGCGGCGGCAAGGGGGTGCGCGGTGCGAACAACCGGGATGACGACGCCCTGATGCAACTGGAAGTAGTCAACACCCACGACCAATTGCTTTTCTTCACCAATAAGGGCCGAGTATACCCCCTCAACGTATACGAAGTACCTAACGACACTGGCCGTACAGCCCGAGGCCTGCTTCTCGTAAACCTCATAAGGTTGCAGCCCGGCGAACAAGTGCAAACTATGCTGACTGTCCGTAAGGGAGACTACAATAACCTCTACGTGTTCGCCACCCGACGAGGCCAAGTGATGGCACTGCATCCCGGCGAGTTCAAGAACCTCCGCCAGTCGGGGCTGATCGCTGTGAAGTTCAAGGAAGAGGGCGATGAATTAATCGGTGTCCGCCCAGTGAGCGAGAGCGCGTCAATCATGTTGGTTACCGAGCAAGGTCAAGCTTTGATGTTCCCAGCCTCCGAAATAACGCCGCACAAACGGGGCACCAGTGGTGTCATCGGCATCAGATTCAAGGATGAGTTCAACGGCAGAGATCGTGTTGTGGCAATGGACGTGGTCAACAACCCTGAGGAAGAGTTCTTGCTAGTTGTTACCGAGAAGGGAAAGGGAAAGGCCACGCCGCTTTTCAACAGCAAAGGCGACGCCAACTACAGAGAACGCGGACGAGGCGGCATGGGGGTGCAAACAATAAAAGCCGACGACGAGACTGGGCCCATTGTGGACGCCAAGATAGTCACATCGGCGGAAATGAATGACGAAGAAGACCACGAGGTGTTCATCATCTCAGCTCGCGCTCAAGTTATACGGATTTCTCTCTCCGAAGTGGGCATCCGAGATGGTCGGCGTACCAAAGGTGTGAATCTGATGACAGAGACGGAACGAGTTGGCGATGATAGCGTGGTGTCCATAGCGTGCTTCCGTGCTACGGACTACAGTCAGGAGGACCCGGCTTTGCAGGAAGCCGCGGCGGGCACAGCCCTCGCACAAGCCGAAGAGGTCGCGGCCCAGGCGGATAGCCAATACGAGGGCGCAGAGAATGAAGACATCGGTGATGATATGCCGGATGACGATGTTGACGCCGAAGATGACGATGATGACCCGGATCTCCACGTGAACGGACAAGCCCCGCTGCTGTAAGGATGGCTGCAATGCAACTGGTGATGGTTCATGGCTCCGGCCAGAACGAACTGACCTACCACTACCAGACGGAACGGTTCGCAAATGCGGACGCTGTCAACCTGCCCGGTCATCCGGACGGGGAACTCAGGGACAGCATCGGCGGTTACGTGGACTGGGTGCGGGATTACGCGCGCGGGAAAGGCTATCCGCCCTTCGTCCTGTTCGGGCACTCCATGGGCGGGGCCATTGCGCTGGACTACGCGCTGCGGTTCCCCGAGGACCTGGCCGGCCTGGTGCTCATCGGCACCGGCGCGCGCCTGCGCGTTCACCCGGACTACCTGAACCGTTGTCTGGATGAGGCCCAATGGCGCTCCGAGGCTCCAGCGTATTACGAGGCCATTAACAGGGATCTGGCCCCGGACCTGGCCGCCCGTGCGTTGCAATCGGGCCCCATGGTCGAGCACAACGACCTGTCGGCTTGTGACCGGTTCGACGTGATGGAGCGTGTCAGAGAAATCACCTTGCCGTCCCTAGTGATAGTGGGCGCGGATGACATAATGACTCCGGTCCGTTACGCGGAATACCTGGGCCGGGAGCTTCAGGACGCCGAGGTGGTGGTGGTGCCCAACTCAGGGCACTTCGTCACGCTGGAGCAGCCGGACGCAGTCAACGATGCCGTCGCTGGTTTCCTGCGTCGGCTGGACGACAGCGTCACCTAGAGGAAGATGTCAAGCAACGATTGTCCCCGCCCGGCCACCAGCCGGGCTTTTGCGTGTCCTGGGATTTGGCCGCCCGGCATTGCTGGTATTATGGGGGCAATCACCCCCGGTTCCGGTTGCACGAGCCATGACATCGGCCCATACCTACACCCCTGACGGGCATCGCCTGGCCGCGTCATTGGCCGGAATGTACGCCGGGCACCCCGACGCCCTGGGGTTGCCCGTGGCGCGCCGCGTGGCGGTAATAGTCGCCGAGCTGATCAAGACTGGTGACCTGGATGTTGATGCGACGGTGGTTAACACCGCGGCGCTGCTGCATCTGGCCGGCCGACCGGCCGATTCGGATCGACCTGAGGCGTCCGTCGCCCTGGCCGCCGCATGGTTGCGGGGCGCCGGAGCGCCAGAGTCGTACGTGACGGCGGTGGCAACCGCCATCCTGGGCGCTTGGGGCACAGTGAACGACGCAAGCGCGGTCATTTTGCGGGACGCCGCGTTGCTGGACCTGGTGAGCGTTGAAAAGCACGCCGACTACCTGAGAGACGCGCCGCCTCCCGGACGCCTTCGGGAGCCATACTTGGCGGAATATCGTCGCGAGTGCTTGACGCCGGCGTTGCAGTTGCACGGCATGTTGACCCTGCCGGCGGCGTTGGAAATGTACTCCCAGCGCATTCCCAAATTGTCGGCGTGGCTGGATGAACAGCCGGCCAATATGGTCCCATCGGATTGGCGGCGGCTGGTAGAAGTGGCGGAGATCGAAAGCGGGGTCGGCAGGTTGCTGGCCGGCGAAGATCCGGCAGCGGTTCGAGCCGAAATGCCCACGGGAGGATTGCCCTACGCGGAGTACCGAGGACGGCAACGTGCCATCATTTCCGTAAGCCACGACCGGATCCTGGAACTAACCCACGCTCGCATCGAGGCGTCGCGCAACGTGGCCGCAGAAAAGTACCTGGAGAGCGATACGATCCACAAGCCGGCGGTGGAGGAAAACCTGTTTGTCGGCGCGCGGCGTCGCGCACGGCAGTTGGGCTTATCCGCGGAGACGGCGGAGGATATCGCCAGGCTGTTGCTGTCGAACGCCCGCGAGGTGCAGGAGCGTACTCTGAACGACATCGCCCAGCGTCTGAGCCGGTTGCACGGCCAGATACTGGACGCCGATTCGCCGGAAACTCGCACCGACGAGGCCGACATAGCGATTCCTTCCCTGGTAGTTCGCACCGGCGACCAGCCATTGGCGCGCGAAAACGAACTTATCAAGGAGTTGCGCGTCACCGGGCTGAACGAGGCTTACCCGGAGCAGCGCCGCCGCTTCACGGAGTGGTTCGAGACCCCGCATCCCTACATGCAGACCGGCATGACGGTCGGCAGCCGAGACGCCGACATCTTCATGCAGTCGCTGACCGACGGCCAGCGTTGCAAGGTTGTAGTCACGGTGGCCATCGACGGACCGCCGCACTTGGGTCACGGCATCTTCGCCGGTGTCCTGGCGCACTTCCAGGCGATGGGCGCTGAGGTGATTATCGGATTCCGTGATGAAATTGGCGACCTCGAACAGGCGCGTCAACTGATGCGCGAGTATTTGTCATCGATGGCGGCCAGCGGTCTGGATCTGGAGACCGCCGACGCCTACCTGCAGCGGGACAGCCCGTCGATTGTCAGGACCGCGTTTGAACTCGGCGAGGCCATCCCGTTGAGCGTGTTGAACTCGGCGTTGGGGCTGCGTCTGCGAGACAGCGCGACCGACACCTTCCGCCCGCTGCTGCGGCTGGCGGATATTCTGCACGTACAGCAACCGCAGGCCGGCGGCCCCTGCCGCACGCTGGTGATCGACGGCATCGGCGGCGACGTGTACGTGCGCATGGCGCGCAACGTGGCCGAACGGTTCGGTTTCCTGAAGCCGTCGGCGCTGTATCTGCGACCGTTACGGAACCTGACCACCTACGAAGATCCCCAGACCGGCGGCGCGGTGGAAGTGATGACCAACCGGGTTCCGCCAGGCCGCATCACCTATGAGGACGAACCGGACGATATCCGACGGCGCATCAACCGTGCGTATACCGGGGGACGCGGAACGCTGGAAGAACAACGGGCGAAGGGGGGCAATCCCGACCCGCGAGTCTGCTCGGTGTCCAGCCTGCACGCCTTTTTCGCCACGCCGGAGCCCGAGGCTTATGCTGAATTGCAGCGAAGGTGTCGGGCGGGTGCGTTGCTATGCGGAGAGTGCAAGGCGGCCGCTGCGGGGGGCCTGCTAGAATATTTGTATCGGCATCGCCGAATGAAGGATCGTCTTCCTGGCGAAACGGTGCGCCGTGCTGGAACCCTGCCCGGCTTGGCGGAAGAGGAGAAATAGCTATGAAAGAATTTTTCCTCAGCAACTGCATCACCCCACACCAAACTGCCGCTTATTGTGAGCAGCAATATCAGACGCTCACGACCTTTGGAGTTATTATCCTGATCGGTTACGCGATCACGGCGTGCGTAATTTTGATAACCCTGCGCAAAGGCTGGTTGAAGTGGTAGCGGACGCAGCTTTTGCTTCGTCTATCTTGGCTATTGCTTTCGCCGGCTCAGTTTGTCATGAACTTGTTGACCGAAATGAGCGGTTTTGGGTTCGGGCGGTATACCGTACTCTCTCGTGGGCATGGATTGGTATAGCCGGCGCGCTTTTAGCGACGTTGGTAAGCCCGGCCGGGTGATATACCACACCGCGGAGCAAATCACTCAGGAGAACATCCTCAATGTCTGACCAGCAACGCATTCTCACCGGCATGCGCCCCACCGGGCAACTGCACCTGGGGCACTACCTGGGGGCACTGGAAAACTGGATACAGATGCAGCACGAGTACGAGTGTTTCTTCCTCATCGCCGATTACCAGGCGATGGGAGACCACCTGGACGACATCGGGCTGATCCAGCGCTCCGTGATCGAGGTTGCAACGGACTGGCTGGCCGTGGGCCTGGACCCTGAAAAGTCGTCGTTTGTGATCCAGAGCTACGTGCCGGAACACGCCGAGCTGACCATGTTCTTCTCCATGCTGATGCCTCTGAACCAGCACCAGCGGAATCCGACGCTGCGGGCGGAAACGGCACAACTTGAAGCCGAAAACCAGTCCATCACCTTGGGGTTCTTCAACTATCCCATCAGTCAGGCCGCTGACATCCTGCTGCCCAAAGCGCACTTGGTGCCGGTGGGAGAAGACCAGGTGGCCCATATCGAGTACACCCGGGACGTTGCGCGGCGGTTCAATCGCCTTTACGGGGAAGTCTTCCCGGTGCCGCGCGCCCGTGTGGGCCGCGTTCCCCGGCTGGTCGGAACCGACGGCCAGGCGAAGATGAGCAAGAGCCTGAACAACGCCATCTACCTGGCCGATGGGCCGGATGCGGTGGAGGACAGAGTGCGACGGATGGTCACTGATATTACCGGCCAGAATCCCCGGTTGCGGGCCACAGACCCGGGCGTCGTGGAATACAACCCAGCCTTTCTGTATCACGACGCATTCAATGACAACGTCGACGAGGTAGCGGAACTCAAAGAACGGTACACCGCGGGAACGGTCAGCGACCGAGAGGTGAAGGAACGACTCATCACAGCGATCAACCAGTTCCTCGAGCCGATCCGCGAGAAGCGTTCGTGGTACGAGGAGCACCCGGACTTCGTGCGCGACGTGTTGAAGGCTGGCACAGAACGGGAACGCGCCATTGCGCAGCAAACCATCGAGGACGTCCGCCAGGCGATGCAGGTAGTTTATACTTGACCTGCCGACCGCAAGGCATCAGAGACAGTCCCATGGCAACCGAGCAAATTCCTACCTTCGACGACCTGATGGCCTTGCTGGAACGCAACCCGGAATATCGGGAGCGGTTGCGCCAACATATTTTGGACGAGGAGTTCCGCCGACTGCCGGCAGAGGTGCGTGCGCAGTCCGAACGCTTCGACGCGCTGACTGAGCAGGTGCGCCAGTTGACTGCGCAGATGCGTGATGTGGTAATACGATTAGACCACCATGATGTTCAGTTGGCCAGGTTGATTGGCGACGAAGCGGAACGCCGGGTACAGCGGAACGCTCCCGCCTATTTCGGGCACCTGCTCAGGCGTACCAGAGTAATTTCATCTGCCGAACTGGCGGATATGATTGACGATGCTATTGAAGCTGGCGGTTTTGATGAAGGGGATCGCGCTCCACTGCTGGCGCTGGACTTGCCGGTGCGCGGCATTGATCGCAGGACCCGGGAGCGGGCGTACTTGGCAGTGGAGGTATCAGCCGGTATCGGTGAACGCGACATCATGCGTGCCGCCGACCGGGCGCGGCTGTTGGAAAGGCTGACCGGGCATCCGGCCGGGGCGGTGGTTGCGGGTTATTCCATAGCCCCTGCATACCACTATATGGCAGCTGAACAAGGCGTAACCGTGATTATGGTTGCGCCACCAGACCCTGGGCAGCCGGAGTTGCCCACCGACATCAAGGCAGACCCACCGCCGTAACCGGGGCCGGCGAAAGAATCTGTTGACGAACCCTACGCGCCAGCCGATTTAGTTTGATGCCTGTTTTATGTACTGCTTGAGCCAATGCTCGAATTTTGTTCTTATTCATTGCCAAACGGAGGGACGATATGGCAGGCAATCCACGAGACAAATATTGCATCGTCGGGGTGGGCGAAACCGAGTACAGCCGAGCCTCGGGGCGCACTACCCGCGCATTGGGCGCAGAGGCGATCCGCAACGCTATGAACGATGCCGGCCTGACGCCCGACCAGGTGGACGGGATGCTCAGTTATCACGGCGGCGATTCCACGCCGTCGACGTCGATCCAGTACGACCTGGGCATCCGGCCGAACTTCTACATGGACTGCTCGGGAGGAGGGTCCTCAACGGAGGCGCTGGTTGGCTTGGCCATCGGTGCCATCGAGGCAGGCATGTGCGATGTGGTGGCCATCTATCGTTCGATGAACGGCTACTCCAACGTTCGGATCGGCGGCACCGGGGCGCGGGCTTCGGCTCCCATCGGCGGGCTCGACCTGATGAAGCGGCCCTATGGCCTCATCAGCGCGGTGCAGCAATTCGCCTACACCTTCACCCGCCACATGGCCGAGTATGGCGTCAAAAGCGAAGACCTGGCGGCCATCAAGGTGGCCCACTCCAACCACGCCTCCAATAACCCCAAGGCGCTGATGAAGCACCGGGTCACCGTGGACGATGTGATGAACTCCCGGTGGATCATCCGGCCGGTGGCGCACCTGCTGGACTGCTGTCTGGAAACCGATAACGCCACCTGTGTAATCGTCACTTCCGCCGAACGGGCGAAGGACTTGAAGCACAAGCCCATCTACATCAAGGGAGTGCAGGGTCGCGGAACCAAGCCGGGCGGAGACTTCCATTATCAGCACGGCCCGATCTCGCGAGTGGCCGGCCACTACATCGCGCCGCGCATCTTCGACCTGGCGGGCGTCAAGCACGAGGACGTCGACCTGACCGGCTGCTACGACGCCTTCACCTACACCGTGCTGCTGCAGTTCGAGGACTACGGATGGTGCGAGAAGGGCGAGGGCAAGGACTACGTAACCAGCGGCATCATCAACCTGGGCGGCAAGCGACCCAACAACCTCAGCGGAGGCCACCTGTGCGAGGGGTACACCCACGGGATGAACATGGTGATCGAGAACGTGCGGCAACTGCGGGGAACCGTTGACTGCTACTGCCCCGGCGCGGCAGAGGGCGAGCACTCGTATGACTACAGCGAGGGTGGCTGCCGTCAGGTCAAGGATGCCAAGATCAGCATGAACATGGGTTGGGGCACTCCGGCCGTCGGCAGTTCCCTGATCATGGGCAACGTGCTGAGCTAGACGCTGGATACCGGCTTTCGCCGGAATGACGGCCGGCCGAACAGGGAGAAGGACAATGCCGAACTACACCTACCGGGGCATCACGCTGAGCATCCCGGAGAATGATTCCGAGTACAAAGGGTACTTTGAGGCCGCAGCGGAGGGTCGACTCGTCGTCAAGAAGTGCTCCGACTGCGGGTTGCTGCGCGGCGAACCGGGGCCGGGTTGCCCCTGGTGCACATCCCTGAACTGGGAGTGGCAGCAGGTTTCCGGCAAGGGCACCATCTACTCATACCAGGTGGTCGCGCACACCGTGATACCCAGTTTCCGGGACCTGACCCCATTCGCCATCGTGCTGGTGGAGTTGGACGAGCAGCGCGGTCAGCCCACCGAGTTCGACGGCCTGCGCATCACTGGCAACCTGGTGGATGGCGAGTTCAACATGGAAAAGGAGGAGCACGTCGGCATCGGCAAGCGTGTCGAGGCGGTGTTCTTGCCGGTTCAAGACGGGTTCATGCTGCCGCAATGGAAATTGATCGACGAGCCGGACCAAGGATTTACCTGGTCGCATGAGGCGCCGGAAGAGTAAAACGGCGTATTCCCGTAAACGTGCCCGCCATTCGCCACTATACCGACGAGGACCTGCCGGCGCTGCTGGATTTTGCGCTCCGTCAGTTGGAAGGCAGGGATGACTCCGTTGCCACGGTCTGGCGCAGCATATTCGTGGACACTTTACGCCTGCCCGGCCGGGATCCCCGACGCGACTGCATCTTGCTGTTTGAGGGGTCAACACTGCAAGGGTTCTGCCTGATTTTCCCGGAGACCTCCGGCCATCGCAGTGTGTTGAATGTAGACACGGACGACTCCGCGGGCGCTGCGGAAAAATACCGGGCATTGGTGCGGGCTGGTGTCCGGCAGACCGGCGCAGCGGAAGCCGCCGTCGCGCATATCATGCTGGCGCCGCCGCACGCTCTCGCCGCGTCCCTGGATGCGGAAGGCTTTGCCATGGCTCGGTTGTATTGGGACATGACGTGGAGCGAGGAGCAATTGCCGAGTGTTGATCTGCCGTGCGGATACCGCATCCGTCCTTTCGGTGAGCGCGATGTATCCGCCTTAACCACAGCGCATAACGCCGCCTTTGCCGACTCTTGGCAGTTTTCACCGGATACGGAAGCGATGGTCGCGCACCGCGCGCAGATGGCGAATACCACCAACGAAGGCATCCGGCTGCTGTTTCATGGCGATGAGTTGGCCGGATATTGCTGGACACTGCTGGTTTCTGACGGACGGAGCCGGCACGGCGTCATTGGTTCCATGGGACTGACGCCCGGGTTCCGAGGCCAAGGCGTCAGCAAACCGCTTCTGCGGTCGGGGATGGCCTACCTGGTGTCCGCAGGAGCTGACCGGATTCGACTGGAAGTTGACGCCGAAAACACACCGGCAGTGCGGCTATATCGGTCAATGGGATTTGCCAAAACCGGTGAACTGCGCTGGTATCAAAAACGAACTGCGTCCAGCTCACCGGCGGCATTGGCATCAGCGCCCAACTTCGGGAGCACTCAGTGACGTGCTGGCTGGCTGAAACAGTCAAACCTCCGTTTGCGCCGGCAGATTTCCGTTCCTGAACTCGACCCGGTCGGTTTCGAGGCGACGGACGGTGGCTTGGCGGGTGAGCCAACCATCCGGCGGCAGAAGTTCGCATTCCGGGGCGTGCAGATCAAGGATGGCGTAGTGCATGGGTATGACCACTTTCGGTTGCAGCCGCTGGACCAGCGAGTCCACCTGTTCGTAGGTGAGCAGGTGGTTGGAGTCGTCTACGGTAACCATCAACACGTCTACGTCGCCCACGGCTGATGCGACTTCCGGCGGCCATTCGACGCGGTTGTCTCCGATGTGCAGGAAGCTGACGCCGCCTGCGTCCAGCCGGAACATGACGTTGGGGAAGTCTCGCAGGCGAGACGCTCCGGAGTGGAGATCGCCGATGCCACGTATCTGCAGGTCGCCCGTGGCAAACTCGCCAGGCATGCGCAGGATCGACGCGGCCTCCGGCAACCGGTCGACGGCGTCGTGGTCGAAGTGCGCGTGGGTGATCAGCCCCAGATTGCACCGGACTTCCGGGAACAGTCGGGTGAACCAATAGCGATCGGCCTGGTTGCGGTACGGGTCGGCCACGGCGGTGACGCCGCCGGGCGTTTCCCAGCGAAAGGCGCAGTGGCCGAAGTAGGTCAGTCTCATTTGAGCGCGTTCAACGGCGCGTGGGCGCCGGCTACCCTGCCGAGCGCCACATCTCGTAGCCGATCTCCTTGCTGATAAGGCCGTCGCGCATCTCGAAGATGTGGACGAGGCGCATCTCCACCTGCGTGCCCGGTGAAAGTGGGAGGTAACCCTCCCCAGTGAGGCGGAAGCGAACGACACTGTCGTCCACCACCCGGTCCTCGGTGGCAAAGCGCTGGAGATTCTCGAACTCGACGTCCTCCATCTTGGCAAACATCGTGGTGTAGTTGTCGGCAACGGCGCGCTTGCCTTCGAAGCGCAGGCCGCGGGCCGGGGCTTCCCAAACCACGTCGTCGGTGTAAAGGTCCAGGGCTGCTTCCACCTCATTGGTGGCCTCGGAGTGGAAGTGGGCCTCCACGGCGGCCAGGTTGGTGGCGATGAGGTCTGTGTCCTGGTTGGACGAGGACATGGCGGCTCCTCCTCTCGTGGGTTTCTTGACACCCCAAGGGGGCGCCGATAGCATCCCGGCAAGCGGCCCCGGGAACGCGGGTTGCTCAGGAGGGAATACCCATGCAGAGCATCACCATCGACCGCAGCAAGCCCCTGCGTGAGGAGTCTAACACGGGGCACAACCGTTGGCACCCGGACATCCCGCCCGTCGTCGAGGTGGACGAGGGCGAGGAGGTCGTGCTGGAAACGAGGGACGCCTTTGACGGGCAGATGCGTCCCGGCGTCACCGAAGCGGACTTTGCCGGCATGGACGCCGGCGTCATCCACCCGCTGACCGGCCCGGTGGCGGTGAAGGGCGCTGCGCCCGGTGACCTGTTGGAGGTCGAGTTCGTTGACATCCAGCCGCAGCCCTATGCCTTCAGCGTGATCTTTCCCGGCTTCGGCTTCCTGCGTGACGTGTTCACCGACCCGTTCATGGTGCACTGGAACATCGCCGACGGGTTCGCCACGTCGGAGCAGATACCCGGCGTTCGGGTGCCCGGCGCGTCATTCATGGGGGTGTCCGGCGTTGCGCCGTCCCACGCGCAACTCGACGAATGGACACGGCGCGAGGCTGACTTGGCGGAGCGCGGTGGTGTTGCCCTGCCGCCGGACGTTGCGGGAGCGGTTCCGATCAGCGGCGCCGGCGCGACCCATGGGATACGCACGCTGCCGCCTCGGGAAAACGGCGGCAACTTTGACGTGAAACAGCTTTCCACCGGGTCGAAACTCCTGTTGCCGGTGGCCGTTGATGGAGCGTTGTTCTCCAGCGGGGACGGGCACTTTGCCCAAGGTGACGGCGAGGTCTGCGTCACCGCCGTGGAGATGGGGGCGACTTGCACCGTCCGGTTCCGGGTGCTGAAAGGCGAGGCGGAACGGCACAACATCCGCTGGCCTCGGTTCAGCCGTGAGGATTACTACATCGCGCCGGAATGGGCCGCACCCCGCCGGTTTATCGCCACCATGGGCATGCCGGTAAGGGACGATGGGGTCAACGAGGGCGAGAACCTGACGCTGGCCTGCCGCAACGCCATCCTGAATATGATCGACCTGTTGCAGGAGCGGGGATTCAGCCGCAACCAGGCCTACGTCATCTGCAGCGTGGCGGTGGATCTCAAGGTGAGCAACGTGGTGGACGTGCCGAACTTCGTGGTGTCGGCGTTTTTGCCGGAGGACCTGTTCGTGGGTTAGCACCCAGGCCGTGGGACGGTACGTTGAATCAGGGTGTCCAATCATCCCGGCTCAGCCACATCTCGATGCGGTCCCGATGCAGTCTGGCAATGAACGGCGCCGGGTTCCGCCCAAGGAAATTGATGATTTGCTCGCGCAGATCCAGGAATACCTATGCCATTTCCGCGCGGGTCCCGCTGGCCCTGATGATAATCACACGTCAACCGTACCGCATCACGGCGTCGCGCTCCTGACGATTGTACCGTATGTCCCGGTCGTGGGTGATTATCAACCAACCCATCCCGGACGCCGGCGGTATCCAGTCAATATCCTTGGCGCCAAGGTCAAAGTGATCAGCCAGTATCTCAACCGCAATGCCCGCGCTCCGCAAAGCGCCGGGAAAAACAGCCGATCCCAGGTTCTCATCGATGAAGCAAGTTAAATCAACCGGCCAACTCATACCGCACGGCTTCTTCGATCTGCGCCAGCTCAACACGGTAATCGTCAGCCAGTTCCAAGATGGAGTCTCCGGCTTTTACAAACTTGGCGACTGCATTCGTGGTCACGCCGGTGCCGTGGATGACCGGTCGTCCGAATTTGACGAACGGATCAATCGCGACCAATTTGGGGTCTTCTCGGCCGAATCCACGGGTGAACGGATAGAACCTAATGGGAGATCCGTAACTATCGTACTCGATGCGTTTGATGCAGAAGTCCGCCTTTGATGGATTGCGCAATTCCGGAGCATCGCTGTCGCTTCTTGCGTGCAGGACACGTTTCAGTAGTTCCTTCGAGGGTGTTTCACGGTTCCTGCGAAGCGACGAAAGGACAAACAGCTCCAAAAGATTGGTGAACGACAGAGCTGTAGGGTCTGAGCCGGCGGGGATGACCATTAGTCTGCCATCTGCCTTCCGGTCAGACCCGGGTTTGCCGAGCCAACGCCGCACCGTGGACACCGGAAGACCCAGATACCGGGCGCACTCCGGTATCGAGTACAGCGGCGCGTGGTGCAGGTCGTCCACTAGATCACTCCGCCTTCTGCCAGCAGCAGCATCCGCGAGTTAGTGAGACCCAACTCGCCCTGGAGGATCTCCGCATTGTGCTCACCGATGAGGGGAGCGCGGCGGCTGATGCGCCACGGTGATCCATTGAAGAGCATGGCCGGGCCCGGGTAGGTGAAGGTGCGGTCCAGCTCGGGGTGTTCCACCTCTTTGAAGAACTCGCGGTCGGTGAGATGGTCGTCGCCGACGAGTTCATCCATGCTGCGGATGGCGCCCCAGGGGAAGTCGCGTTGCTGCCCGCCGTGAAAGGCGTCCATGAGCGTGGAGTTCATGAAGAAGTTCTTCATCACGGATACGATGTGGTCGTTCTCCGCCGCTATGACCTCGGGGTCCTGGTAACGCTCGTCGGTGAGGTCTTCCGCCATACCCGACTGGTCGAACCATTCGGCCAGCAACTTCAGACGCGCCGGCGTCAGGTTGGTCCCGGACCGGGTGGTGTTGAGCCAGCCGCCATCGCCGGTAGGAAACTGGATGGCCGGAGACATGTCCGGAGCCGCGTGGCGGCCGGTGTGACGCTGCACCACCTCGCCGGTGGACAGGTAGATTGCGATGGCCCCCTCGGTGGTGAGGGCGCAAGCCTCGTGGATCGATGCGTCGATGTACTGCCCTTCCCCAGTGAGGAAGCGGTAATACAGGGCGGCCATGAGGCCGATGTAGGCGTAATGCGCGCCGATGTGCCAGGCGTTGCCGCCGCCGGGCGCGATGGGCGGTGCGTTGGGGACGTCGATCTCGTCGTAGCCCGACGACGCCATCTGGCCCCCTCCGGCCATCTGGGTGATGTCGCTGGTGATGTAGTCGCGCCATGGGCCGGTCTGCCCGTAGGGCGTGAGCGAGCACATGATGAGGCCGGGGTTGTCGGCGGACAGCACGTCGTAGCCCAGCCCCAGGGATTCCAAGTAGCCGGGCTTGCGGCTTTCCAGCACGATGTCGGCGGTCACTGCTAACTGCTTGAAGATGTCCTGCCCCTGAGTGGATTCCAGGTTCAGGGTGATGCCCCGCTTGGAAGTATTGTAGTGCCAGAACGACAGGCTGCGTTCCCGGTGGGGGATGTCGTCCAGGTATGGTCCGAAACTGCGGCAGGCCTCGCCTCCCGGCGGCTCGATTTTGATGAGGTCCGCGCCGTTGTCGGCCATCAGCTTGCCGCAGAACTGGCCCTTTTCGTCACAGATTTCCAGGACCCGCAGGCCGTCCAGGGCTCCGGGCAGGCTCAGGTCGGCGGGACGCGCCCCGCCGATGTCGCCCCCGTCCTGTTGGTTGCCGTTGGCGGAAGTCATCGCAGGGCCTCCTCAATGTAGGGGTAGCGGTCCATGGTGGTGGGCCAGAAAATGCCGTTCTCGTAGCCGTCGAGTAAGTCCTGATGATTCACGCCGAGCAGGTCTTCAAGCACTTCCCGGTTATGCTGGCCGATCATTGGCGGCGGATTGGCGATGCGGGCCGGCGACTTGGACATCTTGAAGGGAGCGTTCTGGAACTTCCACGGCCCCAGCATGGGGTGGTCCATGGGAACGTACATATCCCGGTGCCGCAGTTGCGGGTCGTTGTCGACCCGGTCCTGGCTGCTCTGCACCGCCATGGCGCGGACGCCGGCGGCCTGGCACTTCTCGGTAAGCTCGTACTTGCCCATGGTGCTGGTCCACTTTTCGATATGCTCGTCCATCTCCTCCTGGTGTTCCAGACGACCGTCGATGGTATCGAATCGGCCGTCGGCCCAGTCGGGACTGCCCATGAGCTTGACCAAGTTGCGCCATTCGTCATCGGACAGGCAGGCGATGGTCGCCCAGTCGTTGTAGCCGCCTGGGGAGGTGCGGTAGGCGTTGTGCGGCGCAGCGATGGGGCCGCGGTAGTTGTTGACCACCTCGGCGCCGGGCCACACGGTCCGGTTACCGGGCGGGAATCCTTCCCGGCGGGCCTTGCGACCGTTGACGGTCTTGTCCAAGAAGGCAGGACCCGTCAGCGTTATGCCAGTGATCATCTGCGAGAGGTCGACGTGTTGGCCTTTGCCAGTGGCGGAGCGGTGCCGCAGGGCCGTCAACGCGCTGATTGCGCCGTACATGCCGCCAGTGTCGTCCAGATACGACCAACCCCAGCCGGCCGGAGGCGCTCCGGGCAGGCCGGAAAGGTGGGTCAGCCCGCTCAGCGCCTGGGCGGCCGGGCCCATGGTGCCGTACCAATGGTAACGGCCAGTGTGCCCGAAACCGGCCATGGACACGTAAATGATGTCGGGTCGGATCTTCTTCAGTTGCTCGTAACCCAGGCCCCAGCGTTGCATGATGCGGCTGCTGAAGTTTTCAATGACGATGTCCGAGACTGAAATCAGGCGCTTGACCAGTTCCAGTCCCTCCTCCGTCCGGGTATTGACGCTGATGCCGCGCTTGTTGGCGTTGGTGTCGGCGAACTGTCCGGTGGAGTTGGGTCCGGGCTCGACGCCGGGCGGCACGGTGAAGCGGTTCTGGCGCAGCGTGTCCAGGTTGAGGGGCCATTCCACCTTGATGACCTCGGCGCCCAAGGTGCCCATCCACCGGGCGGCCCAGGGGCCGGCGCGCACCCAGGTGAAATCGACCACGCGAATGCCTTGCAAAGGGGTCGGCAGGGGCATATTCGAGCCTCCTGTGTTGAGGGTAGATGCGGAGAGTCTTGGATTGGGCGCAAGTTTAGGGCAACACGGGGCAAGCGGGCAACCTCGAACCGCTGCGCCGCCGGCGTATTCGGCGCCACATGGTCGTGTTGACGCCCGTAAACCTCAAGCCTATGGTGCCGGGGATCCGGTCGCCGCCTATATCCAGGGAATCGTGAAAAGTCCAGGAAACACATTGGTACCGTGCATCCGATGACCTCATCTGCGCGCGCCGTCGGCGAGCCGCAGCCTAGCTGGGTGGCTCAGTCGCCCACAAAGCGCGCCAACCGGACTCCACCGGGCTGCTCTTCGTACCACACGGTGACGGTGGTTCCCTGAATTTGGTGGTCCTTCAGGTGCCCGACGGAGACGCCAACCCAGCCCTCGGAGCGAAACTGCCATTCCCGCCCGTCGGCGTCGGTGATGTGGAGAACCCGAAAGTGGCGAGGATTGTCGGGATCGGCGTCCACCAGGTCGATGTGACCGGTGACCCTGGGCAACCGGGGAAACAAGGAATCGCCGTCGCCGTGCCCCCCGCCTCCGCTCGCCGGCTCGCCTCCACACGCCAGGGCACATGCCAGCACCGCGGCGAGCCCGAATGCCACGGCGCAGCGAGATACGGAAGTTAGCGCATTTCCCAGGAATTTGCCTCGCGATCAGTGCCTGGCGCGGGTCACACGGTGAACGGACCGGGGAGCATCGTACTCAACGATTGTAGCAAATCCACGGGTCGTGCTTTATCATTAATGTTGCGGTTGAATGCCGGGCAGGTCGTGCGCCCCTCCAGTGTTCGTTACGCGTTCCAATGGCTTCCATAAGCATCAGTACATCATCGGACGCCGAGCGCCGGCGCGGGCCAACCTGGTTGCAGGGACTGGCTACGGCAACCGTAATTTCGGTGTTCGTGCTGGTCATTATCGGCGGCGTGGTCAGAGTCACCGGGTCCGGCTTGGGCTGCCCCGACTGGCCGTTGTGCTACGGCAAAGTCCTGCCCCCGCTGGAGTACACGGCGATCATCGAATACACGCATCGGTTCGTGGCTTCGGTGATAGTGGGGCCACTGATCCTGGTCACGGCAGGGGTTGCGCTGGCGCGCTACCGTTCCGACCGGTGGGTATGGATCCCGGCAGCAGTATCGGTGCCGCTGCTGATCGTGCAGGGTCTGCTGGGTGGAGTTACCGTGCTGACCCATTTGCCCGGCGGCATCGTTGCTTTGCACCTGGCCACGGCGGAAGCGCTGTTGGCGACCTGTGTGTTCATTATGGTGGCGTCGTATCGCACGCCAATACGGGCGACTGCGGAACCGTCCACCGGCTACAGCTACCATCGTTGGGCGATTGTCGGCGCGCTGAGCGTCTACGCGGTGATCGTGAGCGGCGCGCTGGTGACGGCCATGGGGGCCACCGGCGCGTGTGTCACCTGGCCGCTGTGCCAGGGGCAAGCCTTTCCGATGAACCACCTCACGGCAGTCCACATGTTCCACCGCTACGTGGTGCTGGCGCTTGGCGCGCTGCTGCTCTACGCGGCTTGGCGCTGCTGGGGCGGCCCGACGGGGCGGGGAGCGACCCTGCGGTGGTTGGCCGTGCTGACGGTTGCCACGTTTGTCGTTCAGATTATTGTCGGAGCAGCGACGATCTGGCTCGACTTCCAGGCCCATTGGCGGGCTTTGCACCTGACGGCGGCAACGGCGGTGTGGACGGCTGCGGCGGGCATGGCCGTCGTCGCTTACATGGACGTTCGCACCACCAGCGGCGGATCCGAGACGGCTCGGCAAGCGGTGCAGGATGGCCAGTAGCGCGCCCGGGTTCCGGCCCGATGGAGAGGCCACTGAGCCGAGCGTTTCGGTATTGGCGGCCGAGACGACGGGGAATACGTCGGTAAGGGCGGTCGCGCGGGATTTCCTGGCGCTGACCAAGCCAAAGATCATCTCCCTGCTGCTGGTGACCGCGGCGGGAGGGATGTTCCTGGCGGAGCAGGGAGTGCCATCCCTGGCGTTGCTGGGCTTGGTCTGGGCGGGCGGCGCGCTGGCCTCCGGCGGCGCCAACGCGGTGAACCATTTCCTGGATCGGGACATCGACCGCGACATGCGGAGGACGCAGGGGCGGCCGGTTGCGGGTCTCCGCGTCGCGCCCCGCTATGCGCTGGCGTTCGGCGTAGCGTTGAACATTGCGGCCTTTGCGCTGCTGGCCACGCAGGTCAACCTGTTGTCGGCGGCGCTGACCCTGTGCGCGAGCCTGTTCTACGTGTTCATTTACACGCTGTGGCTGAAACGCACCACACCGAACAACATCGTCATCGGCGGAGCTGCCGGCGCGATTCCCCCGATGGTGGGTTGGGCGGCGGTGACGGGAGGGCTGGACCTGCCGGCGGTCTACCTGTTCGCCATCGTGTTTTTCTGGACGCCGCCCCACTTCTGGGCGTTGTCGCTGCTCATCCAAACCGACTACGAGCGCGCGGGCGTGCCCATGCTGCCGGTGGTGTCCTCGCGGCGACAGACGGCGCTGCACATCTTCCTTTATTCCATCGCGCTTACCGGGTTGACCCTGATGTTCGGGTTGTTGCCGCAGGTGGGACTGATCTACGTTGCGGCCGCGGCCGCCCTGGGCTTGCCCTTTATCTGGCTGGCCGGGAGGCTTTGGCGTCGTGACGACCGAGGGCGGGCGAAGGCTACGTACCTCTACTCGCTGGCGTACCTGGCGTTGCTGTTCGTTGCCGTGATGGTGGACAGCGCGGTTGGTGTTGTGTAGCCGTTAGCCCGTGGCGCAGCGCCCGGCGCGGGTTGGTCAAATTGACAGCCATAATCGCGTATGCTATGGTTACCGCCGCTAGTGAAATTTTGCACATACTGTGGCTGGCCGCTGCCGCAGTATCCGGGGGTTCGCGATGGGGCAGTTGCCCTTTGCAGAGGAAGATTCACCCAACGAGCGCCGCGCCGTATCCAGGCCCAAAGCACTAAGTGATATTCCAGTGAACCCCGCCTCCGACACTTCTCCCCGCCGTTTTGGACGGCGTTCGCTGATAACGCTGGCCCTGCTTGGCGGCGTCCTCATGCTTGCGGCTCTGGGCTGCGACGCCGACGGCCACCAGTCCATCCTGAGTTCCACGCCGTGGACCCTGGACGGGGTCGGCGGCCCGGTGGCGCGGGAACAGTTGCTGCTGTTCAACGTGCTGCTGTGGACCATGGTGGTAGTGTTTGTCCTGGTAGAGGGCGCCCTGCTTTACGCGGCGATCCGCTTCCGCCGGAAGCCGGGGGACCCGCTGCCGCCGCAGACCCACGGACACACGCCGCTGGAAATCGCCTGGACCATCGTGCCGACCATCCTGATTCTCGGATTGGGCGTGTGGTCGGTGATCGTGCTGTTCAAGCTTGAGCCGGGCGAGGCGATTGCCCTGGCACGGGCCGAGGGCAAAGAGCCGGTTCGGGTCGAGGCGGTGGGCCACCAATGGTGGTGGGAATTCCGCTACGAGGATCCGCTCCCCGGCGACGAGGCCAGCAAGCTGGTTACCACGGCCAACGAGATGCGCGTGCCAGTGAACACGCCCATCATCATGGATCTCAAGAGCGACGACGTGATCCACAGCTTCTGGATCCCGAAACTCGCCGGCAAGCAAGACGTTGTTCCGACCAAGACTAATCAGATGTGGTTCCTGGCCGAAGAAACCGGGATGTATTACGGCCAGTGCGCCGAATTCTGCGGCACCGCCCACGCCCAGATGAAGTTCCGCGTCCACGTCATGGAGGACGCGGAGTACAAAGCGTGGGTTGCCGGCTTCGCCGAGCCGGCGCAACTTTCCGCCGAGGCAGCCCGGGGTCAGCTGGTCTTCCTGGGCGACGGCCAGTGCGTGACCTGCCATACCGTCGGCGCCTCCGACACGGTGGACCCGGAAACCGGCGAGGGCGTGCAGCACGCGCGGATGCAAACGTACATTGAATACACCGAGTGGCTCGCCAAGCGCACCGATGAACGGCTGCTGGACGTGCGGACGGGCAACGAACCCCCGACGGCGTTCGCCGCGCCCAACTTGACTGACTTGAGCTGCCGCGTGACCCTGGGAGCCGGCTTGGTCGACCGCAACCGCGAGACCCTGCGGCAATGGGTCCGTGATCCTGACAGCATCAAACCCGGCAACCGTATGTCGGAGCTGGCAGCCATTTACCAGACCAAACTGGACCACCGCGCTGATCTGACGGAAGCCCAGTTGGGGGACCTGGTCGAATACCTTTCCGCCCAGGGATCCAACGTCTGCCCGCAGTAGCCCGGCGAAATCCGCGCTATCATAGTATCCACAGACCACAATTCATCGCCGCTAACGCATCGCCGAAACGCCTGTTGACCGAGCCGCAGCGGAGGACCTGAGCCATGGTAACCATAACCGGCGTCATACCTCGCCCCAGCACCTATACCGGCTTGTGGAGCTGGCTAACCACGGTGGACCACAAGCGCATCGGCGCGCTGTACGGCTTTTCCGCTTTCTTCTTCTTCGTGGTGGGCGGGATCGAAGCCGGCATTATGCGGTTGCAGCTGGTGACATCCGATAATTCGATGGTATCGGCGGACTGGTTCAACGCCATGTTCACCATGCACGGCACCACCATGATCTTCATGGCGATCATGCCGTTCGGAGCAACCTTCTTCAACTTCCTGGTGCCACTCATGATTGGCGCCAGGGACGTGGCTTTCCCGCGTCTGAACGCCTTCTCCTATTGGACGTTCCTCTTCGGGGCGCTCCTCATGCACGCCGGCTTCCTGATCGGGCAGGTTCCAGACGCCGGCTGGTTCTCCTACGCGAACCTGACCGCCGCGCCGTTCAGCGAGGGCAAAGGTCTGGACTTCTGGGCGCTGAGCCTGCAGGTGCTGGGCGTCGCCTCGCTTGCCGCCGGCTTCAACTTCGTGGTGACCATCATCAACATGCGGGCGCCGGGGATGTCCCTGATGCGGATGCCCGTGTTCGTGTGGATGACGCTGGTGACCAGCATCCTTCTGGTGCTGGCGTTCCCGATCATCACCGTCGCCCTGATCGAGCTGACCGCCGACCGCCAGTTCGGGGCCAACTTCTTCAACACCGCCGCCGGCGGCGACCCCATCCTCTGGCAGCACCTGTTCTGGCTGTTCGGCCATCCCGAGGTGTACATCCTCATCCTGCCGGCCATGGGCGTCGTTTCGGAGATCATCCCCACCTTCAGCCGCAAACCATTGTTCGGCTACCCCGTGGTCATATTCTCCGGCATCGTCATCGCCATCATGAGCTGGGCGGTGTGGAGCCACCACATGTTCACCGTGGGCCTGGGAGCCATCGCCAACTCGGTGTTCACCATCACCACGATGCTGATCGCGGTGCCCACTGGCGTGAAGATTTTCAACTGGATTGGCACCATGTGGAGCGGTTCCATCGACCTGAGGACGCCGATGCTCATGGCCATCGGGTTCGTGGCGCTGTTCATCGTGGGCGGTCTCTCCGGCGTATCCCACGCCGTATCTCCATCGGACTTCCAGCAACAGGATACTTACTACATCGTCGCCCACATCCACTACGTGCTGTTCGGCGGCGCGATATTCGGCATCTTTGCCGGCATCTACTACTGGTATCCGAAGATCACGGGCAAGATGTACAACGAACTGCTGGGCAAGATCCACTTCTGGCTCATGTTCATCGGCATGAACCTGACCTTCTTCCCCATGCATTACGCCGGGCTGAACGGGATGCCGCGCCGCATCTACACCTACGCCGAGGGGTTCGGCTGGGAAGGCATGAACCTGCTGGCGACCATCGGCTACTTCATCATCGTCATCTCGCTGCTGATCTTTATCCACAATTTCTTCCGCAGCATCAAGAAGGGCGAAGAGGCGGGCCACGACCCGTGGGACGCTCCCACCCTGGAGTGGAGCATCTCATCACCGCCGCCGGTGTATAACTTCGCCGAGGTGCCCGTGGTGCGCGGCCAGGACGCCTACTGGATTACCAAGCGTGAGGCTGCTGCCCGCGGCGAGACCGTGCCGGCCGAGCCCCACGTGGACCCCAGCACCATCCACATGCCGAGTCCGTCCTACTGGCCGCTGATCACGTCCTTCGGTGTGGTGTGGATCGCGGGCGGCCTGTTGATCGATGTGGGTTGGGACTACATCCGGTTCCCGATCAGCTTCATCGGCGGGATCATCACGATCATCGGTGTCATCGGCTGGTCAAACGAACCCGCAGCTGAGGAACACCATGAAGCAGCCGGCCATCACTAAGCTGCTCCGCAAGAACCCGGCTTACTCAGATTAGAACCAGGCAGGAGGAGCGCGTTGGCTCACGCAGACACGACCCATGCCCCGCCGGCGCATCCGCCGGCCCACGAGGAAGAGACCACCACCGGGATAAATCACCGGAAACTCCTCATGTGGGTGTTTCTCGGCTCGGACTGCCTCTTCTTTGGCTCCCTGATCGCCACCTACATGGTGTACCGGGGGCAGAGCATCGTTGGCCCGTACCCCAGGGATATCATCGACGTCCCCGTAACTACCATCAGCACCTTCGTGCTCCTGATGAGTTCGTTCGCCATGGTGATGGGTGTCGCCGCGGCCCGCAACGGGAACCAGAAGCGCCTCATCCAGTGGCTATGGTTGACCATCGTGCTGGGCAGCATTTTCATCGGCTTCCAGGTGTACGAGTTCAACCTGTTCCGGGTCGAAGGGCTGCGTTACGAAACCAACCTGTTCAGTAGCACCTTCTTCACGCTGACCGGGTTCCACGGCGCCCACGTTACCCTGGGCATCTTCTGGTTGATCTGCCTGGCCATCGTGGCGGCGCGCAACCCCGCAGGACGGCCCTCCCACCTGGATGTTGACATCGCCGGCCTGTACTGGCACTTCGTCGACATCGTCTGGATCGTGATTTTCACGCTGCTCTACCTGATCGGCGGATTTGACGGCCCTCCGGAAGCGGGCCACGCGGCGGTGCAGGGATGGAACTGGATCACCGGGCTGATCAGCTAGGTTTCGAGGAGGCAACCACCAGATGAGCGCTAACCCCGGTCAGGAGGCCATAATGGCCCATGACGATCACACGGCCCACGAGGAACACGCGGCGCACGAAGATGCCGGCATATCGCGGTTCTTCTTCGGACGTGTGCCGGAGGGCGTGCACGGTGGGCTGAAGCAGTACGGCCTGCTCGCGATTTTCCTGGCCATCATCACGCTGATCGAATTCCTGATCATTGTCCCTGAGGGGCTCCAGGGCAGCGGCGTCGTCATCGCCCCACTGGTGATCCTGTCGGTCATCAAGTTCTTCTGCGTGGTCGCGTTCTTCATGCACCTGAAGTTCGAGAACCCGCTGCTCTGGCAGATTTTCGTTGCTGGCCTCGCCTTGGGTCTCGTGGTCGCCTTGTCGCTGGTCTTGCTTTTTGGCGTGTTCCGGCCGACGCCCCGCGCTTTCTCCGAGCCGCGGATAGAACCTTTCGTGCACCATGCAGAGGATACGCACGCTGTGGCGGAGCGTCCGTTGCCGGACGAGTTGCCGCCGCCGGCGAACCCCGCCGACCTGGCTCCGGCCGCGCCGGCCGGTGCCGCCGCCGCGAGCGCATCCCCAGGGCAAACTCTATTCGTTGGCACCGCAGCATGCGCGTCGTGCCACACCATTCAGGGGGTGGCCCAGGGCGTGCTGGGACCACCATTAGACGGGATAGCATCGGCCGCGGCCAACCGCATTTCGGGTTACTCGGCGGAAGAGTACATCCGGGAGTCGATAGTGGAGCCCGACGCTTACACCGCAGGCACTGCCGATGGTCTGTCCCAGGACTATCAAGAAGGATTGATGAGCGCCACCATGGCCGGCATCGCGTTGACCGATGAGGACGTGAATGCATTGGTTGAATACCTGTTGCAACTGAGGTAACCACACGCCATCGACATAGGGAGACGACTCCGATGCAGCGCCGCTATGCAACAATAGCGGCGCTGTTGTTTACGGCGGCGGCAATAATCAGTGCCGCCTGCGGTTCCAACGGTCCTCCCGTTCCTAACGCCGCCGACGACCCACAGGATGACGCCCTCGCCCAGGTCGGCAAGGAACTGTTCACCGGCAACGGAGCCTGCCACGCATGTCATGCTATCGACGGCATTGCACAGGGGGTGCTGGGCCCCGACCTCACCAGCATCGGTACATTGGCGGCCAACCGCATCCCTGGATATACTGCCGAGCGGTACATCCGGGAATCCATCGTTGATCCGTGCGCTTATGATGGATTTCGTGTGCCGGGGCTGCCGAGTTGTGAGCTTATGGATCCCGCACGTACTGGAATCATTTTATCCGACGATGATGTTGACGCCCTGGTAGCTTTCCTCCTCAGGCAACGATAGTCTGGGTGCTGATTATTCCATACGCGGCGTGTACACTATGCGCCATCGCCGCCTATCGTCAGTATCCTATGCGTGCTGTTCATCGATGTAAAAACAAAGCGAGTACGTGTGAGACACGGGAGGACGCCGCTATGCTGGTTGACTTGATTCGGATTACTGCCGCCGATGGCATGGAACTGGATGGAGCGTTTTTCGCTCCGGAGGCCGACGCGGCCCCAGCCGGGCCCATTGACGCCGCCATGGTCATTCACGGGTCAGGCCGCAACTTTTACACCCCGGCGACGGCCAACATGGCCAACGACCTGCGGAACGCGGGATACGCAGCGTTGACCCTGAACACCCGGGGGCACGACACCGTCTGGGTCGACCGGCAAACCGGCGTGGCCGAGGGCAACGCCTACGAGATCCTGGACAACAGCCGGCAGGACCTGAAGGCTGGCATCGACTACCTGGAAGCGCAAGGATACCGGCGGATCGCCATCCTGGGCCAGAGCATGGGCGCCGTGAAGGTCGCCTACTACGGGGCGGTGGAGAACGACCCGCGCGTGGCGGCGGTAGTGCCCATTTCTCCGGTGCGGCTGTCCTGCTCTTACTACCTGGAGTCACCCGACGCCGAAGAGTTCCGCGCCAACCTGGAGACCGCGGACCGCATGGAAGCGGAAGGCCGGGCCCTGGACCTGTTCTATGTGGACTTTCCGATCAAGGAAATGTTCTCGGCCATGGCCTACATCGACAAGCATGGGCCGCTGGAACGGTACAACGTCGTCATGCACGCCCCGAAGATCACGGCGCCGCTCTTCGTGCTGTCCGGTTCGTTGGAAACGCACACCCGGCTGCTGGACGTCCCGCAGGACATGATCACCGCCGCGGTCAACTGCCCGCGAGCAGAATACCTGGTATTGGAAGGCGGGAACCATTCCCTGACCAACATGATGCCGGCGGCCGGCGAGGCGGTGATCAACTGGCTGGCCTCTCTGTCTGCTGATGTTGGCGCTGCGGCCGTTGCGGCCAACTGAGTGACGGTCACACCCGGCCATGAACGCCAATCCCGGCTCCATCCAGGTCACTCCAATCGGGTACGTTCGGAGCCGGTTCACTGACTACGCGCCTTCCGACGAAATGCGGGAGCATCCCTCCCAGATCGTGGTGCTTCCGGAATTCGCCGACGGGTTGTTGGGACTGGAACCCGGCGACAGCATCCAGACCCTGTTCGTTCTGCACCGAGCGGCCGCCACCGGCTATGAGTTGCGTCTGCATCCCGGTCACAACCCGGCCAACCCCATTCGGGGCGTTTTCGGCACCAGGAGCCAGTACCGCCCAAACTTCATCGCCGCCACCATCGCCCAGATCCAGGACATCAGCGCGGCTGACCAGGGCGGGGGCACGATCATTACGGTCATTGGCCTGGACGCGCAGGACGGGTCGCCCGTAATTGACATCAAGCCGCACCACGCGACCTACGACGGGCCGGCTGCGTAGCGCCTCGTTTTGACACCGCCGGCACGTTCCTATACCATCGCCTGCGGGGTTTCGTTGGGAGCAGAAGTCTGCCCGGCATCCGCGCCGGGCAGTTCCGCCCGCGGCCCTTGAGGTGGTCCACATATGCCGATCTACGAGTATCGTTGCCAGTCGTGCGCTCAGGTGAGCAGTTACTTTTTCAAGGTGGCCTCCGCGGCGACCGACGTCAACTGCGAACACTGCGGCGACTACGGGATGGAACGCATCATGTCTTCCTTCTCGCGGGGCAGGACTGAAGCCGATACGTACCGGGACCTCGACCCCCGGTACTATAAAATGGTTGACGACGCTTTGGGCAAAGCGCCCTCTACCACTGACCCGGACCACTATCTGCGCAAAATGGCCCCGTTTTCATCCGCTGAGAAGACGGGAGATCCTTACTTCCACGAATAGCGTGATGACCGGTCCCGAACGCAGCGACCGGCGTTTCCCGAGCCCGGAGGCAACCTCTGCATGACTGCTGAACCGATTGTATTCCCGTCGCTGGCCTGGTTTGAAGAATTGCAGCGGCTGGTGAACGATGACCCCGCCTACCGCCAGATCGGCACTGTGGATGCTTCCATGGGCGTCAAGGTAGGCGATGAAGTATTCGTAGTCACCTTTGAGGCGTTCGAGTGCAACTCGGTGCGCTCCGGCAACGAGTACGATCTGATCAACGTGGACTTCTTCATTGAGATGGAGTCCGCTGCCTGGAAAGCCATGCTGGAAAATATCCGGGCCAACGGCGGCGCAGAAGCCGGCCAGACGCTGGTCAGCCTGGACATGCTCAATGAGATCTCCACCAACGCCACGGGGGATCAGCTTCGGGCGGATATGTTCTTCCGGTATAACCAGAGCCTGCAGCACTTTTTTGACCTGTCGGCGAACTTGAACACCGTGTTCGCCGACTGACTCCGCCGGTTCGATACCGGCCTACCTCGCTCCACCCGCAACCACAGGGGACTATCAATGACCACCACCACAGTTTTGGAAGAAGTAGGAATGGACCCGGCGGCGGTGCAGGAGTTGGAAAACCTGTTCCACCGGCAGATTGACCAGGGGTTGCACCCCGGAGCCGGCCTCGCCGTCTACCGGCACGGTCGCCTTGCGGTTGACCTCTGGGGCGGATTGGCCGACGACGCCGGCGGCACTCCGGTTGCGGCCGACACAATGTTCATCCTCTATTCTTCCACCAAGCCGCTGGCGGCAGCTTGCCTGCACGTCCTATGGGAGCGGGGGTATTTAGACTGGGACGACGCCGTGGTCAAGTACTGGCCGGAGTTCGCCAAGCACGGCAAGGACGCGGTGACGGTCCGTCATGTGCTGACCCATAAGGGCGGCTTCCCGGAAACTCCTCCGGAGTTGTCCTGGGACCGTTGGCAGGACTGGGACTATGTGGTCGAGTGCATGGAGGACATCATCCCCGATTATCCCGCCGGGCAAATCATGGCGTACCACCCGCGCAACTTTGGCTGGGTGATCGGCGAGTTGGTGCGCCGGATCGACGGACGACACATCGGCGTGTTTCTGCGAGAAGAGATCCTGGACCCGCTGGGTTTGCACGACGGGTACGTGGGGCTGCCTCCCGAGCTGGAGCCCCGGGTGTCCCGCATCCACGCCATGGAAGACTGCGACCGCCCGGGCATGATCCGCCCGTACAACCGGCCGGAAGTGCATCAGGCGGTGCATCCTGCCGGCGGGGGCATCTTCACCGCCCGCGACCTGGCCCGTTTCTACGCCATGATGTGCAACGGCGGCGAGTTGGACGGTGTCCGCATCCTCAAGCCGGAGACAGTGGCTGAGGTTACGCGCCTCGATTCCGAGGCCAACGACTTCTCCCTGGGTACGCGGATGCGCCGCTCGTTGGGTCTGGTGCTGGACGATAGCCGCATGGGAGCCACCACCAACGCCGGCGATGGCCTGGGCACCTTCGGGCACGGCGGGGCCGGTACCTCGGTCGGCTGGGCTGATCCCGGCATGGGCCTGGCTGTGGCGTACATCACCAACGGGTTCCGCGCCAGCGCCACCAACAATCCTCGCCTGGCGGCCATTTCGCGGGCGGTGCGGGCGACCTGCCGGTAATCGGGTCCACGGAGCATGGCATCCATCATCTACCACCTGGCGTTCCGGTCCGATTGGGAAGCCGCCGTCACTGAGGGCGAATATCGGGCGCCGTCGCTGGCGGAAGAGGGCTTTATCCACGCCAGCAGCGACGAAGCCCAGATGTTGCGGGTCGCGGCGCGACTGTTTGCCGGCCGAACCGATCTGCTGGCATTGGACGTGGACACCGAACGCCTGCCCGAAGGATCGCCGCTGGTGCGGGAGCCTTCCCGTTCGGGCGAGATCTACCCGCACGTTTACGGGCCCATCAACCTGCACGCGGTAGTCCGCATCCGCGCACTGGCGCCGGATGCGGCGCAACCGAGCGGATTCGCGTTGGGTGGGGGTGGGTGACCGGAGCCCGACATTCGGTACGCTGAAGAGCAGCTTTCGTCCATTCGCCGGGTCATAGCCGGCCTGGTCGGCATGGGCGAAGATGACGTCGCGGAGAGAGATGCCGCAGTCCGGGATGGCAGGTGTCCCGGGCGCTTGTGGCCGCTGTGGCCCCTTGCCGGTCGTGACGGTGCGTTGTGGAAGCTGCTCGTCGAGGATCAACGCCTCGAGCGGTTTTCAGTCTACGGTCTGTTCCCGGCGTCGCACGACCTGGTTTATGGCCCGGAATCGGTCGATGTAGACATTCGCTACGGCGGTCGCACCCGGGGGCGCGTGGCAATCATCACCGGTCGGCTCCGGGGGCAAGCCGTCGGCATCGTGATCAAGCCGTGCCAAAGCCCCGGCGAGTCTGAGATCGCCGGGATTGCCGGCGACCACGGATTGGGACCGAGGCAGTTGCCGAGCATTGATGGTTTCCTTACCGAGGAGTTCGTACACGGTCCTTTCCTGACCGATATGAGCCCCGAAGAGGCCACGGTCGAGCGGATGCACAGCACTGGGCACGAACTGGCAACGGCCGTATCTCGATTGCACGCCGCCGGAATTTGCTACAACGACGCCACGGTGTCCGACCCGGAAGGAAGGTCCCATACTATTCTGCTGGCGGACGGCGGTATCCGCCTGATCGATTTCGGCGTGTCGCTGCTGCTGCGCAATCATCCGGCGAACCTGACGTTCCACGACGTATACAACGCCGCTCGTACCGACCCCATATTCCGTCTATTCCGGCAGATGGCCCCGGACGCCGGTCCAGAGGCTTTGGGTAGGTTTATCAATGACTACGGTGGACGTCTGGCGCAGCAATCGGTTAATGAGATCCAGTCCCGAGACTGGCGGATAGCCGGAGAAGGGGCCTCCGTCATCGCCGGTATGTACGGTTCCGTGGCCGCTGACGCATTGCGGGACGGAATTGCGGCGGGGAAGTCAGCCAACGAATAGTCGGTGCGACAGTATCAAATCGACTCGCCACGACAGATCAGGCGGGGCTTGAGAGCGCGTTGTCGCTGCCAGCAAGAGCCACATGTGCGCCACACCACGTTCCTGGCCCGCCGCCGCCAACGGTCTGGTGGGACACCTATGCCATCGCTGGACGGCCCAAATGTGAAGATTGATAAGAAAATCACAAAAAAGGGCAAAATCTGGTAATCTAGGCACGTGTATTTCGTTTACGTAACGTGGTTAAATTGGCTGCGGCCGACAGCGGGGCGTGGTGGATGTGAAGTGGGGAAGGCGAGGCGCTTCGCGGTCGGCTTTTTGCGTGCATAGCCCGTCGGAGCGCCGATTTGGGACCATCAGGGACGAAGAAACTGATCGCGATCGGAATCTCCGGAGCGGTGGCATTGTCCCTGTTGTTCGTTGCGGCATGGATGGTTTTCGCCGGCGGCTCCAGCGAACAGGAGCCCGATGGGGTCCAGATAATTGCGCCAGCAGAGACCTCTGAGCCCGGCGCGGTTGGATCGCCCGGGGCCATCACCCCAGCACCGAGACCATCTCCGACTGCCCTTCCGGAGGAGATCACCGTATACATCACTGGTGAAGTGGTTAATCCGGGCGTGTATTCGGTGGCCAGGGGGGAACGGCTGGATGCTGTATTGCGGCTTGCCGGTGGAGCCACCGAGAGCGCCGATCTGGGCCGGGTCAACCTGGCGGCTTATGCTACCGACGCTAGCCACTACACCATCCCCGCTGCCGGTGAGCCTGTTCGGCCTAGTGAACCCTTACGCGATGGATCGGCGCCGAACGCTGACGAAGCAGCGGGCGAGTCCGAAAGTTGCCCGCCGCCGGTGAACATCAACACGGCCAGCGCCCAATGTTTGGAGACCCTCCCCGGCATCGGCGGCGTGCGAGCGGAGTCGATCGTTGCCCACCGGGAGCAGCAGGGGCCTTTCGCCAGCGCCGAGGCGATTACGGACGTCTCAGGTATTGGCGACGGCATTTTCCGGCGGATCGCTGAGTTGATCACGGTTGACCCGCACTGAGCATGTTCGCGCTGCGAAGCCGCGCCGGCGCGTTGGTCCCGCTCGGCTAGCTGGACCGCGCGGCAAGGGCGCCACAATACCAACTGGAGATGCGGACATTCCCTGAGCTTGCCGTCGCAGCAGTGATCGCCGGCGTGGGTCTAACGCTCTGGTTCGATACTGCCCTGGGCTCGCCATGGCCGCTGCTGATGCTGGGACTGGCGGCGGTTATGTTGGCCGTCGGCCTGAAAGTGGCGGGGATTCCCGCCGCACCGGTGGTTTTGGGCGCTGCCTTGATATTGGGTGCCTGGCGCGGCGAGTTGGTCGCCGACGCATCGGCGCTATTGGTGCCGGAAGGCCCGACCGCGGTGACCGTAATCGTATCCGACGCGCCAACTGCGTCGGGGAGCCGGGTTCGTTTCCGCGGCGAGGTGGTCGCTGATCCGGCGCGAGAGCCTGGCAGCGTTCCCATTGGGACCGGCCTGCTGGTGTACGCCCTGCCTCCGCCCGACCTTGCGGCACTGCGCGGTCCCCCACATCTGCGCTACGGGGACACGCTGCGTCTTTCCGGCAGTTTGGAAAGGCCTGAGCCCATCGGAGACTTCGATTACGCTGCGTGGCTGGAAGCGCAGGGGATTGCGGGTGTTTTGTGGGCGCGGGAAGCGGAAACAGTGTCCACGGGTGGCGGTCATCGGGCGACGGCTGCACTGCACCGGTTGCGGGCAAGCTTGGCATTAGCTTTGCAGCGAACCATGCCGGCTCCGGAGTCCGGTTTAGCGCAAGCCCTGCTCCTTGGTATCCGAACCGAGCTCCCTGCGGAGGTCAAAGATTCGTTTCGCACCGCCGGCATGTCCCATCTGCTGGCCATATCAGGGCTGCACGTCGGGATTGTGCTGGCGCTGGCGTTGGGCATCGGCTCGGCGATGTTGGGCAATGGAAACCCGCTGGTCATATTTGCCGCGATGGCGACCGTTTGGGTCTATGCGGTGGTGTCCGGGCTGGACCCGCCGGTGGTGCGGGCGGCGATCATGGGCAGCCTGGCCCTGGCGCAGGGGCTGGCCGGTCGCGGGATGCGCGGGCTGACCGCGCTGGCACTCGCGGCCGGCGTCATGGTGTGCGTCGATCCAACGCTGCTGACCAGTCTTTCGTTTCAGCTGAGTTTCACGGCGATGGCCGGGGTGATTGTCGGTCTGCCTTTGATCACGCTCTTGTCGGGGGCCGTCGCGGCGATTTCAGGCGGCTCGAACGCCTGGTCCTCGAGGTGGCTGCAGTATGGCCTCACATTGTTGATCGCCTCTGTCGTCATTTCCACTACAACCACGCTGGCCACAGTTCCACTGATAGCGATGCACTTCGGGGAGATTCCGGTCATGAGTGTGCCGGCAACCATTCTGGCCATGCCCGCGATGCCCATGGCGTTGGTGTCCGCGGCCATAACAGCCGCGGCAGGTGTTGCAGTCCCATGGTTGGCGCCGGCGTTGGGCGTTTTGGCTTGGGCTCCGGTTGCGTGGATCATTCAGGTGGCGGAAGCGATGCCGCCGGTGATGGCTCCAGCCGATTGGGTGACACCGACCGTCGTCGTAGCGTGGTACGCGGGCCTGACCGCATTGGCGTTGCTGATGGCGTCGCGGCGGGCGCGCCGGTTCGCTTCCGGGTGGAGACGCGGACCGAGGTGGCGCCCCCGCGGAGTTGTCGGCTTCGTCGTGGGAGTGGCGCCGGTTGTTGTCCTGGGCGCCACCGTACTGTTGGGTCAACTGTCGGCGACGCGGGCAGACGGCATGCTGCACGTTCACGCGCTGGACGTGGGACAAGGTGACGCCATCCTGGTGGTGACCCCGCAGGGTCGACAAGCGCTGATTGACGGCGGACCGGATCCTCGGGTCACCTTGGTCGCGTTGGGTCAGCGTTTGCCCCCGGGCGACCGCAGCCTGGACGTGGTGGTGGCGACTCATCTGGATAGCGACCATGCCGGGGGCTTGATCGGTGTTCTCGACCGCTACGACGCCGACGTGGTCATGCAGGGACCGATATCCGCGGAGTCTGCGCTGTTTCACCAGTGGCAATCGGCGCTCGATCAGCGTGAACGTCATGCGATTCGGGTGCGAGCCGGGCATCGCGTCCAATTGGATTCGGGTGTCGTGATGGAAGTCCTGCATCCACCGGCGGGAAAGATACCGTCGCGCATTGATCGCAACACCAACAACCTGAGCGTCGTCATCCTTCTGACCTATGGGGAGATTTCTTTTCTGCTGACCGGCGACGTCGAACAGGATGTCGAGCGATACCTGGTTGACACTCTGGGTGAAGGGCTTCGTTCCGATGTGCTCAAAGTGGCCCACCATGGCAGCCTCTCCTCGACGTCGCCGTCGTTCCTGCGGGCGGTCAGTCCGGAGTCGGCTGTCATTTCCGCTGGCATCGAGAACCGCTACGGACACCCGCATGCGGACGTCATAGCTCGACTTGGAACAATGATAGGCGACGAGAGCGTGTACATCACTGCCCGCGACGGCGCGGTAGAATACATCACTGACGGCGCCGCATTGTGGGTAAGGACGCACTCAGCCTTACCGCAATGATCATACATCGTCACGTCGCTGGCATTGCGTTTCACGCACGGTGCTATAATTTGCCCATGGAGCCGGTAGGTGTCTCTTCCTCATGCGCTGCCCCGGTCGTCGCTATTGACGGCCCGGTGGCGTCCGGAAAAAGCTCGGTGGGGAAAGCCGCAGCGCGGATGGTCGGGTTGCGATTCCTGGACACGGGAGTAATGTATCGTGCCGTAACCTGGCTGGCCTTGCACCGTGGGATCGCCCCCGCCGACGCCGTTGCGGTCGCCGAATTGGCCGCATGCTGCCGGATGGAACTGCCGCAGGAAGACGACAACGATGCAACTATTGTTGTCGATGGCAAGCCGTTGCGCGACGAACTGGTTACCGCAGAAGTGGACAGCAACGTATCAGCGGTTTCGGCCGTGTCCGCCGTCCGGGTCGAACTGGTCAGACAGCAAAGAGACATCGCCAAATCCGGGGGAATGGTCATGGCCGGCAGGGATATCGGGTCCGTCGTGTTGCCTGAAGCCGACCTGAAGCTCTACATTGATGCTGCGCCGGAGGAGCGGGCCCGGCGCCGCCACGCCCAGATCATCCTGGCAGATCCCGGGGTTCCATACGAGCAGGTGTTGGCCGACACGTTGAGGAGGGACCGCATGGATACAGAGCGCGCCGACTCCCCTTTGGTTGTAGCCGCCGATGCCGTAGTAATTCGGACGGATGAAATGGACTTTGCCCGGACCGTGTCGGCTGTGGTGGAGGCTATCCAGTCCGTCGCGAGCAGTAATCAGGCCACTGAACGGCACGGGTAACCGCCATGGCATGGCTTTATCAGCCCAGCAGGCGCTTCGGGCAAATCATCTGGAGCATCACCGGCCGGTTGACGATTACCGGCCAGGAGGCGATGCCTCCCTATGGCCCGCTGCTGGTTGCCAGCAACCATCTTTCGCTGAACGATGCGGGGACGCTGGTCGTGGCGTTGCCCCGTCAGATCATCTTCCTTGCCAAGAAGGAACTGTGGGAAAAGCCCATCAGCCGGTTTTACTGCGACGCGGTTGGGGCCGTGCCGTTAGACCGTCAACGAGGAGGCGGTAGCGCCCTGCGCTATGCGTTAGTGGCGCTACAGGAAGACAAGGCCATCCTCATGTTCCCCGAGGGGAGCATCAGCCCCACGGGTCAGCTGCAACGAGCCAAGACCGGCCTGGCCTGGCTGGCGTTGAAGACCCAGGCTCCCATCTTGCCGGTGGGCATTGCGGGTTCTGAAAAGTTTGCTTCCTGGCACATGCCGGTGCCGCTGGCGAGCTGGCAGGTGAACATCGGGACACCGTTCACGCCGCCTCAGGTGGACGGCCCGATCACCGACGCGCTGCTGCGCTCGGTAACGGATATGGTGATGGAGCGAATCGCCGCACTGCTACCGGAATCGTATCGCGGCGTCTACGCCGAAAACCTCCAGCCCCGCACGGTCGAAATCCCGCAGGGCGGTTAACGGGCGGTTGGAAACCGCAGCTAACGTCGCGGTACCATCGCGGCGTGTCGCTCCCGTGGATGGTCGTAGTCCATCGATTCTTCGTCGAGGATGCGTTCCAACTCCGCGGCGCGCATGTTGATGGTATCCATGATCGCGGGCGGAATCCCGGCATGCTCGTTCACGTAATTGGTCAAGAGTTCCAGTTCGTCAAACCCCTGGAAACAGTCGACTACGCCACGCAATGAAGACGAGAAGAACTGCGTGTCGTGGCCCACTCCGCGACCCACGGAGAAGTGATAAACATATTTGAGGTTGTCTTTCAGGAACTTCACCACTGGGAAGAAATCGCTGTCCCCGGAAACCAGGACCGCCGCGTCGAAGCTGTCCATCTTCGAGATCATGTCCACGGCGATGCCGATGTCGACCCCTTTCTCTCCCACCTGGGTACCCTGGAAGTTTATGTTGCCGTCGTAATCGTATTCCAGACGGTACGGCCGGAACGGCTGAACCACGTATTGGCCAACATACCTGAATTCCAGGAAATTGGTGTTTTGCTGGATCTCTTCGAACACCGATTTGCGCAGCTGGTGGAAGCGGCGGAATTCATGCTCGTACCAGTCCTGCGCCTTTTGAATCACCAGGTCGGTAGTGAGCTCGGGTATCCGCATGCCGTAGTCGTCGACGATGCGTTGGGCGCGCCACAGGTTGGGGGACCACGGCGTGATGTTTTCCGCGTAGTACCAGTAAACCCTCGCCAGCTGATGCTGCCATCCGGTTACGTAATCGAACTTCGCCAGAGCATCCTGGAAAAACTCCTGCCACCGAAAGTGCTTCTCATCCAAGCGGTATTCCGGATTGTTGGGATGCGGTGGATCAGACCGGAAATGGAAGTCCCTGAGGTTGTGCCGGAAGTTCTGTCCATCTACAAAAATAACGGTCTTCAAAGCCATTTCGGTACTCCTCGTCATACAAGGCTAGATATAAACTGTGGAAATGACGGCCTGTGGCCAATGAGCCGATGGCCAATGAAATGTATGCGAAGTCAATGATGAGCAAACCGCGTGAGGAGCGTCTTCGTTGATCCCTAATTGAGTGCGCCGGCCTGTTTAGTCGGCCGGCGCAGTGATGTCGGTCTCGTATCGGTCCAGCAATTCGTCCAGTTGTTCCGCCGTGCGATCGTCGGGCGGAACCAGCGGCAAACGGGGGTCACCAACGTCAAAGCCGACGCGGTTGAGCCCGTATTTGACCGGGATCGGATTGGAGACGATGAACAGTCCTTTGAACATGTCGAGCAGGCGCAGGTGCTCGGCGCCGGCCGCTTCCACGTCGCCTTCCAGGACCAACCCCATCATCTGCTTGATTTGGACGCCCACCAGGTGAGCGGCCACGCTGACCACGCCGTACCCTCCCATGGACATGATCGGGAAGGTTTCATCGTCGTTGCCGGACCACACGCGGAAGTCGTCGGGAGTGTCGCGGATTACTTTCGCGATTTGAACCGGATCACTGCTGGCTTCCTTGATTCCGATGATGTTTTCGATCTGCGAAAGCCGAACCGTGGTGTCGTTGGTCATGTTCAGACTGGTTCGGCTGGGAACGTTGTATAACATGCCGGGGAGGTTCGTGCACTCCGCCAAAGCGCGGAAATGCTGGAACAGTCCTTCCTGGGGAGGCTTGTTGTACGCGGGTACCGTCAGCAGAAGAGCATCAGCGCCGACCTGTTCCGCTTCCTGGCTGAGCTCAATAGAAGCGGCGGTGTTGTTGTCGCTGGTACCGGCAATCACCGCGCCTCGAGAGCCAATTGCATCCTTGACTTCGCCGTAGAGGCGAGCCTTTTCCTCCATGGACAACGCCGGACCCTCTCCGGTGGTGCCGGTAATCACCAGTCCGTCCGAACCGGAGTCCAACAGTGCCACAGCGAGCCGCCTGGCTTGTTCGTAGTCAACCTGCCCGTCAGCGTCAAACGGCGTTACCATGGCGGTAATCAGCCGGCCAATTGCAGTCGGCATAACTGGTCCCTCCTCCGTTGCTATTGCTAGGCAGTTTGCATCATGCTCCATCATGTTTGATGGCAAGCGCTTCCGATACTCCGCCCATTATACACATCTACTGTGCTATGGCAAATGTTCTCTGTACATCTGAATGTGATTTAGTTTTTCTTGCCGTGAACTGCCCCCCGGGCGACGGCTTCCTCGGCAATCTGCAAGGCGTTGAGGGCCGCTCCCTTGACCAGGTTGTCGGTGACTACCCACATGGCCAGTCCGTTGGGATGAGAGGCATCCTGGCGGATCCGCCCCACGAACACGTCGTCCGATCCAGCGGCGTCGATGGGCATGGGATAGACAGAATCGCCCGGATCGTCGAGCACCGTTACGCCGGGCATCACGCTCAACATCTCCCGCGCCTCGCCCGGAGACACCGGTTCGTAAAACTCCAGGTGTGTGGCCACGCAGTGAGACACGAACACGGGCACGCGCACGCAGGTTGCTGAAACCGCAATATCCGGCGCATGCAGGATTTTTCGGCTCTCGTCGATCATCTTCTGTTCTTCGCGGGTGTATCCCGATTCCGTGAAACTGTCGATTTGGGGAATCACGTTGAACGCGATTTGCTTGGGTTGAGCGTCCGGCTCGGCCGGGCCGCCGTGCATGACGGTGCGGGTCTGGTCTCGCAACTCGTTCATGGCTGCCCCACCGGCGCCGGAAACCGACTGGTAGGTGTCGGCCACGATGCGACGTATGGGGCTGGCCTGACGGAGCGGATGAACTACCATTACCAGCGGGGTGGTGGAACAATTGGGGATGGACACGATGCCGTCGTGCCAGTCCAGGTCTTCGCCGTTAACTTCCGGCACCACCAGGGGCACTGCCGGATCCATACGGAAAGCGCTGGAGTCGTCGATCACCAAAGCCCCCGCGTTTGCCGCCACTGGCCCGAACCGGCGCGAGTCCTCGGTGCGCGCCGAAATGAACGCGATGTCGACGTCGGAGAAACTGTCATCGGTAGTTTCTTCCACCGTGAACGCTTTGCCGTTTACCTCCAGCTTGCGACCCGCCGAACGCTTGGATGCCAGGAGCTTCAGGTTATGGTGGTCCGGGTAACGAGCCTCGATCAGGCGGATGGTCTCCTGCCCCACCGCGCCCGTGGCACCAACGATAGCGAGTTTCATACCCTGAAGGTCCATGTTGTTCCTGCCGTGATTAGATATCGAAATTGCGAATTGACGCGAGCGAGCGGCCCACCTCATTCGTTTCCCATAATCAGGGTACAACCAGCCGCCTTTTCCGTCCATAACAACGTAGGCAGATGTGCTGGAGACTAAAGTCCCAAGACGGCTTCCAATCCCACAGTCAGACCGGGCCGGCGCACCACCTCCCGTACGCAGCGGAGCACTCCCGGCATGTAGCAATCTCTACCCAGCGTGTCGTGTCGGATGCTCAGGGTTTGTCCTGCCGCGCCAAAAATCACCTCGTGGTGGGCGCTGCGACCCGGCAGCCTCAGGCTGTGGATTCCGACCCCGCCCACGTCGCCGCCGCGAGTTTCCGGCAAGTGATGGACGGTGGTCTCGTTGCGCTGGAAGTCACTGCCCCGAGATTCACGGACGCCGCGGGCAATGGCCAGGGAAAATCCGGAAGGGGCGTCGATCTTCATCTCGTGGTGGGCTTCGACCACGTCGACGTAATCGAAGAATTCGGCCGCCTGCTCCGCAAGCTTCTTGAGGACCACTGCGCCCAGGGCGAAGTTCGGCGCGACGATCACGCCGATGCCGTGTTCGCGGCTCATCGTGTCCAAAGTCTGTAGCTGGTCGGCGTTAAGCCCGCTGGCGCCCAGCACCATGTGGATGCCTCGACTGGCGGCCAACGGAGCCGCTTCCATGCAGGCCTCGGCATGGGTAAACTCGACCATCACCTGCGGCTGAGTAGCGTCCAGCATGGAGGCCAGGTCGGTGGACAGCGGGACCTCGCCGGCAGGTGTGGGCAGCACGTCGCCCCTGGGTGTATGGCAGGTGGCTCCCACCAGCGTCACATCGTCCGCCGCCGCTACCGCGCGCACGGTTTCCGCTCCCATCCTGCCCGTGGCCCCATGCACGACCACCGAGATTACGCCGTTGTTGGTTGGGATCGTCATAGCTGCACCTCGCCGTCGATTATGGGATGTCTTTCAGTGATTGTGCCGTTCGCTAGCCAGTTTCGCCTGCGGCGCAGTCGAACCGGCGGAGGCACGAGTCGACCACCAGGTCGATGTCTTCAGAGAGAAGATAGCGTTCGTCGGCCAGCCTGGTTGCAGCGTCCCTGACCCTAGAGGCGTACTCCTCCCGGCTGGCATAGCGCGATTCGAGGGATGGACGGGGATCAGAATGGGCGTTGCGCTGGGCCTCCGTGGCCGGGAACCAATGCGTGGAGCCCTGCATGGATATCAGCTGCTCGGGTGATCCAGTGTCGGGATGCCGCAGATTCCAGCCGGTGTGAGTACCCACGGGGACGGTGAGGTCCGGCAACCGAACCCCGGCCGCGTCGTTTCCATCAGCGTCCGCGGTTGGAACCAGGTGCGGGTACTCCCGTCCTTCTTTCACCGGGTAGGAGGCGATGCCGCGCTTGGCGTAGGGCCCCAGGTCGATTTCGCGAATGCGCCACAGGCGGTCGGGATCCGGCAGGCTTCGGTCGGGGACCGTCACCGAATTGGCCAGATAATCCGCCCCGGTTGTCGCCGTGCGGTCGTGCAGCCTTGGGTGCTGGCTGGGCGGTGGCTCGATCCCATCGGAAACCCACCGGTCGAGGTTGAACAGGGCCGCCCGGAGCAGCGGGATGTAGTCCACCGCGTTGTAGGGATGCATGCCGGTGGAACCGTCCGGACCTTGCCCGACCATCAGATCAGGATCGCCCGGCAGATGCTGGGTACCGGCGAACAGGTACCGCCGCGTCTCCGGCGCCGGTTCCAGGTCCTGGACTCCGATGCTGTCGATATGGGTTAGCGCAGCATCACCGCGCCAGTATTCGGCGGCGGAGTCGGTATAGATGATCTTTGGCACCGCGTCCAGTTCGCGCAGTCGCCGGAGCAGACCGTCGGTTTGTTCGGTCAGCGGATCGGCGAGCGTGTGGTCGGCGAAGGGGAACTGGTGCCCGAAACCCGGGTTGGATTGGCACGAGGGCTGGGCGAAACGGTGGTTGAATTCGCCCATTCGCCCGCCGGCCACGTGCGGCAGCAAGCCGTCAAACACCGGTCGCTCCTCCTGGTCCAGGTTCAGGCCCAGGTAGAGCATGTGGCGGAGCAGCCGTCCGCATTGCGAAACGCCGTGTCCGTAAACGCGCTGGTACCCGTGGTGCACCGTGTTGCCGTCGGAGGAGTCGCGCAACCAAGTGGCGGCCTCTCTGATGGCCAACATGCCGCAGCCGACCACCACCGGGTTGGCGGCATTGTAGATGACGTAGTAGATCTTCCCCGGCTCGAACCCGGACTCCAGGGTGACGTGCTCGGGGTCGGGGAAATGCCATTGAGACCGAGGAATCATAGTGTCGGGACCGTCCTCCCAGTCGCGCACCAACAGCATGGCGCCAGGGTCGTCCATGACGGCCACCGGATACGGTTGGTGTTCCCGGTTGGCCAGCAAGCGGGTGCGTTCCTTCAGGTTGGGGCGCATCTCCACGCAGGCCTGCCCGGTCACGGGTTGGCCATCGATGCTGATACCCGGGGCGTCCAGGCCGAGCAGAGCGTTGCTGCGGTACACGTCCCACTGCCAACCGATGGACAACACGGAGTACCCGTGGCGGAGGAGGAACCCATCGCCTTCGGGGATGGCATCGGAGTCGATGGGCGGCGTTGGCCCCCGGTTGAAAAACGCGACAGTACGGCGGCGGCCCCGATTGACAACTTCAACGATCACGCGACCATTGCCTTTTGATGGGTCGCGTGGCGCTACCAGGGTGAAGTCAGACTCGAACCGAACGCACCCGTCCCCGTCTACCGGAGCGTATTCCAGGTCAACGATGGCCGAATTGCCCGGATTGCCAGGGTCCACTGCAAACGCAAGTACGCCGTCGATGCGCTCGTAATCGCCGGTCGCGCCGAACGGTATGCCATCGGCGTACGGCTGGCGGCTTTTGATGTCAACAGAGACGACGGGCATGGCGATCCTCCGGGGTCCGGTTCGGGTGATGGGATGTTAGCAACGCGCCGGCGGGGGGTCAAACATGCCCAGAGGTTCACAGGCCGGAGTTGGTAGAACCCTTCCCGATTGGCCAGGCACATTGAACATTGCTTACAAGACCTATTGGTCAAATTCCGTATCATCCAACACATCGCCTAACGTACATGTTAATCAAATGTGTTTCAACGATAAGGGCTGATATAATCCCGCAATGGCGGCCGGAGGAGACATGGGACGCCGGCGGCGGCGTGGCAATGAAGTTGACCCCGCGAGCGACGGGACGGCGGACGCCGAACGGCGGGAGCGTCAATCCAACCTGCGCCGCGCGCTGCGGGACCATTTTCCCGAGCGCAGCCGCGATAACCTTCTCCCCGTGCTGCATTACCTAGAACACGAACACGGTTACCTCCCGGAGTGGGCGTTGCAGGTTGTGGGCTGGCATCTGCGCGTGCCGGCCTCTGAGGTTTACGGTGCGGCCACCTCGTACTCCGAATTGCATCTCGATCCGCCCAAGCTTCACAACGTCGTCGTGTGCACGGGTCTGGCCTGCTGGCAATCGGGCGGCAACGAACTTCTGAACGAGGTCCTGCAACATCCGGATCCTGATGACGTGCGCAACGTGACTACCACCGCGTGCGCCTTCATGTGCGGGTTGGCTCCGGCGGTTCGAGTCAACGGGAGGTGGCGCGGCCGCATGGACGCGGGGCGACTAGCCTCCCTCATCGAGAACGCCCCCGCATGACCACTCCAGATTGCCGGCCTACTTGGCAAGCGGTGCGCGACGCCGCGCTTGAACGCAACGCCGGGCTGGCGGACAGCACCCGCGTGGTGGTCCAATGGGGCCACTGCAGCCAGGCGGTTGGCGCCGGCGAGGTTCACAGTCGGTTGACTCAACTCTTTCAGAGCTGCGACGACGTGATCGTGGTGGCGGCCGGCTGCGATGGGGCCTGTTTCGCGGCGACGCAAGTGGCCGTAGAACTGCCCGATGGCACGACGCGGTTTTTTAACCGCTTAGATGGCGATGGGGATTTCTCAGAGATTGTTGAGGCTGCAGAGGGAGGCGCGCCCGAGCATGCGCGTCCCCGGTCCGAGCTGGAAGAGTTTTTCTCGTCTCAGCATATCGCCTTGATGGAGGGCATCGGCAGCATTGATCCCGTATCCCTGGACGGATATGTGGCCGGTTCCGGCTACCTGGGGCTGGCCAACGCTTTGTCGATGCGTCCTGACGCGGTTATCGGGCTGGTCCTGGAAGCCGGGTTGCTGGGTCGGGGCGGCGCTTATTTCCCGTCGGCGCGGAAGTGGCAGGCGGCGCGAAGGGTTGATGCGGCCCGGCGCCACCTGGTGGTCAACGCGGAAGAGGGCGAGCCGGGCGTCTTCAAGGACCGGCACCTGATGGAGGGCAATCCGCACCGCATCATCGAAGGGGCCCTCATCGCCGCCTATGCCGCCGGCGCCGAAAACGTGGTGATCTACATCAACGCTGAGGCGGACCTTTCTGCGGATCGCATGGCGGCGGCCCTGGCAGCGGCTGAGACGGCCAGCCTCGTCGGCGAAGACGTGCTGGGCAGCGGCTTTGACTGCACTGTCAGCGTCCGTCGCGGCGCCGGGGGTTACGTGTGCGGTGAGGAAACCACGCTGCTCAACACGGTAGAGGGTCGCCGACGGGAACCGCGCCTGCGTCCGCCGTTCCCGACCGATGCGGGGCTTTACGGCGAGCCCACGGTCATCAACAATGCGGAAACCCTGGCCAATCTCCCCGCGATTTTGCGCGGCGGCGTACGCCGGTTCGCGTCGATTGGGCTCAACGAAGCGCGAGGTACCCGGCTGGTATCGCTCAGCGGAGCAGTGCGGCGGCCCGGTCTGGCCGAGGTGCCCATGGGTACAACGGTTCGGCAGGTGGTCGATCTCGTGGGCGGAGGCGTGCCCGAGGGACGCGCCACCGGGTTCGCCGCGGTGGGCGGACCATCCAGCGGTCTGCTTCCGTCCAGCGAGTTGGACGTGCCGTTGCGTCCCGGAATGCTTCACTCCAGCGGCGTGGTCATGGGGGCCGGCGGCATCACGGTCTTCGACGACCGGGCGTCCCCGATACAGGTGGCGGCGCGCTTGAGCCAATACAACGCCGTCGAATCCTGCGGAAAGTGCACCCCCTGCCGGGAGGGCACTCCCCGGATCGCGGAGGCTCTGGAGCGACTGGCCGCCGGCGAGCCCAGGGATTCGGACCTGCAAGACCTGCAAGACCTGGCCGAAATCGTCGGCGCGGCTTCCCTGTGCGGCCTGGGACAGATGGCCGGCAATCCCGTAACCAGCCTGCTGCACTTCTATGGGGATACTCTGGGCATGGCGGCCAACGAATAGTCGGTGAACGTTGCTGGCCTGTGGGAACGCGCTCCCTGGCAAGTATGCTGCCCACTGACCACGGGCCGTCGCGTCGCCGTTTGCCTGAAACGGTTGTCCATCTTTATCCTGTAGCCAGTCCACTCCGACGGACCCTTGTTTGACATGGCGAGCGACATACTGGTGATCGAAGACGATCCGGGCATTGCACGGATTGTCCGGCTGTACCTGGAGCGCGACGGTCACACCGTTACTACCGCCGGCGACGGCGTGTCCGGTCTCAACGCGGCCCGCGCCGACAATCCCGACCTGATTGTTCTGGACCTGATGCTGCCCCGGCTGGACGGCATGAGCGTCTGCCGGGCCCTGCGCGAGGAATCCGATGTGCCCATCATCATGGCCACCGCCCGCGTCGACGAGGACGACCGCCTGGCCGGCCTGGATCTGGGCGCCGACGATTACATCGTAAAGCCCTTCAGCCCCCGGGAACTGGCAGCCCGAGTGCGTGCCGTTTTGCGGCGCACATCCCGGCAGTCGCCGTCGCAACCTCCGATGATCGAATATGACGGGATCACCATCGACTTCCAGAAGCAGACGGTACTTCGAGGAGACGAGAGGCCGTCGTTGACCCCGACGGAGTTCCGGCTCCTGTCCATGCTGGCGTCCCAGCCCGGCCGGCCGTTCTCCCGTGACCAGATAATCGAGGGCGTTTTCGGCTACGACTTCGACGGCTACGACCGTACGGTTGACGTGCACATCGCCAACTTGCGGCGCAAGATCGAGCCGGACGTTCGTAAACACCGTTACGTCCAGACCGTTCACGGCGTCGGCTACCGGTTCGGCAATGCCTAGGTGGCGCTTCGGCCTCCGGTGGCGTCTGGCGCTGGGGTTCGCTGTCATCCTGGCGTTGGCCCTGGGATCGGTGGCGGCGTTCACCGGAAAAGTGGCAGACCGGGAAGTCGCCAGCGTACAGGCGGAACAGGATCGGGTGCGGGCCGGCCGGGTCGTGATCGCGCTGGCGGAATATTATGCGGCCAACGGCAGCTGGGACGGTGTGCAGGGTTTCGTCAATCGGATCAGTTTCCAGACGGAACGGGACATCGTGGTGCTGGATTCTGAAGGCAGGTTGCTGGCCCAAAGCGCTCCTCCCGACGACCACCGACGGGATCGGAGCGAAAGATTCTTTGGCCACGGCCATCATGAGGACGCGACTGTCCGGATGGATCATTTCACGCCCATAGTGGACGGCGGATCTCAGGTTGGCTCGGTGGCGGTGGCCGCTCGAGGACGCGGCGGACCCGCTCCCCGGCTCTTCTCGAATGGCGACGCACCTCCGGCGCCCGATGCCGAGCCTCCGCTGACTCGATTCGCCGACGCCGTGCGGCGGACGCTGACGGTCGCCGGATTGGTTGCCGGCGTCGCCGGAATCCTGCTGGTGGTCCTCATGTCGCGAAGGATGCTGGCGTCGATCAGCAGCTTGACCGCCGCGGCCCGGGGACTCGGCAGCGGTGACCTGTCCAGTCGGGCAGCCGTCAAGGGCAACGACGAAATAGCCGAATTGGGCAGATCGTTCAACTCCATGGCGGACGCCCTGGAAGAATCGGAGCGGCAACGACGCACCATGGTGTCCGACGTGGCCCACGAACTCCGGACCCCGTTGGCTAATATCCAAGGCCACATCGAGGCCATGCAGGACGGGTTGTTACAGCCGGACCAGGCTACCCTGGACACCGTGCACCAGCAGGCCCTGTACCTGAACCGCCTGGTGGATGACCTGAGGCTGCTGGCCGCGACCGAGGCCCGAGAACTGCGTTTGGAAAGGGAGCCGACAAACGTGGGCGAACTCGTCGATCAGGTCGTGGCATCTTTCAAACCCCGGGCCGAAGCCCAATCGGTCCGGTTGGATGCGGAAATCGCGGAGGCCCTGCCCAGCCTGGATCTCGACCGCGTTCGGATCGAGCAGGTGATGGCCAATCTGGTTGATAACGCCATTCGGCACACCCCGTCCGGCGGCAGTGTAGTCGTAGCCGCCCGGCCGGTTGCAGGATCAGTACGAGTGGAAGTGTCGGATACCGGGGAGGGCATACCTGACGATGCCTTGCCCCATGTGTTCGACCGGCTTTATCGGGTGGACGTCTCGCGGGAAAGGGCCACCGGAGGTTCTGGCCTGGGTCTGACCATCGCTCGGCAGCTGGTGGAGGCGCATGGCGGCACCATCTGGGTGGAAAGCCAGGAGGGGTCGGGCAGCCGGTTCGGGTTCGATTTACCGCTCGGCGAGCATTAATAATTTCTAAATGTTGCATCCCTATCCTGCACTCATCGACGCCGCTCCAGCTTGGCAAATCTAATACCGCAGGCGGCGCAGGAGGCAAAAATGTTCAACCGAATTCGCAACATCCGAAAGCGTTGGTTTCTCGTCTCGGCTTCAGTGGCGCTGCTGGCCGTCGGGTTGGTTGGCGGCACCGTGTTCGCCGCTGGCGCGCCGTCCCACGTAATCGGCAACGCGCTGCATCAAGGTTACGATCACGACGATCGCTGGGGCGGCAAGGGCGACGGCAGCGCTATCATGGCAAGGGTTGCCGAAATATTGGATATTGAGCAGGCTACGCTGGAAGCCGCTTTCGCGACCGCCCTGGACGAACAGGCCGACACCAAATTCGCGGGGTACGTGCAGGGACTAGTGGACGACGAAACCCTCACCTCCGACCAGGCTACCGAAGCCAACGATTGGTTCGACGAGCGGCCTGCCAACTCCGGCCCGCTGGCCCTGCGTCTCGCCGGCACTTCCGATTCCGACAAGGTGGACAATTTCCTTGCGAGGCTGGTGGAAAACGAAAAGTTGACGCAGGATGAGTCCGACGCCCTGGACGCCTGGCACGACGACCGACCGGATGCGCTCCCCGAGGTTTCCCGAAAGCACGGTCGCCACGGGGACGCCGACGGCGATGGCGAGAGCGATACTCGTTGGGGCCGGCACGGGCACCGCGGCTAGAACACCCTCTGGGAACCATCGTCTGCTGATCCAGGGGCAGTCCGAAATGGCTGCCCCCTTGTGGTAAATTACTGGCACCGCATATTCCAACGACATTGCCTGGGAGGTCGCCGCTCTATGCTTGACTACAAACCCAACATCGTCCTCGCCGATCCAGAGGAAAACTACCGCGTTGTCGGCACGCGCCCGGTGCGCCACGACGGTCCCGACAAGGTCATGGGCCGCGCCCGCTACGCCGCTGACATTCATCTCCCTGGGATGTTGCACGGCAAGATCCTGCGCAGCCCCCACGCCCACGCGCGTATTCGAGGCATCGATGCCAGCAAGGCGCTGGCATTGCCCGGCGTCCATGCCGTGGTGACTTCCGCCGATTTCCCCGAAGTGTCTGCCGAGATCAAGGACCAGGAGGAAGGTGCGGCGGTCAACTACGGTTTCTACAGCCGCAACGTGATGGCTCGCGAAAAGGCCCTTTACCGCGGGCACGCGGTCGCCGCCATCGCTGCCGACTCGCCCCACCTGGCGGAAGAAGCCCTGGCGTTGATCGAGGTGGACTGGGAGGTCCTGCCTGCCGTCCTTACGGCGCAGGAAGCCATGGCCGACGGGGCCCCGGCGGTCCACGAACGCCTGATGACCCTGTCCAACCCGGCGCAGCGCTCGGGCGGTTGGGCTGAGGAAGGGGCCGGCGGGTCCAACGTGTCCAACCACTTCCAGTTCACTTCAGGCGACTTGGAGGCTGGTTTCGCCGAAGCCGACGTCATCGTGGAGCGGGAATATCATACCCGTCAGGTCCATCAGGGTTACATCGAGCCTCATTCCGCCACTGCCCGCTGGAATACTGATGGCACCGTGACCATCTGGGCCAGCAGCCAGGGCCATTTCGCCCTGCGCGATCACACCAGCCGCATCCTCGGCGTGTCCGTGGGCCAGGTGAACGTGGTCCCCATGGAGATCGGCGGCGGGTTTGGAGGCAAGGGACAAGGCGGTTGCTACCTGGAGCCCGTCGTTGGCGCACTGGCCCGCAAAACCGGCCGCCCCGTCAAGATCGCCATGACCCGGACCGAGGTATTTACCGGTACCGGTCCCACTTCCAGCAGCCATATCAAGGTAAAGGTGGGCGGAACCCGCGACGGCCGGTTCACGGCGGCCCAGGCGACGCTGATCTACGAAGCCGGAGCGTTTCCCGGTTCGCCGGTGCCCAGCGGTTGCCGCACCATGTTCGCTCCCTACAACATTGCCAACGGTTTCGTCGAGGGTTACGACGTGGTGACCAACGTACCCAAGGCCGCTGCCTACCGCGCCCCCGGTTCGCCGGCTGCCTCTTTTGCCGCCGAGCAGGCCATCGACGAGTTGTGCGAAAAGCTGGGGGTGGATCCCGTGGAGTTCCGCCTCAACAATGCTTCCAAGGAGGGCAGCCGGCAGATTGGCGGCCCGGCCTTCCGGCGTATCGGCATGGTGGAAATCTTGCAGGCTACCCAGGAACACCCTCACCTGACGTCGCCCGTACCCGAGCCCTCCGGGCCCGGCCGTGTCACTGGCCGCGGCATCGCCGCCGGCGCCTGGTTCAACGGCACCGGTCCGGCCACCGCGGTAGCCAGCGTGATGCCCGATGGCACGGTGAGCCTGATCGAGGGTTCGCCCGACATCGGCGGTTCCCGCGCGGCGATGGCAATGCACGTCGCGGAGGTCCTGGGGCTGCCGGCCGAGCGCATCAAGCCATCCATCGTGGACACCGACAGCATCGGGTACAGCAGCGGCGCCGGCGGCAGCGGCGTCACCTTCAAGATGGGCACCGCCGTCTACCAGGCCGGCGAGGAAGTCCGCCGTCAGATGATCGAGCGCGCCGCCCGGATTTGGGACGTTCCGGTCGAGGACGTCGAGTACCAGGAGGACGGCACCCTGGCCCACCGCTCCGACGACGCCCTCCGTATGACCTTCGACCAGTTGGCCCGGCGTCTCAACGGAACCGGCGGCCCCATCGTCGGACACGGCGCGGCCAACCCGGCCGGCGTCGGCAATGCCTTTGCCATCAACATCGCCGACGTTGAGGTCGATCCCGATACCGGCAAGGTGGAACTGCTGCGCTTCACCGCCATCCAGGACTGCGGCAAGGCGATCCACCCCAGCTACGTGGAGGGCCAGATCCAGGGCGGAGCCGTCCAGGGCATCGGCTGGGCGCTGAACGAGGAGTACTTCTTCGACGACGACGGTCAGATGCTCAACTCGTCCTTCCTGGACTACCGCATGCCCACCGCGCTGGACCTTCCCATGATCGACACCGTCATCGTCGAAGTGCCCAACCCCGGCCATCCCCTGGGCGTGCGCGGCGTCGGCGAGGTATCCCTGGTTCCGCCCATGGCCGCCATCGGCAACGCCATCGCCCGGGCGACGGGGGCCAGGCTCGAAAGCCTGCCCATGAACCCAGGAGCGGTGCTGGAAGCGCTGTGGGGGCAGGACGGCTCATAGTCTTTTGGCCCATCCTCGGAAACAATGAAGGGGCGAGTGCTCACTCGCCCCTGTTCTTTTGCTATCACGGTGCGGATCTGTTGCTTACGGCTTCAGCCTCACCAGGAAGCTGGCCTCGCCCAGCGGCATGCCATCGAAGGCGATGGCGGCCACGTGACGGCCGAGGCGGGTCACCGGGATGCGGAAGGGCTTGATCCAGCGCTGGAAGAAGATGCCTTCGTCCCAGGTCACTTCCTGGGGCGGCGGGCTGGACAGGCTCGCGCCCGGCGCCCGGATCGTCACTTCCAGTGTGTGCGGTCCGGCGGTGGCGCCGGCGATGCAGAACGCCAGTTGGGCGTCCACGTTGGCGAGCACCCGCGGGCCGTCCCCGCTGGGCGGCTCTTCCGGCATGGGGATGTCCACCAGGTCAATTACGCCCTTGAAACTCAGGTCGTCGCCGTCCCCTTCCTCGGTTTCCCGGCAGAACAGGGCATATTTCAGGTACACTCCGCTTCGTTCCGTAGTCAATAGCGGCTCCGTTCAAGCCCTCTCGGGGCTGGTAATATGTGCGCACGATTTTAGCACCGGGCACAGACCACGGCAAAAACGCCTTCAGAAAACCAGGAGGTGCGAAATGACACTGTCAGCAGAGAAATTCAGCCAGGGGATGACCACCGAGCAGTACATCGATATCATCAAGGTCAACAAGGACCCGTTCCGCCAGATCCACGCCGGCGTGGACATACCCGAGAACGTGCTTGACTACTTCAACGGGTTGGAGCAGCCGGTGAACCTGGCGGTCTTCACCTCGGACTGGTGCGGCGACGCCATGTCCACGACGCCGGCCATCCTGCGCCTGGCCGACGCCAGCGACAACATTCGTCTCAGCGTGTTCAATCGGGATGATGAGCTGGAGTTGACCAATAGCTTCCTGCCCGAACACCGCGCCGGGACCGTGCCGGTGTTCGTGGTGTTTGACGAGGAAATGGGCGAAATCGCGCGGTTCATCGAGACGGCCCGCTCGCTGGTGCCGGCCATTGACGCCATGGATGAGATGGTTGCTCAGGCCGCCGCATCGGTTGCCGACGAGGGCGAGCGACGTCAGCAGACCCGAGGCCGACGCACTTCCCATCGCGTCGGCAAAGCCGCTGAGTGGGGCTCGGTGATCCTCAATGAGTTTCATCAGGTGGTGGCCGATGGGATGGCACTGCCACCCGCCGAACGACCGGCCGAGGGCGGCACCGAATGGCCGCCGCAGGAGTAAGTGAGCCAATGTCAGACGATGCCGTTACCATCATCACCATGGAAGATATGGCGGTGGTATTCTCCGTGACCGACGATTTCGGCATTCACCGCGAGTCGGTGAGCGTGGAGCTGTCGCGTGAAGATCCCGGCGAGGTCAGCGTGACTGAGCGCGGCGCCGTGGAGATAACTTTGCCGGTCAGCCAGGCCCCGGTCGATTTCGCGCCCACCATCCGAACCGAGCTGGAGTCGCGCGGTTATTCGCACAACCCCGGCCAGGTGGTTACCAACGAAGGCGATGGCGGCGGCGGCGAAGAGGACGAGGACGACTGGCTGGCCTGACCCGCCGACTTTGACTCAATCGTGCAGGGGCGAATGATCATTCGCCCCTGCGTGTTGTGACGGTCTACGGCGAAAGGTCAGTAACCCGCTTCCCGCCACTCGAAGGCCAGGTTGGCGTAGCGGACGAACACCGCTCCGCCGGGTGCAGCCAGCGGGCCGTTCATCGCCAGGATCGCGATGGTGATCTCGTCGCCGGGCTTGGGTTCGGTGGATACCACCACACGCTGGGGAACGTTGAACCCCTGTACCGTGGCGCGTTCCCGGTCGCACTCGCCGTTGATCCAGATCTCGCCGTAGTCGTCGATGCACGACTCGAACAGGCAGCGGGCGCCTTCCAGCGGCCGGCCGCCGACGGTTTCCGGCAGAGTCGCCTTGATGCGGTACCAGATGAACGACACGCCGCGTCGTCGCCATGCGCCCAGGTCGCTGCAATCTTCCCAGCCGGAGTCGTCGTAATCCGGCAGGCGACACGGCGAACCCTCCGCCTCGGCGACGATGCCCTCATTGGGTTCGTCGGGCACGAATCCGTGCGCCACTTTCCACTGGCCGCCGACGGCTGCGAGGTCGCCAGCGTTCTGCAAATCTAACGTAGCTCGTGGCATGGTGTTTCCTCCAGTCCGGTTTGAGGGGATCTGTTTCTATGTTTCAGACGCCGGTGATCCGCACCCCCGAGTGCGTGCGGTAACGCCGGTTGATGTTGACCAGCAGAGGGGTGATCTGCTCCACGTATTTGGCGTTATAGAGAGCGCCGGCATCCACGGGACGCAGGTTGGGTATCTTCCGCGTCAGGTCGACCACGACCTGCTTGGCGTCCTCGTCGTCGCCGCAGATGACGACGTCCTCGTCCAGCGTGACGCCGGGCTTCAGCAGTTCCTCGGCGGACACGTTCTGGAAGGCGGCGACCACCTTGGAACCGGGGGCCGCAGCTTGCGCCTCTTCGGCAGCCGAACCCGCTTCCACTTCCTCAGCGATGGCGCCCACGCCCCGTTCGAACCGCATGGGAGCGATCACCGTGACCACTACCTTGCCGTCCAGGGCGTCGCCGACGCCGGCAATGGTTGGCGACATGCCGTTGTAAGGCATGGTCAGGAACACCACATCGGATTGCGCCGCAGCCTCGGGGTTCACCGCTCCGGAGATAGCGGCGCCAGGGGCCAGGGCCAGCAACTCGTCGGCGGCCTCCTGCGCCCGACCGGCGTCCCGTGATCCGATGACCACCGCGTCACCTGCCATTGCCAGGCGCAGCGCCAATCCCTTGCCTTCCGGTCCGGTGCCTCCCAAAAACGCCAGCATCTATTTCTCCTCCGGGTAATTTGCGGCGCAAGTATATCATCGCCGGCCGTGGCGGCACCCTGTGTTACAATCCGCGAAACACTCCCATGCACTCGGTACGCGGACCATTCGTAGGAGGGCTATCGCCATGGCATTCTCACTGAACCACGTTCACCTCAAGACCCCCGATCCCAAGGCTACCGCAGACTGGTACATCCAGAACCTGGGCGCCACGGTCACCGCCGAGACCCCCAATGGCGGGTTCCGGCTGGACCTCCACGGCCTGCCCCTGAACGTGACCGACCACGTTGCCACGCAGACCCACCCGCAGAACTATGGCTTCGAGCACATTGCCATCGACACCACGGACATCGACGGTACCATCGCCGACTTGAAGAACGGCGGCGCAACGGTACTTGAGGAGACCACTGTAGGCGGCGGTCGCCGCGTCATGTTCTTCGAGGGGCCCCAGGGCATCATCCTGGAAGTCCTCGAGGTCATCGACGGCTAGGCCACCTGAACTCAGGATCGCGCTGGGATAGGGGTGAATGATCATTCGCCCCTACCCGTAGCCTCCAACCCACCATATTCAAAATCACGACCATGCCAGACCATCGTCTCCTCATCCTGTTTGCCCATCCCGACGACGAGGCGTTTCCCGTCGGCGGGACTATTGCGATGCACACCGCGCGCGGGGTGACGGCGCGGCTCATCACCGCCACGTCGGGCGAGCTTGGCGAAATCCGCCAGCCCGGTTCCGCCACCCGCGAGACCATTGGAGAGGTACGGCGTGGTGAACTGGCTGAGGCGATCAAAGAGCTGGGGATTGAGTCCCACGAGGTGCTCCAGTACCGAGATTCCGGCATGTCCGGCTGGGACGACAACTTTCATCCAAAAGCCTTTGTCCAGGCCGACGAGCACGAGGTGGTGGCCCGCCTGGTGTTTGAAATTCGCCGTTTCCGGCCTCAGGTGATTCTCACCTTTGGTATGGACGGCCTGTACGGTCACCCTGACCACATCGCCATTTGCCAGCATTCCACCACCGCCTTCCGGCTGGCCGCCGACCCATCCTCTTTCCCGCACCACATGGCCATCGGCATTCAGCCCCACCAGACCGACCGCCTTTTCTACAGCGTGCGGCCACGCGGGTTCCGTGTGCACATGGCGGAATCGCTGCAGGCGGCCGGCGTGGACTTCCCCATGCCGTCTCCGGATCGCGTCAACGACGGCGCGGATCCCGAAACCATCAACTTGACCGTGGACGCATCCGATGGCCTGGACGCCAAGATGGCCTGCATCAAGCGACACTTCACGCAGTTGCAGCCGGACTGGCCCTACGAGCGCATCCCCCGGGAAGTGGCCGCATCCGTGATCGGCGTGGAGCACTTCATCCGCGCCGAGCCGCCGGTGGCAGAAGGCGAGGTCGTCCCGGCCGACTTCTTCGCTGGCCTCTAACGCTACCCTTCGGGCCGCCCAGCCCTGCGGGTCGGGTGGTCACCGTCGCCGCGTCGGCGCGTGCTTAGAGCAGCCCGGCAATGCCCTGCCAGACCAGCAGTACGCCCACCACCAGCAGCGTCAGCCCCATGGCCAGGATCAGCAGGTTCAGGTTTACCCGGCCGGTCAGGTTGGCTCCCAAGTAACTGCCGATCATCGCCATCGGCCCCATCAGCGCCAGGATCACCCAGTCCACCTGACCGTGGATTACGTGGCCCACCCAGCCGGCCGCGCCCATCACAAACCCAATAAACAGGTTGGTGCCGGCGGCGATGCGTGGGTCCACCCGGAGGATGCGGACCAGCGCAGGGAGCCGGATGCTCCCGAGGATCAACCCGACCGCGCCTCCCAGCATGCCCACAGCGAAGCCGATGCCGCCCTCAGCAGCCATACGGCCCGGCGTGAACAAGCCCGGTGATCCTTCCAGGCCCTGGCCGAACAGCGCCCCGCTGGATTGACCGGACCGGATCCGGTCCCGGGCGATGATGAGGAACTCCACGCCTTGCCAGAAAACCAGCGCGCCCGCCAGCGCAATCAGCAGGTGCTCCGGCGTGACGTCGCTGAACCAGCCGCCGATGAACGCGCCGATGAAGGCGGGCACGCCCATGGTCAATACGATGCGGAGGTTCACGCGGCCGGCGCGCAGGTGGCGTATCGTGCCGGCCAGGGATGCTAGGCTGCTGACCAGAATGTTCGTCCCGCCGGCGGCCGGCGCAGGCATCCCAAGGAGCAGCATGGCCGGCAGGCGCATGGTGCCGAGGGCCAAGCCGACGAAGCCGCCGAGAATGCCGACGAGGAATGAGATCACCGCCAGCAGCGCGGCGTGCCAGATCAGGACCTCAGACGGCAGGCCCAGGGCGGAAAGGGGCATGGTTGGGCCAGGCTATGTCACTGCGAGCGCAGCGTGGCAAGCCCCGTCCGGGGAGCGACGACACTCGCCGCGACGGGATAGCCCCGTTGGCACGCGCCTTGCAATGACGGGGTGTAGCACTTTTACCATTTTGACAGCGCTACGGCTGCCCCACGGCTTCGGCCACGCCGACCTCGGCCATCAAATCGGATATCTGACGCCAGGTTTCGTCCTCGATGAAGATCCCGTTTTCACGACGCTGCAGTTCGGTTCGGTACTCGATCTCGCCCGGGTAGTAGACCTCGCTGAATCCCGGGGCTGGCGGGGAGGTCTTCACGAATTCGGCGAACTCGGTCATCTCCTGCTTGAAGTCTTCCAGCGGCCGGAACTTGGCCACATCGAACACGGCCAGGAAGCAGCCGTCGTTGTGGCGGGCCTGCGGATCGATACCGAACCCGAGGCCGGTGAGCAGGCCGGAGAACATCTCCACCATGAACGACAGACCGAACCCTTTGTGTCCCTGGTCGGCGCCCACGGGGAGGATCGCGCCGCCAGCGGCGTAGTCGTTGGGGTCGTTGGTGGGGTTGCCGTCCTTGTCCACGATCCAGCCGGTGGGCACCTGCTCGCCACGGTTGCGCGCCAGGCTGATCTTGCCGGCGGCGACGGCGGAGGTCGCCATGTCCAGCAGAACTTGTCCCGGCAGATTGCTGGGCACGCCGATGCAGATTGGGTTAGTGCCCAGACGACGAGCCCGTCCGCCGAAGGGCGCCACCGCCTTGGGGCCGGCGCCGGAGTCGGCGGTGAGGATCGCGATCATGCCCTCTTGGGCGCAGATGGTTGGGTAGTCGCCCAGGCGCCCGATGTGGCTCTGGCGGCGGATCGTGAAGGCTGCAACCCCGTTTTGCTTGGCCTTGTCGATGGCCATGCGGGTCGCTTTTTCGGTCACCACGAAGCCGAACCCCCAGTGGCCGTCGACCACCGCGGTGGTGGGTGTCTCACTGAGCACCTCAAACGGCGCGCCGGGCACGATGTGCCCACGGTCAACTCGCTCGCAGTACTCGGGGATGTGAATGACGCCGTGGGAGTCGTGGCCGACCAGGTTGGCCTTGACCTGGTGGGCGGCGACGATCTCGGCCTCTTCGGGCGGCGTGCCCTTGGCTACGTAGATGTGGTAGGCGGCTTTTTCCAGGTACTCAGGGGTGAAGACGGGCATGGGAGCGCCTCCGTGAGGGGTATTGGCATGGATGGACGGGATTGTAGCAGGAAACGGTGCCGGGTTTCGGTAGTGCTCCGGCTCACAGTTCTTTCTCGAAGTAGTGCCGGCTGGTGCCACCTTCATATCCTTCGGACAGTCCGAATTGCCGGTAGCCCAGCTTGACGTAGAATTCGGCAGCCTGGAAGGACATCGTATCGACCATCGCCGACGTGCAGCCCAGCTCTTTGCCGCGCTCCTCGGCCCAGTCCATCAGGCGACTGCCCAGTCCTCCAGATTGGTGATCGGGATGTACCCACAACAGGCGAACGTGTAGCTTTCCCCAATAGGCTGCACCATCGATTCCAGCCACAACGCGGTCGGATTCGACGAAGATGGCTTGCACTCGCGTAACGGAGCGGACGGATGCCACGCCGGCGTTGTGCTCGTCCAGTCCTCGTTCAACCTCTGCCAACTGCTGGTCGGTGGGGTCGACGACAAATTCCATTGCGGGCTCCGTTCCTCTCATGCGATGCAGGGTGTCAACTCTATCATTGATTTGCCGGCCCGCATTCGCGCCTTTACACTGCCGTCGTTACCACTGCAACCCGGAGGGAACTTACCATGAAAGCGGTTTACATCAACGAGACCGGCGGAACCGACGTGCTGGTTCACGGCGACCGACCGGATCCCGAAATCAGCCCTGGTGAGATACTGATCCGCGTTGGCGGCAGCGCGCTGAATCACCTGGATCTGAACCTGCGGGCCGGCAACGCGCGCCGCTTTCCTCACATTCTCGGCTGCGACTTCGCCGGCGAGGTGGTGCAAATCAGCCCCGACTCCGGGACCGATCTGCAGATGGGCGACCGGGTGCTGGTGGACAACCGCGTCAAGTGCGGTGGACATAACCTGTGTGAGCACTGCGCCGCCGGTCACGACCAGTGGTGCGCCCGCCAGCAACGCATCGGCGTCGACCTGGACGGCGGACACGCGGAGTACGTGGTCGCCCCCGCCATCAACGCCTACACCATCCCCGACGAAATGTCCTTCACGGAAGCGGCGGCGCTGCCCATCGCGCTGCACACGTCGTGGCACTGTCTCGTCACCCAGGCGAAGATCCAGCCCTGGGACGACGTGCTGGTTCAGGCCGCCGGATCGGGCGTAGGCAGCATGGGCATCCAGATTGCCAAGATGATGGGATGTCGCGTGATTACCACCGCCGGCAACGACTGGAAGCTGGAGGAAGCGAAGAAGTGGGGCGCCGATGAGGTCATCAACTACCGCGAAGTGGACAGCGTCAGCGAACGGGTGAAGGAACTGACCGACGGCCAAGGTGTCGACGTGGTGTACGACTGCGTGGGCGCGGACGTGTGGCACGAGAACATGCTGAGCCTGAAGCACGAGGGAAGACTGGTGATTACCGGCGTAACCTCGGGCAGCCAGACGCCGATGGATCTGTCCATACTGCACGGCAAACCGTTGCACCTGATGGGAAGCGGCGGGCGCAGCCGCCGCACCATGGCCGACGCCATGAAAATGGTGAACCAGGGAGCGCTCCGCGGCATCGTCGGGCGCACCTTCCCGTTGGACGGCGTCGGCGAGGCGCATCAGGTGATGCACGACCGGGATTTCTACGGCAAGCTGGTCATCGAACACTGAGCGACCGGCCACGTTTGGTACAATATCGCACGCCAAAAAGGTCATCACATTCCAACGGAGGCACTCCCACTATGAAAATCGCCCGCTACATCGCCCACGGAGCCGAACATTTCGGTGTCGTTGACGGCGACAACGTTACCGCCATCGACGGCAGCATCTTCGACGCTGAGATCAAGCTGACCGATCACACGCATTCGCTATCGGACGTGAAACTGTTGTCGCCGGTGATGCCGGGGAAAATCCTGGCCATGGGCCTCAACTACACCAGTCACATCGGCGACCGTCCGGCTCCTGAATACCCAATGATCTTCCATAAGACCCCCACCAGCGTCATCGGTCCTGAAGACGCCATTGTCCGCCCCAAGGAAGTCCAGCGCTTCGACGCTGAGGGCGAGATGGTCGTGGTTATCAAGGACAAGTGCCGCAACGTCTCCAAAGAGGACGCGCTGAACCACGTGCTGGGCTACACCTGCGGCAACGACGTGAGCGCCCGCGACTGGCAGCAGAAGGACCGCCGGGAGAACAACTCCGACTGGTGGCGCGCCAAGTCCGCCGACACCTTCTCGCCCATGGGCCCCTGGATCGAGACTGACGCAAATCCGGCCGAGCAGCACCTCCGCACCCGCGTCAACGGCAACGAGGAGCAGAACGAGACCACGGCGCATCTCATTTTCGACGTGCCCACCATGATCGAGTTCATCACCAAGTACGTGACCCTGGAGCCGGGCGACTGCATCTTCACGGGTACGCCAGGCACCACGTCCGACATGGCCGACGGCGCGATCTGCGAGATCGACATCAGCGGCATCGGCGTGTTGCGCAACCCGGTCAAGTTGGAATCCTAGTCGCGTTCCACGGTGCAGGAAATCGCCACGAGCAGGGGCGGCCGTTCGGCCGCCCCTTGTGTTTGCAAAAACTGAGCGTACCGAGCGCGTCAATCAGTCGGTGCGTTTTCCTGTCGCAGTTTCACCAACAGTGGGATGGAGCGAATCTTCCGTTCATCGAGGTCTTCCCAGTAAATCCCCCTGGGACGTGGCAACTCGTCCTCACCGCTGCTGCATCGGATCACTGTCTCGGTGGTGACCACGATGTCTAGCGGCACGTCGTGTTGCGTCCAGGGCAGGTCCTCGTCCAGCAGTTGCATGGGGTGAACCGTGCTGAGCACCGGCGTGCCCCGTTTCACTACGCCGGCTGCGGCCGCCAGTCCGTACTCCAGGTCCGCGAAACCACCGCCTTTGCCGATGCGGACGCCCCGACTGTTGACCGCCACTGACCCTGACACCACCAGGTCAATGTGCTGCATCTCGTGTACGTAGACCGGATGGCCCACCTTGAACGCTCCCGAGATGGTGGCCGCTTTGGCTGGCACGACCTCGGCACGCGCCGGATCAAGCTCGATGAACACCCGCTCGTCTTTGAGCCTGGGCACTGCCATGTACAGCAGCTTGCCCTGCTCCAGCGCCAGTTGTCGCAACGGACGTTGCGCTTGGTCGGGGTTGCTCTTGATGGCGCGGGCGGATTCCCATTCGGGTAGCTCCGACGCCAGCGCCGCCGCGTCCTCGCTGCCGATGAAGTTCGGGATCTTGTCGTGCACCGACTTTCCGCGTACCACTCGCGCCGTTTCCAGCGCAGTCCATACTGACTCGCGAATTGTCCACTTGTCTCGCATGACGTCTGCCACCGTTGTTCTCGGATTGTCTTGGCTGCCAAGGTTACAGCAAACAGAAGTGGACGATAAGGTGCAGAACTGCGCATTTCGTCGCGGCGAGATCGGTTATCTGCTGGCCAAAGCATCGGGCCGACCATCTGAGGCCGGCCCGATCGAGAACCCTCAACGATCGTCAGTGTTTGAGGTTGCGCACTAAAGCAGCACTGCTTGGACGATCACAATTATGATCCACGGAATGAAACCGATCACCGCGGCGAGCAGGACCACGGCTATGGCCCGGCCCGTCGACTCGAAGTCCAGCGCCTGTCGCACTGCCATGGTCACGGCAGCCAGGGTCCATACCCAGGCGATCACCGGGAACAGCCAGCCGATGAACGGCACGAAGCTGAAGATTGACAGCACTCCCGGCGTATACGCGAACCCGACCACGCGGCCGATCTCCGCCCAGCTGGTGTGGGTGCTTCCCGTGCGCAGCATCATCCCGCCCACCAGGCTCAGCACGGATACCCAGATCGCCCAGCGCACGATGCCGAACACCAGGCCGGCAATCACGCCGAAGAGAATCTTAAGCGCCGAGGCGTCGCCTAACAGGCCCCCAACAATTCCGCCTACGGCGCCGCAGAGGGTCACCAGCAGCACTACCAGTATAGCCTGCCCTATTGCTCCCGGATCGGCTTCGATTTCCTCGTATGTGTCGGCATTGAACAGTGCCGCTCCGATCATTCTCTGTATCATGGGTTCACCTCGTGACCTGATGCGTCCCTCTGGAGATATTCCTGGCCGTCCTGTCTTGCCCGGCCCTTTCATGCGTCGGATTTTAACCGCTATTTTTTCGCGCTTGCCATCGGGTGCGTGTACGAAGTTGGCGCGGTTTCGCTGTACAATGAATGGGAACGTCCCCTACAATCGGCGCGCTGCGCCGGCCCCACGCGAGGATCCGCTACCACTCTGCCAGCCCCTGTGCAGGATTGAACCAGTGACCGAAGCCATAGAATCAGCCCAAGCCATCCCGGAAGAAAATCCCGGTAGCCTGCAGGCAAATCTGGACAGTCGTCGCGCTAAATTGCAGCGACTCAGGCAACAGGGTATTGATCCCTATCCGCCGCGATTTCAGCGTAGTTGCACCGCCGACGAGGCGATCAAGCTTTTCGAGGCTGCCGAGAAGGAAGAAACACCGGGGAACGCTGACGGAATCAGCGTCGCCGGTCGCATCGTATCCATGCGGGTGATGGGTCGGGCGTCGTTTCTGGATCTGCGTGACTCGTCGGGCGTGGTACAGGCCATGCTGCGACAGAACGTGCTGGGCGACAAGTACGCCGTCCTGCAGGATCTGGACCTCGGCGATTTCCTTGGGGTGGACGGCGACATGATGCGCACTCGCACCGGCCAGCCCACCATCGAAGCCCACGCGCTGACTATCCTGGCCAAGGGCATGCGCCCCCTGCCGGAAAAGTGGCACGGTCTACGGGACGTGGAAACCCGCTACCGCCAGCGCTATCTGGACCTGATCGCAAACCCCGAGGTCGCCGACACCTTCGTTCAGCGCAGCCGCATCATTGGTGGCATCCGCCGTTTCCTGGATGGCCGCGGCTTCGTTGAAGTGGACACGCCCATACTGGTTCCGATTCCCGCCGGCGCCCACGCCCGCCCGTTCATCACGCACCATAATGCCCTGGACGAGCAGCTATACCTGCGCATTGCCACCGAGTTGTACCTCAAGCGCCTGATCGTCGGCGGTCTCGATAAGGTCTATGAGATCGGCCGCGTTTTCCGCAACGAAGGAATTGACCAGGACCACAACCCGGAGTTCACCCTGCTGGAATCCTACGAAGCCTACGCCGATTACAACGCAGTGATGGAAATGGTGGAATCGCTGGTTTCATCGCTGGCTCAGGACGTACATGGCTCGATGCGGACCGCGATGGGAGACGAGGCGATCGATTTTACGCCGCCGTGGCCTCGCCTGTCCCTGCGCGAAGAGCTCCAGCGACGCAGCGGCGTTGACATCGAGGATTACCCCGATGCCGAATCGCTGACCGGAAAGTGCCGCGATCTGGGCCTGGAACCCGGGCCTCGCGAGGCCCGGGGACGTCTGATCGACAAGATGCTGTCGGTGTACGTAGAGCCGCATTTGATCCAGCCGTCCTTCCTGATCGACTATCCGGAAGACATGTCTCCCCTGGCCAAGGGCCACCCGGACAAGCCGGGTTACGTCGAGCGTTTCGAGGCTTTCGCCGCCGGTATGGAGATTGCCAACTCCTATACCGAGCTCAACGACCCCGAGGTCCAGCGGGCCCGTTTCGCCGCGCAAGAGCACCAGCGAGACGCTTATGACGATGAGGAAGCCGACCGGACCGATGACGACTTCCTGACGGCCCTGGAATACGGCATGCCGCCCACCGGTGGGCTGGGCATCGGCATCGACCGGCTGGTCATGCTGCTGACCGGCCAGTCCACCATACGCGATGTGCTACTATTTCCGCAGATGCGTTCCATCGCGCTTACGGGCGAAATCGTTGCTGAAGGCAAAGTCACCGGAGACCTCGAGGTCATCAACCCTTCGGACAATCCGGCCACCGAGCGTGATTCGGAGACCCAGTGATTAGCATGACGACCTTCACTTCCCAAACTGATTCCGAACCGGTACGGAACGCTCAATATCTCAATGGGCCGGATGAGACGACCGGTCTGTGGCCCATCGTGCTTAAATTGCCCGAGGTGGTGATCGCTGGCGGGCGCGACGCCTGTGCGGATTGGTTTTGGGAATTGTGCCTCGCCAACGGTGAAGCGGCTTGGCGAATGGAGCTCAATGCCTATGGAGAATTGGAATTAATGCCACCTACGGATGAACCTTCAGACCTCCATGAAAACCGGACGTCCAGCAAAGTGTACCAGTGGGATGAGCAACAGGGATTTCAGGGCGTACCGACCGGTCCCATGGCGACTTATCGTTTGCCCAACGGGGCGTTGCGTGTGCCTGATGCGGCGTGGACGGCGAGGGAGAATGTCCGGTCTAGACAGGCAGGCGAACCCCGGGGAAGGCCATATTGTCCTGATTTCGTGGTGGAAATCAGGTCCTTATCCCAGGGATCACTCCGACCGCTCCTTGCCAAAATGCAGGAGTACATGGCGAACGGCGCGCAGTTGGGTTGGCTCATCGACCCCCTTGAACGCACCGTGCGGATCTACAGCGCTGGCGTCGCTGAGCCGGAGCTACTGCAAGACCCGAAGACCCTGGACGGTGAAAACGTCCTGGCCGGTTTCACCTTCGCCGTTGGGGAGCTTATCTTCGATCTGGCGTAACTTGATCTGCTTATGCTTTCCCTGGAACAAATTCGCAATGATACCAACGTGGTTCGCGCCGCTCTCATGCGCCGCGCCGAGGACGAAGACTGCCTCGACGAGATCCTGGCCCTGGACGCGCAGAGGCGCAGCGCGATCACTGATGGCGATGAACTTCGCGCCCGCCGCAACGCGGTGTCCCGCGAAATCGGCCAGTCCCGCTCCCAGGGCGGCCAGCCGGATGGGAGCATCGTGGCCGAGATGCGAGACGTGGGCCGGCGTATCAACGAGCTCGAAGACCTGGTGCGCGATCTCGACGCCCGGATCAATGATGCCATGATGGCTCTGCCCAACCTGCCCCATGACAGCACCCCCGAAGGATTCGACGAGACCGCCAACGTCGTGTTGCGTCACTGGGGCGAACCGACCACACTGGACTTCGAAGCCCAACCGCATTGGGACCTGGCGGAGAACCTGGGTATCATCGACTTCCAGCGCGGTGTCAAGCTCTCCGGCAGCCGGTTTTATACGCTGAACGGTTACGGCGCGCGGCTGGAGCGGGCCATCATCTCCTGGATGCTGGACCTGCACAGCAGCGAGCACGGGTATACGGAAGTCGCCTTGCCCATCCTGGTGCGCCGCGAGATCATGGAAGGCTCTGGCAACCTGCCGCTGTTCGCCGACAATCTCTACCACGACGACGAGGACGATCTCTGGCTCATTCCCACCGCGGAGGTGCCCGTCACCAACCTGCACCGGGACGAAATTCTCTCCGGCGAAGACCTGCCCCTGTACTACGTGGCGCACACTCCGTGCTTCCGCCGCGAAAAGGCGGCTGCCGGACGCGACACCCGGGGCATCAAGCGGGTCCACCAGTTCAACAAGGTGGAGATGTACAAATTCGTCGAGCCGGACACGTCCTTCGATGAGTTGGAGGCGTTGCTCGGGAATGCCGAAGCGGTGTGCCAGCGTCTGAATCTTCCCTACCGCATCCTGCAGCTCTGCGCCGGCGACATTTCCTTCCCCTCGGCCAAGTCCTACGACATTGAAGTCTGGGCCGCCGGCTCCCAGGAATGGCTGGAAGTGTCATCCTGCTCCAATTGCACCGACTTCCAGGCCCGGCGCGCCAACGTGCGCTACCGGCCCGGAGTCGGAGAACGGCCGCGATTTGTTCACACTCTGAACGGATCGGGCCTGGCCCTGCCGCGAGTAATCATCGCCATCCTGGAGAACAACCAACAGCCCGACGGGTCGGTGGTCATACCGGAAGTGCTGCGCCCCTACACTGGCTTTGACACGATACCGTCTCAGTAGCCTAACTGTTATGCTCCGCCGGTCCTGACGGACGGCCGAGAAGGCACACCAGGTTCACAGGAGGAACGCAATGGCCGGCATCTGGCCCGAGGACATCCGCTGTGTTGCCCTCATCACATTTGACGTTGACGGCATCACCTCCTGGCTGAATCGGAACCCCGATTTCATCAACTACCCCAGCTTGCTGTCCATGGCGGAGTACGGCCCCAGCGTCGCCACGCCGCGCATCCTGGACATGCTGGACGCCCAGGGCATCCCGGGCAGTTTTTACATCCCCGGATACGTGGCCGAAACACATCCCGACCTCGTGCGCGAGATCGCCGGTCGGGGTCACGAGGTGGCCCACCACGGCTACATCCACGAGCCCCCGGCCACCATGTCTCCCGAAAAAGAGGAGGAGGTGCTGATCAAGGGCATCGGCATCCTGGGTGACCTCACGGGCGTGGCGCCCGTCGGCTATCGTTCGCCAAGCTGGGAACTCAGTCCCGTGTCACTGGACCTCCTGGCCAAACACAACTTCCAGTACGACAGCAGCCTGATGGGCGACGACGCGCCGTACCTGGTGCAAGGTGGCGACCCTCCCCGCAACCTGGTCGAGTTGCCCATTCACTGGCTCCTCGACGACGCGCCGCACTTCGCCTACGCTCCTTCGGCCAACCGCCTGGGACCCATGCGTAACCCCGATGAGGTGTTCGAAAGCTGGGCGGCAGAGTTCCGTGGCATCTACCGTTACGGCCGCTGCTTCAATCTGACGATGCACCCGCAGTACATCGGACGGCCCGGTCGCTTGCTCATGCTGGAGCGGCTGATTGAGTACATCAAGACCTTCCCCGGCGTTCGCTTCATGCGCGCCGTGGACGTTGCCAGAATGTGGGAAAACGGAGTGTAGCAATGGCTGATGACAGATCCAGGCCCGCAGTGCACGACCGCGGCGGTTGGCCCGACGATACCCCTATCGACCGCAGCGAGCACGAATATTCCGATTGGGAGCGGCGGGTCGACGCCGTCCACCAGGTGCTGGGGGCCCAAGGCATCCGCACCACCGACGAGATGCGCCGGGCCATCGAAAGCCTCCCGCCGGAACGTTACGAAGCGCTGTCCTACTACGAAAAGTGGACCGCCGCCCTGGAGATCCTGCTGATTGAAAAGGGCATCCTGACCGAGGCCGAGATTGACGCCAAAGCCGCCGAGTTGCGGGAGCGGGGCCTCTGATGACCACCTTCGCTGAACCCGTTCTCTTTGCCGACGGGACGCCCGTCCGCGTGCGCATCGGATATCCGGCGCACCATTTCCGAACTCCCGCCTACATCCAGGGGCATATAGGCGTCGTTGATGCCCTCTGCGGCGTTTATCCCAACCCTGAATCTCTCGCGCACGGCGGCGACGGCCTGCCGCGTCAACCTCTCTATCGCATTCGGCTGCGCCAGACCGACCTTTGGGCCGATTACGCCGGCAACCCGGAGGACACCCTGCTGGTGGACGTGTACCAGCACTGGCTCGAACCCGCCTGATTTGTGCTATCTTGCCGGCAAGCGCAGTAGTTGAGAGGTATGTGAACAATGGAGCGACCGATATTTCAGCCCATTGGCTCCCCCGCCGAGGAACTGGATACGCCAGCCTTGGTGGTCGATCTGGGGGTAATGGAGCAGAACATCGCGGTCCTGCACGGTGCGTTCAGCGGCGTCGCGGTTCGCCCTCATGTCTCCTGCCATGGCTGCCCTGAAATCGCCCAGTTCCAGCTGTCCGCAGCAGGAAGCGTCGGAGGCGTGGCGGTTGGCTCTTTGGCGGAAGCCGAGGCGTTTGCCGCCGGCGAAAACGGTTCCACTGACGACGGGGCCGCATCATCTCACCGTGCAATAGATGACATACTGATAGCCGGACGGGTGGTCACCCCCGCCAAGATCAACCGACTGGTTGCCCTGGCTGGTCGGATCAAGTTGAGCGTAGCAGTCGATAACCCCCGCAACGTCCAGGACCTTGCCGAGGCCGCGCAAGCCGCCGGCGTCACTTTGGGCGTGTTGGTGGACATGGATGCCGGATACGGGTTTGGCGGTGTGTCGCCCGGGCAGGAAACGGTCGATCTGGCGCGAACGGTTTTGGACGCGCCCGGATTATCCTTCGAGGGGCTAATGACCTACGAAGGCCCGTTGTCCATAACTGACCACGCGGAACTGGAGGCCGAAACCCGCCGTCGGTTGCAACCGATCCTGGACACGCGAAGCGCCCTGGAGCGAGCCGGAATTGAGGTTGCGACGGTAAGCGCGGGCAGCACTTACAACTATGATATGGTCTGCCAGTTGTCGGGCATCACCGAGGTTCAGGCCGGAGTGTACCCGCTGATGGATATGGAGACCCTGCGAATTCGCCCGGAGTTCCAGCCGGCGGCCAGTGTGCTGGCCACGGTTATCAGCCATCCCGTGGCGGGCCGGGCGGTGGTGGACGCCGGTCACAAGACTACCGGGCCTGATTTCGGTGTACCCGTTCTGGAAGCGTTCGAGGGTGCTGTGGCTACCAGGTTCAGCGCGGAGCACGGCATACTGGACTTGGAAGGGCCGGCCACCGAGCAGTTGATGCCTAATGACAAAGTACACCTGGTTCCCTACAACCTGGCCCTCTGCATCAATCAATATGACTACATCCGCGCCGTGCGAGATGGCAAGCTGGTAGGGTATTGGCGCGTTGCCGGCCGGGGACAACTGGGGTAGTTCCACATTGCTGCAACATCCCGGTCAGTGTTCGCAGTAGAATTCGACTAGATATGCAGGAACCTTGGAGGTACGTCCATGCCGCAAGCGTATGAACCCCAACCCGGTACACCGGTAGCGCAACTGGATACTCCATGCCTGATCCTGGACATGGATGCGCTGGACCACAACATGGATGTGATTGCCGATTTCTACGTAGGTCGGCACAGCAAGTTGCGTGGGCACAGCAAGAATCACAAGAGCCCTGCCATTGCTTTGCGTCAGATCCAGCGCGGCGGCACAATCGGCGGGGTGTGCGCCGCCAAGGTTGCCGAGGCTGAAGTGATGGTGCAGGGTGGAGTGGCCAGCGTATTCGTTACCAGCGAGGTAGTGGCGCCAGCAAAGATTGCCCGGCTCTGTGCCCTGGCGGACCAGGCCGAGATCCTGGTGGCATGCGAAAACGAAGCAAATGCCCGTGATCTTTCCCAGGCGGCCGTTGCCCAGGGCGTAGACCTGGGTGTGGTCATCGAGCAGGAAACCGGGCTGCTCCGGTGTGGGGTGCAGGATGTGGAGCCCGGCATGGCTCTGGCCCGAACGATTGATTCTCTGCCCGGACTCTCCCTGAAAGGTGTGATGAGCCACCAGATGATGGCGGAACCCTCTGGCGACTTGGAGGACCGGGCCACCGAAGCCCACCGCCTCATCCAGCCGGTTCTGGATCTCAGGGAAGCGATGCTCACCGACGGCCTGCCGGTCGAAATCGTATCGACGGGCGAGACCTGGAGCTATGATATCGCCGGGGACATGCCCGAAGTTACCGAAATCCAGGGCGGTTCGTACCTGGTGATGGAAACCTCATACGAATACATGGAGGACTTTCACCTGGCCGGCAAGGTGCTGTCTTCCATCATCAGCGTCCCGCGTCCGGGAACGGCGGTCGGCGACGCCGGAGCGCGGGCCGTCGGCGGCATGAAGGGGTTGCCTCGGGTAGAGGGTCGGCCCGGCGTGGAAGCTGTCGATATGGACACCGATCGAACTGTGTTTCAGGTTGCGGAAGGAGCCGAACTCGCAATTGGCGACCAAATAGTTCTGCTTCCCGGCCAGCAGGACGCCATGGTCAGCCGTTGGGACCGTTTCATCGGCATACGCGACGGCGTGGTGGAGGCGGTTTGGGACATTGAGGCGCGGGGCTGTCACAATTAGAGGTTTTGTGTCGGAAGGGATTGCTTGCCAACACAATCGGTTCTGACCGCTAGCCGCTCCTGTAGAGCATTGGAGAGGGAAATATGACCGCAACCCACGTTGTCGACCACATCCACGATGAGCCCATGAGCGAGGTTGCCCTGCGCTCCGTGGCCATTGAAGCTCTACTCCAGGAGAAGGGCCTCATCACCGCCGACACGGTGCAGCGCCAAGTGAATCTGATGGACGGTCGCACTCCGGCGGACGGCGCGCGCGTCGTCGCTCGTGCCTGGGTTGACGAGGGTTTCAAGGCGCGGTTGCTGGCGGACTCGCGTTCCGCACTGGCCGAGATGGGTATCGAGATCCCGGCCGAGACCCCGCACCTGACGGTTGTAGAGAACACCGACGATGTTCACCACATGGTCGTGTGCACTCTTTGCTCCTGCTACCCGCGGATGCTGCTCGGTCGCCCGCCGGACTGGTACAAGAGCCTTGCTTACCGCTCTCGGGCCGTCAGCGACCCGCGCGGCGTGATGGCCGAGTTCGGAACTGAGTTGGCCGATGGCGTCCAAGTCACTGTGTTGGATAGCACCGCCGACATGCGCTACCTGGTGCTGCCGCGCCGGCCGGAGAATACCGAAGACATGTCCGAAGGGGCGCTGGCCGCCCTCGTGAGCCGGGACAGCATGATCGGCGTTACCGACGCCCTGACGCCCTGAACTCGGGGGTTCCGCAAACTGGTTGGGGGCGAATATCATTCGCCCCCAACTTTTTCCGTCGCGGTTTCGTTTCTCGTTTCCTACGTGAGTCGCTGCGGCTCCTCGTCGATCTGGTTGATGCGCCGGAGATGCCGACCGCCCTCAAATTCGGTCGTCAGCCAGGCGTCCACGATCTCCCGCGCCGTCTCCCACGACACTAACCGCTGCCCCATGGACAGAACGTTGGAGTCGTTGTGCTGGCGGCCGTAGCGGGCCGATTCCGCGTTCCAGCAAAGGGTGCACCGGACGCCCGGAACGCGGTTCGCTACGATGGCTTCACCATTGCCGGACCCACCCAGTACGATGCCGCGGTCCACTGCACCCCGCGCCACCGCCTCGGCCACCGGGCGGATCCACTCGGGGTAGTCGGTGGACTCCTCCGAATAAGCCCCGTAGTCGATCGCCTCGTGGCCAAGGTACGCCAGCAGGGACAGCAGTTTCCCCTTGTACTCGAACCCCGCGTGGTCGGAACCGATAGCAATCTTCATAGCCGTTCCCGTGATAGTCGGCGTGTAATTTTCGATCCTTGCGCGCAGTTTATCACAGCGGCTGCCCCAGTCCCGCGACCTTACCCATCTCTCCGGCGTATGCTAGGATACCGGCGATCGACACGGTTATCACGCCCAATCGGAGGGACCAACATGAAGGGACGCATCGTAGTCGTCAAGGAATACGGCAAGCCTTTTGAGATCGAAGAGTACGACGTACCTGAACCGGAACCCGGAGCAGTCCTTCTCCGCATGACCCAGGCTGGCATCTGCGGCTCGGACCTGCACACCTGGCGCGGCGACCAGACCCAGGAGCACAATCCGCTGCCTCCAACCGGCCGTGTCATGGGGCACGAAGGCACCGGCGTCATTGAACACCTGGGCGACGGTATAACATCGGATTACTGGGGAACCGACGTGAAGGAGGGCGACCGTGTGGTCTACGCCGCTGTGTTCCCCTGCTACCAATGCCACATGTGCCTGCGGGGCAACACCAACTGGTGCGCCAACCGCCAGTACCCTGCCGCCGGCAACTGGCCCTACTTCACCGGCACCTACGGGGACTTCCTGTATCTCCCGCCGCGCCACCCCTTCTTCCGCGTCCCCGACGAACTGCCCGACAATCTGCTGGGCCCGGTCAACTGCGCTATGGGCACCGTTACCACCGGGTTGGAGCGTGCCGGGATGAGCCACGGCCAGTCCGTGGTTATCATGGGCGCCGGCGGCCTGGGCATCCACGCCACCGCCATGGCCAAGGAGCGCGGAGCCGACCGGGTCATCGTGTTGGATCGGCTGGAGAACCGTTTGGAACTTGCGGAAGAATTCGGCGCCGACCACACGATCAATATCGAGGAATTCAACACTCCTGAAACCCGCGTGCGCCGGGTCCGCGAGTTGACCCGAGGCCGCGGCGCCGACGTGGTGATGGAGTTGGTCGGGCGCGCCGACCTGCTGCGGGAAGGCATCGACATGCTGTCCAACGGCGGCACCTTCGTGGAAATAGGCGACATCGTGCGCGGACAGGAAACTTCCATCGACCCGTCCAAATTGCTCCAGGGCAAGAACATCGTGGGCAGCCTGATGTATCGGCCGTCGCTGTTGCCGGAGTTGCTGGACTTCCTGGTGCGCAACCAGGATCGGTTGCCTTTCCACAGGTTGGTGTCCCACACCTTCCCGTTGGCCGACGTCAACGAGGCCTTCGCGGCCGCCGAGTGGAGCCAGCGCCAGACGGAGATAACAAGGGCGATGCTAGTCCCGTAGGGTCTCCAACCCTGTGTCAGAAGTGCAGCCCGCCAACAGACGGCGGGCTGCACTTTTTACGGGGAGCAGCAGGAACCTCGGACGCTCTAGCGGTGGATTGCCTTCAAGCAAGCAAAGTTCCGATCTTGCCGATTACCTCGCTGATCACCCAGCTACTGCATTTGGATCCGAAACGGGCTCCCCGGGCGCGCCAGTCCAGCCTCTTCACCTGGTCCGCAAGCACTACGCCTGTGATCGGGCCTGTTGAAGGCAGCGCGACTTCGAAGGGTACCCCTTTACCTGAGAGGTGATGGGGCAGCATAGGGCAAGGCTGGTGACCGTATTGTATTCACGCGGGCTGACCACTAATGCCGGTCTGTGCCCTGCTTGTTTGTGTCCCGCTTGCGGCGTAAAGCTCATCCAGACTATGTCGCCACGACCCGGGACGTATTCGTCGGCTACCACGCCTCTTTCCCTTGCGGCGCCCCGGTGTCAGTCTCTCGATAGAGATTGTCCGGCGTCACCTGATCCAGCAACGAAGTCAGGTCGAAAACCTGCTTTCTAAGCATAAGGGTATCGCCGTCTGGCACGATTTCAATTGCCGACCCCTCTTGCACACCCCATTGCTCGGCAATTGGTTTGGGGATGCGTACCGCCAGGCTGGAGCCCCACGTCGCGATGCGTGTTCTTGCTGCCATCAGGAATCCTCCATTTCGATATCTACATTGTATATATTCGCAAGGGCATTTCAAGAAAAGCCGGTGCAGCGCCCGCCTACCTCGTCTGTACGCCGGGCAATTCGCGCCCTGTGGTAACATTCGCGCCAGATAGCCGCCGTACCCCAGACTCGTTGAGCTGACCGTTTGGTCGGAGGAGCACACGCTATGAAATTCGGATTGATGTACGAAATCCAGGTTCCCGAACCCCACTACCCGGGCATTGAAGCCGAACGCTACAAGCAGGTCATGGCCCAGGTTGAGCTGGCCGATGATGTGGGATTCGACTACTTCTGGACGGTGGAACACCACTTCCTGAGGGAGTTCTCCCACTGTTCGGCGCCCGAGGTGCTGTACGGGGCCATCTCCCAGCGCACCAAGCGGATCCGTATCGGTCATGCCGTCGCCCTGCTGCCGGGCGCGTACAACCACCCGGTCCGGGTCGCCGAGCGGGCCGCCGTGCTGGACATCGTCAGCGATGGACGCATGGACCTGGGAACCGGTCGCTCTACCACGCTTATCGAGATGGATGGTTTCGAGGTCGACCCGGAGACCACCAAGGCGCAGTGGCGTGAGGCCATCGAGATGATCCCGCGCATGTGGACAGAGGACCCGTTCTCGCATTCGGGCGAGTTCTACAACATCCCGCCCCGGTCGGTGATCCCCAAGCCCGTCCAGGACCCGCATCCCCCGCTGTGGATGGCGTGCAGCCAACCCGCGTCCTTCGGTGAAGCCGGCTCCATGGGTGTGGGTGTGCTCTGCTTCAACCTGGGCGGATACGAGCAGTTGATTGAGCGCGTCCAGATCTATCGTGATGCGGCAAAGAACGCCAATCCCATCGGAAGGCAGGCCAACAACAACATCGCCGCCCTGTGTATGGTCCACGTCGCGGAAACCGATGAGGAAGCCTACGAGTCCGCTGCCCGGGAGGGCGAGTGGTTTGTCGGCAAGGCCGAGGAACTCTACGCGCCCTGGGCCGGCCGAAACGTCCCCGACAGCTACCGTTTTGCCGTCAACGCGGTGCAGGAGGAGCGTGTCGACAAGACCGCCGACGATCACATCGCATCGGGCGCGTTCGCTATGGGCTCTCCCGAAACGGTGATCAAGACCCTCGAGAAGTACCGCGAAGCGGGCGTCGACCAGATCCTCTGCTTCATGCAGATGGGCAATCTGCCCCACAGCAAGATAATGAACAGCATCCGCATGTTCGGGAAGTACGTGATCCCGCACTTCCTGTAGGCCAACGATAACCCAAACACTGCCCCGCCGTTCAATCGCAGTGAACGGCGGGGCAAAATCATCCTTCCTGCAAGCCGCCCGGATGTGGCAGAATATCGAATATTACGCGCTGGCGTTGGCAGTCATCCTGATCGGCGCCTCAATCTCAACCGCGCTGCAATTGCTGCAAGCTTATTTCCCGATAGGCCATCCGGTGGTAGCGCTTGCGGCCAACTTGTCCGGCGTAACCATAGGGACCATCATCATGGTAATCGGATTCCTCAAAGACAACCGCCTTGACCAGGAGCGCAAACGCGCAGACGCCGCGGTGGCGCAGGTAGTAGAACTGCGAGCCAAAATAGCTGCTTCCCAAGTTGAAGCGGCCTCCGCCCAGGCCCAAGTCCAGGAAGAGCGGGAACGCGCCGACCGCTACCTCGCTGAGCTTGAGCGCTACCGGGAAAGCTACGAAAAAACCACCGAAGCCCTCATCCAACTCCTACGGGAACGCGACGGCAATCACCCGCGCAATTCCGACCCGACGGAATAATCCGGTCAGGGATCCAGGCACGAAAGTTGAAGGGCGGGTCAATCACCCGCCCCTTTTCGTTTCGCCGTGCAGCCGTGTGTCAGTCAGACGACGGCAGCTGTTTCGCCTCCTGCAGCTCCATCGGCTCGCCGTTCAGGCGCAGGTCGCACTTGCCGGCCTTGGTGATCAACACGGACACGCTCCCGTCCGGCGACGTGAGCCGCTTGCCCATGGTTACCTCCGGTGCGTCGTCGGCGGTGGCCGCGCCGCCGAAATCGACGTTGGCCCCTTTGATTTGCAGGGGGATGTCCCCATCGGTCAGATCGCCTTCTCCGCCGGCCTTGCTGACTATCATCTCCGCGCCGCCGGGGCCCACGTAACGTTGTCCAGTCTTCAGGTTCATTGCTGCCGGTACCTCATCAGTTGGCTGTGTGATGGCCGGGATTATAGTAAGGGCCGGCCCGGAGCGTCAACGCGCGCGGTTGACCGTCGCGCGACCCACGGTTAGACTCTTTCACATGATCTACTATGGCGACATGGCAAAGGCGCGGGCCGATGGAGAGGGCGGATTTTCCGCCCTTTTTGTATGTCCGCTGGTCCACCGTTCCCGAGGAGATAGTCCTTGCCCACACTAGGCCGTCGGCTCCTTGCGGAGGCGGTGGGCACCGCTTTCCTGCTGATGACGGTGATCGGCAGTGGCATCGCTGCCCAGCGACTCAGCCCCGGCGACGTCGGGTTGCAACTGTTCGAAAACGCCGTCGCTACCGCCTTTGCGCTAATGGCGCTGATCTGGGCCTTTGGACCGGTTTCCGGCGCGCACTTCAACCCGGCAGTGACCCTGGCCGACGTCGTCCTGCACGGTCGGCCGGTTCGGGAAGGCATCGCCTACGTAGGGGCTCAGGTCATTGGCGGGATCGTCGGCGCCGTGCTGGCAAACCTGATGTTCGCGCTGCCGCCGGTCACCTGGTCGACGAAGGTGCGCAGCGGCCCCGACCTGTGGCTTGCGGAAGTCGTCGCCACTCTGGGACTGCTCTTCGTGATCTTTCTCATCCCGCGACACCGAGCGGCGGTTATACCGGTGGCGGTGGGCGCTTACATTGGAGCGGCGTATTTCTTCACTTCCTCCACCAGCTTCGCCAACCCCGCGGTGACGATAGCCCGCATGTTTTCGGACACCTTCGCCGGGATCTACCCGGCCTCCGCCCCGATCTTCATCGTAATGCAACTGGTCGGCGCCGGCCTCGCCGTCGGTTTGGTGTTGCTGCTGCGCGGTCGACAGTCAGCCTGAACCGTCAGGCCCGTCGAGTCTCGGCACGTAAATCCAACCTTCCAACGCAGCATCGGCGAGTTCATCGCGGTTGGGGTGGTGAAATCGGGACGGGTCCCTGGCCCACGCCGCCGCTCCCACGGCCGCAACCACCGCGTCCAGGCAGTCGTCATTGGCGCGGCAGGCCATGCGTGCACGGTCCAGGTTGGGCAAGCCAACGCCGGACGCGTCGGCTAAGCCGCTCAGGATTTGGTCGCGGCGTTCCAAGGCGGCGCGCCCCTTCTTGTAGCCCTTGTACGGCAACGCTATCGATTTCAGGAATGCTCCGGGCATGAGTTCGAGGAGCGTGACCCTTTGCGATGGCGGCCCCGTGGGCTCCAGTGGCGGCACGTGCCAGCGGCCGGGACGCTCGTGGTGCCACCGATGCAGCATCCTGATTCCCTCGTAGGTCATGGGCAGCATGTTCGGGTTGACGGTATGCAGGGGCGAATAACTCTCGCGGTGGTAGGCCAGGTCGCCGGCGCGTTTGGGTTCTCGCTCCGAGAGTGGCAGCCCGGGCCGCCGGTTCACGAATTCGTCCCGCCTGTCGACGAACTCGGGAGCTGTCAATTCGGACATGACTCCCCAGATGTCGATCATGTCCTTCAAAGTACGCTCCCGACACAGGGAATCGGCGAACGCCCGGGGCACGCCAAACGGGAAGTCTAATGCCGCTACCGCCGGCGTCGGCACATCGCACAGCGTGACGTAAAGGTCATCACGCCGCACCGGTTGCACGCTGTCCAGCGCCAGCGCACCGTCGCCGCTGAGTTTCCCCGACGCCATCCATGTGTTGCGGTCTTCCCGATGGCCGCTGAAGTCGATGCCTATTATCGTGGTCATCGTATCGCTGGCGCCGTGCTATCGCCTGCCGATGCTGGCGGCTCTGTGCGGCACAGCCCGCAGGTTGCGCCGCCGCACGAATTGGTTAGAATACACGGGACGGATGGTAGCATACCGCCGAACGACGCAACCAAAGGAGCCAAGAGCTTATGGATTACACCAAGCGACGGGAGCGGTATCGCGCCGTTCTGGCCGGGGATGTTTGCGTGCATCCCGGCTCCGTGTTTGACCCGATTTCGGCCCGTGTCGCCGAGGACCTGGGCTTCGAGGTCGGCATGCTCGCCGGCTCCATCGCCAGCGGCACGGTGCTCGGAGCCCCCGACTACGTCGTGCTGACCCTCAGCGAATTCGCCCAGCAGATCTACCGCATCTGTCGCGCCGGAACGCTGCCGCTGATGGTCGACGCTGACCACGGCTACGGCAACGCCCTCAGCGTGAAACGTACCGTCGAGGAGTTGGAAGCTTCTGGCGTCGCGGCGTTGACCATCGAGGACACCGTGCTGCCCATGCAGTTCGGCGACGGCCCTCGCTACATATCTCTGGAAGAAGGCGTGGGCAAGATGAAGGCTGCGCTTTCCGGCCGAACGGACCCGAACCTGGTGGTCGCCGGTCGCACCAGCAGTCTGAGCGAGGGACTGGACGAGTGCATCCGCCGCGTGAAGGCCTACGAGGCCGCGGGCGTTGATGCCCTCTTCCTGGCTGGCGCCAGCACCAAGGCGCAGGTCGAAGCGGTCAATGCCGAGCTGAACATCCCGCTGCTCCTGGGCGGAGCCGGCGGTGAGTTGTCGGACAAGGAGTGGTTGGGCCAGAACGGCGTGCGCGTGGCGCTGCAAGGACACCTTTCGTTCCAGGCGTCCATCAAGGCCGTGTACGACGTTATGAAGGCGCTGCGCGACGGCGTGGCTCCGGGCGACCTGCGCGACCAGTGCGCCTCGCCGGAACTGATCGCCCAAGTCACGCGGAAGGATGATTACGACCAGCAAATTGCCGATTACCTGAGGTAATCAGTCGGCTGGGAATCTTGCAGTCACCACCAATCAAGGAGGAAAGCGATCATGGCTTTTGTTTGTAACCACCTGCACCTGCGGAGCGAAGATCCGGACAACGCCGCCAAGTTCTACGTTGACAATTTCGGCGCGGAGATCGTATCCACTCGGCCGCTGGCCAACACGATCTCCCACACCCTGGAGCTGAACGGTCAGCCCCTGCTCACCGTATCGGGTGAGGCGGAGGGCGAGAACGCCGTGCCCGGGTCCACCCACCCGCGCTTTGGCCTGGACCATTTCGGCTTCCAGACCGATAATATTCAGGAGGCCTTTGAGCGGTTCAAGTCCAATGGGGCTAACATTATCTGCGAGCCGTGGACCATGCCGTCCGGCTCCCAGGTGATGTTCGTGGAGGCGCCCGACAAGGTCAGCCTGGAGATTATCCAGCGCCCGGACTAACCTGCCAGACTCCTCTGATGCAAGAGGCCGACGGGAACGTTGAATCCCGTCGGCCTCGTAAATTCAGAAGGGATACCGCAATTCCCCTTCGGCCAACTCCTGCGGCCATACCACCACTTTGCGGCCGTTCTGACGCTGGATCAACGCAACCGACCTGCCGATCTGGCGGCCCGACTCGTCAATCTTGAAGCGCCCATAGAACGTCGTGAAGTCCGCGTTCACCGCCGCGTCCAGGAGCGCATCGTCGTCCAGATCTCCCGCCAGGGCGACGATACGTTCGGCGACCAGGCCGGTGGCCATGGCTTGCGCCATCGGGTAATCGACAGGCACGCTTGAAATCTCGGCCCGGTCGTTGAGCATCCGCAGCGCCTCGGCAGCACCGGGCCCCACGTCTGGCGTTGGTATGCTGAAAGCCGGTTCCCATTGGCTTGGGCCGACGAACCCGTCAGCCGCTTCACCCAGCAGTTCTTCGAACCCGGCGATGGGCGTCGCGATGACTGCGGCCAAACCGATGTTGTTCCGATTGGGAAGTCTCGCCAGCGCCCGGGCGGTGCCAATGTCGTGACGGATGCGCCCCACGGTTACTACGAGGTCCGGTTCCTGCTCGGCCACGTGGCGAGCGATCTCGGTGAAATTGACCTGCGTCGGCCGGTAGCGCAGGTCCAGCACCGTGGTGAACCCCAACTCGTGAGCCGCAGTTTCCGCGCCCCGCGCCACGAGCCTGGCGAAAGCGCCCGTGTCGATCCGCAGTATAACCAGCCGGTTGGCTTCGGGGTTCACTTGCCGGACCAATGCCGGCGCCCCGACCAGGTACTGGTCAGCCGGGGTCAGGATGCTGATGACCTTGCGAAACCCGCGGGCGTAATGCGCGTCGCCGGCGCCGCCCTGGTTCCACACCACCTTGCCGTGGGTCTCGGCGACTTCCGCGGCCGCCGTGGTGAGACCTGCGGAATACGGCCCGAACAGCAGGTCAACCTGGTCGCCGGTGATCAGTTGTTCCGTGGCCCGTCGTGTCGCTTCCGCCGTGCTGCCGTCGTCGTAGCTGACCAGGGCAACCGGACGTTTTTCGCTCCCCACGGTAAGGCCGCCCCGCTCGTTGACATACTCAACCCACGCAGACAGGCCGGCCAACGCCTGCTGGCCTTGCGTTGCAAATTGGCCGGTCAGCGACGCTGATATTCCGGCCTTGACGGTTGCCGCCATCGCCCTGATCTCCTATGCGCGCGGGCGGAAAATGCCGAAGCTGCTGGTGTAGCCGTGGAGGAACGTGGTCCCGCTCACCGGCCCGATCTCTCCGTTGCAGAAGAAACCGCCCAGCGGCACCGCGGCGCCAACTTTTTCGTGGAACACCTCGGTGTCATGATTGGAGCGGCCGTAGAGGTACTTGCCTCGTCCCAGGCACGAGAACAGCAAGGCGCCGTGAGCCGGGTTCTCCCGGTTGTCCACCGCGTAGCGTTCCAACACCGCCGACAGGTCGTCCGCCGAGGTTTCCGCGTCCCGGAGGTGGAACTGCACCAGCTGACCTTCTTTCAGCATCTCGCCGATGGCCAGCACGCCGCTGCGCTGGTCCATTCCCATCACGTTGCGGATCAGGAAATCACCCTGCTGCGGCTCGTCGATGAGCGCATCCATGACCACGCCCAGGAACAGGGAGTGCTGCATCAGGTCGCGGTCGCGTTGGCCGGCCCCCTGGAACAGGGTGCGGAGCACGTTCAGCGGCGGCTGCCCGTCCAGTTCGACCAGGAAGTTGCGGTCGCTCCGAGTGATATGCATTGGCGACCCAATGGGCCGGCACCCCTGGGCGACGACGGTTTCAACGACGATGTTGCCCGTAAGCGCGACGCCGACGGCTCCGGAATCGTGATAGTCACGCCCCAGGAACAGGCCGTTTTGACGAGCCCCCTGGGCCGCGCTGGCCAACCCGCCAATCTTGGCGGCGGCGGGGTAGGCGTAGTCCAGTCCCAGCAGAAGGTTCTGCGCAGGGAACGACATCGGATCGGCCAGCAGGACGAACTGCGGCTGATCCGCCGGGTCCACGTCCAATGCGGTGTGCCAATCGTCCGGCGCCGCGTCCAGGCTGGGAAGGTTGTCGCCTTCCAGCCGGATGGGGTGAATGTTGACCCCGGGCAGGCTGGCGGCGGTCACGGACACGGCGGGTTCCTGCTCAACCTCGCTGCCGCCGCCGATGATACCGCCGCCGGAGCAACCCAGCACCAGCACCTGGCGCCCCAATAGTTCGGCGACCAGTTCGGGAAGGTTGGCATAATCCGAGGAATACTCCGACGACGCGAAGACGACTGCCATATCTGCCGCCGTGTCGCCCATGCTGGCGCGGATGGACGCCGCGCATTCAGAAAGGGCGGCGCGCAGGCTGTTCTGTTGGGATAGCGCAGAAGCCCACTGCATAATAAACACCTCTACGGGACCGGTTTCGGCCCCAATCTACAGGCTGTCTGGTTTGGCGCGAGTATAGCATAGGGCGCACGGCGGGACGCTGGCCGGCTCCGCGTGTGGGACCGGCGCTCAGGCCCGGGCGTCTCTCCCGCACTCCAGTTTCAGATTGATTATGTCGGTTGGCGATACCGGCGTAGAAGGCGGTGGGGGATCAAGGTCACAATGATCAGATGATAGTCTGGGCTCACGGGCGCTCCCGGTCAGGTGTGGCGATGCTGTCGGTTGCTTGCTGGCGTCAGGTTTGGCGTCGGGTGAGTTTCGCTGGGTTCAGCCAGAGCCGGATGGTCGTTGGTTAGCCCCACGGCCGGGGGTGGTACGCAAAGGTTTAGCCCCTGTTTCGGATCACTGCGGGCGTTCTCTACCCCGCACACGCGGTCAATAGGCAGTACCCTCCACCACGTTTTCGTCCTCCCCATGCCGGCCAACGCTGGCAACACCAAATCCCGCGTTCGCAAAGCCAGCAAGAAGACCGTCAAGAAGGGGTCCGGCACCGTCAAGCACAAGAGTGCCACCCGCGCTCTGAAGCCCAAGCTCACAGACGAGGAGAAGCGAGAACTCAGGCGGGTACGAGCCGCCGAGGAGCGCCAACGGCGCAAGGAGCTCGGCCTATGCCGGGATTGCCCCAACACTGCCATAGCCGGGCAAACCCGCTGCGCCGACTGCGCCGAGAGGCACCGACAGTCACGGTAAACCGAACCCACAAATTTCCATCGCCTTTCCTGAAACCCGCAGCCCAAGCGACAGAACTTCACCATCCTTATTGCCGGCTCATCAAGGCCAGCGTACACTCGCCACACATCGCCCATTGGCGCACACTCACGCGCGGCCCGGGGTGTGGCCGGGCATGGACGGAAGCAAAATCTGAGCCGTGACGATACCGGACGGGAACGATCAGGCAGTTATCCCGCCTGTGCGGGACGGCCACCTGAGCAGCGAAGCCTGCCCGAGTACAGCTCTCCCTACCTGAACCACCATCAACCAAGTCAAAGACCGCTTTTCAACCACGCCCTACCGCGCTCACTTGCTCAATGACCTATCGAACTACAGAAGGGCTCTGTATGACGGCGGCATCGAGCAGGGCTTTCAATGGCTGAGCGGCAACTTTGTCGAGAACGTAGAAACCAAAACCCGCCCCGGCCAAGAGCCCAAGCCCTACGAAGTTGACGTCGCGACGTTGTACTGCCCACCTTCCGGGGCCGACGTCAACCGCTTGAACTCTTCAATCCAACGTCGATCTTGCCACTTCTATCTCGGCTCACGGGATACGATGGTATATGGCTGTTAATTGCGAAATCACCGAACACCATTGGGTTCCAACATGAGACGGGTCATTGCCAAACGAATAAAGCCTGTAGTCGAATGGTTGGCCAATACCCGACTGCTAAGCGAAGCCATTACGTGCGAGCTCGTCGACTGGACACTCCGCAACGAAACCAGGTACGCCAACGGTCCGATGGGGACGCACGTAAAATCCACCTCCATTCTGAGAGATCAATACGGAACGTATGTCGCGATTTGCCATTGGTCAGTGTCGGCAGAGAGCGACCATGCCATGCTTTGGGACCCGGGCGAGGATCTCTCTCCAATAGGCTTCGCCACCGTAGACAGGAGCGTTCCGCCCATACACTCCCAAGACCTCACAATCATCAATTCTTTGACTCCATACCGACCTATCGTCATTAATCAGGCTCCGCTTGAACAGTGGGCACGAAGACCTACTCTCTCGATGCGCATAATAGCCGTGCCCAGGCCACTCCATCATCTGAATTTCTGGCATTTTTATATCGAGCAAGACGGAACCCGCCATGCGTACGAACGGTTTGACGTGTCCGCATTTGCTGACGGCAAAACCCAGCGTCCCCGTGTTTATGAACCAGTCACGCACCGAAGCAGATGGATAACACCGACAGAGCGTATATCAGCCCAATCTATGAAAGAGGACTTCCGCATCATGGACGAAATCACGGCACCTTTTGAATTCGTGCAGAACTACCAAACGTGGCTCGACAACGTCACCGCAATTTACGACGAGCACTTCAATGATCCTGACATCCATCGACAACTCAGCCAAGGTCTGGCACGATTGACTGTGACCGCGACGGAAGCAGTCGAGAGCCGGTGGTACGACCGCAGACGATGGGAATACATGGGCCACATCGCAATGGATATATTCACACGCGAACTAAATCACGATATGTTCAGCGTACCGGACCAACTTTACCAAATAGCCTTGGAAAATGCTGAACCGTTCGCCCGGTATCGCCTTCTGCCTAACTTCGAGGTTGAAACTGAAGGCAAGCATTATATGTACAAGATCATCGCGGGACTGAGCCGCGAGACCAGGTTTCATCTTCTCACCTTCCAAAGGAAACCAAAGCGGGTTCGGCACACGACGCAGAGGAGATTCCAAAACTGCCAGACCTGTCGGCACTGGGCGGGGGTGTCCAAAACGGTAGGCAACTGCCGGAACGAAACAGCCAGGACGAAAGTCCTTTGCGTCAACACCGAGCACGAAGAAGGCGTACAAGGCCACACGCCAACTGTCTTCAAAACACATCCCACGTTCGGGTGTACGGAATACTCTAGCAAAGAATGAACGCGACAAGCCAAGGCAATTTGATCCTAATCAGCGGCCGCCCCTCAGGATTTGACTTATCCGGACATAGGAAAGATCTCCATCAAACTGGCGACCGCTAGGCTTTGGCGTAGCAAGCCGAAGCCGCCCAGCCCAGGAATACCAACAGCGCTGGGAACCCGGCATCTGCCGTGCCTGCAAAAACTCGCCGCACTCGGCGAGACCCGTTGCCCTGACTGCGCCGAGATGCCCAGCAAGCGACAGGGCTGACGACAAATACGCCAGAGCCATCTCCATACCAAGTGGGAATTTCCCTCCACTCGGAAACGGACCATCCAGTAGGAACCCGAACCAAGAAGTTACTACATGGCCCCAGTGCTGTAACGGCGCCGGCTATATTTATTTGGCGGCACCGCGCGTCGGGCACATTCCCAGTGACAGGTTGGTACCACCAAATGCGGAACCCCACCATCGAGTAGGACTGCCGGCAGGCAGATTCGCAACCGATGGCACGCCTACTACATACCCAATGGTATAGTAGTAAGTGCCACCCAATGCCGCGCGGTGAGGTTTTCAGATGGCCCGCATTTTGATTGAAGGTTTCCTCTGCGAACGGTGTGGATACCGTTGGGTTCCGCGCCAGAACGCAGACCGAGAACCGAAAGTCTGCCCAAAGTGCAAGAGTGCCTATTGGAACAAACCCCGCAAGTTGGACTGGCCGGCTAACAAGCGTGCGATACAACATGACGAACGATCTCAGCTGACTGCATGATTCGACACGAGATGCACGGGAATTCCTCTTTGACGCGCAATACTGACGCCTCCCAGCGAACCTTGGAGAAAGCGCCCTAATGAGCACTCAGACACCACTTCTGGACGCCTGCCCGCTGCGCCCGATCTCGCAGGCCGGCGAGCAGTACGCCGCCGACATCATTCGCGGCCTGAACGACGAGCTCGCCACGGCGGCGACCGCGGCTGACTTCTTGGAAACGACCCATCTGACCAGAGCCGCCGCGGACTTCCTGCGCATGGGCATGGACCGCGTTGCCCTGGGGCGCGACAGCACCAGCCCGTCCGTGTACCAACTGTACAGTCGCTACGGCGGTGGCAAGACCCACAGCCTGCTATTGCTGGCCGCCGCAGCCAAGTACCCCCACCTGCCCTACTGGCAAGATACCGCCCAGATCGATCCGGCTTCCGCCAAGGTGATCGCCTTCGACGGTGAAAAGCACAACGTGTTCAATGGAGCTGACCTGGACGGGCAAGGTGCCCGGGCACACAGCCTGGCCGGATACATGCTGTACCACCTAGGAGGCCACGAGGCACTCAACACGTTCAGGGAAGGCGACGCAATTCTAGCTGACCCTGGCTCCGACGAGCTCCGGCGACTGATTGGTGACGAACCCGTGATCATCGTCATAGACGAACTGGTGCACTACATCAATCGGGTGCACCAGCGAGCGGCCAGCGCCCCACACATCGGCACCGAGGGAATACTGACCACCATCAGCGCACTCGCCAACGCCGTGGTGAACAGTCCCAAGGCCGTCCTGGTGATCACCACTCCCGAAGACTCCCACGAACTGCTGGACGACAGCATCCAGAGCACTGGCGGCGACGCCATGCCGGCCGACACACTGGCGTTGACCGACATGCTAGACAAGATCAACTCCCAGTTGGGCCGGCTGATTCATCCAGTAGCGCCAGCGGGGGAAGCCGACCTCCCGGCCATTCTACGCAAGCGTCTGTTCTACGGTGTGGACGAGACCGCGCGGCAGGACACCGCCAACGCCTACGCCGCAGTCACCACCCGCAACGGACGGGCCAACGGCAGCCTAGACTATCAGGGATTCTACGACGCCTACCCGTTTCACCCGTCGCTCCTGAACATCATCACTGGCCGCCTGGCCGCCAACCGTAACTTCCAACGGGTGCGCGGCACGTTGCGCCTGCTGGGCAACACCCTGTTGGAAATGCAGAACAGCCGCGGCAAATCTGCGCTGGTGCATCCTTACCACGCCACCCTGCGCGTAGCCCGCATACGTGACGAGGTAGTGAACCGGCCAGGCTTCTCCGAGCTGGACCCGGCCATCGACACCGACATCGTCGGAAACAACAGCACCGCCGAGAAAACCGGGAACGAGCTGGCTGAACCGGCTGCCGTAACCATGCTGCTGGGCACCATCGCCCCTGATACCAGCAATGGCCTCTACGCCGACCAGATCGCCGACGCCCTGCTCTCACCGGAGCGCGACGACTTCGGCGTCATCGCCAACGCCATTGAACAGTTCCTCAGCCGGGCCATCTACGTGGACGACAGCCCTGACACGCAGCGCAAGCGTTTCAGCAAAGACGCCAACGTGATGAAGGAACTGCTGGAAGCCAGAGACGCCCTCATGACCAACACCACGGCAATGGACAAACTGCTCCGGCAGGCCATTACCAGCGCCTATGGCGGTGGCAATCGTCGTGGAGACCAGTTCGAGGTCATGCTCTTCCCTTCACCGCAGTCCAACGTGCCGGACAACCCCGACCGGGCCGTCCTAGGCATCGTCAACCCAGACCACTGGAACTGGATCGACGCCGGCAACGCGGCCAACGGCATGAGCAACCAAGACCTGCTAGACCTGCACCGGCACAGCAGCGGCAACGACGGCAACGCGTCTCGGCAGTACCCGAACAACGCCCTGCTGCTGGCCGCTCACGACGCAAATCTAAGCCGTATTCGCGAAGACATCGCCACCATGGAGGCAGCCGACCGGCTGCTCAAGGACACCACCCGACCACTGCCCCAGCACCGGCGCGACACCCTAGCAAACATCCGCGCCACATCCGAGAAGAACGCCACCACCGGCATCCAAAACAAGTTCACCCACCTGTTTTCGGCTGGCAACACGCAGCAGCACCAGTGGCCGGAACAACATAGCCACCTGGAGCAACGTACCCTAGAGTCAATCACCGACACAGCCGGCAAGGGCCAAGACGGCATCATTCAAGCTTTGGGCGACCGAGTGCTGCGCGGCACCGCCGCAGGATTGAGCAAGACCGCCTGGAGCCGAGTGGGCATCATAACCAACGAGCAGGGCAGCACACTGGGCGGACTGCGCGATTACTTCGCCCGAACGCCCGACGAACGCATCGTCATCAACGACACCACTTGGAGTGCCGTGATTGCCAACGCCGTCAGCAACGAAGCTTTGCACGTGGTGACGCCCAACGGGGAGACAAACCCGACGGGCTACGAACCCAGTTGGAGGGTCTGGGTAAAGGGGTACGAACCCCAACCAAACTCGGGCGGCGGGACTACCGGGGGCGGCGAGGCGGACGGTGGTAGCGGCACAGAAAACGGTGGAAACAACGCCGGAAATGATGGCGGTTCTGACTCCGGTGAGACCGGCAGGCGCCAGACCACATTCACCAGCGGCAAGATGCCAGGCAAAGCCGCCTACGAAGCCGTGAAGCGGTTTATGACCGACAACGGATACGACTGGTCCGCCCTCGCGTCTTGCAAGGTAGCGGGAACCAGCCAGGCACTGGCCGACCAGATTGCCAGCATTGCACAAGGCAACGACAGCGGCATTGCCATCACGATGCGGGCGCAGAACCAACGGTTGCAGGTCGGGGTCAACGACGCCCCTCCCAGCGAGTTCAAGGACTACTCCGGACCGGCTAAACGGATGATGAGCAAGGCCGGTGTCAGCGCCGCCGACGTGAGTGTGCAGCTGGAGCCAGACGCCGCCGAGCGCGTGCTGGAGAAGCTGAACAACCGGGAAGAAGCCAACATCAGCGTTTCTTTCCGCTAACCCACAAGGACTTTCGAATGACCCTGATGCGTGAGACTCCCAAAGACCATGGCCTGCTACTGGACCACGATCCCAAAGGCAACCGGCGCCTGTCCGTCACTCTAGCCGGCAGGTCGCCCCGCAAGAACGGCCGCCGATTGCAGTACGCCAGCGGTACGCTGTACAACCGTTGCGTCCAGCACGCCTCCACCATCCTGTGGAACCACCACGGGATGAGGCTGCAACCGCAGGAAGAGGCAGGACGGCAATACCACCCGATCACCGAGGAAGCCGCGGTGCAGATCCGCCTGCTGCTGGACGCTGTGGCCGGCATGGAACGAGCCGACAAGGCGGAGCGATTGGCCCGCGCCATCGCCGACCTGCACCCCTGCGAAAGCAGTTGGTGGTACGCCTGCCACAAGAACCGGAACAGGCCACGGAAGGTACTGGACGCCTTGGAGCTTATGTACGCGTAAGAAGCTTTGACGAAGTAAAAGGCTGGTAGAAGACGATGGCAAAAGCGAAATCAAAGCGGAAAAACCGAAGGAAATGGACGTCCATAGACGGACATCAACGACAGCGCGGACAGCTCTTACCTCCAGTCAATCAATTGGGCGACAAGCTTCAGTTCACCAACTGGACCAACGAACGCCTGCCGGAAATGATTTGGGCGGGTCTGATCAGCACCTCCCTAGGTCGTGAAAGGGCACTTCATTGCTTTCGGGAGATCGTCCGATTCGTCCATGACCACCAGCAACGTGAGGAGATGCACGACCTGTCCATCTCGGGAATCGCGAAACTGGACCAGCCGCTTCGGGAAACATTTCTCGACTTTATAGTGGCGCTTCCGATGGTGGGAAACGCGTTGGCTACCATGCTGTGGTTCAATAATCTGCCTGCCCGATCATCATGGCAAGCGAGACTTCCGCACGTAGAACCTGACACAAGATTGCTGATGGTGACGGTTGCCGAAATGCTACACCACCAGTCGGAAATGTCCACTGACTGTCGTTGGCTGAAGGTCATGGGACTTCTCGCGGCAGGTAAGCTGTCCTTTGCGCCAGACCTGAAGCATGTCGCCGAGGAACTGATTAACTACCCAGCCAACTACGAGAAAGTCCAAGGCACCGTTCGGTCTACGGAGGGAGCCCTATGCCAACCACCTGAAACCACGAACGACCAACTTTGGCCAGATATGTTCTGGGCTGAATCGTGGGAGAAAACCGACTGCATCACATTCCAACAGGATGAGGACAACATTGCCACGAGGGAAAATCTGACCCGTGGGCACATCCGATCGGTGACCGACAGTCTCAAGAACCATTGGGGTAGGACCCACTCCACCACGAAAGTCGACGCTAAGCACGATGCGGTCTTTGGAATGGCATTCTACTGCCTGAGGATCCTCAACGAAATCATAGGGATCGGCATCAGCACCAGCGTGCTAGGTCGTCTAGGGTTGCGCACCATTCTAGAAACCAGGGTGAACCTCGCATACTTGCTGAAGCAGAACGATGAGCAACTATGGGAAAAATGGCGGCGTCACGGAGCAGGCCAAGCCAAATTGAATGTGCTCAAATTCCAGGATTCGGTTGACCAGCCGGACTTCATCAACCTTGAAGCATTGGAGGCAATTGCCTCAGAGGACATCTGGCAGGAGTTTTTGCCTATCAATCTTGCTAGCTGGAATAGTTCAGACCTACGCAGGACCAGCGAGAAGGCCGGAATCAAAGCCACTTATGACCAATACTACCCGTGGGCGTCCTCGTACTCCCACGCCATGTGGGGCGCGATCCGCGAATCGTGCTACCAAACTTGCATAAACCCTCTGCACCGACTCCACCGATACGCACAAAGTCAACGATTGGAAGATTGTCTGTACGACGCAGCCATTCTGGTGGACGAGGTCTTGGAACAGCTTGACGAAAACTATCCGACATTCAAAAACCGCCTTCTTGAAAGCGATGAATAAGGACTCCTATATCCATGACCGTCCCCGCAAGGCGATGGAATCGTCTTTCGCGAGCAGCGACAACGGACAACTCGAACTCGCCGTCCAAGGAATCAAAGGAATCATCCGCGAGAACCCGTTGTCGGGGTTCGAGGAGTTTCGGACAACACTGGGAGACCCGGCGAAAATCATCGAGCCATGACAGCATCTCTGCCGACCGCCGCAAGACCATCAAGATGGCTAGCAAAGCCGACACGCCCAACGGCACCGGACCCCATCCACGGACCCGCGCCAAACCGACGAACATCGAAGCGGGTTATGACGCCGTGGCGGTGGCGCCCACGCATCGAGAGCGGACATGCCCTCCACTGACCCCAATAAGACACAACCGTTCAGGGATGATTTGCCCCCGGGATGTCCACCCGAAAACGCCGAGGAAATCGTGGATGAAAAAATCTGCTACCGCCTGGTGCGTAACGACCCGCCCACCGATGACGACTTCAGGTCCCAGCGGACGCTTGAACCAAATCGCGACTTCGGTGTCTCCGAGTGCCGAGCCAGGGGCCTGTCCGTCTTCATGCGGGCGACAGACGCCACGAGGGTCGCCCAACGCAGCAGAAATCTCCGAGGAGCAAAGTTGGCCCAACTGACCTTGAACCAAGGAGCCGGCTACATCAAGCAGACCGGGAGCAGAAGCCACCACACCTGGTGGCCTTACAACGCGTTCGACGTCCTGGCCAACTGCGAGGTAATGAAATGAACCCGACCATACGCCCAAACAAGGTCCTGGACTACTACGACGGGGTGCTGGTATTCACCGCCGAAGGTGACGACGGCCAACAGTACGTCGGATCCATCATTGATAGCACCGACGGCATTGACCGCTACTTGGTGAAGGCCACGACGTCAGAGCGGATCAAGGACCTGGAAAAGGGCAGGGTTGACCTGCGTAGCTTGCTGCTGGAGAACCCGGTCAATGACTGGTTCCTGGCCTTCGACGGGAACGCACCAGACCAACCCCTGGAACTGCATCCGCAAAGCGGCTCGATTGAAGCAACCGATTTCTTGCCGTCGGAAGGCTACTTTCTCACCGAGGAGGAAAGCGGGAGGCGTCCCCGCCTGATCGAAAAGTGGCTCCCCATCAACGAAGTCTCAACCGAGGCTATCCGGGAGCGCGCTGCCGCCTCGGCCTTACCACCAGTTAACTGGCTCCACGTCTGGTGGGCCCGCCGTCCGCTGGCCCCTTCCCGCGCGTCAACACTACTATCGCTGATACCGCAGTCTGCCGACGACGACCATACACGTCATTCCGTTTTCAGCACTCTTGGCACCAGCCCCGAGGTCTATCAAATCGCTCAGCGTCTGGCTGCCGCTTCCGAAAGCAGCGAACGCGACAAGCAAGGGTATGGCGACCATCGACGCGCCTTCACTCACAACCCTACTACTCAACAACGGGAGTGGCTGCACGCTAACTTGCCTAATTCCAATCCAGTCGTCCTTGACGTCACAGCCGGCGGCGGCAGCATCCCATTTGAGGCCAGTCGCTTGGGCTTGCGTACCATCGCCAACGAGCTGAACCCAGTCGCCTGCCTGATCCTGCGTGCCACCTGCGAGTGGCCCCAAGAATACGGCTATCCGCTGCTAGACGAATACGGCCGGAAGCCGAGCCTCACCGACGCCTGGTCTGGCATTGCTGGCCGCTACCTCGCCCGCGTCACCGAACTTCTGGAAGGCGTCTATCCTGAAGAGACCGAACCGGACTGGATGGTACGCTGGAACGAGAAGTACCACGATGAAATTCAAAACAATCGAATCGTGCGCGCGAAAAGATACGTTTGGGCGTATCTTTTCGCGCGCACGATTGACTGTCCGTCCTGCCGGATCGTGATTCCCCTCTCTCCCAACTGGCGGCTGGACAACAAGGGTGCTGGCATCCGGGTGATCCCGGAACCAAACGCAGGACAGTGTTCCTTCGAGATCGTCAAGACTGCCGCGGAACAGTCCGCCGGAACGGTCAATGGCGCCATCGCCACCTGCCCCCACTGCGGAGCGACCACGCCCAAAGGATATATCGCCGCCGAAGCCCAGCAGGGCCGGCTGGGACACCAGTTGTACTGCGTCATACTGAGCGACCAGTGGCAGGGCTTCACTAAAGCGGGCCAGCCGAAAAAACGCCTCACTACCCAGCGCAGCTTCCGGACCGCCACTCCGGCCGATAACGCCAGCATACGGATGTCCGAATACCGTCTCGCAGAGCTGGCCCCAGATTGGGATGACGGTGACATCCTGCCTACGGAGGCTGTACCCATCGGCAACGACCAGCGTCCGCACACCTACGGAATGGAACAATGGATGAAGATGTTCAGCCCCCGTCAACGGTTGGCTCATGGCTACTGTGTGCAGGCGTTCCGCGAGTGCGTTGACGCCGATGAGGACGCGGGACGGCTGGACGACCGACGGAGATCGGCATGGGCGTACATCGGAATCGCGCTGGATAAACTGATCAACATGAACAGCCTGCTCTGTCGGTGGCACCCGAACCGTCAAGTAGTAGCCGGCACCTTTGACAGCCACGATTTCGGGATGAAGTGGTCTTACTCGGAAATGGCGGTCACCTGTCGCGGATTGGGACTTGAGTGGGGTCTAAACGACATCGCTGAATGCCTCTCCGAGATGCTTAGCATGACCGGCCACGTCAAGAACACCGTCAATGCAGGGCAGCTCATTTCTGAAACGCCGTCCGAGTTCCGCAGAGCCGTCGCCCCACCAACCCAAGTCATCCAAGGCGACGCTCGCGACCTGCCCTTGGACGACGCCTCGGTGGACTGCATTGTTTTTGACCCACCATACGAGGAGAACGTCTGTTACGCCGAACTGTCAGACTTCTTCTACGTCTGGCTCAAGCGCACCGCCGGCTACGTGTTCCCCGACGACTTCACCGACTATCTGACGGAGAAGGACCAAGAGGCCATCTCCAGCCCGGCCCGGTTCAAAAACCGAGCGACCAAAGGCAAGTCAGTGAAGACACTGGCCCTCACCGACTACCAGGAAAAGATGGCTGAAATCTTCACCGAGTGCCGTCGAGTCATCAAGGACGATGGCATTGCTACGGTGATGTTCAACCACAAGTCCACCGCCGCGTGGGACGCCCTTACCGTCGGCCTCATCAACGCCGGCTTTGCCGTCACCCGCACCTGGCCCGTGAAGACTGAGCCTGAATCAAGCATCCACATCAAGGACCGCGCCGCCGCACGCACCACTATCCTGCTGGTCTGCCGGCCCCGCGAGGAAAACCCCTTCCCCAAGCCATGGCATGAGGTAGAGGGATTGATTGCCCAGGCTGTGAGAGACGACATCAGAGATAACCTGAGCCAAGCGGATCTGAAGCCCATTGACCTGTACCTCAGCGCCTTCGGCCCTGCCCTCCGTGTGATCAGCGAGCACTGGGGCACCGAGCGAGAGAGCGCCAACGAGAACCGCAAGGAAGCGCCTTTCGCAGTCACCCCCACCGACGCGCTACAAGTCGCCCGCCGGGAGGTCAGCCGCCACCGCGCCCAGGAAATTAGCCGCGAGTGGACCAACAACCCTGTTGACTCCGCCACCAAATTCTACGTACTGGCCAAGGACGCCACCGAGAACGACACCCTGCTGTTCGACGAGGCCAACCTCCTCGCCCGCGCTATCGGTGTCAGTCTTGAAAAGAACGATGCAACGATGAAGCGCATCGTGTCGTTCAAGGGTGACAAGGTGTCACTGCTTAGTGCCCGCGACCGCATGGCCACCCGCAACATTGGAGAAGACATTCAAGCCGGTCCCGCGCTAGATGCTGTCCACACCGCAATCGCGCTGACTGACCGCCGCAACACCCTAGATGCCCAGCAGTGGCTCACCCAGCACCTCCACGAACCACAGGACAGCCAATTCCGTGCCACGCTGGAAGCTCTGATCCGCACCACCAAGCCTGGCCACGACGACTACCAAGCGCAACGGAACCTCTGGCAGGCACTGTACGGAGAGGAAGCACCGCAGCCGGCTGTGACGCAACCAACGCTACTGTGAAGCGACCTTCCCGACAATGAAAGGAGACAGCAATGCCGAGGCGAATAAGTCGCTCACAAATGCAAGCCCAAATTCGCCAGGCGGAAGCCAAACGCCGCCAAGCGATACAGAAATTCAACAGCGGGGTACGCAAGTACAACAACGAGGTGCGAGCACACAACGCCCGCGTGAACACCGCTATCAACAACTACAACCGCGAAGTCCGAGCGCATAACGCCAGGGTCAGGGCCAACCGATCCCGCCTGCAGTCAGCCCTCAACCGCTTGTCTCGCCAAACTGTCACTGTCCGTTACACCACTGTCCACCGCTCCGTACTCGACCTGACCCATGCGTACAACAGGGTGGACGCCAGCAACGCGGACCCGTTCCTATCTGACCTCGCAGAGCGGGAAACGGCGAACAGTGCCCAAGTTCTAAACAGTCTCCTCGAGGACAAAGACGACCCGAGAGGGATGCCAGTAGAGCTCACGGATACTACGGTTGCTGATTTTTTGGTCGGGATTTCGCCAGACCTCAATGACCGCTGGGGTGGCGCGCTGTTCGCCCTGCACCCGGGCAACCCGGATGCGGCCCGGCACTTTTGCACGAGTTCTCGGGAGATCATCGCGACCATCCTTGAGATTGAGGCCCCCAACGATGAGGTGTTGCAGCGTATACCCAACTGCGAATTGACGCCGCAAGGGACGCCGACCCGGCGAGCCAAATTGCAATTCATGCTCCGGCGACAAGGGAAAGAGGATGATGCCCTTGAAGATTTTGCAGAGACCAATGTTGCCGACGTCGTAAACCTATTCCCAATGCTGAATGCGGGCGCCCACGGCCCTGCGGGAAAATACTCGATGACCCAATTGAGCGCCATCAAAAACCGTGTCGCAGGGTCCATCGAGTTCATCTGCGAAATCGCCCGCCACTGATCTCCACACAGCCGATACTCTTGACGAAACGCCAAAAACAGGCAAGGCGACGCAAGTGCCTCTTACCGACCTGAACCTCCAACCGGTCTATAACCACGGCAACTGTCCAGACATCCTGGCCGGGCTGTACGAGCCGTTGTTGGCGCAAGCGGTTCGCTACGACCGCACCACGTACACTTTCACCGCCAATGGACTGATTGCCGCCGCTGCGGGTACTGCGAGCCTCATCCGCAACGGTGGGCGCATACGCCTCATCTGCGACCACAGCGTACGAGAAGACGTGCTACAAGCCATCCACGACGGCCAGCTGGACGCGGAAGCGGCCCTGCAACAGACGGCCCGTCGTGAAGACCTCCTGCTGACCGAAACCGCCGACATCGCCGACCGCAACCATCTAGAGCTGGCGTACTGGCTGGTCGCCAACGGCGTCATGGAAGTGAAGGTCGCCATTCGCAGCGACCGCATCTTCCATACCAAGAGCGGCATCGTTGAGGACGCCTACGGCAACCGAGTGGCTTTCGCCGGCAGCCTCAACGAAACCCTCTCTGGCTGGCGACACAACTGGGAGTCCGTCGACGTCTACACGGAAGCGGAGGGACTGGCACACCTCGAAGCCCGAGAGCGTGAGTTTCAAGCCCTCTGGACCAACCAAGCCGCCGGACTGAAGGTGATTGATCTGCCGACCTACTACCGCGACCACATTGTGGAGCGGGCGCCACCGTCGCCGCCTGAGATCAGGTCCGTCCGCGAACGCCGGGAGGCTTACACTGTCAACGACTACTGGCAGGGCATCTATGACGCTCTAGTCAGCGACCCGGACAGCACCGTTGCGACTATACCGACCACTCTCTGGCCGCACCAGGAGCGCTTCCGCCAGCAGAACGTAGGCAGCGACGCCATCCGCCGCCTGATTGCCGACGAGGTTGGGTTGGGCAAAACGCTACAGGCCGGCGTCATCCTCAAGACCCGTCTCAACCAGGGGAAAGGGCGTAAAGCACTGGTCATTGCTCCCAAAGCCGCAACGAAGCAGTGGCAGAGCGAGCTGTTGATGAAGTTCGCCATCGACGCGCCGATAATTGACACCCACGGCTGCTACTACCGCGACGGCCGCACCGAACCGGTTGCCAGTCCGGCCTGGGACGTGCCTCTGGCCATTGCCGGACACCAGTGGCTGGTACGCAACGCCGAACAGTTCCTCGCCACCTGCGGCGAGTACGACATCATCATCGTTGATGAGGCCCACCGCGCCCGCTTCCGAAACGTTGATGTTGAACAACGTCGCGAGCCCAATCAGTACCTTCGGTTGCTGCGCCAACTTTCGCGCAAGACCAAGGAACTGCTGCTACTCACTGCCACGCCGATGCAGCTCAACGAGGTGGAACTGTGGGCGCTGCTCGAACTGCTGGAGCCCGAGGGCTGGAACTCCGCCGAGTACCGCCGGTTCTACCAGGACGAACCGCCTGACCTGGCGGAGTGGAAGTACCGCCGCGACCTGTGGCGCAAGACCAATCCACCGGACACCAGCGACTTCCTGCTTGCCAGCGACAACGACGACTACATCGCCAGCCAGTTAGAGGATACCGTGGCGCTGCAGGACACGCTGGACACCATGCAGCGGACCGCGCCGGCCAAGCGGCTGATGAGCCGGCACACGCGCGAGCTTCTTCGCCAGTACCGGCGCCAGGGCTTGTTGGACGCCCCAGTGCCACAACGCCAAGCGCAGGACGTGGTGATTACCATGACGGACTCGGAGCGTGCGCTGTACGACGACATCAAAGAATTGGTGCGGCAGTGCTACGCTGGTCGCGGCATCACTCCCCAGTCTCTGGGTTTCATCACAACGATCTTCCGCAAGCGGTTCGGCTCGTCAACCTATGCCTACGCTCAAACCCTACGCAACGCCGCCAACCGGATCCCGCAGGACGCCGACGACTGGATGACCCTGATGGACGACGCCGACTTGGACGAACTCACGGACGGCGAAACCAACACACTGAACAACGCGGCGAACCTCGATGCGCTGCTCAAAGCCGCCGACGAAGCCGAAAGGTTGTCCCACCAAGACAGCAAGCGCAACCGGTTGGCCGGGGTCATCACGGAGCTCCGGGAGCAGGGCCACGCTCACATCCTGCTGTTCACGCAGTTCCGCGACACGCAGAGTTGGTTGTCCGAGCACCTGCAACACGCTGGCCACTATGTGACCGAACTGTACGGGCAGGACGGGCACCTGGGCGACCGCGGCCGCCGGTTGGGAGAGTTCACACAACAACCCAACGGCCTCCTCCTCTGCACGGAAACGGCGTCGGAGTCACTCAACCTGCAATTCTGCTCTGCTGTGATCAACTACGACATCCCGTGGAACCCGATGACTTTGGAACAGCGTGCCGGACGCATTGACCGCATCGGGCAAGAGCGCCCGGTGGTCGATGTGGTGAACCTGTTTTACGAAAACACCGCGGAGCACGACGCCTACGAAGCCGTGGCGCGACGTTTCGAAAACATCCGGGCCAACGTCGGCGAATACCCGCCCATCATCGCCGCGGGCATCCAGCGCATCATCCGCGACGAGGCGGACCCAGACGCCGAACTGGAAAGGCTGACCGCGCGGAACGAGTTCGACATCAATCGACTGAATGCCGATTGGGAAGCGCCCAACGATCCGCTCAAAGCCAAGGTCTCCATTGACGACCTGGAGAGGCCACTTCGCGAGCCGGAGTTGATGCCGGCTCACTGGTCAGTGAAGGAAGCCGGTGGAAAACACTGGGACGTGACCGACCCGTCCGGCCGCGTGACCCGCGTAACAACCGACCCTGAGTCGTACCAACAAGCAGACGGTCGTTTGCAATGGTGGTGCGGACCACGTTAAACCCCAACCCACCGAAAGGATGTGGCCACTTTGGGTTTCAATGTCCGTACGATGAGCCGCGTCGGTGCGGCGTCGGGCTCACTGGCGACGGGTGTGTAGACGGTCGCGGCCAAGTCGGCGGAGCCTTCCATCCAGTACGGGATGGGATTCCAGTCCGCTTCAGGTATGGCTTCGATCAGATCACGTGAGGTCTGGCGTACCGTGATGGAGAAGCGGAGGCCCTTATCGCGGCAGGTGGCCACAATGGGGTGAATATAAAAGCCGCTGTCGGCCCGCACGGTCAGCAGTCCGGTGACTCCGGCGTAGCGCACAGGCTGATGGTCTCGCGCAGGAAATTGGCGGCGCCCCGAGCCGTGTTGGCACTGCCTTTGCGCAGTCGAGCCATCAATACGTCGCCGGTTCCGGCGGCGATGGCGAAGAGCTGGGATAGCCCCGCTGGCCAGCGTAGTTGTGGCACTACGAGCCTTCCTTGCACCGGCCGTAGGTATCGAAGACGGTAGGTCCAGGTCGATGGTCAGCGGCTCGTCGCCGGGACCTGCCCCGGCGCCCCAGGATCAGGCCACCACTTCCCGGCTCAGCCGATCCAATTGGCGCGCATGGCCCCACTGGAAACTCCGAAGAAAGGTCGCCAGCGTGGACATCGCCTTGACCGCACAGCCCAGCGCCTGCCCCGTACCGCCAGCGTGCAGCGCGTCAGCATCGTCGATGCAGTCGCCACCAGCGTCAGCAGCTTGTCCCCAGCATTGGCCCGACCCGGCGCGTCTCCCAGGTCAACGTGGTGGTCCACCAACTCACCCAACCCAGGTGGTGGGCCAGGGTGATCGGCAAAATCAGTCCGGCATTGGACACCAGGCGGTGATCGTCGAAGGCGACATGGATGCGGTCGAGGCGCTCGCGTGATAGCATCCGTTGGGTGCTCCTTGTTTCAGGGTGGTTTTCTGTTTCAAAAACCATTATCCCCGAAGCCGGGAGCACTTTCTCATCCCCTCAGCGCGCCGCCACACTCACCATTTCGGTGGATTGGGGCTAAGGGACGGCTCGGGTTGAGTTTCAAGCTCGGGGCCTGATCCACCGCAATCGGCGGCAAGCACGCTAATGAACCTGCCACGTAGCTGCTTGAAATTGACGCGGCCCCACACCGATAACATCGGTTACACACGGGCCCACTGCACAGGTAGCACAAGCCAACCCACGGGGCCGTGCTAAAATAAAAACCGGATTTATGCCCGGCATCACCCGGTTGCGAAACCCGAAATCGCTGTGCGCAGCGGCAACTCTCTTGCATAATGTACGAATATAGAGTATCATTATATCCGATAATATCGAGGGATTTCGCTTGAATTCATCTCCGGTCTGCATAGCGACGTCCCAGAACTAACGGGCGTTAACCAATTCGAAAGAACGCGGAACGCTCCAAGGTCAACCGTTGGTTCAGCGTCCGTCAGCTAGGCGATCCAGATGGGCGTGGTAGCAACATCCCGCTAGCACAATTCCCCGTTGCACTGTCAAGCAAATTGGTCTACGATTGCCGCCGTACACCCCACTGATTGAAAATCATGCCGTTTCCACCCACACCCAGAGAAATTTACAGGGACAACCCCCTGGAAGAAGTGATCCTCCAACTCAGGTTCCCAACGATCCTGAGCATCACGTCTGGCCCGCCAGTCCAATTCCAGGAGGAGATCCGTACCGAATACCCGTGGTATGCACAACAAGGACCGCCAGACCTACCTGACGTCCCGATGGAATTCCGGGAGATGATCCAAGGCTTCGGTGGGCCGCAGGTGCCACCCACGTACTTGTTCGAGACCGAAGATAGGACACGCACGATTTCGCTGGCGCAAGACGCTGTGTCCGTGCAGGAGCGCCAGTACCATCAATGGAGCGACTTCCGCCGGGAGATCCAACGTGCAGAGGGCATATTGAGGGAAATATACGCCCCGGCTTTCTACACTCGAATTGGCCTGAGATACCGGGACGTACTCGACAGAACCCATTACGGCCTAGAAGCCATCCCTTGGTCAGAATTGCTAAACCCAATTTTCTTGGGCGTACTTGGTTCTCCCGAAATCCCTCAGGACGCGGTACAGCAATCCCAGTCTCAGGTGGTGCTCACCATCCCAGATGTTGCCGGCGGTCAAGTCCTGTTGCAACACGGACTTGCCGCCAGAGACGGTGATGATCCATCCGTTTACCTTATCGACGCCGACTTCTTCACACACAGCAGGTGCGATTCTAATGATGCTTTCGACGCCGCAGACAAATTCAACAAGTGGGCCGGCCACCTATTTCGCTGGGCTATCACCGACGTCCTTCGTGAGAAGTTGCAGCCACACGGGGATGGGTAAACTCCGCGGCCATAACTTCGAAATGTTCGATGGTGAACGGACGCCGATAACCGCCATTCCGGATACCATCGAAGCGTCGCCATGGAAGAAGCGGTACCTGGCCTGTCTGCTGGCCATGTATATGCCGGAGGATGGCGTGGACGAAAATCTCGGCTCAGCCTTGGAATGCTGGAACTTCTACGTTGACCAACCTCCTGTTCCTGCCATCCCCGCAGCTCCACCAAGGACCGAGATGGTCAGGATAGTCGGTACACACACCAGCCCAGGCATCACGTTTGAGGATTGAGTGAGTGGCGACACCGCCCACATCACCGCCTTTCCAGGATAGGTTGCAGCAAGGGCAGGTCCTTCGCAACCTATATGAATTCGTACCAACCGGCCTAACCGCCCCGGACGGGACCGCTCAGGTGACGAGGGTGGAACACCCGTTGGTAGTGGTCATGTCTCCGGAGTGCGACCTGATCAGCGATTACGAAGCCAGGAGCGCAAGTCCCACCAGCAATGTCAGCCAGCCACAACCCGGTGCCAACTTGCTGGAACATATACAGTGCTGCAAACTGTTCGAGGAAATCGACATCAGAAGGCCGCACGGTCTGAACAGCGCTGCCTGGTCATTTGTCAAAACCAACCGGCATGAACGGTACCACATGATTGCACCGAGCGTGCTGGGACGCCCCGACAATGCGCCGCCGCTCTATTTGGACTTCAAGCGGGTCTTGAGCGTCTCAACGGCGTATCTATACCAGTTGCTGAATGCCGGTGGCGTAGAACTGGACAAGGTAATCAAGCCTCCGTGGATCCACCAATTAATCCAACGATGTTACGGATTCCAAGCTCGCGTCTGCGTGCCCGACCCGACCGATACACGCACATCTGCCCAAATCCAAGAGACCGCAGCCAGCGCGAGCGGTGGGGACGGAACGGTTAGCCAATCCTAGGACAGTCCGATGAGCACGGAGACGGGCGTCGCTAACAGGTTGCCACGACACTGAATGCCGACACGTCTGCACGACCACAGAACTGACACTCCTCTGGCATGGAATACTGATCACTAAGACGATCTGGTTTTCAGCGGTTTGATTTAACGACAGTCGATGCGGGGACCCAACGTAATGCCATACTTTCGAGTCAACAAGACGGACCCAAGCCACGAGGTGCACAGCCACGATTGTGGTCATCTGCCACAACCTACCAACCGGTATCGGTTCAAAGCATTGTCATTTGCTGCCGCTGTCAGAAAAGCAGGCCGATATTTCGGGAACGCTGACTATTGTGGACACTGTGTAAACCAAATCGAAGAAACCGCACGGCGCAACGTCCGGCGCTCAGTGCGGAGGCCTAGACGCATACGCTTCCAATGAAAAATCTCATCGGGAATCTTCGCAGGGGCTTCTGACCAAGTCGAGCGAGAAACGACTTGAAGCTCCGGGAAAGATCTTCAGCGCGCATCATTTCCGGAACACTGATTCAACGAAGCTCTCGGACCGCGCGGAAGTCCCGCTCCGACGAGACGGCGTCATCAACCAGCTGCGCGACCGCCGGCCATTCCGAACTGGAGTCGCCAGGCCCCATATACGTCCGCGCCACCGGGTACGCCAAGCATACGAGGTCCGGAGAAGCATACGTTGAGAAGCGGCCCAGGCGAGCCATCTGGCAACACCCGGGCCGCTCTGTGGCAGCAAGAGCCCACCGCGCATCAGGCGACGTCGAACTCACCTCCACCCAGGGCCGTCAGCAGGTCGTCCAGCCGGACCTCCACCACGGCATCCGAGGCCGACACCACCCGAACGCCCAGGTCCTCAAACGTGCGGCGCAGGCGAGCCAAGTCGGCCGGACGTCGGCTCAGCCGAGAGTACGACCACACCAGCACGTAATCAAACCCACGATTTTCCACGGCAGCGTCGGCCAGCAGCTGAGCCAGCTCCGGCAACCCGGTGTTGGTCGAGCCGGTGTCCACGTACCAGCGGACGACCTCATAGCCGCTGCTTTCAGCGAAACGGCTGACCGCCTTCTGCTGCTCCAGGAGCCGACGAGCGCTGTCTGCATCCGCGGCAGCCACCCGCAGGTACGCCACCGCCCGCTGAAGCTCCTGACCCTTGCGGGACACCCGGGAGTAGAGCGCAAAGCGCTCCGGCTCCGGCGTTCCACTCGTTTCGTTCATTTCTTCACTCACGACAAATCCTCCTTCCTCCGAAAATCGGTACACTGGCTACAGACCGAACGCGTCAGTGAACGCCCAAGCCTGATTTACAATGGAGATACACGGCATCGCTCACACCCTTCAGACAGGAGCGCAAAATGACAACCGCTACGGCGCCAGCCTTTCCCATCGACACCCTGCTCACCTGTGCCAGGTGCGGAGGCGAGATCAAGCTGGGCCAGGACCCGGAACCCCGGTACACCTGCCCGAACTCGTGCGTGCCGTCCTTCCGACCCAGCGAGCTGAACCGACTGCTGATCCGTGAGATCACGCGAGTCGTCATCACCGACAGCACGTTCCCGATGCTCAGGGACCGGTTCTTCAACACGCTGGCCGAGGCAGGCGCCGCGGACGGCAGTCCGTCCGACGACGAGATCCGCCGGCTCGCCACGGACCCGGACACCTTCCTTGCAGAAAATGAGACGCCGGCAGCATCCGAACTGCTGGGCGCCTTCATCGACCGCATTGAGCTGGACGCCAAGCGGGCAACGATCCAGTACGCCGCGGAGTTGCCGTCGGGGTCCGACCTGTCCGGCTCACGGAGCCAGCAGGTGGCGATACCAGGGTCAGTGACGAGCTGACGAACCATCATGAGTCCGCCGGCTCAGCCTCTTGCCGGGAGCGGTGATAGGCCCGCGCGGCCATGCGACCGAATTGGTCCATCACCAGGGTCCACTGGGCGTCGGGGTCAGCGCCGACGATGCCCAAGGCCTTGCCCACCGGGTCTTGTTTGGGGGCCATGTCGGCGGCGGAAAGCAGGGGCAGTTGCCTCGGCTCCCGATCAGCGCGCGTCATTGCCGTACCTCCATGAGATTGGGGGACCGGCACGCGGGCGAGCCAGATGGCGCACAAAAGGGGCGAAATCCTTGCAAATATAAAGAACGCGCCCCTAAAATGGCGCGCAAGCGCACCAGATCCCTGGGGGTCCAAGGGCTGCGCGAGGGGTCGTCGGGAGTGCTAGTCCCGGCGGCCTCGCTTTAATGCCGCCCTCAGCCACAGAAATGATAGCCGGCGAGATTACCGGGCGTCAATCAAAAAGTGTCACCAAAAAGAGGGGGTGTACGAGCAGCTATCGTTAATAGGTATATCCCAATTTTTTACCCGGCACGCCGAACCCCGGTTTTGTTGACAGGTAAGATTACGTATGGTAATGTTACCGGCGAATCCGGTCAAGGAGGAACCATGGCCTATGTGATGATCGAAGGTTATCTATGCGAACGCTGCGGCTACCGCTGGGGCACCAGAAGCGGAACCGGGTTCCGCACTCAACCGGACCCGGCCCACTGTCCCAAGTGCAAGACCAAATACTGGAACAGCCCCCGACGCAAGGAGATGCCCCTTGACCGACAGGCCAAGCCGTGGACCAGCAAACCGTCCGTAACCGCCAAGGCCGCGTAGCAGCTAGCACAACACTGCGCGACCCTACGCACCGACCCAGGAGAAGTGCAATGCTTGATCTGAAGTACAACGGCGACTCCAACCCCAACACCCACCTCATTTTCGACCGACCGGACGCCCCCATCCGAGTCGCCATCTACGCCCGCGTCTCCAGCGACGGACAGGACATCAACAACTCCGTCCAAAAACAGATCGCAGAGTGCGAAAAGTACGCCCGAGAACACAACATGGTGGTCGTCGCCACCTACGTCGACGAGGCCCTCACCGGACGGACGGACAACCGCCCCCGCTTCCAGGAGATGGTGGCGGACACCAACGCCAAGGAAAAGCCGTTCGACGTGATCCTGGTCTGGAAGTTCGGGCGTTTCGCACGCCACCGCGTTGACAGCGCCGTCTACAAGAACCGGCTCAAGAAACGCGGCGTCCGCATTATCTCCATCCAGGAGAAGACCGACGATACTCCTGCGGGCCGTCTCATGGAGAACATCATCGAGGACATTGACGAGTTCTACTCCGACAACCTCAGCGAGGAAGTCCGCTATGGCCAGCGTAAGGTTGCCGAGCGTGGTTTCTGGCCCGGCAACCGGGCGCCCTACGGCTACAACCTGCAAAAGGTTCAAGAGGAAGACGGCAACGCCTACCACAACATCTTCGTAATCGACCCAGTTGCCGCGCCCATCGTGCGGCGCATCGTCGCAGAAGCCAAAGCCGGCCACAGCCAGACGGAAATCCGGGACGGTTTGGATGAGGACGGCATCCCGCCCCCTGAACCGTTCACCGGCAGAGCCAAGTCCGAAAAGTGGGCCTGCAACACCATCTCGGACATCATCCACGACCGAAAATACGGCGGCCTCATCATCTGGGGCGAGAGCTCCACAAGCGGGCTGCCTCCCGTGGTGGCACCGGGCAGACACGAAGCCATCGTCGACCTGAAAGACCTCGAGGAAGCCGCCCGTGTCATGGCCAGCAAGGTTCTCGAGGTCACCCACCCCAGGCAGACCGGCAGCGTCTACATACTGAGCGGGCTCCTGATCTGCAAGAATTGCGACAAGAGCATGGGCGTCAGGCCCAGCAAGAACCAGAGTTCACGATACCAACAGTGCTGGACCCGACGGCACTACGGCGTGGAAGTCTGCAAGTGTCCGAACCTGAACGTCCAGAGGATGGAAGAAAAGGTTTTGTCCGCTGTCCTGAACGACATCCTCTGCCCCAGCAACGTGCAGCAGGCCATGACCGTCATGGCCGAGGAACTGACCGGTCCCTATGAGGAGCAGAACTCCCGCATCCGAGCCATCGAAAAAGAGCTTACGGATGTGACCAACCGACGAGCCCGCGTGATGGACGCCTACGAAGACGGCACCTACACCGCTCAGGAATTCACCAAGCGGATCACGCCGCTCCGACAGCGAGAGGCCGACCTGAGGCAGAGCCTGACCGAAGCCACCCGTGACATCGAAGACCAGACCGCACTGCTGGCCAGGCCCGAGGAAATACTCGCTTTCACGACCCAAGTGGCCGACTTTATCAAGCACTCGCCGCCCAAAGAGACCAAACAGATGCTCAAGCGGTTCATCAAGTGCATCTGGATCGAGCCTGGGAAAGGCACCATCGTTTACCGCATCCCGCTGCCCAGCGATGCCAAACGCCCCCAAGCAACTGAACTGGTACTGGATCTTGACGATCCAGTACCGCCTATTAACCGCGAGACCCCGAGGTAACGGGGAGGTCCGGGCCGCAGCTCCCAGGATAGTGGCGTCTCCTGTGGCCTTTGAGACCGCGCCGGTTAGGTTCCTGGGTGGTGGCCGGCGGCGGTCCCGGTTGTCGCAGGGCCGGTTATGCGATTTTGGTGCTAACGGATGGCCGTGAACGACCGGATGGCTCTGGCTGAAACGAGTTACACCTGACGGGGATATTATGGAACAGGCGTTCGTCTATGTCAAGGAGGTGTTTGCCTCAGGCGTACCCGGTTTCAAAAGCAGAGGGACGTTTTACCGGGATAAACAGGATGAACGGGATGGACAGGATGATTCCAGTTTGGGCTTGACCGGCGACGGGCTCAACCCGGCGCCGGCTCATCTCATGGTGAGCGAGTGCCCCGGGTGACGAGATTGCCGCCCCCGCATCAAGTGCGGGGTCGCAATGACACCTTCCCGGCAAGTCTGAACAGTTGCGTTCGCTCAAGTAGCGTTCGGTTTCAGGGAGTTGCATTGCAGGGATGGACAGGATAGACGGGATTTTTAGATGCAGGGGGTTCCTGGATTCCGGCGAAAGCCGGAATGACGGTCCGAACTGCATAAGTCATATCTGAACACATACATCAAGACGTCTCAAATGGACGCAGGGGGGCGACTTTGCTAAACTTTCGCTCACTACAGATTTACGCTCAGGAGCGTTCGCAATGAAGAAAGTCGTCAGCGAAATCAGCGGCGTGGTATTCAGCCTGCCCTGGCTGGTTGCCCGCGACGAGGGCCTGTTCGAAGCCGAAGGTATCGATATGGAATTCGTCACCGCGCTGAACAGCGGCAAGGTGACGCCCACCGAGAATCCGGAAGAAGTGAACCCGATCCTCGGCCACGTGGCATTTGAGGATGCCCAGGTATCAATCTACCGCGCTTGAGAGGAAGGTCAGGTCCGTCGGGCCTATGAAAGCAAACAGGGCGCCCGCATCATCGCCCTCCGTTCGGCAGTCGCCACTCAAGCCATCCTGGTGCATCCGGATTCCCCCCACTACTATCCCGGGACGCTGGGCAACAAGCCGGTGGCGGTGCAGTTCCACGCCGGTTCCCACTACGTCGCGCTGCGGCTGTTGTCGGGTTACCTGCCCGAAGACAAGATCAAGCTGGTCCATTACGGGTCCCCGCAGTTCCGGTTCGAGGCTCTGATGAACGGCGAGGTCGCGGCCGCCGCCCTGATGGAGCCCTGGATCACCCTGGCCGAAAAACTGGGCTGCCGGCCCGTGTGCGAAGGTCACTACCTGGGCGCCGAGAACGCCAGCGACAATATGGACGAGGAGACCTTCGCCGCCATCAACCGGGCCGTGGCCGAAGCGGTGGACCGGATCAACGCCGACAAGCGCAAGTACCTCCGGTATCTCATTGACGATCCGCGGTTCGCCGCGGTGGCCGGCCGCTTCGGCGGCATCACGCCTGAGGACTTCCACCTGCCCCGGCTGCGCTACTCCTACAACACCCCTTACACCGACGAGATCGTTGAGGACACCTACCACTGGATGGTGCGCTGGGGCCTGCTGGACGGGGCTGCCTGCAGCGCGGATCTGGTGGACAATCGACTGGCCGAACCAGCCGTCGCAGCCGACGATTAGCCGGGTGGCTGCGCCGACCCGGTAGGTCGTTTCCATACGCCGAAGATCTCAATATCAAGCGTCGCCGGTCTCAGCGGTTGACGCGAAAAAGCGCGCCGGGTATACCTGATCGCGGCAACCCGGCGCTCCCGTTTGCCCCAAACATTTCGAGGCAGGTACCACCTATGGCCGAATTGAGTCCCGCCCGCATCCTGGCGGAGTTGAAGAAGAATGGCGCGACCCACGTGGTCTGGCTCCCCGACAGCGAGACCAACTTCCTCTACGTGCTGATGAGCGAGGAACCCAGCCTGGACCTGGTGCCCGTCAGCCGCGAGGGTCACGCTTTCTCCACCGCAGCGGGTCTGGCCGCCGGCGGGAAAAAGCCGGTGATCCTGATCCAGAACACCGGCATGATGGAGTCCGGCGACTCCCTGCGTGGCTGGGGCCTGGGCATGAACGTCCCCGTGGTGATGATGGTCGGATATCGCGGCTGGACGCGCCACGGCGTTATCAACGACACCGCCGCCTTCTACACGGAACGCTTCCTCCATGCGTTCAACATCAACTATTACCTGGTCGAGTCCGACGAGGACGCCGACCGCATCTCAATTGCCTTTGCCGAGGCGCAGCGGGAGAAACGTCCCGTGGCCGTCCTCGTCGGCGACGAGTACCACGGCTTCAACGTCAGCCGCTGATCAACGCAGATAACGGAAGTGACCACCATGATGAAAACGGCGGAAATGCTGGAAATTTTCAACAAGCATCGCGGCGACGCGGTGGTGATACCAGGGCGCGGCGGACGGTTCTGGGTCGAGATGAGCGATCAGCCCGATCGGGATCTGCCCCTGGGCGACCCTGCCATGGGCGGGCACGCCTCTTTTGCTCTTGGCCTGGCCCTCGCCATTCCGGACCAGCGCGTGGTGCTGTTCGATTCCGAAGGGGACGTGCTGATGGGAATGGGCGCCCTGCCCACCATCGCGGAGAAAGCGCCGTCCAACCTCTACCATTTCATGCTGGACAACGGCGTGTACGCGACCACCGGCGGCCAACCCGTTCCCAACGCCGATCAGATGGAATATGACGTGGTCGCCCAGGGATGTGGTTATCCGTCCACCTATGCCATTGACAACCTGGAGGACTTCGCCAGCCAGATCGAGGAGATTCTGAGCCGGCCGGGCCCGGTGTTCGTCGCCCTGAAAATCGACCCCGAAATCATCAACGAGCCCATCAACGCCCGCCCCCAGTGGCAGCGGAAGACCCGCAACCAAGCCGTCGCCGACATGCAGGCTGAGCTGGGTATCTCGGTCGGGTGACGTATGCTGCGGAGCGCTGGCGACCGACGGTTAAATTGACATAAGTCGCGGTCGGTGACGGATCGCGCACCGAGTCCATGCTGGTATCATGGATTCAGGCTCGATCCGATCCACCACGGTTGGGTCGTATAACGTCAAGATCAATGCTGCGCCGACGACGCCTATAGCCGGGTCGTGGCGCCAGGAGGTGGGTGATGCCGAGCAAAGGCAAACGGGTGGCGGCCCGACAGAACAACCTGCGTCGCCGTCGCGGCGGCGCGAACCGCGCGGCTCCGGCGCGGAATCCTGCCGCCGCATCGCCGGTGGCCTCGGCGGTGGCTGAAGCCGAGCCGGAGCGTCCGGTTACTGCCGCAACTGCGACGGCCCCGGCCCAGTCTCGGGCCACAACCGCCGTCGGCCGGCCGGCTTCCGTGCCCCGGGGCCGACGGTTCGACCGGCCGGCCGCATACAACCACGTTGGCTCGGAACTCAGGCGTATCGGCATCTTTTCCGGCGTGTTGGTGGTCGTGCTCGTCGCCGTGTCCTTTGTGCTTTAGGTCCCGCGCATGAGGCAGGGCTCGGATCGTGGTTCGGCAGGAATTCGACCATCGACTGTTGGTGACGCCGGAACGCCCCGGCGTTTACCTGATGAAGAACGCCGCCGGGGCGGTCATCTACGTCGGTAAGGCCGCGGTACTGCGCAACCGACTTCGTTCCTACTTCGGGTCGCCGGCGGGCCTGGATCGCAAGACCCGGCGCATGGTCAGTGAGCTGGCTGACTTCGAGTACATCGTCACCGACACCGAGGCCGAGGCGCTCATCCTTGAGAACACCCTCATCAAGCGCCACCGGCCCTATTTCAACGTTCGCCTCAAGGACGACAAAACCTACCCCTACCTCAAAGTAGACCTGTCCGAGGACTTTCCCCGCGTTTACATCACGCGGGGCGTGCACAAAGACGGCGCGCGGTATTTCGGGCCCTTTGCCAGCGCGGGCAGCGTCCGCCAGTCCATGGACCTGGTCAAGAAGCTGTTTCCCTACCGTTCCTGTACCAAGAGGATCACGGGAACCGACCCGCGTCCGTGCCTGGAATACTACATTCACCGCTGCGTCGGTCCCTGCGCCGGCCTGGCCAGCCAGGAGGAGTACGCCGACGTTGTCAAACAGGTGATCCTGTTCCTGGAAGGGAACACCGAAGTCGTCACGGGTCAGCTCCGAGACAAGATGGAGGCGGCGGCCGAGGAGCTGGAATTCGAGCGCGCCGCGGCTCTCCGCGACCAGATGGCGGCCATCCAGAAGTTCGAGGAAGAGCGCACAGTCAAAGTAGATTCCGGCCGGCAGACCGACCTCGACGCCATCGCGGTATCCGTTGCGGCTAACGAAACCTGGGTCGAGGTATTCTTCATCCGTCACGGCAAGCTCATTGGCCGCGATCATTTCTTTATGGAAGGTCCACAGGATGGCGAACCCGGCGAGATCATCGCCCAGTTCGTCCAGCAGTTTTACGCCACCGCCCTGGAAGTGCCCCCCATCGTCCTGGTGCAGCACGATCCGCCCGGCGAGGAGGCCCAACTCTTGCAGGACTTCCTGCGCAGTCGCCGCGGCGGCGCGGTTCGCATCTATCGTCCTCAGCGCGGGGAGAACCGAAAGCTGATGGACGTGGTCGCCGCCAACGCTTCGGAGGGCCTCGCCCAGCATCGGGTCAAATGGCTGAACCGCTCCGATGCCATCCAGGGCGCGTTGACCGAGCTGGAGGAAGAACTCAGCCTGCCCACGGCTCCGCGACGCATGGAGTGTTACGACATCTCCCACATCCAGGGAAGCAACCTGGTGGGCAGCATGGTCGTATTCGATGACGGCAAGGCGCGTACCCGGGATTATCGGCGGTTCAAGATCAAGGCCGTGGACGGCGTGGACGACTATGCCAGCATGAAGGAGATGCTCACCCGCCGTTTCAAACGGCTGAGCCAGGCCATAGCCAACCCGGATCCCGACGGCAGGGTCGATAACTGGGGCGTGGTGCCGGACCTGGTGATCATCGACGGCGGCAAGGGTCACCTGTCGGCGGCCCAGGAAGTGATGCTTCACCTGGGCCTGGAACAGATTCCATTGTGCTCCCTGGCCAAGGAAAACGAGGAGATCTTCGTCCCGCACACCCCTGAGCCCATCGATTTGCCCCGAGATTCCCAGGCGCTCTACCTCATGCAACGCATCCGGGACGAAGCGCACCGGTTCGCCATCAGCTTCCACCGCAATCTGCGCTCCAAGAGCAGCCTGAAATCGCCCATTGACATGGTCACCGGCATTGGCCCCAAGCGGAAGCGCATGTTGCTCCGGCGGTTCGGCTCCCTCCAGGGCATCAAGGACGCCAGCGTCGAGGAGATTGCCGCCGTTCCCGGTTTGACCCGCTCGCTGGCGGTGAGATTAAAGCAAACGATTTAGACCGGCCGGCGCAACGAGTGTCGGTCGCCGAGGAACCGCGATGAATCGCCCGCCCGACTCTCAACCCACCGGAACGTCCGGTTACGGGCCGCCGTCCACCGGCGACGGCGCCATCCCGACCGACCCGCATTCCCTGGGGCAGCGCATACGCGAAGCGCTGGGGAGTGACCGCGTTGGCACGGCGGCCGGGCTGCTGCGCCAGATGCTGGCAGCGGACCAGGGCATTCTGCTGCAGCGCGTCTCCCGGGCGGAGCGCCGACTGCTCATCGCGCTGCTGCCCCGGCGCGAAATTTCCGACATCCTGGATGAGGCGCCCACGTCGTCGTCGGCTACCATCGTTGAAGAACTGTCGCCGGAGCGCGCCGCCAACCTACTGGACGACGTAGACAGCCACACCGTAGCTGATATTTTGCAGGCGCTTCCCGACGAGCGCGCGGCGTCCATCGTTGCCGAGCTGGACCGTCCCCAGGACGTGGTCCCGCTGCTTCAGTACCCGCCGGACACCGCCGGCGGCATCATGACCACGGACTTCCCCCGCGTCAGGCAGAACGTTACGGCCGGCAACGCGCTGGATACCCTGCGGCTGTTCGGGGAGGATGCTGAGGGATTCGGCTGGGTCTGCGTGCTGGACAATGACCGGCGGCTGGTCAGGGCAGTGAGCATCACCCAACTGGCCCTGGTGAGCCCGGCCCGGCCGGTGGCGGACATTGCCGACCAGCACGGCTACCGCCTGGTGTCGGTGTCGCCGGAAACAGACCAGGAAGAAGTGCACCGGATTATGTCCCGTTACTCGTTCAGCATCGTTCCGGTGGTGGACGAGGCCCAGCGGGTGTTGGGAGTGGTACGGGCCGAAGAAGCGCTGCACGTCGGCGAGGAAGAGGCCGCCGAGGATATGCTGCGCATCGCGTCGGCGCCGGGGGAGAGAGTATTCGGTCCGTTGCGTCTTTCGGTGGCCCATCGCTTGCCCTGGCTGGCGGTTAACCTGGGTACTGTGCTGGCGGCGGCGGCGGTGGTTAATCTGTTCGAGTCCACCATTGCGGCGATTGCCATGCTGGCGGTGTTCTTGCCGGTAGTGGCGGGCCAGGGAGGTATTGCGGGTACGCAAACGGTTACGCTGGTGGTGCGTGGGCTCGCCCTGGGCGAGGTAGCGCCCAACGAGGGCTGGCGCTTGCTGGGTCGGGAATCCCTGCTCGGTTTGTTTCGCGGTTTAGCCCTGGCGCTGCTGGCCGGCCTGCTGGGTTGGGTGTGGAAAGGGAGCATCGGGCTCGGCCTGGCCATCGGCATCGCGATGGTGGGGAACCTACTGGTGGCGGCCCTGGCCGGCGCCGGCGTGCCCCTGCTGCTCCGCCGGTTGGGCATCGATCCTGCGGTATCTTCGGCGGTGTTCGTGACCACGTTTACCGATGTGTTCGGGTTCCTGATTTTCCTCGCTGCCGGTGGTTTCCTCGTGCGGGCGCTGGGCTGACGGATTGGCCTAACCCCGCTGGTTTTACGCCTTGCCATAGGTCCCGGAGTTACTTTACTATTGAGCCCGGCGCAGGGGCGTCATCAGGTGTGGCGAATGAACAAGCTCAGTATCACGTTGCCGACCGGTAGCCAGGTTTGCATTGAGTCTGACGATGCGGGACTTGTTCGCGAAGTCCTGTATTCGTTCATGCCGCAGCTCACCGGGGCCAACGGGGCATCAGCGGACTTGCCCATTGCGAAATCGGCGGACCTGCCCGCGCATTCTAATGGGCATTCGGCGGCCAATGGCTCAACCCAGCATGTGGCCGAGCCGCAACACGCTACGGTAGTCACCGCGGAAAGCAATGGCGCGCCCCCGGTCATACCCGCTGCGACCGTCGTGCAAATTGCCCCGGCTCCACCGGCGGCTACTCCTACGCCGAATGGTGAGACCGCACTGGCTCCAACGCCGGCCGCTGAAATGATGTCTCCATCGGATATGACCCCTTCGGAGCACGAGTACATCGCCTTTTGCCAGCGCGTCAACCCTCTAGGAGACATGCGCCGGGTGGTGGTAGCCGCCGAGGCAGCGCACCGATACCTGAACATCGCCAGTGTCGATCCCGACAGCCTGGCTCACCTGTTCACGCTGGCCGGTTGGCCGATTCCGCACAGCTTCGTGCAAACGCTGCGCAACGCCGCCCGCACCAAGTTCCGGTGGTTGGAGCGCATACCCGGGCTGTCCGGCCACTACAAGGTGACCAACACCGGGCGCAGCATTGTCCTCGGCGAGGGCGAGGCTAAGACCGAAGCCGAATAATCGAGCCCGGGCTCGTGTAGTACAATGTTCCCGGCCGCCGCGCGTCGTGCGTGGGCGCGCTTATTCCGGTTCCCGCATCAGGAGTTTCACCATGCGCATGTACATCTGCGGCGAGTGGGTCGACCGCGATGACAAGATGCCTGTCATCAATCCCTTTGACCAGTCGGCGTTCGATACCGTCCCGCGCGGCTCCGCTGCCGACGTGCAGGCTGCCATCGCCAGCGCGGTGCGCGGCGCGGCCGTGATGGCCAAATTGCCCGCCCACCGCCGCTATACCATCCTCAAGCGCGCCGCCGACCTTATGGAAGAGCGTGCCGACGACCTGGCGGAGACCATCACTCGCGAAGAGGGCAAGGTCATTGCCGAAGGTCGCGCCGAGGTCCAACGCGCCGTCCAGACCATCACCCTGTCCGCCGAGGAAGCCAAGCGTCTTCACGGCGAGACCGTCCCCCTGGACTCCGCTCCTGGGGTGGTCAATCAGTTTGGCTTCACCATTCGCGTGCCCGTGGGGGTCGTGGCCGCGATCGCGCCGTTCAACTTCCCGCTGAACCTGGTGTGCCACAAGGTGGGGCCGGCCCTGGCCGGTGGAAACGCCGTTATCCTGAAACCTGCCGGGGATACTCCGCTGTCCGCCTTGAAGCTAACCGAGATCCTGCTGGAAGCCGGACTGCCTGAAGAAGCGATCCAGACCATTACCGGTTCCGGCGCGGAGATCGGCGATGCGATCACCGGCTCTTCCGACGTGCGCAAGATCACGTTCACCGGCAGCATGGAGGTGGGCGACCAGATCTGCCGCAACGCCGGCATCAAGAAGGTGACGATGGAGCTGGGGTCCAACAGCCCCCTGATCATCATGTCCGACGCCGACATTGAGAAAGTTGCGGCAGCGACCGTCTCCAGCGGATTTGCCAACGCGGGTCAGGTCTGCATCTCCACGCAGCGCGTCTTCGCGGCGCGCACCATCTACGCCGACCTGCTCGACGCGCTGGTCAAGCCCACGCAGGAGTTCAGCGTCGGCAATCCTTTCGATGAAGACGTCAAGATGGGCCCGATGATCCGCGAAACCGACGCGGCGCGGGTCGAGAGTTGGATCGCCGAGGCCGTGGGCCAGGGCGCCCGCGTCATCGCCGGCGGCGACCGCCAGGGAACGCTTCACACGGCTACCGTGGTGGCCGACGCCCGTCCGGAGATGCTCATTTCCCGCGAGGAACTCTTCGGCCCCGCCGTGGCGGTCAGCGCCTTTGACGACATCGACGATGCCATCGCCAAGGCCAATGATACGCGCTTCGGCCTGTCGGCAGGCATCTTCACCCAGAACGTGGACTGGGCCATGAAATTCGCCCAGGAGGTCCACTCCGGCAACCTGCACATCAATTCTTCCCCGCAGTGGCGCGCCGACGTCATGCCTTACGGCGGGCTCAAGGACAGCGGGATGGGGAAGGAGGGGCCGGCCTATGCCATTGAAGAGATGACCGAGCTAAAGATGGTGGTGTTCCACCTCGGAGGTTAGGCTCGCCGCGCAGTCCGCGCCGGCAAAGCCCGAACCCAGACCATCCAGGGGCGAATGATCATTCGCCCCTATCCATTCCAGCACGATGGAGTGTCGATATGACGAGCAGACCTCATGGTATCGACGGTTGGGGATACCCCAATCAGGAGTATGCCCCAGAGCCTCGGGTGATGACCGAAGCGCCGCGCAGCGCCCTGGTGGTCACCCCCCATCCCGACGACGCCGAGGGCGGGTGCGGTGCGACCATGGCCAAGTGGATCGCCGAATCGGGAACCAAAGTGGTCATCCTGATGTGCACCAACGGCAACAAGGGTACCGGAGACCGCTCGTTGACCCCCGAGTCGCTGGCCGCGACCCGGGAGATTGAGCAGCAAAATGCCGCCGACGTGCTCGGTGTCTCCGAGGTCGTGTTTCTCCGTTATGGCGACGGCGAACTGGAGGACACGCACGCGTATCGCGGACAGGTCGTTCGCGAAATCAGGCGGCACAAACCCGAGGTGGTGTTCGGTATCGACCCCTATCGCGTCACGTCGCACACCCACCGTGACCACCGGCACAGCGGCCAGGCGGCTCTGGACGCGGCGTTCTCATACGCGTGGAGCTGGCAGGATTTTCCGGAGCAGATCGAGGAAGAAGGATTGGAGCCGCACCGGGTGCGAGAGGCACTGCTTTGGGGGTCCGAGCGGCCGGACACTTTCATCTCAATCACCGAGGAGAACATACTCCGGAAAGCGGAGGCCCTCAGCCAGCACGCCTCCCAAATTAGCGCCCGCACCAGGTCACAGCGCCTGGATCGCATGACTGAAGGTTGCCGACTACAAGGTGAACGTTGCGGCGTTCCTTTCGCCGAAGGGTTCCGACGCATCGACTTCAACCTCGGCACCGACGATTGGTGGCTGCTGAACCGTTAGCTCGCCCGTCTCACGTATAATGGGAGCCACGGGAAGCTAGTCATGGTCATCATCCACACCAGCGACGACCTACTGCGCGTACTCCGCGAAAACCCGGAGTGGAGGGCGGAAGTACGGCGCGAAATCCTCACCGAGGAGCTACTCAGCCTGCCGGCCCGCTTCGACAGGTTCGTGGCGAAAACCGAGCAGTTCATTGAGAAAACCGAGCAGTTCATTGACGAGCAACGGCAGTTTAACGAGGGGCAGCGCCGGTTCAACGCCACGGTGGAAGGCTTTATGGCCCGAACTGACCGGCGATTTGCGAGAATGGAGGGCGATATTTCCGAGATGAAAGATACCCATGCCATTAGCAAAACTGTCAGAGATGCTGAGGGTATCGCTCACGATATGGGATATAAATTTATCCGAACGCTCAGTATCAGCGATTTGCTTGCGATGGTAGCCAGCAACGACACTGTCGATCTGGAGACCGGAGAACTGCGCAGCTTCCGACTCGCCGACCTGGTTATCGAAGCCGCCGACGGGGACGAGACTATCCATTACATCGCAATGGAAGTCTCTTACACCGCGGACAGGCGTGACACAGGCCGCGCCATCCGCAACGCCGGCTTCCTGACCCGGTTCACCGGACGTCCAGCCCACCCGGCCGTCGCCAGCATCCGCAACGACCGGGGGATCCAGGACCTTATCGATAGCGGCCAAGTGTACTGGTACGAACTCGAAGACCGTACACCGCGGCCAGGAGCATAGCAGTTAGACGATAGCGGCGATCACCTCATCGGCAGTCGCCACCCAGGCCATGCGCGGGAAGATGATGTCCATGCACACGTCGTGCTCCGCGGCGGTGCTGGCCGCGCAACAGTCCCGAACCACAATGCAGTCATAATCCTTGTCACGGGCGTCTCGCAGCGAACCTTCCACCACGCCGGTGGTCGAATATCCCGTGAGGATCAGAGTGGTTATACCGAACCGACGAAGATAGACTTCGATGTCGGTTGTGTTGAACGGGCTTGTCGTGTGCTTGATCACGACCGGGTCCTCCGGTCGCGGAGCAAGTTCTTCCACTACCTCGGCATCGTGAGTTCCCGCGGTGAGGCGGGGACCCGCATCGGCGGCGCTGGCGGGCGCTCCGAACGGTGGCCGTGGAGCGTCACGACGGTCCGGTCGGCGGTTCACCACCACGTAGAGCACTGCCATGCCCGACGCCCGGGCCTTTTCTAACAGGCGGACGCTATTCGCTATGATCTCCGCGCCGGAGAGGGGTTGGACCGGCATCGCGCCGCCCTTGATCAACTCGTTCTGCATGTCCTGAATCAGCAGCGCAGTGTGCCTGGGATCAATGGTGATTTCTGGCATGTTCATCCTCCGGGGGGCGCGTAGCAGCCGTGTTTTCTACCGGCGGCGTGGGATCGAGTCGGGAACTTCTTTCGCTGCAACGTGATCGTGGGAAGGTCGGGCCCTCCGTACCAAATGTCACCCCGTGCGCCCGCATCATGGCAGTGGCGTTGGCCCGGGCTACAGCGCGCAGCACGTTTGAAACGATGCCTGTGTTTTTGCGGATAGATTTGACTGGCGCCGCAACGATTTCGGTGGGACCCGGCTCAAGAAGACCCCATTCTGGAGGAAGCATTTCGGTCAGCACTACCCCGCGCGGGGCCATGATGTAATGGTAATCGGCGATGCTGAGGAAACGCGGGTTGTGGAATTTGGTTGAGACTGTCGCCAGCCGTTCCTGCAACCTCTCGGCCTCCTGTTCCAGCCGGTTGCTGTCGCCGTTCCAGGACCGGTAACCGGGCGCGCGGGCCAGTTCAATCCGTCGCTTGAGGGCGGCCTGGCGCCTTCGTAGACGATCGATGTCGGCTTCAGTGTGGTTATCCCGTGCGAAATCCGCTCGTGATGCCTTGACTTCCACTACGTAGATGGCGTTGCCCGGTCCGACTCCTACCACGTCCACCACCGAACCCCAGGGCCCTTGCAGCCTCACCTCGAGGCCGATGCACCGGCAGCGTGCTTCGGAATAAAGCCATTCCCAGGCTTCCCACTTCAGCCTGTAGGCCAGGTCGGATTCGCTGCCGAGCTTGAACCGTGCGGCATCCAGGCACGAAACCGCGGACGCTTCTCCCATGGATGCAGCCTACTGCTCCTGCAACTCGCGAACGATGCGTCGCAACTGCCCCTGCTCGGCGTCGGTAGTTGTCTGAATTGAGAAGTGCATCTCGTCTACCAGCCCGCCGTACCGCTCCTTGAACATGCCGGGGATTTCGTCGTACTCGCCGATGATGGCGAAGGCGTTGAGCATCTCGTCGGTGACCAGATCGCCCATTTCGGCCCATTTGCCCTCGCGCGACATGACGTGTAGCTCCTTGCCGATGTCCTCGAATCCGTGGCATTCCAGCACTGGGAAGTAGGTCCGCGTGGACGAGTAGAAGGCGATACGGCGCTTGGTCTCCTCGGCGGCCTCGGCGATGGCGGCACGGTTGGGCCCGGTGACAATGAAGCCCCCTCCGACCACGGATACATCCTCGGTACTACGGCCCGCGCGACGAGCGCCCTCGGCGACGTTGGGCTGCACAACCTGCTTCACGTACTCCGGGGACACCAGGCTGTGCAACATCAGACCGTCGCTGCACTCTCCGGCCACGAGGCAGTTGTATCCGTTGACGGCCGCGGTGTACACCTCGGGATGGGCGTACTCGCTTGGCCCGGGACTGAAAAACGGCGTCATCAGCGAGAACTGGTAGAAATCCCCGGCATATTCCAGATTGCTGCCGGTGTCCCAGCAGTTCCAGATGGCGTGCAGCGATTGGACGTACTCCCGCAGGCGCGGCCCGGCGGACCCGGTCCACCGGGTGGAGAACCGCCGCTCGATGTGGCCTTTCACCTGCGTTCCCAAACCCAGGCGGAATCGTCCACCGCTGTTGTCCTGGAGGTCTCGCGCCGTGTAGGCCACCACCATGGGAGAGCGCGGGAAGGCGATTGCCACGTGCGTTTCCAGGGTCACGCGACTGGTCGATGTCGCCGCCACGGCCAGGGGCAGGAAGGGATCGTGGGCCGTTTCGTTGGTGGAAACGCCGTCGTATCCCATGGACTCCGCCCACGCCGCCTCGGCGGCCACGGCGTTCAGGTCACGGGATCGGAGGGAATAAACAACTCGCATGGGGGTGGCTCCTATCAGAGAGGAGGATTATTCCTCCTGCATTTCGTCGTCAGGTTGCCAATCTGCGGCATTGATGTTTTTGACTCGTTCACGGAATGTGGCATCAAACTTTTCAAGTGTTTCCGCGGTCCATTCTGCCAGTTCCGGCCATGCAGATTCGTCAGCTGGGTCACCATCGCGGTGCAGGATAATACGGCTAACGTTATTGCTGGGCTGTTTTGCCCAGTCAAGTGGAGCGCCGATTTCAGTTTCAATCGCCTCTTTCATTCCTTCAAGCAACGCGAAATGCGCCTTGGAATCTGGCCCTTTGAGCCTCAACTCTACTCTAATTCGCCCCGCTTGCGGATTCAGGACGGCCTCCAGATGGAATCCCGTTCTTCCTAAGCCGTAATATGTCCATGGAAGTGTTGGCGGGTTTGCCAATCTCACATTGCCAGCACTTTTTTCGAGCTGTTGGCTCAGCTGCTCCCAGAAACGTTGCTGTTTCAATGAACTCTCTGGAATTTCCCCGCTAGCCACGCGCTGGGTGGTCCTGGACCAGTTGTTTGGCCTGGATACCACGTTGAACTTGGGGGCAGCCGGCGAATTGCCAATTCTCCACAGTTCCACTTCCAAACCAAAAAACCGAAACCTTTCATCAGTAATTTCGTTCAGCCAGTCCAGCGCAGCGCGGTGCTCATCGGTAAAAGTCGCCGCAACCCAGATGATGGTTACGGTCTGCAATCCGGCGGCATAGGTTAATAATTGCCCTAAGTGGGTATGGTCGGTGCGCTCCAGCTGGTTTTCAATCAGCACCCATGAATCGTCCAACGTATCCCGACAGAGAATATCGGCGCGGAACAGTCCGACGCTTGTCTCTTGACCCACCGCCTCCAGTTCCATATTCAAGGTTTCGGAAAGCACAGCCAGATTTTCCGCCTGCGCCAGCCACGGCGTGAAATCCTGCGCTTCGGTTTTCCATTCCTCACGCAGGTCAACGCGCTCCAGTCTCGCAAGTTTTGGCGTGGTCATGTTGTCACCTTCTTTGCCGGATCCGATCAATGGAGCCGCCGCCACGGTATCAGCGCCCTCGCCTGCCAAATCATGGAACACGTCCAGTTGCGACCTCTCTTCAACAGTTGCCAGAACCGCAACTGCCTCAGCCATAACCTCGGCGTAGTCGGCCACCGTATCCCGGAGCGGTATTAGAATTTCCCAATCCCGCCCTGCATATTCTTTCCCGTATATGATCGCCCGTTCCCCCCAAAAACCGTTGTCAGCCCAGCCTCGCGATAGCAGGTACGAGCGCAGGTTGGAAGTCGTCAATGACGACAGAGCATCCCTATCTTTAATTTGTACCTTCACAGCGTTTCACCCCTTTCTGCCTTGCCCATCAGATCGGCAAGCTGAGAACTGCTGAAAACGTTGGCAAGTGGGATATGGACCGTTACGTTGTCGCTGTTGACCTCCGCCGGTCGGTTCGCGAGCGAAAGCCAATAACCGCAGCAGCGCAGGCAAAGTTCCGCGTCAGTTTGAGCCAGCCATTCCGTTTCATTATCTGGCATCAGAACCACTATCAGGATACGCGGAGTTTGGACATCCGCCCGCAAGTCGTCATAATTCTTGATTGAAAGAGGAAATGCTACACGTTCTCCACGTATCAAGTCTCGCGACGTGGCTTTTGCTTGAAACTCAATCCTGGGCCGCCGCCCGGAGTCTCCCATCAAAACCCCGTCCACACTGTCCCGGTCCACTGGCGGCTCGACTATCTGATAACCAGCACGTGTTGCCACCGCGTTGATGTAGGCCAGCGAAAATCGCTCCTTCCGCGTATTCAGATCCATTCGCGGCATTACCTTTCCGACGGCGCGCGCTCAGCGTATAACTGGTCCGTCTTCGCGGCCATGATGAAATCGTTGCGGTGGAGGTTGCGGATCTTGTGCGTCCACCAGGTTACGCTGACCTGGCCCCATTCGGTGGTCAGCCGGGGATGGTGACCTTCGGATTCCGCCAACTCGCCCAGCGCGTTGGTGAATTCCAGCGCCTGCACGAAATTCTGGAACCGGAACTGCCGGTCCAGCTTGGGAATTCCCGTTTCGTCAATCAGTGACCAATCGTTGACCGCCGGGTGCAATTCCGCGATTTCCGCCTCAGTGACGTGCGGAGAATCGCGGCGGCAGGCCGTGCATCGTTCGCTGTACAACTCGGTCATCGGACAGCCTCCTGCTGGTTGCGGTGGGCATTTGTTCGCATCGCAATTCTAGCATAGGGTTTCTTCCGCCCGGCGACGAGTGTGTCGCGATACTCGCTGTTGAGCGCAATCCTCTGCTGCGGTATAGTTTGGGCTGGCGATGCACCAACCATGGCGCGTTGCTGCCAGATTGCAAGGGGGACGGAGCAACATGATCTACGGCGCGATTACCAATTCCTGGCGGAACCAACTGGACGACGCCGATCTTGCCGATCTCATCGCAAGCGCACAGGACCGCGGCGCGCGTCACGTCGAACTGCGCCAGACTTGCCTGGGTCTCGCGGAATCGGGCGAAGGTCAGGACTGGCGGCCGAACCTGACCGCCCTCGCCGATGTCGTGGTTCGGTTCCCGGAGCTCACCTTCGACCTGGCCGTTGCATTGCCGTGCATCACCACTGACATCGACCCCCAGGGCGGTTTGTATCAGTCGCAACTGGAAGCGGCGCGCCTCGTTGGCGGCGGTTCGCCCCACCTGCGCACCGTGGACCCCGGCGCTTCCGATACCCCTTGGGAGACGGCCGATGACGTCGCCGAGGCGGCGGGCCGGATTGTGCCCCTGGTGCGAGAGGCCGCTCGCCAGGGGGTCATCTTCTCCATGGAAAACTCGGGACAGCCGCTGCGATCCATGGCCCTGTTGGTGAGCGAGGCGCGAGCCCAGCTGACTACAGAAGAAGGACAGTACCTGGGCCTGTGCCCCGATCCCACCAACCAGTTGCGCCGCCACCCGGACAGCCAGCCGTTGGACGAATTGGCCCACCTGCCCGCGGACTACATCAAGATCGTCCACTTCAAGCAGGCTCGCAACGGCGTCGCCATTGGCAGTGTGGACGACGGCGATCTGGACTGCCGGGCCATGCGCCGCATCTTGGAGGGCAAGGCGTACGACGGGCCGGCGGTCATGGAAATCCCGCCGCACGACGACGTTTTCGACAACCTGGCCGCAAGCTTCGCTTACCTGGACGCCTGAACCAGCCGGTTCGCCATATACGACTTCCCGACCATTGGCCCGTCGATGGTCCGTACGCCAATGCAGGATCACAGCGACTACACCGTCTCCATAGACTACGACCGCAGGCTTTACCGGCAGGATATCGCCGGCTCCAAGGCCCACGCGGCGATGCTGGCCAAGCAGGGCATAATCGCCAAGGACGACGCCGACGCGATAATCGACGGCCTTTCTGTGGTGCAAGAGGAAATTGAGCGGGGCGATTTCCCGTGGGATCCGGCGCTGGAAGACCTGCACATGAACATCGAGCGCCGGCTGACGGACCTGATCGGTCCCGCCGGAGCGCGATTGCACACCGGTCGCTCGCGCAACGACCAGATCGCCCTGGACATGCGCCTGTACACCCGCGCCGCCATTGCCGACACGATGGCGGGCTTGCGTTCGGTCCAGCGAGCCCTTGTCGATCTCGCCGAGCGATACGTCGACGTCGTGATGCCGGGCTACACCCACTTGCAGCGCGCCCAGCCGGTCCTGTTTGCCCACCACATGCTGGCCTACTTTGAGATGCTGGAGCGCGACGCCGGTCGGTTCGCTGACTGCGCCGCCCGGATGGACGTGCTTCCCCTGGGCAGCGGAGCACTGGCCGGCGTGCCCTATCCCACGGATCGCCGCGCCGTCGCCTCGGCCCTGGAATTTTCGGAAATCAGCCCGAACAGCATGGACGCCGTTGCCGACCGCGATTTTCTGGCCGAGTTCCACGCTGCTGCGGCAATTGCCATGATGCACATTTCCCGGCTGTCCGAGGAGATTGTCATCTGGTCCAGCCGCGAGTTTGACTTCGTGCGTTTGGCTGACGAGTTCACCACCGGCAGCAGCATCATGCCCCAGAAGCGGAACCCCGATTTCGCGGAGATAGCCAGGGGAAAAACGGGCCGGGTGTACGGCAGCCTGATGAGGATTCTGACCGTTCTCAAGGGCCTGCCCCTGACTTACAACCGGGACCTGCAGGAGGACAAAGAGGGTTTCTTCGACACCGTGGACACGCTGCGGTCCACCCTGTCCGTCTTTGCCGACATGCTGCCCGGGATGAAATTGAACACCGACCGCGTCGAATCCCTGGCTGGCGAGAGCTACATGCTGGCCACCGACCTGGCGGATTACCTGGTGGGCAAGGGCGTGCCTTTCCGCGACGCTCACGGCGTCATGCGTCGCCTGTGCCAGCACTGCGAGGCCGACGGCTTGTCCCTCTCTGATTTGCCGATAGCCGAGTACCGGCGTTTCGCGCCCCAATTCGACGAGGATGTGTACGCCATCACCGCCGCCGCGTCGGTAGCCGCGCGGGACAACCCGGGTGGTACGGCTCCCAACCGTGTGGCCGAGGGCATCGCCCGGGCCAGACAGATCCTGTTGGCCGCCGAGGCGCCGTGACCTCCACCGCCGCGCACGTCCAGATCGCTCCGTCGGTCCTCGCTGCCGACTTCGGTCGGCTGGCCCAGCAAGTGGCGGATGCCGAGGCGGCCGGCGCGGACCTGATCCACGTTGACGTCATGGATGGCCGCTTCGTCCCGAATATCTCCTTTGGTGAGGTGGTGGTGGACGCCATTCGGAGCGCGACGTCCCTGCCGCTGAATCTCCACCTGATGGTGCATGAGCCCGACCGGTTGATGCCGGGGCTGGTCAAGAACAGCAGCGACCAGGTCCTGGTGCATGCCGAAGCCTGTACCCACCTGCACCGCACCATCGGTTACATCAAGGAACAGGGCTGTCAGGTTGGAGTCGCCATCAATCCGGCGACGCCGATAGCCGCGGTCGAAGAGGTGCTGCCCGACCTCGATATCGTGTTGGTTATGACCGTCAATCCGGGATTCGGCGGTCAGTCATTCATACCGTCGGCGCTGGGGAAACTGCGCCGCCTCTATCGCACCATCGCCGAAAACGGCTACCCCGTGCAGCTGGAGGTCGACGGCGGGGTGAAGGCCGACGACACGGCCAGAGATTCTGTCGCCGCCGGCGCCGGTATCCTGGTTGCGGGCACAGCGATATTCAACCGGGACCAGTCGGTGGCGGAGGCCATGGCCGCCTTGAGGGACACCGTATCCGGCATATCTCCCGGAAATGATTAAGGGGCGAAAGATCTTTCGCCCCCATGACTCTGCCGGTTCCGGCGCGCTGACGCTACGCGGCCGCTCGGGCCCGTGCCTTCTTGCCCCGGGGAGGCTTGTACATCGTCCGCAGACACCGCGAGCAGATCTTCACCCGGGTCGGCTTGCCGTCGATGGCCAGCGTCTGTTTATGAACGTTGGCCTTCCACCGCGTCTTGGTCTTGCGGTTGGAGTGGCTCACGTTGTTGCCGGTCATGCCGGACTTGTTGCATATCTGGCACTGCATGATTCGTTCCCTGCTCTGTTGGTGCCGCAGATTATAGCACAGCGGAAGCCGGGGCGTTCCGGGCTGCTCGCGCCGTGAAGGACATTACACAAAATTTACATGCGCCCCACTTATGCCAAAGCCGCGGATCGTTATAAAATAGCGATTGCCGCAGCAATGTTTACCGGATTTCGTCGGGAGGATCCCATGGGCGCTACAGCAACGATGTACTGGTGGCCACGTTGAAGCAGCTGTCGCAAGGTGCGAGAGTTGCTCGTGCAAAACGGCTACACGGTTGAAGAGCGTGATTATTTCAAAGAACCGTTCACCGAAACGGAGCTGCGCGATCTCGTCGCGGAGTTGGGAGAGCCGGGCGTGACCGGCATGTTCGCCGCGCGCAGCCCCTCCTTGAAAAAGATGGGCCTGAACGCAGCAGACCTCTCCGATGATCGGAAGCTGTCGTTGATGCTGGAAGAGCCGCGGCTGGTCCGCCGGCCCATCGTGCGGTTGGGTGACCGCCTGATCGTGGGGGCAAGCGTCAAGGCCATGACCGAAGCGCTCGGTTCCTGATCCGATCCGCGCCGATACCTGCAACGCCGCCAGGACACCGAACCGATCATGAAAATATTTTTCGACGTTGATTACACCATCCTGGGCCTGGACGACACCCTTCGCCCGGGCACCGTGGACACCTTTCAGAAACTCCTTGATGACGGCCATGAGATCTACATCTGGTCGGGCATGGGGGAGCGCTGGGAGGTGATCGAGAAGCACGACCTGCATCGGTTCGTTTCCGGCGTGTATGAGAAACCCACGCACCATTTCCACGAACGCCTGCCGGAGCTGAAAATCCCGGTGGAACCCGAGTTCGTGATCGACGATTACCCTGAAATCGTGGCGGCTTTCGGCGGGGTGTGGGTGCCGCCCTATTTCTTCTCCCGAAGCGTCGACCACGAGATGGATCGTATTTACCGGATCATCTGCGATTTCCTGGAAACCGGCGACTCGGAAGACCGCCAATACCGGGCCAAGGGCACTAAGATCCCCTTGTTCTAGCGGCGTGCCCGGGCGGTGTCTCGTTACAGGCTGTAAAGCTGGGGGAGGTAACACCATGGATTTGCTGGCGTTCAAGGTGGTGATTGAGCCGGACGAGGACGTATGGCGATCTTACTACCCGGCATGGGAGCACCTGGGGGCAGCCACATTCGGAAATACGCCGGAAGAGGCGGCCGCCAACATCAAGGAAGTCCTCGAGATGATAGTCGGGGAAATCGAAGAAGGCATGATTGAATGGCCCATCGAACCGTGCGCCTCGGATTGGGAGTTCAGCCAACCCAGCATACAAAGTGAGCCGGAGTTGGTTCAGCTCAACTGTAATCACGAACACCCCGGTGCTGTAGCGGAGCACGGAGGCTTGCCTGTAGCGTATTCTGAATCCGGATCCGTAAACGGCGACGTCTATCGCCTCATCTACGTTGCAATGGACGACGTGATGGCGGAAATGTACGCTCGCCACACTTGGCTGGCAAATCGCACCGGAGGATACATCCCCACGGTCTTTGTGCCGCCGCCCAAACACGCTCCAGTTAATGGCGCGGAAGAGGCTTACGGATACATTAGCCAGAGGACGGCACATCCCTCCCAGGCCTGAGAAGTCGTACACGGATGCCGTAGAGGGTGAATGCACCGAAGAGGTCGCAAAACCAGGCTTTGCCAAACCACTGCGTATGCCAATCGAATACCGACGGATTAGAAACATCACGGCGCGCGAAATTCAGACTGCGCTGCTACGGGATGGTTTCGAATTAGTTCGTTCGACGGGCAGCCACCGCCACTATTACCACGAAGCCACCAAACGGAAGGTTACGGTATCCTGGCACGGCAGCGGCCAGACCTTCCGGCTTGTGACCTTGCGCAGCATTATTGAGGCGCAAGCCCAATGGACCGAAGAGGACCTCATTCGCCTGGGCCTCATCCGCGACTGATTGCCTATGCCGATCCAACAGCTCCCGCCCCACGTCGCCGCCCAGATTGCGGCGGGCGAGGTCATCGAGCGCCCGGCTTCGGTGGTCAAGGAGTTGGTGGAAAACTCCCTGGACGCCGGAGCGACGAGCATCGTCGTCTCCATCCGCGAGGGGGGCGTCGCCGAGATCCGCGTCACTGACAACGGTTGCGGCATCTCTTCCAATGAGCTGGACCTGGCATTTCGCCACCACGCCACGAGCAAGCTTGCTACCGTCGAGGATCTGAACACGGTTGCCACCCTGGGGTTCCGCGGCGAAGCGCTGCCCAGCGTGGCGGCGGTTGCCCATGTCGTATGCACGACGCGCCCGCCCGATTCGGAAGCGGGAGCCTGTATTGAGTTTCGGCACGGCGCTTGCGTGGGGCAGCGGCAGCAAGGATGCCCGCCGGGGACATCGGTCCAGGTAGCCGATCTGTTCGGTGATCTGCCCGCCCGCCGCAAGTTCCTGCGCTCGGCGCCGGCCGAGGCGGCCCGGATACAGGAAGTGGTTACCCGCTACGGCCTGGCCCACCCTGAGGTGCGTTTCGCCCTCTCGGTGGACGGACGTGAGGCGATCAGCACCCCGGGGTCCGGCCGGCTGCAGGACGCTATCCTGTCCATCTACGGGTCGGAAGTGGCGGGTCGAATGCTGCCTGTTTCCCTCGCCGATGGCGACGTGACCATCGATGGCTACACCGGCGCCCCGGACCTGAACCGGCGCAACCGTTCCTACACCACCCTCCTGGTCAACCGCCGGTGGGTCTACGACCGCTCCATCTACTACGCCATCGAGCAGGCATATCAGGGAACCCTCCCCGACCGCCGCTTTCCGTTCGCTGTCATCAACATTTCGGTGCCCCCCGAGCGGGTGGACGTCAATTCCCATCCCACCAAGCGAGAGGTGCGATTTCGGGATGGCGACCGGCTGTTTTCCCGGGTGCAGCGTGCCGTGCGGGAGGCCCTGATCGCGCACGCGCCAGTGCGGACGGCGACGCGAGCATTCACTCCCGTTGATGGGGGTCCGCAGCCGCCGACGTTTCCCGAAACTCCGAGCCTGCCTTCCACCGGTGTTGCGCTGCCTCGAACCGATGGCATCGCGCTGCCCACCACGGCACTGGCGCCGGCCGAGGGGTCGCTGCGCGACGTGTTGGCAGACTTGCGGGTTGTCGGCCAGATACGCCAGACCTATATTGTGGCTGAGGGAAGCTCCGGCATGTACCTGATCGACCAGCACGCCGCTCACGAACGGGTGGTTTTCGATCAGATCCGCCAGCGCAGGCATGGAAGCGAGCGACCTTCGCAGCCGTTGCTCGCTCCCCTCACAGCCGAGTTATCCGCAGCCCAGGCGGTTACTATGGACAGCTACGCCGACCTGCTTGCGGACTATGGTTTCGTGCTGGACCACTTTGGGGATAATGCCTGGCTGGTTCGTGCTCTTCCCGCCGGACTGGCGGCCCGAGCCAACCCTGATCCGGCCGCCGCATTGTCCGATCTGCTGGATGCGGTGGCGGTGGAGCAGGTGGTGATGGAGCGTGAGGACGCGCTGGCGGCCACCGTTGCGTGTCACGGTTCCGTGCGCGCGGGGACTACGTTGGCGCAGGCAGAGATGGACGCGCTGCTCCGTCAACTGCAATCCACTGAAAATCCGCACCACTGCCCCCATGGGCGTCCCACGGTGGTCCACTTTTCCGAGTACCAGTTGGAACGCGAATTCGGCCGGCGCTGAACCTGGAGTAAAACAAAGAGGCAGCCCGCAAGGCTGCCCCATTACGGTAGCGGTTTGTCGGCGCCTCGGCTAGCGACGCGGGTCGGTCCTGGGGTCCTGAGCCGGATGGAACATCGACCCGGGGCCGGGGAAATCATTCGCCGCCTCGGCCGCGTTGTTGCGCCGCCCGAACGGCAGCATCGAAGTTACCACCGCGGCCCCGGCGATGCCGACGCCGAGCACTCCCAAGAAACGTCGACGCGAAGGTCCTGGTTGACTGTTTTCGTTACGTTCGGGCACTGCAACAACTGCTCCAAAATGGTTTTAGAAAGCGGGAAAATCCTATCAGCCGCGGTTTCAGGTGTCAATTGCGTCCGACTCTCGCGCGTACCCGGTTTGTCGAGATCGAGGAATTTGCATGGATGCACAGGATGGACAAGATTGGATTGACACGCTGCTCTATAGTGGCTACGGGTCGAAGCGGGCAGCAGCGGCGCTCTAATGACGAAAAGGAAGCATTCATCTTGCGGCTATGAAATGGTTTCCGAGATGCACTGGTTTCCATCATCCAACTCATACCATCCCGTTCATCCATGCAAATTGTTCCTCCTCTGCAAAGTGGGTACGCATGAGGTTTTTATCCGCTGGTCTTTCCGGCGTTTGCTCCTGGCCGGTAGCGATGGGTAAAATCGACGCACAGTCCCCATTGTTGACCGCTCGAACCGTCGTCGCTTAGATTCAACCCGCGAACTGGAGATGCATTAACCTCGCGACTCGCTGATGGAGGAAACAACCATGCCGTTCTACGAAAGAGGCGACACCCGTATCTACTACGAAGAGGTCGGTTCCGGCTTTCCCCTGCTGATCGTCCCCGGCGGTGGGCTCAACTCCACCGTGGAGGGGTTGCGGACGTCGCATCCCTTCAACCCGCTGGCAGCCTTCAGCAACGACTTCCGCGTCATTGCCGCCGACCTGCGCAACGCCCCTCCGGGCCAGTCGACCGGGCCGCTGGAAATCGACCGTCCCTGGGACGCCTACTCGGAAGACCAGCTGGGCCTGATGGACTACCTGGGCATCGACAAGTTCCTGGTCATGGGCTTCTGCATCGGCGGGCCGATGATGCACAATCTGCTCCGGCTGGCCTCGGACCGCATCGTGGGGGCCTGCTTCATGCAGCCCAGCGGGTTCCGGCCGGAACTGCCGGACCTGTTCTACCAGAACAACATCGCGGGCTGGGGGCCGCCCCTGTGCGAGAAGCGTTCGGATATAACCATGGACATGGTGCACGACTTCTTAACGAACATGTACACCAACCGCGCGGACTTCGTGTTCACCGTTGACCGCGATTTCGTGCGCAATCTGCAGACGCCCATCCTGATCGCGCCCGAAGACGTGCCGGCGCACCCCTACGCCGTGGCAATGGAAGTGGCCGAGCTCGCGCCCAACTCCGAGGTGACCATCTATCCGTGGAAGGACTCCCAGGAGCACATCGACGAGGCAGTAGAGCACGCCCGCCGCTTCATGACGACCCACGCCGCCGTGGGCGCCGCGGCCTGACGTTTCCGCTCCGCTCATCAGGGCCCCGCTGTCATTCGGACACCGCTGGGTGCGGCGGGACTGGCGCACAGTTATTGTCAGAATCAGGATTGCCGGGATTAGAGGATTTTCGGGATCGATGCGTCTGCGGGAAATCACAAAATCTGTTCAATCCTGCTTCTGACATTCGCCGCCGGAACGACAATTCCGAGCGCCCTTACGGGAGAAACAAGGCTTGCCTGAAACTGCGGACGTAATCGTGATCGGCGCCGGCGTGGTCGGTTGCTCGGTCGCCTACTACCTGGCCCGGGAGGGCGTTAAAGTGACCCTGCTGGAACGGGAAGCCATTGGCAGCGGCGCTTCAGCCCACGCCACCGGTTCGCTCAGCCTGCTGGGCGCGGAGTTCTCACCCGGAGCCTCATTCGAAATGGCCCGCGCCTCCTACGCCGAGTTCCACCAGCTCGTCCCCGAGTTGGAGGACGCCACCGGCATGGACCTGCTGTACCAGCGACGCCCATCCCTCCGATTGGCGCTGGACGATGAAGAGGTCGATCTGATCCAGGAGCTGATGGTCTGGCAGGAGCCGCACGTCAAGATGCGCTGGATTGACGCCCTGGAGGTTCAATCCATCGAACCACGCCTCTCCTCGTCCATAGTCGGCGCGGTGTACGAGGACGAGTCGGCCCAGCTGGACAGCTACCGTTTCAACCTCGCCCTGGCACGTGGGTCCGAGCTCAAAGGCGCCGCCATCCTGCACTGGGAGGTAACCGGGCTCATCGCCAACGGCTCGACGATTTCCGGCGTCAAGACAGCGTCCGGCGACATGCACTGCGGCGCGGTGGTGGTGGCCGCGGGCACATGGAGCCGGGCCTTCACTCCGTGGTTGGGCTTCCCCGTTCCGGTGTGCCCGATGAAGGGCGAGCGGCTCCTGCTGAACTACCCCGGCGAGCCACTGCCCGTGCTCATCAGCTCGCCCCGGCGGGGTCACATGATCAGCCGGCTGGACGGCCTCACCAGCGTCGGCAGCACCGGCGGCCGGGACTACGATCAGCGAGACCTTTTCGCCGGCGAGGAGTTCGACCGCCAGCCCACCGAATCCGCCCGGCTGGAACTGCTCCAGCGCGCCATCGACGTCCTGCCCGACCTGGAGCGCGCCGAACTGGTCCAGCAACTTGCCGGCTCCCGGCCTCTGAGCCCCGACAGCAAGCCCATCATCGGCCCGGTGCCGGGACGCGAGGGCATTTTCCTCGCAACGGGCCACACTACCAAGGGCATCCACCTGGGACCCGTCACCGGCCGGATCATTGCCGACTACATCCGCCACGGTTACACGGAAGCCGTTTCCGATATGAGTGAGTTTCTGCCCGACCGGTTCGCCGATTTCGCGGACTCCGACTTCATCGTGGCCGCCCAGTCCACGGAGGAATAGCCCTACTGCGCCGGGTACTTCTCCAGCCACCACCGCGCGATGTCGATGCGGCGGGGCAGCCAGACGCCGGGCTTGCTCTTCACGTACTCGATGAAGCGGCGCAGCGCCGCCGCCCGGGCCGGCTTGCCGATGATGCGGCAATGCAGGCCCACCGACATCATCTTGGGGTGGGTCGCCCCTTCTCGATAGAGCGTGTCGAAGCAGTTCCGGGCCGCCTCGAAGAAATCCATGGGCGTCGATAGCTGCCCCCGCCAGAACCCGTAGTCGTTGACCTCCAGCGAGTAGGGCACCACCAGCCACGGGTTGCCATGCACCTGCGTGTAGTAGGGCAGGTCGTCATTGTAGGCGTTGCAGTCGTAGAGGAAGCCGCCTTCCTCGACCACCAGTTCCCGGGTGTTCACGCTGGGGCCGTACCGCGTGTACCAGCCCAGCGGCCGCTCTCCGCAGGAACGCTCGATGGATGCCACGGCCTCGTGGATGGCCCGACGTTCCTCGTCGCGGGTCATGGTGTAGTACTCTTCCCAGCGGTTCCCGTGGCCCATGACCTCGTGGCCGCGGCGCACGATCTCCCGCCCCACCTCCGGGTTGCGCTCCAAGGCCAGCGCGCAGGCAAAGATGGTCCCGTCGATGCCGTACTCGTCCAGCATGTCCAGGATGCGCCAGACGCCGACCCGGCTGCCGTACTCGAAGAAGGACTCGTTCGCCAGGTCCCGCTCGCCCCGGGCGACCGGTGACGGCGACTCGCCTACCGTCTCGCCGTGGGGGTCGCCATCCAGGATGGAATTCTCGGAACCCTCCTCGTAGTTGAGGACGAAGGACACGGCGATGCGGGCGTCGTTGGGCCACTCCGTCGCCGGAGGGTTGGGGCCGTAGCCGATCAGATCGCGCGCTTGCATGAGCTATCTCCTCGGGGCAGCTCAGCCGCCCCTCCAGGGGTTGATGCCGGTGGTCTTCATCCGCAACCGGTAGACCGAGCTGCGGGCGGTGAAGTACATGGTGCGAAGATCGTCGTCGCCCCAGGCGCAGTTGGCCGGAATCTCGGGCAGACGGATGATGCCGATCAGCGTCCCGTCCGGCTCGAACACCCAGACCCCCTCCGCGCCGGTGCAGTAAATACGACCCTCGGTGTCCACCTTCATACCATCGGGCACGCCGTCTTCGGCCGAGTGCATCTCGGCGAACAGGCGGCTGTTGCTCACCGACCCGTCGGGGTTTACGTCGTAGGCGCGGATGTACTGGTGCGTGCAGACCTCGCCGCGTTCCTTCTCGGCCGCGCACTCTTCGCCCCGCCGCGTGTTGTCGGCGTACAGGATCGTTTCGTCCGGCGAGAAGGCCAACCCGTTGGGCGACTCCAGGTCGGTGATCACGGCGGACACCGTGCCGTCGGGCGCGATGCGGTGGATGCCGTGGAAGTCGATCTCCCGCTCCTCCGGCGGCAGTCGCAGACCGGGGTTGGTGAAGTAGATGCTCCCGTCGGAGCGGCACACCACGTCGTTGGGCCGGTGCAGCCGCTTGCCATCCCAACGGTCGGCGATGACGGTGATGGAGCCGTCGTGCTCCCAACGGGTCATCTGCCGGTCGTCGCCGTCGCACATGATGACCCGGCCCTGCAGGTCGAAGGTCAGTCCGTTGGCGCCGCCGCTGTTCTCCCGAACTACCTCCGTCTCGCCGCCCGGCACCAGGCGATAGATGACGTGGATGCGGTTGTTCACGAACAGCAGGTAGCCGTCCGGGTGCCACAGGGGGCCTTCGGTAAACGAGAACCCGGTTGCCAATCGTTCCGCTTCCTGGGATTCTACGATTTGATCCAAGCTGGTTGGCATGATCCCCTCCTGATCTTGCTGTGTCGGCCTGGTGGTGTTCGACTGTTCGACGCGATTTTAACCGTTTCGGGCCCGGCAAAATCATCGCGATCCGCGACCAATCCGCGCTACTGGAACCTGGGCATCACTTCCCTGGCGAACAGCTCCATCGAGCGCATCACCTTCGAGTGTTCCATGTGGCCGAAGGACATGCTGGCGCCGAAGTAGCCGATGCCGTGTTCGTCGCGCAGCCGCTGGATCCGCTGCACGCAGTCGTCCGGCGTGCCGAAGTACACGGTGCCCTCCAGCTCCGACTCGTAGCTGGCCGGCTCGGTAGTGCGGATCCTGCGCCAGTGGTCCAGGTCAACGTTGATCTCGTCGCCGTGGGTCAGGGTGCGCCGGTAGGTGGCCAGGTCGCGCACCCAGGTCAGCGACTGACGCGGGTACTCGCGGGCCACCTTTTCGTCCTCGTCCAGGTACACGAACCGGAAGTAGGGCATCTCCGCCACGGACAGGTCCTTGCCGGCGGCGGCGCAACGCTCGGCGTACAGTGAGAACAGGCCCAGGTTATCGGCCTCCGGCGTGGAGAAGCTGGTCAGGATGGGCAGGTCACGCTCGACGGCGACGTCCACACTGGCGGGCGTCCGCGACACCGCCATGTACACCGGCGGATGGGGCTTCTGCACGGGCGACGGAGCAATGGTCAGGTCCGTCACCTGGTAGAACTCGCCCTGGTAGGAGAAATCCTGCTGGGTCCACAGCCCCAGGATGATGTCCAGCGCCTCCTGGGTGCGCACGTCGCGCGTGTCCATGTCGATGTTGAAGTTGCCATACTCGTAGTCCGCCGAGCCGCGCCCGACGCCGAAATCCAGCCGGCCGTGGCTCAGCACGTCCAGCATGGCGCTCTCCTCGGCCAGGAAGATGGGGTTGTAGAAGGGCAGGACGCTGACGCCGGCCCCGATGCGGATCTTCTTGGTGCGGGCGGCGATGTGGGTCAACAGCGGCATCAGGGACGGGCAGATGCCGTACCGGCTGGAGTGATGCTCGGCGATCCAGATGGAATCGAAACCCAGTTCCTCGGCGTACTCCACCTGCTCCAGCATCTCGCCGAAGATGCGGCTCTGGGCGCTGACCTCCGGCTCCGTCCAGGAACCGAGCAAAAACAGGGCAAACTTCATGGCGGACGCGGCCCTCCTTCAAGCTGACTGCCTGGGATTGTACAGGTCTTGAAGGGGATGTGCCGCACGCGATGGTACACTGCGCCCGAGGCATCCAACGCGAAACTTGAAGGCGCGCCCACATGGCGCCGGAGGGACTTCATGGCAAGCCAAGCTGCTGAAACCAAAAACATGAATCTGATCGCCCACGTCGATCTCAAGGGGCACAACAACATCGGCGAGGGCGTCGACCTGCACCAGACCACCAACGGGCGGCGCATCCTCTACTTGGCCCACGAGAGCGCGCCCAGGGACTTCACCGGCGTCGATGTCACCGACCTGGCAAACCCGAAAGTCGTCGTCCAAACCGACCTGGACTACGGCCACCTGCGCTCCAACTCCCTGTCCATCCTGGGCGACACGATGCTGGTGGCCTACCAGTCGCAGCAGCACGGCCAGCCCGGCACGGGCATGGGCGTCTACGACATCAGCAACCCCGAGGACCCGAAGCGCATCGCTTTCTACGACGCCCAAGGTCCCGGCTCCCGGGGCTGCCACTGCCTGTGGTGGGTCGACGGCGACTACGCGCACCTGGCCACCGGCACGCCTGACTCCCGCCCCACCGACCCTAAGGACGACCAGTTCTACGTCATCATGGACGTCAGCAACCCCGCCAATCCCCGGGAGGCCGGCCGCTGGTGGCTGCCCGGCACTCAGGAGGGCGACGACGCGCCGCCGCCGGACCGCCATCCCTACCTGGACGTGGGCCACAGCGTCCACAACACCAACGTCTATCCCAACCGGCCGGACCGGGCCTACTGCGGCTGGAAGGACTCCGGCGTCATCACGCTGGACATATCCGACGTGTCACGCCCGTCAATGGTCGCCCAACTGAACTACGCGCCGCCCTTCCCGGGGTTCACCCACACCGTGCTGCCGCTGTTCAGCCGCGACCTGCTGGTGGTGACCCAGGAAGCCACCGCCCTGGGCGGCGCGGACTACCCCAAGCTGGTGTGGCTGATGGATAACCGGCTGGAGACCAACCCGGTGATCATCAGCACTCTGCCGATGCAGGACACCGACGACTTCTTCAACCGCCCCGGCCGTTACGGCGCCCACAACATCCACGAGAACCGGCCTGGCCCGCTGTCCCTGCGTTCCGACACCCTGGTGTACGCAACCTTCTTCAACGCCGGCATCCGCGTGTTCGACACCACCAACCCCTTCCAGCCCCAGGAAGTCGCCTACTACATTCCCCAAATCCCCGAAGGCGCCGACGCCAACGGCATCAACGACGTCCACGTGGACGAGAACGGCATCATGTACGTGGTGGACCGCCTGCAGGGCGGGTTGTATATCCTGGAGTTGAACGTGTGAATGACATCTACCGGCGGCCAACCGTGGTCGCCGGCGTCGCGGTTGTCCTGGTCATGGCGGTGACGGGAATCTTTGCGCCGTTCCTGTCGCCCCATGACCCGCGCGCCATCAACGAACGCGCATTTCGCTGCCCACCGTTTTCGTGTGAACTGGGCAGTCGGAGCTATATCCTGGGAGCGGATCACCTGGGTCGGGACGTGCTGAGCCGTATTGTCACCAGCTTCAGAACCAATCTGTACATCGGTCTCCTGGGGACTTTTCTGGGCACTCTGGCCGCATGGCTGTTGGTCGCTTTGCGTAGCCTCAAAGGCGCTGCCCAGGCTCCGGATACGTCGCGCCCGCTGTTTGGTATCCCCCTGTGGGGCCTCGCCATCCTCACCTATTGCGTCTCGTTTTTGCCATCCTTAATAGTAGTCGCCGCAATTGGGACGTCTCTCGTATTGACAGTCGTGTGCGCGGGGGTGTTTGCCTCCCTGCTGCCGATGACCCTGCTGTACGACTCTGCCCGGAGAGACCACGCAGCCCCGGACACAATAACTTTGCCCGGCTCTAACCTGGATTATGAGACGGTCCGCGAGGATGGATTATCCTCCGGTCCAATTTGGCTTGCCGTGCGTCGTGGGATCGTGCTGGCTCCAGTGGGTTTCTGCCTGGCCTTCCTGATGGGCCTTTTCATCGAGTTTTATCTGTCATTTCTCGGCGTCGGCGTGCCGCCCGACGTCCCGTCCCTGGGAAACATGGTGACAGCCGCGCGCGGACAGATCGTTACAGGGTGGTGGATGATGGTTTTCCCCTTTGCGGTTGGGCTGGTCGCAGCGGGGGCTTTCTCCGGCATCGTCTTTCCGGTTAGCCGGGCACTATCTTCTGCTAAGGTAGCGTGGCCTGATGCATTTCAGGCATTGGGCATCGCGCCGGCGGGGTTGATGATCAGACTGGCGGCCCAGTTGATCGACCTTGCCGCGGTGATAATCGTGGTTGCGCTTATCTTGATCATCATAGGCATCATGGATTTGCCATCCGCGATTGCGGAGGCTTTCAGGGTCGCGTTGGTCATGGCGATATGCAGCCTATTCGTGATCTCGCCCGGCAAACGGGCCGTTGGCCTCCGTGTCCTGCGACTAGACGGCTCCTCGGCTGGGTGGGGCCGCAAATTGTTCCGCTACCTGGTTTCGTTATCGACGATCTACATCATCGACCTGCTGATGATTGCCCTCCGAAAAGACCGGCGCGCGCTGCACGACCTGATTTGCGACACGATCGTAGTCCGTAGCCGGGATCTGGAGCATCCTTCTACTCCTGACGCCGGAGCGGAAACCTGACCCTGGACCGTTTCGCTGCCAACGCCTGCGCCGCTGCCGAGCAGCGAATGATCCTGGCGTAGCAGCCGCCAAGTCGTTCTAACTTCGTCAACGAGCATTCCCGCTCCGTAATGCGAGACGCGCCCTCTCCTGACCCCATCACACGCCGGAACAGCCCCAGCGCGTTCCCACCCGCGATCTTTCGCACGTCCTCGTCGGAGCAGCCGCGGGCGATGAGGCCGCGGATCATGTTCTTGCCCATCGGCGGGCGACTTTGGGGCGGCCTGTACATCCTGGAGCTGAACATCTAGCGCTCGGCCCGCTGGTCCGATATAAGCAGGACAGCCCTTGAAAGGATCAGACGAACATTGGTAGGTGCCGGGCTGTACCTCCATCTTCGCGAAAACGCATTCATCAGCTCATCAAGGTGTAGTACAATGCCAATCTAGGAATGCACTTTGCGATCTATGAGAGAGCAATCAGAAAATGGTGGAACGATCTGATCATCCGCTTGGCATGACCGTCCTGGACTTTCAGGACGCTGTGGCTGGGTATGGCAACCTCAACGCAGAAATCGTGCAAAAGCTGATGGTCGCTGAGGACTTGGCTGACGTGCCGCACAGATTGCGGGGGCTGGTCCTGGGGGAGTTGATCACGTCCTCCGATGCCCTGGTCGCCGATGTGAACGGATCCGTGGTCCTCGCCACCGGGCAATGGATGGTATCAATCCACGGAGACAGCATGGGCCATTGCGTTGACGCTCTGCTCAAATACCGCAACGCCATTGCGACTCAGTTGTCGGCTACTGTGACAGGGCAACTTACCACGCCTCTCGCAGAAAACTCCGGACTATTGCACAAGACAGTGACGCGCCGGATCAGGAAACAGCGGATCCGGAACTTCTTCAACAGGGCCAGTTGGCTGGCCGCCAGCGCATTGGCAGGGTGTTTGCTGACGCTCATGGCCGCAAAACTGATCGGAGGCTGATCTAATGGCGCAGGTTGCGGGGTTGGACTTTGAGCGTCAGGTGGCTGACGCCATAAAACAACTCGACTACAAAGTCACCCTGGAGCCGTGGGGCCGGCCGGATCAGGCTTCATGGCTGGATCGAATATCCTCCTGGTTCTCAAAGCCCTCGGGTTCTCCATTCGTGCCGGATATGATGGTCGCCCACGGCGGCAAATTGGCCGTTGTGGAAGCAAAAGCGTACCCGGTTCTCCTGGGGCCAGTGATCCAGGCGCGACATTACGCGGACTATTTCGAAGCGCCGGCGATTATTTGCGTGCCCGACGATGCTTTCCCGAAAATCCCTGAAAGCGTCTGTGAGTTTGCGCAATTGAATGAAATCGTCCTTACTCCCATTGGGAAGATCGGCGACACACTCCGCACGGTGCTGCACTGATTGGGGGCCGGTGCACCAAGGCCCACCTCCTCACCCCATCACCCGCCGGAACAGCGCCAGCGCGTTCCCGCCGGCGATCTTGCGCACGTCCTCGTCGGAGTAGCCGCGGGCGATCAGGCCGCGGATGATGTTCTTGCCGTCGGCGGGGGATTCCAGGCCGTCCACGTAGCGCGCCGGCGTGGGGCCGGGGCGGCCCATCACCGCCTCGCCGACGCCCACCGAGTCGCCGATGCTGGTGTCGGTGCCGATGGCCACGTGGTCGATGCCCACCAGGTTGACCATGTAGTCGTAGTGGTCCAGCACGCACTCGATGCTCTGCTCCGGGTCGTTGCTGAGACGGTTGGGCACGGCGGTGATCCCGATGACGCCGCCCTTGCGCGCGCACGCCAGCAACTCCTCGTCCTTGCGCAGCCGGCGGGCCTGGAAACTGTGGCTGGCCAGGGTGTAGGAACCGTCGTGGCTGAAGGTGACCGGAGTTTCCGACGCCGCGATGGCGTCCATGGCGGTGCGGAATGAGGCATGGGACACGTCTACCACCATGCCCAGTTCGTTCATGCGCTGGACCACCTCCAGCCCGAAGTCGCTGAGGCCGCCGTCGTTGCGCTCGAAGATGCCGTCGCCGATGAACGCCTTGCGGCTGTAGGTCAACCCGGCCAGCCGTATCCCCGCGTTGTAAAGCACGTCCACCAGGTTCAGCTCGTTGCCGATGGCCAGGTGCTCCACCGTGGGGAAGAATCCCACCTTGCCCTGGCTCTTGGCCGCTTCGATTTCGTCCGCGTTGCTGACCCGCAGCACGTCGTCGTTTTGTGAGATGTCCGAAATCATCATGCTGACCTCCTCCAGCAGATCGGAGAAGCGGATGAAGGACATCTCGTTGGTGTGCACCATCCCGCGAAAGACGTTGGCCGTGCCCACGGCGGTGAAGCCGCCGGCTCGAACGGCCTCGTAGCCCCACACGTAGCGGTCGCTGCGCAGGTACTCCCAGTACTGGCTGAAGTCCTCGGGCAGCACCATGGGATGCTGGTGCAGGTCGATCATGATCGAATCTTCCATCAGGCGCTGAAACCGGACCTCCTGCTGCGCGTCCAGCGGCACGGTCATGGAGGGCACGCGCCCCACCTGGCTGACGAAATGGAACCGTCCTGGCGTCATGGTGCAACTCCGTTCCGGGTGACTCTGGTGACATATCTGGCCGGATTATACCGGGGCCGTCCTCAGCCCAGGGTGGTAGGATCATCGGATGGACAAGTGAACCAGTACGCAATCAGTGAGGATCAACATGGCTGAAATCTACACCCTGGGCGCCGGCACGCCCACGCCGACACCGACGCGCTTCGGCAGTTCCCACGTGCTCAAGCTGGGCGACCAGCACCTGATGTTCGACTGTGGGCCGGCCACCACGCACAAGCTGGTCAAGGCCGGCCTGTTTCCCACGCAGGTGGACTACCTCTTCTTCACCCACCACCATTTCGACCACGACATCGACTACCCCTGCTTCCTGCTGTGCCGCTGGGACCAGAGCATTGGCCGGGAGAACCGGTTGCAGGTGTTCGGGCCCGACCTGACCGAGAAGATCACCGAGGGCATCATCGGCGAAAACGGACTCTTCTCCCACGACTGGAAGGCCAGGGTCAACCACCCGCTGAGCCAGGCGGTTTTCGTCAATCGCGGCGGCACCCTGCCCCGGCCGGCCCCGTCCGTGTCAGCAACCGATGTGGGACCGGGCAAGGTGTACCGCGGCCCGGACTGGGAGGTGACGGCCGCGCCCGCCGAGCACGTCCAGCCCTACCTCGACTCGTTGGCCTACCGCGTCGACACGCCCGACGGCAGCGTCATCTTCACCGGCGACACGCAGCCCTGCGACACCGTGACCGAGTTGGCCCGGGACGCCGACATGATGCTCTGCATGTGCTGGGATGACCAGGCGGTCATGGACAGCAACGGCGAGGCCGGCGGCCAGTGCGGCACCACCGGCGCGGCCCGGATGGCCCAGGCCGCCGGCGTGAAAAAGCTGGTGCTGGTCCACATCGGCCCGCACCTGTCGTCCCACGGCCCCATGGAGCAGGGCATCGGCGACATCAGTCGCATCTACGACGGCGAGATCGTGTTGTCCGAAGAGCTGATGCGGATCACGCTGTAGGCCGGGCGACGCCCCGAGCCCGTCCCGGTTTGGTCATTGCGAGCGAAGCGTGGCAATCTCGCCAGCGTAGCGGCGACTTTGCGGACACTGCCAGCAGCTTCACTCAGTGATGCTGTACACGCGCATGGCGGTGTCGTGGAACAGCGCCGCTCGCTCGGTTGCCGAGTAGCCGGCTGACAGGCGCTTGAAGGCGTTGAAGAGGACGTTATAGGAGTAGGACGGCTTGTCCACCGGAAAGTTGCTCTCGAACATGCAGCGGTCCGGGCCGAACTGCTCGATGCAGTAGTTCATCAGCGGGCCCAGGGTTCCGGCCAGCTCTTCCGAGCCGATGGGCGTTTCGCGCTGGTCCCAGTTGTAGCCGTAGCGGACCTGCCCCACGCCCCCCAGCTTGATGACTACGTTGGGACACTCCGCCACTTCTGCCACGCCGCGCTGCCACGCGGGGAGCACCTCGTCATCCCGGTTGGAGTAAGGACCGACGCGCACCAGGCCGCCGATGTGGTTCAGCACGATGGTCAGGTCGGGAACGGCCCGGGCAAATTCGGCCAGCTCAGGTAGCTGCGGGTGATACAGCGAGTTCTCCAGCACCAGCCCCATCTCGGCCATGACCCGGGCGCCGGCGCGGTAGCCATCCGACGAAAGCGCTCCCCGGATGTCGCGCTGCACCAGTTCGGGGCTCTCGTCCCATCCGGTGGAATGCCGGACGCCGCGGAACCTGCCGGGACTGGCGGCTACCATGGCTTCCAGCACCGGACGAACCCCGTCGCCCAGTTTCAGGTCGGCGTGCCCCATGATGGCCGCGGCCGCCTTGGTCGACCCATGGCTGCCGGTGGCGGCCTCCGCCGCGATGGTCTCGATGTACTCCACCTCGCCCACCGGCCGCATCGCCTCCGGCCCATCTCGGCGGTACTCGCACCGCACCTCGATGAAAACCGTTGACGTGACGTTGTGGCCGCTGCTCACGTCCGCGGTCAGCTCGGGCAGCAGGTACCGCTGGTACGCCGGCGGCTCCGGGCGCGAGACCCAGAAGTGGTGGTGCGTATCGCAGATCGGCAGGTCCGGCTCCAGGGTCTCCTCGACGGTTTGCGCCAGCCATTCTTCGCCTTTCAGTGCCATGTCGTCCCCCTCGGTGATGTCGTCGCGTCCGATACTACCACGGGCGATTTTACCTTGGTCCCCTGCGGGGAATGTTGGCCCACTTCTGCCATCAAAAAGGAAACTGTTCAGACTTGCCGGGAAAGTGTCATTCTTGCCGGGAAAGTGTCATTGCGAGCGCCCCACCCTTGTCATTGCGAGCGCAGCGCGGCAATCTCGTTGGTGTAGGGGAGTACGTTGGGGCAGACATTGCTGCTACGGTGTCGAGATTGCCACGACGCAAGCGCCTCGCAATGACTGCCTCCTGGATTCTGAACACTTACTTGAAAAGGGGTAGCCGCCGCCGCCGTTGCGCCTATAATGGCGGCCAACACCGAGCCGGACGTCAAACCGCGCGTTACGCGCGCCACAGGAGGCGACATGGCAGTCTTGAAAATTGAAGGCGTGACCCACTGGTCGATCCCGGTAAACGACCTGAACGAAGCCGAGGAGTTTTACGGAGAGTTGCTGGGTCTGGAGCCCAAGGGCCGGCTGGGCAACAGCGTCATGTCGTGTTTCAACGTCGGCGACCACAACATCCTGCTGTGCGAACGCTCCAGCGCTATGGACGGATCCCTGGCCGATAACGGCGGTGCCCACCACTCGTTCACCGTGTCGCCGGAGATCTTCAACACCGCGTGCCAGGAGTTCCGCCGGCGGGGCATCCGGATCGACCACCTGACCTACCGGGCCCAGGGCTTCTTCACTGGCCGCGAACTGTATTTCTTCGACCCCAGCGGCAATCGGCTGGAACTGCGCGACCCCACCTGGACGGCGGGTATGCCTGAGCCGTCCTTCGAGGAATTGGCCAGCGACTAGACGGTCACGATGCCACCGGGCACTGCGTACATTTTCGGAAGGAGCGGGTCATGAGCCTGGAAAATATCGAGCGCCGGCTGCGTGCGCTGGAGGACGTTGAGGAGATCAAGCGCCTGAAGGCCCGCTACTGCGCCTACTGCGACGACCACTACGACGCCGACGGCATCGCCAGCCTGTTCATTGAGGACGCGGTCTGGGACGGCGGCATCCGCGGCCGTGCCGAAGGCCGTGAGGGCATCCGCAACTTCTTCGTCAACGCCCCGAACCGCCTGCCCTTCGCCGTGCACATGGTGATGAACCCCATCATCGAGGTGAACGGGGATACCGCTACCGGCATCTGGTACCTGTTCCAGCCGTGCACCTACGCGGACGGCAATCGTGCAGTCTGGGGCTCGGCCAGATACGACGAGGAGTACGTGAGGGTCGACGGCGTCTGGATGTTCAAGCACCTGAAGCTGACGTCCAACTTCTGGACCCCCTTCGACCAGGGGTGGGTCGAAGCGCAATTCGTGTAGGCAAACTCACAACCGGCAGCAAACATGGAGCAGTCGCAACAATCCAGTGCGCAAGCGGCCAATTGGATTTGCGCCATCGGGAGAAGGTGAAATATGCGGACCGGGGCTGATTACAGAGAGAGCCTGCGCGACGGCCGCGACGTCTGGGTCCTGGGCGAGGGCCGCGTGGAGGACGTCACGACCCACCCGGCCACGGCGGCCATGGTGGACGAGTACGTGGCCTGGTACGACCGCCACTTCGACCCCGAATGGCAGGACACACTTCTGACCAGGCCGGACGCAAGCGGCCACCGCCAGCCCGTCCTGCTCACCCCGCCGGAAACCACCGATGATCTCAGACACCTGGGCAAGGCCATTAGCGCAACCCATTTCGCCGGCGGCGGAAACGTCACCCACACCCCGGCCTACGGCGCGTTGATCTCCCTGGGGCTGTTGAACGTCCTTTCGAGGGTGGGCGAATCCAATGAGGAAATCGAGGTGGCCCGGGACTACCTGGAGTCGCTGCCCAAGGGCGGCCGGTTCCTCACCTACGCCGGCGGCGGGCCGCTCATCGGCGCCCGGCTCCGACCGGACGAGAACGACCGCGCCGCGATGCGCCTGGTCAGCGACACTGCCGACGGCATCGTGATCAGCGGCAAGATCCAGATGCACACCAGCACCGCCTTCGCCGAGGACCTACTGGTCTCGACGCGGAACGACATGCCGCCCGGCAGCGGCAAGTACCCCTGGTTCATCGTGCCGGTGAATGCCCCGGGCCTCAAGGTGGTGACCCGGCGACCCGCCGCCCGGCACAAGAACCCGTTCCTGTCCCCATTGAGCGGCCGCTTCGACGAGCTCGATTCCATGGTCTGGTTCGACAACGTCTTCATCCCCCGCAACCGCGTTTTCGGCGGTGAGCCCGCCAACCGGAACCGCCGCCACGGGCTGGTGTGCTGGATGCTCTGGCATCACAGCTACGGCTGGCTCGCCAAGGCGGAACTGACCCTGGGCCTCGCCCTGGCCTTGGCCGAAATCATGGGTCTCAAGGACAACCCGCAGACCATTGAGCAGCTTGTCGAACTGACCGTCAACGTGCAGACCACCCGCACCTGCATGACCGCGGCGGAGTTGGAACCGGAAACGACGGCCAGCGGGTACGTGCTGCCCAACCAGGTACACGTGGCTGCCGCCGGCGTGAACACCCTCCGGGTCCGCCAACGAATGGGTGAAATCCTGCGTGGCCTGCCCGGCTCGTCGCTGATCAATGCCCCGGCCGACACTGATTTCGCGGACCCGGTGATGGCCGCCGAACTGGAGGACGCCTTCGGCGGAGGCGGCTACACCGCCATGCAACGGGCCGCGCTGCTCCAGCTCGCTTGGGACCAGGTGTCATCGGGCCTGGACGGACGCGAGGCGGCCTTCGAGCTCCACGCCAGCGGCGGGCTGGAGGCGTGGCGCCACCAACTGGCGGCCTGGTTTGACCGTCACAACGAACTGGCCAACAGCGTCCATGATCTTGTCCAGGTGGACATACCGGCCATGGACCTGTCCAGCCTCCAGGAGGTTGCCCCGCCACCACGCCGGATACCCCAGGTCAATGCTGAGACGACTAACCCCTAGCCAAAATAAATTGGCTTGCACACGAGGAAACCGCTAGGCGGAAGAAAAGGGTAATCAATGACGTATCGAGGCGGTAAGTACCGGAAACTTTATGAGCACCTGTGCGGACTGGATGCCCAGGAGTGGCGAGCAACCTTCGCTGATGTTGAAACCGTAGTCGGAAAACCTTTGCCCCCGGCTGCATTCAGTTATCGGGCTTGGTGGGCAAACGACATCGGTCATGTGCACGGTCGGGCTTGGCTCGCCGCTGGATGGGAAACAGCGAGAGTCAACATGGAGGCCAAGACGCTCCTGTTCCGGCGAAGCAGAAAAGGCGCGTGAACTACCAAATCATCCAGGCAGGTCAATCATGGGACAGATGGACGGAATGGTCGCGATCGTCACTGGCGCCAGCCGGGGCCTGGGGCGGGCCATAGCCAAAGCGTACGCGGAGGAAGGCGCGAGCGTGGTCATCTCGGCCCGCAGTCAATCGCCCACGGGTCTGGCCGGCACCCTGGAAGAAACGGCGAACGACATCAGGGATGCCGGCGGCGACGTCCTCGCCGTCAGTTGCGACGTGACCGATGAAGCGCAGGTCAACGATATGGTCCGCAAGGCGGTGGACCGCTACGGCCGGATCGACGTGCTGTTCAACAATGCCGGCATGATGGTGCTGGGTGAGACGATCATGGATATCGACGCCCCTCGCTGGGAACAGCTGATGCGGATCAACGTCAACGGCCCTTATCTGTGCAGCCGGGCCGTGCTCCCGACGATGATGGAGCAGCGGCGGGGCAGCATCATCAACATCGGTTCGCGGATGGCCACCGACCCCAACCAGGGCGGCGGCGTCCTCTACAGCGCCAGCAAAGCGGCGGTGCACATGTTCAGCTACTGCCTGGCCGACGAGGTACGCGAGCACAACGTCGCGGTGAACATCCTCAGCCCCGGAGGTCTGCGCAGCGAGGGATCGGCGGCAATTCCGTGGACACAGCGCGACTGGCACGAGCGGGTGGACCCCAGCGCGATTGGCCCGCTGGCCGTGTACCTGGCCCGGCAGGACGCCAGCACCTTCACCGGGCAACTGGCCTCCCGGTTCGACTTCGGCACGACGTGGGGGCCGGGCGTCGAATCGTAACTTCCCTTCCCGACCATATCGCTGGTCCGGGCTGCTTGTTGACAGCCCCGGAGAAGCAATCTAGGCTTGCCTCACTTTCAACGCAACGCTGGAGACATGGGTGAACTTATGGAGATCAAAGACCTGATCATCGACGACCGGCAGCGCGGCATTTTCCGGGTCCACCGGTCATCCATGACCTCCGATGACTTGTTCCAGCGGGAACGGGAACTGATCTTCAGCCGGTGCTGGGTCTACCTGGGCCACGAGTCGGAGGTGGAGAACCCCGGGGACTACCGGCGCCGCGTGGTGGCGGGGCGGCCGCTCTTCTTTGCCCGCGGAAGGGACGGCCAGGTTCGGGTGTTCCTCAATTCCTGTCCGCACCGGGGCGCATTGATCTGCCGCCGCGATGCCGGGAACGCCGAAGTTCTACAGTGCTTCTACCACGCTTGGTCCTTCAACACCAACGGCGAGCTCATCGGAGTCCCTGACCAGGAAGCCTACGGGCCAAACTTCGACCGGGACGAGCTTGGCCTGAAAGAACCGCCGCGTGTGGAAAGCTATCGCGGCTTCTACTTCGTGAGCTTCAATCCTTACGGGGAAGACCTGGTGACCTATCTGGCCGGAGCCCGCGAATACCTCGACCTGATCGTGGACCAGGCGGAGGAAGGGATGCGGGTGGTGGCCGGTTCCAACAAGTACACCATGAAGGCCAACTGGAAGCTCCTGGTGGAAAACAGCCTGGACGGCTACCACCTGGTTCCGACGCACCAGACCTACCTGGACTACATCAGTGGCTTGGGCGCGGACGACAGCGGCCAGACCGCGGCGTCCCGCATCGTCGGCAAGGCGCGGGCCCTGGGCAATGGCCACTGCGTGATCGAGTCGCCGGTGCGCAACGGACGGCCCATCGCCCACTGGCACCCCCTCTTTGGTGAGGAAGCCCGGGAGCCCATCGCACAGGTCCGCCAGCGGCTGGTGGACAAGTACGGCGAGGAGCGCACCTTCCGCATGGCCGACACCTCCCGCAACCTGATCATCTATCCCAACCTGGTGATCAACGACATCATGGCCATCACCGTCCGGTACTTCGAGCCCCTGGCCCCCGACAACATGGAGGTCACGGCCTGGCACCTCGTCCCCAGAGAGGAATCGGAGTCCATGCTGGCCACCCGGCTGGACAGCTTCTTGACCTTCCTCGGCCCCGGCGGCTTCGCCACGCCCGACGACGTGGAGGCCTTGGAGTCATGCCAGATCGGATTCCGCGCCACGGAAACCGAGTGGTCCGATATCTCCCGGGGTATGCTCCGGCCGGCCAAATCCACGGATGAGCTCCAGATGCGCGGGTTCTGGCGGCAGTGGCACGCGAATATGCAGGGCCTGAGTAAAACCAACGTGCAGGACGCGCCGGTCGAGGAACTGGAAGGCGTGCTGGCCCTGGCAGACGACTGACCCTTGCTCTATCAGGTGAACCATGACAACCGTTAACCAGCCAACGCTGCGGGAGCAGGTGGAGGACTTTCTTTTCCGGGAAGCCGCACTCCTGGACGATTGGCTCCTGGATGATTGGGTGGACCTTTTCACCGAAGACGCCCGGTACATCGTGCCCACCACCGACCTGCCGGAGGGCGACCCCAAGCGCGACCTGGTCTTTATCGACGACGACATCACCCGCCTGCGCGCCCGGGCGGTGCGGTTGAACAGCCGTCACGCTCACCGCGAGTATCCGTGGTCGCGCACCCGCCGGTTCATTTCCAACGTGCGGGTGACGGAAACCGACGACGGTGAGCTCTCGGTGAACTCCAACGTGCTGGTCTACCGGTTCCGCGCCGGCGAGGGCGCGCCCTACGTGGGTAGCATCGACTACATTCTGCGGAGGGATGGTGAGGATCTCAAAATCGCCTACCGCCGCGCGGTGCTGGACCTGGAAGCGCTGTCCTGGCACGGCGCGGTCAGCATCATCTTCTGAGCCTACCACCCAATAGAGGTTGACGTTTGAAACTTGAAGGTAAAACGGCGCTGGTAACCGGCACCAGCCCGAACATCATGGGCGGCATCGCCGAGGAATTGGCTCGCGAAGGCGCGAACCTGGTCTGCATAGACATCCGTGAGGAAATGGCCGACAAGTGCGCCGCGGCCATAACCGCCGCAGGTCACCAGGCCATCGGCGTGGCCTGCGACGTGACCGACGAAGAACAGGCGCTTGCCGCCATTGCTCAGGCCACGGAGCGGTTCGGGGGCGTGGACATCCTGGTGAACGGCGCGGCCCAGTTCAACTTCAAGGGCGTGTTGAACATGCCGGTGGACGAGTGGCGACGCCAGACCGACATCATCCTGACCGGCGCCTTCCTGTTCACCAAGCACGTCGCCCATCTGATGATCCAGCAGGAACGCAGGGGCAACATTATCAACATCATCTCCACCGCCGGACACCAGGGCGAGCCGGGAAACGTGGGCTACGGCACGGCCAAGGGCGGGATGCTCAACTTCACCCGGTCGGTGGCCATGGAACTGTCCGCATACGGCATCCGGGTCAACAGCCTGACGCCAACCGCCACCGACCAGTCCGAGGGACGGGAGCGGGCCGAAAGGTGGGGCGTGGACTGGCCGGGACCTCGCCTGGGACAGCGTGCTGCCGGGTTGCTGCCGGATGCCAGCCGCGGCGCGCCCCTGCTCAAGCTTCCCAGCCCAACACACTACGGCAAGGCGGCAGTGTTTCTGGCGTCGGACGACGCCGAAATGATTACCGGATTCGATCTGCGCGTGGACGCCGGCGCCGTCTCGCGGTACTGGATCTGGTCCCCGGGGGACGCGTAAGGCCCGCTCAGCCGGATTTCAGTGCCACCAGTGTCCGGTCCACGTCCTCGGCTTCCAGGGACAGTCGCTCCCACTCGTCCCACAGCGATTGTTCCTCTTCCTTGAGGATGCGATACCGCTGGCCCGTGTCCTCAAGCTGGGCCCGGTCTTCGAACTGATCGGGATTGGCGAACATGGTCTCCAGTTCCGAGGTGACCGCCTCGCGCTCGGTGATGGCCGCGCCGATTTCATCAATCCGCGTCGCCAGTTGGCGGGCCTTACGGCTCAGCGCCCGTTCCTCTTCTTCCCTGGCGGTCAGGGGTCGCCGTGAGCGTCGCCGACCCGAGCCGTTTTCCACCGGGGTTGGGATCTCGTGTTCTGGGGCTATGGCGGCGGGTCTCGCCTCAGCCTCCTGCTGCTTGCGATACAGGTAGCCGTCGTAGTCGCCCGGATAGACCCGGGGCATCCCCCCGTCGATCTCGATTATCTTGTTGGCGACCTGCCGGATCAAGGTGCGGTCGTGGGTGACCAGGCAGATGGAGCCGCGGTAGTCGCCGAGGGCGTCGGCCAGGATCTCGCGGGAGGTGATATCCAGGTGGTTGGTGGGCTCGTCCATCAGCAGGAAGTTGCTGGGTTGCAGCAGCAGCTTGGCCAGGGCGACCCGAGCCTTTTCGCCGCCGGAGAGCACAGAGATCGGTTTGAGGATGTCGTCGCCGCTGAACAAGAAGCCGCCCAGGATGGTGCGCAGGCTCTGCTCCGATTCGGACGGCGCGACCTCCTGCAATTCTTCCAGGGCGTTATTGTCGGCATGCAGCAGATCCAGGACGTGCTGCGCATAGTAGGCGGTAATCACGTTGTGGCCGAGCTTGCGCTGGCCGTGATCGATGGGCAGCGCGCCGGCAAGGATTTTCAGCAACGTCGACTTGCCGGCCCCGTTCGGGCCGACCAACGCGACGCGGTCGCCGCGTTCCAGGGTCAGGTTCAACCCGCGATACACCACGTTGTCGCCGTAGGCTTTGCCGACGTCGTCCAGCCGGATGATGTCGGAGCCGCTGCGGGGAGGCTCCGGGAAGGAGTAGTTGATCTTGCGGGTCGCCCGGGGCAGTTCGATGATTTCAATCTTTTCCAGTTGCTTCAAGCGGCTTTGCACCTGCCGCGCCTTGGTTGCCTTGTACCGGAACCGTTCGACGAAGCGCATCTGCCGCTGGATCTCGCGTTCCTGGCGGGCGGCGGCGGCCTGCTTGATTTCCAGCGCCCGTTCCCGGGCGAGCAGGTAACCATCGTAGTTGCCGTGATGATGCACCACCTCTCCCGGCTCGATGGCGAGTATGCGAGTGACGACCGTGTTCAGAAAGGCGCGATCGTGGGACGTTATAACCACTCCGCCGGGAAACGACGACAGGTATTTCTCGAACCACAGATTGGCCTCGAGGTCCAGGTGGTTCGTGGGCTCGTCCAGCAGGAGGACGTCCGGGTTTCGGAACAGCAACCGGGCCAACTCGGCCCGCATGATCCAGCCCCCGCTGAATTCCCGCATGGGGCGAGAGAAGTCTTTTTCCTTGAAGCCCAGGCCGGACAGGATTGCCTTGGCCTCGTGGTCGCGGTCGGCGCCGCCGGCGGCTTCCAGTTCCGCGTCGAGTGCAGACAGCAGGTCCATCAACTCGCGCTGTCGCGCCGGGTCAGCGGTGGCAGACAGCGTCTCTCGGGTCGCGGCTATGCGTCCCGACAGCTCGACCACTTCCTGATTCGCCGCCAATACTTCCTCCAGCAGCGATCGGCCGGCAAACGGCGCCGGCTCCTGCTTGAGGTATCCCACCGTGGTGCTGCGGCGTCCGGAAACCGAACCCGCGTCCGGCAGGGTATCGCCGGCGAGGATGTCGAGGAGCGTCGTCTTGCCCGAACCGTTGGCGCCGATCAGCGCAATGCGGTCGCCGGCCGCCATGGAAAGGTTCAGCCCGTGGAACAGTGTCCGTTCGGAATAGGCTTTGCTGATGTCGGAGGCGTAAAGCATGGGCAGGAACAGTAGAGACTTCGGCCGTCAACTGGCGACCAGACTGGTCAAGTCCAAGTTGTCCGCACTGCACGTGCGGAAATCGCGCCCACCACCACCGGCGGCGGGCGCTAGATCCACAAGGGGGAACGCGGCGGGCTTAGTCTTCGCGGATGTCTTCACCGGTGTCCACGCGGAAGCCCACACCCAGCTTGACCTGGTACCAGTTGGCGCGCCCATCGTCGATGGTGCCACGGATTTCCCGCACCTCGAACCAGTCCAGGTTGCGGATAGTTTGGGCCGCCCGCGCGATCGCGCCGTCAATGGCCTCCTGTAGGTTTGCGCTGGAGGATCCCACCAGCTCGACTACCTTGTAAGTGCTGCCAACTGCCATTTCTCACTCCGTTATGTTTCTGGGTATCGTTTTGCGCTTTCACTATCCGCGCCAAAGTATAATATTCGCCGCGACCCGATTGGGCAACCGGGTTCAGGGTCTGTTTTCCCCATAAATCATCCCCTACGGCTGTTCCCGGTCGGCTGCGCCGGCGCCAAACCCGGCACCGCACCCGCCCGCCCGACGCCTTGCAGGATTAGCCACGCCAGCAGGAACCGACTCGCCCAGTGACAATGAAACGCAGTGAAACCCGCATCCTGACCACCCACACCGGCAGCCTGCCGCGTCCCCAAGGGCTGGTGGCGATGCTCGGCTCCGTGGCGCGCGGCGAACCGGCGGACGAGGAGGCTCTGTATGCCGCATCCCGTGAGGCCACCACTGGAGTCGTCGCGGCGCAGATGGACGCCGGCGTCGATGTCATCAACAACGGCGAGCAGTCCCGCGTCAGCTTCTCCACCTACGTGACCCAGCGGATGGTCGGATTCGGCGGCTCGTGGACCCGCCGCGGCCACCGGGACCAGAACGAGTTCCCCGGGTTGGCGCGCCCCCGAGTGGTGCAGTTGATGCGTGACGTGCCCACGTGCATCGGCCCACTGTCCTACGAGCGGCTGGACCTGGTCGAGCGGGAGTGCCGGGAGTTTCTCGATGGGGTTGGTTCCGCTGGCAAACAACCGGAAGAACTGTTCATGACCGCCGCGTCGCCCGGCATCGTTGCCCTGACCCTGGCCAACCGCTACTACCACAGCCACGAGGATTACGTTTTCGCGCTGGCGGAGGAACTGCGGAAAGAATACGAGATCATCATCGCCAATGGCCTGACCCTGCAACTGGACTGCCCCGACCTGGCCATGGAGCGGCACATCTCCTACCAGGACGAGCCGCTGTCCGCCTTCCGCAACGTGGTCGCCCTGCACATCCGCGCCATCAACCATGCCCTGGCCAACGTCCCTCGCGATAGAGTCAGGCTGCACGTCTGCTGGGGAAACAGCGAGGGTCCGCACCAGTACGACGTACCGCTGGAGGACATCGTGGACTTGCTCTACGACGCCAACGTCGGCGCCCTGGTCATGGAGATGGCCAACCCGCGCCACGCTCACGAACACCGTGTGTACCGTGACCGCCCGCTGCCCGAAGGGATGCTGCTCGTCGCCGGCGTGATCGACACCAAGACCAACTATGTGGAGCATCCCCGGTTGGTGGCCGACCGGTTGCACCAGGCCGTGGCGGCCGCCGGCGGCGACCCCACGCGGGTGCTGGCCGGAACCGACTGCGGGTTCGATACTTCCGCCGGCTCGAATCGTGTAGAGGCCGGTATCGTCTGGCTGAAGCTCCGGGCCATGCGCGAGGGCGCGGATATCGCCAGCCGGGAACTTTTCTGAAGGCCGCCCAGGCCTCGAATGATGCCGTAAGATTGCCGTTGTCCCGTTGTAGACAATCTCTCAAGGAGTGGCACCCATGATCATCGACACCCACACCCACGTGGTCAGCAGCGACAAGAACGCCCACCCGCTCCACCCTGACGCCACCGGCTGGTCACTCGAGGTCAGCAACGACGTCGAGGACCTGATTCAGGAGATGGACTCTGCCGGCGTGGAATGCGCCACCCTGGTCCAGCCCAACGGCACCTACGGCCTGGACAATTCCTACCAGTGCGACAGCGCCCGGCGTTACGCTCCGCGCACCGTTGCCGTCGGCATCCTCGACCCGGCGGCGGATGACGCCGCCGACAAGCTGTCCTACTGGACTAACGAGCGGGGCATGTGGGGCGTGCGTCTGCAGAGCCAGGCCGAACCCGACGACCCACGATGCGATGCCCTGTGGGACCGCGCCGAATCGCTGGGGATTCCCATTTCCATCGGTGGAGGCGGGACTGCTGATCGGGTCAACCGGATGCGCAACATCGGCGGCCGGCATCCCAACGTCCGGTTCGCCCCCGACCACTTCGCCGGCTGGAGCAACTCCGCCGACAAGGCGGGCATGACCGCTGCGCTAGAGGCGTTGGCTCAGCTGCCCAACGCCCATCTACGGTACTCCAGTACCAGCCTCGGCCCCTACGCCGACCTGTCCGACGACGAAAAGGACCTGTTCCGGCGCGTTATCGAAGCCTTCACGCCGAGGCGCATGATGTGGGGCTCCAACTTCCCGTCGTCGCGCGCCGGCGGATTCATCGGCCAGGTGGAACTGGGCAAAACCGCGCTCCCCTGGCTGTCCGCCGAAGACCTGGACTGGATGATGGGAGGAGCCGCCGCCACCTTCTGGCCGATGCTGCAAGCGTCGTAGGCGATGCCGAGTTCCGTGCTGGCGCCGCGTCTTGAGCCGGGCATGAATCAGAGCCGGTGGGAGGTAGCAACGGCGCTTCAAATGGAACAGCCGCCGTGGCGCTTCGCCAGGGGACGGGCGATGGACCGTCGCCAATGCAGGAGTAAATCCAATGCCCATCGTTTTCCCACCGGCTTTTATTGCGCTGGTAATGTTTGCATTCTTCCTCTGGTTCGCGGGAATGCAGATCATAGGGGCCGCTATCACGGGTCTCCTAAGGAGTCGGAAGACGGGCCATCTCAAACCAATCTGGGCAATCTTTATCGGGGCCGTTGTTGGCACAACCCTGACCCTGCTGTCCTTCACCCTCAGATTCCTGGCCTACTTGCCTTACGAGGGTATTCACCGGGACAGGCCCGGAGCGGACTTAGTGGACCCGTTTTTCACCTTCGCAGCACCTCCCATAATGCTCGTCGCCGCTATCTACATCACCTGGAAACTCTGCGACGGTTGGCCTACAGTCAAAACCCTGGCGAGGAACCTTGCACGGGGTCATGGGTCACACCGAACCTGACCTTCCAGGCGCCCAGAACAAATATGACCAAACATCAACCGCCGGCGAAGCCGACCAAGAAGAAACGACCGTCCGCGTAAACAGGCCGGCAGGGGCGGCCCATCGAGCAGGCAGCCGGACCGGGCGCCCTTCAACGAGAAGGGCTACGCCACGCACCTGCGATGTAATTTACAGGCAATGCGCGGGCGAGGCCCCAATGGTGGCGGCCCGTGATCAAGCCGGCTGTGGAACCCCTGGTTTGCCGACTGGCATCGAGTTGGCGATTGCTACAGTCGGACGGCAAAGTTGCCGCTGCCTCAGCAAACAAAGACAAGAATCGTAACGTGCTCAACGGGAGGCGCACCAGGAGCCGGACATGAACCAGCGTAAGCACGAATTCGGCGGTCCGCCGTCGGGCAGCCCTTCGCTCTGGGAGTTCGCCAACGCCCGGGGGATGGGCCGCCGCCACTTCCTGAGCTTGCTGGTGGCCGGCGGCGCAACGGCAGTGCTGGCGGCTTGTGCCGATCTGGGGTCGTCTGATGGAACCGCCGGTTCGCCGTCATCGCCGGCCGCCAACCCGGCACCGGCCGCGTCCTGGTTCAAGGATCCGACGCCGTTCATCGTGCATGGCGACAAGGGCCTGGAGGCGCGGCTGGAAAACATGCAGGGTGCGATTACGCCCAACCGGCTGTTTTTCGTGCGCAACAACTCCGTCAGCCTGGACTTGGACGTTACGGGCTGGCGTCTCACCGTGGAAGGCGACGCGGTCTCGGAGCCGCTGGAGTTGACCTACGCGGACATCCGCAGCCTGCCCAGCCGTACCCTCACGTCCTACCTGGAATGCGCCGGCAATCACCGCGCCATGTTCAATGTGATGAATGGCCAGGAGGCCTCCGGCACCCAGTGGATGACCGGGGCCGTGAGCAATGGCGAATGGGTAGGAGCGCAACTGCGGGACGCCCTGACGCTGGCGGGCATCCAACCCGACGCCGTGTCCGCGCTGCTGGTCGGGCTGGACGTGGAGTCTCCCGAGGAGGGCTTTCGCTACGTTCTGCCGGTGGAGAAGGCCATGCACCGAGACACTTTGCTGGCCTACACCCTCAACGGAGAGACGCTGCCCAAGGACCACGGCTTTCCGGTGCGCGCCCTGGTTCCGGGTTGGGTGGGCAGCGCGAACGTGAAGTGGCTGGGCCGCATCGTCGTTTCGTCGGAGCCGCTGTGGACGCGGAATAACATCACGTCGTACACACTCATTGGCGATGAATACCCACCGGTGGGAGAGTCACTGGGCCAGCCCGTGACCGAGCAGGTCATCAAGAGCGCCCTGGCCCTGCCCTGGCCGGCGGAACTTCCGGCGGGACGCCATCGCATCCACGGGTACGCGCACTCCCCTTCGGGTCCAATCTCACAGGTGGAATGGAGTGTCGATTCGGGTCAGACCTGGAACGAGGCCATGCTCTCCGGATCCCAGCCGGACTACGCATGGGCTCGTTTCGAGTTCGAATGGAACGCCGAACCGGGAGAGCGTCGCATCCTGACCCGTGCTACCGACGCGGCCGGAAACACCCAGCCGGACCGCGTACCCTTCAACGAGAAGGGCTACCTTTTCAACCAGCCTGTCGCCCACCCGGTGCAGGTGGCTTAGCTCCGGTTTTCCTGAGGCTGCCCTGCACACCGATCATGCGTCGGCTCTAGGTGTGGCACGCCTCCTCGCAGTGGTTGCTGGGCGGCACGTCGAGCACCGGGTTGGTGTCGAAGAACCCCACCGGCTTGAGGCTGAATCCGCAGTAGGCCACGGGTGAAATCGGCCAGTCCTCGGGTCGCGGCACGTGGTGGTAGCCCAGGGTATACCAGAGCACCACGTCGGTGTCGGCGACGTTGCGGTTGTTCCTGGTGTACTCCGGCAGACCCGCGCCGCCCGGGTGCTGGTTGGGATATGGTCCCGTCGCCGCGATCTCGTCCCGGTGATAGGGCGTTACCCACAGGTGCCTGGTCATGAACCCGGCGCGCTTGATGATGCTGGCGTCGGGATGGGCGAAGGGCAGGATGTTCTCGCCCGGCATCAGCTTGTAGCTCACCGGCTGCCCAAGTTTGTTCTTTCGGGACGTGCTGGATACCACCCAGTAGCGCCCGCTCATGGGATCGATCACCCGCTGCGCCTCGTGTTCCGTTCCCAGCAGGGTCTTCTCCGCGTAGAAGGCGTTGCCGTGGGGGTTGTCCGGACCCGGCGGCGCGGCGACAGTGTTCACCTCGAACACCGAGTTCTCCTCCCCGTCCACGCTCATGTCCATGCGGAAGTTGAAAAAGTGCTGGTGGATGTGCGCGTTGAGTTGCGGCGCGACGATGGTGCCGTACTTGGGCGTCTCGCCCGCGGCGATGCCGGCGGTGTTGATGATGCCGGTCAGCTTGATTTCCATCTGTATCGTGCCGTCCTGGTAGAAATACCAGAAGAAGCCGTACTCGTAGTTGCCCACCGTGGCCACGCTGGAAATTACCAGCCGCCGGGAGCGGCGCACCTCGGTCTGCCCGCTGCGCCAGTCGGTGTGCTTCCACAGGATGCCGTAGTCCTCCTCGTGCATGCACACCGCGTTGGGTATGGTGAACGCCTCGCCGCCGCCGGTATTCAGCACCGCGTCGAAGTAGTAGATCTCTCCCAGGCAGTCGCACCCCAGGGTCAGCGAGTTGGTCAGGGAGCCGATGCCGTACTCGCCGGCGTCGAAGGCGTTCTTGCGGTAATGGTCCTTGCCGGGATCGCCGTAGGGGACCACCATATCGGACAGCGCGGCTCGGTACAGGATCGGCCGGATCCGACCCTGGTCCTCGTACCCGACGGTGTGGATCACCAGCCCCTCCCGGGGCGTGAATCCGACGCGCAGTCGCCACTTCTGCCACGTCACCTTCCAGCCGTCCACCTGGAAACTTGGTCCCTCCGGCTGGGTGATGTCCAGCGGTTTCAGGTCCTCGCGGAACTTGCCGACAAACTCCGCGCCATAGTTGCCGGCCTCCGGCGGTAGCGGGATCACGCCGTAGTCGTCGACGCGGACCACTTCCATGTTGTTCAGGTCCACCACTGCGGTAACGCCCTCGATGGGGCGGGCATAGCCGTTGTCGGTGGGGCTGGAGCGGGCGAAGTTACGGCACAGCACCAGCCGCCGACCTTCCTCGTCCTCGTACCCGTAGTTGCCCGCCGACCAGGGGTCGACCATCACCAGGCTGGGGTCGGTGATGCCCCGCTTCTTGATGGCTGCCTGGAACCGCGCGTCGGCCCGTACCGCCGCCTCGCACTCTACGAACTCGTCAAACATCACCCGAGGCTGCACGCCGGGAATGTGTTCCCAGGAGACGACCCGACGGTCGTCGAGGGATACCACCGCCTCGTAGGTGGCCCCGGCGTCGTTGTCCAGCACTACCAGGAAAGCTTCGCGCTTTACGGAGGCGCCCGGTTGATGCGCGAGCGCCACATTCTTGTCCGGCTCCCGCAACACGATGGTCTCGAACCGGGTGCGCGGACTGAGATCGCGCTGGGCTTTCAGGATGGACGCTGCCGCGGCTATCTCCTCGGCCGTCAGCGGATCCAGCGGATGCGAGATTACGGAGCGTGGCGCGTCCTGCGCGGGCGCCTTGGTGGAAATGGCCATGACGACCTCCTCCGGCGTGATCCTTGTTGGATAGGTGATGTTGCCCTGGTTTGATCCCGGGTTGGTTTTCGGACGCTAACAGCGCCGTACTTTGAGGTCAAGCGGCGCGCCGGACGTTCTATCCCGCGATCTGCATCGACATCCCGCTTGGGTGCTACAATCCCGCCAAACTCGGAGCTATCCGAACGCGGAGGATACGGCATGGCCATCACCGTTGGCATGGGCGAGTTCGTGTACGAATACCAACCGGAGTGGCCGCGCCTTCCGGTGGGACAGGGTTTCCAGGGGATCAGCGGTGTCGCCGTCGACAGCCGGGACCGGGTGTACGTGTTTCAGCGGCAGGGCCCGCCGGTGCTGGTGTTCGATCAGGACGGCAACCCGGTGGCGGCATGGGCACGGCCGGACGGAGTGCCCGCCGACGCTCACCACATCCACATCGGGCTGGATGACTCGGTGTACCTGGTGGACCGGGACGCGCACCAGATCCTGAAATATTCCCCGGATGGGGAACTGCTGTCATCCATCGGCGCGCGAGACCGCCCGGCGCTTCAGGCTCCGTTCAACCATCCGGCCGACGTTTGCGTGGCTCCCTCCGGCGAACTGTTCGTCGCGGACGGCTATGGGAACTCCTCAGTGCACCGGCTGGCCGCCGACGGTACCTTGATTGCTTCCTTTGGCAGTCCCGGTCGCGGCCCGGGTGAGTTCATCGTGCCCCACAGCATCCGCGTTTCCGCCGACGGGCGCGTCTACGTGGCCGACCGCGAGAACAATCGCGTGCAAGTGTTCACCGTCGATGGCGACTTCGTGGACCAGTGGACCGATTTCAAGTGCCCCATGGGCGTTCACATCGACGCGGAGCAGCGGGTCTACGTCACCGACCAGGTGCCCCGCCTCAGCATCCTCACGCTGGACGGCGAACTGCTGGCCCGGGGCCGCACCTTCGAGTACGCCCACCAGGTGTACACCGACTCTCGAGGCAACATCTACGGCGCCGACACCTCCAACCAGCGCGTGCAGAAGCTGGCTCGGGTCCGGTAATCGGCGACTGAAAACTGAAAGACCCGGGAGGATTTGGCTCCGGCTCGAAATTCCTAACCCACCACCCGTATGCGGTGGTTGTTGCTGTCCGCAATGTAGATCTGACCGTCCGCCGCGATGCCGCATCCGTGCGGGCGGTCCAGTCCGGCGTCGGTGGCCGGGCCGCCGTCGCCGTGCCCGCCCAACTGCCCGCCGGCGATGGTGGTTACCACGCCGGTGTTGACGTCGATCTTACGGATGGCGTGGTTTTCCGTGTCAACCACGATGACGTTGCCCGCGGCGTCGCAACGCAGGGCCTTGGGCGCGCCCCAGGTGGCGGCCAGCGCGGACCCGCCGTCGCCGGTGTATCCCCGTTCCGCCGCCGCGCCGGCAACGGTTCCCATGATTCCGCCCGCAGTGACCACACGGACGCCGTTGCCCTCGCGCTCCGCGATGTACGTGTTGCCGTGCTGGTCCATGCATACTGCGCGCGAGCCCAGGATGCTGGCCTGTCGCGCCGGCATCCCGTCGCCGCCGCGCGTCTTTTCGCCATTGCCGGCAAAGGTGTCGATGATGCCCGTCGCCAGGTCCAGGCGACGGATACGCTGGTCCTGGATGTCGGCGATGAGCAGTCCGCCCCGTCCGTCCAGGAAGCAGTCGTTCGGCTCTCGCAGTTGGGCCGCGTCGCCGGGACCTCCGTCTCCCGAATAACCCGGTTCGCCGGTGCCGGCCGCCGTCGTGATGATCCCGGTGACCCCGTCGACCCGGCGCACGGCGGCGTTGAGGCGGTCGACGATGTAGATATTTCCGTCACCGTCAACTTCCAGCGAATAGGGCTCATTCATGGTTGCCGCCGTCGCCGGACCCCCGTCGCCCGTGTAGCCGACCTCGCCCGTACCGGCCACGGTGGTGACGTGCCCGGAGGATGTGTCGACCCGCCGAACGACGTGGTTTCTCGCCTCGCAGAAGAACATGTTGCCCGCGCGGTCGAACGTGCACATGAACGGCTCGCGAAGGGTGGCGGACGCGGCCGGCCCGCCATCGCCGCTGTAGCCGGCTGCGCCGGTGCCGACGACGGTTTGGATGGTCTGGCTACTGCCTGTCGTCATGGGTGCCTCCTGGGACGGTTCATGGAGTGGAGAGTTCAGTCGTTCAGCGTTTCAGTGATTGCCAGGACCGTGCGCTTCAGCCGGCTATCGGATTCCATGGCCTGCCGCACCCGGGCAACCCCGTGGATCACCGTGCTGTGGCTGCGGCCCGCCAGGAAACGCCCGGCGTCCGTTGGTGTCGTGTCAAGTTCTGATACTAACAGGTACATCGTCACCTGCCGGGCCAGCGCCACCGCAGCCGTGCGCTTGCGGCCCAAAATCTGCTCCGCCGTAAGCCCGTAGTGACGCGCCACCTTGCCCAGCACCTGCTGGGGCGTTACCTCCGCGCGGGCGTCCGGCCCCACGATGGCGTCCAGTTGCGCGGCCACGCTTTCTGTGGTCAGCGGGGCGCTCAAGAGCTGCGAGGTCGCCACCACCCGGTTGAACGCGCCCAGGAGCTGGCGCACGTTTCGGCTGACACGTTGCGCGATGAGGTCCAGCACCGGCGGCGGCACCTCAGACCCGCTGTCCGAAGCCCAGGAATGGAGCATCGCCAGCCGCATTTCCAGAGAGGGCGGACGGATATCGGCCACCAGTCCCCATTGGAAACGGGAGCGAAGTCGGTCCTCCAAAGGCGTGATGGTCTCGGGCGGACGGTCGCTGGTCAGAACGATCTGCGCGCCCGCCTGGTGCAGGTCGTTGAAGGTGTGGAACAGCGCTTCCTGCGTTTGCTCTTTTCCCACCAGGAATTGCACGTCGTCCAGCAGCAGCAGGTCGACGCTCCGGTAGCGTTCGCGAAATTCCGGCATTGCCCGGCGGTTGATCGCCGACACGAACTCGTTGGTAAACTGTTCGGACGTTACGTAGCGGACCGAAACACTCTGCTGACGGGCCACGTTTCCGATGGCGTGCAGCAGGTGGGTCTTGCCCATCCCGGAGCCGGCGTACAGCAACAACGGATTGTAACCGGGGACGGCATCGCGCGCCTCCGCGTTGACGGCGCGCGCGGCGTGGTAAGCCAACTGATTGCTTTCGCCGACGACGAAATTGTCGAAGGTATACCGCGGGTTGAGCCCGACCGCCTGGTTGGGTTGGCGGCCCGGCCATGCCGCTGCGGCTTCGCGTTGCGATTGGTCGCCGCCTGGATCAATCAGGTCGGGAAGCCGCGTCGCCGGTTCCGCGACTACCGAATACACCGAAGCTTCGCGCGGCGCCGACGCGTTGGGGTCATTCGCCGGCATGGCCAGGTAGCGGACGCTTGATGGTGCGCCCGTCGTTTTGGCTACCGCCTCCCGAACCATTTCCAGGTGCAACGGCAGTTCGAGCCACGATACGGCAAAGGTTGTTGCCGCGCCGACCACCAGGCAGTCGTCTTCCCATCGCAGGCCCGTGCAGGGTCGAAGGAAAGTTTTGAACTGCTCCTGGGGTATTTCCAGCTGTAGGCGGCCGAGGGCGGCTTGCCATGCTGATACGGGGTCGGGTCGATCTTGCATCGTCTGTTTCCTGACTCCAAGTGACCTAATCGTATGGCAAGCAATGGTAAAGGGGCGCCGGCGGCCCCGCTAGACGGAATCGTAGATGTAATGTTTTGCCCGCAATTGAAAAAAACAACGGTTTTGGTTGCACAATGAAACGTATGATGAAATCCAATCTTGCGGCCGGCCGGCGGGGCGGTAACGGAACATCCGTTTTGATGAAGCCGAGGGCACAGGTTGGCGGCAGCGATCCGTGCCGTCCAACCGCCGATAACAACATCTGGTAGAAATTCGCGCCGGGCCGAGCCGGGTTGGAGTTTGAGACTAGATTGCCGGGCCCGTCCGGGTTGCTCTGACCCGACCATTTGACGGACTCCGCCCGTGCCGTCAGGGCTTGACCGCGCCGATGACGTACTCCGTGTGCATCCGCCGCTCGATCCCTGTGGTGTCACCGTTGCCGGCACGTCCGGCATTCCGCGCCGGCATCATCCGCCGGTCGCGATCCAGGTTGCGCGGAGCGACGGCCACTACGTCCAGTCCCGCCTGCGCGGTCAGGTCCGCCAGGTATTCGTGGGTAGGCACCAATATGCCGCGCATGGTGGACGCACCCACCACGATTATCGTCGCCGACCCGGGCCGGAGCACCCGCTGCATCTCCGAGATCGACGCCGACATGTCGGCGAAATACCGCCTCAGGACGCGGGATTTCGTGGCATCCGCCTCGCCGACGCGCTCGACCACGGCTTCGACTTTTGCCGGCAGCGGATCAACCGACGACGTTGCCTGGCCGCCAGGGGACTCCGAGCCGATGTACTCGCGCCGCAACTTGGTCAGGGACGGGATGGGGTCGCCTAGCCAGGCCAGGGAGAATTTGTGCGCTCGCATGTAATCCAGCGCGTTGGCGTAAGGCGGAGACGTCACGATCAGGTCCACGCTGCAATCCGGCAGCGGCAGCGAACGGGCATCCCCGTCCACGATCTGACAGTTGCCCACAGCGTCCCGGTCAATGCTTCCGTAAGCGTCAGCAGCCCGTGCGACCAGGTTCGCAAACAGGGGGATGGGTCGCCTGGGCACCTTATCGGATACGCGATGGGGCCGGGTGTGGGCCAGATCCCGAGCCCGGGACACGCCGCCGGACTTGGTGACAATCGTGGAAGAAAAGATCACTTCCAACAGGTTGCGCAGGTCCGCATCGGGCTCTTCCCGGATTGCGAGCGTAAGGCAGGCGAGCTCACGTTGCGTTTCCGGGAAGAACCAATAGTCCAGGAATTCCCGCGTTGGCGGGTCCATATCTGTCTTTACGGCCTCCAACGGGTCACGTTGTGAGCCCAGACCCGCCATGAGGTCCGCCGTCCTGCGGAGCGCCGCCTGACCGGCCTCCAGGACCTCCGTGTTACGCAGAGCCGTGGTGCGCGCTGTTGCTTGCCGTCGTGCCAGCGGGTCCAAATCCACGCCGATGACCGCCCGGCCGGCGGCCCACCCTTCCAGGAGCGTGATGCCCGACCCGCACATGGGGTCCAGCACTGTGCCGCCGGGCTCCGTCAGCGCGTCGATGAAATACCCGGGCAAGCCGTACGGAAACCGTGCTGCAAACGGGTGCAACGCGTACAGCGGATGGGCGTGCCGAGCTGTTCCCTGGAACGACAGGTCGCCACCCAGAAGACGGGCCAACCTTTTTGCCGGCGTTTCACTCTTGCCCATGGTGACCTCGAAGGCAAGGCCGAGACAAATGACCAGATCAGCGACGTATGCCCCGTCTTATGCCGTCGAGCGGTTCCTCCGGTTTCTGACGATTCAGGCGTCGAGCCTTATTCAAGTTGCGCTAGCCAGCCGGTTCCGGCGCCGCGCGGATCGCTCGGTTGCGGCGGGCGGTGCTGCGCTCCTGCTGCAATTGCAGCCGCCGAGGGAGCGGAGGCCGCGGCAGGAACCAGTAGCCGATGGCCGCCGCGATGTACAGCACCACCAGCGGAAACAGCGCCCAGTAGAAACTGTTGGTGTAGTCGTATATGGCGCCCATCCACATGGCGGTCCACATGGACGCCAGCTGGTCCGGCAGGTGCTGCCAACCCCGCAAGGTCGCGTAAGCCCTCCGTCCGAAGAAGTCGCCCATGATGGCCCAGTTCAGCGGGTTCGCGCTCTCCGCGAATGCCAGCAGGAGGACGAACAGGACGACCTGCCACAGGTGGCCGCTCTGAGTGAGCAGTGATCCCAGCGCCGCCGCGCCGGAGAGCATGCACAGCGCGCTGAGTTTGCGCCGGTCAACCTTGTCACCGATCCAGCCCATGCAGGGGTTGAACACCATATTCGCAAGGGAGAAGGCGCTCACGAAAGCGGCCGCAACGATGATGTGCCTCTGGCCCTGTTCCGAGGTCGGGTCGACCGGCACTCCGGCCTCCATGAACCAAATGATCAGCGGGGCCATCAGAAACGAGGCCCCGGCGTGGACGATATTGCGGAAACCGGTTGACATGACCAGCAGCCAGTACGAAGGAGTCCGCATCGCTTCGCGGGCGGTGAAATCGGTATCCCCACCGTTCGCAGACTGCCGGCGCGGCGACGCGCTCCGGTCCGATGGGTTAGTCTCGGCCAGTTCCGGCGGGTCCCCGTCGGGCAGCTGACCCATGTCCTCGGGGGAACGACGCAGGAAATATGACAATGGAATGACCACCGCCAGGATTGCAACTCCCAGGATAGTGCAGGCATCGCGCCATCCCACCAGAAAAACCAACAGGCCAACCAGATAAGCAGATGCGCCCCCCAGCCCGTTGCCCATGCTGACCACCGACATCGCCAACCCGCGCCGGCGCCGGAACCAGTTGTTCACCGCAGCGATGGAGGCGTTGTTATAACCTGACCGGAACCCCACGGACAGAAACACCACAAACACGAACAGGAACCACCAGAAGTTAGTGGTGCGCGCCAGCAGGATGAACCCCAGCCCTGACATCAACCCGCCGAAAGCCAGCATCACCCGCGGGCCGAACCGGTCGGTGCAATATCCCATGAGCGGACCCTGAACACCACCCATGAACCTACCCAAACCTTCCGCCAGCCCCAGCATGGTTCTGGATTGCGGACTGAAGCCCAGAACGCTCTTGGGGAAAATGACGTCACTCTCTATTGGAACGTAGAGGACGGTGAAGCCCCGGTTGAAGCTGCCGTGCTTCATACCGTCGGCAACGAGGCTGACGATGACGATCCACCACCCGTAGAAGATCCGGGGCCGACGCATCAGCTGCGGCCTCCGGCTCTTTGGGGACGCTTTGTCTGAGCCGAGTAGAATGGAATAGTGGACGCCATCATGGGGTCGTGTGATCAGCGAACATAACGCGGGGCCGCGGTTGAATCCCCGCGCCCCGCTGTGTGGCCGGATTGTACCACAGGGCCATCGCGTGGGATTTGCTGAGGCGTTGCACTTTAACGCCGGTTGCGAAAATCGGGCCTTTCCGAAGCGTGATTTCCGAGGCTTAGTCGAGTGCGAAATCGCCGATCCGATCTTGGGCCGGCTACTGATTATGGTATGATACTGGCATCCCAGACCGCGCACGCAATCGTTCGTGCAAGGTCGCCGGCCGTAATCAGAGGTAACGATGCCGCGACTTACGTCACAAGAGATCGACGCCTATCTGGCGGGGCCCCACGTTGCCCATTTCGCTTCGATCCGCGAGGATGGTTCGCCCCACGTCTCCCCGGTGTGGTACCAGTGGGAGGACGGCAAGGTCACCGTCGTTTCCGGTGACGCGGCAGTCAAGACCAGGAACGTGCGGCGCAATCCCAAGGTGGCGCTATCGGTCGCAACCGACGAGTGGCCGTATCAGTACGTCATACTCGAGGGCGACGCCACGGTTCGCAGCGATAACCTCAAGGACGCGGTACGCCGGATATTCTCCCGGTACGAAGGCGAGGAACGGGGCGAGCAGGACGCCGCCGACCTGGCCGAAGGCGACCAGAAGTTGGTTGCCATCGAGATCGACGTGAACCGCGTCATGTCGTGGAAGGGCATTGACCAGTAGCAGCCTCCCCAACGTAGCCGACGCGGTCATCATCGGCGGCGGCGTCATCGGTTGCGCCATCCAGTATCACCTGGCGCAGCTGGGAATCTCCAATACCGTTCTGCTGGAGCGGGACGTGCTCGGGTCCGGCAGCACCGGCCGTTCCCAGGCTATCTGCCGCATGCACTACTCCAACCGCGTCACGACGCAACTGGCGTGGCAAAGCCTGCAAGTCTTCGCCGACTTCGACGCGCGGGTGGGTGGACATTCCGGCTTCGTCCAGACCGGCTACCTGGTGGTGGTCAACGAGGCGGACCAGGGCGGTTTGGAGCGCAACGTCGCCATGCACCAGGATCTGGGCGTGCCCACCGCAGTGGTTTCGCAGGACGACCTGGCACGTCTGGCCCCCATGGTCACGCTGTACGATGACGAGCGGGCAGCGTGGGAGCCGGAATCCGGCTACGCGGACCCGTACCAGGTCACCGTGTCCTACGCAGCCCGCAGCCGGGAAGCCGGCGCCGTGATTGCCTCCCGCAACCCGGCATCAGGGATCGAAACCGACTCCGGACGGGTGCAGGCCGTGTTGACCGCGGCCGGGGAGCGCATCGCCACCGATACGGTGGTCGTTGCCGCCGGCCCATGGTCCAAACAGGTCCTGGGCGGGGTGGGGGTGGACGTGCCGTTGCTTCCGGTGCGCCACCAGGTTGCCACCGTGGCCCGGCCGGTCGAACTGGTGCCGCAGCATCCCACCGTGGGCGATATCAGCCAGTCCTTCTCCTTCCGGCCCGACGGTTCCAACTTCACAACCATGGGGTTCGGCGATGACGAAGAGCAGCCGGACCCTGACACATATCCCCAGGGCATCGATTTGCAGTCCGCAGCTTCGGCGCGGGCGCGACTGGCCCGTCGCATCCCGGGCATGTCCGACTCCTACTACCGCGGCGGATGGTCCGGCCTGTTCACCACCACGCCTGACTGGCACCCCATCTTGGACAGCGTGCCCGGCGTCGAGGGCCTGTTCTGCGCCGTCGGTTTCAGCGGGCACGGTTTCAAACTATCCCCCGCCATTGGAAAGGCGGTAGCCGAACTGGTGGCCGAGGGCAAGGCCCGCGACGTGGACCTCTCGCCGCTGCGGTTCAGCCGTTTTGCCGAGGACGATCTCATGGAATCGAGCTATCGTTACCGGGTGTTGGCCTGATCTTCCGTCTTCCCATCGGTCAACGCCTGCAACGGCCGCGGTAGACCATCTAGAATTTCCCGCGCGAACCGCGTAAGTTGCCGTCCTGAACAATCATTCGCCAAACGGAGCAATCCCGAATGGTCACCAATTTTCAATCGCACTACATCCCGAACACCGCTGCCGAACAGGACGACCTGCTCGCCGCGGTGGGCTTGAGCAGCGTCGACGAGCTGTTCGACGACATACCGGACGATTACCGGAACCCGCCGCTGCGACTCCCTGACCCCATGTCGGAGTTGGAGATCCAAAGGGAATTGGGCGCGATGGCCGGCCGCAATCGGCCCTTGTCCAGTGGTCCGTCGTTCCTGGGAGCCGGCAGCTACTACCACTTCATTCCCTCGATTGTGAAAGCGGTAATGACCCGCGGCGAGTTCTTGACCGCCTACACGCCCTACCAGCCGGAGGTGTCCCAGGGCACTCTGCAAGTCATCTTCGAGTTCCAGACGATGATCAGCGCTCTCTACGGCATGGAAGTCGCCAACGCCGGAATGTACGACGGCGCCACCAGCCTCGCCGAGGCGGTGCTGATGGCCTGTCGGGTGACCCGCCGACAGCAGGTGGTCGTCAGCGACACCGTCGCGCCGGCCTATCGGCAGGTCATCGCCACCTACTGCCAGGCCCAGGGTATCGCCATCGACATCGTGCCGACGTCGGACATCGGCGCCAGCGTTACCGAGGCCACCGCCGGCGTGGTGGCCCAGTACCCCAACTTCTACGGTGGGCTCGACGATCTTGCCGGCCTGGCTGCGACCGCCCACGACGACGGAGCCCTGCTGGTGGTGTCGGCCGACCCCCTGGCCATGGGGATGCTCCGGCCCCCTGGCGAATTCGGCGCGGACATCGTGACCGGCGAGGGCCAGCCAATTGGCATCCCACCGTCTTTCGGCGGCCCGTACCTGGGCCTGTTCAGCTGCAAGCAGCAGTACATTCGCCAGATGCCCAGCCGGCTGGTGGGCCGAACCACCGACACCCAGGGCCGCACCGGCTACGTCCTGACCCTACAGACTCGGGAGCAGCACATCCGGCGGGAGCGGGCCACCTCCAACATCTGCACCAACGAGGCGCTGTACGCCCTGGCGTCAACCATTTACCTGGCGGCGATGGGCCGGCAGGGGCTGCGCCAAGTTGCCGAACTTTGCTATCACAAGGCGCACTATGCCGCCTCTGCCATCGCTGGCCTGGACGGATATTCCCTGCCACAGTCGGGAGAGTTCTTCCAGGAGTTTGTGGTGAGCTGTCCCGAGACGCCGGCAAAGATCAACCGCCGGCTCATGGAGCGCAACATACTTGGAGGGCTCGACGTCAGCGACCGGTTCGACAATGGCATGCTGCTGTGCGTAACCGAGATGAACTCCCGGAAGGACATCGACTCCCTGGTGGAGGCGCTGTCCGCCGCGAAGTGACCCAATCCGCCTGAACCGACCTCCAGTAGTTGCTGTTTGTGGAATCAGCGCGACCCTGACGATATGGGACATCCCCTATGATTGACCGAAACCTGCGCAATTTGAGACGGATGCGGCGCTATACGGATCTCTTCGAAGACGAAGGGGAAACATCCGAGCGCGAGGGATACGTCAAATGGTTCGGCCTGTGGGTGAGAGAGCGCACGTTGTTCATCGTGGGTTTCGGGATCGCGGGCCTCATGCTGGCCCTGATAGTCGCGCGGGCGTTGCTGGCCGGCCGCGCCGCCTGGCTGCCCACCGGAAACCTGTGGTTCGAGATCGGGTTCCTGGCAGGCGTCTTAGTGATGAGTTTCGTTTCCTGCAGCATGTTTGTTTGCGGGTCCATCGCCGTCCGGCGGCAGATTCGACACATGAACGCCCAGATGGCGCGTTGGGACGATGCTACCCCGGAAGAAGTCGAAGAGATAGTCCGCTCTGCCGACCGGCGACTCAACCGGCGCATTTTGTGGCGCGCCGTTGTGTGGGTCGTCGTTATTGCCGCCTTTTGCGCGATCTTCGGGACCCCTTTGCTGTTTCCTTGGGGAGGCACGGCTGCCTTCGCGGCGAGCATGGTGGCGCTCGTGCTGGTCAGCTTCTGGTGGAGTTGGCAGGGCTACCGGATACTTTCCTTTGTGGGTCGTCGGATGAAGCGCTCGTCATGACGACGGGCCCGGCGACAGTCGACGCCGAACCATCAATGAATTGACGTTTCCGGCCCGCAACCCCATCAGTCGGGCAAACGGCGGCAGGGGCGTCAACAAGAACCAGGAGATACGGACGATGTTGAACAAAGGCGGGAACCGAGACACCACGAGCCTGCTGATGGACCGCAGCGTGCCCGGCCGGGTCGGTGTCATCACCCCGGGCCTGGACGTGCCGGCGGCGCCCCTGCCGGATCCGGTTTACTTGCGGGACGATCTGCCGCTGCCGGAGGTTTCTGAGCCGGAGGTGGTGCAGTATTTCACCTCTCTCAGCCAATTGAACTTCAGCATCGACACCCACTTCTACCCGCTGGGGTCGTGCACGATGAAGTACAACCCCAAGATCAACGACGAAGTAGCGTTCCTGCCCGGGTTCGCCGGGATCCATCCCCAGCAGCCAGCGGAGCAATCCCAGGGAGCGCTGGAGTTGCTCTACCGATTGCAGGACTTCCTCACCGAGGTCACCGGGATGGCCGCCACCAGCCTGGCGACCCTCGCCGGCGCCCACGGCGAACTGGCCGGCGTGCTGATGATGCGCGCGTATCACCTGGCCCGCGGCGACTCCGGCCGCACCAAGATGGGCATCCCGGACAGCGCCCACGGCACCAATCCCGCCTCCGCGGCGATGGCCGGCTTCGACGTGGTCACCATCCCGTCCGATGCGGACGGCAACACCGATTTGGCCGCGCTCAGGGAGATTGCCGGCGACGACCTTGCCGGGGTGATGATCACCTTGCCCAGCACTCTGGGCCTGTTTGACACCAACATCCTGGAGGTCTGCCAGATCGTCCACGATTGCGGCGGCCTGGTCTACGGCGACGGCGCGAACATGAACGCGCTGCTCGGTCGCGCCAAGCTTGGCGAATTAGGTTTCGACGTCTGCCACCTGAACCTGCACAAGACCTTCAGCACCCCGCACGGCGGCGGCGGCCCGGGCGCGGGTCCCGTCTGCTGCGGTGAGAACCTTGCTCCGTACCTGGCGGCGCCGGTAGTGACGGTAAACGACAGCGGCGAATATGCTCTCTCGGAACCGGAGCAGAGCATCGGCAAGATCAGCGGGTTCCACGGCAACTTTGGCGTCCTAGTCCGGGCATACACTTACATCCGCACCCTGGGCGCGGCCGGTTTGCTGTCGATCAGCGGCAACGCGGTCCTGAACGCTAACTACATCATGGAATCGCTCAAGGACATCTACGAGCTGCCCTACGACCGCACGTGCATGCACGAGGTCGTGTTCTCCGCCGACCGGCAGCGGGAGCGCGGCGTCAGCGGCCTGGAGGTGGCGAAGCGGTTGCTGGACTACGGTTTCCACGCCCCGACGATGTACTTCCCGCTGATCGTGCACGAAGCGCTGATGATCGAGCCCACGGAGTCGGAAACCAAGGAAACGCTGGACGCATTCATCGACGCCCTGCGCATCATCGATTCCGAGGCGAGCACGGAGCCCGAATTGGTCCAGCATGCCCCGCACACCACGCCGGTCTCCCGGCTCGACGAGGCGACGGCGGCCCGCCGCCCCGTGCTGCGGTGGGAGGCAGCCGCTGACTGACCGGGCGCGCGGCCCCGATCCTCTGACCCGTCCCCATGCAAAGGCCGTCCTTCAGCCGAAGGACGGCCGCCGATTTTCGGCTGCTGGGGTTGCCGTTAGCCGCCCTGTTCCTCCAGCGCGCGCCGCAAGTCCTCGGGGTCGACGTGGACTTCGATGCCGGCCCGTTCCTCCTGCAGCAGCATTGCCACCCGGGAATCGCGACCGGCCCAACCGCGGTTGATGGCCTCGGTCATCTCCGCGAGCGTGGTGTTGGCCAGTTTCATGGGTACATCGAACTCGCGGCCGACCGCTACGGCCAGGTCCACGTCCTTGCGCGCCAACCGCAGGGCGAAGTCCGGCGGATCGAAATCGTTGATCAGGAAGTGCTGGGCCAGCCCCTCGAACATCCCCCGGCGTCCGCCGGCGCCCTTGCGCACGGCCAGCCACAGCGCCAGCGGGTCAACGCCCGCCTTGATGCCCATGGTGAACACCTCGGCCAGCGCGGTCTGGACGATGTAACCGGCGCAGTTATGCACCAGCTTGGCGACGGCCCCGCTGCCGATGGGTCCGACGTAGTAGGCGGCGTCGCCGATGGAATCGAGGACCGCCTTGTGCTGGTCGAATACCGCCTTGTCGCCGCCGACCCAGATGGCCAGCCGGCCGCTGGCGGCGCCGGCCGGGCCGCCGCTCACCGGGGCGTCCAGCACGTTGATCCCCTGCGCCGCCACGCGGTCGTGAATCTGCCGGATCAGGGTGGGTGAACTGGTGCTGAGGTCAAAGTAGGTTTTGCCGGAGGCCATGCCCGACATGATCCCGTCTTCGCCCAGCGAAACCGCTTCCACCTCCACCGGCCCGGGCAGCGAGGTGAACACCACGTCGGTGGCCTCGGCGACCTCTCGCGGGGTGTCCGCCCACTGTGCCCCCGCTTCCAGGTGCTGGGTCGCGGCCTCCCGCCGGATGTCGTGGACGACCATCTCGTTGCCGCCGCGCAGGCAGTTGTACGCCATGCTGGCACCCATGGTTCCAAGACCGATAAAACCTACTCTCGCCATCTCTGTCATCTCCTGGGAGTATCGCCCTTCTGGGAAGGGATGCGCCCGCATTCTAGCAGAGGCGAACCATCTGCCGTGCTGAGACGCTCAGCGGAACTGCTTTCGGAAATCGGCAGCAGCAGGATTTACGGGATTTTCTGATTGGGCAGGATTTGTGAGGGCTCCATTTACGGAACGGTTCCAATCCCGGTAATCCCTGAATCTTGAAAATCCTGCCGCTGACGTTTCCCCGGCTCAAACCTGGGTACGCGTACGATACCGCGCTCAGCCCAATTAAAGCGCACGGCCGCCGCGGATATCCCGGCGGCGGCCGATTACGTTGTTCACCAGCGAACTACTGGTTGCAGAACGGCAACCCTACATCTGCCAAGTCATTATAATTAGCATCGCCCCAAGCAGCCGGTATGCATCCAGTCAACTGGTTTCCGCCGAGGTATAACCACATCAAATTGACAAGGCTGCCCAACGCCGCCGGTATCTCGCCAATCAACTGGTTCCCGTTGAGCGACAAGTACTCCAAGTTGGCCAGGCTACCCAACTGGGCCGGTATCGTTCCAGTCAGGTGGTTACTGTGGAGACTAAGATCCAGCAGGTTGGTCAGATTGCCCAACTGGGCCGGTATCGCTCCAGTCAGTCGGTTCCGGCTGAGGTTAAGCGACCTCAGGTTGGTGAGAGCGCCCAGTTCTGCCGGTATTGTCCCGGACAACTCGTTATTGAAAAGGTGCAATTGTTTCAAGTTGGCCAGGCTACTCAGCTGGGTCGGTACTGTTCCAGTCAGCTTGTTACTGCCGAGGTACAATATTTCCAGGTTGGTCAGGTTGCCCAGTTGGGCCGGTATCGTTCCAGTCAGTCCGTTTTCCGTAAGAAGGATGTGGGTAACCCGCCCGGCATCGTCGGTGATGACACCATGCCACTGGCCCAAGGGCGCGTCGCTCAGCCAGTTAGTGTTGTTGATCCAGCAGGAGCCGCCCGTGGCGTTGTAGAAGGCATCCAGTGCGGCGCGGTCGGGTTGGACGTTTCCGTTGGATGGCGGCTGCTGGCCGCAGAACGTCGAACAGAGGAGGTTGAAGTCGTTGACCGCAATCCCCCGGAGAACTAGCGGAATGCACCCCGTCAATTGGTTCCCCCAGAGGAACAATTCTCGCAGGTTGGTCATGCTGCCCAGTTCTGCCGGTATCGTTCCAGTCAGCTGGTTCTCCCTGAGATTAAGCGACAACAGGTTGGTGAGAGTGCCCAGTTGAGCCGGTATCGTTCCAGTCAGCTTGTTACTGCTGAGATCCAACATTTCCAGGTTGGTGAGAGCGCCCAGTTCTGCCGGTATTGTCCCGGACAACTCGTTGCTGTCGAGGGTCCACCATTCCGAGTTGGTCAGGTTGCCCAGTTGGGCCGGTATCGTTCCAGTCAGCTGGTTATGGCCGAGGGCCAATATTTCCAAGTTGGTCAGGTTGCCCAGTTGGGCCGGTATCGCTTCAGTCAGCTGGTTCACGTTGAGGGCCAATGTTTCCAAGTTGGTCAGGTTGCCCAGTTGGGTCGGTATCGTTCCAGTCAGTCCGTTTTTCGTAAGAACGATTTTGGTAACTCGCCCGGCATCGTCGGTGGTGACACCATGCCACTGGCCCAAGGGCGCGTCGCTCCGCCAGTTAGTGTTGTTGCTCCAGTTGTCGCCGCCCGTGGCGTTGTAGAGGGCGTCCAGCGCGGCGCGGTCAGCTTGGACGCTTCCGTTGGATGGCGGCTGCGTGGTATCCGTGCACTCCCCGGTGGGGAGGGTGATGCCCGACGGCAGGCTGTCCCGCCCCGGCAGAAACTGCCAGCGGGGGTTGCTGGGCCAGAAGAATTCGCTGCCGACGCTTCCGCCGCTGCCACTATCAACGAAGCTGTTGCTGGTCAGCACTGTGAAGGCGTGGCGCGCGCCGGGAGACAGCCGACGAATGGTGTACTCGGCGCGCCCGTTGGTAACGGGAATGTTCCGCGCGTTCACGTCAACATAGATGAAAGCCTCAATCCATTCGCTCGTGCAGCTGGCTTTGGCCAGGTGGTAATCGACCTCCATGTTAACGTAGCCGATGCGGTAGTGGGTGGCCTGGGACACGGCGTCCCAGGAAATGACCACTTCGCCTGAGTTCGGCCCGTCACGTAGCTCAATATTCCTAATGGGCGGGATCCCGCCTTGGGCTGCTGTCGGCGGCGCACTGGCAACGACAGCGCCTACGAGGGCACTCAAGATGATGGCGAAGAACGGCACAGCAAAAGCTTTCAAGGATTTCATCCAATTGCCTCCGCAGTCGAGTGAAAGTCCCTTCCAGTCGCCGGAACTCCAGCCCCGGACTGTACAGCAATTGCGCTTATATGTCGATAACCGTTTCTTGAACGTCAATCACATATTGGTCACATTAAGGCCAATTTGGTGCGATTACCTCGATTTGAGCCCCAATAGCCCACTCAGCCGACAGCGTCAGGCTCCCCCAGTTCGTCTTTTACATCGATGAACAGGATGAATAGGATGCTGACAGCGCTGGGCTCGGAGATCTATATGTGGGGTTGTCCTGGATGCGGGACGTTTCCAGCAATCAATCAAATCCTGTGCATCCATGCAAGTTCCCTCATCTCGCCAAACGGGTACGCATGAGGCCCAGGGCCTTTCGATTGTTGCGCTGCAACCGTCAGTATCCGTCATTCCGGCGAAAGCAGGAATCCAGCAACGGTTAGCGACCAGCAACGTCGCCACATTCATGAAGCTCTGGATTCCGGATCAAGTCCGGAATGACGGGAATAATCGAAAGGCCCTGCATGAGGGCCGAGTCGGCGTTGACGCCGTTTCTGGCGGCGCATAGACTGGTAGGGCTTATGTCACGCATTTTTGACTTACACATCCATACGACCAAAGGCAGCGCCGATTCCAGCCTGACGCCCGAAGATCTCATCCTTGAGGCAGAACGTTTGGGACTGCGCGGCCTGTGCATCACCGAACACGCCGGTCCCTGGGACCGTCACGAATTTGCCGCCTTCGCCGCCCGGCACAACGTCGTGCTCATCCGCGCCATGGAGGCCGACACCGATATGGGTCACATCCTGGCTTTCGGCGTGGACCGGTACCAGAGCGGGTTCCATCGCGCCGAGGAGCTGAGCAAGGCCGCCCACGCTGTCGGTGGTTTCGTCGTATCGGCGCACCCGTTCCGGGGAGTCCTGGGACAGCACCACCGGACCCGACCGTACCTGTATCCGGATCCTGACGAACCCATCCCGCAGGATGTTGACACTGCCATGACGCATCCGGTGTTCCAGTTGACGGACGCTATCGAGGTTGCCAACGGCGGTACGTCGGACGAGGAGAACCGCTTCGCCGCAGATGTCGCCTACCGGCTGAACCTGCCGGTGACCGGGGGCAGCGACGCTCACAGCACTCATGGCCTGGGCAAATTCGTGACCGAGTTCCCTGACGAAATTTTCGACGAGGCCCAGTTCCTCACCGCCCTCCATCGCGGGGACTTCCGCCCTCTGGAGGGGCTCCGGCAGGGATCCTTGCGGCCGTACCGCCTGCGCTCCGCGTAGGCATGGTTCCTGCTCGAGGGTGATTCATGGCGATGACGCCGACGCTGTTGCCTCAAAGTGACATATTCGAGCGTGAATTCGTATGTGTCGACCTGGAAACCACCGGGCTTCAAGCGCAATCCGATGCCATCATCGAGGTGGGAGCCGTCAAGTTTCGCGGCGGTGAGGTTTCGGAACGCTACCAGACCTTCGTCAACCCGGGTCGCCAGATCCCCACGTTCATCCAGCAACTCACCTCCATCAGCCCGGCCCAGATCGAACGGGCGCCGCGGTTCCCGCAAGTCGCGACACAGTTCGCCGCCTTCGTGGGTGATTTGCCCATCGTCGGGCATAACATCGCCTTCGATCTCGCTTTCCTGTTATCCCACGGTCTCCACCTGACCAACCCGAGTTACAACACCTGGGACCTGGCGTCGATTTTTCTGCCCACCCTGCCGGAATACAATCTCAGCGCGCTGGCCAGACACCTGGACCTGGACCACAACCAGGCCCACCGCGCCGTGGCCGATGCGGAAACCACCGCGCTGGTGTTCCATCAGTTGCTGAAACTGGGAGCGTCATACCCGGCGGCGAAAGTGGCGTTCATTGCCCGCGCGGCCCGCGCCGCCAACGCCTCCGTAGCCGACTTGCTGGAAGCCCTCGTGCCCCACGCGCCCGGCGCCAACGCGGCGCCAGGAACCAACGGCGCCGTCGGCCTCAATGGATTGAACCTGGACAGCATTGCCCGGCGGATGTCGAACGATGCCGGCGACAAAACAGGCAGCGCCGTCCGACGCGAACTCACCGAGCAGCAGGTGGAGGACCTGCTGGCCCCCCACGGCGTTTTCGCCAACTCTTTTCCCGGGTTCGAAAACCGGCCCCAACAGGCCGAGATGCTCAAGGCGGTTACCCGCGCCATCTACCAGGGCCGGAAGCTTATTGTTGAAGGCGGCACCGGTATCGGCAAGAGCATCGCCTATCTGCTTCCGGCGGTTCTTTACTCCGCCACCCACGGGCACCGGGTGGTGATATCGACCAACACCATCAGCTTGCAGGAACAGCTGATGGATAAGGACATACCGGCGGTGATCTCCATCCTGGAAGAGGCCGGCGTCCTGGAACCGGGAGCGGTGCGCGCGGCTCAACTCAAGGGCCGCTCCAACTACGTGTGCCTGCGCCGGTGGACCAGCCTCGGCGCGTCGGACACCTTGACCGAGGACGAGGCCCGGGTGCTGGGCAAGACGGCGGTCTGGCTGGACGACACGGAAAACGGCGACCGAACCGACTTGAACCTGGGCTTTGGAGACCACCGGGCCTGGTTGCGAGTGTGTGCTGACAACCAGGGTGTGTGCCAGTCGTTCCGCGGCGGCGCGCCCTGCTTCCTGCGCCAGGCCCGGCAGCGGGCCGAAGCGGCCAACATCCTGGTGGTGAACCACGCCCTGCTGCTGGCGGACCTGGCCGTCGGCGGTACCGTGTTGCAGGACTACCAGCACCTCATCGTGGACGAAGCCCACCACCTGGAGGAAGAGGCAAGCCGGCAGTTGGGTTTTGAGATGGCTGAGGACGATCTGGCCCAGGAAATGGACGCCGTTTACCGCTTGTTCCGGCACCTGACATCCATTGCCAACCAGTCGCCGGAGGACGAAAGCCTTGGGCGAGCTCGTGACGCCCTCACCAACGCCACGGCCAGTTGCAACCAGGCCCTGCAGGCGTGGCAGCAGCTGTGGGCCGGGGTCAAGAGCCTCTACCAGTCTCACACCCGGGGCGACAATGACCGTCAGCCGGTATCCCTGGAGCCCTCGGTGCGGCAGAGCCGTGAATGGGGCGCCGCCGCCCGCGAATGGGAATCCTTCTCAACCTTTATGGCCGATAGCGTGAACCGCCTGAACGATGTCTGGAGGCTGGTGGATCAGGGAATATTCGATCTCTCCGACGACAGCCAGGCAAACGAACTGATCAGCGCCGTCGACACGATGTCCGAATTCAACGACCGTCTGGCTTCGGTCTTCGGCCGCTACGATGAGGAACAGATACAGTGGATCGACATGGTACGGCGCAACATCATGCTGCATTCCACTCCGTTGTCGGTGGGTCCGATCCTGTCCGAGATGCTGTTCCAGCAGAAAGAGACGGTGGTGTTGACCAGCGCGACCCTGGCGACGGACAGCAACTTCGGGTTCCTGCGCCAACGCCTGGGGTTCCCCGACGACTGCGACGAGTTGCTGGTCGACAGCCCGTTCAACTATCGGCGGAACACCCTGCTGATGGTGCCCGACGACCTGCCGGATCCGCGTCGCGGCGCCGACCATGCTCGGGGCACGGCCCAGGTGATCCTCAACATGGCGCAGGCATTGGACGGACACGTCATGGCGCTGTTCACCTCGCATAGCGCGCTCAGGGAGGCGTCGTTCCAGGTACGGGGGCCCCTGCGCGCCTCGGGCATCAACGTCCTGGCGCAGGGGATCGACGGCACGCCGCGACAACTGGTGGACCGGCTGCACGCCGACCCGCGCGCCGTCCTGCTTGGCACCGCCAGTTTCTGGGAGGGTGTCGACATGGAGTCCGGCATCCTGCGCGGGCTGCTGCTGTGCCGCTTGCCCTTCCCGGTGCCTACCGATCCCATCGTCAAAGCCCGGGGGAACCTGTTCAACAACCCGTTCAACGAGTACCAGGTGCCTTCCGCCGTCCTCCGTTTCCGGCAGGGGTTTGGCCGGCTGATCCGGAACAAGGTGGACCGGGGAGCGGTGGTCATTCTGGACCGCCGTATCCAGACGGCCAACTACGGTGACCGCTTCCTGAATGCATTGCCTCCCTGCACGGTCGAAAGATCCAGTGTCAACACCGTTGGCGAGCAGGCGGCCCGCTGGCTGCAACTCGACCGTCCTCGAACCGGCTAGTCGGCGTCTCCGAGGGAGGTGAGGGGTTGGCGGCGCTGGAACGGACGGTGCGACTGGCAATAGACCAGCCCTTTGACCTGGCGGAGAGCCTCGAAAGCGGGCAGGCCCACCGCTGGAAGAATCTGGGGGACGGCTGGTATTCAGGCGTGTTGGGACCGTGGCTCATTCACGTCCGGCAGGTGGCAGAAGGGGTGGAATACCGCGCCGCCGGCCCTGGCTATGCCGTGGACCTGGGCGCCCTGCCGGACTTGCTGCGCTCCTATTTCCGTCTCGATGACGACATCGACGCGATATACGCCGACATCTGCCGGGACCGGCGGGTAGCGGAAATGGTGGCCCGTTATCCGGGACTGCGCATTCTGCGCCAGGAACCCTGGGAGTGCACGGTGGCGTTCATCTGCTCCGCCACGTCAAACATTCCCCGCATTCACCAGAACATGGAGGCCATGGCCGACAGCCTGGGCGACCCGCTGGAACTGGACGGGGAGGTCCGGCACACCTTCGCGTCCGCTGAGCAACTGGCCTCCGCCGGGGAAGGGTTTCTTCGAGAGTTGGGCCTGGGGTTCCGCGCGCCTTACGTCGTCGCGGCTGCTCAGCGAGTCTGCGACGGCGAACTGGACCTGGACGAACTGGTCCGGCTGCCCTATCCCGAGACCAAGTCCAGGCTCATGGAGTGCTACGGGATAGGAGCCAAAATTGCCGACTGTATCGCCGTGTTCTCTCTGGAAAAGCTGCAAGCGTTTCCCGTGGACGTGTGGGTGCGCCGAGCGCTGGCGGAATGGTACTTCCCTATGCAGAAAAAGCCGCCCGACCGAGCAATGGTGGAGTGGGCCCAGGACCACTTCGGTCAATACGCGGGCTACTCTCAGCAGTACCTGTTCCATGGGCGGCGGCGGGAGGGAAGGTAGCAACTTTACCGGGCTGTCCAAGCCGGTAAGTGAGGCCTATCACCGGACCGGAGCATGTGAAATGAACATCATCGCAGGCAGCTTAGAATTTCCGCAACCCTTCAGCCTCCGGCTGACTTTATACATGGGTCAAGCGTTTCGCTGGCGCAGGTTGGACGGCAGTGTGGACAAATTGGAAGACGGAGGGCGCTATCCCGATAACGAATGGCACTCCGGCGTCCTCGGAAATTCGCTCATTCATTTGCGCCAGGTCGATTCTGTCCTGGAGTACCGCGCCGCTACGATCAACGAACCAACTGATGCTGAAGACGTTTCAACACTGCTGCACAGCTATTTCAGGTTGGACGACGACCTCCCTCGCATCTACGGCGATCTGGCACGCCGAGATGCCGGCATGGCGAGGCTGATCGAAAACTACGGAGGCATGCGTTTGCTGCGGCAGGACCCGTGGGAATGCACCGTTGCCTACTTGTGCTCTGCCAACAACAACATCCCCCGTATTTCAAGCATCGTCGAACGCATCTCCACAGCGTTTGGCGACACCATTGAAATGTGCGGCAAAGCGCGTCACACTTTCCCGGCACCCGAACTTCTGATAACGGAAACCGCAGCCGCGAGCCTCCAGGGGATGCAGTTCGGTCTCCAACGCGACCGGGAAATCGCCGGGGCGGCGCGCGAAGTGTGCAATGGCGACTTGAACCTGTATGCACTGCGGAGCGAGTCCTACCCTCACGCCAAACGGGCGGTTAAACGGCTGGAGGGCATAGGCGACAAAATCGCCGACTGCATTTCACTGTTTTCGCTGGACAAAACCGAGGCTTTCCCTATTGATAGGCACATACGGAGCTTCGTGACCCAAAATTACCCCGCTGCGCCGAAAAATGACGCGGCGATCAGGTTGTGGGCCCAGGGCACGTTTGGCCAGTATGCCGGCTACGCCGGTCAGTTCATGTTCTGTGACCAGCCTAAATGAATAGCCACAGCGGACGCGGGGGCCAAGAGGGCTTGCTATGACGCGCCAACTCCTCATTCCTAACCACTTCAACCTGTCCCTCACTCTTACCATGGGCCAAGCGTTTCGCTGGCGTCCCTTTGGCGACGGCTGGTTTTCCGGCGTGGTGGGGCCGCACCTGTTTCACGTCCGGCAGTTTGATGGGGGAATTGAGTACGAAGCTGCTAGCCTGCCGGGGCACGTGGACGACCCTGACGAATGCCTGCGCCGCTATTTCCGGCTGGACGATGATATCGACGTCATCTACGCCAGCATCGCCCGTGACCCGAAAGTGGCTACGATCATGCGTGAGTTTCCGGGCTTGCGCCTGCTCCGGCAAGAGCCGTGGGAATGCTTGGTGTCCCAGCTTTGCGTGGCGCGAACCAGTATTGGCCATACCATAGGGATGGTGTCGAACATCGCGAATAACTTCGGGTCCGCAATAGAATTGGCCGGCGAAGTCCGCTATGCCTTTCCTACAGCGGAGCAATTGATGGCTGATCGCAAGAGGGTGCTGGCCAAGTTGCAGGCGATGCAAAAGGGACAGGATAATGCGTCTGATATCATCGCCGCCGCTCGATGGGTTTGTGATGCCGGGCCGGATTGGGACGCCCTGCGGCGACAGCCTTACGGCGAGGTTAATCGGCGGTTGTTGCAATGCCCCGGCGTTAACGACAGAATCGCCGACTGCGTTGCTCTATTTGCGCTGGACCGGCTGGAAGCGTTCCCGGTGGACGTCTGGGTATGGCTTGCAATGTCAGGAATTTGCCCGGAATTAGGTTCGCAAGAGCAATCTGCCCCTGACGAATGGGAATTGGCGGCGGTTGCGAAACGAGCGCGCAGCGAGTTCGGCGAGCACGCCGGATATGCAAGTCAGTACCTTTTCCACTGGCGGCGCGAATACAGCGACAAGTTGCAACCCCTAGACACACGGCCAAGCGAGCGATTCGGTACGGAGCCAGTGTACGATCACCGCTACGAATATTTGGCGCGCAAGTATTTGTCATAATGCTGCTTGACACTAACGTGCTCGTCGATGTGGCGCTCGACAGGCGTCCACATTCAATAGCTTCTACCGAGTTGGTTAACCGCCTGGCAAACGAACCGGGGCGAGCGTTCGTCGCCTGGCACACTATAGCCACTTTTCATTACGTGGTGTCAAAAGAGTTGAGTGACTACCGGTCGCGTGAGCTGGTGGTTTTCATTGCCGGCTTTGCCGAAGTCGTGCCAACCGGCACGGAGTCCATCCGCTACGCGCTATTCCTACCGATGGCGGATTTCGAGGACGCCATGCAGGTAGCTGCTGCCCACGCCGCCGGCGTTCAGCACATCGTCACCCGGGACGCCAGGGATTTCGCCAATTCCCCAATCCCGGCCATCACGCCGGAACAAGCGTTACAGGAATTGTTCTAAACTGCCTGGCGCACCCCGCCGCCAATAATCCGGTAGTGCTGGACGCTCTCCGCGGCCGCAAACGCGCGCTGCGCTTCGCGGTACGCCGGCTTGCTCTGGCGTTTCCGGGCGTCCAGCAGGATGCCGACCACGGTCCCGCTGTGGGCCACGTTGACGCCTGCTGCGTCGATTTCGGCGGCGAAGTCTGACGCCTTTTCCACCCACGGGGCGGCGTCATCCGGCCGCCCGGCTCGCGCCGAGATGGTGGCGCCTCGGCCCACCAGTTCCGGGTCGCCGCGGCGGATGCCTTCTCGCACCAACTCCAGGGCTTCGGCGGTGGCATCGGCTACCGACTGCCAATGCGCCGCTCGGTCGGTCCGGTTGAACTCCAGCGTGTCCACCTGACCGCCACGGTCGATGACGATCACTTCCATCGGTGGGGGAGCCCCCAGCAGGTCGACGATTTTGCCCTGGCGATGGTCGAACATTACGATGCCGGGAAACATCACGCCGTCGGTCGGCTCCACTGCCAGGGCGATTTCTGCAACGGGATCCGGCGGCAAATCGACACCTGCGGCCTTGCCCGTCGCGCACACCGCGGCCGTGATGTCCGCGCTGCTGCTGCCCATGCCTTTGCCCACCGGAATCGGGTTGGCAATCGCGACGTCGGCAACTAACCCGGGCACACCGAGGCAACGACCCAATCGTGCCAGCATGGCCAGTACCGCCTGACGGGTTTTGGGCAGGTGGTCGATGCCTCGCACCTGATTGCCGGGACCGTCGCCACGGGACAGTGTTACCGTGGCCCGGGAAAACTGGTTGATCGGGCAGGTCACCAGGAAGTCCACGTCCCCGGTCATTCCCTGCACCAGTTCGCCGCAGGTTCCCGGCGCCAGTGCCGAAGCGGTTCCCAACATCTCGTCAGCCATCGCGCCGCCGTATTGCCCGGTTCCAACCGCCCGCCAATCAGCGGCCGGCTCCCACGGGCTTGATTGGAACCGGCAGCCCGGCTACTACCATGGTGACCTGGTCCGCAGCCTCCGCCATTGCCTGGTTCACCGTGCCCAGCAGATCCTGGAATTGGCGGCCCATCGAGGTCGTGGCGATCAGCGAATGGCCGACTTCGCTGCTGACGATCACCGCCTGGCGATCCGTCTCCCGGATGTATTCCGCAAAGCGCCGCGCCGCGCCGACGATACGGGCTTCCAATTCCAGTCGCGGCGTGCCCTCGTGTTCCATCATCAGGTTGGACACCCAAACGTCCATTGAGTCGAGCAGCAGGACGACGGGATGGTCCATGGCGCGCGACTGACCCTGCAGCGCGCCCACCGGATTGAGCGGAGCCTCAAGGGTTTGCCAATTTTGGGGCCGCCGCTGCCGGTGTCGTTGGATGCGCTCCTCCATCTCCACGTCAACGGCGATACCCGTGGCCACGTACAGCACCGACTCGGGTCCGGCGACCTCGGCTGCCAGCCGTTCCGCGTATGCGCTTTTCCCCGACCGAATACCGCCCAATACCAGGTGTATCGAGCTCATAGCGCTGGCGTCAGCCCCGCCATGTCGTATACCAGGTCCATGCGGAGGCTGTCCCGCACCCAATCGGCGAGCCGGTCGTACTCCCGGTCGCGCGCCACGTCGACTCCCTCGGGCAAACCTACACCTTTCCGCCTCGCCAACTCGCCCAGTATCGCCCGTCGAACGCCGGCGTTGTGGAACAGCCCGTGAATGTACGTTCCCATCACGCGACCGCTGGCGTCCAAAGCTCCGTCAAACGCCGTCTCCGGGGTGACGGCGGCATCGGCCCGGTCAACCACGGTGAACGGGGGTATGACGCCTTCGCCCGAGGTTCGGCCCATGTGTATCTCGTAGCCCACCACCGTTTCCCCGTCGGCGCCGGACATGAGGTGCCCGCGCGTGGACGCCTCCTGACGCACGGTGGCCTCCACCCGGTGGGTCTCTTTGGTTCCGGCGAAGGTCGTCACCAGAGGGAGGAGCCCGAGGCCGTCCGCCGCCCCGATTGAGGACTCGATTCGGTCCGGGTCCAGCAGGGTATTGCCCAGCATCTGGTAGCCGCCACAGATGCCGATGATCGCGGAGCCCTGCTCCATAGCCCCCACCACGGCCTGGGACAATCCCTGCTGTTCCATCCACATCAGGTCGGGAATGGTTGTCTTGCTGCCCGGGAGGATCACCAGGTCCGGCCGACCCAGCCGGTCGCCGCTCTGCACGTACCGGAGCGAGACTCCCGGCTCCCGCGCCAGCGGGTCGAAATCGTCGAAGTTTGAAATGTGGGGGACCTGCACCACCGCCACGTCCAGCACGTCAGGCGATGAGGCGTGAGGCGGCGTAATGTCCAGCGCCACCGAATCCTCTTCGGGAATGTGTATGTTCCGAAAGTGGTGAACCACGCCGACCACGGGTTTGCTCGTGTAGTTTTCCAGCCAGGTCAACCCATCGGTCAAGAGCGAGACATCCCCGCGGAACTTGTTGATCAGCAGGCCCTTGACCCGATCCCTTTCGACATCGTCCAGCAGTTGCAACGTACCCACCAATGACGCGAACACGCCACCCCGGTCGATGTCGCCACACAGTAGCACCGGCGCGTTGGCGTGGAGCGCGACCCGCATGTTGACGATCTCGGTGGCTTTCAGGTTGATCTCCGCCGGGCTGCCCGCCCCCTCGATGACCACCACGTCGTGCTGCCTGCGCAAAACGTCCAGCGAATTGGATACCGATTCCCACAGGGTGGCTTTCAGGTCGAAATAATCGCGAGCGCGGGCGGAGGTCAGGGGACGGCCCATCAGCACCACCTGGGCGTGGCTGTCCGCTTCCGGTTTGAGCAGGACCGGGTTCATTTCCACCCGGGCTTCAACGCCGGCGGCCTCGGCCTGGACCGCTTGGGCGCGGCCGATTTCGCCGCCATCCGGCGTGACGTAGGAGTTATTCGACATGTTCTGCGCCTTGAACGGCGCAACGCGCAGCCCGTCCTGCCGGAATATGCGACACAGCGCCGATACCAGCACGCTCTTGCCGACGTGGGATGCCGTGCCTTGCACCATGATCACTCGGCCGGCCGGAGGGGTGTTGTGTGTTGTCATCGCTGGTGTTTTAACTCGCCTAATTGATCGCGCATCGAAACTTGCGTCACCCGGCATTAAACCACAGTTTTTGATGCGGTCCCTCAATTCGAGCCGCGCGCTTCACGCCGTGGCATCTCATTCTAGGACAAGCCCCTCCGCGAATGAACTGTTCGCTTGCCCCTCCGTTGCTTATTGGGGTGTTGGATGCTACCGTTACCCGCGTGCTCGCGAGATTATTTCCGTGGCTGATGGATCTGACGGCTCGCCGGATACCGGTTCGCGCTCGTCGATGTCTGACCCTGCTGGCCGCGGTCACCGCGGTCCTGCTGGCTGCGATGGCCTGTGCGTTGGATCCGGGCGGAGCCGAACGTAACGAAATGTCCATGACTATCAACCGTATCGCATATATCGACGCCGACGGCCAATTGGTCACGTCCAACCCGGACGGTTCGGGACGCAACCTGCTCACGACCGGCGCCGTGGCTCGCGCCGGCGGCATCCTCGCTCAACCGCAACGCCGCGACGAGATTTACAGCTGGCCCCTGTGGTCTCCGGACGGCTCCCGTATCGCCGTTTCTCTCCTGCGGGGCGATTCTCCCAGCGACGCGCAGATCAGCCTCCACTCGCTGGAATCTTCCACCGGCGTCGGCGGAGCGGCCTTTGTCAACGAGGCCCCGCTTACCATCGCAGACGGTACTCCCCACTACGTCCAATGGTCTCCCGACGGGCAAAAATTGGGAATCACGGCCGCAACCCCGGAAGGGCTGACCCTGTTCGTAGTGGACGCCACCTCCCTGCCGGAGTCCGGTCCGCCCAATGAACCATTGGCAGTGCAACGGGGCGCGCCGCTGTATTTCGACTGGTCGCCGGACAGCGCGTCCCTGGCAGTGCACAGCAACGAGGACGTCCTGCTGGTTCGGCCGGACTACGACGCTCAGCAGTTCAGTGTCCAGCCGTTGGCCCAGTCCCGTTCGTTTCGCACGCCGGCTTGGTCTCCCGACGGCAGCCGGCTGGCCTGGTCCGCACCCGGCGGCGACAGCGAGGCGTTGTGGATCGGACGACCCGAGCAGCCCGATGATGCCGCCCTCCGGTTGGCTGAGGTTGAAGGGGCGTGCGCCTTCCTGTGGTCGGCAGACGGCGAGGTGATTGCCGTGGCGGACCGGCAGATCGCCGGTTCACCGGCGTACCGTCGTTTGCGCCTGTTGGCCGTCGACGGCAGCGCCGAGCGGACGGTCAAGGAGGACGACTGGGTGTTGGGATTTTTCTGGGAGCCCCGGGGAGACCGTTTGGCCTGGGTGGCCCTGAACCCCGAAGAGCGCACCATGGAGTGGAGAATCGCCGAGGGTTTGACTTCGGATGATGCCGGAGACGCGACGGACGAGGCTCTCGGTGGGTTCCGTTTCTCGCCCAGCGGGGAAACGTTCCTGATGCTGGCATTCTTCGACCAGTACGCGCGGAGCCACTCGCCGTGGGCGCCGGACGGATCCGCGCTGGTCGTCACCGGAACGCAACAGTACTTGTCCGAGCGGCGCAACGGCAGCAGCGGTGGCGGCTCCCGGGTGTACGTGGTGGAAACCGGCGACGGCGGGCAACTGCAAGACATCGCCAACGGCAGCATGGCAGTGTGGTCCACGCGCTGAAAGCGGCCAAACTCAGTTTGTCCCTGGCCGCGCTCATCGGGATCGTCTGGGCTGCGGCGGCGTGCGGGGGCGAAGCCCCGGTCGCAGCATTTCCCACGCCCACGCCGGTTCCGGACCCGGCGGCGCTGTTGGCGGAAACCGCGGCCAATTTGAGGACCGTTCAGTCGGCCAATTTCCACCTGGACCACGAAGTGGGAAGTGTGTACGTCCCGGCCTACGGCGTCAAGATCACTGAAATTTCCGGGACGTGGGACGCTGATGCCGGGGCAGAACTGTCCATCGACGCGTATCTGGTGAGCGGCCCCGATGCGGATTATGAAACCGGCTCCTACGTGCAGGTGCGCGCCATCGTCACCCCGGAAGGATATTTCTCCACTGAGCCGATCTCGGGCCTGTGGTTCAAGCAGCCTACCCAATCGGCTCCGGTGTCGGTGGATCGCCTTCAGCACATCATCGCGGACCTCGTCGAGGCGATGGATAATCCCGTGCTTGTTGGCGAAGAGACGATGGATGGTGCTGCCATGTACCGAATCGGCGGGGACGCGCCGGCGTCTGCCGTGGGTTGGCTCCTCGCTACCGCAGCTGAGGACCAATCCTTACGGATCGAAATCTGGACCGACACCGGTCAGAAGCTGCTGCGACGGCTCACCGCAGCCGGCGCGGCCGGCGAGTTTGACTCTCCGGACACCCGCCGCACGATTCTGCTCACGGGCATCGGAGAGCCGGTGAGCATCGTTCCGCCGGAACAGTTCGTAAATCTAGCCGGCGGATAGTCGCCGGTACCGGCCTGCCCACGCAAGTGTTCGCGGCGTTCTCTCGGCCAAAGTTGTCGCCGTGGGTGCTGGTCGCGGTCGTTGCGGCGGGCACGTTCGTGACGGCGCTGGACCAAACGGTGGTGATCACGGCGCTGCCCGCGATCATGGCCGATCTCAAGATCCCGATTCTTAGGTTGGAATCGGTGATCTGGGTCGTAACCGCTTACTTGCTGGGCTATACCGCGGCGATGCCGCTGCTGGGTCGGTTGGCCGACGTTCATGGCTACCGGCGCCTGTACCTGGTCTCCCTGGCAATTTTCGGGGTCGGCACGACGCTGGTGGCGTTGTCAGGACAATGGGAGTGGCTCAACGGGAACCTGGAGCCTCTGCACCAGATAATCGCCGCCCGCGTGATCCAGGCCATCGGGGGTGGAGGGGTGGTGCCGGTGAGCCTGGCCATCGCCGCCACTTTGGTCACCCCCACCCAACGGGGTCTGGCCCTGGGCATCGTGGCCGGCGCCGCGGAGGCCGGAAGCATGCTCGGGCCGGCATACGGCGGAGCGGTGATCGAGCTGTGGGGATGGCGCGCCATATTCTGGCTGAACGTACCGCAGGCGGCGGCGATTGCGGCGGCGCTGCTCTTCCTCTCCGAGCGGCGGTTTGAGGGCGCGCGCATGGACTACCGGGGAGCGATGGTTCTCACTGTCGCGCTGGCGCTACTGTGCCTTGCCGCAGCGCACGAAGGACTGTTCCGGCTGTCTTCCTGGACACCCTGGTGGCTGCTCGGTGGGGTTGGGATCTCGATTGGCGGCCTGGTCCTTCTGCATCGGCGGACGACGCAGCCGCTTTTATCCGCCGCGCTTTTTGGGGCCGGCGCGTTCCTGACTGCCAACGTATCCCAACTGCTGGTGGGGATTGCCCTGATCATCGCCATGGCCACCACGGTAATTATGGCCAATACCGTAATGGATGTTCCGGGGCGGCCGGTGGATTCTTTTACCGCTGCCCTGTGGCTGCTCCGCATGACGGCAACCATTCCCGTGTGCGCCGTGTTGGGCGGATTGCTGCTGCGCTGGCTCGATGCTCGCTGGATCGCCCTTCCTGGTCTGGGCCTGGTTGCGTTGGGCATGTTCCGCCTCAGCGGGTGGCAAATTGAGATCGCGGAGCCGCTCTTGACGGTGGATATGGTAATCGCCGGCGCCGGGTTCGGCCTGGTAATCGCGCCGCTGATGCACCGGGCCATCGCCGCTGCGCCGCCGGACTACCGGGCCGTGGCCGCGTCGATGATCGTCGTCGCCCGTATGCTGGGAATGACCCTGGGGATGGCGGCGCTGTCCGCCTGGGGCATCAACGAAATGCTCGCTATTATCACGGCGACCCCCTCGCCGTTGGTCACGCCCGGCCTGGACGCGGCGGCGCGGGCGCAGGCTTTCGCCGAGTATCAGCAGACCCTGCAAAACGCCAGCCTCGACCTGTTCCACTCTTTCTACCGCGTTGCCGGGATTATCGCCCTGGCGGCCATCGTGCCTACTGTGCTGATGCGGGCCAGCCCGCGGGAGTGGGCCGAGCGAGGAAAGTGAGCACGCCGGCGCCGATGATTGGCAGCGCCGGGGGCCGGTGATAGACTGCGCCTGAACAGCAGATAGAGTCTGGCGGCAGGCCCGGCAGAACTCACCAACACAGGAGGTGATCCGATGATCCGAATGGGCGCAACAGGTTCCCCGGCACACCTCGACCTTTGCCGCGCGCTGGAAACGGTGTTCCGCCGCAACGGCGTTGAGTTCGATTGGGTGCTCTATTCCGGCTACGACGAGATGGTGGACGCCTTTACGCGCGGGGAAATCAACCTGGCGTGGAACGGTCCGCTGTCCCACGTGAAGATGCGCCGCGCCCTGCCCGATGGAGCGCCGGTGCTCGCTCTGCGCGATGTTGACATCGGTTTCACCACCAGGTTCATCACCCGCGCCGATTCCGCGATTGACACCGTGGAAGACCTGCCCGGTACCCGCTTCGCTTTCGCGGCACGGGACTCGGTGGAAGCCGGTCTGTTGCCCGTCTATTTCCTCAAGCAGATGGGTATCCACCCGTCTCGCACGCTGGCGGCCGCAGACTTTTACGATCAACGTGACCAGCAACATAGCTCTGACCAGGTTGACGTGGCCCTCCAGGTGTTGAACCGTAGCTACGACGCGGGAGCCATCAGCGCCCGTTCATTTGAAACCCTGGGCGAGCGGCACGGCATCAACACTGACGAACTGAAAGTGTTCTGGAGCAGCCCCGGCTACAGTCACTGCTGCTTCACCGCCCGGCCCGAAGTGGATCCTGCCGAGGCTGCCCAGGTGACGGCGGCGTTGGTGTCGGTGGATGATGGCGACGAGGTCGGGCGGGCGGTGCTCAAGGCCGAGGCTTGCGACCGGCTGCTACCCGGCATCGAAGACGGATGGGATCTGGTGGAGGCGGCGGCGTTGGAGGAAGGGTTGATCTGGTAACCGCGTTGCCCCGGTTATACCTCCGCGCTATGCTGATCGCAGGGCACAATTCAGAGAGAATGTCGGGATGCAAACGGAAAAACAACTGAAAACCGCCCAGGACTACCTGGACGCCGCCGACCGGGAGTTTGAGAACGCCAACGCGCTGGCAGCCACCGAAAACCTGCGGGCGGCAATGCTCCATGCTCTCAAGTCCGTCGCCGCCAAAAAGGGCTGGGATTATGACGGCGATGACCTCTACCCGGTGGTGGAGAAAATTGCCAAAATGGATGAGCAGGTCGGCGATATTCTGCTGAGTTCATACGCTGCCGCAGAAGGCTATCCCGAGAAGGTTCACTATGGCCGTTTCGTCTGGGAGGATGGCGACAGCCACCGTATGCTTCGGGTGGTGCGGGAGTTCGTCAACGAAGTGCAGCGCCTGACGGAGTGACCCGATGACTACTCCAACGTTGCCGTTACGGGAACACGTTGAACTGGCGCCGGAATTGCTGGACGAAGCGGATGTCGAATTCGCCGCCGGTAAACCGATGAAAGGGGCGGAAATGCTGTGGGGCGCGGTCGCTCACGCTCTGATAGCCGTTGCCTTGCGAAACAGCTGGCCCTATAACAGTCATGGCGCGCTGAAGAGAGTTGCCAAGCGACTGCCTAACGCTCCCGGCGCGTCTCATTGGCTCACCGAATTTGACGTTATGGAACGGTTTCACAACCATTTTTACCACGGTCAGATGAGTGACGGCAGGATAGCCAGATATCGGCCAAGAGCGCGCGGTTTTGTCTCCCGGCTGCTTGCCGTAGCCAACGAACCTATTTGAGGAGCTGACAACTTGACCGAAAAGATCGGTTTCATCGGCCTGGGGCGCATGGGGCTCCCCATGTCCTACAACCTGCTGCGCGCGGGCTGCGACCTGACGGTCCACAACCGCAGCCAGGAAAAGGTGCGTCAGATCGCAGATGCCGGGGCTACGGCTGCGACTTCCACCGTGGAGGTCATGGCCAATTGCGACGTCGTGCTGGCCTGCCTGCCCGACGTGGCAACCTGCGAGTCGGTCCTCCTCGGCGACGACGGCGCGCTGCCCAACGCCCGCCCCGGGCAGATCATCGTCGACCACAGCACCGTCGGCGCTGCGACCTCGAAAGCCTGCGCCGCCGCCGCCGAAAAGCGCGGCGCGATGTTCCTCGACGCTCCCATCAGCGGCGGCACCGAGCGTGCCACCGACGGCACCCTGACCATCATGGTCGGCGGCCCGGCGGAAGCCTACGCGGCGGCCCAGCCTCTGTTCGATGTGATGGGCGCAGTAGTGCGGCATGTGGGTCCCACGGGTTCCGGCACCGCCGCCAAGCTGGTGAACCAACTGCTGGTCGGCGTGCACATGGTCGCCGCGGCCGAGGCGATGCTGCTGGGGGCAAAGTCCGGGGCGGACCCGGCGCTGGTTTTCGAGCTGGTCAATTCGGGGTGGGGTCAGAGCTTCCTTCTGGGCCGAAACGCTCCGGCCATGCTCGACCGCGACTTCGAAGGCATACGCACCCAGTTGCGGGTGTTCCTCAAGGACCTGGGGCTTATCCAGGAGATGGCCCGCGACTTGGGGACACCGATTGCCGCCGGTGATCTGGCCCACCGTCTTCTGTCAGAAGCGGTTGAGCAGGGACTGGGAGACCTGGATAGCGCGGCTATCGTATTGCCGATGGAAGAGGAAGCGGGGTTCCAGGTACGTCGGAAAGACGCCTGACTTACATCGATGCACAGGATTGACAGGATGAATTGGGAGTTCTGATGATGGCAGACGAAATGATCGTCTATTTCAACGGCGAAATGACCCCGGCAAGCCAGGTTGCGCTGTCGATTTACGACCGCGGGTTCCTGTACGGCGACGCGGTTTTCGACGCAACCCGCACCTTTGGCGGCAAGACCTTCCGGCTGGATCGCCACATCGACCGCCTGTACAACTCGCTTCGCTACCTGCGCATCGACGTGGGCATGAGCAAGGAGGAGATGACCGAGGCCACAGAGGCCGTGGTCGCGCATAACCACCCGATGCTTCCGGCCGGCCAGGACATGTGGGTGATGCAACGGATCAGTCGCGGCGTGGAAGGGGCGAATCGTTCCGGTGGCCCTCGGCCCACCATCATCATTGAGAGCCACGCCATCCCCTTCGCCGCCCGTGCTCCGCTGTACCGGGACGGCGCCCGCATCAGCACGCCGTCGGTGGCCCGCATCCCTCCCCGGTTCCTCAGCCCCCGCGCCAAGACCCACAACTACCTCAACCTCATCATGGGTGAGCTGGAGGTGCACGGTGAAGACCCGGACGCCTGGGCCATACTGCTGGACGAATTCGGCAATCTCACCGAGGGTCGAGGGAGCAACGTTTTCCTGGTCAAGGACGGCGCGGTGATGACGCCCAAGTCCCAGTACGTGTTGGAGGGGGTTACCCGCAACCAGACCCTGGAGTTGGCCGACGGTTTGGGTCTCGCCACCGCCGAATGCGACCTGGATCTGTACGACGCCTACACCGCCGATGAAGCGTTCCTGACCTCCACCAGCCTGTGCATCTGCCCGGTGTCGGCGGTCAACGGCGCCACCGTCGGCGACGGCAGCGTCCCGGGCCCCGTGACCGAGCGCCTGATGACGGCGTTCAGCGATCTCGTCGGCATGGACTTCGCCGAACAGTACCTGGCGCACCTGCCTGCGTAACTTCCCTTATTTCCGTACACCCGCCGAGGAGGCAAACCATGCCCGAATATCTGCCCGGTATCGTAGAACCCGACCAGGAAGCACAGCAGTTGGCCACCGATTTCGTGTTTACTGAGGGGCCGCTGTGGCACCCCGACGGCTACTGGCTGTTCGTGGACTTGAGGCGCGAGCCGCCCGTGATCCATCGAATGTCCCCTGCCGGCGGGACGCCCGACATCATTCGCGAGCCCAGCGGCGGCACCAACGGCATGACCCTGGACCTGGAGGGCCGCCTGCTCATGTGCGAAGGCGACAACCGGCGCATCGCGCGCATGGAGCCTGACGGCACCATCAACGTAGTGGCCGACCGTTGGGAGGGCAAACGGTTCCACCGGCCCAATGACATCGTGTGTCGCAGCGACGGCAGCATCTACTTCACCAATCCCAGCGGCCGCGTCCCGGAAGCCGAGCAGGAGATCGAGTGGCCCGGCACCATCCACCGCATTGCTCCGGACGGAACCGTGGACATGTCCGCCCACGACATCGACTTCCCCAATGGCATCGCTTTCTCCCCTGACGAGTCGGTTCTTTACGTGTCGAACACACGCAAGCTCGGCGAACGGCCCGACCAGTATTGGGACGGCGAGGTCAAGCCGAACCAGTTTATCCAGGCCTATGACGTGGCGGCCGACGGCTCCCTGAGCAACAGCCGCATGTTCGGTAGCATGGCCTCCGCCGAGGACGGCGTTCCCGACGGCATGAAGGTTGACGCGGAGGGCCAGGTCTATTGCACCGGTTCCGGCGGCGTATGGGTCTTCTCACCGGCCGGCGAGCACCTGGGCATCATCCGGGTCCCGGAGATACCGGCGAACTGCGCTTTCGGTGGCCCCGACTTTCGGACCATGCTGTTCACGGCGCGCACCTCGGTGTACAGCCTGCGCATGACCACGCCGGGCAATCCGCTGCCACGAGCCTAGATACGGAGCAAAGATGCGCGAATTTGACGCAATCGTCATCGGAGTCGGCGGCATGGGGAGTGCCGCCGTCTATCACCTGGCCCGGCGCGGCTGGAAGGTGCTGGGGCTGGAGCGGTACGACATACCCAACGAGATGGGCTCTTCCCATGGCGTCAGCCGCATGATCCGCCTGGCCTACCACGAGGACCCGTCTTACGTGCCGCTGCTCTACCGTGCCTACGAGCTGTGGCATCAGCTGGAGAACCTGACCGGCGAGAAGCTGCTGGTTACCACCGGATGCGTCCGCGGAGGCGTCGGGGCGAGCCAACTGCTGGAAGGCTCGTTGGAAACGGTGACGCAGCATCACCTCCCCTACCGCATGCTCAGTGGTCCCGAGGTCAACCGGGAATGGCCGGGCTACCAACTGCCTGAAGATGCGGAAATGCTCTACGAACAGCAGGGCGGCTTCGTGCTTTCCGAGCGGTGCATTGTCGGTCACGTTTCCGCTGCTCTGGAGACCGGCGCCGAGGTACACGGCCGCGAGGCCGCGCTCAGCTGGGAACCCACCGCGGGCGGCGGAGTGGTGGTCACCACGGACAAGGACACCTATTCAGCCCGTCGTCTGGTGGTCACAGCCGGAGCCTGGGCGGGCAAGGTGGCGCCTGAAATCGCCGCCCTCGCAGTTCCGGAGCGGCAGGTGCTGGGATGGTTCGCGCCCTATCGTCCGGAGCTTTTCCGGCCGGAGAATTTCCCGTGCTTCGGCATGGAAGTCGAGGAGGGTCGTTTCTACGGCTTCCCGTCCTACGGGATACCCGGCTTCAAGCTGGGCATGTTCAACCACTTCCGCGAGCAGGTGGACCCCGACACCATGGATCGGGAGCCCAACGCCCGTGACGAAGCCGTCCTCCGGCAGTTCACCGAGCGTTACTTCCCTGAAGCGGCCGGCCCGACCCTGGCGCTGAAGACCTGCATGTTCACCAATACCCCGGACGAGCACTTCATCATCGACACGCTACCCGATCATCCTCAAGTCTCCGTAGCCGCCGGGTTCTCCGGGCACGGGTTTAAATTCACCAGCGTGATCGGCGAAATCATGGCCGACCTGGCGGAGCACGGCCAGACTGAGCACGACATCGGGCTTTTCCGCTTGGGCCGGTTTTCCCAACTCGTTCCTGGCGGCGCATAGCAAGGATGGCGAGATGGAAAACCCTTTCGCCAACCCGTTTCCGGGCATGAACCCGTATCTGGAATCCAGGCGGATCTGGCCGGAGGTCCACAACAAAATCATCGGCGAGATGCATCGCTTTCTACGGCGCACATTGCCGTTCCGGTACACGGTCATCATGGACGAGCGTGTCGGCATCGGCAACGATCCCTCTCGCGACGCTCCGGCGCGGTACGCCGAACCTGACCTTTCGATCAGAGGCGGCGGTGTGCGTGAGCGTGGCGCCGCTACCTACCTGGCGGAAGGCCGGGTAACCGCCAGGCTCCCCTTGGATGACGAAACAACGCGGGAGATGTTCATAACCATTGGCGAACGGGACCACGAAGACCCGGTAACCATCGTGGAGTTGCTGTCGCCCAGCAACAAGAGCTTGAGTGGACACGGGCGCAGCCAGTATCTGGACAAGCGCGAGCGAGTGATTTTCAGCCCCACACACCTGGTGGAGATTGACCTCATTCGCCGCGGCCGGCCCATGCCGGTGGAAGGTTACGACGGCAACGCGCCTTACCGGCACCTGATCAGCCGATGGCAGACGCGCCCGGAAGTGGACTTGTACCCGTTCCGCCTGCAAACTCCCATCCCTGACATTCCGGTGCCGCTGCTGGAGGGTGACGAAGATGCGGTGGTTCCGCTGGGCGTATTGGTGGATGACATGTACGAGCAGGATTATTACTCCAATTACGTGGACTACAACAGCGACCCGGAAGGAGTTTTGTCCGACGAAGACCGGGAATGGATTGACCAACTGTTGCGGGAAAAGCGCTTCCGCTGCTGAATCGTGTTCGCTGATTGACCGGGGAATATCGCCATGAAATTTGCCCGCGCCAATACTCGCCTGCCGTCGGTGGCGGTGCCGGTATTCGTGGCGGCCGCTGCTTTGGGATGCCAATTGGCTGTACCCGATCCTCCGCCGGTAAGGTATTTGCCGACTTTAAGCTATCACCCGGGTGCTGTGTTGTTGGTCGAGGCACACGGCATGAGGCTTTTGGAAGACCCCGCTGGGCCGGTCCGCTGGCGTCAGAAGATTTGCGCTAACTTGCAGTTTGAGTTGCTCAGACTTGAAGGAATTGTCAAACTCAATCCGCCCGACGATTGGCAAACGAAACAGGTGCACGTAAGCATTGTCACCGAGGCCGGCGCCAACTCCAGAAGACTAGCGAAGTTCCTCGAACGGAAAGGGTTCACAGATCTAAGGATTCACACGACGAAGGATTACTCAATAGAGACGCCTCCGGGGTCTGTCAGCGGGTATCTGCCTTACCAGCGATTGCTGGCTCTCGACGAAGTCGCAGACCAAAGTGGCGTTGCCCGCATACAAGAAATTCGTCCAACGGCCCAACTGTCTGGGCAAAGCGTTTCGCCGTCCGCGCCACAATCCGGGGCGCCAGAATGATCCTGGTCCTACCGTCCCTGCCGTGGCATTTAGCCCTACGAGCTCACCCTGGAGCGCCGAGGCGCTTGAGCGCAGCGTGATTTGGCTGCTGGTTGCGGTCGGGGGTGCCGCGGGTTCCGTGCTGCGCTACGGCGCCGGTCGGCTGGCGGCCCAGTTCCTGGGCGCGGACACGGTGGTGGGAACTTTCGCCGTCAACGTGATCGGGTCCTTCGCTCTGGGCGTGTTGGCGACCATGTTCATCACCCGCTCCGAGTGGCCGCCGGAACTGCGCGCCATGCTCACCGTAGGTCTGTTGGGCGGTTTCACCACCTTTTCCACGCTGGCCTACGACGGCGTCAGGCTCATATCCGGCGGTGAGTTGGGCCGGGCCGGCATATCCATCGCTGCCAACCTCGTCGTGGGGCTGGCGGCCGCCTACGCCGGCGTACTGGTCGGCCGGTCGTTGTCGTGAAACGAGGAACGTTCAAAACGGCTTGACCGCCTCAACGGAAAGTTCCAGCCACACTAAAAAATTCTGCTGAAAGCGAGCTACGTCGACAGCTTGCAAAACAGAAAAAGGCCAGACGGGTTTGGCTCCAAGGGTGCATCACCACACACCAAGGAGACCAAACAGAATGGACTGGATTGAACGCGCCGTCATGTACTCATTCATCCCGGCAATCGCCCTAGCAGTACATCGAATACGCAAACTACACCGTGAAAACCAAGAACTACGCCAGAAACTACAAGAATCAGAAAAAAAGCCCACTGCCCAAAATCCTGCAGACCGGCGTTCCTCACCCCCAAACCAAGACCAAACACGAGAACGCCGCCTATGATTTGGCCCAGGCATTCAGCCACCATCCCGCATTTTCATAGCCAACTGTCAAAGCACCTATCTACTTTGGCAGTCCGCTTCGCTCCCGCAAATGCGAAGGCAACAACGAAAACGCGACCAACGCAAAAAAACTCACCACAGGCACCAGAATCAACAAACCCCATGCTCCATGCCTACCCGCATTTTCAACACGCTCAGTGGACCATTTCACCATGAGCACCGCAGCGGGAATACCATAGCAAATCCACAGCACACGGAAAATAAGCTCGGACTGGAATGACGTCGCAGCCACTCCCTCAACAGCTCCAAGCAGCAGAGCGCCCACAAGCAAAATCAGCCATCGCTTGATATAACCTTTCCGCTCCAAACCCCATGGCCGACCGTCAATCGCATCGGCTGTCTGCTCTGGAGCAACTGCCGCCCTCGGCACAGCCGATAATTCCAAACCAGTCCACCAGTTCCGTTTCTTCACAACGTCGCCGTAAAGCGTAAAGATCACAGCGACCACGAGAACGGTGGGAATCAAGGGTGCCAGAATGACGACCGCAACCACGTCAGACAGCAATCGCAGAAGTGCGACGGGTGATAGAATACCCACAGATCACCTCCCAAGGTGTTCCACGGGCTGCTGGAAGCCGGCAAAGTGACCAGCAGCCCGGTTGTTTTTGGGAGAAGCTGCTGCTTGGCAGCCCCTCTTGCGCTTCGGACGGACGGTTGCTACACGCGCCGGCATCCCATGGCAAAGCCTGTCGCAAGAGGGACCATGAAGGTCCGTCTCGTCTCAAAGACAGGCATTGCCTAATACGGGCATAACCCCGCGCGTGTAGCGTCGCTACTATATCACAGGCGCGAATCGTCTAGGCGCACGTTGCTTGAATCGGGCTAACGCGGCTGTTACGATCTCGAAATCGCTGGCAGTTGAGCATTGAGCGTGGCGTCCGCTATAATCGAAACAGTCTGTGAATCGCCAGAATATTATGCCTGTAGATTATTACGAGACCCTCGGCGTCGACCGGGGAGCCAACGAAGAGGAGATCCGTCGCGCTTTCCGCAGGAAGGCGATGGAATTCCATCCTGACCGGAACAGAACCCCGGGCGCTGAGGACAAGTTCAAGGAGATCAACGAGGCCTACCAGGTCCTCAGCGATCAGGAGAAGCGCACCCGATATGACCGTTTCGGTCACGCCGGAGTAAACGGCGGTGGTGAACGCGGGTTTGACGGCTTCGATCCGTTCGGCGGCTTCGGCGACATATTCGACACCTTTTTCGGGGGCGGCGGGCGCACCGCCAACCAGCCGCGCAGCGGAGAGGACATCAGCCAGCGGGTCAACCTGACCTTTGAAGAGGCCGTATTCGGCTGCGACAAGGACATCGAGATCAATCGGGTGGAGCCTTGTCACCATTGTTCCGGTGCTGGCAATGAACCCGGCACCGCGATCAATACGTGCCGCACCTGTAACGGCAGTGGCCAGGTGCGTCGCGCCCAGCGCAGCGTGTTCGGCCAGTTTGCCGTGACCACTCCCTGTTCCAGTTGCAATGGCAATGGCCGGTCCATAGAAACCCCCTGCTCCAACTGCCGCGCCCGAGGCTTCGAGCGGCGTCGCCGGACCCGCACCGTTACCATACCCGCCGGCGTCGATAACGGGATGCAGGTGCGCATCACCGGCGAAGGGGATGCCGGAGCCAACGGCGGCCCGCCCGGAAACCTGTACGTCCAGGTGAGAGTGCGGGAGCACCCCCTCTTTGTGCGGGACGAATCGGACCTGCTGTACCGGACATCACTCAACATGGCCGAAGCCGCCCTCGGCGTGACCAAACCCATCCCTACCCTCGAAGGCGACGACATCGACCTCGACATACCGCCGGGAACCCAGGCCGGCAGCGAGTTCCGCGTTCGTTCGCGGGGCGTCCCACGCATCCGACGCGACGGCAGGCCCACGGATCGCCGCGGGGACATTCGCGTTCTGGTGGACGTGGACATACCCTCCAAGCTGAACAAGTACCAGCGCAAGTTGATGGAAGACTTGGCCTATTCCCTGGCCAACAACGGTAAGAGGCCGCCGGCGCCTCCGCGGAAGAAACGCGCCAGCAACCGAAAATCGGTCGAAAACGAGGTTACGGAACCGGAAGAAACCGCCGTTGACCCCAGCGCCGAGACTCAAGAACCACCACAAGACGACAAGCAGCGCGGGCTTTTCGACCGTATCAAGGACACCCTCACCTCCGGTGGCGAATAGTCGGGCTCAGGCGGCGGCTGGCGGCTCGACGTTGCGCTTCCCCACGTTACACTGATCGCGCGATGTCCTGGCACGAACTGAGCATCAACGTCCCCTTCGAATACGTGGAGCCCGTGTCCTACCTCTTTGAGCGGTACGGATACGGGTTGAGCGTTGAGACCAGGCCCGGCGAGCACGCGGTGCTCCGTTCCTACCTGCCTAGTCTCTCTCGCCAGCGCCTGGCCCACATTGAAGTGGGTATCAAGCTGGCGTCCAGCGTTGCGGACCTGGGCGAGTTGCAGATCCGACCCCTGGACGACAACGAAGATTGGCGCGACAACTGGAAGCAGCATTTCACGCTGCTGCGCGTCGGGCAAAACCTGGTGATCAAACCCTCGTGGATCGACTATGAAACCCAGCCCGGCGACGTGCTGGTGGAACTGGACCCGGGACTGGCTTTCGGTACGGGATATCATCCGACTACTTATTCCTGCCTGGAAGCGCTTGAAGAGATGGTTCGGCCCGGCAGCACGGTTCTTGACGTGGGAACCGGCTCCGGTATCCTAACCATCGCCGCCGCAAAATTGGGCGCAGGTCAAATCACCGCGGTGGACATTGACGGGCACGCGGTACGCGCCGCCCAGCGCAATTTCCGTCGCACCGGCATCGCGGAGCGAGTCAACGCTCAGTCGGGCAGCATCCCCAGCGCCGTGACACGAGGCATGAAGTACGATATCGCCGTGGCCAACATCAGCGCCCGGGGCATCCGCCTGGTCTCGCCGGCGATCCCCGATCTTCTGGCCGATGACGGGGTGTTCATCGCGTCCGGCATCATCGTGGACCAGCACGACGAAGCGGCTTCGGCGATCAATGAGGCCGGGTTGGTCATCGGCGAAATTCGGCAAAAGGAAGACTGGATCACCATCCTGAGCGGACACCACTAGTCCGCGGACGTCGGTCATGGAAACTGTCACGTTGGATCGCTTCGAGCTTGTCGGCCCGCTGGGCAGCGGCGCCGATTACGATGTGCGCGCCGCTATGGACCGGGAGACCGGTGAGCCGGTGGTGCTGAAGCGGCCGTCCCCGCAGACGGTGCGTCGCCAGATGCACGGCCCGGTCGAAGAGCGAACCGCCCGGTCGCTAGAAGCCTACGAAAGCGCCGGCCAGTATTGCGACGTCGTGCCCCGGGTCATCGGCGTTACCGAGGTGGCCCTCCACGATGCGTACTTCGGCGAGGACCTGGGTCAGTCCTACTCGGTGCGGGTTGAGGAACGCGCTGCCGGGATTCCACTGGTGGGAGACCCCAGGAGTCGCATCTTGCGGGTTCCCATCGGCCTGGGCCAGAACCTATTCGCCCTGCATCCACTTGCCCGGACCGAGGCTGTCGCCGACTGGCCCGTGCAAACGCAGTTGCTGGAGGCGCAGGAAATCTACGCCAACGCCGGCTATGCCCTGCTGGATCTGGGCCCGCACAACGTGTTCTACTCGCCGGGCACCGGCCGGATCTCGCTGGTGGACGCCACCGCCCTGGTCGGGCACGGCGTGGAGCGCAGCCAGGGCAACCGCGGCCCCCAGGACGTCCACGACTTCTATGTCGAAATGGTCAAATTCTACCTCGCGCCGGACCTGCCGCCCACGGATGCGACGGGTTACTTCGACCCCTACAACCAGCGGCCGGTCATATCCGTTGAAGACGAATGTGACAGCCTGGCCGGCGCGTTCGCACCGGCTGACGACGAGTTGCGGAGCGCCGCAACGGCGTGCGTGGGCAAGGTGCGACAACGCGGGTACACGTCCGTATCCGATTTTGCAGCGGACTTGCGCGAATGCCTGCGCCTGATTACCATCCGAAACGAGCAGATGCAGGAAGGGCAGGCCGCTTTGGAAGCATGGCGCACCGCGCTGCACCGGCTCTCCGAGGACCACTGGACCCGTTATAGATTCGATGCGAATACTGAGCTGGCCGAACTGGCCGGTTGATTCGCCGCTAACCAACCTCTTTCGAGGATGCAGGAACTATGCTCACCAGTTCGTTGGCAATTCTTCACGATAATGCCGCCCACGGCGAAGACAATTACCTGACCCGGGATTTGGGCGACGGCAACTTCCTGGACGTGGTGCTGGACGGCGTTACCGGTCACGGTGGCGACGAGGCCAGCGGTTCCGTGGCAGATGCCCTGAACGCAATCGACATCACCGGACCCGAGGATATCGTTGCCGTCCTGGACGAGCAGAACGCCGAGTTTCACCAAGTGGGCGGAGGACGTTTTCTGCTGACCACCGCCTCGGCGGCGTTGTACCTGGATGGCCAGCTCCATATCATCTCTGCCGGTGACAGCCCCATCTACGTGATTCGCCCGGACGGTTACGAACAGTACAGCGGTCGCATGGGTGGGTTGATTCGCCTGGGGGTTTCCAAGGCCATTGGCGCCGAAGCGACCCTGACGGTGTTTCAAACCACTCTTGACCTGTCGCCCGAGGACCGCCTGGTGTGCTGCACTGATGGCGTCAGCGACAATCTGCTCGGCGACGAACTGATGGAGATCGTGCGTGGCTCCGCCAACGCCGAGGAAGCGTCGGGGCGCGTCAAGGAACTTGTCGACCGGCACATCGAGCAGGGGCGCGACATCCGGTTCCGCGGCGGCCGGTTCCGCCACGACGATGAGACCGCGATTTTCCGCTTTTTCGCCGAGAACTAGCGGGGACGGTTCGGTCGATTTACGTCGCCAAACGCCCGCGGCTGGCGATTAGCGACCGCCGAAGGGCAGTAAAATTCCGCGTGTGTTAGACTGTCTGGCAGTTTGACGCAGGTTGGCCTCGATAATTTCCTGTCCCGGTTTTGAGGGATGTTTGCGCCGGGGCAGGCCGCAAGGAGTACACAATTGGGCAAGATTAAGGTTGCCATCATCGGCGTGGGCAACTGCGCGTCTTCGCTGGTCCAGGGCATCCACAAATACGTTGAAGTTCCCGATGACGATCCGATCCCCGGCGTGATGCACAATCGCGTCGGAGACTATCGTATCGAGGATATTGAAGTCGTTGCCGCTTTCGACATCGACCGCAATAAGGTTGGGAAAGACCTGTCGGAGGCTATCTTCACGGAGCCTAACAACACCATCAAGTTCGCCGAGGTTCCGCATCTTGGGGTACCGGTCGAACGGGGCATGACCCACGACGGAATCGGCCGCTATCTGTCCGATCTCGTGGTGAAGTCGGAGCACAGCACCGCTGATATCTCGGGCATCCTGCGCGAACGCGAGGTCGACGTGGTGATCAACTACCTGCCTGTGGGCAGCGAGATGGCAACCAAGTGGTACGTCGAGCAGATCCTCGACGCCCGCTGCGCCATGATCAACTGCATCCCCGTTTTCATCGCTCGCGAGGAGTACTGGCGCAACCGTTTCGAGGAACGGGGGGTGCCCATCATCGGGGATGACATAAAGTCTCAGGTCGGCGCGACCATCGTTCACCGTGTGCTCACGCGCCTGATGGAAAATCGCGGCGCCGAAATTGACAACACCTACCAGCTGAACTTCGGCGGCAACACTGACTTCCTCAACATGCTGGAACGGGAACGCCTGGTCTCCAAGAAGATCTCCAAGACCGGATCCGTTACCAGCCAGATGCAGGAAGAGCCCGACGCGGACACCATCCACATCGGGCCCAGCGACCACGTGCCGTGGCTGCAGGATCGCAAGTGGTGCTACATCCACATCGACGGCAAGGTCTTCGGCGGCGCCCCGGTGAAAATGGAGGTCAAGCTGGAGGTCTGGGACAGCCCCAACTCCGCCGGCGTCGTGGTGGACGCCATCCGGTGCGCCAAGCTGGCCCTAGATCGTGGTCAGGGCGGTGCGGTGTACGCGCCCTCAGCCTACTTCATGAAGAGCCCGCCGGTCCAGTATTCGGACGCCGAAGCCCACGACATGGTCGAGGCGTTTATCTCCGAGCCGGCGGTAGCCAGCGTGCAGGTCAAGCACGGCGACGGAGAAGAATAACCGCCGCCACGTCCCGGCATCAGTACTCAGGGGTCGAATGAGGGGAGCCGGCTATGAAGATAGCCATGGTCTCCCCTTACGATTTCTCGTGGCCCGGAGGCGTCAACGCCCACGTGTCCCAGCTGTCGGCCGAACTGCGGCGGCGCGGCCACGAGGTGACCGTTATTGCACCAGGCACTATCGCGGATCCACCGGACCAATGCGGCGCGCCCGATAATTTCATCGCGATGGGTCGGACCGTCCCCTTGTCCGCAGGTGGATCAACGGCCCGGGTAACCCTTTCGTGGTGGTTGTGGCCGCGCGTGAGACAACTTATTGCCCGTGAGCGTTTCGATCTGGTGCACGTGCACGAACCGCTGGCTCCGCTGTTGCCGCTGATGTTCCTGCAGCATTCCAACGCGGTGAACGTGGGCACCTTCCATGCCTTTTCGGATGGCCAACAGTTGTACCGATGGTCACGCTACGCCCTGCGGGGTTGGCACCGGCGCCTGCACGGGCGCATCGCCGTTTCCGAGGCGGCGCGAACCTTCGTCGCTCCCCATTTCCCACAGCGCCATTATCGCGTGATCCCCAACGGTATAGATTTCCAGCGTTTCGCCGACGCCAGCCCGCTGCCCGAACTGCGGAACGACCGGAAAAACGTCCTGTTCGTCGGGCGCAAAGATGAACGCAAGGGCCTACGGTACCTTCTGGAGGCCTTCGCCCTCTTGCTAGAAAGCCGGCGCGATCTCAGGCTGGTCGTGGTGGGGCCTGGTGAGCCGGACCGAGACTGCGAGTCATCAATCAACGCAATAATCCGTGTTGACCGCGATTTGGTAAGGCTGGTTGGACCCGTATCCGGCGAAGACCTGCCGCGCTATTACGCCAGCGCGGATGTTTTTTGCAGCCCGGCCACCGGCGGGGAGAGCTTCGGCATAGTGCTGCTGGAGGCAATGGCCGCCGGGGCCCCTGTAGTCGCCTCCGACATCGCCGGCTATCGTGACGTCGTCAACCATGAGCGCAATGGGTTGCTGGTTCCGCCCCGCGATCCGGCTGACATCGCTGCCGCAATTGCCAAAGTGATCGACGACCCCGGGCTCGCCCAACGATTGTCCGACTCTGGTGAGCGGGTGGCTCGGCATCATCGCTGGCAGAGGGTCGCCTCGGAAGTCGAAGACTATTATCAACATTGCATGGAGGAGGCCAACCACGGTGGCAATGCCCGGTAGAGAGGAACTGCGCGCGGCAATGCTGCGATACGTCGAGTTGCCCGGGGCGCGGGCGCTGCACGCGGTGGGACTGACTCCCAACGTGATCACCATATTCGGATTCGCGGTGTGCGTGGCCGGGGCGGCGCTGGTGGCACTGGGTTGGCCCCTGTACGGCGGGATCGTGTTCCTGGCCGGGAGCATTCTGGACCTGTTCGACGGCGGGCTGGCGCGGCTAACCGGCCGGGCTTCCCCATTCGGCGCCCTGCTGGATTCCGTTTTCGACCGGTTGGGGGAGGCTGCCCTGTTCGTCGGGTTGGGCTTGTATTACCTTTTGTCGGATCTATCCGCGCCAGAGATGATCCTGAGTATGCTGTCGGTCCTGTTGGGTCTGGTGTTCTCCCAGGGCGTCTCCTACCTGCGCGCCCGCGGCGAGGGCCTCGGCGCGTTCACCCGTTCCGGAATTATGACCCGAACCGAGCGCGTAGCGATCCTGGGCATCGGACTGATCGCCGAAGGGTTGGCCCCCGTCCCGATCATGGTGTGGGTCTTGTGGGTCATAGCCGCGGTGTCCTGCTTCACCCTCTTTCAGCGCATGTTCACCATACGGGGGATCCTGGAACGCCAGGCGGAGGAAAACGGTTAGCCGTGGTAACATGGCGACCACGTTTACGGTTGGAGGTATTCAAGATGGCGTCACATTCCATGGGGCTGTCGTTGCACGATGCTGCACGGCAGATGGGAGTCCCCTTTACGGTGGAGAACGAGCCGGTGGACCGGTACGTCAAGGTCAACGGCCTCAACCTTCACTACCTGGAATGGGGCGATCCGGGTTCGCCGACAATCGTGATGCTCCACGGCATTCAGCAGCAGGCCCACAGTTGGGACTTCATCAGTCTGCCGCTGTCGGTTGATTACCATGTCATTGCCGTGGACCAGCGGGGCCACGGTGACAGCGATTGGTCGCCGGACGAGGACTATTCCACCGATGCCTACGTCGGTGACGTCGAGGCGTTGGTATCCGCTCTGGGTCTTCAGGACTTTCACCTGATCGGCCACTCCATGGGCGGCAGGAACAGCCTGGCTTGGGCGTCAGGGCGTCCCGGGACATTGAAGTCGTTGACCATTGTTGATACCGGGCCCGAGACGCAGCGGCGTGGGTCCAACCGCATTCAGGCATTCCGCGAACTGCCGGACGAGTTGGATACCCTGGAGGACTTCGCCCAGCGGGTCATGGAGTACACTGGCCGCAGCCGGGAGCAGACTCTGGGCGCGTTGAAGTACAGCATCCGCCAGCGCGAGGACGGGAAGTGGACGTGGAAGTACGACAAGGTGATCCGCCGCCGCGGCTTCCGCGCCCCGGCGTGGACCCCCGAGCAGCTCTGGGCCGGCTGGCGCAAGATAGATTGCCCGGCCCTGGTGGTACGCGGCGCCCGCAGCGACATCTTCGCTGACGAGACGATGATGCGGATGGCGGAGGAGCACCACGACTGCACGACGGTGACCGTCGCCAACGCGGGGCACCTGGTTCAGGGAGACAATCCGCCGGACTTCCTGGCGGCGGTGAAAGGGCTGCTGGGGAGGTTTGATTAGATGGCGGCATTCACAGAATGCGACGGACGGTGAACTGGAGAATACCGTTGGTGGGGTCGCACTCGGTGTACCAGCAGCTGAGGATGTCCATGCCGAGGAGGGACGGATAATCATCGTTGTAGGCGTCGGGTTCGGCGATGTGGATGTGCAAGTGGTAGATGTATCGGGTAATGCCGTCATCATCAATGAAATGCAGGACTGCCGGTTCGAGGTAAGTCACTGTGGAACCACCAATCCCCCCGGTGCCCGATTGTTCAGCGAGTAACTCGCTCTGAATCCCAGCTTGCCGGGAATCTGGAGGATGTAGCAGGGTGATATTCGAGCCAGTATCTATCAGGAATCGCACGTCCGTTTCGGTCATCAACCGGGGTATGACCAGTCGGCACCGGACGTATGGGTGGCCCCATTCATCGAATTCGCCGGCGATCAAAAAGTCCGCCTCCTGGGTTTGGAGTTCAGAAACTCAAACGGAAAGTGGCCGCTGTACATACCCTTCGCAGTAAGGGCAGTGATGAGCTCTTCATGGGTGTCGGCCACTGTTAAGTTTCCGCTTTCGTCCATTGAGACCCACCGGTCCGGGTGCTTGTCCCGCAAGGCGGGAATTGCCTCGTTCAGCAGTTGAGCGGCCTGTTGATACTTGGCGAATTGAGCATCCGAGGCTTCAATGCCGCCGAAGGGCTTGTATATTTCCTTGATGTAGGCTTCCAATTCCCTGATGTACGCCTCATCCGTGGGTGGGTAAACGCTGCCGGGATGGGTCCGCCTTTCTTTGTCATCTTTGCTGAATACCATTTCGAGGCTCCTTCAGTGGTGTCCGGTCGTCGTTGACAGCGGCGTACGCAGGCGGGGCAATTAGAACCCCAGCACCCGGGGCAGCAACTCGCCGAGACCGTACCCCAGGGCGGCCGAAACAGCTCCGATGCCCAGGATCTCCAGACCCTGCAGGATGGGAGATTTGCGCACCAGCCGGCCCTTGGCCAGTCCCAGGGCGAACAGTCCGGCCAGTGACAGGCCCACGGATAATCCGATTGCCATTGGGCCAACGGCCAGGAACAGGAAGGGAATGATGGGTATGATGGCCGCAGACCCGAATGAAACGCACATCACGGCAGCATCTTTCAGCGGATTGCCGCCAAAGTCCGGGCTGATGCCCAGCTTCTTTTCCAGCAGGGTGTTCAGCCACAGGGTTTCTTTGCTCGATATTTCGTTGGCCAGGTGGACCGCTTCGTCGTAGGTCTTGCCTTCTCGCTGGAACAGGATTACCAGTTCCGCCAGTTGTTCCGCCGGACGCTCCTCCAGGTCGTTGATCTGGCGCGCGATTGCAGCCTGCCGCACGTCTTCCTCGGCTCGAGAGCCCAGGTAGGCGCCGGCCGCCATGCTGATCATCCCGGCGGCGGCCGCCGCCAGCCCGGCCACGAGCACCGTACCGGTCGTGCCGACGGCGATGGCCACCGACGTGGTCAAGGCAAGGGTACTGATAATCCCATCCTGCGCGCCGAACACCACCTCACGGAGGCGCCCCAGGTTTGCGATGTGGAACGGTTCCCTATCCAGAGCCAGGGCAGCATCAACGTATGTTTGCAGGTTTATGGGCAGTGCTGGTCTCTCACCCGAAGCGTCCAAATCGGTCGCATCCCCTGCTGCCGGTGATGAGGCGGCGGCAGGGAAATCCGGTTCAATCGAGGCGCCGTTCGCGCTTTTGATCTGTAGATGGGCGAGGGCATCGGAAAAGGCAATTTGGTGCTCCTTTTCCTCTTCCATAGCCGCGGTCAGGATGTCAACTGCGTCGGAGCGGCCATCCCTCATCGCATCGTTGATCATGCGCGGGTAGGTGCGCGTGTACTCCCGGGTTTCGCCAGCAATCACGTTGGCCAGGTTGACCGCGGTAGTATCGATCCCGCCCGATATGGAAAGGTATTCCAGACCGTGAATGGTCTCGGCCCGGGCGACTTCCTCGAAGACCTCGGCAATCTCCGGGTACCCTTCCTCTCGGGCCTTCTTGGCATAGGCGGTGTACGTGAGATTGGCGATGGCTTCGGCCATTATAGCCTGCCACAGGTTGCGGTCGGTCGCAGAGATTTCGATGACCGCAGGTGGGGAATATGACATGATTCGCTCCACAATTCCGGTATTGAACCGTTTGCCCGAGACGGTTAGGGACAGATCACACGGCTGAATGCCGCGCCGTCCCAACCTCGAATTTAGGTCTAATTTAGAGGCGCGGAGACGCGTGGTGGGCGATGCACAGCCAGTCACCGCCGGATCTAACGAATATGTTCGTGGCAAGGACGCCGAATCCCTGGGCCTGCCCTTCGACCACGCTGGTGATGCTTTCAATGCAGGTAACGAAGCCGCAGTTGCCTTCCAGTGCGATGTTGACGTAATGAATGTTGAAGTGCATCAACGCCGCGCCGTTGAAAATTCCCTGCCACGACCGGCGGATATCCGGCCAGCCCACTATTGGCTGCCAGCCGGGATGGACACAAAGCGCCCGGTCGGACTGCTCCCACACGGCGTCCATCTGGGCCATGTCCAAGGACCCGAAGGCGTCGTAGAAGCGCTGGTTGGCGTCCCGCAGGGACAGGATGCTAGCGTCGTCAGGAAGCATTATCGGCGAACAGTCTCGTTTGTATGACGTTACGGGTCGAGGGTCAGGCCAGCAGCCGGCTGGCGAAATCGTCCAGCTGGCGCAGCGCCTGGTCTCGCGGAGCGCTTTCAGCGAAAACCATGGCACGGGTGGCGCCGGCCTCCTCATAGGCTTTGAGTATCTCAGGGTCAGCCGGCTGGCCGAACACCGACACCTCGATCTCGTGCGGGTCGCGGCCGGCTTCCTGGGCCAGGCGGACTATTTCCTCTCGCCTTGCTTTCAGTTGGTCCGGCGAGATGCGGTTCGGCATCCAGCCGTCGCCCCAGGCGACCACCCGGCGGGCCACGTTGGGAGCGTTGCCGCCGATGAGCACCGGGGGGTGTGGTTTCTGCACGGGCTTGGGAGACGAGTAAATCGGCGGGAAGTCGATGTGCCGCCCGTGGTACTCGCCGGTCTCCTTGGTCCAGAGCTCCTTCATGGCCTCGATAGACTCGCGGGTGTAGCCGATCCGCTGCGAGAACTCGATGCCGAAGAGCTCGGTCTCCTCGCGCAGCCAGCCGGTGCCGATGCCGAAGAGGAACCGCCCGTTGCTCAGATAGTCCAGCGTCGCAATCTCCTTGGCCAGCAGGATCGGGTTGCGCTCCGGCACCAGGCAGATCCCCGTGCCCAGCTTGAGCGTGGACGTCACCGCTGAAGCCCGGCCCAGCGCCACGAAGGGGTCCACGCATTCGTAGTACATCTGCGGGATGACCCCGTCGGGGGATCCTGGCCATGGCGTTTTAGGGCCGGCCGGTATCGCCGGATGCTCCGGCACCCACAACGACTCGAAACCGTGGGCCTCGCAGGCCTGCGCCAACTCGGCGATGTCGATGGACGACTGGGTGACGAACATTGCGATGCCGATATTCATGAAACCATCCTCAGGACTGAACGGGTCACGGGCAAAATCCCGGTATCGTCATTATAGCGTAGGGGCGAATAATCATTCGCCCCTACTGCAACTGCGGTTGTAACCGGCCCTAGGCGTGGGGTGAGAAGCTGGCGGGAACCAGCACCTTGGTCTGCTGGTTGACCAGGAACTCCCGCGTCGGCGGGGGCCAGTGCGGCGTGGCGGACGCTTCGGCGCGGATCTTGTCGCGCTGGGCCAGGTCCTCGTAGGGCCAGATGTGGACCCACTTGTTCAGCCCGCCGATGTCGCTGTACAGGCCGGCGGCCAGCGGGGAGAACTTTTCGCGATGCTCGATGGCCGCGGACCAGATATCCAATACCTTGGGCATGGCGCCGTTCTGGTACTCGTAGATGCGCATCTCGTAGACGTTGCCCTGCTTCTGTCCGCCGCCCATGGGTCGCATGAAGGGCGCCGGGTAATAGATCTCCGACTCCATGTGCAGGATGGTGCCCTGGCTGTCCGGCGGCCAGTTGGGGTCCTTGCCGGCGGCGGCGCGGACTTCGTTGCGCTCGTCCAGGCTCTCGTAGGGCCAGATGTGGATCACCTGGTTGAGGGGGCCGATTTCGGTGTGGAAGAATGCGGCCAGCTTGGAGTACTTTTCCCGGTGCGGCAGGGCCTTTTCGAACGCCTCTTCGAAGATGGGCACGCCGCCGGGCTTCAGGTCGTAGGTGCGGACTTCGTAAATCATCAGCCGTGGCTCCTGAAAGGCGGGGGATGGGGTTACACGTGTGCCCACGGCCCGGCCGTGGGACGAGAGGAGTCTAGCAGACGCCCGGAAACCGGGCAACCGAACCGCCGATGTTATAATCGCGCCACTGAGTGTTTTCCGACGCAAATCAAGAACAAAATTGGGAGGTTTTGCACCATGGGCGCAACTGAAATGGTGGCAAAGTGGATCGTCGACACGACCTACGAAGATATCCCGCCGGACGCGATCCGGGTGGCAAACGAGTCCTGCTTCGATGTGATCGGCGTCATCCTGGCCGGCTCCACGCAGAAGGTGGGCGACATCATCAGGAACTACGCCGGCGACCTCGGCGGCAATGAAGAGGCAACCATCCTCGCCACCGGCGAGCGAACCTCCGCGGTGAACGCGGCCCTGGTCAACGGCACGATGGGACACGCCCTGGACTACGACGACTTCGGCGGTTTCGGGCACCCCACGGTGGCGATCTTCCCCGCTTTGCTGGCCCTGGGCGAGACCATCGGCGCCACCGGCCGAGACCTAATGGAAGCCTACGTGGTGGGCTGCGAGGTCGGGCTTGCCGTCGACTACGCCACGCACTACCACACTCAGCAGATGCACCGGGGCTTCCACAGCACGGCCATCCTGGGGCGACTGGCCGCCGCTGCCGCTTGCGCCAAGCTGCTCAAGCTGGACGAGGAGCAGACCACCATGGCGCTGGGCATGGCCGGTTCCATGGCCGGCGGCGTGATCCATAACTTTGGAACCATGACCAAGCCGCTGCACGCTGGCATGACCTGTCGCGACGGCGTCATGGCTGCGCAATTGGCCCAGCGCGGGTTCACCGCCGGCGACCAGATCCTGGAGCATCCGGTTGGGTTCACCGCCACCGTCATCGGCGACGAGCACACGAACCTGGAGGAAGCCGCCGGGAAACTCGGCAAGCCCTTCCACGTCCAGGACGCGCTGATGATCAAGAAGTACCCGTCCTGCGGTGGCAACCACGCCATGCTGGACAGTGTCTTCGGACTGATGCGGGAGTACGAATTCGGCTACGAGGACGTGGCCAACGCCGAGATCGTGCAGTCCTATGCCTCGACGGTCATGCTCTACGAGGAGCCGGAAACCGACCTGAAAGGCAAGTTCAGTGCCAAGTACAACATGGCGGCTGCCCTGGTGGACGGCCAGATCGCCATCGACACGTTCACCGACGAAAAGATCGTCGACCCTGACGTGACGGACATGATGGAGCGGGTCAACATCCGTGTCCAGTCCAAGTTTGAGCGTGGTGGCGGCACTGTCTCCAAGGGCGTGCCCATCCGCGTCACCCTGAAGGACGGCCGTGTCATCGAACACGAGACGCCGCGCGGCCAGATACTGGGCAGCCAGGCCAACCCCTGGGGGATGGACAACATTGCCGGCAAGTTCCGCGATAACGTCGGCCTCGTGTTGTCCGCAGATCGGGTGGACGCTGCCGTTCAGCAGTGGCAGGACGTGACCCAGGTTGGCGACGTGGGCGAGGCGATCCGCGATACGCTGATCCGGTAGCCGTCTCAAAACTTGCGACAACCGAAAGGGGGCGAGCACCAGGTTCGCCCCCTTTGCGTGATGCTGTCCGCAAACGCGGTTTCTAGTCGTCGTCCATCTCCGGCATGAGCACGAACTCGGGGTAGGACTCCATGCCCAGTTCCGCGGCGTCCTGGCCGATGCGCTCGGTGCCCTCCGTGACGCGCAGACCTATCGTCTTCGAGATGGCGAACCATACCGCGAATGAAAGGCCGAAAACGAACGCCCCAATCGACAGGATACCGACCAACTGCGTCACGATGTTTCCGCCGGAGGCGATGCACACCGCAACGGTTCCCCAGACGCCGGCGAACAAATGCACTGGCACCGCGCCCACCACGTCGTCCACCTTCACGACCTCCAGCAGCTTGATGCCGGCCGTGCAGATCACGGCGCCGATGATGCCGATGAGCACTGCCCAGATGTGGGTCACGAAATCCGGGCCGGCGGTGATGGAAACCAGCCCGGCCAGCCCGCCGTTCAGGCCAACCATCAGGTCGATCCGTCCGAAGAACAGGCGGGAGACGGACAGCGCGGTTATCACCCCGGCCGCCGCCGCCAAGTTGGTGTTGATCAACACGACGCTCATCGCCACCGCGTCGGCGGCCGTTCCCAACGCCAGCTGAGACCCGCCGTTGAAGCCGAACCAGCCCAGCCACAGGATAAATACTCCCAGGGTCACCAGCACCACGTTGGACGGTGGTGTGGCGCGCACCGAGCCGTCGTTCCGGAATTTACCCAGCCTCGGCCCCACCACCAGGATGCCGGCCAGGGCCGCCCAGCCGCCCGTGCTGTGTACGATGGTCGAACCGGCGAAGTCCTGGAAACCCATCGCGTACAGCCAGCCGCCGCCCCAGGTCCAGGCGCCTACTATCGGGTAAATGAAGGCGGTGATCAAAAGGGTGAACAGGAAGAAACTCCACATCTTCACGCGCTCGGCCATGGCGCCGGAGATGATGGAAGCGGTGGTGGCTACGAAGACCATTTGGAAGAACCAGTCGGACATCACCGAGTAGCCGTTGTCGATCACTGCCGCCAGCGCTGATTCGTCCCCGCCCAGCAGCGCGATCTCGTCGGCAGACGGCCCGTACAGCGGCCACACCACGGTGCCGATGACCGTCTGCACGTTGTTGTACATCAGGTTGTAGCCGATGAAGAAAAAGGCCAACCCTGCTATGGAGTAAATGCCGATGTTCTTCAGGCAGATCATGGATGCGTTCTTGGTGCGTACGGAGCCGGCTTCCAGCATGGTGAACCCGGCGCACATCCACATCACCAGCGCGCCCCAGATCAGGAACGCAAACGTATTCAGGACAAACTGAGTCTCGTCGTTGACGCCGGACGCGTGCGCGGCGTGGGGCCAGGCGACGAACACCAGAGCGGGCAGGATGAGCGCCGCCGCAATCGCAATGAGACGGTATCTCGAATGAGGAAGTGCAGAAATCAATCGCATCTTTATGCTCCGTTTTCGAGCGCCAAGCTCGCCGCGTTACCTCGATAGGCTGCTGTTTATGAAGTGCAGCTCAGATCTGGCATATCAGCCCACCGCTTCGTATGGCACGGATGAGCCTGCTCCCGATGCCGGGAGAAAAGTTGCGTGCTATAAGCACTGCGTCCCGAGCAGGGGACGCAGCTTACGGTTCAAGCCGGATGGCGTCTCCGACCTTGATCTCCCCGCCCTGCAATACGACGGTCAATATGCCGCGCTTCCCGAAAATCTCTTGCTGTAATCCCGGGATCAGCGCATCCATCTTCTGGCAAGGCTCGCAATCACCGGTGACTTCCAGAGTGACGTGACTATCCTCGTCCCCGATGAAAAAGACGTGGCCTTGTCGCGCTGTCGAAAGGTCCATGCCGGTTACCGTGATGTTTTCTTTTATCTGCCCGGGTTCCAGGCCGTAGTGGTCGAGCGTTTCTTTATCCATGACCAGGACTTGCCGGAGATTTCGCGGGTTGCGGCTCCGGTCGCCCTCCAACCCTTCGGCCGAAATGGCTCGTGCCTCTTCCACCGGGTCCGACGGGGTGCCCTTCACGCGGGCGATGTGCAGGTTGACTATGGTGCCGGATTGCATGGCGTGACTCCTCGTTATCAGGCCGGGCCCGGCCTCGTAGCTGCGGATGGCTGACAGACCGGATTTTAGGATATGCCCGGCCGGTTGGCAAACGGCGGTTTTGCCGCATGTCCGAACCATTGGGTAGAATGCACGTCAATCCGTTCGCCCCGGAAAACGCCGGGGCGCAGTGAGGCGTTTGATATGGCTTACGAGTTCATCAAGACCGAAGTCGTGGACGGCGTGCTGGTGATGACCATGCACGACCCGCCCACGCGCAACGCGCTGGGTCCCGATATGGCCGCCGAGATGTTCGAGCGGCTGGACGAGTTCGAAAACAACCCGGAGGAGCGGGTGCTGGTACTCACCGGCACGGAGCCGTCCTTCTGCTCCGGCGCCAACGTGCGCGGTTTCCGCCAACGTATCGAAGAGCGCGAGGGAGAAGCGGAGCCGGAACCCCTGACCTGGGGCAAGATGGAGTACATGAAAGGGCGGCGGCGCAACCCCGAAGGCGGTCCCCGGGTCAACTTCGTTCCGCTCCGCATCCACGACCTGCAGAAACCGTCCATCGCGGTGGTAAACGGCCCGGCGGCCGGGGTCGGTTGCGGCCTCGCCCTTTCCTGTGACATCCGGGTTGTCGGCGACAGCGGGCGCCTGTCCGAACGATTCGTGCTCAACGGCCTGATACCGGGCGACGGCAGCTGCTGGCAGTTGCCCAAGCTGATCGGCACCAGCAATACCCTGTTGCTCCAGTACACCGGGGACTGGATGGGCGGCGAAGACGCCGTGCGCATCGGCCTGGCCAGCAAATGTTTTCCCGACGACCGATTAATGGAAGGGGCCATGGAACTGGCTACTCGGATTGCCAGGGGTCCCACCGTCGCCCATTCGCTGACCAAGTACTTGGTGCACGAAAGCATGGACCTCACCTTCCACGAGGCGCTGGAGTTGGCTTCCGCCGCCCAGGAGCACGTCCGCCGCACCGAGGATCACAAGATCGCGGTACAGTGGTTCCTGGACAAGAACCGCGGTATGCCGCCCTTTGTGGGGCGCTGATGCACCGGGGGACTTTGCGGCCCAAATGCGAAAAATCGCGCCAGTGCCCTTGACGATTGGGGCGGCAAAGGATATAGTGTCCTCCCACTGACTGCGATGCGGGCGTCCTCCAGCGAGGGTTCCCGGCCACCGGCGGAAACGCCGTCGAGGCGACATCCGGTTGGTGACCTTAACAACTGAATAGGAAATTTGAACTGTAAGAACCGAGTCTTAGGAATTTGAAGTTCCTAGCGTGGGTCAAATTTTAAAGGGCTTACGGTGGATGCCTTGGGACCAAGGGCCGAAGAAGGACGCGGTAAGGCTGCGAAAAGCCTCGATGAGCCGTCTAACAGGCGTAGTCGGGGATCTCCGAATTGGGTAACCTGTTCCGGCGTTGAGTCGGTCCACCCGCATTGCGGGAGGTAAGTGGGGGAACTGAAACATCTAAGTACCCCGAGGAAAAGAAATCAACCGAGATTCCCTTAGTAGTGGCGAACGAACGGGGAACAGCCCAAACCGCAGCGACCTAACGGCATGAGGGCCTATGTCGTTGCGGGGTTACAGGACACTTCCGGGGCCGCCTCATCAGGCTCCAGGGAGTTACAAACTTCATCTCTAGTCGAAGGACCCTGGGAAGGGCCGCCGTAGACGGTGACAGCCCGGTAGGCGAAAGGGATGGAGCTCCCGAAGTTGATCCTAAGTACCATGGGGCACGTGAAACCCTGTGGGAAGTTGGGGGGACCACCCTCCAAGGCTAAATACCCTTGGTCACCGATAGCGCACCAGTACCGTGAGGGAAAGGTGAAAAGAACCCCTGGCGGGGAGTGAAATAGACCTGAAACCGTAAGCCTACAGAAGGTCGGAGTCCGCTTTTGCGGATGACGGCGTGCCTATTGAAGAATGATCCGGGGACTTACTGTATGGAGCGAGGTTAAGGGACTGTAGTTCCGGAGCCGCAGCGAAAGCGAGTCTGAACAGGGCGACCAGTTCCATGTAGTAGACCCGAAACCGAGTGAGCTACCCATGGCCAGATTGAAGGTTCGTTAACGCGAACTGAAGGATCGAACTCGTGGCTAGTACAAAAGCCTGGGATGAGCTGTGGGTAGAGGTGAAATGCCAATCGAACTCGGAAATAGCTGGTTCTCCCCGAAATGCATTTAGGTGCAGCCTCGGGAACTAGGAGGACGGAGGTAGGGCACTGAATGGGCTAGGGGGCGTGAGCTTACCAAACTCAATCAAACCACCAATGCCGTTCTACCGATACCCGGGAGTGAGACAGTCACAGATAAGTGCGATTGTCAAAAGGGAAACAGCCCAGACCACCGGCTAAGGCCCCCAAGCGCAGACTAAGTGGGAAACGAGGTAGGGTTCCCAAAACAGCCAGGAGGTTGGCTTAGAAGCAGCCACCCTTTAAAGAGTGCGTAATAGCTCACTGGTCGAGGGATCCTGCGCGGAAAATGTAACGGGGCTTAAGTCTGCCGCCGAAGCCGTGGATGTACAGGTATCCGTACCTGGGCATGGTAGGGGAGCGTTCCTCGGGCGAAGAAGGCAAGTCGTGAGGCTTGCTGGAGCGCGGGGAAGTGAGAATCCCGGAATGAGTAGCGTAAATCAGGGTGAGAATCCCTGACACCGAAAGCCCAAGGTTTCCTACGCAACGTTGTTCGGCGTAGGGTTAGTCGGTCCTAAGCCGTAGGCAAGTGCCGAAGGCGATGGACAGCAGGTTAATATTCCTGCACCGCCGTTGTTTCGCTTTAAAACCAAGGAGGGGTGCGGGAGGCTAGGCGGGGCGTGCCCATTGGACATGGTGCGTCCTTGCTTGTAGGCGTGCCGGGGCAGGCAAATCCACCCTGGCGTCAAGCTGAGGAGTGAGGGAATCCCTACCTACGGGAAAGGAGACCCCGTTGAGGCCATACCGACAAGAAAAGCTTCGTGGTTATGGAGCTGCGGCGACCGTACCGCAAACCGCCACTGGTGGGCTGGGATAAACGTCCCTAGGTGTTCGAGCTAACCTCCGCTAAGGAACTAGACAAAAGGGCCCCGTAACTTCGGGAGAAGGGGCCCCCTGGATGGTGAAGCCACTCGCTGGTGGAGCTGTCTGGGGGCGCAGAGAAGAAGGCCGGGCGACTGTTTAACAAAAACACAGGTCTGTGCTAAGGGGAAACCCTACGTATACAGGCTGACGCCTGCCCAGTGCCGGAAGGTTAAGGGGCGGTGTGCAAGCACCAAACTGAAGCCCCGGTGAACGGCGGCCGTAACTCTAACGGTCCTAAGGTAGCGAAGTCCCTTGTCGGGTAAGTTCCGACCCGCATGAATGGTTGAACGACTTGGCCATTGTCTCGGCGGGGGGCTCGGTGAAATTGCGGTGCCCGTGAAGACGCGGGCGACCCGCGGCAGGACAAAAAGACCCCGTGGAGCTTTACTGTAGCCTGGCATTGGGCTGGGAGCTGTCATGTGTAGGATAGGTGGGAGACTGTGAATCCCCTACGCCAGTAGGGGTGGAGTCGCCGTTGAAATACCACCCTTGGCTGTTTTTGGTTCTAACCTCAGCAAAACTGGGGAACAGTGCTTGGTGGGCAGTTTAACTGGGGCGGTTGCCTCCTAAAAAGTAACGGAGGCGCCCAAAGGTCCTCTCAGGACGGATGGAAATCGTCCACAGAACGCATTGGCATAAGAGGGCTTGACTGCGAGACCTACAAGTCGAGCAGGGACGAAAGTCGGGCAAAGTGATCCTACGGCACCGAGTGGAAGGGCCGTGGCTTATCGGATAAAAGCTACCCCGGGGATAACAGGCTTATCTCGCCCAAGAGTTCACATCGACGGCGAGGTTTGGCACCTCGATGTCGCCTCGTCCCATCCTGGGGCTGAAGGAGGTCCCAAGGGTTCGGCTGTTCGCCGATTAAAGGGGTACGTGAGTTGGGTTCAGAACGTCGTGAGACAGTTCGGTCTCTATCCGCCGTGGGCGCAGGAGGCTTGAGGGAACCTTTCCCTAGTACGAGAGGACCGGGAAGGACAAACCTATGGTGTTCCAGTTGTTCCGCCAGGAGCAGCGCTGGGTAGCCATGTTTGGCAGCGATAAGCGCTGAAGGCATCTAAGCGCGAAGCATCCCCCAAGATTAGGCCTCCCTCCCCGATTCAGTTCGGGGGTAAGACTGCAGCGAGACTAGCTGCTTGATAGGCCGGATGTGTAAGGCTGGTAACAGCTTCAGCAAACCGGTACTAACCAGTCGAGTGATTTGACCCACGCTAAGAGCTTCTAATTCTCTTGGCTCGGTTCGGCGCTCATCATCAAATATCGATCGCCAAGTTCAGATTTCCTGTTCAGTTGCAAGGCGCAAGTTGCGCCGTCAACGCGGGGTGGAGCAGTGGCAGCTCGTCGGGCTCATAACCCGAAGGTCGTTGGTTCGAGTCCAACCCCCGCTACCAAGGGTTTCAGCAAAAACCACCCGGCATCACCGGGTGGTTTTGTCTTTCCGACCGTATGCCAGACCTCAAATCACCCTGCGACTCGCCAGATCACCGAGAGTTTGCGGTGACATTCCCAGCAAATCCCCATACACCAGATCGTTGTCATAGCCGACCGGAACCGAGCCACGCCAGATCTTCCCCGGCGTCCACGAAAACTTGGGGATGACGCCAACGCCTTTCACCGTCTTGTGCAGTTGGTCATCATGCCATTCAGCGTGCACGCTCCGGCTATGGTAATGGGCGTTCTCCGCCATCTCCTGGGCGTTCATTATCCGGCTGCATCCGACCTGCGCCTGGTTGAAAATGCGGACCACCTCGTCCACCGTCCGGTCTTCGACCCACCCGCGCAGGATTGCGTCGAACTCGATGCCCTCGGGCGAATGGATCTCACGTCGGGCTTTGATCCATTTCTCGTCATCCGAGTCCAGGCCCAGGACATGGCACACCCTGGCGTAGACCGCCGGTCCCACCGCGGCGATGACTACCCAACCATCCTTGGCCTGGAAGGTGTCCCAGGGCTGCGCGTTGCCCGCCTTGTTGCCGGCCCGTTCCCGCACCAGCCCCAGTTCGTGGTAGGCAACCATGGTGCCGGACAGAATACGGTGCACTGCCTCGAATTGGGCGAGGTCGATCACCTGGCCCTGCCCGGTGCGTTGCGCGTGGATGTACGCCGCTAATGACGACCACAGGCAGAACAGGGCAGTGATATAGTCGGCCGTCCATGGCACCGCTCGGGTCGGCGGCTCGGGTTCCGGGTTGCCCATCAGGTTCATCATGCCGCCGAACGCCTGCGCCGTGAAATCGTAGGAAGCGCGACCGACGTAATCCGGGTCGCCGTCCTGGCCGTACCCGGACACGTGGCAGATCACGATCTGGGGATTGGCAGCCAGGACAGCGTCGTCGTCCAGGCCCCACTTGTCATAGGTGCGGGCCTTGGAACTTTCCATCCAGATGTCGGCTCGCCGGAGGAGCTTCAGGAAAATCTCCCGACCCTCCGGCGTGCTGAAATCCAGGGTGGTATGGAACATGTTACGGTGGTCTTGAATCCAGGAACTGGCCACCGGAACGCCGCTGGGAGACGCAATGGGGAACTCCGCGTGCCGCCAGTCTTCACCGCCGCCGGGTCGCTCGATGTGGATCACCTCGGCGCCCATGTCCGCCGCCATCCCGGCAGCCACCGGCTCGGCAACGATGGTGCCCGTGGACAGAATGCGCACGCCCTGTAGCGTGCCGAACTGTTCAGGCACCAATGTCGGTTCCGGTGGCCCCATGCGTAGCCTCCTTTGCGAAATGAAGGCCCCAAGCGAAGGAAGTGGGCGCTGTCACCCGCGACGTCAATGCCGGCTAAGACCGGTCAAAAATCCAGCGGGCGATCTCAAACTCAAAGCCTGGCAGTATGTCCTCGCCGGAGAGGGTAACCGGGTTTTCCAACAGCTCCGGCTCTGCCTGCCCGGCCCGATAGATATAGGCGCGGCGGTTGGGCGGGTCGATCAGCCATCCCAGTAAAGCGCCGTTCCTCATATAGAGTTGCATTTTGGCCTGGAGCGGGGCCAGGTTGTCGGAACCAGAACGGATCTCGATGACGAAATCGGGACAACACGGTATCGGATCTCCGGTGATGTGCGTATGTGCTGCCCACTTTTCCGGCGATGTCCAAGCTGCATCAGGTACCAGGACGCCTCCGGTTACCGGCATTCGATGGGCGGCATTGGATCCAGTGGATATTCCGCCAGCATCCATTGCCCATGCGAACAAAATGCTACTGGCGGCGTTCTCGTGCAAGCCTCCGGGGTAGTTGACTGGCGCCATAGCGATAATTTCCCCGTCAGGGCTGAGCTCAAACTGCCAGATGCTTTGGCTGTTCCGGCTGGTAAATTGAACGAACAGCTTTTCCAGCTCACGCCCGGATGCGGAACTGCCGAAATCTCGCGGGTTAATGACCAGCGCGTTGTCCGAGGCAATTGATGTTTTGGCGAACGTGGTCATGTCTACACTCCGGCGCTCAAAGACCTGCGGATTTAAACCCGGTCAAAAATCCAACGCGCGACTTCAAACTCAAAGCTCGGCAATATGTCCTCGCCGGAGAGGGCAACCGGGTTTTCCAGCAACTCCGGTTCTGCCTGCCCGGCCCGATAGATATAGGCGCGGCGGTTGCGGGCATCTATCAGCCAACCAAGCAAGGCGCCGTTTTGTATGTAGAGACGCATTTTGGCATGAAGCGGGGCTAGGTTGTCCGACGTGGATCGGATTTCCACCACAAAGTCCGGGCAGAGTGGATGCGCTCTGCCGGCGGTGTGAGGGTGGGAATCCCATCTTTCCTGGGATGTCCATGAAACGTCTGGGCAGAGAACGCACCCGGTGGCTGGCATCCGGAACGCGGAACTGGAACTGCGCGCTTCACCGCCGTAGTCGTCAGTCCAGAAATCAAGCCGTGAAAACGCTTTACTTTCGTGGCCGTCGCTGGGGTGATGAGTGGGCGGCATAGCGATTATCTCTCCATCCGGGCTGAGCTCGAATTGCCAGATGCTGTGGCGATTCCGATGGCAAAACTGGTCGAACAGCTTTTCCAACTCCGGGCCGGTGGCGGTAATGCCTAAGTCACGCGGATTGATGACCAGAGCGCTCTCCAGGGCGATGTTGGCTGTCTCGGCGGTGGTCATAGCCTCGCTCCTTTCGCGGCGCAACCCGGTGGCGCATTAATCCGCTGCCGCCGCTGCCCCGGAGGCTTCCAGCCGGTGCACCACTTCGTAGGTGTGGAACTCGCCGGGGCCCAGCAGGAAATCGGGCGGCCCGCCGGCGTGAGCGGAGCGGAAAGCGTCGCTGCGGGTCCAGGTGTGGTGATCCTCTTCGGTCTCCCAATGGGTGACTACCAGGAACTCCTCGTGGTCGGGAGTCTTGTGCATTTTCCACAGCTCGAAGCTGATGAAGCCGGAATGGTCCTGGACTGCCCCCCGGGCTTTGAACATCTGCTCCAGCGTGTCGCCGAAGCCGGTCTTGACTTTGATGCGGTTGGTAGCGATGAACATGATGCCTCCTGATGTTGGCCGGCGCAGTAGCGCCTGGCTAGTCGTCCAGATGCAGGTCCGCCAGTTGCGGCAGTGTCTCTTTTGCCAGCAGTTCCAACGAGCGCAGTCCCTTCGCCCGATCCGCGCCCCAGTCGTGGCACAGGACTAGAAGAGTGCCGAAGCCGCCCGTGTCATCATGCAGATCGCGGATCTGCCGGGCACATTCGTCCGGGTCGCCGACGATCCAGAAGTTTTCCAGCATGTACTGGGGAGTCAGAGCCGAGTTGGGCAGGTCGGGGTCGGTCTTGATGCCGTCGAGGCCGCGCTGTCCCTGGCCCAACAGCGGAATGAAGTACGTGTCGAACGTCCGCGCCGGCGGGCCGTTCATGACATCCGCCACCGCCTGCTCGGTGGTTTCGCCGACGTAGACCTCCCGGGCGATGCGCCACTGGTTCCGTGAAACTTCGCGGTCCGCTGACTTGGCCCCCTTGGAGTACGCGGCCCAGTGCCTTGGCAGATGCGAGGTGTGCAGGAACAGGGTGCTCATGGGCCACCAGCCCATTTCGCCGGCGACTTCCAGGGTCGGCGACGACGGGCTGCTCCCTGCGACGGCAATGGGCGGGTGCGGTTTCTGGTACGGCCGCATGTGGTAGGCCAGGCCCATCTCCGGGCGGGATTCGGGAAGGCGAACGGTGTAATAGTCGCCCTCATGGCGAACGTCCGCCGGGTTGTCCGTCGTCCACATCTTGAGAATGACGTTCGCCGCCTCGCGCATCCGGTCCCTCTGCTGGCCCGATTCCCGGTCCATGCCGAACATCTCGGAGTCAGTGGGCACACCGCCGGATCCAATGCCGAAGAAGAACCGTCCTCGCGCCAGGTGGTCCAGCATCGCCATGCGGTGGGCGATCATGATCGGATCATGGAACGCCAGCAGGGACACGCCGGTGCCCATCACCAAGTTCCTGGTCACTCCCAGCGCCCGGGCGATGAAGAGGTCCGGAGCGGGCATATTCTCCCATTCCGTGGTGAAGTGCTCACCGATCCAGGCCTCGGAATACCCGAGTTCGTCGGCGAATGCCATCAGCTCCAGATCTTCGTCGTAAGTGTCCGCGTGCAGGCGCCCCGGCGGGTGCAGCGGCATGTTGAACAGGCCCAGTTTCATGTCACTGCTCCGGTCAGATGGATTGCGCGACTTTCCCCAGCAGGCTGATGGTTTGTTCCATATCGGCCGCCGGGTCGTCGCTGGCGGTCACCGGGGTCACCAGCAGTTCAGAGATGCCCATGTCCAGCATCGCCACCATGCGCTCGCCCACCGTGTCGGCGTCGCCGGTGAGCACCGTGGCCTCGATCATGGCGTCGCTCCAGGTCTCTTCCGCCGCCTCCGGGTAGCCGGCGGCGGCCCACATCTGCTGGTAGAAAGGCAGGCGTGGGTAGTTGGATAGCTGCTGCTGTACTGCCAACCGCGTCGCGTCGGGATTGTCGCTGATGCACACCGGAGCGTGGGCGATCAATGGTGGAGTGTCCCGCCCGGCCTGGTCCGATCCCCGGCGCATAGCGGGCAACGCCTTGTCCCGCAGGTAAACCGCCGGGCTCACCCAGCTGATTGCGCCGTCGGCGAGCTCTCCGCACAGTTCGTACGAGCCTTCCTGAAGCGCCGAAGCCATCACGGGCACATCCACTGGGCGGGGAATGCTGGCGTGGGCCGTATATTCCTGGCCGTCGAAATCCACCGATCCTTCGTGCAACAGCGCCCGCAGGATCTGCAGATACTCACGCAGGTTGGTAAGCGGAGCACGCAGGTTGAAGCCGAACATCGAGCGCATGGTCGGCCGGTGGCTCGGGCCCACTCCCAGGCGCAGCCTCCCGGGCGCCAATTGGTCCAGCACCTGCACCTGCTGGGCTGCAACGATGGGGTGCCTGGGATAGGTCGGGACAATGGACGTCCCGAACACGATGCTGTCCGTCTGCACCGCCGCCGCCGCGAAAAGGGTCAGGGCGTCGAGGCCGGTGCCGCCGGTGGTGAGCCAGGCAGCGTGGGCGCCGGCCGCTTCGGCGCGGCGCATGAGATCCAGTGAGGCTTCGGCGTTCGGCGCTCCCGCGTGGATGCCGATCCGTTTGGTGGGCATGGCAATACCTCATTCCGGGGATTTTCGGGTTTGGCATTATCCTAACACCGGCCATGGAATTTGTAGAGGACGGGACCGCAATCCCGCCCTCTGTCGCGCAGATGGGAATTAGCCTCGAAGGATCAGCCCACCCCTGGCGAGTAGTCCGTACCGATGTGTCCGGCGGCTTCAAATGCCGCGTACTCCTCCTCGGAGTAACCCAGCAGTTCCCGGTACACGTACTCGTTGTCCTGCCCGAACATCACCGGGCCCCGACGGATGCCCAGCGGCGTCTCCGACATCTTGTACAGCGGGCCCGGGTACAGGTGTGTGCCGCAATCCTCCTGGTACGCCTCGTGGAAGAACCGGCGCGATTGGATGTGGGGGTTGCCGAAGGCGTCGGCCTGGTTCATCACCACGCCCGCGGGGATGCCCCGTTCCTGCAGCGCGTTCATCGCGGCTTCCGGTGACTGGTCGCGTGTCCACCTCTCAATCACCGGATCGATGTCTGCTTGCCTTGCGTGCCGACCATCCGCGCTCTTCAACTCCGGGTCGTCCTTCAGGCGCGCCGCCCCGATCACGTCGCACAGCGCCTGCCACTGGTCGTTGTCGTAAACTGTGATGACCACCCACCGGTTCTCGCCGGCGCACGGGTAACAGTTCTGCAAAGCCCGCGGGTGGCGGTTTCCCAGGGTCTCATGAGTGCGCCCGTTCATGGCGTAATCCAGGTAGTACTCGCCGAGGAACGGGAATACGTTCTCCGCCTGGCCCAGTTCCACTAGTTGGCCCTCACCCGTCCTTTTTCGATGCCGGAGGGCGGCCAACACCGCAAACGCCCCCTGCGCTCCGCCGGCCGCATCGGACATCAGGACGGTGGTGTTATACGACGGGTCAGTGTCTTCATACCCCCGTAGCATGGTGTGCCCGACGACGCCTTCGATGTGCACGCCGTGGGCCCGGTAGTCACGATAGGGGCCGTCGCTTCCGTACGCCGGCATCCGGAGCATGATGATGTCGTCCTTGACCGCGCGCAGGGATTCGTAGGAGATGCCGAGCTTTTCCATCGTTTCGGTGGGGTTGTTCTCGATCAGCACGTCGCTGATCGCCACCAGCCGGTCGAAGATCTCGCGTCCGCCGGGATCCAGCAGGTTCACGGTCATGCTTTTCTTGTTGCGAGCATGGGAGTTGAACATCGGTGACCGGTTGAAGGGCCGATCACCCGGCACTCGTCCCGGCGTGCCGCCCGAGTACAGCGGCAGGTTGTCGATCACCGCCTGGGACAGATGCGGCGCGGCCCCTCGCGTCAAGGGCACGAAGGTCTTGGTGGATTCGACCCGAATAACCTCCGCCCCGAGATCGGCCAGGAACGAGCCGCAGTAGGGACCCGCCCACACCACAGTGATCTCCAGGACGCGCAGACCTTCCAGCGGCAGGCGAGGCATCCTAATCTCCCTCGGCGTTGTCCAGTATCATCCCAGCGGATCGGAAGCGGCCGATTTCCGTGTCCGAGAAACCAAGCTCGCGCAGCACTTCTACCGTGTGCTGCCCCAGCAATGGCGCCGTTCTGCGCAACCGCCACGGCGAACCGTTCATGATGAAGGGCCGACCTGGATACCTCATCCGTCCCGCGACCGGGTGGGCTCCCTCGGCAAACACGCCCCTGGAATTGAACGATGGGTCCACGTCGAGATCCGCCATCGTGTTGATCGGACCTGACAGCACGCGGTTTTCCTGGGCGGCGCTCCAGGCCTCGGCCCGGGTACGCTCCAGCATCCAGGGGAGGAAATACTCCGACTCGAACTCCTCCTGCATTTCCGCGTTGCCCTGGGATGATGGGTCCTGCCATCGCTCGGAGCTCAATTCCAGTGGATTGCCCAGCATCGCCACAGCCCGGGGGAAGTACATCCGGCTGCCGTTGATCTGGAGGTACCCGTCTGAACACGGATAGACGGCGTTGGGGTAGCCGCCGGACCCGCCCGAAGCCGGCCGGTGACTGAGCTCTCCCGTGTACTGGTATGCCAATAGTGCGCTCTGCCGCCGGTCAACCGATCCCAACTGTGTTTCCAGGATGGCAACGTCGATGTGTTGCCCGATCATCTCATCCGCATCGTCATCTAGGGAAAAGGCGCCGGCCAGCGCCGCTCCCACGGTGGCTACGGCGGCCACTGCGCCGGCCTGGTACAGCCCAACGTTTCCGCCCAGTTTCAGGGGTTCCCGGTCCGCCAGGCCGGTGGAGTGCATCTCCCCACCCATGCCGTAGAAAACGATTTCGGAGCCGCGATAGTCCCGGTACGGCCCCGTCTGGCCGAAGTTCGAGATGCTGGTGTAAACGATAGCGGGGTTGACGCTGCTCAAGCGTTCGTAGTCGATCCCCAAGCGATCCGCAACTCCGGGCCGGTAACTCTCAACGACAATATCGGCCCATGAGGCCAGCCGTTCTACGATAGCGGCGACTCCGGTTTGCTTCAGGTCCACGGCGATGCCGCGCTTATTGGTGTTGAGGTGCAGGAACTGAGCGCTTTTTTCGGGATGCGGTTCATCGCCTGGGTATGGTCCCATACGGCGAGACCCGTCACCCTCAGGCGGGCGTTCCACCTTGATCACGTCTGCGCCGTAATCGGCCAGCAGCTTGGTGCAGTACGGACCCGCCACGTAGTGGGTGAAGTCCAGTACTTTGAGGCCGGTCAGGGCGCCTTCAGGCATATTCGTCATCGGTGGTTCCGTCGCGCCGGATGCGCTACCATTGCACAATTCGCGGTACCGGTCAACTTGGAAACTAGTCCGCATCGGCGCGCGTTGTGTAGACTTGATCCATTGAATCATGCGCCGGCGCCGGCCGGCACGTGACGGCGGCCCGTTGCTCGCCTCGGCAAGGAAACGCATGCGGACTTTTGAACTCGGCAAGATTCTCCCCTGTACGCCGGATGAAGCATGGAACGCGGTGATCGATTTTCCGTCACGCACCATCCATGGCCCGGCCTACCGTCGGTCCGATCTGCCCGACGGCAGGGAACCCCGGCCGGGGAATCGCATCGAGTTGCAAATTGGACGGGACAAGTTCACCAGCCTGATGACCGTCGTCCAGGAACCCGAGATGCTCAGCCACCGCACCGTCGGACCCGGCTTTTCCGTGGAGTTTTCCTACTGGGTCCGCCCCTGTTCGGACGCGGATTCCGGGTACACCTCGGACGACGATGGCAACGCCTATCTCACCGTGCAGGCCGAATATGGCGGCTGGCTGGGATCGTTGATTGCTCGGCTTCGGCCCGGCGCCTGCCGCCGCTACGTGGCCGGCGAGCTGGCGGCCATCGATTCCAGCGCCAAGTCCGTGTTTGCGGAACCTGTAGTCGACTGAGGCCGGAAGACCGGCGCCTCGCATTGGAGTAACGACATGACCACCGGCAACGGTTTGCCCAATCCGCCTTCTGCGTCCCGGCGCGCCCACACCGATACCATACATGGTGACGCCCGCGTTGACCCCTGGCACTGGCTCCGGGATCAGGACGACCCGGAAACCATGCAGTACCTGCGCGCCGAGAATGAATACACCGAGGCGTTCCTGGCCCCGTTGGCCTCCTTGCAGGAACGGATCTACGGAGAGATCCGCGGACGCATCAAGGAGGATGACAATACCGTCCCCGAAAAGGAAGGCGACTTCTACTACTACATCCGTTACGAGGAGGGCGGCCAGTACCCCATCTACTGCCGCCGGGTGGGCAGCCCCGACGGCCTGGAAGAAGTGTTGCTGGACGTGAACCTGCTGGCGGAAGGCCGCGAATACACGCGGGTATCCGATTTCGAAAACAGCCCCGACCACCGCCTGGCCGCCTACGGCGTGGACTTCGACGGCTCGGAGCAGTTCACCATCCGGGTTCTGGACCTGGAAACGGGGGAAACTCTTGCCGACGAGATTCCCAACACCTACTACGGCCTGGAGTGGGCCAACGACAACCGCACCATTTACTACTCGGTTCTCGATGAGCACCATCGGCCGGTCTACGTCTATCGTCACACCCTGGGCGCTGATCCTGCTTCCGATGAGTTGGTTTACCAGGAGGAGGACCCGCGGTTTTTCGTGGGCGTGGGCAAGTCCAACAGCGGCCGGTTCATATATGTTGGAGCCGGCGGCAACAACATGTCCGAATGGCGTTTCTTGGACGCCGACGACCCGGCGGCAACACCGGTGTTGATCGAGCCCCGGGCCACCGATTTCGAATACGATGTGGTTGACCACGGCGATCGTTTCTTCATCCGGCACAACGGCAACGGCGCGCGGGATTTTATGCTGGCCACCGCTCCCATTGACAATCCCGGTTGGGCCAACTGGTCCGATTTCATGGCCCACGATCCCGGCCGTCCCATCCGGGGCATCCAGGCCTTCCGCGACCATCTGGTCGTGTCCTGCCGGCAGGACGGTCTGCCCCAGGTCATGGTGCTCCGTCTTTCCGATGGGGACGCCCACTTCATTTCCGGGGTGGACGAGGAGGACTTTGCCATGTCGGCCCGGGGCGGCCGGGAGTTCGACACCAGCACCGTGCGGTTGGGCTACACGTCGCTGAAAACCCCGGCGGCGGTGTACGACTATGACATGGCGACGCGGGAGCGCGTCCTGCGCAAACAGCAGGAAATACCCTCCGGCTACGACGTCGGTCAATATGAGACCCGTCGCCTCTGGGCTACGGCGCGAGACGGCATGGCGGTTCCCATCAGCCTGCTGAGGCGCCGGGACACCCCGGTCGACGGTAGCGCTCCGCTCTATCTGTACGGGTACGGCAGCTACGGCCTGAACATGGACGCCAATTTCAGCGTATCCGTGTTGAGCCTGGTCGACCGCGGGTTCATTTTTGCCATCGCCCACATCCGGGGCGGCATGGAAATGGGCTGGGACTGGTATGAAACCGGCAAATTGCTGAACAAGCGCAACACCTTCAACGACTTCATCGACTGCGCCGAGTACCTGGTTGCCGAGGGATACACCGCCGCCGGCCGCATCGCCGCCGCCGGGGGCAGCGCCGGCGGCATGTTGATGGGAGCGGTTATCAACGAACGTCCCGACCTCTTCGGCTGCGTGGCCGCCCACGTCCCGTTCGTTGACGTGCTGAACACCATGCTGGACGACACCCTGCCCCTGACCACCATGGAATACAACGAGTGGGGCAATCCCAACGACGAAGCGTCCTACCGCTACATGCGCACCTATTCACCTTACGACAACGTGCGCGAGCAGGATTACCCGCCCATGCTGGTAACCGCCGGCATCAGCGACCCGCGCGTAACCTACTGGGAACCGGCCAAGTGGGTCGCCAAGCTCCGCACCATGCGTACCGACGACCGGCCGCTCCTCCTGAAGACCCACATGGACTCGGGCCACGCCGGGGCCTCCGGCCGTTTCGAGCGCATCAAGGAGGTTGCCGAGGAGTACGCGTTCGTCCTGCACACCCTGGGCATGGTCGACGCCGCCGACTGAAGCCGCTACAGCCCGATGAACCTCCGGGCGTTCTCCCCCAGTATGCCCTCCACCTGACCCGAGGTGAGCGGCAGCGAGGCCAAGTATTCCGATTCGCTGCCCATGTCCACCAGTGGATAGTCAGTGCCGAAGCAGATCTTGTGCGCCCCGTGCTTGCCGATGATGGCCGTCAGCGTTTCGGCGGTGAGTTCGCGGATCGACGGCGGCCAGGTCGTATCCACCAGCACGTTTTCGTGGCCCATCAGTTGACGTTCCGCCTCGTCCAGCATGTAGAACCCGCCCAGGTGCAGCGCGATCACTTTCAGCCGGGGGAACCGCCGCACAATGTTGGCGATGCGCTCAGGAGCGGCGTACAGCGGCGCGTCGGCTCCCTGATGCGGCAATCGGCCGGCGTGGATGGACAGGGTCATGTCATCGCCCAGTTCCTCATACACGGGAAACCACTGGGGATCATCGGGGTAGAAACCGTTGATTACCGGGTGCATTTTGATACCCTTGACGCCGTTTTCTCTCAGGTATCGTATCTCTGCGGCTTTGTCCGCGAGGTCGGGATGTACCGCGCCAAAGGGGACCAGGTTTTCGTCCGCAACGGAGATCAGCCAGTTATTCGCCCGCCTCACCTGGTCGGCGCGCGCCGCCACCCCCAGCACAATCGACTTGTCCACCCCGGACGCCTCCATGTGTGCCTTGATGCCGTCCACCGTGTTCGCCGCGATGGGCTCGAAACCCAACTCCGACTCCATGTTCTCCGCCACCGCGTCGGCGATCCGGTCCGGCCATATATGGGTGTGAACGTCAACGCGCATGGGTGAGAACTCCTCCGAGCATGCTATTATATTATCCGTCGCTAAATTCGCGTTACTTACGTTCGCGCCCAAAGACGACACACGTCAGCAGTCGGCTAGGGGCGGTTTTTCAGCATAATTGCTATTCCCGCCCAGCGAGGCACGCCATGACCACCAAAACCACTGCGTTGCCCGCCACTCCGGGAAACCGGTTCCAGGAACTGCCGCCCAGAGACGACATGCTGAACGTCATTTATCTCCATGAGCCGGGCCACATCCCGGCCCTGCGCCGGCATTACGGCAACTTCGACACTACCATAGTCTCCAGCGAAATTCCCATAGGCTGGAATACCAGCCAGAGGGAGGGCCTGCAACAGCCGGATTTGTTTGTCGCCTTCGGAGTAAACCGGGCGGCCATCATTGCCAGGAAGGGTTACGACATCTCAGAGTGTGGCAAAGCGCCGGAGTTCGTCCTGGAAATCGCGTCGGAGAATACGGCGCAGAATGACGAAAGGGGCAAGCGGGTCGGCTACGCGGCATTCGGGGTGTCGGAGTACTGGCGATTTGACCATACTGGCGGAGAACTGTACGCGGCGGCGCTGTCCGGCGACCGGCTGGTCAACGGCGTGTATCGGCCCATCACCGTTAACCAGCTGGATGCCGGTCGTTATTGGGACGCAGTGATGCGCTGAACCTGGACGTGTGCTGGGAGTATGGACAGTTGCGCTTTTACGATCCGGTGGCGGGGCGTTATCTGCCCACCTACGACGAAGAAGCCGATGGACGCATTGCCGCCGAGAGCCAGCGCGATGCTGCCGAAGCGCGTAATCGGGAACTGGAAGAGCAACTCAAACGCTTGCAAAGCCAATAGCCCGTCGCGGCATCAGTGAAAGGTCAACATGATCCGAGAAGCCATATCGTCCGCAACGGCCGGCGAGTCCTTGTCCATGGACGCCGCCGTCACGGTGATGCGCGAGGTCATGGAGGGAGAAGTCACCCCCGCCCAGTTGGGTTCCTACCTGACTGCCCTTGCGCTCAAGGGCGAGACCCCAGAGGAAATCGCGGGGTTTGCCACCGTTATGCGCGAAAAGTCCCTGCGCGTCGCTTTGGACGGTGTTGCCATCGACACCTGCGGCACCGGCGGCGACCGCAAGGGCACCTTTAATATCTCCACTGCCGCGGCTTTCGTGGTTGCCGGAGCCGGCCTCACCGTCGCCAAGCACGGCAACCGCGCCGCCTCCGGGGACTGCGGCAGCGCCGACGTGCTGGAAGCCCTGGGCGTGCGGATCGAGTTGCCGCCGGAGGCCGTGGAGCGTTGCCTGCGCGAGATCCGCATCGGCTTCATGTTCGCTCCGGCGTACCATCCCGCCATGCGCTACGCCGCTCCCGTTCGCCGGGAGATCGGCATCCGCACCGTTTTCAACGTCCTCGGACCCATGACCAACCCGGCCGGCGTTCCCTGTCAGCTCATCGGCGTGGGATACCCGGAGGTGGCCGAAAAGATGGCCGAGGCGTTGCGGCTGTTCGGCACGCACCACGCCATCATTGTCCACAGCGACGACGGCATGGACGAACTGTCGCTGGGCAGCGATACCGCCGGCTGGGAGGTGCTGGACGGAGAGATCCGGCCCTACGTGGTTCGGCCACGGGACCTGGGCCTGCCCCATGCCACTCCCGATGATCTCCGTGGTGGCGACCCTGCCGCCAACGCGGAAACCATGCGCGCAATCCTTTCCGGCGTCGGCGGACCCGTTCGAGACGCCGTGGTGCTGAACAGCGCCGCCGCCCTGGTGGCCGGCGACGTCGCCGATACTCTGGCTGAAGGCATCGAAATGGCTGCGGCCTCCATCGCCGACGGCCGGGCCGCCGAAAAGCTGGACGCTATGGTATCGTTGACCCGCGAACTGTCCCCGTCAGAACAATAGAGGAGGCGGCACATGCCCAGCATCCTGGACCGGATCGTCGCCAAAAAGCGCGAGGAGCTCGCCGTTGCTATGGCAGCGGTTCCGCTTTCGGCGTTGCGGGACGAGATAGCCGCGCGCCCTCCCGCGCTGGACTTTTCCGCCGCTCTGCGCGGTGAACACATCAGCCTGATTGCCGAGGTGAAGAAGGCATCGCCGTCCAAGGGCCTGCTCCGCGAGGACTTCCAGCCCACGGAACTCGCGGCTACTTACTCCGGCAACGGTGCGGCTGCCATATCCGTGATCACTGACGGCCATTTCCTCGGTGAGCCGGCACACCTGACCGCGGTCAAGGAGAACGGCGCGTCGGGATCCGCGCCGGTGCTGCGCAAGGACTTCCTGTTCGACCCCTACCAGGTGTACGAGGCCCGTGCCATCGGCGCCGACACCTACCTGCTGATCGTCGATATCCTCTCCTCGTCCCAGCTTGCCGAGCTTATCCAGCTTGGGTCCGAGTTGGGTATGACGCCGTTGGTGGAAACCCACGACGCTGACGAGATCGCCACGGCCGTCGCGGCTGGCGCCGAGGTCATCGGCATCAACAACCGCGATCTGCACACCTTTGTCACCGACCTGGCTACCACGGAATCGCTTGCGCCGTTGATTCCCTCAGACAAGGTAATCGTCAGCGAAAGCGGCATCAGCACGCCTGAAGACCTGTCCCGGCTGGAACCCTTTGGCATCAACGCCGTGCTGGTGGGCGAGGCCCTGGTCACCGCCGCCGACACCGCGGCCAAGGTGCGGTCCCTCACCGGCGCGCCCGTTCCGGTCTAGGTCGCGGATTTTGGAATCCACAACCGTAAAGATTTGCGGAGTGCGCAGCCTCGACGATGCGCTGGTCGCCGCCCGGGCCGGCGCGGACTACGTGGGTATGGTGTTCGTGCCAGGCCGCCGCCGGCGCGTTGAACCTGAAGCCGCGCGGATTATCACCAGTGGGTTGCGGGACAGCGATTTCGAAGGCCCCAAGTCCGTCGGACTATTCGGCGACCAGCCTTTGGACGAAGTGCTGGATACCATCGCCACGGCTGGCCTGGACTATGTCCAATTGTGCGGGGAAGAGTCGCTGGACTACTGCCGTGCCGTGCTCGAGCGCGCCGGTGTGATCAAGGCGCTTCACGTGGCCAACGATGACAGTCACGACGCTATAGCCGGCGTTGCCAACCGGATCGACGCGTTCGCCGCCGCCGGCTGCACGGTCACCCTGGACAGCCAGGTTGTCGGCTTGCATGGCGGAACCGGCCAGTCCTTCGACTGGAGCATCGCCGCGCAACTGGCCGCCGACGGCCGTCGTTTCCTCCTGGCTGGTGGATTGACACCCGACAATGTCTCTGAGGCGGTTGCTGTCGTGCGCCCTTGGGGGGTCGACGTGTCCAGCGGCGTGGAAACGGACGGTGTCAAGGATCACGCCAAAATCAGACAATTCGTGAGCAACGCCCGGCGCCCCGCCTGAACCACCGGAGGCTGTAAATCAATGGTAGTCACCACCCAGACCAATCTTCCGGACGAGCGCGGCAGGTTCGGCGATTTCGGCGGGAAGTTCGTCCCCGAAACGGTTATGGCCGCCCTCACGGAGCTCGAGGACTCCTACCGCGCCGTCCAGGACGATGCCGGGTTCGCTGAACAGCTCAGCCATCTGATGACCAACTACGCCGGCCGCCCCACCGCCCTGTACTACGCCGAAAACCTGAGCCGGCACTGTGGCGGAGCCCGCATCTATCTCAAGCGCGAGGACCTGGCCCACACCGGCGCCCACAAGATCAACAACGCCCTCGGGCAGTGTCTGCTGGCCCAGCGCATGGGCAAGCAGCGCATCATCGCGGAAACCGGCGCCGGCCAGCACGGCGTGGCCACCGCCACCGTCTGCGCCATGCTCGGGCTCCAGTGTATCGTTTACATGGGCGCCGAGGACACGGTGCGCCAGGCCCTTAACGTCTATCGCATGCGCCTCCTCGGCGCCGAGGTCATCGCCGTCGAATCCGGCACCCGGACCCTCAAGGATGCCATCAACGAGTCCATCCGTGACTGGGTGACCAACGTGGAGACCACGCACTACCTCATCGGCAGCGTGGTCGGGCCGCACCCGTATCCCATGCTGGTGCGCGATTTCCAATCCGTTATCGGACGCGAAGCCCGCCAGCAGATCCTCGATGCTGAAGGCCGCCTGCCTACCGCTGTGGTCGCCTGCGTGGGCGGCGGCAGCAACGCCATTGGCACCTTCTACGAGTTCATCGGGGACGAGGACGTGCGCCTGGTCGGTGTGGAAGCCGCCGGAGAGGGCGTGGACACCGGCCGGCATTCGGCGACCCTGTCCGCCGGACGCCCCGGCGTGCTTCACGGTTCGCTGTCCTACCTGCTGCAGGACGAACATGGGCAGATCCAGGAAGCTCATAGCATCTCGGCTGGCCTCGACTACCCCGGCGTCGGCCCGGAGCATAGCTGGCTCAAGGCCACTGGCCGCGGCGAATACCTGGCCGTAACTGACGATGAGGCCCTGGAAGGCTTCCGCCTCCTCTGCCGCACCGAGGGAATCATTCCCGCTCTGGAATCCGCTCACGCCATCTATCACGTCAGTCGTATGGCCGCAGACATGCCCGCCGATGATGTCATCGTTGTCTGCCTCAGCGGCCGCGGCGACAAGGACGTGCCCTCTATCGCGGAGCGCGAGGGCATGGGCTCCTGACGGATACCGGGGAGTGACGCCTTTGCCGGCGCTCGCAATTGCCGCCCTGTTGACTCTGGCGGTGACCGTCCTGCTGGTCACCGCTTGCGCGTCAGAAGTAACCGACACCATCGACGCCGCGCGGCAGTTGGCCGGCGAAGTCGTGAGCGACACGGAGCCGTCGGAGCCGAGCCCGCAGCAACCGGCTGCAATCGACTCACTGACGGAATCCCCGGAAGTGCATACGCTGCTCGTCTCCCTCCGTGGCCTTCGCGTGGCCGCCCGCAGCAGCGACACCGAGTACAACCGCCGCGACTGGCGCCATTGGGTCGACGCCGACCGGGATTGCCAGAACACCCGCGCGGAGGTGCTGATCGCTGAAAGCGTGGCTCGGGTGTCCTTCGCTCCCAGGGAAGACGGCGACCGGTGCCGTGTGGTCTCCGGCCACTGGGTGGGACCCTGGACCGGCGAGGTTTTCACCGATGCTTCCGACGTCGATATCGACCACCACGTTCCCCTGGGCCACGCCCACGAATCCGGTGGCTGGGGCTGGAACCCCCGACGCAAACGCGCCTACGCCAACGACCTGACCCACCCGGCCAGCCTCCAGGCCACCAGCGCGCCGGTCAACCGTTCCAAGGGCAAGCAGCCGCCCGATGAATGGCGTCCCCAGGAGAGCGCCGGTTGGTGCCGCTATGCCGCCGATTGGGTCTCAGTCAAGGAGGCTTGGGACTTGACAGTAACCTCCGCAGAAGTCGCCGCCTTGGAAACTATGCTTGCCACCTGCGACGACGATGCTTCCTGGGGCCTGTCTGGGCCTCCGGGCGGCTGAATGATCCGCCCCCTATGCTATAATCCCCGTTGCCCGTAGACATAATTTGCTGCCCGAACTATTCGCGTTGTTCGGGCCGAAAACGCTAAGGAGGCGAGCCATGGAGATGGGACTGGACGGCAAGGTAGCCATTGTCACCGGCGGTAGCGAGGGCATCGGGAAAGCAGCGGCAGAGCGCATGGCCGGCGAGGGAGCCAACGTAATCATCGTGGCCCGCCGGCAGGAGGTTCTGGACGCCGCAGCCGACGAGATTCGCACCGCCACCGAGGGTGAGGTGCTTCCCCTCTCCGCCGACGTCACCGACAAGGAGACGGCGGCGCGCGTGATCAACACTGCCGTTGAGCGTTATGGCCGCGTCGACATCCTGGTGAACAACGCCGGCACCTCCATGGCCAAGGGCTTCGAGGACGTCAGCGACGACGACTGGGAACTGGACTTCGAGTTGAAGGTATGGGGCGCGGTTCGCCTCATCCGGGCGTCCATTCCCGAGATGCGCAAGGTGGGCGGCGGGCGCATCATCAACGTGACCAACCTGGGCGGCCGGACGCCGGGCGCCAACTCCATGCCTACGTCAATCTCCCGCGCGGCTGGCATCGCCATCACCAAGGGCCTGTCCAAGGACCTGGCCAGCGACAACATCCTCGTCAACACCGTGTGCATCGGCCTCATCAAGAGCGGCCAGCACCAGCGCCGTTACGATGCCCGCATCGTGAACGAGCCGGACTTGGACATGGACGACTTCTACGCCCAGTTGGCGGCCGGACGCGGTGTGCCGTTGGGGCGCGTCGGCGAGGGCTCCGAGGCCGGCGATGTGATCGCGTTCCTGGCCTCCGACCGTGCCAGCTACCTGACGGGCGTCGCGATCAACATCGATGGCGGCGCTTCCGCAGTCGTCTAGTTGCAATCCGTGCCATGCCGGCCTGTTTATCCGGAAGGGAGACCATCGTGACCGAATCATATCGAGACGAATTCGAAGCACCGAACCGGCTCCTGCTGGGCGCCGGGCCATGCACCGTCCATCCCCGGGTCCTGCGTGCCATGACCCAGCCGGTGGTCGGGCACCTGGATCCCGTGTTCTTCCAGGTCATGGACGAGGTGTGCGAGATGCTGCGCCAGGTGTTTCACACCGGCAACACCGTGACCATGCCCATTTCCGCCACCGGAACGGGAGCCATGGAAACCGCCTGCGTCAACGTCATTGAACGGGGCGACACGGCCATCGTCTGCCGGAACGGTTATTTCGGAGTGCGTCTTGCCGACATCGCCCAGCGTTGCGGAGCGAACACGGTCATGGTCGATTCTCCCTGGGGCAAGCCGGCTGACCTTAACGCCCTCGAGGATGCGCTGAATGCCAATCCGGGCACCAAGATGGTCGGTCTGGTCCACGCCGAAACGTCTACCGGCGCGATCACTCCTCTGACGGACGCTATCGACCTCGCTCACCGGCATGGCGCCCTGGTCGTCGCCGACGCCGTAACCTCCCTGGGCAGCCACGATGTCCAGGTCGACGATTGGGATATCGACGTTTGCTATAGCGCCAGCCAGAAGTGCTTGGGCGCCCCTCCGGGTTTGGCTCCCATCAGCTTCGGCGAACGCGCCATGGACGTCATCAACAAGCGCGACACCACCGTCGAGAGTTTTTACTTCAACCTCCAGGGCGTCGCCGAATACTGGAATGAGACCCAGCGGGTTTACCACCACACCAGCCCGATCACCATGATCTATGCCATGCGCGAGTCCCTCCGCATGATGATGGAGGAAGGCCTCGACGAACAGCATGGTCGTCACGCCAAGGTTGCCGCCGGTTTGCGCGCCGGCCTGACCGCCATGGGCTTGGAACTGGCCACCGACCCCGATTACCAGCTCAACCCCATCACCGTGGTCAACGCGCCCGAAGGAGTCAACGAGGCCGATGTGCGCGCTCGTCTCCTGAACGATTTCGACATTGAGGTCAGCGGCGGCTTGGGCGAGTTCCGCGGCCGGGTCTGGCGCGTCGGGATGATGGGCAACGGCGCCCGCGAAACCAGCGTGTTGTCTCTCCTGTCCGCCCTCGAAGTCATACTCGGGGACATGGATTACGAGGTGGCCTACGGAGCCAGCGTGGCGGCGGCCCAACGGAGCTTTGCCAGCCACGGCGACTGAGGCGAATTGTTTGAAAAATCCCGCATTCGATCAACCTGGGGGCGCTTACCGCGCCCCTACGCGTTTTCCTTCGAGCAGGTCACCGCGCTTCACCGCTCCGCCTGATACGCGGCGTCCAGTATCTCTACCACGTGCATCACCCGCGCGCCGGAGCCGGCGTCCGCGAGGCCCTGCTCCAGTTGGCCGATGCATCCCGGGTTCGCGGAAGCGATGACCTCTGCTCCCGTCGCCGCTGCGTTGTCGATCTTGCGCCGCTGCAACCGCCGCGACATGTCCCGCTGGATCAGCGAGTAAAAGCCGGCTGACCCACAGCACAGCGATGATTCCGCCATCTCCACCAAGTCCAACCCGGGTATGCTCCGCAAAACCTGGCGGGGTGCCTCGGTAATTCGCTGGGCGTGCGCCAGATGGCAAGGGTCCTGCATCGTAACCCGCCAGGGCAGTCGGCCCCGTGGCGAGTCCAGCGGCAATGCGGCCAGGAACTCGGTGATGTCCCTGGTGTTGCGCGCAAAATCCTGAGCTGTGTCCGTGTACTCCGGGTCGTCGCGGAGAAGATCGCCGTACTCCTTCATCGACGAACCGCACCCGGCTGACGCCGTTACCACCACATCCACACCAGCCTGCTTGAAGGCGTCGATGTTCCGTCTAGCCAGTTGCCGGCCGAGCTCCAGATCGCCGGCGTGCAGGTTCAGAGCCCCGCAGCATCCCTGGGTCGGCGGAACGGCAACGTCGCACCCGTTCCGTTGCAGGACTCTGACCGCCGCGCGCATCGCGTCGCCTTGCATCAGCGGCATGACACAGCCGGACAGCATGCCGACGGTCATCCGCCTTTCGCCCTGTGCGGGGAATACCTGGCCGCGGGGACCGAAAAACTGACGCCCCATGACGGGCATCTGCGCTTCCATCGCCACCAGATCACCGGGTAAAAGGCTGAGGAGTCGAGACTTGCGGAGCAGCGCTTGTATTCCGGACCGTTGGTAAAACCGCATCAGGTGTCCGGCCAGGCGCAGTCTTCCGTTGTGGGGCAGCGCTGCCCGCAGGAACAGTCGCGACAGCCGGCCCAGTTCGGGGCTCTGCAGGTCGTTGTCCTGGACCTGTGCTCGGGTGTGTTCCATGAGCCGGCCGTAGGGCACGCCCGATGGACAGACTGCCTCACACGCCCGGCACTGCAGGCACAACTCCCAGTGGGACACCAGCCGCTCACTGATACCGGTGCGGCCTTCGTGGACGGCCTTCATCAGCGCGATACGCCCGCGCGGGGATTCCGTTTCCAGCCGCGTTTCAACGTAGGTGGGGCACGCGCTCAGACACAAGCCGCAGTGAACGCATCGGTAAAGGTCCGCCTCGGCCGGCGCGTCGGCTCCCGAGAAACCGGGGCCGTCGTTCAGCGACCCCTCGAAGGGTAATCCGTACGGAAAACCGTGTCCGGCGTCGATGCCACCGCCCAGGTGCTGGCCGGCCTCCGTGTGTTGGTCCGGTGCGCTGACCATCACAGTCCTCCAACGAAGCGGCCGGGGTTCAGGATGTTCCGAGGATCAAATTGCCGTTTCAGCCGGCGCATGATTTGCATTCCCGATGGTTGTTCCCCCCAAACGTCGACATGCGCTTTTACGTCGTCGGGACACCGCTCGATGATCGCCCCTCCGCCCCAACGTGCGGCCGTTGACTGGATGGCACGTAGCCCGGCAACCACCTCTTCAACATCCGCGGATGCTGCGTCCCACCAGAGCAGGCGACCACCCCCGAATCCGGCGTCTGCCACCGCTGACGGCGGCGGGCCGTTGCCCACCGGGGCGCTGGCGAAAGCCAGGACCTCCTGCAACACCGAAGGCTGCGCGTTGATCCTGACGCATATCGAGGGTGGCGAATTGGAATCAGCTGGCAAGTCGGTGAGGGCGCGGATCAGTCCATCTGCTTTGTCTTCCCCGGCTACGTGGACGGTGTCCGCAACAGGAGCCCACAGCCCCACGGTTTCCTCGACCCGGCGCTTCATTGATGCTGGCCGGCCTCCGTGGATAGCGATGGCCAGCGTGCTCGCTTCCATTGACGGAGCAATCCGCTGCGCCGCCTCGCCGGTCAGGACATGCAATCCCAGGGGAGCGTAGTATTGGGCCTGCAGATTCTGCGCTGCGACGGCGGCGGCATCGACCCCGTGGAACGCCGCCACGATAACGGCCCAATCCGTCGGCGCTGGAGCCAGCTTGAAAGTCGCTTCCGTAATGACCGCCAGCGTACTCAGTGATCCAGTGTAGAGGCGGTTCAGGTCGTAGCCGGTGACGTTTTTTACCACCTTGCCGCCCGCCTTGGTCTGGGTTCCGTCTGCCCCCACGACGCTGATCCCTATCAGCCAATCCCGTGGCAGGCCATAGGCCGATCGCAGCGGCCCGCTGATCCCCGTCGCCAAGGTGCCACCGATGGTTGCGCGATCCGCTATCGGCGCTGCGATGGGCACATGCTTCCCGTCTTGCGCCAGAGCCTCATCCAGCTGAGCTATGGTTGCGCCGGCTTCGACGCTCACGGTCAGGTCGGCGGGCTGGAAATCCACCAGCCGGTTCAGGCCAGTCAGGTCCAGCGCGATGCCCGGACGCGCCGGAGCATTACCCAGTTGTGTGGATGTGCGCCCGCCGAACGGGTATACGGCAACTCCGGTGCGATGCGCCCAGGATATTACCTCGGCCACCTCATCGGCGTTCGACGGTTTTGCTGCGACTACGGGCAACCACTGCCCGATGGCATATCCTCCCAAATTCCCCGCGTCGACGACTGCGCTCGGGCCAATCAGCTCCGCCAGTTTTCCAGCGATGGAAGGCGTTGTAGTCATGCCAAGGGTGGAGCCGCTCGGACGCCGAAGCACACCGCTGCGGCGATCAGGCGTACATTCCGGCGGTATGCGCCGCCGGATGCGCCGCCGGCCGCCAGTAGCTCCCGTCGGGGAATATCTTGCCGGGATTCAGCCGGTTTTCAGGAGCAAAGGCTTCCCGGACCCGCTGCATTGCTGCCATGTCCGCGTCAGTGTACACCAGCGGCATGAATTCCTTCTTTTCCAGGCCGATGCCGTGCTCCCCGCTCAGCGTGCCGCCCAAGAGAGCGCATTCTTCCATCAGTTCCGCGGCCGCAGCCATCGCGCTTTCCATAACGCCGGGCTCGCGGGCGTCGAACAGCATGCAGGGGTGCAGGTTCCCATCGCCGGCATGGAACACGTTGGCAATGGTGATGCCGTAACGCTCGCTGACCTCGCTGACCTTCCGCAGCATCTGCGTCAAGCGAGTTCGAGGCACCACCCCGTCAACCAGGTAGTAGTTGGGTGCGATGGTTCCGAAGGCGCCGAATGCCGTTTTCCGGCCCACCCAGAGACGCTCCCGCTCGGCGTCGTCCTCGGCAATTCTGACGTCGGCGGCGCCGGTATCCCACAATGCTGCTTCCACCTCACCGCTGACCTCGTCAACCTCTTCATTCAGCCCCTCCAGTTCGATCAGCAGCACTGCGCCGGCGTCGTTCGGATACCCGGCGTCGGTGACGTTCTGCACCGCCTTGATGCTCAGGGCGTCGATCATCTCCAGGGCCGCAGGGACGATGCCATGGCCGATCACTGCCGACACCGCGGTGCACGCCGAGTCGATGTCGGGGAAGATGCCCAGGAAGGTTCGCACCGTTTCCGGCAGCGGCAGCAACCGGACCAATATCTTGGTGGTGATCCCGAACGTGCCCTCGGAACCCACGAACGCACCTCTCAGGTCGTATCCGGTGGCCTCCCGCGCCAGACTCCCCAGATGCACCACCTCGCCGTCTTCCAGGACCACCTCCATTCCGATGACGTGGTTGGTGGTTGCGCCATACGCCAGGCAGTGGGGGCCGCCGGCATTCTCGGCGATATTCCCGCCCAGGCTGCATGCCCGCTGGCTCGAAGGGTCGGGCGCGTAGCGCATCCCGAACCCTCGCACGTAGTTGTCCAAATCCAGGTTGATTACCCCGGGCTCCACCAGGGCGGTACGGTTCACCGTATCCACATCCAGGATGCGGTTCATGCGTGGGAACGCGATCTGCAACCCCTCCGGCGGCGTGATCGCTCCGCCGCTCAGGCCGGTTCCACTGCCCCGGCCGACCACGGTTAAGCCTGCCTCGTAGGCGATCCTCATCACTCGGCTGACTTGGTCCGTGTCAGCCGGCAAAACGACCGCCCGGGGCATCGAGCGGTCGACCGAGCCGTCGTATTCGTAGACCAGCAGGTCCTCCCGGTGCGCGATTACATAATCGTCACCGACGACGGCGCGAATGCCTGCCAGAAGGTCATTGGTGGCCACGTTGTGAGAGCCGTTTTATCGTCAGGCTATTGACGGAAGGGTGAACACGGTTCGCCCGTCAGTGTCGTGCGTGTGGTTCGCCAATGCCGCCAGCATCTGGTTGTTATGCTGGACCTCGTCGCGCAGACTGTTTATCGCGTCCGCCAGTTTGTCAAACCCGGCGACCATTTCAGCCCGCAGCTGCTGGATGGACTCCTGATACTCTTGGCGCAATCGCTGGATAGCTTCTTGGTGCTCCCGATTTGATCTTTGGATAGCCTCTTGGTGCTCCCGATTTGATTGCTGGATAGCCTCTTGGTGCTCCCGATTTGATTGCTGGATAGCCTCTTGGTGCTCCCGATTTGATCGCTGGATAGATTCTTGGTGTTCTTGGCGTTGCTCCTTGACTTCAGCGGTTAGGTCTTCAACCTGTTTGCCGAGGTTATTCACCTGATTGATGGATCCACCAAGCAGGAAACTGCCCCGGAGTAGCAGTATGACGATAGTTAAACCAATGCCAACTGCGGATAGGCCCACAGCGACGAAGGCGATTATAGTGGTAGTTTCCATACGCGTCCCCGACTCCGGCAACTGCCCACCGTGGCCACCAAAGTCATTCTACTCCTTGCGGCGCTGGTACACCTGGATGCGGTGCCGGTTGGCTTCCACGACGAACAGCCTTTCCTCGTGGTCGAGCCTTATCGACACTGGCCCCCAGAAGTAGGGTTCCGTTTGCGCTGAAATCAGATATGGCGTGTCCAGGTGGTCCGGCAAATCCGGCACCAGGTTGGCTATCTGGCGCGTGTTGTATTCGTCGGGGTTCACGGACATGAAGTCCTGCGCCCACTTGGAGAGCGTAGCCTGGCCCCGGAGCAATTGCACGAAGTTGCCGTCCGGATCCAACAGCTGGATCCGTTCGTTGCCCCAGTCGGCCACATATATGTAACCATCGGAGTCCACGGCAACCGCTGAAGGCCGGCTGAACTCCCCATCACCAGCCCCGGACGACCCGTAGGTGGCCAGGTGCTGTCCGTCACCGGTGAACTTCTGGACCCGATCGTTGCGCCAGTCTGCAACGTAAACGTTGCCAGCTCCGTCCAGGGTCAATCCCCAAGGCATGTTGAACTGGCCCGCTCCGTCTCCGTATTCGCCCCAGGTCAATACCGCCTCGCCTTCGGCGGTGAAAACCTGCACCCGGTGGTTGTACTGCTCGGCCACGTACACCGTGCCGTCAGCAGCCACGGCGATGCCGGCGGGGCCGTTCAACTGCCCGTCTCCTTCGCCTTTTTCTCCCCACATCCTTACGAATTCGCCGTCGGTGTCGAACACAGTGACACGATGCAGATGCTCGTCGGTCACGTGGATGCGCTGGTCGGCGCTGATCGTCATGCCGATGGGCAGCGTCCACTGCCCTTCCCCACGCCCGGTACCCTTGCTGAACTCGCCCAGGTAATCCTCGTCCCAGTTGAGGACGCCAATGCGGATCAGGGCCTGCCGAGCCGCGTCGGCATGGTTGAGTACCAGGATGCGTCCGTCGTTGGTGAAGGCGCAGTCGTACGGGTTGATGAACCCTCGACCGCTCTGGTTGGTCGTGACACCGATGGTCTTCACGTATTCCACCGGGCCCGCGCTGACGGCAGTCGCGGTAGTCATTTCAGCCTCTCCTGTTTTGCGTAGGGGCGAATGATCATTCGCCCCTGTAATCGTCAGCTCAGCGTTGTTTTCGACCCTAAGCGAGTTGGTATTCCCGCGTGGCCGTAAGCAGCCGCAGCAGGTTCGCAATCCGCTGCTCGTCGGCCTCGGTGCGGGAGCCTTCCCGGAGGTCGGCGGGACCCTGCTCGTTGGCGAACTCCCGTATGGACGTGGTGGTCGCTTCTGAGAGTTCCAGCGGCCCGATCAGGTCCGCGCAGGCGGCAACCTGTTCCTCGGGGGACAGCACTGCCTGACCCTGCCGGGCCATGCGGTCGATGATCGCCTTGACGCCCGGGTTGCCCGGGTCGCCGAGTTCCCGGCCGACGAAGTTGACCCGCTCGACCAGCGCGCCGCTGTCAATCCATTCGGCACCTTCGTGCCAACCCTCCACACTGGGCGGCTGGAAGATGCCCTGACCCATGTACATGGTCTGGCGCGCCAGCTGGTCGGCGCCGAAAGTCGGCTCCTGGTAGGTGCCGGCCATGCGGACCGCGCCCACTACCAGTTCCACCGGGCCTTTGACCCGGGCGAACCGGGCCTCCTCCGACTTGAAGTAGTCGGAGTTGAACAGCGTTCGCAGGACGGAGCGAATTTCGTAATTCGAAGCGAAGTACGATTCCATCATGTCATTGATGACGGCTTCCCCAGCTTCGTCCACCTCGTCGGCAGCGAAGTACTGGAACAGGCGAGTGCTGATGAACCGCGCCGTGGCTTCCTGCTGCACGATGATCTCGACGATGTCCTCGCCGTTGAAGTTGCCGGTGTGCCCCAGGAAGGTCTTTTCGCCGTCGTCGTGGTCATAGTCGCGGTAGTTGAAATGCCAGTTGATGCGGCTGTACGGCCAGATAGAGTCGCGGCTGGCGCGGGTGGACATGTACTCGGCGTTGCCCAGCGTCCATCCGGTGAACGCCCGGGCGCACTCCTTGATATCGTCCTCGGTGTAGTTGCCGACGCCCATGGAGAAGAGCTCCAGCAACTCCCGCCCGTAGTTCTCGTTGATGTTGTCCCGGTGGTTATCGTGGTTGTCCAGCCAGATAATCATGGCCGGGTCCTTGGACAGTTCCACCAGCATCGTCTTGTAGGAACCCAGGGAGTGGCGGCGGAAGGTGTTGATCTGGTTGACCAAGGCGCTGGCCTGGTTCAGCTTGGAGTAGCCGGTGGCGAAGAGGCCGTGCCAGAACAGAGCCAGCTTCTCTTCCAGCTGGTTCCGGGTCGTCACCATCCGGTACATCCAGTAGGCGCCGGCGCTGTTCAGCTCCCGCATCTCGGCCATTTCCGAGTGATACCGTCGGATTACGTCGTCGGGCATCACGCCGGCGTCGCCGGGGTTGAGCAGGTCTTCCACCACGTTTTCGTAGCCCTGCTCGACCAACTGCTCCAGCTCATCACGGCTGGCGCCGAAACCGGCCCGACGCATCAGGTGAGCCATCAGGGCAATATCGGCATTGCTCATAATTGCCTCCGCAAGTTCTGTTTTCAAAGGATTGATGCGACCGGCCGGGTTAGTTGCCGACGAAATCCCACTGCTCGAACTGGCCGTTGACGATGTTTACCGGGTCCAGGCCCAGCCACTTGTCGGCGATGGTCGAGTAGGTGGAGCGGAAATCGTTGTTCCAGTGCAGGTCGCCGTCCAGTTGGTCGCGCTCGGCCAGGGATGGGTACTGCCCGTAGAAGCCGCCGTTGACCTGGTTGCCGATGATGAAGGCGGTTCCGCCGGAGCCGTGGTCGGTGCCGGTGCCGTTGTCACGGATGCGGCGCCCGAACTCCGTCCACACCAGCACGATGGCGTCGTCGCCGCGGCCGTGCTCGTCCAGGTCGGCCAGGAAGTCGCTGATGGCGCCGGAAACCTGGGTCCACAGGCCGCCGTGAACCTTGATCTCGTCGCCGTGGGTGTCAAAGCTGCCGTGCTGGGTGTAGTAGATGCGGGTGCCCAGATCGGCGGTCATCACCTGAGCCACGTTCTTGAGGGACTGGGCGATGGGATTGTCAGCGTACTCCACCGAGGAAGAATACTGCTCGGGAGCCGTGCGCAGGATGTCCGCGCCCTTCAGCGCGTCGCGGCCGGTCTGCCCCAGGTAGTCCATCACGGCGTCCTGGATGGATCCGCCGTACATCTTCCCGAAGGCGTCCAGGCACAGCCCGCGGATGCGCTCCTCTTCCACGTCGGGGAACAGGCCGTAGGTCTCGAGGTTGCCCACGGAGGCAACCGGGACACCGGATGCGCCCATGGAACGGGGCAGGCCGCGGCCGAAGTTCACGCCGGTGATTACGTTCTGTCCGGCGGGGTCAAGGTCGCGGATGACGCGGCCCAGCCAGCCCTCGGTGGCGATCTTTTCCGGCTCGCAGGTGTGCCAGATGTCCATGCTGCGGAAGTGGGAACGGGTCGGGTTCGGGTATCCGATACCGTTGACGATGGCGACCTTGCCCTCGTCCCACAGGGCCTTGATGGGGGCCATGTTGGGATTGAGGCCCAGCTGTCCATCCAGCGGTATCACCTGGTCGGTGGGAATGCCAACATTGGGCCGGAAATCATAGTAGTGCCCGTCGGCATAGGGAATGACGGTATTCAACGGGTCGTTGGCCCCGGTCAACTGGACTACGACCAGAGACCGGTCATTATTGGTGGTGGTCATCGCGGATGGGCCTCCTTATCCAGGCGCAACGCAAAGCGCCAGCGCAGGTTTGGCTGATGCTGGCAGTTTAAGGTGTGCGCCCCAGCGTGTCAACGAATTTCGACGCCGGTATCCCCAGGACGGCCGCGAAGTCATAGTGAGACCCCAGTACTACGATAACCGCCGCTATAATTGACGGGAATCAGCAATGCCTCTGGTATTGCCCAAGCCATTGCGGACACCTGCCATGACATCGCCTAACCAAAAACTGCGCATGCCTACCCCGGGCGTCATTCGTAACGCTTTCAACAGTTGCGGGCGGCGGCAAACTCCGAACGAGCTTATCGACTTTATGGCGACCATTGGCCCGACGATTGGCGATCCTTTCGTTGTTCGCCTGATCGCGGTTGAGGTGGCCCGCGTCGGAAGCATGAAGCCGCCGGAACGTAAAATCAGGTATCTGGACAATCTGTTCAATACCGTCAATTTTCCGCCGAAAGTGGCTCGGGAAGTAAACCGGGCGGTGGACCGGGTAGTTGTGCCGCCGGAGTTCGTCATCCTGGCGGAGCGGATAATGCCGGCGCTGGACAATCTTACCCTGCCGCTCCTGGAGCCGCCCCTACCGGCCTCTAAAAAATCCTCCCGGCAAGTAATGACCTCCCCCGTGTCCCGCCAGTGCTACGAAGAGTTGGTGGAGGCCTTCAAGGCCGTCAGGGATAATTTTGTGGATTCCATCAGCACTAATCTGGTGGTCCATTCGGTAGCTCCCGAGCCGTTGCGGACGGATGGACTGGACAATGCCGTGGAGCTCATACGAGAGATTATCGGCGTGATGCACACGGCCGCCACCGCTTGCGGAATGGTCCTGCATCACCCGGAAAGCTGGCCGTCAAGTCCCCCCACCCGTTTGGACCTGATAACCATGTTGAACGAGGCCAAAGCCCGCGAGGCCGCCGTACAGGAAATGCTCGACGCAGAGCAGACCGTCACCCCCTTGCGCAAGCTGACGGCAATCATGGATGACCTGGTCATCGAATACTGCGAGCGAACGATTAAATCCGGAGGGCGTGATTTGCGCACTTTTCCCTTTTGGAAGAAGGTGAACAACGATACCCCCGCGCCGGAATTTGAACCGCCTCGTCCGTAGCCGCCGACCATTTCCGGCCCGATTTCGATATGCGCCGCGCGAGTACAACCCTTTGATACCCCATAAACCATAGGCTATACTACCCGCCGCCCCACGCTCGGCCGGATTCGATGCCGGCGGTTGGGGACGCATTACCAATCGGAGCCGTTGGCAAAATGGATTTCAACATCGCCGTGTTGGGTGGAGACGGCATTGGACCCGAGGTTACCGCCGAGGGTGTCAAGGCTACGGAGGCCGTGGGTCGCGCCTTCGGGCACAACTTTAACCTCGAGTACGGGGACGTCGGCGGAATATCCATCGACAAGCACGGGACGCCGCTGACCGACGGCGTTCGTGATCTGGCCACCTCGTCCGACGCGGTGCTGTTCGGCGCGGTGGGAGGGCCAAAATGGGACGACCCTTCGGCTCCCACGCGACCTGAGGATGGGCTGCTGGCACTGCGCGCCCACCTCAACGTTTTCGCCAACATTCGCCCGGTCAAGGTCTATCCCCAGCTCACCGACTCCAGCGTACTCAAGCCGCACGTGCTGGAGGGCGTGGATATGGTGGTCGTCCGCGAACTCACCGGCGGCCTCTACTACGCGCAGCCCAAGGGTCGCACCGAGACTCCTCAGGGCGTCGTCGGCGTCGACACCATGCGCTACTCCGAGTCGGAAATCGAGCGTGTGCTTCGGGTCGGGTTCGAGCTGGCTCGCGGTCGGCGCGGCAAGCTGACCTCCGTGGATAAAGCCAATGTGCTGGAAACTTCGCGCCTCTGGCGCGCCACCGCCACCCGCCTGGCCGACGAATATCCCGACGTTGAACTGGAGCACGCGCTGGTCGATGCCTGCGCGATGCAGATTGTCCTGCGCCCTGCCTCCTACGATGTGATCGTCGCCGAGAACACCTTCGGCGACATCCTCACCGACGAGGCGGCCATCCTCGCCGCGTCCATGGGACTGCTGCCCTCCGCCAGCCTGTCCGGCGTGCCCCAGGACGGCGCGCGGACTCCGGGCTTCTACGAGCCGATCCACGGCACCGCTCCGGACATTGCTGGCCAGGGTATCGCCAACCCCTGCGGCTCCATCCTCAGCGCGGCCATGATGCTGCGCTATTCCCTGGGCCTCACCGAAGAAGCAGCCGCCATGGAACGCGCCGTCCAGACCGTTCTGGAGCAGGGCTACCGCACCGCCGACATTGCCACCCCCGGAGATACTGCCACGGCAACTACCCGGATGGGCGACCTCATCGCCAACGCAATCGGCTAGGGCGGACCAGCACCCGTGCTCAACGTCCTTTCCGGCGTCGGCCTGGCCGTCGCCATTGTTATTTTTCTGGCCAGCGCGGTGGCGGTGGTGTTCCTGGGAACCTATCTCGCCAAGTACGGCGACGCCCTGGCTTCACTGACGGGTTGGGGCCGCCTGTTCGTCGGAAGCATCCTCGTTGCCCTGGCCACTTCCCTGCCGGAGGTATCGAACAACATCACTGCCGTTCGCATCGACAACCCTGAGCTGGCCCTGGGGGACGTGTTTGGCTCCAACATGCTGAACATGCTGACGCTGGGCATGGTGGCGCTGCTTTTCGGCGGGAAACGTTTCCTGCAACGGGTGGCCCCGGAGCAGGGTTATCTCATCATGCTGGCCGCGCTGCTCACCGGCCTGGCGTTGATCTTCGCGGCGTTCCAGACCGGCGTGAACGTGTGGCAGGTTGGCCTGGCCTCGATAGTCACGCTGGTGGTCTACCTGATCGGCATGTGGTTGGTTTACAACCGCCGTCCCTCCACGGACGATGCAGCAGATGAGGACGGAGAGATCGGCATCACGCTGAGCCGAGCCTGGATGATGTTCATCCTGGTCTCGCTGGGGGTGATCATTTCCGGCGTGCTGCTCGCCCAGAGCGTGGACCGGATCGCCCATCTGACGGGCGTGTCCTCGGGCGTATTAGGGATATTGGCCGTGGCGCTGGTCACCAGCATGCCGGAGATATCGGCAACCTTTGCGGCGGCGCGGCTGGGCGCGGCTGACCTGGGGTTCGCCGGGGTCTACGGAAGCTGCGTATTCAACATAACCATCCTGGCCTACGCCGATTTCTTCTACCGTAAGGGCGTTGTGGTCAACAGTGCGGACACCGAGCATCTCATCGCCGGGGCGATCGCCGTCGGGCTTATAGTTTGGGGTGGTCTGTTGCTGTGGGGCCGCAATCGCTTCCCTCAGCCGGTGGTATTCACCGGGCTGGCGCTGATGCTGCTGGTTACCGTCGCCGGGGGGGTCTGGGTCGCGCTCCTGGGAGCCCCGTCCCACTAGATTTCCGCTCCCTCGAACCGGGCGATCTCGACGAAACCGCCGGCCTCGTCGTCCCAGTCGAACAGCGCCGCCTCCACCACGCGCTCGCCGTCGATCCCCACCACCAGTTGCTGCACGGGATAGGCCGGGCCGTCGCCCCAGGGACTGGTGGCCACGGTCCGGTCCGTTTCCGACAGGTAAGCGCGGCCGTTGGGGTGGGAGTGGTAGATGATCCGCGGCGGCGTCTCCGTATCCAGGCTGTTGTTGAGTTCCAGCAAGTCCGCTGTGCTGAACACGTAGGCCGACTCGGCCGTGCGCTCCGCCACCGTAGGGTGATTGCCCGATGCCTGGTCGTTGACCACGGGGCGTATTCCGTCCACCGAGGTCCCATCCGCCGGGCCGCTGAGCCATCCGCAGCACTCTGCGGGAAAGGACTCCCGCGCCTGGCGAAACACAGCCTGCATGATTTCCGCCGGAATTTCCAGCGGTTCGCCAAAATTGGCCATTAAACCCCCTTGTTACGAAAACCGTAACCTGATATTCTAATTCGGCCGTTTATTGACTGGTTGCCGTAATACTCCGGTAATACAGTAGCGGTAAACTGAAATCGCAAACCGACAGCCCGCTCCGCCCACCGTGGCGATAATCGCGAACAGGATGAGGAAATGCAGACCCTAACCCGCAAATCGTTGAAGCTCAAGGCGTGTCCCCGCTGTGGCGGCGATGTCTGTCGCATGAGGGACACCTTTGGAGTGTACCACCAGTGCGCCCAGTGCGGCCGCGAAATCCGACGCGTGGCTACCAGCCAAGCCCCAGCCACAACCATCGCCACCGTGGATATGCCATCGAATCCGACCCACCATCGCGAGAAGGTCACGGCCTGATCAAGATACCGAGCACAAGCACCCGCAGGCAGCGGCCTCGGACTTGGCTCCGAGGCCGCAATATTTTTAACACCGCATCTCGACCGTAGCGACAACCGGCATCAAATTACCGTCAACCAGGTACGCACAGTCACGACCGGCAGGCCCCACACGCCGTCGGGTCAAGGAGATGAGATGATGGAGAGCACACTGAACCGGGCCCGGTCTGTTCGGGGCGTGCGGCGTCGGCGCGTGGATCTGGGCTCCTGCCCCCACTGCGGCGGCGACGTACGCCAGGTCCGCGACATCTACGGCGATTACCGCCAGTGCCTGCAGTGCAGCCGGGAAATCCCCAGCGACCCGGCGCCGATGATGCAGACCACGCCGGCTGCCGTGCCCGCGATGCCGGAATCCGGCGAATTGCTGGTTGCATAATTCACCGGGGCTCCAGGCAATTTAACGGGGTCCGAGTTCAGAACTCGGACCCCGTTTTCATGCTCAAACACACAGCGGTTCCGCAGATCACCGGAACCGCCGGGGCATGTTGTCGTTGCGTTCCTTTACGAACGCGGCGTATTGCCTGACCGCCTCTTCCTGGGATGCAGTCTGGACTGAGCCGGGTCGCAACTGCCGGATGTAATCGATTGCCTCGTCGGCTTCCCATCCGGTATTGACCAGGTAGGAAGCCAGGATCGTCCCCGTGCGGCCAATCCCGGCGGCGCAGGTTACTACCGTGGGTCGCTCCCAGGTCTCGATCTGCTGCTCCGTGAAGGTGACGATCCGGTCGATCTGCTCCACCGACGGCGCTTCGAAATCCGGCACCGGCTCGAACAGTTCCTCGAAGCCCCAGGGCTCCCCGGAGATGGTTTGCTCTTCCATGCGGACGATCGCGGTGACGTCGTTGAGCTCGAAGTAGATCAGGTGCCGGCGCTCGGTCGGCCCCATGGCTCCCGCCAGCGCGCCGGGCAAAATCCAGCTGAAGTTGCGAAAATTTTCTTGCATGGGTCGCTCCGTGTTCCGGCAAACCGGTCCGTGCTCAGCGGGTCGTCGCAGCCGGTGGATCGGGCGCCACCAGACGTTCCAGGCGGTGGCGCAGTTCCGGCTCGTCGATACCGACTATTTCCATAACCTTGTCCCTGGACCCGTGGCCCCTCGACACGCTGACGTTGGTGCGAGGGATGTCCAGGGCGTGGGCCAACACCTCGGCCACCGCCCGATTGGCTTTGCCCGCAACTGGGGGCGCGGTGGTCCGCACCCTCAGCGCTCCGCCGTACCAACCTGCAATCTCCGACCGGGTGGCATTCGGTTGCACCCTTACCCGCAGGCGGGATGTGACCGTCTTGGTCATCAATCACATAATAATGGGTCTGGTATAGTATGGACACCGACGGCCATGTGAACCGTTGCGATTTGACGGGAGATCGAATGGAGTATAGCAACATTACGCTTTCGGTGGGAGACCGCATCGCTACCCTCCGTCTGAACCGGCCTGACGCGCTGAACGCCCTCAACCCTGACTTGCTCGGCGAGTTTTCCCACGCCGTTGCCACTGTTGGTGATGACCCCTCCGTCAAGGCAATGGTGGTGCGCGGCGAGGGTCGGGGCTTTTGCGCCGGAGCCGACCTGCTGTATTTCGACCAGGTTTTTGACGCCCTGTCGTTGTTGCCCGAATACGTGAAGGACCTCAACGACGCCTTCTTCGCCCTGGAGGCAATGCCCATACCGACCATCGCCGTGGTGCATGGCTACGCCCTGGCCGGAGGAATGGAGCTCATGATGGCCTGTGATATGGCCCTCGTCGCCGATGACGCGCGCATCGGCGACCAGCACGCCAACTTCGGTTTGATCCCGGGCGGCGGCTCCACTCAGCGCCTCCCGCGCCGCGTGGGCATGCCCCGGGCCATGGAGCTGTTGACCACTGGCAGATGGCTGTCCGGCAAGGAAGCCGTCGAGTGGGGTTTGGCTCTCCGATCTGCGCCGCCCGAAAGCCTTGAGGACGAACTGGAGTCCCTGCTCGATGGCCTGCGCGGGAAGAGCCGGGTGGGGTTGAGTCTCATGAAAAGCCTGGCCCGCCGGAGTCAGGATCTGCCCCTGAAAGACGGCGTCGCGCTGGAAGGCGCCACCTTCACCCACGTGTTCGCCACGTCGAACCATCCCCGCGAGGGGATACAGGCTTTCAAAGAGAAGCGTCAGCCCGAATTCTGAAACTCCGTTGCCGTCACGCAATCCCTGACCGTACTATCGCGGCCAGCGTCCAAGTTGGCCGTTTAGGACTATTGGTTTGAAAATCAAGGACATCCTCAGCAACCGAAGAACCATCTCCTTCGAATTCTTCCCGCCCCGGGAGGCGGACGGCGTTCCAACCGTCGTCGACGTTGCGGGTCGCCTACAGCGGTTCGCCCCCGACTTCGTCTCCGTGACCTACGGGGCCGGCGGAGGCACCCGTGCCTTCACCGAAGAGATCACCATGCGCCTCAAGCGCCGCTGCGATATGGAAGTGATGGCCCACCTGACTTGCGTGGCCCAGAGCCGCGAAGAGGTTCATGGTGTGCTCCAACGCCTCCAGGCCGCCGGGATCGAAAACGTCATCGCTCTCCGCGGCGACCGTCCTCCGGGAACTGAAGATGAGCCGCCGGGTGAGGACGAATTCGCCCACGCTACCGAACTCATCCAGCACATCCGGGCCAATTTTGACTTTGGCATCGCCGGGGCCTGCTACCCGGAAGGCCATACCGAGTCCATCAGCCTGGAATCGGATATCGCCTACGCCCGCCTGAAGCAGGACCTCGGCGCGGACTTTCTCATCACCCAGCTTTTCTACGACAACAGCCACTTTTACGAGCTCCAGGACCGCGCCGCCGCCGCCGGAATTACCATTCCCATCATTCCGGGTGTCCTGCCCATTCTGAGCACACCGCAAATCCGGCGCTTCACCTCGTTGTGCGGAGCGACCATTCCGTCTCATCTGGATGCACGCCTGGAACGCTTCGCCGAGGACAATCGGGCCGTGCGCGAAATCGGCATCGAACACGCCACCCGCCAGGCGGAGGACCTGTGGGCCAACGGCGTGCCGGGCATCCATTTCTACGTCCTCAATCGCACCTATTCGGTGTCGCACATACTCAGCGACCTGCACATCGGGGGCCACGACGGAGGTTGACCCGGCCAGGCTCTGATCGACCATGCTCTCCACCGGCGTTGACTTCATTGAGATCGAACGCGTGGCCGGTGTCCTGGACCGGTACGGCGATCGTTTCTTGCGTCGTGTGTTCACTCCCGGGGAAATCGCCTATTGCCGCGGCCGCGCTCCCAACCTGGCGGCGCGTTTCGCGGCTAAAGAGGCGGTGATGAAATCCCTAGGCACCGGTTTCCGTGGCGTCGGCTGGCGGGATGTGGAAGTGGTCCGCGCTCCCAGTGGCGCGCCGAGCCCGCGACTCCACGGCCGGGCCCGTCGCCGCGCCGAACGGTTGGGCGTCACTGAGATCGCCATCAGCCTCTCCCATTCCCGGGGATTCGCCATGGTCGTCGCCGTGGCGGTGCGGCCCGATACCCCGGAATCCCTGGAAATGGCCAGTGCTTCGCTCTGGGGCGATGATCTGGCGCCCGCGGCTGGTTGATCCCATGACCATTAAGGTCGTTACCGTTGCCCAGATGCAGGCGCTGGAAGCCGCCTCAGAGGCTGCCGGCGTCAGCACCGACACCCTGATGGAAAACGCCGGCCTGGCCTGCGCCTTACGTATCCGGCAGCGCTTGGGTGGAGCGGCCAGCCGCCGTGTTGTCGTCCTGGTAGGACCCGGCAACAACGGCGCCGATGGACTTGTCCTGGCCCGGCACCTGGCCCGCTGGGGCTCCGACGTGTGCTGTTACATCGTTCGCGGACGCCCGTCGGATGACCCGAAGATGGCCGCCGCCCTGGCTTACGGCGTCGCGGTAAGGGACTCGGCCGCCGATACCGGATTGTCCCACTTGGCGCGTTTGCTTCGTGGGTCCGACGTGGTGGTGGACGCAATCCTCGGCGCCGGCCGCTATCGCCCCCTGGATGGCCTCATTGGGGATGTCACCGCCCTCGTCAATGACGTCCGCTCCGGCCGGACGCGCCTGCCCGTCGTCGCCGTGGACCTGCCCACTGGCGTCAACCCCGACACCGGGGACGCTGACCCGCGAACGCTCCGCGCCGACGAAACGCTCGCCCTGTGCCATCCCAAGTACGGCATCGCCAACTTCCCCGGGGCCGGCTATGCCGGGCGGATAACCGTGCTTGGCATCGGCCTGCCGGGCGAGGTATCCGCGTCCGCCGATGCTGATCTGCCCACCGAGTGGATGACCCCGGAATCAGCCCGCGCCCTGGTTCCCGCCCGGCCGCTAACTTCCCACAAGGGCACCTTCGGCCATCTGCTGATCGTTGCCGGTTCCCGCAATTTCGTCGGCGCGGCTTCCCTGGCCGCCCGGGGTGCCCACCGGGTCGGCGCCGGCCTCGTCACCCTTGCCGCTCCCGAATCGGTGTATCGCATCTCCGCCTCCCGGCTAACGGAGACCATCCATCTGCCCCTTCCCGAAGATGCCGACGGTCGCATAGATGCGTCGGCCGCTGACGTGATACGGGAACGCATCGACAACTATTCAGCCATGGCGGTGGGCTGCGGCCTGGGTTGGTCGAGCGGTACCGCCGACCTGATGGAGTGTCTCCTGTTGGCCGGTGCGGACCCTCCGTCAATGCCAACCGTCATTGACGCCGATGGGTTGAACAGCCTTTCGAGATGCCCGGATTGGGCCGACCACTTGCGCGCCGCTGCCGTCCTGACGCCACACCCCGGCGAGATGGCGACCCTCACCGGACAGTCCACCTCGCAGGTGCAGGCTGATCGCATTGGCATCGCCAGCCAGTCGGCCGTGGGTTGGCGGCAGGACGTCCTGCTCAAGGGAGCCCATACGGTCGTCGCCTCTCCGTGTGGGAAGCGGTGCGTGCTTCCCTTTGCCAACCCGGCGCTGGCCGCCGGCGGGACCGGTGACGTGCTCACCGGCATCATCGGCGGCCTGTTGGCCCAGGGTCTCGCGCCCTATGACGCCGCGCGGTTGGGCGGGTTCCTCCACGGCACGGCGGCCGAACAAGTGCGCGCTGAATACGGCAACGCCGGCGTGGTCGCCAGCGACCTGCTGGATCGCATCCCCCGCATCGTCGCCGGCCTACGCGGCCCGGAGGCTACCGGTGGTTAGCCTGACGCCCGAACAGGCGGCGCGACTTTCCGAAACCCCGGTGGGCCACCTGGCCACCGCCGATGCCAACGGCCGGCCCCACGTGATCCCGGTCTGCTTCTCCTACGATGGCCAGCACATCTACTCCGCCCTCGACGCCAAGCCCAAGCGTGGGAGCCTCACCGGCCTCCGCCGCGTGCGCAACATCCTCGCCAACCCGCAGGTCTCGTTGGTCATCGACCATTACGACGAGGATTGGACCCGGCTCTGGTACCTCTTGATCCAGGGCAGAGCCGAGCTGGTCGAAGGCGGTCCTGATCCTGCGGCGGCCATCGCCAAGCTGCGCGAGAAGTACCCTCAATATCGAAACATGCCTCTCGACAGCAACCCGGTGATACGGATCACTCCCGAGCGCATCACCGGCTGGTCCGGCGCAAAAGTTTAGGCCGCCGGGTAATCGGCGGCCCGTCTTGGCAATGTCAGGAACGTGATGTGATTCTATCAACAGTTACCAGAATCGCGATAAACAGTGCTGCTGCTAAAGCTGCTTCAATCATGACTGCCCCTCCTTTCGTATATATTTTTACGGCCACAATAGACCACCATCATGGTACAAGCAAAGCATTCATTCTGTCAAGAGCGGATCGGCAAAATTTATGCCCATCTTACGAACTTGACCCCATAGCCGCCGCACCCTAGAATGCCGGCACCCGGCCCACAGGGCCGTCTTTTGCAGGTTTCCATGGCCCAGATTGTTTTCATCCACGGCCCCGGCGCCGGCGGCTGCGCAGATTCCTATATCAACCAGCTCTATCATTACCCCAGCAGTCTCGCCCCGAACCTGCCTGGCCATCTCGACGGTGCGCCGTGTAGCAGCGTTGAGCGCTACACTGAATGGTTGCGGGGCTGGCTGCATGCCCGCGGACACTACCAGGACCTGGTGCTCAGTGGCTTCACCCTCGGCGCCTGTGTGGCCCTGCAGTACGCCCTGGACTACCCCGACGAGGTCAAGGCTTTGGCGCTCATGACCATCGCCATGCGCCCCAAGCAGCGCCGACCGCAGGATATCCAGTTCCGCCTGGACGCCGCCCAAGACCCGGAGACCTACGAGAAGTGGCTCGGCATGATGGACGGCATCATGCACTTTGTCGAGCCGGACCTGCGCGCCCGATTGTTGCAGCGACACCGCGAGGTCGGCCCGGTCGCTCAGCACCGCGACCTGGTGGTCATCGACCGCTTCGACGTGCGCGACCGGATCCACACTCTCAAAGCGCCGTTGCTGCTGGTCCAGGGCGTTGATGACCCCCTGGCTACCGGCGACTACGAGGAAGAAATCCACCGCGCCGTCCCCGGATCAAAACTGATCAAGATGAAAGACGCCGGCCATTTCCCCATGGTGGAAAAGCCGGACGAATTCAATGCTGCCCTGGACGATTTCCTGAGCGAAATCGGCTGAATCACAATCCCACGAACCCTGCGCATTCATGCCAACCCCAATAATGGAGGAGTTCCACCGTGGACGGAGTCACCGCAGTAGCTAACGTGTTGAAGATGGAAGGCGTCGACTGGATCGCAGTCATGCCTTCCAACCCGCTCATCGAGGCGGCGGCCATCGCCGGGATCCGCCCCGTAGTCTGCCGGCAGGAACGCACCGGCGTGCACATGGCCGACGGCTTTTCCCGCATCACCAACGGCAACAAGATCGGCATCTTCCTTGCCCAGAATGGCCCCGGCGCCGAGAACTCTTTCGGCGGCGTTGCCCAGGCCTATGCCGACTCGGTGCCCATCCTGGTGCTTCCCGCCGGTGTCGCCCGCAATCGTCTCGGCGTGGAACCTAATTTCCATCCCGTCCAGGCATACGCGCCCATCACCAAGTGGGCCGGCCACGTCAACTTCGCCGACCGGGTGCCCGAGCTCTTCCGGCAGGCGTTCACCAAGCTCCGGTCCGGCAAGCCCGGCCCGGTCCTCCTGGAAATCCCCTCCGATCTGGTGTCCGATCAGATCAGCGAGGAGGACTTTGATTACGTGCCTCCGACCAGGATGCGCGTTGCCGCCGACCCTGCGGCTATCACGCGCGGTGTCCGCGCCCTGATGTCCGCCCATCGTCCGGTGATCCACGCCGGCCAGGGGGTCCTCTACGCCGAGGCCACCGACGAGTTGCTGGAGCTGGCGGAATTCCTGCAGATTCCGGTTATGACCACCCTGGAGGGGAAGAGCGCCTTCCCGGAGAACCATCCCCTGTCCCTGGGCGTTGGCGGATCCAGCCAGACCGGCCCGGTGCACCGCTTCCTGACCAACGCCGACGTGGTCTTTGGCGTCGGCGTCAGCTTCACCAAGAGCGGCTTCACCGTGCCCATGCCCGCCGGCAAGACGTTGATCCACCTCACTAACGGCGAAGGGGACGTGAACAAAGATTACCGCACCGATTACCCCATCCTCGGCGATGCCAAGCTGGCCCTGCGCCAGTTCATCGACGAGCTCAAGGCGCAGGGCGCCCAGCAGCGTGCGCCGAACCAGGACCTGGCCGACGAGATCACCGCCAGCCGCGAGGCTTGGATGGCCGAGTGGCTGCCCCGCCTCACCAGCGATGAAGTCCCGTTGAACCCCTACCGCGTGGTCTGGGACATCATGCACACGGTGGACCTGGACAACACCATCGTCACCCACGAGTCCGGTAGTCCCCGCGAGCAGGTGTCGCCCTTCTGGGAAGCCCGCGCTCCCCGCAGTTTCATCGGCTGGGGCAAGTCCACGCAGCTGGGCTACAGCCTCGGACTCGCCATGGGCGCCAAGATGGCGGCGCCGGAGAAGATGGTGATCAACTTCATGGGCGACGCTGCTTTCGGTATGGTGGGCCTCGACGTTGAAACTGCCGTGCGCGCCAACATTCCCATCACCACCGTGGTGATGAACAACTACACCATGGCAATCTACCCCGACAGCCGCATCCCCACTGCCGTGGAGCGTTACGGCCTGAAGGACCTCAGCGGCGATTTCTACCAGGTAGCCCTGGCCCTGGGCGCCTACGCCGAGCAGATCACCACTCCCGACGAGATCAAGCCGGCCATGCAGCGCGCCATGCAAGCGAATGCCGACGGCCGCCCGGCCCTCCTCGAATTCATCACCAAGGAAGAGGGTACCTTCTCCAAGTTCCGCTTTGACTAGCGCGCTGGTGACTGGTCACCCGGAGTTCATTTATGTAGGGGCGAATGATCATTCGCCCCTATTGTTTTGCCCACGATAAGCCGCGCGAATTGGTCGGCCCTTCCGCCGCGTCCCGTACAATATAACCATGGCATCGCGACCCCCGATACCTGCAACCCCTGACGACATAACCGCCGACTGGATGCAGCAGGCGTTGACCGCTGGCGGTCTATCGGCGTCGCCCGCTGTCGCAGTGGTGGACGTCGAAAACATCGGCGCCGGCGTTGGGCTGGTGGGAACCATCCTGCGCTGCCATCTGTCCTATCGCGGCGCCGGCGCCGACGTGCCGGAGACGGTGATCGTCAAGCTGCACAGTTCACACCCAGAGACCGTTCAGACTGCGCGCCGGCTCCAGTTGTACCGGCGCGAATACTCCTTCTACCGCCAAATGGCGCCCCACGTGCGGCTGCGCTCGCCCGCTCTTCGCTATGGCGATTTCGATGATCACGACCATCGCTTCGTGCTGGTCCTGGAGGATTTGCGCGGCATGGCGGCGGTGGACCAGATAGAAGGCGCCAGTGCAGCGCAGGCGATAACGGCGTTGCGGGCGATTGCCCGTATGCACGGGACCTACTGGAATCGGGTGGACCAGCCGCCCGTGGCCGGTTTCCGCGATGCTGCCACCCCGGAACGCCGTCGCCTCGTCCAGCATGTCTATCAGGCCAGCCAGCCGGCCGCGTTCGAGCGCCTGGGTGACCTGTTCCCGGATCGGATGCGGCGGTTAGCAGAGGCGTACGGCCACGGCCTGGTAGAGCATACGGACGCGGTAGCCGCCGGCCCGCAGACCTTTTGCCACGGCGATTTCCGGCTGGACAATATGTTCTTCGGCGCCGATGGAAGCGATGATTTCGCCGTCGTTGACTGGCAGGTATGCGGCGTGCGCAGCGGGCTCTACGACGTGGCTTATTTCCTTTCCTCAAGTGTGCCCGTCGAAGTCCGCCGGGAGGTGGAGTCCGAAGCGGTGGGCGAATACCACCGCGTCCTCCTGAGCATGGGAGTGCGGGACTTCACCCTCGAAGAGTGCTGGCGCAGCTACCGACAGAACATGCTCGGTTGCTTCCAAACCCTCATCATCGCCGGCGGTCAACTTGACCTCACGGCCGAACGAAGTCGCCAATTGGCTGAAGCGTTTGTAACCCGCACTCTCACGGCCATCGATGACCTGGAGGCCGCGGAATTTCTTTCTGGATGACTGCCGACGCCCGAACGTCGCCATCCACGATCAATTGCTGACACCGTTCGATGGCGGGATCACCTGTCGGCTGTTTAGACTTGCGGCTGAGTTCTCGACCAACGGAGTCAACGATGACCGTCACCGGACCACCGGCGGAACCTGCCGACCTCGATGCCTTCCGCGCCGAACTCGAGCGCATCATCGCCGGCGCTCCCGTTTCCCTTGCCGCGCCGGACCGGGTTCCACATGATCCTTCTGGCCGAGCCGAGGTTGACCGCGCGGACGGGCAAGTCTCATCCCGCAACGTTGCTACGGTCTCTTACCAGCCAACCATCCTGGACCTGCCTCCGTGTGAGCGCCCTCGGGAACGTTTGCGGGAGCACGGGCCACGTTACCTGAACAACGCCGAGTTGGTCGCCATACTGTTGCGCTCCGGCGTGGCCGGCGAGAACGCTATCAACGTGGCCATGCGCATTCTCGCCGAGTTTGACGGCCTTGCCGGGTTGGCCCGGGCCGGGTACGCAGAGTTGTGCGGGCAGCGCGGACTTAACCACGCCAAGACCAGCGAGATCATGGCCGCCCTGGAGCTTGGTCGCCGCATTGCTTCGCTTGCCCCCGAGGAACGCTCCCAGATATCCTGTCCGCAGGACGCGGCCAGCTTGCTCATCGCTGAAATGGAGCCGCTGGTGCAGGAGAACCTGGTCGTCCTGCTGCTCAACACCCGGAACCAGGTCGTCGCCCGCCGTACAATCTACATCGGCACGGTGAACAGCAGCGCGGTACGTCCCGCCGAGGTGCTGCGTCCCGCTATCCGGGAGAACGCTCCGTCCATCATCGTGGCCCACAACCACCCGTCCGGTGATCCGACGCCCAGTCCGGAGGACATCTCCGTAACCTGCGACCTGATCGCCGCCGGGAAACTCATGGACATCGAGCTGCTGGACCACCTCGTCATCGGACATGGCGGGCGGTTCACCAGCCTGAAGGAAAAACGACTGGGGTTCGATTAGACCCGCACAAAAAGGAGACCACGCGATGAGCGACTACTTCCTCAGCCCGGAAAGCCGTGGCTACAAAGAACTCGCCGAAGGCGCCCGCACCCGCACCTTCTGGGGGGCGCAGATGCTCTTCTCCCTGGTGGAGGTCGAAGCCGGGGCCCTGGTGCCCCTGCACACCCACCCCCACGAACAGGGCGGCATCATCGTCGAGGGCGAGCTGGAAATGGGCATCGGCGGCGAGGTGCGCGTCCTCAAGCCGGGCGACATGTACATCATCCCCGGCGACGTTGAGCACTATGCGCAGGGCCAGGGAACCAAGGCCATCGCGCTGGACATATTCAGTCCGGTGCGCGAGGAGTTCAAGTACTAGGCGTGGTCGCCGAAATGCTCCGCCACCGCCAGCACCAGGTTTCCCATGTGCGGGTGGTCCGGTTCCACATCCACCGGGATGCCAAACTCCTGCAACTTCCGAGTGCATACGGGACCCACGGACGCAACTGCCACGGGTCCGCCGAGGCTCGCCCGCAGCGATTCCTCGCGCCCGGCGTCGGCGGCGATGGTGATCAGGTTCGGAACTTGCGGCCGGCTGGTGAAGGCCAGGGCGTCGATTAGGCCCTGCTCCATGCAGTCGATCAGATCGACCACCGGCGCGGTGTCATCGGGTAATCCCCAGTCATACAGCGTCAGCTCTTCGTAATCGGCCCGCTGCTCACGCAGGTAGGTGGGCAACTCGGAGTCCGGCCCGCCGTAACGCTGGAAGATCACCCGCTTGCTTGCCAGGTCCAGGTCGCGCATTGACGCAATCAGATCGCTCGAGGTGTACGGTTTAGGCGGCATGATATGGATGGGTATCTTGTGACGGCGCAGGATCCGGCCCGGCTTCGGGCTGCGCGCCACCACCGTGATGCTTCGAAGCGCCTCTTCGAACTCTGCCAGCCGGCCCATGCCCTCGGCGATGCCCATCATCGCGTTGGCGCCAACGCCCGTCAGGAAGATGGCGGCGTCGACGCGCCCCGCGCATACGTCAAGGATGGCCCGCTGCACTTGCGGGCTATCCTGCAGGTAGTGTTCCTGCATGACCGGCGCGCCGACGGGCACGCCGCCGTGCCGCCGGATGAGGCCGGCCATTTCGTCGGGCATCCGCGCCTCGACGAAGGCCAGCACTCTACCGTTAAGCGATGCCTTGGCCATTGCGACGTTGAGAAGCCGCTAAACGGCGCACTCGCCTTCGCCGCGCTCCAGCACGTACTGGTTGGTGCGCTCCCAGTCGAAGTACATCTCGCCGCCGCCCTCGGCCTCGTGGCCCACCTCCTGGGCGCGGGCCGCCACGGAGGTCATCTCCTCCAGGCCCACCCGGTCGAGGAAGTCGTTGAACCGCTCGGCCTCGTCGATGCGGTTGTCCTTGTAATACGTGACGATGTCCTTCAGCACCGAGGGCACCAGCTTGGCCGGCACCTTGACCTTGGGCACCCGGGTCCCGATGCGGGAGTCCTCGACCTGGTTGTCGCCGTAGTTTCCGCCCAGGAAGAGTTCGTAGGACGGTATCTGCTGGCCCTCTACGCCCTTGACCGCCGCTCCGTGGAACCCGATGTTGGCGATGTGGTGCAGGCCGCAGCCGTTGGGGCAGCCGCTCATCTTGATGCGGATATCGCCCACACCCTTGTCCTCGGAAAGACCATTCCAGTCCGCCATCTCGTCCCGCAGCGCTTTGGCCAGTCCCATCGACGAGGTGATCCCCAGTTTGCAACTGTCCGTGCCCGGGCAGGACACCACGTTGCTGATGTGGCTGTGACCCGCCTCCGCCAGTTCCAGCGGCTGCAAAGCTGACCAAACGTTGTGCAGGTGGCCCGTCGGGACCCAGCGCAGCACCAGGTTCTGCTCCTGGGTCGTGCGCGCCTTGCCGCCGGTGTACTTGCGGACGATGTCGGCCAGCCCGCGGAACTGTTCCGGGCCGAGATCGCCGCGCACTGTCTTGATGTACACGACGTGGTAACCGTCCTGCCGCTGCGCCTCTACGTTCGAGCTTAACCACTCCTGGTATTCGGGATCGCTGTGGTCGCCATTCCCGGCGGAAGGCTGCGCCGGGGGATCCTCGCGCTGGATGTCCTCTGCGGACATCAGCGACCGGAAATCGATGGGCCCGATGTTTGCCAGTTCGGCATCCACCATGTCCCGGAACTCGTCCAGGCCGATGCGGTCGATCAACACCTTGAGGCGTGCCATCATGCGGTTCTTGCGCAGCATTTCCGCGTTGTTGAATACCGTCCACACCGCCAGGGCGACGCGCAGGTAGTCATCCTCGGATACCCACTCATACAGCGGCTTGGCCAAACGCGGCATGATCGACGTGCCGCCGCCGCAGTACACCTTGAACCCCTTGCGCTGCTCGCCGTCCACTTCGTTGTACTGGGACACGAAGGTCAGGTCTTGGATCGCTGCCGCCACCTCGTCCCGCTGGTCGTTGCCGGTAAAAGCCGACTTGAACTTGCGGGGGAAGTTCTGGGTGATGGGATGGCGGACACCGAAGCGTACGTACGCGGTGAGGTACGGGGTCGGGTCGAAGACTTCCTCCGGGCTCACGCCGGCCGTCGGCGGTCCAACCACGTTTCGCACCGTGTTCCCGCACGCCTCCCGGGTGGACAGGCCCACGCTGCCCAGGATGCGTAGCACTTCCGAGGTCTGTTCCAGCGGGATGTGATGCAGTTGGATGTTCTCCCGGGTGGTAATGTGCCCCTTCTTCAGCGGCGCGTACTTTTCGGTGATGTCTCCGAAACTGTCCAGCATGTCCGCCGATATGATGCCGCCCGGCAGCTTGACGCGGATCATTTGCACGTCCGCCTGCCGCTGCCCGTACACTCCCTGGCGCAGGCGGAAGGGCGTGAACACGGTGTTGTCCAGGTCCCCGGTGCGGAACCGGTCGACCTCCGCGTCAAACCGCTGTATCTCGTCCTCCATGAACGGGATGATCGCGGGCGCGTCGGCCGCCAGCCGCATACTGGACTCGTGAATGTCTTCCTGGCTGGGGATTTGCGCTTGGCTGGTCAAGGTGTCCCTCCTCCGATTTCTGGCAATAGAAAACCCACCGTTGCCATGCGGCAAATCCGGTGGGCGCAGGCGTGAACCCGAAGTTGTCAGTCAGGTCTATCCTGCCCCCGCTGTCGGGGGACAGGTACATGTGCAAATGCAAATCGTTTTGCAAGTACTATGCATTTGCGAAAACTATACTGCCGAGGTCGGGAATTGTCAACGACGGGATCCGGGCCAGATTCTGCGGATTTTGACGTTGCGGCTACGCATCCATCAGCGCAGAGACCGGTCGGATTTCACGCTCCCGGTTCCCACCGTGTGCCCCGAAACCAGCCACATCACCCGTTCCGCGATGTTGGTGGCCCGGTCAGCGATCCGCTCGAGGTCGTGGGCAACCCACAGCAGGTACGTCGCCCGCTCGATGTTGCGCGGGTCCTGCAGCATGTAGGTCAGCAGTTCGCGGTAAATCTGGTTGTACAGGTCGTCAACCGCGTCGTCGTCTTTGCAGACCTTGCGGGCTTGCCATTCGTCCCGGTTGGAGTACGCTTGGAGGCTTTCCCGGAGCATGGTCAGGGCCAGTTCGGCCATGCGCGGGATGTCGATCAACGGCTTGAGCAGTGGCTGGTCACCCATGCGCAGGCATATTTTCGCGATCCCCTCAGCGTAGTCGCCCATCCGCTCGAGTTCAACGGCAATATGCACTGCCGACAGCACCTGCCGGAGGTCACGGGCCGTCGGCTGCTGGGTAGCGAGCATCCCTACGCATTTGTTCTCCAGGGCATCCTGCAGCCGGTCGATCTGGTCGTCTTCTTCAACAATCCTCTGGGCCAGTTCGTTGTTCTGGTTTTCCAGCGCGTCCAGCGCGGAGCGCGTCGCCTGGACAACGAGGTCGGCCATTTCGGCGAGGTCATCCTCCAGGCTGGCCAAGTCGCGCTCGTAATCAGACCTCAGCATTGCGTCGCCTCCTTGTCCTTGTGGAAACCCGGCTGGCCGTCGGCCGCGACCTGGACTCGCTCGTAGGCCCAGGATCACGCCGGCGGACTAGCCGAACCGACCGGTAATGTAAGCCTCGGTGCGCTCGTCGGAGGGATTGGTGAACAGCGTCCGGGTGTCTCCGAATTCAATCAGGTGCGCCACCCGGTTTTCGTCAGGCATCAGGAAGGCCGTCTTGTCCGACACCCGGCCCGCCTGCTGCATGTTGTGCGTCACGATGACGATGCTGTAGGTCTTCTTGAGCTCCTGCATCAGCTCTTCGATGGCCAGGGTCGCAATGGGGTCCAGGGCCGAACAGGGCTCGTCCATCAGGATGACGCTGGGCTCCACCGCCAACGCGCGGGCGATGCACAGCCGCTGCTGCTGCCCGCCCGACAGCGCCAGCGCCGATTCCTTCAGCCGGTCCTTAACTTCGTCCCACAAAGCGGCGCCTTGCAGGGACTGCTCCACCAGATCGTCCATGCTGCCCTTGAACCCGTTGATGCGCGGGCCAAAGGCGATGTTGTCGTAAATCGACTTGGGGAACGGGTTGGGGCGCTGGAATACCATTCCGATGCGGTACCGGATCTGGGTGGGGTCCGACTGCGGCGCGTACAGGTTGAAATCACCAAACCACATCTCACCTTCCATGCGGAAGATTTCGATGAGATCGTTCAGTCGGTTGATGCAGCGCAGCAAAGTGCTTTTGCCGGCGCCGCTGGGACCGATGATGGCGGTGATCTCGTTTTCCGGCATGTCCATGGTCACGCCCTCAATCACCTTGTTGGAGCCGTAATAGACCCCCACGTCAATGGCGCGGATGGCTGGACGGGTTGCCACTGCGGATGCGGCCATTCTGGTTTACCCCCCTAGGTTCTTCTGGAGACGGTTGCGCAAGAAGATCGCGAAGGCATTCATGCCCAGCAGCATGATTAGCAGGACGACAATCCCGGCGGCCGCCAGGTGGTGGAACTCTTCCTGCGGCTTCGAGATCCACACGTAGATCTGGATCGGCAACACGGTGAAACGGTCCAGTGGGCTCGTGGGCGCGAAAGGTACGAAGGACAGTGCGCCCATGATGACCAATGGCGCCGCCTCGCCCATGGCGCGACTGACCGCTAGGATGATACCGGTGAGGATCCCCGGCATCGCCTGCGGCAGTACCAGGCGCCAGATCACTTGCCAGCGGGTGCCGCCCAACGCGAATCCGCCCTCCCGGATCGATGGCGGCACCGCCTTAATTGCTTCCTGGGAAGATACGATCACCACGGGCATAATGAGCAGCGCCAGCGTGAGCCCGGCGGCAGTGACGTTTTTTCCGTCGGTTCCGGGTGCGGCCAACACGAAAAAGGTCACAAATATCGACAGTCCCAGGATACCGTATACGATCGATGGTACCGCCGCCAGGTTTTGGATATTCGTCTGGATCAGTTCCGCTACTCGGCTGCCTCCCGAATATTCTTCCAGGTAGATGGCAGCGGAAACGCCCACCGTGAAGGACACGAAAATACAGATGCCCATCACCCACAGGGTGCCGACGATCGCTGGGAACAGTCCAGAGTTGACTGCTTTGCTCGAAGGGATATCCGTCAGCAGGGTCTTGATCGATGTGCCGTCCAGGTTGAACCAGGCGATGGCTTCCGAAATCACGCTGTAAAGCAGCGCAACCAGCATCAGCATTGCAACGATCACCGCTGCGACGCACACGGCGTAGAAAATCGACGCGCTCCGCTTGCGGCTGGCCAGCCTCTGGTTGTAGTCGTGGTCCATTCCGGCTGCCATTATTCGTACACCTCACGGAACTTCGCCACCACGAACTGGCTGAGCAGGTTCATGAGCAGGGTGATGATGAACAGCGTGATACCGACGGCGAACAGCGCCTGGAACTGAGCTGTGCCCGGGATAGCGTTGTCGCTGAAGTTGGTGGTCGCCATAAACCCGGTCATCGTGTTCACCGGGTCCAGCGGGTTAAAAGTCAGACTGTCATTTTGGCCGGCAGCAATGAAAACGATCATGGTCTCGCCTATGGCCCGTGACATCGCCAATATGAACGCGGCCACTATCCCCGACAGAGCCGCGGGCAGCACCACCTTGGTGGCAACCTCAACCTTGGTTGCCCCCAAGGCGTAGGCGCCTTCGCGCAAGGCGTTGGGCACCGCGCGCATCGCGTCCTCGCTCAGGCTGGATACCATGGGGATGATCATCACGCCCATCACGATGGCGGCCGACAGCGCGTTGAAGATGCCCACGTCGTCGCTGACGGACCGCAAAATCGGCGTGATGAAGAACAGCGCGAAGAACCCGTAAACCACCGTGGGGATGCCTGCCAGCACCTCCAGGACCGGCTTGGTAATCGCTCGGACCTGCGGGTGCGCGTACTCGCTGAGGAAGATCGCGCTCAGCAGTCCCAAGGGCACGGCTACCACCATCGCCAGCAGCGCGATCATCGTGGTTCCCACCAGTAGCGGCCAGATGCCGTAGGACCTGGGGACCAACAGCGTGCGCCATTTGGTGTCCGTGAAGAACCGATACCACTTCACCTCTTCGGGCACGCTGAAGGAGTCGGTCTGCAGGGCCACGCCTTTGCCGGGCCCGGCCAGCGCCGAGACCGAGACCTTGTGCGAGCGTCCGGGGGCGGCGTTGGCGATCACGCACGACGTCTGATCCGGTCCCAGGTTGGCGCAGTCGGAAAGGTCCGCGTTCAGGCTGGGCAGCACTGACACTTCGTACCCGGTGGGTTCTTGCCCCAGCGTGGGTTTCTCCCAGCTCACGTAGATCAACGCGTCGGTGGTGGCGCGCACCTCCACCTTGGGAACTATTCCGGGGGCCAGAGCGCTGGGAGCCTCCCCGGCCAATCCCTCAGCCTCGCTGGTGGCAACCCGTTCGGTTGGCCTCTGCTCGTAGAAGTCGGAGGTGAAAAATCTCACTCCCTCAAACAGCAGGACCGACACGATGCCGACGGTGGTCAGCACCGAAACGGAGGCCAAAAGAAAAAGTACCCACTTGACGATACGATCAAGTAGGTACTTTGTGCCGCTGCCTGTAAGCGGTGCCCCCGACGCCGGTACATCCCCGGCCGTCGGTTTGGCTCCAATTATTTTGTCGAAAAGCAAAGCGGTTCACCTGTCTTTCTGGCTCTTCGCGCCTGCAGTCGGGTCGGTTCGCCGGGAATTATTTGCCGCTACTTTCTCCATTGGACGCTATTATAATATGCCAGCCGGCCCGTGCCGACAACCCAAGTTTCGTGATACAAAAAATGCCGGTGCCGGATACCCTGCCCGTTGATGGTATCCGGCCTACTGACAGCCAGGGGGGCCACTTGAGCCAAAAACTGCAACTCAGCGTAGTCGACCAATCGCCGATGCGGGAGGGCAGCAACGCCGGCGTCGCGCTTCGGGAGACCATCCAGTTAGCGGTGGCCACGGAGCAGATGGGTTACCAGCGTTACTGGGTGGCCGAGCATCACAACCTGCCCAACTTCGCCGGCACGGCCCCCGAGGTGATGGTTGGCCAGATTGCCGCCCACACCCGGAGCATCCGCGTCGGATCCGGCGGCGTGATGCTGCCCCACTACAGCGCGCTCAAGGTCGCCGAGACCTTCCGTATCCTGGACTCGCTCTACCCGGACCGCATCGACCTGGGTATCGGGCGCGCTCCCGGCAGCGACCAGATCACCGCCGCCGCCCTGGCCTACCCCAGCATGCCCAAAGACGTTCGGCACTTCCCCCAGCAGGTCCGCGACGTAATCAACTACCTGAACGATACCCAACCCGAAGACCATCCCTTCAACGAAGTGCTGGCCGCCCCGGAGGAGTCCGAGACCGCTCCCAATGTCTGGCTCCTCGGTTCCCGCTACGAATCGGCTTTCATGGCCGCCAAGATGGGCCTGCCCTTCGCCTACGCTCACTTCTTCGGGATGGGCGCCACCGATGGCCCCCAGATCGTCGAATCCTATCGCCAGAATTTTGAAGCTTCCGAGTATCTGTCCGAGCCGCTGGTCAACGTGGGCGTCCAGGTACTGTGCGCCGACACCGAGGAGGAGGCCCGCCGCATCGCGTCCAGCCGGAACCTGGGTCGCCTCCGCTCGGTCACCGGCCGGGCCAAAGGCATCCCCCACCCGGACCTGGCCGCCAACTACAAGTACCTCGCCAACGAGTGGCAGTTCATTCAGCAGTACAGCCGTAATTGCGTCGATGGCGATCCTGAGCAGGTCAAGGCCGGGCTGGAACAAGTCGCCGAGGATTACCAGACCCAAGACCTCAGCGTCGTCACCATTTGCTACCACTACGCCGACCGCGTTCGCTCCTACGAATTGGTTGCCGAGGTTTGCGGTCTGGAACCGTTAACCGATTAGGGGCGAATGATCATTCGCCCCGGCATCATCGTGGTTATGGCCGCTTGAGCCTTACGCTCCCAGCTTGGCTGCCAAGTCCACGAAACTGTCCGCCACCACGTTGAACGACGGGTCCGGTGTCGGGTCCGGAGTGCGGTCCGGCCCGTGCTCCCGGGGGCGCGGCACGAACCCGGTGCGCAGGCCAACCTTGGCCGACGCCAGCAAATCCCCCTGGTGCGCCGCCACCATCATCACCTGCTCCGGTTTCAGGCCCAGCAACTTGACCGCCGTTCCGTAGCTTTCCGGGTCCGGCTTGTAGTGCTGCGCCACCTCGGCGCCCAGGATGCAATCCCAGGGCATCCCGCCGTTTTTGGCCATGTTGGTCATCAGCGCAATGTTGCCGTTGGACATGGGCGCGATGACGAACCTGTTCTTGAGCCGATACAGACCGGGCACGCTGTCGGACCAGGGACGGAGGTTGTGCCAGAAGTAGGTGACCTCCATCTTCTCATCATCGTCCAACCCGCTGATCTCGTATTCGTCCAGGACCTCGTCCAGGGACATCCGGTGCAGCGCGTCCAGGTTGGTCCACGGCAGTTCGCCGGTGCGCACCTTGTTCATGTAAGGGCCGTACTTGCTGCGCCAGGCGTCCGCGAACGCGCCCCAGTCCCGTTCGATCCCCTTGATCCGACCCATGTTCGCGCACTGCTCGGTGATGCTCGACCGCCAGTCGACCACCGTGCCGAAAACGTCAAAGATGCAGGCTCTGATGTCCAGCCCCAACGGGGTATTCGCCATGATGTGTGTCTCCTTTGCCGGCAGTTCCGCCCTGCCCTTGCCGTCGATATCCTAGCACATCCCTCGGACTACTCCGGTCCAGGCTCGATAGGCTGTTCGCCTGTCCCGCATTGCGCTAATGAATTCTTGCGGCGATCACTCGCTTACTTCCGCGCCCGGTAAACGCTATAATCCGAACCAGATGTCCGGTTCCGCAGCAGTCAGGGGTAGGTGCGAAGATGAAAGATCGTTACGAACAGGAAATCGAGCAACTGCTGAATGAGCTGGAAACCGACGCTCCGGAACCCGCTACTGCGCCGGCCGACGCTCCTCCGCCCTTGGACGACCAACCGTCTCCCTTCGCTCCGCGTCCGCGCCAACCCAAGGCCTTCATTTCTCCGACTAAGCTCGCCATCGCCGGCGGTGTGCTGGCCCTCATCGGCCTGTTCCTGGTCAGGTTGCCATGGCTGTCCTTGGCCGGTCTCGTCCTGATGGCAGCGGCGGTCGCGTGGATGTTCTTCCGGCGCATGGGCAACCGGCAGCAACAATACTGGCGCGGCCGCCCCATCGAACCGGAGCCCCAGGGAGCCTGGCAGCGCTTTCGCCGCTGGTTGTCCCAGTAACTACCAGCCGACGGCTGCTCCGTCCTTGCGCGGTTCGCTGCCGCCGCTCAGCACGCCGGACTCGGGGTCGCGGCTGATTACCTGCCCGCCGCCCATGCCGCCGGCTCCGCCCCGCTGGGGGCCGTGCATCACGTTGGCCCGGTGGCCCCGCTGGTGCAGTCCCATCACCACCGCGTCGTCCACGTCCCCTTCCAGCCACACGGAATCGCCGGCCACCTGGAACCGCAGGGCGTCCAGGGCTCCCTGCGCGTCCATGCCGAAGTCCACCATGTTGGAGATCACCTGCAGGTGGCCCTGGGGTTGCATGAACCCGCCCATGACGCCGTAGCTCAGCCAGAACTCGTCATCCCGCGTCGCCATGGCCGGGATAATAGTGTGGAATGGGCGCTTTCCGCCTTCCAACGAGTTGGGATGACCGGGCCGGACGTTGAACAAAGATGCCCGGTTGTGCATGACGATTCCCGTCCCGGGCACCACCAGGCCCGACCCGAAGTTGGCGAAAACGCTGTTGATCAGCGAGCAGGCGTTCCCCGCGCCGTCGACCACGCTGATGTACACCGTGTCACTGCCCGGCACCAGCTTACCGTAGGGCACGGTGTCCATCGCCCGCTCCGGGTTGATCAGGCCCCGCCGGACTTTGGCGTATTCCTTTGACGTCCACATTTCGGTGGGGACTTTGGCACAGCGCGGATCGGCCAGGTACTCAAACGCGTCGGCGAATCCCAGCCGGGTCGCTTCGATCAGGTGGTGATACCGTTCGGCGCTCTGCGGACCCATCGCGGCAATATCGAATCCCTCGACGATGTTCAGCGCCTCCAGCGCCACGATGCCCTGGCCGTTGGGCGGGCATTCCCAGCACGTGACGCCCCGGTAGTCCGTCTTAATGGGTTCGTCCCAGTCCGAGTGGTGTGACTCCAGGTCCTCTTCCGCCAGCCAGCCGCCCTGTTCCTGGACGAACTGCGCCATGGCGGACGCTATCGGCCCGGTGTAAAACGCCTCACTGCCGCCCTCGGCAACCGCCCGCAGCGTGCCGGCCAGGGTGGGCAGCCGCATCACCTCGCCTTCACGGGGAGCGCGCCCGTTCACCAGCATTTCCTGGCCTGAGGGCAGCGCGGCCAGTTTGTCCTCCTGTTGCTTCCATTGGAATCCGATGATGTCGCTGACCGGGAACCCGTTCTCCGCGTAATCTATGGCCGGCGCCAACGCCTCGGCCAGGCTGATCGTACCCTCGGACTCCAGCAACACCTCCCAGCCGTGCACGGTTCCGGGAACGGAGATCGAAAGCGGACCAAAGGCCGGCATCCGGCTGCGGCCCTTGGCGTGGAGCTCGTCAATCGACGCAGCCCAGGGAGCCCGGCCGCTGCCGTTCAGCGCTGTCACCTTCCTGTCCGCTGCCTTCCACATCAGTGCGAACACGTCGCCGCCCACTCCGGTGGACATTGGCTCGACCACGTTCAGCGTCGCCGCCGTTGCCACCGCGGCGTCAACGGCGTTGCCCCCGTCCATCAGGACCCTGAGGCCGGCCATGGCGGCCAGGGGTTGGCTGGTGGCAACCATCCCGTGAGTGGCGTGTATGGTGGAACGGCGTGAGTTGAAAAACATGGTGATAGCTCCGGGATTGGGTGGCGGCCAGTTTAGCACGGCCCCGGAAACGTGGGAGAATAGGCCGTTATGATAAGATGCTGGCGTCGTTTCACTGGCCTAATAGTCCTGTAGTCCGCGACACTCCCACCAGCGCATAAGCTGCCACTACCCAGGAGGTTCCTTGATGGCCATCACCGTCGGTCAGCCCGCACCTGATTTTACCCTGCACGAAAACCCCGCCACGCGCCACAGTCTGAGCGACTACCGCGGCAAGAACGTGGTGCTCGCTTTTTTCCCGGGCGCTTTCACCGGCGTCTGCACCACCGAAATGTGCACGTTGCGCGACAGCATCGGGGAATTCCAGAACATGAACGCCGAGGTTATCGGCATCACCGTCGATCCGCCCTTCGCCCAGGCCGCCTGGAAAGCCGCCAACGACGTCAATTACACCTTCCTGAGCGACTACAATCGTGAGGTAGTCAACGCTTACGACGTTGCCCTGCCCGGTCTCGCCGGCATGGAAGGCTACGTTGCCGCCAAGCGCGCCGTGACCATCGTGGACGCTGAGGGCATCGTTCGCTACCACTGGGTCGCCGATGCGCCAGTCAACGAGCCCAACTACGACGAGGTCAAGGCCGCCGTCGCCGCGCTGAGCTGATTCTCAGACCACGATGTGAAACCCAGGGGCGGCCGCGACGGTCGCCCCTTTCCGTTGGCCGTTCTCGGCGACGGTTCCGCTAGGCTGGCCAGGGGTGGTCAATCAATCGCTGCGCCACCATTTCCGTCAGTCGATCAGCGTCCACTTCCAGGCACACGTCGACATTGGCCTCTCTGCCGGTCAGCCCGTACCAGTCGGCCACCGTCTGACCTCGCGTCAGGTCGCTTCCCGTGTCCACGGCCACCGGCAACCGTTGTGTGGTCATCAGGCTCGGATCAACCGCGGCGGCCACGGCCGGCACGTCGTTGTAGCGCACCGCTTCGCCGTCGGCCAGCCGGCCCAACCGTCGGTACGCCGCCTGCGTGTAGGCCGATGCCGACACCAGCAGCTGCACCGCCGGAGCCGAACTGGCACGCAGCCGCTGGAACTGCTGGTCCGAAAAACCGCACCGGTCGCACACGTCCAACCCCACTTGAATGATAGGCACGCCGGAGTCGTAAAGGATGGCCGCCGCTTCCGGGTCCTCGTGGATGTTCGCCGTCGCCACTGGCGAAACGTTGCCGGGAACCCTCACCGCGCCGCCCATGACTACGACGCCGGCCAGCGCGCCGGCGATTTCCGGAGCCAGCCGCAAGGCCAACGCCAAGTTGGTCATCCGTCCCAACGCCAGAACCGTGATCTCCCCCGGCGCGTTCAACGCCCTGGCCGCGATCTCCACTGCCGCCCGACGGGCCGGGCCGTTTTCGACCGGCGGAGTGGCGAGGGCGCCGGTGGTTACGTCGCCCAAAGCGTCCCCGCCGTGAATGTGCGACGCCCAGCCGGCGGTCGGAGGCCGGGTCAGCGGCCCCTCGGCTCCCGGATACACGGGTATATCGGTACGGCCGGCCGCTGCCAGGATTCTGCGGGCATTGTCGGCGCACCGTGGCATCGAGCCGTTGCCATAGCTGATCGTCAGCGCGTCGACCTGTAGTTCCGGGCTCGCCAGCGCCAGCAGGATGGCAGCGCAGTCGTCAACCCCCGGGTCCGTGTCGATGATTACCCGCTTCGTCATGCTGTTTCTCCAGCCCCTGCCCTGCTGCCGTTCATTTCGAAATAGGCGGCGGACATTCCCGGTGGCCAGCAAATCCCGTGGCTGGTTTTGACGTCCGCAGTCGGTTACGGCATTATACCTGCCGCTAGGCGGGCTCCCCCATACGTAGAGCACGAGGCGTGGCCCACTCGGAGGGAAAGCTAATGCCGGTCAACGAAGTTCAGGGTGTGGTATCGCGAGCCAAAGGTGCGCCGGTCGAACTGGTTCCGATCCTAGTGCCGGACCCGGGAGAGGGCGAGGCTCTGGTGCGTGTGCAAGCCTGCGGTGTCTGCCACACCGACCTGCACTACCGCGAGGGAGCGATCAACGACGACTTCCCCTTCCTGTTGGGCCACGAGGCGGCCGGCGTGGTTGAGAAGGTCGGCCCGGACGTGACCAACGTTGCGCCCGGCGACTTCGTGATCCTCGCCTGGCGTGCGCCCTGCGGCAACTGCCGGTCCTGCTTGCGTGGTCGGCCGTGGTATTGCTTCGCGAGCCGCAATGCCCAGCAGAAAATGACCCTGGCCGACGGCTCGCCGTTGTCGCCGGCTCTCGGCATCGGAGCGTTCTGCGAGCTGACCCTGGTAGATGCCCTTCAGGCCGTCAAGGTCGATCCGTCCGCCAGCCCGCTGGCCGCCGGCCTCATCGGCTGCGGAGTGATGGCCGGCCTGGGCGCCGCCATGAACACCGGCGACGTCGGTCGCGGCGACTCCGTGGCGGTCATCGGCTGCGGCGGCGTGGGCAACGCGGCCATCGCCGGCTCCCGTTTGGCCGGGGCGCACACCATCATTGGCGTCGACATCGACGAGCGCAAGCTGAAGTGGGCCTGCCAATTGGGCGCCACCCACACCATCAATTCAACTGACACCGATCCCGTCGAGGCGATCCGGGCCCTGACCGACGGTAACGGCGCCAACGTCGTCATCGAGGCCGTCGGCAACCCGGCCACCTACGAGCAAGCCTTCTTCGCCCGTGATCTGGCCGGCACCGTCGTCCTGGTCGGCGTGCCCGATCCCACCATGAAGATCGAACTGCCCCTCATCGAGGTGTTCGGGCGCGGCGGCTCGCTGAAGTCTTCTTGGTACGGGGATTGCCTGCCCACGCGCGACTTCCCGATGCTCATCGACCTGTACCTGCAGGGTCGGCTCGACCTTGATGCCTTCGTCAGCGAGCGCATCGGCATTGGCGACGTGGAAGCCGCTTTCGCCAGCATGGAGCGCGGAGAAGTCCTGCGCTCCGTGGTCGTCATGTAGCGGCGTGTCATGGCAACCTTCGTCCTTATCCACGGAGCTTGGCACGGCGGATGGTCCTGGTGGAAGACCGCCCCGCTGTTGCGCCGGGCCGGCCATTGGGTCCTGGCCCCCAGCCTGACGGGTTTGGGGGAGCGGGCGCACTTGGCGGCGCTCGTACCGCCCGCCGCCATCAATCTTGACCTGCACGTCCGCGACGTGGCGTCGTTGCTTTATGCGGAAGACCTGACCGACGTCATTCTCGTGGGTCACGCCTACGCCGGCATGGTGATCACGGGCGTGGCGGAACTGGCTCCCGAACGCATTGCAACGCTGGTCTACGTCAACGGCGTGGCTCCTGCCGATGGCGAGGCCATGGTCGATCAGCTGGAGGCGGTTCGCGGCCCCGAGTTCGTCGCCCGCATCCGCGGGTTCATCGCGGAGGGTGCGCCGTTCATGCCCGCGCCAACCGAAACCGAGGAGATCGCCAGCCGTTGGGCCATAACCGACCCATCGGATCAGGCGTTCATGCTGCCCCGGCTGTCTCCACAGCCCACTCTCACCTTCGCCCAGCCCGTCCGAACGGGAAATCCTGACGCTGCCGCCCTTCGGCGCGAGTTTGTTCTTTGCAGCGAATCGGGCTTTGAGTCCGTGGCCCAGCGCGCTGCGGCTTCCGGTTGGGGCGTCCACCATATCGACACCGGTCACGATCCCATGATTACCACGCCCCGGGAGTTGGCCGATATCCTGCTGGCCATGGCGTCGCCGTAACCGGCGCCCGGCGCGCTTCAGACCGCCGCGCACAGCGATGCCCGTTTTCTTGACGCATTCCGGGTTACGCAGTACCATGATTCGCCGTCGGAGACCTACCTATGCCCAAACGAACTTACCAGCCCAAAAAGCGACGCCGCGCTCGTGTGCACGGCTTCCGCTCACGCTCACGCACTTCTGACGGCCGCGCCGTACTGCGCCGCCGGCGCTTCAAGGGCCGGCACCGGCTCTCCGTATAGCCAACGTCCTGTTGGCTGCTTTGAACGCCGCCGGTTCCCATCAACCGATGCAACGGCAACATAGGCTGGGCTCCGCCGGTCGCATCTCGGAGATCCACCGCCGGGGGCGGAGTGTTGCCAATGGCCTGCTGGTGATGCGCGTCTTGCCCAACGGGTTGGACCGCAGCCGTTTCTGTTTCGTAACCGGAAAGCGCGTCGGCAAGGCGGTGGTGCGAAACCGCGTCAAGCGCCGTTTGCGGGAGGTTGTCCGCAACTCCGCGGCCGCTCCCGGTTGGGACACTGTCCTCATTGCCCGTAAAGGAGCTGGCGACGCCGATTTCAAGCAGTTGCAGCGCGCCGTGGAAAACCTCATCCGCCGCACCCGGCTGAACGCTCCGCCAGCTTCGGACGAGCGTACGGATGGCATACGGGGCGACTCGAAATGAAAGCAGTCGCCGTGGGAGCCATCCGCCTGTACCAGCAAGCATTATCTCCTTACCTGCCCGGGGTTTGCCGCTACCAACCCAGTTGCTCGCAGTACACCGCCGATGCCATCATCCGTTACGGCGTCGTGCGGGGAACCTGGCTCGGCGTCCGCCGAATTTTACGCTGTACCCCCGTGGGCGGCCACGGGTATGACCCCGTCGTTTGACCGTTGATAATGACCCATCATTTCCTGCCCTCCCGCAACCCTCTAACCCTCTGGGCCCCACCCACCAAATCTCGATTTCTGAGGCTGCTTCCGGTCTTTGCCGCGCTGGCATTTTTGTGCCTGTCGGTCACCGGATGCGGCCGTGACCTGGGGGCCTCAACCAAGGGGTGGGGGTCCGTCGCGGCGGCCAACGGAGTGGTCTACGCTACCACGTTGGCCGGTCAGGTGTATGCCCTGGACGATTTCGGGGTCGATGGCGTGAGTACTCGATGGGTCTCGGTGCTGGGAAGCGAACAGGGCTTCGGCGGAGCCTACGGCTCGCCGGCGGTGGGGCGCTATCTGTACGTGTCAGGCATTGACGGTTTCCTGTATGCTTTCGACGGCTCCGCCGGCGCCGGCGCCGTCCAGGTAGCCTGGCGCCAACCCCAGTTCGAGGCTGAAGAAATGCCGCCTCTGGTCAGCAGTCCGGGTCTGGACGAGGCCGGGGGGATCATAGCCGTTGGATCCGAAGACGGCGGCCTGTACGCCTACAACGCATTGACTGGAGAGAACCTCCACTGGTCTCCTTTCCGCACCGACGGGAAGGTTTGGTCGACCCCCGTGTTGCGCAACGGGGTGGCCTATTTCGGTTCGCAGGACGGTAGCGTTTACGCCGTCAGCCTGGAAACCGGGGCGCTGGTCTGGCGTTTCGACACCGGTGGCGCCGTGGTGGCCACTCCCCTGGTTCACAAGAACCTCCTGATAGTTGGGTCCTTCGACCGCCAGTTGTATGCCCTGGGTCTGAATGACGGTCAACCGCGCTGGCAGGTAGAAGCGGAAAACTGGTGGTGGGCAACCCCCGTTTCCTCCGGGCGGGGGATTTACGCCGCCTCCATGGATGGCAACGTCTACGCTGTAGACGACAACGGGCTGTTGCTCTGGAAATACGACATGGGCGCGCCCATCGTCGCCGATCCCGTGCTGGTCGAACGCGGCATCGTGGTCGCTTCCCGCGAAGGCCGGGTGGTATTGCTGCGCGCTTCGGCATCCGCCCAGGAAGCGCCCCAGGAAATAGCCTCCTACAGTATCCGGGACGGTGAGATCAAAGCCCCCCTGGTCAAATCCGGCGCCATCGGCAATCAGCAGGAAGTCGTATACGTTGGGACCGACGACGGCAAGGTGCGGCGCCTGCAGGTGCTTTCCGGCTTCATGCCCCATTGGTGCTACGACACGCAAGACAACACGCAATGTCCCCGCAACTAGGGACCCGGAGTTGCTGACCGGCGGCGACAGGCAGGAATAAGTGGAATTTTTCTCCATATTCATCCTCATCTGGAACGAGGTGATCATCCGGCCGATGCTCAACACCTTGCTGGTGTTGTACGTGCTGTGCTTCTCCCAGATGGGCGTCGCCATCATCGCGTTCACTGTGCTGGTGCGCGTGGTGACCATCCCGCTGACCGTCCGCCAGTTGCGGCAGATGCGCGCGATGACCGGGCTGCAACCCCGGGTCCGCGAAATCCAGCAACGCTACGAGGGCGACCGCCAGCGGATCTCCCAGGAGACCATGCGGCTGTACCGCGAGAGCGGTGTCAACCCCATTGGCTGCCTGGGCCCGTTGATCGTCCAGATGCCCATCCTGATCGGCCTGTTCCGGGTGTTGATCCTCACCCTGTTCAACAACCCGGAAGACCTGGTCAACCTTTCCGACAAGCTGTATCCATGGATCAACTTTGTCCCGATCCATTCGGCGGCGCCGGTCAACAATACATTCCTCTGGCTCGACCTGAGCCAGCCGGACCCGTCGCCCATCGTCATGCCGGTCCTGGTGGCCGTCACCACCTGGGTGCAGCAGAAAATGACGCAGATGCCGTCTCCGGATCCGCGTCAACAGTCCAGCCAAACGATGATGTTGTGGATGATGCCCATTTTCCTGGGAGCATTCTCCCTGGGCTGGCCCAGCGGACTGCCCCTCTACTGGGTGGTTTCCAACCTCATCGGCATCGCGATCCAGTATTTCATCACTGGTTGGGGGCCCTTGTTCCCGCTGTTCCCACGACGCGGTCAGGATGCAGAAGACGGCGTGACCCTCGTGGAAGTGACCCCGGACTCCGACCAGCAGGAGAGTAAACCCGATGGATCAGATAGTGCAAACCGGGAGAACCGTAGAAGAGGCCGAAGAGCAGGCGCTCGCAGCTCTCGGCGCCGACCGCAGCGAGGTAGAGGTCGAAATACTAAATAGGGGCCGCCAGGGCTTCCTTGGCATCGGCGGCGAACTGGCCGAGGTTCGCGTCACCCGCATCGGCGCTACGCCACCCGATGCTCCGGAGAGCGTCGAACCCGATGCGGATCAGGGCGTAGATGATGAACCCTACCGGGCCGACGAACCCGCGCCGGTTCAAACTATTACTGCGGACACTCCTGCAGGAACCGCCGTCCAGGCCGTCCAGCGCATCCTCACCGCGGTGGGCGCAGACGTCGACGTGACCCTGCGCTCCGAGCACGACGAGTTGGCCGGGGGTCCCGTGATCGACATCAACGGTCCCGACTCCGGGCTCCTGATCGGGAGACGCGGCAATACGCTGCACTCGCTCCAGTTCATCGTCCAGAGCATCGTGCGCCAGCAGTTTGACGAGGACGTCCGTGTTGGGTTGGATGTCGAGCAGTACCGGCAGCGGCGCGAGGACTCGCTGCGTGAAATGGCCGACCGCGTCGCGGATCGTGTCCAGCAGACCGGCCGCAGCATCACGCTGGAGCCCATGGCTCCTTCCGACCGCCGGGTGATCCACCTCTACCTGGGCGAGCGCGAGGGTATCCGCACCGAGAGCGTAGGGTACGGCGACGCCCGCAAGGTTCAGATTATTCCCGAGCGGGACTGAGCCGACTGCGCGCCCAATGTCGGGGTTTTGGTTGTATTGTCAGCGGCGTTTTCGTTGACCCGACACCGGCCGCAACATAGAATGCAACCATGACGTCGCATCCGGCAACCCATTCAGGAGGCGCCGCACTTGACCACCCGCGCGAGGAGTGCGGCGTGGTGGGCGTCTATTCGCCTGGTTCGCATAGCGCCACCCTGACTTCCATCGGCTTGTTCGCATTGCAGCACCGGGGCCAGGAGTCGGCCGGGGTCGCCGCCGTCGACCAGGGCCGGATCAAGGTGCACACTGGCATGGGGTTGGTGTCGGAAGCCTTTCGCGACGGCGACATCGACAGCATCACCGGGGGGATGGCTATCGGTCACACCCGGTACTCGACCACCGGGGCCAGCCGCAGCGCCAACGCCCAGCCGCTGCTCGTCAACGGATTGAACGGCCCATTGGCGGTTGCCCACAACGGAAACGTCATCAATTCCCGACAGTTGCGCGAGCAGGTTCAGTCCCAGTGGGGTTCTACCTTCGAGACCAGCACCGACAGCGAGGTTATCGCCTACCTGTTGGCCAATGCCCCGGGCAAAACCTGGCCGGAGAAGGTCTTCTACGCCATGCCCCGGATGCAGGGGGCATTCTCCCTGGCGTTGTTGACTCCCGATGCGGTCATTGCGGTCCGCGACCCCCTGGGTATCCGGCCCTTGTGCCTGGGCCGTCTGGAAAACGGCTGGGTGGTCGCCTCGGAAACCTGCGCCCTGGACCACATGCAGGCCGAGTTCACCCGGGAACTGGAACCCGGTGAGGTGGTTGTCATAAGCGGCGACGGAGTTGAGAGCGCGATATACGGAGATTCCGCGCGTCGCAGCCGCGCGTTGTGCGTCTTTGAGTGGATCTACTTCGCCCGGCCGGACAGCGTCATGGACGGCCGGCTCATGCACACCGTCCGGGAGGAGATGGGCGCCCGGCTGGCCCGAGAGCATCCCATCGACGCCGACCTGGTGATAGGCATCCCCGACTCTTCTACTTCCGCCGCCGTGGGTTACGCCCGCGAATCGGGCATCCCCTTCGCCAACGGGCTGGTGCGCAACCGCTACGTTGGACGCACCTTCATCGAACCGGAGCAGCAACGGCGCGACCGCGGCGTCCGCCAGAAGTTCAACCCGATGCCGGCCGTCCTTGCCGGCAAGCGTCTCGTTGTCGTGGACGACAGCATCGTTCGCGGCACCACCACCCCTCATGTGGTGGACCTCCTGCGTCGCGCCGGCGCGGCCGAAGTGCACCTGCGGGTTTGCGCTCCCCCCATCAAGCACCCCTGCTACCTCGGTGTGGACATGGCGACGCGGCAGGAGCTGATTGCCGCCAACAAGTCCATCTCCGAGATCCGGGACTTGACCGGCGCTGATTCCCTCGGTTACCTCAGCGTGCGCGGTTTGATGGACCTGGTGCACGGTCAGCAGGGCGGGTTCTGCGACGCCTGTTTCACCGGCAACTACCCGGTGCCGGTGCAGCTGGAACTGACCAAGCAATCCCTGGAACGGGCCACCGCCTGATGACCGCTGGCGAGGTTGGCGCGGCTGCTCCCGCATCGGCCGAATACGAGGCCGCCGGCGTCGCCCTGGACGCTATGGATGGCCTGAAGGATCGGATCAAGGCCTTTGCCGCGATGACCCACGGCCCGGAGGTGCTGGACAGCAGCAGCGGCTTCGCGGGGCTGTTCGCCCTGGGCTACTACCGGGACCCCGTGCTCGTAGCCAGCGCCGACGGCGTGGGTACCAAGCTCAAGATCGCAGCGCAGCTTGGTCATTTCGAGGGCGTCGGTCAGGACCTGGTCACCCTCAACGTCAACGACATCCTGACCAAGGGCGCGCGGCCGCTGTTCTTTCTGGACTATATGTCCTTCAGTGCGCTGGACGAGCACCGCATGGAAATGCTGATGCGCGGCATGGTCTGGGGCTGCCGGGAAGCCGGCTGCGCTCTGATCGGCGGCGAGACCGCCCAACTCCCCGGCGTCTACTCTGACTCTGATTTCGATCTCGCCGGATTCGTGGTGGGTGTGGCCGAGCGTGACAACCTGCTCGACGGTAGCGCCGTTGTTCCCGGTGATCGCCTGATAGGCCTTCCCTCCAGCGGCGTGCATACCAACGGCTTTTCGATGGTGCGGCGGGTGTTTAACACCGACGACGACCCTGGGGTCCTGTTCCGTCCCTGCCTCGGACTGGATCGCAACCTGGGCGACGAGTTGATGGTGCGGCACCGCGCCTACTACCCGCTCCTGGAACCTTACCTGGGCAGTGTCAAGGCGCTGAGCCACATCACCGGCGGCGGCTTGCCGGGCAAGATGCCGGCATCGTTGCCACCGGGAATGGCCGCCGAGTTTCATCTTGGAGCCTGGCCCATTCCCCCGGTATTCGGCGCAATTCAACGGGCCGGCGGTATCAACGACGAAGAGATGTACCGCGTGTTCAACATGGGGCTTGGCATGGTCGCCGTGTGCGACCCGGAGCGCGCCGCCGAGTTGCTCTCCGGCCTGCCGGACGCGTTGGACGTTGGTCAGATTGTTCAGAGCTCCGGTCCGAGCCGGACCGCATTTCGGGCTGCCTGATTCAATCCAGACGGCTCGACACAGAAGAAGGTGGAGGCTGTTATGAACCTGAAAAACCCGTTCCGCCGCAACGCCCGCAACAACGCCGATGACAAATCCGAACCCGTGTTTGACATGATGCGTCCCTGGTGGGCGTGGGGTCCTCTGGGCCTGATGTTGTACGGCAGCCACCACTCCGACACGCCGGTTGACCCCGGACAAATTCACCATTCCGGCGACGCGGCTAATTTCCATCATCCCGGCGACGTGGGCGGTGGGTTTGGCGGCTTCGACGGAGGCGGCGGCGCAATCTAGACTTGACCCCTATTCAACGAGGAGTATCCAGGCAAGTTGAAAGCATTACTCAGCGTATTCGACAAGACCGGCATCGAGCATTTGGGGAAATCCCTGGCCGATGCCGGCTATGAACTGATCAGCACCGGAGGCACCCACCGCAGCCTCGCTGATGCCGGCGTGCCCGTCACGCAGGTATCCGACGTTACCGGCTCACCCGAAATCCTCGAGGGCCGGGTCAAAACCCTGCACCCGGTGATACACGGTGGGCTGCTGGCCCGTCGCGACTCCGCCGCGCACATGGCGGAGTTGGAGCAGCACGGCATCGGCCCGATTGATGTGGTGGTCGTCAACCTCTATCCCTTCGTGGAAACCGTCAGCAAGTCCGGCGTCACGCTGGATGACGCCCTGGAGAACATCGACATCGGCGGCCCCACGATGCTGCGGGCCGCGGCCAAGAATTTTCCGTCCGTTGTCGTCGTCGTGGACCCGTCCGACTATGAATGGGTCGCCGAATCCTTGTCCGGACCCGGCCTGGACGCTCAACAGCGCCGATCCCTAGCCACCAAGGCCTTTCAACACGTCGCGGTGTACGACGCCGCCGTGGCCGACTATCTCTCCAACGATCCCACCTCCGAGGAGGAGATGCCCCAACAGGTGACCATCGGGCTCACCCGCGTCTCCAGCCTGCGCTACGGTGAGAACCCGCACCAGCGGGGCGCTCTGTACGTCCCGGCCAGCGGCGGCGAAGGTGGGCTGGCCCGGGCCACGCAACTGCATGGCCGCGAACTGTCTTTCAACAACCTGATGGATGCCGACGCCGCCTGGCGCACGGTCAGCGACTATGCCGACCCGTCGGTGTGCGTGATCAAGCACGCCAACCCCTGCGGCCTCGCGTCCCGCGAGGACATCGCGCAGGCCTACGAACTGGCGTATGAGGGCGACCCGGTGTCGGCCTTTGGCGGCATCGTGGGCTTCAATCGCAACGTCACTGCCGTCGCGGCCCAGGCCATGGATCCTGTGTTCTACGAGGTCGTCGTCGCCCCCGGCTACGATGACAACGCTCTGGAGATCCTCCGTAGGAAGCGCAACCTCCGCATCCTGACGGTGGCACCGGTTGCCGGCGCCCCGGGTTCCGTGGATTACGATGTTCGCCCTCTCAGCGGCGGCGTCCTGGTGCAAACCCCCGACGCTATCGACGAAAACCCCGAGGCTTGGACCACCGCCACCGAACGCGCGCCAACTCCGGCCGAATTAGCCGACTTGGGGTTCGCCTGGAAAGCGGTGAAGCATATCAAGTCCAACGCCATCGCCTTCGTCAAGGATCGTACCCTGGTCGGCATGGGCGCCGGCCAGCCCAACCGTGTGGTCAGCGTGCACCTGTCACAACGCGCGGCCGGCGACAAAGCCGCCGGATGCGTGCTGGCCTCGGACGCTTTCTTCCCCTTCCCGGACAACATCGAGCTCGCCGCGGAGGCTGGCATCACCGCCATCGTGCAGCCTGGCGGTTCCATCCGCGATGACGAGGTGATTGCCGCCGCCAACCGGGCCGGCATCGCCATGGTGTTCACCGGCGTCCGTCACTTCCGTCACTGACCGTCCCCGTTGGACGCTTACCTGGACATCGAGACCACCGGCTTCATCGGTGGTCGCTCCTACCCAACTGTCGTCGGCATCGCGGTGGACTTCCCCGGCGACTGGACGACTACGCAGTTGGTAGGCAACGGGATTACTGCGGACGCCGTGCTGCACGTGCTGGAAGGCGTCACCACCATCTATACCTTCAACGGCGCCAGCTTTGACCTGCCGTTCCTGGCCTGGAAGCCCGGCGTGGACCTCCGTCGTCGATTTGAGCACCGGGATCTCATGCGGGAGTCCCGTCGCGCCGGCCTGAAAGGCGGACTGAAAGCTATAGAAAAGGCCCTGGGCATAGCGCGGAACCTGTCGGACATGGCTGGCTACGACGCGGTCTTGCTTTGGGACAAGTACCGTCGTGAAGATAACCACGACGCCCTGGATATGCTGCTTGAGTACAATCGCGAGGACGTGGAAAACCTGCGCGTCCTGCGGAATATATTGGAGGATGAAAATTGGAACTTGGACTGAAAGGCAAGAACGTGCTAGTGACCGGCGGCGGCAACAATATCGGTCGGGCCATTGTGCTCGCCTTTGCCGCTGAAGGCTGCAACATCGCCATCGCCGAGTTGAACCACAATGCCGGGAAGCGCGTCGCCGCCGAGGTCGCCGCCCTCGAATCGGGCGCCTCCGCCATCGTAGTCGACGCTGACGTGACCGATCAGGCCCGCACGGTCGCCATGATGACCGAAGCCATCGACCGCCTGGGAAGTGTGGACGTGCTGGTTAATAACGTCGGCTGGACCATCGACCGCCTTTTCATGGAGAAGGCGCGCGAAGAACACGTCAAAGAGGTCGACGTCAACCTCTGGGGCGCCATCAACTGCATTCATGCCGCGCTCCCGCACATGATCGAGCGACAGTCCGGCGCCGTAGTCAGCATCAGCAGCGACGCGGGCAGAATGGGCGAGTATCGCGAGGCCGTTTACTCCGCGTGCAAGGCCGGCGTCATTGCGTTGAGCAAGTCACTGGCCCGCGAGACCGGCCGCTACGGTCTCCGATTCAACATGGTTTGCCCCGGCCTGGTGGTTCCCGATCAGTCCGAGGTGGCCGGCTCCGAGAGCATGTGGAGCCAAGGGATGCAGGACCTGTTCACGGACGAGGTCCTCGAACGGGTGAGGCGCGCCTACCCCCTGCGTCGCATCGGCTCCGCCCAGGAAGTTGCCAACGCGGTGGTTTTCCTCGCCTCTGACGCAGCGAGCTTCATCACCGGTCAGACGCTCAGCGTCTCCGGTGGATACACGATGATGTGATCCACCCCATCGTCTGACAACAAACAGGGGCGGGTGAGAACCCGCCCCTGCGTGTTTGCGATCTGGCTCGATACTACTGCTGGTTCGTGCCTACCAGCGCCCAGGCCTTCTCTTCCATCGAAGGAAGCACGGCCTGCACCAGGTCATTGTCGACGTTGGCGGCCACGGTGGGGTAGCCGGCGCGGTCGATCATGCTGGCCAGGTTGCCGGACTTGAACTGGTCGAGGGTCCAGGCCAGGGTGTTGCCGCTGGTGGTCACGTCCCAGTAGATCCGCACATCCTGGTTGCGCGGGCCGTAGTGGTAGTGCGGCGCGATCTCGAAGCAGTCGAAGGCCAGCAGCTCGAACTCCTGCCCCAGGTGGTCGGTCAGCACGTGTATGGCCACGCCGCGGTCGTTGGCCGCGCCGATGTTGCTGCGGAACTCCACGCCGAAGCGGATGTTGCCGGCCTCGTAGATGTGGTCGCCGCGGAAGTGGGTGACCGTGCGCCGCTCGTCGCGGGCCTTCTCCAACGCGCACGCCTCGACCTCATCCATCTTGTTCCCGTCGATGCCGTTCATCTCGACCGCGGACGCGAGGTCGTCGTAGCCGGCCCGACGGACCATGGCGGGCAGGTTGGTGCGGATGTTCTTCAACGTCCAGCCCAACGGCGTACCGACGGTGGTCTTGTCCATGTGCAGCCGGATGTTCATGTTCTCCGGCCCGTAGTGGTAGTGCGGGTCCTGGTCGAAGCAGTCGAACCGCAGGATCTCGGTGTCGTGGCCGTCCACGTCGCCGAACACCTGGACCATCAAGCCCTGGTCAGGCATGATTTCCTTACGGTAGGACAGCGCTACGTCCACCGGCCCGATATTGATAATGGTGTCTCCCTTTTCCATGAAGCTCGCCTCCTCGTGGAACGTGGATTTTTCTGGCGATCACGGCAGTCGTGACCGTTCCTTTTGGGCGGATTATAGCACCGCATTGGATTAGCGCAAGAACACTTTTCAAAAGTTCGCCCAAATCCATGGCAAACGACACCCCGCGCCCTATAATTCGTTTGCCCTTGCATCCCCATGAGCCAGCGACGTCGCACTCCCATCACCGCTGATTTTTCTGGCGCCGCGTGTCCGCCCCGCAGCGTCATTCGTTTCGTCGGATACGGCGGTCGCGAGCATCGCGCCACCGTGACGTCGATCCGAACCCGCAACGCCCATGCCGTTGACGACGCCGGTGTCGAGTGGGACATCCCTTACTCTGCGGTCCTGTCCGTCATCGACGCCCCCGTACCGGAATGCACGCTGCGAGAAACCCAGGCGCTGGGCGATCGCCTGGTCTCCGCATTCCAGTCCAGGGGAGCCTTGCCTGCGGGGTGGGCGTTTGGATTCGATCTCGCCACCTCCCGCGCCGGCGTCTGCCGGTACGCCGAACAGCGCATCGACCTGTCGGTCAGCTATTGTCTTGCCGCCACCCGCGTCGAGATTGAGGACACCGTGCTCCACGAAATCGCCCACGCCATCGTTGGGCCGCGTCACAACCACGACGCCGTATGGAAGGCCAAGGCTCGTGAAATCGGGTGCGCCGGCGAACGCTGCCATCGTGTCCAGCATTCCATGCCCAAGTGGATCGGGGAGTGCGGCTGCGGCCAGCAGTGGTTCCGGCAAACCCTGCAACGCCGCATCATGACCGATCGCGCCTGCGCCAAATGCAGCGGCGCCATTACATGGCGCAGGAACACCGAAGCCGTCACATAGCGTGGTTCTTCGCGGCAGGTCTGCCGCCCGGGCTGAACTTTGCGGCGATGCTATAATTCCGCCGCCTTCAGGCCCGGGACTGTCTCCCGTCAAATCAGCCTGCGGCCAGGAGATTCCCATATGAAAATAGGTGTCAGCATTCCACGCCTGCCGGATGCCGAGGGCATCCGCGAATTCTGTGAACGGGCGGAACGCTTGGGCTTCGAGTCGGTGATGGCTGGCGATCACATCGTGCTGCCTGTGGGCGGCACCAACCAGTACCCTTACACGCCCACCGGCGCGTTCCAGCGTCCATCGGACGAACCTTTCCTCGAGACCATGACTATGCTGGGGTTCATGGCTGCCTGCACCAGCGAGATTCGCCTGGGCAGCACCGTGCTGATCCTCCCCTACCGCAACCCTGTGGTCCAGGCCAAAATGTTCGCTTCCCTTGACGTGCTGTCCGGCGGCCGGATTATCTGCGGCGTGGGCGTCGGCTGGTTGGAAAAGGAGTTCGACATCCTCGGCGTCCCTTATGCCGACCGCGGGCCCATGACCGACGAATTCCTGGCCATTTTCAATGCCCTGTGGACGGAGGAAGTTCCCGATTTCCAGGGCAAGTACTACCAGATCGACGGCGTCTATTTCGAGCCGAAACCAGTCCAGCAGCCGCGCATCCCCATCTGGGTCGGCGGCCACACCCGGCGCGCACTGCGCCGCACCGCGAAGTACGGCGACTGCTGGCACACCACCCGCCAGACCCCCGACTTCGTGGCCCAGAACCTGCCCTATCTGAGAGAGCAGACCGAGTTGGCCGGCCGCGACCCGGCTGACATAACCATCTCGCTGAAGCGCAGCCTCCACTTCACGGACATGGGCGGCGCCGAGGAGGGCGTAGGAGTTCGCTCCGGCGGCGCGCTCATCAACACCACTCAGGCCGTTATCGACGACGTGCACTACTGCAACGAGCTGGGCATCGACCAGTTGACCTTCGACTTCCGCGTCGATGGCATCGGTCCGTGCATCCAGGTCATGGAGCACCTGGCGGAGCACATCCTGCCCGTGGCGGAGCGGCTGGGCTGAGGCGATGCGACCGGCCAGAAAATGAAACGGGGCGAATGAAAGTTCGCCCCTGATTTTTGTTCTGGTTGCGGCTGCTTTACAGCCCGCTCTCCTTAAACCATTCCGCGCGTTCCACCAGGTGCTCGGCGGTCATCCGCATCTGCTCAATCTGCTCTTCAGACACCGGGCGCTTCACCGACCCCGGCACACCCGCCACAAAGCTGCGGTCAGGCACGTCCACGTTGGACAGCACCACCGCGTTGGAGGCGATCAAACACTCCTTGCCGATGGTCGATTCGGTGAGGAAAGTGCAATTGTTGCCCAGCAGACTGCCCATCCCAATCCGGTCACCGTGTACCACTACGCAGTGTCCGATGGAAACGTAATCTTCGATCACCAGCCCGTCGCCATGCACCACGGAACCCTCCTGGATGTTCACGTGGTTCCCGATGGTGATGACGTCCCCGTCTCCTCGTATGGTTACCCCCGGCCAGATGCTGCTGTACTCGCCGATCACCACGTTGCCGACCACGTAGGCGGCCTCGCTCACCCAGGCGGTGGGCGCGATCTTCGGTTCAATTCCACGCAAGCTGCGAATCAAGGTGCTTACCTCACACTAGAACGCCCCGGCCCCTTGGAGCCGGGACGTCGTTTTCGATGAACGATCATAACGCATCGGCCGGCTGATGCGCCGGGTCGATGTACAGAACTTTCAGCAAGAAAAGCACGGTCAGGAAAGAATCCACCAGGATGCCTAGCGCGAACAGGGCCATCACGCTTTCAAAGGTTGGTTGCCAGACACCAGTGGCGTATAGGATGAACGCCACCAAATAGACCGTGCCATTGGTGAGAACTGACTGATAGGCCATGTACTGGGTTTTGCCCATTCCGTAGAACACAGAGTCAATCACGGTGTTGAACGAAAAGAGGACGTAAGGGACGAACAAAATGCCAAAGGCGGTAACGGCCCACCGAACCGTTTCTGGGTCGTCGGTCAGCATGCCGGCAAACGTTGGAAAAGCCGGCGCCAATGCAATCCAGACGGCCATCATCCCCGCCGTAATTATCATCGAAGCGTGCCACAGCGTCCTAACCCGCGCGATGTCGCCGGATGCGTTGGCTACCAGCGCTTTGGCCGAGTCGGCGAAGGCGAGAACCGGCATCAGCATAAAACTCCATAGTATCTGGATAGCCACGTAGTATCCGCCAATCTCCTCGGCGCCGATAGTATTCACGATGCGGATGATCATAAAGAAATAGGCTACGTTCCGTATCAGGCTATCTGCGCCGCTGCCCAATCCAATGCGCAGGTATTGCCGCATATCTGTGAACGAGGGGAGCGTTGTCAGTGCTCCCAGCCGGATTTCCTTTGCCCACAGCAACAGCCCAAGCCCCACTATGAACAGCCCCACGCTGGCCAGAAAAGTTGACCACCCTACTCCAATCACGCCGGCGTCTAATGAAAACCCATAACCCCCGAAAAACAGGCTGTCCAGCACGAACCGCAGCAGTACGTTGACAATCGCCATCACGAACACCAATGCCCGCATACCCAACGACTCAAACAGAACGACGATGGCGGCTGCGAGTATGGTGAAGGGGATACTGAAAATGCTGATACCGAGAAAACTGCGCGTCTGCCCCTGAATGTCCGCAGACGTGCCGATTAGCGTGATGAAAGCATCCCGGAAGAAGAACACGCCTACCGAGAACACCAGCGACGCCACGAAAATGAAAGTTAGAACGCTCTTCGCCCGGTCCAGCTGTACGGCAGCGCCGCTGCGTATCTGCGATCCCAAAAAGAAGAAAATCGCCAGCACGGTGGCTTCTTGGAAAACTTCCACCACCAGCCCCACGAACTGCCACTGCGATACGATGGCGAGGCTTCCGGCATCGGGAATTTCGTTCCCAACGAGGTACACCCGGTAGAGCTGGTAAACGTTTGGCAGCCCCAAGAACAACAGGATGAACAGGAATAGCCGCCAATCCCAAGCCTTGAGGTAGTAACGGGCATACTCCAGCGCTAACATTTGCAAGTCCATTGCCGGCGCGCATGTCGGCAATCCCGTTGCATCACTCCCGCCACTCCTTCACTGCCTGTCGCGCCTGCCGTTCCCGTTCCCGTTCGATGATGGCGCGCCGCTTGTCGTATTGTCGTTTGCCCCGCGCCACGCCCAGCTCGACCTTGGCGTGGTGGTTCTTCAGGTACAGGCGCAGCGCGGCGAGGGTCAGCCCCTTTTCCGCCGTCTGGGATGCCAGCTCGCTAACCTGGCTGCGGTGGACCAGGAGCTTGCGCGGACGCCGTGGCTCATGGTTCATGTAACTTCCGGCGTCGTACGGGGCGATGTGGGCCCCGTGCAGCCACAGCTCGCCATCCTGCACTCGCGCGTAGGCGTCACGCAGGTCAACCTTGCCGGCCCGGATCGACTTGATCTCAGTGCCGGTCAGCACCAGCCCGGCCTCCATCCGGTCCAGGATCTCGTAGTCGTGCAGGGCCTTGCGGTTCACCGCGATCTGGCGGTTGTTGCCGCCGGTAGCCGCCTGGGCTTTCTTCTTGCTGTTTCGGTTCTTTCTCGGCATGATGTCCGCCGTTTCTGTTTTGTCGGGGTTGCGGCCCCTATCGGTTGCCCGGCCCGTAAATTCCGTTTTATCTCGAGCTTAACGCTGACCGATTTGCCCTCTGAGCACCTCAAAAGCACGTTTCAGGGCTGCGTCCTGCTCGAACTCTATGGGCAGCGGGTGTGCGTCGGCCTCGATCTCGATGTCGGGGGTCACTCCCTCGCCCTCAATCTGGGTTCCGTCCGAAAGGTACCACCGCCGGATGGTGAAGTATATCGCCGAGCCATCCGACAATTCGCGAGCGATGTTGACGCTGCCTTTGCCGAAGGTGCTGGTGCCAACCACGGTGGCGCGGCCACTGGTTTGGATCGCCCCGGCCATGATCTCGCTGGCGCTTGCCGAGAACTGGTTGACCACCACGACGATTGGCACATCGGTGGCTGGCCCGCGTCGGGCTGCCTCGTAGTCGCTCCGGTCGCCCTCGGCGTCGATCTCGTACAGTATTGTACCGCTATCCAGGAACAGGTCGGTGACGCTGATCACCGACGCCAGCAGGCCGCCCGGATTGTTGCGCAGGTCCAGGATCAGACCGCGCCCGTCCGCGGCGTCCAGTTCATCCAACGCGCGCCTGACCTCGTCCTCGGTGGTGTTGGAGAAGCTGTACACCCACAGGTGGCCGATGCCATCCTCCAGCATCCGGAACGCGGTGCTCTCGATGGGGATTCGTCCCCTAGTCACCGCGATGCTCACGTCCTCAAATTCGCCGACGTGTCGCACCAGCAGCGTGACATCGGTGCCTCCCGGCCCGCGGATCAGGTTCACCGACTCGATCAGAGTGAGCCCGTCTATGTCTTCGCCGTCCACCGCCAGGATCAGGTCTCCGGCTCGGATGCCCGCCTCCTCGGCCGGCGCTCCAGGTATCGGCGCGATTACGGTCAGGCCGGCTTCCGTCAACGTAACCTGCGCGCCGATGCCCTCGAAGTAACCTCGATAGCCCTCCTGTTCTCGGGAGTGCTGTTCTGCGCTGAGATAGGAGGCGTGCGGGTCTTCCAACGCGGCGAGCATTCCGCGAATTGCTCCTTCGGACAGGTTTTTCGGATCCAGCACCTCGTGATCGACGTGTTCGTCCAGCAGGATGCGATAGGCCTCGCCCACGGTTCCCAGTTCAGCGGGTAACTGGTCGCCCGGCGGTATCGGCTCCGTGGCGACGGCGCTGACCCGGTTGCAACCGGCCAAAACCACCAGCAATGAAAGGGCAATCAGGAGTAGCGGCAACCTCGCCGTTGTCAAACGATCAGTCATCGCCTGCATTGTAGCACGGGCCTTTTCGTTGACACTCTGTCGCGCCCACTGATAGCATCCCCGGCACGTCTTGTCTCAAGTCTGGAGTAGAAAATTGGTCGGCATCGCAGCCTATGGCGCGTACATCCCCCGCTACCGTCTGGGCGCAGAAACCGCGGGCTGGAACTCCCGCCAGGAACGCGCCGTGGCCAACTTCGACGAGGACAGCGTGACCATGGCCGTGGCCGCCGGTTCCGACTGCCTCGGCGGGCGCGATCGCTCTCTCATCGACGGCATCGTGTTTGCCAGCACCACGCCGCCCTACGCGGAAAAGCAGTGCGCCGCCATCGTGGCCGCCGCGCTGGACCTCCGCACCGACATTTTCGCGGTTGACGTGGCCAACGTGCTCCGGGCCGGCACCAACGCCTTGCAGACCGCCCTGGATGCCGTGGCTTCCGGACGGGCCGGACAGGTCCTCGTGGTCGTCGCCGATAGCCGCCAGGGTCCACCTCGGGGAGAAACCGAGCGCGCATCCGGCGACGGCGCAGCCGCTTTCGTCATAGCTGACCAGGAGGTGATCGCCGAACACGTGGGTAGCCACGCCGTGACCGACAACATGCTGGACGCCTGGCGCACGCCTGGCGATCCCTTCGTGCGCACGTGGGAAGATCGTTTCGCCACCGAAGAAGGCATCGAGCGCATTGTCCCCGATGCCGTCAGCGGCTACTGCCAGCGTACCGGCATCCTATCTTCCGACGTCTCGAAAATCGCCCTGTATGCTCCCGACGCTCGCCGCCACACCCGCTTGTCCCGTCAGCTGGGGTTCGCCGACAACCAAGTCCAGGAGCCATTGTTCGGCGCTGTTGGCAACACTGGCGCCGCCTTTGCGCTCATGCTCCTCGCCTCTGCGCTGGAGACTGCGGAACCGAACGATCTGCTGCTGACCGTGGCGTACGGGGACGGCAGCGACGTAATCGGCTTCCGCGCCGCCGACGCTATCGCCGGCGCACCGTCCCCGCCCATGGGGGTGTCCGGTTGGCTCACAGCCAAGCGTATGCTCGGTGACTACGAGACCTACGCGCGCTGGCGCGAGGTCTGGACGCTTGACGACGCTTCTCGTCGCCCGGCGGCTGCATCTCCGTCCGTTTCAGCCTTGTGGCGGGAGGGCGACAAGAACGTGCGGCTCTACGGAGCCCGGTGTCGTAGCTGCGGCTACGTGCAATACCCGGCCCAGCGCGTCTGCGTGGAGTGCCGCAAGGTGGACGACGGCGAACCGGTGCGCCTCAGCGAAACGCCGGCGTCGGTCTTCACCTACTCGATGGACTACATCGCCGGCGCGGTCGATACCCCGCTGGTGGTGACGGTTGTGGATTTCGAGGGTGGCGGCCGCGTGCTTTGCATGATGACCGACCGCGAACTTGACGAGGTGCGCGTCGGCATGCCGGTGGAAATGAGCTTCCGCAAGCTGCGCGTCGTCAACGGCATCCACAACTACTACTGGAAAGCCATACCCAGGCGTACACCCGAGCCGGCGGCAGTGGCCGCGTAATTGGAGGAAAGCACGATGAGCGGAATCAGAGATCGGGTCGCCGTGGTTGGCATGGGCTGCACCCGTTTTGGCGAGCGTTGGGACGCATCGGCGGCGGACCTCATGGTCGAGGCCGCGTATGAAGCCTACGAAGACGCCGGCCTGGACGCCGGCGACATCCAGGCTGCCTGGCTGGGCACCGTCAGCAGTTTTCGCACCGGTCAGCCCCTGGCCGAGGCCCTCAAGCTGGATTACATCCCCATCACCCGCGTTGAGAACGCTTGCGCCACCGCCACCGACGCCTTTCGCAACGCTTGCTACGCCGTGGCCGCGGGCGTGTACGACATCGTGCTGGCCATGGGCGTCGAGAAGCTCAAGGATAGCGGGTTCTCCGGCCTGGCCATCGCCGCCGGCCCCGGCTCCGACGTCGAGCCGCCCACGCCGCCGCCATCGCAGTTCGCAATGGCGGCTACCCGATACTTCCATCACTACGGCATTGATTACGACGACGGCAAGCGCACGCTGGCACAGATCGCTTCCAAGAACCATCACAACGGGACGCTGAACTCCAAGGCCCACTTCCAGCGCGAGGTCAGCGAGGACCAGATCATAAATGCCCCGATGATCGCGTGGCCCCTGGGCCTGTACGACTGCTGCGGCGTCAGCGACGGCGCGGCCGCCGCCATCATCACCACGCCGGAGATCGCCCGCACCCTCCGCGACGACTACATCCTGGTCAAGGGCCTCGGCCTCGCGGTCGGCGCTTTTGGCGTCCTACGCAACGACTGGGACTTCACCTACTTCCCGGAGACCGTGCGCGCCAGCCAGGCCGCCTACGAGGAAGCGGGCATCACTGACCCTCGCGCCGAGATCGACATGGCGATGGTCCATGACTGCTTCACCATCACCGAGCTGATCATCATGGAAGACCTGGGGTTCAGCCCCCGCGGCCAGGCCAGCGCCGACGTTGCGGACGGGGCGTTCTCGCTGGAGGGCGACCTGCCGGTGAACACTGACGGCGGCCTCAAGTGCTTCGGCCATCCCATCGGCGCCAGCGGTATCCGCATGATCTACGAGGTCTACAAGCAGATGCAGGGCAAAGCCGGCGGCCGGCAATTGCAGAAGGCCGATCTGGGTATCACCCACAACTTGGGCGGGCGCCCGGGGTCGTTCACCTGCTCCGTGGCGGTGTTCGGACGGCCCGACTAGCGGTCGTCATCCGCGCAGACACCTCGCCAGAATCGCCAAACACCCCGGCCGGGGCCGTGCGAGCGGTCTCCGGCCGATTTCATGAGGGAGCGGCTGCATGCTTGGACTGATCAAAACCGTGGGAATCTACGTGTCCGATCAGGCGAAATCCGTCGATTTCTACGTGAACGTGCCTCGTCATCATTTTTTGAATTCGGCCAAATTTGCATGCCCGGCCCAAGGCTGTCGACTGCCGCCAATTGCTATAACTGGTGGCGATGGTGACCGAACTCACAGAAACCCATGATTTGGTCAAGGTGTCCGGGCGGGGCGCGTTGGTCAACTTTGAAATCGACGACAGCGTGCCGCTCAAAGACGTCTGCCGCGCCCTCCGCGAGCACTTGGGCCGCAACCGTCACCTCTACTCCGGTGGCGAAGTGGTCGCCAACATCGGCGCCCGCCTTCTCAGCGACGCCGACCAGGAGCGCATCCGCAAGGTCATCGAGTCCGAATCCGGCCTGTCCGTCAAACAGTTCTGGTGCCGGCCCGAAATTCTGGAGCGGGAGAGCCGGCGGATTGTCCAACTGATGGAGCGACAGGCCGGCATCGCCGTTGTCCTCTCAAAAGGTCGCGATTCCGAAGAAACGCCGCCCGAGGCGACCGAAGAAGCAGACCCGATCCCTGAGGCAGCATCCGCCCCAGCCTCCGAGGAAACGCACACCCCCGAGATTGCCACTGTCGAAGTTGAAGAGACTTATCGAGTGCCTGTGGATATCGCGCGCGGAAACTTGCGGGCCGGCGAGACGCGCCGCTTCCCGGGTCACGCCGTCATCCTGGGGAACGTGAACCCGGGGGCGCAGGTAATCGCTGAAGGCGACGTCATCGTCTTCGGAGGGTTGCGCGGCCGGGTTCACGCCGGGTCCGGCGGCGACACCACCGCTACCATCCTGGCAATGTCCATGGCCTATCCCGTGCTCCGCATCGCCGATTACTCGTGGCATCGTGATGGCCCCGCCAACGGAAGCGCACGCCAAAGCAACGATGGCAACGGCCCCACCCTGGCCCGGGTGTCCAACGGCGCTATCCAGGTCGCGCCATACTTGAAGAACAATTCCATCCAGCAGGGAGGCAATCCCAATGAGCGGTAAGACCATCGTCATGACTTCCGGAAAGGGAGGCGTGGGAAAAACTACCGCAACCGCCAATGTGGGGACCGCCCTGGCCCTCCGTTCCAACCGCGTCGTCGTCATCGACACCGACATTGGACTGCGCAATCTCGACGTGGTGATGGGCCTCGAAAATCGTATCGTCTATGACTTGGTGGATGTTGTCGAAGGGCGCTGCCGCCTCGAGCAGGCTCTGATCCGTGACAAACACGCCGGCGACCTTTACCTGATAGCGGCCGCACAGACCCGCGACAAAGATTGCATCACCACGCAGCAACTCGTTGGTCTCTGCAAGCGGCTGGAGGACGATTTCGATTACATCATCGTCGACTGTCCCGCTGGCATCGAGCAGGGTTTCCGCAATGCCATCGCCGCTGCCCGGGAAGCCCTTGTAGTAACCACTCCCGAGGTTTCGGCTATCCGTGATGCCGACCGGGTCATCGGCCTGCTCCAGGCGGCGGACATCCGCGAGATCCGGCTCATCATCAACCGCATCAATCCGGCGATGGTCCGCCAGGGCAATATGATGGATGCCTCGGACGTCCTGGAGATGCTGGCGGTGGACGCCATCGGCCTGGTTCCGTCCGATGACCGCGTCATAACCTCCACCAACAACGGGACACCCGTTGTGTACGACTCTCAGTCGGCCTCCGGCCGAGAGTTCGTTCGTATCGCCGCTCGCATCGACGGCGAACACCTCCCGTTGATCGATCCGGTCGACGAGGCTCCCACGTCCATCATGGAGAAGGTGCGCAACATCATGGGCATCAACCGCAAGGCTTCCGCCCATGTTTGATTTCCTGCGCAAAAATCGAAGCCACGGCCGCGGCAACCCGCGGCAGGTAGCCCGGGAACGAGTTCAATCCGCCATACGCCGGGACCGTATTGAGGTCTCCGCGCCGCAGTTGACGGCTCTGCGCGACAGCATGCTGTTCACCATCCGGGAACACCTGCCGGTCGCCCCCGAGTTTGCCGAGTTCGGCATTCAGCGCGATGGTGACGATCTTTTCCTGATCTCTCGGGTTCGCCTCCAGCAGGGCCACTGACTGCCCGGGTCACGCTGCTGGCCGCTCCGGTCCATTGGCTGGGTCCGCATGTCCCCAGCCCGTGCGCTCCGGCGCGGTGGCCGGCTACGCACACTCCCGCTAGGCCTGATTTGACCCCCGATTGCCGTGCGCTATAATGCGGCAACTATCCCAAGTTAACCACTGGTAACGACGGCATCAGCACGTTTGGCGGCGGATGTCAGGCGGTTCCTGACTTGCGCACCTAGCCGGACCATGTCGGTCGTCAGACCCGGTCCAGGTCGCAAGCAGGAGTTCCGAAATGGCCACGACTCCCGCCCCACAGCGCAATTTCTTCCAGCAAAAAGCCTATCGCTTCCTTGCGGCCCTGGTTTTCCGTGATTTCCGGTTCCTGGCCGTGGCCTCCCTGTCCAGCGGCAGCGGCGCGTGGGCCCTGATCGTCGCGCGCGGCGCATGGGTGTACAGCATTCCGGAGTTGCAGGGAACCTGGGGCCTCTGGGTCGGCCTGATCACCTTCGCCGCCATGTCGCCCCGTTTCTTCGCGACGCCATTCATCGGCTACCTTGCCGACAAGATGACCCGCAAGACGCTGTTGCAGTGGGTCTACGCCCTGCAGCTTACGCAGGCGGCGATCATGGCCATTCTGGTGATGATGGGCGTCGACAACCCATGGTACGTACTGCTGCTGGCCATCGTGAACGGCACCTTGCGCGCCACGCAGCAAACCGCTGCCCAGGCGTTGACGCCCAACCTGGTGGACCGGGAACGCCTGCCCAACGCCGTGGCGCTCAATGAGGCCATGCAGCAGGGTTCGCGGGCGGTGGGTCCGGCGATCCTGTTGGCGGTGTCCGCGACCGTGGGCAGCAGCGTGCTGTTCGGTGGGGGAGGCGTCGCCTTCACCCTCCAGAATCTGGCGTTGACCATCGGCACTTCGGCGATTGTGTTCTGGGCCTGCGCGGTCTTCTACCTGGTTGCCCTGACGGCGGCGCTCAGCATTCGAACCGTATCTTCAGGCCGAATCGACCGCCGGCGCAGCTTCTGGGCCAACACGGCGGCTGGATTCGTGTACTCGTACAGCACGCCACTGGTGTTCGGGATCATTCTCATGGCCCTGGCCCACTGCGTGCTGGTCATGTCCTTCGAGTCAATGCTTCCTCCTCTGGCTTTGGAGAAGTTGTCCCCGGACGGGGTCACGTTCAGCGAGAACGACGTTTACGCGCTGATGGCCGCTCTGGGCATCGGAGCGCTGCTCTCTTCGATTTTCGTGGGCGGTATCGTCAGCCACATGACGCGAGGCCGAGTGTTCCTGTTCCTGGGTTTTACCAGCAGCCTGACACCCATCGGGTTGGGGCTCTCCGCCCAGACGGGCATATCCATGATCGCCGCGATTTTGATGGGGCTTGGCACTTCCGGCTTCATGACCATCACTCACACCATCATCCAGTCGGTTGTCCCGGACGACATTCGCGGCCGCGTTTCTTCCGTGTATTCCATGCACGTCGGCGGCAGCATGGCCTTCGCCAACCTGCTGTATGGCCGCCTGGCGGACTTCTGGTCGCCCGGCCTGGTGATGGCGGTGGCCGGCGCAGCGTTCACCCTGGTGGTCGTCGGAACGGTGGTTGGCAGCGGCTTCTGGCGCGGCATTTACTTCCGCGGCGAGGCTCGCCCGGTGGCGGCCGCGGCCAGTCCCGCCGGTGGGGACAATTAGCTCGCCCGTGGTCTCGGAGCCAGGTCGGCCGGCATTTGGTTGAGTGTTGGCCGTGCCGCATGCACCAGGTGCAGACGCGGTTTGCTATTCTTGGATCAGAACACTGTAGTTTTCAGGAGTTGTGCCGTGCCTCACGACGAGATAACCCGCTACGTTGAGACCACCCCGAAGTCTCGCGCCATCTGGGAAGAAGCCTGCCGGTACTTGCCGGACGGCGATAGTCGCCATTCCATCTTCTGGAACCCGTACCCGATCTTCACCGAATCCGCCCAGGGGGCGGTGGTCACCGACGCCGACGGAGTCGAGCGTCTCGACTTCATCAATACGATGACCACCATGATCCTGGGCCACGGTCCCGCTCCCGTTCTCAATGCCGCGCGGCAGCAGATGGAGCTGGGTCTGGCGTACAACTCCCCCAACCGTCACCAGGTGGAACTCGCCAAACTGCTGTGTGAGCGCATCCCCTGCTTCGATCAGGTGCGTTTCACCAACTCCGGCACCGAGGCTACGCTGAATACGCTACGCGCCGCCCGTGCGTTCACCGGCCGCAGCAAGTTTGCCAAGGTGGAAGGCGGATATCACGGCACCCATGACGCCGTCCTGGTCAGCCTGCGTATCGACCCGGCCAGCGGCGGCGCCTACGATCACCCGGAACCCGTCGCGTCCAGCGCCGGCCTCGCCGATGGCGTTCTGGACCAGGCCATCATCGTCCCCTACAACGATGTCGAAGTGGCCCGAAACATTCTGGAGGAGCATCGCGATGAGCTGTCCGCAGTGATCGTCGAGCCGGTCATGGGCTCCGTGGGTATGCTGCCCGCTGATCCCGCGTACCTGTCCATGCTGCGCGACTTCGCCGATGACAGCGGGGCGCTGCTCATATTCGACGAGGTGATCAGCTTCCGCGTCGCGCCCGGCGGCGCCCAGGAATACTACGGCGTCACGCCCGACATGACCGCCCTGGGCAAGATCATCGGCGGCGGCTTCGCGGTGGGCGCGTTTGGCGGCCGGTCGGATGTTATGGCGCAATACAGTCCGGTCAACGGTGCCGCCATCGCCCACGGCGGCACCTTCAATGCAAACCCCATCAGCATGGCCGCCGGCGTCGCCACGCTGAACGAGCTGACCCCGACCGTGTACCGCCGCCTCGCCGAGTTGACCGAGATGCTGAAACAGGGCATCCGCCAGGTCTGCGCCGAGCTGGAACAGCCGGTCGTAGTCACGGGAGCCGGCTCCCTCTTCGGCATTCACTTTGGCAGCGGACCGCTGCACAACTACCGGGACATCGCCGCGACGGACAAGGCGCTGGCCGGGCGAGTGTTCATCGGGATGCTGAATGAAGGCTTCCTGCTGGCCCCCAACCTGGTCGGCGCGGTATCTACCAAGTTGGGCGAGGTCGAGATCGACGCTTTCGTGCGCGCGTTCAAGCGGGTCCTGCAACGGCAGATCGATTAGCCCATAGCCATAGAAACCAAACGGGGCAGGTGTTGAGCCTGCCCCGTTTCATTTGCATGGATGCTCCGGCTCAGTCCACTGGAGGCCGCTTCTCCCACTTCTCCGGCACCGGATACACCGGCGTGGCGATCTTGCGGATGTTCTCCGTGGCGAACCAGTCCGCGCACTCTTCCCGCCACTTGATGAAGTGCGGAGCGTTGCGATGGGCTTCTACCGCCGCCTCATCCTCGTACACCTCGAACAGGTGGATCTTGTTCTCGTCCTCGTTGTCCTGCAGGACGTCGAAGCGCAGGCATCCCGGCTCATCGTTGTTGGAACCTCGAGCGTCCCCCAGCATGGACTCCATGAACTGGTCCTTGAAGCCGGGTTTTATATTGATTTCCACAATCAGCGCGATCATTGTCGTCTCCTTGGATGGCAGTGATTCGACCGGGATTATAGCAGTGACCGACGCAAAGTTGTAGAATGCCGCCACACTCGGCTCGCCACACGGGAGGCAATCATGGCAGATATTCCCATCGTGTACACCCTCACGGTGTGTCCCGCATGCGATTCGCTGCGCGCCGCCTGGCGACGCGAGGGCGTGGAATACGAGGAACGCCGCGTCGACCAGAGCCAGGACACATTGGACGAGGCTCTGGACTATGGGGATGCCGTTCCCATCATCGTGTGGCCCGATGGCAAGGTGGAGACCGGCTTTCGCGGCCAGCGCGGTTGAGAAATCGGCTGACCGGCCGGTGGCCTGTCCCCAGTCCTTCCTTCGTTATTAGCCGGAACCGAATCACCGAAATCGAGAGGTGCAATCATGGTGCAGGAAGCCAGCGTCGTGACCCCGGAGCGTTACTCCCAGGGCATGACCTACGATCAGTACATGGACACGGTCAAGGTCAACAAGGCCAGGATCGAAGAATACTACGCCAATGTTTCTCTGGACTCTGAACAGACCGCCAGGCTGCAGGAGTTGGCGTCACAGGAAAACGGCCCGGCTCGCATGATGGTGATCGGCGAAGACTGGTGCGGAGATGTAGTGCGCGAACTGCCCGTGCTGGCCCGTGTCGCTGAGGCGGCCGGACTCGAGCTGCGCATCTTCCCCCGCGACGAAAACCACGACATCATGAACGAGTTCCTCAAAGAGGGCCTGTACATGTCGATCCCCGTCGCCGTCTTCTACGATCAGGGCCACGAGTACATCTGTCACTGGATCGAGCGCTCCGAGGTCGCCAACCGGGAGCAGGGCGAAATTGAAGCCTCCATCCGCTCCGAAGAGCCGGATATCTCCGACCAGGACTTCGGCCGGCAGCGGCGCGCTCGCACCGCGGCGCGAGCCGGCGACTGGCAGAAAGCCACCGTGGACGAACTGGTGGGCCTGCTGCAGGAACACCTGCACTGACGCTCGGCGCAGTTCTGTGGGTTGCCCAATGTCGTCGGGGCGGACAAAAATCCGCCCCGACGCTTATTAGACCGGTTCCAATGTGAACCGGTAATTCTCGATGACGGGGTTGGCCAGCAACCGGTCGCACATCCCCGCCACGTCGCTCTCGGCCTGAGCGTGGTCCTCCGTGTCCACCCGGATTTCCAGGTACTTGCCGATGCGGACATCCTCCACGGCTGCGTAGCCCAGGGTGTGTAGACCCCCCATCACGGTGAGTCCCTGGGGGTCGTTCACCGCGGGTTTCAGGGTCACGTAGACCCGTGCCAAAAACATGCTGGTTGCGCTGCCTCTCTGATCGCTCCGGCGGTTACCCGCCGGACGACTGCGTCATGTCAATCCCGGTGGTGCACGGCAGCCCATTGGCGAATTCCGGGCCGGTGTTCCCCGGGTAGTCCTCGAAGAACTTGGCGATGCGCGCCGAGTCCACGCCTTCCATCCGGTCCAGGACGCCCCAGGTCGTCAACGCCACCATCCCTTCCGGTATCGCCAGGTAGCGACGGACGATGGCGAATTCCCGGGCCAGTGGGATCGCTTCCACCGCCGCTCGTAGCGCCGCAACCTCGGCGTCGCTGACCAGGTTGTAGCTCACGATGATGTTCCCGTGCTCCAGGTTATGCACCAGCAATTCGTCCGGCAACGGGTGATTGTAAAATCCGCAATCGCTCCAGGCCCCCCAGTGCCGGCCAGAGGTGGGAGGCACCGTGCTGTAGCCGCTGGGGATCACGTCGGTGATCTTCAATTGCGGTGGGAAGTGGTCCCGGCTGGGCATGGCCTCCACTCGAATCGGCCCGTCGGTGGGCGGCACCATGGCGGCGGCGACCTCCGTCGGCGTTGGGGTCGCGGTCGCGGTAGGCGCGGGCGTTGCCGGAGGTTCTGTGGGCCTCAGCGCAGGCGTGAGTACCTCCCCGGCCGGCGCGATGGTGATAATAGGTGCGGGCAAGGGCGTCGGGGTGGGCAGAGGCGTGGCCGTAGCGATTGCCAGGGGCGCCGCTTGCGGCGCGGGCGCCGGTTCCATTGTCGACTGGCAACCCAGCAGCGTCAGCAACAATCCCAGGATGCAGGCGGTTCCCAGCGCGCTCCGCGCGATCATAACCGCGGATACCTACGGGTTCATCACGCCGCCGGTCGTGCACGGGGCGCCGTTGGGGAACTCCGGCCCCAACTTGCCGGAATAGGCTTCGAAGAACCGTTCGATCCGGTCTTTGTCAACACCGACAATCCGATGATTATCAGCGTCGTCCACTTCCCTCACGTTCCACTTGTCGATAACGCCCCAGGTAGTGAGTGCAATAGTCCCCTCGGGGAAGAGTTCATTGCCGTCAGCATCCACGGTGCCCGGATCATAAGGTCTGGCGACGCCCCAGGCGTTCGTGAGGCCAATATCGTTGAAGGCGTCCTCCAACTCGTCGATCTGCGCCTGGTCAGCCAGGTTGTAGCTGACGACTATGTTCCCGTGCTCCAGGTTGTGCACGATGCGTTCGTCGGGCACGGGGTTGGTGTAGAAACCGCATTGCACCCAGCCGTTCCAGTGCCGGCCGGACGTCGGTGGAGTCGTCAGGTAACCCCCCGGCACCACGTCGCCGATGATCAGATTGTCTGGGAAATGGTCCCGGCTCAGGGCAATCTCGGCTTCGATCCCGATCCCTTCGACGTATTCGCTGGCCTCTCCCTGGCCGGCGCCGCCAAAGTTGACCGGCAGCACCACGGGCACCAACAGCGCGATGATGAACAGTCCGGCAATGGCGGCGAAGGCGAACAACAGCCACCGACTGCGAAAACCTCCGCCCGTGGCAATGGGCGGAGTTCGCCGCTGGGAACGCCGCGCGGCGCTCCGTCGGCGATGTCGGGAGGGAGGCAATCCGGTTCCTTGCGGTGCAGCCGCCGGCTAACGACGCTTACAGCGTTTCGCCGGTGAGCCGTTGGTAGGCCTGGCGATAAAGCTCGGCGGTCCGCTGCACGATTTCATCGGGCAATTCCGGAGCCGGCGGTTCCTGGTTCCAGCCTTGGGCGGTCAGCCAGTCGCGCACGAACTGCTTGTCGTAGCTCGGCTGCGATTTTCCCGGCGCGTATCCCTCGGCGTCCCAGAAACGGCTGGAGTCGGGCGTCAGCAATTCGTCGATCAGGATTAGCTCCCGGTCCAGGATGCCGAATTCCATCTTGGTGTCCGCCAGCACGATGCCCCGATCTTTCGCGTAATCGTGGGCGTGCAGGTACACCGCCTTGCTGATGTCGGCCAGCTTTTGAGCCGTGTCCTCGCCCACCATGGCCACGACTTCGTCGTCGGTCATGTTCTCGTCATGGCCTTCTTCCGCCTTCGTTGTCGGCGTGAAGAGAGGCTCCGGGAACATGTCGCCTTCGACCAGGCCGGTCGGCATGGGCTTGCTGGACACCGTGCCTTGCCGGCGGTACTCACCCCAGGCCGAGCCCGTGATGTACCCGCGCACAATGCACTCAATGTCGATGCGTTCCGCCTTCTTCACGATCATCGCCTGCCGACCCACGTTGTCCTCAAAATACGCGGGGTGGGCCATAATCGGATTTCCGGCGTAGGCGGCGGCATCCGGCCCATCGGCCAGGGCCACCAAGTGGTTGGGCACGATGTGGTCCGTCAGCCCGAACCAGAAGGCGGACATCCGGTTCAGCGCTGCCCCCTTGTCAGGGATACCATTGGGCAGGACGACGTCGAAGGCCGATATGCGGTCGGTGGCGACCATCAGCAACAGGTCGTCGGTGAGCTGGTAGGTGTCGCGGACTTTGCCGCGGTGCATGCGGTCGGGCATTCGGGTTTCAATAATCATGGCAACCATTCAGCGACCGGGTTGAGTCGGCCGGAAAGTGTGTGTCAGGCCAGCGCGGGTACGGGCAGCAGCCCGATGCGCTTGAAGTTGTCGTCGATGTATCGCGTGTAGTAGCCGTAGTCGAAGAGTTCGTCCATCTCCGTTGCGCTCAGGTGGTGGGCGGCCTCGGCGTCCGACTTCAGCAACTGCCGGAAGTCCTGGGCGTCGTCCCACGCCCGCATAGCGTTGCGCTGCACGATGTCATACGCGGCCTCGCGGGACAGCCCCTTGTCTTCGACCAGCGCCAGCAGCACCCGTTGGCTGAAGATCAGCCCCCGGCTGCTTTCCAGGTTCTGCCACATCCGCTCGGCGTCCACGCGCCAGCCGCTGACCACATGGGTGAAGATGCTCAGGATGTAGTCCAGCATCAGACAGGTATCGGGCAGAATGATCCGCTCGGAAGACGAATGGCTGATGTCCCGTTCGCCCCACAGTGCGACGTTCTCCAGGGCCGGCACGGCGTTGCCGCGGATGGTTCGCGCCAGCCCGCAGATGCGCTCCGTCAGTTCCGGGTTGCGCTTGTGAGGCATGGAGGACGATCCCGTCTGACCGGCGCCAAAGGGCTCTTCCACTTCGTGGATCTCCGTGCGCTGCATCCCCCGGATCTCGGTGGCGAACTTCTCCAGGGACGCAGCCACCAGAGCGGCCGTGGTGATGAAGTGGGCATGGCGGTCGCGCTGCACCACCTGGTTCGATACCGGGGCCACATCCAGGCCCAGGTGGTGGCACACCCGCTCCTCGATGTGCGGCGGAATTGTGGCGTGGGTCCCCACCGCTCCGGAGATCTTGCCAACTCGAATCGAATCGCGCGCCGCCGCCATCCTTTCCCGTTGTCGCCGCAGTTCGTCCCACCACAGGGCCAGCTTGAGGCCGAAGGTCATCGGCTCAGCGTGCACGCCGTGGGTTCGCCCCATCATCAGCGTGTCCTTGTGAAGGACTGCCTGCTGGCCCACGGCTTCGATGGCGGCGTCGATTTCCTTCAGCAGCAGATCGGCCGCGGCCACCAATTGCAGTGCCTGGCCGGTGTCCAGCATGTCGGACGAGGTCATACCCAAATGGAGCCAACGCCCTTCCGGGCCCAGGGTTTCCGTGATCGAGCGCAGAAACGCCGTGACATCGTGCCGGGTGGTCTCGAAAATCTCCATCATCCGCTGGTGGTTGTACGCCGCTCCGCGAAGCGATTCCATGTCTTCCAGCGGGATGACACCGGCCTCGGTCCACGCCTCGCATACGGCCAACTCGACGTCCAGCCACATGCGGTATTTATTTTCATCAGACCAGACCTGTTTCATCGCCGGCCTGGAATAACGGTCAATCACTGGGTCGCCTCCGCGCTACTTCCATAACGCCGGAATATTTTATCACAGCGGTTTTCCGCGCCGGCCGCGCCTAAAGCCACGCTGCGTAGCACTCCGTCGGGCAGTAAGCCGGAATTAGCCGCCTTTCAGAGTGGCCATGTACTGCCGGAGGGATTCGAGTACCGGCCCGAAATCGGTAAATGGGGCGAACTCGATCCCGGCTTCGTCGCACATGGCCGCCATCTGGCGGTGGGCGAACACCGTGTCCGCCACCTCGCCGGCCTCGAAATCCGAGCGTCCGTCGCCCATGAAAAACACGTGATGGCCCTGTTCCTGGAAGCGGCGCACGATCAGGGCCTTGCTGTTGCCCAGGTGTGGGGCGTCGGGATACGCGAAATCGTACCGGTATCCGCATACCCGTCCCTGCCCGTTGAACTCCGTAGCCACCGCGTACACCGGCATTTCGGACTGTCCGCACCCGTCCAGCAGGGCCTGGATGTAAAAGTCCAGGCCCTGGCTGATGATGCACATGGGGATCGAATGGGCCCGGCAGAACGCCGACAGTTCGGTGAAGTGGGGGCGGAAATTGGCGTGGGCGCGCACGTAGGACTGCATGGCGTCCTTGTCCGCCTGCATCTGCAGGAACGTCTCTTCTTGGTATTCCTTCAGCGACAGTTCGCCCGCGCGGAATCTCTCCCGCACGTCGGTCCACGTCGGATGGCCGAACTCGTGCAACAACAATTCCGCCACGTTCTGGGCCGCGGCGGTATCGTCGAAGTCCGTGAGCACCGCCGGCATCCGGCGGTCCGTTCTAGCGTTCACGCAGGGACTGCCGGTAGCGCTCGACCGCGTCGCGGATGTCGTCGTGCTTGATGCCCAGGATCTGCGCGGCATAGTACGCGGCGTTTCTCGCGCCCCATCCGCCGACGGCCATCGCCGCCACCGGAATGCCGGGCGGCATCTGCGCCGTGGACAGCAGCGCGTCCCAACCGTTGAGCTCGCTGGAGGTCAGCGGTATTCCAATGACGGGCAAGGTGGTCTGCGCGGCCAGCGCGCCGCCCAGCGCCGCAGAACCTCCGGCGGCCGCGATGATCACTTCGATGCCGCGCTCCCGCGCCGTCGATGCGTATTCGTGGACCCGCTCGGGCGTGCGGTGTGCCGACATGACGCGGACCTCGTAGTCCACGCCCAGTGATTCCAGGGTGTTGATGGTCGGTTGCACCGCCTCCTCGTCAGAGGCGCTGCCCATGACTACTCCTACCAGTGGCAAGATATTGCTCCTTTTGCTTTGTTGTCAGATTGTGATACGGGGCGCCGGTCAGTCCATGTCCGCGATGTCCCGGAACGCGTCGAGAAGGGCTTTCTGGATAGACTCGGTATCGTCGTCCACTTCCTCGTCTTCCACCATCACGTAACCGGCGTCCTCGTCGTCGATACCGACCCGCACCTCTATCTCCACCGGCTCGCCGTCGTGCCAGTAGAGCGTGTAGACGATCTCGTCGGCCAGTTCGTCGCCGCTGGGCTCGTCCTCGTCGTCATCGAAGTCGTATTGCCAGGACCGGTCAACCAACAGGCGGGCGCCACCGTCCAGCAGGATCTCGTTCATTTCGCCCATCATGCCTTCCACGGCCAATTCCGCCGCGAATCGCTCAAGGAGCGTGCGCCGCTCGGCAACGTCCGCCATCTGCTTGCCGTAACCCTCGTTGTCCACGCGGACGCGCAGTCGTTTCAGGTCATCCACCCAGGGCATTGATCAGTCCTCCATCGTAGGCTCTGCTGGTGGGCTCGCCGGCTTTGGTCAGCCTGCGGCCCGCTTTTGCCGCCCGTTAAGGTAACAGAACTCGTCGACGCTGCGAAAGTCAGGTAGATGCAATCGATGCGCCAATACGGACAAAGTGTCCAACAGGTCGATGTAACACAATCCGGGATGGCCGCGCCGTAACCCCGGCGGCAGCATGTCCAGGCGACGCAGCGTTCGCTCGGTATGCGGACTCCACGGCGCGAAAAGCGTCGGCTCTCGCAGTGTCAGCAGATACGACGGCCACTCCTTGCCCGCGCCCGCCAGCCCGAACCCGCCCGTTTCGGTGGCGCATTCCTCGAACCTATTTTCCAGCTTGATGGTGTCGTACAGCAGGAAATCCACGACGTCGCGCACGTCAGCGATGGGGTTGCTGCCAAAGCGCTTGGCCTGTCTGCCCCCGGCGCCGCGATACAGCGCGAGCGCCTCCGCCTCAGTGAGCGTCGGCAGGTAGTCCTGGTCGAGCCAACCGGCGCGCCCGTCGTTGCCCCAACGGCGGCGACGGAAGGCGTCCAGTTCGCCGTGCTGGCCCGCGCGGCAAAAGGACTCCGCCAGGGCCGGCCAATCGTGCGCTGACGCCGCGTTGCTCGCCATTGGAGGTAACGGGTTGCCGCGACTATCGAGCCGCAGCCGGCTGGCCGGACCGTAAGTCAGCGATGTCCCGCCGGTAGTAGGCGCCGTCGAAGCTGATTTTCGCAGCCCGCCGATACGCGCGATCGCGAGCCTGCTCGACGTCGTCGCCCATCCCGACGCAAGCCAGCACGCGCCCGCCGGAGGTCAGCAGCCGCCCGCTGCCGTCCTCGGCGCTACGGACCCCGGCGTGGAACACCAGGCTGTCTTCGCCGTCGCAACTTTCTCCGTCCAACCCGTGGATCTCCAGCCCGGTCTCGTAGGATCCCGGATATCCCCCGGAAACCATGACCACCGCCACCGTGGGCCGGTCCGACCATTCCACAGGATCGACATCGCTCAGGCTGCCCGTCGCGCAGGCCATCATCGCGTCCACGGGGTCGCTGACCAGCCGGGGCATGATCGCTTGTGTTTCCGGGTCTCCGAACCGGCAATTGAACTCCAGCACCCGTGGCCCGTCGTCGGTTAGCATCAGCCCGCAGTAGAGCGCGCCCCGGTAGGGCGATCCGCGCGACGCCATTTCCCGGATCACCGGCAGCATTATTTCGGAACGGATCCGCTCGGCCAGGGTACTGTCCCAGACGGCCGGCGGTCCGTAGCTGCCCATCCCGCCGGTGTTGGGCCCGGTGTCGCCTTCCCCCACGCGCTTGTAATCGGTGGCGGCAACCATGGACGATAAATTCTCCCCGTCGGTGAACCCAAACACGCTTACTTCCGGGCCGTGCAGCCATTCCTCGATCACTACCGCGTCCCCGGCATCGCCAAAAACCCGGTCCTGCATGCACGTCAAGATGGCAGTCTTGGCCTCTTCTAGGTTGGCGCACATCGCAACCCCTTTGCCGGCTGCCAGCCCATCTGCCTTGACCACCAGCGGCCGATTACGATGCTCGGCATAAGCCAGAGCCGCGGACGCGCTGCGGAACACTCGGTACTCCGGACCCGTCACCCCTGCCGCATCCAGCACGTCCCTAGCGAAACTCTTGCTCGATTCCAAGCGGGCGGCGGCGCGGCTCGGGCCGAAACATGGGATGCCGGCTGCGCCCAAACGGTCAGTCAACCCCAGGGACAGGGGAACTTCCGGGCCCACGACCACCAAGTCAACCGACAGGTCGGCGGCGGCGGTTACCAACCCGTCGATGTCAGTTTCGGCGATGGGCAGGTTGGTTCCAACCATAGCCGTGCCGGAGTTGCCCGGCGCCGCGAATATCTCAGTTACCCGCGGTGAACGCGCCAGCCGCCACGCCAGGGCGTGTTCCCGGCCACCGGAACCGACTACCAGAACGCGCACCGCCGACTACTCCCACTCGATGGTTCCGGGGGGTTTGCTGGTGATGTCGTAAACCACGCGGTTGACGCCATCCACCTCGTTCACGATGCGGTTGCTGATCCGGGCCAGCACGTCGTAAGGCAACCGCACCCAGTCCGCCGTCATCGCATCCTCCGAGTTGACGGCTCGAATGGCGCAGGCGTACCCGTAGGTGCGGTAATCGCCCATCACTCCCACGGTGCGGTTGTCGGTCAGCACCGCGAAACTTTGCCAGATGTCCCTGTACAAACCCGCCCCGTGGATCTCTTCCAGCACGACGCGGTCGCAGTCGCGCAACAACTCAACCCGTTCCGGCGTGACCTCACCGATGATTCGTATCGCCAGGCCTGGCCCCGGGAACGGCTGCCGGTAGATGATCTCCTCGGGCAACCCCAGCTCCAACCCCACCGAGCGCACCTCGTCCTTGAACAGGTAGCGCAGCGGTTCGACCAGCCCGAAGTTCATCCGCTCCGGCAGCCCGCCCACGTTGTGGTGGGTTTTGATGCGGGCCGAGGCCCGGTTCTCCGGGGTTTCGCTTTCGATCACGTCGGGATACAGGGTGCCCTGGGCCAGCCAGCGCACGTTTTCGATCTCGGCCGCCGCGTCTTCAAAAACCCGGATGAACTCGTTGCCGATGGTCTTGCGCTTGGTTTCCGGATCGACGACGCCCCGCAACCCGTTCAGAAAGCGGTCCGAGGCATCCACGTAGCGCAGGTCCATGCCCAGGTTCTCGTGGAAGGTTTGCTGTACCTGTTCGGCCTCTCCGTGCCGTAGCAGGCCGTTGTTCACGAAAATGCAGGTCAATTGCGGCCCCACCGCTTGGTGCAGCAATGCTGCCGCCACCGAGGAGTCCACGCCTCCGCTGAGGCCGCAGATCACCCGGTCGCTGCCCACCTGCTCCCTGACCCGGGCCACCGTGTCCGCCACGAAATTGCCCGGCGTCCACGAGCCGGAACAGCTGCAGATCTCCCGCACGAAGTTGCGCAGGATGGTCATGCCGTCCGGGGTGTGTTGCACTTCGGGGTGAAATTGCAGGCCGAACCACCGCCGTCCATCGGACACCGCGGCGCAGTCGCTGTTCTCGGTTCGCGCCAGGGTTACCATGCCTTCCGGAAGCCGCTCCACCCGGTCGCCGTGGCTCATCCACACCGGAGCCGAAGCGCCGAGCCCGGCCAGGAGTCGGCTGGACAATTCCGTCACTTGTAGATCGGCGTGTCCGTATTCCCGCGCGTCACCCGGTGTTACCTTGCCGCCCAGTTGATGGACCAGCGCCTGCATGCCGTAACAGATTCCCAGCACCGGGACCTTGGAATTCAGCACCCAGTCTGCGATGGTCGGCGCGCCCTCGTCGTACACGCTGGCCGGGCCGCCGGAGAGGATGATCCCTTTGACGTTCAGATGCCCAATCCGATCACGCCCGGCAGTCGCCGGTATGATCTCCGAGTAGACTTCCAGCTCGCGGATGCGCCTGGCGATCAGGTGCGTATATTGGGAGCCAAAATCGATCACCGCGATGGCGTCTGGCTGCGCTGTGCTGCTCATAAACTCCCTGCCGGCGTCTGTGGGAATCGCGGATTATATTAGCATAGCGAGCGTCGGACTCGACCACTGCTCGCCCGCGCCGGCCTGTTAGAATGATGGCCGCAGATCCAGGGATTATCCTGCGTACATTATGACCGTATTCGCGACAACCCGAACGCCACGCTTGGGCGGGACCGAAATCGTCCGATGGCCATTGCCGTTGAACCGGCGCAATCAATTCGACGGTTTGGACTTGCTCGCAGCGCTGGACGCGGAAACTGTCCCGTTGTGCATCTTCGACCCTCAATATCGAGGGATCCTGGACAAAATGCAGTACGGCAACGAAGGGGTTAGCCGGGGACGCGCCAGGTCATCGCTGCCGCAGATGAGTGAGGAGACCATCGTCGAATTCATCGCTGGCATCGCAACGGCATTGATACCGTCCGGTCACCTGTTCCTCTGGGTGGATAAGTTCCACATCTGCACCGGCGTGGAGCCTTGGTTCGGCGAGCTCGGTTTGGAAATAGTGGATTTGATCACCTGGAACAAAGCGAAGATGGGAATGGGATACCGGACCCGCAGGTACGGCGAATACTTGGTCGTGGCTCAGAAGGCGCCCATACGGGCTAAGGGCGTATGGCAACGGCACAATATTCCGGATGTTTGGACAGAGTCGGTCGAAGACCAATATGCCCATGCCAAACCTGTAGTTCTGCAAGCAGCTTTGATCGAAGCCGTGACTGATCCCGAGGATGTTGTATTGGATCCCGCCGCTGGAAGTTACTCAGTGCTGGAGGCAGCGCATTGGGCAGGTCGGAATTTTATTGGCTGTGACATCATCGGAATGGAGGCAGACGGAGGTCCAGCAATGCCGAAGATCAAAGATAGCAAGCCGGGTCGCAGGGATGGATCGTACACTCGAATGTTCGATGACGCCGATATCGGCGCCATGTTGTCCCAAGTACATGCCACGTCGATCAGGGCGGGCACGGAATTGGAAAAACTCATCCAGAAGCACGCAAAAGATAACGAAATCCTGATATCGGATTTGGACGCCTTTTTGAGACTCGCGAACAACTTCGACGGCGTGTTTCTTGCCGACAAGAAGGTGATCAGAAAGTCACTAACCATTAGCGCCAGCATACAGCCGGACTATCTGGTCTTTGACCAGCGTCAAGGCAAGCGTCGCTGTTATGTGGTTGAGTTGAAAGATGGCGACGTGTTTGACACGAAAAAAACGGACGGGGAAATCGACGCGCTGAACAACTTCATGCAGGTCGCAGCGCGGCGCATTGAATATTCGTTGGAGATGAGAGTCTGCTCGTTCAACCAGCAGGATAAAGACGCCATTGCCAACGGGTTTAAGAATCGGATCGATGTTTCCGAAGTTTGGACCGGCTCGGAGTTCTGCGAGATGTTGGGGATTAACTACCAGTCCATCTTAGACGAGAGGAAGGCTCACGCTGAGGCCAACCGTGAGTGGCTCGTTTCTTCTATGATGCACATTCCTGAGCTAAGACAAATCGCCCGCGAAATGCTCGCACAGGCACCCGATGACTGAATCCGTGCCCGGTTTCAACTCGTCACGATTTCGACCCTGCTGAACCGTCGCCAGTGGACTTCCAATCCGAAATCACCCGCGCCGCCGAGACTCTGGCCCAGGGCGGCGTCCTCGCCATTCCCACCGACACGCTGTACGGTCTGGCGGCAGACGCTCTCAATCCGCATGCCCTCGACCGCGTTTATGCCACCAAGGGCCGGCCCGCCGATATGCCTCTGCCCGTGTTGGTGGCCGGCTGGGAGCAGACCCTCCAGGTCGCCGCGGTGTCGGCGGACGGCGAGTTGTTGGTACGCCACCTGGCTGAAGCCTACTGGCCCGGTTCGCTGACCATGGTGCTGCCCGCCGTACCCGGTTTGCCCGAACGTCTCACCGCCGGCCGGGATACCGTCGCCGTGCGAATGCCCGACCATCCCGTGCCGCTGGCTCTCGCCGACGCCTTGGGTCGTCCCATCACCGGCACCAGCGCCAATCGCAGCGGCGAACCGGACATAACCGACCCGGACGAGCTTCGCCGCATCCTGGCTCCTCGCGTTGATGGTATCATTGTGTCCGGCCCGAAACCTGTCGGCGGCGCCAGCACCATCATAATGGTATCCGGCGACGGCATCAGTCTTCTCCGCGAGGGTATATTGCCCTACGAGCGCGTGCTCGCAACCCTGGAAACGGTCGGGCCGGTCGATTAGCGAGGTCAGTGATCGCAACGGCGGAAACATACGATAACTACCGCGCTGGCGTGCACGCCGAACTGCGATCGGCATTCGATGGCCGGCAGGGCATGGTTTATGACCTTCTCCGTTATCATCTGGGCTGGGTGGACGAGCGGGGCAACCCCGCCGATGACTCGCTGACCGCGCTGCACCACTGCGGCGTCCTGGCGATGGCATCCGCCGACGCGGTTTCCGGCGCGCACGGGGAGGCGGTAACCGCCGCCGCCGCTGTTGAGTTGGCGTACAATTTTGTGCTCGTGCACAATGACGTTCAGGCTGGCCGTATCGACCAGGACAATGACCGTCCCAGCATTTGGTGGGTGTGGGGTCCCTCGCAGGCCATCAACGCCGGCGATGGATTGCACGCCCTGGCCCGCTCCGTATTGATGCGCATGTCCGATGCCGGGGTGGATGCCGAAACCGTCCTGGCCGGACTCCAGGCACTGGACCGGGCCTGTTTGACCCTTTGCGAAGGTCAGTACATGGACCTGACCTATCAGGACCAGCTCATGGTGTCGGAAGCCGACTACATGGACATGATCGGAAGGAAATCCGGCGCATTGGCCGGGTGCGCGGCGCGCCTGGGAGCCCTGGCTGCCGGAGCCGCCTCGGGCGCCGGCGACGCCCTGGAGCAATGGGGCAGGAATCTCGGGATGGCTCGCCAGGTCCGGGAGGACATATCCGACCTGTGGGGCCGCTCCGGCGACGGCTTCACTCCGGCCAACATCCTCAACAAGAAGAAAAGCCTTCCCCTGATCCACGCCCTGCAAAACTCGGACACCGCCGCCAAGCGCGAACTGGGCTCTATCTACATGAAGCGCGTGCTGGAACCCGGCGATACGCCCCGGATCGTCGCCATCCTGGAGGAGGCCGGTTCCCTGGAGTACGCGAGCGGGAAGATGGATCAGTTGCTTCAGGACGCCCGCGCCGCCCTGGCGGGCGACGGTGTTGCGTTGCAGTATCCGGAAGCGTTGGATTGGGCGGCCCAATGGGTCCTCGGACGCGAAGCCCGCTGAACCTGATGGACGACCGGAGCATGACCAAGCGTGCCCTCAACCAACTGGACGTGAACGGCAAGACCGTCCTGGTGCGTGTCGACTTCAACGTACCCATTGAGCAGGGCGTGGAATTCATCGCCAACTACGACCATCGCCTGCGTGCCACCCTGCCCACCATCGAATACCTGGTGGAGCGGGAATGCAAGGTTGTGCTCTGCTCTCACCTGGGCCGGCCCCGCGGCAAGGTGGACGAGAGCTTGCGGCTGGCGCCCGTCGGCGAGCGGCTGGCGACCCTGTTGGGGCGACCGGTTACCCCGCTGGACGACTGCGTCGGCCCCGCGGTTGCCAGAGCGGTCGCCCAAATGTCGCCCGGCGATGTGTGTCTCCTCGAAAACCTGCGGTTCCACGAAGGTGAAGAGAGCAACGATGAGGGATTTTCCGCCCAGCTGGCCAGTCTGGCCGACTACTTCGTCATGGACGCTTTCGCCGTAGCCCACCGGGCCCACGCCTCCACCGTTGGCGTTCCCCGCCTGCTGCCGACGGCTATGGGACTCCTTACCCAGCGGGAGGTGGAGTCCCTGGGGGTGTCCCTGGAGAACCCCGTTCGCCCCTTGGCGGCGCTAATGGGCGGCGCCAAGGTCAGCGACAAGATCCTCGTTCTGGAAAACCTGCTTACGCGCCTCGATCACCTGTTCATCGGCGGGGGCATGGCGGTGACTTTCCTGGCTGCCCAGGGCAAACTCGTCGGCGCGTCGTCCGTGGAAACCGACCGATTGGATTTCGCCCGCGATGTGATGGCACGGGCCGATGCCGCCGGCGTTGCCGTGCACCTGCCTCCCGACCTGGTCGTCGCCAGCGAGTTTGATCCTGACCCCGGCGCGGTGGAGACCGTGACCGTGGACTCCGTTCCCGATGGGTGGTACATCATGGACATCGGTGGGGATGCGGCTTCCGGTTATGCCGCCGCTCTTGCCGATTGCCGGACCATCCTGTGGAACGGGCCAATGGGCGTATTTGAAATGGAGCAATTCAGCGTCGGTACCCGGCAGGTGGCCAACGGTATCGCGGCTTTGCCTGACGCAACGACCGTCGTTGGAGGCGGCTCCACCGCGGAGGCTGTTGAAGCCCTGGGCCTAATGGAGAGCATGACCCACGTATCTACCGGCGGCGGCGCCTCCCTGGAGTTTCTCGAAGGGCGCGTCCTCCCCGGAATCGACGCCATCCCCGATGCCTGACCAACTACCGGCCACTGGAGCCAAGCATGATTGATCTGGAACAGATCCACGACAGTATCGCCAGCACGCCCTCCAAGATCGTCCTCCTGGTGGCCGATGGCCTGGGCGGGCTGCCCCATCCTGACACCCGCAAGTCCGAGCTGGAAACGGCACACATCCCCAACCTGGATGCGTTGGCCCAGCGCAGCGCCTGCGGTCTGACCACCCCCGTGGAGATCGGCGTCGCTCCAGGCAGCGGGCCCGGCCATCTGGCGCTGTTCGGGTATAACCCGCTGAAGTACCTGATTGGCCGCGGCGCGCTGGAGGCCCTGGGCATCGGAGCCGAACTGCTGCCCGGCGACGTGGCCGCGCGCGGCAACTTCTGCACCGTGGACGATGAGGGCCTGCTAACCGACCGTCGCGCCGGCCGGATCCGAACCGAGCTGAGCGCTCCCTTGTGTCAGCGCCTCGACAGCATCGAAATCCCCGGCGTCCAGGTGGACGTGATGCCGGTGCAGGACTACCGGTTCGTGCTGCGCCTACGCGGAGCGGGTCTGTCCGAGGCGGTAGAAGAGACTGATCCCCAGCGTGAGGGATTGCCGCCCCGGCCGGCGCGCGCCCTGGAGCCCGCCGCTGGGCGGACGGCCGAAATCGTCCAGGAGTTCGTATCCCAGGCCGGTAGACTCCTGTCTGAGGAACAGCCGGCCAACATGGTATTGCTCCGGGGATGGGCTCAGCTGCCCAATCTGCCGGAATTCGGCCAGGTTTATCATCTGAACCCGGCGGCCATCGCCGCTTATCCGATGTACCGGGGTCTCGCTTCCGTCGCCAACATGCGAATCATTCCCACGGGCATGACCTTTGGCGATGAGGTGGACACCCTGCACGCCAACTGGCAGGACCACGATTTCTTCTTCATTCACTACAAGCCGGCTGATGCCGCCGGTGAGGACGGCGACTTCGACGGTAAGGTGAAGTGCCTCGAGGAACTGGATAGACACATCCCGCGCATCCTCGACTTGGAACCCGATGTGTTGATGGTCGCCGGCGACCACGCCACGCCCGCCATCATGGCATCCCACAGCTGGCACCCGGTTCCGTTCATGCTCCACTCCCAGCTGACCTTGGGGGAAGGCGTTGACGGTTTCAACGAGCGCGCCTGCGCCCAGGGATCCATCGGCCGTATCCCGGCGGAAACCATCATGCTCCTCGCGCTGTCCCACGCCGGCAAATTGGGCAAGTTCGGCCCATAGCCGGGAACGCTGATTGGGGATCCTGTTATGACCTCTCCCATCAACATCATCGCCGGCAACTGGAAGATGAACACGGACGTCGCTTCCGGGATTCATCTGGCCTCCTCAGTGGCGGCCAGAGCTGCCGGAATGACCAGCGTGCAGATCGTAGTCGCTCCGCCCTTTGTGTCGCTGGCCGCAGTTCGAGATGCGGTGGCGGGTAGCGGAGTGGCCGTGGCCGCGCAGAACATGCACGCCGACGATAGTGGCGCCTTCACCGGAGAAGTGGCCCCGCCGATGCTGGTCGGTCTCTGTGACTACGTGATCATCGGCCACTCCGAGCGCCGCCAGTTTTTCGGCGAAACGGACGAATCAGTTGGCCGCAAGGTCTCCGCCGCGCTGCAACACGGGTTGCGTCCCATCGTTTGCGTCGGAGAGACCCTGGACGAGCGCGAGTCCGGTCGGGCCGCCGAGGTCATCCGTCGCCAGGTGGTCGCCGCGCTGACTGATCTCGACCCTGAATCCGCCGCCGGCGCCCTTGCCGTCGCTTACGAACCCGTTTGGGCCATCGGCACCGGCCGCGCCGCGACCCCCGAGATAGCGGACCAGATCATGGGCGGCGCGATTGGCTCCACCATCGCGGCCGTCCTGGGAGCTGATGCCGCTTTGGCGACTCCGCTGCTGTACGGCGGTAGCGTGAACCCGGCTAATGCCGCCGACTTCGCTGCCGTGCCGAGCATCAACGGGGCCCTGGTGGGTGGCGCGAGCCTTGAGGCTGATACCTTCCTGGACGTGGCGGCTGCGTTCTCCGACCGCGACCAGTAGCGTCCGTCCGGCCGGTTCATGTCGGCCCCGCGCAACCTTATCGCCATCGTCGGACCCACTGCGGTCGGCAAGACAGCACTCGCAATCGAAATCGCGCAACGCTTCGACGGCGAAATCGTCAACGCCGACAGCCGGCAGGTCTACACCGGCATGGATATCGGCACCGCCAAGCCCACTCCGGCCGAGTGTCGGGCTGCCCACCACCACCTGATTGACATCCGGCCCCCCGACTCCCCGTTCAGCCTGGGAGAGTTCCTGCCGCTGGCTCGCGAAGCCATCGAGTCCATCGCCGCCCGGGGCAAGTTGCCCATATTGTGCGGAGGAAGCGGCCAGTACGTGTGGGCGCTCCTGGAAGGTTGGACGGTTCCTCAGGTTCCGCCAGATCCCGCTTTCCGCGCCGTCCTGGAGCGTCGTCTCGCCGCCGAGGGCCCGGCCTCCCTGTGGCAGGAGTTGCGGCAACTGGATCCCGACCACGCCGCCACCGTCGATCCGCAGAACCCGCGCCGCATCATCCGAGCCCTCGAGATTGTGAACGCAACGGGCAGTCCGGTCGCCACCGGCAGAAGCGCCGAGCCTCCGTACCGTTCCCTCGTCATCGGTTTGACCGCCGACCGTGCCATTTTGTACGAGCGCACCGACGTCCGGTTTGACGCGATGATGGCCCAAGGGTTGCTGGGCGAAGCCCGCCGCCTCGCCGCCGCGGGATATGTCCTCGGGAACGGCGCGCTGTCGGGTGTCGGTTACACCGAGTTGGGTATGTACCTGGCCGGCGAAATGACGCTGGACGAAGCCGTGGCTCGTTCCAAGACCCGTACCCATCGCCTGGTTCGGCGACAATACACTTGGTTCAAGCCGGGCGACCGGCGCATCGATTGGCTTGACGCCACCCATGGCCTGCCGGTCGCCGAGACCGCCTCGATGGTAAGCCTTTTCCTGGAACAGCCGACCCCTTGTGATACAATTGGCGCCTGACGGAAGGGGCCGCTTTCAGCGCAGGAGTCGCAACGATGGAATTCACCAAAATGCACGGCGCTGGCAACGATTACGTCTATGTCGACGCCCGTGCGATGCCCGAACGGGACTGGCACAGCCTGTCGCGGGCAATCAGCGACCGTCACTTCGGAGTAGGGGGGGACGGCCTCATTCTGGTCATGGATTCCGACGTCGCGGACCTGAAGATGCGTATGTTCAACTCGGATGGCTCCGAAGGCGCCATGTGCGGCAACGGTATCCGGTGCTTCGCCAAGTACGCCATCGAACGCGGGATCGTGTCCAACTCCGCCCAGCAGGTGACCGTCGATACACTGGCCGGCGTTCGTACCATCGTGCCCCATTACGCCGGCGCCACCGTGGACTCGGCGCGGGTAAGCATGGGTCAGCCCCGGTTGGCCCCATCGGAAATCCCCGTTGATGTTGATCCTGCCATCGCCGGCCAGGATGGGCCAATCCTCAACTATGCCATCCATCCCGGCGATTTCCGGTTATCCCTGACATTCGTGTCCATGGGCAACCCCCATGCGGTAACCTTCATCGACCAGCCCATCGAGGAATTTCCCTTGCATAACATCGGCCCCCTGGTCGAACGCCACCCCATCTTTCCCGATCGGGTGAATTTCGAAATCGTCAACATCCGGGACGACGGCAACGTTGACGCCCGGGTCTGGGAGCGCGGCTCCGGCGAAACCATGGCCTGCGGCACCGGAGCGTGCGCCATCGGCGTCGCATCCCGTCTGTTGGGCCACACCGGCGACCGCGTCGCGGTCAACCTTCCCGGCGGCACCCTCAACATCGAGTGGGACGGCGTCGGCGAAGTCTATCTGGAAGGCCCAGCGGCCGAAGTATTCAGCGGAGTGTGGACAGAATGAGCAATTACGTGACCGGCCCCACCACCTTTGACCAGCTTCGTTGGTCTGCGAACGCGTTCCGCAGTCTGTCTAACGATGCCACGTGTATCGCAGCCCGCGCCCCGGACTTCCGCCAGCCGGTGCTCGAGGGCCGAGAAGACGCTGACTGGGCGGCGCTGGTTCGCTACGTGAACGAGTGGGGTTGCCGCATCCCTCAGCACAAAATCGGTGAAATCGCCGCCGCAGTGCGGGGAGCCAGCCCTTACCTGGAGCCGATGGCCGGCTCATCGTTGGAATTTGACGACCTGCGTTGCTCGACCCTTGACGTGGTGGAACGCGCCTATGACCAGCTCACCGCGACCAAAGGTATTGGTCCCACGGGCGCGTCGGCCATCATGACCGTGCTCAATCCTTGGTTGTTCCTGTCCTGGGGCACCGGCATACGCAAGGCCTATTTCCCCGACGACAAGCCCAATGGCGCCACCTACGCCCAGTTCCTGACTGTCATGCGCATGGCTGCTCTCTCCATCGCCAGCGACGCCCGCGCTAAAGGCATCGAGGATCCCGCCGGAGCGCTGTCAGCCCAGTTGGGCATCGATCCGCCGTTCAGCCTCGCCAAGTTCGTTGACGAATACAACTGGGTAACGCTGGAGCGGGAGATGGTCTTTCAACCCGACGCCGCGGTGGCGGTGTAGGTTGCCATCTTTGTTGTCCGACCACGCCGGTCCAAACGATAGGCCGGCGACTCAACCCCTTATCAATCACGGACCGAACGAGACCAAACCAATCCAGGAGCATCATGCCTAACCTCTCCAACCGTCTCGGCAAACTCGCCCCCTATCCCTTCGTCGAGATCTCGCGGATCATCGCGGAGAAGCGCGCCGCCGGTGCCGACGTGGTTACCTTTGGCATTGGTGATCCGGATATTCCCACGCCTCAGCCCATCGTCGACCGCCTCCTCACCGCTTCGCAGGATCCGCCCAACCACCGGTATCCCGAAACCGACGGCCTGCCCGAAATGCGGCGCGCCGTCGCCCACTGGTACAAGCAGCGCTTCGACGTCGACCTTGATCCCGATACCGAGGTGCTGCCCCTGATCGGCGCGAAAGAGGGTATCGGACACGCCGCCTTCGCGTTTCTGGACCCCGGCGACATTGCTCTGGTGCCGGACCCGGCGTACCCCGTGTACGCCGTGGGCACCATGTTCGCCGGCGCCGAGAGCTACGTGATGCCGCTGTACCAGCGCAACGGCTGGCTACCCGAACTGGACGCCATTCCCGATGACGTGGCCCGCCAGGCGAAGGTGATGTGGCTCAATTATCCCAACAACCCCACCAGCGCGGTGGCCTCCCAGGAGGACCTCGAGTCTGCTCTGCGCTATTGTCGCGAGCACGACATCGCCATGCTCCACGACGCCGCGTATTCCGAGGTCGGCTACGAGGGATACCGCGCCGGCAGCATGATGCAGCTCGATGGGGCCAAAGAGGTGGGGCTGGAATTCCACTCCCTTTCGAAGACCTACAATATGACGGGCTGGCGCATGGGCATGGCGGTGGGTAACGCCGACATGATCAAGGCCCTCTTCCAGATCAAGGCCAACCTCGACTCCGGCATCCCCCAGGCCATCCAGGAAATGTCCATGGAAGCGCTCACCGGACCGCAGGACTGCATCGATGAGAACATTGCCACCTACCAGTGGCGCCGCGATCGCGTCCTCCAGGCGCTGACCCGCATGGGTTTGAACGTCGAAACCCCGCGTGCCAGCCTCTACATCTGGGCGCCCGTGCCGGAGGGTTTTACCTCAGCCGACTTCGCGGCCCGCCTGCTGGAAGAGATCGACATCGTGGTCACCCCCGGCTCTTCCTACGGGCAATACGGCGAGGGCTACATTCGCCTGTCCCTGACCACTCCGGACGAGCGCGTTGAGACCGGATGCCAACGCCTGGAAAACTGGAACATTCCTGCCCCGCGAGGCTAGCCATGACTACCGCGAAAACGCCATCGCGCCTGATGACTGCCGATGAATTCCTGGCGATGGAGCCGCTTACAGGCAAGCGGTGCGAATTGATTCGTGGCGTCGTAACGGGAGAGTACGACGGCATCGTCCGGCGCTGTGGGCACGTTGTATCCCGATGCGGCGGGACGCTGTTCCAGTACATCGAGAGGGATGAGCGGTGGGATACCGCTATGGGTGACCCCGGTTACATTCTGGAACGAAACCCGGACACGGTCCGTTGCGTGGATATATCAATGATTGAGCGCGGGCGTACAGCAGTCAAGACAGTGGGATTCCCGGAGTTGGCTCCGGATCTATGCGTCGAGGTGGCGTACTTCCGCGATAGACGGGCGTTCGAGTTGCTGTCGGAGAAGGCGCAAATGTGGCTGGACTTCGGCGCTCAAGAGGTGTGGGTGCTGAACCCCGAGGACATTACCGTTACCCGATACCGACCTGGCCAGACCCCAGTCGTGTTGGGTGAAGATGACATCCTGGACGGCGATGAGCTGCTGCCGGGTTTCAGCAATCCCGTGTGGCAACTCTTTCGTCGGCAGCGATAAACCCCGTATATGCCCAAATCCCGCCAACCCAAACCCACCGGCCCGCTAACCGAACGGGCGGTGCTGGTCGCCGTGGAAGCGAAGAAGCGCGGCGAGAGCCTGTGGGGCCTGGATGATACGCTGGTCGAGCTGGACTACCTGACCCGGTCCGCCGGCGCGGAGGTGATCGCCACTGTTTCCCAGCGCGCTGAGCGCATTACCCCAACCTACCTCGGCAAGGGCAAGCTCGAGGAGTTGCAGGACCTGCTGGCGGACGAACATCCCGATGTAGTGATCTGTGACGATGAGCTGACCCCCACCCAGCAGCGCAACCTTGAAGCAGCCCTGCAGATCAAGGTCATCGACCGCACCGCGCTGATCCTCGACGTATTCGGACGCCACGCCCGCACCCGCGAGGGCCAGATACAGGTCGAACTTGCACAGCACCAATACCTGCTGCCGAGGCTGGTTGGTCAGTGGTCCCATCTGGAACGCCTCGGCGGTGGTATCGGCACCCGCGGTCCCGGCGAGACTCAGCTCGAGACCGACCGCCGGCTGATCCGCCGTCGCATCCAAAAGATAGAGTCTGAGTTGGACAACGTGCGCAAGCGCCGCGGCCAATACCTGGAGCGCCGCCGCCGGTCCTCCACGCCCATGGCCACTCTCGTCGGGTACACCAACGCCGGCAAGAGCACGCTGTTCAACGCTCTCTGCGACGCCGGCGTTCCCGCAGAGGACCAGCTGTTCAACACCCTTGATCCAGTGACCCGTCGTCTGCGTCTGCCCGATGGCAACGAACTGCTGCTCAGCGACACGGTGGGGTTCATCCAGAAACTTTCGCCCACAGTGGTTGCCGCGTTCCGCGCCACCCTGGAGGAACTTAGCGAAGCCGACTTGCTGCTCCACGTCATTGACATAACCCACCCCAAGGCTCCCGAGCAGGCCGAGGTGGTGGAACAAACCCTCGCCGACCTGGATCTCGGCGGCAAGCCGCGCCTGCTGGTCATCAACAAGCTGGACCTGCTCACCGACGATCCCGCCGATGTGGAAGTCCTGGACCGGATTGACCTGTCCGCCATTTCGGGCGCGGATTCCCCCGCGGTCAGCGGACGGGTGTTTGTGTCAGCAGCCCGGGGCTGGAACCTACCGGCTCTGCTGGAAGCCATTCTGGATCGGGTGGGTGCTCCCGTTGCGGTGCCGGCCCCCGCCCCGGTCTAACTCTTTCGGACGTTCAAACTTTATGACCCTGCGCCGCAAGCTCCGCATCATTCACACCTCGGATACTCATCTGGGAGACGACTGGGACCCCGACTCCGCGCAGCGCGCTTTATGCGCAGTAGTCGACGGTGTGCACAGTCTGAGGGGTGATGCCCTCCTGATCGCCGGCGACGTCTTTGACAACGCTCGCATCTCCGACGCCGTGCTGGATTTCTTCGTCAGCGAAATCGGTCGCGTGGCCGTCCCGACAGTGATATTGCCCGGCAACCACGACCTCTACGACTCGGCGTCGCTGTATCTGCGTTCACCCTTCGCCACTGCGCCGGACAACCTCCACATCATCAGCGGCACCCGCGGCCAAACCCTGAGCTTCCCTGATCTGGCATTGGAAGTCTGGGGCCGCGCCATGGATAGCCACACGCCGGCCTTTCGACCCCTGGCCGGCATCCCGAACGGCCGCAACGGCTACTGGCGCGTCGCCATGGCCCACGGCCATTTTTACTACCCGGATGATACCGAGGAACGCTCATCACCCATCTACCCCCACGAAATCGCCGAAGCCTCCTGCGACTACATCGCGCTGGGCCATTGGGAGCGTTTCGAGGACGTTTCGCAGAACGGCGTCACCGCGTTCTACTCCGGTTCGCCGATGGGCGCTGCGACAGAACGCGGGCAGGTGGCGGTGAACGTGGTTGACTTGGATGCAGCATTGGCAAACCCGGTGAACGTCGCGCAGGCTAAACTGGCTCTGTTATGATGGCCTCACCACCTGGTCGGAGAAGCCATCCCATGACCACCACTGAGGCCCCCGGACTGAATGCCAGCCGCCAAATTGCCGGACTGCGCCAATTGCAGGATGGTTGGCGCAACGGCGAAGGCGTCGCTTTCGACGACGACTATTTGGCTTGGCTGTCGGAGGCGTTCAGCCGGATGTACCCGGTCCACGCGCCGGCTCCGACAATATGCCCCACTACCTACGGCATCGTTTCCGCCGAATGGTCTCTGTCCGGTGTCGAAATCAGCCTGGAAGTCGATCCGGAAACCCGGCAGGGCGACTTAGTTTGGGCTAGCTCCAGCACCCGAGAATCTGGTGAGACCGCCATCGACATGACCGAACCGGATGGCTGGGCAAGCCTGGCCGAGCGCCTTGCCCAGTTTGCCGGAGCGGATGAATGACACAGCCGCATCTGTACTATGTGATGATTTTCCCCAATCCCGACTCACCCGATGCGGCGACCTCCGCCGATTTCAATCCCTTCCGACGTCAAGATCCAAATCTGTCCGCTTACGACAGCCGCCTCATCTCGGCGGAAGCTGCGTACTGACATTTTATGGGCCAAGGCAACACAGCCAGCGGGGTTATGGCTGTTACGGCAGAGGAGTGCGAACGTTTGGGTCTCACTATCCTGCCGGACCCATTGCTCGCAAACGCAGCCCACGCTCTCATCAGATTTGACGCCATTCCAGAGCGCAGAAACGCCTTCCGCAGCGTTGCTTTGCAACTCAAGGATTTCGCCAACCGGCGCGGCTGGATTTACCAACCCTGACCGCTCGCCCAACGAATACCGCCAGTGCTTTGATCCGGTAGTAACAATGCTCGACATTGATGATCTGATGTCCGGTTTGTTTCTGCGTCGCCGCATTTTTCATTCGGAGGCCGATTTCCAACATGCCCTGGCTTGGCACATTCACGAAACCCAGCCTGATTGTGATGTGCGCCTTGAATTCAATGCATCTGGAGCGGGCGAGCGTCGATTAGCGCTGGACATTTGGATTAGCACCAACCGCGCACATTTGGCCATTGAGCTGAAATACTGCACCCGGCTCTTGGCCCTCGATTGGCAGGGTGAGCAATTTGCGCTCCGGGACCAAAGCGCCCAGGATACAAGGCGGTACGACTTCTTGAAGGACATACAGCGCGTAGAACAGGTGTTGGATACGCGTGAAGACGCCAACCGAGGATTCGCAGTCTTGCTAACCAATGATCACCGCTACTGGACACCATCCACGAATACTGGCGCTGTCGATTCGGCATTTCGAATACACGATGGTCGACAAGTCTTCAGCGGTAACTTGCGGTGGAGCGACAATGCCAGTGCCGGTACCAAACGGAACCGCGAAGATCCGATCAAACTCAGGAATTCCTACCGGATGCGCTGGAGGGATTACTCCTCCTTCGGCGACAAACCCGGGCAAACCTTCCGCTACTTGGCTATAGAGATTCCTCCAAGACAGGAGCAAGCACCATGAAATCCATCTCCCGCGACCACCGCATTTACGTCCTTCACCCGGAGAATGAGCCGGCCGTTACGATTGACTCCGGAGACGACCTCATGGTGGAAACCTGGGATGCCTTCGAGGGCATCCGTGAGCCCGGCGTGCTGCAAGAGAAGTCCCTGAAAGGCCCCGCCACTGGCCCGATCTACGTCAACGGAGCCGAACCGGGTGACGCCCTCCGCGTCGAGTTCGTCAGCATCAAGCCCAAGGAGAACCCGGCCCACATGGTCATGCCGGGCCGCGGTTTCCTGGAAGCCGAGTTCACCGAGGGCTACCCCACCGTGATGAGTATCGACGGTGACGACTTGGTGCTGCCCAACGGAATGCGTCTGCCCCTGAACCCGTCCCTGGGCCTGGTCGCCACCACGCCCACCTACCCGCAGGAAACCGCCAGCGACAGCGGCCCCTACGGCGGCGACATCGACATGAAAGAGCTGGTCGAGGGCAGCACCCTCTTCCTGCCGGTATTTGTGCCCGGCGCCCTCCTCGCCATGGGCGACTGCCACGCCGTGGTCGGCGACGGCGCAGTGGCCGGAACCGGCGCCGAGTGCTCCGCCGACACCCACGTCCGCATCACCGTGGAAAAGGGCATGACCCTCACCGGACCCCGAGCCATCACCCCCGACCACTACGTCGTGCTGTCTCACGGCGACGATCTCGGCCCCGCCATGAAGCAGGCCGTCCGCGAGATGGTGGACTTCCTGATCACCGAAAAGGGCATGGCTCCCTACGATGCCTACACCCTGTGCAGCCTCGCCGGCGACGTGCGCGTCTCCCGCACCTTCCGCCCCATCAGCCCGGTCAAAATGATGCTGTCGCGCCAAGCGCTGGAGCAGCTGTAGTCGGGTAGTTTTCACCCTCATCCCAGCCATCTCGCACGAAGACAGTGCCGGATAGTTGCGGTACTGAATCGCCGCCGAGGTGACTTCTGAGGAGGTTCGTGATGGCCGTAGTCGAGCGGGAGTACGATTTCGAAGGGTCAACCTACGGGTCCGGCGGCGATGGTGATCCGATACTGGATGGCTCGGGCAACTCGGAGCAGGAGGGAGGTTCGGGATGCATTACCGGCATAGTTTGGGCGTTGATCATTTATGGCTTGGCAATCGTGCTGGCCCTTGTCCTACCCGGAGCCGGGGATTTTTGGGGCATGGTCATTGGGGCCCAAGGTGAGGGCACCAATTGGGTCGAGGCAAACGCGAACGTCCGGCTCCTGGTTTTCGCCGTTTCCCTGCTGTTGCTTTCTCCGGCGGGTTGGTGGGGCGCGCTTATAGCGTTCCTGGTTGGAACCGTTTTGACCATAGTAGGCTGGTGGATATTGCCGGCGGATGTCTGGGGACTGCCTTTCCCGGACTGGTACCTCAACAATAGTGTCGGGATGTACTGGCTATTGTGGATCGTGACCCTTGCCCGGTCACTGGCCCGTTTCTGAATCGCCGTCGACCGAAAGATGACCGACGCCGTTGCGCCGTTCTACGCCACCGAAAATCCCCCGTCCACCGCAATCACCGCCCCGGTAACGTAGTCCGACGCCCGGCTGGACAAGAAAACCGCCGCCCCCTGTAACTCACTTGCTTCACCCCAGCGTCCCATCGGTATCCGCCGGTTGATCAGGTCGTACCGCTCCGGCTGGGTTTCCGGGATCGCCTGCGTCAGCTCGGTCATGAACCACCCCGGCAGGATGGCGTTGGACTGGATGTTGTCGCTGGCCCAGGCCACGGCGAAGCTCTTCGAAAGCTGCACGATCCCGCCCTTGCTGGACGAGTACGGCACGCCGCTGCCTCCGCCGCTGAAGATGCTGTACATGCTGCCGATGCTGATGATCTTGCCGCTACCCTGCGCCTTGAAGTGCGGGTAGACCGCCTTGCTCGACAGGAACGCCGCCCGCAGATTAACGTCCAGCACGTTGTCCCACTCAGCCGCGGTGATGTCCTCCGGCGCCTTCCGGACCGTGGCCCCGGCGTTGTTGATCAGGATGTCAACGTGCCCGAAATGAGCCACCGCCCGCGACGCCATATCGTCGATGTCCGACTCGCTGGTAACGTCCGTCGGGATTGCAAAGGCGCGACGCCCGGTCGCTTCGATTGCCTCAACGGCGGCGGCGTTCTTCTCCGTGTTGCGTGCGGCAATGGCAATGTCCGCCCCGGCGTTGGCCAGACCCAACGCCATGCCGAGGCCCAGGCCGCCGTTCCCTCCGGTAATCAGGGCTACCTTGCCGGTGAGGTCAAACAGATTGCCGTTGCTGCTGGTCATCGTCATCGTCTCCGTTGGTTGCGGGATTGATCGCCGCAAATTGGCACTGCGCTATTCTGCCATCCGCTGGCGTCGACTGCCACCGCCCGCTGTCAAAATATTGGAGGCGACCCACCGGGCCGCCCCCAATTGCGCCAAATTTAGGCTCGACCTACAGGTTGATCAACGCCGGCGCTGCCACGAATGCCGGAGCGAACACCAGTGACACGATAGCCATCAGCTTCAGCAGGATGTTCAGGCTCGGTCCGGAGGTGTCCTTGAATGGGTCACCCACCACGTCGCCTTCCACCGCCGCTTTGTGAGCGTCCGAGCCTTTCCCGCCGTAGTTGCCCAGCTCAACGTATTTCTTCGCGTTGTCCCAGGTTCCGCCGGCCGACGCCATCATGATGGCCAGCATGAAACCGGCCGAAACCGATCCGATCAGCAGGCCGCCCAGAGCCGCCTCGCCGAGGATGAACCCCGTGGCTATCGGGGCCAGCACCGCCATCACGCCCGGCAGGATCATCTCCCGCAGCGCCCCCCGCGTGCTGATGTCCACGCACCGCGCCGAGTCGGGAGTGGCTGTGCCTTCCATCAGGCCCGGTATTTCACGGAACTGACGGCGCACTTCGTCGACGATGCCCTGTGCCGCTCGGCCCACCGCTTGCATCGTCAACGCCGAGAAGATGAACGGCAGCATCGCGCCAATGACAAGCCCGACCAGGATTTGCGGTTGCAGGATGTTGATCCCAGCCCCGCCGGCGGCCAGCCGTCCGTCCGGACCCAGGGTGATCAAATTTGCGCTCACCGAATACGCGGCCAACAACGCCAACGCCGTCAGCGCCGCCGATCCGATGGCAAAGCCCTTGCCCGTGGCCGCCGTGGTGTTGCCCAACGCATCCAGGGCGTCGGTGCGCTCCCGAACCTGCGGGTCCAGGTTGGCCTGCTCGGCGATGCCGCCCGCGTTGTCCGCCACCGGACCGTACGCGTCGGTTGCCAGGGTGATGCCCAGCGTGGACAGCAACCCGACACCGGCCAGCGCGATGCCGTAGAAGCCCGCGAACCAGTACGCCAGCAGGATGGCTACCGACACACAGATCACCGGGATCAATGTGCTCAGCATCCCGGTGGCGATGCCGCTGATGATTACCGTGGCCGCGCCGGTTTGCGACGATTCCGACACGCGCTGCGTCGGCTTGTAGCTGTATGAGGTGTAGTATTCCGTGGCGAGTCCGATGATGGTCCCGGCAATCAGTCCGGCCACCACGCAGCCGAACCACCACCAGTTGCCGGTCAGGGTGATGGTCAGGATCGCGGCGAAGATGATCAGCAACCCACCGGCGGCGAAGATGCCGTAGCGCAGCGCCCACAGCAGCCGCTCGAAGTCCGCCTGTTCACCGCTGCGCACCACGAAGGTTCCGAGGATGGCAGCCACGATGCCCGCGCCGGCCAGCAGCATCGGGAACACTGCATCGTTGCCGAATACCGCGAATGCGGTCGTGCTGGCCGCCGCCAACGCCACCGCCGAGATGATGCTGCCCACGTAGGATTCGAACAGGTCGGCGCCCATGCCGGCCACGTCGCCCACGTTATCGCCCACATTGTCCGCGATGACACCGGGGTTGCGCGGGTCGTCCTCGGGGATTCCAGCCTCCACTTTGCCCACCAGGTCGGAACCCACGTCCGCCGCCTTGGTGAAGATCCCGCCGCCCACGCGGGCAAACAGGGCAATGGAGCTCGCGCCGAACCCAAAGCCGGCCACTGCGCCGATGTCCTGGAAAATCAGGTACAGGATCGTGACGCCCAGCAGGCCGATGCCCACTACGGTCACGCCCATCACCGTTCCGCTGGAGAACGCCACCCGCAAGGCCGGGTTCAACCCGCGCATGGCCGCGGCGGCGGTACGGATGTTTGCGCGTACCGCCACGTTCATCCCGACGAATCCGGCCAGACCGGAACAGATCGTGCCGACCAGATATGAAATGGCCGTGGCCGGAACGCCCAGGTTGTGAGTGAAGACCGTGTAGTCCAGTACGGCCAGGATCACGGCCACCACCACAACGAAGGGCAGCAGGGACATGTACTCCCGACGCAGGAAGGCGGACGCGCCGGTGCGGATGGCGTCGCCGATTTCCGTCATGCGCTCGTTGCCCGCGTCTGCCCTGACCACTCGCCAGGCCATAAACGCGGCAAAGGCCAGCGCAATGACTCCCGCAGCCAAGGGCACGATGATAGGTATTGATTCCATACATTCCTCTCCGTTTTTCGGCTAAAAAATCCGACAAACGTTGCGAAATTAGCACAACCTCTGTTCGGGTGTCAATGAACTCTCATCCCGCCGCCAACTGCACGATGCGCGCATCATTCACTCCATCATCTACTTCCAGCAACGCGACTGTGCCCAACGTTCCCGGCCCGTGGCGACGGCCCTGGTAGGTTGGGCTGCCGGGGTTGACGAACAACACGCCGTCGCGCCATTCCACCATCTCCTCGTGGGTGTCCCCGAAAACGACCACGTCAACCTCTCCGCCGAATTTCTTTTGCAGTAACGCTTGCAGACCCGATTCCGGCCAAACCAGCCCGGTCCCGTCGGGCGTCGTTGCAATCGACGGCGGCGGCCACTGTATGTCGTGTACCATGCCGATCCGTACCCCCGCTACCTCGACGATGCGAGAGACGTTGGCCAGCCGCCCTCCGGGCTCTACCGGGTCCTCGTATCCGCGCACCGCCAGCACCGGCGCCAGTTCCTCCAGGTAATCCAGTACGCCGATGCACTCCAGATCGCCGCAGTGGAGCAGCAGGTCGCAGCCCTCCAGCGCATCGAACACCGCCATCGGCAGGTCTCGGCCGCTGCCGGCGGAATGGGTGTCGGAGATCAGCCCGATCTTCACCGGATCAACTTATGCCTCTGCGGGGGCCAGCGCTTCCAGCGTGCCCAGCATGGTGTCCCGGTCGGAACCGTGGGGGAAGGCCACTATCGGCATATCGACGCCGTTGCTCCGGAACCGGGCCATCTTGTCCTGGCATTCGTGGGGTGTACCAATCGCGGTGATGTTGCCCACCATCTCGTCGGTTATGCACGTGGCCGCTTTCCCCCGGTCTCCCTCAGCCCACGCTGTCCGCAGTCGGTCGCACTCGTCGCGGTATCCGTATCGGCAGAACAGATCGTAGTAGTAAGTTCCCATCCCGCCGATGTAAAACGCCATGTGCGAACGGGCCTGGGCAATCGCGTCGGATACCGTCGCCTCATCCTCGCTGGCGCAGCTGAGGATCTGCGGGGCGGTGGTCACGTCGGACACCTGCCGGCCGGCCGCTTGCGCCGCCTGCGCCAGCGGTTCTTTCACCTCGGGCAGCCTCTCCCGGTGCGTCCAGATGGGGAGCCAGCCGTCCGCGGATCGGCCGGTCAACTCCAGGTTGCGTTTCCCCAGCGACGCCACGTAGATCGGCAACCGCTCCTGCACCGGCCGGACGCCCATGCGAAAACGCTTCAGATTATAGAACCGGCCCTCATAGTTGACGCGCTCGCCCGAAAGCGCCAGCCGGATGATGTCAATGTACTCGGCCGTGCGCGCAACCGGGTGGTCGAACTTCACCCCGTGCCAGTCCTCGATCACGATGCGCCCGCTGCTGCCGAGCCCCAGGATGGCCCGCCCGTTGCTGATGCGGTCCAGCGATGCGATGCTCTGCGCCACCAGACCCGGCGTCCTGCTGTACACGGTGACGATGCCGGTGCCCAGGCCGATGCGCTCCGTGTGGCACGCCAGCATCGTCAGCACGGTGAAGGCGTCGCGTCCCCACGACTCTCCGGTCCAGAAGGACTCGTACCCCAGGCGGTCGGCGGCCTGCGCCACGGCGATGAGGTCGTCGTCATCGTTGTTGTCGCGACTGCTGAAGGTCAGCGCCATGCGTTCGGTGGTCAAGGTTGTCCCTCAATTCCGGTTTTGCCAGATATAGTACGGGTCCAGCGATTCGTCGGTCATGGTTTCGCCCAGCGCCTCCCCGGCCGCAGGGAACGCCTTGCTTTCCATCTCGATCAGCCGGCTCAACTCCCGCGACCAACGGTCGATGGCTGCGCCGTCCAGCTTGCCCGACAGCATCTCGGAGAAGCCCTCCACGACCTGATCGGTGGGAATGGCCAGCGTTGGACCCGATATGACGAATACCACCACCTCCGGCATCCTGTCCTCGTCGTGATAGTCCACCCCCAAGCGCTCCAGGATGTAGTGCATCGCCACGCCGCGCACGATGTCATCCACCTGGTTGGGCAGGTGCATGAGGTGCAGGAACGGTCGATCCCCGCCTTCCCGCAGAGCGCTGGCGAATTCACTTTCCACCGTGCGGTAGTATTCGTCGTTGAACACGTCCTCGGTGGACATCAGCCTGACCTCTGCCGCCGTTCCCCGGGTGTCCACCGCCACGAATTCCTTCAGGTGCGGGAAGATGGCCAAGGTGATGTCGGGATACCGCCCGTTGGGGAGCGGCCCGCCGCTGAGTTCCTGGAACAAGGTTGTGCTCCTTGCGCCCAATCGGCCCCCATCGCTCGCCGCGATGGGGGAAATTCGTCGATCCTGGTGTCAGCCGGTGATCAAATCCCGTATCGCCGCCGCAACGCCGGAAAGGTCATCGACCTCGGCGTCCGCCTGGCTGTCCGGGTCGTCCGGGTCTTCGGGCTCGTAGAAACCGCGAATCCAGACGGATTTCATGCCCACCCGGTTGGCTCCCACCACGTCATTGCTCACGTGATCGCCGACATGGATCGTGCTCTCTGGTTTCGAATCCAACGCCTCCATGGTCATCAGAAAAATCTCATCGGAAGGCTTGGCCAGCAGAACCTCGTCGGAGAAAGTCATGGTCTGAAAATATTGCGCCAGGCCATGTTGTTCCAGGAACTGACGGAAGGTATAGCCCGGAGTCATGCCTGTGTTAGATATCAGCCCGATTCGCAGCCCCATACCGCTGACTGTGGCCAGGGTTTCCTGCGTCGCCTCGTGGAACCGCGGCGGGTAGTCGAAGAACGACTCGGCGTAGACCCTCTCGATCTCGGCCAGGGTCGGCTCCGGCAAACGTCCCACCAGGCCATCTTCAATCAGGTTGACGAAGATTTCCACCTGCTCGCGGAAACTCACGTCTGCGTTGTTGTTCCGCACTGCCCGGCAGGCTCGGTAGCATCCCCGGTAGGCTTCGCGGATGTGATCCGGGTCGTGGTGGATCCCCTGCTCGGCCAGCTGATCCCGGGCGCCATCCAGGCGAACCTGCGCCCGTTGGAGGCCCAGTTCCCGATTGTCCAGGATCAAGGTCTGCCACAGGTCGAAGGTAACGGCGTTTATTGTAGCCACTTCGTTTGCGGTTCCTGCCGGCGTGAGAGGTTCGTTGTCGATCTGCGGAACCGGACTACAGCGGAGGCCGCTGCGTGTGCCAGTCCGTCGCCTGCTGGTAAGCGTAGGCGGCCCGCAGCACCGTCGATTCGTCAAAGTTTCGGCCCGCCAGATGCAGCCCCACGGGCAGCCCGTCCGGCCCAAATCCGCACGGCACCGAAATTGCCGGCGACCCGGTGATGTTGTACACCCGAGTGTACTTCGTCAGCATGGGCACCGCTGGCAGCGCCTGTCCTCCGATCTCAATCCGCCTTTCCAGGATCTTCGGAGCAGTTACCGGCTCAACAGGCCCGGCCAGGAGATCGACGGATTCCAGCAAGCCGGCCACTTGCTGGCAGAAGACCTGTCGCGCCTGCTGCGCCCTCAGGTATTCCGCCGCCGAAATGAAGAGGCCTTCCTCCAACCGCTCGCGGACCTGGGGGTACATCTTGTCGCCGTCACTCAGCAGGACGTCGCGATGAGCCGCCGTCGCCTCGGCGCTGAGGATGGCGTTGCTGATGGGCTGAGCGTACTCGTACAGCGGCAGGGAAACGTCCACGATCTCCGCGCCCAGTTCGCCCAGCACGGTAATGGCCTGTTGCGTCAGCGCGGCCACCGCCGGATCTATTTCGGTTTCGAAGTATTCCCGGACGACGCCGATGCGCAAGCCGCGAACGTCTCCGGTCAGCGCCGTCGTGTAGTCGGGAACCGGCGCGTCCGACGTGGCATGATCCCGGGGATCATGGCCGGCGATGACGTTCATGGTCAGTGCAGCGTCTTCCACCGTCCGCACCATGGGACCAGGATGGTCCAGACACCATGACAGCGGCGTCAGTCCGGCCCGGCTCACCCGCCCGTAGGTCGGTTTGAGACCCACGATCCCGCACAGCGCCGCCGGAATGCGCACGCTTCCGCCGGTGTCGCTGCCCATGGTGATTGTGCATTGTCCGGCCGCCGCCGCCGATCCGCTGCCGCCGCTGGATCCGCCGGTGATCCGCTCCGGGTTCCACGGGTTGTGCATGTGACCGTAATCGCCGTTTTCGCCGGTTGGACCGAACGCGAACGGGTGCATGTTCAGCTTGCCCAGCAGGATCGCGCCAGCCTGCCCGAACCGAGTCGCCACCGTGCAGTCCTCTTCCGGCACGTAGTTGTCATAAATCCGCGTTCCCGACGTGGTCTTGACCCCGGCCGTGTTGAACAGGTCCTTCAATCCCACCGGGATGCCGTGCAGCGGCCCGCGGTAATTTCCCCGCCCGATTTCGTCCTCTGCTCGTCGCGCCGCGCTCCTGGCCTGCTCCGGCATCAGGGTGATGAACGAATTGAGAGTTGGTTCGGTCTCTTCGATCCGGGCCAGGCAAGCTTCGACCACCTCGACCGGGGACACCTCCCGGTTGCGGATCAGGCCGGACAGTTCCCAGGCCGACATGTAATGAAGTTCGCCGCCTGCCATGGTCTAACCCCTTCCCGCTCCTGAGTTGGATCCTTGGTACGCCGATGGGATGAAGGCCGAAGGAGACTCGGCGCCGGAGACGTCGATCTCGTACAGACGAGCCAGACCCTCGCGCATCAGAGCAACTCGGCGCGCCAGGTCTTGGGCTCGTTCTTCGTCCGACACGTCCAGACCCAACGCCTGGGCCATGCGCAGAAACCCTTCGCCAAACCCTGGTGAATCGGAACCTGTGGCCATTCGTTCTCACCGCAACATCGCCATGATTTGCTGTCCAGGCGGGCGCCGGCAATTATGGCCCAATGATCCCAAGTTGGCAAATGGGACCGGCGCGCCCCTGCTCCCTCCAACATTCCGAATCCACCACCGTCGTCGTCCGTGTTCTATACTGCATCGTTCAACTTGGGGCTCCATCCACAATGGCGTTTTTGTGATGCAATCCTTCTGCACCGATTGCGGCGCCGCGCTTTTGCCCGGCGCGACGGAATGCGCGGAGTGTCGCGCAGTTTTGGTGCCCGCTGCCACACCAACCGACCCGCGCGCGTGGGGTATCTGGCAACCGGCCCTGGGGTTGATGGTCCTCGTGCCCACCGCGGTGCTGATCGCGTCCCTGGCCCTGGTGATTCCCCTGGCCGTCGCCGCCGTGATTTCCGCCACCGCCCTGGGATTGCTCCAGATTGCCCTGGTCTGGCTCCTCGGCATCCGCACCTGGCCGCCGCCGTGGGCGCTGGTGGGGTTCGCCGGACCGCGGACTTCGCTCCGCACCTCCGCAATGCTTACGGCGGCCGCGCTGGTGTGCAGTCTCGGTTTCGCCCAGTTGTACACCATGGCCGCGATGGCTTTGGGTTGGGGCTTCCTTATGCCTCCCGAGATTCCTGACGGCCTGTTGCTGCCCGGAGGTTGGGTTGTATTCAGCGCGCTGGCCCTGGCGGTCTGGACTCCCATCGCCGAGGAAACGTTCTTCCGCGGGTTCATCCTGCGGGGCCTCGCCAACCGTTGGCGATTCGTTCCCGCCATCGTCGCGTCGGCCGCCGTGTTCGCCGCCCTGCACCTGGCGCCGGCGCTGCTACTGCCGGTGTTCGTCACCGGCCTGCTGCTGGGCTTCCTGTACCACCGCACCGGCTCGCTTTGGCCCTGCATCGCCGTTCACGCCGCGCAGAACCTGGTGGCCGTGCTCAGCGCGTGGTTGGGCCTGTAAACCCACAGCCGTGTCCCAGCCGAGAATGGTCGCCCCTACCGACAGCAGGCGCCGGCGCGATCGCGTCGTCTGGACACCCGCCGGCCGGTAGGATAGTCTAGCTACGCTTCGATCCTCGCCCTTCTTCGAGTGATAAAGATGACAACCCAGACTGCCATCCACCCGGACCGCATCGCCGCCAAGTTCGCCGCCGTCAAAGCCGAGGGCCGCCCCGGTCTCGTGGTGTTCGTCACCGTCGGCCACCCCTACAAGGACGCCGCGCTGGACATCGTGCCGCGACTGGTTGCGGCCGGCGCGGACGCCATTGAGTTGGGCATTCCGTTCAGCGATCCCATCGGCGAGGGTCCCGTGATCCAGGCGTCCAGCTACATTGCTTTGCAGAACGGCGTTACTGTTCGGGATTGCCTGGACACTGCGGCCGCCCTGCGTCCCCAGGTCGGCGATACCCCGCTCATTTTGATGGGCTACTACAACCCGGTGATGTCCTTTGGCCTGAAGGAATTTGCCGCTGCGTGCGCCGAGGCCACCGTAGATGGTCTGATCATCGTTGATCTGCCGAGTTCGGAGGCGGAGGCGCTGGTGTCGGAACTCGATCCCTACCGCGTCCGCCTGATACCGCTGTTGGCGCCAACCAGCACCGACGAGAGCATAGAGCGTTCGGTCTCTCTCGGCGGGGGATTCGTCTACTGCACCAGCGTGGTGGGAATCACCGGCGCTCGTTCCGAGTTGTCCGATCGGGGCCTGGACCTGGTCGACCGGGTCCGCCAGCGGACGGATCTTCCCATCACCGTTGGGTTCGGCATTTCCAGCCGCGAGCACGTGTTGAACGTTGGCCAGAGGGCTGATGCGGCGGCGGTTGGCAGCTTGTTGGTGCGCGCCCTGTCCGATGGCCCCGATGCGCAGGCGGCGGCTCGCGGAGCCGGCGTCGTCGCGGAACTGGCCGGGCGCGCCCCGTAGGCTTCGGGCCGACCGCATCGCGGCGGTTTCCCAAATGCGGGCATTTGTCCCGTTGACAACACAGTACGACGGGAGTAGCATTTTCGTCGACATGAGTACCGCCTGCCGCCAAATCGTCCCCGGGTATTATCGCCCCTTCTACTTTTACGCTTACCGCAGTGCGGCCAGCGTAAACCCGGCGTGGGAAGCCCGATAAAACTTGGTGACAACCACTTTGGCAGGACTTCAGCCGGACGGAGGCTGAAGTCCTTTTTGTTGGTAACGTCAGCCCCGCACCCGGTACCGTCAGGAGGACAAAAAGATGGCAATCTCACCGGCAAAAGATGTGAACGTGATGAGTAACAACGCATTGATCCGACCGTCTGAACTGGAAGCCCGAATTCCCCTTACCCCCAAGGCGGAAGAAGTCGTGCTTGATAGCCGGCGCCAACTCGAGAACGTGCTCAACGGCGACGACGAGCGCTTTGCCGTCATTGTCGGCCCCTGCTCCATCCACGACCAGTCGGGCGCACTGGACTACGCGGCCCGTCTCAAGCCCCTGGCCGACCGGCTCAGCGACCGCATCATGATCGTGATGCGCGTTTACTTCGAGAAGCCGCGTACCACCGTTGGTTGGAAGGGCCTCATCTACGACCCCAACCTCAACGACACCTATCAGATCGAGGATGGTCTGCATCGCGCCCGCGAACTGCTGCTCGAGATCGCCGAAACCGGACTGAGCTCCGCCACCGAATTCCTCGACCCCATCGTGCCCCAGTACGTCGCTGACCTCGTTACCTGGGCCGCCATCGGCGCCCGCACCACCGAGAGCCAGATCCACCGCCAGATGGCTTCCGGCCTGTCGATGCCCGTGGGCTTCAAGAACGGCACCGACGGCGACCCTCAGACCGCTGTAGATGCCCTCGTCGCCGCCCGAACGCCGCAGGCGTTCCTCGGCATCGATCACGACGGCCAGGCCTCCATTGTCGAGACTCGCGGCAACCGCAACTGCCACCTGGTTATGCGCGGCGGCCGCAGCGGCACGAACTTCGACGCCCGCTCCATCGCTGCGGCCACTGACGCCCTCCGCAAGTCCGGCGCTCCCGCTCCCATAGTGGTGGATTGCAGCCACGGCAATTCCAACAAGGACCACACCCGCCAGCACATCGCCTTCCGCGACGTACTGCAGCAGCGGCTGGCCGGCAACTCCGACCTCATCGGGGTGATGTTGGAAAGCAATATCAATCCCGGCGCCCAGAAGCTCGGCGCTGACCCGTCCGAGCTGGAATACGGTATCTCCATCACCGACTCCTGCATCGGTTGGGACGAGACTGTGGACCTGCTGGAGTGGGCCTACGAATCGATCGGCAGCGAGGTCGCGGTACCCGCGGATTAGCGCCTTGTCCTGCTGACCCGTCCGATCCAATGAGGGGGCGAACGCCGGTTCGCCCCCTCTTTCGATTCCTGGCGGGAAGCGGCCCCTTCCCGGCGCAACCACCGTGTTATAATCCGGGTAATTCACAGTATAAATTTGGCCCCCGGAAAGCCGGAAAATCATTGCCATTGCAGTTCTAGGAGGCCGGTATATGTTCCCAACAGTTAGCCTTAACTCAGACGTTTCCCGTGAAGATGTTTCACGCATTCGCGATTGGCTGCGCGATCCCGAGGTCAGTTCGCTGTGGTACGGCACCGACGATTCCGACGGCCACGCCCTCCACATCGGGTACGCTCCCGAAGCCATCCAGGACGCCGACGACGACACGTGGCATCAAACGTTCAACCAGGATGAAAGGCGCATCTACTCCATCTATGCCACCGACGAGGCCCATATCGGGGAGGGTCAGCTGCTGGTCGAATGGCCCCTGGAGGAAGCCCAGCTCTTCATCCTGATCGGACGCAAGGATCTCTGGCACCACCACTACGGGACCTCGGCTCTGGTCACCCTGCTGGACGAAGCCTTCGACAACCTTGAACTTCACCGCGTGTGGGTGGACGTTCCGGAGTACAACGAGCACGCCTTGCAGATGTTCCGGCACCTGGGCTTCGTGCTTGAAGGGCACCTGCGCCGCACCCACCGCAAGGACGGCAATTGGTACGACTCTTTCGCCATGGGTCTGCTGGTCGACGAGTACCACCGCCGCCGCGAACGGGTCCTGGCCCAGTACACGGCGTAACCCGCGTCCGAGACGGAGGAAGCATCATGCCGGTCATAACCATCAACGGCGTCATCGGCAGCGGCACGCTGGAGATCGGCCACCTGGTCGCCCAGAACATGGGCCTGAACTACGTGGACCGATATATCTTCTCCGAGGCGGCTCGCTTGGTCGGGTCTCCGGTCAGCCGGCTCATCGAGAAGGAGCAACGGGTGGTCCCGTTCCGCGAAAAAGTCGCGCGCTTCATGCAGACCGTCCTCGAACGTTCCGCCGTGGCCGGCGCCGGAGCCGAACCCTATTTCGGCCGCGGTATTGAAATGCTCCCCGCCGAAGCCTACACCGAGCTGGTATCCGACGCCGCTTCCTCCTCCAACGTCCACGACCGGGCGTTCATTGAAGCCACTACGTCCGTCATCAAAGAGCTGGCCGGCGGCGGCGACGTCGTCATTATCGGACGCGGCAGCAACATGATCCTGGCCGATACCCCCGGCGTCATCCACGTGGGACTCCTCGCGCCCATGGACGTTCGTATCGACACTATGGCCAAGCGCGAGCTGTTCTCGGCTGACGAGGCCCGCGCCTACTCCGAGGATCTGGAAAACGCTCGGGTCACCTTCTACCGCAAGTTCTTCCGGGCCGAAGCCAACGATCCCACCAAGTTCCATCTGATGCTCAACATCGGGCGCATTTCCCAGAGTACCGCTGCGGAAATCATCGCCCACGCTGCCGAAGACATCACCGCCGCCGTCCCCGCCTAGCCGTGCTGCCCATCTCCGACGCCGGGCGGCGTCACGGCTCCCGTCCGGTCGTCAACCTCGTCCTGATCGGCCTCAACTCTCTCGTATTCCTCTACGAGATCAGCGTCGGCGGGTTCGGGTTCCTCTTCGGCGGAGGCGGCCTGCCGATCTTCGTTTTCTTCCTGCAGTTCGGTTTTATACCCGCCGAACTGTCGTCAGGTCGGGCTTTTGAATTGCTCCCGGTTGGCTCCGGTGGAATCGACATCGCGTCCCCCATCCCGACCTGGGGCACGATGCTCACCTCCATGTTTATCCATGGCAGCCTGATGCATTTCATCGGCAACATGCTGTTTCTGTGGGTCTTTGGGGACAACATCGAGGATACCTTCGGCCACCTCAAGTACCTGCTGTTCTACCTGGTGGCCGGCGTGCTGGCCACCCTGTCCCACTACGCCATCGGTCCCTCTTCCCAGACGCCTCTGGTCGGAGCCAGCGGCGCCATCTCCGGCGTCATGGGCGCCTATCTCCTCCTCTACCCCCGCAACCGTATCCGCACCCTGCTGATCTACATATTGATCACCGTTATCGAGCTCCGCGCCGTCTGGCTCCTCGTCATCTGGTTCGCGTTGCAGGCCATCCAGGGCCTGCTCTCCATCGGCGTGAGCCACGAGGTCTCCACCGCTTTCTTCGCCCACATCGGCGGCTTCGTGGTCGGAGCCATAGTGGGATTGGCCGTCCGACCCTTCCGGCGCGGCCCGGGCGGTATTTCCCGCTCCGGCGGCGGTCGCGGCCGGCGGGGCGATGATTACCAACGGCCGCCCCAGTACTGGCGCGGCCGGCGAATTGATTGAAGCGGAACGGTCGGCGGCTGGCTATGGCGGATTTGACTGTAGAGCGGAGAAGGCTTCGTCCAGCAACTCCGTTGCCAACGCGCGGTCGTTCGCCAACCGCCGCGCATCCAGATTGCTGTTGTAGAAGTGGCGATGCAAGCGGCGGGCCGCGCGCCAGCTACGTTTTCGTTGGCCGATGTCGCCTGGCAAGTTGGACCGCCCCAGGATATACCCATCGTTGAAAGATCCGCCGGCGGCGCGTCCGAAGCATTCGGCTAGCGCTCTCCCCGCGTAGTGCAGCGCGCCCCAGATGCCTTCACTGGCCAGTTGGCTTTCGTTCTCGTCAAACAGCTGGTCAGCCCGTTGCCGCAATGACCTGGCGATTTCGTAGAGTTCCTGCCAGGTCATTGGGACGTCTCTGCCATCGCCAGCAGTTCTTCGATGAATTCCACGGCCAGATCAACGTACTTTCTGGGATCGTCGCCGGGCATAACGCCCAGCTCGGAGTCGTCCAGATAATGCTCGCTGGCCATCAGGCACGCCATATAGTGGTTTGGATATTTGTTGCGGTTTTCCGAGTCCAGCAACTCGACAAAATCGATCCGCTCATCCGGCGTGTCCACAGTCATCCCGCGCTTGGCGGCGGCGCAGCGCAGGGCAACCTCCGTAGCCTTCCAGATGTAGGTGGAGCCAAGCTCCAGGCGATGGGATTCATAAGCGGCCCAGGCCCGGTTGAGGTAGTCATCAGTAATGGCGCGCGCGTCGCGCTCCGGCTCGGTTGCGGCGGACATTTTCGTTGCTCCAATTGACTGGGCGGCAGGGTTACATCACCGCGACGCTGCCCAGATTCTAGCACGCGCCGCCGCTTGCTTTGCCGCCGGTCGCCGGGCCAAGATACAATGAGGTCAGTAGGGAACGAGGGGGCAACGAATGGACGTGAAAGAAGTTACCAAAACGGCGCGAGAGTACGTAGCCGAAGTTTTCGCTGATGAGCAAATTACCAATCTGGGCCTCGAGGAGGTGGTGTACGACGTAGAATCGGAACAATGGCGGATCACCTTCGGATTCGCCCGTCCTTGGGACCGGCAGGGAGACATGGGCGTCCGGATGGGCTTGAAAGCCCCACGAGCCTACAAAGTAGTTCATGTTGACGACAGCGATGGCCGCGTCGTTGCCCTCACCGACCGCATTCTTCCCGATCTGAAGGCCTGGTGCCAGTTACGCGCTTCCTGATTGACACCAACTTGCTCGTGCTGCTCGTGGTTGGCAACGTTAACCCGGATCTGATTGCCAAGCATCGACGACTGGAGGGGTATACGTTCAGCGATTATGAGGTTCTGATTGGCCCCGTCAACCTGGTTGACCGGGTATTTTTGACTCCGAACACCCTTACCAAAGCGTCCAATTTGCTGGGCCAACACGGCGAGCCCGAACGAACGTTGTTGATGGACGGCCTCCGGGCATTGATCGAGGGCGGCAACGAAATTGTTATCGCCAGCGCCCAAGCGTCAGCCAATCCGGCATTCCCAAGTCTGGGACTGACTGACGCAGTTCTGCTGGAGGCAGCCAGCGAGGAAAGGCCGCTGGTCACTGTAGATGCGCGACTATACTCGCTGGCCACCGCAAAGGGACAATATGCGGCGTGGGATTTCTTGGGCGAGCTGGAGATCGAACGAAGCAATCGGCAGGCGTAATCCAGTCTACGGCGGCGTAGCCTGTCCGTGGTTGTTGATACCCCAGCAGGCAATGCTACCGTCGGTCTTCACTCCGCAGTTTTGATTGCTGCCGGAGCTGACCTGCCGGAAAACTCCCTCTGGCGGGATGGCCTGCCCTGCTAATATTCCGCCAACTTCATTTTCTTGCCATCATGTTCGGGTCCCTTTCCTAGCCGTTCTCCAAATCCGCCGGCCCCGTCCAGTTATGAAGAGCCTGGCCTGTGGCACCGCCTCGATGGCCAGATTGAAGGGACCATCCTGCCCCGTCCCATCGTCGCTACGCCTCTGGATACGGGTTCAACCCCAGCATGTCCCGCGCCTGCTGCGGCGTCGCCGGCTCCCGGCCGTGCAGCCGCGCCATGGTGACCGCCCATTCGATGTACTCGGCGTTGGATCTGGGCTGCGGGTTGTTGGGCAGGAACGGGCTGTCCTCCATGCCGACACGGATGTGCGCTCCCGTGGCGATGGCGATGGCGCACAGCGGGAAGGTCTGCCCCATGCTGCTGTGCGCCAGCCAGGTGGCCTCCGGATAGTGTTCCCGGATGGTGTCGGCGATGAGCATGTAGTTGCGCGGCGAACCCACCATGTTCAGGCGGCCGTCGCCCCAGTGCGCGCCCGGCTCCACCAGGAAGTACCGGGAATCCCGGATGTAGCCTTCCCGCATCAGCGTGATGGCGGCGTTCACGTTGCCCACGTCGTGGACGGCCGGCTCCGGGAAAGTGCCGCGCTGGTAGCAGGCGTCCAGGGTGGCCACGATGTCCTCAAAGGAGTTCGGGCTGGTGACGGTACGCCTTCCGCCCGTCTCGGGATCAAGTACCCAGCGGGTGCCCGAGCCCAGGTTCAGCGATACCATCTCCACCGGCTGCGGCGTTTCCAGCAGATACCGCGTCACCGCCTCCACCGGCACGTGGGCCTGCCGCGCCGTGGTGTGGTTCAGGACCAGGTCGCACTGCGCCCGGATCATCGCGTCCGTTTGGGCATACCACGCCGGGTCGTAGCTGATGCCGCCGTCCGGCGTCCGGGCGTGGATGTGCACTATCGAGGCTCCCGCCTCGTAGCACCGAATGGCCTCCTGCGCCACTTCCTCCGGCGCCAACGGAATATTCGGGTTTTGCTCCCGGCCGCGACTGCCGTTCAGACATCCTTTGATGATGATCGTATCCATGTTTCCCGCCTGTTCCGTGTTTGTCATGCGAGCGCAGCGGTCCCGCCGATAACGCACCTTTGCATCCTTGTCATTGCGGGCGCAGCACGGCAATCTCGCCGCTCGCTGCGCATTAACATGGGACGGAAATCAGCCCGTCCCATCGGTTGGTTCGCTATGCTATCATACTGCCGGCACGGGATTTCCGGGCTTGGCCCACCCGTGTCCAGCCCGCATTTGACGTACCAGCCGGAGGAATAACTAATGCTGGACTACACCCCCAACATGGTCCTGACTAGCGACAAGGAATACAAGGTAGTCGGGACCCGCCCGGTCCGCCACGACGGCGCCGACAAGGTGACCGGCATGGCCCGTTACAGCGCTGACCTGAACCTGCCCGGTATGCTCTACGGCAAGGTCCTGCGCAGCCCCCATGCTCACGCCCGCATCAAGTCCATCGACACCAGCCGGGCAGAGGCTACGCCCGGTGTTCGCGCCGTCATCACCGGCGCCGACATCGTCGAGCCCACCGGCCGCGCCTCCGACCTGGCCGAAGGGGCGATGGTCAACTTCAAGTTCCTGAGCAACAACATCATGGCCCAGGACAAAGCCCTCTACAAAGGCCACGCCATTGCCGCCGTCGCCGCCGTCAGCGCTCACGCCGCCGAGGAAGCCCTGGACCTGATCGACGTCGAATACGAGGTGCTGCCTCCGGTCATGCACGCCCGCGAGGCCATGGCCGATGACGCCACCCTCGTTCACGAGCGTCTCGCCGCGTTCCAAACGGCTGGCACCCGCGCCGGTGGCGTGTTGGATGACGACGATGACACGCGCGGCACCAACACCGCCAACCACTTCGAGTTCCGCATGGGCGACCTCGACGCCGGTTTCGCCGACGCCGACATCGTCGTGGAGCGCAGCGTGTCCACATCCGCCGTGCACCAGGGCTATATCGAGCCCCACAGCGGCACCGCCATGTGGCACGACGACGGCAGCCTGACCATCTACTCCAGCAGCCAGGGCCACTTCACCGTCCGCGACCACACCGCCCGTCTGGTGGGCATTCCGGTATCCAAGGTCAAGGCTGTCCCCATGGAAATCGGCGGCGGATTCGGCGCCAAGCTCGCCGTCTACATGGAGCCCCTGGCCGCCCTGCTGGCCCGCAAGGCCCACGCTCCCGTCAAGGTTTCCATGAACCGCACCGAGGTCTTCGAGGCCACTGGCCCGACCTCCGGCACCGAGATCTCTTGCCGCATCGGCGCGACCAACGACGGCAAGATCACCGCCGCCGAAGTGCACCTGATCTTCGAGGCTGGCGCGTTCCCCGGTTCGCCCGTCGCCGGCGCGGCCAACTGCGTGCTCGCCGCCTACGACATCGCGAACACCTGGATCGAAGGCTATGACATCGTGGTCAACCGGCCCAAGACTGCGGCCTACCGCGCTCCCGGCTCTCCGGCCGCGGCCTACTGCGTCGAAGTCGCGCTCGACGAACTGGCCGAGAAGCTGGGCGTCGATCCCATCGACTTGCGCCTCATGAACAGCGCCAAAGAAGGGACCCGCCGTCCCACCGGCCCGCTGACCCCCAAGGTCGGCTACGTCGAGACCCTGGAAGCCACCAAGGAACACCCGCATTACTCCGCGCCCAAGGATGGCAAGAAGCGCGGACGTGGCGTCGCCTCCGGTTTCTGGGGCAACAACACCGGCCCGTCCGCCGCGGTTGCCCTGGTCAATCCTGACGGAACCGTTACCCTGACCGAGGGCTCCCCCGACATCGGCGGCACCCGCGCCTCCGTGTCCCAGCAGTTGGCCGAAGTGCTGGGCATCGCCGTGGAGGACGTCAATCCCCAGATTGGCGATACCGACAGCATCGGCTTCACCTCCAACACCGGCGGCAGCAGCGTCACCTTCAAGACCGGTTTCGCCGCTTACACCGCTGCGCAGGACGTCCGGCAACAGATGATTGCCCGCGCCGCCCGCATCTGGGAGGTCGAGCCGGACGACGTGCTCTACGAGGACGGCGTCCTCAAGCACCGCGCTGACGACCAACTGCAGATGACCTTCCAGCAACTCGCCGCGCGCCAGGTGCCCACCGGCGGCCCCATCGTCGGTCGCGGCGGCGTCAACCCCGGCGGAGCCGGCCCGTGCATCGGCGTCCACATCGTTGACGTGGAGGTTGACGAGGACACCGGCAAGGTGGAAATCGTCCGCTACACTGCCGTCCAGGACGCCGGCAAGGCGATCCATCCGTCCTACGTGGAGGGCCAGATCCAGGGCGGAGCCGTCCAGGGCATCGGCTGGGCTCTCAACGAGGAGTACTACACCAACGACCAGGGGCACATGGTCAACTCCAGCTTCCTGGACTACCGCATGCCCACCAGCCTCGACCTGCCGATGATCGACACCTGCATAGTGGAGATCACCAATCCCAACCATCCATATGGCGTCCGTGGCGTCGGCGAGGTGCCCATCGTGCCTCCCATGGCCGCCATCGCCAACGCCATCTACGACGCCATCGGCGTCCGCATGACCGTCCTTCCCATGAACCCGGGCAACGTCCTGGAAGCGCTGTGGGAAAAGAACGGCTCGTAGACCGCGACTAGATCAGGCAGGGGTGGGTCATGATTCGCCCCTGACGCTTTATCCCGCGACTGCCGCCAACCAAGAGGAGGTCGGAATGCCTGACGTATGGATACCCGCGCCGATGCAGCGTATCACCGGCGCTCCCGACCGTGTGCAGGTGGCCGGCGCGACGGTGCGCCAGGTGATCAACAACCTGGAGCAGCTCCATCCCGGCATGAAGGAACTCCTCTACGACGAAGAACTGGATGACATAACGCCAGGCCTGGCCGTAATCGTCGACGGCGACGTCAGCCAGCTTGGCCTGATGGAGCGGGTCAGCGAGGACACCGAGATGCACTTCCTCCCCGCCATCGGCGGGGGCTAGAACCCTGAACTTGGGATTAACCAACCGCTGAGGGGCGACCCACGGGTCGCCCCTCAGCGCATTCTTCCGTTGTCGTCCGGTTACAGTAGAAACGGTGGCCCGATCTCGTCGTCGGGTCGTGGCTCGATGCGCTCGTTCACCAGGTCCACCTTGAACCCCAGGTCCTGCAGCAGCTTGTAGCCCACCAGCGGGACCGCTGCGGGTACGGCGCCGTTGACGAAGCCCGTCCCTTCCAGCATACCCACCGCGATGTAAACAGGAGTGTGACTGACGCTGCCGTCGGCCATCATCAGGGCGGCGCTGGCGTTGGGCACGGTATCCAGTCCCAGGGCGTCAATGTCGGCCTGCGGGATGCCGACCCAGGTCGCGCCCGTATCCACCAGGAAGTCGAACTCGCGCGCTCCGTTCTGGCCGGTGATGCTGCCCCTGGCGTAAGTCACGCCCATAGTGCCTCTCCTTTTGCTGGATGCCGGCCGGCATCGCGATTATAGCATCGGGCGGGTCGCTATTCCGGAAACAAGGTCAGGACCGCCGCGCCCCTGCTGTAGTCTTCCCCGGTGGCGGAACTGAATGCCGCCACACCAATCCCTTCCCGCAGTATCCGGTATTCTTCCGGTTCCAATGCCAGGTCGTCCCCATCCAGCTGCGCGATGATGCGCCGCACGTCAACGTAACCCAGGAACTGCCCGTCCGCCGCCAGGTGGGCGGTTGCCCGCCGGTATTCGGCGTCGGACGTCAGACCGTCTCCCTCGCCGTTCTGCTGCGCCACGATGGCGGACAGCGCGCTTTCAGTAGTGCCAAGGGTGAGATACTGGTCATGGAGTACGTAGCCCGGCCGGTAACCGAATTGACCGCCCATCATCATTCCCAGCAGGCCCAGTTCAAAAACCGTGGCGTCATCGTCTGCCCCGACGTCAACTGAATTGGTCTCCAGACCGACGTTTCGCACCAGGTTAGCTACTTTGTCCATCGTGTCTTCCAGCCTTGCTTTCCCGTCTTCCCGATAAGACAGCATTGCCACCACGTCAATGGCATTGGCAGCCGGATCATCCGTCACGGCGTCGAAATCAAAGTCGCGCACTGCCAAAATTGCCTGGCCGGACAGGTGGTCGAAGAAATCCCCTTCCAGGTCGATGTCGGTGAGGTCTTTGACCAGCCAAAACCCCAGGTTCAGCGCGTCCGCCAGCGTGGCGTCGGTATTCAGTTCCGGCGCGTCGCTGCTGGAGATTTCATCCACGCTGTCGTTGATTTCGTCAATCACTTCGGGATAGGGGAGCAGGCTGGCCAAATCGTACTCCCCCAGCGCGGTCCGCCAGTGGTCAACGTTGGGGTCGAAGGCGCCGGCCATAAAGCCCAGGGTATCGGCGGGCAGCAGGTTGGCCGGGTCTTGCAGATCAATTATTTCCAGCCCGAAAGTGGATACGGTGGGCGATACCATCTCCATCGTCACCCCGCGCTCTACCCATCCGGCAGAGCCGGCCACCCAATCCGGCGCTTGTTCGGCGAAAGCCGCCGGGCCGAACATGCCCGGCATCAGCGCGCCGGATTCCCCACTCAGAAATTCATCCAACAGCTCTATACCCTGTTGGTAATTCAGGTAAAACGAGGAGAAACGGCGTTCCGGCAATGCCGCCCGGGCCGCTATGAAATTGGCTTCATTAGCCAGGGAATCGCCGCCGTCTTCTATACGGTCCAAAGTGTTCTTCAGGGTTATTTCGTCGGTAGCGTACACCAGCAAGTTATCGGTCAGCGCGTAAGCCTGAAAGGCGTCTTCGTCAACCCAGGTGTCAACGCCGCGATGGGAACCGGCCTCGAAACTGGCGCCGGATTCATCTGCCATATACTCTTGCCATTTGGTGAGGAAAGTGGCGGCGGCGTCTTGGTCGCGGACGCCAATGGCGGCAACCGCGGTTGGAGTTTCTTGCTCAGCGTCAATATCAATCAGGGCCGCCGAAATCTCCGGGCCAACCCAGGGCATGACCTCCGTCTCAAAGTCGATCCCTGTTTCATCCGCAAATCCCTCTTTCAACTCATCAGTCAGGTCGCCAAATGCCGGGTACCCATTGAGCCGCTCCCAAATGTCCCGCATTTCCTCGAACTGGCCCCCGCCGGGGGTCAAGGTGGCCCAACCGTAGGCAAACGTCTCTGACGGGTAGTAGCGAGCCGAGTATTCCGGCTCTTTCGCGCCAACCAGCAACGCCAGCAATGGGCCGGGAATGGGTATCAGTCCGCGCCACATGGCCAGTCCAACGACTATGACGGCGACGATCACTACGGCGGCAATGGCGCCGACTATCTTTATCAGCATTCGTATTACTTCCTGTGGTATGTGGTTGATTCATTGACAGGGTAACATGCCCTATGATCCGGCCGTTGACAGCGGCCATCATCCCGGCTACATTGGCTACGCGGTTCGACCGTACATTAAAATTCGAAAACCGGACGCCGGGCGCCATTCAATCCCATGGGCTTAATTGGGAAGGCGGTGCGAATCCGCCGCGGTTGCGCCACTGTAAGCGGGGAACCGGCCGACGATTGGCCACTGCCATCCGCCCAACGCGGATTGTGGGAAGGCGTCGGTTCGGTTGAGAGCCGCAAGCCAGGAGACCTGCCCGGTGTTGTCTCGGAACTCTGCTCTGCGCTCAACAGGGTCGTTCTGGTTCGCGCTGTAGCACGGTAATCCTGTGATCCGTGCGAACTCACAACATCAACAACCCTGACCCTGGCGGAGCTGCTTCCCAGGGTTTTCTTCTTGCCGAAAATCCAATGACATCCTCAAACTCGGGAATCAAAATGACCGTCGTGGGCGTCGGCCCCGGCGATCCCGATATGCTCACCCTCAAAGGGCGTGAGGCTATCGCACACGCCGACCTTGTGGTGGGCTTCAAAACCGTCCTTGACGTCGTCGCCAGATCCACGGGCGACGCCGAGGTGCGCCCCATGGCCTACCGCGACCAGGAGGCCGTGCTCGATTACGCCCAGGAGCAGGCCCAGCAGGGCAAGCGGTGCGTGGTCTGCGTCTGGGGAGACCTGAACGTCTCTGCCAAAGAGCTGTTGAACCGGGTCCGCCGCCGCGCTGAGACCGTCGAGCTCGTGCCCGGCGTCAGCAGCATCCAGTTCGCTTGCGCCCGCGCCGGCATTTCTCTGGAAGAGTCGCTGTTCCTGACCTTGCATCAACGCTGGGATCGAGGCTCTGAACTGGGCGAACTGGTCGAGACGCTGAACCAGGGCCGGCGCAACGTGATCCTGCTCCCTCGTCCCTTCGACTTCATGCCGCCGGCCATCGCCGCCAACGCAATCACCGACGGCGCCGACCCCGACCATCCGGTTACCGTGTTCCAGCGCCTTACCCTCCCCGACGAGCAGCGTTGGGACGGCACCCTGGCCGAACTCGCCCGGGTCAACGAGGAATTCAGCGATCTCTCCATTATGGTGTTCCCCCGGCCCACCGAGGACCCGGACTGATTCATGACCACCGAAGCGCAAACCGTGGCCGGATCCATCGTACTGGTCACCACCGCCGACACTGACATCCTCACCGCGGAGCGCGCGCTGGTCGGGATGCCCTGGGGCGACGCGGTGACCATCCACGCCTTCAATCCGGTGGCGCTCGAGGGCGAATCGGATGCGGCCGCAACCTCCCGCCGCGAGTTGCTGGCAGCCGCCGATGTGGCGTCCGTGGTCGTCCTTCGACTCCTCGGAGGCCGGCGCGCCCTGGGCGACGTGTTTGATCCGCTGTGGGAAATCTGTCTGCGCAACCGCACCCCACTCATCGCCTGCCCCGGTCACCAGGAATGGGACGATGACCTGGTCGCCGCGTGCACCGCTCCGGTGGCCGAAGTCGAGGCTGTCTTCTCCTATCTGATGCGCGGGGGCGTGCTCAACTTCCGCAACCTCTTCCTCTTCTTGGCTGACACTTACCTCGGCGGCGATTTTGGACACGAGGCGCCGGCACCCATGCCCTGGCAAGGCATCTACCACCCCGAGATGGCCGAAGGCATTTCCGTCGCCGACTACCGCGCCGCTCGGTTTGTATCGGAACGTCCCTCTGTGGGGGTTCTGTTCTATCGCGCCCACTGGATGAGCGGCAACCTCGCTTTCGTCGACGACCTCATCACCCGTCTGGAAGCCCAGGATGTCAACGTCCTCCCCGTGTTTTCCTACAGCCTCAAGCACCAGCCCGAGGATGGAGAAGCCGACGGCGGCCACACCCTCACGGAATACATGGTCGGCTCCGACGGCGTTCCTCGTGTAGACTGCATCGTCAACACCATGGGTCTCGCCATGAGCGACCTCGACCACCAGCAGGGCGGCACGGGCGCGACCGTTGCCACCGGCTGGTCCCAGGAGCTCCTGGACAACCTGGACGTCCCCATCATCCAGGGCATCGTCAGCACAGGGACCCGCGCTGAGTGGGAGGAGAGTTCCCTGGGCCTCGGCCCCATCGACACCGCGATGAACGTCGCCTTCCCCGAGTTCGACGGCCGGATCATCACCGTGCCCGTGTCGTTCAAGGAGGATACCGGCGCCGCTGCCGATACTTTGTCCGCCGGCCGGATGCAGCGTTACGTCGCGCAACCCGACCGGATGGACTACCTGGCTCGGCTCGCGTCTCGCCACGCCGTCCTGCGTCGCAAGGCCAACGCCGAAAAGCGCGTCGCCATCATCCTCAGCAACTATCCCACCAAGGACGCCCGCATCGGCAACGCCGTGGGCCTTGACACCCCGGCCTCGGCCATCAACCTCCTCCACGCCCTGAAGAACGCCGGATACCGGGTCGACGACATCCCGTCCGATGGTGACGAGCTGGTCCAGCGCATCATCGAGCGGTGCAGCAACGACACCGACACGCTGACCGAAGAGCAGCTCCGCCTCGCCGCCGGCCATGTGGAACGCCGCGACTACGCCCGGTGGTACGCCGGCTTCCCCGAATCCGTCCGCGCCGAGCTGTTAGAGGCCTGGGGCGATCCGCCTGGGCACGTGTACCGCACCGGAGATCGTCTGGCCATCGCCGGCGTCCCCATGGGCAACGTCTTCGTCGGCCTCCAGCCCCCGCGCGGCTTCGGCGAGAACCCCATCTCGGTTTACCACAATCCGGACCTGACGCCGACGCATCATTACGTCGCCTATTACCGTTGGATCCGCGACGTATTCCAGGCCGACGCCATGATCCACATCGGCAAGCACGGCACCCTGGAATGGCTGCCGGGCAAGGGCGTCGGGCTCTCCCAAGCCTGCTACCCCGAGGTGGCCCTGGATGACATCCCCCTCTTCTACCCGTTTATCGTGAACAACCCCGGTGAGGGCACCCAGGCCAAGCGTCGCACTCACGCGACCATCATCGACCACCTGATCCCGCCCATGACCACTGCTGACTCCTACGGCGACATCGCCAAACTGGAGCAACTCATGGACGAGCATTACCAGTGCCAGACTCTCGACCCGGCCAAGCTGCCCACCCTCGAGGCCCAGATCTGGGAGATGGTGCAGCAGGCCGAACTCCACCGCGACCTCGGCGTCGACGAGCAGCCCGACGATTTCGGCGAGTTCATGCTGGAAATCGACGGCTACCTCTGCGAGATCAAGGACGCTCAGATCAAGGACGGCCTCCATACCCTGGGTCAGCCGCCCACCGCCGAGCAGATGGTGGGCCTCCTCTGTGCCCTGACCCGCCTCGACAACGGTGCCGTGCCCAGCTTGCGCCGCGCCCTCGCGGAAGCTCTGGGCTACGACTACTATGCCCTGCTCGAGGATCCGGCCGCGGCAGTCAACGGCAGCACGCCATCAGCATTGCGCGGCGCCGAAGCCGACTCGCCCATCCGCAACGCCGGTGACGTCATCGAAGCTCTGGAGTCCTTGTGTCGTCAGGCCTACCAGCGCCTTTGCGACGATGGTTTCGCCGCGCATCTGATCCCAACTGTCGTAGCCGATACCCTGGGGCGCGCCGACGCGCGCACCGAAAGCGTGCTCTCGTACGTCGGCCAGCACATCTATCCGTCCCTGCTGCGCACCACCGACGAAATCGACAATCTGCTGCGCGGACTGGAGGGCCGGTTCGTCCCGCCCGGTCCGTCTGGTGCACCCACTCGGGGCATGGTCAACGTCTTGCCCACCGGCCGAAACTTCTACTCGGTGGACCCTCGTGCCCTTCCCTCGCCCACCGCGTGGGACGTCGGCAAGTCCCTGGGCGATGCCCTGCTGCAAAAGTACCTAGACGAGGAGGGCGTCTATCCTGAAATGGTGGGTGTGGTCGTGTGGGGTACTTCCGCCATGCGCACCCACGGCGACGACATCGCGCAGATCCTGTACCTCCTGGGCGTAAAGCCGGTCTGGCAGGCGGAGAGCCGTCGGGTCAGCAGCCTGGAGGTGATTCCCATCTCCGAACTGGGCCGCCCCCGCATCGACGTGACCGTGCGCATCAGCGGCTTCTTCCGCGACGCCTTCCCCAACCTCATCTACCTGATCGATCAGGCCGTTGCCCTCGCCGCCGCCCAGGACGAATCCCCCGAGGAAAACTACGTCGTCAAGCACGTCCGCGAGGACGCCGAACGGCGCGGCGACGCGCCGGAACCGGAAGCCACCGACAGCGCCGGCGACCCAGCCTTGTTCCGCATCTTCGGCAGCAAACCGGGCGCCTACGGTGCCGGCATCCTCGGCGTCTTGGATGAGCGCAACTGGGAAACGGTCCACGACCTCGCGGAGGTGTACACCTCCTGGGGTGGCTACGCCTACTCGCGGCAGGACTTTGGAGTCACGGCCCGCAACGAGTTCCGTACCCGCTTCGGCCAGATTGTCATCGCTGCCAAGAACCAGGACAACCGCGAGCACGACGTGTTCGACAGCGACGACTATATGCAGTACCACGGCGGCATGATTGCCACCGTGCGCTCCCTCACCGGCCGCAGCCCCCGCCAGTTCTTTGGCGACAGCAGCGACCCGTCCCGCGCCCGGGTCCGGGACCTGCAGGACGAGGCTCGTCGCGTCTTTCGCAGCCGCGTCGTCAACCCCAAGTGGATGCAGTCCATGCAGCGCCACGGCTATAAGGGCGCCTTCGAGCTGGCTGCCACGGTGGACTACATGTTCGGCTACGACGCCACCGCCCAAGTCATTGAAGACTGGATGTACGAGGATGTCACCGAGGAGTACGTCCTGAACCCCGACATGCAGGAATTTTTCCGCCAGAGCAACCCCTGGGCCTTGCGGGGCATCGTCGAACGCCTGCTGGAGGCGGTCCAGCGCGGCCTCTGGGAAAACCCGCCGCCGGAAATGCTGGACCAGCTTCGCCAGATGTACCTCGAACTCGAGACTGACATCGAAGCCCGCCAGGAAAGTAGTGCCAGGCAGGAAGCCGGCGCCCGTACCAGTCCCGCAACTACTTCATGAGCAGGAGGACGCGGCCGATGGAAAATACGCTCGAATTGCTCAACGAATTGACCAGCGACCCCAAAATGATGTGGGTCGTGGGCGGCGGTTCCGTGGTCAGCGAGAACCATGCCCACGGCATCCGGCAACCTGAGGTCCACAACGGCTGGGCTACTATCGAAGCCGACAACTGGCACTTTCACCTTCAGCTGGAAAAGATCGACGGCATCCAGTTCGTGGAGGCCACCAGCCACGGCGACCTCAAGTCCTACTACGTCCGGTTCTCCCACCAATGGGACGAGACCCTGGTGCGCTGCTACTTCCCGAATCCCTACTTGGACGACGACGAAAAGCGCACCGAACTGCAACCCGAGAAACTCCGGGCTTTCGAGGAATCCCGCGACCGCTGGGTCGGCAAGGAGGACGACCTCATCTTCGTGGAGCGCTAAACAGTGCATTCACTAATATTAGGCGACTGCCGGTATTGTGCTACCGGCAGCCAAGTACTAAAATGCCACCCGTGATGAGACTCAAAACGTCCATCCCGGCAAGAGGAGTGAAAACATGGGTATGATCAACCGCTTCCTGTCCGCCACCGACACCGCTGCGTGGGCCCCGTGGCTCGTCCTCGGCGCCATGGCCCTCTACATCGTCGGTTACGTTGATGGCGGAGTGCACGCCGCTTCCATCGGCGCCCCGGGCATCCTGACCACCGTTCACGAGTTCTTCCACCACGCCCGCCACGTCGCCTTCATGTGCCACTAGGCTCTACGCCGGCCCGGCGTCAAGTCGTCGCCGGGCCGCTTCAATCTTCCGGCTGGAGCCGGAACGGGATCGGCAAGTTTCGCCGCGCGAACGCTCTGCGGAGCGTCTGGAGGAGTGCGCTGTGGATCTGCCTGACCGGATTTCCGTTTGTCACGGTTGGCCGTCTCGGCCAGACGACCCGTTCAGTCAGATAGTCATCGGAGGTTAATGATGACGCGCATTCTCCCCACCGCCCTGGTCATGGGCGTAATTGTAGGCCTGCTCGTCGCCGCCTACATGAACATCTTCAACGTGCCCGTGATGGAATGGGCCATCGCCCTTGAAGGCTGCGACATTGATCGCGCCGGCTGTGCTGAGCAGTTGGCCGCCGCCGAGGATGAGGAACCGCTGCCCTTGTCATTCCTGATCTCCCTGGGGGGTCAGCGCATCGGAATGAGCGTCGGCCTGGCCGTTATCGGCATCCTCTATGCCGCCGTGTTCACTGGCCTGTACCACCTGATGCGCAACGCCACGCCGGGCTGGAACCCGTGGGCTTGGGCCGCCGTGGCCGGCTTGCTGGGTTTCTGGGGCGTGTCCATGTACACCCAGATCAAGTTCCCCCTCAATCCGCCCGGCATCGGTGACGAAGGCACCCTGTTGGCGCGCCAGGGTTTCCAGTTCCTTTTCATTGCGGTGTCCACCATTTCCGTGTGCCTGGTCGTGTACGGCGTGGGCCTGATCAACCGCAGTTCGGCCGGCTCGGGGCGGTGGCTTCGCTACGCCGGTATCGGGTTGGCCTACGCAGTGGTGGCGCTCCTTCTGGCCTTCGCCGTGCCCAGCGTGCGCGACGCTGCGCCGGCCTGGCTTCCGCCGGAACTGACCATCATGTTCCGCACCTTCACCGCCGGCGGGCACTTGCTCCTCTGGATGGGTATCGCCTTCGCCACCATCGGCTACCGCCTCTATCGCGAGCGGGACGTACATGCCCATCCCCAGGCGGGCGGCGCTGCTCGTGCAACGGCCGGCTGATGAGCCTGTAGCCCTTAGGTGATCCCGTGACACAACCCGCTGCCGGCCGCGAACCCAGGTTCCCCTTCACCGCCATCGTCGGCCAGACGCCGATGAAGCGCGCGTTGTTGCTCAACGCCATCAACCCCCGCATCGGCGGCGTGCTGGTGCGGGGCAAGAAGGGCACCGCCAAGAGCACCGCCGTGCGCTCGTTGGCTGCGTTGCTCCCCCAGGTTCCCGTGGTTCCCGGCTGCCCCTACAGCTGCCAGCCCGGGTCGCCCCAGGAAGTGTGCCAGTGGTGCCAGCAGGCCGGTCGATCCGGCAATCCGTCTGCCCGACAGGTGCGCATCGTTGACTTGCCCGTGGGAGCGACCGAAGACCGCCTTGTGGGTTCTCTGGACATCGAGCAGGCCATCAAGTCCGGGGAGAAGAACTTCGAGCCCGGGCTCATCGCCGCCGCGCACCGCGGCATCCTGTACATCGACGAGGTTAATCTCCTCAACGACCATCTGGTGGACGTGTTGCTGGACGCCGCCGCCATGGGCCGCAACTACGTGGAACGCGAGGGCATCTCGGTCAGCCACGACGCCGAGTTCATGCTCGTCGGCACCATGAACCCCGAGGAGGGTGACCTCCGCCCGCAGTTGCTGGACCGCTTCGGACTAGCGGTTGAGGTCGACGGCGTTTTCGAGCCCCCCGAACGCCGTGAAGTGGTGCGCCGCCGCATGGCCTTCGAGTCCAGCCCCTTCGAGTTCATGGACGGCTGGGCCGACGCCGAGCAGGCGGAACGAGAGCGCCTGTTGAGCAGCCAACGGCTGCTCGCCGACGTGGTCGTCCCCGATGAAATCCTGGAGCTGATCACCGACATCTGCGCTGAGTATCAGGTGGATGGGCTGCGCGGCGACATCGTCATGTACAAGACCGCCAGCACCATCGCCGCCTACGAGGGTCGAACCGTCGTCGACGTTGAAGATGTCCGCGAAGCCGCCCTGATGGCCCTGCTCCATCGCCAGCGCCGCCAGCCCTTCCAGCAGCCGCACCTGGTCACCGAGCAACTGGACAACATGCTGGAGGACTTTCAAAACCAGCAGCGCGACCGCGAGCCGTCAGCCGACGACAATTCCGGCAACGACGACCCCGGTGACTCCGATAGCGATAGAGAACCCGATCCTCCCGAAGAACAGGCAGAGGATCCGGCCGACTCAGCTCTGGGCGATGAGTGGTTCGAAATCGGCGACCCCTACGCTGTCCAGAACCTCCAGGTCCAACCCCCGGACCGCCGCGCCCGGAGATCCTCCGGCCGCCGCGCCACCACCGTCAGCGGCACTTCTGCCGGCCGGTACGTCGGCGCCCGCGTCCCCGAAGGCGACGCATCCGACCTCGCCCTGGACGCCACCCTGCGCGCCGCCGCGCCTCACCAGCAGTCCCGACGCCAAAAGTCAGACGCCGACGCAGCCGCTCTACTCATCGAACCCTGGGACGTCCGCGAGAAGGTTCGCGAGACCCACACCGGCTCCTTGATCCTGTTCGTGGTTGACGCCAGCGGCTCCATGGGCGCCCAGCGTCGCATGGTCGCCGTCAAGGGCGCGGTCATGTCGCTCCTGCTCGATGCCTACCAGCGTCGCGACCGGGTGGGGTTGATCGCCTTCCGGGGCACGGGCGCCGAGGTCTTGCTCCCGCCCACCGGCAGCGTGGAAATGGCCCAGTGGTGCCTCCAGGAAATGCCCACCGGCGGGCGCACGCCCTTGGCCCGCGCTATCTATCTTGCCATGGAGACCCTGGAAACCGAGCGGCTGAAGGACCGGGATGTGCTGCTCCTGCTGGTGCTGCTGTCCGACGGCCGTGCCAACGTCACCCTCGCCGGCGATCAGTCCTCCAACGTCCTTACCCTGCCCGACGAGGTGCGTCAGCTCGGCGAGACGGTCGCGGCTGCCAAAATCCCGGCCGTCGTGGTGGACACCGAGCAGGACTTCATCAAGCTCGAGCTCGCGAAAAACATCGCCGACGCCATGTCCGCGCGCTACATCAAGCTGGACGACCTGGCCGCCCAGAGTCTGGCCGACGCCGTCCGCCGTGAACTGCCCGGCGAGCGCCCGGTGGAAGATCTCACACCCGCCTGATTCCGTTCGGTCGCTACGCCTGAGCGCCGTTGCTGCGGATCGTCACGCCGGGTGGACCGTCATTCCTGCGCCAGCGGGAATCCACCGCTCTCGCGACCGACGGTTCCGGCTGAACCAGGCCCGGCAGTGATAACATAATTCCACTCTAATACCCAAAACGAGGTCCCAGTATGCCGCGCACCCTTCCCTACGCCGATATGGATAAAGTCCTGTCCCTTTCCAAGCGACGGGGTTTCGTCTTCCAGTCCAGCGAGGTGTATGGCGGCCTCGGATCAACTTGGGACTATGGCCCCCTCGGCGTCGAGCTCAAGCGCAACGTCAAGGAGGCCTGGTGGCATTCGGTAGTTTCCGGGCGCGATGATGTGGTCGGGCTTGACGCCGCCATCCTGATGCACCCTCGCGTCTGGGAGGCCAGCGGCCACGTGGAGAATTTCAGCGACCCCCTGGTCGAGTGTCGACAGTGCCACCGACGCTTCCGCCAGGACCAGCTCGAAACCGACACGTGCCCGGAGTGCGGCGGCGACTTCACCGAGCCCCGCCGTTTCAACCTGATGTTCCGCACCTTCATGGGCCCCGTGGAGGATTCCAGCAACGAGGTGTTCCTGCGGCCGGAGACTGCCCAGGGCATCTTCGTCAACTTCCAGAACGTCCAGACCGCCACCCGCAAAAAACTGCCCTTCGGCATCGCCCAGATAGGCAAGGCTTTCCGCAACGAAATCACCCCGGGCAACTTTACCTTCCGCACCCGCGAATTTGAGCAGATGGAGATCGAGTTCTTTGTCAAGCCCGGCACCGACGACGAATGGCTCCAACAATGGGTGCATTCTCGATTCGACTGGTACGTCAGCTACGGCATACGCGCGGGCAACCTCCGCCTGCGCGAGCACGCTGGCGACGAGCTCGCCCACTACGCCAAGGCCACCTACGACATCGAGTACCGCTTCCCTTGGGGCTGGGGCGAGCTGGAAGGCATCGCCAACCGCACCGACTTCGACCTCGGCCGCCACAAGGAGTTCAGCGGCGAGGACCTCACCTACTTCGACGACGAGATCCACGAGCGTTACCTGCCCTACGTGATCGAACCCTCCGGCGGCGTAGATCGCGCGACCCTGGCCTTCTGGCTCGATAGCTACGACGAGGAACCGGACGGCAACGACACCCGCACGGTCCTCCACTTCCATCAGGCCCTGGCTCCGGTGACCGTTGCCGTCCTGCCCCTGAGCCGCAACGCCCGCCTGGCTCCCACCGCCCGCAGCGTCTACGACCTGGTCCGCCGCCGCTTCCGCTGCCAGTTCGACGACGCCCAGAGCATCGGCCGCCGCTACCGTCGCCAGGACGAGATCGGCACCCCCTACTGCGTTACCGTCGACTTCGATACCCTGGACGACCACGCCGTAACCATCCGCGACCGCGACACCATGACCCAGCAGCGCATCCCCATCGCCCGCCTCCTTGACGTCCTCCAGGACCGCTACGACCACGGCTGGTAAACAAAGACCGGAGACCACCATGCCGCCTCGAACACGCCGCGAACCTCCGGCCCGCCGGAACGCCCGCATCCGCAAGCACCTGGAGCAGGCTCGGGACTACTGGTCCAGATGGCCCGCCCACCTTGCGGATGGTGATCTGTGCCAGGCCGGCGAAAAGGGATGGGGCACCGTTGCTCAACTCACCAAGGCCGTGGCGACTCTGCGCGGCTGGCAGCACTACGATCACGGGGCCATCCAGGAAGCGCTGACCGAGTTGTCAGACGAAATGCCTGATCGCATGACCGAGATAGCGCGGGGTCTTGCTGCAGCAGAGAGATTGCACGGCAACTTTTACGAGGTGTACATGACCGCCGCGCTTACTGAGTTCGCGCTGAGCGAAGTACAACCTTTGCTGAACATCCTTTGGGAACTCTTACCCGAAGAATACACGAGCGGTGCGTCATTCGCCGATTGGGTTGAGGCGATCTGAAGCTGCTTGTTAGGTTCAGCTTAAGCCATGCCCCCCTCCATCGTTGCCCAAATGCTCCGCTCCGGCCTCTACACCGCCGTAATCGGCCGGAGCGTGCGCTTCTACCAGTCCACCGGTTCCACCATGGACGATGCCGCCCAATGGGCTCATGACGGCGCGGATGAGGGCACCGTTGTCGTCGCTGAAACCCAGACCGCCAGCCGTGGACGTATGGGCCGGCGCTGGATATCCGACGAGGGCAACCTCTACTTCTCCGTTCTCTTCCGCCCGGAACCCGACGCCCTGCCCCTGCTCAGCCCCCTGGCCGGCGTGGCCGTGGCCCGGTCGATCCGTCAGGTTGCCGGCCTCCATCCGGCCATCAAGTGGCCCAACGACATCATGATCGAAGGCCGCAAGGTCGCTGGCATCCTCGCCGAGAGCGCCCTGTCAGGCGCTCATGTCAATTACTCCGTCGTCGGCATCGGGGTCAACGTCGCCCTGGACGTCTCTGCTGATCCCGAAATCGCCGCCACAGCTACCAGCCTGAACCACGCTTCCGGATCCGAAATCGACCGGCCGGAGTTGCTGCGCCGCATCCTCCAGCACATGGACGCCCGGTACCTGGATTTGAAGCGCGGTCGCTCGCCCATCGCCGAGTGGCGCCGCTGGCTGGACACCCTAGGCCATCGCGTCACCGTCACTCACCACGGCGCAACGAACACCGGCCTCGCCGAGGACATTGACGAGCACGGCAACCTCCTGCTCCGCACCGAGGCCGGCGAGTTGTTGACCCTCACCGCCGGAGACATTACCCTCCGTGCAGCCTCAGGAGTGCCCGCACATAATGCTTGAAAACCTGTACCTCGACGGCAAAGTGGTCGTCATCACCGGCGGCGGGACCGGTCTCGGCCTCGAAATGGTCCGCGCCCTTACCCGCTCCGGCGCGAACCTCGTAATCGCCGGGCGCCGGCCAGGTCCCATCGAGGCGGCCCGCGACGAGGTGATCGCCGCCGGCCATGACGCCATCGCCGTCCCCACTGATGTGTCCAAGTCCTCGGACGCCGATGCCCTGATCGACGCCGCAATGTCCCGTTTCGGCCGCGTCGACGTGCTTATCAACAACGCCGCCATGGTCGCCGACAACGTCCTCAAGCCCATCTGGGAGATCACCGACGACGACTGGGATTCGGCCATGTCGGTCAACCTATCCGGCGCTTTCTACTGCGCCCGCGCTGCCGCCAAACCCATGGCCGACGCCGGCAAGGGCAAGATCATCAACGTGGCATCCGGTTTCGGGCTCCGCGGCGGCCGCGACATCTACATGTACTGTACCTCCAAGGGCGGCGTAATCCAGCTGACCCGTGTCCTCTCTTTCAGCCTGGCCCGGTATGGGATCACGGCCAACAGCATCGTCCCCGGCTTCATTCCCACCATAGATCCCGGCGCGGAGATCAACCGAACCTTACCTCAGTCGGGTGATTTCCTGCCCACCGGCAAGCTCGGCAAGCCCGAGGACCTGGGTCCCATCGCCGTGTTCCTGGCCTCTGACGCCTCTGACTACATGACCGGCGAGATGTTCATCCTCGACGGCGCCGGCCTGGCTGCCGGCATCACCCCCACCGGCCATGCTCCCATCGCGGCGCTGGAACCGTAACCCGTCATCTCCACGTGAAAGCCATTACCCACCCGTCATTGCGAGGAGCGTAGCGACGTGGCAATCTCGTCTCAGGCCCGTCTCCCGTCCGAGTTCAGCCTTTCCGGCCAAACCGCCGTCGTCGCCTCAGCCGGCGGCGATGAGTCCCCATTCCTGGCTGCCGCCCTGGCCGAGGCCGGCGCTGCGGTGTTTGCCGTGGCTCGCCATCAATCCGCTGCCGATGCCATCGCCGATGCCGTGACCGCCGTCTCCGGCCATGACACCGGCCGCCACGTGGGACGTTGGGACACGCCGGACGGAGCCTCCGCGGTTGTCAATGCCTTCGCTATCACGCATCCCCGGGTCGATATTCTGGTCAACGACACCCGCAGCTTTTTCGCCAAGCCCGCCGCCGACATCGCCCTCGCCGAGTGGGACGAGCTTCACGCCCGCAACGTCCGCGCCACTTTCATGCTCAGCCAGGCCGTGGGTCAACACATGCTGGACCAGCAGTACGGCCGGATCGTGAATGTCATCTCCAACCTGGCGGAGCGCGCGGTCATCAACTGCTCCGCCTACAGCGCCACCCAGGCGGCGGTTCTGTCCCTCACCCGCTCCCTGGCCGTCGAATGGGGCCGTAGCGAGATCCGCGTCAACGCCGTCGGGTCTGGCTGGTCAACCGCCGAGGACATCCCCCTCGAAACCCAGCGCGAGGAACTCCTTGTCCGCTACACCCCCATGCGTCGCAAAGGCCACCCCCGCGACCTCGCGGCCATGCTGGTGTACCTCTGCTCCTCCCACTGCGACTACCCCTCCGGCCAACCCGTGTACATCGACGGCGGGTTGAACGCGCATCCGTGACCTTTCGGACTGCAACGCCCCAGGAGAGGCCATAATGTCGGATCCCAACTTCGTGAGATCTAAGTTTTTCTCTTTGAAGAACCACCCGACGCTGAATGAGCGTTGGCTACACCAACAGTTGCAGGATGATCCCTCGCTTCTGGGACTGGGGGATTGCAAGCAATTGATTCGGAGCGGAAGCAACCCTCGGGTGGACGACTTGACCTGTTGCTGCGCGATCCTGAGACCCTCGCTCGGTATGAAGTTGAGATCCAACTCGGAGCCACAGACGAGACCCACTTGGTGAGGACCATCGAGTATTGGGACATAGAGCGTCGCCGCTATCCCCAATATGAGCACACTGCCGTCATCGTCGCTGAGGACATCACCAGCCGGTTCCTCAACGTGATTTCCCTGTTCAATGGGTTTATCCCTTTGATCGCAATTCAACTCAAAGGCGTCCAGGTTGGCGAGGCGTTCACGTTAATACCTACCAAAGTTCTGGATGTAATGCCCTTGGGGACCGACGAGGATGATGAAGGAGAGAACTCAGATCGTACTTTTTGGGAGCGGAAAACTTCCACTGCATCTCTGGGACTGGTGGACAGTTTGGTAGCCAAGATACAGAACCATATCCCTGGTATCAGACCAAATTTCACCAAAAACTATATCGGCCTCGCCATGCCAGGCAGTGGCGCTGAGAACTTCATTACTTTTGTTCCCAAGCAGGTCCATGTGATTGCACAGTTCAAAATTCCGGAGAGCGATGATTTGTCGCTACGCATAGAAACCAGCGGATTGTCTCTGCTTGCCTACCGCAAGCAGTCAGGCCGGTATCGAGTTCAAGTCAGGGAGGCAGACTTGAAAGATAGCGACCGCAAAAGCGTCATCGACGATCTCATCCAAGTGGCATACGAATCTCACCGGTTCAAACCCTGACTTAGAACCCCTAACAAAAAGATGTTAGTCGTCGGAAGCAGATGATTGAGCAGCCCAGGGACATGAAGGCTTCATGGATGTCAGCGCGGCGCTCGTAGCGCACCCGCAGCCGGCGGAACTGGTGCAGCCAACCCAGGGTCCGCTCGACCACCCAGCGGTGCACCCCCAGCCCGCTGCCGTGTTCGGCGCCCCGCCGGGCCAGGGCGGGCGCGATGTGCCGCGCCCGCAGTTCCTGGCGATGCCGCCGCGAGTCATAGGCTCGGTCGGCGTACAGCCGCTTTGGCCGGCGACGGGGTCGGCCCCGTTGACCCCGCACCGACGGCACAGCGTCCACCAGGGGCAACAACTGCGTCACGTCGTGGCGATTGGCGCCGGTCAGGATGGCCGACAGCGGCGTTCCATTGGCTTCGGTGAGCACGTGATGCTTGCTCCCCGGCTTACCTCGATCCGTAGGATTGGGGCCGGTCTTTTTCCCCGCCCCCCACGGCACGCACTGACGCGCTGTCCACGCAAGCCCGTGACCAGTCCAGCTGGTCCGCTCCGTGCAATCTGGACAACAGCGTTTCATGGAGCTTTGCCCACACTCCCGCCTGCTGCCAATCCCGCAGCCGACGCCAGCAGGTCATCCCCGAACCGCATCCCATTTCCTGGGGCAGCATCTCCCAGAGCCTGCCCCGTACTTGATACGGGGGAATGCCGCTCTTCAATACGAACAGTATGCCGGTCAGCGCCTTGCGGTCGTCGATGCGCTGGCGTCCCGGATTGCGGAACCGCCGGGGTTTGGGGGCGGGTAGCAGCGGCTGTATGATCTCCCATAATTCGTCGCTTACCAAAGGTTTCGCCATGGGACACCTCCTCCCGCTGCCGCAGATACGGCGCCAGCCCACCGCTACGGTCCTGTCTTACCGCGAGATTAGCCGCCTGATTATGGATTAGCAACCCATTTTGTTAGGGGTTCTTATATTGCCACGCCTAATCACTCACTGCCTACATCATACTGACAACAGAGGAGCGATCTGCCCGGTGAGCACCTCAACATGATTACCCCCGAGCAAACCAAAAAAACCGAAGCGCACCTCGCCGCCGCCGACCGCGAGTTCGCCACCGGCAACCCTCTGGCCGCCACCGAACGGCTGTGGGATGCCGTTGTGTGCACTCTCTCAGCAGTAGCCGAGCACAACGGCTGGACGCACTCTAACCATGAGGAATTGTACGCCGTCGCCGAGCGTCTCAACGAACTGGACGACGACCCCGATGAACCTCTGCTCAGCGGCTTCTCTTCAGTGGAAGGCGGACCGGATCGGGTCCGTTTCGGCCTTTTCTCCATCGGCGACGGTCGTGACGAAGATGCCCGCATGGTTGCCAAATGGGTAATCGGTATGATCCGGGATTTGGACGCGCGTTATGACGACGTTTCCGCAAAATCAGCACGTTAGCATCGCCTGGCGCTTTTTGGACAAATCGGAGCGAGAGTTTGCCGCCGGTAATCAACTGAACGGAGCTGAACTGCTGTGGGGTGCGGCGGCCCACGCACTAATCGCCGTCGCTCAGGAACGCGGTTGGCATTATGATAGCCACGGCGCATTTCGCAACGCCGTCAAAGCTTTGGCCACGCTGCATCAAAGACCACAATGGATTTCAGACTTGGATACGGCAGAGAATTTTCATATCCACTTTTATCATGGCCGACTAACCAACCGTCAGATAGCTGCCGACCGTCCCAAAGTAGCCCGTTTCGTCAACCGACTCCTCAGCCTCTTGGTGGTAAAATAGCGAACGATGATTTCCGCCGTTTCTCCCTTCCGTCCCAATCCGGTGCGCCGCCTGCCGGGCATGCGTGATTTTGATGCCGGCGCGCGCCAACGCAAGCAGGACGTCGAACGCCGCCTTGCTGACTTCATCGGGCACTTTGGGTACTCCGCGCTGGAAGTTCCGGTGCTGGAGACCACCGAATTGTTCCTGCGTAAATCCGGCGGCGATCTGGCCTCCCAGATGTACTCCTTCGTTGACCCCGGTTCCAACGCGGTCAGCCTGCGCCCCGAGTTCACCTCGGCGATAATGCGTCACTACCTGGAGATCAACGAGGAGAGCAACGAACCCCCGGTGGTACGTTGGCAATACTGCGGCCCGGTCTTCCGCTACGACACCGGCAGCGCCGCCGACACCGGTCAGTTCACCCAGGTCGGCGCCGAACTGGTCGGGTCCAACTCCATCCTTGCGGATGCTGAGCTCCTGACCCTGGCCGCCGGCATCCCCGCGCAGTTGGGCATACCCGACTATCGCATCCGCCTGGCGGATCTGGACATTCTGGACAGTGTGCTGGACACCGTCGGCCTTTCCGACCGCGCCCGCGAGTTCATCGTCGCCAATATGAACCGCATCGGCGAGGACAGTAACAGCCTCGCCTCCACCCTGCAGCGCGCCGCCGAGCTTCACGTCGTCTCCGGCATCGGCCTGCCCGACGAGGAGAAGCACCTGGCCGTCGCGGTCAACGGGCTCCCCGACGGCGCGGCCCGCTCCGTTCTGGCCGGTTTCATGCGCTGGAACACGTCCGCGGACATGCCCCTGGGCCGCCGCTCGCCTGATGAAATCGTCGACCGCCTGCTCCGCAAGTTGCGCGGCGGTGACGCTTCCGATGCCGTCGAACGCGGGCTTGCCCTGGCCGGCCAACTGGCCGGCGTCAAAGGAGACCCCGCCCAGGTGTTGCCCCAGGCTCAATCTATAGTTGCCGCCGCCGGCGCGGACACCCGGGCTATTGACCGGCTCATCGACCTGACCGCGCTCGTCAGTGAGGACCCGGCGGTTTCCCATCGGCTGGAAATCGATTTCTCTCTTGCCCGCGGCATCGCTTACTACAACGGCATTATCTTCGACATCGTTCGCGGTGACCCCGACGTTTCTCTCGGAGGCGGCGGCCGGTACGACGCCCTTGCTCGCGCTCTGGGCGGCGTGACTCCCGTGCCTGCCTTGGGCTTTGCGTGCACGCTGGAAGCGTTGCTCGCCGCGATGCCTCCGGCCGATCAAGCGCATCTCGCCGCCGATGCCGTCCTGGTGTCCGCCGACGTTGCAGGATCCAACGCCGCCGCTTTGCGTGCCGCTGCTGATATTCGGTCCCGGGGAGGCGTCGCCGTTCTGGACGTGGGCGGAAACGGCGCCCACGCCGATTTCAATCAGACGGTTACGGTGTAAACACGGAGCATCGCCTTGAAACTGGTCATACCAAGCGACGGCGAACTGGGCGAACCCACGATGAGGTTCCTGGCCTCCTGTGGCGTCAGGGTGAACCGGCCCAACTCTCGTCGCTACACCGGCTCCATCCCTTCCTTGCCCGGCATCGACGTGCTCTTCCAGCGCACCGCCGACATCACCACCAAGGTCGAAGAGGGCAGCGCGGAGATGGGCATCACCGGTCTAGATCGGCTGATGGAATACCGCCACGATGACGACGCGGTGGTCCCGGTCATGGAAGACCTCGGCTTCGGCGGCTGCGATTACGTGTTGGCCGTGCCCGATTCCTGGCTTGACGTAACGTCCATCGACGACCTGGCGGATCTCGCCCTCGAGTTCCACGAACGCGGCCAGCAGTTGCGCATCGCTACCAAGTACCCGCGATTGCTGCGCCGCTATCTGTTCGAGCGCGGCATCAACTACTTTACCCTCGTCCCAGCCAGCGGCACCCTGGAAGCTGCTCCCATCGCCGGCTACGCTGACCTCATCGCCGACCTGTCCGCCACCGGAACCACGCTTCGCGAGAACCGTCTCAAGACCCTCGACGGCGGCACCATCCTCTCCTCCCAGGCCTGTCTCATCGCCAACCCGTCTGCGCTGGCCCGATGTCCCGATGACCTCGAACTCGCCCGCTCTTTCACCGAGATGCTGGAGGCCCACCTCCGCGCCGACCCGTACTACCGCATCACCGCCAACGTCCAGGGCCGTTCCGCCGAGGACGTCAGCGCCATGATTCTCGCGCGTCCCGAAATCGCCGGCATCCAGGGACCCACCGTCGCTCGCGTGTTCAGCGTCGAAGAGGAGGACTGGTACGCCGTCTCCCTGCTGATCCGCAAGAACCGCCTGCTGGACGCCGTTTCCCACCTGCGTGAGTGCGGTGGCGTGGACATTGCGGCCGCCCAGTTGTCGTACCTGTTCAAGGACGAGTCCCAAGCCTTCGCCGGTTTCATGGACCGCATCGCATCGCTGAACGGGCAGGGAGCCGATCATGCCTAACCTGCCCATGCACATCTACGTTTGCCAGCAAGTGGCCGTTGATCTGGACTGGGGCTACGTCCACGACCATCCCGGCGCTGCGTACCTCGGGTCGACTACGCCCGATATCCGCGCCATGACCAAGTGGGACCGCGCCCGTACCCACTTCTCCGACCTGTCGGTCACCCACGTCGGCGCCGGCGTCGAGAAGATGTTCGAGCTGCACCCGCACCTGGCCGGATCAAACAACGGCTTGTCTCCCCAGACCCGCTCCTTTCTCCTGGGTTACGTGAGCCATTTGGTCGCCGACGAGACGTGGATCACGACCATGTTCCGCCCCCACTTCGCTCCCGATAGCCGTGTCACCGACACTGAAATCGAGTCCCACATCTGGGACCGCGCCCTCCAGCTCGACATGGATCGCGTGGTTCTCGACGAAAACGCCCGCCTTGTCGCCGAAAACGACGCCATCGCAGCGATGGATCAGATGCCGGCTCTGCAATTCCTGCAGGATGAGCTGATCGACGAGTGGCGCGGTTGGGTTGCCCGTCTGCTCGGTTGGGATTTCACCTGGGAACGCCTCAAGCGTGCCCTCAATCGCATGTACCGCGACAACGATGAGGTGCAGCAGGTCGTGGACGGATTCCTGGAGAATATGCCCCAGAGCCTGGAGCGAGTGTACGAGCGCGTCCCCCGTGAACTCATCGACACCTACCGCCAACGGGTCATCGACGAAACCAAGGCCCAGGCCCGGGAGTACCTCAGTGCAACTTAAAATGGTGCGCGGGCTGTCCGCCGCCGAGTCGGTCTTGACCCGCATCGATCCTCTTGATCTCTCGTCCCTGCCCAAGCCCGTGCTACAGCGCACTCGGGATCTCTTTGGCGCGAAGGCGACGCCCGAGTCGTCCGTCCTGCAGATGCTACGCGACGTTCGCGCCGAAGGCGACGCCGCCGTGCGCCGCTACGCCAACCTACTGGATGGCGCGGAGTTGGACGACCTGCAAGTCTCCGAATCCGACCTGGAATCCGCGTGGGACTCCACTCCCGATGATCTCAAGCGCGCCCTCGAGTTAGCCGCCCGCCGCATCACCGAATTCCACGAAGCCACGTTGCCCCGCGACTGGGTTGACCTCGGCGGTGGCCTGGGCGAACTGGTGCGACCCCTGGAGCGCGTCGGCTTGTACGCCCCCGGCGGCACTGCGGCCTACCCGTCCACCGTCCTGATGACCGCCATTCCCGCCCGCGTTGCCGGCGTCAGCGAGGTGGTGCTGGCCACTCCCCGCCGCGGCAATGAGCCGCTTAACACCACCGTCCTCGCTGCCGCCCGCATCGCCGGCGTCGATGCGGTTTACCAGGCCGGAGGCGTACCCGCCATCGGCGCTCTGGCCTACGGCACCGAGTCCATCCGCAAGGTCGACAAGATCTGCGGCCCCGGCAATGTTTTCGTGGCCTACGCTAAGCGCATGGTCCAAGGCCAGGTGGACATCGACGGCGTGTTCGGCCCCACCGAAACCATCCTGCTCGCCGATCAGACCGCCAATCCAGTCTTCTGCGCCGCTGATCTCATTGCCCAGGCCGAGCACGACCCCATGGCCTCGGCCATCCTCGTCACCGACTCGCAAAACCTGATCGACGCGGTGGAAGCGGAGTTGGACTCCCAAATCGCCGGCAACCCCCGCGCCGAGACCATCCGCCATTCCCTCGAACGCCAGGGCTGCATCGTCGTCGTCGATGACTTTGACGAGGCCATTGCCGTCGCCAATCACATCGCTCCCGAGCACCTCTGCCTTATGGTCGCGGACCCATGGGCCTGGGCCGGACAGGTACGCAACGCTGGCGGCCTGTTCCTCGGCGAGTTTTCGCCCGAGGTCATGGGCGACTACATCGCCGGCCCGTCCCACGTAATGCCTACCGGAGGAACGGCGCGGTTCAGCTCCGCCCTCAGCGTCCACCACTTCCTGCGCACCATGCCCGTAGTCGGCCTCAGCCCCCAGCGGTTCATCGACCTCGGTGCCGCCGCCGTCCGCATCGCCGAGGCCGAGGGCTTGCCCGGCCACGCCGGCGCAGTGCAGGCTCGCCTTGACCACATCGCCGCCACGCAAACCCGCTAACGCACTTGGAACGTCTGCTCATGCCTGACATTGAAGACCTGCTCCTCCCCCACATCAGTCGCTTGAAGACCTACCAGGGCGTGTCCCCCAGCGAAACGCTGGCCGAGGAGGCGGGTATCCCCCTGGAACAGGTCATCCGCCTGAACGGCAACGAGAATCCCTACGGCCCATCACCTCAGGTGGCCGAAGCGTTGGGGAGTTTCCGCGACTACAATCATTACCCCGACCCCGCCCAACGCCGACTACGCGAGGCCCTGTCCGACTACCTCGGCGTCCCCGAGGACAACATCGTCGCCGGCAACGGCAGCGACGAGATCATCGACCTCCTGATGCGTATGTTCCTGGCGCCAGGAGATGAGATCATCATTCCCGTGCCGACCTTTGGCATGTACTCCTTCTCTGCTGACGTTGCCGGGGCCACTGCGGTCTCCGTCCCCCGCGACGAAAACTTCGACATCGACATCGAGGCCATCCAGGGCGCCATCACCACGCGCACCAAGGCGATTTTCTTCCCGACGCCCAATAACCCCACCGGCAACGTGGTCACCGAAGCCCAGGCCCGCGCTCTGCTCGACACGGGCCTGCTGGTCGTTTCCGACGAGGCCTACTATGACTTCTGCGGCCAAACCCTGATGCCATTGCTGTCCGAGTACCGGAACCTCGTCGTCCTGCGGACCTTCAGCAAGTGGGCCGGCCTGGCCGGCCTCCGCATCGGCGCCGGCGCCATGGATGCCGAACTGGCCGCCACCATGATGGGGATGAAGCCGCCGTACAACGTCAACCTCGCGGCCGAAGTCGCCCTCCTGGCCTCTTTGTCCGACACCGCCCACCTCTTGGACCGCGTCGACGCCATCGTCAAGGAGCGCGGCCGCATGTACCGGCTGCTGTGCGAGATCCCGGGCATCACGGTCTGGCCATCCCAGGCGAACTTCATCCTCTGCAAGATGCCCGACGGGCGCGGCTTGGAAGTGTACGAAGCCATGTGCCGCCGCGGCGTGTTCCTGCGCTACTTCGACAACGAACTCCTGCGCGACTACATCCGCTCCAGCGTCGGCAAACCCGAGGAGACGGACGCCGTGGTTGCCGGTTTCCGCGCCGTCCTCGGGGTGGACTAGCATGACCGCCCCTGATCCAGCCGCGCGCACCGCGACTCTGGAGAGAGCCACCGCCGAAACGAGCATCTCCATATCCGTGGACCTGGATGGCCAGGGTCGATATGACGTCGACACCGGCAATGGCTTTCTCGACCACATGGTCAGCCAGATCGCGCGCCATGGCCTGTTCGACATTGCCTTGAAAGCCGAGGGCGATACCCACGTTGGTTGGCACCATCTGGTCGAGGACACCGCAATCATGCTGGGCCGCGCTTTCGGCCAGGCCCTGGGCGAGCCGCGCGGCATCCGTCGCATGGGACACGCCATCGTTCCCCTGGACGAGACGTTGGTGATGGTGGCCGTCGACTGGAGCGGGCGCCCCTACGTCGCCGTCGACACCACCCTCAACGACAGCATGGTCGAGACCCTTTCCGGCGACCTCGTGGCTCACTTCCTGGAGTCCTTCGCCATCGAGGCGCGCATCAACCTGCACGCCCGGGTGCTGGCCGGCGTCAGCCCCCATCACAAGGCCGAAGCCCTCTGCAAGGCATTGGCCCGCGCCCTCCGCGACGCCGTTGAACCCGATCCACGCACCGCCGGCCAAGTCCCCAGCACCAAGGGGACGCTGGATGCGTGACGGTATAATGTAGCGGTGCCGGTGGAATCCAGGTCTGTGGTCTGGAACAACGTCAAATTCTATGTCCTGGCCTTTGCTATCGTTCTGGCCGGGTCCCTGATTTCCACCGGATTACAACTGTTGGAGAGCCTGTTCCCGGAAATCCATCCGCTGAACAAACTGGCCGCTAACCTGTCCGGCGTGACATTGGGAGGTGTAATGATGGTCCTGGCATTCTTGAGAGACAGTCGATTAGACGAAGAGCGCCGGCGCGCCGAAAACGCGCAGCTCGAGGCGAAAAACGCCCAAGAGCAAGCCAAAACTGCGCAGAAAGAAGCCAAAAGCGCCCAAGAGCTGGCTCAAAGCGCCCAGCAGGAAGCCGAGATGCAACGTCAGCGGGCTGAGGCGGAACGCCTCCGCGCCGACCGGGCCGAAGCCGAATTGCAGCGCGTGCTCTCCCGATACCAGGCCGGCGACCTGATCGCGCGCATTCGCCGGCTTGAAGAACTCTACGGCATAGATACCGATGACGACGATAACCGCACCGTCGAATAATCGAGTATAATGAGACTGACTACGGTGGCTTGACCAAGCGCTAACCGGGGGAACCATGACTATCATTCACAGCGGAGTTAATCAGTTCAACCGGGTCCTCGTGAATGTCCTGGACAAGCCCTTTGTGGCCCGCGTATTGTCCCCGTTCCAGCCCATCGCCAACACGCTGACCAGCCGCTACCTCAACTACGCGATGCCCGGCGACTGCCCTCCGTCATCGTCTCCCGTCGCCTACACCATCATCGACGCCGACGGCAATACCAGGTGGAGCGGCGACACGGCTGAACTCAACGAAAACCCTGAGCACCGCCATCGTAACCCACGCTGAGGCGACGACCCCAGGCAAAATGAAGCCCTCCCAATCACGGGGAGGGCTTTTGTATCTGATGCGGAGGTTCCGCCTACGCGCCACGTACCGGTCGTCCCCGGCGGGCCAGGAAGTCCGGGAACGCTTCTTCCGCCAGGGTCCCCCGCAGCACATTGGTGGTGAAGTCCTTCTCATTCATCCATTGCTGCTCGAGGCTCTGGCCTTTGTGCTGTAGCAGCAGCCGCTTGATGCCGATCACCGACGGCGTGTCGTTGGTGGCGATCTCGGTAGCCACTTCCATCGTCTTCTGCCGCAGCCGGTAGGTCGGCACCAGGTGGTTGAGCAGCCCGATACGGTAGGCCTCTTCCGCTTCCACGATCCTGGCCGTGAACAGCAGTTCCTTCGCCTGCGGCCAGCCCACCTGGTTGGTCAGCGTCCACGTCGAGTTGATCCGGCCGTACGCTGCCGCCAAGAACCGGAACCGGGCCGCGTCCGACCCGATGCGGATGTCCAGCGACGATGACAGCACTGCCCCGCCGCCGTAGGCCAGCCCGTTGATCATCCCGATTACGGGCTTGTCCGAGGCGCTGACCTCGTATCCGCCTCGTTGCCGCCGGGTGGAGCGTTCGTCCATGCCTTCCCGGGTCAGCGTGCCCGCGTTGAGCGCGGCCTGGTCCTCCCGCTGCTCGTGGATATCGCCGCCGGCGGTAAACGCCGGAACTCGCGGGTGAGTGTCCGCGCCCGTGATTACGATGCACCCGATCTCCGGATCTTCGTTGGCGCACCGCACCGCGTCGTGAAGCTCTTCCGTCAGCTGCCGGTTCATGGCGTTGAGCACTTCCGGCCGGTTCATGGTTAGAAACGCCACGTGCCCCACCACTTCGCGGCGCCGGTCGCCGCTGCCTTCCCACTTGGAGACACGTTCTTTGTCGGACAGAATGTACTGGTAAGCCATGGAAGTAGTCTCTCCTGTTGCGCTGTTCAAGTGGCCGCATTGTATGGGCAGCCGCCGGCCCTAGTCAAACTAGACGATTGACATACCATCCCGTCGCCCGCGATCATGTCCTCAGGTGCCAGCCCATGTTTTCCATCACTGTCAACCGCCGCTCGGTGCGCCCTGTCGTGAGGCGATGGGCGGTGCTGGTGACCTGCGCCCTCTTCGTCTGCCTCGGCGTGTTCGGCTTGGTCGGACCTGACGGCAGCGTCGGCGCCCAGGCGGACACTGTCCTCAACCTGCGGATCGAAAAAACCATCAGCCCGGTCAAGGTCCGCGTAATCCAGCGGGCCGTAACGCGCGCCGACGAGACCGGGGCCCAGCTACTGATCATTGGTTTGGACACCCCGGGCGGCCTGTACGACAGCACCCGCGAAATTGTCGAAATCCTTCTTGGCTCTCCCGTACCCGTCGCCGTGTTCGTCTCGCCGCGGGGTGCCCAGGCCGGCTCGGCCGGAACGTTCATCACCGCGGCCGGCCACGTCGCCGCCATGACCCCGGGCTCCAACATCGGGGCTGCCACTCCCGTTTCCGGATCCGGAGAAGAAATAAGCGAGACCCTGGCCGACAAGGTCACTAACGACGCTGCCGCCCTCATTCGCGCCATCGCCGAGGAGCGCGGCCGCAACCCCGACGCACTGGAGGAAACCGTCCGCTCCGCCGCTTCTTACAGCGCCAGCGAGGCTTTGGAGGCAGACATTATCGACCTGATCGCCGATGACATCCCCGCGCTCCTCGTCGCCTTGGACGGCCGGACCGTGGTAACCATCGCTGGCGAGCAAACGCTGCAACTCACCGGCGTTGAGGTCCGGGAACTCAAGATGCAGTGGCGGGAGCGTTTCGTCGACTTCATCTCCAATCCCAACATCGCCTTTCTGCTTCTGACCCTGGGCAGCCTCGGCCTTATTTTCGAGATGCTGACCCCGGGCGCCATCGGCCCTGGCGTCGCCGGGATCATCTGCCTGGGCCTGGGTTTTCTGGCCCTGGGCAATCTCCCCTTCAACTGGGCCGGCGTGGCGTTCATCCTCCTGGCAATCGTTTTGGCCGCCCTGGAGATCTTCGTGTCGGGGTTCGGCGCTTTAGGTATCGGCGCTGCGGTGAGCCTCGTGGTCGGTGGGTTATTGCTCTTTGGCGACTTCGGTGGAGGGCGCATTTCTCCTCCCAGTTTCCCCACGGTGTCGGTAAACCGTTGGGTCTTGGTCGGCGTTGGCGGGGTATTGCTGTCCATCGCCGGCTATCTCGCCTACGAGGTGATGATGTCCCGTACGGGCCGACGGCGCGGCGCCAGCCGGGGCGAGAGCGGCGGCACGGACGGACGGAGTTCGCCCGGTAGTCTCGTCGGGCAGACCGGCGTGGTCACGTCCGCGCTCCAACCTCGAGGCGTCGTGGCCTTGGCCGACGAGACCTGGTCCAGCGTGAGCAACGACGGCCTTACTATCCCGGCCGGACGCCGCGTGCGCGTGGTCGCCGTGAACGGCCTGCTGCTCACCGTTGAGGCCGAGGGCGGTCCCGCCGCCATTGAAGGCCAGGAATGATGCTAGAATGATCTCGAGAGCCCAGAACACGCCGATCCGATAAGGAGGCATCAGCATGGCCGCAGGGATTGTCGTCGTCCAGCAGTATCAGCGCATGGTAGTCCAGCGTTTCGGTACCTACATAGGAACCCGGGGGCCCGGACTGCGCTTCCTTATCCCGATCCTCTACCACGGCACCAAGGTTGACCTGCGCGAGCGCGTCACCCGTGTTCCCACCCAGAAGTACATCACCGCCGACAACGTGGTTGTGGACATGGACTTCGTGATCTACTACCGCGTGATGGATGACCAGGTGGACCGCGCGGTGCTTGAGGTCCAGAACTTCGAAGCGGCTGTCATCAACCTCGCTTTCGCCACCCTGCGTTCCGTCATCGGCTCCCTGGACCTGGCGACCACGCTGTCCGAACGTGAGCGCATCCGCGATGACGTCCAGATCCGCATGGACGAGGTCACCACTCGTTGGGGCGTCAAGGTGTCTCAGGTGGAGATCAACGAGGTGGACCCGCCTCCCGGAGTCAAGGCCGCCATGGAGCGGCAGAAGTCCGCCGATGCCATTCGCACCGCGGAGATCACCGAGTCCGAGGGCCAGCGTCAGGCGGCCATCAACCTGGCCGAGGGCGAACGCCAGTCCGCCATTCTGCGCGCCCAGGGCCAGCGCGAGTCGGAAATCCTCCAGGCCGAGGGAGACCAGCAGGCCCAGGTGCTACGGGCTGAAGGCTTCAGCTCCGCCCTGGAACGCATCTTCAGCGTCGCCAGCACCGTGGACGCCCGCACCATGAGCCTCCAGTACTTCGACACCCTGAAGTCCCTGGGCGAGAGCCCATCCACCAAGTTCATCTTCCCCATGGAGTTCACCTCCATGCTCTCCCCCTTCCTCGGCATGGGCGGCATGAACCCGCCGGACGGGGGCAACAACCGTGGCAATACCGGCAACGGCGCCAGCGCCGACAACGAAAACCGCACCTGACGCGCGCCGCACGAAACCAAAACGAGGGGGCAACCATCACGGTTGCCCCCTGGCAATAAAGACTTCGTGTCCTAGACTACCCGGAAATACTTGGACCGACCGCCAGCGCACTTTCAGGTTCCCGGCGAAGTCAACGCCGACGTTCGCCGGCCTTGCGTGCAGGCGCTGAGCGAGGCGACGCTAATCTCCCTTGACGTTCTTCTTGGCTGCCTTTTCCTGCCGCGCCTGTCGTATTTTTGCGGCGATGGCCTCGAGTTCTTCCGGAGATAATCCATCGGTAAGCCCTTCTAATATGGCCGATTTCAAGCCGCGAGGTGTCTTGGCAATTAGCATTCTGATTCCTCCTACCACGAAGTCCAGCGTTATTATGACGACCTCAATAATCAGCCACGCCATGCAGATGCTGAACGCCTAGTCGACCGGCTCTGTACCCAGCAATTCCGATAATAGCAGTTTCCCATCAAGCGGGCTAATGTGCGCCATCGCGTCCGTCAGCAGGATCCGCGCCGCCCAGAACCCGGCCCAAATCACGCACACCGCAATGCGCGCCATCCGTGTCAGCGGTACGCCGGCAACCGATGCCAGCAGCGAATCGTCGCCATCGACCCCACGCCGCCGGCCTTCACTGTCCACGGCTATACTCCATTATTCACCGGCAAGATTAGCCAATCCTCCTGCGTTCGCCAGCAGCCCCATCGCCGCCCCGTAAGGCTCCGCAGCCTTCCCGTCTATCTGCCTCAGCAGGTCGCCCAGCTCCGCGTCGTCGTCCATCCGCTCCGTGATCCGCCGGTAGAGCTCCTCTTGCACCGTCTCCAGGAATTCCGCGCGCCGCCGTTCGGCTCGCCGCTTTTCCAACCCGCCCGTATCGGCCATGTAGTCGCGGTGCGCGGTCACGCTGTCCCAAAGCTCCCCGATCCCCACGTTCGCGTACGCCTGGGTAAGCAGCACCGGCGGGTTCCAACCGTCGCTCAAGTCCGACAATTGCAACATCGCCGTCACCGCGGCCGATAGCTGATTGGCGCCGTCCCGGTCGGCCTTGTTGATTACATAAAGATCGGCGATCTCCATAACGCCGGCCTTCAGCGTCTGTATCGAGTCGCCTGACTCTGGCGTCATCGCCACTACCACCGTGTCCGCCACGCCCATGATGCCCAGTTCGGTTTGTCCCACGCCCACCGTTTCCACCAGCGTCACGTCCTTGCCCGCGGCGTCCAATGCCCGCACCATGCTCTTCACGATGCGCGGCAACCCGCCGGACTGCCCCCGCGTCGCCACACTGCGAATGAAAACGCCGTCGTCCAGGTAATGCCTCTGCATTCGGATCCGGTCGCCCAGCAGCGCCCCGCCGGTGAAGGGGCTGGTCGGATCCACTGCCAGGATGCCCACCGTTTTGTCCTGGCCCCGCAGGTGCTCCGCCAGCCGGTCCACCAGCGTGCTCTTGCCGACTCCAGGCGGGCCGGTGATCCCGACGGCGTATCCCGTGCCGGTGTGCGGGTCCAGCGAGGCCATCGCTTCGGCCGCCGCCGGATCGCCGCGCTCCAGCAGCGTCAGCACTCGTGACAGAGCGCGCAGTTCACCTTTCAGCACCCGTTCGGCCAGTTCACTCATCTGGTATCCACGCGACGAAAATCGTAAAGTTTGCAACGAAACACGACGGCCAATTTAACATCGGCCCGTTCGCGGGTCAAGGATGGCCGCAGCTCTCGCCCTTAACAACTCCCGTCCCAGCGGTTATCATCTTGGCGCTCCCAGACTCTGCCTGAACCCCGAGGTGATCTCCATGACTACCCGCTCCGACACTCTCCAGGGCCGCGTTGCCATCGTGACCGGCGCGGCCAGCCCCATTGGCATGGGCCGCTCCATCACCACAGGCCTCGTGCGGGCCGGCGCCCGTGTTGCCATGCTTGACATCAACGAGGACTGGCTCGATCAAACCGCCAACGACATGCGCGAACTGGGTGGCGACGAGTGCGTCCTGCCCATCATTGCCGACGTCACCGACCCCGAGTCCGTTCAGAATGCAGTTCAACAAACCATTACCGAGATGGGCGGCCTCCACATCCTCGTCAACAACGCCGGCATCAACCCCCGCACCGCCGGTTTCGGCGGCAGCGCCTCCGGCAGCCGCACCGGTTTCTTCGACATCGTACCCGACGCCTGGCTGCGCGTGATTTCCGTGAACCTAAGTGGTCCCTTCCTCATGGCCAACGCGGTGGCCGGCCACATGATGGAGCAAGGTTTTGGACGCATTATCGGCGTCACCACCAGCATGGACACCATGTGGCGCAAGGGTGGCGCGCCCTACGGCCCGTCCAAGGCGGGACACGAGGCTCTGGTCGCCATTATGGCCCAGGACCTCGAAGGTACCGGCGTCACCGCCAACGTCCTCACGCCCGGCGGGGCTACGGCCACCAACATGGTCCTGCCTCCCGAGGGCGCGACGGCCGATGCACTCATCCAGCCCGAAGTCATGCAGGCGCCGGTCGTCTGGATCGCCTCCGATGACGCCAGCGACTGGAACGGCCGCCGCATCATCGCCTACTACTGGGACGAATCGTTGCCCTTGGAAGCAAGGCTCGAAAAGTGCGGCGCTCCCGCCGCGTGGCCTCAGCTCGGCCTCCAGGCCGTACACCCCGACTGGTTCGGCCGCGGCTGACCACAAACGGAAACCCACAAAATCGTAGGGGCGAATGATCATTCGCCCCCTATTGCTATTGCCCTGACAGCGCAGTCACCCTTCCGATAGAGTTTGGGCGTCCGCGATGAACGCGGCGGTTTCGCGGATACGTCTCTCAGTATGTCGGTTGCACGCGCCGGTGTAGGAACACGCGCCGTGCAACTGGCTGAGCCGGCTGTAATATCGCCGTTGCAGCGAGTTTGTCGCCCTGCCCGACTCGACCAGATCATCCAGGCAGTCGCTGGTCAGCCCGGTTGGTCCTGGCTCTTGTTCTGTCAACGCCAGAATTAGCGCGTCGGTGGCCCGCTTGGTAGCGCACCAGGCCTTTTCCGCGGCGTCTCGAATGTCGCCATGTTCCAAACGTTCGACAGCCTGGTCTTGAAGCTCTCGGGCATCCGCGAAGATTTCGTCAACGTTGTCCTGAGTTGCAACAGTGGTCATGCTACGACTGCTCTCCAACCCTTGCGGGCGCCTGCTCCCTTTGCAATGCTGGATAGAGGCATCAGTGCCGGAAACCCGTATCGAATCCCCGCGCGTTCGGATTGATCAACAGGTCGGGCCGGTTGCCCCAGCGCTTCAAGAACCGCCCGAAGTTCTTCCGGCTCAGCTCGTCCCGCTGGTTCTCCTCCAACTCCTCCCACTGGCGGTGCTCATGACGCACCATCGGCAGGCTGCTGTCGCATACCACCCGGTAGCCAGCATTCTTGAACTGGAAGCAATAATCGATGTCCAGGTTCCGGTAGAACCGGAAGGACTCGTGCATCAAGCCCACGGAGGGCAGGTCCGCCCGACGGAACGCCATGCAGTACGCTTGCATCGCGTCGGCGTCGCCCCGGTCCACCTCCTCGTGGAAGTGCTGCATGTCATCGGTCGTCAACCCATACGGACCGAACACGCCGATGCTGTTGTCCGCCAGGTGTTCCGCTACCGGAGTCAAAATGTCCCCGATCACCTCAGTCGAGGCATCCAGCAGCACGATGTATCGCCCGCGCGCCTGCTTCAACCCGATGTTCTTGCCGGCGGCGTCCCCCACCACGTGGTCGCAGTGAATCACTCGCACGTTGTCGTGCTCCGCCTGCGCCTCCTCCAGGTATTCCGCCGTGCCGTCCGTGGACCCGTTGTCCACCACGACGATCTCCACCGAGGCCCCGCCGGTGTGCCGCAGCACCGCCTCAACGCAGCGCCGCACGTCGTCCACGTAGTCATAAGCGTTCACCATGAAGGTGAAGTCGTAAAGGTCCGGCTCGTCCAACAACGACGGGACTTCCCGGGAAGCGGAAACCGACGCCCATCGTGCTGACTGCAGTTCCAAAGGCGTTTGCGGACGCACCAGAGTTGCAACTCCGGTGTCCTGTACCACCATCCCGCCTTCGACCATCTGCGACCGCAGCGCGTCGGCGTCGCGGTACGCCGCCTGCTGCCGCAGCGCGTTTCGGCGCTCCACAGCATCGCTGTTCTGACTGCCGATCTCGTACCGCTCCGGAATCTGGTCCAAGTCAAGCCCGAACACCCGGTCAAAGTCCAGGATCAGATCCAACTTGTCCGCCGACGACAGGTCCGATCTCACCATGTCCCAGGTGATTGCCAGCGCCGTGGGCAGGTCCAGGTCGTTGTGCACCGCGTCCCAGAACTTGCTACTCCATTCCTGGCCCTCGGCGGTCAGGTCATGGTGACTCGAACCATTGCCGGACATGTTCCGCCACACCCAGATGCGGTTGCGCAGGCCGGTCAGCGCCTTCTCCGCCGCCCGTAGCGACGTGAAGGTGAAGTTCATCCGGTGCCGATACCGCACCGTCATGCACAGGTAGCGGAACGCCAGCGGGTCGAACCCTCGCGTCGCCAGATCCTCGATCAGGAACACGTTCCCGGCCGACTTCGCCATCTTGGCGCCGTCCGCCAGCAGGTGCTGTCCGTGCACCCAGTAGTTCACGTGCTGCTGCCCAAACGCCCCCTCGCTCTGCGCGATTTCGTCCTCATGGTGCGGGAACACGTTGTCCACGCCGCCGGTGTGGATGTCGAATTTCTCGCCCAGGTACTTGTGCGCCATGGCCGAACATTCGATGTGCCAGCCGGGGAAACCCTCGCCCCACGGGCTGTCCCACTTCACGTCCCGACCCGGCTCGGCGGCCTTCCAGAGGGTGAAATCTCTCGGGTCGCGCTTCAGCGGGTCGGCTTCGGCCCGCACTCCCTCCAGCAGGTCACCGCCGAAATTGCGCGAAAGCTTGCCGTACTGTGGATAACTGTTGACGTTGAAGTAGATGTTGCCGCCCGCTTCGTACGCGGCGCCGTTGTTCATCAGCGTGCCCACCATCTCCAGCATTTCGGGGATGTGGTGCGACGCCCAGGGGAACACGTGGGCCGGCAGGATGTTGATCCGCTCCTCGTCCTGCCAGAAAACATCCGCGTAGAACTCGCCGATTTCCTGTAGAGATTTGCCTTCGGCCAGCGCGGCCATGATCATCTTGTCGCCGCCGGCCTCGGCCAGTTCCTGGCGCATGTGTCCCACATCGGTGATGTTCTTGATGTGGTAAACCTCGTTGCCGTCGGCCACCAGGATCCGTCGGATCCAGTCGGCCATCAGGTACGTGCGCAGGTTCCCAATGTGGGCGTAGCGGTACACCGTCGGCCCGCAGGTGTACATCGACACCCTGCCTGGAGTCATCGGCCGGATTTCCTCGACGTTCTTAGTCAGGGTGTTGTAGATGCGTAGCATACCTCTACCTCCGGCGGGCGCAGTTGGCCCAAGTTTAGCACGCACGTCGCCCGGTTTGCACTCGCGCCGGGCCAACGTTGGCCGTTATCCCGCCGGTAAGTCGTCAGCAGCGGGACTTTCGGGATTGGGCGGGGTCAGCGTCTGGCGGGGCGGTAGTCTCGGGGGTCCAGGCAGGCGTCGTACATCGCCCGGTCTATCCGAACCCAGTTTGTGCCGTGGATGCCGCGGCGGAAAGCACTGCCTGGACCCACGGGGAACGCGCATTCAAAGGTGAGCGTCCGGTTCTGCAACGTGGCAATCTGCTTGGCCAGGCTGACCGCCGGACCAAAGTCTGAATCCTGGCTGACGAGGATGGCCACGTCATAACGGCGTTCGTGCGTCGCCTGCACCAAGTCCAAAGCCAGGCTGACGTCAACGCCCTTTTCCTGGCCGCCCCGGTTGACCTTGCCCCGATAAACGTAGATGCCCCGGCGGGCCAGGTAGCGGAGCTTATTTAACCAAAAATCGTGCCAATACGGGTTACCGGAGCGACTCGGAACGCCAGTATAGAAGCGGATTTGGGACAGAACACGGCCGGCCTCTCTGCTGACCAGGGCCTCGGCTATTTTTCGACATCGTAACTAGGCCAAGCATACGACGATGCTTTGTCCATCGGGTTTGTGTGCCAAGCGTCCTTTGCCGAGTGGTAGAGATTCTGGCCGTCAATGAAAACTATGGTGTCCATAATTAAAAAAACCCCGGCCGGGGAAACTGGCGCAAGCCAGCTCGTGCGGACGGGGGGCAAATCAGGACTAGTGTATCGCCGTTTGCGGGGCTCCGTCAAGAACAATATCAACAAAAGAGACGCTTGCAAAACGACGAACCGCCCGGAATTTGCCCGATTAGCCCAGTTTGGCCCGAGACTTGCAAAACTCGGGCCACAGGTTTGTCCCTGCCGATCATCGGCGTGTAGGATGTTGGCAACACAAAAAGTTGTCGCCGCCCTGTGGCTAGGACGACGACGGCGAACGAATACTCCACGTGCAGCAGGAGGTACCAGACGTTCATGGGCAATTTAACACGGGCTTTTGCCATTCCGCAAGCGGTCGGCTGCGTCCTCTCCGTCATCGACGCCGACGACCTGCTCGACCGATTGGACAACTACCGCTGGACCGGGCGCAAGGGTTACAGCCCCGACGCCATGTGGAACGCCGTCCTGGTTCGGCACATACTCCGGCTGCGCTACGTCCGCGACCTGATCGCACAGCTCCATTCATCCCGCCAGTTGCGGCGCGTCTGCGGCTTCCGTGACTCGGTTCCTTCGGAAAGCACCTTTTCCCGTTTCTACGCACGGCTCGCGCAGCATCAAGACCTCGTGGACCAAGCCTTCGCCACCGCCACCCACGTCATCGCCGCTGCCCTCACCAACGACAAGGCCGAAGGCAAGCTGCCACCCAAGTCGCCCTTACCGGGTACCGCAATCGCCATCGACTCCACCGACATCCCGGCCTTTGCCGACTCTCGCCGCAAACATTGCACCGACCCCGACGCCAAATGGGGACACCGCACCGCCAAGAACCACCCTACCATGACCGACAAGGGCGAATTGTTCTTCGGCTACAAGGTTCACTCCCTTTGCGATGCCTACTACGGGTTCCCGCTGTCCTGGGACATCCTCCCCGCCAACGTCAACGATTCCCCGCGACTCCCTCTCTTGATGGACAGCATGGCCGACGAATACCCCTATCTGCCCACCCGCTACCTGCTGGCCGACCGGGGTTACGACAGCCTTTCCAACTATCGGGACCTGGACGACCGCCGCATCCTGTCCGTGATCCTGATGCGCAACACCGACCGCAACGGCATCTACTCCGTGCGCGGGCGCCCTTACTGCGTGGGAAAGCAGGAGATGGAGTACGTCCGCACCGACAAGGGCCAAGGGCATCTGTTCCGCTGTCCCGAGGGCGGCTGCGACCTCAAAGACACCGCGCCCTGGCTCGGCCAACGCTGCCCATCGGAACACTACGAAAACTGGCAGGAGGACCGACTGCGAAAAGTGGGCCGGTTCCCCAGGAGCAGCCGGCGCTGGCGCAGGCTCTACCGCCGCCGGCCTATCATCGAGCGGATGTTTAGCAGCCTCAAACGCTCGCGGCTCTTGGCCGACTGTCGGCACCTGGGCATCGCCAAAACCCGTCTGCACGTCTCCCTGTCCATGATCGCCTACGCCGCCACCATGCTGGTGCATGTGCTGGAAGGCGACTTTCAGGGGATGCGCAACATGTCCATGAACCGGCTTTTTGCTGACCACGCTGACCGGGCATTGCCGCTGGCGGTGTGATCCGGTGGTGTGCCGACCGACGGAAGTCTGGGCGCTGGCGGCGTAGAAAAGATAGGCCAGGTCTGAACTCGGCCAGACCTGGCCTATCACGAGGGTTAGATGCGGTTTGCCAACCGCCGCAGTGTGCGCCTAGCGATACGTCGTGCGTATCGTTCGACAGGATTGCCTTTCGGCTTTCGCTTGCGATTCCGCCGTGGGCGCTGTTTCGTTACCATAGGTGCCACCTCCTTGTAAGTCTCGCTTCATCGGGCAGCGATTGACCGCGCAGATGCTTGACACCAGAGGCCGCCGTCAGCAAAATGCCGTCGGCTTGTGGGATCAAGCCTCTGGTGTCCCCGGTGAAGCGGGGTAACCGCAAAAGCCCCGTCGGACTGCTCTGACGGGGCTATACAAGCGGCATGGTCTGCGCATATACTATGCGCAGACGTGAACCCCCAAAGTCCCGTCCGCAGAGCCTCGGCCACCGAATCCCGCCGAGGTTTTTGCGTTAAACCGATTGTACCCGACGCGCCGAAAAGGTGTCTATGGTCGGGCGTGATATAAGGGGGGGCCGTTAGTGCGCCCACCACCCCCATGTGGTACATTGGTGGCGGTCCAGTGGCGGGCGATTGCCCGTTCATCAATAAGTTTGAGCCTTTTCAGGTCAGGCCCTGCGCCTCTCCTGCGGGGCTCACGCTTATCGGGACGTCGGCCACTGGACCAAGTAGCCTTATCCTGGACTGCGGGGGAGGTTCCACCGTGCGACACGGTGGTTGCAGCCCCCGCAGACAACAAAAGGCCGCTGACTACGTATCGTCCGCGACCCGTCGCGCACCTGTATGGGGGTGAACCGTGGGTATCCCGCCATCCGTCCAGCTGGTTCAACAACTGCCGAGATTCCGAGCTCCACCGCCGTTCAGCCCACGCGCTCCACGTTCCCCTGTTGGACGGCTTTCCCGCCCATGGTTTCGACCCGGGCGGGTTTTGTTTGTCCCCGAGCTGCGCCAGCCGTCGCTCGCGGCAGGCTTGACAGTAGCGAACCCGCCCGATTACAGTCGCGCCAACATCAATCACGATGCCCCGCTGCTTCCAACAACGGGGCATCGCGCCTGATTCCCCTGGACAAGCAGGAGAACCTGGGCCTCTTAAGGCAAGCCGGATTTTAACGGCCTGTCAACCGGGTTTGCAATTCAACTCCCTGCGCCCGTTCACATGGCGCAGGGAGTTTTACTATGGCTATCCGGTTCCGCATTGCCCGTATCCCGGTACTGACCGCCGCGCTGCTGGCCGGTATGGTCGTCGCCCTGACGGTGACGGCCTGCGGCAGCGAGACCCACGCAGCACGATTCCCCAATACGTATGAGGGTCTGGTCGAATGCGTGTACGACAACATGGAAGGCTCCCTGACCAGACCCCGCAGCCAGCAGTACGCCAACATCCCTTATCTCAACGAACTGGACCCCGGCGCGTCCATCGTGGACGGGTGGGTGTCGGTGTCGGATGAGGCGTGGCAGCACTTTGAAGGCGTGTTGCGGGTATCGCAACGGACGTGCGACGGCATCAGAACTTTCGATACCTCCGACAAGGGTTGGCGCCAGCAAAAATCTCTGGAACTCAGAGCCATGGGCATCCTGTTTATCGTGCCTCTGGTCGGGTTGCTTTCGCCCGATATGGCCCATAATTGCGCGGTATGGCAGGAAGAATTGCGGCCCTACAGAGACCAGTCAGCAGAAACGATGGGCGTCTCCAAGGCCAGTCAGCAGACGTGGCAAGCCTTCAGCATCGCGTGGACCAAGGCGTCGGATGGCATAGACCAGCAATGCGCAACCACGAACCCCACGTCCTGACCGTCTCGGCCCTGGCAGGAGTTCCGCCATGACTTGAACCTGTCCTTAAAGCCGAAGCCCCGCTGTCCTAACCAGCGGGGCGTCCGGCCCTCACGTAGAGGAAGTGAACCCGCCAGCAGGAAGCGGTCGGGGTTCTATGTGCGCTCTCATTGTAGCGGCATACGTCCCCGGCGGCAAACTCCGAATTCACAACAACCGGAGGCGCGTATGTCCGTGAACGGTCTCGTATTCAACCTGGTCAACGATCTCAAAGTGACGATCAAGCTCGGTGGCAGGCGCAATACGCCCCGCCCTTCCGTCGGACAAGCAGCCCGTGGTTTCGTGGCGCTGGGATTGGTGGTCTGCGTGGCGCTGATCGTGCTGGGGCTGACCATCGCCGGAGCCACGTCGGGCATTGAAAACGAACCCCCGATCATCAAAACGCTGGTCTCCGGGTTCATCGGCGCCGGACTGATCCCCGGCCTGTTCCTGGTTCTGGTGTACTTTTTGATGGGCGGCGGGGAAAAGGGGTGACAGAACGCGACCATCCCGGCTTCGTAACACCCCAGAGCTGGTGACGTGTGGTGTAGGCCAGAGCCAATGTCGCCGGCTCCACTACGGATCGCTGAATAATCACGGGCATTTATCGCGTTTCGCTGGATTTTACGCTGCATTTCTGCTATATTCTGACAATTACAAAGTTCGGGAGAACGCGGATATGGTGGCAAATTATTCAGGTGCCCTGTTGTCATCTTTGATTAGCGACCAGGTTAGGCGCCTCATAATGGAGCAGTTCAACGCAGCCTTTCTGAGGGTCAGCGCCGCGTTGGATGAGTTGGAGCCGAGTCCAGAGGACGAGAACATGGTCTTCGGATTCAATGCCTATTTTGCCGTTCAAAGGGCTATGCGAACTCTCGACGGCGTGATTCCGGACCTTACGGTCGAGAGCATTCCGAACCAAAGCGGCTCGGCGAACCATGCTCTGATGCATCTCCCCGGCATGGTCGGTACGTTTTCGTCCGCGCACGGGGAAGGCGGTATGCCCCGTCCTGCCAAGTTCCGTGAGGCATTGATGCAGGCACGGCTTTTTGACACGATCCAAGACGGACCTGTGGCACCGCTTCGCAACCAGGACGAAGCATATGTCCAATTCGTGTATGGAAGGGTCGGCCATGAAATATCTTTCGTAAAAGCTGTATGCGTAACGTCGCCAAAACGTGAAGTGACGTACCTATATCGCATAGGCGAATCCGCTATTCCTTCCGATCAGGTCGAGCGCATCGAAGAAGCTGATTGGTTCGATGAATAGGAGGGTATCATGGCAGAGCAGGATTTCGATTTTGTTGGCGACAGGCTCCGCGAGGCTCGCGACGTACGCGGTATCACGGCCTCTGCTTTGTCAGCCATCACTAACATCCCTGCGTCGGCTATATCAGCCTATGAGAGAGGGCACTACAATCCTCCGCCTCCTCGGTTCGATGCATTGGCTAAAGCGCTGCAATTCAAGCCGGAATTTTTCCTCCGTTCGCTTGAACCATCCTCGCGTCAGTCCCAGGTTGTGTTCGAGCGATCCAGAGCGAATACCACAAAAGCAACTCGGCGCAAGGCGGAATACCTCCGGGAATGGTTACGCGAGATCGTCGCGTTTCTCGACCAGTATCTCAATATGCCCACTCCCAACCTACCTGCGTTCGGCCGCGATTTGGAATGGAATGCGCTCACGGATGACTGGATTGAGCAACTAGCGGGCGAAACTCGACGATATTGGCACATGGGGGAAGGCCCGATCAGCAATGTGACTTTGCTCGCTGAGAACCACGGGATTGTCGTAACGCACATTCGCATCGGGTCTCCCAAATTGGACGCCTTCTCGGCCTGGGATGTCGTTGATGGGCGCCCATATATCGTGCTTGGAAACGACGGCCAGAGCGCGTGCAGAGCAAGGTTCAATGTTTGCCACGAATTGGCTCACCTCATTCTCCACCAAAATGTCTCCCGCCTCGAATGGGAAGATACGGCAACATTCCGCAAGGTGGAGCAACAAGCCCACCGATTTGCGTCTGCGTTTTTGACGCCTGCTTCTCGTGTCGCCGTTGACTTACGCAGCCCAACACTCAACGCGATCCGCATCGCAAAACCAAGATGGAAAGCATCCATCAAGATGCTGATCCACCGCTCACATGAGTTGGGTTTTGTCGGACGGGATGAAGTCTCACGTCTCTATGCCAATTACAACAGGAGAGGGTGGCAACACCAAGAACCATATGATTCAGATTGGGCAATCGAACGTCCCATCATGTTGAGGCGTGCCTTTGAAGCTTTGGACAAACGTGCGCTCATCGACCGTCATCAGATTCCGGCGGCATTACCGTTCAATCAGTCTGACATAGAGCAGTTAGCGGGTTTGCCAGAGGGATATTTCGATCCGGACATTTGGGCATTCCTTGATTTCCTGACAACTGACTTCCCCGCCACGAGTTCCCTCGACGGAAGTGAGCTGTAGCATGATGCTTCGACTATGCGCACAATTCGTAACCAAGAACGGACGACGCGCCCCCTGCAACCGCCCATGCGCAGGAGCATTTTACTGCTCATTGCATGGTGGACGTGACGCCATGGTTTCAAGTCGTCGCCCAGATTGAAAGTAGGGAAATGGCGAAACCTTCCGATGATTTGCCGCGATTGGTTCGTGGCGGTGGCAGAGGATTGGGACCGGCAGTTAGACCATCGGTAACAGTCCCGCCCAAACTATCGGTCTGGTGGCCGGAAGGAGGTGAACGCCTTGGCAGAGCATGACGACCCCATCGAAAAATTGCTCCGCTTGAAAGTAGGGAAATGGCGAAACCTTCCGATGATTTGCCGCGATTGGTTCGTGGCGGTGGCAGAGGATTGGGACCGGCAGTTAGACCATCGGTAACAGTCCCGCCCAAACTATCGGTCTGGTGGCCGGAAGGGGGTGAACGCCTTGGCAGAGCATGACGGCCCCATCGAAAAATTGCTCCGCGAGATGTGAATCGGCCCGGACGCTTCCCCAACGTCCGGGCCGCATACATTTTTGATGGCCTGGGCTCAATATCCCCCAGGCCATCTTGTCAACCCGTTTCGCAAGTTTCTCCAACAAAAACACCCGCCCGGGGAATTCTGGACGAAGCCAGGTCCAGCGGACGGGGAGGAATTCGCGGACATTATACGCGACTTTGGCTTCACTGTCGAAAACACCACGCACAAAAACCCCGCCCGGCGAAACCGCCGCGAGCCAACTCGCGAAGTTGGCCCTTACCCCGTCGGGAAATCGTCAGCACCCGGATTGCCAGGATTATCGGATTTTCAGGATGCCGCAGCGCAAGCGCCGACCAACCCAATCCTGCCAATCCCATAATCCCGCAAACCCTGATTCTGACAACACCACATTTGAAAGCGGGCGGACGCGAGGTTTGCGTGGCCGCCGACCACTCCCCGCCGCCGTCGGGCTAACTGCGTCGGAGCAGCCGGTCGTACTCTTGATGTGACCCGATCCAGAACCGGATGATGTCGTTCTGTTCCATCACGCCGAGAGCGCGGTATCCGGCGCTGACGCGCACCGAGTAAACGGGGTACCTTCGCCCGACGCGTTTGAAATTCAGGCTCGGGTGGCTCGGGTTGTCCTGAAACAGGGTGTACGCGTTCCTGGCCTGCTGTTTGACGTGGTTTGGCAGCAGGCGGTAGGCGTTCCAGAAGCTGCCTCGCGTGAAAGAACGCATGGACAGGCTAAAGGTCGGCCGGATCCAACGGAGCGGTGGCGCCGGCTCGGTGGTCGGCCAAAGTTTCGATGGCGAGGCGGCTCAGCAACTCATCCGATTCCGGCCGGTCGAATAGCTGGTCCCATTGTTGGTCAGCCTCCAGCTCCGCCAGCAAGAATCTGGCGAACCGGTCCTGTTCTTCGGCAGGCAGGGCGGCGGCCCGGTTGAAGGCTTCTTGCAGCAGTTGGTTCATGGTTGTCCTCCTGATCTTTTCAATCCAGCAACTCCGACCTGCTGGGGCGACGGCGCGGACGGCCTGGGGGCCTGGGGCGGCGTCAGCCGGTGAGTGGCGTGGCTTCAAGTCTTCCGGTAGCCGGTTCGTGGAGCAGGCTCCAGTGCTGGAGGATGTCCTGGCCCAGCAGGGACGGCAGAATGTTGGCCGATCCGGTGCGGGGTCCGATTCTGACTTCGGTGCGGTACCGGTAGATCCGACCGTTTTCTGAGTCCCGGAACGTGAGGAGCGCCGGCTCTCGGTACATAACGGTGGCGCCGCCCACGCCGTGGAGCGTCGCCGGTTGTCCGAGGGACTCATACGGCAGGTTCAGTACGTCGCCGTCCGGCCCGAGGATGCACGTGACCTGCGCGCCGGTATCGACCAGGATGTCTATTTGGCCTTCAGCGTCCAGTCTGGGCAACGTCACGTGGGTTCTCATCATTGGCCGGCGGCCGCGGTAGTAACCGGCGATCACAGGATCATCTCCGGCGGGTCGGGGTCCAGGTACAGTACCGCCACCAGGCGCTGGCGGTCGCCTCCGGGCCGGAGTTTTGCCAGCAGTTCCGGCAGCGTGTCGGCCAGGGTGAGCTCCTGATCTGAGTTCATGCCCGCCCACTGGCGCGGATTCTGTTGGCTCATCCCTTCGGTTTCGGCCCGCAGGCGAGTCGAGACGGCTTCGTAGTCCGCCATCTGGGCAGAGATGCGCGCCGCTTCTGCGGGCGTTGTGGGAATGGGTTCGCTCATTCCGCCTCCATTCTTGGTCAGTTGTTCAATCTATGTGTTGTGCATCTGCCGCAGCGCCAGCGCGGCTTGCTCCGGGTCGCCGGTGTTGGCCCTTATCCCGCCAGGAAATCGTCAGCATCAGGATTGCCAGGATTATCGGATTTCCAGGATGCCGCTGCGCCAGCGCCGGCCAACCCAATCCTGCCGATCCCGTAATCCCGCAAATCCTGATTCTGACAACGCCGCAAAGAACGCATGGCTAGAGGTCGGCCGGGTCCAATGGAGTAGTGGCGCCGGCTCGGTGGTCGGCCAGGGTTTCAATGGCGAGGCGGCTCAGCAACTCATCCGATTCCGGCTGGTCGAACAGTTGGTCCCATTTCTGGTCAGCCTCAAGCTCCGCCAGCAAGAATCTGGCGAGCCGATCCTGTTCTTCGGAAGGCAGGGCGGCGGCCCGGTTGAAGGCTTCTTGCAGCAGTTGGTTCATGGTTATCCTCCGGGAAATCGTCAGCGCCAGGATTATCGGATTTTCACGATGCAACAGCGCCAGCGCCGGCCAACCCAATCCTGCCAATCCCATAATCCCGCAAATCCTGATTCTGACAACAGCGCGATTGAAAGCGGGCGCGCGTGAGGTTGGCGCGCCCGCCGACTCATTCCCCGTCGCCAGCGTGCGGCCCTGCACCGATGTTGGCAGTTATCCTGTTAGCCTGCCCTGGGTGAGCGATAGGTCGCGCCTCGCGCAGAAAGTTTAACTTCTGGTCATCTGGTATGACGTCATCGCCCATTTTGATATTGTCGATTTTGGGAAGCTCGCCAGTCTCCATCATGATTTGCCAAGCACCGTCTGTCGTCATCAGCATTTTGCGGTCATTGACGAATTCGTCAATCTTGTCTGCTCTGCCCCACAACAAATTTATTGAGAGACTTGCCCCAGCCGGCTTGATTACCACCGATTCTTTTCCACTGCGTTTAGGCGGGGGAACGCAATGGCCGCAGTGTGGCATTTCTTTTCCTCGAGAAGTGGTTCCACAGGTCTGACATTCCAACGTTGCTTCCATGTAGCCTACCAGGATCTCATGCACCAAGACATGCATGTTCATCCAATCGTCCACCATTTGAGGTAGAGTCCGCTTCGTTTCCTTTGGCCCTCTTTTCCTATCCTTGTTGTAGAAATGCGCCACCCCATTGCGGTCAATGCGCTGGAAATCGTGCGCGTAGATGTTTCGCAGCCTCTTGGCGCGCCGACGTTCATCTGGTGTCCATATCGGTTCATCAAACACGCTCAGTTTGGCACGTTCGTTGTTCAACTTGCCTATCCACTCGATCCGTTGGAGCATCTCTCCAATCTGCGAGTACACCCAGCGTGCTGACATCTCCGGGTCGTCGGTGTTAGGCCCAGGGTAGGATATTTTCAACTCTTTCATGGTCTGCCCTATGGGTGTAGCGTACAGCTAATGTAGCATCTGCCGCCCCGCCAAGTCAGCCTGCGCCGGATCGCTCAATAGTTCTGCTACCACCAATTCTATCAGACGCGCCGTCTCGCTCTCCGGCTGCCACTCGTGACGCAGCAATCTGCGCGCCGCACGCGATTGAGCGTCGCCGGCAGGGCGATCCAATAACCCGCTGCCCTCGATCAGCGCCGCGCACTCCGACTCCGCCAACGCTCCCAACTCGCTCAGCCTGACGTGCAGCGACTCGCCGGCATCGTAGCGCGGGATGGGCAACTTCCAACCGTGCTTGTGGAAGTGTCGGATTTTCTTGGCCCAATTGGTGGGACAGAACGGCTTCGCCCGGATTGCCAGCTCGTTGCTGTTGATAATAGCAAGCAAGTAATGGGCTTCGTCTTCCGACCGGCAGACCGTTTGATATAGACTGTTTTCCAAGATTGCATGGTGGTCATGCACCATGGCGGCAGTTGGTTCGCCGTTGGTCGTGTATGCGATGCGCGTCGTTCCGTTGCTGGCGGTTGAGCCTTGTAGGTACCCTAATTGGCCAGACAGTGCATTTAGGTGGTTAAGCCTCCGATACAGTTCCTTGATCTCGTGATTCTTATGGGCTTCGTAATACATTTCAGCGGCGGTGTTCCAACGCCTCTGCATCGACGGGTGTAGCCCTGCGACGTCCAGTTCGCCATCTGACGTCATTGGCACAACCATTGTGGGGCGATGCACCGGCAGCACCGCCTTCAGCGGGTCCAAGGCGACGTAGGGGACGACACACTCGCCCATGTACACGTCAAACAGATGGTCGTTGTGCACCACCCCGTCCAGCCACTGTAGTTGACCGTCGTACTTGACTTTGTCCTGACTGCCTTGACGTGCCCGGATGTTGGTACTGTTGGCGATGGGAATCGCAACGGTGTGAGGCAACGTGTCAACGAAAAACAAACGTCGGTCTTGGATAGTCGCCCCATTGGCGGATACTTCGGCATACGGAGACTTATACGTGCCGTCGTCGTGGTGGAGCGCTTCGCTCTTCCGGCTGATGCCGGCATAGTCGTTCTGCCAGTTGCCGCGCCATACCTGCACGGTTGCTGGCGCGAGCGCGGTGCCCTGCGCCGCGCCGGCGTACTGGGCGAAAACCACGCTGGCCGGCATTCGGGCGTCAGGGAAGAGATCGGGTACTACGTTGTCCAAGTCCCACGGTTCTTGAACCCGAAAACGCAACCCGATGGCGGGAGCGTTGCGCCCGCCCTTGCGACGGTAGGTTCCGCCGCGCCATTTCAGGTGCTGTCCGGAACGCAGCGCGCTGTGGGGCAGCACCATGCCGATGACGGCCCCGTCTTTGGCGTACAGTTCGGCGCAGCGGGTGTAGAACAGCGTGGCGATGTCCTGGTGCGGGGCCAGCTTGCCGCCGGCCCAGATCTGGTAGCGTTGCTCGCTCATGCCGCGCAGTTCCTCGCGGATGATGTCCGCGCTCTGGCCGTAGGTCAGCCAGGGCGGGTTGCCGATGATGCGGTCAACCTTCTCCTCCGCGATCACCGCCGGGCGAATCATGTTGCGGATGTAGTAGGCCCACACGTGGTTGCGGCCGGCGGCGTGCAGTTCCCGCATCGTGGCGGCGACGGCCTTCATGCTCCGGCGGCACTCGTCAGACATCGCGTAGCCGTCGGCGATATGCTCCGCGTCGCGTCCCTCGTCGATGGCGGCCGCCATTTCGGAGATGAGCCGGTCAACGTCGGCCTGCTGGCGGGCCAGTTCCTTGGGGATGCTGAACGTGACCGGCCCGGCGTGGCCCGGCCGGGTTTCCCGGGTTTCCAGCTCGATGGACTGGCTGGCGGCAAGGGTGCCGGTGTCGTAGCGCAACTGCATGGAATCGCCCAGGTAGATCGGCGCGCTGACCGCCCCGGCGCCCGTGTCCGTCCCCTCCGACCGGGCGGCGCGAATGGTTCCGGCGGCGGCCATCACCCAGGTGGCCTTGGCCAGCTGGACGGCCACCGGGTGGATGTCGATCCCGACCACGTTCTCCTGCAATTTCTGTAGCGTTGCCGTGGCCGACAGTTCCCCGGCGTGGCTGATAATCCGCTCGATCGCCGTTTCGATAAACGTGCCGCTTCCGCAGGACGGGTCCAGCGTCCGCTGCTGTAGCGGGTCGTCAACCACGGCTGCGGTGATTTCCTGGGCCAGCCAGCGCGGAGTGTAGTATTCGCCCAGCCGCTTGCGTTCTTCCGGCGTGATCACGTTCTGGTAAAGGGTCGGCGCGACTTCACGCGGGCTCTGCGTCCAGTCGAATTGCTCGACAACGCGGGCGATTTCCCTCAGATACGCGCTTTCTCCCGCCTCCGTGGGCCAGGTGAACAGGTCGGCGTCGATGACGCCGTGCAGGTCGGACTGTTCGGCCAGGATGCGCCCTTTGAGCAGAGCGTCCGGCCTTTCGGCGGCGTGGCGGGCCACGTCGCCCAGCAGTTGCTGCTGCATGATGAGGGCGACCAGGCTGGTGATGTAAGTGTGCCGGATGAACAGCCAGTCGCTTTCGTCGCCGGCCGTGGCGGCGTCCTTGCCTAGGGCCACCTGGAGCAGGTCCTGCCAGAGCCGGCGTTTCACCGCCACCGTTGGGTCGTCGCGGTGGGCCGCGTAGGCTTCCTGCAGGAGCAGGTTGCCGGCGCGAAAGGCGTCGGAGTCGCTGCCGAAGTAGCGTTGTAGGTATTCCGCCGTGGGGATGACGTTTTCGGCCGGCGCCGAGATGATGCCGTGCAGGTACTCGCGCAGCCGGGGCGCCTGCTCCGGCCGGTCAAAGGTGCGGTGGGTCTCCCCGCGCCGCAGCGGCAGTTTCTCCTCGCCCACCCGTCGCAGGAAGTAGTGGACGCCGTCGGTGAGAATGCCGTTCCGCACCCCGCTGCCGGCCTTGAGCAGACTTTCGATGTACCCGTCCAGCTGGTCAACGTCGTCCGGGTTCGGCGCGCCGTTGCGCAGGATGTCGGTTTTGAACTCAATGCACGTGTTATGCACGTACAGGTCCATCCGGCCGGGGTTGCCGATTCCCGGCGGCCCCTCGGTCGCCATGTCCGCCAGGCCGGCGACGCCCGCCGTTTCCATGAATCGGATGAAGGCCAACCGGATGTCGTTCTCCGTGTCGCCGCTGCGGTGACGGTCTATGACGAGGGCAAAAGTCTCCTGCTCTTTTTCGGTGGCCATGGGCGTCTTTTACACGCTTAGCTTTTACGGGTTCCGGAGAGCCTTCCGTTCGCTGGGCGCGCCGGGTTTGGCCCGCCGCCAGCGTTCCAGGATGTGGGGGATAACCTCGCCGGTGGGCTTGGCTTGGGCGAAATCTTCCGGAGTCCATTCGGGGGCGTCGGGGTCTCTGGCGATAATGACGTTGACGGCGGTCTCTTCCCCATACTGCGCGGCCACCTCGTCGAAAGTCATCGCGGTGGATGCCAGTTCTTCAAAGGAGAGCTGGGACGTGTCATGGTGGCCGCGCTGTTGCGCTGCCTTCTCCAGCGCCGCCTGGGCGTATTCCGTGAAGGGCAATCGGTCACGGTCAGTGTCCGCCGGCGTGCTCATAATCGCTCCTTGGCCCCCGGCGGAAGGATACACGGGATTTACAGGGTTGGCCCCATCCTCACGCGGTTCGGTCAATCCTACAAATCCTGAAATCTTGCAAACCCGGATAGGAGTTACGCACTTGAATCTAGACGACCGTCATTCCGGCGAAAGCCGGAATCCAGTGCCCGGAATCGTTAACCATCGTTCCGATACCTTTCACACTCCGACTTCTGGACTCCGACGAAAGCCGGAGTGACGGTCCCAACTGCGTAAGTCCTACCGGATTAGGATGACAACACGCCCCGGAAGCGGTTCGTTATTACGAACTTCGCACCACCGCCGCTCCCGAAGCCTTCAGCGCCTCGATCTCGGCTGCGGAGTAGCCCGCTTCCGCCAGGATCTCGTCCGTGTGCATCCCGAACCACGGGGCCGGCGGTCCCAGCCGCGGCGGTGTTGCCGACAGCCGCGCCGTCGTGCCCGAGTGGTCCACGCTGCCCCACACGGTATGTTCCCGCGTAACTACGAACCCGGCGTCGCGCACCACTGGATCATGGCGGTAGTCCTCCATCGTCAGGTTCGGCGTAACCGAAACTCCCAGTGGACGCAACTCCTGCATCCAGTGTTCGATGGTGTTGCCCCGGATGACGTCGGCAATTGCGTCGCCGTCGTGGTGGATATCGCGGAAGTCGAGCGCGGACAACAGCGACCCGTAGGATCCGCTGTCGGGACAATGGATGTACAACCATCCGTCGGAAGCCTCGTACAGCCGGGAACCCGCCGAGTAGCCCCGCGCGTCCGTTCCCTCGATGTCTTCCCGCCGGTACCCGGCATAGTCCAGGAAGTACGGCGACTGCAGAATGCCCGCCGTCAGCGCCAGCCCACTGTCCACCGACTGGCCCCGGCCCGTGCGGTTCCGCTCGTGCAACGCCAGCGCCACCGCGTAGGCGCCCATCAGGCCCGTGCCGTAGTCGTTCACCGCGTAGGGAGCCAGCATGGGCTTGCCGTCTCGGCCGCCGCGCCGCACCTGCATCCCGCTGGTGCCCTGCGCCAACTGCTCCCAGCCGGCCCGCTCCGACCACGGCCCGTCGTACCCGAAGGCGTTCAGCGACGCATACACGATGTCGGGCTTGACCTTCTTGACTTCCTCGTAACCCAGGCCCAGCCGCTCCACCGCCGACTTGCGATTGTTCTCCACGATCACGTCGGCTGACTCGACCAGCTTCCAGAAGACCTCTCGCCCCTCGTCGGTCTTCAGGTTCAGCATGATGCTGCGCTTGCCCCGGTTGACGTCGATGTAGCCGATGGGGTCCAGGATGCGCGTCGGGTCGTCGATCTTGATTACGTCCGCGCCGAACTCGCCCAGCGTGCGGCCGCACGTCGGTCCCGCCAGGATAATGCACAGGTCCAGCACCCTCACGCCTTGCAAAGCGGACATCACGTCGCCATGCCCATTGCTGACCGCGGCCCGCGCCGGCGCGCTCTCCAACTCGCGAAGTACCTCGTCGGTGTGCTCGCCCAGCTTGGGCGCCCGCCCCTGGATCGCGCCCGGTGTTCCCCGCAACCGCACCTGCACGCCCGGCTGCTTCATCATGCCGTGCTCGGCATCCTCCACCTCGGCCACCATCTTCGCGTCAACCGCGTGCTCGTGCACCAGCCACTCGTCCACGGTCTTGCACACCGTGCACGCCCCGCCCTGCGCGTTGATGTCGGCCTCCCATTGCCACGCCGGGCGCTCCTTGAACATCTCCGCGAAGCGGTCCTGCCAGAACGCCAGCGTGTCCGCGTCCACCGGACGCCCGAACAGTGATGTGGCCTCCTCGATCCATTCCGTTTTACCGGCCGCCGTCAGGGTCTGCCGCGCGAACCGCTCGAACATGCCGTGGTGGTAAACCCACCGGCCGTCGGCGCACTGATAAGGGTGCGACATCACCGTTCGCGGAAAGTCGAACAGGTCCACGTACTCGTAGTTGTTGAACTTGATGATCCGGCTGCCCATGGCGGTGAACATCGCCGAGTGCAGCGGCACCTCAATCCGTTGCCCCTTGCCTGACTTGTCCCGTGCGTTGATCGCCATGGCCACGGAAACCGACCCGAGCAGCGCCGAAAAGGTGCTGGCAATGGGCAGAGGGGTGAACAGCGGCTCGCCGTCGCTCTCCGACGTTTCCGGATAGAAGCCTGTCTCCGCGCTGATCACCGGGTCCCAGCCCGGCTCGTTGCGGCTCGGGTGTTCCTCGCCGTATCCGGGGAGAGAGCAGTAGATCAACCGCTGGTTGTTCGCCGATAGCTCCTCATAACCGATCCCCAGCCGGTCAGCGACTCCCGGGCGGAAGTTTTCGATCACCACGTCGGCGTTGGCGACGAGTTGGCGCGCGTTCTCTCTACCGGATTCCGTCTTCAGGTCCAACGTCACCGATCGTTTGCCCCGGTTCCACGTGGCAAAGGCTGGTTCGGAACGCGCCGGGTCTCCGCCCGGTCGCTCCACCTTGATCACGTGCGCGCCCTGGTCGGCCAGCAACATCCCCAGCATCGGCCCGGGCACATACTGACCGAACTCCACTACATGGATGTCTCGCAACGCGCCTGAAGTGCCCTTCGTAGTCATCGAATCTACTCCTCAGTTGGGTGTTCTCCGTTCAGGCTGGGCGGCGGCTCGTCAAAGGGCAGGCCGTTTGCCTCGGCCTGCTGCCGTCGATCAAGCCACTCCAGCCAGCGTTCGTGCTGTTCCTGCCGACCTTCCCGGACCCCCTTCTCCAAGCCTTCTTGGACCCCCTTCTCCAAGCCTTCTTGGATCCCCTTCTCCAAGCCTTCTTGGATCCCCTTCTCCAAGCCTTCCCGCATCCCTTCTTCTTGTGCCCGTTGACGTGTCCGCTGCCGGTACCATGTCCCAAATACCATGTCAATGACCTCCGTTAGGATGTACGCGGCGGGTAGGGCGAAGCCGATGTTGGGAGCGCCGGCCCAGATTATCCCTACCGTCTGCGCGTCCCAACTTTCGCTGCTGTGGGCGCTGAAACTGTTGTAGCTGCTTATGCCGGTAAGTATAAGCCAAACCGTGGTGAAGATGCCGGAAAACCACCGGATCAGCCTGGTGGGTATGTTGAGTATGCCGGTGCGTTCTTCCCCCCGGAGCGGTCGTAGTTTGTTGTTGTCAAGAAATTCACAATCACAGCCGACCGCAAGATCGCATACCTGCCCGAGGGGTTCATGCACTAAACCTCTGCACCTAAACGCTTGCGCACTTCTGCCTTCAGTTCGTCAGACATGTGGAAGCACAGCCCTTCTTGGCACATGGCTAGGTTGAATTCACCAGAGAGTGCTCTATCCCGAAGCTCAGCGAGCTTTGCAAGGTTTCCACCGCTCTCGCGAATGATCCTGGTTTGAATTTCGAGTGTAAGACCCGCGATCAATCCCCTGGCTTCCTCCTGATCTTCGATAGCGAAAAATTGTGCCAGCGTGGACAACGCATTGACTCCCACAGGCCCATCGGAAGTACTCAGGTCATCCAAGATACCGGGCGCGAGGTCAAGCAGCCTCATGTATCTGCTCACGGTGCTCGGACTTACGCTGGCTCGCTTGGCGACTTCGGTGTAAGTTCCGTATTGGTCGTGCAATTGCTTGTAAGCCCTGGCTTTGTCAACTGGGTCCATGTCGGCTCGATGGACGTTCTCGATCAGAGATACAACGACGGCGTCAGTATCATCCATGCTGTCGTTTACGATAGCCGGTATGGTGGTCCTTCCGAGGCTCTTGAAAGCAAGGAACCGCCTTTGTCCGGCGATGATCTCAAACTTTCCATCCGAACTGGTTCTGACCGTTATCGGGCTCAGCAGTCCTTCCTGTCTGATGCTTTCTGCCAAATCGTCAATGCTGGCATCTTCTGTGCCGGATGCCAAATTCTTGCGGGTGTTGAACGCGGAGACAACGATGTTGCCCATGGGAATCTCTCTAACGTCCAAAATAGTTCTCCTTCATCATTCGGTTGACGAACAGGCTTTTCTCTATGGATTGCCTGGGCCGCCGAAACGCCCGGGGTCACACCCCTCCAGGCTGATTTCGGTGCTGCCCGACGCCATGATCTCCGCTATCCCCTTGCCCATCGCCGGCCCCAAGAGGATGCCTTTCTTCTGTCCGCCGGTGCAGATGTACACGTTGTCCCAACCTGGAGCCTGTCCCACAATGGGCAGCCAGTCCGGCGTAACCGGCCGCAGGCACGCCGTGCGCAGAACCTGCTCCGCGCCGCTCAGCGCTGGCATCAATCGCGTCGCCCTGCGCATGATGTCGTCCCGTGCCTCGTCGGTAAGCGACAGGTCGAAACCTACTTCCTCTTCAGTCGCCCCGCACCAGATCAGACCGTCCGTCTTCGCGTACATCGAACTGCCGCCGCCGATGAGTTCGTAGTCCAAGCCTGGACCTCCCGGACGTAACCGGATGATCTGCCCCTTCAGCGGATCCACGGGTATGGCGATGTCCAGCCACTGCTCAGCCGTCCGGCACCAAGGTCCCGCCGCGATCAGCACCGCACCGCAGGAGATCTCGCCGTCGTTGGTCACCACCGACTCTACCTTCCCGTTGCTCAACCGGAACCCCACCGCGCTGCCCGTGAGGATCGTCGCGCCCAGTTTCTCCGCCCCTGCGGCCAGCGCCTGCGTGAACTCCAGCCCGTCCAGGGCCCCGTTGCCCACCGCCCGGATCCCGGCGATGACCTCGGGCGTGACGCGCGGTTCCAGGGCCAGGACATCCTCACGCTCCAGCCACTCCGCAGAGAATCCCGGCTCCGGCGCGCTGTTGAAGGTTTCCAACGTCGCCCGGAGATCATCCAGTTCCTCGGGGTCCAGGGCCACCTTGAGGATCGACATGATCCGGCCGTTGTAGTCGATGCCCGTCTCCGCCGGCAGCGCGTCCCACAGTTCCTTGTGCAGCGCAAAGGATTGCAGCGCCATCGGCTGCAAGGGTTCCGGCCAACCGTGTCCTTCCAGCGGGTTGAGCCCGCCGGCGTTGTATCCCGAGGCGTGACTGGCTACGCCCTCCCGTTCGATGACCGTGGCTTTCACCCCGTTGGCGGCCAGATAGTACGCGGCCGCGCAACCCGCTGCTCCGCCGCCGATGATGACTACGTCCGCTGTTTGATCGCTCATGGTTCCGTCCTCAATTTCCGCCGCAAAATTTGGTTAGGATATAATTCTGGGTCGGAGGTGTCTATGCCAATCTACGAGTACCGGTGCCCCGAGTGCGGCAATGAGTTCGAATCAATCCGGCCTGTTTCCCGCGCCGACGACCCCATCGATTGCAAAGTGTGCGGCAAGCCGGCCACTCGACAGATATCCAACTTCTCGTTCAAGTCCGACACGTTCACCTCGCCCAAGCTCAGGAACCGTCCCGGACAGACCTTCCGCGGCAATCGCTCCGAAACAACGGGCGAGACGCAGCAGCCCGACGCTGGTCAACCCGCCGGTTAAGGTTGCCGGGCCCTCGCCTCGTTGCACGCGATGCAGGTGCAGGCCGCCCGCAACGCTCGGTAGGTGTATATGCCGGTGTAGTGCGCATCGCTCCACAGGAATTGCAGCGCGTACTGTCCCACCGCCATCTGGTCCAGCGCCCGCACGTCTTGGGGTACCGTGTCCGGATCCAGCAGCGCCCGGCCGGTCATCTCTTCCACGCAGGACGCGCACGGGCACCGCAGCCGCAGCATCCGGTGCGGGTAGATTCCCCGGTGCCCATCGTCCCAGTTGATGATGATGGAGTTGCCGGTGATGTCGACGTCCGTCGGCTTGATGATCTCGTTGGTAGCCATCGCTGTTATCCGCCGGAGGTCGGAGCCTGGACTTCGGCCAGCCGCGCCGGCCGGGGCATCTCGTCCGGGTCCGTGGGTATCTCGATGATGCTCGGCCCGTCCACCGCCAGGGCCTGGGCGAACGCGTCGGCGATGTCCTCGGGCCGGTCGACATAAAATCCGGTCCCGCCGAACAGTTCCGCGTACTTGTCGAACCGCGGGTTCACCGTGTCCGCGCCCACGTAGCGCTCGTTGAACGCGTACTTCTGGTAGGCCTTCTCCGATCCCCAGCAGTCGTTGTTCATCACCACCGAGATGTTCTTCAACCCGTAGCGCACCGCGGTCTCGAATTCCTGAGCGTTAAAGAGGAACCCGCCGTCGCCGTTGAAGTTCACCACCGGCCGTTCCGGAGCCGCAAAGTTCGCGCCAATTGACGCCGGGAAGCTGAACCCCAGCCCGCCCAGATCCAGCGCCATGATCAGGCTGCGCGGCTGGTAGTAGTTCAGCCGGTCCTGCCCGAAGTTCGGCGCCAGGCCGGCGTCCAGAGCGATGATGGCATCCCTTGGCATTACCTTCCGCAATTCCGCGTACACCCGCTGCGGCTTGATGTAGTCTCCCGTCAGCTCGCCCTCTGCGGCCAGCCGGGCCGCCCGCGCCGCATTCCATCCGGCTACCCGCCGGGTCCACTCGGGATCCGGCCGCAGTTCCGCCGCCGCCACGATGCCGTTGATCTCGTCCACCACCGCGCCCACGTCGCCCTCGACCCCCACCGCGATCGGGTAAATGCGTCCGATCTCCTTGGGGTCAATCTCAATGTGCACGATGTGCGCGTCGGCCGGAACGAAACGGTTATCAAAGAACGTCGTCGACTGTCCCAACCGCGTGCCCGCCGCCACTATAACGTCAGCGTTGCGGGTCGCGTCGATGGCTTCCTGCGCTCCCAGTCGGCCCAGGTGACCCAGGTAGTTGGGATGGTCGTTGGGCACCGCGTCCGCTCGGCCGTAGGACGTCACGATGGCCGCGCCCGTAAGCTCTGACAGTCGGGCCACTGCGGCGTCCGCCAGGCTCCATTCCACACCGCCGCCGGCCACGATAACCGGACGCTGCGCCGCCAGGATCTCTTGCGCCGCCGCCTCCACCTGCGCCCGGTCGCCCCGTGAATGACCCTGCCCGGTCCGGTAGGCCGTTGGAGACATCAGGTCCACGTCAACCTCGGCTCCCGGCAGCAGGTCTCTCGGGATGTCCACCAGCACCGGGCCCATCTTCCCCGACGTGGCGATGCGGAACGCCTGTCGCAGCGCGTCCGGCAGCCGCTCGATCTTGTTGATGGCAAAGCTCGCCTTGGTGATCGGCTCAAACAGCGCCACCTGGTCGAATTCCTGCGTCGAGTCCAGGTGCTGGTGGTCCCGTGACGCCGACGGCGCCAGCACCACCACCGGCGAGTGCGCCACGTAGGCCGATCCGATGCCATAGGTCAGGTTCAGCACGCCCGGGCCGTTGGTCACCAGGCACACCGACGGCGCGCCGGCAATCCGGCTGTACCCGTCAGCCATCAGCGCCGCGCCCTGCTCGTGCCTTACCCCCACGAACTCCATGTCGTCGCGGTCATAAAGCGGGTCCAGTACGTCCAGGAAGGAAGAGCCCACGATCCCGAAGATCTTGCTCACCCCTTCCTGCCGCAGCAGCTCGATTACCGCCTCGCCTGCCTTCATCCGTTGGGCCATCGCTCCGCGCTCCTTGTTGAAGGTAAATCGCGCGGCAGTGTACCATAGCTTATCAATGGGACTAGATTACGACATGGAGTTGCAACCAAGGAGACGCGACATGAAAGAACTGAGCGATATGTCGGCGATTGAACTGTTGCGGGTTTCCGAGGAAGTGATCGACGAACTGAAGCGGCGAGGTATAGTACGAACTCGGGACAAGCCAATAGGAGGATACACCGAATGGCTGGTTTGCGAGCGAATGGAGTTGGAAAGAGCACCCAATAACCAGAGAGCTTACGACGCCAGAGACAAGAACGGCAAACTCTATCAAATCAAGGGCGGCCAAAAAGAAAGAGGCACTGTGACATTTAGCCCAATGCGAAACCTAGACCAGCAAGATTTTCACTACGTGGTTGCGGTCGCTTTCAATGACGACTACTCCATACGATTCGCGGTGCAGATACCACACGATAGAGTACGCGAATTTGCTCGGAGGACCGTCAACGGTCACCAACTTAGTCTGAACGACGATATCGTCAACAGACCCGGCGTAACGAACATCCGAGATCGCCTCTCTTGAATTCCCAGAAAGTTCGGGTGTCACGAATCACCCCCTCCATCCATGCAAAAACCGCTCCCGTCCCCATGCTATAATGCCGCATCACTCACCGAGGAGGCCTCCCCAACATGAGCACAGTGGCAGTGGAGGTGGTGTACCGGGGGATTTTCCAGAAAACCCTGGCCCGGAACATCGTCCGCACCATCGTTTTTGCCGCCCGTAAAGAAGGCAAAATCGGCACAGCTTTTGGTCGCTACGGCGACTCCCCCGAACGGAACGGCATCCCTGCCAAGCAGTTCGCCATCGTTTCCGACACCCCCGAGGAACTCGAGGAAAACCTGGCCGTCTATGAGGCCCGCGAGGTGGACGTCACCATCAACGTTGACGACACCATGTGCAAGGGCATCGAGTCCTGGGCCTGGTACGGCTTGCAGCCCATCAACGCCCTCACCAAGCCCGGCGGAACCCTCATCGTGACATCCCGCCAGGAAGCCGATGCCCTCATCGAGGACATCCATCAGAAGGACTCCGCCTTCAACCTCGCCATCGTACCCGCAACCACCAGTTTCTCCGGCCTCTGGGTGTACAAGGACGATCACACCGACGTCCGCATCCTCGGCGCTCTCGCCAAGGTCTGCCCCGAGTTGGTCAGCCTCGATTCCATGCTGGCCGCTCTGGAGGACCAGGGTTGGGGCGGTTTGAAGCTCACGTCCGCCCGCAACTCCTTCGACCGCACTGCCCAGCGCCCCGTCGAACCCGGCGAGGGCAACGACGAGACTCCCTTCAGCTTCGAACTGCTCGGCTGGCGCTCCATGGAAGACGGCCTGGTTATCAGGGGTATCGACGAGGCCACCGGCTTCCGCGGCGGCTCCCTGGGGGAAAACTACGATCCCATCAGCTCCCCTGCGGACGGCGGTGAGCAGGGCTATCAGCCTACTCGCAACTCGGTCTTCAAGAAGTTCAGCACGCGATCCATGCGACCCGTAATCAACTTCGAGACCTGTATCAAGTGCACCCTGTGCTGGCTCCAGTGCCCCGACACCTGTTTCGACGTGACCCCTGATGGCCTCTACGACGCCAACATGGAAGCCTGCTGCGGTTGCGCCGTCTGCGAAGCCGTCTGCCCCGTGCCCGACTGCATCACCATGGTCAACGAGGCCGAGTTCAACGACAACAACAGCCAGTGGGAGCACTGGACCCGCGACAAGGACGGCTACCAGAAGTGGATGACCCAGTTGATTGAGGTCCAGAAAGCCCACGACGCCGACTCCGAACGCAGCCACGGCTATCACAGCCCCGGCAAGTACGAAGCTGAATCCGAATCCGAAGTTGCCCTTACCGGAGACGATGACTGATGGCCACCCAAACCCTCTACCAGACCGAGCGCGAGGAGCTCATCAGCGGCAGCGAGGCTATCGCAATTGCCTGCGCGATGGCCGACGTTGACGTAATCACCGCCTACCCCATCCGGCCCTACGACACGGTCATGCAGTACGTGTCCAAGCTCAAGGCCGACGGCGCGTTCGACTGCGACTTCATCGTCGCTGAAAGCGAGCACTCTCAGTTCGAAATCGTCAAGCACGCCTCCGCTGTCGGCGCTCGCACCTTCTGCGGCTCCAGCGGCGTGGGCTGGTTCTACGCCTTCGAGGCCATCACCGTCACCGCCGGCCTGCGCCTGCCCGTGGTGGCAATGGTCGGGAACCGCGCCCTGGACGACCCGGGAGCCTTCGGCGTCGAGCACAACGACGCCATGGCCGTTCGCGACCTGGGCTGGATGCTCTATTGGGTGGGCACTGCCCAGGAAGCTCTGGACACTGCGCTCCTGGCCTGGCGCGTCGCGGAAGACCCCCGCGTCTTCCTGCCCGCCGCCATCTCCTGCGACGGTTCCTTCCTCACCCACTCCCAGGCCATCGTCAACGTGCCCACGCAGGAACAGGTCGATCAGTTCCTGCCCCGGTACGACCGCGGACGCCTGCAGCTCCATCCCGATAACCCCATCACCGTTGCGCCGCAGGTCAACGAGGACTGGCTCATGGAAATCCGTCGGCAGACCGACGACGCCATGCGCCGCACCAGCGACGTGATCAAGGAAGCCTACGACGAGTTCAAACAGCTCTTCGGTCGCGGCGACCCCAGTCCGTTCATCGAAGAGTACATGACCGAGGACGCGGAAATCGTACTGGTCGGCATGGGAACCCTGGCCATGCCTGTCCGCGTCGCCGTCCGGCGCATGCGGGAGCAGGGCATGAAGGTCGGGTTCGTGCGCGTCAAGTTCTTCCGTCCCTTCGCCACCGATGAAATCCGCGAGGCCCTCAGCCATTGCAAGGCCGTCGGCGTCATCGACCGCGACTATTCCTACGGCTCGCCCTCCTACGGCGGCGTGCTGTTCAACGAAATCCGTTCCGCCCTGTACACCCTGGACAACCGCCCGCTCATGCAGAGCTTCATCGCCGGTCTCGGCGGCCGCGAAGTTCTGGTGCGCGACGTGGAAGAGATGACCGCCATGGTCCAGGACTCAATCGAAGCCGGACAGGTCAAGGAAGAGAACACCTGGATCGGTGTCCGCGAATAGGAGTGCCGCTATGACTACCATGACCCAAGAACTCCCCCAGGTTAGGGGCGTCAAGCAGATCCCGGTGTTCGAGGGCTTCACCTCCGGCCACCGCACCTGCCAGGGCTGCGAATCGGCCCTCGTGATGCGCCTGATGATCAAGGCCGCCGGCCCCCGCACCATTGTGGTCGGCAGCACCGGCTGCATGTACGTGGCCAACACCACCTACTACAGCACCCCGTGGGTCGTGCCGTGGATGCACACCCAGCTCGGCTCCAGCGGTTCCGCCGCTACCGGCACCGCCGCCGGCCTCGCCTCCCTCATGCGCAAGGGCAAGATGCAGGAAGAGCCGATCAACGTCATCGCCTTCTGCGGCGACGGGGGCGGCGTTGACATGGGCCTGTCCGCCATCTCCGCCGCCCTGCAGCACGACGAGTACAACCTGCTCATCCTGTGCTACGACAACGAGTCCTACGCCAACACCGATATCCAGGTGTCCGGCTCCAGCCCGTGGGGCGCCAACTCCACGTTCTCCCCTCCGGGCAAGGTTCACCGCATCATGAACCGCCGCTGGAAGAAGAACACCGTCCCCATGCTGGCCGCCGGCCACCCCGACGTACGCTACGTAGCTACCGCCTGCGGTTCCTACGGCCCGGACTTCACCAACAAGATCCGGCGCGCCCTCACCATTGGCGGCCCCACCTTCATCCACAGCATCGACCCGTGCCCCAAGGGTTGGGACTACGACCCCAAGTACTCCCACGAGCTGGGCATGCTCGCCGTGGAGACCGGCATCTGGGTGCAGTACGAGATCGTCGACGGCGAGCTGATCCTGAACGGCCCGTCCCGCGCCATCGCCCGCGGCATTCGCCGCCGGAAGCCCGTCACGGACTACCTCCAGCGCCAGGGACGCTTTGCGCACCTCACCGAGGAGGACCTCAAGTTCTTCCAGGAGCGTATCGACGAAACTTGGGAGAAGTGGTGGATTCCGGGCATCGTCCCCTTCGGTCCCCACGACGAAGGCGAATAGCCCGTATCGGGACTTGACGGCCAGCGTTGTTCAAGGGCGGGTTCAACACCCGCCCTTTTGGTTTGATACTTGTACAGTCGTCTATCCGCCCAACACCTAAAGGGTGTGTTGACCTGTCGTAATAATATGTTAGACTTGTCGCGGAACTGACACCGCGAGGTAAAACAATGGTAAAGGTTGCCCTGACATTTGAAGGCGAGGCCGATGATGTGATCGATGCGATCCGGCGACTTGCGGTCGGTGATGCTACTGCCGCTTCACCTGTTGGTAATACAATTGAAACACCCGTGGCGCCCGCGCCCGCTGAGTCGTCCGATGATGCACAGTCAGACGCGGTGCCCGCCGTTCCCGAAGGTCGTTGGACTATCGAACATGTCCGCGCTTTCTGGGGTTTCCTGGCTGATGATGCCCGGGAAATTTATCAAAGAGTTGCCCAAAGCGCGGGCTACGTGCTTTCTCGCCAGGCGTTGCTGGAAGAAATGCACCTGACCGTGCGGCAACTGTCCGGCCGCTTGTCTTCGCAGGGACACGCCGTGCGTCGCATCCGCCGCGTTCACAATGTTGCCTTGCCCCATCCCATGTCCTTCGACTCCCAGGCTGACGAGTACCGAATGCTCCCGGACGTTGCCGACGCTATTGTCAGGCTCAACCTGTGATGCTAATCTGCGCCATCCCAACAGTTGACCTTTCGAATAGAGTCAACCCCGGAGTATCAGCATGAGAATGGACCCCATCAACCTCTACGACTATGAGGCTCGGGCCAAGCAGGTGCTGCCCCACAACAACTGGGAGTTCATCGAAGCCGGTTCGATGGACGAAATCACCACCGCCCGTAATCGTTCCGCCTTCGAGGCGCTGACCCTGCGCCCGCGTTTCATGCGCGACACCACCGAGCGCAAGGTCTCCACCACGGTCCTCGGCCAGGACATCAGTTTCCCCGTAATGATCGCCCCCACCGGCGGCCACGGCAACGCCCATCCCGAAGCCGAGTGCGCCACCGCTCGCGGCGCCGGCATGTCCAACACCCTCATGATGTGCAGCACCTCATCCAACTGCAGCCTGGAGGAGATCGCCGAGGCCGCTACCGGCCCCCTGTGGTTCCAACTCTACCACCGCGGCTACGACATCACCGAGAACCTGGTCAAACGCGCCGAGGTCGCCGGCTATCGGGCCATCGTCCTCACGGTGGATACCCCGGCGCCCAGCCCCAAGGAACGCGACATCCGCAACCGCTACGAGCGACCCGGCGAACTCGGCAACTTCCGTGAGCAACAGGACCAGTTAGCGGCGGTTAGCGGAACCGACGAATCTCCTCGCTGGGAAATGCCCCAGTCGCCTCCACTGACCTGGGCAGAGATCGAATGGCTGCGCGGCCTGACCGATCTTCCCCTGGTGCTCAAGGGCGTGCGCGTCGCCGAAGACGCTCGCATGGCTGTTGAACACGGCGTTGACGGCGTGCTTGTCTCCACCCACGGCGGCCGGCAGCTGGACAGCACCATGTCCAGCATCGAGATGGTGCCTGAAATCGTCGCCGCCTGCGGGGACAAGGCTGAGGTATACGTGGACTCCGGCGTACGCCGCGGCAGCGACGTGCTCAAAGCGCTGGCGCTGGGCGCCCGCGCCGTCGCCGTTGGCCGCCCCCTCTATTGGGGCCTCGCCGTCAACGGAGCCGAGGGAGTCCATCACATGCTGGAACTCCTCCGTGAAGAATTCAACCGCGCCATGGCCTACTGCGGTCAGAACAGCGTTGACGACCTAGAAGACCGCCTCCTCAACGTGCCGCGCGAGTGGGGGCCCTTCCGCACCGAGAACGACATCGCTGAGCACCTTCCCTTCTAGTTCCTTCTGCGGAAGGATTACCAGGAATGCCTAGGGGCGGAGGATCCTCCGCCCCTGTTGCTTTGATTGCTGCGCCTTCGGATTACCCCGCTAATCGTCCGCCGCAACTGCCACCGTCCCCGCGCCGATCTCCGCCAGGAACCCGGCCAGCAGCTCGTTGAAGATATCCGCCTGCTCGTAGTGGGTGGAGTGCGCCGCCCCGGCGACTACCTCCAGCCGGCTCTCCGGTATCAGCCGGTGCGCCGCCTCGATCACATTCGGCGGAAAGATCCGGTCTTCCTCGCCTACCACCAGCAGCGTCGGCACGGTGAACCCCGCCAGATCCGCCGCCTGCGGCCCCGACGGGTTGCGGAACAGCCCGGATACAATGCTCAACGGCATAGGCGGGTTCATTCTCCCGATAGAGCCGAAAAGGAACGTCAACTCCGGGTTGCCGTCGATGAAGCCGTCGCTCAGCGCCCGGCGCAGCGGGTCCTCCGGCGGGTGCACGTCTTCCAGCAGCGACACCACTGTGGGATCGCCGATCCCGCCTGTGGTGTCCGCCAGCACCAGCCCGGTCACCCGTTCCGGATGCGCCAGCGCGAACCCCAGGCTCGTCACACCGCCCATGGACTGCGCAACCAGCGTTGCCCGGTCGATCCCCAGGTGGTCCAGCAGCGCCTCCAGGTCGGCGACGAATGTGGCCGGTTCCGGTTCCCTGCCGGAGCCGGGCGTCAGTCCCCATCCCCGGTGGTCAAACGTCACGCAGCGATAGTCGCGCTGAAATACTGGCACCTGCCGCCACCAGCTGAGATGGCTGCCGCCCCGTCCGTGGGCAAACACCAGCGCCGGCCCCTCCCCGTGGCTCTCGTAAAACATCTGCGTCCCGTTGATGTCTGCGTAAGGCATGTGGATCCCCCTCCGTCGTCTCAATCTTCGTGGATACGCCGCGACGCAGCGTTTCCAAATCTATACCGCCCATCCCTCGCGTCGGTACGCTGCGTCCCAGAACATGTACTCGTATCGGCTGCTCGCCATGAACGCATAGCGCATCGCCTCCCGTTCCTGTTCACCGACCCGCTCCGCCATCTCGTCCACAAAGCCCGTCCACGCATCCACGCTGGACTGCAGGAATCCTTCCACGTAGAACCGGGTCCATTGCCCGTACAGCGGGTGCTCCGACTGTCCCACTTCGTCCTTCAGCAGGTGGTACGTCCAGGGACACGGCAGCAGCGCCGCCGCCGTCGGCCCCAACCCGTACATCGCCGCTGTCACCAGCATGTGGTTGACGTACGCCGTGTTCGTCGGTGATCGAGTCTCGCTTTCCACTTCCTGCATCGTCAGTCCGGCCGCCTCAATCAGCTGATGGTGCAGCGGCCGTTCCACGGGCGTCATCACCCGGTGCGCCAGGTCTTGCAAGAGGTCGGCGTCCGGCGCCTTGGCCAACGTCATGGCAACGGCCCGGCCGAACCCTTCCAGGTAATGGTAGTCCTGCCCCAGGTAGTACTGGAACGTCTCCAGCGGCAGCGTCCCATCCTTAATCTCCCGCAGGAACGGATGCCGAAAGATCGCCTGCCAAATCGGTTGCGCCTCCGCGCGCAACTGCTCACTGAATCCCGCCATGTCTTGTGCTCCTTCTCCGTCAACGCCAGGTAACCACCCACCGCCGGCACGTCGCTATCTTGTCTATCCTGTTCATCCATGCAAATTCATGCGCCGCAGATGAAGTAGTCACGATCAACGGCAGAGACGCGCTTTCCATGATTCTAAAAAGCCTCGTTGATCAACACCAACTCCGCGTAGGCGGCATACCGGCATCCGAACCCCGCTCCCGCTTCCCGGGCGTGCGCCGTCAGGAACTCGAACGGACTGTCCCCCACGTCGCCAAGGTTATCCAGGTACGCCTTGTGTTCCCGCAGCGATGCCAGGCCCGTTTCCCATTGTTCCGACACGTCCACCGCGTGGGTAGGCACGGTCGCCCCGAACACCGCCACGAAACGCACCTCGTTCCACGGCTCAAGCCCTTCGTCCAGAAGCTCGGGAAATATCCAGCGGTTTCCCGCATCCCGCGCCGCGTCGAACACCGCCAGCCCCACCCACCGGTGGTCCGCCATGTTCAGATGCCCGCTGAAGAACTGAAGGTGATGGTTGATGGTGATCACTACGTCGGGCTTGTGCTTGCGGATCATCCGGCTCAGGTCCCGCCGCAGCGGCAAACCGTACTCTATCACTCCGTCCGTGTGGTCCAGGAACTCTACGGTGTCTACCCCCACGACCCGTGCCGCGTTGATTTCTTCTTGCGACCGCAGCGGCCCCACCTCCGACGGATGCATTCCGTCGATCCCGGCTTCGCCCCGGCTTACCATGACGTAGGTAATACGCTTCCCTTGCGCAGTCCACTTGGCGATCGCCGCCGCCCCTCCGTACTCCAGGTCGTCCGGGTGGGCCACAATCGCCAGACCCGTCTGCCAATCCTCGGGCACGGGCACGTTGGGCGCCTCACGTCGCTGCATAAGTCCTCCGTAGTGTTCTCGGTGTCATTGCCGGGAATCGGCCGGGCGCCGGCGATCCTCTGCAACTCGGAACCAACCGCCCAGCATCAATCCAGCCGCGGACTCGGCGACTTTACCACAGCCTCCGCCGTCGCCACGCGATAGCCGCTCGCATCCCGTACCGACATCACCACCCGGCGCGTCTCCACGCCATTCGCGTCGACGTCGTGGTCAAGCACCACGCCATCGCAGCGCAGTTCCATGCCCGGGACCACCGCTCGATGATGGGCAATCGACAGCCGGCCGCCCCACCGGAAGTCCTCGCCGAAATTGACGCCCATCAGACCCTCCAGCCAGCCCGCCGTCATCGACGTCAGCCCATTGCCATCCGGAGCCATGTCGATGCCGGCCATCGCGTTCGCCGTCCGGCGAAAGTCATTCAATTGCTTCCCGTCCGGCAGCCGTAGTTCTCCCAGGTGGGCGCCATCGCCGGCGCGACCCTGGGCCAGGTTTGCCGCCGCCGGTTTGGCCTCCGTCCTGTCAACTCCGCGCTCTGGAAGTGCCGCCTCCTGGCCGGTGACGAACGCGGCTTCCGACCGGAGGATCTCAGTTCCAATCTCGTCCACCGCAAACGCCGCCGCTCTTATCCATGCCTGACCGCACCGCTCCCGGACTTCTCGCGCCCATCCACCGACCTGCACCCGTCTCCCCATGATCGGAGGCCGCAGGAAATCGAGACGTTGCCACACCGTGGTCAGCGGTTCCCCGGCGCCGCGTTTATCCAGCAGCGCCCGGCAGTCTTCCGCCATCAGGTTGGGGAAGCAACCGTCAGCGCCCACCACCTGCCGGTACTGGATCAACGCTGCTTCGTCAACTACGTATTCCAGGTTGCCAATCTGATCGCCGGGCCGCAGCCCGTGCCAGGAGGCGGCAGCAATCATACGCTTCCGCCCGTCCGCCGCGCGTACTCCAGCAGGTCCGCTGCCGCCGCCGTTTCGTCGCCCAGCGCGCGATTGGCCAAACCCCGGCCCCGGTATGCCTCGGCCAGGGTATCGTTGAGTTTCACCGCTCTGGTGAAGGCTGCCACGGCCGTTGCGTAATCTCCTAATGCTGCCTTGGAGTTCCCCAGCGACAGCCAGACGCCGGCCAGTTCGGCGTTCTTTTCGATGGCAATTTCATATTCCGCGATGGCCGCGTTGTGATCTCCCAGGTCCGCCCGCGCCACGCCACGGTTGTGGTGCAGCGTCGCCGTATCCATGCCGCAGTTTTGCGCCAGATCGAAATCGGCGATGGCGTCGGTCGGCTCCCCCCGGTTCCGCTTGGCGATCCCCCGGTTGTAGAGCGCGTTGGCGAAGGTCGGCACCAGCGCGATGGCGGCGTCATAGTCCGCGATGGCCGCGTCGTACTCCCGGCGGTCGCTGTAGAGGTTGCCCCGGGCGTAACGGTAGTCCGGCTCGCCTGGTCTCAGTTCGATCGCGCGATTGTAGTAGCCCAGGGCCGTTTCCCGGTCCCCCGTGTCCCGGTACGCGATTCCCAGGTTGTACTGTGCGTTGGCGTGATCCGGATTGATGCGCGCGCAGGCCAGGAAGTCCTCAATGGCTTCTTGATACCGTCCCAGCGAGATCCGCGCCACCCCGCGCGCGTAGTAGTAGTCCGGGTCGTCCGGTTCCAGTTCAATCGCCGCCGAGTAGTCGCTGATCGCGTCCTCGTAAAATCCCAGGTGCCTCCTCACTACGCCCCGAGCGTAATACGGTACGGGATATTCGGGATCGGCGAGTATCGCTCTCGTGTAGTCCGCAATTGCCTGGTTCAGGTCGCCGCCGTTGCGGTATGCCAGGCCCCGGTAGTAGTAGGCCGGCGCGAACTCGTCGTTGATTTCCAGCGCGTGGTTGAAATCGTCGATAGCGGCGTGCAGTTGGCCCGCCCTCAGGGCCAGTTGTCCCCGCGCCGTGTAGTGGAATTCCGTCGGTAAATCGCCGCCCGTGGTCATCTCGTCTGCCCGTTGGCCGTCATCGTTTCATCGTGTCTGGAACCGCTGGACCGTTATCCGCCGTCTATCGCGCCCGCTCGTCCATCTGTGGATAAAACGATACGCCGGCGCCAGCGAGGCAATTCACAGCTCCGTTTCGTAAAGGTCGTAGTGCGAGTGGCTCATCCCCAGCGCTTCGTAGGTGCGCTTTGCCGTCCAATTCTCTCGCATCACGTACAGCCTCATGCCCCGTATATCATGTCGCGCGTCAGCCATGTCCGTTAGCCGTTGGTATAACCTTCGATACACCCCCTGCCGACGTGCTTCCGGCTTGACATAAACCGACTGGATCCACCAGACCCACCCATTGCGCCAATCGCTCCATTCCGTGGTGACCATCAGTTGGCCCACCGGGTCCCCGTCGGCCTCCGCCAGCAGGTAGAACGCCTTGGTATCGTCCGCGAGCGCGGCTTCAACTCCCGCCCGCAGCGTTGCGCGGTCCAGGGATATCCCTTCTGATTCCAGCGCCATCGCCGCGTTGAACCGGGTGATGGTATCCCCGTCGTCAATCCCGGCCTGGCGTATGTTCAACTCTCCTGGCATGGCCCCATAATTCTAGTTACCCGCGATATAATAGGCAACCTGACCACATGGTTCAGGCCGGCACGGTTTTGCCGTCGCGGGCTGCGGAGCGGCGGGTCAGGGCCATTTGTTGGGACATCTGACGCCGTGTCGAGGCCTTCCCTCCCGGATCACAGTTGCCGCTACGAGAACCACCATACTCACGACGAACACGGTCAGACAGACGAGGAGCCCCCATGCCTAACCAGGAACGATTGATCAACGACTTCTGCGATTTGGTCCGAATCGACAGCCCGTCCGGTGAGGAATGGGACGTCGCTCTCCACGTCTCCGACCGCCTGTCCAAACTCGGCTTCCAGGTCGCTCGCGACGAACACGGTAACGTCATCGCCCGCGAGGACGGGGACAATCCCCTCTTGCTCTCGGCCCACATGGATACCGTCGACCCCGGCCGGAGCATCAAGCCCCAGGCCGTCGGCGACCGCATCACCTCCGACGGCAGCACCATCCTCGGCGGCGACTGCAAGGCCGGCGTCGCCGCGATCCTTGAGGCGATCCAAACCGTGCATGAGGACGGCCGCCCCCGTCGTCCCGTTCAGGTGGTGTTCACCCGGGGCGAGGAAATCGGTCTCGTGGGCGCGTCGAACCTCGACTTTTCAATGATCTCCAGCACCGAGGCCGTGGTGTTCGACGGCAATGGTCCGGTCAACTCCATCACCGGCGGCAGCCCCACCTACATGGCCTTCGACATTGATATCAAGGGTCGCGGCGCCCATGCCGGCGTCGAACCCGAGAAGGGCCTTTCCGCCATCCGTATCGCCAGCGACATCATCGCCGAGCTTCCCCAGGGCCGCATTGACCACGAGACCACTTTCAACGTCGGTACCATCTCCGGCGGCACCGTGCGCAACGCTGTCCCCTCCGAGGCCACCGTGTCGGGCGAGTTCCGCAGCATGAACATGGAGTCCCTTGAACTCCTGCGCATGCAACTCGTCGCCGCAGTCAACACCATCCGTGGGCGTTACTCCGAGGCTGAAATCAACGAAAATCTGGAGATGATGTTCCAAATGTACCGCCTGGACCCCAATGAGGCCACCGCGCAGCTAGTCACCCGTGTCATGCGCGACATGGGCCTTCAGCCCGACATCCGTCCCTCCGGCGGCGGCACCGACGGCAATGTGTTCCGCCTCCACGGCATCGAGAGCGTGGTAGTCGGCATGTCCACTAACCTCATGCACACTATCGACGAATACGTCGTCGTCCCCGACCTCCTCAACACCGCCCGTTTCTGTGAGGAACTGATGACCTTCGGCGCCTAGCGCGCCGACTATCACCGTACCGGTGGTTACACCGGCAGGAAAGAAGCGTCCGCACAACGCGGGCGCCTCTTTTCGGTCTATGCGCTGCTCAGCAATCTCGATAACCCTTCGCCAAACTCCTCCCGCTGCCACTGCCGTACTTCCCCGTCGCCGCCGGTCAACTCATGGCGCAACCTATCTGGCCTCAGCGCGATCCTTTCCAGGCTGGGCGTGGGCCAGATGTGGCTGACCGCCAGACCCAGTTCTGCGCCCAAACTCAGGCGCCATTGCTTCAATACCTTGAGCCGCTCCCGGCTTTCCGGTGTCCACGGCTCGGGTCCCCGGTCCGGCCTCGGTGGTTTTGGCGCCTCGGGTCCGGCCATTCCCCGTTCGAGGGCCTCCATCAACTCCCCAAAGCACCGGGACGCCAGCATCCCGCCGACCCCCCGCGGGGGGCTGCCGCTGCACTGCGCCAGTTCCAGCAGGTCGCCGTTGCTCGCGGCCTGCGTCGGCGGAACATCCCACGCGCAAGCCTTTCCATCCCGGAACGCGTAAAGCTCCTGCAGCACCGCCGCTTCCCGGGGATTGAGACCCTCCCATCCCTTAACCCGGCGAAACGCGGTCTCTAACGGTTCCTCTGGCGGATGGCGCAACGCCTCGATCCTCGCGCACTCTTCGCGTACCCATCCGACGCGCCCCAGTTTGTCCAGCCGGTACTCCAGCTCGTCAGCCAGGGGCAACAGGTGGTGCACGTCGCTGGCTGCGTATTCCAACGCCGGACCCGATAGCGGCCGCAGTCCCCAATGCGACACCTGCAGTTTGGGGTCCTTGGCGATCCCCACACCGCAGAACTCTTCCAGCACCGCTCCCAGGTTCGGCCTCGATACTCCCAGGAACCGCGCCGCCAGCCCGGTGTCGAACAGGTTGGCTATGGTGAACCCGAAATCGCGGTCGAAGTAACGCACGTCCTCTTCGCACCCGTGCATCACGACCGCCACCGCCTCGTCCGCCAGCAACTCGCCCAGGGCGTCAAGATTCTTCACCGACAGCGGGTCCAGCAGGTACGTCCCCCGCCCGTCGGAGATCTGTACCAGGCAGATCCGCTCGCGGTAGGCGAACCGCCCGTTTCGCTCAGTATCCAGCGCCAGTCGCGGCGCCCGCCGCAACTCCTCCGCCACCGCGTCCCAATCACCCTGTTCGCCGATATAACGATACTGATTCCGCAACAACTACCCCGGATTACGCCACCATTTCAATCCATACCCGGTTCAACCCGCCCAGTGTAGCACACGTCGCCAGCCAACGTTGTGCCGGACCCGGCCGGCGCTTGCGGGCGCGCATCCGTGACCGCGCGGCTCTGCCTGATTCCCTGCGTGCTATACTCGCAGCACATCCCACTGCAAGGAGCAATCCACCCCATGAGCGGCGCAGACCTCAAGCAGACCCTCCGGCAGGGCGGCCGTATCTTCGGCACCATGATCAGCATTAACCGCAGCCCCCGCTGGATTCCCATCCTCGACGGCGTCGGCCTCGACTACGTCATCATCGACACCGAGCACAGCCCCCGCAGCCGGGGCGAGTTGGGTGACTACCTGACCATGTTCAACACCATCAGTGTAGTCCCCATCGTACGCATCCCCATCCCCGACTCCCATTACGTCACCATGGCCATCGACGCTGGCGCCCAGGGCATCCTCGCCCCCTACTGCGAGACCGTCGACCAGGTGCGCGAGGTTGTCAAGGCCGCCAAGTTCCGCCCCCTCAAGGGCGCCGCCGCCGAGGAGGCCCTGGAGTCCGGCAAGTTCCCCAGCGACGCCAGCCAGGAGTACCTCGCCAATCGCAACCAGGACAACATCTGCATCATCGGCATCGAAAGCCAGGCCGCCGTCGACAACCTTGACGCCATCCTCGCTGTGCCCCACATCGACGCCATCTTCGTCGGCCCCAACGACATGAGCATTTCCCTCGGCGTGCCTGACGACTACTCCCAGGAGATCTACAAGACCACCGTCAAGGGCATCATCGACAAGTGCGAGTCTAGTGGCCTTCCCACCCTGGTCCACCACCAGACCCCCGAGCTCTCGGAATACTGGATCGAGCAGGGCGCCCGCTTCGTGCTCCACGGCACCGACCGCCGCGCTCTGGCCGAGGGCTTCCGCACCGAGTTCACCCGCCTCCGCGACAAAGCGGCCGCCGTCCAATAGACCATCAGCGAGTGAACCGAAGGACCGCAGGGGCGAAATTTTTCGCCCCTGCCTGCTATCTGCGCCGTTGTCGAAGAGCATCCAGCCTAACCCGAATCGATCAAAGCTAAATCCTGTCCATCCTGTTCATCGATGTAAAACCTAGTTCCGCGAACTGCCTTCCCATCGCTCCCGCAGTGACGCGATGTAGACCTTCTCGTACTCCCCGTGGTGCCCGTTCGCCGGGTCGTCCGCCAGCCGTTCCGCCCACATGTACTCCACGTCTGCCCACGCGATGGGAAACTTGGGCTGGTCAAAAAACGCCGCCACCGCGTCGAACGGCGAAGCCCCCTCCATATACCCCAGCATCTGGAAGTTGTCGTACAGGTTCCCCTGTTCCGACATGAACCGCCCCCGCATCGCCGCCATTATCAGATAGTTGGCCATGATGCTCGTTTCGCCCGTCATTCCGACTTTTAGCTCGTCATTCCAGCTTTTAGCCCGTTATTCCGGCTTTCACTCGTCATTCCGGCGAAAGCCGGAATCCAGTCGCAAGACGCCTATCGTGTCAGGATGTGCACCGTCGTTACGTCCCCGGCCCCGGAACACTGCGCCACGCCGACCCGAGCGTTCTCCACCTGCCGCGGTCCGGCCTCGCCTCGTAGCTGCGTCACCGTCTCGTGAACCATGCGGATTCCGCTGGCTCCGAACGGGTGCCCCATGGCCAGCAGGCCCCCGTCGGTGTTCACCGGAATGTCGCCTCCCAGCGCCGTCCGGCCTTCTTCCGTCGCCCGCCAGGCTTCTCCGAACGGTGTCAGATGCAACGCCTCGATCTGTTGCAGTTCGCCGATGGTGGCTGCGTCATGGACTTGGGCGATGTCGACGTCCTCTGGCCCGATGCCCGCCATCTCGTAGGCCTGGAGCGCGGCCGGCTCCGTGCGGTACGGGCTGAAAGCCGAATGGTCGCTGCCTCGTCCGTTGTAGTTACCCGAGGTCAAAGCCGCCGCGGCCACGCGGATCGCGCGGCTCCGGTCGATACCGTAGACGTCCATCGCGTCTGCCGCGCACAGCACCGCCGCCGCGCCGCCCTCGCTGGTGGGGCAGCACTGGTACAGCGTCAGCGGGTCGGCGATCAGCCGCGAGTTCAGCACGTCCTCCACCGAGTAGGTTTCCTTGCGGTGCGCATACGGGTTCATGGACGCGGCCTGCCGCGCCTTCACTGAAACCTGTGCCAGTGCCGACGCCGGCGCCCCGGTCTCTTCCATGTACCGTTTCATCCGCAGCGCGTAGCCCGCCATCATGTGGTCGCCGCCGATGTATCGGGCGGGACTGTTCTCCGCGGTCACCGTCACCGGTCCGCCGGGCACCTTTTCCGCCCCGAACGCCAGCGCCAGGTCGAAAACGCCCGACGTGATGCCCCAGTAAGCTTGCCAAAACGCCGTCGACCCGCTGGAACACGCATTTTCCACGTTGATGATCGGCACCCCGGTCAGCCCCAGCTGCGCCAGCGTCGTTTCGCCAATCGACATCCCGTGGTAGTACACGTGCCCGAAATATGCCACCGGAATCGCCGACCACGGCACTCCCGAATCTCGCAGCGCGTCAACCACTGCGTCCCGCGCCAGATCCGACAGGCTCTGCTCTGGAAACCTGCCGAAGGCGTGCAATCCGACTCCCACCACCATTACGTCCCGTCCCGGCCGAAACTGCGTCATGCTTCCCCCCATGAGCCGACTGATCCTCAGGCGGCGCGCCACTTGTACACGGCCCGCTCTGAGCCTTCGATACCTTCCATTCCCACAATCTGGATCGCCAACGTCACTGCCATGCCGACACGCAACTCGTCGTGCGCGCAATCGATAACCTCCGCCAGCACATGGGGCCCTTCCGGCAACTCTGCCTCGCCCAACACGTAAGGTACTGGCCCCGGCCAACCCGGCGGCGGCACCCTGACGATGGTGTAGCTGTATAGCGTACCTTCGGTGGACAGTTCCACCTCTTCCAGGTCGGGAGACGTGCATGATTGGCAGAACGTCGCCGGCCCGAACACGTACACGCCGCAACGCAAGCACCGCATCCCCAGCAGCACGCCCCGCTCGCCGCTGTCGTCGGTCAGCCGCAAGCATCTGTCATCTACTGAAACTGCCATGTTTGCCCATCAATCAATGGTTTCGGCGGCGCCCTCACCGCTGAGCGTTCGCATTATTCGGGTGCAAGGCAGTCTAAATCCGGCCCATTTGGCTGTCAATTCGGCCGAATCGTCCCGAATTGGACCCCAGGGCTTTCCCGTCGTCATGCGCGGCGACGTCCGAACCTATGCACGTGTATTCCCGAAATCGTCGCCTCACCCATATATCAGTTCGGCTTTCGTATGCATAACCGCTCCCGGTCTGAACTGCTGCAATGTTCATGTGTCACCATCTTCGTGAAACAGCATACGTATACCGCGTGGTCCCGTTCATGATGATGAAAATTTGACTGATTTTGGCTACCGGGTGTATCGTTCGCCGACAACCCATACGCAGCACGGTGTTTGCGTTTATCGTCGGAGGTTCCGAATGTCGCTTAAGGCAATCTGGCTCGGTTCATTAACACTGTCCCTTGCACTCGTCCTGGCCTGCGGAGGCGCCGCCGCTCCTGCTGAGCCTCAGATCGTCGAGGTCACGCGCGTCGTGACCGAGCAGGTTGAGGTTGAAAAGGTCGTGACCGAACAGGTTGAGGTCGAGAAGGAAGTCGAAAAAGAGGTGGTGGTTGAGAAAGAGGTGGAGGTGATCAAAGAGGTGCTGGTGGTAGCCACCCCGGTGCCGCCGGTTCAGGGAGTGATCCGCCAGCAGGACGATCCCACGGGCACGTTGACCGTGAGCCTGCAAAATCTCGGTTCACAGGTGACCGACCCGATCTTGCAGGGTCGCGCCGGGCATGCCCAGTACCAGGCGCCCATCTACGATGCTCTCCTCGGGTTCAACTACGAGTCTCAGTACGGCGGCGTCGGCCCCGGAGTGGCAGAGGAATGGGGAATCGACCCGGACGGAAACAGCTGGACTTTCAATATCGCGCCGGGCCTGGTGTTCCACAATGGCGAAGTCCTGGATGCGCATGACGTGAAGTTCAGCCTCGAGCGCACCATGTACCACGACGAAAGCGTCGTGGGCGACGGTAACCGTCTCAACCGGCAACTCCGCCAACCGTCGGAGGAAGCCATCGAGATTGTTGATGATCTCACCCTGCGGATGCACACCGACGGATCCAAGCCTCACTTCTGGAGCTTGCTGACCAGGGCGGTGTTCCAGGGCGGCCAGATCATGCCCAAGGACTACATCGAGTCCGTGGGCGACGAAGGTTTCCGCGCCGAGCCGATAGGCAGCGGTCCCTGGATGTACGCTGAGCACTCCGTGGGCGATTACTTCCGCTATGAGGCCTTCGACAAGTCCCACCGCGGCGTCCCCCACTTCGCCAACATGAGCCTGCTGCTCGTCCCTGAGGAGAGCACCAAGCTGGCCATGGTCCGCACCGGCCAGGCCGATCTCATCGACCTGGTGCCGGAGTCGGCTCCTGAGGTGGAAGCTTCTGGCGCACAGCTCACGGTCATCGAGGGTGTGGGCATGTTCATCTACCAGTTCTGGGGTCTCTACTTCGAGGAGGCCCAGGCATTGCCCGTAGGTGATATTCGCGTTCGGCAGGCCATGTCACTGGCCATCAACCGCCAGGACATCATCGACTATACCTTGAATGGCTTCGGCCGACCCTCCATGCCCTTCGCCACCTTCCCCACCAGCGTCGACGTCGACGTTCCCCGGTGGCAAGAGTGGGGCGAGAGGGAACTGGTGTACGACCCGGATCGCGCCCGGGCATTGCTGGCCGAGGCCGGATACCCTGACGGATTCGAGGTTACCTTCTGGAGCACCAACTTCTCGGGCACTCCGTACATGAACGACCTCAGCCAGGCCGTCACGGGTTTCTGGGAAGAGATCGGTATCAAGTCTGACCTGAAGATCATCGAGATCGGCGTGTTCAGTCCCATGACACGGCGGCCCGGACACGACGAATGGGGCGAGGGCTTCAACGGGGCGGTCAGCATCTTCCGCAACGCGGGCCGACCACTGCCGGTACCCCGGTATCAGTCCACTTTCCACCCCGACAGCAACCACGTGGCATTCGGTGATCGCGACAGTCTGACACCGGTGGGAGAGGAATACCTGCGGCTCCATGAGATCGCTATCTCCGAGCGTGACGATGCCAAGCGGGCCGAAGCTACCAATGACATCCTCCAGTTGGTGGCAGATCAGTGGATCGGCGTCCCGATCGTCCAGGGCGTCAGCCTGTACGCTTCCAATCCGGAAACCGTGGGCCGCTGGCAGGGGATCTATGGTCGCGGTGAACTTGGCGATGTCTTCCATCGCATCCCACACGCCGAGGGGAATCCCTGGCAGTAATGAAGTTCGGATCCGGATTGGCGAGGGCGCTGCGGTAGCCTGACCCAACCCGTATTCAACACCACACCCCTTGACGCCACACGCTGGTCGCGCCGGGAACTGGCTGAACTTCCCGGCGCGAACCATTCCTTGAGGTCGGGGATTTGCAAAAATACATCCTCAACCGGCTTTTGCAGGGTATCGTCCTGCTTTTCATCGTCGCGCTGATCGTGTTCGCCCTGGCTCGGGCGACCGGAAATCCGGCGGACCTCATGGTGCCCGAAGATGCCACCGAGGAAGAGCGCCAGTTCATCGAGAGGAACCTCGGCCTCGATCGCCCGTATCACGTCCAGCTCTTCGTGTTTCTCACCGGCATTGTTCGTGGCGATTTCGGCGACTCCATCGTGTATAAAAAGCCAGCCGCGGAGCTTTTCTTCGAGCGGCTGCCCAACACGCTCAAGTTGTTGCCGCTGTCCATGTTCATTGCGGTGAGCGTCGCCATCCCCTTAGGGGTCGTGGCGGCCGTGAAGCGGGGCACTTGGATCGACCAGGTCGCCGGGGCCATCGCGGTCTTTGGAGTGGCCACGCCCAACTTCTGGATCGCCATCGTCTGCATTTACATCTTCAGCGTGTGGTTGGACGTGCTCCCGCCCGGGCGAATGGGAGGTCCGCTGCATTACATCCTGCCCGCGTTCACGCTGGGCACCTTTTCCATCGCTGGAATGATGCGGCTGATCCGGTCAAGCATGCTGGAGGTGCTGGATACCGAATACGTCAAGCTCGCCAGAATCAAGGGCGTGCAGGAATGGAAGGTGTTCTGGAAACATTGCCTGCGCAACGCCCTGATTCCCGTGCTGACGCTGTTCGGTGTTTTCGTCGGTGGGTTCGTGACCGGCGCCATCGTCACCGAGACCGTCTTCGCGTGGCCGGGCATCGGACGCCTCACCATCGACGCCGTCGCGCAGCGCGACTTCCCGTTGCTGCAGGCGGTGATCCTGCTGGACGCCGTGATCATCCTGGCCGTGAATTTGGCGGTCGATATACTCTACGCCTACATAAACCCACGGATCCGGTACGACTAGGAGCGACATGGCCACCGACCGGGTAGATACCAGCGTGCAAGTGCTGCAAGCGCCGAGTGCTCGGCAGGAGCAGTTGAGGTATGAGCTGAAGCGGCTCCCCTGGATTCCCGTGGTCATCATCGTGCTCATGGTGTTCGCGGCCATATTCGCCCCGCTCATCGCTCCGCATTCCCCGACCAAGCAGTCCCTGCGCGACAAGCTGCGCCCTCCTGTGTGGCAGGAGGAGGGCACGGCCAAGCATCTCCTGGGGACCGACATCCTCGGTCGCGACATCCTTAGCCGGCTGATCCACGGGGCCAGAGTCAGCCTGATCGTAGCCTCCACGGCTCTTCTGGCCGGAGGCGCCATCGGGGGCGTCCTGGGATTGATCTCCGGGTACGCGGGAGGCAAGACGGACACCTTCATCATGCGGGCGGTGGACGCCACCCTTGCCTTCCCGACAATCCTCTTTGCCTTATTGTTAGCAGTGACCATGGGGCAGGGGTTACAGACGGTCGTCCTCGCTGTAACCCTCATCTTGTGGGCCAGATTCGCCCGGGTCACGCGAGGCGAGGTGCTGGGCCTCAAGGACAACGACTTCGTCGCGCTGGCCCGCGTCCACGGTTGCTCCGGCACCCGGATCATGTTCGTTCACATCATGCCCAACGTCTTCAACTCCTTCATGGTCATGTTGACGCTGCACGTCGGGCTGGTGATCCTCACCGAAGCATCGCTCAGCTTCCTCGGTGCCGGAATCCCGCCGCCCACGCCGTCGTGGGGACAGATGGTCGCGGATGGCCGGGCCAAGGTTGCCACCGCGTGGTGGATTTCCATCATCCCCGGCGTCGCCATTACGCTGGTGGTGATCGCGTTCAACCTGTTCGGCGACTGGCTGCGCGACCGCCTGGATCCCAAGCTGCGTCAATTGTAGGCGGGATCCGGCCGGACCGGGAGAGGGGTAGCGTCGGTGCAACTCTCGCCCGCTATGCTTTCCGCAGCGGTTATTTCTGCGGAGTTGCCAGTCTGGTCAGCCTGTCGACTACCAAACGCGCCAACTCTCGTGACCAGAGCAACATGGCGGCGCTGATGAGGATTATCACCAGCCCGCCACCCAGCATGAAACCGTTGACATCGGCGCATAGACACGGGGTTCCCACGGCCACCACGTAGCCTCCGGCCAGCATTGCCGTCAACGCTGCCGCCCAGAATACTGCGGAGGTCAAGGCGATCCAAACGCCTCTGCCGGTTATCTGCATTCGTGCATCCTTAGCATACGATTTGAAAAGACCCGTTCCGGTGAATGCAGAGCAATTTTAGCACGGTCGCTCATCTAACCGCCGGCATCCATGCTTTGACGCATCGGGGATCTACCGCTGCCGAACACAGTGCCGGCAGCGTCCTGACGTATCCCCGTCCATTGTAGGCTGCCCGCGTCCCTGGCCGTTCTGTCGCTTGACCGCCCCCAACTCGCGTGATAGCGTGAGCCTACGCTATCCGTCGCCGGCCGCCGGTTCACGGCCGCTAGACTCCCCGAGTTTACTTATGAGCAGCATCCTCGGTCTGGACCCACTGCCCGATCGCCAATCGTGGGAAAAATCCCTCGGTGAGTTTCTGGACACCGTAGTGCAGTCCAACCCCGACAAGATTTTCGTTGAAATCGCGGGGCAGCAGATCACCTATTCCGATTTCTATCGTCGCTGCCGTTCTGCGGCCACCATGTTTCGCGATTTGGGCATCGGCCACGGTGACCGCGTCTGTCTGTTCCTGCCGAACGTGCCCGAGGTCCTGTACACCTGGTTCGGTCTAGCGCTGATCGGCGGCATCGCCGTCACCATCAACACGGCCTACCGGCGCGATGAGATGGCCTTCATCCTGAACAACGCGGAGGCTTCCGCCCTGGTCGCCCACCAGAGCCTGCTCGACGTGGCAACCCAGGCCGCCGACATCGCTCCCTGCGTCCGTCATCGCCTTTTCGTGGGCGACGATGCCCCGCCGGCCGGATGGGCCGGGTACTCCGACCTGCTGGGCCAGTCCCCGGAGATTGGCGAGCTTCCCCAGGTCGCTCCCACCGACATCTCCATGCTCCAGTACACGTCGGGCACCACCGGAAATCCCAAGGGCGTCCAGGTCACCCACCAGATGTACGTGTCCGCCGGTCAGGGTTTCGCTCTCTGGACCCAGGCCACCCCCGACGACCGCTTTTTCACCTGCCTGCCTTACTTTCACGCCAACGCCCAGTACTACAGCACCATGGGCACCCTGGCCTCCGGCGCAACCCTGATCGTGCAGGACCGTTTCAGCGCCTCGCGCTTCTGGGACCAGGTGCGCGAGGCCCGCGCCACCGTCGTCAACTTCATCGGCATGATGATGCCCGTCCTCGCCAAGAACGATCCGCGGCCCGACGACGCCGACAACACCGTCCGCCTTTTCTACGGCTCGCCGGCTTTCTCCCCGGAATTTCTTGCCGAGTTCGAACAGCGCTTCGGCACTGACATCATCGTCGGTTTCGGCATGACCGAGACCTGCTACGGCACTATCGAGGCCATCCGCGGCGAAAGGCGACCCAATTCGTCGGGGCAGCCCCGCAAACATCCCGACGCCGCTTTTGAAAACACCGTGCGCATTGTTGACGACAGCGGCGATCCCGTCGCCAACGGTGAGCCCGGCGAGATCACCATTCGCAATCCCGCCACCATGGCCGGCTACTGGCGCAACGAGGCCGAAACCGGCGCCTCCCTGCGCGACGGTTGGCTGTTCACCGGCGACCTGGGTTGGCTCGACGACGACAACTACCTGTACTTCGTCGACCGCAAGAAGGACGTCATCCGTCGCCGCGGCGAGAACATCTCCTCGCAGGAAGTCGAGGATGTGATCAAGAGCCACGAGCATGTCCTGGACTGCGCCATCATCGCGGTTCCGTCCGAACTCGGCGAAGACGAGGTCAAGGCCTACATCACTCCGCGTCCCGGCTCGTCGCCCCAACCCGAAGACGTCATCTACTGGTGCGCCGACCGCCTCGCCTACTTCAAGGTGCCCCGCTACATCGAAATCCGCGACGAACTGCCGCGAACCCCCAGCCTCCGGGTCCGCAAGGACGTCCTGCGGCAGGAGCGCGAAGACCTCATCTCGGGTTGCTTCGATCGCGAAGCCGCCGGTATCCAAATCCGGCGATAGCCGGCGCTTTGTCGCGCCGCTCGGCGTATCAGGCTTGATGGGTCTTGAAGAAACACCCCTTTCGAGAGCCTCGCGGCAACTTGCCAAACACATGCGTACCCACTTTCGTAAATCGTCAGAATCAGGATTTTCAAGATTTAAGGATTATCAGGATTGGAATCGTTCTGTAATGGGAATCTCCCAATCCTGTGAAATCATAAAATCCCGCAAATCCTGATTCTGACGTTTCCCCGCCGCGAATCGGGTATGCATGAGACTCGCCAAACACATGCATATTGGCCGACATAACGATTACAATTGAGTTCAGCGAGGTGCAAACCCAATGAATAAAATCGAAGCTATTTTCCGGCCGGAACGTCTCGACGTCGTCAAGGACGCCCTCAGCGAAGCCGGCATCGTGGGCCTCACCGTGACCCAGGTTTCAGGCCGGGGCAACCAGGGCGGCGTGGAAGTCACTGCAGCCCGCGGTCTCGGAACCTACCGCATCGACATGTTGCCCAAGGTAAAGGTGGAGGTCGTGGTCAACGACGGGGACACCGACAAGGCGGTGGACGTCATCCGCACCAACGCCATCACCGGCGCCCCCGGCGACGGCAAGATTTTCATCTACCCCGTGGGCGACGCTATCCGCATCCGCACCGGCGAGCACGGAACGGACGCCGTTTAGACCAAATCCTGAACATCCTGTCCATCGATGTAAAACGGAGCCCGCAATGCCCGAACCCCGCTACTGGCTGTTCAAGTCCGAGCCTTCTTCCTTCTCTTACGACGACCTTGTGGCCGAAGACGACCAGACCGCCGAGTGGGATGGCGTCCGCAACTACCAGGCGCGCAACTTCATGCGCGACGACATGCGTGTGGGCGACTACGTCCTCTTCTACCACAGTAACGCCAAACCGCCGGGCGTAATTGGCACCGCGCGCATCGTCGGCGAAGCCTACCCCGACGACACCGCCTGGGAGCCCAACTCCCGCTACTACGATCCCAAGTCCGACTCGGCCAACCCAACCTGGCTGATGGTTGACATCAAGGCCGAACAGCGTCTCCCCCGTTTCGTCAGCCTCAACGAACTCAAAGCCAACCCCGCCCTGGCCGACATGCAGGTCATCAAGCGCGGCCAGCGCCTTTCAATCCAGCCCGTCACAGCGGAGGAATGGGCCGAGGTGCTGGCGATGGCAGAACGAGAGACCTGATAGGGTGTTATAATAGCGAACTGCTGAGCTAATGGGGGACGCAATTATGGTGAGCCTCGACCAATCGCAATTGGACTTCTGTCAATCGAATAGTTTGAACAACCGATTACTCGCTCCGGCTGGTTGTGGCAAAACGAACTCGCTGCTGTACCGTTGTAGGTATTTGCTGGAAAAAGAGCGCAAGCCTCAGCGTTTCCTACTGCTTAGCTTCACAAACGCAGCGGCGGCCGAAATGCGCGAGAGGATGGAGACCGACGCGGACTTTGCCAGTCTCGAGGACTCTGTTAGGGCCACTACCCTAAATGCTTGGGGTTGGCGCAGGTTGCGTAACCGCCACAGTAACGCCAAGCTGCTTACTGACAGCACCAGCCGGTTTTTCGCCGTGAGGAATCAGCTGGCGCCCATTCTAAATGAGCACCCCTCCATAACCCCGTTACTGAATAAACCCGGCGGACCGCGCGGGCTGATGGCGGTCATTGACGCGCTGAAGTCATTGCGCTTTGACCACACTCAGCACACCAGCTTTGACAAGTTTGATGCTCACGTGGATTTTCTGGAATCCCGGGGTCTTAGGGCACTGATAGCCAAGCAGTTCGACGAACTGTCCAGGATGGGTGTGTTGGATAGCATTGGCAGCAGCGATGACCACGGGAAAGATGCCGAAAGTCGGCACCAATTCTACGACAACTTCTTCATTTTCTGGCGCCAAGCAGTAGACCGGCTCCACGGTGAACTGACTTTCACCTTCGAAGACCAGAAATACTGGAATTACCTAGACTTGCCTACGGCGAGTCCAGTTCTTTCTCCAAACCGGTTCCATCATGTTCTGGTTGATGAATTCCAGGACATTAACCCGCTTGACTTGGCACTGATTGATCTTATCGTCAAGGCTCACCAAGCTTCCCTGACCATCGTGGGCGATGACGACCAGGCCATATTCGAATGGCGAGGCGCTAGCCCTGAATTCATACTGGAACCTGAGGCGCATTTTGAGCGGCGTTTCACCAGCCACACGTTGGAAGTGAACTATCGCTCACCCAGGAATATCGTCCATCATTCGCAGAAGTTGATTTCCCACAACAAGCGGCGTGTGAGCAAGATTGTGCGCGGTTTGCCCACTAACCACGATGCTCGGATCGAAATCGTACCTACCAGCGACATCAAAACTGAACTGGACTATGTAACGAACATCGTTCGTGAAACCCAGCCGGGGCGAGTCGCCGTTATTGGCAGGATGCGAGCACAGCTCATCCCATACGAAATCCACTTCGCTTCCAACGAGGTTGAATTCGATACCGCCACCGATTTGGACCTATTCCAGAACAAAGCATTCCAGGATATGACCCAAATGCTGGAAATTCGGGATAGGAAAGACGAGCAAAATTGGCCTGGCCAAGCCGTGAGGTCTGCCATTGCAATGTGCGACCTGATACGGCGTCGGCCCTTCGGTAAGAGAGATCGAGACGGGATGACGGCTTACCTCAACTCGGTTGCCCCATCCACTGTTCAATCGGCGATAGAGGCGATACCTGGTTATCCCAACGCACTCAACGGCAAGACCGCATTCCGCTTGCACGAATCGGCGGCTAATTTCTTGAATACCCAAAGCACGGCAACTGCTTTGCTTTGCTTAGACAGAGAGTTTGACGGATTGAGCTACGACCTCGAGCGAGCTGAGGACGAAATATTCTTTGTCGACCCGCCGCTGCAACAATTGGCATCTCTGGTGGAACAAAAAGGGTGGACAGGTATTCAGCTGGCTCAAATGATACAAAAGGCGCAGAGCCGCATCAGGGAGTTCAACGCCCAAAGCGAGGATAGCAAAGGCCCCGAAGGATTGAACCAGCGGCCTTTGCACTTGATGACAGCCACTAGGTCGAAAGGGAAAGAATTCGAAACCGTCGTAATTCTCAGTGCTCTCGACCATGTTTGGCCGCATTACAGAACGGAGACCGAAGCGGAAATGGAAGCCGAAAGGCGTTTATTCTACGTGGCTTTCACCAGGGCTAAAGAGCAGGTTGTGATGTTGGTCGGACCAGACCAAGCGCCGCTGAGTCCTTTCATCCACGAACTGGAACTCCCAGGCGTATAAACCCGGGAGCGCTGAGTACTCGATGGTGTCGGGCGAAAGTAGATTCACTCTATACCGCCCCCGAACTTACAGCGCCCCGCTGATCGTGATATCCAGCAACGCCGGCTTCCCGCTCTCAAACGCCCGCTTGATCGCCGGCCCGATTTCCGCCGGGTCGTCCACCCGATCGCCGTGGACCCCCATGGCCTGCGCCATCATCGCCAGGTCCAGCCGGTTCGCGAAGTCCATGCCCACGTAGTCGCTGTCCCGCTCACGGTCGTCCAGCATGTCCCGTAGGTAGACCTCCATGTTCACCTTGAGGATGCGGTACGCTTGGTTGTTGCAGATGGCGTAGACCACCGGAATGTTGTAGCGGCTCGCTGTCCATAATGCCTGCACCGTGTACATCGACGCTCCGTCGCCTACCACCGCCAGCACCGGCCGGTCCGGATGCGCCAGCTTCACCCCCAGCGCCCCCGGCATCGCCCAGCCTAGCGCGCCGCCCCGGATGCCGTAGATGTCGCCAGGCTTCTCAAAGTCGAAAGCCCGGTTAACTGCCGGCCGCGAGGTGACCGCCTCGTCGGCGATGATGGTGTTCGGCGGAACCGCGTCCGCCAGTTCGTGCATCATGCGCTCCACCGGCATCGGCGAGTTGTTCCAGGTCGCCGCGATCCGCTCCTGGTATCGCTCGGCGTCACGTTCCCGCGCCGCCGCCAGGGTGGCCGCCCGCGTCGCTGCCGCCTCCCGCTGCCCGCCGGTCAGGTTCGACTCCAGCGATACCGCCAGGTCGGCCATGCCCGCGGCCGGGTCCGCCATGATCCCCACATCCGTAGGATAGCTCTTTTCGATCTCCCAGTAGTTGCTGTCCAGATGAATCAGCTTCGTGTCCGGGTTCAGGAACGGCACGTCCACGTACAGGAAAGACGCGAACACGTCCGTGCCCACCGCCATCACCACATCGGCGTTCTGGAACTGCCTTGCCGTGGCGGGGCTGTTCAGGTTCAGCATCCCGCCCCACTGCGGGTGCGAGGTGGGGAAATTGACCTCCGAATACGACGTGGCGACAACGCGCGCCCCGGTCTGCTCGGCGACCCGAACCACCTGCTCCACGGCGTTCGACTGAGCCACCCGGTCGCCGACCACGATCACCGGGTTCTCCGCTGCGGCCAGCAGCTCCGTCGCCCGGTCAACCGCCGCCGTGTCGGGCCGGATCCGGAAGTACCCTTCCGAAGAAGCCACGGGCTCGAAATCGACCTCTTCGTCCAGCGTGTCCCACGGGAACGACACGAACACCGGCCCCGTTGGCGGTGTCTTCGCTTCCTTGAACGCTCGCCGGATCGCCACCGGAATATCCGAGGCGTGCCGGATCTCGACGCTCCACTTGGTGTATTGCTCGGTCATCTCTACCAGGTCGCCCGACAGCACCGGCTCGCTGATCAGCATCCGCGTGTCCGAGTTCCCCGCGGTCAGCACCAGCGGCGTGCCGCCCCGGAAGGCGTTGTACAGGCCGCTGATCCCGTTGGCCAGCCCGCCGGCGATGTGGATGTTCGCGAAGGCCGGCTTCCCGGTGGCCCGGGCGTAGCCGTCGGCCATGCCTACTGCCGTCCCCTCTTGCAGCGCCTGTATGTACTGCAACTGCGGGAAGTCCTGTAGACCGTCCAGGAACGGCGTCTCGCTGGTTCCGGGGTTGCCGAATATGTACTCAACCCCCTCAGCCACCAGCATCTGCGCCAGAGCGTGCTTGCCCAGCATTCGCGTCATTGTCCTTCTCCTTGGTTTGCGCCCGCGGCAACCTGGTGGTGGTCGTCGCTTCCGGCGCCCTCGTGTCTGACCGTGCATCGGGGCGAATGTTTCATTCGCCCCTGTTCTTACGGCATTTGGGATCTACTGATAGATCATCCACTCCAGCAGGTTGTTGTCCGGGTCCCGGGCGTACAGGCTCACCGCCGGCAGCACACCCCGTTGGCGCGCGCCCTTTCGAGGGCCCGGCCCGCGTATCACTTCGACCCCGGCGTCCGCCAGCATCTGCTGGCATTCTTCCACCGAACCATCCCACACGAAGCAGATGTCGGTGCAGCCGGGCACGGCGGTCGGCCCGCGGTAGTCCGCCAGGTGTCCCTCCGGATGGACGTTGATCTTCGATTCGCCCACCTGGATGGAGAAGATGTTGGCCGTCCCGGCTCGCCATTCTTCCTCGTCATTGATGGCGAAGCCCAGTTTCTTGTAGAACGCCATCAGCTGTTCGGCATCGGCGGTGGGCATGGCGATATGGTCAATCCCAACGGTGCTCATTCCGTAAGCCTCCTTGGCTCTGGCTTGCTGCTCCCGCTCTTGCTTTCGGCGCAGCCAAGCCATCTCTCGGGGGAGTTCCCAGATGCGTTTGGCAGTTGCCCAGAACTCCGGACCCAACTCCGGGTTATCCGGATCGGCGGCGATCCCGGCTTGGATGGCGGCTTCCTCTTCCGGGGTTGCCCAGATGTGACCCGGCTTAAGCTTGGGCATAATCCCTATCCTCCCGTGGGTTGGTCTTGCGCAAGCTGATGATGTGCCTCCGGTCGCCCCGCCAAGTATAGACGACACGGTGCAAGCGGTTGCCGATATATCCGGTAGCTACCCAACGCTCTTCACCGTGAATTATACACGGCGGTATCCCATTCAAATCCGTAGATCGCAGTGAAGTCAACCTTGTGCTTGTCCGCATTCTCACGGCGTTTCTGCTCGTCCCACTCGTAATCGTTCACCCCGCCTTCACCGTCTGCTCCCGCTCTGCCGCCGTACGCCTCAGGAAGTCCAGAATGATCCGCTGCGTTTCGCCGGCGGCTGCGTTGGTCATCAACCCGTGCTCCGCTCCGGCGATCACGTGCAACTCTGCCCCGGCGATTCCCGATGCCAGGCTGCGGCCGCATTCCACGGGAATCCGGCTGTCGGCGTCCCCGTGGACCACCAGCGTCGGCATTTTGAGCTCGGACAGCCGCGATTCCAGCGAATCGCCGATGTCCAGGTACGCCTGCTGGGTGGCGGCGATCCCGTCGATGCGCGCCAGGTTCTCCGCCGCTATCCGCGCGAACCGCTCCGGGTCGTCCGCTGCCATCTGCGGGAACCGGTCCGAAAGCGCCTGCTCGACGGCCGCCGACCTGCCCACCTCCGCAATCCGTTCCTTCAGCCGGCGCAATTCCTGCCGCCGGATCTCCTGTTGCGCCGCTTCCGAGTAACTCATCGTGTTGATCAGGATCAGCGTGTCGGTCAGTTCCGGATAGTCCAGCGCAAACTGCATCGCAATCGGCCCGCCCGCCGACGACCCCAGGATGTGGGCCTTGCCAATGCCAATATGGCCCAGCAACTCCCGGAGGTCTCGCGCGCAGTTGGCCATGTCGTACCCGTCCACCGGCGTGTCCGACTCACCGCACGCGCGCCGATCGTAGAACACGCAGCGATACCCCTCGGACAGCGCGCCCGCCTGCCGGTTGATGGTGTCCTTGCTGCCGTCTCCGCCGCCCAGACCTCCGTGTATCAGGGCCAGCGCCGGCTCAGCGTCTCCCCCGAACACCTGGTAGTGCATCCGGTACCCGTTGATCTCTGCAAAAGCCATCGTGCCGTCCTCCCGCGCGCCAATCCGAGTGCCGCCCAATATAATTGACGGCTTCACCGGCGGCAATGCCCGTTGTCGTCAGGCCGCAGCGCTTCAAGAATGGTATGATCCGCTCCAGCACGATACCCTCGCCTGATCGCACCTGGCCCCGTCCGTCGAGGTTCAGCATGACCACAGCACGACCCGCCAACCCGCCAGCGGCATCCGCCCCGGCCCAACCCTTCCCCCTGCCCGACATCCCGCAGCGTCATCCCGACGATATGACCTCGGTAAAGCATCTGCACGAACCCGGCCAGACCCACCACCTTTCTCAATACCTGGGCAACCCCGACACCACCCTGGTCACTGGCGAACGCTACGTCATACTCGGCCCGGACTACGATCCCAACGACTGCCGCTACCCGGACCTGCTGGTGGCCTTCGACGTTGACCCCGCCGCCTACGATGCCCGCAACGGCTACGTTGTATCCGAGCAGGGCAAGCCGCCGGACTTCATCCTGGAGGTGGCCTCCCAACGCACTGCCAGTGACGACCTGGGGGCGAAGAAGGATTACTACGAGCGGCTGGGGGTGGGGGAATACTGGCTGTTCGACAGCGAAGGGCGGTTCTACAGGTTCACGCTGCGAGGTTACCGGCTGGTGGATGGGAAGTACGAGGAGATGGAGGCGCACGAGATCCGGCCCGGCGTGTTCCAGGGTTACAGTACGTCGCTAAACCTGATCCTGAGGGTGGATGGCGGCTATCTTGGCTGGCATGATCCCACTACCGGAGAGCACATTCCAACCTTCCAATCACAGACCGCCAGGGTGCAGGAACTGGAAGCCGAGCTGCGCCGTCTGCGCGGAGAACGTTAGCGCACGATCAACAACTCCCACGGCGCGCCCTCCTGCCGATTGATCGTGTCGTGGCTCCCGTCTCCTCCGAACACGTCGAAGTGCATCCAGTAGCCGTCGATTTCTGTGAATGGCATGGTTCCACCCCGTGACGCAAGCACTAATTTCGGCCCAACGTGTATGATTATTGTAAAGGTGGCAACACGTACTGGACGATTAGGCCATATCCAAATGTGTCGTCCAGAATAATCCTCGACTATGGCTATCGAATCAACACGTTCTGGTCAAAGAAACGGCGTTGCGATCGCTTATATGTTTGTAACGGTTTCCCTTGGCTCCTTGATCCCGCTTGTAATTGCGTGGAGCGACGGTGGAGACAGTCCGTTTCTCTTCAATGCCGGCATGACCGCAGGCGTGGTTCTGGGTTGCTTGACCTTTATCGCAACGCGATATCAGCCATTGGTATTCAATCGAGCCAACCTGCGCGTTATCAGTAGGAGAGCAGTCGATTTGCGAATTGTCTGGACAATAGCTGCCAATTTCAATTTTGCATTTTTTGCGTGGTCAACACAATTCGTTGACATAACTGTTACAGCCATCTTGTTCGAAACGTGGCCAATTTTCATAATACTGCTAACATCTCGATTATTTCGAACAGAAACCCGGTATAGAACGATCACCTATGAAATGCTTCTCTTGTTCTTTGTGGGCTTCGCGGGTTTCGCATTCGTGGTAGTGGGGCAAGGTGGGGGATTTGGCAGCATCGAAAGAGCCGGTCTTGCAACACTGTCTGCTGGCGTATCTCTAGCGATAATTGCCGCTATAATAACTGCATTCACTGCCTTTAGCTTCAGGTGGGGGACAGACTTAATCCACGAGCTCCGACATGGCCTTTCTGTATCTATGAACTCAGATTCTCTGGAAATGTTCAGCTTAGTTATTGCATATTTGATAGCGAATTCAGCGTCAGTAGTTTTAAATTCCGCTATCGGTGTAAGTATTGGGGAATCTATATCTTTGCGAACGCTGTTAATTGCGGTTGTTTTTGGCGGTGCAACAAATGTCATTGCCAGCCTTGCATGGAGAAAAGCTAATCTGACTACCGATAATCTGGGCATTAACGCCCTTGCATATACTATTCCGATTTTTAGCCTGCTTTGGCTCTTTGTGTTTTCGCGGGTTGAGCCGGTACGACCAGATTATCTTATTATCGGTGCCATTGGCATCATTATCGTTAATCTCCTCATAAATTTCGAGGCTGAAGTCCGATTCGGCTTCAAATCGCTCATTCTGGCCCTGTGGGCCTGCGGCACGTTCGTTTATCTCCGCGACGATTTTTTGATCTATCTCCCCTTTGGCGGCTGGCTCTGGCCAGGGGAAACCTATTTGGGCGCCCTGGGCTTCTCAGCCACTGTCTTTATCCTGCTGCTCACCTTCCGCGTCGCCCGACTCGCTCCGCGCACTCAGGACGAGGACAACCGCATCTTCGCCTTGCACCGTAACCTGGAACTGCTGGCCCGCCGTGGCCTGATCGCTCCCGAGGCCAGCGAGCATGTCCGCGCCATCGACGGCGCCCGGAATGTCGAGGAACTGCAACTCGCTTACACCCGGGTCAAGCTCTGCTTCGTTCAGGCCACTGCCGCAGACCTCTCCGTTGGCGACCGCCGGCTGTTGGCCAACGCCGAGACCCAGCTCAACATGATGGTCCACTCCCGGCAGCAGGGCGTGGATTTTGGCGAACTGTTCGCTCTCATCATCTTCGGCGGCAGCACCGTGCTGCTGTCCCTGCTGTCCCGTCCAGAGGTCTCGGGATGGACGGCATTCCTGTATGAGGTATTCAGCGCCCTGTTCCCGGCGGTGATAATCTTCCTCATCGTCAACGTGTGGGACCTGCACCGGGACCGCGCCAACCTGGTTCTGGCCACTCAGCAGGGGCCGGAGGGCTACGGCGTTATCTTTCGCGACCCCAGAAGCCGCCGCTTCGAGCAGAGCGTCTCCATCGTAATCGGCTTGCTGATAATAGTAGCCTACGCCGTGCTGCTCTGGTACAAGTGGGTCGGCTGAATCGGGAGGGCCGCAAATGCGAAACGCGCCCCGGACGTTGATACAGATACCCAATATAGCCAGGGACCGCCTGATTGGGAATCGTCTCGCCAACGCCTACATGCTGTTGGCCGTTGCCCTTTTTTCGGCCCTGCCGCTGATCATCTCCTGGGGCGGCGGCGGAAAAACGCCCTTCCTGTTCAACGCCGCCATGAGCGCCGGCGTCGTTCTGGGCTGTCTGGTCTTTATCGCCTACCGGTATCCTTCCCTGCTGTTTAGCGCCGATATCCTCCGCCTCATCGCCGGTCGCGCCATCGACCACAAGATTGCCCTCTCCATCGCCGCCAACTTCAACTTCGCCTTTTTGGCCTGGTCAACTCGCTTCGTGGACGTGTCCATCAGCGCCATCATGTTCGGCACCTGGCCGATTTTCATTGTCATCATCCACGACCGGCTGTACAAACACGAAGAGCGATACCACCGGCTCTCCTCTCAAATACTGTTATTGATAGCGTTTGGCTTGCTGGGTTTCGCCTTCATCGTTGTCGGACAGGCCGGCGGCTTCCAAAATGTCGAAACCGGTGGCCTCGCCGAGCTTATCATTGGTGTCGCCCTGGCGGTGCTGGGCGCAATCGCCACTGCGTGCAACGCCTTCGGCTTCCGGTGGGGAACTGACCTGGCGCAAAAAATTTCGGATGCGACCGGGCCAGTCATCGCGGACGATGCCCCGGACCAAGATAATGTCCCGGATCAGGACGCCCTGGACTTCTTGGGCCTCCTGGTTGCCCTCCTTATCGCCAGCGCCGTCTCCGGCCTTTTGAACACCTTTGTCGGAATCAGCAGCGGCGAAGTGATGGATTCTCGGTCGCTCTTCATTGCGATTGTTGTGGGCGGCGTCGCCAGCGGCGTCGCCAACGCGGCCTGGCGCAAGGCCAACCTCAACGCTCACCACGCGGGTGTCAATGCGCTGGCCTTTGCCGCTCCCGTATTCAGCCTCGCCTGGCTTTTCTTCCTCGCCCATACTCAGCCGGAGAACTTGGACTATCTCATCATTGGCATCATCGGAATAGTCATCGTCAACCTGCTGATCAACTCTGAGGCAGAGGTCAGGTTCGGCTTCAAGGCGCTGCTGCTGGCCCTGTGGACCTGCGGCGCGTTCGTCTATCTGCGGGACGATGTATTGCAGTACTTGCCCTTCGGCGAATGGCAATGGCCCGGAGAAACCTACTTCGGCGCCCTGGGCCTGTCCGCTACTGTGTTCACCCTGTTGCGTTCCTTCCGGGTAGCCCGGCTATCTACACAGACCCAGGAAGAGGATGATCGCCTCTACACCCTTTTCCAGAACGTTGACCTGCTGGCCCGCCGCGACGTAATCGACCAAGCCGCTCGGGAGCACGTCATCGACATCGACAAATCGGTGACGCCGGAACAACTGCAAACGGCTTACCAGGACACCAAGGATTGCCTGGACCGGGCCGAGGCCGCCAACCCCGACCCCGAGGACCAAGCCCAGCTTGCCGAGGCCGAAACCCAGCTCAACGTCATCGCCCATTCTCGGCAGCAGGGCATCGAGTTCGGTGAGCTGTTTGCGCTGATCATATTCGGCGGCATCACCGTGTTCCTCGGCCTGGCCTCGCGCCCCGGCGTAACGGGCTGGATCGGCTTCCTGGTCGAAATGCTGGTGGTGCTGTTCTCCGCCGTCATCGTGTTCCTGATCATCAACGTATGGGACCTGCACCGCGACCGGGCCGGCGAAATCCTGGAAAGGCGCGAAGAATACGGCGGCTACGGCGTGGTGTTCCGCGACGCGGTGAACCGCCGCTTCGAACAGACCACTTCAATCGTAATCGGATTGCTGGTCACTATCGCCTACGGCGCTTTGTTGTGGTACAAGTGGCTTCCCTGACGGCGTCTTGACGGTTTTACCCCGCCGGGTCGTTGCTGGATGCCAGCCGCCCCTATGCTAAAATTCTATTTAGTGCGACATCCCATGACGACCCAGAACCACATCTACTTCGACCACGCCGGCACCACCCCCATGGACGAGCGCGTTCTGGAGGCGATGCTGCCCTATTTCACGCAGCTTTACGGCAATGCCTCCAGCGTCCACACCGTCGGACAGGAGGCCCGTTACGCCCTGGACGCTGCCCGCGAGAGGGTCGCCCGCGTGCTCAACTGCCGGAACCGCGAGGTCGTCTTCACCAGCGGCGGCACCGAATCCGATAACGCTGCCATCCGCGGCGCCGCCTACGCGCTGGAAGAAACCGGGCGCCACGTAATCACCGCCGCCGCCGAGCACCACGCCGTGCTCCACGCCTGCCAGATGCTGGAAAACCGCGGCTGGGAGGTTACCTACCTTCCGGTGGACGACTACGGCAGCGTGGATCCTCAGCAGGTCGCCAACGCCATCACCCCGGAGACCGCTCTCGTTTCCATCATGTACGCCAACAACGAGATCGGCACCATCAACCCCATCCCCGAAATATCGGCCGCAGTCAAGGACCGGGCCCAGGCCCTCAGCCGCACCATCGTCATGCACACCGACGCGGTGCAGGCCGCGGGCTTCCTGGACCTGGACGTGCGCCGCCTTGGTGTGGACATGATGAGCCTGTCCGGTCACAAATTCTACGGGCCCAAGGGAGTGGGCGTGCTCTTTCTGCGTCGGGGCGTCCCCTATCTTCCGTTGATCACCGGCGGCGGCCAGGAGCGCGAACGCCGCTCCGGTACCGAAAACGTGGCTGGCATCATCGGCCTGTCCGTGGCCCTCGAAATGGCCGACAACCGGCGAGAAGAAATCGGCGCCCACTGCGCCGCCCTGCGCGACCTCATCATCTCCGAGGTTCAGCGTCGCATCCCCGATGCCATCCTCAACGGACATCCCACCGACCGGCTGCCCAACAACGTCAACTTTTCCTTCGATGGGGTTGAGGGCGAATCCATCCTCCTGGGATTGGATCTCCAGGGCATCGCCGCCAGCAGCGGCAGTGCCTGCAGCAGCGGCTCGCTGGAGCCTTCCCATGTGCTTCTGGCCCTGGGGCAGACCGCGGATACGGCCCGGGGATCCCTCCGCGTTACCCTCGGCAAGCACAATACCGACGCTGAGGTCGACCGCCTGTTGTCCGTGCTCACGGACCTCATCGGCGACCTGCGCCAACTGCCTACTTTGACCGGAACCGGCGATGACTAGGCTCCACGGTCTCGTTTCGGCCCGGCGGATTGTGCCGGTTTTCCTGTTGGCGTTGCTGATACTGGCGGCCAGTCTGGCCTGCTCGTCACAGTCGCCCAACATCGGCAGGTATTACAAGGGCCGTATCCTCCACGTCAGCGTTGCCGATTTGCAGCGCACCGATGAACTGCGCTGGACTACCGCTACCCGCTATCCTGCCCAGGGCGCGGTTGGCGAGCCCCTTTACAAGCTGTCGCCGCAGTCTGACGAAAACGAGCTTATCCTCCTTCGGGTCAGGGTCGAAAACCACACCGCCACCAGCGCCATCGTCAACATTGACCGCGATTCAGCCCAGCTGCGCGACTTCTTCCAGGGCAAGTACGCCCCAATCAACGTCGGCGCCCTGGCGCAGGATGCAGAGGTGCCCGAAAAGCCGGCCGACCGCTGCAACGTCCCGGTGAATCCGGAGACCCCCACGGAATGCGTGCGCTTCCTCTGGAATGCTGTTTATGAAGAACAGCAGCCTGACGGCCAGGTCAAGTTGGTCCAGCGTGCCCAGCAACTGCCCCGTGGAACCGGCCTGGACGGGTGGCTCGTGTTCGAAGTCCCCAAGGATACCGAGTTTCGTTCTTTCCGTTGGGGCGCCGGCGACACCGTCATCATCGACTTTTAGTCGTCGTTGGCGTTTGCCGTCAACGGGTCGCTGAGCGTATTTTGCGGATGAGGCGGCCGGCGCGTAATGCAGCGTCACCGGTCCCGCCGGCGCGCCTCACATGAACCAATCAACCGGCACGGACCCCATACCCGTTGGCCGACGCGTTTTTCACCTGGTTGCCGCCAGTTGCACCACGCTTTTGGCTCTCGTCATGCCGGAGCCGGCCTACATGACCCTGGTGGGCGGCGGCGCTCTGCTCTCGTTGGCGGTGGACGTCGGCCGCCAGCGCGCCGGTTTCTTCAACCGCGCCTACCTGGGCATTTTCAGCTCAATCCTGAAACCAACCGAAACCACCGACATAACCGGCGCCACCTATCTGCTGATCGCGATCTTCTTCGCGTTCTACTTCTTCGGCATGGACGTGGCGCTGCCGGTTCTGATGTTCGTCGCTGTCGGGGATCCGGTGGGCGCGTTGGTCGGGCCTCGCTGTCCCGGGCCGCGGGTTTGGGGCAAGTCGCCCTTGGGCAGCCTCGCATTCATCGCTGCCTCAATGGCCGTCTGGGCAATCCTGGTAGCCGCCGGGTTTGGCGTCTGGTCCTGGACCGTCGTAATTACCGCCATTGTGGCGGCCGCCGTAGAATTCGCGCCGTTGCCGCTGGATGACAACCTGACGGTGCCATTGATCGCCGGCGGCTTTATGGTGGCGGCCCGCGCCGCCGGCCTGTGACCGCGTGCTGGACTATACTGCCGCGCCGTCGTACCCAATCACTTCCGCCCGCTGGCGCTGGAAGTTGAGGTACGACCCCTTGGACATCGCCGGGCGGAACGACGTTGTAACTCGCTTTGCCCCTTCGGCGTTGTCCGCCAGCAGGTCAATCACCGACATCGCCATGATCTTTGCTGGATTCACCACTGCCTGTTGGTAATCCGTAATCAGGTACTCCGAACTATGCCCCGGACCCTCTGCGCCGGCGGTGTACGGGTGGATCGCCGGGATTATGTGGCTCAAGTCGCCCATATCCGTTGACCCGCCCCGGTTCCGCGACGGCGGCATCATCAGAACGCGGTTCTCTTGCAGCAGGTCGTTCGCGTTCACCCGGAACAGGTCCAGCAGGTGCTGGTCGTGCCGCATGGGCAGGTAGCCTGGTATGTTGGTGATCGACACCGAGGCCCCCACCGCCAGCGCGCCCGACCGGAAACACCGGTCTACGATGTCCGAGTAACGCACCACTGCTTCGGGCGTTCCCGACCGCACCCGCCATTCCAACCGCACGTCCGACGGCACCGAGTTCACCGCTTGGCCGCCGTGCGTCATGATCCCGTGGATCCGCACCGTGTCCGGCTCCCGGTAGAGCTCCCGGTTGGCATTGATCGCCTGCAGCGCGAAGTTGGCGGCATTCAGCGCGTTGATGCCCAGGTGCGGCGACGACCCCGCGTGCGCGGCCCGGCCCATGAACCGCACGTACTTGACCACGTGCCCGTTGCTGGTGCCGCCCATGGCGAAGGAGTGCGATCCCATGTCGCTGGCGGTGTGGCACATCATTGCGATGTCAACGTCGTCGAACTCGCCCAGCCGGATCAGTTCCTGCTTCCCGCCCATGAACTCGATTTTGCCCTGCTCCCGCAGGTCCAGCCGTCTGGCAACCTCGATGAACTCCTCGGCCGGCACCGCGAAGGGCACAATCTCCCCGTTCAGTTCGGGCAACACCTCCGGCGTGGACAACCCGATCACGGCTCCCAGCATCATCCCGATCTGACAGTGATGGCCGCAGGCGTGGGCCGCGTTGGTGGCATCGGCGGCGTGGGGATGGCCGTCCACGATCAGGCTGTCCAGTTCCCCAATGATTGCCACGCGCGGACCGGTTCCGGCCCCGCCTTTGAGATTCCCCTTGAGCCCGGTCAATGCCAGGTTGGCGCGGAACTGCACGCCGAGCTTGGCAAACTGCTCCGCGACCACCCTCGCCGTCCGGTATTCGCTGTATCCCGGCTCCGGGTGTTCCAGGATGTCCTTGGACACCGCGATCAGGTCGTCGCTGTGCCGGTCAATCGCGGCGCATGCCGCCTGCTTCAGTTCTTCGCGCGTGGCCATGCAATCCATTCCATGTCCGGTAGGGGAAGTTTGGCTACTGTGTCCGGGGTATTCCGGGGTTGCGTTCCACTGACCGGCCCCCGGCCCTTATCCCTCGGGGCCGTTATCCCTCAGTGTAAGTCTCTTCAGCCGCCAGGCTCCGCATGAATTTCAGGTATTCACGCGAGGTCATGTCGGGCCGGTGGTTGGCGACCACCTGGTTGGCCTCTTTGGCCCCGTCCGCCATCAGGTCGATTACCGTCGAAGCCATGGCTTTGGCTCCGGTTACCACGGCCATCTGGTAGTCCTGGATCACGTAGTCCGCGCCGTGCCCGATTCCCGTAGCGCCGCCCACGTAAGGATGCAGCACAGGCATGATGGCGCTCACGTCGCCCATGTCGGTGCTCCCGGTCCGATGCTCCGTACGGCCGATGTTCTCGGCGCCAACCAGCTTTTCCGCGTTGGCGCGGAATATCGCCTGCATCCGGTCGTCTTGGAGCATTGGAAAATACCCGGGTATGGTCTGGATGTTCACCGTCGCGCCCATCGCCATGGCCCCGGCCCGCAAAGCGCGGTCAACCTTGCGGTTGGCGTCCATGATGGCGTCCAGCGTCCTACCCCTGACGAACGTTTCCATGCGCACATCCGCCGGCACGGCGCTGACCGCCTCGCCTCCCTTGGTGATGATCGGGTGCACTCGAACCGTGTCGGTGTCTACGAACGTCTCGCGGTTGAAGTGGATTGCCGACATCGCCAGCATGGACGCGTTGAGCGCGTTGATGCCCAGGTGCGGCGAACCGCCAGCGTGCGCTCCCTTGCCCACGAACTGGATCCGCTTGGCGACGGTGCCGTTGTTGGTGCCGGTGAGGCACAGTTGCTTTTCGCTCGGCGCGCTCGTGGTGTGCATCATCATTGCCAGATGCACGTCGTCGAACTCGCCCAGCTTGATGAACTCCGGCTTGCCGCCCAGAAATTCGATCTTGCCGTCCCGTCGTAACTGGTCCCGGTATTCGATCTCGATGTATTCCTCGGCCGGGACCGCCATGGACAGGATACGCCCGCTCAGGTGCGGCAGGACGTCATCTCGCATCAGCGCCCTGGTCACTCCCAGCATCATGGCGATCTGGCAGTGATGCCCGCAGGCATGGGCCGCGCCGGTTTCCGGGCTGGCATGGGGATGCTCGTTTACGATCAGGCTGTCCAGTTCGCCCATGATCGCCATGCTGGGTCCTTCGCTGCCGCCAATGATCTCCCCGCGCAGGCCCGTCATCCCCAGGCCGGACCGGAACGGCACCCCCATCACTGCGAACTGTTCGCCAACCAGCGCGGCGGTTTTGAATTCCCGGAATCCCGGCTCAGGGTTGGCCAGGATCTGCTTTGACAGGCTGATCAATTCCTCGGCGCGGGAATCGATCTCAGCGAATGCCCGGTTCTTCAGCTCATCTTTCGTCGGCATCCAACGCCCTCCGGGGCAATCTCAGGCCACTCTCGGCGACCGCGCGCGAATGGTAACATAACCTGCTGCCCATGCCTATTCAGCGTGCGAGCAACTACCCCCTCGCGCGTACCCGGTTTCGTAAATCGTCAGCAGCAGGATTTACGGGATTTTACGATTGGGCAGGATTGGGAGCTCTCCATCACAAAAACGGTTCCAATCCTGATAGGACTTACGCAGTCGGGACCGTCAGTCCGGCGAAAGCCGGAATCCAGTGACCGAAATCGTTAATCATCGTTCTGATTCTTTTACACTGAGACTTCTGGACTCCGGCTTTCGCCGGAAGGACGGACGTGGGATTTCAAGGGCGTAACTCCTGTCCTGATTCTGACGTTTCCCCGACGCAAACTGGGTACGCGTGAGATAATCCAAGCATGGCACTACGCATCGTCATCTCCCCCCAGGCATTCAAGCACAGCATCGGCGCGCGGGAAGCCGCCCTGGCCATTCAACGGGGCGTCCTCCGGGCCGTGCCCGACGCCGAAACCGTCCTGATCCCCGTGGCCGACGGCGGCGACGGCACCTTGGCCGCGCTCATCGATACCACCGGCGGCAGCTATCACGAAGCCACGGTGACCGGCCCCCTGGGCGAGCCGCTGGCTGCTCGCTGGGGAGTGATGGGCGACGGCGAAACCGCCGTCATCGAGATGGCCCTGGCCTCCGGATTGGCCCTGATTCCCGATGACCGGCGCGACCCGCGCCGCGCTACCACCTACGGCACCGGCGAGCTGATGCGCGCCGCGCTGGACGACGGCTACCGGCGCGTCATCGTGGGCTTGGGCGGCAGCGCCACCAACGACGGCGGGACTGGCATGGCGTCTGCCCTGGGCGCGCGGTTTCTGGACGCGAACGGCGATCACTTGCCTCCCGGCGGGGCCGCTTTGGTCAGCTTGGTTCACGTGGACGTCGCCGCGTTGCACCCCGCTTTGTCCGAGACCACCATCATCGGAGCCACCGACGTAACCAACCCCCTGTGCGGCGAAACGGGCGCATCCGCGATCTTCGGCCCGCAGAAGGGGGCCACCCCCCAAATAGTGTCTGAATTGGACGGCTGCTTGGCCAATTATGCCGGCGTGGTCCTGTCTGACCTCGGCATCGAAGTGCTGCACACCCCCGGCTCCGGCGCGGCCGGCGGCCTGGGAGCCGGATTGATCGCGTTCGCCGGCACCGAATTGCGCTCAGGCATCGACATGGTCTGCGACGTGCTCGATTTTGACCGTCATGCCCTGGGAGCCGACTTCGTCATCACCGGCGAGGGGCGGGCTGATCGCTCTACCGCGTTCGACAAGGCTCCGGTGGGCATCGCCCGCCGCGCCCGTCAGTTTGGCGTCCCCACCGTGCTGATGGCCGGCAGCCTGGGGCCAGGTTACGAAACCCTTTACGACCACGGAATCGACGCCATCCTGCCCATAGCGGAGGAACCCGCCGATCTCGAATCCAGCCTCCGCCGCGGCTCGGAATTGCTGGAGAGAGCCGCCGAGCGCGCGATCCGGCTTTACGGCCTGGGACGCAACCGCTGATGTCAGCCTTTATCCTGTCTATGGAGCATTGGCTGCCCCGGCAACCCGAGGAAGTGTTCGATTTCTACGCCGACGCTTTCAACCTGGAACGGTTGACCCCGCCCTGGCTGCGCTTTCAGGTTGTCACTCCGGCCCCGATCACCATGCGCTCGGGCGTGGAAATCGACTACCGCCTGCGTCTGCACGGCCTGAGCTTGAAATGGCGCAGCCGCATCACGGACTGGGACCCGCCGCGCCGTTTCGTCGACGAGCAGATACGCGGGCCGTATCGAACCTGGGTCCACGAGCACACTTTCACGCCCCACGAAGGCGGAACCCTCGTCGGCGACCACGTGCAATACGCCATGTTCGGCGGGTGGCTGGCCGACCGCCTGCTGGTCCGCCGTGATCTCAGGCGAATCTTCGCGTTCCGCCAGCAGCTCCTCACCGAAATCTTTGACGGCTAGGACGCTCCGCTGCGGCGCGCAGCCCGGTTGTGCTCGGCCGGGTCAGTTGATGCGCGAGGACACGAATTGCAGAACGATGCCGGCCAGTTCCATCGCCCGTTCCGCATCCACGTCGTCAAACGCCTCTGACGGTATGCCGCTGGGCAGGTATTCCGGATACCTGGTGATGTCGTAGTACTTGTCCAGCTGCCGGGCGTCCGCCTTGATCGTGTCGAAGAACATCTCGAAGATCTTGGCGTCTTCGCACAGGTCGATCAACGAGTTTCCCCACACGTCCTCTGCGCCCCGCCGGTACAGGTATGCCTTCACCGCCTTCTCCGCGGCCTGTTGGCTCAGGAAACAGGCAACGTTGTAGCGTCCGCCTCCCCGGTTGAAACCCGCGTCCTCAAGGTCCTGCTCCGCCTGTCGAAACCAGCGAGCGCCTTCCGCCACGAAATCAGGCATCAAAAATCACCCTTCCTTGCTTGCAGGCCTGGTATAGCGCCGGCAGCGTGTCCTGCAGCTCTTCGAATTCGGACGGTGTGTAAACCTGCGCCGTCATGCCCACTTGGGAACCGATGTGGTAGGAGAAGAAATCAGCGCGCCGCCCGAAGGGTCGGTCAGTATCGTGAACAAACACCAGGTCGATGGTGCTGGCCGGCGAATAATCGCCGCTCACCATGTCCCCGATCAGGATCGCCTTTTCGATCCCCAGCGTGGGCAGCACGTCCATGATTTCGGACAGCTGCTGTTCCATCATCTGCCGCCTGAACTGGATGAACCCTACTCGCATTGGCATTGCCCTACTCCTTGTTCAGCAGCATCATGTGGACTTCGCGTGGCCCGTGCACGCCCACCACTATCGTCTGTTCAATGTCTGCGGTCCGACTGGGGCCGGTGATGAAGTTCAGGTAGCTGCCCATCTCACCGCCGTTCCGCGCGTACTCCAGCCGCCGCAGCGCGAACAGATCGTCCAGCGTGCCGACAACGTCCGACGGCCTCACGATAGCCACGTGCACCGGCGGCACCACCGACACCAAGCGGCTCAAGCCACGCCTGGGCAGCACGACCACCGAGCCGGTTTCGGCGATGGCGTAGTCGGCCCCGGTGATGCCCATGCCCGATTCGGCCAGCCGTTGCCTAATCTCGTTTCGACTGGCAGGTCCGTCGTATACGGCGGGCCAACAAAGTCCGCCGGCGCCCGCGATGGCAGCGTCCACCGGAACCGTGTCGAACACCGCCTGCTCCGACCTTGCCACCGACGTCGCCCCCAGGCTCCGCACCAACGACATAACATAATCCAGAGCTTCCTCCGCCCCTTCGCACCGCTGCACGTTCCATCCCCGGAGCCCGGCGGTCGCCGCCAATTGGTCCAGGAGTTCGGGCCTTGCCTGCGCAATGAGGTCTCGCGCCGCCTCCGCCTGCGCCTCGATCTCAGACAACTTCTGTGTCAGCGCCTCGTATGGCTCTGCGGGCGGCCCGCTTTGCCGGCCCAGTGCCGCGCGCACCGTTTCCCTGAATTGCTCCGATGGGATACCCAACGAGCCGCCCGAAGACCCGGTAACACGATTGAACGGGATACCCATGCGTTAGTCCCCGGAGCGGTCGGACCGCTCGCCCGCCAGCTCATCCCGCCAGACTTCGGAGAATGATCGAGGTGCGGGAACCGGCAGATCCCGCGACCGGGTCCAACGGGACACCAACGGGATGCGCGTGGGGCCCAGCACGCCGCCCTTCGCCACGGGCGACAGCAGCCGCCGGCCGATCTTTCGTCCGATGCTCAACAACCGGGGACTGGACATAACGGCCGCAAATCCCCGGGCCAGCAGGCTCTCCGTATCCGACCCCGTTCCCCGGTACGTTTCCGGTCCCTCAGCGATGTTGTGGCGCAGGTGCAGCAGCATCCTCGGAATGTTGATCTGCACCGGGCAGGCGTCACGACACGCCCCGCACAACGTTGAAGCGTTCGGCAGATCCTTGGCCTGTCCTACTCCCACCAGCCCCGGCGTCACTATCGACCCAATCGGCCCGGGATACACCCACCCATAGGCGTGGCCGCCCACCCGCTGGTAAACCGGACACACGTTCAGACACGCCCCACATCGGATGCAGTACAGCGACTCCCGCAGCGCGGGATCCGCCAGCAGCCGGCTGCGCCCGTTGTCCACTATCACCAGGTGAAATTCCTCCGGCCCATCCTCATCCTCGGACCGGCGCGGTCCGGTGACCATGCTCATGTATGACGTGATGCGCTGCCCCGTGGCCGAGCGCGGCAGCAGCCTCAGGAACACCGCCAGGTCTTGCAACGACGGGATCACTTTCTCCATGCCGGCCAGGCCCACGTGAACCCGAGGCGCGGAGGTGCATAACCGGCCGTTCCCTTCGTTGGTGATGATCACCAGCGAGCCGGTTTCGGCCACCAGGAAATTGGCCCCGCTGATGCCCATGTCGGCGTCCAGGAACTTCTGGCGCAGCACCACCCGGGCGATCCGGGCCATCTCCTCGATGTCCTCCGAGTACGGCACCCCCAGTTGCTCCGCAAACAGTTGGGCCACCTGCCCCCGCGTCTTGTGCAGCGCCGGCGCCACTAGGTGCGAGGGCGTCTCGTCCGCCAACTGGATGATGTACTCGCCCAGGTCGGTCTCGAACACGTCGACCCCCTGGGCCTCCAGCACGTGGTTCAGGCCAAGTTCCTCGGACACCATCGACTTGCTCTTCGTGACCGTCCGCACGTCGTTCGCGCGCGCGATCTCGGACACGATGGTATTGGCCTGCTCGGCGTCAACGGCAAAATGCACTTGCCCGCCGGCCGCGGTAACATTCCGCTCCAGCATCTCCAGGTAGTAGTCCAGGTGCCCGATAGTGTGTTCCTTGATCCGGCGCGCTTGCACGCGCCACTGCTCCCACACTTCGGGAGTGACCTCTTCGATAGCCTCCCGCCGCGTCCCGTCAAAACCAGTGCCCGCCCGGCGCAACGCCTGGCGCAGTTGGACATCCTTTACCGCCGCCTGGGATGCGGGCACAAACTGGCGCGTGACAACCTCTGCCATAGCTAACCGGTCCCGCCGTCCAGGACTTGAGCGATATGCCGCACGCGGAGCGGCAATCCCTGTCGGCTCACGGCCCCGCCGATGTGCATCAGGCAGCCCATGTCACACGCCGTAAGGGTGTCTGCCCCACTGGCCGTAGCCGCGGCAACCTTGTCGGCCAGCATCTCTTCGGAAATGTGCGGATATTTCACCGCAAACGTCCCGCCGAACCCGCAGCACTGCTCGGCGTCGGGCAATTCAACGCGCTCAACGCCCGGCGCGCCATCCAGCAAACGCAGCGGAGCCTCCGTGACCCCCATCTCCCGCAACAGGTGGCATGATGGGTGATAGGCCACCATCGAGCCGCCCTCCGTTTTATCCTCGGAGCCGGGCTCATAGCCAACCACGTCCACGAGAAACTCCGTGAATTCGTAGACGCGCTGGCTGAGATCTTTCGCTCTCGCCAGCAGTTCCGGGTCGTCAGCGAACAGGTCGAGGTAGAAAACTCGCATCATCGCCCCGCAGGAACCCGAAGGGACCACCACGTACTCCCGGTTGCCCAGGATGCCCAGTGTGCGTTCCGCCAGTTTGCGCGCCTCTGCCGTGAAACCGGAGTTGTACAGCGGCTGGCCGCAGCACGTCTGACCTTCCGGGAAATCAACGTCAACGCCGGCGCGCCGCAGCGCCCGCACGACGCTGACCCCAACCTCAGGATAAAGCTGGTCGACGATGCACGTTACGAAAAGGGACGCCCTGATGGGCTGCGGCTGGCTCAAATCAAAACCTCGTTGGCGGCGCCGCAAGGTTAGCAGAGTGCTACCCATCGGACAAGGCGAGCCCGGCAGACAGTCTTGGTCTCAGCCGCGCCGCTGGGTATCATATTGCGGCCATCATCCTCTCGAAAAGGAGATCAAACATGGTGGAGGAACTCGGCAGAATCACCCGCCCCGCGACCGCCAACTACCAGGGAAAACGCAAGCTGTTGCTGGCTCCGTTGGTCCACTTGGCCATACCCGCGGAGTCGATGCCGCCCGAGGGCGCGGAAATCCTCGCGCGCTATTGGGATCAAGTGGATATCCAGGTTCGGGCCGTTCAGAACGCCTTGGGAAGCGTCACCCACGTTTACCACGAAAATCTGCCGGAGGGCGGCGATGCCGGTCTCGGCTATCTGGAAGCCACCGCCCAGGGCAGCCATAAATTGACGTCCAGCCTCGTGGAAGCCGGGGCCGTCCTGGAAGCGACCGAATCTATGGATATTCTGGCCGAAAATCTGGACCTGCAGCGCTGCCTGATGCAGCCGCTGATGAGCTCCGTCGTGGCGGCCCGTCTCCAGGAATGGTTCAACGAAGCCAATCACCGTCGCTACGAATTTGTCGCCGGTGCTATCGACACCACGCTGGGCGAAGACGAAACCGGCCTCCTGCTCATCAACGAAAGGCACCAGGTCCAATTCCCCGGCGATATCGAGGTGATCTACATCGCGCCGCCGGCCCTGGACGAGTTCCGTCGTTGGCTACAAAACTGGAGCGAACAACTCCAGCGTGAAATGGCCGAACCGCCCGCGCCGCCCGAAGACCCCGAACCGTCCGACTGACGCAGACAATGAAACGGCCCCGAGGCGCGTGCCTCGGGGCCGTTTCTTGGTTCTGGGTCAGCAGAAATCAGAGCCGCAAGCCTTCGTTGGCGGGAGTGCGAGGGAGTCGAACCCACCTACCCCGCTCGTCACGAGGCATAACGGATTTGAAGTCCGCAAGAGCCACCGGGCCCCATCCACTCCCGCAAATCGACGCTTAGCTCTCCAGCACCGCGTCGATCTTCCGCTTCAGGGCCGGCTTGGGCTGCGCGCCCACCACCTGGTCCACCGGCTGGCCGTTCTTGAAGAAGATCAGCGCCGGGATGCTGCGGATGCCGTACTGCGCGGCGATTTCCGGCGCGTTGTCCACGTCCAGCTTGGCCACGTTCAGCTTCCCTTCGTACTCCAGCGCCAGGTCATGCACGGCCGGAGCGATCATCTTGCAGGGCCCGCACCATTCCGCCCAGAAGTCCACCATCACCGGCAGATCCGAGTCCATCACGTTGCTTTGCCAGTTCTCTCCGTTCACTTCGATAGGTTCGGGCATTCTAATTCCTCCAGGTTGAATCGCTCTGTAGCCGTAACCGCAGACGGCAACCGCCGTCGCGTAGGCTGGGATGTTAGCAATATTATACCCCGCCTATGGGGCGGTCAACCGAACCCGCCCGGCTTTGCAATCGTCCTGCCGGCTCCCCGGGCGCTCCGTATCCCATTGACCTCGGCCTCGATTGCCGCAGGCGGCTCCCGGGCGCGTCGCGTCTGTCGGCCCCGTTAGGTGTTAGTATATTTCCCAATGATGCAGACCGCAGTCTCCAACGGCGCCATATCCAACGAATCCGTCACCATTCAGCGCGGCGACGTCGTCGAGCTGGACCTTCATGCGTGGGGCCGGCTCGGCGAGGCCATGGCTCGGCACGCTGGGTCGGACGTTTTCGTGTTCGGCGGCATACCCGGAGAGCGGGTCGAGGCCGAGATCGTGGCCGTTCGCCGGAAATACGTCGCTGCCCAGGTGATCCGGGTGATCAGCCCATCCCCGGCGCGGGTGGAACCGCCCTGCGAATATTTCGGCCAATGCACCGGATGCCAGTGGCAGCACGTTGACTACGAGGAGCAACTGGCCGTCAAAACCGAGATCGTCCGGGACGCGCTGGAGCGAATTGGCAATTTCCATGCGCCCGTGGTCCAGCCGGCCCTGGCCTCGCCCCGCCGCTTCCATTACCGGAACCATGCGCGCTTCAACGTCTGGCGTGAGAGCGGCAGCCTCGGGTTCACCCACCGGGAACGCCGGCGCTTCGTTCGCATCGACCGTTGCCTGCTGATGCACGACGGTATCAACGACATTCTGGCTCAATTGCAGGGACGCGCCGCGGAGACCTCGCAGTTGTCCATCCGTAGCTCGCCAGACACCGGTGAATATCTCGTCCAGCCGACTCTCAAAAGTTTTGAGGTCTCAATCCCCACGGGACAAAAAACTTATCGCGAATCCGTAGCCGACCAGGAATTCCGGGTGGCATCCCCGTCCTTCTTTCAGGTCAACGTGTGGCAGGCGGCCCGGCTGGCCGAGTTGGTCAAGGACTCGCTCGAACTGACCGGCGATGAGACCGTGGTCGATGCCTACGCCGGCGTAGGCACGTTCGCCGTGCTGCTGGCGCCTTTCGCCCGAGAGATCATCGCTGTGGAAGAATCTACCGCGGCCATCGCCGACGCCACGGAGAACGCCGCCGGCTACCCCAACGTCCGGCTGGTCACCGGCAAGGTGGAAGAAATCCTCCCCGGTCTCGACGTGACACCCGACGCCGTGATCCTGGACCCTTCTCGCTCTGGATGCCAGCCCCCAGTGCTTGAGACGCTCTTGGCCCAGCGGCCGGGCCGCATCGTCTACGTGTCCTGCAACCCCGAATCCCTGGCCCGGGATTTGCGCGTGCTGAGCCGGGGCTACCGCATCCAGTCGGTTCAGCCGGTGGACATGTTCCCCCAAACGCACCACGTGGAATGCGTGGCGACGCTGGTCACCAAGCCGGCGACCGCCGAAATAGTGCTGGCGTCCGCGTCTCCCCGCCGCCGTGAGTTGCTGTCTGGTTTGGGTATCGACTTCCGCGTGGCTCCGGCCGGCATACCGGAAGAGCCGGAGCCCGACGAAAATCCCGAACAGATGGTCCGCCGGCTCTCGCGGGAGAAGGCCCTGGCCGTTGCTGGGGCGGAATCGCCATCATCCGGCTATTACGTCGCCGCCGACAGCACCGTGGTTCTGGACGGCGAGTCCATTGCCAAGCCCGCGGATGCCGAGGAAGCGCGCTCCATGCTCCGCCGCCTGCGCGCTACCACTCACCAGGTGATCACCGGCTTCACCATTTACGACGCCGCAACCGGTCGCTGCATCACCGACGCCAACGCCGCCGATGTCCAGATGCGCGACTTCACCGATGCCGAAATGGAAGAATCCATCGCCAGCGGCACTCCCATGGACAAAGCCGGCGCCTACGCCATCCAGGACCCGGACTTTAGGCCGGCTTCGCTGCTTTCAGGCTGCTACTCCAACGTGATGGGCCTGCCCGCCTGCCGGGTGGTCGACGCCCTGGCCGGGATGGGATGCGCTCTTCCGGATCGAGCGTCCATGTCGATTCCGCCGGGATGCACAGGTCCCTGCACTTTGCCCCCGGCGTCCCCCTGATTACGTCGGATACTGCACCGTGAACTTTTTCGGCATTGGCACCCTGGAGCTGCTGGTCATCCTGGCCGTCGCTTTCATCGCACTGGGTCCCGGCAAGACGGTAGAAGTCGCGCGCACCATCGGCAAGATGGCCCGCGAAGCCCGGCGCACCTTCACCGACATCATGGACGCCGCCTCGGTCGAAGAGCGCGGCGGACGCGCCCGGGAAAACCCCGCGCCGACGCCCCCGCCGTCGCCTCCGATTGACCCGGTGCCCCCGCCGCCGCACCTGGCAGCCCAGAACGACGCCCCCGACAACCGCCCGGCGTCTGAACCTCCAGACCAGCGGTAAGGGCACGCCCCATGAGCCAGTCGATGCCGTTGCGGGAGCATTTCCGTGAACTGCGTTCCCGCGCTCTGGTCTGCACCATCGCCCTGCTCGTCGGCACGGCGGTCTGCTTCTACTTCTACGAGGAGATCTATGCGGTTCTTCTGTGGCCGGCCCAGCACGCCGCTACCACGGATACCGTCAACCCCCTCCGCTTTTACCAGGACTTCAACCTGGGCGTATTCCGGCCCGCCGAATCTACCGAGGCGACCCCGGCGTTCAAGCCCGTTCGCACCGAAGTCACCGAGTTTTTGAGCATCACCGTTCGGGTCTCGCTCCTGGGCGGGTTGGTTTTAGCCCTGCCCATAATCCTCTACAACGCGATCCGCTTCGTGGCCCCCGGATTGACTCCTCGGGAGCGCAAAATCCTCTTTTCGTTCCTTCCGGCCGCGTTGCTGGCTTTTGTGGCCGGCATGGCCTTCGGCTATTTCGTGATGATCCCCCCGGCCCTCAGCTTCCTCATCGGATTCGGCAGCGAGGTTGCGGACCCTCTCATCCGCATCAGCAACCTCGTCAATATCATGATCCGACTGCTCTTTTGGCTGGGGTTGTCCTTCGAAACGCCCCTGGTAATGTACGTCCTGGCCGTCCTGGGCGTGGTCAATGCGCGTACTTTCGCTCGTTTCCGGCGGTTTTGGCTGGTGGCCGCCTTTGTGATCGCGGCGGCGATTACGCCCACCATCGACCCGCTGAACCAGGCCATCGTCGCCGGTCCACTGATCGTCCTCTACGAGGTCGGCGTCCTCTTGGCCCGCCTGGCCGGCCGCCGCAACCGGGCCCACTCGGCTCTGAACGTGGAACCCGCCAGCGAGTAGCGCATAACGAAACGGGCCCGCCATTGGCGAGCCCGCGAATTCAGTTGACTGTCCTGCGGCGTTTACGAGCGCTGCTCTTCCGAGGCGCTCCGGTCCGCCGTCGGCTTGTCGTCCTCCCCCGTCACCGAGGTCTTGAACGATCGTATTCCCTTGCCCAGCGCGGAGCCCACGCCCGGCAACCGGGAGGCGCCGAATATCAGCAGCACCACCAGCAGGATAATCAGTAGTTCGGTCAGGCCAAGTCCCGCAATGCGCATGTCCCTCTGTCTCCAAGTGGGTGCCCCCATTCTATCAGAACGTCAAACACCCCACCAATTCCTCAAACCGGGGTATCGGGCGTGGCCCGCTAACCGCGTCCAACCTGGGCGAACCCGCACCTGGCAGGCCTCCGAACGCCCGTGTCCTGCATTGCAGAAATTCGTAGATGCGAATAACATTGACCTGCCAACCTTGCCGCCAATCCGAAGATGGCCGGCAGACTGAGCAATTAGTGAGATTGAGGAGGACCCAAGTGGCTGACCAGCCCAGCGAAAAATCAATAGCCAGGATGCGCCTTTTCGTAGAGCGATATTGCGAAAAATCCGGCACATTCACACACCCGGAAGAAGGCGTCGCCGAAGCCGTGATCTTGGGTTTGGCCCAGAACGTCGACGAAATCGGCCGCCCACTCTGTCCCTGTCGCTTCTACCCGTGCAAGCAGGAGGAGGTCAAGCACCGCACGTGGATTTGCGCCTGCGACGATATGCAGATCTACAAGTACTGTCATTGACTGCTTTTCGTGAATGAGGCAGGTCTGCCCATCACCGAATATCTGCCCGAAGACCACGAAGGCCGCGCCATATATGGCGAGGTGAAAGACCCCACACCGGACAAGGGTCGTCCGTTGCGCCACAAGGCCGAGGAACGCGAGGAAGAGCGTCGCAACCGCCCGTCCTGACCCCCGAAAGTACGTCTCCAAGGGGCTCTGCCCGTGGCAATCGGCCGCTCTCTCATACTGAGGGGCGGCCGCTTTCGGATCGCCGCAACTTGCCGCTGTCCGGTGCCGCCGCTATAATGCCACAGTCCGCGCGCAGCCCCCGCCATAGCGGCGCAAGCCAGATGCGGGGCGCGTCACGCTCGAACAATCCACCTATCCGGACAGATTAATGACGACCGTCTCGGAGTATGACGTAGCAGTAATCGGCGGCGGGCCCGGCGGCTATGTGGCCGGCATACGAGCCGGCCAATTGGGCCTCAAGTCCTGCGTCATCGAAAAAGAAGCGCTGGGCGGTGTCTGCCTCAATTGGGGCTGCATTCCCTCCAAAGCTCTCCTCAAAAACGCCGAGATCGTCTCTTACGTCCACCGCGCCGATCAATTCGGCCTGCAGTTCGACAACTTCCGTGCCGACTACAGCGTCGCCATGAAACGCAGCCGGCAGGTCGTCGACCGCATGACCCGCGGCGTCGACTTCCTGCTCCGCAAGAACGGCGTCGACAGCATCTCGGGAACTGCCCGCATCACCACGCCCAACGCAGTCGAGGTCACCGGCGCCGACGGCCAGACCACCCGGATTTCGGCCCGCAACATCATCATCGCCACCGGAGCGCGACCCCGCAGCATTCCGCCCTTGCCAGTCGACGGCGAGCGCATCATCACCAGCCGCGAAAGCATCGTCGCCGAGGATGTGCCTGATTCCATTGCCATCGTCGGCGGTGGCGCCATCGGCGTAGAGTTCGCGTACATCTACCGCATGTACGGAGCTGAGGTCACCGTCATCGAGTTGTTGCCACATCTCGTCCCCAACGAGGACGAGGAAATTTGCCAGCAGCTGGAGCGCGCCTTCAACCGCCACGGCATCAAGATGGTCACCGGAGCCGGCGTAACCAATGCCCAGGCCGACGCGAATGGGGTGACCCTGACCATCGACAAGGACGGTGTAACCGAGACCGCGCGGTTCGACAAGGTGCTGGTAGCCATTGGCGTTCTCCCCAACACCGAGGATATCGGTCTGGAAACCGTCGGCGTGGCAACCGAACGAGGATACGTCGTTATCGACGACAAGATGGCCACCAACGTGCCGGGCATCTACGCCGTGGGTGATGTCACCGGCAAGCTGGCTCTCGCGCACGTGGCATCGGCTCAGGGCGTAACCGCCGTGGAGTCCATCGCCGGCGAGGAGACCCAGCCGCTGGACTACACCTTCATGCCCCGTGCCACCTATTGCCACCCCCAGGTCGCATCGTTCGGTCTCACCGAGGCCCAGGCCAAAGAGCAGGGCTACGACGTCAAGATCGGCCGCTTCAACGTCCAGGCCAGCGGCAAGGCCGTCGCCATGGGCGAAAATGACGGTATGGTCAAATTGGTCATCGACGCCAACTACGGCGAGGTGCTGGGAGGCCACATGTGCGGCCCGGAGGTCACCGAACTCCTTGCGGAACTGCAGATGACCCACCTGCTGGAAGGCACCACGCTGGAACTGGGCTGGGCCGTCCACGCGCATCCCAGCGTCGCCGAGATGGTGCACGAAGCCGCCCTCGACGCCGAGGGCCGCGCCCTGCACATGTAAACCGGCGCGCCGACGTCGCCCCGCGCTGGGGCGGCGCCGCAAATCTGCCACTGAGGAAGGGATATGCTGAGAGCGGACGTCCCCGAACTTAACAAATCCGACCTGCTCGGTTTCTACCGGCAGATGAAGCTCATTCGTGAGTTTGAGCGAGAGTCGGAGCGGCAGTACACCCGAGGCAACATCAAGGGTTTCCTCCACGTCTACAACGGCGAGGAAGCCATCGCCGTCGGAGCCATCAATACCCTGCGCCCCGACGACTACATCGTGACCCACTACCGGGACCACGGCCAGGCCCTCGCCCGCGGCATGACCAGCAACGAAGTGATGGCCGAACTCATGGGCAAGGTCACCGGATGCAGCAAGGGCAAGGGCGGGTCCATGCACCTGTTCAGCTCCGACCTGAACTTCATGGGCGGCTACGCCATCGTCGGCGGCCAGCTCTGCATCGCCGCCGGCATCGCCCTCGCCGTGCAGTACCGCGGCGATGACCAGGTGGTCCTGTGCTTCTTCGGTGATGGCGCCGTCAACGAAGGCGAGTTCCACGAAGCCATGAACCTCGCCGCCATCTGGAAACTCCCCGTCATCTTCTTCTGTGAACATAACCTGTATGGCATGGGCGCCTCATCCAAGGAAACCCTCGTCATGTGGGATTCCCTGCACGAGATGGCTGCCGCCTACGGTATGTCCCGCTACGAGGTGGACGGCAACGACGTCCTCGAAGTGCGGGCGTTGATGCAGAAGATCAACGCCGAAGTCCGCTCCGGTAGCGGCCCCGCATTCGTGGTTGCTCGCACCTACCGCCTGCGCGGCCACTCCGTCGCCGATCCCGCAAACTACCGCCCCGAGGACGAGGTCTCGTACTGGGCCGGCCAGGACCCCATACCGCGCTACCGTGATTGGCTCACCGACGAAGGCATCGCAACCGTGGAGGATTTCGACGAGATCGACGCCAGCGTCGACGAAGAGATCGTCGTAGCGGCGGAGTTCGGGGAGTCATCTCCCTGGCCTGAACCCGCCGACCTCTACGATCACGTTTACACCGACCGACCAACTGAAGGTATCCCCGCGTAACCACCCCCAGACGAGAGGAACCATCATGTCGGTCATCACCTATCGCGACGCCGTTTCGTCGGTCCTCCGGGAGGCCCTGGACCAGGACGACCGCGTCTTCCTCATGGGCGAGGACATCGGACCCTATGGCGGCGCCTTCGCCGTCACCAAGGGCTTCTGGGAGCAGTACGGCAAAAAACGCATCAAGGACTCTCCCCTCGCCGAATCGGTCATCGTCGGCGCCGGCGTGGGCGCCGCCATGGCTGGCCTGCGTCCCGTGGTCGAGTTGATGACCATCAACTTCAGCCTCCTGGCCATGGACCAGATCGTGAACCACGCCGCCAAGATCCGGTACATGTCCGGCGGACAGTTCTCGATCCCGTTGATCATCCGCACCGTGACCGGCGCCGGCGCTTCGGTGGGTGCGACCCATTCCCAGTCCTTTGAGGGCTGGTACGCATCGGTGCCGGGCCTCACCGTCGTCACCCCGTCCACCCCCCGCGACGTCATCGGCCTTTTCCGCTCCTGCCGCGATCTCAACGACCCGGTCATGTTCGTCGAGCACATCCTGCTCTACGGCACGCGCGGAGAGGCTCCTGATGGCGGTGACTTCCGCATCCCCATCGGCCAGGCCGACCTGCGCCGCACCGGAGGCGACATCACTCTTTGCGGCTATTCCCGCATGGCGCTCGTCGCCGAGCAGGCGGCCGAAATCCTCGCCCGCGAAGGCATCGAGGCCGACGTGATCGACCTGCGCTGCCTCCGCCCGTTGGACATGGATACGGTCGTGTCCTCGGTCAAGAAGACCCACCGGGCCCTCATGGTGGAGGAAACCACCCGCCTGGGTGGCTTCGCTGGCGAGTTGGTGTCCCAGGTGCAGGAAGAGGCCTTCGAGTACCTGGACGCTCCGGTGGGCCGCGTCGCCGGCGCGGAAGTCCCGATACCATACTCTTTCCCCCTTGAGCAGATGGCCATCCCCAGCGCCGAATCGGTCGCTGCGGCCGCCCGCAAACTGGTTAACGGCACCTGAACCTCGTCGGTCGTTCCAAGCCGGCGATACCCCTCGACACTAGCAATCCACAGGAGAACATCGTGGCTACCAACGTCGTCATGCCCCAGATGGGATACGATATGCGGGAAGGCACCGTCGTCCGCTGGTACAAGCAGGAGGGCGAGACCGTTGACCGCGGCGAGGTAATTGCCGACATCGAGACCGACAAGGCCACGGTCGAATTCGAGGCCTACACCGGCGGCGTCCTGGGACGTATCGTCGCTGAGGCCGGCGTGGCCGTCCCGGTCGGCGAACTTATCGCCATCATTACTGAACCCGGCGAATCAGTCCCTGAAGTCGCCGCTCCGACTCCAAGCCCGACTCAAGCGGCCCCAGCCGCTCCCGCGCCGGCTCCGGCAGCGGCGGAACCTGAGCCTCCCGCTGCCCCCGCTCCTGCATCCGATGGAGAGGTTCGCGCGTCTCCCATCGCCCGCCGTCTGGCGCGGGAACGCGGGATTGACCTGTCGCTGGTCACTGGCACCGGCCCTAACGGTCGCATCACCGAGCGCGACGTGGAAAATTACCAGGCCCCGGCCGCTGCCGAACCTGCCCCTGCTCCCGCGCCCGCAGTCACCGCGGAGCCCGTAGCTGCCCCCGCTGATTCGCGCATCGAACTCAGCCGGATGCGTCAGACCATTGCGCGCGTCACCTCGGACAGCAAATCCACCGCTCCCCATTTCTACGTCACCGCCGAGATCGACATGGAAAAGGCCATGTCCATGCGCCGCGACGTCAACGATGCCGCCGACCCGGAAAACCGGGTCAGCGTCAACGACCTCATGGTCAAGGCCTGTGCCCTGGCCCTGGTCAAGCATCCCAAGTTCAATTCCTTCTATCGGGGCGATCACCTGGAAGTCCACGGGGCGATGAACATCGGCATCGCCATCGCTTTGGAGTCCGGCCTGATCCTGCCCGGCGTCAGCAACTGCGAGAGCAAGAGCCTGCTCCAGATCGCCGCCGCCACCAAGGACCTCATCGCCCGCGCCAACAGCGGCACCCTCCGCAACGAGGAGTACAGCAGTACGACGTTCAGCATCAGCAACATGGGCATGTTCGATGTCGAGAGCTTCACCGCCATCATTTACCCACCCCATGCGGCCATCCTGGCCGTGGGCAGCGTCAAGCAGCAGCCCGTCGTCCGCGACGGCGAGCTTACGGTTGGCACCATGATGAAAGCCACCCTTTCCACTGATCACCGCGTGGCCGACGGCGCCGAGGCCGCCCAGTTCCTCATGGAAATCAAGCGGGTCCTCGAAAACCCGGTCAGCCTGCTGCTCTAAGTCCTCAGCCAACCCACGGAGTTCCACCATGCCCCAGATGACCGGCGGCCAGGCTGTGGTCGCGTCCCTGCATGCCCAGGGTGTCGACACTGTGTTCGGCATCATCTCCGTCCACACCCTCGACCTCTTCGACGCGCTGTTTGACCGGCAGGACGATGTCCGGTTCATCGGCGGCCGGCTCGAGTTGGGCTGCGGCTACATGGCCGACGGCTACTCGCGCGCCACCGGACGCCCCGGGGTTATCCTGACCAGCACCGGCCCCGGCGCGGCCGACTCCGTCGGCGCCATGGGCGAGGCCTATTTCTCCGCATCCTCCATCCTCCAGGTCACCACCAACGTCGAAGCCGAGTTCGTGGGCAGCGGCAAAATGGCTACCCACGAGACCAAGGACCAGTTGGGCATGTTCGCGGCCGTCACCGACTGGAACGCGCGTATCGATCAGATCGAATCCATCCCGGACCACTTTGTCGAGGCGTTCGTCCGGTTCGGCGAGCGGCGTCCCCGCCCCATCGAGCTTGAGGTGCCCACTGACCTCCTCGGCCAGAATGCCGAGGTCGAAGTGCTCCGGCCTCGCCAGCCCGACGTGCCTCAGGGAGACCCGGTCCAGGTCGAACTGGCCTGGAACCTGCTCCGCAACGCCAAACGCCCGGTAATCTTCCTCGGCGAAGAGATCCATACCACCGGCGGCGCGGATGACATAATCCGCCTGGCGGAGCAAATTGGCGCCCCCGTGGTAACCGGTGACGGCGCCAAGGGCACTTTCCCCGAAAGCCACCCGCTGTCCCTTGGAATGGCGCTCGGCAACCGCATCTGGGGCCAGAACCCGGTCCTGGAATGGATGGGTGACTGCGACGTCGCGCTGGTGCTGGGCAGCAATCTGCCCTATCGCTCGACTGCCGGGGTTGGCGTCAAGCTCCCCGAAAAGATGGTCCACGTCCTGCTGGACGAGGACTATATCGGCAAGAACTACGACACCGAGGTCGGTATTGCGGCCAACAGTGGGGCGGTGGTCCGCCAGTTCCTCAGCGCCGCCGGCGACGATCTCGGCACCAGCAACGACTATCGACGGGAAATTGCCGACCTGAAGGCCAGCATTTACTCCGGCCTGCAGGAACAGTGGGGCCCCGAACTGCGCGCGTGGGAAGCCATCCGCTCCGTTATCCCCGACGACACCATCTTCTCCCTTGATGCCACCGTCCCGGCCAACCGCGCCGTGCGTTGCCTCCGGATGGACCGGCCCCGCAGCTACATGTACCCCCACGGGTGGGCCGGACTGGGCTTCGCCTTCCCCGCCTCCATGGGAGCCAAGGTCGGCCAGCCCGGTAGCCCCGTAATCTGCGTATCCGGAGATGGTGGATTCCAGTACAACGCCCAGGAACTCGGCACCGCCGTCCAGTACGGCATCAACCCCATCGTGATGGTGTTCAACGACAACGCGTGGGGCGTCCTCAAGGGCTATCAACGTGATCGCGGAAGTCGACAGATGGCGACGGACCTGGTCAACCCCGATTTCATGAAACTCGCGGATGCTTATGGTATCGGCAGCACCCAGGTCCGCAACGTTTCCGAGATGACCCGCGCCGTCCAGGACGCCGTAACCGCCGACTGCATCCATCTCATCGAAGTCGTCATGCCCGACGGTTTCCCCGCCTTCTGCCGCAACTAGCGGGCGGTATCCCCCAACCCTCATTTCGGGTTCCTTCACGCCATTCCGGTTTTTTCAGGTCATTCCAGGTTCTTTCACGTCATTCCGGCGAAAGCCGGAATCCATGCCCTAGCCTTTTCCAGGCTGGCTTTTTAGAATCGGGCTATCCCGCGCCTGCCCAGATGGTGCGACATTATGGTGTTAGCCCGATGCACCAAACGCTACCGGCATCAGTCGCCCGCCGGCGCATTTACCCCCTCTCGCCGCGTGACCTGACCGAGGAACAAATCGCGGTCACCTTCGCGATGACCTCCCGCCGGCCCGAGCCCTTCGACGAAATCGCCACCCAGGTCAGCGCCGAACGCGCCGCCGATTTCAACGAACGCTGGGTGGTCGGATACGGTCATGCGTCCGTGGCCGAACACGCGATACTTCACCTGGCCGTCGAGAACATTTCCCGCCTGGCCTGCGACACCCTCGAGGACAATCGCCTCGCGTCTTACACCGAGAAGTCCTCCCGCTACCAGGTCATCGACCCGGAGAGCTTCCACATCCCCTTGGAACTGGACAATCACCCTGCGCTCCGGGCGGAGTACGTTTCCGTTTGCCGTGCGCTGTTCGCCGCTTACTCCCGGCTCATCGACGGCGTCATGTCCCATCTGCGGTCCCGTCAGTCCCAGCGCGATGGCGAAAGCGATGCCGCTTACGACCTGCGGTTGCGCCGCCAGGCCACCGATGCCTGCCGCGCCGTCCTGCCGGCTTCCACCCTCACCAATGTGGGTGTTACCGCCAATGCCCGCACGCTCGAGCACGCCATTAGCAAGTTGATGTCCTCGGACTTGGCCGAGGAGCGCGATATGGGCTCAGAGTTGCGCGAGCAGGGCCGTTCGATCACCCCTACCCTCGTCAAGTACGCCGATCACAGCGCCTACCTCGCCGGGCGCCGCCAGGTACCTGTTCCAGCGGACGAACTGGCGCCCGACACCTCGCCAATATCCGTCAGGCTGCTCGATTACGACCGCGACGCCACGCGCAAGCTCGCGGCCGCCCTGCTGTTCCGCCGGGGCGGCGACTACGGTCACGCTCTCGCTTTGTCCGAAGCCATGACCGAAACGGAGCGGATCCAGCTGATCGACGGTGCTGTCCGGGAGATCGGCCCTCACGATGCCGCACCCCGCGAGTTCGAGCTGGCCGGCTACACCTTCGAGTTCGTCTTCGACTACGGCGCCATGCGGGAATTCCGTCGCCACCGGATGCAGACCTACCTCGCGCAGCCGCTGACCGTCGCCAACGGCTACGATACGCCTCCATTGGTCAAAGAATCCGGCCTGACCGGTGTATTCGAGCCGGCCGTTTCGCAGTCGGAGCGGCTCTATGCGGCGCTGGCCGGTGAGCATCCCGCAGTGGCCCAGTACGCCGTGACCCACGCCCACCGCCAGCGGGTCCTGTCCCGGATGAACCTCCGCGAGTGCTACCACCTGTTCAAGCTGCGGAGCTCCCGGCAGGCCCACCGGTCCATCCGCGAGCCGGTTCTGGAAGCCATGCGTCTTGCCGTGCAGGCGCAACCGGAACTCTTTCGCCGCCTGCCCTTGCGCAACGCCCCGGAGTGGTGGCCGTTCCCGGAGCAGTGACCCGGCCGACCGCTACGGATCTGAGCAGTCCCTGGTGAATCCGCAATTCCTGCAGATGATCTTGCAACTGCGCTCGTACATGCGGTTGCCGCAGATCTCGCAGTCCAGCCCGTCGTCACGTCGCGGAGGGCGGGGAGTTTGCGGTTCAGTGCGCCGGCTGGTCATGTTCCATCACCTCCCTCTCCAGATTGACGGCGGCACTGGCGGCCCGCCGATGATGCGGGCGCTCAGGAACTTCTCGCCCGTGGGCACCGTCGGACCGTGCCGTTCGTCCGGCAGCAACGCCACCTCGTTGAACCCGAACACCGATTCGTTCAGTTCCAGGTCCTTGACGCCGCTCCCGTCGTGTTCGTTCACCACGATGCGGTCGATCAGCATCCGCTCGTCGTTCCGCACCAGCCAGATCTGGTAGGAATCGGCCGGCATTCCGGTCACCATCAGCACGCCCCGGGTGCCGGTGGGGTCGACCATCAGCAGCCCGCGGGCCTCGGTTTCGGTGCCCATGGGCGAAGTCATCGGCAGTTTCTCTGTCTCCGGCTGGGCCGACAACACAGTGGCTTCAACCATGTCCGCCATTTCCTTCTTCACCAGGTCCACCGACTCCGCTCCGTCGTCGCCTTGCGCTGAAACCTGCGATGAACCCGCCGCCCGGCTGAGGTTCGGGGCCAGGTTCGCCGAAGCCTCCGTCCGGCTCATCTTGACCTCATGCTCGGTCGCCGCCGGTGGCTGTAGGGAGCGTGCCCGTGTCGGCTCGGGCTGCGTCGACCCGTCCGCCGGCTTCAACGCCGCCACCGCCGCGCTCGCCGACGCCAGTGCAACCGTTTCGTGCCGTGCCGCCATTTCCTCTTGCGCCGCCGTCAGGCTGTCGATTTCCTGCTGCTGCGAAATCATGAAACCCACCGAGGCGGCCAACAGCAGGCTCAATGTTCCCACCGCCACCGGTGTGATCCAACGGCGCAATCGCTTCATCGACCAGCGCGGATCCGGATCAATGCGCCGTCCCGTTCCCGAACCGCTCCTGCGGCCCACGGAGTTGGCCAGCACACGCTGCTTCAGGTCAGCCGGCAGTGGGGTCTCCGGAACTGCGGCCGTAAGCCTCGCCGCCGTCTCCTGGAACCCCAGCAGCACTTCTTGGCAGTGCGGACACCGGATCACGTGGTGGAACACCGCCTGGAACTCGGCGTCGTCCAGCGCGTTCAGCGCAAAGGCTGCCAGCTCCCCTTCCGGATGCTCCGATCCGGCGTATATTTCGCCTGGATTATCAGACCACATGAGCTTCCAACGCTGCCTTGAGCTTTTGCATGCCGAGACGCATTCGGGTCTTCACCGTCCCCAATGGTATTCCCAGCATCCTGGAGATCTCTGATTGGCTGTAACCGTGCCAGGCTGAGAGGTACAACGGCCGGCTCTGCTCCTCGGGCAGGGTCAGCAGCGCCTCGCGTACCAGACTGGCGTCAAAGCCGCGCTCCACCTGGCGTTCCACGCTCATTTTAGCGTCGGGTATCCGGTGCAGCGCGTCCATCTCAGGGTAAACCGTGTGATCCGTGGTGCGCCTCCGGGATCGGTACATGTCCACCACCTTGTGGTGCGCCACGGACATTATCCAGGTACTCGGCGCCGCCATTTCGGGCCGGTAGCTATCGGCTTTCAGCCAGATGTTGGAGAACACTTCCTGAACGGCATCTTCGGCCAGCGCTTCGTCTTTCAGGACTGACACCGCCAACGAGAAAACCCGCTGGGCGTAGCGATCGTAGATCTCTTCCAGGGCTTTTTCGTCGCCCGCGCCGACTGCGGTGATGCGTTGCGCGTCTTCACGATGTGGGTTATCTGACACCACCCCTCCAAAGTTATCAGGGGTTCGGCAATTCCTGGTTGTCGGTATATACGTCCGCGCTACCCGCCCGGATTGCCCAGATCACAAATCCTTCGCGAGACCCGCGGAAACCGAATCTCCGCGTTACACCACCAGGCTGTCGAATATGTCCTGGATATTCGGCAGGTTCTCCAGCGACCATATCAGCTCCAGCGCCTGTTCGCACTGCTGCTCGGTGATCGTAGGGCAGGCCAGCCGCCGGAACTTGGCGTCCACGTCAGCGTCGCTCAGGGGATTTTTCCCGTGCCCCTTGGGAAAGCTGGTCTCCGCTACCTCGGTCTGCCCGTTGTTCTTGATCACCTCAATGCGGCAGTTGTACTCGGCGGGATACCTTTCGGTGAACTCCGCGTTTTCGTCGATCCGCATCTTGTTGATGATCGTCCGCAGTGCTGGGTCAGCAATGCGATCCGGCGCGAAGGTCGCCGGAGTGACCTCTCCGTCCCTTAGGCCCACGGCCGCCAGGAACGGGATGCTATGGTCGGCCGTTTCCCGGGTCTTTGGGTCCCACTTTTCGGGCTCAGTGGATGCGCTGCTCACCGCCGAACGATACGACTGGATCTTGATCGACGCGATGTCACCCACGTCCACCCGGTCGTGCAGCTGAATCGCCAGGTCTATGGGAGCCTGCGTGTGTATCTGTGACGGGTAGAACTTGAAGATCGTGTCCGTGATCCGGAACGGAGCGTCGTCGCCACCCATGGCGTCAAGTTCAATAGGATACCCGATCGCCTGCTCCCACAACCCCTTGCGACCCTCGAACGGCTCAAAGGGTCCGGTCATGCCCTCGGCCGCCAGTTGCGCCGCGAAGATGCCGGCCCGCGTCGCTGCCGCCGCCGCGCATCCCTTCCACATCGATAGCTCGCCCATCCGGGTCACGCGCAGGGGCACGTTGGGCACCACGGCCAGCGAAATCGCGTGGCCCATCTGCTCTTCGTCAAGCCCCAGGATCTTCCCGGCCGCGCAGGCCGCCCCGATCACGCTGAGGACGCCCTGGTCCCATTGGTTGTCCGGCACGTGGTCGGCGATGCGGCAGAAAGCCTCGTAGGCCAGCGCGATCGCCGTTATGATCGTCCGCCCGTCCGCTTCGACGCTATCCCCCACGGCCAGCGCCGCCGGTATCATGTCGCTGGGATGGCCGCCGCCGGGCGAGAAGTACGAGTCGTTGCAGTCCAGGTACCGCACCATGACCCCGTTGGCGAACCCGGCCATGTCCAGCGACGACCGGTCGTAGGTGCCCAGGATCCGAGCCGAGGTTTTGCTCGTCACGTCTCCGGCCAGCTTGCGCGCCACCTTGGCCGGCTCGCTCAGGTAGCCACCGACGGCGCACCCCAGCGTATCGGCAACGGTGCGCTTGACTTGGTGCACCACCTCGGGCGGCAGGTCCTCGTAGGTGAGATTGCAAGCGTAGGAGCTCAACAGCTCGGTGGTGCGGTCCATTTGCTCCATACCTCTCTTCTTCGCGTGTGCCGGCCGAACCGACGCGAACCATTCTACAGCCCGCCGACCTGTGATCGCCCGTGACCGCAGTTCAGCGAATCACTGCTTCTGCGATCCGCTCCATCTGCTCCGACATCTCCGTTTCGGTCTCGCAGTGTTCCGGGCGCACCACCACGCGGTTGGCTCCCGCGTTCAGGAAGTCTTGGACCAACTGCCCGTCCGGAGCCTGACCGTACACCGAGATCGTCAGCGATTTAGGGTCACGTCCTCTCGCTTCGGCCAACTCGTCCAACCGTTTGCGGCTTTCCTCGATTTCGGACGGCGTGATCCGATTCGGTAGCCAGCCGTCGCCCCAGGTCGCCACTCGTTGCAGCACCCGGCGCGCCAGTCCGCCCAGTATCACCGGTGGGTGAGGTTCCTGAACCGGTTTGGGGTTGGACTTGACTGGCGGGAAATCGTAGTACGTCCCGTGAAATTCCGCCTCGTCCTTGGTCCACAGTTCTTTCATCACCTCTACCGCTTCCCGGGTCTGCGTCCAGCGGTGGTCAAAGTCGCCGCCGAATATCTCGGTTTCCTCCCGGTTCCAGCCGGCGCCGATGCCAAAGAGGAACCTCCCGCCGCTGACCCGGTCCAGCGTTGCGATCTCTTTAGCCAGCATCAACGGGTTCCGCTCCGGCACCAGGGTAATGCCCGTCCCCAGCTTGATCGTGCTGGTGGCCCCGGATGCCCGCGCCAGCGCGATGTACGGGTCGGCGAAGTGGGCGTAGGTCCACGGTATCTCGCCCCCCGACGGAAACTGGCTCGCGCTCTGCACCGGCAAAATGGGGTGCTCCGCGTACCAGATCGACTCAAACCCCAGCGCCTCGGCGGTGCGGGCCATGAATGCCGGGTCCAGCGTGTAGGCCGGCAGAGGTATGGAAGTTCCAACAGACATAATGATTGCTCCTTTGTCTGAACGGGTTAGGTGTTGTCGAACAGAGCTCGGCGTACTTCCGTGGAGGTCAAATCCAAGTATTCTGCAACGTAGGATATGATGCCGCTCAATGTTCCCACATTCAATTGCCGATGACGGGGAACCGACACGCGATGCTCCGTGCACGAACATTGCTTGCCAGTCGCAAGTGGCTGCCCCGCTGCCGAATCAACCGGTATCCGTAGTTGCGGCGCAACAATCTAACCAGCTCATCGCCCGAAATATCACGTAGCAGCGTCATACGACCATGACTTCATCCTTCACCAAGTGTAGCCGAATTGCGGCGGGCAACTCGTCATCATCAAAATGACAAAGCACCGCATCCTTCACCATCGCTTTCAGGTCCGTCCAATCGTTCCCCTGCGTGAAGATGCTGTGCCCAACGGCCCGCGCATCATAACCACCCTCGACGGCCTCGGTAACTTCAAAAACAATCTCGTCCACTTCCCGAAATCCTTTCATAGGCGCGCCCCAAATCGCTACCACCAATTTCCTACGTTTAGCCACTCGTGCAGAGTTCGAGCGGCGGAGCGCATGTTTCCATCCAAAACCCTCACTTCTTCGGTGCGTTTTGCGGAAAACGATTGACGCCGGCGCAGGCTCAGGTCATACAAGTACCAGACTCGACCGTTGGTTAGCACCGCCACCCCAGCTGTGAGATCTTCTACATATCCCGCGAGTTGGGCTTCGTCTGGAGCGGGTTTTAGCTCGTTGGAGGCGCGCTTAGCTTCGACGACTACGACCGCATGCGGATGGTCGGGCCCCCAAAAGACGTAATCTGCATTACGCTTGACGAATGACTCCCATTTTGGATCCGCCTCGTATGCGCGCTGATCGAAGTTCGCAGTTTCCCATCCCAACGCTTCAATGATTGGATCAATCAGCGCATACCTGGTTTCCATTTCTCTGTAACGATATTCTTCGAACGAGAAAGTCGCGACCTGTTCTCTGATCCGCCTTATGGCATCCTCGACCGATCGAATAGACATCTCGAATTTCACTCCCGTTGTTGGCGTTGGTAAATCTTTTTTAATTGTCCGCCGCCACCGCTTCCCGCACCCCCACGATCGCGTCGTACACCTCCGCTCCCTGCTCCACCACGACGTCCACGTCTTCGGTCAGCAAGTAGCCCTGCTGTACCATCGTTTCGGCGAACTCCCGCACCCGCGCCAGGTATTCGTCGCGCGATGCGTACCGCTCTTCAATCGACGGCCTTGGATCTCCGGACGCCATACGCTCCGCACGGCTCACCGCGAAGGGAATTGCACCACCCACCACGGTCCCGCCGGGCGACAGCACCTGACCCGTTCCGCCGATGTCGGCATGGCGCACGTTCCACCCCGTGTACGTGCCCAACGGCACCGCGATGGCCGGCAACCTGATGCCGCCAACCTCGTTCCCGTCGGAATCCACGGCTGACACCAGGGACGGATACTCCTCGCCAACTCCCGGCGGGATCACCGTCGGCACTGCCCCGTCCGGCCCGAAGTCCAGGTGGCGCATGACCTTGTGGTGCTCGGGGAACTCCACTGCCGGAAGCGCGCGGAAGAATTCCTCTAACTCCCCGGCCTCAACGATGGTATTGTCCGCATATCGGGGATACCCATGCGCTGGCGGCTGCTCGTTATGGGTAACCCAATTGTCCAGATGCACCAGCGCCGCGCGCATCAGCGGGCGATAGTCCACGTAATTCAGCGCCTGCGTGCCCCGGGCCCCGGAATCGGGATTTGTATCGGAAATCGGCAGATTGGCCGGAGCGTGCTGCGTGCCGCAGAACAGCCAGGATCGCACGTTGTCGGGCAGCATGGCATCGGCTTCGCCGTCCGCGGTGACGTGAGCCAACGCGCCGTGCCCGCCCCAATACTCCGACGAGGTGTTGGTGTAAATCACCTTGGGCGCCACGCCCCGGCGCGTGACCTCGGCCAGGATACCGTGCTCTCCACTTGGTTCCAGGTCCAGGAAGGGAGGAAGGTTGTTCACGCTGCGGTTCGACAGGCTCGACGGCTGGCCGAACCGCACGTTGAACTCTCCCATCTTGCCGCCCGCCACGTTGGGCAGCATCCCCTCGAAGAGAATCCTGCCGTCCTCGTCGCGGTTCAACCCCAGGTGCAGCAACTGCCGCAGAAAACGGCCGCTCTGGCTGCGTCCGTAGGCGTAGGCCCGACCCAGGGCCCCGGCCAGCGGATTGGCCGTACCCGCGGAGTCCGTCTTCCCATGCCGCAACCACGCGACGATATCCCGTGTCGCCAGCAAGCCCAGGCCGACCACCGGCGCGTGGGAGGTCTCGTAGACCACCCGATACACCTTGCCGGCTTCGAACCCACCCTCCAGGGTCACGTGCGCCGGGTCGGGCACCCGCCTCCCATCCACCAACCGGGCGAAAGCCCAACTTTCGCGCGGAATGACCGTCTCCGGAGCGTCCTCGTGTTCCTGCACGGTCAGCACCGAATCCCAACTCTCCAGGTGATTGGTGGGATAAGGCCGGTGGTCCCGGTCGGACAGGAACTGGCTGTCCACGTTAGCCAGGGGCTGGAACGAGACCACGATCTTGCCAGCAACCGGCGAGCCGTCAGCGTTATGGGCGTTCGGCACATTGCACCGGAACAAACCCGGCGCATCCGGCACGTCGTGCTGCCACCCGCACCAAACCAAGCTGTAACCCTGCCTCATCAAGAACCCGTTCCCCGGATGCGGGTCGGCATCCGGCGGCCCGTCCGGTGAGCTGTTCAGGTTTTTCAGTGCCAGTTCCTTGCCGCGGTTCAGCACGTCCAGCAGCAGCCGACCGTTCCCGTGGTCATTATCCACCGGCTTGATGATTCGAAAATCGGACGAGAACTCCACCAACCCGTCAACGTTTCGCGGCGCCAGCCCAATGTCTGCGATCACCGCATTGTCCCTATGCTCCGGGTCAACCGCAAAGTGCGCCACCCCGTCAATCTGCTCATACCGCCCTATGTCCCCAAACCCTTGCCCGCCGGCGAAAGGCTGCCGCGTCTCGATGTCCAACTTGGTAAGCGCCATTTCAGTCCCCTCAAATGTCCGCAACGTCTTTTATCTGTTCGCTGAATTACCGGATTTGGCGGATTGAAGTTTGTCTCGGAGCAATCGTCCTAATCCCGAAAATCTCCCCAATCCGACAAATCCTGCTTCTGACAATCCCGTCCATCCGGTCTATCCATGCCATTCCCGGTCACAGGATTTCACTGGCGTCCACATCGAGGTCTGACGGCGGTTCCGCTCCGGTGTTGTCCCGCCACCATTGGGCAAAGGGTTCGTCGCCCATCTGCTCCTTCAGCCGCGCCAGGTGCGCCTTCACCTGCACCAGCATGGGCAGTTGGTGGTCCGCAACCAGTTGGTACGTCCGCGCCACCCATTCCAGCGCGTCGGGCAGATTCCCCCGCTGTTCCTCAACCAGACCCAACTGACCGTAGGTCCGCGCCGCCCGCAGCACGTCGCGCACATTTTCAAACGCGATGCGGGCCTGGTCGTACCAGTGATAGGCCTGGTCCAGATCCCCCTGCTCGTGGTGGACCACCCCCAACTGCCGCGCCTCCACGCCCACGCCCCGCACGTCGCCCATCTCTTCCCGGTACTCCATGGCGACCCGCAGCCATTCGTCCGCCTCATCCGTGATGCCCCGCGCCTGCGCCAGGGTGCCCAGGTGATGGAACTCGACGATCATCTGCTCGGTCATGCCCAGTCGGTCGCTCAGGCCCAAAGCCTGCTGGTACCAGGATTGCGCATCCTCAAACAGGTACTCCGAGTGGTCCACCGTTCCCAGTGAGTGGAAGATGTAGACCGCCGTTTCTTCGTCCCGGTTTTCTTCCACGATTTCCCGCGCCCGGTGGTACCAGCTACGCGCTTCGTCGTATTCGAACCGCAGGTGGCATGCCGACCCCAGGGCGCGGAAGTCGTTGACCATTTCCTCGTAGTCGGGCAGCCGCTGGTGGATGTCCAACGCCCGCGAGTACCACTCCTTGGCTGCCCCGTACTGGCGCTGGTGGTGTCGCACCTGCCCGATGGCGAAACAGGCGTCGGCAATCGACTCCTGGTCCTCGCCTCCGTCGATGATCTCCAGCCCCCGCTCCAGCCACTCGGAGGCGGTGTCGTACTGCCCCCGCCGCGTGGCGATCAGCCCATTCTGGTGGTAGACGGCCGCAGTGCGCGGGTCCGTTTCTCCATCGGGCTGTTCCAGCAGGTAGTCCAGCAGTTGCCGGTTGAACAGGTCCGCCCGTTCCAGGTCCATCCGTTCCACCGATTCCATTGCGTCAGTGCCCAGCAGGTATTGCCAGAACTCGATGGCGCCGCTGCCTTCCGCTTCGCCGGCGGTGTGCCCGATGGTATCCAGCAACTGGCCACGCAGCCGCCGCAGCTCCGGGAACCGTTTCTGCATCCGGTAAACCTGAGCCAACGGCTGGAACAGCACCTGCGCGTTGTCCCACTGCCGGTATTCCAGGGCCAGTCCCAAAGCCTGCGTCAGGTTGCCTTCCTCCGCCAGCACTGCGGTGACGCCGGTGTCCTGGTTCTCGTAGAGACTTTCCATAAAGTAGTCCGCGGTGTCGGCGTACACCCGGACGAACTCCGTTTCCAACTGCTGGATCCCGTTGCCGGGCACTTGCCGACCCAGTTTCCGACCCAGGAACCACGGCAGCGACGGGTTGATCTGGTAGACGCTGGGCGAGATCGACTCTAGGAAGCCGGCGGCGTGCGCCGACCGCAGCATCGTGCGGCACGCCGCATACGAGCGCCCCGACGACTGCATCCCGCCCTCTGGCGAGAGCAGGCTGCGCGATGCCCCGGCGGTGAGATCGTCCCCCACGATCTGGCTGTACGCTCGCTCCTCCGTGATGTGCGACAGCACGTCCAGCATGATCCTGCGCTGGAACAGCGACAGGAAAGGTAGATGCGTCCGGTTCCGCCGCGACATCCGCGAGAATGCATACTCCATTGCCGCCGTCAGCGTCGCTCCGCGACCCGCCTCGCCGCCTTCCGGTTCACTGTCGATGAGCCTGGTCATCTCGCTGACCACTGCCGCCGCTGGAACCTCCTTGACGGGTGGAATCGCGATCTGCATCGCCAGCGGGTGCCCATCCAGGAGACCCAGCAGTTCAAAAAGGTCTGCGTCGACCCGCGTAGCGGGCACCTCCGCCTGGTGCATGATCCGGGCGGTCAGGGCCTGCCGGTCCGCCCCGGCCAGGCCCTCCAGCGTCAGGGATGCGTGCGGAACCGAAACCCATTCCTCCTCAGCCCTTCTGCCCAGCAGCAGCGCGCTCGTGCCCACCGGCCCAGTGGTTACTTCGCCCAAAAATGCTGCCAGCTCCGGCAACTCCCCTTCGCCCAGCAGGCCGGGAGCCCCGTCCGGAAAGCCGGCCACGTTTTCCAGGTTGTCCCAGACCAACAGCGATGCATTCTCGTGCAGGTACGCCGTCACCCACCGCCGCTGCTGCTCCGCCGGCATATCCGCGAAATCCAACCCCGCGACCGCCGTCCCGATCTCGTGCACCACACGCTCCAGGCCGGCCGGCTGCGAGGTCTCAAATGCGGTGTAGAACACGCCGCCCGGGTAGGCGATCCGCGCCGGCTTCAGGAACCACCGGCACAGCGCCAGGGCCAGTTCCGTCTTCCCCACACCGGTGTCCCCCGACAAATGCACCACCGAGTGCGTCTTCAGGGCCCGCTCCAGTTGCCGCAGTTCCGCTTGCCGCCCCACCAATCCGTATTGACCGGCCACGGGAATCTGCAGGTCGTCCGTCGGCGCTTCCTCCGGATGGATCACTGGTGCAGCCAGCGGGTCCGGCTGAACCTGGGCGATCACCGGCGGTTGGTGGACGCGCGACTGGTAAACCCACGGCAGTTGCCAGTCCCAGAACACCCGGCGGCCGTACATCGTGACCCGCTCCGGGGTGTCCATCAGCCCGCGCCGGATCGAGGACACCGCCTCCGATACCGTATAGCCCTGCGCAATGCGCCGGTAGAACGCCCCCACCGCGCCGTCCGCAGCGTCCGGATGCACCGGAACCGGCAGGACTGCCACCTGCGCGACGCCGGCCTCGGCCACCGCCGTCGCCGCTTCGGCCCAGGCAGTCAGCGGCGGAAACTCTTCCTGCACGCCCGCGGTGATCAGCGCCACGTTGACCCCGCCCGACGCCAATGCGCCGCCCAGTTCCGAGGCGGCCACGGCGTTGGGACTGCCGTCATCCTGCTCCAGGATGATTGCCCCGCCATCACCCAGGGTGGCTCCGTCGATGTGGGCCACGTGATAGTGGTTCGGGTTCCGCGCCAGGAGATCCTGCATCGCGGACAGCGTGGCCGGCCTCGGATTGTCCAAAGACACCTGGACGTTCAGCCCCTCCAGCGCGGCCACCGTCGCGTCGGCCAGGCTCGCGCCGGTGGCCACCGGCTCCGGCAGCAGCGACCCGGCGCCTGGGACCTCTAACGCCAGCGGGCTTGTCGACAGCATCAGCACGTTCAGCGTGTCTTCCTCTACCCCTTCCGCATCATCCGCCGGCGCCTGGCTGGCGGATTGCCGCACCACTCCCACCAACCCGTTGATGAAGTATCCCAGCGAGGGGTCGTTCATCAGCTCCCACGGCAGTGACATGAACTCCGCGCGCGAGGACACGATTGCCAGTACGCCGCGTTCATCCCGTGCCATCACCTCATCCAGCAACCCACGGCTCTCGCCTTCCGCGCCGAACGCCGACTCGAACAGCAGTCGGCCCAGGTTGCGCATGGCGAGTTCCACCGCTTCGATCTGGGCAATTCCCCCCGGCGACCCGCGTCGGAACTCCGTGTGATAGCGGTCCAGTGCCCCGCGTTCCTCCTCGGAGAGGTCGATGCCGAAGACTGCCGGCGCTGCTTCCCGCGCATTGCCCGACGCTTCAACCAGTCGCACCTGCACTTCTCCGGTGTCGAGCAGATCATGGATTTCCAAACTAGCGGCCATTTTGGAGATTTGCTCCTGTAAGTTCTGTAACGGTTGTTTGTTTGTTTCGAGTGGGCTGGACGCGCCGTTCAAATATCGGGTTGCCTTGTTGGAGATTGCGAGATACGTGCGATATAATACAATGTTGAAGGTGCTGGTTCGCGTTCAGCAACATCCGCTGTCTCGCAATAAGTGGACTGTGTTTCGGCAGACTTTTAGCGGCCGTTCAACGCTACCCTAGCCCGCGCCAGACGAGAATAGTCACGTCAGGGCACTCATGTTGTTGACCGGTGCAGACACGCCATGACCTGGTTCAGCCATGTTGCCACACCGTGCGAACTCATTTATAATTCACCACACTTTCAGACAAACCTATCGACCTCTATCGAATCGGCGGCATTATACAACATAATGCCGCCGATTATTCCCTAATTACGCACGGATAACCCCATGACAGCTCCCTCCGCAGTTCGGCGTTCCTGGTTGCTGATCCCGGTTTCGCATCCGGATCGCGTGTCCAACGCTCCCTCGGCCGGCGCCGATGTGATCGTCCTGGACTTGGCAGAATTCGTGGCCGAATCGGATAAACCAGCGGCACGGGAGTCCCTGCGCGATTGCTTGATCCCTGCCAAGTCCACCGGCGCGGAGGTGTTCGTTCAAATCGACCCAGAGCTGATGCTCGCGGACCTCACCGCCGCCGTGTGGCCCGGCCTCGATGGCATCGTCGTCACTCGTGCCGAAACTCTGGAGCAGGTCGTCGCCATCGATGCCATCATCTCCGAACTGGAAAGCCGCCGCGGCATGTCGCCGGGCAGCGTCGCACTGGTCCTCTGCTTGGAAACCGCCCCGGGCAACCACAACGGTTTTGGGGTCGCCACCGCCAGTTCGCGTACCTGGGGCCTTTCCCTCGGCCGCGCCGACCTGGTTATGGACCTGCGGCCCGAACCCTCCGGTGAAACCCATCTGATGCAGTATCTCATGCAGCGGCTGGTGACCCTGGCCTCGGCCACGGGAACCGTCCCCTTGGGCGCGTGGTGGCGCTTCCCCGACCGCGGCCTGCTGGCCACCCCCGAAAACACCCTCGCCGCTGCCCAACGTGGCCGCGCCATCGGTTTCCGGGGCTCCTTCTGCATCCTGGACAACCAGGTCCGTCCCTTGAACGCCGGCTTCACCCCGTCCGAGTCCGAGGTTGCCGCCGCCCATGCCCTGTGCGAGGCGTACGCGTCGGCTACTGCGTCCGGCACGTTCGCCACGGTATCCGTGGACGAGCGCGTTCTGACGCCGGACATCGTCGCCCAGGCCGCCAACACCGTCGCCTTTGCCGACGCCTGCTTGACCCGGGACCGTTTCAAAGCCGCCGCCGTCGAAGGCATTCCCATTCCGGTTCCTTAGGAGTTGCCCATGGCCAGCACAACGCGGCGACTGAAACGGTCCGGCCTGACGATGCCCATCGTCACCCCGCGCTTCATCAACAACGCCTGGCATCGCGGCTGCGACTATATCAACATGGACTTGGAGGACTCGGTCCCTCCACATCTCAAGGACGTTGCCCGCAACCTGGTCCGTGAGTCCATCCCTGTCGTCAACAAGGGCGGCGCCGATGCAGTGTGCCGCATCAACCACGACCTGATGGAAGCGGACCTCAACGCCGTTATCTGGCCCGGCCTCATGATGGTCAACTACCCCAAGGCGGAGTACGGCCACGAAATCGAGCGCATGGACGCGATCATCACGCGCCTGGAGGCCGAACGCGGCATCAGGCCCGGCACCGTCGAAATCGGCGCCAACATCGAGACCGCGGTCGGCGTCGCCAATGCCTATGAAATCGTCACCGCCAGTTCCCGCGTCCGCGACTTCGGCGGCGCCTCGGGATACGACATGTCCCGTGACCTCGGCGTCGAGATGTTCGTCGGCTTCGATCAGTTCGTGTATGGCAAGGGCGAGGTTGAACTCGCGGCCCGCGCCGCCGGCCGCGAACCCCGCGCGGCTCCCTTCACGCCTAACATAACCGGCAGCGTCAGCGACCCCGACCGCGCTTTCGCCGAAGCGGACGCGGCGCGAAAGTGCGGGTTCCGCATCGGAGGCGGTTTGCACCCCGCCGTCGTGGAGCCTCAAATCCGCGGCTTCGCCCCTTCCGACGACGAGGTTTCGGACGGTCAGTGGGTGCTCCAGGAGTACCGCAAGCTCACCCGCACCGGGGATACCTGGGTTCAGGTAGACGTTTCCCAGGTGGATCGGGAGGCCTCTCCCCGACCGATGGCCGCCGACTCCTACCTTGGTCGTCACCGCGTTATCGACCGCTACGAAGCCGCGCGAGCCGAAGAGTTGTTGCAATGGCAAAGCCTGTGCCAGGAGCGCGACCGCGAGAAAGCCGAAGCCATCGATCGCGTGCGTGCCGCCGAGGCCGCGGAATCCCCAGGCTGATCGGGAGCTGTCCCAGATGTCCATACTTGTACGACGCTCCAACCTGATCGTTCCCGCCGTCCAATCGCGGATGGTCTCCCGCAGTTGGATGCACAACGCCGACGCGGTCACCATCGATCTGCAGGACGGCACGCCCACCGCCGAACTCGCCCAGGTCCGCAAAACTCTGCGTCAGTCGGTGGCCCTCGCCGGCAAAGGCGGCGCGCAGGTCTTCGTTCGCGTCAACGCCGACTTCGTCTACGCGGACAGTCACGCTGCCGCCGGCCCTGATTTGGCCGGGATAGTGTTGCCGGGCGTCGAATCGGCCGATCAGGTGGCGGAGGCCGAAACAATTCTGGCCGACCTGGAAAAGATCCACGGCGCGGTTCCCCGCTCTCTCGAAATCACGCCCTCCATCGAGACGGCGGCCGGCGTCTGGCACATCCGCGAGATCATCACCGCGTCTCCTCGGGTAAAACAGGTGGGCATCGATGAGGCCGCCCTGGCTGCCTCCCTCGGCATCACCCAATCCTCGCAGCATGACGCCTTCGTGTTCGCTCGCGGCCGCCTGTGCATCGAGGCCACCGCCGCCGGCGTTCAGCCCATCGCCGTCGCCGATCCCATGGGCGTACAAACCGGGCATCTTTCCCACGAGGATATGTTCGAGATCGCCACCGATTCCCGAAACCTGGGCTTCAAGGGCATGGTCTGTGGGCACCCCACTTGGATCGCTCCCGTCAACGCCGCCTACACTCCCGCGGAATCCCTGGTCGAATATTACACTCAGGTCCGAGAGGTTTTCGCCCAGGCGCTTGCCGCCGGCACCGCCGCCGCTCCCTTCGCCGGGCGCATGATCGACGTGCCCGTGGACGAATGGGCCAAGGACGTGCTCGCTATGAGCGCTGCCTGCGCCGCTCGTGACGCCGAAAAGCAGGCTGCCCTGGCCGCGGCCAAAGTTTCTTTTGATCCCTCGGTGCCGGTGATCGGCTGACCTTTGCTCCTTGTACTCTCCGTTTGTGCAGGACGGGCTAGCGATAGCCCGTCAATCCTTGTCCCGCTCACACCCCACGTTGCGTCGGGTATCCTATAGGAGCCATTCGCCGGGTCGAGTGCAAGCAAGTTCTTCGAAACGGCTCGGCATCTGTCAGCATCCTTCAGGAGCCCCCATGATCTACATTGATGACGAACTCCGCCGCCGTATCGACAACGCCCTGGCAGACCGCTGCCCCATGTTCATCGCTACCGTGTCCCCGGATGGTGAGCCGCAGATCAGTATGCGCGGCAGCGTCCTGGTGTTCGACCGGGAGACCCTGGCCTTTTGGGAACGCGGCTGGCGCAACTCCGCCGCCAACATCCAGAACGGTTCCAAGGTCGTGCTCTTCTATCGCCACCCCACTGAGCGCGTCAACCTGCGCTTCTACGGCACCGCCACCATGTACCGCGAGGGCGCGATCCGCGATAACGTCATGTCCCGCACCGTCCAGGGCGAACTCGACCGCGACCCTGACCGCACCGGCGCCGCCGTCCTGGTCCGCCTCTACCGCATCAACCAGCTTTCCGGAGAAGTCCTACAGGAACGATGAGCCGCAGAATGTCGATTTCCATTTCACACCTCACCGCCCGAGCTCTGCGCATCGAAGCGGGTAAGCCCTGGCACTCCAACCTCCTGCTCAATTCAATAGCCGCCGGCGTGATCGTCGGCGGCTCCGCCGCTCTGGCGGTCGCGATCATGTCACTCATACCCGGATGGGGTGCGGTTTCCCTGGCGACTACGCCGACCTTCTGCATCGCTTCTCTCTTGTGCGCCACGGTGATAGCCGTCAAGTCCTGGTCCCGTTGATCGCCGGCCCGGGGGTACCGTTTCTCCGTGGGCTTACGCGCCCCCGTAGACGCTGGCCAACGGCCGTGCCCTGCGTCGGTTTGAATTCGGCAGGATCATCGCCGCTGCGGCAATTCCTACTCACGGGATACCCTTGCATGGGTATCAAACGCGACCCATCTGCCGTGTACCTGTCTCCGTGCGGTCAGCAAGGTCGTCGCGGATCCATTGACGATCCTGCGCAGTGAGAGTCGTTCCCCCTCTGATGGCATGTGGTACACGACACGTTCCATTGACGCCGCCCGCAAGAAGTCCTCGAACCTCGCCCGTGCCTCGGCAGAAAACTGGTTCAGCGTGTGGCAGTGAAACACGCACAACGCCGCATCTTCCGGTACATCCTCCAGCGCAACTGGCAATAGTTCCACCGCGTCGCCTTGCAATACTGTGGGCCGTGACTTTAGCCACACGTCTCTGGCCGCAGACAACAGGGCTCCCCGGCCCGCGTGTTCCGGCCAAACTAACGCCTGCATCCAAAGGTATTCTTCATCCTCGCTCAGGTTCACCGGCGCCAGGTCGATGCCAACCCTGAAATTCACCCGGGGAAATGCGGATGGCAAATCCGGCAAGCCACCCCTGGCGTCGCATTCAATAACAACGCCGGAATTGGATGGCCCGAATTCATCGCCGCTCGAATAGACGTACCGGTACTGGTCCCAGTTCAGGTTCAGACCTGCGCTGGCTCCCACGTCCAGCAACGCCAGGGGGCGGCCCGGGTTCTCCGCCGCAACGGTCATAAAGCCCGGCATCAGGTAAGCGCATCGGCCAACCTCGTTCGTCTGCACCATGCGTGTGTCCACGTACGGGACGATCCAGTCACGATGCGCCAGGGCAAATTCCGTGAAAGCCTGCCCCAAACCAGGCGCGGGCCGGTCTCCCGCTTCTGCGCGGCGGTAATGTCCCGCCAATTCGGAGCCCGGGAACGACGCCAGAGTTCGCTTTACCGCCGCAAAGAACAGATTGGGGATTGGTTGGCCAACCCGGCACATGCGCGCCAAGCTCAGCAACTCCCGATTGCTGGCCACCGTCTCGGACAGCATCTCGTAGGTCTGGGAGCCGGCTCCCTCATCCGACGATAGCGAACACTCTTCGGCCGCAAATCTCCGAAACCTCTCGGCCAGCGCCGCATCCGACCGCTCTGGTGGCGAACGATGTTCGATCTCCCGCCCCTCGTTAGTCACCGGTGCGTCATCCAGCGCCGACCGCCAGCGCATCCGCCGCCTTCACCCCCTGGCCGGCCGGCAGCACCATCAGCGGGTTGATGTCCAGCTCGCCCAGCGAACCCTCCAGCTGCGCCGCCATCTGCGAGACGCTTACCAGCACGTCCGCCAGCGCGTCAACGTCCGCCGCCGGCGCGCCCCGGAACCCACGCAGCAGTCGCGCCCCCTTCACCTCGCCGATCATCTCCAGCGCATCCTCGCGCGTAATCGGACACAGCCGCAGCGCAACGTCGTTGTACACCTCCACCATCACCCCACCCGTCCCGAACAGCAGGATTGGCCCCAGCTGCGCGTCGTAAGACACTCCAACGATGGTCTCCACCCCGCCGGCCACCATCTCCTGCACCAGCGCCCCGTCGATCCTCGCATTGGCGTCGTAGGCTCGAGCGCCGGCGGTCACGTCTTCGAACGCCTTTCGAACCGCATTGGCGTCAGCCAATCCCAGCCGAATAGCGCCCGCCTCGGTCTTGTGCAGTATGTCCGCCGAGTTCACCTTCAGCGCCACCGGATACCCGATCCGCTCCGCCGCCGTCACCGCTGCCTCGGCATCGGCCGCAACCTCCTCCCTCGTCGTCGACACGCCAAACGCGCGGATCAATCCCTTGCTGTCGTACTCTGACAGCGCGCCGCTGCCCGCCAGCGCCTTGGCAGCCTCGGCCTGCTCACTCGTCAGCTCGCCGGCTGCGGGGAACCCACGGGCCAGGCGCCGTTCCCGCCAGTCATGGTAGTCGTTCAGGTAGCGAACGCCCGCCGCTAGCTTGTCCGGCACGTAGAACACCGGCACCCCGGCCTGCCGCAGCATCGGCAGACCCGACTGCGCGCCCCGCGTGCCCGTCCACAGGAACGCCACGGGCATCCCGCTGGCGTCTCGCTGCGCAATCACCTGTGTCGCCTGCGGGTCCGCGCCCGCCGATGCCACCACCAGCGTGCCGATCCCTTCGTCATCCGCCATGTACGACATGATCGCCGGAAAGTCGTCGCTGTTGGCGAACCCGGTAACATCCGACGGGTTGGCCGCCCAGCCGAAACCCTTCAGGATGTCGTTGATCCCGTCCCGCGCCCGATCTGACAGCGGCGGCAGGTCCAACCCGGCCTGCCCGAACATGTCCGCCGTCAGGCTGCTGATCCCGCCCGAGTGGGAAACCACGGCAACGCCCCGCTTGGACGGCCGCGGGCACTGCGCCATCATGTTCGACACCTGCAGCAGGTCGTCATAGTCCTGGACCCGTATAACGCCATACTGCGCGAACGCCGCCTCGTAAACCTCGTCCACGCCCGTCAGCGCCGCCGTGTGCGACCCGGCCGCCCGCGACCCCAGGTCCGACCGCCCGATCTTGATCAGCACGATGGGCTTGCCCCGTTCCGCCGCCAGCCGCGCCACCTCCAGGAACTTGCGCCCGTCCTTGAACCCCTCCACGAAACCCGCGATCACCCGCGTGTCATCGTCGTCCAGCAGGTACCGCGCGAAGTCGCAGAAGTCCAGGTCCGCCTCGTTCCCCGTGGAAACGATGTAGGTGAACCCGATGCCCTCGTCCACCGCCCGCGTCAGGAACGGCCCGAACGCCGACGCCCCGCTCTGGCACACCAGCCCGATCGGCCCGCTCAAGGCCGACGCCCCCAGCGACGACGCGCTGGCCCAGATGTCGTCTTTCAGGTTCGCCAGACCCAGGCAGTTCGGCCCGCTCACCCGAACGCCCGACTCCCGCGCGAACCGGCCCAGTTCCGCCTGCAGGTCCCGCCGGTCATCGACGGCTCGCTCGGAGAACCCTGCCGAGATCACGATGGCCGACTTCGCGCCCTTCTCGTGGCTCTCCCGCAGCGTGTCCAGCACCGCGTGATACGGCACTACGATGCCCACCACGTCCGGCGCTTCCGGCAGCGCCGACACCGACGGATAGCACTGCAACCCCTGCACCTCTTCGTATCGAGGATTCACCGGATACACGTTGACCCCACGCTCCATCGAACCCATCGCCGCCGCCACGAACCGCCCGCCGTACTGCATCCGCGGCGTCGCCCCGACCACGGCAATCGACCGCGGGTTCAGCATCCGGTCAATCGAAGCCAGCTGTTCATCCGTCCAGAACGCCATGACATTTCTCCCCAAGCGTAGGGGCGAATAACCATTCGCCCCTATTACCCAACATCAGGATCAAAAAATCCCGTCTATCCTGTTCATCCATGCAAAACCGACCCCTAAGTCTCCCCCGACCGTCGCGCGTCCGCCCGCCAGTCGTCCGGACTCGGCCCCCGGTCGATCAGCACGTCCACCACCGCCGGCAGACCCGACGCCCGAGCGTCCCGCAGCGCGTCCCCCAGGTTGCGCGAGTCCGCCACCTGCGCGCCGAAGCACCCGAACCCCCGCGCCACCGCCGCGTTGTCCGTCTCCGCGAACTCCGATGCGATGTACTGCCCGGGAGCCTGGTGATGCCGCACCATGCCCAGCGCGCCGTCGTTGAACACCACGCAGATTATCGGCAGGTTGTACTGCATCGCCGTCGACAGCGCGTTCACCGTCATCATGTACCCGCCGTCCCCCGTCACCGACACCACCGGCCGCCCCGGATACGCGATCTGGAGCCCAACCGACGCCGGCAGTCCCCAGCCCATGCCGGCCGTGCCGCCCGGGCAGAAGAACGTGTGCGCCTGCTGCGACTGGAACAGGTGCGCCATCCACGTCCGGTTGTTCCCGGCGTCCAGCGCGTACACCGTGTCCGCCGGCATCGTCTCCTGCAGGACCCGCACCAACCGCTGCGGTAGCACCGGCGACGAGTCGGTGTGCAGCCCGGCGTCCTCGTAGAACCCCGCGTCCGTCTTCCGCCCCGGCAGCGCCCCGGCCCACTCACTCCGGTTGCCGGCCGTCGATCCCGACTCCTCCGCCGATGCCTCCACCAACTGCCCCAGGATGCTCCCGGCGTCGCCGATCAGACCCAGCTCAACCGGGAAGGTCCATCCCGCGTTCCGGTCGTCGATGTCGATCTGGATGATCCGCTGTCCCCGCGGGTTGAAGATGTTGGGCCGCTCCCGCACCGTGTCCTGCGGGCTCAGCTTCGCCCCCACGATCACCACGGTGTCGGCGTCGCCCACCGCCCGGTTCGCCGCTTCCTGCCCGTAGACCCCGACCATCCCCACCGACAGTGGGTGCGTTTCCGCGATGGCCGACTTCCCCTTGTAGCTCGTCGCTACCGGCGCGTTCCACTGCTCGGCTAGTTGCTGCAGCGCGGCGTGCGCCCCCGCCATGTGCACGCCGTTCCCCGCCACGATCACCGGCCGCCGCGACTGCGACAGAATTTCGACCGCCTTCTCTACGTCCGCTGGTGACGCCTGCGGCTTGGCCGTGTTCAGGTACCCCGCCGTGTCGTGGATGAACGGCGGCGACTCCAGGTCAACCTCGCCCGCGATGGACGCCGTCCGCATCAGCAGGCACGTCGGACCCGGCCGCCCGCTCATCGAGTGCTTGATCGCCAGCTGTGCCCCCAGCGCGGCCTCCTTGGGCGACGTCGCCAGCGTCGTGTACTTCGTCATCGACCGGAAGATGTTGTGCAGGTCGATGCTGCCGTACTCGCCGGCCCCCGACTGGTTGGCTGGATGCTGCCCCACGCCGCCGTCCGACGTGTCCGTCAGCACCAGCATCGGGCTGCTGCTCAGCATCGCCTCCATGATCCCGAACGAAGCGTTGGACCCCATGAACAGCCCCTGCCCCATGATTACTGCCGGCTTTCCCGTCGCCCGCGCGTAGGCGTCGGCCATGATCGCCGCCGTCTGCTCGTGCCGCGTCAGGTACGTGTTGATGGCCGGCTCCTTCCCCACCAGGTTGGTGAAAATCTGCCCCGTCCCGCCGCCCGGTATCCCGAACACGGCGTCAATCCCCGCCTCCTCCAGAAACTGCACAATCAACTCATGGGCCTGCGGCATGGTAATACTCCAGTGAAATCGTCATTGCCAGGGTGAAGCCATTGTCATTACGAGCGATACCCCAACCTGTCATTGCGAGCGAAGCGCGGCAATCTCGTGGATTTCGCGCGCGCCCCGGCAGATCAGGGCCAGTTGCCGCGATAATACCCACACCCCGCCGGCCGGTCAACAAACCAACGTTATAGTGACAGTTCGTCCGTTGACCCCGAAACCGGCCCCTGTCTATCCTTATGCGAGCACCCCGATCCCTTTGCGGATACTAGCATGCCTACCCCACGACAAACGGAACCCAGCGTCAACAACGCCCTCGGCATCGTCCTGCAGGACATGATGCCCACCTTCTCCGTCCGTTCCGAGAACGTTCGTGCCATCACCGGTAGGCCGAATTTGCAGCCCGATATCCTCATCACCGCGCCGGGCCGTTCTCCCGTAATCTTGGAAGCCGAGTTCCTGCCGGCCCGAACCGTCGAACGCGAAGCCCGTTCCCGTCTCGGCCTGGATACCAGCCAGGGTAACCGGCCCATCGAGGCCACCATCGCCCTCCGCTACCCCCGGGGCACCCGCGACCAGGCTGACCTGGTGGCCTCCATCAGGGAATCTCGCCCCGCCTGGTGCCTGTTCACCATGGAAAACGGTGACGTAACCCGCTTCCCGGAATCCGGCTGGTTGGAAGGTTCCGTATCCGACTTGGCAGACCTCATCCGACTGGTGTCGGTGCCACAGCGCGCCGTTGACGAATCTGCCCTTGCCTTACAGAAAGCCATCGATGGCGCGGTGGCCGTTCTCCAGGAGATGCACCAGCTTCGTCCCAACATCGCCCCGTACATCGCCAGCGGTTTGGGTCTCACCGATGTCCCTCAGACCCGACGGATGATCTGTGCCATCATCGCCAACGCCATCGGCTTTCAGGGTCGCCTCCACGGCATCCATACCGGCGTCAAGTCTCTCCGTGAAACCGCCGGCGATAACGTCGCCAATCCCCAGCAGGAAACTCTGACTGCCTGGAACGAAATCCTTGACATAAACTATTGGCCCATTTTCGCCGTTGCCCGCGACATCGTCGAACAGCTGCCCACCGACGCTGCTGCCCGCATCCTCCGCCGCCTGATGCTCACCGCCGAGAGTATCAACGCTTCCGGCGCCCACATCGCCCACGACCTCACCGGGCGCGTTTTCCAGCGTCTCATCTCTGACCGGAAGTACCTCGCCACCTTCTACACCTTGCCGGAATCAGCATCTCTCTTGGCCCGCCTCGCCGTTGCCAAACTGGACCGTATCGACTGGTCGGACACGGAAGCCATCAGAAACCTGCGCATCGGCGACTTCGCTTGTGGCACCGGCGCTCTGCTCTCCGCCGTGTACGAGCAGATCGCCGCCCGCTACGAACGCGCCGGCGGCGACCCCGCTGCCATCCACCCTGTGATGATGGAAGAAGTGCTGTACGGTTGCGATGTCATGCCCTCCGCCATCCATATCACCGGCTCTACCCTGTCTGGTGCCCAGCCTAACGTCGGCTACGCTAATTCCCGCCTCTATACTCTGGCCTACGGACGCCAGTTTGACGGCGCAGTGGCCGTCGGATCGTTGGAACTGCTCCAGTCTTCCGCCGCCATGGCCCTCTTCAACACCAGCGACCCCGCCCTCCGCACTGGTAGCTTTGGTCAGGAAACCGCCGCGCGGGTCATTGCCGACGTTCCCGACGCCGGATTTGACCTCGTGATAATGAACCCGCCCTTTACCCGCGCTACCAATCACGAGGGAGCTCACGCCGATATTACCAACCCGGCCTTCGCTGCCTTCAACGCTACTCCCGAAGATCAGACCGCCATGGGCCAGCGCACCAATCGGCTGGGACGCGATACCTGCTATCACGGCAACGCCGGCATCGCTTCCGCCTTTGCTGCCCTCGCCCACCGCAAGGTCAAGCCCGGCGGGGTTCTGGCCCTGGTCCTCCCCTTGTCTGCCGCGGCCGGCTTGTCCTGGCAGGCTTTCCGCCAACTGCTCGCCACCGAATATACCGACCTTACCGTCTTGAGCATCGCTCGCTACGACCGCGACGACCCCGGCGTCGCCCGTGACCTTTCCTTCTCCTCTGATACCGGCATGGCCGAATGCCTGGTCGTCGCCCGCAAACGGTTCAAGCCTCCCGACGAGACCCAGCGCGGAACCTTCGTATCCCTGTTCCGGCGCCCGCCGGGTTTGGCCCAGGCTGGCGCCCTGTCTCAACCCATCATCAGTACCCGTCGCGCCCGGCCCATCGAGGGCAACCCCAGCGGCGGCACGCGGCTGCCGGTGGGAACTACCACCGCCGGCGCCATGCTCGGAGCTCCCCTGTCTCCTGACGGCGAACCTTGGGGCCCGGTTCGCGTCTTCGATCTCTCCCTGGCCCAAATCGCCTGGCACCTGCGTTTCTCCAAGCTTTGGCTTCCCACCGTTGGAACCAACCCTCCTAATCTGCCCATCGCCCCCTTGAACGATGTGGGCCAACTCGGCCTAGTGGACCGTGACATCACCGGGCCGGCCCCCCGCGGTCCTTTCGACAAAATCGACCCGACAACCTACCCACAGTATCCATCTCTCTGGAACCATGATGCCCGTAGGGAAACCCGAATCCTGTGCCAGCCCGATTCCGAGCTCCAAGTGCGTGAGGGTATGAAAGACAGAGCAGAGGAGGTTTGGGCTACCGCCAGCCGCGCTCACCTGAATCGCGATTTCCGCTTCAATTCCCAGCCTCTGGCATTGGCTTTTACGGAAAACCCCAGTTTGGGCGGGCGCGCTTGGCCCAACGTTACGTTCCCGGATCAACGCTGGGATTACGCCTTCGCCCTGTGGGGCAACAGTACCCTGGGCCTGTTCGCTTACTGGTGGCATTCCAGTCGCCAACAGCCGGGCCGGGGGATTCTTACCATACGGATGATCGAATCACTTCCCGTACTCGACTTCCGCGCTCTTTCCAATGAGCAGCTCGTCACTGCCGAAGAAATCTTCAACGAGTTTCACGATAAGGAACTCCAACCCGCCTATCTGGCTGATGCTGATCCCAACCGCGCCCTCCTCGACCGTCGCGTAATCTGCGACCTCCTCGGCTTCGATCAAAACATCTACACCCTGGTCCGCCGCCACGCCTCTCGCTGGTGCTACGAGCCCTCCGTCCACGGCGGCAAAGCCCGCCCCAAAAACGCATCGCTGATCATCTGACACCCCTGCCCTTACCATAATACGAACGCACGTGCTATCATAGCCATGCAGGCGAGAAATCCTCTTCCCAACCAGGTCTCAAGCGAAAACGGCCACCCAGATCAGCATCCAAGTCGCTAAACGGCGTCGAGGGAGACTGTCTCTGATCGCTTTAATCAGGGCAGTCGCCCGGCCACCGGGCCCGCAACAGCCCGCCGTGCCGTGGGCACGGACAATGAGAGCAAAAAACACAGCGCAACACCCCCGGCCGTGGGGCTGATAACCGCTCTGAGACCTGGTCGCCAATCGGAAATCCATCGCCTGCACCATCAATCACCAGGAGGCATCCCATCGCAACGTTAGTCTGAGTTCCCGCGTCGGCAGTGGTCATCGCCTGTGCCCTGCCGGCGCTCCATTGTCCTCTGAAATCCGTCCCTCATCAGACCGCGCGTCTCAGGGACCCAATATCCGCCATGCCTGCGCAAGCCGGCATCCATTGCCCCGGTTACGGCAATCCCGTCCATCCTGTCCATCCATGCCATGACCCCCGGTTGACCCATCTCCCGCGCTGCCCTATCATCCCGGCCAACTGGACAGCCATCATTGAGCTGTCATTGCGAGCGCAGCGAGGCAATCCCGTTCCTCTTCGGAACACTGGTCGCCCGCTAACCGATGAGAGGTGCAGCCATGCGTGGATCCGAAGCCGTTGTCAGGGCCCTCGAACAGGAAGGAGTACGTTACATATCCGGATTCGCCGGCGGTGGCCTCGCCCCCCTCTGGGGCCCCTTGCGCGCCTCCTCAATCCGGCCCTTTGCCGCCCGCCACGAGCGCCTCGGCGTCGAGATCGCTGACGGCTTTGCCCGCGCCACCGGCGAGGTTGGCGTCGCCATGACCGGCACCGGGCCCGGCGCCACCAACTGCCTCACCGGCATCGCCGGCTGCTACGCCGACAACGTCCCCGTGCTGCTCCTCATGGGCCAGCACCCCATGCGGAACCTCGGCCAGGAATGGCAGCAGGAGGTTTCCGCCAATATTTTCGACGGCCTCTGCAAGTGGCGCGGCGCCTTCACCCGGGTCCAGGACATCCCCCAGGTCATGCGCCGAGCCTTCACTGCTCTGCGCTCCGGCTCACCGGGTCCGGTCGTCCTGGAAATGCACCAGGATGTCCTCACCGCCGAGGCCGACGAGTCCGCCCTCGCCTACACCCCGGTGGGTACCCCCGGCAAGGCCGGCCCCTCCGATGCCGAGGTCCAGCGCGCCGCCGACATGCTGGTCAACGCCAGCTTCCCCATTCTCAACGTCGGTGGTGGCGCCCTCAGCGCCGGCGCCGCCGATGAGGTCCTCGAGATCGCGGAAACGCTCTCCATGCCCGTGGCCAGTACCATCATGGGCAAAGGCGTCTTCCCGGAAAACCATCCCCTCTCCTTGGGCGGCGGCGTCTACCCTCGTAGCCGTTATGCGTCCGGCGCGGCCATCCAGATCAACCGCAAGGCCGATGTCGTACTCGCCGTCGGCAACTCCTTCCGCCAGCCCAACGGCACCGACGGCCGTCCCATCCCGGAGGGCGTCAGCATCATCCATATCAATGCCGACCCCGCTGACCTCAACAAGACCTACCAGGTCGACCTCCCCATGCTCGCCGACGCCAAGCTGGCCCTCCGCGCCATCATTGGCGCCGTGCGCCAGCGTATCGGCCCCAGCGGCGGGGGCATGAAGCAGGAAATCGTCGACGAGATCCGCGCCTGCCACGAGAAGGCTGAGGCCGAGTGGATGCCCCGCTTCACCGACCCCGATACCCCCACCAACGGCTATCGCGTCGTCCACGAGCTCCAGCAGCTCATCGACCCCGACCGCACCATCGCCCTCCACGACGCCGGCGGCAGCCGGGGCTACGTGGTCCCCTTCTGGACGACCACCCGACCGCGCAACTTCGTCGCCATGGGCGGCATGGCCGCCATGGGTTGGTCCGTCGGCGCGGCCATCGGCACCAAGCTCGGCCGCCCCGACCACCTGGTCGTCCACGTCCTCGGCGACGCCTCCTTCGGCATGACCGGCATGGACCTGGAGACCGCCTCCCGCATGGGCCTGCCCATCCTCACCGTGGTCATCAATAACGGTGGCACCGGCGGCGGCATGATGGGCATGGAGGACCCTAACGGCACGCCCCCGGAGATGGCCGTGCTGGGCGGCAACTTCAGCGTCGTCGCCAACGGCCTCGGCTGCTACTCCGAGCGCGTCGACAATCCCGAGGACATTCGCCCTGCCTTCCAGCGCGCCATCCGCGCCACCGAAGAAGGCCAGTCCGCCCTCGTCGAGGTCATGATCCGCCCCCTGCCCACCCCCGAATTCCCCGACGACTGGTCCCTCTGATCAACTGCCGCTCATCCCGAGCCAGTCGAAGGATGCGCCTCTAGACATTCCCCTCTCCCTGGACGGGCGGCGAGTCCGCCTTTGGAGGGAGAGGGCGAGGGTGACTACCGTTGCCTAACACGTGAAGGGCCGAATATTCATTCGCCCTGGCCCACCGCAATCGTGGGACCACGGTGGGGTTTTATCAATCCGGCCGTCCCGATACGCTCCGAAGCCGCGATGAACTTCGTACCCGCGTTCGGCCCTCAATTCGACGGCTTTATCGCCGCCGTTTTGATGATCTTCTCCTCGGTGTGCTTGCTGGCCTTCCTGCCCAGCATCATTACGGGAGTCCTGTGCGCCCGCGCCATGGCTTATCTCAACTCGTTCGCGGCGATCATGCTGGGGATTGGTATGGCCATCCCGGCCTACGGTCTGTGCGTGGTACTGAGCGTCCCGGTGATTTTCTTCAACGTCGGTGACGAGGTTCTTATCGCCACCAATGTCATAGTGAGCGCAATAGTCGGAGCAGCGGGATCAGCCTCCACTTGGCGGATTTGCCTGACTTGGAACCGTCGCCAGCAAAAACGCTTCTCATAGTCCCAATTGGCGGCAGGTGCTTCCACCGGTCATAATGTCTGGACCCAATTGGTAGACATCGGAGGGAACCCAATGCAATCCATCACCATCGACCGCTCTAAACGCCTCAAAGAAGAACCTCAATTCGGCCACAACCGTTGGCACCCGGACATCCCGCCCATCGTCGAGGTGGACCCCGGTGAGGAGGTCGTCCTCGAAACCCGCGATGCCTCTGACTCCCAGATCCAGCCTGACATGACCGGCGTGGATCTGGGCGGTCTAGATGCCAAGGTCGGACACCCCCTCACCGGCCCGGTCTACGTCAAGGGTGCAGAACCGGGCGACCTGCTGGAAATTGAGTACCTTGACATAATCGCCCAATCCCGCGGCTGGACCCGCAACCGTCCCGGCGCCGGGTTCCTCCGCGACGTTTTCACCGATCCCTACCTGGTCCATTGGGATATCGCCGACGGCTGGGCCACCTCCGCGCAGATCCCCGGCGTGCGCATCCCCGACGGCTCTTTCATGGGCACCGCCGGACTGGCCCCTTCCTATGCGCAGATGACCGCGTGGGCCGCCCGCGAGGCAGACTACGTGCGCCGCGGCGGTACGGCTGCTCCGCCCGATCCCGAGGATGCCGTGCCCGCCGGCGGCCAGATCGCCGACGAGGGCCTGCGCACCATCCCGCCCCGCGAGAACTGCGGCAACGTGGACGCCAAACAGCTGACCACGGGTTCCCGCCTCTACATCCCCGTGGCCGTGTCCGGCGGCCTCTACTCCGCCGGCGATGGCCATTTCGCCCAGGGCGATGGCGAGGTCTGCATCACGGCCATCGAAATGGGCGCAACTGCTGTGGTGCGTTTCGCCATCCACCAGGGCGAGGCGGCGCGGCATAACATAACCTTCCCCCGTTACTCTCACCCCGGCTACTTCCTCCCGCCGGAATGGGCCGCGCCCCGCAATTTCACCGCCACCATCGGCTACCCCATCCGCGCGGATGGCACCCAGGAGGGCGAAGATAGCCTCACCCTGGCTGCCAGAAACGCTCTGCTCAACATGATCGCGCTGTTGCAGGAGCGCGGCTGGACCGCTGAACAAGCCTACATAATCTCCAGCGTGGCTGTGGATCTCCGCGTTAGCAACATCGTGGATCTGCCCAACGTCACGGTGTCAGCCTTCCTGCCCGAGGACATTTTCAACGGATAGCCCGTCCGCACACCTGCGACGTACTTGTGGCGCCCCATTTGGGGCGCCTGTTTTCGTGCCTGAGCCGTAACCGCTCATCGGGCTGGGGTCACCCGAGCAGTTCGCCTGCGCAGCCGGGCAGCAAAACACCCCGACCATTTGCCACCGGCCGGGGAGTTCCGCTGTCCTTCGCTCACGCGAAGAACCAGTGCGCCAGCCGACCCGCTCGCCTGTGGGTCGTTGGCGTGTCACCTGCGTCGCGGGCGGCCTCAGGCGCGCTCCGCGACGTGGCTGCGATTAGTTGACCCGCTTGACTTCCAGGATTTCACCGGGAGCCAACGCCACCCGCTTGACGTTGATGCCCATCTTCAGCATCCAGTAGCCGAGCGTCGCCTTGCTGACGCCCAAGGTGTCGGCCGTTGCGGTCAGCCCCTGGTCGTTGACCAGTTCCGGGAGCAAGCGCTCGAGGGGCTGGTCGAATTCCTTTTCTACGCGAAGCATCAACTTGGTTTTGCGTGCCATGATCCACCTCCGTCGGTGTACCAATTCTTGTACATTCACCGATCAGCAGTGTAGGTACCCTGTTTTCTTGTTACCGGTGTCGTTGCGACGTTACACTACTGAGCGATTTGACGATTGTCAAGCGCAACCAAAGAAAAATCCTAAAAGTTTTTTATAATCTTTTAGAACGTCCCTGGTTACGTGCCTATTTTGACATACGGCACCCCTGGACGCTAGGAAGGCGAAAACCAGATCCGGGCAATTTCCACAAATTTGGGCCTGTTTGGCGTTTCCGGACCGGACCGAAGCGCTGGGTATGGAGAGAACGGGGACCCGAGCGGCGCGGTGGGGGAATAGCTGACGCTGAGATTTTGCTATCTGACCTCCCGTGCCCGAATTCTCGGCGGTGTACTGCGTGAATCGAATTTTCCTACGGGGCTTTCGCTGTCCAGTCGTTACATATCCGTGTACTCACAATACATACACGTGCACTACCCAGTGGTGCGATCCTGGACCATGCGCCACCTGAACATTCGGTGTATCGAGCACACGTAAATGTACTAATCTCTGCGGATTATCCAGTACACGGACGATTGCACTCTCAGCAACCAGGTGTACACTCAGATTTTATAGCAGCGCTGTATTTGAATGTACAATACGCTCGATTACATTATAATTACATCGTAGCGTTTCTCGATAAGTGCGCGGTCGCATCGTGAAACGATCATTACATTTTTATGATGTAACGGGCATCGGTCGGATTAGAGCCTGTGAGCCGCTTGATCAAACCGACCGACACGGGCGCTTAGTTTCTCGGACGGTTGACACCTCTAGGCGGGCTGCCTAATCTTGCCGTCACCCTGCAGAGCCGCGTTGGCAGCTGGAACGGAGATTAGCCTTGAACATCCCTACCTTGCGCGACGTGTACCGTGCCCGCGCTACCATCAGCCCTTACTTCCCGCGCACACCGCTTACCTATTCCGCCGGGCTGAGCCAGGCATTGGACGCGGAGGTGTACCTGAAACACGAGGAACACCTGCCGTTGGGCGCTTTCAAGGCTCGTGGCGGCATCAACCTCCTCGCCAACATGGACCCGGCGGACCGACAGCGCGGCGTGATCACCGCCAGCAGCGGTAATCACGGTCAGTCGATTGCCAGCGCTTGCCGGGCCTTCGGGGCCAGAGCCCTGATTGGGTTGCCGGTGGATGCCAACCCCAACAAGGTCGCGTCAATGGAAGCTTTGGGTGCAGAGCTGATTTTCCACGGCGCGAACTTTGATGAGGCTCGGCGATACTGCGAACGTCTCGCTGCGGAAGAGGGTTACCGATATGTACACCCGGTTAACGAGCCGGAACTTATCGCTGGAGTTGCCACTGCGATCCTGGAAATCATCGAAGACTTGCCCGACGTGGACGTGATGTTCCTGCCCATTGGCGGGGGCAGCGGAGTTTCGGGGGCCTGCATCGTTGCGCAAGCGCTCAATCCCGAAATCCGCGTCGTCGCGGTTCAATCTGAAGCTGCTCCTGCTGCATACCTCTCATGGCAGCAGGGTCAACTGGTGCAGGCGCCGATGCGTACCTGGGTAGAGGGAACGGCGACGGCTGAAGGCTACGAACTCCCGCAGCAGATCATGCGGCACCGTCTGCACGACTTCGTGCTGGTGAGTGAGGACGAGATTCGCCGCGCCGTGGCGATGTTGATCGAAAAGGCGCACACCCTTGCCGAAGGAGCGGGGGCAACCGCGTTGGCCGGCGCGGTCCGTCGTGGGGACCTGGTTCGCGGGCGAAAGATTTCGATCACCGTGAGCGGCGGCAACATCACGCTGGCGCAACTGCGCGATTGCATCGACCTCTACCTGGAGGAGTAATTGCGTTCTTCCAGGTAGCGGGCCAGTTCATCGCGCCGGAATTCAGGCAGCGTGCGTTCACCACTCCTGTCGATCAGCCACAGACCGTCCGAAGGCTCCATCATCTGCCCGATTTCCCAGCCGGTAACCCCTACCCGGTCCAGTGCGCGCAGGGCACCCGGAACATCTCCCGCCGACATCGTCGCGATCAACGCGCCCGAGCCGAGCAGACCCAGCGGGTCGAGTCCCAATGCCGCGCAGATAGCGCCGCACTCGGGAAGCAACGGCACGCTCTCCGCTTCGGCAACCAAACCGAGGTTCGACGCCCCGGCGATTTCCCGGAGCGCCGTGATCAGCCCGCCCTCGGTGACGTCGTGCATGCTGTGTACGGCGTGTGTTTCGAATAGCGCCCGCGCCGCCGGCAAGATGCTGATTCCGGGATCGCCCAGATAGCCCGCGGCTGTTTCCAACGACTCCTTGTCGAGCCCGTGAGCCTGGAGTTCGGCCGCGTGTTCGCGCGCTAATATCGCGGTTCCCTCGATTGCCAACCCGGTGGTCACGATGATGCTGTCACCATCTTGCGCCCCACCGGTGGAAACCAAACGGGTCCGATCGGTGAGTTCACCCAACATCGTGCCCGCAACTATGGGTCGCGGGAGCCCATCGGTCACTTCGGTGTGGCCACCGATCACCGCTACCCCGATCTGGCGGCATGCTACTGCAATGTCCATGAAGATGCCGCGCGCGTCGTCAGGCGTCGCGCTGGTCGGCAACAACACGGTAGGCAAAAACCACCGCGGAGCCGCACCCGTGCACGCCACGTCGTTCGCGTTCACCTGGACCACGTACCAACCCACGCGGTCGGCGGCGAAAGTCACCGGGTCAGATTTGGCGATTAGGAGTCGATCGCCCATGTCGACCACCGCGCAGTCTTCGCCAAGCCCGGGCCCTACGAGTACCCGTGGATCGGAAGCGCCTAGGTCTGAAAGAAGATCCTCAAGGATGTCGGGAGGGAGCTTGCCTGTTTCCAATGCCTTTACCCTTGTCGATAGTCGATGGCCCGGACGCCCGTAACGTTACCAAGATACTCCGTCGCTAATGCGCGTGGAGCGTTGATTCTCCCGACCCATCCTCACTGATATGGTTCGGCGTTTGCGCTGTGCGGGCCGGATCAACCGGACATTGCATCAACCGAAAATGCGGTTTCCGGTGGCCCGCACTGACGGTCACAGTTTCGGACGGTAGCTAACTACCCATGCGACATGCCACGCATTCAGCCGCAGCGGCCTGGGGCATAGGATAATTCGCTGCGTCGTTTGATCGGGCTCATTCTCGGCTCGGGATATCTGTAAGGATACAGCAGATTGAGGTCCCGGATCGGTGGCGGGTGTCATCGCCATCGCATCCCACTAATCCTGACGCGTACCCGGTTTGCCATCGCAAAGAGCGCAACGACGTGGCGATCTCGTTCCCGCGGCGTCTAGCGCCATGACGAGATTGCCGCGCCAACTCCTATGACAGTTCCAGCGTAACCGGGTGAACGCGAGCCAATCGTAAGTGTTCAGAATTCGGGGGTAGTTATTGCGAGCGCAGCGCGGCAATCTCGTTGGTACAGTGGAGTCCTTCAGGGCAGACGTTGCTGCTATGGCGTCGAGATTGCCACGGCGCAAGCGCCGCGCAATGACACTTCCCCCACAAGTCTGAACAGTTACAGCCAATCGATTTGGTTGCTTGGCGAATGGTACGTGCTATAATTCTTGAACCTCCCGTTTGGGCCGTCAATCGGGATCGTTTGGCGCATTCGTCTAGCGGCCCAGGACACCGCCCTCTCAAGGCGGAGATCAGGGGTTCGAATCCCCTATGCGCCACCAAAGATTTCTCCCGCCGACGTGCTAAACCGCGTCGGCGATTTGCTTTCTCCGGCCTCCTGGCGGTGCCTGCCCAATGCTGGACGCGACCACACTGTTGGCGTTAATCCTGGTGTTGGGTTCGGCCGGGGCCCACGCCACGTGGAACTTCCTGCTGAAGCGCGCACGCGATCAGGAAGTGTTTGTGTGGTGGCTGTCCGGATTCGGCGTTGTGGGCACGTGGCCAGTGGCAGCCGTATTAGCCTTCCGCACTGACTTCGAACCGGTGGGTTTGTGGTTTGTTGGGGCCTCTGCGGTAGTCCACATTTGCTACTTCCTGTTCCTGGGTCGCAGCCTGGCGCGGGCGGACTTGTCATTAGCCTACCCCATCGCGCGTGGATTCGGGCCAGGCCTGGTACCGGTGTTGGCCGTATTCACCCTGGGGGAACGAGTAACTCCCATGGCTTGGGTTGGCATCGCCTGCATTGTTGTGGGGATTTACACCATGTCGTGGTGGGGCCGGATCCGGCTGCTTTCCGCGGAAGCCCTGGCCTCCAGTCGGGCCGGCATTGGATACGCGCTGCTCACCGGCCTCTGCATCGCTACGTACACCCTGATCGACAAGCAGGGGGTCGCATACATCAGCCCCTTCCTTTACCTGTATCTCACGACCCTGGGCGTGGCGGCGGGAATGCTGCCCTACATACTTCGGAGTCACGGAGCCGGAGCGGTTATCTCCGAATGGAGAGGAGGGTACCGGTCGGTGGCTGCCGCCTCCCTACTGCTTTTCCTGGCGTATGGTCTGGTGCTGACGGCTATGCGCATAGCCGACGTGAGCTACGTCGCACCGGCTCGGGAGGTTGGTCTGCTCTTCGCTTTGGTCCTGGGCGCGGTTGTGCTTAAAGAAGTAATCACGCCTGGCCGGGTGGTGGGCGCTGGGATGATTGTGGTGGGGTTGGTGCTAATCAGCGTGTTCCGCTGAGGTCGGTTGGCAGCGGCTATAATGGCCCCCACATCGCTTGACGCCCAAAATAGCCGGAGGAGGATTGCAATGGCCGATCAATTGGACCTGTTTGAGGCGATCTACAGTCAGCGCCAGATAACTCGTTACAAGCCGGATCCGGTGCCCCAATCTGAAATCCAGAAAATGATCGACGCGGCAGTTCGCGCTCCCAACGGCGGCAATACGCAGCCTTGGGAATTCGTGGTCGTCAACGACCCGGACACGGTAAAGGCGCTCGGTGAATTGTACAAGAACACGTGGTTGGACGCCATGGGTTGGGAGCCATCGCCCACCGAGTCGCGCGTCTACCGCCACGCCCGGTACCTGGCGCACCACATGCCCGAAGTGCCGGCGATGATCGTGATATGTGCGGATCACTCGAGAGGCAGTGGGTTCCAACCTGACCAACCCATCGAACCGGGTCGGCACGCCGCATCCGTCTGGCCGGCGATCCAAAACCTTTTCCTGGCCGGCCGGGCGCTTGGCCTGGGAACTCGCATAACCACCGTCCTGAACCGCAAGGAAGACGAGGTCCGCGAGATCCTAGGACTTCCCGAGCACGCCGAGATGATCTGCCTGACACCGGTGGGTTATCCCCGCGGGAGTTTTGGCCCGACCAACCGACGCCCGCCATCTGAGGTGACCTCGTTCAATCGCTGGGGCTTCCGTGACTGGCACGAATAGACAACCGGAGATCTCATGACCGATACCCCTACCCTGAAGATCGAGGGTGTCCGCTACATCGTCACGATGGATCCGGAACGACGGATCGTTGCCGACGGGTCGGTTGTCATAATGGGGAACCGCATCAGCCAGGTCGGCAAATCCGCCGAGCTGGCTTCCATTGTGGCCGACCAGACGATTGACGGTTCGGGGATGGTTCTGACGCCTGGTTTCATCAACGGCCACATGCACATCAGCTATGCCCACGCGGCGCGCGGTCTGTTTCCTGACGATCTGGGCGCCGAATACCTGCCCAACGTATTCCGGCTTCAGCAGGCGATGAGCGCGGATGACGAATACGCGACCTCCATGCTGGCGATCGTCGAGTTGTTGAAATACGGGACGACCACATTCATCGACCCTGGAACAACCACCCATTTGGAACACTGCATGACCGCGTACGATCAAGCCGGCTGCCGGATTGTGATTGGCCGCAACGTGCAGGACCGCCCCAACCCGCTGAACCTGCCGGTTTACGGGACCGATGAAGCGATACGAGAGACGGAAGATGTCGTTGCCCTGGCGGCGAGCAGAAGCAGCGAATTGGTAACCGCGTGGTCGATGCCCTTTTCAGCCGAATTCTGCACGCCGGAACTGCTGGAGGCGTGCGACCGGATTGCGTCAGATCACGCGACGCGGTCCACGTTGCATTTCACCAACGGGCCTCGCTGGATTGAAGAGTGTCGGCGAACCCATGGGTGTACTCCCACGGAATACCTCCACCGACACGGAGTGCTCAACTCGCGGATGACGCTGGCCCATAGCCTGGGGATCGGCGCGGACGAGGCCCGGTTGATCGCAGACAAGGGAGCCGCCGTCGTGATGTGCCCCACAGCCGCGGTCAAAGGCGGGGCGGGAACGTCCTCCCACGGTTTGCTTCCGGAATTGCTGGAATTTGGCGCGACGGTGGGACTGGGCACCGATGCGGGCAACAACTCCAACCTGCTGGAAACACTGCGGTCGGTTTACCTGGCCGCCGTGTTGTATAAAGACGGGCGGCGCGACGTGGGGATGATCCCAGCGGAGACTGCGCTGGAGCTGGGCACGATCGGTGGCGCGGCCGCCCTTGGCATGGGTGATCTGATCGGATCGATTGAGCCGGGCAAGGCGGCCGACTTGGTGCTTTTCGACACGCGCCGGGCTGAATGGGGGGCTTTGCACAACCCGATCAACAGCCTGGTTTACAACGCTGATGGGCGTAGCGTGCACACGGTCATAGTCGATGGCAAGATTGTGGTGGCCGATCACCGGCCGCTGTTCGTAGATGAAGCGGCGCTGGTGGACGAGGTACAAGGCCGGGGCGAGGCTCTGTTAAAGCGGACCAGCGTGGCGTTCGCACCACGCTGGCCGGTTGTGTGAAGGCAGGAGCCGGTATCAGGTCTCCTGTCCGGGTTCACCAATATCGATATCCCTCAGGATATTTTCCAGAGCCAGATCCAGGGCAGGGTCGAGATCGACGGGCTCGACGTACGGGGTGTACTGGTAGTCCAGGCGCACCTGGTCGATGATCTGCTTGGCTTCGCTGTTGGTGCGACCCAGCCGCTCCAGGTTGTCAAGGAGTTCCTGCGACTCCCGATTCCCCATCTGCTCCAGTTCCGACAGGTCCATCTCGATTTTGAAGATAGACCGGAGCCGGCGCAGGATGTCGTAGTAAGCGCGGTGGTCCTGGGTGATGCCCAGCTGGTTGTTGTTGCTGGTCATGAAGGGGTACATGGGAGCCATGGCGCCCATCCGGAACATCTGGACCTCGGGATACTGGTAGTGGGCAACGGAAACCAGAGCCATACCGATGGTCGGTCCCTGCCGGCCTCGACTGCCGTAGCTACTGAACTGGACGCCGTGACGCTCCAGTTGCTCGCGCATTTCGGGGCGGGAATAGACGCAAGTGATGCGCCGTTCGAGATCTGGCGGCGCGGGACCGTTCACACCCTCTACGGCGACGGTCTGCTCGATTCCCAATTCCTTGATAGCCGAGAAAAAAGCCTCGGAATAGATGTCCAGTCGGTACCAGGGCTCTTCGCCCAGAAAGACGATCAGGCCGCTGCCAATTTCGTAAAAGGAATTCTGCCGCGACATGGCGACGCTGGGCAGACCTTCGTTGAATGCCGCGGAGGGCCGGAACGCATCATGGGTGCCGGCAACCTGGAACGGATAGCACATCCGGTTGACATATTCGCTGAATTGACCGACCTGCCGTCCCCCGTTTTTCTCGATGAGATAGCGCGGCAACCCACTGGAGATGCGGCCGCCATTGGACCATTGGCGGCGCCAACCGGCCAGCAGATAGCTGGATTCCGGTTTGTCGCTAAAGGTAAAGAGATCCTCTGGCATAGTTGACCGCCTCCGACCGCGGCTGCGACGCTGAGGTTTGGCCCAATATAACACATCGACCGCGAGCGCCCTTCGCCGAGGCGGAGACAGGACGCTCCGGGGGATGGGGTTTCGTTCGGGCTCAGTTTCGCGAGAAACCGCCGCCGCCACCTATACCACGGGTCTGCTCGTTGACCAGGAAAGTGGCGGTGTCCCGGCCGTGGACCGTTTCAAGTTCGGCGTCAAATCGCTGGCCGCCGAACTCGCCCAGCATCTCGAAGCGCCGTTCGGTGTAGACGCGGCCCTCGTACCCTTCGGCGAGGATGTCGCGCTCCGGTTCGCCGGAAAGATACATCTCGACGGCAGTGGTCATCAGGGAGTCACGGTCCTCGCCGCTGAGGAAATTCGGCGCGCGCAGGAAGACGTAGCCCCACCGGATGCCCTGGTGCTCCATCATTGGGTCAGCGTCCTATATCCGCCGGAGAATTCGGGATCGTCCACAAAGGACTGGGCATTGGCTGGGGGCCTGGGACGCGGTCCCGGCCGGCAGCGATACCGGGGGATGCACACGAGGGGAAATGGTGGGCGGTGAGGGACTCGAACCCCCGGCCTTCTGCGTGTAAAGCAGACGCTCTAACCATCTGAGCTAACCGCCCGCTGACGGTGGTGAACAGACATAGAAATGGCGCGCTTGGCGAGATTCGAACTCACGACCTCTGCCTCCGCAGGGCAGCGCTCTATCCACTGAGCTACAAGCGCGCGTCGGAAAATGGTGCCGAGGGAGGGATTTGAACCCACACGTCCTAAAGGACACTGCGCCCTGAACGCAGCGCGTCTGCCGTTTCGCCACCTCGGCAAGGTGGTTTCCGTCATTTGGTCCCGATGCGGCCGGTTTGGTGGGCGATGGAGGATTTGAACCTCCGACCTCCTCGGTGTGAACGAGGCGCTCTAACCGCTGAGCTAACCGCCCGAGCGTGACCAACGATAATTCATTATAGCCCTGGTGTACTCACACGGCAACCGGGAAGTCGTGGCGCGAGGGGTCGCGAAAAAGGGGACCCGCGGCTTCACTGCGCAGGGTCCCCTGATCGGCACGTTATGTAAAAAACCTTCTAAATTCGTGCTTGGCATCTACATAACGTCTATTGTGCGAACCAACGGTAATCAGTGCGCGCCGACCCCGCTGATCTCTTTGCCAGGTTCTCCCACGGCTCCGGATTCCCTGAGCTTGGCGAAAGCATCCGAGTCGTAACCCAGTTCCGCGAGCACTTCCTCATTGTGTTCTCCCAGCAGCGGAGGAGCCAATCGCAGTTGGGAAGGGGTGCCCCGTAGTTTGATGGGCGAATTTGGAACCCGAAGGTCCGGCACGTGGGGGTGGTTGATCTCCAGGAACATTTCCCTGGCTTTGACCTGTTCGTCGGCCACCACGTCGGAGGTCTTGTTGATGGGGCCGACGGGGACGCCGGCCTCGTCGATTACCTTGACCCAATGGGCGATGGTGTTGTCGGCGAAGATGCTGTTGAGGTGATCCACCAGTTCGGCGCGGTGGGCAACGCGGTCGGGGTTGGTGGCGTATTTGGGATCGTCTTTGAGTTCCGGGTGGCCGATGGCGTTGCAGAACCGCTCCCAGAGGTTCGGGTTGGCCACCCCCAGGATGAAAAAGCCATCTGACGCCTGGAAGCTCTGATAGGGCACGAGGCTGGGATGGCCGGAACCGAGGCGATGGGGCTCGACGCCGGTGCCGATATAGCCGGTGGCGTGGTAGCTCATGGCGGCGACCTGTCCGTCCAACAGGGCGGTGTCGATCAACTGACCCTCGCCGGTCTTGTCGCGGTGGTACAGCGCGGTGACGATGGAGCCGTAGGCGAGCATGCCGGTGAAGAGGTCCACCAACGAGAAACCGACGCGCTGGGGAGGGCCGTTCGGGTCGCCAGTCAGGTGCATCAAGCCGCTGTAAGCCTGGATGATCAGATCGTAGCCGGGCTTGTTGGCCATGGGGCCGGTGCGCCCGTAACCGGAAATGGTGCAATAAACGATGTCGGGATTGATGGCCTTGATGTCCTCGTAGCCCAACCCCATCCGAGCCAAGGTGCCGGCGCGGAAGCTTTCGATCATCACGTCGGCTTCCTTGGCCAGCTTCTTGACAATGTCCAAGCCCTCTTCAGACTTCAAGTTGACGGACAGGCTCCGCTTGTTGCGGTTGAACGACATGAACTGGGTGCTTTCGCCGTTCCAGATGGGCGGCCATTTGCGGGTTTCGTCACCATCGTTGGGCTCTTCAATCTTGATGACATCGGCCCCCATATCGGCCAGATTCTGGGTGCAAAACGGCCCCGCCAGGGTACGGGTCAGGTCGACGACCTTGATGTTTTCCAGAGGCTGAGACATCGTTCGGGTCCTCGCTTTTTTCAGGTTTGGCGGATTATAGCATGGGGGTACTGTTACGTTGACGCGGGGGATGTCAGGTGTTAGCGTGTGGCCGAATTTTCGTTATGTCAGGTTTCGATGACGCGCGATCACGGTGACCGCCCGCTGATCCTTTCCCTGGGCGGCATCAATATGGATCTGGTAACGTTTTCCGAGCGCCTGCCGGCCGACGGCGAGACCGTGGTGGGCGAACGGTTCGTGACATATCCGGGTGGCAAGGGCGCCAACCAGGCGGTGGCGGCGGCGCGAATGGGCGCCCGGTCGGCGATGGTAGGGCGGGTCGGCGACGACATGTTCGGGCCGCAACTGACGGATCTGCTGGAGGCTGCCGGCGTGGACGCCGGCGCCGTGGGGGTCTCGTCGGGAACCAATTCCGGCATCGCGGTAATCAGCGTGGGGGAAAGTGGGCAGAATCGCATCGTGCAGGTGCTGGGCGCGAACGACACCTGCGGCGATGCTGAATACGATGCCGTCGCGGACTTGCTGCCGGAAACGTCCGCGTTGATGCTGCAACTGGAAGTATCTATCGGCCTGTCGATCAAGGTGGCCGAACTGGCGGCTGCTCAGGGAGTCCAGGTAATTCTCGATCCCGGTCCGGTGCGACCGGTGCCCGAGGAGTTTTACCGGCACGTCTCGGTAATCACGCCTAACGAAACCGAAGCGGAGGCGCTGGTGGGATACTCCGTTACCGACGTGCGCACGGCGGCCAGCGCGGCCGAGGAGTTGCTGGCAAGAGGTGTCGGGTCGGCGGTCATAAAATTGGGCGCTCAAGGAGCGTATTGGGCCGATGGTGATGGCAAAGGGGAAGTCCCTCCATTTCCGGTACGGGCGGTCGACACCGTGGCGGCCGGCGATGCGTTCAATGGGGCGCTGGCGGTGGCGCTTTCCGAGGGGCATTCGCTGGCGTCGGCGGTCCGATGGGGATGCGCGGCGGGCGCCCTGTCGGTGACCCGGGTTGGGGCGCAGGACTCCATGCCGACGCGGGATGCGGTTTTAGCGTTAGTGACCGGCAACATGGGATAAATTCCCAAACCACGCCGGGAGGAATCATGGAGTTTCAACACATAGGCTACGAAAAAGGAACCGGTACCGTCTCGAAGGAAATCGAGACTTACAACTTTCATAAAGCGGCGGCGGTGCTGGCCGAGTACGGTTTTGATTGCATCAGGCTGTCCAACGACTGGAAGGGCGCGGACTTCCTAGCCCACCACAACAGTACGGGGAAGACCCTCCAGGTCCAGCTCAAAACCTGCTTGGTTATCGACAAGAGGTACGCCGATGATCTGTATATGTGCTTCCCGCTCGACGGGACGGACAGCACATGGTACTTAGTCAAGCACGCCGACCTGGTCGCTATTGTGAAGAAGTACGCGCGGCACTGGTTCGACCAGTACCAAGCGAGAGGCGGGTTTTATTCTTATACGGGAAGATATGGACAAACCAGGGCAACGCAAAGGCGGGTACTTGATGCGCTAGAGCGGTTTGCCTACCGTCCATTCTACCGCGACTTGGGCTATCGGGAGGCACGCGATTTCAAAAAGCGGAAGGGCCTGGAATATGCCAAAGTCGAGAAAACGAAAATCTCCTTATGACCGGTAACGACAAATTCTGCGCCAGATGCGGGGCTCGCCTGATCTTGAAAGAGCACGAGGGTCGGCAACGTCCCGTGTGCCCGCGATGCGGGCGGGTGGTCTACTACGATCCCAAGCTGGCGGCGGCGTGCGTGATAGAACGGGATGGGAAGACGCTGATGGTGAGGCGGGCGGTGCAGACCGGCTATGGGTTGTGGAGCATGCCGGGCGGTTATGTTGACCGGGGGGAGCCGGTGGAAACGGCGGCGGCGCGGGAAGTGGAAGAGGAGGCGGGCCTGCTGGTCGAGATCGGGCAACTGATCGGGCTGTTTTCGGATGCGGGCAATCCGGTGGTAGTAGCGGCGTACGCGGCGACGGAAGTGGGGGGTGTGCTGGCCCCGGGTCCCGAGTCTTTGGACGTGGGGTTTTTTGCGCTGGACGACCTGCCGCCGCTGGCTTTTCCCAGAGACGAGCAGATTCTAAGGCGTTGGCAACGCATTCGACACGAACGCTCGTGAGATGGTGGTTATGTCGCTGATGCGTCGCCTGGCGCCGGTGCGAGGCTTGGCCGAGCAGGCCGGCCGGACCCTGTTGGATGCGCTGTACCCATTAGAATGCGCAGGATGTGGCGGCTCGGGCAAGATCATCTGCGACCGATGTGCGCAGGAATTGCCCTGCCTGATTCCGCCGTATTGCCGGGTGTGCGCGGCGTACAGCGAGACCGAACTTTGCCGGGTGTGCGCGCAGTCGGGTCGGCATTTCGACGGCGTGCGGGCGCCGTACCGATATGAAGGAAGCATCCGGCAGGCGATCCTCGCCCTGAAGTACGGCGGCATCAAAGCCGCAGCGCCGCAACTGGGCGACATGCTTGCCGACTACCTAAAAGAGAATCCGCTGCCGGGCGACGTGGTGGCGCCGGTGCCGATGCACGCGAGCCGACGTCGGGAGCGTGGGTACAACCAGGCGGAACTGTTGGCCCGTCGGGTGGCCGGACGCTGCGATATCCCGTATTGGGCTGACCTATTGGCGCGAACCCGAAGAGTTGATCCCCAGGCCGGGATGACCAGCGCGGCCAGCAGGGCGACCAACGTGGCAGACAGCGTGACGATCTCCCGTCCCTCCGAAGTTCATGGCCGCCAGGTAATCCTGGTGGATGACGTGGTCACAACCGGAAGTACGTTGAATGCGTGCGCGGCGGCGCTCAAGGAAGCTGGGGTCGCTTCGGTTTGGTGCCTTACGCTGGCTGTGGCCGGGAGCCACCGCACGGGAGAGTAAGCGCTGGAATCGGTTTGGCGGCAACCGCCGGGCTGCATGGGCCGCTCCCAGACAGCTCCGGTTTGACATACGACATTCGGTCTGCTGAAATGGCGGCAACGGCTACCAGACCGACACAGCAAAAGCAGGAGGCAGCATCATGGCAGGCAACACTATCGTCTACGTTGGCGCCGAAGCCAGCGGACTGTACCGAAAGACGGCGGGCGATGCCCACTGGGATCTGCTCACCGATGGGTTGGCGCCGGCCACGCAGGCCCGGGCCATCGCCATTCATCCCAACGATCCGCGGACGATCTTCTGCGGGACGCAGCGAGGGGTGTATCGCAGCACCGACGGCGGCGACCACTGGCAGCGCATGAACATGACCGAGGGTCGGGTGGTCTGGTCAATTCGGTTCCATCCCAATGACTCCAATATCATGTTCCTGGGCACCGAGGGCGCCGAGGTGTACAAGAGTGAAGACGGCGGCGAGAACTGGGCACACATTGCGACCGTGTCGAATCCGGCGCAGGTCCAGATGGCGTTTGCGATGCGCATCCTAGGGATCGACATCGAGGCGAGCAATCCCAACAACATGTACGCGGCGCTGGAAGTTGGCGGCGCGGCGAGCAGCACGGACGGCGGCCATACGTGGACGATTCGCAACAGCGAGTTCGCCGGCGACGTGGACTTGCTGGACCTGCACGGCGTGGCCGTGGGCGGCGCCGATTCGCAGTCGGTGCTGATCTCCAATCGCACGGGCGTATGGCGGAGTACTGACCGGGGGGCGTCGTGGCAGGACTGCGAGTTCGACCGGTTCTCCGACATCAAGTACTCGCGCGGCGTGGTGCGCGACCCCAGCGACCCGAACACGCTATACGCCTGCGTGGGCATGAACTTCGGGAGCGAGCAGGGCGGAGTGATGCGCACCACCAACCTCGGCGAAAGCTGGGAGCGGTTCGACCAGGGCGTCAACCCGGGCAGTACCACGTTCGGCGTGGCGGTGAATCGTCAAGATCCGTCTCAGGTCTACTTCTGCACGCGTCGCGGCCAGGTGTTTGGCACGCACGACGGTGGAGCGAGTTGGACCGCGGACGCCGTGCCGGAAATGGCGCAGAACGTGATCAGCGTGGCGTGTGCGTCGGCATAGCCTGACTACCATCCTCCGAGGGAAAGCGCCGGCGGCGGTTCGCGGATGCGGGCCGCCGCCGGTAGCACCTCACACTCCAAGGGGACTTGAGATGCCTCGCCGAGTAGCATTTTGTTTAGTGGAAAATAAATCAGGCGAAGTTCTGCTTGTGCAGCGAGGCTATGGAAAGGAAAAGTACAAGTGGTCTTTGCCGGGTGGGCACGTCGATCACAAGGAACGCAGCCGTCGCGCTGCCGTCCGTGAAACACGCGAAGAAACCGGCCTGCGGGTGAAAGTCGTTACTACCGTCCTGGTGGGACGTAGCAACCCCATTAAAACTTTCTACGGTGTAATCGAAGGAGGACGCCTCAAGGCCAAGCGTCCTGAATGTCTGGATGCGAAATTTTTCGCCTACAACAACTTGCCTCCATTGGCTTTTGGATCTGACCGACGCGCTATGGACTCTTGGAAAAAATTGAAGTCAGACCATGCCAAGTTAATGGAACGCCCTGCGCCAGATTTGTGCCCACACTGCGACAGTAGCCTGATAGCCCTCAGGAAATACCCTCACAAGAATCCTTACCGTTGCCAATCCTGCAAGGGCACATTGCAATCGTCCACCAGACCCGGAGTCATGCAATATACTGATGAGTCGAAAATCGGAGGAGCGGCAGGGTTTGAGCGTATAGGTAGCTACGACTATTTCAAGTGCGATTTGAGCCGAGTTCCGGACTGGGTGATTGACAGCTTGGGTAAATTAGACCTCCACCACGCTGCCAGCGCAAGTTTCTTCCAATTAACGGGACGGAACTACCGCTACATCGTGGCTCCCAGTGGGCAAGGTGCCCCTATTGTTGACATTTACCGTAAAAAGAGGCCGGCTCATACCAGTGAATCCTTGGAGAGGTAAAATATGCTGGCGATAGATGGGGCGTTGCGGGGGTTATGGGTTGGCTTCTTGGTCCTTGGGGTTTGGGTGATCGTGGGGCAGCTAACAGGGTGGAGTTGGATGCCATCGCTGAACTTGCCGGTGTGTCTGGTGACGGGTTTAATTGCCGGGCTGGCGAAAGTCTTCAAAGACTCGAACCGGGGGAACATTGGCAGTCAAAATTAGGCTTCGACTTAATGAATGGCTGGCAAAGCTACTGTCCCAAGTGAAACGGGTCAGCATCAGAGTGGTGTTTGGAACCGCGATTTTGTTTTCGGCCGGGGTGATTTATTTGGAGCCGTATGTCACAGGCACGTTCTCCTGTCTAGGCGATATGATCCAAGCACCCACTGAGGGGCGCTCGATTGAATGGAAGTGCATGAAAGACACACTGGACGTTTTGCGGGATGACGGCACGGCCGCGACGGTGATCCTGGCCATCACCGCGGCTGTCCTGGCTAGCGCTTGGAGCAGTGATTCCAGGTCAGCCGAATGAAAAAAGGGGCGGGTTTCAACCCGCCCCAAGTCGTTTAGCCCTCGAAATCCACTAGCTGCTGGCTTTGGGAAGCCAGTCTTCGTTCCAGGGGAACTCGTCGGGACCGGTGCCGAACGCGGGCTGACCCTGGTCGATGCGATCTCGGTAGGGGCTGGTGACGGGCTCGCGGTAGGGGTAGAGACCGCCTTCGTACATCTGCTCGCCCTTCTTGAAGTGGGTGGCCTGTTCCAGGGTTTCCACAAAGGGCATGTTGATGTCGTAGAGATTGCCGGCGCTGGCGCGGGGCCTCGGGCCGGCCTTGGAGACGTGTCCGTAGAGCTCGCGGCCGATGATGCGCTCGGCGGCCCAGACACACTCGATGAGCTTGTCGATATCCACGCCGGTCGGGATACCCATATCCTCCATCATGTGGAGCAGGTCCTCAGTGGGGGCCATGCCGGTGGCGCGTCCGTTGCCGCAGTAGGGGCAGCCGCCAAATCCGCCGATGGTGCCGTCGAGCTCAAGGGTATCCTCGGGGCCGAGGACACGCATGGCGGCGTAGGCGGAGGCGATGGCCATGTTGCGACCGTTGTGCAGGTGGAGCCGGAAGTGGTCGATCTCGGGCCAACGCTCCTTGACGCGGGAAATGCTCTCCTCGACCTTGGCCGGGGTGCAATGGCTCATGGGGTCACCCATGGAGCAACTGCGGACGCCGATGCCGGCCTCCTCCCACAAACCGTGCTGGTATTCCAGCAGGGTCATCAGGGTGTCGACCTCGAATTCGCCGAGAAAGTTGGAACCCCAGGAAGCGTTGCAGCCGATACCAGCCTCGGTGATGCCCATCTCCTGGGCCTGGGCGATGATGGCGGGCCAGCGCTCCATTTCCTGCATCTGGCTGCGGTTGGTGTTCCGCCGGGCGAACACGTCGCACAGGTGGCAGGACAGGCGCGGATAAGCGTCGCGCTCGATGGTCAGGGGCGGGGAGTAGGCGCGGGCGCGTTCCACGCCGCGGGCGTTCAGCGCGAGGGCGCTGTAGGTGACGCCCAACTTTGGAGTGAACTTGGTGACAATCTCGTCGATCCGTTCCATCTGGGGGGTCCACCTGGGACTGACGAAGGAACCAACGACGATGCTGGTCAGGCCGGTTTCGGACAGCATGTCGAGGAGCTCAACCTTGTCATCGACGGCGATGTTGGCGTCCTCGATCTGCATGCCCTCACGCATGCCCTCTTCCTTATAGTGCACAGTGGGCCATTGGTTTGGCATGGGAAACTCCTTGCGCCAGGCGGCGCGGGTGACTGGGTTCCGGGGCGCGCGAACGCGCGGAATGCCGGAATTCTAGGGTTGGCCCGCCGGCATTGTCAAGAAACGGACGGCTCTCCGGGGCCCCGGCGGCGAGCGTCACCAGAGGCAACCCGCCGATCCAGGCATGATGGGGTCCGCGAGTGAGTCGAGACTATCCTGGTTTGATCCTCTTGGGTTCTGTCAGTGCGGGAATCAATGCCACGCGGAGCGGGTCAACGGACAGGCGAAGGACCGTTGACCCGCTCCGCATGAGTGAAGATGTTTCGATAGGCATCCTTCCTGGTGGCGTCGAATGATTTAGCAGGCGATTTTGCGGTGACCAGGTCTCGGAGCGGTTATCAGCCCCACGGCCGGGGGTGTTGCGCTGTATTTTTTGCTCTCATTGTCCGTGCCCACGGCACGGCGGGCTGTTGCGGGCCCGGTGGCCGGGCGACTGCCCTGATTAAAGCGATCAGAGACAGTCTCCCTCGACGCCGTTTAGCGACTTGGATGCTGATCTGGGTGGCCGTTTGCGCCCGAGACCTGGTCGGGAAAGGGATCTCTCGCCTGCAAAGCCAGTATAGCACGCGCGTTCGGGGCATTGTTGCGGAACTATGTCATCGATTTCAACCAGGCAGACCGCCTACCCAGGGCCTTTTCAAAGTCCTGGTTGGCGGCCTTTCACCCCGAACCGTCATTCTGGCGCAAGCCGGAATCCAGAACATTCCGATCACAACGACCTCCTGGATTCCCGCTTTCGCGGGAATGACGGATTAACTTTGAAAAGGCCCTGCCGCCTACCAGAGCCCTGCAGGGGCGGCAATTCTAAACAGCTCCGGCTCGCGGTGTATGGGGATTCAGCGAGGGCCAAGGGCCAGGGAGTAGGCGACCAGCTTGTAGACGAGCTTGGCGGCAGTGTAGGAGTGGGCGGGCAGACCCAGATCGGGTGCTAACTCGCATACGTCGAAGCCGACGACGCGATGTTTCTGACACACACGACGCAGGATACCGGCGAGTTCCAGCCAGCGCATGCCGCCGGGCTCCGGTGTGCCCACTGCGGGCATTTCCGCCGGGTCAAGCACATCCAGGTCGATGCTGATGTATACCTCCGGTGGCAATGCGGCGATTATGTCATCCAGGCCACTTTCGTTTTCCGGCGGCCAAAGGCAGGCGGGAATGCGGCGGCGGTCAATGTATTGACGTTCTTCGAGGGCCAGGGTGCGCACTCCAAGCAGTGAAAGCGGACAACGCTCGGCGATGCGGCGGGCACCGGAGCCGTGGCCCCAACCAGTTCCCTGGTATTCATCGCGCAGGTCGGCGTGGGCATCAATGTAGAGAACAGCCAAGTCCGGATGGAGATCGATGTGGGCGAAAGCAGACCCGATGGTGGCGGAATGGTCGCCGCCGATTACGCCGGTGAGCTTGCCTGAACCCAGCATGGCGTAGTGAGAAACCGCCGAGCGGACGCGTTCCACCATTTGATATGGGTCGCCGACGTGGGGCTCCAGAGGAGGTGTGGTGTGGATGCCGAACTCGGCGACGTCGACATCCAGCTCGATATCGTAGTCTTCCAGAGCGGCTGATGCGGCAATGATGGCAGCGGGGCCGTGCCGGGCACCGGTCCGGAAGGAGGTGGTGCTGTCGATGGGTACGGGGATAAGAACGGCAGCCGCGCTACCCAACGAGGACTGCTCGGGCGGGAGCGCCAGGAAGTTGGCAGGCGTCCAGGGGACGGGCGGGATCTGCGGGTCAGGCAACGGGCGAGCCGGAGACGGCGGTTTCGAGGAGCGTGCGCTGGCGCTGGGTTTCGCGGGTGCCCTGGTCAGCGTCGAGCCATTCCAGACCGCGGTCAAGCAGCCAAGTTTTGACGCTGCGCAGGTCGAACAGCGAACGGGCGTCGGCGAGGGCCTGTTCGTGATCGAAGGACTTGCAGGAGAAGACGTCGATGTTGACGTAGTCCCGCTCCGGGAAGGTGTGGACGCTGATGTGGCTCTCCGCGATGATGACGAAGCCGGAAATGCCGTTGTCGGCGGGTTTCGGGCCGTGATATTCGAGGACTTCCGGTTCGGTGATCCGGGTCATTCCCAAGGCGGCCGGATACTCGTGGAGGAAGGATCGCAGGCGGTCGGTGTCCCACATCATGGCGTGGTCGCCGCCGAAACCGTCGATGATCAAGTGCATCCTGCTGCCGAGCCCCCGCCGATAAAATAAGCCCCGTAAGGACGGGGCCGCGCCGTCTTGTGAAATTGCGGCGCATAGAATATCATAGCCGCCACGCTAATTCAAAGGGTGAAAATCGCAGCCGCTGCACATCGGCGCCGAGGTCGCAAATCCGTTGACCCGGCGTCGGCGTATGCCAGCCAACCGTAAATTCGGTCGTTCCCTGCAAAACCAGCCCAGTGGGCAGAAAGACTATGGCAGTAGACGCTGAAAACCAAGCTGACCTGGAGTTGGATCCGGTAACGGAGGAGGCGGACGTCGATGCGATGATCGAAGTCCGCGACCTGACGCACTACTACGGGCCCATGCCGGCGGTGGAGAACGTGAACTTCACGGTGCGGCGGGGAGAGATCCTGGGCTTCCTGGGTCCGAACGGGGCGGGGAAGACGACCACGATGCGGATCCTGACGGGGTTCATGCCGCCGACGCGGGGCACGGTAACGCTGGACGGTTTCGACGTGGTGGAGAAGTCGCTGGAAGTGCGCAAGCGGGTCGGATACCTGCCGGAATCAGTGCCGCTGCACACCGAAATGACGGTGACCAGCTACCTGAAATACATGGGCACGCTGCGGGGCATGAACGGCCGCAGCATCCGCCGGCGGATCGACGACGTAATTGATGTGTGCCGCCTGGAGGACTACCACAAGACCCTCATCGGGAAGCTGTCCAAGGGTTTCCGGCAACGGGTCGGGATAGCGCAGGCAATCCTGCATGAACCCGAAGTGCTGGTACTGGACGAACCAACCATCGGCATCGATCCCATCCAGGTAGTGGAGACGCGGAGCCTGATCCAGGACCTGGGGCGGGAGCAGACGGTCGTGCTGAGCAGCCACATCCTGCCGGAGGTCAGCATGATCTGCGAGCGGGTTCTGATCATCCACGAGGGTCACATCGTGGCGGCCGACACGCCGAATAACCTGGCGCAGCACCTGCGCGGCGTGGCCCAGCTGGAAGTTGAGATCGGCGGGCCGCCGGCGGAGGTACTGCCGGTGCTGCGGAGCATCGACGGAGCCACCGAGGTGACGCACCACCCCCGTCCCGGCGTGAACGCGTACCGCGTCAAGTTCCGGGAGGGGCTGGACCTGCGCGACAACATTTCGCGCACCGTGGTGAGCAACGGCTGGAGCCTGCTGAGCATGCAGATGAGCAGCATGAGCCTGGAGGAGATATTCCTGCGGGTGACGACAGCGGAAGACGACGTAGAGTAGCCGGACCGGATAACGATGCGAACCATCCGCGCGGTGGCGTTCAAGGAAATCCAGATCTACTTCAGCAGCCCCGTGGCGTACATTGTGGCGCTCATCTTCATGGCGCTGAGCGGGTTCTTTTTCGTCCGTGACTTGGGAAATCCGTTTCCCGAGGCCTCGTTGAGCAATTTCTTCCAGGGGGCGACGTTCCTGTTGATTCCCCTGGCGCCAGCGCTGACGATGCGGCTGTTGGCGGAAGAGCAGAAGCTGGGCACGATCGAACTGCTGCTGACGTCGCCGGTGCGGGACTGGGAAGTGATACTAGGCAAATATCTGGCGAGCTTCGTCTTTCTGCTTTTCCTGCTGTCCCTGACTTCCTATTATGTAATCCTGCTGCTGTTGTTTGCGACGCCGGACCCGGGGCCGATCTACTCCGGCTACCTTGGGCTGATCCTCTACGGGGCGGCCGCGCTGTCCGTGGGTATCCTGACGTCCACGCTGACCAGCAACCAGATCATCGCCGCGGTGGTGGGCACCGGGATCCTGGTGGTGCTGTACGCCACGTCGTTCATCGGCGACGTGGTCACGGGAGTCTGGGCGACGATATTCAACCAACTGGGCTTCACCAGTCATTTCAACGACTTTGACCGGGGGATCATCGATTCGACGCACATCGTGTACTTTGTCACGGTAACCGCGTTGTTCCTGTTCCTCTCGATACGCGCGCTGGAGTCGCGGCGCTGGAGGTAGCATGAGCCAACAGCGCATCGGCGACGGGCCCCGAGATTGGCGCCGGCGCAGGGGGCGGGACCGCCAGGCGGATGCCGGAGACGGCGGTTCCAGCGACCAGCCGGAGGCGTTGGAGGAACAGTCACGCACGCTGTTTTCCTTCATAGAGCCGGCGTTCGATCTGATCGCGGTTTTCTACGCGCCGATACTTATTGCCGGCGTGATCGGCCTGATAGTTGGCGCGGTGCTGCTGGTGTTCATCGGTTCCCTGAAGCTGTACGGCGGGATCGTGATTGGCATCGGGGCGGTGTTGATCCTGCTGGTAGGGCTATCGTATTTCAGCCAGGTGCTGGCGGCGTTTTTCAGCAGGACGGGGCGGTATGGGGTCAACACGGTGATCATGACCGCCGCCTTTTTTGGGCTGGTGGCGCTGGTCAACTACGTGGCATTCGAAAACCACGTGAGGTCAGACACCACGGCGACCAACCAGTTTTCCCTGGCGCAACGCTCCCGTGACCTGCTGGACGGGCTGGACCGCCCAATCAGCGTCACGGCTTATTATCCAGACCAGATACCCAGCATCGAGATGCTGACCAGACAGGGCAAGGTGGAGACCACGCTGAGCGAGTTTGCGCGGCGCAGCAATAATTTCACCTACCAGTTCATTGACCCGCAGAAGGAGGCCGACCTGGCCAGGAGCCAGGGGGTTACGGCATACGAGACGCTGGCGGTTTCAGCGGTGGGAACGGACATTATCGACCTGGTTCAGCCCACTGATGGGGTTTACAGTCGGCTGGAACAGGATTTGTACACGGCGCTGCTGGTCGCGACCGAAACGCAACGGAAGAAGGTCTACTTCCTGAGCGGGCACGGAGAGCGCGACGTCACCCGCCAGGCCGAGGACGGCTACCTCAAGATCCGGGAAGGTCTGGAAGTGGACAACTACGAGGTCGCGACCCTGCCCTGGGCTCCGGTTGACGAAGATGTGGTTGTGCCCGACGACGCGGCGCTGCTGGTGATCGCCGGTCCCACGGGGGAACTGCCGACGGCGCACCTGGACGCACTGAATTACTACATGGCTGGCCGGTATCCGGATGGTGAACCGCGTCGAGAGGCAGCGCGGATCATCTTCCTGGCGGAGCCGGACACCCACGACACCTTCCGGGCTTTCCTGGCATTCTGGGGCGTGATCGTCACCGACAGCTACATACGCGACGTTGAGGGATCCCAGCCCAACGCGCCGCGGACGCTGCGGGTGGGGATCTACAATCCGGATGCGCCGCCGGAGATTGTCGCGCCCCGGGGACGGCCGCTGAACGTGGCTTTCATGCCGGGCACGGCGGCGGTAGAACCGATACTGGAAGAGACCAACACGCGGTTGCCTCGTCCCATTGCGGCGACTACCGCGTCGGCGCGCCTGATCGACGACATTGAGCGTGTGGACCCGGTGGATGACGACCCACAGCGGGTGTATTTCCCGGCCATGTACCTGGACATCATCGCGCCGGTGGGCGCAGCGGCGCCGACCAGCCGACCGCCGGACAACGAGATCGCCAGCATGGTCGTGTTCGGCGACTCGGATTTCGTCTCGAACCGCAACGTGGACCGAGGCTCCAGCGCGGCCCTGTTCCTGAACTCGGCGAACTACCTGATGGGCGACTTTTCGCTGGTGTCCATCCGAGACCGGGAGTTCGTTTACCGGGAGTGGAACCTGGACGAGAACGAGTTCAACTTCGTGCGCTTCTCGACGTGGCTGCTCTTGCCCGGGTTGATGGGCATCATGGCGGTCATGGTCTGGTGGGTCCGCCGCTAGAGAAAGGCGCGTGGATTCCGGCTTTCGCCGGAATGACGGAACAGAGTGCGCTGGAATGACGGAACACAGTTGAGATGAATATCCGGTTGACCATCCTGCTGGTGTTCGTGCTGGCGCTTTTTGGAGCGCTGGCGCTTTGGTTCAAGCCCTGGGAGCAGGACGCGCCACGCGAGGACGAGCCGTGGGCGTGGCGGATCGACGACGACGCCATCGTGCGCGTTGAGGTGACCCACCGAGGTCAGGCGGGCGGATCCATCGAGTGTTCCGACCAGACTTTTCCGCTAACGGGCGAAGTACAAACCGTGGCTTACGATAAAGACCTCGGACGGGGCAAATGGTTCATCGTGGAGGGCGACGAGCGGGAGGAGGTATACCAGAACCGGTGGGCCGGAACGCCCCTCCTGCTGAGCGGGCCCCAGGTCAACCGCGTGCTGGGCGAGACGATTGAAAACCCGGCGCAATACGGGCTTGACCCTCCGGAAACGGTGATCGTCATAACCGAGGAAACCGGGTTGTCGTACGAGTTCTGGCTGGGTAACCTCACACCCGACGAAGGCTACAGCTACATGCGTTTGGTGGGCGACACCCAATTGCTGACAGTGCCGGAAGTGTGGGGGCGCGTGGTCAACTGCCTGGCGGTGAGCCCGCCGGTCATACCACCGCCGATAGAGTTGGGGTATTTTTACGAGGAAGAGTTCCGCGACATCCAGGAATTGGAGATTACCCACAACGGCGTCACGGCGACCTACGCTCCGGAACCGGGCTCGCGGACCTGGTACGTTACCATCGGAGACGACCGGCAGGCGGTTGTGGAGCCCGAGTGGTGGTTCTCACAGTTGCAATGGTTTGGTCAGCCGGGCAAGCCGGGCGGGCCGGACACGCCCGGCGGATGGCACGTCGATCTGGAAGGGGCGAGCGATCCGCAATACGGGCTACAGCCGGCGGATACGACGGTGCGGATCAAGACGCACGAGAAGATGCACGAATTCTACATCGGCGGCGGGTACATCGAGGTGGACCAGGAGGGCCAACCCATCCTGGACGACGCCGGCAACACGCAAGTGCTGGTGCATTACGCAGGGTTGCCGGATGATCCGATTGTATACGTGGTGAACCGGGTGCGCGCGGAACGAACCTACTGCCTGGTTGAAGACCCCCCAACAGAGAGACCATACAACTGCCCATAGCCGGGTCGGTAAGGAGGCCATTTTGAAGGCAGAGATTATCTCCGTCGGCACGGAGCTGCTGATGGGCGAGTTGACGGACACCAACGCCAGCTGGATCGCCGGCCGGCTACCGGCCCTGGGCATCCAGCTCCAGTGGGTCAGCATCATTGGCGACGACATGCCGAAGTTGACCGAGGCATTTGTGCAGGGGTGGGAGCGCTCCGACATCATCTTCACCACGGGAGGTCTGGGGCCTACCCAGGACGATTTGACGCGAGAGGCCGTGGCGGCGGCGCTGGGTGAAACGCCCGTGGTGCAGGAGCCGGAGTTAGAGAACCTGAGGCAGTGGTTCCGAAACCGGGGGCAGGACATGCCGGCCCACAACGTCAAGCAGGCGCAGCTGATCCCGTCCGCGGAGTTCATCACGAACCGGAACGGAACGGCGCCAGGATGGTGGGCGCAACGGGACGGGAAGCACATCGTCTGCATGCCCGGACCGCCCGGCGAAAACCGCGCCATGTGGCACGACGAGATCGACGCCAGGCTGAAGGAAATCGTCGACACCGAGGTCACCATCACGCGCAACATCAAGACGCTGGGATTGGGCGAGGCGTCGGTGGACGAGATAATGAACGAGTATTTCGGACTGGAGAACCCGTATCTCGGGATCTACTCCAAGGCCGATGGGATCCACCTGCGGATCATCGCCCGGGCCGCGGATGAGGCTGCGGCCCGGGCGATGATTGCGCCCATTGAGGACGCCATCCACGACCGGCTGGCGCCGTATGTCTGGGGCTACGATGACGAGACCCCGGAGCTGTCCGTGGGCGCGGCGCTGGTGTCCCGGGGAATGACGCTGGCGACCATGGAATCGGTCAGCGGCGGTTTCCTAGCCAACACGATAACGGAGGCGCCGGACAGCAACCAGTGGTACCGGGGCGGCAACGTGGCGTACACGATTGAGGCGATGATCGCGTCGGGCGTCGCTTCCGGTGTTCTGGAGACCCACGGGGTCGTGAGCCAGGAGACCGCCAACGCCATGGCCCAGGTCGCTCAATCCGCGACGGCCGCCGATTTTGGGATCGGGATGACCGGCGTGCTGGGTCCGCAGGAGCTTGAAGGACACCGCCCCGGGACGATTCACATCGCGATCGCGCATGGCGACGACGTGCGGGAGTTCCCGCTGCGCACGCCGCCGCGCCGCTTAGTGATCAAGCGCCGGTCCTGCAACACGGCGCTGACGGAGTTACGTAAACTGATAACAGAGGTGGCGCCGTAGCTGGCAGCGTTGTGTTTTAGGTGGTTCAGTTGATGATCCGTCACTCCGGCGGAAGCCGGAGTCCAGGAACCTCTGCTGGATTCCGGCTTTCGCGGGAATGACGAGAAGTTAAACCATGATAAAAAGGGGCGAATACCATTCGCCCCTGATTTTTTGCGTTCCCGGAACCGCGGCCTACATGGTCAGGGACCGGTAAAGCATAGGCAGCCGTTCCGGCAGAGCCCAGATATCGTCCAGGACCTCGTAGTTGAGGTCGCCGCACATGGTCTTGAGGTAGTCGTGGCCGGCCTTGTCGACGGTCAGACAGAAGGGATTGATTTCCTTGCGCTTGGCTTCCAACAGGGCCTGGTGGGTGTCGTGGACGGCGTATTCCTTCTCCACACCCTCGCGGCTGTAGCCGCGGTCCTGGGGACGACCGTCTGATATCAGGAACATGATCTTGGTTGCGGCGTCCTGATTTTCCAGCTTGGTGATGGCGTGGCGGATGGCCGAACCCATGCGGGTGGCGTGGAGTGGGGTCACCTTGTCGATGCGCCGCTTGATCTTGTCGTTGAACTGCTCCTCGATGTCCTTGATGACGTAGAACTCCACGTTCTCGCGGCCATAGCCGGAGAAGCCGTAGATGCCGTAGGTGTCGCCGATGGACTCCAGGGCGTTGATGAGGAGGGCGCAGCTTTCGCGCTCGAGGTCGATGATGCGCTTGTAGTGGCGGCGCACCAGCCCCTCACGGCGGCGGCGGAGCCAGACCATGTACTCCACCGGGTCGTCGGGAGCGTCCCGGTCGTCCACGGAGTGGCGGCCCTCGTCGATGGCCTCGGCGGTGGACGCCGACATGTCCAGCAGGAAGACCACGGCGACGTCACGTTCGACGCGGTTGCGACGCCAGTAGATCTTCTCGTCCGGGGGCACGTTCATACGGAGGTCGGCCCAGGCTTCCAGGGCCGAGTTCAGGTCGATGTCCTCGCCGTCGATCAGGCGGTAGGTCTTGCGCCAGGTCTCCGGCATGATGAGCTCGAACTGGCGCTTGATGTGAGCCAGCAGCGAGGCGTAGTTGCGAAGGGAGTCGTTGTAGAAGTTCGGGTCGCCTTCGTCGAGGACCTTCTCCTTGACGATGCACCAGCGCGGCTTGTAGTCGTTGGCGCGGAAGTCCCATTCATCGTAGACGTAAGTCTTGGGTTCCAGAGCTTCCAACTCGCCGCCGGCGTCGTCATCGTGGAGGATCGGGCCATAGCCGCGGCCGGGGTCGTTGGACGGCGGGGGCACGCCGGCTTCCTTCATGATGTTCTGGGCGAACATGGCCATGCTCTGGTCAACGTCGCCTTCCTGGGCGTCGAGTTCGAGTTCGGCGCTGTCCTGGAGGAGCTGCTCGAGTTCCTCCTGGGTCATGGGCTCGGCGTCGCCCATCTCGCTCTGGTCCATCTGGAGCTTGGTGAGCAGCTGGACCATTTCGGGTTTGAAGTCACCGCGATACTCAACGGGCTCGGGAGATTCGTAAGGGTCGCCCTCACCCTGCTCGCCTTGCTGCTCGCTCATTTGCGCTTGCAGCTTATCGAGCAGAGCCTGGTACTCTTCCTCGGAGAATTCGCCGGGATCGTCCAGATCCTCGGGTTGGAATTCGTCCTCCGGCTCCTGCTGGTTCTGGAGGCGGGAGATGATCTCGTAGGCCCGCAGGGCTGCCTCGGCCGTGTCTTCGATGGACGCGCGAACGGTGCGCAGGCGGTGCATGATGCGGGCCAGCATATACGCTTCTTCGCGGTAGTCCTGCGGCACAGGGAGGCCTTCGAAGCGGTCCAGGCTCATGTGGACCAGCAACTCGATGAGGGCTTCCTGCAAGGGAAGTTCCTCGATACGCGGTCGCTGGGTGAGGGCGTCGCCCTGAACGTCCAGGGCCGGACGGCGGATGCCGGGGTATTCGGTCTTGATGCGATAGTCCAAGCGGCAGTCTTCAAGCACGCTGAACAGGTCGAAAGCCATGCGGCGGTCTTCGAACAGAGACAGGAGGCGTCCGATGTCGGTGTAGACACGCATGGTGCCGCCGGGACCCTGGTCAACTTCGATGGAGGGTGCCGCATCGTGATCCAGCAGTTGGAAGTGCTCGGCGGTGGCGGTGCGGATGGCTTCGATCCGCGCCTGGATCGCCTCTTCCATCTGGAACCGGCGGTCGTCGAACACGTTGGCCGGGCGTCCAAAATCGAACTGGAAGCTGCCGAATTCGAGGTGGGAGACCTGGTGCGTGGCCACGACCTTGAACCAGGCGAAGTTCTGCGACTTGTCGTTGTAGTTGTCGATCACCGGAGGCAGGTAAACCTTGGTGCCATCGGTGGACGCGGTATCCTGGTCAACCCAGCCGATCTGTCGGCGGACGAGTTCGGCGGTGGAAAGCACCTCGATGTTCTCGCCGGACAACGCGCGGGTGTAGAGGCGCATGATGCCCTTGACCCGTTCCAGGTCCAAGCTGGAGGAAAGGGTCTCCAGCATGGATTCGGAGGTATTGGATTCGATCTTGAAGAACGCAATACCGCTCTCGGGGTTCTCGTTGAGGAGCTCGACGCCGTGCTGGTACCACTGATCCAGTTGCTGCAGGGTGATCCGGTTCAGCACCGGGTCCAGGCTCTTCAGGAAGGGAGGCACCGCATCGGGCGTGCTGGCCAGCAGGCCGTCGCACAGGTCGAGGATGTGGCCCTGCGAACCTGCGGAAACGTGGGACAGGGCCTGGGCGCCGTCGTAGAGAAACCGGGAGGTGTCGCGGAGGCCCATCTTGGCGAGCTTTTCGCCGAGGCGCAGGAACCGGCCGGTCTGGCCCTCTTCCACGTGCTGGAGCGCGCGGGGAGCCATTTCCAGGCAGGCCTTGACCTCGCGCCAACTGCTGTCGGTGAGAGCACGGGACATGGACAGGAACGCCTCGCGCTCGCGTCCCATGGCCGGCAAGACGTCACGACCCAGAACCAGGCACTCGGCGGCGACGTCGTAGGACTTGTAGGATAGAGCCTCGATGAGTGATGCGAACACTTCCACGTCCCAGAAGGGCAGGTTGCGCACCAGGTCAGGGCTAACCTCGAAGAACCGGGCCGCCAGCGTGCTGGACTTCCAAGTGCCCTTGTAGAGCGAGCGGCCCAGACCGGCCCAGCGCGGGATGTACTGGGGCCGGAGGTTGGTGACGATAGATGGGCTGGCCTTGAAGAAGGCTACCGCCAAAGTCGGGGAGTCCTGGGACAGGTAGGTCCCACAGCGCGCCCACTGCATGAATGAGGCAAAGGCGAGAGACCGCGCCACCTCCGGGCTGACGCGGTAGTATTCCACCGCGGATTCCCAGGAGCGGACGGTCTGGGTGCCGATGGCGACGCCCTCACGGGCCCACAGAGCCGTTTCCTCTTCGCTGAAGGACTCGGCCATGGCGTCGGCAACGGCCTGGTAGGCTTCGGCAACTGCCGGCGGAAGTTTGGCCAGTTCGTCCAGCAGGTCGCCTGTAGCGGAATTAGTCAAGGCTCGTGTCCTCCTTTGTCAACTCGGCATCTGTTTTCAGCTCAGCATCAATGGTGTCGAGGAACTGGTCGAGGATTTTGGCGGTGGCTCCATAGACCAGATGCTGCTGGTAGCCGTAGGAACGCACGGAGATCCTCTCGCCATTTTCGATCCGGGAGTCCCAGCGCAGGGTTGCGGGATCGCGAAGCACGTTGATCGGGATTTCGACAACCTCCGCGATTTCGTGGGAGCTGGGGTTGAACTGGTACGGGTAGGGGATTGTCCCGACGAAGACCTTTACCAGGAAGTTGGAACGGGTGACGTTGTCGTCGAGGCGTCCCAAAATCGTTATGTCACCACGGGCGATGCCCATTTCTTCTTCGGTTTCGCGGCGGGCAGTGTCCTCGAAATCGGCATCTTCCGGATCCCGGGCGCCGCCGGGGAAGGACATTTCACCCTTGTGGTGCTCGACCGTCATGGAGCGCTTGTTCAGCAGGACGCAGAACTCGCCGTCCTTGGGGTACAGCAATAGCATTACTGCCGCCGGCATCAGGCCTTCAGCGGCGGCAGTAACCTGCTGGCGGTTGGCCAGCGCGTTGCGGACTAGATCGAGGGTGATAGCACCCATTGAGGTTCCATCAGCTACTCAAAGATGGAGTAAACCACCTCTTCGATGCTCCGTTGCAGTTCGGTCTCGTCGGACAGGGTCCAGACGATGGCCACCTGGCAGGCGCGGCGGGCGGGGATGCCCTGCTGCATCAGCCGGCCAGCGTAGATCAGGAGGCGGGTGCTGGCGCCTTCGGCCAAGCCGTGCTCGCGGAGGTTGCGGATCTTCTCACCCAGGCGCGCAAGGGCGTGGGCCTGCTCTTCGTTGCAGCCGCTTTCTTTGGCCACGATCTCGGCTTCAACGTCTACCGGCGGGTAGTCGAACTCAATGGAGATGAACCGCTGCCGGGTGCTGTGCTTCAGGTCTTTGAGAGCGCTCTGGTAGTGGGGGTTGTAGGAAATGCAGAGCAGGAAGCGATCATCGGCCTCGATGATGTTGCCGGTTTTCTCGACGGGCAGGATGCGCCGGTGGTCGGTGAGGGGATGGATGAGCACGGTGGTGTCCTTGCGGGCTTCCACCACTTCGTCGAGGTACAGGATGGCTCCGGCCTTGACCGCGCGGGTCATGGGGCCGTCGATCCAGCGGGTGCCGTTGGCATCCAGCAGGTAGCGCCCGACCAGGTCGCTGGCGGTGAGGTCTTCATGACAGGCAATGGTCACCAGCGGAACGCGGACCTCGCCTTCCCGCATCTCCTGAGCCGATTCGTTCCGAATCGTGGTGATGGGTCGGCCTAGTTTCCACGCCATGTACTCGACGAAGCGAGTCTTGCCGCACCCGGTGGGGCCTTTCAGCAGGACCGGGATGTGCTGCTCGTAGGCGGCCTCGAACAGTTCCAACTCATCGCCGACGGCGCGGTAGTACGGCTCGCTGCGGACCAGGAACTCCTCGATGGCGAACTCTTTGAAACTGGGTTCGTCTTCCAGCATTTCGATGTTTGCTTCAACCATTGCCTTGATTTACCTTTCCTTTGACTCGAGCCTGCCACAAAGCGGCCACTTCGCTTTCCAATGAGGCCAAATCGGCGGAGTTTTCGACTACCACGTCGGAACGCCCGTTGCGTTCTTCCGCCGGCATCTGCGAGTTGATTCGCTTTCTGGCTTCCTCTTCGGTCATTCCGTTGCGTTGACGCAGGCGTTCGACGACCACGTCGGCTGGGGTGTGAGTGGACCAGACTTCGTCGACCAGCTTGTCCCAACTCGCTTCGAAGAGCACCGCAGCTTCCACTACCGCAACTTCAACTCCGTCGGCAGCGAGGTGAGCCTTGCGGTCCTCGACCATTTGAGCCATCAACGGATGCATGATGGCGTTGAGCCGCTCGAGTTGCGCCGGGTCAGCGAATACTATGGATCCGAGTTTACGCCGATCGATTTCGCCTTCCGTGGTTAGTATGTCCTCTCCAAAGGCGGCAACGACCTGGCGCCAAGCTTCGGAGTTCGGTGCGTAAGCCTCGTGACCCAGCCTGTCCGCGTCGATTATCGACGCGCCTTGCCTCCGCAACAGCTCGGCAACTACGCTTTTGCCACTTCCAATGCCGCCCGTTAGACCGATTGTAAGCATGACCGCCCGAATTAATAGACTGCCGGGCATTCTAACAAGGCAGTAAACATCGGTCAACCGAACCCGCGGGAACAGGCTCGGGGCGATGGCCATGGACGCGCGAATCCCAAAGACTGTGGGCTCGTCAGCCTCAGCCGGCAAGATTGATGACCCAGCGCCGCGGCGCAGGCTAATTGCTGGCGACGCGAGCCCGGTGGCGGAGCTCCGGTTTGGTGCGATCACGGAGTGATAGCCTGCCGGATTTTGATAGAATTGTGCTGAGTAAAGAACGAGATCGACACAGATAAGGAGGGCCACCATGCCGATCATGAGGCTTTACACGGGAGAAGACGGGCAGTCGCACATCGAGCAAATCGAACTGGAATCGCATCCGGAGTACGCAGCGATGCAGGCCGCCCAGGGGATTGTTTTCCGGCGAGTTGAGCCGGGTTACTTCAGCGACTGGCATTGCGCCCCACGTCGCCAGTTTGTCATCACGCTGGAGGGCGAGGTTGAGATCGGCCTCGGCGACGGGTCGGTGCACCGGTTCGGCGCCGGCCACGTGACGCTGGCGGAGGATTTGACCGGACAGGGGCACACGACCCGCGCGGTGGGGGATCAGCCGCGGCTGACGGCTACGATTCCGCTGGACGGTTAGCCGCGTCATTCCAGGGATTGCAGAGCCGGTAGCCCGGAGTCCGTGCCATGACGACGTCCACGGTGACATATCCGCCGCGACCGGTCGTAGACCGGAGAGATCTCCCGCCCGGTCCGCCCGAGCTACCCGTCATCGGGCAGACCCTGCGTTATGTTCGCGACCCGATCCGGTTCATGCTGGAGTCGGCGCGGTACGGCGACCTGGTTACGCTGTCGGTCAAGCCGGCCCTGCTGCTGATGGTCAACCACCCCGACCTGATACGGGACGTGGTGGTCACGAACCACCGGCTGGTGGGCCGGGGGCCTAACACCGACGTGCTCAAGTACGCGATGGGCGACGGTTTGGTAACCGCCGGGCCGGTGGAGCACCTGCAGCAGCGGCGGTTGATGCAACCGCAGTTCCACCGGGGCCGGGTCGAGGGGTACGGCGAGTTGATGCGCGACTACGCCGCACACCACCGGGAGACGTGGTCCGACGGGCAGCGAGTTAACATGGCCCGGGAGATGGGGGCGCTGACCTTGAGGGTCGTGGTCAAAACGCTGTTCGGTCTGGAACTCCCGGATGACGTGCGGCGGATCGGCGAGGCGTTCGAGCTGATCAACAACTACCTGGTCAGACGGGTGAACCAGCCGCCCAAGCTGCGGAGGCTGATGCATCGGCTGCCGGTGCCGTACACGGTGCGGTTCCGGCGGGCTCGGGCGGAACTAGATCACATCATTTTCGGGCTGATCTCCCAGCGGCGGCAGAGATCGACCGGCGAGGACGATCTGCTCTCCCTGTTGCTCGATGCCCGGCTGGAGGACGAGGCGGGCATCGGACAGCCGTTGACCGACCAGCAGGTGCGGGACCAGACGATCACGATGTTTGCGGCCGGACATGAAACCACCGCGGTGTGCCTGACGTGGACCTGGTACCTGCTGGCGACGAATCCCGATGTGCAAGCGCGTTTCCACGCGGAACTGGATGACGCTCTCGGCGGTCGGGCGCCGGAGTTGTCGGATCTGGCAAACCTGACCTACACGGACAAGTTGCTTGCGGAATCACTGCGGCTGTACCCGCCGATCTGGTTCTGGTCGCGGATGGCTTTCCAGCCCTTCGAGTTGGGCGGCTATCATATCCCGCCGGGGGCGCTGCTGGCGGCGCCGCAGCTGGTGATCCAGCGTGACGCGCGCTGGTTCGAGGAACCCCTGGCGTTCCGTCCCGAGCGCTGGACGGAAGAATTCCGGGATGCTCTGCCGCGTTACGCGTACTACCCCTTCGGCGGGGGGCCGCGCCAGTGCATCGGCGAGGGCTTCGCGATGATGGAAGCCAAGATGATCCTGGCGACCCTGGGACAGCAGTGGAAGGTTCGGCACGACCCGAAGCACAAAGCCGAGATGCTGCCGCTGATTTCGCTCCGACCCAAAGGCGGGATGCCCATTTTCCTGGAACGACGAACCAATAGATAAGGGCGACCGATGGGTCGCCCAAGTCTTGAGTCGCGGCTCGTATGGCTGCCCCGCCTGGGTTCGAACCAGGGCTTACAGCTCCAAAGGCTGACGTGCTACCGCTACACCACGGGGCATTCGAGACCATTATAGCATTTGGCTCGAATTCGGCCGTTTCCGGTGCGCTATACTGCGTCTGCAAACCCAATTTTTGAGCAGGTGACGTTATGGAAACTGTAGGATTCATTGGTTTGGGGAACATGGGCGGCGGGATGTCGGCCAACATTCAGCGGGCGGGCTACCCGATGATCGTCTACGATTTGCGCGAGGAGGCGGCGTTGCCCTTGCTGGAGGGCGGAGCGCGCTTGGCCAACACGCCGGCGGAGGTGGCGGAGGCCAGCGACGTGACCTTCACGTCGTTGCCAGGGCCCTACGAGGTGGAGGCGGTGTCCACGGGAGCCGCGGGGGTGCTGGAGGGGATCAAGCCGGGCAGCGTGTACATCGACCTGTCGTCGAGCCGGCCGACGCTGATCCGGGAGATTGAGCCGCAGTTCCGGGCGAAGGGATGTCACGTGCTGGACGCGCCGGTGAGCGGCGGGAAGACGGGCGCGGCGTCGGGGAACCTGGCGGTGATGGTGGGAGGAGACCGGGAGGTGTTTGACCGGGTGAAGCCGATCCTGGACGCCTTTGGGGACAAGGTGTTCTACGCCGGTGAGATCGGGGCTGGGAGCGTGGCGAAGTTGGTGCACAACATGATCGGGCACAGCGTGAGGCAGGCCATCGCGGAGGGACTCACGCTGGGCGTCAAGGCCGGCGTCGATCCTGAACCGCTCTGGGAATGCGTTCGGCGCGGAGCGCTGGGCCGGATGTCCTTCCTGCACGAGGGATTGGTGCGGACGATGTTCCGGGGTGAGTTTGAGCCGGCGAGTTTTGCGTTGAACCTGGCGCACAAGGACATTTCGCTGGCCACGGAGTTGGCGCGGGAGTACGACGTCCCAATGCCCATGTCGACGCTGGCGCAGCAGATCTCGCTGCAGGCGATGAACCGGGGCTGGGGTCAGGCGGACAGCAGCAGCACCGTGCGGCTCCAGGAGGAGCAGGCTGGAGTCGAGGTGCGGGCGCCGCACGTTGATGCCGAGCGGTCGGCGCGGTTCATCACGACGCATCCGGACGCGGAGTAGGCGTACGCTGGTATGCGCGTACTGGCAATTGCGGTGATCGCCGCTCTTGTCGGCGGGGGCGCCGTCTATGGCGCGCTGCTGTATCTGGGACAAAACCCGGTGCAGGTGAATGTACAGCTTCGTCAAGAGACGCCCTCGCTCGCTTCGACGTTATCGCCATCGCCTGCCGCCGCGCTGCCACCGACGGCAACAGCTTTGCCCACCGCTGTGCCGCCAACGGTTTCGCCCACCGACACACTGCGACCAACACCAACCGTAGCATCCGCTCCCACACCGATACCGACACCGGCCGGTCCAACGGAACAGGAGATGGTGGTTGGCGCCTTCGCCGAGTGTAATGGTAAGTACTCCGGCGAGGAGAAGCGTCGCCGCTTCGCTGCTACCAATTCGGCTATTGACAGGCATCTCCATTCGGTAGCCAGTATCCGGGCTCTGGTGGAGGAGAATTGTGGTGGGGTGTTCCCGGATCCGTTGATCGTTGCAGCGCAGTCAAGCGGTACGCCGACGCCCGCCGCTACGTTGCGCCCCACCTTAACGCCGCGCCCGACGGCGACCCCGGCGCTTGTGTCCACACCGACGCCCGCTCCTTCACCGGAACTGCGTCACCTAACCCTGAATCCACCGAAGGGAAACGGCGGCGGCGGTCAGACGAGGGATGAGGGACCAAGGATCGGGTTGGCGAGGTCCGGATGCCGATGAAACGGACGACGCGGCGGGTGGATGCCACGCCAGGGGGATGTTGACGTACTGAGGTAGCGGCGCTGGGTGTGATTTTCAGCGCAGTCCGACGGCGGAGACCGTCAGGAGCCCAGCCTGGGCGCGGATGGGCCAGGCGTTGGGCGTCATGGTGGATGGTCAAACCCCGAGGGCGGCGTCAAGAAGGGAGTGGCAGGGCACGTAATCGGGCCAGGGCGCTGTTGAACTGGTTTTGCCAGGGCCAGCCCTGGGGAAGATGCAGGGTGAGACGGCGGGCTTTGCGGGTGAGGCGTCCGGCCAGGGAGAAGAAGCGTCGGCGCAGGGTCTTGGTGGTGGCCACCGGCTCGCCCAGCCCGATGCGCGTCGTCCAGCGTGCCAGGTTGTGGGCCATCGTCTGCACCGCCAGCCAGGCGGCATTGGCGGCAAAGTATCCCGAGGGCAGATGGTTGAGGCCCACGCCGTACTTGAGATCCCGGATGGCGTTTTCGATCTCGGCGTGGCGGCGATGATCGGCTTCGAGATCAAGAGTGTCGCCCGCACGGTCGGTGATGAAGGCGTGATAGCTGTAGTCGGCAAGCAGCGCGAGTTGGGAGCCGGGCGTGGGCGTCACCCGCCGGACGATGAGCCGGACCGGTACCGCGTCGGGTTCACTGGCGAAGGGTGTGTAGCTGGTTTCGGCCACGTCGGCGCCGCCTTCCATCCAGTACGGAATCGGTGTCCAGTCCACCTGGGGGATGGCTTCGATGATGTTTCGCAGGCTCCGGTGCTGGCGTACGGTGATGGAGTAGCGGACCTTCTGGTCACGACAGGCGGCCACGATACCGTGGGTGTAGAAACCGCTGTCCGCCCGCATGGTCAGTGGTCCGGTGGCGCCGGCGTAGCGCACTCGGCTCACCGTCTCACGCAGGAAATTGGCGGCGCCCCGGGCGGTGTTGGCTCGTCCTTGGCGCAGCCTTGCCATCAGTACGTCGCCCGTGCTGGCGGCGACGGCCAACAGCGGGTGATAGCCCCGCTGGCCAGTGTAGTTGTGCCGGCGGGCACCCTCCTTCCTCAGCCCGTAGGTCTCACAGACCGTGGAGTCCAGGTCGATGGTCAACGGATCATCGCCTGGTCCAGCCCCAGCCGCCCAGGCTCGGGCCAGCACCTCACGGCTCACCCGATCCAACTGGCGCGCATGGCCCCATCGAAAACTCCGCAGAAACGTACCCAGGGTGGACGGCGCCTTGACCCTGCAGCCCAGTACCTGTTCCGTCCCCCCAGCGCGCAGCGCGTCGGCGTCGTCAATGCAGTCACCACCGGCCAGCGCCGACGCCACCAGCGTCAGCACCTTGTCTCCCCCATTGGCCCGACCCGGCGCATCTCCCAGGTGAACATGGCGGTCCACCAGCTCACCCAGTCCCAGGTGGTGGGCCAGCGTGACCGGCAGGATCAGCCCAGCATTGGCCACCAGGCGATGATCGTCAAACGCGATTTCGATGCGGTCGAGGCGCTCGCGTGGTAGCATCCGATGGGTGCTCCTTGTTTCGGGGTGGTTTTCTGTATCAAAAACCATTATCCCCGAAGCCGGGAGCACTTTCTCATCCCCTCAGCTCGCCGCCACACTCATCCTTTCGGTGGATTGGGGCTAACGGAAAAGCGTTATATGCTGGAACTTATCAATGCCGAGCGCAAAAAGGCCGGCGTCGGAGCCGTCTCGCTAGGCGATAACATCGCCGCCCAGATACATGCCGAAGCTGCGTTGGAAAACTGTTTCTCCGGCCATTGGGGCATTGATGGATTAAAGCCTTATATGCGCTACAGCCTGGCCGGCGGCTATCAGTCCAACGGCGAAAACGGCAGCGGACTGGATTATTGCATCGGGGGTACCGATGGTTACAGCGCCAACAATAATATCAGGCAGGAAGTCAAAGAGACTATGGATGGCTGGATGAGCAGTCCCGGGCATCGCCGCAACATCCTCGACCCGCAGCACAAACGGGTTAGCATTGGAATAGCCTGGGATCGTTACAACACGGCAATGTACCAGCATTTCGAGGGAGACTATGTTGAATACGAGCGGATGCCCGTCATATCGGGCGGTGTCCTGTCGTTTTCGGGAACGTCCAAGAATGGCGTGCGATTCAGCCAGGAAAGGGATTTGGGAATACAGATATACTACGATCCACCTCCCCACGAACTGACCAGAGGACAGGTTGCGCGCACCTATTGTTATGACAATGGGCGCGCGGTAGCCAGTTTGCGATGGCCGTTGACAGGCGGCTATCGCTGGACTACCGATACATTCTCCCAATCCTATAAACCTTGCCCCGACCCGTACGAAGTGCCGGCAGACGCCCCGGCGCCTCGTTCCTACACAGAAGCATACCGGGCATGGCAGGAGGCGTACAACGCCAGTCAATCCAGACGGGCTGAAACCATCACGGTCCCCTGGATCACTGCCTCGGAATGGACGGCCAACGCCACATCCTTCGCCATGACAGCCGACATCAGCAAAATCCTCCAACGCTACGGCGACGGCGTTTATTCGCTGCTGCTGTGGGGAAAAGTTGGCGGCGAGGATGTAGTCATCTCGCAGTACTCCATCTTCCACGGCGTTACCCCGCCTAATACGTATAGTCCAACCCACGAATAGATACGCAATACTACGTAGCTTCAGCTTGCCAGCCGACGCAGTTGGGCGGAGACGATGTCCACGAAAAGGACGAGGACCAGGTACCAGAAGAGAATGAGGGTGACCTCGGTGAATTTGAAGTGGCTCATGGCGAGGCGGAATTCGGTCCCGAGGCCGCCGGCGGCGACGAACCCGACCACGATGGTGGTGCGGATAATTACCTCCCAGCGGTAGAAGAGGTAGGTGATGAACTTGGGCAGGGCCTCCGGGAGCACGCCGTAGAGCAGCACCTGCATCCGGCCGGCGCCGGTGGAACGCAGCGCCCGCATGGGGCGGGTGTCCAGTCCTTCCACGATTTCGGAGCCCAGCTTGCCCAGGATGCCGCCGTTGTGGATGGCGAGGGCGATTACGCCGGGCAGCGTTCCCTGGGTAAATACGAACACCAGGATCATGGCCCAGACCAGTTCCGGCACGGCGCGGCTGACGGTGAACAAGGCGCGCACCAGGAAGAAGGGCGCAGTCCAGAACGGGGAACGGTAGGGCGCGAGGCTGCCCATCATCACGTTGCGCGCGCCGAACATGAACAACGCGAGAGCCCCAAGGGCGGCCAGACCGGCGGCAGCCACGCTCATGGCGAGGGTTTCGCCGGTCAGACGCGCTTTCTCGGCCCACTCGTCCGCTTTGTAGAAGGCGGGGGTGGCCGAAGTTTCGGCGCCGATCAGGCCGCCGGCGAAGTCCGCAGCCCTGGAGACCGGTTCGAGCGAGAACAGGTTACGGCTGGGGAAGTGGTCATCGCCGATAATGGTCACCCAAGCGGCCACCGCCATCAAGAAGGCGACGGCGGCAGAGGCGGCGAGGAATCCGATGCGGCGCGCGGGCGCAATCGGCGCCGTGGCTCCGCCGCGGGATACGGGTTCGCCCCGGCCGTATTGTGCCGCCATAAGCCTAACCCTGCTCGATGGCGACGCGGCGGCGGACCAATGAGCTCCACAGGTCCACCACCAGTACCAGCGCGATGAGGAAATAGACGAAGGTCCACATACGGCTGTAGTCGATGTCCTGCAAGGAGATCTGGATATTGTGACCGAGGCCGCCCAGACCCACGAAGCTCAGGATGGCGGCGGACCGTATCCCGCACTCCAGACGGTAGAAGGTGTAGCTGAGCATGTCGGGCAAGGCCATGGGAAGCCGACCGAACCAGAAAACGCGCCATTCGGACGCACCGGCGCCGCGCAGGGCGCGCAGGGGAGCGTCCGGTACATCCTGGAGCAGTTCGGCGTAAATTCGCCCGAGAATGCCGCCATACGGCAATCCGAGGGCGAGCACGCCGGCCATGGGCGACAGTCCCAGGGCCGCGACGAAGAGCCACGCCCAGACCAACTCGTGGATGGCGCGAAACACTGCAAGGGCAAAGCGCGCGAACGAGATATTCCACCGGCGAGCCCAGGGGGAGCGAACCAGGGTCCCGGAGCCGATGATGCCGAGGGGCAGGCCGATGACGAGCGCCAGGGTCATGCCGGCCCAGGCGTAGGCGAGGGTAGTCCAGGTGGAGCGGGCGCCGATGGACAGCACGTCGAGGGTCAGCTGCGGCTGGATCGCCGCAGAGACGATCTGACCGACGGCGCGGACGCCACCGGCGTTGAGCAGGCCGTCTTCCCATCCGATGCCCACCAGGCTGACCGCGAAAGCGATCAGCAGGATTGCGGTCAGCGCGCCACGCCCCCCCAGGGATCCCGCGTGCGCACGGTCATTCATCCCTCAGGCCCTCCAGAGCGTAGAGGGCGTTCAGCTGGTCGTTGGTGACCAAGTGGGACGGCAGGTCGAATTCGCGTTCGCCGTTGCGGAGGCCGATCAGGCGTCCGAAGTAGGTCCGCGCCACGTCGGTGGAATGGACGGTGGCCACCAGGGTTTTGCCGGCCTGGCGGGCGGATTCGCTCAGGATACCCATCACCTCTTCGGCGCGGGCCGGGTCCAGGGACGAAACCGGTTCGTCGGCGATGATGATGGCGGGGTCCTGCACCAGGAGGCGAGCCACCGCTACCCGCTGCTGCTCGCCGCCGGAGAGGAAGCCGGCTCGCACCCGCGCGCGCTCACTGACGCCCACTTGTTCCAGGGCGGTCATGCCCACCTGCCGGTCCTGGGGCCACACCAGCGAGACTACCGACTTGAGGAGTCCCCAGTCGCCCAACCGTCCGGCCAACACGTTCTGCAGGGACGAGAGGTTGGGAACGAGGTCGTACTGCTGGTGGATCATGCCCACCTCGCGGGAGAGTTCACGGCCGGGATGCAGGCCGGCGAGGTTCTTGCCGCGCAGGTGGATGGATCCTTCGGACGGCTCCAGCTCGCCGGCGATCATGGACAGCAGGGTGGTCTTGCCGCTGCCGCTGGGCCCGAGCAGCGCCACCGTCTCGCCCGGCTCGATGGTCAACGAAATCGGGCGAACGGCCTCGACATCGCCGTAGGTCTTGCCGGCGCCATCGATCAGTATCGCCGGGCGGCTACTGTTCGGAGATGAGGCCGAGGCCGCGGGCGATGTTTTCGATGGGGAGGTAATTTTCATTGGTGGTGGGAATGAACCGGTCGGCCTGGAAGGCGTTCATGATTTCCTGATCACGACCGCCGTTAGCGGCGTTCAGTTTCAGGAGGGCGTCAACCACCCGCTGGGTGAACCCGGAGTCGTAGATGTCGTCCAGTCCGGGACGGACGACCCAGTGGTAGTCGACGTAGCCGGGGGAGGTGTAGAAGGCGGTGACCCGGGAGGTGTCAACGTCGCCCTGCTCCAGGCGGGTTTTCCAGACGTTGGCGTTGAGGGCGCCGGCCTCGACCGCGCCGGCTTCGACCTGTTTCCAGGTGGCGTCGTGGGAGCCGCTGTAGGCCACGCTCTTGAAGTCGGTCTCGGGTACGATCCCCTCCTGGCCGAGGAAGAAGCGGGGCATCAGATTGCCGGAGGTCGAACTCTCGCTGCCGAAAGTGAAGGTGCGGCCTTTGAGATCGGCCAGGGACGATATGCCGGAATCGGGCGCGGCGACGAATACCGACGTAAAGTTTTCGTCGGTGCTGCGCTGGGCGACGGCGTCGGAGCCGGGGACCGCGAGGCGCGCCTGAACGCCGGTCAGGCCGCCGTACCAGGCCAGCTGGACATCGTTGTTGTCCCATCCCGTGACCAGGGCGGCGTAGGACTGGGAAGGCAGGTAGCGGACGGGGACTCCGGTTTCCTCGCTGATGTGCTCGGCAAGGAGATTGAAGCGGGCTTCCAGAACGGCCACGTCCTGGTCGGGGATGCCGCCCACAAAGAGGACGGGCTGTTCATCTTCGGCGCAGGCGGTGATCGCCAGGACGGCCGAAATCAGGCCAACGGCGACAACCGCGCGCGCCAGGAATCGTCGGAGCATATACGTTTCACCATCATTCTTGGGGAGGGGGCGTCAGACGCCCAATGAACAGGGAAGACGGGAAACGCGCACGCAGCGAAAAAGGGGACCAGTTGCTCACCCGGCGCACGATGCACCCGCCCACCACTCAACCCGGAGTGGTCGGCAATGCGTTCAAGTGAATCCGGAGCCGGCGCTGCGCATACGGCGAAGAATGATACCGAGGGCCGGCGGCGGCGTCAACGCGGGGACCTCACCAGGGCCAGCGCAAAGTCCCTCCCGGCGGCAACGGTCAGAAGCAGGATTACCGGGATCAGAGGATTTTCGGGATTTATGAACATCCTGAAAATCTCAAAATCCGGCGGAATCCTGCTTCTGACAATGACTTGGGACTTACGCAGTTGGGACCGTCATTCCGGCGAAAGCCGGAATCCAGTGACCGAAATCATTAGACACTGCTCTGTTTCCGTCGCCATACCATCGCTGGACTCCTGCTTTCGCCGAAGTGACGGGCGTGTGGCTTCAAATGCGTAACTCCTATGACTTTGCACCATCCCGATACTGTTATCGCGCTGCACTTGACGGTCATTAAAACAACGCCGATAATCTTTTGCGCTCGGCGACGGCCGGTCCGTTGACTGAGACATTTGAGTATCCCCATTTGGCCACACCGTAATTCGGATACTCGCCTACCGTAATAGCGACGTCCGATATCGTGACGAATGCGCCGGAAAGTTGAGAGAGGATAAGACAATGTTCAGCAACAGGTTTCCTTCGGGTCAGCCCTTCCGGGGAATAACTGCGCCTTTCGCCGCCATGAAGTCCGGGGTTTTCAGCCGGCCCGATTCCGCCGCGCCCCCCCCCGACCTTCAGGGGGCGCAAAGCTGATGCGGGCCGCGCCGTCGCGATATCTTCCGGACTGGTTGCTACCGGTCCTGTTGGCGGCTTCTGCCATCGGCGGAGTACTGCTGCCGGCTGACCCGGCCCAAGCCCAGGATGGCAGCCGGCCCCAAATTACCGCCGGCCCAACCATTGCTTCCAGTCCGGTCAGCGGCGACACCTACGGCAAAGGCGAAACCATCGTAGTCGCCGTGACCTTCAGCGAGGATGTGACAGTTGATGGGAATCCCCGGGTGCGCCTGGACGTGGGCGAGCGCAAGCGGTGGGCCAGATATTCCAGCGCGGACGGCGTAACCCTGACCTTCACCTACAAGGTCAATGGCAGCGACCGGGACGATGACGGCGTCAGCATCCGCAAGAACGCGCTGGGACTGAACCAGGGAACCATCACCGACGCCGACGGCAACGCCGCGCGTCTGAAGCATCCGGCCCTGTCCGCCCAGACGGGCCACAAAGTGGCCGGCTCTCTAGTCGACTACGACCTGGATAACGACGGCTTAATCTCAGTGGCCACCCAGGAGCAACTGGCCGCCATCACGCTGGACCTGGACGGCGACGGAGCGCCGGATAGTGAAGACAATGCGGACACATACTCGAAGGCTTTCCTGTTTGCAGTCGCCGGCATGGGCTGCCCGGAGGGCGCCGGCTGCGCCGGCTATGAACTGGACGGCAACTTGACCCTCACCGGCAAGTGGCTTCCCATAGGCGCCAACGGCGCCGGCTTTACCGGTACCTTTGACGGCAACACCAGCACCGTTTCGGGCCTGACAGGAGGAGGGTTGTTTGCACTGTTAGGCGCGGATGGCGTCATCCGGAACGTTGGAATAATCACCCCCACTATCAATCGACCGAGCTTCGACCGTGGTGTGGGCGCGTTGGCAGGAGAAAATAACGGTACCATCAGCGGCAGCTACGTCAGCGGCGGCACCATTACAGCCTCGGGTAAAAGTAACCGGGTCGGTGGACTGGTGGGAAATAACCGCGGCGGTTCCGTCAGCGACAGTCACGCCAGCGCAAACGTAAAAGCAAGCGGCCGGGACAGTTCGGTCGGCGGGCTGGTGGGTTGGAGCGGGTCGAGGGTCGTCCGCGAGGATCTTGGTTGGCTTGACCCGAACCGGTGGAAGCCGAGCATCATCAGCGGCAGCCACGCCAGCGGCGGTGTAAGCGTAAGCGGCAAGAGCAGCACGGTCGGCGGACTGGTGGGCACGAACACGGGGAGGAGCACCGTCAGCGCCAGCCGCGCCAGCGGCGGTGTAATTGCAAGCGGCACGAACAGTTATGTCGGCGGGTTGCTTGGGGAGAACGTGGGGGGCACTGTCAGTGGCAGCCACGCCAGTGGCGATGTAAGCGTAAGCGGCAAGAGCAGCACGGTCGGCGGGCTGGTGGGCACGAACTTGTTTGCCACCGTCATCGACTGCTACGCCAGTGGCAATGCAAGCACCAGCGGTGGTGGCAATGAGCATATTGTCGGCGGGTTGGTGGGATGGAATCGGTACGACGCTTCCGTCAGCAATAGCCACGCCAGCGGAAATGCAAGCACCAGCGGCGGTGGCAATGAGCATATTGTCGGCGGGTTGGTGGGATGGAACGGGTCTGACTCTTCCGTCAGCAACAGCCACGCCAGCGGAAATGGAAGCACCAGCGGCGGCGGTCGTGCGCATATTGTCGGCGGGTTGGTGGGATGGAACCATGGCGGTGCCGTCAGCAACAGCTACGCCCAAGGCAGCGCGAGCGCCAGCGGTGGTAGTAGGCATTTCGTAGGCGGGCTGGTGGGATGGAACGACCGCGTCGGGGATGAGGCAGGGACCGTCAGCAACAGCTATGCCATCGGCAGCGTAAGCACAAGTGGCAAGGATGCGGCTGTCGGTGGTTTGGTGGGGTCGAGCAGCGGCGGCGCCGTCAGCAACAGCTATTGGGACAAAAAGACGACCGGCGCGACCACCAGCGCCGGCAGCCCCGAGAAGGCCGGCAAGACCAGCAAGCAGATGAAGAAGGCCACCGGGCCCAGCGGCAAGATCTACACTGGCTGGGACACGGAAATTTGGGACTTCAGCGACCCCGCGGATTACCCGACACTGCGCGAGCCGGCTGATGAGCAGTAGACGAGCCAGTAGCTGAGCGCTTCATGGACATCCCTGGAGCCGGTCCAGGGCGCGTTCCAGCGCGGCCGCTTTGCCTTTTACATCGATGAACAGGATGCTGACGACGCCGGGCTTGGAGTGATCCGAGCGATGTCTTACGCCGTTGGTTGGACAACCTGGACGACCGACGCTTGGTTATCTTGCTCCGCGCTCGTTCTTTCCCGGTTGTTCAGCGAGGCGGAATCATCCCATTGCCGCGATGACGACGTGTCCGCCGTCGGCCACCTCGACGTGCAGGGTGTGGGCCTCGAGGAGGGCCATGCCGACGAGGGGCGTAGTGTCAGCCTCATCGGCTTCGACGAACCTTGCCTCGCCATTCCACATCACAATGGCATTGTAAACGTCGAAATCTATCTCACTGCCGTCAGCCAAGGTCGCCCGGCTGTGGGTCCGAAAAGGCAGTCTCAACTCTTCAACCAGCGCCGGTGGCACGGTCAGATAGCCATTGAAGCCGGTATCTATCACGGCTTCGATTTCCCGTGTCTGGCCTGCCGGGGCACGTAGTGTAAGGGTTACGACCGCTTCATAGTCAGCGTTCACGGCTCCCTCGATCACTGGGATCCCCGCAAGGGTCGTCCCCCGAAGTTGCGTAGCGTCCGGTATCCGACACGCACGCACCAGGTATCGGCATCGGGGCGTTGGGCAAGCAGCGGCTCCGTCGCGGCCAGAACGGTGTCGCCAATGGCATGCTCGCCCGTATCCAAGTCGATGGCTACTACTTTGCCATGGTGGGTCCCTTCGACCATTTGCCGGATGCGCTTATTGTATATCGCGTCACCGAGGCGACCCGCCTCCTCGGCAGACCGGCGGGCTGGTGTAGTCATCTCTCTCCCCTCCAAGGCACTGTTGCACTATACGGTAGTCTACCAGTAGCCGCCTACTGGCCGATCACGTTGAGCAGGGCCTGGCGCTTCTCGTGGCGCACCGCGTTCAGGGCGCGTTCCAGCGCGGCCGGCACGTCCGCGGGGTCTTCCACCCGCTCTCCGTAGCCGCCGGCCGCCTGGCAGATCAGTTCGTACTGGAACGACTGGGACAGTGTGGTAACCGCGAAGTTGTTGGTCTGCACCGCGTAGCCATCGGCGTAGGTGCCCCGGGTGGCGCTCTGCACGGCGTTCCAGATGCCGTTGTTCCACACGATGGTCAGGATGGGCAGACCCTGGGCCTCGGACACGATGTGCCCGGCGGTGCCGGAACCGAAGATGTACGACCCGTCGCCGACGCAGCAGATGACGGTGCGGTCCCGGTCGGCCAGCTTCGCGCCCAGCGCCGCGCCAATCCCCCAGCCGAGGCCGCCGGATACCGGCACGCCGAAGAAACTGCCCGGCCTCCTGATGTCGATCTGCACCGCGTCGATGCCCAGTTCGTTCAGCACGATGGTATCGTCGTCCAGCACGTCGGACAGGCAGCGGGTGAACCACGATTTGCTGATGGGGGTCTGTTCGCTGGCGGCTTGGGCCTGCCGGAGCCAGCCGGCGCGCATATCGTCGTTGCGACGTTCCCACTCATCAGTCCGCCTTTTGGCGGTCGCCGCGCCAACCCCAATCTCGCTGATCGCATCCAGCAACGCCTGAAGGACCAACCGGGGCGTGCCGGCCAGGTTCAGGTCGACCTGGAACCCGCGCACGGGGTAGCTGGAAAAGAGCGGATCATCACCCATGCCGATCACCTGGCAGCCTTCCGCCGGCTGATGGCGCTTGGGCGTCCAGGGCACGTCGGCTTCCAGCACGGCTACGACGTCCGCATCGGCCAGGGCCGGCCCGATGTCCGACCCGGCGTACAGGGCATGGTTCCTGGGGAAGTTGGCGTAGAGCGCCCCCGACTCGAACACCGCCATGCCCAGCAGTTCAGCCAGTTCCACCAGCGGGGCAACCGCACCGGGGTCCTTGCCGCCACCCCGGGTGACCAGAATGGGATTGCGCGCGGCGGCCAACGCGCGGGCGGCCTGGCTAATGGCTTCGGGTGTGGGGAGGCGGTCGCCGGCTTGCTGTTGCCGGGAAGCGTCTTGATAAGACAGGCCGTCGATCTCCTCGGCCAGCACCTCCCGGGGCAGGGTCAGATACACCGGCCCGGCCGGCGGAGACTCGGCGATGGCGAAAGCGCGGTCGACCAGGCTCTCCAGGTCGGCCCCGTGGCGCAATTCATAGTCCCACTTGACCCACTCGCGCACCATGGCCGCTTGGTCGAAGGACTCCTGCGCCCAGTGGATGCTGCCGTCGCGGGAGCCCCGGGCGTCTCCCTCCGTGATGGGCGTCCGGCCGGCGCTGAACAGCATGGGCACGTTGGAGCGGGCGGCGTTGACGATGCCGCCGATGGCGTTGGCGGTGCCGGGAACGGTGTGCACCATGACCACCTGCGGGCGGCCGGTGATCATCGTATAGCCATGGGCCATGCTGACGGCGGTGACCTCGTGGGGCACCGGGATGGGACGGGGCGCCGGCAGTTCCTGCACCTGCCGCTTGGCGTAGGCTTCAATGATGGGCGCGAAATCCGTCCCGCCGTTGCCGAAAAAATAATCTATCCCGCGAGAGGCCAGCAACTCCAGGTAAGCCTCGGCGACACTCTCCACCGGCGCATGGTTGTACATTTCATATCCTTCGAAAGCAGGGCTGGTTGCTCAGGCGTATCCATTTTGTCATCGCGAGGAGCGCAGTGACGCGGCGATCTCGTTCCCGCACTAGCGTTCCTTGCCGCAACGAGATTGCCGCGCTTCGCTCGCAATGACAGTTCCGGCGAAAATGGGTAGGCGTGAGGGGCTGGTTGGAGTGCGGATACTACCTGAAATCCGCCGGCGACGGGAACGCGGAAAGGAGCGGCGAGACCGTATCGATGGTCGCCGAGCCGATGCTTTCCACGGTGGGACAGCCGCACATGCCCATGGTGGCGTCAAGCTCGTCGCGGAGCAGCTCGAGGACGGCGGAAACGCCGGGGGAGCCGTCAACCGCCAATCCCCAGAACAGGGGGCGTCCAATCAACACCGCGCGGGCGCCCAGGGCAACGGCCTTGAAAATGTCGGTGCCGCGACGGATGCCACCGTCCAGGTAGACCTCCGCGTTGCCGTCGACGGCGTTCACCACCTCGGGCAGCACTTCGATGGTGGCCGGCGTGGTGTCCAGATAGCGGCCGCCGTGATTGGAGACGATCACCGCCTGGGCGCCATTTTCGGCGGAAAGCCGGCCGTCCTCGCCGGCCATGATGCCCTTGACGACTACGGGCAGATTGATGCTGGATGCGAACCAGTCGAGATCGTCCCAGGTGGATGCCACGTCCCGGATGTCGCTGGGACCGGCCGGCGCGTCGGCAGCGAACTTCCAGGTGTGGGTGCCCAGGTCCAGTTGGGCGTAGTTGGGCGATTCGGCGCCGACGTAGTCGTTGCGGATGTTGCGTTCGCGCTTGGGCTTGATCTTGGCGTCCAGGGTCATGCAGATGGCCGAGTAGCCGGCCTCTTCCGCGCGGGCGGCCATCTCCAGGGTGAGGCCGCGATCCTTGAAGAAATACTGTTGGAACCACAGCGGGCCGGACGCGGACGCGGCCACGTCCTCCAGGGTACGCGAGGCGTGGGAGCTGAGCACCATGACGGTTCCCATCTCGCCGGCGGCCTTGACCGTGGCGATTTCGGCCTCGGGATGCGCCGCGCTGTGGTTGCCGGCGGGATCCAGCATGACGGGCAGGGCGATCTCCTGGCCCAATACCGTGGTGGCCAGGGAGCGGTTTTCGACGTCCACCATCATGCGAGGGCGCAACATGATCGAATCGAACACGGCGCGGGTGCGGCGGATGGTGATCTCATCGGTGGCTCCGCCGGCGATGAAGTCGTAGTGTCCCTGCTCGATACGCTCTTTGGCGATCTGCTCGTACTCGAAAATGTTGACGGGTTCGGTGGCCATGGCAATTACCTCGAGGCTGGGTTGGAAACTCGGTGGCGTGCAGGCCGTCATTATACATAGGGGTAAGCGCATCGCCGCTGGGCTTCGGCGGACGCACGCACCGTTCGGCGTGCCACTCGGGTCCGAACCGGGCTGCTTGACCCCCCCAAGTGCCCGTGCTAGCCTCGCAGCAGGAGAAAGCCGGGCCGGCCGGGTGGCCGCCGCGGGCGATGGTCAGAAACGGCTATCGCCTCGGGGAGGAAAGTCCGGGCTCCACCGGACGGGGTGCTGGGTAACGCCCAGGCTCCGGCGCGGGCAACCGTTCCGGGGACGGAAAGTGGCACAGAAACATACCGCCGGCCTGTTTCTGGCGAGCCGGCAAGGGTGAAATCGGGCGGTAAGAGCGTCCGGCCGCGTGCGGCGACGCACCGGCGGCCAAACCCCACCTGGAGCAAGGCCAAATAGAGGGACCATGGGCGTCCGGCCCGTCCCCGGGTTGGCCGCTTGACCGCAGCGGCAACGCTGCGGCTAGATAGATGGTCACCATCCGCTTCATGCGGATACAGAACCCGGCTTACAGGCCGCCCGGCATTCTCCCCACTATCGTCACTCCGGCGAAAGCCGGAGTCCAGAAAACGTTACCGGATTCCGGCTTTCGCCGGAATGACGGGCCTGCTGCTGCACACGCTCTTATCAACCCCGGAGGGTCAAAATGGTACGCACCAACCGAGCCAAAGCCAAACTGCTCGCCGGCGAAATCGCCGTCGGTGGCAGCGTGAATTTTTACGCTCCGATTGTGGTTGAGATGTATGGGGTGCTCGGGTTCGACTGGGCGTGGATCGACTGCGAGCATGGCTCGTCCAACGACTCCGAGTCGGAGAACATGATCCGCGCCGCCGAACTGCACGACATCACTCCGGTGGTGAGGGTTCCCAACGCCGAACCATCGACCCTGTTGCGATTCCTGGACCGCGGCGCGCAGGGCCTGATCGTGCCGCATATCAACAACCGGGAGGAAGCCGAAGCGGTGGCGCGGGCGTCGCATTACTATCCGATGGGCGACCGGAGCAGTTCCACCGGCGGGCGCACCAACCGGCTGGGCAGCGGACTGCCGCCGGCGGAATACTACGAGGCGGCCAACCGGGAAACGCTGGTGATCTGCATGGTCGAAACCCCGGAGGCGGTGGCCAACGTGCGCGACATTGCCGCGGTGGATGGCGTCGACGCGATACTGGTGGGCAGCAGCGATCTGACGCAGGCCATGGGCATGCCGCCGCAAGCGGATGTGGATGCGGCCATATCCCAGGTGATTGACGGGACGCTGGCGGAAGGCAAGATAATTGGTGTCGCCGGCGCGGGCATGACGGTGGACAACGTGGATCGGTTCCGCCAGTTCGCCGAGCGGGGAGTGCGGCTGATGTCGGTGAATATCCAGGACTTCGTGCGCCAGAGCGCCGGGCGGTTCCTGGCGGAGATTCGAGCGTAAGTCCACGCGTTGAGCGGTAGTTGCAGCGCCGGTGCAAAGTCATTGTCAGAATCAGGATTACCAAGATTAGAGGATTTTCGGGATTTATGAACATCCTGAAAATCTCAAAATCCGGTAAATCCTGATTCTGACAGTTGCCGCCGGAATGGACTTTGCGTAACCCTTGCGGTAGTCGCCAATGCGATCAGGAAAACACTGTGTCGGCAGCGCCTGGACTTAGTCGATGAGAATCCTGCATTTCTCCGACCTGCACATCGGTGTGGAGAACTATGGCCGCACCGACCCGAACACCGGGCTGTCCACGCGGCTGGGGGATTTCCTTGATGCGCTGGACGAGTTGGTGGAGTATGCCCTGGCCGACGGGGTCGATGTGGTGGTGCTGGCCGGCGATGCGTACAAGGGTCGTGATCCGACCCAGACCCACCAGCGAGAGTTTGCCCGCCGGTTGCTGAGGCTCTCGGACGGCGGGATTGCGACGTTTTTGCTGCCGGGCAACCACGACCTGCCGGCGGCTACGGGTAGGGCGCACGCGGTGGAAATATTCTCCACGCTCCAAGTTCCCAACGTGTACGTGGGGGCGAGCCTGCAAACGTATACCGTTCCGACCCGGGCGGGTCCGCTGCAAGTCCTGGCGGTGCCGTGGCCTTCACGGGGCGCGATGCTGGCGCGGGAAGAGTTGCGAGGGCTCAGCATCGAGCAGATACGGGCAGAGATGGAACGTCGGATGACCACGGCCATTGCCGGTCGCGCTGAGGGGATCGACCCGGACGTACCGGCGATACTGGCCGGGCACGTCACGGTGAACGGAGCGACGGTGGGGTCGGAGCGTTCCATGATGTTGGGCAACGACCACGTGCTCAACGTGAGCGCAGTCCAGCGGCCGGAACTGGAGTACGTCGCGTTGGGGCACATACACAAACACCAGGTGCTGCGCCCGGCCGGGGAGGGCGGGCCGGCGGTGGCGTATTCGGGCAGCCTGCAACGGGTGGACTTTTCCGAGGAGACTGACGAAAAGGGATTCTGCGTGGTGGACATCAATCCCAATGCTCCACAAGGCCGGAGGGTGACCGACTTCCGGTTCCAGAACATTGCGGCTCGACCCTTCGTCACCGTGGACGCTGCGGTGCCTGAGGTTGAGCAAAATCCCGGCGAGTTCGTGACCAGGGCAATATCGCGGCATCAAATCGCGGGGGGCATTGTCCGCTTGCGGATCAAGCTGTCCTCGGAACAGTCCGCCAAGCTGCGGGACGCCGACCTTCGTCCATCTTTGTCGGCGGCGCACTACGTGGCGAGCATTTCCCGTGAGGTCACCGACGCCGAACGCCGGCGCATCTCGGTTGAGCCGTCTGATCTCCAGCCACTAACGGCGCTGCGCCTGTACCTGGAGAGCCGCGGGTTCAGCGCGGAGCGGCGGGACCATCTGCTGGAGCGCGCTGAGGAACTGCTTGCGTCGGTTGGAACGGATCTGTGAACGCGCGCGCGGAACAATTCGGTTCAATCGTCGATGTACCCGGAGTGTCCGCAGGAAACTGGACGGACGACGAAGCCGGGACCGGCTGTACGGTGATCCTCACGATGGACGGCGCGGTGGGCGGAGTTGCGGTACGCGGCGGATCACCGGGAACGCGGGAGACTGACCTGTTGGACCCGATCCGTCGGGTCGACCAGGTACATGCAGTTTTGCTGAGCGGGGGAAGCGCGTTCGGCCTGGCCGCGGCGGCGGGAGTGCAGCGGTGGCTGGAGGAGCGAGGCATCGGATTTGAGGCGCCGCATGGTCCCGTACCCATCGTACCGGCGGCGATACTCTACGACTTGGGCGTGGGCAGATCCGACGTACGACCCGACGGCGCGTCAGGCTATGCGGCCTGTGACGCCTCTGATGCAACCGACATGCCGGTGGGTTCGGTTGGAGCCGGAACCGGCGCGACGGTAGCCAAGGGGTTCGGGATCGAAGGCGCGGTCAAGGGAGGCATCGGCTCCGCGCGCTGCGTGCTGGCGGACGGGGTGTCAGTGGGCGCGGCGGTGGCGGTCAACGCCTGGGGCGGGGTCTACGATCATCGTGACGGCGGGCTGATTGCCGGGCCCCGGGCCGCCGACGGTTCGATGGCCGATCCCGTGGAGGTTATGTTGACCGGAGCGACCTCGGCGCGGCCATCGGCTTTGGCCAATACCACTATCGGCGTGGTGGCAACGGACGCGAAGCTGGACAAAATGCAGGCGAATTTCGTGGCGTCCGCCTGCCACGATGGGTTGGCGCTGACAATCCGGCCGTGCCACACGCCCAGCGACGGCGATACGATGTTCTGCCTGGCAACGGGACGGAATTCTGCTGCGGCTAACCTGATGGCCATAGTGACGGCGGCCACGCACGTTACCGCGCTGGCGGTACTGGATGCCATTCGGTCCGCGCAGGGTCTGGCAGGGATACCGGCGGCATCGGAGTTGAAGAATGGTCCGAACTGAGGACGTAGCCATCGGTTTCGTGGGAGCGGGAGTCCTGGGCAGCGGGCTGGCGTTGGCGTTGAGCGCGGCCGGCTGGCGGGTTACGGCAATTGCCAGTCGCACTTACTCCAGCGCTGAGCGTGCCGCCAGCCTGATCGACGGATGCACGGCGCTGGCAACCGCGCAGCAGGTGGCGGACGCCTGCGATCTGGTGTTTATCACGACGCCGGACACGGCGATAGCCGGGGTGTCAGGCGCGATTACTTGGAGGGCGAGTCAAGGGGTAGCTCATTGCTGCGGGGCGGCGTCGATCGAACTCCTCGATGCGGCGGCAAATGCCGGCGTTGCTGTCGGAGCGATGCATCCCTTCCAGACGTTTGCGGCCATCGGGGGGCCGGATCAGGCGGCTGAACGGTTGCAGGGAGTGACTTTCGCGGTTTCGGCCACCGGCTGGCTGGCCGACTTTCTGCCGAGCCTAGCCGAATCGCTGGGTGGGAGGAGCATTGAAATCCCTGATGGGATGCGACCCCTGTACCACGCCAGCGCGGTATTGAGTTGTGGATATTTATCGACCCTGTTGGACGCTGCCGTGGGGCTGTGGGTCAGCATGGGGTTCACGGAGGAGGATGGCGTGCGGGCTGCCGTGCCGCTGGCGCGGGCCACGATTGAAGCCATTGAGCGGCAGGGTCCGGCTGACGCGGTGACCGGGCCCGTGGTTCGGGGCGACGCCGACACGGTGGCCGCGCACCTGGAACTGCTGTCGCGACACGCCGCTCATCTGCTCCCTCTTTATCGTCAATTGACCGAGTCGTCGCTCCCTCTGGCCGGTGCCAAGGGAATCGAGGAATCGCAGTTGGAGCAATTGAGGCGGACAATCGACGTGTCCGGCTGATAAAATCGCGGCACGATGGCGATTACGATCCGACAACTGGCCGAGATGAAGCGGGCCGGGGAGAAAATTCCCATGGTCACCGCCTACGATTACACGGCGGCGCGCATCGCCGATGCCGCCGGTATCCCGATCATTCTGGTGGGCGACAGCCTCGGCATGGTGGTGCTGGGCTACGATTCCACCGTGCCGGTCACGATGGATGATATGGTCCGGCACGGGCGGATGGTGAGCCGGGGTGCGACGCAGGCGTTGGTGGTCGTTGATCTGCCGTTCATGTCCTACCAGGTCGATGCCGCGGAAGCGCTGCGGAACGCCGGCCGGCTGATGCAGGAAGGCGGGGCGCACACCGTGAAGATGGAGGGTGGCGTTTCCATAGCGGGCACGGTACGGCGCATGGTGGCCGCCGGCGTGCCGGTGATGGGTCATATCGGGTTGACCCCGCAGTCGGTGAACGCGCTGGGCGGGTACCGGGTCCAGGGACGCACCAAGGCCGCGGCGCGCCGGGTATTGGACGACGCGTTGGCGCTCCAGGAGGCCGGGGCGTACTCGGTCGTGCTGGAGTGCGTGCCGGCCCCCCTTGCCAAGGTGATCACCGAACGATTGACTATTCCCACTATCGGCATTGGAGCGGGTCCGGACTGCGACGGGCAGGTCCAGGTGTTTCACGACATGCTGGGACTCTTCCCCGATTTCGTGCCCAAGCACGCCCGGCAGTACGCCGAGCTGGGATCCGATATGGCCAAGGCTTTCGAGCGGTATGCGGAGGATGTAAGGACCGGAGCGTTTCCCTCGGAAGCGGAGAGCTTCACGATGAACGAAAGCCTGCTAGCCGATCTGTTGGATGGTTAGCAGAAGTAATCCGGATCATGGAGTCCGGGATGTCAGAGCCAACGCTTTTGACGTTCTGATTCGACGAAACGGCTGGTTCCTAGCGGCGTTCTACACCCTGTGGGCGATTCTGGCCGGACTGCTCATCTACGCGCGGGTGGCGACGGCAGAGGGCCTGCCGCTGGCGTGGCCCGAAATTGTTATAATTGCCATCGTCGCCGCAGCAGTAACGGTCGGCGTCGCGTTCCCGTTGGCGTTCGGACTGGTGGAGGGCATACCCATGGTGCTGGCCAAATTGTATCGTGACCTGGTGCGTCAGGAAGGGCGAGAGCAGGGCCGCGAAGAGGGTCGAGAGGAAGCCAACCGCGCTTGGGAAACTTGGAACGAACGTCGGGAGGCTGCGGACCGCGATGGACGTCCGTTTACGGAACCGCCGCCGTCGCAAAACGGAGCCCCCAAAGAAAGCTCAAGCTAGCTCAAGACTCTAAGGATGACCAACAAATGCCCAGACTTGAAGGAAAAACAGCCATCGTTACCGGAGCCAGCCGTGGCATCGGGGCGGAGATCAGCAAGCTCTTCGCTGCCGAAGGGGCGCGAGTAGTTTGCGCCGCGCGCACGGTCAACGAGGGCGACCACCCGCTGGAAGGTTCGCTCTCCAAGACCATCGCGGATATCAAAGAAGCTGGTGGCGAGGCCACAGCGGTAGCGGCGAACATTTCGCTCCCCGAAGACTGCGAACGTCTCGTTGAGGAGACCCGCAGCATCTATGGGCCAGTGGACGTGCTGGTGAACAACGCCGCGCTGACCTATTACCTGCCGATCAAGGATTTCCCCATCAACCGGTGGATGCGGTCGTGGGCGGTCAACTTCCACGCGCCGTTCATTCTGAGCCAACTGGTACTGGGGGACATGATCGAACGGCGGTCGGGAAGCATCGTAAACATCTCTTCCGGCTCCGCGGTGGGTCCGGGACGGGGGCCGTATACCACGCCGCCCAATAACGGCACCTGCTACGGCGCGGAAAAGGCGGCCTTGGAACGGTTCTCACAGGGCTTGGCGCAGGAAGTGTACGAGTATGGAATCTCGGTTACCGCTGTATCGCCTTCGCTGGTGGTGCCCACGCCGGGGACTGTTTTCCATCACCTGGTGGAAGGGATGGACGACCCTCGGGGGGAGCCGCCGGAGTTGCTGGCCAAAGCTACGTTGCTGCTAGCCTCTGAGCCGACGGACAAGGTGACCGGCCGCGTTTGCTACAGCCAGCAGATCCTGCTGGAATTTGGCTGGATCACCGAAGGGCGTGGCTGGGGTGTGGATGACACGCGCGGGCCCGGCAGCGGATACAGCCAAATGTGAGCCGACCCTGGATAGTTGCTGGCGGTTCGGAGATATATGCACCGACTTGAGCCCATATAATAGGTCTCCGACATGAAGCTGATATCCTTGATAGCCATCGGCATCTTTTTGACCAGCGCCTTGGCAATGCTGGCTTGCGTCCCGGGGTCAGGTTCCTATGAACCGTCCGGCGTGGGAGCAAAGGCCAGCGCGGAGTTGATGGATGCAGAAGGTGTGAGCATGGGAAGAGTAGCGCTGACCCAGGGACCTCGCGGAGTTCTCATATCGGCAGACCTCTCCAGTTTGGAGCCTGGCGGTCACGGCTTTCACATCCACTCTGTCGGCGCTTGCGCACCGGACTTCAGCGCGGCCGGAGGACACTTTAATCCGTCCGAAGTGGGTCACGGGCCACTATACTCCGGCGGCCACCATGCCGGAGACCTGCCCAACATCTATGCCGCAGCTGACGGCACGGCTAAAGCGGATTATTATACTGATGAAGTGACCCTGGACTCCGGTCCGGACCACTCACTGTTTGACGCCGATAATTCCGCTATCATTGTCCACGAGAAACCCGATGCTTATGGAGAGGACGCCGGATCCGCCGGAGCGCGTATCGCCTGTGGAGTGATCCAGCGCAACTGACCCCGGTTCTCACATCGTCAGTCGGTTCGCTCAACCGTACCAGGAGAATATTGCCATGGAGTTCCAACTCAGCACCGCAGACGCCACATTCCGAAATGATTTGCGGCAATTCATCGACGACGAGTACGTTCCGGAGTGGGAGCTGGGAGAACGGGGCTCCGGTGAGGAAAATTGGGAGCGCACGCTGGAGGTTCGCCGCAAGCTGGCCGACCGAGGCTGGCTCACCATGCACTGGCCCGAGGAGTACGGAGGGCAGAAAGCGTCCCCGGTGCGCACGGCCATCTTCAACGAGGAGATGACGTACCACCGGGCGCCGGGTCGGGACAACTTCGGCGTGCGCATGATGGGCGCGACGCTGATGATCCACGGCACCGACGAGCAGAAGGCCGAGCACCTGCCGCCGGTGGCCAAGGGTGAAGTGCAATGGTGCCAGGGGTACAGCGAGCCGGAATCGGGTTCCGACCTGGCGTCGCTGAGCACCCGGGCAATCCGCGACGGCGACGAGTTTGTCGTCAATGGGAGCAAGATCTGGACTTCCATGGGTCACCGGGGCGACTGGATCATGCTGCTGACACGGACCGACACCGACGCGCCGAAACACCGGGGCATCAGTTTCTTTTTGGTGGACATGAAAACGCCCGGGATCGAGGTGCGCCCGATCATCAACATGGGCGGTCGGCACGAATTCAACCAGGTGATTTTTGACAACGTGCGCGTGCCGGCGCGCAACATCGTTGGCGAAGAGAATCGCGGCTGGTACGTGGCGGTGACGCTGCTGGACTTTGAGCGCTCCGGCATCGACTATTCGGCGGCGGCTCGCCGGCATTTGGACGACACCCGGCAGTGGGCCGACGGCATCCGGCGCAACGGGCAGCCGCTCAGCCAGGAGCCGTGGGTGCGCAACGCTCTGGCCGACCGGTACATCGAGTGCGAAGTGGCGAGGCTGATCGCGTACAACGTGGCGTGGATGCAGGGCGAGGGCCTGGTTCCCAACAAGGAAGCGTCGATGTCCAAGGTCTTCGGTAGCGAAACGGTACAGCGCACCACGGCGTCGTGCCTGGAGATCATGGGGATGTACGGCGGCTTGCGCGACGAGAAATGGACCCCGATGGAAGCGGACATGCAGGAGCACTGGCTCCGCGCGTTCTCGCACACCATAGCGGCGGGAACCAGCGAGGTGCAGCGTAACATCATCGCGAGCCGTGGATTGGGCCTGCCGCGCGGGTAGGCATGAGACTGCCCAACGCTGAAAAAGCCCATGTAGAACCGGCCAAAATTACGAGATATCTACTCTCGCTGAATAGTGAGAGCGGCTGGAGTAAAGCCAAATTCTTCATGGAATTTGGGTTCAACCAGGAGGAATGGCGGCGTTTAGAGCAAGCCTTTCTGGTTCACGGGAACAGCCACGAAGTTGTCAGGGTTATTGAAACTCAACACGGCACGAAGTTCACCGTTGACGGTGCGCTGCAAACTCCTGACGGACGCAATCCTCGCGTCAGAACCGTTTGGATGATCTACCATGGTGCGGACGAGCCTTGGCTGATTACCGCGCACCCAAGGCGGAGGTAAGGTATGTTGCAAGAATTCGAGCAAATTGTACTCACCACTGACATACCGGATGAACAACTCAAGGCCGGCGATGTGGGCACTATCGTGCATATCTACCCGCAGGGCTTGGCCTACGAGGTGGAGTTTTTCTCCCCTGCCGGCAATACCGTGGCTGTTGCCACGGTGGAGGATCATCAGGCCCGAGCAGCAACACCGAACGAAGTGAAGCAGCCGGCGGTCCTGTATAACTGGGCTAAAGATGGCATCGCTGTTCTCACCCTCAACAACCCCAAGCGTCGCAACGCCCTGTCTTCACGGACCCTGGCGGCGTTGGAAGAATGGTTGGATTGGATTGCCAAAGACCCTGACGCCCGCGTCGTGGTCATCCGTTCTGAGGGGCCGGTGTTCAGTTCGGGCCACGACCTTAACGAGTTGGTCAACGGGGACGCCGAGGACTACACCGCCGTCTTTGACGCCTGCACGCGGGTGATGGAAGCCATTCGCCTGCTGCCCAAGCCGGTGATAGCGCAGGTTCAGGGCCTGGCCACGGCCGCGGGTTGCCAGTTGGTCGCCACCTGCGACATTGCGGTAGCGGCGGACACCGCGTCTTTCGCCACGCCGGGAGTGCAGATCGGCCTGTTCTGCACCACGCCGGGCGTCGCGGTGGCGCGCTCGGTGATGCCGAAAAAGGCGATGGAGATGCTGCTCACCGGCAAACCGATTTCGGCTCAGGAGGCCCTGGAGTTCGGCCTCATCAGCCGGATTGCTCCAGCCGACGAGCTGGATGAGCAGGTGTCAGAGTTGGCGCGTCAGATTGCGTCGGCCAGCGCGCACACACTGGCGTTGGGTAAAGCCGCTTTCTACCAGCAGATCGAAATGGACCGGCCATCCGCTTACCAGTTCGCCAGCAAGGTCATGGTGGACAACCTCCTGGCCGACGACGCCAAGGAGGGCATATCGGCGTTCCTGGAAAAGCGGCAGCCGGTCTGGACGACGTGACGGTCAAACCGGGGGGAATATGGCACTGAAAGAATTCATCAAGGAGTCGTTCGACGCCAACTGGGATTGGCTGGTCCGGTATGTGGACGGGCTGACCCAGGAGGAGATCGAGTTTACGCCCAACGAGCAGTGCCACTCCATCGGTTTCATCGTGTGGCACTACGGGCGGGCCCTCGATATGTGGGTGCAATCGCTGGCCAAGCAGGAGCAGCAACTCTACGAGCGGGAATGGGCGCAGCGGCTGGGGTTCGAGCCTGAGCCCATGAACGTGGGTTTCGGCTACACGGTGGAAGACCTGACCAGTTGGCAGTGTCCCGGCAAGGCGCTCCTGATGGAGTATGCTGACGCGGCGCGAAACAACCTGCTGGAGTTCCTGGACGGTCACGACGATGACTCGCTGGTGAGCACGCAGATGACCAACCGTCGGGGGGAAAGCATGGCGGTCGCGGACATGTTCCGGCTGCTCATCTGGGAAGTGAACCAGCATGGCGGGCAGGCCGGCTACCTGCGGGGAATGCAACGGGGGTTGAACCAGTAATTCCGCCAGGTTTTGCGACTGCCCCGCCCGGCTCTCTCCGAACATCTCCATGACCATCCAGCGGCCCCGCCACAGCGAGCCCAGCGCCAATAACGAGTTGGGTGATCTGCTGCGGGCGATGCTGTCCGGCTGTCAGGTGCGCTCCGAGAATACCCAGCTTATCGAGGGACGCCCCGGCCTGCAGCTGGACAATCTGATTACCGCGCCCGACCGCGCTCCGGTGGTGGTTGAAGCCGAATACGAGGCCGTGGGCACCGGCGAGGCAGACGCCGCCGTCCGCCTGGGCCTGCGGGTGGTGAACGAGGCTCACCCCATCGAAGCCGCCATAGCCCTGCGCTATCCCGATACCGTCAGGTTCGCCGGCAACCTGCGCGACGCGCTCGCAACCGCCCGTCTTTCCTACGCCGTGCTGTATCAGGACGGCAGCCGGTTTCCCGAATCGGGCTGGCTGGAAGGTTCCGTTGCCGACCTGGCCGACCTGATCCGCCTGGTGTCCGTGCCGCAAGAGGCCGTGGACACCGCCGCGGCCGCCCTGGAGCAGGGCATCGAGCGGGCGGCGGTGATCCTCAACGAAATGGTTGCGCTGCGTCCCAACATTACCCCGGCCATCGCGCGACTGCTGGGGATGACCGACGTGCCGCAAACCCGCCGCATGGCCGGCGCCATCATCGCCAACGCCCTGGTATTTCACCAGCGCATCGCCGGAATGCACCCGCAGGTGAAACACCTGGGGCTGGTCTGCGGCCCCAGCGTCGCCAACCCGCAGGCGGAAACCCTGGCCGCCTGGACGCACATCCTGAGCATCAACTACTGGCCCATCTTTGCCATCGCCCGGGACATCCTGGAACAACTCCCCGCCGGCGAAGCCGGCCGTATCCTCGCCGAACTGCGCGAAACTGCCCAGCAGGTAGACACCGCCGGCGTAACCAACGCTCACGACCTCACTGGTCGCATCTTCCAGCGGCTCATTGCCGACCGCAAGTACCTGGCTACTTTCTACACCCTGCCCCCGTCCGCGGCCCTGCTGGCAAGGCTGGCGGTGAGCAAACTGCGTGCGCCACCCCCTGCCGCTCATCCTGAGCCTGTCGAAGGACGTGGTTCGACAAGCTCACCACGAGCGGTTGACACAGTTGAAGGACTAATAGATTGGGGCAATGCCGACGCCATCGCCGGCCTGCGCATCGCCGATTTCGCCTGCGGCACCGGCGCCCTGCTATCCGCCGTGTACGAGCAAATCGCCGCCCGCCACGCCAATGCCGGCGGCGACCCCGCCGCGCTGCATCCGGCCATGATGCAGGAAGTCCTCTACGGCTGCGACGTGATGCCCTCGGCCATACACATTACCGGCTCCACGCTGTCCGGCGCCTGGCCCAACGTCGGATTCGACCAGTCCCGCCTCTACACCATGCCCTACGGACGCCAGTCCGACGGCACGGTGAAAATCGGCTCCCTGGAACTGCTGCAATCCTCGTCGGCCATGACCCTCTTCAACACCAGCGACCCGGCAATGCGCACCGGCAGCGTGGGCGAGGAAACCGCGGCCCAGATCACCGCCGACATCCCCGACGAGGGGTTTGACCTGGTGATTATGAACCCGCCTTTCACCCGTGCAACCAACCACGAGGGCGCCTACGCCGATGTTACCAACCCAGCTTTCGCCGCCTTTGACGCCACCCGCGACGACCAGACCGCCATGGGCAACCGCATCAACGACCTGGGCAGGGACAGTTGTTATCACGGCAACGCTGGCATCGCCTCGGCATTCGCAGCGTTGGCGCACAGCAAGATCAAGCCGGGCGGCGTGCTGGCGCTGGTGCTGCCCCTGTCGGCGGCGGCCGGCCTGTCCTGGCAAGGCTTTCGTGAAATGCTGGCCACGGACTACACCGACCTGGAAGTATTAAGCATCGCCGCCAACGGCAAGGATATGTCATTCTCTTCCGACACCGGCATGGCGGAGTGCCTGGTCGTCGCCCGCAAACGCAACGTGGATATTGCGGCCAAGCGAGCGCATTTCGTGTCCCTGCGCCGCCGCCCGCAGGGGTTTGCCGAGGCTGCGGCCATCGCCAAAAACGTCATCGACGCTGACCCCCTCCGCAGCGTTGAAGACGGTCCCTATGGCGGCACACAGTTGACCGTAGGTGACGACTTGTCCGGCGAGATGTTGACCGCTCCGCAATCCGCCGGCGGCGATAATTGGGGCAGCGTCCGCCTGCATGATTACGCCTTGGCGCAGACGGCCTACGCTCTGACCCAATCCCAACTCTGGCTGCCCGGTCAGCCGGCTCCGCTGGACTTGCCCGTCGCGGATTTGGGCGGCGTCGGCAAACTCGGCCTGGTGCATAGGGACATCACCGGCCCGGCCCCGCGCGGCCCATTCAACAAAATCGCCCCCAGCCCAACGGCAACCTTCCCGGCCCTGTGGAACCATGACGCAAAGAAGGAAACACGCATCGTCTGCGAACCCGACTCGCAGTTGCAAGCGCGTCAGGGCATGGAAAGCAAGGCTGCGGAAGTTTGGAGAACCGCCAGCCGCGCCCATCTGAATCTTGACTTCACATTCGGCTCGCAAGCGCTTGCCATTGCTTCCACCGATCAGGAATCCGTCGGCGGCAGGGTGTGGCCCAACGTAATTTTCAACGACAAGCGTTTTGACTACTCCTTTGCAATCTGGGGCAACAGTACGTTGGGATTGCTGTGTTACTGGTGGCACTCCAACCGCCAGCAGTCCAGCAAAGCCGGAACCACGATCCGTGCCGCGGAATCGCTGCCCACCCTGGACCTCCGCGCGCTGACCGACGCCCAATTAACCATAGCGGAAAACATCTTCAACGACTTCCGCGACAAGGAGTTGCAGCCGGCCTACCTGGCCGACGCCGACGCCAACCGCGCCCGGCTGGACCGCCGCGTAATCTGCGACCTGCTGGGTTTCGACGACGGCGTGTACCAGGCGGTGCGGCGTCTGGCGGCCAAGTGGTGCGCCGAGCCGTCGGTGCATGGGGGCAAGCGCCGGCCCCGGGGTGCGGGCTTGGTGGTGTAGCCCTCAACGCAAACTTGCCCACAGTGGGACGTATGATATATCGTAACCAACTCCCAACCGCCTGGCACGTCAAACCGACTCTCGTCCGGAGGCCCCCAATGCCAGCCAAGAAAGTAGAGCGCATACCCGTCCGTATCGCCCCCCGCAAGCAGTTTATCGCGGAAAAGCGGCGTATCGTTGAGGACTACGAACAGCGCTACGGAATGTCCAGCGCCGAGATGGCCGAGCTGGTTGACAACGACGCAATCGTGCCTACCATCGAGATGATCAAGTGGTATCACGCCTACGACGGTCTGAAATTCTTCCTCGAAACGACCCCCACGACTGGAACTCCTGGGACAACTACCGAAACGTTCACGACCGCCGACTGAGCGAGCATCCTTTCGTGGTCAGTTTCCGGGATACTCTGGTATTTGAGATGCCAGAAGACGGTTCCCGTCTTGATCTTGACGGTTTCGTGCAATGCCGGAATGGCGTCCTGTTGGAGGTTACGAAGAAATTCGACATCAGCTATGACATCCAGCGTAGGATGTACGTCCGCTGTTACCGATACCGATACATAGGCACCGTGCCCGGCGTTAGTCTTCTCCTTAAATACCACAATCTCCACGCCGACCCTGATGACTACATCCACCGCGTCTATGACCCGGCAACCGGCGTTGAGCAATTTCACGAGTCGCTGCAACGCTACCAGTTTCCCACCTTTCCCGAAGTGCTGGACGAGTTGGAATACCTAGCGCGAGAGCTGTAGCGAGACGGTGCATAACGCTTTTATTGACGGGGGATTCAGACCATGAAAGTACAGTACTTCCCGGACACCGATACCCTATACATCGAGCTGTGCCCTGATGTTGTGTGCGAAACTCGCGACTGGGATGAAAACACTCTGCTCGACCTGGACGAGATCGGCCGCCTCTGCGCCATCACTATCGAACACGCCAGCCAGCGCATTGATATCCTCGACTTTGCCTACGAACAAATCCCGGCCTGACAACCGACCCAGGAGTCTGCACCATGCCATCCTCCACGCTGCGATACCGATACGATCCGCTGCACCAGAACATCATCTGCAACGAGGCGGCGATAAACGACCTGCCCGCAGTTGTGGACGGCCTGGGCGCCAGCCGGGCGATGATCACCTGCGGGCCCACCATTTTGAGCGCGTGTGACGTGGTGCCGCGCGTCCAGGAGGCGCTGGGCTCGCGGTACGTGGGCACGTACTCGGGCGTGGCGCCCCATTCGCCCGTGGACACCGTGGAAGCCGGCGCGGCGATGGCCCAGGAAACGCAGCCGGACATCTTCATCAGCGTGGGCGGGGGCAGCACTCACGACACGACCAAGGCCATCGCCGTCCTGCTCGCTGAGGGCGGCGACATCCGCGACTACGCCATCATCTTCGAGCCGCCGGACAAGATCACCGTGCCGCCCACGCCGTCGCCCAAGGTACCAATCGTGAGCGTGCCCACCACCATGGGGTGCGCCGAGTTCAGCCGGGGCGGCGGCGGCATCACAGACCACGAGCAGGGGCGCAAGCTCAGCATCGCCGGAGACGGGGTGACCCATCGCACGGTGGTCATCGACGGGCAGGCGCTGGCGACCACGCCGCTGCGGATCCTGGTCTCCACGGCCATCGGTCAACTGCGCATCGCCATCGAAACGGTGTATTCCACGGGACACAACCCCATTGGCGACGGAATGGCCCTCCACGCTATTCGCCTGCTGTTCGAGAATCTGCCCCATTGCAAGGACGGGGATATCGACACCCTGCTGGCCACCAAAACGGCCTGTGCCATGGCGTCGCTGGCGTCCTTCGGCGGGCTGGGACTGAACACCGCGACGTGCCATCACGTGGGCGGGCTGTACGACGTGCCCCACGGCGAGGCCAACGCCATCCTGCTGCCGCACAGCATGCGCTACAACCTGGATGCCTGCGCCGACCGTCAGCGTCTGATCGCCGAGGCCATCGGAGTTGCCAGTTCCGCGATGACCGACGAGGAGGCAGGATTGGCTGCCGCGGACGCGGTGGACGAGCTGTGCCGCGAGTTGGAATTGCCTCGAACCCTGCGCGAAGTTGGCGTGCCGGAGGACGGGCTCGAGTACATTGCCACGGCCACGTTGCAGGACCGCAGCTTGAGCACCAATCCCAAGCCGGTGGTGGACGCCGGGCCGATTATGGAAGTGCTGCGGGCGGCTTACTAACCCCAGGGCTACAGGTTCTCGATCTGCACTGGCTCCACCGGGTCGGGCAGGTCGAACCCGAAAACGCGTGAGTAGAAGTACAGTTCGGCTTCCAGCGCGCGCTTGATGTTTTCGGCGCGGCGGAAGCCGTGTTGCTCGCCCGCAAAGGGAAGATAGGCGCAGGGGATACCCTTAGAGCGCACGGCTTCGTACATCATTTCGGCCTGATTGGGCGGAACGATGCGGTCCTCCAGGCCCTGGAAAAGGATGATCGGGCACGACAATCCTTGGGTGTGGCTGATGGGTGAGCGGCTTTGATAGATTTCCGCGCCCTCTGGATATGGAGCGACCAACCGGTCCAGGTAACGCGACTCGAACTTATGGGTATCCTCGGCCAGGGCGGCGAGGTCGGAGACCCCGTAGTAGCTGGCGCCGGCGGCGAACACGTTGCGAAAGGTCAACGCCGCCAGCGTGGTGTATCCGCCGGCGCTGCCGCCGCGGATTGCCAGTCGGTTTCCGTCGGCGAGATGCTGGTGGACGAGGTGCAGGGCAGCGTTGGCGCAGTCGTCCACATCAACGATACCCCAGTTGCCGTTGAGCAACTGACGATAGGCACGACCGTAGCCGACGCTGCCGCCGTAATCGACATCGACGACGGCGAATCCCCGGGTAGTCCAATACTGGACGGACAGGTCCAGAGCGCCGGAGGCGGCTCCGGTTGGTCCGCCGTGGCTCAGCGTCAACAAAGGTGGCAGCGTACCTTCCGGTGCAGCGTAGTCGGGGTTGCGAGGGGTGTAATACCGGGCGTAGGCCGGACGGCCGTCGGTGGACGGGAATTCGATGGTCTGGGCCGGGGAGACGTAGTCCGACGGCACGTCGATGGCAGAGGACTGTCGCACCGTATCCCATTCTCCGCTGCGGAGGTTGACACGGATCAGTGACATGGGTCGGCGCGGGTCGCCGGCAATGACTGCGGCGGTGATGCCGGACACCGCCAGATCGCCGCGCCCCATCTCGCCGGCCGGGACGTTGAGCGGCGTCAATGTCTTGGTGTTTGGGTTCAGAACGTTCACCGACCATGATCCCCGGCGGTTGACGGCGCAGACGATGTTGCCGCCGCCGTCAAAGCCGTAAGCGCGGGCGCCGAACGCCCATTGGGGACGGCCGTATTCCGCATCGTCGGGATAGAGAGGCTCCGGGCCGCTGTCGCCGAGGCGATACAGGTTCCACCAGCCCGACTGATCGGCGACGAAATGCAGCGCGCCCTCCGGCGACCATTCGGGCTGGCACACGGAAACCGCCTCGCCGCCGGCTACCAAGGTGGACGCGCCCAGAGCGCCGTCGTCGAGCACGGGGGCGGTCCACAGGTGCGTTCCGTCCCAGGGCATGTTGGGATGGTTCCAGGACAGCCACGCCAGAGTCGTCCCGTCAGGGCTCAAACGGGGCGAGGAAACGAAGTCCCATCCCGAGAACAGGACGGTCTGCTCGCCGGAATCGTCGGTGGGAACGGCGGCGATGGCGTTGATGATGTTGTCGGGGTCGGAATGGTCTTCCCGCACGCAGATGAGCCGGTTACGGGCGCGGTCGAGCACGGCGTCGGCGTAACGCAGCGGAGCGTCTGGGGTGACGGGTTCCGGCGCACCTTCCGGGTCGATGCGATAAATGCGCTGGTCGTCGAAATTAGAGAACCAGACGGAACCGGCGGCGGCGATCCAGGCGCCGCCGCCATATTCGTGGACACGGGTGCGCGCGTTGAATGGCGCAGGGTTGACGTCGGAGACAGTGCCGTCGGATGCCATGCGGACGATGACGTAGCGTCCGCCCTCGGACGGGCGGGATTCCGTCCAGAGAATGGCGTCGCCGTCGATGGACACGCTGCTGATGCCGATGGACTCGGCGACGATGGCGTCGGCAGTGATCGGCGAACGCCAGGAACCGTACGGAGCGGTGGTTGGGGAAGCAGAGGTGGACACGGTCGGTCTCCGATGGGCGCGGCCGGAATAGGGCAGTGTGGGATTTGAAACGCGGTTTACGCTACGGCCGGCATGACCTCGGCGGCCACCGTCTCCATGGCGGGGAAGACCACGTCCGGGTCGCCGGAGTACGGGGAAACCACGATGCGGGAGACGCCGATGTCGGCGAAAGCCTGGGCGTTGGCGCGCATCTCGGCGGGCTCGGTGCCGAGGGCGAAGCGGCCGGGCCGGCCTCCTTGCAACGGCACGCTCACCGAGACGGGGATCGCAGCGGGATCGCGGTCCGCGCGTTCGGCCTGCTCGTGCAGATAGCGGATGCCCTGGGCCAGATCCTCAGGCGGCATGGCCGTAGGATGCCACCCGTCGCCGTGGCGGGCGGCGCGACGGATGGCGGCGCGACTGGTGCCGCCGATGATGAGGGGGATTCCCTCGGGGCGGACCGGACGGGGTGAGAACGCCATGTCCGCGAACTGGAAGAAGCGGCCGTCGTGGCGTGGTTCGTCGTCACACCATAGGGTCTTCATTATCGCGATCGACTCGTCGGTGTATGGCCCGCGCTCCGCGAAGGGCACGCCCATGGCCTCGATTTCGGTATCAATCACGCCGACGCCGACGCCCAGAGCGACCCGCCCACCAGACAACTGATCCAGCGTGGCTGCCTGTTTCGCCAGCCGCATGGGATTATGGTAGGGGAGTACCAGGACGCTGGTGCCCAGGATGACCCGTTGGGTCTGCGCGGCGGCGAAGGTGAGAATGGTCAGCGGGTCGTAGTAAGGCCGGTTCCCCAGGCGTTCGTACACGTAGCTGACGTTGAAGACGTGATCGCTGGCCCAGACCGAGTCGTAGCCGAGTTCTTCGGCGCGGTCGGCCACGCTTACCACGTCCTGGACGTTGGCGAGACCCTGGTTGTTGGAAAGGGAGAAACCGATGTTCACAGTTCACCTCGGGATTGGTCGCTGCAAGTGTAATCCGCGAGCGGGAGTTCAGCAAAATTTTCGCGTTGACGGGCCGGGTTCAGGCCCATAGAATCGAGCTGTGGGATGAAAGTGATGGGCAGAATTTCAGGCTGGCTTAAAGAAAACTCCGGCGCGATATTGGCTGTGGCGGCGATTATCGGTGCCCTGTTGGCGATCATCGGGTCGATATTCGGCAGTGCCGCCTATATCGTAGGTGAATTGCACCGGGTTGAAGACGAGTTGCGCAGCGAGATGCGCGCGATTGACGGCCGTCTGACCGCCAGCGACGCCCAACTGCGAGAGGAAATCCGGGCTGGCGATGCCCAGTTGCGAGAGGAAATCCGGGCTGGCGACGCCCAACTGCGGGAGGACATTCGCAATCTGGAGGCGAAAATGGTCGCCAGTGACGCCCAGCTGCGGGAGGAAATTCGAGCGGGCGACGCCGAAATGCGGCTGGCGTTGGAAAACCTGAGCAATCAAATCCTCGCTATCCTGTCCGGGGCTGTCAACCGTTCTACTGGCAACCCTGCGCTGGCGGATCCGAAAGAACCTCCGCCCCTGCTCGGCTGACGTTTGGCCCGTCAGTCCTCAAAGAAACGCCGGGGGTTGTCGACCATCATGGCCTGCACGTCGGCGTCGGTGGCTCCCAACTCAATGAGGCGGGGAAGGACGTTACGGGTGATGAAGAGATAACCGTCCGGATTGAATTCCTCACGCTCGCGGCGGAGTTCCTCGGATGGCTGGACCACCGGAGTGGAATGGTCGTGGGACAGCATCAGGCGATGGGCCCAGCCGGCGTCGATAAGCTGCTTGACTACCTCGGTTCGCGTCTCCCACCGGGGAGTTTCTGGAGTACGGCCGCCGGGATAACGGTCGAGGCCCAGCCAGACACCCTCTTCCAGCAGGCCGATCAGGTAACCGACGTCGGTGTCGTCGTTGCTGTGGCCGATGTAGACCCGGTTGAGGTCGACGCCCTCCTCTTTGAGAATGCGCACCTGCTCTTCGCCGACGCGGTCGGGCGACCAGGTGTGGGTGCTGATGCGAGTGCCGGTGGCGTTGCAGGCGCGGGCGGCGGCGCGCAGGATTATCTCCTCGTTGTCGGTGATGCCGCCGCGATCGCTGGCTACCTTGATGATGCCGGCCCTGACGCCGCTGTCCTCGATGCCTTCCTCGATCTCCTTGATGAACAGGGCGGCCACGCGGTCGACGGGCGCGCCCCAGAAGATGCGGGGCACGGCGAGATGGTTGCCGGTGCACGGTATGGCGTGGACGCCGGAGCGGCGGCTCACCTCCTGCATCATGGCCACATCACGGCCCAAGTCGAAGGTGGTGACGTCGATGATGGTGCGGACGCCGCCCTCATAGGCTTCGGCAAGCGCAACTGTGGCCGCGTCGGCGATAGCCTCACGGTCCTGGAAGCCGGGGTAGGTGGCGGCGGCGCCGGCCGCGCCCAGGGTGATGTGCTCGTGGCTCAGGGTAAAGCCCATATCGGCGGAGTCGATGGGGCCGAGAACGGTGTTGACCTGCGACATCTTGCGCCTCCCTTATGTCAAATGGATGATCTCAACGTCGCCCCAGTGCTGCTGCAGGTGCTCGGCGACGAGCCGGCGGTGGCAGCGGTCGGGCTGGTGCTCGCTGCACAGCAAGCAACTGTCGGCGATTATATCCTGCGGGATGGCGGCCCGGATAAGCCGGCGTTCGATGATTGAGTGGAATATGGGTTCGTACTGGTCCCAGGTTATGTCACGCTTCCGGTAGCCGTCCAGCAGCGCGTCGGTGGGGGAGAGCCGGGGCAGGTGGATGTAGTCCATGTCGCAGAGTTCGCGCAGGAACCACGGGAGGTCGCTCTTCTTGGAAAAGCCGGCCAATCCCGACGTGTTGCGCAGGCGTACGTCGACCACTTGTTTGGCTCCGGATTCCCGGAGCAGACCAAAGAATTCGGCTGCGGACTTCCTGGTGAAGCCGATGGTGTAGAGTTTCATGGCTTGAATTCCCACTCATCGGCGGTGATGGGCAACTTTTCGCCTACATAGGCGAATTTGCCGGCCTGACGTTCTAAGGCCTCGGCAATCACGTCGTCAGGGGTGCGGAACATATCGCCGTGGGGCGGCAGCTTGTGGATTTCCACCAGGCGGAGCATGGCTTCGGTATGGTCTTCCAAGCCGCCGTCGGCGAGGATGTGGGCAATATCGACGCCCCGATCAACGAGGGCTCGCGCCACCAACAGGGTGCGGTGACACTCCAGGGGCTCTTTTTCGGTGCACAGCAGTGCGATACGGTTTTCTTCAGCGACCCGGGTGACCCGACGTAAGGCGTCGTCGAAGGAGTCTGTTGCTGCGACTCGGTCGTACCGGACGCGCCCATCCGCGTCGTAGCATGCACGGTCGGCGGGGCGGCCGCCCAACTCACCGCCCAAGTATGTATAACCGATGCCGATATCGTCCAGCATCCGCTGGATCCCCTCGTAATTGAACTGAGGCGAGTACCGACTGTACGGCGCCGACCGAACGTCGATGACCTCGTCGATCCCGTGGCGCACCAGCAGGTTGACGAACACCTCCGGCGGATGGTTGGAATGTCCGACGGTGAAGACCATCGGCTGCACATCATTCAATCTGTGATACTCCGTCAGGGCCTGATGATGGCGGCAATAAGCTTGTACGCGTTGCCCTCGAATGGTTCGCCGAGGCTGACGGTCAGATACCGCTCTCCGACCGGGTATTCGCGGTAGGGTAGATCCACCGACCCGCTCTCGCTAACCGGGTCGGTGATACGGAGCAGTAGGTCTCGTTGCAGTGGCTAAAGCGTCCCCGCAATATCGGGTAGTTGGCGCTGGGGCGCGGCGGCTCGAACACGGTCACCGTCAGATCATCGACCCATACCAACCGAAGCGAGGTGTCGTGCGCGGCCGTGAGGTCCACAGGGACCTGGTCATTTTCGCCGCCCCGGGAGTGGAACCCGTTGGTCCACAGCGGAGCGTCAGGGTCGGCCAGTTGCGTCAAATCATCCCAACGCAGTCGACCGACCTTGCGCCATTGGCGAGACGGGTTCAGTAGCCAATTTTCCTGTTGGTAGGCTTTGGGTTTAGGGCCGAGTAGGGGGACTTCGATCAGGTCCAGAATCTCTGGGTCTGTGCCATCGACGTAAAACCGTTCACCTTCAGAGACTGCCTCGTTCTCACGGTTGCTGACCGGGCGGATCCAGTTGCCCGGTTTGGAGTCGTCCGACATTTCCTTGCCGGCGATGCATCGTCCGGCATTCTTGCGGGAATTGGCGAGGCAGACGATGCGTTTCACTGTCAACGTGCTCACGGGCAGCTCCACGTCAACCCAGCAAATGCCGAGCCGCTTGCAGATAGGCGATGGCAGCATCGGTGTTGAGGTGGTCGTTGGCGTCGCGGAGGCGGCCCTCGGCGTCGATGCTGACGGCGGCCCACTGGGGCAGCAATGGGGATAACAATTCGGCTATGTTGCCGGCGTGTAGGCCACCGGCGACTACCAGGCCCAGTTCCGGCGCGGCGGAGCGAATTGCCTCCAGGTATTCGGCGGAGCGGGCGGCGTCCAGCGGGAGGCCCAAGCCCTCAGAAGCGTCCACCAGAACGTCGGTTACCAGGCCGGAGTATTCGGCGCAGCGTCGGGCCAACTGGTCCGGCCGGTGATTGACCGATTCCATGGCCTCGCGTCCTGCCTGGAACACGATGCGTGACGGGCCGCACCGTTCGCGGTAAGCCTCCAGCGCGCCGGGGCCGGGCCAGGGAGCGCCGCGGGTGGCGTTGATCTGGACGCCGTGGCAGTTTGGGCCGCCAACCTCGGTGGCGCGGGTCAGTGCGTCCGCCACATCCGCGCCGGGCTGCGGACGGTAGTGGACGAGGTTGAGACACCGGGGGTCGTCCACAAATATGCCGGCGATGGCGTCAGGAGCCGGACAACGGTTGGGCGCGTCGCTGGGCTGGCCGGAAAGCAGGGCGTTGCTGAGTAGCACGCCGCACATCAACAGACGGTTCGGTTCCGCTGGAAGCACCGCCAGGACCGAGTTTACTTCACTCCGGGAACAGAACCCGGTAATGCCGATGTAGGGCCTCGTCATAGAGATTGCCACGCTGCGCTCGCAATGACGCTATGCGGTCAGGCCCAACCGCTCGGCGGCCATCTGGCGGAGCAGGTATTTTTGGACCTTGCCGCTGGAGGTCATGGGGTAGTCGTCCATCACGACCAGGTGGCGGGGTATCTTGAAGCTGGCCATTTTGCCGCGACAGAAGCCATCCAGGTCCGCGTCGGTGATGGCATGGCCCGGTTCGACTACCACGCAGGCGCAGGCGACCTCGGTGAGGCGCTGGTCCGGCACGCCGATCACCTGCACCTTGTTCACCGCCGGGTGCTCCAAAAGAAAGGCCTCGACTTCGGTAGGGTCAACGTTTTCGCCGCCGACCTTGAGCATGTCCTTGTAGCGGCCCATGAACCGTATGCTGCCGTCGTCGCGCATGGTGGCGACATCGCCGGTGTGGAACCAGCCGTCGTCGTCAATGGCCTCGGCGGTGGCGTCGGGGCGCTTGTAGTAGCCCTGCATGACGGCGTAGCCGCGGACCAGCAACTCGCCGACGGTCGACGAGGGCAGGGTTCCCCCGGTTTCGGGGTCGATCACCTTGAACTCGTAACCGGGCAGCGGGTGGCCGCTCTCAATGCAACGGTCGTCCTCGGGGGCGTCCAGGAAGGTGCGGGTCGCGCCGACTCCAACCTCGGTCATGCCCCAGGCTGACAGGGAGGGGCAGAGCTTCTGCTGGGTGATACGCGCGGTCGGCTCGCTGGAGGCCATGCCGACGGCGAGCAAAATCGTGCGCAGGCTGCTCCGGTCGATGCGGTCGACGTCGGGATGGTGGGTCAAGTCGAAGAAGTGGGTGTCGAACCCGTTCATCACGGTGGCCCGCTCCGATTCCAGAAGACCAAGCACCTCACCGGCGTCGAACATGGTGGTCAACACGATGCGGGCGCCGGTGACCCACGACATCAACGGTCCCTCATACAGGCCGAAGCAGTGGAACAGCGGCAGGTACATCAGGATCACATCGCGGGAGGACGTTGCCATGCGGTTGGCGGCGTCGGTGATGGTGCGGATGGGATTGTGGCAGTGCATCACGCCCTTGGGGAACCCGGTGGTTCCGGACGTGTACATGAGCAGGAAGGTGTCGTCGGGGCTGACGGCGGCCTCGCGGTGGGCCAGCTCGGAGGCGGGCACCTCGTCGGCGCCGGCCAGCATCGCATTCCAGTCGATGGTCCCGGCCGGGTGGTTTTCGCCGAGGACGATAACGTTGCGAAGGGCAGGAAAGGCGGACGGGCGCAGATCACTTGCATCGCCGGTGTCGATCTCGGGAGCAACCTCGCGCAGCATGTCCAGGAAGTCCACCGGGCCGGAGCGGTCCATGAGTATCAGGGCGGTCGAGTCGGAATGGTTGACTAGGTATTCCATGTCGGTGGTGCGGAACCGGGTGTTGATGGGCACCAGGACGGCGCCGACCTTGGCAACGGCGCCGAAAAGGAAAAGCCATTCCGCACGGTTGGGCATCCACAGCGAGACCTTATCGCCGGGCTGGACGCCGAGGTTAATCAGCGCCCGGGCCACCCGGTCAACTTCATCGCGAAACTCGTTGAACGACCATCGTCGTCCCTCGTACATCAGGGCTTCGCGGGGGCCGAAACGTTCGGTGGCCTGGTTCAGCAGGTCTCCGATTGTTTGCTTGGGAAACCAGTCGGACATGGATGGGAACCTCCCGTAGCGTCGGGAATGGGCGGCGGCTTTCACCGGGAGCGGCGGCGCCCGTCTCGGATCAGGCCCATCTCAGAGAGGATGTACCAGGCGAATTCTCTCATATCGTCGCGCGGGCCATCGCTGTTCTCGACTATGTCATGCAACCTGCGGTAGACAGCGTCGATCTGGTCTGGCGTAAGCGATCGCGGGTCGGGAAATTCGAAGAGTGTACCGTCCTGATACTCCTCGTGCATCCCCTCCATCCATTCGCGAAGGTGCCGTTCGGTATAGGACCAGATGACACGGAAATCGTCAGTCATTGCCTTTCGCTCCAACTGCCTTCAGTTGGGGCATGACCTCGGCGGCGAAGAGGCGCATGCTGGCTTCGGCGTCGTCGTAGGGCATGGCGGCGTAGCTGAAAGCGCCCACGTAGGTGTCGTGGCCGGTGCGGTCGCGGATCTGCAGGATCTTCTCGTAGCATTGTTCGGGGGTGCCCCAGACCTGCAGGTTGACGAAGAAGTCGACCACCTCGTCGTCGCCATAGTCGAACATCTTCTCGGCCACTTTGCCGTAGTATTCGTAGCCCTTGATGTCCTTATGGTGGTCGGCCTTGAACTGGTAATGGTCCATCACCGTGTGCCAGTAGCCGCCGATGTAGCGGCGGGCCATGTCGCGGGCGTAGTCGGCGTCTTCGTGGCAGAAGGTCCAGCACGCGACGACCGGCGGCGGTGGTCCGGCGGTGTTGGTTCCGTGGCTTTCATGCCAGGCGTTTCGGTAGTTGGTCAGGTCGCTTTCCACCTCGTCCCAGGGCTTTTGCGGGATCACCAGCATGCCGACGCCGAGTTGGGCCATGATGCGGCTGCTTTCCGGTGAGATAGCGGCGGCGTAGGTGCGATCCTTGAAGCTGCGGAAGGGATTGGGGCGGATCTCACGGCGGGGCTGCTTGATGTACTCGCCGTCGAACTCGCAGAAGCCGCTTTCCAGGCCGGCCAGCAGGCATTCGGCGGACTCGATAAATCGGGTACGTGACTCGTTCATGTCGACACGGAACCCGTCGTATTCCACCTTGGCCAGGCCGCGGCCCACCCCCAGGATGAACCGGCCGTCGCTGAGGTTGTCCAGCATGGACACCTGCTCGGCTACGCGCATCGGGTCGTGCCAGGGCAGGACGCAGACCATGCTGCCCAGTTGCATGTCGGTGGTGCGACCGGCCATGTAGGTGAGGAACTGGAGCACGTCGGGGCACATGGTGTAATCGGTGAAGTGGTGCTCCACGCCCCAAATCGACTGAAAGCCCAGCGGCTCGGCCAGGTCGGCCAGCCGGAGTTCCTCCCGATATACGTCGTAATCGGTGGCAAACTTGCCCGGGTTCTGGAAGATGGTGGCGGCGCCTACGTGCATGGTTGCCTCTTCACAATGGCGGGTGTTGGTAGTTAGCTACAATTGTCTACAGCAACGGTCGCACCTTGTCGGGGGCGCAGGCGTGCATGACCGCCTGGGTGGAGGCGATCTCGGGACGGGCGGAGATGACGCGGACCAAGGCCACGTCCAGGCCCTCAGCCAGTTTGGCGAAAGCGGCGGCGGCTCCATCGGGTTTACCATAGTAGCCGACAGCCAGCAGCGCGTCGGACGGATAGGCGTCGGCAACCTCGTCCATATCGCCGCCACGGGAGCGGATGGCGTCGGCGCCGGCAAGCTCTTCCGTGTATCCCATGCGCTCGAAATGGGCGCGGTAGCCGAACTGGCGCTCCCGTTCGGTGGGCACGGCGGCTCCCAACGGGTAGCCCAGGCAGTTCTTGGCGAAGGCGCGGCGGGCGACATCCTCGTCATCGTCGACGCAGATGCGGATATATTCGACGACCTTGACCTCCGAAGGGTCGCGGCCGACGCGCTCCGCGCCTTCGGCGATGCGCTCGCGGCTCCAGGCGATTTGCGCGGGGGTGCACCAGTTCAGGCACACGCCGTCGGCGATCTCGCCGGCCAGGCGCAGCATTTCAGGGCCGAGGGTGCCGAGATAAACGGGCGTGTCGGGCGCGGGCCGGATGGCGAGACGGATGTTGTTGTAGTTGATGTGCTCGCCCTGGTAGGAGACGCGTTCGCCGCGAACCAGGCCGCGGATTGTGGTCAGGTAATCCCGCATGAGGTTCAGCGCGGAAACTCGAGGGAAGCCGAGATCGCGGCGGTTGGCGGGGCGGTAGGCGCTGCCCGCGCCGACGCCCATGATGAATTTGCCGGCGGTCTGCTGGCTCATGGTGCCGCCGGACATGGCGAAACCGATCGGCGTGCGGTACATCACCGGCGACACGCCGATGCCGGTGGTCAGGCCGCCCTCGACGACGTCGCAGCTGGCCTGCCAGCGCCGGGCGCAGACCTGGAAGGAATCGGTGCCGATGTTTTCGGGCGTCCAGATGCTTTCGTAACCCAGCTCAGCAGCCTCGCGGGCCAGGTTGGCCTGGTCGTCCCAATTCATTCCCAGGGTGTGGTCCAATCCGACGCCGATTTCCATGCGAATTCCTCCGGATCTTGCGTGATTCAACTGCGGGATTTTACCACGGGGCCTTGAACGAATGCGTGAGACGCGCTAGCTCACTAACGTTTCCACGTTGTCAGTGTCGATGGCCGCTTGGGCAACCTCGAGATCATACATGCTCTGGAGATTTAGCCAGAATTCCGGAGACGTGCCCAATGCCTTACCGATGCGCAGCGCAGAGTCGGCGGTGACCGATCGCTTCCCGTGAGCGATTTCGTTTACTCTGCGGGGAGACACGTTTATGGCTTTGGCCAGTCGATATTGACTGATGCCAAGTTCTTCAAGTATTTCGATCAAGTGCTCGCCGGGATGAATTGGCGTGTTGGTAAACGGTGCGGTAGCAGTCAAGGCTTCCTCCTTCAGTGGTAGTCGATTATCTCGATTTCCCGTGCCCCATGCTCGGTCCACCGGAAGCAGATGCGCCACTGGTCGTTGATGCGAATACTATGCAGACCCGACCGATCGCCTCGCAGACGCTCCAGGTGATGCGAGGGCGGCACTGCCAAGTCGCCCAATCTCGTCGCTGCAACAACCCTTTGAAGCCTCATTCGCGCCCGCCGCTGGATGTCCGGCGGCAAGCGACGCACTGGCAAACCACTGAACACGTTCTCGGTGGCTTCATCAGCGAACCGCCGCATGGAACGATACTAACGCATTGCGCTAATAACGCGCAATGTTAATAGCCCGCTTCCGATGCTGGCAGCCGGCGAAGAACGCGAGTAGGCCTGGAAGTCCCGGTGCTATAATCGGCGCCGGTTGGCGAGGGAGGCTCCAGAGACTTGGCCACATTCCTGGGCGCCCGCGCGAGCGAGACCTTCGGCTCGTTCCGGCGGCGCGACTTTTCGTTGGTGTGGGTATCCGCCAACATCGCGATGGCCGGCCGGCAGATGGAGATCATCGCCGTGCTCTGGCTCGTGCTGGAGTTGACTGGCGATGCGCTGCTGGTCGGACTGGCCGGCGGATCGGCTCTGGGTCTGGCGTTCCTTTCCGTTTTTGCCGGCGCGGTGGTGGACCGGATGCCGCGCCGACTGCTCATGGCAGCGGGTCACTTCATCGCGGCGGCTTTGGCGTTCCTGCTGATGGCCCTGCTGCTGGCGGATGCGCTCAAGGTCTGGATGATCTTCGTGATCATCCTCGGAGGCGGCGCGTTTCGGACCATCGAGCTGCCGGTGACCAACGCCCTGCTGATCGACACGGTGCCGCGAGAGCGCCTCACCAACGCGGTGGCGATGTTGGGTTTGGGACAGAACCTGACGCAGTTCGTGGGGCCGATCGTCGGCGGTTTCCTCTATACGCCCCTCACGCCGGCCGGACTGTTCGGATTCATCGGCATGCTATATGTAGTCGGAGCGTTGCTGGCCCTTATGGTACGGACGCGCAACGCCACCGCGGGCAACACCACGCCCAAACAAATCATCATCGGAGTCGGCGAGGGCTTGCGTCACGTCTGGCAGCGCAAGGAGCTGTTCATGGCGCTGCTGATCGCCGCCATGTACAACGTGACCGGCTTCCCGTTCACGACGGCGTTGATGCCCATCTTCGCCAAGGAAACGCTCCAGGGCGGGCCGGAGGTGCTGGGGCTGCTGAACGGGGCGATGGGCGCGGGCGCGGTGATCGGGGCGCTGGTGGTGGCCGGCATCGGCAACCTGCGGAGGCAGGGATGGTGGCTGGTGTGGGCGGTGAACGGCGGTTGGCACGGGTCGATGATCCTGTTCGCTGCCGCCGTGCTGACGCTGCCGGGGCTGCTGCCCTTTGGGGCCGTGCTGGCGGTGGCCCTGGCGATCAAGGTCCTGACCGGCATCGGCCGTTCCGTGTCGCTGGTGCTGGTGATGACGGTGCTGATGGGCAACTCGGATCCGGAGTTTCGGGGACGCATGGGCGGGATGCGCGTGCTGGCGATCCAGGCGCACTTCCCGGCCAGCGCGCTGAACGGGTGGATGGTGACGCAGATCGGCGCGCCGCTGACGGCGCTGTATCTGGGGATCGCCGGCTCGGTGGCGGTGTTCCTGTGCCTGCTGTCGCGGCGGCTGCGCGAGGCGTGAGGTTTTGCAGGGATGGACGGGATGAACGGGATGTGGAGACGTTGGATGCGCAGGGTATGTCCATAGCGCGCATTAGCGGATTGCCCACAAGCGCCGGAATTCGTCTCCTGTCAGCGGACAATTTACCAAGTCGTCGAGTTCAGAGTTGGTAAGTTTCAGCCGTTTAGCGGTATCTGCAAGGATGTATTGTGGCAATTGGCCACGACTGGAATGCGAAAACTTTGCGAGGCGATATTCCCGCTCGTTGATTTCCAACCACCAGAAAACGTGGTGCCGACGCCTATCCTCAACCGCTCCCAGCTTGCGCCGCAAGGCACGTTCCAGTTCCCTGACGTCCATACTCACCCTTGCCGATGAGAACGACGGCGAAGGATCTTGCGCAGCTTCGCCAGGTCGGCGACGGCCGAGGCACCGAGTCTTGCCTCCCGCTCTTCCAAAGATTCGCGGTACTCTGATAACGAGGTCAAAAGGTCATTCACTGCTTCTTCGATCGAGGATCCGGCACCGTATTCAGCGACCGTCAAATACGTGGTCGCCAGCACCTCTTGATCGGAGGTCGCTACCTCGACCATCAGATCGCTCGCCAATTCCCACTCTTCCCATGTCCGCATTCGCGGAATCAAAAGCAACCCGTTGCTGGGTGGAATGGTCGAGAAGCAGTCAGTTCCACTGACGATGCTGCCAGTCAATGACTGCCCGGTGGAGCCACCCAGCGCAGTTCCCATAGGCGAAAATTGGATCGCTGGCATGGTCATGCTATCCCCCTGCCATGTCCCAAAAGCGCTTCCATTCTTCCTGACTCACTCCAATCTGGTCCAAAATTTCTTGAGTGGCGTCGTATCGAGCCCCGATACGCATCTCTTGCTGAGCCAAATTACGAGCCATCTGGAAAAGCAGTACTTTGAGGTGTTCATTGCTCAACCTCACAGTACCTAGCAGGGTTCGTCCACGCTCTGCATTTGGATCCGGAATGGGGTCCATTAGGTGGAAGGAGATGTTCGTTCCCCAATGATTCGTCCAATATTGGATTTGGTCTGAATAAACGTCGAAAGGTTCGGACATAGGGCCATTCCTAGATTGCGTGGTATCCGAAGACGTGAGGGGTAAGCGTACCAGTGCAATGATAACAGGTTAATCGCGATTGTTATGCGCCATATCAATGCGTATGACCACGGAAAACTGAAAGCCGAAATGGAGAACTTGCGGTATCTCACGCCGCCATGCCCATTTCGCGGAGGCGGGCTACGAGGTATTCCTGGGGGCGGTCGCCTTTGACGCGGTTGCAGTGGGCGCAGAGGAGTTGGAGGTTTTCGAGGTGGTCGGCGCCGCCGTGGGAGCGGGGGATGATGTGGTCTACCTCCAGGATGCGGAAGGGGAACTCGCTGCGGCAGCCGTTGCAGCGGCCTTCCTGCTGGCCGAAGAGGACGTGCTTGTTCTGTCGGTAGGGGATGGGCGCGTCGATGTCGGTGCGGCGGGGGATGTCGGTGCGGGCGGTGACCAGGCGGTTGTGGAATAGCTCGCCCATGGTCTGCTGGAGGCGCATGTTGACCAGCTCCACGGCTTTGGGCGAGATGTCGATGCCAATCCAGCGGCGGCCCAGGTTCTCGGCGGCGACGCAGGCGGTGGCGCAGCCGCAGAAGGGGTCCAGCACCACGTCGTCCTCGTTGGAGGATGCCTTGATGATGCGCTCCAGCAGGGCCAGGGGTTTCTGCGTGGGGTAGCCGATCCGTTCGCGCCCCGCAGTTTGCGGGATGTCATTCCAATCGTCTGTCGCGGTCCGTCCCGGCGATTGGTCGAGATAGTACTTATATTGCGGAACCGCACCTGGCTTTAACTGCACCACGATCCCGTCGTCATACGCCTGTTGCATTCGTTCCCGCGTCCACCGCCACACCCTGGTAACTCCCAAAAACTCGTAGGTGAGATTGGGACGATCTTTGCTGGGATTAAGAAGGGGCAAGAGACGATACCGTCTGCCATCTTCGTCGGTGTATTTGTAGGCTTTGTTTACATACGCAGGGTCGTGAGCCACGAAGACCTTGTGGAACGTGACATCGGCTCCCTTCGAATACCGCAGGATGGTGTCCCGGTTGTTCGGAAAATTAACTGCGTGAAGGCTCTTGGGATTTGATCGGCTCCAACTGATTTCGTTACGGAAATTGGTCTGGCCATAAATGCCGTCCATCAGCAGCTTGAGGTAGTGGCTGGCGGTGGGGTCGCAGTGCAGGTAGATGGAGCCGGTGTCCTTAAGGACGCGGCGCATTTCCAGCAGGCGCACGGCCATCATGCAGAGGTAGGACTGCATCCCCTTGCCGTGGGTGAGGCCGGCGGTTTGGAGGACCTGGTACATGGCCGGCTGCTCGTCGGCGATGAGGCCCATCCAGGCTACGTCCAGGTCGGAGAGGGTCCAGGTGTCCTTGAAGGCGGCGCCGGCGGCCGCGCTGCCCACCGGGGCGGCGTAGTTGCGGTTGGAGTTGAAGGGCGGGTCCAGGTAGATCAGGTCAACCGACGCGGAGTTGAGGCCGCGCAGGATATCGAGGTTGTCCCCGGCCCAGATGGTGCGGTCGGCGAAGTTGGGTGTGGTCGCGGTGGTCATGGCACGGATTTTATCACCGCAACCGCCGTTGACCCGCCCGGTGGCGGTCTCTACAATCGCCCCAACTGGTAGGTGATACGGAAACATTGACCGCATCGGAGGGACCACCATGACCATGCCGACTATTCCCACGGAGGAACAAATACTGGGTTGGTTCGATTCGCTGAGCAACTGGGGGCGCTGGGGCGATGACGACGAACTGGGCACGCTGAACCTGATCACGGATGCCAAGCGGAAGGAGGCGGCCGGACTGGTGCAGGAAGGCATCAGCGTCACCTGCTCGCGCCTGCTGGTACCGGAAATGGCGCCGGACGTAACCAGCATCCCGCCGCTGCATTACATGGTGTCCACCGGCGAGTCGGCGCCATCGGAGGGTGGCGGCGGCGCCAGCGACTTCCTGGGCGTGTCGTTCCACGGGCTCACCGTCACGCACCTGGACAGCCTGTGCCACCAGTTCTGGAACGGCAAGATGTACAACGGTAAGGACGCCGGGCTGGTCAACAATGCCAACAAAGCGGGGGCCGGCGCGATCGATACCGTGCGCAACGGCGTGGTAACCAGAGGGGTGTTGCTGGACATCGCCGGCGTGAAGGGCAGGGATTGGCTGGACGCCAACGAGCCGGTGTTCACCGCCGACCTGGAGGCTGCTGAAGAAGCACAGGGGGTTCGGGTAACCGAAGGGGACGCGCTGTGCATACGGCTGGGCTGGTACAAGCGTCGCCAGGAGGTTGGTCCCCCGACAGCGGCCGAAGGACGGCCCGGGCTGCACGCCGAGACGTTGCCCTGGCTGCGGGAGCGCGGCGTGTCCATCGCAGCGTGCGACGCATCCTGGGACGTTGCGCCCGGAGAGTACCCGTATATCGGGCTGCCGATCCACAAGGTTGGCATCGTCGGCATGGGTCTGTGGCTGATTGATGCGGCGAATTTCGACGAGGTAGCGCCGGTGTGCCAGAGGCTGAACCGCTGGGACTTCATGTTCACCGTGGCGCCGCTGCGCTGGCACAACGCCACCGGGTCGCCGGTAAACCCGCTAGCGACGTTTTAGTCGATGTCGACGCCAGCACTCAGCGAAACCGACCGGGCGCACAACCGGCGCGTCTGGTCGGAATGGCTGCGCCGCCCGGACTGCTTCCGCGTGCCCAAAAAGCAGGGCGGCGTTCACGAATGCCAGGATGCCTGGGAGGTCGGGCACATGCTGGCGATGGATCATTGGCCGCTGAGCGAGGAGGTGGCCGAAGCCGCCGAGTACGATGATGATGTGGAGCCGGCGGTCATGATGGCTTGCTACGGTCTGCGGGACGGGTCCGGCGAATTCAACCGCGACGATTTGCCGGAATCCATCCGTGGTCGCGTCTTGTACGCTGCCCAGGCGGCAAAGAGCACGACTCGCCCTCAAATCCGCCTGGCTGCGTTCCTTGCCCATAACACCATCGCAGACCTACCCGAAGCACCGGAGTGGCACCTTTTTGTGCTGGCGAATTGCCTGGACGACATGTGGCGGGACGATCCGTCGCCCATGGCGGGAACCGTTTTCAGCCCGCCGGACATTGCGCGCCTGATCGCCGATATTCTGGACGCCGCGCCGCCTTCCCTGCTCGCCCTCGCGGATTAAGTAGGTACGTTCGGTCAATCTGATAAGATTAAGGTACGGTGCGCGGTCGGGTCTGGCCTCATTTGCGCCGCGTTAGAGCAGCGACTATGAAAGTGAACGCCGGAAATGTCACGGCTGCCGTGGCCGTGGTGATGATGCTAATCGCTGCGGCCACTGGCATTTACCAGTTGGGCAAACTGTCCAACCAGGTAGAGAACCTGTCTGTGCAGATAGAAGAGTTGCGCGAAGAAATGCACCAAGGCAATCAGCAGCTTCTGTATTCTCTGGCCAACCACACCCACGACGCCGATGGAAATGCCGTGTTCACCATACCGCCCGGTATGGAGCCCACTGGCTCCAATCCCAATCAGCCGGTGCCGGCGCAATGACCCCTGACAACGAATACGGCCCCGGCCTCCTCGCTCCCTACCGCGTCCTCGACCTTACCGACGGGCGCGGTCTGCTGTGCGGCAAGATGCTGGCCGACCTGGGGGCGGACGTGGTCCAGGTGGAGCCACCGGGAGGCAGCCCGGCCCGCAGGATTGGTCCGTTTTACAAGGACGAGCCGGGGGCGGAACGCAGCCTTTTCTGGTGGGCGTATTGCGCCAACAAGCGCGGCATCACGCTGGATCTCAGCAAGGCGGACGGCGCGACGCTCTTCCGGCGGCTGGTGGGCCAAGCGGACTTTGTGATCGAGTCGGCGGACCCGGGCTACATGGCGTCTTTGGGGCTAGGCTACTCGGAGTTACGAGAATTGAACCCGCGGCTAGTGATGGTGTCGATCACGGCCTTCGGACAGGACGGGCCGTATGCGGACTACGCGGCGTCCGACATCGTGGGCATGGCGCTGGGCGGTTTTATGCACCTGACCGGGGACGGCGACCGTCCGCCGTTGCGGGTCAGCATGCCCCAGTTCTACCAGCATGGCAGCGCGGCCGGAGCCGCTGGAGCCATGATCGCCCACACGCACCGACAACTCACGGGCGAGGGTCAGCACGTGGATGTGTCCTGCCAGCAGGCGGTGGCGCGGACGCTGGCCCACGCGCCGCAGTACTGGGACCTGGAGCAGACCATCCTGCGCCGGATGGGGGCGTACCGGGAGTCGGCCGGCGGGACGTTCACACGGATCAACTGGCCGTGCAAGGACGGCTACGTGAACTTTCAGCCGGGCGGCGGGACTGCGGGCGCGGCTCGCAGCGTCCGCTCCATGCTGGCCTGGATGGCCGAAGAAGGGATGGGCAGTCCCGAATTGGAGGCGGTCAACTGGGAAGAGCTGGGCTACGGCACGGCTCGCGCCGAGATCATGGAGCAGACGGTGGCGGCGGTGGCGCCCTTCTTTATGACCCACACCCGCAACGAGCTGGCGGAAGGTGCGCTGGAACGGCGCATCCTGCTGTTCCCGGTGGCGACGCCCAGCGACATCCTGGCGCACCGCCAGCTGGCGGCGCGGGACTACTACGACCGGATCGAGCACGACGACATTGGGGAGACCGTGACGTATCCGGGCCATTTCGTGAAGGATTTGCAGGAACCCGCACGGGTGGGGATACGCCGACGAGCGCCTCGAATAGGTGAGCACAACCGGGAAATACTCGGCGGCGAGTTGGGGCTGAACGACCGCGACCTGGCGCGGCTCACAGAGCTGGGAGCGGTTTGAGTTTTTACATGGATATACAGGATTGACAGGATCAGGATACTGTTATCCTTTTCATCCTGTATATCCATGTAAAAATATTTGGATGTGGAGTTGAATTGATGGCCGGTTTGCCGTTGGCCGGGTTGAAGGTGCTGGACTTTTGTTGGGTTGCCGTTGGCCCGATGACTACGAAATACCTGTCGGAGTACGGCGCGACGGTGCTGCGGGTGGAGTCGGCCAAGCGGCCGGAGACGCTGCGTCGTGCCGGGCCCTTCGCCGGCGGTGAGTCAGGGGTCAACCGCTCCGGTTATTTCGCCAACTACAACGCCAACAAGTACGGCCTGTCCATCGACATGAGCCACCCGCAGGCACCGGACCTCATCCTGCGCATCGCCGAGTGGGCGGACGTCGTTACCGAAAATTTCACGCCCGGCACGCTGGAGCGTTGGGGGCTGGGTTACGATGAACTGAGCCGGGTGAACCCGCGCATCGTGTTGTTCAGCGCGTCCATGCTGGGGCGCGGAGGCCCGATGCAAACGCAGCCCGGGTTCGGCGCGGTGCTGTCTTCGCTGGCCGGTTACACCAACATCATCGGCTGGCCGGACCGCGGGCCGGTGAACCCATACGGCGCATACACCGATTTCGTGTGTCCCAAGTTCGCGGTATCCGCGATACTGGCCGCCGTGGACCGGCAGCGGGCCACCGGCCGGGGGACGCACTTGGACATGTCCCAGCTGGAGACCAGCCTTCACTTCGGCGGGCCGATGCTGCTGGACGCCGGAGTCAACGGCCGCGAACCGGAGTTGGTGGGGAACCGGCATCCTTCGGCGTCGCCGCACGGGGCCTACCCCTGCGCACCCGACGCCAACGGCGAGGCCGACCGCTGGATTGCCATCGCCGCGTTTGACGATGCTCAATGGGAGGCGTTGCGCGACGAGATCGCTGCTGACGGGTTCACCGATGTCACGTCAGGCGAGTTTCGCACGTTCCGGGTACGCAAGGCCCACGAGGACAAGCTGGACGGGATAATCGCAGATTGGACGGTGAGCTACGACCGCCATGAGTTGATGCGCCGTCTGCAGGCGGTGGGAGTCCCTGCCGGCGTGGTCAACGACACCCGCGACCTGTTCGAGGATCCTCAGTTGCGCCATCGAGAGCATTTCACCTGGCTGGACCACCCCGAGATGGGACCCTACGCGACGGACTACACCGAAGCTCAGCTATCGCTGACGCCGGGAAGATTGGATCGCCCAGCGCCGCTGCTGGGGCAGGATACGGAGCACGCGCTGCGGGAGATAGTAGGACTCAGCGCGGAGGAGTACCGGGAATTGCGCGAAGCCGGAGCTCTGGAGTGACTCCGGCGTTTTCTCGGGTTGCCACCACCGCGGGCGGCCTTCTTTGATCCAACTGATTTTGCTGGCGGTGCACATCGCAGCCGGGTCCGTATCGTTGGCGACCGCTGGGGTCGCGTTGATCACGGCCAAAGGCGGGCGATGGCACGTCCTGGCGGGTCGGGTGTACGCGGCGGGCATGACGATTGTATTCCTGACTGCCGTCCCACTGGCGATCCTGGGCGGCAGCACGTTCCTCTTTTTGATCGCCTTGTTCAGCTTCTACCTGGTGTTCGCAGGATGGCGTTTTGCGCGAAACCGGCAGAGACGCGCCCATCCGGTGGACTGGATTGCTGTCTCCGCCATCAGTGTTACGGGCCTGTGCATGTGGGGATATGCGGTGGCGCTGGGGATCTACGGCAGTTCCCAATGGGTGACTTTGCTGATATTCGGCGGTATCGCCCTTGCCCTGGGCCTTGCGGATGCCAGGTTTCATCGGAGCCAACCTGGAGGTCAACGCCGGGTCGCTCGACACCTGACCAACATGATGGCCGGCACCATCGCCACCATCACGGCGGTGACCGTGGTGAACGTCGATATGGAGCCGGTTTGGGCGCCGTGGATATTGCCCACGGTGGTCATCACGCCGCTGATCGTGTGGTGGAACGTGCGGGTCCTGCGACGCTCGCGTTCAAGTTGACATCGTCGCAAAGTAGCGGCTACATTGGCGGCTATCTTGTCCGCTCCAAACGTTTAGAGAGGCTGGGAACATGCTCAAAGACCGAGTCCACGATGAATTGCTGTCGCCGGAAAATCTGCGGAACCCGTATCCGTACTACGCGATGCTGCGAGAAGAGGCACCGGTGTACTGGAACGCCAAGTTCGACACCTGGGTGATCACATCATACCAGGCGGTGGTGTGGGCGCTGCGGCATCCGGAATACTTCTCGTCCGAGGTGTTCCTGCGGGACGAGAAGCCGCCCAGCCCGCCGATTTCGGAAGAGGACTTCCCGAAATACAAATACAACCTGGACTACATGAACAACTGGTTCATCCGCCGGGACCGGCCCGACCACCTGCGGATGCGCCGCACCGTTCACCCGGTGTTCAACCCGAAGTACATCGACAACCGGTTCCGGGCGATGGTGCAGGGCATCATCCAGGACCTGCTCAAGGACTTCGACCCGGCGAGCGGGGAGATGGACGTGCTCAAAGACTTCGCCAACGCGATGCCGGTGCTGGTGATCGCCAACTGGCTGGGCATGCCGGCGGAGGACCGCGAGTTCATCCGCACCCTGTCCAGGCAGCTATTGTCGCTGGACCAAGAGTCGCCTGACCGGCACACCCGGGTGCACGAAGCCATCACCACGCTGAACGATTACGTCAACCCGCTGGTTGAGGCCCGCGTCGGCGAACCCTCTGACGATCTGCTGTCCGTGCTTGCCATCGGCGAGCGCGAGGGAGCGTTGAGCCGGGAAGAGGTGCTGGGCAACACCCTGCTGCTGCTGATCGCGGGTCACCAGACCACCATCAATCTGGTGGGCAACGGCACCATGGCGCTGATGAAGAACCCCGAGCAGTGGAACATGCTCAAGGAGGACGACAGCCTCCTGGTTCGGGCCACGGAGGAGTTGCTGCGGTACGATTCGCCGGTGAAACGCGCGCCGCGCATCGCTCTGGAGGACATTGAGCTGGGCGGCCAGAAAATCCGGGAAGGCGAGAAGGTGATGGCGATCATCAACTCCGCCAACCGGGACCCGATGGCGTTCGAGAATCCCGAGGACCTGGACATCACCCGCTACCCGAACCCGCACGTGGCATTCGGCGGCGGCATCCACCACTGCTTGGGCGCCAACCTGGCGCGGCTGGAAGGGCAGGAGGCGTTCCGCGCATTGACCCGCAAGTTCCCGCCTTTCAAGTTCGCCAGCGACCCGGACGGGCTGGAATACCACAACCTGCTGAACATTCGCGGCGTGGTGAGCCTGCCGGCCGAGTGGTAACGGACATTTCCGCAAAACGAGCAACGTATAAGGGGCGGGTTTTCACTCGCCCCTTATGGCTGCGACCCTGGCCGCCGAGCTACGGTTCGACCATTCCGTAGCCGACGTTCTTGACGGTGCGGAAGTAGGTTTCGGGTCCGTTCTCCAGCTTGTAGCGCAGGCGACGGATGTGCACGTCTACGGTGCGAGTGCCGCCGATGTTCTCGACCCCCCAAACGTTGGCCAGCAGTTGGTCGCGGGTGAATACCTTGCCCACGTTGTCCATCAGGAACTGGAGCAGTTGAAACTCCAGCCAGGCCAGATCCACCGGCCGGCCGTTAGCGGTTACCTGGTAGGTGGCCGGGTTGAGTGATATGCTGCCGACCCTGATGGATCCGGATGCAACGGACGCGGAGGCGTGCCGGTGAGCCAGGCGCAGGATCCGCTTGATCAGTTCCGCAGGCGAGCAGGGCACGGCTACGAAGTCATCAGTATCCTCGTAGAGATCGGGATCGTCCAACTCGTCGTCGGGTACGCAACGGAGCACCAGGGGCCCGGTGTCGTCATCCGATTGTACGGGCGAGTCCGCGTCGGGGGACAACAGCAGCACTGCCGGGGAGTCCGGACCGTAATCGGTATCGACGTCGTAGGACGTTTCCGGGCCGATCAACTCGAAGGCGCCGGTGTCGGAAGCGGCGGCTAACGCGCCCCGGATCATTTCCCAGCCCTGTCCCAGCATGAGAACGCGAGGAGCGACGTCGTTGGTGGGTTGATAACCTGCATACGTGATCATCGCCGAACCTCATCGGCAGCATGAGAATTGTTTGTCAGGTTGCTGCCGATGCCCTTATATTGCGCACAGCGGATTAACGGGCAATTACGAACTGATTACGCTTTTGTTACATGGCCGGTACGATCAATTTGGACGGCGGCTTGCCATCGTCGTGCGCATGACAAACGCCAGATCAGAGGCGGATTCTGGAGATAACCGGTGCGATTTCCTCCCTTAGTTGAAGGGCGCTTCATCAAGCGACTGAACCGATTCGCGGCCCTGGTGGACGTGGAGCGCCGGGAATACCTGGCGCACGTGCCCAATTCGGGCCGGATGGGCGAGCTGTTGGTGCCGGGATTTCGGGTCCTGCTGGTACCGGCTCCGCAAGGCACCAGCAGAAAAACGAGCTTCGACCTGGCGCTAGTAGACACGGGCGACGCGCTGTCCTCCGCCGATGCCCGCCTGCCCAACAAGCTCGTCGCGGAGGCCTTGGCACGGAGGTGGATGCCGCAATTTGGGGGCTACCCGGTGGTGCGGGGGGAGCAGGTGTTCGGGGAGAGCCGGCTGGATTTTCTGCTGGAGAGGCCCGAAGGCAAATGTTATGTCGAGACCAAGTCGGTGACGCTGGTGGAGGACGGCGTCGGTCTGTTTCCCGATGCTCCCACCGTTCGGGGAGTGAAGCACCTGAGGAGTCTGATGGCGGCGCGGGACGCGGGCCACGAGGCGGCGGTAGTGTTCGTGATCCAGCGGGCGGATGCCGATGCGTTTGCCCCGCACGACGTTGCAGACCCGTTGCTGGGCGCGACGCTGCGAGAGGCGGTAGCCGCCGGCGTGGATGCCTGGGCCTATCGCTGCCGGGTGAGCGAGCAGTGCATCATCCTGGCCGATCAGGTTCCGGTGCGTCTTTAGTTTTACATCGATATACAGGATGGTCAGGATGTGAATAAAGGGGATAATACCTGGCTTTTGACAGAGATCTACCGGCGGCTGCTGGCCGCGTACGGGCCGCAGGGTTGGTGGCCGGCGGAGAGCCGGTTCGAGATGATCGCCGGCGCCATCCTGACGCAGGCGGCCGCCTGGCGCAACGTGGAACTGGCCCTGAGTAACCTGCGCTCTGCCGGGATTGAGGGTTGGCCGGCGATGCACACGTTGCCAGTCGACACGCTGGCCCAATTAGTGAGACCGTCCGGCTACTTCAACGCGAAGGCTCGGAAGCTCAAGGCCTTTGCCGCCCACGTTTGCGAACGCTACGGCGGCGACCTGGATGCTATGTTCGCGTCGGATACGGAGACGCTCCGCCGCGAGCTGCTGGGCATCTACGGGATCGGGCCGGAAACGGCCGACGATATCCTGGTGTACGCTGCGGGAAAACCGTCGTTCGTCATCGACGCCTACACCATCCGCATCCTGAAGCGGGTGGGACTGGAGCCCGTTGAGCGGGACAACTACGATGGTTGGCAGCGGTTGTTCCACGCCGGCATCCCGGCGGACGCGCAAGTGTACAATGAGTTTCACGCCCTGCTGGACCGGCACCATAAGGAAGCATGCACGAAAAACGCGCCGCGCTGCGGAGGTTGCTGCTTGCAGGATATTTGCGCCGCCGGTCGGGTCGCCGCCACCGTTCAATGGGATCAGGAGTTGCCGTATGACCACAACCAAGCCTCGCAGCGGCCTCCGGCTGTCCGTTGCAGAGTTCATGGAACTTGATGATACCTGGGACAAGCGGAAAATGGAGCTGGACGACGGAGTGCTTTACATCATGCCCCGACCGCGGATAGTGCATAACTTTGCCCAGAATGAGTTTTATCTGCACTTTGCGATTTACCGCAACCGCACTGCCGCCGTCGGGCTGCCGATCCAGGTCTATACCGATGTGATTATTGCCCTGTCGCTGGAGTCGCGCCGGTTGTATGCTCCCGACGTGACGGTGATTTTGCCGGGAAACCCTTCCGCGGTTCGCGACCGGATGGTGGAAGGCGCGCCGGACATCGTGATCGAGGTCCTGTCCTCGGACCGGAACCGCGACCTGGTGCGGAAGCGACAGGTGTACGCCGAGGCCGGCATCCCCCACTATTGGATTTGTGACCTGCGCCGGGACATGCTGACGCTGCTGGAACTCCAGGACGGAGCCTACGCGGAGCAGGCCGTGCTGACCGCGCAAGATACCCTGACCACACCGCTGTTGCCCGGTTTTAGCATACCGTTGTCCGACATATTCCAGCACCCGCTCCGGCCTCCCCATGCAGGGGAATAATCAAATCTGCGCCGGGGAAGTTGGTGCTATGATGTGCCGACACTCACCATCATACGGAGGCAGGAACAGATGCAGGTAGTCAGGATCTACACCGGCGACGACGGTGAATCCCATATAGAGGAAATGGAGTTGCCCTTCGAGCAGATGGGGCACGCCCTGCGGACGGCAACGGAAGCGGCCACCGGCGTGCAGTTCAGTTGCCTGAGGCCCACCCAGTTGGTGGACTTTCATACCGCCCCGCGTCGCCAGTACGTCATCACGCTGCAGGGACAGGTGGAGATTGGACTTGGTGACGGCACCAAGCGGATCTTCAACGTGGGTGACATCGAACTGTGCGAGGACCTGAGCGGCCGCGGCCATACTACCCGCAGCGTGGGCGACGTGGATCGGATCAGCGTGCAGATCCCGCTGGCGGACCAGACGCCCGGTGGAAGCCTCGGCGTGTAGCCGCGCTCACGGTTGAACGACACTCAACGGGATAGGCGATCAATCGCAGGAGAGAACCATGCCCATTGCTCCGCTGGCCGGCGACCTGGAGATGTATTACGACGACGACAACTTTACCGACCCCTGGCGTGATCCAGAGACAGTCGAAACCATCGTGCTGCATCACGGCAACGCCAAGAACGGGCGACTGTGGTACGCGTGGCCGCCGCTGCTGGCCCGGCAGTACCGAGTGATCAGAGTCGACATGCGAGGTTTCGGGCGTTCGACCGTTCCCGAACCCGGATACGACTGGTCCCTGGAAGGCTTCGCCGGTGATCTGCGCAACCTGCTGGACCACCTGGAACTGGACCGGGTGCACCTGATCGGCGAGACGATTGGCGGCACCATTGCGCTGCAATTCGCCTACCAGTTCCCGGAGCGGTTGCACACGGTCACCACATGCACGTCGCCGTACAATTTCACCGGCGTCGACACCTACCAAAATTACTACCGCCTGGTGGCAGAAGAGGGCGTGGAAGGCTGGGCCCGGGCCACCGGCGGCCGACGGGTGAGCGCCGACGCCGCGCCGGAGCACCACGAGTGGTATATCCAGCAGATGGGCCAGACAGCGCGCCATGTGGTTCTGGAAACCCTGGCCTACCTGGGCACGCAGAACCTCTCGGACAAGCTGCCGACTATCCAAACCCCGGCGCTGGCGATGGTCGGCGAGCTTAGCGAGGGGGACATTCCAGACCGGGCGCAAGGGCAGGCGGAGATGATGCCCAACTGCCGGCTGGCCCGGGTGCCGGGCGCCGGCGGTTATGTCCAGCACTCGGCTCCCGAGAAGTGCGTGCAGGCATGGCTGGAATTCGTGGGAACAGCGCACCAGCCGGAATGATTGTCTGAAGCAGGATTTTCGGGATTAGCGGATTGACCGGATTGGCAGGGCCGACGGCTCATATCGTCTCAATCCTACCAATCCGTCCCATCCCGCAAATCCTGCTTCTGACATCATCCCTAGAACAGGGACTTGGACTGGCCGCCGTCTACGTTGATGCACGCGCCGGTGATCAGGCCGGCGCGGTCGGAGGCCAGGAATGCCACCGTTTCGCCGATGGGCTCGGGCCAGCCGAACTTGCCCATGGGCAGGTTGCGGTCGATGAACTCGGCCACGACCTCCGGGGTGTTGTTTTGCTGGAAGCGGTCCCAGGTGCTACCCGGAAAGTCGATGCTGCCGGGGGCCACGCAGTTGACCAGCACACCGGTCTGTGCCAACTGCAGGGCCAGGTGCTTGGAGAACGCGATCATTCCTGCCTTGCCCGTCATGTAGTCCACCGAGCCGCCGTGCTCCCGTCCGTAGATGGACGATATGTTGATGACGCGGCCCCAGCCCTGGGCCTGCATGTGCGGGAGGGCCAGCTTGGTCATCCGCACTGCGGAGATCAGGTTGACCTCAAGGCCTTCCAGGAACTGCTCCATGGAGGTCTCATCAAAGAGGACGGAACCGCGGCGTCCGCCCACGTTGTTCACGAGGATGTCGGGAGCGCCGAGAGCAGAGGTGGTTTCCTGCAGGAACCGCTCGGCGTCCTCGGAGTTGGTCACGTCGGCCCGGCTGCCGTTGGCCTTTACGCCGAGACCGGCCAGCTCTGAGACTGTCTGCTCCACCGTTTCGCCATCGCGTCCGCAGATGGCTACTGCGCAGCCCTCCTGGCCCAGGGCAATGGCGCACTGCCGACCGAGACCACGACTGCCGCCGGTGATCATCGCAATCTTACCGTTCAGGGTCAAATCCATGGGATGGCCTCCCGTAAGTCATTTGGAATGGGGACGGGGGAATTATAGCGGGTTGGCAGTTGCGACGGCGCGCGATTGAAACGGCAACCGCGCGCGGGCTATGATGCCGCGAAATACGAGGAAGAGCAGCCGTGCCAAGACCACGACGAAACGAGAATACTGCCTCACCCGGCCCGGCGCGCCGGGACACTATCCGTGAGGAAGCGGTCAATACGCTGCTGGCCCAACTGCTCCGTGACCAGGGCATATCGGCCCGGGCCGAACGGCGCAACCGCAATTCAACCCCTGACGTCCGTGTTGACCTGAAGACCGGCGACACCGTGCTGCTGGAATGCAAGTGGGAAGATTCCGTCAGCCAGTTGGAAAGTCAGCTGGACACTCGCCTGCAGCAGTTCCCCGACGCACTGGGGGTTATCGGTGTCCTTTACCCCGAAGGGCTGAAATACCTGGACGATACCCGTGAAGGGCTGGAGAATGCCGGCGACCTTGAATGGTGGCTCCACGGCTCCAGAGGCGAACCGACGGCAGAACGTCGTTCCCGCTTCGGTTCTCCCGCCGACATTGCTGACCAGTTGCGCGTGTTGCCGCTGGAACTGGAGGGCACCGACCGCGTTGTGGCCGCCGCCGCTGTAATCGAGCACGCCATCGAACAATCGGCGACAAAACTTGCCACTTATGCCCGGCTGGCCCGCTTGGTCAGAGAGGCCATCGCCCAGACCGACCGGGAAACTGATCGCGCCAAAGCCCTGCGCATCGGATGCCTCGTCATCTTCAATGCCTTGGCCTTCCATTTGCGTCTCGCGTCCACTAACGATGTCGTACCCACCGTCGCCGAAACGTGGCGAGATGGAGGAGTCCCTGGATTGCTGAAAGTTTGGGATGACATCTGCGAGACCATCGACTACGTGCCAGTGTTTGAGTTGGCGAAAAGGATGCTGACCATCCTGGACTATGCCGACCGGCCGCACCTTTGGCATGGCCCGGTGATGGAGCCGCTCCTCAAGGCGGTGGAAGATACCAGCCACTTGGAAGGGCATGACCTGTCCGGCCGGCTTTTCCATACACTCCTCACCGACGCCAAGTTCACCGGCGCTTATTACACTTCGGTTCCGGCGGCGACCCTGCTCTCGCGGCTGGTGTTCCACGACTGGCCGGCCGGCGTTGACTGGAGCGACCACGAATTTCCCGCTTCCCTCAACGTGGCCGATCTTGCCTGCGGCACCGGCACGCTGCTGATGGCCGTGGCCACCGAAGCGGAACGTCGCCATACTGAAGCCGGCGGCCGGAATGTCGCTGCTCTGCACAAAGCGATGGTGGAGCAGGCCCTGCACGGTTACGACGTGCAACTCTCCGCCGTGCATTTCGCTGCCACCAGCTTGGCGATGCTGAACCCTGATATCCAGTTTGACCGCATCAACCTCTACGTGATGCCGCTGGGAGCCGATGGCGACGACGTATCTCTGGGTTCGCTGGACTTCCTGGGGGAGACGCAAGCGGCAGTTCAGTTCGCTCTGTCTCCCGCTGGCATGGGCGTCAGCGGACGAACGGTTCGCGATGCCGGCCGGGTATATGGGGGTGGTTCCAGAGGCGTCCAGCAGGAAGAACTCGCCACGCTGCCAGACTTGGACCTGGCGATCATGAACCCGCCTTTTACCCGCTCCGTGGGCGGCAATTTGCTGTTCGGCAGCTTGCCCGCCCCCGACCGCCGCAAGTTGCAAAATGAACTTTCCCGCCGCCTCAAGTCGCGGCCGGCGACGGCAACCGCCGGCCTGGGCGCAGCATTTGTGGCGGCGGCGTCCCCCAAACTGCGCCCCGGCGAAGGACGCCTGGCGCTGGTCCTGCCGGCTACCGTATGCACCGGCCCCTCCTGGCAGCAAACTCGCTCACTGATCGAGCGGGATTTCAAGCTAGACATGGTGATCGTTTCTCACGATCCCGCCCGCTGGAATTTCTCCGACAGCACCGACCTGTCCGAAGCTCTGCTCATCGCAACGCGGCGGCCGTCAGGAAACGGCAGCGAAGGCGAACACCGCACCACTTTCGTCAGCCTGTGGCAAAACCCCGACGGTGTGCTGGATGCGCACCGCACCGCCCAGGCCATCGCCGACACTGCGCCGGCCAACCTGGAAGCGGCTGGCGCCGCGCTGGTGGAAGTTGACGGCCGGCACGTTGGCGAACTGGCGTCCATTCCTGAATCCAGACTCCGCGGCGGCAAGTGGGCCGGCGTACAGTTCGCCCGCGCCGACCTGACCCGCAGCGCCCTGCGCCTTCTGGACGACGGCGAAGTGTGGGTTCCCGGCGAGTCGGATGTGGGCGGCGTTCCCCGCTGCCCCTTGGCTCAACTCGGTGAAGTTGGCCCTGACCGGCGCGATGTCTGGGACGGATTTGAGCGCACCGATGCAGTCACCGCTTACCCGATGGTGGAAAACCATGACACACAGCAAAGGACACGGATTACCATAGAGCCGGACAAATATCTGGCCCCGTTGGTAGAGGCTCGGCCCAGCCGGAATCTTAAGCCATCAGATCAGTTGTGGCAAAAGGCCGGCCGGCTGCTTATCGCCGAAAGGTTGCGTCTGAATACCACCAGGGTTATCGCAATGCGAACCGACGTTAGGGTGCTGTCCAACGTGTGGTGGCCCGTCAGCATTGAGGAAGTTTCTCACGAGAAGGGGCTGGCCGTGTGGCTGAACTCTAGCCTCGGCTTGTTGACCCTGCTTGCGCAGCGCACCAGCACGGAAGGCAGTTGGGTTGGCATGAAAAAAGCCGACCTGGAACAACTGCCCGTACTGGACTTGCTCGCCATCTCTCCAGAGCAGTTGCAGGCCCTGTCGCAGCTGTTTGACGACGTTGCCGAGGACGAATTCGAGCGTTTGCCGGCGATGGCGGAGTGCGCCGCCCGCCGCCGACTGGACGACGGGTTGTCGGAGATCCTGGGGCTGCCCAACCTGGACGGGCTACGTCGTCTGCTGGCCTCGGAGCCAGTGGTGAGCAACCGGCGGTTGTAGGAGGGCAGCTCAGCGCTCCGGCGCGGAACCCAAGCGAGTGTCACAAGAGCGTGTGTTTGTCAACGCTGGGCAAAAGCGGTAGCATGTTCGAAAGGCAGGAAAGGACCCATGGCCACGCCGAAAACGCAGAACCCCAGTGACAGCAACGGGTCTGTCGCCGACGCGCCGGCGCACTCCGTCCTGACGGGGCACGACTGGATCATTTACGCGATGGCACTAGGGGCGGTGTGTATTATCATCGGTGTACCTCTGGTGTTGCTGGGCGACGCTTGGAACCGTCCCGCGATGATCCTGATCGGCGCCGTCTGCTACACCGTCGCTACCGCTGTATGGACTGGCCTGCTAGTATTTTTCACTTGGAAAGTAGTTGAGACGGGCAGAATCGCCATCCCTCTGCTCTGGCGCAGAATCCTGCGGTGGGCGCAGGGCATTCCACGTTCCTAGGAATATGAACAGCAGGCTCACTATCACCGCCACTGCGAATACAAACGGGACTAGATAGAGCAGGAACCGTCTGACCATCCTCACGTCACGGAGTTCGGCAGGCGTATCATCGCTCCTGCGCACCCTCCCCAGGAGCAGCCAGGCGGGGATGGCCAGGACTGCGATGGTAACGGCCATCACAAGGGCAATTTGCACCGGAACTGGGAGAGTTGCAGTGCTCAACTCAATTGGGATGTCAGGCATTGAGTAGTTCCGCCCAAACAGTAATCCGTCGCGATCTTAAATCACTGCTGAGCATTGGCTGGATGCTTAAGCGGCGACTAGGGTGACATTCCCGTTGATGGTCAAATCCATTGCAATCCGGGGATTATAGTGGGTTGACATCTTTCGGGAACAGAGCCTAGTCAAGGGAACACTTAGTCGAAATTCCGGCCCCGACCTCAGCATTAGTGCATCCGCCCTAATTGCTACTCCACGGAATCACTGGGTGCCATCAACACTGGCAATGGATGTGGTTCTTCAACGACGTCAACCATCAGGTCGACAGCAGCCTCGACCGCCGCCAACCATTTTTGACGTCTATCGGCAGACCATCGACGGTCGTTGGGTAACTGTTGCATTACGGCGAAAACCAACCGGTATTCGGCGTCTTCGTCGGCATTGCGGCGCGAGGATACGTCGTTGCCAACATTAGACGGTTGTCGGGTTGCTTTCTGCGTGGATCGTGAACGGGTTCGTTGGGCAGGAGTACGGCTGGTTTTTTTGTCGTCCGTTGTCTGTTGCTTGGTTTTTGGTGGAACGATACCTGCTTGCTCGCATAGACCGAGGAACAGGGCGACCATACGAGCACGTTGCGACTCCGGCTCGAATTGACGGAAGGCATCCCTAATCGCGATTTCATCGTCTTGGGCTGGGTCTACTATTGCGAAGACCCGTTCGTAAGAATTCCTGACTGTTTCCCCCAAGACCAATTGATATTCGTTACCGGTTTCTCCGGCTTGAGCAAGACGATTAAACTGCTCGGTCTGAGCTCCATCTTCGTCCATCAGCCCTAGGAAATTTAAGGCCTGCAAGGTTCTGGAAATGTTACCCGTGGATATGCCAATGGTTTCTAGGGTAGTGGGTGTGATGGGGCTGGGCAATCCGCGGTCCCTTTTCCTCAGAATTGCGTCCATCACATTTCCGGTGGAAGCGTATGGAGCAAAATCCTCCTTCAACGGCTGGATCACTGAGTTCGAAATGACCATAACTGCACACCTCGGCTGTTGATTGAGCACATGATACACAAATGCCGAACTTCCTGTCAATATGCCGCACTTGGCGCAAAAATTACGTGACGTGACCGTCAGCACTGAAATTCTTGCAACCGCATCGGTGCATTCGCACTAATAGTTCTGGATTAGGACTAAAGCACGAAATGCACTTCTACGTTCACACGGGTTGACGGCCGGGGTAGATAACCATAGCCTGAATCAAGGGACAGGGATTGTGCTTGACGGCTCATTGGACGCCGCAATCGAGTAAGTCCGCCGGAACACTACCTTTCCGGGATAGGCGGTCGAGTTCCTGCTCTTCTTCGTGGGGTGGACGCTGGCCCCATGCTATAATGCGGCGCGATTCTTATTCGAGCGGAGCACTGATTGGATGATTAAGCGGTTTTCGGTTCTGTACGTGGGGCAGATCGACCTGGACAACGTGGGCGCGGACGGCACGCCGGCCGACCAGCGCCGTTACAGCAACGAACAGTTGGTCCAGGCGTACGATCACGCGGAAGCCCTGGCCAGGCACATGGACGAGCGCGGTTTCTACTGCATGTGGATGGCCGAGCACCACTTCCAGCACGAGGGTTACGAGTGCATCCCCAACCTCATCCTGATGGGAGTGCACCTGGCGGGACAGACCAAGAACCTGAAGTTCGGGCAGGCGTTCAACATCATCCCCATGTGGCATCCGCTGCGGGTGGCCGAAGACTTCGCCATGGCCGACATCCTGACGGGCGGCCGGATGATATTCGGAGTGGGGCGCGGCTACCATGCGCGGGAGGTCGAGACTTTTGGGTCTCCGGTGATCGACAACGACGCGAACCGTGAGCTGTTCCTCGAGCAGATGGAAGTCATCCTGAAGGCGTTCAACGAAGACTCGTGGAGCCACTCGGGCAAGTACTACACCATCCCGCCGCAGGTGCCCTATCGCGGCTACGACCTGAAAGAGATCACCATGGTGCCCCGGCCGATCAGCAAGCCCGTGGAGATCTGGCAACCCATCGCCAGCGGACGGACGCTGAACTACATCGCCGAGCGGGGCATCAAGGCGATGGTGGCGCTGACCGGCGAGCGGTATGCCGAGCAGATGATTACCCAATATCATGACGCGGCGACGGAAGCGGGCCGCGACATTCCCCTGGGTGGTGACATGGCGTTGGGGTTCGGCTTCTACATCGCGGGCAGCCGGGAAGAGGCCATCGAGAGGGTGCGGCCCTTCCACGATGAGCGCTACAAGTGGTTCGCTCCCTTTGGATTCGTCAGGTACACCGATGAGCAGGGCCGGCCGTGGGGTACGCCGGGCGCGCCGGCGCGGACGCCTCGCATCGAAGACGGCGTGGACCAGAAAGCCTGGTTCTGCGGCAATCCCGACGACTTCATCGGATTCCTGCGCGAGATTGAGGACAAGTACCCCGGGCTGGAGGACATCGTGCTCCAGTGGCCGGAAGGAATGCCGTGGAGCGAGTTCCGAGACCAGTTGTCTATTTTTGCCGACGAAGTGATGCCGGCTTTCGCAGGTCGAGAAGCCGCGCTTTCCGTAGGCGACGACTAGGGCCGGGGACGGTATCGCTGGAGCAATTGCTTGGCGAACCCTGAGCACGTAGCCATCGCCAAGAGGCGAACTTTTGCCATAGCGCGCTGGCGGGCGCGTGAGTTTCAAAGCCGCCCGCGGATGGACCTTTCGGGCGCCTACCTCAGCGGGATCCGGATGCCCGGCGTGGACCTGGGGTTCGACGATCTGACCCAGATTGACCTGACCTCGGCGGACTTGCGCCACGCCAACTTCGGCGGAGCCCGCTTGCGCGGGGCTTTCCTCACTCGTTGCAACCTCAACCGGGCGAATTTCGCCGAGAGCCAGGCGGCGGAGGCGTCCTTCCTGCGATCTGACCTCCGGGGCAGCAACTTCGACAGTGCGGATCTCAGGGGAGCGGATCTTTCCAACTGCGACATTGGGTTCGCTACGCTGGTGGGGGCGAACCTGGCCGGCGCGGACCTGACCGAAGCGGATCTGACCATGGCGGATCTGACCGACGCCAACCTCAGCGGGGCCAAGCTCAGCGCGGCGTGCCTGGATGTAGCGAACCTGACCCGCTGCGATCTGCGCCGCGCGATCCTGGTGCGCACGCGGCTGGATCGTACGTTGCTGGAGGAAGTCGTTCTCGACATGACGTTGTTCGCCGACTGCGACCTCAGCGGGGCGCTGGGACTGGAAACGCTGCGCCACGATGGCCCCAGCATCGTCGGAGCAGACACGCTGGCGCGTTCCAACGGCGGCATCCCGGAGTCCTTCCTGCGTCCGGCCGGCGTGCCTCCGGAGTTCATTGAGGGTCAGGCCAGACTGGGCAATCAGGCGATGCCACACCGGCGAGTCCTGCTGATCGGTTCAGTTGCTGATGACACCATCGTCAGGTGGCTGGAAACCGAACTGAGATCGATGGGTTTGCAGTGCTGGAGTCTGCTGGCGGACGATGAGGAGGCGGCGTACAACACCTCGGTGATCCCGCCGATGAGCCGTTTCCGGGACTTCGACCGGGTGGCGCTGCTCTGTTCCCGGGACGCCCTGGAAAGCCCCGCCTGCTGGCGGCTGTACCAGGAGATCATGCAGCGCCAGGCGACTTCGGCGGCCCGCCGCTCTTACGTGGCGGCCCTGGCGATGGACGAATGCCTGGAAAATGATACCGACGAACTGTATCGCCAGCTAAATGGCGGCCCGACGGCCCGGCTGAGGCCGCGCAAGGACCGAGTGGGCGGGTATCGGCGCGACCTGCCGAGCGTGTTGGCGACGCTGACCGCAGAAGTCAAAGCGCAGCCGGACATTTGGGACGACGAACCGCAGGACGGCGAGCCCAAGGCGGAAGAGGCCGGTTAGTCTGGATTGGGCTCAATCGGTTTGGGGTGATAGGCCACGGCAGCAGCAACCCGTGCTTACCGCCAATGTAAAGCGCCCGCACGGTACCCTGCGATGGGGAAAGGATGGTTCCGTCTTTTTGCCTTTCATTGGGAATATATGGTTCGGCCCAGTGGTCTTCTTGCCATTTGCATTGGTTTTGGCGCTTGCTGCCGCCTGCGAGGGCGCACCGGAGGACGCTATCAGCCGTTCGTGCGGGGAGTTGGAAGACGTCAACGACCGAGCCGGGCTAATCAGCCGGCAGGAAGCGGAGGAGTTGGCGACCGAATGGCTTGCAATGTCGGCTCCGGAGGTCTCGGCGACAGAGATTGAAAGGGTGTGGGCAACTTGCCTGACGACCCTGCGATCCTATGACGTAGACCTGCTGGAAGGGACGGCGTCGTCCAGTCCGTTACTGCCGCATCCGGACACACCCGTCTGGATAGTGGAGGTGAAGGGTATTTCACGGCCGGCTGGCATCTCTACGCGCAGCGCGAACGAGCCTTACCGATATGCGATACAAGTCATCAACGCCAACACGGCCGAAGCAATTGCCGGGTCACGGCGTTGGGAACCCTTGCTGGAGCCGAGTCCGTGACAGAACCGTCGCTCGAGTGACTACAGCCAGACGTCGCGGACTACGAACCGCAGGGCGGTGAGGCTGACCCTTCGACTGGGTGAAGCAGCGCGGAGTCAGTGAGGATGCTGGGAGTAATCCCATTCCGCCGGGACGTACTCGATACGCACGTCGCTGCCCAGCATGAGGCACGGTTCGCCCCATTGGGAGCCGGAACCGACATCCCAGTCGTCCGCCTGGTCGGCAGGGCGCAGGCGGATGCCGTCCTCGCCGCCGTAGACCAGCATGATGACGCCCTCGCCCGAGTCCTCGGAAAGGGCGGCCATGGCGGGGCAGGGCTCACCGTTCTCCCATCCGACGACGTCGCACCAGACATCCTCGCCCATGGGGTCCGGAGCGAGGACGCGGATGATGGGCCGCGGGTCGGTCAGCAGATCAAAGACCCGGTTGAGGTCGATGGGGCTGTTGCCGTCGGCTACTACTTCTACTTCGTAGAGCACTGAGACAACCTCCGTCCCGGTTCACGACCCGGTGGTTTCCACAAGAACCACTCCGTCTGCGCGTCAAGCGTTTGATCAAAAGTGTAAAGGGGCGTTGCCCCGACGCGCTCCGCTGCGGCGAGAATCATCAGGTCGGCAAAATCCGGACCGCCTTGGCGGAAGCGCAAAGCGGCTCGAGCCACATCGTCGCTAGTTTCGAAGATCAGGCTCTGAACAGCGGTCAACTCTTCGAGAATGTCTGCAATCCGTTCGCGCGAGAATCCGTATGACCTTTCCAGCACCCAAGCCGTCTCGATGGTAACTTCTCGACTGATGAAACCCGGCGCTTCGGGTGTCAGTCCCTCCAGTAAGTCCCGCGCCGCCTCAGCCTGTTCGAGGATGTCCCGTATCAGATAGCGGACCAGAACATTAGTATCCAAGGCAATCATGCGTCAGTGGCACCGGAGATGATGGCTTCTTGCATTTCCTCAATGGATACCGGGGGGCCATCGTACGATAACGCCCCGTAGAGGCGACTGATAGAACGCACCTTATACGCCTTGCAAATCCAAAATAGCAACTAACCGAGACCAAGGTCAAATCCGGCGTACCGCCCGGTGCTACAATGTCGGCGCCCTCCCCATCCAGACGAAACGTAGCGAGAGGAATTGATTATGGCTGGCATCGCTTTTGAAAAACACACGCTGCCCAACGGTTTGGATGTGATCCTGCATCAGGACCGGTCAATCCCCGTGGCGGCGGTCAACGTGTGGTACCACGTGGGTTCCAAGGATGAGGAGATCGGACGCACCGGTTTCGCTCATCTCTTCGAGCATATCATGTTCCGTGGGACGCGACACCATAAGGCCAGCCATTTCGAGCCGTTGCAGAAGATCGGGGCGACGCTGAACGGGTCGACAACCGGCGACCGGACGAACTACTGGGAAGACGTACCATCCAATTACCTGGAGTTGGCCCTGTGGCTGGAGGCGGACCGCATGGGGTTTCTGCTGGACGCGCTGGACCAGGACGGGTTCGATACCGAGCGTGACGTGGTTAAGAACGAACGGCGGCAGAGTTATGAAAACCGGCCCTACGGCATGGCACAGTGGCATATCCAGCAATCGTTGTTTCCGCTTCCCCATCCTTACCACTGGATGACCATCGGTTCGCAGGAGGACCTTGACGCGGCAAGCCTGGATGACGTGAAGGATTTCTTCCGGCAATATTATTCGCCGTCCAATGCCAGCCTGGCCATCGCCGGCGACATCGACACCAGGGAGGCGCTGGACCTGGCGCATCGCTACTTCGCCGATCTGGATCCGGGGCCGAGCGTGCGCCGCATCGAAAGGGCCGATTCGCTGCTGTCCGGCCGGGTGGACTTGGAGATGACCGACCGGGTCACGCTGCCTCGCATCTACGCGGCGTGGTTGGCTCCGGCCAACTTCTCAGGCGAGGACGACGCGGGCGACATCCTGCGCGCCATCCTGTCCGACGGGCAAAGCAGCCGGATGTATCGAACCCTGGTGTACGAGAAGCAGGTCGCCCAATCGGCTACGGTGGGTTACCACGCGGCGGAAATCGCCGGTCAGTTTCGCATGGAACTGACGCCGGCGGAGGGTCACACCCTGGACGAGGTGGAGGAAGCGGCGGAAGCCGTGCTGGCCGGCATCGCCGAAAATCCGCCGACGGGAGAGGAGTTCGAACGGGCCGTCAACCGGATTGAGATGCAGCATCAACGGATGCTCTCCCGAGTCGGCGGCTTTGGCGGGCGGGCCGACGCCCTGAACTACTTCAACGTGTTCACCAGCGACCCGGACGGCCTGAACCGTGTGATGGACCAATATCGCCGGGTCACACTGGACGACGTGCTGAAGGCGCACGGCCAGATCATGGAAGCGGGGCAGGTGCGGATGCGGGTTTACCCGGAGCGCTCGCTCAGTACGGCGACGGTAGCGCTGGATCGAACCCAGCAGCCGGCCGGCGGACCGACGCCGTCGTTCGCGCCTCCGACCCCGGAACGGGCCCGACTCGCCAACGGGATGGAGGTGGCAGTAGTCAGCAAGCCGGGAACGCCGCTGGTGACCTTCGCGCTGCTGGCGCGGGCCGGCGCCATCGGCGACCCCACGGGTCTGCCGGGCCTGACGTCGTTCATGGCCGCGTTGATGGACGAAGGCACTACAAACCGGAGCAGCCAGGAAATTGCCGCGGCTTTCGAGCATATCGGGTCGAGGCTATCGGTAGAGGCGCGCAAGGAGATTACGCTGCTGACGGCAGAAACCCTGAACCGGCATTGGGCTTACGCCCTGGGGCTGGCCGCTGACGTGGCACGCAACGCCAGCTTTCCCGATCACGAGCTGGAACGGGTGCGGCGCGAACGGCTCACCGACCTGCGCCGGGCGCGGGACGACGCCGGGTTTGTGGCGGAATCAAACTTCGGCGCGCTGGTGTTCAGGTCGGGTTCACCGTATGCGCACTCGAACCTGGGTAACGAGGCCACCGTGTCGACCGCCAGCCGGGACGACCTGGTCGCGCGGTACGGCCAGGCACTGCGACCGGACCGCCTGTGCTTGCTGGTAGCCGGCGACGTCAGCCTGCGTGAAGCGGTAGCCGCGGCCGAGGAGTGTTTCGGAGATTGGTCTCCGGGGATGGACGGCGCCAGCGGTGTCAGCGTCGCCAACGATGCCGCCGCGTCCGGGCCGCGCCTGTTCCTTATCGACAAGCCGGGAGCCGCACAGTCGGTGATCCGGGCCGGAATGCCGCTGGTGGAGCGCCGGGATGCAGACCACATGCCGCTGTCCGTGCTGAACTATGCGTTCGGCGGACAGTTCTCCGCTCGGCTCAACCAAAACCTCCGGCAGGACAAGGGCTACTCCTACGGCTACAACTCGGGTATATCGTGGTACAACGCTCCTTCGCTGCTATCAGCCGGCGGGAGTGTGCAGACGAAAGTGACTCGAGAGGCGGTGGTTGAGACGCTGCGCGAATTCGAGGACATCAGCGGCGGACGACCGCTCAGCGTCGAAGAACTGGAAAACGCGCAGAACGGGTTGCGACTGGGTTACCCGTCCGGGTTCGAAAGACCCGCGCAACTGTTGGGCCAACTGATACCGCTGGTTCAGTTCGATCTCCCAACGGACTATTTCCGGACGTTCGAGCAACGACTGAGTGGCGTCACCCTGGCCGACACGCACCGGGTGGGAGCGGAATACCTGACTGCGGATCGCTTACGGGTGTTGGTGGTAGGCGACCGGGCGACGGTCGAAGAGCCGCTCAGGGGTCTGGGCTACGGGTTGACGGTGCTGGATGCCGAAGGGGTGGTGGTGGGATAAAATGGATTTTGCGCCGCCAAACCCGCCCCTGAGGACCATGAAATGAATGAAATATGCCTTACGAATGGGACGATCAGAAATGCCGGGATAATCTCGAAAAACACGAAATTGGCTTTTCCGCCGTAGAACTTTTCGAGTGGGATACCTCTGTAAAAATTCCCAGCCCGCGCTACGGCGAAATGCGGTGGTTGGTCATTGGTTATATCGGCCTGCGCCTGTACGCCATTGTCTATACTGAGCGCGGCAACAACACACGTATCATCAGCTTACGCAAAGCAAGCCGTCAGGAGATTAGGGACTATGCCGAAGCTTAAGCCTGGCACGATCTGGCCCACGCCGGAAGAAGATGCCGCCATTAAAGCGGCCATCGCTGCTGACCCTGACACCGAAGAATGGACCGCCGAGATGTTTGCGCGGGCACGGCCGGCGATTGAGGTTCATCCCCACCTGGTGGCCCAGGATTTGCGTCGCCGGCGTCAGCAGGAAGGGCTGAGCAAATGGGAGGTCAGCGTTGAGCTCGATATTGAACTGCTGGCCCATTTTTTGGAGGGCGGTCCGGGTTGGCAGGGCCGGATCAACGATGCCCTGCGACAGGCCGTAAAGGAGTCAGCGGAGAGCAGCCCGCTGGGCCGCGAATAGCGGTTCCATGCCGCGGGCGGCCAGGGCCAGGGCGTCTCCCACCCTCTGGCGCGGGAAGGGGTTGCCCTCTGCGGTTCCCTGGATTTCGACCACTGAACCGGCGTCGGTCATGACGACGTTGAAGTCGGCGTCGGCGGTGGAATCTTCGGAGTAGTCAAGGTCAAGCAGCAAACTGTCGCCGCTCAGCCCGACGCTGATTGCAGCCACCGAGCAGTGTAGAGGAACCTCGTCCAGTTTTTGCGCTTCGACCAGCGACCGCAAAGCCAGGTGCAGAGCGACGAAGGCGCCGGTTATAGCGGCGGTGCGGGTGCCGCCGTCGGCCTGTAAAACGTCGCAATCGAGGTAGATGGCGCGCTCGCCCAGGGCTTTCAGATCGGTGGCGGCCCGCAGCGACCGGCCGATGAGGCGTTGGATCTCCTGGGACCGGCTGGCGGTTCTGCCGGAGTCGCGGTCGCGGGATCGCCGGGAGGACGTAGCACGGGGGAGCATGTCGTATTCCGCCGTCACCCAGCCGGCGTCGCGACCCTGCATCCACCGGGGCACCTGTTCCTCCATGGAAGCGGCGCACAGGACGGCGGTGTTGCCCATTTCGATCATGGCGGACCCTTCGGCGTAGGGTTGACAACCCGGAGTGATGCGGACACTGCGCGCCTGGTCCCATCGTCGTCCGTCGGCCCGGATGAGGCTGTTGTTCATGGTGCAATTGTCCTGTTAATCGTTTCGGTTATTGTGCCACAAGAGCCCTGGCGGGACGCTGGCCGGAGGTCGCCGGACGGCGGTTGCATCGCCGGCGGTGAAGGCGCACAATCGGCGGGTGATTTTCGGACTGTTCGATTCGCCGTGGCATTTGCTGGGCCTCGCCGGTTGGTGTTTCCTGATGGGTTGGGGGTTTCGCATTGGCCTGCTGCGCATGGCGCTCTCGCTGGCGGCGCTGGGGCTGCTGACAGCTCTGGCGTGGTTGTTCAAAGACGCCGAATCGCCGGCGCTGGTTTACGGGCCGCTGGCGTTCGTCGGCGTCATCTGCGTGATCAGCGTAGGCATCTTCGGAAGGGGGCTGGAGCAACGGCTGGGTTACGGGTCGACGGCGGTTCGACTCAATCATGCGGGCGGGTTGCTGCTGGGGATGCTGATCGGCGCGGCGGTTTGGCTCTTTGTGCTGTGACAACGGACACCGTGCGGAAATCTTCGCAGTGCGTCGTTGACCGGAACGTGCCGTCGGTTGAGGATTTCAACGCTGTTATAATCCGGGGCACTGCAATCAGAACAGTTGACCAACGCGAGGCAGGCGCATGAACGCGATCAAATCCGACACCGACGCCGTAGGCATCGTGCTCGCCGCGGGGCGTGGATCCAGGATGCGCTCACGGATACCGAAGCCGCTGCACGTACTTGCAGGACGCGAGCTTATACGGTATCCGATTGCCGCGCTTGAAGAGTGCGGTGTCTCGCGGCTGGTGGTGGTCACCTCCCCGGACAACGGCGATGCGATTGCCGGCGTACTGGGGGACGGATTTAGCTACGCGGTGCAGGACTCGCCCGACGGCACTGCCGACGCCGTCGCCTGCGGCCTGCGGGTCCTGCCGGAAATTCCGCGCCTGGTAATCGTACTGGCCGGGGATACGCCCCTGGTGAGACCCGAGTCGATCCTCGGGATGATGGAGGACCATCGGACCAATCCGGGGCGGCGGATGACCATCCTTTCCGCGGCCGACGCTTTCGGTCCCGACCTGGGGCACATTAAGAGGACGGAGGGCCGCCCGGGAGACGCACGGGGCGAACTGCTGGCGATCCAGGAAGCCGCGGAACGGGATGAACCCGATTACGGCCCTGCCGAGGTCAACACCGGCGTCTACTGCTTTGATGGGCCCTGGCTGGATCAGCGCATCGGGACGGCGCCGAAATCCGCAACGGGCGAGCGCTACCTGACCGCTCTGACAGCCATGGCAGTGGACGCGAGTGAAGGGGTTGAGGCGGCTCCAATCGCGCTGCCCGACGAGGCGATGGGGGTGAACGACCGCGAGCAACTCGCTGCGGCCAGCTCGGTCATGCGGGACCGGATCAACCGCTACTGGATGTCAGCCGGCGTGACGCTGGTGGATCCGGCCGCGACGTACATCGACCTCGACGTGGAGATCGGGCAGGATACGGTGATCCAACCGAACACGATGCTGACCGGCGGCACGACCATAGGCGAAGAGTGCGAAATTGGGCCGAACGCGTGCATCCGGGATTCTGCGGTTGGCCATCGTTGTCGCATCGCGGCGTCCACGCTGGAGGAGTCGCGTGTCGATGATGACGTGGAAATCGGTCCTTACAGCCACCTGCGGCCGGGGGCGTGGATTGAAGCCGGAGTGCATCTGGGTAACTACGTAGAGGTGAAGAATAGCCGGGTCGGTTCGGGTACCGCCGCGGGTCACTTCTGCTACCTGGGCGATGCCGATATCGGGGACGGCGTTAACATCGGCGCGGGCACCATCACCTGTAACTACGACGGAGTGGACAAGCACCAAACGGTGATCGGGCGAAGCGCGTTCATCGGTAGCGACACGATGCTGATCGCGCCCGTCACCGTGGGAGAAGGAGCGGCCACCGGAGCGGGCGCGGTGGTCATCCGCGATGTCCCGGAGGGTAGACGCGCCGTTGGCGTTCCTGCTAGACTCCTCCCACAACAACAAAGCGGGAGCGATTGACCCGCTCTCGGCGCCGTGAGCGCCGGTTGAGGGCCACTGGGTTGGATACTGATAGTAGCTTACCTCCGTTATTGTTCCTGGCAGCCTCGCTGCTGGTTTTCGCTTGGGCCAGTGTCGCTGTAGCGTCCAGACGACAGAGCCAAGCCTCCGCGGTCTTTTTGACCCGGCCGTCATCCCCGGCGATTGGGATGCTATTAGCCGCCGCTGCCGCCGCAGCCGGCGGCTCCGCATTGTCCATCGCATATCAACTTGCCAACGGCTCGCCGGCCATCATCGCGCTGGCGGTCGCGGTGCTGGCGACTTCGGCAGTCCTGGCGGGCGTTTACCTCGGCGCCCGATTGTGGGCCCGGCAATTTCCACGGGTCGCGCGCCGTGTGGCGGATCCGAGGCGCTGGGCTGGCGACGGAAACCGGGCGGGGTCCGAAAGCGGCCCAAGTTTGCCGATTGCCATGGAAGGTAGTCCGGACGGTGATTCGGAGAACGGTCATGCGGACGGGTCGACGCTGACGCCCGCGGAACTGATGAACCTGGACCGCAACGACATCGACATGGTCCGGTCCATCAGCCACATGGATGATCTTGACGTCAAGGACATCATGGTGCCACGGCTGGACGTGCAGGCCGTGGAGGTGACCATTCCTATGAACGAACTGGTCCGGATGCTGGTCAGCACCAGGCACACGCGGCTGCCGGTTTACCGGGACACGATGGATAACGTGGTTGGGATCATCCACATCAGCGACGTCTTGCAGGTGGTGGCCGAGGGCGCGGCCGAAGCCAGCGTGGACGCTATGATGCGGGAGCCGGAATTCGTGGCGGAAAACATGGCCGTCGATGATCTGCTGCACCTGATGCGGTCGAAGTCCCTGCAGATGGCCATCGTGGTGGACGAGTACGGCGGGGTGGAAGGAATTGTCACCCTCGAAGACGTGCTGGAAGAGATCGTTGGCGAGATCGACGACGAGTTCGATGATGCTGCCGCCGTGGAGCTCGCGCCCGTAGCCGATGGATCCTGGCTGGTCAAAGCTACCGCCCCGGTGGAAGACGTTTCCCGTGTGCTGGGCCTGGAGTTCGATTCCGAAGACGTCAACACCATCGGAGGATACGTCTACACGCGGCTGGGACGGATGCCGTCCGTAGGGGACGTAGTGGTTTCGGACCGGACGTTGATCGAGGTCACGCAGGTGCGGGGACGCCGCATATACGAACTGCGGCTGGTACCCCCAGCCGCAGCGAAACAAAGCAAAACCGGATAGTCTCCGGTCGATGCGGCGAGGCTTCAGCGGAATCCGATCAGCTCTCCGCTCAGGATCAGGAAGTGGTCGTACCAGCCGTTGGGGACGGGCATTACCAGGTGGATGGTGGCCCGGTCGCTGCTGTTCAGGCGGAGGTCCGTAGCCCGTACCACTTCGCTGTGCGTGGCCGCATAGAGGTAGTTGCGCTCCGAGGCGCTGACGAACATCAGCAACTCCTCGCCCTCGGTAATCAAACGGGGGGCACGGTTGAGGTTTCCAAAGCTGCGTACCCCGGAGCCAGCGGGTCCAAACAGCCACATGGCGCCGCGTTCGCCGGGATTGGTGGTCACTGAGGCGTACCCGGCGGCGGGGTTGTCCGCGGAGGCGTAACGAGCGATGGAGCTGCCGGAGACGCTGACTTCATCCAGTTTGGCGTCGATCCCCAGCATGGGAATGACCAGGCGAGACGCCGTCGGTTGGGTTCCCACGGGCCAGGCTGCGGAGCTGGGCATCTCGGTGTAGCCCAATTCCGCCAGGCGCTGGGAGTGCGCCCCGGCGGGCAGCGAAACGACGGACGCTCCCGTCCCGCCTTCCGTGCCTGCTGGGGCCGCAGCTTCAATCAGCGTGGCGTCCTGACGCAGCGCTTCGTAATCATCCAGGCTGGCCCTCAGGAAATAGAGATACCCGTAGTAGGCGATGCCGGCCGCGGCCAGGATGCCACCGATTGCCAGGAGAGAGATGCCGGCCCAGCGCAGCCCGTAATACTGCGCCCGAGTGCGCATCTGCATGTAGTCAAGTCCAATTTGCATATCCGTTTCCTGTGTATTTCTCGCGCCGCTTTCCGCTGGTTCGCGCGATCCACTCCGCCGGGATACCGGCGACGTTGCTCATTAGATCCGGCTCGGGAAGGACACCGTGATCAGTGCCTTCCCGCCCGTATAGGTTCGTTGACGAATATATCTCCGTTGCGGATTTTGATGTTGTATCCGCAACCGGGGTTAGTGCAGGTCCAAGCTTTATAGTGGACCGGCGCACCCTGGGCGCCATAGTCCGAGAGGGGCACCAACGACCCGATGTTGCACTGTTGACAAATCGGGAACTCCATCGCTTCCACCAACATTACCTCCCTTACCCGTTCCAGACTGGGTATGCAACCCGGAGTATAGGGTTGATGTCGATGATTTGCCTGCGTATCGGGCAGCAATCTTTGGCGGTTTTACAAAAAGTCTACGAGGAATCGCGGACCCGTCCAGCTGAAAATGTGCGGGGCAGCGCTCAGCGCTGCCCCGCGATGCGAAACATTCCCAGTTGACAGGATTATTCCAGATAGTCGCGCAGTTTCTTGGACCGCGTGGGGTGGCGGAGCTTCCGGATGGCTTTGGCCTCGATCTGCCGAATTCGTTCACGGGTTACCCCGAATTCGCGGCCGACTTCCTCGAGGGTCCGCGTGCGTCCATCTTCCAGACCGAAGCGCAGTTTGAGCACGCGGCTTTCCCGGTCGGTCAGGGTATCCAGCACCTCCTGAACCTGCTCGCGGAGCAGTTGCGCCGACGCCGCGTCGGCCGGCGCGAGGGTGGTGCGGTCCTCGATGAAGTCCCCGAGGAAGGAGTCCTCCTCCTCTCCGATGGGCGTTTCCAGCGAGACGGGCTCCTGGGAGATCTTCTGGATCTCCTCGACCTTCTCGGGGGTCATTTCCATGGCTTCCGCCAATTCCTCGGTGGAAGGCTCGCGGCCCTTTTCCTGGAGCAGCCGGCGGTGGTGCCGCATCAGCTTGTTGATGGTCTCCACCATGTGGACGGGGATACGGATGGTGCGTGCCTGGTCCGCGATGGCGCGCGTGATGGCCTGGCGGATCCACCAGGTGGCGTAGGTGCTGAACTTGTAACCCTTGCGGTAGTCGAACTTTTCCACCGCGCGGATCAAGCCGATGTTACCTTCCTGGATCATGTCCAGCAGAGCCATGCCGCGGCCGATGTATTTCTTGGCCACGCTCACCACGAGGCGAAGATTGGCTTCGGTCAGATGGGTCTGGGCCCGCTCGCCGTTCTTCATCGTGATGTAGTAATAGCCGGCCGCCTCGAACTTCTTCGCCTCCACGCGGTCGATCAGGCCGGGCTCACGCAGCAATTGGGAGAGCAGCAACAGCGAACATTCGTCATCGTGGACGTACACCGACGGCACGTCCAACCCCTGTTCCGGGCTGTAGCAGCCTTCCACGCCGTCGGGATGCAACTCCGCCCAAATCGGCACGTAGCCGGTCACCACGTCGACGATGTTCTGGGGCAAGACCCACGTGTCCAACGAGAGTTGAACGATGCGCTGGTAGGCGACCTCCGGGCTGATGCTCAGGTCGCTGGCTACCTGGTCGATCATTTCCTGGGACACCTCGGCGTCGATGGCTTTGCGAAGGGCCGGGGAATCCTTGACTTCGTCCAGAGGCATGGCCTCGTTGAGTTCGAGATAACGGGCGAGGGAGCGGACCAGCGGCGCCGCGTTGGCGATCCGGGCCAGCAACAGCATGGTGGTTTCCCAGACCGCGTTGTCCAGCTCGACGTCGCCGATAACCGGCAGGTAGTCGACGCTGAAGCCGTTCGCCAGTCGAGCCGCCACCTTGCGGCAGGTGTCTTTGGACTCGAGCAGCGGCTGGCCGTCCAGAGCTTTTTCGATCTCTTCGGGGTTGTCCAGCTTGGACAGGTAGCTCATGCCATCGAACTTGCGCAGGTGGTTCAGCCCCTCGAGCTCACGGGCCAGCCGGCGCTCGTCGGCGGAGGTGAGCAGGTCGACCCGGCCGATTTCGCGCAGGTACATGCGTACCGGATCGTCCAGGGCATCGTTGCCATCGGAAGTATCGACGTCGGCCCAATCGCGTTCTTCACGCTCCATGTCCCGGGCGGACGGGCCGTCCAGCTCGGGAAGGACAGTGCGGACGGCGGCGGCGCGGCGGATTTGCCATTCGTCTTCGGTCGAGTCCGGGTCGTCGACGATCACGACGGCGACGCTCACGTCGTCCTCTTCGGCGCGTTCGTCTTCGTAGTCCGTTTCGTCGGCGACGGCCGTACTGGAGCGGGCCCGGCCGTAGTTATCTGAGTCGTCGGAGATGGCGACCGCTTCACCCGCGTCATAGTCCCCGTCTTCGTCGGGAACGATTACGTTGCGGCGGTTGTTGATGATGGTCATAAACCTCTCCTTTATCTGTGGTGTGGCGAGGCCGGCTGCCGTAGCAGGTCGATCTCGCGCAGGCTGTTCTTACTGTCTAGCCAAAGGTTCGCGACCGGCGAGTGAGGATCCATTAAGTCCTCCTCGGCCATTACGCTAGCCAATTGGGAGTTCTGATTGATCGAGTGCTCTCGCTGGAGACGAAGACATGCTTGTTTCAAGGCGCTTTCGACCTTGGCCGGCGTAGACAGCACCGGGTCGCTGCTGAGCAGTTGGTTGAAATGTTGCTCCAATTCTGGTGTGACCGAAACCTCGTCATTTGCGTTCGGTTCCATAAGAGAAAATACGTACCTTAAAATTTCTCGGTTCTCGGTTCGGCTAAACCACTCCGAACGCACCGACCTCACTACCTCTTCTCCGATCTGATCCGGGTGCTGAAGCAAAATTTTCAACACCAGTTCTTCGGCAGCGTTTCCGTCTCGGCCGGGCAGCGGCGTTCCTTCGTCCGCAGTGGCAGGCGCAGGATTTGCGCGCCGGCGCGAACCCTCCGGCCGGGCCGCTATGGGCATAGCCGCTCGCAGGGTAGCCACGTCCACGCCGAAATGGGACGAAAGCGCGTCAAGGTAGAAATCTCGCTTGATGGGGTCCGGGACGTGCGCCACGAAGCGCAACATGGTTTGCGCGGCCCAGGACCGCCCGTCCGCGGTCGTCACGTCGACACGCTCGGTCAGCGCGGCCAGAAGGTAGTCGAACAGCGGGGCGGCGGCTTCAATAAACTCGGTCCATTCGTGAGGTGACTGGCGGATGAAGTCGTCCGGGTCTTTGCCGGGCGGCAGTTCCGCAACCCGGAGGTCCAACGCCTCCGGCTGCTGCAGGACGGACGCGCCGGCCCGATTGGCGGATCTCTGGTCACGCTGTTGGAAAACGCCCCAGGACGATTCCAGGCTGCGCAGCGTGGCGTTGCGCCCGGCGGGGTCGCCGTCGAGGGCCATGGTGACGCGATGGGTCAACCGGCGCACCAGGGCAACCTGATGTTCCGTCAGAGCGGTTCCCATGGATGCGACCACATTGTCGAATCCGTGCTGGTGAGCCATCACGGCGTCCATGTAGCCTTCGACGATGACTGCGCCGTGCTGGCGGACGGGTTCTTTGGCCAGGTGCATGGCGTACAAAATTCGGGACTTGTCGAACACCGGTGTCCGGGGCGTGTTGAGATATTTCGGGGTGGCGTTGTCGTCCAGGGCCCGGCTGCCGAACCCGGCGACTCGAGCCGACCAGTCCCGGATGGGGATCATCAGCCGACCGCGGAACAGATCGTAGAAGCGTCCGTCGTCGGTTTCCCGGGCCAGGCCGGCTTCGGCGATGGTTTGCGGCTCGTAACCGGCATTGGTCAGGTGCGCCAGGAGCCGATTGTCCCGCGCCGGGCTGTAGCCGAACTCGAAGGTCTGCAACGACCGGTCGTTGAGACCGCGCCGGCGCAGGTATTCGCGCACGAAGTCGGCTTCCGGTTCCGCCAGAACACGCTGGAAAAATTGGCGCGCCGCGTCGTTGATCTCGAACAGCAGTTGAGAACGACCGCCGGTTTCCGCCTGGTCGGTGATGGTGACGCCGACACGGGCGCCCAAGCGGACCAGGGCTTCCCGGAAGTCCACCCGGTCGGCCTTCATCACGAAGGAAAAGGCGTCACCGCCCTCGGCGCAGGCGCCGAAGCAACGCCAGGACTGGCGGTCAGGAAACACGAAAAATGAAGGCGTCCTTTCCTGGTGGAAAGGGCAATTCGCCTTGAAGGAGCTGCCCGCCCTCTGCAACTGAACGTAACCGCCGACCAATTCGACGATGTCCAGCCGGCTTTTTACGTCATCAAGTTGCGTCATAGGAAAGCAAATTACCACAAAGACAATTCGCCAAACCTATTTTACCACAAAATCATCGATCAGTGTGCCGCTGATTTTGCGCTCGGGCGGGAAGGACAGACCCGGCTAACCACATGGCCGAGCGCGGGTCACGGGTCGGGTTGGTGGGTGACCGTGACGACCGCTGCGGTTGATTCGTCGCCCCGGGATGCGACCACCCGGATGGTGTTAACGCCGGGCTGGAGCAGAACGTTGGCTTCCCATTGGCCGGCGGGATCGGTCAGCGCGGGGATGAGGTCGTTTATCACCACTTCAGCGTCGGGCGCAGTGATCCCGGTGATGGTCAGGCGGCGGTTGCTTACCGTAGAGCCGTCAGGAGGATCCGTAATGGTCAAAGTCAGTTCTTCCTGGGAGCCCACGTAATTGACCTGGAGGAACTGGCGCTGCTGTCTTGAGGATGAGCCGTGGTACCCGATCACCTCAATCACGTTTATCCCTTCGGACAACGGCACCGTGCCGGCGTAGTTTCCGACGGCGTCCGCCTGGACGCTGACGTCTCGCTCCGGGAACGCGCTGCTGGCATAGATGAACTCAACGATTGACCAGGGCAGCGTGGATCCCGAAACGACCGTCACCGGAGGGCCATAGATGGTCGCCATATCCGCCGGTTCGTGCACTTCCAGGAAATGGGGTCGCGGCGTGGGCGTAGGTTGGGGCCGGGTCGGTGTGGGCCGCGGCGTAGGGGTGGGGACCGGCGTGGGCGGCGGGGTCGGCGTGGGCGGCGGGGTCAGCGTGGGTGTGGGGGTAACGGTCGGCGTGGCGGTCACCACCACGGGCGTGGGCGGCGCTGGCGTTGGAGTGGCTGTGGGCTGAGGCCGCTCGGCCCGGTAAGGCACGGTGGGAAGACCCGGCAAATTCGATAGCCAAACTGCAAGGAACAAAACCACCAGCAGGAATGCGGCGGTGACGGCTGCGATCTGCTGCCACAATGTACGAGGGTCCGAAGCAGAAGGCAGGCCGCTAGGCGACGGGAGCGCCGACGGGAAGCGTCAGCGTGAACACCGTGTGGGGTCCGTCTGCCGTCGGGAGCGTCGACTCCACGGTGAGGTTTCCGCCGTACCGGAGCGCCAGGGTACGGCTGATGTACAAGCCGAGGCCGGACGAGGTCTTTTCTTCGCTGCGGCCCAGTTGCGGCGTCCAGCCACGGTCAAAGAGGTGCGCTCGGTAATGGACCGGAATGCCGGGCCCGTCATCGGCCACGCGCACCTGGAAGTTGTAGGAATCGCGGGTGACCGTAATCTCGATGTAGTCCCCGCCGTAGCGGAGCGCGTTATCCACCAGGTTGGCAATGATGTGTTCCAGGGCCGCGGCGTCGGAATAGACGAGGCCGAAATCCTCGGGTTCCGACCACCAGGCGATGTCCTTGCCCTGCTCGGCGGCCTGTCCGGTGTAGCGTTCCACGATGCGGCTGACCACGGCGGAGGGTTCCACGGGATAGCGCTCCACGGGCGCGTCCGGCGTTTCCAGGTTGATCATGACCTGGATGTTGCCCATCATGAGTCGGAAGGACGGCGCCTGCTCTTCGATCTCGTCCAGGAGCTCGTGAATAACGGCGGACACGTCCTCGCCGGTGGCGGCCAGCACGCCCCGAACCTCGCGGCACTTGCCCAGGATGCGGCGCATGGGCCGGCCCAGGTCGTGCTGGAAGGTCTCGAAGTGCAGCTCGGTGAGCCGGCTCCAGTCCTCCGCGCCGTTGCGGCCGTTGGCGTGGCGGTGGCGCATGCTGGAGACGACGTACACGCTCACGGCAATGGCCAACCCGAGCACCACGCCGGCGATGCCGATATACGACAGCGGTTCTACGGCCCAAGGCTCCGGGAACATCCGATCCGGCGGCAGGAACACCGACGCGATCATCAGGCCCAGCCCCAAAACGGCCAGCGAGATGCCGACCATGGCGGGCCACGGGTGGAAGGAGAGTCGTCGTCGCGTCAGAACCGCCATGGCGTCGCTCTACTCGCGCGGGGGCAGCAGGCGGTAGCCGCGGTCGCGCACGCTGACGATGAAATCGTTGGCGCCCAATGACATGCCCAAGGCCTTGCCCAGGGACACCTTGATCTCGCGGACGCGAACCCGCAGCGAGGCGCGGGTGTCGTCGCCCTCCAGGTAGCGCTCCAGTCGGTCGAAGGGGACCATATTTCCCGGGCTGCGATACCAGGCTTCGGCCAGCTCGCGCAGGATGTCAAACCGGCGGCCGGAAACCTCCGGCACTGGGATCGCCCGGCCCGTTTCGTCGCGTACCAACACGGAACGCGCGTCGGTATCGACGATGATCCGGCTGCCGACGGCGATGGAACGGGGCTCGGCGCCCACCAGGCGACGGATGCGCAGGGCGACCTCCTCGGGCGAGGCCAGCTTGTCGATGAACTCCACCGGAGCCTCGACCTGGAGCGCGCTGCGGGCCACGGTGTCGCGCTCGACTCCCTGGCTGTACTGGGTGAACATGAGCACGGGCAGGCGGGGGTGCTGTCCAACGATGCGCTTGAGGATGTCCAGGCCCTTGAACTGGTCGTCACGGTACTCGCCGAGGCGGACGTCCAGGATCACGCCGTCGGGCAGGCATTCGTTGATGGCGTCCAGCGCGGCCCACATCATCTCGTCGGCGGAGCCGTGCTCGTCCTTGCCGACGACCGTCGTGCCCCAGCCCTCATCCTCCAGGCGGCGGCGCACCGCGCGCACGATGGCGGACGCGGCTTCGTCGTCAACGATGAGTATGTTGCCGGCGCGCGAGGACATGGCACTCCCGGGTTACCGAGCCGGCCGGCTGCGGTGGCGGAACACCTCGGCCAGGGGGATGGCCAGGCCGGGCAGCCGGGGCGTGGTCAGCGTATCATCGGCGGTCAAGACGGCTCGTTCCACGTACTGGCCGTCGCGCAATTCCAGCTGCCGCACCGTATCGTCGCGGCGGTCACAAATCCAGTATTCCGGGATGCCGGCCTCAGCGTACACCTGCCGCTTCCGCACCAGATCCCGGTTGCGATCCGTGGACAGGACTTCGATCACGATGTCCGGCACGCCTTCCATCATGCGATTGCCCACTGCGGCCCTCCCACTCCGCAGGATAATGGCCAAATCAGGTATGAAAAGCCGGGGCAGTTCCGAAGGCAAGGCGAGAACAACGTCGTCATGCACTTCACCCGGCGGGTCCGCAAAGCCATCGAAGTAGATATCAAAGTGATGGCCAAAACGGCGCCGCACGAATTGGTGGTCCGGTCGGGGTCTGGGCATGATGTAGAGCACTCCGTCGTCCAGCTCCATCTTGAGCTTGTGGTCCGGTTCGGGGAGCTCCAGCTCCAGGAACTCGGCGACGGATACCCGCATCCCGGTGTGCGGTTTTGTTGGCGTGGTCATGGTCATCCATCCACAGGTAAATGCCCGGTCATTCGTTCCGCGCCGGCCGGCTGCGGTGATGGAACACGTCGGCCAGCGGTATGGCCAGGCCGGGCAGCAGGGGCGTGGTCAGCGTATCATCGGCGGTCAAGACGACCCGCTCCACGTACTGGCCGTCGCGCAATTCCAGTTGCAACGCCGTGTCGTTGAGCCAGTCAAATATCCAGTATTCCGGGATGCCGGCTGCGGCGTAAACCTGACGCTTGCGTACCAGGTCCCGGTTGCGGTCGGTAGAGAGAATTTCCATCACGATATCCGGCGCGCCTTCTATCATCCGGTCACTGACGACCACCTCGCTGCCGCGCAGCACGATGGACAGGTCAGGCGCGAAAAGCCGGGGTAATTCCGCAGGCAAGGCTACGACGAAGTCCGCGTACACCTCGCCGGGCGGTTCCGCAAAAGCGCGGAAGTGGCTCCTGAAATAATAAATCAGCTCAATTTGGGCCGACTGGTGTCGCAAACGTGGTCTGGGCATGATGTAGAGCACTCCGTCGTCCAGCTCCATCTTGAGCTTGTGGTCCGGTTCGGGGAGCTCCAGCTCCAGGAACTCGGCGACGGATACCCGCATCCCGGTGTGCGGTTTTGTTGGCGTGGTCATGGTTCCGGCCCTCGCGTATTCTAGTATTATAAAGCCGTTGCCCGCGTCCTTGACGTATACGGTAGAGATGCTCCCGTCCGATTTCGGCATTGTCGGCTCGCGAAAATCGTGATGAGCGGCCGGGCGGGGTGATACTTACGCTACGCAATCCCGGGAGGATACCCGTGCCATTCCGATCTTCTTCGATATTCATCAGATCTCCGCGCGCTTATGCCTGGGCGACGGCCGGGCTGCTGCTGGCGGCGGCCGTTGCGGCGGTGGCGATTGCGCTGCTGGCGACAAATGCTGGGGTGATTCAGGCGCAGCAGGGTTGCGACTTGGTTTTGGACCAGGACGATGACTACACACCTGGCTCGACTTTCGATCTGACGTTCAAGTTCACTCCCGAGGGCTGTAAGCCAGGAGAGTTCACCAGCGAGTTCACCGTATTTCTTCATGAGGACATCACGATACCGTCCGGGTTCGACAAGCAGGACGTTATCATCATCGCTGGTGGAAGATTTTCCCCGGATTGGGTAGGCCTAAATCGAGGCAGCGGCGAACCCCACGAAATCGAACTGCCCGGATGCCAGTCCTGGCGCCGGGGAAGCGGAGACCCCGGGGTTTGCGACGATGCTTCCCCTCCTGTGGTGATAGAGCTGAACAACTTGCAACTGCCAGACCAGCCGTATAACGATGACGATCCATACGAAGTCACTATCCAATGGGACGACGCAGCATCGTTGGGAACAAAGAATGTCATTGTTAAAGCCACGCTCGATATCGATGGCGATGACGAAGCCGGTTACGGCGAAACGATCAAATTGCGGGGGGCTGGTTTCGAAGAAAACGTTACGGTCGAGATTTACGCTATGCCAGATACGGGTTCGAAATCTTGCCGGGATGCAAATGCCGGCGGCTGGAGCGGTTGGATCCAGGTCGGGACGGCAGAGGTGGGATCCAACTACCGATTTACCGCTGAGATCGACATCAGCTCCACTCAGTTTCGCTCGGCGGTTAGACACCAGATCTGTGCAGTGGATGGAGCCGGAAACACGAACGGCACCTCCATATCTCTCGTGATTACCGCCGGCCTCGAACTCATAGGCAGTTCAGAAGTATCTCCCGGCGACAGGGTTACCTTCAAACTGGTTGGCGGTGGCGCATTAGCCAGCAATCCCGTGCGCGTTCAGGGCCGCCAACACGATCAATGGAGCCGCTCTGGGGACAACCTTATCGTTACGTTGCCGCCCAGCGCCAGCGGCAGAGTTACGGTTGGAGTCACTCTGTCGAGCGGCAAGTTTGTATCAACCATCATCACCATCCGAGACGCCGACCTGTCGGTTCGGCCGGACAGCGGCCTGGGTTTGGGAGAGCAGTTCCTCGTGAGTTCCAACAACCTGGCGGGCAATCAGGTCTGCCAGGTGAGCCTGGACGGGGTTCCGCTGGCCTTTCTGGACGAGGGCCAGGACAGCGTCGAAGACTGCCGCGATGTGGCCCGTGGAGGCCGTTTCGTCGCTCCGGTGGCCATGGTCGGCAAGAACGGCAGAATCAACAGCGATCTCATCACCAAGTTGCTGGAATCGGACGGCGAGGAAGAATTGGAGATCACCAGCGAGGCCGGCGTCAAAGCGTCGGCCACCGTCAAGATCGCCAAGCCGACGCTGACGGTTTCCCCCGACGAGGGCGAAGTGTCTCCCGGCGACACCCTGGTGTTCCGGGGCACCAACTTTCCCGTGGAGCGCGGATACTACAATCCGCCGAACATCATCGTCGAAATCAACGGCCGGGTCGAGCATAACGTCTACACCTCCAGCGGTACCTGGGAGTTCGAATACCGCGTGCCGTCCCGCGCCGAGGGCGGCGAGCGGCTCCGACCGCTGGTCAAGATTGACGGCTACCCGCTGCACGACCTGACGCTGGATCTCGACCTCACGGTCACCCCGGGCAGGTTGGAGATTGATCGCGACCGAGTGAAGATCGGGGAACCCATCCGGGTAACGGTGAGCGGGCTGGACCGTTTCACGCAGGGCTACTCGGTACGGGTCAGCAACGGGCCGTCGCTTTCCTTCGACGGTGACACCCGGTTCGCCTCGGACGGGTCGGGAACGTTCTCCCGCACCACCGTCATACCTGAAGACTATCACCGCGACTACGCGGAGGAGCGGACGCATCCGGCGACGTTCCACGTGTACAAGTCGGGAAGCCGGCTGCCCGGCGTGGCCGCCACCGTGACCCTGCTGCCGCAGCGGTACGTGCGGCCCACGTTTGCCCCCGACGCTCCGGCCGTCAGCGCGGTTGCCGCCGACGGGCCTTTCGGTCTCACCGTAACCTGGGCAGGACCGGCCTACGACGGCGGCAGTCCCGTCACCGACTATGACGTTGAGTACCGCGTCGCCGGGGACGGAGCTTACGTCGATGCCGGTTACCGCGGCGCCGGCGCCAGTCATACCATCACCGGCCTGGCCCAGGGGGCCGAGTACCAGGTGCGGGTGCGCGCCAACAACGACGTGGGGACGAGCGGATGGTCAAGGCCGGCAACCGGGGCCACCGAGCAACTGGTCGCCAGCATTGTAACGGCGCCGGACACCCTGTCCGTCGTGGCCGGCGAACCGGCCGGGTTCCGCATCACCCTGTCCCATACCGCAACCGTCACCGTCAGGCTGACCCACGAGACTGACGGAGGCTTCGGAACCGACGGCAGCGGCGAGTGCGTGATCACATCCGGCGCCGAGTGCGTGTATTCCGTAAACACATTGGGGAGCCAGGACAGCGATTCCGGTTTGCTGACCGTAACGATCTTGCCGGCGCCGGATTACACCGTGGGAACGCCAGCGGCACGGGTCATCATGCAGAACCCGGCGCCAACTCCCACGCCGGTTCCGCCGACGCCCACGCCGACGCCGGAACCCACGGCAACCCCGGAGCCCACGGCCACGCCGATCCCGCCGCCACCGACGGTTGACCAGGCGGCTCTGACCGCCACCATTGTGGCGGCGGTGACCACCGGGGAAAGCGAGACCCGGGACCGTCCGGTGGCTGAAGAGGAACCGAGCGACGGGGGCCTGAGCGGCCTGGCCATCGCGCTGATAGCGGTCGTGGCGGTGGTCGTCCTGGCCGTGGCCGGAGCGGTGGTTGCCCTGGTGCTGCGGCGGCGCGGCGGCGGAGGCGGCGAACCGGCCCCTGAAGCATAAGGTCAAAAAGGAGGCGGGCCTGAAACCCGCCTCCTGGATTTTTGTCCTTCGCCCGCTCGCTGACCGCGCGTCAGGAGTCTTTGGTCAGGTTGGTGAGGAACTCGCTGTTGGAGCGAGTGCGGGCCAGGCGTTCGAGGACGCGCTTGGTGGCGTCGCCCATGTTGGCCTGGTCGCCGCCGGAGGCCAGGGTCACCATGCGGCGCAGCAGCCAGATCTGGGGCATGGCTTCCTGGTCGTAGAGCAGTTCCTCCCGGCGGGTGCCGCTGCGCACCACGTCGATGGCGGGGAAGTAGCGCTGGTCGGCGAGGCGGCGGTCCAGGTGCAACTCCATGTTGCCGGTGCCCTTGAACTCCTCGTAGATCACCTCGTCCATGCGGCTGCCGGTGTCGAGGAGACAGGTTGCGATGATGGTGAGGGAGCCGCCCTCTTCGAGGTTGCGGGCGGCGCCGATGAACCGCTTGGCCGGGTACAGGGCGGCCGGGTCGATGCCGCCGGACAGCGTGCGGCCGGAGGTAGGCAGCGCCAGGTTGTAGGCGCGGGTGAGCCGGGTGATGCTGTCCAGTAGGATGACGACGTCGCGGCCGGATTCGGTCATGCGCTTGGCGCGTTCCACGGCGAGCTCGGCGACCCGGCACTGCTCTTCCACCGACTCGTCGAAGGTTGACGCGAACACGTCGCCCTTGACCGCGCGGCGCATCTCGGTGACTTCTTCCGGGCGCTCGCCGATGAGCACCACCATCAGGATGACGTCGGGCCGGTTCTCGGTGATGGCCGCGGCGATCTGGCGCAGGACCGTGGTCTTGCCGGCCTTGGGCGGAGAAACCACCAGGCCGCGCTGGCCCAACCCGATGGGCGCGAACAGGTCGATCATCCGCGAGGACAGGCCGCCCTGCGGGTGTTCCAGGACGATGTGGTCGTCGGGGAAGATGGGCGTCAGCGATTCGAAGATACGACGGGAGGCCGGCTTCTGGTCCTCCGGGTCCAGCAGGTTGATGCTGGTGGCGCGGGTGAGACCATAGCGGCGCTCCCCTTCTTTCGGGGGCCGCACCAATCCGGTGACGGTGTCGCCGGTCTTGAGGTTGAACCGGCGAATCTGCGACTGTCCCACGAACACGTCGCCCGACACCGGCGGGTATTGCAGCGAGCGCAGCAGTCCGTGCCCGGCGTCCATCACCTCCAGGATGCCGGAGGCGGTCAGCAGGCTGCGGTTGGCGGCGGAGTGTCGGACGCGGTTCAGCAGGGCGTCCCGGCCCAGGTCGGCCAGGGACCCATCGTCCCTGAGCCCGACGTCGGGCGCCAGCTCAAGGAGTTCCTCGTGGGACATGATGCTGAGTTCGGCGACGTCGACGTAGCGTCCGGGTTGAGAGCCGTTGGAATACGGCTGGCCTCCGTCCGCGGCGTCGTCATCAGCCGGAACAGGGTCCGCCAGCGCGACGCCGGCGTCGTCGTTAGCCGGGGGGCGCCGGCGTCGTCGGGGAGCGGTCGAGGTGCCAGTGCGGGCGCGGACCATCTTGTCAGCCTCCGGAAGCTTGCTGCCAGTCCTGCAGGAATCGCGACAGGCCGGCGTCGGTGAGGGGGTGTTTTATCATTTGGGTCAATACGTTGTAGGGTATGGTGGCGATATCGGCGCCGGCAGCGGCGGCGGTCACGCAATGCCGGGCGCCCCGTATGCTGGCGGCCATCACTTTGGTCTCCACGGTCTGCTGGCGGTAAACGGCGACGATGTCCTCCACCAGGGCCATGCCGTCCTGGCCGATGTCGTCGAGTCGGCCGACGAAGGGGCTGACCACGGTGCTGCCGGCGTTGGCTCCGAGGAGCGCCTGGTTGACGGTGAAAACCAGGGTCTGGTTGACCTGTATGCCGTCCCGGGCCAGTACGCTGATGGCTTTGAAACCTTCCTCGGTGCTGGGGATTTTGACCCAGGGATTGGGGATCCACTCGGCGATGTCCCGCCCTTCGGCGATCATGCCCGGGGCGTCGGTGCTGACCACTTCAACCGAGATCGGGCCGTCGATGATGTCGGCGATCTCCTGGACCGCCGCCCGGTATCCGGCCGCGCCGCCGATGCCTTCCTTGGCGGCCAGGGACGGGTTGGTGGTGACCCCGGAAATGACGCCAAGTTCGGCTCCCATGCGGATTTCGTCGATGTTGGCCGTGTCCAAAAACAGTTTCATGTTGCATCCTCCGCGTGCCGGGAGAAAGTCTTTTTGCCGGTTCAAGGCCGACGGCTGACCGCTGTTGCGGATGAACGGCCGCCGGAGCGTTCGGCGCCGTGCCGAGTTTTAGAGTTCGGGATCAGGGAACCGGCCCGCGCCGGAACCTGGATTGAGTTTTAATTTGCCGGCTTTCGGTTTGGGGGAAGGGCTAATCCGCGGAGAATGACCATCCGCCGGCTCGCCGGAAAGGCAACTGTCTTCCTTCTCGTACCGTTTGGTGTGCCTGTTCGATGAGGGCGCTGAACAGGGGATGGGGCCGGTTGGGCCGCGACTGGAACTCGGGATGGAACTGCACGCCGACCATGAAAGGATGGTCCGGCACTTCGGTGGCTTCGACCAATTCGCCGTCGGGAGACAACCCGCTCATGACCATCCCCGAGGCTTCGAGCGTCTCCCGGTAGGTGTTGTTCACCTCGTATCGGTGCCGATGACGCTCCCTGATTTCGGGGCGGGCGTAGGCGGCGGCGGTCCGGGTGTTGCTTTGAGGTCGGCACGGGTAGTGGCCCAGGCGCATGGTGCCGCCGAGATCGGTGATGCCGCGCTGCCCGTGCATGATGTCGATCACCGGATGCTCGCAGTCAGGGTCAAGCTCCGACGAGTTGGCTTGTTTGAGGCCGGTAACGTCGCGCGCCCAGTCGATGACCATGACCTGCATACCCAGGCATAGACCCAGGTACGGCACGTGCTTGTTCCTGGCATAGCGGCTGGTGTCGATCATCCCTTCGACTCCCCGGGGGCCGAATCCGCCCGGCACCACGATGCCGGAGACATCGCTCAAGTGGGCATCCGGGCCGTCTCGCTCGACGGCTTCCGAATGGACCCAGCGCACGTCGGCCCGCAACCCGCAGGACGCGGCGGCGTGGCGCAATGCTTCGCGCACTGACATGTAAGAGTCGGGGTATTCCACGTATTTTCCCACCACGGCGATGGGAACCGCGCCGGTGGCGCCGTTCATCTGGTCGACGAGAGTGCTCCACTCATCCAGCCGGGTTTGTCCGTTCAAGCCGAGCGTTTCCGAAAGGCAACGCCCCACGCCGAAGTGGTCCATCACCAGCGGCACTTCGTAAACGTTGCTCACCGTGGGCATGGGGAACACGGCTTCGGTGGCTACGTCGCAGAACAGGGACAGCTTTTCCCGGATGCCGGTGGTGACATCGGCGTCGGAGCGGCATACCAATGCGTCCGGCTGGATTCCAATGCTCCGCAATTCCTTTACGCTGTGCTGAGTGGGTTTGGTTTTCAGTTCTTCGGAGGCTGAGATGTAAGGGAGCAGGGTCAGGTGCATGTAAAAGACGTTGTTGCGCCCCACGGTATTGCGCATCTGCCGGATGGCCTCGAGGAACGGCAGTCCCTCGATGTCTCCCACGGTGCCGCCGACCTCGACGACAACGACGTCGGCGTTGGATTTTTCCGCCAGGCTGATGAGCCGGTCCTTGATTTCGTTGGTCAGATGGGGCACGGTCTGGATGGTGCCGCCGAGGAAGTCGCCGCGCCGTTCCCGGGTGATCAGTTCGAGGTAGGTCTGCCCGGCGGTCACGTTGCTGTCCCGGGTCAACTCGACGTCGATAAACCTCTCGTAGTGTCCGAGGTCCAGATCAGTCTCGCCACCATCCTTGGTGACGAAGACCTCGCCATGCTGGTAGGGGGACATGGTACCCGGGTCGACGTTCAGGTAAGGGTCCAGTTTGATGACGGTTACCGAGAGACCCTGGCTTTTCAAGATGCGCCCGATTGAAGCGACGCAGATCCCTTTGCCGATGGAGCTGACCACTCCCCCGGTCACGAAGATGTACTTAGTGGGCATATGGACTACAGCCGGCCCCATGCCCCACGTTAATCAGGATCACTTTGCTGGCCCTGTAGGACAATCGTGGTCCTCTCGATGGAACCCTATGGTCTTGCCTGATCGGGAACTCTGCCGGCGGTCGTCGCAAATCGCTGGCCGGCTTGCCAAGGTCAGTCCGTATCGGGACATCAGTAATGGGCAGGAAATGATACCTTTGGCAAGCGTATCCTACACGCCGGGGTTGTGAGCGTCAAGCGGGCGTGATGAGCCGAGTTCGCCGGTTCGCCCGCCTGGAAGCCGGCTGGAGAGCCCCAATGGCCGTGGACGCGACGGTGGCGTTGTTACGGCGGTCCGTAGAGAACCCCGGAACTGACCGCCCGCGACGCTACGCGCGAAGGCCGATCTCGGCAAGGGCCGTTGCCACGGTATCTCCGATATCCGCCGGTGTGGGGATGATGCGCGACCCGGCCCGTTCCAGCGCCCGGATTTTCGACTCGGCGGTGGCCGACTCGCCGGTGATGATCGCTCCGGCGTGGCCCATGCGTTTCCCGGAAGGGGCGGTGGCGCCTACTATCAGTGAACATACCGGCTTCGTGAACTCGGACGAACCGATGAATTCGGCGGCCTGCTGCTCCATGTTGCCGCCGATTTCGCCGATGAACACCACGAGGTCAGTGTCGGGATCATCGTTATAAAGTCCGAGGATGTCGACGAAGCTGCTGCCGATTATCGGGTCGCCGCCGATACCGACGCACGATGACTGGCCGATGCCCTGCCCGGTCAGTTGGCCGACGGCTTCATAGGTCAAGGTGCCGCTGCGGGAGACGACGCCCACGCGGCCCGGCATGTGAATATTGCCGGGCATTATGCCCACTTTGCAGCGCGCTCCCGGGTTGATCATCCCCGGGCAATTGGGGCCGATCAGGCGGACCGGGTTCGCCTGCACGTACCGGTACAGTCCGACCATGTCGTGCACCGGGATTCCCTCGGTGATGCAGGCAATCAGCGGTATCCCGGCGTCAACCGACTCGGCAATTGCATCCGCCGCGAAGGGGGGAGGCACGAAGATCAGCGAAACGTTGGCCTGGGTGGCCGCGACGGCCTCATCTACGGAGTCAAATACCGGGATCGCGTCGTCGAACAGCTGGCCGCCCCTGCCGGGCGTCACGCCGGCGACGAGCTCCGTGCCGTATTCCCGGCAGGCTCGGGCGTGGAAACTGCCCTCGCGACCCGTGATGCCCTGCACCAACACCCGAGACTGTTCGTTGAGCAGAATTCCCATGAGCCTACGCGCCCGCCTGGGCATTGGAAAGCGCCGCCGTAACTTCCGTCAGCGTGTCGGCGAAAGTGACGTTGAGGCCGGAGCCGGCGAGGATGGATTTCCCTTCTTCCAGGTTGGTGCCCAGCATGCGCACGACCAGGGGCTGTTGGGCCTGGTGTTCTTCATAGGCCATGGTGATGCCCCGGGCCGCGACGTCGCAGCGCAGGATGCCGCCGAATACGTTGACCAGCACCCGGTCAACCTTGGGATCGGAGAGGATGATGCCCACTGCCTTGGCCACCTTTTCCTCGGTGGCGCCGCCGCCGACGTCCAGGAAGTTGGCCGGGGCCGCGCCGGCGGCGTTGGCAACGTCCAGCGTGGCCATGGCCAGGCCGGCCCCGTTGACCAGGCAGCCCACGGACCCATCGAGGCTCACGTAGGCGATGTCGTCGTCAGCGGCTTCGGCTTCCAGGGGGTCTTCCTGGTTGCGGTCGCGCAACTGCTGCAGGTCCGCGTGGCGAAACAGCGCGTCGTCCTCGACGTCCATCTTGGCGTCGAGGGCCATGATCGAACCGTCACCGGTGACAATCAGCGGGTTCACCTCGACCAGGGAGCAATCGTTTTCAACGAAGATACGGTAGAGGGTGGAGAGCACGCCGGCGGCGTCGCGCAGGGCGGAACCGCTCAAACCGAGACGGGTTGCCATCCGCCGGCACTGGTACGGCATCAAGCCGAGGACGGGGTCAACCGGTTCGGTGATGATGGCGTCGGGGTCTTCCGCCGCCAACTGTTCGATGGACGTTCCCCCGCCGGTGCTGGCGATCACCACCGGGCCCCGGTGGTCCCGGTCCATAGTCACCGCCACGTACATCTCGCTGCCGATGTCCGCCAATGCCTCGACCAGTACGGATTGGACTGGAACGCCGTCGGCGTCAGTCTGGTTGGTGACCAGTCGAGAACCCAGCAAACCGGCGGCAAAACTACGGGCTTCATCGGGGCTCCTAACCACCTTGACGCCCCCGGCTAAGCCACGGCCACCAGCGTGGACCTGAGCTTTGACCGCGGCCCGTCCGCCTAATGACGCGGTGGCGGTGGCCGCTTCGTCCGCAGTGTGCGCCAAACTACCATCGGGCACTGCAATACCGTAGCGGGCGAATATTGCTTTGGCTTGATACTCGTGGAGTTTCATGGCGCGAATCATTGTGCCGCAAGTATTGGCGGGCGTCAACGCGCCGCGGGCGGCGAACCTCACGAGGACGGTCAGCGTCTCCGGCCACGAATGGGCGTCCCGGACGGTTATGGTATGGTATTAGTGGCATGGTATTCGGAATCCATTGCAGTCCGCCAACTCGGCGAAAGCGGGCGGCGTGGGACCCGATTGCCGACCTTCTATGAAGCCTACACAACGGTTGAGGTGTTTCACCAATGGTTGCTCACACGGAGCGTATGGTGTCCGTTCGGAGCGGGATGTTCAACATTCAGGTCGCGGAAGGCGGTTCCGGCGACGCGCTGATTTACCTGCACGGAGCCGGGGGGTACGTCGGATGGCCAGACTTCCTGAATCGGCTGGCGGAGGACTACCACGTCTACGCGCCGGCACATCCCGGCGTCGCCAAGTCCACGGGCCTCAATCACCTGGACGACCTCTGGGACCTGGTGCAGTTTTTCGAAGAGTTCCTCGACGCTCTTGGGATCGAACGCTGCCACTTGATCGGCCATTCATATGGAGGCTTCTGCGCCGCTGAGCTGGCGGCCCATCGTCCCGACCGCATTTCCCGGCTGGTGCTGGTGAACTCGCTGGGATTGTGGCTGGAGGACAAGCCGGTGGCGGACTTTTTCATCCTGACCCCGGACGAACGGCGCGAGATGCTGTGGCACAACTCGGAAGGCGAACTAGCCTACTCGTACGTCGCGCAACCCACGGAACCAGAGGCCCGGTTGGAGCACACACTGGACCGCATCCAGACCCTGCAATCGGTCGCCAAATTCACCTGGCCGATCCCGGAACGGGGCCTGACCAAACGGGCCCATCGAATCGTAATGCCTACGCTGATCGTCTGGGGCGATTCCGACCAGGTGATACCCCCGGAATACGGTGAGGCGTTCCGCGACCTGTTGCCCAACGCTACGTTGACCGTCATTCCGCAGTGCGGTCACATACCGCAAGTGGAACGCCCGGAGGCGTTCTTCGACACCGTCCTGGGTTTCCTCCACGACTGACCGCCGGGCATCAGCCGGGTCAACGCCGTTCACCGGATAAACGTACGGAGATCAACATGGCCGTCAGCACCGCCTTGCAGGAGGCGTTCAACCACCACATCAACGCCGAGTTTTACTCGTCGTACCTCTACCTGTCTATGTCCACCTACTGCGATTCCATCGACCTGCCCGGTTTCGCCCACTGGATGCGCATCCAGAGCCAGGAAGAATACGATCACGCCATGCGCCTCCTGACCTACCTGGAGGACCGGGACGGGCGGGTCACCCTGCTGCCCATCGAGCAGCCGCCCATCGAGTTCAATTCCGTGGAAGACGTGATGCGCCAAACCCTGGAACACGAGCAGCACGTTTCGCAGTTGATCAATCAACTGTACGCGGTTGCCGCCGATTCTGCCGATTTCGCCAGCCAGGTCATGCTGCAGTGGTTCGTGAACGAGCAGGTTGAGGAAGAGAAAACGGCCCGCGACGTGATTGCCTCCCTGGACAAGGTGGCCGGCCGCAGCGACGCCCTGCTGCTGCTGGACCGCGAGATGGGAGCACGCACCCTGGCGCCTGCTGCCGCCTGATAGACCGGGAGGTCACCGAATGACTCTTAACGAATTCATCGTTGACGCGCTCGACAAGGAAAACGGCTTTCTGTTGGAGGCCCTGGACGGTTTGGGCCCGGAGGAACTTGCCTGGCAACCGGCGGCCGACGCCAATTCCATCGGTTGGATACTCTGGCACATGGTCCGGGTCGAGGATATGTGGATCCAGTTCTTCGCCCAGTTCCAGACGGAATTATGGGAAACCGAAGGCTGGCACGAGAAATTCGGCCTGCCCACCCGGGACAACGGCTTCGGTCATACCGCCGAGCAGGTGAACAACTTCCCTGCGTTGGATCTGAGCGAATTTCTCCGCTATCGCGCGGCGGTGCGGCAAGCCACGCTGGCCTATCTGGACATGCTGACCCCGGAAGACATGGAACGGGTCCCCCGGGAGCGGCGACCGGAGATGTCGCTGGGCGCGATGTTCCGCCAGATCATCGGCGAGATGTACCAGCACGTCGGGCACATTGCCTATCTCAGGGGCCTACAGGGTAAATGATGCCGGCCGGCTGTCGCCACGTTGTAGTGGCTGGCGCTGTCGTCTCGATCCTGCTGATGATCGGATCGGCCTTGGCCGGCTGCACGGCGCGATCGCCGACAACCAGCGTCGATGAGACGGTTACGAACCTTGGGGCTATCGACCCTACGGCCATCGATCCTAGGGCTATCGAACCTGCGCCCATCAACGGAACGACTCCCGTGTCATCCCGGGTTCAGGAGATCACCGTGGGTCCGGCCCGCAGGGAATGCTATGGGCCGTTTCGCCGCATGTGCCTGGTCGTTGGCGGCGAGTTCTTCTACGAAGAGATAGATGGGTTCACCCACGAGCCGGGGTACGAATACCGTCTGCGCATCGAACGATACGATGCGTTCCCCGGCCAAAAGGAGCCGCCCCAGGACGCGGGCAGGTACGGTTATCGCCTGCTGGAAGTGCTTTCAAAAACTCGCGCCGCCGGCTCGGTTCAGGAGGCAACGGTTGCGCCAACTCGGGTGCAATGCCCGAAGTCCGACGAGCAATGCCTGTTGGTGGATGGCCGTCCGGTCCGTAATTCTATCGACGGTTTCACCTTCCAGCCCGGATTCGATTACCGGATCCGATTTGAGAGTTACGCCTCTGGCACTCGGCGATTACTGGATATAGTTGAACAGGCTCCCGCGCAGAGCGACGTCGAAGAAATCATGGTCGGCCCATGGCGGGTGGGTTGCTATGAGGACGCCCCCATTGCGGCCGCGTGTATCGTGGTGAATGGCGAACCGTACTACGGTGTGATTGAGGAGTTTCCGCGAGGGCACGGCTTCGAATACCGCCTGCGCGTGGAGAAGTATGACCTGTTCCCGGAAACAGCCGAACCGCCGCCCGTGTTGCCCAAATACGGCTACCGGCTGGTGTCCGTGCTTTCGGAGATGCCGGCCTCCAGCCCGCCGTCAAGCAACTAACCGCCAGCCGCGCCCCTTCGACCCAGCCGGCGCAAGCCTTCTTCCAGCGCCACCCAGGGCAGCAGCGCGCACTTGATACGCACCGGGTATTGCCGCACTACTTCCAGAGCTTCCAATTCGCCGAGCTCGGACAGAGCCACGGGCGGCAGCGGCTTACCCTGCATCAAGTCCCGGAACAGTTGGGAGAGGTCGGCGGCCTGCTCCACGGTGCGGCCGTGCACGCTGTCGGCCAATAGCGATGCCGACGCCTGGATGATGCTGCAACCCTCGGCGAGGGCGCTGACGTCCTGGATCGAGGCCGAGTTTCCGTCCGCGTGGCTGAGGCGCAGTTGCAGCGTGGCCCGGTCGCCGCAGAAGGGATTGAACTCCTCGGCTTCGACGTCGGCGTTGGGCAAGGGGATGCGATGCCGCGGGCGGCGGTAGTGGTCCATGATGACGTCGCCGTAAAGCGCGTCGGGATTGTCGGGCAGAGAAGCCATCGGGGCGAGCCCAGGGGACCGGCTACTCAGTGGTGGCGACGCCCTCGCCGTCCATTGCCGCTTTCAGGGTGTGCCAGGCCAGGATGGCGCACTTGATGCGGGTGGGATAAGCGATCACGCCGGCGAGCATTTCCAGGTCGCCCAGCAGATCGTAGTCCAGCTGGGCGTCAGGCTCCGTGAGCATGCGATGAAACTCGTCGAACATGGACATGGCCTCGGAAGTCGATGCGCCTTTCACCGCCTGGGTTAAAAGGGACGCCGAAGCGCGACTGATGGCACAGCCGTGCCCCTGGAAACCCACGTCGCCAACGGTCTCCTCGTCCACGCGGAGTTGCAACGATATTTCGTCGCCGCACAGCGGATTGAAGCCGTCCGCGTGGTGAGTGGCGTCCTCGAGGGTGCGGAAATTGCGGGGTCGCCGGTTGTGTTCGAGAAGAATTTCCTGGTAGAGATCGCTCAGGTCCGATGCCATCAGCCGAAAACCTCAATCACCCGATCAATGCCCTTGACCAGGGCGTCGATTTCCTCGGTAGTGTTGTAAAAGGACAGGGATGCCCGCACCGTCGCCGGAATTTCGTAGCGAGCCATCACCGGCTGGGCGCAGTGGTGGCCGGTACGCACCGCGATGCCCTCGGCGTCCAGAATGGTGCCGATGTCGTGGGCGTGGGCGGCTTCCATGTAGAACGACAGGATGCCGCCGCGGTTCTCGGCGGTGCCGATAAGTCTCACTCCTTCGATTTCGGAGAGACGCTCGGCGCCGTAGCGCATCAACGCCTGCTCGTAGGCGGCGATGCGATCCATGCCGATGGTTTCGAGGTACTCCACGGCCGCGCCGAGCCCAATGGCGCCGGCGATGTCCGGGGTGCCGGCCTCGAATTTGTGCGGAATCACGTTGTAGATGGTTTCCTCGTAGGTCACGGAACGGATCATCTCTCCGCCGGACTGGTAGGGCGGCATCTCGTTGAGCAGGTCCGTGCGACCCCACAGCACCCCGATGCCGGTCGGCCCGTACATCTTGTGGCCGGAGAAAGTGAGGAAATCGGCGCCGAGTGCCTGCACGTCGACGGGCATGTGCGGGATCGATTGCGCGGCGTCGACCATGACCGGAATGCCCCGGGCGTGGGCCAATTCGATGATGGCCGACACCGGGTTAATTGTGCCCAGCGCGTTGGATTGATGCACCACGGATACCAGGCGAGTCCGGTCATTCAGCATGTTCTCGTACTCGTCCATCAACAACTCGCCCTGGTCCGTGAAGGGAATAACCCGCAGGCGAATGCCAATTTCCTTGCCCAAAATCTGCCAGGGCACGATATTGGAGTGGTGCTCCATGCCGGTGATGATGACCTCATCCCCGGCCTTGAAGAACTTGCGCCCGTAGCTGCTGGCGACCAGGTTCAGCCCCTCGGTCGTGCCCCGCACGTAGATTATCTCGTCGGCATTCGGCGCGTTGATGAACCGGCGGATAGCCTCACGACCGGCTTCGTAGTCATCGGTGGCCCGCTGGCTCAGGGTATGCACGCCGCGGTGCACGTTGGAATTGTTGTGCAGGTAGTAATTGCTGATGGCGTCGATGACTGCCCGGGGCTTTTGCGTGGTGGCCGCGTTGTCCAGGTACACCAGGGGCTTGCCGTTGACCAGCTGGTCAAGGACCGGGAAGTCCTTGCGGATCAGCGCAATGTCATGATCGGTTAGCGCGGCGGCGGTCACGAGCGGCCTCCGATGGGCAGGGCGATGTTTGCGGAAGGGATGGCGTTACGGAACCGTTCGTCGAGATATTCCCGCAACGGTTCCAGCGGCACCGTGTCGATGATTTCGCTGGCGAAGGCATGGATCAGGATCCGGCTGGCGGTGGGAAGATCGAGGCCCCGGCTGCGCATGTAGAACACCGTGTCGGCGTCGATGTGGCCCGCGGTCGCGCCGTGTCCGCATTTTACGTCGTCGGCGTAGATGAGCAGGCTGGGCTTGCTGTCCACCTCGGCTTCCTCGGACAGGAGCAGGTTCTTGTCGGTTTGTTGGGCGTCGGTCTTTTGCGCGTCCTTGCGCACGGTGACGTTACCGCCGAACACGGCCCGGGAGCGTCCGTCCAGGATGCCCTTGTAGAAGAGCCGGCTGGTTCCGCAGGGCTCCGCGTGGTCGATGTTGATGTAGTTGTCGATGTGCTGGCTGCCGGTGGTGAGGTACAGGCCGTTGAGGGTGCACTCGGCGCCGGTTCCGGCGAGGGTGACGCCGAAATCGTTGCGGCCCAGCGCAGCTCCGTGGGCGATGGCCACCGAGGAGAACGCGGAGTCCTTTTGCTGCAGCACCCGGCTCACCCCGACGTGGTAGGCCTCCTGACCCTCGAGCAGCAGACGATAGTGCTCGACACTCGCTCCCTCGCCTACAGAGGCTTCCATGACGGTGTTGGTCAAGTAGCGCACGTCAGGACCGACGAATGTTTCGATGACGGTGGCACGGGAATTGGGAGCGGCGGATATTACGAGGCGCGGGTGGGTGGCTCGGGGCTGCTCGCGGCCGGTGGTAAGGTACACAATGTTGATGACGCCGGCGTCGGCTCCCGCCGGCACCGATATTCCAACGCCGTCACCGATGAACGCGGTGTTGAGCGCCGTGAACCCGTCATCTTCGGGAGAGGCCAGTTGGCCCAGGACGTTTGCGCCCAGTTTCGGTTCGGATTTAACCGCGTCGGCAAGGCCCGCCGCGGTCCCGTCGCCGGAGCCGTTTCCGTCTGACAAGCCCGGAGCGAAGGCTCCGTCCACCACCACCAAAGTGCGCCAGTCGGGTTGCCACGGCGCAACGGCCCGAATTTCCGCTTCGGTCAGCCCGGTATCTACACGCGAGGAGAGGTCGGGATACGCGAAACTTTCCCGGGCGATGGGGCCGGCGTTGGTGTACTTCCAGGGCTCGTTGCCGCGCCTGGCGGTGGGCAATCCGAGGCGGTTGAACGCTTCCCAACCGCGCTGCCGCAGTTCCTGGATAGCCGGGGAGTTGCCGGTCGGCTGCTCGGCATACGCGGCGGCGTAGTGGGGGTAGGTTTCGGCGACGGACGCGGGTGCAGTGGTAGTCATGGTTTCTCTGATGTGTGAGGCGCGATGCGTCTTTATCGGTTGTGAAACTGCTGAAAGCCGTCGGGCGGGCAGGGCTGACGCAGCCAGACTTGCATTTGCGCCACAAACTGCTCGACCCGCTTCAGGTCGTTTCTTACGATGAACTCGTTAGCCCTGCTTTCGTAGAATCTCTCCAGCAGGTCCGTAGCAACGTAGAATCCGTTAGCTAAAAACTCGCTCCAGTCCCAACCCAGCGCGTCCAGTCGGTCATTCAGCGCTTGCCGGCTGCGTTGCTCGCCAAGTTCAGCGTAGTCGGATTTCCAATTGTCAACGGCTCTGATAACCTCCGGGTCTGTTACCGACAGTGAATTGACTAACGCCCGCAAATCTTTAGGACGCCCGCATTCCACGCCGTACTCTTTCCAGTTTTCGGCAACGGCTTTCGTGATGTCCTCGGCGGCGCCCCAACCATAGACGCAGGCTTGCAACAATTCGCCTTTGCTCACGCAGTCGTGGGCTTTCCGCAACAGGATGGGGCTGGTAGTCGCATACTCCCGGCATTGTGGCGAGAGACGAGCAAGGTCGTCAGTGGTCAACCCCTTGGGGACGTCGACATAGGTAGCAGTTTGTATCATCGTCTAGCAGAATTGTAATGGGATTTAGAGGACGCATTTAGCACAGTCACGGATATTCGCCCGTTGTGTGCTTCTTGCTTTGGAACGAGCGGCATCAACATCCCTATAAGGACCGTGCCAGTTCCCATTCCGGGAAGACTTGCTCGGATGAACCCCCGAGCCACGGTTACAAAACGAGCAGGATGATCGATGCACCATCGCTTTGTCGTTGGGGAAGTTTTCGTACACCCAGTATGACATCATTCGCCCGCTGCTTCCGCCTCTTCGCGCACCCAGTCGTAGCCCCGGGCCTCCAGTTGCTCGGCCAGTTCCGGGCCGCCGCTGAGGACGATGCGTCCGTCCACCAGCACGTGCACTCGGTCCGGGGTAATGTAATTCAGGATGCGCTGGTAGTGGGTGACCACCACCGCCGCGTTGTCCGGGCGGCGGAGACGATTCACGCCGTCGGCTACGATGCGCAGGGCGTCGATGTCCAGCCCGGAGTCGGTTTCGTCAAGCAGGGAAAGGGTGGGCTCCAGCAGCGCCATTTGCAGCACTTCGTTGCGCTTTTTCTCGCCGCCGGAGAAGCCTTCGTTGACGGAGCGCCGTACCAATTCGGGATCGATTTCGACCTCAGCGACCTTGCTGCGCAAAAGGCGGTCGAATTCGCGGGCGCCCATTTCTTCCTCGCCCAGGTGGACGCGCTTGGCATCCACCGCGGCCTTGAGGAACTGCCACGCGCGCACACCCGGCAGTTCCACGGGATATTGGAAGGCCAGGAAAACACCCTCGCGGGCCCGGTCTTCCGGCTCCATGTCCAGCAAATCCATGCCCTTGTACACTGCGGAACCGCCCGTCACGGTATATTCCGGTCGGCCGGCCAGCGTGTTGGCCAGGGTGCTCTTGCCGGACCCGTTGGGGCCCATGATCGCATGAACCTCGCCCGGATTTACCGCAAGGTTCACGCCGCGCAGTATTTCCTGATCGTCGATGGAAACCTGGAGGTCTTTGACCTCAAGGATGGGTGAAGCGGATTCGTTGGCAGTGGTCATCTTCGTGTAGAAGGTCCTTTGACTTGGAGGGAGATCGTAAACCTGGGGGCCGGGTGGTTTTACCCCACCGTTCCTTCCAGGCTGACCTTGAGCAACTGCGAGGCCTCCATGGCGAACTCGAAGGGGAGTTCCTGGAAGATGCCCCGGCAGAAGCCGTTGATGATCATGAAGTGCGCGTCTTCGACGCCGATGCCCCGCTGCTGCAGGTAGAAAAGCTGGTCGTCGGACACCTTGGACGTGGTGGCTTCGTGCTCCATCTGGGCGGTGGGGTTCTTGACCTCGATGTACGGCACGGTGTGCGCGCCGCACTTGTCGCCTACCAGCAGCGAGTCGCACTGGGTGAAGTTTCGAGCGCCCTTCGCAGAGGGATTGATCTTCACCAGGCCGCGATAGGTCTGCTGACCCTGGCCGGCGGAGATGCCCTTGGCGACGATGGTGCTGCGGGTGTTCTTGCCCATGTGGATCATCTTGGTGCCGGTGTCGGCCTGCTGCCAGTTGTTCACCAGGGCCACCGAGTAGAACTCGCCCACCGAGTTGTCGCCCTGGAGAATGACGCTGGGGTATTTCCAGGTGATGGCGGAGCCGGTTTCCACCTGGGTCCAGGAAATCTTGGAGTTCGCGCCGGCACACTTGCCCCGCTTGGTAACGAAGTTGTAGACGCCGCCCTCTCCGTTGCGGTCGCCGGGGTACCAGTTCTGCAGCGTGCTGTACTTGATTTCGGCGCCTTCCATCGCCACCAGTTCCACCACCGCAGCGTGGAGCTGGTTTGACTTGCGCATGGGCGCGGTGCAGCCTTCCAGGTAGCTCACGTACGACCCTTCGTCGGCGACGATGAGGGTGCGTTCGAACTGGCCGCTGTCCGCCTGGTTGATGCGGAAATAGGTCATCAACTCGATGGGGCAGCGCACTCCGGGCGGGATGTAGGCGAAAGAGCCGTCGGAGAATACGGCTGAGTTGAGCGTCGCGTAGAAGTTGTCGGCGTAGGGGACCACCGAACCGAGGTATTTCTGCACCAGGTCCGGGTGGTTCTGGATGGCCTCGCTCATGGAACAGAAGATGACGCCGGCCTTTTCCAACTGCTCCTGATAGGTCGTGGCCACGGACACGCTGTCCAGCACGGCGTCAACCGCGACGCCGGCGAGCCGGGCCTGCTCTTCCAGCGGAATGCCCAGCTTGTCGAAAGCTTCCAGGACTTCGGGATCAACCTCGTCCAAGCTCTTGGGGCCGTCCTCAGCGGATTTGGGCGCGGCATAGTAGTGCATGTCCTGGAAGTCGATGGGCGGATATTCCACGTTGGCCCACTTCGGCTCCGTATAGGTCTGCCGCGACCAGAACCGGAAGGCCTTTAGACGCCAGTCCAGCATCCATTCCGGCTCGTTTTTCTTGGCCGCAATCAGGCGCACCACGTCTTCGCTGAGGCCCTTCGGGATGGCCTCCTGCTCGATGTCGATGGTGAAACCCCACTGGTAATCGGAGTCCAACTCCTCGGACGTGGTGTCACGGGAAATCACGCGCTGAGCCTGGGTGGTCATTGGGCCCACTTCCTCCCCGTCCGGCGGTGATAGCGGCTTGCCGGCGGATGGTTCTAATAATTCCCGACCGTTAAGGTCAACAATCATCGTAGACCAGGGCGGTGTTTCTGTCAACGGCGGTCAAACTCTGCGCGCACCACGGGCGTTACCGATCTGTAATCGCCAGGAAACATTGCGACCGTAGCATCGAAATATACGAGGACTGGAGTATGCCTGATGACCGTCACCACCGATTCGATAACGGCCGCTACGCACTGTGGCGTCGATGCCTGCGGCATCGGGGCCCACACTAAGCAGTTGGTTGGCCGGGCGATTTTCCGGTTCATACAACCCGGTTGGCCACCAGTGTTCGGCAGGGGTCTGGGCGACGACTTCACGCCGGATGTTGCCCTGGCGCTGACCGCGGCCAACCAGGCAAGCGCTGACGGGGAGCACCGTCAGCCCGGGCACAACTCGATCATTCCCCAGCAGTGATGGGATACCGGCAGATAGGATGAAGCACGCTTCCGGGAACGTGGCCTCGGTCACGGTAGTACGGGCCTCCGGGGCCAAGGCAGCCACTCCAAAACACGGTCCTTGCCGCCCGCGAACCGGGTCACGCTGGCCGGTTCAACCCGTGACCACCCGCTCCGGCGGAGTTCTTCCGACCAGAGTTCGTGACCTGTTCCACCGCTGCCGTCCGGCTCCAACCGGAACCACTCCCGGAACTGTCCGGCCACGACGGCTTCCACCGTTTCCTTGAAATTTTGGAACTCGCCCTCCGCGCATTCGTCGCACGCGTCGCAGGCGCAATCGGGAAACGGTTCAATCAGGTAATGTCCGAAACGGACGCGGATTCCGGGCAAATCGTTGAACGCCGCGACGATGGGCGCGGACGACCCCTGTTTGAGGGTCAGTCTCACGCTCGGCCGGGACGCGCTTGGCCGGGACGGAGGTGTTAGGTCCAGTTGCGGATCCAGGTAATAGCCCTCTTCGCGGGCAACGTCGTATTCCGCCTCCAGCCGAGACAGCATGTCCAACGACCATTCCACCAGGGGCAGGAACCGCTCGGGCTCCGTGACCCTGGAGTATGCTTCGTCCGGCGGGCCTTCCCGGCCCCAATTGAACCTTCCCATTTCCTGACTTCCTTGCGGCGACGGGCGCCCGTGACGACGGAGGCAGTCCGAATGCCTCCGTTTCCATTGTAAGCCGCCGTGCGCCGGTTTAGCCGTCAAATGCTATACTTCGCGCAACGCCGGCCGGCAGCGTCGGCACTCGGGAACTTCGCTGATGCCAACGACGCCAGTCTACTGCGACGCTCACACCCACCTGGACCAGTACGTTCCGGGGGAAATATCCGGCATCCTGGAACGGGCCAGCGAGGCCGGCGTGGGCTACATCCTGCTGGCCGGCACCACCATTGAATCAACCGAGCATTGCATCGCCCTGGCCGACGAGCACCCGATGTTCTATGCCGGCGTGGGCATCCACCCGATGCAGGCCGACGACCCGGTGAATGATGAAGCCTACTCCAGGCTGGAGTCCCTGGCGCGGGACAACCCGCGCGTCGTCTGCATCTCCGAAGTCGGCCTGGATTACCTGCCCACGTCGCCCGACCACGAGGTGCAGGACCAGGTGTTCCGCGCGCACATCCACCTGGCCAAGAGTTTGGGGTTGCCGATCATCTTCCACTCGCGGGAGTCGCATCCGGCAGTGTTCAAGGTGCTGCGCGAGGAAAACGCCGGCCTCGTCGGTGGTGCCATGCACTATTTCCAGGGAGACGCCGAGACGGCGCGGGAGGCCATGGATTGCGGCTTCTTCATCTCGCTGGCCCGCCCGCTGACCCGCTTGCCCGAATTGCGGGAGGTGGCCCGGGATATTCCTTTGGAAAACATCGTGCTGGAGACGGACGCCTATCCGCAGCCGTTCAAGAAGTACCGCCACAACTGGACGGAGCCGCGCCACCTGGCCGACGTGGCCCAGTGCCTGGCAACCGTAAAGGGCATCTCGGTGGAGGAGGTGGCGGAGGTAACGACGGCCAACCTGAGCCGGCTGCTCCGCATCGACATCCCATCGGCGCCTGGTTCTGTGCCGGCTTCGGCGCAGGGGTGACCAACCGTCCACCCGCGGCTTACGCTGTTTCGTCAAGGAGCACGTTATGACCACCCCAGAGGAACGGCAGCATCCTGAAGCTCCGGAGCAGATCGAACCTCGGAGCCTGAACGACTATCTGGAGGTCATGACCAAGGCCGTGTTCCAGAGCGGCATGTCCTGGAAGGTGGTCAACACCAAGTGGCCGGGCTTCCAGGCTGGTTTCCAGGGTTTCGACGTGGGAGCGGTGGCTGCCATGGACGAATCGGCCATCGACACGCTGGCGGCCGACACGGCCATCATTCGGAACCGCCGCAAGATCGTCGCCACCGTGCACAACGCCCGGAAACTCATCGAGCTGGAGGAAGAGTACGGCGGCGACATCCGCAACTACCTGCGCGCCCACGGCGACCTGGAGGCCACCATCAAGGACGTGCGCAAGCAGTTCAAGTACATGGGCGACATTGGCACCTACTACTGGCTGTACGTCACCGGCGAGGACGTGCCCAGCTGGGACGAGTTCTGTAGCCGCGGCCATTAGCCGGCAGCCCAAACCTATCCTGAATATCCTGTCCATGCATGCAATTTCCCCGGAGGCTGAGGCCATGACTACTCCTGCGACCTGCCAGCTGGCCCTGAAAGAGTGGGCGATCACCGTGAAGGCCCTGGCCGACGGCGACCAGATCATGATGTTGCGCAAGGGCGGCATCCACGAGGAGAGCAAGGACTTCCGCGTGGTGCATCCCGAGTTCCTGCTGTACCCCACCTACCTGCACCAGAAGGAAGACCTGCTCAAGGACAGCCACCAACCCGCGCTGCGGCAACTGCTGGCCGACGATCCCGACGACAAGGACGCCGTCACCTTCACCCACTGGGCCCGCGTCCACGAGTTGATCGAGATCGACCAGCAGGGCAAGGTGGAAGACCTGGCGCCGCACCACATCTGGACCGACACCTACGCCCAGTCGCGCCTGCACTGGAAGCCCATGGTGCCGCTGACCATCATGCTGCTGCGCGTGTACGAGATGGAAAGCGCGACCACGGCGCCCTTCATCCCGGAGTACGGCGGCTGCAAGTCGTGGGTGGACGTCATTCCGACCGTTCGCCTCGGCGACGCCAGGCCGGTGGTGGACGATGCGCGGTTCAATGAGATGGTGGAAGCGGTGCGGGGGAGCCTGGGGTTGGTGCCCGTTTAGGGCCTGTGGGCAAATCGGCGTACAGACGCGGAGGGGATCGAGCAGCGCTTTTCCCGGTGCAACCGGACGCGCTGCTATGATTGGTATGTATAATGCACTGCCAATCAGTGATCTCTTTTGGATCCCTGATCAGGAGGTTGCGGCATGATGTACCGCGTTTACCAAGGTGATGGGTACGAGGTGGTGTCGGTGCCTGTCACGTCCAGTTTAGCGGCAGAGTTGCGAGCTCGCGCCGACGAAGTGGGGCTGGACATTGCTGAGTTGATACTGGACCTCTTTGTGGGAGCGCTCCGATCCGGTTGGGAGCGTGGCTGTCCCACGTTCACGGTTTCCGACGATTACGCCGGGGATTTCGTCTCCGATGGTTTCCGGGTGGTGGCCCGCCACGACGGACAGTCCACGTTGTGCCCCTTTGACGGGGTCCCATTTGATGATGCGATAGCGAAGTTCCGCGCTGGCGCCGCCAATCTAAGCGACGCCGAGATTATCGAGGTTGCCCGTTCGTGAGCGTGCCGCGGATAGTGGCGGACACCAGCGCGCTCCTGACCCAGGCAAGATCGGGAGTCACGGACAGCAGCCTCTGGGAGACGATCAGAAAAGGACGTGTGGTGCCGCTGGTGTCCCTGGCCACCTACGCTGAATTTCGAGAGAAGTTGGCAGATCCAAGGTTCAGTATCCCGGAGGCTGAGCGGGCCTCAATTCTAGCGGAGTACCTGAGCTACGCGGAGTACACTCGAGACGTGCCCGATTCAGGAAACGAAGTGTGCCGGGATGAAAAGGACAGGCCCTTCGTTGACCTGGCCCTGGCCAAGGAGGCCGACGCCATTGTGAGCGTTGACCCTGACCTGCTGGACTGCAACGGCCTATGGGACTTTCCGGTATTGAACGTAACCGAGTTCGTTCGCCGCTTCGCATGACTGGAAGTGGTGCGAGGGAGCCTGGGGCTGGTGCCGGCATAATCGTCACGTCATTCCGGCGAAAGCCGGAATCCAGAATTGATGACACCCGGCCGTTGACGGGGCGCGTGCGGGTCCGCTAAACCATAGCCACGCCGATTTGCGAGGTGAAGGCTATGGGGATGGACGTTTGGACGGTCAAGACCGAGTATACATGCTTGAAGCGGCCCGCTCCGCCGATCTACGATTTTCTATTCGATTTGATGCTGGATCCCGACACAGGCTACGAATACGATCCGTGGGAATCGGACGATACATGGGGCGGCTCTTGGGACAACAACGGGCTGTATGAGTTCAGCCGGGTTGGACTCCGCAAGCGAGCCAACAACTGGGCAAACCGCAAAGGTCTGGGGCAGGCAGAAAAAGCCAAGCTGCGCAGATGGATCAGGAACCTGCCTTGGCAAGACGACTACATCATGTTGCATATGGAGAACTGACGATGACCAGCCGACGACAAGCGGCACAAGACCGCTACGACCATATACTGCCGTTCATTGAAGAGGTGGCTGAGGAATATTACGGTGGCAATACAGATCGAGGATTCAGGCACTGGGCCTTCGCCACGATATTCGCTCGAGGCCACGACGTGCAGGGCAACGACATCGTCGAATGCACTGCTATCGATGGGTCAGACGATTTCGAGATAGACGGTTATTTTATACCGCAATCGGACGACGATTTAGTCGTACACCTGTTTCAGAGTAAGCATCGGCTGCCAGGTACGTCGATCGGGCCGGCCGATTTGGCAGCTTTCCTAAACGCTCCCAATCGCATTTTGAATCCAACGGAAGTTGCTGCCAGCAAAAACGAAGAAACCAAGGCCTTGCACGACCAAATTGTAAGCTTGCTGTCTACTCATGGTGTCCAGTGCAACATCAATCTGGTTTGGGCGACCAGCGGGCGGTTGACTCCGACGACTCGTACGCATGCGGAGGAACGCAGCACGTTTACGGTCGCCGCCACCATTCAAGGAAATCCAATCGAAGTGCCCGTTACGTTGGAATATTGGGACTTGGAGAAGCTGTATGAACTTCATTCGACTCTGCAAGAAAGCGATGAGGTTTCCACATGCGATTTCACGTTTCAATTGCCCGAGGGATCATTTCATCAGGCCGTAGCGGGTGTGGATTATCGAACCTTGTCCATGACCGTTCCGGCTTCGCAGATCATCGAGGTATTTGCTCGGCATCGTTATAAAATCTTCCGGCTGAACCCGCGCGGCCCGCTAGGGAACAAAGTTAACCGGGCGATTAAGCGGACCTTGCTCGACGAGACCGAGCGTGGTCGTTTCCATGTACTGAACAATGGGATTACCGCGATATGCGATTCGTGGCGACTTTCGGGTCAAGATCTGGTTGTGCAGAATTTCCAGATCATCAACGGTTGTCAGACCACTGTAACGCTTTGGGATGCTCGTGCGGCTATTGCGGATGACCCAAGCGTGTTAGTTACAGTTAAACTGACTGAATGCCCAGAGCATTTCGCACCAAAGATTGCGGAAACCACGAACAGCCAAACAGCGCTCCGCGCAGAGGACTTCACCTCGAACGAAGCCATGCAGATAAAACTCCAGCGCGAGTTCAATTTGATGAACCCACCGTGGTTCTACCAAATCAAACGCGGTGAGTGGAGCAAGATGCTCGGCGGGCAAAACGACAAAGAGCCGTACCGCAATCCAGCCGGTGGCTACCGGCAATTGAACCTAAAGGATGTGGCCCAAGCTGTGGTCGCATTCGCCGGGTACCCTGGTGAGGCGAAAGACAAGATCCGCAGTTTCCTAAACAAGGACGTCGTCTCATCGATAGCTCGGGAAAGCGAATTTAGCTATGATCGCATTTATACGGGCTCGCTCACGGCCGCTCAATTGCTGTTGCCGGCTGTACTTCAACGCAAGATATGGCGACAAGTAAACGCGGACAGGGAATCCCATCCTTGGCTCGAATACGCTAGGTTTCATCTGGTGTGGGTGATCGGCAAATTGCTGAAAGATCATTATGGACAAGTGGATGCCCTTTTCAGCCCTCAGCGGTCAAACGTGTTGAACGCGAGTGTGGACGAATGGTTTAAGCCACTCTACGACGTTGCAGTAGCCGCTATCGGCAATGCTTTGGCAGAGTCTGAGCGACGCGGCGACTTTACCGGGTATCGTGAATTTTTCCGATCAGCCATTAATTACCGCTTTGTGGAAACCAACGTCGAAGGTGCTTTGAGATTGGCCGGCAACTTTGGCGACCCCTTGGGCAACCTACCATCGCCATGACATTCACCTCACGCCCCATGCCCCCGGACGCCCTCGCCCGCCTCGGTTCCGTCGCCGAAGTGTGCGATGTGCTGCGCGGCTGGGGCCGGCCCGAAGTGGGTGCCGGAACTGCCGAAATTGAACCGCGGAGAAAGCTATGGGCACATTTTACACAGAAGTCATGATCGGCAATGTAAACGGCGGCGATATGCTGCCGGTATCGGCGCTCGTGGATACTGGAGCGTCGGACTCGGCGTTTCCCTCCGATCTGCTGGAAGCGCTGCAAATTCAACCAACGGGCAATCCGGTCTTGTATTATCTGGCTGACGGCAGCGCTCTGGGGTGTCCACGGGGAGAAGCGCGACTTTCCATCGCTTTACCCTCCGGACAGGTAGCCACCGGAACGTGTCCGGTAGCTTTCTGGCCCGATGACAGTGGACAGTGTATCGGAGCGACCACGTTGCAGGTCCTGGCGCTCGTGGTCGACTCGGCCAATGAAGAACTGGCCGCGGCTTCCGGTTTAAGACGAGGTTGGGCCGGAGACATCCCACCGTAGCGCAACGGCCACTAGACCGTCATGCCTCCCGCCATACAACGCCCCCTCCCTCCCGACACCCTCGCCCGCCTCGGTTCCGTCGCCGAGGTGTGCGATGTGCTGAGCGGCTGGGGCCGGCCCGACCTGGCCGACCGCTTGACCTATTTCGCCTCGGACGAGGATTTGGACGATGGGGATGTGCCTCTGACCTTGGAGAGCGCCTTGGGTTTTCTGGCGTTTTTCGGGTCTGTGGAAGCCGAAGGAAAGATTGATCTGACTTGCTCCCAAGAGGGCTGGCTCTGCGCCGGTTTGCGGTTTGAAGACAAAAGGAACGCCGCTTTATGGTTCATGGATAGTGACAAAGTTATGTTCACCGCTACTAACCGCGATGGTAAGTTTCTCAAGATCCGCGGCAGTAGAAGAACTACGGCCAGCAAAACGATCATAAGAAAACTGGCCGCAGAAGGACTGCTTAAATGCCGTTAGCTCCTGCTCAACGACGACGACTACCAGAGTGTCATCATGTAGCCCGCTACTGCCGGGCACGTGATATGGTCAACGGGGCGCCAAAGGAAAACGCCTTTCGGCTCCGGCCGGGAGAAGAATATTTGTCCACCAACTGGATGGAGTATTTTCACGATACCAACCGCCGATCCCAGATCGCCGGCGTGCTTCAGGCTCTTGCCGACAAAGGATTTCGCGTCAGTAGGACCGCTTCATTCGCCGTCCTCAATGTTGGCACCGTTGCCACGGCGTGCAAGAATGATTTGAACCTGGACGTCAAAATCATTGCGCTGGGCGAGTCCCACGATCCATCTCACACCGGCATATTCGGTTACACGGCAGAGGATACTGACACGGCGGCAGTGCTGGCGAAATTGGCGCGCGAGGTTTATCCCGTTACCTGACTGCTGGTAGACAAAGGCGAAACCCATCTATGCAACGCCCCCTCCCTCCCGACACCCTCGCCCGCCTCGGTTCCGTCGCCGAGGTGTGCGATGTGCTGAGCGGCTGGGGCCGGCCCGACCTGGCCGAGCGCTTGGCCTACCTTGCCTCGGATGAGGACCTGGATGATGGCGATTTGCCGGCCTCCCTGGAAAGCACGCTGGGCTTTCTGGGCTTTTTTGGCGCGGTGGAGTGCAAGGAAGGCACAGTCAGCCTGACTACTTCGCCGGAAGGGTGGATTTGCGCCGATTGGCGCTTTCCCGATAACCGCATAGTTGCCGTGTGGTTCATCGACCGTCACCAGGTTAGCTATGCGGCGCGCAAGTCCGATGGTCACTTCATCGACCTCAATCGGAGCGAAGTGGTTGTCAACGTCGGACAAATTGCTGAGCGATTAGTAAATTTGAAGGAATGGTTCACATGGTTCAAGGCGGACCCGGTCGCCGTGAACTCCCGCCGTCACAGCACGTAGCCAGATATTGCCGACCGCGCGCTGTCAGGGAAGATGGTACACTTGCTCCGTCAGCGTTTCGCCTCCGCCACGGTGAGGAATATCTGTCCACCAATTGGCTGGAGTACTTTCACGATTCTGACCGTGCATCCCAGATCGCCGGTGTGCGCCAAGCCCTCGCTGGCAAGGGTTTTCGAGTTAGCCGCAACGCAACCTTTGCTGTGCTGAACGCCGGCACGACAGCGGAGCGATGCCGAGATGAGTTGAACGTGATAATTCAATTCTTAGTCTTGGGAGAACCACACGACCCGTCACACACCGGAATATTCGGCTACACCATACAGAACAATGACGCAATTGCAGCTCTCCTGGCTCAATTACTCAACCTCGGTGAAGTTTATTCTGCTGCGTCGTGACCCGCTCAAGGGAGCTGACCATGCCAACCCTTTTCTCCCTGCTGGAACAGGAAAGCCGCCGGCGCGACCTTATCGCCGACGATGAAAAGCTCACCGCCGCTGCCGCCTTCGCGCTGGTGCGGGACATGCCCTACCAACGCGCCAGTACGCGAGAGCCTGAGGCTATCGTTCGCGAGTGGCGCGGCACCTGCTCCGGGAAGCACTACCTGCTGGATGCGATCTTTCGTGAGCTTGGCATGGACTCGCGGGTGATTATGTGCACGCATCGGTTCACTCGCGAAAACACCGGCCACTTTCCCGCGGGTCTGAAGTCCCTGGTGTCCAGGGAGCCGGTGCCGGACGTGCACACTTACATACGCCTCAAAACCGAGACGGGTTGGATGAACGTTGACGCGACCTGGCCGTCCAGCGCCGGGCCCCTGGGGATGCCGGTCAACCGGACGTTCACCGAAGGCAAAGATATGGCCATCGCGTGCGATCCAGTCGATTCGTTCGTGGTTCCCGCCGGCGATGACCCGCAGACTTTCAAAGAACAGCTGATTGCGGAATTTTGCGGTTCCTCGAGTACAATACGAGACGAATTCATTGAAGGCATGAGCCGCTGGCTGAGCGACGCCACTCAAGGGTGAAGAGATCATGAAATACCGCCAACTCCCCCGCACCGACCTGATGCTCTCCGAGGTTGGCTTCGGCGTCTGGACCGTGGCCACCAACTGGTGGGGCCGCATCCCCGAGGAAACCCGCCGCCAACTGCTGGAAGAGGCACTGGAACTGGGCGTCAACTTCTTCGACACCGCCGACACCTATGGCGACGGCTACGGCGAAGAGGTTCTTGCCAAATTCATGAGCCACCGCCGGCACGAGATGATCATCGCCACCAAGTTCGGCTATGACATCTACGACCAGACTACGCCCCGGGTCGGCCACCAGGAGCGGCCGCAGAAGTTCGAGCCGGAGTTCATCCGGTTTGCCTGCGAGCAGTCGCTGCGCCGCCTGAAGACCGACTACATCGACCTGTATCAGCTGCACAACCCGCGCATCGAGGCCATCGAAAACGACGAGGTGTTCGAGACGCTGGAGGCGCTGAAGCACGAGGGTAAGATCCGCTACTACGGCTCGGCGCTGGGTCCCGACATCGGCTGGTTCGAAGAAGGCCAGGCGAGCATGGAAGAGCGCCACGTCAGCAGCTGCCAGATCATCTACAGCATCCTGGAGCAGGATCCGGCCAAGGACTTCTTCCCTATCGCCGAGAAGGAACAGGTCGGCCTGCTGTCCCGCGTGCCCCATGCCTCCGAGGCGTTGACCGGACGCTACGACGCGCCGCCGGAGTTCGATGAGAACGACCACCGCTCCTATCGCCGGCACCAGTGGCTCAGCGAGGCGCTGATCAAGGTGGACCAGGTCAAGTTCCTGGCCGGCGAAGAGGCCGGGCGCACCATGAGCCAGGCCGCCATCCAGTTTGTGCTCCACCAGCCCACCATCACCAGCGTGCTGCCAAATTTCACCACGCTGGAGGAGCTCAAGGAGTATTCTGAGGCAGTAGACACACCGCCCATTACCGAGGGCGATCAGGCCATCCTGGATGATCTGTGGGCCAACAACTTCTATCTCGAGGAGCCGGAGCCGGCTTTCCGCGAAATCTGATTCCCTACTGTCATCTCGGTTGTCAATCACCCGGATCGGAAGCCCGTAAGAGCGTTCTGGATCCGTGCCGCTGAAAGCCGGGGGCTGCCGTCCCGAAAGCGTTATGTTGGCGACGAATTCGGCGAACGTTTGACACTGGAATGGGCTAGTGATAACTTTCACATAGCCCATTTTCGTATTGCCACAGGAGAGTGCGTTCCTGATGCCCGTTAATATTTGCGTGCTGGCCAAGCAGGTCGTCGACCCGGAAATGCCCGCCGCCGCCTTCCGCATTGACCCCGACGCCCGGCAGGTGGTCCCGCCGGCGAACATTCCCCCCGTGGTGAACGGTTTCGACGAAAACGCCGTCGAAGCCGCCCTGCAGATCAAGGATGAACAGGGGGCCAACATCACCGTCATCTCCTCCGGCACCACGTTTGCCTTGGACGTGATGAAAAAGCCGTTGTCCATGGGCGCCGACGAACTGGTGCTCCTGCAAGACGACGCCTTCGCCAACTCGGTCGACTCCTTCTTCACGGTGCAGTTGCTCACCGCCGCCATCAACAAACTGGGCGGGTTTGACCTGATCATCTGCGGCCGTCAAGCGTCGGACTGGGACAACGCCCAAGTGCCGTTGGGGGTCGCGGAGACGCTCGGAATGGCCTGCATCACCTTGGGTAAAAAGGTGGACGTGCAGGACAGCAAGGTGGTCGTGGAGCGTCTGGCTCCCGACGGTTTTGAAGTCGTCGAGGCGGACTTGCCCGCGCTGGTGACGGTCAGCAACGAGCTGGGCCAGCCCCGGTATCCCACGCTGCGGGGCATCATGGCGGCCACCCGCAAGCGGCCTACCGTGTGGACCACCGGCGACCTGGACATCGACGACGCGCAGCTGGAGCCGCGCCTGACGCTGCACGATCTTTTCGTGCCGGAACGCGATCAGGATTGCGAGATCATCGAGGGCGACGACGACATCGACGCCGCCCGCAGGCTCGCGCTGCGGCTCCGCGAGGATCGCCTCATCTAATCCTCTCAATCGTCATTCCGGCCTTGAGCCGGAATCCAGGACCTTTGAGACGAGCATCGTCTGCTCGGTTGGGTACTCCCTGGATTCCCGCTTTCGCGGGAGTGACGACAAGAGTCAGCATAAGGAGACAAACTGCAATGGCAGACGCAACCGGCATCCTCGTTTTCGGCGACGCCCCCGACGGGCAACTGGCATCAACCGCCCAGGAACTGCTGGCAGCCGGCCGCGCGCTGGCCGACGCTCTGAACCAGGAACTGGCAATCGCGGTGATCGGTTCGGACGTTGCCGACGCGCCGCAGCAGGCAATCGCCCACGGCGCCGACAAAGCCTACGCGGTGACCAACCCCGCCCTGGCCGACTACCATCCCGATCTGTACCTGTCCGCCATGCAGACCGTGGCCGCGGAGGACAATCCGGGGATCATCCTCATCGCCCGCAACAACGAGGGCCGCGAACTGGCGCCTCGCCTGGCGTTCCGCTTGGGTGTCGGACTGGCGCAGGACTGCCTGGAAGTGTCTGCCGACGCTGGCACGGGTCGCCTGCTGGCCAACCGCCCGGTGTACGGCGGCAGCGCCATCGCCGTGGTCAGCTGCACGCAGACGCCGCAGATCGCCGCCATTCGGCCCAAGACCTACGAGCCACTGGATGCTGATGCCGGCCGCAGCGGGCAGGTGGTCGCCTTCCCGGTGGACATCGACGCCTCCGCCGCGAAAACCCGCGTGGTTGACGTGGTGAAAGAGGAGGCCGAAGGCATCAAGCTGGAGGACGCCCGGATCGTCGTGTCCGGCGGGCGTGGCCTCGGCGGACCCGAACCTTTCTCCCAGCTGGAAGAACTGGCCGGCCTGCTGGGCGGAGCCGTGGGAGCGTCCCGCGCCGCCGTGGACTCCGGTTGGGTTCCCGCCAACTACCAAGTGGGCCTCACCGGCAAGACCATCACGCCAGACCTGTACATCACCGTGGCCATCTCCGGCGCCAGCCAGCACATGGCCGGCTGCAGCGGCTCCAAGGCCATCGTCGCCATCAACAAGGACGCCGACGCCAACATCTTCAAGGAAGCCCGCTACGGCGTGGTGGGCGACTGGGAAAAGGTGATCCCGGCGCTAACGGAAACGGTGCGGGAGCTGACGCAGTCGTAGATACAGTGGGTAACCTGTATCGAAATGGAACCGATTGACCGCCTAATCTGGGATCCATGGAACGTCCAACACGTTGGACGACACGGCGTCACCTTGCAAGAGGTCGAAGAAGTCTGCGCCGGAACATTCGTACACCGTCAGAGCTACGCCGGGCGGATTCTGCTTGTCGGCTCAACCAACGAGAACCGCATACTGGCAGTTGTCGTCGAGCCGCAGGGCGTCGGGGTATATTACGTCGTAACAGCCCGCCCAGCCAGTCGCCGGGAACGCCGGCGCTACCAGGAGGATACGGGATGAACGCGAAGCAGGGCTCGCCGAAGGACCCCATTCCACAGTTCGCCACGCGGGAAGAGGAAGCCGAGTTTTGGGACACCCACGACTTCGCCGACTACTGGGATGAATTGTATCCCGGCAACGTCCAGGGCAGTCCAAATCTGACGTCACTGTTCCAAATACCGTTGGATGGAGAAACGATTACGCAAATCTGCAAGCACGCAAATGCCAACGGCGTAGATGCCGGAACCTTGGTGCGCACATGGATACTGGAGCGGTTGCAAGAAATCAGCTCGCCGGCCAGTTGATAACTTTTGACTAGGCTTTAAGCAACAGCCTTGCTATGATGCGGAGCGCGACGACGTACATCGGCACGTTGGAATCGACGAAAATCATCGCATCATGTACCCGTCTTTGATCTCTTGCAGCATCTGTTCGATGTCAGCGGTAGGGTGATTGAGCTTTGACGCCCTTTCCAAAGCCTGCAATTTCTTTGCGATGCGGTCCGGGTCGTTGCGTTGGGCATCGCGCTTAGGCTTAGCTCCAGTGAGTTCGGCCTGTCGCGTGTAGCGCAGGGCCTGACGCACCCAATCCGACACGCTCAGCTGCCGACGCTCCGCCGCGTCGCAAATCACTGCGTACTCCATGTCGTTCAGCAGGATTTCTAACCGCTTAGCCATTATCGTTAACCTTCCGGAGTGGAGTGGTTCCTATTGTACTACTTCCGGCTTCTTGCTCCCGTGAATCGACGGCTCCCTTGCCAGCAGGCCCCGCAGCCGGGCTACCGTCGCCTGCGCGTCATCCCCCAAACCCAGCATATCGCCGATAATCCGCCGGTCTAGTTCCGCGCGCGCCGGATCGACGGCGAGGCAGTGGAAGGGCTGGAACTTGCGCTCCCTGAAGTCACGCCAGATGGCTTGCGCTTCGTCCAACTGCCAGTCGGCCAGTTCTCGCACATCCAGCGTGGCAAGGGTTTCCAGCATTCCTTTGTTGCCCGTCCCTCTACCATCCTGCGCCCGGTTGGAGTGGTTAGCGTGAAGTAGCATTCCCAGCGTGGAGTTGCACCATAAAGCTAACGCAATCTCTCGCCGCGATCTGACCACCAGGTCATTATCCTCCGCTTGCAAAGTAAACCACGCCCGAACACCCAAAGCTCTAACATCGGTCAACGTCGCCATTATCACCTGTGAGTTATATCTAACATCGCGCGTTACATGAAGCATACCGGCCTGGGACCAGATAGGCGAATTATTACGGTCTGGCTTGGGAACGAGGTAAGCGTTGGATTCAGCACGCATATTTTGGTGAACAGAGGAGTCTAAACTCCATATCGCGGGAAACTGAGATTGTTCGTTCCGTCCGTGGTAGGCGTCAAAAACGCCCAGCGAGCCGCGAATTTGGCGGTCTTGCGGGCCAATATTGCAAATTTCTTCCATAGTTCCGATGGGCACATTCCCGGCAAGCCGGGTTCCATCTTCGGCCCACAACTCGCCTCTCTCCAAAGCGGCAGCGAACTGCCCGGTCAGCGCGTACTTCCACCTTGCCGCCGTCCAGGGCGCTTCTCCCACCGGCCCGTCCACAATCTCGCCCCACTGCTCGCCGCCGATGAGGAGCGGAGTGCCGCCCACCGGCGGGCCGTCCGACCGCAGGCACGGCGCTGCCGCGGTGGCGTTCACCGCATTGACCAGCGCCAGCGCATCAGTTTCCAGGTACGCCGCCCGCCACAGGTTCACAAACCGGCCTCGCCCCGACGGACTTTCTCCCTCTCCCAGCCGTCGCGCCACCAGCAGGATTTCGGCGATGCCGGTGTCGTAGGACATTGAGCGTTGGTCCGGGTCGTGGGACGACACCACAAACTCAATCTCGTAGCGGGACGCCAGCATTTCCCGTATTCCCCGCCAGGACTCGCCGGACAGGGCCGTGACCGGCAGCACCAGCGCGATGCGCCCGCCGGGATTCACCAGCCGGTCGGCCAGCACGGTGAATGACGAGGCGTGCCCGGCCATCTGGTTGGCCGGCGTTCCCCGCAAAAGGGCAGAGGTTCGCCTTGCCACTGCCTGCTGCGCTTCCCGGTCGCCTTCCGGTAGGGAAAACACCCGGGCGATGGCGTCCTCACTGCCGCCGTCGGCGCCGCGCCGGGTGTACGGCGGATTGCTGATGACCAGATCCGAGCGGGGCCGCGGCACCAGCCCGCCGGTCACGCCGGTCGCCCCGATTTGTTCCTGGGTTGCCGAAAAGAACGACTGTATTTCCGGAGCGGCCAGCCAGTCCAGCGAGCCAAGCCGGATGTCCGTCGCCGATTCCATCCCCAGCCGGAGCGTGTGCAACTGCATTTGCTCGAATCTTGCCGACGGCGACATGGCCGCCAACGTCGCCGCCGTGAGATGGATCGCCGCCTGAACCACGTCGGTTCCGGTGATAATCTTTTCGACTAACGCCCGGTGCAGCGCCGGGTCGTCGGGCGGAGCGCCTTCGCGGGTCACGTGATTTTGCACTATCTGACGATAGGCGGCCATCAGCAACGTTCCGGTTCCGCAGGCCGGGTCAACCACCCGCAGACGGTCGATTTCGTCAATGTTGCCCCAATCCCAGCCCGGCCACCGGCTCGGGGCCAACGCCAGACCGGCTAACAACGTGGAGGCGGGAATGCTGGTGTAGTAGGCGGCAAGCAGTTCCCGCTCCGCAATCAGGCGGTTGAATATCTGCCCGGCCAGGTCATGCCTCCCTACTGCCCCCATCCCCAACAGCGCGGCTGCGGTAGCCGCGCATTCTCCCAGAAAATCCGTCGCCTCAACCTCCGAGAGTTCTTCAACGACGTCCCGGGCCATGCTGAATATCGGATAGTAGTCGACGTCAAGAATTCGCTCCCAAAACTGCAATAGCAGCAACCGTGCGAATTGTCTATTGCGCCGCGCCGCGCTGATTGACTGGTAAGCCGCCTCATCGCTGGCCAGCCGCTCCTGAAATACCATGGCGTTGATGACAACTAGCGCCGCCATGTTCGCCGCTTCGTCGCTGGGGCTGGCGCCAAATACCTTCGCCACACGGGTCAAAGTCCCCGGAGATTGATACAAGCGCGATCCTGCCCGGCGCGCTCCGCTGTCCAGGACTTCCACCGCCGCTTCCAGGTTCCCCGTCGGCGGGATGGTACGGGCGGCGGCCTCGCCGAGTTCTCCCGCCCGGCCGGCGAGTTTGGGGCCGGATGTGCCGTCTATTCGCCATTCTTGCCACTCCAGGTTGGCGATAGCCAGCCTTTCGTAGAGCTGATGCTGTGGTATTCCGCGCACGTTTGCCGGTACAACCACCGCAAATGCGTTCTGAACCCTGCGACCGTCTATCTCCATACCCAGGCGGGAGAGCGCATCGGCTACAACCGTCGGGGCCGGCGCGATCTCTATCTCGAGAATTACCGGCCCTTCGAGCAAACGCACCAAAATATCCGGTCGGCGCCCGCCATGCAGCGTCTCGGCGACAGCCGAAAGTCCCCCGCGCTCCCGCAGCAAACGCGCCAAAGCATCGTTGATGACGCTTTCGTGGCTACGGTCATTAGCTGCCGAACTGGTCATGCCTATTTATCCAGAGTGGATGCGCTACGCAGCCGCAGCCTTCCCAGCGCGGCATCCTCGTCAAAGTGGCACAGCACGGCATCCTGCGCCATGAGCTTCAGTTCATCCCAGGAATCTCCCTGGGTGATGATGTCGTAACCGACAGCCACGGCGTAGTACCCGCCTTCCTCCGCCTCATGCACTTCAAAAACCACCTCGTCAGGCATAATCGCCCTCCTTTAGGTCAAAACCACGTTATCAATCAGCCGCACCGTCCCCACCCGCACCGCCACGGCGATCATCATCGGCCGGCCGTCGGGAACGGTTTCAAACGGACGCATGGTGTCGGCGTCCACGATGCTGACGTAATCCACGGCATCTATCAGGGTCTCGCGTCCCAGGATGTTGTTGGCGGCTCGTTGTATTCGTCCGGCATCCCGCTCGCCCCGGCGCCATACGTCCTCGGCGGCGCATAGGGCCCGGTAAACTGCGGGGGCGGTCTCGCGCTCCTCCGGCGTCAGGTAGGCGTTGCGGCTGCTCAGCGCCAGGCCGTCCGGTTCTCGGATCGTCGGCATGGTCACGACGTCGACGCCCAGGTTCAGATCGGCGTTCATCTTGCGAATGACTGCAACCTGCTGGCCGTCTTTCTGGCCGAAGTAGGCTCGGTCGGGGCGCGTGATGGTGAACAACTTGGCGACCACGGTGGCGACGCCTCGGAAGTGGCCCGGCCGCGCCGCGCCTTCCATGCCTTCGGCTACTGCCCCCGGCTCGACCCAGGTGTCGAAACCGTCCGGGTAAACTTCGTGGGGCGGCGGGACGAATACCAGGTCGGCGCCTTCCGCCTCCAACAACTCCAGGTCGCGCTCCAGGCTGCGCGGGTAGCGGGCGAAATCCTCGTTGGGACCGAACTGGGTCGGGTTGACGAAGATCGACGCCGCCAGGGTCTCGCTGTCTGCCCGCGCTTGACGCACCAGCGACAGGTGCCCCTCATGCAACGCGCCCATGGTCGGCACCAGCCCCAACGGACGCTCGACCTCTTGACACACTGCTGCCGTCTCTGCACAAGTTTCAACAACTTTCATAATTCAATATCCTGAACATCCTGTGCATCGATGTAAAGAAGTTCATTCCGGCGGGAACAGCTCGTCGATCTCCCGCTGCATCCGCTCCGCTTCCGTTTCGCCCATGACACCGGCAACGGAGACGCCGGAGACGGCGCCCATATCGGCGTAGAACGCCTCGTCGTAGTCTCGCGGTCGGACGACCACCGGCATCGGCACTGCGTGGCCGAACACCAGCGCCTGCTGCTTGCTGTCCAGACGCGACAGCACGTTCCTGAGTTGCCCGGCGTCGCGGGCTCCCATCAACACGGCGTTCATGTCCCGGTCGTCGTTCAACGCGCACGAAAGCCTGGTGCCAAGCTGGCTCATCACTTCAGAGTCGATGCCGCTGGGCCGCTGGTCCACGATCATCAGCGTCACGTTGTATTTGCGCAACTCGCGGGCAATGGCGCCGAAAATCGTTTGGGAGGCGATGTCCGGCGTGAGGAACTTGTGCGCCTCCTCGACGAAGATCACCAGCGGCCGGGGTTCGTCGCCGTGCCCGCCGTCGGCTGACTCCTTGCGTCGCACCCAGGTTTCGTGGATCCGCCGGGTCAGCAGGTTGCTGACCAGCACGTACGCGGCGGTGTTGCGCCCGTATTGTCCAAACTCCAGCACCACGTGGTTGCCGCGCTCCAGCTGTTCGATGATGCCGCCGGCGCTGGCGCTGCCCTGCCCATTTTCCGCCAGGAACCCGAACCGCTCCCAGGACAGCAGGCGGCGATGCAGCGTCTGCAGGGCCGACAGGTTGACGCCGATTTCGCCGGCCAGATCGCCGACATCGGCGGCGCTCAGCGCCATGAATTCCCGCAGCCAGTTCTCCCGGTAATGCCTGGCGACGTTCCACGAGGTGGATGCGGCCACCTCCGACAGGTTGAGCGACTCCCGCAGCACCTCGATGTCCGCCGGCTCTACCTCGTCGTAACCGATCCTGACCACTCCGTCAGGCGTGACCCCGCGGCGGCGGCTGCTGGCTTCGTCGAGGGTGAAGGTGACCACTCGGGAGGGGAACAACTGCTTCAGCCCCTTCACCTGGCGTCCCCGGTCGTTGTCCTGACCCTGCCAGCCGTACTCGCTCTCCATGTCGAATACCAGCGAGACGGCCGGGGTTTGTTTCACCAGGCCGGCCAGCAGCATCCGCGCCAGGAAGGTCTTGCCGGTTCCAGAGGCGCCGAACACACCCACCGACCGGTTGGCCAGTGCCGCCAGGTCCAGCCGGACCAACGACGATTCCATGCCCTGGGGCGACCCCAACGCGAAGTCTCCCTCCCGGGCCCGAAACACCGCGTCGATGTCCCCCTGCGACGCGGCAAATACCGGCGCAAAATGCTCCGGGATCGTCTTCGCCTGTTCGGCGCTCCCCGGCGCGGAGTCTCCAATAGGGACGGCCATGCTTGGCATCACTGACAGTTGGCCGTAAGCCAACGTCCCCGCGATGACCTCTGCGGTGAAATCTCCGGCGTCAACATCGCCAGTGGAGAACGCCGGCGGAAAATGGCGTACGCCGTCGTCAACGGCCCGCAGTTCCACGTCGGTCACCACGGCGAAATAGCGCTGCCGGCGTCCCTGGATGGTCACAAAGGATCCTACGGCCACGTCCTCGGCGCTCGCGCCGTAGCCGTCCAGGCGGACGTCCAGGCCGCGGGAGAGCGAACCGCCGACGACTTGACCCAGCCGGCGGGTTTGCGCCGGGCCGGCGCCGTTGCTTGCGAAACCATCAGCCAGCATCATCCGCTCACCTCGCGCAACAGGGCTCGCATGCGAAGGGGATCCCCGGACAGCTCGGTCGCCAGAGCCTTTCCAGCGTTGAGCAGGAACCCCCGGGAGTCGGTCCTGGTCTTGGCGGCCTGCCGCAGCAGGTTGGCGATTGCAGTATCCGATGCCGGTGACCGTTCGTCCAATAGCAGCCTCAGCCATCCGAATTCGCTACCGAAAACCGTCAAATCCCCGGCATCGCTGAGGAACACGAAGGAGTGGAGGTCGGGCGGCAAGCTCGGCAAACCGGTGCAGATGCCGGCCCCGTCGTGATAACCCACGATTACGGCGGTAAACCGTGTGGTCAGGATGGCGCTCAGTTGAGGGTTGGCCGCATACACCTCGTCTTCCGTTTCCAGGTCCGCGCCCCTGGGGGTCAGCGGTCGCGTGGGGTCCAGCGGCTCGTGTCGGACTTCGAGCACTACCGCGTAGACCGGAGGCGCCCCGATCCGAACCAACGACCCCAGCGGAGGGGCCGCATGCGCCTGGTAGCATTGCGCCTCAACGCGTTGCGATTGCGACGCCGTCACTTCTGCCACGCGTTGGCCCGGTTGAACTTCCCCCATGGGTGAATTCTAGCACGCAGGCACGGGGCGTATACGAACGCCTTGTGATCGCCCGCGGAGATCGCAACCACGATTGACACAACAGAATGCTACGCTATAATTGGCTATCGCAAATCCATGCAATAACGGTGGTATGCGTATGTCTGGGCATGAATCGGCAGTGGCGCACCTGCGCTCCGAAGGCTATCGGATGACCCCACAACGTTTGTCCGTACTGGACATCGTGGCCGGCCGGCCCGGTCATATCGGCGCTGATGAGGTGTGGAACCTGGCCAAGGAGCAGCACCCCTACGTCGATCTGGCCACCATCTACCGCACTTTGCAGCTGCTCAAGCGCCTCGGCGTTGTGACCGAGGTGGTGATCGGGAACAAGCTCCACTTCGAGCTGGCCGATCACCACAATCGCCACAATCACATGGTCTGTTCCGAATGCGATTCGGTGCAAACCCTCAGCCCCGCCTACCTGGCGGAATTCAGCCAGCGCTTGCAGCAGGAGTTCGGGTTCACGCCCGACCTGGACAACATCACTATCGGCGGCCTCTGCTCCATTTGCCAGCCTCAAGGCTGACAGACGGCTAGCAGATGATTTCTTCCCATAGTTTTGACGGGCTTTCTCTGCCCAATTGGAGAGCAACTCGTGTCTTTTACGAAAGTTTGCATATTGATAGCGCTCGGTTTGGCTGCCGTAGCCGCCATCGCGTGCGCCAGTGAGCCGTCAGCCGCAACGCCGGCTCCAGCGCCGGCCCAGCCAGCATCCGGCCCGCTCAACGTGGTGGCCACTGTGTCTCCCATCACCAGCATTGTCGAAAACATCGGGGGGACCCACATCACGCTGCAGGGTGTCGTGCCGGAGGGCGTGAACTCCCACACCTTCGAGCCCGCACCGGCAGTAGCGGTAGCCCTCTCCGGCGCCGACCTGATTTTCCTCAACGGCCTTTTCCTCGAGGAACCCACCCTGGAAATGGCCAAGGCCAACCTGAAGCCCGGCGCCGCCATCGTCAGCCTGGGCGAGCAGACCATTACCCGCGACCAGTGGCAGTTCGACTTCTCCTTCCCCGAAGAGGACGGGCATCCCAATCCTCACCTGTGGCCCGACCCGATCCTGACGCTGCGCTACGCGGAGATCGTGCGCGACAACCTGGCGGCCAGGGACCCGGCCAACGCCGATTACTATCGTGCCAACTACGATGCTTTCGCCGGGCGCATCGCAACACTGGACGAAGCCATCAAGACTATCATCCCCACCATCCCACCGGAGAACCGCAAGCTGCTTACCTACCACGACTCCTGGGCCTACTTCGCCGACCGTTACGGCCTCACCGTGATCGGCGCCGTCCAACCGTCAGACTTCTCCGAGCCGTCGGCCCGCGACGTCGCCAACCTCATCACCCAGATCCGGGATGAAGGTATCCCGGCGGTGTTCGGTTCGGAGGTCTTCCCCAGCGACGTCATGCAGACCATTGCCGCCGAGTCCGGAGCCGAGTATATCGACGAACTATCCGACGACGACCTTCCCGGCGTCCCCGGCGATCCCGACCACAGCTACCTCGGACTGGAGGTCGCCAACCTGCGGATAATTGTTCCGGCCCTGGGCGGTGACCCGTCGGCGTTGGACAGCGTGGATATATCGCCAGTCTTTGACGGCGCGTCCAATGCCGTCTATCCTCAGTAATCCCGTCGCCAAGAGCAATCAGGATCAGGTAACTTACGATGCTGCACCCGCCAGAATTGGAGCACCTCCACCGGCCGGACCCGGATGCCCGGCCCGCAGTGGAATTGCGAAACGTCACCGCCGGCTACAACAGGTCGAAAGTGCTACAGGATGTGGACCTGAAAATAATGCCGGGCGATTTCGTTGGTCTGCTGGGGCCCAGCGGATCCGGCAAAACCACGCTGCTGCGCGTGATCCTGGGGGCGGTGGACGTGCAGCAAGGCGAGGTTCGGGTCAATGAAAAGCCGGTCCGAGGACGCAACAACCGGGCCGGCTACGTTCCCCAGCTGGAGACCATAGACTGGAACTTCCCGGTTACCGTCGAAGAGGCGGTGTTAATGGGACGCACTATGTCGAATTCCCTGTTCCCCTGGTTTCGCCGCCAGGAGCGGGAATTGGCCCACGACATGATGCAACGGCTCGGCATCGACAATCTGGCCAAGCGGCACATCCGGCAGCTCTCCGGCGGACAGCAACAACGGGTTTTCCTAGCGCGGGCGCTGGTCAGCAACCCCGAATTGTTGCTGCTCGACGAGCCCACATCAGGCGTGGACCTCAAGACCCGGGACGACGTGATGCATCTGCTCCACGACCTCAACCACGCCGGGGTAACAATCGTGATGACTACGCACGAGATTAACGCGGTCGCCGTGCATCTGCCCCGGATAATATGCCTCAACGGCACCATCGTGGCTGACGGTCCGCCGCACCGGGTGATTACGCCGCACATCCTGCGCGAGGTGTACGGAGCCGAAATGCCAGTCATCCAATACCACGGCATGACGCTGGTAGCGGAAAGCGCACACTTCTGGATCGACCGCAACGGTGGCGAGCCGCTGGCCACTGTTACGGACGACAGCCACACTGAACCCATCATGGCGCACACTCATCCGTCCGACGGTCATGTTCCCGTTCATCACCATCACGAGAACGCAGATGATTGAGCATCCACCGCCGATGAATACGGGCTGCACTCACCGGTGTTCGCATCGGGGTCCTGCGGATCGCTTCCCCTGCGCCCTGACCTGACTACTGTTGCTTGACCGGATCCATGCTATTGGAGCCTTTTGAATTCGGCTTTTTCGTGCGTGCGTTGATTGCGGCGTGCCTGATCGGCGGTCTGTGCGGCCTCATGGGCGTGTACATCGTGCTGCGCGGCATGTCCTACATCGGCCACGGCTTGTCGCACGCCATATTCGGCGGGGCGGTGGTCAGCTGGATCATGTCGATCAACTTTTTCGTGGGAGCGACGGTCTGGGGATTCCTTTCGGCAATTTTGGTGGCGTGGACCACGCGACGGAACCCAATCGGATCCGACGCTGCCATTGGCATCATCACAACCGCCAGCTTTGCCCTGGGTATCGCCATCATCAGCCGTTTCGGCAGTTTCACCCGGGACTTTGAGGCGTCGCTGTGGGGCAGCGTATTGGCCGTGGACCGTGAAGACCTGATCGCGATAGCGGTGGTCTCCGCCATCGTCGCCGCGGTGTTTTTCGTTGGCTACAAGCTGTTCCTGTTCGCGACCTTTGATACCGACGTTGCGCAGTTCTACGGCGTGCCCACCGGCTGGGTGGACACGCTTTTTGCGTTGCTGTTGGCGGGAACCATCGTGGTTTCGATGCAGGTACTGGGGGTTACCATGATTGCCGCGGCGGTGGTGATCCCGCCGATAGTCGCCCGATTGCTGACCAACAGCTTCCGCACGATGACGTTGTTGTCCACCGGCATCGGTATAATGTGCTCCGTGCTGGGCATCTATATCAGCTATTTCATCGACGTGTCGTCGGGCGCCAGCGTGGTGCTATTATCGGCGGTGCTCTTCGTGGCGGTCCTCGCCTGGTCCAAGATCCGCGATCGAATTATCCGCTCACCGGCCGCTTCGCGCGGGCTATCGCAGCTGCCTCGAAGCGCCGGCGGTTCCCTGGAATAACCTCCAAACTCATTGGCCACAGGAGGTCGCTATGGCGCATGCACATCATCATCACGCGGCGCCTTCCGTAGTGGAAGGACGGACCGGTTTCCGAAGGGGCGCCGCCTTTATCGTGGGAGGGCTTTCCAGCGGACATGGCGTTTTTCACTCCATTGCCCAAAGCTTTATCGTAGTGCTGCCCGAGGTTCGCGATTTGCTCCTGGGCGGGAGCGTCATTGCGGTCAACAGCATTCAATCCGCCCGCGAAATCGCGTCGGGTGTGGTGGCCTTGCCCGGGGGCGTGCTCACCGATGCGCTACGGCGCTACTGGGGCTGGGTCATGGCGGTGTGCATGGCTCTGTTCGGGGTGGGCTGGTTGCTGATGGCGGCGGCCGGCTGGCAAGTTCCGGGCAGCGGATGGGTGGCCCCTCCACCGTCGGCGGTGGCAGCGGGAGTCGGCCAGCCCTTCAATCCGCTGGGTTATGCCCTTTTGATAATAGGAATGTCTGTCGTCGCCATCGCGGCGTCGGTGTGGCATTTGCCGGCCATGGCGGCCCTGTCGTCCCATTTCACGCACCGACGAGGAGCGGTACTGTCCTTCCACGGCGTGGGCGGGAACATCGGGGACGTCCTGGGGCCGGTGATCACAGGGGCGCTGCTGGCAGTACTGGCCTGGCAGGCGATTATCACCATCTACGCAGCAGTGCCAATCTTCCTGGCGTTCCTGGTGTTCTGGGCGTTCCGCGACATTGGACAGCGGGCGCAGGCGGCGGTGGAAGAACAGGCCGTCAGCACCATGCGGATGCAGATAGACGAAACCAAATTGCTGGTACGTAATCCCCGGGTCTGGGGTATTACAGTGGTAGCAGGACTGCGGGGCATGGCATACCTCGGGTTCCTGGTGATGTTGCCCCAGTACTTAGTGGACGAACTGGGTTTTACCATCACGGAACACCGCAGTTTTGAAAACCTCTTCATCCGGGGCTCTCTCATCGGCTTGTTGGTGCTGGTGGGAATCCTGGCCAGTCCCATCATGGGCTACTTGTCCGACCGGTTCGGACGCAAGATCGTCCTGATTCCGGGGATGCTGTTTCTGGCCATCGTAACCCTGCTGATGGCACCCCTCATCAATGGCCCGGAAGACCGGATCGTGACCACCATACTGCTGGCGGCGTTGGGCCTTTTCCTCTACAGCGATCAGCCAATCCTGACTGCCGCCGCCATGGACATTGTGCGCGAGGGGACCGCGGCCACGACCCTGGGTCTGCTGTCAACCTCCAGGTTCATACTCTCGGCAGCATCTCCCATCATCGCCGGATGGTTGTACGGGCTCAATTTCGATTATCTGTTCTACTACACTGCGGCCCTGTACCTGGCGGCGGCGTTGATCCTGGCCGTGGTGAGACTGCCCCAGCTGGCGCCGGTGGAGGACCATCATGACGGGCACGGTCACCACGATGGTCACGGCGATCACGGGCATCCTGACGACCAGGGGCACGGTCACCACGATGACCACAGCCATGACCATGGCGGGCACGATGGCCACGGGCACCGTCACCACTGATTGACCGCGACCAACAAAATGAGGGGCGACCAACCGGTCGCCCCTCTTCCTTTCGGCGGTACGCCGCCCCGAGTTAGTCCTCGTTCTGCTGCGTCTGGCTACCCTTCACCGTGATGGTGATGTGGGACATGGCCGTCTCGCGGGAGCCGTGCCAGTGGTCCTCACCGGCGGGGATGATGGCCACGTCGCCTTCAGTAACCGTCACTTCCTCGTCACGGGTGGCGACGATGCCCGTACCCTCGGTGACGATGAGGATCTGGTCGCCGCTGTGGGTGTGGAACTTGTTGCGGACGCCGGCGCCGAAGTGAACGATGCCGAAGTTGAAGTTGTTGCTGTCGTCCGGGTCCAGGATGGCCTGCCGACCGACGGGGCCGGTGAACAAGGGGGCAGTTCCCTCAGTCCTTTCCACTGCCGACATCTTTACGATTTTCATGGGTCTCGTTTACCTCCAGAATGGGTTCGGGGTCGAATGTCCTGAAAATGATACCCTGCGCCGCTTATGTCGTCTAGCCGGGCGGAAGGCTTTGGGACGGCCATGCTCATGGGCGGCGCCTCTCGTTGACTCCGCAAACTGCCGGCCGTACACTGCGGAGCCAGTTGACCCCTCGATTCAAGCTGTCCGGAATCCGCCGAGGAGGTATCCCAATGAGTTTTGACCTGTACGAAAAAGGCATGAAAGTCGAAGCCGTCGCCGATTTTGAAGTCCGCGAGGTGATGGCCTCCCCGGTGGGTTCATCGGTGCGCAGCATAACCACGGGAGATGTCGGTGAAGTCCGCGAAAAGCGTACCATCGGTCCGGCGACCTGGCTCATCGTCTACTTTGACAGCGTGAAGCGCCAGATCAACATCGACCAGACCAACATCGATAACATCAAACCTGCCTGAACGCATCGAGGTCTTTCCATGACCGACAATCCCATCGCCCAGGTCAACACACTGGTCTTCGATATCTTCGGCACGGTGCTCGATCTGGGCGGAAGTCTGTCCGAGCCGGCCGGGCGATTCCTGGCGGAGCACGGCTCCACGGTCACAGCGGATGAGTTCTGGGACGACTGGCGCGGGCGCCAGCGCATCGAGCAGTACCAGGACAATCTTTACATGCTGGGACACAGCGGCTATCTGGAGACCTGCCGGCGCTCCTTCGTCTATTGCCTGCGACTGCATGGCGTGGACTTTAAACGGGGCGACGTGGACCAGTTTATGGCCGTGTATGATGATTTGCGTCCGTTCGAAGATGCCGTACAGGGCCTGCAAAAACTCGTCGACAGCAAGCGATTTGGCCTGGTGGTGCTGTCCAACGGGGAGCAGTCTTACCTGGAGCGCATGGCGGCGAACAACGTCGGGATCCCCTTCGATCACGTAATTTCGGTGGAGAAGGCCGGCGTCTTCAAGCCCCACCCGGCGGTGTACCGTACAACGACCCGCATCCTTGGCAAGGCGCCCGGCGAAATCATGATGGTTTCCTCCCACTCGTTCGACGTTACCGGGGCGCGGGCGTCCGGGTTCAGGGCCGGTTATGTCAATCGTTACCGACTCCCTAACGAGGAATCGATTTACCTTCCTGATTTCGAGGTAGCGGACTTCCACGAGTTGGTGGACCGGCTGCTCTCAGTTGGAAAGTCCGAGGCTGGCGGCCAATAGCCTATGGCCTCCGTCGCCGTCGCTGGGCGGCTGCGCGCATTCTCCGCTCTCCGCCACCGGGATTTCCGGTGGTTCTTTCTGAACATCGGGGTGCAGTCCTTTGGCCAGGGCATCCAGTTCCTCGGCATCGGCTTCTTGATCATTGACCTCGGCGGTGAGAAGACTGCGCTGGGTCTGGCGGTCAGCCTCTTCGGCGTTTCCAACCTGGTCTTCACCTTCGTGGGCGGCGTACTCGCCGATCGGGTGGACCGTAAGCTGTTCCTGATCTGCTGTGTCCTGGGCAACGCCGTCGTGACGCTGACCCTGGCTTTCCTGGCGCTGACCGGCCTGGCCCAGATCTGGCACGTGTACACCGTTGTATTCATCCTGGGTGGCCTGATGGCTGTCCAGATGCCGGCCAGATTCGCCCTGGCCGCCGACCTGGTTCCCCGGGAAGACATGATGAACGCCGTGGCCCTGCACACGTCCGTCGGGCAGATAGGCAACATGCTGGGTCCGCTGGTCGGGGGTTGGGCCATACAGTACATCGATACCTGGGCTGGGATCATGATCAACGGGGCGAGCTATCTGTTGGGGATCGCGTTCCTGATGGTGGTGACCCGGCCCGTAGCCACCACCCGGAGGAATTCCTCCCCGATCAGCGATTTCACGGGCGGACTCGCCCACGCCGTCCGCACTCCCATGGCAGCGGTGCTGATCTTTCTGTCCGCTACCTTCGGCTTTTTCGGTATGGCCTACATGCAGGTCGTGCCCGCGTTCACCACCGAATTCCTGCGCCTGAACGCGTTCCAGACCGGCGTATTCATGGTGTGCCGGGGCGCCGGAGCATTCATGGGATCAATGGTCGTTGCCAGCTGGGGCGACAGCAAGAACAAGGGCCTCCTGATGTACCTGCAGCTGGTAATCTGCTGTATCGGGCTGATCGCCATGGCCTGGTCGCAGTGGTTCTGGGCCGCGTGCATGCTGGTGGCCTTGGTTGGGTCCACCAGCATCGGAGGTTTCTGGCCCGTATCCAGCTCGATGATGCAGCTGACGACGGCCCCGGATATGCGCGGCCGGATGATGGCCATGATGCAACTGGCTCCCGTATTCCACTTCCTGGGAGCGTGGCCGCTGACATGGCTGGCGCAACTGTACAGCTGGTCGGTGGCAATCACCAGCGGCGCTGCTGTCCTGCTGGTAATCTCGTTGGCCGGATGGATGTACCGGCCCATGGTGCGACGGATGAACGAGATCTGATCGTTCCGATTGAACGGGCGCGGTTGCCCGTGTCTGCCCACTATGCCATACTGCCGAAACACTGGAAGATCGAGTGTGCAGATATGGAAACAATCACGTTAGCCGATTACGTTCAGTATGGGTTTTTGGCGTTCATCGCTCTTTTGCTCGTCGCCATGGTTGTTGCGTTGATACGGCAGTCCGGCGCAATCGGCGAGTTGAAAGGTGAGGTCAGAGGCATCAATCTGCGCCTTGACGAAATGAGCAAAAGCCATTCGGAGCGCATGGATGCGTCGAGCAAAAGCTTATCCGAGCGCATCGACGAAATGAGCAAAAGCTTATCCGAGCGCATGGATGCGTCGAGCAAAAGCTTGTCCGAGCGCATTGACGAGCTGAGGACAAACCACTCGGAGCGCATGGATGCGATGAGCAAAAGCTTGTCCGAGCGCATTGACGAGCTGAGGATAAACCACTCGGAGCGCATGGATGCGATGAGCAAAAGCTTGTCCGAGCGCATTGACGAGCTGAGGATAAACCACTCGGAGCGCATGGATGCGATGAGCAAAAGCTTGTCCGAGCGCATTGACGAGCTGAGGATAAACCACTCGGAGCGCATGGATGCGATGAGCAAAAGCTTGTCCGAGCGCATTGACGAGCTGAGGACAAACCACTCGGAGCGCATGGATGCATTGACTGCCCGTGTCGAGAGGCTGGAAGACGGATTGTCGGCGCTGGCTCGGGAAGTAAGCGAAATCAAGGGGCTGCTCCTTGCCTTACACCAACGGATGGATCTGGTGATGCGCCACCGCCACGAGCCGGAAGCGGGGCAAGTAATCCTCACGCCGGAGGAAATCGCCGCCGATTAGATTGGCGCAAGTCCGCCGAATTCTTGCCTGTCGATGCTAACTGTCGTATAGTTCGCCCCAACAGGCACCTTATCTCGATCACTCAAGGAGCAGAAAATGGTCAAGCCGAAGCAAGTAGGACATCTTGTCATCAACGTCTCTGACGTGGCAGCGTCCACCAAATTCTATACCGAGATTCTGGGCTTCCAGATCGCTGTCCAGCGACCCACCGCCACCTTCCTCACCTGCGGCGAGATTCACCACGACTTGGCGCTCTTCCAAGCGGACGAGGATTCCCCCGCGACGCGAAAGGGCAACATCGGCCTCAACCACTTTGCCGTGCAGGTGGAAGACTTCGACTCCCTGCGCGACCTGTACCACACGCTGCTGGAGCACGACGTCAAAGTCGACCGCACCACCGACCACGGCATGACCGGAAGCGTATACTTTGAGGACCCGGACGGCAACGGCATCGAGTTCTACTACGACAAGTTCGATACCCCCGAAGAGGGTCTGGCCGAGATGCGCCGGGAGGGCCGGGAGAACACGGTTCTGGTCATCGACTAGACCTTTTCTCTCCCGTCATTCCGGCGGAAGCCGGAATCCAGAATCGCGTCGGGGCGGGTTTCAGACCCGCCCCTTTTAGATTGCGGCGTAACCGGCGTCTGGTCAGCGCGCTCCGGCCAAGTTGTCGTCATCGTCGGAGCCGGGCAGATCGAACTGACCCAGGATGTCCGCCAGAGTGCCTTCGATGCTCGGGTCGAGTTCAACCGGCTCTTCGAACGGCTGGAACTGGTAGTCGTTGCGCACCCGGTCGATGTACCGTCGCGCCTCGTCGTTGCGCTGGGCAACCCGGTCCAGCGATTCCAGGAGGCGCGTCGCCTCTTCTTCGTACCGGGGCCTCAGGTCAGACAGATCAATGTCCAACGAATACAGGGCGCGCAGTCGGCGCATGATGTCGTAGAAGGCGCGGTGGTCGGTGGTAATGCCCAACTGGCCCCCGCCGCTGCCGCTGAACGGGAACATGGGGGCCATGGCTCCGACTCGCACCATCTCCACGTCGGGATGCTGGAAATGGGCGATGCTAACCAACGCCATGCCCACCGTAGGCCCCTGCCGTTGTTGAGAACCATAGCTGGAGAACAGCATTCCGTGCTGGCGCAACTCTTCAGCCATCGACGCCTTGCTGTACACGCACGACACCCGGCGTTCCAGTTCGGGCGGCGCCGGCCCGTTGTAACCCTCGACCGCGGCGATCTTCGGGTTGCCCAACGCCGCCGCGGCCTCGAAAAAGGCATCTCCGTACAGGTCAATCCGATACCACGGTTCGACCCCCAGGAAGATGACCACGCCGTCTCCGGCGTCCCAGAACCCGTTGTCCCAGCGCATGGGACGACTGGGGAGACCGTCGTCAAAGGCTGCCCGCGGCCGGTACAGGTCGTGAGTGCCCGCGATCTGGAAGGGGAAGCACATCCTGGAGATCTCTTCGGTCATCTGGCCGATGCGTCGCGCCGACAACTTGTCGATCAGCCAGCGGGGCATACCGCTGGAGATGTTGCCGCCGTCGGACCACTGTCGTCGCCAGCCGGCGATGAGCACCCGCGTTTGCGGGGTTTCGTCGAGGGCGATGAGCGGCTCGGCCATGTTTCCCTCCTCTGGCCGATGCTAGATCAGCTGGGCCGGCGTGAAGATGCCATCCATGTCCTCTTCTGAGGCTGGAGCCTTCGGCGGCTGTCCCAACTGGTCGTCCATGAACCAGTAAACCTGCTTGAGATGATGAGTGCTGTGGCTCAGGATGATGTTGAGCAATTCCAGGACGGTGACCTCGCCGCCGTAGTGGGCGGGGACCACCCGGTCGAAGCCCTCAGTGTCCCCACTGTTCAGGAAGTCGGTGATGTCGTCCGCCACCTTCAGCGCGTACGATGCGATGTCGTCGGGCTTGGTCAAGTGGGCCACGCTCTCTTTGCACGCGCGCATGTCGTCAGTGTTCATCGAACCGCGCGTCCGGCTGGTGTAGGCAAGTTCGGGGAAGGACACGATGTGCAGCAGGGTGTCCCGCAGCATTTCCGGCCGCCATTGCACCGGCTGTGCAAGCTGCTGCTCTGAAAGCTCGCACGTCGCTCGCGCTGCCGCCTTCAATATTCGTTGGTACTTGTCGGCCAGCCAGGCGGTGCGGCCCGACAGGTCGATGGGCGCCTCATCCAACCCCAAGGCGGGTATCAGCTTCTTGGGGTAGTAGCCGATGATCACCTCGTTGCCATCGATGATGGTCACCGGGGCGGAAAGTATGCCGCGGGACTTGAGATCCTCCCGCGCCGGCTCGTCGGTCAGCAGGTCGTGGTGTTCATACTGAACACCGTTGGACGCCAGGAATTCCTCCAGCGTCCGGCAGCTGAATCAACCAGGGTTGGTATAGACGTGCACTTCTCGAACGGTGGTAGTCATCAGATTTTCTCCCGAAAACGGATCGTGTCTATTCGCCGGAGCGGAACCAGTCGGATTTCCGCTCGGCGATCATGATCGTGGTGCAATTGGTGTTGGCGCGGATGCAGTCCGGCATTACCGATGCGTCGGCGACATGGAGGTTTTCTAATCCATGCACGCGGCAGTGTTGATCGACCACCGACATGGGATCGTCGGCCGGCCCGATCTTGCAGGTGCCGGAGATGTGCTGGGAGGTGCTCACGACCCGCTTCAGCCAGTCGTTCAGCGCCTCGTCGCTCTCCAGGTCCGCCGGCAACGGGTCCAACAACTCGTCAGCGATGTCCCGGTAGTGGTCGCTGTCCAGCAGGTTGACGCACACCCGGACCGCCTCGCGCATCCGAGACAGGTCGAACTCCTCCTGGAAGTAGTTGTAGTTCAACGCCGGCTGATCGTGTGGGTCGGTGCTTGCAAGTCGCAACTGACCCGAGCCGACGGCCAATTCCAGGATGCAGGTGAAGCGAATGCCCTCCGCTTCCAGCGGGTCGCCGGCGATGGGCGACGAGAAGGAGGACTGCATAATCTGGATGTCGTTGCGGAGATGGCTGCCCGAGGCGGTATAGCGGAGGCACACCTGAGTTCGGGGGGCCGATGGGTCCAGCGGGAAGTCGTCCTTCACCTTGACCGGAACGCGGATGTTAGGATGGTCGCGCAGGTTCTGCCCGACGCCCGGCAGTTCATGCACCACGGGAATACCCATCTCCCGCAGGTGGTCGGCCGGTCCAACGCCCGACAGCAAGAGCAACTGGGGCGACGCGATGGCGCCGGAACTCAGGATGATGTCGTTGGCTTCAACGGTGAAGACCTCGCCGCCGCTTTCCACTTCCACGCCCACCGCTTTCTTGCCTTCAAAAAGGATCCGCCGGCAGGTGACGTTGGGCCGGATGGTCAGGTTCAGCCGGTGCCTGGCCTCGCGCAGGTAGGTGATGGAAGTGCTCATGCGCACGCCGTTGGGGTTGTTCATCGGCACCGGGCCGACGCCGCCCGACTCGGGATGGTTCATGTCGGGGTCGTGGGGATGGCCCGCGTCGCGGCAGGCGTTCCAGAAGGCGACCTGGGCGGGCAGCCAGTCTTCCTGCCGGTGCCGTCGTACCGGAATGGGCCCGGTGTTGCCGTGGAAGTCGTCGCTGATGTCAACGTCGGTTTCCATCTTCCGGAAGTAGGGCAGGCATTCGGTGAACTTCCATTCGTCGTTGCCCAGGGCTGCCCAGGCATCGTAATCTTCGGGGACGCCGCGCAGCAGAACCTGCCCGTTGATAGCGGACGACCCGCCGACCACCCTGCCGCGGGGCACGGGCATCGGGTTGGCCTGGCCGGGGTTCTGCGCCCAGAAGGTCCAGTTGTGCGGAGCGTTCACGGCCGAGGCGGTCTGGTCATAGCCGTACTTGAGGTCGTCGGGGTAGAGCTCAAAATCAGGATAGTCCGGCCCGGCTTCCAGCAGCAGCACCGAACGGTCAGGGTCTTCAGTCAGCCTGGCTGCCATGGTGCAGCCGGCTGATCCCGCCCCGATGATGATGACGTCGTATTTCATGGCGTTTCGCCTCCTGGGTGAACGCTCCGGGATCATTGCTTGGGCGGATTATCGCCCGTATCGCCGCCGCCGGCAAGGGGCGGGCCAACGTCGGGCGCATCGCCCCTTTATGATAAACTACCCCGCGATTTTAAGGCGTGAAGTCCTATTGGCATACACAATAGCAAAAGGAGACGTCCCCAATGCCCAAATATCTCTTGCAAGCCAACTATACCACCGAGGGTTTCCAGGGATTGCTGAAAGAGGGCGGAACCTCGCGCCGCCAGGTTTTTGAAGAGCTGGCGAGAGAGCAAGGCGGGGCATTGGAGTCTTTCTACTACGCTCTCGGCGGGGCCGATCTTTACATGACCTTCGACCTCCCGGACACGGCGACTGCCGCCGCGGTGTCGATGACCATAGGCGCCGGCGGCGCCCTCAGCATCACGACCGTCCAGTTGATAACTCCGGAAGAAATCGACGCGGCTTGCAGCAAGACGGTAACGTACCGTCCCCCCGGGGCATAGGCTTCTCCGCAAAATTGGAACGCCGCCGGATCCAACATGACTGAGGGAGTCATGACCCCTGCAACACGCTCTGCAAAAATCACCACCTACGGTTCGGCCTATGAAACCCTCATAGCCGGGCTGCGGGAGTTCCCCAAGGAAATGTGGAACTTCCGCGATGAACATGGCTGCTGGAGCATCCACGAGCACCTGGTCCATATTGCTGACAGCGAGGCTAACAGCTACGTTCGCTGTCGCCGCTTCATCGCCGAACCGGGCGAACCCCTGATGGCTTACGACGAAAACGGCTGGGCCAGCGCCCTGGGCTATGCCGGCCGTTCCGTGGAGGGCGCTCTGGAGCTTTTCCGTATCCTCCGGCAACAGACTTATGACCTGATAAAGACCCTGCCCGAATCGGCCTGGGCCAACACCTGTTATCACCCCGAGAACGGGGACATGACGCTGGACGACTGGCTGGACGTGTACGCTGTCCACATCCCCGAGCACCTCCAGTACATGCGGGAAAATTACAACGCCTGGCTCGCTTCCCGGTAGGCGACGCGGCAGCGGTCCTCGCTGCTCCCGACGTTCGCCAACCGGTATCAATTGCGCTATACTGCCGCCAGGACTCGGTTCGTGCCCCGGGGCGGCTTTTCGTATCCATCCCGACGGCGAATAACCGGAAGCGGGCGACCCCGCGATTTCGCAGCAGAGGAGATTTGCCATGCAGTTCGGCTTGCTTTACGAATGCCAGCGCCCCTTCCAGGGCACCGAGATTGACTGGAATGCGCTTTACAAGGAAACCCTCGAACAGTGCGAGTTGGCCGACCAGATGGGGTTCGACAATTTGTGGTTCGTGGAGCACCACTTCCTGACCGGTTTCTCCGGTTCCCCCTCGCAGGACGCCATCTTTGGCGCCTTGAGCCGCATCACCAAGCAGATCCGCATCGGTTACGGCGTTTGCATCCTGCCTTATCACCATCCGGTTCGCGTGGCCGAGCGCGTGGCGCTGCTTGACCAGCTGACCGACGGACGCATCGAGGTCGGAACGGGCCGCTCCAACGCCTACGAGCAGACCGGCCTGGGCATTGACCCGCGTGAGACCCGCAACCTCTGGAACGAATCCATCAGTATGCTGCCCAAGATCTGGACCTCGGACGAGTATGAGTACGAGGGGGAGAACTGGAGCGTGCCCAAGCGCCGCGTGCTGCCCAAGCCCTACCAGCAGCCGCACCCGCGCCTCTACCTGGCCTGCACCTCCGAGGATAGCTTCCGTCTGGCCGCGCAGAAGGGCATCGGCGTGCTGTCGTCCGCTTCGTACGCTGTCGAGGTCTTGAAAGAGAAAGTGCAGATCTACCGTGACGCCCTCAAGGACTGCGAGCCGGTGGGCGAGTTCGTCACCGAGTTCTGGGGCAACAACGTGCATGGCTTCTGCGACGACGATGACGATTACGCCAAGGAACTGGCGGCAGAGTCGATGAAGACCTTCTTCGGGCCGGACAAGCCCTACATCGCGGGTCGCATCGGAGCCTATGAGGAGTTGCTGGAAGCCTGGGGCGGCGTTCCCGAACACCTTTCTGCTGACTTCAGCCGCTGGCTCCGGCAATCCGACGAGGAACACCAGCAGTTGGCCCAGGAAGTTGGCCTGTCCCTGGACGCCGGTCCCGGCGCCGCGCGGGCGGCCATCGCCCAGCTGGACGGCAAGACCCTGTCCGACCGCGGCGTGATCATCGCCGGCAACCCAGAGTCGTGCATCAAGACCTGCCAGATGTACGAGGACATTGGCGTCGACCAGGTCATGCTGATCATGCAGACCGAGACCATCCCTCACGAGAAGGTCATGGCCTCCATAGAGAAGTTCGGCAAGGAAGTCATTCCGCACTTCAAGAACGGCAACGGCGCCAAATAATTCCATTCACATCGGCCTACCGCGTAGGGGCGAATGATATTCGCCCCTACTTTTTTCGGGGCGACGCCATGGCAACGAGTGCGAACCAACCGCCGGTCAAATTCAACGTTCGGGTCAACCAGTACCGTTACTCCTACGATGACCTGCTTCGTATCTGGCAGGAGGCGGACCGCTTGGGTTATTACTCCGCCAGCCTGTTCGACCTGCTCACGGTGGATGCCCTGGAATGCTGGACCACGCTCACCGCGCTGTTGGCCCAGACCCAACGCATCCGCGCCGTGCCCATGGTGCTCGCGAATCCATACCGACACCCCGTGCTTACGGCCAAGATGGTGGCGACGCTGGACGTGATCAGCGGCGGCCGCATTACGCTGGGGATCGGGGCCGGCGGCAGCCGCAGCGACACCACCCACAGCGGCCTGCCGTTCCCATCCACGCGGGAACGCTGCGAGATGCTGGAGGAGGCGCTGACGATTATCAGGCGGCTGTGGACTGAGTCCTCAGTAGATTTAGACGGCCAGCATTATCAGGTCGCCGGCGCTTCCGTTGAACCCAAACTAACGCAACGACCTACGCCGCCAGTTCTGGTCGGCGGCCACGGCCCGCGTTATGTCCTCCCCACCATCGGGCGTACTGCGGACATCAGCAACGTCGGTTCTAACGACACCGTGGAGCAACACCGCGAGTACGCGGGCATCATCCGCCAAGCTGCCGAGGTGGCGGGCCGCGATCCTGCGAGCATCGAACTCACACACAACGCCGATTGCGTCATAGCGTCCACGCAACGCGAGTTTGACCGGCTCGTGGCACGTCTTGCCGAAGATTCAGGGATGACCGCCACCATGTACCAGGCGGATCGCCTGCGCAACACCCTTTCCGGCACACCGGAGCAAATTTGCGACCGCATCGAGGAGTACGTGGATTACGGCATTCGGTACTTTTTCGTCGTATTTCCCAACCCGGCGCCGTCGGAAACGCTGGCCCTGTTTGCCAGCGAGGTTATGGCAAGGCTCAATTGACCGCAGGAGCGCCAGTACGCTGTGAGGGAGACAACCTCGGCTGCCCCAACAACAAAAACAGCGCCGCCGCCACTGCGTCCACGATGGTGATGATAATCACCACCGGAGCGATGTTATCAGCGAAGTCCCAAATCGCGCTGACCGCCGGCAGAGCCACCGTCCATGCTATCCGCGTAAATAGCAACAATGTGGCCGTATTCGCACCGAAACTGCGCCTTCCGAAATATATGCCAACGACGGCAATTTCCGGCGCTCGCAGCGCCCCGGCTCCAATGCTCATCAAAGCGGAGGCCACCAAGAACAGCGGCAGATTGCTGCTGCCCAGGAACAACAGGCCAGCCCCAGCCGCCTGGATGGCGGCAAATCCCGATAGCGCGGATTTGATTGGCATCTTGTAACTGAGCCATCCACCGGCCAGGATGAAAATAATGTACACGTACTGCTCAATGCCGATGGCCAACCCAATTGCACTGAGCGAGAAACCCAAGTCTGTCCCTATAAAGCCAAGGTACAGACTGCCAACCGCATCGGTCGCGGACAAGCAGACTGCGGCAGCCACCAGCGTCCACAGCTGGCGCGATTTCATGGCCTCGCGCCAACCGTAATCCGGCAAATCCCGCGTGGGTCCAGCCGGAGTTCTCCCATCGGGATGCTGACCGTAATCCTCCGGGCGGTCGAACATCATTCTCGTCAATGGAGCCGTCCCCACCACGATTGCCAGCCCAATAGCTGTAACCGTCGCCGGCCACCCTACTGAATGGACAATCAGGGCAATCAACCTCTCGACAATCTACTCTCCCACGGCCACTGCAAACAGCGCCGCTGCCAGAGCGATGACCAGTCTGCTGCGAAACCAGTTGTTGAGGCTGGCCACCGTGGGCAGGTAAGAACCCAGCAACCCCGCCGCCCCAATCCCGGCAACGAAAACCGCTGAAAACCCCGGAGCCCTCAGAGTCGTCAGCAGGATGAAGATGCCTGTCAAGGGCAGGCCAATCTGAGCCATCCGTCTCGATCCGTATCGGTCAACTCCCCAGCCGGCAACCGGCAATACCAGGAACCCGAACACGGAAATAGCCCAGAACAGGGCGGGATATAACCAGAGCGACGCGCTCCAAAAATTCTCCTGCGGGGCGGCGCTGATGAACCACTGCTGAAGCAGACTTGCGCCAACCTCACGCCCAACCAGCACTATAACTGTACCCAGGACGACCAGCCGCCACCCGTAAAACAGGCCGCCGTCGCTATCGTTTTGAAGAAAACCGTGAACGCGCGAGTAGAGCCGCCGTGCCGCCATACTTGCCCGCTGCCGGGTTCAGTTGTTCGCTGACGTGCTGGCTCCCTGCGTAACCAGTCGCTGCACGTCGGCGCGGCGTCGCTGGGAGGGCGACAGGCGCGGATTGCCGAGGAACAGGAACATGATGGAGCCCACCGCGCTAACGGCTGCGATGGAGGCCAGCGGCAGCGTGTAGCTGCCGGTGATGAATTCCTGCATCCATGCGACATAGGGCACCACCACGATGAACATGATGTTCATGGGTATCATGGAAATGCCCGTAATGCGGGCGAAGCTGCTGCGGCCGAAGTACACGCCGCGAATGGCCGTGGTCAGGGGCGTCCGGCCTCCGAATCCGATGCCCATCAGCACGGTGAACAGGTAAAACATGGGCAACGTTTCGGCGGTCAGCAAGATGACCATGGCGATGGACTGCAGGAATGAAAAGCCGAAGATCGCTAACCGTATCGGCACTCGGTCTCCAACTACCCCTCCCACCAGGATGAAGGCGGTGGACACGGCGGTCTGGGCCGAAATGACTCCGCTGATTTGCCCCAGCCCAAACCCGCGTTCCACCATCAGGAGACCGAGGTAGAACATCACGCTGATGATGATGATGGACGAGCTGGCGTGCCCCATGGTAATGAGCCAGAAAGCGCGCGTTCGGACCGCTTCCTGCCAGGTGTAATCTGGCGCCACGGCTCCGCCGCCGTTGGCGGTGCGCTGTCGGCCGGCCGACGCGGCGGTTTCCGGATCGATGCCGTCGGGATGCTGGCCGTAGTCCTCTGGACGGTTCCGCACCAGCAAGGCCAGGGGCACCGACGCCACCAGGCCGATGGCTCCTACCAGCAGGGCGGTATTCTGCCACCCGAGACGGCCCGGTATCTCCACGCCGGCTTTCACGTCCCAACCCATTGCCCACGCCATCAGCGGCACTACGAAAACGCCGCCGATGCCGAAGCCCAGCATGGGTATGGACATCGCGGTTGAGCGGCGCAGGCGGAACCAGTTGTTGAGGGCGGTGTTGGCCGGCAGCCAGGATCCGAGGCCCGCTCCCAGGCTGACCACCACGAAAGCCAGGTAGAACATCCAAAGGCTGTCGGTTCGGCTGAACAGCACGAAACCGGCGGCGAATATCACGAGTCCGATGGCTACCATCCGGCGCGGCCCCAGCTTGTCCACGCACCAGCCGGCGATGGGTCCCATCACCGTGCCTTCCACGCGCGTCAGCGTGAATGCCCACGACAGCTGAAACGGGGTCCACCCAAAGTTCTGCGACAGAACCGGCAGCCACAAGGAAAGAGCCTGAAACAGCGGCACCGTGCCGATCACCATGATCAGGGCGCCGGTGACGGCCAGCCACCATCCGTAGAACATTCCGCGCACCAACCGGATCGGATGGGCCAGCTCACTCGCCTGAATCAACTACCTGCTCCCGCTACGTTGCGATAATCGCAATCCAATCCGCCGATTCGGCGAATCCGACGCGCCAATTATACTCCACCCAGCGATCGTATCCGTGTTTCAAATATGTAAAACCTTGTGATATTGGGAGATCGTTGCACATTGGGGAGTGGTATCCGCGACTGAATAGGCGTGTTGCCCAAAGCGCGATTCCAGCCTTCGAATCTGGCAAACATATTGGCGCCGGCACCAACCGGAGTTGGCGCCGGCGCTTTGTGGAGTCGGGGTGTCTGGTTCGAGCAACTGCGTTAGCAGGTGTTGGCGTCCCCGTTGTCGTACAGGTGGCAGGCGGTAGCGTGGCCGGGAGTGTATTCCGTCAGGATGGGTAGGTCCACCGAGCAACGGTCCATGACGAACGGACACCGGGGATGGAAGGTACACCCTGTCGGCGGATTCAGCGGCGAGGGGACCTCTCCAGTGAGCACTATCTCCTCACGCTGACGCCTCGGGTGGGCGGGCAGCGAAGCGGAGATCAGGGCACGGGTATAGGGGTGCTGAGCGTTGGTGAAGAGCTCGATGGGCGGCGCTTCCTCGACGATTTTGCCCAGGTACATCACCCCTACCATGTGGCTCATGTAACGCACGGTGGCGAGGTTGTGCGCGATCAGAAGATAGCTGAGCTCGTAGGTGGACTGGAGTTCCTTCAGCAAGTTCAAAATCTGGGCGCGTATCGACACGTCCAGGGCGGACACGGGCTCGTCCAGCACGATCAGCTTGGGGCGCGTGGACAGCGCCCGGGCAATGGCGATCCTCTGGCGCTGGCCGCCGCTGAACTCGTGGGGATACCGCTCGGCGTGGAACGGGTGCAGTCCAACCACCTGGAGCAGTTCCTGGACCTGGGCGCGCACCGCAGAACGGCTGAGACGCTGGTGCGTGATCAGCGGTTCCGAGACGATCTGGTCGACACGCATCCTGGGGTTCAGGGAGCTCCACGGGTCCTGGAACACGGCCTGCACCGAGGCCTTGAAGTTTCGCCGCTCGGCTCCGGAGAACTGGTTCATCGGGCGGTCATCGAAATAGATGTTGCCTTCGGTGGGCTGGTCCGCCATCAGCAACATGCGGCTGGTGGTGGTCTTCCCGCAGCCTGATTCTCCGACCAGGCTGTACGTCTCGCCCGGCATGATATTGATCGAGATGCCGTCCACAGCCTTCACCGTTCCGGTTCGCCGCCGGAGCACGTTGCCCCGGAATATCGGGAAGTGGCGGCGGATGCCCTCCAGCCTGACTAGGGGCTGTTCGCCCGTGCCGGTTGAAGATCCCGTGGTTTCAGCAGCTGTCGTAACCATTATTCCGCCCTCCAGCACCGCGATACGTGACCCGGGGCCACTGTAAATTCCAGCGGGTATTCGTTGCAGCGGTCCCACCTGTGGGGACAACGCGGCGCGAAGGTACAACCTTGAGGCAGGGCGTCCAGGGATGGCGGCTGACCCTCGATTGACGGCAGCATGTCGACGTCGGTGTCCAGATCAGGGACGGATTCCAGCAGCGCCTCAGTGTAGGGATGGGCCGGCCGGTCGAACATGTCCTCCACGTCGGACTGTTCCACGATGCGTCCGGCGTACATGACGGCTACGCGGTCGCACATCCGGGCCACGATGCCGAAGTCGTGGGTGATGAAGATGATCGCCGCGCCCGTCTGTTCCTGGATGTCTTTGAGGAGGCGGAGGTACTGCAACTGGATGGTCGCGTCCAGCGAGGTGGTCGGTTCATCGGCGATCAGAAGGTTGGGCGCGCGCGCTATGGATATCGCTCCCACCACCCGTTGGCGCATACCGCCGCTCATCTGATGCGGGAAGTTGGTCAATCGATCTTCGGCGGCCGGAATGCGCACGTTTTCCAATAGTCTGATTGCGCGGTCGCGCAGGGACCGCCGGGGCTCGTTGTATTCCAGGCGCAGCGATTCGACCAACTGATCGCCTACTGTGAATACTGGGTTCAGGGAGGTCAGCGGGTCCTGCATGACCATGCAGATGCCCGATCCGCGGATATCGCGCATTTCGCCGCGGCTCTTTTCCAGCAGGTTTTCGCCCAGGTAATTGATACTTCCCCCGACGATGCGGCCCGGATGCGGAACCATGCCCAGGATCGACCAGGCGGTCATACTCTTGCCGGAGCCCGACTCGCCGACGATGCCCAGGGTCTCGCCGCGCTTCAGTTCGAAGCTGATGCCGTCCACCGCTTTCACCACGCCGGTACGCGTGAAGAAGTGGGTCTGCAAATCCTGCACTCGCAGGATTACGTCGTCTGTCATCCATTCACCTATTTGTTGGAGCGCCGGCCGTTTGACGGTCACCCGCGCCCATCATGGTTATTTCCTGCCGGGGACGGCGCCGTATGTCACCAGGGGCAGCCTGACGGACACCAACCGCGCAAACCGGCGGTCGGCATCATTGTCATGATCGTCAACCAGCGAGAACCGCGATTTCGACCACGTCGGGACCTTCTCACCATCGATGGGAAACCATTATACCGTAAGGGTACGAGGGCAGAGATTGCCTGAATTCGATCATCCCGGCTGCCCAGGACTCCGCCTGATCCTCAACCGGACACAGGCGCCGGTCAGCTTTCCGCAACGTCGGCGTGGACCGTCTTTCCGGTCAGCGCGCCGAGCCGGGCCGGGGTTATGGTGTTGCCTAGCTCCGTGCCGCTCTCGGCCGACACGCGCACGTAATTGTCGGTGAGCCCGCTCCAGAGCAGGGTTCCGTCACCAATCGGTTTGGCCGTTTCCCACAGGACGAGGCGAACTTTGCCCTGCATTCCGGCGCGAAACTCTTGGAACCCAATGGCAGCGGCGGCGGCCAGCTCACCGGCGCGTCGGCGCTTTTCCTCCGGAGAGACCTGGTTGGGCATGTGGTGAGCGGAGGTGCCGGGGCGTTGGGAGTAAGGAAAAACGTGGGCGTCGGCGAACTCCAGCTCGCAGACCAGGAACAGGCCCGCGGCGTGGTCCTGGTCGGTTTCGCCCGGGAAACCGGCGATAACGTCCGTGGTGATGCCGGCGGCGGGCACCCGTTCCCGGATGGTCTCCACGGCCCTGCGAAAGGTGTCGGTATCGTACCGGCGGCGCATGGTCTTGAGTATGTTATCGCTGCCGCTTTGCAACGGGACGTGGAAGTGCGGGCACAGGCGTGGGTCCTCCCAACGCGCCAGCAGGTCCGCGCCGATTTCATGGGCCTGCAGCGACGAGACACGCAGCCGCGGCAGGTCGGTTTCGCCCAATATCCGGTCAAGCAAACCTGGCAAGTCCGCACCGTCGAGGTCGAACCCGTAGGTTCCAAGTTGCGTGCCCGTCAGCGTAATTTCCTTGAAGCCGGCGGCCACATACCGCTGCACTGCACCAATGATTTCAGCCGGATGAATGCTGCGTTCGCGACCCCGCACTTTCGGTACGATGCAATAGGCGCAAACCTGGTCACAGCCCTCCTGGATTTTCACCATCGCCCGGCTGCGACGGAGGATCCCGACGGGCAGAGGATTGTCGTCGCGAGCCGCGTGGTCAGCCGTAATCTCGCGGCGTCGGGCGCTCTCGGATACGGCCATTGCCACCAGGTCGGGTTTCGACCGATTGCCCACAACCAAGGACACCCCGGGGATGCGGCGCAGATCCTCCTCCGCCCGTTCCGGGTAGCATCCGGCAGCGACCACTACCGCTCCCGGATTGGCTCGATGGGCGGCGCGCAGAGCCTGGCGCGCTTTTGAGTCCGCGGTGGCGGTCACCGTGCAGGTGTTCACGACAATGATGTCGGCGTCTCGGCGACGGTCCACGAGCCGGTATCCGGCGCGGGCGAACTCCTGCGCCAGGACGGCGCTGTCCGCCTGGTTCAGCTTGCACCCGTGGGTCTCAATGGCAACGGTACCCGCCTCGGCAACCTGGGCATCAGCGGGCTCGTGACGGTCCGCCGTCGGCCGTCGGATTACCTGTACAATCCCGTCGGTAGCCACGTTTCACCCCCCGAAGTCTGCCACGTCGTCATCCGGGTCAACGGAGGGCAGGATGTCATCACCACCCGGTATTCGGGCCACCAGGCGGTCGATACCCTCGTCCAGGTCGTCCATGGCGAGGATCAGATAGTCGACTCGGGTTCGCCTTTCGCGGACCCGCTCGGCGGCATCCGCCAGGGCCGACAGGTGGTCGAACGCGTCGCGGATGTATCGGTCCTTCTCCTCCTCGCCGACGCGCTTCACAAATTCCTTGAGCCTGGCGTCGTCACTGACGTCTTCTCCGTACCACAACGCGACGCCCCGCGACGCCGCGACCAGGCTTCCCCAGATCAGATCTTCCGCCTGGGTCCACTGCCCGCGCTGCATGGCGACGTGCGCCGACTCCTGCAACCGAACCGCCTGGTTGCGGTATCGGGCCAGGCGAGCCGGCAGAGATCGGGAGGGTGATGTTGATCGGCGGTCAGTCATGCTACGCCATCGATTTTAGCAGACTATCGTGGCGAGCCCTCGAACCAGGTAGTACACTGGCTAACCGCCGCCGGCCTGTCCCAGGCATCCAACTATCTGGCGAGGTTCGATTATGACAACTGTACCCCCGTTTCGCCACGTGGCCTACCCGGTTCGCGTTTTCGCCGGCGATGACGCTTTGTCCAACCTTTCGGCGGCAGTGCAGCGGACCGGAGCGGTCCGGCCCTTTGTGGTTTGCGGCCAATCGGTCGCCAAGCGCACGGATCTGCTGGATCGAGTAACCGAGGCGCTGGGGGAAAAACCGGCCGGGATATTCGACGGCGTGCAGGCGGGCTCACCCGTGCCGTCGGTCATGCAGGGCGCTGCGATGGCCCGTGAAGCCGGAGCCGACTTGATCATTGCCGTGGGCGGCGGCAGCGCGGTGGTGACCGCCCGGGCCATCATCATCATGCTGGCGGAGGATGGCCACCCGCGCGATCACGCGACCAAATATCCCGAGGGGCGACCTCCGGTAAGTCCACGGTTGATGGCGCCCAAGATACCCAACATCCTGGTATTGACCACACCCACCACCGCCGCGACGCGAGCCGGCACCGCCGTTATCGACGCTGACACGGGCCACCGTCTGGAGATGTTTGATCCCAAGACCCGGCCCGCCGCCGTGATCTGGGACTCCGATGCCCTCCTGACCGCGCCGGCGGACCTGTGCATCAGCGCATCGGGCTCGCTGTTCAGCGGGGTGATCAGCGCTTTGCAAGCGCCGCGGGTCAACCCCATGGCCGCGGCGGATCTGCTTTCTGCGTTGGGACTGCTGGTGGAGAATATTCCCTTGGTTCGCAAAACCGACGCGGACGGCACCGCCCGCGTCAACCTGTGCGTGGCGTCCTTCATGTACAACCGCGCCTGGGACACGGGGGCCAGCGGATCGGCCCTCGGCGTGGTCAGTGCGCTGGCGCACAGCCTGGACACCCGCTATCCGGAATGCGACCACGGCGCGGCGTACTCGATAACCACCGGGCCCGGAATGAGGTTCAACCGCGACTTCAACGCGGTTGGGCAGGCGCGGGTTGCCGACGCCCTGGGCGTCCGTGAGCGCGGCGACAGCGATCAGGATGCTGCCGATTCCGCGGCGGCGGCAGTGACCGGGTTTTTTGAAGCCGTCGGCATGCCGGTGCGGCTGCGCGATGTTGGCGTCCCGGCGGATGGCATCCCCCAAATCGCCGAGGATGCGCTGACCGATTTTGGGCTGCACCGGAACGTGCGGCCGGTGAACGGAGCCGAGGAACTGGAGGCGGTGCTGCGTTCCGCGTGGTAGTTCGGCTAGTCTGACGACGCCGGCGTTTCGTCCCACCAGGCAGCGCCGATGACCTGGTGGACGCTTTCCACTTCCCAGCGGGTGAGCAGTTCTTCCAGTTCGGCCAGTATGCGGAACGGGGCGTTCAGGTCCGCCAGATTTGCGCTGCCGATCTGGACCGCGGTGGCGCCGGCCATCAGGAACTCGGCCGCGTGTCGTCCGGTCATGATGCCGCCTACGCCTATGATTGGAACGTCCACCGCCTGAGCCGCCTTGTGCACCAGCGCCATGGCGATGGGACGCAAAGCCGGGCCCGATAGTCCGCCGTACCCGGTGCCTAACACCGCCCGCCCCGTCTCCACATCGATGTGCATTGCCGGGATGGTGTTCGAAATGGTGAGCGCGTCGGCGCCGGCCGCCACCGCAGCATGGGCGATCTCAGTGATGTCCGGCACGTTGGGGGACAGCTTGGCCCATATCGGCAAATCCGTTTGGCGGCGGACTCCGCTCACGGCCGACTCCGTCAGCCTCGGGTGATGGCTGAACATCGCGCCGTCGTCCACGTTGGGGCAACTGAGGTTCAGCTCAATCGCCGAAAACCCTTTTACCCCTCGGGTGAACGAGGCCATTTCCTCCCATTGCTCGGGCGAGTCGCCAGCCATGCTCATCACGATATTGGCATCTAACTTGGTCCATTGCGGAGCCAAATCGGACATCGCCGCTTCGATACCGGGATTGGTCAGACCCACCGAGTTTAGCAAGGTGGTCTCGCCTGCCTCCAGGCCTTCCCGGAACGACGCGGGAAACCAGCGCGGTTCCGGGTTGCCCAGTCGCGGGTTACGGGTGAAGGTCTTGGGCAATACCGCGCCCAGGGATGCCAGTGGAGCGTCGGGAGCCAGCCCGCGTCCGTACCCATCGTATCCGAAGGTGCCCGACGCGATCATGACTGGATTGCGCAACGGCAGTCCTTCGGGTTTGCGCGGCGCCAGATAGACGGACAGGTCCATGGTGTGCAGGGCTCCTTCGGCATGAAGTAGGGGCGAATTTTGGTTCGCCCCTACTGGTTATTCTGGGTTTTCGCCGATTACAGGCGCGGGATGTCCTCGTCTTCCTCCTCGAACGGCGAGAAGATTCGTGAGGCGGTCAACTCCACTTCCCGATCGATCTCGGAATCGTTGTCGGTCAGGGATTGGGCCCTCCGCACCAGTTCGTCCTCTTCTTCCGCGGTCCTGATCTGGAAGCCGGCGTCGCCGATGCTCGTGCCGGCAAATTGCGACAGAGCCTGCCCGGCGATCAGCTCCTCATCGATCAGTTCGTCCGCGCCGTCGAGTCCGGCGAACTCTTCGGGGATGTCACCGTCACCGGAGAGCCAGGACGGGGCCAATTCGCCGGCGAAGTCGTCCATGACTTCACGCAACGCGAAGTCGTTCTCCGCCTCCAGCAGCGAATCCAGCCGCGCCGGGATCAAACGGCCGATGATCACGTTCTCCTTGAGACCACGCAACCAGTCCCGGTCGCTGGCGACCGCGGCCATGGTGAGGACCTTGGTAGTTTCCTGGAATGAGGCCTTGGACAGGAAGCTGTCCGTGGTGAGCGCCGCCTTGGAAACGCCCAGCAACAGCGTCTTCGCCGTCGAGGGCTCGCCGCCTTCGGCCAGCACCTGGGCGTTCTGGTCCTGGAACCGGAACTTGTCCACCACGTCACCCGGGATGAACTCGGTGTCGCCAGCCGTCTCGACCTGCACACGCCGCAGCATCTGACGCAGGATAACCTCGATGTGCTTGTCGTGGATGCTCACGCCCTGGGAGCGGTAGACCTCCTGCACCTCGTCGACCAGGTAATGCTGCAGGCCCTCGAGGCCCCGGATGTCCAGCAGTTCGCGGAGGTCCAGCGGGCCATCCACCAACGCGTCGCCGGCCATGACCTGCTGCCCGTCGGTGACCTTCAGGGTCATCTGGGAGCTGACGTCGTACACGCGGGACTCTTCCTCGCGCCACACGACGGTGACCCCATCGGCGGACACTTCGGCCTCACCCTGGAAATCGGAGCGGATTTCGTTCATCACGTCGGTATTTGCCAACGCGGTGCTCGACTCGCCTTCGCCATCGGTTGCCGGGGAGGAATCGGTGTTCAGCACCACGGCCAGCAACTTGCCTTCTTCAACCGGTTCGCCCCGTTCCACCAGCCGGATGGCTCCGGGAGGCAGCGCGTAGTCGTGGCGTTCCTCTTCGTCGTAGGTGACCCGAATCCGCCGCGATCCGTTGGGATCTTCCTCGATGGAAATGGCGCCGTCGATGTGGGTCAGGACGCCGGCGCCCTTCGGTGGCCGCACCTCGAACAACTCCTGCACCCGGGGCAGACCCGTGGTGATGTCGGAGCCGGCGATACCTCCGGTGTGGAAGGTCCGCATGGTCAGCTGGGTGCCGGGCTCGCCGATACTCTGGGCGGCGATGACGCCCACCGCCTGGCCGATCTCGACGAGCTGTCCGGTGGCCGGCAGCCGCCCGTAGCACATCTGGCAGATGCCGCGACGGGTCTGGCAGGTCAAGGGAGACCGCACCGGCACCCGGTCAATGCCGGCGTCGCGGATCTTCGTAGCCAGTTCCTCGTCGATCATTTCGTTGCGGTCAACGATGATCTCGCCACTGACCGGGTCGGCGATCACGTCACCGGCCATGCGGCCGACGATGCGCTCCGGCAGATTGGATAGCGTGGGATCGTTGGGCCGCGGCTCCACGTAGAAGGGTTCCGCGAACTCGCAGTCCGACTCCTGAACGATCACTTCCTGGGAAACGTCCACCAGCCGCCGGGTGAGATAGCCGCTGTCCGCAGTTCGCAGGGCGGTGTCGGTGAGACCCTTGCGCGCGCCGTGGGTGGAGATGAAGTACTCCAGCGCCGTCAGGCCTTCGCGGAAGCTGGACTTGACCGGCCGTTCGATGATGCGGCCTTCAGGGTCGCTCATCAGGCCACGCATACCGGCCATCTGCTTGATCTGCGAGATGTTGCCCTTGGCCCCCGACTTGGCCATCACGGCGACACCGCCGTAGTTGGCCATTTCGGCCTCCACCACCTGCTGCATGTCGTCGGACGCCTGCGTCCAGGTGTCGATGATCCGCTCGTACTTTTCCTCCTCCGTCATCATGCCCATCATGAAGTTGTCCTCATGCTCGGCCACTTTCTGGCCCGCCGAGTCGAGGATGTCCCGCTTCCGCTCCGACACCTGAATGTCGTTGATGGCGATGGTAATGCCGGACTTGGTCGCGTAGTAGAAGCCCATCTCCTTGATGCTGTCCAGGGCTATGGCAGTCTCTTCGTTGGACAGGTTGCGGTAGAGTTCCGACGTGAGGTCCTTGATGGCGCCCCGGTCCATCAACTGGTTCTTGTATCCCAGGGCGTCGGGGATGGTCTCGTTGAATATCAACCGACCCATAGTGGTCTCGTCGATCTTGCCCTCGACGCCGGCCACCTTCAGCACCGTGATCGGGGCGCGCAGGTCCAACTGCCCATCCGAGTACGCAATGCGGGCCTCGTCGATATCGTAGAACACGCCGCCGGCGCCCTTGGCGTCCGGGACCAGTTCGGTCAGATAGTAGCAGCCCATCACCATGTCGAGGGTGGGAGCAACCAGCGGGTCGCCCGACGCCGGGGACAGCATGTTGTTGGTGCTCAGCATGACCGAGCCGGTTTCGTGCACCGCCATGGCCGACAGGGGCACGTGTACCGCCATCTGGTCGCCGTCGAAGTCCGCGTTGAACGCCGAACACACCAGCGGGTGCAACTGGATGGCGCTGCCCTCGATCAGCACCGGCTTGAAGGCCTGGATGCCCAACCGGTGCAGGGTGGGCGCACGGTTCAACATCACCGGGCGGTCCTTGATGACGTCTTCGAGAATGTGCCAAACCTCCGGCGAGGATCGCTCGACCATACGCTTGGCGGCCTTGATGTTGGGCGCCAGGGCGTTCAGCACGAGGCGGTGCATCACGAAAGGCTTGAACAGCTCGAGGGCCATGCGCTTAGGCAGGCCGCACTCGTCCATTTTCAGCTCGGGGCCCACCACGATCACGGAGCGGCCGGAGTAGTCCACCCGCTTGCCCAGCAGGTTCTGCCGGAACCGGCCCTGCTTGCCCTTGAGAAGGTCGCTCAGGGACTTGAGAGCGTGATCTCGCTTGCCCTTGACGGCCTTGCCCTGCCGGCCGTTGTCGATCAGCGAGTCGACGGCTTCCTGCAGCATCCGCTTTTCGTTCCGGATCATCAGACCCGGGGCGCGCATGCTGGCGAAACGCTTGAGCCGGTGGTTGCGGGAGAGCACCCGGCGGTACAGGTCATTCAGGTCGCTGGTGGCAAACCGGCCGCCATCCAACTGGACCATGGGCCGCAGTTCCGGCGGGAGCACCGGCAGCACGGTCATGATCATGTCCTGCATCCGGTTTTCGCTGCGCCGGAAGGTTTCCAGCAGGCGCATGCGCTTGCCGGCCTTGGTGCGGATTTGCGAGGAGGTGGCCCGCATTTCCAGTTCGGTGTAATACCGCTCCTGGTCCAGGTCCAGATCCAGCAGCTTCAGAAATTCCAGAATCGGCTCGGCGCCCATTTCGGCGTCAAAAGCCTCGCCCCAGAAGGGCTTCAACCGGTCGTAACGGCTGGTGGAAAGGGTGGTCAGGTGCAGGCCCGGCGAGCCGCTGCGGGCGATGTAGAACTCGTCCGGCAGTTCGGTCTCGTTCCGCGCTGCGGCCGGCAATTTCAACTCGTCCCACAGCCAGTCCACGTCCATGCTGCGCGGCCGCTGGGACGGGTCCCAACGGAGCCACCGCATGGCCTGGATCAAGTCAACGGCTTCCTTGCGCCGCTCGGAGACGGCGCGCAGGAGATAATCATCGACGACGCCGATCAAGTCGCGGAGCACCGGCAATTGCCGCCGCCACAGCGAGATTTCCTTTTGCTGATCCTCCGGCGTGATGTCGGTTTGGATGAACTCGATGCGGTCTTCCAATTCGCCGATCACTTTCATGTCGACGCTGTCGGCCTGCAAACGGTCCAGCAGCGCGTTGAATGCCGGCAGGTTCCAGCCACGTCCTTCAGGGTTGTCGTCCGAGCGGCGGTAGTTCCAGCTGCGGACCGCTTCTTCGACGGTAGACAAAGCGTGCTCGATCTCCGCCAGGTCGTCCGACAACGGCTGCTGTGCGGTCGGCCCGAAGGATGCTGAACCGACGCCGGTCACCGCGGCTGCTACGCCGCTGACGGCAGGCACTAACGCTTCTTCGTAGATGACAGCAATGTCATCACGCAGGCGTTCCACGGCGTCAACCAGGTCGTCCTGCAACTCCTCGCTGGGTTCACCCTTCCACGCATTGAAGGCGTCAATCACGGCCCGGGCGTGCGCGGATTGCTGTTCCAACGCATCCACGATGGGCACGCTGCCGTGGTGAAGGCCAGAGATCGCCACCGCGACCTGGTCGCCCTCGATCGCGGCCAGGGCCAGCTTGTCGGGGGAGTCGATAACCCCTTCGGCCAACAGCAACTGGCCGACTGCGTAAGTTGCCCGTTCGGCCTTAGTCCCTTCCGCCGCCAGAGCCAGTAAGGATTCCAACTCTGCGATGAAGTCTCCATCCTCCGGATCCGAAACGCCGGACAGGTGGTCCAGGGCGGCATTGGCTGCGGCGACTACCTGCGGCAGGGTTTGCGACGGGGCGGTGATAATCGTCACGGCCTCGTGCAGGCTGCCTTCCAGCGCCCAATCGCCGACACGGTCCCAGATGCGTTGCCATGCGCCGTAGGCGACGGCCAGAGGCCCTTCATGCAGTTCGTCGACTTCCCTGCTGTGCCGCTCCAGTTGCTCACGCATCAGGTCGATATCGACCTGGTTGATCACGTAAGCCGAGTAATAGAGAACTCGGGTGAGGTCGGACAGCTTCAGGTCGAGCGCCAGGCTCATCACGCTGGGCGTGTTTTTCACGAACCAGATGTTGGCCACCGGCGCGGCGAGGGCGATGTGTCCCAGCCGCTGGCGCCGAACGTTTGCCCGCGTGACCTCAACGCCACAGCGGTCGCACACGACGCCCTTGTACTTCTGGCGCTTGTACTTGCCGCACTGGCATTCCCAGTCCTTGGTGGGGCCGAAGATTCGCTCACAGAACAGGCCGTCCTTTTCAGGCCGCTGCGTGCGGTAGTTGATGGTTTCGCCCTTCTGGACCTCGCCGGACGACCACCCGGTGATCTGCTCGGGCGAGGCGATGGAAATGCGTATTGCGTTGAAATCGGATGAAGTGGCTTCGCGGTTGTCCAGCATCCTGACCATAATCTAGTTGACCTCCGCGGTGAAGAGATAGTCGTCTTCGCCAGGCAGCCCCAAGCTCCCGTCTTCCTGCTCCTCTTCGTCCTCCAGTCTCACGTTCAGCCCCAGACTCTGGAGCTCTTTGAGCAAGACGTTGAAGGATTCCGGGATGCCGGGTTGGGTGATGGGGTTGCCCTTGACGATGGATTCGTAGGTATTTACCCGACCGGTTACGTCGTCGGATTTGATTGTCAGCACCTCCTGGAGGTTGTGCGCGGCCGAATAGGCTTCCAGGGCCCAGACCTCCATCTCACCGAAGCGTTGGCCGCCGAACTGGGCCTTACCGCCCAGGGGCTGCTGGGTGATCATCGAGTACGGGCCGGTGGACCTGGCGTGGATTTTGTCCTCAACCAGGTGGATCAATTTCAGCATGTAGATGCTGCCGACGGCGACCGGCTGGTCGAAAGCCTCGCCCGACCTGCCGTCGTACAGTTGGAACTTGGCAAACGTGGGTGGCGAGATCAGCTTGTCGCGGTGTACGTCCAGCGCCATCTGGTGGAGTTCAGCCAGGCTAAGCCCGTCGGGGTTCTCGCCGGCCACGTCCCTGAGCCAGAGGTAGAGACATGCCTCGCGCGCCTTGCCGTGCTGGGTCTCGTCGTAGATGGCTTCCGGGTCGAAGCCCTGCTCGCGCAGCCAGGCGTAGACCTTCCTGAGGTCGATTTCGCCTTCAGGGCCGGCGCTATTGTCAGCGGCCTTGGCCTGTTCGGCGAACCACCAGCGCGCCAGCGAGTCTTCGATGTTGTCGTCGTCGGCGCCCTCGAACACCGGGGTCAGAGCCTGGAAGTTCAAGCTCCGCGCCGCCCAGCCCAGGTGACTTTCCAGCACCTGGCCCAGGTTCATGCGCGAGGGCACGCCGATGGGGTTGAGGATGATGTCAACCGGGGTGCCGTCGGGCAGGAATGGCATGTCCTCTTCCGGCAGGATGCGTGACACCACGCCCTTGTTGCCGTGTCGGCCGGCCATCTTGTCGCCCACGGAGATCTTGCGGGTTTGTGCCACCCAGACGCGGATCGCCTCGTTCACGTCCGGAGGCAACTGGTCTCCGGGCTGCTCATCCCCGCGCTTTTCGCGGCTCAGCGCCTTCACGCCGATGACCTTGCCGCGCTGGCCGTGCGGAACCCGCAGGGACGTGTCGCGGACATCCTTGGACTTTTCGCCGAAGATGGCGCGCAGCAGGCGTTCCTCGGCCGTCATTTCGGTTTCGCCTTTTGGAGTGACCTTGCCGACGAGGATGTCGCCGGGGCCAACGTCCGCGCCGATCCTGATGATCCCGCGTTCGTCCAGGTCCCTCAGGTTGCCTTCACCGACGTTGGGAATGTCACGGGTGATTTCCTCGTCACCCAGCTTGGTCGACCGGCTTTCGACCTCGTACTTCTCAATGTGCACGGAGGTGAACTGGTCGTCCTTGACCAGGCGTTCGCTGATGATGATGGCGTCCTCGTAGTTGTAGCCTTCCCAGGACATGAACGCCACGAGCACGTTCTGGCCCAAAGCCAGTTCGCCACCGTCGGTGGAGGAACTGTCGGCCAGCGTGTCGCCCACGTTGACGTGGTCTCCCTTTTGGACGACGGGCCGCTGGTTCAGACAGGTGCCCTGGTTGGTCCGCGCAAACTTGATCAGCCGGTGCGCGTGTTCGCGGCCGGCATCGTCCACCACGATGATTTCGCGGCCGTTCACCGACACCACGGAGCCCTGGACGCGCGACAGCAGCACTTGTCCGCTATCCCGCGCGACGCGGCTTTCGATGCCGGTGCCAACGATGGGAGCCTGCGGCTGGAGCAGGGGCACCGCTTGCCGCTGCATGTTGCAGCCCATCAGCGCGCGGTTGGCGTCGTCGTGTTCGAGGAACGGGATCAACGCGGCGGACACGCTCATGATCTGGAGCGGAGATACGTCAGCGTATTCCACCGTCGCCGGCGGAGCCAGACGATAGTTGTCACCCTCGCGTACCTCGACCAACTCGTCGGTGAACTGGTACAGATCGTCAAAGCCGGAGTTGGCTTGCGCGATCCGATATTGCTCTTCAAGGTCGGCGGTCAGGTACTGCACGCTCTCGGAACGTGTGTCGACGAATGGAGCGACATCAATGGCCAGGTCTCCGGACAGCCGCCGGAGCCGGCGCCAGTGCTCCTCAGTGATCGTATCGCCGGCGGCGACGATAACTTCGCCCTTGCGGGTGCTGACATCTGCGGCCACCTTGTGGCCGATGGGGTCGAAATATCCGGGCAACCCGGGAGTGCGGCAGTCGCCCAGCCACAACTGTTTGATTACCGGCCAATACGGAGTCTCGATGAACCCCAGCCGGTCAATGCGGGCATAGGCGGCCAAGCTGCTCAACAGGCCGATGTTGGCTCCTTCCGGGGTCTCGATGGGACAGATGCGACCGTAGTGCGAAGCGTGCACGTCGCGCACGTCGAAGCCCGCCCGTTCCCGGGTGAGGCCGCCGCGACCCAACGCGGAGAGGCGGCGCTTGTGGGTCAACTCTGCCAGCGGGTTGGTCTGGTCCATGAACTGCGACAGCTTGTCGCCGCCGAAGAACTCCCTGATGGCACCGGTCACCGGCCGTACATTCACCAGTTTCGCCGGGACGGCGTCCTCGGGTTTTTCCAGGCGTCCGACCCGGTCCTGGAACATCCGGTGCATGCGGAGCAGGCCAATGCGCACCTGGTCGCGCATCAGTTCGCCGGCCACGCGCACTCGGCGATTGCCCAGGTGGTCGATGTTGTCCCGAGGCTCGCCGTTGGCGACGTGCTGCGTGATCAACGCCTCCAGTGTGTCGACAATGTCCATCAGGTCAAGCACGCGGCGCTCGTCCAGTTCGATGCCCGGCAGGTTGAGCCGCACCTTGTGCATGTTGCCGTTGGGGCCGCAATTCACCTCGGTTACCACACCGACGATACGCGAAGCCCGAGCGCGAACCGGCGTGAGCCGCCACGACTGGAACGGGCCCTGGCTGACGCGCTCGGCGTAGATCAACTGGCCCGCTTCGACGATGCTGTCGCCGGCCAGAAAACGGTTCTTCATGATGGCGACTTCGCCATGAGTGATGGCATCGTCGGACGTGGAACCGCCGAAGATCGGTTGCGTGGCAACGGCCACCGGCTCTCCCAGGGTCTCGGTGACCTGCTGCTGGACCCGAACCGTGCGGGTGCCGTCTTCCTGTGTTCCAATCAGGGACAGTAGCGTACCGGCGTTGGCGGCGTCGTAGGTCTCCACGCGAACGGTCTGCTCGTCGTCGGATTGTCCTTCGAACAGGTCGATGGGTACGATCCGTCGGTCGGCCCGTCGCGCCAGGTAACCGTAGTTGATCAGGGCGTCGACATCACGGTCTGAAAGTATCCGGTGCTCCCGGCCCGACGCCGCGAAAATTTCCGCCGGTGTGGCTCCGTTGCCAATTTCCACTGGGTTGCGCACGAGGTCGAGGATGTTCTTTTGATGTTCGGTCAGAATCTGCGAGCTGGATCGTCCCAGACGCTGGTCCACTTTGATGCGGCCGACTTCGCCGAGGTCGAAACGCCGTCCGTCGTAGAAGTGGTTCAGCACGAAGGTGCAGGCAGCGTCCACTTGTACCGCCGGTTCTCCGGGGCGCAGCCACTTGTACAGGTTCCGTTGGGCCAGGCCGATGCGATACGCCTGCTGGCTGTCGAACTCGCGGTCGGGGTGCATACGGTCCCACAATGACCGGAGTTCCTCGTCGCGCGGATTGTAGTCGCGGTCTTCGGCCGGCTCGGCGCCGGCGACAAACCGCCGGCAGTCGTGGTTGTCCACTTCCTCGAACAGCGCCCTCATTTCTTCGGCGCTGACGATGCCGAGGGCGTAGAGGAACGTGGACACACCCATCCGGCGTCGGCGGTCGACGCTGACCGTGATGGTTTCCGGAAGGTTGCGGCGCCGGGCGTAGTAGTGGGTCCAGGTGGACAGCTCGATGCGAGCGCCGCGGCTGGCCGAGATGCGGGCCTTGTAGTACCAGTTTTCCAGTTTCCCGCATTCCGGGCACGCCGGGTCCTGCGATGGCTCGCGTTCGAAGTACACGCCGGGGGCGCGCTGGAGCTGGCTGACGAGCACCCGCTCGGCGCCGTTGATGATGAAAGTGCCGGTCTCAGTCATCATCGGCACGTCGCCGAAGAAGATGTCCGATTCGGTGATCTCGCCCGTTTCCTGGTCTCGCAACTGCGCTTTGACGTACAACGGCTGGGAAAACGTGATCTCGCGCTCCCGGCATTCTTCGGGAGTGAACAGCGGGGTGTCGAACCAGTGGTCCAGGAAATACAACTCGAACCGCTCGGCCCGGCGCGATGCCTCGCCATTGGCGAAGCGCCGGGTTATGCCGGCGACGATGGGCGAGCAGTCTCGGAAAGTCTCTGCCAGTCCGTTTGTCTTGAACCAGTCGAACGATTCGATCTGGCTCCTGATGAGATTGGGCACGTCCAGAACGTTCGCGATGCTGGAATCCGAATAGGTTTTCACGTCGCGGGCGGACAGACCGCGTTCATTCCTGCCTGAGCGTTTACGGGTCAAGACCATGAAACGACCCTCCTGATGGGTGCGCAGTGGGTGGTTAACGAAATTTTGCCTGCTCCTCCATAGTTCACGAGCAGACACGAAGACACGGCCTGCCGCTGCCGGCAAGCCGCATCAAAGGGCCAGTTAGGGCTGAGGGAGCAGGCGGAACTTCAAAAAATCAGAGCGATGAGTATTCTGCGCATATATTGAAAGTCCCAAAATGCTACCCGATTTGGAACGTATTTGTCAAACGGAAAGCGGGCTGCTTTCATTCGATAAAGCGTGGCGTGGGGCGAAATGCGGCGCACCCGATCCCAATCTCGTCCCGATCATGTGGCGATTCATCCTGCAAATCTCCGGGTCAGATGGCCGTAACCCGGAACCGGGGAGCAGGGCCTCGGCGGAAGCGGTTCCGACTGAGGCCCTGCCCGGATTTCCGTTTGCCGGCAAGCGGGTGGCGCTATCCGCCGCCGCCCCGAACCTCGAGGCTGGGTTTGGTCATCTCTTCGGGGTTGAGCAGGGCGTCAAGTTCCGCTTCGCTGAGGGAGGTGTCGCTGCGCGCGATCTCCCGAATCGTGCCACCAGTTTCGGCGGCTTTCTTGGCGATGCCGGCCGCCGCGTCGTAACCAATGGACGGGGCCAATGCGGTTCCCAGCATCAGGCCCTTTTCCACCATCGCCGGGCCCGTATCCGTCGCGGTGATTCCCACCACGCACTGGTCCGCGAAATTGCCCGCCGAGGCGGCCAGCAGCGAAACCGATTGCAGGAGGTTGTAAGCCGCCAACGGCATCATGGTGTTCAGTTCGAAATATCCGCCGGCGCCGGCCAGCGCGACCGCCGCGTCGTTGCCGACCACGTGGGCCGCGACCTGGATGACCGACTCCGAAATCACCGGGTTGACCTTGCCCGGCATGATGCTGCTGCCCGGCTGTACCTCCGGCACGTTGATTTCGCCCAAACCGGCGCGCGGTCCACACCCCAGGAACCGAATGTCGTTGGCGATCTTGTGCAGGCTGATGGCTACCGTTTTCAACTGGCCGCTGGCCTCGACAATGCCGTCCAGGGCTGCCTGCGCCTGGAAGTGGTTGCCCGTTTCGCGGATGGAAACCCCGGTCATCTCGGCCAGCCTGGCGCAGGTCCGTTGTGAGAACTCCGGGTGGGTGTTAACGCCGGTGCCGACTGCGGTGCCGCCGAGAGCAACCTCCGCCAGGGCTTCCTGGGCCCGGCGCACTCGAGTGACACTGTATCCCGCCTGCCCGGCGTAGCCGCTGAACTCCTGGCCCAGGCGGACCGGCGTCGCGTCCTGCAGATGGGTGCGACCCGTCTTGATGATCGGCCAGAACTCGTCGGCTTTCCCCTGCAATGCCGATTGCAGCGATTCTAATGCGGGCGCCAGGTCCTCTTTCATGCCCAGGAGCGCCGCCAGGTGAATCGCCGTCGGGATCACGTCATTGGAAGACTGGCCCAGGTTGACGTTGTCGTTGGGATGCACCAGCCGCGAACCCAAGTCGCCGCCCAGGATTTGCGAGGCCCGGTTGGCGATCACCTCGTTGGCGTTGGTGTTGGTCGACGTGCCCGACCCAGTCTGGAAGATGTCCAGCACGAAATGGTCGTCGTGCTTGCCGTCCACGACCTCCTGGGCCGCCTGGACGATGGCGTTTCCGACCGTTGCGTCGAGGACGCCCAGGTCCATGTTGGTCTGTGCGGCGGCCAATTTAATCAGCCCCAGGGCCCGTATGAACTGCCGGGGAAAGCGCAGGTCGCTGATAGGGAAGTTTAAAACCGCCCGCATGGTCGACGCGCCGTAAAGAGCGTCGGCGGGGACTTCCATCTCACCCATGGAGTCGCGTTCGATGCGAGTTGCGGAAGTAGTCATCGCTTGGTGCCGTCCTCCGTGTAAAGTCACTGATTGCCAGCCAGTTTAGCATCCGTTGGCCGGCCGGGTATCTGCGGATCAAACTAATCCGGCATCCCGTACACTTCTTGGCGGATGCGGCGGGCGGCGCGCCGGCGACCGCTGCCAGTTAACTGCATAAACTGCTGTCTGGTAATGCCGGCTGATACGAGATTTTTCCCCAATGTCATCGGGTCCATGTCGCTACGACGGTGATCGGGAAGATTAAGGCGAACGCCCGGCATTTTGGGATGCGTCAAGAAGTGATGCGAGCCTTCCTGCCCGTCATCTTGCCAGCCGATCATTCTGAACCGGGCAATTGCCTCGTTGAAAGAAATTCCGGTGATGAATGGCGGCATTATCCATCTAACACCGGCGATACGCTGACGACGGCTACTTTGCTGGGGTACCCGGCGGCATTGTACTCGTCCACCATTCCTTGAGTACGACGTTTTACCGCTCGAGCTTCGGCTTTCAACCAGCCGGTGATGGCTTCACGAACATTGTCCAACGCCTCCGCTTCCGTCAAACCCTGCGTATGGCAGCCCAGCAACGCCGGACAACTGACTGAAAAGCCGTACCCGGAATTAGTTACCACCACATCAAATGTAAGACCCAACGCGACGGGGCCAGCTTGTACCTTCGTGCCTTCGGCCTGATTGCGGGTGTCGTGGGCGGCAACTATCTGGAAGACGCGATTAAGGCGTTTATCAACTGGCCTCTCCACGGTCATTTGCACCTTTTTGCCAGCGCTTATAGCGTACTCATTGCCTTCCAGCGAACCCATGCAACGACCGACATACATGTTGCGAACTTGGTGGCGCGACTCTGTAATGCCCATCAGTTCGACCAAGCATGCCATTGTGGAGTCCGAAATCTGCTTGGTCAAAAACCGCTCATGCCCAAATTCGTCATACAACAGTTCAATGATTCTCTCGCCGTTCATGGATCCCCCAAGTTTGAACATCGAGATCATGCGATGCGCTTTGGACGGCTAATTGCCTTCTTTGATGAAGTCGGCCACGCGCTCGGCGATCATGATCGTCGTAGCGTTGGTGTTGGCCCGGATCACGTCGGGCATCACCGACGCGTCGACCACGCGGATGTTCTCCATGCCGTAGACCCGGCAATACTGGTCGACCACCGCGTCCAGATCAGAGCCGGGGCCCATCTTGCAGGTGCCCGACGAGTGGTGCTGGGTGTAGGCGTTGCGCAACATCCACTGGTCCAACGCGGCGTTGGATGCCAGGTCCTCGTCAGTGGGCGACAGCCGCTCGGCGACGAACTCCCGGAACGTGGGCTGCTCTGCGATTTGCAGACCCAACCGCACCGCCGCGCGCAGACGCTGGCGATCCACCGGGTCGGACAGGTAGTCGTAGAACAGGTCCGGTTGGACGTGTGGGTCGGTGGAGGCCAGACGCAGGCGCCCGGCCGTGGCGGCGTTCTGGAGGGCCGCGCTGAAGCCGAAGTGGAAGTCGTCCGTTTCGATATTCACGCTGGCCGGGCGATGTTCGCTGGTCATCAGGAGCGGCGAGAGTTGGATGTCGCCGCGCGTGCCGGTGCCCTCCGGGCTGTACCGCAGCGCGACCTGGATGCTGGGAGCGTCCAGGTCCGGTGGGTCGCCCACGCCGCGAAACAGGCTGAACACCGCCGGGTGGTCCCGCAGGTTCTCGCCAACTCCGGTGAGCTCGTGCACCAGCGGTATGCCCATCTCGCGGAGATGGTCGGCCGGGCCCACGCCCGACAGCAACAGTATCTGGGGAGACCCGATGGCCCCGGCGCTCAGGATGATCTGGTCGCCATAGACCTCAAAAACCTCGCCGCCGCTCTCTGCCTCAACACCAACGGCGGTCTTGTTTTCAAAGAGCACTCGCCGGGTCACCACGTTGCCCCGCACCGTCAGGTTCATGCGATGGCGGGCCAGGGATAGATAGGTCAGCGAGGTGCTCATGCGGACTCCGTCGATGTTGTTCAACGGACGCGCCGCGACTCCAACCGAGTCGGGGTGGTTCTGATCGGGGTCTTCAGGGAACCCCAGATCACGGCAGGTGTCATAGAACGCCTCCGCCACGGGCAGCCACTCGTGGCGCTTGTAGCGGCGCACCGGTATGGGGCCCGAGTTGCCGTGGAAGTCGTCACCGCCGAAGTCAAGGTCGTTTTCGAGACGGCGGAAATAGGGCAGTACCTTGGTGAACGACCATTCGTCGTTGCCCCAGATTGCCCAGTTGTCATAGTCCTCAGGCACGCCCCGGAAGAGCACTTGGCCGTTGATGCTGGACGAACCGCCCATGGCCTTGCCGCGCGGGATGATGATGGGCTCTTCCTGTTGCGGGGTACCCTTGGCCAGGTAACCCCAGCTGTGCGGACCGTACGCCGAACGCCAAACGTTGTTGCCGTCTTTCAGGTCAATCGGCAGGTGTTCGAAATCGGGGTAGTCCGGGCCGGCTTCGAGGAGCAGGACCGACACATTCGGGTCCTCGGTCAATCGGGACGCCAGCGCGCACCCGGCCGATCCTCCGCCGACGATTATGTAGTCATACTGCAAGGGGTTACCTCCCAACGATCCAATCTCCAGTCGTCTCCGCTTTCGTCACAGGCCGCAACTGTCCAGCAGGCAATTGAAGAAGTCCACATCGTCCATGTCGCCCAGGGTTTCCTCGTGCCGGTCCGCCAGGTGCCGCATGATGCGCGGGGTGTTCATGGGAACCAGCAAAGCGGTGGCGTTGATGCTCACAATACCGATCATTGGGTATGCGGTGAACCGGCCAGCGGCCTGGGCTTGTTGCTCGCAGCGCAGGCATCTCACCGTGATTTCTTCGTCGCGGTGGTCGTAGATCAGCCGTATTAGCGGGTCCCCGTCCAGTCGGGCGTCGTAGACTTCGCCGTTGCCGAATTGGTCCGGGCCCACGTATTCCGCGATCAGTGAGTTCGTCCACCCTTCCGGCGGGTACACGACCCGATTACTGTCCCTGGGCATATCTGGCACCTCGAAAACCAGGTAGAAAACGCGTTGCACGATTTTACCCCATCGCCGGCGCAATCCGCCACGCCGGACGTACCGGCGTGCACGGAGCAAACCCCTGGCCAACTTGGATACGGCAAGGCGCGTCACTGTTCAGTGGTTCAAAGTGAGTATCACCTGATCGCTCGCGGGTCGGCGAAACCTATCACGGTTGCCGTGCACCCATCAGTGTGGCACCATGATGCCCGGTATCACTACGGTGCGTTGGACATGGCAGGAGTGCGCAAATGAGCTTGGATATATTCGACGTCAGTGGCCAGAAGGTGCTGCTGGTAGGCGCGGGTCGTGGCATTGGCAAGGGAATAGCCCTGGCGTTCGCGCAGGCCGGCGCGGACGTAGCCGTGACGGGCTTGACCCCCACCGGCGTGAATCGCGTTGCCGAGGAAATCAGGGCCATGGGCGGGGCCTGCCTCCCGCTCACCGGCGACGCCACCACCGCAGCCGATACCGATGCCATTGTGGACCGTACGATCTCCGAGTTCGGCCATATCGACACCCTGATCAACTGCGTGGGCGACGCCATCCGCAAGCCGGTGGCGCAACTGCCCGGCAGCGACATCCCCGGCATGACCGAGGCGGAGTGGCACAGCATCGTCGATATCAACCTGACCGAGGCATTCCAGGGTTGCCGGGCCGTGGGTCCGCACCTGCTGGAGCGAGGACAGGGCAACGTGATCAACATCAGCGGATGGGCCTCGTTTCGCGGGCGCCCGATGTCGGCGGCGTACGATGCCGCCAAGGCCGGCCTGATGCGGTTCACCGAGTGCGTGGCCCAGGAGTGGGCGCCTTTCGGCATCCGCTGCAACGCCATCGCTCCGGGAACCTTTCCCGACCCGGAGCAGATGTCCGGGGAGGCATTTACGGCACGCGACGCCTCCGCCGGGGAAACCATCCCCCTCGCCCGGGTCGGCCGTCTCATTGAGGTTGGCTACCTGGCTGTCTACCTCGCCTCGCCGGCCGCATCCTACGTTACCGGCCAGACCTGGGCCATCGACGGCGGCGTGAGCATCAAGCATCCGTGATCGAAGAGCCGTACAGGTCCCGGCTGTGATCCTTCCCTGCCGCGAAGCCATCGGCTCCATTCGACCGAATCCCGGACAATCCACGTTCAATATAATGTACATAGCGGGACCCGTCACAGGAGATTCGCCATGACGATGCATTATGAATTGTTGGCAAACCGCATCTTGGAGCGCGCGGCAACCCACTTCCCCAACAAGGAAATCGCCACCCGGGTAGGCGAGGGTACCCACCGCTATACCTACGCCGATATGTTCGAGCGCACCTCGCGGCTCGGCAATGCCCTGCGGGAATTGGGGATTGGCCCTGGGGATCGGGTCGGCACTTTCGCCTGGAATACCTACCGACACCTGGAGGCGTATTTTGCTCCGGCCACCATCGGCGCGGTTACTCACACCATCAACATCCGGTTGGCGCCGGACGACATGGTGTACATCATCAACCACGCGGGCGACAAAGTTCTGTTGATCGACCCCGACCTTGCCCCTCTGATTGAGGCCATCGCCGACCGTCTGACCTCGGTGCAACATTTCGTAATCCTCGGCGATTCCAGTGAGATGGTCACGTCGCTGCCTAAAGCCGCGTGTTATGAAACCCTGCTAGCCGCGGCGTCGCCCGAGTATCGGACGGCCGATGTGGACGAATACTCGACCATGGGCCTCTGCTACACCTCGGCCACCACCGGCTTGCCCAAGGGCGTAGCGTACTCCCACCGGGCCGTTTACCTCCATTCAATGACCGCCGCTACTGCCGACATGCTGGCCGTGTCGGAACGCGACCGAATAATGGCCATTGTGCCCATGTTCCACGCCAACTGCTGGGGCTTCCCCTACGCGGCCACCATGTTCGGCGCGTCGCAGATCTTCCCGGGGGTTCGGCCCGACCCGCGCGTAATCTGCGAGATGATCGAGCGCGAGCGAGTGACCATCAGTGCCGGCGTACCGACCATCTGGATCGGTGTGCTCGACTACCTCCAGCGGTCCGGCGTTGAATATGATCTGTCCTCGTTGCGGCAGGTGGTCAGCGGAGGCTCGGCGGTTCCTCTCGCCGTCTTGCAGGCGTACCGGGATCAATTGGGCGTCGAAATTGTCCACGCCTACGGCATGACCGAGGCCGCCCCGCTGATCTCGGTGAACCGCCGGCGCAGCTGGCTGGACGACCTTCCCGATGCGAAACGCCTGGAACTAAACGCCAGCCAGGGCGTCGTTGCCCCGGGCATCGATATGAAGCTGGCCGACGAGAACGGCGAGGACCTGGCGTGGGACGGCGAACAGCGCGGGGAGCTCTGGTTCCGCGGACCGTGGCTGGCCGACGAATACGTCGACGATGAACGCAGCGCGGAGACCTTCATCGACGGGTGGTATCACAGCGGGGACATCGCCACCATCGACGCCAACGGCTACATCCAGATCGTCGACCGGGTCAAGGACATGGTGAAGAGCGGCGGCGAATGGATATCCTCCGTGGACCTGGAGTCGGCGATCATGGCCCACCCGGACGTGCTGGAAGCCGCCGTCATCGCTATACCGGATCCTCAGTGGCAGGAGCGGCCGTTAGCCTGCGTAGTTGCGCGCTCGGAAACGACAGGCCAGTTGACCAGGGACACAATCCTGGACTTCATCCGGCCCGACTTCGCCCGATGGTGGCTGCCGGACGACGTGGTGTTCATCGACGAAATACCCAAAACCAGCGTGGGCAAGTTCGACAAAAAGGTCCTCCGGGAACGCTTTGAACATCACCACTGATCCGACAGGATGAGCCACGCATCGGCGGGTTCGTCGGCCATCTCGGCCGTCGGCCTGCGCAAGGACTACGGCGACCGGACCGTCCTGCGCGGGGTCGATATTTCCGTGCCCTGGGGTCAGACCGCAGTGCTCTTCGGACCCAACGGGGCGGGCAAGACCACGCTGCTGCGTATCCTGGCTGGCCTTGCGCGTCCCGATGCCGGAGACGTGCATATCGCCGGCTTGCGGATGCGGCGTTCCGGCGGACGAGCGCGCACCCTGGTCGGTTTCATCGGTCACCAGACCTTGCTGTACAGCGACCTCACCTGCCGCGAAAACCTGGTCTTCTACGCGAAACTCTACGGCGTCAACCGTCCTGCGAGCCGCATTAACGACGTGCTCGAACAGATGAACCTCGCCGACCGGGCGGACCGTCGGGTGCGCACTTTGTCTCATGGGATGCAAAAGCGCCTGTCGCTTGCCCGCGCAATTCTCCACGAGCCGGCGGTGCTGCTGCTGGACGAGCCCGAGTCGGGCTTGGACACCGATTCGGTCGCGTCCCTGGGCGACCTGTTGCAGGATTGGTCAGCGTCGGGCAGGAGCGCTTTGTTGACCACGCACAGCTCCGAAATCGGACAGGCCTGGGCCGATCAAGCGCTCAGACTGGAACGGGGAAGATTGACGGAAGGTCTGCCTTTCAATCCTGATGCCTCCCCCAAGCGAGCCGCATCAAGACCCGGCGCCGCTCGCAGCTGAAACGCCTCAATTGGATCGTCGCCCATGCGGCTGCTCAGCGCGACCCTGGCCATAGCGTGGAAAGACGTTCGGCTCGAAATTCGTTCCCGCGACACCGTTGTTTCCGCCCTGATCTTCGGGCTCATCGTCGTCGTCGTGTTCAACTTCGGGCTGAACCGGACACCCGGCAGTTTGGCACCGGTGGCCCCGGGTCTCCTCTGGGTGGCTTATGGTTTCGTCGGAGTGCTGGCGATGAACCGGGCGTTCGCGCGGGAACAGGAGCAAGGCGCGCTGGATGGCCTGCTTGCGGCCCCGGTCAGCCGCGACGCCGTGTTCCTGGGAAAGATGCTGGGCACGCTGGCTTTCATGCTGGTGATCGAGGTCGTGCTGCTGCCGGTGTTCGCCGTGATGCTGGGCTTGCCGGCTCTGTCGGCGACCTTGGGGCTGATCATCCTGCTGGCGACGATTGGGTTTGCCACGGTCGGGACATTTTTCGCGGCCATAGCGGCTCAAACCCGGTCGCGAGAAATCCTGTTGCCCGTGCTCTTTTTCCCGGTGATTGTTCCGGTAATCATCGCCGCCGTGGAAGCCACCGCCCTGGTTCTGCAAGGCGGCCCGATGCAGGCAGTCTGGACCCGGTGGCTCCCGCTGCTGGTGGTCTTCGACGCGCTCTTTTTGGTAATATGTCCATGGATATTCGGGTATGTGTTCGAGGGATAGCATAACTTGGCGGCGATAGCGGGCCATGGCCCCACCGACAGCCGGATTCGATCCTGCCTCCGCGATACCCGTCTCTGGTTGCTGGTAGTTACGGCAACCCTGACCATCGTCGACGGGTATCTCATTTTCGTTATAGCGCCCACCGACCAGGTGCTGGGTCATATCCAGCGAATCTTCTACATCCACGTCCCCATCTCCATCCTTTCGTTCCTGGGGTTCCTGGTTTGCGCGGTGGCCGGCATCGGCTACCTCATACGACGGGGGGAAATGTGGGACCGCGTGGCTCATGCGGCCGCAGAAGTCGGCGTCGTGTTCGTCACCCTGGCCCTGGTCACCGGAGTTATCTGGGCCCGCCCGGTGTGGGGAGTATGGTGGACCTGGGAGCCCCGGCTCACCACGACCTTGATCCTTTGGCTGATCTACGTCGCGTACCTGATGATTCGCCACTACGCGCCGACGCCGCAACAGGGACGGGCCTGGTCGGCGGTGGTCGGCATCATCGGGTTTGTCGATGTGCCTATCGTGTACTATTCCGTGCAGTGGTGGCGGTCGATACACCCGGTGCAGGTAATCGGACCGGAGGCGGCGGACGACGCCCTGGAGCCCATCATGGCCCGGATTCTCGTCTTTTCGCTGATTGCCGCGCTGGCCCTGTTCTCGTATCTGTTGCTGGAACGGGTTGCCTTGCGGGGGGCCGAGGACGCCGTTTCCGCCATTCGCCGTCAAGGAACCTACGATTAGAATGACCGTGCCACCCAACAACCTGCCGTTCCTGTTCGCCGCTTTCGCCGTCGTATGGGCGGTGTTCTTCGTCTACGCGGCGTACATGTCGTGGCGCCGTCAGTCGGTGCAACGGAACTTGCAGGAACTGCGGGAAACCATTGAATCCGGCGAGGATCCGGGCGACGGCGATGAGAACCGGACCCTCTAGGTATAATGGTATTGGCCCAACAACCAACCCCACGCTGAGTTTTCATGCAGACTGATCCATATACCGGACCCGTTCCAGCCACGGTGTCATCCCCGGAGGAAGAGACGGAGCGATCCGCGTGGCGCAACCATCGCACACGGTTGCTGATCCTCGGCGGCGTGATCGCCCTGGCCGTGGCCTACATGGTTTACGCCGCCTTCCCGGGGAACACGCTGTATTTCGTCACGGTCAGCGAGTTCGTAGATGATCCCAAGCTCCACGACGGCCAGACCCTGAGAGTGGCCGGCGCCCTGGCTCCCGATACCTTCCGCCGGGAGGATGGGTCAACGCTGTCCCGCTTCAGCCTGGGCGACAAGCAGGTTGACGTACCGGGAATTGCTCCCGGCAGCCCGCAAATGGAGGCCAGCTACGTCGGCGTCCTGCCGGACCTGTTCTTCAACCCGCACTCGGAGATCATCCTGGAAGGTCATTACGATGGACGCGAGGGGGTCTTTGCGACGGATAATATCCTGGTCAAGTGTCCGTCCAAATACCAGTCGATGCAGGCCGAGAACCCGGATCTAATGCCCGGGGCCGCCGCCCCGGCACAGTCTTACTGATCCGGCGTTGCCCGCATCTCCGGCCGGAAACTCGAAACAGCCGCCCGCGACACGCGCATGAACAAAACGAGCCCGGCGCCTTACGACGCCGGGCTCGTTTTATCCTGTCGGTCTGGAGACAGAACTAGAACGCGTAGGCGTCCATCAACTGCTCAATGGAGCGCTCGCGGGCCTTGGCCCGAATGGACCCCATGTTGCCTTCCAGCGAAGCGCGGCTTTCATCCTTGTAAATGACACCGACGGGCAGGCCACCCTGTTGAACCAGGTCGTAGGCCGCCTGCTTGCTGGACGGGTCGTGGTCGTCGGGGATGTCCCACAGCGCCGGTGCGATGCCCTCTCTGGCGTTGCCTTTGATCAGTTGGAAGGTGTCGTTGTAGGTCACACAGGGCGACTGGACATGGATCATCGACATTCCATCGTGGTTCATGCCCTCGTTGATCAATCGCGCCAGGACTCGGGGCTGTCCCGAGAAACCCGAGGCGATGAACGAAACGCCGAGGGTGAGGTACAACTCCAGAGGATCAAGATCCTCTTCCACCTTGCCGAAGGGCGTGCTGCTGGTAACGGCGCCCATTTCGGTGGTGGGCGAGCTTTGGCCCTTGGTGAGACCGTATACCCCGTTGTCCATGATCACGGCGGTCACGTTGACGTTGCGAGCCGCCTGCGGGGCGATGTGCTCGCCGCCGATGCTCAGGAAGTCGCCGTCTCCGGCCACGACGATCACGTTAAGTTCGGGCCGGGACATCTTGACGCCCATGGCCACGGGCAGCGTTCGACCGTGGATGCCGTGGATTCCATAGGGCTGTTCACCTTCCAGCAGGTGAACCAGGTTGCCGCTGCAGCCGATCCCTGCCACCACGACGTTGTTCTCAATGGGCAGGCCGGTTTCTTCCAGCCGGTTGATCATGGCGAATTCCAACGCGCGACGCACGCCGAAGTCCCCGCACCCGGGGCACCATTTGAAGTCGTATTCCGGGTTCTTCTTGCTCATGCCCGTGCTTCCTCCATGTGTTCTGCCATGATCTCTTTGACCCGCGTCACCAACTCGCTGACCTTGAACGGCAGCCCGGTGTATTGCGTGATCGGCGTCGATGCGACGCGGTGGAACCGTAGGATGTTGGCCCACTGTCCCTGGTAGTTCAACTCGGGAACGATCACCAATTCCTTGGCTCGAAGCTCGTCGCGCAGTTTGGGCGGGATCGGGTGCAGGAACATTGTGTAATACCAGGCGATGTCAATGCCTTCTTCCCGCAGCGCGTCGTAAGCCTCTCGCACCGGCCCCTTGGACCCGCCCCACGGCATCAACGCAATCTTGGCTTGGGTGTTGTCGCTCTCGTAGTGGTTTTCTTCCAGGAGCTTCAGCTTGCTGAACCGGCGCTCGGTCATCTGGATGTGGCGGCTCGGCAGGTGGGTGGTGTCGCCCATCTCGTCGTGCTCACTGCCGTTGGCCACGTAGGAGCCCGGTCCGCCCGGCAGTGGCATCGGTGATAGCTCGTAGCCAGAGTAACGGTGGTAACCGTTGCCGCCTTCGTAGGTAAGACGTTCTTCCACCGCAACCTTGCTCAGGTCGGGACGGGGGATGTTCTGCACCCGTTCGGCCATGGACATTTCGCTCATCAGGATCACCGGACCCTGGTAGCGTTCGGCCCAGTTGACGGCCTGCACCGCCCCGTAGAAGCACTCTTCCACCGAGCCGGGCGCAATGATGGGCATCCGGACGTCCCCATGAGCCGGGAAGAGGCATCCCATGAGGTCCGACTGCTCGGTCTTGGTGGGCAGGCCGGTGGCCGGTCCACCGCGCTGAACGTCGACCACGACCAGCGGGATTTCGGCCATCCACGCCAGGCCCAGTCCCTCGCTCATCAGCGAGATGCCCGGTCCTGCCGTTGCGGTCATGGCCTTCTTGCCGGCGTAGCCTGCGCCGAGGATCGCCGTGATTGCTTCAATCTCCGAAGAGACCTGGTACGCGAACTTGTCCTCGCCCACCAGGTTGCGCTCCATCCACAGCAGGATGGTGGTGGCCGGCGAGATCGGGTAGCCGGCGTAGAACTGGACGCCGGCATGCGTGGCTCCGAGAGCGATGGCCTCGTTCCCCTTGAGCATGAGTTGCTGGTAGTCCGGGGGATTGGGTGCCGCCAGATCACCCAGCACGAACCCGCTTTCCGCCGCGTTCTGGCGACCCAGCCGCATGGCCTCGATGTTCGAGGAGATGATCTCGTCGTCGTTATCCCGTCCCCGTCGGAACCGGGCCTCGACGAAGTCCTCCAGGTAATCCTGGGGCATGTGCACCAACTGCGCCAGCGCGCCGATTACCACCATGTTCGCGGCGCGGTTGTTGCCGGTCGAGCGTGCCAGGGAGTCGACGGCCAGTCCAAAGGACCGCGGATCGGTCATGGTGAAGTCGTCGGCGTTGTAAATTATGACGCCGCCTTCCCGCACCTCTTCAGCGTGGGTCTCGTAAGCTTCCTCGTTGAAGGCGACCAGCACGTCCACCTGGTCGCCCGAACTGAGAATGGGTTCGGTACATATCCTGGCCTGGGTCCAGGTAGGCCCGCCCAGGATTTGGGATGGGAAGGTCGCATAGGTCAGGGCGTGATATCCCACCTGCGTGGACGCCTGGGCCAGTCCTTCGGCCGAAGTAACGACGCCCTGCCCACCTTCACCGGCGAACCTGACGACGAAGTCGTTCATTAGCATCTGGAGGTTCCTCCGAAACGGCTGTTATCGGCGAAAACAGGGCCGGCTTGATCCACGAAGGGATTCACAGATTTCGGAACGCAGTCAAAAAAACACCTGCCCACATCCGTGCGGGAGGCGCTATTGGCTGTCACCGAAAATTTGGGCCACAAACTCGTCGTGCCGCATTCGGCATCGTTAATCGCGAACACGATAACGCCGTTTATTGATCGCACGGAATATAGCATCGGGCTTCGATATTTGTCAATTTCGCGTAACTGTTCAGAATCCGGGAGGAGGCTGTCATTGCGAGGCGCTTGCGCCGTGGCAATCTCGACGCCGTAACAGCAACGTCTGCCCTAAAGGACTCCCCTGCGCCAACGGGCTTGCCGCACTGCGCTCCCAATGACACTTTCCCCGCAAGTCTGAACCGTTACAATTTCGCGCGTCCACGTGCGCTGTCAGCATTTCGCCATTCGGCCTTACGGTCGCGCCAACCGGCGTCGGGAGACTGAGAGGCGGCGAATGTCTCGCGCCGCCGGCGTCATCCCGCGGTTCCTTGTCGCTATAATGTATCAATTATGCGAACCAGCCTTGACGTGATCATACCGTGCCTGAATGAAGAACGCGCACTTCCCGGGAGCGTTTGTCGGCTTCACCAGTTTATGTCATCCAGCATGGATGGATACCACTGGAACATCGTGGTTGCCGACAACGGCTCCACCGACGGCACGCTCGAGGCCGCGGCTGACCTCGCGGACCGGTTCGCAGAGGTGCGATACATCAGCCTCACCGAGCGCGGACGCGGCCGGGCGTTGCGCCGGGCGTGGACCGAGAGCAGCGCAGACGTCATGGCCTACATGGATGTAGACCTGTCCACAGATCTGGCGCACCTGCCCGAAGTTGTATCTGCAGTCGCCGACGAGGGGTACCACGTCGCGATCGGCTCCCGCTTGCTGCCCGACTCGCGCGTGGTTGGCCGAACCCTGAAGCGGGAAATCACTTCACGGGGATACAGCCTGCTGTTTCGGTCCATGTTTTTCACCCGGTTTCGTGACGCGCAGTGCGGGTTCAAAGCGGTCAGCCGGAGGGTTGCCCACGATCTGGCGCCGCTGGTTTTGGACAATGGGTGGTTTTTCGATTCTGAGCTGCTGATCCTCGCCCAAAAGTGCGGATTTCGCATCCGGGAGATACCGGTGCGCTGGACCGACGATCCCGACACGCGTGTCCGCATCATCCGGACCGCCTGGGAGGACGTCAAGGGCCTCCTGCGGCTCAAGTTCGGCGGCGTCGGCAAGGTGCGCCGTCAACTGCGCGCCGCCGGCAAACTGTAAATAACGCATTCAGCAATCTGACCTGGGACCGCGTCGCACCGGTTACCAGATGAGGCCGGCCCGGCCGGCCTACCGGAGGTCTTTGTGCTCGACCTGATCATCGAGCCGATGCAGTATGGCTTCATGCAGCGCGCGCTGTTGGTGTCAGCCCTGGCTGCCACCGCCTGCGGCATTGTCGGCACGTTCGTCGTCCTGCGTGGGATGGCTTTTCTCGGCGACGCCATCGCCCATTCGTCGCTGACCGGTATGGCCGCGGCGTTCATATTTGGCGCCAACGTGTTCCTCGGGGCGCTCTGCTGGGCAGTTCCCGCGTCGCTGGTGATTTCAACCCTGTCACGTCGCACGGGTATCCGCATCGATGCCATCATCGGCGTGATGTTCGCCGGTGGTTTTGCCGTAGGGGTCATCATCATCAACTCGCTGGCCAGCTATGCCGGAGACTTGCTGGGGATACTGTTTGGCAACGTCCTGGGGGCTTCGTGGCTCGACGTTTTGAGCGTCGGGATCCTGGCCCTCGGGGTCATGGGAGTGGTGTGGGCCTTCTACAAGGAGTTGGTGTTCACTACTTATGACTCCACCGTAGCGGAGGCCGCCGGCGTACCGGTGCGGTTCCTCGAGTACATGCTGCCGCTGCTGGTGGCCCTGACGACCGTCGCCGCCATCAAAACCGTGGGCAACGTGATGGTCATGTCCCTGCTGGTCGTGCCGTCGGTTACCGGCACCCTGCTGGCCCGGCGGCTGTCGTCGATAATGGCGGCCAGCGTGGCTTGTGCCTTGCTCGCGGTGATTATCGGATTGTACTGCTCTTATTACTTTGACCTGCCAACAGGGCCCACCATCGTGGTGGTATCCGTCGGACTGCTCCTGTTGGTGGCTGCACTGTCTCCCCGACGGGGGTTTCTCAGGTCCTGGCTGCGCCCGAATTCATCAACGGCGACGGAGGCTTGACGCATACCAGCGCCAGATGCGGACTGTCCCGAAAACCGTCAGGCCGGACACCCGTAGGCTGGATCTCGCGCTGAAGCTTGACCGGCCGGCGTCGCAAATGTCTTGAAGACCATCATTCTCCGCTGTTGACGGCCTGAGTCGTCGGAGCCTATAGTATCAATAACGGAGAATAATGATGCATGACAGGGAGAGCGATGCCCGGGGCCCTGCGCCTTCGGGCCATGACCACGGGGCGCATGAGGACCACGCGGGCCACGACCATGCGGGCCATGACCACGGGGCGCATGAAGACCACGCGGGCCACGATCATGCGGGCCATGACCACGGGGCGCACGAGGACCATGCGGGCCATGACCATGCGGGCCATGACCATGCGGGCCATGACCACGGGGCGCATGAGGACCACGCGGGCCACGACCATGGCTCCCACGGCGATCACGCCGGGCACGATCATGACGGGCACGATCATGACGGGCACGATCACCATGACCACGATCTGAGGGAGGCCGGCCGCCGCCGTCTGTATATCTCCCTGGGGCTGATAGGCAGCTACATGGTGGTCGAGATCATCGGCGGCCTGATCTCAGGCAGCCTGGCCCTGTTGGCCGACGCTGCCCATATGTTCACCGACGCCGCGGCCATCGGCCTGGCTCTGTTCGCGATGTGGATTTCCAGCCGGCCGGCCTCCGTAGAACGGACCTTCGGCTATCACCGCACCGAGATACTGGCCGCGCTGGTCAATGCCCTCAGCCTGTGGTTGATTGCCGGCTGGATCTTTCTGGAAGCCTTCCACCGTCTCAGTGACCCCCCTGAAGTGCTGGGAATGCAAATGCTCGTCGTGGGCGCAATCGGCCTGGTGATTAACATTGCTGTGGTCTTCATACTGCACAGTTCGGCGGAGCACAGTCTCAACGTTGAGGCGGCCTTCTGGCATGTGGTGGCCGACTTGCTGGGTTCTATCGGCGTCGTAATCTCGGCGCTGCTGGTGTGGTTCCTGGACTGGAATCTGGCCGACCCAATTATCAGCGTTCTGATTGGCCTGTTGATTTTGGCCAGTTCGTGGAGCCTGGTGCAAAAGGTGTTCCAGGTGCTGGTGGAAGGCACGCCCCGCCGCCTGGATATGTACGAGGTATGTCACACGCTGGAGGAGGTGCCCGGCGTAACGCTGATCCACGACGTGCATTGCTGGACCATTACGTCGGGCTACGAGGCGCTCACCGCCCACGTGCTGCTTGACCCCGCTTTGCCCAAAGAGCGGGTCGAGCGGGTACTGCGACGACTGCGCGCCATCGCCAGCGATGAATTCGGCATCAGCCACATCACTTTCCAGGTGGAGCAGTCGATTGACGGCTGCACCGAAGACCACCACGTGGGTCATCTTGAGGCCCTGCAGCGCACGAGCCGACGGAGATTGTTGCCCTTCTAGATCCTCGGGTTGCGGGTCGGCGCGCCAAACAAAAAGAGGCCCCAGCCGAAGCCGGGGCCTTATCGCACGGGGAGCGTAGCGCTTAGTGAACGTGCCCGGCGTGGTCGTGCTCGTGGTGCTCGTGGCCGTCGCATTCGTGGATGTCGTGTACGTGGCCCGGCTCATCGCCGTGGTGTTCGTGAGTATCGCACTCGTGGATGTCGTGGTCATGCACTTCCGCATGATGTTCGTGGCCGTCACACTCGTGGATGTCGTGGACATGGCCCGGCTCATCGCCGTGGTGTTCGTGGGTATCGCACTCGTGAATGTCGTGCTTCTGCATTACCATCGTCTGCGCCTCCTAGCGTCGCGACCTAGTCTATCTGCATCCGTACCGTTCGCGGATACTTGCTTCAAGTATCAATATAACCCATATTTTGACACAATACAAGAGGAAATCGTGCGCGAGGGTAGCGTTGCGTTTCAGGTGGTTCGGTTGATAATCCGTCACTCCGACGAAAGCCGGAGTCCGGGAAACGCTACTGTATTCCAGCTTTCCCTGAAATGACGGGGAAAATTGAACCACCGAAACTGGACGCTATCCGCTTGTTTTTCCAGTATTGCGACGAGCGTGGCCCACTGTTATAATTCCGGCCGGTCAAAGTAGGGATTAGAAACTGGTAACGCCCCGGCAGTGAGCCTCTTTCTCAATGAGCGCCGACGTTCTGGCAACCGAACCCCGCGAGTTCAACAGCCGCCGCAGACGGCTGATGGAATCCCTTTCAAACGGCGCGATCGTCCTGGCCGCAGGCCACGAGTCGGCTCGCAATAACGACGTCGACCACGAGTACCGCCAGCCTTCCACCTTCTGGTACCTGACCGGGTTTGATGAACCCGATGCGGTGGCGGTGCTGCGCCCGGGCTCCCACACTCCCTATACCCTTTTCGTACGTCCCTATGACCCCACCTTCGAGATCTGGGTGGGCTATCGCGCGGGCGTGCGGGGCGCCGTCGGACCCCTGGGCGCCAACGCCGCCTACTCCATCGATCAGCTGGACAGTCAACTCCCCAAGCTGCTTGCGGACTACGATACGGTCCATTACGCGCTGGGGAGCGATGATCGTGTGGATGGGATCATGTCAGGCTTGGTCAAGCGCCGCCGCGCCATGGCTCAGCGCGGCGCGAAGCCCATTCGGCGCATCGAGGACCCCACCCCGGCCATTGACTTGATGCGTCAGATCAAGACCGACGATGAGATCGCCCTGCTCCAACGGGCCATCGACATCACCGCCCACGGCTTTGATGCCGCCATGCGTACCGCAGCGCCGGGAGTCCACGAATACGAGGTTCAGGCCGCCCTTGAGCGTCCATTCCGGCAGTTGGGTTCGCCGCGCAACGGCTATCCTTCCATAGTGGCTGGAGGAGCTAACGCCTGTGTCCTCCATTACATTCGGAATCGTGACGCCCTTGGCCCTGAAGATCTTTTGCTGATCGACGCTGGGGCTGAATACGGTTTCTACACGGCCGACGTTACACGGACGTGGCCGGTGGCTGGCAAGTTCACCGCTCCGCAGCGCGCCATCTACGATCTCACGCTCGAGTCCCAGCGCAAGGCTATTGCCGAAGTCAAGCCCGGCGCGGGTTTCGATGACGTGCACCGGACGGCTGCCAGAACATTGGTGCAGGGCTTGGTCGATCTGGGCATAATGTCGGGCAGTGTTGACGGCATCATGGAACAGCAGTCGTATCGTGACTACTACATGCACGCCACGTCCCATTGGCTGGGGTTGGACGTGCACGACTGCGGCCCCTACCGTGATGATCGAGGCCAGGTGCGCTTGCGGCCGGGGATGGTACTCACCGTGGAACCGGGGCTTTACTTCGGCCCGCAGGCAAAGCAAGCCCCTGACATCTATCGAGGGATCGGCATTCGTATCGAGGATGACGTGCTCGTCACGGAAGACGGTTGTCTTGTGCTTTCGGAAGCTATACCGAAAGACCCGGATGAGCTGGAATCCATCGTGATGGACTCCCGCTGAGACCGTTGGCCTTTAATCGCATGTCCACCACGCCGATGATTGCGGACCATATCGTGATGAAATTGCCAAAAGAAGGATCGTTATCCACCGCACCCGCTGCGGTGGATGCGGCGTCGGTTATCGTATCGCCTGAAGCGATCGAACCGAGCGGAACTTCGGTTTTTGATACCACGGGGGATTCGTCCCCCGTTATTTTTTGGCCCGCCACCGTCCGGGCTACCGAGCCGCCGCACTCAGTCTACGGGGGCGAGATACCAATTGCACCCGCTGCGCTCATGGGAGCGGCGGGATTCGCTCTCAATCATTTCCAGCGAAATCGTTCGATTTCGCTATTTTTTTGCCGTTCCAACCGCGAGGCTGGCTCCGTTAGCGCATCGGGATACGGAAGAGAACATCAGGAGGGATGCCTATTGAACACTGCGGCGTTCGGCCCGTGGTGGCCGCGATTGGCCAAAGCCAATTTCCCCAATCCACAGGAAAACCGACCCACCTTCCATTTGCAGGAGGATTAATGAGTTCCGCCACGATGGATACTCTGAAGCAAATTCCATTTCGGTTGCTGCTGACCGTTGCCGCATTGGGCTGCGCCGCCGTTCTCATGGGCGCGGCCTGTAGCGCCGCGGACGAGGCTCCCGCCGGCTCTGGCGCCGGTTCACCCGCTGCTGCCACCACCTCGAGCAGCCCGCCAGCATCCGGAACCACTTCGACCGGCAGCGCCGCAGCGTCCACGACCAGCGGCTCCGCTGCTACCGGCACTACCGGCACCACTGCCGGCCAGCCGGAAAAGGCGACCGACCCCAGCATGTACACCGGTCTGTCCGGCGACATACCGATAGACGGTTCGTCCACCGTGTTCCCGATCACGGAAGCGGTTGCCGAGGAATTCGGCGGGTTGACGGGAGACAACGTTCGCGTGGTGGTCGGCATCTCCGGCACTGGCGGCGGGTTCAAGAAGTTCTGCGCCAACGAGACGGTGATCTCCGACGCCTCCCGCCCCATCAAGCAGAAGGAAGTTGACCTTTGCGCGGCCGCGGGCATCGAGTACATCGAGCTGCCGGTGGCCATCGACGGCCTGTCCGTGGTGGTGAACCCGGCCAACGACTTCGTGGACTGCCTGTCCGTCGAGCAGCTGAACCAGATCTGGAGCCCGGAGTCCGAGGGGGTGGTGACGCACTGGAACCAGGTGGACCCATCCTGGCCGGCGGAAGAGATCAAGATGTACGCGCCGGGGGTTGACTCGGGGACGTTTGACTACTTCACGGAAGCGATCAACGGCGACGGCGGCGTGTCCCGGGGCGACTTTGTGGCGTCGGAGGACGACAACGTGCTGGTGCAGGGGGTGTCCGGCGACAAGTACAGCATCGGGTACTTCGGGTACGCGTACTATGTGGAGAACAAGGACAAGGTGAAGGTCGTCCCCATTGACGGAGGCAATGGCTGCATAGCGCCGACGGACGAGGCCATCAACAATGGTTCGTACGCGCCGTTGAGCCGTCCGCTGTTCATCTACGTGCGGTCTGACGCGGCGCAGGAGGCTCACATCGCGGAGTTCGTGAGGTACTACCTGAGCCCGGATGGTCAGGAGTTGGCGGCGTCGGTGGGATACATTCCGTTCCCGCAGCAGGTGTATGACCTGGGTCTGAGCAAGTTCAATTCGGGAGCGACGGGCACGGTGTTCGGTGGCGACGACGCCTTCAAGGGATCGGTTGTCGACGGGTTGTCCGGCGGGGTAATGATGGAAGACAAGATGACCCACATGGTTGACTACTCCACGCTGTCCGGCGACATACCGATAGACGGTTCGTCCACCGTGTTCCCGATCACGGAAGCGGTTGCCGAGGAATTCGGCGGGTTGACGGGAGACAACGTTCGCGTGGTGGTTGGCATCTCCGGCACCGGCGGCGGGTTCAAGAAGTTCTGCGCCAACGAGACGGTGATCTCCGACGCCTCCCGCCCCATCAAGCAGAAGGAAGTTGACCTTTGCGCGGCCGCGGGCATCGAGTACATCGAGCTGCCGGTGGCCATCGACGGCCTGTCCGTGGTGGTGAACCCGGCCAACGACTTCGTGGACTGCCTGTCCGTCGAGCAGCTGAACCAGATCTGGAGCCCGGAGTCCGAGGGGGTGGTGACGCACTGGAACCAGGTGGACCCATCCTGGCCGGCGGAAGAGATCAAGATGTACGCGCCGGGGGTTGACTCGGGGACGTTTGACTACTTCACGGAAGCGATCAACGGCGACGGCGGCGTGTCCCGGGGCGACTTTGTGGCGTCGGAGGACGACAACGTGCTGGTGCAGGGGGTGTCCGGCGACAAGTACAGCATCGGGTACTTCGGGTACGCGTACTATGTGGAGAACAAGGACAAGGTGAAGGTCGTCCCCATTGACGGAGGCAATGGCTGCATAGCGCCGACGGACGAGGCCATCAACAATGGTTCGTACGCGCCGTTGAGCCGTCCGCTGTTCATCTACGTGCGGTCTGACGCGGCGCAGGAGGCTCACATCGCGGAGTTCGTGAGGTACTACCTGAGCCCGGATGGTCAGGAGTTGGCGGCGTCGGTGGGATACATTCCGTTCCCGCAGCAGGTGTATGACCTGGGCTTGAGCAAGTTCAATTCGGGAGCGACGGGCACGGTGTTCGGTGGCGACGACGCCTTCAAGGGATCGGTTGTCGACGGACTGATGAGGTAGCCCGGAGCAACGATAAGCCAAATGTAGGGGCGAATGTTCATTCGCCCCTACTGCCTTTTATGATCGTCGATCCCCGGGATCTCCAGCGAACGACCTCGTGAAAATCAGTCGCGTTCCAGAAAATCCCGCACCTGTTTCTCCAGCGGCTCGCGGTCGTAAACGCCCAGCAGCAGCGCGGCGTTCCGCATCCAGTCTCCCTGGAAATACCGCTCGTAGAGCACTTGCCGGCCGGCGAAGGAGCTGCACGCCGCGTCCCAGGCGAGCCGGAACAGCCTGACGCGTTCCTGCGCCGTAGCGGTGTCGGTGTCCAGGTAGGCGTCCAGCACCTCGGCCATCGGCCCGCCGAAATCGCCTTCCGACGGCAGGGCCATGAGGCTGCTGGACCCGAGCAGTTGGATGATCTCCGCCATCCTGGGGTACATCTTGATGAACAGGTTGCGCGCCACGTTCAGCGGTACCCGGTCCGGCAGCATCACGCCCCAAGCGTCGATCTTCGCGTTGACCTCCGATTGGGTCAGCAGCGCCTTGGTGATTTCCAGGTTCTCGACCAATTCGCCCAGCAGTCCCTGGACCTGCGGTATATCGCTGCTGCCCAGCGTTTTCACCATCAGGCTGGCGATCCCGGTGATGAACTCGCACTTGGCCACGTTCTTGGTTACGACCTGGTGGCCGGTGTGCACGTACTGCCCGGTTTCGTTGGACATGTTGTTGCACTTGTGCCGGTCGCCGTACATGAAGACCCGCTCCCACGGCACCAGCACGTCGTCGAAAAAGACGATGGCGTCCATCTCCTCGAACCGAGACCCCAATGGGTGGTCGAAGTGCGACCTCCCCAGATCGAAGCTTTCCCGGCAGACGAATTTCAATCCATCTATGCCGCACGGCACCGCGAAGGCGAAGGCATACTTGTGCGCGTCCTCGTCCCGCGCCAGCAGCGACGACCGCGTGGGATAGACCATGATCTCGTCCGACAATGGCCCCAGGGTCGCCAGCACCCGCGGACCGCGGACCACCAAACCGGCATCCGTTTCTTTCACCACGTGCAACGCTACGTCGGTGCTGTAGTCCATCGACGTCGCCGAGGGCGCCCGGTTCCGTTGCAGGTTGACCAGCGTGTGGGTCATGCAAAGATCGTTTTCTCTCGTGTACTCGTAGTAGTTGACCACGTTCTGCTTGAACTCCGGCCGGTTCTCGCCAAAGAAATCGCCAGCCGCCGCCATGGACATGATCGTCACGTTCAGGAAGTCCGGCGTTCGCCCCATCATCCCGTAGCTGGCGTGGGCCCACTGCGACATCATTTCCCGTCGCCGCGCCAGATCCTCCGCCGTTTTGGGGATGATGAACGACAGTCCTACCGGCTCGCCTGTGCCAGGCGAGGGATAGGTCATCGCGCAGTCGGCAGCCCCATCGTGCTGCATCTCGTATAGCTGCGCGATGGACCGCGCTCCATTGGCCAGGCCCGGAAACTCGGTCACGTCATCTACCCGGCGGCCGTCTATCCAGATTTCGCGTTCCTGCCGTTTCAGGCCGGCCAGGTATTCGGCTCCGGTTCTTGCCGGCATGTTATCTACCTCCCCTTCCCATTGCTTCGGTGCATCAAGTTATGTCTTTGCGGGACCGAGCGGCCGATCAGGTGCCCAGGTACCTCTTGAGCCAGTTCATCGCGTGCACGTTGAAATCGGTGCAAGGGCTATGGGTCAGGTCCGGATACACCAGCAGCGACTTGTGCGCCTTGATCCGGTTGAACACGGGCATGATGGTCTCGTAGGGGCAGGTGGTGTCGGCCATCCCGATATTCACCAGGATTGGACATTCGATGGCGTCCGCCAGGGTCAGCGTGTCGAAGTAGTGCAGCGTGTCCAGCATCGACTGGCGCTGCTCCGGGTGTGCCTGAACGTAGTCTCGCAGCTCGTGGTAGGGGCTCGTCTCGATATCGATCGCCACCGGGTAGTTGCACATGAATGGCTCTTCCGCCACTGCCGCCGCCACCCTCTGATCCAGGGCTGCCGTCGCCAGTGTAAATCCACCGCCCTGGCTCCGGCTCCACATGCCGATACGACTGGCATCCACCTCATCCCGTTCAGACAAAAAATCCACCCCGCGCACGCAGTCCATGTAGGCCGCCCGGTAGTAGTAGTTGTCCCGGTCGGTCACGTTGTAGGTCAGCTTGGTTCCGTGGGGCAGATCCCATTCGGGTATGCTTTCGCCCTGAGCCCGTGGGAACATCGTCAGGACGGCGAACCCGTGCATCACTACGTGGAAAGGGATCTCCTTGACGCCGCCGTAGCCGGGAACCGCCAGCATCGCGGGAAACTTGCCCGATGGCGGCAAATCCCGGGGCGCCGTGTAGAATGCCCGTAACCGCTGTCCTCCGTAGCTTCGGAGGGTCACGTCCCAGGTTTCGTATTCCCGCCCGCTGAGTTCCTCGTTGGCGGAGAGTTCGGCGCCCACCGGCGTTTCGCTCAAGATCGCCCGCGTGGCGTCCCAAAAGTCCGTGACTGCCTGGTCCATGTCCGTCCCTCCTGTCTGTGGTTAAGTGCGCACCCGGGGCGCAACTGCCGGCTCAACTGATAAGCCCTTACGATACTGAAGCACCCGAACGGGATAGTCCGATCCCGGTGATGCGACCCCGGCCGGAGCGCCGGGTTAGCCTTGAACAAATGTTATCACGGTGGCCTCAGGCGCCGGCGCCCGATGCCTCTCTGAACTCGTAACCGTACTCCGTGACCAGGAACGGGACGTACTCGTTGACGGCCTCGATCACCCGGTCGCTCACGTGAGATGGGTTTTTCTCGAATCCTTCTATCGACGCCACGTATTCTGTCAGGCTCGGCTCGAATTCTGCGTAGCCTTCCAACCCCAGCGCGTCGTAGATGCGACGTATCTGTCCCACCTTGTCCTGTTCCAATTCCTCGTACCGTATCTCTACAAGACGTCCGGCCGGTATCAGTTCCCGCTGCTCGAGGTAGGCCGTCGCCATGCCCCGGTACACCTCAAGTTGCTTCGCCAGCAGCCCGTCGAAATCTACCCGCTGCAACGCATGCCAGTCGTTCATGAGCCTGATCAGGCGCTCATAGGATCGCACCGTGTCGTAAGGGTCCCGCTGGATGTAGACAAACCTTGCGTTGGGGAACAGTTCCAGCAGCGCCGTGATCCGGCTGGTGTTGGAGGGCGATTTCAGCAGCAGGGGTTTGCCGCCCATGTGGTAGCTGGCGGTCCTGAGCAATTTGGTGAACGCACGCTGCCATTCGGCCTGTTGCCGCTCGTCCAACCGCTCCTTGACGAAGAGGTAATCCAGTGCGTCCTCGGCTGTACGCGGGAAGTGCAGGTAGGCGTAAGGGCTGAGCCCGGAGCTGCACATCAAGGCAATCTCTTCTTCCTGGGGCATCGCGAAGTCCACCGGGATGTTGTCCACACCCCGGTTTGGCGGAAGGCTTTTCTCTATCATCCGCCGCACTCGGTTCTGGCCGGCCAGGAAAACGTCCGGCATTGCTGCCTGGTAGGTGTTCACGAATCCCCACTGAGGGTCCATGGAAAGCAGGTTGTGCAGCAGGGTGGTGCCGGATCTCCAGAACCCCAGCAGGAAAAGCGGCTCCGGATGCAGCTCTTCACGAGCGATTCGCCCACTGTAGGCCATGCTCTGCCATAACCGCATGGGCGCGAACAGGGCGTCGCAGAACAGGAGCCCGAGGTACCGCGCCCTGAACTCCCGGTCCACCCCGTGCTTGAACCCCAGGCGCAGCGCCAGGGATAGCCTTCCGGTTGTCAAAAAACTGTTGAACCCGGAGGCGAACGTCGCCGATTTCGCGGGTTCGCCAGGACGATAACCCATCCGGCGGAGGCGCCATGATCGGCCGGTCTCGGACCGCTCGTTGGTCAGTCTGGGGCTGGCCATTTTCCCGGCTCCTGCACGTTCGATTCCTATTCTTCATTCGGGACCGTGAATCGATGATATCGGCCCCGCCAAGGTTGTCAAATCCCTATCGTGTCCGTAACGGAAACAGATCGATTCAGTCCTTTGACCCGCCCCTACACACTTCTCACCGGCAGGTTTGAGATGCCCGTTTTCCGGGATCGTCGCGCGTCGAGCCTCCCTCAAACCGACAGTAAAGCTTGAGGCGTCGACTGATGTCGCCCGGCCGGGGCGACCGCGTTTTTCATTCTGCGTCGTCACGGCGCACCTACGCTCACCGCGCGCTCGCCGTGTAAAATCCCCCCGTGCTCGCGGGCCACACTCCGCCGGCGCGGAGTGTTTTGCATGGCACGCTTTGGCGTCCGTCCTACATCGCCGATGCTTGAGGTTCTCGGCAATCCTAGTTTTCGGGCCATCTGGTACGTGGTGAACGTCGCTGAGCTGACCCGTTGGATGGAGTTGCTGGTCACCAGCCTGCTCGTCTATTCCCTGACCAATTCCGCCCTGATGCTGGTGCTGGTGCTGGCCTTTGAGAACCTGCCCCGGCCCATATTCTCACCGTTCACCGGAATCATCGCCGATCGCTTCGACCGCAAGAAAATCTGGTTCAGTTCGCTTGCAATCAAGGCCGGGGCCGGTATCGCGCTGTTCGTTCTCCTGCTCTTCGGACTGATCGCGCCGTGGCACATTTTCGCCGCCATGCTGCTACAGGGCATCAGCCGCGCCCTGGAAGACCCGGCCCGACGTACCGCGATCTTCGACATAGTGGGAGAACGCCGGGTGGTCAACGCCTTGTCCATCGACTCCATGAGCGGCACCGTGGGACGCATGATTGGCCCCTTCGTCGGCGGTTTCCTCGTCGAGCACGTCGCGTATCTTTGGCCTCACTATGCCGGCTACACTTGGACCTATGTCCTGGTCGTGGCCATGCACGTGGCATCCATGGCGTTGGCAATCCGGGTGCGCATCCCACGGGTGGAACGGCAAGGGCGGGTGGAACCCATCTGGAACAGCCTGGGTGACGTGGTTCGCGCGGCGTTCAATCACCGGCAACTGATGGGGATGCTCTTCATTACCATAATGATTAACGGCCTGACCTTCCCGGCCCGCCAGTTCGTGCCGGCCATTGGGCGAGATCATCTGGAGGTCGGCGAAACCCTGATCGGTCTACTGGCGGCGGCGGAGGCCGTAGGCCAACTGGTAACGGCCTTTATCCTGGCGTCCGTGGGAACGGTGCGCTACCACGGGCGCATTTTCGCCGCCGGCGCGTTCACCGCGATGGTGCTGTCAACAGTCTTTGTCTGGTCGCCATGGTACGGTGTTACATTCGCCATACTGGTCCTCAGCGGGATTGGCATGTCCTGTTTCGGGACGATGCAAGGAGCCATCACCATGCGGTCGTCGCCGCCGGAGATGCGGGGCCGCATGGTGGGTTTGCAGAGCCTGTGTATCGGCATCGGCACCCCGCCAGGCGGGGTGTTCATGGGTTGGCTCGGCGATCAAATCGGGATCCAGTGGTCGGTCACGGTCAACGCCCTGGCCTGCATTGCCATCTCCCTGCCGGTGCTGTTCTTAACGCCATTGGTCACTCGGCCTTCCCAGCCGCCGCCCGAGAGCCGTCCCCAGTCCCAGCCCGGACCCGCCTGATGCCATCGAACGACGAACGATCGCGCCGGTGACCGGAATGCTGATCGCTGAGCGTGGAGGCTTCACTTACCGAGATCGCCCTGTGCTAAAATCCCGGTGTCTCTTTTGCACCGAGTAATGAGCCATCATGCCCCCGAAAACCGCCGCTAAAACACGCCAATCTCGCCGGTCCAAAAAGCCCGGCGTTACCATTTCCGATGCCATCCGGCTGCTCACCGAGGCGTACGGGCCGTTCGAAAACGAGCCACGCCTGGATCCGGCCCACGAGTTGGTGTTCACCATCCTGTCCCAGCACACGTCGGACCGGAACTCCGAGCGCGCTTTCCGCAATCTGATGCACACCTTCGGCACGCTGGAAGCAGTAGCCGAGGCGGAGGTCGCAGACATCGAGGAAGCGATCTCCGGAGGAGGATTGGCCCGCGTGAAGGCCCCTCGCATCAAGGAAGTGCTGGGCATGATCCTGGACCTGAACGACGGGTCTCTGGACCTCCACTTCCTCGCCGAGATGCCCATGGGCGAAGCCCGGGCCTGGCTGCGACAGCTCCCCGGCATCGGTCCCAAATCAGCCGGCATCATCCTCAGTTTCTCCCTCGGCATGCCCGCCATGGCCGTCGACACGCATATTTTCCGCGTCAGCCAGCGGTTGGGCATCATCGGCCCCAAGGTCAACGCCGACAAGGCCCACGAGGTGCTGGAGGCGGCCATGCCGCCGGAGGACGTGTACCCCTTCCACGCCGCTTTCATCACTCACGGCCGCCAGGTGTGCAAGGCGCAGCGGCCCCGGTGCGGTGACTGCGTCGTCAACTACGGTTGTCCGTCGCGGGACGAAGAGGCGATACGGCAGGCCGCCGCCCGCGCCGAACCCACCGAGACCGCACCCGTGTCACGCGAGACCGCCGACAACGACCGCCCCGACGGGCAGGCCCCCGGGCGTCGCCGACGACGCCAGGATGCCCCCACTCCCGTTCCCCACACCCAGGTCGTCAAGGAGATCCAACCGTGAAAGTCGGAATCATCAACGTCACCGGATACGCCGGCTGCGAACTCGTCCGCATCCTGCGCCATCACCCCGAGGTGGAAATCGCCTCGGTTACCGGACGCAGCGCCGCCGGTCAACCCCTGGGGGAGGTCTTCCCTCACCTGGACAACATGGACCTCGATATCACCGCCGACCTGTGCGATGACCTCGACCTCGTATTTTCCGCCCTGCCGCACAAAGCCAGCGCGGAAGCGTGCATCCCGTTGCTGGAGCAGGGGGTCAAGGTCGTCGACATTTCCGCCGATTTCCGCCTCAAGCAGGCGGACGTTTACAGCCAGTGGTACGGCGTCGAGCATCCCGATCCCACCTACCTGGAAGAGGCGGTCTACGGGCTCACCGAGCTGAACCGCGATGCGGTGGCTGACGCCCGTCTGGTTGCCAACCCCGGCTGTTATCCCAGCAGCGCCATCCTGGCTCTGGCTCCCGCCATTCAGAACGACCTGATCGGCAACGACATTATCGTCGACAGCAAGTCCGGCGTTTCCGGCGCCGGCCGCACCCTCAGCATGACCACCCACTTTTCTGAAGTGAACGAAAACGTGATGGCCTACTCGGTCAACGGCCATCGCCATCTGCCCGAGATCAGTCAGGAGCTCGATTCCATCGCTGACGACCCGGTGAACCTCACGTTCCTCACCCACCTGATCCCCATGACCCGGGGCATCCTCAGTTCCTGCTATGCGCCGCTCCAGGGCGAAATCGCTCAGGACCCGGACGCCAACGCGCGCATCCGCGGTATCTACCAGGAATTCTACAGCGATGACGCTTTCGTACAGGTAACCAACGCGCCGCCGCAGACGAAGCAGACCTTGGGCAACAACCAATGCCTCGTCTATCCGGTGGTTGATCCGCGCACCAACCGGCTCATCGTGATCAGTTGCCTCGACAACCTGGTCAAGGGAGCAGCCGGCCAGGCCGTGCAGAACATGAACCTCATGTGCGGTTTTCCGGAGGAGATGTCCCTTGAGGCCCTGGCCGTTTACCCGTAAAACCGGCCCCTGTGGTAAACTGGTTGGGCGTGGCAATCGCCATGAAGCACGCCCCGGTCGTCTAGCCTGGTCAAGGACGCCACCCTTTCAAGGTGGAGATCATGGGATCGAAGCCCATCCGGGGTACCAGCAAATGAAAATGCCCTCCGCCTCAGGCGGAGGGCTTACTTTTGGCCGATGCCGGCGAGGCCGGACTAACCGCCGGCGAAGAAATCAAGCACGTTGCCCAGTGTTGACGTGCTGCCCTTGTAAATTTCGGTGTACCCGCATTGCTTGCATGACACCGTGGTGAACTTCTTGTTCTGCACATCGAAGATCTTTGCGAAATTGCCGCCGGTAGCGCGGAATTCGTCCGTCTCGTATTCGGTGTGCCGGCACTTGGCGCACGTGTAGGTTATTCCGGTGGTGGCCATAGCTATTCTCCTTTCCCCTGTCTTGAAACGCGAAAGCCGCAGTCATTCAGTTGTGAACCGAATCAGTCCAGTCTGCCCATTGACGGTAAATTCGTATTGGCAAAGCACGTCCCGGCCGATGATGGCTGCCCAGGCGAGACCACTTTCCCTGAGAGGCAAGCTTGGGATCGGAGATGGTATGGTGAGTTCCAGTATGGGGATATACAAGCTTACCCGGAATTGCGGGTACCTGCCCTGACCTGTACGCCAATCATGTCAAGCGGTTCATCATCTTCGACCAACTGCATGTTTCGCGCCGCCGCAGTGTCAATGACGGACCGAGAGGCTCCAGTATCCAGAAGCGCCAGGAACGGCTGTCCATTGATTTGCAGGACAATCGGCGGTCCTGTCTCCAGAATGTACGACGGGTGGATAGTGTATTCCGCAATTCGGGTCAATTGCTACTTCTCGTAAGACAGGATTACGGGGAGTTCTACTCCTACCCGCGTGACTAGGTAATAGGCCACGTTCAAGCCGCGCTCTTGAGCAGCGGCTTCGGCTTTGTGGAAAGTCTCGTACTCTCCCACGATCTCTCCATCACCAATGACAACCCATCCCCGCAAGCAGTTGCTTTCCAGCTCACGGTGCATCTCCTCATAAACCATCATCTGGTCAGTCAGCGGGTGCTCCAGCTTTCCCAAATTCACCATGACTTTCCCTCCTTCCCAACAATCTCTACCCTTACAGTATAGCGAGTTGAGACTTGCGATACGCCGTTCAGTGCAAATCGTCTGCGGCCCCGCCCTGACCGACTTCGCGGAACACGGTTGAACTATCCCGTTCCGTGCGGCTATCCTATACCGACGCGCCAGCGACCCCGCCAGGCGCGCAACTCAAACCCACTGCACTTCAGGAGCTACGACATGGCCGGCACCAAAACCGCTCTCACTGTGGACGTCAACGCCGAGCACATCGGCCTCATCAACTCTTCCAAGGAAAAGTACAACATCGCTGATGAAGGCAAAGTTGTCCGCATCGTCATGGACTACATCCTCGTGAACCCGGACATCCACGACCGGGTTTTCAAGGATGTGCGCTGCCTGCGCTGCGAGTAGCCCCGAGGGGGCGGAGGCTATTCAACGGTGTGCTTCACCGCCTCCATAGCCAGATAGTAACCGTACACGCCGAACCCGTAGACGCATCCTTTGCTGACCGGCAGGACGGCTGACACCGTGCCGCGAGCCGTCGGGTTGCTGGCGTGTACTTCGATCACCGGCATCGGCACCTGCTGAATCGCCCCGCGCAGCGGGCCGTTCACGGTGGTATATCCTGCCGGATTGATCAGGCAGGCATCGTAGCCGTCCTCCCAGGCGTCGTACAGCGCGTTCACGACCTCGCCCTCCACGTTGGAGTGAACGATCTTCACGTCGATGCCCAGGCTCTCGCCGTAGCCGCGGATCTGCTCGTTCATCTGCTCCAGCGTATTCGGGCCGAAGATCTCGACCTGTACCTTGCCGCGCATGTTCATCCCCGCGCCCTGGATCACCAGCACTTTGGTCATTGTCCATCTCCTTGAGGTTGCTCGGAATGGCCGTTGGGGTTGCCGTTAGCCCGATTTCCGTCCAGGATGTTCGTGAGTACCCGGCGCATACCTTGAGGTTCTGCGTCCGGTTCATCAATATCCGGCGCCGGCGGTTCCGTTGCCGGCGTTGGCGTCTCGGTAACGTAGCCTGCCAGCAGCACGTCCAACTGCAGCATGAGCAGCTTGTTCCAGGCGCTGGATGTCCGGAGCGCCTGCACTGGGTCCGCCATCTCCTCCAGCAGTATGGCGGCGAAAGCGGTCTGCGCAAATGACATCGTGCCGATCATGAACCTTGCCGGCACCGACCCCAGGTAACCGCGCTCCAGCGACGGGTTGCTGTGGACCACGCCCATGGCCAGGAGAAAGACCGGGAACTGCTCGTCCAGTTGGAAATCGATACTGTGCCTCAGCCAGCGCGCCAGGCTGTGCTTGCGTCGGTCCAGCCGGGTCTGGTCGATTTCGCCCTCCGGGGTCAAGAAGAACCGTGCCGTTTGGGGAAACTGCAGGAAGTGGTCATACACTGCCGAGGTCAGCTCGTCGGCTCGGTCCAGCAGGATCGGCCCGCTCGCCCGGACCAACTCCAGGTCCTCCTCAGAGAACCCCATAAAATCGGCCATCTGCTGCATCCGGGTCGGCCAATCGAAAATCATCGTTTCGTCCTCGCTGCGCCGTGTTCGGCGACAGCCAGACTATACCCGCCGCGTTCAGTACGGGCAACCCGGACACGGCGGCAGCGGGCGGCGCCTCCATCCGATCCGGCCGGAATCACCACCGGGCCGGACACCCATTCGGCGGCTGTCGGCCCGTAGATCGACACGGCCCGAAGTGGGTCGGTCAGCTCTCGCCGCCTCCCATCCGCTCTGCCCGCAAGAACCGTTCCAAGTCGCGTACCAGGTCTGCGGGGTCAGGCATTTCCGCGGCGTCGACAGCGGCGTCGTACTTCTCTTCCAGCGTGATGATGTACTGGCCCAGTTGATCGTCGTCGGCGATCACCTTTTCGACCTCCCGGTCGAAGGCTTCTGCCATCACCGTGAGCTTGCCCAAATCGACCGGCAAGCCCAGCATGTCCGACACGTTTTGCGCCAGACCTAAGCCGACACGAAAATTGGGGGTGGCGTGCAGGTAATGGGAGACGTGCCCCCAAAGCGAAGTGTAGCTGATACCCCGCGCGGCCAGTGATTCCGAAACCGGCAAGGTGATCCCTGACGGTCCCTGGTAGTTGGACGTGCGGACGTTCGCCCGGTCAAAAGCCGCCTGTATGCGCCGGTTGGTGGACGTGCCGCTGAACTTGGTCTCACGGGTGTGGGGAACCGCGTCCAGCAGGGCGCCAATGTGGACCACTGATTTGACCCCGCATTGTCGTGCCAAATCGCCGACTAACGAGGAGAACGTCCGCCACTTGAGGTGCGGCTCAGTGCCCAAGTAGAAGATCACGGGAGACGCGTCGTCCGATCCGGGCCACAAGTAAAACTCGTTGGCCGGCCATTGCAGATGCCTTATTCCGTCCTTGCTTCGGGTTGACCGTGGCCGTTCCTGCGCGAAATTGAAGAATTCTTCGGGATCTATCTCTGCGAATTTTTGCGCTCCCAATGCGGTGAGCATGTAGTTCAGGGTAGCCGTGGCCGCGTCCCCTGCGTCGGGCCACCCCCGAAAAGCCGCGATCATGCGCTCGACCGGCTGCTCCGGGAACTGGCTTACCAGAACGTAATCATCGAAAGAGGCCATCGGTCAATCCTTGTTGATTATGTCGACTAAATTCTCATGTATTCACAACGGCAGGGATTCTAACATCCGCATCCCGGCCGGGCAACGGCGCCGTTATCCCGATTGCACAAACCAGGATGGGACGGCGCGCTCCATGCACATTCAACGCGACCCGCCCTGTGATCCCACCAATAGGAGGCAGGTCGTCAGCCTTCGTTATGTTGCGGCATAACCCTGGCTGAATCCCGCGCCGACGAATCCCAGGGAATGGCTGGACACCGTTAGATCTGGATCCGCATCTCGCCGTACCGTGCCAGGAAGTTCTCTTGCAGGGTCGCGAACTTTTCGCGGTAAGCGGCGGTGTGGATGGGATCGGTGGTCATTATCACCGCGTCTTCCCGGTTGTCCGCGTAGTAATTCTTGCGGATTCCCGCCTCGTTGAAGCCGTATTTATCGTACAACCTCTGGGCGACAAAATTCGACACGCGCGCCTCGAGAGTTACCTCTGTAAGTCCTTGCTCGTAGGCTACCCGCAGCGTCCCGATGATCAGGAGTTCTCCGATCCCGCGTCCGCGCAGTTCTTCCCGCACGGCGATTTCCGTGATGTGGGCCTGATCTCCCTGTAGCCAGATGCCTACATACCCGGCCAGGTCGTCCCCTTCACTGTCCGATCTCATGCCGAACACGGACCTGACTCCCGTGACCATCCGCCCCCACAGCGACCCGTCGGCCGGACCCGGTTGTTGCTGGGCGTCGGTTGTGGTCGGATGCTGGTGTTCGGAGCCATCAGCGTGGTACGCGACCAGGAATCGGGTGTAACGGCTGTTCAGTTCGCGGCGAAACGGCGTGCCTACCCAGCCGGGAGTGAACGCTTCCTTTTCGATCTCAATCACCTGCGGGATGTCTTCGGCCCGCATCCGGCGCAGAGCAATGTCCATAACCGCAGCTTCCCGGATAGATTGCGCCATTCTAGCAAACCGTCGCGCCGGCCTCGTCGCATGCTGCCGGGGCAGCAGGATACCATCGGTCAAAGCCGACTAACGGCCGGGTAGAGACACCGTTCCATACTGCCCGTCGAAGCCAGGGGTAACTTGTACCTGTCCAGTTCGGGCCTGAAGGATCGCATCGGCTACCGGCCCCTCGGTGACCGCTTCCAGGTCGCTGGAGGAAGCCCACAGGAGCGCATCCAACTCGCTTCCCACCGCGTCCGTGATGGCCAAGTACGCGCGCATCACCGTGCGGGTGTTCACGCCCACGCCTTTCACTGTGGCGATGATTTCACGCAGCGGAATCAACCTCGCGTATGGTGGCCCTTCGCCGCCTCCGCGAATGAATCCGTCGGCGTCCGGTTCCAATCCATCGGCGGCCCGTCGGCCGGAAACTTCATTGACCCGGTGCAGCACCCCCAACGTTAACTTCCGGCCGCACACTGGACACAAGGGTCCGTTCCGCTCCAGGTCGGCGGTGCCGTAGGACACGCCGCACTTGCGGTGTCCGCTGTAATGGTACTTTCCTTCCTCCGGGTAAAACTCCACCGTGTAGACAATGCCGCCTCCGTTAATTGCGGTCGTCAGCCCATCCCACGACAAGGAACCCGAAAACGCGGTAACTTCCCGCCCCAGGTTCCCGGGCGAATGGGCGTCGGAAAACGAAACCACCGACCGCTGAGCCAATTCCGGGACGGCGCGATTCATCGCCGGGTCTGACGACAGGCCGCTTTCCACCGCGCGGACCATCGGAGCCAAGTCGCCGAAACACTCTTCGAGGCTGTCAAACCCGGCCTTCGATCCATACACCCCGTACCATGGGGTCCAGGCGTGCGCCGGAATCACCAGGGACTCCGGACAGCAGTCCAATGCTGTTTCCAGCAATTGCCGCGCGGATAGGCTGACCGTGGGTCGGCCGTCGCTCTCCAGCTTGCCGTAATCATCCAACCGGCTGGTAAACGCCATAGCGGCTTCCAGGGTAGGCGCCAGCACCAGGAGATGAATACGGCGGGTGCGTCCATCCTGACGATACACGCAGCTGATCTCGGTGCCGGGCACGAACCTCACGCCCGCGTACTCGTAGAGGCCGTCGCTGGTCTCCTCCAGGTTCGAGTGCAGGTTGTCCGCCCAAACCGGGTGCGTAAAATCGCCCGTCGCCAGCAGGTCGATGCCCTTGCGCTGTGCCCAGGACGCCAGGTTGTCCAGCGTCAGGGCCTTGCTGCAAGCAAAGGCGTACGGCGAATGGATGTGCAGATCGGCGACGAACGAACTCGCCAGTCCGGCGGCCATGTCACGCCGCCAAAAGCGTCTCGGCCAACTCCCGAGGCCGCTGCACGGTGACCTGGTGTCCCGAGTCCAATTGCACTACCGTGGCTCCGGGTATGCGGCCCGCCATCGTCTGTTGCCGGCTGGCGCTGATCAACCGGTCGTCGGTGAGCACCACGTATGTCACCGGGCACGGGAGGGAGTCCAGGCTGAGGGTAACCGGCTCGGTCAGCATCCTGAGGGGCAGTGGTCCGAAATGGCCGATGGTTTGCACCCGGTCCATCGGTTCCAGACCGCCGCATCGGTAACGATTGATCACCTCCGCCGGCGCCGGGATGTCTCGGCCGATGAGCGCGCCTGTCGTCTTGCACATGCGGACGACCAGCCTCACCGGCGTCGGGTACATGGAGACCGCGGGTTGCCCGGGCTCCGGCACGATGCCGCCTACGAGCACTACCCGGCGGGGCGCCCGGGGCAGTTCGTTCAGCGCCTGCAACGCCACCGTCCCGCCCAGTTCATGGCCAACCAGCGTGTAGTCCGTAAAGTTCTCCTGCTCGGCGACACGTACCACCGACCTTACCGCCTCCGCCAGGTCGATCATGCCGGCGTCAGCGGCGGCGTCCGCTCCGTGGCCGGGCAAGTCGACGGCCCGCACCCGTACTGATTGCCGGGCCCGAAAGAGCGGCGGCGGGTGCTGTTCCGGCGCCGTCATGTAGCCCCAGACCTTGCCCCAGCTTTTCGCTCCCTGCCCGGCTCCGTGCACTAATAGAAAATCCGACACGCTCTGCCCCTGAGTTGTTCGACCGCTGCGTCTTGTAAGCCCTCACCGCGCCATAGCGGCCGTGAGTGCCTGAATTGTGTCGTCGTCCTGCTCCGGCAGCACTGTTCTTGGATCCAGCCGGACTGCGTCTTCTTCGATCCGGGCGATCACCGGGGTCGGTTGCTCGCGCAGCGCGGACAACACCGATTCCGGGGAACGGCCCACAGGCGGATCAATCGTCAGCGCCCACGACGGCAACGTTTCGCCGGGCAGGCTCCCCCCACCGATGGCGGACCGAGCCGGCTCGACACGTGCCGCGACCCGATTGGCGGCCAAAATGGCAAGCCATTTTTCCGCTCGGCTCCGCACGTCGTCGGCATTCGCCGAGATCATGCGCCAGACCGGCACCCTGGATTCCGCTTCTCCCATCACGTAATGCGCCAGCGTCGCCGTCAAGCTGGCCAGGCTCATCTTGTCGATCCGGACCGCGCGTGCGAGCGGATGCCTCTCCAACTGCGCGACCAGGTCACGTTTACCGACAACGATGCCCGCCTGAGGGCCGCCCAGGAGTTTGTCGCCGGAGAAAAACACCAGACCAACGCCGGCCGCGATGCTCTCCTGCGGGGTTGGTTCGTGGGCCAACCCGTACCGTTCGGTTGACAGCAAAGCGCCGCTGCCGACGTCGTGCAACACCGGGACGCCCGACGTTTCGCCCAGCGCCACCAGGTCGCGCTCGTCGACGAACGCGGTGAAACCCTCGACCCTGAAATTGCTGGCGTGCGCTTTCAGGAAGGCCCCGGTCTGGTCGCTCATGGCGTCGGCATAGTCCCGCACGTACGTCCGGTTGGTGGTACCCACGTCCACGAGGGTGCATCCGCTTTGACGCAAAACGTCCGGTATCCGGAATCCGCCGCCGATCTCCACCGCTTCGCCCCGGGCGACGATGACCTCGCGGCCGGCCGCCAGAGCGGACAGGCCCAGCAGCAGGGCGGACGCGTTGTTGTTCACTGCCAGCGCCGCCTCTGCCCCCGTGATGCGCCGCAACAACGATTGCAGGTGTGCCTGCCGTGACCCGCGCCGTCCGGTTCCCAGATCGATTTCCAGGTCAGAGTATCCCCGGCCCACGGCGTCGGCGGCGGCCAGTGCGGCATCGCTCAGCGGCGCGCGACCCAGGTTGGTGTGGATGACAACTCCGGTCGCGTTGATCACCGGACGAGGCGACGGCTCGGCCAGGTTTGCCATCAGCGACAGCACCGTTTCGGCGATCTTGTCGCCGGCTGGCGCCGCGCCTCCCGCCAACACCCGCTTCCGGGCTGCTTCCAGCGCCTCCCGGGCCAGTTCTACCACCATCTCCCGCCCGTGCGCGCACACGGCGCCCGAAAGCGCCTCGCCGTTGACCACGCGCTCAACGCTGGGAAGGTTGCGGAGTTCAGAACCGATAGTCATATGTAGCCCAAGTTTCCGGGCGGCCGCTATTGCGGCGAGCCTCATTCTTGGCTGGTATTCTACCACCTCACCGCCTGCGGGCATTTTCTGGCATTGGCGCCCGACAATATCGCCCGTCTGGCGACAGTGGTTTACGATCCTCCAAACGGCTTCGCCCTCGGAGTGGGTAGTCGCGTTCCGGGGACGCCCCCGATGCGCTATCATAGGGACAGTTCAAGCTGTGCGATGAATGTGCAGCCGGGACCGGATACCATGAAACGAAAAACGGTAGGCATCGGGATTCTCGTTATCCTCGCTGGGGCTATCCTGTTCGGGACAGTCGGCTCAGTTATGGAAGTCGTCGCGGCGACGTCCGCGCCGACCCCATCAGGTGAAGGCGAATACGTCGCCCGCCTGGCTCCGGCCCCGGACGAAAACCCGGCCCTGGAAGCGTTGAAATACGCTTGCCCGTTCCATTAAGCGGCGCCCCGACGCCGGGCTGATCGTTGGCGCGCCCGGACATCGTGCCACAAGTTACAGATTGCCTGCCCCCAACGTATGTGCCGTTCGTCCCTCCAGGAGAAAGTATGACCCCGGATATCGGTTTGCCTCCAGAGCTTGACGCTCTCAAAAACACCGTCCGCCAGATCATCCGCGACGAGTGCCTCCCCCTCGAGCCCGAATATCTGGCGCACCCTCCCCAGGAAGGCGAACCGGAAAACGGGGCTCCGCGGGGAGTTCTTGAAACCGTGCCCGGCGTGCTGGGCACTCTATCCGCCGACCAGTGGGGCCGCCTGAACAACGTCTCCAAGCAGACCGGGATCTACACGTCATTCGTGCCCGAGGAGTACGGCGGCGGTGGCATGGGAGCCCTGGGGCACCTGGTTCTGGAAGAGGAAGTGCACCGCAGCATCGTTCACCTTCCCACCTCGCCGGTGCCCATGTTCATGATCGGAGCGTGCACCCCGGAGCAGGAGCAGAAATACCTCTACCCCGCCATCAACGGCGATCTGTACTATTCCTTCGGTCAAACCGAGCCCCAAGCCGGCTCCGATCCCGGCGGCATGATGCAGACCCGCGCCGTGCGCGACGGCGACGATTGGATTCTCAACGGCACCAAGATGTTCATCTCCGGCGCCGCGTCGGCCGACTTCCTGCTGGTTCAGGCAGTCACGGACCCAGATAAGATGCAGCGCGGCGGCATCACGATGTTCATCATCGACAACCCTACGCCCGGCGTTACTTTTGAGCCCATTCGCGTCTGGATCGTCCCCACCAAGGCCCAGCAGCATTACATCCACCTGGACAACGTGCGCGTCCCGCAGACCCAGGTTCTCGGCGAGGTCGGCGGCGGGTTCACCCTGGGGCAGCAGTGGTTGGTCCACCACGACCGGCTGCTGCGGGGCGCCATGGCCCTGGGCATCCTGACCCGCGCGCTGGAAATGGCGATAGAGTGGTCCCAGCAGCGGGTCACCTACGGACGGCCCATCGCTGACCGGCAGGCCATCCAGTGGATGCTCACCGACGTATACATGGACATCATCGCCCTCCGTTCCGTTGCGCGAGAAACCGCCGCCCGCGCCGATGCCGGGGAGGATGTGCGCGTAGAGGCGTCGATGGTCAAGTACGCCGCCGGCGAGTGGGGTTGGCGCAGCATCGACAAGATCATGCAGGTCTTCGGCGGTATGGGCGAAACCCTGGATCTGCCCATCGCCCACTGGTACCACATGCTCCGCCATGCCCGCATCGGGGGCGGCACCTCCGAGATCCACAAATTCGTGATGGCCCGCGCGCTGCTTGGCGGGCGTGTCAACTTCCAGGGCTGAGAAGGAAGACAATCCATGAATAAGGCATCGGTTCGCACGCTTGTAATTCTTGCGGTAGCGTTATTCGCGATGCTCGGAGCGGCGTGCGGTTTCCCAACGCCGGCGGCGTCCTTGTCCGGCGGATCGGTGAGCAGCGCCTCCAACCCGGCGTCCCAGGCGGCCGTATACCCCTTTGATGCCATCGTGGTGACCGGGTTTGGCAGCGCCAGCGGAGTGCCGGACTTTGCCAAGCTGTCCCTGGCGGTGTCCGTAACCTCCGACACTGTGGGGGACGCCCGAGACGCGGCAGCCGAATCCATGGTCGACGTCCGCGCCGCCCTAAAACGTCAACGCATCTTGGACTCCGACATCGCTACCAGCCATTTCCGCATTCATCCCGAGTACGAGTACGGGGCCGACGGGCGAGAGCATGTCGGCTACACGGTCAGCAACGGATTGACCGTCAACGTCCGGGACACCGCCAAAGTGGCTGCCGTGATCGACTCTGCCGTCGCCGCCGGCGGGGACCATCTCGTTTTTAACCGCTTGGGATTTTCCTTCTCCGACACCACCGAACTGGAAAAGACCGCCCGCGAAGCTGCCGTTGAAAACATGCGGGAAAAGGCAATCCAGTTGGCCGAGTTCTCCGACCGGGAACTGGGCGAGCTCAAGGTGGTCTCCGAGGGAGTTTTCAGCGAATCAAACCTGCCCCCGGGCGCGTTCCTGATGCGTGCCGAATCCGCCGATTTCGACACGCTGATTTCGACTGGAGAAGGCGCTGTCACCGTGAACATCACCGGGGTCTACGAGCTGAAGTGACTGCGATGGTTCTCAGCGACCGCAGCATCCGCCGGCAGATTGCTGAGGGACGCATCGTCGTCGACCCAGTTGACGATGCCGATATCCAGCCGGCCAGCATCGACCTGCACCTGGATAGCCGGTTCCTGGTTTTCTCCAATTCCCGCCAACCCTACATCGACGTGCGTGAACCATTGGACAACCTGACGGAAGAGGTCAGCATCGACGACGGCGAGCCGTTCATGCTGCATCCCGGGGAGTTCGTCCTGGGCAGTACTCTGGAGCACATCGAGCTGCCCAACGACCTCGTCGCCAGATTGGAAGGCAAAAGCAGCCTCGGCCGCCTCGGCCTGCTGATCCACAGCACCGCCGGCTTCGTGGACCCGGGCTGGCGGGGTCGCCTGACGCTGGAATTGAGCAACGTCGCCCGTCTGCCCATCGCCTTGTACTGTGGCATGAAAATCGGCCAGATCTCGTTCCTCCAGTTGACCACCCCGGCGGAGCGGCTGTACGGTTCCCCGGAACTCGGGAGCCGTTACCAGGGCCAATCCGGTCCCACGGCCAGCCGCTTTCACCAGGATTTTTCCGGGTCCGGCAACCCGTGACCGCCCTGGCTACGCCCAGCGACCCGATGGCTCGGGCGATTGCCCTGGCCCAGTCGGCGTTGGGGTCCACCAGCCCCAATCCCGCCGTGGGTGCCGTGATCGTTGGCGAAGCTGGTGTGGTGGGCGAGGGTTTCACGCTTCCCCCCGGTCAGGCTCATGCGGAGATCGGCGCGCTCAAGCAGGCTGGATCTGCCGCTGCCGGAGCAACGCTGTACTGTACGCTGGAGCCCTGCTGCCATTACGGTCGCACCCCTCCATGCACCGACTCCATCATTGGCGGCGGAATAGCGCGCGTCGTTTACGCGGTCACCGATCCCAACCCGCGGGTATCCGGGGGCGGCGCGGCCGCGCTCCGCTCGGCCGGCATAAAGGTCGAACATCGTCCGAACCCGGATGCGGAATTGCTCTACGAAGCCTTCGCCAAGCACGTCACCACCGGGTTGCCCTTTGTGGTGGCCAAATTCGCCATGAGCCTGGACGGCAAGATCGCCACCCGCACCGGCGACTCCCAGTGGATCACCGGACCTGATGCCCGGTCCCGGGTCCAGCAGATGCGAAAAGAGTTGGATGGCATCATGGTGGGGATCGGCACGGCCCTGGCGGATGACCCGCAGTTGACGGCCCGCGACGACCACGGAGATACACTGCCGACCGATTTGCAGCCCCTACGCATCGTCGTGGACAGTGACGCGCGCACCCCGCCCGCGGCACGAATGCTGCGCCAGCCGGGCCGGACGCTGATTGCTACGGCGGGCGATCCCGACTCGTCTCGCGCCGCGGCGCTGCAGGACGCGGGAGCCGAGGTGCTTTCCTTCCCCGGAACCGACGGCCGCGTCAACCTGTCGGGATTGCTCCGACACCTTGGTCAACAGGGGGTTGTCAGCCTGATGGTCGAAGGCGGCGGGGTTGTGCTGGGCGCGATGCTTGACGCGCGGTTAATCGACAAGTTCTCCGTATTCCTCGGACCCATGTTGATTGGGGGTGCGGCCGCGCGTTCGCCGGTGGAAGGCAACGGCGCCACCACGATGGCAGACGTGTTACGTCTCGACCGCATGGCGGCCGAAGCTATCGGACCCGACTGGTTGATCACCGGTTATCCCACTGCCGATTATCCTGCTGAAGGAGGCGACTGAATGTTCACCGGCATCGTGGAAGAAGTGGGGAAAGTAGCCTCTCTGTCCGACTACAGGCTGGTCCTCCAGGCCGAAACCGTACTGGAGGATGTCCATGTGGGCGACAGCATCTCCGTCAACGGAGCGTGTTTGACGGTCGTCGAGTTCGATGCCGACTCATTCGCGGTCGACCTGGCCCCGGAAACACTGCGCCGGACGTCGCTGGGACAGGTCGGCCCCGGGAGCGCGGTTAACCTCGAACGCGCTCTTGCCGCCCATGATCGAATGGGCGGGCACATTGTCCAGGGCCACGTGGACGGCACCGGAGACATCACCGCGATCACCCCGGAAGCCGACTGCTTCATATTGGAGATCGAAACGCCGGCGTCGCTGGCGCCCTATATCGTGGAGAAAGGGTTCATCGCAGTTGACGGAATCAGCCTTACGGTGGTACAAAGTGCGGAACTCCGCTTCACGATTTCGATCATCCCGTTCACGATGCAGCACACGAATCTGCGTGAGCGGAAAGTCGGTGACAAGGTAAATCTCGAAGCGGACATCTTGGCAAAATACGTGGAGAGTCTGCTGGCCGCCAGGTTCGCCTGAGCCACAGCCACCCATCCCGCTGGATCCAGAATTTAGATGCAGTTGGCAAGCATCGAACAGGGTCTGCAAGACCTGAAAGCCGGCAAATTCCTCATCGTTGTGGATGATGAGGGCCGCGAAAACGAAGGCGACCTGGTCATGCCGGCCGAGTTCGTAACCCCTGAAGCCGTGAACTTCATGGTCACCCACGCTCGTGGTCAACTGTGTATGCCGATGACCGCGGACCGGCTGGCCGAGCTGGACATCCCGATGCTGCCGAGCCGGCACTCCGACTCGGCCATGCCCACCGCGTTCACGATGCCCGTAGACTACGCCATCGACACTACTACCGGCATCTCTGCACAGGACCGCGCGGCCACCATCCGAGCCCTGATCGATCCCGACGCGCGTCCTGAGGACTTCATCCAACCCGGCCATCTCTTCCCCTTGCGTTACCACACCGGCGGAGTCCTGGTTCGCCCCGGCCACACCGAAGCCATCGTCGATCTCTGCCGACTGGCCGGTCTGTATCCTGCCGGGGTCGTGTGTGAGATCATGAAAGACGATGGGACGATGGCCCGCCTGCCCGATCTGATTAAGATGGCTGCGAGGCACGAGTTGAACATCCTGTCCATAGAGGACCTGATTGAATACCGCCGCGAGCACGACTCGTCTGGTCCGGAGGCTGACTGAGCGGCCGAGCGACGGCCCGCAGTCAACTCCGCGTAAGCCCCTCAATCGCCGGTTTACCCGGCTGCAAACATTTCCGCTTCCCTCGGAGGAATAATGCCCCTATGCAGCCTTGAAGAGGCGCTCGAAGACCTGACTGCTGGCAAATTTGTCATCGTGGTCGACGACGAGGGGCGCGAGAACGAGGGCGACCTGTTCCTGTTCGCGGAACACGCCACTCCCGAGGCCATTGCCTTCATGGTTACTCACGCCCGGGGCTTGGTATGCGTACCGATGCAGGGCGAACGCCTGGACGAGCTGCAGATCCCCAACCTGAGAAGCCGCAACGCTCCGTCACCGCAGCCAACCGCGTTCACTACCTCCGTGGACTACAAACGGGGCACGTCAACCGGCATATCGGCCTATGATCGCAGCGCCACCATCCGCGCGCTGATCGACCCCAACGTACTGCCTGCCGATTTCGTCCATCCGGGGCACATGTTCCCGCTGCGGAGCAACCCAGGAGGCGTCCTGAACCGTCCCGGCCACACGGAGGCCATCGTCGATTTGTGCAAGCTGGCCGGCGCTTACCCTGCCGGCGTGGTCTGCGAGATCATGAACACCGACGGCACGATGTCTCGGCTGCCGGAACTGGAGGAATTCGCCGCCAGGCACGACCTTAAGATCTTCAGCATCGCTCAGCTGATTGCACACCGCCGGATCAGTGAATCCCTCATCTCCCGTGTGGCGGAGGCGAACCTTCCGACCAAGTATGGTGTGGCGCGGATAATCGGGTACCGGAGCTCCATTGACAGCGGCGAGCACGCTGCGTTGGTGGTTGGAGACTGGCAAGAAGGTGACGAGGTGCTGGTTCGGGTGCACAGCGAGTGCCTGACCGGCGATGCCTTCGGCAGCCTTAAGTGCGACTGCGGCGAGCAGTTGGACCTGGCCATCCGGATGATCTTCGACCAGGGGTGTGGGGCCTTGGTCTACCTGCGCCAGGAAGGCCGCGGCATCGGCCTCCACAACAAGATCAGGGCATACTCCCTCCAGGATCAGGGCATGGACACCATCGAAGCCAACGTGGCCCTGGGTTTCCAGCCGGATGAGCGCAAGTACGATCTCGCCGTTCAGATCATGCGGGATCTCAACATCACGCATGCGCGGCTGGTCACTAACAATCCGCACAAGATGGCGGGCATCAGCGGTCTCGGCATCCAGGTCACCGACCGCGTGAGCCTGGCGGTGCCCCCTAACGATACCAATGAGGAGTACATGCGGACCAAGCGCGACAGCATGGGACACCTGTTATCTCCCATGCCGCCCAGCCCGCCCGACGTGTCCGGCTAGTCGGCTCCCAGCCGGCTCACCAGCCAGGCTTCGATGAACCCGTCGATTTCGCCGCCCAGCACTGCGTCCGCGTTGCCCATCTGATAGTCCGTGCGGTGGTCCTTGACCGACTTGTACGGGTGCAGGACGTAGCTCCGTATCTGGTTGCCCCACTCGGCGGAGACCCGCTCGCCGCGAAGGGCGGACAACTCCTGGGCGCGTTCCTCTTCGCGCAACGCCAGCAGCTTGGCCCTCAGGATCCTCATCGCGTAATCGCGGTTCTGGTGTTGCGACCGCTCGGTCTGGCAGGAGACGACTATCCCCGTGGGCACGTGGGTCAACCTGACGGCCGACGCGACCTTCTGCACGTTCTGACCCCCGGGGCCGCTGGAACGGAAGAAGTCCATTTTCAGGTCGTCTGACCGCACTTCCACCTCGGTGTCGTCATCGACTGCCGCCGGCAGCACTTCGACGCGGGCGAATGAAGTCTGCCGCCTCCGGGCGGGGTCGAAAGGTGAGATACGCACCAAGCGGTGCACCCCCACTTCAGCGTTCAGGTAGCCGAAAGCGTGCTGTCCACCGATTTCCAGCGTGCTGGTCCGCAAGCCGGCCTCGTCGCCGTAGGCCGTGTTCAGCACTTGGACGGGCCGATTGCTCGTGGTGGCCCAACTGGAATACATGCCCGTGAGCATTTCGACCCAGTCGTGGGAATCGGTGCCCCCGGCGCCGGAATGAATGGTCAATATCGCCGGACGATCATCGTAAGGACCCGACAGGGTCAGCTCCATCTCCGCCCTTGCCAGGCTCGCAGCGGCCGTCGCCGTCTCGGCGGATAGCTCGTCGGCGACGCTCTCGTCGTCGCTTTCAATCGCCAGGGACGTGAGCTCGAGCAGGTCGGCTACCTGGGACCGCAGGCCGTGCCACAACTCAACCGAGTGCTGCAATTGGCCCAGTTCCTGCATTTTGCGCTGGGCGACCTGCGCGTCGTCCCAGAAACCGGGAGCGGAGGCCTCCTTTTCCAGTTGCGCGATGGATTCTTCACGCGCTGACAGGTCAAAGACGCTCCATGACCGCGTCCAACTTGGTGGACATTTCTTCAAGTTGTTGGCGCAGTTCTTCCATCGCGAGACCCTCCGAGCACCGTGAGATTTCTACTGGTTCTCAATTATAACCCAGGCCCCCGGCCCGTCCCGGAGTATCTACAACGGCGTCCGCATTACCCGGAAAGTCCATCCGTTATAATGATTCGCAGAGTTTTCCCGTCTCAACCATCAGGCAGGTAGGATGATGCTGAACCACGGAACCCCGGAACACGCCGCTGACGATCCCATCGCATCGCTGCGGCATCGGATGCGCCACTCGGCTGCCCACGTGATGGCCGACGCGGTGCTGCAACTGTTCCCGGAGGCCAAAGTCGGCATCGGCCCGCCCACCGCCGATGGCTTCTACTACGACTTCGACGTGTCCCAGCCTTTCACGCCGGAGGATCTGGAACGCATCGAGTCGCTGATGCTCGACATGATACGGTCCAACGCGCCCTTCGTCCGAGAGGAGTTGAGCCGCGATTCTGCCAAGGCCCTGTTCGGCTCCCAGCCCTACAAGCAGGAGATCATCAACGATCTGCCCGACGAAACGACACTGAGCATCTATCGCCACGGGGAGTTCACCGATCTCTGCCAGGGGCCTCATGTAGACAGCACCGGGGAAATTGCCGCGGTCAAGCTGATCAACGTCGCCGGCGCGTACTGGCGCGGCGACGAGAGCCGTCCGATGCTGCAGCGCATCTACGGCACCGCTTGGGAGTCGCAGCAGGAGTTGGAGGCGCACCTGGAGCGTCTCGCCGAAGCCGAACGCCGGGACCACCGCACCCTGGGCCGCCAGCTGAACCTGTTCAGCGTGCACGACGAGATCGGTCCCGGCCTGATCGTGTGGCATCCCAAGGGCGGGGTCATGCGTTCGCTCATCGAGGACTACTGGCGGGACATTCATTATCGCCGTGGCTACAACATCGTCTATTCGCCCCACATCGGGCGGGCGCGTCTGTGGCAGACCAGCGGGCACCTCGATTTCTACCGGGACAGCATGTACGCGCCCATGGAAATCGACGAGCAGGAATACTTCCTGAAGCCCATGAACTGCCCCTTCCACATCCAGGTCTACCGTTCCGCGCTGCGCAGCTACCGCGAGTTGCCCCTGCGTATTGCAGAGCTGGGCACCGTGTACCGCTACGAGCGCAGCGGTGTGCTGCACGGCCTGATGCGCGTACGCGGGTTCACCCAGGACGATGCCCACATCTTCTGTCTGCCCGACCAGGTCGCCGGCGAGGTGGGCGACGTGCTCGACCTCACCTTCGAAATCATGGCCGCCTTCGGGTTCGAGGACTACGACATTATGCTGTCCACTCGTCCCGAAAAATACGTGGGCGAGCCGGAAATGTGGGATCACGCCACCGAATCGCTGCGCCAGGCCCTGGTCTCCCGCGACCTTCCCTACGGCATTGACGACGGCGGCGGCGCCTTCTACGGCCCGAAAATCGACATCAAGATCAAGGACGCGCTGGGCCGGGACTGGCAATGCACCACCGTGCAGTTTGACTTCAACCTGCCGGAGCGCTTCGATCTGGTTTTCCAGGACGACCAGGGCAACCGTTCCCGTCCTTACATGGTCCACCGCGCCATCCTGGGCTCGCTGGAGCGGTTCTTCGGCGTCCTGGTGGAGCACTACGCCGGGGCGTTCCCGCTGTGGCTGGCTCCGGTCCAGGCCACAGTGATACCCATCGCCGACCGTCACAACGAGTACGCGGAATCGGTGGCGGCGCAGTTGCGAGATGCCGGATTCCGCGTGGAGGTTGACGACCGCAGTGAGCGGATGAACCAGAAAATCCGGCAGGCCCAGTTGCAGAAGACGCCCTACATGCTGGTCGTGGGCGACCGGGAGGCCGACGCCGGGGCCGCCGCGGTCCGCACCCGCGATGGCGACAACCTGGGCGCCCTCCCGTTGAGCGAGGTGACCGACATGCTGCAGGCCGAACTCGCGGGTACACCCGCAGCCAAATGACCTCGAGAATTCCAGGGAAAGGAAGACGGGCAGCCCCAGCGGTTGCCCATTTCGTTAGCGTGTTCGCGTGAAGGTGTCCGCCTTGACTTGTTACTGGACCAGCTTGGCGAACTCTGCGCTAAAGTCCGCGCCCCTGCCTCCGTATCCCTTGCGGAAGGTGATCACTCCTCCGCCGTCCACCGCGATCATCGACGACTGGCTCACGATTTTCAGGTCGGCCAGCATGGTGCCAACCGGCTGGGTCGATATCATATCGGTATATCCGCGCCCGGCGACGTATTCGTCCAGCGTCGCCGCGCTCTCGTTGAAAGCCACGAGGTAAAAGTCGACCTGTCCGGCGTGTTCTACGACCAGTGGGCTGAGCGTCCGCAACTCGGCGCGGCAGGTTGGTCACCAGGTGGCGAAATACATCATGAACACCGGGCGGCCGCTGCCCACGATGGCAGCCGATTCGATCCGGGATCCATCGGACAAATCCATTGCGAATGCCGGCGGCGTTTCGCCAACCTGATTCCCCACATCGAAGGCCGGCGCCTCGGTGGCCGCCGGCGCCGTTGGCGGGGCGGGGGCGGGAGTATCCGTAGGCGCAGCGGCGGCTGTCGCCGCTTCGGTGGCGGCTGGCGTCGGCGTCGTCATGGCCGGTGGGTCGGTGGGGGATTGCGGTGCCGTGATCGTAACGGCTTCCGTTGGCGCTTCAGTAGCCGTGGCTGCTGGCGAGCCCGAAGTTGCGGGAGGCGCTGAGGTGGCAGTCGCCGCTTCAGGTTCACTCGTAGCCGGTTGCGCGTCAGTGGGAGGTGACGCCGTCGCTGCGGCCGGGGCGACGTTCGCGGGAGTTGCCGGCACGGGCGCTTCCTCGGCGCCGCACGCCATCATTGCCATCGTTAGAAGGCCGGCTAGCGCCAAGCCGCTCAAGTACTTGGAAATTCGTTTCATTCTTTCCGGTTGGCGGCGTCAACGACGCCGGAGGCTACTGTCATCAAGCCGGCAGCTGCATATCCATCAGCCGCCGGTCCTGTTCCTGCTTGACTTCCGTTTTGGTTGGTACGGCGTGTGGGTCGGCGGTCAACGCGGTGAATTGTGGTGACCACTGGTCTGCGCTGCCCATCAACTGCCGGTGGTAGATAACGCCGTCGGCGTTTACCGCCATCATCGCCATCTGGCGCGTGATTTCCAGGTCGGCCAGCATGGCTCCCACCGGCTGCGCGGCGATCAGGTCGGTGTATCCGTTCTCTTCGATATACGCTTCAATCGTCGCCGCGGGTTCGTTGTAGGCGACGACGTAGAAGTCGATCTCAGGAAACTCACTGGCGATAGGGTTCAGCGTCTGTAACTCAGCGCGGCACTCGGGTCACCAGGTGGCGAACCAGAATAGATGCGCCGGGCGACCGCTCGCTGCCAGATCTGCGGATGATACGTTCGAGCCGTCGGCCAGTATCATGGCGAATGGCGGCGCAGTCTCCCCGATCTTCAGGTCAACATCGCCTTCAGCGGGGGCCATGCCGGCCATGTCCATCCCGCCCGCGTTGTCCATCCCGCCCTCGTTGGAGGCGGGGGCGCACGACAACGCCAGCGCCGCGATCACTACCGCAACCGCTAGCGTTGCCAGGAGTTTTTGCACTTCTGGTGACCTGATAATCGACATGGAATGGAGCGCCGTCCTGTCTGGTATGCTGGCACACGACCTGAACCGATTTTAGCAGACCTTTCCGCGTTTCAGTGTACACGTCTGCAACTGATGCCCGGATATGAGCTTTTCAGCCAATCAATAAGGAGTGTTGCACCGTGCCCAACCGCCTGATCAACGAAACCAGCCCTTATCTCCTGCAACACGCCGAAAATCCGGTGGACTGGTACCCCTGGGGCGAGGAGGCGCTAGGGCGCGCCCGCCAGGAGGACCGTCCCATCCTCCTGAGCATCGGTTACTCCGCCTGCCACTGGTGCCACGTGATGGAACGCGAGTCCTTCGAGAACGAGGACATCGCGGTCCTGATGAACGACAACTTCGTCAACATCAAGGTGGACCGTGAGGAACGCCCGGATCTGGATGCCGTGTACATGGAAGCAGTGCAGATGATGACGGGCAGCGGCGGCTGGCCCATGACCGTCTTCCTGACCCCGGAAGGCCGCCCCTACTACGGTGGTACTTATTTCCCTCCCGAGGATCGCGGCGGAATGCCCGGCTTCCCCCGTCTCCTCGCCGCCGCCAGCCAGGCCTACCACACCAACAAGGGTGAGATCGAACGCGTTACTCGCCAACTGGCCGAGCAGATGGGCCGCACCGGTCAAATGCCGCGCGGTTTTACTCCCCTGACCACCGAGGTGATGCACAACGCCTATTCCCAACTGGCCACCCAATTCGACCACCTGAACGGCGGTTTTGGCAGCGCCCCCAAGTTTCCCCAGCCCATGACCCCGGAGTTCCTGCTGCGCTACAACCGCCACGGGTTCAACGCCCGTGCCCTGGAAATGGTGGAACTGACCCTGCAAAAAATGGCCTACGGCGGCATGTACGACCAGGTGGGCGGAGGCTTTCACCGTTACTCCACCGATGCTTACTGGCTCGTCCCCCATTTCGAGAAAATGCTGTACGACAATGCTCTTCTCGCTCGGCTGTACCTTCACGCCTGGCAGGTGACCGGCAATCCGCTGTACCGTCGCATCACTGAGGAGACCCTCGACTACGTGCTGCGGGAAATGACCGATCCGGCGGGGGGGTTCTACTCCGCCCAGGACGCCGACAGTGAGGGCGTTGAGGGCAAGTTCTTCGTCTGGACCCCGGATGAGCTGCGCCCGCTATTGGGCGAGGATGCCGACCTGGTGATGGGTTACTACGGCGTCACCGAGCGGGGGAATTTTGAAGGCGCTAACATCCTCAACGTTCCCCGGCCCCCGGAAGAGTACGCGAGCCAACATGGCGTGAGCGAAGACGATCTGTCCGCAGCCGTCCAGCGCGCCCGCGCCGTCCTCCTCGATGTTCGAGAGCAGCGCATTCATCCCCTCCTCGATGACAAGGTGCTCACCTCCTGGAACGGCCTGATGCTGCGCTCCTTCGCCGAGGCCGGCGCGGCGCTGGGACGCCCGGACTACCTGGACGCCGCCCGCAAAAACGCAGACTTTTTGCTCACTTCCATGCGCGGACCCGATGGGCGCCTTCTCCGCACCTGGCGGAACGGCGAGGCCAAGCTGAACGGCTACCTGGAAGACTATGCTTGTCTGGCCGACGGCCTGTCGTCCCTGCACGAGGCCACGCTGGAACCCCGTTGGCTGCAGGAAGCCGTGTCCCTGGCCGACGAAATGAATGCCCTGTTCTGGGATGATGCTGTCGGCGGCTTTTACGACACCGGCAGCGACCACGAAACGCTGGTGATCCGGCCCCGGGACGTGTTCGACAATGCCCAGCCCTGCGGCGGTTCGGTCGCCGCGGACGTTCTGCTGCGGCTGGGCGTGATCACCGGAAACGACGACTATTCGGCGAAAGGCGCGACGCCGCTGCGGGCCATGCAGCAGCTTCTCGGCCGCGCCCCCGCTGCCACCGGCCATTGGCTGGGCGCTCTCGACTTCTACGTCTCGCTGCCCCGGGAAATCGTCATCGTCGGCCCGGCGGAAGATCCGAGTACCGGGGAAATGCTCGAAGAGGTCACCAGGCGGTTCATGCCCAACCGGGTGTTGGTGGGCGTATCCGATCCCTCCAATCCTCCGCTGAAGGACTCGCCGCTGCTGGAGCAGAGAATGATGCAGGATGGCCGGCCCACGGCCTACGTGTGCGAGAACTACGCCTGTCAGCTTCCCGTCACCGACGCTGCCGCTCTGGCAGCCCAGCTCAATGCGTAAACCGCCGGTCGTCAGGCCGCCTGCCGCAGCAGCCCGGCCTGCGTCACCGTTTCGCGGTTGATGGTGTCCGGCAGACGATAGCGAGGCCATAGGGTAAATCCCAGCAGCACCAGCGCTCCTGCCATCACCGGGGCCAGGCGGATCCCCAGAGGATTTTCCGCCGAATCACCCAGTTGCAGCACCAGGCTGAGCAGCAACGGCGGCAGCGCGTAGGTGACCTTCTCGAAGAAATTCTGGGTGGAATAGAACATGGCCTCCCGCCGCTCTCCTCTCACCAGCGCGTCGTAGTCGGCGATGTCGGCAGTGAGGCCCTTGGGCAGCAGGAACACCGCCGCCATGGGCATCCCGGCAACGAACATGACGATTAACCCCTGCACCAGCAAACCGCCTGACGCGCTCAACCCGACCAACCCTACCAGCGGGAACAGCAGTCCGCTTGCCACCAGACACACCCCGTAGATGCGCCGCTTGGTGACCCGGCCCGCGGAGAAGAGCATCCAGATGACGACGCCGGCGGCTACCACACCGGCGATAACGCTCATGGACAGCAGGCTGGAAGCCGCTCCGTCCCTTTCCTGTAGCAGCACGCCCACCGCGAAAAACGGCACCCATCCTTGCAGCACTCCGACCCCGGTGGTGAACATCACGAAAGTCGGCAAAAACGCGACGAACTGCGAATTGCGCACCGTGTCCCGCAACCCCTGCCAGAACGGGACCGCAGCCGGAGTAATATCGCGAGGCGCCCGTCGCCACACCGCCCGCAGCGACAAATATCGGAACGCCAACGCCAAGACCGCAAAAAACGACCCCGCAATCTGGAACCCGAAGGCGTCCTTGATAAACCCGCCCATTACCAGGCCCAGCCCGGCCCCGATCACAGCGAACAGGAAAATGAGGCAGACCACGTGCATCCGGTCTTTGGCGGTCCGGGTGAGCTCTGGCACCAGGGCTTCCAGGGCCCCGCTGGACATCGTGGCCGCGGTGAAGAACAGCTCCAGCATCAGCACGAAGTAAATCGCGTTCCACCAACTGCTGCCTTCGTGGGGCAGAAACCAGATCAGCGCCCCGAACACCGCGTAAAACGGCGTGCTGAACAGGATGAACGGAATCCGCCGGCCCCAGCGACTGCGTGTCCGGTCGCTCCACCAGCCGATCAACGGGTCGGTGAATGCGTCTACAAAACGACCGGAGAAGATGAGGATGCCGGCCACCACGCGAGCGTCGATCTCGTAGCCTAACAGGTTGACGTCCGGCACTCGGGCCATGCCTTCTATGGCCGGGGGAGCCAGGAAGAACAACACCCATTGTTGCCGGAAATATCCGATCGCCTGCAGGCCGATGTGGTCGGCCGAAAAGAGCAGTTTATTCAGCAACGGCAAACGGATTGCTGGCTGTCCTTGATCATTCATTGCACATCGCGTCAGGTCTAAAATTACCGCCGCAATGTAACACACTACCGATGGGCTGACAGGACTCGCCAAACGGGCATCGGGTACCATTCGCCGGCATTCGTGTGTATAATCGGTTCGGTTTACGCTGTGCCGGGTGCAGCGCATCCGGTTTTCATGTCCGGGCCTTTAGTCCAACAATCCTTGGCAACCTGTAGCGGCCCGTGAAATTTACTTGCTAAGGAGGAGATCATGGCAGAAGCCGCCAAGATCATTTACACCGAAACTGATGAAGCGCCGTTCCTGGCAACCCACTCTTTGCTGCCAATCCTGCAGGCGTTCACCAAGAGTTCCGGGATTGAACTCGAAACTTGGGACATCTCGTTGTCGGGACGCATCATCGCTAATTTCCCCGACAATCTGACCGATGAGCAACGGATCCCGGACTACCTCCGCATGTGCGGCGAGCTGTGCCTGGAGCCTTCGGCGAATCTGATCAAGTTGCCCAACATCAGCGCTTCCATTCCCCAGATGAAGGGCGCTATCGCGGAGTTGCAGAGCAAGGGGTACGACATCCCCGACTACCCGGATCAGCCGGCTAACGAAGAGGAGCGCCAGATCCTGGCGCGCTACTCCCGCGTGGTTGGCAGCGCGGTCAACCCGGTAATTCGCGAAGGAAACTCCGACCGCCGCTCGTCCAACGCGGTCAAGGAGCACGGCCAGCGCAATCCTCACCGGATGATGCAGGACTGGCCCGAGGTCTCCAAAACCCGCGTCGGCCACATGAACGATGGCGACTTTTTCAGCAGCGAGGTGGCGGTAACCACCACCGAAGCCGGGTCGGCCGCCATAGTGTTCACGGGCAACGACGGGAGCGTGACCGAGCTCAAATCGGGCATACCCATTCAGGCCGGCGAGATACTCGACTGCGCCGTCATGAATGCCAGGGCCCTTCGCCGGTTTTACGCCGACGAGATGGATAAGGCCAAAGCCGACGACGTTCTGCTGGGCCTGCACGTCAAGACCACCATGATGCGCGTGTCCGATCCGATCATCTTCGGTCACCTGGTTTCCGAGTTCTTCAAGGACGTTTTTGACAAGCACGGCGACGCCCTGGCCCAGGTGGCAGTCGATCCCGACAACGGCGTCGCCGAACTGCTGACCAAGATCCAGGACTTGCCTGAAGACAAGCGCGCCGAGATCGAGGCCGACATCCAGGCGTGCTACGACAGCCGCCCGGATTTGATGATGGTGAACTCCTACCGGGGCATCACCAACCTGCACGTTTCCAGCGACACCATCATTGACGCCTCCATGCCCGTGGTCATCCGCGACGGAGGGCGCACCTGGGGGCCGGACAACGAATTGCACGACACCGTCGCCCTGATCCCCGACCGCTCCTACGCCACCATTTACCAGGCCGTTGTAGAAGACTGCCAACAGCACGGCGCCCTCAACCCGGCTACCCTCGGCAGCGTCGCCAACGTGGGTCTGATGGCCCAGGCGGCCGAAGAGTACGGTTCCCACGACAAGACCTTCAAAGCTCCCGGCAACGGCACTATCCGGGTGGTCGACGCGAACGGCTCGACCCTGATGGAACAGAGCGTTGAAACCGACGACATCTTCCGCATGTGCCAGACCAAAGACGCCCCCATCCAGGACTGGGTCCGGCTCGGCGTATCCCGTTCTCGGCTCACCGGGCAGGCGGCCATCTTCTGGTTGGACCAGAACCGCGCCCACGACGCCGAACTCATCAAGAAGGTGAATCAGTACCTGCCCAACCACGACACGTCCGGCTTGGACATCAGCACCATGGCCCCTCTCGACGCCATGAAAGCCACGTTGGTCCGTAGCCGGGCCGGACAGGACACCATCGCGGTGACCGGCAACGTGCTGCGCGACTACCTGACTGACCTCTTCCCCATCCTCGAACTGGGTACCAGCGCCAAGATGCTGTCGGTCGTTCCCCTGCTGAACGGCGGCGGCCTGTTTGAAACCGGCGCCGGTGGTTCTGCCCCCCGGCACGTGCAGCAGTTCGTGGAAGAGGGTCATCTGCGCTGGGACTCTCTCGGAGAATTCTGCGCCCTCGTCGCCTCCTTCGAGCATTTCGGAGAGGTGTACGACAACGACGGCGCGCGCCTGCTGGCGGAGACGCTGGACCAGGCCATCGGCGATCACCTGGAACACCAGAGGAACCCCTCGCGCCGGGTGAACGAGCTCGATACCCGGGGCAGCCACTTCTACCTCGCCCTCTACTGGGCGCAGGCCCTGGCGAACCAGGACAAAAACCCGGAGCTGAAGGCCCCCTTCACTGAAATCGCCCGCCAGATGACCGAAAACGAGGACAAGATCCTCCAGGAACTGATCGACTGTCAGGGCCAGCCCGTGGACATCGGCGGTTATTACCGACCCGACAACGACATGTCTGCCAAGGCCATGCGTCCGAGCCCCACTTTGAACGCCATTATCGACGCCATTTAACCACCCGAACATCGATTGGAGGACCACTCACCACATGCGAAGCAAAGTAACCGTCGTTGGCGCCGGCAATGTTGGCGCTACGACCGCCCAGCGGATCCACCAACTCGGCTACGCCGACGTGGTTCTCGTTGACGTCGTCGAGGATCTGCCCCAGGGCAAGGGCCTCGACATGCTCGAGTCCGGCCCGGTCATCGGCACCGACGCCCTGATAACCGGCTCCAACGGGTACGAGGAGACCGCCGATTCCGATGTTGTGGTCATCACCGCCGGTATTGCCCGTCGGCCCGGCATGAGCCGCGATGATCTTCTGCTTACCAACATGCGCATCACCTCTGCCGTTACGGAGGAGGTCGTCAAGCACTCCCCCGACTGCATCATCCTGGCGGTTACCAACCCACTGGACGCCATGGTGCAGAACGTTTTCGAGACTTCCGGCTTCCCTCGGAACCGTGTGTTCGGCATGGCCGGCGTCCTCGACACCGCCCGGTATCGCACGTTCATCGCCCAGGAGCTCAACGTCTCCGTTGACGACGTCCAGGCCATGGTGTTGGGTGGACACGGCGACGACATGGTGCCGTTGGTTCGCTACACCACCGTCGGCTGCATTCCCCTGACCGAGTTGCTGTCCCAGGACCGCATCGACTCCATTGTGCAGCGCACCCGCGACGGCGGCGGCGAAATCGTCGCCCTGCTCAAACAGGGTTCGGCTTTCTACGCCCCCTCCGCCGCCATCACGCAGATGGTTGAGGCGATTCTGCTGGACCGGAAGCGCATCCTGCCCGGCTGCGCTTATCTCGAGGGCGAGTACGGCATCAACGGCCTGTGTGTCGGCGTGCCCGTAAAGATCGGCGCCGGCGGCATGGAAAAGGTGATCGAGATCAGCCTTACTGACGAGGAAAAAGCCGCGCTGCAGTCGTCCGCCGCTTCGGTGCAGGAATTGGTCGACGTGATGGCTCAAGCCAGGGCGGAAGCCGAATAGCGCTGTCGCAACCCTTGCGATGCACCAATATCGAGTTGGGGCGGGTACACAACCCGCCCCTTCGTCGTTTTGCGGTATGTATAATTGAGAAACAATCATACGAACGACGGGAGGCTAGCATGACCCAACGGACACCACTCGAACGGGACCTCCTTGAGAAAGCGACCCAGTACTTTCCCGGCAGCGGCACCGGCAACACCTCTTATCCCGATGACCTCAAGTTCCTGGTGAAGGAAGGAAAAGGCGGGCGCATCTGGGACGTGTCGGACAACGAGTACGTCGACTGGTTGATGGGTTCCGGACCCATGATCCTGGGGCACGCTCACCCGGCGGTGACCGAGGCCGTTCTGTCTGCCGTTGGCCGTGGCTCGACCTTTTTTACCACGAACGATCAGGCGGTACTGTTGGCCGAAGAGTTGGTCAGAGCCGTCCCCTGCGCCGAGCAGGTGCGCTTCACCACCAGCGGCACCGACGCTTGCTTCCAGGCTATGCGCGTGGCCCGCGCCTACACCGGCAAGGAAAAGATCCTCAAGTTCGAAGGCGGCTACCACGGGACCAGCGATTACGCGATGATGTCCGTCTTCGCCTCAGCGGCGGTGGAGTTCCCGCAGGCCGAGGCCAACACCGCCGGCATCCCCAAAGCCCTGAATGATCTGATGCTGGTTTCCCAGTTCAACGATCTGGACACCACAGCGGCTATCGTATCCGCCCACAAGGACGAGATTGCCGCGGTCATTGTCGAGCCTTTGCAGCGCACCATCGCCCCCGAACCGGGCTTCCTCGAGGGCCTGCGCAAGATCACCACGGACGCGGGCCTGCTGCTGATCTTCGACGAAATCGTCACCGGATTCCGCCTGGCCTACGGCGGGGCCCAGGAATACTACGGCGTGACGCCCGACATGTGCACTGTGGGGAAGATCATGGGAGGCGGATACCCGCTGGCGGCCCTGTTGGGGAACACCGAGGTGATGTCAGTCTATGATCGCGCTGCCGTTTCCGCGGACGATTATGTGGACCAGATCGGCACGCTCAACGGGTTCCCAATTGCTTGTGCTGCCGGCCTCGCCACTCTGTCCGAATTGCGCGCGGAAGGGACCTACGACCGTCTCCGAGAGGTGGGCGGGCGTATCCGGTCCGCCCTGGTGGACGCCTGTGAAGAGGAAGGGTTCTCGGTCCAGAGCGTTGGCGAAGACGCGATCTTCGACATCTACTTCGCCGAGCACCCCGTCAGGAACTTCCGTGACGGCCTGGCCGCCGACGGGCAGCCGCTGGCTCGGCTCAACGCGGGGCTCCTGGAGCGCGGGATCCTGAAGTCGTGGCCGCAGAAGTTCTACCCTTCGATGGTCCACACCGACGCCGACGTGGAGCAAACCGTGGCGGCTATTCGCGAAGTCGCTCCGACAATCGGGGGCTGACGGCAGTCGGAGCCTTGGAATCAGTGAAGGGCGGGATCATTTCCCGCCCTTCCTATTACTGGTACCGCCCTAGTGACCAGTCTAGCGACGTAAACCGGCTTTGACTTCCAGCGGTCCCGTGCTGACGATGTGTCTCTTCATCCCCAGCTCCGACGGCGACATGCCCATCGCCAAACCGATCAGCTGAGGCATGTGCAGGATGGGCAGGTCAATGGACCGGCGGGCCTGCGAGGCCGCTTTGGGTTGGAACCCGTCCAGGTTCAGGTGACACAGCGGGCACGGCGTAACCATGGCGTCCGCGCCCAGGTCTTTGACCTCGGACGTGTGCTTGCCGACCATGGCCATCGAGTTCTTCTGGTTGATGGTGAGGATCGGGAAGCCGCAGCAACGGGTCTTGCCCTCGAAGTCCACCAGCGTCGCGCCCAGCGTCTGTATCAGCATCTCCAGCGATTGCTGCCGCTCCGGGTGGTCGGCAATGTCGAGCGCCTCGGTGGGTCGCACGATGTAGCAGCCATAGAACGGGGCGATCTTGAGGTCCGTAAGTTGGCGCGTGATGTAGCCGCCCAAGCGGTCCAGACCGTAGTCCTCAATCAGGATCCATAGCAGGTGCTTGGGTTCGGAGTTGCCGCTGTATTCCAGGCCTTCTTCGGCCAGGTAGGAGTTGATCTCCGCCAGGTATTCCGGGTTCCGCATCCGGTGGTTGGCCTGCGACATCACGCCCTGGCAGGTGCTGCAAATGGTGAGAATGGGGAGGCCCATTTGTTCGGCCTTGGCGAAGTTCCGTGCGTTCAGCGTGTCCCCGAACAGCTGGTTCTTTTCCTGGATCACGCCCGCGCCGGTGCACGTCCAGCCGGGGATTTCTTCCAGTTCTATCCCCAACCGTTGGCAGACTATGCGCGCCGCCGGGTAAAGTTCGGGCGCGCCACCCTGGGAAACGCAGCCCGGAAAGAAAGCGTACTTCACGAGTTCCTCCTCCTGGATCGATTGGCCACTAGTATAGGGGCGAATGGTCGTTCGCCCCTATTGGCCTCGGGGTAAGCGGCGCGTACCGGCCTGCCGGGGTTCCGCTACCCGAAGGGTGAGTTGTTGCTGACTTGGGGAGCCGGCGCATCCGGTTCCAACTGGCGGAACAGCCTCCGGACCGCTTCGACGTTGTCCACGTTCTTGTGGACGATGGGAGGCATCTTGCCGCGCCGTAGCGCGCGGAAGGCCACCGGCATGTAGTCCATCAGCGCCGGCATGTTCGTGAACCCGCCCACCGACTTGATGGGTAGCCTCAGTTCGTCCAGCCGGCCGCTGTGTCCGACCGATTCGGTGAAGGCCTCCGTGTGCCGCGCGCCGTTGTTGGTGGTATAACCTTGCTGGATCGCCTGCTCGCGGATCGCCATGATGCGGTCCATGGGAGCCACGCCCTTGGGGCAGGCCTGGACGCACTCGTTGCACCGCGTGCAATCCCAGACGCCCGTGGGTTCGCTGAGCGCCCACAGCCGTTCCATGGACACGCCCGTGGCGTCGCCGTCCCGCGGGTCCGCGGTGAACCGGTAGGCCTTGGCCAACGCCGCCGGCCCCAGGAAGGTCGGATCCACTTCAAGCACCGTGCAATCAGACACGCAGGCTCCGCACATGATGCAGGCGGTAACGCCGGAAAGGTGCAGCATCGCATCGTTGGACACGATGTACTCACCTTCCGGTTCCTGACCCACGTGCTTCAGGAAGGGGTCAACCGCTTCGATCTTTTCCCAGAACATGTCGAAGTCGACGACCAAATCCTTTATGACCGGCATCACGCCCGCCGGCTCCACCGTGATAACGCCGTCCTGCACCACCGTGTTGGCGATGGTCTTGCACGCCAACCCGGCGTGGCCGTTGATACGCATCGCGCACGACCCGCAGATCGCGCTGCGGCAGGAGCAGCGCAACGACAGCGTGCCGTCGTCGTCTTCCCGAATCTGGATCAGCGCGTCCAGGACCGTGGCGTTGTCGGCGATGGTGACCGGATACTCCTGCCAGTAGGGCAGCCGGCGCTCGCCATCCGCCTCCGGATCCTGTCGCTTTACCCGGATGGTAACGTCCATAACCTAGTATTTCCTCTCCTCCGGCGTCCACTTGGTGATGGTGACCGGCAATTCGGATGTCATGGGTCCCCCGTCGCCCTTGGTCAGGACGATGTGGTGCAGCCATTCTTCGTCGTTCCGATCAGGGTAGTCCGTACGGAACTGTGCGCCCCGGCTTTCCTTGCGTTCCAGCGCCCCGACCGCGATGGTGTCGGCGCAGTCCAGCATGTAGCCCAACTCCAGCGCGAAAATCAGGTCGGTGTTGAAGCTCTTGCCCTTGTTGTGAACCGGAACGTTCTCGTAGCGTCGTCGCAGTTGATGCAGGTCGTCGATGGTCTCCTCAATGCCCTCTTCGTTGCGGAAGACCGCGACGTTCCGGTTCATCGATTCGCCCATCTCCCGACGAATGGCTGACCAGCGGTCCCCGTTCTCCGGTCGGTCCAGCATTTCCTGGATCCGACGCCGTTCCCGATTCAGAGCAGCGTTGGCGTCAAATTCAACGTAGTCCATGTTGCGGGTGAATTCCGACGCGTGGTTCCCCGACCTCTCGCCAAACACGATGGTGTCCAGCAGGGAGTTGGCTCCCAGCCGATTCCCGCCGTGGACGCTGACGTTGGCGCACTCGCCGGCGGCGTAGACTCCGTTCAGGTTGGTGCGGCCTTCGATGTCCGTCTTGATGCCGCCCATGATGTAGTGCATCCCAGGCCGGATCGGAATAGGCTCCTTGATCATGTCCACGCCGGCCAGGTCAATGCCGATCTCCCTGATCTGGATCAGCTTTTCCATAATCAGGGCCTCGCCGAGGTGCGTGCAGTCCAGGTATACGCACCCGTCGACGCCGTTACCCCCGTTGATCTCCGTCTGTTCCGCACGAGACACCACATCCCGGGAAGCCAGCTCCATCATGTTGGGAGCGTACTTCTCCATGAAGCGGTTTCCGTCCTTGTCCCGCAGGTAGGCGCCCTCGCCGCGTGCCGCTTCGGATATCAGCACGCCGCTGCCGGCCAGGGTGGTGGGATGGTATTGCACCATCTCCATGTCCATGAGTTGGCCGCCGGCGTTGTACACCAGCCCCATGCCGTCGCCGGTCACGATCAGGGCGTTGGTGCTGGGTTCAAACAGTCGCCCGCAGCCTCCGGTGGCAAGGATGACCGATTTGGCGCGGATCAAGTGCAGCTCGCCGGTGCGAATCTCCAAAGCGATAACGCCCGCCGCCTGGCCGTCTTCCATAATCAGGGCGGTTACGAACCATTCCTCGTAACGCTGCACGCCCGACTTGATCAGCTGCTCGAACATCACGTGGAGCAGGGCCTGACCCGTGAAGTCGCCCACGAAGAAGGTCCGAGCCCGCCGCTGCCCGCCGAAGGCCCGAGTACCCAGGCGGCCGTCATCGTCGCGGTTGAAGGTCACGCCCATGTGCTCCATGTCGATCAGGGACGCGCCGGCCTGCCGACACATCACTTCGATGGCGTCCTGGTCTCCCAGGAAGTCACTGCCCTTGATGGTGTCGTAGGCGTGGTCCTCCCAGTCATCGCCTCGGTCCAGCAGGGCCGCGTTGATGCCGCCCTGTGCCGCGTTGGAATGACTGCGAACCGGATGGACCTTGCTGATGATGGCGGTGTTCGCGCCGCCGGCCCGGGCCGCGATTGCGGCACGCATGCCGGCCAAGCCAGCGCCGACCACCAACACGTCGTGTTGCAAAACCTCTGCCATGTGTGTTTTCCTCCGGCCGGGCGCCGCAGAGTCCGGCGATTGCTGGCGCTCACAAGCGGCGCGCCATTTTGCGGCGGCTAATTATCGCCCATAACCCGCATCGCAAGCAACAACGCGCTTATGCTCTTGGCGTCCCGTATCGAGCCGTCGGCGATCAACCCCGCTACTCGATCCATCGAAACCCTCCGCACGTCGATGAACTCGTCATCGTCGGCCGACAGCCTGGCCGGCGTGAGATTCCTCGCCAGGAATACGTGCATCCGCTGAGTGCATAGCGCGGGCTTGGTGTAGAAAGCGGCCAACGGGTCCAATTTTCCGGCAGTGTGCCCGATCTCTTCTTGCAACTCTCTCAGCGCGGCGGCTTCGGGCATTTCGCCAGGCTCCATCTTGCCGGCCGGCGCTTCCAGCAGGAACTCCTCGGCCGGCTTGCGGAATTGCCGCACCAGCATCACCGTTCCATCCTGAAACACTGGCACCACGCAAACCGAGGACGGGTATTCGACGATGGTCCATGAGTGTTCCTGTCCGTTGTCCAGCAGGACAGTGTCCTCTCTCAAGTTGACGAGCTGGCCCCGGTAGATCCATCGCGATCCGGCCACAGCTTGCCTTTCCGTCATGCCGGTCATGTGCCCCGGGCTAATCGGAGCCCAGGATTCGCGCCGCCAGCAGCAGCGATGCCACGCTCTTGGCGTCCTGTATCTCGCCGCGCCCGATCACGTCCGCAACCTCTCCCAGCGGCACCCTCACCACCTCGATGAATTCATCCTCATCCGAGTCCAGGTTCGCCGGCCTCAGACCTGTGGCCAGAAATGCGTACATGTACTCCGAGCACCAACCCGGGGCCAACCAGAATGCGCTCAACGCCTCGAGGCTGTCGGCGGTGTGGCCAATCTCTTCCTGCAGCTCTCGGCGGGTAGCCTCTTCGGGAGTTTCCCCTTCTTCGATCCCTCCCGCCGGAACCTCCAGGAGGAAGCCGTCCGTGGGTTTCCGGTACTGGCGCACCATCAGGACGTTGCCATCGGCATCCACCGGCACCACGCAAATCGACGGCGCATGATCCACGATCTCTCGGGTGCTCTCCCGACCGTTCTGCAAGCGTACCGTATCGACTCGCACGTCGATGATCCTCCCGCTGTAGATGTGGCGCGAAGAGATGGTGGGTTCGTTGTCGGGAAACGTGGTCATCGCGTCCGGTGCCTAGCGCCCCGTGAGGCTGAACCCCAGCCGTCGGGTCAGGGTCGCCCAGAAATAGTTGTGATCGTTGGCCCTCAGGAACCGGGCCCGGTACGGGCTGCGGGTGATGCGCACCCAGTCGCCCGGCTCGATTGGGTGGTTCTCAAACCCGTCCACGCTGATAATCGCCTCCTGCGACCCCTCCAGGCGGAAATCAACGCTGCTGGTGGGTCGCAGCACCAGCGGGGTCGTCAAGCCCACGTGCGATGCTAACGGAGTCAGCACCACGTCATCGGACAAGGGGTCCACGATGGGTCCGCCGGCGGCGAAGCTGTACCCGGTGCTGCCCGTGGCCGTTGCCAGTATCACCCCGTCGGCGCGGAAGGTGGACACGTCGGCGCCGTCAATCACCGCCCGCACTGTGATCACGCGGGACACCCGGCTCCGGGACAGCACCACGTCGTTCAGGGCGTGGTAGGGTCCCTCGCCGACCGTCTTCTCGTCGTCGCCCCGGCGGAACACCGTCGCCATGAGCATATTGTGCTCGGAGACCCTCATGTCGCCGTTCAGATACTTGGGCAACTGCTCCATCACGCCCGGCACCGTCAGCTCCGTCATGAAACCCAGCCGCCCCATGTTTATCCCCAACAGAGGGATGCCCTGGGGTGCAATGGCGCGATTTACGCGCAAGATCGTCCCGTCGCCTCCGATGGTGATTACCAGATCCGTTCCTTTCGCCCGCTGGCTCAGGTCTTCCGCATCTTCCGCTCGCAAGATCCAGGTGTCGGACCCAAGGTTCAACTCGCCGACGATGGCATGAGCCAGGTCAAGGGCCTCGGGTATGAGGTCGTTGTACGCGATGCCGACCGTTTTCATCTGCATGAGTCCGTCCGGATCTCTACCCGCCGGCCAGTACGACCGCGGCCCGTTCGGCTGCGCCCACGATCACTCCCGGCGCCACTCCCAGCCAGATCATGCACAATGCCGCCACTCCCAGCGCCACGTTGACGGGCCAGGACCCACCCAGGCGTTCGGTGTGGATGGCGGGTTGCAGGAACATCACCTTGATTACGCGGAGGTAGTAGTAAGCCGACACCACGCTGTTGACCACCCCGATGATCACCAACCAGGTCATCAGCGATTCACCGGTGTTGATGGCGGCCGCGAAGATATAGATCTTTGCGATGAATATGCTGGTGGGCGGCACACCGATCAGGGCGATCAGCGCCAGCGCCAGCGCGATGGCCAGGAACGGGGCGCGCCGCAGCATTCCGGCGTAGTCCTCGATCTCATCGCTGTTGATCCGGTTGCCGATGCACACGATGGCGAAGAACGCCGTCAGGTTCGCCGCAGTGTACGCCGCCAGGTAGAACAGCACGCTGCTGGGTCCGAACGTAGCTGATTCGTCGCCCACAGTGGCCACGGCGGCGACGCCAACCAGGATGTATCCCGCGTGGGCGATGGTGCTGTAGCCGAACATCCGCTTGATGTTCCGCTGCGCTATCGCCACCAGGTTCCCGATGGTCATGGATAGCGCCGCCAATCCGGCCAGCAGTACCCACCAGTCGCCGTCCAGGGCCTCAAATCCGATGTAGAACACCCGGAGAACCAACGCGAATGCCGCGGCTTTGCTCGCCACCGAGAGGAATGCGACCATCGGTGTCGGAGCCCCCTCGTAGACGTCGGGCACCCACATCTGGAACGGCGCCGCCGACATCTTGAAACCGAACCCCGTCAGCAGGAGCACCACTGCCAGCAGGACCGCCATGCTGCCGAAGGGCAAGATGCCCGTTTGCGAGTTCACCGCCAGGACCGCGGCGATCTCGTCCAGTCGCGTGCTTCCGGTGAAGCCGTATATCAATGCCATACCGTACAGCATCACCGCGCTGCTGATGGCGCCGATGATGAGGAACTTCATCCCGGCCTCGCTGGAGCGCGCGTTGGGCAGGAACGCCGCCAGCGCGGCCAACGGCAGGGTCGTCAGTTCCAGGGCGATGTAAATCGTGATCAGTTCGTTGGCCGCGGCCAGCAGCATCATGCCGGTGGCCGACAGCAGCATCAGCCCGAAATACTCTCCCTGCAACCGCTCCACACGTCGCACGTAGTCGTTGGATACCAGGACCACCAGCCCAACCGCCGCCAGAATCAGGAAGTTGAAGAACAGCGCGAACCGGTCGATGGACAGCGTGTAGAGGATGACCGATCCTTCGGCGGTCAGCTCACTGGCTCCGCTGCTGGTCAGGTCCACCAATTGCCAGGCGCTCAGCGCCGCCGGCGCCGTCAGCCCGACAAAGGACAAGCCAACCAGTAAACCGGTGCGACGGGTGACCAGGTCCGCGACGATCACCAGCATGGCCAAAGCGGCCAGTGCCAGATACGGCGAAACCAGGTAGAGGTCGTAAACAGTCATTGCGTTTCCGGTCTTTGTGGCTAGCGGCTGATCCCGGCCAGCCCCGCGTTGTAGCCGCTGACTATCGGCTCCAGCCCGTCGCGGAATACATCCGTCAACCAGGCGGGATAAACGCCCACGGCAACAATGCTGATTACCAGCAGCGCCACCGGCACCATTTCCACCGGAGCGGCGTCGGTCAGGTTATCCCAGCGCGCCGGCCGGGGTCCGAACAGCGTCCGTTGCAGCATCCACAGAATATAGCCCGCGGCCAGGATGATGCCCAGCACTGCCAGTATCGTCAACGCCGGGAAGGCCCGGAACGCGCCGAAGAAAACCAGGATCTCGGACACGAACCCGCTGAGCAATGGCAGCCCCAGCGACGCTGCCCCCGCGATGAGGAACGCTCCCGAGAGCACCGGCATCCGGTTTGCCAGGCCGCCCAGGTCCGGTATGTGCCGGGTGTGCGTCTGCTCGTACAGGATGCCCACGGCCACGAACAGCAGTCCGGTGATTGTGCCGTGGGTGAACAGCTGCATTGCGGCGCCGGTCAGACCGGCGTCGGTGAGCGCTCCGCCCACAACGGCGACGGAACCCAGTCCGATCAGCACCAGCCCCATGTGGCTGACGCTGGAATACGCGATGAGCCGTTTCAGGTCGGTTTGCCGCAGGGTAACCACCGCGCCGTACAGTACGCTGATGACCCCGAGGGCTACGATGGGCAGGGCGAACTGCTGAAGCTGCTCGGGGAACATTCCCGCGTTGATCCGCAGGAGGCCATATCCGCCCATTTTCAGCATCACGCCGGCCAGCATCACGCTGCCCGCAGTGGGCGCGTCGGTGTGCGCGTCCGGCAGCCAGGTGTGGACCGGCCAGGTGGGTAACTTCACCGCAAAAGCGATGAAGAACAGCCAGAACAGGACCCCCATGGGTAGCGCGGCCCGGGAGGCGTCAAGCGCGCCGCCCGGCTCCAGCAGTCGCGTCATGTCGAAACTCATGCCGAAACTGTCGACGCCGGCGCTGACGAACACGGCGACTATCGCCACCAGCATGAAGGCCGAGCCGAGAATGGTGAAGATCAGGAACTTCATCGCGGAGTATTCACGCCGCCCGGTGCCCCAGGTCGAGATCAGCAGGTACATCGGCACCAGCTCGATTTCCCAGAACAGGAAGAACAGCAGGAAGTCCAGAGCGGTGAACACGCCGAGGACGGCCGTCTGGAGAACGAACAACCAGATGAAATACTCGCGCACCCGGTTGCTGATATGGAAGGACACGAACACCGCGCACAGGCCCAGCAGCCCGGTCAGCATCACTAATGGCGCGCTGATGCCGTCCACTCCTAGTAGATAGCTGGCCTGCACCGTGTCCGTGGTGATCCAGTCGAACCGGTCGACTAGTTGGAATCTTTCGCCACCACGCTGGAACAATGCGAATACAAACACCGACAGGACCAGGTCGGCGGCGGCGGCGGCAGCAGCGAACCAGCGGATGTTGCGATCACCCCGCACCAGGCCGACCGCCAGCAGCAGAGCCGCGACGGCAGGCAGGAAAACGGTGGCGGTCAGAAGGCCGTTGAATCCGGTCGGCATGCGCGTTTATCCAAGGGCCAGATAAAGAATGATGATGACGAGGCCGCCGGCGGCAGCGATCAGCGGGTAGGTCTGCACCTGTCCGTTTTGAACCAGGGCCAGCAGGCTGCCAATGTTTCGGGAAATCCAGCCGAGCAAGCCCACGATCCCGTCCACGATGTTCCGGTCAACCCAGTCAGTTATCGCGGCAACTGCCCGGTAAAAGACCCGGCCCACGATGACGCCCTCGTAGAGATCGTCCATGTAATATCGTTGGGCCAGTAGGGTATGCAACGGCCCGCCCTTGCGCAACGGTTCGGATGTCGTGAACGGTCTCGGCCAGGCGTAGGTGAGTACGGCCAGCCCGATGCCGGCGATGGCGACGACGTTGGATATTACCGCCATGGTGATGCTGAATGGGGGCGCATGATGCCCGTCGTGCAGGCCGGAGGCGAAGTATTCCGTCAACCAGTGTGAGGGTATCAATCCAAAGATGCTGCTCACTCCTATCGGGTTCGCCAACCAGCCGGCAACCACTGCGCTGAAACCCAGGATGCCCATCGGGATCACCATCACCAGCGGCGATTCTCCCAGATGTACGTGGTGGCTGACACCCGTTGGGGCCGGGGCGCCGGCTTCCTCCGCGTCGTGCAACTCGCGTTCGCCCCCGCCCCGGAACTCGCCGTGGAAGGTGAGGTGCACCATACGGTAGGTGTAGAACGCGGTCAACAGCACACCCACCAGGAGCATTACGAAAACCAGCAGACTGATCGACGCCGGCACCGGTCCGCCGGCAAGCCAGGACTCCAGCAGTATCTCGTCCTTGCTCCAGAACCCGGCCAGCGGGAAGATGCCGACCAGGCTCAGCGCTCCAATAACGGTCAGCCAATAGGTGCCAGGCATCGCCTTCCGCAGACCGCCCATGTACATCATGTTGAAAGTGCCGGCGGCGTGGTTCACGCTGCCCGCGCCCAGGAACAGCAGGGCCTTGAAGAAGGCGTGGGTGAACAGGTGGAACAGGGCGGCGTTGTAGGCTCCCACGCCCAGGGCCGCCATCATGTAGCCCAACTGGCTGACCGTGGAGTAGGCCATCACGCGCTTGATGTCGTTGGCCGCCAACCCCATGGTAGCGGCGAACACGGCGGTGAACGCCCCGATCAGCGCCACCACCATCATCGCCGCCTCCGATTCGGCAAAAACCGGGAAGAACCGCCCCACCAGGAACACGCCGGCCGCGACCATCGTGGCGGCATGGATCAGCGCACTGACCGGCGTCGGGCCCTCCATGGCGTCGGGCAGCCAGGTGTGCAACGGGAATTGGCCGCTCTTGCCCGCCGCTCCGGCGAACAGGCCCAGGCACAGCCACAGCAGCGCTCCGCCGGCCACGATGCCGGCGCCGCCCGCCGCAACCGGGGCCGCCGCCTCCCAGATGTGCGGGATGTGCAGGGCGTTCAACCCGTGGGCGGCAAAAGTGTCCGCCTGGAAGAACAGGTAGATGATGGCCAGCAGGAAACCGACGTCGCCGATGCGCGTGATGATGAACGCCTTTTTCGCCGCCGCCGCCGCCGCGGGCCGGTCGTGCCAGAACCCGATCAGCAGGTAGGAGGACAGGCCCACCAGCTCCCAGAACACGTACATCTGCACGATGTTGACGGCCAGCACCAGCCCGATCATCGACGCGCTGAACAGGGACATGTAGGCATAGTAGCGGGCGAAGCTCTCATCGCCGTCCATGTACCCCATCGAGTAGATCTGCACCATCAGGCTGACGCCGGTCACGACCACCAGCATCACGTTGGTGAGAGGGTCCAGCAGCAGCCCGACTTCAATCGCCGCCGGCCCCAAGTTCAGCCAGAGGTACGGCGCGAAGTCGTAAACCTCGCCGTGGGCGTGAGACCGCAGCAACCAGACCGAAAGGATGAACCCGATGCCCAACGCGGCGATCGTGACGTAGCCGGCGGACTTGGCGAAAGCCGGGCCAAGGGTCCGGATGACCAGTCCGATCAGCAGGAACGACGCCACGGGCAGCAGGAAGATTGCCCAAACCAGGGATTCGGTCAGCATAGTCCGGTGATCCTCACAGCTTCCTGACGATCTCTTCGGCTACGTGTTCCCGGCCCTTGGGCACGTAGATCACGAAGGGGACGCGCTCGCTCCAGTCCCGGATGTCGCCGTCCGGCAGGATACGGCTGGGCAGGCCCTCAGCCTCCAGCACTTCCTTCCAGATTTCGGCCGCCATCAGGTTGGGGGCGCGTTTGAATTCTACCCACATGGTCAAGGAATGCTCTGTAAAGGGATGCTCTGCTGTGCTCTGGTTGGGATCCTGGCGTAGCGTCGGTGTCAGTGGCGCAGCGTGGCGGCGTCGGTCAGGTCGACGCTTTCGTTGGATCGGAATACGGCAAAAACTATACCCAGGCCCAACGCGATTTCGGCGGCGGCAACCGTAATGATGAACACCGCGAACACCTGCCCGGTGAACACCGCGGAAAGTTGTTCCTGGACAGCGTATGGAGCAACGTACCTGCCCAATGCCACCAGCGTCAGGTTCACTCCGTTGAACATCAGCTCAACGGACATCAGCACGGCGATGAAATTCCGCCGCGCCAGCGCTCCGTAGAGGCCGATGCAGAAGATGATCGCGGCTACGATCAGTAGCGATTCCAGCGACAATGCCCTATCTCCCGCGACCACGCGCCAGCGCCAGTCCGCCGATGGCGGCGCCCAGCAGCAACAGCGAGACCGCCTCAAACGGCAGGACAAAATTGCCGATCAGCAGGTCGGCGAGACCGCCGCTGCTCACGCTTTCTACTTCGGCGGCGGTCAGGCCGGCGGAGGTCAAATCGGCTGCGTCCGGTATGCCGACCGCCTGGGTCTGCGCCAGTTGGGCCTTGGCCTCCAGTCCCGCTCCGGCCAGGGTGGTCCAGTCGGTGGAAACCGCCGTGGCGATCATGGCGGCCAGCACCAGCGCCGATATCACCGCCGCGGGGATCTGCAAGCGGTTGGGCGCGTTGCCCTGCTGCACGTCCCGGGTGAGCATCACCGCAAAGATGAACAGGACGGCGATGGCCCCGACGTAGATCAGGATTTGCACCACTGCCAGGAACTCGGCGTTCATCATTACGAACAGCCCGCCCACGGCGACAAATGCCATGGCCAGCATCAGGGCCGCGCGGAACAGGTCACGGACCAGGACGACTCCCAAAGCGCCCACGATGGCAATCACCGAGAGCGCCCAGAATACGAGGTGCTCAAACCACATCTAGGCTTCGCCCTCGTTGTCGTCGCGGCCGCCGGCAAGACGCATACCGGCCTTTTCGTGCTGGTGCCAACGCCAGTTTTCGCGGCCGACCTCGCGCCAGCCCAGCGGCCGACCCGCCCCCGGCCGGTAGTCCATTCCCTCCAGTTGGGGGCGAAACCAGGTGCTGGGGTTCTTCTCAGCCTGACGCAGACGGTCAATGGTGATCACCAGATCCGTCCGGCGATACTGGCCCTCTTCGAATCCGCTGCCCATGAACAGCGCGTCGTAGGGGCAGGCCTCGACGCACAGGCCGCAGAACATGCACCGTTGCAACTCAATGTCGAAAGTCTCCAGGCGATACTTGTCTCCCTGCAACGGAGCGGTCTCGCTGGGGGAGGTGACGATCTTGATGATGCCCAGCGGGCAGTACTTGGCGCACGACGCGCAGCCCGTGCATCGCTCCTCGTACCAGGTGAATTCCTCGCCCCGGAAACGAGGGTGCTGCCGTATCCGCTGCTCCGGATACGAGGTCGTGAAGGGTTTGCGCATCAGGTTCGCGAGCGTTACCGCCAGCCCTTTCACCATTTCCAGTCCGTACACTGCGTCACCCCCGCCGTTCTAGCCCATTCGGATCGTCGACACGCCCGGCACCACTGGGTTCGCCGCCGTTCCCGTGGGCGCCTCGGTGCGAACCTTTTCGCGGATGAAACGCCCGAAGAAGAGGATCGATCCACCAGCCAGGACGATATTGATGCCGGCCATTATCCACAGGTCCAACGTGCTCAACGACCCGTTGGCGTCGCGCAGGAAGAACACTTCGAGGACCACGGCCGTTAGGTTGATTATGCTCAGCGGCATCAGGAACTTCCAGCACACCGCCATGATCTGGTCCAGGCGCAGCCGCGGGTAGGTGGACCTGATCCAGACGAAGAGGAAGATGCCGATGAAGACCTTGATCAGGAACCACAGCCAGCCCAGCCAGTCGGCTGCCGGGCCGGCCCAACCCGCCAGGAACAACGTAGCAATCAGACCCGACACTACCAGCACGCCTCCGAACTCAGCGGCCTGGATCAGCGCGAACTTGATCCCGCTGTATTCCGTGTGATAACCGGCGATGATCTCCGACTCCGCTTCCGCAACGTCGAAGGGGGTACGGTTCAATTCGGCGGACATGCCGGCGATGAACACGAAGAATGCCAGCGGTTGCACCAGGAAGAAAGGCACCGTCTGGGCATGCACGATGTCGCCCAGCGACATGGAGCCGGCGACCAACACCACCCCCAGCAGCGACAGCACCACCGGCACTTCGTAGCTGAGCAGCACAGCGACCGCCCGCCCGGCGCCGAACAGCGCGTACCGGTTGTTGGACGCCCACCCGGCGGTGAATATCGCGATGGAAGTCAACGAACTTACGGCCAACACGAAAAGGACACCCACGTTCAGGTCGACCAGCGCCACGTCCTTGGCGAACGGCAGCACCGCAGTACCCAGCAGCACGGCGGCTACCATGATTATCGGCACGGCGGTAAAGGCTAGCCGGTCCGCGCCGTAGGGAATAATGTCCTCTTTGGTGATCAGCTTGGCCAGGTCGGCAATCGGTTGGAATGCTCCGAACGGCCCCCATCGGTTGGGGCCCACGCGGTTCTGGAACCTGCCCAGCAGCCTCCGCTCTCCCCAACTCACCACTGCCGCACCCAGCAACACCGCGTTGATCAGAATGAGCATGATGACCAGGCCGGCGATCAGGTAGCTCAACCAGCACGGCGCAACGTGGCCCACCGCGTTGTAGATGAAGTAGAACAGCGGGTTGCCGCCCAGCACCCCATCGGCGCTGAGCATCCCTTCGGCGTTGGTCACGCAGCGCATTAGCGGTCGACCTCGCCCATGTTTATGTCAACACTGCCCAACGACACGATCATGTCGGCCAGTTTCCACCCAATCAACAGGTGCTCCGTAATCGTCAGATTGATCAGGGAAGGCGAGCGTATCTTGCAGCGATAGGGTGACACCCCGCCGTCGCTGACCAGGAAAAAGCCTAATTCGCCCTTGGAGGCCTCGACCCGGCCGTAGGCTTCTGCACCCGGCGCTGCTCTCAGGACCATGGGCAACTCCTGGCGCACCGGGCCGGGCTCAATCTGCGCCACGCACTGTCTGACGATGCGCAGGCTCTGGCGCACTTCCTGCATCCGTACCCAGAAGCGGTCGTAATTGTCCCCGTTCTGGCCCACCGGGATATCGAACTCAACCTGGTCGTAGGCGTCGTACGGAGCGATTTTGCGCCAGTCCCAGTTGACGCCGCTGGCGCGCAATACCGGCCCGCTCACCGAGCAGTTGATCGCCACGTCCGCCGGCAGTGGGCTGACCCCCCGCGTGCGAACCATCAAAATCTCGTTGCTGAGCAGCAGATTTTCGATCTCCTCCAGTTCGCCTTCAAAATCGTTCAGGAACTGGTCCAGGGCCGGCCAGAAATCGGCCGGGGCGTCGGCGAATACTCCGCCTGGCCTCATATAGCTGACGGTCACCCGAGCGCCGCACAGCATCTCGAAGAGGTCCAGGATCCGCTCCCGGCTGCGGAAGGTGTACATCAGCGGCGTGCCGAAGGCGCCCAATTCCTGGACAAAGAATCCCACGGCGATCAGGTGGCTGGCCACGCGTTGCAACTCGGCGGTCAAGGTACGTAGGTACTTTCCCCGGGGAGGAGGCTCGATGCCCAACAGTTGCTCCACCGCGAGGCAGTAGGCTTGGTTATTGATCATTGAGGAGGTGTAGTCCAGGCGGTCCGTGAGGGTCACCACCTGCACGTAGTTGCGCTCCTCGGCCAGCTTCTCGGTGCCCCGGTGCAGATAGCCCAACACCGGCTCGACTTCAACGATGTCTTCGCCGTCGAACGTGATGCGCACCCGAAACACGCCGTGGGTGCTGGGGTGCTGCGGCCCCACGTTGACCGTCATTGGCTCGGTGCGGATGGTCATGGCAAGTGGTTCCGGAACCCCGGGGCCGGGTTCTACAGGAAGTCCTTTCGCAACGGATGGCCGTCGAAGCCTTCCCAGAGCATGATCCGTTTCATGTTGGGATGGCCCGTAAATCTAACGCCCATCAGGTCCCAGATTTCCCGTTCCTGGAAGTCCGCGCCCTTCCACACCCCGACCACGGACGCTGCTGTTGGCTCCTCGCGCCCGTAGACCCGGCTGCGCACCACCCCGGTATGCCGCCGCGAGATTGAGGTCAGGTGGTAAACCAGCTCAAAGTGCTCAACGAAATCGATAGCGCTGATAGCGTTCAGGAACTTGAAGTCAAACTCTGTGTCGTCATGCAGGACGTTGGCAACCGACCCCAGCGAACTCGGTTCCACCCAGACCGCCGTTTCGTCCCAATCAACCACGGAGTTCGGCGCCGCCTCACGCAGGCGTTGCGCCAGGGTCTCGCCGGACACGACGCTCAGCGTCACGGCTTGAATCTCCCGTCGCCCAGGTTGCGGTACTTCTTGATCTTCTCGTGCAACTCCATGATGCCGTAAAGCAGCGCGTCGGGCCGTGGCGGGCATCCCGGCACGTAGACGTCCACCGGGATGATGTGGTCGACGCCCGGCACCACGCTGTACGATCCGAAGTACGGGCCTCCGCTGGTGGCGCATACGCCCATGGAGATTACCCAGCGCGGCTCGGCCATCTGCTCGTAAATCCGCTGGATGGGCGGCGCCATCTTCCAGGTCACAGTTCCGGCCACGATCATCAGGTCCGCCTGCCGCGGGGAAGCCCGGAACACTTCCATGCCGAATCGCGAGATATCAAACCGGCCCATGGCGGTCGCCATCATTTCGAAAGCGCAGCACGCCAGCCCAAAGGACACCGGCCACAGCGCCGACTTACGGCTCCAGTTCACCAGCGCGTCCACCGATGTGACCATCAGATTGCGCTTGAGGTCGTCCGGGACCTCGATGGCCGGTACTTCGATGGGCGATTGCGAGGCGGCAATGATTTCGTTGACCAGTTGCCCTTCTGACCGGTCAATGTCCCAGGTCCGACTGTGCAGCGGCCCTCCTGACGAGGGCAGGTTGAAACTTGTCTGCTCTGCCATGCGGTCTAACCCTGCCACTCCAGGTCCCGCTTGCGCCAGGCGTAGGCCCAGGCCAGCAGCAGGATCCCCACGAACACTGCCATTTCGATCAGGGCGAACAGTTCCAGGGTCAGGAACTTGGTGGCCCAAGGGTAGAGGAACACCACCTCCACGTCGAATATCACGAAGAGGATGGCGAACATGTAGTACCGGAACTGGAACCGATTCCACGTGCCGCCGATGGTCTGCACGCCGCACTCGTAGGTGTCGTGCTTGACCGCGTTCGGGCGCGCCGGCCGTATGCCGAATCGCGAAAGCCCGTGCGAAGCCAGCAGCATGCTGCACGGTACAACGATGGAGATGACCAGGAAGATGGCGATCAGCCCGTACTGGCCAAAATAGTCTTCGAGCATTAGAGGAGTTTCTCTGATCGGCAGACTGGATGGTCTGGATAATTGGGCGGCGGCATTATAGCATAATGGCTACTCCGAAAAACCAAACCGAAGGCCAACCGATGCCCGACGCTTCACGAACTGACGACTGGACCAGCCACTACGTTTCCGCCAACGGAATCCGGCACCATTACCTGGAATGGGGAGAGCCGTCGAATCCTCCGCTGTTGGTGCTCCATGCCACTGGGCTTTGCGCCTGGCCCTGGAAACCGATCGCGCGCCGGTTGGCCGAGAACTACCGGGTCCTGGCCTTTGACCAGCGCGGACACGGCGACACCGACAAATCCGACAAGGGCTACAAGTTCGAATACGCCGGGGAAGACCTGACGGCAATCGTTGCCGCCATGGACCTCCAGTCGCCGCGGGTAATCGGCCATTCCTCCGGCGGTCTCGCCGCCATCATCGCCTCGAACCTCTTGCCCGGCAGGTTTGACCGGGTGGTGTTGGTCGAGACCCGGGTCAGCAACGACGCGCCGTCGGCGCCCAGCCAGGATCTGACCCGTCGGGCCGAGCGGACGCGGATGAAACGGTCGGTGTGGGAGTCCCGGGAAGCAATGTTCGATGCGTACCGCACCCGCGCCGCGTTCAAAGATTGGGAGGACGAGCCCTACCGTCAATTCATTGAGGGAGGAACCAGGCTGCTGCCCGACGGACGCGCCGAGTTGAAATGCCACCCGGAAATCGAGGCCGCCTTCTACGGTATGCGCGACGATCTTCCGGTGGAGAATCACCTCCAGGGGCTGCCCGGTGATTGGCTGCTCCTGCTCGCTGACTACCCCGGTTCGCAGCGTCCCCAAGACCCGGGCATTGAGCGATTCCGAAAGCTGGTGGCCGGCTCTGTGGTCGAACCCATGGGCAAGGGCAGCCACTTCCTGCCCATGGAATATCCCAGCGACGTGCTGAATGCCATACTCGATTGGTTCGATGACTGATCAGGGCGGATGCATCCGTCGCCGCTCCACCAACGCTCACCCTTTCGACCTGACCAGGAATAGATTTTGACTTCTTCAGAACCAACATCAACAGCCGGGCCCCTGGCCGGACTTCGCGTCCTGGACCTGTCCATCATCGTGGCCGGCGGTACCGCATCGTCGCTCATGGCCGATTTCGGCGCCGAAGTGATCAAGGTCGAGCGGCCCGGCTCCGGCGACCCGTTGCGCAATTGGGGCCCCTTTTACAACGGCGTATCGCTGTGGTGGAAGGTCCATTCCCGTAACAAGCGGTCGATCACGCTGAACATGGCCGACAACCGGGGACAATCCATCCTCAAGCAATTGGCCGCACAAGCGGATGTCCTCATCGAGGGTTTCCGCCCCGGAACGCTGGAGCGTTGGAACCTCGGGCCGACTGACCTCCACTCTGCCGACGTGAACCCCGGCCTGGTGATCCTCCGTTTCTCCGGGTTCGGCCAAACCGGCCCCTATCGGGACCGCCCCGGTTTTGGCACCATCGCCGAGTGCATGAGCGGATACATCGGCATGACCGGCTTTCCTGATACGCCGCCCAACCTGCCGCCGATCCCGCTGGCTGACGAGATCGCCGGCGTCTTCGGCGCCATGGCCGGCATGATGGCGATCTACCGGCGGGATGCCGACACCCGCGCCGGGAATGCCGGAGCCGGTCAGGTGGTCGACCTCAGCCTCTTCGAGCCGCTGTTCCGCCTCTGCATTCCCCACCTGACCATTTACGACCGATTGGGCGAAATCCGGGAACGGGTGGGCAACGACTTTCCCGATGCCGCGCCGCGCAGCCTCTACCGCACCGGCGACGATCGCTGGCTCGGGCTGTCCGCCACCTCGCAAAACACCTGGGAAGGCCTCGCGCGAGCAATGGGGCTGGACCAGTTGCTGGCCGACCCCCGCTTTGCAAACAACGCCGTGCGCCTTGAGTCTAAGGACGCCCTGAACGAGGTCCTCCAAGAGTGGCTCGGATCGCGCAACGTCGACGCCATCATGGACGAGCTGATTCCGGCCGGGGGCGTGGTTGGTCCAGTCTACAACAGCGCCGACATCGTAGCCGATCCGCACTTCCAGGATCGCGACGACATCGTCGAGATCGAAGACCCCGAGTTGGGCCATACCCGTATGCTCGGCTTGGTTCCAAAATTCAGTGACACGCCGGGAGAGTTGCGCCACATGGGACCCACTGTCGGCGAGCACAACTCCGCCGTGTACGGCGAATGGCTGGGCTTGTCGGATGAAGATCTTCAGTCCCTCACCGCCGCAGGTGTCGTATAGTTATGTCATCCTCAGTCCTCGTCGTCGCCACCCGCAACCAGGGCAAGATGCGCGAGTACCGTGAATTGCTCGCCGGCTGGCCGGTGGAACTGATCTCCCTGGATGACGCGGGAGTCACCGGGGACGTCGACGAGACCGGGGATACCTTCCTCGCCAACGCCCGCCTGAAGGCATCCGAGTACGCCCGCCTGTCGAACCTGCCTACGATCTCCGACGACTCCGGCCTCGAGGTGCACGCGCTGGCCGGCGAGCCGGGCGTGTATTCCGCGCGCTACGGCGGCGACGCCTGCCATTCCGATGCCGACCGGGTGGCCCTCTTGCTGGAGAATCTTGACGGCGTGCCCTGGGACCGGCGCATCGCCCGGTTCCGTTGTGTCACCGCCATCGCGGCTCCGGGCGGCGCGGTTATCGGCACAGTCGTCGGCTCCGTCGCCGGAATGATACAATTCGAACCGGAAGGTGAGCATGGTTTCGGCTACGACCCGGTATTCCACCTCCCCTCCATAGGGCAAACCATCGCGCAGGTGCCCCTGGAAATCAAGAACCACATCAGCCACCGCGCCGATGCCGCCCGCAAAGCGCGCACCTTATTCCAGACACTGTTGGATCAACCATAGCGCCGCTGCAGTTATCATGATCGCCGACCTATTTGGCCGTCCCCTGCGGGACCTCCGCATCTCGGTCACCGACCGGTGCAATTTCCGGTGTCCCTACTGTATGCCCGCCGAGATTTTCGGCGAGGCCTACGAGTTCCTGCCCAAGGACGAAATCCTCACCTTTGAGGAGATTTCGCGCCTGGCGTCCCTGTTTGTGAGCGCCGGGGTCAACAAACTGCGGATCACCGGCGGCGAGCCCCTGCTGCGCGTTGACCTGTCCAAGCTGATCGCCCAATTGGCCGCCATTCCGGGCGCGGACGACATCACCCTGACCACCAACGGCTACCTCCTTGCCCAGCAGGCGACACAGCTGGCAGAGGCCGGGTTGGACCGCATCACCGTCAGCCTCGACTCGCTGGACGACGACGTCTTCAAGCGTATGAACGGGCGGGGGTTTGGCACCCGGCGCGTTCTGGATGGCATCGGGCGCGCCTCCGAAGCCGGGTTGAACCCCGTCAAGATCAACGCCGTGGTGCAAAAAGGCGTCAACGACCACACGCTCGTCGACTTGGCTCGCCACTTCAAGGGCACCGGACACATCGTCCGCTTCATTGAGTACATGGACGTTGGCAACCGCAACGGCTGGAAACTCGACGAGGTAGTCTCCGCCGCCGAGATCGTGGCCATGATTGACGCCGAGTTGCCGCTGGAGCCTGCCGAACCCAACTACGTCGGCGAGGTGGCCAACCGCTGGCGTTACCGCGACGGCTCGGGGGAAATCGGCGTGATCGCTTCGGTTACCCAGCCCTTCTGCGCCAACTGCACCCGCGCCCGTCTGTCCACCGACGGCAAGCTGTACACCTGCCTCTTCGCCACCGATGGCGTTGACTTGCGCGGGCCCATGCGCCAGGGCGCTTCCGACGCCGAACTCAGTGCTATCATCGCCGGAGCCTGGAGTGTCCGCCGCGACCGCTACTCCGAAGAACGCACCGAGTTGACCGCCGCCGAGGCTTCGGCTCGAAATAAGGTCGAGATGTACCATATCGGCGGATGATGAGGAACGCATGACCACTGAAAACGCCAGCAAGCCCGCCGACCGCCTTACCCACCTGGCCGAGGACGGCAGCGCCCGCATGGTGGACGTCGGCTGGAAGCCGGTGACGGACCGCATGGCCCAGGCCTGCGGCTACGTGGTCATGGAGCCGGCAACTCTGGCCCTCATCCGCGACGGCCTGATGAAGAAGGGCGACGTGCTCACCATCGCCCAGTTGGCTGGCATCATGGGCGCAAAAAAGACCTCCGAGCTCATTCCCTTGTGCCATCCTCTGCCACTGAATAAGGTTGACGTTGAGCTGGATCTGGAAGAGGACGAAAGCCGGGTACGGATAACGACCACGGCGACCACCTCAGGTAAAACGGGCGTTGAGATGGAAGCTCTGACCGCGGTGTCGGTGGCTGCGCTGACCGTCTACGACATGTGCAAAGCGGTAGACCGTGCCGTTCGCATCGACGGCGTGCGCCTGTTGCGCAAAACCGGCGGCCAGTCCGGCGACGTGGATCTGACCGGCGCCTAGCCGGAACGGCTGGCAATCTCGGCCGCCAGCACACGCACCGCCTCCGTCAGGTATATCAACCGCGCGTAGGCCGGCATTTCCAGCGGCCTGAACTCCTCTACTTGGTCCACTTCCAACACGCCGACCACGCCGGGTATCGCGGTCACGTCCAGTTCGGCGATAACGCCGTCCGGGGTGATGACCACGCACCCCACGTCGTGCCCAGGCGCCGGGTACGGGTCGAGTTCAATCGCCTGTATAGTCGTCATTCCCAGAAAGGCCGGGAACGGCTGCAACCGGCGGCACAAGTCCGCGACTATGGCCTCCAATCCTGCCGCGGCCTGCCACAGGGCGTCCGGGTCGTCGCCAGGTTGATGCTGCGCCGTCATTTGATTGACAACCCGGCCGGGCGAGCCTTACCATTGAATCGTCTGCGGTAGCATCGGCGTCTGGTCGAGGCCGCTCGGTAGGCGACGTAGCTCAGTGGCAGAGCGGGCGCTTCATAAGCGCTAGGTCGTTGGTTCGAATCCATCCGTCGCCACCATCGCTCCCGAGAGCGCAAAACGAAAGCCGGGTCAATCGACCCGGCTCGTTTTTTGCGGAATGGGCATCCTAGTTATCCCGCTGACCAAACTCCTCTCCCAGTTCGCTCAGAAACTGTTCAATCTCCGGTGACAGCGCCACTGCGTCTTCCGGGCTCACGGCCTCTTCGGCCGGCCCGCTTTCGGCCTCGTTGGTGTCGTAGTAGTCTTCCATCTGCTTGATGAGGCCCTGGAGGTCGGAGTTGCGCTCCACCGCCGCGTTCAGTTCGCGGTACTGCCGCTGGCCGCGCCGGGTCGGCGCCAGGTCAGCGGGGATCTCCGAGTATACCGACGATAGCACCTCAATCATCCGCGCGGTTCCGTTGTAGTCCTCGTCCAACTGCACGTACTGGGGAAGATGCACCATGAAATTGATTGCCTCAATTTCCATCTTGTCGATGCCATCCGACACCAGGTTCATTATCGTGGTGGGACCCTGGTAGGTGCTCCCGCGCAGCTTCAGGTTCGGCACCGACCGGAGTTGTGACACCGAGCCCAGCGATCCGGTCACCAGCAGCGGCCGCGTGTGGGGCACCGCGTCGTACATGGCGCCCAGCCGGCAATACCGTTTCACGTTGAACTTTTCGACCACTTCCAGGATCGAATCGGTGTACGTCTCGCTGTTCGCGTGGGGCTCTCGCAGATGGAAAAACAGGTAATCAGGCCCGTTTTCCGTGGTGGCGTACCGGATGATGCTGTTGGGGATGCGCACCCGGCGTTCGTTGTCCACCAGCCGCATGCTGGGGCGATACCGGGTGAAATCGAAGAACTCGCCGGGGCGGTGCAAACGGCCCAGTTCCTTGGAGCCGAGGTACCGTTCCAGCCGGTTCAGCGTCAACGTGCCGACACTGCCCACGTCCACCCACGGGCGGATCATCGCGAATACGTGCGGATCACGCAGTTCGGGCAGGGGTTCCTGTAGTTCAAATGCGCCTACTCTCATGGTACCGCTATCTTGCCAGAGTTGCCCTCGTAATTCAAGGTTTGCGGCGGTTGAACCGCCGTCTCCGTTGGCCTAAAATGCCATCACCCTACGGTTCCCGCTCGCGATGGGCCGTTTTTAGCGCGTTTTGCGCTCGACTACGGGAGGCATTTGATGATTACCACCTTTGACAGCCTGTACGCGGGCCACGTCGACATGGACAACGTGGGCTACGGCGGGACCGCGGTCAACGATCGCACCTATTCCGACGAATATCTGGCCACGGCGTTCGACAAGGGCGTTGCCATCGCCCAGACCCTGGACAAGCACGGCTACGATACTTTCTGGATGGCTGAGCACCACTTCCAGCCGGAAGGGTACGAGTGCATCCCCAACCTCCTGATGTTCATTGTCCATCTGGCCCATGTGACCGAGCGCCTGCGCTTCGGCTGCGGGTTCAACATCGCTCCCATGTGGCATCCGCTGCGCCTGGCCGAGGACTTCGCCATGGCCGACTGGCTGACCAACGGCCGGGTGATCTTCGGCGTGGGGCGCGGCTACCACACCCGCGAGGTTGAGTCCTTCGGCTCCCCGCTCATGGACCAGCCGGCCAACCGCGAACTCTTCGAGGAGCAGGTTGAGGTTATCTTCAAGGCCTTCCACGAGCGATCCTTCTCCCACCAGGGCAAGCACTACAACTTCCCGCCGCAGGGAGTGCCCTACCGCGGCTATCCGCTAGAAGACATTACCCTCGTTCCCCGTCCCAAGAACCTGCCGGTGGAGTGCTGGCAGCCCATCCAGGGAGGCACCGGCCGCGCGCTGGAGTTCATGGCCCAGATGGGCATCAAGGGCGTCATCGGCGGCGGTTCCTCCGAGGGCGGCGCCATGGACGGCATCATGCACGGCTACCGCGACGCGCTCCGCCGCAACGGCAAGCCCGACGCCGAACTGGGCGAGGACCTGGCCGTCGGCTTCCACTTCCACATCGCCCCCACGGTTGAGGAAGCGGCCCGACAGGGAGCTAGGTACTACGAGGAAAACCTCAAGATGTTCGGCCCTCTGCGTCTGACCCGCGGCCTGTCCGAGCAGCAGATCCGCGACATCAGCAATCCTGAAATCGCCCCCAACGCCGGCTTGCCTACCATCGAAGACGCTATCGAAAACGGCAGCGTGCTGGCCGGCCCGCCCGACCGCATCATCGAACTGCTCAAGGGCGTCGAGGAGCGCTACCCGGGGTTGAAGCGGGTCCAGGTGGGCCAGCCCGTCGGCACCCCGCAATCCGTGATCCTCGAGCAACTCCAGTGGTTCGCCGAGGAGGTCATGCCCGCTTTCAAGGACACCAAGGTCGAGGTCGCCGTGCCCGCCGACAACTGAGCGCAGCCTCGGAGGCTTTTCACAGGGGGTGAGTGTCTACTCGCCCCCTGTTTTTGGTCCGAATCCAACGCCGCAAAATTGGTGACACCCTGCGGCGGCGGTTTGCCCATCCCCTTGTTATCCTGAATGCCTACACTTTTTCGTGGAGGCAAACCCCATGCCCGAGATAACCGAATACCCCTGCGGCTCGCCGTCCTGGGCCGACCTGCTCTGCAAAAACGGCCAGACCGCCAAGGACTTCTACACGTCCCTGTTCGGCTGGACTTACGATGACCACCCCGCCGGCCCCGACATGGTCTACACCATGTTCAGCCACAACGGCGTGCCGGTGTGCGCATCCGCCGAGCCGGGCCCCGGCCAGGAGAACCTGCCGCCCCATTGGAGCGTCTACGTCACTGTGGACGACCTCGAGGCTGCCGTCGAACGGACCCGGTCAGCTGGCGGAACCGTGCTCATGGAACCTTTCGACGTGCTCGACGTTGGACGCATGGCTCTGATCCAGGACAAAGAGGGGGCGGTCCTGCGCCTGTGGTATCCCATCGCGCACGCCGGCGCCGGCAAAATGCACGAGCCTGGGGCCATTGCCTGGTTTGAGTTGGCAACCACCGACACCGACTCCGCCGGGAGTTTCTATGCCCAGGTACTGGGAGCCGAGGTTGCCCCCGACCCGGACACTCCGTTCGAGTACACCCTGTTCAAGGTTTCTGGCGTCCAGGTGGCCGGTATGCTCAAGATTGGCGAGGACTGGGGGCCGGTCCCGCCTAACTGGGGCATCTATATCGGCGTTGACGACGTGGATGCCACCGTTGCAAAAGCCACGGAGCTCGGTGGCGGCGTCATCGTGGGGCCGCAGAATATTCCCGACTTCGCGCGCTTCGCCGTACTGCGCGATGCTGAAGGAGCGGTGTTCAGCGTGATAGCGCTGAACCAGTGGCCCACGTAAGCCCGGGTACGTACCAGAACCGAAGGGGGCGGTCGTTGCAGCCGCTTGGCGTAAGGCTTGTCCAGGGTGGTGTCGTCCAGCACCAGTATGCAAACCTTGCGCTCCACCAGGGGACGAACCTCCCGCCACAGCGCCTCCGTGTCGGGAGGCTGTCGCCGCAACAGGCGGGTAAAGTCATCATGGGCTGGCGTCCCCGCAGCTGCCGGCTGACAACGGGCCGCCTCCGCACAGGTGACGTTTTTCCCACAACTCTAAACAGTCGCCATGGCGGCAGGCTTGGACACGGGGCACAAACGGGCGTACAATTTTCGCGCGGGGCTGGCCTACGGTCAGTCCCGTATCGGCGTGTAACCAACGACCAACTGATGCTTGGGTGAACAATGGCGCTTACCGGACTGCTTTCGCTGTTTGCGGCACAACCGAGGATGCGGCAGCATCTGCGGAACCTGGAGCGGCCGGGCGCGCGTGGGAATCTGGCAATCGACGGCGACCACCAGGCAGTGTACGCCGGGGCGCTTTGGCAACTGCAACAGCGGCCCGTCGTGGTGATCACGCCCCGGCTGGAGGACGCCCGGCGGCTGCACGACCAACTGGTAGAATACCTTGGTGACGAGGCGCCGGTGCACCTGCTGCCCGAGCCCGAAGTACTGCCTTTCGAGCGGCTGGCGGTCGATGCGCGAACGGGCAACCAGCGGCTGTCCGCGCTGGCGGCGCTGGCAAGCTACGACCCCACGGAGGCGGACGGCGCCATACCCCTGGTAGTCACTTCGCTGGCCTCGGCGCTTCGGCTGACGCTTTCGCCGGAACTGGCGACCGGTCGCCATCCGGGCATGGAATACGCCCACGAATTGACGAAAGGCCGGAGAATCGGGTCAATCGACGCGCTGCTCGCCGCCTGGGTCGAACTGGGATACCAACGGGAGCCGCAGGTGGAAGTGCCAGGCGCCTTCAGCCTGCGGGGCGGCATCCTGGACGTTTTCCCGACCAACGCCGGCCTGCCCTACCGGGTGGAGATGTGGGACGACGAAGTTGACACCATCCGGCGCTTCGATCCGGAGACCCAGCGGTCAGTGGGCGATGCCGACCGTGTTGCCATCGTGCCGGCTCGCGAGCAACTGCCCGAGCTTTCCGACACCGCCTGGTTTGACGAGCAGCGCAGCAGGATAGACCTCAGCGGGTGCAACGGGGTAACCGTTGCCCGGTTCCAGGAAGAGCTGACGCATCTGCTTACCGAACCGAACCCGGAGACGCTCGCCTTTTACAACGGGTTCCTCAACCGTCATACGCTGGCCGATTACCTCCCGGCAGACGCCATCGTGGTGATGGATCGGCCCAACCGGTTGGCTGGGGAAGCGGAGGAGCAGGAGGCCAAATACGATCAGCAGCGGGCCAACCGGCAGGACCGGGGCGAACTTCCTTACGGATTTCCGTCACCCTCCGCAGACTGGGACAGCATCACCCAGAGAATGCGCACCGCCGGCGCAACCACCGTGAGCATGGAGCGCTGGGGCACCGAAGAATCGCCAACGATGTTACAGCCGCTGCCTGACCAGAGCGCCGGGTTGACCCACTTCACCGATGATGTGGCAGAGAGGGTCGCCACCGGCGGAGCGGTGGTAGCCGTCACGCAACACGCCGCGCGATTGGTCCAGGTGCTGGAAGAGGCTGGAGTCGCGGCGACGCTGGCAGACGACGTGACGGCACGGCCGAGAGCCGGCCGGGTGCAGGTCTTGACCGGCGCGTTGAGTAAAGGTTGGCAGACCGAAGCAACGGACAACGAGCCGCCGGTCGTCGTTTACAGCGACGCCGAGCTGTTCGGTACGGTAAAGCGCCGCAGCTACCGCCCGTCTCGCACGCGGCGCGACCTGGGCGACGCGGTGTCCCTGGGAGACCTGACACCGGGCAGCTTCGTGGTGCACATCGACCACGGCGTCGCCAAGTTTGTCGGCACGACGCATCTGGAGTCCACCGGCGACGACCGGGAGTACCTGGTCCTGGAATACGCTGAGGACGACCGGCTCTACGTGCCTACCGAACAGCTGGACCGCCTGGGAGCGTACGTGGCCGCCACCGACCAGCCGCCGACCCTCACCCGCCTGGGCGGCAGCGAATGGCAACGGATCAAGGAACGCGCCAAGGGCGCCGCACGGGAGATCGCCGAGGAGTTGCTCCGGCTCTACGCCGTCCGGGAAACCGTGAGCGGTCATCGCTTCGGGCCGGACGCCGCCTGGCAGCGGGACTTGGAAGATTCGTTCCCGTACCAGGAAACTCCCGATCAGATGCAGGCCATCGACGAAGTCAAGAACGACATGGAAGCCGACAGGCCCATGGACCGCCTGATCTGCGGCGACGTGGGCTACGGCAAGACCGAAGTCGCGCTGCGGGCAGCTTTCAAGACGGTCAACGAGGGTATGCAGGTGGCGCTCCTGGTGCCAACCACGGTGCTGGCCCAGCAGCATTACGCCACCTTCGCCGAGCGGCTCGCCCCCTATCCGGTCAAGGTCGAGGTCCTGAGCCGGTTCCGGACGCAGAAAGAGCAGGACGAGGTGGTGGAAGCGGCAAAGTCCGGGATGGTGGACATCGTGATCGGCACGCACCGCATTCTGCAAAAGGACGTGGGCTTCAAGAATCTCGGCCTGGTGATCATCGACGAGGAGCACCGGTTCGGAGTGGCCCACAAGGAACGCCTGAAGCAGATGCGGGCGGAAGTGGACGTGATGACGCTGAGCGCGACGCCCATCCCGCGCACGCTGCACATGGCGCTGGCCGGCGTGCGGGACATGAGCGTGATTCACACCCCGCCGGAAGCCCGGTTGCCCGTCAAGACCTTCGTTTCTGAAGACGGCGCCGAGCCGGTGCGCGAGGCGATTCTGCGGGAGCTGGAAAGGGATGGCCAGGTATTTTTCCTGCACAACCGCGTGCGGACGATTCACAACATAGCCGAAGAGCTGGGCAAGCTGGTGCCCGAGGCCCGAATACTGGTGGGCCACGGACAGATGCCCGAATCGGAACTGGAAGAGGTGATGTTGGCGTTCGCCAACCGGGAAGCCGACGTCTTGGTTTGCACCACGATCATCGAGTCCGGCCTTGATATGCCCAACGTGAACACCATCATCATCGACCGGGCCGACCGGTTCGGGCTGGCCCAGCTCTACCAACTGCGTGGAAGGGTCGGCCGGGGAGACCACCGGGCCTACGCCTACCTGCTGCTGCCGGACAACCAGGAGATCACCGAGGCCGCCAGCAAGCGCATCCACGCCATCCTGGAAGCCAACGAACTGGGCGCCGGGTTCCGCATCGCCATGCGTGACCTGGAGATCCGCGGCGCCGGCAATTTGCTGGGCGCAGACCAGAGCGGACAGATCCACGCGGTGGGACTCAACCTGTATTCGGAACTGCTGAACCAGGCGGTGCAGGACCTGGTGAACGGCAATGCCGGCGAAACCAGCGTCGAGACGCAGCCTCCGCCGCGCATCGACCTGCCGGCGCCCGCGTTCATACCCCCGGGCTATATCGACCACATGCCGGCCCGGCTGGCGTTCTACCAGAGGCTGTCCAACATCACCGACCGGGCGCAGATCGCCGCGGTCCAGGCCGACATGGAAGACCGGTTCGGGCCGCTGCCGCCGGAGGTCAGCCACCTGCTGGCGATCACGGACCTGCGTTGTCTGGGCGCGGCGGCGGGAGTCGAGTCGATGACCAGCGGCAGCGACGGCATCATCACTGTGGTGTTCCGCCATCCCGTGGGTGACGCGCGACAGGCTCTGCAAAACAAGATGGGGCCAGGAATCCGGGTCGGCCGGCGCGACATGGAGGTACGGACGGCAGGCGACACCGATTTCGGCATGGCGCGCCTGGGCCGCGCGCTCCGACGGGTGGCCTCGTTCGTCGATGATATGCGCGCGGCCATGGAGGCCGCCGCCGAATCGGCTCAGCCGGCGGTCGTGGCCGCTCCCGAAGGGCCTTCGCGGACCCGGAGACGGCGACGCCCGGCGAGGCAACCGGTCGCCGCCGACTGAGCCTTACTCGTCGCTCGCGACCTCCAGGTCTGTCGCTGTGCGAACTCCGGTGGGGAGGTTCCGGCGACTGCGCCGCCGCTGTAGCACGATGGCCGCGATGATAGCTGCTACGATTACGGCGACGACAGCAACGACCACACCGATGATGATCCACGTTTCAGCATCAGAGTACTCGGTGAACACCGATACTTGAAGCCTGGCGTCGGGGGCGTCGGCGGCCGGATTCTGGCCTACCGCGGTGTATCCCCAGTGGTCGATTTCGCCAAGTCCCGCGCCGTATTCCATGACGTCCCGCAGGTCCGATGAGTTGACCACCAGGGCCATCTCCAACAATACGTACTCGTCCTCATCGCGCCTGACTTCGTGCCAATTGTCCACGTACCCACCAAGAGATTCCGCCCTCTCCCTGATCCGCTCGGCGACAGAAAGTGGATCGGAGGCTGACAGGGACAAGGACGCCTCCAAGTCTACGTTGGAGCGGATGGCCAACGTGAATTGAGCATTCGGCACCTCATTGAGCGGCGCCGGGCCTACGGACGTAAGCTGCCGGCCGGACGGCGCGCCCAGGGTTGCCGCATAGTCCATCAGCGGAGCCAGGTCGGCGGGCTTGACGAACACGATCAAATCGACCGCGCGCCCTCCGCCCGCATCGTACGAACGCTTCTGGCCCACGTAACCGTCCAGTGCGTTAACGCGGGCGACGACAGCATCGGCCACCGCGGACGGATCTCCCGTGGAGAGTCCTAAGTTGCCCACCGGAGGATCGGCAGCGTACTGCGCGGGCAAGCGCAGGTTGACGGTGATCAGAGAAGTGGCCACGCGGCCGGTCAGATCGCGCTGGGTGGCTTCGACGTGCTCAATGTCGGAACGTACCTCGGCGATACGCTGCTCGATCTGGATGATGTCCTCCACGGTGGGAGCGTTTTCCAACAGGGTGACCAGCCGTTTCTCCTGGGCGTACCAGGCAGTCAGCCGGGCCTCGTTGTCTATCAGCCTCTCGGTAACGTCCGTGGAGGAAACCCCTTCGTCGGTGACGCGACCCAGGGCACGCAGGGATTCGAGGCCGTTGTCCAGGCGATCAGCGGGCACGCGAATGCGAACGGTAGCCGAACGGTAACCGGCTTCTCCGAAAACTTCAGAGGATTCGACCCAGCCGCCGCTCTGGACGGCTAGCGCTTCAACCCGGCGCACGTTGGCGTCGATGTCCGTAACCTCCAGAGTGATCCACGACTCCACGATCAATTTTCGCGCCGATTGGGGCTGAGGCGAGTCGGAAGCCTGAGGCTGTTGTGGTCGCTGCGCAGCGGACTGCTGTGACGCTGCGACTGGAGCGGGTGTCGGAGCCGCGGCCGCGGCGGCCGGCATTGCGGGCGCCGCTGTAGCGGCCATACCGGGTCGTCCGCGCAAACTCTCGGCTCCATCGGCTCCCGCCGGACCGGGCGCGCCCGCCGGACCTGATTCTTGAACTGCAAACTCACGATAGGAGTCATCGGCCTGTGACGCGGCCGGCGCCATAGCCGGCGCCCCCGCCGCCCCGCCGCAGGCCAGCGCCAACACCGCCAGGACCAGCATCAGCGTAGGCAACCAGGCCTTTCTCAGGTTACGAATGTGCATGTCAACTGCCCCCTTTCATCTGCACCATCATACGCAATGGCGCCTAGACTGGTTTGCGGGAAGTGACTGCGGGTATGCTACAATCTGAATATAGTCGGGGTGTAGCGCAGTGGCTAGCGCGCCACGTTCGGGACGTGGAGGTCGGTGGTTCGAATCCACTCACCCCGACCATTATTTTTGCCCGAACGGGAGGGATGCGATGGCGCGCCGCAGTTTCTGGGCCTGGGGGATGGAGGACCGGGAGCCGTCGTCGGCCGACTATGCGACGATGGCGGAGCGAATAAACCACAGGTACGGAGCATTGCTGCCGGCTCCGAAGCCTCCCACCGACGCTGACCTCAACCTTCGCCAGCCGCGCTTCACGCCGCACCCGCTGGTCGCCGAGTTCTGCACCATGGACGACCACGACCGGGCGGCGCACACCTACGGGCGCAGCTTCCGGGATCGAATCCGCGGCTTCAACTGCGAATTTCCCAACCCGCCGGACGTGATTGCGTACCCACGCACCGAGGAAGAAGTTATCCGGGTGCTGGACTGGTGCGCCAACTCCAACATCGTGGCGATCCCTTACGGCGGCGGCAGCACCGTGGTAGCGGGCGTGGAGCCTCCGGAAGCGGATAAAGTCTGCACCATCGACTTGACACGACTGGACCGGGTGCTGGAAATGGACGAAACGTCCCGGGCGGCCCGTATACAGGCCGGCGCTCTGGGGCCGGCGTTGGAATCGCAACTGCGCCCCCACGGCTACACGCTGCGCCACTTCCCCCAAAGCTTCGAGTTCTCGACCCTGGGCGGCTGGATCGCCACCCGCAGCGGCGGCCACTACGCAACCAACCACACGCACATCGACGACTTTGTGGAGTCGGTGCGGATGGTGACGCCGGCCGGCGTTTGGGAATCGCGGCGGCTGCCGGGCAGCGGCGCCGGGCCCTCGCCGGACCGGATGGTGATCGGCAGCGAGGGCATCCTGGGGATCATTACCGAAGCGTGGATGCGGATACAGGCGCGTCCCCGGTTTCGGGCTTCCGCCGGCGTGGTGTTCGACGGGATGCACGCCGCATCGGAGGGTGCGCGGCTGATCGCGCAAGCCAAGCAGTGGCCGGCGAATCTGCGGATGCTGGACCCTTCGGAAGCCGAAGACTTCGCGGGTCTGGACGGAAAACAGGCTTTGCTGATTATTGGGTTCGAGTCGGCCGAAATCCCGCAGGGAGACAACATCCGGCAGGCGGTTGACATTGCCAGGGATGCCGGCGGAACGATCAGCGAGGACGACATCGTGGTGGCCGACTCGGCCGAACGCGCGGGCTCCTCGGCCGGCCGTCAGGGAGCCGTAGGGAACTGGCGTGACTCGTTCATCAACGCTCCCTACGAACGGAACGCGACGATTGGGTTCGGGATCGTGGCCGAGACGCTGGAAACGGCGATCACCTGGGAACGCTGGCCTGCAATGGACGAGATGGTGCGCGGGGCGCTGGAAGAGGCGCTGCAACGGACCTGCGGCGGCGGCCGCGTGTCCTGCCGGTTCACCCACGTTTACCCGGACGGGCCAGCGCCGTACTACACCTTCGAGGGCTTGGGACAGGTGGGCGGCGAACTGGAAGCGCACGCCGCGATCAAGCAGGCGGCGTCGGACGCGGTCATGGCCGCCGGCGGAACCATCACCCACCACCACGCCGTGGGACGCTCCCACCGGCCCTGGTACGACGAGCAGCGCCCGGACCCGTTCGCCGAAGCGTTGCGGGCAGTCAAGCGGTCAGTGGATCCCAACGGAATACTGAACCCGGGCGTGTTGATTGACCCGGCACGAGACTGACGTCTATAAGCGACAGCATCATCGTCGGATGATTATTCACGGAGGGAGGCAGACTATGGTAAGCAAACCAGTCGCCGCCGGCTCGGATCCGCCCCCGGAAACCGAAGACCCCAGCATCCATTACCCGGATACGGACGGTGAGCCATTGGCGGAGACCGAGTTCCAGTTCAACCCGCTGACGGAAATGGTTCATGCTCTCCGAGTGCAATATGAAGACCGCCCGGATGTGTACGTGGCCGGCGATATGTTTGTGTATTATCGGATGAACGACGCCAGCGCCAATGTCGCGCCCGACGTATTCGCGGTGTTCGGAGTGGACAAGCACACCCGCCGTTCTTACATGGTATGGCGGGAAGGCAAAGCGCCCGACTTCGTAATGGAAATCGCATCGGCGGGTTCCTACGACCGGGACATCGGACACAAGCGGGACGTGTATGCCGCCATCGGCGTGACGGAGTACTGGCGGTTTGACCCACTCCGGGAATGCTTTGACCCACCGTTGGCCGGGGAGCGCCTGGCGGATGGCGCGTACGAACCCATTCCTGTATCCGAGGATGCGGACGGCATATTGCGCGGGTACAGCGCATTGTTGGGACTGGACATCTGCGTCAGGGATGATCTGCTGCGACTGTACGACCCAATCAATCGGAATTGGCTGCTCAACCTGTCCGAGGCGGAAGCGGCCCGCACCGAGGCGGAAGCATCGCTCCGGGCAGCAGCAGAACGCAATCGGGAACTGGAAGCCTTGCTTCGAGCACACGGTATTTCGCCGGAGCCTGAATAATACCGATGGTCGGTCTTCACACGGGAGGGACATAAAATGCGCGGGGTAGTTTTCACCGGAGACAAAGAGGTCGAAATCCGCACCTTGCCGGATCCCCACCCCGGGCCGGGCGAGGTCGTCATCGCCATGAAAGCCTCGGGGTTATGCGGCAGCGACCTGCGGCACTACCGTGCGCCCAAGGCAGAACGCGGTGATCCGGCGAACCTGAAAGTAGCCGGGCATGAGCCCTGCGGCGTGATTGCCGAAGTCGGGCGCGGCGTCACCGAAGTCGCGGTGGGCGACCGGGTGATGATGCACCATTACACCGGCTGCCGGGCTTGCACCATGTGCCGGATCGGGTACACGCAGATGTGCCTGCACGGATCTGTGGTTTACGGAACGGGTGCCAACGGCGGGCACGAGGACTACCTGGTGTGCCCGGCGTACACGTGCGTCAAAATGCCCGAGGGGTTGGACTTTGACGAAGGGGCAGCGTGCGCCTGCGGCACCGGAACGGCGTTCTGGGCGCTGAAGCGGCTGAACATATCCGGCGACGACACGCTGGCCATATTCGGACAGGGGCCGGTGGGCGCCAGCGGAACCATGTTCGCCAAGGCCATGGGCGCCCGGGTCATCGCGGTGGACGTGGACCGCCAGCGGCTGGAACTGGCGCAACGGTTGGGCGCCGACGTGTGCATCGACGCCGGCACGCAGAACCCGGTGGAAGCCATCCGCGAACTCACCCACGGCGAGGGCTCGCCGGCAACGCTCGACTGCACGGGTCGGCCGGAGGCCCGGATTAACGCGGTCGACTCCGCGATGCTGTGGGGTCGCGTCTGCTTTGTCGGTGAGGGCAATACCACGACCTTCGACGTCAGCCCGCAGATCATCCACAAGCAGTTGACCATCCTGGGATCATGGACTTTCAGCTTGAACGGTTTGGAGGAAGTAGCCCGGTTCGTGGTGGACCGGCAGGTTCCGCTGAAGGAGTTGTTCACCCACCGTTTCACGCTGGACCAGGCTGACGAGGCGTACAAGATGTTCGAAGCCGGCGGCACGGGCAAAGTGTGCTTCACCTGGGGCTGAACCGACCGCAGCGAACAACGAACCCGGCCAGCGAAGAGGGGCGCCTGATCAGCGCCCCTCCTGATTGGGAAGTCAGGTCAATCTTGGCAGTACCTTCTTGTTAAACAGTCGCAGGGATGCCGTCTGCATCTCGTCGGGCATCAGGTTGCCGTAGTTGATCTCGTAGATAAGCTGGTCGAGGCCCAGGTTCTCTTCGAGTTCGGTGAGTCGTTCGGTCACGACGTCGGGCGTGCCGTAGACGACCTTGTCCCGGAGCCAGTCGTCATAGTCCATGCCCAGGATGATCCGGCTCTGCTCGCCCCAGTCTCCGGTGGTGCCGGCCCGGCCGGCGTAGGAGCCGACGCGCTCACCGAGACGGGTGATCGAGTTCATGGCGGACTCCATGGGGTCGCGGTACGCTGCCTTGGCGTCCTCATTGACATAGATGGGCACACGCAGGCCGACCCTGCCTTCACCGGGATGTCCGGCCGCCTTCCACGCAGCCCGGTATTCGGACATGGGGCCGGCGAGTTGGTCCAGGGTAAACACCCGGGACGGGTTGACGATCAGCGGATAACCCATAGCGCCAATGATGGGAAAACTCTCGGCCGAGGTAACGCCGACGGTTATGGGCGGATGAGGTTGCTGGAACGGCCGTGGCGTGACGGTCAGCTCGTCGCAGGAAAAGTGCTCCCCGTGGAAGGAGAAGGTTTCCTGGGTCCAGGCGCTGACGACGATTTCCAGGAACTCGTCAAACCGGCTGCGGCTCTCCTCGAAGGTGACGTTGAAGCCCTCGTGGACGTTGGGGAAGGTGCCCCGCCCCACGCCGAGTTCGACGCGGCCGTCGCTGATGTGGTCCAGCGTCGCCATCTCCTCGGCCACGCGAATGGGGTGACCCAGCGGCAGGCAGTAGACGGCGGTGCCGATGCGCATCGTGTGGGTCTTGGCCGCGATGGCCGTGGCGATCATCACCGGAGACGCCAGCACGCGCTCCATGTTGAAGTGATACTCGGCCAGCCAAACCGATGCGACGCCCAGGTCTTCGGCCTCCTGGACCAACCGGAACGACTGGGTAAAGGCGTCGTGATGGTCACCGTCAATGGGCCGGGGAAACTCGAGAAAGAGTCCGAACTCCATACCTGTCCTCCTCGTAATGGATGGATCGTGGCGCCGGATAGCGGCCGGTTACACCTGCGAACCCTGGATGCGGCGCTCCTGGCCCTGCCATTCCTTGTCGCGCAGGATGTACTTCTGGATCTTGCCCGTCGCGGTCTTGGGAAGGTCGCCGAACTCGACGCTCTTGGGCGCCTTGAAGTGGGCGATGCGATCACGAGTGAAATCGATTATCTCATCGGCCGTGAGCTGACCGCCGTCCCGGGGAACGACAAAGGCTTTTGGAACCTCGCCCCAACGCTGGTCAGGCACGCCCACGACGCAAACCTCGAGCACGCCGGGGTGCTCCATGATGACCTTCTCAACCTCCTGGCTGGAGATGTTCTCTCCACCGGAGATGATGATGTCCTTGGACCGGTCCTGGAGCTCGATGTAACCGTCGGGATGCCACACGGCCAGGTCACCGGAATGGAACCAGCCGCCGCGAAACGCCTCGGCGGTGGCCTCGGGATCGTTGTAATAGCCCTTCATCACTGCGTCGCCCTGCATGACGACTTCGCCCATCGTCTCGGCGTCCCGCGGCACGTCGTCCATGTCCTCATCAACGACGCGGAGGCCGGAACCATACACGACAAAAGGAACACCCTGCCGGGCCTTGACGCGAGCCAGGTCGTCGGAGTCCAGCGCGTCCCATTCGGGCTGGCCAGCCGCGACGGTGCAGGGGCCGTAGGTCTCAGTGAGGCCGTACACGTGAATGATTTCAGCGCCCATTCCTTCGATGGTGCGGATCACCTGTGGAGCCGGCGGCGCGCCGGCGGTCATGATGGTCAGACCGGAGAGGTCGGCGGTTGCGGCTTCCGGCGCGGCATAAAGGCCGGTGAGCACAGTGGGCGCCGCGCACAGATGGGTGACCGACTCCTCCCTGATGAGCCGGTAAACCTCGGCGGGGTCAACGCGGCGCAGGCAGACATGAGCGCCGCCCACCGCCGTGACCGCCCAGGGGAAGCACCAACCGTTCGCGTGGAACATGGGCAGGGTCCAAAGGTAGACGCTGCGCCAGTTCATTCCCATTTCCATGGCCTCGCCCAGGGCGTTGATGTAGGCCCCTCGCGGCGTGTACTCCACCCCCTTGGGCATCCCGGTGGTTCCGGAGGTGTAGTTGATGGTGAGCGTGTCGTTCTCAGTGGCCGGGCCGGGCAGTTCGTCCAACGGGTCCACGCTGGCCAGCCACTGCTCGTATTCCAGGCCGGGGATGTCCGTGGCCAATGGGGCCGTATCCCGCACTTGCACGTAGGTCTCAACGCCGGGGCAATCCTCGCGCAGCTGGCGGACGGTATCGGCGAGTTCCGAGTCGAACACCAGCACCTTCGCGCCCGAGTGATTAAGGATGTACGCGATCTCGCGGGGCGAAAGGCGTATGTTCAGGGCCACCAAAACGGCGCCGATGCCCATCGGCCCAAAGTTCGCCTCCAGCATCGAGGGCAGGTTGGGGAGCAGAAAGGCCACCCGGTCGCCGGGCCTGACGCCCACGCTGCGCAACGCCGCGGCCTGCCGCCGCACCCGCTCGTAAAAGAGGGCGTAGGTGGTCACGCCGCCGTTGTAAATGCAGGCGGCGCGGTGCGGGTACACTGCGGCGCTGCGCTCCAGGAAAAGCAGGGGGGTTAGCTTGTGGTCGGATGCGGTGGGAATAGTCATTATCGTCACCGTGAGCGACAGCTCGATATTGGCTCGGTTTGGCGGCATTTTGTACCGTGAGGACGGAATTGTCTAGCCGACGGGTGTTCCTGTATCTTAAGATGGCTGTCCTGAGTTCTAAAGGAGATAAGAAGATGGCCGCCGACCCGATGCCCCTACAGTCAGAATCGCCGGAATGCCTGCCGATGTTAGCTGTATTGACGGGCGACAATCAGCTCACGATTATCGATGGCGTCCTCGCCGAATTCCAATCTGGGGACTACTTTGAGGTCATCATTGAAGACGGCCGAATCGTGCTGACACCTATTGAACCGGCTCCCATTGAAGCCGTGTGGGCGAAAATTGAGGCGTTAGGCATCACTGAGGCGGATGTGGCTGATGCCATAGAATGGGCGCGGGGGCGTTAGATGCCGCCGTTGCGCGTGGTCCTGGACAACAACGTGGTGGTGTCGGCATTGGTGTTTCCATCCGGCAGGTTGTCTTGGCTAAGTCAGGCATGGCAGTCATCGGATTTGGCGCCGATAGCCAGTTGGGAAACCATCGCGGAGTTGCGGCGCGTTCTTGGCTACCGGAAGTTTGACCTCTCGCTCAGTCGACAAATAGGAGCAATGCGCCAGTATCAGCTATGGTGCGAGATGGCCGCGGTAGGCGAACCGCCGGATGTACCGGAATGCCGCGACCCCAGAGATCGGCCGTTCCTGGAATTGGCTGTAGCAGCTCAAGCCGATGCTCTGGTTACGGGAGACAATGACCTGCTGGTTCTGGCACCTGTATTTTCCATACCTATCATCAACCCGGCCGCGCTGCGGGCGCGACTGGCACGCGATAACTGACGAGCAACGGAGGAGATTACTTTGAGCACCAACACGTCGCTTTTCGCCCAGATCCTACCAATGTTCACCGGCCAGACGGAGCGCGCCGCTACTGAGGCGCTGCGGCACATTCTGGTGCAGTCCCAAGCGGCACGGGATGCCCTTGAACAGATGCTGCGCACTGCCGGCGTAGAAATTGGTTCCTTGAGGCGGTTTCAGACCGAGGCAATCGGCGACGAAGGGGAGCGCGTTGACTTGGTGTGTTCCGATGAAAACGGAACGGAACGGGTGCTGATTGAAGCGAAGTTCTGGGCGGGGCTTACAGACAACCAGCCGAATACCTACTTGGCGCGCCTGCCGGAAGACACGCATTCAGCGTTGCTGTTTGTGGTGCCAGCGCAACGCATTGAAACGCTTTGGCCTGTGCTGTGCCGTCAGGCGGAAGAACAGCATAATCTCACGGTTACTTCCGATACCCCCGAGTTGGGAGAACTACGAAGCGTGTCAATTGACAGCAACGGACACAAGATGATGCTGATCAGCTGGCGGGCTGTACTGGAGCATATGGAGGCGCAGGCCAGCATATCTGGAGACCGGGTGGCGGTGCGGGATATTGAGCAACTACATGGCCTGACAGAGCGCATGGACAGCGATGCGTTCTTGCCGATTCATTCTGATGAATTGGGTCCGGAAATTCCGCGCCGCATCGCCAACTATTTGAAACTAGTAAACGACGCCGCTACTCGCATGAAAGAATCTGATCTCGTCAGCTGGTCCGGTCCATTGACAAGTTCTTGGGGCTCGCATGGAATGTACATGTGGCTTGGAGATGCATTCACTTGGTTTGGGATCGACTATAATCGCTGGTCCCAACTTGGCGACAGTCCTTTGTGGCTTCAATTACGTTACTTCGAGACGTTCGAGGATGGGGCAGCAAAAAGCCGCCTCTCAGTGTTGGATGATTCTGGCCGGGGATTGATTGAATATGATGGCGGATGGTGGATTCCAATTGATTTGCCAACTGGTGTCGAAGAGACTGAGGTTTTGAAGAGTGTGGTCACCCGCCTTGAATTGGTAGGCAGTCTGCTGAGTCTGGAGTGATGGCATGAGCGAGATCGGTCGCGACTTCATCGGCTACGGCGCCAACCCGCCGGTCATCCAGTGGCCCAATAACGCCCGTCTCGCCATCTCCGTGGTGGTGAACTACGAGGAGGGCAGCGAGGCGTCGCTGCTGGATGGCGACGAGTATCACGAGACGAATAACGAGGTGCCGTCGCCGGTGCCGGCGGGGCAGCGGGACCTGTTCAACGAGTCGTTCTTCGAGTACGGCAGCCGGGTCGGGGTCTGGCGGATTCTGAACCTGCTGGACAAGTACAGCGTGAAGAGCACGTTTTTCTCATGTGCGCTGGCTTTCGAGAGGAACCCGGAGGTGGCCCGAGCCGTCGTGGAGCGAGGTCACGAGGTTTGCGGACACGGCTACCGCTGGGAGGAGTACCACAACAAGACGCGCGATGAGGAAGCCGAGGCAATCCGCATGACGGTGGAATCCCTGACCCGCACCACCGGCGAGCGGCCGGTGGGTTGGTTCACCCGGTATGGCCCCAGCGTCAATACGCGGGAACTTGTCGTCGAGGAAGGCGGCTTCATCTACGACAGCGGCGTGTTCAACGACGACCTGCCCTATTACACCGAGGTGCACGGTAAGCCGTGGCCGGTGCTGCCGTACAGCTTTGAGACCAACGACGCCCGTTTCTGGCGGGGCGGACTCAACAGCGTGGGCGACTTCTACGAATACATGAAGGACACCTTCGACGTGCTCTACGAGGAAGGCCGAACCCACCCCAAGATGATGTCGGTTGGTCTGCATTGCCGCATCGCGGGGCGGCCGGCCAGGTCCCGGGCCCTGGATCGGTTCCTGCGGTACGCGCGGAGCCATCCCGGCGTGTGGTTCGCCCGGCGGGATGAGATCGCCCGGTGGTGGCTGGAGAACTATCCACCGGGAGCGTTGCAATAAACTCGGCAAAGGGTAACTGTTCATAATCCGGAGGTTGTCATTGCCACGGCGCAAGCGCCTCGCAATGACAACCTCCCGGATTCTGGGCACTTATCCGCCATTGCGTAAACCCATTTAAGCGACGACCCGACGCGGTGTTGCCGCCGTTACCTCGGAATACTGCGTTTGCAGGTCAACGCCGTTAGTCGTCGATTGACGGCCGCAGACATGGGGTGTTTCGAACGGCTTGACAGAGCCTGGTGATATAATTCACTAACCCCACCACGAACGACCCGGACCTTGTCAATGTCAACCTCGCGGCACATGACCGACTCCCCCACGCTGCCGCTGGAATCCGGCAGAGCAACGCCCGCATCTCCCTATCATCGTATCGTGGTCAAGGCCGGCACCAGCGTGCTCACCGGAGACGCCGGGGACGCGCTGGATGTCAACGTCATGCGCGACTTGGTGTCCCAGATTGCCCGTCTCCAGGGGATGGACGGGGCCCAGATGCTCCTGGTTACTTCGGGAGCCATCGCCGCCGGCCGTCAGTCGGCCGCCGAAACGCCCTCCATACCGGATATTCCTACCCGGCAGGTGTTCGCCGCGTTGGGTCAGAGCCGGCTGATGCACATCTACGCCGACCTGTTCGCCAACCACGACATCGGGGTCGCCCAGGTGTTGCTCACCCTCCACGATCTGTCACAGCGCCAGTCCTATCTCAACGTGCGCAACACGCTGCTCTCTCTGCTCGATCTCGGCGTCGTCCCCATCATCAACGAAAATGACGTGGTGGCCGCCGATGAAATCGGTGAGATATTCGGCGACAACGACCGTCTTTCTTCCCTCATCGCCGCCCTCATTGACGCCGACCTGCTCATCATCCTGTCCGACGTGGACGGCCTTTACACCGCTGATCCCGGCTCGGATCCCACCGCCACGCGCATTGCAACGGTGGACTCGGTCGACGACAGCGTGTTCGCGATGGCCGGCGAGCATCGCAACGCCTGGGCTCGCGGCGGTATGCCCACCAAGCTCCACGCTGCCCACCTGGTGACTACTTCCGGCATCGCCATGGCCATCTGCCGGGGGCGTAATCCGGATGCCCTGCTGCGCGTCGCCCGCGGCGAGCTGGTGGGCACCTTCTTCAAGCCGGCCCGGAGCAAGCTGGAGGCTCGCAAGCGCTGGATGCTGTCGCGCGTCGGGGATACCGATTGGGGCCAGGTCGTCGTCGATGACGGGGCAGTGGCTGCCCTGCGTCGCGGCGCGGTGAGCCTGCTGCCCGCCGGCGTCCGCAACGTCGTGGGCGATTTCACCCGGGGCGATATCATATACGTGTCAAATCTCGCCAACCATCACGTCGCCTGCGGCATCGCCAACTACTCGGCCGCCGATGTGGGGCGCATCCAGGGAATGCGATCTGACCGTATTGTCGATACCCTGGGATACCACTACGGCCAGGAAGTCATCCATCGCAACAACCTGGTCCTGCTCTAACGCAATCGCTGACTCGCGACGGGAGAAACTCCAAATGAACGCCGCCGACCGCCTCCGCAAGCAGGGCGTCGCCGCTCAGGCCGCCTCCGCCGTTCTTGCCCGCACGTCCGCCGAAACCAGAAACCACGCCCTGGAGAACATCGCCCGCGCCCTGGAGACCGAGCAGGCGCCGGTACTGACCGCCAACGAGGCCGATTATCAGGACGCGGAGGCCGATGGTATCGACGCGGCTTTCCTTGATCGCCTTCTGCTCACCTCGGACCGCCTGTACGACATGGCTGCCGACGTGCGCCGGGTCGCCGCTCTTGACGATCCGGTGGGCGAACTGATCGAAGGGTTCACCCTGGAAAACGGCCTGGACGTCCAGAAGCGTCGTATCCCGCTGGGAGTTATCGCCAGCATCTACGAGAGCCGACCCAACGTCACCACCGACATCGTTGCGCTGGCCCTCAAGTCCGGGAACGCCTGCCTCTTGCGCGGCGGCAAGGAAACCCTGCGGTCCAACACCGCCCTGGTTGATCTGGTTCACCGGGCCATCGGCGAAGCGGGCCTTTCGACCGACGCCGTCCAGTTTGTCGATGATATCAACCGCTCACTGGTCGATGTCATGCTCAAGATGAAGGACGAGATTAACCTGCTGGTGCCGCGTGGCGGTTCAGGTCTGATCAACTACGTGGCCGCGAACGCCACCATGCCCGTGTTGACTGGCGGCGTGGGCGTGTGCCACACCTACGTCGACCGCGACGCCGACGCCGGTATGGCCGCCAGCATCGTTTACAACGCCAAGGTCCAGCGGCCCACGGTGTGCAACGCCCTGGACACCGTTCTGGTTCATTCCGAGGCTGCCGGGAGTTGCCTGCCCGAAATCGCCAGCCAGCTGCACCAAGCCGGCGTCGAGATGCGATGCGACCACCGCGCCCTGACCATTCTCGGCCCCGACACCGGCCTGAACACCATCCCCGCCCAGGAAGACGACTGGGGTCGAGAGTTTCTGGCGCTCATTGCCGCCGTCAAAGTGGTGGACAGCCTGGACGATGCTCTGGACCACATCCAGGCTTATGGCTCGGGTCACTCGGAAGCCATCGTGACCCAGGACGTTGACGCGGCCGAGCGGTTCCTCAACGAGGTCGATGCAGCTGCGGTCTATCACAACACCAGCACCCGTTTTACCGATGGCGCCCAGTTTGGCTTCGGCTCAGAGGTCGGAATCAGCACCGACAAATTCCACGCCCGCGGCCCCCTGGGGCTCCGCGAACTGACCTCCTACAAATGGATTGTCCGTGGCAACGGGCAAATTCGCGGGTGAGGCGGACCGATGCCCTTCGACTACGAACGCGAAGTCCGCACTCCCCAGTCCGAGGCCTATCTCATCCTCGACGGCGACCAGCCGGTGGGCCGAATAGACACCCATTTCATGCCCGGCCTGGCCCATGTCGCCGTGTGCGTCACCCCCGGCGTCACCCCGGAACAGATCGAGGAGATCCTCTCCGACATCGACGCCGATATGCTGAACACCGTGGGCACCGAGCGCGATACCCACCACTTTCACGTCTTCCAGGGCAATGAGATCCGGGTGTTCAGCAACGCCGGATACGACGATTATTCCGGCGGCAACGGCAACGGACGGGGACACGGCCCGCTATCGCCTCCCGGTTCCGGAACCTGACGGCCACCTCGTCGACTTGCCTGCTTTTCCAAGAAAACGGCCTGGGCTTAGCCCAGGCCGTTCGATCTTGACTGAGGCGAGCCGATTTACCCGCTGCCTCGGGTTAGCCCTTACGCTTGAGCACCCGGTGTACGGCCGCTTCCACGCCCGCTGCCGTCAGCCCGTTCTTCTCCATCAGTTCGTTGGCCGGACCCGAACTGGTGTAACCGTGCAGCGCAACCATCTCCACGGGAACCGGACAGTTCCGCGCCAGCACTCCGGCGACCACGCTGCCCAGCCCGCCGTGTACGTAGTGCTCTTCGGCGGTCACCATCGCCCCGGTTTCCTGCGCCGCAGCGACGATTGCCGTTTCGTCCGCCGGGGCCAGGGTATGCAGGTTGACTACCCGTGCATCAATGCCCTGTCCTGCCAGGCTGTCGGCAGCGTCCAGCGCCGGCGCCACCAGCGAACCCATGGCAATGATGGACACGTCGCCCCCGGCCTTCATCACGTCCGCCGCGCCGATTTCAAACTTGTAGCCGTTGTCATGCACGATTTGCGTGGCCGCCCGCGGCAGCCGCACGTAAACCGGCCCTTGCGTGCTGGCGATGGCTCGCACCGCCTGCTCGGTTTCCGGCGCGTCCGCCGGCGTGATCACGGTAAACGACGGCAGGGCGCACATCAGCGATAGGTCTTCAATTCCGTGGGCCGACATGCCGTCCTCGCCGGTGAGGATTCCGGCGTGGGTGCACACCAGTTTAACGTTCAGCGCAGGCTGCGATACCAGCACCCGCAATTGATCGTAGGGTCTTCCGGTTCCGAACACGCTGAACGTGCTGACGAAGGGAACCTTCCCGGCGGCGGCCAGCCCGGCCGCGACGCCGATGATGTTCTGCTCGGCCGGCCCAAAATCGAAGAACCGCCCTGGGTACTGATCCCGCCAGAGATGAACGAACGTCGATACGTTCAGGTCACCGCCCAGGACCACAATGTCCGGGTGGTCGTCCGCCATCGTGAGCAGGGTCCGGCCGTAGGTTTCCCGCGTGGCCGCGGATGCCCGTTGTGTCGCCATCACGCCAGCTCCTTGAGCGCTGCTTCGTACTCTTCAGCGTTGGGCGCTCGCCCGTGAAACGCGGGGTTGTTTTCCATGAAACTGACGCCTTTCCCCTTTACGGTGTTGGCGATGATCGCCGTCGGCCCGCCTTCCGACGCGGTTTCCAGGGCTCGCAAAACCTCAGCGTGCTCGTGCCCGTCGCACGTTATGACGTTCCAACCGAAGTCGCGCCAACGGTCCGCCAGGGGTTCCAGGGTCATCACTTCGTCGGTGAACCGGTCGTTCTGGATCCGGTTGCGGTCGACAATGGCAGTCAGATTATCGGCCCGGTGATGCGCGGCCGACATTGCGGCTTCCCACACTTCGCCCTCTTGGCACTCGCCGTCCCCCAGCAACGCGAACACCCGGTAGTCCTTTCCGTCCAGCCGGGCCGCCAGTGCGTGACCCAGCGCGAAGGACAATCCCATGCCCAGCGAGCCCGAGTTCATTTCGACCCCCGGCGTCATCGGGTGGGCGTGGCCCTGCAACAGGCCGTCGGTCTTCCGGTAGGAGGAAAGCTCCTCTCGACCGAAGTATCCTGCCATGGAAAGCGTCGCGTAAAATCCCGGCGAGGCGTGCCCCTTGCTGAGGATGAACCGGTCCCGTTCCGGCCAAGACGGATCCTGCGCGTCGTACCGCATCACCCCGAAATAGAGGGCGACCAGGATGTCGATCTCCGATAGCGAACCGCCGGGATGTCCGCTCCCGGCGCCGTAGATCATCTCCAGGCTGTCGCGCCGCAGTTGCAGGGACGTTGCCCGCATCTCCTCAACGGTCTGTAGGGGTTGGTCAACTGCTGCCAAAACGCCACCTGCGATATAGAAAGGGGTAATAATGCGAGCCGACAAGATTATATTCCCGCCCGGTAACCCTGTCCATAAGTTCCATGACGGCGTGCCACACCGACAAAGAAAGATTGGGAGGTCAGTCAGTAGGACCGTGAGGAGATCGCTCGTCATTGTCGCGCGGATGGTGTCGGCTCGATCCACAGGGCTGGTGCAAAGTCCATCCCGTCGGCAACTGTCAGAAGCAGGATTACCAGGATTAGAGGATTTTCGGGATTTATGGACATCCTGAAAATCTCAAAATCCGGTGAATCCTGCTTCTGACAATGACTTTATACAAGCCCTGCCCGATCCAGCAAAAATCCCGGCCCTCGCGAGCCAGTGGGCTATACTGATGCAACGAATTGACACCGTTCCCAAGCCGGGAAACCGCCGATGATAATCGATAGCCACTGCCACGTTCTTCCCCCCGATTTCGGTTCGCGCCATGATGAACTGGCCGCCCGGGACGCCACCTATGCCGCGCTGTTTCCCGAACCCGGCGGTCGTTTCGCCGACGTAGAAAAGCTGCTGCGGGACATGGACGCCGCCGGAATCGACCGCGCGGTGGCTATGGGCTTCGGCTGGACTGACCCGGACATCGCCGCGGAGGCCAACGATTACCTGGTCCGGGCGGCCGCAGCTCACCCTGACCGCATCACCGCCTTTACATCCGTAAACCCGGCTTGGGGCGATCAAGCCGTGCGCGAGGCGTGCCGGTTCCTGGACGCCGGGGCTTCCGGCATCGGCGAAATTCATGCCGACAGTCAACAGTTCGATATCGCTGACGCCGCCGTCATGGGGCCGCTGATGGCGCTGCTCCAGGGCCGCGACGCTCCCATCGTCGTTCACGCATCGGAACCTGTAGGGCACCAATACCCCGGCAAGGGTTCGACCACACCCCGTCGCCTGCTGCAATTTGCGGCTAACTTCCCGGAAAATCGCATCGTATTCGCCCATCTGGGCGGCGGGCTCCCTTTCTATGCCGCCATGCCGGAGGTTGCCGACGCCTTGACCAATGTCTGGTACGACACCGCCGCGCTCCCCTTTCTGTATCGGCCGACGGCCATCGCTGCGGCTGCCACGACCGCCGGCGCCGACCGCATTCTTTTCGGTACGGATTACCCACTGCTTGCCCATCGCCGGGTTGCCGATTATGTCCGGTCTGTTGGCCTGCCCCCGGGCGATCTTGACGCCATAATGGGCGGCAATGCGTCGTTCCTGGTGAATGCCGGCGACCCACCCATGGAAACGCTGCCTGACTATCTCCGGCCCGGCCTGGCCATCGTCCTGATCGGCCTTAACCCGTCAACACGCTCGGTGCAGGCCGGACACTATTTTGCGAACCCGCGCAACCGCTTCTGGCCGGCTGTGTCCGCCGCCAACCTTGTGAGCCGTCCTGTGGGACCGGAGGACGACGCCTCGCTGCTGGCGGATGGCATCGGTTTCACCGACGTGGTCAAGCGCCCCACCGGCCAGGCATCGGGCCTTGCCACTGCCGATTACCGCCGGGATGCTCCGGCTCTGCGCGAAAAGCTCCTGCGTCATGCTCCGCGCATCGCTTGTTTCCACGGGCTCACCGCCTATCGTGCTTACCTTCGCCACGGGGAAGGGATCAAAAACCCGGGGAACCTCGAACTGGGCAGACAGGATCTGGTAATCGGCGCCAGCCGCGTGTTCGTTCTGCCCAATCCCAGCCCAGCCAACGCGCGCTATTCCCTGGACGATTTGGCGTCCTGGTACCGGGAACTGAATCGCTGGCGCATCGAGTTGACGCCGTGACCACTGGATCGGAAACCCTCCGCACGTTCATCGCGCTGCCGTTGCCCGACGAGTGGATCGGGCAGCTTGGCGAAACCATAGCGGATTTGAGCCGCGCATTGCCCCACGGCGTGCGTTGGGTTTCTCCCGATGGCATACATCTGACCTTGAAGTTCCTCGGCGCCACGGATTACCGTATAGTGCCCCGAATACTGGACGCCATAGTCGATAATTTCGCTGATGCCAGTTCCCCGCTGCTGTCGTTATCGGCTCTGGGAACCTTCCCCGGCGGCCGGAACCCACGGGTAATCTGGGCCGGGGTATCCGGCGGCGCGGAAGGCCTGGAAGACCTGCACCGCCGGGCCGAGCAGGCGGTCTCCGGTTTGGGCTGGTCGGCGGATGGCCGCCCATTCCGCCCCCATTTGACCCTGGGCCGGGTTCGTGATCGAGTCAACGCAAGGCAGCGCCAGGCGATATCCGATGCCGTGGCCGGGGCCAGGCTCCCGGCGATCCGTAGCTGGCGTCCTGATACCGTTCGGTTGTACCGGAGCGTGCTGACGCCGCGCGGCGCTCGGTACTCCAATCTTGGTGAGGTACAAATCTGATGGAATCCACCCTCGTCACGGCTGTGCGGCCCATCCCGCCCTACGATTTTGAGCTGACCGCCGGGCAACCCAATTATTCCCGCGAGCAGCAGTTCAAAACCGAGGAGTACGTCGATGGCTGCTACATCCGGCTCCTGGATCTGGGCGAGACGGTCGCCCTGGCGAAGGTGCGCTCCGTCGGCACCGTGGACCAACCGGAGTTGTCGGTGGAGTTGACCGGGGAGGACCTCACCGACGCCGACGTCGGTAGCGCGACGGAGCAGATCACCTGGCTCCTGGGCTGCGACCAGGACCTGAGCCCCTTTTACGATGCTGTGGCCGGGGACCCGGTGCTCGCCGATGTGGTCGGCGATTTCTACGGGTACCACAACACGCGAACCGCCACGGTTTACGAAGCGCTGGTGCAGGCAGTCCTGGGTCAGCAGATCGCGACCAACGTTTCCAGGATCATTCGCAGCCTGCTTGTCGAGAACTACGGTGTCCGGGCGACGATTGCCGACCGCGAGTGGTATGCCTTCCCCCGCGCGGAATCCCTGGCGACCGCCGAAGTGGAGGACCTGCGCCAGCTCAAGCTGAGTTACCGCAAGGCGGAGTACATCCAGGGCATCGCACGAGGCGCCGTGGACTCCGGCGACAATTTTGCGAGCACTCATGACCTCGAAGACGCCGAGGTCGTGAAGCGCATGGTGGCCATACGGGGAGTCGGCCAGTGGACCGCGCAGTGGGTGCTGGTCCGCGCTCTGGCCCGCCCCGACGGGTTCCCCGTTGGCGATCTGGCGCTGCGGCGAACCGTCAGCGGCCTGTACTTCGACGGCAAGGAGATCAACGACGCCCAACTGCTGGAGTTCTCCCAGCGCTGGTCTCCCTGGCGGTCCTACGCCACGTCGTACCTGTTCGCGGCCCTCCGTTCCGGCCGGATTGCCGGTTCCTAGCGGCCCCTCATCAGCGCAGCATTCGCATCAACCCCTTGGGGTTGTTGGAAAACTGGCGCATCAGCCGCTGGGTCTGCTTGAACTGGTTGAGCACCCGGTTGACGTCCGACGGGTTAGTGCCACTGCCCAGCGCAATGCGCCGGCGCCGGCTGCCCTTGATGATCTCCGGCTTTTCCCGTTCCTCCAGCGTCATGGAGCGGATGATGGCCTCGGTTTTCTTCAACTCCGATTCGTCCAGCTGGCCCTGCATCTTCTTGGATTGACGGCCCAAACCGGGCATCATTTCCATCACTGAAGCCAGACCGCCCATCTTTTTCACGCCCTGGATCTGATCGAGAAAATCATCCAGCGTGAAAGACGCCGTGCGCATCTTGCGTTCGAGTTCCCGGGCCTTCTCCTCGTCCACCGCTTCCTGGGCGCGTTCGATCAGGGTCAGCACGTCGCCCATGGCCAGGATGCGGGATGCCATCCGGTCCGGGTGGAACTGCTCCAGCGCGTCGCTGCGCTCTCCCGTTCCGATGAACTTGATGGGCACGCCGGTAACCTTGGTCACCGACAGTGCCGCGCCACCCCTCGCGTCACCGTCCATCTTCGACAGGATCAGCCCGTCCAGTCCCACCCGCTGGTGGAACTCCTCCGCGGCGTTCACCGCGTCCTGGCCGGTCATCGCGTCAACGACCAGGATGGTCTGGTAAGGCGAAACCGCCTGCTTTACCTCTTCCAGTTCGGTCATCAACTCGTCGTCGATGTGCAGACGCCCCCCGGTGTCCACGATGGCCCACGTCAACGCCAACTCCGTAGCCCTTTTGACACCTGCAATGGCTACGCTGGCCGGCGTGGCGGAACCCGGTTCCTCGGAATACACCGGGATGTCCAGCTGTTTCCCCAGGGACTGCAATTGGGCGATTGCCGCCGGCCGGCGGAGGTCGGCGGCGATGAGCATCGGGCTGTGCTGCTGCCGTTTCATCTGCAACGCCAGCTTGGCGGCCGTGGTGGTCTTGCCGGACCCCTGCAATCCCACCAGCATCAGCACCGACGGCAACTGGCTGGCCGGCGTGAGCCGATGGTCTCCCGCGCTCAGTACGGCGGTCAACTCCTCGTGGACAATCTTGACAACCTGCTGACCCGGCGACAGGCTTTCCAGAACCTCACCCGTCAGCGCGCGCTCCTTGACTGTCGCCACGAACTCCCGGGCAACGCGGAAATTCACGTCCGCCTCGAGCAATGACCGGCGCACCTGACCCAGCGCGTCATCAATATCCTTTTCCGTCAGCCGGCCCTTGCCCTGCAAACGGCCGAAAATCCCGGTCAATCGCTCGGTCAGATTGTCAAACATCCCGTCACACTCCCGTCGCGTCGGCTCTTGTCTTGAGGATTGGCGTCGTCACTCCCAGCGGAACGTACGGTTGGCAATGATGAACGCTACCACAAGCCACACCGCCAATCCCAGAAAGTTCGGCCATTGCATCAAAACCGTATCGCCTTCCACGGTCATGCCTCGTATGGCTTCGACCAGGTAGGTCAGCGGCAAAAAATCGGTAATCCGCTGCAGGATACCGGGGAGAACGTCCCGGGAAAAGAATACACCGGACAAAAACATCATGGGCAGCGACACGATGTTTGCCAGGGGCGCGGCCTGCTGCTCGGTGCGCGCCCAGCCGGACACCGCGAACCCCATCGCCAGGAACACCGCGCCGCCCATCGCCGCCGCCAGCAGCACGGCGAAAAAGTTGCCGGCGAATTCCGCCCCGAACAGGAACACCGCCACCGCGGCCAGGATCACCGTCTGGATCACCACGACAATCAGCCGGGTAATCACCTGGGCTACCAGCAGAGACGTCGGGTTCAATGGCGTTGCCAGCAGCCGGCGCAGCACGCCCTCACGTTTCATCGTCACGAAGCTGAACGCCACGCTGAACAACCCCAACTGCATGATTGCCATGCCGATCACCCCGGGCATCAGGAAATCGATGTAGCCCAGGTCCCGCGCCTCCACCGCCTCCCCGGTCAGCGTGACCACTCGCTCGGCGCCGGTGATGGCGAAGTTCAGCTCGTCGACGGCGGACTGCATGACCGTCAAGCCCAGCCTCGCCTCGGTTTGCCGGCTGCCGTGGTACCACGCCACGATCTGGCTGCCGCCCGGAGCCGAAGCCAGATCCTCCGGCAGCACAATCACCAGGTCCCGCTTGCCGTCGGCCAGCGCGGCGCGTTCACCCTCGGCCGTCCCGGTCTCAATACGCAGCGCGTCGATCTCGGAAAGACCATCGACGAACGCTCTCGAAGCGTCGTTTTCGGCATGATCCACGATGCCGATGTCAACCTTGCCCAACTCCCCGAAATTCAACAGGCCGAAGATCACCATGATGACCAGCGGCAAAAAGAACGTCCAGAACATGGCCGCGCGGTCCCGCGACCACATCTTGATCGACCACCAGGTCAGATAGACGGCCGGCCGCGCAAGCATCCTAATACTCCCGCAGCGAACGGCCGGTCAAGTCGAGGAACACGTCCTCCAGCGTGGCTAACCGCACTTCCTGCTCCCGGTGGAATCCCCGGGAAATCAGCTGGTCGATCAACTGGGCTGGCGACGCCATGGCAATGATTTTCCCGCTGTCCATCACCGCCACCCGGTCGCACAGTTCCTCGGCTTCCTCCATGTAGTGGGTGGTCAGGACCACGGTGCGCCCTTCCTGCTTCCAGGTCTTGGCCAGGTCCCAGATCAGGCGCCGCGCTTGGGGATCCAGCCCCGTGGTCGGTTCGTCAAGGAACACCACGTCCGGGTCGTTGACCAGCGAGGCCGCGATGGCAAACCGCTGTTTCTGCCCTCCCGATAGCGTCCTAAAGGACGCCGACTTGCGTTCGCCCAGATCCACCGCCTCAAGTAGCGGGTCCGGGTCAACTTTCACCCGGTAAATGCTGCCCAGCATCCGGAGCAGTTCGGCAAGCTTCAGGTGCTCGAAAAAAGCGCTGCTCTGCAACTGCACGCCGATGTGTTGCTTCACCGCCCTGGGGTTGCGGCTGACGTCGATGCCGGCGACGGTTGCGCGGCCGCTGTCGGCGGAACGCATCCCTTCGATGATCTCGACCGTGGTGGTCTTGCCGGACCCATTGGGGCCCAGCAGGGCGAATACCTCACCGCGCTGCACCTCGAACGAAATTCCGTCAACCGCCTGGATATCTCCATAGCGCTTGCGCAAGTCCTCAACAACTATGACGGGAACGGTTCCGTTGGCGGAGTTGGTTTCGGCGAGTGACATCGACTGTACGTTTCCTCGACAAAAATTGTACCACTGTCAACTGCTGGCCCTTCTTTGGCCTGCCGGCGCAAACCATGGCGGGTATCGAACGGCGCCATCCGGCCGGTGATAAAATCGGGGCACGATGATCCCGCTCAGGCTTTCGGTCCGCAACTTCCTTTGCTACCGAGACGATGTGCCGCCGTTGGACCTGCGCGGCATTCACGTGGCATGCCTGTGTGGGGCCAACGGCCACGGCAAGTCAGCCCTGCTGGACGCCATGACTTGGTGCCTGTGGGGGCAGGCTCGCACCGGCACCCAGAACCACAACGACCTCATCGCCTACGGCGAGTCGGAGTGCCGGGTCGAGCTGGACTTTCTGGCCCGGGGGCAGGAGCACCGGGCCATCCGCCGCCGGCGCAGCACGGGTCAGGGCCGCACCGAGGTTGACCTGTTCATCCTGGACGACGCCGGGCAGCCCCGGTCCATCAGCGGCAACTCGGTTCGCGAGACCAACGGGAAAATCCAGAACCTGGTCGGGATGGACTACACCACCTTCGTGAATACCGCGTTCCTCCTCCAGGGGCGCTCCGACGAGTTCACGCGCAAGACGCCGGCGGAACGAAAGACGGTCCTGTCGTCCATCCTTGACCTCGGCCTCTACGAAACGCTGCAAGTATCCGCCGCCAGCCGCCGCGACCACTGGCAGTCGGAGGTGGTACGCACTGAAGGTGCGCTGGCGCAAAACCGCAATCTGCTGGAAGCCATTCCGGATCCCGCCCTGGAACTCAGCGAAATCGCATCGAGTCTCCACCGGCTCGGCGGAGAAATCGAGGCAACCTCCGCCAACGCAGAACGGCTGCGGCGCGCGGTTGCCGCATTGCGCCAGCAGCAGGCGGAAGCCGTCGCGGCAGGTCGTCGCATCGAGGCGTTTCGTGCCGATATCGAACGTGCCGAAGCCGCCGCCGCATCCATCGCAGAACGCATCCAGAACGCTCACGCGCTGGAGGACCGCGCCGCGGAAATCTGCGCCGGCGCCAGGGAACTGGGAGCCGCGCAAACCGAAATGGAACGCCTGCAAGCCTCCCGCGCCGCGTACGACCGGCTGCGCAACCGCCATAACGACTTGCGGGCTGCCATCGACCGGGCCCGGGCGCAGCTTTCCGCCGAAGCGACGCAGTTAAAACACCACCTGGACGACGTGCAGCGGCCGGCCGCTGCCCGGGCCGACGGCCTTGCTGGGGAGCTCGAAGCGCTGGCGGAGGCAGAGTCGACGCTCGCCGCCGACCGCTCGGTGCTGGAAGCGGAGTACGCCCAGTCCAATGACCTGCAGCGCGACATCGCTCTGGCGCAGGCTGATCTGGAACGTTGCATCGTCGAGGGAAAGGATCTGCGCGCGAAGCAACGGGAAATGCAATCGGCGGACGCGGTCTGCCCCCTGTGCCGCACACCGCTCAGCGAGGACGCCTGCGGCGATATTTCCGCCTGGTATGAGACGGAAATCCAGACCAAGCTCACGCGCCACGATGAGATCAAGCGGTCATTGACCAATTTGTCCGCCCGACTCGAAAACCTGCAAGCCGGGATCGCTCATCGCGACGCTTCCCTTTCCCAGCGTCAACGGCAACTCCAGCAACAACGTGGTCGCTTGGAACAGGAGCGGCGCCAGTGCGAAGAGGCCGCCCGGCAGTTGGCAACATCGCTTCCCCGTCTGGAGCAGTTGCAAAAGGCGCTGTCAGAAGACAATTTCGCAACTGAACAGCGCGCTGCTTTGGCCGATGTGGAATTGGCTGTCAACGAATTAGGATATGACGAGCAAAGCCTGGAAGCGGCCACGGCGAAGACTCGTTCGTTGCAGCACTGGGAGCTCGAGTTGCGGAGGTTGCAGGACTCCCGCGCCCGCCGGCCCGAGGACGAAACGTCGCTGGCCCAGACCCGGAACCAACTGACCCGGCTCAACGAAGAGTTGCAAAGCGTCCAGGCGATCCTGGAAGACGCTCAATTGGCGGTGGCAGGTCTGCCCGAGCAAGAACGGGAAGCGGCAGCGGCGGACCAAGCCGTGACGGGTCTTCTCAGTGACCGCGACGCCCTCGTCGCCCGGCAAGGCCGGCTGCAAGGGGACGCCGAGCGCCGGGTTTCGTACCTGGAGGAAATTGACGCCCTGGAAAATCGCCGTTCCTCCTCAAGTACCGAGCAGAGCGTCTATTCCGACCTCCACAACGCCTTCGGACGCGGCGGCGTCCCCGCCATGCTCATCGACGCCGCCGTCCCTCGTATCGAAGCCGAGGCGAACGCGTTGCTGGGTCGCATGACGGACAGCCGGCTGGCGGTCAAGCTGGAAACCCAACGGGTGCGCCAGTCCGGCAACGTCGCCGAGACCCTGGACATCCTGGTCAGTGACGAACTGGGATCGCGCAGTTATGATCTGTTCAGCGGTGGCGAGGCCTTCCGCATCAACCTGGCGCTCCGCATCGCTTTGTCCAAGGTGCTGGCACAGCGCATGGGGCTTCCGCTGCCCACGCTGTTCATTGATGAAGGTTTCGGCACCCAGGACGCCGCCGGGCGCGAGCGCATCGTGGACGCCATCGCGTCCATTCAGGATGATTTCGAAAAGATCATCGTCATCACGCACCTGGATGAGCTCAAGGACCTGTTCCCGGTCCGGATCGAAGTGCTCAAGACCGGAGCGGGTTCCCAATTCTGGCTCAGCTGACAAGTCCAACAATCGTACCCGGCGGCTAACTTCTTACCAGGAAAGGAGCATCCGATGCTAACCGAAGCCCAACGGCAATTCTTGTCAAACAACCACAACGGAGCCCTTACAACTTTTCGTAGGAACGGCGCCGGCCAAATGAGCATCGTCACCTGCGGGTTGTATGGCGACGGCGTGGCTTTTACGACTACCGCAGACCGGGCCAAGCTCCGCAATCTCCGGCGCGACCCTCGCTGCACGATCCTGGTAGGCACCGGCGACTGGCGAAACTTCCTGGTCCTGGAAGGCGAGGCCCGGCTGGTGGGAGTCGATGAAGTCTCGGCCGACGAGTACCGGGAGACCCTGCGCGACGTGTACCGCACCGCCGCCGGTGAGGAGCATCCCAACTGGCCGGAGTACGACCGGGCCATGCTGGATGACCGCCGTTATGCGGTGCTGGTTACGCCGTCGCACGTGTACGGTCGGGCCGACTGAGCGGGGGAATCGACAAGGGCGAGCCTGTGCCCGCCCCTGCCCACTTCAGCAATTTGGGTCCAATCTAGTCGGCAGCGATGCCCTCGGCACGGCGCAGTGCCTCCACGTCAAAGTCAATGTCCGCGTTCTGGCCATTCAACGCGGCGAGCACGCGCTCTCCCGACAGCGGCAACTCCTTGACGCGGACGCCCACCGCATCGTACACCGCGTTGGCGATGGCGGCCGGCGGACCAAAGCCCGGCGGTTCCGCGACGGCCCGCGCGCCGAAAGGCCCGTCGGGCGCCGGCACGTTGATCAGCACGTTCTCCAGTTCCGGCAAGTCGATGGCCAGCGGCATCAGATACGAAGCGAAGGACGGATTCCGAACCGCCCCCGTCTCCGGATCAAACTGCTGGTCCTCGGTCAGGGCGCGGCCAATCCCCTGGACAACCCCGCCGTCCAGCTGGCCTTCAACGGCCATGGGATTGATGGCCGTACCCACGTCCTGGGCCTGGATGTAGCGGAGCACCTTGACCTGGCCGGTTTGCCGGTCGACTCTGACCTCGGCCGCCTGGGCGGCAAACACCGGGGTATACGGCATGCTGGACAGCGAAGCGGTGCCGATGATGGGGCCGCCGCGAGAGGTGATGCTGGCGGCCGCCAGTTGCGCGAAGGTCAACCCCTGCGGTTCGTTGTCCATCACGTAGACGCGACCGTCCTCGCAGCCCAGGGCATCCTCCGGCAGACCCAGCCGCTCCGCGGCCAGGGCAGTCAGCTTTCGGACCGTGTCTTCGGCGGCGCGCTGCACTGCGGTTCCCTGGCTATAAACGATGCGGCTACCGCCGGACTGACCGGTGTAGGGCGCCAGGTCAGTGTCGCGCTTGGCTACTACCACCTTTTCCATCGGAATGCCCAGGGCCTCGGCCGCGATGGCGGCCAGGGAGGTATCGCTGCCCGAGATATCAACCGAACCGGTGAGCAAGCTCACGGTGCCATCGTCGTTCACGCTGATCGACGCGGTGGACGGGCCGCTACCGCTCCTCCACTCGCACAGCGCCAGGCCCACCCCGTGGCCGTCCTCCAGGTCGCGCGGCCAGTCGATCTTTTCTTTGATGGCCTCCAGGGTTTCCATGAGGCCGTTGGTGGGGACTACGGCCCCGCTCACCGAGACGTCGCCTTCGCGCAGCGCGTTCTTGACGCGCAGGTCATACGGGTCCATCCCGATTTCGTGAGCGATGCGGTCCATGTGTGATTCCACGGCGAAGGTCATGTCGGCCACCCCGGAGGCCCGGTACGAACCGACGTAGATCTTGTTGGTGTAAACGCCGTAAGAGCGCAGCCGGAAATTTGGCACCCGGTAGGCTCCGATGCCGTGGCCGATGCCGGAGTTCGGACCCGCCCCCAGGTACGCTCCCACGTCGAAGATGGTGTAGGCCTCGCGGGCGGTAATCGTGCCGTCGCGCATGACGCCGGAACGGATGTAGTTGGTGACCGGAAGCCGCGGGCCGTTCATGGTGAACACTTCTTCGCGGGTGTTCACCAGCTTCACGGGCCGCCCCGTCTTCATCGCCAGCAGGGCGGGAAAGGCCTCGAACGCCAGCCGCAGCTTCGCGCCAAACCCGCCCCCAAGTTCCATGGCGACCACGCGGATCCGAGACACCGGGATCTCCAGGACTCCCGCTAGCGCGGCTCGGATCTGATAGGGCCCCTGGGTGGAAGCGTAGATCACCAGCCGCCCGTTGGGTTCCACGTCGGCTACGCAGGCCATCGGTTCCAGGAAACCCTGGTTGATCCCCTGGGAGCGATAAACGTCCTCCACCACGACGTCGGCGTCGCGGAACGCCTGGTCGACGTCGCCCCGGTCGGCGTCCAGCAGCGTGCTGACGTTATGTCCCAGCGTGAAACCATATCCCTCGTAGTCTTCCAACTCCGGGTGAACCGTCGCCGCGCTCGAACCCATTGCGGTCAGCGGGTTGACCACGGCCGGCAGGTCTTCATACTCGACCTCGATCAACTCGATGGCTTCCTGGGCGGTCGCTTCGTCGTCCGCCGCCACCGCCACGATCGGCTCGCCGACAAAGTTGACCACCTCGCGCGGCATGACGTACCTGTCCCGCAAAGCGCCGGAGCCGTACCGGATGTCGGGAAAATCCGTGCCGGTGATGACACACCTGACGCCCGGATGGGCTTCCGCTTTGCTGGTATCCAGCCGGACGATCCGAGCATGGTTGCGAGTGCTCGGCAGCAGCTTGCAGGCCAACATGCCCGGAAGATACACGTCGGAGGCGTAGGTGGCGCGGCCGGTGACCTTGTCATAGGCATCGACGCGAGGGTGATTGCGCTCCAATACTTTGAACTGCGTTGTCATTGCATTTGCCTCCATCGTTTCTGGAGCGGAACGATTAGCCGGTTTCCCTCATTTCCTGCGCGGCGGCCATGACGGCCTCAACCACGCGCGCGTAACCCGTGCACCGGCACAGGTTGCCGCCAATGGCGAAACGGACGTCTTCTTCGGTGGGGTTCGGGTTGTCCTGCAGAAACCCAGTGGCCGACATTATCAATCCCGGAATGCAGAACCCGCATTGCAGGCCGCCGTGCTCCACGAAGGCTTTTTGCACCGGACTGAGGCTATCCACCCCGGCCAGTCCCTCGATAGTGGTGATAGCGGAACCGTGAGCGCTGTGGGCCAACACCAGGCATGAAGTCACCGGTTTGCCGTCCATCAATACAGTGCAGGCTCCGCAGTCGCCTTCGTCGCAGCCCTTCTTGGCGCCCGTCAATTGCGCTTCGTCCCGCAGGCAATCCAGCAGGGAGTAGTACGGTTCCACCAGCATCAAACGGTTTTCGCCGTTGACGTTCAGGTTGAGCGGCTGTTTCATTTCATCAACCTCGCGGGCCGGTTACCAGGCGGTTTGCACGGCCAGGCGTCGGATGTCGTCAAAATCGGGTACACCGCCGACAGCGGTTATCGCGGCGTGTCGCAGGGTGCGCTCGGCGAGAACCTGGGCGATTTCCCGGCGATACTCCGCGCCGCTGCGCACATCGGCTATGGGGCGGGAAGACTGGGCCGCCAGCCGCGCCGACTCCGCAATATTCTCGTCGGCAGGAGTCTGGCCGATCAGGCGCCCCTCGGCTCCAAACGCCCGGATCGGCGTGGGGGCGACCGCGCCCAGCGCGATCCGGACCGAGGCGCAGGTCCCGTCGGATCCAATGCTTATCACGGAAGCGGCGCCCACGGCGGATATGTCCATCGCGCCACGCGGGCTGTGCTTGATGTACAGTCCCCCCGAGCTCGGCGGAGGAGTGGGCAGCCGGATCTCGGTCATGATCTCGCCGGCAGCGAGGGCGGTTTGACCCGGTCCCACAAACACCTCGGTCAATGGCAGCCAGCGCTCACCGTTGGAACCCACGATACGACACTGGGCATCGTAGGCCAGCAGCGCCGGCAGCGTGTCGCCCGCCGGCGATGCGTTGCAAACGTTGCCGACGACAGTGGCGAGATTGCGCACCTGAACCCCGGCAAAGGCGGCGGCGCCGGCGGCCAGCGCGGGATAACGAGTTCGCACCGTGGCGTTCTGCTCGATGTCCTGGACCGTGACCATCGCGCCGATGGACAGGCCGTCGTCATCGTTGAACTGCAAACCGTCCAATCCGGGAACGTGCTGCATGCAGACCACAATCTCGGGTCGCCAGACGCCGGTACGCCAGCGAACCAGGAAATCGGTGCTGCCAGCTACCAGTCGCGCCCGGGCGCCATGTTCCTCCAGCATCCCGAGCGCATCATCCAGCGAGTGCGGCTCCAGGTAGTCGAAACGAGCCATATCAGCCCTCCAACGCCGACACCGTTGGAGCGGGCAATCGAATCGCGGCTTTTCCCGCTCGGCGTCGGCCTGCGGGGATTATATGGCGGGCCGAAAACCGGGTCAACGAACCCGCACTGAAATTAACCGGGGCGGGATCACTCCCGCCCCTATGGATGCGCCGTGGTATTTGCGGCCGGCAATCAGTGGTTGCCGTTGCCGTAAGGCTCGATCAGCACCCGCAGCGTGCCGTCATTTTCCTTGCGCTGGGTCAGCAGGCGATGCCCGGCCTGTTCGGCCCAGTAGATGACATCGTAGATGTTCAGCGCGTCGTGGAGGATGGCCTCGACAAAGGAAGCGCGGTCGTATTCCATCTGGCGGCTCAACGCGGCAATGACGCCGGCGCAGTTCTTGCCCCGGCCGTCGATCACGGTCCATCCGTTTCCGTGGCCGTTGCCATTCCCGTTCCCGTAGCCATTGCCGCCGGAGACAACGCCCACCGGAGCCCGTACGTCAATCACGCCGCTCTTGCGGAGGTCCAGCTGCTCCTTGAAGTAAGCCACCGCTTCCCAAGCCACGGCGCGGTCCCGTTCTCCGCTGGAACACACGGCGCCGCGAACGCCGACGATGTCAGGGTTGATACGGGCCAGTTCGTCCAGGTTTTCCAGCTTGAGATGCCCGCTGAGCGCAGTGCTCAGGCCGGCCTGCTTGGCCTCCATTACCATGTCCCGCAATACGGGTTCCGGCATGAAGTCGAACAGGTTCCGCCCGTCCTTGGTCAGAGTGTCAATCAGGAAACCGTCGCACTCGCCGTCGATGGCCAACTGGACCATCAGGTGGGGATCAAGGCCGCCCTCGAAGAGCAGGTTGTCGGCGAACAGCGAGCCGATCAGCTTGGTCTCGGCGTTGCCGATGGCGGCGCGGGATTCCCGGAGGACCTCAACGGCGGTTTCGTAGTCCGCAACCTGGAAGCCGACTTTGACCGAAGTAGCGTCCATCAAGGCGGCCGCGTGGACCGCCATAGCGACGGTGCCCGGTTGGTTGGGCACGACGCCGAGGGTAACGCTGACGTGCTTTTCGGGGGAAATGAGCTCCCGCACTTCCCGTACCAGGCTGGGATGTGCCGAGCCCACCAGGGCTTCCTGGAGGTTTTTCAGGTCGATGATGTCGGCGCCGCCCCGGTCGGCTTCCAGCGCCTCAGCCTGGTTCTGGGCGCTCACCAGCAGCATCATCCCGGATTCGGAGAGACCGCTCCGTCCATCGCGCGCGCCGTTGCCGTTGAGCCAGGGGGCATGCGGGCGCCCGTGGATCACTTCTCGTGCCGGAGCAGCCGGCGCTGCGGCCCGGGGAAGCAGAGGCTCCAGCTCGCTCCACAGCTCGGCCTTTTCCTCGTGGGTCAGGTCATGCAGGGGCGCGCGGACGCTTCCGCCGGCCATGCCCATCATTTCGCCCCAGGCTTTGCACATGGACACCGGGAGCGCGCCGCCGGTCTTTTTCATGGTGCCGCCCCACCACTTGTCGGACAGCGCTTTGATGTCCTTCAGATAGCGGCTGTAGAAGTCCACGTCGAGGTCGCCGGCGGTGGCCCGGTCGATGAACTGGGTGTAGTAGTTGTGCCGCGGCGTGTCGAACCGCCAGTCGGAGGTGTTGGCAAACATCACCTGCTGGTGGAAGCCCAGTTCCTTGGCTTTGTGGAATATCCACTCGTCGGGCGTGCTGATGATCGCGTCGCGGCCCACCAAAAGGTGGGTTTCGATGGAGATCTGCTGGTTGAAGCTGGCCTCTTTTACGCCCACGACGTTGGGGATGGCGCACAGCCGCTTCAAACCCTGGGGGCTGATGGTGATGCCGAACTGGGGAGAGTTGTAAAACATCATCGCAAGCTCGGTGTTTTCGGCGACCTGGCGCACGAAGTCGACCACCTGGTCCTCGGTCTTGGTCACCATGTAGGAGGGAGCGATGATCAGCAGGTCGAAGCCCCGGCGTTCGGCGTGCTGGGCCAACGCAATGCTCTCCCGCAGCGAGGTGTCGGTCACGTGGGCGCCGATGAGCCAATGACCGGCGGCTTCGTCGGCCACCGTGTCCATCACCAGGCGACGCTCGCCTTCGGTCAGGCTCCAGAATTCGCCCATGTTCCAGGTGCAGCCGCCGCCGCGCACGCCCAGGCTCTGCACGTGACGAATGTTCCTGCGGAGACCATCCGTGTCCACCTGGTTGTCCGGCGTGAAGGGCGTGACCAACGTGGTCCATTGCCCCTTCAAGGTTTGCCAGGCCCATTCCTGCGCTTCATGCTTGCGGTAACCGGCCATGATAAAAAGCCTCCAACGACAATTGCCGTAGCTTGTATGACATCAATGCGGACAGCCGGCGAGACACCCGGCGGTAGAATCCGCTTGGCAAATCACAGTGTACGGGCGGACTTGCGATGCCGTCAACAAACGTCGATCCTCGTGCGTACCCACTTTCGTAAACCGTCAGAAACAGGATTTGCGGGATTTTGTGATTGGGCAGGATGGGAAGAACTCCATCACGGAACGGTTCCAATCCTGATGGCCCCCAAATCTCGAAAATCCTGCTGCTTCTGACGGTTCTCCGCCGCCAACTGGGTACGCGCCAGGATGGTAACCTGTCGTATCGACTCGTCCGTGACCCGATTTAAACACTCTCCAAAGTTGCTAACCCGTCAAGTGCCGCTCGATTGCACCGGGAACTGAAAGGTCGTACACGTTCGTTATGCTTGCGGAAGGTTTCGTTTTCCCGGGGATTGGCGCGCTGCTCAGTCTCGCCGCAGAGACAGGAGAGCTTCGCCAGTCACTGCTGTCCCTGGGCCTTCTGATTATCGTCGCCAAGTTGGCTGAGGGCATATTCCGTCGTCTGCACCTGAATTCCATTGTGGCCTACGCGGCTGCCGGAATACTCCTGGGCCCGGCTCTGGAAGCGCTGGCCGGTTGGTCAATCCACCCGACCGGGCACATTGATCTTTTGCTGACTATCGGGGTCTTCGTCTTCTTCTTCCTCATCGGCCTGGATGAAATCGACATTTCGAGTTTCGTCGCAACTCTCCGGGGCCGCTATTTTGTGGCCGCCCTGCTGTCCGTGCTTTGCTCATTGGGCGCCTCATTGCTGGTCACCACCGGCGCGGTTCATGATTTCGGCATCCATCTGGACTTCACGCAAGCCCTGGCATTGGCGGGAATACTGTCCATGAGCAGCCTGGGCATTGTCGCCAAGGTGCTGGCTGACGACGGACGGCTGCGCGAACCTGTCGGATTGCAGATTTTCACCGTGGTGGTGATTGCAGAACTGATCGCGCTTCTGATCATCGGTTTCAACATCGGCGAACACGTTCACAACGTGTCGGTTTCCGGCATCTTGATACTGTTGGGCAAGATCGTCTGCTTTGCGGGCGCATCCTGGCTTTTGTCGTCCCGAGTGTTGCCCCCATTGGTTGCGCTGCTGCAACGGGTGATACAGGTGCCACAGCTTTCCCTGGGTTTGCTGTTGGGCGTTCTGTTCCTGGTGGTGGATGCCGCCGAGGTGATGGGACTGCACGGCACCTTGGGCGCCTTGCTTTTCGGAGCGTCCCTCGCCGGTCTGCCCTACCAGGTCCGCCGTGAAATCATGCCGGGGCTGCGCAGCACCGCCGAGGGTTTGTTTGTGCCCCTCTTCTTCGCCTCGGCCGGACTGCATTTCACCTTTTCATTCGCCGGTTTGCCCGTGTGGACCATGGCCGCGCTGGCTCTGATCCCCTTGGCCGGCAACTTCTTGGGGGCTTTCATCGGCGCCTACGTGTCCCGGCTCGTCGCTCCTTACGCCGTTGCATTGGGCCTGATGGGCAAGGGCGTGGCTGAAATCGCGCTGCTGCTGGTGCTTCGAGAGACCGGGAGCATTGACGAGGCCATCTTCTCGTTCCTCGTGCTGGTGATGTTCGTCCATTTGTTGCTGATGCCTTCCGTGATCAGCTTTGCGGTAGGCCGGGCCAGTCGTCGCGTGGACCCGGGCGTCGGAGTGAACGATGTTCCTCGTGGCGTGATCCGCTTTGCGTTGAACGAAATCACGGTGGATGACATCCTTGACCGGACGCGCCGCTATCCGGGCCCGGCGGTGACGGTGCGCGACCTGACCGAGCGGTGGGTCACGCCGGATCAGCACGATTACGTGGTGGTGGATAACGGTTCACTGTCCGGCATCGTCTCCCTGGGCATGTTGCGCTATTTGCCGGAAGGCGCCTGGATGCAGACCACCCTTGAACAGGTGATGCGCCGTGAAACTCCGCTGGCGTGGTCCGACGAGCACGTTGAGGACGTGTTTCAGAGGATGACTGAGAACCATTTGACGGCGGTCCCAGTCATTGACCGGGAATCGGAGAGGTTCCTGGGAGCCTTGACCACTCACGATGTAGTGGACTTGGTGGTGAACAAAGGCCGGAGGTAGTTCCCCCGACGCGGAAGACCGACTCTGCGAGGCGACGTCCCTTCGAGCGGAAATGCATGGAGCCGCATCCCGCATTGCGGTTCGGGCTGACATTCACTACCCTAGCCGCCGATTCGTCACGGGCGCGGCAACGCTACCCCGTATTGAATACGGAGATACCGCCGGCCAAGCCGACAAGATCACCTTCGCAAAAGCCCGGTCACCATGGGAGCCAGGATCATGACCAACGCATCAGCGTCAACCACCACATCGATGTCAAACGCTCTGTCGCAACCGGAAATCCAAAAACGCCTGGACCGGCTGTTGAGCGATATTGACTCGGCGGCGCGGCAGCAGGTTGGCTATCCGGTGAATCAGGACTTCGACTACTCTCCTCTGGCGCCCTTCCTGGAATACTCAATCAACAACGTCGGTGACCCCTTCTACCCCAGCAATTTCCGGGGCAATACCCATGAAATCGAACGGGAGGTCATCAATATTTTCGCCGGATTGATGCGCATCGCACCGGAAGAGGCCTGGGGTTACGTGACCTCCGGCGGCACGGAAGGCAACATGTACGGCTTGTACCTGGCACGGGAACTGTTCTCCAACGCGATGTTCTACTTCTCAGAAGAAACTCACTACAGCGTGCTCAAAAACGTCCGGGTGCTGAACGCGCGCCACATTATGATCCGGCGGCAGGAAAACGGCGAAATCGACTACGACGACCTGGAAGCGATGATCCGGGTCAACCGTGACCTGCCCGCCGTGATCATGGCCAACGTGGGCACCACCATGCGCGGCGCGGTGGACGACATCGGCCGGATACGGGACATCCTGCGCGACCAGGCCGTCACCAGCCACTACATCCACGCCGACGCTGCCCTCAGCGGCATGATCCTGCCATTCGTCGCCAACCCGCAGCCCTATGGGTTTGACGCCGGCATCGACAGCGTTTCCGTAAGCGGGCACAAACTGATCGGCGCGCCCCTGCCCTGCGGCGTGGTGCTGACCAAACGCCCTTACGTGGAGCGGGTGGGTCGCGCCATTGAGTACGTGGGCGTTGAAGACACCACCCTGTCCGGCTCCCGCAGCGCGCTGGCCCCTTTGATGATCTGGTACGCTTTTGCCCAGCACGGACATGAAGGGTTCCGCAACGTCGTCGCCGGAATGCTGGACACGGCGGAATATGCGGTGGGGCAGTTCAACGAGCGCGGGATACCCGCGTGGCGGCATCGGAACTCGGCTACGGTGGTGTTCCCCCGCCCCCGCCCGGAAGTATTTCGCAAGTGGCAGATGGCCCCCGAAGGTGACATCGCCCACATTATTACCATGCCCCACGTCAGCCGGGAGATGATCGACGAACTTGTCGCCGACTGCGCCGGCTGACCTTGCCTGGCCCGCTCCTCCGCTGGAACTGGAGAAGGATTGGTCATCATGAACCAAGTGAACCCCTTGAACCGCATCATCGTCATGGCCCAGGATGAGGTCGGCGTCATTGCCGACATCAGCCAGGCCCTGGCCGCGGAAGGTATCAACCTGGAATCGATCAACACCCAGGTAGTAGGCGAAGAGGGTGCGATTATCCTGACCGCCGATCGCTACGACCGCGCTCTCTACGTGCTCAATCAGGCGGGTTTCAAGGCGATCAGCGACGACGCCCTGGTGCTCCGATTGCCCGACGAACCCGGAGCGTTGGCCAAGGTGGCCGGTGACCTGAAAGAGGCTGGCGTCAACATCGAAAGCATGCACATCCTGAGCCGCCAGGGCGGTTACGCGATGATCGCACTGAAAGCCGACAACCGGTCTGACGCCGTTGCCGCCATCGGCAGCGAAAACATCCTCTGAACAGGTGACCGGCTCTAACCAAAACCGTCGTACCGGCGAAAGCCGGTATCCAGGAAACTTTCCAAAAGGCATTCGTGAGCCGGGCAAGGACTTCGTGGATTCCGGCTCAGGGCCGGGATGACGGTCCAACAGCGGCAGCGACTCATAAACTCTGAACAGTTACCAACGGAACGCCTTCACCCGGCCGGCTGGCACCGCGGACAGTGCCACGAACTGCGCCCCCGCACCCGAATCATCGCAACCGCGCCTGAGCACCTCGGACAGGGCTCGTCGGCTGATCTGGGAATCGACCACGGCGAGAGCGCCACCGGAGGGTCGGGCCATTCGGCGTCCCGTGCCGCCGCGTATGCGGCCACGGAACGCGACAACGCCTGGACGATTGCGGCGTGGAGAGCACGGGTTTCGTCGTCGTTCAGATCATTCGCGGCCCGTTCCGGGTGTATTCCGGACAGGTACAGGGCTTCATCGGCGTACAGATTGCCCAGCCCCGCAACCACCGATTGGTCGAGCAGAATGGCTTTCATCGGCGCTTTGCGGCCGGCCAGCGCATCAGCCAGGACGTCAGGTGTGAAGGCCGGTTCCAGCGGCTCCACCCCCATTTTCCGCATGGCTCCGGCCGGGTCGGGCAACAGCCAAAGGTGCCCGAACTTGCGCGGGTCGATAAACCGCATCTCCCGGCCGTCGTCCAGCGGGAAGGTGTGCCGTACCATGGGCGGCGGCTCGCGTCGTGCATCGTGGATGCGCAGGCTGCCGGTCATGCCCAGATGCAGGACCAAGAACTGATCGTCGTCCAGGGGCGCGATCAGATACTTGCCCCGGCGCAGCACGTCATTGACTCGCCGGCCGGCCACACCCTCAATGAACTCCCCCACCGACGGCTCTCGGATGGTATTGGCCCAAGTGATTTCCGGCGCGCCCAAACGGCTGCCCGCCAGACCTGAACGGAGCAGGTACTGGCGGGTGTTTTCGACCTCGGGCAATTCCGGCATATCCGGTCAGACGCCGTTCAAGCGGCGCACCCCCAGTGTGACTTCCATGCCTTCGATCTGGGCAGTCTCCGATTTGGCCGCATCCTCCAGGACCGAGCCAAACAGATTGTCGCTGAGGGTTTCCTGCTTGATGTAGTCGCCATGCACGGCCATTACGCGAGCCACGTCGTCGGGGCCTTCGTAATAGGTGACGATGCGATCAGTGATTTCGAACCGGGCGCTCTTGCGCAGGTTCTGGATCCGGTGGGCAATCTCGCGGGCCAACCCTTCGTCCGCCAGCTCGGGCGTGATGCGCGCGTCAACGGCGACCATGTACCCGGAGTCCAGGGCGGCCGAATAGCCGGCTACCGACACCACCGCGTCACCGTCATCGTCGGCCAACTCCCGGGCCTGGACGTAGAGGCCGCCGGCGCTTTCAGCCGGCCGCAATTCCTTGATGTTCAGTTCTTCAAGAATCTGGGGGCCGACTTGCCCCAGATATTCAAGCTCTGCATCCGTGCGTGTTTTAACCACCACTTCGGCCAATGGCTGGCGCACCTTGAGCCCAGCCTTGCTGCGGGCCGCGCGGCCCATGCTGGACACGCGAATCGCCAGGCGGGTCGCGTCCATGATGGACCGGTCAATCAGCGAAGTGTCAGCCAAGGGGTAGGCGGACAGGTGCACGCTGTCGGGTGCCTCGGGTTGGAAGCGCAGCTCCAGGTTGCTGTACATCTGCTCGGACACGAAGGGAGCCAGCGGCGCCATCAGCCGGGCCACCGTAGTCAGACAACGGTATAGGGTCGCGTATGCGCCGAGCTTGTCCGCGTCGTTTTCCGACTTCCAGAAGCGGCGGCGAGAGCGACGGACGTACCAATTGGAGAGCACGTCGATGAACTCGGCGATGCGTCGTCCGGCGTCGGTGGGGTTGTAATTGTCCAGGTGGTCGTCCACTACCTCCACCAACTGGTTGAGCTCCGCCAGGATCCAGCGGTCGAGCTCGGCTTCAGGTCGCCACCCCTCGGGAATCTGCGACGGCTCAAACTCGTCGATGTTGGCGTAGTTAGTGAAGAACGAGTAAACGTTCCACAAGGTCAGCAGCACCTGGCGGAGGGTCTGCTGCACCAGACGGTCGGAAAAGCGCCTTGGTTCGCCGGGGTGCGACGCGGTGAACAGGTACCACCGCAGCGCATCCGCGCCGTGGGTGTCGAGGATGCTGTCCGGCTCGACGATGTTGCCCAGCCGCTTGCTCATCTTGCGCCCGCGCCCGTCCAGGATCAGGCCCAGGCAGATGACGTTCCGGTAAGCCACGTCGTCCTTGAGCAGCGTGGAGAGGGCGTGCAGGCTGTAGAACCAGCCCCGGGTTTGGTCAACGGCTTCGCAGATGTAATCGGCGGGCAGCCGACCGTCGCTGTCGATATCGCGGTTCTCGAACGGGTAGTGCCACTGGGCCAGCGGCATCATGCCCGAGTCGAACCAGCAGTCCATCACCTCCGGGATCCGGCGAAATACGCCCTGACAATTGCCGGAAGGGCACGACCAGGCAACATCGTCCACGTACGGCCGGTGGAGGTCCAGATCCTCGAAATCTCGGCCGCATCGCTGCGACAACTCCGCCACGCCGCCGACGCAATCCATCTCGCCGCATCCGTCGCACTGCCAGATGGGGATCGGGGTTCCCCAGTAGCGTTCCCGGGAGATGGCCCAGTCCACGTTGTTGCGCAGCCATTCCCCGAACCGGCCCTCGCGGATGTGCTCAGGGTACCAGTTGATCCGGGAATTGTTGCCCACCAATTGGTCTTTGACCGCGGTGGTCCGGATGTACCAGGAGGTCTTGGCGTAGTACAGCAGCGGGGTGTCGCAACGCCAGCAGAACGGATACGTGTGGCGGTAGACGCCCTGGTGGTACAGCAGGCCGCGTGATTCCAGGTCGGCAAGGATTTCCGGGTCGGCGTCCTTCACGAACTTGCCGGCAAAGGGATAGCTGCCGGTAATAACGCCCTGCAGGTCGACGGGCTGTACGAACGCTAGCTGGTGCTCCCGACCCAATCCCAGGTCTTCGTCGCCGAAGGCCGGCGCGATGTGTACGATCCCGCTGCCATCGTCCATGCTGACGAAATCGGCCGATACGACCCTCGTCGTGTATGAGTCGACGTCTTCCAGCGAGATTTGCCCATCTGCGTTTGCCAGGAACCGGCGGATCGGCGTGCCGTATTCGGAGGCGTCATAAAGTGGCCGATACGACAGGCCCACCAGGTCGCTGCCTTTCACCTCGCGCGTTATGGTGTAATCGTCATGCAGGATTCCCAGCAGCGCGGTGGCCAGCGCCATCCTGACCGTCTCGCCGGCGCCATTGGTGGTTTCAACGATGGAGTATTCGGCATCGGCGTTGACCGCCAGAGCGGTGTTGCCGGGCAGTGTCCACGGTGTCGTCGTCCACGCCAGGAAGTAAGAGGGAACCTCGGGCGCCGCCCTATCCAGCCACTCCGTCGCCTCGAACGTCACGAAAGTCGAAGGGTCGGGAGTGTTCTCGCGATACCCCAGGGCCACCTCGTGCGAGGACAGGCTGGACACACAGCGGGGGCAATGGGGGGCTCCGCGCCGGTCCTGGTACAGCAGGCCTCGGTCCCACAGCTGCTTGAGGATCCACCATCCGGTTTCGATGTAGTCGTTTTCCAGGGTGACGTAGGGATCCTCCATGTCCACCCAGTAGCCGATGCGGTCGGTCAGGACCTCCCACTCTTTGACGTACCGGAAAACGCTCTCCCGGCACCGCCGGTTGAACTCGGCGATGCCGAACTCCTCGATCTCCCGCTTGGACGACAGGCCAAGCTCCTGCTCAATCTGTAGCTCCACCGGCAGGCCGTGGGTATCCCAGCCGCCCTTGCGGATCACCCGGCAGCCTTTCATGGTGCGGTAGCGGGAAATCACATCCTTGAACACGCGGGCCAGCACGTGGTGGATGCCGGGGCTGCCGTTGGCGGTGGGCGGGCCTTCGTACATCATGAAGAGGGGCGCGTCCGGCCGGTCGTCAATGGACCGCCGGAAGACATCGCGCTCCTTCCAGTAATCGAGGATCTCGGCATCGAGTTCCGGGAAGCTGACTCGGCTGGAAACCACGTCAAAGGCCGGCATGGCTGTAATACCTCATCGTTGCGCGCGAACAGATCCGCGCTGTCTGAAAACCCAAAAAACTGGTCGAATGCCGATTATAGCGCAGCGCCAATTTCACCAATACGCGTGGAAATGGTGCAAGGGGCCATGACCCTGCCCAATCGGATACGACGCGCGAATGGCGGCGGTTACGTATTCCTTTGCCTGCCCCACCGCATCGGCCACGTCCCGGCCGTGGGCGAGCCCGGCCGCGACCGCGGACGCGAAGGTGCAGCCCGTCCCGTGGGTGTTCGTGGACGGGATGCGTTCCGTGGTGAACTCCTGGAATTCGCTGCCGTCATACAGAACGTCGGTTGGCGGACCCTCCCGGTGGCCTCCCTTGACCACGACCGAACGCGCCCCCATGGCCACGATGCGCATCGCGGCCTCCCGAACATCCTCATCGGAACGAATGCTGAGGCCCGTGAGGTCTTCCGCTTCCGGGATATTGGGCGTTACCACCGCCGCCAGCGGTATCAGCGAGTTGCAGATGGACTGGATGGCCTCTTCGCGCAGGAGACGGTCCCCGCTCTTGGCAACCATCACGGGGTCAACCACCAGGTTGGCGATGCCGTGCCGTTGGATGGCGGCGGCGACCGTTTCCACGATCTCGCTGGACGACAACATGCCGGTCTTGACCGCGTCGGCTCCAATGTCCGTGACCACCGCGTCGATTTGTGCAGAGATGACCTCAGTGGGAATCTCGTGCACCGCGCTGACTCCCACGGTGTTTTGAGCCGTAATCGCCGTGAGTGTGGACGTGCCAAACACGCCCAGAGCGGAAAAGGTTTTCAGGTCTGCCTGGATGCCGGCGCCGCCACCAGAGTCAGAGCCGGCAATGGTCATTACGGTGGGTGGGCGCGCCTCGGCCATACCAGTTACCGCCTTCGGTTTCGCAGCCGTTCAGTCCGGGTCGTCGGGCAGCCGCCAGGAATCATCGGTTTCCTCGCCGACTTCGTCCGGGCCGCCGGGGACGTTGAGAGCTACCGCCACATCCCGCAGGATGCTGATGTGCTCTTCATCCGACAGGACACCGATGGGCAGCGCCGGAAGCGTTTCGATATTCAAGCCGGCGCGCACGCCCAAGTCCAGCGACAACCTGGCCGCAGACTGGTTGTCCGCGGCTTCGGTGATGATGACGAAATCGTAGCGTCCCAACACCGCGTATTGCGTCAGTACCTTGCTGGTTGGGGTCTCCGCATCATTCGCGGCGTCGCTCAGCAGATTGGGGTTCTCTTGGCCCATTCGCCGGCCGCGGCCCGTGAAGCTGGCGAGCATTACATACAGGGGCATATCGGGATTCCTGATTATGAACGTGCAATTGGCGATGAGAAGAAAAATCCATCGTCAAGTATATCATTGGGAAGCGGTACCGCTGCGTGGACTCGCCTTGTGCGCGGTGCTATCATCCGGGCCGAACACGGCATGCGGCACTGACCCTGGAGGCTACGATGGACATCGGCTTGAATATGTCAATCTCGACCAACTCGATCGACGTGGCGGACATCGCCGCACGCGCGGAAAGCGCCGGGTTTGAGTCCATCTGGTTGCCCGAGCATCCGGTGATGCCGGTCAATCCCGCATCGAAATACCCCGGTTCGCCGGACGGCTCCATCCCGCCCTACATGGCGGACATGGGTGATCCTTATATTGGACTCGCCCGGGCGTCGGCGGTAACGAACCGGATCAAGCTGGGTACGGGTATCACGCTCATTCCGGAGCGCAACCCGCTGGTTCTCGCCGGAGCCATATCGACCCTCGACAGATTTTCGGGCGGGCGTTTCATCCTGGGCATCGGCACGGGATGGCTGCGAGAGGAAACCGAGATCATGGGCGGCGATTTCGATCATCGGTGGACCCAAGCCCGCGAGGCCATTGAGGTGATGCGCGCGCTGTGGACGCAGGACGCCGCCGAATACCACGGCCAGTACTACGACTTCCCGCCGGTTCAGTGCAACCCGAAACCCGCCCGGGAGGGTGGCCCCCCGGTGCTTCTCGGCGGCAACGCGCGCAACGTCTTCCGCCGCGTCGCCCGATGGGGTGACGGCTGGATGCCCACCGCGGCCAGTCCTGACCAGATCGCCGCCGGCAAGGCCGCTATCGACGAGTTGGCCGAGGCCTCGGGCCGGGACCCTTCGGCAATCGACATCACCGTATTCGGCCAAGCGCCGGACCGCGACACGATCTCCCGATTCGAAGATGCCGGCGCCAACCGCGTGATCATCAGGCTCGGCGACACGACCAACGCCAGCGCACTGGACGAAATCGACCGGATTGCGGAGGCTGTGATGTAGCATCACGCCGCTGCAACAAAACTCTCGTCGGCCGTACCGGCGTTGCGCTCTGCTGACAGCGCAACGCCGGTACGGCATTATTGTTATCACTCGCCCCGATACATCACTAGACGTTATATTACATATTCGTAATGGCGATGCAAATGTATCGCCAAATCGTAATGGTGACTGCGCGATTAGCATGTATGCCGCAAATATTTACCTTAAACAATAAAATAATCCGCTAAAATCGACGATTATCGTAAAACAATTTGTCTGCGCGCCGATTGACGGGTGTAATTGATATTGCCTATATTGCGAAAGCCAAACGGAGGGGGTGACGGAGTTTCCAGTCGCCAAATGAGTTTGAGGATTTCGCACCAAACAGTCCTTGGAGAATGCACATGCGAGCGAAATGGTTCCTGAAATTTCCCAGTGTCGCATTGATGGCCGCCCTGGCATGCGCCACCGTGGTAGTGGCATGCGGCGGTGCGGCTGAACAGCCGGCTGCTCCGGCGGCCGCGCCTGCGACCGCAGCGCCTGCGGCTCCCCAGGCGGCCGCGCCCACCAACACGCCGGTGGTGCGAGCGACCAACACGCCCACTGCCGGCAACGTGTTGCCCACCCCGACGCAGCGCGCCTCCGTACTCCAGGCCACGCCCCGGCCCACGCTGGCCCCGGTCACCGAGGGTGAGTTGGTGACCGACAGGCTGATCCTGGTTGCCGACCCGCCGTCGCTGGAGTCGATGCTGGACTGCGAAGTAACCGGCTCCGGCGTCCTCAACTACCGCATGTCCGCGGAGTGGATGGTGGACGCCAGCCGTTTCGACGGGTCATACGAACCCATGTTGGCCACGGAGTGGGGCATCAGCGCCGATGGGCGGACCTGGAACTTCAAGCTCCGCCAGGGTGTCCGCTGGCATGACGACTGGGGCGAGTTCACCGCCAAGGACGTGGTGCACTCCATGGCGTACTACACCAACCCCGACTGCCGGGCTTCGTACTCGGACTATTTCCGCAACGACCCGGGCGGTGAGGTGGAAATCGTCAACGACTACGAAGTCAACATCCACATGAAGCGCCGCCCCGCCGTCGACTTTGTCTACTGGTACTCCGGCTACCGTGGCATCCCCCACAGCAGCAAGGCCCAGTGGGACCAAAACTGCCCGAATGGTGAAGCCGATTACGGAAACAACGAAGCCGGTCTACCCCTGAACTATTGCATTCAAAGTCGGGACGCGGTGGCGCAAAAGTCGGCCCGTACCGGCCCATACGAATACGTGAGCTTTGAAGAGGGCGTGGGCTGGGAATGGCGCCGCGTGGATTATGACCACTGGCGCGTGAACCCCGATTTCGCTGAGATCGAAATCAAGGACGTGCGCGAGTCCGCCACCCGCCTGGCCATCATGCAGGCCCGCGAAGCCCACATCGCGACCATCAACCGCGCCCTGATCCAGGACGCCATTGACGACGGCCTCGAGGTGGTGGACAGCTCCGTCCGGTCGGTCACGGCTTTTGCCCTGTTCGGCGGGATGTACTTCTCCACCGGAACGGCCGGCGTGCCGGCCGACGTGTCCGCAGAAGACCAGGCTGAGATCCGGACGAGTTATGACATCGTGGCCGCCCGGGACGAAATGATGCCCTGGAACGAGCCCACCGAGTCCGGCAAGCTGGTCCGCATGGCGATGAACAAGGCCATCGACCGTGACCAGATCAACGACGCCATCTACGGCGGCGTCGGCGGGCGGCAATGGGTTGCCACCCTGGTTCCCGATTTCCCCGGCGGATTCAACCCCGACTGGGAGACCCAGTGGGATGAGCTCTACGGGTACGACCCGGAAAAGGCCCGCGAATTGCTGGTCGAGGCCGGATATCCGGAAGGGTTCTCCTTCCGCGTGCCGGTGTTCCCTCTGGGAGGCGTTCCCGAATTGCCCGACCAGATGGAAGCCATGGCCAAGTTCTGGTCTGAAATTGGCCTCGAGCCGGAGCTGGATCCCATTGAGTTCTCAAACTGGCGCAACCATTACCGTGGCCTCGACACCGACTGCTGTGTCTACGGCTTCCGGGGACCGGCAGCGCCCATCGACACCCGCGTGCACTTCTACTTCAGCGCCGAGCGGTTCTTCCGGGCGTACACCAGCGACGCCATCCAGGAGCACAAGAACAAGGCGCTGCGGGCTCTGAACGAAGCCGATGCTACGTCGGACTGGCAGAAGGTTTCGGACGAAATCTTCTACGAAGTGGGAACCATCCCCGGCTGGACGATGCCCATCAGCGCAACCATCGACCCGGACGTGGTGGCCGAGTACGTCTTCCTGGGCCCGAACCAGGGCAGCTTCATCTACCTGGAGTACGTGAAGGGCGTGCGTGAGTAGCGCCTGCCGGCAATTGATGAAAGAAGCGTTGCCCCCTGACGCTCCGCCAAGTATCTGGCGTCAGGGGGCAAATAGCGCGCACCCCTCTGAAGAACCGAACGGCTGGACGACACCATCACCGCGATTTCATTATCGCTGATGCCGATATATCACGTCATACCATATTGTATATTCGCAACAATGATGCCAGCCCATTGACATATCGTAATCGTCAACGGCGCTTCACGATCTGATTCGCAGATATAGTACGAATTATTGTTATATTACATCGATATAATACGATTTTCGTATTATACGCTCCCCGAGCCGCGTTTGACTCGACTTAACGAATTTTCCTAATATTGCGCACGCCATTGGATGGTTGGAACCGCCGCCGTACACCGGTTGCGCCTGAGGAGTTCCAACCGAATATGAACCTGGAGGGTAGCATGTCAGTAAGACGGCAACTGAAACTCCCAGCAATCGCTTTAATCGCCGCCCTGGCCCTCACGACTTTCATGGTAGCGTGTGGCGGAGCTCAGGAGACCGCCGCCCCGGTTGTGCCGGCAACCGCGGCTCCCCAAGCTCCCCAGGTGGCAGCTCCCACCAACACGCCGGTGGTGCGGGCGACCAACACCCCCGTTGCCGCCGGAGTGCTCCCCACTCCCACGCAGCGCGCGTCTGTGTTGGGCGCTACGCCCCGGCCAACTGCCCTGCCAACCCAACAGGAAGGAGAACTGGTTACGGAACGGCTCATCGTGGTGCTGGACCCGCCGTCTCTGGAATCGATGCTGGACTGCGAGGTGACCGGCTCGGGCGTGGTGAATTACCGGATGTCCATGGAATTCATGATCGACGCCAATCGTTATAACGGTGAGTACGAACCGACGCTGGCTACAGAATGGAGCATTTCAGATGATGGAATGATCTGGAATTTCAAGCTGCGCCAGGGCGTCCAATGGCATGACGATTGGGGCGAGTTCACCGCCCAGGACGTGCAGCATTCCCTTGCCTACTACACCAATCCCGATTGCCGTGCTTCCTATTCGGACTATTTCCGGTCCAACCCGGGCGCGGCTGTCGAAATCGTCAACGATTACGAACTGAACATGCAAATGCTGAAGCGCCCCTCCGTTGACTTTGTCTATTGGCTCTCCGGCTTCCGCGGCATGCCCATCAGCAGCAAGGCCCAGTGGGACCAGGCCTGTCCCAATGGCGCGGCAGACTACGGAAACAACGAAGCCGGTCTTGACTTGGGTTACTGCCTGGCGAGCCGGGACCTCGTGGCGGAAAAATCAGCCCGAACCGGCCCTTACGAATACGTGAGCTTCGAAGAGGGCGTCGGCTGGCAATGGTCTGAAGTGACCTACGATCATTGGCGCGTTGACCCGGATTTCAGCGAAATCGAGATCAAGGATGTCCGGGAACCGGCCACCCGCCTGGCGATCATGCAGGCTCGGGAGGCCCACATCGGGTCGGTAAACCGGGCGCTGTTGCAGGATGCAATAGATGACGGCCTTGAAGTCGTCGACTCCTCGGTGACGGCCACCATGGCTTGGGCAATCTTTGGTGGCCTGTACTACTCCACGGGTGAGACACCGGAAGGGTACGTGGAAGATTACGACATCGTGGACCATCGCGACGAGGAATTGCCGTGGAGCATTCCGGGCGAAACCGGGCGCACGGTTCGCATCGCCATGAACAAGGCCATCGACCGCGACGCCATCAACGAAGCCATCTTTGGCGGTGCCGGCGAACACCATTGGATCGGCGGCATCGTGCCCGACTTCCCGGCCGGATACAACCCGGCATGGGAAGATAAATGGGACGAGTATTACGGCTATGACCCCGAGGCCGCAAAACAGTTGCTGGCCGAGGCCGGATTCCCCAATGGCTTCTCCTTCCGAGTGATCTCGTACCCGCTGGGCGGAGTTCCCGAGATCCCGGACATGCTGGAGGCAATGTCCGCGTACTGGTCTCAGATCGGGCTGGAACCGGTCATCGAACCCATCGAGTTCTCCAACTGGCGCAACGAGTATCGCGGCCTTAACACCGACTGCTGCATCTACCCGCACCGCGGTCCGGCCGCGCCCATCGACACCCGCGTCCACTTCTACTACAGCGCGGAACGCTTCTTCCGTATGTACACCAGCGATGACATCCAGAATTACAAGGAACAAGCTCTCCGGGCGTTGAATGAAGCCGATGCCACCCATTTGTGGCAGAAGGTCTCGGACGAGATCTACGAGCAGGTTGGCGTGATACCGGGTTGGACTCTTCCCATCAGCGCCACCATTGACCCCGATATCGTGGCCGAGTATGTCTTCCTTGGCCCCAATAACGGAACATTCATCTACCTGGAATACGTGAAGGGCGTCCGTGAATAGCGCCCGTTGGCAATCGATGGCAGAAGCATTCCCACCTGACGCTGCGCCAAGGGTGTGGCGTCAAAGGTCATGCAGCGCATCGCACTGAAGAATTGGACCTGTCGATAAATTCAGTTCCGCCGCCGGGACTGTAAGTGAGGTCAGTAACATGCAGCGATTCATCGTGCTGAGGATTTTGCAGGGACTGCTGGCGGTGTTCGTCATCAGCCTCATCGTCTTCGCATTGTCACGCGTAGCCGGCGACCCGCTGGCCGCGATCCTGGACGACGAGGCTGGCAAAGAGCAGATTGAACGACTGCGCCAGAGCTGGGGGCTCGACAAGCCCCTTCACGTCCAGTACTTCACCTACATGCGACGCCTTCTGACCGGCGACCTCGGAGTGTCCTTCCGTTGGGACCGTCCGGTGCTCGAGCTGATAGCCGAACGGTTGCCGGCCACGATTCAGCTGTCGGCATTCGCCCTGGTGGTCACCGGGATCATCGCTTTTCCCATCGGGGTCTTATCGGCGGTGAAAAAAGACTCGTGGTTCGACGCCGGCGGCAAGATGTTCGCTATATTAGGGCAGTCGGCGCCGACCTTCGCCGTGGGCCTGATTTTAATGTGGGTGTTTGCCGTTCAGTTGGGCTGGCTGCCGACGTCGGGCAAAGGCGGCTTCAAACATATCATTCTGCCCGGCTTCGCTCTGGGTTACTACAACGTGGCCGCGATCATGCGGTTGACCCGATCTTCGATGCTGGACGTGCTCGACACCGAGTACGTGAAACTCGCCCGCATCAAAGGCATCCCCGAGTGGAAGATCGTGTGGAAGCACTGCTTCCGAAACGCGCTCATCGGGCCGCTGACGTACTTCAGCCTGATCTTCGCGATCCTTATCACGGGCTCCGTGGTCATCGAAACCGTTTTCGCTTGGCCCGGGCTGGGTCTGATGGTCATCGAAGCCATCAACTCCAAGGATCATATCGTGGTGCAGGCCGTGGTCATGCTGTTCGCGCTCCTGTACGTCGGGATCAACATCATCACCGACATCACCTACGCCTACGTCGATCCGCGGATCCGTTACAACCAGTAGATCGTAGCGATTCGCCGGTTCCATGCCGACCCAACCATGATTTCGTAAACCTTGAGGGGAGAAACTGATGGCTGTTCAAACAAGCGCGCCGCCGGGAGGACCTGCCGGAGCAGCGGCCGGGGTCGCCACCGGGACTCGCGGTCTATCCGCCGGTCGAATATGGGGCGAACTCCGCCGATTGCCGGTAATCCCGCTGGTCATCCTGATCTTTCTGCTCATTGTCCCGGCGATCTTCGCCGACGTCTTGTCTCCCCACGACAGCACGATCGGTGATCTGGACCGGGCCTTGGAGCCGCCGGGCTGGGCTCAGGACCGCGAAACCAGCCAGGTAGTCGTGCAGCGGGTGCGCGACAAAAACCCCAATGAAATCAGCATCAACAACGCCCGTCGCAACCTTGATACTGGCGCGGCCACGCTGGTGGACGCCAACGGAAACGGCGAGGTCGACCTCGGCGAGACCGTGGTCCGCATCGAGGAGGGCGGCAGCTGGGAGTACCCCTTCGGCACCGACAAGCAGGGCCGGGACGTGCTTAGCCGAATGATGCACGGCGCCCGCATCTCCCTGGCAGTCTCCTGTCTCGCTATCCTGCTGGGGGGCATCCTGGGTACCGGCCTGGGAATGGTCGCAGCGTACCGCGGCGGTTTTCTCGACGCCGTTTTGATGCGCATCGTGGACATCAAGCTGGCGTTTCCGTCGATTCTGCTGGCGCTGACGCTGGTTGTCGCCATCGGTTCCGGGTTCAGCACCGTGATCATCGTGATCGCGTTGCTGCTGTGGGCACGCTATGCCCGGGTGATTCGCGGGGAAGCGCTGGCGATTCGCGAACGGGACTTCATTGATCGAGCCCGGGTAGCCGGCGCCTCCAACTTGCGGATCATGATGAAGCATATCTTCCCCAACGTTTTCAACACGGTGATCGTGCTGGCGACGCTGGAAGTGGGACACGTGATCATCCTGGAGGCCACGCTGAGCTTCCTTGGAGCCGGCATACCGCGACCCAATCCCGCGTGGGGCTTGATGGCGGCCGATGGACGGGAGGTCATCACCAGTTCCTATTGGATCTTCATGTTCCCCTGCCTGGCCATCGTGCTGACCGTGCTGTCCATGAACCTGCTCGGCGACTGGCTGCGGGACCGGCTGGATCCCAAGCTGCGCAATGTGTAGGTTTCCCGTGGACCGCCGCACCGTGCCCCCAACACGCTATAATCTCGCCGACGCTGCTGGTTGCTGGTACAATCCGGCCACAATGCGCGGTAGGTAAATCCACCCGACAACCGCGCGACATCGGATCTGGAGCAACCGCCTCTCCGACTCCCGCGTTGAGAAACCTTGCGCTCTACAGCACGACCAACACGACTTAGCAACACCGGCCAACAGGCCGACCAAACCAATGCAGAGGGGAATGCTGCCATGACCGCTGTACAAACTGCCACGGATACCATCCTTGAGGTCAACAACCTCAAGACTTACATCTTCACGCGGGCGGCCACCGTCAAGGCGGTCGACGGAATCTCCTTCGATCTGAAGAAGGGAGAAACGCTCGGTATCGTGGGTGAATCCGGTTGCGGCAAGACGATGACGGCATTGTCGCTGCTGCGTTTGGTCCCCAGGCCGGCCGGGCGCATCGTGGAAGGCGAGATAGTCCTCAATGGCGAGGACATCTTGCAGAAAAGCGAAGATGAAATGCGCGATGTTCGCGGCCGGCAGATTTCGATGATCCTGCAGGACCCGCAGACCTCGCTCAATCCTGTGTTCACCATTGGCAACCAGTTGCGCGAAGCCCTGGGCATCGCTCACCGGGAAAACAAGAGCTCCATGTTGGGCCGGGCGGTGGACGCGTTGCGGAAGGTGAACGTGGCCGCGCCCGAGCGGCGGCTGGATGACTACCCGCACCAGATGTCGGGCGGCATGAAGCAGCGCGTGGTGGGCGCCATCGCCATGTCGTGCGAGCCCGGCATCATCATCGCTGACGAGCCCACCACCGCCTTGGACGTGACGATTCAGCTGCAATACCTGCGGCTGCTCAAAGAAATCCAGGCTGAGACCGGACTGGCAATCATCTTCATCACCCACGACTTCGGCGTGGTAGCCCGCATGTGCGACCGCGTGGCGGTGATGTACGCCGGCCGGATCATCGAGCAGGGTGACGTGCGGGACATCTTCAGCCGTCCGGCGCACCCCTACACCCAGGCATTGATCAATTCCGTGCCCAAGCTGGAAGAACGCGTTGACCGGCTGTACTCCATCGAGGGGCAGCCGCCGTTGCTGTCCAACCTGCCGGAAGGCTGCCGCTTCGCTCCGCGATGCCCGTACGTATCCGACCGGTGTCTGGAAACCTATCCCACGTCCGTCCAACTCGCCGAGGCGCATCACGCGGACTGCTGGGCGCTGCACTCGGACTGGGAAGGAACGCCCATCGCCGAATTCGTGGCGCCAACCGGTACGTCCGGGTAGTCCAGACGCACCAACGCAACCAGTAATCCCCGCAGAGGAGGTCCCGACCACGATGGCAGTCGCTACTGACAATAACCTTCTGGAAGTCACCGGCCTGAAGAAATATTTTCCGGTCACTAAGGGTCTCATTTTGATGAAGACCATCGGCTACGTGCAGGCCGTGGACGGGATTTCCTTCACCATCAAACAAGGGGAAACCCTGGGCCTGGTGGGGGAATCGGGTTGCGGCAAAACCACCACCAGCAAGCTCCTCCTGCGGCTGGAAAGGCCCACTGACGGTGAAATCCTGCTTGATGGCGAGGATATCAACACTTTCCGGGGCTCCCAGCTCCAGGAATACCGAACCACCGTGCAGGCGGTTTTCCAGGATCCTTGGTCTTCCCTCAGCCCCCGGATGCGGGTGCGCGACATCGTTTCCGAGCCGCTGGTGGTCAACCGCAACGTGACTACTCAGGAGAAAAACGACCGCGTTGCCGAGGTGCTGGCACAGGTCGGTTTGCACTCCCAGCAGGCCAACAACTATCCCCACGAGTTCAGCGGTGGCCAGAGACAGAGGATCGCGGTCGCCTCCGCGCTGGTGTCGTACCCCAAGCTGATCGTTCTGGACGAGCCGGTATCCGCGCTCGACGTGTCCATTCGCGCGCAGGTTATGAACCTGCTCAAGGACCTGCAGGAACAGTACAACGTCAGCTACCTGCTCATCGCGCACAACCTGGCCACGGTGCGTTACATGGCGCATCAGACGGCGGTTATGTATCTCGGGCAAATCGTCGAATATGCCGAGACCGAGGAGCTTTACGACAACGCGCTGCATCCTTACACCAAGGCCCTCTTCTCCGCCGCGCTGCCTTCGCACCCCGACCTGATTCGGGAAGACATCGTGCTCCAGGGCGAGGTTCCGTCACCAATCAACCCGCCCAGCGGCTGCCGGTTCCACCCGCGCTGCCCCTTCGCAATGCCCCAGTGCTCCGAAGAGGCGCCCGTCGAAAAAGAAGTATCGCCGGGTCATCGGGTCTCGTGCCACCTCTACTGATAGACCACTCCAAATGAGACGATATGCGCCCCTGGCCGCGCACGCGGCCAGGGGCGCATTCATTAGCCCAGTCGCCGGATGAAGAAGGTCTATTCGATGCCGTACACGTTGCCGTCGGCAGTGCGCACGATCAGCAACCCGTTGCTCACTATCGGCGGAATCGTGATCGGAGCCCCGAGATCCATTCTCCAGTTCTCACGCCCAGTTAAACGGTCCAGTGAATACAAGAAGCCGGACTCGTCGCCAACGATCAGGTGCTCCTTGATCACCAGGGGCGAGGCCCACACGGCATTTTCCGTCTGGAAAGTCCACAGCGGATCGCCGGTTATGGCGTCTAGCGCGTAGACATTATTGTCGTGGCCCCCTGCGTATAGCGTGCCGCCGTTTTTGACGTCCACCAGCGCCGGGCTGCTCTTGACCCCCTGAAGAGGGTTTTCAGGCGTGAACCGCCATAGTCCACCTTGCTGGCCCTTGGGGCGTGGAACGCCGGGTACCTGCCAAAGCCACAGCTGAGCCCACAACTGTTTGAATTGATAAAGACCCGGTATCTCGCGGCGAGTCGCCTCCACGGCGTACAACTGGCCACCTGCGCTGAAATACGCGCGTTCCCCATCTTCGGAAACCACGGGCGAACCGCTGATGGCCCGCGGGGTTCGGAAACGGAACCATTCCTGGCCGGTTCGGGCGGACAAAGTGTAGAACGTACCTTTTTCGTCGCCGATGAACAGCTTGCCGTCGTGAACGGTGGCGGCATCACTCGCGTTGCTGTCCAGTTGCTTTTTCCAGATCAACGCTCCGGTATGGGCATCCAGGGCATAGATCCAACTCTCCCCTGAGCTGATGTACACCAGGCCACCCGAAATCACCGGGGCGGTTTCAACCGTGTCAGCGGCGGGGAAGCTCCAGCGCACCTGGCCGTCAAATGCGTTCCACGAGCTGACGGTATGGTCTGTACTGCCGAAGAACAGGTACAAGCCGGTCACGGCGGCCCCGGCCGTTATCCGGCCCGGCGTATCGCCTTCCCACTTTTCGATAAAGGACAGGTCCGCGTGAGACAACGCGTACATCCCCTCGGATGAACCGATGTAAACGTGCGTGTCCTGTGCGACAGGTTCCGACCGCAACGGGTCGCCGGGAACGTCGAAGTTCCAGTACCTGATCTGACCTGTAGGTGGTGGCGGCCCAATGTCCACCCGGCGGCTGTGCCTGAGGTCTCTGCCCACGCCGGTCCACGAACCGGGGCCGGTATCGATGGTCATCTGGGTCTGGGTCTTTTTGAACAACACCACCGGGTCGGGCGCAAACGGGTAATTGACCCAGATGACGAACACGATCAGCAGCGCGATGACGCAGGCCGTGACAACGCGGCGCCACGAAATACGTCGTGTGAACCAATTGTGCCGCCGGTGCTGCGCCCAGGTCGGCAGCCGCACGATCACCCGGTTGCATCGCTCATTGGCGCAGCGGGACCCGACCCGTTGCCCTTCCGCCCCGCAATACGGGCAGACCAGCACCAGAGGATCTTCCGTCAGGGCATCGTCGTCCCCGACTTCAACGAACGGAGGATCAAGTACGCCCACATTGCTGTCATCCCGCGCGTCAGGCGCAAAACTCACCTGGGGTTCGACCGGAGAAGAGACCGGCATTTCACGGGCCGGTTGATCGTCAAACGCCGCCTGGGACGATGCCGGTTCGGCAGGCGGCGAGAACCGCAAATCGTCCAGCTCCGGGGTGGCAGCTGGTGAAGGAGTGCCATCTTCGGGCTCCCATGCCAGCGGTTCCGGCGGCGCCAAATCGGGCGGGTCCGGTGGCGTCACATCCGTTCTGGCCTCAAACGTTTCAGCCGGCTCCGACGCCCGCGAGCGCCGAGTAATCCTGCGGAATATGTCCCCGATTCCAGGCATGGTGTACTATGCCGCAATTATGCGGTGTCAGTCCGCGCCAATTCGCCGTTGATCAGCAGGTTGCGAACCTGTGGAGTCAGCAGCCGCGCCCGCTCCCGCAAACCGTCGCTGGTGGCGTTCCCGATCGGATGCGCGCACATGAGATACGGGAAACCGGGCACGCCCATGAGTCGCGTGTAGGCGCGGGCGGTGTTGGCGAACACCGTGGTGATGATAGTCGCCGCCGGGATGCCCTGGCGTTCCAAGGTAATTCCGTCGTGCAAACTGCCCGACGAGCATCCCCCTCAATCCCCGACACCGGCGATGACGAAATCTGAATTGCGATGGAGGTCAGCCAACACTTCGGGATGAGGCGGCAGTGACGAGCTGTGCTTCTTGGCATAGAAGACGTCAGCAAACTCAAACTCGTCATTGAGGGCGTCCGCAATCGCCCAGAGGATCGTATCCGCATTGGCCTTGGAATTGTCCAGAAGGCCCAGGCGTCCGCCCCGCAGGTCAATTGGACGGGCCGCCATGGCCAGCGGAGTTTCCCCAGGATCGAACCCCGTGGGATCGACCAATTGCACGGTGGTTAGGTTTTGCGTCGCCATGAAAACTCCTTTGTACGGCGGTCCGAAGCGTCAGATGACGCCGATTTCGGCGGGAACCCCGTAATAATTCATAATGAGTTCGCTGTACATGCCGCTGTCCCCGCCGGCTTTGAAAATCAATATGTCGTCAGGGCCCGCGACGCTCATGCGCCGCTCTTCGTCATCGCCTGGCTGGACGGCGCCGGTGGCCATGCCGAGGCGCTTCAGCTGGCCGACGGACCGCCAGGAGCGCTCGTACACATACTCCTGCATGTCGGTTCGGGTCCAGCCCTGCCGTGCCAACCGTTCCGAGTGCCAATGACCTACGATCCATACCCATTTGATATTGCGTCCGAAGTAAGCGGCCAGGCCGTGAGACGCCATTCCGTCGGCGATGGAATCCAACAGGCTCTCGGCTGTGGAGCCGTATCGGTTGCTGTGCATGGACGGATCCTGGATCGTCGCCACGGTAACCGTGGATTGCTCGGCCGAAAATCCTTGGCTGACGTGGAACGGCTCCCACGGGCTGTTTTCTTCGTCTTCGCCGAAAACCACGCCGAATTTGGTCAGGCTGCCCATGCATCCCCGGTCCAGCAAGCCGGGCCTTTGTTCGAACACGTTGATCAAGATCAAACGCAGCGCCCGCCCGATGGTCGAGTTGGCGCGATTGCCGGGACTGAACAGGTTGTCGGTGCAGTTCAGGTTGATCTCCCGCCGGATAGGCCCATTGACGGCTACCATCAAACCGGTGGAGTTGGTAACGGCGGACACTTCGTGAATGCAATTGGGGTCGTGCTCGAACAACACCCGCATGGTCGCCAGCACTACCGGGAAATACGCCGGCAGGCAACCCGCCATCACCGCGTTGGCCGCAGCCTGCTCGGCCGTCAGCGCCCGGCGCCGCACCGGAACCTCCCCCAGAATGTGGCCCGGCTCCAGCCCGACCGCTTCCAGCATCGCCTGGACGCGGTCGGCAGTGGGAGGCACCACGGGCAGACCGTCTGTCCAGCCACGCCGGTAGCACTCTTCGATTGCGTCCAGTGAATCGGGAATCGTATGTATGGCCGCTCGGGGCGTTGCTTCAACCACTCGTATCCTGCCTGGCCGATACCCGCTTGGCGGAATCGGCTTGCGCTACCGCATTCTAACAACGGCTGATGGACTATCTCAACTTGGTCGGCCAGTGTATCCGGGACTCTGAGCCCAGGGCCAACAGGGCCGAGGCTGGCGGGCCAGCCATGACGTCAGCGATCTCGAGTCCGTACCGGGTTTCGGCATCGCACCTCAATTCATGGTCAATCACCGGAACCAGCGCCCACGGCTCTCTGGAAATGCGATACGCTCCAACGCCGCGTCCGGATTTGCCGTTGTAGCCCCAGTGCCGGTGGGTGAGGAACTCGTCCAACGAGCCCGGCTGCGCAAAGTAGGTATCGCCGCCGGCGGTGACCCGCAGCCTTCCGTGCCGAGTTCCATTTACCCAACGGTAGTGCACCCGTTGCTGACCCATTCCATCGACCGGGCCCGCCGGCTCACATTTATGGAACAAAGCCGTAGCCAGCATCGGCTCTCGTAAAAAGACCCGCCCGGCAAGCGCGACGAAACGATTTGAAACCAACTGCCTCAGGAACACGACGCCCTTGCGGTCATCGCCCCCATGAGCTGGCCGGACGTAGAACCTCAGATTGATTTCCGCAAATTTGCGCGGCAAGGCTGGCAACCCCAGCGCCCGCAAGTTTTCCATGAACAGGCAAACCAGACTGATGTAGGCCGTGCCGTGCCAACGGTCCAGCGCCAAGCCATCGGGCAAAAAGGGAGCCAAAAGACCATCCTCCACCGGCCAGGAAAGGATCGCCACGTTGCGCCAGCGGGCGGTAATCACGGCCGGGCTGGGCATCTGGTCAGAATAAACCGGCAGGTCGGGAGCATGCCGTTGGAATCTCACCTTCCGCCCGGAGGCTGACCGCCTAGGTCAGACCTTCCAGGCGTCGCTCCAACCGGCGCTGCTGCAGGGAGATCGTCAGGTCGCCCCGGGTGCGCTCCAGGACGCCGCGCATGGCGTCCGTGCTGTGGCGCAGGCCGCCGGTTACAGCCTCAGGAAAATCGACGGTAACCAGGATGCCGTAGATCTCATCCATCAGCTCCATCAGCTCTTCGCACCGGGAGGTATCGTCCCTGCGCAGGGCGTCCAGGATGTAACGGCGCAACTCGCCGATCACCTCCGCCATGCCGTTCAGGTAAGCCGGCGGGTCCATGTTCAGGGACTCGGCGTCCGGTATGTCGCCTCCGGAAATCACCGCCAACGTTATGTTCGCCTCGGTGAATTCCTTGCGCGCATCCGACAAAAACCCGGCGTAGTAAATCTCCGGGTTGTCGGTGCGTATGCTCCGGGTCTCGTCCAGCCGGGCCGCCGCCTCGTCGATCAGGCGGCGCGCTTCGTCGAAATCGTTGCGGTGCACGGCGCGAATGGCGTTGGCCGAGTTCCTGATAACCTGCCGGGACACACCGAGAGCCTGCTCCCGGGCGCGGTGCCTGGCCGTGAGTTCTTCAACCGCTTTGTTGGAAAGAGCGGACAGGTGGGGGCCGTAGCGAGTGGGCATGACAGTTCCGGCTAAACCCGCCCGCCGGCCGCCCGTATGGCTTCAGTCAGCGCTGCCGCCGCGGCTTCGGGTTCCGCAGCGCTGCCCACCGCCGCGGTGACGCAAATCGCGTCCGCGCCGGCCTCCACCACCGGGGCGACGTTCTCCGCCGTGATCCCGCCGATGGCCACCAGCGGCACGTTCGCCGCGGCCCGCGCCTGCTTCAAGCGTTCCGGGCCCTGCGGCGCCCGGGTCACCTGCTTGGTGGTGGTGGTATACATCGCGCCGAACGCCACGTGGTCGGCGCCCATTTCCTGGGATTCGACGATCAGGTCAATCTCGCGGTTCGAGCGCCCCAACACCTGCCCCGGCGCCAGGATTTTCCTGGCCTCAGCCACGGGCAGATCCGTTTGTCCGACGTGCAGCCCCACGTGCTCCGGGCCCAGCGCGGCGGCCAAATCCGCATGGTCGTTGATGATCAGCAGGGCGTCGTTGGCGGCGCACAGGTCGCGCAGCGCGAGGCCCAGGGGCAATTGCTCGCCCTTGTCGCGCAACTTGTCGCGCAACTGCAACATCCGCGCTCCCCCGTTGACGGCGGCGCGGGCGATTTCCATCGGGTCGCGGCCCCCGGTCACTTCAGGGTCGATGATCACGTACAGGCCGCGGATCCGTCCGGCCTGGTCTCGGCGCATCGCGGCGCCGATGCGCGCCGCAGCGTCGTCCAGGGCGCGGCGCAACTGTAGCGCCCCGTCTGCGGGGATCGCCTGGGTAGCATCCAGCACGTCCAGCAAGCCTCGGGCGACGTCCGCCATTTCCAGCGCCTGGCGGCGGTTCTCGACGGCAAAAGGCGCGGTTGATGCCCGATTGGGGTCGCTGAGGCCGTCGCCCAACCAGCCGATTTCACCGCGCATCAAGCCCTCGGGCAGCGCGTCGGACGCCACCATGCCGTCCAGACAGGCGACCAGCGCCGACAACATATCGGGTGGAGAATTGCGTTCCTGGTCCGTCACAAGTCCAATCCTTTGGGAGGCTCGCCGCTGCGAGCGGAATCTATGGATTCGCGCACCGAAGCCGGCATGTCCACACCATGGCGAGCAAAAGACTCTTCCACGTGCCGCCCGATGTTGCGCGGGTCACTGTAGTAGTCCTGGGAACTGCTGTCCGTGGGGTGCGCGTTGTGCACTTCTCCGGTCGTCTTGCCCATCGCGAATGTGGACATGCGCCGCTCCACGTCTTCGCTCCCACAGCTCTGACACGACGGCGCCAGCGGGGAATTAATCGAGCGCACGAAAATCGAGGAGACCTGCCGGCATTGCTGGCAGCGGTACTCGTAGATCGGCATGATAATCGAGCGAACCGGCGCTGAACCTAGCAGGGGTCGGGATGGGTAATCTCGTGCCGGTGTTCGTGGAACTCCGGCGTAACCTGGCCGCCCATCGCCTCGCCCATGCGACCCATGTGCCCGTCAATGCTGCCAATGTGGCTGTTGTCCAGGTCTGCGGCGGCGTTGTCCGGCATCCAGTTCAGGCTCTCGCCCCAGGAGCGGTGGAAGGAAAACCCGGACACCAGGCGGGTCAGATCGGCCGAGTCGCACCCGTTGCACGCGATCGCATCAGCCGGCGTCCAGCTGAACACGAGGCGCGATTGCCGCTGGCCGCAGCCGTTGCATCGGTATTCGTAAACGGGCATAACGCGGGCATTGTAGCACAGCGTCCGAACGATCTCGGCATCCGCTCATGTATAATGCGGCCACGGTCGGGAGCATCATCGGTGACCGTCTTACCTGCGCACGGAGACCCCAAATGTCCAGCGCCAACCAGATGTCCATGGAGATGACCTTTGCCACCAGCGGTGAGAAGGCTCCGCTGCTGCTGTTGATCGATGGACACGCGATGGTCCATCGTTCCTTCCGGGCCATCAGCGCCAGCCGCAACCTCACCGTCTCCACCACCGGCGAGGATGTCACCGGCGTTTACGGGTTCGCCAGCGTTTTCATCCGCGCGCTGAACGAGTGGCAGCCCAGCCACGTCGCCGTCGCTTTCGACACGCCGAGCCCAACCTTCCGCCACGAGCGCTTCCCCGAATACAAGGCCCAGCGTCCACCTTCGCCGCCGGAACTGCGCGGCCAGTTCGACCGCGTGAAAGAGTTGATGGCGACGTTCTCCGTGCCCATCTACGAATTGCCCGGCTACGAGGCCGACGACATCATCGGTACCCTCTCCCGCCAGGCCGAGGCCGCTCACGTGCCCACCGTCATTCTTACGGGCGACCGAGATACTTTCCAGCTCATCTCTCCCTTGGTTCGCGTCGACCTCGCCAGCAGCGAGCGCGACCGTCGCATCGTAGATGAAGAGGAATTGGCCACGAGATACGGTGGCCTGACCGCCGAACAGCAACCGGACTACAAAGCCCTGGTCGGCGACAAATCCGACAACATCCCCGGAGTGCCCGGCGTCGGGGACAAGACGGCCACCACGCTTTTGAGCAACTACAGCACCCTGGAGGGCATTTACGAGCATCTGGAAGAGATAACCCAGAAGCGGGTGCAGAACAACCTGGCGGCGAACCGGGACGCGGCCTTCGAATATCGCTTCTTGACCACCATCAAGTGCGATGCCCCGACCAACCTGGACCTCGAAGCCTGCAAGTTCGGCGACTACGAGCGATCCGAGGTGGTCGCACTGATGACCACGCTGGAGTTCCACAGCATCGTGGGACGCGTTCCCTCTCCCGACGCCCCCTGGACCACCGCGTCGGAAACCGCCGCCCGGCCGTCGGATCCGGCGTCTCCCGATGCCGAGGAACCGGCCGATTACGACTATCGCATCGTCAACACGCCGGACGAACTGGACACGATGATCGCTGCCATCCGGGAGGCCGGCTCCTTCGCCTTTGACACCGAGGCCAGCAGTACCGACCCCATGGCGGCTGAATTGGCCGGCCTGAGTTTCTCCATCGATGGCGGCCTGGCCTGGTACGTTCCGGTCGGCCACCAAACCGGCCAGCAGCTGCCCCTGGCTGAAGTCATGGCCGCGGTCCGGCCGCTTTTCACCGCTGCTGGCCTGAAACGCTCCGCGCACAACGCCAACTACGATCTGACCCTCCTGAGCAACTACGGCGTGGATCCGTACCAGGTGGTAGACCACGACACCATGATCGCCGCCCACCTGCTGGGCAACAACCGATTGGGGTTGAAACCGTTGGCCCTGTCCATACTGGGTCGGGAAATGACCGAAATCACCGACCTGATCGGCAAGGGAGCTCGGCAAAAAACCTTCAACGAAGTTGAGATCGCCGACGGCGCCCCCTACGCGGCGGCCGACGCGGACTGTACGCTGCGTTTGCGGCGCCATTTTGAATCTCCCCTGGAGAACCAGGGACTGGGCGACTTGTTCGCCGACGTGGAACTGCCGCTGGTGCCGGTGCTCGTCGAAATGCAGCGGGCCGGCGTCCGCTTGGATGCTGGCATCCTCCACGAGATGTCCCGCGACTTGCACGAACAACTGGACCAGATCCAGGCGGAGCTGTTCGAGTCCATCGGCCATAGCGTCAACATCAACTCCCCCAAGCAGCTCAGTGATCTGCTGTTTGGCGAGTTGGGTTTGCCCAAGTCGCGTCGCACCCGGTCCGGTTATTCCACCGATGCCAACGCGCTGGAGGCGTTGAAGGGCCTGCATCCGGCGGTGGACAAGATCCTCGACTACCGCCAGGTCTCGAAGCTGAAGTCAACCTATGTTGACGCTCTGCCGGAGATGGTGAACTCCAACACCGGACGGATCCACACGTCGTATCACCAAACCGGGTCGGCCACCGGCCGGGTCAGCAGCAGCGATCCGAACCTCCAGAACATCCCGGTGCGAACCGAATTGGGCCGCCAGGTCCGACGCGCCTTTGTGGCCGATTCCGGTTGCCAACTGCTGTCCGCGGACTATTCCCAGATCGAGCTGCGGGTACTGGCCCACATGTCGCAGGACCCCTCGCTGCTGGAAGCTTTCCGCCGGGGCGAGGACATTCACGCCGCAACCGCCAGCCAGATGTTCGACGTGCCCATCAACGACGTGGACGCGGAACAGCGCCGGATCGCCAAGGTGCTCAACTTCGGCGTGATTTACGGTTTGGGCCCCTACGGTATCTCGCAACAGACCGGGTTCAGCCGGGAAGAGGGCCGGCATTTCATCGACACCTACCTTGCCCGGTACCCGGGCATCAACGGCTACCTGGAATCCGTGAAGGAACGCACCCGGAACGTGATGTATGCGGAAACGCTCCTGGGTCGCCGTCGCTATCTGCCGGACATACAGTCCACGAATCGCAACACCCGGGCGGCCGCCGAACGCATGGCGATCAACATGCCCATCCAGGGCACTGCGGCCGACATCATGAAGATCGCCATGATCAACGTGCGCGCCCGCATGCTCAATGAGCAGATGCGCTCCAGCATGATCTTGCAGGTGCACGACGAGCTGGTCTTTGAAGTGCCGGACGACGAAATGGGCGTGATGACCGAACTGGTGATGGACGAGATGCCGGCCGCAATGGACCTCGACGTGACGCTCAAGGTGGACGTCAAGTCGGGCTACTCCTGGGGCGACTTCTGATCCAAAACCACACACCCAATGGTAGTGTTCAAATTCTGGTGGTTTAAATTTCACGCCATTCCGGCGAAAGCCGGAACCCAGGAATTCCTCGCATCTGGAAATCCCGTCTATCCTGGCCATCCATGCAAAGAAACCACTAAAGAGGTTTGTTCCAGTGCAGTTGCTCCGCAGCATCGTTTTCGTTCCCGGTAATCGCTCCAACATGCTGGAGCGCGCCTTGGGATTCGGCGCCGACGTCATCATGGTGGACTTGGAAGACTCCGTCCCGCCCGGCGAAAAGGCCGCAGCGTGCGAACTGGCAACCGAATGGGTCCCTCGTCTCGCCGCAGCCGGCAAACGGGTGATGGTGCGGGTCAACGCCCTGGACACCGGCCTGGCCTCCGGCGAATTGTCCGCAGTGGTATGCCCGGATTTGGCCGGCATCAGCATCGGCAAGGGCAACACGGCTTGGGACCTGCTGCAGGTTGACCAACTGCTGGCGCCCTTGGAGACGAAAGCCGGCGTGGAGACGGGCAGCATCAAGGTGATCCCCTGGATCGAGACCGCCATGGCCATCGTCCACGTCTACGAGATGGCCCGGGCTTCCCAGCGGATTGTGGGCATCGCGTTCGGAGCCGAAGACTACACCAACGACATGGGCGTTACCCGCAGCGACTTCGGGGAGGAATGCTATTTCGCGCGGTCGTCGGTGGCCGTGGCGGCCCGGGCCGCCGGGGTCGCCGGGCTGGACGGCCCGTTCGTGGGATTCCGTGACCCGGAGGGCCTGAGGACCGACGCCGGCGCGGCCCGCCGCATGGGGTACACCGGCAAGTTCGCCATCCATCCCGCGCAGATCGACGTCATCAACGAGACGTTCTCGCCCGACCCCGAAGACGTAGCCTACGCCCGCCGGGTGGTGGCAGCTTGGGATGAAGCGGAAGCGGCCGGAAGGGGTTCGCTTTCTATCGACGGGCGGATGGTGGACGTGCCCGTGGTGAAACGGGCGCAGAACTTGCTCGCGCAAGCCGCAGCCATCGAGGCCATGTCCAATTGATGGTAGGACTTACGCGGTTGGGACCGTCATTCCGGCGAAAGAACAGCCTGCCCCGCACCCTGATGCGAGGCCAGAATCCAGTATCCCTCGCATCTGGAAATCCCCTTTATCCTGTCCATCCATGTAAAGAAATCACCTGAAACGGAACGCTACCGATCCAGTCCTACCGCCGCCATTCTGATGTCCCCAGACCGCATCATCCTGACCGGCCTCCAGTTCTATGGATTCCACGGGGTCAATGCCGAAGAACGCAGCCTTGGGCAGCCATTCGTCGTGGACCTCGAGGCGGAACTGGACCTGAGCGTCCCGGCGGCCTCCGACCGGTTGGATGACACCGTGAGCTACACGGCGTTGTACCGGGCGGTCAAAGCAGTGATGGAAGGCGAACCCTGCAACCTGCTGGAGTCCGCCGCCGGCACTATCGCCCGAGGAGTGCTTGAACAACACCCGCAAATCGGCGCGGTGCGCGTTCGAGTTCACAAGCCACGCCCACCCATCAAAGGCTCTGTCATCGGCGCCGCGGCCGTAGAAATTTACCGTTCGCGTGCCCCTTGACCGACCGGTCGCAACTCAAACAGGACAGCAAAACATGGCTACCAACCAGGCATCTGACGGAGCCAGCGTGGCGACCTCGTTCAACGACGCCACCAAGCTCCAGTACATCAACCTGAGCAACAAACCGCCGTTGTACAAAGTCTATCCCGGTCTGCGCGCAATACCCTTGCCCGACGTGGCCGCGTCATCCACCCTGGAAATGTCCACCCTGCGCGCGGTCCGCGGAGCCGGCCAGACCCCTGACTCGGAAAGCCCGCCGACGCTGCAAACGCTGGCCGAATTGCTTTACCACGCGGCCGCCGTCATCCGTCGGAGAACCCTGCGGGACGGAGAGGTGCACTATCGCGCGGCAGCCTCCGCCGGCGCGCTGTATCCAACCGAGGTGTACGTGGTCTGCGGAGACCTGGACGGTTTGCGCGCCGGGGTGTACCACTTCAATCCGCTGGACTTCACCCTGGCGCGCCTCCGCAACGGCGACCTGCGCCGGTGGGTAGCCGCGGCCGCGCAGGACCATGCCGCCTACCCGGCGACCCTGGTGTTCACCACCGTGTTCTGGAGGAGCGCCTGGAAATACCGGGAGCGGGGCTACCGCTATTGCTACTGGGATCTGGGCACCATTGCCGCCAATCTCACGGCGGCCGGAAATGCTGCCGGTACCTCGGTGGGCCTCAAATTCGGATTCGTGGATCGTTCCCTTACCGGGTTCATCGGAATCGACGGCATCGAAGAAGCGCCGTCCCTGCTGGCCACCGTCGGCAAACCGGACGGCGTGCTGAACCCCGGTTCCGGGGACGTGCCGGGAATGTTGCCCCAGGAAAGCAACGAACTCGCGGCCGGCGCCCTGGAATATCCGTTGTCGCGCGAAATTCACCTGGCTTCCTGGTTGCAAGCCGGAGAAGACGTAGCCGCCTGGAACGAACCCGGCGACGCAAGCCGCGGCAGCGACCGGGAAGAGCTCGACGGCACCGGCGAAGGTTTCCGGCCCTTGCGTTCCGGGGCCGACGGAAGCTTCGACAGTGACTTGGATCTCGCGTCGCGCCCCGCGCAATCCCTGGGCGAGTGCATCCGTTCCCGGGGTTCCACTCGGCGCTTTGCCACCGAACCGATCCCGTGGGAGGATTTCCGCTCCATCATCGACGCCGCCGGAAACCCCATCAGCGCTCCGCACCTGTCGAACGGGTTCTCACCGTATCTGAGCGTTTACCTGATAGTGAACGCGGTCACCGGCCTGTCCCCCGGAGCCTACTATTACAACCGTTTCTACAACGGACTGCGGTTGCTCAAGGAAGGCGATTTCCGGGAAACCGCCGGGCACCTGGGTTTCGAGCAGGCGCTTCCGGCCGATGCCGCAGCCGTAGCGTTCATCACTGCCGACTTGCCCCTGATCGAGCGGGAATTCGGTCCCCGGGGATATCGAATGGCGCAGACGGCGGCCGGGATTATCGGCGGCCGCATCTATCTTGCATCCCACGCCCTGGGGCTGGGAGCCACCGGCCTCACCTTTTTTGACGATGCCGTCGTCGAATTTTTCGAGCCTCACTCCGCCGGGCAGGAAGCGGTGTTCGTGGTGCCCATGGGCGTCCCGCACCAGGACAACCGCGTGCGCCCCTTTCGGTCAAGGCTGGCGGTGAGCCTGGATTCCCGCGCGCGCGGAGCCGGGCAAGCCTGATCTCCCCGCGCGGCTGGTGCACTGCTAGTCCCACTCCTCCTCATCGTCCGAGGGCGGTGCTACCGGCGACCAATCGGTCGTATCGTCGTCGGCGTCCAACGTTGGAACGTCGTCAGCGCCTGCCGGCTCAACCGAGGTTTCATCCGGCATGTCCATTACCGCAGTTTCCGCGGGGTCGATGGCATCGTCAGCATCGCTCGGCTCCACTGGAACCCGGTCCGGATCTTCATTAGACGGTGGCATGAACTCGTCAGGTTCCGCCGCCGGCTCCGGCCGGTGCGCTTCGATCACCTGAGCCGGAAACGAGACCACGTGGCGCAGGGCCGGCGCCTGTCCCGTTTCGCGTAGAATCACGGACAGGCCGTCCGGTTCAATCCCAACCACCGCCGCGTCGTACTGGTTCCCGCCGGCCATCAGTTTGTTCACCCGCCGGCCCAGACGGCGTTGTAGCGCTCCCAGGTATTGCCCGTCCGGGGCATTGACGATTATCCCGTCGTTCTGAGCGTGCAATACGACCACGTCACCGGCGCTGACGGGCGCATTCTCCATTGGTCCCGCCGTTCTGCACAGCACGGTGGTGCACGATTTGCCGCTTTCCGCAATGAACATGCCGGGAGATTTGCCCGCTACCGCAGGTTGTGCGCGGGCTTCGCCGGACCGACTTTGGAGCTGGTCGAGCCGAGCCAGATTCTTGCGTGCTATGACGTTCGAGGGCGCGCGCAGTCGAAGCTGCTCCAGGGTCTCACGGGCCTCAGGATAGTTGCCAAGCTCCATGAGGGCTTTCGCCAACCGATTGGACGCTTCGCAGTCAGTGGGACAGATGTCCAGGATCTGGCGGTTTGCCGCGGCGGCCTGTTCCCATTCGCCGTTCAGCGCGCATCGGATTGCTTGTTTGCCCAACTGGGCCTTGGCCCGGCTCCCCGTTGTATCGGTTGCCGGCGCACGACGTTGCGAGTGTGGCACGTTATTCACCATCATTGACCTCCACCACCGACCGACTATCCCGCCCAACCACTAATGAGGTCTGGGTATAGCATTACACCCACCTGCGGCGTATGTTCAATCTATTGACCCTGCCGATTTTGGCGATTTGTCCGCATCGCCAGGTTGGGCCTTGAACGCGCCGTTGCAATGTCCCGATGTCACCGCCCGTAGCGGCCGGCCAATGACCGGTAGCGGATGATGACCAGATCACGTAAAGTGCGCCATCCATCGCGTATTGGCCGCACCTTGCTCTCGGACCGGTAATGCCAGTCGATCCCGACCTCGGCCACGCTGAATCCACGGCGGCGCGCTAGAAAAAGTATTTCCGCGTCGAAGGCGAAACCGTCCAGCGTCTGTAGTCCAAACAACGTTTCGGCGGCGGAGGCCCGGAATACCTTGAACCCGCATTGCGTGTCGGCGATGCCCGGCGTGGCCAGCACACGGGTCATGGCGTTGAAAACTCGCCCCATCAGCCAGCGTCGTCGGGGTTCCCCGATGCGCCGGGCTCCGGGCGCCTCCCGCGAGCCGATAACGATGTCCAACGGTGCGCCCCCGCCGGGCAACAGGCGGTCCAACAAGCCTATAGGCATGGAAAGGTCAGCATCGCACAGGAAACGATATTCGCCTCGAGCCGCCAGCATTCCGTTCTTAACCGCCCAGCCCTTGCCGCGATGTGGCAGGGAAAGCAGCTTGACGCGCCCGTCTTTTTGCCCGGCGCGAGCCACGATGGCCGCAGTCGCGTCGTCACTTCCGTCGTCGGCTACAACAATCTCCCACCGATACGCTTTCGTGGCGAGGTAGGCGCAAACGGTGTCAAGCGTCTCGGGAAGTCGACGTTCCTCATTGTAGGCCGGAATGACGACGGAAAGGTAGCAATCGGACATCACCGCCCGGCCGAGGGCCGCCTAATCGGACTCGTCCAGTTCAAAGCCCTGGTGCAGCAAGCGGACTGCTTCCTGCGCCTGGCCCCGATTGATGATGCACGAAATCCGGATTTCCGACGTGGTGATCATGTCGATGTTGATGCCGCCATCGGCCAGGATGCGGAACATCCGCGAGGCGTAGCCCGGGGTGTTCTGCATCCCCGATCCGACTACGCTTACCGACGCCAGCGTCGGGTCGCTGATCACCTGCGCGGTTCCCAGGGTCGATTCCAGCGGCGCCATGACGCGGAGCGCCCGGGCCAGGTCGTCGGTGGTGACGGTGAAGCTGATGTCCGTGGTAGTGCGGTCGGCGCTGGTGTTCTGGACGATGGTATCCACGTTGATCCCGGCAGCGGACAGTGGCTCGAACAACGCCGCCGCCACGCCGGGCTTGTCCGCCACCCCGCAAACGGTCACCTTGGCGACATTGGTCTGGTACGCGATGCCAGTTACCTTGATCCGGTCTTCCATCTGCCTCTCGTCCGATGCCTGGTGTATGAGGGTTCCCGGAGCGTCAACGAAGCTCGACGCCACGTAGATGGGAACATTATAGACCGCGCCCAGCTCGATGGATCGTGGGTGCATCTTCGCCCCCGCGGCGGCCAGTTCCAGCATCTCTTCGTAGCCCACTTCGGGCATCTTGGCCGCTTTGCCCACTATTCTGGGGTCCGCGGTATAGATCCCCTCTACGTCGGTGTATATGTCGCAGCGGTCAGCCTGTAGCGCGGCGGCCAGGGCAACCGCAGTGGTATCGGAACCGCCCCGCCCCAGGGTGGTGATATCGTCGTCGGGGGTGAGACCCTGAAAACCGGCAACGATGACCAGCCGTCCCGCGTCCAGCTCCCGTCGGACTCGATCCGGGTCCACCTGGCTGATCCGCGCCCGGCCGTAGGAGTTGTCGGTTCGGATGCCCGCCTGCGGCCCGCTCAGGCTGATGGCGTCGTACCCCAGACTACGCAACGCCATCGACAGCAACGTGATCGATACCAACTCCCCCGTGGACAGCAGGAAATCCAGCTCCCGCGGATCGGGTTCGCTGGAAACGGTGCGCGCCAGGTCAATCAGCTCGTCCGTGGTGTCGCCCATCGCCGAAACCACCGTGACGATCTGGTGGCCTTGGTCATGCACCGTGGCAATGCGCCGCGCCACGTTCACTATCTTTTCTGCGTCAGCGACGGAACTGCCGCCGTATTTATGGACGTACAGAGACATCGGAACTTTTCACTGGACTCGGACTTTTCAGCGGATCAGCGTGCGAAGATTCGGCAGGATGCGCACGCGAGGATGAGGGGTTACGCCGGTCTCTGTTATGCCTGCTCGCTCACGGATACGACGTGTGCCCCCAGAGCGGTCGGCTGCGTAACTTCAACCCGACCGTCAACTCCGGCCAGGCGGGCGGCGTCGAACATTTCATAGGCAACCGTCATCGCGCGATCACGGGCAAAGGCCAAAATGGTGCTCCCGCTCCCGGACAGGAAGACGCCAAACGCGCCGGCCGCCTGTGCCGCGGCAAAAATCACCTTCATCTGCGGAAAAATGGTTTGCCGGTAGGGTTGGTGTAGCCGGTCCTGAGTAGCAATGTTGAGGTATTCGGGGTGCTCCGATTCCATGCTGGCCACCAGCAGAGCGGTGCGGCTCATATTGTACACCGCGTCGGCGACGGGAATTTCCGACGGCAGCACCCGTCGAGCGTCTGCGGTGGCAATCCGCCGGTCCGGGATGAACAAAACCGCCTGCAGATCCGCTGGCACCCGGATGGGAACGGTGTACATCCGATTGTTGTCCATGACCACCAACCGCATACCCCCGTGGATGGCGGCGGCGACGTTGTCCGGGTGCCCTTCGATGGTCGCGGCCATTTCCAGCAGATCGTCCTGGCTGAACACGTCGTCCAGCAGCCGGTTGGCCGCCACCAGTCCACCGGCAATCGCCGCCGCGCTGCTGCCCATACCCCGGCTCAGCGGTATCGTGTTTTCGCAATGCAGGGACAAAGGCGGCACCGGAGCATCGGCTTCGTTGAACAGGAACTCCATGGCCTGGTAGGTCAGGTTTTGCGTGTCGGCCTCCAGTTCCCCGGCGCCTTCTCCCGAAACGATCACCTGCGGTTCAGAACCCTCCGGCAGAGCCTCCACCGACAGCGTGTTCCACAGGTCCAGGGCCATGCCCAGGCAGTCGTAGCCGGGGCCGAGGTTGGCGGTCGTGGCCGGGGCCCGTACTTCTACCGTAGTCAAAGGTTCCTCCGCGCAGGTACCGGGGCTTTTCAAAGTTGATCCGTCATTCCCGCGAAAGCGGGAATCCAGGAATCCCTCGCATTTGGCAATCTCGTTTATCCTGTCCATCCATGCAATGCAACCACCTGAAAAGGAACGCTACCTCCGCGCAATGTCCGCTCTCACTTACCGAGGACACGCTCCGATACGTAGCGGCCCAGGTCCCGGTTCTCGCGGAACTCGAACCCGCCAAAATCCCCGCCGTAACCGATTATCGGCACCTGGCGCTCGTGGGCGGACCCGTGCGAACGCAAGCCCGCCGGCAGGGTCACCTCGGCCGGGTCGCCGAATACAACGTCCGCGGCCCCGGTGACAACGATGTCCCCAATGCGCTCTGCCATCAGGGAGAACCGCTCTGCCGCTGCGATCCGGGGAAGCGCCTCCTCAATGCCGTCGGTTTCCCGCAAGACGCCCAGCGCATCCTCCAAAGCGGTTGAATCTTCCAGATGCAGGTAGATGCAACCCCCGAGATTGGAATGGTGCACCACGTAGTGATCCTTGATGATCGGCACCGCCCGAGCGTCGATTCCACGACTGCGGAGCACGGCCGGCAGGTTCAGCATCCGTCGTTTGTCGGACATTCCGTGATCGGCCGTGATCAGCAACTGCACGTCGGGGATGTCGTCAACCAGTCGCCCCAGCCCTTCATCGAGCACCGCGAGGTGCCTACGCGATTCCGGGTGCTCCGGTCCGTGCATGTGCATCGCGTAGTCAGTGGTGGCGATGAACGCCAGATCGTAGTGCTGCGCTTTCAAGGCCGCCCGGGCCGCGTTGATTGTCCAGCCGTTGACCTCTAGGGAGTAGATGTCGGGCGGGTCACCGGCGGCATTCACGGCGTCGGCGGTAGGAAGTTCGGACGAGAAGGCCAGATCAGTGTCGTCGCCCAGCAGTCGCCGCAGCTTGTCCTTGGAAGCGGCCAGCAGTGACCTGCCCCCACGCCGGCGACATTGGGCGAATATGGTGTCGGCGCAGATGAATTCGCCGGACTCGACGTACTCCTCAATGCCGGCCTGGCGGTCGAACCAATAGTTGGAAACTATCCCGTGCTGCGCCGGGTAATGGCCGGTGACCATGGTCGTGTTGTTGACGTTGGTGACGCTGGGCATCATGCCGCCGCCGGTGACCTGAAACCCGTCGCGGGCAAACCGCCGCAGGTTGGGCGTCGGGCAAGCCGCCAGATATTCCGGGTCTAGCCCGTCGATCATTACGAGAACGGTGGTGCGTGCCATTACAATAAGGCTCCTGTTCGAGCGCCGCAGACCACAACCTGGGTTGGCCTAACGTCCAGCCAGGGTGACCTGGAGCCATATCATGATACAGCAGACATCGGGAAACACGCACCGTAGGCTGACGCCCTATGCGCACCCGCTTTCACTGCAACTGTCATTGCGAGCGCAGCGCGGCAATCTCGCGGCCCTCAACTCGCCCCCATTCCCATTTCAATCCTGTTTATCCATGTAAAAATTGCTTCCCACCCCTTGCCTAACCAGCACATCTGTGCTAACCTGTGTCCCGCAGGTGATTGTCCCTTACCGACCAGGTTCCCGGAAAACACGGCCAACAACCATCAGCATCCCAGTCGCTACCGGCACCCGCAGGAGACTGTCCCCGACCATCCTAATCGGAGTAGTCCCCTCTGCCACCGGGCCCGCCACAGCCCGCCATGCTCCAGGCATCGTGCCCCCAGACATGGAAAATGAGAGCCAAAAACCCAGCGCAATACCTCCGGCCGTAGGGCTGATAACCTCCCGGAACCTGGTCATCAACAACCCATCCTCAATCGCCTGCACCAACCCACCGCCAGTCACCTGCAAAAGTCCAATCCCAAAGGAGCCATCCCAACCCAATCCAAATTCAATCCGTATCCTGTCCATCCTGTGCATCGATGTAAAAGCCAAACCCTCGGGACGCACCCACCCCAAGGAGCGTGATCCACCATGGGCAGCGTCCACCATCACCAGACCCAGGCCCGACGCTTTCTGTCCCTGGCCCGGTCCGACCACAACGCCGCTGACTATGCCCGCGCCGCCAACGCTTTGGCTCGTGCCGCCTCCCACGCCGCCACCGCCGCGGTGGTGGAGCGGAACTGGGTTCACCGTTACACCCGCCGCCGGCTGACCAATTACCTGTTTCTCCTGGCGGCGGAGGGTCGGATCTCCAACGGAGGGGTCAAAACCTTCCGCAACATCTACGGCCTGTCCCGCCGGCTGGCCCAAGCCGACCCCCGGGAGGCCCAACGCCTGTGCCGACAGGCGCGCAACCGGGTGGCGATGCTGGTCCGCTCGATTGAAGGAGCCATCGCTGGCCGGCCGGTCGCGGGACGCCGTCGCCGCCCCGTCCGGCCCCCGCGTCGTCCGGCGCCCCAATCCGTAGCGGAGATCATCGCCCTGCCCGACTACCGGGAGATCGCCGAGGCTCACGGTCTGGTCAACGCACCCCTGGCGCGACGCCCCGACCCCCACGGTTTCTACCCCCGGGGCCTGACGCCCCCGCCCTGCGGCTGCCACCCCGTAAACCTGGACCTGCGCCGCGAGCCTTCCACCATCGAGCTGTCCCCCCTCTGGAAACGCGCCCTGGAACTTGCCTTCCGCGTCAAATTCCCCGACGCCATCCCCGTCCGGAGCATGGCCTAGACCCCTCGTCATTGCCAGCGCAGCAACAGCCTGCCCCTTGTCTGACACGAGGTCACCCCGCACTTGATAAGGGTCATTCGACGGTGACGGATTTCGCTAGGTTGCGGGGTTGATCCACGTCGCAGCCGCGCCGGACGGCAATGTGGTAGGCGAACAGTTGCAGCGGCACTGTTGCGAGCAATGGCGTCAGGTTTGGCGGCGTTTCCGGAATGAACATCGCATGATCCGCCAAACCGGAGAGCCGGTCGTCGCCGTGGGTCAGGACCGCCAGGACCTCTCCATCTCTGGCTTTCACTTCCTGGATGTTGTTCGTCATCTTGTCGTACAGGTCGTCACGCGGAGCGAGGGCCAGGGTGGGCATCTTGTGATCGATGAGGGCAATAGGGCCGTGCTTCATCTCTCCGGCGGCGTAGGCCTCGGCGTGAATGTAGCTGATCTCTTTGAGCTTCAGCGCTCCCTCGGTGGCTACGGGTGAGTTGATGCCCCGGCCCAGGTACAAGAAATGGTTTCGGCCATAGTAGTGCCGCGACAGCCGCTCGGCTTCATTGCCGGCTCCCAGAGCCTCGGCTACGTGTCCCGGTAACTTGGCCAGCCCGTCAACCAGTTCCCGGGACTTCAAGGAGCCCAGATGGCCGCGGGCTGTTCCCAATCGCATTGCCAACAGATTCAGCAGGGTCAGCGAGGACAGGAAAGTCTTGGTGCTGGCGACACCCACCTCGACGCCACAGCCCATCAGTAGCGCATGGTCGGCCAAACGGGTGGCCTGGCTATTGGCGGCATTGCAGATCGCGACCAGTCGCGCGCCGGAGTACCGGACTGCCTCCATCGCCGCCACCGTGTCGGCGGTTTCCCCGGATTGTCCGATGGCTACCACCAGGGTGGACGCATCCAGAAACGGTTCGCGGTAACGGAACTCGGACGCCGATTCCGCCTCGGCCGGAACGCCGGCCAGTCGCTCGATCAAATGCCGGCCCACGTGGGCCGCGTTCAAACTCGTGCCGCATCCGATGAGGACCACGCGCCTTACCTCAGCGAGCTCTCTATCGGTGACGGCGAGGTCGGGCAGGGTCACCAACCCCCGGCCAAAGTCCACGCGATCGCGCAGCGCGGCGGTTATGGCCTGCGGTTGCTCCATGATTTCCTTGAGCATGAAATGGCGATAACCGCCGCGCTCCACCAGCACGTCGTCCAAGTCCACGTGCAGCATCGGTTTGTCGATGGGGCGGCCATCCCGATCCAGGAAAGCGATGCCCTGCCGCGTCACGATCGCCACTTCGCCATCGTCCAAAAACCCCACCGGGAGGTGCCCATGCCGTCCCACGATGGGCAACAGGGCCGGCAGATCGCTGGACACGATCCCCTGCCCGTCGTGATGGGCGACGGCGACCCCACCGGCGTTCCCGAGTTTCAGGGCGCACAGGCTGTCAATGTCGCCATCGTGAACCGCCACAATCGCCTGCGGTCCCTGCACTTGCTCGCTCATGTGCAGCATCGCCGCCGGCAAACCAAGGCCATCATTCATGGCGTCCTCGATCAGGTGCGAAATAACCTCAGTGTCCGTCTCCGACTTGAAACTGTGGCCTTTGCGCCGGAGATCCGCCCTGAGTTCAGCGTGATTTTCGACGATCCCGTTGTGAGCGATGGCGATCTGTCCGGTGCAATCGGTGTGAGGGTGGGCATTGGCTTCCGAGGGCCGGCCGTGGGTGGCCCAGCGGGTGTGACCCAGGCCCGCGGAACCGTTCGGTGCCGGGCAATCCGCATCGTGCAATAGTCCCAGCACCCGTCCGACGGTCTTCCGCAATTGTAGGCCCGATTCCGGCCCCAGAACGGCGACGCCCGCGCTGTCGTACCCTCGGTACTCCAGGCGGCGCAGCCCCTCAACAACGATGGGCCAGGCGGGTCGGTCGCCGACGTATCCGACGATGCCGCACATACCTGCGATCCGGGGGTCAGTCGCCGTCGGCGTTGGCGCGCGCGACGGTCATGGTTTCTTCGGGCGCCAGCACATCGCCCATGTCGTCGCAGTCGAACACCAGCGGCGCCGACGTTGTATAGCGGCGCGCTCTGTCCGCGGAGTCCACCAGGTCCATGATCGCGTCGGCCAGGGCGGTTGGACTGTGGCGAATGAACACTCCGGGGGCCAGCAGCGGCCTGTCGACTACTCGCCCGACCATGGTCAGGGACGCTGACTCATCTACGGCGACCGGGTGCTGCCCCTCCGCAGCGTAGCGCTCCAGCAGTCGCGGGGGTATGGGCGTGTTGTTGACCAACAGGAAATCCAGCGGCTGGCTCGTGCCCAGATATTCCATCAGGAGTGCCAGGAAGTCCGATGTACCGAACCCGGCGCTTTCGTTGGGCTTGGTCATCAGGTTGGAAACGTGGATCTTGATGGCATCGGAACCATTGATCGCCTGTGCCACGTCCTCAACTAACAGGTTCGGCAACACGCTGGTGTAGATGTCGCCCGGGCCCAGTACGATGGCGTCCGCCTCCGCGATGGCGTCCAGGACCGGCGGATACACATAGGCCTTTGGGTCCACGTATATGTAGTCAATGGCGACGTCCAGGTTGTCGCTGCGCAGGTCGATGGCCGATTCGCCGATCAACTCGGAGCCGTCCACCAGCCGGGCGCACAAAGTGGACCGCGTCAGGGTAACCGGCAGCACCGTGCCGCGAATGCCGAGAATGCGCGCGGCTTCGTCGATGGCGGTGATGGTGTCTCCGGTGACTTCCGTGAGGGCAGCCAGCAGGAGGTTGCCGAAGCTGTGCCCGTTCAACCCGTCGCCGGTGGAGAACCGGTAGTCGAACAGCCGCCGCATCAGGTTGGATTCGGCGGAGTCGGAAGCCAGCGCCATCAGGCAGCGACGCAGGTCCCCGGGCGGCAGGTGCCCCATTTCCTCGCGCAGGCGGCCACTGCTGCCGCCGCTATCGGTCATTGCGACGATCGCCGTGACGTCACACGCGCGGGATCGCAGTCCGCTCAGGGTGGTATGGTTGCCAGTACCGCCGCCGACCACGACGATTTTCTTATTGCTCATCGGCATACGGCCGAAACCCGTCGAATCTTGCAGGCAAATAGCCTTGTCGCCGGAGCCTAGGCCCGTAGCAGTATATGGACGGTCAGCTGGCGCAGTCAACCGCGGGAGTCAGTTCTCAGCTGCGTACCGGCTTTCGAAATACGGAATCACGCTGTCGCCCATCTGCTCCACCACGCGCATCGCCATCCGGGCATCCATTCCCGGATACCAGATCCGGAACATGAAGTGATTGGCCCCCACGCGCTGGTGGTGGTCTTCGATCTGCTGGATCACCTCTTCACCGCTGCCGAGGATGAACCGGTCGCGGGCCAATTCCTCAAAGGGAATCCGGAAATCTTCCTCGCCGGGCAGCGCCTTGTCCTGTCCCCAGTCGGCGTACGCCTGATACTTGGCTTCCATGTAGGGCTGCGCATTCCGAACCGCCTCTTCATGGGTCGGCGCGATGTGCATCTCTTTGATGATGGGCATTTCGGCCGGCATCTCCTGGCCCCCCACCTCCAGGCCCTCCTTGTAGATGGCCGTCTGCCTCTCCAGCGTCTCCAGCGTTGCATGAGGGTTGACAAACCAGGGCAAGCCGAGTTCGCCGGCCCGGCGCACCACCGTGTCGAAATTGGCCGCCACCCATATCGGGGGATGCGGTTGTTGCACCGGCCGGATGGCACAGGTCGCGTTGTCCAGGCTGAAGTGTCGGCCGTGGAAGGTGACCTCGTCTTCGGTCCAAAGCCTGCGAACCAGTTCCAGGCTTTCCAGGAATCGCCCGACCCTATGCCGCCGCTCCACGTTGAACGCCTGGTATTCGATGTCGCGATACCCCAGGCCGACGCCCAGCACCACGCGGCCCTCGCTGATCACGTCCAGCGTTGCCACGGTTTCCGCCACGTCGGCGGGCGAATACAACGGCAGCAGCAGGATGGATAGCACCAGTTGCATATCCCCGGAGTCTGCGGCCAACCGAGCCAACAGCGGGATGCTCTGGAGGTTCTGATACGGCGGCGAAAGGAAGTGCTGTCCGCACGCGATGGAACTGAACCCAGCATCCCGGGCCAACCGCGTCAACTCCACCGTTTCATGGAATCTCTGGGTCGCCGAGTCCGTGGACGGATGCTGGGGCATGGCCATAATGCCGAACTTCATTGGTTTCACTCCGGTGCGTGGGTGTTGGTCGCGTTGATCCGGTCAATGCAGCGGTCCGGACCGTGGTCCATCCAAACGGGGCGGCGGCTGAGAAGCTTGACGCCCTTTGTGGCCCCCTAGCCCCGGTCGAACCGGGCCATTTGGTCGACGATGTCCAACCCGACGACCTCACTCCATGCGGACAGGAGTTGCTGGACTATCGGCCCGGGCCGTCCGTCTCCGATATCCCTCTTATCCACGACGGTTACCGGCAGCACGCATGGGGTGGTGCTGGAGAAGAAGGCTTCGTCGGCGGTGTACATGTCATATGGTTGGAGATCTTCCTCCACCAGGGGAATCTCAAGTTGCTCTGCCAGGTCGAACACCATCCCCCTGGAGATTCCCTGGAGGATGTTGCGGTCCCCCGGCGTGCGGATCACTCCGTCAGTGACCAGGAAAACGTTGTAGCCTGTCCCTTCGGTCAGGTTTCCTTCAGAGTCCGTGAGGATGGGCCAGCCCTCAGGGTCCACGTCCGCCGCTTCCAGGTCGGCCAGGTTGAAGTTCATGCGGCTGTAGTGTTTAACCTTCGGGTCGAGCGCATCGACCGGATAGCTCCGGGTACGAGTAATTACGCCGTGGGCCCCGTCGTTGTACAGCTTTGCGTAGCGTCCGAAGGCCGCCGCCGAAATCTTCACGCAAACTGTTGGAGGCCCGGCGTCGCGGGACCAGTTTCCCGGACCACGGGTAATGAACTGGGTTATGGTGAAATCCCCCGCCTCTTCTCGAAAATGTTCGTTGCGGGCGATCGCCTCCTCGCTGATGTCGTACATCTCTCGCGGTGAGAGTCCGGGGTCAATGCGGACGTACTTGAGTGAGCGGTAGAGCCGGTCGATGTGCTGCTCCATGCGGAAGCTCTTGCCGTTGAAGGTCCGGGCCACGTCGAAGATTACGTCGCCCACCATGAAGCCCCGGTCCATGGGGTCGATCTTGACCTGGCTGAAGGGCACCCACTCGCCGTTGAAATATGCAGTGTAATCCGCCATGATCCGCCTCCTTTCGGGCCAGTATAGCAAACCCTCTGGCGGTCCCCGTGTGTCCCCATGGCACGCCGCAGGACCCCGATTTTCCCCACCGTGACGGTTGTGGAGAATGCATTTCTGGTCGAAAGCCGGACCATCTGGTACGGAAAGCTACCGCCATGGCGTATCATGCTGCCGGTCGGGAATAGTCGCTGTCAGCAGTGTCAGGAGGCCGCAGGTGTACAAGATCGGGATAGACGTTGGAGGCACTTTTACGGACTTTGTCGTTTCGGGCGAGACCGGGCAATCTCGCTACTTCAAGACACAAACCACGCCCGACGACCCTTCGTTGGGAGTTGTGACGGGATTGCAAGAGGCGGCGGCCGCATATGATCTGCCGCTGGAACAGTTCCTGGGCAACACGGACCTGGTGATCCATGGCTCGACCGTCGCCACCAATACCCTGGTGGAAAGGAAGGGCGCCACGGTGGGCCTGCTCACCACCGACGGCTTTCGTGACCTCCTGGAGATGCGGGAAGGGCTCAAAGAAGACCGGTACAACCTGCGTATGACTCCCGTGGAACCCTTGGCCGCCCGCTACCTGCGGGTTGGTGTTCCGGAGCGGATACGTGCTAACGGTCACGTCGAAGTCCCTCTGGACGAGGCGGCGCTTCTGGAACAACTTGACTACCTGATCCAGGAAGGCGCCGAGGCACTGGCGGTCTGTTTCTTGTTCTCGTACCTCAACCCTGGCCACGAGCGGCGGGCCGCCGAAATCATCCGCAGCAGGTTCCCTGATGTGTACGCCTCCCTTTCCCATGAAGTGATTCCCCAGATCAAGGAATTCGACCGCCTGAGCACCACGGTCATCAACTCCTACGTCGGACCGGTATTCAGTCAGTATCTCGCGCGCTTGGGGGATCGGTTCGCAGCGTACCCGCAGCTCAACGACGTGCTGATCATGCAGTCCAACGGCGGTGTAGCTCCCATCGACGACTCCAGCCGCATGGCGGTGCGGGCGATCCTTTCCGGCCCGGCGGGAGGCGTCAGCGCCGCCGCTTACCTGGGACAGTTGTTGGAGGAGTCGAAGATCATTGCGTTCGACATGGGCGGCACCAGCACCGACATCTCGCTGATCGAGAACGGGGTCCCCCATATTGCCAACGAGAAGTTCGAGGCCGGCTGGAAGATCGCCGCGCCGATGATCGACATTCACACCTTGGGAGCCGGCGGCGGCAGTATCGCCCGGGTGGACGACGGCGGCATCCTCCACGTCGGCCCCGACAGCGCCGGCGCAGATCCGGGCCCGGCCGGCTACGGCAAAGGCGGCGTCGATCCTACCGTAACGGACGCCAGCCTGGCGCTCGGCTACCTGGATGCAAGCAATTTCCTCGGCGGGCGCGCCAAGCTCGATTCTGAGGCGGCCTTGCGAGCCATCGCGGATCATGTCGGTTCTCCGCTCAATCTGTCCGATGCCGAAGCCGCTTTCGGCGTGTACAAGGTGGTGTGCACTACCATCGCCGAGGGCATCAGGTTGATGTCCGTGCAGCGCGGGGTTGACCCCCGGGAATTCACCATGATGGGATTTGGCGGCGCGTCGGGCCTCCATGCCGCGGAGGTGGCCCGGCAGTTGCAGGTGGGCAAGGTGTACATCCCGGCGTCGGCTCCGGTGCTGTCCGCCTACGGGATGCTGAACACCGACATCAAGTACGACTACTTCCGATCCTACCCGGTGAGCCTGGACCGGCTGGATCTGAACGAACTCCGGGACATCCTGGACGAATTGGGAACGCAGGGGCAGGAAAAACTCCTTGAACAAGGCGTAGCCCCCGACGCGGTGGAGATCCAGTATTCGGCCGATATGCGATATCTGGACCAAATCTACGAAGTCATCGTGCCGCTGCCCGATCCGACCCTGCCGGATGCTGAGTTCGTCGGCCTGCTGACCAATAACTTCCACCAACGCTACCAGGAGCTCTTTTCCTACAACCAGCAGGACCAGGAGGTGCGGCTGGTCACGCTGCGGGTCGCGGCCATCGGCAAGCTGCCCCGGATTCCCCAGGTGGACCAGCCGGGGGGCATGGATACGACGGTGCCCGTCAGCTCTCGCCGTGTCTACATGGGCCAGTGGCTCGACGCTCCAACCTATGCCGCAGATCAACTGCCATCGGGCGCCGAAATTCCCGGCCCGGCGATCCTGGAATCGGAGTTCACCACGATCCTGGTGTCGCCGGGCGACCACGCCAGGGTGGATGCGATGGGAGGCGTGCAGTTGACGGTCAACCTGGAAGCCGACGTGCTCGGAGCGGATGCTGAAACCGAAACTGGAGAGGTCGACCCTATCACCCTGGCTGTTGTCGAGCACCGCCTGGAGTCCATCGCCCAGGAAATGACCGAGGCGATGCTGCGCACGGCCATGTCCCAGATACTCAACTCCAGCCGGGACTTTTCCACCGCGATCCTCGATGGCGACTGCCAGCTGGTAGCGCAGGGCGAGGGCATCCCGGTGCACATCAGCGCGCTGCCCGTAGCCGGCGCGGCGGTTCGCGACTATTTCGGCGACGACATCCACGACGGCGACCTGTTCATCCTGAACGACCCCTACTTCGGCGGCAGCCATCTGCCGGACATCACCATCATCCGGCCCGTTTTCCACGAAGGGCGACTGCTGTTTTATGGCGTCAACCGTGCTCACCACAGCGACGTGGGCGGCGGCACTCACGGCGGGTACAACCCCGGCGCCAACGAGATTTTCCAGGAGGGCCTCCGCATTCCGCCGCTGCGGCTCTACGACCGGGGAGCGCCTCGAAACGACCTGCTCCAGATGATGGCGGCCAATGTCCGGCAGTCGGAAAACTTCCTGGGCGACTTGAACGCGCAGATCGGCTCGGTGATGCTGGCCGCCCGGCGTATCGGAGACCTGCTTTCGGAGTACGGCGCAGACCGCCTGATGGCCGTCGTTGCCGAGATACTGAACGCCACCGAGCGGCAGGTACGCCAGTTCGTCTCGGGCTGGCCCGACGGCGTTTACCACGGCGAGTCCTTTGTGGATGACGACGGTTTCGACAGCAAGCTGGTTCCCATCCGGGCCAAGGTCACCATCGCCGGCGACTCAATGACCATTGACCTCAGCGAGTCCAGCCCGCAGGTGGAGGGGTTCATCAACAGCGCCTACGCCAACACGCGGTCGCTGGCCCACGCCGCCATCATGTACCTGGCGCCCATGGACGTGGCCCGCAACGAAGGCTCGATGCGACCCGTGCAGATCATCGCCCCGCGCGGCCTGGTGGTCAACGCCAACCCGCCGGCGCCGGTGTGCATGAGCACCAACCATTGCGCCGAAGAGGTAGTGGAGGCGGTGTTTAAGGCGCTGGCTCCCGCGATTCCCGGCGCCGTGTCCGCCGGCTTCTCCCGGCGTCTGCGCTACGCCATCACCGGCAAGGACCCGAGGACCGGGCGGCAGTTCATCTGGCACTTTTTCCTGGCCCGGGGCGGCGGCGGAGCGTCGGAAGGTTTCGATGGGTGGTCCAACGTGGGCGAGATCAACGTGGCCGGCGGCATCCGCTCGCCTAGCATCGAGGTCACAGAAGAACGGTTCCCGTTGTTCGTCCAGCGCCACGAACTACGCCCGGACTCCGGGGGCGTGGGCCGGTGGCGCGGCGGCCTGGGGGCGGTGTGCGACCTCATCTACGAGGGCGAAGGCCCGGCTCTGCTCAACACCGCCGGCGACGGCATCGTCGTCCCGCCCTTCGGCCTTTTCGGCGCCACGGACGGCCTGCCCCACCACTACAAGATAACGTCCAACGGAGCCGAGCGCGTCCTCGGCTCCAAGGAAGTGGGCGTGGTCGTCAACCCCGGCGACCACATCGTGTGCCTATCCTCCGGCGGCGGAGGTTACGGCGAACCGGATGAGCGGGACGGTGGTGCAGCCAAGTGGGACTTGAAGAATGGGTATGTGACGGGGTAAAGCATCAGAGAGGCGGCCCGTCTACCCCTCACATCCATCCCGCCAATAGCTGCGACGATTGTTTGAGGGCGCCGCAGAGACGCCATATAATTGACCAGCCCAACCCGCTGCCCGGCGCCGGAGGCTCCCCATGGCCGCCACTAAAATCATCACCAACGCCTGGAAGGTACGAACCCTGCCGGACATCTTCTATGAAGAACCGGAACCCGTCGAGGACGGTATGCAGCAGGAAGCGCCCATTGACCGAATCGGTCATCTCCTCCGCCAACGCTATGAAGACCAGCCGGACATGTTCATATCAGGCGGGGTGTTTGTCTCCTATGACGTAACCGACGGCAACCGGCGGGTCAAACCCGACCTGTTCATCGCCTTTGACGTGGACAGCGCGGGGATAAGGGCGAACCTGCCGAACTTCTGGATTTGGGAAATCGGCAAGGCGCCGGACTTCGTGATGGAAGTGGCATCGCCGAGCACGGCGGCGAACGATCTGGGCTGGAAGCGGGAACTGTACCAGCGGCTGGAGATACCGGAGTACTGGCGGTTCGACCCCACGGGCGGCCAGCTATACGGCAAGCCGATTGCGGGGGAGCGATTGGAAGCGGGCCGGTATGAAGAGTGCGAGTTGCAGTATGGCGGCGACGGCTCGGTACGAGGACACAGCGAGTTGCTGGACGTGGTGTTTTACTGGGACGGAGAGGAGTTGTTTGACGTGCTGGACCCGGCGATGGGCCTGACCATAGACAAGCGCGTTGCCGCCGAAGCCCGAGCCGACCGGGAGCAGGAAGCCCGCGTCGTCGCCGAAGCAGCCCTGAGCCTCGAGCAGGCCGCCCGCAGCCGGGCCGAAGCCCGCGTCAACGCAGCGGAAGCCGAGCTTGCCCGCCTCAGGGAGCAGTTGCGCCGGCAATAAACGTAGCCTGATAAGAGGACGAGGTTCCCATGCCTGATTTGGACATTCTGCCCCGTTCCCCATCAACGCCCTGAAAACCTGCGGTGAGATCGTCCCAATCCCCCAGTCTTACGGCTGACGAACCGGGGAGTAAGTCAAGTTACTCCTCTTCAGCTACCACGTAGTTCCTCAGCGTGCCTATCCCGCTGATCTCCACCTCGATGGTGTCGCCGGGGAACATGTCGCCGTCGGCGCCTTCGGTGCCCATCCAGAGGACGTCGCCGGGGTGGAGGGTGGCGTACTTGCTGAGTTCGTGGATCCAGGTGGCGGTGTCCCAGATCTGGTCGGAGGAGGAGAAGTCCTCCCACACCTCGCCGTTGTGCCGGACGATGATACGAAAGCCCTTGGGATCAAGATCGGTGACTATCCACGGGCCCATGGGCTTCCAGGTGTCGCAGTTCTTGCCCCGGAACATGGTGCGGTCGGCCTGCTGCCAGGGCCTCTGGCTGATGTCGTTGCCGATGGTGTAGCCGAAAACGTAGTCCAGCGCCTCACTGACCGGCACGTTGCGGGTCTTCCTGCCAATGACCACGGCCAACTGACCCTCGGGCTGGACCGCGCCGGAGCAATCGGCCGGGACGACGATGTTCTCCTCGGTACCGATGATGGCGTGGACCGACCGGTAGTTGGGCGACGGTCGGTCGGGATACACGGGCGGCGCGTCCCGACGCGCCGCCATGCCCTCGACGTGGCCCCGGTAGTTGGGACCGGCGGCGTACAGCATCGCGGGCTTGATGGGTGCCAGCAGCTTCACCTCGTCCAGCGGATGAGAGTGCCTGGTAACAGCGTAATCGTTCAGCGGGTTGCCCCACACCTCCGTGATGCGGCCGTCTTCGACAATGCCGAAGGAGGTCTTGCCATTTAGCTCAAAGCGGCACCAGATCATGAGCGCAACTCCTTGCGTGCCCTAACGCCTGCCCGTTTTGGCCTTTGCATGGATGCACAGGATAAACGGGATGCGGAAATATCCTGACTGATCCTGTGCATCCATGCGGGAACGTGCCCCTGATTTACGATGAGAGCACACTTCGCTATTCCGGCGTTACCAGCGATTCCGCCTCCCCTCCGTTCAGCACCCGGAGGATGTTGCCGTACGCGAAATGGGCGGCCCGCAGCGCGGTCTCCTGGCTCTGGCCGGCCATGTGCGGCGTGATGATCACGTTGTCCAGGTCGAACAGGGGGTTGTCGGCCGGGGTTGGCTCCACTTCGAGGACGTCCAGCCCTGCGCCGGCGATCTGGCCTTCGGTCAGCGCGCGATACAGCGCCGCCTCGTCGACCACCGGACCCCGGCACAGGTTGATGAGGAAGGCCGTGGGTTTCATCATGCCGAACTCGCGGTCGGACATCATTCCTCGGGTACGTCGCGTCAACGGCACGTGCATGCTCACGATGTCGGAGGTTTCCAGCAGTTCGTCGAACGCCACCGGCTCAGCCTTCACTTCTCGCTGGACGTCTGCCGGGATGTCCTCGATGTCGTAGTAGATGGTGCGGGTATCGAACCCGGTGAGCCGCTTGGCGACCTGACGCCCGATCCGCCCGAGCCCTACAATGCCCACCGTCTTGTCCGTAACCTCCGACAGGTCGGTCTGGTAGAGATCGCTCCGCCAGGCTCGCTGCCGGGTGGTGCTGTCCCATTGCGCCATGAGGTTCCTGCTGATCCCGATCATCAGGGCCAGGGTCTGTTCCGAAACCGAAATGGCGTTGGCCCCGCCATTGTTGGCCACCGGTATGCCCATTTCCAGGATGTCCTCCAGGGGCAGCCGGTCGTAGCCCGCGCTGAGGGTCTGGATCAACTTGAGCCGGGGACATTCCTGAATCAAGCTCAGGCTGAGATCGCTGCTGATTATCGCGTCGGCGTCGCGGCACAGCTCGATCTTTTCGTCCTCTGACAGTGCGGGGTTGACCACGGTGACCTCGATGTCGTCCGGGGCATTGTCCAGCATGATCTGGGGGCGTCCCCCTACTCCGCTGAAATAGGCAACTTTCCAAGTGGGCATATCCAATCTCCTTCGCATGCAACCAGCTGCTATGAGCGCTATGGCGGCAATTATAGGTGCAGCGCGGCGAGTGTCAAAAACGTTGCAGCCGGCGCCAGTCGGAGGATAACCGCGGACTTGCCGGACACCGTGCGGGGTGAGGCCACGGCGCGCTAACAATGCTGCCGCTTGGAATACTGGAGGCCGCGTGCGTCATCCCACCAATGAAATGGCGTCCCAGGCAGGATTCGAACCCGCGGCCAGCTGCTTAGAAGGCAGCCGCTCTATCCACTGAGCTACTGGGACGCGTCCAGATTAGGATAGTAAGGGCGGCGCCGGGCTGTCAACGTTCGACCCGGCGGTGCCGGGCTGGAATATCACCGCAAGAGCGCAGGGGAACGCGCCGGGAGCCAGTCAAGCCATCATGCCTGGACGCTTCGTTGCCAGGGACAGTCCGGGCTAATTTGACCGCTCAAATCAGGCGATGCCTCACCGCGCCGATGCGAATTGGCAGAGAAGGGGATGAGATTTGTAGTAAAATTGTCGCATTGATTGCCCCTTCGTGGAATTCGCACCTGATGCGCCTTCCTTCATTTCGATACTGGGAAACGACTGCATGACCACCCAACGCGCTAACCCGATTAGAGTCCTCGTGGCCAAGCCTGGATTGGACGGACACGACCGCGGAGCTAAGGTGATTGCCCGAGCGTTGCGGGATGCCGGCATGGAGGTCATCTACACGGGCATCCGTCAAACCCCAAGGATGGTAGTGCAGGCGGCGGCACAGGAAGACGTGTCGGTCCTGGGGTTGAGCATCCTTTCGGGAGCCCACATGGAGTTGCTGCCGGAAATCATGCGGCTGTTGGGCGAGCAGGGAATGGACGACGTATTAGTCGTCCTGGGCGGCATCGTTCCTGAAGAAGATCGGGAAGCATTGTCCCGGATGGGAGTGTCTGCAGTTTTCGGGCCGGGCACGTCTACCAACGACATCGTCGATTACATCAATACCCAAGCCTTGGACTAACGGACCTCTGGCTAACGGATCTCCGGCGACGCATTCGTTAGGAGCGCAAATTCGGCGCCAGTGTTTAAAAATGTATAAAATTGTCAAAACTGCCCCGCTATTCTATTGATGCACGGATAGGGCCAACCTATAATCTGGCGTCAATTCACGAACCGCGTGCGTTTCAGGTGGTATCCATCCATGAAGTACAACGTCGCGCAACTGCTGAAAGAAGCAATCGGTTCGCATCGCAATTTCGACATTGAGGAGGATATCTGCGACGCCGACCATCCTGTAGAATACGTGCGAGGCTCGGTGGAAATGGTGCGTACGCACCAGGGCATTTGGGTGCAGGCACGCCTCGACGTGCGCGTTCCGCAAGACTGCTCACGGTGCCTCGAAGGTTTTTCGCGCACGATCGGCATTGAACTCGATGAAGAGTACTTCCCGGAGATCGATGTCAAAACGGGAGCCAGAGTTTTGCTTCCCGACGACTGGGAGGCGTTTTTCATCAGCCCGGACCACAACTTGGATTTGGCAGAGGCCACCCGCCAAGCCACACTAGCCGCTCTTCCGCTGAAACCGTTGTGCCGGCCTGACTGCTTTGGCATCTGTGATCGCTGCGGTCGAGACCGCAACCTTGAATCGTGCGACTGTTATAATCGGGAGGTCGACCCGAGATGGGCGTCGCTACTTTCGCTTATGGACGAGCAGCAAACCTGAACGCTACGGCCCGAAGCGCGGATTGGTCCTTTGCGGCCACTGCTCGCAAGACTTCGGCCTCCAGAATGGATTGAAAAATGGGAGCACTACCAAACAAGAAATTGACAAGAGCACGCAAGGGACGACGCCTTTCGTCTCCGGCATACCGCCTCAGGACCATGCATCCGGCACGCTGCCCGAGGTGCCGGGCAGCCAAACGCCCGCACGCGGCCTGCCCGTCCTGCGGGTACTACCGAGGCCGGCAAGTCGGAGGCTGAACGACTGCGAAACAACACCATAACGACGAGACAATAGGGCCGCGATTTTGCATCGCTAACTTTGGAGAGCGGTCATCATGGCAAACATCGCCCGGAGTCCGGTTTGTTCATACATCTTTCCCGGTCAGGGCACACAAAAAGTAGGCATGGGACGTTCGTTGTTCGAACGTTCACCCGCCGCACGAGAAGTTTTCGGCGAGGCTGACGACAGTCTCGGCATACACCTTTCGAAGCTGATGTTCGAAGGCCCTGCGGAGGACCTGCAGGACACGGCCCACGCCCAGCCGGCCATCATGACCGTGTGCATCGCCATCTGGCGGGCATGGCAGGAGTTCCTGGGCCCGCAGGCGCCGGATCCTGCCGCTGTCGCCGGCCACAGCCTGGGCGAGTACACGTCGATGGTAGTCGGCGGTGTCATGGATTTCAGCGACGGCGTCCGGCTCGTCCGGGAGCGCGGGCGATTGATGCATGAAGCGTCCGAATCGCACCCGGGATCCATGGCGGCGATCATCGGCCTCGATGAGTACGATGTTGCGCAAGTCGCTCTCGACGCCGGTGTCGAGATGGCAAACATCAACTCCGACGACCAGATTGTGGTGAGCGGGGACAAGATGGCCCTGGCGCGCGCCATGGATCTGGCGTCCGCTCGCGGAGCCAAAAAGGTGGTTCCTCTGGCGGTCAGCGGAGCTTTCCACTCGCGACTGATGGCAGAAGCGCAGGAAGGTCTGACCGCCGCCATCGACCAGATTCGATTGCACGACCCGCGGTTCCCAGTGATCGCAAATTCCACTGGAACGGCGATCGTCAATTCGGAACAGGCACGCAACGAGTTGCTCACCGGCCTGTGCAACTGCGTCATGTGGAAGCACTCGGTGCGCTTTATGGTCGACTCCGGTGTCAACCGTTTCGTCGAGTTCGGGCCAGCGCGAGTGCTGTCCAGCCTCGTCCGTCGCATCGATCCCGAGGTTGAAGCGTTGACCCTATCTGACCCCGATTCGATCCGTAAAGTGCGTTCGGACGCCCCCTGACCCTCCCGGGGCCTGAGCACTGCCGGAGCCAGTCGTAACTAAGGACGTTACGGCTGTGAAAGGTCTTGACCGATAATCCTTTCGCTTCAGGCGTCCAACAAGGTCCGGTAGGCCGGCAGGCCCGGGTGCTCGCGCTCCTGGTTCTCTATGCCGACGACGTCCGGTCCGACTCGGCAACTGGCACGATGGAATGGTTATGCGCCGAGAGCCCGGCCGCAACCAGCACCCGACGCGCCGCGGAATCGATGGTGGCTGGAATCACTGCGGAAGGCTCCGATGTCGATGAGATCATCGGCCGCTACGCCCCGGCCCTGCCGGTTCGTTTATTGTCCATCGTTGACCGCAACATATTGCGTGTGGCAATCTATGAACTGCTCAATCGCAATCACATTCCAAGGAACGTTGTTATCAATGAAGCTGTCGAACTGGCATCCATGTTTGGCAGCGAAAGCAGCGCTCGGTTCGTCAACGGCGTCCTGGGTTCAGTCGCCCACGATTTGCAGACATCCGTTGACAGTGCGGTAAATTAGTTTAGACTCCGCACGCCTCAGACCCATTACGTGGCTATGGCCACGACTTTCTTCACGGAGATGAACCTGTGAGTACCGTGCTCGAACGGATTACCGACATTGTGGTTGACAAGCTCGGCGTAGATGCCGGCGATGTCAGCGAAAGCTCATCTTTTCAGGATGATCTCGGGGCCGATTCACTGGATCTGGTCGAACTCATCATGGCGTTTGAAGAGGAATTCAGTTCCAGCGACAACATGATCGAAATCCCCGATGAAGACGCCGGCGAGATCCACACTATCGCCGACGCGGTGAATTACCTGAAAGGCAAGGGCGTGACGGACGAATAGGCCCGCGAATTTCGCGCCGGCACTGCATTGGACATGGGTTACTTGAGCAATGGATACGCTTGCCGAGGTTGCTCGTGTCGTCAACGCGTGCACGGATTGCCAGTTGCACGCCGGCAGAACGAATGCCGTGCCCGGAGAGGGTCCTGATGCGGCGGAACTTCTGTTCATCGGTGAAGGTCCGGGGTTTCACGAGGACCGTCAGGGTCGCCCGTTTGTCGGTCCGGCAGGTAATTTCCTTGAAGACCTGCTCCAATCCATCGGCATGACCAGGGACCAGGTGTACATAGCCAACATGGTCAAGTGCCGCCCGCCCGATAACCGCGATCCTGTCCCTTCGGAAATCGCCGCGTGCAGCAAATATCTTGACCGCCAGATAGAACTGCTCAACCCGCTACTGATAGTCACGCTGGGTCGATTTTCCACCGCCCGATTTATCCCCGGGCAGAGCATCAGCCGAGTGAGGGGACGCTTGCGGCGAGTGAACGGTCGTCATATCTTCCCCATCATGCACCCTGCGGCCGGCTTGCGCCGCCAGGAAATGAGAGCCGCAATCGAGGAAGACTTCGCAAAAATTCCGGGCCTGCTTGACGTATTGCGTATCCAGTCCGAACCGGCGTCTGAAAACGCTCAAATCCGTGAAACCGGCGCCTCCTTTGAACCCTCGCCAGCGCAACAATCCCGCTCCCTTTGGGATGTATTGGCGCCCGAGGAACCGGAGATTGCCGGGCCCCGGGCCGAAGAACCGTCCACCAACGAGGCCGACGGACCAAACAACCCACCGCCCGGCCAGCAAAGACTGTTCTGATCCTATCCAGCATGACCGCGTTTCCCGCATCTCGCCCCCTGCCTGGCGACCCCCTGCGTATCTTGCCCCTGGGCGGCTTGGGCGAGATCGGCAAGAACATGATGGTGCTGGAATGCGGTGAGGACATCATCATCGTGGACTGTGGGGTGCAGTTCCCAACCGAGGATATGCCCGGCGTGGACCTAATCATCCCCGACGTTTCCTATCTGGCCGCCCGGTCGCATCGGGTGCGGGGCATCCTGATCACCCACGGACACGAGGACCACATCGGCGCGCTGCCTTTCGTGCTGCCTGACCTTGACGCTCCGGTCTACGCGCCCCGGCTGGCCCACGGGCTGATCACGGTCAAACTCAACGAACGACGATCAACGCGCGACGCCGTGGTGCATGCCGTTGAACCGGAGCGGCCCATAGAGTTCGGCGACAACTTCCGGGCCACCTGGTTTCGCGTGTGTCACAGCATCCCGGACGCTATGGGTATCTGCATCGAGACCCCATGGGGCAGCGTGATACACACCGGCGATTTCAAGATCGACCACACGCCGGTGGATGGCCACACCATCGATCTGCCCGCGCTGGCCGAGCGCGGCAAAAACGGCGTGCTCCTGTTGTGTTCCGACTCTACCTACGCCGAGTTGCCCGGGTATACGCCTTCTGAGCAAATCATGAGCGAGGCCTTGGACCGAGCGGTCGGAGACGCGCCCGGCCGGGTGATCATCGCAACGTTTGCGTCATTGATCAGCCGGATCCAACAGGTCATCACCGCCGCGGAAAATCACGGTCGCCATGTAGCATTTGTGGGCAGGAGTATGCTCGCCAACGTGCAGATGGCCACTGAGATGGGTTACCTGGATGCGTTGCCGGGAACTATCATTCCCGTGCGCGACGTGGCCGGGCTGCCTCCTGAAAGCGTCGTATTGATGACCACGGGAAGCCAGGGCGAGCCGACGTCGGCCCTGGTACGCATCGCCAACGGGGAAAGCCGGGACGTGGAGCTGATGGAAGGCGACACCGTGGTCATTTCGGCGACGCCGATTCCGGGCAACGAGCGGGCGGTGAGCCAGACTATCGACAACCTCCTGCGCCAGGGCGCGCATGTTCTGTACGACCGCATCGCGCCGGTCCACGTCCACGGACACGCCAGCCAGGAAGAGTTGAAGCTCATGCTCAACCTTACGCGGCCGCGTTACTTCGTGCCAGTGCACGGAGAATATCGGCATTTGCGGGCCCACGCGCAGCTGGCATGGGAGCTGGGAGCCGCGCCGGACGGGATATTCGTGCTGGAGGACGGCGAGATCCTTGAAATTGACCAGAACGGCGCTGCAATCACCGGCTCCATACCCGCTGGGCCCATATACCTGGACGGACCCACGGTTATGGATACAGACAGCGTGGTGTTGCGGGAACGAAGGTCGCTGGCCCGGGACGGCGTGGTCGTTGTTTGCGCAGGCGTGGATTCCGAGGGCGAATTGACCGGCCCCATTCAGGTGGCCGGCAGCGGCTTCATGGACCCTGCGGACGCCAATCACGCGTTCAAGCGCCTTGCCGAGGCCGTGGAGATGGGTGTGTCCGGTGATCTTCCGGCCAATGACCCGGACAAGGCACGCGCAAACATAAGAAAAGTTGCCAGACAATTCCTACGCAACGACCTGAACAAGCGGCCTATGATAATTCCGGTAATCCTGGATACGTGACCGGCCGCCGGCAAGTCATTACAACGTGACAGATATTCCGCCGCGCCGGCCAGGGGCGGCGGTCTTGTTTGTGACCGGTCAGGGCTGGAACAATTTAGGAGTCGCGGACATGTCGACGGCTACGGCAGCCTTCACCGGCGGGTTCAATTGGTTCAAGACGGGCATCGTGGTTGGCGTGCTGGTGGTGGTCGCCATGCTGTTTGCAGTGGCCTACCTGGCCATGCCGGAATTTCAAGAATGGCTGACGGCCTCGCTGGGCGTGGCCTGGGCGGTGGCCGTCGGGTACGGATTGGCCGTATTTCTCGCCACGATTTACCGCCCGTCCTCGCTGCTGCAAGGGTGGCGATGGTGGTCAGCGTTGGCAATAGTTGCCGTGGTTGCGGTGGGGGGCCTGACTCTCTGGCAGGGCGACAGCGGCGCATCCTACGCCTACGGCATGGCCGGTCGGTGGGGTTACGCGCTGACCGGCGCATACCTCTGGATGTGGCTGATCCACCTGTTCGGCGGGTTGGTCATCCTCAGCCTTTTGTTGGTTCCGCACGCTTGGAAAGGGTATTTGGTCGCTGGGCGCTTTGTCGGCATGGTCGCCTGGGCGGCGCTGCTGTTTGCCGCCGTCGCGGTCAAATATGTCGCGATCGCACTGGCTCTGGCATCCGTGGTGGTTGCCCGAGGAGTACGACGCCTGGTCGGCGCGCGGCCTCGATCAACACCCGCGACCCCAAAGCCCGCGTTCCCGCCGGCTTTGGGCAAGGATGCAAGCGAACCTGACCAGCCTGAGCCGCCGGCAACCCCTCAAAAGGCGAATTTGTCCCGTTCGGGCGGATGGCAACTGCCGCCCCTGGACACGTTGGCTCCGCCGGAACCACATCAGATGAACGGCGCCGCCATCGCGGATATGACCGAAGAGATCAAGGACGCCCTGGCTGAGCACGGGGTTTACGTGGATGTCGAGGACGTGAAGGCCGGCCCGAGGGTGATCAAGTTCGGCCTGGTCCCCGGATATATGCCGCAAAGGGTCGGCAAGGACGGCGACGCGACGAAGCAACGCCCCAGCCGCGTTCGGGTTGGCGACATTGCCAAACGCCAGAAAGACTTGGCGCTGGCGCTCAAGAGTCCGTACATCCGCATCATCGAGACTCCTGAGCCGGGCGAGGGCTTGGTGGGTCTCGAAGTACCCAACCCGACGCCCGGAAAGGTGCTGATGCGCTCCATCGTCGAGGGACCGGAGTTCGGCAAGATCGCGGAAAAGGGCGGGCTGGCATTTGCCCTGGGCGAAGACGCCGGCGGACAGTCCTTGGCGCTGGACCTGGCTGCGATGCCCCACCTTCTCATCGCGGGAGCCACCGGGTCCGGCAAGAGCGTATGCATCAATTCGCTGGTGGCGTCGTTGCTGATGACGCGCCCGCCCGACGAGCTGCGGATGATCATGGTCGACCCGAAGCGGGTCGAGCTGACCCCGTTCAACGGCATACCGCACCTGGTGATGCCGGTAATCGTCGAACCCGACGACGTGCAGCCGGCGCTCCGGGGTCTCATCAACGAGATGTCCCGGCGATACAAGCTCATGGAGGAGATGGGCGTGCGCAATATTGCCGGGTACAATGCCAAGGCTAGCGAACCGATGTGTTTCCTGGTGCTGATCGTGGACGAACTGGCGGACCTGATGATGACAGGCGGGCTGGAGGTGGAGCAACAGCTGGTCAGGCTGGCGCAGCTGGGCCGGGCAGCGGGCATACACATGGTGCTCGCCACGCAACGCCCGTCGGTCAAAGTCGTCACCGGGCTGCTGAAGGCCAACGTGCCTGCCAGGGTAGCGTTTGCGGTGGCGTCCCAGGTCGACTCCAGGGTGATCCTCGACGGCGCCGGAGCCGAAGCCTTGATGGGGAAAGGCGATTTGCTGCTGCTCAACAACGACTTCCCCAAGGCGCGACGCGGCCAGGGCACGCTGGTGTACGACGACGAAATGGACCGCCTGGTCGACTTCTGGCGCAACCAGCAGGGACCGCCGCTGCCTCCCATCGACCTGACCGAAGAGGATGAACCGGCCGGCGATCCCGACCCCGAAAACATTGACGACATCTACCAGGGCAACATCCTGGACCAGGCGCGGGATCTGGCCCTGCGCAATCCCAGGCTCACGTCCGCGATGCTGGAACGGCGGTTCAAGGTCCGCAAATCAGTCGCCGACGAACTGATCGAAGAGCTTCGGGGAGAGGGATTGGTAATCGGGGTGTGATTTTGCCGAACGGATATACCGATGGACATATCATTTTGGCGGGCACGGTTGGTAGCGCCCAGCACGCTGAGCGGACTGCAAAGAATCCCGCCAGGTGGTGACGCTGCATAAGCGATCGGTGGTATGATTCCCGGTCGAGGGAGCCGGGAAACATTGCTGATCGACCTGCACGCGCACACCTACCCAAAATCTGACGACAGTTTCATTTCCGTCGACGAATTGGTGGACGCCGCCCGTCAACACGGGCTGGACGGGATCTGCTTGACCGAGCACGACGATTTCTGGCCGGTGGACGCGGCCCGAGAGCTGACACGACGCCACGGGATACTGGTGATCCCCGGCGCGGAGATCAACACCGACGCCGGCCATGTCCTGGTTTTCGGGTTGCACCAGTACAAGTTCGGGATGCACAAGCCGAGTTTCCTGCGGGAAGAAGCGGACCGGCACGGGGCTGTGCTCATCGCCGCCCATCCGTACCGACGCCGCTTCCTGGCTGGTCCGGGCGAAGACCCGGCGGTGCGTTCGGAGATGCTCAATCGGGCACTGGACGATCAGATGCTCCGCCTGTTCGATGCAGTAGAATCGCATAACGGCCGGGGCAAAGAGACGGAGAACTTCTTCTCCGAGGATCTGCGACAGGGTCTTTGCCTGCCGGGAACCGGCGGAAGCGACACCCATCGCCTGCAGCAGATGGGTACTGCAGCAACGCTGTTCGAGCGTCGCATAACTTCTTTGGACGAACTTGTCGCAGAACTGAAAGCGGGGCGAATGCGCGCGGTGGACTTGATGGTGGCCGCGCCAACAGCATCAGGTCGTACTGGGTAGCATGAGTTCGGTGTTGCAAATCGAGGACCTCCAGGTCGAGTTCCGCGTGCCCAACGGAGTCGTGCACGCTGTGAACGGAGTTTCCTTCTCTCAGGAAGAGGAGGAAGTGTTCTGCATCGTAGGCGAGAGCGGCGCCGGAAAGAGTGCGCTGGCGCTGGCGGTCATGGGCCTCCTTCCCGATAATGGCGAGGTAACCGGCGGAAAGATACTCTTCGACGGCGTCGACCTGGTGTCCGCTCCCCAGGAATACGTGCGGGAGCTTCGGGGCAAGGCCATGTCCCTGGTCTTCCAAGACGCGCAATCGGCTCTCAACCCGGTGCAGACCATCGGCAACCAGCTCACTGAAGTGATAATCACGCACTCGCAGTTGAACCGGAGAGCGGCCGGGTCGGTCTGCCAGGAAATGCTGCGCGAACTGGGCGTGCCGGATCCCCGACGCATGATGTCCGCCTACCCGTTCACGTTAAGCGGCGGTCAGTGCCAGCGGGTGATGCTGGCCATGGCCATGGTCATGCGACCTCGTCTGCTGATCGCCGACGAGGTTACATCCAGCGTCGACGTGACTCTGCAAGCGGAGATCCTGGAACGCCTGAAGGAACTGAGCCGGGACTCCAAGTCAGCCATCCTGCTGATTACCCACGACATGGGCGTGGTCGCCAACATGGCCCGGCGGGTAGGCGTGATGTACGCGGGCCATCTGGTGGAGACGGCAGAACTGCTGCCGCTCTTCAAGCAGCCGCGGCACCCCTATACATGGTCGCTGCTGCAGAGCCTGCCCCGGCTGGACGCCGCCGGGCGGAGGCTGCAGGCGCTGCGCGGAACGCCGCCGGATCTGATCAACCTTTCGCAGGAGTGTCCGTTTCTCCCACGCTGCCCGAAGGCCGTGACGCGATGTCGAGTGGAACGGACGCCCGGCCTTTCCGAGCTGGATCACAGACATTGGGCCGCGTGCTACAACCCGATGACATACACGAACGTCGAGTGACGCGGGCGCGACGCCCGGTCATGAACTGGTAGCCAAATCGGCCACCAACAGTTGCAGAGAGAGGGCCGGTTCAAGGCGTCCTTGCTTGATGGCGAGGTCGCTCTCCAGCACCCGGCGGTACCGGCTCCGTATCTGAGGCAGGGTCATCCGGCGCGCCTGTCCCAGGGTCTTGCGCACCACAAAGTCAGAATTGGTGCCCATGCGTCGACCGAGGTCGGGCTGAGAGACGCCGCGGTCCGTCAGGTCACGGGCGAGGGCGATGAGACGTAGTTGGCGTTCGATCATCGCGATGATGTAAAGCGGCTCCTGGCCGTCCTCCATTAGCTGCATCACTGAACGTAGCGCCGGTCCCGGTCGGCCATCCATGATGGAATCCACGGCCACGAAGATGTTGGCCTCCTGGGCATAGGGCACCATGGCGCGCACATCCGTGTCAGTGATGCTGCGACCGGTTGCGTAGAGGGACAGTTTTTCGAGTTCCCGGTCGATGGTCCATAGGTCGCCGCCCACCAACTCGGCCAGCACCTGCATCGCTGGAGGGGTGATGCTGGAACCCTTGTCCTCGGCCCGTTGCTTGATCCAGTGCAGCAGCGCCTGCGCGTTGGGAGTGGCTTCGCGGTGCACGGCGCAGTACTCGGACAATGACCGGAGCAATGGATTGTTTTCCGGTACGTCGCCGTCCACAAAGATCAGGACGGTCGTGTCGGGAAGGGTCGGCACAGCATCAGCCAGCTGCGTCCACCCTCCGCCGCCGGAGGCAGACCGCCTGCCGGATCCGCGGCCCCTTCCCGCTCCCTGCTGCGTAGCGAGGACGCCCTCAATCTCAACCAGGCGCATGGTGTCGAGAAACGGGAGTGAGTTGCACATCGCCAGGACTTCGTCGGGTCGGGCCTGGCCGGCCGAAACGACGTGCCGATTGGAGTCCATGAGGTCAGCGGCGCCGGCCTCAGCTTTCACCCGGCGCAAGCGCTCGGTGACGAGGAACGAATCGCCGTAGATGACGTGGGCTGGCATATTACGCGCGACGGGTCGGTTTGCCCCGCCAGCAGAGCGATGAGTCCCGGGCGCTCAGTTCTCGACCAACTCGGTCAGCACGCCGAACACCGAGCGCGGATGCACAAAACCGATAGCGCCCGACAACCCATGGCGGGGTTCGGAGTCGATGAGCGAGAGGCCGTTAGCAGACAGAATCCTGAGCTTGCCAGCAATATCGTCGACGTTGAGGGCAAGATGATGCAAGCCCTCGCCTCGCCGCTCGATGAAACGCCCCACCGCACTCTCCGGGGTCAGCGGCTCAAGAAGCTCCAGACGGGTCTGACCGATTTCGATAAGGCAGGCCCGCACTGCCTGATCGTCCAGCTCCACTACCTCGGCGTCAGGCGCGCCGAAGTTCGCGCTGAAAAACTCCAGCGCGGCCTGAATGTCGTTGACGGCGATGCCGACGTGGTCGATATAGTTAACGGCGCAGGTCTCCGGCATCGTCGGTTCGCCTCCTGGAGCGCTAAGTGGGATCAGACGGGGTACTGGGCGAGGACCTGGCGGGCGATGATCATGCGCTGGACCTCGGATGTTCCCTCGTAAATCGTGGTGACGCGGGCGTCGCGGAAGATGCGCTCAATGCGCGATTCCTTGAACACGCCGATGCCGCCGTGGATCTGCATGGCCTCGTATGCAGCCTTGTTACACATCTCGGACGCCAGCAGCTTGGCCATCGAAGCCTCGTTGATGAAGGGCAGGCCCTCGTCGCGCAGCGTGGCGGCGTGCATGGTGGCGACGCGGGCCGAGTGCACGCCGGTGGCGATGTCGGCCAGCTTGAACTGGATGGCCTGATGGTGGGCCAGCGGGCGCCCGAAGGTCTCACGTAGCTGGGAGTAGCGAACGGCCTCTTCCAGAGCGGCCTGTCCGATGCCCACGCACTGGGCGGCAATGGAGATCCGGCTGGAGTCGAGAATGTCCATGGCGTAGCGGAACCCCATGCCCTCTTCGCCGATGATGTTTTCCGACGGTATCTCAGCGTCCTCGAAGACGATCTCGCAGGTGCTGGAGGCGCGGATGCCCATCTTGTTGTGCTGCGGGTTGATTTGCATCCCCTTGGTTCCCGCCGGCACGATGAAGGCGCAGACGCCGCGATAACCGATGGACCGGTCCTGGTTGGCGAAGATCACCAGCGTCTCGGCAACCTCGGCGTTGGTGATGAACTGCTTGGAGCCGTTGAGTACCCAGGATCCGTTGCGCCGGGTGGCAGTGGTCGCCATGGCGGCCGCGTCGGAGCCACTGCCGGGCTCGGTGAGCGCCCATGCCGCAATGCCCCGGCCGGAGGCGAGAGAGGGGATGTAGCGCTGCTTTTGCTCTTCGTTTCCGAAGCGGGCGATAGTCTCGAGGCCGAGGCCCAGATGCGCGGCAAGGGTCACGCTGGCGGCCACGTCGGCCCGGGCCAGTTCCTCGATAGCGATGGAAGACTTGCGGAAACCGCCCCCACTGCCGCCGTAGGCCGGGTCGACACCGATTCCGGTGAGGCCCAGTTGGGCCATCCCACGCCAGTTTTCGTGGGAGAACTCGGCTTTTTCGTCCAGTTCCGCCGAGCGCGGCATGATCTCGCGTTCCGCATAGTCCCGGACGAGGTTCTGGAGCATCTTTTCTTCTTCGTTGAGGGTCACGTCGATCACGGGGGGACCTCCAAGGGCCGGCGTAACTGCCGCCGGTCAACTTGTCATTTTTCGGGAAGTGGTGAAAAGTTTATCACAGGCCCCCGGCGGGTTCGTATTCGCCGAACACCTGACGCAGCACGTCACAGATCTCACCGAGTGTGGCGTATCGCTCCACGCACTCCATCATGGGCGGGATGGTGTTTGCGCCGTCGGAGCGGGCGGCGTCGGCCAACCGGGCTAGGCTGATCTGGACGGCCATGTTGTCGCGCTCTCGTTTCAGCGTCCGGAGCCGTTCCACTTGTTCCGCGGCGGCCGTCGCGTCGACGCGAAGGAGGCCGGATATCGGAGGCGCCTCGGTAACGTACCGGTTCACGCCGACCACGATGCGATCGTTCTCGTCCACCTCTCGCTGATGGCGGAACGCGGCGTCGGCGATTTCCTGGACCTGGAAACCGTCCTCGATGGCCGTCACCGCACCGCCCATCCGGTCAATACGCTGGATGTACTCCAGCGCTGCCGCCTCCAGTCGGTCGGTCAGGTTTTCGATGTACCACGAGCCGCCCAAGGGGTCCACGACGTCGGCGGCGCCGCTTTCATGGGCGAGGATCTGCTGGGTGCGCAGGGAGAGCTGTGCCGATTCCTCCGTGGGCAGGCTCAACGCCTCGTCGCGTGAGTTGACGTGGAGGGACTGGGTGCCGCCGAGGACCGCCGCCAGTGCCTGGACCGTGCTGCGAATTACGTTGTTGTCCGGCTGCTGGGCGGTGAGGGTCACGCCGGCGGTCTGGGTGTGGAAGCGCAGCATCATGGAGCGGGGATTTTTTGCGCCGAACCGGTCCCGCATGATGTTGGCCCACAGACGCCGGGCGGCCCGGAACTTCGCCACCTCTTCAAAAAGATTGTTCTGGGCCACGAAGAAGAAGGACAGACGGGGCGCGAAATCGTCCACCGACAGGCCGGCATCCACTGCGGCCTGCACGTAGGCAATGGCGTTGGCGAAGGTGAAGGCCAACTCCTGAGACGCCGTGGCGCCGGCTTCGCGCATGTGGTACCCGCTGATGCTGATGGTGTTCCAGCGCGGCACGTTCTCGGCGCAGTAGCGGAACACGTCGACCACCAGGCGCATCGACGGGCGCGGCGGGTAGGCGTAGGTGCCCCGGGCGATGTATTCCTTCAAGATGTCGTTCTGAAGCGTGCCGCTCAATTGGTCGGGCTCGACGCCCTGCTTCTTGCCGGCCGCGATGTAGAGGCATAGCAGAACCGCAGCCGTGGCGTTGATCGTCATGGACGTGCTGACTTTATCCAACGGGATACTGTCGAACAAGGTCTCCATGTCGGCAAGCGAACAGATGGGTACTCCCACCTTGCCCACCTCGCCTTCGGCCAGGGGATGATCGCTGTCATATCCGATCTGGGTCGGCAGGTCAAAAGCCACCGACAGGCCGGTCTGACCGTTCTCCAGGAGATAGCGGTAACGCTCGTTGGTCGCGGCGGCGGTGGCGTAGCCGGCGTACTGGCGCATGGTCCAGACGCGACCGCGATACATGTTGGGCTGGACACCACGGGTGTAGGGAAATTCGCCGGGGTAGCCGATGGAGTCGGCATAGTCGCCGCCGGCAGATCCGTCCTCCGGGGTGTAAACGGTGTCCAGACTTAGGCCGGAGTCGGTTGCGAATTCTTCGCGCCGTTCAGGAAAACGCTGCGTGACGCGGGAAAGCGTGGAGTCCTGCCATTCCTGCTTGTTCGTGGACATGATGCTCTTTCCGGTATCGTTTAGGGTTGTCCCGCCATTCTAACATCGGCAGGGCAATCGCTCGGAAGCCATGCGCTAAAACAAGCGGGGCGTCAGCAAACCTGACGCCCCGCAACTGCTCAGGAACCAGCCCGGGCTAATCACTGGTGAAGGCGTAGTCGGTGGGGCGCATGATGGAGTGGCGCGAAACGCGCACGATGGGGCCGTCCACCTCGCTGGCCGCGCGTGCCTTGTTCCACTCCGGGTCGGCCTGGAAGGAGCGCCAGCTCTTCTCGCGGTCGCCCAGGCTGGGGTATCCCAGCATGTATACCAGTACGTTGTTCACGCCCACATCCTCGGACCAGTAGCCGATGTTCTCGATGCCGTGCTTCTCGAACAGGCCAATGGTGTGGTTGGCGAAGCGGTTGTGCACGTCGGGCAGGCGGCCGGGCATGGCCTCGTAGATCCGCAGTTCTTGGACGGCGGTGGAGATATTCGGCTGGGGCGAATAGGGGGTCAGGCGCAGGAAGCGGTTGGTCACGGCGTCAACCAGCGGGCCGTTGGCCTCGGTCTGCTTTCGCACTTCCAGCCAGTCCGGGTCGCTGCCGAACTTGGCCCAACGGGATTCCCGGTCGGCCATGCTGTCGAAAACGTTGATGTAGGTCAGACGATTGCTCTGGCCGATTTCGTCGGTCCAGAATCCAAGGTATTTGACTCCGTGCTTGCGAAACAGGGCGCAGGTATGGTTGGCGAACCGACCGCTGATATCGGGCAAGCGACCGGCGACGGCGTCGTAAATGCGGAGTTCGTAAAGCATCGCTTCTCTCCTTCCGGGTGTCGGGGTAACCGGCTCAGTCCATGCGACGGCAGCCATCTGGCGACCCGCCGCTTCTGCCGGTAGTATAGCACCGGGCCAGTCGAATGCGGGTCAATCCGCAGTGCGGCGCTGTCCGTAGAATAGGCGAGGTCAGTCGCTCCGCAACAATCGTGTAGTTCGGACTGCGGACGGGCGCATGACCAGTGTGGTTAGCATACATAAAACCTTAACAATCGTGTGCTTAGACTCTGCACGACCGCAAGACAATCGAACAACGAAAACGGACCTCGGCATAAGAAACTACCCGGCATCCTCCAGCTATGCCGTACAAGCGACCGACCAGACCGGTGAGGTGTGGAATAACGTGAGCATGGGTACCAAAGCCTCCGCCAATCAACGACGCCTTTTTCCTATGCTGGCCGTCGCCTGCCTGGCTATAGCCGTGGCAGTTGCGTTGGCCTGCAGCCAACCCAGTCCGAGGCCGCAAGAGACCGTTGAACTGACTCCTCCGGCCATCAACACGGTTTCGCAACCGGAGGATACGGCCACAGTCGCGCCCCCTCAGGCGACTGAATCGGAGGCCGTCCCCGCGATCGAGCAACCGGCGCAAGGCGGCACGCCGGAGACTGAAGTCCAGTTGACGGCGTCGGCGATAGCGGCGGCACACGACGAGGTCATGTCGGGCATCTACGAGCAAACCGTTCCATCTGTGGTCGGATTGCGGGTGCTGAAGTCGATCACAATAGGCGGAGCCGCTCCCGGGATGCCGCAGGGTGATTTTCTGTCCCGGGCCGCCGGCTCCGGTTTCGTCTGGGATGACGAGGGCCACATCGTAACGAATAAGCACGTGATCGACGGGGCGGACCGGATTATCGTCGTGCTGAGCGACGGCATCCAGGTTGATGCGGAACTGGTGGGCGACGACCCGGATTCTGACCTTGCGGTGATCAGAATCACCGAGGACGCGGTGCGCCCACCCGCCATATCCCTCGGAGATAGCGACACCATCAAGCCGGGGCAATTGGCGGTGGCCATTGGCGACCCGTTCTCCCGTGGGTTCTCGATGACCTCGGGCATTATCAGCGCCGTGGGCAGAACCATCAACCCGTCGGACAGCAACTTTTCGGTGCCCCGGGTGGTGCAGCACGACGCAGCGACGAACCCGGGGAATTCGGGAGGCCCGCTCCTGAACCGCCAGGGCGAGGTGGTCGGAATCAACACTCAGATCATCAGTGAGACCGGAGGATTCTCCGGCGTAGGCCTGGCGATCCCGGTGAACCTGGCCAAGCTCGTGGCGCCAGCGCTGATCGCGGAAGGGCGTTACGAGTATCCGTTCATCGGCATCCGCGGGGTGTCCGTGAGCCCGGACATCGCCCAGGCGATGGATCTGCCGGCCGACACCCGCGGCGCCCTGGTGCTGGCGGTGGGCACAGGAACCGCCGCGGAACAGGCCGGATTGCGAGCATCGGACCGGCTTACCGTAATCAACGGAGCGGAACTGCCCATCGGCGGAGACATCATAACCGCCATGAACGGGGTGCCCATGACGGGTATGGACGACGTCGTGGCGTACACGGTAGAGCACACCCAACCCGGCGACACAGTTGAGTTCACTATCATGCGGGATGGCGAGGAAATGAAAATGGAAGTCACGATGGGCGCGCGACCGGAGTAGTCAGCGGAACCCGGGACCAACAAGAAACCGACGGCAACGCATTGGCTGCCGTCGGTTATTTTTGCAGGTGGCGCGCCTGGCAGGACTCGAACCCGCAACCCCTGGGTCCGAAGCCCAGTGCTCTGTCCATTGAGCTACAGGCGCAATTCCGAAGGGACCGAATGCGAGGGAAGTGGGGCGAGCAACGGGATTCGAACCCGTGATCTCCTGTGCCACAGACAGGCGCCTTAGGCCACTTGGCTATGCTCGCCGCAACGCTACCGGCTAGTGCCGGAGTACATTTTGAGATTAGCATACATCATCAAATCGGACAATACACCGCGCTGCGCACAATTGAACGGGGTCTGGGTATTGGATAAAATCGCTGCGTGCGAAGCCGGTAATATCTCGGCAATAGGAATTGGGGCAAACTGATTCCGGTCAGTATCTCGTAATCCCCTTGATCCTGAGAACTGATTCGGAGGAGTTATGACGCGCAAGATTTTCAGACTACTGTTGATGGGGGCCGTATTGGTCGCACTGGTCGGGTTGCTGGCGTGCGGAGGCAGCGATGAACCGCAGGCGGCCGCGTCCGAACCCACGCCGACTCCCGCCGCGACTGCTGTTCCGGCCGCGGCTGCGGCCACGGAACCCAGTGAAGCCCCGACACCGACCACGGAAACCGTGATGGCGGCGCCCGCGCCGACGAGTCCCGGCGAAAGCTGCGCCCCATCCGCGGACCTGACCTTTGACGACCGCCCTCCCCAGGGCGGAACCCTGGTGCGGCTGTTTGCGGACCCGCCCACCCTGGATCCCCACCTGATGGGCGACGTGACGTCCAGCGTGATCGGCGGTGAGGTCTTTGGCGGACTGGTCACGCTGAGCCTGGACTATCAGCCGGTGCTGGACCTGGCGGAGACCTGCTCCATCAGCGAGGACGGTCTGGTTTACACCTTCGTGCTGCGCGAGAACGCCAAATTCCACGACGGCAAGCCCGTCACGGCACAAGATGTCAAGTGGTCAATCGAGAGGGCAGCAGACCCGGACACTCTCTCCCACACTGCCGAGACCTACCTGGGCGACATCGTCGGCGCGAAAGACAAGCTGGAAGGACTGGCCGATGAGGTGAGCGGCGTCCGGGTTGTGGATGACCGCACCATTGAGTTCACAATCGACGCTCCCAAGTCGTACTTCCTGGCCAAACTGACGTATCCGACGGCATACGTGGTGGACCGGGAACAGGTCAATGATGATGGCTCCTGGCTGGATCAGCCCAACGGCACCGGCCCCTTCACGCTGGCCACATACGAAATCGGCGAACTGATTGTGCTGGAGCGGAACGAGAACTACCACCTGGGACCGCCACACATCGAGAGCATCCAGATGATCCTGAGCGGTGGGTCCGCCATGATCATGTACGAAAATGACGAGATCCATCTGACGGGTGTCGGCCTGGACGACCTGCCGCGCTTGCTGGATCCCAGCGACCCGCTGCATCCGCAACTGCACCGTTCGCCGCAGGACTTTGACGTTTTCTATATTGGCTTGAACTCGGAACAACCACCCTTTGACGATGTGAAAGTACGGCAGGCGCTGAACTACGCCATAGACCTGCAGAGCATCGCCGAAAACGTCCTGGACGGCCGGGTGTCGCCGGCGACCGGTGTCATCCCGCCCGGTTTCCCGTCCTACACCGAAAACCTGCGCAGCTACCATTTCAACCCTGACCTGGCGCGTGAACTGATGCAGGAGTCCAAGTACGCCGACGCGCTGGCGTCCGATGATTTCCCACGCATTACGCTGACCATATCCGGCAGCTTTGGCGCGGCTATCCCGACCTACCTCGAGGTCATCCTGGAACAATGGCGTCAGGAACTGGGGATCGAGGTTGAGATACAGCAGACGGAATGGGCGACGTTCCTGCAAGACGTCAACGACAAGAAGTACCAGATGTTCTCCCTGGGCTGGATCGCGGACTACCCCGACCCGCAGAACTTCCTGGATGTGCTCCTGCATTCCGAAAGCCAGAGCAATCACACCAACTACGCCAATCCGGAGGTCGACCGTCTGCTGGAAGAAGCCCGCACGGAACGCGACCGGAGCCGGCGTTTCGAGCTCTACAACCAGATCGAGCAGATGATCCTGGACGATGCGCCTTGGGTCTGGACCTGGTTCAGCGGCGAGGGCTACGCCCTGATCAAGCCGGAAGTATCGGACTACTTCCTCCTGCAAATGAGCATCCCCAAGTACCGGTACGTGTACTTCAACCAGTAGAATTGCCGATGCGCGAGGCGTGGGGGCGAACCGTGATTCGCCCCTGCAACTATCGGCAGACGGGACGGGCGGTTACAAATGGGAACATACGCGGCGAGACGGCTGATATGGCTGCCATTCCTGTTGATCATCGTCACGTTCGTGACGTTCGCCCTGCTGCGCGTCGGTCCCGGTGACCCGGTCCAGGTCTGGCTGGGCCAACACCAAAACGACGAGGTACGTGAGCGACTGCGCGAGCAGTTGGGTTTGGACGATCCGCTGGTGGTGCAGTACGTACGGTATATCGAGGGAGTCGTCACCCGGCTGGACTTCGGCGAGAGCTTCCAGTTCCGCGGCAAGTCCGTGGCGGAGCTGTTGGCCAAGCGCATCCCGGTGTCCCTGCAACTCAACCTGGCCGCAATCATCATCACCCTGGGAGTCGGCATACCTGTAGGGCTTTTCGCTGCTCTGCGCCAGGGCACCGGCGTGGACAATGTGGTCGTGGCGATCGCGCTGGCGTTCCAATCTCTGCCCGTATTCATCACGGCGCCGGTCCTGCTCCTGGTATTCGCGCTGTATCTGGACCTGCTGCCGACCAGTGGGTGGGACGGTTTCTTCTCGCCCAAAATCGTCCTGCCAGCAACAGTGATGGGAGTGCCCGGCATCGCGATCGTGGTGCGGCTGGTGCGCGCCAGCGTTCTGGACGTTCTGGGTCAAGACTACATCCGCGCCGCCCGCGCGAAGGGACTATCCGAAGCGATCGTGCGGTGGCGGCATATCCTGAGAAACGCGATGATTCCGGTGGTCACCAGCTTCGGGTTCACGATAGCGGGGCTGGCCGGCGGCACTTTCATCGTGGAAATTTACTTCGGCATCCCAGGGGTCGGCTTCTTCACCATCAACTCCCTGTTCGCCAGGGATTATCCGGTGATCATGGCGTTTGCGATTATCTCCACGACGCTTTTCATGCTGGCCAACCTGGTAGTCGACCTGATGTACCCGCTGCTGGACCCTAGGATCAGGCTCGGAGCCGGCAATGTTACCTGACCGCTCGGGCCCGCGCGCCCACGACCATGGTCATACCCAGCACCTTGACACCGGCCTTGAGGTCAGTGATTGGTCGGCCAACGAACTGACCGCCGGGCAGCGGCTGGAGCTGGAGGAAGAACCGGCCCGGGGCCACAGCTACTGGAGCCTGTCGGTACGCCGGCTTTTCAGAAAGAAGCTCGCGGTGGTGTGTCTCTCCATCATCCTGGTGATGTACGTGGGAGCGCTGCTGTCACCGTTGATCACTCCCTATGAATACACCGCCCAGGACTTGTCCCAGAGTCGGGCCGGTCCAACTCTGGCGCATCCCTTCGGAGCCGACCGGCTGGGTCGGGACATGATGACCCGGGTGATCTACGGGCTGCGGACCACGGTGATCATCACCATCATATCCCTGCTTGGCGGCACCCTCGTCCTGGGCATCGTGTTGGGTTTGCTGAGCGGGTACATGGGCCGGTGGGTCGACTCGGTGATCATGCGCACCGGCGAGGTCACTTCCTCCTTTCCGGACATCATACTCATCCTGATATTCGTGGCGGCATTGAAGCCGAGACTGGTGGGCTTGGTACAGGGATTCGAGGACGCCACCGGGATCGACTGGATCCTGCGGCTGGGCATCCTGGACTACGCAATCATATCGTTCGCGCTGTCGATCTTCGGTTGGTTCGGGATGGCGAGGCTCGTGCGTGGACAGGTCCTCCAGGCACGGGAGAGCCAATACACCGAAGCCGCACTGGTGGCTGGAGCGTCAACTGCGCGCATCCTTCGGGTACACGTGCTACCCAACATCCTCAGCCCGTTGATCGTGTCGATCTCGGCAGGACTGGCCGGCGTGGCCGGATCCGAGTTGGTGTTGAGCTGGATCGGCATTGGGGTGCAGCCGCCGGTACCCAGTCTGGGACGGATGATGTTTGAGAACGGCAGTATCCAGGTCCTGCGCAATGAACCCCACTTGATCCTGTTTCCCATCGGCGCGGTGACGCTGCTGTTCTTCTGTTTCAACATCCTGGGTGACGCCGTGAACGATGCATTCAACCCGCGAGCGCGTTGATCCGGTCAGCGAATTACGTCAATCTCCCATGACAACGGTTTCATTGCCCAGCTTTGGGGGTGTACCCTATAATTCGGACACGCTGGACGGGCCGCATACCCGCGCGCATCCGATCAGGAGGCACCAAATGGTAGCTACTCTCGAAGAGAATATGGCTGCTTACGAAAAGATGAAGGACTATCTGGAAGATGAGCACTTCTTCAAGTGGGTCATTTTCTACGATGGCGAACTGGTGGGAATCTATGATGATGCTCAGGATGCCTGCCTGAATGCGATAGCGCGGTATAAGCGAGGCCCATATCACGTCAGGATGGTTGGCCGCGAGAACATTCGTAAGCAGAGAGAATTGATGGCTGCTGCGGTAGAGCGTCGAAAGCGTTATGGCGAATGTTAACGCCGGGTTTAGCAATCCCTCTGACCTGATCCAGTATGGCCCTTTCGTCGATGTACAAATCGGGTTTGATCCTGACTATGAGACAAGACCAAGGCGGCGAGCGCAATTGCCTCCGGAGGTTTTGCCCGCTTTAGTGGATACCGGGGCACAGGAAAGTGCGCTCGATGCAGAATTGGCTGACTCGCTGAACCTGCCGGTTCTGGATCGCCGTCTAATCGCCGGCGCCAGTGGCCTATTTGAGACAACCGTATATCTGGCGCAAATCTACATCCCGGAACTGGATTTCACTATCATTGGGCCGTTCGACAGCGCAAATCTGGCCGCCAGCGGCCAGCCGTATTACGCGCTCATCGGCCGCACTTTCCTGGGGCATTTCAACATGGCATACGAGGGACGTACCGGCAGTGTCATCATCAGTAACGATTGATACGGTCTCTTGGCAACCGTGGGGCCGCCAGGCCTTTGAATTCGCCCAGGATAACGACCGGCCGATCCTGCTTTCGATCAACGCAGTGTGGTGCTACTGGTGCCACGAGATGGATTCCGGCGCCTACGCGGACCCCGACGTGATCGAGTTCGTCAACGCTAATTTCACCCCCGTGCGCGTTGACACCGACCACCGTCCGGACGTCAACGCCCGTTACAACGTGGGCGGCTGGCCAACTACCTCGTTCCTGACTCCACACGGCGGCTTCATGGCGGGGGCGACCTACCTGCCGCCGGACCAGCTCCTGGCCATGCTGGACGAAGTGCGTCGCGCATATTCGGAACGCAAGCCGGAGCTGTACGAGCAGGGCAACGATATCCTGCGCCAACGCCGCGAGCACGCCGGCCGCGTATCCGCCGGACGCGACCCCGACGCCGGTGTGGTAGACGCCATCTCGCGTCGCGTCGTCGGAACCTACGATGCCATCAACGGTGGATTTGGGCTGGAGCCAAAGTTCCCATCGACGCCCATGCTGCGCCTTCTGCTGCACCGGTGCCGCACTACGGGAGAACCGTTCTACCGCGTGATGCTTGAGAAATGCCTGGACGCCATCGTTGGCGGCGATCTGCGCGACCGGATCGACGGCGGATTTTTCCGCTTCACCACCGGCAGCGACTGGACACAGGCACAGTATGAAAAAATGGCCGAGGACAATGTCGCTCTGGCTGGTGTCCTGATGGACGCGGGCATTATCCTGGAGCGGGCGGACTATCTCCAGGTCGCCGGCGAGACCGTCGATTACATCTGCGCCACGCTGTACGATCCGTCGGCGAAGGGCGTGCGGGGAAGCCAGGGCGCCCACTCCGAATATTACGCGGGATCACCGCAGGAGCGATCACGGTCGGCAGCGCCGGCGATTGACCCGTTCTGCTACGTGTCGGTCACTGCTCAGGCAGTTTCGTTGCTGCTGGGCGCGGCCTGGAAACTGGGACGGCCGGAGTTGTCCGGAACGGCCATTGATCTGCTGGACGGATTGGTCGACGTATCCGAAAAAGGTAGCTTGCCACACGCCTACACCATCTCCGGCGCGCTGCCTCAGGACGAGGGCGACCTGCTCGTCGACTGGTCCAACTTCCTGGAGGCCGTGTTGGACGGGTATGACGCTCTGCCGGGCGGGTCGGAGCGCTACCTGTCAGCAGCCGATCGGGCAGCACAAATGCTGCTGAACAAGTTCCTGGACGGCGCGCACGGCGGGTTCTGGGACGTGGAATCGGGGCAGGAACGGCTGGGCTACCTGCACGCTCGTGAGAAGCCGTTGGCGGAAAACACCCGGGCCGCGGTTGGAATGATGCGACTGCATCACGCGACTCTGGATGACCGGTACCGACAGACAGCCCGTCACATCCTGAGCGCGTACGTTGACGCCAACCGCGACTACGGCGAACTTGCGGCAGACTACGCGGTAGCGGTTGACCAATACCTCCATCCGGTGGTGGAAGTCACCGTGGAAGGCTCGCCGGGAACCGCCAGCGCCGACGCCATGCTGTCCGCCGCGATGCAGCTGAACGACCCGCACCTGATTGTCAAGCTGGCGCCTGCCGTTATGGAAAATGCGCCGGCCCAGGCGCACGTTTGCCTGGACACGGTCTGCTACCCGCCGGTGACGGATCCCTCGCAACTGGCTGTCGCCGTGGCAGAAGGCGGGATGGTCGCGGAAAGTCCGTTCCAAAACGTGCTCGACCTGCTGGGCTGACCCAGCGAAAGAGCTAACCAATCTTACCAGGAGTTGACGCTCTGAAAACCCAAGACTGCGGCGCGTTGCGCGCCGCCCACGATGGCACCGTCACGACACTGTCCGGCTGGGTAAGCCGACGGCGGGATCACGGCGGAATCATATTCATCGACCTGCGGGACCGCTCCGGATACGTGCAAGTAGTGCTCAATCCGGAGCATCTGCCGGCGGAGGACTACGAGACCGCCGAACGTCTGCGCTCAGAGTGGTGCATTGAAGTCACCGGCGCCGTTCGTCTCCGACCGGAAGGCTCGGAGAACCCGGCGTTGCCCACCGGTGAGGTGGAGGTGATGGTGGAAGGCCTGACGGTGTTAAACCAGTCACTCACCCCGCCTTTCTACATCACGGACGATGTGGACGCGGACGAAAGCCTGCGCCTGCGGTACCGTTACCTGGACCTCCGACGGCCAAAGATGCAGGACAACCTGAGGCTGCGTCACCAGACGGTGAAGTACATCCGGGATTACCTGGACGGTCACGGTTTCCTGGAGATCGAAACGCCGATCCTGATCAAAAGCACGCCCGAGGGAGCACGGGACTACCTGGTTCCCAGCAGGACGCATCCGGGCAATTTCTACGCGTTGCCTCAGTCCCCACAACAGTTGAAGCAGTTGTTGATGGTTAGCGGCGTGGAGCGGTATTTCCAGATCGCCCGGTGCTTCCGGGACGAAGACCTGCGCGCCGACCGCCAGCCCGAGTTCACCCAACTCGACCTGGAAATGAGCTTCGTCGAAGAGGAGGACGTGCTGGGCTTGATCGAGGGTTTATACGCCGGGTTGGTGCACGAATTGACGCCGCAGTTCAAGGTCAAGACCCCGTTCCAGCGCCTGTCCTACGCTGACGCCATGGCGCGGTTTGGGAGCGACAAACCCGACCTCCGTTACGGCCTGGAGATGGCCGACGTCAGCGACCTGGCCGCGGAAACGGAGTTCCGCGTCTTCCATGGCATCCTGGACCGCGGCGGCATCATCAAGGCGATGGCCGTGCCGGGCCAGGGCGGCCTGACAGGTTCCGACATGCGCCGAATGGAAGAGACGGCGAAAGAGTACGGCGCTGCCGGCATGAGCCACGTCCGGCTCACCGGCGACGGCCCCCTGGAAACTCTGACCGATGACGATGCTCTGCTGTCTCCCGGACTGCGGATGCCCGTGGAGTGGGTGCGCCGGCTTGCTGACAGGTCCGGCGCGCAGCGCGGAGACTTGATAGTGCTGATGGCCGGGCCGGCCCGGCTGGCCAACCAGTGGTTGGCGGCGATGCGGAGCCACCTGGCGGCGCAACTGGAACTGGCCGACCCGTCGACGCTGTCGTTCGCGTTCGTGACCGAGTTCCCCCTGTTCGAGTGGGATGACGATGCAGGTCGCTGGGACTCGGCGCACCATCCGTTTACCGCCCCGGCGCCCGGATGTGAATCCATGCTCGACGGCGAGAATCTCGCGTCCATCCCGTCGCGAGCGTATGACTTGGTATGCAACGGCTCAGAGTTGGCCAGCGGCAGCATCCGCATACACCGCCGTGATCTCCAGGAAAAAGTGTTCGGCATCCTGGGCTACTCCGGCGAGCAGATCACCGAGCGGTTCGGGCATATACTGGAAGCGTTCGACTATGGAGCGCCGCCCCACGGTGGCATCGCGCCGGGTATTGACCGGCTGGTGGCGATACTGGCGGGCGCGGACTCGCTGCGCGAGGTGATCGCGTTCCCCAAGACCCAGAGCGGCTCCGACCTGCTGTTCGGCGCCCCCTCGGAAGTCGATGCCGGGCAATTGCGCGACCTGGCCATACGCGTCGTGGAATAGTGTTCGCGGAACCGACGCCGCCAAGTATGATTCCGCGTCCAACGCCTCAACCGTCCCGAAGGGAGGACAACCGATGAGCGAGTTCAACTACGAAGGCCTCTTCGCAGAACGGGCCCCGATCACCACGCGCGGCGCAAACCGGCACGCCAGGTATGATTTCGCCGTAGCCTACCCGGACCCGGACACGCTGCCCCTGACGGGCCTTGTCGAGGCCCTGAGCACGGCCTTGGAACGAGAAGGGCGCGACCTCGCCTACTATCCTGTCGCGGCCGGCTATCCGCCACTGCGCGAACTGGTCGCGGACAAGTTGCGCCGGGACCGTCAGATGGAGGTCACGGCCGAAGACATCGTGCTGACATCCGGCTCAGGCGAGGCCATCAACATGTTGATCCAGGCCATGACCGACCCCGGCGACGTGCTGCTGACCGAGGAGTACGTGTACCTGGGGACGATGCGTCAAATGCGGCTGTGGGGCGCGAATGTGGTGGGGGTCAAATGCGATGATGATGGGATCATACCGGAGGCGCTGGACGAGACTATACGGGCACAGGAGGCGGCCGGCCGTCGGGTCAAGTTCCTGTACACGATCCCCACGTTCCAGAACCCGCTGGGGTGGACCGCCACCCTGGAACGACGGCAACGAATGCTGGAAATCTGCCAGAGCCACGGCGTGCCCATTCTGGAAGATGACTGTTATGTCGACCTCCGTTTCGAGGGCGAAGACGTGACGTCGATCAGCAGCATGGACGACAGCGGCGGCGTGCTGTACGTGGGTTCGATGTCGAAGATCATCGCGCCCGGCGTACGCATGGGCTACCTGGTTGCGCCGGAGGTGGTCAGGCAGCGGGCGCTGAGTTTCAAGTCCGGCGGGGTGAACCAGTTCGCGGCGCTGGCAATTGAAGAGTACCTGCGCAACCACATGTACGATCACATCGACGAGGAAAATCAGGCCCTGCGGGTGAAGCGCGATGCCATGCTGGCGGCCTTGGGCGAACACTTCGGCAACCGCGCCACCTGGTCCAAACCCGAGGGCGGTCTCTACCTGTGGCTGACGATGCCAGAAGGGACAGACCTCGCCGCGTTCCAGGATCAATCCTTCAACGAGGGCGTCGGCTACTACAATGGCACGATGTTCTCGCCCGAGGGCAACGGCGCGCACATGGCGCGGCTGTGCTTCGGGCATCCCACGGCGCAAACCGTCTCCGATGGCATCGCGGAGTTGGCGGCGATCTTTGAGCGGAACGGGATTTTCAGCGGCTGATAACGATCAGGATCGGCACAACCGAACGACACGAAACAAAACAGGGGCGGGTGATCACCCGCCCCTGAACGTTGGCGATGTGGCGAAGCTAGTCGTTGTCGCCGGATGCGACCGGCTGGGCAGCGGGCTGGTGTCCGTTGGTGCGAATGGCGAACCGGGCCACGAGGTCTCCGATGCTCTGGCGGAAGCCGGAGTATTCCAGCTCGCCGTAGGGCAGCATGGCCGCGCCGGACCAACCCTGGGAGCGCATCGCGATGCCTTTCTCCTGGGCCAACTGGCGGGTGTAGTCCCACGCCGGGTTGTCGAAGAAGTCCGTGGAGGACTCGGCGAACTTGCCTTCGCCGTTGATGCTGAAGCCCACACACGAGACCAGCGGCAGGCAGTACATGCCTGTCACCGCGGTGTTGATGGGCACCGGCATCAGGGGCATGACGTGGGAGCCGCGTGCGTCCCCGCCGATATAATGGGCCTTGGTGTACGGCGAGATGAGCTCCTCGGGAGCAGGGAAGATACCCTGGTTGCGTACCACGGCCACCGGATCGTCCTTTCCCGTGTAGCTGCCGGCGATGTTGTGCAGCCGAGTCGCCGAGATGGCGGCCGCGGTCTGCCCGGAGTAGCGAGAGGTCACGCTCTCAATCGCAAACCGCTCGTTGTCCCGCAGCAGAACCGTAATTCGGTAGTAGTCCTCAGGAGCGTTCAGCGAGATGATGCTGTCGCCGTCGGTGTTGTCCATGTCGATGATGTTGAAGGTGAAGCCCTCGCCTAGGCGAGGAAGCATCAGTCCGGCGCAGTACATTGGGTCGGCGAAACCAAGGAACGTCGGGAGGTTGTACGCGCCGGGTCCGCACTTGTCGGCGGCGAGGACGAAGAAAGACTCAGCCGGGCGGACGGGGTTGGTCTTGACCGGGTCGTGATCGAAGGTGATCTCCGCTACGGCGGGACCGGCGCCACGAATATTACCCGAAGGAGCGTCGACGAGAAGGTCCTGTCCGGCGCCGTAAAGCCCGTACTGGCGGGCGATCTCCGTGGCTTCCAAGAAGGAGTTCCACGCGAACTGGTGGACCGCCTCATCGTTGTCGCCCCGGGTGTGGGTGGAGGTAATGCAGATATCGTCGCCAGTATGGCCGACATAGGCATCAATCAGCAGACCGTCGCGGATGGCTCGATCCGTGGCAGCGCGCACGGCATCCATCATGCGATCGGACGGCTTGGTGTGGCCACCGATGGAGCCGACGTCCGCCTTGAGCACAGAAATGGTCAAATCCATGTGAGTCTTCCCTCCCACGCGAGAGCAGCCGGGAACTACATCCGGCGCAAATTATTACCGTCTGGATGCGAAAAAATGCGTTTGCACGATAGCATCGCGCGGGCGAAACTGTCAATTTGAAACACCCTGGCCGCTATGACCGGGGCCATCGCGCCAGGGTTCCCGACGCTTGGGGCTCAACCCTGGCGCGGACGGACTGCTGCCTGCCAATAGTCATCGACCCCAGACCAACTGATCGACGTGCCACACCATCGGTGTTCGCAGACGCGGCGAACCGATCGATTGCAAACAGCAGCCCGATCAAAGGATTGCGTTATGCCATGCGCGCCCTGGTTTGCCGCCAACGCAGCAATCCCGTTATAATGTGGACGGAACCATCGCTTTACGGGTGCTGATGAGCATAATCCTTCAAATCCTGTCCCTGCTGTTTGTGGTGCTCTGGACCGCCAGGCTCGCGCGGAACAAAGGGCGCAACGCCCTGGTCTGGGGTGGCGTAGCCGCTATTCCGGCGGTGGGCCTGCTCGACATTTTCCCAGAGTGGATTACCGTGCTTTGCATGCTGCCCATGCTGGCGTTGGTGTTTATGCCGGCGCGTCGTTCGGTCGCCACCGACGGGGGACAAGAGGGGATGACACCGTGCCCCCGGTGCCAGCACGCACACGAGGCGGGTCCGACCTTCTGCACCAACTGTGGCTGGGAACTGACCCGTCCCTATGCGGCGACGGATGCCACTACAGCGGCGCCTGACAGCACCGAATCGGCCAGCGCGCAAAGCCCCGGTCATGGCGCCGGAACTGCGGATGGCACCGAACAACGCGGGCCGATTACAGATGCTAATGCGCCGCCAGCCCCAGAACCGGTGATGGCGTCGCAGCAAGTGGACGAAGCGGAGCCGTCAGCAGCTCAGGCCACGTCAACCGAGCCTGAGCCGGCGCCGGCATTTTCAATGGCGCCGCTGACCATCACGCGACCCCTGACTGCAGCCGGCATGACCGAGTTGGGACTGTCGTTGTTCAACCAGGGAAGGGTTCGAGAGGCGGTGGACCAGTTCACCAAGGCCATCGCGTTGGATCCTCGCTACCGCGAAGCGTGGGCGAATCGCGCCAAGGCTTACACGGAGTTGGGTCTCAACGAAAAGGCCGCGGCCGACCGCCAGCAGTTGGAAGCGATCTAAGCGCCCGGCCTGTCACACCGCCATGATGTGGTAACCAGCGTCCACCGGGAGAACGGTTCCGGTTACGCCGCTGGACAGGTCACTGCAAAGAAACAGGGCGGTCTGCGCCACCTCGTCGGCGGTGATGTTGCGCCCCAGCGGAGCCTTCTCGGCGTGGGTGCGCCGCATGTCCAGGAAACCGCTGATCCCTCTGGCCGCTAGGGTGTCCACCGGGCCGGCCGATATGGCGTTGACGCGGATGTTGTCGTTCCCGTATTCGTAGGCCAGCTGGCGAACTTCGTGCTCCAGGGCCGCCTTGGCAGTACCCATGACGTTGTAGCCCGGATAGACACGGCTGGATGCGTGGAAGGTCATGGCGATGACGCTACCGCCGTCGGTCATCAGCGGCGCGGCGTACCGAACCATGGGCAGCAGCGTGAAGGCGCTGATCTCCAGGGCCATGCGGAACCCGTCGCGCCCGGTGTCGGCGAGACGGCCGGCGAGATCGTCCCGGTTCGCGAAGGCGATGCTGTGCACGAGGACGGACAACGAGCCCATTTGGTCCCCGATGGCATCGAACACCGACTGGATCTGGTCGTCGTCGGAAGCGTCGCACTGCAGGAGGACGGGATCTTCCAGGGTCTCCGCGAGGCGTGCGACACGGCTCTGTAGCCGCTCGTTCTGGTAGGTCAGGGCGATACGAGCGCCGGCATCGGCAAGAGTGCGGGCGATAGCCCACGCGATGCTACGGTCATTTGCAACACCAAAAATGACCGCACTGCGGCCAGTCAAATCTATCGGAAACACGGAGTTACCTCGTCACATCGGGAACATCAGGGAACGCGGCCGGCGCGCTGTCAGTGGCGGAAGTCGGGAGCGACCTGCTCCAGAAACACCTGCATCTGCTCTTCCTGGCGGTAGGTTGCGAAGCGCACAATGACCTGGTCTGCGCCAGCCTCCGCGTAGGCATGGATGCGCTCCCGCACGCGCTCGGCATCACCGAAGGGTCCCCAGCGGTCCCCCCAGATATTTGCGCCGTAGTAGCCCAGCAGCCAGTCCTCGGCCTCCGCTTCTGCCCGGGCCACGTCCTCGTCCAGGTTGACGGTGAGATACATTACGGTGGACAGTGCATCGGGATCCCGCTCGTACTCAGCACAGTAACCTCGCACGGTGTCCCTGAGGTCAACCAGCTCTTCCGGGGTCGCTGAAATGGAGATGGCTCCATCGGCCAGGCGGGCGGCGCGTCGGGCCTGTCGCTCTCGCTGAGCCCCCTGGCCGTCACCGCGACCGTGCCAGTGGACACCGAGGTACACGGGAACGCCAGCGGGTTGAACGGGAGTGGGCTCCATGATGACGTCGTCCATCTGGAAATGACGCCCGTTGTAGGAGAACGGCTCGCCTGTTCCCAAACCCTTGACCACTTCGAGCATTTCCTCGAGACGGCGGGCGCGGGTGCGCTGCGGCACGTCGGCGTTCTGCCATTCTGCCTGCTGCATACCGTTGAACGCGCCGCCAACTCCGACGCCGAGTTGCAGCCGTCCGCTGGATATGAGATCGACGGTGCCCATCATCTGGGCCAACAGAACAGGATGGCGCAGGGCCATGAGCATCACGGCCGTCCCCAGACGCACTCGGCTGGTGCGAGCGGCGATGGCCGCCAGGGTGGTCATGGCTTCCAGCCGGGGCTTGGCGGTAAGGCTGTCGCCGACCCACACGGAATCCATGCCCGCCTCCTCGGCCCACGTCGCCAGGCGGAGAACGGTTTCGGCGTCCGTAGGTTTGCGGTCGGCCAGCAGGAGGCCTCGAGTGGGCAGAAGGCAACCCAATTGAACGTTGGCGACCATAGGCTAGCGGATCTCCAGGCTGGTGAGGTTCAGGGATCTGGGCTCGCGACCCAACAGCCGCGTGAGCAGGCCGGGCTCCATGTGCTCGTACTCTTCCAGGTCGGAGCCGTCATCGAGGTCAAAGCCCATCCCCTGACTGTAGTAGAAAGCCACGGAAACGCCCATGCGCGCCGCAGTGCCCACATGCTTGCGGAAGCTGTTGTTGCCCAGCTCCGGGCGAAAATACGGTATCAGGTCGTAGGGAACCAGGATCGCGTTGGTACCACCGTCCCGGCGTGCCGGCGATAGCGTAATGTTGTGCTGATGCTCGGCGCTGCGGATCAGTTGGTGGATATCGCCGGGCTTGATGAAGGGTAGATCGCCGGGGAGATACAGGGCCGACACCTCGCGCATACGAGCGTTTTCGAAAGACTTGGTTATGGTGTCGTTGAGATTCCGGCCCAAATCCTCCATCCAGTTGGCGCCGAGAGTGCGTGCCATGTTCCGGATGCGGTCGTCTCCACCTACCACCCAGAAGGGATCCACACCAGCGCCCCGAATGGCCAACAGCACCCGTCGGAACATACCCATGGTGAGGTCGGCGCGATCTTCGGGACCCATCACTCGAGAAAGCCGGGTCTTGCATTCCGACAGCGGTTTCATGGGCACCACCGGTACGACGGTGGGATTGGATTGATCTGGCGAATCGGTCATCATTTTCGGTTCTCCAGGTCGGCGGCCAACGCGAGCACGCTTTCGGCCAGCCGAACCTTGTCTGCGTCGGTCTGCATGATCGTCGGCATCACCGCCGCCTCGATCCCTTCCGCTGCAACGGCGTCCGCCAGAGCCTCGTCCTGGGAGTCCAGCACCAACACGTCGCAGATTGGGCGATATTCCCGCGCCACTCCGACCGCAGACACATCCGCTCCCAGTTCCTGCATTATTTTACCCGCCGGGCCGCGCACCGCAGTTCCTCCTACGATGGGGCTGACCGCCACACGCGGCGCACGATGCTCGGCAATCGCGTCGCGTACCCCCGGTATCGCCAGGATGGGCGCCACGCTGAGGAACGGATTGGACGGACAGATGACGATTGCCGTGGCGACCTCCAGGGCGGAGGCGAAACCGGGAGACGGCCGAGCGTCCGCCGCTCCGACGTAGTTTATCGAGTTCACCACGGGCTCGGCGCGTTGCTTGACGAAGTATTCCTGCATGGACAGGGTGCCGGCGTTGGTGTCCAGCACGGTGCGCACCCGTTGATCGCTCATGGGAATGATGGGGTGTTTTATGCCCAAGTGCGCAGTCAATTGGGAAGTGACCTGGCTCAAAGACGACCCTTGGGCGAGCAATTCAGTGCGTCGGATGTGCATGGCGAAATCGCGGCTGCCCAAGTTGAACCAAGTGTCAGCGCCGAGCCGATTCAACATCTGCAGCGTTTCAAACGAGTCGCCATCAATGCCCCACCCGGTTTCGGGATTATACAGGCCGGAGAGGGTGTAGGTCATTGTGTCCAGGTCGGGAGAAACGTGCAGCCCGTGGAACTGGTCATCGTCGCCGGTATTGACGACGATGACCAGCCGCTCGGGCGGCAGGATCCTGGACAGACCCAACGCCAGCTTGGCTCCGCCAACGCCGCCGGCGAGGGCGAGCACCAATCCGGTGGTCGAAGCGCTCACCGGCTAAACCGTCTGCTGCACCGCGTTTCGTTCTCGTTGAGCGCGGGGATGTTCGAAGCGGTAGGAGTCCATCTGCACCAACTGGTTGTAGGAGCCGAAGATCTCCTCGACGTTGTCGCCGACGAGGTCCAGCGGATCCAGGGCCTCATCGGAATCGCTGTATACGCGCCGGATGCCATAGGTGGTGAACCGCTCGGCCGGGGTCCGGCCCGCCTCACGGATCATGGCGCGGAACTCGGAGGGCCGCATCAGCTGCCCGTGCATGGCTCCCGCCGACGTGGAGATGCTCTCGTTGATCAGCGTGCCGCCCAGGTCGTTGACGCCGGCGGTGAGCAGAAGCTGGGACATTCGGCTGCCCTCTTTCACCCAGGACGCCTGGATGTTGGGGATCCAGTTGTTCAGCATGATGCGAGCGATGGCGTGCACCTTGATCACGTCCATACCCGTGGGGCCGGAGCGGACGTTTTCCACGGTGCCCTTGAGGTACATGGGGGCCTCAGAAGCGACGAAACTGAGCGGAACAAACTCGGTGAAGCCTCCGGTTTCCTGCTGGATGTCCCGGAGCAAGGCAATGTGACGCACGATCTGGGCATTGGTTTCCCGGTGCCCGAACATGACCGTGGAGGTGGTGGGGATACCCAGATCATGGGCGTTGGTAATCACCTCGATCCACTGGTCAACGGTGATCCGGCCGGGGGAGATTATGTCGCGCAGTTCCTGGTCCAGAACCTCGGCCGAGGTGCCGGGCAGGCTGCCCACGCCGGCATCCTTGAGGCCCTGGAGGTATTCCCGGATGGTGCACTTGGACCGGATGGAACCATAGAGCACTTCTTCAGGGGAGAAACCATGGACGTGCATGTCCGGCAGTTCTTCCGTGATGGCTTCGCACAGGCGGATGTAGAGGTCGCCTTCCATCTGGGGAGGCAGGCCGGCCTGTACGCAAACCTCGGTGGCTCCATAGTCCTGGGCTTCCCTGGCGCGCCGTATGATCTCGTTCACCGGCAGGAAATAGCCTTCCTCTTCCCGGAAATCGCGGCTGAAGGCGCAAAAGCCGCAGCGCTTGATGCACACGTTAGTGAAGTTGATGTTCCGGTTGACCACGTAGGTCACCAGGTCGCCCACCGAGCGGCGCCGTAGTTCGTCGGCCACCATGGTCATAGCGGTGAATTCAGGGCCGGACGTCGCGAAGAGGATGTCGGCTTCCTCGACGGAAATATCGCCACCGGCCAACGCGTGTTCCAGGACGGAAGCCAAGTCCGGGCGCAGCGAATTGATCAGAGCAACCAGAGTTGCGGGAGCGTCGCGGTCAGTTGCTGTGGACATAGCGTCGAATTCCCCCTTTGACGTATCCGGGCTCGTCGGTGAGTCGCAGCAGTTTTTCCTTGAGAGGCGATGGCAACGGCCACTGGGAACCGTTGGCGAAGTATTCAGGATATACGGGAAGGCGCGGGCGCAATTCGTAACCGGCCTCGCGGGTTCGGCGTTCCAGTTCCGAGAGTTGCGGCCAGGGGGCTTCGGGATTCACGTAATCAATGGTCAGCGGTGAGACCCCGCCCCAGTCGTTGATGCCAGCCCCGATGTACCGTTCGTAGTCCTCGCTGAGGTTGGGCGGCACCTGGATATTGACATGCTCGCCGAGAATGAGCCGAGCGACTGCCGTGGTCCACATGAGCTCGTCCGGCGCGGCGTCGGGCGCGTCGGCCATGGGCGTATCCGCCTTGGCGCGGAAGTTCTGGATGATGACCTCCTGGATATGCCCGAAACGTCGGTGCAAATCACGAATTGCCAGAAGCGACTCCACGCGCTCCCGGCGGGTCTCGCCGATACCGATGAGGATGCCCGTGGTGAAAGGGATGCCCAGTTCGCCGGCCAGCTCCATGGTCCGGAGACGGACGCGGGGCCGCTTGCTGGGAGCGAACTCATGCGGGCCGCCGGGTTCGTAAAGACGCGCGCTTGAGCTCTCCAGCATGATCCCGATTGACGGGTTGGTGGGCTGCAGGGCCTTCAGCTCGCGACGGCTCATGGTGCCGGGATTGCCGTGGGGCAGTAGGTCCGTATCCTCGAATACGGTGCGGCACATGTACGCCAGGTATTCATGGGTGGTCCGGTAGCCCCTGCCGGAAAGCCATTCCGCTGCTTCAGGATACCGCTGCTCGGGTCGCTCGCCCAGCGTGAACAGGGCTTCAGTGCAACCGAGGCGCTGGCCGGCCCGGGCCACGGATAGGACCTGATCGACGGTGAGGTACAATCCGTCCGATTCTTCCGGGGACTGGCGGAAGGTGCAATATCCGCAGAAGTCACGGCACAGGCGCGTCAGCGGAATGAACACCTTCGGCGAGAAGGTGATCACGCGGCCCCGACCCCGGTCACGCAACTCAGCGGCGGCGGCGCAAAGGTCGGCCTCGAGTTCGTTATCAGCGTCCAGCAACTCCAAAGCGCCCTCATCGGACAGCGCAGACCCGGAGGCCACGCGGTCCAGCGAAGGCAAGTGGGAGACGGTCGGGTTGACAGCTAAACCAGGGGGCACGTGGGTCGTCCGCATGATAGATCAGAGAAAGTCCGATCAATTGTATGTAAGGGGTCGGAGGGATTCAAGGCGAAATGCGCTTTGCGACGATGATGTTTATATCTTATGTCAATCACCATCGAGAACATACGAATAATACGCGATTTGCCGCGTGGATACTGGTGAAGTTATGTCAATCAACGAACAACTGGCCTTGCTGCGATGGATCCACTCCCGAACCGGACCAGGGCCACCCGAGGTATTCGTAGGCCAGGCGGGTGGCGACGCGGCCTCTCGGTGTGCGCTCAAGAAACCCCTGCTGCAACAGGAAGGGTTCCAGAACTTCCATCACCGTACTGGCGTCCTCGCTCATTGAGGCGGACAGCGTGTCCAGACCCACCGGGCCGCCACCAAATTTCTCGATGATGCTTGACAGCAGCCGGTGGTCCGTCTCGTCCAGTCCGCGGGAATCGACCCCCAGCCGGTCCAGCGACTCGCGGGCCACGGGACCGGAGACGCGGTTGTCCGCCCGGACCAGTGCGTAGTCGCGGGCGCGTCGCAGCAGGCGATTGGCGATGCGCGGCGTGCCGCGGGAGCGGATCGCCACCTCGCGCAGCCCTTCATTCTCTGCCTCAATTCCCAGGATGCGCGCGGAACGATTCACCACGATTTCCATGTCGTCGTCCGAGTAGTAATCGAGACGGAACACGGAACCGAACCGGTCGCGCAGGGGAGCGCTGACCAGTGAGTAGCGGGTCGTGGCTCCGACCAGCGTGAAGGGATTGATGCGGAGGTTGATGCTGCGCGCCGACAGGCCTTTCCCGACCACCCACGAGAGGAAGAAATCCTCCATAGCCGAGTACATCACCTCCTCAACGGCGCGGTTCAAGCGATGGATTTCATCAATAAAAAGCACGTCGTTGGGTTGGAGACCGGTCAGGATGGAGGCGATGTCGCTGGCCCGCTCGATGGCCGGCCCGGAGGTGACCTTGATGGTCGAGCCCATCTCGTGGGCGATGATGTTGGCCAGGGTGGTCTTGCCCAAGCCGGGCGGGCCGTAGATGATCACGTGATCCAGGGCCTCGCCGCGCATCCGGGCCGCCTGCATGGCGATGCTCAGGTTTTCCCGAACCTGCGGTTGCCCCACAAAGTCCTCCAGCCGGGCCGGCCGTAGGCGGACGTCCTGTTCGCCGTCATCGCCCTGCGTCGCGGGCGAGACCGGTCGTCCTCCGAGCGGCGGCGGCGTTCGCACCCCATCGGTCTGTGTCGCGGGCGAGACCGCCCGGGCTTCAGCGTCTGCGGCGCCGTCAGGCTTTTGTGCCGTGGTCATAATCGCATTCTAGGGGCCGCGCCGTTCGGAGGTCAACCGACTGAGCAACGGGGCTGCGGGGCATCACCGCGATAGAACGCCCCGGCGCCGGCCGCCGCCGGAGCCACCGGGCTTTTTTAAAGCCAATCCGTCATTCCCGGTTACTCCGTCATTCCCGGTTACTCCTGGATTCCCGCTTTCGCGGGAATCCAGGAGGTCGTTGTGATCGTAACGTTCTGGATTCCGGCTTTCGTCAGAATGACGGTTCGGGGTGAAAGGCCGCCAACCAGGACTTTGAAAAGTCCCTGTTTGCTCACGCGTACCCAGTTTGTCATTGCGACCCCGCGCTTGATGCGGGGGGCGGCAATCTCGTCGGCCAAAAAATCCTGCCCATCCATGCCAACCGCTCTCTTGACCCATTACGAACGCCCGTGCTATCCTGTGTCCCGCAGGTGATTGTCGCTTTCCGATCAGGTTCCGAGAACACACGGCCAATTCCGATCAGCATCCAAGTCGCTACCCGTACCGCAGTAGACTGTCCCCGACCATTCTAATCGGAGTAGTCTCCTGGGTCGCCGCGCCCGCAACAGCGCGCCATGCCGTGGGCATGGAAAATGAGGGCAAAAAGCAAGCGCATTACCCCCGGCCGTGGGGCTGATCACTTCCCGGAACCTGGTCAAAACCAACCAACCAATCGCCAATCACCTGCAAAACCAACCGTCAGTCACCTGCGCAAATCCAATCCCAAAGGAGCCATCGCAACCCAACCCAACGAAACCGTCATTCCCCACGAAACCGTCATTCCGGCGAAAGAACGTCACCCCGTACTTGATACGGGGCCGGAATCCATCCCGTCCATCTTGTTCATCCATGCAAATTGTTCCTCCTCGGAAAAGCGGGAATCTCAGGATGTCGTCGTGATCGGAATGTTCTGGATTCCGGCTTTCGCTGGAATGGCGGTTCTGGGTGAAAGACCGCCAACCACGACTTTGAAAAGTCCCTGCTGGAGCCAACGGTTCGGTTGACGATGCCGAGCGGCCCTTGCTACACTTCAAGTGCAATGGGCGGTTAGCTCAGTTGGTTAGAGTACTTGCTCGACACGCAAGAGGTCAGTGGTTCGAGTCCACTACCGCCCACCATTTGCCTACGCAAAAAGCAGCGGCCTCCTTGCGGAGACCGCTTTCGCGTTTAAACCCTACGCATCAGTTTGCGACCGTGGGCGTCCACTTGTAGATGTTGGCCAAGGAGCCGCCCATGAGAGTGGCCCGGTCAGCATCGGACAGGGTGTCGGTGAGGCGGAAAGCTTCGACCCCCTGCTCGTAGTTCAGCAGGTTGACGGCGCGGGTCCAGTCGGTGCCCCAGAGGCAGCGCTCCAGTCCGAAGGCGTCGAAGATGCGATGCAGCGGTTCCCAGATGTCGGCGTAGGGGAACGGTTCATGGGCCAGAGTGCCGGCGCCGGAGATCTTGATGGCAACGTTGTCGCACTCGGCCAGGGCAAGGACGTTGGGCAAGTCAGCCCAGGGTTCCGGCGGCGCCGGCGGCTCGAAAGGCTGCGCCAGCCCCAGATGGTCGACGATGAGCTGAGTATCCGGGTTCCGGCGCGCCAGTTCCAGCATGAGCGGAAGCTTGCCGGCGCACATGATGTTGACCGGGACGCCGGCGCGGCCGCCGGCGGCGATGATCTGGTTCACGCCGGGATGATCGGCCTCATAATCCACGTCCCGCAGCATGATGCGCGCCCCGACCACGCCGGGCCGGCCGGTCCACTCGGCCATCTCCTCGTCGATGGACGGTGATTCGGGATCGAAGGGCCGGACCAAACCGAACTTGTTGGGATGCTGATCGTAGACCTCCAAGGCGTAACTGGCGTCGTAGCGGTACATGGCAAACGGCGAAATCAGGATCGCGCCGTCGACGCCGACGGCATCCATGGCGGCGACCATATCGTCCCCGGTTGCCTGATCCGGGCCCTGCAGGTAGCCGGCCCAGGGGCGCGCAGGTGTATTGCGCTCGTAGCAATGTACCTGGCAATCGATGGTCAGATTTCGTTCGGGCATGGTTGGTCCTCCTGTCAATCTGAAGGTTTGGAAGTAGCCGAGTCGGTCACGTAGGTCAGTGGGCCTGGGTTTCGCAGTTCACCATCCAATTCACGCCGAAACGGTCAGTGCACATTCCGAAATACGCGCCCCAGAACATTTCCTGGGGCGGCATGGCAACGTTGCCGCTGTCGGAGAGCGCTGTGAACACGCGGTCGGTCTCGGCCCGGTCATCCGTGGTGATGCTGATGGAGAAGTTGTTGCCGGCTGCCGGGGGACCGCCGAAAGCGCTGCACGAATCACTGCCCATGAGCACGCCGTTGCGTACCGGCAGCGAAACATGCATTATCCGCTGCCTCTCATTGTCGGGCAGATCCGGCATGTCGGGCGGGCCTTCAGCGAAGGTCAGTATAGTGTCGAATTCACCGCCGAACACCGAGCGGTAAAACTCAAACGCCTCGCGGCAGTTGTCATCAAAATGGAGGTATGCGTTCAAATTCATTTGTTGCTCCGTTCGGGATGGCGTGTCGGCTGCCGACGCAATGATCGGACCACGACGAGTTATTCATCGTCGGGATGGGTGGTTATGAAACGGCCGGCGCGGACCGGGTCAACGTGAGGGGCACGTACCTCAACGCCGGCTTGTTCCTCCTGCAACCGGACCGTGATGCTGCTGTCCGACTCAGCCCAGCCTCGGTTCATCGCCTGCAAAGCGATCTGCTCGGCCAGGGTGGACATCGGCATCGGCACGTCGTACTCCCGCGCCAACTCCGTCGCCAGCGAAATGTCCTTGTGCGCCAGGTTCAACGCAAAACTCGCCGGCTCAAACTCCCCGCGAAACATCGTCCGCACCAACCCTTCATGCAGGACGCGCATACGTCCCAGGGAACCGCGACGGATACACTCCCAAAGAGCCTCCGGCTCAACGCCGGCCTTGACGCCCAAGGTCAATCCCTCCGCGATGGCCTGTCGCACGCTGTGACCTATCATGTTGTGCACCAGCTTCGCCACGCTCCCCGCCCCAATCTCTCCCGCGTAGAACACCTTGTCCCCAAAGGCGTCCAATATCGGCTTCACCCGCTCAAACACCTCACGGTCCCCTCCCACCATCACCGCCAGGTTCCCCGACGCCGCCCCCGTCTTTCCCCCGCTCACCGGCGCATCCAGCACGTGGCAGCCCTTCGCCCGAAACTGCGGCTCGATCTCCCGGATCAGCGTCGGCCGGCTCGACGACAGGTCAATGTACACGCTCCCCGGCTTGATCCCCTCCAGCACCCCCGCGGCTCCCGTGGACACTGCCTCGACCTCGTAGGGTCCCGGGAGCGATGTAAACGTTACATCGCTGGCCTCGGCCACCTCCGCCGGCGTGTTGGCCAAGCGCGCTCCGCCCTCCAGCAAGGGCAACGCCGCCTCCTCGCGCAAATCGTAGACGATCATCGGGTAGCCCGCCCGTTGAATGTTGGCCGACATCCCGCCGCCCATGTTCCCCAAACCAATGAATCCCACAGTTTCCATAACGTTCTTTCACTCCATCGGATCAAGATGATACCGGAAGTATAGCGTACCCCGGGCGCGTTCCCGCCGTGTCGGCTGGGCCGGACCGTATTCTCGAGCGAGCATCTATGTTGCCGGGCCGGGATGCGTGCGATACACTCTATCTGGTTATGGTGACCGAACCGAACACAACATGCTGACATCAACAGACTTAGCGACAACCGGTGGTGGCAACGGCAAGCCCGTTGATGCCCACCGGTTCGTTTTGGATTGCGCCGCCCGTATTGCTGAGGACTCGGGATTGACGGCCTACCTGGTGGGCGGCCCGGTTCGCGACCGCCTGCTGGGAGCCACTACCAACGACCTTGATATAACGGTCGTGGGGGATGCCGTGATGGTCGCCGAGAGGCTGGCTGCCGACATCCAGGGGCGTCTGACGGTCCACCAACGGTTCGGTACGGCCACCGTCACCGCCGGGTCGCTGACCATAGACCTGGTCACCGCGCGGCGGGAAACCTACCAGTCGCCCGGCGCTCTGCCCAACGTGGAGCCGGGCGGGATTGCAGACGACCTGGCCCGGCGGGACTTCACCATCAATGCGATGGCGATGCCCTTACCGGCAACTTCCGGCAAATTGGTGGATCCTCACGGTGGGAGCGCCGACCTGGAGGCGGGCCTGATCCGGGTGCTCCACGCGGGTAGTTTTCCCGACGACCCCACCAGGATCCTGCGCGCTGTGCGCTACGCCGCGCGGTTCAATTTCACCATCGAGCCCGAGACGGCGCGCCTCATGGGAGAGGCATTGTCCGTCCGAGCCTTGTCGACCCTTACGGGAGATCGACTGCGGCATGAGCTGGAGCGCACGTTCGAGGAAACGAATCCGGCGGTACCGCTCCGATTAGCCCAAGATTGCGGTGTCCTGGCCGGTATACATCCGTCCCTGACCGCTGGGCATCTGCCCGACGCTACGGGCCAGCCAGTCACGCCGCTGACTTGGCTGGCAGCCTTGGCCTGGCCCCTGAGTGCCGACGAGGGCGCAGCCCTGAGCGCCAGGCTCAATGCACCGTCAGACTGGGCGCGAGTGATTGTCGACACAGCCCGTATCCGCGAGTTGACGCCGGCGATTGCCGCCCCGTCGAAACCCTCTGAGGTGTGCGCCCTGCTGGACGGCCTGGCGCCGGACGCGTTGCGTGGAGCAACCATGATAGTCGGCAGCCCGGCCGCCGACCGGATCAACCGCTATCTGTCTGAGTGGTGGTCAGTGGCGCCCCGGCTTCGGGGCCATGATCTGTTGGCGTTGGGGGTTCCCCCTGGACCAGAAATGGGCGAAGCGTTGCGCGAATTGCGCCGGGCGCGTCTGGACGGCAGGACGCATTCCGTCCAGGACGAACAGGAATTGGCCCGGAAATGGGCGCAAGTGTCCGATAGAACCGCGTGTTAATTTCCGCTAATGGCGGATTGCAGGGAGGTAGTGCAGTGGCAACCATATTCCAGGTATCCGGTCCGATTTACTGTGTAGTATGCAACGACGAACTCGACGGGCCGCACCGGTCGACCTGCCAGATGTGCGGCGGTCCATTCCACCAACCTTGGTCGCCGGACAGCGACGCTCCCCGGTGCGGGAGGGCCGCGAGCCATGATGAAACCCTGGCCGTCGTGTTCCTGTGCAAGGACTGCTACAGAAATCGACGCCCGCCGTCCCAGTGACGGAACAAGGAGGGAAAGCCAACCATGAAAGCCGTTTACATCGAAGCCCACGGGGACGTTGGGGTCCTGCAGTACGGGGATCGCCCGGACCCGTCGCCCGGCCCGTCGGACGTGGTGATCCGGGTCGGCGCCAGCGCGCTGAACCGGCTGGACATCTTCACGCGGGAGGGTCAGCGCGGTCTGGAGCGCGAGTTTCCTCCGCCGCTGATCCTGGGCGGCGACACGGCCGGCGAGGTGGTGGCCACGGGCAGCGCCGTGAGCACGCTAAGCGTGGGCGACCGGGTGGTGGTCAATCCCAGACTGGCCTGTGGCGTGTGCCAGTGGTGCGGCTCCGGCCGGGACGACCTTTGCCGCCGCAGCCGGTTTTTGGGCACGGCGATGGACGGCAGCTACGCCGAATTGGTGGTAGCGCCGGAGGTCAACGCGTACAAGCTGGACGGCAGAGTTTCCTTCGCGGACGCCGCCGCCGTTCCCACGACGTACCTGCCGGTGTGGAACATGGCGGTGCGCCGGGCGGCCCTGCAGCCCTGGGAGACGGCGTTGGTGTTCTCCGCATCGGCCGGGGTTGGCGCAGCCGCGATCCAGGTGTTCAAAAACGTGGTGGGCGCGACTGTCATCGCCACCACCAGCACGCCGGAGAAGGCGGAACTGGCGCGCAGCCTGGGCGCGGACCACGTGATCAATTACAACGAGGAAGACATCACCCAACGGGTCCGCGAAATCACCGGCGGGGCCGGCGTGGATCTGCTGGTCGACCACGTCGGCGCGGATGTCTGGGCGCATGGTTTCCGCGCCCTGCGACCGGGAGGCCGATACTGCATCTGTGGGGCCACCAGTGGACTGCGCGCCGAGTTGCACCTGGGTTTGCTGTTCAGCCGGCAGATCGAAATCTACGGCGGCTACATGGGTTCCCGCGAGGATATGCGCCAGATCGTGGCCAGCCTCAATCGCGGCGTCATCAAGCCGGCCATCCACCGCACCTACCCGCTGGCGGACGCGGCGGACGCGCACAACGATATGGAGGCGACCAACTTCTTCGGCAAGCTGATCCTGGAGCCGTAGGGAAGATCATCCGGTCGGTGAGCAGGGTGGGCGGCGGTTGCCGCGCGCCACGCCTGCTCCCTAACGCCGGTGCTGACGGTGCCGGCGCACCGGCACGTCAGCGACTGGATTCACGGCCGGCCAGACGTCCGAACAGGGCATCGAGCCAAGTGCGTTGTCGGGCCGCTTCCGGTTCTTCTTCCACCGGGTTGCCGACAACGACCATCGTGCGGGCCGCCCAGTCGTAAACGGAGCGGCGGCGTTCCCGGTCGATCAGGACGATGAAAATGGACACGATGTCCAGGATGCGCATAAACTCCAGGTAGCCGTTGACCAGTTGCAGCAGGCTCCGCACGGCCTTTTGCCAGGTGCGCATTCGACGGCCAGTCCGGGCGTCGACGATGTGAGCGCCCGCCGCCATGTGCCCCAGGGAACGGCCCCAGGTGAAATAAAACACGCCATACATACCGTTAGCCATGACGTAGGGCACGTAATAGGTATCAATGGCGTCGACGTGTATGTTCAGGCCGGCGTCGAAGCCGAAGGTGTAGCGCACGAAATGCCACGCGCTCAGGTCAGGCCCACTGAGAAGCAGGAAAACCGCCCGCAACACGAACAACATGAAGCTGCTGGGGATACCGCCGTAAATCGCGGTGAATCCCCGCTCCCACACATTCAATGGGCGCAGCTCCGGGGATTCGGCGGGCAAGGCTATGCAGTCCCGAGAAGTTGCCGAACCGCGTCCACCGCGTCGTCCAGTACCACCATCTCCGCCTCGTTCGACGTCCGGCCGCGCATCTCCACCGCCGACTGGCGCAGGTTGCGCGGGCTCACCACTAAGCGGACCGGCAGTCCGATGAGGTCGGCGTCGTTGAACTTGACGCCGGCCGCGGCGTCGGTGCGGTCATCGAACAGAACTTCGATGCCGGCGGCCCACAGGCGGTCGTACAGGTCGGTGGCGACCTCGGCCACGGCCTCGTCGGACATGTTCAACGCCACCAGGTGCACCCCGTAAGGGGCGATTGGCGGTGGGAAGACGATCCCCTGGTCATCGTGGTTTTGCTCAATCGCGGCGGCAAGGATGCGGCCGATGCCCATGCCGTAGCAGCCCATGGTGATGGGCTGCTGCTCGCCGTCAGAGTCCAGGTAGAAGGCGCCGAGGGATTCGCTGAAGAAAGTACCCAGCTTGAAGATGTGGCCTACCTCCACGCCTCGGGTGAATTCCAGTTCCGCGCCGCAGTTGGCGCATCTGTGCCCCGGTTCGGTGAGGGCGATATCCGTGATCAGGTCGGCATCAAAATCGCGCGGGTAGTTGGCGTTGCGATAGTGGGTGTCGTTCTTGTTGGCCCCGACCACAAAGTTGCCGCCGTTGGTGATGGACTCGTCGGCGATACGTGGGATGTTGCTGATACCGATGGCCGAGGCTGAGCCAGCCACGATGCCGGCGGCGACGACCTCCTCGTCTTCGGCCAGACGCAGTTCGTTACAGTGCAGGGCGTTCTTGAGCTTGACCTCGTTGACCTCGAGATCGCCCCGAATAGTGACGAACACCACCTCGCCGTCGGCGGCGTAGAACACCGCCTTGAGGGTCTGCGCCTCGTCGACGCCCAGGAACTCGCACAGCGAGGCGATGGTCTTCACGCCCGGGGTGCTGACCTCTTCCAGGGGAAGCGGGTCGCGCACCGGCTGGTCCGGATAGACGCCAGCGGCTTTCTCGGCGTTGGCGGCGTACCCGCAGGACGGACACGTGATCACCGTGTCCTCGCCTGTGTTGGTGGGGAGCAGGAACTCGTGGGAATCCTTGCCGCCGATGGCGCCGCTGTCGGCCTCGGCCATCACCACCGGAATGCTGCAACGCCGGAACACGTTGCGGTAGGCCTGGGCCATAGCTTGATAGGAAATGTCCAGCCCGGAATCGTCGGCGTCGAAGGAGTAGGCGTCCTTCATGGTGAATTCCCGAACCCTCACCAGGCCGGCGCGGGGACGGGGTTCGTCGCGGAACTTGGTCTGCATCTGGTAGAGGATCACCGGCAGGTCGCGGTAGCTCTGCACGTTGCCCTTGACGATATTGGTAACCACTTCCTCGTGGGTGGGCGCCAGGGCCAGAGGCCGGCCCCGCCGGTCCTCCAGGGAGAACATGTTGTCGCCGAAGGCGGCGGCGCGGCCCGACTGCTCCCACAATTCCATGGGTTGCAGCGCGGGCATCCGCAGCTCCTGGCTGCCGGCGGCGTCCATCTCTTCGCGGACGATCTGCTCGATTTTCTGCATCGAGCGCCAGGCCAGGGGCAGGTAAGCGTAGACGCCGGCGGCGACCTGCTGGATGAGGCCGGCCCGCAGCATCAGGCGATGGCTGGCCGTCTCAGCCTCAGGCGGGTCGTCGCGGAGGGTACGGGTAACGAGACGGGAAATGCGCATTGTCAGGGCGTTCCTTCGGTGGACCAGGGGTTGATGAGTTCTACGCCGCAGTCGGTGAAATCGCTGATATTTCGGGTAGCCACGGCCATGCCTTGGGAGCGGGCGATAGCGGCGATTTGGCAGTCTTGCAGGCTGATCGGACGCCCACGCTGGCGGCGGCTGGCAAATATCTCGGCGTAAGCTTTGGCGGCGGCGCTGTCGAAAGGGAGGATACGGTTTTCAAAAAGCACGCGGAGCACATAGTCGGTTCTCAGTGCCTGCCTGTTGCGCCGGCGTCCGACCGGCATAATGGCGATGCCGAAAAGCATTTCCGCTTCGGTCACGGCGGTGGTGAACATCTCTCCAGAAACCTGCCTGTCCCACCAGTCCAAGACCGCCGCATGGGGGCGTTCCCGGGTAAGTTCCGATGCGACGTTAGTGTCCAGAATCGTCGTCATCGTCTTGGGAGTCCTTGAATATGAACTGTATAGGCTCTCCCGAACTACGGGGCGGGTGGACCACATCCACGATGCCGAGATCCCTGAAGAGCTCGTGGATGGCTTTCCCCAAGTGCTTGGGCTGCGGTAGCGCCCCCGGCTTGTCCAGCGCAATGCGCAGGATGTTCAGCGCCTCTTCCTCAATAGAGCAGCCATTACCAACGGCCCGCGCACGCAGGCGCACCGCCGTTTCCTCGTCTAGATCGTCCAAGTTTATGCTGACCACCGCGCCACCTCCGTATGAGGCAATGCGTCATTTTAGCATGGGTGGTGGGGTGGTTATTTGGTGGCGCGATCTCGCCACCCGCTGTGGGAATGGGACCTTTCACGCAGCGCGAAGCGTATTGCCAATGCTGAAGTCCTCGTTGGCGCCAATTACGCCTTTGGCTTCTTTGGCTACCCCGCGGCCGATGTACGCACCCGCATGGATCGGATTCAAGGCTATGGCAAGGCTGTAGTCGGCGATGGCACCCTCAACATCTCCCTTATCTTGTTTGGCGAGGCCTCGGGCGAAGTAGTAAGCGGCGTTGCTGGGATTCAACGCAATCGCAAGGCTGTGGTCGGCGATGGCACCCTCAACATCTCCCTTATCATGCTTGACGTGACCTCGGAAGTAATAGTAGGCATCGTCATTGGGATCCAGCACGATGGCGCGGTCAAAATCAACAATGGCGCCGTCAAAATCCCCCATACCTCCTTTGGCATGGCCTCGGGCAGAGTAGTATTCTGCCTCGTTAGGATCCAGCGCAATCGCAAGGCTGTGGTCGGCGATGGCACCGTCAACATCTCCCTTATCTCGCTTGGCAAGACCTCGCAAGTAGTAGTAACCGTCGTCGTTGGGATCCAGCGCGATGGCGCGGTCGAAATCAACAATGGCGCCGTCAACATCTCCCTTATCTTGTTTGGCGCGGCCTCGGGTGTAGTATTCGTACGCCAACTCAATGTCATGGTTGTTGCGGGTGAAGGCGCTGCGTTCTCTCCGCTTCTGAAGTGCGCCGATCGCCCTGATAATCCTGGCCAGTGCAAAGAGTAGATGGGCGAACGCTCTCATAGTTACACTCCAATGTCAGGGTAGGCTCAGGGCGAACGAGCGCGCGGCGAGTATGGCCGTGTATGTGCCTCACCCCACCGGGTTCACACCCGTCATCCCCAACCGGAACTGGCCCAAGTTGTCGTAGGCGCTGGTGTTGACCATGAAGTGCTGGGCGGCGGCTCGGCGTTTCCAGTCCGTCGCTTCCGTGCCACTTGAATCACTCATGAATGGCCGTGCCAACTTTCTTGGGCTACGTCAGCAACTTGCGGTTGTTCAGGACAGAGTTCAGGATGTCGCGCGCCTCGTCCTCAATGGTGCAGACGTTGGCAAGGGGCCGGATATGCAACTCGTCAGCGTCCAAGCCTGGTATGGTTATGCTGACCACCGCGCCACCTCCGTCCGGGGCATGGGCTTATTTTAGCACCGCGGCAGAGCGGTAATGGAGGCGCGCGACCCGTCGGCCAAACCGCCCTTTCGCATGGTTGCGTCGGTGGCTAGCTTCGGAGAAGGCCAATCAATCTGCTGAGCCAGCTTCCGGAAGGCCGGGGCCTCTGGCGCTGGAAATCGGCTCGGTGCTCAATATACGACTGCCTGGGATCGAGCGCGATGGCGTGGTCGAAGTCAGCCATGGCGCCGTCATAGTCGCCGAAACTGTCCTTCGCCATACCGCGGAAGAAGTAGGCATCCGAGTCTCCAGGGTTGAGCGCGATGGCTTGATCGCAGTCGGCAATGGCGCCAGCGTGGTCGCCCTGTAAGTTTCGGTTGGCGCCCCGCCAGGAGTACGCTTCCGCGAATTCGGGGTTGAGCGCAATGGCCTGGTCGTAGTCGGCTATGGCGCCCGCATGGTCGCCCCGTACTCTTTTGCTTCCTCCCCTCCGGAAGTACACCTCCGCGTTTTCGGGGTTAAGCCCGATGGCTTGATCAAAGTCGGCAATGGCTCCAGTGTGGTCGTCTTGTATACTTCTGAGGACGCCCCGCCGGAGGTACGCCTCCGCATATTCGGGGTTGAGCCCAATGGCTTGGTCACAGTCGGCAATAGCTCCAGCGTAGTCACCCTGTCGTCCTTTGGCGACGCCCCGGAAGAAATAGGCCATCCCCGTTGGGTCTTGGGGGACGAGTACAATGGCTTGGCTGAAGTCGGCAATGGCTCCAGCGTGGTCGTCCAGTGTGTCTTTGGCCATACCGCGGCCGAAGTAGGCATGATGGTTCTCAGGGTCGAGCGCGATTGCTTGATCGTAGTCGGCAATGGCTCCGGCATGGTCGTCCAGTGCGTCTTTGGACATACCCCGGCCGAAGTAGGCACGCGAGTCTCCAGGGTGGAACGCGATTGCTTGATCGTAGTCGGCAATGGCTCCAGCATGGTCGTCCTGTAGCTTTCGGTTGTCGCCCCGCTGGAGGTAGGCTTCCGCGTATTCAGGGTTGAGCCCAATGGCTTGGTCAAAGTCGGCTATGGCGCCGTTGTAGTCGCCCAAATTGCCCTTCACCATGCCCCGGCCGAAGTAGGCCTCCGAGTCTCCAGGGTCCAACGCGATGACTTGATCGTAGTCAGCAATGGCGCCCGCATGGTCGCCCCGTCTTCTTTTGCTTTCACCACGCCAGCCGTGCGCATCCGCGGATTCTGGGTTGAGCTCGATGGCTTGATCAAAGTCGGCAATGGCGCCAGCGTCGTCGTCTTGCAGGCTTCTGAGCATGCCCCGCCGGAAGTAAGTATCCACGTCTTCGGGGTTGAGCCTGATGGCTTGGTCATAGTCGGCAATAGCGCCAGCGTAGTCGCGCTGTAGCGCCTTGGCGCGACCCCGGCGTGAGTAGGCCGGCGCGTATTCGGAATCGAGCGCGATGGCGCGTTGGTAGTCTGCTATGGCGCCGTCATAGTCGCCATCGTCGGCTTTGGCATCCCCCTGGTCCACGAAGTATTCGGCCTGTTGCTGGATTTCGGACTGATCCTGATCTGACATAGTCGCGTCCTTTCATCTCATCGCACTGTATGGCTACCTAACTCAGTCCTGATTGTAGAGCATCAATACGACTGGGAAACACAGATTATAGTCTGGGTTCTCTCGACTACCCCATCGGGTTCACGCCCGGCATTCCCAGCCGGAACTGGCCTAGGTTGTCGTAGGCGCTGGTGTTGACCATGAAGTGCTGGGCGGCGGCGTTGATGTCGCGCATGCAGCGCTGGAGGACGCGGTCGTTGTAGATGGCGTTGCCGCCGCCGTAGCGGAAGGCGGTGGTGGTCACCTGGCAGGCAACGTCCGTGGCGTAAACGCAGGCGCCGCGGAGGCGGAGTTGCCGCTCCAGGTCGGGACGCTCACCGCGGAGGCAGAACTCCCAGGCTTCGTCCAACGCCTCGCGGCAAAGGGCGCGGGCGGCGTGGAGTTGCTGATCGCACTTGCCCAAATCGTGCTGCAGGGCGCCGCGCTGGGCGATGGTCGAGGTCAGGTAGCCCCGCTGGTAGGACCCGGCTTGCTGGAAAATCTCGTCCAAAGCGCGCCGGGCCACGCCCAGGGCGAATGCCGCGTGGTCGGGAGTGACGAAGCCGGGCCGGCCCAACCAGAATAAAGGCCCACCCTTGCGGGGATCAGTGGACATCAGGTCGAAGGCCATATCCTCCGGCACGAAATAATGGTTGAAAACGAAATCGCGGCTGCCCGTGCCTTTGAGGCCCATCACCTGCCAGTTGTCCAGGAACTGCACGTCCTCGATGGGAGCGGCGAAAATCATGTGCTCCGGACCCGGGCCGTCGTCTCGGACAATGCGGAAGCCGGCCAGCAGCCACGAGGAATGGGCGGAGCCGCTGGCGAAAGGCCAACGCCCACTCACCCTCCAGCCGCCGTCAACCGGCGTGGCCATCCCGCGCGGGATGATCGCGCCGGACGCGATGGGCATCCGGCCGCCGCCGAAAATGCGCTCCACGCCGGCCTCGGGCAAAAACGCCCCCAGCCACGACGCGCTGGTGCTGTTGATGAAAGCGCACCAGCCGGCGGACGGGTTGATGTAGCAGAGTTCGTCGCACAACTCCAGGTAGAGATGCGGATCCACCTCCGGGCCGCCCAGTTCCTGCGGGACTTTCAGCGACAGCAGACCCTCACGATACAGTGCCACCACCGACGGCCACGACAGCCTTTCGCCAGCGTCATTGTCCTCGGCGTCGGCCTCCAGGATGGGACGGATGCGGGCGATGGCGTCCAGCAGGTGGCGGCGCAGGGCTTCCCGGTCCGTGGGCAGGTTGGGTATGCTCAGGGCTTCCAGAGCGGAGACGTCGAACGGCGCAACGGATTCGACCGATTCTCTCGTGGTTATGGTCATACGAACGGATCTGGAGTCCGCAGGAGCGTCACGCCGGCAAGTACCGAGTATGCCGATCAGGCGTGGGCCGGCGTTTTTTCGATTTCCTCCATCAGCGCTGTCAGCATTTCGTCTTCCGAGACCACTCGTATCTTCTCGCCCTTGCGGAAGATGATGGCGCGGCCGGCGCCGGCGGCGATGCCCACGTCCGCGTCCTTGGCTTCGCCGGGACCGTTGACCTCGCAGCCCATGACCGCGACCTTGATGTTCTTGTCGGTCTTTTTCAGCAGGTCGTCCACGTCGTTGGCCAGCTTGCGGATGTCCACATCAGCCCGCCCGCAACTGGGGCAGGCGACCATAGTCGTCCCTTTGTCCCGCAGATTCAGCGATTTCAGGATTTCATACCCTGCGATCACCTCTTCGACACTGTCGTCGCTCAACGACACGCGGATCGTGTCCCCGATACCCTCGTACAGCAGCACGCCCAACCCCACGGCGGTGCGAATGGAACCGGACTTGGCGGTTCCGGCCTCCGTGATGCCCAGGTGCAGCGGATAAGGCACCATTTCGCCCAGACGACGGTAGGCCTCGACGGTAGTTGGCACGTCGAAGGCTTTCATGGAGATCTTGATCTGGTCGAAGTCCTGCTCCTCCAGGAGGCTCACTTCCCAGAGAGCGGTGGCGACCATGTGGTCAACGATGCTGTAGTCGCCAGCCTGGGCCTCGCCGGCCTTGGGCAGCCGGTTCACCAGATCCATGTGGCGGGAGAACCCGCGCGTCCGGCCGATGCCGCCCACGGGCGGCAGGCTGCCGAAATTCACGCCGATGCGGATGGGGATGTCGCGCTCCTTGGCCGCGGCAACGACCTGGCGCACCTGGTCCTCGTTGCGCAAGTTGCCGGGATTGAGACGCAGACAGTCAATGCCTCCGGCCGCGCATTCCAAGGCCAGTTGATAGTGAAAATGGATGTCGGCGATCAGCGGTATCCGGATCTGTTTCTTGATCTCCGCCATCGCCTTGGCGGCTTCCATGTCGGGCACCGCTGAACGGATGATCTCGCAGCCCGCTTCTTCAAGTTCATGGATCTGCCGCACTGTGGCCTTGACGTCACGAGTGTCGGTCTTGGTCATCGACTGCACGGTAATGTCGGCGCCTCCGCCAACCTTGACGCCGCCGACGTACACCGGTTTGGTAACCCTTCGCTGGTTCACAGTCATCTTCGTCACCGCCGTATGGGAAAAGAGGTGTGGCGAACTCGAAAACCCGAACTTATGGCTCGCAATAATACACGATAGCCTGATGCAGGCGCCACCGCGCGGCCGTTGCCCGGTATCCCAATGCAGCCGGTTCCAAGGTGAATCCCGGATACGGTTACGCGAACCGGAAACGGCGTTGCTGTATAATGTGGATGCCAACGTGAGGCCGGCGCAACGGTGGGTTCCGGCATGAATCGGCGTACTAGCCCGGCAGAATCGGGCATCAGGCAGGTGACAGCGTGCGCGACGTTATTCAGGAAGCGGTAAATCAGTTGGAATCGGGCAATCCCTGCGTGCTGGCCACGGTGGTGCGAACCAAGGGCTCCACGCCGCAAAAATCCGGCGCGATGCTGCTGGTGCGAGAGGATGGAACCGCCGTCGGCACCTTGGGCGGCGGCTGCGTCGAGGGCGACATCTGGTTCGCGGCGCGGGAGATCCTGCGCAACCAGGGCGGCCCGGAGTTCAAGGACTATTACCTGAACGAGGACATCGCAGCCCGGGACGGCCTGGTGTGCGGCGGCACGATGTACTTCTACCTGGAGCCTTTCTGGGACACGAAAGATTTCACCGACATCGGATCTGAGTTGCTGGGCGCGTACGACGGCGCAGAACCGGCGGCTCTGGCGACGGTAGTGAGATCCGAAGGGGATACGGCGCGTCTCGGAGCCAAGCTGCTCCTGCGGTCCGATGGTTCAATCGCCGGCGGCATCGGGACTGCTGAGCTTGACGAAATCGCGCTGGAAGCGGCCGGCCGCGTGGCTGCGGTTGGCGCGAATGAATCAGTCACCATTGACGACCAGACCGAGCTTTTCGTTGAGGGTTTCACCACTCCGCCGACGCTGGTCATGGTGGGCGGCGGACACGTGGGAAAGGCTACCGCGGACCTCGCCCACCAGTTGGGTTACCGGGTGTACATCGTCGATGACCGGGAGGACTTCTCCAACGCCGGGCGTTTCCCCTACGCGGAAGAGACCATCGTTACCCCGTACACCAACTGGGCGCAGCACCTGGACATCAACGTCAACAGCTTCATCGTGGTGGCGTCGCGGGGGCATTGGTTCGATGACGTCGCGCTGGAGTCGGCACTGACCACCAATGCTCGCTACATCGGTTTGCTGGGCAGCCGGCGCAAGACGCTGATGATCTACCAACGCTTGCTGCAGGAAGGTGTGCCGCGCGAGCGGCTGGCGGAAGTACGTGCTCCCATCGGTCTGGACATCGGCGCTCTGGAGCCGGAGGAGTTGGCCGTGAGCATCATGTCCGAGATCATCATGGCCCGGCGCGGCGGCAAGGGCAGCCCCATGACCATGGACGACTGGTACCTCGAACGCGCCGAGCGGCGGGCAAACCGGGCGATGGAGGCCACGGCGGATTGATTGCCGGACGGCCTGTTGTTCCTTCAGCTCGATGACACGCCGTCCTTCGGGGCCAGGTTCGAGCGCTTTCTGCAGCGGTATAACTTCAGCGGCAGCGACCGACTAAGCAGCCTGATTCGAGCGCGTTTGGTCAGGTATTCAGCGCATGGCTGATCTTTCTCCATTTACCTCAGCGGTCCTGCTCGCCGCCGGCGTCTCCCGACGCATGGGCACGCTGAAAGCGTTGCTGGACTGGCAGGGGCGGCCGCTCATCATCCATCAGATAGTCGCGCTGCGCGAGGCCGGGGCGGACGAGGTGATCGTCGTGCTGGGCTACCGGGCCGACGAGTTGCAGGCGCGGATTGGCGTCAACCGGGACGTATACAACCTCGGCAGGGTGCGGTGCGTAATCAACGAGGACTACGCCCAGGGAAAAACCACCTCAATCAAGACGGGCCTCTGGGCGCTAGGACCGTCCGCCGATCCCGACGCGGCGATCCTGATGTTGAACGTCGACCAGCCACGTTCGACCGGGATCATTAAGAGAACGTTACACGCCCATCGCGACGGAGACGCTAATCTCATCACGATCCCCACTTACCTGGGAAAGGGTGGGCATCCCATCGTTGTGAGCCGGAGCCTGTACAGCGAACTCATCGCCATCGACGAGAAAACCCAGGGTATGCGAGCGGTTACCGAGCGTCACCGTGACGCCACGCAGCGGGTCGAACTGGGCACTGCGGAGTTGCTCTGGGACGTCAACACGCCCGAACAGTACCAAGCGGCGCTCAAAGGGTTGGAAACCGAGCCAAAGACCTGGCAGCGCGGACGTCGCGCATAGCTGAGGCAAACTGAAACCGGGGCCCGATAAACAGTCGAGGCCCCGGTTGCTGGTTCTCCCTTCGTTCCGCCGCCAAGGATGCGGCGGGCTGACGGGTTTTGACCCTGTCAGCGGCCACCCAGCATCGTCATGCCACCGCGGCTCCGCCGACAGGGCTCTTACAGGGGAAATGCCAGCTATGGTTCAGCTCGATCAGCGTAACCACTTCTAACCTCCTGCTTTGACGATGGTCCGGCCATCGGGCTGTGGTGGGTGGGAGTTCCCTGTACCCCCAGCACCTTGAATACATAGTATACCGCTCGAAGATGCTTGTCAACCCCAAACGCAATATTTGATATCCGATTTTCCTGGTATGAGCGCAACCGGAGGCAAATGGTCTAAACTACGCCGACATGGTCATGTTATCGGAGAAAAGGCAAGCATGAGCGAAACCCGTGGCAGCGGAAACCAACCGCAACTCGCCGTTCCAAGCGTTTACGGAGACGACGGAGTAACCATCATCGGGATGATCGGCGTGGTGCGCGAATCGCAGGCCAACCGGGGAGCCACGCTGAGCCTGTTCGGCGGCGGAATCAACCCCGGCGCGGAGGTCCCCTCCGGCGTGGACCCTGACTACATCCTGGACTTCGCCCGAACCCATGAGGAGGCCGGTTTCGACATGGTGCTGACCGGCTATTCCTCATCGACGCCGGACGGCTTCGAGGTGGCCGGGTACGCCGCGGCGCATACTGAGCGGTTGGGATACCTGATCGCGCACCGGCCCGGCTTCGTGGCGCCCACGCTCGCTGCCAGAAAGGCTGCCACGCTGGATCAACTCACCAATGGTCGGATCGCCCTGCACATCATCACCGGGGGCAACGACATCGAGCAGCGTCAGGATGGCGACTGGCTGGATCACGACTCGCGGTATCGCCGCACGGACGAATACCTGGACGTGATACGCCGCATCTGGACGGAGACCGAACCCTTCGACCACGACGGCGAGTTCTATCACCTGCAGGCCGCGTACAGCCAGGCAAGGTGCCGGCAATTCCCGCATGTTCCACTCTTCTTTGGTGGAGCCTCGGAGGCCGCGCTGGATACCGCCAGCCGCCGTGCCGACCTTTTCGCGCTTTGGGGCGAGCCCCGGGCGTCCATCGCCGAACGCATTACAGACGTACGTCGACGCGTAGGGGCGGCAGGACGTGACCCGGCGGATATGCGGTTCAGCCTGTCGGCGCGGCCCATTCTCGCCGCTACCGAGGAAAAAGCCTGGCAACGGGCAGAGGAGATCCTGGCCCGGGTGCAGCAGGCAACCGCCGGGCGGATTACTCCGGGCGTCCCGACGCGGCCACAATCCGAGGGCGCATGGCGCCTGCTGCGTTTCGCGGCCGAAGGGAACGTGCACGACGAGCGGCTCTGGATGCCCATCGCGGCCGCCAGCGGAGCGTCGGGCAGCACCACGTGCCTGGTGGGCACGCCGCAACAGGTGGCGGACGCCCTGCTGGCGTACTACGACCTGGGATGCAGCGCGTTCATCATTCGCGGGTTCGATCCACTGGCGGACGCCGCCGATTACGGAAGGGAGCTGATCCCTCTGGTGAGGGAAGGAGTCACTCAACGTCGCAAAGCCGCCGTGTGAGGTCGCATTTACCCCGTACGGAGCTCCAAAACCGGGCTGCATGAAGGCGCATATCTGATACCATACGCGCCACCGCAGTATCGGGAGGCCACGTATGGTCGACTACGCATCCCTGTTCTCCAGTAATTTGCCGAGGTCTGTAGCCACGCCCCCGGGCGCGGGCGACGCCGTCAAGTACATTTTTTCAATTACCAACGCAGTGCCCGAGGTCGTTGATGCCGACGAGTACCTGGCTGCCATCCGGACCGGTCTGGAAACCAACGGAGCCGCATCGCTGGCCGGTTACCCGCCCCCCGGCGGGCACGTGGGCCTGAGGGAAATGATCGCCGAGAGACTGGCAGCCAACCGCGGCTACGAGGTCTCCCCCAACGATGTGTTCATCTCGGACGGGGCGGGCGGCACCATTGCCATAATCCTGGAATCCTTCATCAACCCGGGGGACGCCGTTTTGGTGGAGGAATTCACCTACATGGGCAGCCTGCGCATGATGATGGAACGCGGCGCGGAACCGATCCATGTGGCCTGCGACAACGACGGCATGCTGCCCGACGCCCTGGAAGACACGCTGGCATCGCTGGAAAGTTCGGGCCGCCGGGCCAAGTTCGTCTGGACGATTCCGGTGTACCAGAACCCCCTGGGCTTCACCGTGTCTGAGGGGCGACGGCGGGCAATACTGGAAGTTGCCCAGAAGTACGGGGTGCCGGTGATGGAGAACGAATCCTACGCCGATTTCCGTATCGACGGCGACCCGCTCCCTCAGGCCATGTCCGGCATCAGCGACCAGGGCGATGTGTTCTACGTATCGTCGTTCACCAAGCTTCTGGGGTGCGGGTTGCGTGTGGGCTTCGGCGTGCTGCCCCGCGGAGTGCAGGACGCGCTGCCGCAGGTTAACGCTGAGAACCTGCCGCGTCGCAGCGTGAGCCACCTCGCCACCACCATGGTCTACGAGTACATGCGCGCCCACGAGGCGGACCATATCGAAGCCGTCCGGCAGGCGCTCCTGGCGCGACGCGACGCGATGATCAGCGCCCTGGAGAGCAACTTCCCGTCCTTCTGCGAGTGGACCCACCCTCATGGCGGAATGATGATGTTCGTCAAGCTGCCCGAAAACGCCGACACGTGGTCCACCCTGGTCAAAGCCACCGCGCGGGACGTCAAATACAATCCGGGAGGAATGTTCCGGTCGGATCGCGGACGCAACAATCACCTGCGCCTCACCTACAGCCACAATTCGCCGGAGGAAATACGCGAAGGCGTAGCGCGGCTGGCCGAGCTCTTCCAGGAGGAGGGTTATTTCGAGGGCTGACCGGGCAGCGCATAGCGCCGTCAGCCAATTGTAATTCCGAGAACACAGGCGGGTCCGGGGGTGCAACGATGGTCGTCACCAGTCCAACGATCAGCGTGACGGTTGATGGGGTTCCGGTAAGCGTGGAAGCCGGGTCCTCCGCGCTCGATGCCGTCAACGCTGCCGGCGTGCCGCTCTCCCAGTTGTGCAAAGATGCCGACATGCCGGCCATTGGCGCGTGTCGGACCTGCCTGGTGCAGATTGATGGCATTCGCGGATTCCCAGCCTCGTGCTCGACGCCAGTCAGCGACGGCATGGTGATCCGCACTGATACGGCCGACGCCAGGCGCATTCGTTCCGGCGTTATCGAGCTCACGCTGGGTATGGTGGGTAACGGGAACCGCTCAGTCGAGACAAATGTGGATGGGTACGGGCTGCTGTCCGACGCAGCCAGGTTGCACGGAATATCCACAACACGCTGGGGTTCCCGGCCACGTCAGCCTACGGATGAATCCAACCCGGTGTTCAACCTGGCCATGGACGCATGCATCCTGTGCGCCCGTTGCGTCAACGCCTGCCAGTCCAGCCACCAATTCATCGGCGCAATAGACGTGCTGGGCGCCGGCTCGGCCGCCCGTATCGCCACCGCGGGCGACAAACCGCTGGGCGAAAGCATCTGCACCACGTGCGGCCAATGCCTCAGCGTGTGCCCCACCGGCGCGATCAGCGTCAAAGCGCCTGCGGACACCAGAACGCCGACCCGCCAGGTCAAGACCACCTGCCCTTACTGCGGCGTGGGCTGCGGCATCAAGCTGGAGGTCAATGATGCCACGGAAGGGCTCGATGCGGGCCGGATCATCGCCGCGCATGATGACCCCGACAACCTTTCCAGCCTCGGGATGCTGTGCGTGAAAGGACGCTTCGGCTACACCTTCGTGCAGCACGGCGACCGCATCACGACGCCGCTGATACGCGCGGGCGACCGTTTCACCGGTGATTTTCGAGAGGCGACCTGGGATGAGGCGTTGGACCTGGTCGCCTCCCGTCTGGCCGATTACCGAGGTGGATCCTTCGGAACGCTGTGCTCGGCCAAAGCGACTAATGAAGACGGCTACGTGCAGCAGAAGTTCGCCCGTCTGGTCATGGGCAGCAACAACATCGACCACTGCACCCGCCTCTGCCACGCCCCCTCAGTAGAGGCCATGCTGACCGCGCTGGGCAGCGGAGCCACCAGCAATTCGTACACTGATTACGAGGCGGCGGGGTGCCTGCTGGTCACCGGCTGCGATCCCACGTCCAACCACCCGGTGGCGGCCGCGCGGATGCGTCGCGCCGTAGTGGAACGCGGGGCCGGGCTAATCGTCATCAACCCCCGTCGCATTGATATGTGCGACTACGCCGACCTGTGGCTGCGCCCTTATCCGGGCACCGACGTGGCCCTGCTGAATGCCATGGCCCAAGTCATCGTTGCGGAGGGCCTGTCCGATGCAGACTTCGTGACCAACCGGACGGAGGGCTACAACGACTGGCTTGCCATTATTGACCAATACTCGCCGGAACGCGCCGCTGCCATCACTGGAGTTCCCGCTGCTGACATCCGCGCCGCCGCCCGCCTTTTCGCCCGACCACAGGCGCCGAAGGGTAGCGCCTCCGAGCAGGGATATGGTGGTTCCTGCCTCATCTGGGGCATGGGCATCACTCAACACACCAACGGCACTCCCAACGTACACAGCTTGCTCAACCTGGCGCTGGTAACGGGGCAGTTAGGACGGCCCGGGTCCGGAGTCTCTCCCTTGCGCGGCCAGAACAACGTGCAGGGCTGCGGCGACGCCGGGTGCTTGCCCAACTCCCTGCCGGGATATCAGGGTTTGCGCTCGGACGCTGTTGCCAAGTTTGACGCCGCCTGGAAAGCTAACGGCGCCCTCCCCGGGGTCGCCGGGATGATGGTGACCGACATGGTTGATACCATCAGCGAACCGGGCGGCGTGCGAGCGATGTATATCACCGGAGAAAACCCCCTACTCAGCGAGCCGGACCTCAACCGGGCAGACGGGTTATTCCGCAAGTTGGACTTCCTGGTGGTACAGGACATTTTCATGCACGAAACTGCCCTGCTGGCTGATGTCGTACTGCCCGCCACCAGCTTCGCCGAGAAAGATGGAACCTTCACCAACAGCGAACGCCGAGTCCAGCGGGTGCGGCAGGCCGTGGCTCCGGTGGGCAACAGCCGGCCGGACTGGGACATCGTGTGCGACCTGGCCCGACGGATGTGCGACCGGCTGGATTTACCTTGGGCCGGGCAATTCGCTTTTCAGCATCCCGGGGAGATTTTCGAAGAGATGGCTGGTTTAACGCCGATTCTGGCGGGCATATCTTACGAGCGGATCGACACCGAAGGCGGACTCCAGTGGCCATGCCCGACGCCCGCCCATCCTGGCACCAGTTATCTCTATGGCGATAGTTTCCCCCGGGGCGACCGGGCCCAGTTCATCGGCTACGACCAGGGGCCAATGGCTGAGGAAACGCCCTCTGAGCGGTTCCCTCTGCTGCTGAACACGGGCAGGGTCTTGTACCACTGGCACGGCGGAACCATCACCCGGCGGGCCAGCAGTCTCCTAGCGCGGATGTCGAACCTCGAAGTGTCCATCAATCCGGCCGATGGCGAGCGGCTTGGCTTGCGCGATGGCAAGCCCGTTCGCGTGCGCTCCCGCCGCGGGGAACTCACCGGAGTGACCCGCTTCACCTACCGCATGCGCACCGGCGAGATTTTCATTCCGTTCGTGCGGTTGAACGAGTCGGCGGCAAACTTCCTGACCAACGCCGTGTACGATCCGGACTCGCGGATCCCGGAGTACAAGGTATGCGCGGTGCGGGTGGAACCCGCGGAGTGAGTGACAGGTCAATGGCCTGCCACTCCGCGGTCTACTGACTGCGCAAGCGCGCGCGTTCTCGCCCCTCTATGAAGTGCACAGCCTCGTCCGGGCTGACCCGGCCAACGGGTCCGCTGGCGTACATGGATCCCAACACGGTACCCCCGCGACCGAGCAGCAACTCCGTGGGCTGGATGTAGCCGCCGCGGTCATCGGACCACCAGGAGCCGAGCATATCGGCCTGCTCCCTAGTGACGCCGTATGCCATGGGGAAGGTGACGCCGGACTTGGTGGCCATTTCCTCCACCACTTCCTTGGGTTCCACGCTGGCACCGACGATGGACAACCCCATCTCGGCCAGCGAATCCTGCTGCGACTGCCACGCGGCCAACTGCCGCGAGCAGTAAGGTCACCAAACCCCGCGATAAAACAGGACGGCGAGGTAGCGTGACGACATGTCTCCGGGGAGAGTCAGCGTCCCTCCATCAATGAGGTTTAGAGCCAATTCGGGCAAACGGTCGCCCTGTTGCAGTTTGTCATTCATCGTCATTCCTCGGTATCGGGCTCTGTGCGCCGGTAGGACGTTCAGGCCAGAAAAGTTCGTAAAGCCGCTCAGACAACTCCTCGCAGAGTTGGAGGCCGGCGATTACTTCCGCCTCCGTTTCCACATCTTCATAAAAATTGCTGTGCAGCGTCCGAGCGACCGCAAAAGAGTTGTCAAGCCACTGCTGCGTTGTGGTGTCGCCCGATGCTCCGGCCAGCCGGCTCAACTCCCGCAGCACTGTCCAGATGGAACCGTGGGTGTGGATGACGCCACCATATTGCGCGCCGATTGCCTTGATGGTTTCAGCAACCATTCCCCACGCCTTGTTAGAAGCTTGGGGTAAATCACCATCCTCCAGCAGATGCTTCCAAGCGCTGGCCCGAAAATTGTGTCCAAGCTGGGCGTATTTCTCCGCCGTTCGGCCGGCATCTCCCGGCTGAGCCGGGTCCCGGCCCGCCGCAAGGCCCCAAGCCACAGCGTCGGCGATGTCGCTGTCAGCGAAGGTCGGCGGCGTTGACATTGTTAGTCGCCGACAGCTTCGGCGGTGGTCGATTTGAGACGCTCGGGCCACCACGGGTCGTCGTATTCGTTGAAAAGACCCTTCATGTGGGGCATGACTTCGTTGGCGAACAAGTCGGTGTTCTTCCGCACCAGTTCGGGCGGCATGCTACCGATCTGGAGCAGAACCATGAGGTGTCCGATGCGTAGCAACTCGCAGGCTTCGGTCAACTTGCGTCGTACCGTTTCGGGACTGCCCCCGATGACGTGGCCCTGTTCGATATAGTCCTTCCAGCTGTTCTCCTGAGCGGTGCGCTGCGCTTCTTCTCCCATCTGTGGACGCAGGGATTTGCGGATGGACTCCAGCGAGCGGTAGCCGGGGGATTCAGCGAAGGGCGGGTACACGCGCAGCATCTTCTCGTAGAAATACTTCACGTGCTGCTCGTAGTCCTTCTCCGCCTGCTCGTCGGTCTCGGAAACGCACACCAACTGCAGGAAGCCCAGACGGTGGGGATTGTCGTCGACGCCCCGCTCGGCGCAGCGCTCCCAATAGCCTTTCACGATGTTGTGGCCCCGCAGGTAGCCGTAATAGGACAGGTAGCAGTAGACGTAGTCCCTATCGAGGACCCAGTCCCAGGTCTCCAGGCTGCCGGAGCCTGGTATCCACACCGGCGGATGAGGCTCCTGCATTGGGCGCGGCCAGATGCTGATGTAGCGCAGCTTGTTGTACTTGCCGTTGAAAATCGTGGGCTGGTGCTGCGTCCACGCCTGCATGATCACGTCGTGCGCCTCGGTGTGCCGGTCGCGCAGCGTGATGGGCACCTGCCCGTAGGAAAACGTGGTGTCCATGGCGGTACCAACGGGGAAGCCGGCGACCAGGCGTCCGTTTGAAATGACATCGAGCATAGCCATCTCTTCGGCAACGCGCACGGGCGGGTTGTAAAGGGCCAGGCTGTTCCCAAGCACGATGACGGCGCCGTTGCTGGTAGAGTTCGCCAGCACCGAAGCGATCAGATTGGGCGACGGCATGATCCCGTAGGCATTGTTGTGATGCTCGTTGACGCAGATGCCGTCAAACCCGACCTCATCCGCGTAACGCAACTGATCGATGTACTGGGCGTAGTACTCGTTGCCCTTGGCCGGGTCAAAGTTCTCGTTGGGCAGATCGACCCAGGCCGAGTGGTACTGCTGGGCGAAATCGTCCGGCAGGTCCTGGTAAGGCATCAGGTGGAAGAAAGAAACTTTCATGTCGATTTACCTCGGCGGCGCGCCGCCGCTAGTGCGGGTTCGGGATTGTAGAGTCGGGCTTTGGTTACTGCGCGGAACCGGCGGAAGGTGGAGGGAACAGATCGGTGACGGGGCGGACGAAGCCAGGCAGGACGGGTTCGGCGGTGATGGTATCGCCGGGCCTGAACACCTCTGTACGGTCAGAGCGGAAGGCGATGACGGTACGAGAATTCGGAAAAACCAACCACGCCAGCCGGATACCCGCCGCGAGATATTCCTCCACCTTGCCGAATATGTCCACTGCGGTGTTGTTGGGAGACACGACCTCCACCACCATCACCGGCACTAATTCCAGCAGATCATCGTCCTCAGTGGGGAGCTCACCGAAGATCACTGCAACATCCGGGCGACGAGAGCGACTACGGTCACTGCCAACGCGGATAGTGGGCTCAGCGTATGCCTCCCCCAGCGCACTTTGCACGGCGGCGGAATCGAGATCCCTCCATATCAACCGCACCACCCGCATGTGGCTCGCCATATCACGAGTCATGACCTGTTCTTCCGCATCCCAAATGTGCTTCTTGACGATGCGGCCGTCAATCAACTCGCAGCCCTGGATAACATCTCTGGGCAGCGCAACGAATTCTTCCCATGTGTACAACTTTTCGGTGGTTGTCATCAGCACACCTCGGACACCGAAGAGCGTCGGCGGAGCGGGGATTAGCCGGCCAGCCAGGACTTTACGGCGGCGATGAAGTCGGAAGGGTTGTCCTCAAACACCATGTGGCCGGCCCGCTCGATGTTCACCATCCTGCCTTGGGCCAGGGTTTCCACCATCTGGTCGGCGGTTTCCTGGGTGAGCAGGTCGGTTTCCGTGCCGCGCACGATGAGGGTCGGGCAGGTAATGTTCGTCAACACGGGCCAGAGGTCCGCTGCGGGGGCTGCGGTTCCGTTGATCCGCTGCTCGCGGATCGCCGGATCAAACTTCCAACCGAGCTTGCCGTCGGGGAGTTGGCGGGTCTGACCGGCGAGACGACGGCGCATGACCGGCTCGGAAGCGAATCGATTGCCGCCCTGCACGTGGGCCAGCGCGGCCTCGAAGTTGTCGAATTCGGGAGGAATGGCGCGCAGTTCTTCAGTGATCCGGTTGCCGCCGGTCGCCTCGATGCGCGGTCCGATATCGACAATGCACAGGCGTTCCAGTCTCTCTGGATGCTCGCCGGCAAAGGCCATGCTGTTGCGACCGCCCATGGAATGTCCGAACAGGACGAACTTGTCCAATCCGATGGCGTCCACGAAGCCAAGCAGGTCGGCCACGAAAGCCTCGGTGGAGTAGTCACCGCCCGGCGCGTGGTCGGTGTCGCCGCGCCCGCGTTGGTCCAGTGCATAGACGTGGTAATCGGCGCACAGGGATTCGGCGACGTCAGCCCAGACGTTGGCGTGGCCGCGGAGCCCGTGGAGAAGTACCAAAGGCGGCTGGCCCTCGGTTCCCCAGTCGAGGTAATGCAGGTTGATTCCGTTTGCGGTGACGGTTCGGCTCTTGGGTTGCACTTGTGTCGTCATGACTATCCTCCCTGGATACTGTTGGTTCTTGCGGGAATTGGCCTAGAATGGCGCGGTTACTTGAGCTGCCAATTCGGGCGGCGCTTTTCAGCGAAGGCTCGCGGGCCCTCTTTGCTGTCCTGGGTGGTAAGGATGTAGTCGTATGCCACGTAGGTCTTGGCGCTGATTTCGGCGATGGACATGTCCAGGCTGCTGTAGGCAAGATCCTTGATGGTGCGGACCGCCAGCGGAGCGTTCTGGGCGATGCTTTCCGCCATCTTGATGGCCTCCGGCACCAGTTCGTCGGGAGGGACAACCTTGTTCAGGAAGCCCATTTCCCTGACCCGCTCGGCGGGCAACAGGTCAGCCGTCATCACCAGTTCCAGCACGTTGGAGATGCCGATCATCTTGGTGAGTTCCACCGCGAAGGGCGGCATCAGGCTCCACTTGGTCTCCGTGATGCCGAGGCGTGCGTTGTCGGCAGCGAGGCGGACGTCGCACATCTGGGCGATTGACCAACCGCCGGCCGCCGCCGCGCCGTTCACCGCAGCGACGAGAGGCTTAACCGGTCGCTCCCACATGTGGGGTTTGTTGGGGGACATGCTGTTTTCGGCCCGCGCCTGAACGCCCTCGGCGTTGTCGGCGGCACGTTCTTTCAGGTCGCGGCCGGCGCAGAAGTTCCGACCGGCGCCGGTGATCACGGCCACCCAGGCCTCATCGTCCTCATTGTCGAAGTGATCGATGACATCCCGGAGTTCCCGCCGGAGTTGTCGGTTGATGGCGTTGGAAGACTCAGGCCGGTTGAGCGTGATGATCGCCACGTGGCTGTCGGTCCCGGTCTTTTCGTAGAGCACGGTTTCAGGCATAACAACGAGGTCTCCTTGGTTTCGGGATCTTGGGGTTGGAGCGGTGTCAGGCGTAGTGGCCCAGGAACTGACCGCCGATGACGTGAAGGTGTCCGTGGGGTTGGCTCTGCAAACCGTCGTAGCCGAAGTTGGACAGGATGCGAAAGCCGTTGGGGCAGTACATGCAGCCGAGAGTTGCGGCTACATCGCCAAGGCGCGACATGATCCCGTTGCTCCACATTTCCAGCTGCGACATGTGCTGGCGAGGCATCACCAGCAGCATGACTGGCACCCAGGTCAGCCGGTTAACGATGGCGATCAGGTCATTGTCCAAATATCGAATCCGCGCCGGCTCGCGTCCGGCGACGATTTCGCAGAATACGCAGTTGGTGGATTCAGAACTCATTCGTGTGTCGACGCATCCCGTAGCAAAGTACCGAACGGCAGCCGGGCGGATTGTTCGCCGTCCAGTCCACCGTAAACCCGGTGCAATATGCTCGATAACTATACGTACTGCCTGTTTGCAGTGTCAACGACACTTGCCGGCGCCGATGCCGGAACTTCCCGGGCGGTGTGTTATCATTGTGCCCATCACACCCTGCTTCTTTGATTCTAAGCGTCCACGATATGTACCGTCTGGCAATCCTAACCATCAGCAGTTCCGGCGCTCGAGGCGAGCGCGAAGACACGGGTGGACAAGCCATTCGCGACAAACTGCCCCCTCCTGACTACGAGGAAGTCCGCTACGAGATTGTCGCGGACGACGCCGATACGATAACTACCCGGCTCAGCGAATGGGCCGACTCCGGCGAAGTAGACCTGATTGTCAGCACCGGCGGAACCGGCATGGGACGGCGTGACGTCACTCCCGAGGCCGCCCGCCGCGCCATGGACCGCGAGGTCCCGGGCATGGCCGAAACCATGCGGGCGCAGACCCTCAAGTTCACGCCCATGGCAATGATCAGTAGGTCGGTGGTGGGCATTCGTAGACACACGCTGATCATCACGCTTCCCGGGAGCCCTCGGGGGGTGGGGGAATGCCTCGACGTCGTCCTGCCCGTTTTACCCCACGCCATCGAGTTGCTGCAGCGCGAGTCAGTTCAGGAACATCCGCGCTGAACCCGGATCATCCGTCGGCAAAGAGTTCATCAACCGGAGACCAGGACCAAATGACCACAGACGCCAACACCAACGAAGCCGCCCCCGTTTACTGGCCCCGGGTAAAAGAGCTTTTGGACACTATCATGGACCGCTGGATCGAGCGGCATGGTCGGCAGCCCTACCCGGGCATTCACGAATACTGGTGGGAAACTCCCGAGGAGTTAGCCGCATCGGTGCTCAACGGCTACCCTTCGATTGAGCCTGGGGTACCCGGGGCCGACACGCACTTGGTTCGTTCGCTCCGGTTGGGTTGTGGCACCTTCGGCCGGATGCCCCTGCGCGGCCCATTCCTGTCACGCGCGGAAGCCGCGGAAATCGCCACGTGGATTGACGCAGGTATGCCGAAGGGACCGGAAGACTAGAGCGTTGGAGCGTCAACTCAGCGGTGCCATTGGGCCATCCCTGGGTCGCAAGCAATAAACTAGGGGCGGATGATTATCCGCCCCTACTCTTTGGAAGCAGCGCCCTGCCGTTACAGCAGTACCGGTTCCTTTTCCTTCTGGTAGACCTGGATCCGGCCACGGGTGTGGTCGAGAATCGCGATCTGGCCGGAAGGAGTGACGCGCACCGCGCACGGGTTGGATAGCGCCTTCTCGAAGGAGCCACCGTCGTGGGTGATGGCCATGGTCCGTTGGCGGATCATGTCCGGGTTGGAATTGAGCTTGCTCTTGCCCCACTCCGAGATCTGGTGATCACCCTTCAGCTGGGCGCGGAAGCGTCCATCGGGGGCCAGGATCTGCACGCGGTCGTTCTCGCGGTCACAGACGTAGATATCGCCGTCGGCGTCCACGTGAACGGCATTGGGCCGCTTGAACTGGCCGGGGCCGTCGCCGCTGGTACCAAAGCTGGCTTGCCAGTCCCCACCCTCGGTGAACACCTGGATACGGTCGTTCCGCCAGTCGGCCACGTAGACCAGGCCGTCGTTCCCCAGGGCAATGCCCCAGGGCATGTTGAGCTGGCCGTTGCCGGTGCCGAATTCGCCGAACTGGCTCTTGAATGCGCCATCGAGGCCATAGCTCTGGACGCGATGGTTCTTGCTGTCCACGAGCCACATGGTGTCGCCGGAGATGGCGATGCCGGAAGGTCCGTCGAACTGGCCGGGGCCGCTGCCCTGCTCGCCCCAATGGCTCAAGTAGTCGCCGTCCTCAGTGTAGACAGTGATGCGATTCAGGTATTCGTCGGCAACGTACAGCTTGTTGTCGCCGTCGAGGGCGCATGACGTGGGCCAATACATATCGCCCGGTGCCTCACCGAACTGGCTGAACTCGCCCACGTAGTCCTCGCCCAGCGTGGCGATGGTGACGTGCACGCCGTCCGGCCGGTTCTCGTAGGAGCGGTTGAGCACAAAGACCTTGCCTTCGTCGTCGATAGCCATGTCCACCGGATTTCGGAACCCGGTGCCGTTGAACTCATTGCGGCCCACGGAATGGCTATAGGGGAAAGCAATGTCCACAAGGCCAAAGAGATGGGTACTCATAGACTTCCCTCTTTTTTGGTCGTCATTGGTCAGGATAAGGCGGAGGGTTTGCCGTACCGCGACGGTCCTCCGCCTCATTGGTTCGGAACCGTTGGCCTACAGGAAGGGGACCTTCTCGAAGACGCCGCGGTTGATGGGGTTGGAGTCGAGACCCATCCAGTCTTCCAGGATGGTGGCGTAGACCTGCCGGAAGTCCATGTTGGATCGCAGGTTGCCACCCTCTTCCTGGTCGGCCGGAGCCAGGGACGGGTACACGCCGTAGATGCCGCCCTTGACCTTTTCGCCGACGGCGAAGGCCACGGAACCAGCACCGTGGTCGGTGCCGGAGCCATTGTCGCCGATGCGGCGGCCGAACTCGGAGAACATGAACGTGATGACGTTGTCGCTGGCGTCGTGCTCCCGGAGGTCGGTAATGAAAGTGTCAACGTTGGCGGACACGTCGGTCCACAGGCCGCTGTGCAGCTGGGCCTGGTTGGCGTGGGTGTCGAAGCCGTTGTAAGGGCTGGTGGTGAAGAGCACCCGGGTGCCCAGGTCAGCCAGGTGGGTCTGGGCGATGTTCTTCATGTACTGGCCGACGGTGCTGCTGGAGTACTCCACGTTGGAGGTGTACTTCGGCGGCGCAGTGGCAAGGATGTCGGCGCCGATGCGGGCGTAGGTGCCCGTGGAGCGCAGATAGTCGCTGACGAAGCCCTGGCCTACGGTGGGGGCGTAGATCTTGCTGAACAGGTCCAACGCCTCGGCGCGCTGGTCATCACCCTCAATGCCGGTGAGCAGACCGTAGGTTTCCAGGTTGCCGACGGAGGCGACCGGCACGCCTTCCTTGGCGAGCGCGCGAGGCAGGCCGCGGCCGAAGTTCACGCCGGTGATGCCCTGACCTTCGTTGTTCGGGTCCAGCTCGTGGATGACCTGGCCGAGCCAGCCTTCGGTCCCGATGGTGTCGGGCTCGCAGGTGTGCCAGATGTCCATGCTGCGGAAGTGGCTGTAGGAGGGGTTGGCGTAGCCGATGCCGAGGAAGATGGCGAGCTTGCCCTCGTCCCAATACTTCTTCAGAGGAAGCATGGTGGGGTGCATGCCGATCTCGCCATTCAGGTCGATGACCTGCTCTGCGCCCACGCCCAGGTTGGGCCGAAAGTCACGGTAGTGGCCGTCGTTGTAAGGAATGACGGTGTTCAGGCCGTCGTTCCCGCCGGACAGCGAGAGCACCACCAGAACGTTGTCTTTGTTGGTAGAGACCATTTGATAGTCCTCCGTTTTGGGTATCTGGTCGTAGCGTTGGGGTTGGCCGGTCCGTCGCTGATTGCCTGATGCGCCGAGCCGGCCGACAACGGGATGATCGCCAATTACTCGAACTGGAACTCCGAGGTGGAGGCGATGATCTGGAACATCTCGCCGGATCGGCGGGCGAATTCAGCGCGCTCAGCGTCACTGCCGTGGGTGAGGCTGCCACCACGGCCGGCGTGGGCGATGAGCTGGTCGCGGGTGTCCTCGGTGAGGTTCAGGCAGCCAACCAGGTCGGCGCAGGTGTCGACGAACTGTTCGGGGCTGAGGGTGTCGCCCTGGGCCATCAGCTTGGAGATCATGCTCTGGACGCCGGGGAGCTCCGTGCGGCCCAGGTAGTCGGCGGCGAAGTTGATGCGCTCGACCAGGGTGCCGGAGTCAATCCATTCGTGGCCGGTGTGCCAACCCTCGACGGTGGGCGGGTTCATCAGGTCCATGCCCATGTACTTGGGCTCCTGGCTAAGCTCGAACATGCCGGGCTTGATCTCGTCGCGGTGATCGCCGACCATCCGCAGGGTGCCGGCGACCATCTCGGCCGGGTTCTTGACCTTGGCATAACGAGCGTTCTTGAAGGAGTCGGAGTTGAACAGCGTGCGCAGCATCGCGGTGATGTTGTAGCCGCTGTCGAAGTACGCCTGCTCCAGCTCGGCCAGCAGGCTTTCGTCCTTCGGCGGGGTCTGCCGCCAGCTGGGTACGGGAACCTCGTCGGCGACGAAGTAATTGTACATGTGGCGGGAGATGAAGCGGGCGGTGGCCTTCTCCCCGGCAATGATGTCCAGGATGTCGTCACCGTTCCAGTTGCCGGTGTGACCAAGGAACGTCTTCTCATCGTCGTCATGGTCGGCCGGGTCGAACCGGAATTCCCAGGGGCTGCGGCCGTAGGGGAACGGCGGGTACGGCGGGGCGATGTTCCACCCGGTGAACGCGCGGGCCGTGGCCTTGACGTCGTCTTCCGAGTAGTTGAACTCTTCGTTCATGCCGACGCCCATGGAGAACAGCTCGAGCAGCTCGCGGCCGTAGTTCTCGTTGATCGCCGTCTTGTGGCTCTCGCAGTTGTCCAGATAATAGACCATGGCGGGGCTGGTGGACAGTTCCATCAGCAGTTCCCGGAAATTGCCCATGCCCTGGTCCCGGAACATCTGGACCATCCGGCCCATCTCTTCGCCGGAGTCGATCTTGGAGTGGCCAGCGCAGAAGATCATGTGCCAGAAGAGGGCCATCTTCTCCTTGAGCTGGTACTCGGTGTTGACCATGCGATACACCCAGTTCTGGATGTTGATCTCGATGGCGCCCGGGTGATTGTAGGTGGGATGGTAACGGAGCATGATGTCGTCTTCGACGCCCGAGGTGTCACCCGGGTTCAGCAGCTCCTCCACCACGGTGTCATAACCCTTCGCAGCGGCGGCTTCGATCTCGTCGCGGCTGGCGCTGAAGCCGGCCCGGCGAAGAAGGTGCGCCATCAGTGCGATGTCGTTGCTTCCTGCCATTGGTTCCTCCTTTCTGTGTACCTTGGGAACGGGTCCCGATTGGCCGATTCTTTGTGTTGCAAATATACCGCAATAACCGTCATCCTAGCAATCGGATATCGCCGGCAGCAGCCGTCCAACTGCGGAACGATTATCAGATTAGAATCGTATCGCCGGAAGGGTGGGATGTCAATAAGTTGACGCTTGTGCACCAAGCTGGTCCATACCGGAAATCCGCCCCTCCAGGCTTGGTAAGCCGAACGTAGGGACGACCCGGCACCGGGTTAGCCAAGGCGAAAACGCTTGAACACCTCCGCGTATTCCACGCCGATCCGGGGGCCGTCCCGGCGGCGCCATTCCCGTAGATATTGATCGGCGGCAGCGTGGTCGACCTGGCTGCGATGCGCGCGCAGCGCGTCCACGGCGGTCTCGATATGATCGGTAACGTCCACGAAGTGGTCCGGGTGCGTTCGACCCATCACCCACACCTCTCGGACCTTGTGCGGCTCCAACCCTTCATCGGTCAGAAGTTCGGGGAATGTCAGGGGGTCGCGCGCCGAAGGATAAACCGCTCCCATGGCCGCGTCGCCGGAGGCGAAGTGGTCCGGGTGATCGATGTAGCCGTCCCCGTCCAGGTTGCGCACCGGATTCATGCAGACCAGCACGTCGGGTCGGTGCCGGCGAATCTCCCGGGTGATGGCTTTTCGCAATTCCAGGTTGGACTGCAGGTAGGCGTCGGGGAAGCCCAGAAACACCACGTCCGCCAGACCGAGAACGCGGCCAGCCTCTTCCTGCTCGGCGCGCCGGGACTCGATGACCTCATCAGGTGCAATAGATCGGTCCGAGGTCCCCTTGCTGCCGTCGGTACAGATCACGTACACCACATGCTTGCCCTCGGCACACCAGCGGGCCACGGTTCCTGCACAGCCCCATTCGGCGTCGTCCGCGTGGGCTACCACCACCATGGCTCGGCTGAAGTCTTCGCTATCCCTGTTGGTCAAAATCGCACCACCTGCAGTGTCCTCGAAGTACACGGGCCCCAGAGAGGCGCCGGCTAAGCGGGTGACACCGCCTGCCCGGTTGCGCCCTGATCTCGAGTTCGGGTCATGATGTGAAGGGTGAAACCCAACCCGGCGCCAACCAGAGCCGCCCCTGACGCCATCGCGAACGACCAGCGGAGCGTGCCCGTTGCGTCAGCGATCGGGCCCGATATGGCGGGAGAAATTGTACCCCCAATTCCCGCGCCCATGCCCATCAATCCGAACGCGGCCGGCGCCATGAAAACCGGCACGAAGTCACCGGCCGCCGCTGCGCAGATCGTGTAAGTCGAACGCAACGCGAACCCTGCCAGCACCGACGCAATGATGAAGAAGAGCAACTCCGGCGCCAACCAGAACAGACCATGGCAGGCTACCTCGATCAGAAACGTCGCGCTGAAGGCCAGACCGCGCCCGATGCGATCCGACAATGCCCCCGATCCGATCCCGCTGCCGATGCTCAGGATGCCGATGAGCATAAACAGCGCTCCCACCACCGCCACGTCGATACCCTGCTCGACCTCCAGATACGCGCCGTAGCTGGTCGTGAGGATGCCGTGAACGAATCCGGAACAGAAGGCCATACCGGTGATCAGCCATACGTAGGGATTGGTGTAGACCTGGACCGGCCAACTCGCGGGTCCTCGTCCCGCCGGGGCCCGCCTCGGGGTCACTTCGTTCGTTGCGTCGGGCGAAGACGGAGATGTGGCGGGCGGCGCCTCACGAATGAAGCTGACGCACGCCAGTCCGATCAGCACGCTGCTCGCGGCCAGCGCGTACCAAGTGTATCTCCAGGCCTCGTCGCCGAACATGCCGGTCAACGGCGGGACAATGACGCCTGTAAAAATTATCGCCAGGCTGCCGCCGGACGCGGCAATACCGGCAGCGACTCCGCGATCAGTCGCCCGGAACCAGGGGGCCAGCATCCCCATCATAGGCGTTAACGCCGCGCCTGACGACACGCCCACGGCAATCATGGCGGCCAGGGCTATCCAATAGCTGGGCGACCAGCCCAGCAGGGCCATGGCAACCGCCTGCACGAAAATGCTGGAGACGACCATCCAGCGTCCGCCGTAACGCGACGCCGCGGCTCCGGACAACAACCCCGACACCACGCGAGAGACCGAAAGCGCTACCACCAGCACGAAGACCGTGGTGTAGGACAACTCAAAGCTGCTCTTCATCCCCGGGATGGTGAGCGCCTGAACGTACAGGGAAAAGCTGGTGATCAGGTTGACCGCCAGCGACACGGCCAGTATCACTGCCGCATAGGTGCGCGCCCATTGGGGAATCAGGGCGGCGGTACTGAAGGCCATGAGGGCTGAAACGAGGAACGGCGACGGCGGGGAAAGACGGGGAGCCAGGCGCGGGCATCATATCACACCGCCGGCGCCTGACATCCGCCGCCGTCCTGAAAGTACCTGATACAATATCGGGGCGCCACAGCCATGAGGTGCCGACCGTGACCACCGCCCCGCCGCAGACCCATACTCAGCCACCGGATGAAGCCGCCTATGGCGCGGCCACGTCCGAGCCCGAGGTCGGCTGCTTCTACATCCCCCTGGCCGAATTCGGCCAGTCCTTGGACAGCCCCGACTTGGACGAATGGCTCGAAGCATTTGTGGCACGCAACAAGCATTTCAGCGCCGGTCTCTTTGAGATTACCGCAAATGGAGAATTGAAAATCATGCCTCCTACGGGCATCCCCGGATACTGGTTTGAAACTGAATTAGTCACAGACCTGGGTATTTTTACGCGCGCCCACGGCGGCAGAGCCGGCGGTCCCACCGGGCGTTTTCGGATGCCCGACGGCTCACGGCCCGGCCCTGATGCGGTCTGGTTTTCCGACGAACGCTGGAATGCCGCTACCGAGGAGGAGCGTCGCCCACCCTTCGTTTCCATCGCCCCCGACTTTATCTGTGAAATCGTTTCGCCTTCCAATCGGGGGCCGGAACTGGTGAGTGAGGTGCAACTGTTTATCGCCAACGGCACGCGGCTGGCCTGGGTAATCAATCCCGAACGCCGCCTCGTGAGCATTTACCGCCCCGGCCGGGACCCCGAAACTCTGGTTGACCCGGAAACCCTGGACGGAGAAGACTTGCTGCCGGGTTTCGTGTTTGAGGTCCGAGCGCGCATTTTTGATAACGCGGGCTGAACCGCCCGGCTCGGCCGGATTCAAGCTGACGGTGGACAATGGATAGCGGGGAGCCGGAACGGCCGGAACCAGCGGACGACGCAAGCCGCCCCCCTGCGCCCGAACCCCTGCCGGCTCCGCCGCCGGTACCGCCCGAGGTGCTGAAGCCGTGGTACTATCAGGGCTGGTTCCTGGTGCCGGCCTTTGTCTGGTGGCCGTGCAGCGCGATCCTGTTCATCCGGTCGCCATGGCACAACGGCGTGGTCAGCGGCGCCCTGTCATGGGCCTGGATCATCATCGGCGGCGGCTGGATCTTCCTGAGAACACAATTGCGTATCCAAAACGGCGACCCGCTGCTGGACCCCACGCTGCTGGCGTTGGCAGCACCGGGGATCGCGCTCACTGCCATCACGCAAACGCTGTGGCTGACCCGAGACCGGCCACATATCCGCCGTATCCGCGACGCCGGCGGGTTCGCTGCCTACGAAAATAATGCGGATGCCGAGGCGCCGGCGCGGGCTGTCAACCCTCCAACCCCGCCGGAGAGGCGCCGGCGCAGCGACCGCGGCAGCGTTCGCAGCCGACGCCGGCGGCGCTAAACCCCGACCCCAGGATCAGGTAGCGGCAGCGCCAACCGGCAGTCCATCCACCAATCTCTGGACCATTTCGACTCGCTCGTCGGTGGTGGAAAATGCCATGCCCATCGGGGTGATGCCGATATAGTTGGCTTTGCTGGCGTCGATGTCGCTCCCCTCGCCGCCGGCCAGCACCGGCCGGTTGCGCGAAATCCAGTAGCGGCGATGCCCGAAGGACTCTTCGGAACGCACCGATTCGCCGTAGGCCCTGCCGCCCAGGCGAGTCACTTTCACGCCCGCTATACGGTCGGCCGGCTCGTTGGGCACGTTGACGTTGAGGAAATAGGCGGGCGAAACCTCGGGCGCATCGGCCAATCGACGCGCCAAATGCGCCACCACCTGCGACGCCAATTGGTAACGGGGAGCCTGAACGGAACCCACTGATATCGCAATCGTGGGATACCCCCGCACCCAGCCCTGTGTTGCGGCTCCGACAGTCCCGGACACGATCACGTCCCAGCCCAGGTTGGACCCACGGTTGATGCCACTTACCACCAGGTCGGGTTTGGGATTGACCAGCTGCTCCAGGGCCAGGATGCACGCATCCGCGGGGGTGCCCTGGACGGCCCAGGCAGATATGGGATGGGTAGGCGTCGTGTCCGGAGCCGGCACCAGCACGGCATCGGCGCTACGGGGAGAAGTATCGTCTCCGGGGGAATACTGGGCGAGGTACTGTTCGGCCGGCACCGTGTGGACAAACAGCGGGGCGTGCAGCGTCATGGACGCGCCCACACCGGATTGTTCCCGGTCGGGCGCGACGACCACCACCTCGCCAATTTCAGCCAGGCTGCGCGCTGCCGCCCAGATTCCGGTGGCGTGGATACCGTCGTCGTTGGTAAGCAAGATTTTCAAGAGTTAGCCTCTGCTTTGGGAGCGGGCCAATCAGATCGGCCCGATAGTCGAGAGTCAGGATACCAGTCACATCAAACTGGCCGCCGTAGCGCTTACGGCGGCCAGTCCATTTGCCGGATTGCCCCACTGGATCAGTGATGGGCCAGTCCAATGGCGTGGAGCAGGGCGTGCTTCACCTCCACCGGCGCTACGCTGGCGCGGAAATCCGCGGAAGCGTAGACGTCGCCGATTATGTCAACACCGGCGGCGTTGAGGTCTTCGCCCAAACGTGACGTGGCGGTGGCGACGCTATCCATGGAAAGGACCCTTCCTGTCAAAGAGCCTTCAACCGTCGGCGCCTTGACAGGCCGCGGGGTCAAGCCGCCCACGGCCACCGAAGCGGCGGTGCAACGATCCCCGTCCATGGTGACCACCACCGCTCCGCCGACCACCGCGTAAAAGCTGGCCGGGTGAGCCATCTTCGCGTATTCGGCGCGCTGGTTGGCGGCCAACACGGGCACGCTCACCGTGGTGATGAGCTCGTTTTCGCCCAACACGGTGGCGAAGGCATCTTCGATCAGGTCGGCGACCGCTATAGTGCGGCTGCCGGCCGGCCCTTGGGCTGATACTGTGGCGCCCAAGGCGGTAAGCACCGTTGCCCAGTCGGAAGCCGGGTCAGCGTGGGCCAGGTTCCCGCCGATGGTGCCCCGGTTGCGCACCGCCGGGTCGCCGATGCCGCCGGCCGCCTCGGCCAAGAGGCCGTTGGCCCGTTGCACGTCGGCCGATGCTGCGATCTCGGCGTGGGTAGTCAGCGCGCCAATGTTGATGGTATCGCCGCTGACGGTGATCCCGCGCAGGTTGGCGATGCCGCCGATGTCGATCACCACTTCCGGCCGGGCCAGGCGAAACCGCATCAACGGAATGAGGCTGTGGCCTCCGGCCAGGAGTTTCGCTCCCGGGTTATCGGAAAGCAGTTGTACCGCTTCCGCAATGGAACCGGCCTTCCGGTATTCAAAATCTGCTGCAAACATTGCAATCAGTCCTCCTTAGCCGGCGCCGGTTAGTGATTGTGCCCATGACCGTGGTCATGGTCGTGGCTGTGTCCGTGCCCATTGCCGGTGTAGCCCGCTTCCCGTATGGCGCGCCAGACCCGTTCAGGGGTCAGGGGCATGTCGAGAGAGGTCACGCCGATGGGCTTCAACGCATCCATCACCGCGCTGTAAATGGCCGCAGTGGAGGCGATGGTACCCGTTTCACCGATGCCCTTTACACCCAGAGGATTGTGCGGTGACGGTGTCACGGTGGAGTGGACCTCGATGTCCGGCACCAGGTGGGCGCGCGGGATGGCGTAGTCCATCATCGTGCCGGTGAGCAACTGGCCGTTATCGTCGTAGACGGCGCCTTCCCAGAGGGCTTGGCCGGCTCCCTGCACCACGCCGCCGTGGACCTGGCCTTCCACTATCATAGGGTTGATCTGCGGGCCGCAGTCATCAACGGCTACGTAGCGATCCAGGGTGATGTGACCGTTGTCCGGGTCAACGCTGACGATGGCCGCGTGGGCGCCGAAGGGGTAGCTGAAGTTCTGCGGGTCGTAGTAGGTGCTGGCCTCCATGCCGGGCTCGATGCCCTCGGGCAGGTTCCACGCCACGTTGGCCTGTAGGGCGACGTCCTGGATGCTCTGGGAGCGGTCGCGCGCGCCGCGGACGAAGAACTGGCCGTCCTCATACTCGATGTCGGCCTCGTCGGCCTCCAGCAGGTGGGCAGCGATGACGCGGGCCTTGTCGCGCAGCTTGCGCATGGTGAGGGCGACGGCCGCGCCGCCGACCACCGTGGTGCGACTGCCGTAGGTTCCCCAGCCCATGGGCGTGGTGTCGGTGTCCCCGTGGACCACTTCCACGTCGTCGACATCGACGCCGATCTCGTCGGCGACAATCTGGGCGAAGGTGGTTTCCTCGCCCTGACCGTGAGGGGAAGTGCCAATGAAGACGTTCACCTTGCCGGTGGCGTAGATGCGTACGGTAGCGCTTTCCCACAGGCCGCCGCCGAAACCGACGGCCCCGGCCACTTGGGAGGGACCCAGACCGCAGATCTCGCAGTAGCAGGCAACACCGACTCCGCGGAACGTCCCGTGCTCGCGTTCGTGGGCCTGATCGTGGCGGAACTGATCGTATCCGATATGGCCCAGGAGTTGGTCCAGGGCGCCGGAGTAGTTTCCGCTGTCGTAGGTGATGCCGATGGCCACGTCGCGGTTGTTGTCGAAGGGCTCGATCAGGTTCCGGCGGCGCACTTCCACGGAGTCGATCCCTACCGCGTCGCCCACCTTGTCCATCAGGCGCTCCAGAAGGAACGTCGCCTCGGGGCGGCCGGCGCCGCGGTAGGCTTCGACGGGGGTGGAGTTGGTGAACACGCCGTACACATCGGCCTTGATGTTGGCGATGTCGTAGGGGCCGGAGTACATCAGGCCGTGGAGGATGGTCGGGATACCCGGCGCAGCGGTGGACAGGTACGCGCCCATGCCAGCGTAGACCACGCTGCGGACACCGGTAACCTTGCCGTTGGCGTCAGCGGCCATTTCCACGTACTCGACATGGTCGCGGCCGTGAGTCGTTGCAACATAGTTCTCCGTGCGGGTCTCGGTCCACTTGACCGGGACGTCTAACTGCATGGAGCAGAAGGCGGTGATCATTTCCCACGGATAGACGGCAATCTTTGCGCCGAACCCGCCGCCCACCTCTGGCGCGATCACCCGGATCTTGTGCTCCGCAACGCCGGTGACCAGACAAGTCACGAACCGGGCGATGTGCGGGTTCTGGGTGGTGTTCCACAGCGTCAGTTCGCCCATGGCAGAGGACCACGAAGCGATGGCCGAGCGAGTCTCCATGGGAGTTGGAATGAGTTTTTGCTGGTGAATGGTCTCGCTGACGGTTATCGCCGCGTCCGCGAAGGCGGCATCAGTATCACCGCCGGCCGCGACCCAGTGGAAAGCCTGGTTGTTGGGCGCGTCCTCATGCAATTGCGGAGCGCCGTCGGCCAGGGCAGCCTCCGGATTGATGATGGATGGCAGCGGGTCGTAGCCGACGTCGATCAGTTCCAGGGCGTCCTCCGCTTGGTAACGGTTCTCCGCAACCACCACGGCCACGGCGTCGCCCACGTATCGCACCACATCCGAGGCGATGGCGGGGTAAGCCACGGCTTTCAAGTCGGAGTCGGGTATGGCCCAGGCACAGGGGATTGGGTTGAGGACGCCTTCGATGTCGGCGCCGGTGTACACCGCGAGCACGCCGTCAGACGCCTTGGCCGCGTCGGTGTTGATGCTGGTGATACGGGCATGGGCGTGGGGGCTGCGCAGGATGGCCGCGTGGACCATGCCCGCCAGCTTGATGTCGTCGGTGTAGGCGGCTTGGCCGGTGATCAAGCGAGGATCCTCACGTCGCCGGATGCCGGAGCCAAAAATGCGGGTAGTCATGGCGTCAGCCTCCTTGTCCGGCAGCGGCGGCAGCCAGAGCGGCCCTGACGATGTTGTTGTAGCCGGTGCAGCGGCACATATTCCCTTCCAGCCCGGCCCGTACTTCCTCGGCCGACGGGTTGGGATTGCGCTCGATGATTTCGGTTACGGTCATGATCATGCCGGCGGTGCAGTAACCGCACTGGAGACCGTGATTATTCCAGAAGGCTTCCTGAACGGCGGTCAGGTTGCCGTTCTCGGCCAGGCCCTCGATGGTGGTGACCTCGGCCCCGTCGGCCTGGACGGCGAAGGCAGTGCACGACTTGACCGTAACGCCGTTCATGCGGACCACGCAGGCTCCGCACTGGCTGGTATCGCAACCGATCTTGGTGCCGGTCAGGTTCAGGGTCTCGCGCAGGAAATGGACCAGCAGGGTGCGGGGCTCCACCTCGGCGGAATGCGAGCGGCCATTCACGGTAACCGTGATGGGTACTTTGTTCGGCAAAATACACCTCCTCTGTCAGGAACGACCGCCACGGCGGCGGCGGCAAGGGTGAGGTAGTGAGCGCAACAAATCGACAGCATTCAGCGGCGTCGATTCGTCCCTGCGGCAGTATAGACGGCGCGCCGGCGGGCGGTCAAATTGCAGGGCGGTTCAGCGGCCGGTTGTGCTAAGGAAGAGCCAGCCCGGTCAGGGCAAACTCTCCAGAGTCTGAATGAACTCAGCAACTAGTGTTATGCCCGCGCTATAGTGTTCCGGTCTGAACTGACGGTCACCATAAAAGCCGGCGTGAAAGTCGGACGTAATGTAGTGTTGCCCGAGCAGGTGCGGCGGCGCGCTAATTTCCGCAATCAGGCGATTGATGGTGACCAGCAACAGAGTATGGGTGCCGTGTCTCCATCCTTTCCGTTGGGCTGCGGATTTTATGGCGTGGGCGGCGGCGCCCCACAAAACTTCGCAAGCGAGTTCCGGTTCGTCCCTGCCGAGCAGACCGTCCACCAGCGATAGAAAATGATGGCTGCGCTCCCGATAATACTCCCAGTCTCGCGGTGCAACCATCAGTCCATGATTTCCAGGGTTTTGATTAGTTTCTCAACCGGCCCTGTGACGTAGTGAACGCCCTTCTCGTCAATGGGAATCAGCCAAGCCCGGTCGCGCCGGTTGAAAGCATGAGCCATCATGGCGCTGGTGTTGAGATCATCGGCGCCGCCTTCCTCTTGGATCAGCCGGATGGGAATGTACAACTGATCGTTGACGGTATCGTGGGGCCAGCCGCGGCGAGCGGCCGCGGCTTTGAGGCCACAGGCGGCAGCGTCCCACAGCGCCTGGGACGCCGCTTCCAGATCACCGCGCTCCAACTCTGCGTCCACCTGAGCCAGCAGACGCCAGCTCTCTTTGCGATAGTGGGCGACGTTGGCATCAACGGTGGTCACGTGATCTCTCCTCTCTCCTCCACGGCATGACGCGGGCACATTGCGCCGCGAGTATAGCAGAGGGGCAGATAAGATCGATCTATGCTCCCGTTAACCGAGAGCGGCCGCACGCCTCAATCGAACAGTTCGCTCACCGCAACGCCCAATCCCCTGGCCAGGGCGTGAATGATCTTCAGCGACGGATTGCGGATGCCGCGTTCGATACCGGACAAGTAAGTGGCATGGATGCCGCATTCCAACGCCAACCTTTCCTGCCTGTAATCGCGTTGATGGCGTAATTGTCGTATGTACTGGCCAAAGGCCCTTTGATAACTTCTCATGATTATGTCCTGACATCCGAGTGTGCCCTTGCCCCCATCCGCAATTGGGATGGACGGCAAGGAGAATGTTGCTCGTGGCGATGTCAAGAACAGCTATTCAAAGAATCGCAACCTCGAAATCGGCCCAAACGCCAGCCAATCGGCAGATCCTCCAAGGCCAGCGCCGTGAAATGGCGGCCCAGCAGTCAGTCAACGCTCGCCGGATCGATAGAGGACGGTTCTGCGCGCCCCATGACTTCTTTTAGAGTATCGAACGTGCATGCTGAAATTGTTGGTCATAGCGGCTCTCCTTATTCGTATGGCGCGGTCGGCTGGTATGGCAGAGGCGCGCCGGTTTTGCCGTTGACGTCTCGGTAACGACGCACTGCACTCTGGCAACGGGCTTGGCGCTGCCGACCCCGAGCTTGTGGGGGCACAGCAACCGGTGCGACGAGGGCGCCTCTTCGCGAGACAACCCAAGGAATCCTACTGGCGAATGCGCCAGCCGAAAGCACTTCAATGACCGTTTAATCTGCAACGGTCACAATAGAGTAACAAAATTATAGATTATCAGTCAAATAGACGATCGTCTATTGACAACAACGGGGCATCTGGTTACGGTTTTAGCCATTCACCGCGCCCTGGCGACGATTTTGTTGGGTGCATCAACGCTTCATTGGCGGGGATCGCCAATGCGCCAAAGGTTCAAGATTGCCGGGGGTGACGGCTGACAGGAGGTTTCGCATGAGTTGGGTTGATGAAAACTTGGCGTCCGGAGAGATGGTGCTGCATCGCTTCAGACCCAAAGGAACGATCCTCTTGCATCCGAGATTCCTCATCCCGATATTCGGATGGATTGGCTTCGCGCGCACGCTCATATCGATGATGCGCAGCGAGACGGTTATCACCTCCCATCGATTGATCCACGTGGATCAGGGTTTGATTGGCCGCGAAGTCCTCGAGATTAACTTGACCTTCGTCGAAGGCATTTCAGTAAAGCAGGGCGTGTTCGATCGGATCGGCGGCAAGGGGACCGTCACCATTGGAAGCGCGAGCGGCAACCGCGACATCGAGTTTTACCACGTGCCCAGCCCCATGGAGTTCCGACGGCAGGCGCTGGCGGCCATTGACGCGCGAACGGGATGAGCGCATCCGCCCGGCGTCTGTGCCCACTAAACGCGGTTGGCCAGCCGGTATCCGCAACAACGCGGGGGCAACCTGACGCGCTATCACATGCGTGAACCGCAATCACGGGAGGGCTGATATGAGCTGGGTAGAAGACAATCTGCTGGCGCACGGCGAGACGATACTGCACCAGGTGAACTGCTCAGGAGGCGACGAAGCGGTTCTCACCTCCCATCGCGTGATATTCGTGAATAAAGGTCTGATCGGGCGCGATGTCCAGGACCTCAACCTGGTGAACGTGGAGAACGTGGCGGTGAAACAGGGCTTGCTCCAGCGCCTCTTCAACCGGGGAACGGTAATCGTCGGCAGCGCCAGTGGAAGCCGGGACATGGAAATCCCCAACGTTCCCGACCCCATGGAGTTCCGACGGCAGGCTCTGGCCGCCGTTGACTCACGGCACAGCTGAACGCTTTCACCGTCCTGATTGCCCGTTCAACTCGCCAAAACCGGGCAGTTGATCCTTAGGGCTAACGGGATTCTTGCCGGTCGCTCCCCAGGTTCCGCATCCCGAACTTCCTTGGCCAGCCCAGGCTGGCGTTAGCGCCAGCAACCGGAGCCACTGGCGTCTACGGTGTTGCGTCCGGATCGATTCTGATCCCGTTTCCCATACTGGCGGGAAATTTTCACCGGGGTTTTCAATTCTCCCTCTCCCTTTGTGGGTGACCTCCTGAAATCTGAAAGACCCTGGACTTTCCGAGGGCAGACTGCCGCCGGAACTGCCAGTGTGCTAAATTACTCCTACTTACGCCTTCGGAGATCCCCGATTATGCTGCCGCAACACCTTGCCCACGTTTTTCCCGACGCCACGGACACCAACCCTGCGGGTCACCTGACCATAGGCGGGTGCGACGCCGTCGACCTGGTGGAGCAGTACGGCACTCCGCTGTACGTGTTGGACGAGTCCACCCTGCGCTCTAAGTGCCGGCAGTTTGCAAGCGCGTTCGCGTCGCGTTACCCCAACTCGCAGGCCGTTTACGCTTCCAAGGCGTACATCAATCCGGCGTTGGCGCGCATTTTTGCCGAGGAGGGCCTGGGACTGGACGTGGTGTCCGGCGGCGAGCTGGCCGTGGCCGTGGCCGGTGACGTGCCGCTGGAAAAGGTGTACTTCCACGGCAACAACAAGACCCCGGCCGAGCTGGAAGAAGCCGTGGCGGCAGGCATCGGCCGCGTGGTGGTGGATAGCTTCCACGAGCTGGACCTGCTGGAACGGATCTGCGCCGACGCCGGCAAATCCCAGGATATTCTCGTGCGCGTTTCTCCTGGTATCGACCCGCATACCCACGCCTATACCACCACGGGCATCATCGATTCCAAATTCGGTTTCTCCATCCAGACCGGCGACGCCGAGAAGGCCGTTCAGCAGGCCATAGCCGCGCCCCATCTGAACCTGCGGGGCCTGCACTTTCACCTGGGATCGCCGATTTTCGAGCTGGAGCCGTACCAGGCGGCCACGGACCTCGTGCTGCGGTTCGCGGCCGGACTGCGGGAACAGGGCCTCAATCTCCAGGAGTTCAGCCCGGGCGGAGGGTTCGCCATCGCGTACACGCGGAACGACCAGCCACCGAACCCCGACGACTATGCCGAAGCCATCGTGAGCACACTGAATGCCACCTGCGAAGAACTGGGCATGGAACTGCCCGCCCTGGTTATCGAGCCGGGCCGTTCTATCATCGGGCCGGCCGGGGTCGCGCTGTATCGCATCGGGGCGATCAAGGACATACCGGGCGTGCGCACCTACGTCAGCGTTGACGGCGGCATGGGCGACAACATCCGGCCGGCGCTGTACCAGGCGTCCTACGAAGTGCTGTCCGCCAACCGTCCCGGCGCCGAACCGGACGCCACCGTCACCATCGCCGGCAAGTACTGCGAATCGGGGGACGTGTTGGCATCGGATATCCTGCTGCCCACTCCTGCGGCCGGCGACGTGATCGCCATACCCGCAGCCGGCGCCTACTGCCCTTCCATGGCCAGCAACTACAACCTCAATCCCCGTCCTCCCATTGTGCTGGTGAACGATGGCGAGAGCCGGCTGATCCGCCGGCGCGAGTCCTACGCGGACATGATGCTGTGTGATCTGTAAGCCGGCCCGCCGGTAGCTCGTCTCAGGACCGTCGGCAGGGCCAGCCGCATGTGGTCGACCATCGGGCAGGACCACCTGCTGAAACAAATTGATGCCGCCCTGGGCGCCGGCCGGCTGGCTCATGCCTACCTGCTGTCTGGTCCGCCGCACGTCGGCAAAATGACGCTGGCTTTGGATATGGCCGCCGCTGTCAATTGCGCGGTACTTGGCGGGAAACAAGCGGGGTCCATGTTTGCGGAGCCTGGCGATTCCCATGGACCGTGCGGCAATTGCGAACCCTGCCAACGGATACGTCGTGGTGTGTTTGCCGATCTCAAGATCGTCGCGGTTGGCGGAGATCCCAGGGTCGCCACTCGAATCAGCATTGAGCAGGTGCGCGAAGCGGAGAGCTTCCTCGCCGTCACGCCGGTGGAAGGTTCGTGGAAGGTGGTGATCTTCGACGGCGCGGAAACCCTGTCGGCGGGCCAAAGCGAGCCGGCCAACGCCCTTTTGAAGACGCTGGAGGAACCACCGCCCCAGGTTCTGGTGCTCCTGCTTACCACCAACGAAGACGCAATTCTGCCGACCATACGGTCGCGCTGCCGGACGCTGCCGCTGCGACCAATGCCCGGCGAGGCATTGAGCGAGTATCTAGAATCTAATCGCGGAGTCGAGCCTGACCAGGCCCGTCGCCTGGCCCGCCTGGCCCGAGGGTGCCCGGGATGGGCGATCAACGTCCTCGACGACCCGGACCGTCTGGACGCCTACCAAGAACAACTGTCACAGGTTTCGTCCGTTGCGTCGTCGCCGTTGGACGCCCGGTTCAACTACGCGAACACCCTGGCGGGTAGTTTTTCCGGCGACCGGGATACGGTTCGCCAGGAGCTTTACCTGTGGGAACGCTGGTGGCGCGATGTCCTCCTAGTCAAAGAGGGCCTGCCGGAACGCACTCACAATGATGACCGGCTCGCGGAGTTAATCGGCCACGCCGACGCGGCAACCACCCCGGACATCGTTGCTTTCCTGGAAAGCGTCCGGGAGACCCTGAGCGCGCTGGACGCCAACGTCAACCCCCGGTTGGCGCTGGAATGCATGATGCTGGCGATACCGAGCGGAGTGGCCTAGACCGAACTAGGGACTGTCACACCGCTTCGTAGGCTTTGTTGCGCCCTCTGGCCACCGTGCGTAGCCGTCCCTGCCTTTCAAGGCTGCGGATGGCCTGGATCACGCTGGGATCACCGTAGCGCCGGAACTTGCCGGTGATTTTGCTCTGCGTGCGTGCGGTCTCGCAGTATTCCAGCACTTGTTCGGCCAGCAGGTCGCTCACTCCGGGCAGAGGTCGGATGGGCATGACTAGGGTGTGTCCCGGATTGCCGTCGGCGTCTTCTCCGGGTTGAAATTTCAGGCGATCGCTATGGGCGGTGAGGAAGGAGCGTACGCGGCGTCGCAGTGACCCGCCGGTCCCCGTCGATCCGTAGCCATGCACGATCTCGATGATTTCTGAAGACGACCCGTCGGCCAGGACCCGGTTATAGGTCGCGATCAGTTCGGTCAGCGATTCGGACCAGGTCCTGCCGTGGAGGTCGATGCTGGCCATGAAGCGTTAGTCGGCCACCGCCATCAAGGCCGGCTCATTCTCGCTGCCGTTCCGCGACTTGGCGGCGGTTTGCCAGGGGATGTACTGTTTCCATTCTTCCAGAATGGTCCGGTTTTCCAGGATACGGTACGGGTTGGGCTGCGGGGCGGTCGGCAGGCGGCGCAGCTTCATGTTCGCCTCTTCAGGCGTGCGTCCCGCTTTGTCGAGGTTGCACCGACCACAGGCGGCCACTACGTTGTCCCAGGTATGTGGGCCGTGTTGCCGTCGGGGCACAACGTGGTCCAGGGTAAGTTGCTGCGAGCGCTTGCCACAGTATTGGCAGGTGTAGTGGTCCCGCAGGAACACTTCCTTCTTGGAAAGACGGCGCGGCGCGAAAGGACGCTTCACCAAATACACGAGCCGGATTATCGAAGGGGCATTCAGCGAAGCGTTGTAGGTGCGGATCCGCGACGCCTCGGCTCGCTGTTCCAGGAGCTCAGCCTTGCCCTTGGCTACGAGGACGATAGCACGGCGAACCGTGCAGACGTTAACTGGGACGTAGTTGAGGTTCAGCACCAGGACCGGCGCAGTGAGCCGACCCGGTATCGGGGCCTTGCCCTTGCGTTGGTCTTCCTCCGCTGTCGCAGAGACATCCGCTTTGCCGGGCTTTCCGCCCGAACCGTTGGCGTTGGGTTGTCGACCATGATGCCTGTTCCTGGTCGCACCCTTTTTTCGACCCGTTCGTCCCCGGCTTGCCATCTGCCAACCTCATTGCAGGTAGCGTATTCGCTGCCGCGTCGTGCCGAAACGATAATTCGTGGTTGATAGTGCTCTACCCATTATAACGCCGATTTCCATAATTCGACACGGCGGCCATCACGCTTGTCGAGGCTCAACTCGCCGGCGTGTGGCGTGATCCTGCAAAACCCGCCGAACGCGGCTGCGGAAACGCTCTCATGACCCGCAGGTCACCATCCCATCCGCGCTTCGGTCCAGCCCGGCGGGGCAACGCCCCCCGTGTGATAAACTAGCGGCCGATTTCAGGCTCGAGCGTTACCGACACTGGCGTACCGCTCCAGGACAAGACTAGAATGGTTCCCCCCGATTCGCTTTTTGGCGTCATTCCCGTATGGGTTGGCGTCTACGTTTTGACCGTACTCACGTTCGGAGTGGCCGGCTACGTCGTGTATCACCGGGTATTTCGGCTGGTATTGCAGGGTCTCCCGGTGGCCCGATTCGACCGGCCGATGACCAGGCTAACGGGCGCCGCCGCGATAGTATTGGGACAGCGCAAAGTTCTGCAGCGGGTGGGACGCCTGGACCCCCGTTCGCGCAGCGTCGACCTGGCCGGACTGGGACACGCCACCATCTTCTGGGGGTTCCTATCCTTCAGCTTGTCGTACCTGATCTTCATATTCGGCGGGTCCATCTGGCATCCTCTGGGCGAGACCATCCTCACGAAGACCGGCGTGCTGGTTTACAGCATCTATCTGGATATCTTCGCGGCTTTAATCCTGGCCGCTCTCATTTGGGCCCTGGTTCGACGCTGGATCGCGCAGCCGCACCGGCTTAGCTTCGACCTGACCCGCAAAGGGGAGTCGGTGGTGATCGTTGGGCTGACGGCCGGCCTGATGGTCGCAACCTTGCTGGTCCATTCCTTTCATGTGGCAGCCGGTGGCGCTGGTCCGGAAGCCGGCGTGTTTATCGGCGCAGCCATCGGCAACTGGCTCAACGCGATGGGCATGTCCGCAGCGACCGCCGGCGTTCTGCAAGCGACCTTCTGGTGGGTACACCTGCTCATCGTGCTCGGGTTCGGGTTGTACATTCCGTTTTCGAAGCACATCCACATGGTGGCCGCTCCGTTGAACGCTTTCTTCCGCAACCTCGAGCCGCGCGGCACGCTGGCGACCATGGACCTGGAAAACGTCGAACGTTTCGGCGCGTCCCGGGTTCAGGACTTCACCTGGAAAGAGTTACTGGACGGTTACGCCTGCGCGGTGTGCGGCCGGTGCACCGATGCCTGCCCGGCGCATACCACCGGCAAGGTTCTCTCCCCGATGCACATCGTCGAGAACCTCAAGGAGCACATGATCGCCATCGGGCACCAAGGGGCGCGTGACGCCGAGCACGTGGAGCCCATGCCCCTGATCGACGGCGCAATTCCGGAGCAGGCGGTATGGGACTGCGTATCCTGCGGGGCCTGTATGGAGGAGTGCCCGGTGGTCGTCGAGCACGTACCTACCATCATCGACATGCGCCGCAGCCTGGTGCTCGAGGAGTCCCGGATACCCGAGACCGGCATGAACGCCCTGCTGAGCATGGAGCAGCGCGGACACCCGTGGCGCGGAACCACCTTCGCGCGCACCGATTGGGCGGAAGGCCTCGATGTTCCGACCATGGCCGAAAAACCCGATGCCGAGGTTCTTTTCTGGGTGGGCTGCACCGGCGCCCTGGAACAGCGTAGCCAGGGCATCGCGCGTTCGATGGCCAAGGTATTGAAATCAGCCGGCGTCGACTTCGCCATCCTGGGCGACGAGGAGAGCTGTACCGGCGACCCGGCCCGGCGCATGGGGAACGAGTACCTGTTCCAGATACTGGCGCAGCAGAACGTCGAGGTGATGAACGGCTACAACGTAAAGACCGTCGTCACCATCTGCCCGCACTGCTTCAACACCATGAAGAACGAATACCCGCAGTTTGGCGGGGAGTACGAGGTGCTCCACTACAGCCAATTCGTGGACACCCTGATCCGCGATGGCCGGATCAAGCCCGTGAAGATGATGGACGTGTCGGTGGCCTACCACGATTCGTGCTACCTGGGCCGCCACAACGGAGTCTACGACGAGCCGCGCAACGTCGCCAGGGCCATTCCCGGCCTGAAGTTGGTGGAGATGGCGCCCCGATGCCGCGAGCGCGGGTTCTGCTGCGGCGCCGGCGGCGGTCACATGTGGATCGAGGAGAGCCAGGGGGAGCGGATCAACCACGTGCGCACCGATCACTTCTTGGAAACCCAGGCCGACACAGTGGGCGTCTCCTGCCCGTTCTGTCTCCAGATGATGACTGAGGGCATCCAGTCCAAGGGACACTCCGAGAGCAAGGACGCCCGCGACGTGCTGGAAATCCTGGCCGACAGCCTGGCCGACGATTAGACGTACCGCGGAGACTATCAAGCAGTTCAAATCCAGCCGGGCCGCTCCCTCGCAACAAAGTCCGTAATCGTCCGGTGGATCGTATTGAGTAGTGATGTGGTCCGGGTAGCTCATCTGGATCGTGGCCCCTCGGCTTGTAGCATCCGTCCAGATATTGCCTCGTTCTCGGGGATGCTGACCATGTTCATAGACATACTGGAACGCCGATTGCTGTTCCAGCCGCAACCGGTATGTGATGCCCTGCCGACCGACCTCGGCTTGGAGTTCAAAGAAACCTGGTGCGAGTCGGACCGCGGACACAGGTTGCAGTGCTGGTATATCCCCGGCGACCGTCGACCCGACATGACTTGGATGTGGTTCGGCGGCGCCGGCGGCAATTTGAGCCTTCGGGTCGGCGAGTTTGCGGCGGTCAGGAAGCATACCGGCGCGAACATATTCGGGTTCGACTACGGCGGGTTTGGCAACAGCCGGGGCAAGGCGACGGTGCGGAACACCGCCATCGACGCGCGGGCTGCTCTAACCCACCTGCAACGCACCTACGGCGCAGATCAGGCGAACACCCTGTTTATGGGGATATCCATGGGCGCGGCCGTGTCGACAAGGCTGGCGGCCGAGTCCTGGTCGCCGCTGGGGATAGCGCTGGTTGCTCCATTCGCCTCGCTGCGCGATATGGGCAAGTTGTTCTACCCGACCCTCACCTGGTCGGGACGGCTGGTCGGCAATCGCTACAACTCGGTGGCTCTGGTTGACCGCATTGACTGTCCGTTGCTGATACTGCACGGCGCTGACGACGAGTTGGTGCCGCTGTCGCAGGGTCGCAAGCTATTCGACGCAGCGCGCGAACCCAAGCAGTTGGTAACGGTAGAAACGGCCGGACACATGAACGTTGGCGACTACCCGGAGTTTTGGGACGGCCTTTGCGGTTGGCTGGATGATGTCGTGCTTGCCGGCAGGTCCACCGCCGTGACCGTCCGAGAATGACGGTTCGCCCGAACCTCCGACGCGGCATTGCGCCGCCGGCGCGATTCCCCTATCATCCGCCAAACTCGCGCATCGCCGCGCCAACTTGAGGGAGGGTACCCATGGCTCAGAGGCCCGACGTGAACCGGATGGAAATTGAAATCGTTTATTGCTGGGATTGAGGGCACGCCGGACGCGCGGCCTGGATGGCCAGCGAAGCTTTGACCCGCACCGGTGACAACATTTCGACCTTCAAATTGACTCCGGGCGAACACGGCAAGTTCGATATCCTGATCGACGGCGAGTTAGTCGGCGAGCACAAACACACACCCGACGCCCACCTGTTCCCGGACCTACAGGACCTGATGGCCGCCATAAACGACCGGATCTAACCCGTTTCTATAGAAGCTGCCCGGGTTTTCGTGCGAATACGAAGACCCGGGTGATTTTTGTCCCTAGAACCCGCTCATCACCTCGATGGTGTAATCGAGGACTTCAAGGTCGGGGCGGACCTCAATCACGAAGTCCACCACGTCGTCGATCAGTGACCTGGTTTGGTCCGCGCTGACGCCGACGCAGGACACGGCCAGGGTTACGCTCTGCCATGCATTCCCATCGACGCCGGCGTCCTGGGCAACCGAAACGTTGAAGCGGCCGCGTATTCGCTGGATCAAGCTGCGCGCAGCCTGTCTCCGGGTCTTGAGGCTGCGACTCTCGGGCACGCGGAGATTGATGTGCGCTACTGCTACGTGCATGAGTTTGGTGGCAAGCGACTACAAGGCAAAGGAACGGTGCACCAAGTCTAACTTGTCCGCCGCCGGGGAGCGAGTTTCGCATGGCGGGAGGCGCCGGGCCAGAGCCGATGATTGCGGGCGTCCGACGACAATCGTACTCGCCCATTCGTGCCGGTATTGACGATGGATAAGCGTCGGGATAGATTATGACTGGACGCCGAACGGCATAGGAACGATTTATCGATTGCTTCCGCCATACGTAATTTTCATGGGAATATTTGACGGATTCAAGAAAGGTCACGATACGAGCGCATGTTATCCCGTTCCAGCGGACCAGGTGCCAACCCTATGACGTTCACATCCCCTGGTGAAGTCCCCGAGGTGGTCATTTCCAGGTTGCCGCAGTATGTACGTATCCTGTCGCAACTGCTGGAAAGCGGTGAATCGGTCACCAACTCGCAGCAGTTGGGCGAACAACTGCAAGTGACGCCGGCCCAGATCCGGAAGGACCTGTCCTACTTTGGCAGATTCGGCAAGCAGGGGCGGGGGTACGTGGTGCGCGATCTGCTACGGGAACTCAAGCAGATCCTGGGCCTGAACTCGGAATGGAATGTGGCCGTCGTCGGAGTGGGCCGGCTGGGGAACGCGATCCTGAACTACCCCGGTTTCAACCCGGATGGGTTCCACCTGGTGGCGGCGTTCGACAACAACCTCGCCAACGTCGGACGCCAGGTCGGCGGTGTCTCGGTCCAACCCATGGGCGAGATGGCGCAGACGGTGGCCGAACGCGACATCAGCATCGCCATCGTGGCCGTGCCCAGCGCTCATACGCAGACCGTCATCGACCAACTGGTGGCATGTGGAGTGCGGGCGATCCTGAACTACGCGCCGATCAACACTCAGGTGCCGGACGGGGTCCGGGTCCGTAACATCGACCCGGTGCTGGCCCTACAGTCGATGACTTACTACCTGACCGAGGGCGGGCCGTCAATTAACGGCTCTTTACCCACATCCTGATCCTACTGCTGGGTTTGCCGCGCCAGTGAGCGGTGGGGCGTGGAGCGACGGCGGCGCGCGACGGTGACGCGAACTTGGGCCCGGCGGAGGGAAGCCACCGCCTGCTCCAGTTCGATGTCGGATTCTCGACTGGCGATGCGTTCCTGTGCTCGTGCCAACGCCTCCTGCGCCCGCGCCTCGTCGATTTCGTCCACATCCTCGGCGGCGTCGGCAAGCACGATGACCTGATTGCCGAGCACTTCCAGATAGCCGCCGGAGAGCGCAAGGTAGCTCTCATCACCACCGGCGCGGACGAGCAACTCGCCCGGCTGCAGCACGGTCATCAACGGGGCATGATTGGGTAGAATGCCCAACTGACCGGCGACGCCCGGGGCGACCAGCCCGTCCACCTCGCCGGAAAACACCTCGCGTTCAGCGGTGATGATTTGCAACTGCATCGGCATCGAGGCGGGCTCCTATTGATCAGTGGTCTGGGAAAATCAGGCGGTGGCCTGCATCTCAGCGGCCTTCTCCACCGCCTCTTCGATGGTGCCTACCATGTAGAAAGCCTGCTCGGGGAGGTCGTCGTGCTGGCCGTCCAGGATTTCGGCGAAGCCGCGCACGGTGTCGCGCAGGGCGACGTACTTGCCCGGCTGGTTGGTGAAAGTTTCAGCGACGAAGAACGGCTGGGTCAGGAACCGCTGGATCTTGCGAGCCCGGAACACCGTCTGACGGTCATCATCGGACAACTCTTCGATGCCCAGGATAGCGATGATGTCCTGCAGGTCACGGTACCGCTGCAGCACCTGCTGCACGCCGCGCGCTACGCGATAGTGCTCATCGCCGACGACTCGCGGTTCGAGAATTCGAGCGAAGGATGCCAACGGGTCCACGGCAGGATACAGGGCCTGCGCTGCCAGCGCGCGCTCGAGCGAGACAACGGCGTCCAGGTGTCCGAAGGTGGTCACGATACCGGGGTCGGTGTAGTCGTCGGCCGGCACATAAATGGCCTGGAAGGAGGTGATGCTGCCGCTCTTGGTGGAGGTGATCCGCTCCTGGAGCGCGCCCATCTCCGTGCTCAGTGTGGGCTGATAACCCACCGCGGAAGGCATGCGACCCAGCAGCGCGGACACTTCCATACCGGCCAGGATGTACCGGTAAATGTTGTCGATGAACAGCAGCACGTCCTGGTTCTGCTCTTCCCGGAAGTACTCCGCCATGGTCAACCCGGTGAGCCCGATGCGGGCGCGCACGCCGGGAGTCTCGTTCATCTGCCCGAACACCAGCACGGTGCTGCCCAGCACGCCGGAGTCTTCCATCTCGTGCCAGAGGTCGTTCCCTTCGCGAGACCGCTCGCCCACCCCAGCGAATACGGACACGCCGCTATGAACGGCGCCGATGTTCCGGATGAGTTCCTGAATGATGACGGTTTTGCCCACGCCGGCTCCGCCGTAGGCCCCTACCTTGCCGCCCTTGGGGAAAGGGGTAATGAGATCGAACACCTTGATACCCGTCTCAAGAATCTCGACGGTGGGGTTCTGGTCGTCAAAAGCCGGAGGATCCCGGTGGATGGGCCAGAACTGACCGGCTTCCACTGCGCCCAGGTTGTCCAGTGGGGTCCCGGTGACGTCGAAGAGCCGCCCCAGAGTTTCGGGCCCCACCGGGACAGAAACTTTGTTCCCGGTGTCGGTCACTTCGCTGCCACGGGCCAATCCATCCGTGGATCCAAGGGCCAGGCAGCGGGCCCAGCGGTTGCCGATGTGCTGCTGAACTTCCAGCACCAGGCGCTCGCCCGAGTTGTCGACCTCGAGAGCGTCAAACAGGTTCGGGAGCTGATCGGCGGGGAATTCTACGTCCACCACCGTACCGATTACTTGGGCAATTTTACCGGGCATCTTGTCTATCCTCCGGAGGAGCTATCTGAAGACGGTCGGATATCCGCGGGCTGGCCGAAACGTGGTCTCCGCAAGTGGGCGCGGCGGATCATCCCTCCAGCGCGACCTGGCCGCCCACGAGGTCCAGCAACTCGTTGGTGATGCTGTCCTGGCGCAGCTTGTTCATAACCAATGTCAGGTCGGAAGCCAGTTGGTTGGCATTGTCGGTGGCGTTCCGCATCGCTACCATGCGGGCGGACTGCTCGCTGGCGATACTTTCCAGAATCGCGTGGTATACCTGCATCTCAACGAACTGCGGAAGCAGTGCGCTCAGCACAGTCGCCGGATCAGGTTCGTAAATGTAGCCCACCCGTTGGGCCGACTCCAGCGCCGCCGGTTCCACCGGCAGTATCCGTTCTATCACCGGTTCCTGCTGAACGGTGGACACGAAGCGCATGTAGGCCAGGTGCACCTCATCGAACTCGCCGTCAGTGTACCCGTCAATGACCAGGCGGGAGATCGCGGTGGTATCGGCAAGGGCAACGCGGTCGCTCAGATCGGTGAATACTGCCTGGACGGTATCCGTGTAGCGCACCAGGAAGTCGCGGCCCTTGCGGCCGACCACAATACTGCGGACCGTCGCGTCGCTGCCCAGGATGAAGCGGGCCACCTGGCGGTTGATGTTGGCGTGCATGCCCCCGGCCAGTCCACGGTCGGGTGTGATCACCACCATTCCCACGGTGTTGACCGGGCGGGTCTCCAGCAGCGGGTGGACCGTGTCGTCGTCAGTTGGTTGCGCTGCCAGCGTAGCGATCACCTCATGGATCTTCTCCGCGTACGGGCGGCCGTCGGTGACGGCCAACTGGGCCCGGCGCATCTTCGACGCCGCGATGAGGGACATCGCGTTGGTGACCTTGCCGGTGTTCTCGACGCTACGGATGCGTCGGCGGATGTCTCTAACGCTAGGCATGTAATGACCCTGGCTGCTCCTGGATTGGGGAGGCTAAGTACCCCGGCGCCTACTGGAAGGTGGGTTTGAAATCGTTGATGGCGGCGGTGAGCTGCTCGCTCAGCTCGTCGGGCAGGTTGCCGGTGTCGCGGATTGCCTGGCTGAACTCGGGATGCGTCGCGTTGACGTGACGGAGCATCTGCTCTTCGAACGCGCCGACGCGCTCCAGCGGCACATCTTCCATCAGGCCAGAGTTGACCGCAAAGAGAACGATCACCTCGTCGCCCAGGTTCAGGGGCTGGTACTGTCCCTGCTTCAGCGCCTCGGTTGCCAATTGACCACGCGCCAACTGGGCGCGGGTGGCAGCATCCAGGTCGGCGGTGCCGAATTGGGCGAAAGTGGCTAATTCGCGGTACTGGGCCAAGTCCAGGCGCAGACGGCCGGCCACCTGGCGCACCGCCCGCGTCTGAGCGGCGCCGCCCACGCGGGACACGGACAGACCGACATTGACTGCGGGGCGGATGCCGACGTTGAACAATTCAGGTTCGAGGTAGATCTGCCCGTCGGTGATGGAGATCACGTTGGTTGGGATGTACGCCGAAACGTCACCGGCCTGGGTCTCAATGATGGGCAGCGCCGTCAACGAGCCGCCGCCCAATGTGTCGTCGAGCCGGGCCGCGCGTTCGAGCAACCGGCTGTGCAGGTAGAAAACGTCTCCGGGATAAGCCTCACGTCCGGCGGGGCGGCGCAGCAGGAGCGACATCTGGCGGTAGGCCCACGCGTGCTTGGTAAGATCGTCGTAGACGATCAGCACGTCTTTGCCTTCCTCCATAAACGCCTCCCCCATGGCGCAGCCGGCGTACGGGGCGATGAACTGCAGCGGCGCGGAGTCCGCGGAACCCGCGTTGACCACGATGGTGTGGTCCATGGCGCCGTACTCTTCCAGAATGCCCACCACCTGGGAGACCTTGCCCTGCTTCTGACCGATGGCCACGTAGATGCAGATCAGGTCTGTATCCCGCTGGTTGATGATGGTGTCGATGGCGATGGCGGACTTGCCGGTGGAACGGTCGCCGATGATCAGTTCACGCTGGCCCCGACCAATGGGGATCATCGCGTCGATGGCCTTGATGCCCGTCTGTACCGGGGTATCCACCGACTTTCGAACCACCACGTTGGGCGCAGTGCGTTCCACGGGCATGGTGCGGTCGGTCGCCACCGGGCCTTTGCCATCCAGCGGCCGACCCAGCGGATCCACCACGCGCCCGATGAGCGCGTCCCCAACCGGCACTTCGATGATCTGTCCGGTGGCGCGGACCCGGTCACCCTCTTTGACCGCGTTGGGATCGCCCAAGATGGCGGCGCCGACAATGTCCGATTCCAGGTTCAGCGCGAGGCCCAGCACGTCGTTGCCGAAATCCAGCAATTCGTTGGACCGGACGCTCTGCAAACCCTGGATGCTGGCGATGCCGTCACCCACTTGCAGGACGGTGCCAACGTCGACGAGGGAGAGGTCTCCGCCAAACTCCTCGATCTGACGCCTGATGAGAGAAACTATCTCTTGTCCCCTGACTGCCATCGGCGAGTCTCCTCAATTTTGCGTTGGTTAGGCCGCTTGCGCGCGGACCGTCTGGCGGAGCCGTTCCAGGGCGGAACTCGCGCTGCCGTCCAGCAATTGATCGCCAATCTGGATGATCAGCCCGCCCAGGATCGACTCGTCCACACTGGCGGTGACCACCACTTCCTTGCCTACCATGCGCCCAACCAGATCGGTGATACGGTCCAGTTCGGCCTGTTCCAGCTCCACGGCGGCGGTGACTTCAACCCGTTGACGCCCCAGGCGTTCATCCAGCAGGTGAGTGTAGGCTTCCTGGACGTCCCGCATGGCATCCACACCGCCCCGACTGACCAGCAACGCCACCAGGTTACGAACCATGGGATGGGCTTCGGACAGCACTTCGTCGATGGCCACGATCTTGCGTTCCAACGGCACTTCAGCGTGTCGCAGGAACAGACCGAACTCCTGGTCGCCGAGCACGTCGGCAGCCAGCCGAAGTTCCAGGTCCCACGGTTCCAGCTGCTCGTGCTGCTCGGCCAACTCAAAGATGGCCTGGGCGTAGCGCTGACCGGACAGGCGGTTTGCCACGGGTTCTTGTCTCCCTAGTTCCTATGCTGGCGAGGCCGCTTTGCGGGGCAGCCACGTTCGTTTTATGTCTGGGGCGCCGGAAAGGTTCACAGATCAGTTGCGGCGCAGCGCCTGTTCGCCTTCGGCCAGGACTTGATCGATCAACTCCTGATGCGCCTGGCGGTCCACGCTGCGACGGATAATCCGTTCGGCGGCGGAAATCGCCAGATCTCCGAAGGCAGCCCGGACCTCGTTGATGGCGGCGTCTCGCTCCCGAGCGATGTCCGCCCGGGCACGCTCGGAAAATTCCTCCGCCGCCTGGCGGGCGCGTCCCATTTCCTCTTCCCGGAAACGTTCGGCAGCCTCGCGCGCCTGATCCAGCAGACGCTGGCCCTCGCGACGTGCCTCGTTAAGCTCCTCCTCGATGGCGGAGCGGGACGTGGCCGCTTCCTCGCGAGCCCGGTCGGCAGCGGCCAGGCTCTCCCGGATGCTCTCGACTCGACTGTCCAGAGCGTTGAGCAATGGCCGGTAGGCCAGCGCTCCCAGCAGGATCAGAAGGACGACGTAGTTGATCAGGTAGCTGATCAGCGACGGAACGTTCAGTCCCAGTTCAACCATGTTGTTACACCACGAAGAGCAGGATCACTGCGACGATGAGCGAGTAAATGCCCAGGGCCTCAGCGAACGCGATGGCGAGGATCATGTTGGTGGTAATGGAACCGGCGGCGTCCGGGTTGCGGCCGATGGCGTTCATCGCGCCCGCGCCGAGGATTCCGATACCCACACCAGGTCCGACCACGCCGAGGGCGATGGCCAGGCCGGCCGCCAGGAACTTGGCGCCATCCGCGGTAATCGCCTGCGCACCCACCGACAGCAAAGTGGTGAACATCGTAAGGTCAAGTGCCATTGTTGTTAATCCTCCGAACCGAAATTGGTCGCGTGATTTTGCCTCGCCCCTGGCCGTCAAACCACGGGGCAACGGTGCCTTGATGGGGGCAAACGTCGGGCCATCAGTGCTCCTCGTGACTTACGGCCACCGACAGGAACACCAGGGTGAGCCCCGCGAAAATGACCGACTGGATCAGACCTACCAGGAGTTCCAACCCGAAGACGAACTGGGTGGCGATGAAAGGAACGAGGAAGGTGATCATCACCACCAGGATTTCGCCGGCGGTCATGTTCCCGAACAAACGGAAGGTGAACGAGACGATGCGCACCAGTTCCGAAACCAGTTCCAGGATGCCCACGAAGACGTTGATCAGGCCCGACGGACGGCCGCGGAAGAGGTCTCCGAAGGCGAAGAACTTCTTGAGGTATCCGAACCCGTGGGCCCGGAAGCCCCAGTACTCGACGAACACGAACGACACCAGCGCCAGCGCCAGCGGGAAGTTCAGGTCAGTGCCGGCCGGCCGAATCAGGTGCGTGGCCAGTTTGAACTCGCCTCCCAATTGCGCGCCGTAGCCCACCGCCTGGTATATCGGGATGAGGAAGATCGCTATCCAAGCATTGAACAACACAAAGAAGAAAATGGTGGCGACCACCGGGAAAGCCCGGCGACCCATCTCTGGCCCGAGGATGCTGGACGCGAAATTGAGGACCAATTCGAACAGCATCTCCACCAGCGCCTGGAGCCGGCTGGGAATAACCTTGGGATTGCGCGCGCCTCCGATGAAGAACACCAGCATGATGATGCTGGTCAGCCATGCCGAAAGCATGGTGTTGGTAACGGCGAATTGCATCAGGCCCAGGCCATGATGCTCCTCTTTGGCTTCGTCTTTGCCTGCGCTTTCACCGTGGTCGTCGGTCTTCTTTTCAGCAACCCGATAGCCGACCACGTTTTCGCGAACGGTCGCGGGGAACACGGGGTCAGGAGGCAGGTGAATTCCCGGCTGGGAAACGAATGGCCGTTCCAGCCCAAACATCCGGGAGCCGACCGCGCCAACGACGAAACCTACGATCAGGAGGACTGCCGACACGATGCCGAGCAGAAGGAGTACTCGTTTGGTGGTCACGACGGTTCGTTGCCTCCGCGGTCAGAACACGGTTTTTGGGAACGGCTGGCGGTGCGGTTGGGATTGTTGCTTCCGTAGACCGCGGGAAGAATCATCCGGTAGACCCCGTAGAATGCTACCACGCTGCCCAAAACCGTTCCCACCAACACCAGGAGTGCCACCTGGCCGGTCAACTTGCCCAGCCAGAGCCCTCCAAGGATGCCCAGGACGATACATACAGCAACGAACCAACCCAAGCCGGTCAGCCGCAGTGCGGTAACTACCCACTGCGGCATTTCCGTTTCCAAACGGCAGGCATCGTAGCATCCGCACTCCGAACTGTCAATCGGAGATTTTTGCAGAATTCGTAACCTCGCTTACGAAAACGCCCCACCTCCAGGGGCGGGGCAGCATTCGTCGTTGCGCCGCTGGTACGCATCTGGAGCCTACTTGCGCTCAAAGTCTTCCATGTCCAGTTCGTTGATCAGATCCGTAAAGGCCGACAATCCCTGGAGTTCCTCTTCCGTGACCTCAGCGGGGGCCGATTCTCCACCTGATTCCGGGGCAACTGCGGGTTGGCCGGTTTCCTGGTCCATCGAGATCGCAGCTTTATCCATCACCTGGTCAGCCACGTAAATTGGGACCTCCGCCCGCACGGCGACCGCCATGGCGTCGCTGGGCCGGGAGTCTATTTCGTGGGTACGGTCGCCGATCCTGACCACGATCTTGGCGTAAAACGTCTCGTTCTGAAGGTCATTTACCAGGATGTGTTCGAACGTTCCGCCCACCGACTTCACCAAGTCAACGAAAAGGTCGTGCGTGAGCGGCCGCGGAACCGACATGCCCTGCATTTTTACCGCGATGGCTTCGGCCTCGGTGGGGCCAATCCAGATCAACAGGAAAAGCTCGGTGGCCAACTCCTTGAGGACCACCACCCGTTGATAGTTCATCTGGCTGATCCGGATGCTGTCGATTACCAGTTCACGCATCTCGCTCCGTCACTCCAATCAACGCTTCCGGGATGGTGTGGTTAGATCACGCCCAAGCGTACTTCCAACCAGCGGGCACGCCGGATTGTACACCCGCAAGAGTCGCCGATGTCAAGCGTAAATCACGCTCTCCGGCAGTCTGGCGTGAGTAACGGCGACCGTGCCGAACGACCGAGGGGCGGGTGTTTTCCCGCCCCGGCGATCAGTTGGTTTGGGAGGGCGGACTAGCGGAGGCGCCCGTAATCGGCGGTTTCCCGCTCATCGCTCGGAGCAAAGTCATTTGGCGACGGGATACTGGGGCTCGGGGCGGCCGCCAGAGTTGCGCCGGCAAGCGCGTCGATGCCCTTGCGCACCGAACCGGTGGCGGCGGTCAGTTCGCGCTCCAGGTCCCGCAGGGTGCGCAGGGCGTAGGCGTCGGCCTGGTTCCGCCGGTTTTCCGCCTCGCGCTCCGCTTGGTCGATCATCCGTCGGGAGGCGGTTTCCGCCTCCCGCAGAATTTCCTCAGCCTTTCGGCCCAGTTCGTGTTCGTTGAGACGAGTCCGGAAATCCTGTTCCAACTGCTGGCGGGCCTGGTGAGCCTCGGAGACGGCTGAGGACATTATGTCATCCTTGCGGGACAACATTTCCTCGGCGCGCCTGATCTCCTGAGGCACGGCCATACGCAACTGCGCCACGAGCTCGCCGATCTTGCCCCTGTCGACCATGACATTGTTGCTGAGAGGCACGGACTTGCTCGAGTCCACCAACAATTCGATGCGGTCGATAATGCTGTTGATATCTATGATGACCCCCTTAGCCGGCGGTTCAGATTGCGCGTGAACGGCTACCGCTGCGGCAATTGGTATTTTTCCGCCAGGGCCCGAGCCACGTGGTCAGGGACCATACCGGAGATATCGCCGCCCAACTGAGCGACTTCTTTGAGCAGGCTGGAACTGATGAACATGTGCTCCTGGTCGCTCATCAGCGACACCATGTCGACTTCGGGTTCCAGGCGTCGGTTCATGAAGAACATCTGCGACTCGTACTCGAAGTCGGGACCGCTGCGGAGACCCCGGATGATGGCGGCTGCGCCGGCGTCCCGGGCGGTATTGACCACCAGGCCGTTGAACGGGCGGACCGTCACGTTGGACATGTCGGCCACCGCCTCCCGCATCAACCCGACGCGCTCTTCAGTGTTGAACAGCAGGCTCTTGGAAGGGGTGTCATACACGGCCACGATCAGGCTGTCGAACAGCCGGGCCGCCCGCTGTGCCACGTTCAGGTGTCCCATGGTCACGGGGTCGAAAGTGCCGGGATACAAAGCGGTTACCATTCGGGGATACTCCAATTCGTTGTCAACGTCAGTCAATTCGCGGCGGCGCGAACGGCGTAGAATCCTACCGCATTATCCCCGTAGCTGCGTCGATCAATTTCATGCAGACAATGGATATCGACGGGCAAAGTTACGAGATTGCTGAAGCCGACGACTACTGTAGATTTCGGGTTGAGCAGCCCCGATTGGGCCAGTCGTGCCAGGGTTGGGGTGGGTTCTCCCATTCGGTAGGGTGGATCCAGAACGACAAGATCGTATGAGTCGCCGTTGTTCGAGTTGACTGCGGCTCGGTTCAACCAATCCAGGACTTCGGCGCAAACAACACGACCAACGTCGCCGTAACCCGTGAAGTCCAAATTCTCCTGTATCACCCGACATTGACGTCGATTGCGCTCCACGAAGGCGGCTTGCGTTGCGCCGCGACTGAGCGCTTCGATGCCGAGGCTGCCGGTGCCGGCGTACAGGTCAAGGACACGGCTGCCTTCAACCTCGTCGGGTTGCAGAATGTTGAAAATCGCGGATCTAACCCTCTCGGTTGTAGGTCGTACTCCGGCCACCGCCGCCCCGATCAACGGGAGGCCTCTGGACGCGCCGCCCGATATTCTCATTGAGTGTGATTTGCGTGGTCGCATTCTAAAACCGATCTTGCCGCAGTTGACGAGTGCCGCGGCGACAAATTTCAGGGCTTTTGCGCCTTATCCCGCCAACGCCGTCCAGTATATCGCCGGTTCGAGAGAACGAGTCTGCTTGCCCGGCTTGGGGCCCTGTGCTACCATCCATTGCGCTAATTGACGCCGCAATGAGTATGAGGCGGGGCTCAAATCGGGTGCCCGTTCCGGTGCGGCCAGTTCTCGTACCTGCCAACTCAACCGGCCTCCTGGACGCCATGCTCTCCTCGGACAATCCAACTTCAGGAACTCCGGGCCGGGGGGCCTTTCATCAGGCATTGGCCGATGCCGCGCCGCGACACGGCACCGGCACGGTCGTCACCATTGGAGTTTTTGACGGCGTGCATCGGGGACACCGCCACCTCCTGAGCCGCATGTTGGAGTTGGCTGAACCGCCGCTGATCCCCACCGTCATCACTTTCAGCAATCATCCGGCGGAAGTGGTGAACCCGGAACGCACCGTAACCAAGATCATCACTCCCGAAGAAAAGATCCGGTTGTTGCACGAGGCCGGAATCGAGAGCGTGATCTGCGTCGAGTTCACCAACGACATCGCCAACCTCGACGCCAACGAGTTCACGCACATGCTCGTCGATTGCCTCCACATGCGCGGCATCGTCACCGGCCCCGACTTTGCCCTGGGGCGGAACCGCAGCGGCAACCTGGACTACCTGCGGCGCCGGGGGGCGGCGCTCGGTTTCTGGGTGGAGACGGTGCCTCCGCTGGAATTGGAAGGCAGCACGGTGCGCAGCCGTCGGGTCCGCAATGCCCTGGCCGACGGGAACGTCGATGGCGCCGAATTCCTGCTGGGACGGCCCTACGCCACCGACGGCATCGTTGTGCACGGCGCCAAGATGGGCCGCCAGTTGGGCTTCCCCACCGCCAACATCATTCCCATTGCGAACTTCGTGATCCCGGCCGACGGCGTGTACGCTACTTACGCCACCGTAAACGGCGTGCGACATATGTCAGCTACCAGCATCGGCGTGAGGCCCACCTTCGGCCTCAGCCAGCGCCTGATCGAAGCGCACCTGCTGGATTTCTCGGACGACATCTACGACGAAAACCTGAAGCTCGAGTTCGTTTCCCGGCTACGTGGCCAGGAAACCTTCGATGGCATCGATGCCCTCATTTCACAGATGAACCGGGACGTGGCAAATGCCCGTCTGGTGCTCGAGCAGCACGACCGGCAGGAAAACGCCTGATCCGCCGGTCATCACTGACCAACAGAGGCGAGGTGAGCGTTGACCAGCCAAGTCCAGATCCCCGAAAACCTGTCTACCATCACGCGGCGGGGCGTGAGCCGGATCATTTCCGAGGAAGAGTTCACCGCCATGCTGCAGCGGGGCCGGCCGTTGCGGCTCAAGATGGGTTTTGACCCCAGCCGGCCGGACATCCACCTGGGCCACGTCGTCGGCCTGCGCAAGCTCCGGCAACTGCAGGACCTTGGGCACCAGGTCATCCTGATCGTGGGCGACTGGACCGCTCAGATCGGCGATCCTTCCGGCCGTTCGACAACGCGCACCATGCTCACCCACGCCGAGGTCCTGGAAAACGCCGAATCGTATATGCGCCAGTTCTTCAAGGTCGTGGACCGCGATCGCACCCAGGTGGAATGGCAGAGCCAATGGTTCGGCGAATTCACCCTGGCCAACGTTATCGAGCTCACCAGCCGGTTCACCATCAACCAGTTCCTCCACCGGGAGGACTTCGCCAACCGCTACTCTCAGAACCAGCCCATCGCCATCACCGAGATGCTCTACCCGTTGATGCAGGCTTACGACTCGGTGGTCATCGAATCCGACGTGGAATTCGGCGGCACGGATCAGATGTTCAACCTCCTGGTCGGCCGCGAGTTGCAGGGCATGATGGGACAAACCCCGCAGCAATGCTTCATGATGCCCATTTTGGTAGGCACCGACGGGGTGCAGAAGATGAGCAAGAGCCTCGGCAACTACGTGGCGCTGGAAGAGCCGCCGCAGGAAATGTACGGCAAGCTCATGTCCCTGCCCGACGAGCTAATCACGTCATACTACGAGTACCTGACGGACGTGCCGGACGCGGACATCGACGATATGACCCGCGCCATGGAATCGGAGACCGCCAACCCCATGGACTTCAAAAAGGGATTGGCGCATCGCATCACCACCACCTTCCACGACGGCGACGCCGCTGACTCTGCTCAGTCCCACTTCGAGCAAGTGGTCCAGCGTCGGGATCTCCCGGACGACATCCCGGAGGTGGCTCTGGCCGAAGTGACCGGGTTGCCGATCCACCGCCTGCTGGTGCAGACCGGGCTGGTCAGCAGCAATGGCGAAGCCCGCCGGTTGCTCACTCAAGGGGCCGTCGAGTTGATCGGGGCGGACGGTCGGCGGACGACCGCCTCCATGGGCGACGAACCCACGCTGAACGCTGGCGATGTGGTGCGCGCAGGGCGGCGGCGGTTCGTGCGCGTGGTCGAATAGCGGTATCTCCTTCCCGCCCGTTAGTTGTTGAGCAATTTCCCCATCTGCATCACCATGGTGTTGGCTCACTAACACCGGGAGGCGGCACGCCATGACCACCGCCAAAAAACTGTTGACCGCGGCCGAACTGCTTGCCTTGCCCGATGACGGCAAGCGCTACGAATTGATCCGGGGGGAATTGATTACCATGGCGCCAGCCAGCGCTCCACACGGCGGAGTTACCGACCGTATCGGCCGGCGCATTGGAAATTTCGTTGAAGCGGCTAACCTGGGGGAAATCTACGCCGCCGAAACCGGCGTTTACATCGGACACGATCCTGATACGGCGCGAGCTCCCGACTATGCTTTCACATCAACGGAAAGAATGGTAGGTGCACGCTCCGCCAGCGGTTACGCGGAGATTGTCCCTGACCTCGTGGTGGAGGTGGTAGCCGGCGACTACCAGCAGCCAATGGTGGACTCCAAGACACAGATGTAGCTGGATGCCGGCGTGAGACTCGCGCTGGTGGCGTATATCGATACCCAGGAAATAATGGCTCACCATGACGACGGCACGGTGCAGCGATTTGGCCCCGGCGACACGCTGACCTGCGAACCGGTCCTGCCCGGTTTCGTCTGTTCCGTAGACGAGATATTTGCTTACTGAAGGGCCCTCAAACGGGCAGAATTGGCGGCGCCTCTTCTGGCAGGGTGACGTCCCGCAACGACAGGTGGCTGCCGTCGGTGAACCAGGGGTTCCTAGGGTCGCGGGAAGGCAGTAGCACGGTGGCGGTGCCGGGAGCGGTGACCTCGCCGCGCTGGTTCTCGGCCCAGATGTCCACATCCACCAGCGCGTTGCCCTGGTGGATGTACTTGCGGGCGACGCGGCCCTTGCAGAACTGCGTGTCGCCGTAGACGTTGAACCGCCGCGTCTCCACCCGGAGCCGCTTGAGGAATGCGTCGTCACCCATCCAGTTGGTCATCAGGGTTCCCAGCCAGGACACGCGCTGCGGGCCGTAGTCGTAGGCGCCGGGAACGCCCACCGCCTCAGCTACCGAATCGCGCAGGTGTCCGATCCCCGTGTACTCCAGGCCGCCGCCAGACTCCGGGTTCCGGAAGAAGTGGTTGGGGTGGCGCATGGCCTCCCGAAGCAGCACGCCGTGGGCGCTGGAACGGCCGGTGCCCACCAGGAACGCGCTCACGTCCTGCAACGAAAGCGGCCCCCGCACCACCGTAGGCAACTCTTCGCCGATCTCAGTGTCTTCCCAGTAGCGCGGCCGTCCGCCGCGTGCCGTCTCGTTGAGCACCTGCTCATCGATCCGCGTCAGTTCCTCTTCGGTGTACTCGTGACGCTTGGGAACGTCGGCGTACTTGCCGCGCTCACGGGAGGCGCGGCGCTGGTGGCGAGTGCACCACCCGACGACGCGGGCAACGACCTCGTCCCGCTGGTTGGAGTAAGTGGTTTCCACGTACTGGATCACAAGGCGGCCGGAGTAGGCGCTCTGCTTTTCCTGCACATCCAGCACACGCTCCACGCAGTTCACGGCGTCGCCAGGGCGGAGCACGCGAAAAAACTCCCAGTCGTTGCCGGCGAAGAACCCGTGCACCCCCGGCAGACCCCACCGGGTGCGGCCCGACCAGTGGCGCATGTAAGGCGCGCACGGGTGCCCCACCACGCTGCCGTACTTAGAGTAAGCAGCGTATTCCTGATCCCGGAACAGCGGGTTGGCGTCGCCGATGCCGTTGACGAAGTTGAGCATGGTGTCCAACGTGGCCTGGCGGACGTACTGCTCGGTGCGCATGCGCACGCCGATCATGGCCCGCGCGGCCGCCAGGGCCTCGTCGGAGATGCCGCCCTCCACCTCTGGGAGAGTTTCGACGACCTGTTGCTGGGATTGCTGCTGGGTCATTGCGTGATCCTCGTCGTTGGTTCGGTGTCGGCCTAATATACCACCCGCCGCTCTTCCAACTCGCCTAGTTGGCCCTCGCTCAGCCCCAGATACCCGCAGAGCACTTCCCGGTTGTGCTCTCCCAGTAATGGGGCGTGGCGACGCACCCGTGACGGCGACTTGCTAAGGTTCCACATCAGGTTGAACACCGGCTCAGCGCCCAGCGCCGGGTGCTCCGTATCACTGTACAGTCCGCGCTCCATGAAGTGCGGGTGGAAGAGCCGTTCCGCGGCGCCCAACACCGGCGCCGCGGCCACGCCGTGGGATTGCAGGAGCTCGGTAACGGCGTCGGCATCGTGTTGTGCCGTCCATCGGGACAAGAGCGCGTCCAGTTCGCGGCGGTGACGCTGACGCCGGAACTGGCTGGCGAACCGGACGTCCGCAGCCCACGCCGGAGAGCCCATGACCCGCACCAACGACCGCCACTCCGCCTCCGACCTGACGGCAATCGACACCCATTTGTCCTCGCCGGCGCACGGGTAGTTGCCGTACGGCGCCATCGTCGGATCATAGTTTCCCCGAGGTTGAAGCGAACGCCCAGTCAGCGCCTGCTCCATCAGGCCCACGCCCTGGGTGACCACCGTCGCGCGCAGCATGGACACGTCAATATACTGCCCTAGGCCAGTTCGGTTCCGGTGGAACAGCGCGGACGAGATCGCGAATACGGCGTGCAGGGCGCCGCAGATGTCGCCAAAGGCGTGTTTCAGACCCAGGGGACCGCCGCCTTCGTATCCCATGGTGCTGTCCAGACCGGACAGCGAACCGATGGACGGTGCATAGGCGCGCAGATCACGAAGCGGCCCCTCCTGCCCGGTGGACGAAATCGACGCCATGATTATGTCCGGCTTGACCGCCCACAGTGCCTCGTAACCCAGCCCCAGCCGATCCATCACGCCCGGGGAGAAATTCTCAATCACCACGTCGCACCGCGACGCCAGGCCCTTGGCCAACTCGACGGCCTCGGGCTCGGCGATGTTCAGGGTGACGCTGAGCTTGCCCCGGTTCACGTTGTGAAACATCGGGTTCTGCTCCGGATCCGGCTGATCGCCCACGATGGGGCGACCCATTCGCATGTAATCCAGGCGTTGCCGGGTCTCGACCTTGATCACCTCCGCGCCCATGTCCGCCAGGACCATGCCCGGAAGTGCGCCGGCCAGCACCCAGCCGAAGTCCAGGACCCGGTAGCCGCTCAGCACGCCAGGATTGGTTTGCATCTCATTCTCGCTGGTTGTCGTTGGTATCCCCGTCGCCACGGGTCCGGGCCACTTCTCGGGGCGGGACGACCCATGCCGCCAGCGCTGGCATTACCGATAATAGCGCCGCCGCCGCGATTTTCGTGTATCCCCCGCCGTAAACCAGGCTCAGTGTCCAGAGCAGTCCGAAGCAGATCGCGCCGACTATGATACCGGCAATGATGATGACGTCAGGGCGGTGGTTTTTCCTGATTGCAAGCTGCCGGGCGATCAGGCAACTGCCCAGGAAAACCACCACACAAGCAATCGCGATCCGGATCAACATGGCGAATGGACGAGAGGATGACGGTCGTTTATGCCGGACGCCGCGTTGGCGCTCAGATTATCCCGGTCTGGTACAGCTTCACCAGATCCGCGGCGGAGTAGCCCAACTCACCGCACAGGACGGCGCGGTTGTCCTGTCCCAACGTGGGCGCCGGTTTGGCTGTATAAACTTCGCCGTCCGCCAGTCGATAGGGCGTACCCGGGTAGGCTACCGGGCCGGTGTCGTCCCGTTCGATAACCACGAACAAGTCCTCCAGTGACGGGTCGGAGCGCACTTCATCGTAGGTGCGCACGGGCGCCAGCGGAATGCGGTTTTCCAGGGCGATTTCCAGCAACTCGGCCTTGGTGTAATCCGCCAGCCACGCCTCTACGTATCCGTCCACCTCGTCGGCATACAGGTTGTTCATGGCGGTGCGGTTGCGGAACCGCTGTTCCTGCGACCACTCCGGGTTGCCCATGATCTCGAGCAACCGCCGCCACTGCCGTCCCTCCGGTGAACCGACGAAGATATGACCGTCCTTGCAGCGCAGGATGCAGTTGGGATACGGGAAATCCAGGGCGTGATGCCCGGTGCGCCGGGTGACTCGCCACTCATAAACTGCCATCAGGGCTTCCGGGCCGTTGTAGAGGCCGGCCATCGTTTCCGCTTCCGCGATGTCGATATGTTGACCGCCATGCGTATCACGGCCCAACAGCGCCATGACGATTGACGACGCGGCGGCCATGCCGGCGAAGTAGCCGACTTCCGGCGTGCCGAAGGTCAACGGCTCCCGGTCCGCCTCGCCCAGTCCCTCGCAAATTCCTCCGGCGGCGGCCAAGTTGATATCGTGGGCCTTGTAATCGCGCCACGGGCCGGACAGACCCCAGGGACTGATGCTGGCCATGACCAGTCCGGGATGTTCGGCGGCAAGCGCGTCGTAGTCCAGCCCCAGGCGTTCCATGTCGGCCGGGGGCACGTTGTGCACCACCGCATCCGACTTCGCCGCCAACCGACGCATAATGGAGCGGCCCGTGGGTGTCTCCAGATTGGCGGTGATCCCCGCCTTGTTGGCGTTGAGGTACAGGTACAGTCCGCTGCGCTCAGGGTGGGGAACGTCGTCAGGCCACGGCCCGTATCGCCGGGCGTCCTCGCCCGCTCCCGGTGGTTCGACTTTGACCACGCTGGCGCCGGCATCAGCGAGCAGCTTGCCACAATACGGCGCAGAGATCATCGAGCCTATTTCCAGGACACGCAGGCCGGAGAGCAGGGGATAGGTCATGGCTACACAGCGCAAACGAGAGGGGTGGTCGCAATGTTATCACAGGCCGGTGGACGCTCCGGTGAGACGCGAAACATTCGCTAAGCGGGGCGTTCGGCGACCACGTCCGATCCCGACGGATCGCGTATGGGCCATCGGGCGAACAGTCCGTGCTACAACCTGGTCGCATACAGACCGCCGATGTTTGCTATGTTAGACTTGGGCACGCACGACGAACCCACGAAACCGTACAGAAGGAGGCCCACCATGCCCAAGAAGCGCGGCACCGGCCTGATGATGGTCTGGTGCGAAGTTCCCGCCGACGTCGAGGAAGAATTCAACCAGTGGTACAACACCGAGCACTTGCAGGAACTCCTGTCCGTGCCGGGCGTGCTCAACGCCGCCAGGTACGAGGCCACCAGCAGCGGCCCCAAGCACCTGGCGATGTATGAGCTGGAATCGGCCGACGTGATCAACACCGACGCGTTCAAAAACCGGCCGCCCACTCCCTGGGGCCAACGCGTCGGCCCGCGCGCCGTCGCAACCACCGTCATCAACAACGTCTACCAGATGATCCACCCCACGGACCTGAGCGACGAATTGGCCAACGCGGACATGTCCCCGGCACTGCAAATCGGACGCATGGATGTGCCGGCGGCCAGCGACGCCGAGTGGAACAACTGGTATTCCACCGTTTACGTGCCGAACTACGAAAAGGTGCCGGGCTGCATCCGCGGTCGCCGTTGGAAGTCGGTGCGCGGCGAGCCGGCTTACGCCACCGTCTACGAGTTCGAAAACCCCGAGGTGTCTTCAACCGCGGCATGGCTGGAGCAGCGGGAAGCCCACCCCGACAACGGCCGCATGCGTGACGTCATGACCCACGCCGCTGGCTCCCCCGGGATTTGGCGCAAGACTTTCCAGCCGTAACGGAGGCGGACGGTCAATAGCGTAAAATAGAGGAGCGGACGCTGGTTCGCTCCTCTATTTGTTGGTTACCCATGACGCTCATCCGCCGCTTTGCATCTCCCGCCTGGATCCTTGCCGCCTTCCTGGCGGCATGGTTGGGGCTGGCGCCCGCCGCGTGGGGGCAGGACATCGTAGGGCAGGACTCCCGGCGCATCGAAACGGATACCGGGCCCTATACCGTGGTCGTCGACGCCCAGACCCTGCCGTCGCTCCAGTCGGTGCAGTTCTTCATCCGAATTACCGAGACCTCGACCGGAGCGCCCGCGGAGGACCTGACGGTATCGGTGCTCACCACTTGGAGCAGAAGCGAGGAAGCCGGAGAAAACATCGCCCTGAGCCCCAACGTTCCCGGGCTCTACACCGCCACCCTTCAGTTCGACCCCGGCAGGTGGGAAACCACCATCTTGGTTGAACCGCCGACCGGGGGCTCTTACGGCGCCGACGGGTTCGTATTTGATGTTCCGGAGCCGACCACCGACTCGGCGGCGGGTTTCGTGTTCATCGGCGTTGCGGTGATCCTGATTGCCGGCGCCGGCTACCTGACCTGGAGGATTCGCCAGAACCAGAAGGCTCGCGCCGTCACTCGCGGAGACGCGCCGCCATGACCGCGATTTTCAACCGCCGTTGGGGACTGTGGGCCTTGGGCTCCGTTGCCGCTGCGGTAGCCGGCGCGACGCTGAGTGCGGGTATCGCATCGGCCCACCAGGGCATCCCTCCCGGGCAGACCCCGGCGACGGCTTGGGGCTTCATTACCAATCCAATACCCAGCCTGTTCCTGCTGGGCGCAGTTTACCTGTACGTCAACGGGCTGAACAACTGGCCCAACCCGACCCATCGCGTCAACGCCTGGCAGAAGGCGTGCTTCTTCGCGGGAATATTGGTGCTGTTCGCGGCCCTGCAATCCCCGATTGAACCCCTGGCGGAGCACTACTTCTCCGTCCACCAGGTGCAACACCTGATGGTTCGCATGGTCGGCCCCTTGCTGATCCTGCTCGGCGCGCCGTTGACGCCCATGCTGCGGGGTATGCCGACGTGGGCCCGCCAACACATCGTTCGACGGCTCGTGCGGTCACCCCTGGCCCGGTGGATCTACGGCAAGATTACGAACCCGGTGTTCACCACCGTCACGTTCCTCGCTCTGCTCTTCATCTGGCAGGCCCCGGGGCCTCACGACCTGGCGGTGCACAACGACTGGGTCCACGAGCTGATGCACGGCACGATGCTGACCAGCGGATTCCTCTTCTGGTGGATCGTCATCGATCCCAAGCCGCACCGCTCGCGGCTGCACTACGGCCTGCGCGTCCTCTACCTCGGCCTCATCGTGCTTCCTAACACTCTGCTGGGAGCCGGCATCACGTTCCAGGAAGAACTAATTTACCGGGCGTATCAGGAACTTCCGCGTCCGTGGGAGGGGTTCTCTCATCTGTCCGACCAACGCCTGGGCGGGCTTATTCTCTGGGTGCCTGGCGACATGATGAGCATCCTGTCCGCCGGTATCGTGATGTTCATGTGGTACCAGCGGGAGATGGAGGCCAACCCGAACCCGCCCATGCCTCAGCCGGCAATTGAAGGTGAAGGCGACGAGGGAGCGGAAAGCGAACCGCCGGAGCGCTAAAACTCCAAATCGACAGTTCAAATTGACCGCCAACGAGCGTAACTTGTACGATGTGGCCCGTTGTTTGATCAATCCCCAAATCGACCGGTGAAGTATGGCCATTAGCAACGGACTTCGTCCCGAACCGCGTTTCGACTGGTTTATACCCATTGACGGCGATGGCGCGCGCGCCGGCACGGTCAGAGCTGACCGCCCGCCGACTTTCGAATATCTGCGGCAGGTGGCCGAAACCGCCGAACAGTGCGGTTTCTACTCCATGCTCATTCCCACGCGTTTCGCCAATGGACTGTTTTCGGAGGACGCCCCCCTGGCCGAGACCTGGACCACGGCCACGGCGTTGGCGGCGGTAACCTCCAAAATCCGCTTCCTGGTGGCGGTGCGGCCTGGGTTCATCGCGCTGGGATTGTTCGCCCAGATGGCCGCCGCGCTGCACCAGATATCCGGGGGACGCCTGGATATCAACATCGTGCCCGGCGGCATCCAGAACGACTTCGAACGCGTTGGCGAGGTCAGCGACCACGCGACCCGTTATGAAAGGGCCGAAGAGTTCATCCAGGCCTGCCGCGCCTTGTGGCAAGACCCGCAGCCGGTCACTTATTCCGGCGATTTCTACCAGCTTGCCGATGCCTATTGCGCCCCCGCTCCGGGCCAGGACGGCCCCAAGTTTTACCTCGGCGGCGCGTCCCCGCGGGCTCTGGGGCTCTCCGCCCGACAGGCCGACGTTCACCTGGGCTGGATCGAGCCACTGGAGGACACCGCCCAGCGCGTCGCCGACTTGAAACAGCAATTTGCCGGGACCAACCGGCCGCTCACCCTCGGCCTCCGAACCCACCTGGTAATACGAGATGACGAGGACGAGGCTTGGCAAGCGGCGCGCCGGCTCATCGCCGACGCCGCGCCGGAGGTCAAGGCCCAGCGTCAGTCCGCCATCGTCGGCACTCCCATGGTCGGTCAGCAGGCCCAGGCCCGAGAAGCCGAGGACTATCGCCTCGGGCGGCACCTGTGGAACGGTCTGTCCGAGGTCCGGGTCAACTGCGGCAGCGCCCTGGTGGGCACGCCGGAACAGGTGGCCGACGAACTGCTGGACTACTGGCGGTTGGGCATTGACGAGTTCATCCTCAGCGGCTTCCCCCACGTCGAGGAGTGCCAGCGGGCGGCCGAAGACCTGTTGCCGCTGGTGCGCGAACGGGTCGCGTCCGCAAACGATGAGCGCTGATCCCCGCGGACGTTGGCGTTTGCGCCGGAGCATCACGCCTTGACCCGTAATTTCGCTCTGCTGCTCTGGCTGCTGCCCCGGCGGATCCGTTCCGCGTGGGGGCTGTTGGCCGTTACCGCCTTCGGCGTCCTGGCAGCGGTAACTATCATGGCGCTGGGCGCAATGTACTCGCAGGGACTGGCCGAGGCGGGACTGCGGCACTCCTTGGCGGTCGCATCGCCCACCGTGATCAACACTCAGATAGTCGTGCGCAACCGTCCCCTGGGTCCGGCGGACTACACGTCGCTCCGCACCGACATCGAACAGATCATCGACAACGACGTTAGCTATCTGCGGCGGGGCCAGGAACGCTACGCCAAGATGCTGCCCACGCTGCCCTTTGTCCAGGTGGGCGCTCCGTTCGGGATATCCGATGTTCCGTTGGGCCGGCCATTCTTCGTTACGGAGTTCGCCGAGCACTCGCGACTGGTCGATGGCCGCTGGCCATCGCCAACGGTCGGAAGCGAACCGGGAACCTGTGTCAATCTCGCTGACGGTTGCCCGCGCATCGAGGGCGTCCTGGGGCTTGACACTTCCCGCCTCATGGGATGGGGAGTTGGCAAAGAAGCCTGGCTGGTGGTGTTCCCCGGAAACGACGAAGAACCCGCCGAGTACATCGGCGTCGAAATCGTCGGCATCGCCGAAGCCAACGATCCCCGCGAAGAGTACTGGATGGGTTCCGCCGACTACTTCCGGATGGGCGACTGGGAAGGCCGACCCGTGGCGCCCATTTACGTTCACGAGCAGGCGTTCTTTGACGGCATCGGTGAACCGTTCCCTACACTGGTGGGCGACTACGGTTGGTTCCTGTACATCAACCCTGACGTCATCACCGCCTCAACAGTACAGCAAACCCGGGACGACCTCACCGCGCTGGAAACGGACATCAACAGCCGATTCCCCCGTTCCTACATCCTGACCGGACTGGAAAACAGCCGCGGCACGGGTTTGTTGGCCACATACCAACGGGAACTCACACTGGCGCGCGCCCCGCTGATCCTGTTCATTTCTCTGGTGGTTGTCGTCATCCTCTACTTCCTGGCCCTGGCCGTTGGTCTGCTGGCCGGCGCCCGTTCCGCGGAGTCTTCCATGCTGCGCAGCCGGGGAGCCAGCATCGGACAAGTTGGAGGGCTTCTGGCGGTGGGAGAGGGACTGATCGTGGTCGCGGCTACGCTGATCGGCCCGCTGCTGGCTTGGGGCATTGGCAGCCTGCTGCTGGTGGAGACCATCAATCCAGCGGCCCGGGCCGGCGCCGGCGAGGCTCCCCTGGACGTTTCCCTGTCCTGGCAGATGTACGCCATGGGCGCGGTTGGCGGGCTGCTGAGCCTGGCGGTTCTCACTGTTGCCGGCGGCAGCCTGGCCCGCCTCGGCATCCTGGATTTCCTGCGAGCCCGGGCCCGCCCGCCGTCCGCGCCGTGGCTGCAACGGTACTACATCGACATCATTGCGATGGTCGTCCTGGCCGTCCTGGTTTGGCAGATCCGACAACGGGGCGGCTTCGTGGAAAGCGAGCTAACCGGCCGGGGGCCGGCATTAGACCCTTCGCTGCTGTTGGCGCCGTCTGCGGCTCTGTTGACCCTTGCCTTCCTGCTACTCCGGGCTTTGCCCTGGCTGATGACGGGTACCGCGTGGGCCTCTCAACAGTTGGCTCCGGCCTGGATCAGCCTGTCGTTGCGGAGGATGGCGCGTCATCCGCTCCCCTACGCGTCATTGACCGTGGTCGTTACGCTGGCAGCGGCTCTGGGTGTGTTTGCAGGAACCTTCCAGACTACGCTGGCTCGCAGCGAAGCGGACCAGGCAAACCACAGCGTTGGAGGCGACATCACCCTGGGCGGCACCAGCTTCATCGGCCGCACCGAACAACAGCGGATTGACCAGCTGAAGTCCATTGACGGGGTCGAAGCGGTGTCGCCAATCATCCGGGAGCCGGTCGGATTCATCGACGGACCGTTCCAGCGCGGGACCGTCATGGGCGTTGATCCGCTGACCATCGGGCAGGTTTCATGGTGGCGCGACGACTTCGTCGACGGCGAACCGACGCCCCTTGACACTCTGGTCGCGCCATTGCGAAGAACTCTGTCCCCGGAGACTGCCGGAGTTGAGATACCGCAGGACGCCGAGGAGATCGGCGTCTGGATCAGACGTGACGACGCACCCACCGTTGGCGCCGCGGTGCCGCTGCCCAGCTACCGACTGTGGCTGCGCATCGGCAACGATCGTGGGCGTTATCGCAACCTCGAGTTGGGCATACTCAGCCAACACCAGACCGGTTGGCACCATCTGAGGACGCCTTTGCCCGAAGAAAGCGCGACCGTACAAGTTGACGACCAATGGCGAGTGGTCTCAATCTTCATTTCGGGAGACTCGTTCGCACGGACCCCGCCGGGCGGCCTCTCCTTTGACGGCGTGACCGTGTACGGGCCCGATCTGCCAACAGCCGGCGAGGTGATCGATGGATTTGAAGAGATCGGTCCCTGGGTGCCGTTGCCCCAGGCTGGAAACGTTCCCGATCGCACCGAGCGCTCTCCGGATGCCGCCCACACCGGCGACACCGGCCTCTCCATCAATTGGGAAGAGCCGTTGGGCCGGTCTCCCCGGGGTATCGTCATCCCGCCCGCTCCGCTGCCGTTGCCGGCCATCACCGGGCCCGGGTTTGTTCCCGACCAAACGGTCAGGATCACCGTGGACGGATACATCGTGCCCGCCCAGGTCACGGGCACCGTCAACCACTTTCCCACTTTGGACGCCCGGCGTTCGCTGGTAGTGGTGTCGGTGTACGAGCTGCGGGCCTGGTTGAACCAGGCCCCGGGCGCCCAACCCATCACCCCCGACGAGTGGTGGTTCGACGTGGCAGAAGGCGCCGACCGGGAGCGAGTGGCCAGCGAGATCCTGGACGTCGGATATCGACTGTCCTTCCTCCGCGATCGCGACGACGCCGTCGACCTGGCGACACGCAATCCCCTGGCCGGCGGAGCCTGGGACGCCTTGACCGGAATCGGACTAGCCGCCCTGGCGCTGGCCGTAGCCCTGGCCCTGTGCGCCCACGCCGCGGTGGCAGTGCGCGAGCAGCGGGTCGACATGTCAGTCGGCGCGGCGCTGGGCATTCCCCAGTGGCAGCGGATCGCCGGCCTGGCGCTGGAACGGGTCATCGTCGGCATCCTGGGCATCGTGGTCGGCGGGCTGGCCGGCTGGGGACTGGCGCGGTGGACCCTGGGCGAGTTGGCCGGAAACGCGGCCGGAGGCGCCGTCACCCCGCCCATCATATTTGTGGCGGAAGGTCCCTGGTTGGTCGCTACCTTCCTCTGCCTCATCGTCGCCGCGATCGCGGCAATCGCCCTCGCCGGCGCGGTGGCGCGCCGTTTGCGCCCGCCCGAAGTGCTGAGAGAGGCCGAGTAGTCGCGCATGACCGCCATCATCAACCTGGGTTACGTGCTGGCGCGACGACGGTTGATGTCGTCGTTCCGCATGGAGCTGACGGTCCTTCTGGGAGTCACGCTGGCCGTAGTGCTGCTTTCCAGCGCGGTGGTCTTCAACGACCTGCTGGCGGAGACGGCCCTGCGCCGGGCCTTGGCCGACGCCGAATCCAGCGACGTTAATCTCTGGGTGCGGGTGTTCAACGACCTCGACGACCCCCGCACGGCGACGCCGGCCAGCGACCGCTATCTCACCAGCCGGCAGTTCGTCGCGCAGCGCGTCCTGCCTCCCCTGGGAGATGCCGTCGGCGCCGTCTCCTTCCAGGTGGAAACCGCGACCTTCTATTTCACCGGGCGCCCCAACCTCGACCTGCCCAACGACGAGCGCCCCCGCGGCCGGATGCAATACATTTCGGGTCTCAGGGATGGGAAAGCAGAACTGGTCGAGGGCCGCTGGCCCGGGGTAGCCGGAGACGGGGGTTACGACGACAGCACGGGAGACACTGACGAGATCGTCGTCGAAATCGTGGTGGATTCCCTGGGGCTGCAATTCCTGGACCTTGAACTGGGCGAGGGGTTCGAAATCGTGCCGGCCACCGGGGGCGAGGACCAACCGTCAACCCGCGTCGTGGTGGTGGGCGTCATCGAGCCGGTGGACCTGGAGGACGAGTACTGGTACCGCCGTCACAAGCTGCTGGCGTACCAGGACGACGATTGGACGCTGGTTCCCCTGTTCACTTCCGAACAGGCGTTGCGTCAGCAAATTGGCCGCCGTTATCCGGGTATCTACACCAGTTCCGCCTGGTTTGTGCAGATTGACCGGGAAGGAATACCCGCCAAGCGGGTGGATGAATTGCAGCGGGAACTCCAGCGGGTGCGGCGGGATGTAACGAACAATCTGCCCAACGGCAGCACGTCCACCGGGTTGATCCGCATCCTGGAGGACCACGAAGAGCAGTTGTTGCTGGCGCGCATCCCCCTGTTCCTGATGGTGTTCCTGGTTACCGGCATCCTCGCCTACTACCTGACCATTACCGCCGGAATGGTGATTCGCGCTCGCGCTGGCGAGATCGCCATGCTCAAGAGCCGCGGCGCAACCACGGTGCAAATCGGCATCCTGACCCTGGTTGAGGGCCTGCTTCTGGCCGGCCCGGCACTGGTCGCCGGGGCTTTGCTCTCCCCGCTGCTGGCCAGAGCGTTGGGCGGGCTGGTATTCGACGCCGAATCCGTGGGCGCCCCCGTCTCCCTGTCCTGGCAAGCATTCGGGATGGGCGCGGCCGGGGCGGCGTTGGCCGTGATCGTGCTCTCGCTGGCGACTCTTGCGGCCGCGAGCAAAGGGATCGTGGAATTCCGCCAGTCCGGGGCGCGACCGGCGCGCACCCCGTTCATCCACCGTTATTACCTGGACCTGCTGGCTCTGGTAGTCATCGCGTTCCTGTGGTGGCAGATTTCCAGCCGGGGAACCGTCCTGACCCGGAGCCTGGGCAGCCGTGATCTGGAAATCGATTTCGCCCTGCTGCTGGGACCAGCTTTGGGCCTGATTGCGCTTGGCCTGCTGGTAATGCGGCTGTTCCCGCTGGCCCTGGGCATATCCGCACGCATCGTGGGGCCGGTGGGGCCCGGCTGGCTGGTGCAAGGTCTGCGCCGCATCGCCCGCGATCCCATCGCTCCGGGGAGCCTGGTCGCGCTGCTCATGCTGGCGACGGCTCTGGGCGTGGTTGGCAGCGCATTTTCGGCCACCCTGAACCGCAGCCTGGACGACCGCGTTCGATACGACATTGGCGCGGACATCCGGGTACAACACGACAACGGCCGTATTGCGCGAGCCTTTGCCGGGTTGTCTGACGTGCTGCCCAATTCCGCCGAAGCGATGCGTACCGAAGGCAGCCTGCTTACCGAGGGTTTCGGATCCCAACGCGTGTCGGTCCTGGCCGTCGACTCCCCTCGCCTCGCCGATGTTGCCTGGTGGCGGGACGATTTCGCGAACGGCAACGGTTTGTCTGACCTGATGGTCCAGATCACACCAAACTCGGACGCCCCGGACGGGTTGCCGCTTCCCGAGGGCACCACCGCGCTGTCTTTGTGGGCGATGACCACTCAGACTGGCCCGTTTCGCCGTGAGCCCCTGGTGGGCGTGACCGCCCGCTTGCGCGACGGCTCCGGACGATATTACGACGTGCCATTGGGCGACGTGCGGGAGACCCGACAGTGGCAGATGCTGGAGGGCAGTACCGAGCTTCGCTTGGGACGAGGCGGACGGCCCACCAGTGATGCAGACGTTCCTCGGCTGGACGTTCCCCCGCACACTCTCATCAACCTGCAAATCTCCGGCCGGACCAGCGGTGATCGCCCCGGCGTGCTCTTCGTCGACGGACTGACGGCGCACACCGACGTCGGACAGGTGGTGGTAGCCGACCTGAACACCGCCGACGGCTGGAGCGTCATTGAAGATTACGTGCGACCCGGGCTCTACTCCGTGGAAACCAGCCGCAACGTGGCCCGACCCGGCACCACCGGTTCTGCCGTTTTCAGCTGGGCGCCCGGCGGCATCGGCGCGCCGGGTTTGTGGCCGGGTCAAGACGCTCCACCCGTGAAGGCTCTCGTCAGCCCGGGCATCCTTGAAGCCACCGGCGCCGAAGTCGGCGAGCAGATCAGCCTCGGTATGTCCACCTTCGCATTGCCCATCAAGATCGAAGGGGTTGCTGAGTTCTTCCCCACGGTGGACCCCAGGGAGCAACCTTTTGTCATCACCGACCTCGGCGATTTCGTTGAATACGCCAACCGGCACAGCCGGCGCATCTTCGGCGGCTCGGGCGAGGTTTGGCTGGACCGTGACATCGCCGTGGGCGACCTGGATCACGCGCTGACGGAGAGCCGGACGGCGGTTTCCAGCATGGAGGGATTTGGCTTGGCCGCCGGCAAGGCCTTCGTCGCGGAAGAGGAAGCGGCCCTGCGCGGCAAGCAGCCCCTGGCCAACGCGGGTTGGGGCGGCCTGCTGGTGATCATGTTTCTGGCTCTGGCCCTCGCCAGCGCGACCGGCATCGCACTGTACAGTTGGTTGGACACGCGGGAGCGTCAGACCGAGTTCGCCCTGTTGCGGACGCTGGGCAGCACTCGGGGCCAGTTGAACGGCGTGGTCTGGTTCAACCTCGCTATCGTCGTGATTGCGGGGGTGGCCGTCGGAACCTGGGCCGGCGCCCAGATCGGAGCCGCGCTGCTGCCCGTCCTGGAGGTCGCCGAGGGCGGCGTCCGAGCCACGCCTCCGCTGACCTTCGAGACGGACTGGCGGATGCTGGCGTTAGCCTACGCGGTGCTGGCCACGGTGAGCGTGGTCACCGTGATCTGGCTGGCCTTCGTAACCAGCCGGCTGGAGGTCCAGCGGGTCCTACGCGCCGGCGAGGGCGGATGACGTCGGCGGGCCGGTGATTACTGCCCGTTAGCCGCGCCGTCGCCGTTATGCCGCCGCAGTTCGGCGATGGCATTGGTCAACTCGGCAATCGTCGTCAGCATCATTTGCCGTTCCTCACGTGATTCGCTCAGCAGCATTTCGATGCGTTCGTCAAAGCGCCGGCGCTCCTCGTCAAAGCGCCGACGTTCTTCGGCCAGTTGTTGCTGGGCTTCTTCCGTGCGCTGTCGCTCGCGGTTCAGCATGATGGCGTTGATACCTCCCGTCAGAGTGGTAGCTCCCAGCCAAGCCGCAGTGCAGCGTGACATGATGTCAGCGTTGATGAAGCTGGCGACCACATCCGGGTTGCATAACCCTTTGAGCGCATTATCAGCCGTGCAAGGGACTTTGGTAAAGTACCACACCAACCAGGTCAACCCGGCCAAAGCCGTTCCTAATAGCACCGGACCGCGCCAGAAATCGGCATCGTAGCCCAGCACATCCCAGAAGCGACGGATGGCTTGCGGTATGGTCATTTACACCAACCCCAGGCTGCGGCACATTTCCAGCATGGCCTTGGCCGTTTCCTCGTGCGCCACGTCAACCATGTCGCCGGCATAGGTCACGGCCGCCGTGCCCTGACGACGGCTTTCCTCCATGGCGTCCAGCAACCCTTGCCAGAAAGCGATCTCCTCCGGCGTCGGCGTGAAGATCTCGTTGACGATGGGCACGTGCGAAGGGTGGATCAGGTGCATCCCGGTGTACCCTAGAGCCTTCAGATTGTTGGCCCAGTAACGCAGGCCCTCCAGGTCGCGGATATCGAACCAACCGCCGCTGATGGGCCACTGGATACCGGCCGCCCGACTGTCCATCAGGACCTTGCTGCGCAGGTACAGGGTTTCCGCTCCCTCTAGGGTCCAGCGATAGCCCACGCTGCGGGCGGTGTCGCCGCCCTTGCCGCCGCTGCCGCCCATGTGTGCCACTCGGTCCGACGCCATGGCGATCTCGTAGGCCATGCGGATTCCGGACGCAGTCTCCAGCCCCGGGTCGATGCAGACGGAGTTGAGTTCCATGCCGGCCTTACGCTCGAAATAACGCAGCAGCACGTCCGCTTCCACTACGTCCGCCGGCGTTTCGACCTTGGGCAGCAGGATTCCGTAAAGGCCGGGCCGGGTGACGGCTTCCAGGTCGAACCCGGTCAGCCCAGTTTCCAGCCGGTTCACCCTCACGAACAGGGTCTGGCCTCGTTCCGACAACTCGTCGATCATTTTGGCGACCAGCGGACGTGCCGCGTCCTTGTCGTACTCCGGCACCGAGTCCTCCAGGTCGAGGATCAACGCGTCCGGGCCGTACTGGGGCGCCTTGCGCATCCAGTCTTCCTTGTTGCCGGGCACGAACATGACGGAGCGCAGGGGCTTGGTGGTGATGCGGGGCATGGTTGAGTTTCTCCTGAAACGACTGGGAGTCAGATTATTCTGGGATAGTTCCCGATGGGTAGGCTTGCCGCAGATTGCGGCAGGCAACATCTGGCAGGCTCATAAGGCGCTACTAGATCACGCCGTTGTTCTTCAGTTCGGACAATCCATCCGCGTCTACGCCGCAAAGTGCCTTCAACACCTCGGCGTTGTGCATGCCCAGCGACGGCGCGCCCGGAACATCGGGGAGCGGATTGCCGTCGAACAGCACTGGAAAGCCGGCGACCACCTCGTCAACTTCACCGCCAAAAGCAGCGTTTCGCATGGGCCGCAGGGCACCCCGATCACGGAAATGGTCGTCAGCCAGGATTTCGGGTACGGTCCGCACCGGGGCGCACGGTACGTCGCCGGCGGACAGACAGTCCAGCGCCTCGGCCCGGGTCATGGCGCCGATGCGAGCCTGGACTTCAGCGCGGGCTTCCGCGGCGTTTTCCGACCTGACCTGGTAACGCGCAAACCTTTCGTCCTCGACTAGCTCCGGCATACCGATGGCGTTGCATAGCCGGCGCCATTGATCGTCGCTGGCAGCGGTGATGATGACGGCGCCGTCACTGGCGTGGTACTGGCCGGTGGGTCCGCTCCGGCTGTTGTTGCCGGTCCGCAACGGGATGCCCGCCGCCAGGTCCTCCTCCAGGTTCTCCATCAGCATCAACGACGCCAGGGTGTCCATCATCGACACGTCCAGGTAGCAGCCATTGCCGGTCTTGTCCTTCTCTCGCAACGCGGACAGGATGGCAGTAGAGGCAAACATCGGCGTCACCAGATCGCCAATGTAGAACCCTACCCGCGTGGGCGGCCCGTCGGGTTCGCCGTTGATGTCCATCAGACCGCTCATGCCCTGGATCTGCGGGTCGTGGGCCGGCTGGTCTGCGTATGGGCCCGTCTGACCGTAACCGGAGATACTGGCGTAGATGACTCCCGGGTTCACTGCGGCCACATCCTGGTAGCCCAGGCCCAACCGGGTCATGGAGCCGGGAGCCAGGTTCTCCAGCACTACGTCCGATTGCCGGGCCATGTCGAGGAACAGTTCTCGCCCACGCGGGTTCCTCAGGTCCAGGGTCACGCTCTTCACCCCCTGGCTGCGTTTCAAAAAGCGGGTGGCAATGTGCTTCTCGGTCCGCTGTTCGGAGTGGATGCCGTCGGGGCCGGCAAACGGCCCGTTTCCTCGCACCGGATCGCCCCGACCGGGAATCTCGATCTTGATCACCTCGGCCCCCAACCGCGCCAGCGTCATGCTGAGGAACGGCCCGGCGAGGAAAACGGTAACGGCCAAAACGCGCAAGTCCGAAAGTGGCTGCATTCTTCCCATCCGCCTATTCTAAGGTGTCCGTTGGCGGTTCATATTGTCCGTCCCAACGCGACGGGAGTGTACCACGGAGGCCCATCCGCACGGCGCGCACACTCGTAGGTGCAGGCAGCGCCCGAGATCAGACGAAGGACAAACACAAAAACCATGCCAATGACAACATCCATAACTGTCAATGACATTCATTCACAATTGAACCAAACCGAGGTAGCACAGGTCATTGCGCCCAATTCGATCGCGGAAGCTCAACAGGCAGTAAACCAGGCGCAGGACGCCGGCCAGAGCCTGAGCATCGCCGCCGGACGCCACGCCATGGGCGGTCAGCAATTTCTGTCCGGCGGAGTCTTGCTTGACACCCAAGGACTGAACCGCATCGTCGGCCTGGACGCCGAGCGGGGCATCGCCACGGTGGAGGCCGGGATCATGTGGTCGAAACTGGTATGCGGTCTGCGCACAATGCAAGCGAACGCCGACCGGCGGTGGAGCGTCGTGCAGAAGCAGACCGGCGCGGACCGCCTCAGCGTCGGCGGAGCCCTGGCGGCCAACGGCCACGGGCGTGGGCTAACCTATCGGCCCATCGTCCAAGACGTCGATGCCTTCGAAATGATTGACGCCGACGGCAACCTGACCCGTTGCGACCGCAACCAGAATTCCGACCTGTTCCGCCTGGCCATCGGTGGGTACGGGTTGTTTGGCGTGATTACAACCGTCGACCTGCGCCTCATGCCAGCCCATCACGTCCGCCGGGTCGTGGAAGTTACCACTATCGACAAGCTCAGGGACCTTTTCCAGCAGCGCATCGCCGACGGTTTCACCTACGGCGATTTCCAGTACCGCACCGACGGGAATTCGCAAGGGTTTCTCCGGGATGGCGTCCTTTCCTGTTATCAACCGGTGAGTGACGCCGAGGCCAGAGCCGCCCCACCGCCACAATACTTGCTCAACGAGACCGCCTGGCGGCAACTGTTGTACTGGTCCCATACCGACAAGGCCCGCGCCTTCGACGAATACGCCGGGTTTTACCGGAGCACCGACGGCCAGATTTACGACAGCGACACCTTCCAGTTGAGCCAGTACATCAACCACTACCACCAGGAACTTGACCAGCGGCTCAGCTGCGCGGTTCCGGGTTCGGAAACTATCACCGAGCTGTACGTGCCGTTGCCCGAATTACCCGGCTTCATGGCCGCGGCAGCCAAGGTCTTAAGGCGTCAAGAAGCCAATGTGATCTACGGAACCATACGCCTCATCGAGCGCGATGACGAAACAACGCTCAACTGGGCCCGGCACCCGTACGCCTGCATCGTGGTGAACCTGCACGTGGACCACGACCCGGCCGGTATCCAGCGCGTCGCCCACGCCCTGCGGACCCTCATCGACCTGGCCATCGAGCGAGACGGCAGCTATTTCCTCACCTACAACAAATTTGCCACCCCCGACCAGTTGGCGACCTGCTACCCTCAGTTTCCGGAGTTCGTATCTGCTAAGCAGCAATACGATCCCCACCACGTGTTCTCCAGCGACTGGTTCCGCGCGTATGCGGACAATCCCTGATGCATCCCACCACCAGATATGGCGTCCCGACGCTCGGCGCAGTGTCCATACTGTCGGTCGTGTTCCTCTTCCGCGTCGCCGGGCCGGTGATCCAGCGGTGGTTCCCGGTGAAGTTCCTGCCATCCTTTGAGACGTGGCAGGGCAGCGGTCTTCCCTACTCCGTTCTGCTGGCGTGCCAGGTCGCGAATCTGGCGCTGTTAACCTCCGCGATCAGAGGCATAGTCCGGCAGCGGCGGGTGTTGAGCGCGACGGCCAGCCGCTACGTGGTGGTCATCGGGTTCGCGTACTTCGCTGGCATGGCGTTGCGGTTGATCCTGGGTATAACGCTCTTTGACGACAGCCGCTGGTTCACGGCCTGGATTTCCACAGCGCTGCATCTGGATCTGGCGGCAATCGTGATCCTCCGGGGTTCGGACCAACTCCGCTGGTCTTTAACTATGCCGGCGTGAGGCTCGTATGCGTTTCCCGTGGGCCAACACCGCACTGATCGCACTGGTCATCGCCGAGCTGCTGACCGGATATCTGGGCCTCACCCACTCGAACCCCGACTGGATCGGGGCCATGCACCTGCACCGCATCTTCGGGTTCGCCATCCTCGCGCTTTTCGTGTGGAAGTCGCGCAATATCCTGGGCTCGTTGCGTACCCGGAGCAACTGGCGCCGCTCCCTGAACTCAATGCTGTGGTCAATCGCGCTGCTGCTGGGACTGCTGATAGTACTGGGCCTGGGGATGGCGTGGAGCCATCTCGGCCCCTACGACTGGATGGGTTTCTCCGGCACCACCATCCACATGAACCTGGCGTGGATGCTGATACCCCTGCTGGTGTGGCACTCCTTCCGCCATCGCATCAGCCTGCGGACCCGCTACCTGATTGACCGACGCCACACTCTCCGGGTGATCGGACTGGCCATGGCCGGGTTCCTGGCGTGGCGGACTGCCGAATTGGCGGGGGTGTTGGCGAACGGTGCAGGAGCGCAACGCCGATTCACCGGCTCGTACCCGGAAAACGGTCCGGATTTTCCCGTGACCATGTGGCTGAACGACAAGGCGCCTGCCGTCGATGCCTCAACATGGCGCCTGAGCGTCGAAGGCCACGTGGAATCGCCGTACCAGATTGGGCTTGAAGAGTTCCAAACCTGGCGCGAAAGCCTCACTGCGACCCTGGACTGCACCGGGGGCTGGCACACCACCCGTCAGTGGGAGGGCATTCCCGTATCTTATCTACTCAATCGAGCGAAGCTCAAACCCGGCGCGGGCAGCATTACGATCCGGTCACGCACCGGATACTTCCGCAGGTATTCCCTGGCGGAAGCCGAACGCGCGCTCCTCGCCAGCCGGGTCGACGGTCAGCCGCTATCTGCCGGGCACGGCTTTCCGGCGCGCATGGTCGAACCGCACAAGCGCGGCTACGACTGGGTGAAATGGGTGGATTCGATCACCGTCAACCAAACGGGCAAGCTGTGGCAGCCGCCGCTCCCGCTGACCTGAACCAACCGCCCGAATCAGGGCGCAGCGTCGGTCGCGGGAGATCGCTGCGAACCGCCGTTCTCCAGACGCTGGATACGCTCCTGCAGGCCACGGATTATCGGCTCCAATTCGGCTCGCACCTCGTCGCGGCCCTCCTCTCGGCCCTCCTCGCGACCATCTTCCCTGGCGATGGCGATGCGCTTTTTTGCCAGAAACACAAAACTTCCCTCAATAACAGCAGTCAGCGAAATCGCCAACGCAACGGCGTCATCGGCGAATGAGCCGGCGTTATCGAAAGTATGCCACCAGGCGAACCACGGCGTTTCGCCGTTGACCACGACACCATCCCAGACTGCCGCTGCCAGCCTTGCCAGCATAAGTATAGCGAAAATGAGCAGGATTTCCGCAAACCATGCCCGAAGCGCGGTGTAACGGCCAGAGATTCGATCACGTAGTCAAAAATGACGTCCAATGTCGAACCGCTCTCCCAACCTGCGTCGCGTTCGCGTAGCGCAGCGGTGTGGAATCTACCAAAACTCCGGGGTTGGGGCCATCGCGGAGCCTGTGCTAAAATCGGCCGGCAATTACTACCAGCAGCGAGGCGACCTATGACCAATATCGTGCTCTCAAACACCAACTATAATGTCGTCGGCACGCGGCCGGTTCGCCACGACGGCGCCGACAAGGTGACGGGGCGGGCCAAATACGGCGCGGACTTCGAGATGAGCGGGATGCTCTTCGGCAAAGTTCTGCGGAGCCCGCACGCCCACGCGAGAATCAAGTCCATCGATGCCTCAGCCGCCGAAGCGCTGCCCGGCGTTCGCGGCGTTGTGACGGGCGCCGATTTGCCCATCGCTGGCAAGGAGAACCCGCCGATGTCAGCGCGGGCGGCCAGCAACAACATTCTGGCTGCCGACAAAGCCTTGTTCCGCGGGCACCCCATCGCGGCCGTTGCTGCCGACTCCGCACACGTCGCCGAAGAGGCAGTCAACCTCATCAAGGTGGAATACGAGGTCCTGAAGGCGAGCACCAACGTCCTGGACGCCATGAAGGACGACGCCGATCTGCTCCACGAGGACATGACAACCACCGAGTTCGGCGAGGAAACTGACAAGCACAGCAACGTTTCCAACCGTTTCGTTTACGAACAGGGCGACGTCGAAGCAGCCTTCGCCGGGGCCGACTTCGTCATCGAGCGCGAATTCAACACGCGAACCGTGCACCAGGGCTACATCGAGCCGCAGAACGCGTCCGCTCTGTGGAACGCCGACGGCTACTTGACGGTATGGACCAGCACCCAGGGCGCGTTCGTTGCGCGCGACGCCCTGTCCGGCGTACTCGAGCTACCCGTGTCCCGCATCAAGGTCGTGCCCATGGAGATCGGTGGCGGATTCGGCGGAAAGATACCGCTGTACCTGGAGCCCGTGGCGGCGCTGCTTTCGAAGAAAACCGGCCGCCCGGTCAAGATGCAGATGAGCCGCACTGAGACCTTTGAGGCCACCGGCCCCACTGCCGGCGCGTATGTCAAGATCAAGATGGGCGCCAAGCAGGACGGCACGCTGGTTGCGGCCGATGCGGTCCTCATCTACGAGGCCGGGGCTTTCCCCGGCTCCTCGCCGGTTACCGCCGGAGCCCAGTGCGTGTTTGCGCCCTATGCCTTGGAGAATCAGCGGGTCGAGGGCTACGATGTGGTCACCAACAAGCCGCGTTCCTTCGCCTACCGCGCTCCGGGCGCGCCCATCTCCGCCTTCGGCGGCGAGCAGGTCGTGGACGAATTGGCCGCCAAGTGCGGCATGGACCCGCTGGAGTTCCGCCTGAAGAACGCCAGCCAGGAAGGCAACCGCCGGGTTGACGGACCGCAATTCCGGGTAATCGGAAACGTGGAAACCCTTGAAGCGGCAAAAGACACCGACCACTACAAGTCCGAGATTTCCGGTCCCAACCGCGGCCGCGGAGTGGCCAGCGGCTATTGGATGAACATCGGCCTAGCGTCCAGCGCCAGCATCAGCGTCAACGCCGATGGCACCATCGGTCTGGTGGAAGGGTCAACGGACATCGGCGGCTCCCGGGCGTCCATCGCCATGCAGGCCGCGGAAGTGCTCGGCATACCCGCCGAGGACGTGCGCCCCAGCGTCGGCGACACCGACGCGGTCGGCTACACCTTCCTGACCGGCGGCAGCCGCACCACCTTCGCCACCGGCTGGGCCGCCTACGAGTGCGCCGAAGAAATCAAGCGGAAAATGATCGACCGGGCCGGCCAGATCTGGGAAAAGGACCCTTCGGAAATTGACCTGGCGGACGGCATTTTCAAGCACAATTCCGACGAGGACTTGCAGATGTCCTTCAAGGAACTGTCCTCCCAACTGGCGCGTACCGGAGGCCCGATTTCCGCCCAGGTCAGCGTCAGCCCCGGCGGTGAGGGCGGAGCCTTCGGCACCCACCTGGTGGACGTCGAAGTCGACCCCGACACGGGCAAGGTGGACGTGCTGAGGTACACCGTGGTGCAGGACGCTGGAAAGGCCATCCACCCCAGCTACGTGGAAGGCCAGATGCAGGGCGGAGCCGTACAGGGCATCGGATGGGCGCTCAACGAAGAGTACTTCATGAACGACTCCGGTGACATGGTCAACTCCAGCTTCCTGGACTACCGGATGCCCACCAGCCTCGACCTGCCCATGATCGACACGGTCATCGTGGAAAAGGCCAACCCGGGCCATCCCTACGGGGTGCGCGGCGTGGGCGAGGTGCCAATCGTCCCGCCCATGGCCGCCATCGCCAACGCCATCCACGACGCCATCGGCGTGCGCATGGACAACCTGCCCATGTCGCCCGGCGCTATCCTCGAACAGCTCTGGGGCGAGAACGGCGGCTAGAGCGCTGCCCTCGATTGTGAAAACGATCTGGCTGCGGGACAGTTCCGCAGCCAGATTATCTAAAGCAGGCGAATTATGACAACGCCCACAGCAGCGACGCCAAGCGTCGAGGAACGCCTGTCCGCCATAGAATCCCGCATGGCCGCTCTTGAAGCCGTCATGACGCTGTTCATTGAGGAACAGCGAGAACACCGGCGTGAGGTCAACGCACGGTTCAACAAGATTGAAGAAGACCAGCGCGAGCACCGGCGCGAAGTAAACGCACGGTTTGACAGGTTGGAGACCCGCATCGATCAGGTTGCGGCAAGCATCCCGCGTATGCTGTATGCGGTCATCGGTATCGTGGGAGCCTTGGCCGTGGGTCTCATGGTTTCCAACGTGATCGGCTGACAACGAACGAACTGCTCAAAATAGTGAGGTAACGAAATCATGGCTCGCGTACCCTTCGCCACCAGGGAAAACATGGACGCCGCCGGGCAGGCGGTTTGGGACGAGATCGAAACCTCACGCGGCGGCGTGCAGCGCAACTACGCCGCCATCCTGAATAACCCCCAAGCGGCGAGCAATTTCGCCCACTTGGGCGGTTACGTCCGCTTCGAGACCCCGCTGCCGGCCCGGGTCAAAGCCGTAGCCGTGCTAACCGCCGCCCGCGAAGCGTGCGGTCACTACGTCTGGACGGTGAACCAGCCGGCCGCGCGCAACGCCGGCCTGGGCGACGCGGACATCTCAGCCATTCACGAATACCGCGCCCCAAACGGCCTGAGCGGCGACGATGCCGCGGTATCCGGTTTCGTCATCGAGTTACTCCGCCAGCACCGCGTCTCAGACTCTTCCTTCGAGGCAGTGCGGGGAATCATCGGCGACGCCGGCATCGTAGACCTGCTGGTGGTCGTGTCCTACTACCACGGCCTGGCGCACACCCTGCAGGCCCTTGCGGTTGAGCTGCCCGAGGGCACGGCGGACGCGCTGACCTACTGACCCGGCTGCTCCGCCTCGTACTCACGCAGGCAGTTGACGATCACTTCGTTCATCGCCGGGAACTCGTTCTCGGCGAAGTTTTTGACCCATGCTTCGATTTTGGATCGAGTGGTTCCGTCATCCCATCCGGTTCCGTAATCCGCATCATCAAGGATACAATCCTGTTCTTCGTGCAAAATTGCCCAACCGTCAGGCAGTGAGTTATGGATCGGTCTGAACAACCGTGGATGCTGCCGAATAGCTTCAAATAGCGCAACTCGGACAGTTTGGTTTAATTCCCCCAAAGGAGAAAGCCCTAGATCAAGGTAGGGAAAGCCAGTATTGTTGAACCTGAACTGGAGGAGCAGCAGTGCATTGGATCCGGGTGCCCAGCCAGTGCCCGACTGCGTACGTTCAAACTGGTCCCAATCAGCAGACCTGAAGCGGACGTATGAATTGTTCGATAAATCTAGTAGCCAGTTTCTCTGTTTCGCGACAGATTCTTTGAGGATCTGCACCGTTTCCGCGTTCCAATTTGGCTCATGGTCTTTGATCAGATCGATCGCTTCCCGATGTTCCAAGTAGATTTTGCGGGCAAGTTTCGCAATCTCATTAGATTCAGGCACGATGTTCCCTCTTTTTCTCAGTGTAGCAGCGTATTGCCGTAGGAAGACGCGAACGTCTTCGCTAAGGGCAGTTGCCTTATGCTCAATGGTCTGTTCCACCAGTTCCAAGACAGTTTTGTAATTTTCGGGAGTCCAGTGCGGACGTTCGTTTTCGGAGGGAAGTCCAAATTTGAGATCCAAAACTTTCCGGTATGAGGTCAGTTGGCTAATGCCACTGTCGCCAATCCACTCGCTTGCGAAAATCTTGTTTTCTATGGCGCAGACGAACCGCGCTTCGCGATTCAGTATAAGAATGTCGATATAAACCATTGGTGCTAGTAAGTGTCAGAGGGTGAAGTGAGCGATGGAGCGATGGATGCGCCCCTGGGCGTCCGGTTCCAACCCATTCCATTGGGTCAGTATGTCGAAGGCGGCGATAGTGTAAGCCAAGTGGGCCTCAAAGCCATTCCACGCCCGATGGCGCATTTCTTTACTGCCCCACACGACTGACATCATGGAGAAAGTCGTCTCCACTGCCATGCGCACGTTCCACTGTCCCCGACGACAGATCTTGACGTTGTCTGGGTCGCCTTTGGCGCGGTGAAAGCCGGTGTCGGCCAGCACAATCATCTGTCCGTCGTATTGAGCGAGCAAGGGCAGGAAGGTCTGGTCGTGAACGTTGGCTCCGGCGCAATCCCAATCGGTAATCAGGCCCCACTGGTTCTGTACGACGCAGAGTTTACCTCCCACGATCCAGCGATGGTTGGACTTGCCTTTTTTGCCGACTTGGTTAGCCCGTCGCCCTTCGCGTATGGGATGACGCAATTCTATTCCGTAGCTGTCGGCCACCCCCAGGACGGTGGGCCGGGCCAGGAAGTAGCCGGTCCAGTCCCGTTGCGCCCGCAACCGACGGTTGAGACGGGTGCGGCTGGGCAGTTGGGGAAAGAGGTGGCCATAGTTGTCTTTGAGCCAATGGTAGAAGGCCCGTTGCGTAACCGGCTTCATGGCTTGCAGCACGCCGATGGTAATCAGTTCGCTGAGGGAGAGGATGGCCTGACTGTGCTGGGGAACGTCGGGCAGCGCGTCGTCTATCTGGCAATACAGTTCAGTGATAAAATCGGCGATGTTCACGAGGTTCCTCCGCTGTAGTGTAAGCAACTCACAGCATAGTGGAACCTCGTGGCATTTTCAAAATCAACTCAAACTAGCACCAATGGTTAGTAGTTTCTCCAATCGCCTCAAGTCAGTGTTGTCATCAGCAAAGCTTCTCAATGCCGCACTCTTGTTGGCGCGTTCATCGGCAATCAACCATTCCAGCCGGTCCAAATCAGAAACCAAGCTTTCCAAGACTTTGCCTTTCCTTGCCCGTACCTCGGCAAGCAACCCCTCCAATCCCTGTAAAGCAGGGATCACGTCTTCCAGCGTCGCCGCCTGCCCCGCCGTTTCAGCGTCGTTCGTTTGCATGATGGATGCCAACCTGCAAAAATAATGGCGGCAGCATTGGCCGCTTGCGCTCTGCCGCTGACCTGCGGCGGGATTGTACCATGCAGAAACGAGCCGCGAAGAGAGAAGCCCAATGGCCACGATTACCCAGGACACCACCGACCGTGTCGCCGCCATCATCGGCGATACGCTCAACGGCTGGTTCCAGCCCCATCTCCGCTTCGACCCCATCGTCGTCCGCCAACGCTACGACGACTGGTACGGTGAGGACTACCTTGAAGCATGGATTGTGTGGGAAGGCGACTATGCCTATATGGACCACTCCCGCACCAACACCCTGTACCAGTTCTTCGAGCCGCTACTGGACGAGTTGGGCATCGACCTGCGCCTCAATCCTCACTTCATCGCCAAATGGGAATGGGAGCCCAACAAGGAGCGGATTCTCAGATGAACCCGCAGGAGCTTATCGCCCTGTCCCGTGCCTTGGTCAACGGCGTCATCGCGGGCGCCGCCGCTTCGGTTAGCCAAACCGAACTCCGCCGTGCCGTCAGTTGCGCTTACTATGCAATGTTTCACACGCTGGCAGCCAGCAACGCCAATACCCTGGTTGGAGCATCTCCGGCCGATCAACAGCGTTGGGCCTGGCAGCAAACTTATCGCGCCGCCGACCATCGCCCCACCAGAAACAAACTCAGCCGCGCCAGCCTGGGCGGCCGCTTTCCCGCAGCCATTCGGATTTTTGGTGAGGCGTTCAGCGATGCCCAACAAGCACGCCATTCCGCCGAGTACGATCCACACAGCGAATTTTACGCTACCGACATCACCGGACTTATTGACAAGGTTGAAGACGCCGTCGCCGCCTTCAATCAAATCCCCAATGACATCCGCCGTGACCTGGCCATCCACATCCTCACCACTATCCGCAGCGACTGACGCCTGCCACCGACCCGACAACACGGAGGACCCGACATGCCAGCCGACTACGCGTACTTTGTCCAGATGGACATCCCCGCCGAGCACGAGGCCGATTTCAACCGTGTCTACGACACCGAGCACGCCAAGTTCCTGTGTCAGGCACCCGGCGTTCACACCTGTAACCGGTACCTGCTGGAGTCCACCAATGCCGAGCAGTTCGCCCGCTATGCCGCTCTCTACGCCATCGACGAACCCGGCGTACCCTTCTCCGAGGGCTGGCGTGTCGAGGGCGAGAAGGGTGATTGGGCGACCAAGATCCGCCCCCACGCCACCAATCGCACCCACACCATGCTGAACCGCATCGCCGACGCTGGCGACCCCACCGCCGAAGCGCCCTACATCTTCATCGTGCGCACCGACATCCCCGCCGACGCGGAGGACGAGTTCAACCACCTGTACAACACCGTTCACCTGCCCGGCCTGTGCGAGGTGGAGGGCGTTATGGGCGCTCGTCGCTACCGGGTGGAGACCACCAACGCCGAAGGTTTCCCCAAGTATGTCGCCGTATACCAGATCGAAAGTCCGTCGGTGCTCGAGTCGGATGCGTGGAAGGCAGCAGCCCAGGACGAATGGGCGGCCAAGATCGGCCCCAAGTGCATCGGCCTGACCCGTGCCGTGATGCGGCAGGTGGCGCGCCATCCCGCAGCCTGAACCGGTGACAACGGAGGTCACCATCCACACCGACGGCGCCTGCCTGGGGAACCCCGGGCCAGGCGGCTACGGTGTGATCCTGGACCACCGCGGCCGTCGCAAGGAGTTATCGGGCGGCTACTCGCTAACGACCAACAACCGTATGGAGTTGCTGGCCGCGATCATCGGCCTGGAAGCCCTGACGCGGCCGTGCCATGTCACCCTGTATTCCGATTCACGCTACGTGGTCGACGCAGTGAGCAAGGGATGGGCAGCCAAGTGGCGCAGCAACGGCTGGATGCGCAACAAGCGGGAAGCGGCGGTCAACCCGGACCTTTGGGCCCGCCTGCTGGATCTGCTGGAACGCTACCCGGCGGAGTTTCGGTGGGTACGCGGACACAGCGGCAACCCGGACAACGAACGTTGCGACGCGTTGGCAACCGCCGCGGCTCGGCTCGGCGACCTTCCGAAAGACCCAGGCTACCCGCCAGTAGATCGCCGAAAATTGCCGCGATAGTTTCGCCCACCGGGCAAAAAAGGAGCGGCCGGTCCAAAAGGAGGAGTCGCTGGAGGAGCGGCTCACTACCGGTCGCTGGCCTACCATTTTATCCGGGCCGCCGTTCGGTTGCAACGGGCAACATAATTTCGCTACAATCCGCTAATTGCAACCCATTTCAGGAACCAAAGGGGAACCACCATGGCCGTATCCGCCAGTACCATCCGTAACGTCGCTTTGCTCTCCCACAGCGGCGCGGGCAAGACCACCCTCGCCGAGACCATGCTGTTCAACGCCAAAGTGATCAACCGCATCGGCAGAGTGGAAGACGGCAACACCGTTTCCGACTACGAACCGGAGGAAACCCGGCGGTCTTCCAGTGTCCAGACCAGCCTGCTGCGGATCAGCAGTGGCGATGACAAGATCAACATGCTGGACACCCCCGGCTATGACGAGTTCCTCGGCGAAGCGGTCGCCGCGATGCGAGTGGTCGAATCGGCGGTGATCTTGGTCGCCGCGCCCACCGGCGTTGACGTCGGCACAGAACGCGCTTGGGCCATGGCCCAGGAGCGCGGCCTCCCGGTGGCCTTTGTGCTGAACAAGATGGACCGTGAGAACGCCAGCTTCGAGCGCAACGTCCAGGAGTTGCAGGACATTTTCGGAAGCCGCTGCGTGCCGTTCCAACTGCCCATCGGCGAGGCGCAGGACTTCACCGGGCTGGTCAGCGTGATCGACCCGCCCGCCGACATTCCGGCCGGCGTCATCGGTGATTTCGATGCGGCCCGCGAACGTCTCATCGAGGCCGTCGCCGAATCCGACGACGCACTTGCTGACAAATACCTGGAAGGCGAGGAGATCACTGCGGCGGAGGTTACCGCCGGCTCCCGCGAAGCCATTCGCAACGGCGACCTCATTCCCATCCTGGTCACCTCCGCGACGCAGAACATCGGCCTGGACGAATTGGCTCAGGTTATCCGTGACTTCCTGCCTTCGCCGGCCGACATGCCTCAAACCTCCGGCGACGACGAAATCACCGCTGACGCCGCCGGCTCGGTCGCGGCTTTGGTGTTCAAGACCACCTCCGACCCCTTCGTGGGCAAGCTGTCGATGTTCCGGGTGTTCCGCGGAACAATGAAGTCCAACGGCGAAACCTATAACGTCAACCACAACCAGTCCGAGCGCCTGGGCCAGCTCTACCTGCCCCAGGGCAACAGCCAGGACAACGTGTCGGAGGTCGTGGCCGGCGACATCGGAGCCATCGGCAAGCTGGGCGCCACCCTGACAGGCAACACGCTCTGCGCCAGCGACAACCGGATAACCCTACCCGGCATCGAGTTTCCCAGGGGCTACTACTCTCTGGCGGTAGTGCCGGCCACCCAGGCCGACCTGGACAAGATGTCCACCTCCCTGGCCCGGATCGTCGAGGACGACCCCAGCCTCCAGTTCACCCGCAATCCGGAAACCAGCGAAAGCCTGCTGACCGGCCTGGGCGAGGTGCAGATCGAGGTCGCTCTGGACCGCATCAAGCGGAAGTTCGGCGCCAATCTGAACGTGAAGCTGCCCGTCGTCCCCTATCGCGAGACCATCACGCAGATCACCAACTCCGAGTATCGTCACAAGAAGCAGACCGGCGGCAGCGGCCAGTACGGCCACGTCCTGCTCCGGCTGGAGCCCATGACCCGCGACGAGGGATTCGAGTTCGGCAACGAGGTCGTGGGCGGACGCGTGCCGCGGGAACTGATCCCCGCCGTTGAGAAGGGAGTCGTCAACACCCTGAAGGAAGGCGTGCTCGCTGGTTTCCCCGTGGTCGATCTCAAGGCGGTCATCTACGACGGCAGCACCCACCCGGTCGACGGCAAGCCCATCGCTTTCGAGATCGCCGGCAGCCAGGCCCTGCGCCAGGGAATGACCAAGGCGTCCCCGGTGCTGCTGGAGCCCATCGTCAAGCTGTACGTCACGGTCCCCGAGACTTACACGGGCGACATGATCAGCGACATCAACAGCAAGCGCGGCCGGATCCTGGGCATGGTTCCCGAAGCCCGCTACACCGTGATCGAAGCCGAAGTGCCGCAGGCGGAAGTACAGCGGTACTCCCAGGACCTGCGCTCCATGACCGGCGGTCGCGGCTCGTACCGCTTCGAGTTCGGCCACTACGAACAGGTGCCGCAGAATATCGAGCAGCGGGTGATCGACACTGCCAAGCAGGCCAAGGAGGGGGCCACGGCGTAGCGAACCGCACGAGCAACCAGCCAAACAACGGAGGGGCGGGTTTCAAACCTGCCCCTTATTACTACGTTGACTCGCACCAGCCGGAGCTGTTCAAAGGAGCGTACCTTTTATGCGCAATGAATGGTACGGAGACAAGAGAGATTTTCTGAAGTGGCCCAGCTTGCTACATCTCGTGCAACGAGAAGGCATCAGGCGCATCTTCCAAATTGCCATGTGTACAGATGCAGGTCCGACTTATCCGGAAATTACAACTCTCGACGGACAAATAGTGCAATGTCAAGCCGTGACCACACTGGTAGCGGACCATTTCCACCACCACAATGACCTCAGAGGCATAACAGCCCTTGGCGGGCATTTGGGTATCAACATCGTGGTATGGTCGTATCCGTTTACGCATGCAACACGCGGTAGATATTTTGCTCGCGTTCTTGCGGAAATCCAAGCGTCTGAAACGCGAACGGCGCGAACGGTTTGGTTCTTTGACCCAGACACTGGCATAGAGCCCTCGAGTGGGGCCAACAAGAAACACGTGAAATTGCAGGAACTCCAGGATGCATTTGAAGCGATGCAACCCGGAGATTGCTTGGTATGTTATCAGCACGCCAAGCGGGAAATAAACTGGCGTAGTCAAATTCGCGAGCGTTTGAGCAAAAAGTTGGGTATAGCTCAAGCCCGGGTGGAAGTCTTCACGTCAGATTATGCGAGCGACGTCATTATTTTAGCTGTTGAAAAGCAATAGCACAGGCACAACATCGGCGCTCTATGCTTTCGGAGGCCACAGGTCACTGAAAATCTCGGTGATGTCAAAAGACGAACCAGGAACGGAAGTCGTGGTGAGAATATCGCCGGGGCGGTAAATCTTTTCCAAAGCGTAATGACCCATGCCGTTGCGGGTCACCGGGTTCGTCAGTGCCCGCAAGGTTTCGTCTTGGATGCTGATTATCCAGTACTCCGGCACACCGTGCCGGGCGTATAGCTCCGGCTTGATCGTTAAATCCTTTTCCGTGTTGGCGGGTTGAAAGTCCGGGGAAAGGATTTCTGCCAGCAAGTCCGGTATGCCCTCATAAGCCCGGTCGGTGAACAGATGGCAATGTTCCCGTTTGACGAGCATCAAATCCGGCTCGACCACATTCTGCTCCGAAAGGACCACCGTAAAATGTCCGCCGGCCCAGAATACCCCTAACCGCTCGTCTCGGTCCTGACGATTATACTGGTATGACAGATTGCCCAAGACTTCCTGATGCCACGTGCCGGGCGCTTCCGACGTGTGGTACAGAACGCCGTCAATCAGCTCCCACCGCTCGCCTTCAGGTGTGGCAAAGTAATCAGCAACGGTGTACGTGCCTTTCGGTTCTGCCGTCACCATAGTCCGCCTCCAATCAGAAGCCCCAAGTCGGCTGGTATTCGCCGAACACGTCGCGGAAGACGCCCATCATCTCGCCCAGCGTGGCCTCCGCCTTCACGGCTTCGATCAACGGGTACATCAGGTTGGCCTCGCTGCCGGACCCACGGGCGGCCGACTCCAGCGCACGCAGGCGCGAGGCCACCTCGCGGTCATCGCGCCGCCGCTTGACCTCGTCCAGGTGGGCGATATGCCGCTGTTCGCCGGCCTCGTCGACCCGGAGGATGGGAATGGACAGGCTCTCGTCAGCATCCACATAGTCGTTGACGCCCACGGTGATGCGCTCCCTGCGGTCCTCTTCCTGCTGGTAGATGTAGGCCGCGTCGGCGATCTCCCGTTGGAAGTAGCCCGATTCAAGCGCCGGTATGACGCCGCCCTGCCGGTCGATCTGCTCGAAATAGTCGTAGGCGCGGGCCTCCACCTGGTTGGTCAGCGCTTCCACAAAATAGCTGCCGCCCAGTGGGTCTACGGTATCGGTGACGCCCGTTTCGTGGGCGATGATCTGCTGCGTGCGCAGGGCCTGCAGTGCGGCGTCGGCCGAAGGCAGCGCCCAGGCCTCGTCCTTGCTGTTGGTGTGCAGTGACTGGCATCCGCCCAGCACGGCGGCCAGGGCCTGTAGCGAGACGCGCACCACGTTGTTCTCAGGCTGTTGCGCCGTCAGTGATGCTCCCGAGGTCTGGGCGTGGAATCGCATCCACGCGGAGCGTTCCGATTCGGCGCCGAATGTTTCCTTCATCTCACGAGCCCAGATGCGCCGGGCGGAACGAAACTTGGCGATCTCCTCGAAGAAGTCGTTATGCACGTTGAAGAAGAAACTCAGGCGCGGCGCGAAGTCGTCCACGGCCATGCCCCGCTCCACGCAGTGCCGCACGTACTCAAACCCGTCGGCCAGCGTAAACGCCAACTCCTGCACCGCGTTGCTGCCCGCCTCGCGGATGTGATACCCACTGATGCTGATCGGGTTGAACCGCGGCATCCGGTCAGTGGCGAACTCAACGGTATCCACCACCAGCCGCATCGAGGGATGGGGCGGGAAGATGTACTCATTCTGGGCGATGTACTCTTTCAGAATGTCGTTCTGGATCGTGCCGCCCAACGCATCGATGGCCGCGCCCTGACGCTCGGCGGCGGCGATATACATGGCCCAGATGATCGCAGCTGGGCTGTTGATGGTCATCGAAGTGGTGACCCGGTCCAGCGGGATACCGTCGAAGACCGTCTGCATGTCTTCCAGGCATGACACGGCGACCCCGCACTTGCCGAATTCGCCCCGGGCCCGCTCATCGTCGTGGTCATAGCCGTACAGCGTGGGCATATCGAAAGCCACGCTGAGGCCGGTCTCGCCCTGATCCAGCAGGAACCGGAAACGCTCGTTGGTTTCGGCGGGCTGCCCGAATCCGGCGAACATCCGCATCGTCCATAGGCGAGACCGGTAACCGGCGGGATGCACGCCCCGCAGATATGGATACTCGCCCGGCAGCCCGATGTCAGCCAGGTATTCGGTCTCGGCCAGATCCGACGGGCCGTAGACCGGCTCCACGGGAAGCTGGCTGAGGGTCTTGTAGGCGCTCTTGCGCTTGGGAGCAGCGCTGGCGCGTTGCCGCCAGGCCTCCGTCCGTTCGCGGATGGTGTCATCGTCTTTCGGTATAACCACGGGGAGCTCCTGCTTCGGGGACCGCTCCGGATTGCATTGGCATCCTTGGCGGCGGACACGCAAAAATCGTGAGAGCGGCGAGTGACAAATTGTGCCGGGTAGTATATCTCACCAGCATGTTCTGGCTGCGAAAACCGCGACGTGGTGCCCGGCGTTCGCTAACCACTGTCCACGATCGAGGCCGCCGTCGGCTCGTGATTCCGAAGATGACCTGTCCCGTACTGCGAAAAAGTGTGCTACGGTAGATACGCCATGAACCACCGGACGTCCATTACATCCAATATCGCGAGACGAGCGAACCGCCGTTTTCTGCAACGCCTCATGTTCGTTGTCGCCGCGCTGGCCCTGTGCGCGGCGACGCTCGGGTGCAGCCAAACGCCCGGCAATACTCCGGCCGGCGACTACGGCGCTACCGTCGAGGCGCTCTTGCCTACCGCCGATCCCACGGTCCCGCCAACGCCGACACTTGCGCCGACTTCCGCTTCACCAACCGACACTCCGGCGCCAACGCACACTCCCCGACCCCAACCCACCTACACGCCCTGGCCCACGCCGACCAGGGCCACAACCGAAGACCGGCAACCCGCGATACCGTTCAACGCCCAGATGCTGGATGGATCGGAGTTTTCTCTGCCGGACGCCTACGGCTCGCCCACACTCCTGGCGTTCTGGGCGCCCTGGTGACCACACTGTGGGCGGGAGTTGCCCGCCGTCGCCTCTCTCGACCGGGAAAAGCTGGATGATGCCGGCATCGACGTCATCGGCGTTTCACAATTCAACACCACCGAGGCGGCAACCGTTGAGTTCGTGGAGCGCAACGAACTCACCTTTCCGAACGTCTATGACGCCGAGGCGCAACTGGCCACGGCCTATGGGATCCGCGGCGTTCCCAGTTACGTGTTCATCGACAAGCAGGGGCGCATCGCCCATGTCAGCGCCGGTGCTCGCGGGGTTGCTTTGATCGCCAACTGGCTGGACCAGTTATCCACGGAGTAGGCGAAGTCGCAAGCCTGAATCCCACCCCTTGCGCCGATCGCAATGTTCCCGTACACTTGTTCGTAATCAGAACATGAGGTCGAACAATGGGCGCGTATTCTCCTGCACTGTCCAACGCCAACCTTGCCATCCCAACCGACGCCCCACGCATGATCGCCAGGTGGGAGCGGTTGGGCCGTCCCGCCATCGAGTTGGAACCCGGCGTGATCATCAGCAACCTGGAACGTTGGCTTTACAACAACCCGCCGGCGTCGGGGGCGACCCTGGGCAGGATCCGGGAATACCTGTACGTGGACACTTTCGGCATCACCGCCAACGCAGCCTGAACTCGCCGTGACCCTTCGCCTCTACCACGACCTGGCCCACCTTTGGCCGATAATCAGCCCGCCCGAGGAATACACGGTGGAAGCGGCGGAGTGGCGGGATCTGATCTGGTCGGAATTCGGGTGGACGGGAAATCAGCCGGCATGGGATCCGCGAGCCCGGTTGTTGGATCTGGGATGCGGCGGCGGGCATCTGCTGTCCCATTTCACGCGTCATTTCACCACCGAAGCCGTGGACATATCCCAGGAGATGCTGGAAATCTCCCAAGCGTTGAATCCCTATACCATCCACCACGTCGGGGATATGCGAACCATACGGCTGGGGCGCACCTTCGACGTGGTAACCATCCACGACGCGGTCAACTACATGGTCACCGAGGAGGACTTGCGGGCGGCCATCCAGACCGCGCAAGCGCATCTTGATCCGGGCGGCCTGGTCCTGCTCGCCCCCGACTGCCTGCGGGACACATTCTCCGGCTCGAGGGTTGTTGATTGGACTCGCGCCACCGAGGAAAGCAATGTGACGTTCATCGAATACATAACCCAGCCCTCTCCGGACGCGACAACACTCGAGTCCGTGTTCGTGTTCATCATCAACCGCGACGGCGAAATCCAGGTGGAGATCGATCGCCACACCAGCGGGCTGTTCCCCAAATCGCTGTGGCTGGAAGCGCTGAGAGACGCGGGCCTGCAAGCGGAGTACGTGCAGACCAACGCCTATGAGGGCGGCTTCGGGGGTAATCTCTTCGTGGGACGCATGCCCGGCTGAACGATTCCGCAATTCGCGGCACGGCTGCCGTTGCGCGTTATAATTCCCGCAGTTTCCAGGAGGCAGCCAACATGACCCAAGCGAACGCTACCGCAACCGAGCGACTCTGGACCTATGACGCCGTCCGCGTCGGCCAGGCCGGCGCAGAAACTCGGGTGACGCTATCCGCCGAGGACATCGCCGAGTACGCCGCGTGCGCCCAGAATCCCGACCCTCAATATTCGATGCCGGCTCTGGACCAGGCGTCCGTGCCCGTGATCGCCATGCCCACCATGGCCTTGACCTATGCGCCCCTGCTGCGTGACGAGATCGCCGAGGCCAACGGCTTCGTTGCGCAGGAGCGTTCCGAAATCAACCGGCGCCAGACCCCATTCGCCAAGTGCGAGATGCGGTGGTACCGGCCGGTACGGTCTGGCGAAACGCTCACCGGCACGCGACGCGTGTATCAGAAATACGAGCGCCGCGGCAGCAAGTTCGTCACTTTCCGGGTGTCCTCCTTCGACGAAGCGGGCGCGGTTGTCGCCAGCTACGACTACACGTGCATTTTTGAGTACTCGGCCGGTCAACGATCTGTACCGGAGCCGTCGGCCGGCACTGCTCCCGCCGCCGACACGGGCGCCGTTCCCGACCCGGCGCAATTCCTGACCTGGGAAAACGCCCAGGCGGGAACTCCTCTGCCGCGCACGCTTGCAGTCGGCGAGACCACCGAGAACATCCTCCGCAAGAACGCCCACCGGCTTGCTGGCCGTCCCAGTGAAAGCAACATCCACACCGACGAGGAGTTTGCGCGTCAGAACATATTCGGCGGGGCAGTCAACGCCGGTCCGGCCACCATGTCCTACGTTGACCGTTTCCTTGGCCTGAACGTGCCGCCCGACGCTCAGTACAACGGCGGGAACCTGGTCATGCGGGCCATCACCCCCTTCCGCGCCGGCGACGTCGTGACCTTCTCCGGCGAGGTGACCGGCACCGGAGGCAACCTGTACGGTCAACGCAAGGTCCAATGCCGCATCCGGGGCGTCAACCAGCGCGACGAGCTCGTGTGCCTGTCCGACGCCACGCTGAGTTTCGGATAACCGTCATGACCGCAGCAGACGACAGCAACGCCCTGGAAGCTCGTGTCCAATCGGTCCTGCGCGACCTGGACATCGCCGAGTGGGAATGGATTTCCATCGATCCCCAATACGGGGACACCGCGGATTTCTGCGCCCAGTACGGCTACGACCTGCCCCACTCCGCCAACACCATCATCGTCGCCAGCAAGCGCGGCGCCGCCGCCTACTCCGCCTGCATCGTGCGCGCCTGCGACCGGCTCGACGTCAACCGCAGGGTGCGCCGGCTCATGGGCGTGTCTCGAGCTTCTTTCGCCACCCCCGAAGAGACCCGCGACTTGACCGGAATGATGATCGGCGGAGTCACCGCCATGGCCCTCCCTGAGGACTTGCCGATTTACGCTGACCGGCGCTTGCTGGAAATGGACTACATCATCCTCGGCGCCGGCAGCCGGGCCGCCAAGGTGAAAATGCCTCCCCAGGAACTGGCCAAGCTCCCCGGCCTTGAATTTATCGACGGACTGTCCCTACCGGACGCCTGACCGGCGGCACCGCGACCCCAAACTCGCTATAATGGCGGCCAATCGCCCCATCAACCTGCCGCATCCATAATGCGGACAGGGACGGAGGTAACATGCCTATCATCCAGCGCCCCTACGTTCCGCCGGAGGACAAGCCGCCCCAGGAGGACAGTTATGTCAATCCTGGCGATATCCCGGCGCTGAACGTGAACACCGCACCGTCCCCGGCAGCCGCGCCGGCGGAGGGACCCAGCTCGCTGGACCCGATCACCTTCTATAGCGACTCTTTCCACATCTTCAGCAGCCTCTACTCGGCCGTGCTGTTTTTCGGTGAGCAGGTCGAAGAACGCGAACCCATCCTGAGGGCCCGCATCAAGGTCAGTCCCCAGATGATGAAGGCCATCGCCGTCCTTTCGGCCAAGCACGTCCGCGAGTACGAAGAAGCCGTTGGCCCCATCACTCTCCCCGAGCAGGTATATGCCGCCTGGGAGATCGACGGCGACGATCACGGCCACTGATCCCGCGGAGACTTTGATGACCACTCCCGAGCAACCGGAAGACGCCGCCGAGCCTCGCTACGGGTTGCGCGACCCCACGAGCGATAAAAGCGATGGCCGGCCGCTGGTCGAGGACATCTCGCTGCCCGTCCGCGTCACCCCGAACTACAACACCGCGATGCCGGACAATTGGACATGGCAACGTACTTCGACCAGCCAACCCAACGCGGCGACGTTCCACATCAATCACAGCGACGTGACCCGGGCGTTCGCCGACGTTCTGACCGCCGCCGACAGTCCCCCGGAAGCGCCCTTTGTGGTGTCGAAAGATATCCCGGTGATCATCATTGACAGCCTCGATCAGTACTGGTGTGGCGAGTCACGCAACGCGCTGCCGTTGCACGGGCTGAGGGTGCCCATCGCCGCCGACACCGTGGCGGAGGCCAAGCGCAAGCTTGCTGCGGATCTGGCCGCTCAGGTTCGCCTGTTGTTGCTCCTGTCGCGCGGTGGGACGACCTTGGCTCCCGAGCTCCAGGCCAACTTCCTCATGCTCACCGAGGTCCTGACCCCGCGCGAGCAGTGACGCATTCAGGCCTTAAACTTACGAGGGGCCGGTTTCGCGCCGGCCCCTCGCTTTGGCGAAAACGTCAAAGACTCTTACTGGCCGTTCGACTCCTGAAGCGCTTCCAGCACTGCCGTGGGCGACATGGGAAGCTTGTTCACGCGAACGCCGCATGCGTGGTAGATCGCGTTGTGCAGCGCGGCCAGGGGCGGAATCAGCGGAGCTTCGCCCACCCCGCGCAAGCCGTACGGATGCCGTGGGTTCGGCACTTCCACAACCACGGTGTCGATCATGGGCAGGTCCAGCGCCGTCGGCATGCGGTAGTCCAGGAAACTGGAGTTCAGCATCCGCCCGTCGTCGGCGTAGGTGTAGTCCTCCGTCATCGCCCAACCGAGGCCCTGCACGGTGCCGCCCTGCATCTGTCCCTCCACGTAGCTCGGATGCACCGAGGTTCCGGAGTCGATGAACGCCGTGCAGCGCAGGATGTCCACTTTGCCGGTATCGGGATCGACCTCAACGTCAATGATGTTGCCGGCGATCACCGGACCAACGCCGGTCGATGTCGCCGACGCCGATGCGGTCAGCGGCCCACCGGTCCGCATCATGCGGCTCGCGACCTCGGCAATGGTCATGCGCTCTTCGGTGCTGGTGCAAGTGAACACCCCGTCGGCGAATTCGACGTTTTCAGGCTCCACCTCCCATACCAGCGCACACCGTTGGGCCATCTGGTCACGCAGATCCTCCGACGCGGCGATGGCAGCGAGCCCGGTGTCGAACGCGATCCTGCTGCCGCCGGTCGTGGCCGTCCAACCGACGGTGTCGGTGTCAACCACCGTGGGTGCGATGCGGTCAACGTCGATCCCCAGGGCTTCAGCCACCTGCATGGCGACGGCGGTACGGGTGCCTCCGATGTCCACCGACCCGGTGATCAGGTTCAAAGTGCCGTCGGCATTGACATTGATGGTGGCGGACGATGCCTGGCCAGCCTGCCACCGGAAACCGACGGCGATGCCGCGCCCCCGATTCTCCCCCTCCAATGGGGTCTGGAAGTGGTCGCTGTTGACCATCGCCTCTTCCATCTCGATGCAACCGAACACGCGATGAGGGACGCCGTTGGGCATCCGGTCGCCTTCCACCACGGCGTTCTGCAGGCGGAACTGCATGGGCTCGATGCCCAGCATTTCGGCCAGTTCGTCCACCACGGCCTCAACGGCGAACGAAACCTGCGGCTGACCCGGAGCGCGATACGCCTGCACCTTCTGTTTGTTGCAGACCACGTCCAGCCCGTCGACCAGCATGTGGTCCATCTTGTACGGCCCGAACCCGGTCAGCGCGCCGCCGCCCACCGGCGACCCGGGGAACGCGCCGGCCTCGTATACCATGTAGAGTTGACCCGCCACCATGGTTCCATCATTCTTCACGCCCATCTTGCAGCGCATGAAGGTAGCGGAAGCCGGGCCGCTGCCCACGAACACCTCGGTACGGTCCATGGACACCTTCACCGGCTTTCCGGTCTTGCGCGACAGCACCGCCGCGACCGGATCCAGGTAAGCGATGGCCTTGGCGCCGAACCCGCCGCCAATTTCCATCGGAACGACCTTCACCTGGGACTCCGGCACGCCGATGATGGCCGCGGTCTGGGCCCGGATGTTGAACAGCCCCTGGGTGCTGGTCCAAACCGTCACCCGCCCGTCCGCCGACCACATCGCCGTCGAAACGTGCGGCTCGATGTATCCCTGGTGCACCGTCTGGGTCTCAAACTCGCGCTCGATGACGATGTCCGACTCCGCGAACCCCTGCTCCACGTCACCCACCTTGTGCTGGATGTGGCCGGCGACATTGCTCTTCACGCCGGTGTCGTCGCCGCGGGCGAAACGCTCCTGCCGGAAATAGGTGGTCATGTCCTCGTGGAGCAGTTCGGCTCCCTCGGCCATCGCCTCGCGCCAGGTGAGCACCGTGGGCAGGACTTCATAGTCCACCTCAACCAGCGCCAGGGCCTCCTGGGCAATGTGCGGGCTGGTGGCGCAGACGGCGGCGACGGCGTGGCCTACGTACAGAACCTTGTCCTTCGCCATCAGGTTTTCCGCAATCATGCGGGCGTTGCCCTGCACTTCGGCGAAGTCCAGGATACGGTCTTCAATGATGGGAAAGTCCGCCGAGGTAGCCACGGCAACGACGCCTGGCAATGCCTCAGCCTTGCTGGTGTCGATGCTGCGGATGCGCGCGTGGGAATGAGGGCTGCGCACGGTCTTTGCGTGCAGCATCCCGGGTAGGTTGATGTCGGCGCCGTAACGCGCGGCGCCGGTCACTTTGTCCACGCCGTCGTGTCGAACCGGCCGGGTGCCGATGACACGGTACTGCTGTTCGGGCTGTGCGGTGGTGGTCATGGGTTTCCTCCAGTGTCTCGGCGATAAAGCGGATTAGAGTCCGTCTATGGACGCACCAGCGTCCGAGCTTCACGGGTTAACGTCACCGGTTACTTGACGAAATTGGGCAGGAAATACTCTCGCGTCGGGTCGTGGGGCATGCCGGGCATGTCCGCCGGAACCACGCCGTCGCTTTCCAGGGCGGAACGCACTATCCCCTTGTTGAACGGGCTGATGTCGTCATCCGACATGAAGTCCTTGACCGGCATCCAGAGGCATTCCTCGATCTCCTTTTCGCCCATCTTGATCTGCTCGGTGAGCGCTTTCAGGCGGCAAACGAAGTAGATGTCCGACTTGCCGTAGCGGTATCCGTGCCAGTGGCGAAAACAGGCCAGGGCCTGGAACTCGGCCTTGATGCCGGTCTCCTCGAATACCTCGCGGACTATGGAGTCGACGATGTTCTCTCCGGGCTCCAGGGCTCCGCCGGGAAGCTTGTAGAAGGGCGGGCGGTTGTCTATGCGGTAACGTTCGCAAACCACCAGCAACTCGTCCCTGTCGTTCACCACCACCCCGCCGGCTCCCACGTAGTGGGTAGCGTAGGGCGGAATGAACGAGCCGGGCACCAGGGTCAGGGTAGCCGTCACACCGTCGTCGTCGGCATGGTGATAGCCGAAGCCGCGCTCCACGGCGATAGGAACGTGCGACGCCAGCCCAATGGGAATATCCACCCAGGCCACCTCATAACCCGCGTCCCGCCACTCTGATATGGATGCGTCCAACCGCGCGGCAAATTCGCCGGGATCAGCCGGCAACTCGGCGGTATTTACGACGACTCCGCGAAACGGATTGGGGGTAGCGACCAGGGGCGAAATCATGCGACGACTCCGTATGATTCAGGTCATATCGGGCAACGGCGGCAGTATAGCACAGGGCTGGATGGGCCCATGGGCTCGGCACTTCGAAACGATCGCGACGGGCAATCCGTCCATCGAATTCCGCCCGATCCGCCGCCGATATATTGTATTGACACCCGCGATGACTAGCCATAGAATGCCCGGGAGCAGGTTAAGAAACTCGTCTACCAAATTGAGAAATCAGTTCGTTTTCAAATCAGAAAGGCCGTATTCTTATCGGAATTCGTCTAATTCAGATCACAATCAACCGTTCCTCGCAAAGACGACAAGGTGAAAAACCGTCGGACGGCAGACTTGCCGAGTGGTTGGCACGAACGAGAGGAGGGTAGCCATGGCCTTTCGATATATCGTATCCCCCATCCCGATCATAGGACCAATGCTCGCGCTGGTTATGTTGGTGGCGGTGGCGTGCGGTGGCGCTGAGGCTCCGGCGCCGGATGATTCCGGAGCAAGCCAGACTGGCGCCTCCAACGCCACCGGAACCCAAGCTCAACAGACAGCCTCATCTGCGCCGGCCGCTCAATCCGAGCAAGCCACGTCGGCGCCGGTCGCCCAGTCCGAACGTGCCACCCCACCCGTTCAACAGGTAGGACGGCAACAGGCCCAATCGGCCGACGCCACACCCACACCTGAAGCGGCAGCGTTGCCCACCGAGGTGGTAGCCGACCCGATAACGTTGGAAAACCTGATGGCCATATATCCTGACGTGGTATACGGCGGGATTTTGCGGCGGGGCGGATACTACGATCCGGCGCACTTCGACCTGCTGCAGGTGTCCAGCGTTACTAATTCCTTCAAGCAGATGATGCTGTACAACAACATTCTGCGCTACAACCCCATCGACGCCGGAAAAACGATCATCCCGGACTTGGCTACCAGTTGGGAGGTTTCGGAGGATGGCAAAACCTGGACCTTCCCCATACGTGAAGAGGTCAACTTCCACGACGGTACGATCTTAACTGCCGACGACGTAGCCGCGTCCTGGTCCCGGGTTATCGATCCTCCGGCAGGGGTGGTTAGCGCCCGGCAGGGTCTTTACACCCCCTTCGGACCCACCATCGAAGTAATCGACCCGCTGACGGTGGCGTTCAATTTCGAGACGCCGCCGCCGCTGAAGTACGGGCTCAATGCGTTTGCGCTGGAATGGCACGGAATCTTTCCTAAGTCGTTCCTGGAAGAGCACGGCTACGACCTGAAAGTTGCCGGGCAAAGCGCACCCAGCACCGGCGCGTTCCGATACTTGGAACATCAACAGGGCGAGGTCTGGAAGAACGAGAAGTTCCCTGATTATTGGAACGAAGGACTGCCGTTCCTGGACGAAGTCTGGACGTACCCGCTGGAGAACAGCACCAATCGTTCGGCGGCCCTGCTGGCCGGCAACGTCGATTACGCACAGACTATCGACCCGGCCGCCTACGAGCGCATGCAGGATGATCCCAAGTTTGTGGTCGAGCCGTTCTCGTCCTATTCTTACGGCGGGATCTGGTTCAACACCGACCGAGAACCCTGGAACGACGTCAGAGTGCGCAAAGCCATGTGGCTGGCCTTCGATCGGCTGTCTGCCCACGAAGTAGTGAGCGAATGGCTATACGGCTACCCGGGCGGAATGGGCTGGACCCTTCCCGAGCAAGCGTACCAGTTGCCCCAGGCCGAGATTGACGATCGGCTGGTATTCAACCGGGACGCCGCCATTGCCGAAGCCAAGCGACTGATGGTTGAAGCCGGTTACGCCGACGGCATCAAAAATGTTGACCTGCTGCAACGGCAGCCGGATAGTCCCTGGTATTCAGCCATCGCACAAATGGCCGAGTTGCAGTACCGTAGCATCCTGGGCATTGAATCCACCATCCGTCCGGTTCCTTCGGCAGTGTGGTTTGAAGAGTTGGCTAACCGCAACTTCGACATCACGGTGGGCGCCATCGCCTCTCCGTTCATTGACCCGTCGGCGTACATGAACAGTTTCTACCGGTGCGGCGGCGGTGAGAACCACTCGAACTACTGCAACGAGGAGTTTGACGCCATCATGGCGCAGGTGGACACGGAACCCGACCTGGAGAAACGCTACGAACTGGTGCAGCAGGCAGCCAGGATCCTCGATGATGATCCGCCGGTAGTGGAGTGGTGGTACAACCGCACCCTCGCCGGCTGGCTGGAGTGCGTACACGGCATCGAGGGCAAGCACGGCGCCCTGGTTCACAACCTGGACCGCATGGACACCGTGTGGATGGATGAAGGCTGCGGCCAGTAACCGACTTCCTTATCGGAGCAAGCTTGTCAGCGGCGGGCGACGCAACGCCGCCCGCCTCATATCCCAACTCACCCCATCGCGTTGACTCCACTGGATGTTCTGATGCAAAAATACATTCTCCGTCGAGTACTGTTGGCGATTCCCGCCATTATCGGGCTTACCATCATCATCTTCCTGGTGATGCGTATCCTGCCGGGTGACGTGCTTACCGTGATGTTCGGGGAAGAGGGCACGTTGCAGCTCAGCGAAGAGGACCGGCAGCGCATCATCGCCAGCCTGGGTTTGGACAAGCCAATTTACCTGCAGTATGTGGACTGGCTCAAGGACATTGTGACCCTGAAACTGGGCCAGTCGTTCTGGCGTTCCGACACGGTGATGGACTTGATCATAAACCGGGGTCCCATCACCTTGGAGATCGCCGTTCTTTCCGTGATTCTGTCGTGGCTCATTGGGTTGCCCGTGGGGATACTGGCCGCAATGAAGCGAAACTCCCCATTCGATTATGCCGGGCGCTTCTTCTCCATTCTGTTCCTGGCGATCCCGAATTTCTGGCTGGGCACGCTTATCGTGTTGACGCTGGTGCTGACGCTGGAATGGAAAGCTCCGCTGGGAGTCATAAACCTGTGGGAGGACCCGTGGGCTAACTTGCAAATCATTTGGGGACCAGCCTTGGTGCTGGGCATAGGACAGGCCGCATACGTCTGCCGAATGGCGCGTTCGGCACTCCTGGAGACGATTCACGAGGATTACATCCGCACCGCCCGAGCCAAAGGCCTGGCAGAACGATTGGTAATCTTGAGACATGCGCTCCGGAACGCCATCATGCCGGTTATCACCCTGTCCGGCGTGCTGTTGGGGTTCCTGATCGGCGGGTCGGTGGCGGTGGAGCAGGCGTTCGGTGTGCCCGGTCTGGGGCGCACCCTGGTAGCCGCGTTCTTCGAACGCGACTACATCGTCATTCAAAACCTGGTGTTGATCTACGGCCTCGTGTTCGTTCTCACCAATTTGCTGGTCGACATTTCTTACGCTTGGATCGACCCACGCATCCGCTACAGCTGACCTCAAACCAAGAAACACTTGTCTGGAGTATTCTCGTGGCACAGGTAACCGCTACCGACGTCATCGTACGGGATGCAGAGCGCCGCACCAGATACTGGGCCTGGGCAATAGCAAACTTTTGCCAGCGCAACCCCGTGGGAGCCATCAGTGGACTGGCCATTCTTGGCATCGTGTTCGTCGCCGTTTTCGCGCCTTTTGTTGCAACCCACCATCCCACGGAGTACGCCGACTTCCGAGCGTTGCGCGAGGCGCCCGGGCCGGCCCATTGGATGGGCACCGATGACATCGGTCGGGACTTGTACAGCCGGGTGGTGCACGGAGCGCGAATCTCCTTGTTCGTCGCCATGGTGGCGGTGCTGGTGGGCGATCTGATCGGCGCCGCCTGGGGCGTCGCATCCGGGTACATCGGAGGCCGCCTCGATATCTACAGCCAGCGCTTCCTGGAACTGTTGATGTCCTTCCCCACCTTGATCCTGGCGATGATACTGGTATTGGCCATGGGTGCCGGAGTCTGGACTGTGATCGTTGCGATTAGCATTACGCGCATTCCCTTGTCAGTACGCGTGATCCGGTCGGTTACTTTGAGTGTCAAGGAAAACGCGTATGTGGATGCGGCGCAGGCCATCGGAGCGTCCAGCGGGCGGGTAATGATTCGACATATCGCACCGCAGTGCGTCGCGCCCTGGCTGGTGCTGGCCACTGCCCACCTGGGTTCGGTGATCATCCTGGAGGCATCGTTGGGCTTCCTGGGAGTGGGCGTACCCATGCCCACGGCTACCTGGGGCAACATGCTCGGAGGGCCGGTAGCGGCCGGCCTGATCCCACGCTGGTGGATGGTAGTGTTCCCTGGCTTGGCGATCACCGTGACCGTACTGGCCTTCAACCTTTTCGGCGACTCTATCCGCGACGCCCTGGACCCGAAACTGCGGGGACGGACATAACTCCTCAAACTCGTCCCGGTTCACCGTAGCACATTGCAACGACCCAGCCTATACGGCGAAACCGCCATCGGCAAACGGTGGCGGTTTCGTGATGTCAGAATCTGGCTCGTTGCGGCGATAGTCGCTCTGTCGTTACTTGCGCTGTGGGCGGTGCGGGCGTACCAACTCACGCCTTTGCTGTTCCCGCCGCCAACCGCTACCTCCGCGGCAAACATGTCCAAAGCGCCGACCGACTGGCCATCCGGTCGCCGTGACATCGGGGGCGCCGCATCTATAGAGGAGCCCAACCCGGTTCCGCCTTTCGTGATCAGGTGGGAGGTCGGTTTACCGGGCGTGGCATTGGGTACCCCGGCGATCGTCGGCGACCTGATCTTTGTTTCCACCGACGGCGGTGAAATCATGGCGCTGGAGGCGAGCAGCGGTGAAACTCTCTGGACCCACAACATCGGTTCGCCCTCGGACAGCGCGCCGGCGGTGGCCGGAGACCTCGTGTACCTCGGCACCCGGGATCACCGATTGCTTGCCTTGGACCGGAACAATGGCGAACTGCGTTGGGAGAGCAACTTGGGGAACATCGTGCTGGGCTCACCGATAGTGTCCAACGGCACGCTGTATATCGGATCGACCAACGGAGCCCTGGAAGCGCTGGACGCCGCCACCGGGGAACCTCGATGGTCAGCCGACGCCAACGGCTGGGTGGTCGCCCATACTGCGACCGACGGCGCGATCGTGGCCGCGGCCTCCCTGGGCGAACGCTTCGTCACGGTAGACCCGGCAACGGGACGTCGGCTCCTCGTGTTTTATTCGGGCACGCCCGTGGCTGGAGGGCCAGTCATCGCCGACGGTCGCGCCTTCCTTGTGACCAACCGTGGCGCGGTCTGGGCCGTGGACCCGGCAGCGATCAGCAAGCCTTTCAGCCGGTTCGCCTACGTCGCCAAGTTCAACTTCTTCGCCTGGCGGTTGCGGGCGGACCCGCCTCGCCAGACGGGCAGCCTGTGGGTCGCATCAGCCGGCAGCAAGGTCAAGTACAGTCCGGCCTACGCGCACGGCAACCTGTTTGTGGTCAACGATGCCGGCCAGGTGACCGCGTTCGCCGCCTCCGACGGATCGACCCGATGGGCAACCCAACTCGACGGCGAGGTTGTTTCCGAGCCTGTCGTCGCTGGTGACACCCTGGTATTCGGTACGGCGGACGGCGTCCTCCACGGATTGGACACTGGCAGCGGATCGCTGCGGTGGACCCACCGGACCGGCGACTACCCACTATCCGCCGCGCCGTCCGTGTCTGATCACACTCTATTTCTGCCCACGTCCGACGGCAAGCTCACGGCGTTGGAGGGCAGATAAGGCACAAGCCGGCGCGGTTGACGCTCGATTCTCCCGTGCCTATACTCGCCGCACCCCCTACATCACATAGAGCGCACGAACCGCAATGACGCAAGCAACGCCCCACCAACGCGACTTGGCCGGCGAGTCCTGGGACCCAGGCCAGTATCTGAAATTCGCCGACCACCGGCTGCGCCCCGCCCTGGACCTGATGGGCCGCATCCCGTTGGAGCGTCCCCAGGTCATCTACGATCTTGGCTGCGGCAGCGGTAACGTCACCCGGCTGCTGGCCGGCCGCTGGTCCCAGGCTAATATCATCGGGATGGACAATTCCCCCGATATGCTCGCGCAGGCCGCGGCTTCCGGCGACGGCGCAGAACTCGCTAATGTCCGTTGGGAGGAAGGAGACCTCGCCGGCTGGCAGCCGACCGAAACACCGTCGGTGTTCTTCTCCAACGCGGTGATCCAGTGGGTGCCCAACCACCAAGAGCTTGTGCCGCGCTTGTGGAGCATGCTGCCCTCCGGCGGCTGCCTGGCAATCCAAGCGCCCCTTTCGTGGGATATGCGGTCACACCAGATCATGCGCGAAACCCTTGAAAACGGCGGGTCCGACGGTCAACCTGTCGGCTCCGCGGAACTGCGCTCCGCCGTGGGCAATCGGTGGGTCCAGAACCCTGACTTCTACTATGACCTGCTGGCCCCCGACGCTGACCACCTGGACGTCTGGACCACCGAATACCAGCACGTGCTCACCGGCGACGACGCCGTGCTCGAGTGGGTAACCGGCACGGGGTTGAGGCCCATCCTGAATGGCCTCGAAGACGGTGACCGGGAAATGTATCTGGAAGAGTACCGGCGGAGGCTCAACGTCGAGTACCCAAAGCGGCCGGACGGGTTCACGCTGTATCCGTTTCGCCGGTTGTTTTTCGTCGCGGTGCGTCGGTAGGCTCGTTGTCCTGCCGCAAGACTGACTGCCGCAATAATCGATTGATGCAACAGACCATCACGCCTCTGGAGGTGCAGACATGACGGTTTTGGTTCTGGGAGCTTCCGGTTTCATCGGTCCTCGCGTGGTCCGCAAGTTGGTGGAGCGCGGCGAGGACGTGTACGCCACCGACATCAACCCGCTGCCCGACATCCCCGGCGTGGACGCCGGCGCGGTGCGCAGTTCCAGGGTGGACATCACCGACTTCGAACAGGTGACGCGGGCCATCGTCGAGTCGCAGCCCGACCGCATCATCAACCTGGCCTACCTGCTGGGCGGGGGCGAGGGCAACCCGCACCACCAGATGCGCCTGAACATCCTGGGCATGGACAACTGTTTCGAGGCCGGCCGGCTGCTGGGCGTCAACCGCATCGTCTACGCCAGCTCCGTAGCCGTCAGTGGCCAGCAGTCCAACTTCGGCGAACGCGAGATCAACGAGGACGAGGCGACCTACGGCGACAGCCAGTACGCGACGCACAAGATCTTCAACGAGTTCCAGGCCAAGATGTTCAACGAGAACTACGGCATGTCCATCACCGGCATCCGGCCGGCCAACGTCACCGGCCCGGACAAGGTGCGCGGCTCGGTGGACCACGTGCGTTGCGTCACCCTGCCGTCGCGCGGCGAGCCGGTCAGTTTCCCGTACCAGGAGATGATGCGCCTGCCCATCCACGTGGAGGACATCGCTGAGGCGTTCGTCCGCGTGTCGCTGGTGGACCGCAGCGAGTATCCGGTTTACAACTCCGGCGGCACCGCCATCAGCCTCGGAGACCTGGCGGAAATGGTCCGCGGCTACCTACCGGATGCCCAGATCTCCTTCGACAACCCCGGTGGCCGCGAACACTCCGGCAACTACCTGGTGGACAACAGCCGCCTGCTCACCGAGTTCGAGCTATCCTATCCCCCGCTGCAGCAGCGGGTCCTGGAAATCATCAACGAGGTGCGCGCCGACGAAGGTTTACCGCTGGTTGGCTAGTAGACCGCCGTGAGTTGGGCTTCCAGCGAAGTCGTAACCGTCCTCGCGTTCCTGTTTCCGGGATTCGTGGGGGCGGCGGTTTTCTACACCCTTACCTCTCATCCCAAACCCGGTGATTTCGAACGAGTGGTGCAGGCTCTGGTTTTCACCACTGTGGCACAGGCAACGACGTGGCTGTTGCAAACGGTAATCGGGATATGGCTTGCACAGGAGTGGCCGGCAGGGTTGCAGTTAACCGCGTCGGTCGGCTGCGCTGTTGCCATGGCAATGTTGTTGGGTTATTGGTCCAACCACGACACATTGCACGAACTTTTGCGACACTTGAGCATTACTTCCGAGACTTCATACCCGTCCGAAATGTATTCGGCCTTCGCCGAGCATCCCGACTGCTACGTTGTGCTACACTTGAAAGGAGATCAACGCCTATACGGTTGGGTGGAAGAATGGCCGAGCCGCCCTCCCGATGGATATTTCAGAGTGACCGAAGCGGTTTGGCTAGATCATGGCAGGGAAACACCCCAAGGGAGCGTGGTTGCGATCCTGGTACCCGCTGCAGAGGTCCAATTAATAGAGTTTGTACAAGGATAGGCAAGGAACGGAGGAGCAATCATGGCTAGGGCGGCTAATTTGGCGCCAAGTAGGCGCGGCAAGGGATTAAAAGGTCTGTCGCAGAAGCCGCTGAACGTCAAGCGGCCTCCGCCTCCGCCTCCCCCACCACCGAAGAAGTCATCCGAATAAGCTACCGGTGCGGGGACTGTGCGCTGACGAGAGCTTGTCGATAATAAACTGAACAGAAAATGCCCCCGATACGCGATCGCCGCAATGAGGTCACGCCAACGGCCTCGGTATGCGGCGATTTTTGTGTCTGTCGAACTCATGGTGACCGGAGTCCGCTGAAAAGCGCGTTGCTTGCCGCCGCCGGCCGACACCCATATAATGCGCCTAATTTCGTTCGCCCTCATTTGACCCTGCGGGGTGCGCCCATCAGTCGCAGCCCCGCCGCCATAGCCGGACGAGGAGGCTCCCCAATGGCATTACCCGACCGCATGAAATTTGGCATCTTTATGGGCCCGTTCCACCGCGCCGGCGAGAACCCCACCCTGGCGTTGGAACGCGACATGGAACTCATCCAGTGGCTGGACTATCTGGGCTTTGACGAGGCCTGGATCGGTGAGCATCACAGCGCCGGCTGGGAGATCATCTCCTCTCCGGAGATCTTCATCGGCGTCGCCGCCGACCGCACCAAGCACATCAAGCTGGGCACCGGCGTGGTCAGCCTCCCCTATCACCACCCGTTCATGGTGGCCAACTGGATGACCCAGCTGGACCACATGACCCGCGGCCGCGTGATGCTGGGCGTCGGTCCCGGTGCCCTTCCCGGCGACGCCTACATGATGGGCATCGACCCCACCAAGCAGCGCCTGCGCATGGACGAAGCCCTGGGCGTCATCATGCGGCTTTTCACTGAGAAGGAACCCATCACGCACAAGAGCGACTGGTTCGAGCTCAATGAGGCCATGCTTCAACTGCGGCCCTATCAGACCCCGCACATGCCCATTTCGGTGGCCTCGGTCCAGACCCCGTCCGGAGTCGCCCTCGCCGGCAAGCACGGCGCGTCGGTTCTGACCATCACGACGCCTCGCGATCCGAAGGTGCCCCAGGGTGCGGCTCTGCACGAACTGTGGGATATCTGCGAGGAATCGGCCGCGGAGCACAACCAGACCGTGGACCGTTTTGAATGGCGGCTGGTGTTGCCGGTCCACCTGGCAGACACGAAAAAGGAAGCCTTCGAGCAGGCGCGCATCGGCGCCGGTCGTTATCAGCGCGAGTATTTCGAGCATACCATGGGCCGCCCCCAGATCGTCGACGGCCCTCCCGAGAAGATCATTGACGTCATGGCCGAGCGCGGCGCGTGGATCATCGGCACTCCCGACGACTGCATCGAGGGTATCAAGCGCCTGGAGGAAATGAGCGGCGGCTTCGGCGCATTCATGGTCCAGACCGTGGACTGGGCCGCCCGTGAGCACATGCTGCACAGCTACGAGCTCATGGCCCGCCACGTCATGCCCCACTTCCAGGGCAGCGCGCAGGCAACCATCGCGTCCAATACCTGGGCCTACGAGCGCCACGAGACCTTGCAGGCGGGCCGCACCCGCGCGTTGGACCGCGCCCGCGAAGACTACGTTGGCAGGAACGCCTAGAGTAACTCCCCGTCAACAAACGGCCGCCGGATCACGTCCAGGAGACGCACCGGCGGCTTTGTCCATATTTGATCACACCTCACGTGGAGGCCGACCATGCCACTGCATCCGCAAGCGCAAGAGGTAATCGACGCAACCCGAGCCCTGGGTTTGCCGCCAGCCAACACCGTAACTCCGGCGGAAGCGCGCGCCAACGCGGCCAAACGGCCCCGCGCTCCCGGACCCGAGGTTGGCAAAGTCCAGGACCGTAGCGTCCCGGGACCGGCGGGCGACGTACCGGTGCGCATCTACACGCCCGAGGGCGACGGGCCGTTCCCCATCCTGGTTTGGTACCACGGCGGCGGTTGGGTCGTCGGCAACCTGGACTCGGCGGACGGCACGGCACGGCACTTGTGCGCCGGCTCTCGTTGCGTGGTGGTGTCCGTGGACTACCGTCTGTCCCCGGAAGCCAAGTTCCCCGAACCCTTCGATGACTGCTACTACGCAACCATCTGGGCTAGCGATCACGCCGATGAACTCGGCGGCGTTCCCGGCGTGGTCGCGGTCGGTGGCGACAGCGCCGGCGGCAACCTGGCGGCGGCCGTGGCCATCAAGGCCGCTGAGACTGGCGATTTCCGCGTCAGCCAGCAGCTCCTGGTCTACCCGGTCACCGACGTCAAGTTCGACACCGGCTCGTATATCGACAATGGTGTCGGGTACAACCTCGACCGAGAAGTCATGATCTGGTATTGGGACCAGTACCTCGCCGACCCTTCCCAAGCTGCCGACCCGCTGGCCGCTCCGCTACAGTTGTCCGCCGATTTCGACGCCATCGAAGAGTTGGCCCCGGCGCTGATCATCACGGCGGAATACGACCCCCTATGCGACGAAGGCGAGGCCTACGGACGCCTGCTCAACGAATTGGGCGTTCCGGCGGAAAGCAATCGCTACGATGGCATGATCCACGGTTTCTTCAGCATGGCCAGCGTCATGGATACCGCCCGGGACGCGATGGATGACGCCTGCCGGTTCCTGCGCGGCGCCGTGGATGACATGACCGAGGAGTACCACCGCCGCCACGAAGGCGACCCCGCGGCCATGCGCAAGCTGCTCGATCCCCAGGCCGCTTACGTCCTGGAGCTGTTCGACTCGATGGACATCAAGCCCTTCCAAGAAATGAGCGTTGCCGAGTGCCGCGACGTGATGAACAACCGCCCCCGTCCCGAGGGCCCGGCCATCGGCAAAGTGGAAGACCTGGTCATCCGCAACGAGCACGGCAAAGAACCGGGCGACGTGCCCATCCGGATTTACACCCCCGCGACCGAGGGCCCGTGGGGCACGCTGGTCTGGTACCACGGCGGCGGCTGGGTTATCGGCAACATCGAAACCGCTGATGCCACCGCGCGCGAACTCTGCGTCGGCGGCAACTGCGTTGTCGTGTCTGTGGACTACCGCCTGGCGCCGGAGTACAAGTTCCCCACCCCGTTCGAGGACTGCCTTACCGCCACCATGTGGGCGATGGCCAACGCCGACCAACTGGGCAGCCGCTCCGACCTGATAGCGGTGGGAGGCGACAGCGCCGGCGGCAACCTGGCCGCCGCAGTGTGCCTGGCGCAGGATGATTTCCCCCAGCCCCTGGCATTCCAGTTGCTGGTTTATCCGGCCACCGATTACGCCTACGATACGCGCTCCTACAACGTCAACGGACAGGGCATGTTCCTTGAAACCGCAAGCATGCGCTGGTTCTGGGACCACTACATCAACAACTCCGACCTGTCCGGTTACAACATCTTCGCGTCGCCCGGAAGGGCGCGGCTGTCCGCAGACCTGCCGCCCGCCTTGGTGATAACGGCGGAGTTTGATCCGCTCCGCGACGAGGGCGAGGCCTTCGCCAGCGCCCTCGAAGACGCCGGCGTCGAAACCACGCTCATCCGGTACGATGGCGTAATCCACGGATTCTTCGGGTTGCCCCACGTCATCGACAAGGGTCGCCAGGCCGTCGACGCGGCCAGCGCCCATCTATCCGAGGTATTCGGAGCGGCGCTCGGTTCCCCCGATGCTCTCGTAGCCGCAGACAACTGACCCCGCGACACCATCACAGGAGTGACTACCATGGCTGAAACCATCCAGGAACAGTACATCCGCATGAACCCCCGTTCGCGGGAACTCCAGCCCAGCTACCAGGCCCGGTTCCCCTCCGGTAGCCCCGGCCACGACGGCTACACCTCCGACCCGTTCCCCGTGGTCATCGCCCGCGGCAGCGGTCCGCGCAAATGGGACATCGACGGCAACGAGTACGTTGACTACGGCATGGGCTCCGCGTCCCTGCTGCTGGGGCACGCTCACCCCGAGGTGGTCGCGGCGCTGTCGGGCGTCCTGGCTGACGGGTCACACTACGGCGCGCCCACGGAATCGATGCTGGAATGGGGCGAGCGGGTCTGCACCCTGATGCCCTGCGTCGACAAAGTGCGCTTCGTGGGGTCGGGCGCGGAGGCCACCATGCTGGCCATGCGCGTCGCCCGCGCCTACACCGGCAAGGAAAAGATCGTCCGCTGGGAGTCCCACTATCACGGCTGGCACGATTATGTAATGCCCGGCAACCTGCCGCCCTTCGACGTGCCGGCTTCCATTGGCATACCCCAGGGCACTATCGATTCCGTCATAGTGCTACCCGCGGATTTGGGTGCGTTGGAAAACGCTCTGAAGAACGACGACAACATCGCCGGTGTTATCACCGAGGCCTCGGGCGCCTCCTACGGCACGGTGCCGCTGCCCGACGGCTTCCTGGACGGCGTACGCAGGCTCACCCGCGAGCACGGCGTGGTCATGATCCTGGACGAAGTGATCACCGGATTCCGGTGGGCGCCGGGCGGAGCGCAGGAGAGGCTCGGCGTAGACACCGACCTGTGCACCATGGCCAAGATCATCACCGGCGGCCTGCCCGGCGGCGCAGTCGGTGGACGCGACGAGATCATGGCCGTCATGCACCAGACCGGCGACAGCCACCACGACCGCTACGAGCGTGTGCTCCACGGCGGCACATTCAACGCCAATCCCTATGCCGCTGCATCGGGTAACGCCGCATTGCGACTGGTCGCCACCGGCGAGTACAACGCCCAAGCCGACCTCATGGCCGAACGGCTCCGTGTCGGACTCCGCCAGGTAGTCGATCGGCGCGAGGTCAACGCCACCGTCTACGGTGAAGCGTCCACGTTCCACCTGTTCTTCGGCGAGCGCAGCATCGACGGGCTGGACGCGTCACGGCTGAAGAACCAGCCCGCCGACATCCAACGCACTCTGCGCCAGGCGTTGCAGGTACGCGGAGTGGACCTGATGTCTCGCACCAGCGGCGTCCTGTCCGGCACCCACACCGAGGCCGACATCGACTTCACCATCGAAGCATTCGACGGCGCCATCGCCGCCATGATGGAAGAGGGCCTGGTGCAGCACTGATCGTTCTCCTGAACCCGGCCCGGGCATAGATTGGGGCTCGTCGACTCAAATCGACGGGCCCTTTTGCATCGCCGCGGGCTATCCCTGAACGGTTATTTCGTCGCCAACCCGCACCACGCCGGGCTTCTCCACAATGCCGTACACTCCAAAGTACGCAGCCAGCGCATTGGGCCGGTAACTCAGTATCGACTTCACCGCTTCGGTGTCGGTCTCGCCGGTGACCGGGTCCTGGTCGATGATGGCGCAACGTGGGTCGGGAGCCAGGATGCGCACCACTGCATCGCCAATGGATATGGTGCGGTTCATCCAACCGTCCTCCTGGTGCTCCTCGCACCCGTCCAGCAGCAGGGTCGGACGGAACCGGTCGGTCGCCAGGCACTCGTCCTCCGACATGCCCATCTGGGTAGACAGGTACTCTACGGAGGCACGGGACAGGATCGACACCGGAAATTCATCGAAGACCTGGCAGGGCAGGTCCGACATCATCAGCATAGCCGGCTGCCCGCAAAACTCGCTGATGGTCCGCATCCAGTCGCCCATCACTGGGCGGGCGCGAACCCGCCTTCCCCAAATGATCGTCCAAACGGGCCGATCCAGTTCGGGTATTCCCTCCAACACGTTGCCGTCCGGGAACTGAATCCTTAGCAACTCGGAAGATGGGTCCCACGAAGTCACCAACTGTGCCAGCCTGCCCACCTGGCGACGTGAGAGCAAACGGCCCTGGCTGTTCACCAGGTAGAACCGGCGGTCGTCCACGATCCCACCCAGGTCCAGCGTCGCCTCGGTGAGCGGTACTAGCGCCATGGACTTGACCGGCGCAATGTTGATTTCGGCAACGGTAATCACAAGCGCTACTCCAGGGAAAGAAATTCGTCGACCATATTGCGGGCGTCAGTGCGGTCGTAAATCTGGTAGAGCAACGCAGCGTTGCGGGCTGCATCGCCGCCAAAATACCGCTCGTAGAGCGTCTGCCGGCCGCCGAATGCACTGCACGAAACGTCCCATGCCAGCCGGAATAAGCGGATGCGCTCTTCGGCGGTGGCCGTGTCGGTGTCCAGGTAACGGTGAATGTCCTCTGCCAGAGGGCCGTTGAGATCGGCCTCTGCGGGCAGGGCCATCAGGCTGCTGGAACCCAGCAGATGCAGGATTTCCGCCATGCGGGGATACATGGTGATCATCTGCTTGCGAGCGACCAGCAGGGGCCGGTAGTCGGGACAGAAAATCCCCCATTCGTCCACTGAAGCCTGCGCTTCGGATGCCTCCAGCAGTGCTTTCGTAATCTCCAGGTTCTCGATCAGCTCGGCGACCAGGTGCTGGGTTTGCGGCAGGTCACCCGATCCCAACGTCTCCACCATCATCGAAGCCAGGCCTAGCATGAACTCGCACTTGACCACGTTCTTGGTGACCACCTGGTGGCCGGTGTGCGCGTTGCGGTTGGTGCGCTCTCCCCACTGGTTGCACCGGGCCACGTCGTTGTACAGGAACACCCGCTCCCAGGGAACCAGCACATCATCAAAGAAGACGATGGCGTCCATCTCCTCGAACCGGCTGCCGGCCGGATGGTCAAAGTGGGAGCGGCCCAGGTCCACCGTATCGCGGCACTGGAACTTCAGGCCCGAGGTATCACACGGAATCGCGAAGCCGAATGCGTACTTCCCCTCTTCGCCCGCCGGCACCCGGCGCGTCCGGGCCGGATAGACCGCAATCTCGTCGGACAACGGCCCCAGCGTCGCCAACACCCTCGCGCCGCGCACGACGATGCCGGCGTCCGTTTCCTTGACCACGGACAGCGCCACCTCGGTTCGGTCGTCGAACGGCGTCTGCCCCACGGAACGGCTGCGCTGCAGGTTGACCAGCGTGTGGGTCATGACGATGTCATTTTCTCGGATGTACTCGTAGTAGTTGAGAATGTTCTGCTTGAACTCGGGGCGGTTCTGGCCGCAGTAATCGGCGGCCGCGGCCATGGACATCACCGCCACGTTCAGGAAGTCGGGAGTGCGACCCATCATGCCGCAGGACGCCAGGGCCCAGTTGGACATCATTTTGCGTCGCCGTTTCAGATCATCGGCGTCGCGGGGCATGATGAAAGAGAGGCCCACCGGATCGCCCGTCGACGGCGATTCGTAGATCATGTCGTCGCGCACGGTCGGATCGTGCTGCATGTCCAGGAGACCGGCCACCGTGCGCAGCCCGCCGGCAAAGGCGGGGTGAGAGGTGACGTCCTTCACCCGTTGCCCGCCGATATAGACCTCGGCAGCCCGCTGCCTGATTCCGTCGATGTATTCGGCTCCGGTGCGCGCCGGCATCGCCTGCCTCCCAATTACCTGTGTTGCTAGTGCCGCAAGGGTATGGTATACGAGCGAAAACCGCAATTGGGAGGCGCACCATGCCCATAATCCAGCGTGGCGACGCTCAACTGCACTACTATCTGGACGATTTCACCGACCCCTGGCGGTCGGCTCCTGAAGCTATCGTGCTGCAGCACGGCTTCTCCCGCAGCGGCAAGTTCTGGTACAACTGGCCGCCACTGCTCAGTCGCGAGTATCGCGTCATCCGACCCGACATGCGTGGCATGGGCCAGTCGACCATCGACCCAGCCCGCTACGAGCCCACGCTGGACACTCTCATGGGCGACCTGCTGGCAATTCTCGACGACGCCGGCGTGGAGCGTGTCGTGTACGTCGGCGAGTCCTTCGGCGGGATCATGGGCATGCAATTCGCCCACGACTATCCTGATCGCTGCCGGGCGCTGGTGTTGTGCAACTCACCGTGCCGCCTGACCCGACGCGAAAGCTCTACTCCAGGCGGCAGTTGGCTGGCAACCATGGAGCAGGGAGGCATCGGCGCGTGGAGCGCGGCGACCATCAACTTCCGCCTGGACATGCGCCACGCGGACGAGGGCCTGAAGGATTGGTACATCGCGGAGATGGACCGGACGCCGGCGGAAATCGGACAAGCCCTGCACAGCTATCTGGACAGCCTGGACTTCGGGCCGCACCTCAAGGACATCAAGGTGCCCACCCTGCTGCTCACCGGCGACGAGTCCTTGACCACCAGCCTGGAACAGCAGGAGTTCATGGCCTCCGAAATCCCCAACAGTCGCCTGGACCTTTGGCCCGGCCTGGGGCATGGCGTCAACGTCATCTACCCCGAGTGGTGCGTGCAGCGGATGCGCGATTTCCTCGGTGAGCGCGGAGCTTGAAGACTCCGGTTTGGCGCGCAACGTGCAGTTCCCTTGCGTGGGTGATATGCTGAACCTATCGGGCCAACGGTGCGACGTTCGTTATGAATTCCGTCGACAAGTCAGCAATTACCGCCGTAATCCTTGCCGGCGGCCAAAGCCGGCGGCTGGGACGCGACAAGGCAGTCGAGCCCTTCTACGGGGAACCGCTCATCCGCCGCGTCATCCGGCGGGCGTCTGAGGCCGTCTCCGCCTACCAGATCGTGGTCGTTGTCGCGGACCCGGAACGTGCCGCCGCGCTGCCCCTGGACGACCACCACCTCACCGCGGTCGACGTCTTCCCCGACTGCGGTTCCCTGGGTGGCATCTACACCGGGCTGGACGCCGCAACCACCCAATGGTCACTGGTGACTGCCTGCGATATGCCCTTCCTGTCCGCACCCCTTCTGTCGCACATGGCGGGACTGCGCGACGGCGTCGACGCGGTTGTGCCGGTGATAGACGGCCGGCCGGAACCCACCCACGCGCTTTACAACCGGCGCTGCCTGCCGGCCATCGAAGCCAAACTCCGCGCCGGACAGCTGAAAATCTCCGGCTTCTTCGACGACGTTACCGTCCGTTACGTCCCCGAAGACGACATACGCAACTTCGACCCTGACCTGATCAGCTTCTTCAACATCAACCGCCCCGAAGATCTGGCGCGGGCCGCGGAACTGGCGCGATGAACTCGGTCACCACAACCCGCAATACTGTGGTCGTCACCGTGGAACTGTTCGGCATGGCCCGCGTTCACGCCGGCGTCAACAGTTTCGACCTGTCGGTCGACGCCCAAGCGTCCATTGCCACGTTGTTGGATGCTCTCGCAGAAGAGTGTCCCGGGCTGGTAGGCTGTGCCCTGTGCCGATCCGACGGCGGCGCGGTCGCTGTCGCCGATGGATACGCGCTGAACCGGAACGGCTTGGTCTTCTTGTCACCAGATACGGTTGCCCCCCTGCATTGGGCATCAGGGGAGTCCCTCCTTCTCCTGTCCAACCAGGCCGGCGGGTGAGCCCCATGTCGGCCCTTTACGGCTACCGTGGATACGCCACGGTGGTTGATCTGACCACCGGGCAATATCGACGCGACCCAATACCACCGGAAGCCCTCCGCTCTACCATCGGCGGCATCGGCCTGGGTACTTGGCTGCTCCATCTCTACGGCGGCCCACCGGTTGACCACGACGGCGAAGTCCTTTCCCCTGCCGCCAGAATGCGTTTGCTGGATTCCGCATTGGAACCGGAAAACCCACTGATTTTCGTAACCAGTCCCCTCGTCGGCACCCGCCTCACCACCTCCAGCAAGTTTGCGGTGATGACCCGTTCGCCGCTAACCGGCTTCATCGCCGACGGTCTGTCCTCCAGCCACCTGGCCGTCGAGTTGAAACGGGCCTGTGGTGACGCCCTGGTGATCACCGGCCGCTCCGAACGGCCGGCGCTTTTGCACATCGATTCCGACGGCATCCCGTGTATCAAACCCGCCGATCACCTGATGGGCCTTTCCACCATGGATACCGAAGCGGCGGTCAAGCAGGAGCTGGATGACGGTGGCCGCCGTCCCGTCCGCGTGGCCAGCATCGGCCCGGCCGGTGAGAACCTGGTCCGCTTTGCCAGCATCGCCAACGACGGCGGACGCCAGGCTGGACGCTGCGGCCCCGGGGCGGTCATGGGCAGCAAGAACCTCAAGGCCATCGCCGTCCGCGGGGATCCCGGTGCGGATCCGCCCGTTGCTCACCCTGGCGCCCTGCGGGAATATGCCCGCGACCTCAGCCGCCGCAGCCTGGGAGCGGCCACCGCCAAGTACCGCGAACTGGGAACCATCGCCAACGTGTCGGTGTTCAACCGCCTGGGCACCCTGCCCACGCGCAACTTCCAGCAGTCAACTTTCGAGGACGCAGAAGCGGTCAGTGGGGAAGCCCTGCACCAGACCCGGGCCACCCGCTCGGCCCACTGCGCCAACTGCACCATCGGATGCGAAAAGATCGTGACGGTGGGCAAGAAAGACCGATCAGCCAAGCGGGGCGGCGAGGTCAGCGCCCGCCTGGAATACGAGAGCCTCTTCGCCCTGGGACCACTGGTCGGCGTTGGTGATCCCGATGCGGTGATCCGCGCGGTACGTCGGTGCGACGAACTGGGCCTGGACACCATCTCCGCCGGCGGGGTCATCGCCTGGGCCATGGAAACCGCCGAGCGGGGACTGTTGCCCTCCCTTGACCTCGGCGATCCAAGCCGCGTCACCAACCCGGCGCTGAACTTCGGTGACGGTGCGGCAGTAATCGATCTGTTGGATGACATCGGGCATCGCCGTGGTTCCCTGGGCAATCTGCTGGCCGAAGGCAGCCGGCTTGCCGCCGAATGCGTCGGCGGCGGGTCCGGAGCTTGGGCCATGCAGGTCAAGGGACTGGAGATGCCCGGCTACGAACCCCGCAGCCTGAAAACCCTGGCGTTGGGACTCGCCACGACCCCCCGGGGCGCTTGCCACAATCGCACCTCGGCCTACGACGCCGACTTCTCGCCGGAGGTGGACCGCCTCACCGTTGACGACCGACGCGGCAAGATCGCTGCCGACAGCGAGGACTTCGCGGCGGCGCTGGACTCGCTCATCTGGTGCAAGTTCCTACGCCGCGCGTTCGGCGATTTCTGGGAGGAATCGGCCGCCGCGTACCGCATGGTCACCGGCTGGGACGATTTCGACGCCGACGAGCTTCGCCGCGCCGCCGCCCACATCGCCGACCTCAAAAAGGCCTACAACCAGCGCTGGGGCTGGCGGCGATCCGACGACACTCTCCCGTCGCGCACGCTGACCGAACCTCTGTCCGACGGGGTTGCTACCGGCGTCGGCCTGACCCGCAATGAGTTGGACGCCATGATCGCCGACTACTATCGCGCCCGGGGCTGGACCGACAGCGGCCACGTCGACCCGGCCGCTATGGGTTTATAGCGGCTGCTTGGCGGGCACACCCACGCGGCGCGGGTACTTCCCCGGCGTCCGCCGCACTTTTTCTACGGTCACGAGCCAACGATCGGGCGGCAACGGGGGAGACAGTTCGTTCATGGAAAGCGCACCGACAACCCTGCCTCCCAACTCCGACAGCGCGTTGTTGGCCGCCTGGGTCTCCGCCGGCCCGTCTTTGCCCTTCCACGCCACCAGTGTGCCGTGCCCCTTGCACAACGGCAGCGCGTACTCCACAAGCACCGACATCGGCGCGACCCCGCGTGCCAACGCCACGTCGAACTGCCCCCGGTAGCCTTCCACACGGGCCAATTCTTCGGCGCGCATGGTAACCACATCCACCTCGTCCAAGCCCAGGCCGGCGACCAGCAGCTCCAGAAACGCCGTCTTCTTGGCCACCGATTCCACCAGAGTCAAACGGATGCCGGGGAAAACTATTTTCAGCGGCACACCCGGAAATCCCGCGCCAGCGCCCAAGTCAACTACCCGCAACCCGTCCCGCCAATCGTTGACCGCCAGTACCGCGGTCAGCGAGTCGAAGAAATGCCGCACCTGGACCGTTTCTGGCTCGGTGATGGCGGTGAGGTTTGCCCGCTGATTCCCTTCGGCAAGCAGCCGCTGATACTCGGCGAACCGGGTCACCTGTTCGTCCGACAGGTCCAGTCCCAGGCGCGATGCCTGTTCGCTGAGGACCTGCATCCCCAATAGGGTGGCGCTCGTCATGGGGTCCAAAACCGGGCGAACACGTCCCGACCGGCGAACCGGGCCCCTTCCCCCAACTCTTCCTCAATCCGCAGCAGCCGATTGTACTTGGCCAGTCTCTCCGAACGGGTGATGGAACCGATCTTGATTTGTCCCGCGCCGGTGGCCACGGCCAGGTCGGCGATGGTAGTGTCCTCCGTCTCTCCGGAGCGCGCTGAAATCACCGGCAGATAACCTCGTTCCTGGGCTAATCGCACCGTGTCCAACGTCTCGGTCAACGTTCCGATCTGGTTGGGCTTCACCAGCACCGCGTTGGCGATTCCCTCGTCCGCGCCCCGGGCCAGCCGTTCCGGGTTGGTGGTGAACAGGTCGTCGCCGATCAACTGGGTTGAACCGCCCAGCTTCTTGGTCAGGTAGTCCCAGCCATCCCAATCGTCCTCGCCTAATCCGTCCTCAATGGATATGATCGGATAGGTCTTGCTCCAGTGGTCCAGGAGATCGACCAGTTCCGCGGATGAGAACGTGCGACCCTCGGCATACAGCGTGTAGCGTCCGCCGTCGCCGGCAAACTCCGTCGCCGCCACGTCCAATCCAACGGCGATGTCGCCGTCTCGCGCGCATCGGTATCCCGCCAACCGCGTGGCGTCGTAGAGCAGGCCCAGCGCGTCTTCATGGCAGGGCAGCGGCGGCCCATAGCCGCCTTCGTCCGCCACACCGTAGCCGTAGGGACCGGTCTGGGACAGCACGCGGCCCACTGCCCGGTACACCGCCACTACCATCCGCAACGCCTCGCCGTAAGTTTCAGCGCCGATGGGAATCGCCAGGAAGTCCTGCATGTCCAGGCCGCCGGCCGCGTGGCGCCCGCCGCTGATGATGTTCACCATGGGCATCGGCAGGACACACGCCTCTGCTCCGCCCAAGTGGCGGTATAGCGGCTGTCCCACAGCGTGGGCGGCGGCGTGAGCAGCGGCCAGTGACACCCCCAGGATAGCGTTGGCCCCCAGGTTGGCCTTATTCGCCGTGCCGTCCAGTTCCCGCAGCCGGGCGTCCAACGCCGGCTGGTCGGCCGCGTCACAGTCGCCACAGACCGCCGGGCCGATGACGCCGTTCACCGACGCAACTGCCCGCAGCACGCCAAGCCCTTCGTAACGACTGGGGTCGCCGTCCCGGAGCTCCACCGCCTCGTGCCGTCCGGTGGAAGCCCCCGACGGGACAATGGCGCGTCCGAGTGCACCGCCGCGCAGCGTTACGTCAACCTCCACCGTGGGGTTGCCGCGCGAGTCCAGCACCTCGCGGGCGCGGACGGCGGCGATGATGGTCGAGTTGGGCATGAGGTTCGCTTATTGCCGGACGGTCGGCGCTGGCATAGTCAATACGGTGAACGCGGTGCGCCCATCCGTATCGTGGGTGTGGTTCGCCAGCGCGGCGATCATTTGATTGTTCTGCTGGACTTCAACCCGCAAGGCGTCGATGGCTCCTGCCAGTTTCTCAAACCCGGCGTTCATTTCGGACCGTAGTTCCTGGATTTCAGCCCGCAATTCTTGTTTGTCCTGCCGGGCTTCGGCCCGCAATTCTTGCTTGTCCTGCCGGGCTTCGGCCCGCAGTTGCTCATTGTCCTGCCGGGCTTCGGCCCGCAGTTGCTCATTGCCCTGCCGGACTTCGGCCCGCAGTTCCTGGATTTCAGCCCGCAATTCTTGCTTGTCCTGCCGGGCTTCGGCCCGTAGTTGCTCATTGTTTTGCCGGGCTTCGGCCTGCGCCTCGCCGATTGCAGTTCGTATTTCGTTGACGTCGGCCCGAAGCTCTTCAACCGAATCGCCCAGATTTTCAACTTGGGCGGTGTTCCTGCCCAGCGCATAGCTGCCTCTGAGCAGGAGCACGATGATGGTGATACCGACGCTAATGGCGGCGATGCCGACGCCAACTACGGCGATAACGGTAGCAGTTTCCATAAGCGTCTCCCTTGCCGAGCGGTTGGGCTCCCCGCCTGACGCTTGTGCTACCCGTGGCCTTCGGACACGATGTCGTTGAACGTGACTCTGAGCATCGGCGCGTCGGTTTCGTTCTTCCACTGGTGATGCTCACCCGGCGGCACTAGCACCGCGTCGCCGGCGGTCACCGTGTACTCCGTGCCCGACACCACCAGCGTCCCCGTGCCCTCGAGGATGAACACGGTGTGGTCCCATACGTGGTTATGCCCGCCGGTTTCCGGGTGGCTCACCGCGCCGGGCTGCATCGCGCCGTTGTACAGCATCAGGTAGTTGGGGCAGCCGTCCCGACCACCCAGCATGGTGTGTCCGGTTTCTGCGTTCAGGTCGGCGTGGTTGCGGATCACCGGCGGCGTTCCCGCGCCGGTCTCCGACCCTCCGGGGCGAGCGTTGCCGCTGGCCGCGGAGAGCGGGTTGATCTCGATCCGGCGGATGTCGCCGTCGCCGCCATCGTTGCGGGTGACGTGGTCCACCATCGGGGGAATGAACATGGCGTCGCCGGCCTTGACCGGATATTCCTTGCCGTCGGCCACCAGCGTGCCGCTCCCTTCAATGATGTAAACCTCGTGCTCCCACTCGTGGATGTGATGGGAACTGGTCCCTCCGGGCTCGATGACGGAATACGCAAGAGTGACCAGGGACGGGTTGTCGTCGGCGCTGATCAGTCGCGCCGGGGCGCCGGCGGGGAAGTCTTTGACGTTGCGAATCAGTGATTCCATGGGCGGTTCTCCTCAGGACGGGCGTGGTTTGATACTATCGGACGCCGGGGGTGCGCCGTTCGACGTTGGCTAGGTAATCTCCGGCTGCACACCTTCGGGAAGCTCGACCTCGAAGGCGGAAAGTATCTGCCCAACCAGCAGATAGTGCCCCATGAGCGCCGTGATCTCCACCGTTTTCTGCATCCCGAAGTGGGCCGACACCTCGCCGAAGGTCTCGTCGCTCACCTTATGGTTGCGGAACAGCTCCTGGACGTACTTCACTAGCGAGGCCTCAATGCCGCTCAGTCCCTCCGGGGCCTTGCCCGTGGCGATGGCGTTGACCACATCCTCGGATACGCCGGCCTGCCGCGCCAGGCGAGCATGAGCCGAAAACTCGTATTGCTGCCGGATCTCCCGGGCCGTGGCGCAGATGACGATTTCTTTATGGGCCTCGGATATGTCCAGGTCGAACCGGACGTAGGCGCCGGTGTGCGCCACGCGCGCCGCCAGGTCGGGGCTGTGCAGCAGCACGCCGTACGGGCCGCGAACACTGCCGCGGCTGCTGGCGATGGAGTCGAAAAATTCCTGGTGCTCAGGGGCGAGTTGATCACGGGTTACGTCACTCAAACGGGCCATTGGGAAATGCTCCTTGCGCTTGGTTTGTGGAATCTGGCATCAGCAATATACCGCCGCGCGCTGCCCGCGTTCAAGCGCAGCGCCGGTTAGGGCTATTGCTGGTCAGGAAACTCCAGGTCAAGGGAAATGTCCAGGGCGTCGGTGGAATGGGTGAGGCCGCCAATGCTGATGAGGTCCACTCCGGTTTCGGCCACGTCCCGCACCGTTGCCAAAGTGATACCGCCGGAAGCCTCGATGGACGCTCGGCCGGCGATGATGCCTACCGCCTCGCGCATCATGTCAACCGGCATGTTGTCCAGCATGATAATGTGCGCGCCGGCTTCCATGGCCTCGCGCACCTGCTCCAGCGACTCCACCTCAACTTCCACGCGGATGGTGTGCGATGCTTGGGAGATGGCGTGCCGGACCACGGCCCCCAGCGGTTCTTCCAACGAAGCCCGCGCGGCCAGGTGGTTGTCCTTGATCAGGATGCCGTCCGCCAGGTTGATGCGATGGTTGTACCCTCCGCCCATGCGCACACTGTACTTGTCCAGGTATCGGTGACCTGGGGCAGTCTTGCGGGTATCGACAATCCGAGCCGCCGTTCCCTCCACTGCGCGCACGTACCGGTTGGTGGCGGTGGCGATGCCGCTCATCCGCTGCATGAAATTCAGGGCCGTGCGCTCTGCCCGCAGGATCGCCGCTGCCGATCCCGCCACGCTGGCAATGTCCGTACCGGGTTCGAGCTGAGCGCCGTCGCTCAGTAGCAATGCGACGTCAAGATCGGGATCAATCCGTCTGAACACGGCTTCCGCCACCGGGCCGCCGGCGAGCACGCCGTCGGCTTTGGCCCTCAACATACCGTTTCCCGTCACGCCATCGGGAATCAGCGTTTGGGTGGTCGGATCGTTGAATGCCTGGTCTTCAGTGAGTGCGGCGTCTATCAGGTTGAGAACTTCAGGCGGAAGTTGCTGACTCATGTGCGCCTCGCGTGTACGAAAATCGTCGGATGCCCAGAGTGTGCCACGTCAGCAGCCAGCCGGCAAATCCGCAAGTTACTCGACTCGGTGAACATGCGTCACGTGAATGGAAAACCCGCTGTGATATACTTGCGACGACCTGCCAACCGATAACTGTTGCCTTATGACATCGCTTTTTACCACGCTGAAAGGCTCCGACCTGCGCCAGGCGATGCTTGGTGCAGCCGCTTACATGGAACTGTACCGGGACGCGGCCAACGCGCTGAACGTCTTTCCCGTTCCGGACGGCGACACCGGCACCAACATGTTGCTGACCCTTCGCGCCGGTGTGGAGCAAATGAACAAGGATGCCGACGCCGAAACTGCCGGTGAAGTGGCCGAATCCATCGCCACCGGCGCCTTCTGGGGAGCCCGTGGCAACAGCGGCGTGATTCTGTCGCAACTGCTGCGCGGTTTTGCCGACGGCGTTGCCGGCGCCGTGGAAATCGACTCCTCCGACGCCGTGGCCGCGTTTCGCTCGGCCACGGACTCCGCCTACCACGCCGTCAGCCAGCCCCGCGAGGGCACCATGCTCTCGGTGATCCGCGGAGCGTCAAACGCCTCCGTGCGAGCCAACGACGCCGGCGAGCGCGACGTGATCGCTCTATGGCAGGTGGCGTACGCCGGAGCCATCGAAGCCCTGGCCCTGACTCCAGAACAGCTTCCGGTGCTGAAGGAAGCGGGCGTCGTCGACTCCGGCGGCCTGGGGGTGGTGGCGATCATCGGCGGCGCCCTCCAGCACCTGCTGGGCGAAACCGGTGTGCCCATCGACCTGGGCCTGCGTAGCGTGGGCGGCGTGATCAACCCGCAGCAGACCGCCTCCGTCGCCGTCGACGCTGATTTCCTGGACGCCCACGAGGCCGAGGAATTCGGTTACTGCACCCAGTTCGTCATCCATGGACACGACCTGAACGTCGATGTGTTGCGAGACGGATTTTCCGAAATCGCCGATTCCACCGTCGTCGTGGGCGGCGGCTCGGCGGCGCGGGTCCACGTTCACACCACCGACCCCGGTTCGGCGCTGACCTACGGCATCGGTTTCGGCGAACTCGACGAGCTGAAAATCGACAACATGAGCCTGCAAAACCGCGACTGGGCGGCCGGGCACCGTGAGCGCGCCCGCCCTGCCGAAATCCGAGCCGGCGTTTCGGTGATCGCAGTTGCCTCGGGTAAAGGGCTCGCCGACCTGTTCCAGGACGCCGGGTGCGCCGCCATCATCCCGGGCGGGCAGACCCTCAACCCCAGCGCCAGCGAGATCATCGACGCTGCCATGTCCGCCGGCACCACCGACGTCATCGTACTGCCCAACAACCACAACGTCATTCTCACCGCCAACCAGGCCGCAGAGGCCGACACCGGCGAAATCACGTTGCACGTGTTGGGCACCCGCACCATGCCCCAGGGTACCGGGGCGCTGCTCGGGTTCAACCCGGAAGTGTCTGTCGTCGACAATCTGGCCAACATGGAATCGGCTCGCTCCGGCGTGGAAACCCTTGAGGTGACCCAGGCGGTGCGCGACTCGGTGGTCGACGGACGAGAGGTGCAGGAAGGCGAGTACATGGCAATCCTGGACGGCAAACTGGCCGCCCTGGCCGACGATGCCGACTCCGCCGTACGCGAGGGATTACAGCATTCCGCCGCCGCCGAAGACAGTGTGATCACCCTGTATTGGGGGGAGGGCGCTTCGGCCGAATCGGCCGCCGCCTTGCAGGAGGAGATGGAGGAAGCCTACGGAGGAGCAGAGGTGGACGTCTACGAAGGCGGCCAGCCCCACTATCCCTACCTGGTGTCCGTCGAATAACTCAGTCCAGGCGTGAGCCGGCGAAGGAGCGTCCCGCATGGCCATAAAAATCGTCAGCGACAGTACCTGCGACATTGCCCGGGAGACTGTCGAACAGTTCGGAATCTCAATCGTCCCGGCTTATGTCCTGTTTGGAGAGGAGTCCTTCCGCCAGGGCATCGATATCAATCCCACCCAGTTTTACGCCCGTCTTCAGTCCTCGGCTCAGATGCCCAGCACGTCCCAACCTACACCCCGCGATTTTACCGAGGTGATGGAACCTCTGGTCGCGGCGGGAGATCAAGTCGTGTGCATCACCGTGCCCAAGGAGCTCAGCGGCACCTACAACTCCGCTACGCAGGCTGCGTCCCAATTCGATGACGGCGCCGTGACCGTGATTGACGCCGGCACCGCGTCCGTCGGGCACATGCTCCAGGTGGTCGCCGCTGCCGAGGATACCGCCGCGCCGGATGCTACGCTGGATTCGGTCGTCTCCGCGGCGCAAACCCGCGCGGGTCGAAGCTACTCGTTCGCCATGGTGGACACCCTGGAATACCTGCAAAGAGGCGGCAGGATCGGGAAAGCCCAGGCTTTCATGGGTTCGCTGCTCAAGGTGAAGCCCATCCTCAAGGTGGCCAACGGTGAAGTGCTGCCGGTGGACCGGCCGCGCAACCTCCGTCGTGGTTTGCAGCGTCTGGAGGAGTTGGTGCGCGAACAGGGTTCGGCCTCCAAGCTCGCCGTGGCCTACACCACCGACGCCGGGCCAGCCGAGGAGATGCGCAACCGCTTGTCCGACCTGGTGGATACTGAAAACATCTACACCCTGCAGGTCGGTTCCGCCATCGGGACCCACGTCGGCCCGGGCGCGGTAGCGGTGTCTACCCTCCCTTGACGGCCGCCGGCCGCTCCGAACGCGAACGGGCTCCGCATGGAGTCGGGTGAATGGACACGCACCGCGGCGAAACCATTCCCGTTTGGCGTGACGCCTTTGCAAAAATCCTTACCCTCGAGGAGCATAAGGGTTTCGGCGACAATGCTGTGAGTGGCGGCATCCGCCGTTTCATCGAGCGCTGGGAACCCGAGCTCCGGGCGTTCCTCGATGACGACCCAAATCGCGTCGCGTCGCTGATATCGGCTCCGTACCGGGAACTTCCGCAGGAACGCCGCCGCCAATGGGTTTCGGCCTGGCGCCGTGCCCTGGCCGGTGAGGCCGAGCCGCCGGGCCCGGAGTCGGACCGTTCGCCGTCGACCAAACCGGTAGAACCGTCGGAGACCGACCCGGCGCCGGCAACTCCTCTCTTCGATACCGGCGATGCTTTCCGGCACGTGTCCGTGCGACGGCGGCCGCACGTAGCGCCTGCGCCTGCCGGCAGCCCGGGCGACCCGGACCAACCCGTCTCCGCAATCAGGCGCATGGACGCCAAAACCGTCCAACGGTTGGAGTCGCTGGGAGCCGGCACGGTTCGGGACCTGCTCTACATGTTCCCACGCCGGTACGATGACCGGGCCGACGTCACCAGCATCGCCGACATCTACGCTGGCGGAACCTTCACCCTGGAAGGCGAGTTGGTGAACATCCGCTCCAGCAACGTTGGCCAGCGGAGGTTGCAATTAGCCGAGGGCACACTGCGGGACGACACCGGTGCCATCGACCTGCAATGGTTCGGGCAGGGGTTTCTGGCTCGCACTTTACGGTCCGGCAGCACGATGGTCGTGCACGGCAAGGCCGAGATTTATCGTGGTCGGTTGACCATCAACTCGCCGGAGTACGACGTCGTGACCGAATCCGCGCCGCCTCTGAACGCCGGCCGCGTCACCCCGGTGTATCGACTGACCCAGGGCATGACCGCGCGCAACCTGCGCAGCCTCACCTGGCGCGCGCTGGAACGGTTCCTGGGCGGCGTCGAGGAAACCATGCCCGAGGCCACCCTGGCGCGAACTCAGTTGGTCGGGCTCCAGCAGGCCATTTGTGAAGCTCACTATCCGCCGGACCTCCTCCAAGCCGACCGGGCGCGCCGCCGCCTGGCATTCGACGAAATCTTGGCCTTTCAGATGGCGATCCTGGGACGTCGCCGCCATCGCGAGCGCGACGCCATTGGGATCCCGGTCCAGTACAGCGGCCCTGCGGTGGACGGGTTCCTGTCCGAACTGCCCTTCACCCCCACCAGGGCGCAGGTACGCTGCATCGGCGAAATACTCGCCGACATGGCCCGGGGCACGCCGCCCATGAGCCGCTTGTTGCAGGGCGAAGTCGGCAGCGGCAAAACCCTGGTCGCGCTGACCGCCATACTGGCGGCGGCATCGGACCATCGCCAGTCGGCCCTGATGGCGCCCACCGAGGTGCTCGCTGAGCAACATTTCGCCACGGTCGCACGGCTCCTGTCGACCTTCGAGCAACCCCTGCAACAACCCAACGTGTTCTCCGCATACCTGCCCAGCCTGCGCCGTCCTTTCACCGTGGGCCTGCTTACCGGCAGCACTCGGGCCGCGCCACGTCGGGAGGTCCTGCGCCTGGCTTCAGAAGGTCACCTTGACCTTCTCATCGGCACCCACGCCCTGATCCAGGACGGCGTTGAACTACCCAACCTTACCTTGGCCATCACCGACGAACAGCACCGCTTTGGTGTCGCCCAACGCACCGCCCTCCGGGGCGCCGGTCCGGAACAACCCCACGCTCTGATGATGTCGGCAACTCCCATACCCCGGACCTTGCAGCTCACCCTCTATGGCGATCTGGATGTATCTACAATCGATGAGTTGCCTCCGGGTCGGCAGGACATCCTCACCCGGCTGGTGCCCGAGGATAAGCGCGCGGCCGCCTACGGTTTCGTCCGCCAGCAGGTGGAAGCCGGCCGCCAGGCGTTCATCATCTGCCCGTTGGTGGAGGAGTCGGATAACCTGGACGTGCGCGCCGCCACCGAGGAGCACAAGCGCCTGTCCAACGAGGTGTTTCCCGACTTGAGCATCGGACTGCTGCACGGTCGCCTGTCCTCTCGGGACAAGGACAAGGTGATGCGCCAATTCCGGGACGGGGACCTGGACGTGCTGGTCGCCACCGCCGTAGTTGAAGTTGGCATCGACGTACCCAACGCCACGGTGATGATGATCGACGGCGCCGACCGCTTCGGACTGGCCCAACTGCACCAGTTCCGTGGCCGCGTCGGCCGCGGCGAACACCGCAGCTACTGCCTGCTCATGTCCGAGGCGGAGTCGGAACGAGCGCGGGAGCGGCTGTCGGCCCTGGAAAACAACCGCGACGGGTTCAAGCTGGCCGAGATCGACTTGCAGATGCGACACGAAGGCGACATTTTCGGCACCACTCAGAGCGGCGATCAGACCATACTCCGCATCGCCAACGTATTCGACCAGGACCTGATGGCGCTGGCCCGCCAGGAAGCCGCCGCCATCCTCGACGCCGACCCGGACTTGACCGACCCGAAGCACGCCGGCATCGTGGCCGAACGGAACCGGTTCCTGGCCCGGGTTCAGGACAACATCAGCGACTGATTCGCCCGTGATGGCGGCGAAACTCTCCCTCGGAGCCGCGCGTCAGGCCTCGGACGCAACGTCACGGAACCGATAACCGACGTTCCAGATCGTCTCCACAAACAGGTGATCCGGGTCCTCCACTTTGGACCGCAGCCGCCGGATGTGCACGTCCACCGTGCGCGTTCCGCCCAGGTAATCGTATCCCCAGACCTGGTTCAGTAGCGCCTCGCGCGTGTACACCCGGCCCGGATTGGACGCCAACAGGGTGAGCAATTGGAATTCCTTGTAGGTCAGCGAGATCCGCCGTCCGGCCATCGTCACCTCGTAGCTTTGCAGGTCGATGGTCAACTCTCCCACCCTGATCTGCTGCTCGCCTCCTGGCCCGTCGCGCCGATACACGATCTGGCCGACACGGGCGACCAGCTCGGCGGGAGCCAGGGGCGCCACGATAAAATCGTCGGGATTGATTGCGGGATCGTACTGCCCAATGGCGGTCTCATCCATGACTAGCAACGTCGGCAACGACAGCTGGCTCACGCGCTCGATTACCGATTGCGCGCCGATGCCGACCGCTGACAGGTCCAGCAGCACCACGTCCAGCTTGTCGGTGTGCGCTACGTCTTCGAGTTCCAGCACGTCGCTGCCCGCCCGGTACGACAAACCGGCCCGGTCGATCTGGCCCGCAAGAGATGTCATCGCATCGCCGGGGCGAGTGAGCAAAAAAACGCTGTACAAACCGGCTTCCTGACTGCTGGAGTGACCCGCCGGTGACCCCGAGGCGAAATTGACGCTGGCCGGTCACCTGTCTATCATTGCGCCTGTCTATCATTCGTTACAATGAACGGCGCAATTCTAGCATAAGAAACAGCCGATCAAACCTGCCGTCCCCACTGGAGACCGACCATGACCACCGCAACCATGCTCCCCACGCAACCCGCCGAACTGCGCCGGATAATCCGCGCCGGAGAGTACAGCGGCGTCACCTCCGGCCTGGCCAATGGGCACGTGCAGGCCAATCTTGCGGTGCTGCCCCGGGACCTGGCGTTCGATTTCCTGCTCTTCTGCCAGCGCAACCCACAGCCGTGCCCCCTGCTGGAAGTCATCGAGCCCGGCTCCGTCGAGCCATCGTTCACTGCACCGGGCGCGGATATCAGCACCGACGTTCCCGCCTACCGCATCTACGAGAACGGTGAAATGGTCGCCGAATTGGCATCGGTGGCTGACGTGTGGCGCGATGACCTAGTGTCGTTTCTCCTCGGTTGCAGCTTCTCCTTCGAGGCCGCCATGGCCGACTCCGGCATACCCCTGCGACACCAGGAAGCCGGCAGCAACGTGCCGATGTACATCACCAACATCGCCACCAGGCCGGCCGGCATGTTCTCCGGTCCGATGGTGGTGAGCATGCGCCCCATCCCGCAGGAGCAGATAGTGCGCGCGGTGCAGGTGACCTCCCGGTTCCCGGACACCCACGGCGCCCCGGTTCACATCGGCGACCCCGACGCCATCGGCATCCGCGATATCAACGCCCCCGAGTTCGGCGACGCGGTGGAAATCAAGCCCGGCGAGACGCCGGTCTTCTGGGCCTGTGGGGTGACGCCTCAGGCCGTGGCGCTCAACTGCAAGCCTCCCCTGATGATCACCCACGCTCCCGGCAAGATGTTCATCACCGACCGCCGCGACTCCGACTACGCTGTAATCTGATCACGGAGCATCATGACGCGCACAATTGAAGACATCGTACTCGACCACGACCGGCGTGGCATCAACGCGCTGCGCCCCCACGTGCCGGCCGACTTCTGCGTCCGGGCCGCCCATTACGTGCTGGACCATCCCGGACCTGTGATCATCACCACGGGCTTCTACATCCTGATGAGCGATGCGCCGGAGACCGACGGCCCGCCCGGAGCCTTCGCCATCGGCGACGCGGTGCGGAGCCTGGGGCATACTGTGGTTCACCTGGCCGACGCACCGGTGGCTGGCATGATGTCCTCCTGGCTGGGTCACGCGGGGGACCCGTCGCGCGTGGTTGACTTCCCCATATCCGCCGACGCAGCCGGCAACGCCGGGTTCGTTTCGAGCATCGTCGATGAATTCCAGCCCGCCCTGGTGATCTCGATCGAGCGCTGCTCGCCCGACGCCGAAGGTATCTACCGCAACATGCGCGGCCGCGACATCTCACCGCAGACCGCCCGTATCGACCAGCTTTTCGGCCGCGGTCTTCCGTCCGTCGGCATCGGCGACGGCGGCAACGAGATCGGCATGGGGAACCTGGCCGACGTGGTCGCCGGAGCCGACCAGCTTCCCGACCATCCCGCCGTGGTGGGATGCGACCGTCTAATCATATCCAGCACCTCCAACTGGGGCGGCTACGGCCTGGTGGCCGCCCTGTCACTGGAGGTTGGCCGCAACCTGCTCCCCGACGTGGACACCGATGCCGATTGCATCCGGTTCCTCGTGGACGCGGGAGCCGTCAGCGGGGTTAGCGGGGAGCACGACTACCTGGTGGACGAGTTCACCCTGGAAGAAAACGCCGCCGTGCTGACGGCACTGCACGACTACGTGAACGGCCACCTGCAAGCATGAGGCGGATGGAGAGATTTGCCGCGCTCACCGTGTCCTTGGACCTCTACGAAGACGGCTTCGGCGTCATGCGCGACTCCAAACCGCCAAGCCCCAGGAATTCCGCACCGGCGACGGCTGGTTCATCTATAACCTCGTCACCAATCTGGCCCAACGCTGGTAACCTCAGCGCATGTTTACTAGGTGATGACCTAAAGGGAACGATGCGCTGGACTAGACGATTTGGTAACCTCTTTCGTCGAAAGAACCTGCCTTGCCGTCATACTCTCCACCGGCCTCCATCATTATCGGGTGGATCAGTGCAACTTGCGGGTTTTCGATAATTTCATTCCCGCCTCCATTGGGGCGACTGTGAATGGACAGGACTTGTTTTTCACAGGATATCAGGACACTCTTGGGGGTGTTTTGAGCGAAACGCCAAAAACTCTCAAGACGTAAGGGGCGGCCGTAATAGGATTGAGCCTCGTTGAATCGGGCAGCGAGGCGCCCGTGTCCAATTTTCCCCAAAGAGCCATCCCCTGTGACGCTTATGTCGATCAAGTAAATCCCATAGGCGTTGTCTCGATTAGGAGACAGTCGTTTCGCTGTTGTCGAAACCGCTTGATCGCCCTGCTCCACATCGTACATGAGTTGAAAATTACCCGACCGGATCAATCGACGCCCGAACTTGACGGAGCTTTCGCTCATGCCGTAGAGTTCGGCGGCTGCGGGGACCCCAATCTTGTCGTAGCCTTCTAGCATACCCAGGCTATGACGGGCCGCGGTTATAGGATCCTTCACCCTGCCTCTTCTTTTTGGCATAATTTACTTCCTTCTGGGGAGCGGCGGTGAACAATGGCTACACCCCCGCGACCGCCATCATCTTCTCCTCGGTGACGATGATCTTCTTCAGTTCCAGCATCTCGTCCCGCAGGTGCGCCGCCTTCTCGAACTCCAGGGAGCGGGCGGCCTCCTTCATCTGGAACTCCAGGTCCTTGATCACCCGGTACATGTCGTCCCGCGACATCTCTTCCCGCGCCGCTTGGTATGAAGCCTTGGTCTCCGCGACCCCGCGCAGGCCCTCGGTAATGTCCCGCACGGCCTTGTGGATCGACTGCGGCTCGATGCCGTGGCGCTCATTGTGCGCCCCCTGGATCGCCCGCCGGCGGTAGGTCTCGTCGATGGCGTTCTGCATCGAGTCGGTCACTCGGTCAGCGTACATGATCACGTGCCCGGAGGCGTGACGGGCGGCGCGCCCCACGGTCTGGATCAGCGACGTGGTTGAGCGCAGGTATCCTTCCTTGTCCGCGTCCAGGATCGCCACCAAGCTGACCTCCGGTAGGTCCAGACCCTCCCGCAGCAGGTTGATGCCGACCACCACGTCGTAGATGCCCAGCCGCAGATCCCGCAGGATCTCCACGCGGTTCAGCGTTTCGATGTCGGAGTGCAGGTAGTGGTTGCGGATGCCCGCCTCCGACAGGTAATCGGCCAGCTCCTCGGCCATCCGCTTGGTAAGGGTGGTCACCAGCACCCGTTCCTGCTGCTCAACGCGATTACGGATTTCATGCAGCAGGTCGTCGATCTGGCCGTCGGTAGGCTTGACCTCAATGGTGGGATCGAGCAGTCCAGTGGGCCGGATCACTTGCTCCACGATGGTGCTGGTGCGCTCCAACTCCAGCGGGCCCGGTGTCGCCGACACGTACACCACCTGGTTGATGTGCTCCTCGAACTCCTGGAAGTGCAGCGGCCGGTTGTCCAGCGCCGAAGGCAGGCGGAACCCGAATTCCACCAGCGTGGTCTTCCGGGATATGTCCCCGTTGTACATGCCGCGCACTTGGGGCAGCGTCATGTGCGACTCGTCGACGAACATCAGGTAGTCGTCGGGGAAGTAATCCAGCAAGGTCCAGGGCGGGCTGCCGGCCGGACGCCTCGACAGGTGACGGGCGTAGTTCTCCACGCCGGCGCAGAACCCGGTCTCGTCCAGCATCTCCATGTCGTACCGGGTGCGCTGCTCTAGCCGTTGCGCTTCCAGCAACTTGCCCTCCTGACGCAACCAGTCCACCCGCTCCTTCATCTCGGCCTCGATGTCGATCAGAGCCGCGTCCAGCTTCTCCCGGCTAGTCACGAAGTGCTTGGCCGGGTAGATCGAAAACTCGCTCCGCTCGTTCAGGACTTCACCCGTAAGCGTATCCAGCGTGAGGATACGTTCCACCTCGTCGCCGAAGAACTGGATCCGCACCGCGAACTCCTCATAGGCCGGCACAATCTCCAGGGTGTCTCCCCGCACCGTGAACCGGCCTCGTGCCAGATCGGTGTCGTTGCGCTCGTACTGCATATCGATCAGCTGACGCAGCAGCGCCCGCCGGTTGTACTCCTCGCCCACCTCGACCCGGGCCACCATCTCGAAGTAGTCCGACGGGTCGCCCAGGCCATAGATGCACGACACCGACGCCACTATCAGTGTGTCCCGGCGCGTCAGCAGAGAGGTGGTGGACGCGAGCCGCAGCTTGTCCAGCTCCTCGTTGACGCTGCTGTCCTTCTCGATGTAGGTGTCGGTGCGCGGGATGTACGCCTCCGGCTGGTAGTAATCGTAGTAGGATACGAAGTATTCCACGGCGTTGTGCGGGAAGAACTCCTTGAACTCCGTGGCCAGCTGGGCCGCCAGCGTCTTGTTGTGCGCGATGACGATCGTCGGACGCTGGACTTCCTGCACGATATTGGCCATGGTGAAGGTCTTGCCGCTGCCGGTGACCCCCAGCAGGGTCTGGTATCCCAGGCCCTCGCGCACGCCCTCGGAAAGACGATGCACGGCCTGCTCCTGGTCGCCCATCATGCCGAAATCTGCTACCAGCTGAAAGTCAGGCATGGTTCCTCCCGAATTGTGCTTGTGCCCCGGCTACGTTTGGCCTCGAAGGCGGAGTAACTCGGCTTCCATTTCCGCCATTCGCGCTTCCGCCGCCTGCCGGGCCGCTCGCTCCTCGGCCAAGCGCGCTTCGGCTTCAGCCTGGGCATCCCTGAGCTCGAAGTAGCCCGGAACCCAAATGTCCCGCACCGGGTCGTAAAGCCGCAGCAGCCCTTCATCCCAGCAAAGGTCCAGCCCCAGAGCCGGACTGTGGCCCCGGAGCATACCGTCCGGCCCCGGTCTGACGTCAACGCGGACGTACTTCCCATCCTCAAGCTGTTCACCAACCAGGGGTTCTCCATAGTGCCGGCTGTTCAGGGTAGGGTCGTACCGCCAGTATTCAGTGATACCCAGCGATTCATATAAGTCACGCTTCCGCCCCAAGTCCGCCTGCGCCGTACTTTCAGAGCCGATCTCCATCACGAAATCGGGAACCCGGCCCAAGTGCCAGGTGAAGTACGAATTGTGCGGGAGAATAGCCGACCGGGGCAGTCCGAAAGTCACGTAGCAATCCGGTGATACGACCGCCCGGAGGTTCCCTTCCTCGTAGTACAGGAAGGTGTTCCCGCTGACGATAACCTCGTAATACCGCTCCAGGTACCCCCGCATCATCGTCATAACGCGCATGAAGTGCGGTTCCTGATCATATCCGTCAGGCAAAGGAAGGCCATCCTCGTCAGGGTAGTAGATGCCGTTGAACACGTTTCGCTCCGTGGACAACGGCAGTGGCTTCGAAGTGGTCATGGCGACACCTCGCTGTATCGGCGCCCGGCCGCGCCTGACGCCGGCGGCCGTCGGTGGGTATTATAAGACATCCGCCTACCCGCCGCCGATAGCCAGCAGCGCCTGGCGTACCTTGTCCTCGACCGCCGCGTCCGCGGGCAGCTCGAGACGAGCCACCGCCTGCCGGGCGTCGGCCAGCGTCATGCCCAGGGCCGTCAACGCCTCCACCGCCTCGGCGTCGGTCCCGGCGGCAGCCGCAAGCACCGGCGAACCGGCGTCCGCGTCCGGCAGTTTGCCCCGCAGTTCCAGCACCACCCGCTGCGCGGTGAGCCGCCCAACTCCCTGGGCTCGCGCTAACGCCGCCACGTCCTCCGACGCCACCGCCTGCCGGAAACCATCTTCTCCCAACTCTGACAGGATGGACATCGCCGAACGCGGGCCAATGCCGGATACCCCCGTCAGCGCGCCAAAAAGCTCCACCGACCCCGCTTCGGCGAACCCGTACAGAACCGGTTGTTCGTTCTGGATGCGCAAGATGGTATGGAGCCGAACCTGCTCGCCCACACCGCCCAAACCGGCGATGGATGATGCGGGCACCGACACCTGCAGGGTGACACCGCCGACCTGCACGTTGACCCAGTCCGACCCGACGGCCTCCAGCGCGCCCCGCACGCCGACCAACACTGCCTAAAGTTCCTTGCCCGGCGTTATCTCGCGGGAGGCCAGTTCGTCAGCCTGCATCCGCTGCAGGTGGCACAGACCCACCGCCAGCGCGTCGGCAGCGTCCGATTCCGGCTGGTGCGCCAGCCTCAATCTGGAGGATGCGATCTGCTGCACTTGTTCCTTGCTGGCCCGGCCGTAGTCCGCCACCGCCATCTTCACGTCCGCCGGGGAGTACCGGTGCACGGGGATACCCTGGCTCGCCGCGCCGATAAGAACCACCGCCTGCGCCTGCCCAATCGCCAGCGCAGATTTGGCGAAGGAACGCTCACCTCGCCCGACGAACGGGTCCTCAACCGCGATGGCGTCCGGCTGGAACACGTGGATCATGTTCAGGATGTGCGTGTGCAGCTGGTAAAGCCGCTTCTCAATCGCCATTGACGCCGGCAACGCCACCACTCCATAGTCGTCCGCTTCCGGAGCCGGCTCGGCGTCGAGGACGGCGTACCCCATCCGCAGCGTGCCCGGGTCGATGGCGAGGACACGCATCAGGCAGCCGTCCCGTAGCGTTCCAGCACTTCGGCCGGGAAATCGGCGTTGGTGTACGCCTTCTGCACGTCGGCCAGCTCTTCCAAGCTGTCCAGCAGCCGCAGGGTCTGCTCGGCGGCCCGGTCCTCCAGCGGCACCACAGTCTTGGGCACCATGGACACGTCCGCCGACGACGGCTGCGCTCCCTCGCCTTCCAGCGCGGACTTTACCGACAGCAGGTTCTCCGGGGCCGTATAGACCTCCAGGATGCCATCCTCGAAATTGACGTCCTCCGCTTCGGCGTCGATGGCGGTCATGATCAGTTCTTCCGCCACTGCCTCGTCGTCGATTTCCAGTGTGATCAGCCCGCGGCTGTCAAAATTCCAGGCGACACATCCCGCTTCACCCAGGTTCCCACCACCCTTGTTGAACGCAGACCTCACTTCCGATGCGGTCCGGTTCCGATTGGTGGTAAGGGCCTTGACCAGAATTGCCCCGCCACTGGGGCCATATCCCTCGTAGGTGACCTCCGCCAGGTCCTCCATCCCCTCACCGCCTTCGCCGGTGGCCCGGCGGATGGCGCGGGTTATGCTGTCCTGCGGCATGTTGTTGGATTTGGCCTGATCGACGGCGATGCGCAGCCGGAAGTTCATATCCGGGTCTCCGCCGCCGCCCTCCTTGACCGCCAGGCTGATGTTCCGCGCCAGCTTGGTGAACAGCGCCCCGCGCTTGGCGTCGGCCGCTCCCTTGGCCCGCTTGATCGTCGACCACTTGGAATGTCCGGACATTTGACACCTCCTTGACGTACCACGTCCCATCTCGCTTCTACGGAGACTGGTGTCCAGGCGAATGCTCGCTGGCATCCTGATCTTCTTATAATGCGTGGTCGTTGAATTTTAGCATCACGGCGTTAAACGGGTCAAAACGATATCTGAGCGGGTTCATGACAACTTCAGAACAATCCACGAGACAGGCCGACGCCATGGGCACCGCGCCCATGTGGCGACTGCTGTTGCAGATGGCCTTCCCGCCCATGTTCGCCATCATCGTGATGGCCCTGTACAGCATCGTTGACCGCGCCTTTATCGGGAACGTGGTGGGTGTGAACGCGTTGAGCGGCCTGTCCGCCGCATTCCCGGTCCAAATCGCGGCCGTCGCCATCGGGCTGTTGCCCGGCTTGGGCGGGATGTCGGTGGTATCCCGAGCGCTGGGCGCTCGCGACCCACGCCGGGCGTCCCGGGCCATCGGTTCGTCGCTGGCGATCCTCATCCCCATCTATCTCGCCGCCACCATCGCCGGACTGACCCACCTGGACCAGATGGCGATCTGGATGGGTGCATCGGAGCACACAGTCGGGTTCGCCCACCAATACCTGGTTATCATCCTGCCCGGCAGCCTGTTCACCATGATCGCTATAGCGGTCAACAACCTGCTGATGGCCGAGGGCCGGCCCGGCACGGCGACCGTCGTGTTGGCCGGCGGCGCCGTCCTGAACGTCATCCTGGATGCGCTGTTCATATTGGCGCTGGGATGGGGCGTGACCGGAGCCGCGGCCGCCACCGTGATCGCCCAGGGCGGGGCCGTTCTTTTCGCCGTCTGGTTCTACCTGTCCGGGCGCAGCGCTTTGCGGATCAGCGTGGACGCACTGATCCCCCGACTGGACCTGATCCGGGAGATTACCGCGCTGGGCATTCCGATCTTCATCATCGAAATCGCTCGGTCCATCGTCGTCGTGGTGATCAACAACATCCTGAGCCAATGCCCGGGCGGCGACGCTTACATCGCACTGTTTGGCGTCATCAACGCGGTGCTGGAGTTCGCCCTGGCTCCGTTCATCGGCGCGGCGTTGGCCTACCTGCCGTTGGCGGCCTACAACTACGGCGCGGGATACTACCACCGGGTGCGCCAGGCCATCTGGCAGAGTTGCCTCGGCGCGACGGTTGGCGGCGCGATCATGGTAGCCGTCCTCATACCCACGTCGGGCTACATCGTCACCCTCTTCTCAACCCGCGAGGCGTTGCCGGCAGAATCCGGCGACGCCCTGCGCATTGCTCTGCTGGCCCTGCCCATCGTCGGCATCGAGTTCATCAGCTCCATCGCTTTCCAGGCCCTGGGCATGGCGTGGCCCTCGGTGGTCCTGACCATGGCCCAGCGTGTCGTGTTGCTTCTGGCCTGGGTTTTCGGCCTGTCGCACGTCTTCGGCGTCTGGGGCGTCTGGTGGTCGTTCCCGGCAACGGACTTGGGCGCAATGCTCCTCGGCCTGGGCGCCCTCATCCTGGTGTGGAAGCGCGTGGACGATTGGGGCCGGCACGCCACGCGCCGCCGATTTTGACATCCCCCGGCCGCGGCAGTAGCATTAGGCTCGATTTCTGATACTTGCCTGACCCGCCCTGCTTGAGGAGGCCATGCTATGGCTATGAATTCCAGCGGCGTTTCCCACATCGCCGTTTGCGTCCGCGACCTGGACGAATCCCTCAAATTCTACCGCGACATCCTGGGCATGAACGTGACCGTCGACCGAGTTCAGGACACTTCCACCGGCGGCCTGCCTCACGTCTACGCCCACAACCGCTCAACCCGCCGCCAGGCCATCCTGTCCTACGGCGATGGAGCCGTTCCCACTCTGGTTATGACCAGCCACCCCGGCGACGATGCTGACGGCGATGCAATCAAGCTGGACCAGGTGGGCATCAGCCACATCTCGTTCAGCGTGCCCGACGTGAAGGCCCTGGCGGACGAACTGATCGCCGCCGGCGTCGAACTGGCCGGCCCGATGGACGGCTTCACCAACGCCAACGGCGAGGTGTCCAGCATCTTCGTGTATGATCCCGACGGCATCCTGGTACAGTTCGACAGCGGCGGAGGCTGATCCTCCCTCGGCCAACCTCAGCCGTAAGACCGCAACCGAGGAGGTTACTCCATGCCGATGAACGCCACCGGGGTATCCCACATCGCCATCTGCGTCCGGGACCTCGACGAGTCCTTGAAGTTCTACTGTGACGCGCTCGGAATGTCCATCGTCAGCGATGTCATCCAGGACACCACCACCGGGGGCCTGCCCCACGTTTACGCCCACAGCCGGGCCACCCGGCGTCAGGTGCGCCTCGCTTATGCTGACGGCGCCAAACCCACCCTGACCATGACCAGCCATCCTGGCGAAAACCCCGACGGCACGCCGATCAAACTCGACCAGGTGGGCATCAGCCATATCTCCTTCTCAGTGCCAGACCCCAGGGCTCTGGCAGAGAACCTGTCCGCCCAGGGCGTGCCGTTGGCAGCCCCAATGGACGTGTGGACCAACGCCGAAGGGCAGGTTAGCAGCTTCTATGTCTACGATCCGGACGGCATACTGGTACAATTCGACACCGGCTGACAACGGCATAACAGCCAGCGGCTAGCCATATCCAACTGGAACGTAATGGTCGGGAGGAGGAAAAACTGACGATGCACAGCGTCTCTCCGCAAATCACCCCGTTCCTGTGGCTGGACGGTCGCGCGCTTGAGGCGGCGGAATTCTACGTTTCGGTGTTCAGGGATTCCCGTATCGTCGACGACACAGCGCTGCCGGACGATCCTGGCGCCGGCAGCCATGTGGTATCGTTCGTGATAAAGGGCCAGCACTTCACCGCCTTTGATGGGATACCGGCCTACGAATTCACTCCGGCGATATCATTCGTGGTCAACTGTGATTCCCAGGAAGAAATCGACGACTACTGGGACCGCTTGGCCGAGGATGGTTCCCCGATCCAGTGCGGTTGGATCCAGGACAAGTTCGGCGTCCACTGGCAGATCATCCCAACCAAGTTGACGGTCATGCTCCAGGACGAGGCGCGCGCCACCGCCGTGCTTAACGAAATGCTGACCATGGTGAAAATCGATTTGCCACGGCTGCAAGCTGTCTACGAAAGCGCTTAGAGGATCATCATGTCCCACCATTTCGACGAACATGACCATGACAAGCTGGTGCGCTGGCAGACTGACTTGCAGGCCACTCCCATCGACCCCGAGGGCTTCCCGGCGATGGCCCTGTTTCTGGTAAAACCCCAGGCCACGGGGGCCCACGAAATCTTCCGACGTTATCGAACCGAGTTCGAGAAGCGCGACGCCAGCTTCGCTCACCTCGTGGTCTTTGGCATGCACGGCGTGTCCGCCACCGTGCGCGGACTGCTGAACCAGGCCGCCTTATCCGAGGACGACCTCCCGGTGCTGATGCTGGCCCCGTCCGCCGACCCGTGCGCGGTCACCGCGGTTCGACTGCCGTCCGGCGAGAGCATCGAGGGCGCAGACGATCCCAACGGCGGCGGAACCTGCGACTACCTCGCTGCCTGGCAAGACGTCCTAGATCGCATCAGCATCACCAAGTCCGGCCGGCCCCTCCGCCTCATGGGCGTCCAGGGCCAGAAACTGGACGGCGTGGACCTCCGAGAACTCGCTGGAGCCGCGCTTCAAGCTGCTCCGGCAGCCTGATCCCAATCGTCATTCCGGCGAAAGGTCGTCATTCCGGCGCAAACGGGAACCCAAGCTTACTTTCCGTCGGCCAGGTTCATCGCCAACTGGGCCAGCGTGCGGGTCGGAACGCCGGTGGCGCCCTTCACCAGATGCCCTTTGTTGCTGGAAGCGGTCGATGTGCCGGCGATGTCCAGATGGACCCAATCGGCGTCTTCCGCGAACTCCCGCAGCAACATGGCCGCGGTTATGGAACCGGCCTGCCGTCCGCCCGAGTTCTTCATGTCGGCCACGTCGGAGCGGATCAATTCCCGGTAATCTTCGAGCATGGGCAATTCCCAGAAGCGTTCTCCGCTGCGCTCGCCGGCGGCACCCACGTCCTTGGCCAGCTTGCTGGAGTTGCCCATCATGCCGGTACAGGCCTTGCCCAGCGTTACGACGATTGCCCCGGTCAGCGTTGCCACATCCACGAGGCGGGTGATCCCCAGGCTCCGGGCATAACACAACGTGTCCGCCAAAACCAATCGGCCCTCAGCGTCCGTGTTGATCACCTCGATGGTCTTGCCGTTCATTGCGGTCACCACGTCGCCGGGACGCTGCGCCCGCCCGCCCGGCATGTTCTCCGTGGCCGCGACCAGCCCGGTCACGTTGATCCGCGGCTTCAGCGACCCGATGGCCCGCATCGCCGCGATCACCGACGCGCCGCCGGCCATATCGCCCTTCATGGCTTCCATGTTCGCCGCCGGCTTCAACGAGATGCCGCCGGTATCGAAAGTGATGCCTTTGCCCACCAGGCCCAGGTTGTTTTGGGGGTTGTCCGGGTCGCCGCGGTACGACATCACGATCAGCTTCGGTGGCTCCTCGCTTCCCTGCGCCACGCCCAGGAACGCGCCCATCCCATGCTCCCGCATCCGGTCCCGGTCCATCACGTCCAGCTCCAGGCCGACGGTGTCAGCGACCTCGCGGGCCATATCAGCCATCTTGGTGGGCGTCATCACGTTGGCCGGATGGTTCACCAGGTCCCGCGCCAGCATCGTCGACTCCGCCAGCACTGTCCCCACGGACACGCCTGTTGCCAGATCGTTGACCGTGCCCGCGTCCCGCTCCACGATGGTCACGCTTTGCACACCACGGTCCGGAGACTCGGCTTCATCACCGTCGTCGGCGGCGTTTCCATTGCTGCGGTAGGTGTCGAACTTGTACAGCCCGAGCAGCGTACCTTCGGCGATGGCTTGAGCTGACTCGGCCGCGTTTAATCCACCGATGCCGGCGCCGTGGGCGATGGTGGCATATTCGCCCACACCTTTCCGTCGCAGGAACCGGGCCACGTCACCGCTGACTCGACGCACTGCTGCCGTATCGAAGTCCTTCGACTTGCCCAACCCAGCCACTACCACGCGCCTGGCCGGGATCCGCTCCATAGTGTGTATCAGCGTCAGTTCGCCCAGCTTGCCCTTGATCTCGCCGTCGGCAATCAGCTGCGAAATCGCTCCGCCCAACGCGCGGTCCACCGCGCCCGTGCCCCCGCCGGGCTGGGTGACGCCCTGAAACAGGTTGACGACCAACGCCGGCGTTTCGTAGTTCGTCGCGTCGCCGGCGGCGACGTTAATCGTCGTTGGCATTGTTCACCTCCCGTGAGGCTGCTTCGTTGTGCCGTTCGTTGGCCGGATTATGCCGCTTCGCCGGCTGGCACACAACCGACGTTCGCCTTCGGCGTGAAGGCCCTCGCGTTGACGTAATGCCTGGCTGCCGCTTAAAGTCAAAACGTGCAACGATATATCTGCTGACCCCTCGAATCAGGCGGCAATGCGGCTGTTGTATTGCTAAGTCTCCGGGAGACCCGTCCATCATGTCCATTGCGCAAGCCAATCGCCACCTCGACCTCAGCCGTCGCCTGTTGGAGCAGGCTAATTACGAACTGCATACCATGGGCGACCGGGTGCAGGCTTCGGACAAGGCTTCCGGTGCTGTGGCCCAGGCCGTGAAAGCAATCGCCGAGGACCGCAACTGGCGGCACCGCTCGCACAACTTGCGCCGGGATATTGTTGGCCTGCTGGCCGAGGAGTTCCAACAGCCGCAAATGCTGTATTTGCAGGCCATGGCCGATCAGCTGCACGACAACTACTACGAGGACTGGTTAGGCGAGGCATTGGTAACGAACTTGCTTGCCGAGGTCAATTCGCTGATCCCCTTGTTGTGGGGAAGCGCGGGAACGGGGAGCGAACCGGGACTTCATACCCACTCCCGCGGAGCAAAGGACCATCGACCGCCTCCTCACCCCGGAAGAAGAGGCCCTGGCCAACGAAAGCATTGACTTGCCCCCGCCCATGCCGCCCTTCAATCCTCCATCCGGCTGAACGGCTACCAGGTCAAACTTGGCGGCAGGACCGCCGATTGCCGCATCGCCAATCCACTGGGAAACCTGTCTATCATGTCCATTGCGCAAGCCAATCACCACCTCCACCTCAGCCGTCGCCTGTTGGAGCAGGCCAATTACGAACTGCATACCATGGGCGACCGGGTGCAGGCTTCGGACAAGGCTTCCGGTGCTGTGGCCCAGGCCGTGAAAGCAATCGCCGAGGACCGCAACTGGCGTCACCGCTCGCACAACTTGCGCCGGGACATTGTTGGTCTGCTGGCCGAGGAGTTCCAACAACCGCAAATGCTGTATTTGCAGGCCATGGCCGATCAGCTGCACGACAATTACTATGAGGACTGGTTAGGCGAGGCACTGGTAACGAACTTGCTTGCCGAGGTTAATTCGCTGATACCCTTATTGTGGGAAGCGCGGGAACGGGGAGCGAACCGGGACTTCATACCTACTCCCGCGCAGCAAAGGACCATCGACCGCCTCCTCATCCCGGAAGAAGAAGCCCTGTCCGACGAAAGCATAGACTTGCCCCCGCCCATGCCGCCCTTCAATCCTCCGTCCCGCTGAACGGCCATCAGAGTTGGCTAGATCGAACGGAAACTTTGGGAGACGACAATGATTGCAAGGATACCCCTGATCCTGAACCCTCAACCCGAAGGCGGGTACACCGTCACTTCTCCGCTGCTCCCAGAGCTAATAACCGAAGGCGGCACCATCGCGGAGTGCCTGGTTAACGTGGAGGACGCTTTTGCGGTGGTATTGGAGATCTATGAGGATGAGGGACGTCCCCTGCCGGAAGGCATCTGCGTGGATGACGCCAACGGGCCGGTCTCTGTCGAAACAATCATCTCCGTCCCATGAGATACCGGGAAGCCACCCGCAAATTGTCACGGCTGGGATGTCACGAGATTCCGACGCGAAGCGGCGGCTCTCATCGGAGATGGTTCAATCCCCGAACACGAAGAAGCACTCCGTTGCCGGACTGGGGCGGGCGAGACCTGAAGATCGGAACTCTGCGCTCGGCAATCAGACAGCTGGACTTGGATTGGCAAGAGTTTCTGAGTGCATGAGCACAGTAGAGAAAGGGGCACCGTGAGGGCACGGTTTCCTGAATAGGTCACAGGAAGGAGTCAACGAGCATGGTCACGCAAGCAAATAACAGCAATACTCGTCCCGTGTGGGTTGTCACAGGAGGTAGGAGTTCATGGGACAACTTTTTACGCTATTGGCGGCATCCCAATGTTGATAATAGCCACAGATGTAATCGTTCCCATAGCGACCGCTATATTGACGTTGTCGAGGAAATGCGAGAAGGCGACCTTATCGCCATGAAAGCCGACGATTTCTCGGATCAATATCGAGCAGATGGCCGGCTTAGTGAGGGATATACGCAACAGGCACGGTTGACCACATAGACGGAGATGCAGTTCATGTCAAGTGGCACCATTTTGCACAAGGCCCAAGACCCTTGGCAAATGACCCAGTTGACACCATTGCCGACCGGTTTCCAGCAGACCAGTGCATTTGGAGGATGGAACCTGACGACGCGGCAACACGGGCCTTTATCGCCCAAGTCTTCGGTTCCGAAGTAGTTGATGAGGACCTAGTCCATCAGCAGCCATCCACCTCCTTTACCTCCCTCGCCGAAAGCCTACACCTGCCGGTTGACTTCCTCCAAGAAATCAACACGCTGCTGGAAGACAAGAAGCAGGTCATCTTCCAAGGGCCGCCGGGTACGGGTAAAACCTACGTTGGCCGCAAACTTGCCGAGCACATCGCTGGCTCTAAAGACCGGGTTACGCTGGTGCAGTTCCACCCGTCCTATGATTACGTGGACTTTGTGCAGGGCTACCGTCCTGCTCTGATGGACAGCGGGCAACCCGGTTTCAGGTTGCAGGACGGACCGCTGCTACGGGCAGCCAAATCAGCCGAAGACAACCCCGACGCGAAGCACTTCCTCATCATTGACGAAATCAACCGGGGCAACTTGGCCAAGGTGTTCGGCGAACTGTACTTCCTGCTGGAGTACCGGAATGAGGACATACGACTCCAGTACGCCGATGAGCCGTTCCGCTTGCCTGAAAACCTCTACATCATCGGGACGATGAACACCGCCGACCGCTCCATCGCCCTGGTGGACCTGGCCCTGCGCCGGCGGTTCTATTTCGTGGAGTTCCACCCCGACCAGCCGCCCATACAGGGTTTGCTAAGCCGGTATCTCGATGACAAATCTCCCGGCATGGCATGGGTTGCCGACGTGGTTGACGAGGCAAACAAACTGTTGAGCAACGAACCCCACGCCGCCATTGGCCCCAGCTACTTTATGAAGCCCGGGCTTGACGAGGTTGCCGTCCGTCGCATCTGGAAGTACGGCGTACTGCCCTACATCGAGGAGCGGCTTTTCGGGCAGGGCGATGACCGGCTTGCCGAGTTCGACTTGGACAGGCTACGCGGCAACCCTCTCACTCCTACCGAAGCTGAGGCCGACCCGGACGACGCTGGCGATGCGTGAAATCAACCTCCAGGAATGGCAATGGAGCGCGCCAATCCCGCTTTCTGCCGGCGAGCGTGATGCGCTGCGCCAAGCGGTGCCGCTGGAGAATATCGAGCCTGTTGCAGGCACGGACAACGACTATCGGTTGAGGCCGGGCTCGACCATCGGCGCCGTCGAGATCAGCGACCTGTCCGTCGTCATAGAGCCCAAAATCTGCATCCCGCAAGTGCTGTCCCTGGCCTGCTACGCCATCGGCAAGGTCAAATTCCAGCCTGAAGATTTTGACTACCGCGATGAGTACGCGCTGCCCGATGCGCTGGCGATAGCCCTGACCTCCCACGCCCGTCGGGCTTTCGCCCGCGGGCTGCTGCACGAGTACCGGACGGAGGAGGAAGCCCTGTACACCGTGCGGGGGCGCATCCGATTTGACGAGCAACTGCGCCGCCGGTTTGGCGTACCGCTGCCGGTCGAGGTCCGGTACGATGAGTTCACCGATGACGTGCTCGCCAACCGGCTGGTGAAGGCGGCGACCTACCGGCTCAGCCAAGCCCGCCTGCGGTCCATTCCGGCCCGTCGCAACCTGGGCTGGCTGGCGGCGATGCTTGAGGAAGTATCGCTGGTGGACTTTCCGCCTCAGGATGTCCCGTCAGTACGATACGACCGGCTGAACGAACACTACCGGGGCGTCGTGGAGTTGTCACGGCTCATTCTGCGACACGGAGAATTTGAGACAGGCCGAGGAGCAGTCCGAGCCTCCGGGTTCCTGATGGACATGAACGTGGTCTTTCAGGAGTTCGTAACGGAGGCGCTGCGTGATGAGCTCAGGGTCTCACCGAGCGTATTCGGCGAAAAGCCTATCGAAAGCCTTGACTATAGAGACCGCATCCACCTCCGGCCCGACCTGACATGGTGGGATGGTTCAACCTGCGTGTTCGTCGGCGATGCCAAGTACAAAAACCTTACTGGTCGCCGCGTACCCAACGCCGACCTCTACCAGTTGCTCGCCTACGCCACCTCTCTTGACCTACCCGGAGGCTTGCTAATCTACGCCCAGGGCGAAGCTGACGTTGGCACCTACAGCGTGCGCCATACTCGGAAGCGGCTGGAAGTCGCCGCCCTGGATCTCTCCGGCACACTGGACGACGCGCTGATTCGCATCAAGGGGTTGGCCCGGAAAGTCATTGTGTTGCGTGACGAGGCCCGGGCGAACCGACGCCGCCGGTAAGCCGCAGCGTCTCCTGCAACACATCGGCTACGTCCTCCGGACCCGCAACCAGCAGGTGCGGCCGGGGCACCGGTTGGTCGGCCACCGCCATGCGCGAGTACACGTCCCATGTGGCGTCGCTCTGCGAAGCCTCTCCCACACCCTCGGCCCGATCTGTTAGCCGACGCCGCACCAGTTCCGCAGGCGCGGTGAACCGGATTATCAGCGGTTCGACGCCAACCTCACTGGCGGATGCGTAGAGTGGGCCGCGTACGTTCTCGTTGAGGTTGGTGGCGTCGAACACCACCGAGTACCCATCCCGCAGGTAACCCCGGGTCAACACGTGCATCGCGGAAAACACCCGCCGATGCTCTCTGCGGCTGTAACTGGGCCTGTCCACCAGCAGCTTGCGGGTCCGGTCGCTGTTGAGCCACACGAAAGGAGCGCGGCGCGCCAGTTCCCTGGCGAAGTGGGATTTTCCGGTGCCGGGCAATCCGCAGAGGATCACCAGGCTCGGCGACGCACTTGTAGTATCCGGCAGTTCCCCGGAATACACCGCTCGCAGCAATTCCAAATCGGTCGGGCGGAGCCCTCCCGCCGTCCAGAATTTGCGCTGCGACCGCGACGTTGAGCCGGACACCGGCGCGCTCCTTTGCGCCCTACCGCGGGACGGGGCGAGACCCTATGCTAACAACGCCCGCAGGGCGTATTGGACCACCACCAGCACGATCATCACCACCAACGGGCTGAAATCGATCATGCCGGTCTGGGGCAACATGCGTCGGATCGGCCCCAGCACCGGCTCGGTCAGCGAAAACACCACGTCGTACAGGCGCACCAGGACTTCCGGCGCCCCGTTCCCCTGCATCGTCATGTACTGCACCACGAAGCCCAGAATGATGCGGGCCAGCAGCAGCAGGTAGCACAGCGTGATGAATAGGCTGATCAGCTGAAGCATGGCGGACTGCCAACTATCCGGGTGAGCCTAGCCTTGACCCAGGCGCACGGATTTCAGGTACGCGGCGTTCACTGCGTCGACCAGAGCCGCCGGCACGCCGGCGCGTTCGAGGGCTTGCAGGCCCTCTGCCGTGGTTCCGCCCGGCGACGTCACCATGTCCTTGAGCTCGCCGGGATGCCGGCCTGTCTCTGACACCAGCTGCACGCTGCCTTTGACCGTCTGCAACGCCAGCCTCCGCGACACATCACGAGGCAATCCGACGTACACGCCGGCGTCGATCAGAGCCTCAACGATCAGGAACACGTAGGCCGGGCCGCTGGCGCTGAGCGCGGTGGCCATGTCCAGGTATTTCTCGTCATCGACGTAAATCGCGTCGCCGATAGTGGAAAGCATGGCGTCGGTGGCCTCCCGGTGCGACTGGCTCACCGACGGCGCGCAGGTCCACATGGTCATGCCTTCACCGATCTGCGCCGGCGTGTTGGGCATGACGCGGATGATCCCATCGTGCTGCATCCCGCTGGCCAGCGAGGTCATCGTCGCTCCGGCCACGATGGACATCAGCGACTTGCCGTCGCCGAACGAACCGCCGATGTCGGAGTACACCTTCGGCAGGTCCTGCGGCTTCACCGCCAGCGTGACCAGTTCGGACGCATCGACCACGGCGCCGTTTTCGCCGGACACTGCAACGCCATACCTCTCGGCCAGGTAATCCCGTCGCGCCGGAACGGGTTCGCCAACCATCACGTCGCCGGCGTCGGCAACGCCCGCGTTGAGCATTCCGCCCAGGATCGCCTCCGCCATCGTTCCGCCGCCGATAAACCCGATGTTCATCGCCCTAATCCTCGCCCCGTTATTCTGCCAAGTCGTGCGTGAGGGAAAATCCCACGTCGGACGTATCGCCGATCTCCAGGCTGTCATTGCCGGTGAGGCGGTGCAACCGTCGCAACTGGACCCTGCTGGTAATTGTGAAGGGGAGCGGCGGCATGGCTGTCAGGTCGATCAATGCCTCCACTACCCGCTCAACTCCGTCAATCATCTCGGATAACTCTTCCGGGCTGCGAAAATTTTCGTAAAAATTCTCGTGGCCCACGCGGTACGCTTCCGAAAGGGCCTGCACCTGGTCACTGTCAAAACCGTATTCCAGCACGACTTGACTCATGACCGCGTGCACGTCCTGATGGGACTTATGCCGCCAGCCGCGTTGTTCGGCGATGGCTTTCACTGGATGCACCACGGCGGCCCAGGCTTTTTCACCCGCCTGCAAGCGGCTACCCATTTTCAGTTCTTCGCGGGCTTGGATGATCGTACGCAAACTGATCCGGAGACGGTCTTCAGTACTTTGAATGCCGTGCGCCGGCAGATCCGGGGCGGTGGTACTCATAGCGCTAACCCTCGCCCCAGCCGTCCGTCAGCCCGTCGCCCCGGGCGAAGGCCACCGCCATTCGGATCGATTCCACCATTGACGTGTGGTCCGCCAGGTTCTTGCCGGCGATGTCGAACGCCGTCCCGTGGTCCACCGACGTGCGGATGAACGGCAACCCCAGGTTGGCGGTGATGCTCTCCTCGAAACCGTACACCTTGACCGGGATGTGTCCCTGGTCGTGATACATGCACAAGGTTACGTCGTACCGGTCCTGGATCGCCTGGTGGAAGATAATGTCCGCCGGCACCGGCCCGATGGCATTGATTCCTTCGCTCTGAGCCTGTTGCACCGCCGGCGCAATCTCTTCGGCTTCCTCGCTGCCCAGCAATCCGCCGTCGCTGCCGTGTGGGTTCAACGCGGCCACGCCAATCCGGGGATTCGCAAATCCCCACTTGCGGAAGTTGTCGTCGGTCAGCCGCAGGTAATCGAGGATACGATCCTTCTTCACGTAGTCGCAGGCCACGCGCAGCGACCGGTGTGTCGTCAGGTGCACCACCCGCAGGTTTTTGGCCATCAACATCGTGGCTACCGTTTTCGCGCCGGATAGCTCCTGCAACAGCTCCATGTGGCCGATGGCTTCGTATCCGGCCAACGCAGCGGCTTCCTTGTTCAACGGAGCCGTTGCCAGGCCGTCAACCACGCCGGCCATCGCCAACTGCCCGGCCTTGCTGACCCATTCCATGGCCGCCTTGCCGCAGGGGATGCTGATCTGGCCGACGGTGATGTCCTCCGGGTTCAGGTTCCCGATGTCCACCACGTCCACCACCGACGGATCATCACCGGAGACCGTGGGATCATCGGTCCGGTTGATGACCATACCGAGCCCCGTGAGCCGAGCAGCCTCTTCCATGGCGTGCACGTTGCCCACCACCACGGGGCGGCACACTGCGTAGACTCGCGGGTCGGCCAGGGCCTTGACCACCACCTCCGGCCCGATGCCGCAGGGGTCGCCCATGGTGATCGCTATGGCCGGTCGCATCGTTTCGTTTTCCGTCCCAGATACCATCTCACGCCTCGTCCATCAGTGCAATTTGCGCCCGGCCGATTGGCCGCAAATTATAGCACGCACGCTCTGCACATCCTCGACAACCATGGGCGTCCGGCGGTCGCCTCAGCGAGTGGAACCCGTGCTCACTCGCACTTGTTCCACCCGCACGAATAGCAGGTGAGGCAACCCTCTTGGTTGACCACGCCGCCGTTGCACTCCGGGCATCGCTGGGAAAAGCCCGTCGGATACACCGGCGCCGGCGCATAGCCGTTGGTACCGTTCCCCGCGGGCTCTCCTGCCAGGCTCAACTGCACGCCGGCCGGTGCGCTTTCCAGAGCATTCCCGCCGTTGGCGATTCTGTCCAGTACCAGGGCAACGGCATCCGGCCCGGAACCGACCAGCACCCCATCGTCCCAAGCGGGACAGCAGGTGATACCGCGCAGTTGCCGGACGACCTCGCTGGGCTCGATGCCGGCACGCAATGCCAGCGATACCAGGCGCGATACCGCCTCCAGCAGCGCCGCGTCACATCCGCCGGCCTTGCCCATGGTGCCGAATACCTCGAAGGGCAGGCCGTCGGAATCCATGTTCACGGTGACGTACATATTGCCGTGTCCGGTCCGCACCCGTTCCGTGATGCCGTGGATCTGCCGCGGCCGGCGCCGGGGTACCCGGTGACCGAGACCGATGATCTTCACGGCGTCCGGGTCATCGGCGTCGACCGGATCCTCGGCTTCCGATTCCTGTGTGCCGCCGCCGGTGCTCAAGACCTGCTCCGCCTTGCTGCCGTCACGGTATACCGTGATTCCCTTGCATCCCAGGGTGTAGGCCGACCGGTAGGCTTCCGCCACGTCTTCGACCGTCGCCTCGCTGGGGAAGTTGATCGTCTTGGACACCGCGTTGTCCGTGTATTCCTGGAAGGCCGCCTGCATCCGCACGTGCCACCGGGGATCGATGTCGTGGGACACCCGGAACACGTTCTTGACCCATTCCGGCACGTCCAGGTCCTCCAGGGAGCCGACGCTGGCCAGATGCTCCATTAGTTCCGGGGTGTAAAACCCTTCGTGACGAGCGACCGCTTCCAGGAAGGCGTTGCCCTCCACCAGGCGGGTGTTGTCCATCACGTTCCGCACGTAGGACAGGGCGAACAGCGGCTCAATCCCGCTGGAGGCTCCCGCGATGATGCTGATCGTTCCCGTGGGCGCGATGGTCACCGGCGCCGAGTTGCGCATGGGCGAGGAATCCGGTCCCTCGTTGTATGTACTGTTTTCCCATTCCGGGAAGGGGCCCCGGGATTCGGCAAGTTCGCACGACGCCCGATAGGTCTCCTCCTGGATGAACTTCATTACTTCGCGGGCCAATTCCAGGGCCTCCACGCCGTCATAGCGCACACCCATCTGGATCAGCAGGTCCGACCATCCCATGACGCCCAGGCCGATGCGGCGGGTCCGCCGGCTCATGTCCGCGATTTCCTGGATCGGATAGTCGTTCATGTCGATCACGCTGTCCAGCATGTGCACCGCCGTCGTGATCACTTCACTCATCCGATCCCAGTCGACTTCAACGTCATCCGCCGTGTAACGGACCATCCGCGCCAGGTTCAGCGAACCCAGGTTGCACGATTCGTAAGGTAGCAGCGGCTGCTCTCCGCACGGATTGGTCGACTCGATGTCCCCCAGCTGCGGGTTGGGATTGTCGCGGTTGATCCGGTCCAGGAACACTATGCCGGGGTCGCCGGTGCGCCACGCCAACTCCGTCATCTGCTGAAAAACTTCCCCGGCGTTAAGCTGCCCCTCGACTTGCCCGGTGCGCGGATTCACGAGGTCGTATTCCTCGCCCTTTTCCGCCTTGACCATGAAGTCTTCCGTGACCGCCACCGAGATGTTGAAGTTGCTCAGGTGGGTTCCGTCCTCTTTGGACCTGATGAACCGGAGCACGTCGGGGTGCGTCACGTGCAGGATGCCCATGTTGGCGCCCCGGCGAGTGCCGCCCTGCTTGACCACGTCGGTCGCCGCATCGAAGGCGTTGATGAAACTCACCGGGCCCGACGCCACTCCCCCGGTGGAACCGACGACGTCGCCCTCCGGGCGCAGCCGCGAAAAGGCAAACCCGGTGCCGCCGCCGCTCTTGTGGATCAGCGCCGTCTCCTTCACCTTGGTGAAGATGGAATCCAGGGAGTCCTCCACCGGCAGCACGAAGCACGCCGACAGTTGCTGCAGTTCACGCCCCGCGTTCATCAAGGTCGGCGAGTTGGGCAGGAACTCTAGCCGGCGCATTACCCGGTAGAAGCGCTCCTCCACCGCGGCGCGTTCTTCTTCGGTCGAGCCGTATTGCATCTCCGACCGGGACAGGTTGTGCGCTACCCGGCGAAACATTCCTTCCGGGTCTTCCAGCACGTTGCCTTCCCGGTCTTTGGAAAGATACCGACGCTGCAACACGACCCTCGCGTTATCCGTCAGGGTTCCGTTGCGATCGTTGTATTCGCCGGCTATACCGGCTTCGACCATTGCGTCACGTATGCGTCGCCTCACCGAATCGACCCTGCCCACCGGTTCAATTCTCGTAGCCGTTGCCACAGCAAGTACCTCCCTCAAATTCAACTATATGGATCAAATTTATGATTGACAGATTAAGAACGACGATTTGCACGGGTTGCCGTGCACCGTTGTAGTCTAAACCATCAACCCTCTCACGCGCCGGGGTCTATCGAAATGATGCGGCGGGACGCCGGCGCACCAACGCCCCGCCTGAACGATCAGATTGCCCCGACCTCGCTTTTCCTGCTTACTCCCTTCAGTCGTGCGGACAGGTCCAGATCGAACCGCAATCCCTTGTAGAAGTACAGCACCGGCGTCTCCCGCTCCGGCCGCAGGTCTAATCCGACCAACGCAGCCGTTGCGTCCTGCACGCGATGCCACATTCCTTCCTCGCCCGGCGTTCCCCTGGTGACCAGGCGCACCACCCCGGAGGTCATGCTTATGCCCAACCGGGTCAGCGTGTCCGCTATCAGGTCTGCGAAATCCCGCAGGGCTTCGTAGGCGTACTGGTGGCCCGCGGTCAGGCGCAGCGCCAGACCGGTGGGCGTGTTCCTGCAGTTGGTCACCGGAAATGCGGCTCGCAACCGTTGGGCAATCTTGGCTGCGGCCCCTTCCGGGCACGGGCCGCAGTGGATATCTACGTTGTAATGCACCGAATGTTGCATTTCTTCAGGCTCCCGAGCGACAGGCTCATGCTGGAGTTGATTCGTCAGCATCCGACGCGGCGGAGCAACGCCCGCCGCCGTCGGCCGTCCAAGACGGTGGACGCTTTTACGCGATGAGGTCATCATCCTCCCGCTGCGCCGGCAATGCCGCCCAGCAACTCACCAGGCACGCCCGGGCCTCTCGGTCCAGGTCATCCTGAAGCTCGGCAAAGGGGTTCGGAATCCACGAGTCGCCATTGTCCGCGTCGGCGGTTTCCCAGTCCGACGGGACCCACATCTTCCGCAGCATCTCCTCCATGTCGTGGACCCGGTTGTTGTGGGTCAACAGCCTTGTGAAGGCGGAGTATTGAACGCTGCTGCTCATGATGGTGTTTAACACCTCCCTTGGGGTTTGGTATGGCGAGCAGGTGGCAATTGCCCTTTTGGTTTGACCGGGACGACCGGCGATGGTGGCGATGCCGGAGCGCCCTTGAGTCCTTTGGTTGATACGCCTTGATGCGACCCACAGATCACGTCCCCATCAATGCCAGGCCTGAGCCGTGGTTCGCTTATTAACCATCGCGCCGAGTGGTGCGGCGAGCTCGAGGCCTCCGGGTGGTAACCGCGGCCAGGCTCAGCAGCGGTTCCGGGCGCCCCTGTCGTAGAGAGCGGGCTTGTTCTTCGAAGTCGTCCGCTCCCTGAAAGTCGTAATACACCGACGCGTACCGCATGTACGCGACCTCGTCCAACGCGCGCAGTCGCTCCAGGACCATCAGTCCCAGGTCGCGGGATTTGACCACCCCACTGCCCAGGCGCTGGAGTTCCGTTTCAATGTCGTCCGCCAGGCGGTCAATATCCCGCCGGGGGATCGGCCTCCGGGTACACGCCATGTCGATCCCCGATACCAGCTTGACCCGGCTGAATTCCTGGCGTCGCCCATCGCGCTTTTCTACTTGCAGCGCCGGCAATCTTACCTGTTCGTGAGTGGTGAACCGACGCCCGCAGGACAGGCATTCCCGCCGCCTCCGGATACCGTGGTCGGCATCCCGCGAGTCGGTGACCTTGCTTTGCGCCGTTTCACAGTAAGGACATTTCATGGGATTAGCTGCCTTTGGTCATTTTTTCAGACAGTTTTTGAAATCGGCATATATTGTGTTTTTGCGCCCGAAAACTACAATCTGTAGTAGTCAGGATTATACCGACCCCGATTCCGGTTCGCACGGTTCCAGCCGTCATAATTTCCGCCGGATTTTCCGAGATTTCCGACGTACCAAACGTGAAGGCACAAAATTTGGCCCCCTCTTCTCTTGGAAGAGGGGGCCAAAGAGACCGGAGAGGGATTGGTCTAGCGATAGAATCCCCGGCGATTCTGGCGGTTCTGCAGGAACGTCGGGAGTTCGTAATCCCTTCTTTCCGGGACTTCCATCTCGTTCAGCAACTTGGCGATGTCGTCTTCCGGGGTCTCTATCGTCGCGGGGAAATCCGCCGCCACCATCGTCATCTTCACCTCATCATCCAGCCGGGCATCCCGGTTGGTTCCGAAGATGATGTTGGCGTTGGGGTCGGCCAGATCCTCCACCACCGTAGCAGCCTCCTGAACCTCCTGGAGGGACAGGCTGCTGCCGCCGGTCAGGACGAACAGGATCCGCCTCGATCCTTCCAGTGAGATGTCCAGCAGCGGGCTTGAGATGCACTGCCGGGCCGCTTCCCTGGCCCGTCCTTCACCTTGTCCACGGCCAATAGACAGCCAGGCCTGTCCAGCGCCCGAGAGGATCGTCTTCACGTCAGCGAAGTCCACGTTGATCTCGCCGGGCACGGTCACCACCTCAGCGATGGCGCTGATCCCCTGGTGCAATACGGAGTCGGCCAGCTTCAGCGCGTCTTCCCACGAGTACGAATCGGTCTGATCCTCGTTGATCGCCAGCAACCGATCGTTGGGAATGACGATCATGGTGTCGACATGGTTCTGCAGTCGTTCCAAGCCCTCCTCAGCGTTTTTGCGCCGCATCTGGGCCTCGAAACCGAACGGCCGGCTCACTACCGCAACGGTCAGCGCCCCCGTTTCCTTGGCGATCTGCGCCACCACCGGGGCAGCCCCGGTGCCGGTGCCGCCGCCCATGCCAACCGCCAGGAACACCATGTCCGCGCCGCTCACCGCCTGCTGGATTTCAGTCCGGGACTCTTCAGCCGCCTGGCGACCCAGTTCGGGCTGCGCGCCGGCTCCCAGTCCGCGCGTCAGGTTGCGTCCCATGGCAATGCGGTAGTGAACGTCGCACCTGGACAGGTGCTGGGCGTCGGTGTTCAGCGCGTAATATTCGACCACCGGCAGTTTTTCTTTATACATCCGGCTCACCGCGTTGGAGCCGCCGCCGCCCACGCCAAGCACTTTTATCAGCGGTACCCCCCGTCCGATCTCGGGTATCAGGCCGTCGGTTTCATCAAAGCCTTCGGCTGGCTCCCATGACGCAGAGTTATCGGGAAATATCATCGTCCTTTCGCCTCCTGTTATTGTTGCTGTTTTTGGGTTTTCGCGGGTTGTCAAACCGTGCCGGCTTGCCTGCCTTGCGGCGCGCGTCCGGTGATGATTGGCCTATTCGTCTTCCGGTTCCGCTTCAGCAGCGGCTCGTCGCGAGCCGGAGCGGGCGAACGGACGCCGGAAAAGGGCCGCCGGCGACCAGTTCCTCTCTCCGGAACCCCGGGGGCGCTCCTGGTCCGGCCGGTTCCGGTGCTTGACCGCCCACTGCAGGGCGCCCAATACGGCGGAAAATTCCGGCTGTCGCAGCGATTCCGGCAATCCCGCGTACCAGATCGGCATCCCCACGCGCACCTCGGTCCGCAAGCCGCGGGTGGCCATTTCCGCCAGTCCGGGCATGCGGGATACGCCGCCCGTCAACACGACCCCTCCCGGCGGCATCGAGCCCATCTCCGCCTTGTACAGTTCCTCGCTGATCAGCTTGAGTATCTGGAGCGAACGCAGATACAGCGGCTCACACAGCTCACGCCGCAACACCATCCGCCTCGGCTGCACCTGGGTCGCCGGGATCAGCACCTCTTCGTTCGGCGCAATTGCGTTGGGAAGCGCGTGACCAAACTGTACCTTCAGGTCCTCCGCCATCTGGTACGGAATGCGCATCGCCACCGCCAGGTCGCGGGTCAGCTGATTGCCTCCTACCGGCACCACCGAAGAGAAGATCGGCGTCCCTTCGCGGTAAACCGTTGTCTTGATGGTCCCGGCTCCAATGTCAACGGCCGCCACTCCCATCTCGCGCTCGTCCGCGGTCAGCACCCCCTCGGCTGAGGCCAGCGGGTGGGCTATCAAGCCCGCGACCCGCGCCTTGCACGACTGCAACGCCCGCACGGTGTTCCCCAGCGGCACGGACGTGCCGCGCACGATGTGGGCCTCCAACTGCAATTCGTTGGTGTCCAGTCCGGTTGGATTGCGCACCCCGGTCATTCCGTCCAGCCGGTATCGCATGGGGATCATGTGCAGGGTTTGCGTGCTCCGATTGTCCAGTTGTTGTTCCAGGTTCCCGGAGGCGCTGCTTATCAGCGCACGCAGCCGCTGCTCGGTGATCGTCACCACCTCCTCACCGCTTCCCAACATCTCCGTCGAGTTGACGCTGACCAGATGGTCGCCGTTGACTACCACGTAATACCGGTCCACAGGATTACGGCCCACGAAACGCAGGCACTCTTCCATGCTCTCCTGCAGGCTGTTCTTGACCTCGCCAAAATCGTCAATTACGCCCTGCTGGACACCGTGAGACGGAGCCACCCCGGTACCCAGCGGCTTCAGTTCCCCTTCAGTACCCAGCCGAGCAACGATGGAAACAATCTTGTTGGTGCCTATGTCAACGGCGGCGTACATCGATTCCTGTGGCATGGTGGCGTTACCTCGGTCGAACGTGGTTATGAAAGGGAAACTATGATCGCTTGCGCGCGGCGGATCAGATGCGTTCCACCGCCCTGAGGCGCGCGCTCCGGCTGCGCGGGTTGTTGTCTGTTTCTGTGGCGGACGGACGAACCACGCGCCGCCGGGCGAACCGCACCGTCGGCTGGTGATCACACGCGCAAACGGGCAACTCCGGCGGACAGATACACTGCGCCGCTTCCCGGTCCATCCAGGACTTGACCAGCCGGTCTTCCAGGCTGTGGTAACTGATCACCACCAACCGCCCGCCCGGTCTCAACATCCCCGGCGCGGCGTCCAGACCGGCCTGCAGGTGCATCAACTCCTCGTTGACCGCGATTCGCAGCGCCTGGAACGTTCTCGTCGCTGGATGCCGGCCCCCCCGGCGCCCGCCTAGGGCTCTGGCAACCACCGAGGCTAGGCGACCCGTCGTGTTGATGGGCCGAGCCGCGACGATGGCCCGAGCGACCGCGCGGCTGCGGCGTTCTTCTCCGTAGCGGAAGATTATGTCGGCCAACTCGCGCTCGTCGGCATGGTTCAGCAAGTCGGCAGCCGTCGATCCTACGGTGTCGTACCGCATGTCCAGGGGCTCGTCCCGCTGGAATGAAAACCCGTATCCCGCAGCGTCAACCTGGCGGGAGGAAAACCCCAGGTCCAGCAAAACGCCATCGACACGGGCGATGCCGGCCTGCTGCGCCAGGTCGCTCATGTCGGCGTAGTTGCCCTGCACGATCCGCGCGCGATCCCCATAGCCGATCAGCCGGCGGCGGGCCGCATCCACCGACCGCGGGTCGCGGTCTATTCCCAGGACAACCCCGTTGGGTCCCGATGCGTCAAGGATCGCCGCCGAATGCCCGCCCTCTCCAACCGTGCCATCGAGATAGACCCTTCCAGGGCTCACCGACAGCCATTCCACAGTCTCCGCAACCAGCGCCGGAGTGTGATGAACGGCCTCGTCCCCGTCCGCGCGTGTTGAGAAGGTCAGAGTCGGCAATCCGCCCAACACTGAACCAACCGACACCACAATCGAAGCCGGTATGTGCATTGCCGCCAATGTCATCACTTACCCACTATGAATCCACTATCCGCAGAGACGCGCGTAACCCACGCTTGGTATATGCGCCCCAACGTGGCTGGGAATTTAACAAATGGGTCTGTGCCGGTGCCTGCTTTTGGAAATGCGAAATTAATCCAATTTTTTCAAAAAGTACAAATTTTTCCGGGTATCACAGCAGATGACCGCCGGCTGAGAAGCCCCACAGTAGAGTGGCCGGGGGTTTACCCGCACGACGTTGGGACCGCGCTCCAGTCACTCATCACCGATTTTCCGCGCCTCAACCCGGATTGGCTTTGCTGCGCTGTGATACGATTCGATACCGAAGGCACTTCGTCACGACCCGCCATGGATAATGCCCCGTCATTCTTGTCCCACGTCCGGGGAGTAGAACTGCTCCCTGGCGAACACGTGGCCGCGTTCCTCGACGCGGAACAAGGCCTGACGCCCGAACCCACGCCCTCCGGCCGGCTCCTGGTGGCGACGAACCGCCGGATCATCGCGGTGACGGAGGAAGGACCTACCCGGGTTGTGCAGATGTTCGCCGCCGACACCCTGACCGCGGTCAGCGTGCGCAACGACGCCCGGCGCGGCCTCTCCTGGAAACAGTGGGCAACCCTTTTGGCAGGCAGCGTTGTGGCTTATTTCCTGCTGGCCTATTGGTTGGTAGACCGCCTACCCGACGTGGTCATACCGGTCATCAACCTGCACGTCATGGCGGCCGTGCTGATGGTCCTCATCGTGCTGCTGGGCTGGATCATCTGGCGCAGCCTGACCGACTCCGGCGGCAGCATGATCCGCATCGACGGATACAACTGGAACGTTGAGGCGCCTTGCACCGCCGGCAACGCTGACCTCATGGCCTTCGCCGGCATTGTCCTCCGGTCCCGGTCGCCATCCGCTCCAGGCCCGGAACAGCCGACGGTCCGTGAGGTCAGCGCGACGGAGTCCTGAAGCGGTGATCTTGAGCTACGCCGGCACGCCAAAGGGCAGCGACGGATCCACGTCCAGCGCCAGATCCGCGACCTCGCCCCGCTGCATCTGGTAGAACGCCCCCGCCGCGATCATCGCGCCGTTGTCGGTGCACAACACCGGCGCCGGTATAATCGCCGGCACCGGCGACTCCGCCAGCACTCTCTGCCTCAGGCGAGCGTTGGCCGTCACGCCCCCGCCCAGCACCAGCCCCCGGGCCTTGTAGCGGTCGGCCATTTCCAGCAGCTTGGCGGTCATCACGTCCACCAGTGACTCTTGAAATTGGTACGCCAGATTTGCCACCAGCCGGCCAACATCGGCATCTGCCTCCTCCGGCTGCGGATACAGGCCCACGTCCTGCGCCCGGTGCAGCAGCGCCGTCTTCACCCCGCTGAAACTGAAATCGAACGTGTCGCGCATCCATGCCCGCGGCAGCGGCGCCGTAGCCGCTGCGAAGGGCGCACCATCCTCGGAGAAGTCCGCCAGCGACTCCGCCGCTTTTTGGATCTCCGGCCCCCCGGGGAACCCCAGCCCCAGGACGCGCGCCGCCTTGTCGAAAGCCTCACCGGCAGCGTCGTCTCGAGTCCGGCCCACCAGGCGATAGTCCCCGTGCCCTTCCATCAGGATCAGGTCCGTATGGCCTCCCGACGCCACCAGGCACGCCAGCGGGAAGCCCGGCTCCTCCGCCGGTGACGCATCTCCGGGAACCAGCCAGGCCGCGTAGACGTGACCCTCCAGGTGATTGACCCCCACCAACGGCACATCCAGCGTCAGCGCCAGCGATTTCGCGGTGTTGACCCCGCTGATGAGCGCGCCGGCCAAACCGGGCCCATGGGTGACGGCCACCACGTCGATGTCTTCCAGCGTCACGCCGGCATCGGCCAGCGCCCGGCGCAGGGTTGGTTCCATGTCCCGGATGTGCTGCCGCGACGCCAGTTCGGGCACAACCCCGCCGTGGGCGGCGTGCAGCCCCGCCTGGGACGCAATCGCGTTGGCCCGCAGACCCCTGCCGTCCTCAACGATTCCCACCGCAGTTTCGTCGCACGATGTCTCAATACCCAGAATCAACATGACTCGCTCGTTCCTAAATGAATGCGCCACTGCATTATATCAACCGGCAATCCGGCGACCGGCTGCCTTTGCGCGCCAATTCCGGCGATGCTATCCTGCACGTTGATAATCTAAATCAGGCGATACCCGCGCGCTGGGCGAATACTACATCGGGATCGCCAGGAGGAATAGAAACCAGATGATGGACATCGCGCCCGACGGTTTATCCATTGGGGCCGTCTTGTTGCAGGTGGGGGAAACCTCCGGCGGATTATCCATGCCCTGGAGCTTGCAGCTGGCGCTGCTGGCGTTCAGTTTCCTGGGAGTAATGTTTTTCACCAGCGCCGAAGCGGCATTGGTCGCGGTCAACAAAATCCGTATCCAGTACCTGGCCGGACAAGGCAACGCTGCCGCAAGAGCGGTGAACCACGTCCTGTCGCAGCACGAAAAGTTCTTCGCCACCATTCTCCTGAGCCAGAACGCCTTCACCATCTTCGCAACGACCATGGGCACCGCCCTGGCTGCCAACCTGCTCAACGACTACGGTTCGGCGGCATTGCTGACCACCGTGATCATGACGGTGACGATCTCCATTTTTGGTGAAATCACTCCGAAAACCCTCGCGGCAACCTACTCCGAGCGTTGGTCGCTGGCGGCGGCGCACCCCGTTCGTTGGACGATGCTCTTGTGCACTCCGTTCATCTATCTCTTTACTGTGGTTCCGCGCCTCATCTACAAGGCTTTGGGAACCTCATCCGACGGCTGGCAAACCACCTTCACCGAGGGTGAGTTGCGCATGATGATCGACCTGTCCAGTCAGCAGGGAGCGGTGGAATCGGACGAGGCCGAACGCCTGCACCGGGTATTCAACTTCCGCGATCGCCGCCTCAGCGAAATCATGACGCCGCGCACGGAAATCATCTGGATCGAGAAAGACACCACCCTGGAAGAATTCTTGGCCCTTTACGCCAAGCACAGCCACACCCGGTTCCCCGTTTTCGAGGAGAGCCAGGAGACCGTCCTGGGCGTGCTCTCCAACAAGGAGGTGCTCATCGCCCAGGGTCGGGGCGAAATCGGACCGCAGGACCCCGTTACCGAAACCATGCGCCCGGTCGATTTCATCCCCGAGACCGTCACCGTGTCCGACGCCTTCGATACCATGCAGGAAAAGCGCCTTTCCATGATGCTGGTGACCAACGAGTACGGCGGCATCGCGGGCCTGGTCACGATGAAGCAACTCGTCGGCGTCATCGTCGGCACCGTCGTCGACGACGACCCGCCGGCCATGACCGCGGACAGCCACATCGCTCAGCTGCCCGACGGCACTTACCTCCTCGGCGGCGGCATGACCATCATCGAGATCAACGATCGCCTCCATTCCGCGGGCATCGAGGTTCCTGAAGGTGACTACCAGACCATCGCTGGCCTGGTGCTGCATGAACTGGGAGAAATTCCCGGGGAAAACGACACGGTAGAAACCGGCAACCTGGAAGTCACCGTCACCGACATGGCGGGCGCCCGCGTGAACCAGGTGCGCCTGAGGGTGGTCGATCCCCCGGCCGAGGACCTGACCGAATGAAGCTACACCTGGTACGCCACGGCGAGACCGACATCAACGCGTCGGGTCGCCTGCAGGGCACCACCAACTCGATCCTCACTTCCCGGGGAAGGGCCCAAGCCCGGGAATTGGCGGTCGCCAGCCTTACGTGGAACCCGGTGGCGGTCTACTCCAGCCCGCTGCAGCGAGCGCGCGGCGTCGCCGGCGCCATCGCTGACCTGTCCGGTCTGTCCGTCACCGACGAACCCCGCATCATCGAAATGGACATGGGGGATCTGGAGGGCGTTACAGTCCAGGAAATGCGCGACGGCTGGCCCGATCTGTACCAGGGCTGGCGACGCGACGCCAGCAGCGTCACCATGCCCGGCGGCGAGTCCCTGGGCGACGTCCAACGCCGCGCCATGGCGGCGATAAATGAATTGGACGAGCGTTACGACGCCGAAGATACCGTGATCGCCGTCACCCACAATTTCACCATCCGTTGCATCGTCGCCGCCGTCATCGACCTTCCTCTTGCCAACATCAACCACATGGACCTGTCCCTGGGCAGCCGCACCACCATTACCTCCGGGCGGCGTGGACGCCGCCTGGCTGCCTACAACACTGTGGATCACCTGACCCCCGCCAACCGCACCAGTTACTAGGACGGGCCGCCCGTTGGGTCGAAACAAACGCCGAAACGACCGAGGATTCTGGCCCGCCATGCGGTTGTACACCACGGCGATAACCACCGCTCGCCGCGCCGGGCTGGGGCCGGACGACGTGGTGGTCGCCGGCGTGTCCGGAGGCCCGGATTCTTGCGCCTTGATGAATGTCCTCGGACGGGCCAGCGGCGACACGCGCTTCGGCTTCAAAGTGCAGCCGGCCCATCTGTTGCACGACTTCCGGGGGCAGGAAACCTACGACGACGCCGACTTCGTGCGCCACATGTGGCCGCGCTGCGTATTTGAAGAGGTCGACGTCGCCGCGTACCAGCGCGAATCCGGCATCAGTTCCTTCGAACAGGCTGCCCGTGACCTACGTTACGACTTCCTGGCACGGGTCGCCCGGCAGATGGGCGCCCGGTTGGTCGCCGTTGGCCACACCGCCGACGACCTGGCCGAGACCGTGCTGCTCCACGTGGCCCGAGGCAGCGGCCTCCACGGCTTGCGCGGCATGAGCGAACTCGACCCCTGGCCGTACCCAACCTCGGCAAGCAGTGATGATGCGCCCGCTATGGATTTGCGAGTCTGGCGGCCGCTGATTGGGCTGACCCGGCACCACACCATTTCGTACTGCCGGAACTATGGCATCAACTACCGGGACGACAGCACCAATTACATGCGCGATTTCGCCCGCAATCGCGTTCGCCTGGACATCATGCCTGCCTTGAAAGAGCAACTGAACCCCCGCATCGTGGACGCTTTGGGCCGGATTTCCCGCACCGCGGCGGCGCAGGTCGATTACATGGAGCAGCAGGCCAACCTCCTCTGGCCCCAGGTCGCTCCCGAACCCGTGGCCGACGATGGCACCCTGCTCCTGGACCGGAATGGCCTCGTGGAAACGCATCCGGCCCTCCGGCACATTATCCTGCGCCGCGCCTGGGTTACCGTGACCGCACACGAACACCGCCTCACCGAGCGACACCTTGCCGCCATGTCCGATGCCGCCGCCGCGCCCGGTTCGGGCAAGGTCATCCAACTGCCGCGCGGCTTCTGGTTCGTCGTGGACGCCCGGTGGGCCACCCTCAGCGGTCCCGGCCGGAGCGACGACTGTCCGTATCCCGAGTCCGTGCGTGAGTTCCGGCTCACCCTCCCCTGGGGTCCCATCGCCGTCGCCGTCACGCGGCGCGACGGTTGGGAGGTGTCGGCTGAGTCGGTGCGAGTCGGTCCCGATACTCCCCTCGACACCGAAAACCCGCTGACCGCTTACCTCTCCTCCGAGGCCCTGGCGGAAGGCGCCACCGTGCGAACCTGGCAACCCGGCGACCGCATGCAGCCGTTGGGTATGGCCGGTACCCGCAAGCTGCAGGACATCTTCACCGACGCGAGGATCCCCCGGCATTGGCGCGAGCGGATACCCCTGGTCATCACCCCCCGGGGCATCGCGTGGATCGCCGGGAGCCGCATCGCTGACTGGGCCGCCGTGCGCCCGGCAGCGGGGGCAGTTGCCGCCACTTTCATTCGGTTCGATCCCCAACCCCCCAGCATCGAATCCTCCTGATGCTTATAGGCAAAACGGCATCGGCCTCGGGTTTGACGAGGGGCCGCGGTTGTCGGGATGTGGGACCGCGTCGCTTGGCCCACAATCTCATTAGAATCAAGCGCGCTTTCCGGGGTTCGACGAAATTGCTATTGTGTAAAATAGAGATGTAACTGGAACGGCCTTGGGACCCGTAAAAGCCGACTGGATTCGCCCGTACACGGCCGTCGGCTTTTTTCGGCAACTACAGGAGGGGTTTAGGTGCCGGTCCGCAACCTGACCAATTTCCTGGTGCACCTCTTCAGCGATGGGGACGAGCTGGAGGAGATGTACTTGTCTGCAGTGCACGACCATTGCCTGTACTGCCACGAATCGATCAGCGATTCGAAAGCCTACCTCGACTACCGGGTCTGCCCGTTCTGCCGGTTCCATTACACCCTGTCGGCCCGTGAACGGATTGAGCTCCTCGCGGATCGGCGCACGTTTCGCGAGCACAACCGCTACGTGCGCTCCGTCGCGCCGTTGACGTTCTCCAACCGCACCTCCTATGCTGATCAACTCGCGCAGAGCCAGGACCGCACCGGCCTGACTGAGGCCGCGGTCACCGGAACCTGCAAAATCGACGGCCGGAACGTGATGCTCGTCGTGCTGGATTACGGCTTCATGGGCGGCAGCATGAGCAGCGTAGTCGGCGAAAAGGTCGCACTGGCTTTCGAACACGCCGCCCGCCGCGACCTTCCCGTCGTCGCGCTGGTGACCGGCGGCGGCGCGCGTACCCAGGAGGGCGTCCTGTCGCTGATGCAGATGGCCAAAACGGTCACCGCCGCGAACAAACTCCGGGAAGCGTCCATGCCGTTTATCGCCGTGCTGGCCAATCCTTCCACCGGCCAGGCCTACGGCAGCTTCTCAAACCTCGCCGACGTCATCATCGCCGAACCCGGCTCGGTCGTGGGTCTTTCCCCCATCCGCACCATGATTGAAGCCACCGAACGACAGGTCCCCCCGGACGTGCACACTGCCGAATACCACCTTCGCCGGGGCCTTCTGGACAACGTGGTCGACCGCGAGCAACTGCAATCCCGGGTCAGCCAACTGCTCAACCTCTTAGTGGAGCCGGAAGGAATTCGACTGAGTCGGCGCGCCGTCTCCCGCTTGCAGGCTCCGGCCCCCGACGACACCGAGACTTGGGAATCGGTGGAAGCCGCCACCCATGACGAGCGGCCCGATGCCCTCTATTACATGCGCCACATCCTCGATGATTTCTTCGAGATTTGCGGCGACCGGGTCAGCAGCGACGACCGCACCGTAGTCGGCGGCATCGGCCTGCTCCGCGGGCATCCCGTCGCCGTCATCGGACAGCAGCGGATCCACTCCCATGATACCGACCGCAGCCGGTACCACGTCCACCCGGACGGGCTGCGCAAAGCACAACGCATCATCGGCCTGGCTACCAGGTTCAACCTGCCCCTGATCACTCTCATCGATTCCCAGGGCGCCGACCCCAGGCTTGAATCCGAGGAACACGGTGTGGGCAACGCCATCGCCCGCAGCCTGTCAATGATGCTCGAGGCGGAAACCCCGGTCGTGTCCGTGATCATCGGCGAGGCCGGCAACGAAGCGGCCCTGGCGTTGAGCCTTTCCGACCGCATTCTGATGCAGCAGTACGCGATCTACTCGCCGATTTCCCTCCACCACGCGGTCGGTGGCCCCCGGCGCGAACGTTACCTCACTCGCGAGTCCGCTGAGGTGCTGATGCTAACCGCCCGTGATTGCCAGGAACTTGGCATCATCGATCAGGTCGTACCCGAACCGGCCGGCGGCGCTCACCTCGATCCGCGCCAAGCTGTCGAGGGGCTGGAATATTCCATCTACAAGCACCTGGCCGAGGCCAGCCGCGTTTCCACTGGCAAGCTGGTCAAGCAACGGTACCGCAAGTTCCGCCAGATGGGAGAACTCAACCCCTTCGCCCAGGAAGCGATCCAGCAGGAGGTCGCAGCACTCCTCAGGATGCACGCCATCGACGCGCCCCCGCCGATGGAACTGTCCGGACCGACCTTCGGTTCCCTGCCGGCGCTGGAAGAGGGGATCGAGCGGCAGGCTTCCTAGCCGCTATTGCCCGTTACGCCTCGCGCCCGTGGGCCTTGAGGCTCCGGCGCAACTCGTCAGCCACGGAAGCGTACTCGCCGCTGACCGTTTCGTCCACCAGCACCGTCGGCCGGCTGGTGTCCCGGTATGACGAGCTAAGGGACATGCTGCCCAGGAACGGCGCGTCGATATCTTCAGCAAGCTGCCGGCCCGCGCCTTCACCAAAAATGTCGCCCGCGTAGTTCTCCACGATCCCAACCACGTTCAGGTTCAGCTTGCGGATCATGTTGATGCACCGCTTGGCGTCAATGATCGCCAGGTCCTGCGGCGTGCTCACCACCACAAACCCGTCCATTGGCAGCGTCTGCATCACCGTCAACGGTGAATCTGACGTGCCCGGAGGCAGGTCCACAATCAGGTAGTCTAACTCCCCCCAGTCCGTCGATTGGAGAAACTGGTTGATGGCGTTGTGGATCATCGGCCCGCGCCAGATGATCGCCTCGTCCTCGTTCTCCTGGAAGAACGCCATCGATACCACCTTCACCCCGTGACCCTCCGCCGGGCTGATCTGCCCATCGCGGTAGTCCGGCTTGTCCGTGATGCCCATCACCCGCGTCACGTTGGGACAATCAATATCGACATCCAGCAGCCCCACCCGCTCGCCCTGCTTGGCCAGGATCGTCGCGAGGTTGCAGGCGACCGTGGTTTTGCCCACGCCACCCTTGCCGCTGTACACGCCGATTTTCGTCCGCACGGAGGCGAGTCTATCCGTGATTTGGCGTTTTTGCGCCCATTGCCTCCGGATCTGCTCCAGGCGGGCGTTCTGCTGGGCGTTGGGCTGCTGTGGCGTTGCCATCGTAGGGCTGTTCTCCGTATCCGGGCGATCCTGGGCGTGCCAATCCGACTAGATGCCCAGCATGTTGCGGGCTTCCTCGCTGATCAGGTCGGGAGACCACGGCGGATCGAACGTCAGCTCGATGTTGACCTCTTCCACCCCTTCCACGTCCTGCACCGCCCACTCAGCCTGTTGGGCGATGTGCGGACCCATGCCGCAGCCGGGGAACGTCAGCGTCATCTGCACGAAAACATCGTTGGCGTCACTGACCTGCACGTCGTAGATCAGGCCCAGGTCCACCACGTTCACCGGAATTTCCGGGTCGTACACCGTGCGGAGCGCTTCGTAAACTTCATCGCGATTCACGGTTGCCGGCATGGCTATTCTCCTTACAGGTGGGTATCTTCCCGTCATTATAGCCCAAATCGGTTCCCGATGCGTTCTTGAACCGCCGGCTGACGCATCCCCCGGTGTATCATGCGCCCCAACGCGGAACACCACCGCCGGTCGTCGGCCCGGGCACGACGCCGGCCCGTAGGGAGCGGAGACATGGTCGACTTGCTATTTGCCAACGGAACAGTCATCGACGGCACTGGATCCCCCGGCTATCGCGCCAGCGTTGCCGTCACCGGCGACACGATCCAGGTCATTACCGGCGACACGTCAGCAGTGGACGCCGGCCGCACCATCGACGCCAGCGGCTACGTGATTTGCCCCGGCTTCATCGACATGCACTCCCATTCCGACCTGAAGCTGCTCACCGACCCCGACCACCAGCCCAAGATCCGCCAGGGCGTGACCACCGAAGCCCTGGGCATGGACGGCCTGTCCTATGCGCCCACTACTCCGCGCGCTCTCGAACAACTCCTGGTTTACCTGGCGGCGGTCAACGGCGCTCCCCCCGACGTCCGCTGGAGCAGCGTCGCGGACTTTCTCGCTCTCTTCGATGGCAACGTCACCTGCAATGTGTTCCACTTCGTTCCTCACGCCGCCATCCGCGTCGCTGCCATGGGCTGGTCTTCCCGCCTGCCCACCGATGCCGAACTGGACACCATGCGCGACCTCACCCGTCAGGGTATGCGCGACGGCGCGTTCGGATTCACCACCGGACTCACCTATGCGCCCGGCGCTTACAGCGATACCAACGAACTTGCCGCCATCGCCGCCGTGGTTGCGGAAGAAGGCGGTTTCTACTGCACTCACTCCCGCTACACCCTGGGCGACCGCCTCCTGGATCCCTTCCGTGAAGCGCTGGAAATCGGGCGGCGTTCCGGCGCGCCCGTCCACATCTCCCACTACCACAGTCCGGTGGCCGGCCTTGGCACGCAGATGACCGCCCTGGTTGACGAGGCCCACAACCGCGGCCAGGACGTCACCTACGATCAATACCCCTACCCGGCCGCCAGCACCATCCTTCACTCGCTCCTACCCTACTGGGTCCACGCCGGCGGCCCCCAGGCGCTGATGACGCGGCTTGCCGACCCCAACGTGCGCGACCTGATGGTTCGTGCCGTCGAGCCCCAGTGGGGCGGCCAGACCCTCGACAACTACATTTTCGCCCACATCGCCTCGGACAAGAACAAGGAATGGGAAGGACGATCTCTGGAAGATCTGGCCGCCTACCGGGGCGGGCGCATGGTCGACGCCGTCTGCGACCTGCTGCTGGAAGAGGACCTCCAAGTGGCTTTTGTCGCTCGAACCGGCAACCTGGAAAACATCCGGGAAATCGCCTCCCACCCGGCCCAGATGATCGGCACCGACGCCATCCTCACCGGCGGCCGCCCCAATCCGCGCACCTACGGGACCTACCCCTACGTGTTGGCCCAGTTCGTGCGCGGCGAAGGGTTGTTCCCCCTGGAAGAGGCCATCCGCAAAATGACCGGCGCCCCGGCCCGACGCCTGGGCCTGTCCGACCGCGGCGTCATCCGCGACGGCGCCAAGGCCGACCTCGTTCTGCTTGACCCGTCCGGTGTGGACACTCCCGCCACCTTCGACGACCCGCTGCAATACCCCGTAGGCATCGACTACGTCGCCGTCAACGGCACCCTCGTCATCGACAACGGCCAACACACCGGCGCCCGGCCGGGCCGCGCGCTGCGCAGCCGTTAGCCAACGTCGCGGGCCGCTCCAATCAGCGCAGCGGGTTGCGCCAATGCAACCCCGGGAACCGGCCGAAGTCCGATCATTCGAATGTACTTCGGCCCCGTGCTCCATAGCCAAAGCCGCGATGTGAGCGTCAGGCACCAGATCGGCGCCGGCCCCGGCGGCGTCAAGATTTCGCTGCAAAAAATCAAGATGCTCGGCACCGGGATTGATCGTACTGACGTGATCGTAACGCAACCATTCGCGGACGTAGCCAATCGATTGCGCAGGCAGCATCGGTGGCGCAATTAAACGGGGGTTTGTAGTCAACCTTGTAAAGCCGCCTATTACGGCCCAGGCTAAACCGACCGTTTCGTTTCCGTTGATCATCGCTTCCCACCATCGCCGCGCGGCATCGTGGAAAGGCATCCCGCTGATGTAAGCGTAAACCAGCAGATTGACATCAGGCACGATCATTGTGCCCGTTGCCCATCGGCCAGGTATGAATCCACGTCAGGTTCACCGGCAATTCGATTGAGTTTCAGCGGATCAACACCGTCGACCAGCTCGGCCTGGTGAGCCAGAACTTGGAATGATCCCGTTTGGCTGGTCCCAGAGTCGCTCAACAGGTGCTCGGGCACAACCGGCGTCGGTCGATTTGCACGAGTATCATCCCGTTTTTCACTCAGGGTTTGCTGATCACGTTCGAGCCATTCGCATATCACATTCCAAGCCGCGTCAACGTACGTTAGCCATGACTGACCATATGCGCGGTGCGCATAGTCCCAGTCGATGTCGACATCCTGGGCTTCAAGCCAATCATAGAACTCATCGCCCTGAGCCAATCTTGTATCGTAGTAGTCGCGATACAATTCATCGAAGCACGGAACTCGCTTTCCTTCGTCTGAGACGAGTCGCAACTCGGCTGCCCATTCGGGCCGGCCCTGCTCGCGGCGGATCGCCCTAAGTTTGTACAAGTCGTTCCAGTTCCTGAGCGTTGCGCATTGCACCCATAGAACCGCGTTTTCATATCCCTTCTCTTCCCAGTCTATGTCGAAAATCGCACGGAATTTGGATTCCTGTTCGAACACTTCATTTAGTGCCGTGTGCGTTCTCTCGTCTTCAAGATGGCGCATGGCGTTCTCGTGTTTCTCTGCTTTAGAGATCAAGGCTTCGCGGCAGACCTGCGAGATGTTCAACTCCGGTTTCAACGGTTCCAACCGCCGCATCAGTTCGTTCGGGATGTTGATCCCAATTCGCATTTTGACCCCCGGAAAGCATATGTATGCCGTATGTCTCATATAAGCATACGGCATACGCAGTGCGCCGTCAACCTCCGCATCCGCCCGGTTGCCCCACCCCGCCCCTTAGGGCATAATTGCCGCCTAACCCCCGGAACCACCCCAGCCGGGCCGTAGCCCGGCCGCATGCGAGGCATGGCATGGACTTCGAACCGCGTTATACCGCCGAGCAGGAAGCCTTCCGCACCGAGGTGCAGGATTGGCTCCGCGACAACATCCCCGCCGGCATCCAGCATCCCGCCGACTCCATCGACCTCACCTATGAGCAGTACCAACTCCGCCGCGAGCTGGGCCGGCGCTTGGGTGATAAAGGATGGCTCTGGCCCACCGCTCCCCAGGAATACGGCGGCGGCGGCCTGACCGTAGACCACTCCGTGGTCCTGGAAGAGGAAATCGACAACTACAACCTGTCGCTGCCTCCCTATTACGACTCCGGCGGACGCCTCGGCGGCAATTCTATCCTCGTCTGGGGTTCTGAAGAGCAGAAGCAGGAATTTCTGCCCAAGATCTTCAAGGGCGAAATCCGCACCTGGCAGTTGCTCACGGAGCCCGAGGCCGGCTCCGACCTGGCCAACGCCAAGACCGCGGCCCGCCGCGATGGCGACGATTATGTCATCAACGGGCAGAAGGTCTACGTCGGCAGTGCCCACGGTTCCGACTACATGTGGACCATCACCTGCACCGACCCCGAGGGTGATCGTCACCACAACCTCAGCTGGTTCATGGTGCCCTCCAATCTACCCGGCATCAGCGTCTTCCCGATGGACCTCCTATCCTCAGCAGGCGAATCCGGCGCCGGCTCCGGCGTGAAGAACATCGTCTACTTCGACAATGTCCGCGTCCCCGCTCGCAACCTCATCGGCGGCGAAAACGAGGGCTGGAAGGTTGCCACCACCCACCTCGAGCTGGAGCACGGCACCGGCGGCCGCATCGGCCGGAATTGGATCGTCGACCGGATTTTCGACTACTGCAAGACCAACAACCGACGGGGAGAAGCTCTGAGCAAAGACCCCGACGTGCGCGAGCGCCTGGTCGACATCTACATCGACGCCGAAATCGGCCGCCTGTTCCAGCTGCGCAACTACTGGATGCGCCACAGCGGTGCTCACATCACCTATGAGGGACCCCAGGCATCCTACTTCCGCAAGCAGTCCGGCCTGCGTATTGCCACCGGCATCCTGGACATTCTCGGCCCCGCAGCCCTGACCAAGGACGAGCAGTGGGGCGCCGGTGAGGGTCACATCGAGTCCCATCAGCGCGCCGCCATCATCGCGCTCCACCCGGGCGGCACCACCGACATCCAGAAGGTCATCATGGCCCGCCGTATCGGAATCGGACGCCAGCAGCGCGAACGCGCCGGCGCCCTCGCCTGATCTCAGATTCCTAGAGAGTTCATTTTACGCGGCAACGTCCCCGGCGTTGCCGCCATTCAGGAGTAATCGACCCCATGGACCTCGCCCTCAGCGAAGAACAGGAAATGCTCAAGGCGGCAGTCCGCCGTTTTGTCGACACCGAATACCCCAAGGAAACCCTGCTGGAGTTGTCCGCCACCGGACAGAGCGCACCGTCCGAGCCCTGGCAAAGACTGGCCAATACCGGCTGGCTCGGTATCATCATTCCCACCGAATTCGGCGGCGAAGGCGGCTCGTACACCGATGCCGGCGTGTTGTTCGAGGAACTGGGACGCGGACCTGTCCCCGGGCCGCACCTGAGCAGCGCTGCGCTGGGCGCCCTGACGATCCTGGAAGCCGGAACCACCGACCAGAAGCGGTCCCTGCTGCCCGACCTCGCATCGGGACGGCGCACGGTCGCCCTGGCGATCACCGAGGCCGATTACCAGTGGGATGAGTCCGACGTGCAGACCCTGGCCACGGCCAGCGGCGACGGCTACCGCATCTCCGGCACCAAGGTGTACGTGTATGATGCCGCATCCGCCACCGATCTCATCTGCGCAGTGCGTACCGAAAACCGGCAGCACGTGGGCCTGGTGATCATTCCCGCCGACGCTCCCGGCGTGTCGATCCGACGCCTGGAGGGCTTCGCCTGGAACTTGGCGGAAGTCCGCCTCGACGGTGTGCAGATCGCCCCCTCCGCGATCCTGGGCGCCACCTTCGGCGGCGGTTGGGATTCCCTCGAGCGCGCCGTGGCCGCTTCCATCCCCCTGCTCTGCGCCTTCCAGGTAGGAGGTTCCCAGCAGGTCTACGAGATGTCCGTGGACTACAGCCGCACGCGCATCCAGTTCGGCACCCCCATCGGACGCTTCCAGCGCGTACAGGATCACATCATCAACCTGGTCAACGAGCTGGACGCCGCCCGCTGGACCACTTACGAAGCGCTATGGAAGCTCGACTCCGAGCGGGATGCCGCCGACAGCATCCACCTCGCCAAAGCGGTGAGCAGCGCCGCCTACTACAATGCCTGCAACCACGCCCATGAGGTTCATGCCGGTGTGGGCAGTACCACCGAGTACGGGCTCACCCTGCACACCACCGCTTCGCGCACCCTTTACCAGTTCCTCGGCGACCCCAAGTTCCACCGCCGCCGCCTGGCCGATGCCCTGGGCCTGTAGCGGCCCACTTATAACAGTTCTGCCCGCGGCTCAATAGTTACCTGGCCGCCTTCCCAGAAATCCACGGTAAGGCGGCGCTCGTTCATCATCGCCGCACCCAACAAAGGTTCAGCGTCGACTTGATGAGCGATTATGGGGACTGATTCGAAAAATGCGAGGTAAAGGTCCGTTTCCCCTTCCGCATCACTAGCCAACCTGAAGGTCCGACTCCCTAGGCGCTCCACATCAAGTTCACGTATTACATCTGGGGGAATGGTCGAGTGGCCAGTGAATCCCGTATCCACCGTGAACATTATGCTTCGGTGAACACCGTTGATATTGGATACCGATACTGAAACACGCGGTTTCAGTATCGGGACGTTTCCCAACATGCCAGCCAACTCAACGGCCCCCTCGATTATCATCTTTCGCTCACTCTACACCACCCTGTTTATTCTGCCAGCCCGGGTCGTGGAGATAATTGCGATTGAGATAGTACGGAGCGCGGTAGCCTACCCGTTCTCCCCAAGTCATTGCCCCCGGCCTCCGATCGATCAACCGCAACAGGGCTGTGAGATCGTCGTCGGTAACTTCATAGTCGCCGCTGTTCACGTCGATGACCACCATTCGGCCCCACTCGTTGGCCTCCATGTCTGCACGCATGGACTCGTAGATTTCCTTGCCCAGCCGGGCGACTCCAGTTTTGTTCTGCGCTGTCATTTTCCGGCTCCTGTTCGACGGGGTTGGCCGTGCCGGAAAGCTCTCTTCAGTACTCCCCCATGCCCTCCAGGGCCTTGCGAACCTCGGTTTGCAAGGCCTCAAAAACGTCGCCCACGCTCCCGCGCCCGTCCACGGTGACGAACTGGTGTTCCTTGGCCAGTTCGCGGAACTCGTCGATCAGCGCCGACTGGTACCTGATGAAATTATCGTACAGGTCCGGGCCCCGTAGGAAGTCCTCGCCCGATTCCCAATGGTCCAGTTGCCGCACGGACAGCACCCGCGGCACCAGATGCTCAACGTCCACATCAAGGTAGAGGACGATGTCGGGCACCACCGCAAATTCGAACACGTCGTTGAGCCATCGCGGCGACACGCCACGCACCCTGGCCCTGGCGATGATCGAGAAGATGTACCGGTCAACCAGCGCCACCATGCCGGAACGCAGGGCCGGCACGATGTTCTTTTCCAGCCGGTCCCAGAAGTCGGTGGCGTAGAATAGGTTGAGCGTCAGCGGATCCAGGGTGTTTCCGCGCATGGCACGGTCGATGCCGTTGGCGGCCAGTTCCGACCGACGGAACCCAGTGACCAGAACCGCATACCCTTCGGCCTCCAGCCATTCGCGGAGCATGGCGATCTGCGTCGACCTGCCCACGCCGTCGGTCCCTTCCACCACCACAAGGCGCCCGGGCGTCTCTTCCTCACCGGCTCCCGGCGGGGTATGACCGTAGAACCTGACTTCGTTCATCGTCGTCGCTCCCGGTTGTCACTCACTGCAAACGTCTTTCCCTTGGTGCTGGCGACGGCCTCGCCGGTGTCGCTTTAGCCGTCGCCTTTGGCAGCAGCGGCCAGCGCTTCCTGCTCGGTCAACCGGCGACGCATGGGAGCGGTGATGTAACGACCAGTGAGACCGGAGCGGCTCAAGGCCTCGGGCACGCTCTGGCCGCTGATTTTCATTACGTCGTCGAGAAGGGGCTCCACGTACTTTCTCACCTGCTGCTGCTGCACCGCTATGGGCAGCGTCGCGTCGATGGTCATCAGGCCGAACTCTTCGGTCAGCGCATCGTACTCCTCCAGCAGCCTGCCCTGGAAGATACGGAAGGACTCCTCCCGGTCGCCGGAGAACCCCATGTCCTGGCCCGATTCGTAGTAGCCCAGCTCTTCCCGTCCCACCGTGATCCGGTGAATGGACACGTCCAGCGGAACCTTGAAGTACAGCGCCAGCGAGGGCTGCACCGCAAACGAGTACACTCGGCGCAACCAGTCCCGGTTCACGCCCCGGGCCGCGTCTCGCGCGAAGGCGGTGAACACGTAGCGGTCCGCCAGCACCACTGCGCCGGCCCGCAGCGCCGGCAGGATCTGCGCATGCACCCGGCTGGCGAAGTCGGCAGCGTGGATCAGGCTGAACGACATGGGCGTCAGCAGTTCCTCGACTTTGCCCCGCTTGGTGGTCCGCCGCACGATGGGCGACGAGTTCCACTCCGTGAACACCGTGACCAGGTTCTGGCTGTTGAGCCACTTGCCCAACAAGTCAATCTGCGTGCTCTTGCCCGACCCGTCGATGCCCTCCACGATAATCAGCTTCCCGGGGTACTTCCCATCGTCGGGATGGAGCCCATAGCGTTCGCCCATCTTGAAAGCCTGATCTTTTTGCAAAACCGTCATGGTGCACCCCTTTCTATGCGTACGTCTTCCGCGAACGCCTTGTTCCACTTTTCCGGCAGACCCGGAGCCGCCACTGCTGACCAACTCGGAGTCACAATCCGCCAGGTTCCTTCCTCTCGACTTATTGTAACCGCATTCGCCTCAGTTCCCTGGGGCAATCTGCCGTCCAATTCGTCCGCCGCAATGAGAATCACCGCCGCCTGCTGGATCAGTCGTAGTTCCCCGGGACACAACAGACGACTTTGGCGAAACCGGCGCGGCAAGGTGTCAAATTCCACCGCCAACAGAATGGCCGCGATCCGCGCCGATTCCGCGTGGGTGAATCCGGGCAGGTCGGTTCGCACTATTATACTCGCAGTCCGGTTGAGGCGATTGTAATAGTCCACCGCATTTCCGATGTCCAGCAGTCGCGCCGCGCACCACAGCGAGTTTGCGATCTGGAGATTGCCTCCGCGCCACACAGCATCGGCGATGCGTCCCGCCAACTCGGCTCGCCTTTCGCCGCGCTGCCCGAAGCGATGCGCGAACCTTCCCACCAGATCCGCCAGTGATTCCGATCTCACCGTTTCCAGCGGGGGTAGCGGTACCTTTTCGCACGCCGACGGCGGATCCGGGTGACGGGCCAGTCCTTCGCGCAGTCCCTGACCAGACACTAGCAAACGGTCTGTCCCCAAGTGTTGCATCAACGCGTGCGCCACCACACCGCCACCGATTATGGAGTGACTTCGCTCCGGATTCATCCCCGGAATGCTGCCCCTATCGATCCGGGACATCGCAGCCAGTTGTTCAATCTGCTCCATCAGGGCGGAGGCGCGGATCTCGTACCCATGCAGCTTGATGATGGGATAGGGTTCCCGTGCCCGGTCCAGCCGGGACAGCAGACGCACCGAACCTCCTGAGCCGACCAGGGTCGCTTCGTCTGGAAGCGGCTCAACCCCAGCGTTGCTGAGAACCGTCCGCACGTAGTCGTAGGCTCCCTTCATTGACGCTGCGGTCGGGCGGTCGCCCAGGTCAAACTGGTTGGCGATCCGCAGACTGCCCAGCGGCAACGACACGCTGGACACCAGTTCCCGGTCGCGGAACCGCACCACCTCGGTGCTTCCGCCGCCGATGTCCGCCAGCAGTCCATCGTTCGTCCGCAAACCGTGAATCGCGCCCACGAAGCAATAGGCGGCCTCATCGGAACCGTCGATTATCCGTAGCGGTACCCCGAACCGCTGGCATGCCGCGTCTGTGATCGTTTCGGCGTTGCCCGACTCGCGCAGCGCGGCAGTGGCCACGGCGTGAATCGTTTCTATCCCGTATGCCCGCGCCACCAGTCCGAAGTCCTCCAGCGCGTCCAGGGTGCTCGCCACGCCTTTTGCGTCCAGGTAGCCGTCACTGTTGACGTGGCTCATCAGGTTGAGCGTTACCCTTTGCTGGGCAACGATCTCGATCCCGCCGCCCGGGTTGACCTGCATCACCACCGCCCGCGCCGATCCGGAGCCGATGTCGATCACGGCGGTGTAACGCCGTAAGGGGCTGGCCCCCTCGTATGCTCCGAAATGGCCGGCGACCGAGTTGGGCGATGGGTCGGTCCGTTGGGCGGCCAGCATCGGATCGGTGGTCTGGATGGTCGTCATCGATACCTCAAGTTCAGGGGTCGGATCTACCCAAGCCGATGCTATAATCCGGCCGGCGCCGTTCGTTCTACCGGCCCCGCAGGAGAGTTGCTATGCCCAGGCTGGAAGGCAAAATCGCCATCGTTACCGGAGCCGCCCGCGGCATGGGCGAGGTTGAAGCCCGCCTCTTCGCCGAAGAAGGCGCCACCGTTATCGTCTGTGACGTTACCGACGACACCGGCCAGCGGGTGGCCGACGACATCGTATCCAACGGCGGCAGCGCCGAGTACGTCCACCTCAACGTCACCGATGAGGACAACTGGCGGCAGGTCATTGCCGACGCGGTGGGCCGGCACGGCCGGCTGGACATCCTGGTCAACAACGCCGGCATCTCCGGGTACGACGAAGAGGACAACCTGGGCACCACCACCTGGGATCGCTTGTTGAACATCAACGCCAAGGGCGTGTTCCTCGGCATGAAACATGCTATCGCCGTCATGGAACGTAACGACGGTGGCAGCATCGTCAACATTTCGTCCATTTCGGGCATCGTCGGCCAGGACTTCATCCACATGGGCTACAACGCTTCCAAAGGCGCCGTCCGCCTGATGACCAAATCGGCGGCGGTGCGTTGGGCCGAAGCCGGCATCCGCGTCAATTCCGTTCACCCCGGCCTGATGCCGCCCATGGCCGGCGGCTCCGCCAACTCGGAAACCCGCAACTCGATGCTCGCCAACATCCCCATGAAACGCGTCGGTAACCGCGAAGAGGTGGCCTACGCCGTCCTCTTCCTTGCCAGCGACGAGGCATCTTATATCACTGGCGCCGAGCTCGTCGTCGATGGCGGTTTCACCGCCCAGTAACGACGCTTCCGGACGGTCGGCACAATCCATTGCTCCCGGCGCAAACCCTTCCGGCTCGCCCAGCGCAAAAATAAAGCCCGTATGCCAAAAGGCTACGGGCTGGCGGTAGGGTCGCAAATTCATGGCCTATCGACCCGACGGCATTTGCGCAATTTCGGCTTCCAGTTTTTCGATATCCGCCTCGTCCAGGTTGAAATACTTGGCCTGTGGATGGTGGAACACCACGGCTGAGACCGATCCCTCCGGGTCCATCATGTAGCCATCCGTCAGTTCAACCCCGATGTTCGCCGTCACGTCCAGCAGGGCGAACAGCTTCTCCTGGTCTTCCAGCCGGGGACACGCGGGATATCCGAAAGAGTACCGTTTGCCCCGGTAGTTGGCCCGGAACAGGTCCCGCAGTTCGTCCTCGCCGCTGATCTTCAAACCCGACGGCTCGCCAATGTTCCACATGGTCCGGATCCGCTTGTGCAGCAACTCAGCGAAGCCCTCTGCGGATTCGATGGCCAACGCTTGCAGCGTGTGCGAGTCCAGATAACGGCCCTCGTTCTTCCACCGTTCGGACAGGTCGCGTATTCCCGGCCCGACGGTCGTTGTGAACATCGCCAGGTAGTCGTTCGGCCCGTCGCCAACCGGCCGCGCATAATCGGCCAGGCACAGCCCCTCACGCTCCTGCTGCCGGCCGAAGTAAAATCGTTCCAGCTCGGTGGTCCCGTCCGACTCGTACACGATCAACCACTGGCCCTCGGACCGGCAAGGAAAGAACTTGAACACCGCTCGCGCGCTGATGTCGGAGCGGGACAGCATCACGTCCTCTACGCTTTGCACCTGCCGGCGCAGTTCAACCGCTTTGGGTTCGTCCTCTCGCAGCGCCTCCCAGAACCGACCCCGGTACCCCAGGTGGCGCACGTAGAGCATTTGAGGGTTGATGTACCCGAAAATCTCGTCCAGATCGTAGTCGTCGAGGACGTGCAGGCGCAGATCCGGCGGCCGGGGGGAGGAATCCAGCCGTTCGACGGTTGTGGTATTGGTGGTGTTCATATAAGGAGGTGATTATTGTGTTTTCGCCTTCTCGGAGTCCATAGGCTGCTCCGGCTTGACGCCATACTTCGCTAGGATTGCATCGACAAAGGGTTTGAGGGTTGATTCCGCGTTTGCTATGGTTAAGGCAGAAACGTCGTGGTCGAATTCCTCGCCTTCTCCTGCTGCATAAAATACCATCACGCCTTTGGCAACGTGTTCTCCGTCCGCTCGCCGTTCGCCGTTCTCAATAACCAGCGTTTGCGTGTCAGGGTAGTATAGGACGGTGGGTTGCAATTCCGAATGTGCTACTACCGCTTTCTTGGCCAGTTCAAGGATGGTCGCTGCGCTATATCCCACCACTTCGAACGTAGGCTCTTTCGCTGCCCGTGCTATTAGGAGATCAGGGAGGCGGAATCCTGCTGTTGTCCCGTTCTGGAGCTTCTCGAGTCGGGAAAACATACTCTTGACGCGAGCGTCGTGGCCTTGGCGGAAGATAGACTTCGGCTTGGTAATCTCGCCGCGTCCGCAGAGACACTGTCTGCCGCCCTGGGCGCCCCTCGGTTCCGGCTGAGGTTTCGCGTCGGCCATTCCAGTTTCTCCTTGTCTTTCCTTTCAGTCTTTGCTCTACCTGTTTGTCGCGAAGTCGGTATGCGGTGTCAAACTGTCCGCCATCTGAAAACTCTTCAAACACGACCTCAATCCACCTTGCAGCCTCTGCCACCCATGCTACTCGGATTGTCCAGACTCGCAACTCTTCTTCGTGTGTCGTGACGTACTCCATCCACTCGTAAGAATCCCGCGATTCGACGACGCGCATTATCCGCTCCGGGCGAACGTCGGGGTGGCGGCTCTGCAAATGACGCCCATGCTCGGTTTTGGGCAATTCTGCCCAAGCTCGCCGCAACCGGGCGTTGTCCGCCATCGCCTATCCTCGCGCCGCCGTCTCCCGCTCCAACTCGACGCTTTCCGTCTCCAGCCGAGCGATCAACCGTTCTCGCTCGTCGTCGTCCCGTATCACGTTCGCCAAAGCCAATCCGGTCATGGCGTCCGGCGAGTAGGCCACCAGTCCGTCGTACTCCGGCGCGATCCGCAGGCGGGTGAACCGGTTGGAGAGGGCCGCCCCGCCAACCAGCACCGGCGCAGCAATGCCGGCCGAGCGGAAATCCTGCACCGTTTCGACCATCATCTGAGCCGATTTAACCAGCAACCCCGACAACCCGATTATGTCCGGCTGATGCTCCCGGTAACCCGCTATCAGCTCCTGGGCCGCGACCTTGATCCCCAGGTTGATCACGCTGTAGCCGTTGTTGGACAGGATAATCTCCACCAGGTTCTTGCCGATGTCGTGTACGTCGCCCTTCACCGTCGCCAGGAGCACACGCCCCCGCGACGCGGCATCGGTGCGCTCCATGTGCGGTTCCAGGTGCGCCACCGCGAACTTCATGGCCTCCGCGCTCTGCAGCACTTCGGCGACGATCAACTGGTTCGCATTGAACTGGCGGCCGACTTCGTCCATCCCCGCCATCAGCGGCCCGTTGATGATCGCCAGCGGTTCCCGTTCCTGAAGTGCCAGGTCCAGGTCTTCAGCCAACCCTTCTTTGCTCCCCTCGATGATGCACTGCGCCAGCCGGTCGTCCAGCGGCAGCGCCAACCGTTCCTCAGCGGTGGCCCGAGGCGCACGGTCCCGAAAGTGCGCGGCGAACGCCGCCACCGGATCATCGCCGCGGTTCCAAATCAGGTCTTCGGACAGTTTCCGCTCCTCCTCGGGGATACTCGCATACCGTTGCATCATCTCCGAGTTGACGATGGCCATGTCCAACCCGGCCTGCGTGCAGTGGTACAAGAACACCGAGTTGAAAACCTCGCGGCCCGCCGCCGGCAGCCCGAAAGAAACGTTGGAAATCCCCAATACCGTCTTGGTCCTGGGCAGCGCCTCCTTGATAATCCGGACACCCTCGATGGTCTCCGCCGCCGAGCCGACGTAGTTCTCGTCTCCGGTCCCGGCAGGAAACACCAGGGGATCAAAGATGATGTCCTCTTCGGGCACTCCGTACTTCTCGGTCAAAAGTTGGTGCGAGCGGCGGGCGATCTCCAGCTTCCGCTCTCGCGTGATCGCTTGCGCTTGGTTGGGATCGTCGTCGATGCAACCCACGACCAGCGCCGCGCCATAGCGGCGCGCCAGCGGCACCACGCGCTGGAAACGCTCCTCGCCATCCTCTAGGTTGATGGAGTTGATGATCGATTTGCCCTGCAACCGTTTCAGAGACTCCTCGATGACCGCCGCGTCCGTCGAGTCGATCATGATCGGCGCCTTGACCCGCCGGTTCAGCTGGTCGAGGAACTTGATCACGTCCGCCGTCTCGTCCCGGTCCGGGTCCTGCAGGCACACGTCCAGCACGTGGGCGCCGTTGCGAACCTGCCGTCGACCGATCTCAGCGGCCTCCTCAAACCGCTCGCCGGCGATCAGCCGCTTGAACCGGCGGCTGCCCAGCACGTTGGTGCGCTCACCTACCACCGTCGGCCGCGTGTCCTCGTTGACCACCACGGCCTCGATACCCGATACCCGCGTCTCCAGCGTCGGCTCGGTCACCCGCGGCTTCTTTTCCGCCATTGCTTCGACCAATTGACGGATGTGGTCCGGGCCGGTACCGCAGCACCCGCCGGTCACATTGAGCCAGCCGTTGGACGCGAACCGCTCCAGGGTCGCCGCCAGCATCTCCGGCGTTTCGTTGTAGTTGCCATCCTCGTCGGGCAGACCCGCATTAGGCACACAGGCAATTCCGAACTGCGATAGCCCATGCAGCGTCCGGATGTGGTCCGTCATGAACTCCGGCCCGGTGGCGCAGTTGAAGCCGACCCAGAGCAGGTCCCGGTGTGCCAGCGAGGTGTAGAGCGCCTCGGCGTCCTGGCCGGCCAGCAGCGTACCCATGGGTTCGACGGTTCCCTGCACCGCCATGGGAACGTCCGCGTTCAGTTCCGCCCGGGCGCGGTCTATTCCTTCCAGCCCCGCCTTGATGTTGATGGTGTCCTGACCGGTTTCCAGCACCAGGACGTCGGCGCCGCCTTCGATGAGCCCGGCCGCCTGCTGGTGATAATCTGCGGCCAACTCGTCAAAAGTCAGGCCGCCCGTCACCGATATCGTTCGCGTGGTCGGACCCATGGCCCCATACACGAAACGCGGCTTGTCTGGGTCGCCCGTCGTTGCGTCGTCCGCCGCCCGCCTGGCGATGGCCGCGCCCTCACGGTTGATCCGCCGCGCCTCGTGAGCCAGATCATACTCGCCCAACACCAGCGCGGTTGCGCCGAACGTATTGGTCTGTATGATATCCGCGCCGGCCTCCAGGTACTCCCGGTGGATGTCTTCGATCACGTCCGGGCGCGTTATGTTCAGGTACTCGTTGCAGCCTTCGTACTCCGCTCCCCCGAAATCCTCGGGTCCCAGGCCTCTCGCCTGGATTTGAGTCCCCATAGCGCCGTCTGTGATCAGGATGCGCTGGCCAAGCAAGGACTTCAACTCGTTGATGCGTTCTAAAGAATCCATAATTTCAGTGCCATTTGTTCCGTAAATCACAATCAAGGCTACCCGCATTCGGCAGGGGTGTCAAACGGAGCGACCCCGAATCACCCTTGTCCGCGTTCGTGAATCACCCCAGAGGAGCATCTCCATGACCGATCCAGGGATTGTTTTGCAGGCCCCGGAAGTCGCCCGTTTCATCGCGCTGACCGACGATGACCCATTGGCAAACGACCTGTCAGACCGCGCCCGAGGCGTCATGCTGGGCTTGGCCTGTGGCAACCTGCTGGGCCTTCCGGTGGAAAGCCAATGGCACGACGACATTGCCCGTTGGTATCCCAACGGCCTCACCGATATTGACCCACAGGAAGCGCATCGTTCCATGGACGACGACCTGGCCCAAGCGGTGGATTTGGCCGAAGCGCTGCTGGCCGGCGGCGACTACGCCCAGGATTTTGCCGGCCGGCTGGTCGTCTGGGCCCACGAGAACGGACGCGGCATGGGATACACCACCGGCGAGGTCATCCGCGAGCTGTCCACCGGCAAGCCGCTCCCAGAACCGGCTCGCATCGTTTACGAGCGGAGAAATCGCATCGCCCCCAACGGCGGTGTGATGCGCTGCGCCCCGGTGGCCATTGCCCGCCGCCAAGACCCGGATCCGCTCGTCGCGGATTCAGCAGCCACTTGCGCCGTCACCCACTACGCTGCCGCCTGCCAGTGGTCCTGCATCATCATTAACGCGGCCATCGCCCTGCTGATTAACGGCGCAGCGCCGGATTTGCCCGCTATACTTGCCGCAGCCGTGGCTGACGGTTGCCCTGACCTGGCCAGCATCGCCCATGCCGACGGGATTCCCGCCGACATCCTCGACGCCATCGCCGACGGTGAGGACATTCCGCCGGACATTGACTGGTTACGGCAGGACCAGAAACTGATTGGGCACACGCTGATAGCGTTGCAGGCCGGCCTGTGGGCCGTTACTACGCCGCTCAGCCTTGAAGATGCTCTGATAGCCCTGGTCAGCGCCGGCGGCGATACCGACACCAACGCCGCCGTAGCTGGCGCGGTGCTGGGTGCCCGTTACGGCGCCTCCGGCATTCCCGAGCGTTGGCTTCCCTGCATTCCCCAGCGGGAGCGGATTGAGGAGTTGGCGAACGGGTTGATAGCGCTAAGCGACGCCATTAGGTAGATGTTTGCCTCACCACATTACTGCTGAGACGGCTCGCTCCCCTTCCCCCGTCAGTTCGACGGGCACAAACCAATCCTCGGGATATAGATAGTCTTCCCCCGATTCGTCAATCACACAGGTCAGCCCGCCGTCGCGCCCACTGTCATTAGGCAACACCAGATAGACTTTGCGAACTTCCAGCGAAGCCCGGTACCCCTTGTTGTAAACGCAGATGGCGTATTTTACGTTCATGCGGGCAACATCTGGAATCCAAGTAGGCTCGGTAATGTCTTGAATTTCTCTGATTTGACCGATTATTTCAAAGTACATCCTGAGATTTTGACCCGCTTTCCGTATTGACGGAAACCGCGGGCTTTTTATGAAGTTTGGAAAGCCGGGGTTCGTTCTTAGCCGAAATACAACGCCAGCTCGTCCCGGTTCCGGTCCAGCCACGCCACGTTCAGCGCGATGCGCTCCAGTGCCTGCCGGATGGTGCGCTCGGCGGCCGGTGTAGGATGCGCCTCGAAGAACGCCTCAACGTCGCCCCGCTGCTCGTTGGTGGTGAAATGGTTGGTGATGGATACCAGGCGCATGAGCCCAAATCCGCCGCCGCCGTACCTGCGGTCGAACTCCTCCCATTGTTCCTTCAAGAAGTCCCATGCGAGGTTCCGGCCCCGGTTGTTGGCAGCCACGGCGGTGACCACGAATATCGTGTCCTGCAGCCGCACGTCGTCGGTAAGCGACCGCTCCAGCGTCTCGCGCAGCAGTTCCTCCTGCTGGAACCGCGCCATGGAAATCAGGAACCGGATCTTCTCCTCGTGCAATTCGGCGGCCCGCTCCAGCTCCCACATGCGGTCGTAAACCGCACGGTCGCCCGACTGCGCCACCAGGCTGAACACCACTCCGCGCAGGTCGGGCCTCACGTTGGATGGATCGTTTTGGTAGGCCACGAAAAGCTCCTGGGCCTGGCCTATGATGTCCGGGTCACCGTACACCCCGGCCTGGCTCAGAACCGTCGACCGCGTCAACGAGTCCAGATGGCCTTCGCCCGGTCGTGCCTCCCAGCCCGACCGCTGCGCCGCCGGCCCGAACAGTCGCCGTCCGAAGGCGTGGTACGCGCCCCGGTACGGTTCGTCGGAGATCAGGCTTTCGATCTCGCGGAGGTTGGTGGCCAGGTCGCTCCATACCGATGCGTCCGTTTCGTCCTGGTAGGACTCCGCCAGGGCCAGGAAGCGCGTCACCGGCAGCAAACCCGCCCGGGACAACGCAAACGCATCGTTCTGGATGCCCAAGCGGTCGGTAGCCGGTAGCGTCCGGTCGGCCACCAGCGAGGCCAGCCTTTCCCGGTCCGTGTCCGTGTAGTTCACGCGATAGAATCCGGTCTGATCGGGATTAACCTTGAACCAATCCGGTTGCGCTGGCGAGGCAACCTCCACGGTGCCCGTGGCCCCGCTGACCAAGTGTGCCGTGACCGGAGCGCCGTCTGCCGCGACAGTCAACGGCACGGGCCAAACCTGCTCCTCATCGTCGCCGCTGTCCTCTCCCAGGACCGAGTCAAAGACGAACCGCTCCTGTCGCACTTCCAGCGACAACCCGCTTGCGGTGTTGGTCGCCGCCACGTCCAGCACCGGGTATCCGGTCTGGCCGGTCCAGCTGCTCATGATGGAGTTCACCGGCTGACCGGAAGATTCTTCCAGCGCCGTCCACAGGTCCGTGGTGCGCGCGTTCTGGTAGGAGTGGCGCGTCAGGTAGGTGTTCAGCCCGATCCGGAACACGCTGGGCGTCAGGAAATGCTCCAGCATCCGCAGCACCGACCCGCCCTTGCTGTAACTGATGGCGTCGAACAGCTGGCTCACTTCCGCCGGATTGGCGACTTCTTGCTCGATTGGGTGCGAGTTTTTCAGGCCGTCCAGATTGAACGCCCGGTTGGTGTCCATGTTGACGAACTGCGTCCACATCGACCACTCCGGGAACAGCCAGTCCACCGCCTTGGTGCCCACCCACGTGGCGAAGCTCTCGTTCAGCCACAGGTCGTCCCACCACTCCATGGTCACCAGGTCGCCGAACCACATGTGCGCCATCTCGTGGGCTACCACCTCGGCCACGCGCTGCCGTGTGCCCGCCGATGAGTTCTGCGGATCCACCAGCAGCGCCGTCTCCCGGTAGGTGATGCAGCCCCAGTTTTCCATGGCCCCGGCGGCGAAGTCGGGTATGGCCAGGTGGTCCAGCTTGGGCAGCGGGTACGGGATGCCGAAGTAGTCGTTGAAAAACGACAGCATCTTGACCGATGTATCCAGCGCGAATTCTCCCTGTTCCTCCTTGCCCCGGGTCATCCACACTCCGATCCGGGTTCCGTCCGCAGCCTCCTTTTCGATGTGCGTCAGGTCCCCGATCACGAACGCCAGCAGGTAAGTGGACATCACCGGCGTCTTGTCGAACAGCAGGGTTTTCACCCCGTCGCCGCTGCGAGTTTCCTCGATGATCGGCGTGTTGGAAACGGCTTCCATCTCCTCCGGCACGTTCAAGGTGACCTGGAAAGTCGCCTTGGCCGCCGGCTCGTCCCAGCATGGCAATGCCCGCCGCGCGTCCGTAGCCTCAAACTGGGTGGTTGCCAGGTAAGCGGTCTCGCCTTCGGGGTTCACGTACTGGCTCCGGTAGAACCCTCGCAGCTTGTCGTTGAGTTCGCCGGTGAACGACATCCGCAGGTGCTGGTTGCCCACCAGTCCATCCGCCGGAGTGCCCGGGATGCTGATGGTGACGGTTTCGGCGTCGGCATCATAAGCAATGTTGCTGGCCGCCTGTTCCTGTTCGCCGTTTGTATCCGTCCAGCTGACGGTCGCGGAATGTATCTCAATCTCTGAGCAGTTGAGCATGATTTCGGCGGTGCCGGGTTCCATGCTCACCGTTACGTCAACCTCTCCGTCGAAGGTGAAGTCGTCGAAATTCGGCGTCAGAATCAGGTCGTAGTGGATGGGGCGAACGTTGTCGGGAAGTACAACAGCTTCGGCGGACGGCATCGCGTTTCCTCCGTGTTTTGCGTTCAAAAATGGGACGGGCCAAGTTTATCACAGGGCATCCGACCGCTTGTACGACTGCCCGAATTGCGAAATAATGGGCCGCCGGATGGCTGATCATCTAACGTAAGTTTCCTGAACATATAAATACTGTTTCCTCGGCACGCTTCAATCTCCCTTCGTCCCTCTGTCGGAGACAACCAATATGCTTGTTGAACATTTGCCGTTCCTCGACATCACGGAACTGTTCAGAGTAGCCGGAAGCTCTATCCAGCTCCATCAATCGTTGTTAGCCCTCGGCACTCTGATCATAGCGGCCAAGTTGTTCGAGGGAATATTCCGCCGCCTGCGGCTGAACGCCATCGTTGCCTACGCCGCGGCCGGCATCCTTCTGGGCCCCGTCATGGACTTGACAGGAGTCTGGTCCGTTGACTCCACGCTGCACATTGAACTCCTTCTGACCCTCGGAGTCTTCATATTCTTCTTCCTCATCGGCCTGGACGAGATCGACATATCCAGCTTCATGGCAAGCCTGCGGGGACACTACTTCCTCGCCGCCGTGCTCTCCGTGATCTTGTCCCTCGGTATCTCCCTGCTGGTGACCACGGATCTGGTTTTCGATTTCGGCCTGCGGCTGGCCTTCACCGAGGCTCTAGCTCTGGCCGGCATCCTTTCCATGACCAGCCTCGGCATCGTGGTCAAGGTGCTGGTCGACGACGGTTGGCTCAAAGAACCGGTGGGAATGCAGATTTTCACCGTCGTGGTCATCGCGGAGCTGATCGTCCTCCTGGTAATCGGCTTCAGCATCGGCGAACACGTCCATGAGGTGTCGCCGGTCGGTATCCTGGTCCTGCTGGGCAAGGTCGCCGGTTTCGCCGTGGTGTCATGGATCCTGTCCTCCCGAGTCCTCCCGCCCGTGGTCGCGCTGCTCCAGCGTGTGATCCAAGTGCCGCAGCTATCCCTGGGCCTCCTCCTGGGTTTCCTGTTCCTCATCGTCTGGGGAGCCGAGCTCATGGGGCTGCACGGCTCTTTGGGCGCTTTGCTGTTTGGCGCTTCGCTTTCCGGGCTGCCGTACCAGGTCCGGCGGGAAATTACCCCGGGGTTGCGGAGCGTGGCCGAGGGGCTGTTCGTACCCCTGTTCTTCGCTTCCGCCGGCCTGCAATTCAGCTTCTCCTTCATCACCCTGCCGGTCTGGACCATGGTCGCCCTCGCCCTGATCCCCCTGTTCGGCAACTTCATCGGCGCATTTATCGGCGCCTACGTTTCCCGCCTGACGGTGCCCTACGCAGTGGCATCGGGCCTCATGGGCAAGGGCGTCGCCGAAATCGCCCTGCTATTGGTCCTCTGGGATTCCGGCGTCATCGACGAGGTGGTGTTCTCATTCCTGGTCCTGGTGATGTTCTGCTACATCCTCTTCATGCCGCCCGTCATCAGCTTTGCCGTTAGCCGGGCCAGCCGCCGGGATGACCTGCCCGATGAGCTCACCGACATTCCCCAGGGCATCGCCCATTTTGCTCTCGACAACATCACGGTTGACGACATCCTGGACCGCAGCCGTCACCATCCCGATCCTTCCGTCACCGTCCGCGACTTCACCGATCGGTGGACGATGCCGAACCAGCACGATTACGTCGTCGTCGAGAAGGGCTCCCTGGTCGGCATCGTCTCTCTGTCCACCTTCCGGTACTTGCCCAAAGCCAACTGGACCCGTACCTCCCTCAAGGACATTGTGCGTCGTGAGACCCCGGTTGCCTGGCCGGAAGAGCACGTCGAAGACGTACTCCAAAGAATGAACGAAACCTCGCTGTCGACGATGCCGGTGGTGGAACCCAAGTCCGAAAAGTTCGTTGGGGCCGTGACCCGCGAAGACATTATTGAACTGATGATGACCGAGTTCCGGGGTGAGCACTGAGGTCCCAACGCCCCACGATGCTATAATCTTCGGCTGTATCGTGACCGTTGCCGGCACGTCTTTAATCTGTGCCGGCCCGAGGAGGAACTGAATTGGCCGCCCGCACTATGTTCGAAAAAATCTGGGATGCCCACGTGGTTCACGAGGAACCGGGCCAACCCTCGCTCATCTACATCGACCTGCACCTGGTGCATGAGGTTACTTCGCCCCAGGCCTTCGACGGCCTGCGCATGGCCGGCCGCAAGGTCCGACGACCCGACCTCACCGTCGCCACGGCCGACCACAATACCCCCACCTGGGAACTCACCCGCCCCATCGAAGACCAGATCTCCAAGGCCCAGCTGGACGCGCTGGATCGCAACGCCGCCGAATTCGACCTGCCCTTCTATTACGACCGCTTCAGCGAGAACCAGGGCATCGTCCACGTCATCGGCCCCGACCTGGGCTACACCCTCCCCGGCAAGACCGTCGTGTGCGGCGACAGCCACACATCCACCCACGGCGCGCTAGGCTGCTTCGCCGTTGGTATCGGAACCTCCGAGGTGGAGCACGTCCTCGCCACCCAGACCCTGCGCCAGTTCAAGCCCCGCACCATGGAAGTCCGCGTTGATGGGCAGTTGCCCAACGGCGTCTCCGCCAAGGACGTGATCCTGGGCATCATCGGCCACATCGGCGTCAACGGCGGTACCGGACACGTCATCGAATACACCGGCGAGGCCATCCGTGGCCTGTCCATGGACGGCCGCATGACCGTCTGCAACATGAGCATCGAGGGCGGCGCCCGCGCCGGCATGATCGCGCCCGACGACACCACTTTCGACTACGTACGCACCCGCCCCTACGCCCCCAAGGGCGACGAGCTGGAAGCGCTGATCGAACAGTGGCGGCAACTCCCCACCGACTCCGGCGCATCATACGACCACACGGTCGTCATCAATGCCAGCGATCTGGCCCCCTTCGTCACCTGGGGCACCAAGCCCGACATGGTCGTTCCCATCACCGGCCAGGTGCCGGACCCGAACTCTTTCGAGACCACCGCAGAGCGCGAGGCCGCCGAACGCGCCCTGGAGTACATGGGCCTGGAACCCAACCAGCGCATCGAGGACATCAAGATCGACCGCATCTTCCTCGGCGCCTGCACCAACGCCCGCATCGACGACCTGCGCGCCGCTGCCAGCGTCATTCGCGGCCGCCAGGTTAACTCCGACGTCTACGCCATGGTCGTCCCGGGTTCCGCCCGGGTCAAGGCGCAGGCCGAAGCCGAGGGCCTCGACCAGGTGTTCAAGGACGCCGGGTTCGACTGGCGCGTCGCCGGTTGCTCCATGTGCCTCGGCATGAACCCCGACATCCTGGATCCTGGCCAGCGCTGCGCCTCCACCTCCAACCGCAACTTCGAAGGACGCCAGGGCAAGGGCGGTCGCACCCACCTGGTCAGCCCCGAGATGGCCGCCGCCGCCGCCATCGCCGGCCACTTCGTCGACGTGCGCGACTTCTAAACTACCCGGTCATTGCGAGCTCAGCGCGGCTATCTCGTTGCGCTCGAAACGCGAGGAAGCAATTATGGAACCCTTTGTGCAACTGGAAGGCGTCGTCGCTCCCCTGGACGCCGTCAACGTCGACACCGACATGATCATCCCTGCCGTGTACCTCAAGAGTATCGAGCGCACCGGCTTCGGCCCGAACCTTTTCGACCGCTACCGGTACAACGAGGACGGCTCCGAAAACCCGGATTTCATCCTCAATCAGGGCCCCTATCGCAGTTCCAAGATCCTGGTTTCAGGTCCGAATTTCGGCTGCGGCTCCTCTCGCGAACACGCTCCGTGGGCGTTGGAGGATTTTGGCATCCGGTGCATCATCGCGCCCAGCTTCGCCGACATCTTCTTCAACAACTGCTTCAAGAACGGCCTGCTCCCCCTCATCCTGCCGGAAACCGACGTCCGCCGCATCATGGACAAGGCCAAGGACAACCCCGGCTTCCAGATCACCGTCGACCTGGAGGCGAAGCAGGTCCGCGACGGCGACGAGGAGATCGTCGTCGATTTCGAGGTCGACGACTTCCGCCGCTACTGCCTGCTCAACGGCCTGGACGACATCGGCCTCACCCTCCAGCACGAGGACGCCATCACAGCGTTTGAAGCCCGCCAAGGCTGACGGTCACCGGAATCCGCACGTCGTCAGGGGCGCGGACGAAACCGCGCCTCTGCTTTTATTGTCCGGTTCCGAACCACTCCTTGACTCGCTCAGCGTAATCCGTCTCGTACCGTTGCATCCGTCCCTGGCGCACCTGTTCGTCAAGCGAAGGACGGCGCACCCCTCGAGGCGACAGCGGTGAGTAGCCGATAGTCTGCGCCTCTTCCAACGCCGCAATGTCGTCGTCGGTTCTGCCCAGCAAGCCGGCCAGGATGTCCCGGTTGTGCTGGCCCATGATCGGGGCGGGCTGAGGAGGAACCGCCGGCGTGTCGGAAAGTTTCCAGGGCCGGCCGGCGTAGGGTAGCGGTGGCATCCCGGTGTCCGAATGATGCTCCACTACCTCGTAGAACCGTCGCTCTTTCAGGTGCTCGTTGAACAGCAAGTCTTCGCTGTCCACCACTGCGCCGGCGGCGACACCCTCCGCCTGCAAGCGCGTCATCAGTTCGTGGTTTTCATGGCTGCGCGTCTCGAAACCCAACATCTTGTCCAATTCCGCTCGATGCCGAATCCTGCTCAGCACGTCGGCGTAACGTTGGTCCGCCGCCCAATCCGCCCGCCCCATCACGCGGCACAACGCCAGCCAGGCCTCGTCGCTGTCGATGGCAATGGCGATCCAACGGTCGTCCCCGGCGCACGGGTAGCAGCCGTGCGGCGACATGGCCGGGTCTTCGTTGCCGATCCTCTCCGGCACCCGCCCATTCACCGTCCAGTCCAGCAGCGCCTCCGGAATGGTCGCACTGCACGTCTGCGTCTGGGACACGTCGATGAATTGCCCCTGCCCCGTGTTCAGCCGGTGCATCAGCGCCAGCATCACTGCGGCTACGGTGTGTTCCCCGGCCGTATAGTCCGTGAACGGTATTTCCGACATCACCGGCCCGCCGCCGCGATACCCGGTGATGTACGCCAGTCCCGCCGCCCCTTCCGTCGCCGGACCGGTGGCGCCAAAGTTGGCCCAAGGACCCTCGAACCCATACCCGGTAGAGGACACCATGATAATGTCCGGCCGGATTTTGCGCAGATCGGCATACTCCAGGCCAAAGTTGCGGATGACCCTGGGCGTGAAGTTTTCCGCGAACACGTCGGTGACGGCGATCAGGTCCCGAAGTACTTCCCTGCCTTCGTCCCGGCTCAGGTCCAGCGTCAGGCCCAGCTTGTTCCGGTTCTGCTCGTAGAAGTTCGCTCCTCGGTTCCAGAACTCGCCGTCCACGTCGTTGTGGTACAGCGAGTCGGTGCGGTAGCTCTCCAGCCGCTGCACCGATTCCAGTCGAATCACCTGCGCTCCCATGTCAGCCATCCACTTCATCGCCGACGGTATGGCGATGAGCTGGCCCATCTCCACGATGCGGACCCCTTCCAACGGACCGGCCATGTCAGATCACCTCCGAAGCCCGTAGCCAGGCTAGGTCTTGCGGGCCGTACCCCATGTCACCCAGCACCTCGCCATTATGCTCCCCCAGTTTGGGCGCCGCCTCCCTCACCGCCCACGGCGAGCCCGACATCAGGAACGGAGCCCCGGGAAACGTGATCTCGCCTAGTTCAGGGTGTTCCACCGGCACATAGTAACCCCTCGACTGGATCTGCGGGTTGTCGATCGTCTCTTCGGGAGAATCGATCACGCCGTAGATGAACCGCTTCTGGTGCGCCGCATAGAAGATTCCCTGCTTTTGTTTGGTGGCGAAGATCTGGTCCAGGATGTCACCCAGCGCCTCGGCGTTTTCCAGCCGCGCCGAAGCGTTATCGAACCGCTCGTCGTCCAACTCCGGCGCTTCCAGAAAGTCCACCAGCACCTTCCAGTCCAGCGTCGCCCCCATACCGGGGTTAGGCAGCACGTACCCGTCAGACACGGCGCGCAGCCGGGTCAGGTCGCCCGTGTGGTTGGGCTGCCGCCGCCGCACGGCCCCGGTGTAGGTGTAGTTGTTGGTCACGTCCCGCAGCGCCGACGCGATGCTCTCCTGTATCGACACGTCAACCCGCTGACCCTGACCCGTCAGCCGCTGGTGATAAAGCGCCATCAGTGTTCCGGACGCCAGGTTGGTGCCGGCCTTGAACTGGGCCTGGTTCAGCGCGTGCTTCAGCGGCTCCCGGTCGTACGCCCCGAAGATGTACATCAGCCCGCCCAGCGCATATTCGACGATCTCCGTGGCTCGAAAATCACGCCACGGCCCGCTCTGACCGAAGTTTGAAACCGACGCTACCACCAGCTTAGGGTTGTGTTTTCGCAACGTGTCAGCGTCCAGGCCCAGCGACGGCATCACGCGCGGCGCGAAGTTTTCCACTACCGCATCCGCGTCGGCCAGCAGGTCCATCAGGATGCCGCGCCCGGTCTCGGACTTCAGGTTCAGCGTGATACTGCGTTTGTTGGTGTTCAGGTAGAGGAACGGCAGGCTTTTCTCGCTGCCCGGCTCGTCGTGGTAGAACGGTGGCAGTCGCCTCCCCGGGTCGCCGCCGGGTCGCTCGATCTTCAGCACGTCGGCCCCAAAATCGGCCAACAGCTTGGTGGCGTAAGGCCCGGCGATGTGGTGGGTCAAATCGATTACTTTGACGCCCGACAGCGCTCCACTGCTCAATGTCCTACTCCAGGTTGGATTCGGCAGTCATTCTAGACCCATAGGCAACTGCGCACAATCGGACCCGATTGCCCCTTAGGCCGGTCAACGGCAACCTCCAAGGGTGCTACGGCAGCCGGGTGATATACTCGCACACGACGCTGCCCTCCGCCGACAGGATGCTACAATGCCCCCGCCAAACAACACTATCGCTCAGTGAGCCCGTCATGGCCACCGCAACCGACCGTACGTACGATCTCCGCACTTTCTGTTCCGCCGAGTTCCGCGCCATGGTTTCCGCGGGCATCTTGAGCCGGCAGGACCGCGAAGCGGTTCTCAGCGACAACTATCGGTTCACCGCGGACCAGTACCAAGCTATGGGCATGGCCGGCATTCTGTCCGAATACGAGCCCATCGAGCTGCTGAACGGAGAGATCGTCGAAATGGCCCCTATCGGAAACACACACAACGACTTGACCGATTGCATCACCCCGATGCTGATCTTCGCCCTCAACCGGCGTGCTCGAGTTCGCGTGCGGGGTTCCGTCCGCATCAACCAACTCAGCGAACCGCAACCTGATTTCGCCATCCTCCGACAGCGACCGGATTACCATTTGTCTCCGGCCACTCCTGCCGACATTCTGTTCATCATTGAGGTCTCCTACAGTTCGCTGAACTACGACCGCGGCGAAAAATTGGCCGCCTATGCCACCGCTGGCGTCCCCGAAGTTTGGATCGTCAACCTTAGAGAATACGGGGGCTATATCCATACCGACCCGGTGGACGAGCAGTACCAAACGGTTCGCCAATTCCGCGCCGGCGACTCCGTGAGCCCGCTGGCGTTCCCCGATGTCTCTTTCCCGGTATCCGGTTTTTGGTCCGGCATGGCCGGTCCCGAATCGTACGCCGAATAGTCCTCGAGGCGTACATCGCGCCGCGTGGTCTCACATTGCCATCACACAACCCATGCTGAGGTAACACCGTGCAAACCATCGATGCCATCGCCGAAATTCTCAAGCGGGAGGGCGTGCAATACTTGTCCTGCTTCCCCACCACTCCGGTGATCGAGGCCTGCGCCGCCGCCGGAATCCGACCCATCATCTGCCGCCAGGAGCGCGTGGGCGTCGGGATCGCCGACGGCTACAGTCGCATCACTAACGGCCGGCCCCCCGGCGTGTTCGCCATGCAGTACGGCCCCGGCGCCGAGAACGCCTACTCCGGCGTCGCCACGTCCTTCTCGGACTCGGTCCCCATACTGCTCCTCCCGCTGGGACACCCGCGCGAACGCCAGGGCGTCTTCCCCATGTTCGACTCCATCGAGAGCTTCGCCAGCGTCACCAAGCACCTCGAACGGCTCAACCTTTCCGGCAGCACCAGCCAGGTGATGCGTCGCGCCGTCAACGCCCTGTACACCGGACGCCCCGGCCCGTCCATGGTCGAAATCCCGGCCGACGTGGCCTTGGAAGAAGTCTCCGAGGAAGCATTCTACTGGGGCGGTAACGTCCGCCGCTCCGCTTCCCAGGCCGACCCCGACGACGTCGAGGCCGCGGCTCGCGCTCTGTGTTCCGCCACCTACCCGGTAATCCATGCCGGCCAGGGTGTGATGTACGCCGAGGCGACAGACGAGCTGGTCGAACTCGCCGAACTCCTGTCCATCCCGGTGATGACCACCCTGCTGGGCAAGAGCGGTTTCCCCGAGCAGCACCCCTTGGCCCTGGGCAGCGGCTCCGGCGTGATGTCCGGCACGGTGTACCACTTCGTGCGCCGCTCCGACGTCATTTTCGGCGTCGGTTCCAGCTTCACCAAGCATGGCATGTCCATGAACCTGCCCGCCGGCAAAACGCTGATCCAGAACACCAACGACCCTCGCGACCTGAACAAGGACTACGACGTCCAGTTCCCGCTCATCGGCGACGCCAAGCTGGCCCTCCGCCAGATGATCGAGGCCTGCCGCGAAATCGTCGGCGACAGCCGCAGGAACAACGCCGAGGTTACCGGCGAGATCGAGTCCGTCCGCAACGCTTGGCTCGTCGAATGGGAGCACAAGACCACCGACGCCGGCCCGCTGGTCAACCCCTATCGCGTCATCACCGACTTCCAGAAGGCCGTGCCGTCCAGCGAGGCCATCATCACCCACGACTCCGGCAGCCCGCGCGACCAGATCACGCCCTTCTACCGGTCCGGCGGCCCGCGCACCTATCTCGGCTGGGGAAAATCCCACGGCCTCGGCACCGGCCTGGGCCTGGTGATCGGCGCCAAGCTGGCCGACCCGGACAAGATGTGCGTCAACTTCATGGGCGACGCCGCCTTCGGCATGGTCGGTCTTGACTTCGAGACCGCCGTCCGCAGCAACGTCCCCATCACCACCGTCGTCCTGAACAACTCCACAATGGCCGTGGAAACCAACGCCATGCAGCGCTCCCATGAACTCTACAGCACCCGCGACCTTGGCGGCAACTACGCGGACATGGGCCGAGCCATGGGCGGCTACGCCGAGCGCATAACCGATCCCAACGAGATCATCCCGGCGTTCCAGCGTGCCCGCCAGCAGAACGAAAACGGCAACGCGGTTCTCCTCGAGTTCATCACCAACGCGGAGATAAACTACTCCCACCGCCGCGCCTTCTGATCTATTGTCACACCCATCCGGGGGCGGCCTGAACGGGTCGCCCCCTGCCTTGTTTTGACCCCAAGCCGATGCAACGTGCCGACCGGAACCGTCCCCCGTCCGTGACGGAACACGTGCGGACCGCCGAAACGCACTTCGCCAACGGCGATATCCGCGCCGCTCTGGCCGATCTCGATCTCGCTTTCCTCGCAACCCCCGACGACCCCGTCGTTCGTTGGCTCCGTGGTCGATCCCTGTCGATGCTGGGGCGCGCCGAAGCCGCGATGGCGGAGTTGGACACCGCCATCGCCCTGGACCCGAACATGGCCGACGCCTGGCTCGACCGAAGCGCAATCCACTTGGATCGTTCCGACTGGTCGGCCGCCGTGTCCGATGCCTCCCGGGCTCTGGAACTCAATGACGCGCTGCCCCGCGCGTGGCGAACCCGGGGCATCGCCCGCTACAAGCTGGCATCCCTGGTCGCGGCGGCAAAAGACTTGAACCGGGCGCTGCAACACCAACCGGACGATCCACTGGCTCACTACTGGCGCGGCCTGGCCCTCCGCGACGCCGGGCACAACCGCGCCTCCGTCGCCGATTTCGACGCCGCCATCCGGCTCAACAACCGCTACACTGAGGCCTATGTCGCCCGCGGCAAGGCTCACTCCAATCTGGGCGACATGGCCGCCGCCCGCTCCGACTGGGCCATTGCCGCCCAGATGCTCCACCACTCTCACTGATTTCTTGAAACCGTCATTCCGGCGCAAGCCGGAATCCAGTTGGAGGTACCACCATGGCCGACCTGCATTCGAAGTACCTGTTCATCGCCAGCATGGACATCGACGCCGACCGCGAAGCCCTGTTCAACGAGGTCTACAACACCGAGCACTGCCCCCTGCTCAACCAGACGCCGGGCGTGGTCGGCGTAACCCGCTACGAAACCCAGCGCCTCCTCATGGCCATGGGCGGACAGGTCCAGGAAATCGAGATCCCCGGCACGCCTAAGCACCACGCCGTCTACCAGATCGAAAGCCCCGAGGTGCTCACCAGCCCGGAATGGGCCGAAGCCGTCGACGCCGGCCGCTGGCCCGAGCACGTGCGCCCCTACACCAAGAACCGCCGCCACGTCCTGATGAAGCTCACCTACCCGGAGAGTTAAGCGCTCCATCCATCACAAACGAGCAAAACGGAGGGGCGATGCGTGCATCACCCCTCCTGCCCTGTGCCATTGAGAACAACTGGCCGGGTTCTAGTTCGCCCCCCGCATCCTCGGGTCCAGCACGTCCCGCAGCGCATCGCCCAGCAGGTTGACCGCGAACACCGTGATCGCAATAGCCAGACCCGGGAACACCCCCAGCCACGGCGCCACGTCCAGCGAGTTCTGCGCCACGCCGTTCAGCATCCCGCCCCACGACGGCACGTCCGGCGGAATCCCAACCCCCAGGAAGCTCAGCGACGCTTCCACCACGATTGCCCATCCCAGAGATATGCTGGCCAGGACGATGAACGTGGCCGCGCAGTTGGGCGCCATGTGCCGCAGGATGATCCGCCAGTCTCCAGCGCCCACCGCCCGCGCTGCCAGCACGTAATCAACCTCTTTGATGCTCAGCGCCTGCGACCGGATTGTCCGTGCCGCCCCGGGGATGAACACCGCGCTGAGCGCGATGACCACATTGGTCACCGACGCCCCCAGGATCGCCATGATCGCCAACGCCAGGATCAACGCCGGGAACGACATCATCGCGTCCATGATCCGTTGGATCACCAGGTCGGTGATGCCGCCGAAATACCCGCTCACGATCCCGATGAAAGCGCCGATGGTCACCCCGAAAAACACGCTGAGCAGGCCCACAACCAGCGAAATCCGCGTGCCGTAGACCAGCCGGCTGTAAACGTCCCGTCCGATCTGGTCGCCCCCAAGCCAAGTGTCGGCGTTGGGCGGGTTGAACCGGTAAGCGGCATTGGTCTCCTTGGGATCATCCGTCGCCACGATTGGCGCAAATATGGCGACGACTACGAGCAGAATGACAACAATCGCCCCGAACGCTCCCAACGGTTTGCGCTGAGTGAAGTTGACCGCGTTTTCCCAAGGCGTTCGCTTGGGTCGCATCCCCGAGCTTGCGGGCTCGGTGGGTGCCAGCACTCCGGTTGTTTCCTGGGCCATGTTCCTCTTCCTCGCCGGGGACTGCGGTCCTGATCTACTCTGCTGCGTTTACTCGTAACGTATCCGTGGGTCCAGCCAGGCGTAGAGCAGGTCCACGACCAGGTTCAGCGCCAGCACCATGAACGCGATCACCATCACGATGCTCTGGATCATCGTGTAGTCGCGGTGCAGGATGCTGTCCACCAGCAGGCGGCCCATTCCGGGCACCAGGAAAATGGTCTCGATAACCACTGTCCCAGCGATCAGCCGACCCACCTGCCACCCGGAAATGGTCAGGATGGGCAGGAACGCGTTCTTCAGCGCGTGCCGGATGATGACCGCCCGCTCGCGCAGTCCCTTCGACCGCGCCGTGCGAATGTAGTCCTCGCGGAACACTTCCAGCATGGACGATCTGGTAACCCGCGCGATCAGCGCCATGTTGTAGAAACCCAGGGCGATCGCGGGAAAGACCATCTGCTGCAGGTTCCGCCACGGGTCCTCCCAAAGGTTGGCGTAACCCAGGGGCGGCAGCCAGTCGAACCAGGTCACCAGGAAATACACCACCAGGATGCCGATCCAGAAGGTCGGCATCGCTACGCCCGCTATGGCGATAATCCGCGAAGCATAGTCCGCGATGGTGTCCTGTCTCACCGCGGATAAGACACCCAACGGCATCGCCACCACAAACGCTAATAACAACGCCAGCGCCGCCAATTCCAGGGTGATTGGCAATTTGGCGCCCAAGTCCTCCGATATCGGCGTGTCAAAGTACATCGACACGCCGAAGTCGCCGCGAACCATGCCCCAGATCCAGTTCAGGTACTGGATCGCCAGCGGACGGTCCGTTCCCAGCTTGGCCCGCAACTCGTCCAGCTGTTTCTGGGAATACTGGCCGTCACCCTCGAAACCCATCAGCAGCAACTCGGCCGGATCCCCCGGCACCAGCCGCATCAGGGCAAACACCATCAAGGTGACGAGAATCAGCGTCGGGATGAAGAGCATGAATCGCTTGATTACGTAGGTGTTCATCGCTTCTCCTCGTCCCGCCGCCTGTTACTTGACATGCCCGGTCAGCTGTTTGCGCTTTGCCCTTGTGGCCGTCTCCTATGCCCAAGTGATTAGCACTCGGGGTCGCACCAGATGCGATCGTTCTTCAATTGCGTCCACAGGCTGGCCGGCATGTGGTAGTTCTGGATCTTCTTGTTCACCACCTGGTCGCGGAAGCTCCAGTAGTAAACCAGCAGGGGACCGGGGTCCTCATTGAGGATGAACTCCTCCATCTCACGCAGGATCTCCGCCCGCTTGGTCCGGTCCAGTTCCTGGCTCTGGGCCGCAAACCAGTCCTTGAACTTTTGCGGCGCATCCCATCCGGACCATTGGATCCATAGGCCGCCGGGCATGAATATCTTTCCGATGATCGGGTCGGGTTCGCCGACCAGCAGCGCCGTGCCTTGGGCCGCGATCTGGTAGTCCTGTTCCTTGTACCGCGTTATGCCGGTCGCGCTGTCGATAGGCTGCACGGTCGCATCCCAGCCCAGGTAACGGCGATACTGATCGGCCAGCAACTGGGCCAGGTCGACGTATTCAACCGCCGTCCGAGCCATTATGTTGACTTGGAACCCCTCCGGCACTCCCGCTTCCGCCAGCAGTCGCCGGGCTTCTTCGATGTCTCCCGGATGCTTTCCGCCCTCCGGCCCGAGGCGGAATCCGGGCATTTGGCTGGCTTCTTCTTCCCCACGACCGAACCAGGTTTCCGGCGGGAACGGGGTTCCCATGGGGGCTATGCCACCCCCGAAGATCTCGCGGAACTCCGCTCGGTCCACCGCCAGGTGCATCGCCCGTCGCACTCTGACGTCATTGAACGGCTCAATGGTCGTATTGATCAGTGTCCCCAACAGGCTGGTGTTGGGAATCAAGTAGACGTCCAGGGTATCCGCCTCGGACTCCTGAAGCTCCAGGATTTCGGTGTTGCTGAGGTTGGTCACCGGCCAGGTGGACATCAACACCTGACCCGTGCGGTATGCGCCGATCGCGGTGCCCTTGTCAGCAATGTAGTAATGGATGCTGCCGTCGATGTAGGGCAAGCCTTCCTTCCAGTAGTCCTGGTTTTTCTCCAACGCGATGGAGACGTCCTTTTCCAGGGTCGTCGGCTTGAACGGGCCCGAACCCATGCCGTTCTCCCACTTGGAGGTGTCGACATCCGATTCGCCCCAGGCCTGGGACATCATCTTGAAGGCGTCCGCAGCCAGCATCGGAACGAAATCCGGCGCGGGGTTGTTCGTCATGATCTCCACCGTATGGTCATCAATCGCCCGGGCGTTGCCCGGGGAGTAGTACGGCGCGATGATCAAGGTCTGCGGCCGGTTGGCTTCGGAGTTCACCAGGCTATCCATGCTGTAAACGACGTCCGACGCCGTGACGGGCGTGCCGTCATGCCACATGGCATCCTCGTACAGATGGAATACGTAGGTCACCCCGTCCGGCTGTAATTCCCAACTCTCCGCCAGGTCGCCGACGATGTCGTAAGGGTCGTCGGTTTCGGCGTCATACTCCAGCAGCCCGTTGTATATGCCGGAGATGTTCTTGACCTGGTTGGTGAACTCATGCGGATGGAAGATTAGATTGGGAAACGCGTAGTCCTGCATCGCGACTATCCCGCCGTATATCCCCCGATCCGAGGTCTGCGGAGCGCCCGCCGCCTGTGCCGGCACGGCAGTAGGAGCCGGAGAGTCCCCCGCAGTGCTTGCGGCCGGTTGAGCCGGCACGGGACTGTCGGTTTCCGGCGCCGTGCTTTCGGTGGGAGCGGTGGCCCCGCAGGCCACCAGTGCCGTGAGCGCGATGATCATCGCCATCGCCATAAGTATCCGGCCGGTGAGACGCTTCGATGCACGGTTCAGCATAGTAACCCCCTGCAGCGACGTAAGTCGTTCGTTTAATCGGCTGTCGGACTTCAATGCTCGCAAGCCTAACAATGCACTATAACCGTGTCAAGACGGATAATTATGCTTCTTTTCACGTGATTTTTTTCACATTATTACGTTTTACGTCATACCGTTGGGTCCGCATTCGTCTGGCTTCTTCAGCCGCGAACATCGAGCCCAACGCAAATCGAGCCCAACACAACCAGCAAAACGCCGGCGGGTCACCGGCGTTTTCATAGAGGAGACTACCGCGGCGGCCACTCGCCGTGGCTGGTGGACGTACAGCGTCAACCCTGTCCCATCTCCGCCTCGATCCGGTTCGCCCTCGGTTTCAATACGGCGTACAGCGCATCGTTCACCGGGGTCCCCACGCCAAGGTCCCGACCCATTCGGATCACCGTCCCGGTCAGTCCCTCCAGTTCCACCGGCCGGCCCTCGGCGAAGTCCTTGGCCAGCGACGCCATGCCCGTAGCCGGAAAGTTGTCCAGCGCGTTCATCGACCATTCCAGCGAATCCGGTTCCAACGGCGCTCCCGCCGCCTCGCCTACCGCCAGCGCCTCTGCAATCGCCGCCTCGATGGCAGCCCGGGTCTCCGGCACGGTCCTGAGCTCGCCGTAGGCGCAGCCGCTGGCCGCGCACACTCCCGCCGACCCCGACAGGTACGCAAATTTCTTCCACAACATACCGGTCATGTTTTCCAGCAGGTCGACCCGCCAGCCGGCGTCGCGGAACACCCGGTAAAGCCGCTCGCCGCGTTCGGTAATCCCGGTGGTCCGCTCGCCGAAGGACGCCGCTCCGGGCCCACCCTGCGTCACCACGCCGGGCTCGCTGATCCGCCCTTCCAGATACGCCGACCCGATCATCACCCGGTCCGCGCCGTACACTTCCACCAACCGCTCGCCGTTGTCGATGCCGTTTTGCAGCGTCAGCACGATGGTGTCCGGCCCGACCATCGGGGCAATGGCGTGGATCGCATCCGCGTTGTCGTACATCTTCACGGCGAACAGCACCAACTCCTGATGACCCACCGACGCCGGATCGTCGGTGGCATTGCCGGGAACCGTGAAGATGCCGTCGTTCCCGCTCTCGACCCGCAGCCCATTCCGCCGCATCGCCTCCAGGTGCGGCCCCCGTGCGATGAAAGTCACGTTGTGACCGGCCCGCGCCAACAGCCCGCCGAAGTATCCGCCCACGCCGCCGGCGCCCATTACCGCTATGTCCATACCGTTACCTCCGCAGCTTCGCTGTATGCTTTCACTGTCAGGAAACCGGACCCCCGAATTCCGCCCGCAGGTCCCGTTTCAGCACCTTGCCCATCACGTTGCGCGGCAGTTCGTCCACGAACACCACCGACCGCGGCCGCTTGAACCCGGCCAGCCGGTCCCGGCAGAAATCAATCAGGTCCTGCTCGGTGACCGTCTGGTCCGCCGCTACCACAACCGCCTTGACCTCCTCGCCCCAATCCAGATCCGGCACACCGATGACCGCCGAATCGGCAACCCCCGGGTGCTCGGCCAGAATCATCTCCACTTCTTCCGGGGACACCATCTCGCCGCCGCGCTTGATAAAGTCCCGCGCCCGCCCGGCCAGGTAGATGTAGCCGTCCTCGTCCTGCCAGGCCAGGTCCCCGGTGTAGAGCCAACCGCCTTTCAGCGTGTCCCGCGTGGCATCCTCCTGACCCCAGTACCCGGTCATCATCCGGGGCCCGCGGGCGACAATCTCGCCGACTTCGCCTCCTTCAACCGGATCGCCGTCTTCCGTGACGATCATCACCTCCACGTCGTCCAGGGGTCTCCCAATCGACGTGAGCCGTCGCATCTTGGTTTCAACCTCCTCCGCCGACCCGGTGAGGTCATGGTCATCGGGCGGCAGCATGGTGATGGTGGATGCCGTTTCGGTCTGCCCGAAGGCATTGATGAAGCGCGTGCCCGGGAACTTGTCCAGGGCCTGCCGCACCACCGGCAGCGGCATGGGCGCGGCGCCGTAGGTGATCACGCTCAGCGACGACAGGTCGAAGCTGTCGAAGCTCGGATGGTCCATCACCATCTTCAGCATGGTGGGCACCAGCATCGCCCGGTTCGCCCGGTGTTCCTGAACCAGACTCATCCAGCCTTCAGCGTCGAACTGCGGCATCACCACCAGCGTCCGGCCTCCGAACACCGCCGCCAGCGCCGCCTGCAACCCGGCTACGTGATACATCGGCACGGTCAGCAGATTGGTTTCCTCCACGTCCGGGTCCGCCGGCTCGACGTTGGTGAGCAGGAACGTGGCGAAACTGTCGTGCGTCAACTGCGCTCCCTTGGGGATGCTAGTGGTGCCTGACGTGAACATGATCACCGTCGTGGCGTCCTCGTCGTCCTCCGGGAAGTGCAGTTGGTCGGGGTTCGCGTTGGCCAGCAGGTCATCGTAGGCGTAACCGCCGTTCGCCGCCGGCGCATCCAGCATCACTATGCGGTCCGCAGACACCGAACCGTCCGCCGGAACCAGCGACCGGTAGCGTTCGCCCAGGAACAGTAGATCAGGCTGCGCGATGCCCAGCATGGTCGCCAGTTCGTCCTCTTTGGCGCGGAAATTGATGGGCACGTAGATCGCGTCCAACTGCGCGGCCGCAAAGTACAGTTCGATCAGGTGATGGCAGTTGGTCTGCATCGCCGCCACCCGGTCGCCCTGCCCTATTCCCAGCTCGGACATCGCGTTGGCCAGGCGGTTGACCCGTTCCTGCAACATCTCGAAACTGATGTGGTCACCGTCAAAGACGATGGCCGTCCGCTCGGGAACGATCGCCGACGCGATCATAAGAAATTCGGTCGTGTTCATCCTTTCTCCAGGTCGGAAGCTACTCTTTTGGTTACGCTGCAACGGCGGCAGCCAATCGTTGTTCCAAAGCCAGCCCGGCCTCCAGCGGCAATTCACTTCCCGGACCCCACGCCGATTTCAACGCCGCCGCGAAACCCGCCGGCAGCTCAGACAGTTCATGCGCAGTTTGCCATGCCGTCGTTTCCAATTCGTCGGGCTCCACCACTCGGCTGACTATTCCGCAGGCCATCGCCTCCGCCGCTCCAAAGCGCCGCCCGGTGTACAGCAAGTCCAACGCCACGGATGGCCCCACGTTGGCCGTCAGGGTCTGGCTCCCTCCGGCGGCGGGGATCATGCCCAATTGCACCTCGGGCATGGCGAAAACCGTGTCCGACGCCGCAATGCGCAGGTCGCCCAGCAGCAGAATCTCCACCCCCGAACCGATGCAATAGCCGTGCGCCGCCACGACTATCGGCTTGTCGAGACTGAGCAGTTGACCCCACACGTCCCGCTGCCATCGCGCGTTGCGCGCTATCACCTGCGACGGCGCGGTGCCAAACTCGCTCAGGTCTGCGCCGGCGCAGAACGCCCGGCCCTTGCCCGTGATCAGCAGCGCGCTGATTTCCTCGTCTTCGGCCACCGCGTTCAGCGCTTCGGCAAAGTCGTCCCGCATCGCCACCGAGTAGGCATTCAGCCGGTCCGGACGGTTCAGCGCCAGGTGGGCGACATTGCCCTCCTTCTCGAAAATGATGGTGCCAAAAGCGTCGCTCATGCAGTCAGTCCAGCGGTATCGCCCGCCGCATCATCTCGTCAAGGTCAACCTCCGTGCTGCCGGCCCCGATCTCGGACAGCACGTTGGCGTCGCTCACCGAAAATGTCAGCAGACCGTGCTCCTTGGCCACCCGTTCCGCCGCCGGGCGGCGAATGTGCCAGTCGTGGTGGTGGTTGGCCACTTCAATCCCGTGAACCCCATCCTCGATCACGATGTTGGGCGTGTAGTACCCCGGGTGGCAGTAGGTGCGAAACAGCCGACCGCCCGGCAGATACAGCTCGGTGCAGTGGTATTCGTCGAATGGGCTGATCGCCGGGCGCACGTCGATCTCATGGCCGGGAATGATTATCACCTCGTTGGGAAAATGCTGCTCCACCACCCGGTGCAGCGCCATCCCCCAGTCGCGCCGCCAGTGATCGGTGACCGCGATGCCATCCAATCCGGCTTCCCTGATGCGCGTGATCACGGCTTCCGCGATCTCCGGCGTCGGTTCCTGGAACCCGAACATTTCGCCCACGTGCGTATGTATGTCCAATCGTACCGTCATTGACTTGCTATCCTCAGCCTCCAGTGACTCTAATGACCAGTAAAGTTTGGCGTTCGTTTTTCGGCAAAGGATCGCAGACCTTCCGCCCGGTCCTCGGTGCTTTGCAGGATGATGCTCAAGTCAGCCTCCAGCCGCAACCCTTGCGCCAACGGTAGGTCGCCGGCGGCACTCACCGCTTCCTTCGCGTATCGCGCGGCGATGGGCGCGGCGGTGATGATTTGGCCGGCGATTTCGGCCGCAGTTTCCTCCAGCGCATCACGCGACGCCACCCGGTTCACGAGCCCGAAATCCAGCGCTTCCGCCGCCGACAGCGTCCGGCCCGTCAGCAGCATGTCCCGCGCCCGCGCCGGCCCTGCCAGCCGAGGCAGCCGTTGCGTCATCCCGTCAAACGGGAACCCGACCTGCGCTGGTACGCCCGCTCCCAGGCGCGCTCCGTCCGCCGCGATCCGCAGATCGGCAGCCAGGGCGATCTCCAACCCGTGGGCGGTGGCATCGCCGTTCAGCGCCGCCAACACCGGCATGGGTAAACCGGCCACGGCGTTGGCTGCCCCCATTTTCCTGAACCACTCCGCGCGTTCCGTCAGGTCCGCGTCCTTCAATTCGCCGGGCAGTTGTTCCCGACCCGTCGCGAACGTATTGCCACCGCCGGTAATCGTCACCACCCGCAGCTCATCGTCCAGGCTCAACTCCCGGCAACAGTCGATAATTTCTGCGGCCACCGTCTCGCTGATCGTAACGCCGGGGCCGGCGCCGGGCAAGGTGAGCTTCGCCTGCAACCGGGTTCTCTCGCACTCGATGGTCTGATAGCGCATAGGTTCAATGGGAATGCCGGCAATAGAGGCGCTTCTCGTCGCTTTATCAGGCCGGCGGATTGGGCTAAAATGGCGACCGCTTGCGGAACCCTATCATGGCATTCAGCAAATTATACGACAGCGCCGCCACCGCGGTGGCCGATATACCGGACGGCGCGACCCTCCTGATTGGTGGAGTCACCGGCGTCAACGCTCCCGCCGGCCTGCTGAACGCCCTGGCCGACCGCGAAGTCCGGGACCTGACCTGCGTCTGCGACTCGACCTACTACGGGGCCGAGGCTTTTCACCGCCTGGTTGCCGCCGGCTGCGTTTCCCGGATAATTTCACCGGCGCCATTTGGCCCGGGCAGCGACGACGTCATTCAGAACCTATGGCGCTCCGGCGACCTGACCGTCGATATGGTTCCCTGGGGGACGCTGGCGGAACGCATGCGCTCCGCCGGCGCTGGCATCGGTGGCGTTTTTCTCCCGGTTGGCATCGGCACCCGCTTTGCCGAGGGGAAAGAAACCCGAGTGATCAACGGCGTCGAGTGTGTGTTTGAGCCTCCCCTGCGCGGGGATTTCGCGTTGATCCGGGCCTCTCGCGCCGATAGCGTCGGCAATCTGGTGTACGCCGGAGCCCAAAGAGGATGGAATTCCGCCGTCGTCTCCGCCGCTCGGGTGGCCATCGCTGAGGTCGACCAGGTCGTCGCACCGGGGGGCATCGACCCGGAACTGGTGATCACGCCGGGCATCTTTGTCAACCGTATCGTCCGGGCCGGCTCGGCGCCCTTGGGATAGCACACCATGACGCTGGAAAGACTGGATGCACACAGCGTGGCCCGACGGGCCGCCGCCGAGATTGCCCCGGGATCGGTGGTCGCCGTCAGCGGTGACTGGGCAATCTCGGCGGCCAACATTGTCCCTGAAGACAAGGACGTGTGGTTCCTGCGGGCCGGAGGGACCCTTTCGGACTTGCCCATCAACGCCGCCGACGCCGGCGCAGTCCTCCGCGGGGGCTATGTAAATCTGTCAATCCTGACCGCCGCGCAGGTCGACTCCAGCGGAAGTTTCGCCGGCTACCACGCCGCGGACTACCCGGGGCCACAGGGCCACGCCGGCCTCATCGACCTGGCATCCGGCGCTCGCCGTGTCATCGTTGTGTTGCCACAAACCGGCGCTGACGGCTCTCCCAACATCGTGGATGCCCTGTCCTATCCGCCCGACGGTGTGCGCTGCGTGGACACAGTCATTAGCGACGTTGCCGTGTTCCGCGTGTCCGACACCGGGTTCATTCTCACAGAAGTCGCCCCCGGATGGAGCGCCGAGGATGTTCGCGCCATCACCGGAGCCGCCATCATCACGGCGTCGACCCTACGCGAGATGGACTTCGACCTCCCGCCCGGCAAGCCACCCAGCAAGGTCTACGGCGACGGTCCTTCCGCCATCGCGGACTTGCCCGACGGGGCGACCGTCTTCATCGACGGTTTCGGCGGCCCGGGCGGCATGGCCCACTACCTCCTCGTATCGCTGCGGGACCGCGGTAGCCGGAACCTCACCATCGTCAGCAACACCGCCGGCATCGCCCGAGTAGTCAGCTTTGGCACGCCGCCCGACCGCACAGCCATCGACCACAGCGTGCTGGTTGAGAACAGGCAGGTCGCCAAGGCCATTGCGTCCTTCCCCGTCTCCCCCTCGGTGTCCCGCCCCTCCGAATTCGAACTCGCCTACCGCCGGGGCGAGTGCGACCTGGAACTGGTGCCCCAGGGAACCCTTGCGGAGCGCCTGCGCGCCGGCGGCGCCGGCATTGTGGCTTTTTACACCCCAACCGGCGCCGGCACTCTCATTGCCGAGGGCAAGGAAAGCCGGGTAATCGACGGACGCGAATACATCCTGGAACACGGCCTGCGCGCCGACTTCGCCCTGATCCGCGCTCACCAGGCCGACACCCGTGGCAACTTGGTGTACCGCGGCACTTCCCGCAACTTCAACGCAGTGATGGCCCCGGCCGCGCGGGTGACGGTGGTTGAGGTCGACGAAATCGTGCCGGCCGGCGAACTGGACCCCGAGGCGGTGGTCACCCCGGGAATATTCGTGCAGCGCATCGTGCGCCGACCTGACGGCTTCACCGGCTACGAATAACCGGAGTATTCGCCATGACCGCAGACAAAGAACGCCTCGACCGGGCCATCATCGCCATGCGCGTGGCGAAAGAACTCCCCGCCGGTTCCTGTGTCAACCTCGGCATCGGCATACCCACGCTGGTATCCATGTTCGTGGACGACGAAAGCGTCGTCTTCTACCACAGCGAGAGCGGCGTCCTGAACTGCGGCCCCCTGGCTGACGAGGGCAACGAGGACATCGACCTCATCAACGCCGGCGGCCAGTTCCTCCAGCCTGTTCCGGGCATGGCCTACTTCTCCTCCGTCGATGCCTTCGCCATGATCCGCGGTGGCCACGTCGACGTGACCGTCCTGGGAGCCCACCAGGTGTCGTCCACCGGAGACCTCGCCAACTGGATGCTGCCCGAGCGCGGCGTCGGCAACATCGGCGGCGCTATGGACCTGGCCGCCGGAGCCGACAAGGTCATTGTCGCCATGGAGCACAACGATCGCAACGGCAATCCCAAGGTTGTCCAAGAATGCGACTTCCCCCTCACCGGCCGCGGCTGCGTCTCCCTCGTCGTCACCGACGTCGCCGTGATGGAACCCACCGCCGACGGCATGGTGCTGCGCGAATCTGCTCCCGGTTGGACACCGGAAGAAGTGCAGGAAGTAACCGGCGCCCGCCTGATCATCCCGGACGAAGTAGCCGAGTACGAGGTCTAAAGGCCGCAAAGATTATGGGCACGTTCTCGGTGATGATCAGCGTTGGCAATCCCAGCGGTGGCGACCAGGTTCAAGTAGAGGCGCTGATCGATACGGGCGCCTCCGACTCGATGTTCCCTGCTTCATTGCTGCAGAAACTGCATCTGGAGCCCCGCTCACACGTTGACTACACATTGGCCGATGGATCTGAAGTCAGGTTCGGACGAGGCCAGGCAGTCATAAGCATCGATGATCGAGACGGAATCTGCCCCGTGATTTTCGGGCCGGAAGGTGACGATAACTGCCTCATCGGTGGAATCGCTCTGCAAATCTTGATGTTTGCGGTCGACCCCGTCAACGAAGTTCTGCTACCGACTAATCGGGGCCGGCTTGGCTACGGCGGCAAGTTGTGACCGGCCTCCTGCAATTGTGTTCCGAGCGGTTTGGTTTGACTTGCCCGCCCCGTAGTGCTACATTCGACCTACAACTGAACGCCTCACGCGATTCTGGCGGGAGCTTGGGCAAACCAGGCTGAGAGGGCGGCCAACTTCGTCGCCGACCGTCTGTACCTGACCCGGGTAATGCCGGCGGAGGAACAGTAGGTAGCTTTGACATTCGGCCGCCGGGTACCCGCCTGGCGGTTTCGCATTTCAGGCAATTGCCGGCCACGGCGCCCCCGTTTCCGGCAGCACACAGGAGAGTGATAGCGATGGCCGACGAACTGGTAATTGGTGGCGTGTCGTTTTCTTCCCGGCTGATCGTCGGTACCGGCCGGCATCGCAGCATGCAGGAAATGATCGATTCCCTCGAAGCTTCGGGCACCGAGATGGTCACCGTGGCCATTCGCCGCCTCGACCTCGACAACCCCGAGCAGAATATCCTCGAACACGTCAACCTCGACAAGTATCGCATCCTGCCCAACACCGCCGGCTGCCGCACCGTCGAGGAGGCGCTGTTCGTTGCCCGACTCGGCCGCGAGGTTTGCCAGACCGACTTCGTCAAGCTCGAAGTCATCCCCGACGCCAAGTACCTGTTCCCCGACCCCAACGGCACCCTCGAAGCGGCCCGGCAGCTCGTCGAAGAGGGCTTCAAGGTACTGCCCTACATCCACGCCGATCCAGTCCTGGCGAAGAACCTCGAAGAAGCCGGATGCGTCACTGTGATGCCCCTGGGTTCCGCTATCGGTTCCGGCCAGGGCATCCATACCGTCGAAGAGGTCCGTATCATCCTCGAAAACGCTACGGTCCCCGTCGTCGTGGATGCCGGCTTGGCAGTTCCCTCCGACGCCTCCAAGGCGCTGGAAATAGGCGCTTCCGCCGTCCTGGTCAACACCGCCATCGCCCAGGCCGAGAACCCGGCAATGATGGCCGACGCTTTCCGCAAGGGTGTGGAGGCCGGACGCCAGGCCTACCTCGCCGGTCGCATTCCGGTGCGCACCGAGGCCATCGCCAGCAGCCCACCCACCGACGTGCCGGAACCCGTTGCGGCCGCCTGAGCCTTTCCTGATGGGCGCGGCCTTGCCAAATCCCGCCCTGTGCCTGGTCACCGACCGGCGCGTTTGTCCGCCGGACGAATTGCCCGGCAGAGTTGCCGCTGCTATCGCCGGCGGCGTCGGCATCGTTCAACTCCGCGATAAGGAAGAGCCCGGTGGCGCGCTGCTGGAACTGGCCGTCGCGTTGCGGGAGATCACGCGCGGGTCGGCCATTCTCCTGGTGAACGAGCGCGCCGACGTAGCCGCCGCGTCCGGAGCCGACGGAGTTCAGCTGGGCGAGGCGGCAATGTCTACCGCCGCCGTGCGCCCCATTCTGCCCGACGGGGCCATCATCGGCCGCTCCGTGCATTCGGTGGATGGCGCCACAGAGGGGCAGGCGTCGGGCGCGGATTTCCTGCTTGTCGGGACCATGTTCGCCACCCGGTCCCATCCGGGCGAGGAGCCGTCCGGGCCCGGTCTGCTCGAGCGCATCCGTGCGGCCGGCGTGGGCATTCCGCTCCTGGCCATCGGTGGCGTCACCGCCGAAAACGTCGCCCAGGTCATGCAAGCCGGCGCGGACGGCGCCGCGGTCATTACCGCCATCCTTGCCAGCGCGGACCCCGAACGGGAGGCCGCTAGCATCAAGTCGGCAATGCACGACGCGATGGCCAGCATTGCCGAACACCGTGAACCCGGTAGCCGCTATACTACGAGCCGGAGGTGACGGCCCGCATGATCACCCTGCAAGTGAACGGGAAAGCTCGCGAAATCGACGAAGGTCTCAACCTTCAGTCCTATCTCGCCACCATCGACGTCAACATGCGATTCATCGCCGTGGGGTACAACGGCCAGGTGATCCGCAAGGAGGACTTCGAAAAGGTGAAGCTCCACCCGGGCGATGCTTTGGAGATCGTCCGTCCGGTCGGCGGCGGCTGATCCCATGGCCACCGATGCCGGCGGCGCTGACGCCGCCCTGGATCAGCTCCTCGAAGAAGTCGCGGACGCCCACCCGGACCGCGTGGACGGGTGGCTCCGCAACGAACCCGGCCAGTGGGGCTTTTTCGCCGGCCAAGCCGTGCTGGCCGTCCGTGGCCTGATCGACCGTAGCTTGGAAGAACCGGAGCGGCGCTACGTCTGGCACCGCATGTGGCTCGTCCTCCAGAAGCGTCGCTCGGATCTCGAAACTTGGCACACCTGATCCGATCTAATTGGCCGCCGTCACCGACTGCCCAATCCGCCACATTGGTCGAGGCTAGGCAGCCTGCGTAGTCGCGCCGCTTCTCCCAATTTTGCGTCTTCGACTACGGCCTGGTTTACGTCGACGATAACCTTGCCCTGATCTTCTCCCGTGAATGGAACGGGACGACTAATCGCAAGAACACTCGTCGTTGCAACACGGGCTGGTGTATGCCGGCGGGTTGAGTGTTTGCTCCGCTACCCATTCCACCGTTTCGGCCAGCCAATCCTCCAGGGTTTTGCCCTCCGACCGGGCGGCGGCGTCCGCCGTGCGGTGGACATTGGAACTGACCTTGAACGAGATTTCGCCGGAATAAGGCTTGTCCGGTTCTTTGCCTCGCTCACTGCAAAACGCCAGGTAGTCATCCACCGAAATCTTGAACTCCCGGCGCAACTCCTCCACCGATTCGCCCACGAACGTTACCACGTCGCGGGTATCCACTACCGAACCGTGGAAAGTGCCCGCGTGATCATCGAAAGTCACCGCCGCCCAGTATCCTTTGTACTCCATCATGACCCGACACCTGCTTCAATCAAGAATTTGCGCACATCATCTGCTAAACTTTTCGAAGCTTCCGGCCGGGGATGTGGACGATGGAACACGGTAGCCAGACCGTTCAAGTCCACCCCTACTCGCGAACCGGCCCGCTCCTCGATATGAGCGCCGCACGCCAGCAGCAACGACTCAACGTCGTCCCAGCGGATGTTCCCCGACGTAGGCCGCCTGAATATCGCTTCCAGCGTGGCCCGGTGTCGTCGCCTTTATGATCCCATGATGGGTAGAAATAACTCGCCCCCTCCCTATAGCGTGAGAGGGGGCATTGGTTGTTGGTGACTACCCCACCACCGCGATAGACTCTATCTCTACCACGTACGCCGGGTTCGCCAGTTCGCTTACCACCAGCAGCGTGCTGGTGGGCGGGTTGCTGGGGAACAGCTCGCCGCGTACCTTGCGCACCGCCGGCGCGTGCTCGATGCCGGTCACGTAAGTCGTCGTCTTGACGATGTCCGCAAGCGACCCACCGGCAGCGGTGACGGCAACCTCGATGTTGCGCCAGATCTGCCGCGTCTGTTCTTCCGTGTCACCCGCCCCGACCACGTTGCCGTTCTCATCCTGTGCGACCATCCCGGCGATGTAGACGGTGTTGCCCGCCTTCACCACTGCGCTGAAGCCGGAAGGTGAGGGGTCCGCAATGCCGCTGGGGTTCATGTATTCGCTGTTGGCCATTGGTTTGCCTCCGTTGGGTAGTTCGTCTTGGTGGTTCGTTGGGATTATACCGTTGCCGGCGCGACGCCGGGATCGGCTTGCGCTTGGGTGGCGCGCGGCGGCAGCCGTGGCGCTTTCGCCAGCAGGATCAACATGCCCGCGCCGGCGTACATCGCCATCAGTACTATGAACACCACGCTGTAACTGTGCGTGAACGTCAGCAGGTAACTGCCGAATACCGGCGCGGCTCCCAACGCCGTGGTCTGCAGCGGCCCCAGCGATCCCAGTATGGCCCCGAAGGACCCCCGCCCGAAGTATTGGGCCAGCAGCATGTGCTCCAGCGTCCCCACGGTGTTGGAGAAGAACCCCCATAGAACGGCAAACAGGTAAGCCGTCCACACCGAGTGCACGCCGGTGGCCAGGAACACGCCGGAAAGCACCGCCCCGGAAATGGTCGCCACCATGCACGGTCGCGGTCCGAACCTGTCCGCCAGGAAACCCCAGACCAAGGTCGTCATCGCCAGCACGGCCCCCAGTGCTCCCACGCCAACCGCTTGCGGATTGCTCAATCCTGGACCCGTATCGCTCACAAGAAACGGAACCAGGATGTAGCCCAGGCCCGCCGACGCGATTATCGCCAGCACCGCGGTTCCGGCGATGCACCAGTAAGCTCGGGTCTTCATCGCCTCGCGGGCGGTCCAGCTGAACTCCTGCGTCCCCGCCTGGGCGCGGCGACCCGCTCGCCGTCCGCCGCCGGATTGTGGCGCCGATTCGGACCCTGGGGCGGGTCGGTCCCCATCCGGAAGCATGCCTATCTCTTCCGGCGTCCGCCGCATGATAAGGAATACCGGCACCGTCATCGCCATCATGAACAGCCCGACGTATCCGTAGGACGCTCGCCAGCTATGCGTCGCCGCGATCAGTGAAATGATCTGGATGTTGATCGCGCCGCCCACGGGACGCGCCATGCCATTGATGGCCAGGGTGACCCCTCGCCGACGCCGGAAGAAGTTGACCGTCGCCGCCCGTGGGACTATGCCGATCAGGAAAGGATTGCTCACCGTCCTGGCGACGATGTAAGCGGCGAAGAACGGCCAGGGGGTGTTGGTGTTCACCGCCGAAATCGCCAGCAGCGCGCACCCCACCACCACCAGCCCCACCGTGGTCAGGACCCTGGGGCCGTATCGGTCGGCCAGTGCGCCGGCGAAAGGAGCCAATATCCCCGAAAGCCAGGTGCCGGCGGTCACCGCGATGGACAGCGTCCCGATGTCCCACCCGGTGTCATCCACGATGTACACCTGGATGGCCCCCATCACCACCTGGGACACGCTGGCCCCGGTGGCGGAGGATAGGCAGGCCATCCCCAGCACCAGCCATCCGTAAAAGAAAGGCGTCGGCGGATGCCAGGCCAACAGGCGGCGGGCAAAAGTTCTATTCAGTTACGGCCTCGAATGGAGCAACCCAGGCGGACGCCGCAACGCCCAAGCCTGAGCCGAATATAAACGGCACGGCAATATTACTCCCATCCGGGGCGTAGGTAAAACGCCCCGGCGCCAAAAATGAACCGGGGCGGTCGCAATAACCGCCCCGGCCTAAATCCCGGAGGGATGTTCGCCTGAGACTAGAAGTCCATCGGCGGGGCCGCGGGCATCGCCGGCGTCGGCTCAGGGATCTCGGTGATCATGGACTCGGTGGTGAGCACCATGGCCGCCACGGAGGCCGCGTTCTGCAACGCAGAGCGAGTCACCTTTACCGGGTCGATGATGCCGCGCTCGAGCATCGGGCCGAATTCGCTGACCTCGGCGTCGTAGCCGTAGTCATCGGACTGGTCCTTGACATCGTGCAGCACTACGGCGCCTTCGCCGCCGGCGTTCTCGACGATGATCTTCAGCGGCTGTTCCAGCGAATGCCGGATGATGTTGAGGCCAACAACCTCGTCGCCGGTCAGGCCGGAGACGCCTTCCAGCGCGCGCTGGGCGCGGACCAGGGCGACTCCGCCGCCGGGGACGATGCCCTCTTCCACTGCGGAACGAGTGGCGGACAGCGCGTCCTCCACGCGGGCCTTGCGCTCCTTGAGCTCGATCTCGGTGGCGGCGCCAACCTTGATCACGGCCACTCCGCCGGACAGCTTGGCCATCCGCTCCTGCAGCTTCTCGCGGTCGTATTCGGAGGTCGTGTCTTCAATCTGGGCCTTGATCTGGTTGATGCGAGCCTGGATGCCGTCCTCGGAACCGTGACCCTCAACGATCGTCGTGTCGTCCTTGGTGGAGGCGACGCGGCGGGCGCGGCCGAAGTCCTCGATGGTGGCGGAGTCCAGCCGGCGGCCGGTCTCTTCGCTGATGACGGTGCCGCCGGTCAGGATGGCGATGTCCTCCAGCATGGCCTTGCGGCGGTCCCCGAAGCCGGGGGCCTTGACGGCCAGCACGTTCATGATGCCGCGCAGCTTGTTGACCACCAACGTGGCCAGGGCCTCGCCGTCCACGTCCTCAGCCACGATGACCGCGTTCTTCTGGCCGACCTGAAGCATCTTCTCCAGGGCCGGAACCAGATCGGCAACGGCCGAGATCTTCTTGTCAGTGATGATGACGTAGGGGTCTTCGATGGCCGCTTCCATGCGGTCGCTGTTGGTGATGAAGTAAGGCGAGATGTAGCCGCGGTCGACCTGCATGCCTTCCACGTACTCGATCTCGTCGGTCAGACCGCGGGACTCTTCCACGGTGATGACGCCGTCCTTGCCAACCTTCTCCATCGCCTCGGCAATGGTCTCGCCGATGGCGTCTTCGTGGGCGGACAGGGAGGCAACCTGGCCGATGCGCTCGCGGGTCTCCACGGGCTGGGACATCGACTGGAGCTCGGTCACGATCTGGCCAACCGCGCGCTCGATGCCGCGCTTGATTGCCATGGGGTTCGCGCCGGCGGTTACGTTCTTGAAGCCCTCGTTGATGATGGCCTGCGACAGCACGATGCTGGTGGTGGTTCCGTCACCGGCGGCGTCGTTGGTCTTCGTGGCGGCTTCCTTGAGCAACTGGGCGCCCATGTTCTCGAAGGCGTCGGGAAGCTCAATTTCCTTGGCGATGGTCACGCCATCGGAGCAGACCTGCGGCGGGCCGAACTTCTTGTCCAGCACCACATTGCGGCCCCGGGGGCCCAGGGTAATCTTGACCGAGTCGGCCAGCGTGTCGATCCCGGATCGCAGCGACTTACGGGCCTCTTCGGAGTACGCCATTTTCTTTGCGGGCATTGCGTTTCTCCTTCAATCATTTCTTCCCCGTCATTCCCGCGAAGGCGGGAATCCAGGGTGTGATACGGTTCCCGCCTTCGCAGGAATGACGAAAACCAAATGCGGTGCGGTTAGCCGATCTTGGCGAGCACGTCCGACTCGCGCATGATCAGGTACTCTTCGTCGCCGTCTTCGTATTCCGTGCCGGCGTACTTCGAGTAGATGACCTTGTCGCCCACGGTGAGTTCCATGGGGATGCGGCTGCCATCATCGGCGGCCCGGCCGGGACCCACCGCGACGACCTCGCCTTCCTGCGGTTTCTCCTTGGCGGTGTCCGGCAATAGGATCCCGCCTCGGGTCTGCGCTTCCTGTTCCGTCGGCTTGATGACGATGCGCTCACCAAGTGGTGTGAAAGTGGCCACTGAATGCCTCCTTGCGTTGTGTTGTTTGCCTGGTTGATGACGCTACCGGCGTGGGCAGCGACTACTTCTTGCGTGCGTAGTCCGTGGTGTAAAAACCGGATCCTTTGTAGATCACCGGCACCGCATGAAACACGCGTCGGGTAACGCCGGAACACTCGGGACATTCCCCTTCCGACGACGCGCCGAAACTCTGCCGCTGATCATACTCGTGGTCACACGCAGTACACCGGTATACGTACCTGGGCATGTGTACCTCCTTGCATCGGCCGGTACGTTCGGCCGGCTAGGGTCGCCATCTATTCTCACCTGACCTCAAACGTTTTCCAATGCCCTTAATGTTAAAATTGCGTTGAAAATCGCCGCACACTGACTGCAATCGGCCACCCTATGGTCACCCGCTATTTCAACTGGAATCCTGTTGGTCGAACCGACGACGACAACGCCGTCGATCTTCAGCCGGAGCTTGAGGGCATCCTGCGCAACGCTGTCCGCGCCTTGGGCGGGAGCGCCGCCGTCGTTGCCACCTGGGACGACGCGGTCCGCCGATTCATCGTGACCGGCGCCTACGGTCTGGACGGCCCTCAAATCGCCCGCATCCGCCCTCTGCTCAACGAGGCGATACCCGACCTCGCCCTCAGCCGCGAGCAGTTCGCCCTTTTGTCGGCCCTGTTCCCTCAGTCGGCCCTGCCCATTTCCACCACTGGGGAAATGCAGAACCCAGTCATGGCCGTCCCTCTGTACACCAACGACGAGACCGTGGGACTGATCTTCGTCCTCCGTTCCTCCGACGCCGCCAACTTCTCCCAGCTCGACCCGCCGGTGCTGGCCGCTTTCGCCGAGCAGGCAGCCATCGCGGTCCAGTCCGCCCGTCTCGCTCACCTGCTCACCCAGGAGAAGCAGCGGGTCGAATCGATCCTGGAGGGCAGCGCCGATGGTATCTACACCGTCGATGCCGACCGCCGCATCGTCAGCGTCAACCCCGCCATGGAACGCATGCTCGGCCGGCCCGGAGAGGAATTGCTGGGCCTGCCCTGCGCCGTCGCCCTGAACTGGCGTGACCGCGAGGGTCGCCCCATCTGTCCGGGCCGTTGTCCCATGCTCCACGCCCACCAGGCCGCCTCCGGTCTGGAGGGCAACGTCACCGAGCTTGCCGCCGCCGCTCGCTCCTCCACGGGCCAGCGTACCGAGGTCGCCCTCGTCTATTCCGTGGTCCGATCTCCCGAGATGGCCCCGTTGAACGCGGTGGTCAACGTCCGGGACATGACCCGTGTCCGCGAGACCGAGGAGATGCGGTCCACTTTCCTCTCGATGCTGGAGCACCAACTCCAAACGCCTCTGGCCATCATCAAGGGCTACACCAACACCCTCTCGCGCCCCGACGCCCAGTGGGACGGCGACACCCTGCGCCGCAGTTTCGAAGCCATCGAGGAAGAAACTGACCGCATGAGCCTGCTCATGGACCGCCTGTTGCTGGCATCCCGCCTGGAGGCCGGCGCGCTGCCCCTGAGCCTCGAACAGGTCAACCTGGCCGGCATGGCCGAGAAAGTCATTGAACGGCTGCAGCCAACCTCCAAAAAACACTTCCTGTCGGTGTCCTTCCCGGACGACCTGCCGCCGATAACCGGCGACCCCGGCCTGCTGGAGCAGGTGCTGGTCAACCTCGTGGACAACGCCGTGAAATACTCGCCCGACGGCGGGCCGGTGGTGGTGTCCGGCGAGCACGACAGCCACGGCGCCGTGCGGGTGACTGTGCGCGATGCGGGCATGGGTGTCCCGCGCTGGGAAACGCGCCGTATCTTTGAGCGTTTCCACCGCTCCCAGAGCCTGGCTTCCACCCATCCCCGGGGCATGGGACTGGGGCTGTACATCTGCGACGCCATCATGAAGGCTCACCACGGAAGCATCTCGGTCCAGAGCGAGCCGGGCGAGGGTTCCGCCTTTACCATCACGCTGCCCAACGGTTCCGCCGCCCCGTGAGCTTCTCCGACAAATGACCGCCTCCGAAAAGCGCACCATCATGGTGGTGGACGACGAGCCGCACATCGTCCGTTTCACCGCCATGAACCTGGAGGTCGAAGGCTACAACGTCGTCACCGCCGAAAACGGAGCCCGAGCCCTGGAAACCCTGGAAGCCGGCCAGCCCGTGGATCTCGTCGTCCTCGACGTGATGATGCCCGAAATGGACGGGTTCGAGACCCTGCGCCGCATCCGGTCCGAGTCTTCGGTGCCCGTCATCTTCGTCACCGTCCGGGGCGACGAGGCCGACCGCGTGGCCGGTCTGGACCTCGGAGCCGATGACTACATCACCAAGCCCTTCAGCCCCCGGGAATTGGCCTCACGGATCCGCGCCCTGTTCCGCCGCGCGGATTTGTCAATGATCGAAGCCGCCGAACCGCCCCGCCTGCAGGAAGTCGTCGTCGATGACTGGCTGACCATCAACTTCGACCAGAGCCGCGTTACCGCTGGCGGTGAGGAAATGCGCCTCCGCCCCACCGAATACCGCCTGCTGTACCAACTGGTCAGCAACCCGGGCCAGTTACTCAGCCACGACACACTACTCGAACGAGTGTGGGGTCCCGAGTACAAGGGGGAGCACCAGTACGTCCGGACCTACGTCACCTACCTGCGCCAAAAGCTGGAACGCGACCCGCGTAACCCCGAATACATCCTCAGCGAACGCGGCTTGGGCTACCGTTTCCGCGACCTCGACCGCTGACACCTGATCCGTCATATCTGACACTCGCTCCGTCATACCGGACACTTGATCCGTCATACCGGCGAAAGCCGGTATCCACCCCTCCCTCGCACCGACCGCTTCCGCCGGTGAAGCGGTTCTTGAGAATTCCGCCACCGCGGGAAGCGTGTATTCCTTGCAATATCGATTATCAACACTGACAGACTGCCGCAGATTCACCCACCGGCATTCCGCGCCATCGCAATTTCCCGCGCCGTCTCCTGCGGAACCGAATCAGTCAACGTGATGCTGTCCACCCACTTTACGCTGGCGTAGCAAGCCTGCCCGACGCTTACCAGCCGGCACGGGCCGCCGTGCTCCTCCGGCAAATCGACGCCGTTCAACCGGGTCGCCAGCAGAACCCCCGCAGGATCCTCCAACGCCACGCCAACGCTGAAATCCATTGCTGCGATGGCGGCGAACCGCGCGGCCGGCAGCGGCCTCACGATGTCGAGCAACACCGCCAGCGGAACCCCCTCCCACTCCTGGTCCGGCGCCGACCAGCCGTCCACGCACTGGAAGTCGTCAACGATGGTTTGGCGCGTCAACTCCACCAACTCCGCTGCGCTGAACACGGTCGGCCGCTCAACCAATCCCTCCACCCGCAGGCCCGGCCAGGTTTCCGGACGCCCGTGGTGGTTGTCGAACACCGGCAGGGCTTCAAAGACGGGCGCGTGTTCCGGTTGCGTCATTATTGATCCTCCAGCCTAAACCGGCGTGCCCCGGGTCATCGTCACGGCAACGACCACCACGAGGATTGTCAGCAGCACGTTGATCCGCGCAATCCATACCACCGACCGCCGGAGCAGCGGCAGGTACCCCGGCGGCTCTTCGCCGGCCTGCATCGCCTCGATCAGCCGGTTGGTGTACGGTCCGATGACGAAGTCGTGGATGGCGCTGAGCCAGATCACCACCGCCACCAGGGCCACTTTCACCTGCAGCGTGGCCACGAAGTGCCCGCCCAGGCTGAAAAAGTCGCCAAACCCGATGCCGTACCGGGTCGGCAGGATGTAAAGGCCCGTCGCCACCAGCAACACGATGCACACCCACGAAATCCACCGGAACCGCCGCGCCATGCTGCCCAGCATGTCGGGCGGCAATACTGGCGGGTTTCCCGGCGCCGGCGCGTACCGACGCATCACCGGAATCAGCACCAGCGCGAGGAACAGGCTCCCGCCGATCCATACGATCGCCGACGCCAGGTGAATGAATACCGCCGCTTGGTACATGTCTCTCCGTAGTGTCGAGCGGAACTCCGCTAGGGGAACCGCCCATCACTACCAGCATACACCCACCCCATCAAGGTTGAACGCCAGGCGTCCGGCGGTTATCCTGTGCCCGAACCCGACCACCGTGGGGCAAGCCCGGTGTCATTGACAGCGGGATGCCCGGAGATGAAGCAATGCGATTGGAAGGCAAGGTCGCCATCGTCAGCGGCGGCGCGCACGGAATGGGGGCCGTGGAGTCCCGCCTGTTCGCCCGCGAAGGCGCCAAGGTAGTAATCGCCGACATCCGCGACGACGACGGCCGCCAGGTCGAAGCCGAGATCAACGAGGCCGGCGGAGAGAGCGTGTTCGTCCACACCGACGTGACCAGCGAGGATGCCTGGTCCAACGTGGTCGCCCAGGCCGTGTCCCGTTTCGGCCGCCTGGACATCCTGGTCAACAACGCCGGCATCAGCAGCCGTGCGGTTCCGGATGACGACAGCCTCGAGGCCTGGTCGCGCATCATGGACATCAACTCTACCGGCGTTTTCCTCGGCACCAAGCACGCCATCGGGCAGATGCGGCAGAATGGCGGTGGGTCCATCGTCAATATCTCGTCCATCGCCGGACTGGTGGGCATGCTCAGCGGACACCCTGCTTACAACGCGTCCAAGGGCTCCGTTCGCATCTTCACCAAGGCCATGGCCGTACGCTACGGAACCGAAAACATCCGGGTCAACTCCGTCCATCCCGGGTACATGCCGCCCATGATGGGCAACATCTCCACGGACGATGTCCGGGAAGGCCGCCGTTCCATGATTGAAGAACAGGTGCCGATGGGCCGCGAAGGCCGGCAGGAGGAGGTCGCCAACGCCGTGCTCTTTTTGGCCAGCGACGACGCCTCGTACATCACCGGAGCCGAGTTGGTGGTTGACGGTGGCTTCACGGCCCGCTGACCCTTTGACGCCGCTCCGCCCGCTGAGCCGAACCTCGGCCCACTGGAAGGGTATCTGTTGATCCAAGCGGCGCGGAGGTCAAGCCGGCCCGGAGCGCCAACCCGTCAAATCGATCGGTATTACAGGGAGGGAACGGTTTTGCCGATTACCGATGTCACCATCACCCGTCGTTGCGCCGGTTGTTCCGGGGAATTCGGCACCATGACGGTCAAGAAAGACAACATGCGACTGATGACCAACGACCTGACCTGGTGCGACCACTGCGGGAAGGAAACCCGCGAAGTCCGCGACATCGCGGAGCGCGAGGAAGCGGTCGTAGCCGAACAGGCCAGCTATCCCGGCAATCCCCCGGTGGACGACGTTACCGCCGCCGAATTTCGCCGCCGCCGCTCCGCCGGCTTCGGCGTATAGCCCCGCCTCCTGTGGGAGCAGTTTATGTTTGCGGCAGACGCCATCCTGGAACTGCAAAAGCTTGTCGCCTCGGAGTCGGCTGACGCCGTCGACGGGGATTTTGACCTCGCTACCGGCGCTCTCCTGGTCGCGTGCACCGACGACCCCAACGTGGACGTCGAGGGCTCATGCGCCAACCTGGATCGCATGGCCGAAGCCGCGCGGGGTCGGATACCGGCCGGAGCCGGCGCCCTTGAGGAACTGAACGCTATCACCGACCTGCTCTTCGGTGTCATCGGGTTCTCCGGCAACCGGGACGATTATTACGACCCCAATAATTCCTACCTGCACCAGGTATTGCAGCGTCGGCTGGGTATACCCATCACGCTGTCGCTGCTGTGCATCGAAGTCGGGCGCCGCGCCGGCGTTCCGGTACTGGGCATCGGCATGCCGGGTCACTTCCTCGTCCGCCACCGCGACGAAGATAACTATTTCGTGGACGCTTTCAACGGCGGTCTGCTGATGAACCGCGACGAATGCGGCGCCGTTCTGCGGCAGGCCGCCGGCGAGGACGCCCGCCTGGAGGAACGCCACCTGAATCCGGTGACCCCGCGGGAAATCCTGGCCCGGATCCTTCGGAACCTGAAGGCGATCTACTGGGACCGCGAGGAGTTTGACCGGTGCATCACCACCATCGGCGCGCTCATGGCCGTCCTGCCCGACCGGCCCGAAGAGCAACGCGACCGTGGCGTAGTGCACCTCAAGGCCGGCAATCATCAACAATCTGCCGACGACTTCGCCGCGTATATAGAAGCAGCACCCCATGCCGACGATATCGAGACCGTCAGGAATGCCCTGTCCAGATTGAGGGGTACTCTGTCCTGATCTTTCATAACCTGTCCCAACGAATGGAGCGCGATAATGCTTCGATACCTATTGATCGGACTTGGAATACTCATCATCATCCCCGTGGCTTGGCTGGCCTGGTGGCTCCTCAGTCCACTGATCACCACCACCGAAGTTCACGAGGAATTCCCCCTGGCCCACCAGGCCATCGTCCCCGACAACATGACCATGGCCGAAGTCGAAGACGCCATGGCCGCAGCAGCCAACATGGAGCGTCCGGTAGACGAAGCCATGCCCGACTCTCCGAGCTCTGCCGGATCCGAAACCCGACCGCAGGCCGGCCTCACCGGCCAGTTCCGCGACGCCGACTCCTTCCACAAGGGCTCCGGCACTGCCACCGTTTATGACCTCGGCTCAGCCGGGGGGAACGTGTTGAGGCTAGAGGACTTCCGCGTCACCAACGGGCCGGACCTGCGTGTCCTCCTGGCCAACGCCCCCAACCCTGGGAGCCATTCCGATCTCGATGACGCGGGCTACGTCGAGCTGGGCAAGTTGAAGGGCAACGTCGGCTCGCAAAACTATGACATACCGTCCAGCGTATCGCTGGCCGATGTCCAGAGCGTGGTCATATACTGCAACCCGTTCCGAGTGGTATTCAGCGTCGCCACGCTGGAGACTTCGTCGGGATAATCGACGTCGAGGGCCGATATCATGGCCTATCTGCCGATAGAAGAATACGGAATCGTCGGCAATATGCGGACCTGTGCGCTCATCGGCGTCAATGCGTCCGTGGACTGGTTCTGCTGCCCCGACTTCGATTCCCCCAGCGTTTTTGGCGCAATCCTAGACGATAAGAAGGGTGGCTACTTCAGGATTGCTCCACTGCTGGACGCGCCGCCTGTCCAGCGTCAGGTGTATTGGCCCGACACCAACGTGTTGATCACCCGGTTCCTGGCCGAAAACGGCGTCGCCGAAGTCATCGACTTCATGCCGGTGTCGTCACCGGAACACCCGCATCGCCACACCGAATTGATCCGACGGGTCAATTGCGTCCGGGGTGTCGTCCCCTTCTTCCTGGAGTGCTATCCCGCATTCAACTACGCCCGGGACAAGCATCGGGTCGAGATGAACGAGAATGGGGCAGCGTTCATCTCCAACGACCTGGGCCTGCAGCTGTCCACGGATATCCTCCTGGAAGAGCACGAAGGCGGCGTCCTCGGTGCCTTCGTCCTCAACGAAGGCCAGTCCTCCACCTTTTCCATCGGCATCATGGGGGACGACACCGTCGACTATCATCCTCCGTCGGAACGGGAAAGCACCGCGCTGTTCGAGGAAACCGTCGCCTACTGGCGCAACTGGCTTTCTCAGTGCACCTACAAGGGCCGGTGGCGGGAGATGGTCGAGCGGTCCGCCCTCGTCCTCAAGCTGCTCACCTACGAACCCACCGGCGCCATCGTCGCCGCGCCCACCTGCAGCCTCCCGGAGGAACTCGGAGGCGTCCGCAACTGGGACTACCGCTACACCTGGATCCGCGACGCCGCCTTCACCCTGTATGCCCTCCTCCGCATCGGCTTCACCAACGAGGCCAGCCGTTTCATGCACTGGCTGGAGGCGCAAATCGATCCCTTCGACGGCGACTGGAGCAACATCCAGATCCTCTACGGCATCGACGGCCGCCGCAACCTCAACGAGGTGACCCTGGATCACCTGGATGGCTACCGGGGCTCGAAACCCGTGCGCATCGGCAACGGCGCCTACGACCAGCTCCAACTGGACATCTACGGCGAGCTGATGGACTCCGTCTACCTGTTCAACCGGTACGGCGAACCCATATCCTTCGACTTCTGGACCAAACTCCGCCAGATGACCAACTGGGTCTGCGACAACTGGCGCCTGGCCGACGAGGGCATCTGGGAAACCCGCGGCGGCCGGCAGCAGTTCGTCTACTCCAAGTTGATGTGTTGGGTCATGCTCGACCGCGCCCTGAAGCTTTCGGAACTGCGCTCTTTCCCTTCCGAGCGCCAGCTCTGGATCTCCACCCGCGATGAAATCTACGAAGAGATCCAGAGCCGCGGCTGGAACCGAGATCGCCAGGCCTTCGTCCAGCACTACGGCAGCGACTCGCTGGACGCATCCAACCTGCTCATGCCGTTGGTGTTCTTCATGTCGCCCACCGACCCTCGCATGTTGAGCACCATCGACGCCATCAACCGCAGCCCTCAGCAGGGCGGACTCGTGTCCGACAGCCTGGTCTATCGCTACAACCACGAGCAGTTCGCCGACGGCCTCACCGGACACGAGGGCACGTTCAACATGTGCACCTTCTGGCTCGTCGAGGCTCTCACCCGCGCCGGCTGGGGCGACCCCCGGCGGCTCGACCAGGCCCGCCTCATGTTCGAGAAGATGCTGGGCTACGCCAACCACCTGGGCCTGTACGCCGAAGAGACCGGCCCCAGCGGCGAGGGCCTCGGCAATTTCCCACAGGCTTTCACCCACCTCGCCCTGATCAGCTCCGCGTTCAACCTCGACCGCGCGCTGGCCGGCATCCGGTAATCAACCCGGCAATCAATAAGGAGCAGCCAACCATGCCCATCGAACAGGTATCACCCGGTCTGGAACGCATCATCGACCTCGACCAGGAAGTCGAATGGCTCGCCAGCGGTTTCGGCGGCGACGGCTCCGCCCTCGGAGTGCCCTGGTGGCCTGCCGAAGGCCCGGTCTGGTTCCAGGAGGGTGGCTACCTCCTCTTCAGCGACATCGGCGGCAACCGCCGTATGCGCTACAACGACGCCGACGGCCTGTCCGAATTCCAGGCCGGCACCAACGAAGCCAACGGCCTGACCCGTGACCCGCAGGGCCGGCTCCTGGCCTGCGAGCACGATGCCCGCCGCATCACCCGTCAGGAAGCCGACGGCAGCATTACCGTCGTCGCCGACAACTACCAGGGCAAGCGACTCAACCGTCCCAACGACCTGGTGGTCAAGTCCGACGGCGCCATCTACTTCACCGACCCGTACCGCGACACCTACCCCGGCATGGAACTGGGATACGCCGGCGTGTACCGCGTTTCCCCGGACCTCAACGACATCACGCTGCTCATCGACGACTACGTCGGACCCAACGGCCTCTGCTTCTCGCCGGGTGAGAGCATCCTGTACGTCAACGACTCCCGCGTGGGCCTCATCAAGGCATGGGATGTGCGTCCCGATGGCAACATCGAAAACGGCCGCCTCCTCTGCGTGCTCGCCGACGAGCGCCCCGGCGTCCCCGACGGCATGAAGTGCGACCTCGAGGGCAACATCTACGTGACCGGACCCGGCGGCGTCTGGATCCTCGCTCCCGATGGCCGCCATCTCGGCACCATCGCCCTCGGCAACGGCAAGCGCGCCACCAACGTCGGCTTCGGCGGCGGCGACTGGCAAACCCTTTACATCACCACCTTCGAGGAGCTCTGCCGCGTCCGCGTCAACATCCCGGGCGTGCCCGTACCCCGCGTCATCTGAACCCGGCCGCCGCAACTTGCAGGGGCGACGTAAGTGTCGCCCCTGTTCATTCAATCTCCGCGCCCCTTCCGTGGGCGCCGGCTTACCTCCCGGTGCGAATGTAGTCCGCCACCTTCTCGCCGATCATAATCGTGGTGGCGTTGGTGTTCGCCCGGATGCAGTCCGGCATGATCGACGCGTCGGCCACCCGGATGTTCTCCAACCCGTGGATCCGGCCCTGCTGGTCCACCACGGCCATGCCGTCGGTGGCCGGCCCCATTTTGCACGTCCCCGAAACGTGGTGCGACGTGCCTGAGTTTCGCATCAGCCAGTCGTCCAGCGCCGCGTCGGATTGTGCCTCCGCATCCACTGGGGTAATCCGCTCCAGCAGGATCTCCCGGTAAGCCGGGTGTTCCCCGATCTCGATGCACGTGCGAATGGCCTTGCGCATCCGTTCCAGGTCAAACGGTTCCTGATAGTAGTTGTAGTCCAGGAACGGGTACTCCAGCGGGTCGTTGGACTTCAGGCGCAACTCGCCCTGGCCCAGCGCCAGTTGCAGGCTCGCGCTGATCCCGATGTAGTTTTCGTCATCGTCGATTGTTACCTGCGCCGGCCGGTGCTCCGAAGTCATCAGCAGCGGCGAAATCTGCATGTCGTTGCGCAGGTACGAGTCCTCAACGGTGTACCTGAGACCAACCTGGATCGCCGCCGCCTGCACGTCCGGGCGATCCCCGGCCGCCCGGAACAGCACGCACGCCGAGGGATGGTCCCGCAGGTTCTGGCCCACGCCCGGCAGCTCGTGTACCACCGGGATGCCCACCTCGCGCAGGTGGTCCGCCGGCCCGACCCCCGACAGCAGCAGCAACTGCGGCGACGCAATCGCCCCGCTGCTCACCACGATCTGGTCGCCCTCGACCACGAACCGCTCGCCGCCGCTCTCCACTTCAACTCCCACGGCCCGCTTGCCGTCGAACACCACCCGGCAGGCCTGCACGTTCGCCCGCAGCGTGAAGTTCAGCCGGTGCCGCGCCAGGTTCAGGTAGGCCAGCGCGGTGCTGATCCTGACCCCGTCCAGCGTGTTGCGCGCCCGTGGCGACACGCCCGTCGATTCCGGGTGGTTCTGGTCCGGATCATCGTTGAAACCCAATGCCAGCGCGGCCTCTTTGAACGCGACGGAGTGCGGCAGCCACTCGTCCTGGCGGTAGCGCCGCACCGGTATGGGGCCGTCCGTCCCGTGCCAATCGTCCTGGAAGTCATGGTCGTTTTCCATCCGCCGGAAAAACGGCAGCACGCTGGTGTAGCCCCACTCGTCGTTGCCCCATTCCGCCCACCGGTCGTAGTCCTCCGGTATCCCCCGGTACAACACCTGCCCGTTGATGGCCGAGGAACCCCCGGTGGCCTTTCCCCGCGGGATCACCAGATCGGTCTGTTGCGCCGTCACCCGGGCGTTGTACGCCCAACTGTGCGGGCCGTAGGCCGAAAAGAAAACGTTGTTCCCCAGTTTCAGGTCATCCGGCAGGTGGTTGAAGTCGGGGTAGTCTGGCCCCGCCTCCAGCAGCAGCACGCTCTTGTCCGGGTCTTCAGAGAGGCGGGTGGCGATGGTGGATCCGGCCGAGCCGGCGCCGACCACAATATAGTCGTATCGCATCGGGACCTCCTGCATCTGCGTGTAATTGGCTGGCCGCAATACTAGCCGACTCCGAATGCACGGGCAAGAAACGACCAACCCGCGTAACCGCCACACGCTGCCGCCTTCGGCGCCGGTCTCAGAGGGTGTGTGACAAAAGGGTTCAGGAGGGTTGGAGCCGTTTGAGCATCAGGTTGACCATGGCGATGTGTACCCACGCTTCGCTGCTCTCCGTGCGCTCCTCGTAGTCTTTGCTCAAGCGTCGGCAACGGCTCAGCCACGCCAGAGTACGTTCTACTACCCAACGCCGGGGCAGGACTTCGAATTGGTGGCTATCCGGTTTGCGCTTGACCACGGTCAGCAGCCAGCCACCGGTGGCCCAGGCCCACGACACCAGCCGGCCAGCGTAAGCAGCGTCGGCCCAGATCAACCGCAATCGGGGGAACCGGCCCAGCATCTTGGCCAACACCAACTTGGCGCCGTCCCGGTCCTGGATGTTGGCGGCATGAACCACCACTGCCAGCAGCAAGCCCATGGTGTCCACCACGATGTGCCTTTTGCGGCCCGCTACCTTCTTGCCCGCGTCGTAACCCCTGGGCCCCCTTTTTCCGTGGTCTTCACCGACTGACTGTCAATGATGGCCGCGCTGGGAGTGGCCTCCCGCCCCACCGCTTCCCGAACCCGGGTCCGCAGGGCTTCCTCTACCCGTTCCCACGTCCCGTCGTCCCGCCACTTTCGAAAGTACCACCAGACCGTCCCCCAGGGCGGCAGGTCATGGGGCATCATCCGCCAGGGGATCCCGCCACGCAGCACGTACAGTATCCCGTTGACCACCTCACGCAAGTCCGTGGTCCGGGGATGGCCTCGCACGGTGTCCGGCGGCAACAGGGAAGACAGTTCCTCCCACTGGGCATCGGTCAAATCGCTGGGATAAGGTTTTCTGCTCATGCCGCCAGCGTAACCAGCATCCTACCCCCATCCCAAGAACAACCCGCGCCAGTTTGGCCCATTGTCACACACCCTCTCAGTCATTCGCATCCACGAAAATCGCTGACACAGACCCGCCGTCCCAGCACTAACCCTGTGCTAGAATCCCTGCGATGAGCGCCACCCGAACCGATTCCCTCGGCTACTGGATAGCCTTGAGTCGCGTCCCCCGCCTGGGTTCCGCCCGCTTTCGTCTTCTCGAATCCTTCTTCGATGGCGACCTGTCGGCGGCATGGGAGGCTCCCGCGCGGGAGTTGCGGGCCGCCGGAGTGGGCCGGACGGTCGCGCAATCCATCGTCAGCGCCCGGGAAACGTCCTCACCCGATCAGGAATTGTCCCGCCTGCGCGACGCCGGAGTCGCGGCAATCACTTGGCGCGACCCTGCCTATCCGCAGCGACTGAAAGAGACCGACGACGCGCCGCCTGTGCTCTACCTGCGGGGGACGCTGCCCGCTGTCGACGCGCCGTCCATCGCCGTTGTAGGGACACGTCACCCCACCGATTATGGCTATCGGGTTACCGCCGATCTGTGTTCGTCCCTGGCCGCTCACGGGGTAGTCGTGGTCAGCGGCCTCGCCCTGGGCATCGACTCCCGCGCCCACAAAGCCACCGTGGACGCCGGAGGCGTGACCGTCGCTGTCCTGGGCAACGGCCTGGACACCGTTTACCCCCGTGAAAATCTGCGCCTGGCCCAGCGCATCGTCGCCGAGGGCGGGGCCATCGTCAGCGAATTCCCCATGGGCATCCGACCCGAAGCGTCGAATTTCCCCCGGCGCAATCGCATCATCAGCGGCATGACCCTGGGCACGCTGGTTACCGAGGCCGGCGAGACCAGCGGCACCAGGTGGACCGTTTACCACGCTTTGGAGCAAAATCGTGAGATTTTCTGCGTCCCCGGCAACGTATACTCGGAGTCCAGCCGGTTAACCAACCGACTCATCCGCGAGGGCGCCAAGCTGGTCTGCAACGTGAACGATATACTGGTAGAAATCGGACTGGAAACCTCGGAACGACAGATCCCCCTGGAACTGTCCGATTCCCGGGCATCAACCAGCGCCCCCGCCAAAACCGGTGCGAATGGCAGTGCCGAAACGACGCGCAGCCCTTGCCATAATCCGATAGAATGTCAGCCCACACCGCCGGAACCCCCCGACTCCCCGGAAACCCCAGACTCCAATGAAGCTGAACTGCTTCAGCACATCACCGGGGAACCCGTGCACATCGACGACCTGGTAACCCTCAGCGGCCGGCCCATCGCGGAAATCAGCGGTCTGCTCACCATGCTTGAACTCAAGGGTCTGGTCAGACCGGTTGGGACCATGCATTACCAACTGGTCGCCTGAACTGGAGACGAACTCTTTTTATGCCGCCCAAGACAGGAACTTCGGCAAAATCCACTCGGACCACCAAGAGCCGCAGCAGCGGCCAGTCGCGACGATCCGGCTCCCGCGCCGCCGGCAAGTCCGGTTCCCAGGCTGCCGCCGCCAGCCGGTCCACCGGCCGCGCCGCGCGTATGCCCTCGTCAAAGGGCAAACGTCTCGTCGTCGTGGAATCGCCGGCCAAGGCCCGCACCGTCGGCCAGATCCTGGGCAACAAGTACCTGGTCACCGCATCCATGGGCCACGTGCGCGACCTGCCCAAGTCCACCCTCGGCGTGGACACCGAGCAGGATTTCAATCCCAAGTACCTCACCATGAAGGACAAGCGCGACCTGGTCAAGGAGCTCAAGGAAGCCGGGGCCAAAGCGTCCGACATCTTCCTCGCCACCGACCCCGACCGGGAGGGCGAGGCTATCTCCTGGCACCTCCAGGCGGCCGCCGGCTGGGACAAGTTCGAAAAGCCCCCCAAGCGCGTGGTGTTCCACGAGATTACTAAGCAGGCGGTTGAAGAGGCTTTCGAGCATCCCCGCGAAATCGACATGCAGCTCGTCAACGCCCAGCAGGCCCGTCGCATCCTGGACCGCCTGGTGGGATACGAAATCAGCCCGTTGCTGTGGCTCAAGGTCAAGCTCGGCCTGTCGGCGGGGCGCGTTCAGTCCGCCGCCTTGCGCATGATCGTCGACCGCGAACGGGAAATCACTGCCTTCGTGCCGCAGGAATGGTGGTCCCTGGAGGCAGAACTCCACAAGGACACCGACCCCAACCTCCCGGCCAATCTGTTCACCGCAACGCTCCACTCTCGGAAAGGTTCCCGCAAGCTGAGCATCAACGACGAAGCCACGGCCCGCGGCCTGGAAGCCGAACTCCAGAGCGCCGCCTACTCGGTTGATACCGTCGAAAAGAAGCCGCGCCGCCAGCGTCCCGCCCCGCCATTCATCACCAGCACCCTCCAGCAGGACGCCGGGCGCAAGCTGCGGTTCACCGCCCAGCGCACCATGGCCCTGGCCCAGCAGCTCTACGAGGGCTTGAACGTGGGCAGCGAGGGCTCGGTTGGCCTCATCACCTATATGCGGACCGACAGCGTCAACGTCGCCGATACCGCAGTGCGCGAAACCCGCGATTACATTCGCCAGCGCTTCGGCAAGGAGTACATCCCGGACAAACCGCGCGCTTATCGCACTCGCAGCAAGAATGCCCAGGAAGCCCACGAGGCCATCCGCCCCACGTCGGTGGGACGCACGCCCCAGGCCATGGCCGCCTACCTGGACCGGGATCAATTGCGTCTCTATACCCTGATCTGGGAGCGCATGGTCGCCAGCCAGATGGCCGACGCCATGCTGGAAGCGACCACCGTGGATATCGACGCCCGCTGCGCCGCGCCCTCGGATAGCGTGTTCCGCTTCCGCGCCACCGGCTCCGTGCTCAAGTTCCCCGGTTTCCGCGCCGTCTATCTGGAAGGACGCGACGATGCCGCCGACGGTGGCGAAAACGCCCTGCCCGAACTGGCCGCCGGCGACGGACTCATCAACCAAAAACTCGAAGCCAGCCAGCATTTCACCCAACCCCCTCCCCGGTTTACCGAGGCCACGCTGATCCGTGAAATGGAGGAAAAGGGCATCGGTCGCCCCAGCACCTACGCGCCCACCATCGCCACCCTGGTCGAAAGGGAATACGTCCAACGCGAGCAGCGCCGGCTGTCCCCTACCGAGTTGGGCTGCACGGTCACCGACCTCCTCACCGAACGTTTCGCCGACGTCATGGCCCCCGAGTTCACCGCCAAGATGGAGGAGGACCTGGACAGCGTTGCCCAGGGTGAACAGGACTGGGTGCCCATGCTCCGCGACTTCTACGAGCCCTTCCACGAGGCTGTTAACCTGGCAGAGCAGGCCTTCACCCCCTCATGCGAAAAATGTGGCCGGCCCATGACCATGATGATGGGACGGTTCGGCAGGTTCCTGGCGTGCAGCGGCTATCCTGCGTGCCAGAACACGCGCAACATGCGGGACAACGCGGAGCGCCCGGCTGACGAACCCACCGACGAGATTTGCGAAAAATGCGAGCGCCCAATGGTCATCAAGACCGGACGCTACGGCCGCTTCCTGGCTTGCACCGGGTACAACGCCGACGACAACCCCTGCGACAACCGCCGCAACATCGTCACCAAGAGCGATGTGCCCTGCCCCAAGTGCGGCGGAGACCTGGTGCAGCGTCGCGCCCGGAAATCCGGCCGGCCTTTCTGGGGTTGTGCCCGCTATCCGGAATGCGAATTCCTGGTGAATACCGAGCCTCTCGCGGCCCCGTGCCCCGACTGTGGCGGCATGCTGGTCACCGCCGCCCGTGGTAGCGCCCGCTGCAACGATTGCAAGTGGAAGGGCGACCCGCCCGCCGCTGAGTCCGCCGACGCAACAACCACTACCCCCACTGCGGAGTTGGCTGGCGTTGGCGACTAACCCGGCAGAAGTCGCGGCCCTGCCGCCAGACTCCAGGAGTTGTGCTCCGGCCACCGCCGACCTGCTGGAGCGTTACTCGCTTTTCCTCACTGGCCAGCGCGCGCTGTCCGATAACACGCGCCGCATCTACCTCGACGACCTGCACACGTTCCTGGACTATTGCCGGCGCAACCGCCACGGTCTCCGCGACATGGATCGCCAACTGCTGCGCGGTTACGTCGCCTTCCTCGCCACCGCCGGCAGATCCGACGGCCCCCGGCCCACCGGGTATGCCCGCGTCAGCATCGTCCGCAAACTCACCGCCCTGCGGACGTTTTACAATTTCCTGGTGCAGGAAGGGTGGTTCAAGTCCACGCCGGTCCCGTCGGCTCGCTCCTTCCCGGTCAAGGTGGAAAAACCGCTGCCCAGCTTCCTGGGCAGACAGGAAGCCAACCGCCTGCTGGCCGCGCCCGACGATGACACCCCGGCCGGCCTCAGGGATCGCGCGATCCTCGAGGTGCTGTACGCCTGCGGCGTTCGCCTGGCCGAACTGCATGGCATGAACGTGGGGGACATCCACACTGACCGCCGCGAGATTCTCGTCCGCGGCAAAGGCGACAAGGAGCGGTGGACCCTGTACGGGGCTCCCGCCCAGGATGCGTTGGAACGATACCTGGAGGACGGCCGACCCCATTTCTCCGCCACCAGCGCCCACAGCGATCCCCTGTTCGTCAATCGCTACGGCCGCCGTCTGTCCCGCCGTAGCATCGAGAAGATCGTCCGCGATTACGCCGCCCGCGCCGGCCTCAAGGACGGCATCCACACCCACACCCTGCGGCACAGCTTCGCCAGCCACATGCTCGAAGGTGACGCCGACCTCCGCGTAATCCAGGAACTCCTCGGCCATAGCAGCGTTTCCACCACCCAGCTCTACACCCACATCACCAAGCAGGAAGCCCGCCGCGCCTACATGGACTTCCACCCCCTCGCCTCCGCACCCGAATCCGATTCCGACAGCGAAGATTCCACGCCCGAAGAATGACCACCATCCTGATCCTGCACGGCCCCAACCTCAACGCCCTGGGCCGCCGCGACCGCCATCACTACGGCGTCCTGACCCTGGACGAGATTAATCGCCGCATCAGCGATCGCGCCGCCGCGTTGGACGTCTCCGTCGAGTGTTTTCAGTCCAACCACGAGGGTGCGCTGGTCGACAAGCTCCAGGAATGCGCCGGCTCCATCGACGGCGTCGTGATCAACGCCGGGGCTCTCACCCATTACGGCCTGTCCCTGAAAGACGCCCTCACCGACGCCGGCGTCCCCGTGGTTGAGGTGCACCTCAGCAACATCCACGCCCGCGAGGAATGGCGTCGCCATTCGGTGTTGGCCGACACGGCGCGCGGCCAAATTGCCGGGCTCGGTTGGAGAGGCTATACTGCTGCCCTGGAAGCGTTGGCCGGCATCATTGCCGACGAGTCCGGCTAGCGCCCGTCATCTGCGGTCGGCAAACCGCCCGGGGGATTTCCGATATGAGCATCAACTTCAGCGACCTCAATAAGGGCATGGTGATCGAGCTCGAGAACCAGCCTTGGCAGGTCATGGATTACGAGCGTCACAAAATGCAGCAGCGCGCTCCCGTTACCCGCATCAAGATGCGGAACCTGGTCAATGGTACCGTCATCGAGCGCACCTTCCAGCGGTACGATACCGCTTTCAGCCTGGCCGAGGTCGACAACCGCGAGACCCAGTACCTCTACACCGACGGGTCGGGCTACTACTTCATGGACCAGGAAACCTTCGATCAGCACGAGCTCACCGCCGCCCAGTTGGGCGATACCTTGGGTTATCTGACCGAAAACATGATGGTCGAGTTGGTGTTCTACAAGGGCAACCCCATCAACGTGAACCTGCCCATCCACGTCGAACTGGAGGTGGTCGACACGCCGCCCGCCTTCAAGGGTGACACCGCCCAGGGCGGCAACAAGCCGGCTACCCTGGAAACCGGCCTGCGCATCACCGTCCCGATGTTCATCACCCCGGGCACGCGCGTCAAGGTCGATACCCGCAACGGCACCTACTCCGAGCGCGTATCGTAGATCAGGAGATCTTGCGCGTCGCCGTCGGTGTCGCCCTATGCTGTCGCCGGTAGTCCACACGGTCAGCCAGGTGGCCGTCTATCTCAAGGACAAGCTTGAGTCGGACGGCCTCCTCTCACGCCTGACCGTTCAGGGCGAGATCGCCAACCTCCGTACCGTCGCATCTGGCCACTCCTACTTCACTCTGCGCGAGGACGGCAGCAGCATCCGCTGCGTCATGTTCCGCGGCCGTTCCGGTCAGGAATACCTCGAAGACGGTCAGGAGGTTCTTGCCGGGGGCAACTTCACCTTCTACCCGCCGTCCGGCGAAGCCAACTTGCAGGTCGCGGCCGTGCTGCCCGTGGGCGCCGGCGCCCTTGCCCTGGAGTTGGCCCGCCTCCGGCAGCAGTTGGCCGCCGAGGGTCTGTTCGACCCCTCCCGCAAGCGACCTGTACCCATTTTCCCCAGGGTCATCGGCGTGGTCACGTCGCCCAGCGGCGCCGTCTGGCAGGACATCCAGAACGTCGTCATACGGCGTTACCCCCTGGCCGAGTTGCGCCTGTCTCCCACCTCCGTCCAGGGCGATGGGGCCGGCGAGCTAATCGCCAATGCAATCCGATCGCTCAACGACGAGGGTATCGCCGACGTCATCATCGTTGCGCGCGGCGGCGGGTCCCTGGAAGACTTGTGGTGCTTCAACTCCGAGGATGTCGCCCGCGCCATCTTCGCCAGCGGCATTCCCATTGTCTCCGGGGTCGGTCACGAGACTGATACCACCATTGCGGACGACGTCGCGGACAGCCGCGCTCCCACCCCATCGGCCGCCGCTGAGTTGGTCACGCCGGACCGCAACCAGCTCATGGCCGGCATCTTCGGCGCCCGCCAGCAAATGACCTCGGTGATGGCCGGTCACGTCGACCGTCTCCGGTCATTGGTGCAGTTCCAGCAGCAGCGCTTGCAGCGGCGCGCTCCCGACATCGCCTCCATGCGCCGCCGCGTCGACGAGTACGCAGAGCGCGCCACCGCGTCCATCCGTCACCGCCACTCACTGGCCGGGCGAGACGTTGCCACGCTGGTGGGCAAATTGGGCGCCCTCAACCCCGCCGATACCCTGCGTCGCGGCTACGCCGTCGTCCGGCTGTCCGGCGATGGCGTCGTGCTCACCTCGCCCGAACCGGTGTCAGACGGCGCCCATCTCGACATCTCCCTCGCCGGCGGCTCACTGGCTGCCACCGCCGGCCATCATCCCGCATCCCCTGACCCCGATGGTGTCCCCCGGGAGACCCAGACCGCCCCGGTCGCCAGCGATGCGGTCACTGCCTCAAACCCGCGCAAGCGCGGCGGCCGGCGTTCCCCCGGACCTCCGCCGGCAATGAAGCCGCTCCTCTAGCGGCCGTCCCCAGCCATGACGGACATCACCGAACCCAACGATGCCTGGCGCGGCCAACTCGCCGCGATGCCTTTCGAAGAGGCTTACCGCCGCCTCGAGGACACCGTATCTCGCCTCGAACAGGGCGAACTTTCCCTGACCGATGCGGAACGCCTCTACCGGGAGGGTATGGAACTTGCCGGCCGGTGTCAGGAGCTTCTCACCGAAACCGAACTCCGCATTACCCAAATTGGGGACGGCCGCGCCTCCGCCGGGCCTCCCGCCTCGGGTTTACCCATCGGTGATGACGATTGGGAGCCGCCGCCGCCATTGGAACCGGACGACCCTTCCCTGTTTGATGATGACGATCCGCCTTTCTGATCCTCCGCACTGCATCGGCCAGACGCGATGCTGCGCATAGGATGGTTTTCCACCGGCCGGGGCGAAGGCTCGCGCGGCCTGCTTCGTTTCATCCACGACGCCATCGACCAGGGTCGTTTGGACGCCGAGATCGAGTTCGTGTTCAGCAACCGCGAACCCGGCGAGGCCGACGGGTCTGACCGGTTCTTCGACCTCGTTCGCTCCTACGGCCTGCCCCTGGTCACCCTGTCGTCCGCCCGCTACCGGCGGGAGCACGGCGGCGGACCCATGGCGCGTCACCGCCTCGGGTTTGACCGCAAGGCCATCCGGATCCTGGAACCTTACCAGCCTGACGTTTGCGCCCTGGCCGGGTACATGCTCATCTGTAGCGGTGAAATGTGCCGCCGCTACCCACTCCTCAACCTCCACGGCGCCCTGCCCGACGGACCCATAGGCACCTGGCAGTCGGTGATCTGGCAGTTGATCGAATCTCGGGCCGAGCAAACCGGAGCGATGATCCACCTCGCCACGGAGGAGGTGGACCGCGGCCCCGTGCTGTCTCATTGCGTCGTACCTATCACCGGCAACGGCTTCGATCCGGACTGGGAGATGTTGCGCGGACGCGACGCGGCGGACATCCGCGCCGCTGAAGGTGAGGACTTCTCGCTGTTCAAGCGCATCCGCGAGGCCGGCTACCGCCGCGAACCCTACTTGATTCTGGAAACCCTCCGCGCCGTCGCCGACGGGAGGTTACAGGTCAGGCCGGAAACCGCCCTCGACGCATCGGGCCAACCCCTGGAACTCCGCCATCCGGCCGGCCTGCCGCTCACCGACCACATCGAGGCCGCGCTGGCCGCCGGATAAAGCCCTACGCCGACTTCCTTTGCGGGCTCGTCCGCGACCGGGCCAACGCCGTCTTCAGCGTCAGGTGGCGTCCCCCGCCGCGTCGGTAAAGTCGGGGAGAAGCGTCCCCGCTGATGGCGTCGCCGTGCACGACGCAGCGGCCGATATCCCGCAACGACGGCAACTCGTACATCACTTCCATCAGCGCGTCCTCGACAATGTGCCGCAGGATCCGCGCTCCGGTCTGGTAGGTCAGCGCCCGCTCGGCAGCCGCCTCCAGCGCGTCGTCGGTGAATTCCAGTTTGACATTGTCCAGGTGGAACAGTCGTTGGTATTGCTTGACGATCGCGTTTCTCGGCTCCACCAGCACGCGGATCAGGTCCTCACGGTCCAGGGGCTGCAACGCTGCGACCACGGGAAGCCGTCCCACCAGTTCCGGTATGAAACCGAACTGGAGCAGGTCCTCGGGCGTCACCAGGTCCAGCATTGCGACGGAACTCGCCTTTTTCTCGCTTCGGTCCTGGTTCTGGGCCAGGAATCCCATGGCTGAACCCGATGATACCCGCTTGGAGATTATCTCCTGCAATCCGTCGAAAGCCCCGCCGCAGATGAACAGGATGTTCCTGGTGTTGATCTGCAACATCTCCTGGTGCGGATGCTTGCGTCCACCCTGCGGCGGCACGTTGGCGATGCAGCCTTCGATGATCTTGAGCAGTTCCTGCTGCACCCCTTCGCCGGCCACATCCCGGGTGATCGAACGGTTGACGCCCTCTTTGCGCGCGATCTTGTCCAGCTCGTCGATGTATATGATCCCCTGCTCCGCCCGCGGGATATCCCAATCGGCGGCCTGGATCAACCGCAACAGGATGTTCTCCACGTCTTCGCCAACGTAGCCCGACTCCGTCAGTGACGTGGCGTCGCATATCGCGAAAGGCACGTCCAGCGACCGGGCCAGCGTTTCGGCCAGCAGGGTTTTTCCGGATCCGGTGGGGCCGATCAGCAGAATATTGGACTTCTGGACTTCGACGTCCGGGTCCGTGGCCTCGCTGCGAATGCGCTTGAAGTGGTTGTATACCGCTACCGCCAGCGTCTTCTTGGCCTTCTCCTGCCCGATCACGTAGGCGTCGAGGCTGGAATATATCTCCCTCGGCACGAGGGTGCGGCTTCCCGCGCCGCGCTTGGATGGAGGATTGTCCGCCAGTTCGACCCGGTCGTTAGCCCGGGTCTGGTCGCCGTTGTCGTTCCGTCGCTTCTTGCCCCCGCGTTCGGCCACGTAGTTGGCCAATTCGCGGATGCAGTCAAAGCAGATGCCGCCTCGGGTTTGACCCGGCGGCCGCACCAGGCGCCCCTGCGGAAACAGGCTGCCGCAGAACGCGCAACGGTGAGCGTTGCGATTGGAACTGCGGCTTCCGGTGGTCATCGGTGCGTCCTCGGTCGGTGCGTCCTCGGTGGGATGGATGGATCGGTGTCCAACCGTTACGCGGCTTCCGCGGCTTGCTCTTCCGTCTGCGTCCCCAGTATTTCGTCGACCAGCCCGTACTCAACCGCTTCTTCCGCGGTCAGGAAGAAGTCCCGGTCGGTGTCGTCGGCAATCTTTTCGATACTTTGCCCCGTTGCTTCCGACAGGATTTTGGTGAGCCGTTCCTTCAGCCGCACGATCTCCTTGGCCTGGATCTCAATATCTGCAGCCTGGCCCTGGAAGCTTCCCACGTTGGGCTGGTGCATGTGCACGGTGGAGTTCGCCAAGCAATAGCGCTTGCCCTTCTGTCCGTTCGCCAGCAGCACCGTAGCCATGCTTGCCGCCGTGCCCACGCAGATGGTCGATACCGGCGAGTTGATGAGCCGCATCGTATCCAGGATCGCCAGCCCCGACGCGATGTACCCGCCCGGGCTGTTGATGTAGAGACTGATGTCCCGGTCATTGGCCTCGCGCTCGAGGTATAACAACTGCGCGATGATCACGTTGGCCACCTGGTCCGTGATCGGCGTTCCCAGGTAGATGATCCGCTCCCTCAGGAGCAGCGAGTAGATGTCAAACGCCCGCTCACCCCGTGGACTGGTCTCGATGACCATCGGCACGATGTTGGTGGGTTGCAGCAATGGAGAATCTTCAAAGGGAACAACCATTACGGTCTCCTGATGTTCAACGCTGGGGTTGGCCGGATGGGTTGCGCGCGCGTCTAGGCGATGGCCCGGTTGAATGCGTCGGGCAGCTTGTCCAGCACGTGGTCCACGATGCCGTACTCGACTGCGGTTTCGGCGTCCATCCAGTAGTCACGGTCGGAGTCGCGCGAAATCTTGTCGAACGGCTGGTCGCAGTTCTCCGACAGGATGGTGTTCAGGCGCTCGCGCAGACGCAGGATCTCCTGGGCCGTGATCTCGATATCCGACGCCGAGCCCTGGATGCCTCCCATCACCTGGTGGATCAGCACCGTCGAATTCCGCGTGCAGAAGCGCTTGCCCTTGGTTCCGCCCGACAGCAGCACTGCGCCCATGCTGGCGGCCTTGCCCAGGCAGATCGTCGCCACGTCCGGCTTGATCAACTGCATCGTGTCGTAGATCGCCATGCCGTCCAGCACTGAGCCGCCTGGCGAGTTGATGTACAGGCTGATGTCCTCATCCGGGTTCTCCCAGCTCAGGTACAGCAGCTGCGAAACGATCGCGTTGGAAATGTCGTCATCCACCGGCGTGCCCAGATAGATGATCCGCGCCTGTAGCAGCAGCGAGTAGGGATTGAAGGCCCGCTCGCCTTCGGTGGTCGGCCGGATGATCCCGGGGATCACGTTGGACGGCGTGATTATGCCCGACGGATTGGAACTTCGTGGCATCTCTAGGTTCTCCTGGAATGGTGGGCGGTCAAACTTCATTCCCGTTCCTCCGCCTGATCGCCGGCGGTGGCCTCGCCATCGCTGGCATCGGTGGTTGCAACAGTTTCGGCAGTTTCCGGTTCGCTGGCCGGCTCGGATTCGTCGTCCGCCGTGCTGGCTTCCTCGTCGCTATCCTCGTCCAGTTTACCCTGCGTGATGTCCGTGAGCCGCTCCATGACCCGCCGGCTGTGCAGGGTTGAACGTATGTTGTCCCGCGTCGACTCCGACCCTAGAAACTCTCGCAGCGAGTCGAGGTTCGACTCGTCCTGTTCCTCGTCTCCAACGGACAGACCCAGCAGCCGGTCGGTCTCCGATTGAACGTCCTCGTCGGAGATCTCGATCTCCTCAACCTCGGCCAACTTCCGCATCACCAGTGCGCTCACTAAACGGCGTTCCGCGTTGGGCCGCATCTCGTCAAGAAATTCGTCCGGCGACTTGCCCATGAACCGCAGGTACGTCGCCAGGTCCAGCCCCTGCTGCCGCAGCATCCGCTCCCGGTCCGCCTGCATCGCCTCCAGCTCACGCTCGTAAAGCAGAGGGGACGCGTTGACCACCGCCACGTCGCACAGCGCTTCCAGGCTCTTCTGCTCCAGATCGTTGCGCGCGGCGTTCTCGGCCTGGCTGGTCAGCGACTCCCGGATGCTGTTTCGCAGCGCTTCCAGGTCGTCGAACCCGTCGCCAACGGACTTGGCAAACTCGTCGTCCAGCTCCGGCAGCGACTTCTCCTTCACGGACAGCACCGACACCTTGAACTGAATATCCTTGCCCGCATACTGTTCGCGCGGATAGTCTTCCGGCACCGTGACCGTGAACTCGCTTTCGTCGTCCTCGGACATGCCCACCAGGTTGGGAGCGAAACCCGGGAACGGCAGCACGTTCTCCTCGTTGGGGATGTACTCAACATCCTCGTCTTCCACCACCGTTTCCTCGTCCATGGTCCCGAGGACGTCCAGGTTCAGGCGGTCGCCATATTCGGCAGCCCTTTCCACGGGCTCCCAGACTGCCTGCTCCTCGCGCACTCGATCCAGAACCCCGTCAACCTCCTCGTCCGTCACCTCCACCGGATCCGTTTCCACTCTGATCTCGCGATAGTCCCTCAGGTCCACCGTCGGCTCCAGCGGGACCGTCGCCGTGAAGGACACCGGCTCAAGCTCGGTGACTTCGATGCTCGGCTCCCCGAACGCCGAAACTTCCTCGTCTTGCAGGACTTTGTCCAGCGTCTCCGGCACCATGAATTCCAGCGCTTCCTGCAGCAGGGCGGTCCGGCCCATCATGCTTTCCACGATGTGCCGCGGAGCCCGTCCCCGGCGGAACCCGGGGATGTTCAGGCGCGAAACGACCCGACGGTACGAGCGCTCAATGAACGGATTCTCATCCTCCGTGGCCAATTCCACCGTCAGCGTGACCTCAATTGGTGATGAGTTGTCCCTCGTGACCTTCAACGCCGCTACGCTCCTGTGCCCGTTTGATTCTGCATGAAACGGCGGGCAGGGTGGTCGATACCGGCCTGCCCGCGAACGCAGCCGAGTATAGCATAACCGCCCGATTAGCGAAAAGCCGGGCCGCCCGCGCCACACCGTTATCGGCCTTACAATACCTTCCCTCGACGGTGGCACATCCGCACCGACTGCCGCGACACCTCTTTGTTACAAATCGTTAATCCCCTTGCAACGCGGGCGTAGTACCCTGATAGCAACGCACCGTCGTTCAACGCTCAGCTGCCGCCCAGCGGCGCTCGTGCCCGAACGTTCCATACCCACCCCTGCAAAGGATCCGGTTGCCAATGCTGACCCGGGACATCTCCAAAGCTCCGTTGAAAGAACACCTCAACTCCGACGGGACCACGCGTTCCGTCTACCAACCACTCATCGACGCCCTGAGCGGACTCGGCGTGCCCGAACTGCAACAGCGGTGGCGCGACGCCAACGACAGCGCCGCTCTCGACGCCTTCACCTTCATGCTCGACCCCCGCGAGTTCCGCACCGTGCCCACCGACTGGTTGCCCCGGCTGATCCCCGCCGACGAATGGGACACCATCTCCCGCGGCGTCGCCCAGCGCCTTAAGGCCGTCAACCACTTCCTGCTGGATCTTTACTGCGGCGACCAGCAGGTCGTCCCGCCGGACGTCATGTACTCCTGCCAGTACTACAACCCAGAACTCCAGGACTATCGCCCTGCGTCCGACGTTTTCGTCCACATCTACGGCATCGATCTGGTCCACATGGGCGACGGCCGTTACGTCATCCTGGAAGACAACCTGCGCATCCCGTCCGGCATCGCCTACCAGCTCAAGACCACCCAGATCGGGCTGGACGTGTTGCCCGAGCTCGCCGGTGGCTACGACATCCTTCCCTACGATATTCGGTCCGTCTACCTCGACATGTTCGCCTCCCTTTGCGAAACCGACTCACCGGTCTGCGTGCTGCTCACCGACAGCAAGTTCGGGTCCGCCTTTTTCGAGCATCGCTACCTGTCCGAGTTGTTGGGCATACCCCTCGTCGAAGGCTCGGACCTTTACATCGGGCACAACGGCCGCGTGTGGGTTCGCTGCTTGGACGGCGACTTCGAGGTCGACCTCGTCTACCGCCGCGTGGAGGACCTAGAGCTCTTCGTCCCCGGCCTCACCGAAGCCTACCTGGAACACAAGGTCGTGCTCGTCAACGCCCTGGGCACCGGCGCCTGCGACGACAAGCTGGTGTTTCTTTGGGTGCCCGATATGATAAAAGCCTATCTGGGAGAAGCGGCCATCCTGGAACAGGCCCGGAGCTACGACTTGCGGTCAGCCGAGAACCGCCAATACGTCCTGCAAAACCTGGACAGCCTGGTGCTCAAGACGCGCCAGGGATACGGCGGGCTGGGTGTCTTCATCATGCCCGATCTGGACAAGGGTTATCGCAGCCGCCTGTCCCAGCAGTTGATCGAGCAGCCCCAGGTCTTCATCGCTCAGGAGACCCTGGACTTCTCCCGACATCTTGTCTTCGACGAGACCAGTGGCGAATTTGAGGAGCGCCACGTCGACCTGCGCGTGTTCGCGGTGCAGAACGGCCGGGGTGAGGTCACCGTCTTCCCCGGCGGGCTCACCCGCGTCTCCGAGGCGAACAGCCGGGTCACCAACAACTCGTCAGGAGGATCATGCAAACCGAGCTGGGTGGTCCGATAACGGTCGAGACGATCCCGGTGCACTATGCCTACGTGGCTCGTTATTCCTACACTGACACAGTGGTGCAAAACGACAATTTCCTCCGGCTGTCGCCCTTCGCCGACGACTACCAGGCGCCGGGACCCTGCAGCGTGGCCACCTTCCCGCAGGGTCGCCAGATCCAATATCCGGACCGACTGGGAAACACCGTCCACCGCGTCAGAGTAACCACGCCGCACCAGGAACTCATCATCGCCGCCACCGGACAAGTCTGCCTGAACCATCGCACCGTAGATGCGCCCGATATTGCTCTGACCGGCGTTGAATACGGCCTGGAGGCCCAGGAATTCCTGTCCGCCTCCCGACTGGCCGATCCGGTGGGCGTTAACGATGCCGCTCGGGAAGTCCGCGCCGGAGCAGGCACGTTGCTCGCATCCGTCAATAACATCGTGCAGTGGATCTACGACAACGTCCGCTACGAGCGCGGTCACACCTCGGTCAACACCACCGCGGCCGATGTCCTCGTCTCCATGCGCGGCGTCTGCCAGGACCAGGCCCACCTCTGCCTGGCCATGCTCCGCGCCCTCGGCATCCCCGCGCGGTACGTCAGTGGCCTGCTCACCCGCCAGCCCGGCGAGACCCACGCCTGGGTAGACTTCCTGCACCCGCTACTGGGCTGGTTGCCCGCCGACCCCACCCGCGGCGTTGTGATCAACCTCGGCGCCGATTACCTCAAATTCGGCGTCGGCCGCGACTACTCGGAAGTCCCGCCCGTTTCCGGTTCCTTCATTTCCCGCGGCGGCGGACATCTGGACTTCACCACCGCCGAAGTGTTCTTCGGCCGGGACTCCGTTTCCGTGGACGACGCCCTGAACCTGTTGCAATCCAGCAAAGCGGTTTCGTAACCGTGCTGTTGCCCCAACCCAAACACCCGGAGGAGAACCCCCCACATGGTAGAACCCAGGTCAATCGCCTATCGTCCCGACCGGTGGCTCACCGATTCCAGGGTGTACAACCTGATCTGGATGGGCCGGTGGCTGGAACGCGCCGACAATACCGCCCGTGTCATCAACAGCTTCGCCCGCATCGCCTTGGAGAACGGCAGCGACTTGATGGCCCTCCAGCAGTCCCTCACCAACGCCGCCGCCATCCGCGGAATACCCACCGGAGACCCGAACCGCGCCTTGGAATTGCTCCTGAGGCGGCACGAGGTATCGTCCATCTACCACAGCCTGGCCACGGCCCGAGGCAATGCTACCCACGTCGGCTCCGTGGAACTTATCCGCGCCCTGTCCGAGGCCGTTCTGACCCTGGAGGACGACAACGTCATGCCTCAAACGCCTCTGGACGCCCTGCTGCTGACCAACCAGGTCCTGGAACGCCTCAGCGCCGTCTACAAGGTCATCGACGACAACTGGTTCCACCAGGAAGCCCTGTCCGAAGAAGAGATCTACCGTCGCTTCGTCCAGCAGCAGCAATGATTGCCGGGAAAGCTTGCGGCGGTCTGCAATATCAGAGACGCACGCGAGTGGTGGGTTCCAAAGCCTCTCGAACCGGATCCACCTTGAACAACAGCATCTGCAAGGTCGTCGCTCCAACCACGCTATTGCCATCACCCTCCGGCCCGAAAATTACCAGGCAGGCACCTTCTTCTCCTTCAATTCCGATCAATGCCCACCCGGTCCAGTACGATACCTCGCTGCCGTCGGCAAGCGTGCCGTCAATCTGCGAACGCCGGGCAATTCGCGCCCGTCCAACAGAGACGCGGGGAACATGGAGTGGGAAGCGCCCGTATCCACCAGCGCTTCTACTTCAAGCGTGTCGCCCCCGGCAGGATTCCCGACGCGTACTTTCGTTGCAAACGTGCCCATGTGTGTTTACTCCGGAGATGAGACGATAGCGATCTTACGCAATGATTGACACGGTGTCCAAAACCTTCGACCCCAATTCCCGATCTCCTTCAATCACCATCCTCGCTTCCGCACTTTCCTTGTCGATACTTTTGGTAAAGAGCTTCCAGGCGTCAACCTCGTCGATTGTGACGTGAGCGACGGGTACGATAACCTCGTCTCTACACAGCGCCCATCCAGATTCGCCGCGTACCATCAGCCAGACCCCGCCCGAAGCGCCGGAAATCGTAACCCGGACCGCTGTGCCAATAGGGGCGGCTACGCCGCAGTACGCCCGGGGCAACCCGTGTACGAAGGTAGCGAGAACCGGCGCGAACCAATGCGGATCCGTGAGCAATGGGCATCCCACCGCCTCTCGAATCTGCTGTTGATGGTGCCAGTACTCCGTATATTCGCGAGCGATGTGCAACCAGAACGGCGCTGCCTCCGGGCTGGCCCAGCTCACCACCGGGCCGACCTCGTGCGGATCGAGGGATTGCAAATATCGGTTTACGCGATGGCCGGTGGACTTCAGCAGGTCGATCATCAGACGTGGACTAACCCGCTGCATGGCCCGTACCCATTCCTCGTTCAGCTCATTGAGCGCTTCCACGAGGTCGTCCCACCCATCTACAACAATCCATGATGTCTGGTAGTCGTCCCTGCCAATCGACAGTTGGCCGACGTGGTCACCCAGAATATGCGCTGCCAGATCATGCACTGACCATGCCGGACACGCTGTGGGCGCATCCCATTCCGCCGGTTCCAGGGATTCCAACACTCCTACAAGGTGTTCCAGAAGCCCGGGCAGCAGTTCAGCCGTCAATACGGGTTCGGGTGAGCGCATCTTCTACACTCTGGAGTCGTGTCGGGCCGATGGGCTGGCTTGGCAAGTGGCTGGTATTTAAAAAGGGGCAGGTTTCGAACCTGCCCCTGCCAGTCCCGCTACGGATTGCCGAAGCGCCGTGCCGGCTTACTTGAAGTGCGGTATCACGTCCTCGGACAGGCACTTCAGCGTGTCCATGACCACCTCGCGCGGAACCGATGAGGTCCAGTTGCACTCGAACATGATCTCGTCGGTGGTGAACTGCTCGCGGAACATGTGGATCTTCTCGACCACCTCTTCCGGCGTGCCGAAGAGGTTCACTTCCTGGGTGGCCTCGGGGCCGGCGCTGCCCGCGTCGGTGCTCCCGATGGCGAGGCGACCGGCGTAATAGATGCGTGCTAGGTTCATCAGGTCGTCGACCCGTCGATCCGCCTTCTCCTGCGTGTCGGCAACCAGCGTCGGCACGCGCACGACCGTGCTGGGATGGCCCTCGTGTCCCGCGTCGTACCACGCCTTGCGGTAATCCTGCACGTCTTGCCTCAAGATGGCGGAGCCCCGCAGGTTGTGGGGAGAACTGCCGGCGCCGATGGCGATGCGATAGCCGTGCTCCCCCATGGGAACGAAGCTCTCCTGGCTGTCCACCGGGAGCAACATCGGCATTGGCTTTTGCACCGGCTTGGGAATGCTCATGTAGTCTTCGTAGAAGGCGGGATAGTTGAAGTACTTGCCCTCGAAACCGGAGAATCTGTCCTCGTCCCAGAGCTGCTTGAGGAGCTCCAGGTACTCGTAGAAGTATTCCCGGCGTTCGTCGGAACCGCGGGTGCGCGCCCCCGGGCCGTAGATGAACCGGCCCTCGCTGACCTGGTCCACTATGGCGACCTGTTCCGCCACCTGGAAGGGGTCTTCCAGCTGCAGATTGTCAAAAGCGTAGCGTTCGTGGGGCAGCGCCCGCTCCGAAACGGTCTCCCCCGGCAGCCGCAGGGTCGGCCGGTGGATGGACGTGCCTATCCTGATGTTCTCGGTGTGGTTGGCGATGACGGCCGACAGCATGAGCGACTGCGGGTCCATGCTGCCCTGCGTGGAGAAGTGCCCCCCGCCGAACCAGACATAGTCCCATCCGGCCGCCTCGACATGGTCGATTTCCTTGAAGTTCTGCTTGTATGCCGCGGCCTCAAGCAGCTTCCCGCCCTGGTATTCGGGATCCCAGGGCACCTTGTCGCCCTCGTAAACCGCGTTCCAGGTGGTGAACAGTCCAAAATCCATTTTGGCGGTCATGCGAGCCCTCCTCTAAATCCGGGCGATAATGATCATCATTGCCGCCAATTTAGCACCGGCAATAATCACCGTCAACGCTGCCCGTCTCGTTGGCACGACTGCGCCCCTCGTGCATCTGTGGCATACTCACCCAGCAGGAGGCCATAACCATGGTTGCCAAACCGACGCCGGAAATCCCCGCCATATTCGTGGAAAACATGTGGGTCGACGGCGACCCCACCCCGTCCCCCATTCATCTGGACTTTCGTCCGGTGCTGAAACTTCTGGCCGATGTCGGTATCGAAGGCGTCAAACTGGACGAGTGGCTGATCGAGTTGAACGAGGCCAACCGCGAATTGGTGGGCAAACTTGAACTGACTTCCGAAGGAGCGTTGCTGATATCCCCCATGCAAAGCAAATCAGGATCCCGTTCCGAGTCAATTTTCGCCGGAGAATTGTACATCTGGGCACAGCAGTACGGTGGCGAAGCCCACGGCGCCAGACTGGGAATTCGGATGACCGAAGACGACCGCTACGCTCCCGATGCCGCTTGGCTGTCACCGGAACAATTGGCGGCGTACACCCCGTCGGAAGAAACCTGGCTACTGGATTTCTGCCCGTATTTCGTGGTCGAGATTATGTCGCGCAACGACAGCCAGGCCAGCGCCCACCGCAAGATGCAGGTCTACATCGACCACGGCGCAATGCTCGGGTGGCTGATCGACCCCTTCCGACGCCGGGTCCACATCTACCGCCCCAATGCCGACCCCGTCGTTCTCGACGACCCCGAAGTCGTCAGCGGCGACCCGGACCTCCCCGGCTTCGTGTTCGACGTGCGCTCCAGGATTTTCGACGCACAGTAACCTGCGGCCCTTCCCGGTACTGAAAAGGAGCTACAGCCAATGAAAGCGGCAGTGATGGGCGCCGGCAGCATCGGCGGCTACTTCGGCGGCATGTTAGCCCGCGCCGGACACGACGTGACGCTCATCGCCCGCGGCGAACACCTGGATGCCATCCGCCGCAACGGCCTCATCATGCGTACCCAGGCCGGCGAGTTCGCCGTCCCCTGTTCCGCCACCGACCAGCCCGCTCAGGTCGGCCCCGTCGATCTCGCCCTGCTCACCACCAAGACCTACCACAACGCCGTGGCGGTGCCGCAAATGGCTCCCATGGTCGGTCCCGACACGGCGATCCTCTGCCTTCAAAACGGCATCGATTCCTATCTGCCTCTGGTGGACGCCTTTCCGAACACCGCGGTGCTGCCCGGCGCCGCCTACATCGAGGCCGGCCGCTCCGGACCCGGCGTCGTCACCCAGGCCGGTGACATCGTTCGCATCGTCACCGGCAGCATCCGGGGCAGCGACCCGTCCCACCAGCAGCCAGCCGAGGCCATCTGCGCCGCCTTCCGTGACGCCGGCGTACCCGCCGAGGCGTCGGACGACATTGCGGTCACCTTGTGGACCAAGTTCCTGTTTATCACCACCATGGCCGGAACCACCTCGCTGGCCCGCGAATACCTGCGCGACCTGCTCCCTCGACCCGAGTGGCACAAGATTGTCGTGGGCTGCATGTCCGAGATCGAACGGGCCGGCCGCGCCTCCGGCGTCGGTCTCGCTCCAACCATCGTCGCCGACACCCTGGACTACATGGAGTCCGCCAAGGGCGCCATGAGCGCCTCCATGCACGCCGACCTGCTGGCCGGCCGCCCCATGGAACTGGAAGCGTTGAACGGCGCCGTCGTCCGCGCCGGCGAATCCGCCGGTGTCCCCACACCCATCAACGACGTGATCTACGCCGCCCTCAAGCCCTACGCCCACGGAACGACCTGACGGTTCGGGTCAGGCTGGCCCCGTCGGCAGTCCTCACAGGACGCCCAGAGTCACCAACGAAAACGAGCCGCGTAACTGCGGCTCGTACTCGATGACTGCGGCTTTCGGGGCCGTTTACTCCCTGGTCTCCATCGGCATCCCCTGGTCGTGGACCTCAAGCACGCATTCCGGGCACCTTTGCCACGTCTCGTGTCCGGTGGCCGGCCAGATGTCTTCGCCCTTGGCACCGCACAGGAAAAACGGCTCCACCTCTTCGATGCCCAGGCTCTCCAGGTAGTGCACCACGCCCTCTCGTCGGGGATTGTCGAACCACCACGGGGTCAGCGAACGCGCGAGCTGGTGGATCCCTTCCTTGAAGTCGTCGGTGTATTCCTCTACGTCGTCCGGGATGTCCACCATCCATCGGGTGCCGTTGGGGCCACCTTCCCTGGTGGCCTGGAGCTTCCCATCCCGCACGTCCTTGCGGATTACCTGCTGGGAAACGTTCAGGATCCGTGAGGCTTCCTGGATAGTGACCCGGGGCATTCTGCACCTCCAATCTCGGCAATCTTCAGTTGGCAATGCCTATTTCTACCACCAACCCCGCATAGCGGCAAGTCGGCATCTGTTCCACCCGCGTCACCGTGCGGTCGCCATGGTCCGCGGATCCTCCAGCGTGTCCGCCAGCGAGCCGCCCGGCGGAACCATGGGGAACACGTTGGTTTCCCGCTCCACGACAAACTCGATGAGGAACGGCCCGTCGTAATCTTTCGCCTGCTGCAACGCCGCGGCCACGTCCTCCTGGTGCTCCACCCGCACCGCCGGAATGCCGTAAGCGTTGGCCAGCTTGATGTAGTCCGGCCCCGGCATCGGCACCTCTTTCAGGTGGCCGTCGAAGAACATCTCCTGCCACTGCCGCACCATCCCCAGGTAGCCGTTGTTGAAGAGCGCGATCTTGATCGGCAGCTTCTCCTCCACCGCCGTCACCAGCTCTTGCAGCGTCATCTGGAACCCGCCGTCGCCCGCAACTGACCACACCGTGGACCCGGGCCGGGCCAACTGCGCCCCCAGGGCCGCGGGAACCTCGAAGCCCATCGCTCCCAGTCCGCCGGACGTTACGAACGAGTTCGGCTGGTTCAGGAACAGGTACTGCGCCGCCCACATCTGGTGCTGCCCCACACCGGTAACCACCACCGCGTCGTCGTCCCCCTGCAGCATCTCGTTCATCTCGGTGAGTACCTGCTGCGGCATCAGCGCGTCGCTCTGCGGAATCGCCAGCGACGGGTGCTGCGCCTTGAGCTCGGCGATAGTCGCCATCCACTCCGACCGGTCAACCTTCTGTACCAACGGGGCCAGCGCCTTCAGTATGGGCCGGGCATCGCCCACCAGCGGAACTTCCGCCGGCACGATCCTGCCCACCTGCGTGGCTTCAATATCCAGGTGCACGATCCTCGCGTGCGGAGCAAACCCGGACACCCGGCCTGTCACCCGGTCATCAAACCGCATCCCCAGTCCTACGATGACGTCCGCCTGGTCAACCACCATGTTGCACCAGTACATCCCGTGCATTCCCAGCATTCCCAGGCTCTGCGGGTGGTTTCGGGGAAAGCTGCTCAACCCCAGCAGCGTGTTGATCACCGGAATGCCGGACCCCTCAGCCAACGCCAGCAGTTCGTCAAACGCCCTGGAATTTACGATCCCGTGCCCGGCGATGATCACCGGCCGCTCCGCCTGGTTGATGAGATCGGCCGCCTTGCGCACGTTTTCCAGCGTCTCGTCCGGCAACTGCGGTTCCGGAACCCACGGCGTCTCGGGGTATTCGAATTCCGCTTCTTCCAACTGCACGTCCCGGGGCACGTCAATGAGCACCGGCCCCGGACGGCCTTCCTGGGCCACCCGGAAGGCGTCCCGTATCGTCCGCGCCAGGTCGTTGGCCGACATCACCAGGTAAGTTCGCTTCGTGCACACCGAGGCGATGCTGCAAATGTCGCACTCTTGGAACGCCTCCGTGCCCATCGCGGCCCGCGCCACCTGGCCGGTGATGGCCACCAGCGGCACGCTGTCCGCCTTGGCCCCCATGATCCCGGTCACCAGGTTAGTCGCTCCCGGACCAGACGTCGCCACGCACACGCCCGGCTTGCCCGTCATCCTGGCGTAGCCGTCCGCCGCGTGCGCCGCCGATTGCTCGTGCCGCACCAGTACGTGCCGCAACTGCGGGTATGACCACAGCGCGTCGTAGAACGGCAGAATTGCCCCGCCGGGATGGCCGAACAGCGCATCGACCCCTTCCCTCAGCAGGCTCTCGCAGATGATTTCCGAACCTTTCAGTTTCACGGTTTCTCTCCGTACAACGTCGTTCCGTCTGCCAGATCCTGCCGCCAGCACGCGCAGATCGGTGTTCGCCGGGACACAAAAAAAGCCCGTCCCATAGGGACGGACGAATTGCCCGCGGTACCACCCTATTTGCCCTGGACTACCCCAACGGGCGAACCGGGCCTCTCTGGCAGGACACCATCATGTCCCGTTGCTGCTAACGGGCAACGAACCCGGCCTGAGCTTACTCACCGCCGTTTTCGGGGGACGAATTTCAGCCGGCAGCTCCGGAGGGATTTTGGGCGGGACGATTGTGCCTGCTTTCACCGAGCCAGGCTCGCTACGACGCTCGTCGTCCGCTTACTCGTCTCCATCTCAGCTTTTCGCTGAAACTCTATCATGCGCCAATGGTAGGGTCAATCACTCGGTTTGCTCAGCTGTAGCCAGTTTGCCGCTAGGGAACGTCAGAAGCAGGATTTTCAAGATTTGGGGATTATCAGGATTGGAACCGTTCCGTGATGGAAATCTCCCAATCCTGCCCAATCATAAAATCCCGAAAATCCTGCTTCTGACAATTTACGTTAACGCCGCAGGACTACAGCCCACCCACTTCTGCCAGCGCCGCTTCCAACTCCGCCAGCGTCGCAAACCCCTCAAACCGCTGCCGCACGATCCCGTCGCCATCCAGCACGAAGACCCACGACTCGTTGGTCCACCCGGGTATCTGGGTGAAGCCCCATTCATCCGCCGCCGGCACCAGTCGCGCCTGGCTCAGGTCTCCCTGGATCTCCTCGGGATTGTCGTAAAGCTCCACGTGGATGTAGTTTGCCGCCTCCGGGTGTTCCACTCTCAGTTCCGACACCGTGTCCACCTGCGGCCCGCAGGTCGGACTGGTGCAGAACGCCGGCGTGGCAAACACCACCACCGACGGCTTGCCCGACTCAACGGCTTCCGCCACCGAGATCCGGTAGAGCTCATCGTCCGGTTCGTACGCGGTGGTCAGGTCGGTTATCTCCGCGGGATCATCAAGCGTCTTCGTTTCGCTGGCCGGGGCGGCTTCCCCAATCGACGGGATGGGCGAATCGGCCGCCACCGAAACGTTGATCACCGCCTCCCCAGAAACCTCGCCGCCCACCGGCATCACCGTCAGCCGGTAATCGCCTGCCGACGGGAAATACACCGGAGCCACGTATGACCCGCGAACACCGTAGGGCCACGCGTTGTAGTCTGCGGTGATCTCCGTCGCCGGACCCGACTCATCCGTAGGGGCAACCAAGATCCTCACCTGCGGCGCTTTGACCAGCGCTTTCTGCGTGTTCAGCAGAAACGCCACCCGCTGCGTGCCCACTTCCAGTACCTTGGTCGCCAGGTGCGACTGGATTTCGCCGTCGTCCGGCGCAGCCGTCGGCACTCGGATAACCGGCACTGCAGATGGCTCTGCCGGCGGAGGCTCTGGCGCCGACCCGCCGCAGGCGACCAGCGCCATCACCCCGACCACCATCGCAGCGATCAGCAGGGACGCGCGCATCAGGGGCCCTCCGCATACACGCCGAAAGTGAAGGCGAACAGGCCGAAGTCGTCCGAGTTCGAACGCATCGTCAGTATCGACTGCGGCAGGTACTGCGGGTTATCGACGATCCCGTACATCCTCGGCTCGTCCACCAGGATGTACGAATACCCGTTTTCATCCCATTGGATGTCCGCTCCCGCGTTCTCCGCAGACAGCATCGCGCCGTCCACCGTCACGACCACTTCATAAGGCTCGCCGGAGTCTGAGGTAAGCACCGCGTTTACGCTCTTGGCCGCGTAGTTCAACGCCAGGTAATCCTCCAGTTCCTCGGTCTCCCGCGCGTGCCGGATCCGCTCCGGTTCCACCGACCATTGGCCCTGGAAGTACAGCAAATGCGGATGCAGGTCCTGCGGCACCTCAACGTTGATCAAACCGTGCCCACCGTCCAGGATCGACTGGAAGTAATCCTCGTACTGCGCCACGTACGGATGCCGGCCCGATCTTGCCACGCCCACGTTTCGTTCCCACCCGGCGTACAGCTCCGGCGTTACCGGAGCCCGACCGCCGACCCGCGCCGACTGGAACGCCGCATCCCGCACCTGGTCTTCCGGCAAATCCAGCGGATCGTCCGACAGGTCCGCCCCGGCTTCCACCAGCGCGTTGCGTATCTTCTGCTCAGTCTCGCCGTAAGCCCCTTCCCCAAAGTGCGAGTAGATCATCTCGCCGTGGCTGTTGAACAGGTACTTCGCCGGCCAGTAGCGGTTCTCAAAGTTCCGCCACGTCACCCGCTTGTTGTCCTGCGCCACCGGCCACCCGATCTCGTGGGTCATCAGCGCTTCCGCCACGTTTTCATAGTCCTTCTCAAACTCGAACTCCGGCGTGTGAATGCCCAGGATCACCAGCCCGTCGTCCTCGTATCGCGACCACCAGTCCCGCAGGAAGGGCAGCGTCCGGATGCAGTTGACGCACGTGTAGGTCCAGAAGTCCACCAGCACCACGTTGCCCTCGCCGACCAGTTCCTGGATAGTCAGCGCATCGTCCGTGTTGAGCCAGGCGTCGATGCCCTCCACGTTCGGGATGTCCTGGACAATCGGCCTGGCTTTCGTCTCCTCCGCCGGCGTCGACGTGGGAGCCTGCGTAGCGGGCAGTTCGCCCGTGGGCAGCGCCACGGCTGGCGGCGTCCCCACCGGCTCGGCCGGCGCGGTGGTAGGCCCGGCCGTCGGCGCGGAGTCACTCGACGCCGGGGCTGCCGCTGGCGGCGCCGTCGGGCTCACCGGCTCTGCGGACTCATCCGCCGGCGCCGCGCTCTGCGCGCATGCCGCCACGGCCAGCGCCAAAAACGCCGCCAGCAGTATCGCGCTCCCGGCTTTCAGGGTTGAACGAGACATCACATTTCTCAACTTCGTGGGTGCAGTGAGTATAACCGTTGATATTGTGCTATATCCGACGTTCGTGGCTTTTCCGGGTCGATACAAGCCCTCATGTGTACCAACTTTCGTAAATCGTCGGCAGCAGGATTTACGGGACTTTATGATTGGGCAGGATGGGAGCTCTCCATCACGGAACGGCTCCAATCCTGATAGGACTTACGCAGTTGGGACCGTCATTCCGACGAAAGCCGGAATCCCATGACCGAAATCGTTAACCATCGTTCCGATTCTTGCACACTTCGACTTCTGGACTCCGGCTCTCGCTGGAGTGACGGGCGTGGGATTTCAAGTACGTAACTTCTATCCTGCTTCCGACGTTTCCCCGCCGCAAACCGGGTACACGTGAGCCGGAACCGCGCGATGGGAGGATCAGCGTTCTGTGTTACTATACGCAGGTCAGTACCCGGCGGATTGAAGACGCCGGCAGGAGGATATTTTCATGGCAACTATGATTGATGGCGAGTCCTATCTGGGCAGGGTCATGGTCCGGCCCCTCAGCAAGCAGGGCGACGTGACGATGTACCTGTGGCCCCTGCGCTGCCTGAAGGCCAAGTTCGGCGGCCCCACCTTCGGCGTGGACGTTCAGGGCGTTGAGATCATCCGGTTCGACCCTCACGGGGCCCGCGGCCACTGGCACAAGGGCGGCTATGACAAGCTCGGCGCCGGCGGATCCCACGTCGATTACCCCGAGGAAATGCGCGACAGCGGCGCCCAGCTCGATTTCTCCCTGGAGCAACTCCGAGAGCAGACCGCCGCTTATCTGTCTGAGGCCGGGTATCCCGAGGCCGCTGCCAACCTGGACCCGGAACTGGTCAACGCTGCCGCCGATGCCATCAAGGCCCACCTCGCCGCCGAGGGCGACCTGATCTCCGACGCCGTCGCCAAGGACCTCATCGCCGCCTGATCTCTATCAAGCCGACGGTCTCCAAATAATCGGGGGCGGGCCAATGACCCGCCCCTGTTCCTTTGTCTACGTGTACGTCGCTCCGGTATCTACATGCCCGTCTTTCCTACTTTCGCAGGAACCACTGTGTCCAAATGCCCCGTCGTTCCTGCGAAAGCAGAAACCCACGCCCTCCCGGTGCAACCAACCCCCTCTCAGGCCGTTATCCGAGTCCCCACCGGCCTCCCGTTCACGCAGTTCATCACCGCTCCGGGTTCCCGTCCGTCCACGATGTGCGCTATCGGAACCGCCGCGTCGGCCAGCGCGTCCAGGCAGGCCGCCAGCTTGGGCAGCATCCCGCCGCGCGCCACCCCCGATGCCCGCAGTTGCTCCGCCCCTCGCGCGTCCAGTCGCGGTATGACCCGACCGCCGTTGTCCATCACGCCGGCCACGTCCGTCAGGAAGATGATCCGTTCCGCCCGCAGCGCGTGCGCCAGCGCTCCCGCTGCCGTGTCGCCGTTGACGTTCAGCGGCTGGCCCGCGTGATCGCTGTCCTTGCTGACATCCACCGCGATGGGCGACACCATCGGTATAAACCCCGCCGAAACTATCGCCCGCACTGGCTCCGGGTCAACCGCGGTGACCTCTCCCACGTATCCAAGCTCAGGGTTGGCCACGTGCGCCTGCAGCAGGTTGCCATCCATGCCGCTGATCCCGATGGTGGGCGCCCCCAACTGCTGCATCTGCGCCGTGAGTTCCTTGTTCACCAGCCCACCCAACACAGCCACCACGATCTCCAGGGACGGCGCATCGGTCACCCGCAGCCCGTTAACGAAATTGGGCGCCAGGTTCTGCCGCTGCATCCACTCACTGATCACGTTCCCACCACCGTGGACGATCACCACCGGTTTGCCCGAGGCGTGCAGCGCCACCAGGTCCTGCAGCGAGGTGTCGTTGCCGCCCAGGGTGCTGCCCCCGATCTTGACGACGATAGGCGGTTCCGCGAACTGTTGTGACACGTCGTCGTTCCTCACCCGGCGGCGTAAGCTGGTAGGATCAGTGCCACCCGCGACCGGCGCCGGGCCAAAGGCGCAATTTCCGACTAGGTCGTGTACGCGCTGTTGATGATGACGTACTGCTCGGTGAGGTCGCAGCCGTACGCCGTCGCTTCCCCGGCCGCCAGGTTAAGGCTCACCCGGAAGTCCACCTGCTCGCTGGACATCAACGCCACCACCGCATCCCGGTGGAACGGTATCGGCGTTCCCGCCTCCATGATGCAAACCCCGTTGACGAACAGGTCTACCTTCTCCTCCACCGCCTCGGCTCCGCTGCGGCCCAGCGCCATCATCAGCCGTCCCCAGTTGGGATCTGCGCCGTACACCGCCGATTTGACCAGCGGACTCCCCGCGATGGTCAGCGCCGCTTTTCGCGCGTCGACGGCGTCCTTGGCGCCGTCAACCTGCACCGTGAGCAGCTTCGTGGCCCCTTCGCCGTCCCGCGCCAGCATTCGGGTCAGATTGGCGCACACCTGGTGCAGCGCGGCCGTGAATGCCTCGGCGTCGGGCGACCGTTCGTCAATCACCGGGTTGCCCGCCTGACCGTTGGCGAACGCCAGGAAGGTGTCGTTGGTGCTGCTGTCCCCGTCCACGGTCAGCATGTTATAGGTCTCGTCGGCAACCGTCTTGACCGTCATCTGCAGGAACCCGGGGTCAACCGCCGCATCCGTGGCCGCGAACGACAGCATCGTCGCCATGTTAGGGTTAATCATCCCCGACCCTTTCGCCACGCCGCCGATGGTAATGGTCTGTCCTGTCGACGCCGTGAAGGACACCGCAGTCTCCTTGGGATGCGTGTCCGTCGTCATCATCGCCCGCGCCAACTCGTTGCCACCGGCGTCGTCCAGCGCAATTTCCGTAACGCCCGACCGGATCAGCGACATGGGCAGTTCCACGCCGATGACCCCCGTGCTGCATACCAGCACGTCTTCGGCCGCCATACCCAGCTTTTCAGCCGCCAACCGCGTCATCTCCTCGGCGTCCTTGTAGCCTTGCGCGCCCACGCAGGTGTTTGCGATCCCGGCGTTTACGATCAACGCCCGTGCCTGCCCACGCGCCACTCGCTCCCGGTCCAGGTCCACCGTCGCCGACCGTATCGCCGACGTCGTGAACACCCCGCCAATGGAGCACGGGCTGTCCGAGACCAGCATTGCCAGGTCCAGCTTGTCATCGCCTCGCGTCTTGAGGCCGATGAACACTCCGCCGGCAGAAAACCCCTGCGGCGACGTGATGGTACCGTTCGGAATGGCGGTGATATCTGCGCTGGCGGGCATCGTAAAGCGCTCCTGCGGGCCGACAATCTGCGGCAAAATGCCGCATAAATATACCATACGTCGCCCCATCCGACTGCTTGGTCACATGGCGCACAAGTTGGTTCTACGAAGCAAATTCCGGTGCGTTCGTGTGACATCCACCCCACGCAGAGTCGTGTAAATCACCCCTCGTGGGTTGTTGATAATACCGGGATTCTTGAAATCGTCCTGCAAGTCACCATCATTGGTGAACAACAGGCGAGCGCCGCTTACTCTCGCCAGCGCTATCACGTGCTCGTCGTCCGAGACGCATTCGCCATTTTGCTGGATGGCGGCGGTTTCAGCGTCAACGGTCGTATCTTCGATCGCAATCGCAATGTTTCTCCCGAGCGCTATACGCAACCACCGCTTGAAATCACTGTATTCGTTCAATTCGCGTAACAACTCGCCGCCAACCACGAGCTTGCCCCGGCCGCTGCTCAACCAGGCAAGAAAAAATCGCCCTGCCGGCGATTGGCTGTTCGCGCCAAAAACCTGATCGCGGACATTATTATCTACTATCGCGCACATCCGGTTTTACCAGCCCGATCGATCGGTTGATTTCATCCATAAAGAAGGCGCCGTAAGACTTGGGTGCATCCAGTACGTTTCCCAGTTTATCCAGCCGAATAGAGTGGATCTTCACGTCCAGATCCCGCGGCTCAAAGTACAGGATAGACACATCCTCCGGCTTCAGCCCCGTCGCCTGATCCCGCACGTCCATCCGCACCCGGTCGATGATGTAGTCGCTGTGCGTCTCCACCACCAACTGCCGCCCCCCGGCAGCCACTTGGCAAAACAGGGTGCCCAACGCGGCCTGGGCCTGGGGATGCAGGTGGACTTCGGGCTGCTGCAGCAAAAGCATCGTCGACGCATCGTCTCTCAGCAGTTGCGTCAATATCGGCAGGACCTGGCTGATACCGTAACCGACATCGATCAAATTTCTTCGAGGCCCTTTGCGCCGCTTGCCAAACTTGCGAGTTTGTATCTGGAAAGGATCGCCTTGCGATGCGCCGAAGGAACGCACCCAGATTTCGTCGAAAAGCCCCGAAGATCGGCCATAATTCTCAAGTCTGCGTCGCAAGGTTTCCCAAGCGTCAGGACTACGACGTGCCAAGTTCGCCAGGAAGCTGGGGATATCTTCGCCTTCCGGGTCGTCTGTATTCAGCGCGGGATCGTAGGTGCGTCGCGGTCTGGAGCGAACCGGAGAACTGGCGTACGGACGGAGTTTCCCGTTCCAGTCCGCCACCGCTGAACTCAACTCACGCACCGCTTGGACATCGCCTTCATCGAACAGGTCGTGGGACCCGGTCCGCCAGCCGCAGTCCCGGTCACCAAATGCGGATTGCCCCAAAATCCTTTCCCAAAACAAGATCTGGAATGGCATCAGCCCGATACCGCGGCCAGCCACTGTGTCAGCGTTAACATCGAGTTCCCAATCTCCTCTAGGTGTCGCAAATCCGATGGTGTGCTCCATGGCTCCGATACGCGACACTTCCCACCGCGTTTGGCCCCGGCTAATCCTGCGTTTCTCCGGAAATGGTGAGCCGTATTGGTCGGTGAAGATTACCCTGTATGTTGTTGGCGCTGCCGCATTTGCGTGTGAGTTCTGCCCGAATCCAACCCTGAACACCCCGCACGGGCCATTCCGTGAGCCATCGTTGTGCACTATGTCCCCGAACGAACCCAGGTCAAACGGCTCCTCCCGAAAATTCGGTACCACCTCCCGAAACGCTACGTCCCACAGCGCCCGTATCAACGCCAGAAACGACGTCTTCCCCGTGCTGTTGGGTCCCACCAGCAGCGTCAGCGGCGCCAGCCGCGCCGTCTGCTCCTCGCTGCCGAAGCAGCGGTAATTTTGCAGCGTGATGCTGTTCATATTACAAGTGTAGCACCACCGCTCAAGCCCCGTTTGACTCTCCCCATACCCCGCCCGATAATGCCAGCATCCCGGCACACGCTCAGCGTCCTCTACCTCTCCGGCGTTCCTGCCCATGACCCTGTCCAGCCAGCCTCCATACCTGCCGTTGCCCGCCGGCGAAATCGGTCTGCTCACCGATCTCTACGAGCTGACCATGGCCCAGTCCTACTTCTCTGAGGGCATCGCCGGCGAGGCCACTTTCAGCATGTACGTGCGTGAGTACCCGCCCGACCGCGGCTACCTCGTGGCCGCCGGCGTTGACGATGCAGTGGACTGCCTGGAAGCCTTGTCCTTCGACACCGACAGCATCGAGTACCTGCGCAGTACCGGTATCTTCACCGCAGACTTCCTCGATTACCTGCGCGGTTTCCGTTTCACCGGCAGTGTCCGCGCCATGCCCGATGGCACCCTGTTCTTTGCCCATGAGCCGGTGCTGGAAGTCACCGGCCCCATAATCGCCGCCCAGTTGGCCGAAACCATCGTCATGAACCAGGTCCAGTACCAGACCCTGCTGGCCACCAAGTCCGCCCGCTGCGTTGACGCTGCCCAGGGCCGCCCCATCGCCGACTTCGCCGCCCGCCGCACCCACGGAGCCGAGGCCAGCCTCAAGATGGCCCGCACCTCCTACATCGCCGGCTTCGGCGCCACCAGCAACGTCCTCGCCGCCCGCCGCTACGGCATCCCGCCCACCGGCACCATGGCCCACTCCTACATCACGACGTTCGACACCGAAATCGACGCCTTCCGCGCCTACTCCCTCATGTTCCCTGACCGCAGCATCCTCCTGCTCGACACCTACGACACCATCAACGCCGCCCAGGCTGCTGTTGAGGTCGCCCACGAGATGGAGAGCGACGGCCATCGCCTCACCGGCGTCCGTCTCGACTCCGGCGATTTCGACGCCCTCAGCCGCCAGGTCCGGCGTATCCTCGACGACGCCGGACTGGATTACGTCCGCATCGTAGCTAGCGGCGGCCTCGACGAGTACGCCATCGACCGTCTCGTCGCCGGCGGCGCGCCCATCGATATGTTCGGCGTGGGCACCCGCGTTGGCGTCTCCGCCGACGCCCCCTCCTGCGAAATCGTCTACAAGATGGTCAGCTACGACGGGCGGCCGGTGATGAAGCTCAGCGAGGGCAAGGAGACCCTGCCGGCCGCCAAGCAGGTCTTTCGCCAACACGACCCGAAGGGCATGATGTCCGCCGACGTCATCGGCCTGTCCACCGAAACCCCATTGTCGGAAGAGCCGCTGTTGGCCCTGGCGATGCAGGACGGCCATCGCATCATCCCACCCAGCACAATCGCCGACGCCCGCCAGCGAGTGACCGATGGCCTCTCCCGGCTGCCCCGGGCCCACCGTCGCCTCCGCCAACCCGATCACTTCCCCGTGTCAATCAGCGAGGAACTCAGCCTCTTGGATTCCCAAATCCGCGGCCGGCTGACCGCCTCCCTGTCTTAGTTTCCGCCAAGGAGCCCAAGTCCGATGAAAATCGCGGTCTGCGTCAAGTTCGTTCCCGTAGTCTCCCGCATCGAGTTCGACTACGAGAACAAGGTAATCCAACGCGAGGGTGTCCCGTCCGAGATCAACCCCTTCGACCTGCTCGGCATCAACATGGCCGTCGACCTCAAGGCCGACGACGATGACACCGTGGTCGCCCTGTCCATGGGTCCGCCCAACGCCGCCGAGGGCCTGACCCAATGCTACGCCCTGGGAGCTGACCGTGGTATCCTGCTCTCTGACCGCGCCCTCGCCGGCAGCGATACCCTTGCCACCGCTCAGGCCCTGGCCCTGGCCCTCCAGCGCGAATCCCCGGATCTCATCGTCTGCGGTCGCAACAGCAGTGACGCCGAGACCGGTCAGGTCGGCCCGGAGGTCGCCGAACTGATGGGCCTGCCCCACATCAGCAACGTGCGCCAGCTGGAGGTGGACCGGCCCGGCAACCGTATCGTCGCCGAGCGCGCCACCGACGAGGGCTACCAGGTCATCGAGTGCCCGCTGCCCGCCGTCGTCTGCGTCACCGAAGGTGCCGGCCAGGAACGCTATCCCGGCCGCGACGAGATGACCGAGGCCCAGGAGCGCACCATCGAGCAGCTAACCTGCGCCGACCTGACCAACGACCTTTCCCTGTTCGGCCTGGAAGGCTCGCCAACCTGGGTCGAGGACATTCGCCTTGTCGAGCCCGACCGCCTCGCCGTCGTCATCCGCGATGAGCCCCCCGAGGACGCGGCCCGCCAGGTCGCCGACATGCTCCGTGATCGGTTGGCCGCCTTGTCTGGAGACACCGAATCCGGCGCCGCAAACGCCGCGCCGCCCCGCTACTCCGGCGGTGACCGCAGCATCTGGGTCGTCGCTGAACTGGCCACCGACGGCGTGCGCCAGGTCACCCTGGAGATGCTCGGCAAGGCCCGCGCTCTCACCCCCATCACCCAGAGCGAGGTGGTCGCCGTCGTCATCCAGGACGGCCAGCCGTCGTCGGATGTCATCACCCGGTTGGCCGAAGCCGGCGCCGACCGTATCCTCACCCTGGACACCGCGAATCTAGGCGTCCTCTGCGGCCGCGGCGTCTCCCGCGCCCTCTCCGACGCCATCGGCGAACAACCCCCGTATGCCATCCTGTTCGCCGCCACCGCCGACGGCCGCGACCTGGCCGCCCGCATTGCCGCCCGCCAACGCCTCGGGCTCACCGGCGACGCCATCGACCTCGAGATCAACGACGCCGGCCAACTCGTCCAGCTCAAGCCGGCCCTCGGCGGCAACGTCGTCGCACCCATCCTCTCGAAAACCCTTCCCAACCTGGTCACCCTCCGCCCCGGTGTCTTGTCTCCCGGCGCGCCCGAGCCGGGCGCAACCGCTGTCGTTCAGGCAATCCCGGCCTCACCTGCCGACGACGTCGATGTAACTCTGGTTAGCGAGCATGTCTCTGAGGAGCATGGCGCGCTGGAACTTACCTCTGCTGAGGTCGTAGTCGGTCTCGGCATGGGCATCGGCGAAGACAACGTAGCGGCGGCCCAGCAGCTCGCCTCCAGCATCGGCGCGTCCATCTGCACCACTCGCAACGTCGTGCACTCCGGCTGGCTGCCCCACCACATCCAGGTCGGCATCAGCGGCCGCACCATCGCCCCCCAGGTCTACCTTGCTGTTGGCATCCGCGGCGCCTTCAATCACACGGTGGGCATTCAGAAGGCCGGCGTGATCCTCGCCATCAACCGCAACCACCGCGCCGCCATCTTCCGCGCCGCCGACTACGGCATCGTCGGCGACTGGAACGATTACCTGCCGCCCCTGGTCGAAGCCATCCGCCCGGTCCTCGCCGAGCACGGCCTGGCGTAAACATCTGGGGCAAATACTCACGATTACCCATTCTTGGTAGTAGATCAGAATCAGGATTCACGGATTGGCCGGATTGAGACCATTTTGAGCGGAGCACTCCTAATCTTGATAATCCATAAATCCCGCAAATCCTGATTCTGACGTTCCCCTGCCGCCAAACTGGGTACGCATGAGCGGCAAATAGTCTCGTCACGACTGAACCAGCTTGATCTGGGTTCAGCTCGGCGACCACCGGACGCCTTCCGCCGCCCTCCGGGCGCATGGCGTACAATCTACCGCCATGCGCGCCCAGTCCGACACCAACGCGCCGGCGATGTCCGGTCGGATCACGTGGCGCACCCTCCTGCTGGCATCCGCCGCCGCCCTGGGCATGGTCCTGGCCTCCCTGGACTTCGCGGTCAACGTCGGTTTGCCCGCCATGCGCGACGCCTTCGACACCGACCTCGCTTCCGTCCAGTGGGTGATCGTCGTCTTCATCGCCACCCGCGCCGGCCTCGCCCTGGGCGCTGGAGCCTTTGCCGACCGCTTCGGCCTCAGGCTGGTCTATCTGTTCGGCACCGCGACCTACGTCGTGTCCATGGTCTGCCTGTCCCTGTCGCCGACCCTCGAGGTGCTGGTCGGTTTCCGCGTCCTCCAGGCCCTGGGCACCGGCTGCCTCTACAGCACCGCTCCGGCCATCGCCGCCTCGGTCTTCCCGGAGCATCGCCGGGGCCTGTCCATGGGATTCACCTCCGCCAGCCTGGCTCTCGGCATGGTCACATCCACCCTGGGCGCCGGTCCCCTGATTCAACTGTTCGACTGGCCGGCGGTATTTGCCGGCCGACTGCCCTTGGCTGGTCTCGCCCTGGTGATCGGCCTCTTCTCCATCCCCCGAACGCTCGGTAACCAGCCAACCGACGCGGACAAACCCCGGTTCGACCTGCCCGGTTCGGCCCTCGTCCTCTCCCTCTTGCTGTGTCTCATGATCGGCCTGCGCCTGGGCCAGGCCATCGGCTGGACGTCCATCCCGGTGCTCGCCCTTCTCGCGGCATCCCCGCCGATCCTGGTGGCGCTTATCCGCGTGGAGCGGTCCGCCGCATCCCCGGTGCTGCCCGGCGCGCTGGTTCGACTCACCGGCTTCCAGACTGCCGTCAGCGCCATGTTCCTGGGCCACTTCTCGCAGTTCGTAATCTGGTTCATCTTCCCGTTCTACATCACTGACGCCCTGGACCGCGGCCCGGTGACGCTGGGCATCATGCTGGCCGTCATGTCCACCTCCAACATCCTTTCCTCGCCGGTTGGCGGCTGGCTTTGCGACCGCTGGGGCGTGCGTCCTGTGGGAGCGGCTGGCCTGCTTACGTCCGCCGTGGGCCTCTTCGCCATGTCGATGTTGGACGGCAACTCCACCGTCTGGCACCCTGCCGTTGGGATCGCAGTGGTGGGCCTCGGCGTGGGCTGGTACCAGTCCGCCGCCTACGCCCTGATGCTGGGCACCGTCCCGGCGGAGCGCTACGGTACCGCGTCGGGCGCGATGTCCCTGGCCCAGGCGTCGGGCACCGTCCTCTGCGTCGCCATCGTCGGCGCGGGCTTCTCCGCCCTCAACGACCTGTACGCGGCGACCCGCCCGCCGGACACGGCCTTCCTGCTCGCCTACCGCGACGTCTTCCGCATCGGCGCGTGTACCGCTGCCGCAGCCGCTGTCGCCTTCGCAATCCGTGCCCGCCAGCCGCGGATCCAACCGTAGCGGGCCGGGTCGTCCGCCCACGGCTACCCGCCCTTCAGTACCAGCGAGTCCCGAAAGATCTGCACGCGGTTCTCCCACGAATAACCCAGCGCGTGCTGCCGTACGTCCCCGCGATCACACTCCAGCGCCCGTTCCACCGCAGCGCGTAGATCCTCGTCCATCGCCCCGGACACCCCATCCTTGATCACGTCGATCGGTCCAGTGACGGGATACGCCGCGACCGGCGTACCGCAGGCCATGCTCTCGGTGATCACGTTCCCGAACGTGTCCGTCCGGCTGGGAAACACCATCACGTCCGCCGACGCGTAGAACTGCGCCAACTCCTCGCCCCGCTTGAAGCCAACGAAGGTGACCCGATCCCCGCACCGCTGCTCCAACTCCTCCCGGTAGGGTCCGTCGCCAACCACCCAGCAGCTGAACTCGGGATTCTGAGCCAGTTCGCAGAAGTCATCGACACTCTTCTCCTTGCTCACCCGCCCTACGTACGCCAGCACCGTTCGGGCCGGATCGTCCAACTGGTACCATCCCTCGCTCCGCCGGGAAGGATGGAACAGCTCCGAGGACACTCCCCGGGGCCAGACCACCAGGTTCCGGAACCCCGACTCCACCAGGTCGTCCCTCATGCTCGGCGTCGGCACCAAAGTATGTTCTGCGCCTCCGTGGAACCATCGCATGTACCGGGTCGCCGGCGCTGACGGCAGCCCATACATCTCCTTGATGTACTCCGGGAACCTGGTCTGGTAGCTGGACATGAACCGAGTACCCCGTCGCCAGCACCAGAAGCGCGCGATGGTGCCCAATGGCCCTTCCGTCGCAATATGCGCGTAGTCGGGATCCAGCTCGTCCAGGGTCCGCTAGACTCGCACCGGCGACGCCGCGAGCCTGACCTCCGCGTACCGCGGCAGCTGCACCGTCCGGAACAGCAGCGGATGCACCACCGTCACGTCCACGTCCAGCGCCGCCAGCCGGCTGATCACGTTGTTGAACGTGGTCACCACCCCATTGACCTGCGGCTCCCAGGCGTCTGTCACCAGCGCCAGCCGAAATCGCTCGCTCAACTTGATCCCTCCATGCACCGCTTCCCATCCGATGAATTCGGCCGGCTCCCCAATGGAGAGCCGGCCGCAACAGTTTCGGAACCTGCTTGGTCGCGCCCGTGGAACCGCTAGGCGCTCTCCTCAGGCAGCATCAGATACTCCGGTTCCCCGAACAAAACCTGAGTGCGGAGCGCGTCCGCATCCGCCGGGCCCACCATCGCGTAAGGGTCGATACTCCCCCAAGGCGTCGACCGCGAAGCGAACCGGAAATGTTCCGTCCGCCCGTCCCGGAACGTCACGTCCCATACAATGTCCTGTCCCTCATAGTGGGGCTGCACTTCCGCGCCCAACGGCACGAAGTCAGCGTATCCCCTGACGTGGATGGCGTTCTCGGGACACAGCTTCACGCAGGCGTAGCACTCCGAGCACATATCCGGCTCCTGGTTGCTGCCCTTGTTCACCATGCCATCCAGGACCATCAGGTCGTTGGGACAGATGTACACACACTGGGGTCCGCCATGCACGCCGGCGCAGGCGTTACACGCGGACGGATCGACATACGTAGGCACTGAACACTCCTCATTTCGGGCGGCGCCAACCGCCCGGCGGCAAAAAGTCTGCGGCGCATTGTAGCATCAAACGCCGGCCGGCGTGGGGGCGACTATGCTGCCTGGTCGGTTCCCAGCCGCTCCGCCAGCGCGTTGAAATCTTCCGGACATTTCCGCCGGATGGCCAGGATGCGGCGCGCCGCTTCCTCGGCCAGCGCCCTACGACCGCCTCCCGTTGAGCCGGCCAAACCTCGCCTGACGGCCAACGGCTCAAAGTATTGTTCTTTGACGTGTATCTCAGCGCGCACGTCCGCCCACCGCCACTCTCCGGGCAAGTTCAGCCCCGCCAGGACTCAGGTTTCCAACTCTTCCCAGGCGTTTTCAGCAAAGAAATGCCCCCTGTCGCCAAATCGGGCTTGTATTGCAGCTTCAATGTCATCAAGTCTTTGCCGTCGCCCCACTTCGCCATCGCGGTCAACGCAGAGGATGTACAAGTCGTACATTCCCCGCCGCCTTTCAAGGATTCGCGTCATATTGTCGGTCTTGAGAGCCTCACTAACGCCGCCGAGCAAAGGGTTCTGACAGACTTCAACCTCTACAGAGCGCACGCCAAGATGCCGAAAAAGCCGAGTGAATAACGGCTTGAGGATGTACTGGTCTTTGCGAAAGTCTTCAGGGATGACGAGTACGTTCATTCTTCTTCCATCCCCCAATCATCCTCGTCGTCCCCCTCCAGGTGGTCACTGTCGGGGTCGCCCTCTGAAAGCTTCATCGCTGATTCCAGCCAGCCCTCAGTGAGAAGACCCTCCATACCATAAGTTTTTCGCAATTCTCGTAAGTGGTACAGGTCGGCGATCGGCCGTATCACGCTGTCCGACCAGTATTGGTCACGATAGACCACCGAGGTGTGCTCAAAGGTATCGTCATTCATCCAGGCCAGCAGGGCCGGGTTGTGCGTGGTGGTGATGACTTGTATCTTCCCCTTGGCCGTCTGCCGTTCAATGAAATCCAGCAGCAGCCACAGCCGGTTGGGGTGGATGCCGTTGTCAATTTCCTCAAAGAAATAAATGCCGCCGGCATCATCATTCAGCAGCGCGGCCAGTATCCCCAGAAACCTCAGCGTTCCGTCCGACGCGCTGTAGGCCGACACCTTGCGCCCGTTCCGCTCCGTAATGTACAGATGCACCCGCCCGCTGGGGTCGCGCGGGAACTCAAAACCCTGCACGTCCATCGGCGTCAGTTCCTCAAACCACGAAAGCAGCGTTTGCTTGCGGTCGGCATCGGCGCAAATTGATTCCAGCGCCGTCGGCAGATTCTGGCCGGCATCGCCCAGCATAGTTGCGCCGGGTACGGAGGGCTCCCGCATACGTTCCGGCGAAGGGTTCAGGAAACGCATACTCTGGATAGCAGAACAAAGGCGAGACCGCAGATCCTCTGTCGGAGGATCGTGAAGCAGCGGGCGAGTCAATTCGGGCCTCGCCTCACGGATGTAATGCCACTCCGTCTCTGACGTTAACATCCCGAAAGGCGATCTCCCGGGAAGGTACATCATTTCGGACAGCAATCGAAATCCATCTTGGGCGTTCGGGTTAATGCCAACACTTATTGAGTAGACAAAGCGTTCTCCATCCACTTCCAGATCGGCTTTCGCGCCAAACTCGCCGGTTCCGTCATCGGAAGACTGGCCCAATCTAACTACTTCGTTAGGCGCGCCCCGAATCCCGTCCCATTCAACGTAGCCTCCGGCGCCCATCTTGCCACCCATAATCTCCGCCAGCGTATACCCCCGCCCAATCCCGTGCAGGAACCGAAACGCGTCCCGGATGTTGCTCTTCCCGCTGGCGTTCGCCCCCACGATCACCGTAAACGGCCCCAGCTTCAGCGTCTCGTCCGCAAAGTTTTTGAAGTTCCTGAGCCGCAGCGATGTGATCATGTTGGCGCTCCTCGCAGTCCTCACGTCACATTATATGCCTCTGGGACCGGCGGCTTGTGCACGCCTCTGCCCCATCATCCTTGCCCCACCCCCGCCTCGCCGCTACAATCGCCCCACGCCATCGCATGGCGCAGTGGAGGCTCATTGACCACCGCAGCTCCCGCAGCACCCCAGGCCCCCGGCATCAAGAACAACCGCGCGTTTGTCCTCGGCAGCCTCTCGGTGGGACACGGCCTGTCCCACATGTTCGACCAGGGTTTCCCCATCCTGATCCCCGAAATCGCTGCCGCCATGGGCCTGAGCACCGTCCGCGTCGCCTCCCTCTACTCAGTGCGTCAGGCCGGCTCCAGCGCCACCAGCCTGGGTGGAGGCCCCTTCATCGATCGGCTCAAGTCCTACTGGGGCCTGATCCTCACCGCTTGCATGCTGGGCCACGCGATCACTTTCGCGGCCGTGGGCGCCTCTCCCAGCTTCGCGATCCTCGTAGTGGTCGTATTGTTCCTGTCCATGCCCGGGTCCCTCTGGCACCTGCCCTCTGCGGCCGCCATCTCCCAGCGCTTCCCCGACCGACGTGGATTCGCCATCTCCATGCACGGTTTCGGTTCCAACCTGGGCAACGTCAGCGGACCTATCATCACGGGCATCGTGCTGGGCTTGGGATTTATCGTCTGGAGGCACGTTTTCTTCATCTATGCCAGCCTCGCGGTCATCATGGCCGCCTTCGTTTGGTGGTCTCTTCGCGGTGTCGGAACCGAGGAGGGCGGGGCTTCGGTCCGGAGCCTGGGTCAGCAGTTCATCAGCGCGGCTGCGCTTCTAAAAAACCCCGTGGTCATGGCCCTGATATTCGCGGCCTTGCTCCGGGGGATCGGTCTCAACGCCCTTTTCAACTGGACCCCTTTCTATCTCCGCGAGACCCTCGAAATGAGCCACTTCCAGCAGGGCGTGTACTACGCCTTGCTGACCGGAATGGGCATCGTCTCCGCCCCGGTGCTGGGCTGGCTCTCCGACGTGTGGGGGCGCAAGGCGGTACTGGTTCCCGGCTTTTTCATCGCGGGTCTGCTTTCCCTGGTGGTGGTCAGCGTCGGATCCAGCCTGTTGCTGATCCCCGTAATGGCCGGCCTCGGTCTCTTCAGCTTCGCCCTGCACCAGATCATCCAGGCCTCCGTGCTCGACTACGTCGGCCAGGGAACTGAGGCCACCGCCATCGGCCTCCTCTTCGGGATCAACGGCGTCATCGGCATCGGCTCTCCCTTCCTGGCCTCCTTCATCATCGACTACTGGGACAGCTACGGCACCGTATATTACTACGCCGGCATCCTGACCCTCATCACCGCGTTCATCATCCTGGTCATCCCCCTCCGCAACCCCAACACCGCTAATACCACCGCCGCATAGAGCGAGCGTATCAATCTAATCCTGTGCATCCATGCAAATTCCCCGGTCTCGCCAAACTGGGTGCGCGTGAGCCGGCAGGGCTATCGCATATGAAAATTGAGGTGCCGGTTATGATGTTGTCCAAACCGTGGCGGAGGGGAGGACACCATGAACGAGCTGGCCGACGTATTTGCTGATTTGGAAGACCCGCGCGCGGTCAATGCCCGCCTCCATTCCCTGCACGACATCCTGGTCATCGCCCTCTGCACCGTGGTCAGCGGCGGCCAGACCTGCACCGACATGGAGCTCTACGGCCACTCCAAACGGGACTTGCTGCAATCCTTTCTGAAGCTGGAAAACGGCATTCCCAGCCACGACACCTTTTCCCGAGTGCTGAAGATGTTGGATCCCGAAGCTTTCCAGCGGTGGTTTCTGGGGTTCATGGGGCAGTTTGCGGAAGGCATTGCGGGTGTGGTGGCATTGGATGGCAAGACCTTGCGCCGTTCTTACGACCGGGCCGAAGGGCGTTCGCCGCTGCATCTGGTCAGCGCCTGGGCCGACGAGCAGCGCTTGGTGTTGGGACAGGTGGCCGTTGACCATAAGACCAACGAGATTGCGGCGGTGCCCAAGCTGTTGGAAATGCTGAGTTTGCGGGGCAAGGTGGTTACTGTCGACGCCATGCACTGCCAGCGTCAGGTGGCCCAGCAGGTAGTAGAGCAGGGCGGCGACTACGCGCTGGCGCTGAAAGGCAATCAGGGTACGCTCCACGATGACGTGAAACTGTTTCTGGACGACCCGGATACGCCGGTGGCCCAGGCCACGCAGGTCGGCAAGGGGCACGGACGCATTGAAACCCGCGTTGCCAGCGTCAGCGCCGACATCGCCTGGCTGCAAGAGCGACATGACTGGCCGGGCTTGCAGGCGGTGGGCAAAGTAACGGCAACCCGCCGGAAAGACGGCGGTGACAGCCAGGAAACCCGCTATTACCTGCTGAGCCAGGCTTGGCCGCCGGAGCGTTGCAACGACATTGTGCGGGGACATTGGGGCATTGAGAACCGATTGCATTGGGTGCTGGGCGTAACCTGCAACGAAGACCAGGCACGAAACCGGAAAGGGCATGGTGCGGAGAACCTGGCGTTGCTGCGCAAACTGGCGCTGAACCTGGCGCGACTGGAACCAAGCAAGGGGTCAATGCGGGGCAAACTGAAACGGGCTGGTTGGGACGACAACTTCCTCATCAACATCCTCTCCCAATTCGCCAACATCCATATGCGATAGCCCTGGTGAGCCGGCGTTTTCAATTGCCGCCCCGTTCGCCCCCGTGCTACCATGACTCTCGTCATGGATCAGCAGCACATCCGCAATTTCTGCATCATCGCCCACATCGACCACGGTAAGTCCACCCTGGCCGACCGCCTCCTCGAAATTACGGGAACCGTCCGCCCTCAGGACATGAAGGCGCAGTTCCTCGACCAGATGGAGCTGGAACGCGAGCGCGGCATCACCATCAAGGGCAAGGCGGTGAACATGACCCACCGCACCCCCGATGGGACCGAATACCAGCTGAACCTCATCGACACCCCCGGCCACGTCGACTTCTCCTACGAAGTCTCCCGCGCACTCGCCGCCTGCGAAGGCGCGCTGCTGGTAGTTGACGCCACCCAGGGCGTCGAGGCCCAGACCATCGCAAACACCATGCTCGCCCTGGAGTACGACCTCGAGATGATCCCGGTCATCAACAAGGTTGACCTCCCATCCGCTGAGCCGGACCGCGTCGCCGCCGAAATGGAGCAGATCTTCGGCTTCCGCCGCGACGAGGTGATGTTCGTCTCCGCCAAGGACGGCCTCGGCTGCCGCGAGCTTCTCGACACCATCGTTGAGCGTGTCCCCGGCCCCAGGGGCGTCGACGATGCCCCCTTCCGCGCCCTCGTGTTCGACTCCACCTACAACACCTACAAGGGCATCATCGCCTACGTCCGCGTCGAGGACGGCCGCATCTCCCAGAACGACCGCCTCCGCGTTATGTCCTCCGGCCGCTCCGTTGAAATCATGGAGGTCGGCGTCTTCGCTCCGGAGCCGACCCCCACCGGCTCACTCCAAGCTGGCCAGGTCGGCTACGTCGCCACCGGCTTCAAGGACGTCCAGGAATGCGCCGTCGGCGACACCCTCACCAGCAACGCTGAGCCCGCCGACGAGCCGCTGCCCGGTTACGTCGAGCTGAAATCCATGGTCTTCGCCGGCCTCTACCCGGCCGACGGCGAGGATTACACCCGCCTCCGCGCCGCCCTGGAAAAGCTCAAGCTCAACGACGCCTCCCTGACCATCGAGCCCGAAAACAGCGGCGCCCTCGGTTTCGGTTTCCGTTGCGGCTTCCTCGGCCTCGTTCACCTCGAGATCGTCCAGGAACGCCTGGAACGCGAATACGACCTCGACCTCATCGTCACCGCCCCCAGCGTCGCCTATGAAGTCCTCCTCACCAGTGGCGAGGTCATCCGCATCGACAACCCGTCGCTGCTCCCGCCGCCCAACTCCGTCTCCGAAATCCGGGAGCCCATCCTCGGCGTCACCATCGTCGCCCCCAGCCGCGCCGTCGGCGCGATCATGGAGTTGATGCACGCTCGCCGCTCCGAGTTCCGCCGCATGGAGTACATGCAGGGCAGCAGATCGAACAACGGCGACACTGGCTCATCCGACGCCGACGGTCAGAACCGCGTGGTCATGGAATACACCATGCCCCTGGGCGAGATGCTGGCCGACTTCTACAACCAGCTCAAGTCCCGCACCCAGGGCTACGCCTCTCTGGACTACGCCTTCGAGGGCTACCGCGCCGCCCCGCTGGTCCGCATCGACATCCTGGTCAACCAGACCCCCGTCGAAGCCCTCAGCATGATCAGCCACCGCGACAACGCCGTCGCCCAGGGCCGCGGCATCGTCGAAAAACTCCGGTCCACCATACCGCGCCAGATGTTCGAGGTGCCCATCCAGGCCGCCATCGGCAGCCGCATCGTCGCCCGCGAGACTGTCCGCGCCATGCGCAAGGACGTGCTCTCGAAGTGCTACGGCGGCGACATCACCCGCAAGCGCAAGCTCCTCGAAAAGCAGAAAGAAGGCAAAAAGCGCATGAAGCGCGTCGGCCGCGTCGAGGTCCCCCAGGAAGCCTTCCTCAGCCTCCTTAAAATCGGCGAAGACGGGTAGTCGAATGAGTCTCAACGAAGCCGATACCAGAGCAAAACTGATTGACCCGATTATCCACGGGAAAGGATGGACTGAAGACCTTATCAGAAGGGAACAGGCCGACGGTAAGGTCGAAATCGTAAATGGCAACGCTCGCCGACGGCCTGGCGGGAGAGTCGATTACGTGCTCCGCGTCAAGATAAATGTCGATACGCAACCAGTCGCGATCGCATTGATTGAGGCGAAACGAGAGGATCTGCCCGCGGGACATGGACTGGACCAGGCTAAGGGTTACGCGGATTCAAAACGCCTCAACGTCCGCTTTGTTTTCTCGTCCAACGGTCACCAGTTTGTCGAGTATGATGACTTCACCGGACTGGCTTCGACCCCGCGACCTATGAGTGAATTTCCCACGCCTGACGAGTTGCGGGCGAGGTACGAGCAGGGCGTCGGGTTTGCCTTGGCGAGTCATCCAGCACGCCCGTTGTTGCAGCCCTATTTCAGGGGTGAGGGGACTCGTCGGTACTATCAAGATGCAGCCATCCGTGCGGTGATGGAAAAAATCGCCCGTTGCGAGACTGAAGCGCAGCCGAAGCGGGCGTTACTATCAATGGCTACGGGTTGCGGCAAGACGTTTATCGCCGTAAACCTGTTGAAGCGCATCTCTGACGCCGGGCAACTGACTCGCGCCCTATTCGTATGCGATCGCGACGAACTGCGTGGACAGGGCAGTAGGGCCTTTCAAGACGCTTTCGGTTCCGACGCCGCCGAGGTGCGATTGTTGCCCGATGGCCGGAACAATGCCCGCAACGCCCGGATTCACATCGCAACTTACCAAACTCTCGGTGTGGCCAGCGATGCTGACGACGCCAACTTCCTCACTACGCACTACCCAGAAAATTATTTCAGCCACATCGTCATTGATGAATGTCATCGGTCTGCGTGGGGCAAGTGGTCGCAGGTTTTGACCCGCAACGGCGAGGCTGCGCAGATTGGCCTGACGGCAACGCCACGCCGCTTTCAATACAAAGAAGAATCGGACGAAACCCGTCAGGACGCCGAGATAACGGCCAATAACATCGACTACTTCGGGGAACCAGTGTACGAGTACAGCATTGGCCAAGGCATTGACGACGGCTATTTGGCCCTTTGCGAAGTACGCTCGGGTCGTGTAAACGTGGATATCACCGGGCTGACTGGCGACGAGATCAGAGAGCGTGGCCCAGTTTATGTGGTGACCGGCGAAGCGGCGGATCCCGACGATATTCAAGCGGCATACGACCGGAGCGATTACGAAAACACCCTCCAGTTGCCAGATCGGGTACAAGCCATGTGCCAAGACCTGTTCACGTCCTTGTTGGAAACCGGCGGCCCAGAGCAGAAAACGATTATTTTTTGTACTCGCGACAGCCATGCCGACGCAGTGGCGGTCGAGTTGAACAACCTGTACGCTCGATGGTGCGCCGACCAAGGGACACAGCGCCGCAATTCCTACGCCTTCAAGTGCACTGCGGCCAGCAGCGGAAACGAGCAATTGCCGGATTTTCGAGGATCGTCCACCAGCCACTTCGTAGCCACCACGGTTGATCTGCTCACTACTGGCGTGGATGTGCCGGCCGTGCGCAACATCGCCTTCTTCCGCTACCTCAGGAGCCCGATTTTGTTCCACCAGATGGTCGGGCGTGGCACGCGTATCGACGCTCCCAGCGGCAAGTTGATGTTCCGCGTGTATGACTACACCAACGCCACCCGGCTGTTTGGCGAGGACTTTTCCGTCCGACCCGCTGGCGGCAGCGGCACAGATTGCCCGCCACCGCCGCCCACACCAGAACAGGTCATCAGCGTGGCCGGCTTTGACGTGCATATAACCGAGGCCGGGCGTTACGTGCTGACCGATGTGGACGGCGTGGCCGCCCTGGTGCTACTGGATGAGTACAAAGCGCAGCTGGCGACCCGTCTGTTCCAGGAAGTCAGCACCGTGGATGAATTCCGCGATTGCTGGGCGAACCCGCAACGCCGAACCGAGATGGTGGGCGCGTTGGAAAGGTCGGGCTATGCCCCTGAGGTCATACGGACCGGAGAAGAGAAAAGCGAATACGACCTGTACGACGTGCTGGCCGAACTGGCCTGGGGTATCAATCCCCGTACCCGGCAGGAACGCGCTGAGACTTTTGACTACAAAAACGCTGACTGGCTGAATGGGCTGCCACCGGAGGCTGCGGCGGCGCTACGGGCCATTGCCGCCCAGTTTGCCGGAGACGGTACTGCCGCGCTGGAAAACCGCCAGTTGTTCGACACTCCCGCAGTGCGCAACGCCGGGGGCCTGCCTGCCCTGCAAGAAGCCGGCGATCCCGGGGAACTGATTAACGAGACCAGGCGGAGGCTGCTGGCGGCATGAGTACACCAGTTGCAACCCAGGGCCGCGATGCTGCAAAAAGGCCGTTACCGGAGGGCTGGCGCTGGGCCAGGCTGGGGGACGTATGTGATGTAATTGGCGGCTCTACCCCTGACACCAACAATCCCTTGTATTGGAGTGGAGAAATCGCTTGGGTGACTCCTACGGACCTTGGTAAGCTTTCAACCAAAACCATCAATAAGACCGATAGATATATTACTCCAGTTGGATTGGATAGTTGCAGTGCCAAGATGCTACCCGCAAATGCAGTGATAATGTCAAGCCGTGCACCCATTGGGCATTTAGCAATTGCAGGCATTGAACTATGCACCAATCAAGGGTGTAAAGGGTTTGTTCCTGATTCTGGCATAGACTCGCTCTTCCTGTACTGGACGTTGAAGAATTATGTCCGACACTTTCAGGCTTTGGGCAGTGGGGCGACTTTTGCGGAAATCTCCAAATCAGCTTTGCAGAAGTTTGAGATTCCATTGCCGCCGCTATCAGAACAGCAACGAATTGCTGGGTTGCTGGATGAGCATATGGCGGCAGTGGAGCGGGCCAGACAGGCCATGGAGGGTTCGCTCGTGCAAGTAGGAGCGTTGAAGAAAGCCTTTATGCGAGAGCTTGTGGATGTGGGGCGGGTGCTCCCTCAAGATTGGCACTGGGTTACTCTGGAAGCCATTATAAAACTCGCAGACTCCGGCGTCTGGGGCGAAGCCGACTCCAACGAGGGAGTAAGCGTATTGCGGTCGACCAATTTCAACAACAACGGTACCCTAGACTTTACCAAATTGACCTTTCGTGACATTTCACCGAACGACAGGGATAGCAAAGGTCTTCGCGCAGGCGATATATTATTAGAGAGGTCCGGTGGCGGGCCGTCCCAGCCCGTTGGTAGAGTCTGTATCTTTGAAGGGGACAGTGAGCCCCATGTTTTTGGGAACTTCTGCCAACGGTTCCGCGTTGATGCTGACGTGTGTGAAAGCGCGTTTCTATTTTGGTACCTCTACGCTTTTCACTCAACGGGTCGAACGGCATCATACCAACGGCGTACAACGGGGATCCGTAATTTGGAATACCGACGGTATATCGCTCAAAGCATCCCTTTACCACCTTTGCCTGTTCAGCGAAAGATTGCGGCTAAGGCAAAAGAAAGGATGGATACGGTGGAGCGCGCCGAAACTGCAACTCACGAACAGATAGACGCCATCAATGCGCTGTCGGCTTCATACCTGCGCATGGCATTCGCTGGGAAACTCTGAACATGACGACAGCAACGCGAACACAGAAACGTTCCACCCCGCAGTCGGTGGACCAGGCTATTAAAAGCATCTGCGACATCATGCGTCGCGGCAACTGTGCCGGCGCGATGGAGTACGTTCCGGAATTGACCTGGCTGCTGTTTTTGAGGATTTTGGATGAGCGGGAGCAGATTGAGGAGCAACGCGCCACGGCGTTGGGGGTAACCTATCGCCCCCCGGTGGAGTACCCCTACCGCTGGCGGGATTGGGGCGCACCGCCGGAAACGCTGGCGGACGGCCAGAACAGCAAGCGACGGGAGTTGCAGAATGAACCGCAGAACTCCTTCTTCAACTTCGTCAACCTGGAGCTGCTGCCGCATCTGAGAGACCTTCGCGATCAGGCGGATGCTACGCCGGTACAGAAAGTGGTTGGTGAAATCATGACGGGAGTCGAGCGAGTGCGCATCGACACCGAGCGTAACTTCCTGGACGTTCTCGACAAAGTGCATCAACTTTCCAACGAATCCGTTGACCCGACGCACGTATTCACGCTCTCACAGGTTTACGAGGGCCTGCTGCTGAAAATGGGTGAGAAGCGCAACGACGGCGGCCAGTTCTTCACGCCTCGCGAGGTTATACGGGCAATGGCCCAGGTGGTGGGTCCCAAGATCGGGGAGACGGTCTATGATCCAGGGTGCGGCACCGGGGGATTCCTTGCGCAATGCCACGAACATATCAAGGCCAATATGGGAGCCAACATCAGCCCGGACCAATTGACCACGCTCACCGAAAGGACGTTCTACGGTCGCGAAAAGGAGAACCTCATCTACCCCATCGCGCTGGCCAACTTGGTCCTCCACGGCATCGACAACCCCAACATCTGGCACGGCAATACTCTCACCGGTCAGGAAAGCTACGGCGGATTGTTTGATGGCGCGCCCCAGGCTTTCGACGTCATTCTGACCAATCCGCCGTTTGGTGGTCGAGAAGGGCTGGAAGCGCGAACCAACTTTGACTATCGAACCGGGTCCACTCAAATACTGTTCCTGCAACACGTCATCCGCAGCCTGAGAGACGGCGGGCGTTGCGGAATCGTCTTGGACGAAGGCGCGCTGTTCCGCACTAACCAGAACGCTTTCGTACAGACCAAGCGCAAGTTGCTGGACGATTGCGACCTCTGGTGCATCGTCAGCCTGCCGCCCGGAGTTTTTACTCAAGCCGGAGCCGGTGTCAAGACCAACCTCCTTTTCTTTACCAAAGGGCGACCTACGGAAAGCGTTTGGTATTACGACCTGTCTGAGGTTAAGGTTACCAAGCGACAGCCGCTGCTGCTGTCACACTTTGACGAGTTCTTCGAACTGTTGCCGTGCCGTGCCGACAGCGAACGTAGTTGGACGGTATCGCGCAGCGAGATTGAATCTCGGAACTACGACCTTAAGGCAGTCAATCCTAATCGGGTAATAGACATGGACACACGCACCCCGGCTGAACTTATCGACATTATCGAGGCGAAAGGACGGGAAGTAGCCGAAGCGCTGGCATCTCTCAGAGGGGAATAAAGGCATACCGCCGCGGATCCCGCGCCAGATGTTAGAGGTGCCTATCCAGGCCGCCATCGGCAGCCGCGTCGAAGTCCCCCAGGAAGCCTTCCTCAGCCTCCTCAAAATCGGCGAAGACGGCTAGTTAGCGCAACTCGCCAACCAAGTCAACCCACAAAAAGGGGCCGCGTGTTACGGCCCCTTTGATTATTCCGCGGTCGGGCGAAGATCACAGGATGTGATACAGCATCCGGTGGTCCCGCAGCACGTCCTGCGCGAAGTCGTTCTCAACCTCCCGCCACACCGAGTGGATGTGGTTCGCCTCGTTCTGGACGTTGTCGAACTCCACGATGAACTGCCCGCCGTGGATCCGGTAGTAGTGGTCCCGGCTCCGGTCCAGCCCGCCGGCCCACACCAGCCGGTAATCGTCCACCCCCGTCTCCCGTATTGTCGCCAGACGCTGCTCCGCCACCGGCGCGGGCACCCCGTTCACGTACTCCCCGATCAGTGCCATCAGGATTTCCCGCTGCGTGCCGTTCATCTCGTGCCCGGCCAAGCCCTCCTCGTCGTGGATGGCCTGCTTGCTGCTGTTGTAACCCAGGATGTCCCACGGAGCCTTGTCGTGGATCACCGCCTTGCCGCGCTGCCCCGAGTCCAGCGAACCCATCAGCTCGATAGCCAAATCTTCCCGCCGACCCAGGATGCGCAGCCCTTCCTTGGGCCCCTTGCGCACCTCGGCCGGGTTCGCCCCGAAGAAAAACGGCGTCACCGCGATGACTTGGTCGCCCCACACGCTGTAGTGCACCGATAGGTGGTGACCTTCAACGCGCCACCCCCACGGGTCGTGCCGGCCCGGGTCACCGAACACCGTCCAGTAGTAAAGCTCCGGATCCCGCGGCCACGTCACCTGCCCCCACTCGGCTTCCAGCGGACCCAGCACCAACTCGTGCTCAATGATCGACCTCGCCTGCTGGTTAGACTCGTCCGTAAGACCCGTCGCCAGCAAGTCCATCGCGTAGCTGCGCTGCTGCTCCGTCATGTCCCGCAGCGGTAGCCCGTGACGGTTCAGCGGCGGGTAGTACCAGAACAGCCGCTCGCCGTCCATGTAGTGGTAGGTCGCCTTCCCGCGTTGGTCGCTGTCCAGGCTCGCCACCCAGCGGCGCGCGGCGTCCACCATCGCGGCGGTGACGTGGAGGTGCGGATGCGTAAATCGGCCAGTTGTCATCACAGATGACCTCCTGCTAAATCCTGATATCGAATTGTGCCGCAGTGTAGAAAAGCCCATCGCAGAGTGTCAAGAACGCCCAAACCGAACATCCGCACACACCCATCCCGTCATTGCGAGCGCAGCGCGGCAATCTCGTTGCGATACACACGCCCACGCTAGTCAGACCGTCTAACCGGCCTGCTCAATCCTGGAAATCCTCTAATCCTCAAAATCCTGCTTCTGACGGTCCCCCGCCGCAAACCGGGTACGCATGCGACCTGGCGCATCCATGTGACACTCCCGCCGCTGCAAGTCTATAATACTCACCCAATAACTACCGGCACTCCCACAGATAAAACCCATGCCCACCTTCACTCAACGCCTCCGCACCGCCAGCGAGTCCGCCCAAAGCCTCCTCTGCGTCGGCCTGGACCCCGATCCCGCCCGCCTGCCCGTCGCCGGCGCGGCCGAGTTCAACCGCGCCATCGTCTCCGCCACCGCCGATCTGGTCTGCGCCTACAAGCCCAACCTCGCTTTCTACGAGGCAATGGGCCTCCCTGGTTGGCGCGTGCTGGAGAAAACCGTCGACCACATCCGCGCCGAGGCCTCCCACGCCATCATCATCGCCGACTGTAAGCGGGGTGACATTGACTCCAGCGCCGCTGCTTACGCCACCGCCATGTTCGACGTTTGGGGCTTCGACTGTGTCACCGTCAACCCCTGGGGCGGCATGGACACCGTGGAACCCTGGCTGACCAACCCGGAGCAAGGCGCGTTCATCTGGTGTCGCGGCTCCAATCGCGGCGCCGCCGACATCCAGGACCTCCCGGTCAGCGGCGTGGGCGATCTCACCCAGCCCCTGTACCTGCGCCTGGCCCGACGGTCCCAGCAGCGCGCGTCCCAGGGCAACCTCGGCCTCGTCGTCGGCGCCACCGCCCCCCAGCAACTGGCCGACGTCCGCGGCATCTGTCCCGACCTGCCCCTTCTCATCCCGGGCATCGGAGCCCAGGGCGGTGACCTGGCCGACTCTGTTCGCTGCGGCGTGGACGCCGCCGGCCGTTTGGCCGTCATCAATGCGTCCCGCTCCGTCATCTACGCTTCTTCTAGCAGCGACTATTCTGCAGCCGCCCGGCGCGCCGCGTCCACGCTGCGGGACGAGATCAACGCCACCCTCGACGACATGGGCTTGGGATGGACGTGATGGTCGACGTCGCCGACATCAAACCCGGCGACGTCGTTCGCCTGAAAAAGCCCCACCCCTGCGGCGGCTATCAATGGCTCGTCAACCGGGTGGGTGGCGATATCGGCCTCCGCTGCCAGACCTGCGGCCACTACGTCATGACCCCGCGCTTCCGCATCCTGAAGCGCATCCGGGAAATCACGCGCCCGGCTCCAAGAACTGAAGAGCAGCGCGCCAGTTGAACCCCGGTTCCATGCGTTCGGCCCTGGGACGCCGGGGCCGTTACCACAGCGTTGCCCTCCTCTGCGCCGTCGTCGCGCTGAACAGCTTCGGCATGGGCGCCATCTCGCCCGTGCTGCCCCTGTTCCTGGAACGCGAGTACGGCGTGTCCGCCACCGAAGTCGGCATCGCCGTTGGCTTCTTCTTCGGCATGGGCCGCCTGATCACCAGCGTCCCCGCCGGTTATCTCGCCCAGCGCTACGGGCGCCGCCCTGTTCTCGCCCTGGGATCGGCCATTAACCTGGTCGGCGCCGCCCTCGTCTCCGTCTCCTTCAGCTACGCCTGGCTCACCGGGTGGCGCTTCGTGTCCGGGTTCGGCGGCAGCATCTTCCTCACCGTAGCCACCATCTACCTCCGCGACGAGGCCACGCCCGAAACTCGCGGCCGCCTGCTCAGCCTCCAGGAACTCAGCATCCTTGCCGGGCAGACCCTGGGCCCCCTGCTGGGCGGCTACCTCGCCAGCCTCTTCGGCCTCCGTTTCCCGCTTTATGTCCAGGCGATCCTCATGGCCGCGTCCTTGCTGGTAATCGTCGTCGCCCTTCCCGAGTCCCGCTGGCGTGAGCAGACTGCAACTGATGGAACCGCCCGTCGCCGTTCGACGCCACAGTCCGCCGGCCAGCCGGCGCAAGCCGCCGATCCGCCCAGCCGCCGCGGCGCGATCTGGCGGCTGATATTCAGCCCCGCCTTCATTCTCGTCGGTATGTTCGCGCTGATGATCGTCGCCAACCGGCAAGGGGCCCGGATGAGCGTCATGCCCCTGTTCGGGCGTCAGAAGGGATTCGGCCCCGAAGACCTGGGCCTGTGGTTGAGCGTCACCCATTTCCCCCAGTTCTTCACCACCATGGCGTCCGGCTACCTGTCCGACCGCTTCGGACGCAAAACTCCCATCCTCCCTTCGGTCATCCTGATGACCCTGGGTATCGCCGCCTTCATCTGGGCGGGCAGCTTGTGGCAGCTCTTGCTATCCGGCGTGTTGCTGGGCATGGGTGAGGGCTTGGGCAGCCCCGCCGGCACCGTATTCTTCGCCGACATCGCGCCCCCGGGCCTGGAAGGAGTCACCATCGGCCTGCTCCGCACCTTCGGCGGCATCGGCACCGTCATGGGCGCTCTGGTTCTGGGTGCCATCGCCGACGTCAGCAGTTTCTCCTGGTCATTGTGGATCGACGCCGCGGTCTTCGCCGCGTCCGGCATCGGCCTCCTCATCTTCGTCCGCGAGACCTACCGCCGCCGCCCCGGCTAAATCGCCGCCCCGCTTCGTTATTCCGGCCCTGACCCGGAATCCATTCCACCTCGCAGGGCAATCGCGTCTTCAACACATTCAATATTAGTGCCTGGATTGCATCCCGGTGAGTGATTATGCGCAGCCATCTTGGCGCTGGGACGTCCCCGAAACCCGCTGATTATCCAAAACACTCGCATCGCCATATCCTGTCCATCCCGTTCATCCTGTTTATCCCGGTAAAATTCACCATTCACTATTGCCAATTCCAACACCGCCGCCATCGTTGATTGAGACGGGATTGCCCTGTTCCACCTCGTCATTCCAGCCCTGAGCCGGAATCCGGGCCGGCCGCCGGGCGCTCCACCCTCACCCGCAGCAGCAGCAAACCCCCGATTATGAACAGCAGCGCGCTCGCTCCCAGCAGCGCCGTGTATCCGAACCCCGGCCCGAACCACACCGATACCAGGTCCGGCAGCGGCCCAATCGCTTTGGCCCCCGCCGCTCCGATCAGCGTCCCCAGGTTCACCACGCCCATGTGCTGCGCCTCCCGCCCCGACGTACCCAGGTCGTTCGCTAACGCCCAGTGCGTGGTCAGGATGATGCCAACCGCCCCTCCGATCACGCTGGCCACGACCACCGCCAGCAGGTAGGTGCTAACCCACATCATCGCGATCGTCGCCAGCAGGGCAGCCACCGTGCCCACTGCTAGCACCGGTTTCCGGCCGATCCGGTCCGACAGCCAGCCCGACGGGTACGTCGTCATAATAAGCATCCCACCGATGCCGATGATCGCAACCCCCAATGCCTGCGCCGGGTTGTCCACCTGCACTTTGTCCCGCAGGAAAAACAACCCGTAGGTCGTAAATATCACCACCGCCGCCAGGAACGCCGCCCGCGACGCGACGAACCACGGCAGGTCCGGATGCAGCCGCGCCATATTGGTCGACTCCGGAAACGCCATGGCCGCCCGGTGAAACGCCGCCGTCGCCGCCCCGCCGGCCTCCCGCATCCGCCGGTAGATGGTCGTCGAGCTTATCGACGCCGTGGCTAGGATCGTCACCGCGAACATCCCCAGCGTTGCCCACAGCCAGTAGGACCCGTCCGGATCAGAGTAGTGTCCCACCATCAACGCCGCCAGGCACAGGATGCTGGCTCCGCCCAGCGCTTCCAGCAGTGTCTTTATCGACGCGGCTACGCCCATCCGGTTCGCTGGCACCAGTTCCCGAATGCTCGCCAGGTACGGCGAATACGCGATCCCCGAGTTGATCTGGATGAATAGCCACACCACCAGCAGGGTGCTGTAGGTGAGCGGTGTCGCCAGCGCGATCAGGGCCACCGGGATGCACACGCAAGCCCACAGCATATAGGGCAGACGCCTCCCCAGCCTCGAACGCGTTCGGTCGCTCGCCCATCCCACCGGCACCTGTACCAACGCCGCTGCCAGCATTCCCGCCAGCCCCAGCATCCCCAGCAGCGTGTTCTTCGCCGCCTCCGGCGCAACGTCCAGCACCAGGATCGGCAGCACCGCCGTGTCCATGGCCAACACGAACCCGGCCAGGCCGAAACTGTAGGCGTTCAGCCGCGCCAGCGACCACTTCCCCCAGGCGTTCGTCCCCGTCGCCGACTCCGGCAAAGTCCTGTAACCGTATGCGTCCATAGTGGCCTTATGAACCCTGATTTTCGTTATCTGGTACAGTTACGTATGCTACAATGCCGCCGCCGGGGTATCAAACCCCGCTTTTCGTTGGAGGCGTCCAAAAACTCCCTCTCCCTTGGAGGAGAGGGTCGGGGCCAAGGGGGTTTCCTTGCGCATTTGCTCACTGCTGCCCAGCGGCACCGAAATCCTGTTCGCCCTGGGTTTGCAGGATCAGATCATCGGCGTGACCGACCTCTGCGACTATCCGCCGCAAGCCGCCAACATCCGCGTGGTCTGCCGCAGCCGCATCGACCCGTCCATCATGTCCAGCGAAGAAGTCGAGGCGGAGATGCACCGCATCCTGTCCAGCGGCGAAAGCCCCTACGACCTCGACGTCGATTGGCTCCAGGCCGCCGCTCCCGACCTCGTCATCACCCAGGACCTGTGCTACTTCTGCGAAATCGACGCCGGCACCGTCCAGCGCGCCGTGGAACCCATTCCCGTGCCGCCGGCAGTCCTCAACCTGAACCCCCGCACCCTGGACGAAATCCTCGATAGTCTCCTGGAAGTCGGCGCGGCCTGCGCCGTGCCCGACCGCGCGCGCCTGCTGGTATCCGGCCTGCAAGCGCGCATCGAAACGGTGGCGCGTAAAGTCGACCGGGCCTCGTCCCATCCCGCCGTTTTCTCCATTGAAGGCGTCAACCCTCTCGTCATCGGCGGTCATTGGGTGACCGACCTGCTGGCCCGCGCTGGCGGCCGCTTGCCCGCGCGCTTCACCCCCGGTTGCCCGGCAGAACGCATCCCGTGGGACGACGTTGTGGCGGCGCAGCCCGACAAGCTCTACATCGACCTGTGCTCCTCCGATCTCGCCCGCAGCGTCCGCGAGATTCCCTGGCTCGCCGCACAGCCCGGCTGGTGTGACCTTCCCGCCGTCCGCTCCGGGGAGGTCTACCTGATCGACCACAGCACGCTAAGCCGCCCCGGTCCCCGGGTCGTCGACGGCCTGGAACTCCTCGCCCAACTGACCCATCCCGACCTCTTGGCCGACCACATCCCGCCCGACACCGTTCTGAAGCTGGACCCGAACGCCGATCAATCCAGTCCCGAACGCATCGCCCACGCCTTCAAGCCCTGGCCCGACGCCACGCCCGTCGGAGATCCGCTTTTGGCCGGGGTATCGTCAGTATCCCGTCCATCCTGTTCATCCGTGTAAAAGACAAACCGGGCGGCCGTGAGCAGCCTGACCGTCTGGCATTAGTGATACTGGGCGGGTATAATCATCGCCAACCTAACCGGGGGTAATCGCGCAGTGGTTAGTCAAGACGAGTTTCGGCAGGCCATGTCAAAGTTTGCGACTGGGGTCACGGTCATCACCACCCTCGACCCGTCGGGCAGTCCCCACGCCATGACCGCCAACGCATTCACTTCGGTTTGCCTGGATCCGCCGACTCTTCTCGTATGTGTGGCCCACAACACCATCACCTACGGCTACGTGGAAGAACAGAAGCGCATCGGCGTCAACGTTCTGCGCGAGGAGCAGGAAGAACTCGGCCGCTACTTCGCCCGTAGGCCCGAACAGCGGGAAGGCAACCCGGACTATTCCTACACCATGGGCGAGCACAACGTGCCCGAACTCAACGGCTCCATGGTCTTCTTCAATTGCGACATCGTCGGCTCCCACGTCTACGGTGACCACACCATCTACGTCGGCGAAGTCCGCGAGATGCGCCGGGGCGAGGGCGACGCCAACCCGTTGATGTTCTACGACAGCCACTGGTACCATCCCGCCCACGAATAACCCGCCCGGCCGCCGTTCGGCCCCATCGACGCAACCGCGAGGGCAGGCGCAGAACCTGCCCTCTAACGTACCGGAGTACCCGAAGGCGATCATCGCCCTTCGCCTGCAAGCTCAAACATGACCACGTCCGCCAACCGGCCTGCCCATACCGACGCCCTGCACTTCGGCGCCAGCATGGCCCTTCCCGCCAGCCGTACCGCCGAGCAGGCTCGCCTCATGGAGGACCTCGGCTTCGAGTACATGGGAGCCGGCGAGCACTTCATGCGCGGACGTCCGCCCGGTCCGACCCACGCCGCGCTGCCGCTCCTCGCCGTCGCCGCCGGCGCCACCCAGCGGATGCGCGTCGTCACCTCCGTTACCCTGGCCCCCTTCTACCACCCCCTCATGCTGGCCCGCATGACCGCCACCCTGGACATCGCCTCCGGCGGACGCCTCACCCTGGGCGTCGGTGTCGGCGGCGAGTTCCCCATGGAATACGAGAACGCCGGCCTGGACATCCGCCGCCGCGGCCGCCGCACCGACGAATGCCTCGACGCCCTGCGCCGCCTCTGGACTGAGGACTCGGTCACCTTCCCGGGCCGCCATTACACCCTGGACGAAGCCGCCATCAACCCCAAGCCCGAACAGCAGCCCCATCCTCCCATCTGGGTCGCCGGCCGCCGGGACGCCGCCATGCGTCGCGCCGTCAGGTACGGCGACGGCTGGCTGCCCTATTTCTACAGCCCCGAACGCTATCGCGACAGCGTGGCCAAAATCGCCGCCTTCGCCCAGAAAGAAAACCGCGACATCGCCAACTTCCAGTGGGCCTTTTTCCCGTACATCACCCTGGCGCCCACCGAGGAACAGGCGGCCCGCACCGCCGCCCAGGCTCTGGGCAACCAATACCTCTACGGCGGTGAGTTCATCAACATCGTCCGCCGCTACTGCCTGTTGGGCACGCCCCGGATGTGCATCGAAAGACTGGAAGAGTACATCGACGCCGGCGCCCGGTACATAATTTTCAGCATCGCCGCCCCCCGCGAGGACCGCCGCCGCCATCTCGAAGTCATCGCCAAGGACATCATCCCCCATTTTCGCGGACGCTGATTTCTCTCGCACCGCGCCGCAAAGAATGTCGGCTTCTATGCCGATGTTGTATAATGGCCCGCAACTCGGATCAAACCCACAGCAACAGTCGCTCCTGTCCAACGGCATCGGAGTACGTGAGCTAAAATGAGCACTATTGAACTGCTCGATAATAAGTTCGACGGGACCCCCGCTACCCAGTCGCCCGTTTCCATTCGACCCCGCGGCGACCGTACCCGTCGGGTCATGATGGTCCAGCCCGCGTCGGCCGGTGGCAACTTCGAATACATTGCCATCCCCCGACAGGGCATGTTGTTCCTCTCCGGAGCCCTCGCCCAGTGGGAAGGTCCCTACGTCTACGAACGCGATATCTGGTTCGAAGACCGCCTGGGCCGCATGGACCCCGACAAGGACCTCGACGGCATCGACATCCTCATGATTACGTCTCTCATCAACGAGACGCCCCGTGCCTACGAAATCGCTCGCCAGGCCCGCGAATTCCATCCCGAACTCGTAGTCCTCGGCGGCGGGCCCCAGATGAGCCCGTTACCCGAAGAGGCCATCGCCCGCGGCGGCTTCGACGCCATCGTCAACCGCGAGGGCGAGGACATCATCGGCCAGCTCTGCGACATCCTGCTCACCTTCCGCGACGACCGCAAATACCAGTATCTCGAACGGGTCGCCGGCATCTCCTTCATGCGCGACAGCCACGTAATCCAGACCCGCCGCAAGGGCCTCGTTGCCCCCGACTTCGTGCCCCTGCCAGACTTCCGCTCCATCCGCGGCCTGTCTCCCATGAACCCCATGGCCGGCGGCGTTCTCGAAACCGTGCGCGGCTGCACCGAAAACTGCTCCTACTGCCAGGTCATCCAGCAGTTCCTCGGCTACCGCCTCATCGACCGCGAAACCGAGTTCAAGCGTATCGAGCAACTGGAAGAACTGGCCGCCGACGGCCTGATCCACACCGGCCGCAACGGCAAGTTCAACGTCTTCATCTCCGACGACCTGCATACTCCCCCGCTGCGCGCCGTTAAGTTCCGCAACGAGCGCCTCGAACGTCTCAAGGGCTGGGCCGGCCGCACCGACTCCATGAACATGATCTGCCAGGCCCGCGCCGAGATCGGTCAGGACGACGAATTGGCCGACGCCCTGCTGGACGCCAACGTCAAGATGCTCTACCTCGGCGTCGAATCCAACAACGCCGAGAGCCTCGCCGCCGTTCGCAAGCGCCAGGAACCCGGCCAGATGCAGAAGGACCTGGTCCACCTCAACGAAAAGGGCTTCTCCGTCGTCGCCATGACCATCATCGGTCTGCCCTACGACACCGAGGAATCCATCATGACCCTGGCCGACTGGGTCACCCAGCACAGCCGGTACCAGACCGCCAACCTCCTTACGCCGCTCCCCGCCACGTCCAACTGGGACCTGAAGCCCCTGAACGCCCGGGGTGAGCCCCTCCAGGAAGGCGAGATGCGCCCCTACGAGCTCTACACCGGACGCCAGTTCGTCCACGAAGACGACCGCTGGAGCATGGCCGAGAGCCGTGAGTTGTTCGACAAGTACAGCGCCAAGCTCACCTCCATCGATGCCCTCTATGGCCGGATTTTCCGCATCCTGGGGAACTACCGCCTGCGCCAGGCCCGCAGCGTGCAGGACCTGTCCGAGACCACCGAGACCATGCGCAACTGGTCCCACCAGGTGGAGCAGGCCGGCAAGGAACTCGGCGAAAACCTCAACCAGCGCGTGACTGAACTCGCCGATACCTTGCGTTCCGTCAGCCAGCCCTTGTCTAACATGGGCTCCGACTTCATGGACAACCTCCGGACCCGGATCAACGAGACCTCGGAGGCCCTGCGGGTTTACGCGGAACGGGCCGACAGCGGCAGCAAGGACGTCGCCACCGGCATCTCCGCCCGCGTCAGCGAGGTCACCGAGATGCTGAACGGTGTCCTCGATACCGCCAGCCAGCGCCGCAATCCCAACCAGGCACGGTAGCATGACAACCGGCGGCGGCTCCGGCCGGAGGGTGGTGGTAACGGGCGTGGGCATGGTCAGCCCGCTTGGTCTGAACGTCGCCGATACGTGGTGCGCCGTCGCCGCCGGACAGTCCGGCATCGACTACATCACCGGCTTCGACGCCGAGGCCTTCGACACCCGCTTCGCCGCTGAGGTCAAGGGCTTCGACCCGGAGAATTACCTCGAGCGCAAGGACGCCCGGCGTATGGACCGGTTCGCCCAGTTCGCCGCCGTCGCCGCCCAGGAAGCCTGCGCCCAGGCCGTGCTCAACCCCCGGGAAATGGACCGCTACAGCGTCCACGTCGTCGTCGGCAGCGGTATCGGCGGCATAACCACTCTCACCGAGCAGCACCAGGTCCTGCTGGACCGTGGCCCGCGCCGCGTTACTCCCTTCCTCATCCCCATGATGCTCGCCGATATGGGTTCCGCCCAGGTTTCCATGGTCACCGGAGCCATGGGCGCCAACTACTGCATCACCTCCTCTTGCAGCAGCGGAGCCGACGCCATCGGCGCCGGCTGGGACCTCATCCGACACGGCAAGGCGGAAGTCGTCCTTGCCGGCGGCGCCGAGGCGCCCGTAGCACCCCTTTCCGTCGCCGGTTTCAACGCCCTCCGCGCCCTGTCCCGCCAGAACGACAACCCCCAGCGAGCCAGCCAGCCCTTCAACCGGAACCGTGACGGCTTCGTCCTGGCCGAAGGGGCCGCCATCATGGTGCTGGAAAGCGCGGAACACGCCGCCGCCCGCGGCGCCGAGCCCATCGCCGAACTGCGCGGCTATGCGGCCACCAGCGATTCCCACCATCTTACCGAACCCAACCCCACCGGCCAGAGCGCAGCCACCGCCGTTACGGAGGCCCTCGCCGCCGCCGGCCTCCAGCCTGCCGACGTCGATTACCTCAACGCTCATGGCACGTCCACTCCCCTGAACGACTGGCACGAAACCAAGGCCCTCAAGCTGGCTCTGGGCGACGAGGCTTACCGCATTCCCGTCAGCAGCACCAAGAGCATGACCGGCCACCTCCTGGGCGCCGGCGGTGCCCTGGAAGCCGCCCTCTGCATCCGAGTCCTTGCCGACGGTCTGATGCCGCCCACCATCAACCTCGACGACCCGGACGACGAGTGCGACCTCGATTACGTCCCCAACGCCGCCCGTGCCGCCGAGATCAACGTGGCGCTCAGCAATTCCTTCGGGTTCGGCGGTCACAATTCCGTGATCGTGTTGACGCGACCCAGTCTGTGACCTCCCGCCGGCATACTCCCCCGCCCCGGCGTTGGCTGCTCCCGCCCCGGCCCGACGGCCACCGCTTCCCGTCCTACCTCTCCGCTCCCGCCGTCCAGTTGCTGCTGTCCCGCGGCATCGGCGACGCGGCGTCGCTGAACCGCTTCCTCGAACCTCCCGACGTACCCCATTCCCCCGACAGCCTCCCCGGCGTCGACGCCGCCTTGCCCCGGCTCGCCTCGGCTGTCCGCTCCCGGGAAACCGTCGCCGTCTTCGGCGACTTCGACGTCGACGGTATCACCGCCACCGCGATCCTCAGCGAAACTCTCCAACGCCTCGGCGCCCGCGCTATCCCCTACCTGCCAGACCCCGTGGCAGAGGGCCACGGCATGACCCCCGTGGCCGTGGAACGACTTGTCTCTCAGGGCGCTTCCCTCATCGTCACCGTCGACTCCGGCGTCAGCAATGTGGTGGAAGTGGCGCTGGCCAACCAAAAGGGAACCGACGTCGTCATCACCGATCACCACGTCCCTCCGCCTCAACTCCCCGACGCGGTGGCCATCGTCAACCCCCGCATGACCGGCAACCAGTACCCCTTCCCCGAGCTTTGCGGCGCCGGTATCGCCTACAAGCTCGCCGCTGCCCTGTTGAACTATCTCGGCCAGCCCGACGACCCGTCCCTCCTGGAACTTGCCGCCCTGGGCACTGTCGCCGACCTCGTGCCGTTGCGCGACGAAAACCGCCACATCGTTCAACGCGGGTTGGAAGTCCTGCCCTTCACCACCCGCCCCGGACTGCGCGCCCTGCTCCGACGGGTCAACCTCGCCAATCGTCCCATCCGCGCCGAGCACGTTTCCTTCCAGATCGCTCCCCGCCTCAACTCCTCCGGCCGCATGGCGCATCCCGAAACCTCGCTCAACCTGCTGCTGACCGACGACGAACGTGAGGGCGAGCGTCTCACCACTCAGCTGGAACAATACAATGCCCGCCGCCGCGACCTCACCACCCGGTCATTCGACGTTGCCGTGGAGCAAGTCTTGGCATCCTCGCCGCTGCCGGCCATCATCATCACCTACGACGACGCCTACACCCCCGGCATCAACGGTTTGGTAGCCGGACGCCTCACCGAACTCTTCAACCGTCCCGCCATCGCCCTGGCCCGCGCTGACGCGGACCACCTCGTCGCCAGCGCCCGCAGCGTTGGCGATTTCAGCCTGATCAACGCCATCTCCCAATGCGACGACCTTCTGGTCCGTTACGGCGGGCACCAGGCCGCCGCCGGCTTCACCGTCCGCAACGAAAACTATCCCGATGTCGCAAGTCGTCTTACCGGCATCGCCAATGCTCAGATCGGTCTGTTCGGACCCGAACCCTCCCTGGAAATCCACGCCGAGGGCACCCTGGACGAACTCCTCAGTCCCGCCATGGCCGAGCTTTGCTCCCGTCTCGAGCCCTTCGGCAAGGACAATCCGACGCCCCGTTATCTGACCCGTGGCGTCAGGATCACCAACGCCGGCTACGTCGGTTCCAACGGGCAGCACCTGAAACTGCGGGTCACCGGCGGCGACCGTTCCATCGACGCCCTGGCGTGGAACTATCCCGGCAACTGGGGCGGCTACGAAGCCGCCGACCTCGTCTTCCAACTGGCCGAGGACAGCTATCGCGGCGAGCGTCGCCCCTACCTCCGCATCGACGACCTCCGCCCGGCGGTATAATTGCCGGCAGCCCGCAGAAGGAGGCGGTTCCCATGACCCAGCCCAAAGCCAAACCCCGCACCAGACTGACCAACGCCGACTACATGGCGATGACGCCACCGGCCAACTCCGGCCCCCGCTACCAACTCATCAACGGAGAACTCATTGAAATGTCTGGCGCCAGCGACGACCATCAAGTGTTCCTGATGTGGTTGTGTTCCGGGTTGCTGTTGCAGGTGGACGACTTGGGCATCGGCGAAATCCGCCTCCCTCCCTATGACGTGCATATCGACGAATTCAACACCTACCAGCCCGACCTGCTATTCGTGTCCAACGCCCGGCAGCACATCTTCAACCCGGATGGTCGCGGCATTACCGGCGCTCCCGATGTCGTAGTCGAAATCCTCTCCGATTCCACCCGCCGCTGCGATCTTGCCGTGAAGTTGCCCGTCTACGCTGCCAACGGCGTCCGCGAAGTCTGGATCGTCGACCTCGACGCCGCCACGGTAACCATCCACTCCGGCGACGGCGACACGTTCACCCCGGTCCGAACCTTCACCGCCTCGGACACCCTCACCTCCGACGCCATGCCCGGCGTCGCCATTGATCTCGCTCCCATCTTCGCCCGAGCCCAACCCGCCCGCTGACCCGCCGCACCAGGCCGTCCGTCAGCTTTCCTCCGTCTCTACGGGAGCCTGAGCCCGTTCCCGCCGCCCGCGCGCCGGTCGAACCAATCGCGCCCGGTAGATCAGCAGCGGCACCGTCACCACCATGATCGCCAGCGCCACCAGTTGCGCCTCATTGAACCCGAAGATGTACGTGTTCTGTTCCTGGCGCACGAACGATATGAAGAACCGCCCCGCCGAATACCCTGCGAAGAACAGCGCGAACAGCATCCCTCGCGGCCGCACCCGGTCCTTCAGCCACCACAGTACTCCCGCCCAGATCAGGCAGAATATCAGCTCGTAAGCCACCGCCGGATGCGACGCCGGACGCCCGTAGCCCAGGCTGTCCGGGTCGGTGTACACCCACGCCCACGGCAGATCCGAAAAACTGGACCAGTGCTCGCCATTGATGACGTCGCCAATCCGCCCTATCGCCAGGGCAATCAGCAACGCCGGCGCGGCAACATCCGCCAGATGCGACACCGGCGGCATCTGCGCTACCGCCCGGTGCATTCCCGTCCAGCGCAGCCCCGGGCTATCGCAGAAGCTTGTCAGCCACCGGGCGTTGCGCGCCGTGATGTAGGCCGCGCCTCCTGCGAACCCACCCAGGTATGCCCCGAATATCGCGATCCCGCCGTTCCAGAAATAGAGGATGCGAGCCGGATTGTACTGGTACACGTCGTCCCAGAAGTCGATCACGTGCAGTATCCGGGCTCCGATGATCCCGCCGATGATGCACCATGTCGCCACCGACAGAATCGCGTCGCCGTCCAATCCCTCCTTGCGGCCCCATCGCCACGTCAGGTACACCGCCACCGCCACCGCGACGAAGGTGAAAAACCCGTGCCAGGAAAGTATGAACCCGGCAGTCCGAATGATGTCCGGATCAAAAGGTATGCTGATTACCGCAAGAATATCCATCAAAGATTGCCTTCTCCCTAACCTGCTATCTGTTCAGAATCAAGCGGCTTCCCGCCCGAACTCCGTCGTTCTCTTGAACTCCGCCGTTCCCGGTCACTCCGTCATTCCGGTCAGTCCGTCATTCCCGGCCTCACCGTCATTCCCGGCCTCACCGTCATTCCCGGCCTCACCGTCATTCCCGGCCTCACCGTCATTCCCGGCCTCACCGTCATTCCTGCGAAAGCAGGAATCCAGCCGGTCGTGCCCAATGCCCTCATGTGTACCCATTTTCGCAAATCGTCAGAATCTGGATTACGGGATTCTATGATTTGGCAGGATTGGGAGCGACCCGTCACAAAACGGTTCCAATCATGATAATCCCCAAATCTTGAAAATCCTGCTTCTGACGTTCCCTGGTTTATGTCCCGATCTCGCCCGTCGGCGAAATCGTCCGCACAAGGTACGCCGCCGCGCCGCTGCCCTGCAAGGATTCGGCCACCCGGATACGCTCATTTTCCCAAGACGGCATGACGTACATCGCGGGCCCCGCCCCCGACAGTCGCGGCGGATGCTGCGTCACCTCCGCCACCCTATTCCATACGCCCGCCAAGCCGGGAAAGATCTCTCGCGCCGCCCGTTCAAATGCGTTGCAGCAATCAGCCGAGGTCAGCGTCCGTCCCGCCAGACCGCCCGCAATCGCCCGCGTCCTGCTTCCGTCCGAAAAATCCCCCGGCCTCAGCGCCCGGTACATCGTGGGCGTCTTCGCCTCTATACTCTCCGCCGGAACCACCAGCAACATCTCCGACACCGGCAGTTGCGGTAGCGGCGTGATCTCATCTCCCCTTCCGGTCCCCAACGCGGTGCCCCCCTTCAGCAGAAACGGCACGTCCGAACCCAGACCGGCGGCCACACCCGCCAACTCCTCGCCCGACAGCCCAAGCCCCCACAATCGATTCAGTCCAACCAACGTCGCCGCCGCGTCCGCCGACCCGCCGCCCAATCCCGAGGCCACGGGAATGCCCTTCTCGATGCGTATGTGAACCCGGGGCACAATCCCGACCCGTTCCGCCAACGCCGCCGCCGCTTTCCACGCCAGGTTGCTCTCACCCGACAGGCCCGGCTCATCACACTCCACTGCCAATCCATCGGCCTCGTCGATCACCACCGTATCCCCCAAATCCACCGTCTGCAGGATGGTCGCCACGTTATGGTAACCGTCTTCGCGCTTGCCGATAACCTCCAGCGTCAGGTTCACCTTGGCATAAGCCATGATCTTCACCTGCTCAGACGCCATGACCAAATCCCCACCGGATACTACGCCGCCCGCGATCTCGGCGCTCCCGCCGGCCATTCCGCGTCCAACCCCGCCCACTCGCCGATCCCCAGCGTCGCCGGACGCCGCTGCCCATCAATCCCCGCTCGGTCCAACGTTGCGGATACCGTCTCCGCCGGCGCCCCCGTGCCCTGCATCAGCGAGTTGCGCAACTGCTTCCGCGGCGCGTTGAACCCGGCCCTGACCAACGCGAAGAAAGCCATCCTGTCCGCCACCGCCGCCGCGGGTTCCGCGCGCACCGCCAGCTTCAACACCGTCGACGACACCTTGGGCGGCGGCCGAAAACACCGTGCCGGGACTTGCGCCACCACCGATGTCTCGGCGTAGAACTGCGTCGCCACCGACAGCAGCGTGAACTCCCCCGGCTTGGCATTCATCGCGTCCGCCACTTCCCGCTGCACCATCACCACCATCAGCGTCGACGGCCTCACCGTCTCCAGGAACCGCCGCACAATCGGCGCGGCGGCATAGTACGGCAGGTTGGCCACCACTTTATACGGTGCTCCCGGACCCACCAGATCATCAACGTCGATCTCTCGCCCATCCCCTTGCACAACCTCAAGGTTGGCCGGAAACCCCAGCCTCTCCGGTAATTCCTCACCCAACCGCTGGTCCAATTCCACCGCGACCACCCTGCCCGCCTGCTCCACCATCCGCCGGGTCAGCACTCCCGCTCCCGGCCCGATCTCAACCACCGTGTCCGATCCGTCTAGATCAGCGGCCGCAACGATCCGGTTGGCGATCCTGGCATCCGCCAGGAAATGCTGCCCCAGCGCTTTCCGCCGCCGGCGCATGGAGGTCGAGGCCATCACGATCTTCCGTATGCTTCTACAGTGCTGACAACGCCCGGCTCAACCCAGCCGGGCAAGCATGAAAAAGTGGCCGAGCACCTCCCTTTGACTGCAGCCTGGGGGCATATCGTCGGGATTGGCTCAGGCCAGGCACTCCCACGGCACCCGCGGGACATCGCTTACCGTTGCTGCCGTCAAGCCCTGGCGGGGTTCACGAGCCTGCGCCGCGTGGGACCCGGCCGTCAACACCATTCCCTGGGAAATTGGCCCTTGCGCCTCGCCTGGGAGAGGAATTCCACCCCGCTGTGGCGGGTTGCGGGTTCAGGGCACCGCCAGCTCCCCGTGTAGCACGACCACTCCAAACATGGTATGCCCACCCCCAAACCCTGTCAATCCGCGCCAGGCATCAGCGCGCCTGCTGGCTGACGCCGCCGGAACCCGACGCCACCAACCGCTCCACATCGTGGGTGGTCAATTCGAATGGAGCCCCAGAACCGGGAACCGGCTTGAGGTCCATATCTTTCAGTGCGTTCCGGTAGTACTGGTCAGTCTGAAATGAAAACCGGCCCTGAGCGTCCACTAGCGCGACCTCTAGCCCTTGCGGCGTTCGCCAAATCCTGGCTCGCGGATCGTCCGGATGGCGCGATCTTGAATACTGAAGGTTCAAAAACAACCCGTGGATTTCGCCTCTAGCGAGGGGTCGGACCACCCTGGGTATGAACTGCTCGGTCCCGGAAATCCGGTCAACCTTGGTGTACCCGGCGTTCCACCCTACGTAAATGCTGTCTCCCGGTTGGAAGTCGCCCTTCAAAGACTCCACCACTTCGAACCGCCGGTACACATCCCTGTGCGACTGTACCACGGTTGGATCCCGCGACAGATCAGGAATCTCGTGGACCGCTTCGTCATCGTAACGGGCCACGACAATGTGCTCGGAGTATTGCACCAGGCTTTCGGCTGTCACATGCACGAACCAGTCCTTGTGCCTGCCCTCGACTCCAACCCTCCCGGGACTGATCACCATTGCAATTGCAAGCGCCAACGCGGCCAGCACGCAAAACGCGATCACCGTCGCGATGATCGTTAGTATCCGGAGTTCACGCATCACGCGCCCCCCAACTAAGGTAACCAAAGGGATGCCGACCGTGGTGGATCCGCCCATTTTGCCTTGGACACGCGGCAAAGCAAGATGCCGGGCAGTCTCCCGCCCGGCATCGCCGTTCCTGGCTATCTGGCCGCGTTGACCCGATCACACCCCTACGCGCTCGGCGGCGGAGCCGGCGCCGGGTTGTACAGCTCGACGCCAATGGTCGCCGGGAACACTCCGGCCAACTCGTCCACCGTCCAGCGGCTGTCCTTGCGGATCGTCTTCACCGGCTCCGGCTCGTTCATAAGACTCACTAGCCCGCCCGTCACGTGGAACACGTGGCCGTTCACGTGCTGCGCCTCGTCCGACGCCAGCCACGTCACCATCGGAGCCACGTCCTCAGCCTCGCCGCGCAACCCGCCGCCCGCCGCGATCCCCCGCGCCGACCGCAGCGCCCGCGCCTCGTCCGGCACGCTCGTCGTCATCCGGGTGCTCGCCGACGGCGAAATCGCATTCGCCGTCACGCCGTAGCGTCCCAGGTCCCGCGCGCACACCCGAGTGAACCCGGCGATGCCATCCTTGGCCGCGCCGTAGTTCGCCTGCCCGCTGTTCCCGTACAGCCCGGACGTGCTGCTGAAGGTGATGATCCGACCCGACCGCTGTTGCCGGAACAGGATGCTCGCGTGCTTCACCACCGTGAACGTCCCCTTCAGGTGTACCGCGATCACGTCGTCCCATTCCTCTTCGGTCATGTTGAAGACCATGCGGTCCCGCAGGATCCCCGCCACCGTCACCACGATGTCCAGCTTGCCGAAGCTGTCCACGGCCGTCTGCACGATCTTCTCGCCGCCATCCATGGTGGCCACCGACTCTGTGCACGCCACCGCGGTGCCGCCCGCTTCGCCGATCTCGTTGACCACTTGCTGCGCCACCGAGATGTCGGCTCCGGTGCCGTCCACGTTCACGCCCAGGTCGCAAACCACGACCTTCGCGCCTTCCGCCGCCATCAGCTTGGCGACCCCGCGCCCGATGCCGCGTCCGGCTCCGGTTACGATTGCTACCTTGTCTTCCAGTAGAGGCATGGTTCTATTCCTTGTGCAATGAAAGAAAATTGCTGCGATCATTCATCAGAAGCAGGATTTAAGGACTTTCGGGATTACGTTCCCCCAATCCTGACAATCCTATAATCTTGAAAATCCTGATTCTGACAAATCACGAGGGGAGGCAGGTCACCGCTGTTGCGGCGGCGCCGGGTTGGGAATCCCGGCCGTCAGGTATCCCCGCGCCTGCGCCGAAAGGTCGTCCATCTCCCAGTGTCCCGATTCCGTCCAGATCGCCTTTTCCGGCCTCGGTTGCGACATCAGCGACACCGTGTTGCCGTACACCAGGAACGTCTGTCCGTTGATGTTGGCCGCGTAGTCCGAGCACAGGTAGGCCACGAACGGAGCAATCCCGTCCGGATCCAGATCCTGTATCTCGCCGCCGTCGTCGCCCGATAGCGATGCCACGCCGCCCCGCGCCCGGATCTCCGCCGCCGACTCGGGTATCGCCCCGATCATCCGCGTCGTCGCCCGCGGCGCGATGGAGTTCGCCGTCACGCCGTACCGGCCCATGTCCTTGGCCACCACCTTGGTGAACCCGGCAATACCGCTCTTGGCCGCGCCGTAGTTGGCCTGGCCACTGTTGCCCACCAAACCGGACTGGCTGCTGAAGGTGATGACCCGACCCGAGCGCTGCTGCCGGAAGAGGATGCACGCGTGCTTCACCACCGTGAACGTCCCCTTCAGGTGCACCGCAATCACGTCGTCCCACTCCTGTTCCGTCATGTTGAAGACCATGCGGTCCCGCAGGATGCCAGCGCAGCAGACCACGATGTCCAGCCGCCCGAAGTTGTCGATGGCTGTCTGCACGATCCGCTCGCCGCCCTCCATGGTCGCCACCGATTCAGTGCACGCCACGGCGGTCCCCCCGGCGTCTCGGATCTCGCCGACTACCACCTCGGCGATGGACTGGTCGAACCCGGTCCCGTCAACGTTGACCCCCGGATCAACCACCACCACCTTGGCGCCTTCTTCCGCCATCAGCTTGGCGATCCCCCGCCCCACGCCGCGGCCCGAGCCGGTGACGATCGCTACCTTTCCTTCCAGATTGTTGGGCATAGTCAGTGAATCCTCTATCTTTGATTTGTCCGGTATCTCGTCATTCCCCGATATACCGTCATCCCAGCCTTCATACGGTCATTCCGGCTTTCGCCGGAATCCAGTGTCCTTCGCGGAAACGACGGTCTGAAACGTCACCCGCGGCTGGGCAGCGCCACCGTCGCCGTCCCCGGCGTGGTCTGCTGACCCTGCGGGTTCTCCAGCCAGATCGTGCAGTCCACCAGGTTCTGCTCGCCTTCCTGGTACACCCGCGTAACGTGTCCTTTGGCCGTGATGGGCTCGCCGGGAAAGTCCATCCCCCGGTATTGGCAGGTCAGCCGCCGCAGCGTCGCTTCCGGACCGGCCCACCCGGTCACGTACGATCCCAGCATCGCGTTCTTCAACGCGCCGTGGATGATGATGCCAGGCAGCCCGATGCTCTCCGCGTAGGGCTTGTCGTAGTGAATCTCGTAAAAATCGCCTGACGCTCCCGCGTACTGCACCAGTTGCCGCGTTGTCGGCTCGCGTACCTCCGCCGGCAGTTCCATACCTTCGGTCACGTCTTCGAAATAAACCTGCTGGCCCATGTTGTTCCTCTCAATGCTCGCGCGTGCCCGGTTTCGCGAATCGTCAGCCGCAAGATTTACAGGATTTTACGATTTCGCAAGACTGGAAACTTTCCACGACGGAACAGTTTCAATCCTGATAATCCGCAAATCTTGAAAATCCTGATTCTGACATTTCCTTGCGGCAAACCGGGTCCACATGAACTCTCACCGTCAACCCGGCGAAAGCCGGAATCCAGTGCCCGAAATCATCAGTGCCGTATCGAAGTGCTCGTCTGCGTCGCCACAATCGCCCCCGTCTGGTTGCGATATGTAACCCTGATTGTCGTAATCAGCATCTGCCCGATGCTCCCCGTCCGCTCCCGGATGTCCTCCACCCTGCCCACCGCCGTGATCACGTCACCCGGCCGCACGTGCTCGAAATATTCCCAGTCGCTGCCTCCGTCCAACAGCCGCGTGAACGGAATTTCAAAGGGCAACTCCGGTCGCACCGCCCGCATCGCCCGCAGAAACGTCGGCGGCGCCACAATGCCGCCGGTCTCCGGCGTGCCTTCGGTGTACGCCGGATTATCGTCCCCGATGGCTTCAGCAAACCGGGCAATGTGCCCCTTCTCGACATCGGTCGTGGTGGGCGCACTTTCAACCCCGATCGCCTGCTCTCGCATCTCGTCGGTGAGGGTGAAAGAGTTGGTGGACAATGAAAACCTCCGACCCGCTCGCTTCTCCGGGCCATCGCCCAAGGCAGCGGGATTCAAGACTCGGAAATTATGGTACGGGGCACGGCGAGTGTCAAGAAAAATCAAGCCCGCGCAACCGTTCATACTTGCGGAGAAGTGTCATTGTCAGCGCAGCAACAGCCTGCCCCGCGCCCGACACGGGGTCACTCCGCACTTGATGCGGGGGCGACAATCTCGTTGCGCAGTCAATATCATCCCCGTCCATCCTGTCCATCCATCCAATCCAAACTCCTGACATCCACGGCCCACATCCCGCAGAACGCCCGTGCTATCATGGCTCCCACAGGCAAACGGATCCTTCGCATCGACCAGGTCCCGGCCAGTACGGCCAAACCCATCAGCAACCAAGTCGCTATCGGCCTTCGCGGGAGACTGTCGCCGACCGCTCTAATCGGTGTAGTCCCCCCGGCCACCGCGCCCGCCACAGCGCGCCATGTTTCGGGCATCGTGCCCCCAGACATGGACAATGAGAGCAAAAAACCACAGCGCAAATCCTCCGGCCGTAGGGCTGATCAACCGCCGGGTCCTGGTCAACTCCAACCAATCACCGATTGCCAATCGCCTGTAGCAACCAACCATCCCATCGCCTGTGCAAACCCAATCCCAATCCCAAAGGAGCCAGCCAATCGCAAAACATTCACCCTAATCATCCCATCCTGTGCATCGATGTAAAAGCAAAAAGGAGCGTGCAACTATCATGGGCAGTGTCCAGCATCATCAGACCCAGGCCCGGCGGTTCTTGTCGCTGGCCCGGTCCGACCACAACGCTGGCGACTACGCTCGCGCCGCCAACGCCCTGGCCCGGGCGGCCTCCCACGCCGCCACCGCGGCGGTGGTCCAGGAGGGCTGCTTCCGCCGGCTTACTCGCCGTCGTCTGACCAACCACCTGTTCAGCCTGGCCTGGCAGGGCCGCATCTCCAACGGCGGGGTGCGTACTTTCCGCAACATCTACCGGTTGCCCGACCAACTGGCGGCGGCGGAGCCCGGCCAGCGCCAGCGTCTCAGCCGCCGCGCCCGCAACCGGGTGGCCATGCTGGTCCGCACGGTGGAGGGAGCCCTATCCGGCCGACTGGTGACCGGCCGCGCCCGCCGGCCGCCGCCCCCACCGTCGCGCCCGGTGCCTCGGTCCCTGGCGGAGATCATGGCGCTGCCCGACTATCCGGAGATCGCCCGGGCCCACGGCTTGAGCCGGTCCCCGCTGGCCCGCCTCCCCGACCCCCACAACTTCTACGCCCGCGGCCTCACTCCCCGGCCCTGCCCCTGTCATCCGGCCGACCTGTCTCACCGCGGCGACCCTGCATCCATCGCGCTCTCCCCTCTATGGCAGCGCGCCCTGGAACGCACCTTCCACGTCAAGTTCCCCGACACCATCCCCCTCCGCCGCTGACGCCCACCACCGTTTCCCCACCCATCAATCCAATCCCGTCCGTCCATGCCAATTCGTCCATTGACCCGACGGCTCGCCTGTGGCACAATTCACCCTTGATGATAATGATTATAGTTTTTTGCAGTGCATAACTTCTTTATGCTGCGAGGCGCACCCGAGGACGGAGGTGGCCCGTTATGTGGACCGGCGATGATTTACAACGCTTGGTAAGCCGGGAATTGAGCGACTATCGGCTGGTCGTGGTGTCAAATCGGCAGCCGTACGTGTTTACGGTGCAGGATGGCGTCCCTCGTGGGGTGATGCCCCCGGGCGGACTGACCGCGGCCATCGATCCCTTGATGCGTGCCTGCGGCGGCACCTGGATCGCCCAGAGTGACGGCGATGATGATCGCGCCGCCATGGACGAGACCGGCCGTATCCACGTGCCTACCGACGCTCCCGCGTACTCCATGCGGCTGCTCAAGTTGAGCAGCGAGGAGAACCAGGGCTTTTACTATGGATTCGCCAACGAGGGCCTGTGGCCGCTTTGCCACATCGCCTACACCGAGCCCGTTTTCGACGCGGAGCACTACGGCTTCTACCAGTCCGTGAACCGGCGTTTCGCCGATCTGGTGCTCGACGAAATCAACGATGAGCCGGCCATTGTCCTGATCCAGGACTATCACCTCGCTCTCCTCCCCAGGTACATCCGCGAGGTCAACCCGGACGCCATCATCGGCCAGTTCTGGCACATCCCCTGGCCCAACCCGGACATCCTCCGCATCTGCCCCTGGCAGGACGAAATTCTCGACGGTATGCTGGGCAACGACCTCCTGGGTTTCCACCTCTCCGGGGACTGCCAGAATTTCCTCAACTGTGTCGACGCCAACCTCGATGCCCACGTCGACTCCGAATACGGACTGATCGACTACCGGGACGAGACTACCTTGGTCCGTCCGTTCCCCATCAGCATTGATTTCGACGGCCTGGACAGCGAGGCCCGCTCCGAGGAAGTCGAAGTCGAAATGGCGCGTCTTACCCGCGAATTGGGATTGAACCGCGGCCGTATTCTCGGCCTGGGCATCGACCGGCAGGACTACACCAAGGGCATCCCCCACCGCCTCCGCGCCGTCGAGCGCCTGTTTGAAAGATGGCCTCAGTACCGTGGCCAGCTGGTGTTCCTTCAGGCCGGAGCCACCAGCCGCACCAACATCGACTCCTACATGCAGCTCACCATCGACATCGAGGCCACCGTCAACCGCATCAACGAGCGTTTCGGCCACGACGGTTGGCAGCCGGTCCTCTATTGGCCCACCTCGTTGCCGTCGTCGACCTTCTCCGCCCTCCGCCGTCTCGCCAGTTTCTGCGCCGAAAGCAGCCTCCACGACGGCATGAACCTGGTGGCCAAGGAGTACGTGGCTTCCCGTGTCGATGAGGACGGCGTGCTGATCCTCAGCGCCTTTGCCGGCGCCGCCCAGGAACTCACCGGCTCCCTCATCATCAACCCCTACGCCACCGAGCAGTTTGCCGAAGCCATCCACCAGGCTCTCACCATGAGCCCCGCCGAGCGCCACATCCGTATGCGCCAGATGCGCAACACGGTCCGCGAAAACAACATCTACAAGTGGGCCGGCCGCATCATGATGCACCTCATGCAGGCCAGCACCCCTGACCACTCCCGTCTCACCGTCGCGACCACGGCATAACTCCAATCCCCATGCTCGACCTCAACATCGACGAACTCAAAAGCCTGGTCGTCGGGCGGGACCCTATCCTGCTCCTGCTCGATTTCGACGGGACCTTATCCGAAATCGCTCCCCGGCCTGAACAGGCCACCCTGTGCCCCGGCAATCATCTGCTCCTCTGCCAACTCGCCGACCGTCCCGAGTTCGTCGTCGGAGTGATTAGCGGACGGTCCCTGCACGACGTCGAGGCGCGGGTCAACGTTCCGGGCCTGGTGTACGCCGGCAACCATGGTCTGGAGATACGCGGTCTCGGACTGGATTACCGCCACCCCGACGCTGACGCCGCTTCCCGAACTATCAGTCAGGCGTCCCATGATCTGGAACTCCGTTTGGCGGGTGTGCCTGGCGCGTTCGTTGAGAATAAGACCTACACCCTCACTACTCATTTCCGGGAAACCCCCCCTTACTATCACCAGCAGGTCGTGTCCGCGTTCGATGACATTACCTGCCCGCTGGTCCAGTCCGGCTCTTGCCATGTAACCGAAGCCAAGATGGCTTTGGAGCTCCGCCCGTCCATCGACTGGAACAAGGGCCGAGCCCTCACGTTGATCCGGTCTCAGTTGTCCCCCGAATCCTTCCCCATCTACATGGGCGACGACGCCACCGACGAGGATGCTTTCAGCGCGGTCAGGTCCGCCGGAGGCGTCGCAGTATTCGTCGGGGCTCCCGGCATACCCACCTGTGCAACCTGGCGTTTGCCCTCTCCCGCAGAAGTCTCGGCTGCCCTGGTCGAACTGGTAACGTTGTAAACATCAACCGTGCTCCACCCTCAAGTGCGCCAAGCTTCGCTGGAACTGTCATTGCGACCCCGCACTTGATGCGGGGGTGGCAATCTCTTCAAGGGGACTGACGCCGCCGCGGGCACGAGCGCAAACACGCGCCCTGCCCCCTTCTTACTCGTTGTGCTATCATTGCCCTGCGCAGCATCGGGCCGCCCGGCGAAACTGAATGCCCTTCCTGCGCTCCCCGCAGATGATTGAGGCTATCTTTTTCGATTTTTACAACACGCTGGTGCGCTTCTGGCCCCCGTTGCCGCAGATCCAGCACGCCGCCTGTCAGAACCTGGGCATCCGGGTACCCGCCGAGCGGTTGTCCCACGGCTATGCCATCGCCGACCTTTATTTCAACGAGGAAAATCATCGGTGGCCCCTGGGCGAACGCGACCCGGCGTCCCGCGACGAGTTTTTTGCCCGCTATGAGCAAATCATCCTCGAGGAATCCGGCGTGGCCGTGTCCCTCCGTATGGCCAAGCAGATCTGGGACATGGCAATCTCGGTGCCAAAAGAATTCGTGGAGTTCGAGGAGACCCGACCCGTGCTGGAAGAGTTGCACGGACGCGGCTACCGGCTCGCTATCCTGACCAACCTCCGCCGCGATATGGATGAACTCACCCAGCGCCTCGGAATCCGTCAGTACCTCGAATTCTGCATCACCAGCCGCGAAACTGGTGAGAAACCCGCCACGCTTATTTTTGAAGCCGCCCTGCAACGCATGGCTCTGCGCCCGGACCAGGCGATGCACGTGGGCGATCAACCGCGTTCGGATGTTGAGGGTGCCCGGGAGGCCGGCCTCTTGCCGGTCCTCATCGACCGCGGCGGCTTCCACGCCGACGTTCCGAACTGCGATCATATCGACAGCCTGGAAGGACTGTATCCCCTGCTGGACCGATTGGTGTCCTGCTGATCAATAGCCTCCCCACTCCCAGAGGTGATGCCATGACCACCCAGCCGCCGGCCCACAGCCATCCCAACGATCCCAATCCCGTCCACGTGATCGTGTGGTACGACTACATTTGACCCTGGTGCTATGTCGGCCTGGAGCGCGTCGACAAACTTTCTGAAGAGTACGACATCACCGTCGAGGGCCGCGCCTATCTGCTGCGTCCCGACACCCCCCAGGAGGGCCGCGTCCGCGAGTCTCGCCCCGGCGAGAGCGAAGACGAACTGGCCGATCCCCTCCGCACCTACGCCCGGGATGCCAACCTCGTTATGCGGCCGCCCAAGCACACTCCCAACAGCCTTTACTCCCTGCAGGCCACCGAATACGCTCAGGAACAGGGCAGATTCCTCGAGTACCACCACGCTGCCTACAAAGCGTACTGGGATCATCGCGCCGATCTGGGAGACCCGTCAGTCCTGGCTGACATCGGTTCCGGCGTCGGCCTCGACGGCGCCGAGCTCCGTGAGCGTGTCGAATCGGGCCACTACGCCCAGAAGGTCGTCGACCAGTACCACGAGGCCCTGGGCTACGGCATCCGTGGCATTCCTACCTTCGTGTTCGACAACCTGCTCTTCAGCGGCGCCCAGCCCTACGAGGTCTTCCAGCGCGTGATGGACAAGGCTCTGGAAAACCGCGAGGCTGGTCACGAATAGGGGCAAGCCAACATGACCGCGCCAGTCATCTCCGCTCCTCCGACTGTCTCCGCTCCGGCTCGCCGCCGCTTCACCGTGGCCGAGTACTACGCCATGGCCGACGCCGGCATCCTGTCGGAAAACGACCGCGTTGAACTGCTGGACGGAGACCTTATCGTAATGCCACCCATCGGAAATTGGCACGCCTTCAGCGTGAACAGCATCGTCGCAGTATTTCCATCTACTTTGCTGGAGGATCGAGCTGTTTTGAGCGTCCAGAACCCGGTGCGATTGGATAATTACAACGAGCCACAACCGGACGCGATGCTCCTGCAATGGCGCGATGACTTCTACCGCAACGGCCACCCGGCTCCCGGCGACATGCTGCTGCTGATTGAGGTTGCCGACAGCAGCGTTGAGTTTGACCGCACCGTCAAACTGGCCGCCTACGCCCGCGCCGGCATCCCGGAGGTGTGGATCGTCGCCCGCTCCGAACGCCGCATCGAAGCCTACAACGAACCCGCCGGAAACGAGTACGCCACCGTGCGCTACTTCGGCCCCGGCGAAACCCTCGATCCCCAAGCCTTCCCCGACATCGCCCTGGTGGTTGACCGGATCCTCGGAGACTGAGCCGCTTTCGCCATGACGACAACCACCGCTGCATCCGCCCCGCCGACGATCTCCGCTCCGGCTCGCCGCCGTTTCACCGTGGCCGAGTACTACGCTATGGCCGACGCCGGCATCCTGTCGGAAAACGACCGCGTTGAACTGCTGGACGGAGACCTTATCGTAATGCCCCCTATCGGAAACTGGCACGGCGGCGGCGTCAAATTCTTCGCCAATACGCTCCCACCCGTCTTGCAGGGTCGCGCCATTATCGCAGTTCAAGACCCGGTGCGACTCGACGAACATAGCGAGCCACAGCCGGACATCATGCTCCTTCAATGGCGCGATGACTTCTACCGCAACGGCCACCCGGCTCCCGGCGACGTGCTCCTGCTGATTGAGGTTGCCGATAGCAGCGTTGAGTTTGACCGCACTGTCAAGCTGGCCGCCTACGCCCGCGCCGGCATCCCGGAGGTGTGGATCGTCGCCCGCGCCGAACGCCGCATTGAAGCCTACTCGGAACCTGCCGGAAACGAGTACGCCACCGTGCGCCGCTTCGGCTCCGGCGAAACCGTCGCTCCTCAAGCCTTCCCCGGCATCTCTCTGGAAGTCAGCCGGGTGATCGGAGAGTAGCGCTGCTCTTTTCCACATTGCCCGCCCGCCGTCGCCTGTGCTAAACTCGCGCCGTTCCAATCGGCATTTGTAACGGATTTCACAAATGGATGACGCCACCCTCCAGCTGATTGATCGGGCGGTCAACGACCAACCGCAAAGCACGGTCACCGTCCTTTCGTCCCTGCTGGCGGTGGAAGACGCCATCGGTTATATCCCCACCGAGGCCGTCGAAGCTGTCGCTGCTCGGATGGACGCTACCGTCAACGATGTTTGGGCGGTGGCCACCTTCTATCCGAATTTTCGGTTTGATCCTCCCACTGATCTCCGTGTCGAGGTCTGTTGGGGCCCGTCCTGCCATGTGATGGGCGCAACCGCCGTGATTGCTGCCGCGCAGGAGGCGCTCGGATTGTCCGACGAGGGCGACACCGCCGACCGTAAAGCCACGCTGCGCTACAACACCTGCCTGGGTGCCTGCGCCCACGCTCCGGTGATGGCAATCAACCACCACCTGGCCGGCCGCATCACGCCCGATAGCGCCCGCTCGAGAATCGCCTCGGCCTTGGCGTCCGCCCCGGCGCACTGATCCACGACTGGCCTGTGAGCACACCGACAGAATCCCCGTTCGCCGCCATCCTGGCTGAGGCCCGCCACCGCTGGGAGGGTCTGACTGCCGGCGACCGCCCGTGGATTCGTATCGGCACCGGGTTGGCCGGTGAGGCCGCCGGCGGGTTCGAAGTCGTCGCCGCGGTTAAAGACGCCCTGGAGCAACAGCAGGTCACGGCCAATGTATCCGAGGTCGGCACCCTCGGCCTGTGTTTTGCCGAGCCGTTGCTCGACGTTCAGACGCCGAACGGCCCCCGCGTATTCTACAGTCAGGTCACGCCCGAACTGGCCGAGCGCATCGTCCGTGAGCACGTGGCTGGCGGTGACCCGTTGCCGGAGTACGCCCTCGGCTACCTCGGGGACCCGACCCAGGCGCCTGTGGGCATCTCGAACCTCCAGGACCACCCGATGATGGCCTTGCAGCAGCGCATCGCCCTGCGCAACGCCGGCAACATCGATCCCTCTGACCTCCATCAGTACATCGCCAACGGCGGCTACTCAGCCCTGAACAAGGCACTCACCGAGATGTCTCCCGAAGACACCCTCGGCGAGGTGCGCACCTCCGGCCTTCGCGGTCGCGGCGGCGCGGCCTTCCCGGCCGGCATCAAGTGGGGGTTCCTGGCCGGCAATCCCGATCCTAACAAGTACATCCTGTGCAACTGCGAGGAGGGCGATCCGGGCGCCTTCAACGATCGGGGCATCCTGGAGAGCGATCCGGCTACCGTGGTCGAAGGCATTACCATCGCGGGATACGCTTGCAACGCCAACCGCGGCTACATCTTCATCCGCCACGGTCATAATCAGCCCATCGACCGCACCCGCGCCGTTATTCGGCAGGCCTACGAACTCGGCCTCCTGGGCCAGAACATACTGGGGACCGATTTCTCTTTCGACGTCGAGGTCGCATTGACGGGCGACTCCTACGTTTCCGGCGAGGAAACCGCGTTGATGGAAGCCATCGAAGGCAAGCGGTCCATGCCCCGCTACCGTCCTCCTTTCCCTGCTCAGGTGGGAGTTTTTGGCAAACCGTCAAACATCAACAACGTGAAGACCCTCGCCTACGTGCCTGAGATCGTGGCACGCGGCGGCGCATGGTTTGCCGGTATCGGAACCCAACCCGACCCCGACAATCGGATCAACGGCAGCAGCGGCACCGCCATCCTCTGCCTGTCCGGCGATATCACCTACACCGGTTTGATTGAAGTCCCGTTGGGCATGACCCTGCGCCAGGTGCTGTTCGATATGGCCGGCGGCGTTCCCAACGGCAAGTCCATGAAGCTGCTCCAAACCGGTGGCCCATTGGGTGGAGTACTCTCCGCCAGCGACGCCAATCTGGACCTTGTTCTGGACTTCGATGTCTTCCGCGCCGCCGGCGCCATCCTGGGTTCCGGCGGCATCATCGTCGCCGACGAGGATACTTGCGTGGTGGACCTGACCCGCAACCTCATCGCCTTTTGCCAGTACGAGTCATGCGGAAAGTGCTTCCCCTGCCGCATGGGCATGAGCCACCTGCTCGAAGTCCTTGAACGCATCAGCAACTTGGAAGGAACCGAGGAAGACCTGGCGCTCATGCGTAACATCGGGGAAAACATGCAGGCCGGTTCCCTGTGCGGACACGGCCAGCTCGGGTTCAATCCCGTCTCCTCCGCCCTCCGATACTTCGGCCACGAATTCGACGCTCACATTCGCGAAAAGCGACACACCGGCGATTGCCCTGACCAAGTGTTCTCGCCCCGCCTCACCAGGCGCTGACCGACCGATGCCCGATCCCGCCGCTGATTTTCGGATTAGGAAACGCCATGCCTGACGATATCACCATCTCCATCGACGGTGTGGAAATCAAGACCCAACCGGGAAAGATGGTGCTCGAAGCCGCCATCGACGCCGGCGTCTACGTACCCTATCTCTGCTACCACTCGGGGATGAAACCCTACGCCGCCTGCCGCATGTGCGTGGTGGTCGCGGAGAACGAGCGGGGCCGCGTACCGGGGTTCCCGGCCGCTTGCACCCTGGCAGCCACCGACGGCATGACCGTGTGGAGCGAGACTCCCGACGTGATTGAGCTTCGCCGCTCCGTCATGCAAATGCTCATCGCCGAACACCCCAACGGCTGCCTCACTTGCCACCGGGTCGAGATCTGCGGGCCCTCCGATGTTTGCCTGCGGCACGTCTCGGTCAACGACCGTTGCATCACGTGTCCCAAAAACGAACGTTGCGAGTTCAAGGACACCGTCCGGTACTTGGGCATGGAGCTCGAATCTCCCATGACCTATGTGTACCGCGACATTCCGTTGGAGGTGAGCGATCCCTTCTACGACCGTGACTACAATCTTTGCATCACCTGCGGCCGCTGTGTCCGGGCCTGCGAAGAAATGCGCGGCGACAACGCCATCTGCTTCACCGAACGCTCCGGAAAAGCATTGGTGGGCACATCCTTCGGGACCTCCCTGCTGGAGTCAGGTTGCGAGTTCTGCGGCGCCTGCATCGACGTGTGCCCCGTCGGCGCTCTGACCGAGCGCGAGGGCAAATGGGAAAAGGCCGCCCGCGTGGAACGCACCGTCTGCACCCATTGCCCGGTTGGCTGCCAGATGAACCTCGAAATCAACGAGCAGGGCCGGGTCATTCGCGCTATTCCCGAGCTCAACTCCCCGGCCAACCGCGGCCAGGCCTGCTACAAAGGCAAGTTCGGCCTCGGGCACTTGACCAGCGGTCAACGCCTGCGCCGGCCCATGATCCGTCGCAATGGTCAACTGGAAAACGCTACTTGGGATGAGGCTTTGGACCTGGTTGCCGAGCGATTGCGCCCCCACCAGGCCGGCGAAGGGTTCGGTTTGATCACCGCCCCCGACAGCACCAACGAGGAACTGTACCTGGCCCAGAAATTTGCCCGCATCGGAATGAACACCAACAACGTCGATCATTCCGGCAACACACAGCCCGCGCTCACTGGCGCTTTGGAAGATGTTCTCGGCTATCCCGGCGCTACCAATTCAATCTGGGACCTTGAGAAAGCCGGCTGCATCCTGGTTTTCAACACCAACCTGACCGAAAGCCACAACGTGGTGGGCGTGCCGATCAAGCGTGCCGCTGGCAACGGCACCCCTCTAATCGTAATCGACACTCGTGAAGTGGAGCTTACACGCTACGCCGATCTGTGGCTCCGCCCAGTGCCGGGGACCGAGTTGCTGCTCCTTGGCGCGGTCCTGAAGCAGGTTCTGCAGGAAGACCTCATCGACGCCGAATGGCTCGCTGAACACGCGGATAGCTACGACACACTGGTTTACGAACTGGAACGGCTGAGCGACGACGCCGTGGCCGCAACCGGGGTTCCCCTCGAAGACATCGTCCGCGCCGCCAGGATGTATGGTGAGGCAGATACCGGCGCCATAGTTTATGGGCTGGACAACCTGTCTGCCAGCATCAGCCGTGAATGCGTGGTTGCTTTGGCGGATTTAGCGTTGCTTACCCGCAACGTCGACCGGCCCGCCGGCGGAATATTCCCGATGCGGCAGGGGGCGAACGGACAGGGCGCAATCGATGTTGGATGCCTGCCCGACCGTCTCCCGGGAGGCGCCCCCACCTTCGACGACGCACACCGTGCCCATGTGGAGGAAACCTGGGGAGCGCGGCTGCCAGCCTCTACCGGCATGAGCGCCGCATCCATGCTCGAGTCTGCTGGGGGGGCCATCACTTCAATGCTGATCGTTGGAGACAGCCCGAACTATTCGAACGGTCTCCTTGTCAGCGATGTGGCCGTATTCGAACAATTGGAGTTTCTGGTAGTAGCCGACACTTTCCTTTCGCCGGTTGCCCAGGTTGCCGACGTGATCCTGCCCCGCGCGACTTTCGCCGAAAAGGATGGCACGTTCACCAACCTGGAACGCCGCGTCCAGCGCGTGAGGCCCGCGATTACCGTGCGCAACAACGACGCCATGCCGGAAGGATGGATTTTCGCCGAGTTGGCCGATCGATTGGCCGTCGCCGGCTTGAACTACGACGAACCCGCCCGGGTCATGGATGAAATAGCGTCCGTTGCCCCGAACTACCGGGGGATCAGCTATCAGCGATTGGCCCAGGAAACGGCATTGATAATGCAGACGGGAATGGAATCTCCCCGGCCCACTCAGTTGCTGTACACGACCCGCGAAGAGCGCGGAATCCAGTGGCCCTGCCCGACGCCTGCCAGTCCCTCGTCCCCGGTGCTGTACGCCAACGGGTTTCCGAACGGACGCGCCGAACCGGGAGCTCCCCGGTTCCGTGCGGTTCAGGCACACGCAGCAGCTGATCTTCCTGCCATCCTTGCCCCCGGTCGCGTCCTCCTCCAGAGCGAGAGGGAAATCACGGTCGAATCGGGTGAGCTGAATCGCATCGTGCGTGACGAGCATGTCCACATCAATCCGGCTGACGCCGCTTCTTGGGGCATCTCCGATGATGCGACTGTGGCAGTCGTAACAGCCGGCAGCCGCGCCACTGGGATCGCATGCTACGACCCGGCTGTTCCGCCTGGGGTGGTGTCGATCACCACGCTGTTTGGACAGTTGGCGGTGGAATTGCAGGCATCGGAGGACATCAATCCCATGGCGCGCGTGCCCGGTTTGCATCTCGAAGCATGTCGCGTCGAACTGGCGGGGTGACTTCCCCCGCCATGTCGGTATGACCTCGCACAAGGCATATCCTAAACGGTTGAATGTTCGCTGGTATAACCTCGATTGCGTTTGATGCCGAGCGGACGCCGATCAAATCTACCAACTGGAGCCGGAATGACCACGTCGCCATCCACCACCGTGATCCGTGACCGCACCACCAATCTGCCACGCGCCAAGCTGGTGGAGCGTATTGATTACACGGATGATCTCATGGTCATCAAAATGGAGCCTCAGGGTTTCGATTTCAAATTCAAACCCGGCCAGTATTGCACCCTGGGCTTGGATGGCATCGAACGGGCGTATTCAATCGTCTCCGCCCCTCACGAACCCCAGTTGGAAATCTTTGTCGAGCTGGTTCCTGAAGGCGAACTCACCCCACGCATGTGGCGTATGGAAATTGGCGACACCATGTCGATCCGTCCCCGTCCCAAGGGAATCTTCTTGATGGATCCTGCGGCCACTCAGCACCTGATGTTGGGCACGGTCACCGGGGTCGCGCCGTTTGTCAGCATGGTCCGCGATCACCTGCACTACGGTCGCGACGGACACCACTTCTACGTGATCGAAGGAGCTTCGTATCGCGACGAGTTCGTCTACGATGTCGAACTGGCGCGGTTGGCTGCCGCACATCCCGACGCCGTGACCTTCGTCCCCGCGATCAGCCGGCCCACCGAAGAGCGCAACGCCGGCTGGGAAGGCGCGACCGGTCGTCTCAATAACATCGTTGCCGACCTGCTCGAGAAGTTCCCTTTGGACCGTTCCCAGACTCTGATCTACGCCTGCGGGCATCCCGGGATGATCGAAGCCAGCCGGGAGATCGTAACCGCCGACGGATGGCGCTGGACCGAAGAGAGGTTCTGGAAGGAGTAATGCCTACTCGCAGCCGCAAGTTCTACACCGGGGTGGGCCGAGGCTCGCCCCGCATTCATACCGTTGGACCGGGCTCGCCGGCGACCAGGAAGGATTTCTATGACCACCATTGCCGAGTACGTATCCAATTACTCAGCCAATCTGCACTTTGGCGACATCCCGTCCGATACCGTTCATCTTCTCAAGCGGATGATTATTGACACCGTTGGATGCGCCATCGGCGGTTACACCTCGGAACCGAGCAAAATCGCCCGCGACCTGGCGGCAGAGGTCACCGGGCATCGCCGGCCGGTAACCATCATCGGCAGCGGGCTTACCAGCAGCCCCGAGCTTGCTACCTTCGCCAACGGAGTGATGATTCGCTACCTGGATTTCAACGATGGCTACACCACGCAGGAATCCGGGCATCCCAGTGATAGCATCGCTGCCACTCTCGCCGGCGCTGAAATGGCTGGCGCCGGCGGTCGTCGCCTGATCACTGCCACGGCAGTCGCCTACGAGGCTTTCTGCCGCTTCGGTGACGCCGGCAACATCCGGGCCCTCGGCTTTGATCACGTGACCAACGGCGCCATCGCCAGCTCCGTTGGGGCGGCCCGCGCTATGGGACTGTCTGCGGCGCAAACTGAGCAGGCGTTGAACCTTGGGATCACGCCGAACCTGGCCTTGGGGCAAACTCGCGTAGGCGAACTCTCCCACTGGAAGGGATGCGCCTATGCCAACGCCAGCCGCAACGCTGTGTTCGCGGCTCTGCTGGCCCAGCGTGGCCTGACCGGACCGGCCCCGGTGTTCGAGGGAGAGCTGGGGTTCTTCTCTGCGGTGACAAAAGAACCGTACCAACTGGAGCCCTTTGGCGGAGACCAGAGTCAACCGTTCAAGATCCACGAGTGCAACATTAAGCAGTTTGCCTTGGGCCTTTACTCACAAACGGTCGTTGAGGCGGCGTTGGACGCTCGCCGCCAGGTGCCGGACTTCAACGTCGCCGATGTTGAGGACGTACACATCCGCACGCTGCAGAAAGCCATCGACATCATGGCCGGCGACGAAGAGAAATACCACCCCAAAACCCGCGAGTCAGCCGACCACAGCATGCCCTACGCCACCGCAATCGCATTGACCCACAACACCCTCAACGAGAGCCACTTCTCAGACGAACATATCAACGACCCGGGCATCGCCGCCCTGATCAGTCGCACACGCATCGAGGCATCGGAAGAAGCCAACCGACGCGTGCCCGAGGCCATGCTCTGCAATTTCGACCTGCGGATGAAAAACGGACAGACCTACAGCTCGGAGGTTGCCCATTTCCGCGGGCACCATCTCAACCCCATGACCGACGCCGAGGTCGAAGGTAAATTCCGCGGATTGTGCGAAAGCCTGCTTTCACCCGATCAAACGGAAGAATTACTGGCCCGCTTGTGGCGTCTTGAAGACGAAACCGACATCGGCGATCTTCTGCGTCTCACCCGGATCTAAAAAGCAACAAGCACGAGGGGCTGTCGTTGGACAGTCCCTTCGAATTGCGGGCCATGGCTCGTGGGTCTATGCGCCTATCCTGGTGCCGTCCGGGTAGGTGTACCCGCTCCGGTCGTTGTATCCGCCGGAGGCCGGGAAAATCTGCCGGTACAGCCCTCGCGCCCGCTGCTTCACGACGCCATTGGCTGCCTCTTTCGTCGGCGTAGGCTTGGCGTTCTGGTCCTTGTAAAACTGTGACTGCAACGGGCTGTCGTTTTCCATTTCCCAGATGCACAAATATCGCAGCACTCCGTTGGCCTGGCCGTCCTCCGGGTCCAGCATAAACCTCCGGGCGCTGACATATCCGGGGATGGACATGCGCTCCGGCAGGTGCTCCTCGTTGTACCATTTGTTGAACACTTCGTCGCCGGCCTCGTCTACTTCCATCATGACGACAAGCACCGTCGTTCCGACTTCCTGGTTTGCCCTCAGGCCGTTGCTGCTGGTCATGGTACTTCCTCCATCCGTTGGTGGCGGTCAAATTGGAAATTGAACTCTCGGAGACCCTCTACAGTCTTCGATAAATCTGCACCCGGTGCCGATAGCAGTCAGCGACGAACACCAACCCGTCCTCGCTCAACGTGACTGCTGTGGGTCGATAAAACCGGCGCTTCAGTTCAATGTTCTGCGTTGCCTTGTTGAGTTTCTCCTCGATATCCGGGTTGGCGTCGAGGAACGTCCGGGCCCACTTGGACGTTCCGGAGTGACCGATCAGCGTGTCGATCACGCGCCCGTCGCCGTCCAGCACCTGTACGCGGTCGTTCCACCAATCGCACACGTAGATGCGACCTCCACCAACGGCCAGTCCGTTGGGCCGTGTGAACCCGTCGCCGCCGTTTTTACCATCAAACTCGGCCAGAAATCGCCCATCTGGGTCAAATTTCTGGACCCGGTCGTTGCGCCAGTCGGAAACGTATACCGCCCCATCGGAATCCACCGCCATGCCCCAGGGCATGTTGAACTGACCCGGCTCGGTACCGTAGCTTCCCCAAGCACCCAGCAGGTTGCCGTCCGCCGTGAAGCGCTGAATGCGATGGTTCAGCGAGTCGGCGATCACCAGCGTACCGTCTGGCGCGAAGGCCATCCCGGAGGGCCGATTCATCTGTCCAAAGCCAATACCGAATTCGCCCCAATGATCCAAAAACGCGCCTTCGGGTGTGAACCTTGAGATCCGATGGGTGTTTTCGTCCGCCAGGTACAGGTTGCCATCCGGCCCAAAGGCAATCGCGGTGACCCAGATGAACTGCCCCGGCGCCTCACCCCAGCCGCAGAACTCACCGACGTAGTCCCCTTCAATGGTGCACTTGGTGACCCGCACCGCTTCGGGCTGGTTGGGGTTGGCGCGGCTGGCCACGTGCAATAACCCGTCGGGTCCGAGCGCCAGAGAAACGGGTCCACTGAATCCGGGCCCACCAGCGGATAGCAGTCCAATCACGTCGTGGTACCGGTACAGACCAGCAACGGACACTGGATGTTCGACAACGGTAGTCATCCCGTTCCCTAGCTTAGCTCGATGGTGACCGCAGGCAACCCGCATTCCAGCTTGCCGATGGTTTCGAGGCATCGATCGTTGGCCGGCGGCATCACCGGACCCGATAGGGCATCCCGGCGCAACCGCTCCAATGGCGAAGACTTAAGCAGCCCGCCGCCCCCGGCGAGCCGCATGGCCGCGTCGGTTACCCAGGCCCCCGCTTCGGCGCAATATTGCTTGGCTCGATTTACTGCCAGCATGGCTCCGGTCGGGTCCGCATACCGGTCGGTCAATGCGGCGTCCACCAGCAGGAGCCGTCCCGACTGGATGGACAAGCCCATCTGCCCAACCGTTTGCTGGGTCGCTGGGTGCTCGATCATCAAGTCTCCACCGGGTGTCCAGGTTCGAGCGATGACGTACTCCCGAATGTGGTTGTACGCTGCCTCCGCTATTCCCAGATACACGGCGGCGTATCCCAGCGAAAAACTGCCCCAGTCGGCGCTGAGCAATCGACCGGGCGGCCCGAATACAGCGTCGTGGGGCGCCACGGTGTCAAAGTTGACCGTGTGGCTGGCCGTGGCTCGCATGCCCACGGCGTCCCATTCGCCGGTGACCCGAACCCCGCTCATATCGCTCCGTATCATCGCCGACAGGATATTGTTAGCGCCGCCACCACTTCCTTCCACCACGCCGGAAACGAAGAAATAGTCGGCAGCGTCGGCCAGGGAGCAAAAATGCTTGATGCCGGAAACACGGTAGCCACCATCATCCTGGGGCGTGAAAGTGGTGGACAGTACGAACCGCTCTCTGGCGGACACTCCGGGCTCACTGGTTATAGACGCGAACAACTTGCCCGCCTCCACCGCCTCGGCAAAGTACCTGCGCCTCTGCTCCGGGGTGCCCAACCCGGCGACAAACGAGCCGAGCACATTGGTGTGCATGGTCAGGGTCAGCGCCGTCGAAGGGCAGCCGCGAGCCACCGCCAGGATGCACATTGCGAAGGTCAGTGGGTCAACGCCGCTGCCGCCGTACGCCGTGGGCACTCGCAGCGTGAGCAATCCGGCTTCCTTCAGGTCGGCATAGTTTTCGATTGGAAACTCCGCCGCGGCATCATAGTGTGCCGCACGCGGAGCAAAGCATTCCCGCGCCAGTTCATCGGCCACGCCAACCAGGGCCAATTGGGCATCGGACATGCAGCGTCCGGCCGCGATGGGCACCGTTTCCGATCTAATATTCAAAGAAGTTTATTCCCCGCGCAATGAATTCTCGCTCCGGTCGACCCTCGGGTCTGTGGATACTCTGTCCGGTAGCGCCACCCGCAGCATCTCGGTAAAGCTGGCTACGCGAACTGGTACTCGCGCGTTGACCCGATCATACGCAGCGCGTTCAGGATAACGGCTTCGACGCCGGCGCCCTCATTTATCGCAGCCTCAGCCTGGGCAACCAAAGCGTTCCGATTGTCTTCCCGGAGCATGACGCTACCCAGCAAGTCCAGGCACCCGTCTACTATGCCCGTCGCGTCTGGATTGCGGTCCGCGAGTGTCTCCACGATAGCGCGCACGCCGGGGTGGATCGCGTCTCCCAAGTTGTCGGCCACGAAGTTGATCCGTTCGACCATGCTGCCGCTGTCGATCCATTCCTTGCCGGTATGCCAGCCTTCTACTGATGGCGGATTCAGCACGTCCTGGTTCATGTAGCGGCACTCCAGCGCCGTGTCCATGAAACCGACCCTGGGGAATTTGAAATCGCCCACGAGGTGCAGAGTGCCAACCACCACTTCGGCCGGGCTTTTGACCCTGGCAAAGCGCACGCTTTCCGACTTGAAGAACTCGGAGGTGAACATCACGCGCAGCATGGAACAAATATCGTAGCCGGATCGAAAATATTCGGCCTCCAGCGCAGCGATGGCCTCAGGATCCGGTGGCGGGGTGTTCTGCCACGCCGGCACCTGCACGTCGTCGGCTACGAAGAAGTTGTAGAGATGCCGGCTGATGAATCTCGCCGTCGAAGGCTGGCGGCAGATGATTTCAATGATGTCGTCACCGTCGAAGTTGCCCGTTTCGCCGAGGAATGCCTTCGTCCCGGCGTCATGATCTTCTGGATCGTAGCGGAACAGCCAGGGGGTTTTGCCGTACGGGATGCTCGCCACGTTATCGTCGTCAATCGTCCACCCGGTGAATGCTCGGGCGGCCTCCTGCACGTCGTCTTCTGTGTAGTTGGGTTGGCCGTCCATCCCCACGCCCATGGAGAACAACTCCAGCAGCTCTCGCCCCCAGTTCTCGTTGATGGCGTCTTTGTGATTGAAATTGTTGTCCAGCCAGAAAATCATGGCCGGATCGCGGGCCAACCGGCGCAACAACTCCTGGAAACTGCCCAGGCCGTATTGCCGAAACATGTCGATCTGGTTGAGCATCGTTTTCTCGTGCAGCACTTTCGCCAATCCGGTGGCGAACACGCCGTGCCAGAACAGCGCGATCTTTTCCTGGAGGGGTCTCGCGCCGGCATTGCAGTTCATGCGGTAAACCGTTTCGGTCAGCGCCCCCTCGATGTTGCGGCTTTCCTTCCAGTCGATGTAGTAACGCTCGATGATATCTTCTTCCAGCGTCGGTCGGTCCTCCGGATGCAACAGCCACTCGACCGTTTCCTCATAGCCCCACGCGCAATAAGTATCGAGCTCCGACGGGGTGGCGCCGAATCCGGCCCGGCGCAGTAGGTGAGCCATCAAGGCACGCTGGGAGTCCACGTACATATCTTCACCCGAAAGATCCGACGCCTAACGTATGCTTGCGTCCTGTCCATAGCAGGTCGGATAAGCACCCGTTGGGTCTGAGTTTGGAGGATTGCGGATCATAATATCATAGCGGTCGGAGCCTACTCATCGCGCAGCCGTGGGCATGAAGCGTTGTTTGTACTGACCGGCGCCGGCCGTATTGACAACAATTCCGGGCGGGCGCACCATGTCCCGAATTGCGTCGTGCTATGGCGCCTCCCACTTGCCGCCGCTTTTGCGAACCATCCATAACCAAGCGAGAGCCCGATCATTCCGTCGCTGAGACTTCCGCGTCTGCATACTCTGGACGCCTGGCTGGCCTACCGAGATTTCCGGCTGCTGTGGCTGGCCAATTTTTGCGGCTTCACGGCGCAATGGCTGCAATTGTTGAGCATCGGGTGGCTGGTCAAAGATCTGTCCGCCGGCACCGGAATTGGCGGCCTGCTGGTACTTTCCGTCAGCGCGATTAATACGCTTCCCGGCTTGCTGGTAAATCCCATTACCGGGGTACTGGGAGACCGGCTTGACCGCCGCAAGCTGGCGATTACCATGCAATCCGCCAGCGGTGCGCTCGCTTTGGGTTTTGCTTTCCTGATCGCCGTCGACCACGTGCGCCCGTGGCACGCTTACGCCTACGTTCTGATTTCCGGTTCCTTCCTGGCCATCACCCAGCCCATGCAACAGGTGTTGATTTCCAATACCGTCCCTCGCGAATCTCTGGTCAACGCTTACGCAATCAATACTCTCACCGTGACCGGAACTCGCGTTTTCGGCCCTTTCATCGGGGGGCTCCTCATATTCACCTTGGGGTACTTTTGGAACTTCGCCCTGGAAGCGGCTTTGTACCTGGGCGTGGTGCTGATGCTGCTGCCAATGCGGACGCCATACACGGGAACCGAGCCGGTGGAGGAGCAGCGTCGCTTTACGCCACTGGCAGACATCAAGGACGGCCTGCTTCACCTTTGGCGGAATCAGCGCGAAGTCCTAGAAATAGCGGTGTTGTCGGTAGTTCCGAACACCATCCTCCACCCGGTGTGGTTCCTGCTGCCCCTCTTCACCGTGGAGGTTTTGCAGTCGGACGTCAACATGGGCGGTTACCTACTGGCGATCACCGGAGTGGGTGGCCTCCTCTCCACGCTGACCATCGCCACCTGGGGCCTACCCTTCCGGCGCGGTTACATACTCTTTGGAGCCGCGGCACTTTCGTCGATCGCCACCATACTATTCGCGTTCTCTGCGTGGACGTGGGCCGCATTTGCCGTCCTGGGCGCCATGTCATTTTTCCAGGCCTACTTCCGAACCACCCAGGGAACCCTGGTTTTGACCATCGTCCCCGACCGGTTCCGTGCCCGCACCATGGCCCTGCTGGCCTACGAGCGGTCCTTCCTGATCGGAGTGAGCGTGCTAGTGGGCATTTTCGCTGATTTTACTTCGGCATCGATGGCAATCCTGGCCCTCGGCTCTGTGGGCATGGCGATGACGCTGGGATGTTTCGCCACGCTCCGGCGAGTGCGGGCTTTGCGTTAAGAGGGGCGCCGATTGCGAACCGCACGGCTTCCACGCCTGCACACACTGGACGCCTGGCTGGCTTACCGTGACTTCCGGTACCTGTGGCTCGGCAATTTCTTTGCCAACAACGCTCAATGGCTCCAACTGCTGAGCGTGGGCTGGCTGGTGCGGGAGTTATCCGAAGGTTCAAATGTCGCCGGATTGTTGGTGGTCACGGTGGGCGGGATCAACACGCTGCCCGGCTTGGTGGTTGGCCCCTGGGGCGGTGTGCTGAGCGACCGGTTCGACCGGCGCAAGCTGGTGATGGTCCTCCAGACCGCAATGGCGGTCCTGGCCTTCGCTTTCGCGCTATTGATCCTGACCGGAAAGGTGCAGATTTGGCATGCCTACCTATACGTGATACTCGCGGGCTGCTGTCACTCCACGGTACAGCCCATGCGCCAGGCGTTGATCGCAGGCACCGTTCCCCGAGAAATGCTCGGGAACGCACTGGCCACGAACGTGTTGACCATTACCGGCACCCGAATCGTTGGCCCGTTTGTCGGCGGAATCCTGATTTTCACTCTGGGGTTCTTCTGGAACTTCACTATCGAAGCCTGCCTCTACCTGGTGAACGTCTTGATGATCTTCAGGCTGCGCACTCCGTTCCACACGCCAGGAAATGCCCGCCAGCGCGGATCGGCGATGTCCAACATGATCGAAGGATTGCGATACGTTTGGAGTGGGGAACGAGCCTTCTTCCAACTGATGATCTTGTCAATCATTCCTAATATAATCCTGCACCCTTCGTGGTTCCTGTTTCCCGTGTTCACTACCGAAGTGTTGCATCGAGACGCCGACGTGGGCGGCTATCTGTTGGCAGTGACGGGAGTTGGAGGCCTGCTGGCGGCGCTCATCATGGCAACCTTCGGGTTCATTTTCCCCAAGGGCAAGGTGGTGCTGGGAGCCGCAGTCGCCAGTTCGGCCACGCTGCTGGTCTTCGCGTTTTCCAAGTGGATGGCGCTGGCATTTCTGTTCATCGCGGCCATGGCGTTCAGCCAGGCGGTGTTCCGGACCGCTCGCGGCACACTCATTCAGACTCTGGCGCCGGACAGCCTCCGCGGACGCATGACCAGCTTGCAGAGTTTCGATCGTGGCTTCCTGGTTGTGGCCAGTCTGGGTGTCGGTATGTTGTCGGACGTCACATCGCCATCCACGGCCATGGCGATCATCGCCGTGCTGGGTCTGAGTGCATCAGGGATATGCTGGGTTTTTCTCAGTCGAGTGCGTCGCCTGGATTAATATCGGGTTCCTTGATGATCAGACCGCGCCAACTTTCCAAAAGGAGTATGATGGTTATCCTATCCATCGTCACGACCCGCGGCAGGCGGTTACCAATTTGATCCAACGCATTGCGTCCGGTCAGTCCTACAAGTGGTGGGCTTTCTGGACCATCGCCACCGGCACGTTTTTCTCGGTCGTTGACCACGGCAGCGTGCTCGTTGCGCTGCCTGGCATCGAGTCCCATTTCGACGCTTCGCTGGAATCGGTCCAGTGGGTGGTCGTCGCCTACGCCCTGGTGATCAGCGTGCTGCTGCTGCCCATGGGACGGCTGGGCGATGTCGTTGGTCGGAGAAGGGTCTATCTGACGGGCACGGCAATCTTCGTCTTTGCCTCGCTGGGCGCCGCGCTTTCTACCAGCCTCGAGATGCTGGTTGTGATGCGCGTCTTGAAGGGAGTCGGAGCCGGCATGGTCCAGGGCTGCGGCATGGGCATGATGATCGCGGCGTTTCCCGACTCGGAGCGTGGCAAGGCCCTGGGCACACACCTCAGCGTCGTGGGAATGGGAGCGATCGCTGGTCCGGCCGTGGGTGGGTTCCTGGTAGCGTGGCTCGGCTGGCAATCGGTGTTTCTTATCAATGTGCCGGCCGGAGGCCTGGTGCTGGTACTCGCTTGGCTCTTGCTGGAGCGGGGTCCCGGTGCGGGTCAGTACCGACGGGGGCAGAACGCGTCCTCATTCGACTGGACTGGCGCCGCCGTCTCCGGCGTAATACTCCTTGTCCTGTTGCTGGTGGTAGGGAATGGCAACGGGTTGGGTTGGCTGTCCACATCAGTGATCGTTGGCGGCGTTGCCGTAGCCGTCCTGACGGCCGCGTTTGTCTGGTGGGAATTGCGAATCCGGTCGCCGATGCTGGACCTGCGGCTGTTCACGAATCAGATATTCGGGCTGGGGGTTGCCGCGGCGTGGTTGTCGTTCTTCGGTTCCTCAGCCGCGCGTTTCATGATGCCCTTCTACCTCCAGCGTGTGCTGCTGTACTCACCGGAGCAGGTGGGGTTGATGATGATCCCGCCCGCCGTATGCATGGTATTGATCGGCCCTTTCAGCGGCCGAGTGGCCGATCGTTTCGGATGGCGAGTGCCGACGGTGTGTGGCATGGCGCTGACTGCTGCCGGGGCCTTCGTACTGGCGTTCGCCCTGCAGGAGCGCTCTCCGGTTTGGCTAGTGATCGCCACAATGATGATGCAAAGCACCGGTAACGGGATTTTCAATTCGCCCAACAGCAGCAGCATTCTCAGCGTAGTGGACCGCAGCCGTTACGGGGTGGTTTCGGCGCTTACCCAATTGGTTAGGAACTCGGCGAACGTAGTGAGCGTTGCCGTTTCGACCACAATCGTGGTTTCTACCATGGCTACCTACGGAGTGGAGCCCAAGTTGGAAGCGGTGAACCCCGAGGTGGCCACGGCTTTTGTCGCCGGGCTGCGGTGGGCGTTTCTCATGCTGGGCGTGGCGCTTGCCACAGGCGCGGCGATCTCACTCTACAGAGCGGTGAGCAACTGGGCCGCACTTCGGAAACCCCCGGTCGCTCCGGAGCCGCAGCCGAGGCCCGCCGGCAACGACTAACCCACGCCAATTACCCGTCGGAGAAGCGAGGCATCACCTCCCTCGCAAACAGCTCCATCGAGCGTAACTGCTTCTTTTGGTCCAGGCCGCCGAAGGCGAAGTTGCACCCGAAGTAGCGAACCCCGGCGTCGTGAAGGGTCTCGATCTTCACGGCGCACTGGTCCGGCGTGCCGATGAAAGCCCGGTGCTTGGCAAGATACTCGTAGGACGGTGGAAATTCGGTGCGGCGTTTGCGGTAGTCGTCAATGCTTTCGTACACTTCACTTCCGACCGAAAATTCCCGCCTCCAGGTATTGATGTCCAATGTCCAGTTCAGTGCCTCACGCGCGTCGCGATGAGCCTGCTCTTCGGTTTCCGCCACATAGAAGTAACGAAAGAATGGGACATCGGACGGCGTAGCCGCGTGCCCGCTGGCTTGAGCCTGCTCCAGGAAGCGCTGCAGCAAATCCAGTGCATCGTCCGTGTTGAGGACAACCCCGATGATGAGCCGGCGTCCCGTAGAAGCTACAAACTCCAGCGAATCTACGCTGCGCGTCGCTGCCACATAGACCGGCGGATGGGGCTGTTGCAAGGGAGTTGGCACCAGGTTGAGACGCTGGGTGGAATAGTAGTTTCCGTTGAATGTGCAGTCAGGCGTAGTCCACAAGGTCTCCACCATCTCAATGGACTCGCGGTAGCGCGCCTGGCTCTCGGCGTGGTCGATGCCGAAGTTGCCGTACTCGGTACTCGACGCGCCTCGTCCGAACCCAACGTCCAACCTTCCGTCGCTGAGCACATCAAGCGTAGCTGTGTCTTCAGCCAGCCGGACCGGGTGATGTAGGGGCGGTATCAGGACCGCAGTCCCCAACCGAATTTTACTGGTCCGCGCCGCTATGTTGCTGGCGATGACCAGCGACGAAGCTCCAAGACCATACCGGGTGAAATGGTGCTCGGCCAACCAGATGGCATTGAATCCCAGTTCCTCACCCACCACGGCCTGCTCCAATAAATCCGAAAATAGGGCTCTCGGCGTATTTTCCTCAGGCCACGGTATGTGCGAAAACAAGGCGAATTCCATGTCGCGCTCCTCGAATCAAAACTTCCGGCAGTGTACACACGGGGGAAACGGTGGGCAACGGCGACGGGTTATCTCTCACCGTAGCACAAACACACGTCTGGTATGATTCTAAGCCGGCATCATGGGTTGATCGTCCGACCCTCGTAGAAGACGGCGTGTAATCTGACCTGTTCATTCGCGGAGCGATTTTGACTTTCCTGACTTCGTTAGCCCTCCGGCGCAAGCCGGTAACCATCATGGCAATGGTTCTGCTGCTGGGCGCCGGAGTATTTTCGTACAGTCAGATCCAGCAGGAGCTCTTCCCCGAAATCAGCTTTTCGATCATTTACGTGGCTACGTCCTACCAGCAGGGAGACCCCAACACCGTCGCCACGGACGTGACCGCGAAGGTGGAAGACGCGATCTCCGGGCTGCCTGACCTGGACAAAACCACATCGATTTCTACGCCCGGCATGTCGCTGGTAACGGCGAACTTTACCCCCGGAGCGGATGTGGAATCCGCAGAGGACGAAATTCGCAACCGGGTGAGCGGGCTGGGGCTACGTGAAGAGGCGGGGGACCCGTTTGTCCTGCGGCTGACGTCGGACATTTTTCCCATCATGTGGTTGAGCGTCAGTGGAGAACGGGACATTCCGGCCCTGCAGCGTATCGTGGACGACGAAATTCTCCCGCGCCTCGAAGCTGTTGACGGCGTATATGACGTGAACGTGGAGGGCGGAGTCGAAGAGCGCGTTTCAGTGATAGTTGACCCGTCCCGCAGCGACGAACACGGGCTCGCCATCCAGGATGTCGCAAATGCGGTATCCGGGAATTCGGTTGACCTCAATGCCGGTTCTTTGGATAACGGCGACCGCTCTTTCGGCGTGCGGACTTACCGTGGTTACGGCGATCTCGATTCTATCCGAGATCTGCCGGTCGATTATCGCCGCGCCACGTTCAGCGCAGTTAGCGCGCCGCCAACGGAAGATAGCGGCACTCCGATAATGCTGTCCGATGTCGCAACGGTGCAGGTGGACACTCCGCGAGCTCCTACGGTGTCACGCACAAATGGCCATCCCAGCATTTCGCTTCAGGTACTGCAGCTCCCTGACGGAAACACGATTGACGTGACCAAGGAGTTGCTGGGCATCATCCAGAACCTCGAGCTTCCACCGGACGTGCGAGTCGATGTCCTCTATAACGACGGTCCCGAGCTTGAGGAGCAACTCACCAGCGTAGTGGGTCAAGGCGGCCTGGGTTTCGCCATCGCAGTGATCGCCATTTTCCTTTTCCTGCTCCAACTGCGTCCGACGGTGATCCGGGGAATATTGCAAACCCTCCGACCCACGGTGATCATCGCGATTTCTATTCCGCTGAGCATCATGATCACCATACTGGTCATGGCGGTCATGGATTGGACGCTCAATTTCATGAGCCTGGCCGGCCTGGCGATTGCAGTGGGACGAATCGTCGATGACAGCATTGTGGTCCTGGAAAACATCTACCGCCATGCTCGGGCCGGGGCCATTCGCTACCCGATGCAGGGGCCGGAGTTCACCGCCTATCGCCTGACACCGCTGGGTGACGACCCGGGTCTGACTGCAGCCATACGTGGCACACGCGAAGTCGGCCCCGCTATTCTCGCGTCCACCTTGACCACCGTGGCGGTGTTCCTTCCCTTGGGATTTATCCCTGGTATCGTGGGCGAGTTTTTCCTTCCGTTTGCGCAAACCGTGTGCGTCTCGCTGCTGGCGTCTACATTTATCGCGTTGACTGCCGTTCCCGTGCTGGCCTCATTGTTGCTACGGCCCGGCGATATGGCGGATGAGGATGATCCAGTGTCGCAGGATACGTGGTTGCAGCGCATTTACACTCCCGTACTGACCTGGGCGCTCAACCATCCGCTACTTACCGTCCTGGGCTGCATCGCTACAGTTGGGGCCACGCTGCCGTTGATTATCGTGCTGCCGATCACTCTGTTTTCATCAGGCGAAGCGCAGTCGATGCGAATTGACATCACCATGCCCGAAAATACCGGAGCGACGGCGATCCATCGTGAAGTCAGGGAAGTAGAAACGATCCTGGACCGCTACTTAGACGACGGCCATATTACCTCCTTCCAGGCTACTTTGGGTTCAACCAGCCAGGACTTCGGCCCCGGGGTCGGTGAGACTGGTTATGACGTAGCCGGGTTCTTCATTGCCCTGTCGGAAACCGCTCCAGCGGATTTCGATGAACAGTTGCGGTCTGAGCTCCCGCAGAAGGATGACGTGGAAGTTCAGCTGTTCGTTGACTCAGCGGGGCCGCCACAGGCAGGCATCGAAATAGCAGTTACGGGTAGCGACTTCAGTCGCGTGCGCCGTGTGGCCCAAGATTTAGTAGATCGTATCCGACCGTTGGAAGGTGTCGTCAATCTGAAAACAAACTTGAGCGACGAAAGCGAAGAGCTAACCTTTGAGGTTGACGCCTCCGAAGCGAGACGCTATGGACTCACCGCCGCCGCAGTCGCAGCTCAGGTCCGAACCTGGGTGTACGGCGTTGACGCGGCCAACGTCAGCCTCCTCGGGGAAACCTACGACGTGGTGGTGCGCGGCCCTGGGGAACGAGTTGACGAGCTTGCTGAGCTTCAGAACCTGTCCATCGGCGGCCCCTTGGGAACGGCCACGCTTGGTTCAATCGCAGACGCCAGGACGACTGTGGGCCCGTCACTAGTCACCCATTACGACGGAGATCGTTCCGTTACGATCACAGGAGAGTTCCTAGGCAACGATCCGCAAGCCATCAGCGCCCGCATCGATAGGATCATAGAAAACGCAGATCTGCCTGCCGGTGTCGAGATCCGCCAGGGAGGTTTCGCCAGCGATATCCAGGAGCAGTTCACCAACGTGTACCTGGCCATGATGATCGGCCTCGCGCTCGTATATCTGGTAATGGTGGCGACCCTCGGTTCGCTCCGCGATCCTTTCATTGTGGTCCTAAGTATGCCGTTGGCGGTGGTCGGAGCGCTAATTGCTTTGACGATCACGGGGCGGGCGCTGAGTCTTCCTTCATTGATGGGATTCCTGTTCCTTATCGGTATCGTAGTGACCAATGCCATAGTACTGATTACCTTCGTTGCCCAGTTGCGGGCCCAAGGACTCAGCGCGTTGGACGCCATGATCCTTGCCGGGCGCACGCGATTGCGCCCAATTTTGATGACCGCTTTTACCACCATACTCGCCCTGTTGCCCCTAGCGTTCAGCGATACCAGCGGACTGGTCGGCGCGGAATTGGCCACGGTAGTCATCGGCGGACTGATCAGCTCGACATTCCTCACGCTGGTCGCAGTGCCAGTGACCTACATGCTGTTGCACGACGCGATACCTAGAGCCTGGTCGTCCGCGGTCCGGCGGCTGACGCGCCGACCGGTTGCCCAGGCGGATGGGTCATAGAAGGCGTTCCATTTGGAAACCACCGCTGCCCGTGGAGGTGATCCCTTGCGTTTGATGAGAAATTGTTGCCCGTCAGTATCCCGCCGCTGGGTGATCCCCTCTTTGTTGACGCTCGGCGTGTTTGCGCTGGTCTTCTCCGCGTGCGGGCGATCTTCCGATGAAACCGCTGTGCCGCCCGGGAACGCTGCGTCGCGTCCGTCCCCTCCAACGGAGGCCCGAGGTTTCGACGTGCCCAGTCAATTGATCTTTGGCGATAGCGCCGATCTCGCATTCGAAATTTCCGGTGAGGTCGGAGAGGTGAACGTAGTCGTCGGCGACATGGTGTCGTCAGGCGACGTACTGGCAACGGTGGACCCGGAAACCATCAGAAATTTACGGTACGCCGAGTCGCAAAGCGTTTACCAAATCGACAAGCTTCAGGATGATCTGGACCGGGTGTTGGGCCTGGAGTCGCCTGACCCATTGATTCGAGCCCAGGCAGAGGGAAGCCTGGCCAAAGCGGAATTGAGATTACAGCTGGCGCAAGACAACCTGGAGGATTACCTCCTTCAGTACGACGTCGATCTGGGCGCTGCGCGAAAAGCGGTTGCCGACGCGAAGTTTGCGCTGGACCAGACAGAAGATGCCGTGTCGGATTTTGCCGACATGCACGGGGAAAATTTTGCTGCTGCTCTGGCGCAACGTTCGCAAGCTCGAGCGAGATTGAACAACGCTCAGGACGCGGTCACAGATTTTCTTCCTCTGCACAACGAAGCAGTGGCCGCACTCGAATCGAGGATAGCCCAGGTCGAAAATGATCTGGATCAGGCTCGGGATGCGTTGCGGGACTTCGACGTTGACCACGCCCAGCGGTTGGCATTGGCCCGGGTGCGATTGGCGGATACGGAGGCCAATCTGGAAAAGGCAGAGGACGCATTTGACGAGTTTCATGTGATGGTGATTGAGGGGCAGTTCCTCAGCCTGGATGACGGCCGGAATTTTGATGTGGTGAAATTCGAAGCCTTGCAGGCCGCGGTGGACTCGGCCAGAAGAGATGTTGAATTTTGGCAGACGGAACTGACTGATTTGGAGGCGGGACCAAAGGAAGTGGACCGCACCGGGGCTCAGGCCACCGTGGCCAGGCTGGAGTCGGAGCTGGAGAGGGTGAACCGGCAACTGCGAGAAGAATTGGTGGGACCCGACCAAACTGAATTGGACCGCCTCGAAGCCAACGTCTTAGTTGCCCAGGAAACGTTGGAACGGGCGGAGCGGGACTTGACGGAGTTGGAGCAAGGTATTGATCAACTGAAACTCGCGAGTCTGGAAGCCGGCGTAGAAAGCGCGCGTCTCACCCTTGAAGCCGCTGAGTCAAGACTGGCCCGGCTCGAAGAAGGTATCGACCAAACCGTGCTGGCCGATATGAACCAACAAATCGTGACAGCCCGCGAGGCCAGAGACGACCTTGCAGCCGGGCCGGATGCCGCCGCTGTTGCGCTGGCGCGAGCCAATCTCAATGATGCGAAATCCGATTACGACGAGATCGTGGAAGACCTGGAACACTCGTACTTACGTGCGCCGTTCTCGGGAATGGTGCGCCTGGTCACAGTAAAAGAAGGCGACGTCATTACCGTAGATGCTCGGGTCATCCAACTGGTCGACCCAACCAACATCTCCATCCGGGGCTTGGTGGAAGCCAACAATGTGGAACGCATCGAGGTCGGCACTCCCGGTTCGGTGATGGTGGCAGCATTACCCGATGTTGAATTGGAAGCGCAAGTACGGGAAATCTCGCCGCATGCCAAGACCGAGCGTGGAGTAATTAGCTTTCCGGTGGAGTTTGCCGTCGTTGTTCCTTCCGGGGTTACGATCCCGGCTAATCCGGGCTTGGTCACCACTACGGTGCGCCCGTGAGTTAGCAAACGTTGGTCGTCGGCCTCATGGTGGCGACATCAGGATCAGGCCTGGGTGCGAGGCCTGTCGGACAACCGGTTTAAACAGGCCAGGGTATCCCACCGCGCTAGTCCTGGGAACGACGTACACCCGGGCGTTCCGCTTGACATCGTGCTCGATTGACGCATATTCTTTCGCGTACCAAATTCCCATCTTTTTGATTGGTTTCCCGGCGCTAAAGCCGGGAAATTCGCATCGCGTGAGGAGAAATATGGTTAAGCAGGGTGTGGTACCCGACGATTTGACCAGGCCATTCTTCGAGGCCGCTAACGAAGGACGACTTGTAGTCCAGGCTCGCAAGGGATCCGAGCGTTTGTACTTTCCGCCACGGCCCGCCTCCGAATTGGGCTGTTCGCCCGACGACTTGGAATGGAGGGAAGTGAGCGGCCGAGGCAAAATCTACAACTACTGCGTAGTGTATGACTGCCCGGTGGCGACCCTCAAAGAGGACATTCCTTTCAACTTGGCGGTCATCATGCTGGACGAGGATCCCGGCATATTGATGTATTCACATCTGCCGGGAACCGCGCCGGATGAAGTCCCGGTGGGCGCCAGCGTGCGGGTGATATTTGAAGCCACCGCCAACGGGCAAAAAGTCCCGGAATGGGAAATTGTGTCCTGACGCCCCCGAAACCGTTCCACCAAACAAAACCAGGCGGCCCGACCTTTGCGTCGGGATTGCCGCGGCATTCTCAAGGAGTTTGTTATGACCACCCAGATGGCTCCCGAATCTATGTATCGCTCCACCGAAGGCTTGGGAATTTGGGAACACCGGGGCAAGGTAGCCGCCGTGGGTATTGGACACTCTCCCACCGCCCGCCGTTGGGATGGCCGGGCCGAAACCTCCGTAGGCGCGTTGAGCATCCTGGCGCTGCGCAAGGCTATCGCTGACGCCGGGGTCGCGCCGGACCAGGTTGACGGCCTGGTTCTGGTGCCGGTCACCACCACGGGTGCCCATTGGCCGGCGGATCAACCCGTGCCCATGGATGTGGTCAACGCCTTCAACCCCACGGACGATCCGTTGGACGGCATCGGCCAGCTCAGCGCGGAATGGCTCCTGAAGAATATGCCGGAACTGACTAACGTCAAGTTCACCATGTATGCTCCGGGCTGCATGTCGGCAGCGATCGTCGTGGCGGCCCAGGCCGTTGGGGACGGCCTCGCCAGCAACTGTCTCGTGCTGAAAGGCTGGCACAACCTGGAAGGCCGCTATAACCACGGGGGCATCAGTGCTGCCGATGAAGTCCCCGGCACCTTCGCCATCAGCCCGGGCCGCACCCTGTGGGGCGCTCCCGGCTGTTACGGCACCGCCCTGCAGTTCGCGCAATACTGCACCAAGTACGGCAAGCACCATGACATGATGGCGCCGTTCATGCAGAACTCGAGGCGCAACGGCTTGCTCTTTCCCGAAGGATACTGGGCGCAGCACCGACCCGAACAGTTGACCCCGGAGGATTACCTGTCCTCGCGCTGGATCGCCAAGCCAGCGAACCTATTCGACAACGACATTCCGATCATGGTTGCCGCGGCCTACCTGTTCACCACTGCGGATCGCGCCCAGGATATGGCGCAAAAGCCCGTATACATCCTGAACCATGCCTCCAGCCGGGGCGTCGCCCGCAGTATCACCCCGACCCTTGACGAGGTGGAAACCGAAACCGCCACCACCGGGAGGAAGATCTACGAGGGGGCCGGCATCACCGCCGACGATCTCTCGTTCGAGAACATGTACGACGGGTTCGCCCAGTTCCACCAGTTCCACATCGAGGGTCTGCGCTATCGAGGGATGCAACCCGGCGACGCGCTGGATTTCTACCAGACCGATATCAGCATCGAGGGGCCGAACCCCATTCTGGCCAGCGGCGGCAACATCGGCAGCGGCCGCAGCCGGTTCTGGATGCACACTGACTGCATTCAGCAAATTCAGGGACGCGCCGGCGCACGGTCGTTGACCGGAGTCAAGCCGGAAATCGCCGTGTCCGGAGGGCCCATGCCCTTGGGCGGCAATTTCACGGTTTGGAGCGCCACGCCGGATTAGATCGCACCTTCCGGCTTTGGGTAACATCGTCGCTCGGGGCGACCTTACGGGGTCGCCCAATTTTCGGGTTCGGGCACCGTGGAGATCACAAGAGGAGGCACATGGCTATTCTCATCAGCTTTGACATCGATGGCACGCTGGAAGTGGGAGACCCGCCGGGGCCACTGACCATGGAGATGGTTAAGATCGTCCAGGACAAGGGTTTCCTCATCGGAAGTTGTTCCGATCGACCGCCCAGCAGCCAGCGATCCATGTGGGAAGAGCACCACATCAGCGTGGACTTTGCAGTCGCCAAGCACTTGCTGTCAGACGTTAAATCTGGGTTCGATGCCGAAGCCTACTACCACATTGGCGACCGGGAAGACCTGGATCGTCAGAATGCGCTGCGAAATGGGTTCGAATTCCTGTGGCCCGACGAAGCGGCGGCACAGCCGTGGTTTATTCCTGATAGCTGACCCACGAATGCGCCCGCATGAACAGGCAGCGGATCCCACGCATTTGACTTTACCGCAGGTGCCTGACTATAGATATTCGCCGTGACAGGTACGGAAACTGACATGCAACGACGGCGGCCTCGCGTCTTCTACGGCTGGTGGGTCGTCGTCGTTTCCTCATTATTGGGTATGTTCGGGAACGGGTCGATATCCCAGGGGTTCCCGAGATTTTTTGTACCCATCAGGACCGAATTAGGCCTGACCTCCGCGCAGATGTCGTTGGTGTTCAGCCTCGCGCGGGCTGAAGGCAGCGCCGGGGGACCACTGGTTGGCTGGGCAGTCGACCGGTATGGCGCAAGGCCGATGATTTTGGCCGGCGGGTTGATGGCCGGCATCGGAACCATCCTGCTTTCGCGGGCGGACAGCTACTGGGAACTTCTCGTCCTGTTCTCGGGCATCATATCGCTGGGAAAAAGCGCGGGGTTCGGCCAGACCTTGATGGCGGCAGTCAATCAATGGTTCATCCGCCGGCGCTCAGTGGCCATGTCGACCCTCATGACGGCGTTCGCGGGTGGCGGCGCGTTTGTGGTTCTCCTCCTGAATCTGGGTATTCAACAGATCGGGTGGAGAGACACGCTCTTGTGGACCGGTGTTTTCATCGTAGCTGCAACCCTGCCGGCGGCGTTCTTCATCCGCAGTCGTCCCGAGGACATGGGCCTGTTGCCCGATGGAGACGTCCCCGAAGAAACGGGCGGCGGAACCGGCTCGGGCGGGCGCGGCAACAGGAGCTCAGGCGACGTCAGTTTTTCGTTTCGCCAGGCGATCGGCACGCGCACCTACTGGCTGATCATGGTGGGTGCAATCCTGCGCGTATCCGTGACCAACGGGATGTTGGTGCACGTGTTTCCGATCATGACTCTGCGAGGCATTTCCGAGAATGAAGCGGCGGCTTGGGTCGCAGCCATGTTCTTCCTGGGAATCCCCCTGCGGTTCGTCATGGGTGTCACGTCGGGGAAGTTCCGTGGCAACGTCCTGCTCGCCATAGGCATGGTCATTGGGGCCATCGGTATGGGCGGTCTGTGGCTCGGGCCGGGTGTGATCGGTTTGCTCCTGTTCGTGGTCGGTATAGCCATAGTTGAAGGGATCACGTCGGTGAACTGGCTGATGCTGTCTGACTATTACGGTCGCGCCCGGTTCGCGACCCTGATGGGGTTCATGAGCCTGTTTATGAACGTGGGGATGTTCATTTCGCCGTATGCGTCCGGATTGGTCTTCGACCGGACGGGCAGTTACTATTGGGTGCTCGCAGTTTTCACGCCGTTGTACCTGGTTAGCGCCGTGGCTTTTCTGTTCGCCACTCGGCCTAACCCTCCCGCCAGCACGCGCAGAAGATGGATCGGCACGGAAACCCAAACTCCTGTACTGTCGCCATCGGGCGGCGACGGCAACTGACGGGGGAGAATTTTCGAGCGCTGCCTTTCCCAAATTTACAACGCTTACCAACGAGGACACTTCATGAATCCGCAACCGGTCACTCTCCGAGGACAACACGTACGTCTGGAACCCATCGGGCCGCAGCATGTCGACGACCTGTTTCGGGTCGGAACCGACGAGACGATATGGCGTTATCTATCCAGACCCGCTTTCACCAGCCGGGATGACGCTCGAGAATGGGTTGACTCATGCGTCGCGCGGAACGACTTGGAGGGGCGGGTCCAATTCGCCGTCGTCCATCAGGCTGAGGATTGCGCGATTGGTTCTACCGGGTATCTCGATATCGATCGGCCCAACCGGGCGCTGGAGATCGGCATGACGTGGTACGGCACGGAGTACCAACGCACAGCGGTCAACACGGAATGCAAGTTCCTGCTGTTGAGCCATGCTTTCGATGAGTTGGGGGCGCTGCGGGTTTGCCTGAAAGCTGACCACCGTAACCTGCGGTCGCGGCGGGCAATCGAACGTATTGGCGCCATCCGGGAGGGCGTATTGCGTAATCACCGGATCGCCCGTGACGGAGTGAACCGGCATTCAGTGTATTACAGCATTATCGACAGCGATTGGCCGGCAGTGCGGGACCGATTGCAAGCGATCCTCGCCAGATAGCGTTCATCTGTGGCGCGACCGGGCTGGTTGCGGTATGATGGCGCGCGTTCCTTGATGATCGGCTGCCCCGGCCAGCTCGCTGCTTTGGTAGGCGCCGGCACGGGGCAAGCAACGGCTAACGAGGCCGCTGATCGTGCTATAATCTGCGCCGGAGGAGGTGCCCATGCGAGCTATTGACTACGTTGCCCCTACATCTCTCAGCGAAGCCGTTTCAGTGTTGTCCGCAAACGGCGATCGCGCCCGTCCATTGGCCGGTGGAACGGACATAATCGTCCAGTTGCGCGGCGGCAGGCGTGAACTGGATGTTCTGGTTGATGCCAAGAAGATTCCCGAGCTGAATCAGATTGAAATGACCGACAGCGGGCTGCGCCTGGGCGCCGCCGTGCCTTGTTACCAGATCTACCAGAACCAGCAGGTAGCAGCCGCTTATCCTGGCCTGATTGACGCCGCCGGCCTCATTGGAAGCATTCAGATCCAGGGCCGGGCTTCAATCGGTGGGAACCTGTGCAACGCCGCTCCGTCCGGCGATAGCATCCCGCCGGTCATCACGCTCAGTGGTGAAGCGCACATTAACGGACCCAACGGCTGGCGCGCCGTCGCCGCAGAGAATTTCTGCACTGGACCCGGAAGGAGTGTGCTGGAACCCGGCGAAATACTCGTGGGTATCCAGATCCCGGCGCCGGTTGCTAACTCCGGCACCGCGTACCTCCGTTTCATTCCGAGAAATGAGATGGACATCGCCGTGGCCGGCGTTTCTTCCTCGGTGGTACTGGATGCCTCTGGACAGACGATCCAGTCCGCGCGCATTGCCTTGGCCTCTGTAGGCCCGACCCCGATTCTCGCCACTGCGGCCGGCGACAGCCTGGCTGGAAAGGCAGTTTCTGACGACGCCATCGCCGAGGCTGGACGTCTTGCCAGTGAAGCCGCCAGCCCCATTACAGACATGCGCGGCACGATCCGCCAACGGCATCACCTGGTGGATGTGCTGACCCGCCGCACCCTGAACATTGCCATCCGGCGCGCCCGAGGGGAGGAGTAATAATGCCCGGACTTGTCCACGTAACCACCACCATCAACGGCAACCAAACCGATTTCCTGTGTGAACCGAGGCAGAGCTTACTGGAATGCCTGCGCGACGTCGTGGGTATGACCGGCTCCAAAGAGGGTTGCAACGACGGCAACTGCGGCGCTTGCACCGTCAACTTAGACGGTCGCATCGTCACCTCTTGCCTGGTCCTGGGAGTCGAGGCCCAGGGCGCCGAGGTCAACACCATCGAAGGCGTGGCCTCCGCTGACGGTCTGCATCCCATCCAGCAGGCGTTCCTGGAAAACGCCGCCCTCCAGTGCGGGATCTGCACCCCGGGCTTCATCGTGGCCGCCAAGGCGCTGCTGGACGACGAGCCGGACGCGGACGAAGCGCGCATACGCCACTGGCTGGCCGGCAACCTGTGCCGTTGCACCGGTTACGACAAGATCGTCCGCGCGGTGATTGACGCCGGTGAACGCATGCGGGCATAAGCTCTCTTGGGTTGCCGGGTACGAAGACCTGGCGCCCGTTACGATGTTTGCAGCGGTAGGGGCGAATTGCAATTCGCCCCTACATTGTTAGGGAGGTGAGCCAAATTGACCACACCAAACCAAGTGCTATCGGAAGTCGAATACGACGTAGTAGGGAAGCGGCCGGTGCGTCCTGATGGAGTGGATAAGGTCACGGGTCGAGCACAGTACGGCGCGGATCTCGATCTGACCGGCCTGCTGCACGCCCGAGTTCTGCGAAGTCCGCATGCGCACGCTCACATCAGGGCCATCGACACGTCGACAGCGGAAGCCCTCGCCGGGGTGCGCGCGGTGGTGACCGCCGCCGACCTGCCTTTTGCGACACTCAGCAAAGCTGATTTGGGCAACGACTACAACCGGTTCAAGTTCTTAAGCGACAATTTCCTCGCCAGTGACAAGGCGCTGTATCGCGGGCACGCGGTCGCCGCCGTCGCCGCTGATAACGCGCATATCGCCGAGGCGGCTCTGGCACTGATCGACGTTGACTACGAGGTTCTGGAACCAGTGATCGACGTGCGCGCCGCGATGCAGGACGGCGCTCCACTGCTGCATGACGATCTGATCCACACCTCCGCCATGGGCGAGATCTCAGACAAGCCCAGCAACGTCGCTTCCTACATGAAATTCGAGAGGGGAGACACGGCGGCCGGGTTTGCCAACTCCGACGTCATAGTCGAGCGTGAATTCACCACCGCCTCGGTGCACCAGGGCTACATCGAGCCGCACAACGCGACGGCTCACTGGCGCGCCGACGGGCAGATCAATGTCTGGTGCAGCACCCAGGGAGCCTTCGTAGTCCGCGCTAACACCGCTGACGTTTTGCGGGTCGACGTATCGGACGTCCGGGTTACGCCCATGGAAATCGGCGGAGGTTTTGGCGGTAAGGTGTCGTTCTACCTGGAGCCGGTTGCCGCGTTGCTGTCGCGCAAGGCCGGGGCTCCGGTCAAGGTGTTGATGAGCCGCACCGAGGTATTCGAGGGCAGCGGTCCGGCTCCCGGGAGTTGGATGCGGGTCAAGATGGGCGCCAACTCTGCGGGCAAGATCACTGCCGCGGAAATCGAGCTTGCTTTCGAAGCCGGCGCATATCCCGGTTCCCCGGTAATGCAGGGCGCGACCTGTGCCTTCGCCTGCTACGAGCTGGAAAACGGAACCGTCGAAGGCTACGACGTGATCGTTAACAAGCCCAAGACGGCAGCGTACCGCGCGCCGGGCTCGCCTCAGGCCGCGTTTGGGGTGGAGCAGGTCGTGGACGAGCTCTGCCAGAAGCTAGGCGTGGACCCGGTGGAATTCCGGCTCAATAATGCCGTCAAGGAGGGCTCGCGAAAGGTTGAAGGCCCTGTGTTCCAAAAGATCGGCCTGGTGGAATGCCTTGAAGCGGCGAGGAACCATGAGCATTACCGAGCGCCATTGGAGGGTCCAAATCGCGGCCGTGGCATTGCTTCGGGCTTCTGGATGAACCGTGGCTTCCATTCCAGCGTCAACATGACGGTAAACCCGGATGGCACCGTGAACCTGATCGAAGGTTCGGTGGATATCGGAGGCTCCCGGGCATCAATCGCGCAGCAAGCTGCCGAAACTTTGGGGATAGCCTACGAGGACATCAAGCCACAGGTGGTCGATACGGATTCCATCGGTTACACCATGGTCACGGGCGGCAGCCGCACCACCTTCGCCACCGGTTGGGCGGCCATCCTCGCGGCGGAAGATGTCAAGGGACAGTTGGTCGAGCGGGCGGCATCCATTTGGGATGTGCCGGTGGAAGATGTTGAGTATGAGAGCGGTGTGATCCGGCACAAATCGGAAGAGCTGAGTTTCACCTTCAAGGACCTGGCGCGGCAACTCTACACCACGGGTGGCGGCATCACCGGCACGGCGAGCCTGGACCCGACTGGCGAGGGCAATTCCTTCGGCGTGCACCTGGTCGATGTTGAGGTTGACCCGGAAACCGGCAAGACCGAAATCCTGCGCTACACTGCGATTCAGGACGCCGGCAAAGCGGTGCATCCCAGCTATGTGGAAGGGCAAATCCAGGGAGGAGCGGTTCAGGGCATCGGCTGGGCGCTGAACGAGGAGTATTACTTCGGCGACAACGGCCAGATGATGAACTCCAGCTTCCTGGACTATCGGATGCCGACGTCGCTGGACCTGCCCATGATCGATACGGTCATCGTGGAGGTTGCCAATCCGGGCCACCCATACGGAGTTCGCGGCGTGGGTGAGGTGCCCATCGTTCCGCCGCTGGCCGCCGTTGCCAACGCGGTGGGTCATGCCACGGACCAGCGGCTTACCAGCCTGCCGATCACGCCGGGCAGCGTGCTTGAGGCGAACCTGTAAGTTTCAGGCGCCGCTCGGACAATGGAGACCGAGCAAGGGGGCGATGTCAAATCGCCCCTGTTTTCAGTTCAGTTATCGCCAACCCGGGTCGAACAGGCTGTACTGTCTACACACGGCTAACTGAACTGCGGGATCACATCCGAAGCGATGGAATGCATCAGTTCTCGGAGGCGGCCAACGTCTCCGGTGTTGAGGGCCAGCACGATGTGCTGCACTCCGGCCTCCTGGTAGGCGGCGATGCCGGCGACCATCCCGGCCGGGTCATCGCCGGGGAGGCGCGAACGGTCGGCGGCGCGTTGGCTGGACGGGCCGCCGTGGGCTTCCACTTCCACACGGGCGGACATCACCAGGTCGTCAGGGTTGCGTCCCGCGGACTCGGCAAGTTCGCGGACGCGCTGACGGCCGATGGCGAATTCCTCAGCACTCATACCAGAGGGATGCCAGCCGTTGCCTCGGCGAGCGGCCCGGCGCAATGCCCCCGGGCTGCCGCCGCCAACCCACAAAGGTACATGGAGTGCCCCGTCTACGGACTGCACCGGTTTGGGCGAAAACTTGAGGTCTTCGAATTCCCAGCGGTCGCTACTGTATCGAGGGTCTTCGTTGGACCATAATTCCCGCATGATGTCCATGCACTCGTTGGTCAGCAACCCACGCTGGCTCATTGGTATGCCCAGGGCGTCGAACTCCGGGGTCATGGCGCCAACGCCGACGCCCAGCACAACGCGGCCACCGGACATCTGGTCCAAGGTTGCGGCGTATTTGGCCAACTCCACCGGATTGTGATAGGGCAATACGAGCACCGATGTACCCAATTTCACACGCGAAGTCAGGGCCGATATATGGGACAGCGTGGCCATGGGGTGGTAATAGGGCTTATCGTCCAGCCTTTCGCGGATGTAACCGTTGTTGAAAAGGTGGTCCATAACCCAAACGGAAACGAAGCCCAACTCTTCCGCCAGCGGACCAAAATTGACGACTGCCTGAGGGTCCTCGACGCCCCAGTTATTGGGTACTGTCACGCCAAATTCCATGTTTAGTCTCCTGTGCGGGCGGGAAAACCCGGTCGCGCCGGACAGGTGCAATAGACTGGAGCGCCACTGGGAAACTGTGGGCTGCAGCCGTCAGCGCCGGATACGGCCGGCGATTGGGCTGGGAGCTATTGTCCGCGCTTGGGTAGGAACGGGTTCAGTTTTTCGGCCAGGGAAGCCAGGTTACGGGTCTGGATCCACACGGTTCCGCTGCCGCGGAACTTCATCACCAAACCCTCGCCGCCGGCGATGAGCGAGCGGATGCCGCCGACTTTTCCGATGGAATATTCGACGTCATCGCTGAAGGCCACCAGATGCCCGGTATCCACCACCAACTCCTGGCCCGGATTCACCGCAACTTCTTTGATGGCGCCGTAGGAGTTGTAATACACCGTGCCGGTGCCTTGCTGGGCGTAAGCGCGGATGAAGAACAGGCTTTCCCCGCTGAAAAACCCGCGAAATCCCTGGAACTGACTGTCGATTTGAACGTTCCCGGTGCTGGCAAGGAACGAACTGGACTGTAGGAACAGGTTGCTGCCCGGTTGCAGGTCGAACGAGCCGACATCGCCGGGAGCGGGCGGAGCCAGGCTGACCCATCCTCCAGCACCCTCGGCGGTGAAGGTGTTTACGAAAAAGGATTCACCACCCATCATGCGGCGGATGCCGCCGAAGAGGCCGCCGGAACCGCTCATGCCGGTGCTCATTTCGACCCCCTGCTGCGCGACCATCGCGCCGGGCTCGGCCTTGACGGACTCCCCCGCGGTCAGGTCGATGGTGAGCAGAGAGTAACTGGGGTCGAATTCTACGGTAGCCTGCATTGTCGTTCACACCTGCCTGCCGGCTCAGCCGGTCTTGATGGCCTGCAAGAGCCGGGCGCAGTCTATGGCTCCGACAGCGCAATCGGCGCCCAGGTTACCAACCTTGCCCCCGGAGCGGTTAATAGCCTGCTCCATGTTTTCGGTCGTCAATACGCCAAACATAGTCGGGATGCCAGTTTCGCGGCCCACCGCGGCTATTCCCGATGCTGCTTGGTTGCATACCATGTCATAGTGGCTGGTCTCGCCACGTATGACAGCACCCAGGCAGATCACCGCGTCGTATCGCCCGGATTGGGCCAGCGTCTTAGCGACCACGGGCAGTTCGAAAGAGCCCGGGACCCAGGAAGTAGTAATGTCTCCGTCGCGCACGCCATATTGGGCCAGCGTCGAAATGGCCCCTTCCATCAGGTTCTTGGTGATCACGTAGTTGAACCGGGCGGCGACCACCGCGACGCGAAGGCCGGTCCCGTCCAACCCGGCGTTCAGTTCCTGCGGCAAGCTCTCATCTCCTCTGATCGGGAGCTAGGCGCCCGGGCCTAGGGCCGGATACCCGCGGTGAAAGTGTACTACGGAGCCGCAGACGGTGTCACCAGATTCTGGGGACGCCAGCGGTCCCGTAGCATTCAACTCAGCAACGCGCTGTGCAAATCCGGCAATGAGCAGATGTCGCCGGACAAGATGGTCCTGGCAAGACGGCGGGCCAAGGACTTCTGTAGATCAGCGGTGATGTACTCGGCCGGTGACTTGCCGTCAATGCGAGCCAGAAGGAGCACACCCATCTGGCGTATCGTCTCCAACTGTAGCCGAACGGGGTCGGTAGCGAACGTTTGAGAATTACAGCAGTACGCCGACCAAAAGGCGGTGCCGGCCGCATTGTACTGTGCGACGAGGTCGGGACGGTGGATAGCTTTGAGCGTGAGGTGGTTCAACACGAAAGCCAGGTCGAAAACCGGGTTGCCGAGGTGAACTACTTCGAAGTCCAGGAGGAAGGCGGTCGGTTCCTCTTCAGTCCCGGTGACGATGACATTCTTTGGGCTGTAGTCGCCGTGCACCAAGCAAAGGCGACGGCCCAACATGGCCTGGGCTTCACCTTCGATGGCGTCCTCCAGATCGGTATGCACCAAGGCGGTGGCCCGGTGATAGGGGTCGACACGCAGTTGGACGAAGCAACGTTGATCGGCAAATTCCTGCAATGCCGGCGGTATCGCTTCACCGACGACCGCAGAGTGTTGGTGCATAGTCCCCAGCAAGCGCCCTACTTCCGCCGCCACCTGCATGTCGACGTTGCCAGAGAGGAGATCGTCCTTCCAAGTCCGGGTCTGCCTGGCGGCGGACATTACGAACAGGAAATGCTCCCGGTCTTCGTGGATCACCGCTGGCAGAGAAGATCGTGGTAGAACGTCCTCAAAGTAGCGCAGGGCCGACGCCTCATGGTGGATGCGGGCCTGATCCGCGAGCCATTCCTGTTCGACGCGCAAACGTGGTAGGGACTGCTTGATTACAACGTTGTCCGATGGGTCGGGAAAGTCTACGCGGACAACTATGTTGGACACGCCGCCACCCAGCTCATGGGCGACCGCTGCGCCGGCCTGGTCGGAAGAAACCAGGCCCTCACTGAGCAGGTAGTTGACCGCGTTGGTTTCCGAGAGGACGTACGCCATTGGCGAGTTCCGGTCGGCAGGCGGGATGCGCTGATGGACGGATTACCGTTGCCGACCTAGACGCGGGCGACCACCTGGGTGGTGAAGTCTTCCAGGTGCCCCAGAGTTTCTTCCAGATTCCCGTCGGCGCTGAGACGGGCGATATCGAGCACCAAGTAGCTAACGCCCATCTCCTCATACTGGCGGATGTCGCCGGCGATCTGTTCGCCGCTGCCGGTAAAGCGAGGACGGTCCGGGCTGGTGTCGGTACCGTTAATGCGGTAGTCATGGGAGCGGTAGATGATCTGTATCTCGTCGGGATTGCGTCCAGCGCGCTCTGCGGTCCGATGCAGTCGGCCGATGCTGTTCTCCAGTGCTTCAGGGGTTCCCACGGGGAAGGCTGGATTGTTGCCGATGGGGTACCAACCGTCGCAGAGGGTAGCGGCGCGACGGATGGCAGGTCGGCTCTCGCCGCCAACCCAGAATGGCGGGTGAGGCTTCTGCACCGGCTTAGGCAGGAACCAAATGTCGGAGAAACTCACGTACTGCCCTTCGAAGGTGGGATCGTCGGAGGTCCACAGTTCCTTGAAGGCGCGGATATATTCATCCGTTACGGCGCCGCGCTCGTCGAAGGGCTCGCAACCCACGGCTTCGAATTCTTCACGACACCAACCAACGCCGACGCCGACGATGAGCCGACCGCCCGACAGCACGTCCAGGGTCGCCAAGGCCTTGGCGGCCACCAGCGGGTTGCGGTGAGGCACGATGAGCACCGAGGTCGCCAGCCGGATGGCGCTGGTGCACCCGGCCATATAGGCCAGAGCGGTGATCTGCTCCATGGCCTGGCCTGAGGCCGAGCCCGGAAACTCTCCCGTTTCGGTGTAAGGGTAATCGGAGTCGATATTCTTTGGCACCAGGATGTGGTCGCCAAGGGCGACGGAATCGAAACCAAGCGCTTCCGCTCGTTGGGCGATGGTTGCCAGGCTGTCAGGAGTGGACAAAGGGCCACGCCCGGGTAACGTAATGCCGTACTGCATGGGACTAAACCTCGAAATTCGCGTGGAGGCGGATCAGTGGAACAATATGCCGCCGTTGACGTTGTAGGACTGCCCGGTGATCAGGCTGGAATCGGGACCGGACAGGAACGCCACGAGGTTGGCGACGTCTTCCGGTTCGGCGATGCGACCCAAGGGGGTGCGGTCGGAAGAAGCCGCCACCACCTGGGCGCGGAACTCCTCCTGGGTCAGTCCCCGTTGAGCCGCCTGGTCACGTTCCCAGTAACTCATGCGGTCGGTGTTGATAGGACCGGGGCAGACGGCGTTGACGGTGATGCCGTGGGGAGCGAGATCCATGGCGGAGGCCTGGGTCAAACCGATAACGGCGAATTTGCTGGCGGAATAGGCGGCGCCGTCGGCGCTGGCCTGTTTGCCGGCGTTGCTGGCGATGTTGACCACGCGCCCGCCGTTGCCCAGGCGGACCATTTCTCGCCCCGCGTACTTGGTGCACAAGAAAACGGCGGTGGTGTTGATGGCGAGGAAATGCTGCCACACGGCCTCCTCCAACTCGGTGACCGGGACCTTATCCCGGCCAATGATGGCGCGGGCATTGTTGACCAGGATGTCGAGACGGCCGTAGTGGTTTACGGTCTCAGCGACCAGCCCCTCGATCTCATGGGAATTGGACAGGTCGGCGTATACAGGCAGGGCCTGACCGCCCTGGGCGCGGATCTCGTCGGCCACGCTGTCGATGGACTGCCACTCGGCGCGGACTTCGCCCGGCGGCAGGTCGTCAACGGGCCGGCGAACGTCGGTGATAGCAACATAGGCTCCCTGGGACGCCAACTTGAGCGCTGTGGCTCGACCGACACCACGCATGCCTCCAGCACCGGTAATCAAAGCGACTTTGCCTTCCAGGCTCATGGTCATTCCCTCCCGGCGCTGAACGGTTCACGGGCGAAGACCCGACGAACCATGGGCTCAAAGAATTCCAGTGGAAGGGAGCCGTACTCGGGGTCAAACGAGGACTGATCCCAGCGGTGGCAGAAATCCACCGCGTCCTGGTACCACGGGTGGTCGATATATCGATCGCGGGCATTGCGGTCGCCGCCCATGTGGTGCGCGTAATAATAGCTCTGGAACAGACCATGCTGCCGAACCACCCAATAGGTGCGCTCGGTGACATAGGGCCTGAGGACGGCCGCCGCCATCTCACTGTGGTTGTGGGGGGCCAACAGGTCGCCGATGTCGTGCAGGAGGGCAGCGACGACCATTTCCTCGTCGGCTCCATCGCGGTAGGCGCGGGTGGCGGACTGCAACGAGTGCTCGAGACGGTCCACCTTGTAGCCGGCCAGGGAACCGGCGAGGCCGAGCAATTGTTCTAACACCCGGTCGGCGGTGCTGGACGCGAACTGGGCTTCGAGACTTTCGAGGAGCTCGTAATCCTCACGGGTGCCGGCGGCCATGCTGGTGAACGAGACGGTTGGGACGGTCGCCTGGGACGCGTCGCTCATGAGCGTTCTCCCATCGTGTAGTATGTTGCCGAATTGTACCATCGCTGCGACGAGGTTCGAGTTGCAAGGAGAACGGCAAATGGCAGACGAGGGACGACTGCAAAGGCGAGTGGCGCTGATCACCGGCGGTGGACGCGGCATCGGGCGGGCGATTGCCCGGGCCTATGCGGCGGAGGGTGCGATGCTGGCACTGGCGGCGCGCACTAACGCCGAACTGAGTGCGACGGCCGACGAGGTCCGCGCAGAGTTCGGCAGCGAGGTGACGACGGTCATCACGGACGTGAGGGATCGGGAACAGGTGGAGAATGCCGTGTCGCATACGCTGGAACGGTTCGGCACTATTGACGTGATGGTTAACAACGCGGGGAACACTGGGGAGATCGGTCAGTTGTGGAAACTGGACCCGGAGCGGTGGGCCAACGTGATCTCGGTGCACGTGCTGGGCACGTACTACGGTTGCCGGGCGGTGATACCCGAAATGCTCGAACGCGGCAGGGGGCGTATCGTCAACATGTCCGGCGTGGGCGGGCCGAACGATACTTCCTATGATGCGGCGAAAACTGCTATCGTCAACATGACGGAGAACCTGAGCGTGGAACTGACCGGCACAGGAGTGACGGTCAACGCCATCAGCCCGGGTTCCATTCACACGCGGATGTGGGAAGAGGTGCGGGACATGGCCCTGGCGGCCGGAGACATGGAAATGTACGAAAAGGGAGTACAAGTGACATCAGGAGGAGGCGCCTCGATTGAAAGGGCCGCAGAGTTGGCGGTGCTGTTGGGCAGCGACGCTTGTGGCGGGCTGTCTGGGCGACTAATCCGCGCCGCGCTGGACGCTTTCGAGGAAATCCCGGCGCGGGTGGACGAGATCATGTCGACCGATGCGCTGCTGCTGAGGCGGGTGGGCCTGGACGGCTAGTCGGCGGTCTCCGGAGCCAAAGCGGAGGAGGCGTCGGGGTGTACCGGCGGCCTGGCGAGGAGCAGGGCCAGAGCGGTGATCGCGCCCAGGACCGCGTAGATGATGAAAGCGATCTCGTAGCTCCCGGCGAGCTGGAAAACCAGCCCGGACGCCACCGCGCCTATAGCCTGGCCCAGGGAGGTGAAGGGCTCGGTCACGCCGCGGATGGTGCCAAGGGATTGGCGGCCAAAGAAGTTGGCATAGGCTACCGCTGGGACCACGAGGATTCCAGCGACGGCGAGCCCGAACAGACCGGCGGCGAAGAAAGCCAGCGCGACGGTGCCCGCGACGACGAACAGCGCACAGGCCACGGCCATGATCACGGCAACGATAGCGTAGGTGTACGAAACCCGCATCTTCTCGACCAGGCGTCCCCACAGTAGGCTACCAAACGCGGTCCCGGCGGCGTTCACCACGATGCTGAGCTGAGAGAGGGAGAGGTCGATGCCACGGGACCGCAGCAAGTCGGCCTGGTACACATTGGTTCCGGACTGCAACAGGAAGAGGAAGCCCGTTCCAATGGCCAAGACCCACAAAGCTGGCGTGCACAGGGCCTGTCTGGTGGTCCATTCCAAGGCGGATTCGGTTTCGGCGACCGGTGCAACTGAGGCGTCGGCCTCGCGGGTTGCGTCCGGAGCATCACCATCCGGGAGCAACCCGACATCCTCCGGGCGTTGGGCCACCAGCAGGGCGGCGGGCGCCAACGCAATGGCGTACACCATGAGGCCGAGGACTATCCAGGCGACCTGCCATCCGTAGGCGACGCTGATCCACGTGGCCACCAGCGGGAACGCCACCATCCCGCCGGAATGGGACAGGAACAACAGCCCCGTGGCGCGGCCACGCTGACGGACGAACCAACGGCCGACGACGGTGGCCGCGCCCACGTTAAGCGGGCTGCTGAACATGATCCGGCCAACGGCCAAAGCCGAGTAGAAGATGGCGATATGGATCGAGAGCCATGCCATGGCCATTGTGCTGAGGCCGATGATGATCAGCGAGGACACCAGCACGGCTCGCGCGCCGTAACGATCGATGGCCCAACCCACGGGTGGCGATGCCCCGGTGGCAAGCAAGCCGCCGACAGCAGCGGCTCCACCGATGAGCGCCCGGCTCCATCCGGTTTCGTCAGCGATAATGGGTACGAAGACGGCGAAGGTGAGACTGCCGGCCGCGTTGCGGACGAACATGCTGCTGCCGGCGGTACCCAGAACGATCCACCCGTAGTAGAACGGGACGCGCCGGGAGATGTAGGCAATCAGGGCGTGCACTTATCAATAGCCGCGTTTGATGATCGAGGGATTATAGATCATCGGCGGATCTGCCAATCGACATAACTGTACACAGGCAGGAGTGGTTACGCTTCGTTCCAAAACTGTGAAGGGAAACCAATTTGCAACTTCTGCGGAGGTAGTGGATAGGACCACATCGATGTGAGGTCAAATCCATCGTCGGGACCCGCACACCGCCAAGTACCCACGTGGGGATAACATCGCAGGATGCGGTGGTTCTGACCTGATTCTGCAGGTGCAAAGCGAAATGGTTTGGCCAAAAGCAAGTCCCGCATCTCCTGCAACTGCAACAGGTAGGGCGATTGGCTGACGACAATCACCTGGCGCAGAGGATTATCCGGGCCGATTTCTTCGTGTAGGTTAGCCGCCATCTGGTGGAGGATCGAATTCAGCGCATCCAGGCTGGTGGCTTCCAATCCAGTTTCCGGGAGTTCGATGCAGAGGAGTGATGGATGATCTGGAGCCCGGGCAAGGACTGCTAACGCCAGAAACCGCAGCGCACTGTCAGGGATTGCAGGAGCACCAAGTGTCAAACCCGACGGTTCCCGCCATTCGAGGGAAAGCAACTCGGACATGTCGTCACGCGAAATATCGATTGTGTCGACGGGCACGACGTCTGAAAGGGCTGCGGTCAATGCCTCCAGCACCGATTCGGCACCGGGCGCTCGTTCTTGGTCACCACTAATCAAATGCTGCAACGTGGCCGGAATGTGGGCTCCGTTCGACGCTATACCGGGCGGTTGATGATATCGGTCGGGGCGGCGCATAGCCTGAGGATCCAGCTCGAGAACCTGCCAGCCCTGCATTTCCCGCTTAGCGGCCAGTATGGTCGGAGTTGCCGCTGTATTTTCGGTACCGAGCGCAGTACGCTTGGCATCTCTTGCTGGTGAGGGATGCCTACGCGCCGGATAGCCGCCATCCTGATGCACCGTAACGAGCGCCTGTCCCGTTTCCGGATCGTCTCGAGTGGATATAAAACCGGTCCGGGCATGTCGGCTATTGTAGACGGCACCATCTCGAAATCGACTCTTGCTATGGGGAAATTTCAAGTGGCGTGCTGCACGTGCTTCGATGATGGGCCGCAAATCTTCTCGTTCCAGGACGATGCCGCCTACTGATCCGTCAAGCGATGATGCAGGGGCATATCGGAAGGACACTTCGTAGCGTAGGAACGATGACGACGCCTCTGCCTCTCGGCCAAAGTCATCTCGGACATCACGACGAAGGATCATCTCCGCGGCAATTTCAAACCGGTCAGTACGGCGACCGGCACTAAAAAAGAAAATATCCGCGAGGTCCCCGGCTGCCGCGCCAGAGTTCTGGATGAGCGCCGCAGCCTGATTAATTGGATGCTCGGTGAGCAGTGAGAGGAATCGGATGGCATCGAACAGGTTGGACTTGCCCGCACCGCCGGGTCCGGTGATACAGGTGAAAGGCCCGAAATCAACGGAGAAATCGACCAGGTTTTTGAATCCGTTGACTTCCAGCCTGGTCAGCATGATGGCCTCCCTCCGCGCTGTTGGAGCGGCAGTTGGGCGATTTTAGCACGGGCTTTCGCTAGGGTTGCTGAGCCATTTCGCAGGCGAACCACAGGGCGAGGCTGCCGGTGCGGTCGTCGTAGCCGTTGACGGCGGTGCGGTTCAGGTAGGCGCGCTGGTCGGGCATGACGCCGGTGCTGATGCAGCCATCGACAACGCTGCCAGCCTCGTCGATGCGCTCGGACAGGGCGCGCCAGCAGGACCGAAGGCCGGCGGTGTAGCCAGCGGCCTCGTCGGAGGGCAGCCAGCCGAGGCGGAGGCCACGGGCAAGGGCGTACCCGATCATGGAGGTGGAGGTCAATTCGCCCCAGGCTCCGGGGAGGTCGACGAGTTCGCCGAAGGTCCCCCAGAGTTGCTGGACACGCAGCAGGGCGTCCAAGTGGCGGCGATGGCGCTGCAGGAGGGTATCGCGGGCGGGATGGTCATTCGGCAGGTAGGTCAGAGCTTCGGCGTATCCCAGGGCGGCGAACCCGTTCCCCCGGCTCCAGTAGAATGGCGCCGACCGAGCGTGACGGAACAGGCCATTGGCCTCCTGGACGTCGCTGCCATCGAGGAGGAAGGTTGCCAGGAGGTCGGCATACCGGGCGTCGCCGGAAATGCGGTGGGCGCGGCCGAGCATGGCGCCGGTCATGAACATATCCTCGACACGGAAGTCGGGGTCGCACGGAGCGGGGGCTTGGCCGGGGCCGCGGGCGACGAACCGGTCGGCGGCGTAGAAGAAAAGGCGGCGGTATTTTTCGTCGCCGGTGTAATCGGCCAAACGGGCGGCCCAGACAACGCCGGCCAGGGCCGCGCCGCCGGCGTCGGACAGGTAGGCCGGCGGATCGGCGGCGATGTGGTCGATCATCGCGGCGATGTCGGCGGTGGGGCTGGGCAGCGCGTCGTCGAGGGCGGCAAGGCGGAGGCGGCCGCTGATGCCGACGCCCTGGGTGTAGTTGACCGGGTCGAGGGCGTGGCCATAACGGCCGGCCAGGATGCGCGCGATTTCGATGGGAGTGCGGGTACGGCGGGCGTCGAGGGCGAGGCGGGCTGGCGATGGTGGGACGTCAGAGTCCTTTCCAGTTACGCGCCAGAGGGAGTACAGGGCGTCGGAGAGACCGGTCCAATGAGTGGTGAGGCGCAAGGACGGTATGACCCCGGGACTGTCGGAGGACGGGCGGCCAAGGGCGGCGACGAGGGAGTCACCATCGTGGACCGGGGAGGCGCCCAGGGCCGAAGCGACCGGGTTGCCAGCGGCGGCGGCGTTAGCCTCCCAAAGCGGTTGCTGATCGGGGTCGTCAGACAGGGCCACTTCAACGAGCAGGTCCGGGGCTTGATAGCAAACCCATCGCCACAGGTAACGGCTTTCCGGGCCGGTCTCGTCGGAGTAGAAGCCGCCGTCGGGCGGGAAGCCCCGGGTCAGGTCGGTCGGATCTCCAGCGGTGGGTTCCCAATCGCCGCCGGCCAAGGCGTCGGGATTGCTGGCGGCGAGTGCGCTGAGGGCCACGCCGGAAGAACCGGCGGCCGACGACCGGGCGAACAGATCGAGCGCGGTCAGGATGCGCGGGGTATCCATGGTCTCGCCGCGCAGGCCAGCGACCAGCAGGACCGTCGGGCGGTGGTCGTCATCGGAGAAAGGCAGGGACCGGGTGTCAACCAGTGCCAGCATTGGCCGCCACAAGGGCGTGAGACCGATGGGTACAGTCTGCCAGCGTTCCGGGCTCCGCTTGCGGACGAGGTTGACCAGGGCGGCGTTGATATCGGTGGGGTGCATCGTGCTCATGGGCGCTCTCAATGTTCAGGGATGTGGGCGGACAACATTATAGCGGGGGCAGATTTGCTGTCCGCTTTTTGACACGGGGATTGGGCGGCGATAAATTGGCGGAACGCGGCCCGCAGGGTCCAGCATCACGCAGAGGGAGACCTACAGCCCATGCCTCGCTTCGATGAATACACCGGCGAGCACCTGATACCACCCTACCGGGTCCTGGATTTGACAGACCGACGGGCAGCGTTCTGCGGCCGGCTGTTGGCGGACTACGGCGCGGACGTGGTGAAGGTGGAGCCGCCATCGGGAGATCGGTCGCGGACGCTGGGGCCGTATCCCGGAGACGCGCCGGACGCCGAGCAAAGCCTGGATTTCCTGTTCTACAACACCAATAAGCGATCGATCACGCTGGACCTGGAGACCGAGGCGGGGCGAGGGCTGTTCCGGCGATTGGCCGCGGACGCCGATGTGATCATTGAAAGCTACGACCGACACTACATGGCTGACCGGGGGATCGGATACGACGACCTGCGCGGCGACAACCCGGGGCTGGTGATGGCGTCGGTGGCGCCGTTTGGGTCCACGGGCGAATGGGCAGATTACGCGGGCGACGACCTGGTGGTGATGGCGGCGAGCGGGTACATGCAGATCACGGGCGAGCCGGACGAACCGCCGGTGCGGCAGGGCAACGAGCACAGCCACTACCCGGGAGCGCAGTACGCAGCGGTGGGGATACTGGCGGCGCTGTATTACCGGGATTTCGCCGACGGCGGCGTGGGACAGCACATCGACGTGTCGTCGCAGGAGGCGCTAATCACGTACTACACGGACGCGCACCCGGCGCTGCTGTGGCGAAAGCTGGGGCAGAACGTGACGCGGGTGGGCACCAACTCGACACTGGTGATCCCACTGGGGGCGTATCCGTGCAAGGACGGCTGGATCGCGGCGGGGGTGATCACGCCGCGGGAATGGGACGCGTTGGCGGAATGGATCCACGAGGTGACCGGGAACGACGAGGTGCTCAACGAGGCGTACCGGGGAGGGAACCAGGACCGGGCGGAGCACATTGACATCATTACGGCGCTGTTCCTGGAGTTTGCGGAGAACTTCACGGTGCAGGAACTGTTCCACGAGGGGCAGCGGCGGAACCTGGTTTTCCTGCCAGTGAACGAGGTGGCGGATCTGCTGGCCGACCCGCAGTTGGCGGAGTCGGGTTTCTGGTACGACGTTGAGCACGAGGACAGGTCGATGGGGACGATCAAGTACCCGCTGGGGATATTCCATAGCGAGGAAGTGTCGGCGCGGAGCCGGCCGGCGCCGGCGTTGGGGGCGGACAACATGGCGGTGTACCAGGGTGAGCTGGGCTTGACTGCCGCAGAGTTGGCGACACTGAGAGGCAATGGGATAATCTAGCAGACACCAACATCAGCGGAGGAATAGCGATGGTCACGGTCAAACCTGAACCGGCGACTTCGGCAGAATTGCCTGGAGACCAGGATCAAGAATTGCCGCTCGTTGGAGAATTGCGCCTCAACCTGGCGGCGCTGGGTGTGGATCATCTGGCTTCCGATTTTGGGGAGCGGCTGTGCCAGCTATCCAGGGATAATCCGTTTTGGCGGTTTGAGTATTCAGCAGCGGGGGAGCTGATCATAACGCCGCCCCCCGGTTCGGAAGGTAGCCGAGAAGAAGGCGTAGCTGGCGGTGAACTGTACGATTGGCAACGCAGCAACGGAGGTATGAGCTACGGTCCAACCGTGGGGTTCCGCTTGCCCAGCGGGGCGCAGCGCATTCCCGATGCTGCCTGGATTACGCAAGAACGGTACGATAACCTGACCGCCATTGAGCGGCGGGGAACCATACATGGCGCGCCCGACTTCGTGGTTGAAATCCGTTCTCGCACCGACCGTCTCCCGCCATTTTTGGACAAGATGCGGGAATGGATGGACGGCGGCGCAACACTCGGTTGGGGGATCGACTCGCGACAGCGTCGGGCTTATGTCTACCGGGCCGGGCAGGCCGAGCCTGAAATCCTAGAGAACCCTGAGAGCCTTTCAGGCGAGGATTTGCTGCCAGGATTTGCCTTTGCAGTACGAAGCCTGATCTTTGACCGGCACAGCGAGGAGTAGGAACCATGACCGGCTTTACTTCCGACACATCGTCGGCGCTGGCGGGCATTCGAGTGGTCGAGTTCGGGCCTTACGTGGCGTTGCCGCTGACGGGGAGGATCCTGGGTTCCCTGGGGGCGGAGGTGATCAAGGTCGAGACGAACAAGGTACTGGACGAGATGTCCTTCATACCGGCGTGGTCAAGGGGAGCGGGCCAACCGGAGTACCAGCGGGGCAAGCGGCGGATCACGCTGGACGTTCGGACCGAAGCGGGTCGTGACCTGATGCTGGAGATGGTGCGGATCAGCGACGTGTTCATGACGAACTTCAGGCGGAACGTGCTGGACCGGTGGGGGATTGACTTCCCGGAAATCCGGAAACAGAGGCCAGACGCGATCATCATGTGGCAGACTGGGCTGGGCGGACACGGGCCGTACTACACCTACAAGTCCTTCGGGATACTGGTGCAGCACCTTTCCGGGGTCTCGCTGATGACCGGGCTGCCGGAGGAGCCGCCGGGAGTGGTGAATACATCCTATTCGGACTACCACACCGGGGTGTTCCAGCCGGCGGGGATCATCGCGGCGCTGATGCGGCGGAACCTGACCGGCAAGACTGCGACGCTGGAGTCCTCGATCTTCAAGTCGGGAGTGGCCACCGGCGGGCCGGCGCTGCTGGATTACCAGGTAAACGGCCGGGGACCGCAGCGGCGGGGCAACCGGGACGCGTGGGCCGTGCCGCACAACGTGTATCCGTGCGCGGGAGAGGACCGGTACATCGCCATCGCGGTTGCGGACGACGAGCAGTGGGGGCGGCTACGCAAGGCGATGGGCGATCCGGAATGGACGGCGACGGCCGAGTACGAAACCCGGTTGGGCCGAAGGCGGAACGAGGACGCGCTGGACGCCGGCATCGCGGAATGGACACGACAGCACGAGTCGCTGGCCTTGATGGAGAAGCTACAGGCGGCGGGAGTGCCGGCCGGGATGGTGTCGCAGGGGCAGGACCTGAACGAAAACGCGCACCTGAAATCGCGGGAGTTTTACCAGGACACGCAATACTGGGAAGCGGAACGGGGGGTCAAGGCGACGGATTGGACGGAGGGAGAGAGCGTCTCGTGGTCGATTCCGGCGAAGATGTCGGAAACGCCGATACCGTTCGCCAAGTACAGCAACATCGGCGAGGACAACGCTTACGTGTTCGGGCAGTTGCTGGGGATGCCAGACAGCGAGATTGAGCGGTTGGAAGAGGCGGGGGTAATTTACTGACGTTGGGCGGCGGTGGTTGAATTGACATGGATGCACAGGATGGATGGATGGGATTGATGGATTGGGAAACGGTGGTGGGCGTCAGCAGCGGACGGGGATGGTGTCGGGGAAGGGGACGTGGAAGGTGCGCTCCAGGGCGCGTTTCCACAGAGGCGACAGCTCGATGGATGCAGGGTCGCCGCGGTGGGTCAGGTCGGCCGGATGGCAGGGACAGGGCCGAGGACTGAGGCCGCGGGCGTAGAAGTTGTGAGGGTCCGGGAGCCGGGCCAACGGGGACCGGCTCAAGCTGTGGGCCCGGGCAATCTCCTGATAGTCGGGCAGCGCCATGATCTCCGCCATGGACCGCGGAATAGGACTCGACGGAGGCCGCGGCGGACGGCGGCCCCGGCCCGTGACCAGCCGGCCGGCGATGGCTCCTTCAATCGAGCGGACCAGCATGGCCACCCGGTTGCGGGCCTGTCGGCACAGGCGTTGGGCCTCTCGAGGGTCGGCTAAGTCCAGCCGGCGGGACAGGCCGTAGATGTTGCGGAAGGTGCGGACACCTCCGTTGGAGATCCGGCCCTCGGCCGCCAGGAGGAACAGGTAGTTGGTCAGCCGGCGCCGGGTGTAACGGTGAACCCAGTTCCGAGCCACCACCGCAGCGGTGGCGGCGTGGGATGCCGCACGAGCCAAAGCGTTGGCGGCGCGGGCGTAGTCAGCGGCGTTGTGATCGGACCGGGCCAGGGACAGAAAGCGTCGGGCCTGGGTCTGGTGATGGTGGACGCTGCCCATGGTGGATCACGCTCCTTGGGGTGGGTGCGTCCCGAGGGTTTGGCTTTTACATCGATGCACAGGATGGACAGGATACGGATTGACTTTGGATTGGGTTGCAATGGCTCCTTTGGGATTGGGTTTTGCACAGGCGATGGGATGGTTGGTTGCTACAGGCGATTGGCGGTTGGTTGATGTTGACCAGGTTCCGGGAGGTTATCAGCCCTACGGCCGGAGGTATTGCGCTGGGTTTTTGGCTCTCATTTTCCATGTCTGGGGGCACGATGCCTGGAGCATGGCGGGCTGTGGCGGGCCCGGTGGCAGAGGGGACTACTCCGATTAGGATGGTCGGGGACAGTCTCCTGCGAATGCCGGTAGCGACTGGATGCTGATGGTTGTTGGCCGTGTTTTCCGGGAACCTGGTCGGTAAGGGACAATCACCTGCGGGACACAGGATAGCACGGACGTTCTGGTTTGAGCAAGGGGTGAATGGCATGGATCAGGGCCTTTCGATTATTCCCGTCATTCCGGACTTGATCCGGAATCCAGAGCTTTATGAATGTGGCGACGTCGCTGGTCGCTAACCGTTGCTGGATTCCGGCCCCGTATCGAGTACGGGGTGACCCCGCATCGGGGTGCGGGGCAGGCTGTTCTTTCGCCGGAATGACGGATACTGGTGGTCGCAGAGCAATAATCGAAAGGCCCGGTGGCATGGATGGACAGGATCGACGGGATGATATTGGCTATGCTGCGGGACAGGGGTTTCAGAGGATTGTGGTTGTTGGTTGGCGGGGTTCCTGTTGCACTCTGTGAAGCGTCGGTGGGGTCGCTCACTGATAGCGGTGAACGATGGTGGCAACGACCATCACCATCAGCAGAACAAAGAGCGCCACTGACATGGCGATCAGAGTCCGCAGGTCGGTGTCCCACCAGAAGAAACCGCCCACGATCCCCACGACGGTGAGGAGGAAGAACACCGCGACAGCGATTGTCCCCGTCAGCAATAGTCGGCCCGTGTCCAGTGCAACCAGCACGGCCGTCTGGGATGTTCCCGCCGCGGTAGTTTCCTGGTCCACTGCCGCAGGTACTCCTTGCCCGGCGGTCACGGGCGTGTCCCGCGTGACCGTCTCCGATTTCGGGGCTGCGCCGGCGTTGGTCATGTTGGCTATCAGGACAGGCATCAAATTCAGCAAGACGGCCATCGGCGCCGAGAAGTACAGAAATACCACATTGCCCCCGACCCCGGTTTCCCAAAAGAGCATGAGACCTACCAGAGAAAGGAGCACGAAAAGCACAAAGCCCACCGGAACACCGGCCAACATGGCAAGCGCCAGGACTATCAACTTTTGTCTGCCGTCCAGATGGGGGCGTTTCAGCACGTAGATCAACGACGCACAGGTGGTGACGGCGATGATCAGCGCGGATGCCAGATTGATTATGATCGACGCTCCTTTGCCGGCGAGAAACAATTTGCATGGATGAACAGGATGGTATGAGTTGGATGATGGCAGCCAGGCCACCTTCGGAAACCATCCCGTAGCCGTAAGATGGATGCCGAGGCGGGCGGCTACTCGTCGCGGATGCGGTTGTACATGGCGAGGGGCGTGGCGGCGAGGAGGCCGGCGTCGACGGGGAGCACGACGCCGGAGACCCAACGGGCCTCGTCGCTGGCGAGGAAGAGGGCAGCGTAGGCGATGTCCCAAGCATTGCCCTCGACCCCGAGAGGGCCGGCCTTGCGCCGGTTTTCACGGGTTTCCTCGGCCATGGCGCCGGCAACCATGGGGGTGTAGATGTGGCCAGGGGCGATGACGTTGACGCGAATATTGTCGCGGCCGAGGTGGACAGCCATGGTCTCTGACATGCCGATGACGCCGGACTTGGAGGCGGAGTAGGGGATGCTGGCCAGGCCGCTGCCGGCGCGTACGCCGGCGATGGAGGACATGTTGATGATGCTGCCGCCGCCGGCGTCGATCATCTTCGGGGCAGCGTATTTTGTGGTGAGCATCATGCTCTTGAGGTTCACGTCAAGGACGTTGTCCCAGACGGATTCGTCGACATCGGTGGGCGTGCCGGGGCCAGTGATGCCGACGTTGTTGAAGAGGACGTGCAGAGCGCCGTAGCGATCTATGGCGGCGTCGACGACGGCCTCGCAATCGGCGGCGGAGGTGACGTCGGCGGCGATCACGGAAGCTTCACCACCCTCCTCGTGGATGATGGCCAGGGTTTCCTCGGCGGCCTGGAGGTTGCGGTCAACGAGGAGGACGCGGGCGCCCTCGCGGGCGAAGAGGATCGACGCGGCTTTGCCGGTGCCGACGCCGGGGCCGCTGGAGCCGGCGCCGGTGACGATGGCGACTTTATCCTGGAGGCGGGGGCGGCCGGATGGGAGGAGTGTCATGGGGACCTCCGGGTGGTTGTCAGAAGCAGGATTTTCGGGATTCGGCAGATTGACGGGATTGGATAAGTCGGGATCGGTGGGTCCCGGAGATACGGTGAGTGACGAGGAGAGTCATTAGGTTCCTGCTTTCGCAGGAACGACGGCTTGCGGCCAAGTCCGGGCAATGGCTCCTTGAAGCCTTACCGGGGATGGACTATGAGACGGCAACGGATTCCGGGGAGAGGAGCCAGTCCTGGGCGCGTTTGGCGGCGTCGGAGAGCCACTGGCCCATGATGGCCTCGCGGCCCTCGGGGATTTCGACGCCAAGGCCATCGGCGAGACGGTTCATGAAGTTGAAGACGCAGGTGATAGCGACAGTGGACAGGATTTGCTCGTCGGTGAGGCCGACGGTTCGGAGGGCATTGATGTCGGCTTCGGTCATCGCTGCGGGGGTCAGGGTGAGTTTGACCGTGTAGTCGAGGATGGCGCGGGTCTGGGGGTCCAGGTCGGCCCGGGTGTAGTCGTGGATGATGTGGCTGGCGTATTCGGGATCGCCGGAATGTTGACGGAGGAACCCTCCGTGGGCGACGGCTCAATAACGGCAGCGGTTGACGAGGGAGACGACCGTGGCGATGGCCTCCTCCTGGGTGCGGGTGAGGGCGGAGGAGCCGAAGGTGGCCTTCGCGTTCAGGTTCTGGACCGCCGCCATGAGTTCGGGGTTGATGGACATACAACTGATCACCGAGGGGACGGCGACGTCGGTTTCGCGGATCCAAGACATGGTGGCCTCCTGATGCGGACTGCTCGAGATGAGGCGGGTTTTGCATGGATGCACAGGATGGACGGGATTATTGAGCTTAAGATGGTCATTTTGGTCGGCACTATGGCCATTTTATGTTCAGCGGTGCCGAGGAGGACGTCGCCGTGGTGGGCTTCGACTTCGAAGCGGAGCTTGTTGCCGGACACGTCGGTAAGGATGGAACGGGCGGTGACGATTGAACCCTCGTCAGCAGGCGCGAGGTGCTTGACGTTGACCTCGTATCCGACGACCGTTTGGTTCGGGTGGAGCAGAGACAAGACCGCGTGGTACGAGGCCTGCTCCATGAGCATGACCATGGCCGGGGTGCTGAACTTGGGGGTGTGGGGGGCGAGGTGTTCGGCGGCGACGGTCAATTGAGTTTCGCCTGCCAGACCGGGCCGGATGGCCGGGTCGATAGGCAGGCGAGACGGTTGCGACGTGCCGGGAGACGCCACGGGCGACTCCGACGTGCGGGTTGCTAGGCGGCGACGGGTTGGCCGGTCAGGATGGACTCCACCTCGTCGGCGATTTCGGCGGCGCGGGCCTTGACCTCATCATCGGTGAGGCTGGACAGGGGATGCTGAGCGACGACGTAGCGGTAGTCGGGCACGCCCATCATGCGGGTCATGGCCTGGGCGGTGTTGAGGAAAACGTGGGTGATGATGGCCGCGGTGGGGACGCCGCGCTTTTCCATGTCGATTCCGTCGTGCACACTGCACGAGCTGCAGGACCCTCAATCCCCAACCCCGGTGATGAGGTAATCGACCTCACTCAAGATCTCGTCGATCATCTCCGGCTTGGCGGGCAGGCTGGCGTGGCCCTTGTCGTAGAACTTAATCTCGGAGAAGCCATGGCGCTCGTTCAGGATGTTGCCGAGCTCGATCAGGAGCTTGTCGGCATTGGCTTTGGAGTTTTCCATCAGGCCGAGGCGCTTGCCGGCGAGGCCAGAGGAGCGGTCGTTCATGCGGAATTCGGACTGGGGCAACTCGGTGCCCCTAGGGTTGACGAGCCGGAGGCGGCTCGATTCGGCGGTTGTCATGGGTGACCTCCGTTGATGCGGGCGTGTGGATGGAACGAACTGTGTGGGCGGATTGTACCGTCAAAGGGCGGGTTTGCGTAACCCCTGACTGCGGAGGAGTTGGTCGATCCAAGCGCGGTCGACGTCGGAGAAGGGCGGTTCCGGGTCCTGGTCGTAGTCGATGTCCCGGTCGTAGGAGCCGAGGACGTATACCTCGTCGATGATGGGTTTGAGGTCTATTGCGATGCCTTCGGAACCTTCGGCCAGGGGCATGACGAAGATGGGTATCGGTTGGCGCAGGCTGAAGACGTACAGCGACGCATCAGGCGCAAGCCGCGCATTGCTAATCAGGATGCGGTAGTCGCCACCGGGGACGTCTCCAACGACCGGCATGGGCGGCCCGGAGCGCAGCAGGTCGATTTCCACCAAATGGGTGAGGCCATATTGCACTTCGGCGCGCTTGGACAGATATTCCTGCCGCCCCTTGTTGGATTTGTTGGTGGGAGACAAGAGTTCAATTACTGCCACAACCTCGCGGTTGCTGACCCGAGTGATCTTAAGGTAATTCTCCTGCTCTAACTCCAACGCCGGCAGTTCCACAGTAATGGCATCCTCAGTTTGCCGGGGTTCTGTTTCCAGGGCAACAGCTCGCTCGGCAGCCCAACCGGGGTCCAAAACCGTGATGTCCGGTCTGCGGTAGGGGCGCTGGCCACTGGTGTCGGGTTCCTCAGATACCCACACCCTTTGTTCAACTCGCACAATGTACTCGGGGCGTAACTGGGGGCCCAAGGTCCGAGCCAGCTCACCAATCATCCATTGATGGATCCCCGGCCAAAGCTCAGGGCGCTCCAGGTACGGGTTCATGCCGGGGAAGGGGTTTGCCGGCAGTTGGGTGGTCATGTCAGTCGGCGGAGATCTTCCGGGTGCGGATGCGGTAGCCGGTGGTGTCAATGATGGCGCTGTAGCGGCCGCCGGTGCCGCCGCCGTGCATGATGAGTATGTCGTTCGGGTCGATGGCGCAGCGCATGATGAGTTCCTCATCACCAGGCTGTTCCGGGCCCTGCTTGGAGCCGAGGCGGACGAGTTCGGCGCGGGAGCGGCCGCTGTTTTCGATGAGGAAGTCCTGGATGTCGCGGCGGGTCCAGCCGTCACCCTGGAGGGTCAGAGCGTGCTCGGGTCCGATGACGATGACCCACTGGGCGGGGTAACGGTGGGCAAGGGCGGCGGAGCGGAGGGCGTCGCAGATGGAGAGGAGGATGGCCTGTCCGGTGTGGGCGTAGCTATTGGGCACGCTGACCGGGTTATAGGCGACGGCGACGGTGACCACGCTGTCGGAGGCGTCGAAGCCGCGGCTGACGTGGAGCGGTTCCCAGGGGGAGGTTTCCTCGTTTTCGGCGATGCAGAAGGTGTACTTGGCCGGGGTGCCGAGGGTGCCGCGGTCGAGTTGGCCGGGCCAGGCGTCGAAGCCGTTCATGAAGCAGAGGCGGACGGCGCGGCCGATGCTGGCGTTGGCGCGGAAGCCGGGGCCGAAAAGGCCGTCACGGCTGTTGATGCCCAGGGCCTCGCGGATGGGCCCATTCAGGACCATGAGGATGCTAGGTGAGCTAGTGGAGGACGCGGCCATGTTGACGAAGTTGCGCTCCTCTTCGAGGGTGCGCAGGGCGGTGACCAGCACCGGGAAGTACTCAGCCTCGCAGCCGGCCATGACGGCGTTGGCGGCGGCATTCTCGGAGGTGATGACACGGCTGCGCATGTCGAGGTTGAGCAGTTCTTCCTCGCCGGTGAGGCCGGATACGGAAAGCATCTCGCGGACCTTGTAGTCGGCGGGGGGGACGACGGGGAGGCCGTCGGTCCAGCCGAGGCGGAAGCATTCCTCGATGGCCTCGATGGTGTCGGCGGTTTCGACGTGGCGTTCTGCGCTGCTGGTCATGGGGTACTCCTAGGTTGTGCTGGTTTGGGTGAGGGGTTCGAGGATGTAGAGGAGAGTTGCCATCTGGTCGAGGAGTTCTCTCACGTCATCTGCTTGCAGATAGCGATTGCGCGTACCGGAAAAGGTAAGCAACATATTGGCGGAAACCCTTAGATCCCACACTCTGGGATCATCGGCTTTCTGTTGCGCCCGGCGAGCAATATCTAAAATTTCGTCGCTATGCCGGTACTGCCACCCTTGCGCTTCCGCGACGGCTTTGAACATCCATGAAGCGGCGGCCCAACCGTGCCCGGAAGCGTCGGGCAATTTATTACGGGCCAGCAGCTGAGCACTTTGCTCCAAATACTCTTGAGCTCGGTCCCGGTATTGAGCGACGGTAAGACCCGGCTGTTGGTAAGGCTCTATGGGATCAGGCGTCTCTACCTGCTCATAGCCGAACAATTCCTGCGCTGCTGACGGGGGAGCAATTTGAGATTTCAAGCGTGCGGCAACGACCAGGCCGTCGGTTACGCTGTAACCGTGGCCGGGGTAGATATCGGTGGTATCGGTGTGGGTGTAGGCGGTGCGGCCGCTGATGACGGGGGTGATGGAGATGACGTCGTAGCCGGCGGCGTCAAGGTCGTTGCAGCAACGTTCCAGGAACTCGGCCATCTGCTGGAGGCGGGTGTGCTCCTCGCTGGTGACGCTGACCTTGCCCGCAGTCCCGCCGTGGGTGGACAACGTGGTGTCGGCGTACACGTAGCGGGTGATGTACGCGGGCCGGTCTTTGGCGGGGTAGGCCGAACGGAACAAGTTTGGCCTCGTTTGACGAGCGGTTTCGAATGAGGAACAGGAGGGTCACAGGCTGCCGAAGCGGAGTTGGACGCCGGATTTTTCTTCCTGGAGCTTGGCAACGGCGTCGGAGTCCTCGGGGCCCCAGCCGCGGAAGAGGGCTTCGACGTGGCGCTGGTCGACGAGGTTGGAGAGTTCCATGGGGATGCCGTACTCGCGGCCGAGGTCGGTGGCGAGGCGGACGTCCTTGGCGGCCAGGGCGGTGGCGAAGCCGGGCTCGAAGTTATCCGCAAAGAGGTAGCGCGGGAACTTTTCGGTGAGGCGACGGTTGCCGCCGCTGCTGTTGGCGATGACGTCGGCCAGGGTTTCGAGGGAGACGCCGGCCTTGACACCGAGGGTCAAGGCCTCGGACATCAGGACGCCGATGCCCATGGAGAGCAGGTTGTTGCAGATCTTGGTGACCATGCCGTTGCCGATCTCGCCGCAGTAGACGACGTGGGTGCCGATGGCGTCGAGCATGGGCTTGACGGAGTTGTAGGTTTCCTCGTCGCCGCCGACCATGACGGCGAGGGTGCCGGCGGCCGCGCCGTACACGCCGCCGCTGACCGGAGCATCGAGCACGGTGACGCCACGGGCGGCGCACTCGTCATGGATGCGGCGGATGACGGTGGGGGAATTGGTGGACAGGTCGACGTAGACATCGCCGGAGCCGGCGGCAGACATGATGCCGTTCTCGCCCATGACGACGGCTTCCACGTCGCGCGGGACCGGCAGCGAGGTGAAGACGGCATCGTTGCCGGCGACGCAGCCGGCGGGGCTGTCGGACCACTCGGCACCCATTTCGAGCAGGTTGATGGCGGACTCGCGGCGGAGGTCGTGGACGGTGAGCTGATGCCCAGCCTTGATCATGTTGGCGGCCATGGGGTTGCCCATGTTGCCAACCCCGATAAACCCAGCTTTCATAGGTGTTCGCTCCTGAAACGCGCCGATGTGATACCGGCGGCAAGTGGGCGAATTATAACACCGGGCACTTTGGACGACGGTTGGGGGCTACGGTTTTGCATGGATGGACAGGATGGACGGGATTGGATTTCTGGTTCGTAGATACCAGGCACGGCCTCATGCCTACCCAGTTTGCGACGGAGGAACGTCAGCAGCAGGATTTTCAAGATTTGGGGATTATCAGGATTGGGACCATTCTGCATGGAGCTTTCCCAATCCTGCCAAATCATAAAGTCTCGTAAATTAAATCCAGATAGGAGTTACGCAGTTGGAAGCCTTTACGCTCGTCGTTCCCGCTTTCGCAGGAATGACGGGTTTGTAATTTCAAGTGCGAACTCTTATCCAGATTCTGACGATTTCCGAAAGTGGATACGCGTGAGACTGCGGACGATCTTGTTCTTCCGGTTCGATACATGGCTATAATGGGGCCGTCCAGCCGGACCCAGGAGCGTACGCATGGCTACTCAACAGGACCTGGAGACATTCGTTACGGACGTGACTTGTCCCGATGATTTCGATGCTTTTTGGGATGAGGTCAAGGGGGAACTGAACGGGATACCGCTAGACGCGCGAACGGAACCGGACCCGATGCGCAGCACGGAGGCAGTGAAGGTTTATCAGGCGACGTACCGGAGCCTGGGCGGGCTGGAGATATTCGCGTGGTACGCGGCGCCGGCGGTGGGGGACGGGCCGTTTCCGGCGATACTGCATCTACCAGGGTACAAGTCGGAGCCGGCGTTGCGGCGGGATTGGGGCGCGAAAGGCGTTGCGGTGCTGTCGGTGGCGGTTCGAGGGAAATTGCCGAGCAGCACGGAGTTCAATCCCGGGTATCCGGGGCTGCTGACCAGCGGGGTGGAGGGTCGGGACACGTACAGCTACAAGGGGGTGATTGCGGACTGCGTGCGCGGTGTCGATTTTCTGCTGTCGCGGCCGGAGATCGACGCCGAGCAGGTCTACTGCTGCGGGAGCAGCCAAGGCGGCGGGTTGACGCTGATTACGTCGGCGCTGCGGCCGGAGATCAAGGCCGGTGCTGCGGGCTATCCGTTCCTGTGCTGTTTTCCGGAGTCGATGCGGATGCTACGGAGCTACCCTTACGACGAACTTTCCTGTTACGCCAGGGCCTATCCGGACCGGGTTGACCGGATGCTGGAAACGCTGAGGTATTTTGATGCGGTGAACTTTGCGCCGCGGATCAAGTGCCCCATGGTGGTGGGCATCGCCATGGAGGACGAGGTATGCCCGCCGGAAACGAGCTACGCGGCGTACCGGCTGCTGGGCGGCGAGCGGGAGTTGTGGCTGTTCCCGGAGTCGGGTCACGGCAACGCGCATGAGTATCCGGCGCGGGAGCGGGCCTGGCTGGAGGAGCGCATCGGCGTGACCGGCGCGCAGGCGGCGACATCATGACGTCAGCGCAACAAGGGACGGATGCGTTCTGGGAAAGGGTCGAGGCGCAACTGGCCGAAACCGACCCCGGCATCGAGATTGAGCGGGATGGGTTCTACTCGCAACGGGAGTGGGACGTGTTCCGAATGCGCTACAGCAGCGCCGACGGGCACCGGCTGTTCGCGTGGCTGTCGGTTCCGCATGGCGACGGGCCGTTTCCGGCGCTGGTGCGGATGCCCGACTACGCCAGCGTACACGACATCATCTACACGCCGCTGCGGGAGCGGGCGGTGGTGATGAATGCGACGCACCGGGGGCAACGGAACAGCGACGGACAAGTGCGGGCCAGCTATCCGGGCCTGCTCACGGATGGTATCGAAAGCGCCGCTGCGTACACGCTCTTCGGAGCGTACGCCGACGCGCTGCGGGCGGTGGACGTGCTGGGCAGGCAGGGCATCGCGGAGTTGTCCGGCACCGTGGCTCTGACCGGAGCGGGTCTTGGGGCGAGCCTAGCGCTGGCGACGGCGGCCCGGCGGCCGGCAGTATCGGCCGTGGCGGCGGATACACCGCTGGCGTTGGGGCATTCGACGGCGCTGGAACCCGGACTAGGCTATCCGTTGGCGGAATTGGGAGATTACCTGCGGGCGAATCCGGGCAGCGAAGGCACCGTGGAGTCGCTGCTATCGGTAGTCAACCCGGTGACCACCGCGCCGGCGGTGCGATGTCCGGTTCTGATGAGCGCGGGACGGTTCGACCGGAGCGTCTGCCCGTTGTCGTTCGCCGCGGAGTTAGCGGCTTCGCTGCCGGAGTGCGATTTCAAGGTCTACGACGGGGCGGCGGAAGGCGGTGGGCACATTCATGCGCAAGCACGCGGGGCATGGCTGGCGGACGTTTGGGGCTGTAAGTTTCTTGACCCTCGCGGGCGGCGCTGCCTATAATTTTTGCGGCCCCTTTGTATTCGCCGAGCTATGGTGTCCCTTCTCATGCCAGACGCGCTTTCCGTAGAGTCCATCGACCAACTTACCCGCGACGCGCTCGACGAGCTCAACGGCATCTGCGCGGCGGACGGGGCGGAGCAGTGGCGGGTGGCATACCTGGGACGACGGGGGAAGCTCACGGGACTGTTGCGGTCGCTTTCGGAGTTGGAACCGGACCAAAGGCGTGAGGTAGGTTCGCGGGCCAACCAGGCCAAGAACACGCTAGAGGAGGCGCTGGCGCGGCGCACAAGGGAGCTGGCGCAGGCATCACTGGCGGCGCAGGACGCGCTGGACGTGACGCTGCCGGGGCGGCCGGTGGTGACGGGTCGATTGCATCCGACCACGCAGATCGTCCGGGAGATCTGCGCCGCGTTCATGGCCATGGGGTTCAGCGTGGTGGAGGGGCCGGAAGTTGAGCTGGACCACTATAATTTCGAGATGCTGAACATTCCGGCGGGGCACCCGGCGCGGGACATGTGGAATTCGCTGTGGATCGATTACGCGAACGAAGAGGGTCAGCAGCCGATGCTGCTGCGCACGCACACGTCGCCAATGCAAGCGCGGGTGATGGAGGCGCAGGAGCCGCCGGTGCGGGTCATAGTGCCGGGCAAGTGCTATCGCTACGAGGCGACAGACGCCACGCACGAATGGCATTTCTACCAGATCGAGGGGCTGGCAGTGGCGGAGGGGATCACCTTTGCCGACCTGAAGGGCACGCTGTACGAGTTCGCGCGGCGGGTGTTCGGCGAGGACCGGCAGATCCGGTTCCGGTGCGACTACTTCCCGTTCGTGGAGCCGGGCGTGGACATGTCCATCTCCAACTTTGTTGATCCGGAGACGGGCCGTCGCCCCATCAACCGGGACGAGGACTGGATCGAGATAATGGGAGCGGGGATGGTGCATCCGAGAGTGCTGGAGGGGGTTGGGTACAACCCGCAGCGTTACACCGGGTTCGCGTTCGGCATGGGGCCAGAGCGCATCGGGATGCTGAAGTACGGGATTGACGACATCCGGCATTTCTACCGGAACGATGTGAGGTTTTTGCGGCAGTTCTGATGCGCCGGCTTTGATATGATTGAGTACAGCCAGCACGCACGGGAGCGCATGGAAGAGCGTGATATCACGGAAGCCCAAATCGAACTGTGTTTAGCCGACCCGGACAGGATTGAAGCGGACGATCTGCCTGACCGCATTCGTTATTTGCGGTGCGTGCCAGGCCACAGTGTAGCTCTTAGAGTGATGGTACGCATTCAGCAGCGCAACTTCGTCATAACTGCCCTTCCGGACCAAAGATTCAGGTGTCCACTAACATGAAAAGCACACCGCGAGTGCGATGGGATGACGAGGGCGCTTGGCTAAAGTTGGCGGACCTGCCGTATGAGGCCAGCGAAGAGGTCGCCAACGGCTTCATCGTCGATTCCAGCCCTGATCATCAAGTCGTCGGATTGGAGATCCTCTGGCCCGAAGTTCAACGCGCCGGATGTTCCAAGGAGCCGGTGCTGGCATTCGGTCTCTTCTGTTCTGCGCTGGCCGGCCTAAGTTGGCAATACAACGATTATCTGCGCAACTCGGTTAGACACCCCGAAGTTGGTATGTATCGTCGCTTGGAGTGGATGATTGATGCCACCGGCCTTGATTTGCAGGTATCGAGGGAAACGCCGGCCGCTACCGATACCGGAGCGTCCCCGCTGGACTTGGCGATACTGGATAAATCCGGTCAACCCCTAATTTGTGCAGAAATTAAACGGGGTGAATTTCAAAGGCATGTCGTGCAGCGTTATACAGACTTGCTGAGAAGCGCCGCTACACTGGCTTATCCAGGCGCTATTGGTATCGGTGTGTTCATCGACGAAACCGGACAGGGCTACCGCAACGCTCCGGTGGAGCCCGGCGTGTGGACGGATTGGCGCAACACGGTTGTCCCCAGCGGCAAGGTTTGGGCCCACAACACGATAATTCCACCAACAGGATGCAATTATCCGTGGCTTCCCAGGGAACTCCGAGATCCTATGTTCAAGGCTGCAACCTAAAATGCTCATCCCCTTCTCCTGGCTTTCACAGTACGTTGACATCACGCTGGAGGCCGATGAGTTGGCGCACCGGCTGACCATGGGCGGCATTGAGGTAGGCGACGTGTTCACGCGCGGCGGCTGGGAGGGCTGCGTGGTTGGGTACGTGCGGGCGACACGGCCGCATCCCAACGCGGACACGCTTACGCTTTGCGAGGTTGATCCGGGCGACGGGCCGCCGGTCGAGGTCGTTTGCGGCGCGCCGAATGTTGCCGCCGGCCAGAAGATCTGCTTCGCGCGCCCCGGCGTCACGCTGATGAACATGCACAACGGGCGGAGGGAGGAGCTCAAACCGGCGACGATACGCGGCGTCGTTTCTGAGGGGATGATCTGCTCGGAGGCGGAGCTGGAGATCAGCGACGAGCATGAGGGGATCATCGTACTGCCGGACGACGCGGAGGTTGGAGCGCCCCTGGACGGGGTTTTGGGCGACACGTTCCTGGAGCTGGAGCTGACGCCCAATCGGGGAGACTGCCTGTCCATGCTGGGCGTGGCCCGGGAGATCGGGGCGATAACCGGGCAGCCGGTCCGGGTGCCGGAGATCGGATACGCGGAGTCGGATGCGCCGGTGGAGACGCTGGCAAGGGTGACGATTGAGGATCCAGACCTGTGCTCGCGCTATACGGCGTCGGTGATCACGGGCATCAGCATCGGGCCCTCGCCGCAGTGGTTGCAGGAACGGTTGAACCGGGCCGGTTTGCGACCCATCAACAACGTGGTGGACGTGACCAACTACGTGATGCTGGAGTTCAACCAACCGCTGCACGCCTTTGACCTGGACACGGTGACCGACCGCCACGTGGTGGTGCGACGGGCCGCCGAGGGCGAGGAGTTCATCACCCTGGACGGGGTGAAGCGCGAACTGTCCGCCGACAACCTACTGATCGCGGACCCGGCGCAGGCGATTGGCATCGGCGGCGTGATGGGCGGCGCGAACAGCGAAATCACGGCGGGCACCACCAACATGCTGCTGGAAGCGGCGACGTTCCATCCGCTGAACAACCGGCGCACGTCAACGGACCTGAACCTGCGGACGGAGGCGAGCCTGCGGTTCGAAAAGGGGCTGCGGCCAGAGTTGGCGCCCATTGCCCTGCGGCGGGCGACGCAATTGATCCTGGAGACGGCCGGCGGGCAGGCGGCGGCCGGGATCATCGACGCTTTTCCCGGGGCGGACGAGCCGGTGGCTCCAGTTCCGCTGACGGTGGCGCGGCTGCGGCAGGTGCTGGGCATGGACCTGGACATCGCCCGGGCGGAGACGGTGCTCGGCAGCCTGGGGATCACGACGCGGCGCACGGGGCCGGACAGCCTGGAGGCGGACCCGCCGTACTGGCGCAGCGACATTGCCATCGAAGAGGACCTGATCGAAGAGGTAATCCGCATCATCGGGTACGATGAGGTGCCCACTACCATGCTGGCATCGCCGATACCCTACCACCAGCCCAACGCGATGACGGCGCTGAAGGACGGACTGCGGGACGCGCTGTCGGCGGCGGGGATGCAGGAGACGATCAGCTACCCTCTGGTCAGCATGGAGGACCTGAACCGGCTGAGCGTGAACGGCGAGGCGGACAGCGGCCTGGCTTTGCTGAGAGTGGCGAACCCGATGTCCGTCGAACAAGACATCATGCGTCCGACGCTGGCTTCCAGCATCCTGAACACGTTGGCCTACAATCGCGGGCACAACGACGGCGGGTTCCGGCTGTTTGAATTGGGCCGGGCGTTCATTCCGCAAGCAACGGGACTACCCAGAGAGCAGGAGGTGGCGGCAGGCGTCATGTCCGGTCCGCGATACGACGCGAACTGGTTGGGTTCCGGCGAACCGCTGGACTTTTTTGACCTTTCCGGGACGTTGGCGGCGGCGCTGGAGCGCGTCGGGATCAGAGCCGCATTGGAATCGGACGACCAGCCATTGTTCCATCCGGGGCGGTGCGCGCGAGTGACCGCCGGCGGCGCGGCAGAGGTGGGAGTTATCGGGGAACTGCATCCCGACATCCGCGAGGCGTTCGACTTGGGACCTGATCCAGTGGTTTATTTCGAGGTGCGGTTGGACGATCTGCTGGAAGCGGGACCGGACGGCGGTCGGTTCCAATCGCTGTCACGATTTCCGGCGGCGAACCGGGATCTGGCGCTGGTGGTGCCGGCGGACGTTCCCGCAGCCAAGGTACAGGGTCTCATCGAAAGGGTGCGGCTGGTGGAGCGGGCGGAGCTGTTCGACGTTTACACCGGCGAGAACCTGCCGGAGGGCACGCGATCGCTGGCCTTTCGCATCCGGTTCCGAGCCGCCGACAGGACACTGACCGCAGAGGAAGTGAACCGGGCCGTGAACGGCCTGACAAGGGCGCTGGAACGGGAAGCGGGAGCGACGGTGCGGGCGTAGTCAAGGAGAATACGGCCATGGAAACCGAAAGGGAGTTCGAGCTGCACAAGGACAAGTTAATTGAAGCCGTAATCTACCTGAGTGAACGCTCTGCGGATGACCCCAATTTTGGCGTAATCAAGCTGGTCCATCTGCTCTACTACGCCGATTGCGCCGCCTACCTGCAACACGGAGCGCCCATCACCGGCGTGACCTATCTGCATTTCCCTCACGGTCCGTACCCGGAGCACTGGTACAAAGTGCGGAGAGAGATGCAGGCGGCCGGCGACGTGGAAGTGGTGTACGAGGATTGTGACGACGGCTTTAACCGTTATCGTATGCTGCCCAATCGAACGATGAAACCGGAGGTGCTGACCGCCGAGGAATGCGCCATCCTGGACGAGCAACGGAAGCGCTTCGCCTTGTTCAACACTGCCGGCATTTCCGAGTATTCCCACCAGGAACTAGGTTGGCGAGACACCGAAGACGGCGAGCCAATATCTTACGAAACTGTCGGAATGGTCGCTCCTCCCCTCAGCGCCAGTGCTATCAGACGAGGCCGCAAAATAGCAGATGCCATTGTCGAACGCCGCAAATCCTTATGACGTAATAGAAACGGAGCAGTTCGCCGCCGATTGGAGGGGGGGTGGAGCTTGGATACATCAACCCGATGACCGACGCGGCCGATTTGCTCTATTTCAAACGGCGCTTGGCGAGACGACCTGAGTCCGGTCGTCAGCTGCCCGACACACCGGTCAATTTGTACTCAATCGCGTTTCCTCGCCTCGTTGGTCCTCCGGCAATCGAAATGTGGTACTCCCTCGTTGAGGACGACCGAGCCGCTTACCTGGAATCCATACTGCGCATCGAAACCAACTAGCCGGCCTGCAACGCGACGCTATGTTACGATACTTGAGTGACCACATCCCGCTGCAATGGACACCACCCCTATGACCACACATCAGCAACCCGGCCACCTGCACGCCCACGACGCCCACGGCGACGGTGACCACGAAAGCATTCATGACCACGGGCATCGCGACCAACGCCACGGGGATCATGGGCACGGCGGACACCACCGGGGCCACGACGACGGCCATGGCCATGAAGACATGCTGGAAGTGGAGCAGGCTTTCGAGCGCATCATCTCCCACTTCAGCCCGCTGGAGGCGGTGGAACTGCCCGTGCTGGAGTGCCTGGGCCTGGCGCTGGCGAAGGATGTCACATCGCCGCTGAACCTGCCGCCGCTGGCCAACTCGGCGATGGACGGCTATGCGGTGCTGCACGCTGACATCGCAGGCGCCAACGATGCAGCGCCGAAATTGTCAGTGATCTCAGCGGTTGCGGCCGGGCAGGTTTCGGACCAAACCGTCACCAGGGGCACGGCGATACGAATCATGACCGGGGCGCCCGTACCCGACGGCGCGGACACCGTGGTTCCCTTTGAGGAGACGGACGAACTGGACCGCCGGCGAGCAGGCACGCCGCTGGATGAGATCGAAATCCGCAAGGCCCTGCCGCTGGGGAGCAACGTCAGACCGGCCGGCGAGGACGTGCGCGCCGGTGAGCTGGTGCTGCCGGCGGGGACGGTGATCCGGCCCGCCGAAGCCGGAGTGCTGGCCTCGCTGGGACTGGCCACGGCGAAGGTGATACGGAGGCCGGTGGTCGCGGTACTGTCCACCGGAGACGAGCTGACCACGGTGGGCGACGAGTTGGCGCCGGGTCACATTTACGACAGCAACAGCAGCAGCGTGGCGGCGGCCGTTCGGGCGGCCGGCGGCGTGGCGAAGATGATCGGCATCGCGCGGGACAACCTGGGCGATCTTCACCGCTGCATCGACGATGCATCGGACACGGACCTGCTGGTGACGTCGGCCGGCGTTTCGAAGGGCGACTACGACATGGTGAAGGACGTGCTGGAGCAGCGGGGGGACATGAACTTCTGGTCGGTGCGGATGCGGCCGGCCAAGCCACTGGCGTTTGGATTGCTCAAGCGCGAGGGACGGGAACCCCTGCCGTTGCTGGGCCTGCCGGGGAATCCGGTCAGCGCGCTGCTGGCGTTCGAAATGTTCGGCCGGGCGGCAGTGCGGCGGATGCTGGGACGGGACCTGCTGGCGCGCCCGGAGGTCGAAGGGGTACTCACCGGGCCGATTTTCAACAGCGACGGCCGGCGGGTGTACGCGCGGGTGGAGGTCGAACGGCGGGACGGCACCTGGTACGCCACGCCGACGGGGCCGCAGGGATCGAACATCCTGACATCGCTGTCCAAGGCCAACGGACTGGCGATCTGCCCGTCGGACCTGCCGCGCAAGAACGCCGGGCAAGCCGTAAAGATCATAATGCTGGACTGGAATGAAGAGGTTAACGCATGACGACCACCGTCACCGGAAATAGCAGATCGGCAGGGCCGGAATATCGGTTCAGCCTGGAACGGCTGGAGGAGTTGAACCGGTCTCCGATTCCGTTGCTGCTGGCTCGGCTCAACACCGCGTGCCCGTCGTTTGGCAAGACGTCGGCTGAAATCGCGGATCCGTCCGATCTGGTCAAAGAGATCCGGGCGCATTGCGCCGGAGACACCGAGTTCATACAGTCGGCAATGCCCCTGCAGGAGATAGTGTTCCGCACGCTGCTGCTGCGGGGAGAGGAGCCGATGCCGCTGTCGGAGTTGCACGCGGAACTGACCGAAAAGTGGTCAACACCGATTCGACCGATCACGCTGACGGTGAGCGGACTGGCCCGGGTGCTGGAAAGCGACGTTTTCTACGGGTTTGCGGGGATTCCCGTGGAAGAACCGGAGCTCGAAGAAGTTCCTGGCGCCGCCCGAATGCTGGCAGCGCCAGGCTCGGAGGAAGAAGAGCAGTTGAGCAGGATCATCGAGGCACTCGCCGCAGACGATGATGACGAGGACGAAGACTTGTTCGGGGAAGACGACCTCGACGAGGATGACGAAGACCTGTACGAAGACGATGAGGACGACGATCCCGACTGAAACCGGCCCGGCTCGACGCAGCGGGCAGAGGCGCGCGATAGCCTGAACCGTTTCTCAACTCATGCGAACCCGGTTTGTGGCGGGTGAACGTCAGAAGCAGGATTTTCAAGATTCAGGGATTATCAGGATTGGAACCGTTCCACGTAGGAAGTCTCTCGGTCCTGCCCAATCAAAAAGTCCGGCAAATCCTGTCAGGAGTTCGCAGTTGGGACTGTCATTCCTGCTTCCGCGGAATGCAGTGACCGAAATCGTTAACATTATTGCAGGTTCGTTCACTATGGAGCATCTGGATTCCTGCTTTCGCAGGAATGAGGGCTTAATGGCAAGCGAGTTTTGCACAGCCTTACCGCTGCTCAAATCGTTGACTGCCCGGTGGGCCGCCGCTAGAATAGTGCAATGATGAGCGGTTGGGGCTATTCCGGTCCCAGCCTTCTACGTTACGCACCATCAAGGAGGTGACGCCATAGCCAGGCAGTACAGGGTCAACGAACAGATACGCGTCCCACGGGTACGAGTTATTGGAGAAGATGGCGAGCAGCTTGGCGTAATGACGGTGTCCGACGCTCTCTCCAGGGCGCGGATGAATGACCTTGACCTGGTGGAAGTGGCGCCCAACGCCGATCCGCCGGTCGCGCGGCTGCTGGACTACGGAAAGCTCCGGTACCTCTCGTCCAAGAAGGAACGCGAGACCCGCAAATCCCAGAAAAGCAACGAGTTGAAGGAAGTACGGTTCCGCCCCAACATCGGCACCCACGACTTTGACGCCAAGCTGCGGAAGGTGCGCCAGTTCATCGGCAACGGCGACAAGGTCAAGCTGACGGTGCGGTTCCGCGGACGCGAGGCGGTGCATCAGCAAAACGGTCTTTCGCTGTTGAAGCGGGTAGCCGAGGAGCTGAAAGACGATATTCGACTGGAGCAGCAGCCCTCGATGGAAGGACGGGCCATGTCCATGGTCCTGATACCCAACCCGACGGTGGCCGCTCGCAACGAACGAAAGGAAGCAGTAGCTACGGAATAATCGCACATGCCCAAACTGAAAACCCACAAAGGGGCCAAGGCCCGCATACACGTGACGGGCTCCGGCAAACTGCTCCGCCGCAAGCGGATGAGCAGCCACCTCCGGCGCAAGAAGCCGAAGAAGGTCACGCGGAAATTCGCGCAGAAGATCGGCTTCGCCGACGCGGACGTGAAGCGTCTGAGCCGGCTGGTGCCCTACGACGTCTAAACTGGAGAGTCCGCAACCGTGCCAAGAGTCAAAAGGGGCGTGACCAAGCGCGCCCGTCACAAGAAGATCATCAAAGCCGCCAAGGGGTATCAGGCGTCATCGGGACGCAACTACAAGTGGGCCAAAGAGGCGGTGATGCACGCCTGGAGCCACGCGTACCGTCACCGGCGGCAACGCAAGGGCGATTTTCGGCGCCTGTGGATCATACGCATCGGAGCAGCAACCCGGCAGCACGGGATGACTTACAGCCAGTTCATGCACGGGTTGAATGTTGCGGGTATCGAAATCGACCGCAAGATGCTGGCCGACATGGCGGTGCGGGATCCGGATGCCTTCGAGCGGCTGGTCGAGGTCGCCAGGGGAGCAGCAGCAACGACTGCATAAATCACGGCGACATCCTTGCACCGAAGATCCAGGGGCGAAAGTTATTCGCCCCTAATTTTTTGCGGATTTCCAGGTGACGAGGGCAGGCTCGGCGGCGTCGCAATCAACCAGCATGAGGTCCCGTCGCAGGTGGTTGCGGCCTCCAGCGGGTTCACCCGGCCCGCCGGCGACGCCCACGCACAGATCGGACGGCGACGTTTTCGAAACCGTCACGAGGCGTAGCCTCCCGTCATCCATCCAATCAAACTCAAGAGCCACCGACGGATCATCGCACTGGCGCAGCAAAATGGAAGCGCCTTCGGTTGGCTCGCTGACGGCCAGGCAGACGCCGTACTGGAACAACAGAACGTGGCCAGGGAATGGGGTTCCGGAGATCGCGAACGACTGATCCTCCGGGAAGCCTTGCTTGCAGCTGTGCGCTTGCAGGTCAGCGTCCAGGCGGATGCCGGAACCGAAGCCGCGCACGTCGATGCAATAACCCAGAGGGTCGTCCAGGTCATCCTGGAGCCGAATCGATCCAACAGACTGAGCCGGGGGGCGTGCCGCCTGGGACCGCGGTGTCGCGGAAGGAGGAGGGGCTGCCGCAGTGGCGGTTGCGGTGGGCGCAGGATCGCGCGGGGCGGTTGCAACGGTGGGCGACGTCGCGATGTGTGTTGCCGCCGGGGCAGGTTGAGTAGTGGATGTGGCGGCGGGGCCGGCCGGCTGAATGGGAGAGAACGCCGGTGACCGAGTAGCGGTTGACGGCGGAGGTGTCGCTGCGGGAGCGGTTCCGGATTGCGGGCCAGTGCCACAGGCCGCCATCGCCATGGCCGAGGCCAGCATAACAAGGCCGCAAATGACGGCGACGAACCGCACGGTCATTCGTGGAAACGCTGGAGCAACTGGTAAAGCGCCTCCCCGCCGAACTCCAGGGCGGATACGGGCACGCGCTCGTTGGCGGCGTGGATGGTCTTGAGGAAGTCGAAGTCGGCGGGCAGGTTCATGGGCATCCAACCGTAGGTCTGGATGCCGAGGGTTGCAAAGTGACGACCATCGGTGCCGGCCGGCATTAGCATGGGGACGGAGACGCCCTGGGGATCCTGTTCTCGGATGATGTCGGACAGGGTGTCGAACAACCCCATGTTGAGCACCCACGGCTTGGGTTCGAAGCGGATGGCCTGGAGTTCGATGTTGGGGCCGGCGATGTGCTGCAGTTCGCCAAGCAGGTCCTCGGCGTCGTAGCCGGGGAGCATCCGACAATCCAGGGTGACCGTCACCTCGCTGGGGATGACGTTGGTCTTTTCGCCGCCGGCGATGACCGTGGCGTTGGCGGTGTGCCGGAACAGGGGCTCCAGCTCCTGGCCGGCCGTTCCCATACGGCGGAGCATGCGGCCCGTAAAGGCGGGGTTGAGCAACAGTTTCAGAAAGGCGCAGTCCGGCATCGGCAGGCTACCGCTCATGGCCTCGATCATCATGCGGGTGACCGGATGGACGTGGAAAGGCAGCGGGGTGCGGTCGAGCTTGACCAGGAACCGGGACATGCGAGTGGGCGCGGTGTCGTGGTGCACCAGGGAACCGTGTCCACCGGGTCCGCGGGCGACGGCCTGAACCCGACAGCCCTGCTTTTCGGCGACCTGGACCATGTAGAACTTGCGGTCCCGGTAGGTCTTGCTGAAGCCGCCGAACTCGCCGACGGCGTAGCGGACGCCCTCAAAAAGCTCAGGATGAGTTCGGGCCAGCCAAGCAGCGCCGGTGTTGCCGCCGGCCTCCTCGTCGCTGACCAAGGCCAGGATCACGTCGCCGGGGAGGTTGGCATCCTCCTGATGAGCGCGGATGAAGGCGTCCATCATCATGGCGACGCCGCCTTTCATGTCCAGCGCGCCGCGGCCCCAGACGTAGTCGTCCTGAAGGCGGCCCTCGAAGGGGGGCACATCCCAAGGTTGGGAGACGGTGGGCACCACGTCGATGTGGCCGTAAAGCAGCAGCGGCGGGGCGTCGCCGCGGCCGGACAGGCGGCTGACCACGTTGAGGCGGTCAGGATCTTCGCCGAGGAGGTCGGCGGCGATGCCAGCGTCAGCAAGGACGTCCCGGCAGTGGGCGGCGCACTCGCTCTCATTGCCGGGCGGGTTGGTGGTGTCGAAGCGGATGAGCTTCTGGAGGAGCTCAGCTACAGGCGGGCGGACGCCAGTGAAACCCAGTGCGGAAACCATTGGTCAACCAGCCCCGGTACGGTGGAGGAGTCTAGCGGTTCTCCTCATCGTCGCCGAGATCCGCGCCCAGGCCCTGCAGGAATTCTTCGATGCTGGATGGCAGCGGCGTGGTCGGCTCGGTTTGCTCATCGTCGCCGTACTCGTTGTCGTACATCTCCTCGATGCGGGTGAGCACGTCGCCGCTGGGTATCTGCCCGTCGTTGGGGCCAAGCTCGTCGTACTGCTTCTGGCCGCGTTCGGTCTGGGCGATGAAATCCGGCAGGTTGTACAGGCGGCACAGCAGATCCATCATGCGGGCTGCGCCCTGGTGATCGTCGTCCAGGTTGAGGTACTGGGGCAGGTGGACGACGAAGGCGCGGGTCTCCACTCCCGTCTCAGCGGCGGTTTGGCTGATGGTGTAGGTGATGGTGGTGGGACCTTCGTAGCTGCTGGCACGGGCGTTGGCGATGCGGTAGTCGCGTTCGACGTTTTCACCAGTGCCCAAGCCGGAAACCACCAGCGGGCGGGTGTGTGGAACCATGTCGTACATGCCGCCGATGAGGGCGTACTGCTTCACGCCGAAGTGGTTGATGATCTCCAGCAGGGCATCGGAGTAATCTTCGCCGTAGAGGTGCGGTTCCAGGAGATGCGCGGTCAGCAGGTGCGGGCCGTCCTCCGGGTTGGCATAGCGAATGATGGTGTTGGGAACGGTGACCTCGCGGCGGCCATTGACGAGATAGGAGCGTGGGCGGTAACGGGTGAAATCGTAGTAGCGGCCGGGGCGATACAGGCGGCCGAGTTCCTGGCTGCGGAGGTGGCGTTCAATCCTGCCCAGGGACAGGCTGCCCACGTTCCCGACGTCGATCCAGGGCCGGAGCACGGCCAGCATGTGGGGCTGGTGCAGTTCCGGCACCGGTTCGGCGATGTCAAATTCACCAATACGCATGACGTGTCCTTGCGATAGCGCGGGTACGGAATCGGGTCAAGAAACAGTTTGCGGTTGACACCGGATTCGCTTGCAGTCTGCCGGGCGTTCAGAAAAGGATTGCTACTAATTTCCAGTATCCTCTGCGCCGCTGTCGAAACTCGGGGGCGGTTCATCAAAGGGTTGGGCGGTGTCTTCGGCGACCAAACGACGCAGATTCCACTCCCGCCAAGCGGCGTTCGCCTCCTCGATCCCCTCTGCGCGACCTTCGGCAAGTCCTTCAGCGCGACCTTTGGCGCGTCCCTCGGCGCGTCCCTTTTCGAGATTCTCCCGGCGCTTACGGCGGCTGTAATACGCGGCGATGACCATGGTGGTTGCCTCCACTCCGATTGGGCTGAAAATTCCGCAAAAAATTACGGTGGGAATAATATCGGCGGTGAGTAACGGCGGTATCTGATGCCACGGCAGTTCCCGAGAAGCTTCAATATGGGCAGCAACACGGGCGGTGATATTGAAAGCGGTGAGGGCAGTGACAGCGACACTGAAACTCCAAAAGTGCAACCGTATACGCCGCAGGGGAATCGGCAACCCCAGTATTGAACTCCATCCGGGATCGTCCCCATAGTCCATCCCGCTGGCGGTCATATTCTATCGTACCTTTCCGCCCGGGTGACGTTGGTCGTGTCCGAGACGAATTCAAACTCCGTCCAGAGATGGCGTCAGCACTCGCCCATCTGCACGAGTTGGCCCTCGCGCCAGGCGGTGAACCCTCCCTTGATGGTGGCGAAGGTGTCGAGGCGCAGGGCGCCGTCGACGTTGTGGCCGGCCATGTCGTGCCACACGAACCGGCCCTGCCGCTTGTCCCATACCGCGGCGTCGCCTGCCATGCCGACGGCCAGGGAGCCGATGGTGTCCTGCAGGCCCAGGATCTCGGCGGGTCGGCTGGTGCTGGCTGTAATGGCGTCGGCCAGAGGCATACCCAGGGCGTGGAACTTGCTAACCAGGTCGTTCATCAGGTAGACGACGCGGCCGGGCGGGGCGATGTGGACGTCGGTGCTGATGGTATCGGGGATGACGCCCTGGTCCATGGCGGCTTTCACGACCTCGACATCACAATGGATGCCAGCGTGCCCGACGTCCATGATGACGCCACGGTCGGCGGCGTCTCGGACTTCGGGGCGTATCCTGCCGGAGTTGTCCAGCATGTTCTCCGGGAAGCCGTTGAAGGCGTGGGTGGAGATGTCGCCGGGGCCGAGGTGTTCGAGCACGTCGGGCAGGGGGATAGGCGTGCCGCTGACGTGGACCATCAGGCTGACGCCGGCCTCGGTGGCGGCCTCTCGGGCCCGGGCCATGGCCTCGTGGGCGTTCCAGCGGGCTACGGCGTCGTAATGCATCCGAACCTTGACGCCGAAGACAAAACCGGGGTTGTCTTTGATGGCCTGGACGGTCTGCTCCACGTCGATGATGCGCATATCGTGGAGGCCGCCGCCCAAGACGCGATTGGCGGCCAGGCCCACGGCGCCGATGTGCAGGAAGGCGAGCAGCCGGGTACGGTGGGCCGGAAACACGTAGTCGCGCATGGCGCCGTAGTTGAGGAACCCGGCGCTGCCCGCATCGACGCCGGTGGTTACGCCGCTGCCGAGGCAGGTCTGGTCGGCGTGCACGGCGGTGCCGCTGCCGCCGTGGTAGAAATGGCCGTGGAGGTCAATGAGGCCGGGGGTGATCAGCTTGCCGCTGGCGTCGATGGCCTGAGCGGCGGCGACCGGATCGATATGATCGGCGACCGCGGCGACCTTGCCGTCCTTGAACGCGATGTCGCGGGGCTCGTCGTTGATACCCTGGGCCGGGTCGAGCAGGTTGCCGCCCGACAGGACCAGATCGTAAGTGGCGGTGGTCATCGGATAGGTTCCCTCCAATCAAAGTCGGGCACCAAGCCCGGCATCGGCGCGTCGCTAGATCGCTACCACCAGGGGCTCAATTTGCATGGATTGACAGGATGGACGGGATTCTGGTGACTTTAAACTACGCTAGCCCGTTCTCGCACCGGGTACGCGAATATTCCGTTCGTTGAAGTGACGTACCAAATCCGGGAGAGGGCTAACACGAAAGCGGGGATCGAATGGTCGAAATTATAAGCAATCCTCCCCGCTTCCTCATGTCGCGGCCTATGAATTCCGGCTTTCGCCGGAATGACGAAAAAACTCCAAATGGCAACAGAACCTAGTCTTCGTCCCAATAGTAATCTTCAGCGGCGAGGTTTTCCTGCCACCAACGGCGGAGGCGCGGCAGGACCAATTCCTTGGGTTTGCGGAAATCCGCTTCAACGAAGTCCAGGGAGTCGGAGAGGGGCTTCGCCTCCCACTTTTCGATGGCCTCCATGATGAACCGGCGCACCATTTCCGGGGAACGGGACTCGAGCCGGCCCAATTGGTAAGCCAAGGTGACCGCCATCTGCATCTGGCAGATCACGGCGTGAGCGTCCTCTTCGCGCAGGTTCTCGGGCATGGCGCCGGACTGGTCGATGAAGTCGTCCAAGACCTGGCCGATGATGAGCGGAGGGTCGTTTTCATCGTGTTCCGGGAGGAACTCTACCAACCGATCGGCAAGGTCGGCGACGCCTTCTTCCGGCAGGGCATAGTCGGCCCAACGATCGTCGCCGGGGTCTGAGTTGGGGATAAACTGCTCATCGCTCATGGCGTCGTCCTGGGTCCGAAGCTGTGCAAGCAATTGTATCACGGGGCCACCGGGGCGATAATTTCAGAATGATGGACACGTTGCTTCCCAATATTGTTGTCAGCGCACAAATCGACTTGCCGGAAGAATGGGCTGACGTTGGCGAGGAAAGGTGGTTGGAGGGGGTGGTTCGGCATGGGCTGGCCGGGTCGCTGCCGGCGGATGCACGCGGGCAAATCAGCCTGCTGCTGACGGATGACGAGACCGTTCGCGAATTGAACCGAGAGTATCGGGGGGTGGACCAAACGACGGACGTGCTGTCGTTTTCGTTCGAGCATTGGGGTCACTGGGAAGGAGACGACGAAGCGCCGAGGTCAGGTGACGACGGGCCGCCGGGATGGCCATTGCCGGATGACGAGCCGCCGCCGCTGGGGGAGATCATCGTTTCGGTTCCGCAGGCCGCGCGACAGGCGGAAAGCCAGGGGGTTCCGCTACAACGAGAGTTGGCGCTGCTGATAGTGCACGGGGCACTGCATCTGCTCGGCCACGATCACTTCAAAGACGAGGAAAGGGAGGCAATGCAGGCGCTGGAGCGAGTGGCCATGGCTGCACTGTTCAGAGAGGGGTAGAGTTCTCACGCGTACCCAGCTTAAACGGCGACCGGAGCAATTTTACATCGATGCACAGGATGGACAGGATTTGATTGATTTTATTGTCAGCGTGCCGGATGCCGGGACGCTGCTGTGGACGGAACTCCGCGATAGTATCGCCAGCATTCTATTCATCCTGTCCGCCGATGCAAAAGACAATGTATCCGTGTTCGATGTCAAGGATTTTCACGCTACTTGCGGGGATGGGGCAGGGTCAGGTGGGCGGCGCGAAGTAAAGCATCCCCACCTGGACGGCGAAAAATGCCAATACGGTGACGACGAGAGCCCACAGGCCGGCGGCGATATCGTCCAGCATGATCCCCCAACCGCCGTGAAGGTCTTCCAAGCGGCGGCAAGGCCAGGGCTTGAGGGTGTCAAAGGCGCGGAAGGCGAAAAAGCAGACCGCAACCCACCAGATGGGCCACCAGGGAGGAACGACGATCAGGGGCAGGTGCCAGGTGGCCCAGGCGGTTTGGATCAGGGAAATCCACATGCCGACAAACTCGTCCCACACGGCGGAGCCAGGGTCCGGGTTGTCTGCGGTGGACATGCGGCCGGTGGCCCAGACGCCGACGACGGCACCGCCGATGATCATGACCGCCAGGGCGATCAACCTGGGAGCGACGGAGTGGGGCCAGGCCAGATCCAGCAGGACCATGAGGACGCAATAGATCCCAGCAGCCGCGGCGGCGCCGGCGGTACCCGGAGCCAACGGGGACAGGCCGCTCCCGAATCCGCTGCCGATGAACCAAGCCAGGCGGTCCGCCCAGGACATGTGGCGGAGGTCAGGCGTAGCCCAGCCGGTCCAGATCATGTTCGCTGAGGCCCAGGTAGTGGCCGATTTCGTGCAGCAGCGTGGTGCGCACTTCCCGAACCACATCCGCGTGGGTGTCGCAGATGTCCAGGATGGGCAGCCGATAGATGTAGATGCGGTCGGGCATCATTGGATCGGCAGCGTAACGGTCGATGAGGGGAACGCCGACGTAGAGGCCGAGGAGGGCATCGCCGTGAGAATGGTCGTGGGGATCGTCAGCGTCCGCGGCCTCTGGACCGGGGAAGTCCTCGACCAGGATGTCCAGGTTGTCCAGGGAATCGCGGACTGAGGCGGGCAGATCCCAATAGGCCTGCTGGACTAGACCTTCAAACTCGTCAGGGCTCATGGAATCAAAGTGGAGTCAGCCGGCGGACACGCGGGCACGGATTTCCTTGAGGATGTCGACGTTGGGCTTGTCGGGGCCGCGATTGTCCTTGTCGTAGCCGGGAACCTCCAGGAAAAAGGGCACGTCGGCAAAGGCGGGGTGGGACATTATGTTTTCGAAGCCCTGCTCTCCAATGAGGCCCTCGCCGATGTTATCGTGGCGGTCTACGCCAGAGCCGCAGGGGCGCTTGGAATCGTTAGCGTGTACGGCGCTCAAACGGTCGAGGCCGATGTCGCGGTCGAATTCGTCGATCATACCGGCGACGCCTTCGGGGTTGGTGAGATCGTAGCCGGCAGCGAAAGCGTGCTGGGTGTCCAGGCAGATACCGAGGCGGGGGCTGTCCACGGCGCGCATCACCTCGCCCAATTCGCTGAACTTGGCGCCGATGTGCTGACCCATGCCGGCCATGTTCTCCAGGCAGAGAAGCGGACCCTCGGGAGTCTGATCCAAGACCCGGTTGACGCTGTCGACGACCTGCTGGAAGACGCCCTCGTATCCGGCGCCGCCGTGACTGCCGGGATGGAAGATAACGCCGCCGGCGCCGATCTGGTCGGCCAAGTGCATGTACTGGACCAACGAGGTTACGGACTTATCGACGTTTTCGGGGTTGGAGTTGCCCAGGTTGATCAGGTAGATGGCATGCAGGAAGGGCGGCGCCAAGCCGGCATCGGCGTTCTTCTCACAGAAGGCGTCCGCCTGGGCGTCGGTCAGAGGTTTGAAACGCCAGGAACGAGTGGAGGAGCCGAAAATCTGCACGGCTTCGGCTCCGATATCAACGGCGCGGTCCACGGCGTTGCCGATGCCGCCGGCGGCGGAAACGTGAGCGCCAATAATCATCCTGATCGCCTCGATACCAACCCGCCGGATCTCCGGCGGGGCGGGAGTTGACACAGTATCGCAGAAACGGGCCGTGGTTTACCATGACGGCTATGACGCATTTGTCCGTTCCTAAAACCATGTCCGCGCTGGCGATGGTGGAAGCCGGCAATCCGCCCACGCTGGCGATGGTGGAACGCGACGTTCCGACACCGAGGCCCGGCGAGGTTCTGCTGCGGGTGGATGCCTGCGGGTTCTGCCACCATGACTACCTGGTGATGACGGGAACGCTGCGGCGGGGCGTCGCGCCGGGCGTTGTGCTGGGGCACGAGATAGCGGGAAGGGTCGTCTCATTAGGATCGGGCGCCACGATGTTTCGAGAGGGAGAGCAGGTGGTAAGCCTGCTCACCGCTGCGTGCGGTACCTGCCCGCGGTGTCTGGCCGGACGGGAACACCGATGCGTGAACGGGGCCGGTATCGGGCACGGTCGGGACGGCGGATTCGCGGAGTACGTGGCCCTTCCGGAGACCTCGTTAGTGGCCGTCCCCAACAGCATTCCACCGGAGCGGGCGGCACTGCTGGCGTGTCCGGCCGGAGTCGCGCTGTCGGGCATCGACACTGCTGAGGTCGTGGAAGGGGAAACGGTAGTGGTCACAGGAGCCGGGGGCGGGCTGGGCAGCCATGCGGTGCAACTGGCGGCGGCCAGAGGAGCGCAGGTCATCGCCGTGACATCGTCACCGGGCAAGGCGGCCGGGCTGGAACAACTGGGGGCGTCAGTGGTGGTTGAGGTTGGAGACGGACCGGGGCTGGCGGAGATCGTGCTGGCATTCACGGAGGACGAGGGCGCGGACGTGGTGATCGATACGGTGGGCCCTCCGCTGTGGCCCGATAGCCTGCGGTGCCTGGGGCAGTTTGGGCGCATGGCGCTGCTCGGTGACGTGACCGGGGAGCCGGCGTCCGTGCGGATGGCCGAGGTAATTTTCCGCGATCTGCGACTGACGGGCGTGTCCGGGGTATCGCGGCAGACGCTGGAGCGGTGCGTCGAGATGGCGGCGGCCAGCGAATTGGAGCCGGTAGTCGCCGAGGTGCTGCCCCTTAACATAGAGAGCGCGGAGGAGGCAGTGCGGATGGTGCGGGAGCGGGGGCCGTTGGGTCGGGTGGTTTTGGTCCCCAATTAATCAGTTTCGCTAGTCGCGGAACCGCTCCGGCGTTTCCCCAGCTAATGCGGCCGGGAACTCCTCGTCGGTTACACTGGACCGACGAACGGCACGGGCCAAGGTGCCTTACGGGATTTCACCCCGGTGCCGATGAACAATCATCATCAAGTTCGGCCGGCGGTGACGAAGCTTATGATGTCGCCCTCGGTTATTTACACGGACAAATCCCATCCGAAAGTACGCTGAAAGCACGTCCGCCGTTTTGAGATTGTGAAAATAACTCGGCGCAGCTCTTTAGCCTGCCGTACCGGGAACCAGGTGGGCGGTGGTCGGCCAGGACGCCAGTTCCTCGTCAGTCATCGCCCTGGGTTCCACCAGGTGGGTCTCAACGACGATGACTACGCCTTCCTCTTGCACCTGCCGCAACGTAGCGGTTTTCTCGCGCTCTGCCACGGCGGCATCCAGAGGCTCGTCATCCTCAAGGCAGAAGTCAATCGCGTCGGCGGCCATGGCCAGAGCTTCCTCGCGAGATTCGCCGTCGGTGACGCAGCCGGCCAGTGACGGACAATCGGCCACCCAATAGCCATTGGGCATATCGTCGTCCGGGGGTAATGGAGCAGTATGACCTCGTACTTTACCATGACAACCCTTGCTCCTTCGGCCTACGCTGTCGCTTGCCGTCGTCCCAAGGTAAATACGCGACCGAACTCGCGGCGCTCCCAGATGACGAGGAACTGGGCCGCGATGAAGATGGAGCTGTAGGTTCCGACCACCACGCCGATGGCCACCACCAGCAGCAGTTCGCGGATCGATTCGCCGCCGATGAGCAGCATGGACAGCAGGACCATCAACGTGGTGAAGCTGGTGTTCACGGATCGGCCCACGCTCTCGATGATGCTGAGGTTCACGGTGTCTTCAAGGCTGCGGTCGGGCACCCGGATGGTGTTCTCGCGGATGCGGTCGAACACCACGATGGTGTCGTTGACCGAGTAGCCGGCCACGGTGAGGATGCCCACAATGAACATGGCATTGACTTCCATGCCCAGAACGCGGCCGAGGATAGAGAAGACGCCGAGGACGATCACGGTGTCGTGAACGAGGGTGACGACCGCGGCCACCCCGTAGCGATAGGCCCGGGGAACCCGGCGGAAGGCGTACCAGATGTAGATCAGGATAAAGACGGACGCGACCAACAAAGCCAGGAAGGTGTTGCGCACGGTCTCCTGGGCGATGATGGGCGATACGGTGTTGACGCCGGAGGCATCGATAGCCCCGATCTGCTCTTCCAGAGCGTCCTCAATGCGCTGGCGCTCAGACAACTCGTTGCCGGACGCCTCTTCAAGCACCCGGGTACGGATCAGGACAGAGTTTTCACCTACGGACTGGACCAGGGCCCGGGGATGCCCGACGGTGGCCAGCACCTGCCGGACGGCGTTGGTGGGCACCGGGTCCACAAAGGCGACGGTCAGGGCGGAACCGCTGGAGAAGTCGATGCCGGGCTTGAGGCCAGAGCCGCCGGACATCCAGCCCGGCGGGGCAATCATGGACAGCAGGCCGGGTATGATCACCAGGGCCGAGATGACGAAGTACCAGCCGCGCTTGCCGACGATATTGAACATTCGTTACTGGCCCCCCTGGGCCGATTGAGGACGCTGCCCGGTGGACCGGGGCTGGATCTTTTCGGGGGTGAACAGGTTAGCGGCACGGCCCAGACCGGTAGACTGCAGGGCCTGGAGCAAGTTGCGGCTGACCAGGACCGCGGTGAACATGCTGACGAGGACGCCCACGAGCAGGGTCAGGGCGAAACCGTTAACCAGGCCACCGCCCAGGCGGTTGCCGAACCAAAGGAGCACGACGCAGGTGATCAGCGTGCTGACATTGCCGTCACGAATGGCGGGCCAGGCGCGGTTGAACCCCACGTCCATTGCCGAACCCAACGAGCGGCCCAGCCGGATCTCCTCCTTAATGCGCTCGAAGATCAGGATGTTGGCGTCGACCGCGAGACCTATGGACAAGATGAAGCCGCCGATGTGGGGCAAGGTGAGGGTGATGGGCACCAACTTGAAGATCGCCAGGGTCACGATGGCGTAGCAGACCAGAGCGGCGGCAGCGACCACGCCGGCGGCGCGGTAATAAGCAACGACGAATACCAGCACCAGGCCCAGGCCGACCAGACCGGCCTGGAGGCTGCGTTCCAGGGACTCCTTGCCGAGTATCGAGTCGACGCCGGATTCCTGGATGAGGCTCAAGGGCACCGGGAGACTGCCGGATTTAAGCTGGATCGCCAGCGTGCGGGCGGTTTCGCGGTTGAAGCCGCCGGAGATCTGGCTGCGACCATCGCGGATATGGGCACGGGCGACGGGGGCAATCAGCTCGCGGCCGTCGAGGAACACGGCGATGACCTCATCGGTCTGGGGGTTGGTCTGGATGTTGATTTCACCGGTCATCTGGCTGAACAATTCGGCGCCACGATCATCATCGAACTGGATGTTGACCACCCACGCGCCAGTTGCCTGGTCGGTGCCAACGTAGGCGTCATCCAGATCGTCACCGGAGAGGCCGACACTGCTGTCGGTGTACGGGGGCAGGCAGCGTCGGAATTCGTCTGCGGCCAGTGGTCCCGCACATTTGCGGCGCAGGAACTCCAGCTGGGCGGTCTCGCCGATGAGCCGCTTGGCATCATCGATGCTGCTCGTCACCTGGTAGTCGCGGATTGTGCCGACCTCGGATTCCAGGATGGTGCGGAGAGCCTGGCGCTGGGATGCGTCGAGGGTGGCCGCGGTGGTGATGCGGAAGCGATTTTCGCCCCGACTCTCCACGTCGTTACCGTAGTCCTGCTCGGCGATAACGCTGCCCAGCTTCGCCACGTCGGCATTCTCGGTGAACTGGACCGAAATAACGGAGCCGGTGGCGCCGGGAAGCTGGACGATGATGCGGTCGTCGCCGAAGCGCTGGACGATCGGCTCTTCGGTTCCGTAGAGGTTGACGCGATTGCTGATGATGCTGAGCACGCCATCCATTTGCTCGTTGGTGGGAGGCGGGGTGTCGTCGGTGATGAAATCGACGGGTTCGGCGATGGCGTCGGTCAGCGCCTGGCGCACTGCTTCGCGGCGTTCGGGGCCGAGGAATTCACCGGAGATCCGGTAGGTCTGGGCGGTGTCCAGCTGAGCCACATCGCCCTGATAGCCTATGGGCGCGAGCGCCTCTTCGACGGCAGCGGGGTCGGCTTCGGCGTCCTCGGGGAAGGTGACGGTCAGGACGGTTCCGGTGTCGGCCTGGTAAACCAGGTGCGCGCCGCCCTGCAAGTCCAGGCCCAGCTTGAGGCCCAATGGGCCGGTGGAGGCGCGATCAAGACGAGGGACTCCGGGTATGCTGATGTGGATTTCCGGGAAAGCGAGGGAGACGGCCGAAACAGCCAACACCGCCAAGATGAAAATCGTTAACAGAACGGTGCGTCGTCGCATGGGTTGTTATCAATACCTCGGTATCAATTATCGAGTTCACGGGTTGGGAATTTTAGTCCGCCGCCACTTGCTCGGGGGTGAGGACCACTTCGCCGCTGGCATCATCGTGCCGGTGGCGCATCACCAGATCCACCCGTTCGTGCAGAGCTTGCAGCATCCCCCTGATTTCGCCCGTCTCCCGGGCTACGTTTTCACGCAGTGAGGCCACACTTTGCTCGAGGTTTTCGATCCGGCGCTCAATACTTTCGATCCGGCTTTCAACGCTATTAATCCGGTTGGTGAGGTTGGTGTTGACCTCTTCGATGCGTTGGTTGGTTTCGGTGATGCGCTGGTTGGTTTCGTCCAGTCGGGTGTGGATGCCCCTGAATTCGCCACGCAGTTCGCCGATGTCTCGCGTGTTGCGGAACAACATGGCCAGCATGGCGACGAGCACCAGGCTGATAAAAGCCCAAAAGCCGTAAATGATGTACGGGTCAACGGGTGATGCGCCCATGTCAGCACTCTTTCCTGTGTCCAGCGATGCCGCGTGGGTTACCGCGGTTCCTGATCGTCCAGCAGTTGCGCCGCCAGAGCAAAAGCGTCATCGCGGCTGGTGATCTCGCCGACCGCTTCGGCCTCGCGCAAGCGCGCCAACAGGGACCCGATACGGGGTCCGGGCGGGAGGTCTAGAGCGTCCATCAGGTCGTGGCCATTGATCAGGGGTGGGTTGTCGTTACGATTTCCGGGTTGTTCGGCCCCGGATTCGAGAACGGCAGCAACCATTCTAGCATAGTTGGCCCAGCGTTCCGGGGACAGGTCGGGGCCGCGGGCGGCCAGCACGTCGGCCATTGCCAGGTAGAGCGTATCCACCGCGGCATCTCCGACGTCGCGGTAGAACCTGAAGATCGCGCGAGGGGAGGGCATCCTGGACTCGTGGCGGAGCTGGCTGGGGCGCAGGTGATGCAGCACCATTTCGGCAACCAGATCCGTGATCCGGCGGGACATCCGAAGAGATGCCAGCCGATGCCGCACAATCTCCGCCCCCTCCTCGCTGTGGCCGAGGAAGCGGACCCGTCCGTCGGCGTCGGTGGCGCGAGTCTGGGGCTTGGCGATATCGTGCAACAGGGCCGCGAGCTTGAGGACAGTGCGGCGAGTGTGACCGTCGCCGACGATTTCGCCGAAGTAAGCGGCCTCTTTTTCAGTCCACGGGGCCATAGTGTAGATGGCGTTGTTGCGGTGGCCGGCGGTTACTTCCTCGGCGTACTCCACGCAGTGGAGCAGGTGGCCCCACACGTCCCAGTAGTGATGCGACCGGGGCTGCTGGCAATGCTTGGTAGCCTCCAGCTCGGGGATCACGCGGCAGAGGAGGTCGAGGCGATCCAGGACCTCGAGTTGGGGCCGAGCGCCGGCGGCGGCGAGGATGGTCATGAACTCATCGCGGACGCGCTCCGGGGACACGCGGTGCAGGAGTTGAGCGTCGCGGCGAATCAGGCGGGCGGTGTCCGGCTCCATGCGGAGGCCCACCTGCTGGGCGAGGCGAACGGCGCGGAGCATTCGGCCGGGATCGGCCGCAAACACGCCGTCGCTGCCGGCGCGCAGGACGCGACGGGCGAGATCGACCTTGCCGTTGAGGGGATCTATGATGGCATCGAAACGCTCGTCGGAATCCCAACGGTCGATAGGGATGCCCATGGCGTCTACCGTGAAATCACGGGACCGGAGATCGTCCTCGATGGACCCGTCATGACCGGAGATGTCGATCAGGAAGGGACGCCCATTTTCGGCAAGGCCGGGCAGCGCGACGCGGACGATATTCCATTCGGGCAGGGGGACGGCGGTTGCGCCGAGATGATCGGCGACGGCCCGGCCCACCGGCTGGGCATCACCGGAGACAGCGATGTCGATGTCCTGTACTTCGCGGCCCAGCAGGGCGTCGCGGACGACGCCGCCCACCAGCCAGGCCGGCGCGTTGATCCGGGCATCGAAGAACCCGGCCAGCCGGGTAATCAGGCTGGCGGAGTCCATGCTAGTCGGCGGCGGTAGCGTCGTCGGTCTGGCGGGTGGCGGGCCGGCCGTTGCTGGGGTCGAACTGGGGAACGACGTTGCGACGGTTCATGCGCTGGGCGGCGGCCTCCAGTTCGGCGGCGTCGGGCTCGCCAGTGGGGAGGTACTCGACGTCGCCATCTTCGTTGACGTGGATGCGGAAGAACTGGTCGTGGGCGATGAGGTGGTCGAGGTAGAGGATGCCATTGAGGTGGTCGGTCTCGTGCTCGATGGCCTGGGCCAGCATACACTCGGCCCGGAGGCGCTGCTGCTTGCCGGTAAGGTCCTGGTAGCGCACCCGGATACGCTCGGCACGGTTAACCATGCCGCGGTAGCCGGGCAGGCTGAGACAACCTTCCTCGACCTCGCGGAGACCCTCCCGACGCATGATCTCGGGGTTGACCAGGACCAGGGCTTCCTCCCAATCCTCCATTTTGACGACGAACATGCGCTGCAGCACGCCGACCTGGTTGGCGGCCAGACCCACGCCGTGGTAGGCGTTCATGGTCTCCGCCATGTCGGCGGCGAGTTGCGCCAGCTTGGCGTCGAACTGCGTGACCTTGCGGGCCCGCTGACGCAGGATGGGATCGGGAAATACACGCATCTGGAGCACGGCCACGGTAGCACCCCTGGGTTAGAAGAATATTGTCGCGGTTGGTATTGCGAAATTCGTAATCTTGCAGACGATTATATTCCGGTGGTTTTGGGGGTGTAAAGGGAACGAAACGCGGCGACGTAGGCCCAGGGACAGGGTAATTGACATGGATGCACAGGATGGACGGGATTTTTATGATGTCGGTAGGGATTTTTGGGAGCGAGGCGAGCGCCGGGCGTGCCAAGCAGCTTGGCTATCTATATTTTGACCTCATAGGAGGGAGATTAGAACGTCCGATGGCAGTCCCTACAACGATAGGGCTTGTGGTGTGGGTCTTGTCGCAGCCGGATAGACGAACTCCCACAACGAGGACAACGGTTGGGCAGCGAACTTTTCCTGAGGTCCCGGTGGCGCTCTTTCATTTTCTGCCACGTTTGCAACGCCCGACGGTCGCTGTCAAAGGCGATATCTCCGCTCTTGATCCTGGCCGGGTCGCGGAACCTCACGTCCAGACACTCCCGGCGCTGGTTTGTCGAGGACATTAGAGCATCACCATTTCAACATTTCAACTCGCTTCATAGCGATTGATGATGCTGGTTACGTGGGGATACAGTGGCAGTCGCTCCCGCCCGTCCCACCAACGGAAGGATTCCAGTTCGCTGTCGTTTATCCTGGGTTCGCCTCCGGCGAAGACCAGCACGACCTTGTGGTCGTTGAAACTTCCCTCGTTTGTGTAGTCAAACAGACGCTCAGCCTTGTAAGCCTTCATGCCTAATTCTTTGGCAAGTTCCCGGCACGCTGCCATCAGCGCCGCCTCGCCTTGTTCCATCCCGCCGCATGGCAGAGAGTATTTGTCGTGTCCTTGGTCTCGGACAAGCAGAGGTTCCGTTTGAAATCAGATGATGGGATGCCTGGCGCCCCGCTGAGGTCATACAATTCCAAACGGAACCCTGCGAATACGGCGGCGAGTGGTACGTACACGAAATCTTCTTCGACAGCTTCAACTGACGCCGCTGGCGAGGGCAACATCAACCGGGGCAGCGGTTAACCGCTGCCCCAAATTGACATTACGGCGATGATTACGGGGTGAATTATGGAAATGTGGCTGTTCATGGTTGGAATGGCGGTTTGGTGGGTAGGCTGCTTGATCGCCTGTGCCATAGTGGTTACGTCCCCGGTCGGAGCATTGACGTGCTGGCATTGGGCGCGCAAACACAACCTGGACGTTGCCGCCTGTACTCGGCGCGGCGCGTTCTATTGGATGGCAGGCTTCGTGCCCTGGCTTTATTTCATAGCCCAGCTCAATCATTGGCCTATACCGAACCGAATCATGGTCGCCGTTTACCTGGCGCTGTTTATCGCATGGCTTTGGGCACCCGTATATGTTGGATTCTTCTGGACGATCAGCATCGATACGGAAGTCGGCGATTGGCTGGCTTTGCATCCAACCGTCAGCATGATAGTGCTGGTCGTATCCCTGATCTGTCTGGCATTCGTGAAAACGTTGCTAGTGACACCGCAGCGCCTTCACTATTGCAGGGTCGTCCCGTCGCTGCTGGGGACCCTGTCGATGCTGGGCTGGCTGCCCTACCCAATCTACTTCTGGATGCAGTGAGCGCTATCCTTGCGTCGTATTGAGGGAGAATTCTTAGAGGCACGGCCACAACCGCCACCTTACTAACAAAATTGCCATGAGGGGTTCCTCTTGGAATTGTATGACCTCAGCGGAACGCCAAGGATCCCATCATCTAATTTCAAACGGAACCCAAGCAGATACTTATCGTCGCGGACTACCAACGCCGTGGCCCGTTGTCGTTTCCGCTCCCTTGACGGTCCGGAGCGGCTACGTCGCTCTTGGGAAGAATAGTCCCTTTCCGGTTTGGCCTTCCCGCTCTTGATATCGGCCCACAGGCGCAACGCCTTCCGATCGCCGCCGAAGGCCAGGTCCTCGGGTCGTATCCTTTCGGGCCGGCGCCACCGGACGTCCAAGCATTCCTTGCGCTGGAAACGCAGCCGGCCGCCAACCCGCTGGCCGACAAACACCTTGACGGGACGGGTGTTGCCAGTGAACAGCCGATGGGTGATCTTCACGATAATGCCGGTCTCTTCCCTGGTCTCCCGGTAGGCCGCGTGGCGACTGCTTTCGCCACGGTCAACCAACCCACCCGGCAACGACCATTTACCCTTCTCCTTGCCGTAAGCGCGCTGTACGAAGAGTACTTCGCCTTGTTCATTTTCCACGAGACAAAATGCCACGTCCCTCATATCGTGCGACTCCCTTGTCCGGCGCAATCATCTTTGGCATGGATAGACAGGATCGACGGGTGATTTTGCCGGAGACTGAAGGGGTTCGGGCACCGGTTGCTTATAGATTCAGGATCTCGCCGTCGGGGGAGAGGTCCATGTCCACGGCGCGGGGGCGGGTGGGGAGGCCGGGCAGGGTCTCGATGCGGCCGGCCAGGGTGTAGAGGAAGCCGGCGCCGACGGAGGCGCGGATGTCGGAGACGGGGAAGACGTAACCCGATGGGCTGCCTTTGAGCGTGGGGTCGTGGGAGATGGAGAGGTGGGTTTTCGCCATGCAGATGGGCAGCTTGTCCCATCCCTGGGAGGCAAAGAAACGGGCGCGACGGCGGGCGTCGGGCGTCCAGGTGACGCTGTCGGCTCCGTAAACCCGCCGGGCCAGTGCCAGCACCTTGTCCTCGATGGATGCGTCGAGGTCGTAGGCGTAGTCGATGCGGTCGGGGGCTGCCGCTGGGTCGTAGGCGGCGCGGGCGACGGCTTCGGCCAGGGCCATTCCGCCCTCGCCGCCATCCGTGAACCCGGAGTACTCGGCGGTGGCGTAGGCGCCGGCCTGCTCGGCGATTTCGGCGGCGGCCTGCAACTCCGCGGCGCTGTCGCCCTCGAAGCGGTTCAGGGCGACCACCACGGGCAGGCCGAAGCTGCGCACGATGTTGATGTGATGCACCATGTTGGCGGCGCCGACCTTCATGGCTTCGAGATCAGGCTGGGACAGGTTGCGACGCAGCGCGCCGCCGTGCCACCGCATGGCGCGCACCGAGGACACCAGGACGGCGGCGGCAATGGGCAGGCCGCGGTCGCGGGTCTTGATGTGCATGAACTTCTCGAAGCCCAGGTCGGAGGCAAAACCGGCCTCGGTGATGATGATGTCGGCGTACCCGAGGGCCAGGCGGTCGGCGATGATGGAACTGCACCCGTGGGCGATGTTGCCGAAGGGCCCGGAATGGACGATGGCGGGTTGTCCCTCCATAGTCTGGACCAGGTTGGGCATGACGGTGTGACGCATGACGGCCAGGAGCGGACCAGTCAGGCCCAGATCCTCGACGGAGACCGGATCGCCGCTGCGGTTGGTTCCCACCACCATCCGGGACAGGCGGGCGCGGAGGTCATCGAGATCGGTCGCCAGGGCGAGGATGGCCATGATCTCCGAGGCGGTGATGAAGTCGAAGCGGGTCTCGCGTAGGGGGCTGTTGGCGTTGCCGCCCAAGCCGGTGGTGATCTGTCGGAGGGCGCGGTCGGAGGCGTCGGTGACGCGGGACCAGGTAACGCCCTCGGGCGCCATGTCGCACGCCTGGTTGCGGTAGACGGCGTTTTCTACAAGAGCGGCGAGGAGGTTGTGGGTGGAGCCGACGGCGTGAGCGTCGCCGGTGAAGTGGATGTTGATCTCGTCCTCGGGAACGACACGGGCCTTGCCGCCGCCGGTTCCGCCGCCCTTGATGCCGAAGATGGGGCCCAGGGCCGGCTCGCGGAGGTTGACCACGGCCTTGTGTCCCAGCCGGCCCAGCCCGTCGGTCAGGCCGATGGAGGTGGTGGTCTTACCTTCGCCGGCCGGGGTAGGCGTGATGCCGGTTACGACCACCAGCTTGCCGCGTTGACCACTTTCTCGGATGGCATCGAGGCTCACCTTGGCCTTGGTATTGCCGAAGGGGATGAGGTGCTGCTGGTCCAGGCCCAGGCGTTCTGCTACCAGGTTGATGGGGTCCATTCTGATGTGCTCCGGTAATTTGGCCGGCTTGTGCCGGCGTTTACTGACGACTAGGTTTCAGGCTCTGGTCCAAGTACGAGGTCGCGCACGGTGACCAAACCGACGGCGTTGCGGTCGGCGTCGGCGACAACGGCGTGCGAAGCGTTGAACCGCATCAGCAGCCGGACGGCGTACCTTGTGAGCATATCCGGATGCAGCGACAACGCGGGTTTGGTCATGATCTCGTACACGTGAACCCGATCGGGCGAGCGGCCAGGAGCCATCACTTCACGGGCGATGTCGGAGATCAGCACCAGACCGGTCTCATCGGTGGCGTCGCGGCGATTGACGAGCAGGGCGTTGACGCCGTGCTGCCGCATCAACGCAATGGCCTCGGCCACGGCAGCCAGCCCGTCGATGCTGTGGATCCGGGTGGCCATCACGTCGCCGACCCTGACCGGCCTTGGAGTGCTCACAGGTCGGTTTCCAGCTCTTCGCGTATGGCGGGCAACTGGCTGACCAGCCCGACGGTGTCCTCGATGTCCAACTGGAACGCGATGCCGGCGCCGTGGCGGGTATCGAACCGTCCCGCATCGCGGATACGCTCCAGGATGTCGCGGGCGCGGGTTTCCACTACCAGGAACATGGCGAGATCACGCCGGGACTCCAGGCCGAGTCCGAAGAAGGTCTTCTCCCGATGCAGTCCCTCGCCGCGCGCGCTGGTGATAACGGTCGCGCCGGTGGCGCCGCCGGCGCGGGCAGCGTCGACCACCAGGTCAGTGGTGTCGTTGTTAACCAGAGCGACGATCAGCTTCATTCTCATGACCGGACTCCTTGGCATCCACAGCACCGCCGCGACGACTCCACCATGAAGCTACCATAGCATATCCCAGCACGGTCATTATAGGAAAAACACTGGCGAACGCAATCAGGCCGAAACCGTCGATGAGTGGACTGCGGCCCGGGATGCTGGCGGCCAGGCCGAGTCCGAGGGCGGCGACCACGGGAACCGTGACGGTTGACGTGGTGACGCCTCCGCTGTCGTAGGCCAGGGGGATTATGGTTCGACCGGCGCGGAATGTCTGGACGATGACGACGACGTAGGCGGCGATGATATACCAGGGGAGAGGCGTGCCGGTGACGATGCGGAAGCAGCCGAGGGCCACGCCGATTGCGACACCTACGGCCACGGCAATCCGCAGGCCCCAGGCGCGAACCGTGCCTCCGGAAACCTCCTGAGCCTTGATGGCCACGGCGATGAGCGAGGGTTCGGCCACCGTCGTAGCAAAGCCGATGGCCCCGCCGAAGGCGTACACCAACAGATAATCGCGCCAGTCCACCGCACCGGCCACACCGGACGCGCCGATGGTCTCCGGGTCCGTGAGTTGCCGCGCCATGGTCTCGCCGATGGGGAATAGCGCCTGCTCCAGTCCCACCAGAAAGAGGGCCAGCCCCAGCAGAACGTACACCAGACCGACGGCCATGCGGCGGAGATTGGGCAGGCGACGGCGCAGTACGACGACCTGAAACAGGACCAGGACGACCACGATGGGGGCCACGTCGAATACGGTTGAGCGAACCGTGGCGACCAGGACACCCAGTAATTCGGTCATCGGGTCACCAAGCCGTAAGCCAGAACGCAGATCATCGGAGTCAGACTGGCGAACGCGATGAGCCCGAAGCCGTCCACCATGGGGTTGCGGCCCCGGATCGAGGTGGCGAGCCCCACTCCCAAGGCGGTGACCAAGGGCACGGTAATGGTGCTGGTGGTCACGCCACCGGAATCATAAGCCACGCCGATGATCTCACGGGGCGCGAAGACGGTGAGTGCGGTGACCAGAACGTAACCGCCGATAATCAGGTAATGGATGGGCCAGCCTTTCAGGATGCGGAGCACGCCCAGCACGATGGCGGCGCCCACCGATACCGCCACCACCAGACGCAGGGTCAAAGCGTAGGCAGAGCGGGCCCGGTCAGTTTCGGCGATGGCGCCGGCCTCAGCGGCGACCTCGGCGGCCTCACCGGCGATGGCGATCAGGGCCGGTTCGGCCACGGTGGTGGCGAAGCCGAGGCAAAAGGCGAAAGCCAGCAAGGCCGAGAGGCTGCCCCGGTTCGCAAATCCCTGGGCAAGAGCGTCGCCCAAGGGAAACAGACCGGTTTCGAGACCCCGGATGAAGAGCGTCAGTCCCAGGTACACACAAACCAGCCCAACGACAACGTTTCCCAAATCAGGAAACGGCTGTCGCAGGACGACGATCTGGAAGAACGCGATGACGACGACGATGGGCGCCAGGTCGCGCAACGGCCCAACCGCCCCCCACAACACCATGAGCAGGGGCCGGGCACGGTGTTTCATTCCAGTCCTGCGGCCCGTGAAGCGACGCTGAATCCCCAACGACGCCTTTCCGGGTGATCCCCGGCGGGGGAACTCACAGCCAGGCGATTTCGTAATCGGCGGAGACGGGAGCCATAGCGTCGAGGTCCCAGTCGAACAACAGGACGGCGGATTCCTCGCCGCAGAAGGCCTGGAGCACCCGCTTGCCGTTGACCGCCACGACGCTGACCGCCTCGTTGAAATCCAGGTCGTCGGCCTCCCAGCCAGAGCGGTTGCACACCATGATGGGCAGGCCGGTGTCCAGGGTTCGCTGCTCCCACTCTCCCACCGGGCCGCAGTCTCCGGGGCCCCAGGAGGCCGGCGAGACGAGGATTTCGGCGCCGCGGTCCTTGAGGGCGCCGGCAACGTCGTTGCGGTAGGCGTCGGCACAGATCACCACGCCGACGGCGGTGCCGTCACAGTCGATGGGGACGATGTCGTCGCCGGGCGACGACCACGCCTCCGGTCCGCGGAGGGCCTTGACCTTGCGGTGGCGTCCGATGATGGAGCCGTCGGGTCCGATGACAAACACGGTGTTGTACATCAAACCGGCCTCGGGATCACGTTCGGGATGGGAGAGGAACACGGTCACGCCGTGTTCCCGCACCTGACCGCAGAAGGTCTGCATCCATTCATCAGGCTGGGGCAGGATCCAGTCGGTACCGATCTGCTCGGCGAACTTGTAGCCGGTGATGAACAGTTCGGGAGTGATCACCCACTGGGCGCCCATCTCTGCGGCACGGGCCAGGCCCTTTTCGGCCAACGCGCGATTGTGGGCGACGTCGGCCAGTTCCGGGGCCAGGTGAAGCATGGCAACGCGCAGCGGTTTCATCGGTCACTCCTCCATGCTCGGTTTGTCGGGGCCGGGCACGTCCGGCGGCGAGCTCGCTCCGGCTACTGCTGAAACAGGATGCGGCCGCAGGTGCTACACGGCACCTGCTTCGATTTGTCACGCAACTGGCGAATGACGTTGCTGGTGAGGGTCATGCGGCAGGCCAGGCAGACGCGGCCGTTGTCAACCAGCGCGACGGCGGTACCGGCCTTGTTGCGGCGCAGGCGCTCGTAGCGCTGGAGGTCGGCCTGGGGAAGGGTAACGGCCATATCCTGCCGCTCGACCGTCGCGGTTGCGCGGTCGCTCTGCAACTCGGTCAGCCGATTGCTGAGGGTCTCGGTGAGATTCTGCCACTCGACCGCGGCGGCCTCCATCTGGTCGCGGGCGGCGACGGCGGCCTCCTGGTGGGTGCGCTGCTCCTCTTCCAATTCCAGCAGCAACTCGTCCAGCTGGTCGATCTGGTATTTCGACGAGTCGACCTCCCGCTGGATGGCGGACAGGTCACGGCGAGAAGCGTTGCCGCCGTAAAGACGGGATTCCAGCCCGGTCAACCGTTCGCGTATCCGCTCCATCTCCTCGCGCCGGGACTGCATATTTGCGCCAACGGCGACGGCGCGGGCGGAATGGTGTTCGGCTTCGCTGGTCAGGTCGGGGCGGTTGACGCCGGCGGCCAATCGTTTTTCGATGCGGTTGCGCTCGGCGTCGATACCGTCGATACGATGGTCCAATTCCTGCAGCTGATATAACTGCTGCGGCGTAGTAGTCATGGTGTGGCCACGAGCTCCATAAATGCGGATATCACCGCCAGTCTAGCAGGGTTGGGGGGCGAATTGTAGTAACGGTCAAGGCACAACTGACTACGTTTGAGACGGCAGAATCGTGGAAAAGCACGGCGGGAAGGGAGCGCCAACAGGGCTTTTCCGGCGAAAACAGCCGGGGTCGGCTACTGCTCGCGGCGGTCGTTCGTATCCGTTCGACGACCAACCCGAGAAGGCCCGAGCAGATATGGACAGCAGCGAGGAGTTGCGCCTGCGGGCGTGGCAGTAACGGGGAATACCTAATAGTACAATGGGAACGCAAGGAGGCGTGTTATGACCAGCGCGGAAGTCGAAACCGGGGCCGCTGCCCCCATGCATCATGATCCGGAAGTAGTGGCAAAAGCCGAAGCGATTTTTGCTGAGATGGGAATGACGCCGGAAGAAGCAATCTCGCTGTTTTACAAGCAGACAGCGCTACGCGGCGACTTCCCTATCACGGAATGGTATCCCAACGAAGAGACTCAGGCGGCCATACTTGAGGCGCGCGCCGGCATCGGGTTGGTGAAGTACTCCAGCTTGGACGAGTTTCGCGCTGAACTGGACGAGATCATGGCGGAAGTTGACGATGCGAAATCTGATCAGGACATCCAGCTTTCGGCGTGATCTCAGACGTGTGGCCCGGAAAGGACTCGGGCCATTATGCTTTGTCTTTCCGGGTGATTGGAAACGGCTCGTGGGTCAATGGCAACGCCGAAATGCCTGATTTGGAACGAACCGGGGACGATGCAGGAATCGCCGTCCACATAGGGCTTTTCCGGTTCTTCGAAAACAGGTTCAAGACCGGATTCACTGACGCGCCTTAGCGCGTCGGCGAGTCGCTGGGGAACGCTGATGGTCAGGCGGTAGCTGGGATCGCCGGTATGTTTCTGCATGAAGCAGGTAATGTCATCCAGGCTGGCGCCGGTAAGCTCAGCGGCGTACTCCCTGGCGAACTGCATCTTGTCCTGGTCGTCTTCGGGCAACTGGTGGTCAAGGAAATGGACGTGGTACACGTTGCTCTTCATCGTTTGCATACCGGCGGTTTTGCTTATCCGGCCGGTTTGAAGTAGGGGATGGTGATCTGAGGTGTGGCAGTCTGGAAGGTGACCTCCACGGGCATACCGATGTACACGTCCCGGGGGTTGCATTCGACGATGTTGGTGAACATCCGGACGCCTTCTTCCAGCTCAACGAGGGCGAGGACGTAGGGGACCATCTCGGCGAAGCCGGGGGTGCGGTTCTGGTAGGTCACGGTGTAGGTCCAGACGGTGCCGCGGCCGCTGGACTGGACCCAACGGACGCTCTCGCCCCAGCAGTCAGCGCAGATGCCACGGGGGTACCACTGATATTCATCGCAGCCCTCGCAGTACTGGATGACGAGTTGGCCGCGGCGACAGGAGTCCCAAAAAGCCTTGGTCTCGCCGGCGACGGTGGGCAGGGGTTTGTTCCAGGCGGTGGTCATGGTGGTTCCTTTTCACATCGATAGACAAGATGGACAGGATTTTTGGCTTTGGTTAGTCGCGGGCCAGGATGACGGTGCCGCCGCTGTGGCGGGAACCGAGAGCGCCGCCGGTGCCGTGGGCCAGGGCGATCCGGCAGTTGGGAACCTGGCGTCCGGTGCCGTCGAATTGGTGGCGGAGTTGACGGGTGGCTTCGAGGAGCAGGAAGAGGCCGCGCATCCCCGGGTGGTTGGAGGAGAGGCCGCCGCCGTCGGTGTTGATGGGTAGACCGCCGCCGACCATGAGCCGGCCGCCGCTGACGAACTCTCCGCCCTCGCCCTTCTTGCAGAAGCCCAAGTCCTCCAGCGTCTCAACCACGGTGATGGTGAAGGAGTCGTAGACCATGGCCATGTCGATGTCGTCGTGGGTGACGCCGGCCATCTCGAAGGCGCGGGGCGAGCTCTGGTGGGCGGCGATGTAGATGAGATCGCGCTTGCCGGCGCCCTGGTGGGCGATGGCCTCGCCGGTTCCGAGGACCCAGACCGGCGTATGTCGGCAGTTGCGGGCAACCTCGGGGGATGCGACGACCACGGCGCCGCCGCCGTCAGTGATGACGCAGCAGTCCATCAGGTGCAACGGGTCGGAGATGACGCGGGAGCCGACCACGTCTTCGACGGTGATGGGATCGCGGAACAGCGCTTCGGGGTTCATGGAGGCGTGATGCCGCATGGCCACGGAGACCTCGGCAAGCTGTTCCGAGGTGGTTCCGTAGAGGTGCATGTGGCGGCGGGCGATCATGGCGTAGAGGCCCACGGTGGTCATGCCGTAGAGTTCCTCGAAGCTGTCGGGGGACGGCTCCAGGATGGGATGGCCAAAGCGGCCCACGCCGCCGGTACCGACCGACACGCCGCCGGAACGGGCGAGGCTGCTGTAGGTGATAACTGCCACGTTGATGCGGCCGGCCGCGATGGCGGCGAGGGCGTGGGAAAGGTGGAACTCGAAGGACCCGCCGCCGACGGTGGTGTTGTCAACGTAGCTGGGGTACAGGTTGAGGTAGTCGGCCAGGTTCATGCCGCTGTTGCGGGCACTGCTGGAAGCGGTGAACAGGCCGTCAACATCGTCCTTGGTGAGGCCGGCGTCGGCGAGGGCATTGATGACGCTCTCGCCCTGGATCTGGAGTTCGCTCTTGTCGGGAGCGTAGCGGGTGACGTGCTCGTGGATGCCCACGATGGCGGCGGCGCGCCTGAGGTCAACCATGGGGAAGGTACCTCCGTTGGGGATGGGATGGGGCGTGGGGTATTATGCCATAAGGGGAGAGTTGCACCCGCGGCGAAACCGACAAACGCAAGAAGCGTCACTCAGATTGGTCATGAGTGGGAGCCGGAGTGACGGTATCTGTTTCGATGTCCACTTCAATAACCGCGCCGCGAAGAACGTCGTTGATGAGGGCCTTCCAATCCCCACCCTTACTGTGGAAGTACGCAACGACATCATGGTCAAGGCTGAGCTCTACGTTGACACGGTTCGGGCCATTAGCTTTAGCAGCGAGGTAAGCATTCACGAGGTCAGGGTCGACTTCGATCGCCGGACGCGCTTGGGCGAATTCTTCGTCAGTGGGCACCCAGCAATCGGGGTCGGTTGCGATGATGACATTGATGGCGACTTCCTCACCGTAAATGGCCGTGACTTCGGAGAATGTCTTGCCGGCGATTTCATCATAAGGGGGCAAGGCGGCGAATTCTTCGGGAGTAAGGCCGCTGGGTTCATAACCTTCAGCCATATTGGTTCACCTCCTTTTGGCTGGCGGGGCGGAAGCTGATGATGCGTCTGATTTCACCCGCCTCACCGCGCCGAGTGTACACCACAACGTGTAATCGGGCGTCAAAGTAGCCATAAGCCACCCAACGGGATTCGCCATGCCGGTCGCTCGGAACGATGATGGCGGTATCCCATTCAAAGAGAGTTTCTATATCGGCAAAATCCAGTTCGCGCCCGTCCAGCGTTTCGCGGCGTTTTTCTTCGTCCCACTCGTATTCGATATCCATTGTAACGTCGGTGGCCAGTCTACTCAAAACAGGGGCGAATGGTTATTCGCCCCTGCGGTGAGTGCCGTGTGGCTGGCGGTTAGCCGGGGACTTCGTCGTAGTGGTGGAAGGTGCCGATGACGTTGGCCTCGTACATGGCCTGGACCTGGTCCTCGGTGTAGTCGAGGATGCCGGTGAGGACGTCTTCGTTGTGCTCGCCCACCTGCGGGGTGGTTCCGACCACGGCGGGGGTGCGGCTGAAGTGCCAGAAGTCGCCGGAGACGGCGATGGTGCCGGCGAGGAAGTCGTCGACCTCGACCATGGCGCGGCGCTCCCACGGATGCGGGTCGGCGGCGGCCTGGGCGATGGTGTTGACCGGAGCAGCGACCACGTCGTGGTGGGTGAAGTGGGCGATGGCTTCCTGCATGGTCATGTTAGCCATCAGTTCGCGCATGGCCTGGTTGACCAAATCACCGTTCCTACCGCGCTCGTGGCGGGTGGTGAACCGGGGGTCCTCCAGCCACTCGGGCTTGCCGAGGGCGTTGCAGACGCGGTGCCAGTGATGCTGGTCGCCGGCGGAGATCAGGACCCAGCCGTCGGCGCAGGGGTAGGTGCCCGACGGCGGGGCGGCGGACTCGCCGCGGCGGGGCTCGATGCCGGCGCCGTGGTAGGCCGTGATCGGGATCTCGGTGTAGCTATAGCCGGTGTCGGCGAGGCAGGCGTCGATGGTCTGGCCGACGCCGGAGGACTCGCGCTCGTGCAGCGCGGCCAGGGTGCCGATGGCAGCGTGGAGCGCGGTGGTGCGGTCGATGATGGGGACGCCGGCGCGGATGGGCGGCATACCCTCTTCGCCGGTAACCATGGCGATGCCGGACATGGTCTGGCCGATGGGGTCGTAGCCGATCTGCTCGCGGTAAGGGCCGAACTGACCGTAGGCGGAGACGTTGACCATGATGATGCGGGGGTTCAGCTCATACAACACGTCGTAGCCGAACCCCATGACGTCGATGGTTCCGGGGCGGAAGTTCTGCAGGAAGACATCTGAGACCTTGACCAACTTGCGGAGGACTTCCTTGCCATCCTCTTTACGGAGGTCGATGCTGAGGCTCTTCTTGCCGCTGTTGTACTGCACCCAGTAGGCGGACTGCTTGCGGACCCACGGGGCGTGGTAGCGGGTCTCCTCGCCTCCCAGGCGTTCCACCTTGATGACTTCGGCGCCCAAACGGGCCAACACCTGGGCGCAGCGGGGGCCGGCCTGATGCCGACCGAGGTCGATGACACGTATTCCGTCCAGAGGGCCTTTAGCTTCCGGCATGACAGATTCTCCTCAATCGAATGCGTAAATCAGGATCACGAATGAAGTTGCGCCATTCTACGCCGGGAGGCCGGGTTGGGCAAGCAAGGCACGTTTGGGCAACTGGTTAGAGTTGCGAGACGCCGGGTCAACCCAAGGGGGTGGAGCAGTAACCAGGGACGATCAGCGATGGCGGGCGCGCGGGTGTTCCATCTGCGACGCGGCTTCGGGCGTCATGCCGGCGAACCGCTCCGGACGGTAGGGGCGGAGCACTGCGTCGGCGCGGGCGCCGTCGCAGATCTCCAGGGCGGCAAGTTGGCTCAGGGCCGGGGCCAGCGTGACCCCGCTGTGGGTGAGGGCAACGTAGAGGTTGGGAGCCTCGGGAGCGAACCCCATGACCGGATAGCCGTCCAGCGGCATGGGACGCCAGCCCACCGGAACGGGGATCGCTGAAGCGCCCTTCAACCCGGGCAGGTGCTGGCAGGCGCGGGCCAACAGGTCGTCGGCATGGGCCTGGGTGTCGTCCTCAGCGAGGCTTTCCTGGTCGCCCTCACCGATCATCAGGCGGCCGTCGGGGCATTGCCTGAGGTGGATCTCGCGGCGGCCGTCTTCCAGAGGAGGCGCGTACACCACGGGGACGTTGTGCAGCAGGAGGGGCATGGGGGTGGAGCGGATGACTACGCCCGGGCTCTCGGCCTGGGGCACGTTGACGCCGGCCATGCTGGCCACGGCGGTGGTGGCGGTGCCGGCAGCGACGACAACCAGGTCCGCGTCGATGTCGCCGGTGGTGGTTTGGACCGTGCTGACGCGATCACTGGAGTCCTGGCGCAGTCCCTTGACTGCAACGCCAGTGATTATCGAGGCTTCAAGTTCGCGGAGGCGGTTGACGCAGGCGTCGACGACCAGCTGCGGCTCCACCTGGCCCTCGCTCTCGTTGTAGTCAGCGGCGGTGACAGGGCCGATGTGCAGAGCGGGTTCGAGTTCCTGCAATTCTTCGCGGGAGACCAGGCGGCTGGGATAACCCCACGACTGAAGCTGTTCCACGCGGGCGACCAGGGTCTTGGCGGCCTCGGCGTCGTTTTCCCAGGACACCTTGCCGCCCCAGCGGAGGCCAACGTCTTCGCCCAGGGCATCGGCGAACCTGGGCCACATTTCCAGCGAACGGCGGTTCAGGTTGTGGTAGCCGACCGGTTCTTTGGCGCCGGCGTTGATCCAGGCGAAGCTGTGGCTGGATGCACCTAACCCCGGCTGATCTCGGTCGATCAGCGTAACGCGGGCGCCGCGGGCGGCGATGCGCCAGGCGATGGACGCGCCGACGATGCCGGCGCCGATAACGACGACGTGCCTAGCATCCATGCTAGCCCCTCCTTCCGCCGCGGCGGGGGCCACGGTTGCGGGAGCGCTCCAGGAGGGCACGGGCGGGCTCGCCGCGCACGGCCTCGATGTCGTCCTGGTACTTGAGCATGATGCCCAGCGTGTCGTCGATGACTTCGGGTTCCAGCTCGCGCATGTTCAAAGCCATGAGAGCGGAGGTCCAGTCCAGGGTCTCGGAGACGCCGGGGATCTTATAGAGCTCGGTTTCCCGCAACTCCTGGATGAACCCGGTGACCTGCTGGGCCAACTGGCGGGGAGCATCCGGCAGGCGCGCGGTGACGATCTGAAGTTCCTTCTGGTAATCGGGGTAATCGACCCAGTAGTAGAGGCAGCGGCGCTTGAGGGCGTCGTGGACCTCGCGGGTGCGGTTGGAGGTGATGACGACGACGGGCGGGAAGGCGGCGTGAAAAGTGCCCAGTTCGGGGATGGTGATCTGGTAGTCAGCGAGGAGCTCCAGGAGGAACCCTTCAAACTCCTCGTCGGCCCGGTCGAGCTCGTCGATGAGGAGCACCGGGGCGCGATCGCGGCTCTCGTCGATGGCTTCCAAAAGGGGGCGCTTGATCAGGAACTGCTGACTGAACAGATCTACGGCGGCGGCGTCACCGCTGCCGGCCTCGCGTCGGGCTTCCATCAAGCGGATTTCGAGGAGTTGGCGGGTGTGGTTCCACTCGTAGACGGCGTGGTTGATGTCGAGGCCCTCGTAGCACTGCAGCCGGATCAGGTCGGTGCCGAGGCCGGCAGCCAGGGCGCGGGCGATTTCGGTCTTGCCGACGCCGGCCTCGCCTTCAAGGAACAGGGGGCGGCGCAGTTTCAGCGCGAGGAAAATGGCGATGGCCAAGCCCCGGTCCGTGACGTAGGCCTGGTCGCGGAGCAGACCCTGGACATCCTCAACGGAGGCGGGGGCCGTCACCAATGCCGGGCCCGGTTGGTTATGTTCAGTATGAACGGCAGTCAAGGGAAAACTCCATTGGGCAAGATAAGCGCGGGGGCATTGTAACCCGTTTATGCGTCAGGCGCGCCGCAATTGCTGCCACCGGCGATAGGTGGCAACCCGCCATAGCCACTCCGCCGGGCCAAAGCGGAAGCGATTGAGCCACGCCGACGACCACCACAGCTGTAAAGCCCACACCGCCAGCACGAACAGCAGGATCCCGGCACGGTTGATTGCAAAGTCGTCCAGCAGAACGGAAAGTATGATAATACCCAGGATGGTCTGCGCCAGATAGTTGGTCAACGCCATCCTGCCGGCGGCTCGCAGGCGCCTTTTCAGCCAATTGTCCGCCCCCCGGTTCCAGAGGATCAGTACGCTCATATAGCCCAGGGCGGCAGGGATGGCTCCCAGGTTGTTGGCCGTGTTTCCGGTGAAGGCGACCTCCCCGGAAAATCCGTTCACCGCTACAAAGACGACGCCCAAAGCGGCGAGGGGCAGGCCGACGCAGATGCCAGCGATAGCCACCCGGCGATAAATCGACGGCGGCAGGTCCCCGTGCATAAACCGCAGTCGGTACAGTCCGGCGCCGAGCAGAATCATCCCCAGCGCCCGCAAGAAGTAGTTGAAAAGCAGCCCCAGGCCGATGGCTTCCTCGATGTCCGCCCCCGGTTTGGTCCAGATTCCAACCAGTGGAGCGTCGGTTGCGTCGGCGATGTACTGCAACAGGAAATCGTTGGCGATGGGCAGCAGATAAACGGCGACGCCGGCGACGATGAGGACCCGGGGCGGACACTTCCGCAGGGCCAGCAGAATCACAGAGCACAGGGCATAAACCATCAGCACGTCGCCGTCCCAAAGCAGGGAATGCAGCAAGCCGATGGCCAACAGCAGGGCATTGCGCCAGAGGTTCAACCATATAGGCCGCCCGCCCCGACTTTCCGCGCGCTCGATGAACAGCATCACGCCGGCGCCGAACAGCAGGGAGAACAGCCCCATGAACTTCTGGTCAATGAAAATCTCTCCGAAGATGCCCACTGCCCAATCCAGCCAGGTCTCCGAGCCGCCGGCGCTGAGGTTCAAGTAGGGAACCAACCCGTATCTGAAGCTAACGGCGTTCATCAGCAGGATGCCCAAGACCCCGGCGCCGCGGATCAGGTCGAGGCCGGTTATTCTCCCGCCTTCAGCGATGGGACCGGATTGGGAGGGGGCCGCGGCAGGAGCGGTGACGCCGGATCTATCGCCGACGGGGTCAGGACCGTGGGCCATGGCAGCCAGGCTATCCCGGCCAGCTCGTCATAAACTCCCGCACCATCCCGCGCAGGGTCTGCCAGTGATCGCCCAAATCGGCGCGTTCGGCTTCCGTCAGACGGTCGTAGGTGCGGCCGAACTCGGGGAAGTACCAGAGGGGGAAGACCCAGAAGCCGTCGCCGTCGGTATCGCCGCCGCGCTGGGCCGGAGTGTCGACGATGCGGCCGGTAGCGCCGGATACTTCCCACGACGCGACCGTCTTACCTCCGTCGGCAATGGCCAGGGCTTCGACAAAGGCGGCGCGGCGCTGTTCGCCGGTGAACGGTTGCATCAGGTCCAGGAGGCGGCGCTGGCGTTCGGCGTCGTCGGCAGCCGGGCCGGCGAAGCGGTGGGTGTGCCGGCTCTCCCAGTTTGCGCCCAGGACCGGAACCAACAGGCCGCCGTCGCTGGCGATGGCCGGCATTCCGGCGACCCGCGACCACTCCTCGGCCTTGGCCCGGGCGATGGCCTCGTGGGTGTCGCCGCTCTCGTCAGGGTCGGCGCTCACGCCCAGATCGGCGGGCGCGACGGCCCGGACCGGCGCATCCTCCAGGAGCCAGGCCAGCATACGCTGCTTGTCGCGGTTGCCCGTGGCCAGCAGTATGTCGGGAACGGGCACCTGGGCAACCTGCAAGGGGAGCTCGGCAAAGGGAGTCCGGGATCAGGAACCGCGCACGGTGACGTTGATGGGCAGGCGGGCGACTTCCGCGCCGTCGATGGCGACGTGGAAGGCATGGGGGCCGCCCTGGATGAAGGTGACCCCATTGACCTCGGCGATGATCCGAGCGGTGGCGTCCACAACACCGTCGCGTACCGGAAGAGTGATGTTTTGCTCAATCGGCGGGACGGCGTCGCGGGCGTCCGGGGTCAGCAGGCGGATCACCATGCGCTTGTCGCCGGCTTCCACCACGGAATAGCGCATGACGCAAACCACCACGAACCGGGGATGGGTCATGGGCAGGGAACCGCCGGACACGCCGTCGATACCGACGCCCAGGGCGTGCAGCTTGCCCCGGTCCTCCAGGGCGGAGTCACACAGGAAAGCGAGATCGGTGGTCATACGCAACTGGATCCCGGCTCAAGGCCGGAGTGACGGCAGATGCGGGCGCGTCCGGCTAGTTGCCGTCGCCGCCGGCGCTGCCGAAGGCCACACCGGTGGCGGCGGCGGCCGGGGGCACGATAGCCGGCGCGGCATTGGCGGTGGGCGTGCGCGCTTCGGGAGGCAATTGGTCCTCCCAATCCGGTATCAACTGCCGCTTGGTGGTTTCCAGGGTCATGATGATAACCACGCCGATACTACTGAACGCCATCGAGAGGATGAAAGCCGGGGTATAGCCGATGAAATGGATGATTAAGCCGGCCAAGGGCGTGGAGATGCAGTGCCCCATCATGGCGCCGGAGATCTGGAATCCATACACAGTGGCGACAGGACCAGTGCCAAAATACTGCCGGTTTACCACGGGATATGCCGACATCTCGCCACCGAACCCCAAACCAAACACGCAGGCGAAAAGGTAGAACGCCCAGACGTCGCCGGAGAAGAGCAGAATGACCACCGAACCAGCCTGTATGGCGAGAGCTGCGGACATGATCAGCTTGCCGCCGATGCGCTCGGTGATAATCGGAACCATGAAGCGACCAGCGATACTAAAAACGTTGATCAACGTTAGGATCACGGCTGCGGTGGTGAACTCGATGCCACGGGTAACGGCGAAGTCCACCACGAAGATCAAAATGATGCCGTGGCCAGCACACCCCATGCCGTGGATTACGGGCAAGTTCCAGAATGCCCGGGTGTGCTTCATCTGGCGCTGGAACACCCTGAGCCGGAGCCTGGCTGCTTCCGGGCTGAACGCAACGGAGGGCGGGTCGCTGGAAGAAGCGCCGTACGCCAACAGCCCTTTTTCGGCCGGGTGGTTGCGGAAAAATGGCATCAGACCGAGGGTCAATCCGCCGCCCACCAAGCCGATAACGACGAAAGTGGCGGTCCACCCAAAATTGACCAGCAACAGGGAATAGACGGGCGCCAGAACTGCCGCTCCAACGCCGCCAGCGGCCCACATGAGGCCGATGCCGAGCCCCAGACGACGCTTGAACCAGGGATTTACGGCGGCCATCAACGGGACCATGGCAATTGAAGAAGTGAGCGCCAGCATGATGCTGTAAACGATGAAGAACTGCCAGACCTGAGTGATAAACCCGATGAGAACCATGCTGCCGCCGAACAGGATCCCGCCGGCCATCAGCAGCTTACGCGCACCGAGAATGTCGCCAAACCTGCCGCTAAAGGGCGAGGTCAACGCGCCAATCAAATAGTAACCACCCAGTGCCAAGCTGATGATCCAAGACGACCATCCAAAGCGGCCGCCTTCATCCAGGGGCGTGCGCAGTTCGGGGACCATGATGCCGGCCGACATCGAGATAGACTGGCCGAAGATCTGGACCACCGCAAGGATCGCGATGATTATCCAGGCGTAGTGAAATCCGCCGTCGGATCGGCGAACGCGGTCAGGTGTGGCCATTCAGAGGAAACTCCTGTAAGGAGGGATGCCTTCCGGTCAGTGCAGCGGGCAGGCGCCGAGCAAGGCTTTGCCCCACCAGGTCTCGGAGGCGGGAGTAGCGGAAGCCAGACGGGGCACGGTATCGGGGTCGGCGCCAGCGGGAACGGAGCCGGACTGATAAGGGCTGCCAGCGAAGCCCGAGGTCGCGGAGTTGGCCAAGCTGGCGAAGCCGGCATCGCCGGAGGCAGCGACCGCCCACGCGCCGAAGAAAATGATCAGCACGATGGTCACCACCATCGCGCCGACGGAGGTCAAGAGGGCGAAGTTGCGCCTAGCGTACCCGACCATAGGGGGCTATTTTACTCCTCCGGCGGCGGGGACGCCAATGTTCAGTTGGGCATAGATGGACAGGATGAACGGGATTTCCAGATGCAAGGGATGCCCGGATTCCGGTGAAATATCGTCAGAATCAGGATTAGCCGGATTTTAGGATTAGCCGGATTGAGTTGGCGGTGGCGAGGATGACAACGATCCTGAAAATCCTCACATATCGTCAGAATCAGGATTTGCCGGATTTTGGGATTAGCCGGATTGAGTTGGCGGTCGCGAGGATGGTAACAATCCTGAAAATCCTTTAATCCCGTAAATCCTGATTCTGACAACTTCCTGTCGCAAAGGGGGTACGCATGAGCTGGTCCTGTGCTTGACGCCAACTGCGATGTTGGCTACGCTGATTTTAATGTTGCTCACCCTTCCCCGGCCTGCGAAGAGCGGAGGAATTGGTGAGCGTTATTTTTCGATTTGCCTCTTGCCTATCTACGCCCGACGACCAGCGGTCAAAGAACGACTACCGTTTCCGTGTCGCCGGCTTGCAGGGCGCTCATGTAGCGGAGGATGAGGTCTTTGGTGAGGTAGCGGCCGTGGTCCCGCTGGTCGTTGCGGCGGGTGATGGGGAAGGAGTCCATGACGTAGGCGGCGTCATCCCGGTCCAAGCGGGCGCGCAGGTGGCGGCGCTGCTCCACCGCCGGTGCGCCAATGTTCAGTTTGGCATGGATCGACAGGATCGACGGGGTCCGGCAGTTGGGAGTTTTTGGTTATGACATTTGTAGATCTCAAGGGTAGCGGGCCGGCAATGATGTGCAGTGTGGCTTGATGACATCAACCTGTTGCAGCGGTTTTGGCGGCGATGATAGGCTGACTGTGGAGGTTCCTCAATGCCCAGCGCATGCAACGTACCCAGCCGAACGATTTTCACCGGGGACAACTTGGACATCCTCCGGGGGATCAACTCGGAGTGCATTGATCTCATCTATCTGGACCCGCCGTTCAACTCCAACCAGAGCTACGCCGCGCCTTTGGACAGCGAGGCCCGAGGCGCGGAGTTCGATGACGTTTGGACGTTGGATGACATGAAAGAAGAATGGATTGATGAGATTGAGTTCCGCCGCCCCTCGCTGTTTCATCTCATCAACGGGGCCAAGCTGGCCCACGGGGAAAGCATGGCCGATTACCTCACCTTTATGAGCGTGCGGCTGCTGGAACTGCACCGGGTCTTGAAACCGACGGGCAGCATCTACCTGCACTGTGACGATACTGCGGTGCATTACCTGAAAGGAGTGATGGACGCGCTGTTTGGGCCGGAGAACTACGTAAACAACATCGTCTGGAAACGGGCTACGTCGCACAACGACCCCAAGCGGTTCGGGCGCATACTTGACCACCTGCTTTTCTACTCCAGAGGAACCAACCGCCAGTGGAATGCGGATGCGATCACCACGCCCAAAGACGCCGACGAACTCCTTAAAGCGTATCCATCTCAAGATAAAAGGGGACGCTATCGCTCAGACAACTTAACGGGGCCGCGGCATAACGCCCAACGGGGAAGCCCCAGCACGATGCCTTGGCGTGGGTACGATATTTACGCCATGAACCGGGTCTGGTCCGTGCCAAAGACGGGGAAGTACGCAGAATACATCGAGCAGAATTTCATCCCCGGCTACCGTGATATTGAGGGCATCCATGACCGATTAGAGGCGTTGGACCAGGCGGGCCTGATCCACCATCCGCAAAGCAGGGAAATGGCCGGGCCTGAAAAGGTACGCCGATGCGGATACGGGAAACCCGGCGCAGAACCTCTTTCTGCATCCGACCGGGTTTACCAACTTCTCCACCAGAAGCGGCGAGTACACGGGTTGGAAAACGCAGAAGCCCGTTGCGCTGTTGGAGCAGATAATCAAGGCATCATCCAATCCCGGCGACCTGGTACTGGACCCGTTCTGCGGCTGCGCCACCGCCTGCATTGCCGCCGAAAAGCCGGGACGTGAGTGGATTGGCATCGACAAACTGCCGCAAGCCGCTCAGGTGCTGACCGACCGGGCCAGGCGTGAATTGCAGATACCGCTGGGCAATGACTGGGCGGAATGGCAACCGATGACACTTGAAGAACCGCCCAGACGAAATGACTTGACGCTGTTGAGTCCGGCGGATCCGCAATCGGACCGGGAACTACTGTACGCTAGCCAGAACCGCAAATGTGTAGGCTGTCAGCATGAGTTGCCCCTGCATGTGCTAACGATTGACCACATTCATCCCCGTTCGCTTGGGGGATTGGACGCTCTGGGCAACCTACAACTGATGTGCCACACCTGCAACGCCATCAAGGGCAACCGCAGCATGGACTACCTGCGGGAGCAACTGCATCGGCGGGGCATTTTGACGGTTTTGAGTGCCTGAACGGGCTGATCCTTGCTGCTACGATTAGAACTATGATCCCCAATCGGAACAAATTGCCCGCTTGGATCCGCTTCTCATGGTGGCTCGCCAACGCCCTGTTCAGGCCGGTCATATACGTCTTGATCGGCGCAACAGTCGCCTTAGGACTGTTGGCGGCTGCGTTTGGGGCTGACCCTTCAGCCATCATGGCCGCGTTCGTAGCGGAAGCCACGATAGATGTTTGGCCGCTGGTTCTCCATTTGTTCGGGATATGGGCCGCGTTCACCACACTTGCGGCAGTACTGTCTGCCGATATTGGAGAGATTTGCCGACTTTCTGACACAGGAAGAAGTCGGCTGGGATACACCCTGCTGGGTCGATACGCCATTAAGTTGGTACCCCTCTTCAATAACTCGTTGCGAGTAGGTACTCCCTTCGCCAATCGCCCCGTCGCTCACAGCGTTAAGTGGGTGGCAGGAACGCATCCACCGTTGGTGTACGAGTAGATTCGCGTTGCAAACATTGCGACTTCTCAGAATCAAAACCTGCACTCTTCGGAGGAAAAATGAACAGCATTATATTTGCAGCCGTAGTTCTGCCGATTCTGGCAATCATCGCGATTGCCGTCGCAGTCAACATACTCCCGTCTATGGTGAACGCGTTCGTCACCACCCTCCAGGACCTGGCAAGGGCTTACCCGGTGCTGACGGTTATCGCCCTGTTCGTCGGAATAGGGATGATGCTTCTCGCCGCATTCGGGAAGCACTGATTGGCAAGGTTGCCATGATACGTATCTGGTGTCGTACGGCGGTGCGACACCAGATTGTTTTTATACTCTCAAAGTGGCAGAACCTTCAATCAGCGAGGCTCTGCTGGAAAACCTGGTCCCAGGCCAGGGCCCACGGGGGGCGGAGGTAGCCCAGGGCGCGCACGTCGTCGTACCAGGCGGACAGCGGGGAGTAACGGGTGTAGGCGCTGCCCCCGGAGAGCTTGCAGAGGCGGCCCAGGCAGTCCTCGGCGAGGCGGGCCACACTCTCTTTCGCCAGGAGAAGTTCGCGGCGGCCGGTGTTGGTCTCGAGGCAGCGGATGGCGCCCTCCCAGGCTTGGCCGATGAGCCAGGCCTCCTGTTCGGCGTGAGCCCATTCGACCTGCTGAAACGCGCGCAGGCCGGGGTCGGACGCCATGCCGTTCTTGATGCGGGGGCGCACGTGGTCCATGGCCGCGTCGACGACGCCAACGACCACCGAGGTGAACGCGGCGGCGCCCAAACCGCCGTTAGCGCCCATCAACTCGGCCTGGTGGTTGGGCCAAGCTACGCGGGTGGCCGGAAAATCCGCGAATTCGAAAGCGTGGCTGTTGGTGGACTTCATGCCGTGACCGCGCCACTCGGCGGTGAGCTTCAGGCCGGTGGTGCCATCCCAGGGGTGGTTGCGGACTTCCATGAAGAACAGGTCGGGGACGGTTTCGCCGGCGGCCAGGGCCCGGGTGGTCATGAAAGAGGTGAGGCCGGACCCGCTGCCGAAGTGCTTCTGACCGGAGATGCGATAGCCGAAGTCGCTTTCGCCGTCGGGCTCGCAGACGCTGGCAGTGCGGGAGGTGTCGCCGCCGGAGCCGGGCTCGCTGACGATGGTGCCCCACCAGCAGCCGCTGTGGACGCTGTCGAACACGGCGTTACGCTGCTTGATCCAACCGGCGGTGAAGGGTTCGGGGACGGTGGGCAGCCGCCAGGACGACAACACCAGATGGTGCATGGCGCTGGCCAAGGTGATGGACGGATCGCCGACGGCCAGCTTGCGGAGCATGGAGCAGATGGGCCGGGCGGACTGCTCGATGCTCTCCCAGGTGCCGCCCAGATCGGTGGGCACCGCCATGAGGGGAACGCCGATCTGGGCCAGGCGCGCGTAATCGGCAGGGTCGGCCTGGGTGCGCTGCTGGCGGTCGGCCCGCTCTTCGGCCCATTCGGCCGCCACGACGGGAGCCTGTTCCAGGATGGATGCAATGGTCGTCATGCTGTTATTCTCCGCGGCCCGTCAGTTCGGCGTAGCGGTCGAACACGAGCCTCTTCACGTCAAATACAAAACCGGTCAGCACATCATCGCCGGACAGGGTGTCGGGATCGTCAAGTACTTCAACCTCCAGCCCCGTCCGGTAGACATAGACGCGCCGCCCGTAGGGGTCGATATACCAACCGAGTCGGGCGCCGCCATCCATCCATTCCTGCATCTTGGCCAGACCGGCCTCGACGCGGTCGGTTCGGGAGCGAACCTCGACGACGAAATCGGGCGCGCCGGGAATAGCGCTCCGGTATTCGCCGGAGCGGAGGGCGTCGAACCTTTCCTGGGTGATCCAGGCGGCATCGGGTATGTACATTGCACCGCTGGGCAACTGGTAAATCACGTTCTGAGAGGATGCATAGCCACCGTTCTCGTTTTGCCACAGTACCAACGGGGCGTTGGTCTGGTTCTCGCCGATGTTGCTCTCCCAACCCGCTGGCGGCATAACGATCAATTCTCCCTGGGCAGTGTATTCAAACTCGTAGGGTTCGTTGTCGCAAGCCATGCGGAAGAACCGCTCGGCGAAATCCGGCACGCACGAGTCGATATCCAGAGCTGACAGATCGATACGCAAAGGGAGCGACAGCGACAATCCAGTCTCAACTGCCGCGTCGGTTTGGCGAGCAGGTTTGGCGGCCGTGGTCATGGCGGTTACTCGACGGTGATGTCGTAGCCGACGATGGCGCTGAAGTTCTTGCGCATGTTGTTGTAGCGCGGCTCGTGGGACTGGACGTTGCCGACGCTGTCGGTGGCGCGGGACATGACGGTGTACTGACCGGGCGCAGCGTCCCAGACCCAGGACCAGCGCCGCCACATCCAGCGTTCCGCGGGTTCCTCCAGGCGGGCCGGCTGCCAGGACTTCCCGCCGTCCACGCTGACGTCCACCTGGGTGATGGCGCCGCCGCCGCTCCAGGCATAGCCACGGACCACGTGCTGGCCGGCGGGCAGGGTGGAGGTATCGTCGTTGGGCTGGGACACCAGGGACTTCACGCCGATGGTGGTTATCAATTCCTTGTTGGGATCGTCGGGAGAGTCGCCGTAGTAGTAGAAGTTGTAGTGGTACCAGCAGTCGGGTTCGTGATCCAAGACTTCCAGGCGGCGCAGCCACTTGACCGACCAGTTGCCGGACCAGCCGGGCACGAGAAGGCGGATGGGTGCGCCGTGCAGGTGCTCCAGGACCTGGCCGTTCTGCGCGTAGGCGAGGATGGTGTCGGGGTGGAGAGCTTTCTGGAGGGGAAGGCCCTTGTCGTAGAAGAACGGCTCGGTACCTTCTTCGGCGGTGGCGGGCACGCCTTCGTCCCAGCCTTCGGCGCGGATATGGGTGGCGCGTCCGGTCAGGCCGGCCGCGTTGAGGACGGCGGCCAGGGGCACGCCGGTCCATTCGCTGCCGGACAGGATCATGCGCTCCTGGGTACGGGACGGGCGTGGGCCCTCGCCCTTGAAGTACTCGAAGTAGGTGGCGTCGCTGCCGGAGCATTCCATGACGGTGCGAACCGAGCGGGACGGAAAACGGCGAACGTCGTCGTAGGTCAGGCGCAGGGGTTTCTTGACCTCACCGTCCACGGAAAGGGACCAGTCGCGGACGGTCACCGGGTCGGGGACGCCGAAATGCTGGACGACGTAGTGCAATTCGGTGGGCGTGATGAGGCCCTCCAAGTCCATGACCGGCGTGCGGACGCGTTCGGTCTTGCCGTCGGGCCGGGGCAGGGTAACGGGTTCGACCTTCTTGTGGGGCCAACCGTACCAGGAGTCGGTGTTCTCATCGGCGTCCGCCGACTGGGCGCCGTCCATTTGCAAAAAGTCGGGCCGAGCCGCATCGTCGGACTGATTTTCCGGGGCGTTCTGCTGGGTAGTCATTCGATGTGCATCTCCAGGGTTGGATGGCCAGCCCAGGGCCGGCGATGTGCCAGTTTCCCATGCCGGCGGCACGGCGACAAGTGGCGGATGAGGCTCGCGCTTACTCGGTTTGCGGCGGGGGAACGTGAGAAGCAGGATTTTTAATATTCAGGGATTATCAGGATTGGAACCGTTCCGTTATGGAGCTCTCCCAATCCTGCACAATCGTTAAATCTCGTGGATCCCGCTACTGACGATTTACGGAACCGGGTACGCGCGAGGATTTGACACCGGGCGCGGACGCAGGAACAATCGCGGGAAGTCGCACCCCGCAGGAACGCCAGGAGGTTCGCGTGACCACGCTGCATATCATCGTCGAGATTACGGAGCAGGTACCCACGGGGCGAACGGAGTGGCGCGTGGACTGCGCCGAGTGCGACTGGTACGACATATTCGACGACCGGCGGCGCGCGGAGGATGCGGCGACCCGCCACGTGGGCCAAACCCACGAGTCGGAACCGACGTACAACCGGATTGTGCAGACGCTGCGGATCGAACCGAACCCGGAAGAAAGCGACCTGGTGGCAACCGACGGCGACGGCTATTCGTAGCGGTCAAAAATCAGCCGCCGCACCTCCAGCACAAAGCCGGGCATCAGGGCTTCTCCGGACAGCGTTTCCGGGTTTTCCAGCACTTCAACTTCCTGGCCGGCGCGGTACACATAGACCCGGCGCCGGTATGGCTGGATGTACCAGCCCATCCTGACGCCGGCGTCCATCCATTCCTGCATTTTGGCAAGGCCGGCCCTCAGGCTGTCGGAGCGTGAATGCAGCTCAATAACAAAATCGGGCGCTCCGTTAATGGAGCCGCGCTGTTCCTGGGCGGTGAGGTTTTCAAATCGTTCCTGGGAGATCCAGGCGGCATCGGGCATGTACTGCGCTCCGCTGGGCAGACGGAAGAGCGAGGTCTGAGGGTAAGTACGTCCGGGGTTATCCACACCCCAAAAGAACAGCGGGGCATTTACTCCCTGCTCGCCATGACTGCCCTCTGCACCGACGGGAGGCAATATGATCAGCTCGCCTTTTGATGAGTATTCAAACTCGTAACATTCGTTGTCCCGGGAAAGCAGGCATAGCCTTTCGCCAAAATCCGGGGTACTGTCGTCAACTCCCAGCGCGGCCAACTTCAAACGCAGCGGACCAACTAAGGGGAATGGGGGAAAGTCGTCCGCGTTATCCGTCGCCGGGCCAACTACGGTTGGTTCTGGCGCTTGCGTGGCCATAACGCTGCCTCCGTTGAACGCAACGGTCCTTATGCGCCCGGCGCGTATTTCTCGCCCAGCGCCGTCTCCCAGCGCAGGTAGTTCTGCATGTCGGCGTAGGTGCGGTCGGGGCCGCTGAAGACGACGTCCGACGGAGTGCGTGTGACCCCGCTCAGTCCTTCCTCCACAGGCAGCCGGGACGCCTGCCATGCAGTCATGCCGCCGGCCAGGGCCCTGGCGTTGGAATAGCCGATCTGGCGGAGCGTCGCCGCCGCCAGCAGAGACTGCCGCCCATCGACGCAGGTGACGACGATGCTGACGTCATTGGATTGAACGTGGTCGCTGATCTGCCATTCCAGCCATCCGCGCGGGACCCAGCGGGACCCGGGCACGTGAGCGCGGGCGAAATCCTGGCTGGTGTCGACGAAGATGATCACGTCGGGCCGGTTTTGGTCGAGGGACTTGGCCGAAAGGGTGGGCACCGTGCGACGGGCCTCCGCCAACAGTTCGGACTCCGTTTCGCCGGCGATGGAACCGTCGTTCAAGGCCCCCAGGCTCATGCCGGATTCCAAGGGACGGCCGGCGGCCACCCAAGCCTGGGTGCCGCCGTCGACGGCGTAGACCTCTTCGTGTCCGAGCTGGCGATACCACGAGGCGGTAAGGGCGGCCCGGGCTTTGCCATCGCAACAGAACACTATGGGAGCGTTCTTCACGACGGCGACGTCATCGCTGCGCTGAACGCATTGTCCGCCGGGGAACCAACGGAACCCCGGGATGCGGCCGCGGTCATATTCCTCGGAAGTGCGCACGTCGATGAAGTAAATGCTTTCGGTAACGCTGCGGTCGGCCATGGCGTCGAGGCCGGCGACGTCCAGGAAGCGCACTCCGTCTTCAGCGGCGCACCTGTCAGCGTAGGCTTCCGCCGCGGCCCGGCCTTCCTCGGACACTCTGGGGAGGAGGTCCCTATCTGCGCCGGACTCCAGCTCGTAGCCGGCCAACACCCAGCCGGAGGTGCCGTTTTTGAGGCCGACGACCTCGCGGTCCAGGCCCATGCGTTGCAGAACCCGGGTCCCGATGATGCTGCGGGTCCGCCCGGCGCAGTTCACCACCACGGTGGTGTCCGGATCCAGGTCCGCCGTGATGTCGGTGATGCGGAGGGCCAACTCGCCGCCGGGCAGGCTGCGGCCGCCGGGGATGCAGAAGCGGCGGTATTCCTCGGGCGTTCGGGTGTCGAGGATCACCATTTTTTCGCCGCGGTCCATGCGGGCGCGCAGTTCGATGGCATCGATTTCCGGCACGTGGTGGACGACTTCGACCTTTTCGCCGAAGTCCTTGCTGGGGACGTTGACGCCCCATTCGGTTGGGTAGTCCAAGCTCACCCAGCGGTTGATGCCGCCATCCAGCCAGCCAACATTGGAAAATCCCATAGCTTCGACGGTTGCCGCGGCCGGGGAGACCCGGCGCCCATCATCATCACAGAGCACGATCAAGGTGCCCGCGTGGGGTACGGCGTCGTGGAGGTCGAACTCCAACCGGCGACGGGGTATCAGGCTGCTTCCCGGGATGTGGCTGGTGTTGTATTCGCCCGGTTCGCGCACGTCGATCAGGGCAAAGGGAGTGGTGTCGTTGAACAACTCGTTGAGCTGCTCGGGACTGAACGGTTTAGCCATCGGCGCATCTCCGTGATCGAGGTCATGTAATTCCAATTAGCGTTGATTGATCCGCGGCCACTCCAAGGAGGGCGGCGGACACAATGTATTTTGACTCCTGCGCAATTTATCCATGCGCCGCGAGAAGTCGAGGAACAACCGCGTATTGGTATAACTGTGACGAGCGGGCAATTTACCGAGCCGGTAATATCAATCGTTATGCGTTAAGTATACACGCCGAGCGCCAGTGCGCGCTCGGCGTGACGATCTCGGGTCGGGATCAGCAGTTATCGTACTTTTCCGTCATCATCTGCCGTATGGCGCCGGTTTCCAGGTTGTAGCGGACGCGCTCGAGGCCGCGGAGGTCCTGGCCGTAGACGTGGATCTCGACGGTGGGCCGGTCGGTGAAGTTGTCCATCTGGTGGATTTCATCAACTTCAGGGATCAGCAGGCTGATTTCGCCCGGCTTGACCACGGCGGAACGGTCCTGCTCCAACTGGGCCCAGTCTTCCCGCTGACGGTCGTCAACGCGCCGGAAGCGGGTCTCGGTGAGGGCATTGTCCATCACGCCGATCATGCCCCAGGTTCGGTGATCGTGCGGCGCGGCGTGGTCGCCGGGGCCCCACACGACGGCGGTTACGAGGAGGCCGCTGTCGGGGCTGTGGTGGAGCAGCCACGAACCGTGATTGGAGCGGCTTCCCGAGCCAACAGGCTGGCGGAACCGTCCAGGGATGGCGTCGGGATTGGCGATAAGGCGCGACAGGCAGTCCGAGCCTTTGTCAAAGATCTTCTCATTGGTTGGCTGGGAAGCCAGAAGATCCTCCATGTCGTTCACGAAATCTTCCAAAGCGTACTGGACGGCGACCATTGAACAAATCCTCCCCTGAGCAGGTGGCGGCAGTTTAACCGCGCAGCGCCTGCGGTGGCAACATTGCGATTGCCCGGCGATACTACGGATACGCTTGGCAAAGCGGGTTGGGTGCGCTGCTATACTACCGCGACCGAGTTGAACGACCCCATTTCTGACGGAGGGAACCCTTATGGCTGAGTCCATCAAGATTTCGATGCGCGTCCCCGGCACGTCGCCGATGCCGGAACTGCTGCGCATGATCCGCCAGATAGAAGACGCGGGCTTCGACGGAGCGGGAATCCTGGACAGCCAGATGATATGCCGCGATACCTTCGTGACCATGGGCATGGCAGCCAACGCCACCAGCAAGCTGCGGCTGTTCCCGGCGGTAACCAACCCCTTCGGGCGCATCCCGTCGGTGTTGGCGGGAGCGGCGCAGACGGTTGCGGAAATCGCCCCCGGCAGGACCAAGTTCATTATTGGGACCGGGTACACCTCGGCGAGCACCATCGGCCGGCGGCCGGCCACCCTGCGACAGATGCGCCGCTGCATCATGGAGGTGAAAGCGCTGCTGGCCGGGGAGTCGGTGGAATACGACGGCATGACGAATCGCCTGGACTTCGCGGGGAGCGACGGGGGCCACGGGGTGCCCGTCCTAATGGCGGCGTCGGGTCCGCGTTCGCTGGAACTGGCGGGCGAAGTGGCCGACGGCGCGCTGGTGCTCGTGGGGTACACGCCGGGCATCGTCGGGAAGGCTATGGAGCATCTGGAAGCCGGGGCGAAACGGAGCGGCCGGACCCTGGACGATCTGGACGTGATGTTCGCGGTGCGCACGTGCGTGGCCGATTCCACCGAAGAAGCCCGTCGCCTGGCGCGCCCGGTGGCGGTGCATTGGGCACTGTTGTGGGGCGGGCCCAACTGGCTGCCCTATTCCGGGCTGGACATCCCGGAATACGAGGTGCCGCAGGCGGTGCGCGACGTTTATCCCGACCTGGGGCACGCGCCGAACTGGGACGAAGCCATCGAGTTGACCCAGTTCGTGGACGACGAGGTCAACGGTCAGCTGTGTGATGCCCTGGGACTGATCGGAACCCCGGAATACTGCACCGCGCGCATCCAGGAGATGGCGCAGCACGGGGTCAACCAGTTGTACCTGATGCCGTGTCTCACCTTCGCTCCGCCGGAAGCCGAGGTGCGGGCATTCGGCAACCACGTGATACCGGCGCTGGCGGCGGCGTGATACGGACGCGGGGCAGCGCCGAGGGAGTCGTCAGAATCAGGATTTTCGAGATTTGGGGATTGCCAGGATTGGAACCGTTCTGTGATGGAACTCTCCCAATTCCCGCGAAATCGTAAAATCCCGCAAATCCAGATCCCGACGTTTCCCCACCGCAAACCTCGGGTACACATGAGATCGCAATTGAGTTGTGCGGGTGTGGGGCAATTTGTTAGTCTGCTGACCCGAGGGCAGTCCGGACGGTTCGGGCTGTTGACCAAGGGTTAAGCACACGGGCAGACCAGAGGCGCGCGTGACTACGGCAGACCGGTTCCAGAAATACAGCATCGACGGGGACATCTTTGACGAGATGTTTCACGCCGACGGCCGGACGAGGGACGACTGGAAGGGCCTGCGGCAGACGCTCACCGACCTGTCCGCCGAAGAGTTGACGGCCATCCAGGAAAGGGTGACCCGGTCGTTCTCCAACGAGGGGATCACCTTCACCGTGTATGGGGACGATGAGGCCGACGAGCGCATCATCCCCATCGACTGCGTGCCGCGGCTGCTGGCGGAAGCGGAATGGCGCGAACTGGAAGCCGGGTTGACCCAGCGGCTCAAGGCGCTGAACTTGTTTTTGCAGGACGTGTACGGCGAGTCGCGGGTGACCCGAGACGGCGTGATCCCCGAGGACATGGTGCTGGGCTGCCCGCAATACCGGCCGGAGATGCGCGGTTTCACCCCACCGCAGGGCACATGGGTGGCGATCTGCGGCACCGACGTGGTGCGCACCAACGACGGGTTCCGGGTGCTGGAGGACAACCTGCGGGTGCCCTCGGGCGTATCCTACATGATCGCCAACCGGAAAGCGGTGAAGGCGAGCCTGCGCCGGCTGTATCGGGCGTCCCGGGTGCTGGAGGTGGAGAACTACGGCCGGCTGCTGCTGGACACCCTGCGGGAGCTGGCGCCCGGCGGACAAACCAATCCGAGCATCGCCCTGCTGACTCCGGGGGTGTACAACTCGGCGTTCTACGAGCACATGTTCCTGGCGCACGAATTGAGCGCGGAACTGGTGGAAGGGCGGGACCTGGTGGTGGAGGACGATCGCGTCTACATGAAGACCACTGCGGGACTGCGGCGGGTTGACGTGATCTACCGCCGGGTCGATGACGATTTCATTGACCCTACGGTGTTTCGGCCGGACTCGGTCCTGGGCGTGCCGGGCCTGATGGACGCTTACCTGAAGGGCAACGTGGCGCTGGCCAACGCGCCGGGCACCGGCGTCGCCGACGACAAGAGCGTCTATGCGTACGTGCCGGACCTGATCCGGTACTACCTGAGAGAAGAGCCATCGCTACAGAACGTGGAAACGTACCTCTGCCGCCGGCCGCAGGAGCTGGAGTACACGCTGGAGAACCTGGACAAGCTGGTGGTGAAACGGGTGGGCGAATCGGGCGGCTACGGGATGCTGGTGGGCCCGCACGCGACGCCGGAGGAACGGGGGGAATACGCGGAGCAGGTTCGGGCCAACCCGGCGGACTTCATCGCGCAACCCACGCTGGCGCTATCGCGCTCCCCGTGCCTGATCGACGGCGTATTTGAGCCCCGGCACGTGGACCTGCGCCCGTTCATACTGCACGGGCAGTCCACACGGATCGTGCCGGGAGCCTTCTGCCGCGTCGCGCTGAGGCGGGGCAGCCTGGTGGTCAATTCCAGCCAGGGCGGCGGCGGCAAGGACGTCTGGGTCCTGGGGGAGTAGCCGAATTGCTGTCTCGCAGCGCGCAAGGGCTTTACTGGATGGGCCGCTACCTGGAACGGGCGGACCACCTGAGCCGCCTGTTGCAGTTGCAGACCGAGGCCCTGGTCGACCGCTCCATCGGCGAGATCTACTCGGGCTGGCGACGGATTTACAGCAGCCTGGACAGAGTGCCGCCGGGTGGCGGGCTGGAACTGGCACCATCGGACGCGGGGGCCGCGCCGCAGTTCCAGCGGGCGGAAGGTCCGTCGGGGCAAGTCCAGATGCAGCGGCGGATCAGCGACGAGTACACCCTGGCGGATTCGTTCACGCTGGCGGACGACCTTACTTTTGAGCGCAGCAATCCCAGTTCGATGTGGAGTTGCTTCGCGCTGGGGCGAGAGAACGCGCGGCAGATGCGTCATTGCATCAGCGCGGAGATGTGGCGGTCGCTGAACCTGACCTACCTGAAGCTGCAGCGGATCCGGATGCTGGACATCTGGCTGGCGTCACCGGAGGGGTTCTACACGGAAACGGCGGAGGACATCGAGACCTTCGTGGGAGTGGCGGCAGCCACCATGTACCGCGACGAAGGTTGGCACTTCATGCAGCTGGGGAGGTTCATCGAGCGGTCCCAACAGGCGAGCGGCCTCCTCCTGGCGCAGCTGGAAGAGGACGAACAATCCACCGAACACACGGAGTCGGACTGGACGACGCTGCTGCGGGTTTTCCATGCCCAGGAGGCGTACATGCGCACCTACGGCGTGGAGATACGGGCGGAACAGGCGCTAAACCTGCTGGTCACCGACCCGCTGCTTCCGAACTCGATGCGCCGCGCCCTGGATGCCGTATCCGAGGAACTGGAGGCAATCGGGGCGGGACCCGACCCGGAATCCAGCGCCGCGGCGAACCGGATGGCCGGCCGGTTGAGGTCGCTGGTGCTGTACGAATGGCCGGACTCTGACGACAACCCGCGACTGCTGGTCAGGATCGCGGACTTGAGCCGGCAGTTGCATGGCCTCGTCAGTGCGGTGTACTTCGACTACTGACACTGGATTTGGCGTCACGCGGCAACCGTGCCCGGCGCATCAGAGTACGTACCGCCGACGGAGGCTGAGAGTAGTGGGCCAGGTTTCCGGGGTTTTCGTGCGCGCCCGTGCTGACACTCAAGGCGCCGGGTGCTATAATCGCCGTTGCGTTTTCACCAATTCAGGAGATTCGAACTTGCGTCATTACGAACTGGTAACAATTCTCAGCCCGATGCTGAATCAGGACGAAGCATCGGCCAAATGGGACGACATCAAGTCGTTCATCGCCAACCGGGACGGCGAAATCACCGCGGAGCAAATTTGGGGCACCCGCCGGCTGGCCTATCCGATCCGCAAGGGGAACTACAATTTCCTGGAAGGGTCGTACTACCTGAGCACCTTCACCGTGGACAATTCCTTCAATCGGGAGTTGGAGAACTACCTGCGGCTGGACGAGCAGGTGCTGCGGTCGCTGATCGTCAACTGCGACGGGCCGCTGGCCGACAAGCCGCCGCCGGGACCACTGACCGCGCCGTCACGGTACATTCCGCCCGGACGAGGCCGACGCCAGGACGGCGGCGGCCCGATACCGGAAGGGGCCGGCGGCTTCGGCGACCGCCGACAGGGCGGACCTCCGCCTGGAGCTGGCGCGCCGGCGGCTCCGCCGGCGGAGGGAGCGCCGCCTCCAGGCGGACCAGCGGCCACGCCGGCACCTGCCGACCCGGCGGCTCCCGCCCCCGCGGCGGAGAACGCCAGCGCTGAGGTCGTAGCGACCCCTAGGCCGACAGCGATTCCCGAACCTGTCGCCAGCGCCGAGCCGGCGGCCACTGAGCCTTCGGCCGCTCCCGAGAGACCCGCCGAAACCGATGAGCACACAGAGGCGTAAGTTCCCGTGAACAAGATCATCATAATCGGCTATCTCGGCCGGGATCCGGAGATGCGGTACTCGACATCCGGCAACCCAATGACATCATTCAGCTTGGCGACCACCCGGCGGTACACCGTCAACGGCGAGCAGCGAGAGCAGACCGAGTGGTTCAATTGCACCGCCTACGGACGGCTCGCCGACACGTGCAACCAATATCTCAGTCGCGGTCAGCAAGCATACGTGGAAGGACGCTTAAGCACTCGGCAGTACGAGCGCCGAGATGGTGCTCCCGGTTTTTCTCTCGACGTTTTCGTCACCGACGTTCAGTTCTTGGGACGCCGCGGAGATCAAATGGACGACGGAGGATATGGCGGGTACGGCGGCCAGCAAGAAACCAGCTATGGCGGCAGGGCCGACAGTGGCGGGTACGGCGACCAGCGCGGTGGCTACGATGACCGGCGCGGAGCCGGCTACGGTGCCAGCGGCGGCGGTGACCCGATGGACGTAGACGACCTTCCTTTCTGAACTCCAGGCATCCGAACCCCAGCAATCCGGAGGAACCTCCAGCAATGACTACGCCACAACCCGCACCCGCAACTCCGCCCCCCAGCGCGGCGCCTTCCGCTCCGGCCGGCGGGCCTCCTGCCGCCGGCGGGCCTCCTCCAGGCGGACCTGGTGGCGGCCCGCCCGGAGGACCGGGTGGACGGCCGGGCGGCGGCCCTCCGGGCGGGCGGCCGGGTGGCCCGGGCGGACGACCGCCGGGAAGGGGCGGGCCACGCGGCGGAGGCCGCGGCGGACGGCGGTACGGACCGCGCCGGAGAGTATGCGCCTTCACGGTTGAGGGGGTAACTCCCGATTACAAGGACGTGGACCGCCTGCGACGGTACATCTCCGAGCAGGGGAAAATCGAACCGACCCGCAAGACCGGCACTTCGGCGAAGAACCAGCGGCTGCTAGCCCAGGCGATCAAGCGGGCCCGCTACCTCGCCCTGCTGCCCTACGCGCCCGAACACAGCATCAACGTCGGCATGCGTTCGGGTCGCTGACCGGCCCACCCCAGATGCTGAACCTTTCGCTGCCCTGGAAACGCAGCGCCGAAGAGGCAGACGAAGCTCCGGAGCAGCCGGCCAGGCGTCGTCCCACCAGAAACGCTGCTGGCCGCAGTCGCCGGCTGGGGGCGTCCAGCGCCGAGGCCGTACAGGCCGCGCGCACGCGCCGCCGGCTGGATTCCCGCCGACAACGGATTGCGATTGTCGTCGGAGCCGTCCTGATCCTGGTGATCGTTGGGGTGGTGCTGGCTGGCGTGTACCAACAGTTCATCCTGCCGCCGCGCGTGATGGCCGGCGAGGTACGTGGGGTTCGCTTCACCATGGGCGACCTGGTGGAGCGGATCCGGGTACTGCAGGGCATCAACCGCTACCAGGGCGGGCAGGTGGATTTCAGCCGGATTCCGTTCCAGTTGCTGACCGACCTGCTGCACGCTGAGATACTGCGCCAGGCGGCGCCAGGCCTCGGCATCGACGTCACCGACGCGCAGATTGACGAGGCGATCCGGGGCCAGTTTCGCCCCGAGCCGGAACCTGGCCAGGAAGCCGGAGACCCGCAATTGGAAGCGCAGTTGGACGCGGAGTTCGACAACATCTACAAGAACTTCCTGACCCAGGTGAACCTGACCGACGATGCCTACCGTCGGATCATGGAGGAGCGGCTGCACCAGAGCACGCTATTCGGCATCATGCTGGGTTCCCTGCCGGAAGAGGCGCCGCAGATTGAACTGCAAGCCATAGCGATGAGCCTGAACTCCTCGGCCTCGCCGGAGGCGGTCCGCGAACGCCTAGTGCTGGGCCAGGATTTCGGATCGGTGTCGCGGGAGATCTCCGGCTCCGACGGATACATCGGGTGGGTACCGGAAGGGGCGTTTCCGGAGTTCGACAGCTACCTGTTCGGCGAGACCGAAGTAGCCGAGGACGGCACCGAAACACGCAAACCGCCCAGGCTGGAACCCGGGGAAATATCGACGCCCATCTACGAGGATGAAACGATCTACATCATCCAGGCAATCGGCGGGCCGGAAACGCGACAGGTCGAAGCGCAGATGCTTTTCCAGATGGCCAGCGCGCGCGTCGAGGAATGGAAAGACGATCAATTGGCCCGCGGATCCGAGGAAGGCTGGGTGAAGATCAACTTCGACAGCAACCGCTACGCTTGGGTGACCGACCAGGTCCGGTTAACCGCGCCACGGGTCACCCCACAGCCACAGCAGTAAGATTCGCGAAAACCGCAGGACGCTCTGCCAAAGTTCCGACACCGCGACAAGCCACAGCGAAACGCAGAATCAGCCCCACCGCAGAATTACCAGATGCCCAACACCACAGAAGCAATCAACATCGGCCTGATGGGTCTGGGGACCGTCGGGGGCGGTGTCGCTGCGGCTCTAGCGGGCAACGCGGATGAGATCCGGAGGAAGACGGGGCGCACCGTGCGGCTGCGGCGTGCCCTGGTGCGCGACGCGACGAAGACCCGCGAGCCGTCTCCGCCGCCGGGGGTGCTGACGACCAATCCTGAGGACATCCTCACTGACCCGGATATCCACGTGGTAGTCGAGGTGATGGGAGGCGACACGCCGGCCGGTGACTACCTGGAACGCGCCCTGGCCGGCGGCAAGCACGTCGTCACCGCCAACAAGGAAGTGATGGCCAGACGCGGCGCATCGCTCCTGACGCTGGCGCAGTCCCAAAGCGTCAACCTGCTGTTCGAGGCATCCGCCGGCGGTGGAATCCCCATCGTCGGCTGCTTGATGTCACAGCTGCTGGCCAACGACATCCGCTCGATCCGTTCCATCATCAACGGGACCACCAACTACATCCTGACCCGGATGGCGCGCAGCCAGACGCCGTTTGCCGAAGCCCTGGCCGAGGCCCAGAGCCGGGGGTACGCGGAGGCCGATCCCACCAACGACGTCGAGGGGATTGACGCCGCGTACAAGCTCTCCGTGCTGGGGAGCCTGGCTTTTCACCAATCGATACCCCACGGGGCGATCCACACCGAGGGCATCAGCCGCCTGGGCCCGGAAGATTTTCGCTACGCGGCCGAGCTGGGCTACGCCATAAAATCCCTGGCGATCGCTGAGGCCCAGCCGGACGGTGCCATCCAGGCTCGCGTGCATCCCGCCCTGGTTCCAGAAGACCACCTGCTGGCCAAAGTCGACGGCGTGTATAATGCCGTGGAGGTGACCGGCGACCTGTGCGGTCAGATAATCCTGCACGGCCAGGGAGCCGGGCGCGACGCAACTACCAGCGCGGTGATGGGCGACATCCTGAACGTGGTGAGGTTCATCGACAGCGGCGGAGCGCCGGCGCTGCTGCCGGTTGCCAACGGGCGGAGCCAGTCATCCGACGACCCCATCCGACCCATCGACGAACTTTCCAGCGCGTACTACCTGCGACTGACGTGCGCCGACCAAGCCGGCGTGCTGGCCCAGATAGCGCGGCTGCTGGGCGACGGCAACATCTCCATCGCCACCGTGATCCAGAAGGATACCGACCCGGGCAGCGGCACCGCCCAGCTGGTTATCACCACGTATCCCTCCCGGGAGTCCGACGTGCAGACCGCACTGGCGGCCGTGGCGCAACTGGGCGTGGTGGTGAGCGTAGACAATCTGATCCGTATCGAACAGTGAAGCGACTGCCGACTGAACCCCGACCCATCGATTGCAGTAACCAGGCAACACCGTGGCACCAGCCTGCCAAACCCGGTAGAAAATGGGCGTAGGCGTATTACAACAGTACCGGGATCTGCTGCCGGTCAACGAAGAGACACCCATCTTCTCGATGGGTGAGGGCGACACGCCGCTGGTTCGGTCGCGGCAACTTGGGCCGGAGCTCGGTTGCCCCAACCTGTACTTCAAGCTGGAGGGCTGCAACCCCACCGGATCGTTCAAGGACCGGGGCATGGTGGTAGCCATGGCCAAAGCTCTGGAAGAGCGCAGCGTCGGCGTGATGTGCGCCTCCACGGGCAACACCAGCGCGTCGGCGGCAGCCTACGCCGCCTACTGCAACCTGGCCGCGTGGGTTCTGATCCCCAAGGGCGAAGTGGCGTTGGGCAAGCTGGCCCAGGCCATGGCCTACGGGGCGCGGATCCTCCTAGTGGACGGCAACTTCGACGCGGCCCTGGCATTGGTTCGCGAGTTCACCAAGACCAACCCGATCACATTGGTGAACTCGGTCAACCAGCACCGCATCGAGGGGCAGAAGACGGCCGCCTTCGAGATATCGGACGTGTTGGAAGACGCGCCGGACTACCTGTTCATCCCGGTGGGAAACGCGGGCAACATCACGGCGTACTGGCGCGGCTTCGTCGAGTACCACCAGCTGGGGCGCAACGAGGTCCTGCCCCGGATGATGGGCTTCCAGGCAGAGGGCGCCGCCCCCATCGTGCGCGGGGAGCCGGTGCCGTTTCCGCAGACCATAGCGTCGGCCATACGCATCGGCAACCCGGCAAGCTGGAAGTTCGCCGAGCGCGCGCGGGACCAGTCGGGAGGCGTCATCGACGCGGTGAGCGACGACGAGATCCTCGAGGCGTACCGCCTGCTGGCGTCGCGGGAGGGGATATTCGGCGAACCGGCTTCGGCCGCCTCGGTTGCCGGCCTGCTGAAGATGAAACGCAACGGCCTGGACCTGACGGGGAAGCGGGCGGTGTGCATCATCACCGGCAGCGGCCTCAAGGACCCGGACATGGCGGTGAGCAGCGCCCAGGCCGACACGGTAGAAGTGAAGCCCAACCTGGAGGCCATTGAGAACGCCATAATGGAGACGCTGCCCGCCAGATGACCGCCGCCGGACCCAAAATGAACCTGGCGGCCATTGAGGTCGCGGTGGGCACCGTCCTCAAGTACATCGACGAGGACAGCGGACGCGAGGGGCTTTGGCGAACGCCGGAACGCGTCGCGGAAATGTATGCGGAGCTGTTCTCGGGGGTAGGAACGGACCCGGCGGCAGAGATCGACGCGGTTTTTTCCGAAGACGTGACCCACGACCCGGTGCTGGTGGCAGACCTGCCCTTCTACTCGATGTGCGAACACCACATGCTGCCCTTTTTCGGACGGGCCAGCCTGGTCTACGTACCCGACCGACACATCGCCGGGATCAGCAAGATTGGCCGGGCGCTGGACGCCACGGCCCGGCGCTTGCAGGTGCAGGAGCGGCTCACCGCGCAACTGGCCGACGCCGTAATGTCGCGGGTGCAGCCGCTGGCGGTGGCGTGTCGGGTGGAAGCGGAGCACTTGTGCATGTCCATGCGGGGAATCCAAAAACCGGGCCATCGCGTGGTGACGACCGCGATCCGGCACGGGCAACGCGGCAGAGACAACGGCGCGGCCGCGTCATATTCCGCAAACGAACTGCTGAACTTACTGGACAGCCGGGTGTAACGAGTACGCCTTCCATGACAACCGATCAATCAGCAACTCCGATCACGTCGTTTGAGCAAGTCCGGCAGGAATGGCAGGAACTGCTCGGCCGGTCGGTGGTCAATAATCTGTACATCACGCCCACCTGGCAGGAACTGTGGTGGAGCGCCTTCCAGGATAGCCGCTCGCTGGCCGGGTTTTACCTGACGGACGCCGCGGGGCAACTGACGGCCCTGGCGTCGCTGTCGCGCTGCGGCGACAACTTTTCCTTTGTCGGCAACAGCGACACCTTCGACTACAACGACTTCGTCATCGCCCGCGGCACGGAGCCGGCGTTTTACCCGGCCCTGCTGGACGAGATCGACTCCGGTGGCGGCCGGCAACTGGAGCTCTACTCGGTAGGCGAAGACTCTCCAACGCTGGCGATCCTTCCGGACTTGGCGCGGGAACGGGGATACTCAGTTGACATCGCTGAAGAAGACGTGGCGCCGCGCATCGACCTGCCGCCCACCTGGGATGACTACCTGGCCGGACTGAGCAAAAAGGACCGGCACGAGTTGCGGCGAAAGCTGCGCCGGCTGGAGGGTCACGATAACTGGCGCTGGTTCTGCATCTCGGAGCCAAGCGAGGCCAGCGACCGGACGGACACTTTCCTGGACCTGATGCGGAACAGCGATCCGGCGAAGGCCGAGTTTCTCACCTCCGACCGTGAGGATTTTTTCCGAAAGCTAATCGCGGCAACGGCGGAGCAAGGAGTGCTTCGGCTCTTCTTCATGGAAATGGACGACAAGCCGGTGGCCGCCTCGCTGTGCCTGGATTACGACGGCGTGCGGATGCTGTACAACAGCGGGCACGACACCGAATACCGTTACTACAGCGTTGGCCTGTTGCTGCACGCGCTGTGCTTGCGCGACGCGCTGGAAAGCGGCTACCGATACTTTGACTTCCTGCGGGGGAACGAACCCTACAAATACCGGCTCGGCGGTCGGGATCATCATCTTTACCGCATTACGCTCCAGCGCACCGATGCGCCCGGCGGGGGCAGCGGCTGACGACACGAAACAGAAACACTTCACCGCTAAAATTCGAACCATGCTGATTGCGCCTTTCATGTCGGTGCGTGTCGACCGCCGCAGGAGCGTCTTGCCTTGATATCCGACTGTACATCCCGGGTCGCTCTGATCTCCTACCACACCTGCCCGCTGGCTGCGCCGGGGCAAGGGAAGGCGGGAGGGATGAACGTGCACGTGCGCGAACTTGCCAAGGCAATGGCGAACCGGGGCGTGATCGTCGACGTTTTCACGCGGGAGCATGATTACCAATGTGCCGGGGACGAAGCGGGGAGCGACGGGGTTCGCTACGTTCACGTACCGGCCGGACCTCCCGATGCGCCGCTGGGGGATTTGCCCAACTACCTGGATGAATTTGTGGCCAGAGTGGGGGAATACCGGCAGCGCAGCAACGTTCGATACCTGGCAATCCACTCGCACTACTGGTTGAGCGGCTGGGCGGGCTCGCGCCTGGCCGCGGCGACGGGTACGCCCCAAGTAGTGACCTTCCACACCCTGTCACGCATCAAGTTGCAGTCACGTTCCGGCGAGCAAGAGCCGGCGGTGCGCCAGGAAACGGAAGAACGGATCATCGCGGAGGCCGACTGCGTCGTGGCGTTCAGCCCGCACGAGCGGGACGCCATGGTGCGACTTTACGGGGCCGACAGAAACCGGGTGTCGCTGATTCCGTGTGGAGTGGATTTGAGCCGTTTTCGGCCTATTGGACGGACGGCAGCGCGCCGGGAGCTGGGTCTGAACGGGCACAAGGTCATGCTGTACGTGGGTCGAATCGAACCGCTGAAGGGCGCCGACCTGCTGCTCCACGCCGCAGCGTCGCTGGAGTCGGAAGAGGGCGTCCAGGTACTGGTGGTGGGTTCCGACGCTGAGGGCAGCGGAGAAATAGAGCGGCTGCACCAACTGTCCGACGACCTGCAACTGGGAGACGCGGTGGAATTCGTGGGCCGGGTGCCCCAGGAGCGGTTGGCGCTTTACTACTCCGCCGCGGACGTGTGCGTCGTCCCGTCATTCTACGAGAGTTTCGGCCTGGCCGCGCTGGAGAGCATGGCCTGCGGGACTCCGGTGGTCGCATCGCGCGTGGGCGGACTCTCGACAATCGTCCAGCACGGGCGGACCGGGTACCTGAAATCCTGGCGTTGCCCCGAAGCTTTCGCGCAGTCGCTGGAAATGATCATGGCCAACGAGGACCTGCGGGACAGCATGGGACGGGCCGCCCGCAGCCGGGCGGAGACGTTGAGCTGGGACCAGGTGGCGGGCCGCCTGCTGGAGCTGTACGAACGCCTGGGTTCGACCGGGGAGGATCAGGAGACGGCCCGCTGATGCAACCACGTGGCAACCCACTGCCACCGAACGAATTCGGGTTCCCCAATTACCCGGGGTACGGGGAGCGGAACCCGCAGCGCCCCCGCCGGCGGCCGTTCGCATCCGCGCTGCGCCACCTGGAAAGACGGATGGTGGCCGGCCTGCTGGTATTCCTGCCGGTGCTGGTGACCTATTTCGTCTTCAAATTTTTCTACGACGTGCTGGCTTCGCTGCTGGAGCCGTTCGTACGCTGGCTGAACATTCCCAAGACGGGCGGATTCGACTGGACCGACCTGGTGGGAGTAGCCGCAGTGCTGGTGGTGATCTACATCGTCGGACTGCTCATCAGTTGGGCGGTGGCAAAGTTTCTGATCAACCAGATCCACGATCTGATCGGGCGGATTCCGGTGGTCGGCGCGGTGTACAACACGACGCGGGTAGGCATCGATTTCCTGTCAGACACGCAGGAGCAGGAATACCGGGGGGTGGTGCTGATCGAGTTTCCCCGCCTGGGCGTAATGTCCATCGGGCTGATCACCTCCAACCTGGGCAAGCTGGACGGGGTGGAGGAGTATCTATCCATCTACGTGCCCACCACGCCCGTGCCTTCTTCCGGCTACCTGGTAGTTGTGGCATCCAGCAAGGTGACGCCGACGGACATCACGGTGGACGAGGCGATGCGGATCATCATTTCCGGTGGGATCCTGGCCGGAGCGATCTTCTCCGACCGCGTCGTCATTGATGGGAGTGAGACGTTATCCCCGACTTTTCACTGGCTCTGGGGCAGTGATGCCAGCGTACTTTCCGCGCCTCCCCCTTCCTGGCCAAGCCCGGCGCCGGACTTGGTCCCCACGATTATGGAAACCCAGGATTAGCGTTTTCTCCATGCGCTTGCCGGGCATTTTCCGCAGAATTCGTTCATCCCGCCAAAGATCATATCCCAGGAGGAGCATCCCATGGATTACACACCCGAACGCGCCCTGGTGGTCATTCCACATCCCGATGACGCTGAGGTGTGGGCGGGGGGCACCATAGCCCGCTGGGTGCGCGGGGGCTCTGAAGTCCATTACGTCCTGTGCACTGATGGCAGCAAGGGCTCGGATGATCCCGAGACAGATCCGACGGAACTGGCCGCCACCCGCAGCCGGGAGCAATTGGCCGCCGCGGACATCCTGGGCGTGAAGAACGTGGTGATGCTGGGCAGGCCGGACGGCGAACTGGAAGACACGTCGGACTTTCGCCGGGACCTGGTTCGTCAGATCCGCGTGGTCAAGCCGGACGTGGTGCTGACGACCGAGCCCTACCGACGCAACATGCAATGGCACCGGGACCATCGGATCGCCGGGCAGGTGACGCTGGACGCGGTATTCCCGTACGCTCGGGACCACCTGCACTTCGGCGAGCTGTTCGCCAACGAAGGAATTGAGCCGCACAAAACCGCGACAATCATGTTCTGGGGATCGGAAAATCCCAACACCTTCGTGGACATAGCGGGAGACTTTGACACCAAAATGGATGCGGTGATGGCCCACCGCACCCAAGCCCGCCAGCGCACGAGGGAAGAACTGGAAGGGTTCGTGCGTGCCCGGGCCAAAGAGGCCGCGACTGCCGGCAACGATTATCCCGACGAGGAATTCAGCGGCCTGACGCTGGCGGAGGCGTTCCGGAGGGTGACCTTCCGCACCTAGCCCGCAGCCCTGGAGACCGGACCGGCTAAACCGGCGCGCGGCGGGTGTGCCAGTCGGTGGCCTCTTGATAGGCGTAAGCGGCCCGCAGTATGGTCCCTTCCGCGAAGGGGCCGCCGCCCAGCTGAACGCCGATGGGGAGTCCGTCCTCGGTGAACCCACCGGGGATAGACACGGCGGGCATTCCGGCCAACGGGTAGCAACCGGTGTACGAGCGGCGGAAGAAAAACCGCTGGCGCACGTCGTCGGCCGACTCAAAAGGCGCAGTCAAAGCGTCGTGTCGAGGCGCCGGATACGGAGCGGTGGGGGACACGAGGACATCCACCTGCCGGAAGGCCGCCTCGAACTGATGCCGGAGCAGGACACGGGCTTTCATGGCCCGGTTCTGCACCTTGGCCGGCACCAGGGAGGCGCTCTGCAGCCGAGTGCGGGAAGCCCGGTCCAATAGCTCGGGGGCGCGACGCATGAGGCCGTCGCGGGCGCCGGCTCCCTCGGTATCGGCGATACCCACGAAAATCGCGCCGGCGATCTCCGTCAGCGGCAGGGAAACGTCGATCACCTCGGCTCCCAAATCGGCAAGAGTGTCCAGCACCGCGTCGGTGGCGCGCCGCACGTCCGGGTGCATGTCGGAGGCGTCGCACAGCTCGGTCATGCGGCCAACCCGCATCCCTCGGATGTTGCCGTCAAGCATGGCGCGGTAGTCGGGAACCGGGCGGCGGCTCGTTGTAGTATCCATGGGGTCGTACCCGGCCACGGCGCCCAGAACCAGCGCGCAGTCCTCAACGGTCTTGGTCATGGGGGATGCCGCGTCCATGAACCAGCACATGGGCGTGATGCCATGCCGGCTGATGCGCGTGAAGGTCGGGCGCAGACCCACGGCGTTGCAGTACGACGCCGGCCCGCGTCCGCTGCCGCCGGTGTCCTCGCCGACGGACGCCGCGCAGAGATGCGCCGCCAGCGCCGCGCCGGACCCGCTGCTGGACTCGCCGGGGGTGTGGCCGTGACGCCAGGGGTTATCGGGGGTACCGTAGGGCGGGTCCGCGGTGCCGCCCATGGCCAATTCGCTGAGGTTCAGCTTGCCCAACAGGATTGCGCCGGCGGACTTGAGGCGAGTAACCACGGTCGCGTTCTCGGCCGGCACGTTATCCGCATAGGCGCGGGAGCCGTTGCTGGTGAGGATGCCCTCGGTGTTGAACTGGTCCTTGATGGCCATGGGGACGCCGAACAGGGCTCCGCCAACGGTAGCTTCGTCACCGCGACGCAAGGCATTGTCCACGTCCGCGGCGACGCCCAGGGCCTCCTCACGGCACACGGTGATGTAGGACTTGATGTCGCCATCGATGGCGTCGATGCGCCGGAGGTAGGCGTTGACCGCGTCGGTTGCGGTGAAATCGCCGTTGCGGATGGCGGCCGAGGTGGCTTCGGCGGAGAGAAAGACGATGTCGTCGTGGACTTGGGTAGAGGTCATGGTGAAGCTCCGGCGGTTTGACCCGGCTGAATGACGGCGTACTGTTTGGCGATGATTGCCTGGAACTCGGGGGACACGTCGTGCCAGTCCAGGACGTCAACGCGGAATGGGAGGGTGGACTCCTGGAAGGCTTCGATCAATCGTCCAACTTTTTGGAAACCCAAAGGCTCCGGCCCCATCACTGCCAGATCCAAATCGGACCACGGCTTGGTCATCCCCGTAACCCGTGAGCCAAAAGCGTACACTTCGCATCCGGGGACACATTGTTCCAGTATGCTCTTGATTTCAGCCAGTTGATCCGGTTGCACGTCAATCATTACGGGCCTCCAATCTCGCCAGCAGCAACCGGGCATCAGCCAGAAATTCCGGTATTACGTCGTAAACTTCGTTGGCCGTAGCCTCTCTATACGTGTGAGAGGTGCGGTTGCGTGCTTGGTGATAGCGCATCCAGCGGTCAACGTCATCTATCAGACGGCTCTCCGCCGCCAGCCGAAAAAGTTCGCGCCTCGTCACACCATCCCCCGTGGTTGGGCTCACGTTGGTTTCGAGCCATCTCTTGATTGATAGCCACGACAACTCGTAAGTGAACTCGAAATGCTTGATGGCTCCGGCTCGGACCGCGACGCGGATGATGGGATCCAAACGGTCCATGGCAGTCCGGTCCTCGCTACGTTCGATGACCGCCGCGAGACTGCCGATTGCGCCACGAAAACCAGATAAATTCAGCCGCATGGAACGATCTCTATAACGCAGAGCAGACCGATCAGGTCACTGCGCGTCCGCATCGGGGAAGATGGCGACCGGCTCGATGCCTTCCAGGTCAAGGTCGCGCAGGCGGTCAAGTTCCTGCATCAGGCTGGCGAAGCGGTTGGCCACCTCGGGCAGGTCGGAGTCGTCGATGGATATGCCAACCAGGTCGGCCATCTTGCGTACCTGTTCCTGCGACAAATCTGCATTGAGCATGGCATGTCTCCTACCGCTTCAATTCTACGTAGCGCGCCAGATTGCGGCCCTTGTTTATTTCCGTTCCGTAGGAACGAGGAATGCCAGCCAGAGCAACGACGGACGCGGGCGAAAAACGAGACAACTCGGCAGCATATTTTATTCCGAAAAGATGCAAGTGAAGAACCTGCTCGTTTTTGGGAGCGGAGTCGTACATTTTGCGCAACTCGTTGGCGAGTTCTTGGAGAGTCATCAATCCATCCCGTCCGTATTGTTTGCAAATGCTTCAGAGCCAACGCTGGAACCAGTGCAGCATCCGCTCCAGGTATTCCTGCCGCAACGCGACGTGGCCCGTGCGGAGGAACCCGTGGCCGCAGCCGGGGAACCGGACCATTTCCACCTCTTTGTCCAGCCGCTTCATCACCTGGAAATACTGCTCGCTTTGCCCTATCGGGCACCGGGCGTCGGATTCTCCATGAAGCAGCAGGACCGGCGTTTTGACTTGCGGCGCGAATTTGATGGGTGACCTTTGGAGCAAGCGGTAAGCCAGGGTGTCGACGCCCTCGGACAGTTCGCTGACCAGGGGGCGGCTAATGGGCATGCCGCCGGCGAGACGGATGGCCCATTGCGCCTCCCCAAAGCTGGTGGCGATGTCGGAAGTACCGTACATGGTCCACAGGTCGATGCAGGGGGCGCCGGCCACGGCCGCGCGGAACCGGTCGGTGTGGCCGATCATCCAGGTGGTCATGTATCCGCCGTAGCTGTACCCGTGGACGCCGAGGCGGTCGGTGTCCACGTAGTCGCGCTGGCACACCAGGTCCACGGCGGCCATGAGATCGCGGTAGTCGTCGCCGCCCCAGTCGCCCAGAACGGCGTTGACGAACTCCTCGCCGTAGGTGGACGAGCCGCGGGGGTTGACCGCGAGGGTGAGGTAGCCGGCGCCGGCCAACACCTGGTGCCAGGGCACGAAAGAGTCGTAAAAGGCTCCGTTGGGGCCGCCGTGTATCTCCAGCACCAGCGGGTAACGCTGCGCGGGATCAAAGTTGGGCGGATGGTAGAGGCGGCATTCGATGTCCCAGTCCTCCCGCTCCAGCAGGAACTTCTCCATGGGAGCGGGAACGTGTTGGGAGAGCCAAGCATCGTTGTGGGAAGTGATCCGGCGGCGCTTTGGTTCACTCGACCTCGAGGTCAAGTCCATCACGTAGGCATCCGACGGACTTGCCGGGTCTGAGCCGGTCACCACGAGACGCTGCGCCCTGGCGTCCATGGCGAATCCCGATAGAAGCTCGCCGCCGCCGGTAATCGCCGTTGGAACGGAGCCGCCGCCTGACTCCACTGCCATTTCGTAAAGCCTGGTTTCCCCCTGGGAGTCGCCCAGGAAGACGACGCAACCGCCGTCTCCATCGCCCGGCAGCCACCGCAACTCCAAGGGAGGATAGATGCCCGGATACCCGAGGCATGGGCGCAGGCTGTCGTCGGTCAACTGCTGGGGCGGCTTGCCCGGCTCCAGCACATACAGATATGCCTGCCACAACACCATGAGCCCGTCCCCGGTTCCCCCGGCAGCGAGAAGCCGGTTACCGTCGGGAGACCAGGAAACGGCGGCAATGTCGGTAAGGCCCTGGGACCATGGTTCCGGCTCCGGAGGCTCATCGCCCGACACGGCCCCGTCGGCGACGTCCACCACGTAGACTTCATTGGTGGCAGCGACGTCCCGGTCGCCGGAACGCCCGGATATGAAGGCGATGCGCCGACCGTCCGGCGACCAAGCGGGCGCCATGTCGTCCCAATCGCCGGAGGTCAGTTGGCCGGATTTGCCCGAGGCAGCATCCACGAGGAACAAGTGAAAATGGCTGTCGCCACGCCAGCCGATGGCGTCGTGCCGGTAGCGGATGCGGCGCACCTCTTTGGCAGAAGGCAGGTCTGGGTCCCCGGGGTTATCGGTTGGCTCCACGTCTGACACTGCCGCCAAGCACGTCGAGTCGGGGGACCAGGCGAACTCCCGGACACCGCCGGGAAGTTTCGTGAGCTGGGCGGCTTCGCCGCCGGCGGCGGGCATCGTCCAGACCTGACGGGTTGAGCCGGTGTCGTCAGATCCGGCTCGGAGGAAGGCCAGAGTTGCGCCATCGGGGGAGTAGCGGGGATGCCCGTCGTTGTTTCCTTGGGTGAACGCCTGCGGGGTTCCGTCCGCCGTTGAAGGGTTCAGCCCAACCTGGTAGATGCGCGCCCGAGGCTCGGAATTTTCCTGGTCAATCCACGAGAGCACGTAGGCGCAACGGCTCCCGTCGGGGGACACTGTAGGGTCGCCCACGGTTTTCAGGTGTCGGAAGAGGTCTGGGCCGATGGGTTCAGTCATGGGGAGCAGCCTATGCGTTGGGCGACGGTGCGGCGGGGTGAGGGCTCGCCAGTATTCTACCGCATCGACGGCGGCAAACCAGCATGGGCTACCGGAGGAGCAGGGTCGGCGCAAAGTCATTGCCAGAATCAAGATTTACCGGATTTTCAGATTTTCAGGATGTGCATAAATCCTGGGAATCCTCTAATCCCGCTAATCCTGATGCTGACTTTGCCGCCGGTATGAACCTTGCACATGCCCTTGATTTGACGAAACGCTGCGCTCTCGGCGATCTCGCCGCCATCGCGTCGAATCCTGCCATCCGGAGCGTTAACCGCACGGAAGCAGGGCACGCGTTATGTTAGAATTGGCTTGCCATTTCAGTCATCGGATCATGGAGGGTTACCGTGCCCGAGCGCATCTTGATAGGTGTCGCGTGGCCGTATGCCAACGGCCCGCTGCACATGGGACACGTCGCCGGCTGCTATCTGGCCGCCGATATTTTTGCCCGCTATCACCGCATGAAGGGCAACGATGTGCTGATGGTATCCGGCTCCGACGCCCACGGAACGCCCATAACCATCCGCGCGGACCAGGAAGGCGTGGAGCCCCGGGAAGTGCTGGAGCGCTACCACGCGCAGTTCCTGGACACATGGGAAAGGCTGGGTATCTCCTTCGACCTGTTCACCACCACTCATACCGAGAATCACCAGCGGGTGGTTCAAGACTTCTTCCTGCGCTTGCAGGAAAAGGGTTACATCTACCCGGACACGATGCTGCTGGCCCATTGCTCGGGATGCGACCGGTTCCTGCCGGACCGGTACGTGGAGGGCACGTGTCCCCATTGCGCCAACCAGCGGGCCCGGGGCGACCAGTGCGACAACTGCGGCCACACGCTGGACCCCATCGATCTGGTGAAGCCGTATTGCAGCATCTGCGGGGACACGCCCCAGTTCCGCGATTCGGAGCACTTCTTCCTGAAGCTGTCCGCCTTCCAAGAGCCGCTGCTGGAGTGGATCAACCAGCAACATCACTGGCGGCCCAACGTGGCAAACGGCACCCGGAGCTTCCTCCAGGGCGGGTTGAAAGACCGGGCGATCACCCGCGACCTGACCTGGGGCGTTCCGCTCCCGCTGGATGGCTACGAGGAAAAGCGGATTTACGTGTGGTTCGAGGCGGTGATCGGCTACCTGTCCGCGGCCGTAGAATGGGCCTCGAACAACGGACACGCGGACGATTGGCAGAACTACTGGAAGGACGATAACACCAGAACCTACTATTTCATTGGCAAGGACAACATCCCCTTCCACAGCATCATCTGGCCGGCCATGCTCATGGGGTACGGCGGCCTGAACCTGCCCTACGACGTGCCGGCCAACGAGTTTCTGAGCCTGGAAAGCCGCAAGTTCTCAACCAGCCAGAACTGGGCGGTGTGGGTTCCAGACTACCTGGACCGGTACGATCCGGACCCGCTGCGGTACCTGCTGTCGATCAACATGCCGGAGACGGGCGACACCGATTTCAGCTGGAGCGAGTTCGTCCGGCGCAACAACGACGAGCTGGTGGCAACCTGGGGCAACCTGGTGAACCGGGTGCTGCGGTTCACCTACCGCAACTTCGACGGACGAATCCCAGATGGATCTGGGGACCCACAGTTGCGGATGCCCGCTGACGTGAGTTTTCGGATGGTCAGCGATCAGTTAGAGCGCGCTCGGTTCAGAGGGGGTATTGGCCAAGCCTTCGTCATGGCCCAGCAGGTCAATCGATATTTGGATCAGCAAGCGCCGTGGCAAGCTGTGAGAACGGACAAAGCCCGAGCGGGTTTGTCGCTGAACAATGCGATCAGGGCGATCAATTGCCTCAAGGTAATGCTAGCGCCCTATCTGCCGTTCAGTTGCCAAAAAGTGCACGAATTTTTGGGATTCGACGGCGAAGTGTCAAAACTGCCCTGGGATTTCGACATCGCATGGAACGCGATCAAGCCCGGTGCCCCGTTGCGGAACCCGTCAAACCTCTACACCAAGCTGGATGACGACGTGGCCGAGCAGGAAGCCAGCCAGTTGGGCGTCTCCGCCTGATCCCTTCGGTTCCTGAGCGATCCACCGTGCAGCCCGGGCTGGACCTGCAAACCGTATCGATCTACGCTCCGGTGGTCGACCAACTGGCCCAGGTCGAGGAGCAGCTGCACGAGCTGTGCCAGACCGACATCGCCGACCTGGACCCGCTCCTGGACTACGCTTTGCGCTCCGGAGGCAAGAGGGTTCGCCCGGCCTTGACCCTGCTGGCGGCGGAGTTCCACGAACACGAGCGGAAGCGGTCACTGATTATGGCGGCCGCCGTCGAACTGCTGCATCTGGCGACCCTGATCCACGACGACACGGTGGACAACGCCGGCCTGCGGCGAGGCAAGCCGACGATCAACAAACTGTACGGCAATCACGTCGCGGTGCTGCTGGGAGACTACCTGTTTGCCACGTCCGCGACCTTCGTCTGCGATACGGGAGTGGTCCGGGTCATTCGCCGGTTCTCGGAAACGATCATGGAACTGGCCAGCGGGCAACTGATCGAGTTTTTCACGACGTTCGACCCGTCCAAGGCCCGCCGGCTGTACGACGAGCGCATCTATCGCAAGACGGCATCGTTGTTCTGCACCTCCGCCGAAACCGGCGCCATACTCAGCGGGGCGCCGGAGAACCAAGTGCAAGCGCTGCGCACGTACGGATACAACGTGGGCATGGCCTTCCAGATCGTGGACGACCTGCTGGACATTCAGGGCGACGCCAGCGAAATCGGCAAGCCCGTGGGCAACGACCTGATGCAGGGGGTGCTGACGCTGCCCACCATCATGCTGATGGAACGTTATCCCGACGAACATCCCATCGACACCCTTTTCGCCTCCATAACCAACGGCGGTTCGGACGTCGACCGCCTGTTGCAGAAATCGCTGGACATGATTGACGGTTCGAGCATCGTGCCTGACTGCTTTGCGGTGATCCGCGACTACTGCACCGAGGCCGCGGCGGCGCTGGACGACCTGCCGGAGTGCGCTCCGCGGCGTTCGCTGCTGGAAATGGTGGACTACATACGGGAAAGGTCGCGCTAAGGGCTACAGCAACGAGGCGCGTTCGCTGCATGGATCAACGCCGGTTCGCAAGGTAGCGATACGCACCGGAAACCCGACACCATTCCGGCGCAGTTGGGCGCCGGTTCCCGTATAGTTACGGTAGGCGCATGGCGACTGCGCATTTGATACCGGTACGCCGATGGAGTGGGACCATGACCTCAACTGCAAACCCTGAATCGAGCCTGCAACCGCTGCCGCTGGAAGGGCTGCGCGTGCTGGACGCCACGCACATCGTGGCGGGGCCATTCTGCTCCATGATCCTGGCGGACATGGGGGCAGAGGTGATCAAGATCGAAAGGCCGGGCACCGGCGACCAGGCGCGCAGGAACGAGCCTTTCGTAGAGGGTCCAGACGGCTCTCAGATCAGCGCACGCTATCTCGGAGTCAACCGCAATAAGAAAAGCGTATCCCTGGACCTGAGAGACCCGGTGGGCAAACGCGCTTTCGAAAACATGCTGCGGGTATCGGACGTGCTACTGGACAACTGGGGGCCGGGCGCCATGGGACGTCTTGGTTTCAGCTACGAGCGGCTCAGCGAGATCAACCCCGGGCTGGTGTACGCGAGCATCTCAGGCTACGGGGACAGCGACGGGTTGCGCGGCCCCTACTCCAACTGGCCGGCGAACAACCCGTGCGTCCAGGGTATGGGCGGGTGGATGGTTACCACCGGCACACCGGAGAGCGGGCCTCAGATGGTGGGCGACAACATGGGCGACTCGGTGCCAGCAGTATGGGCCGCACTGGGCATCATGCTGGCGTTGGAGTCGCGGCGAAAGACGGGCCGAGGCCAGCACGTGGACATGTCGATGTACGACTGCATGGCGGCCCACACCACCAGCAGCATGCCGCTGTTCCAGTGCACCGGACAGGTGACCACCACGGCCCGCGAGAACATGTTCTCCGCGCAACTCACCCTGCGGGCATCCGACGGCTACGTGGTGCTGGCGGGAGCCGGAAACGCGGACGACAAATGGAGGGCGATGTGGGACCTGGTGGGTCGGCCGGAACTGGCAGACGACCCGCGCTACCTGGGTCGGGGCGTGACTGGTCCGTTCTTTTCCAGTCATATCGTGCCAGCCATCGAGGAATGGTCGCAGCACATCCCGAAGCGGGAGCTGAACCAACACCTGCTTGATTGCGGATTTTCCATGGGCATCGTGCAGGACGCGGCGGACCTGGATAGCTGTCCGCACCTGGAGACGCGGAACATGTTCGTGGACAGTGGTGACACCTACGGCCGTCCCTTCCGCACGGTCAACACACCGGTGCAGCTGACGGGATGCGTCAATACGCCAGCCAATCCGCCGCCGACGCTGGGTCAGCACAACCACGACGTGCTTTGCAGCATCGGGGGGTTGACGCCGGACGAAGTGGCCCGGCTGGAAGCCGAAGGCAAGGCATGAGGCGGATCTGGCGGCAACGCGGCAGTCCCCGGAGAGCGTCGAGTGATATACTGCGAGAAGAGCCCGGCGGCGTGCCGTGGCAGTTCGTCGAGGGGGCAATATCGGTCAGCGCCAGCGTCATCATGGCGGACGCCATTGCTCGTTGCGACCGTTGCGGCGACTGGCTGGCGGTTGGATTTTTCAAGAGGCTGACCGAACAGGAAGACGGGGTGAACATAGCGGGGATGGCCATGCTGTTTCCCACCGCTCTGGTTTTCTACTCGGGGGTCAAGATGGTTTTCTCAGCTTACAAAGAATACAAGAGGTGGCGAGAAGCCTGGCAGCAAGAGTTGCTTGAAGAAGGCCGGCAAGAGGGCCAACAGGCTGAGCGTGCCCGCATAAGACGAGAGCTCGCAGAAAAGGGAGTAACCCTGTCACCGGAAGCCGAAAAAGTCCTGTTTGGCGAAACTGACGACCACTCTTGATAGAGCCGGCAATCTAACAAAGCGACACCTATGGAGCATTTACCGCGCCATGCCAACCTTTCAGGCCCCACGGGGCACCGCCGACCGCCTCCCCGACGAGCAAAAATACTGGCGCTACATCGAAGGTCACGCCACCGACGTGGCCCGCCGGTTCGGCTACGGCAGGATTGACAGCCCGATGTTCGAGGACGCGGGTCTCTTCGTGCGCGGCGTCGGCGAAGGGACGGACATCGTCGAAAAGGAAATGTACGTCTTTGAGGACCGGGGCGGCGATCATCTGACCCTCCGGGCGGAGGGAACGGCTCCGGTGTGCCGCGCGTACCTGGAGCACGGGATGCATAACCAGGCGCAACCGGTGCGGATGTACTACCTGTGCCCGGTGTTCCGCTACGAACGGCCGCAGGCGGGCCGGTTTCGGCAGCACCACCAGTTCGGCGTGGAGGCCATCGGCGACGGCGACCCGTCGGTGGACGCGGAAGTCATCGAGCTGGCCTGGACCTTCATGCACGACATTGGCCTCTCCGACATCACGCTGCTGACCAACAGCATCGGCGACGGGCAATGCCGCCCGGAATACATCGAGGCCCTGAAGTCCTTTTACGCGGGCCAGACCTCCAACCTGTGCCCGGACTGCCGGCAACGGCTGGAGCGCAACCCGCTCAGGTTGCTGGACTGCAAGGTAGAGACGTGCCGTGCGCTGGGCGAGGAGGCCCCGAAATCGGTGGAGTGTCTCTGCGCCAACTGCCAGACTCACTGGGACCGGGTGCGCTCCTACCTGGACGCGGCGGGCATACCAAACCGGGTGGACCACCGGCTGGTGCGCGGTCTGGACTATTACACGCGCACGGTGTTCGAGATCCAGCCGGCGGTGGAAGGAGCGCAGTCCACGATCTGCGGCGGAGGGCGGTACGACGGGCTCATCGAGCAGTTGGGCGGCCGGCCCACCCCCGGGATCGGGTTCGGCAGCGGGATCGAACGGCTGGCGCTCAACCTGCGCCGGGCCGAGACCCCGGTTCCTGATGAGCCGTCGCCGCGTTATCTGATCGCGACCATCGGCGAGGACGCTCGCGTCGAGGGCGTTCGGCTGGCGAGCCGGATGCGCAACGCCGGGGTCGGCGCGATCCTGGCCAATGGCGGCCGCGCCTTGCGTGGGCAGATGCGACAGGCCAACGCGCTGGGCGTGGCGGCCACCGTGATCATCGGCGATGATGAAGTTCGGAATGCGACCGTCGTCGTCCGGGACATGACAACCTCCAGCCAGGAGATCGTATCAGTCGAGGAGTTCCTGCAGCAGGCCAGTGTGGGATGACATGGTGGGTTCACCCGAACGAAAATTGGGCCGGCGGCATCGCCGGCCTTTTGTATATTGCCAAATCGATTGGAACAAAAATCCGAAAATCTGACAGCCCTGGCGTTGACATAGAACGGGTGTTTGTTAGAACATGTGCTCAACACAAATGCGCTGCAACCAGCGCGGCAGGAGCTGAAATGAGCACTGACACCCACAACAGCGTCATCAACGCTACCCACGCCGTAGCCACCTCCCGCATCCCGGCGGGCGGGCGGCGAATATCCTACCGGGGATACCTGATCCACGGCGAGGTCCCGTCGATTTGCTACGTGATCTACGGCCGCAACGGGTTCGGACAGCTGACCGAACTCGGCGCCACTCGCAGCTTCCCCGACGCTATGCTCTGGGTCGACAAACACATGGAGAACATGCAGGGAATGATTCCGGCGGGGATGCCAGGAGGCGAACCACCGCCGGTGCGCCGCACGCTCCGAGCCGCGGCCTGAGCAACCGTTAGCGACCATGGAGCAACCGAAGAGGACTATTGCCTTTCGCCGGGTGGTCGACCTGACGCACCCGATAAGGCCCGGCATCCCTATTTGGCCCGGCGACCCGCCCGTTCAATTTGAAACGGCGGCCAGCATCAAGAGCCACGGCTATTTCCTGAGACGGTTCAGCATGGGGGAGCACAGCGGCACGCACGTTTCAACGCCATCGGCGTTTTTTGACCAGGGCTCCGGGCCGGACAGCATTCCGCCCGAGGCCCTGATCACGCCGGCCGTGGTGATCGATTCGCGCAGCAGCGCCAGTAAGGATCCGGACTACGTGCTGAGGGTGGACGAATTAGCCGAGTGGGAGCGGAGGCACGGCAAAATACCGCCGGGATCCATAGCCCTGCTGCTGACCGGGTGGGGGCGCTACTGGAACGATCCGGAACGGTTCATCAACCTGGGGGCCGACGACCTGATGCATACGCCGGGGTTCAGCAGGGAGGCGGTGACGTTCCTGCTGGAAGAACGAGCAGCGGCCGGGATCGGGACCGACACGCACGGAGTCGACCCCGGAATCGACGCCGAGCTGCGAGTCAGCCGGACGGTTGCGCAGAAGGACGGCATGGCGCTGGAATGCCTGAACAACCTGGACCGACTGCCGGCCACCGGCGCAACGCTGGTGATAGGTAGGTTGCCGCTGGTGGGTGGGAGTGGGAGCCCGGCGTCGATTCTGGCGCTGGCGCCGTGACCGACATGAAAAACCGCCTGTGGCTCTGGGCGTCTTCGCGGAGGCCCAAGCCACAGGCAGGTCCCGGTTTCACCGGGATGTGACGGTTACAGGGCTCCCGCTCCTGCCGAAGCGCACTGCTCGTCTTCCTCGCTGGTGCCGCCGCCGACACCGCAGGCTCCGACCACCGCGCCGTCCTGGACGATGGGCACCGCGCCCTGGCCGAAGATCATCTCCGACCCGGAGCGCTCCCGGATGCCGGCCGGCGTGGGAGCCGTGGCCCGATCCTGCATCTCGCCGCTGGGGCGTCCGAAGGCCGCCGACGCGACCGCTTTGCCCTGGCAGCCGTAGGCCGACGCCCAGATCGCCCCGTCCATGCGCTGCAGGCCAATGAGCCGACCGCCAGAGTCGACCACGGCCACGCTGATCTTGATGTTGAGTTCGTTCGCCTGGGCAATAGCCGCCGCCATAATCCGGTTGCTGTCTGCTAGTGTCAATGCCATGTTTGCCTCCTGTTTGCATTTGCAATCGGTCTGTGACCGTTAATCAGTGCACCATCATAGATGCAGCCCGGACTCCGGGCAAGGATATTGAGGGCAACCGCGGCGCCATGGAGGGACATGACTTTCTCGGCTCAGGTGAGACACACCCGGCCAACAAGTGAGTAAGGACGTTATGACAGAAAACCACGACGGCAATCGGTCAATTTGGCGGTTCTTCGACGGAGCGGTGTCAATCAGCATCAGTACGCTGGTGGCCGTACTCGTCAGCGACTGCGCGCTCTGCGGCCAACTGCCGGGCCTGGGCTGGCTCAAAGGGCTGACCGAACGGGAAGACGGAATTATAATAGTGGCTACGCTGCTGCTGTTCCCCACCACAGCGGCGCTATACGGAGGTTTCAAAGTGTTCTTTGCTGCCAAAGAAGCGGTCGAGAAAAGAGCCCGCGCCAAAGGCAAAGCTGAAGGCAGAGCCGAGGGCAAAGACGAAGGTCGAAAGGAAGAACGCGAGCGAATCCAGCGAGAGTTGGCGGCACAGGGAATGCCGCTTACTCCCGAACAGGTCGCCATATTGACTCGCGAATCCGAATAATCCGTCCGGCTGACTTTGGACTGTCAGAGACCTCATCACATCACATCGGATGATAATCCCCCCGTGCTGACGCGCCGCATCATACCCTGCCTGGACGTTGACGCCGGCCGCGTTGTTAAGGGCACCAGTTTCGTGAACCTGCGGGACGCCGGCGATCCGGCAGAGTTGGCAGCGCGTTACGATGAGGAAGGCGCGGACGAACTGGTCTTTCTGGACATCACCGCCAGCAGCGATTCCCGCGACACCATGGTGGACGTGGTGCGCAGCGTGTCCGAGCAGGTCTTCATACCGCTGACCGTAGGCGGCGGCATCCGCTCCATAGAGGACGTGCGACGGATGCTGAATGCCGGGGCCGACAAGGTCTCGGTGAATACCGCAGCGATCAACACCCCGGAGTTGGTAGTCGAAGGCGCGGCGCAGTTCGGCAGCCAGTGCATCGTCACGGCCATCGACGCTCGTCGGGTCGTGCCGGGGGAAGAGTTCCCGGCTGCCAGGGACCCTTCGCTAGCGGTGGACGCCGACTCCGGGTGGCAGGTGTTCACCCACGGCGGTCGGAACCCAACCGGCCTGGACGCCGTGAAATGGGCAGAGCGAACCGTTGCCCTGGGCTCAGGGGAAATCCTCCTGACCAGCATGGACGAAGACGGTCAGCAGGACGGGTACGACCTGCCGCTGACCCGCGCCATATCCCGCGCGGTTCCGGTTCCGGTAATCGCCAGTGGGGGCGCCGGCACCCTGGAGCACCTGCACGACGCCTTCACGGCCGGCGAGGCAGACGCGGTGTTGGCGGCCAGCATCTTCCACTTCGGGACCTATTCCATCGCGCAGGCCAAGGACTACCTGGCGGCCTGCGGCGTCCCGATGCGTATCTAAACTCGACCAATCCACCAGGAAAGGAACCTGATGAGCGCTATCACCACCGTAATCTTCGACATGTTCAATACGATAGCGCAGGATGGCACCGACCTTTGGCGTCAAACCTTCGAGGCCATCATCGCGGAGCAAGGGCTGGAAACCACTCCGGAAGAGTTGCGGTATGCCTGGGACTATGGCGCCGGCAATTTCCGAGACCGGCGTACCGCGCCGGGAGCTCCGTTCGAGTCATACCTGGACGGGTGGGCCCACGCCTTCGCAGAGGCGTTCAACGAGTTGAATTTGACCGGGGATGCCATGGCGGCCTCCCAGAGATCGATTGATGATCTGGGCACGCGGCCGTTGTTCCCCGATGCGGTCGAAGCGTTGTCCATCCTGGGTCAAACCCGCCGGCTGGGAGTGATATCGAACGCTGACGACGCGTACCTCGACCCGGTGGTGGCGCGCATACCGGTCAGCCTGGGAACGGTCATATCATCCGAAGCGTTGCAATGCTACAAGCCGGACCGGCGGCTCTTCGAAGCGGCGGTGGACCAACTGGGGGTGCAGCCATCGGAGTGCGCCTACGTGGGCGACCGCCAGTTCGAGGACGTGATGGGCTCGCGGTCGGTGGGCATGACCGCGATATGGATCAACCGCTTTGATCGCCCGACGGACCCGGACCTGCCCACCCCGGACGCTGAAATCCGCGATCTGCTGGAACTGCCCGACGTCCTGGCCAAGCTGGGATAGCCGTTACCCAACGGAGGACATGATGAGCGAAGTAAAACTGGACGACAAAGGGTTGGTACCCGCCATTGCGCAGGACATCAACACCGGCCAGGTGCTGATGCTGGGGTACATGAACCCCGGCTCGCTCAAGCGGACGGTGGAAGGCACCCAAGTGTGGTTCTACAGCCGCAGCCAGGAAGACCTGTGGCACAAGGGCGAGGTGTCCGGGAATTACCTCAACCTGCGGGAGTGGTACGTCGATTGCGACGCGGACACCATACTGCTCAAGGTGGAGCCCGACGGCCCGGCCTGCCACACCGGGGAGGTGTCCTGTTTCTACACCCGCATGGAGGACCTGCCCGATGACTATACGAGCAGCGACGGCGGACCGAGGGTCCTTGACGAACTGTTCGCGGTGATCAAGGACCGGCAGCGGGAAATGCCCGAGGGCAGCTACACCGCGCGGCTGCTGGCCGAGGGCACCAGCCGGGTAGGGCAGAAGGTGATCGAAGAAGCCGGCGAGGCCGCGTTGGCGGCGGCCACGGGCGAAACGGACAACCTGCCGGGCGAAATTGCCGACCTGCTGTACCATACCCTGACGCTCATGGCGTCCGCCGGAGTGTCGCCGAACGCGGTGTGGGAGGAGTTGCGGTCCCGACGAGGTTAGGACGTTGGGCCGTTGACCGTCAATCCGGACACCGTCTCTCCGGCGGCGTAACGACGCCACTGGCCGGACCGGTAGACGGTGATGTTGCCGGAACCCAAAGCGGTTGCGTCGTCGGAATCCAAGAGCACGCCGGAACCGCCGTCAATTCCCAGCACGGTGAGCCCGAAGGTTGCGGAGCCGGATAGCTGCCCGGTAACGGTATTCGGGTCGCTCCGCTCGTGGTGGGGCAGGACCATCACGTTGGGCACGATGCCCAACGCCGGGGATACGGGCGAGCCGGACGACGGGCGGCGCATCACCGAACCCAGCACCATAGCGCCGGCACTGGAACCGGCCCAAATCGCGCCGGCGTCGCACGCTGATTTGACCGCGTCGAACAGAGGTGACCCCACAAGCGCGGAATGCAGGTGCTCGGGACTGCCGCCGGTGAAGTAGATGACGTGGGCACCGTCCAACTGCGCCACGATGCGGGGATTCTCAGCGTCTTCGCGGCGGACAACATCCAGGCCGTATGCCGATGCGCCCAGGCCGGTGAAGTGGCGGACACCGTTGTTCGCGGCGAGACCGGGGTTTTCAAAGGCCGCGGCCGTTGGTACGATGGCGACACGGGGGTTCGCCTCTCCGGTCGCCTCAAGAACATGACGATCCATGCCGGCGCAGGACGCCCGGAACTCGTCACCCCCGACCAACAGGATCCGCTTCGCCACTTTTGCGCGCCTCCGTTTACAACCTAATTTATACCCCAGGAGAACCGGCGATGTTCGAGTTTATACATCACGTCCGAATCCTTGTCCATGACGCCGATGCCATGGCCACATACATCGAGGAGAACTTCGGCCTGACCCCGTTGAAGATCGAGGTGTTTCCGGCCCGGGGCATGAAGAACGCCGTTTACAAGGTGGGCAAGACCAACGTCGAATTCACCGAGCCGCTGGATTCCGATTCGGCCATGGGCGAATACTTGAAGACCTTTGGGCCGGGCCCGTATCACCTGGCGTTCGGCGTGTCCGACATCGCCGACAAGGCTGCGGCCCTTTCCGGCAAGGGGAACGAGATGCGTGGCGAAAACGGCATGTCCCGCAGCGCGGAGGGATACATGACCGCCAACATCGCCGCCGCCAGCGCGTTGGGCTACCCGTTCCAAATTGCCGAAGGGTAGCCGCTGCGACCTGGCAACCCAAGATTGCAGGGCTTGTGCAAAGTCCATTCCGGCAGCCGATGTCAGAATCAGGATTACCAGGATTAGAGGATTTTTCAGGATTTATGAGCATCCTGAAAATCTCAAAATCCGGCAAATCCTGATTCTGACAATGACTTTGCGCAGGCCCTGCCTGAGCTTGCCAGCGCCGGGACGCAAAATACGCTCGGGTGCTACCATGTAAAGCCCTGCCCAATCTTTTCCAAATTGGATGACCATCATGCTTGTTAGAGACACCGTAGCCGCAATTGTCGCCGCCGCCCTGGAGCAGGCCAACCGCGACGGGGTGATCAGCGTCGACGCTGCGCCGGACATCGAGATCGAACGGCCGAATAATCCGGAGCACGGGGATTTCGCCACCAACCTGCCATTGCGCCTGGCGCGGGCGGCGCGGGCGAACCCGATGCAGTTGGCGCAACTGATTGCAGAGCGGATACAACCGGGCCCCGAGATCGCCAGCGTCGCGCCGGCGCCTCCCGGGTTCATCAATTTCAAACTCAGCGACGCCTGGCTGCAGCAGCAAGTGGAGACCGTCATCGGCGCTGGCGAAGGTTTCGGATCGGCTGAAGCGGGCGCCGGGCGAAAGGTGATGGTCGAATTTGTGAGCGTCAACCCGACCGGGCCGGTTCACGTGGGCCACACCCGGGGCGCGGTGCTGGGCAGTGCGCTGGCGAACACCATGCAGGCAGCCGGCTACGAAGTCACCCGGGAGTACTACATCAACGACGCCGGTTCCCAGATGGAGGCGTTCTACCGCTCGGTGTGGACCCGCTATCAGCAGGCGCTGGGCCGGGAAGCCCGGATGCCGGAGAACGGCTACCAGGGGGACTACATCGCCGACATCGCCGCAGAGATCATTGAGAGCGAGGGTCCGGGCTTGCTGGAACTGGCGGAGCCGGCAGCAATCCGTCGGATCGGAGACATTGCGCGGGAGAAGATGGTCGCGCTCATTCGCGACGACCTGGACGCCATCGGCGTGAATTTCGACAACTGGTTCAGCGAGCGGTGGCTGTTCCAAAATGAAGACACTAACACCAGCGACTACGACCGGGCGATGGCCCGGCTGCGGGAGGGCGGCCACCTGGGTGAGCGAAGCGGGGCGCTCTGGTTCAATTCCATAGCGCTGGGCGATGACCGGGACAATGTGGTGGTGCGTTCGTCGGGCGAACCTACCTATTTCGCCTCTGACATTGCCTATCACTACAACAAGTTCAGCGGGCGCGGTTTCGACCGGGTGATCGACATCTGGGGCGCGGACCACCAGGGTCACGTTCCCCGGATGAAAGCGGCGGTTTCGGCGTTGGGAGTGGAACCGGAAAATCTCACAGTGCTGATATCCCAGATGGTGACGCTGAAACGCGGGGATGAAACGGTGCGCGCCTCGAAACGGACCGGCGATTTCGTCACCCTGCGGGAGTTGGTGGACGAGGTGGGCATGGACGCCTGCCGCTACTTTTTCCTAGCGCGGGCGGCGTCCACGCAGATGGAGTTCGACCTGGAGCTGGCCACCCGGGAGTCGTCGGAAAACCCGGTGTACTACGTGCAGTACGCCCACGCGCGGAACGCCAGCATCCTCAGCCTCGCCGCCGAGCGCCGAATCGACTTCTCCGCCGGCGACGTCTCGCTGCTGACCCACCCCAATGAGCTGGGGCTGATCCGCACGATGCTGCGCCTGTCCGAGCTGATTGTGCAGGTGGCGGAAAACCTGGAACCGCACCACCTGCCCCACTACGCGATGGAGCTGGCTACGGCCTTCCACCACTTCTACGAAAACTGCCGGGTCATCTCCGCCAACCCGGAGGACAACGAGCTGACGCTGGCAAGGCTGAAGCTGGTCGCCGCCGCGCAGGTGGTGTTCCGCCGAACGCTGACCCTCATGGGAATGTCCGCGCCGGAACGCATGGAGCGTTAGCGGGCTTCCACGACCACAGCAATATCACGAATCCGGGGTTGCCTGCGAGGGGCATCGTGTGCCGACCGGTTAGCGGGGCGCCGCACGGCTGAATGATACGCCGTGGTTGGCGGTGGCCGGAGATGCAACGGGCCGGCGTGGTATCGGGAAAAGAGCGCTAAAAAAGCCGATACGGTGTCGTCGCCAGCGTTGCCGAGCCCAAGTTTTAAGTGTATATTGCAGGGCCTATGCTATCCGATTTCATAATCGCATCCGGGTTCGTAGCGGATGCCCTGTGCCCTGGCGATTCTCGTAGCCCGGCCTGTAACGCTCTGAGCAGGAACATGGGCGGTCGCGCGGCAGGCAAAGGTCGATAATGGGCATCCTCTGGCGCATCATCGGCATGGCCGGCAACTACCCGACCCGGCTTTCCCTCGCCTACATAACCGCCCTGGTGTCGATCGGGTTCTCCCTGGCTCTGCCGTGGCTGTTCGGCAGCGCCATCGACCTGATGGTGGGGCAGGACCCGGTCAGCAAGGGGTTCTTCAGGAAGGACTTTACGCTGACCGCCCTGGTGATGTTTGGCCTCGGCATCCTTGGCGTGAGCCTGGGGCGTGGCTTCTGTGACTTTGGTCGCACCTACACGACGGAGTCCCTTTCCCAGAAGGTCGCCTTCGACTGCAGAAACCTGCTGTACGACAAGCTCCAGAACGTGAGCTTCGCCTTCCACGACAAGGAGCACACCGGAGACCTGATGTCCCGGGCGACGGCCGACGTGGAGGCCATGCGCCGCTTCGTGAACATGGGCATGATCCGTTCGTTGGACGTAGTGGTGCGGATCCTTGCGATCCCGATCATCCTGTTCGTGGTGAACTGGCAGTTGGCGCTGCTGAGCATGATCTTCGTGCCGGCCATCGTGCTGCGCTCCTCTTTCGTGATGCGCGCGCTGCGGCGCAAGTGGCTGCACGTACAGGAAGTGATGGGCCAGTCGGTGACGGTCCTGCAAGAAAACCTGGCCGGGATGCACGTGGTCAAGGCATTTGCCTCCGAAGACTACGAGCGTTCCAAGTACAACCGCAAGGCCGAGGAACTGCGTGTCGAATACTACGATGCCGAGCGGATGCAAGGCACCAACAGTGCGTGGATGACGCTTTACTTCACCTTCGCGCTGGGCGTCATCCTCTGGATCGGTGGCTGGCTGGTGGTGCGTGGAGACCTCTCCCCCGGGCAGCTTGCGATGTTCTTCCTTTACCTCAACCAGCTGACCTTCCCGATCCGGGCCTCTGCCCAGATCATCAACACCTTCTCAAGGGCGATTTCCTCGGGCCAGCGGTTGTTCAACGTGCTGGACACGGTGTCGCCGGTTACCGAGCGAGCGAACGCGAAGGACATGGGCCGCGCCAACGGCCACGTTCGCTTCGACAACGTGGCATTCGCCTATGAGGACCGGGCGCCGGCGCTGCGCAAAGTGGACCTGGACGCCAAGCCAGGCCAGGTAACGGCGATCCTGGGCGCACCGGGCAGCGGGAAGACCACGGTGGTCAGCCTGTTGCCACGCTTCTACGACGTGACGTCGGGCGAAATCACCATCGATGGCATGGACATCCGGGATTTCACGTTGCAGTCGCTGCGCCACAACGTGGGCATCGTGCACCAGGACGTGTACCTGTTCAGCGCCAGCATTCGCGACAACATCGCCTACGGAGTGCTGGGCGCCACCCAGGAAGACGTGGAGCGGGCGGCCAAGGTGGCCCAACTGCACGACCAGATCATGTCGTTGCCCGGCGGTTACGACACGTGGGTCGGCGAGCGCGGAACCACGCTATCGGGTGGTCAACGGCAGCGACTGTCCATCGCACGGACGATACTGATCGACCCGCCGGTGTTGATCCTGGACGACTCCACGTCGAGCGTCGACGTCGAGACGGAGCGGCAAATTCACCGCGCGATGACCGAGGTGATGAAGGGCAGGACCACCTTCGTGATCGCCCATCGTCTCAGCACCGTGCGGGAAGCGGACCAGATCCTGGTGCTGGACAAGGGCGTCATTGCGGAGCGAGGCTCGCACGATGAACTGGTGCGCAATGACGGCATCTACCAGAGCATCTACGAACTGCAGTTGCGGCCGCAAGAGGAAGTGTTGCTGGAAGCAGCGGTGCCGGCTTACGGGAGGGCTGCCCTATGATGCGCGGCGGCGGAATGGGCGGCGGCATGATGGGGGGGATGCGTGGCACCTCCGCCGACAGCATGTTCGCTCCCACCAACGACAACCTGACGGACGAGGACGTGGTCGGGCGCGTTTACGACAACCGGGTCGTGATGCGTTTTATGACCTACATCAAGCCCTACCGCAAGTTCGCGCTCATTGCCCTGGCGTCGTTGCTGACATACGCGGCGGTTAACGCGGCGATACCGTTGCTGATCAAATACGGCATTGACTGGGCCATTGCTGAAGGAAGTGTAAACCGGGTCCACGTCATTGGCGCTGCCTTCATGGTCATCACGGTGATCCACTTCCTGTCCAACCGGTTGCAGTTCATCTTCATATCGCTGACGGGGCAGCACATCCTGTACGACCTGCGCTCCGGGATGTTCAGTCACCTGCAGAACCAATCCAACGCGTTCTACCACCGGACGCCGATCGGTCGCATCATGTCCCGGATGCAGTCGGACGTGCTGCAATTGCAGGAAACCTTTGAGCTGCTGGCGCTGGCGCTAGCCGAGTTGGTGACGGTGGGCGCGATCATCATCCTGATGCTGGTGATCGACTGGCAATTGGCGCTGGTCTGCATGCTGGTGGTACCCATCCTCACCCTGATCATGATGTACTGGCAGCGATTCGCGCGACATTCGTTCATGCGCATCCGCCGGGCCATCGCCATGGTCAACGGCGAGTACAACCAGAACATCACCGGCGTACGCGTGGTGCAGAGCCTGAACCGCCAGGACGAGAACCTGGCGCATTTCCGGACGCTGAACCAGGAATATCTGGACGCAAACTTGGAAGCGGCGCGGTATTCGGGAATGCTGCAACCCCTGGTGGAGCTGCTCATCGGTCTGGGCATTGGTATCGGCGTGGTGCTGTTCGGCGGATTCCTGCTGCAACGGGATGCCCTGGAGGTGGGCACGCTGGCCGCATTCGCCCTCTGGATCCAGAGGTTCTTCGAGCCGATCCGGCAGCTCACGATGCAGTACAGCCAGTTGCAGCGGGCGATGGCTGCCGGCGTGCGTATCTTCGAGGTTCTAGACCTTGATCCCGACATCCTGGACAAGCCGGATGCCGTACAGTTGCCGGAGGTAAAGGGCGAGATCCGGTACAACGACGTCACCTTCCACTATGTGCCGGGGACCGACGTCCTCAAGAACGTCAACCTGCACATCAAGGCCGGTGAGAACGTTGCGCTGGTGGGATCGACCGGCGCGGGCAAAAGCACTCTGGTGAACCTGCTGCACCGATCGGCGGACGTTTCGGGCGGGTCGATCACCGTCGACGGATACGATCTGCGGGACGTGACCCGAAAATCGCTGGTGCATCAGATGAGCATGGTGTTGCAGGAGCCTTACCTGTTCTCCGGCACGGTGAGCGAGAACATCCGGTATCAAAATGGGGACGCTACCGAGGAGGAAATGATCGCCGCCTCCAAAGCCGTGGGAGCCCATGACTTCATCATGGAAATGGACGGCGGCTACGAATCGGAACTTGCGGAACGCGGGGTCAACCTGAGCATCGGGCAGCGGCAGTTGATCAGCTTCGCCCGGGCCATCGTGGGCAATCCCCGGATCCTGGTGCTGGACGAGGCCACGGCCAACATCGACACTCACACCGAACTGCTGATCCAACAGGCGCTGAACCGGATCCTGAAGGACCGAACCTCGATCGTGATCGCCCACCGGCTTTCGACCATTCGCAACGCCGACAAGATCGTGGTGCTGGATCGGGGCAACGTCGCCGAGGTAGGTTCCCACGACGAGTTGCTGGAAGCCGGCGGCGTTTACGCGCAGCTCTACGCCATCAACTACGGCCTTTCCGGTCCCAGCGTCGACGTGGCGCCGGTGGGCGGCGAGGTCATCGGAGCGGACGGACTGTCTCCCGCGGCCGCCGACTGACCGTATCGACACGAACCGAGAGAGAGCGGCCTACACGGTCGCTCTTTTTATGTTCGGTTACGCTAAAGTAGCGTTCCGTTTCAGCCGGTTGCATTGCATGGATGGACAGGATAGACGGGATTTTTAGATGCAGAGGGCTCCTGGATTCCGGCTTTCGCCGGAATGACGGAAAATGTCAACGTACCCTAGTTGCCCGACAAAAATTCCTGGATCACCGACGCCAACTCGTCGGGTTTGTGGTATCCGATGTCGTGGATGGTGTCCTGGATCCAGTGGACCCGTCCGTTGGGCAGAGCGGCTTCGGCGGCGGCGACCATCACTTCGCGCTGCCGCGAAAACTGCGAGTTCGCTCGGTCAGCGCGCGGCCCGGCGGCAATCACCAGCGCAGGCACGGTGATCCTGGGAAGAACTACCGAGGGCGGCTGGTTCCACATGGTCTCCAGGACCTGCGCGTGATTCTGCGGGCGCAGGTTGTCGTACATCTGGCCGTCGGGGCCTTCGTGAACCATGGTGAGGGCGATTTCCGCCAGGTCGTCGCCCCAGCAAAACGAGAGATTATCGGCCAGGCGGGACAGATATTCCTCACGAGTGCCGACAACCAGGCGCGGGGCCAGCCGCTGCCGGAAGGCCTCCCAGGTGGGTTCGGGCAGCAGGCCGCCATCCTGAAAACCGCCGTCGATCATCACTACGCGGGATACCCGATCCGGAAAGCGCATGGCAAGGTTGCTGGCCACGTGTCCGCCCCACGAGTGGCCCAGCACCGGAGCCCGCGCAATGCCGAAATGGTCCATCAGCCGCACGGCGTCCTCGGCCAGGGTCTGCCAATCGTAACCGGCAGCCGCCTGGGTGGTCGCGCCGTGACCTCGCTGGTCCGGAGCGATGACCCGGTACCGGCCGGCCAGCAAAGGAGCGACCCGACGATACCAGTGACCTGATGACGCCAGCCCGTGCAGGGCAAGGAGCGGCTCGCCGTCTCCACCCCAATCGAGGTAATGCACATCCAAGTCGCCGATTGCGGCGTTGCTGGATCGCGGCGCGGATTGGTTGCGGTGCGTCCCGGGGTTTGGCATGTCCGTCCGTTGGCTCCTGTAGTTTGGCGCAGATTATACGCTGACTGACGGCGAACGTTCGCGTACCACCGAGCGTAAGAAATCCGGTGTGCTAAAATCGCCCCACAGTGTCCAGATGCCGGGCGAGGGAGTTGCCATGACCGACCGTTATCACCTCGGCGACTATTCCCAATTGGTGGCGCAGGCTGCGGCCAAACTGGATTCCGACCGCGTTCCGGCCCGGCTCCGCTCCCACGATCATACCCTGTGGAGCGAAGATCCTAACGAGATATCGGACCGGCTGGCGTGGCTCACGTTGCCGACGGACATGCGGTCCAAACTGCCCGGGCTTTACGAGTTCGCCGACACGGTCCGTTCGGCCGGTTACCGCCACGTCGCGCTTTTGGGGATGGGGGGCAGCAGCCTGGGCCCGGAGGTAATTCGACAGGTCATTGGCTGCACGATTGCTGACGGGGTCTACCCGCGGATGCTTACCCTGGACAGTACCGTGCCGGATTGGGTGGCCGCTACAGCCGGGCAGATAGACCCGGGGCGCACGTTGTTTGCCGTATCGTCCAAGTCGGGCACCACCACCGAACCCCTGACTTTCTACGCGTACTTCCGCGGCCTGGTGGAAACGGCATTGGGCGTGGAAGCCGCCGGCGACAACTTCATTGCCGTCACCGATCCCGAAACGCCCTTGGCCAACCGAGCCGATGCAGAGAATTTTCGACGGGCGTTTCTGAACAACCCGGACATCGGAGGGCGCTATTCCGTGCTGTCCTACTTTGGCCTGGCGCCGGCCGCGCTCACCGGGGTGGATCTCGACCGCCTGCTGGAATCGGCGGAGCGGATGCAGACGCGGTGCTTGAACGAGGGACCCGCTTCGGAAAACCCGGGCGGGCGGCTGGGAGCAGCCATCGGGACGATGGTCAAGCACGGGCGGGACAAGCTCACGCTAATCTCTACCGACAGCCTGGCCCCGTTCGGGCTCTGGGTGGAGCAACTGCTGGCGGAGAGCACGGGGAAGGACAGCACCGGCGTGATTCCCGTGGCCGCGGAGCCATTGCCGGGCCGCCCCGATGGTTCTTACGGAAATGACCGTTTCTTTGTCCAACTGCGGCTGGCCAACGACGACAACACCCAACCCGACGGGCTGGTGGAACAGCTGCAAGCGGCAGGGCATCCGGTGACGGTGCTGGAGTTGGCGGACGTGTACGACCTGGGGGCCGAGTTCTATCGTTGGGAGTATGCCACCGCCGTCGCCGGACACGTGCTGGGCATCCATCCCTTCGATCAGCCGGACGTGCAGGGCGCCAAGGACCGCACCGTCGGCGTGCTGGAGCAGTGGCAGCGGGACGGAAAGTTGCCGTCCGCGCGATCGGACGACAGCGTGAATCTGGCGCGACTGCTGGAAGCCAGCCAACCCGGAGACTACCTGGCGATCATGGCGTATCTGCCCGACACGGATGCGATACGCGAAACCGTCAACCAACTGCGCCAACGGGTCATGGCGAAATACCAAATTGCTACCACCATGGGATACGGGCCGCGTTTCCTGCATTCGACCGGGCAACTGCACAAGGGCGGGCCGGCTTCCGGCATTTTTCTGCAACTCACCCAGGATCACCGGTTGGACATACCGATACCCGGGTGGGACCTCAGCTTTGGCGTGCTGGCCGACGCGCAGGCTTTGGGGGATCTGCAGGCCCTGGACGATCTCGGCCGGCGCACCGTTTCGGTGCACCTGGGCGACGATGCCGCCGGAGGCATAAAGCATATCATCGACGCCCTGTGACCCAGGGCTTTTCCGAAGTCATCGTCAGAAGCAGGATTTGCCGGATTCAGGGATTATCGAGATTGAGTAGATGGCGATGAGGATGACCACAATCCTGATCCCGAAAATCCGATAATCATGTGCATCCTGATTCTGACGATTGATCGCCGCCGGTAAGAACTAAGGAGAAGAGAATCTTGGAACTCGGGATGATTGGACTAGGGCGGATGGGCGCGAACATGACCCAGCGGCTGCTGCTGGCGGGACACGAGCTCGTTGCCTACGATCAGAACGCAGATGCCGTCGCCGCCAGTGGGGCCAGTGGCGCAATGGGCGCGGAGTCGGTCGCGGACCTGGTCAAGAAACTGAGCATGCCTCGGGCGGTGTGGATCATGCTGCCGGCGGGGGCGGTGACCGACGCTGTGATAGACGAACTGGCCGGGCTGTTGGCGTCGGGAGACGCGGTGATCGATGGCGGCAACGCCAACTACAAAGACACGCTGCGACGTGGCGAACACCTAGCCAAACGCGGCATTCACCTGCTGGATGCTGGAACCAGCGGCGGCATCTGGGGATTGGCCGAAGGATACTCGCTGATGGTCGGCGGCGACGCCGGGGTATTCGCCCGTCTGGAGCCCATTTTCCAATCGCTGGCTCCGGGCGAGGACAAGGGCTACTCCCACGTCGGACCCACGGGGGCGGGCCACTTCACCAAGATGGTACACAACGGCGTCGAGTACGCGCTGATGCAAGCTTACGCCGAGGGTTTTGAGTTGCTCCAGGCCAAGCAGGCCGACTTCGACCTGGACCTGACGGCGATAGCCAAGACCTGGCAGCACGGGAGCGTCGTTCGTTCCTGGCTGCTGGACTTGGCGGTGCGCGCGCTGGAAGAGGATCCGGGGCTGGAAAGCCTGGCCGCCTACGTGGACGACTCTGGCGAGGGCCGGTGGACGGTTAACGAGTCGGTGGAGCTGGCGGTGCCCACGCCGGCCATCACCGCCGCGCTGTACCAGCGGTTCCGTTCGCGACAGGACGAGCCGTTCGGGGCACGCCTGCTGGCGGCCTTGCGCAATCAGTTCGGAGGGCACGCCGTCCGCGAGGCGGGCTCACAATGATGACGTCCGGGCCGAACCTGCTGCGTGATGACGACGGGGGCGACGTAACTGCCGTCGTCATCATGGGGGCCAGCGGCAACCTGACGCGCACCAAGCTGGCCCCGGCGCTGTTCAGCCTGTACCGGAAAGGGCGTCTGCCCGACGACGTGCGGGTCATCGGCATGGCCCGAGATGCGATGGATGACGGCCACTTCAGGGAAATACTGCGCGAATCGATAGGCGGCGCAGGCGACGAAGAGTGGGAAGAATTCTCGGGTCGATTGACCTACGTGTCGGCAGACGTCACCGACACGGGGGTCCTGAAGCACGTGTACGACAACATCGCTCAAGCTGCGTCACAACAGAGCGACACGTTCAATTGCCTGTACTACCTGGCGCTGGCTCCGGGGCTGTACGAGCCGGTGATCCACGCCCTGTCAGAAGCGGGCATGGCGGACGAAGCCCGCGGGTGGCGGCGCATCGTAATCGAAAAGCCCTTCGGATCCGACCTGCAGACGGCACAGCAGTTGAACCGCCACGTGCACAGCGTGTTCAAGGAAGATCAGGTCTATCGCATCGACCATTATCTGGGTAAAGAGACGGTTCAGAATCTCCTGGTGTTCCGGTTCGCCAACTCCATTTTCGAGCCGATCTGGAACCGCAACTACATCGACCAGGTGCAGATCACAGTGGCCGAGGACGTGCTGGTCGGCGAGCGGGGCGAGTACTACGATCGGTCGGGTGTCCTGAAGGACATGTTCCAGAACCACCTGCTGCAGCTGCTGGCGCTGATTACCATGGACCCGCCCTATGCCTTTGCCGCGGATGCTTTGCGGAACGAGAAGGTCAAGGCCCTCAGCGCGGTGCGCCGCATGTCGCTGCGGGACGTGCGCGACAACGTGGTGATCGGCCAGTATGACGGCTACCACTATGAGCCTGGTGTTTCGCCCGGCTCCCACACGCCGACCTATGCCGCGCTGCGCCTGTACGTGGACAACTGGCGCTGGCACGGGGTACCGTTTTACCTCCGTTCGGGGAAGGGGCTGTCTCGCAAGACCACCGAGATGATAATCCAGTTCCGGTCGCCGCCGCACATGCTCTTCCCGGTGCCCGACGACGTGGACATACCCGGAAATACGCTTTCGATCTGCGTTCAGCCCAACGAGGGGATGCGCTTGGAGTTTCAGTCCAAGGTGCCGGATGCCGAGCTGGAGATGAAACCGGTCTCGCTGGAATTCCACTACCATGACGGTTTCGCCGGTGTAGAACTCCCGGACGCCTACGAGAGGCTCCTGCTGGACGCGCTGGAGGGTGACGCATCGCTGTTCACCCGCAGCGACGAGATCGAGTTGGCATGGAGCATCATCGACCCCATCGTCCACGGTCTGGATCTGCCGGGCGCGCCGGCCCCGTTCCGCTACCTGCCCGGGATGGACGGCCCGCCCAACGGGGAGGAACTACTGCGGAGCGACAACCGGCGCTGGTTGCCCGGCTGCGTGGAAGTGGGGTACGGCATCTGACCGTTTCTACTCGCGCGATCACGGTTGGAAAAAATACCGGGGCCGCCCATCGGTGGCCCCGACATGATTCGGGACACGCTGGCCCTGTACGCTACCCGTTGTTGAAGATGTCGTTGGCGATGTCCATGGCGCCGCGGGCGAAGGGGATGCCAGCGTACAGGGTCATGTGACCAAAGACCTCGATGATCTGGTCCTGGGTGAAGCCGATGTTGAGGGCGCCCCGGATGTGGCTGCGCAGCGGCCCCTCGCGTCCCAGGGCGGCGAGGCAGGTCATGGTGCAGAGGCATCGGCTGGGCAGATCCAGGCCGGGGCGGGTCCAGGTTGCGCCCCAGTAGTACTCGCCGGTGACACGGCCAAGCTCGCGCTCGGCGTCGGTGGGAGGCGCGGGTCGGGCGCCGCCGCCCGTGCCCATATAGTTGCGGCGGTACTCGTCGCCACGCTGGAACAGGCTGTCGGGGTCCTCGTTGGGATCGTGGACGCGGGCCGGCGTGAAGTCGATGCCGCGCTCCTCGAACACCTCTTTGCAGATGGTCAGGGCCTGGATGCCGGCGGGAGCGCCGCCGTACCAGGTGTCGTGGATGATCAGCTCGACCACCTGCTCCGGCGTCAGGCCGATGTTAAGGGCGTTGCCCAGGTGCCGCTTGAGCTGGACCTCGCGGTTCAGCACGATCAGGCAGGAGAGGGTAATCATCTCGCGCTGGACGGGGGTGAGCGCGGGACGCTTCCAGATGGTGCCGAACAGCGCCTCGCCGAGGATGCGCTCGAGGTCGGGCGCGATGTCCCACGCGCCGGGCGATGAGCCACCCGTGATCTGTCCGCCGCCAAACATGCGCCGGGTTTCCTGCCCGCGTTCGTAGCGGTCATCGAGTTCAGTCATTTCAAGCCTCCAATGGGGTTGAACCGTAGGGTCAGCGGAAGTGTAGCAGACGGCGGAGCGCCACGAACGCGCAGCGCATTGCCGCCGGTGACGCCCCGATGCTAGAGTGGACCGGGAACCCGCCGGCCCGAAAAGGAAGCCAACCATGACAACCTTAGCGCTGGAGACCATCACACCACGCGAACCGGTCGTACCTCAACGGCCGACGGAGAACAAAGAGGAAATCAAGCTGGGACTGCGCGACTACTCAGCTCGCTCGAAACTTCTGCGTGACAACCGTAGTCAGCTGACGGCCAGATACCCTGACCAGTGGATCGCCCTGGGAGACAACTGGAAATTGGTCGTGGGAGATTCACATGATGACATTCTGGTCAAACTCGAAGAATGCGGGGCGTATTCACCACATTCAGTAGTCCTGCGCTTGGAGACCAATCCGCCCAGGCGCATCCCAACTGTATGGCGGAAGCGCAAAAGATGATAATCGGCTATTTCACCAGCGATGGCCTTCCCTGGGTGGACTGTGATTTGTTGCTGCCAAGGTTCGGTTTGAAGGCGCCAGTAACCTTTCTGATTGATACGGGATCAGATACCACAATTTTGCATCCCGCCGACGGGCGAGCATTGCGCTGTCCGTTTGACTTGCTCGAAAATCCGGCGGAGTTCACCGGCGTGGGCGGCACATTGAGTTACTACTTCGAGCCAGCAGTGCTTTCTTTTGACGATAGCGACGGCGGAATCCGGGAGTTTGAGATCGACATTTCCATCGCCAAACCTGATCCCCTTACCGACGGGTTGGATTCTCTGCTGGGCCGCGACCTGCTGAACCAAATGCGCATGGAGTACGATTTTCCGCGGAGCCGGCTGGACTTGCACCAGGAATGAACCGGGTGCTGCGGCGTCCGCGCGGCCCGGCCGCATTCAGATTGGATCGCCCAGATTGATGGTGTCCGCCGTCATGGCGACCGAAGCGCGATATTCGGCGGGCACGGCTTCCAGAACGGTATGGCGGAATAGAGCATCGATGCATTCCTGACCGGCGCCGATGTACGTTGAATCGAGGTCGATATCGGTGGCGACAAACCAGGCGCGGTCAGCCGGCCACCAGATGTTGGGCGGCTCGGACCGGAAGTTGGCGTAGAACGCGGTTATATCCTGCAATTCGCCCGTGTAGAGCAGATAGTTGCGATCACAGCCACGGATCCGCTGCACCCTCCTGATGTCACGGGGCGGTGGCAGCGTCCTACCTCTTCCATCCGAAGTGAGCAGGGCAGTTCCGCCGGAGTACTGACCGTAACCTTCCCAGACCCCGAAATAGCACTGCTCCGGCGTGCCGGTGAATTGCGAGAGGAAAGCGGCCAACCCCGTTGCCGTCTCCTCTTCCATACTTCCGTGATTAGGGTCCTTACGCCACGGGCGAACACCTGCTCCATGACCGGCTGCCGAAGAGGAGATACCCTCGAATGACATCAGCGGGTGATAGACCCGACCAGACCACTCCGCCACCGTCGCCCACTTCACCGGTTGGACTGCCTCGTCCAGCGCCGGATGCAGGACCCGAGCATAGCTTTCGAAACCACCCGGAACCAGCGCGCTAACGGACGCGAAATCGGTGGAAAACCCATCCTCTACCCAGCGGCCGGCGGTGACCTCCGTCAAAAAGGTCAAGCCGGGCGGATGGACGCTGTATCCAGGGGCATCCTGCTGCTTTTGTCCGCCGGAAGACAATCTCCTGAACAATCGTGAAAAGATGTTCAGCATGGCGTGCGTTCCTCCATGCGCGTGCTATCATCCAGCCATGATAGACCTACTGATCTCCAACGGGCAGGTAATTGACGGCTCGGGCAGTCCCGGGTTCTACGCGGCGGTGGCAGTCACGGGCGATACTGTGACCATCCACCGGGGCGACGACGCAGATCTGCGTGAGAACGCCGGGCGTATCATCGACGCCGCCGGGCACGTAGTGTGTCCCGGGTTCGTCGATCTGCATTCCCACGCCGGGCTGACGATACTCGGCGAACCGCACCACGATCCCAAGGTCAGGCAGGGCGTGACCACCGAACTGGTGGGCATCGACGGCATCTCACATGCGCCATTCAAAACCCAGGAAGATCTGCACCGGTACATCTGGCTGGACGCGGGGCTGAACGGCTACCCGCCAATGCCGGCGGACTGGCTCACGGTGGCCGACCTGCTGGGCAAGTACGACAACACCGTGGCGATCAACATGGCCTACATCCTGGGCAACTCGCCGGTGCGCATCTGGAGCGTGGGCTGGGAGCAGCGTGAGGCCAGCGAGGGCGAGATTGCCGACATGCAATCCGTGGTGCGGGAGGCAATGGAAGAGGGCGCGTGGGGATTGTCCACGGGGCTCGACTACCCGCCCGGCGCCTACGCCGACACTGACGAACTGGTTGCCCTATCGGAAACGGCGGCATCGCTGGGCGGTATCTACCACACCCACACGCGAGCCAGCCTGCTGAGTCAGGGCTACCTGGCGCCGTGGCATGAGGCGGTGGAGATCGGCCGGCGCAGTGGCATACCGGTACACCTGACCCACTACCGGCAGTCGGTGTCTGGGGTGGGCAGCCACCTGGGGCACCTGGGGCTGGTAGAAGACGCTCGGGCCGAGGGCATTGACTGCACCTTCGACTGCTACACCTACCCGTACTCCGGGACTACGCCGACCATCGGGTTGCCGCACTGGGCCAAGGATGGCGGGCCGGAGCGGCTCATCGCGGCGCTGCAGGACGCCGACGACCGGGCACGCATGAAGCGTGAGATCACACCGAGCCGCCTAGAGAATAACTGGCTGACCAACTTCACCAAGCCGGAGAACCAGATTTACGACGGCCGGCTGATTACCGACATCGCGGAGATGCGCGGGCAGGATGCCGCCGATGCGCTGTTCGACCTGCTGCTTGACGAAAACCTGGGCATCAGCACGGTGGGCTTGGGGACCAACGCGCAGACGCTGTACGCCTTCGTATCCCATCCTTACGGAATGATTGCATCGGACGCCATCCTGTTCGGCGAGTATCCCAACCCGCGCACCTACGGGTGCTTCCCCATCGTGCTGGCCGAGTTCGTAAGGGCGGAGAAGCATCTGCGGTTGCCCGAGGCCATCCGCAAGATGACGTCGTTCCCGGCGCAGCGACTGGGCATCCCGGACCGGGGCCTGCTGCGCGACGGGTTCAAGGCGGACATCGTGGTGTTCAATCCGGACACGGTGAAAGCACTGGCGACCAAGGAGAACCCCAAGCAGTACCCGGTAGGCATCGAGTACGTCATCGTCAACGGGCAGGTGGTAATCCAGCAGGGCGAGAACACCGGGGCGCTGCCGGGCCGGGCGTTGCGCCGGGGCCGGGCGGCCACCTGAAACGCACCGATGCCGGACTCCGTTTCCCCCGATTATCGCTACTGTCCCCGGTGCGGTGAGGCTCTGGACACCAAGGTCCGTGGAGGTCTGCCGCGGCCGTCCTGCGGGTCATGCGGGTTCGTGCATTTCCGCAATCCGGCGGTGGGCGTCGCCGTGGTGGTGTTGGACGATGATGGCCGGGTGCTGCTGGGCCGACGGTCAGCCGGCGGCAACGTGGGAGAGTGGTGCATCCCCTGCGGCTACGTCGAGTGGGGCGAGGACATCCGGGATGCCGCGATGCGGGAGTTTGAGGAGGAGACGGGATTGATCGTGGAGATGGGTGAAGTCTGCGCGGTGCATTCCAACTTTCACAACCCGGCTTCGCTGACTGTTGGCGTCTGGTTTTACGCGATGATCGTGGGCGGACAGGCGCAGGCGTCCGACGACCTGGACCGGGTGGGCTGGTTTGCGCCGGATAATCCTCCCGAGCCATTGGCCTTTCCCACTGATCGGTTGGTGCTGGCGGATTTGGCCCGCAAAGGCATGACAACCGAATGACCAAGCACGCCGTCGTCATTCAGCACCATCCGGTGGAAACGCTGGGCGGCAACTTCACCGGGATTCTGGGTGACGCCGGGTTTGAACTGTCCACCGTGCCGGTGTACAAGGGCGCTCCGAATTTTGCTGACTTCGAAGCTCCGGATCTATCCGAGGTAGATCTGATCGTGGCGCTGGGCGGGCCGATGTCGGCTAACGATAACTTCCCGGCCCTGATCCAGGAGATGGCGTATCTGCGCGCTGCCGCCACCGGAGACGTGGGCAACCGCGAACCAACGCCCGTCGTCGGGATCTGCCTGGGCGCGCAACTTTTGTCGCGGGCGCTGGGCGGAGCAGTGGCGCCCACCGGAGGCTACCAGTTCGGGCTGCGCAAGATCGACGTTACCGAATCCGGTCGCACCGACCCAGCCTTTGGCGAGATCAACATTCCGCTGGTGCCCACGCTGCACGGCGAGCAGTTCACCGTGCCGGCGGGAGGGATGCTGCTGGCCGAGGGCACCATGCTCCGCCGGGACGGCGGATACGTTCGCTTCCCCATGGCATTCCGCTACGGGCCGTCTTACGGGTTTCAGTTCGAGCCGCAATTGACGCTGTACGAGTTGCGCGTCTGGAACCGGGAGCTGGCAGGCGACTACGAGCTGATGGGAGAGCGATTTAATCCTGAGCAAGAAGCGGCGCGCAACCTGCGGGAGTTCACGGCGTTCGCGCCGTATCACGAGGCGCAGATGGGGCGGATGCTGCTGGCGCTGTTGGCGCAGGCTGGGCAGTCGTAGACAACGGCGACGCGGCGCGGTTGGAATTTGACAGGCCGGTGAGCACGGCGACGCCTGCCCTGTACACTAAAAGGGCAGTTCGCCGTTCAGTAGTCGGCGGACTGCACGGTTGCCCGGTCTGTGTCCCGCTGGCAGAATGAATGTAGCTTTGTCCCGGAGCCGGCCATGACCACCTCCACCACTGCATATCCGCCCAATCCGGTGGTAGACCGCTCCGCGTTGCCTCCCGGTCCGCCCGAGTGGCCCATCGTCGGCCAGTCCTTCCGCTACATGACCGATGCCCTCGGGCTGATGCGGGAGTCGGCCGGCTACGGCGACCTGGTGACCATGTCGACCAAGCCGGTCCTGGCATACCTGGTCAATCATCCCGACCTGATCGAGGAACTCTTCGTCACCAACCACCGGTCGGTGGGCCGCGGCTGGACCACCGCCGCCTGGCAGGATCTTCTGGGCCACGGTCTGGTCACCTCCGACGACCCGTTGCACCTGCGCCAGCGCCGGCTGATGCAGCCCCAGTTCAACCATCGTCGCATTGCGGGCTACGCCGAGATCATGACCGACTTTGCCCGGCGTCACGAGCAACGATGGCAGGATGGCGCTCGGGTCGACATGGCCCGCGAGATGGGAGAGCTGACGCTGCACATCGTGGTCAGGACGCTGATGGGCCTCGATCTGCCCGACGCCGTACGCCGCATCGGGGCAGCATTCGAAATCGGCAACCAGTACCTCACCAACCGGGGCAACCTGCCGAGACGCCTCCGCCGGCTGATGAACCGCCTGCCGCTACCCTTCACCCTCCGGTTCCGGCGCGGGCGGGCATTCCTGGATGAGACCGTCTATGGCCTCATCACCCAACGCCGCCAGTCCGGCCTGGACGGAGACGATCTCCTCTCCCTGCTGCTCAACGTGCGGGACGAGGAGGCCGCCAATCCCGAAGACGCCGTGATGACCGACACCCAGCTTCGCGACGAGGTCATCACTCTCTTCGCCGCCGGCCACGAGACCACCGCCGTGGCGTTGACCTGGACCTGGTATCTGCTGGCGACGCACCCTGATATCCAGGCCCGCTTCCACGCCGAGCTGGACGACGTGCTCGGCCGGCGCGACCCAACCCTTGAGGACTTGGCAAACCTGCCCATCACCGAACGGATACTGACTGAGTCCATGCGCCTGTACCCGCCCATCTGGTCCACTGGCCGGATGACCTTCCTGCCCATCACCCTGGGCGGCTGGGACATACCGGCCGGCGCCGCGCTGTCGGCTCCTCAGCTGATCATCCACCGCGACCCGCGCTGGTTCGACGATCCGCTGGAGTTTCGGCCCGACCGCTGGACGCCGGAGTTTCGCGCCAGCCTGCACCGGTTCGCCTATTACCCCTTCGGCGGCGGGCCGCGCCTCTGCATCGGTGAGGGTTTCGCGTGGATGGAGGCGATGCTGTTACTGGCAACCCTCGGTCAGCGCTGGGCAATGCGCCATGATCCACGGCACGAGGTCAGGCTACAGCCACTCATATCCCTGCGGGCCAAAGGCGGTATGGCGCTGTTCCTCGAACGGCGCAACTGAATCCGCGGGGCAGATTGTTTTACCGCTAACGGCGGGGCAATCTGCTAACGGCGGGGCAATCCGCCGGTTACGCCGGCTGTGCCGCCGGGTTCCCAAAACCGGTCGCGTATCCTTCGGATGCCCGCGCTGCCACTCCCAGGACGCCGGGCTCGTCATGCCTTCTCACCACCAGCACCGGCGCGTTGGCATGGCGCACCACCCGGTCCGTCACGCTTCCCAAGACCAGCCGGTTGATCCCGCTCCGGCCGTGGGTGGTCATCACGACCATGGTGGGCTCGGCTCCGGCCACGTTCACGATGGCTTCGGCGGGATTTTGTCCCTGCAGGTGCACGACGGTCACTTCGCCGCCGAACCCAAACTCCTGGGCCAACCGTCGTGACGCGGCAGCCAGCGACCCCCTGGCGTCTTCGGAATCGGCCTGCACCAGTTCCTCCGCAGAAATCAAGCCCTCTTCCGCGGAAGCGCGGTCCAGGTACCGGCGATAGAAATCCGCGGTACCCGTGACCTGTATCAGCGTGATGCGCGCGCCCAGCCCGGCCGCGACGGCGGCGGCATGAGACAACGATTCCTGCGATAACTCCGACCCGTCCAGCGGCACCAATATCGTTTTCACTGCAACGCCGTCTGCGGGCGCGGAATCCGCGCTGCTGCGAATCAGCAGCACCGGGTTGAGGATGGAGTGCAGCACCTTGTCCGCGACGCTGCCCAGCGCCCAACGGGCAATGCCGCCGCGGCCGTGCGTCGACATCACCACCAGCGCCTCTGGGTCGCGCACCAGCCAGTCCACCAGGGCTCGCGCCGGCGCGCCCGGCAGGGTGGTCGCGGTGGCGACCAGGCCCGCTGACCTTAGCCCCTCCTGTATCCGGCCGAGGTAGCGGCGTGAGTTGCGTTCCACATCCGCCAGCATTCGTCGGTTCGCCTCGGCCGGCTGCCGATGGCGCGCCGGCGGCGGCAGGACGTCGAAGGCTTCCACCAACTCGACGGGAATCGCCAACGGTCCCGCGATGGCCCGCGCGTAGGGAAGCGCCGTCTCGGAAAACGGGGACCCATCCAGAGGGACGATAATTCTCGAATACATTATCGTGCGATCTCCATCACATTTGCCGGCGAGGGTCATGCGCCGGCATTTTATCATTGGCCGCGCCATCCCCGGACCTCACGGGCCGGCCCGAAACTCTGTCCAGTGCACGCCCCTGGGCGGTAACAGTTTGCGCGATTAAAAGGCGAGGCCAGGACCGTCGCCAGTCCTGGCCGTCGCGCGCCAGGGGCCACAATGCCCCCGGCCCTGTCTCTCGTCCCCGTCAGTCGGCGCGACTATCGGATCGCCGCTACGCCACCGACAGGGACCTGACACGGGAAATGCCACTTGTGGTGCCTCGTGATCAGAGAAACCACTTCCTACCTCCTGTGATGACGACGGTTTTCCGTCGGGCTTTGGTGGGCGGGGTTTCCGATCCCAACCCCGGCACCTTGAATACAGATTATACGATTTGGTGATACTTGTCAAGCCTGATTACGAACCCGAATTGACGGTTTTTCCATGTCGCTGATACAGGGGCAGCATGATTGCCCGCCAGCAGCTGCGGCACTTCAAGGGAGCGATTGCCCACCGGCCTCCCTGTCAATGTGCACCATCCCAATTTTCAAAATTCACGCAAACACGTCAACAACGCACGTCTCGCTATCGGCTTGCCCTTTGCTATAACGCACCTGTTACCGGGAACGGCAGCATCTCGCCCGTTGCTTCGCACAACTCGCTGCCGCCCCGGGCCGTTTCTAATATCACCGGTTCGACACTCCAAGACTAACGGAGGCCGGGCCCATTGGGTAGAGGTAGGAAGCAACCATGCCAGACGAACGCGCACACGAATTGGCCCAACGCCTGCGCAAGGCCGAAGAGGCTGCCAGCTACATGGAACGCCTGGAAACACTGGCATCCGAGGCACCCACCCTGCGGGAACAGGTCAGCCTGTTGCAGCGCATCGAAGAGCGGGAGAACCACCGCAAGGAGGCCACCGAAAACGCTCGCTATGCCCTGTCCGCCGCCGCAGAAGCCCAGCGTGAGTTGCCCGATCTGATCGCCAGCGCCGCCAACCTGGTGAACCAGATGGCGCGCTCCCTGCGCGAGGTTGACACCTTCCGCCGCGAGGCCACCGCCGCCCTCAGCGTCGTTGACCGCATGGACTACGAGGACGAGCTGGACCGCGCCATGGAGGAGCACGAAGAGGACGAGGACGCGCCCATCCAGCGCGACGCCCAGTCCATCCGGATGCTGATCGCTTCCCGCCACGGCAGCACCCGGGTTCGGCGCATGATCGACGAACTATCGCCGGGATTCGAGGTTTTCGCCGGGTGCAACCTGAATGCTGACCCCATGCGCGGCGAGCTGACCACCTTGATCATGGCCAAGCTCGCCGCCGAAGCCGAGGCCAGCCGCGGGCCATCGCCGGCCGCGCGCCGACCGGCTCCGCCGCCGCAGATGTCCGAGCCGGCCCCTCCGGTTGCCCAGGCGAGCACCGACCCGGCCGGGGGTTAGCGATTATCCTGACTGATCAATCCAACGCATCGGGGGCGGCCAGCGGTCGCCCCCGTTTACTTGTATCAACTGCCCCGGTTTCGGGTACTATACGTCCAACTGGGAAAGGCGCTTTGCGCCGCCTTCGTGTCACGTGAATACCCCGCCGAGGAGATGATCACCATGGCCGACAAACAAATCCTTTGCGCCTTCGGAGTTGACCTTGACGCCGTGGGCGGCTGGTTGGGATCCTACGGTGGCGAGGACTCGCCCGACGACATCTCCCGTGGCCTGTTCGCCGGCGAGGTGGGCACGCCTCGCCTGCTGAAGCTCTTCGACCGGCTGGGGATCAGGACCAGTTGGTTCATCCCGGGCCACTCCATCGAGACTTTCCCGGACGAGTGCCGCATGATCGTGGAGCAGGGCCACGAGGTAGGCATGCACGGGTATTCGCATGAGAACCCCATCTCCATGTCCCCGGAGCAGGAGGAAGCGGTGCTCCTGCGCTGCATTGACCTGATCACCGAGCTTTCGGGGAAGCGGCCCCGGGGTTACGTCGCTCCCTGGTGGGAGTTCAGCCACGTGACCAACGAGCTGCTGCTGAAGCACGGGATCAAGTACGACCACAGCCTGATGCACAAGGATTTCGAGTGCTATTACGTCCGCGTCGGCGACCGCTGGACCAAGATCGACTATGCTATGCCGGCCGACTACTGGATGCACGCCCTGGAACGCGGGCAGGAGACTGATCTCGTGGAGATACCGGCCAACTGGTACCTGGACGACCTGCCGCCGATGATGTTCATCAAGAAGTCACCCAACAGCCACGGCTTCGTCAACCCCCGAGACATCGAGCAGATGTGGCGGGACCAGTTCGACTGGGTCTACCGGGAGTACGACGACGCGGTTTTCCCGATTACCATCCACCCCGACGTCAGCGGCCGCCCACAGGTGCTGCTGATGCTGGAGCGCATCGCCGAGTACATAGGGGGCCACGACGGCGTGCGGTTCGTGACCTTCGAGGAGATAGCGGACGACTTCCTGGCGCGGCATCCACGGCAGAAATCATAGGGTATTAGCTCGTGGAACGCAGCAGAACGGAGGAGACGAGCATGCGCAGCATCGATATCCACGCCCATCTGACGCCGCAGTGCTTCTGGCGCGCCACCGAAAATGGCGGCAACTGGCATACCCTACGGCGGGAGCAGGACGCCAACGGACGCCCCATCCTGGTGTCGGGAACCGGCCGGGGTCAGCTTCCGCCCAAGGCCAGCTGGACTCCGGAGCAGCGCCTGGCCGACATGGACTCTTTGGGTGTCGACGTGCATGTGGTCTCGCCCTTCGGCGGGTTCTACAACTACGACATGGACACCGACGTGACCATCGCCACGTCCCGGGAGTGCAACGACGAGATCAGCCAGATGATGCAGTCCTGGCCCGAGCGGTTCTCCGGTCTGGCCACGCTGCCCATGCAGGACGTGCCCGCCGCCATCACCGAGCTGGAGCGGGTCATGGTGAACCACAAGTTCAAGGGGGCGATGATCGATGACAAGATCAACGGCAAGCTGCTGGACGAGCCGGAGTTTATGCCTTTCTGGAAGGCCGCCGAGCAGCTGGGGGCGGTGATCCTGTTCCACCAGTCGGGCGACACCATCGTCGACGCGCGCATCAAGCGCTACCACCTGCCCAACTCGGTGGGCAACCTAGCCGACCGGACGCTGACCTTCGCGTCGCTGGTGATGGGCGGCGTCATGGACGCCTGCCCCGACCTGCGCGTCTGCCTGTCCCACGGCGGCGGCTACGCCTGCTACGGCGTGGGCCGGATGGACCGGGGCTGGGAGCGTATCCCGCCGTCGAACCGGCTGGCCGCGAACCCGCCCAGTCAGTATCTCAGCCGGTTCTACTACGACTGCATCGTCTACACCGAGGAGTCGCTGCGGTTCCTGATCGACGCCGTGGGCATTGACCGGGTGGTTTTCGGCACCGACTGGCCCTACGACATGGCCCAGGACTGGCCGGTTTCGTGGATTCTGGCCATGGAAAGCCTGACGCAGGAAGAGAAGGACGCCATCCTGTGGAAGAACCTCGAGGCGCTGCTGGGGATCTGACAGTTCACGTATGCCTACCTTTCAAAGCCGCCATTGCAAGCGCAGCGTGGCAACCACGTAAATGCAGACTGAATGCAGCGCCCCAAGTGAGAATAATGTTCCAGCCTTATTTCGATTGCGATCTCTGGTGTGGTGTGGCGATCATTTACCTGATCACATTCGCTTTCGTATGGGTGCCGGGGCTGTTGTCATTAGTCACAGGATTCTTTTGCAGTTCCTTCATGCCCAGACTTGAAGCCAACGATGGATTCAAAGTCGGCCTGTTCACGGGGATGGTTATGATCGGCCTTCTTATAGGCTGGACAGTCTTCTACGCGAGTGGCACAAAAACGCCGACAGCCCTGGTGCTTGGTGTTTATCTAGTGTTCCATGTACTTGGGATTTTGGTCCCGATAATCATCTGTTGGTATATTCACAGCCGAAAGAGAAACAAGTGGTGGGACCTGAGGCCACGTAAGCAGCTATAGCCGGTAACTCACGTCCTTTGGCGGTAGCGCTTCATTGCTTACCTATTTTCCGATGTTTTCAAGACCCGTTTCCCGGAGGACAACCCGTGAGACACATCGACGTTCATACCCACCTAGCGCCGCAAATCCTGTGGAAAGCCTTTGCCAACGGCGAGGACTGGCATGGGATGCGATACGAGGCGCAGGGAGACCTCGAGTTCATCGTGGGCAACGGCAAGCGCATCCTGATCAACTCGCCCAAGATCCGGTACACGCCGGTGGAGCGGCTGGCGGACATGGACGCCGAGGGGACGGACGTGCAGGTGGTGTCCATCCACACCCCGCTGTTTCCGTACCACTGGGAGACCGCCGAGGCGATCCAGGCGTCCCAAGAGGTCAACGACGAGATCGCCGGCATGACCCAAAAGTGGCCGGACCGTTTCGCCGGCCTGGCCACGCTGCCGGTGCAGGACGTGGACGCCGCCATCGCGGAGTTGGAGAGGGCCGTGAAAGTCCTGGGCCTCAAGGGCGCCGAACTCGACATGGTGGTCAACGGCCAGAACTGGGACGAACCCCACTTCCTGCCCCTGTTCAAGGCCGCCGAGGAACTGGACGCCCTGCTGTTCTTCCATCCCCAGCCCCAGGACAACATCATGGCGGCGGAGCGGACACTACGGTACGGCATCCCCAACAGCGTGGGCGTCGTCCTGGAGGACGCCCTGCTGGTGGCGACCCTGATTTTCAGCGGCGTCCTGGACGAATGCCCCAACCTGCGGGTGTGCATCGCCCACGGCGGCGGCGGGGCCTGCTTCGGCATGGGCCGCTTGGACCACGGCTGGCAGGTGCGCTCGGAGGCGCGGGTGAACATTCAGAAGCCGCCCAGCACGTACCAGAAGCAGATCTACTATGACTTTCTGACCAGCAGCGAGGCCGGCCTACGGTTCCTGATCGACTCCGTTGGCGTCGACCGCGTCGTCATCGGCAGCGACTGGCCTTTCGTGGGTTGGGACCCCTCACCCGGCGGGTGGCTGGAAGGACTGGAAAGCCTGTCGCAGGAGGAAAAAGAAAAGATCTCCTGGAAAAACCTTGAGGCCCTGCTGGGAATCTGATGCGAAAGAGCCTCAGCCCACCGGCAGCTCCCGGCCCGTATCGGACGCCTGCTTGACGGTATCGAGGAAGCGATGGAGGCCGACGGCGGTATCGAACGTTGGCAGGCTCGCCTGCCCGGTACGGATCGCCTGGGCGAACAAGGCATACAGCTGCCCCACGTTGAACGGGTCTCCCTGGGGAAAGTCGTCCGGCACGTACACGAAGCGCTGGGGTATGTCCAGGTCTTGCAACTGGTGGCCGCCCTGCGCGCCCTGGATCCGCAGCATCTCGCCGCGCTGGGATGAGACGCTGCCGGTGACGATGAGCGTGCCCTCGCGGCCGTAGATTTCCATGCGGTAGCCGCTGCCGGCCCACGGCACGGCCCCGACGTGGACCGAGGCCGCGGCGCCGCGCTCCAGCTCACCGGACACGCGCACGTTATCCGGAGAGTGCACGTCGACGTACTGCTGGGTGTCGGTTTCGTACCACTGGCCAACTTGGTTGGTCACCATGCACGCCACGCGCTTGAAGTCGCCGAGCACGAAGCGCAGGGCGTCGATGACGTGGCCGGTGGCGATGGTCAGGGTGTTTGCGCCCATGGCGGGGTCGCGTTGCCAGGTGCCGCCGGATTGCCGATTTACGGGTCCGTCGCGGAACGTGGTTACGGTGCAGGTCATCACCTCGCCCACGTAGCCGGTGTCGATCAGGTCTTTCACGTACAGCAACGCCGGGCTGACGCGGGATTGCAAGCCGACCGCCGTCTGCACGCCCTTCGCGTGAGCCAGGGCCGTCAGTTCCTCGGCTTCGGCGGTGGTGCGACCCAGGGGCCACTCGGTGAGGACGTGCTTGCCGGCTTCGATGGCAGCCTTCGTCGGCTCGTAGTGGGACGGCACGCGCACGACGACGGCCACCGCGTCGATGTCCGGCGACGCCACCATTTCGTTGAAGTCGTGGAATGCCAGCTTCGCCCCGAAGGCCTGCCGTGCCTCTTCCGCGCTCTCGGGCCGGGTGGTGCATACCGCGGTGAACTCCACGTCGGGACTGGCCAGCAGCGCGGGGAAGTGGGACTGCCCCGCCCAGGTCGAGTTGACGTTGGCTCCGACGAACCCGAGGCGAATTTTGTCTGCCATGGCTGATGCTCCTGCGTGATGATCGCTGTGGTAGGTTCTGGGAGAGCGCGGTTATTCCAGGGACGCCGGGTTGATGGGCGTCGGCATGGCCTGCACGGCGGGGAGGACCTTTTCGGCGAAGAGTTTCAGGCTCTTTTCGGCCTTGTCCCGGGGCATGCCGCCGTAGAACATGTGGATCACGACCTTCTCCAGGCTGATGGTCCACTGGAGGTTCCTGATCTTTTCGATGATCTCGTCGGGCGTGCCGATGGGCTGGGTGGCGCGGCGGGCGTTGAAACTGGCGTCGGCGGTTCCCACGTCGGCCTGCTGGCGGGTCAGGTATTCCTCGTAACCGCTTATGCCCTCATAGCCCGGGTTGTTCCACTCGAAGTAGTGGTGCTGCGCCGCCATGAGCTGGTTGTGGAAGTAGATCCACCCTTCCTCGGCTTCCTCGTGGGATTCGGCGCAGTACATCCACAGCAGGGTGGTGGGCTGGTCCGGCGGCAGGCCCAGCTCCTTGCGGATCCGGTTGAACCGGCGGACCTTGGCGATCATCTCGTCGACGTCGTCGCCAGCGACGAACATCTGGCCCAGGCCGTTTTCGGCGGCCATTCGCGCCGACGCCTCGGTGGTGAACGCCACCTTGATGTCCCGGGTTAGTTCGCCCTTGTGCCTGGCCTGGGGGCGGATGGTAGTCGGCGGGATGTTGTAGACCTCTCCCTGGAACTCGAACCGTTCCGCGCCGTCGGCGGCCTTGATGGCGTTGATCACGTCGTAGAAATACTTGTGCGACTCGCCAATCGGGTAGCCCAGGGAAGCGTACTCGTGGGGTGCGATGCCACGGCCAATGCCCAGGTGCAGTCGTCGTCCCTTCAGCAGAATGTCCAGCATGGAGAGCTCGGACGCCAGCCGCACCGGGTTCCACCAAGGGGCGACGACGACCGCGGTGCCCACGTCGACCCGGTTGGTGCGGCCGGCCCAGTAGGCCAGGTACTGCAACGGGTTGGGCTGCATGGAGTAGGCGGAACCGTAGTGCTCGGTGGCCCAGATGGAGTCGAAGCCCAGCGGCTCGACCAGTTCCCCCATATAGAGGGTGTCGTCCATGTTGCTGGCGTCGGGTATGGCCGGCGGGCGGTCGTAGTCCTCCGCCATCAGGCGCGGCCAGTCGCCCTGGTTGTAGCCGGTGACCATCACTCCACAGTGCATTTGATGTGTTCCTCCGTCAGGTTCGCCTTGTCATTGCAGGCGCAATGTGTCCTGCGACGAGGCGATTTGCGATGTCAGTATAACGGTTCGCTCGGGGCGACACCGGGGAAAGAGGCCAGTATCAGGGCAAAGGATTGGCGTCGGCCCGCAACAGCAAGGGTGTCACCGCCGCATGAAACCTTCCAGGCGGCGCTTCACGTCGGGCCACTCGGATTCGATGACGCTGTAGAACACCGAATGGCGGTCCATTCCGTCCCAGGCGATGCGGTGGTTGCGCCAGGTGCCCTCTTCCACTGCGCCCAGTCTCAGGATGGCCTGGCGCGACCGTTCGTTCCGGCTGTCGGTCTTGAGGCAGACCCGCCGCGCCGACTGCTCTTCGAAGGCATGACACATCAGCAGATACTTGCACTCAGTGTTGACTCCGGTGCGCTGCCACGCCGTGGCATACCAGGTCATCCCGATTTCCAGGGCGCGGTTGGGCCGGTCGATGTCCAGGTACGCCGTGGAACCAATAGCCTGACCGGTCTCCAGGTGGACCACGGCGAATGCAACCCGCTCGCCGCGGCTGGTCTGGGCCATGCTCTGCTCGATCCACTCCCGCGCGTCGTCGAGGCCGACGAACGCCGGCCGGGGCAGATAGCGCCAGATGGAGTCGTCAGCGCCTACGGCGTAGAGATCGTGGGCGTGCTGAGTACCCAAGGGTTCCAGGCGGACCAGTTTGCCGGTCAGGGTGACCGGTTGCGGGTCCAGTTTCGGGTTGGACACAGGCGGCATGGCGATCTCCGTTTGTTAACGTCGGCCAGTTCAGTGGCTGGACTGGGCGTGAACCAGTATATCGCGGCCGATGGCGGCCAAGCGTAGCCGTGAGCAGAGATGCGATATCATCGAATCGATTATTGTTTGATGCGCCAGCATGGCGGAGGATCGGACATGGACACATTTGTGGTGCGCGGGGCGGTGATTGACGACGCGGCCAGCATCGCCCGGGTACGGGCCGAAAGCTGGCGCGCCACCTACCGCGGTATCGTGCCGGATGCGTACCTGGACGCCATCGACACGGCGGAATGGGCGGAGCGCCAGCACCGTGCCATGGAGCAACAACCGGCGGATTTGGTCGCGCTGGTCGCCGAGGTGCGTGGGGACGTGGTGGGTTGGGTGGTAGGAGGTCCTAACCGCGACGCTGCGTACGACTACGCCGGCGAGCTTTACGCGATATACCTGCTGCCGGAGTACCAGCGCGTCGGAATTGGCACCCAACTGACCGTTGCGATTGCCCGGTCGTTGGTCAGCCAAGGATTCAATTCCATGATCCTGTGGGTGTTGGAGGAGAACCATCCCGCGCGGCGATTCTACGAGGCGCGGGGCGGCACGTTGTGCGGATCAAAGCAAACCGAGATCGGAGGGGCATGGTTGCCGGAAGTGGCCTACGGTTGGATGGGTCTGGCGGGATTGATCGGTAGCGGCAAGGCAGTCCAATCGTCGTCGTGAAAGCGTATCCTGTCGTGCATACCAAGGAGCAGGTCGTAAACAATGCGCATCAAAGTGGGTGAATGGCAGATCAGGAGTTTCCGCAGGGAGGACGCCGAGGCGCTGTCCCGGTACGCCAACAACCGGAACGTGTCCCGGAACCTGCGCGACGCCTTTCCGTATCCGTACACCCTGGCCCATGCGGAGACCTGGATCGATCTGGTGGCGCAGCAGGCCACGGAAACCGACTTTGCCATAGCCTCGGAGTCCGAGCTGATCGGAGGAATCGGGCTCCAGACGCAGCGGGACGTCCATCGCCAGTCGGGAGAGATCGGCTACTGGCTGGGGGAGCCGTTCTGGGGACGCGGCATCGCCACGGCCGTGCTGCGGTCGTTCACCGAGTACGCGTTTGAAGAGTTTAACCTGGTGCGCGTCTACGGCTACGTCTACGAGTGGAACCCCGCTTCGGCCCGGGTGCTGGAGAAGGTGGGCTACCAATGCGAGGGCCGTTTGAAGAAGAGCGTCACCAAGGATGGACAGGTCATCGACCAGTTTCTCTACGCGATTACGCGGTGAGCCAATTTGCGGCGGACGAACGTCAGAATCAGGATTTGCGGGATTTTATGATTTGACAAGATTGGAAGATCTCCATCACGGAACGGTTCCAATCCTGGTAATCCACAAATCTTGAAAATTCCGATTGTGACGATTTACGAAAGTGGGGGCAAGGCTTATGCGGTAGGCGGATTGTCGCGGTACCAGTCCACGATCTGCGAACCGGTGGCGGCCCACACGCCGCCGCGGCGCATCATGCGGCCCAGGGCCCGGTCGAGGTAGCCGATGCGGAAGGGCTGGCCGATGAGCCAGGGGTGCAGGTTCAGCGCCATCACCCGCCCGTTCTGCTGCCCGTCCTCGTACAGGGTTTCGAAGCTCTCTTCCAGCAACTGCTGATACCGGCCGACGACCACCCGGCGTTCCCAGAGGGCGGACACGTCGTCCAACTCCCACATCACGGGCAGAGTGAACATCTCCCCGTGGGGGCTGTGCAGCGGGTAGGGCTGCTCGTCGTTGACCCAGTCGCAGACGTAGCGCAGGCCGGCCTCGGACAGCAACTGCGGAGTGCGGTTGGACTCGCCGTATTCCGGGCCGAGCCAGCCGGCGGGCGCGCTGCCGGCTGCGCGGGACAGGGCAGCCACCGACCGGCTGATGTATTCCCGCTCGGCATCCTCGGACATGTTGCTGGATATCATTTGCGACAGCGATACCCCGTGGCCGATGATTTCGGCACCGGCCTCCTGGCAATGGCGCACTAGGTAGGGGTAGTTCTCGGCGGTCATGGCGTCCATGGCCACGGTGGCCGGGATGCCGTGCTTCCGCAGGGTGTCCAGCACGCGGAAGATACCCACCCGGTGCCCGTATTCCCGGTGGGACAGCCGGGCGTAGTCCGGGAAACCTCGCGCGCCCAGGCCGCCGGCGAAGGGCGTGGTGAAGCTGTCTCCCGGCGGGTCCCATTCCGGATGCTCCAGATTGACGATTACGCAAAGGGCGACCCGCGCGTTGTCGGGCCAGCGCAGGACGCCCCTCTTGTTGAGAGGCGACCAGTCATAGTGCGGGTGGTCCATTCCGAAGCGCCGTTCTGCGGGCATCTCTTCATCTCCTCATTGGTGCTGATGTCATTGCGAGCGCAGCGCGGCAATCTCGTCGCCGGAGCCGTTGCCACAACAACGAGATTGCCGCGTCGCTATGCTCCTCGCAATGACAGGGCGTTGTGTCTCCGTGCTACTGCGAGCCGTTGTTCAACTTCGCCGCGTGGGCTACGGCCTCGTCGTAGTAGTTGGCGATGTAGTACTCAGCGATGTCGTCGGCGGTGGTCTGCCAGACGCCGTCGTGGGACATTATGTAGCCAAGCACGTCGTCCAGGTACCGGGAGCGGTGGGGTTGTCCTATCAGGTACGGGTGCAGGGCGATGCACATGACGCGTCCGCTCTCGGCGCCCTCCTGGTAGAGCTGGTCGAACTGGGCCTTGCAGATCTCGGCGAAGTAGTCGCCCTCGTAGTGCTGGCGGAACAACGGGGCGTCGTTCAGTTCGATAGAGTAGGGCACGGAGACGAGCTTGCCGCTGTTGACCCGGATGGGTACCGGCTGGTCGTCGTGCATCCAGTCGGTGTGGTAGATCAGGCCGGCTTCGGCCATCAGGTCAGGGGTGCGCTCGGTGCCGGAGATGGCCGGGCCCAGCATGCCCTTGAGCTGCTTGCCGGTGTGCTTTTTCAGGGTGTCGATGGTGTCCCGGTAAAACTCCCGCTCCTGCTCTTCAGTGTAGTGGTTCAGGTAGCGAGTGTTATAGATGCCGTGGCTCATGAAATCCCAGTTGCGCTGCACCATGGCTTCGCCGATCTCGGGGAAATGCTCCAGCACGGCCATGTTCAGGGACACGCAGCAGCGTATGTTGTGCTTGTCCAGCACGTCCGCCATGCGCCAGAAGCCAACCCGGTTGCCATAGTCACGGTAGGCGTACTGCTGGACGTCAGGATAGGGCATGCGCGGCCAAGGGTCGCGGTGCCCGTCGAATTCCGGCTCATATTCGTAGTGCTCGACGTTGGGCGCGATCCACAGCGCCACCCGGGCGTCGTTGGGCCACTTGATGACGGGCCGGTCGATGATTGGGCTGTAATCTACGCGGTTCGGCGGCAAAGGCATGGTAAGCGCCTCCCTGTGCGATGGGACTTTGGAAACCCGTGCGGGCGATACGGTGCGGTGGCTGGCAGTGTAGTGGGCGGGGATAAACCCGTCAACGAATCGACGAGGCGCGGACCTGCGCGCGTGGGCTCTGGCTGTCCAATCGACCGAAATGTATCCGTTGGAGAGATCCATGTTGCCGGCCTTGTACCGCCAGTGCTTTGAGTTTCACATCGAACGCCGATTTGGGGCATGTCGCCAAATGGTGATGATGGTAGATTGTCAGTGAGAATGCGGGATGGAGTATATTTCGGTACCCAACAGCAGGAGAGGATGAGAACCATGGCCAACGCTTTCGGCAAAATAATCGCCAACGTGGAGCGGCTGCACCGGCTGATGGACGAGGAGGGCGTGTCGGCCGTGGTGGCGCGCTCGGGCAAGAACTTCACCTACCTGGCCGGGTTCGCGTATCCCGGGACGCTGGCGCGGCACCTGGAGCTTCCCGACTCGCCCCGGGAGGTGCTGCTGGTGTGGCCGCGCTCGGGCGAGCCGGTGCTGGTGCTCAACTCCTACGCCGCGCCGCTGGCCCGCCGCGATTCGTGGCTGGAGCGCATCGAGGTGGTGGACGACTACGCGGAGTCGCCCTACGAGCGGGCGGCCGCCGTGCTGCGGGAACTGGGGCTGGCCGAGGAGACCATCGGGTTCGAGAAGAGCTACGTCAGCGCGAACCGCTGGGAGGAGATCGGCCGGCTGCTGCCCCGGGCGCGCATCGTGGACTGCACCGAACTGATGGACCGGGTGCGCTGGATCAAGACCCCCGAGGAGGTGGCGGCCCTGGAGGCAGGCGCGCAACTGCTGGACGAGGCCTACCTGGAGGTGTTGCCCACGGTGCGGCCCGGCGACACGGAACGACTGGTGCACAGCCGCATCGTCGAGAGCTGCCTGCGGCGGGGCGCCAACTGGGTCCACGGCATCCTGAACTCCAGCAGCAACACCGTGGGCTACGGCGGCGAGAGCGACCTGGCCTTCGAGGCCGGCGACATCATCCGCAACGACTACGTGGCCTACCTGAACGGCTATCCCGGCCACCAGTCGCGGACCGTGTGCGTTGGCGAGCCCTCAGGCGAGCAGAAGCAAACCTACCGGGTCGTGCGCGACATCTACCGCGCCACCATCGACCGGTGTGTCCCCGGCGCGCGGACGGCGGACATCTACCACTTCGCCAACGACGCCTTCCACGAGGCCGGCTTCGACGGCAACGTGGCGCTGGCGGGCCACGGCGTCGGCGCGTGGTGGCACCAGCAGGAGCCATACATGGTGCCGTCCAGCGAGCGGGTGCTGGAGGAGGGCATGGTCGTCGCCCTGGAACCACACATCGGCCCCTGCTGGCACCTGCAGGACATGGTGCTGGTCACCGACGGCCCGCCGCGCCTGCTGTCGCCGCTGATGAGCACGGACGAGATGCTGGTGGCGGGGTAAGTAGATGCGTTGAGTGCCGTGTGCCGTATGGTTGTAGATCGATGTACAGCGCGCGGGGCAGAGCGGTTGAGCGATATCCCTGAGCAAAACGCGTCGGGTATGAATTCGAAAATCAAGCCTAACGACAGCTGCTAAAGACGCCCATAGCTAACAACCAAATCTATAGCTTAGACGATGCACCGTAAATAACCTCTAGCGTATCCCAACTAATCAGCATCGGTCCTCCCCAGACGGTGATTCGACATCACTACTTGACGTGAACCGCCTGCCTTCAGCGAACACACCGGGAGCTAATCTCGCATTTCGCGCCCAATTTAACATGATCTTGGCGTAGGTCTCAGCTGTGTTGTCTTTCCAATCAGCAGAGAGAGCCGTTTTCAATTCTTGGCCAATCTCCTTCAGCGATCGACCCTGATCCCGGTAAATCCCCAGGATCGACACGAATATCGAAAAAGCCTCCATTCGAATAGCCCTTTCGGCAAACTTTGCATGCCGCTGCTCTTGATTGGTCACAAATTCACGTAAATCACTTGTCACTGTGATGAGACCTGGTCGACGGCGTATGAAATTCAATTGTTCCAAAGCTGACAATGCCTTAGTCCGAGTACTAGGGCTAATGCCTGACCAGTTAACTGTCTTTGTTCCGTCTACCGCATCGATAAGGCGGGCGCTAACTTTTTCGATTGCTCCGTACTGGACAGATGGCAAAGTGATGCCACTTCTGCTCCGCCCTTCCAGAATGTTACTTTGTCTCAATACACTACCCGGAGCGTAATATTCTATCTGGGCCGATTTTTGATCATACGTGGCCAAGTCGGCAATTTGCATCCAACTGCCCAACGCGCGAGCGTAAAGATTCCAAGTATCTGGATTGGCAGAAATGTATGGACACTCGTTTTGCAGGAGATGAACAACCTGTTCAATCGTCAGCATACCTTCTATTTCTAAGAACCCCTAACAGAAAGAGGTCAAGCGTCGGAAGCAGATGATTGAGCAGCCCAGGGACAGGAAGGCTTCATGGATGTCAGCACGGTGCTCGTAGCGCACCCGTAGCCGTCGGAACTGGTGCAACCACCCCAGGGTCCGCTCTACCACCCAGCGGTACACTCCCAGCCCGCTGCCATGTGCTGCGCCCCGCCGAGCCAGCGCCGGCGCGATGTGGCGCGTCCGCAATTCCTGGCGATGCTGCCGCGAGTCATAGGCCCGGTCGGCGTACAGCCGCTGGGGCCGGCGACGGGGTCGGCCCCGTGGACCCCGCACCGGCGGCACCCCGTCCACCAGAGGCAGCAACTGGGTTACGTCGTGACGATTGGCGCCGGTCAGGATGGCCGACAGCGGAGTTCCATTGGCTTCGGTGAGCACGTGATGCTTGCTCCCCGGCTTGCCCCGGTCCGTGGGATTGGGGCCGGTCTTTTTCCCCGCCGCCCACGGCTCGCACCGACGCGCTGTCCACGCAAGCCCGCGACCAGTCCAACTGGTCCGCGCTGTGCAATCGGGACAACAGCGTCTCATGGAGCTGTTCCCACACTCCCGCTTGCTGCCAATCCCGCAGCCGACGCCAACAGGTCATCCCCGAACCGCATCCCATTTCCTGGGGCAGCATCTCCCAGGGAATGCCGCTCTTCAATACGAACAGAATGCCGGTCAGGGCCTTGCGGTCGTCCAGGGGCTTGCGTCCCGGATTGCGGAACCGTCGGGGTTTGGGGCTGGGCAGTAGCGGTTGTACGATCTCCCACAGTTCGTCGCTTACCAAAGGTTTCGCCATCGGGTACGGCCTCCCCTTTCCGTAGATATTGCTCCAACGTGCCACAACGGAATGGACTTGCCGCAAGATTAGCCGCCCGATTATGGATTAGCAACCCATTTTGTTAGGGGTTCTAAGTCCCTCAACATTCTGGACACCAGCCTGTTACGGCGCAGTTTCTCCCGCAAATGCTCCCTGAATATGTCCTCAAACTCCTTATCTTCACTCTGTACAGGGATTTCTAAGGTCACCTGGTCATTGTCAGTGGAAACTAGGCTAAGCAACCTCATCTCCCGGATCACGTTGTAAAATGATCTGCTTTGCAGGCCAGCTTGGTCACGAAACGTCTCCACATCCAACTGTCCGCCTTGCGCAGCGATCACGCGGCAATGCTTGAATATCAAAGCGGCCGAGCACCGAAGGATATAGTTTTCTTGAATTGGCAACACACCTGCATTCAGATAGTCGCGAAAGATATCTCAGTAAATGTCATACATTGGCCCCACACGAACCATCAATCGTGCATCGACGAGGCTTTGGATAACCTCTGGCTTGAACTCCTCGGCTATTTCGGAAACGCTAACCGGGGCTAGCCTAGCAACTCGCCGCAACGTATCTTCTTGCTCGGCAGACAATCCGGTGATATCGTTTTGGAACAATTGCTCAACGTTCAATAGGCTGTCAGCGATATCCTGCTGTCGCACGCCTTGTTCGCGTTGGGACTTGACGTGAGCACAAAGTTTTTTCAACAACCACGGGTAACCTTGCGAAAAAGCGGAGATCAGGAATCTAAGGTCTTTCCGGACAGGAGTTCGCAATTCTGCCCCTAGCCTGTCTAACATAGCTGTACTCTCGGCCTCGGAAAAGGGCCTCAATTGGATGTGATGGCTTCCTGTAGTAATGGCATCCCTGATTTGGTAGGGGAAATCGTTCGTGTATCCGATCAAGTCAGTTTTCCACGAAAACCCCAAAACCACATTGGTTTGTGCGTCTAATATTTTCACAAATAGATCCCTCACGCGGGCCGCCGTATCAGCTAGAGCGAAAATGTTCTCGAATTGGTCAAAAAATATGAACAGTATTTTCCCCTGACGCTCGAGATTTTTGCCAAAACGTATCAATGCGTCTATTGCGCCATCAAATCCGGTTAACGGCCCCTCGTGCAACTGACGATTTAGACTAACGTGGTTGTGCTGCAAAACATTTAATACGTGATCAACAGCTCTCAATACGAATTGAGATGATGACGCCGTGCGCGAATCGATCGCCACTGCAAAATGCCCCAACTGCTGGAGCTCATGCACGCTGGCGAGTACTAGCGAGCTTTTACCCCAACCGGAATTGCCTTCAAAAACCACCCCCCGGGAAGTGGTTTGCTTGGCCAATACCTGATCCCCAAAAGACCGGATCTGGTCCAATCCGGCGACACGGCCCACGAAATGTTCGGGTGATGCGGGGAACTGATACTCGAAACATGAAGAGCTTCCACGAACTTCTACAATTTGCTCTAGGTGGCGTTCTACCACTGGCGATGTGGGCGTCGCATGGCCGCTCGTGGGGATAATCTGGAAATCTTTCAGTTCAGGATACACTTCACCTAAGAATTCGACCACGTCATTGGTTGCAACGTGTCGTCCTGACGCATCCAAGATCGCCACAGAATCCGGAAGGGTTGCTCCGAACGGTATGACGTACTGTACCGCGAAACACCCTCGTTCCGTGTACAAGATCGCGTAATCGCCTAGCTGACCGGCCTCCGGATGTACGACTGTAGAAAACTCTTCTGGGCGCACCATGATTCTGCTACTGTACATCGCTTCGAGGACCTGCTGTTCCTCCAATACCTTGAGGGTAACCCGTGGGTTACTCTCACAATTATCCCTGTAAAATGCTTTCGCATGACTATTGATCCCTGGGATAGCCACAAACAAACCGTGGCAATGTTCGTCCTGGAACCAGCGGGACGAGTATTTGCCGAAGAATCTTTGGAATTGTGGAGCATTGAGCTCTGTATCATAGCATTTGCATTCTGCGTAAAGCGGGGTGCCAGTAATCGAGGCTTTTCCTTCAATGTCGATTTCCATTCCGCCGTAATTTACGCTTGGGATCGCGTCGATTTGATAACCGTGGGAAGATAGTACGGCCTGCATCAATTTCTCGAATAGCTTGCCACGAGCTTGAGCCTTCGCCTGTTCTGAACTCCGGTCAACCAAGATTTTCAACTTCGGCATATCACACCTCGAACTACTGGTACTCGCAAAGATTTGATGTTGATTCGATGTCCATAATCTTACGTCACGATTATCAATCGAGTCAACGGTTCCCGATTACCGCCCGTTTTGTGTCGACGGAGTCTCCGTACAGACTCGCAATAACGGAAGGAACGCCGGCCGCACTGGGCGGTCTGCGGGGCAACGCTTCAACCTATTCCCATTCACCGGCCTTCCACCTCCGCCAGGAACTCCAGCACCCGCTCCGTGTACTTCTCCGGTTCCTCGCTGTGGGGGCGGACTTCGGCCCAGCGGCAGTTGGGGACCAGGCGGTGGACGGCCTCGGCCAAGCCGCGAGGGTGGACGTCGTTATTGCCCGGCATGACCATGGCGGGGACTGAGACACTTTTGAGCGCCTTTTCGGTCATGCCCAGGGTCAGGTAGGGGCCGCCGAACAGGGCGTGGATGGTGTCCCGCATCACTTGGATGAAGTCCTCGGTGTTCATGGCCTCCAGGTTCGCGCGGTAGTCGGCGTCGGTCTGGGCCAGCTCGGGGCTGAAGGGTGAGAAACGGTCGTCGGGGTCGAAGGCGTCGATGATCGCCGCGATGCCGTGGTTCTCGGCCCAGTCCATGCTCTTGAACAGCTTGGCGGCCAGGTAGGCGTCGCAGATGGTGCCGCCGGCGATGTTCGACGGGAAGATGGCGCGGACCCGCTCGGGCCGGCGCACCGCGCAGCCCAGCGAGATGGCCGCCCCAAAGGAGCCACCGCCGAGATAGGCCTGGTCGATGCCCAGAATGTCCATCAGGCCAAACACGTCGTCGCAGACCATGTCCCACGTCTGCACCACCATGGGGCTGCGGGACTTGCCGCCGAAGCGACGGTCGTAGGTCACAACGCGATGCTCCTGGGAGAGCGCCTCGATCACCGGCTGGTAGCTGCTGGCGAGGCCCTGGAGTCCGCCGGCAGAGAGAATGATGGGCGGGCCGCTGCCGGTTTCCTCGTAATACAGTTCGGCTCCGTTCACTTTCGCAGTGGCCATGGTCTCACCTCCGGCAGGCGTGCCCGCTTGCGGCGGGCGGTGTTGCGATGCTGTTGTTGTGGTGAGTATAGATGGGGTCGGCGGCACCGGCAACGCTCCGGGGGAGCCACCGCTGCTTGTCCCAACGGTGGCGGTCTGATACAAGTGTCAACCGATGGCCTGCTCACACAAACTGGAGACAAGCAATGACTAATCGTGAAGAATCCCGGCGTGAGGAACTCCGGCGCAAGGGCGACGAGATACGGGAGCGACTGCAACACGGCACGTTTCCGGTGCGGGAACGTCCCCGGGCGACGGCCAGCATCCCCGGCCTGAGGAACTTTACCGGCGAGTCCATCTTTGGCGCGGTGTGGTCCCGGCCCGGCCTGGACATCCGCTACCGGATGCTGGCGACGCTGTCCGTCCTGACCTCGCTCCAGCGCCTTTCGCAGTTTCAGACCTACGTCCACAGCGCGCTGAACCTGGGATTGGGGCCGGAGGAGATCCAGGAAGTGCCGATCCATTGCTCCCTCTACGCCGGGTTCCCCTCGGCGGTCAATTCCCTGGAGCTGGTGCACGAGGCCTTCCGTGCGCGCGGCATCGAGGCGCCGCAGACCGAGGTACCAGAGGTCAGCCTGGAGGAGATGGAGGCGCGGGGGCGCCAGCTTCGGGAGCAGCTCTTCGGCGCTGAAGGACAGGGAGGCTACAACAGCGCGTTGATGGAACTTGCGCCGGACCTGCGGGTGCTCACCTACCAGTACGGGTTCGGGGAGATCTTTTTCCGCCCGGGCCTGGACCTGAAATCCAGGGTGGTGTGCACCACGGCCGCGCTGACGGCACTGCGGGCCGATGGGCAGTTGCGGAACTTCCTGCGGGCCGGCCCTCGGGTGGGCTTCTCCAACGAGGAAATCGTGGAAGTGTTGATCCAGACCGGCGGATACGCAGGCTACCCGGCGGCGCTGAACGCCATATCCATAGCCGCCGAGGTCTGGAGCTGACGCAACGGTAGGTCCGCCGACGTTGTTCCCCGCGACCCGCGCGACAATAGAATCTGTCTCATCACCGCTGGAGGGAGTGCCATGGCCGCCGTTGATTACTCAGTGCTGGACAATCCCGAGACGTCAGCCCGATCTTTCCATCCTTTGCGGGGCTGGACCGACACACCCCCGGGAGCGGTCGACTACGGGGTTGCCATGTCCGACGGGACCACGCTGTCGTGCCGTTTTTTCGCGGTGGGGCGGGAAAACCCCACCGTGCTGTTTTTCTACGGCGGCGGCGAGAACGTCGCCCGTTACGACGAGATCGCGCCGCACTATAATGGGGTCGGAGCAAACTTTTTCGTCGCCGACTACCGGGGCTTCGGCGCGTCCAGCGGGTCGCCGAGCTTCAACGCCATACTGTCGGACGCGCACGAGGTGCTGGACTGGTTGCAGGATGCGATGGGGACGCTGCGGTTCACGGGTCCGTTGTACGTCATGGGTCGCTCCATGGGTCGCCACTCCGCCGGCGAGCTTGCGATAACCGCTGGAGACCGGATCAACGGCGTCATCATCGAGAGCGGGCGGCCCAACCTGGGGCGCATTGCCCAGGGTTTGGCGCCGGAGGTGACGCAGGCGCTGGAGGACGACTACCAGGCCAAGTTCTTTGCCATCGACATTCCCGCGCTGGTGATCCACGGCCAGTGGGACGAATCGGCGCCGTTGGCCGACGCGGTGGACATGTTCAACAAACTGGAGACTGCCCACAAGCACCTGGAGATCATTCCCGGGGCAGGGCACAACGACCTGATGTACGTGGGATTCCAGCAGTACTTCACCGCCATCAGGGGCTTCATGGCGCGGTACGCAAATCCGGGCACAGCGATTCCGCCCACAAACGACACTACCTAGTCGGAGAGCTCCGAAACCGCGCAGCGTTCATATCCGGTCAAGGGTTTGGGCGGCTTAACGGAGCCTAACCGGATTAGCCTATGCCGCTTCAACCGCCAGGGGAGCCTGTCGCTGCGGCCTTCGCGCCAGCGCCATCAGCACCATCCCCGAGGCTTGAGCCGCCGCGGAGAAGAGGATCAGGATGGTGTAGCTACCCGTCAGGTCGTACACCACGGGCCCGATGATCTGCCCCACACCCAGGCCTCCGGCCTCGAAGGGACGCATTGCGCCGGCGATGGCGCCGTAGGAGTTACGGCCGAAATAGTCCGCCAGCACCATGTACATCAGCACCTCCAGCGCGCTGTGGAACAGCCCCCAGAACACCCCGTAGGCGTAGGCCGCCGCCAGCGAGTTGACCTGCAGTAGCGCCAGCGTCGCCAACGCCGATACTCCCATGGCAGCCACGATGCACCATCGCGGCGTCAGTCTCCCCGCAACCTGACCCCACACCAGGCTGCTCAACGCCAGGAACGTGCTGATGCTGAGCACGCCCGCCGCCTGCGGAGTGGTCAGTCCCGCAAACTCGTGCAGGTAGGGAACCAGGCTGAACCCCAAGCCGGAACTGCCGCTGACGTTCAGGAAAGCGACCACCGACACCATCCAGAATGCCTTGGTTCGCATCGCCTCGCGGGATGTCCAGCTTATCTCTTCGCCGGGGCGCGCCGCCGGCCCGTGGCCGGCCCGTGCTGACACGGGACTGCCTGGCTGTGCAGTCGCGACAGTCGCCCGAGCGCCGTCGGGCAGCATCCCGATGTCCTCCGGACGCCGGCGCATGATGACGATCATGGGGATGGTTACGAACAGGCTCAAAATCCCCATCAGCCGGAAGGCCATCCGCCAGTCGGCGAGCACCGTGATCACGGAAAACGCCTGGATGATCAGCGCGCCGCTGATGGGGCGATAGATGCCAGTCAGGGCCAGCGCAATGTTGCGGCGCCGGTTGAAGAAATTGACCGCCATCGTCCGCGGCACCACGCCGATGAGGAAGGGTTGACTAATGGCTCGCCCAATGATCGCAGCGATCATAAATTGCCACGAGTTGGTCACTTCGGCGATTGCCAACATGGACAAGCCCAGGACAATCGCTCCGATGGGCATGAGCCATCGGGGACCGTACCGATCTGCCAGGCGTCCGGCAAAGGGGGCGAAGACACCCGATAGCGCCACGCCGCAGCTTGCAGCAAGGCCGATGTGAGTTCGGGCCCAACCGGTGTCGTCAATGATGTAGGTCTGCACTCCTCCCAACACCACGCCGGCCGGCGCCGTTGCCACGAACGCCCCGGCGGCCGAGAGGCCGAGCACCAGCCAGCCGTAGTAGAAGGGTGTGTTGGGTCGCCAGTTGAGAAGAGCCGACAGAGAAGACGCCATGCGCAGGGCCTGTGCAAAGTCATTGTCAGAATCAGGATTTGCCGGATTTTGAGTTTTTCAGGATGCTCATAAATCCTGAAAATCCTCTAACCTTGGTAATCCTGATTCTGACAGTTGCCGTCGGGATGGACTCTGCACCAGCCCAGAGGCCATGCGCCTGATACTCATACCAGACTGCCGCCATCGGTACCAGCGAATGTAGGTGGGAGTAGGGTTACTCCAACTGCCTCAGCCTGGGGTCCAGGGCGTCCCGCAGCCAGTCACCGAACAGGTTCAGGGACAGCACCGTCATGAATATCGCCAGCCCCGGCAGCGTCGAAATCCACCAGGCGATTGCGATCCGATCCCGGCCCTCGGAAAGCATGGACCCCCAGGCGGGCGTCGGCGGCGGCACGCCTGCGCCCAGGAAGCTCAGGGCGGCCTCCAGCAGGATGACCACACCCACCAGCAGAGTTGCCACCACAATCACGCTGTTGGCTATGCCCGGAAGGATGTGGACAATCATGATGCGAATTGTCCCGGCCCCGGCCACGCGAGCCAATGCTACGTAGTCAGCAGTCTTGACGCGCAGCACCTCCCCCCGCGTCACGCGGGTGAAGAGTGGCCAGATTGCTATTGCCATTATCACGATGATCAGCTGGAAGGATGGTCCGAGGGCCACAACCAATACCAGGGCGACCAGGATCAGGGGGAGCGCAAGGATGATGTCCACCATGCGCATCACCGCCTCGTCGACCCACCCGCCGTGCCATCCGGCGGTCAGGCCGAGCACCGTGCCCATGGTGCCACCCACCGCCAGCGTCAGACCGGCCATCACCAGGGAAACGCGCGCGCCGTAAATGATCCGGGTGAACAGATCCCGCCCCAGGTGGTCGGTGCCGAGAATATAAAGTGTATCGATGCCTTCCCGGACAACCACGTCCAGTTTGTCGCCGATAACCGCGTTGGGGTCTATCTGCCTGGCATTGAATTCGGTGATCTGCGTTTTTTGCTTTTCGATGTCGCTGGGGCTGATTACCGCCACCACCTCTTTGGTTACTATCACGGGCGGCACCGGCTCGTACGCCCAGAACCCCGGTTGGAGACGGTGGTTCGGGTCCCCTACTTCAGGGTCGTACGGGGATATCCAGTCGGCGGTGATCCCAGCCACCACAACCAGTGTCAGGATGAACACTGGAACAATCAGCACCGGGCGGCGCCAGCGCGAGATGGCCTTCAGCGCCCGCACGATGACGGGTTGGGTGGGGGAAAGAACTGTAGCGTTGGCCATTGGCTTCTCCAGACCTTATATGGAAACTTGGATCCCCGATGCGTCTGGCAGCCGCCGGACTCGATGAGGAAGGGTCCGTTCTCCTACAGGTATCGGATCCTGGGGTCGATGTAAGCGTAGAGGATGTCAACCAGCAACGCGATGAAAACATACCCCAACGTGAACATGATGGTCAGTCCCTGGATCAGCGGGTAGTCCGACGACCAGAGGGCCTGAACTGCCAGCTGGCCCATTCCAGGCCACGCGAACACCAGCTCGGTGGTGATGGAGCCGGTAAGGATAGCCGGCATGGACACGCCGGCCAGGGTCAATGGCGGTATCAGGGCATTGCGAAATGCGTGCTTCCAGATGATCGCCCGGCCGGGCAACCCTTTTGCCCGGGCCAGTTTGATGTATTCCGTGTCCAGCGTGTCCAGCATGGCCGAGCGCATCAACCGCAGGCTGCCAGCCAGGAACCCGCCCCATGCCAGGGTGATTGTTGGAAGTACGAAGCTGTTCCAGTCCTGCCTTCCGGAAGGTGGGACCCACCCCAGGTACACGGCAAAGAAGAAAATGAACATGATGCCAAGCCAGAAAGATGGCGCCGCCTGCCCAATCAAGGCCACGGCCCTCCCGACCTGGTCCAGAACGCTGCCCCGCATCACTGCCGACATCACGCCGAGAGGTATCCCGACAATGAGCGCGAGCAGGAAGGCGGCCCCGCCCAGCTGGAGGGTCGCCGGGATTTTCTCTGCGACCACTTCCAGCACCGGTCGGCGCTGGCTGATTGACTCGCCGAAATCACCGCGCAGCACCCCGCCCATGAAAATCGCGTACTGGTGGTACAGGGGCTTATCCAGCCCCAACTCCTCTCCCAGCAGCTCCCATTGCTCCTGGGTGGCATGATCGTCCAGGAGCAGTGATCTTGGGTCACCGCCCACTCGCGCCATGACGAAGATGATCATCGACACCGCGAGGAGCGTGATTATCATCAGGAAAAATCGGCGTACCAAAAACCGTTGCATATCAAGGTCCCAGCATCAGGTGTTCAGAGCATTCAACTCGATCTTATCGCCTGAAGGTGACGATTTCTCTCACTACGCCAAGCAGCAAGGTTCCCGCGTTGGCTGCCACGGCTGCGCCCAACGCCGCGTAGGAGAAGGCGTTAATGGGCGGCTCAGAGCAGCACTTGATTTCTCGATTCAGCGCGAATTCGTACCCCATCCAAGACCCGACAATTCCGCCCCCGATACCGGCAGATCCAATCAGCAAGAGCACCGGCAACGAATTGCCGTCCAGGCGCAGCCACGTCAGCGAGCCGCCCAGCCCGGCCCCAACTGCCGCGCCCGCCAGGAACATCAAGTCCCGAAGCAGCTTGGACGAGGTGTCGGTGAAGAAATAATACAGGCCCCACGCGACCCACACACCCACATAGCTGAGCACGAGGGCTATAAGAAATCCAAGCCCTGCGCGCCCAGCGATGGTGAGTATGCTTGCCGTCAAGCTAACTTACGGCCGGAGCCATCCGGATACTCCTTGACGCCCTCCTGACCTTACTGATCAGTGAGGTTGGGAGCGTACTCGAACCCGGTCAGGTCCCGCGTTTCGGCGTAGTTCAGGTGATCGTTCCAGGGGGCCGTGTCCCCGTTCACGGCAAAGACCTGGTTCTGGGCATAGAGGCCGACGCTGAGGGCATTGTCGTACACGAACTTCGCAGCCTCAACCATGATCTCGTACCGCGCGGCGTCGTCAACGGTGCCCTGGGCTTCGTTCATATAATCGGTAAGGATCGGATGGTCCATACCGAAGTTCCAAGCGCTCTCGTGGTTGAAAGCGGTGGACCAGCGGTCCAGAGGATCAACCGCCACGTGGGTGTGCTGGTACGCCTGGTTGTAGGTGCGGGTCACGATGCCCGGGCGGAAGGTCTTGTAGGGCAGGTTCTGCTGGTTGGCCTTGACGCCGATCTGGTCCCACATCTGGGCGATAGCGGAAGTCACTTCCAGGTAATTCGAGCCGCCCAGAGGCGTCAAGGTAATCTCGAACCCGTCGGGATAGCCGGCCTCGGCCAGCAACTGCCTGGATTTCTCCGGATTGTACTCCCACTGACGGTACTCCGCCGGCAGCTTGTCCAGGTGGAACGCCCACGCCGGCAGGGAGTCCGGGATGGCCTCGCTGCTCAGCAGCGTGTCAGAGATCAACTGGCGGTCAATGGCGATGGACAGGGCGGTCCGCACCTTGGCGGCGTTCTGCCATTCCTCGGATGCGGGGTCCGGGTTGCCGGAAATCCAGGGCAGAGAAGGATCGAAGCCGGGGACTCTCTCTTCATGTTCCGGCGTACGCGAACCGTCAGGGTTCACTCCCACGTAGTAGTTGCCGTAGAAAGCCATGCTCACGCCGCTGCCGCCGGCTATCCTGACGAAGTCGGTGCCCGGGTGGTCCGCCACTGCGGCGATGGAGTCCAGGTTCATTTCCATCGCGGTGAGGCCGTCGGTGAGGAAGTTGGCCACGCGGGTGGACTCCTCGGGAATGTGCAGCCACCTCAGTTCGGCAAACTCGGGCGTCTTGCGCCAGTGGTCTTCCACCGCTTCCCACCGGGTGAACTGATCGCTCTGGTGCTCGGCAAATGACCAGGGGCTGGTGCCGGCGATGTTCCGGCTGGCCTCGTCGACGCCCACCTCTTCGAGTTGCGCCTTGCTGATGATGTTGACGTGGGGGCGAGCCAGCAGGCCCAGGGTGTCGTACTGCGGCGTCCCGGTGTTCACCTCGATGGTGTACTTGTCGATAGCCTTGGCCCGCCCTTCATCGATGACGCCGGTAACAACGGTACCCTCCTTGACGTCTCCGCCAAGGCCCCAGATCCGGCGGATATGGGTGTTAAACGCCACCCGGGAGCTTTCGCCGCCGCTGATCATCAAGCTCCAGAGGACACCTTCGGCATCCAGTTCCCCGTAACCCTTATGGAACTGGGCACCTTCTGCCAACCGGAACGTCCAGGTGACGCCGTCCGGAGCAACGCTCCATTCCCGGAACAGCCAGGGAACAATTTCCTTGTCTTCATTCATGTAAAGCAGGGTCTCGGCGGTGGTGTAGCCGTTATGGTGATACCCGGCTCCCTCCGTGACCGTCGGGAAAACGTGGAACGGGGCGACGAGAGGCAGTCCGAAGGTCAAAGTCCCTCTGGGCGCCATCACATCAGAGGCTTGCGGCACAGCCGTCGCTTCGGGAACGGCGGTGGCCGCGGCGCTGGGCTGCCCTGAACTCGTGGCGGGAGTGCTTTCTGCCGCAGCCGCAGCGGGTACCGCGGTTGCTTCTGCCGCTGGCGCCGCCGGGGCAGCGGCGGGCGCTTCCTGTGCCGTTCCGCAGGCTACCGCAACGATCAGGGCGATAGCCAATGGAGCAACGGCGAGTAATCGGCCTAATGGGAGCCGTTGGTGCCTCATATCAGAACCTCCGAATTGCTGGAAAATAGGGCAGGTCACGATGCCATGTCGCAGTTCATCGCCTCTTGATCAATGCCTGTGCCGTCGTAATCCCGTCGGCATTGACAAGAGTTGGCTCTATGCCAGGCGACCCCGCGAAGCATTTGGACTGCCCTGAAAAGGTCAACGTAAAATAGACTGCCATCGGCTGCGAGTCAATAGGAAATGCCGGTTCACGCGTACCCATTTTGCAGAGGAGGAACAATTTGCATGGATGAACAGGATGGCATGAGTTGGATGATGGAAACCAGTTCGCCTTCGGAAACCATCCCATAGCCGCAAGATGAATGCTCCCTTTCCGCCATTGGGTCGCTGCTGCCCGCTTCGACCCGGAACCGCTATAGAGCAGCGCATCAGTCCAATCTTGTCCATCCGGTGCATCCCTGCAAATTTCCCGATCTCGCCAAACTGGGTACGCGTGAGAGACTGCTCAGCAAGCAAGCCCTTTTCAAGGTCTTGGAAAAGTACGAACACGATGGCCTGGCGGCGGATGGGGATGACCGGTCTGCTGTCATTACTCGTGGCGTCCAACCGCTCGGTGCTGCCTGATCTGTGTCATATAATTAACTTAGCGAAGCATATTCGCAGGAGGTGGAAGCCATGAACATACTCAATACGATGATTAGCCGCGGTCACGAGCAGGTGACGATGTACAGCGACCCCGAGTCCGGCTTGCGGGGCATCATCGCCATCCACGACACCACCCTGGGGCCTTCCTGCGGCGGGACCCGAATGTGGCCCTACGCCACCGAAGACGAAGCTCTGGCGGACGCGCTGAACCTCTCCCGGGCCATGACCTACAAGTCGGCGGCGGCGGGACTGCACCTGGGCGGCGGCAAGGGCGTCATCATCGGCGATCCTCGCACCGACAAGACCGAGTCGCTGCTGCGAGCCTGGGGACGGTTCGTGGATACGCTGGGCGGTCGCTACCTCACCACCACCGACGTTGGCACCACGGGACGGGATCTGGAGGCGGTGCGCCAGGAAACGGAACACGTGGTGGGATTGGACGTTACCCTCGGCGGCAGCGGCGACACGTCCGTCATGACCGGCCTGGGGATCTACATGGGCATGAGGGCCTGCGCCGCCGACGTCTGGGGCTCCGACGATCTCCGCGGCCGCACCGTCGCCATGCAGGGGTTCGGCAAGGTGGCGACGCACACGGCGGGTCATCTGCTGGAGGACGACGTTCGCATCATCGCCACCGACGTCAACGAGATGGCCCTGGACCGGGCGCGTCAGATGGGGGTCAAGGTGGTCGGACCCGACGAGATCTACGATGCTCAGTGCGACATCTTCGCTCCGTGCGCGCTGGGCGGCGTCATCAACTCGGCCACCATTGACCGCCTGCGCTGCCGCATCGTGGCGGGGGGCGCGAACAACCAGCTGATGACGGACGAGGACGGCGAGGAGTTGCATCGCCGGGGCATCGTCTACGCGCCCGATTTCCTGATCAACGCCGGCGGCATCATCAACGCCGCGGCCGAGATCGGCCAGCCATACAACCCGGACCGTTCGCGTCAACAAACGGAGCGGATCTACGAGCAGATGTCGGCGGTGCTGACCACGTCCCGCAAGCAGGAGATATCCACCGCGCGGGCGGCGGACATCCTGGCCGAGTCCCGGCTGGACTCGGTGCGTCGCATGCGCCGGATCTGGCGTGGCTGATCCGCGGGTTACGCCGCGCAGCGTCGGTGGGGGCGGATGACCATCCGCCCCTACGGCGTTTCGGGATACACCACCGTATCCGGCCGATACACCGCCCACGAGAACCACAGCTGGCCGATGCGCCCCGGAACCGGGGTCAATTTTGCGCCTTGCAGCGGCCCGCCGATGGCGCGGCCGAATATGTCCCACTGGCTGCCGGTTTCCGCGTCGATGATGCGGCCGTCAGCGTCCGGCGCGAAGATCAGCGTGTTGCCGTCGGGCCCTCGTGGGGAAAAGATGGCGGCGGTGCCGACGTCCCGTCCCCTGGCTATGGATCCGGAATCCAGCGCGGACGCGGTTCCCGGTGACCAGAACACTACGATGTCCTCGCCGCTTAGCGTTGTAGTAACTACCCGTTCCTCGGCCAGCGTGGTGAACGACACGGCCCAGGCCGCGTTGCCGTGTTCCACGGCCACTACCCGCTCGACTGCCGGCAACCGGGGATCTTTTTCGCCCCGGAACAGGAAGGGTTCGCTGCCTGGCCTATCATAACCGGCGTATGGGTTCCGTCCGTAGGCACGACCGGAATCGGGCCGCGAAAGCACCCGGCCGTCGGGGTGAGCCGCTTTGAAGTCTGCCCACGACACGATTGACAGGTAGAGTTGCTCCAGCTTGCGACCGGCGAAATGGCCGATCACCCCCTCGCCGCCCACTTCCTGCCACCAGGTCTCGGTCTGGCGGTCATACATCAGGAGGTTGCTGTCGCGCAGGGCGCCGGTGGTTCCGAAGTCGAGGATCGTGTCGTCGAGCGTCCGCCTGTACACGAAGGCGGTGTTGCAGAGCGGTCAAAACGTGATGACCACCGGTTCTCCGCCCACGGTGTCGTTGACCAGTTCGTGCCACACCATCACCTGCACTGGATACGCGCGAACGTCGCCGTTGAGGTCCACAACCTGCACGGGCTCAAGATCGTCGAGCCAGTGGTCGGCATCGTCAATCGACTCGAACTGCGGATCGTCGATTGACGGGATGCCATCTTTGGGCGGTCCGCCGGTCATGATCTCGTCGAAAGAGATCGTCGTCCGCGTGAAGTCGGTGTCCCACTGCGCCCGGAGCAGGCGCTGGTAGCGCGTGCGCGCCTCCTCAGCCTCGGCGTCGGGAACGGTTTGAACGATGCTCTCGGGGGAGGCCATCAGCGGGGCAGCCGTAGGGAGAGCGGTGGCTGCGGCAACCATCGCGGCCGTCGGCAATGGCATGGCGGCCTCGGCCAATGCGGCGGTGGGCAGGTCGGCGGCCGGCTCCAGGGTTGGAAACGTCTCGGTTGTAGGAGCGAGGGGAGCTGCCCAGGGTTCGCTGCTCGATGCGTCGTCAGAGGGAGCGCAAGCCAGGATCGCAGAGACCGCCAGAATAACGCCGGCCAGCGCAAGCAGCGGGCCGGCGGCAATTGTTGTCAGCCGTTTGCGGTTTGACGTCGGCAAGCCTAGCGTCCGCGCAGGCGGGGATCAAACACGTCGCGCAGGGCGTCACCCAGGAGGTTGAAGCCCATCACCACCAGGAAGATGGCGAGACCGGGGAAGATGGCGAGCCAGGGGCCGCTCTTGACGTGGGCGGAGGCCGCCCGCACCAACATTCCGCCCCAGCTGGGCTGGTCAGGCGGTGTTCCTACACCCAGGAAGGAAAGTGAGCTTTCGATGATGATGGCGAAACCGAGGTAATAAGTTGCCAGCACCAGGTAGGTTGCGAAGCAGTTGGGCACTATGTGCCGGAAAACGATGCGCCAAGGCGGCGCGCCGATGGCCTGTGCCGCGGTCACGTAGTCCAGTTCCTTCAGGGATAGCACCTGGGATCTCACCGTTCTGATCACCGGAGCGATCATGCCGATGACGATGGCCAGGATGACGGTATTGAGGGAAGGGGTCACCACGGCCATGATGGCCAGCGCGATTAGCAGGCCTGGCAGCGACATGAGCGCGTCGACGATGCGCTGGGCGACCATGTCGAGGATGCCGCCGGCGTAGGTCAACGCGACGCCGACGATAAAGCTGGCGGTGATGCCCACCAGTACGCTGCCCATACCAACGTAAAGAGAGATGCGGGCCCCGTAGATCAGGCGGCTCAGTACGTCACGGCCGACGTAGTCCGCGCCCAGCAGGTAGTCAGCGTTGGGCGCCTGCCAGGGCGCAGCAGGTGTGGACCTGGGATCGTAGGGGGAAAGCACGGGAGCCAGCAGGGCCACGAACACCAGTATGAGCACGATCAGGCCGCCGACCGCACCTAAGGGCTTGGTGCGAATAAAGCGTGTGAATCCGGTCCATGCCCGTGCGCCCATGCTGGGCGCAGCAACCGCTTCGCGGGTTGAGATGGCCTGTTCCGAAGTTTGATCAATCATGTGAAACACCTGCCGAAAGGCGCGCGTAACCGTCGTGGACGATGGACTGGGCGCTCAGGAATACCGGATGCGCGGATCCAGGATCCCGTACAGCATGTCAATGATCAGGTTGAGCAGCAGCACCACCGCGGCGGTCATGAGGATGACGCCCTGGATCACTGGGAAATCCCGGTGGTTGATGGCGTCGATGAGGAACTTGCCGACGCCCGGCACAACGAAAATCTGCTCGACGATGATGACGCCGCCCAGCAGCCGCCCAAACTGGTAGCCCGATACCGTGATCACCGGCAGCATGGCGTTTTTGAGGGCGTGGCGACCCACGACAACCCACTCGCGCAGACCCTTGGAGCGAGCCGTCCGCATGTAGTCCTCGCGCATCACTTCCAGCATGGCCGACCGGGTGACCCGCGCCGTGAAGGCCATGTCGTGGAACCCGATCACGGCAGCCGGCAATAGCATCAGTTTGAGGTTCTGGATTGGATCTTCCCACAGGTGGGCGTATTCGAGTGGTGGTAACCATCCGGTGCCGTACACCAGCGCGTAGATCACCAGCACGCCGATCCAGAAGGTGGGCATGGCTATGCCCAGCAACGCGATTACCCGGCTGGCGTAGTCCACGCCGGAGTCCTGCTTCATCGCAGACAGGATGCCCAAAGGCACAGCCGCGACAAAAGCCATCACGATGGCCAGCACCGCCAACTCAAAGGTCCGGGCGAACCGTTCCACCAACTCCAGACCGAAGGGAGTGCCGTAGTAGAGGGATTCTCCCAGGTCTCCACGGACCACACCCCACAGCCAGTCTGCGTACTGCACGTAGACCGGCCGGTTGAGGCCCAGGTCCTCGCGCAGGCGCTCAAAGTCGTCGTTGGTGACACGTCCGCCCGCGTCCTCGCCGGTCAGCAGGAACACCGCCGCGTCCCCCGGCACGATGGAGAACAGCGCGAATACCAGGATCGTCGCCAACAACATGGTTGGGATGAACAAGAGCAACCTTCTGATCAGATACTGGGACATCCCTAAACTCCTGGCGGGCCTCAGTACGGCACGGCGGACACAGGTGGGCCATTATCACATAGTCGGCCGGCGCAGGATAGACCAGGCCGGCCGACTATGTCGCGTTAGCGAGAGCTACCTTGTGGAATGGTTAGGGTCGGTAGCCGCGGTCGGAGTTGGCGTTGTGGTCGCAATCCGACGCTTCGCCGCCGGCCCACCAGATATGGTCCCACTTTTTGATGAGCTGGACCGTCGGCGGGTAGTAATAGTTGCGGATGCGGCAGTCGAACGCGCCGCCGCTGGAGTACCAGAAATAGGGCAGCCAGTGGCTTTCACCCCGGTGAAGGATGTCGGCCAGGTCTTCAAGATGGCCCTGACGCACTGCCGGGTCGACTTCCTGGTTCTGCAGGTCGATCAGCTCGTCGACTTGGTCGTTCTGCCAGTTATGGGGGTTGCGCAGCACGTCCTGCAGGTAGAACTGGTTGATGATGTCGCCCGGGTCGCGGAGGATGATCCCGGTGCCGACCGCGTCGAAGTTGGCGACGCCGTCGCGCATCCCGACGTACATGGTCGCCAGGTCCGTGGGCTGGATCACGATCTCGACGTTCAGGTCTTCCCGCATTTGCGGGGCAACCACCTCGGCGCTGGACAGCGACGGGTTGCTGTTGACGACGTTCAGGGTGATCTCAAAGCCGTCGGGATAGCCCGCTTCGGTCAGAAGCTGGCGGGCTTCGGCCAAGGCCGCTTCCCGGTCTCCATAGGCCGAGTTTTCGGCGCGCAGGGCTTCCAGGTCTTCGACCACGCCAGGGGCGAAGAAGGTGCCGGGCTGGCCGAAACCGAGGATGGATTTTTCAACGCCCAGGTCGCGGTCAAGCGCCAGGTAGAAGGCGCGGCGGACACGAGCGTCATCGAAGGGCGGCTTGCTGTGGTTGAGGAAGAAAGCCTGGATGCCGGATGCTTCCAGGATGACGGCCCGAACGCGGCCCTGGGTGTCCTCTTCCAGCCGGGCCATATCCTCCGGGCGGTTGCTTCCAGTGACCGGCTGATAGGTGCCGAACACCTGGCCCGCTTGCAGCGCCGAAAGGCGGCGGGCGGTGTCACGGATGAGGAAGATCTTCAGGCCGTCGAAGAAGGGCCGGCCTTCCTTGAAGTAATTAGGGTTCCGGTCGTAGGAATATCCTACGTCCTTTTCCCAGTCGCGGAGCATCCAGGGTCCCGAGCCGATGAGAGCAGCCGGCTGACCCGCGTTGATGGCGGCAACGGCTTCGTCCTGGGTCAACCCGGTGTTGGCCTGTTCCTGGGTCATGTTCTCCGCTACGTGCTTGGGATACACCTTCATGTAATCGGAGGCCAGGTTAGGCAGGAAACCGGCGGCGGGGAAGCGCAGCGGTACCTTCACCGTCTTTTCGTCGATGGCCTCGGCGGTGCCATGCACCACGAAGTTGTTGAGGAAGCCGGTGCGGGCGCGCAGCACGCCTTCCTCGACCTGCCCCAGGGTGATGCGATCAATGGAGAACGCGACGTCAGCCGCAGTGACGGGCTTGCCGTCCGAGAAGGTCGCGTCCGGGTGCAGGTTGAAAACGTACCCGAATTCTCCGCCTTCCTCATAGGATTCCCAGCTCACCGCCAGGTCGCCGATAATCTCGTTGGGATTGATGGGGTTGTACTCCAGGATCTGGTTAAAGCGCGGGCCGGAGGGGATCAGCACCGTGTTCATGGAGCCGCCGTAGTGGACGTCCCAGAAGCCGGGGTTGCTGGTAGCCACCAGGGGGAAGTCTCCCCGGTAATGCTGGCTCTCGCCTTCCTGCCACCAGTCAGGCCGCGCGTCGACAGCTACCGCCGTGGGCACCGGCACCGGCGTGGCGGTGGCGTCGAGCCGTGCCGTGGGTGTGGGTGCCTGGGCGCCGGCAAATGGGTCCAGCGTGGGCGTAGCGGCCGCCGCCGCGGGAGCGGCTGGCGCGGAACTGCCGCCGGTGGTCGGCGTCTGCTCGGTGGCAGCGCCGCCGCAGGCTACGATAAAGACGGATAACGTTACCGCTGCGAGCGCCAACAGGGCTCGTGGGTGCCGTAATGGTCCGAAATGCATAGAGCGATCCTCCTTGGAACGTGAAGCGGGCTGAGACCGGGCAATTGCGCCGGGCCAAGACATTGTTGTCGGCCCCGGCGGGCCGACAAGCGGGGATGCTACCCACCCCGCGCATGAATGTCAATTCCGATTTTATGATAATCAGGGTGTCGTATCATGCGACGACGCTATGAAACAGCCGCATCTCCGTGTTGGCCAAAAAACCGTCCCCGCCGGTATGGCGGGGACGGAGCGTACTCGTGGCCGTAGGCGTGGCAACACTCGTCAGCGCCCACGGAGCCTCGGGTCCAGCACGTCGCGCAGGGCGTCGCCCAGGACGTTGAAGGCCAGCACGGCGATGAATATGAAGATGCCGGGGAACACCAGCAGCCAGATGCCCGTTTCCGGAGTTTCCCGGCTGGCCACCGTAAGGATCCCGCCCCAGCTGGGCTCGTCAGGCGGCGCGCCCACGCCCAGGAAGCTCAGCGACGCCTCGATGATGATGGCGAACCCGAGGTAGTAGGTCGCCATGATGATGTATATGGCGAGGCAGTTGGGCATGATGTGCCGGAACACGATGCGCTGGGGGCGCGCGCCGATGGCTCTTGCGGCGGTCACGTAGTCCATTTCCTTGAGCGTGAGCACCTGGGAACGCACGGTGCGGATCACCGGAGCGAGCATACCGATGACGATGGCCAGGATGACGTTGTTCAGGGAGGACCCCAGCACGGCCATGATGGCCAGCGCCAGGATCAGGCCGGGGATCGACATCAAGGCGTCGACCACCCGCTGGAAAGCCAAGTCAACGAAACCGCCCGCGTAGGTGCTGGTGATGCCCAGCACGAAGCCGGCGGTTATCCCGATCAGGACGCTGCCCAGGCCGACGTACAAGGATATCCAGGTACCGTGCAGGACGCGGGCGAGGATGTCCCTGCCGATGACGTCCGTCCCCATGGGGTATTCCCGGCTGGGCGCGAGGAAAATGTCGCCGACGGAGGCGTATGGATCCGGGACCGGCAGAACGGCCAACCGGGATGTAATGGCGATAATGATAAGGATGAGGGCAGTGACGCCGCCAACCGCACCGAGTGGTTTCCGGCGAGCGATCTCCACCGTCGAGTGGTACGCGGCGGGAATCGCCAGGAGCGCATTGCGAACTTGAGAGCCGCCTTCTGCGGCGAGGTCGCGAGTAGCCATTGATCTGCTCCGTTGAGATTCGGTGCGCTACTGATAGCGGATTCTCGGGTCGAGTATCCCGTAGATAAGGTCGATGACCAGGTTCAGGAACATGACCACCGCGGCCACCAGCACCACCACCGCCTGGATCACGACGAAGTCACGATGCAGGATTGCGTCGATCAGCATGTTCCCGATACCGGGAACAAGGAAGATCACCTCGACGATCACGACGCCGCCCAGCAACCTGCCGAACTGGTAGCCCGACACCGTGATGATCGGCAGCAGGGCGTTTTTCAGGGCGTGTCGACCAATTACGCCCATCTCCGTCAGCCCTTTGGCCCGAGCCGTGCGCACGTAGTCGTCCCGCATCGTTTCCAGCATGGACGACCGGGTGACCCGAGCGGTGAACGCAAGATCATGGAATGCGATGGCCAATGCGGGGAACACCATCTGCTGCAGGTTGGTCAGCGGCTGCTCCCACAGGTTGGCGTAGTCCAGCGGCGGTAACCAGTCGAATACGTAGGCCAGAACGTAGGTTACGACGATCGCAATGAGGAAAGTGGGCATGGCGATGCCCAGCAAGGCCACAAGACGGCTGATGTAGTCCAGCTTGGTATCCTGCTTGACCGCAGATATGATCCCCAGCGGCACCGCGATGATGAAAGCCATCCCCATGCCCATCACCGCCAGTTGGACCGTGGTGACGAACCGTCCTCCAAGCTCGTCAATCACCGGGGTCTGGTACCACAAAGACTCTCCCAAGTCGCCGCGGAGCATGTCCCATAGCCAGTCTCCGTACTGGATGTGGACGGGCCGGTCCAGGCCCAGCTTGGCGCGCAGCCGTTCGACGTCTTCCAGGCTGACCCGCCCGCCCTCATTCGGGTCGTTCCCCGTGAGGATGAGCATGGCCGTGTCGCCAGGCACGATCCACATCAGCAGGAAGATGATGATGGTCACTATGAGGATGGTGGGTATGAAGAGGAGCAGCCTCCTCACGATATAAGTGGTCATCATTCCTCCCGAGATCGGGCCTGGCGAACGTCAAAATCCTTGCTGGATAGCGAGGCGCCCGCGCCTACGGCTGGTATCCCGTCCCGATCGGCGGCTTCTCCGCGTCCTCGTCCCACCACATGTGGTCCAGCTTGTGGATCATCTGGATGGTCCTGGGGACGTGGTAGTTGCGAATGCGGTAGTCCAGGGTGCCGCCGGCGTGCATCCAACCCGTGGGCAGGTAGTGAGGCACTTCGTCCCGCAGTAGCTCGACCATCTCCGCAAACAGCAGCTTCCGCTTTTCCGGATCCAGTTCCTTAGCCTGCTCGGCCTTGAGCCGCTCAAACTCGGTGGTAGTCCAGTTGCCGGAGTTGCGCATGGTGTCGATGCCGTACCACTGGTTCAGGATGTCGGACGGGTCCGGCAGGATGATGCCGCTGCCGCAGCCGACAATCACTCCGTAGTCGTTGCTACGCCACTTGGCGTACAGGGTAGCCACGTCGCTGGACTCGATGGTCATGTCCAGGTTGAGCTCGCGCTTCCAGATGTCGCTTACCAGCTGTGCGGAGGTAGCGGTGCAGCCCGTCAGGATGGAGGTGATGGTTCCGCTGAAGCCGTCGGGATAGCCGGCTTCGGCAAGCAGTCGGCGGGCTTCATCCAGGTCGGCCTGAGACTTGGTACCGTCAGCGTCGCGGCGGTAACCGGGCAACTCGTAAAGCGCTTCGACACTCTCGTTGGGGGCAAACCCAACGTGGAAGTGCGTGCCCACGGTCCCGTTTCCGCGCAGGATCTTCTCAACGATCTCTTCCTGGTCGATCACCATCCAGAGAGCGGTCCGCACCCGGGGATCGTCGTATGGTTCGACCAACCAGTTGAAGTTGAGACCGGCACGCTGGACGTTTTGCATGAACAGTGCCCGCATGCGGCCGTCGGTGTCATGCTCCAGTTGCTCGACGAATTCGGTATAGGTCGACAGCACCGGATAGTAGGTACCGTCGGCCTGTCCAACCTTCAGGGTGGCGATGGACCGGGCCACGTCCTGGATCAGGAAGACCTTGAACCCGTCAAAGTACGGTCGGGGAGCCTTGAAGTAGTCGTCGTTCCTGACATATTCGTAGGACTCCTGCTTCTGCCAGCTGCCGGGCTTATAGATGAACGGGCCGGAGCCCAGCATGTTCTCCGGGCAACAGTTGGCGTCTTCCTGGGTCAATGGGCCGACGACGTGCTCCGGGTACATCTTCATGTAGTCGGAGGCGAGGTTGACCATGAAGGTGGCCGCCGGGAACTTGATGGGCATCCGCACCGTCCGGTCGTCGATGACCTCCGCGGTCTTGTGCTCGTAGAAGTTGCGGAGGCTGTTGGTGCGGCCGCGGAAGGCGTCGGGAAGGGTGATGCGGTCCAGGCTGAATACGATGTCGCTGGCTTTCACCGGCTGCCCGTCGGACCAGTTCGCTTCGGCCAGGTAGAAGGTGTACACCGTGCCGTCATCGCTGACGTCCCAGCTTTCCGCCAGGTCCCCGATGATTTCTTCCGGGTTCACCGGGTTGTATTCCACCAGTTGATTGAACCTGACCCCGGAAGGCGTGAGCGTGGTGGTCAGGCTCGCCCCGTAATGAACGTCCCAGAAGCCGGGGTTGTTGCGAGCCACCCACTTCATGGTCCGGCCGTGCTTGCCGCGAGTGACCCAGTCGGTTTCAGGCGCTTGGACCTCTACGGGCTGGACCGTGGGTGTCGGTTCGGGCGCCGCCGCGGCGGCAGAGCTACCGGAAGACGCTGCCGGCTGGGCCGGCGCTGCGGCAGCGGTGGGTTGGGCCGCCTGGGACGAACCTCCGGACGGCGCGGCGGCTGGCGCCGATTGCGACCCTGCGGCTGCGCTAGCGGGCGCCGCCGACGTATCCGATTCCGGCGCGGGAGCGGTGGCCGCTCCACCGCAGGCAATCACGAACGTCAGCGTGAGCGAGATAGCGATCAGGATCAGGGCAGTCGGGGTCGTTTTGCGGCGTCGTTTCATGATGCGAACCTCCGTTTGCGCTGCGTCAGGCAGCCGGTCAGGTGAACAACCCGATCATCACCAGTCATGACGTTTACAGATATGTGCTCATGTGCTCTGGAATCTCAGCCGAATATCGGCGGCTAAATTGATGTTGGCAAGACTAATACGCCGTTTACCAGGCTGTAAAGACGAATTTCGTTATGTTACTAACGTGGCAATATCATGTGAGCCAATGGATCGCATCATCACAGCATGGCATTCGGGTGTGCGCCGGCGTGGGACATTACGGCGTTCCGGCCGCCAAAATGAGGAGGGGCGCCCAATCGTGGACGCCCCTCCTGGAGGTCATGCCGATGGGGTGGTCAGTTCGTATCGGCCGCCAAGGCGACGAGCGTCCCGCCGTCCGCCGCCGTGGGGACGAGAACCAAGCCGCCCGCCGCGATGGGCGACGCCGTTATCGGACCGTCCAGTTGCGCTTCCCACGCGGTAGAACTGTCGGCGATGGCGAGAGCGATTACGCGGCCGTTCTCGTCGCCCACCAGGGCCAGGGAACCCGCTATGGTGGCCGGCGCCGTAATGTCTGTATCGAGGTCGATCTCCCACAATATCCTGCCGGTGCTTGCTTCCAGCGCAGTCACCGGTCCAACCGCGTCCGCGACCACGAGGGTAGAATCCGCCAGGGCCGGCTGGTAGGGTTGGCCGCCGATGCTCCAGGTCGACCACACGTTGCCCTGCTGAATAGGCCCCTCCTTGGTGAACCCCCACACCCACAGCAGCGTGCGAAAATATAGGATCTGCCGCTCCAGCGGGTAGCGGTGGCCCTGGTAGTCGATGCCCCAGATGAAGCCGTTGAAGCTGCTGAAGTGCAGCAAGTCGTCGGAGACCAGCGGCCCGCCGCGCACCCAGCGGGAACTCCCGGCGTCATAGATCATCCGTCGCCGGCCGGTCTCGGCGTTGATGACGTGCACCTTGGCATCGTTGGCGGTGGCGATCACTTTGCCGTCGATGATGGCGGGCGTGGCGATGACCCAATCGCTCAGCCGGTACTCCCACAGCGTATCTCCGGTGGCGGCATCCAGGGCAAGCAGGCGGTTCTTGTCCGATTCGGCGACGTAGAGCCGGCCGTCGGCGACGGTGGGCGACGGCAGCGAGGCAGTTCTCAATCGGCGCGACCATACCACCTCTCCGGTTTCCGCCTCGAGCGCCGAAACCAGGCCGGGTCGAAATACAACGAAGACCAGTCCGTCTGCCACCGCCGGGGTAACACCCGCGGTCAGCCGGGCCTCGTACTGCCAAGCGATGTCTCCGGTTTCCCGGAGCAGCGCCGTCACGTTTCCTGCCTCGTCGGTCAGGTAAACCCGGTCGCCGGCTACCGCCGGAGGGGTGGTTATGGGAGAACCGGCGACGTAACTCCATGCGGTTTCCGGAGGCGTTCCGTGTGGAAGGCCCACAACGCGCGTGGAGGCCAGATTGGTCACGTCGCGGCCGGCCTGCGGCCAATCATTCGCCGCGATGGCGATGGTGGAATCGCCGATCCGGGTCGACGGAGCGGGCGGGTCCGGTGGCAGGCCGGTATAGCCCCACAGGACCCATATCGCCAGGCCGAGCACGGGAAGCACGACCACGGCGAGGCGCAGCAGACGGTTTCGCAAGAAGTCCAGCCGGATGCGGCGGGAACGTTCCCGGGCGTCGGCCTCACCAACAGTCTCGAGCCCCGAATACGCTCCGCACCGGGCGCACCGGGCGCTGGCCGGAGCCCCATCGGCCGATTCAGGAGCCGGGTTCAGGTGCCCGCAGAACCGGCAGAAGAGAACGTTGTCCGGTGTATCGTTCACAATGGCAGCTAAGACAGGTTGGCTCGGGGACCGCCAGCCTGCCTCATGGTGTCATATCTCAGGGACTAGAAAGCCGGCCGCTGCAGCACCGCGGGATCGATGCGGCGGCGCACGCGCCGGCCGTCGTCGGGCGTTCCCAGCAGTTGCCCGTTATCCACCATCACCTTGCCGCGCAGGATCACCGTGGTCGGCCACCCGAAGATCTCCCAACCCTCCCACGGGCTGTAGTCGCGCAGGTGCAGGTCGTCCATGGTGAGCCGCTTGTGGATGGTGGGGTCGATGATCGCAAAGTCGGCATCGCTGCCGGGGGCGATGACGCCCTTTTGCGGGTACATCCCCAGCAGGCGGGCGGCGTTGGTGGCGGTGATGTTGGCGAACTGGGTCAGGGGCATTCCCCGGCGGACTACGGCCTCGGTGTAGTTGACGCCCATGCGGATCTCGATGCCGATGTTGCCGCCGCGCATGTCCTGCACGTTGAGGCCAGCGGTCTTGTCCAGGTACGTGGTGAAGCTGCTGTCGGTGGCGGTGAAGGTCAGGTTGTTGCCCAGCAGGCCGCTCCACAGGTCGGTGCCGTCCTCGGGGTACTTCAGGGATGGATAGGTGTGGTACTTCATGCCGTCGGGCTCGCGGTACTGGAAGGCGTTGAAGGACAGGGCCAGGGTGAGCACCTCGCCATACACCGCTTGCCCCCGGCTCCGGGCCGCGGCCACCGCGTTGACGCCGTCGCTGCCGGTGACGTGGACGAAGTACATGCCGGCGCCGTTCTGCTCCGCGATGCGAATCACGTCGCGGAAGGCCACATCCTCCACCTCTTTCGAGTGAATCAGGTGGGCGTTGTACCAGTCCCACATACCGCGCTGTTGCGCCAGCAGGTAGTTGTACATGACGATCTCATCGTCCTCCGCGTGCACGGCCAGGACACCATCGTGGCGGGCCAGCTGGGCGGTCAGGTCGGTCAAGCGGCCGTTGTCGATGCGGCCGGTGGGGGTCAGGGACAGAGGCGGATCCGACGGTGGGCGGATGTTGGTGGTGAAGATCTTCACGCTGGGAAAATCGTTGTTGATCAACTCTCCCACACGGGCGATGCTGTCGGCGGTATTGCTGGTCCGATAGATGACGTGAGCGGAATAGTCGGCGTAGGTGTTCCCCTCCCACACCGAGAGGAAGTCCAGGATGCCGCCGACGAGTTCGCCTTCGTTGGGAGCCGGCGCAAAGTCCACCACGGTGGTGGTCCCGCCCCAGATGGCGCCCAGGGAGTGCTCCAGGGGGCCGGCGTTGGGCACGCCCTCCACCTGCTGGTGCACGCCGGGCTGCACGTTGGCGGCGGCGTGGATATGAGGCTCGATGCCACCGGGGGTGACGATGCGGCCGGTGGCGTCGATGGTCTGAATAGCTTCATCAGTGAGCGTACCCGGCGCGCCGATGGCGACGATGCGCCCATCCTGGACGCCAACGTCTACGGAGGCTGCCTCGGTGGGCATTACAACGGTTCCACCGGTGATCAGTAAGTCAAACATGGTAAGCCTCCTGGGTGGTGCATCGTCGTTGGGGTCAGATCAGGACCCGGGTTCCGATTGGCCCAACTGGGCCCGCAGCTGGCGTATAGTTTCCTCAGCATTGGCCAGTTCGTCCTGCGCAGCGGCCAGGGCGTCTTCCGCAGCCTGCCGGTCGTCATCCGCGGCGTCGATGTTGCGCAGAAAACTCCGGGTGGTCGGGTTCCAGAAGAGCAGCCAGCCGCTACCCCAGCAGAGCCACAGGTCAAGCACCGCGCTGTAACCCCAGATTGAGCTATCCGGTTCCATGGTTGTTTCGATGGGCACGTAGCCGCCGTTGACCAGCCGGTCGCCGCCCAGCGGCCCGTCATGGAACTCGCCGCCGCTGGGGTCGAAACGCCAGTACTCGCGGATGCCGATGCGGGCGTAGTCCCGTCGCTTGATCACCATGTCGCGCTGTCCGGTGGTCTTCGAGGCAATTTCGAGGGCGAAATCGGGCGGTTTACCAGCTATCCAGGTCATGTAGCCGTTACGCGGCCAGATGGTATCAACGTCGACGTCGAAGGCAATGTAGCAGTCCGGCTCGTAACAGTTGTTCAAGTTGTCGCGGTCGTAATAGAGATGGCTCTCCCCGGAGATCAGCGTGTTGGGGCGTCCGCGCAGGTGCCGGCGCAGGGTGCTCATCACGTCGGTAAAGTGGGGTTCCTGGTGCATGGCGTCGGGCAGCGGAGGCGGGTCGTTGGAGATGAACCGGTCGGGATCAGCCCAGTCAGGTATGGGAGCGCCAGGTTCCAAGTCCAGTGATTGAAGCGCAGCGGTCTCGATGGTCATGGTTTGCCTCGCATAGCAGCCGGCCGGCCGCCACGATGGTAACACATACGCCCCAACCTCAGGACCGCAGATCAGCCCAGAGCCTGCGCCAGGTCGGCAATCAGGTCGTCCACATTCTCCAGGCCCACGGACACTCGCAGCAAGTCGTCCGGCGTGGGACTGTCGGGTCCTTCGATGGACGCGCGGTGCTCGATGAGGCTCTGCGTGCCGCCGAGGCTGGTGGCGCGCACGAACAGCCGGACCCGGGCCGCTACATCCATGGCAGCCTCGCGTCCGCCGGCAACCTGGAACGACAGCATCCCGCCGAAGTCTGACATCTGCCGAGCCGCGATATCGTGTCCGGGATGGTCAGTGAGCCCAGGATAGTACACCGCGGACACCCTCGGGTTATCTTGCAGGAAGCGGGCCAGTCGTCCGGCGTTGGCCGAATGATGGGGCATCCGCGCCGGCAGTGTGCGGATGCCGCGCAGCGTGAGCCAGCAATCGAATGGAGACGGTACCGCTCCGCACAGGTTTTGGATCAGCCGGATACGTTGGAAGAAGTCGGAGTCCTCACGGCAGACCACCGCGCCGCCGGTGACGTCCTCGTGTCCACTCAGGTACTTGGTGGTCGAATGCACCACCAGGTCGGCGCCCAGCTCGAAGGGCCGCTGCAGCATCGGGCTGGCCCAGGTATTGTCGCAAGCACATTGAGCGCCGGCGGAATGGGCGATGCCGGCTATACTGGCGATGTCGGTAATCTTGAGCAGCGGGTTGGACGGGGTTTCGACCCAGACCAAGCGGGTGTTGGGCTGCACGGCCTGGCGAACGGAATCGGCGTCGGTCATGTCGACGAAACTGGTTTGCAGACCCCAGGAAGCGAAAATCTCCCGGAGCATTTTCGATGTGCCGTGGTAACAGTCATCCGGCGCGATCACATGGTCGCCCGGCGCCAGGGCCTGGAACACCGCCGCGGTGGCAGCCGAGCCGGACCCGAAGGCTGCGGCCTCCGCGTTGCCCGTCTCCCCGCCTTCCAGCAGCGCTAGGCACTGCTCCAGGGCGCGCCGGTTGGGGTTGTCGACGCGGGAGTAAACGAAGCCGCGCGAATATTCCCCGTCGGCGTCACGCTCGAAGGTGGTGGACAGGTAGATAGGCGGCGCGACGGCGCCGGTGGCCGCGTCGATCTGGTGGGACGCCTGGGCGGCGATGGTTTCGGGGTTCATTGGCAGCCCTCAATTGTCCAACGATCATTTGCTCCCATACTTGGCAGGTTTGCGGGTCGTCAGACGCTCACTTTGCTAAATTGCGGCGCCGGCTCGCTGATCGATATGGTTTCCGGGTGTAGCGGCTGATTATATCGACCATGCGCCGGTTGGTGTCGCCATCCTTGACGGCGATGCGAAACCAGCGGTTGTCCAGGCTGGGAGCCGTTGCCGACGCATCCCGCAGGAAGAGTTTCTCGCTCCGGCAGCGGGAGATGAACGTGCGGGCCGTTGGAGCGCCGGCCGGCAGTTGGCAGAGAAGATAGTTGGCAACGCCGGGAACAATCCTGAAATCAGCCAATGCCAACAGGCTTTCTCGCAGCCGTTCCCGAAGGCAGTGGGTCTCATCGTAGCGCTGACGGTAATATTCCGCGTCCTGCAAGGCCATCACCGCCGCGATTTGACCGGGCAAGCTTACTGCCCACGGCGGCGTCAACCGCCGCAGGGGATCAATCAGACCGGGAGGGCCGCAAAGGTATCCCACACGGAGGCCGCTGAGAGCGTAGACCTTGGACATCGACTTGGAGACAATCACGTTTCGGCTTGTCGCGGCGAACTGTTCCAGGGACTCTCCGGCATCAACGTAATCCACGTAGGTTTCGTCAACCCACACCAGAGTTTGAGGCGATACCCGAGACAGGACGTCGATCAGATCCCGCCGAGGAATGTGCCTTCCGGTGGGGTTGTTCGGGTTCACGATGACCGCCAGGTCATATCCGCGGCTGAGCCGCTCCTCGAGATGCGCAGTATCCACACCAAAGCCATCGTAAGGACTCAAGGTCAAGCGATCAACACGGCACCCGACAACATTTTCGGCGACGTGAGCGTACTCGCCGTAGGTGGGCTCCAACAGCAGTATCCGAGATTCGGCGCTCAACCATTCTCTGAAAGCCAGAAAAATGAGACTGGATGAACCGGCACCGGGCAACACCGACTCTTTGCCGACTCCACGGGTCTCCGCAATTCGGTTAGTCAGCCCTTCGCTCGCGGTTGGGGGAGACGTCCGCATGGCCCAGTCCAAGCGCTGGCCCAGGATGCGGGATACCTCAGGCGATGGAGGAAACCAGGCGTCCAGCACGTCGGCGCTGATGACTTCATCGATCTGATCGAGACTATCGAATTCGTTGCCAATGGCGTCGAAAAATGCGCCGCCATGATAGCTGGTCATGCGAAGACCCTCATGGTTGGTACACCGACGCGGCTCACACTCCCGCCTTGATGAACTCCGAAACTCGTTCGCTGATCATGATGGTGGTGGCGTTGGTGTTAGCGCGGATCACGTCGGGCATGACCGAGGCGTCGGCCACGCGCAGGCCCGTGATGCCGTGGACCTGGCCGTGCTGGCTGACCACGGCCATGGGGTCGCTGGCGGGACCCATCTTGCAGGTGCCGGCGATGTGGTGCTGGGTGTAGGCGTTGCGCAGGATCCAGTTGTCCAGCGCGTCATCGCTGACCAGGTCGGCGTCAACTGGGTTGAGCCGCTCGACGATGAATTCCTTGAACGGAGACTCCCCTGCGATCTCCAGGGCTTTGCGGATGGCCTGGCGCATGCGCTGGCGGTCGTAGGGATCGCTGAAAAGCTGGTAGTCCAGGTCAGGCTGCACCGCCGGGTCGGTGGATTGCAGTGAGAGCCGGCCGGCTCCTACCGCGTTCTGCAGCCCCACGCTGAGGCCAAAGTGGAAGCCGGAGCCGTCATAGCTGATGCTGGAGGGTCGGTGTTCGCTGGTCATCAGCGTGGGCGTGATCTGGAAATCGGCCTTGGTCGGCGAGTCGTCGGCGCTCCAGCGGAGGCCAACCTGGATGTTAGGCGCGAAGGTGTCCGGCTCCTCGCCCTCACCGCGGAACAGGATGTAGGCTGCCGGGTGATCGCGGAAGTTCATGCCCACGCCGGGCAGCTTGTGGTTCACCGGGATGCCCATTGCCCGCAGGTGGTCGGCGGGGCCGATGCCGGACAGCAGCAGGATCTGCGCCGATCCGATGGTGCCGCTGCACAGGACGATCTCCTTCCCCTCGACGGTGAAGATCTCGCCGCCGCTCTCCACCTCAACGCCCACGGCCTTGTTGCCGTCGAGCACGACGCGGCGGGCGTGGATGTTGCCGCGCACCGTGAGGTTGAGGCGATGGCGGGCGGTGCTCAGGAAGGTCAGCGAGGTACTCATCCGCACGCCGTCGATGTTGTTCATCGGGCGTGGCGAAACGGCGGTGTAGCAGTCAGGCGCATTCTGGTCAGGATGCTCGGGGATCCCCAGGCGGACGCAGGCATCGTAAAAAGCGGTGTTGAAGGGCAGCCAGTCCTGGCGCTTGGGCCGGCGCACCGGCAGCGGGCCCTCGGAGCCGTGGAAGTCGTCGCCGCTGTAGTCCCAGTCGTTCTCCATCTTGCGGAAGAAGGGCAGGCAGTCGGTGAACTTCCACTCGTCGTTGCCCCACTCAGCCCACAGGTCGTAGTCCTCGGGGATGCCGCGGAACACCACCTGGCCGTTGATCGACGATGAGCCGCCCATGGCCTTGCCGCGCGGAATGATCATCGGCTCGTCCTGCAGCGGGGTAGCCCGCCCGCGCAGGTCCCAGCTGTGCGGTCCGTAGGCGGACAACCACGTGTTGTTGCCCTGTTTCAGGTCCTCGGGCAGATGCTCGAAGTCGGGGTAGTCAGGGCCAGCCTCCAGCAGGACCACCGACTTGTCAGTCATCTCGGAAAGGCGGGTGGCCATGACACAGCCGGCGGATCCGCCGCCGACCACGATGTAGTCGTACTGCATAGTGGGGAGTATCTCCTTGATGGGGTTGCGTTGGCGGGGATTTTAGCATGGGGTGACACAATCACCCCGAAGTTACGCCGGGGCGCGCGGCGCGATTGCTATAATGCCGGCCACTATGCCCGCTGCGATTTTGAAACGGCAGCGTTTGATGGGGTGAAGCGATGACGACAACCCAACCGAAACTGCTTACTGCCGATGATCTGCTGCGGCTGCACAGTGAAGGGATAAAAGGCGAATTGATAATGGGGGTGCTGGACGAAAAAGTGTCATCGGGATTGGAACATGGCGAGATAGTGGGTAACGTACTCAGCCCACTGCATCAATTCGTCAAGCCCCGCCGGCTGGGTCGGGTATTTGGCTCAGATACGGGCATACTGCTGGAACGAGACCCTGACACAGTGCGGGAGCCAGACGTCGCGTTCATATCCGCTGAGGGGCTGCCGCTGGATGTGCGGGTACGACGCTACTCCGAGGTGGTTCCCGATCTGGTGGTTGAGGTGGTGTCTCCCAACGACCGGCCGATTCCGCTGTTCGACAAGGCACAGATGTGGCTGCGGTTCGGAGCGCAGTTAGTGTGGATTGTCAATCCGGAGACGCGGACAATAGTGGCATGGCCCCAGTCCGGCCCGATGCGGACGTTCACGGAGGCCGACACGCTGGACGGCGGCGACGTGCTGCCGGGCTTCACCTGCCCGGTGCAGGATATTTTTGAGGTGTAAGTAACCCGGCCGATAGAGCCGCAGCCCATACCGAATCCTACCCTGCGTGCGATTGGCGCCCCGCCTTGGCGATCCCGCGAATCATTCCCCGGAACACGGCGGCGTGTATCGGCCAGACCGCATACCAGTAAACCAAACCGCCCAACCCCACCGGGTCGAACTCAGCGGTCTGGTGGATTACCGACCCCTGGCCGTCCTCTGCCGGGGTGACCTCGAATTGCAGCCACGCCCGGCCGGGCAGTTTCATTTCCGCGCAGAACCGGACCATACGGCCCGGTTCGTATTTTTCCACCCGCCACCAGTCCACGGCGTCGCCTACGGCCAGGTCGGACGGGTCGCGACGGCCCCGGCGCACGCCGACGCCGCCAACCAGAAGGTCGATGAAACCGCGCATGCGCCACAACCAATTGCCGAAATACCAGCCGGTATCGCCGCCGATGCACTTGACCGGCGCAAACGCTTCCTGCGGCGCGGCCGGCACGGCTGCGGATCGCTTGTCCACCAGGCGCGTGCCGAAACGAACGCCGCCCCAACTCCGCGCCTTCCCTGAAGATGACAGCGCATCGGACCATCGGGTTTCGGCGACTTCATTATCCTCGTAGCGCATTGCCGCTGCGATGGACTCCCTTATGCCCACGGGCCGGACCGGGAAGTCCTCCAACGCGGCCGGATCGTTAACCACGCTGGCGTTGCGCAGGCTGTCGATGAGCTTGCGCCCGACCCGAGCGTACAAAGGCGTCACCAGTCCCAACCATAGGCTCGACAGGCGAGGGGTGAGCACCGGCACCGGCAGCATCACGCGGCGCAGTCCTCGCAACCTCGCGTACTCCCGCATCAACTCGCCGTAGGACACCACGTCCGCGCCGCCGATCTCGAATACGCGGTGGCCGTCCGCCGGTACGGTGATGGCACGGCGCAGGTATTCCAACAGGTCGTTGATGGCGATGGGTTGTGCAGCGACCTCCACCCATCGCGGTGTGATCATCACCGGCAACCGCTCCACCAGCGCCCGGACCATCTCAAAGGAAACGCCACCGGAACCGATGACGATGGATGCGCGAAACTCGATGACCGGGACACCGGATGCCCTGAGGATGTCACCCACCTGCCGCCGACTGCTCAGGTGGTTCGACGCGTTAGGCGCATCGGCGCCCAGTCCGCCCAGGTAGATGATCCGGCGGACGCGGGCTTCGCGGGCGGCGTCGGCGAAGTTACGGGCGCACTGGCGCTCTTCCTCGGCGAAGTCTCCCGAGGAACCCATGGAGTGCACCAGGTAAAAGGCCACGTCCTGGCCACACATGGCTTTTGCCAAGGATGCGCGATTCAGCAGGTCGCCCCGCACCACCTCGGTGGTTTCAGACAGCCGGCTCCGCAGGTTCTCCGGGCGACGCGCCAAGCAACGGACCCGGTAGCCATCGCGTTGCAGGATGCCGAGCAATCTCCCGCCCACGTAGCCGGTGGCACCGGTGAGGCAGATACGGGGGTTGTCATTTATGACCGCGGTGTACATCGTGACACCCGGCCTCGTCGCTCCCGATGTTGCGGCGGTGACGCGCCGTTAGAACCCCACCATCCACCGGGAGAAGCGCTCCAGCAGCCCTTCCGCGCCAATTGCGACCAGACTGTTGGCCGCGGTATCGACGTCGATGCGCCCGTAGGCCAGCAGCAGGTAGGTGTTGGCGTTGCACGCAACCAGCATGTCAATGTCGTCGGGATTGGGGTGAAGCCCCGCGCCGACCTGCACGCCCTCCGGCTGCACCAGCACGTCGATCGGCTCGGCGTCCGATAGCGCGAAGTGGTAACGGATTTCTCCCCGCGGCGGGTCATCGCCCGGGTTGTAGGCCGAACGGAGCCAGCGCTCGGACATACCCAGCAGAACCGGTATGGCGTCCGGGTGCAGGGCGGCCTGGGGATCAAAGGCGCTTCGCATGTCCCAGTCGTGCACCGCCAGTTCCTGGATACGCTGGCTGACGTACTCGCGCGCCGTCATGGCGCCCCGACGCGGGTGCCAGCAGTCGCAACGCCAATCGTCGCCGGAGAAACTGTCAAGCAGCAGGTGCAGTGCGCGATAGTGCCGCTCGAAGGTGGGAACCAACTCCTCGCCCAGCGAAATGGAGTAGGCGATGTCGGCGTCCGCGTTGGCTGCGGACATGGCCATATTATCCGCGGGCGCGCTGAAGCCGGGAGGCGGCGCCGAGTCGCCCTGGCGTCCGCGAGTCATGCTGGCTATCTGCCTTTCGGCTCGGTTGGTCAGGTGGCCGGCCACGTCGCGCACGGTCCAGGCGTCGCACGCCGAGTGCCGGCGCAGATCGTTCGGCGAAAGTCCGTTCAGGAATTCGTACAGTCCTCGGGCCAGCGTCCCGATTACCGCCACCTCCTGCCGGATCACCGCTTCGTCATAGGAAGTCATCGTATCCCGCATCTGCAATTGCCTTATTGGGTCTGTCTGATGGATAGTTTATCTACAACCCGCCGAACCAACGGCCGAGGTTTCTTAACGACACGTGCGCGATGGTGTCGGCGGTTTGGGAGACCCGCACCCGGCCGGCGCGTTTGGCCGTGTTCCAGTCCACCCGATTGTACAGGCACAGCAGGTAGGTGTTGGCATCGGCGCGGATGGTCAGCTCCGGCTGGTTTTCCGGTGAGCACTCCGAGACGGTGTACGAATCGCCGGTCACCACGACATCGTGTTGCAGGGTGGCCACTTCTCCGCTCGCGCCGATTTCGAACCGGTAGACGGCCGGGGTGGTCAGGGGAGCGGTGGGCCGGAAGCAGAGCTGATACCACATCTCCGACGCGGGAAGCAGCGCAACGATGCCGTCGGGGTCCAGGTCGCCTTGGCCGGAGTCGCCGGCCCTCATGTCCCAGTCGTGAATCACCAGCTCCTGGATCCTGAGGTCAACGTAACTCTCCGCGCTGATGGTTCCCCGCCGCCGGTGCCAGCAGCCGACGGACCAGTCGGACCAGCCTTGCAACAGCACGTCCAAGTCCTCGTAGTTCTGACGGAAAACGTCCAGCAGGTCGTCGCCCCAATCGTGGCGTGTCTGCACGTTGCTGGTGGCGTTGGATGCCTGCACCTGGTCAGGAGTGGGCAGGATGGACTCGCCTTCCGGCGGTCCGCCCTCGCCGGCCAGACCCCGCTGCATGGCTTCCTGCTGGCGGACGGCGCCGCCGGCCAGGTGAGCGGCCACGGTTCCCACATCCCACTCGGAGCAGGCGGACTGGGCGTTGAGCTCTTCGTCGGAACTGGCGGACAGGCGGCCGTGGATGTCTCCGGCCAACCGTTTGATCAGGGCAATTTTAGTAGCTACATCCATGGGCATGGCGCTTCGCCTCCAGGCGTTTGATGGGTTGGTTGGTGGGCGGGGTAAGTGTATCACGGCGGAGCGGTAGCAAGAATTCCAGCACTGGCGAGACGCTCATGCGCCTGAATGCAGGCACCGCTGGCGGAGCCGGCATTCAGGCTATTGGTGGGCCTGTTACGGCGCCAGGCAGGCAAGGTATCCGAGCGGTGGAGTGAGGCCCGGCAGCCTCTATGGCTGTTCCCGCTACGAGTGCGGTCCCAATGTGCCCGCCGGTTCGCTCACCGCTGCCGCGTCACGTGGCGGCGGCACGCAGTCCGCGGTTGCCGCTCGGCAGGGGACTTGTCCCTCGCGGCGCGGAAAAACTGCCAGCCGCTATTATACTTGCGGCGGGTTTTGCAGCATCTGCTCCAGCTGACTGATACGGGCTTCGGCAGCCAGGCGGGCGGCTCTTTCTTCGTCCCGCTGGGTTTCGGCGAACCGGCGGGCGGCTCTTTCCTGGTCCCGGTCTACCTCCAACTCCGATGGGTCCTGGAGGAAGGACCGGGTTCTCCAGTCGTAAAACCGCAGCCGGGTCCGGTCCCAGCACACGTACAGTTCCAGCACCGCGCTGTAACCCCAAATCACGCCTGCGGCGTCCGGCGTTACATCAATCCGTTCGTACACGCCGTTGACCAGACGGTCACCGGCCAGAGGCGCGTCGTGGAACCGGCCCCCGGTGTAATCGAACCGCCAGTATTCGAGTATGCCGAGCCGGGCGTAGTCGTCGCGCTTGGTGGTGTAATCGCGGCGGCCGGTGTGTTCCGAGGCCACTTCCAGCACGAAGTCCGGCGGTTTCCCCACCCGGTCGATTTCATAGCCGTTGTTGCTGGTGAGGGCGGCGCGGTCAACGCCGAAAGCAATTACCATATCAGGATATGGCGCATGGGGCAGCTGGCTTCGCGTAGCGCAGACGTAGCCGTTGCCGCTGACCAACACGGTGGAATCATCACGAAGCGCGTCAAAGAAACGAGCTACGGTATTCATCACGGCGCGCAGCTCGAAGTTTTCGGTTTGACGCATATCGTTCTTGCGAGGCGGGTCCGGCAAAGGCGGCAGCCGGGCGCCCTCTGGTGCGCCCGGCTGGATTTTGGCTTTGCTCGGGGTAGTCATGAGCCGTTGTTCCTGAACGGGGAAACGCGGCACGGACAATCGTCGCGCTCAGTTCGGGAACCACGCCACCGAGGAGATCTCGCTGAACTCGCGGTTGAACTTGCTCCACGACGCGCCAGCGTCGTCCGACTGGTACAGGTAGCCGTAGCGGCTGCCCGCCAGCAGGAAATCGGGGTTCTGCGGCTGGGAGTTCACCACCCACATGGCGGTGTTGGGCTCGACGGGCAGGGACAGGCTGTTCCAGGTAGCGCCGGCGTCGGTGGACCGCATCACGACTCCGGTGGAGCCGGGGGTGGTGTCGCCGAAGGTGGTGAAGATGGTCTGGGGGTCGTCGGCCTTCACCTTGATGCCGCGCGGGTATCCCAGGGGGAAGTTCTGCCGCACGTCCAAGTTCCGCCAGGAGCCACCGTCGTCGTCGCTCAGGAACACGTCATCGTTCACCATGACCACCACACGGTGCGGCGGGCCGGCCGTCACGGTGACGTTGTGGATGTCCAGGTTGGGGATTTCCTGGTGCGGCACCGTTTCCCAGGTGTCGCCGCCGTCGGAGCTGTGGCGCAGGCCGTCCACCTCGATACCCACCCAGATGCTGTTGCCGTTGGTCGGGTCGATGGCGATTCCGGTAACCCGCGGCACGCCGACGGCAGGGCACTCGGCGGCCACCTCGCAGGGACGGTGCTCCCAAGAGGCTCCTCCATCCCTGGTGCGATAGATCTGGCACGGGTCGGGCGTGCCGGTGCCGGCGAACCCAATCTGCGGGTTGGAGGGATCGAAGGCGATGGCCCAGACCGCGGTGCCATCCATAGGCGTGCTGACCGCGTGCCAGGTATCGCCGTTGTCGTCGCTGCGGATGATGCCCTTGTCGCATCCGGCCAGCACGCTGCTTTCCGTGCCCGGGACCGGCGTCAGGCAGCGCACCACCGCGTCGGAGTGTATGCCCTGCGTGATGCCCACGCGCCGCCAGGATTCCCCACTGTCGGTGCTCCGCATGACGCCCTGTCCGGCGGTTCCTACCAGAATAGTGATTCCGTCTGCCATGATGATGCCTCCTTGATGTCAGCAGTCATTTCCCCGAGTGTCTGTGACCGTTGTCGGATACAGTCTATTTGGCGACATGATAACGGCGTTCCCCTGCTTTTGCTATCCCGCCACTATCTGCCTGCTTCGGACGATTGGGCTTGGAGCACGAGCGCGTCCACCAGATCAGCGAGTGCGTTAACCTCGGATGCGATATATTGCCGGTCCATGGTCGGGTTCTCGATTTCCTCGTAGACATACTTGACGGCGTAGGGCGTGAGGGTGGCCAGGTGTGCGAACGGTTGGGCCTCGCCGACGCCATTGCTCGCCAGAATAGCCAGCAAGTCCGCGACGTTGTGGGTCCGCTCATAGCGTTGCCCCAGCAACGTGATCCACGCCTTGAGCGCCAACTCGGCGCCGCGCTGGGCGTGGAAGCCGAAAATGTTTTCGCTGAAAGTCTCTTCATCAAAGGCCATGGCCAACAAAGCGCGAGTCTGCCCCCGTGCCATGCGCATCAACTCGCGCGCGTTATCCAGTTCCGACACTATCTCCTCCCCTGGCAGGGTCTCGTGAACGCCGTAAAGTACCACGCCCTCTCGCCAGGCGCGGCCGGCAACGTGGTTGATGGACCGTTTCTTTGCTCGGTATTCGGCCTCGGTCCAGATGAGTATGTCAATATGACGAAAGCGTTCGCCGGCAGCGGCTTTGGCGGCAGCACGAGATCGTTCGCGCAGATCATAGCGTTCCTGTACCCCAAGTTCGGCCTCGGCGGCAACGACTGCCAGGTCAACGTCGCTGTCGTGGCGATGGTCGCCGCGAGCGCGGGAACCGAACAGGATTACGCAGCGCGCGTCTACCGCGCTACCGGCTGCGCTCGCGATGCGCTGGACCCCTTCGGCATCCAATGGGTTGGCGATGGTTTTTTCGGTTCCGATTGGGAACGTCATAACAGCCTCTGCCCGGATGATAGCACAGGGCCATTAACCAGTACCGGGGCGGTATAAACACCGCCCCGGCCAGGTTGCGTTATTGAAATTGGGCGCTGTATCAGTCGCCGTTGCCGGAAGTTGCTGGCGCCGGGGATGTTCCCGCCGGGGCGGGCGCCGGCGGCGTGGGAGAAGCCGGGGCCGTATCGGTGCGGAACTCCGGAGGCAACTCATCCTCCCAGTCGGGCAACTGGTGCCGATGCGTGTTGGGCAGGAACAGGATCGCGATGACGCCGCCCAAGCTCATGATGAACGACAGCAGAATGGTCCAGCAGTAGGGGTTGTCCAGGATGACCGGGAACCCCAGCTCGGTGACGCCGATGTACAGCCCGCTGCCCAACAGCGCTCCGCTGGCCATGCCCGCGCCGGCCCCCATCATCTGGAAGCCGTAGGCGCTGCCGATGGGCGCCCGGCCGTAGTATTGGCGATTGATGATGGGGAAGGCGGACATCTCGCCGCCGAAGCCAATGCCGAAGAGTACGGCGAAGAGGTAGAACATCCAAAGCTGGTCCGCGAACAGCAGAATCAGCACCGGGGCAAACTGGAGGGTAAAGCAGGCGGCCATCACCCACTTGCTGCCCAGCAGGTCGGCCGCGATGGGAGCGCCAAACCGGGTTATGGTGCTGGTCAGGTGCATGGTGCCGGCGATGGTGATCCCGATGGCCGAGGCGCCGACCAACGCCGCATCCACCCCCTGGTAGCCCCCCTCCGGACGCAACAGGTCCACCACCATGACCTGGAGGAACATGATGATGATGGCGTGTCCGGCGCATCCCCAGTAATGAATTCCGACCAGGTTCCAGAAGGTGGGGGTCTTCCGCGCCTGTCGCAGGAAAATCCGGGCCCGCTCCTTGGCGCCTCTGCCGGTAGTGGGAGCGGCGCGTATCGGCTCGTTAGGGTCGGCGCCCAACTGTCTCATTCCCACGTCTTCCGGGGAGTTGTGGAACAAGCGGGTGAGCAACAGGAGGACCACGCCGCCGACGATGCCGGGGATCCAGAACGCCATCCTGATCCCGATGCTGTCGGCGCTGAAGATCGGGAGGGCGTCGGCCCATGCCTTGCCCTGTCCCAACGAGAAGAAGGCGACCAAGCCGACCATGATGGCCGGCACGATCACCGGCCCGACCCCCTGGGAAGACTGGAGCAGCCCCATGCCCAATCCCAGGTGGCGGCGGAACCACGATGTCACGGACACCGTGAGAGGAACCTGGAATATTCCCATGGAGGCGCTGAGCATCACGCCAAAGAACAGGTAGAGATGCCACAACTCCGTCATGAACCCGGCGAGGATCATGCTGACGATGTACAGGGAAGCGCCCAGCGTGAGCGTAAACCGAGCTCCGTATCGATCACCAAGCCAACCGGAGGGAGGCCCGAACATACCCGACACCACCCATTGCAGCGAGAATGCGAACAGGATGAGACCCTCGCTCCACCCGAAGACCTGGGAAATGATGGGCACCAGCGCCGGGAACGACATGCGGAAGGACGACGATACCAGCCGCATCAACGCCGTGATGAATACGATCACCCACGCGTAGTGGATGCGATAACCGGCCAGCGCAAACTGATCGGGGCGGAAGTTTACTGCGGACATATCCCTCTCCCTTAAGAGCGGCAGTATGCGCCCGCCCCGATAGTGTGTCAAGGAAATTATTCGCCCCTGCGCCGACGGCCTGATCAGCGCCGTCAGGTTGCCGCGATCAAGCCCGTGTTGCCAGCGTCAGCGCGGGCGCGCCGGCGCGGGCCCCAGGTGGCTGCCCGCGTCAACCAGGATGGTCTCCCCGGTGACGTGCTCCGCGCCTTCCAGGAGCCAGACCACCGGCTCCGACACGGTTTCGGGCGTGCCGGCCGAGCCCAGCGGGGCGGATGCGGCGTAACGGTCGATGAATCCCTGGTAATTCTCCTCGCCCAAACCCTCGCGCCACCAGCGGGTCTGCATGACGCCGGGACAGACCGCGTTGACCCGGATCTCCGGCGCCAGGGCGCGGGCCAGCGAGTAAGTCATCACGTTGAGCGCCGCCTTGGACGCCGCGTAGGCGATGGAACTGCCGGAACCGCTGAAGCCCGAGCCCGACGACACGTTGACGATGGCGCCTTGGCCCCGCTCCTGCATGGCCGGCGTAACCGCGCGCACCATCTGGAACGCGCCGACCACGTTTACAGAGAGGACCCGCTGGAAGTCGTCAGATGTCAGGCCCTCAAGATCGTAGTGCGGAACGATTACCGAGGTGGCGGCGTTGTTCACCAACCCGTCGATTCTCCCCCACCGTTCCAGCGCGGTCGCTGCCATGCGACGGCAGTCCTCGTCTACGGACACGTCGGCCTGGCACAGGATGGCGTCACCGCCCAGGTTGCGGCACGCTTCCGCGGCGGACTGCGCTTCGGCCTCGCTCCTGGTGTAGTTGATGATCACGTTGCCGCCCTTGGCCGCGAGCCTCTGGGCGACCGCGGCCCCAAGGCCGGTGGCCGATCCCGTCACAACGAATACGCCGTCCTTAATTTCCATCTGGCTCACTCCATTATCATGTCGTTGCAGTCTGCGCCGATTATACCGAACGGGGACGCTCAACTTGACCCGCCCAATGGGGCGGCTACAATCGTTCAATCATTGAGTAGCAGGAGGCGGAACCATGCGGCTGGAAAACAAGGTCGCCATCATCAGCGGCGGAGCCCGTGGAATGGGCGCACAGGAGGCCAAGCTGTTCGCCGGCGAGGGCGCGAAGGTGGTCATCGGCGACGTGCTGGACGACGTGGGGCGTCAGACTGAAGCCGAGATCAACGAGACCGGCGCGGAGTGCCTCTTCGTCCACCTCGACGTCACCAGCGCGGAGGACTGGCGCAACGTGGTGGCGGCCGCGGTATCGCGCTTCGGCAAGGTGGACATCCTGGTGAACAACGCCGGCATCTCCACCAGGGGCGGTATCGAAGACATGACCGAGGAGCAGTGGGTGCGTACCATGGACATCAACGTCAAGGGCGTGTTCCTGGGGACGCGCGAGGTGATCCCGGCCATGCGTGAAGCCGGCGGCGGTTCCATCATTAATATCTCCTCGGGCGCCGGAATCGCGCCGGCCCCGGGCACTTCGGAAGCCTACGCCGCCAGCAAGGGGGCCGTGCGCCTGTTCACCAAGTCCACTGCCATCCAGCACGCCGGCGAGGGGATCCGTTGCAACTCGGTGCATCCCGGTCCGATACAGACGCCGATGCTGGGCGACACTCCGGAGGACGCGGAGCGCATCGCGGCCCAAGTGGGCCGGGTTCCGCTGGGGCGGGTGGGCCAGCCCATCGAGATCGCCTACGGCGTACTGTATCTCGCCAGCGACGAGTCGTCATTCGTCACCGGTTCGGAGGTGGTGATCGACGGCGGGCGGACTGCCCAGTAAGCGACCCGCTGCACGGGGTTGCGGAGTGGATGCCTGACTCCATCGATCACCTGACTCCATCAATCAAAGGAGAGTAGCCGTATCGATACCGAACCGGCACGGCAAGCGGCCACCGAGGTAAACAAGGCCCTGTTTTTCGCCGGGCTGTCGCTTGCCGTTTTCGCCGCCATGAGCGCGGTCCTCATCGTTCCGCCCCTGCTGGTGGAGATCGGGACCGACTTGAAAGTCTCGGTGCCGGTGGCTGGGCAGTTGGCTACGGCGACTTTCGCGGCCTGGGCGGCGTCGTTGCTATGCGTGGGGCCTCTTTCCGACTCGTTCGGACGACGCCCGGTCGCGTTGGCTGGGTTGGCAATACTCGCCGTGTCCGCGCTGGCGTCAGCGTTCGCGCCCAACATCGAGATCCTGTTGGCGCTCCGCGCGTTGACCGGCCTGGCCGGGGGAACACTCCCACCAACTGCGGTCGGAGTGTTGTCTGATGTCATTTCCCCGGCCCGACGCGCCCAGGCGATTACTGCCATGTTGGCTATCCAGGGCGTGGTCGCCGGCGTGACGGTCCCAATGGTGGCGGTGTTGGCTGACCTCGGCGGGTGGCGGCTTCCCTTTATAGTCACCGGCGCGCTGCTGGCTGCGGCACTGTTGGCTAACTGGGTGTGGTTCCCGAAGGACAACCGACAGCGAACTCGGAACTTTGCATTTATTTCCCGGTACGTCTCGCTGCTTTCGTTGCGCTATTTCCGGGTGGCGATTGCGGTCGGCGCAACGCAGCGCATTTCGTTCTGGGCCACACTGAGCTTCTTCCCCGCTCATTTGCTCATAACTTACGACGTGCCTCTGGCGCTGGTGGCCCTTCCCCTGGTGATCACCGCCGTGGGGCAGGTGGCGGGCAGCTATTCGGCGGCATATGTGGCGAACAATAAACATCGCATCGCCCTGCTGGCGGGTACTTCAATCACAGGTGGCATTTGCGTGTGCCTGTTCTTCTCGGTCTATCTGGGGCTCTGGTTGGCCGTGGCGGTGGTTGCAATTGGCGCGGGGTTCTTGAGCGTTCTGATGCCCGCCCTGGTGGCAGTCAGCACCGAATACTCGGGAGAGTCCAAGTCCACCGGGGCCAGCCTGATGGGATTTACCAACCAGTCTTCGGGCGCGCTGGGGGCCGCCGTCGGCGGGGTTCTGTTGGCTGGTACAGGCTATGCGGGAATTGGGTACATGTGCCTCGCCGTGACCATCGCCAGCGCGCTGATGACCCCTCTCTTTGGCCGGCGGTTCGGAGAAGCGGCTGGCCGCGCCGCCGCCGAGACTGCCGGCTAAGGGCTTTACCTGCGGGACTGAACCAGGTCAAGAAAACCGCCCCGGCGGTTTTGCCGGGGCGGCTGAAAGGTTTGTCAAGCCGAGTGGGCTGGATCTAGACGCCAGCCGCTACCGGCGCATGGGCCCTGAAGAATCCGCGCACCTGCTCAATCGTGGTGGCCTTGAGGTCGGGGTCTTCCTTCCAGGGCCACGCCGTCGTCTGGGCGTTGGGCGCCAATGCCACCATGTCCAGGGCGGCCTGGAGTGAATGGGACGGGGTGTCGTCCGGCATCACCAGCAGTGGAGTCTGGCAGGCGCGGGCGAAGTCACGGTCCACGCTGTAAAAGAAGTCCGGCTGGACTCGGTACAGGTTGTGTAAGTATTGTTGGATAGTGTCCATCGAGATGTCCGGCCGGCCAGCGGTCAACTCGGGAGCCCAGACGTCGATCCCCGAGTCGTACATGGCGTCCGGCGTCGCGTCGGCGTGGCCGACCGGCTGGCACAGCACCGCGGCCCGCACGCGATTGGGGGCCTTCTTGATGAGAGTCATGGCGAAGGGGCCGCCGATGCAGAAGCCGATGAAGAGGAACTCGTCGATCCCCAGGTGGTCCATGAGGCCCAGTTGGTCGTCGGCGAACGCGCCCCACGGGTCCTCGACCTGGACCGGACCGGTTGACTGGCCACCCTGGGCGTTGCGCTGGTCCATGGTGATGCATCGGAATTCGTTGCTGAACTCGTCGAACGCGTTGATGACCTGCCTCGGCCAACCGCTCATGATGGAGTTCAATCCGCCGCCGGGTGTGCACAGGATCGGAAATCCGGAACCCTTTTCTTCATAATGGATGGTCACATCGCCTCTGGTGTAGAACGGCATTGCAATTTCTCCTTGATGTCGTGTCTAGTGGGCCTCCGGGCGATTGTAACTTGGGCCTTGGGGTTGTCAAGGCGGGCGGACCTCACGCGCACGCAGTTTGTCTTTTACATCGATGCACAGGATGCACAGGATGGATTTGACGATTGGGATGGCTCCTTTGGGATTGGATTTTTTGCAGGTGACTGGCGGTTGGTATTTGCAGGCGATTGGCGGTTGGTTGGTTGATTTTGACCAGGTTCCGGGAAGTGATCAGCCCCACGGCCGGGGGTAATGCGCTGGCTTTTGGCCCTCATTTTCCATGCCCACGGCATGGCGCGCTGTTGCGGGCGCGGCGACCCAGGAGACTACTCCGATTAGAGCGGTCGGGGACAGTCTCCTGCGATACGGGTAGCGACTTGAATGCTGATCGGATTTGGCCGTATGTTCTCGGAACCTGATCGGTAAGGGACAATCACCTGCGGGACACATGATAGCACGGGCGTTCTGAATGGGTCAAGAGGGTTAGTTGGCATGGATGGACAGGATGGGCAGGATTTTTTTGCCGACGGGATTGCCGCGCTGCGCTGGCAATGACCGCCATGGCGGCGACGAGATTGCCGCGCTGCGCTCGCAATGACAGGTTTGCGGAAAACTGAGTACACGCGAGGTCAGTCCCAAGTGGATGAAGCGCCGTTTTATGGATAGAATGGCCGGCGCGCACTTCCGCGTCTCAACCTAAATTCGAGTTGGCGATTCCGATCCGCAGCCTTCAAGAACACAGGAAGAGCCGCAGACCCGGTTGTGTAATGGCGTTGTCTGAAAAGAAATTGTTGGAGACAAGAGATGCCGAAGATAATCCCCGTGCCCGATGAACTCAGCCAGCCCTTCTGGGATGCGGTGAATGAGCGGCGACTGATAGTCCAGAACTGTATCGGATGCGACAGGCTCCAGTACCCGCCCGGGGTAGATTGCCGGGTCTGCGAATCCGCGGATGGGGTGGAGTGGAAAGAGGTGGAAGGCAAGGGCCACATCGCCGCCTACATCGTCATCGAGGACGGCCGGCTCAACCGCCGGATGGCCGACCAGCCCTACAATCTTGCGCTGGTGACCCTGGATCAGGACCCCACCGTGAACTTCTACTCCAACCTGCCGGGCACCCCACCCTACGAGGTGCCGGTGGGCGCAGCCGTGGAGGTTACCTTCGAAGAGGTGGCCCCCGGCCAATTGATACACGAATGGCAGGTGGTGGAATAGCTCACGTGTACTCAGTTTGTCATGGCGAGGAGCGAAGCTCTATCTTTGACAAATCTGGCAATCCCGTTGCGGGAGCGACCTTTCCTTCGGCGTCGAGATTGCCACGCTTCGCTCGCAATGACAGGTTGCGCAAAAAGCGAAAAAAGGACGGACTATGACCAGCAGCAATGACTTCCAATGGCGCAGGGACCGTGACGGGCTGGGGGTGTGGGAACACCGGGGTAAGGTCGCGGTCGTCGGGTATGGCCATTCGCCGGTGGACCGCCGGTGGGATGGCATCGACCTGGATAGCTCCCTGGGCGCGTACACCATCATGGCCTGCGAAAAGGCTATGGAGCAGGCCGGGGTCACCATCGATCAGGTAGACGGCATCGTGTGCTGCGACAGCCACATCGCCGGCGGCAGCGGCGGGACAGCCTCACAGTGGGCGCCGCGGCCCTACTTTGATCCGCCCTACGACTCCGAGTACGGCCTGACGCTGATCAACGCCCAGTGGCTCATCAACACCATGGGCTTCAAGAACGTCAAATTCGCCCCCACCGGGGTACCGACCATCGGCGAGATGGTGGGCATGGCGTCCCAGGCCGTGGGCGACGGAGTTTGCTCCACCTGCCTGGTCATCTATCCGACGGGCAACATGGAAGGACGCTACCGGCGGGGCGGCGAGAATGCCGACGACTACGCCCGGGGCGCGCGCCAGTGGACCGTGCCCTGGGGCAACCACGGCGGCAACGACTTCATCAACATCTTCCCCCACCGGCAGTATTTGATGAAGTACGGCGGCGTACATGAGGACCTGGTCCACTTTGTGAGAAACCAGCACAAGAACGGGATGCTCACTCCCTGGGGGTACAACGCCACCCACAACATCCAGCCCATATCGGTGGAAGACTACATAGGCTCCAGGCCGATTTTGAATCCGCTACGCATCTGGGACTGCGACCGCCCCGTCAACGCCTCGGCAGCCTACCTGTTCACCACCGCCGAGCGGGCGCAGGATATGAAATCCCAGCCGGTGTACGTGCTCAACCATTCTCAGCACAACTTCGCGTTCCGGACAACCCAGCCCGACCTGGACGAAGTGGAGATGTGGACCGACCGGCAGGCAGCCCGCATGTACGAAGGCGCCGGCCTGGGCCCCGCCGACGTGGACATCTTCAACCCTTACGACGGGTACTCCATAATGACCCAGTTCTTCCTGGAGGGCTTCCAGTGGCACGGGGTCAAGCGGGGCGAAGCCTTGTCCTTCTACGCTGGCGACATCACGGTCAAGGGCCCGCACCCCTTCAGTTCCAGCGGCGGCAACCTGGGCAACGGCCGCACCCGCACCGCCATGTACACCGACAGCATCGAGCAACTGCGAGGCACCGCCGGCGACCGCCAGGTAACCGTGCGGGCCGAGACCGCCCTGTGCGCCTTCAGCACTCCCAGCAGCGGCGGTTGGCTGATGCTGGGCAAGTACCCTTCGTGATGATTCCGGGGACGACGTGAAGGTTCATGTGAATGTCTGACCCCAGCAGAACGTCGCGTTTTACGGTGCTCCGGACGGTTCATCAGCCTTCCATAGCCGCCCCTTGATTGCCAATCGCGCGGCTACCGTGGCCGGCAATACGCCCAGAAGCCAGAACGTCAGGAACCATATCACGAAGAGGAAATCTAACGACAGGTACGAGTATCTGCTCGCCATTTCGCGGCAAACCGCTATTCCAATTGCAAATGCCACCCAGGACAGCGCGGCCCCAATGGTAAGGGACCAAAATCCAGTCAAACGGCTACGTTGATTCTGGGCTCTCAAAAAAACAACGCCGGCCCAGACCATCCAACAACATACCCACCCTATGCCTCCGGCTGCGGCCGACACCGGGAATTCATCATTGTCCACAACTGCCAAGGCACATCCCCCTCCTCCGCAAAGACCCGGCGTCGCCAATATGCAAAGTATAAGGATAGGCGTTCTCATGCAGTTTCATCTCCACCGTTCGGCGGCCAAATCCTTAAACTTCGATCCCGTGCTGACATCCATGAAGCTTTCCTGTCCCTCGGCTGTTCAATCATCTGCTTCCGACGACTAACATCTTTTTGTCAGGGGTTCTAAATAACGCTCATCGTGCGGCGTCCACGCATCGCAAACCGCCGGACCAGTTGAGGATACGTCGGTCCGAAGTCACCAGTTGGTGGCCGTTCATGGCGGTGGCGACGGTGATGCGGTCAGCCGGCTCGGCGAGGAAATCACGAAGTTCATTAGCGCGAATGCCGATCTCGCCGTCCACGGGGATCTCGATCAGGCCCGGGGCCAATTGCTCCAGCCGCCACCGGCTCACGTCCTCGGGGTATTCGATGCGTCCCTTCTCCCGAAGCATCGCCATCTCCCAGAATGACATGGCCGACATGGCAACTTCCGCGGCCTGCCAGGCCCGCTCAATTTCAGCGCGAGCTACCGGGCCCAGCCTGGCATCGCCGGCCCTCAGCCACAGGGTGGCGTGGGTGTCCAGCAGGATCACGGGTTGAGCACCCGATCAGGGCCGGACTGGGCTTCCCATTCAACGTCAATGGGCGAGATGATGTCGCCGGTGATTTTCAGGCGCCCCTTGTCGATGCCAAACAGCGTCTTGGGCCGCTCGTGGAAGGCGGTCAGCTTGGCCACGGGCTTGCCGTTCTTGGTGATGACGATCTCGCCGCCGTTTTCGGCCACCTCGTCCATCAGCCCCAGGCACTTGGCCTTGAACTCGGATGCCTTCATCGTCCGGCTCTGGCCGGCGTCTCCGCTGCGGGTGGTCATGGTAAACGCTCCGATGAGGTGGGCGGTGCTACTTTGCACTCATTGTACAGTGTCCAAAGTTATGGTCACCGCGGCGCCCACGCCGACATAGTGATCGGCCCGGACGAACAGGTCCGGGCCGACTCTTTGCTCTTCGTGTTGGCGGGGCGGCGCTGAGAATTATCCAGCCGCGACCCAATCGGCCACGCGCTCGCCAACCATGATGACGGTGGGGTGGATGCCGCCGGAACGGGGCACCCGCGGCATCACCGACGCGTCGACGACCCACAGGCCCTCGACGCCGCGCACGCGGCAATACTGGTCGACCACGGCCATGTCGTCGCCGTCGGGACCCATCCGGCAGGTGCCGGAAACGTGGCGCGCCGTGCCCACCGTCTCCCGCGCCCAACGGTCCAGAGCATCATCATTGTTCAGGATGTCGTCCGGCGGATTGATGCGGAAGTCGCACACGTCCCTGAAGGCGTCCGATTCCAGCATCCGCGCGCCGAAGCGGATGCCTTCCCGAATCCGCCGGGCGTCGTTAGGATGGCGCAGGTACTGGTAGTTGAACTCGGGCTGCACGTCGGGGTCGGATGACTGCAACCGGACAAAGCCCGACCCATCCGGCAGCCCCAGCGTGCAGGAGATCCGCGCCGCCCGTTCCGGCGGAACGTCCCCCGTGTTGTACCGGGTCCGCACGCCGGCGACCTTCTCTTCCCGCTCGTCCACCACCGTGCTGACCCGCAACACCATGTCGTTGGTGTAGCCCAACCCCTCGGAGGAGTAGTGCAGGCCGAAGTGCGGCGCGTCCAGGTCGCCGGTCAGCGTCTTGCCGTCCTTCACCTTGTAGGTGACGTGCACGCTCAGGTGGTTCCACAACCCCTGGCCGACGCCGGGGCTGTCGTGGATGACGGGGATGCCGAATTGCTGCAGGTGCTCCCGGGGACCGACGCCCGACAACAGCAGCAACTGCGGCGACCGGATCGCCCCGCTGCTCAGGACGACACGTTCGGCCTCGACCGTGAAGATCTCGCCTCCGCTCGCGGCCTCCACGCCGATAGCCTTGGCGCCTGCGAACAGGACCCGGCGCACGTAGACGTTGCCCCGCACCGTCAGGTTGAGCCGGTGCCGCATGGGGTTGAGGTGCGTCATGGCCGCGCTCATGCGGATGCCGCCCAGGTTGTTGGTCGGCGACACGCCCACGCCGGTGGGGTTCGGCCCGTTGGTATCCTCCACGGCGGGGTAGCCCTCGGCCAGGCAGGCGTCGTAGAAAGCTTTCTGGATGTCCGCCCAGGCGCCGGTTCGACGGCGGCGCACCGGCATCGGGCCGTCCGAACCGTGGTAGTCGTCCTGGATGTCCATATCGTTTTCCATCTTGCGATAGAAGGGCAGCACCTTGTCGTAGGACCACTCGTCGTTGCCCCTGGCAGCCCAGTCGTCAAAGTCCTCGGGGAACCCGCGCTGCATCGCCTGGCCGTTGATGGACGAGCCGCCGCCGATCACCTTGCCCTGGGCGACGTGGATCTCGCCCTGCTCCTCGGTGATGGTACCGCGCAGCGCCCAGTTGTGGATGGAATCCTGGGCTTCGGCGTACCGGGTGCCGCCGAACTTGACATCGTCCGGCAGGGTGGCCACGTCCGGATAGTCGTTGCCGGCCTCCAGCAACAGCACCGAGGTGTTCGCGTCCTCTGCCAGCCGGCTGGCCAGCGTCGAGCCGGCCGCGCCGCCGCCAACCACGATAACGTCGTACTTCATGCGTCCTCCTGGGGCTATCATTTCCCCGTGTTGAATTGATAGTTTAGACTGGGATTATATCGGAAAACCGCCGCGCCAATTGCAGCCGTCATCCCACAGACACCGGGGGAGCCACCATGCCAGAACCCACGCCGGACCAAAGCCTCCACCTCCCCAGCCTGGTCATCAAGAACTTCCGCGGCATCGACGAGCTGACCATCCCGCGCCTGGGCCGCGTGACGCTGCTAACGGGGAAAAACGGCGTGGGCAAGACGACGGTGCTGGACGCGGTGCGGATTTATGCCACCGGCGCAGACCCCTTTACGCTCGCTGAGATACTTCACGACCGGGATGAAGTTTTCAAAGAATTCGGCGCAGATGCCGGAGACGAAACCATTGCCGACTGGAGTGGCCTCTTCTACGGGCATAATCTCTCCCTCGACGCATCGATCTCAATCGGTTCGCCCGATTGCAAGACCGCTGTGGAAATACGTTGCGCTCAGTTCTCTGCCGAAGACCTCAGCGGATTTGCCCGCAGTGAGTCCGACTTTCTCGTAGAAGATGAGAGGTGGGGTTTAGAGACGATAGCCTGGGGCTTCAGGCGCATATTCCGCCTCCACGATATTGTGATCCCGGCTCGGATGACACGTCGCGCCAACCGCATCCCGCTTCTCACGCCGGACTTTGCTTGTGTCACATTGGGGCCAGATGTACCGGATAATTCAGTCATTGAACGGTACCTGAATGATATTGCTCTGACCACCCAGGAAGACCAAGCAATTGACGCTCTGAATACAGTTGCGAGCCTTCCTATTGAGCGGGTTGCAATGGTGGAATCCGGCATCCGAAACGGGCCGAGGGCCGGGCGGCGGGTACTGGTCAAGGTTAGAGGATGGGACAATCGGTTGCCACTACGTAGCCTCGGCGACGGGGCGGTGCGGGCCTTTACCGTTGCCCTGGCCCTGGCTAACAGCCAAGATGGCTTCCTCCTCATCGACGAGGCCGAAAACGGCATCCACCATTCCATCCAGGCCAAGTTCTGGAACATGGTGCTGCAAACTGCGGAGCGCAACAACGTGCAGGTCATCGCCACCACCCACAGCTGGGACTGCGTGGTCGGGTTCGCTAAAGCGGCCAACGAGTTGGAGGACGTGGAGGGCGTTTTGTACCGCATCCAGCGCAACGCCGAACGGTTACGGGCGGTAGAGTACTCAGAGGAAAATCTCGCGGCCGCGGCCAAACACAGGATCGAGGTGAGGTGATCGGCGTGGCTCGCATCGATTCTGATCAGGCGGAACCACAGCTCCTTCTGGTAGAAGGGAGGAACGACAAGCACGTAGTTTGGCAAATTTGTAACCGGAGTCCTCACCTCCCGGACTTTTATATTTCAGAGCGGGGAGACGTTAACTCCGTGCTGGCGTCGATTGGCCCTGAGCTCTTGGCGGAGGGGCGCCAAGCGTTGGGGATATTGGTTGATACCGACGATAATCCTCAAGCCCGCTGGGACGAAATAGCTCATCGGCTTAGAATCAACGGCTTTCCAGCGCCCGTTTCTCCAGATCCGGATGGGACGATCATTTCGGGCGCCGAACTGCGCGTAGGTGTGTGGCTGATGCCCGACAATGTTCTGACGGGCGAGATTGAAGAGTTCGTCGAACGAATGATTCCTGCTGGCGACCCGGTTTGGCCAATGTCGCGAGATTACATCGACCGATTACCTGCGTATGCGGGTAAATTCGCTGGGGGCAAAACCCTAAGAGCCCAAATATACGCTTGGCTCGCCACTCGTGCTGACCCTCGGCTAATGGGCCAAGCCATCGGCACCCACGACTTGGACATTGACGGCCCCCTTTGCCAGCGGCTCCTCGCCTGGCTCGACCGCCTTTTCGCCTGATCCTTCCTCGTCATCACCGCGATGTAGCGGCGGGAGCCTTCGCCCCGTGTGTTATCATCCCGCCATTCGTGCCTCGCACCCTTGCCGGCCCGGCCGGAGGTCGCCAATGCTCTATCAGCGCTACCGCTATTCCCAGTGGGATGGCACCCAGCAGATTTTCGATGTCGACGCCAGCGAGGTGATGGACGCCCTTTCGGATGACCTGCTGCAGCACGGTGATTTGGCGCGGGCCCTCCGCGACCTGTTCCGCAACGGCATGCAGAACCGCGACGGCGCCCAGATGCCCAACCTGCGTCAGCTCATGGAGCAGTTGAAACAGCAGCGGCGTCAGCAGATGCAGCAGAGCAACCTGGACTCGGTGGTCGACGACCTGAAGGAGCGGATGGACGAAATCCTCCGCACCGAGCGCGAGGGCATCCAGCGCCGGCTCGACGAGGCGGCCGACCAGCCGGAACCGGCCGACATGGAAGGCAAGGAGCAGCAGCGGGCGCTCAACCGGCTGCTCCAGGAACGGGCCCAACGCAACCTCGATAAGCTGGACGACCTACCCGACAGTCTCGGCGGGCAAATCCAGGAACTCATGGATTACGACTTCATGGACCCGGACGCCCAGCAGATGTTCCAGGAATTGCTGGACATGCTCAAGGGCCAGATGGCCCAGAACATATCCCAGCAGATGCAGGACCAGATGCAGAACATGACGCCGGAGCAGATGGAAGCAATGCGTCAGATGATGCAGGACCTCAACCAGATGCTCCGTGACCGCATGGAGGGCCGTGACCCCAACTTCGAAGGGTTCATGCAGAAATGGGGGCCGATGTTCGGGGACGACCCGCCCCAGAGCCTCGACGAGCTCATGGAGCGCATCCAGCAGCAGATGGCGCAGATGCAGTCGCTGATGGACAGCCTGTCCCCCGACATGCGCCGCGAGCTGGAAGACGCCATGCAGTCCGCCATGGACCCACGCCTCATGGACGAGATGTCCGAGTTCGCCAGCCTGATGCAGTCGCTGATGCCGCCGGATGAACTGGCCCGACAGTATCCCTTCCTGGGCGACGACAGCATGACCCTGGAGCAGGCCATGGAAGCCATGCGCCAGATGCAGGACCTCGACCAGTTGGAGCAGTCACTACAGCAGGCCATGCGCACCGGCAACCTGGACGACGTCGATCCGGAAAAACTGGCGGAACTGTTGGGCGAAGAGGCCCGCCGGGCCTGGGAGGAACTGGACCGTCTGCGCCAACTCTTGAAAGACGCCGGCTACATCACCGACGACGACAAGCTCAACCTGACCGCCCGCGGCATCCGCCGCATCGGCCAGAAGGCCATGCGCGAGGTCTTCCAACAACTTAAGAAGGACCGCATCGGCAACCACGATCTGGACACCCGCGGCGCCGGGGGCGATCTGCTTGGCGACACCAAGACCTACGAGTTCGGCGACCCGCTGCAGCTCGACCTGCAAACCACGGTGAAAAACGCCATCGTCCGCGGCGGGCCGCAGGTACCGGTCAAGCTGCGCCCGGACGACTTCGAGATCTACCGCACCGAACATATGACGAGGGCCGCCACCATCGTCCTACTGGACCAGAGCCGTTCCATGGGTCTGTTCAACAACTGGGCGGCGGCGAAGAAGGTGACCCTCGCCCTGTTCGCTTTGATCCGCCAACAGTACCCCCGGGACACACTTCACGTGGTGGGGTTCTCGGACTACGCCCGCGAGTTGGAGGAGGAAGACCTGGCCGGCCTCACCTGGAACAACTGGGTATCCGGCACCAACCTGCACCACGCGCTGATGCTGTCCCGGAAGCTACTCTCCCGCGAAAAGGGAGGCACCCGTCAGATTCTGGTCATCACCGACGGCGAACCCACCGCTCACCTGGAGGGCGAGCAGGCCTACTTCTCCTATCCGCCCAGCTACCGCACCGAACTGGAAACCCTGAAAGAGGTGCGGCGCTGCACCCAGGAGGGCATCGTTATCAACACGTTCATGCTGGAAAACAGCTACCAACTGGTGAACTTCGTCGACCGGATGACCCGCATTAATCGCGGCCGGGCCTTCTACAGCAGCAGCGAAAACCTGGGCGAGTACGTGCTGGTTGATTACATTACCAACCGGCGCAAACGGGTTTCCGGCTGATCACGGCGGTTCACGCCTGCGGCGGCGGTTGCGACCATCGAGGCACGTTTGCTAAAATGGATGCCCACTCACGCGCAACCGTCAGTGACCCAGTGGGGCTGTAGCTCATTTGGGAGAGCGCTTCAATGGCATTGAAGAGGTAGCGGGTTCGATTCCCGCCAGCTCCACCACTTCCCATCAACTGACACCTGAAAACGGCGTTTCGTGCATGATTTGAGCACGAAACGCCGTTTTTTGTTCAGCCCGCGGCGGCCGATGCCCTCAGATCACCTATTCAGCCAGCGGCCCCCAAGTCACTCCGAACTCGGCCCGCGATACCAGCTCGCCCGTGAGAGTCTCCGCCGTCTGCCCCGCCAGCCACACTCCCGGCGCTGACAGGGCATCGGGTTGGACCATGGGGATGTGGGACGTTCCCGGCCAGTCCCCGCGCCGGTTCATCCAGGTGTCCACTCGGCCAGGCTCGAAGACGTTGACCGCGATATTGTGCGGTCGCACCTCTTCGGCCAGGCTGAAAAACATTCTCTCCAGCGCGGCCTTGCTCATCGAGTAGCCGACCCGGCCCTCCCGGTAGTTCCGGGCCGAGCCCGAGGTGACGCAGTAGATGGAGCCTCCCTCGCCGCGCGAGATCATGGACGGCAGCGCGTACTTGCAGAGGAGCAGCGGGCCCCGCACGTTCACCGCCAGGCACTGGTCAAGCAGCTCCACGTCCAGGTCGACCACCGGCGATTCGCAGTCCATTCCCGCGTTGCAAACCAGAGCGTCGATCCGACCGAAACGGTCCAGCGTGGCAGTTACCAGGTCCTGAATGTCCTGAACCCGCGCGACGTCGCAACGCACCGGCAGCGCCGTGCCACCGCGGGCGGTGATCTGTGCGGCCGTATCGCCGATGTCGCCCGACCCGTACTTTTCGTATTCGGTGCCGGCCGACCGGTCTTCTTCGGTGCGCGACGCTACCACGACGCTCGCGCCGGCGTCGCCCAGCCCCAGGCAGATCGCTCGCCCGATCCCGCGGCTGCCGCCGGTTACAATCGCTACTTTGCCGTCAAGTCTCATTTCATTCCGCCTGTCATCCAACCGCTCAAGATCAAATCGCCGGGAGCATATATCGTCGATCCGGCGCTCGCAAGTCGCGTATCTCGCGGCCTGCTCACCAACCTGCCCGGATGAAGTCCGCCACTCGCTCCGCGACCATTATCACCGCCGGATTGATGGGGGCACGCACCAGGTCGGGCATGATCGATGCGTCGACAATGCGCAGCCCTTCCATCCCGTGCACTTTGCCATACTGGTCGACCACGGCCAATGAATCGTCGGACGGCCCCATCCTGCACGTGCATGAGATATGCGAGTAGGTCGTAGCTTCCCGCAGCAGCCATTGATCCAGGGCATAGTCATTGGCCAGGTCGCCGTCCTCGGGTTCGATGCGTCGCCCCAGCATGGGAGCGAGTTCGTGTCGTTCCGCCAATTCCAGGGCCAGGCGAATGGCGGCCCGCAGCCGCTCCCGGTCAAAGGGCTCGGCCAGGTAGTTGTAGCGCATGGCCGGCTGTACCCGGTAGTCGGACGAGGTTAGCGTCAACTCACCCTGACTCTCTGGCAGCAGCAGGGCCACCATCATCTCCACGCGACGGTTGGCGGCGACTTCTCCCTGATCTCCAGACCTTTGAGCCCGGACCTCCGGTACACTTCCCTTGACCCGGGGCACCACGGGACCGGCCAGGCTGATCCCCAGATCGTTTCTCAAATGGGAACCGGGAGCAGTCAGTCGCAGCGCCGCGCTGCCGGCGCCCCGGTTGGCAGGGCCATCGAGACCCTCGCCGGCTTCCCAGGTCACGTACACCTTCGGGTGGTCTTTCAGGTTCCGACCCACGCCGGGGAGGTCCCGCACCACCGGGATACCCAGGCTCTCCAATTGATCAGTCGGCCCCACGCCGGATAGCAGCAAAAGGTGGGGCGAACCGACGGCGCCGGCGCTGAGGATGATCTGCTCGGCCTCCACGGTGAAGGTGTCACCGCCGCTCTCCACCAGCAGACCGACCGACTTTGTCCCTTCAAAAACAATCCGGCGCGCCTGGCAATTGGGCCGCACTGTCAGGTTGAGCCGGTGGCGGGCCTGATCCAGGTAGCCCAGGGCGGCGCTGAACCGGACTCCGTTGTGGTTGTTGGTCACGCCCGGGCCGACCCCGTTGGAGTCCGGATGGTTGTGGTCGTGGGCTTCTTCGAACCCGCTGGCGCGACAGGCCGAGAAGAAGGCCCGTTGCGCGGCGCCCCACGCCTCCGGGTTGGAATGGTGGACGAAAATGGGGCCATCGGAGCCGTGATAGTCTCCGTGTCGGTCGACGTCCGTTTCGGATTTGCGGAAGAACGGCAGGACTTTTTGGTAACTCCACTGGTCGTTGCCCCGGGCCGCCCAGGCGTCAAAATCCTCGGGAACGCCACGGTAGAAAGCCGAGGAGTTGATGGCACTGGACCCGCCGGTAACTTTGCCCCGGGGCACCAGCATCGGCGGCGCCAGATCGGTCGCGGTAGCGATGAACTGCCAGTTGTGCGGGTCGGTAGTCAGCCATGCCGGGTGGCCGGCGGCGGTACGAACCGCGGGCGGCACCGGAGCGGCGGCAAAACCGTACTTGAGCTCGTCGGGCAGCAGTTCAAAATCCGGATAGTCCGGCCCGGCCTCCAGCAATAGCACCGAGCGTCCCGGGTCTTCGGATAGCCGGGCCGCCAGCGCCGAACCGGCAGACCCGGCTCCCACAATCGCCACATCGTATTTCATGTTTACCTCAGGTTGAATTCACTCGGTTGAACATCAATCAGCTGCGTCGGTTATTGAAGGGGTTGGCTCCGGTGGTCACAGGCGTTCGATTCGTAGACGTTTTCCTTCAAGACCGCGTCGTGGTCGTCCGTTACGAAGATACCGCACTCTCGGGAAGCGACGATCCGGTTGCCCGAAATGATGTATCGGCGCCGCGTGCCTTCCCTGGTTAGCGACGTTTGTCGTGCCCCGTCGCTCCAGAGCCGGACGCCGTTACGGTTTCCCTCAATGCGATTGCCTTCGATGACGTTCTCCTGCCCATGCTCGATGGCGATCCCGTCGAAACGGTTGGCCCGTACCTCGTTCCTTCGGACCGCCGAGCTGGTCGAATAGCCCAGCCAGAACCCGTAGTTCGAATAGTTGGCAATGTTGTCTTCAAAGACGTTGCCCGAGCAGAACACCGCCTCAAAGGCGTTGTTGGGCGAATAGCTGGCGTCATTGCGGGTTATGAAATTGTCATTGGACGGCTCGCCGTGGTGCCCCCGGATGAAGAACCCGTCGCCGCTGTAGCGCAGGCTGTTGCCGGTTATCCGGTTGTGGCTCGACCCGCCCTCCAGCAATATCCCCGCGGAGTCCGCGGTGTCGCACCAGAAGCGGTCGGTGTAGCGGATGCAGTGCTCGGCCTGGTTGTCCGATATTTCGTTGTGGCTGGACTTCAGCAGGTAAATGCCCACGTTGCCGCAGTATGAAGCGTGGTTCCCCGAGATAACGCTGTGATCCGACCGGACCAGGCTGATGCCATTGAAGTTGTTGCTGGTTTGGTTGTTTTCGATCACGCTGTTGCGGACACGATAGAGGTAGATCCCGCCGCCAAATCCCTCCTCCACCGGAGCCTCGATATCGGGGAGCCAACCAACGTCCAGTGGGTTCGTGTTGTCCGACACCACGCAGTCGCTAATATTGAGGTTCCTCACGTTCTCGGCGCGTATCCCGTAGTGAAAGCCGATCAGTATCCCGTTGGCGATGGTTACGTCCCGGCAATCGTGGACCCAAATCCCCACTCCGCCGTGCCGCTCACCGTCCACCACCACGCCGGAAAGGTCCAACGTCACCCCGTCGGTGCGGATTTCGATGACCGCACCGGACGACGCTGGGGCCTCAAGTCCGGGGTATCGGGACGGCTTGAAAGTGTCCCGTGTGTACCGGTCCGGGACTACGGAGATGCGGGTCATCGGAGTTCTGCCCGGACCTTACCCGAAATGTCGACATATCGGCCCGTCACGCCCGCCGGCCGGTTCAGTTCAGGCTCGGTCCGCCCCCGGAGCCGCCGGAGATGAACCCTGGATGGTCGTCCAGGTCCGACGCATCATCCTGGTGCTGGCCCCTAAGCACGCAGTGCCCGCAAACCTTGCACACCGGATGCCGGTTGGCGAACTTCGGATGGGGGATGTTGCACGTCGGGCTGTCGGGGCGCTCGCACCGCGGACACCCGTCGCACTTCCGGTTACCCGTGCCCTGTCCCGTTTGGGTTCTTGGCTCCAGTACCGTGACCATGATCGACGCCTTCCCCTCAGTTCTTGACAAAGTGGCCTGCCGCACCGGATTCCACACCCGGCACGGCAGTTCCTGACCAATGGTTCGCTGCGGTAACAGCCATCAGTTCCAGATCGCGGCCACCCGGTACGCCAGCTGGGTGTGCGACTCGCGCACGTCCACGATTTCCGCCGGAACGTCGCCCAGGATTCCCAGCGCGATGATCCAGTTCAGGATCTCATGGTCTCCCGAATCCTGTATTTCCTCGGGAGATAGTTCCGCCAGCTTGCTTCCCTGGCCGGCGCGCACCATTTCCAGGTACCGGCGGTCGGTTTCGATGTCAATCGCCCGGCACTGGAACTTGTGGGCCAGGAAGCTGTGCGACCAACTGGAGGACGCCACCACGGCGACCCGCTCGTCCCGGGTGTCCAGGAACCGCCGGATCCCCTGCCCCAGTTGGTAGCAGCGCTTGGGCGTCGGCCGCGGCGGGTAGTCTGGCCCGGCCTCTTCGCCATAGCAGTTGACGAACAGGGGCAGCAGCGGGAACCTGCCGTCGGGGTCCAGGAACACCAGCGGGTTGATGATGGCGTGGGCCAGTCCCCAGTCCCAACCCTTGAGGGCGCTGGAGGATGCCATGTCGAACCCGTCCCGGATGAGGAAATTGCGCAGGTCCCGGGAAAACTCCTTCGGACACTGGAAGGAGAACTTCGTCTCGGGTTCGGCGTCCCACAGGTTGGTGCGGGCCGCTCCACGCTGGAAGGGATAGCCGTCCACTTCGGCGCCGGTGTACAGGCAGAAGGGAGGCAGGTTGTCCTGCAGGAAGTTCTCCGCCTGGTCGTCGCCGATAACCATCAGGACGTCGGGCTCCCATTCATGGAGACGGTCCCGCATGATCTTGAAAGACTCGACCACCTTCTTCTGGTCGCTGATGTCCAGGCTCAGGCCGTTGTCATCGCCCAACTCTGCCAGCAGTTGGGCGGGAGGCTCGTAGTTCGGTACGCGGGCAAATACCCGCTCTCGGCCCGTGGCCCATGCCTCGGATGGGGTCAGGATGATCGGGCCGTGAGAACAGCCCAGCCCCAGTAGTTCAGCCATATTATCCTCCTAACGAGCCGGAACCCTCGCACGGTTCGGTGGGTTTGGCCGATTGTAGGGACACGTGTGGAACCCTGTCAATTTGGGTTGACGGGCGCGGCGCACGAAGTCGTTTGTACCAACGTCACCCCCGGCGTAGCCGTGCCAGCCCTTACGGCAAGTCACCTTTGCGGTGCGCATACCGGAGTTGTCACTCGTGAGGGATCAGTCCGGCCGCTACCAAAGCGTCGCGCAGGGCGTCGCCGGAGATAGCGTGCCTGGCGGTCCATCCGGCGTCCGGTTGGCCCGCCGTTCCGCGAGCCCAAACAATGAGGACGCCGGCCTCTTCATCCATATCTTCTGGGACGGTGGAACGCTCGATTTGCGATCTGGACACCATGGCCCATTCCTCAGTGGAGAACATGAGCCGATTGTTGCTGGTGGGCGCCGGTTCGGGCATTGAGTGTCTCCTGATTGGAAGCTGGCGCAGGGCCATCGTCAGGCTTGGTAGCCGTCGTCCTCGCGCGCCGGTACGTGCTGCGCCAGTTGTTGAATGGTCTCGGTGAAGGTGCGGTCGCGATCCCGCGACTCGGGAAACTCTTCCCCCAGAGGAGTGCCGCCAACGAAACGGTACATTTCCGCAACGCCTTCGAAGAGTTGCGGTGTCATGCCCAGTTCGGCGAAGGTGTCGTGGATCTCCTCCATTTCGCTGACCCAGCGGCGCGAGCGCGGCGGCACGGTGGGAATGGTTCGCTCCATGCGTTGCAGCGCCGCCTGTTGACCGGACTGGAACTCTGCCAGCAGGGGTTCGGTCAACCCCATCATCTCGGCGGCCATCAGCAACTGGGTATACAACGCCCACGAACCCTTGGTCATGGCGGCGTAGCACATCTTGATACCCGAAGCCTGCCCCGCTTCGCCCTCCAGCTTGAGTACCGTCAACCCAAAATCGTTCAGCCGCTCGAACTGCGCCGCCTCGTGGCCGGAGGTGTAGAAATGTGGACTGTAGCCGGGTCGCGGCGGCCCGCCGATTATGGAAACGTCCACGAACCGCCCCCCGGCAGCGGTAATCACCGGCTCCAGAGTCCGCACGAGCTGCGGAGAGACGGCGTTGCACTCCGCAAACAGGGTGTCCGAGCGCGTGGCTGCCAGCGCGTCGGCGACCTGCTGGCATACACCGGGCACCGCTACGGATACGGTCATGGACATTATCAGGTCCGACCGCTCGACCAACTCCTCCATGGTGGCAACGTCGCGTATGCCGGCCTTCTCCGCCAGGCTGCGGGTCCGTTCGCTACGGCCGGCAAGGCAGGTGATGACGTCCAGTTCGTTTTCCCGGAGACGTTGACCGACGGCATGGCCCATGTCGCCGGGGCTCAAAATAGCCACGGTGCTGATGTCCATTAATACATTCTCTCGACCGAAATATAGAGCGGGAAAACTATAGCACAGGGGTATGGTCCAGCCGCCGCCAGGCGGTTGCGTAGGAACCGCGAGACGGGGATACTGGGGCAGCAAACCAGTATCTTGCGTCTCGCCGGCGACGGCTGGAGGTGACCATGGACTTCGCACACCCAGAATTTCTCGTATCCACCGACTGGCTTGCCGAACACTTGGAGGATGACGATGTTCGCGTCTTCGAGACCACCGTGTTTCTTCACCGTGGCGAAGGGACAGTTCGCGCAGAGTCGGGACGCAGCCAGTACGAAACCGGACACATCCCCGGAGCGGGTTTCCTCGACCTCCAGGCCGACTTCTCCGACAACGATCAACCCTACCGGTTCATGATGCCCTCGCCGGAGGCGTTCGCAGAAGCGGCCGGCAGGCACGGCATCTCCGATACTTCCAGGCTGGTATTGTACGACCGCCTGGGTTCCCAGTGGGCGGCACGCTTCTGGTGGATGTTCCGCTCCATGGGCTGCACGAACGCGGTGGTGCTGGACGGCGGCTGGAATCGCTGGACCGCGGAGGGGCGACCGACCTCCACGGACGCGGCCGCGTATCCGGCGGCGACGTTCACGCCCACCCACGACCCGGCGCGCTTTGCCGATCTTGCCGAGGTCAAAGCGTTCATCGAAAGCGGGGACGGTGGCGGATCCTGCCTGATCAACGCCCTGGGCCGAGATCAGCATTCCGGCGCCGACGGCGGCAGCGGCTACGGCCGGGCCGGGCACATTCCCGGCGCGACCAATGTCCCATCGGGAGAGTTGACCGATCCCGAAACCGGCCTCTACCGGCCGGCGGACGAACTGGCGGCCCTGTTCGAAGGGGCGGGCGCGGACCAGTCCAAACGGGTGGTTACCTACTGCGGCGGCGGCATCGCGGCCTCCAACGACGCTTTCATACTGGCCATGCTGGGCTACGAGAACGTCGCCGTGTACGACGCTTCGATGTCGGAGTACGCCGCCGACCCGTCATTGCCGCTGGTGGCCGACTGAGGTAGCCGCATCGTCGCCAAGGAGGTGAGCCATGACCCAGGTCGCCACGCTGAACGACACCCTGGAATTCGGGCTGTTCGACTGGATCGAATGGGACAAGTCAGCGCCCAGCGAGATCTTCGAAAACCGGCTGCGGATGCTGGAGTACGCCGACCGCAGCGGGTTCTACAGCTACCACCTGGCGGAGCACCACATCACCCCGCTGAGCGTGTCACCCTCGCCGGCGGTGTTCCTGGCGGCCGCCGCGCAGCGCACCACGAACCTGCGTCTGGGCCCGCTGGTGTTCCTGCTCCCCTTCTACAACCCCATCCGCCTTTACCACGAGATCTGTATGCTGGACAACCTCAGCAACGGGCGCCTGGACTTGGGCGTGGGGCGGGGAGTATCGCCCGTGGAGGCCGAAGAGTTCGGCGTCGACCTGGGCATCAGTTGGGAAATGTTCAACGAACAGATGGACATGTTCACCAGCGGCTTCAACACGGGCATCCTGAACTATAAGGGAAAGCACTACAACTACGAGGACATCGAGCTCTGGATTGCGCCCCACCAGAAGCCCTATCCGCCGCTCTGGTACGCCAGCAACAACATCGAAACGGTGCCGTGGATGGCCCAGCACGGCTTTAATACCTGCACCGTGTTCGCCGACAACGCCGGCGTCAAGGCCCACTACGACCTGTACAAGCAGGTGTGGGCCGCTGACCGCATGGCCGACGGGATGAACAGCCACGTGCTGGTTCCCAAGCTCGGACTGGTGCGCCACATGTACATCGCCGACACTGAAGAAGTGGCGCGGAACGAAGCGAAAGCGGCGTACGGCACCTGGTTCCACAACATCGACTACCTGTGGGCCAAGAACAACCTGGACCGCCTGGGCGCGATGCGGGACTTCGACGCGCTGGAAGCGAAAGACGTGGTGATCGTCGGCACGCCGTCCACCGTGAAGGAACGGGTCCAGCGGGCCATCGACGAAACGGGCATCAATTACTTCTGCCCGATCTTTGCTTGGGGCGACCTGACCCCCGACCAGGTCATGCGCTCCATGGAGCTGTTCGTCGACGAGGCAATGCCCAACCTGCGGCCCGGCGGCTGATCCCGCGCGGCAAACACAGGAGATCCCGAATGACATCCAGCGCATCCTACTTACCGGCCACGGCCGATTCCATCAGCAGGACTATCGAAGCCCTGGCCGCGCGCAACGTGGAAGCCGTCGTTGTGGAGAATCGCGAGGCGGCGCTGACCAAGCTCAAGGAGTTGGTGCCGGAGGGGTCAGAGGTTTTCGTGAGCACATCCGAGACGCTGGAAACCATCGGCTACACGGAGTACATGGACGGTAACGATCGTTACGTAAATCTGCACGACCAGATGGTGGCCATCAGCGACCCGGCGGCACAGCGGGAGTTCCGCCGCACGACCACCATCGCCGACTATTTCGTCGGCAGTGTCCAGGCCATCGCGGAGACCGGCGAGATCGTAGTCGCCAGCGGCTCCGGCAGTCAGATCGGCGCCTTCGCCTATGGAGCGAAACGGGTGATCATGGTGGCCGGCACGCAGAAGATCTGCCCCACCCTGGCCGATGCCGAGGCCCGCACCCGGGGCTTCCCCTGGAACAACACGACCGCTGGCTGGAGGGGCGCGGCTCTACGCCCACTCCCATCGGCAAGTACCTGGTGATGGAGCACGAGCCGGTGGTCGGCCGCATCACCATGATCCTCATTCCCGAAAACCTCGGCTGGTAGATAGCCCACACACGAAATTTCCAAAGGGGGAAGAGTGATGCCAGAGAAACAACGCATGACCACCAGGCTCAAGGAACTGTTCGAGCGCCCTGAGATCTTCGTCCTGGCCGGCGGCATGAACGCCATGGGGGCGAAGATGGCCGAAGTACTGGGATTCGAGGCCTTCTACATGTCGGGCGGCAACACCTCCGCGCAGGTCATGGGCCTCACCGAGGGCGGCACCAGCATGCGCGACATGGTGGACAACGCCCGGAAAATCGTGAACACCATCGACATTCCCGCGTTTGTGGACATGGACACCGGCTACGGCGACGCCATCCAGGTCTACGAGACGGTCAAGGAGTACATCCGTGCCGGCATCGCCGGCACCCACCTGGAGGACCAGACCTACCCGCCCAAGTCCGGCCCCCGCCGCCGCTGCGTCTCCATCGAGGAGATGGTGGGCAAATTACGCGCCGCCATGGACGCCAAGATGGAGTACGACCCGGACTTCGTGATCGTGGCCCGGTGCGACTACGCCGGCGTTCCGGGGGCAACCTTCGAGGACGTGATGGAACGCTGCCTGGCCTACAAGAGCCAGACCAACGTAGACGTCGTGTGCCCCGCCGTAGCGTCCTGGGAGGACAACCAGGAAGCCATCCGGCGCATTCCCGGGCCGGTGCTGCCCCTGTTTACCCACGGCAGCCAGACCCATCCCACGCTGCAAGAGTTGCAGGACGCCGGAGCCGCAGCAGCCTGGTACCCGGCGCTGACCACCATGGCAGGGTTGCAGGCGTCGTGGGACTTCTTGAGTGATTTCCAGGAACGCGGCACCGCCGCCATCGACGACTTCCTGGCAGCGGCGGCGCAGAGCAGGTGGGGCGTCGCTACCAACGGCGGCATCCTCGGCGCGGACCGGATCCGCGAAATGGAGGACAAGTACCTGCCTGATCGACCCCTGTAAGCTCGTCAATGCCGGAAGCGGCGCCAGCCAATATTGGAGATATCTCAATGAAATACGACCATATCGTTGTCGGCGGCGGCACGGCCGGGTGCATCGTGGCGACGCGCCTTTCCGAGGACCCGAACCGTTCGGTGCTGCTGCTGGAGGCCGGCCCCGACTTTCCCGATTTCGAGCAACTGCCCGACATGCTCAAGCTGGGGTGGGGAACGGTGAACCTGGAGGCCCGCGCCGCCGGTTCGCCCTACAACTGGTCCTTCACCGGCAAGGCCACGCCGGAGCAGGCCGAGCCGATGCCCGTGCCCCGGGGCAAAGTGCTGGGCGGCTCCAGCGCCATCAACGGACAAACCTTCATCCGGGGCGCACCTGAAGACTTCGACACGTGGGAGTCCTGGGGCAACGACGGCTGGGGTTACCTGGAATGTCTGCCCTATTTCCGCAAGCTGGAAAACGACGCCGACTTTCACGACGATTTCCACGGCACCGACGGGCCGGTTCCAGTACGGCACCACCAGCGCGAGACCTGGCCGCCTTCCCAGGAAGCCTTCTTCCAGGCTGCCACCGCCGCCGGATACCCCTTCCATCCCGACGTGAACAACCCGGAGGCTACCGGCGTCAGCCTGCGCGCCGAGAACAACATCGACGGCGTGCGCATGAGCATGGCCCTGTCCTACATCAGCTCGGTGCGCCACCGCCTGAACCTCACCATTCGCGCCAACGTCCAGGCTCGCAAAGTGGTGCTGGAAGACGGGCGCGCCGTTGGTGTCGAGGTTGAGAGCGGCGGCGACACCTTCGTCGTCGAGGGCAGCGAGATCATCTTGTGCGCCGGGGCGGTCGCATCGCCGCAACTGCTGATGCTCTCAGGCATCGGCCCCGCTGACCAGTTGCAGGCGCAGGGCATTCCGGTCGCGGTGGAACTGCCCGGGGTTGGCCAGAATATGCGCGACCACCCCAACGTGTCGGTGCGGTTCATGGTCAAGGAAGACGTCCCCCAGGACCCCAACGGCATGCGGGCCCTGCGACTGCGTTTCACAGCCTCCGGCTCGGACACGCCCAACGACATGATTCTTTCGCCGGCGTCGCTGAACACCGTGGTCCGGGACGACAACCCGGCTCATACGGTCAACTGCGGCCTGTACCTGGCGGCCGGCAAGGGCGAACTGAGGTTGGAATCCTCAGATCCAAACACTGCGCCCAGCATGGACTACCGCTACCTGGAGGAGGACTGGGACCGGGAACGGTTGCGCGAGGCGGTGCGCCTCTGCGTGTCGTTGCTGCAACACAGCGCCTACGACGGCATCATTGACGAGATTACCGCTCCCACACCGGCGGACCTGGAGAGCGACGAGACCCTGGACCTCTGGCTGCGCCGCAACATCAGCACCTCGTATCACATCTCCGGCACCTGCAAGATGGGGCCGGACGACGACCCGATGGCGGTAGTCGATCCGCAACTGCGCGTGCGCGGCGTGTCCAACCTGCGGGTCGCTGATGCGTCGATCATGCCCGACGTGGTTCGCGCCAACACCAACGTCACCACGATGATGATTGCCGAGCGCGTCTCCGATTTCATCAAGGCGGGGAAGTGATCGCGGCGACCAGGTCTTCGTTGGAACCGGAGATGTAGCCGTTCAAATGAGGGCCGAGCAGGCTGCGATATTCGTCCACTTGGGCGTCAATGTCGCAGCCTTCTTCGGCCTGGACCTCAACCTCGAGGATCTGCCCTACACCTTCCACGGTGTCCAGGTTGAAAACCACATTGTCTTGTCGCCAAAGCTCGCGGCGTTTCCGCACCACGGCACGGGTACCCAGGGCAGCCTCCAACACTCCCGCCATTGCTGGGTCATCCACCGCAGCTATCCGGAACCGGCTGGTCCTGGCCCCGTCCTCCTGGCCCTCGATGTAGTAAATCAGCTCGGACGCGGCCGGTTCCACGCGGAGTTTGAGCCGCCGCGTTCCTCCGGAGTCGTCTGCGGGTGGGAGCCGATAGTAGTAGTCGACCTGTTCCTTGACCTCGACGAACTCGGCTGACTGCTCGCGCAGGATCGCCCGAACGGGTTCGAAATCGCGGCAGTAAGCCTTGATTTCGCGATTGAGTCTGAAATCCATAAAACGACCTTGCCGTTTGAGGCAGCCGTGCCACGTCACGGCGCCGGATACCGAGAGCATCCCGGGTTGGATGCCCATCACGACATGCACCCAATGCGCCGATCACAACAGACCCCGGCGATACGAAATCACAGGGGCAGATAAACCGCCTGGCCGGTCATGGCGCTGCGGCCAACGGCCTCGGTCCACTCCATGTAATGTACGCCGGTCTCAAAGGCCACCATGTCCACGATTTCGGTGCCGCGGATGGCGTTGGTGAACTGCTCCTCGACCCGGTACCTGGCCTGGGTTTCCGGCGGGTTGGGCACCTCGGTGAGTTCCGAATCGCCGCGCTTGCCGGCCCAGACCCGGCGCTGGGAGTCCACGTGGATGGTGCCCTCGGTGCCGAACATCCAGATCTGGCTGCCCCGGTTCAGGCCGGAGGTGGCGCTCATCTGCATGTGCACCTGCGCCCCGTTGGCCAGTTCGTAGAGGATGTCGATGTGGTCCGGGATCGACACCGATGTGAGATGCCCGCGGTCGTCTCGCCGGTAGGGCACGTGGATCTTGGACATTGCCATGACCCGGGTCCCCCGTCCCAGCCAACGCATCATGGACTCGTAGGATGCGCCGATGTTTAGGGTGTTATAGCCGCTGAGGGCACGGTCATGCCGCCAGTGCACGGGGCCGTCGAAGTCGGCAAAGTTGTTCTGCAGGGAGGTGAAGTCTACCGATAACAGTTCGCCCAGGTGCCCCTCGTCGATCAGCCGCTTGATCACGTTGTCAATGGTGTAACTGGTGGAGGTCGGCGTGAGCTGACACACCAAGTGCGGGTGCGCCCTCGAAGCGGCCAGCATGTCACGGGCCTCCGCGGCGTCGTTGGCCATTCGAGCCTCGGTCAGCACGTGCTTCCCAGCCTCCAGCGCGGCCAGAGTCATGGTGCGGTGCATGTACGGCCAGGTCCCGATGCAGACGGCGTTGATCTCGTCGTCCTCCAGCACTTCGCGCCAGTGCCCGTACACCTTCGGGATGTTGAACTGGTCCGCGATGACGCGGCCGGACTGGACGGTCCGGTTAGCCACGGCCACGAGTTCGCAATCGTCCACACCCTGGAAGCCGGGAATATGGCGGTTGCGGACGTTACCGCCGGCCCCGATTAATCCAACCCGGATTGGTACTTCAGCCATAGTTTTCCTCCTCGATCATCCTTCGCGCACTGCGGCCGTTCGCCCATCGTGAGTTCTGGCCGCGCGGTCATTCCGGCTGCAATGCGGGCTGTATAATACGCCCGAATACGGCCAGGAGCAGCGAAACATGGCTAATCTGACCAACACGCAACGCATCGGCGCGCTGGTTCCCGCCACCAACCCGGTGGTGGAACCGGACTTCTACCGGGTGGTGCCGCCCGAGATAACCGTCCACTTCGAGCGGATGTGGAACGGCACCTGGGGCAGCCAGCCGGAAAATTCCTCCGAATCGGGTCACCGTCTCAGCATGACCAGCGCGGAAGCCAACGAAGTTGACTACGCCCTGTTCGGCTTCGACGTTGGCAAGATGAACGAGGACGTGGCTCGCGGCGCCAGCGCCCTGTCCAACATCGGTCCCGACGTACTGGTGTACGCCTGCACCTCCGGCACCTGGCACAAGGGCTACATGGCCTACGACCAGGCGATGGCGAAACTTATGGAGGAAGCCAGCGGCGTGCAGTCGATAACCGCCGTGACCTCCTGCATCGCCGCCATGCGTCACATGGGCAGCCGGAAGCTGAGCATCGCCGGTCCTTACCGCAACTTCCACCTGCGCAACCGCCTGAAGCCGCTGATGGAAGAGGCCGGATTTGAGGTGCTGAGCGCCGACGGCGCGCCGTGGATGGAAGACTCGATGAACCCCAGGGAGATCGACATGGACCCACCCCAGGCCATCGTTGATTTCGCCCTCACGGTATCCCACGACGAGGCTGACACCATCTTCCTGCCCGGCACCGCCTGGCGCGCGCTGGACGCAGTGGAGGAATTGGAGCAGAAACTGGGCAAAACCGTGATCTCGGTCAACCAGGCCACCATCTGGATGGCCCTGCGACGGGTGGGCTGGACGAAGCCTATCGACGGCTACGGCAGCCTGCTGCGCAATCTGGATTGAGCGAAGCATCGGACACATTGGCAACAACGGAACGGGAGGTTCAGCATGGTCACCAGCAAGCAAGCGACCACCTACGAAGTCGACATTGAAGACGTGGAGTATCTCCGCCACGGCGATGCGCCTTTGCTGGCGCGACTGTTCCGTCCCCGGGGCAGCGGCCCTTTCCCCATCATGGTCGAGTTGCACGGCGGCGCGTGGGTGAGAGGCGATCGCCTGAACGGCAACCTGGCGAATGAGGCGCTGGCCCGCAACGGCGTGATCGTGGCGGCCCTGGACTTTCGGGTCCCGCCGGTTGCATCCTATCCCGCCTCTTTCGCCGACATTCACTACGGGATCCGCTGGTGCAAGAGCCAGGCGGCGGCGTGGAACGGCATCCCGGGCAAAGTCGGCGCGATGGGAACCTCCAGCGGCGCGCACCAGGCCATGCTGCTGGGCATGCGCCCGAATGATCCGCGCTACGCGGCGTTGCCGTTCTCCAACGGCACCTCGGCGCTGGACGGCACGTTGGGCTGCGTCATCATGGTGTCGCCGGTGATCGATCCGCTGGGACGTTACCTGTACGCCAAGGGACTGCGCGACGACGTGACCCCGCCGGCCGGCATGGCTGACCGGGTGGGTCCTATGCACGACCTTTACTGGGTCACCGAGGAAGCCATGGCTGAGGCGGCGCCGGCACGCGCGCTGGCCGCCGGGGAGCGCATGGAACTCCCGCCCACGCTCTGCCTGGCCCGCTCCTACGAGGAAGCCCACCCGCGTCCGGACCTGGACGAATTCATCGCCCAGTACCGCAAGGCGGGCGGCCCCATCGACGTCAAGATCTTCGAGGGCGAAGGCGAAAGGTTGCTGGAGAACCCGACCACCCAGGTAGCGCAGGAGGCTCTGGAACGGATGACGGCGTTCATCCGTCGGCACCTGGGATAGACCGTCGCGCATTCGCGAACGCAATCAACCGCAGAGGGGTCCGGGTGATGTACCGGGCCCCTTTTCATGGCGGATGCTAACGCTGGAAAACGTGATGCTATACTGGCGTGAACGACGTAAACCCAATTGTAATCCAGCACAATTCAGCGTTTAACTGACGAAAAGGAGGTTGCCCATGTCGCGTGTTACGATGATTCAGCACATCAACATCCAGATCAGTGACAAAGACCGGAGCCGGGACTGGTACGAGAAGGTTTTTGGGGCGGAGTTCCTGGATCGCGGGCCCGAACTGAACCAGCGTCAACTGCAGTTGAGAATCGGCAACGGCGAGATACACAGTACGTTCACGCCGAATCCCAATCCGTCGGGCCACTTCGCCGTGGAGATCCACGACTGGGAGGAGATGATCGGCAATCTGGACGCCCTGGGAGTGGAGTACACGCCGCCCAGCATCCGCGAGTACAGCGGCGGCCATTCTACCTACATCAAGGACCCGGACGGCAACATGATCGAACTGGTGCAGCACCCGCTGGGGCTGCGGGATTCCAAGGGCAACACTGTGGAAATCGCCCACGACCCGGACGGCATGGTGTGGGCTCGTCGCCCGGGCTACGGGCCGGCCACCGGGTAGCGCCGGCGCCAACCGCGACCGCCGAATTTCAGCCGGGAGGAAGTAGCCATGCCTTACTACATGTACGTCGCCGTCCAGGGCGACAACAAGATCTCCATCTTCACTATCGACCCCGATACCGGGGGGATGACCCTGCAATCCGATGTGGCTGTTGACGGCGGCCCGTTCACCATGGCCATCAGCCCCGACCGCCGGTTCCTCTACGTGGGCTGCCGGGAGATCACCCAACTGGTCAGTTTCGAGATTGACCAGTCCAGCGGCGGGCTGACGCGGAACGGGTCCGTGCCGCTGGACGCCTGGCCCGTCTACGTGGCAACCGACCGGCGGGGCCGGTTCGTGCTGTCGTCCTACTACCAGGGCGCGCGCGTGGCGGTGCATCCCATCGGCGATGACGGTTCGGTCGGCGGGGAGGCCGTGGTATCGCTGGATACCGCCACTGGCGCCCACGCCATGCAGACCGATCCGACCAATGCCTACGCCTTCGTGCCGCACATCGCGGGCAACGGTCCCAACTCGATCTGGCAGTTCCGGTTCGACGAGAACACCGGGCAAATCACGCCCAACTCGCCGGCCACCGTGGACCCCGAGGAGTTCCTGGGGCCGCGCCACTTCTGCTTCCATCCCTCGCTGGATGTGCTCTATTTCTCCAACGAGCAGGGCTGCAGCGTGAGCGCCTACAACCTGGACACGTCGGATGGCACCTTGTCGCTGTTCCAGACCGTGACCACCCTGCCGCCGGAGGGATTCAGCGAGCGGAACACCTGCTCCCAGATCCAGATCACGTCCTCGGGCCGGTTCCTGTTCGCGCCCAACCGCGGCCATGACAGCATTGCCTGCTACACGGTGGACGCGGAAACCGGAGCGCTGACATCCAACGGCATCGTCCAATCCGAGCCGCGGCCCAACGCGCTGTGTCTGGACCTTCAGGACCGGTTCATCTACTCCGCCGGCCAGGATTCGGGCCAGATGGCTGTGTTCGGCGTCGACGGGGATTCCGGACAGTTGAGCCGGATTGCGACCCATCCCCTGGGCGAAGGGCCGGGCTGGATTTCGATCACCGAACTGTCCGGCTGATTCCGCCGACACTAGCAACACGCGACTTCGTAGGAGGCAATCATCATGAGCAAGAACTACAGCATCTGCGTGGGAGCAACGGGATTCGGCGGCGGCGTCTGGCACAGCCCGGACGCGGGAGAAAACTGGACGCGGATCCGCGATCCATTCCCGCTGGGCAGCCAAGTCCGGGCCATGGCGGTGTATCCCGACAACCCCAGCCGCATCCTGGCGGGAGCTGACAACGGCATCTACCGCAGCGAAGACACCGGCGCCTCGTGGGAAAAGCTCTGGTCGCCCATGGACGGTGTTCCCATCTGGTCCATCGCCATCGACCCGGAGGACACCGATACCATCTTCGTCGGCATCAAGCCGGCTGCGCTGTATCGCTCGCGAGACGGCGGTGAGAGTTGGTCCCGGCTGTCCGTGCAAATGGCTCAGGAATGCCACATCGGCCCGCCCATGGTGACCATGCTGATGGTTGATCCCAAGGACCACCGCACGGTTTGGGCCGGCGTCGAAGTGGACGGCGTGTACCGGAGCCTGGACGGCGGGGACACCTGGACCCACGTCGAGGGCGGCGTCCACCCGGACATCCACGGCATGGCCATCGGAATGGGCGAACCCAACCGGGTGCTGGCCAGCACACCCCGGGAGATCTACGCCACCACGGACATGGGCGAAAGCTGGCAGTCGGTGGTGACCACCGACCAGTTCGTGCTGCCCTACAGTCGCGGCATCGCCGTCAAGCCCGACGACCCCAGCGTGATCTTCGCCGGGGTGGGCGACACGGCCATCGGCGGAGCCGGCGCCATCCAACGTTCGACGGACGCCGGCCAGACCTGGGAGCGGCGTCCGCTGCCGGTGGAACCCAACTCCAACATCTGGCAGTTTGCCACCCACCCGGCAGACCCCGACTTCGTGGTGGCTTCCAGCCTCATGGGCGAGTTGTATTCCAGCAGCGACGCCGGGGACTCGTGGGAGAAAGTGAACCGTGAGTTCACCGAGGTGGGCGCCGTCGTGTGGGTGCCCAACTGATCCTTACCCGGCACGAATTAAACCGGTCGCCGTGCGGTGACGGTCGCGGGGGCGAGGCCACGGTCTCGCCCCCGTGCACATTAGGACCCAGTCCGGCGCACGATGTGAAGCCCAAACGTTATATCGCGCGGCTCCAGGTATCGGTAAGTTGAATAATTGGAGTACAATGCGCGAATTACCGCAGGGTGAATGTCAGGTTTCGACGCCGCGCCAGTCCGCTGCTTGACAAGGCCGGAGACGCTAAATGTCAACAACCCCAGTACCGCAGCCCAACTTCTTCGCCCAGAGGGCGCACCGGTTCCTTGCGGCGCTGGTTTTTCGAGACTTCCGATTCCTCGCCCTTTCCACGCTGTGCAGCAGCAGCGGCGCCTGGGCGCTGATCGTCGCTCGCGGAGCGTGGGTCTACAGCATCCCCGAGTTGGAAGGCACCCAGGGGCTGTGGGTCGGGCTGATCACCTTCGCCGCCATGTCCCCGCGTTTCTTCGCGACCCCGTTCATCGGCTATCTTGCCGACAAGATGACCCGCAAGACGCTGCTGCAGCGGGTGTACATCCTCCAGATCATCCAGGCGTCCGTCATGGCCGTCCTGGTGATGACCGGCGTCACCAATCCCTGGTACGTGGTCCTGTTGGCCATAGTGAACGGCACTCTGCGATCCACGCAGATGACGGCTTCCCAGTCGCTGACGCCCAACCTGGTGGACCGGGACCGGCTGCCCAACGCAGTGGCGCTCAACCAGGCCATGCAGCAGGGTTCCCGCGCCGTGGGCCCGGCCATCCTGCTGGCGATTTCCGTCACCGTAGGCAGCAGCGCTATCTTCGGGTCCGGCGGCTTCGATTTCTCGCTGCAGGATTTGGTGCTCACCCTGGGAACCTCCGCGATCGTGTTCTGGGCCTGCGCCGTTTTCTATCTGGTAGCCCTGGCATCCGCGCTCAACATCCGGCTGGTGTCGTCCGGCGTAATCGACCGTCGCCGGGGTTTCTGGGCCAACGTGGCCGCCGGCTTCGCGTATATCTACAGCACGCCCCTGGTTTTCGGCATCCTCATGATCGCGCTGGCCCACTGCGTGCTGGTGATGTCCTTTGAGTCCATGCTGCCGCCCCTGGCGCTGGAAAAGCTCTCGCCCGACGGCATCACGTTCAACCAGAACGACGTCTACGCGCTGATGGCGGCCCTCGGCGTCGGTGCGCTGTTCTCCTCGTTGTTCGTGGGCGGCATCGTCAACCACATGACCCGCGGCCGGGTGTTCCTGCTCCTGGGCTTCACCAGCAGCCTGACACCTATCGGAATGGGGCTGTCATCCCAGACCGGTATCTCCGTAATCGCAGCCGTCATGATGGGATTGGGCACCTCCGGGTTCATGACCATCACCCATACCATCATCCAGTCGGTGGTGCCGGACGAGATCCGGGGTCGCGTCTCTTCGGCGTACTCCATGCACATCGGCGGGAGCATGGCCTTCGCCAACTTGTTGTATGGCCGGTTGGCCGACTTCTGGAACGCGGGCAACGTGATGGCGGTGGCGGGAGCGGCGTTCACGCTGGTGGTCCTCGGGACTGTGATCGCCAGCGGCTTTTGGCGAGACATCTATTTCCGGGGTACGGCTCGCCCGGTGGCGGCCGCCGCCAGTCCCAGCGGGGGCAACGACTGACCGGCAACCCAACTCGCCGGGTCGCTGTCAGGCGATGCTCTGCGTCGGCGCGATCGCCCTATCCGGCCGGGGTGGTAGCGAGGTGGCGACCCGCCGCCCGCCCGAGTCCGAACCACAGGGTCACCACCAGGCACAGTCCGGCGGCGATGGTGATGGCGGCGGACCAACCCATCCAACCGGCGGCGGCGGCCAGCGGCAACGCCCCCAAATTGTGGAACCCCGGCGTGAAGTGCAGCACGCCCATGACTCTACCGCGTATCTCGCCCGGTGCGGACAGTTGCAGGATGGTGGTGGCCAGGGGCCAAACGGTTCCCAAGCTGAGAACCCCCAGCAGCAGGAACAGCGACCAGGAAACCCAGAACCAGTTCGACCAGGCGAACAACGTCAGACAGGCGCAAAACGACACGAGGCATACCAGCAACCAGCGGTACAGCCAGGCGCGGTGCATGAAGGTGATGAGCAGGTTCCCCAACAGCGAGCCGACCCCGGAGGCCAACAGCAGCAGGCCGGCACCCGACGCCTCGGTGCCCAGGTGTTCCTTTGCGAAGGCAGGGATCACCGCAAGATGGCTCATGCCGAATCCGCCCCAGGCGCAGGCCAGCACGAGTACGGTGAGGAGCACTGGCGCCCGCCAGATCTGGACCATGCCGTCCGCAAAGTTCCGCAGTATCGGCTGGGATGCCGGTCTCGGATCGCGCGGCATGGGGCGGATCCTGGCCACGCACACCACGCTGACCACGTAGCACGCAACGTTCGCCAACAGCGCGGCGCTGATGCTCCAGTGATCTATAACCGCACCCACAAGTGGCGGCCCGACGATCCGGCCGATATGCACGGCGGCGTTGAAGTGGGCCACGGCGTCCAGCAGGGTGCGTTGGTCCACCAGGTCGGCGACCATTGCCACCCGCGCCGGCTGGTTCAACGCCTGCAAAGACCCCAGCAACGCGGCGGCAACGTAGACGTGCCAGACGGCAATCACGCCGGTAAGCGACAATGCCGCCAGCGCTGAAATCGACGCTCCCACCGCCAATTGGATGGTTATCAGCAGTCGCTTCCGGTCGATGCGGTCGGCGATCACCCCACCGACCATGAGCAGGCCGACGTTGGGCAGTCCATAGAGGAACAGCGTCAGACCCACCTTCGTGCTCGACCCGCTGACTTCCAGCACCAGCCAGCTCAAGACGAGCATCTGCGCCCCCTGGGAGAGGGCCTGGGTAGCCGACCCGGTCCAATACCAGCGGAAGTTGTACGAGCGCCACGGGCTCAGTATCCGTGCCGCGTAGGACGCCGCCCGGCTTGGGGAAGCTCCGGTATCTAGCGCCATTTGGCCTCGGCATCGGCGTCAGGCGGCGCCGAGGGCTCTGACCGCGGTTGAACTCGCCAGGCGGGCGACAGGGCGCACACTAAACTGACCACCCCGCGATTGTAATCCATCCTGCCGCGCGCTGCGCTTCATGGGGAGGTTCGTCGGATATTCGGGTGTACGTCGGCCTCAATCATCGCCTCGCGACGTTGGGCGCCGATAAGTCCAGTTTCAGGTCGTTGTCATTTACGTGGATCCGCGTCGATGGTATTCCATTGATGGAACGGAGGCCAAGCATTTTCATATGTTTTCACAATAGAAAACATTGACGGATTGAACCATTCGGGCTAGCATGGCGCACAAATTAACGAATTGCTGCCAACCGCCGTGGCCTGCCCGAAGAAATGGCCGTTTCGACACGCCCCGGCGCCAATCCCGGTAGGACTAAAAACCGCCGGGCCGTTGGTAGTTAGTTACGTCGGAAACTACCATTCAGGAGGTAACAGGATGGCAGAACAAGACATTGCCTTGATGGCTCACCTCATGCGCCGCGCCGGTTTCGGGGCGACCTATGAGGAACTGGAGGCGCGCGCCGCCAAGGGCTACGAGGCCACGGTGGAAGAGCTGCTGAACCCGGAGTCCCAGCCCGCTATCCAGGATGACATCCTGATGCGCTACCAGCCGCAGTGGGTGTCCAAGGCGGGCCTCGAAGGTCAGCAGGAAGAGTGGACCTACCGGATGATCAACACCAAGCGGCCGCTGGAAGAGAAGATCGCCCTGTTCTGGCACCACATCTTCTGCACGGGCCACGCCAAGTGCGAGTATCCCAAGCAGCAGAATATCGAGCTCGACATGTTCCGCACCCTGGGGTTCGGCAACTTTGAAGAGCTGCTCATGGGCCTGTCCAGGGACCCGGCCATGGTGTTCTACCTGGACAACTGCATGAGCCACAAGGACGCCATCAACGAGAACTGGGGCCGCGAGCTGCTGGAGCTCTTCTCCCTGGGAGTCGGCATGGACGGCAACGCCAACTACTCCGAGGACGACGTCAAGGAAGCCGCCCGGGCCTTCACCGGATGGACGGTGACCAACTCCATCCCTCGATATCCGTACGGCAAGTACGAGGCGGCGTTCATCTATGACCCGTCCGACCACGACTACACCGAGAAGACGTTCCTGGGTGAGACGGGCAACTTCAACGGTGAGGACATCGTCAAGATTGTCGCCCGGCAGCCGGCAGCCGCCCGGTTCGTGGCGCGGCACATGTACAACTTCTTCGTCGCCGACGAGCCGCAGGTTCCCGCCTGGCAGAACACGCCGCCGCGTGATCCGGAAGCCATCAAGATGCTGGAAGACGAGTACTTCCGCTCCGGCTACGACATCCGGTCCATGCTGCGCGTGCTGTTCAACTCCGACTTCTTCAAGAACGCCCGGTTCGAGAAGGTGAAGAGCCCCACCGAGACCGTCGTGGGCACCATGCGCCTGGTCGGCGACTTCGACATGCCCAGGCCCGGCCTGAACGCCATGACCCTGACCATCCGCTACATGGGCCAGGACCTGCTCAACCCGCCCACCGTGGAGGGCTGGCACACCGGCCGTGAGTGGATCGACAGCGGCACCCTGGTGGAGCGCATCAACTTCACCGCCGACGCAGTGGGCGACACCTCCCACCGCGGCGTGCAGGCGATCATCAACCGCCTGGGTTCCGAGGGCGACACCATTTCGTCCGAGCGCCTGGTGGACGGCTGCCTGCAGCTGCTCGGCCACTACCAATTGGCCGACGTCACCCGCAACGAGCTGATCGCGTTGGCCGACAGCGAAGGCGAGCTGCGGACCGGCACCGACGAGTTCGGCACCCGCGTCGGGCAGATGCTGCAGTCCATCGTCGCGACCACCGAGTACCTGTTCGAGTAACAAAAGGGGGAATGAAATGACATCCACCAAGAAAGATCCGGTGCTGGTGGTCCTCCAGTTGTCGGGGGGCAACGACGCCCTGAACACGATCGTCCCCTACGGCGATCCCCTGTACCTGGACAACCGGCCCAACGTGCGGATACCTATCGACCAGGTTCTGCCCATCACTGACCGCGTCGGGTTCAACCCGGCCATGGGGCCCATGAAGCGCCTGTACGATGAGGGCAAGGTCGCCATCATCCAGGGTGTGGGCTATCCCACTCCCAGCCGCTCCCACTTCCGGTCCATGGACATCTGGCACACCTGCGAGCCCGACAAGGTCGGTGACGAAGGCTGGCTGGGCCGCGCCGTCCGCGACCTGGATCCGGGGAAGGAAAACGTGCTGACCGGCGTCAACTTCGGTCGCGGGCTCCCCCGTGCCCTGGTGGCCCCGGGCGTGCCCGTCGCGTCGGTGGGCAACCTCGAGACCTACGGCGTGCTCACGGGCATCGAGATCGAGGAACAGCGCACCAAGGCGCTGGACGTGTTCTCCCGGGTCTACTCGCCCATGCTGGGCCAGGGCCCGGTGCTGGACTACTTCGCCCAGACCGGCCTGGACGCGCTGGAAGGCGCCGACATCCTGAGCACCGCTCCCCAGATGTATTCCTCCTCGGTGGAATACGGGAACGACACCGTCGCCCAGTACATGCGCAACATAGCGCAGACGCACCTGGCCGGGTTCGGCACCCGCGTGCTGTACACCACCGCGCCGTACAACAGCTTCGATACCCACGCCGGCGAGTTGGCCAACCACACCAGGCTGTGGACGGAAACGTCCCACGCCGTCGCTGACTTCTACGACGACCTGAAAGAACACAATGCCGGCGACGAAGTCGTCCTGCTGGTGTTCACCGAGTTCGGCCGCCGCGTCCATGACAATGGTTCCGGCACCGACCACGGCTCTGGCGGCGTTGCGTTCGTCGTCGGCGAGAGCGTGAACGGCGGTCTCTACGGCGAATATCCGTCGCTGGAAGAGAACCAGTTGCTGGAGGGCGACCTCCACTACAACAACGACTTCCGTGGCCTGTACTCCACGCTGCTCGAGAAGCATTTGGGTCTGGACGCCCAGCCCATCGTGAATGGCTCCTTCGAGCAGATGGACTTCATTTAGCCCGGTGGAGGGGAGACGATTATGGTTGTAGCTCAGAGAATTTCCCACGTCCAACTGCAATATAGCCACACCATCGGTCGTGGCGAGCAGTTCGGACCGGGTTTCACCTATCCGATCCACATGGCCCGGGGCGAGGACGACTTGATGTACGTCCTGTGCCGGTCCTCCGAGTACCGGCCGGAAGGCACGCGTATCACCGTCTGCACCGTGGACGAGGAATACGTCAACGCCTTCGCCCGTGGCGTACCCCAGCAGGGCCCCCACGAATACAACTTCGAGGATGGCTCTCTGGTCTGGCCGGTCAACGTTGCCATCGCCAGCGACGGCACCGTTTACGTATCCGACGAGTGGCTCCACCGCATCTCCAAGTTCACCCGCGACGGCGAGTTCATCGGCAAGTGGGAGGAGAACATCGGAAGCGGCGACGGCCAGCTGGACCGGCCGGCCGGCCTGGCCATCGACGCGGACGACAACGTCTGGGTCGTTGACGGGAACAACCACCGCGTCCAGAAGTTCACCCCCGATGGCCAGTTCCTGATGAAGTTCGGGAGCCACGGCCAGGGTGACGGCGAGTTCGACCAACCCTGGGGCATCGACATCGACAGCCAGGGCAACATCTTCATCGCCGACTGGCGCAACGACCGCATCCAGAAGTTCAGCCCGTCCGGCGACTTCCTGATGAAGTTCGGGTCCTCCGGGTCCGGCGACGGCGAGTTCAATCGACCCGCCGACGTCGCGGTAGACCGGGACGGGATCATCTACGTCGCTGACTGGCTGAACGACCGTCTGCAGATCTTCGATCCGGACGGCAACTTCTGCGGCTCGAAGACCGGCGATGCCACCGTTTCCAAGTGGGGCAAGGACAAGCTGGACGCCAACCCCGAGATGTGGGGCGAGCGCGAGCGAGCTCCCGGCCTCGAGCGTGAGCGGGACTTCTGGGCGCCCACCGGCGTCGCAGTGGACGACGCGAACCGCGTGTTCGTCTGCGAGGGTCCGCGCAACCGCATCCAGGTCTACCAGAAGCAGTCCCCCATGTTCATGGGGCCGCGCCTGTAGAGCCTGACCGCACCGGACCACGCTGGGGCCTCCGCTCCGGCCGGACCACCACCGGGTTGACCGGCGGTTCGGCACTGGACGGAGGCCCCGTCGCGTGATAATAGGATTGACTAGCGCCCATACGATCCCAGGAGGCGGCCCCAGCCATGCCCATTACCGTAGCCCATATACCCAACCTGGAGTGTGAAGCGTTCTACTTCGACATGGAACGCCGGGGAATAGTCCTGATCCCCATGGAGCCCAGCGAGGTTGCGGGCGCCCTGGAGCAGGGCGAAGTGGACGCCGGCCCGGTGTCCCTGCTGGATATCGAGCGGTTGACGCCGCAGACTTCAACCATCTCCGGATTCTGCGTCGCCTCGGTTACCCGGGCCCCGTCCAGCGTGCTGCTCTCCAAATCTCCCGTCGACGAGCTCAGCAGCCGCTCCATCGCGGTGGACGACCCCGATCCAACCGGGCTGCAACTCCTCCGCGTGCTGCTGACCCAGAAACACGGAGTGCGCGGGACGACATTCGTGGGCCGGGAAGACGAGCACGAGGCGGTTTTCCTAACCGGCAACCAGGGACTGCGCGGCCGTCGCGCGGTGCGGGGGTACCCCGTCCGGCTCGATCTCGGCGAAGATTGGGGCGAGTGGACCGGCCTTCCCTTCGTTTTCTCCCGCTGGCTGGTCCGAGAGGGCATGGAAAGGCAGGACTTCCTCATATTGCAGGACGCCCTTTTCGTCGGCCAGGAGGATTGGATGAACAACCTCTACAAGTCCACCGGGCCCCGTAACGATCTGTTGATGCTGCCCCGTGAAGTGCTGGAGTACGTGCAGGGCATGCGGTTCTTCATGGGCGTGCCCGAAGAAAAAGCCGTCGAGCTGTTCCAGGAAAAGCTGTCCCTGCTTGACGACGCGGGCTAGGCGCCCGCCGCGCCCGGCCCACAACAATCACGTTGACCCCATGCCGGCGACACCGCCGGGCCGCCGGGTTTGCTCACAATCACATTTACTCGCGGAGGTTGATGATGGTACTCGTTGGACAGGAACTCGAAACCGGCACGATTCAATACACCAGCCGCGACGGCACGACGATCGATGCGTTCTACAGTCGCCCGGTGGGCGCCGGCTCCTACCCCGGCGTCATTGTCACCATGGAAGGCATGGGACTGATGGACCACCACAAGGACATCGCGGTGCGCTTCGCCGGCCAAGGCTACCTGGCGATCGCCCCGGACCTGTACACCCGTGAAGGCACGCCGGAACCGGAAAACGTGCTGGCCACTCTCTTCGCATCGCCCGACTCCCGCGCCATGGATGATCTGGAAGGCGCTGCGCTGTTCCTCAAGTCTCAAGACGATTGCAACGGCCGGGTAGGTATCATCGGGTTCTGCTCCGGCGGCCGCTACACGCTGATGATGGCGTGCACCAGCGCCAACATCAACGCGGCGGTGGACTCCGCCGGCGGCCATATCGTGCACGAGCCCACCGAAATGCGTCCGGTTCAGCCCATGGACATGGTCCCCGACCTGGCCTGCCCGTTGCTGGCGTTGTTCGGCGTGGAGGACGAAAACCCCACGGCGGAACAGGCCGAGCAGATGAAGGCCCTACTGGATCAGCACGGCAAGACCTACGAGTGGGTGATGTACAACAACGCCGGCCACGCGTTTTTCGCCGACTACCGTCCCAGCTACCGGGCCGTCCCAGCCCAGGACATGTGGCACCGGGTCCTGCTGTTCTACGATAAGCACCTGAAACAGTAGCGGTTGATCCTCGATGAAAGCACATCGGCTCCAGGCCGGGAGGTAAAGGGATGAGCCAGTCTCACGGCGAGCACGCCATCGCCTGGCGCGACTGGAGCGAGGATGCCTTTGACGCCGCGCGGTCCGAGGACAAGCCGGTGCTGCTGACTCTGGGCGCCACCTGGTGCCACTGGTGTCACGTGATGGACGAGATCGCCTATTCCGATCCACGGGTGATCGACCTGGCTAACTCCCGGTTCATCCCGGTTCGCGTGGACGTCGACCAACGGCCGGACATCTCGCTGCGGTACAACCAGGGCACCTATCCCTCCGTGGCCGTTTTGACACCGGATGGCGAGCTTCTGGCTGGCCGGCCCTATACCCCGGCAGACGAAATGGCTGCCCTGCTGCAACAAATATCCAACGGCGATTTCGCAGAAGAGCAATCCCGTCCATCAACCGAAACCCGGTCGACGACCGGTGGCGAAACCAGTGCCACAGTGGAGGCGGTGCTGGGCCGGCTGCAGGACCTCTATGACGACGAGTTCGGCGGATTTGGCCGGGAACCCAAGCAGCCCCCGTGGGAAGCGCTGGAATTCCTCACCGCCCGCTACGGCCTCAACGGAGATCGCGCCCTGTTGGGAATGGTCGAAACCACCCTCCAGGGCATGTGGCACGGCATCTACGACCCCAAGGACCAGGGGTTCTTCCGGTACGCGGTCAGCCGGGACTGGAAGGTACCGCACTACGAGAAGATGCTGGTCACCAACTCCAACCTGGCGATGGCCTACCTGGAAGCGTTCCAGATCACCCGTAAAGCAGTCTACAGAACTGCCGTCGAAGGCATCCTGAACTACCTCCTTACCACCCTCTTCAGCGCCGATGACGGACTGTTTTTCGCCAGTCAGGACGCCGACGAACCATTCTATCAAGGGTCCTGGGAAAGCCGGGACAACAGCGTCCCGCCGCCGGTTGACCACACTCTCTACGCCGGTTGGAACGCTCTGGCTGCCCGGGCTTTGATCCAGGCGGGAGATGTGTTGAATCGTGCCCAGCACCGCCGTTTGGGAGCCGACATTCTCGATAAATTATGGCAAGGGAGTTGGAGTTCGGTAGGCGGCCTGAGTCGTCGCGTCGGCGAGTCCTGCTGCGGTGCCGCCACACTCATCGACCAGGTATATTTCCTTCGGGCATGGCTGGCCCGGTACCAGTCCACGGGTCGGCCGGAGTATCTGAGCCGGGCGGTCGAGGTCGCCGAAACGACCGAGCGCGTATTCGGCGCTCCCGAAGGCGGATGCTACGACACGGCGCCGCCGCAATCCTTCGAAGCCGGGTTCCTGCGCCGCGAGCAGCCGGTTTTGGACAACAGTTGCTGGGCCGAGGCGCTGCTGGTCCTGTCGCACCTGACCGGCGAGACCGTGTGGGCGGATCGTGCCGCTACATCATTGCGGATATTCGAGCCGGTCGTACCCGGCAAGAGCTACCTAGGCGACCACGCCTCGCGCCGCATGGAGGAGGACGAGGAAGCCCTGTTTCTGCCGGCCGGCGCAGCCTGGGGAAGAGCAAAGAGTTTGCAGACCCACGGGCCTGTCAGCCTGGTGCTGGTGGGCGATGCGTCCGACCCGTCCTATCGGCCGCTGCACCAGGCCGCCCTGCGGATCTCCGCGCCGCACAAGATGGTGCAGCAGCTGGACATTGAACGGGACGCCGAGCGCATACGCGACCTGGGGTTCCCGCCGCGCCGCGAGGCCGCGCTCTACGCGTGCATGGGAGAACGTTGCCTCGCCCCGATCACGACAGCCCAGGGCGTTCGTGATATGGCCCGCGCCCGGCCGTGGGCCGTTCAGTAAAACGCCGCGGCGAATAACTCGCCGAGGCGCAAATCTTGCGACCCGTTCTGCCTGCTACCAGGACTTCAGCACGGGCAGCACCTCCTTGGCGAAGAGCTTCAGGCCCCTTTCGGCAACGTCCATGGGCGTGCCGCCAAAGCGGAAGGCGACGTTCAGCTCGAAATCTCCCAACAACGCCTTCCGGTCTTCCAGCCCGCGCAGGATCTTGTCGGGAGTGCCCCAACTGGCCGCCTTCATGAAGCCCTCGACAGCCCCTTCGAGGCCGGCGGAACGGGCAATCTCGGCCTTCTGCTGGTAGGCGTCGTAACCCTTCACCGACGCGAAGTGGTCGCCCAGAAATTCGTAGTGGTAGAAGTTGCTCTCGACGAATTTGCCCTGGTACTGGCGGGCTTCCTGCTCGCACTGCTCCAGATCGGTGCCGCAGATGACGAATTCCGAGAGCATCAGCGCCGGCGGCTCGGTGCCGTGAAACTCCCGGTGCAGGGCACGGCCGCGCTCGATGCCCGGCATCCGCATTTCCCAGGGGCGGTCGGCGAACATGATGATGTGCGCGCCGAGCTTGGCCGCGGAGAGCACCGATTCGTCGCTGGCGGCGACGGCGTAAATCCGTCCGTCGAAAGAGTGTTGCGGACGAGGGCGGATTTCGGTCCGTTCCTGGGGATAGAACTTTCCGTTGCCCTCGATGAAGCCGGTTTTCAGGGCGTCAACGATCATGGGCGCGGCCTCGTCGAAACGCTCCCTCGACTCGTCCATGCTCAACCCGAAGGCCGCAAACTCCCGGCGGGCCAATCCGCGCCCAAACCCCAGACGGAGCCGGCCTCCGCTGAGCATGTCCAGCACGGCGGCATTCTCGGCGACGCGCAGCGGGTTGTGCCAGGGCAGGATTACCGCCGCCGTACCCACGTCGATATTGGGATGCTTGGCCGCGATGTGGGTCATCAGCTGCAGGTTGTCCGGCACGAAGGAGTAATCGTTGAAATGGTGCTCCGCCGACCAGAGGCACTCGAAGCCCTCGTCAGCCGCGATTTCAGCCAGACGCAGCTCTTCCTCCCACATCTGGCCGTCTGAACCTTCATCCCAGCCGTAGCTGGAGAAGATCATCATCATTCCGACATCCATCCGATTACTCCTTGCGATTGGTTGAAGCAGCCCTTGGCCACGGTCGAACGGTCCTAGAAGGCCGGCTTCACGGGATACGGGGTCAGCTGGAGTTCATGGGTCCAGCAGGACTTGTCCTGGGTGTACAGGTAGTAGAAAGCCTCCGCGATCTTGACAGGGTTGATCAGCAGTTCCGGGTTCTGCTGGGCGCGTGGGGTTGCCCGTGTGCCCGGAGAGTCGATGGTCCCGTCAATGATCACGTTGGCAACGTGCACGCCGAATTCGGAGTATTCCTCGGTCAGAACCTGCGCCAGCGTGCGCATCATTACCCGTGGGTAGTACAGCGACTGGCCGGTATACCGCTTCCGTCCCCGCAGCGACGACGGGTTGTTGGAGATCAGGATGGTGCCCTCACCGCGCTCGCGCATGGCCGGCAACACCTCCTTGGCGACCAGGAACGGCCCGCTGCTGGAGATGTGCTGGGCGGTCTCGAACACCTCGATCGGGGTGTTTTCCAGCAGTTCCATCTCCGGCGGCAGGTCGCGTCCGTCGATGTAACCTGCGTTGTACACTAGGACGTCCGGGTCGCCGGCTTCCGCGCGGATTTGCGCGAAAGCGTTCGAGATGGATTCGGGAATCGACAGGTCCAGTTCCACGATGGTGCTATCGCCGCCCTGCTCGTTGATGGCGGCCTGCAGCGGCGCCGCGTTGGCGGCGTTGCGGGTGGTCAACACCGTGAGGAAACCCTCCTGGGCGAACTTCTGGGCGACGGCTCCACCCACGCCCCAGCGCACGCCGACGGGCAGATCGCTGTCGTCGATTTCCCCACCGTGGATCAATTGCGTGTTGCGGCCGTCGGACTGCCATTTGGAGGTCGCCCCAATCACGACGGCGACCGGCTTGCCATTAGTGGTCATGTCTATTCCCTTCCTTACGTGATGGCCCTCGTTCAAAACCCGCTGGTTGGCCGGTACGATGTGATCAACCCACACTGTAGCCAACTGCTCATGTTTGCGCGAGCGACGGCCCCGGGGATATTTGCTGGGTACTGTACTACAAACTCTCGGAGGAACGGTAATTTTGCCCAGAGCTCGCGTGCTGTGGGTATAGGTCGTGGTGTTGCGCAATCACCAGTTCAGCCTAGAATGTCGCATCCGAACGTCGCCGAAGGAGCGCTGTTATGGCATTCAAGCTGGTTATCTGTCCGCCCAACTATCAGGACCACTGGCCGCAAAGGCTACAGGAGGAAATCCCGGACATAGACGTCCACCTGTGCCCCACGGTGGGCGAAGCAATGGAGGTCATTGGCGACGCCGACGCCGCCTTTGGCGACATCGTCCCCGAATTGCTGGAGCGGGCGAATAACCTGAAGTGGATCGCCTGTCCCCAGGCAGGGCCACGCGCCGGTTACTATCACCCGTCATTGATCTCCAGCGATGTCGTCGTTACCAACACTCGGGAGATCTATAACGACCACATCAGCGCCCACATCATGTCCCTGCTGCTGGGATTCGCCCGCGGATTGCAGGTGTACATTCCCCAGCAAGTCGCCGGCGTCTGGCGGCAGGGATACCCGACCATCTACCTGCCCGAGGCCACGGTGGCGATCGTGGGCGTCGGCGGCATCGGCGGCGAGACGGCCCGGCTGTGTTCCGAGTTCGGCATGACCGTGCTCGGCGTGGACCCCCGCCTCCCGGCTCCCACCGCGGGCGTTGCCGAGTTGCACCGCCCGGACCACCTCCTGGAAGTCCTGCCCCGGGCCGACTTCGTGGTGGTCACCGTACCGGAAACGCCGGAAACCCAGGGCATGTTCGGGTCCGACCAGTTTCGGGCCATGAAAAACACCGGGTTCTTCATCAACATCGGCCGCGGAGCCACGGTGATCCTCGACGACCTGGTGGACGCCTTGCGGTCCGGCGAAATCGCCGGCGCCGGCCTGGATGTCTTCCAAATCGAGCCGCTTCCGGAAGGGCACCCGCTCTGGACCATGCCCAACGTGCTGATCACGCCCCACGTGGCCGGCAACGGCCCCTACCTGGACGACCGGCGCACCGAGCTGTTCATCGACAACTGCAAGCGTTTCAACGAGGGCCGGGAACTGCGCAACGTGGTGGATAAGGCCAACTGGTTCTGATCGCGGGAACGTCAGTCCTCGCGGCGTTCTTCGCGCATGGTGATCAGCGCCAATGGGATCGACGAAACCGCCACCAGCAACAGCGCCGGCGCCGCCGCCCGGGCAAAGAACGCCTCTTGAGACGCGGCCCAGATGGAAGATGCCAGGGTGGTGAATCCGATAGGGCTGAGGATCAGCGTCGCTGGCAATTCCTTCATCGTGAGCAGGAACACCAGGGCCGCTCCCGTCAGGATTCCGGGTCGGACCAGTGGCAGAGTGACGGTCAACAGGACCGATAGCGGGCGCCGCCCCAGGCTGCGGGCGGCGTCCTCGAACTCCGGCCGCACCTGGAGCAGCGACGTTCGCAGGGAACCCACCGCCGCCGGCAGGAACAGCGTCACGTACGCCACCGCCAGTATCGCCAGCGATTGATAGAGCCAGGGAGCGTAGTTTGCCCCGAAATACACCAGTCCCAGGGCTATGACGATCCCGGGCAGGGCAAAACCCACGAAACCCAGGCGCTCCAGCCAACGGCTGAAGAGGCCCGGATAACGCACCGCCAGCACGGCGATGGGCGCAGCGCACAAAACCGTGAGAACCGCGGCCAACGCCGAGACCCCGACCGAATTGGCCGCCGCCCGCCACAGCAGCAACAGCGGTTCGCCGGCCGCGACGCCGCGCGCGGTCCAATAAACTAGCACCACCACCGGCAAGCCGATGGAAACTGCCAACACGGCGCCGCAATACGCCAGGGCCGGCCAACGCCAACGCCCCAGGGGCACCGGCTCGGGCAGTCGGGCTGCGCCACCGCGGCTGCGGTAGTATCTACCGCCCATCGCATTCCGGGCGGTGTTTTCGCCCCAGACCACCGCCAGCGCCAGCACAATGAGCGCCAGCGACCAGGCGGCGGCCAGCGTCCGGTTCAGGGCCGCGCCGTACTGGATGAAGATGCTCCAGGTGAAGGTCTCGTAGCGCATGATGGCCACCGCACCGAAGTCGCTCAAGGCGTAGAGCGCCGTGAGGAGTCCGCCCGCCAGTATGGCCGGCCGGAGCATAGGGAGCGTGACGCTGCGGAAGGTTTGCCAGCGGTTACGGCCCAAGACCCTCGCCGACTCCTCCAAAGACACGTCCATGCTCCAAAGCGCGGCGCGCACCGGCAGCAGCACATAGGGGAAGCTGATGACGATCAGCGTGAAGGCCGCGCCCGGGAAACCGTAGATGCTGGGGATGCGCTCCACGCCGAAACCCGCTTCCAGCCACCCCTGCAGGATGCCGCGAGGGCCCAGTCCCACTGCAATGGCGAACCCCACGATGTACGACGGCAACGCCAGCGGAAGCATCGTGACCACGCGCCAGAAGCCCCGCCACGGCAGATCCGTGCGTACGGTCAACCAGGCCAGAGGAGCGGCAATGACGATGCAGCCCAGCATCACCACGACCATGAGAGCGACGGTGCGGGCGACCACCCAGAGCGTGCGGGTCCGGAAGATCAGGTCAAAGGCGTCCTCGCCGGCGCCCACCGTGCGCAGCGCGAGGTAGACCGGGGAGACGAGCAGCAGGGCCGCCACCAGCAGGGCCGGGACCCAAACGATGGCCGGCGGACGCGCGGCGCTCTCAAAGAGATAGCCCCAGGTGAAACGGGGAATGTCTACAAGCAGCCGAGCGATGGCGGACATTGGTGGCCCACATCAGTACGGCAAACGGATTGCGTTCGACGCGCCGGAGCGACGCACTCGCGCTACCGACCCTCGCGCAGCCGGCGCAGTTCCGCTTCCAACTCCTGCACCCGGACTTCGGCAGTGTCGGCCCGGGCCGTCTCCCGGATGCGAGAGGCGCGTTCGGCCTCGGCCCGCGCCATTTCGGTTAGCAGGGTTGGGACGTGCTCTCCGGTGGCCGGGTCATGCCAGCCCAGGTAGCCATTCTCCGCCCTCAGGATCAGATTTGCGCTGTATCCCTGGAACACCCCGGGCGCGGTTTCGCTCACCTCTATCTGCTCATATTCGCCGTCCACCAGCCGGTAACCCTGTAGGGTGAACCCGTAGAACCGCGCCTCGCTGTCGAACAGCCAATACTCCGCCACCCCAAGCCGCTCGTAGTAATCCTTCTTCGCCCCCAGATCATCTTCGGCGGTGCGTCTGGATGCCACCTCCAGCACGAAGTCCGGAGGCTTGCCCTGCTCAGACACAATATAGCCGTTACTGGCTACGTAAGCGCCGGGATCCACGTCGAAGGCCACCAGCAGGTCCGGATACCTGCTTTCGTTGGCCATGTAGGCCGGGCCGGGCACGACGTAGTGCTCGGCGCTGACGATGGTGGTGTCGGGATTGCCCAGGTACTGGGCTATATTGGGAATTGCACCGTGCTGGTGCAGGTTGTCGACGCTGGTCATGTCGTCAGGGTGGCGCTCCGGGATGTCGGGGAGACGGAAACGCTTGACTGGAGGCTCCAGCGGGTCAGCGGGTCGGGTAGTGGTCATGTTGAACCTCGACGGGCGGGGTTGGAGGGAATCATACCACTGCCGCCCCAGCGTCGGCGCGATTGACAGGGCTTACCGTCAAGCGCAGAATGACGCAAATCCGGGGCGATCCGTCGCCCCTTCCCTTGTAATCCGTAACGGAATGCGCCTTCGCATTCGCCATTGGAGGAGGTTCCCACATGGCGTTTCCCGAACGAATGAAATTTGGCATCTTCCTGGGCCCGTTTCACCGCGTGGGAGAGAACCCCACCCTGGCCATGGAGCGTGACCTGGAGTTGATCGAATGGCTGGACAAGCTGGGGTTCGACGAGGCCTGGATCGGCGAGCACCACAGCGCCGGTTGGGAGATCATATCTTCGCCGGAGGTCTTCATCGCGGCCGCCGCCCAGCGCACCAACCGGATCAAGCTGGGCACCGGCGTCGTCAGCCTGCCCTACCACCACCCGTTGATGGTGGCCAACCGCATGGTCCAACTGGACCACATGACCTACGGTCGTGTGCTGTTCGGAGTTGGGCCGGGCGCGCTGCCGGGCGACGCCTACATGATGGGCATACCGCACGAACTGCAGCGCGAGCGCATGGACGAGTCCCTGGGCATCATCCTGCGCCTCTTCACCGAGACCGAACCCATCACCTACAAGAGCGACTGGTTCGAGTTGAAAGAGGGCCTGCTCCAGCTCCGGCCCTACCAGCGACCCTACATGCACACCGCCGTGGCGTCGGTGCAATCACCGGCCGGCGTCACCCTGGCCGGCAAGCACGGCTGTTCCGTCCTGACGATCACTGTTCCCCGTGACCCCTCCGCCGGCCCGTCGGACCTGCAAGGGCTCTGGAGCATCGCCGAAGAGTCAGCGGCCGAGCACGGCAACACCATGAACCGCGACGACTGGCGGCTGGTGCTGCCCTGCCACCTGGCCGAGACTCGCAAGGAGGCGCTGGACGATGCCCGCATGGGCGCCGGCCGCTACCTGCGCGAATACAGCGAGGGAACCAACGGACGCAAGGCGGTTTACGATGGGCCGCTGGACAAAGTTATCGACCACATGGCCGACACCGGCAGCTGGATCATCGGTACGCCTGACGACTGCATCGAAGCCATCGAGCGGCTGGGCGAGCAGAGCGGCGGGTTTGGCGCGTTCCTGGTCCAGACCATCGACTGGGCGCCGCGCGAAAAGATGCTGCGCAGCTACGAGCTCATGGCTCGTTACGTGATGCCCCATTTCCAGGGCAGCGTGCTCAGCACGCAGGCATCCAACCAGTGGGCCAAGGAGCGGCAGGACGACCTGGTGAGCGGCCGGGTCCGCGCCATCGACCGCGCTCGTGAGGCTTACGCCCAACGCGCCGGATAGGGAGGCGAAAGGTGACGGCCACCGCAGTCCATGGCCGTGTTGACGAACTGTTCACCGATGCCCGCGAGGTGTATGACCAAGCCATCGAACGGCTGGAGCACGGCGACATCCGTGACGCAGCGGAGAAGGCCTGGTGCGCCACCAAGCGGGCAACCGACGGTCTCATACTGGCCCTCACCAGTGAAGAACCGGTGACAACCGCTGCTACGTCAGACGGATTGGACGATTTGGCACGCGAGGCCCCGCAGACACGGACTCTGCAAGGCCGTTACTACAGCCGGCTAGGCCAACTGCACACGGCATGCTTCTACGACCGACGGTGCAACCAGGAAACCGAACGGCGCATCCGGGAAACCCTGGCGTACGTCAACGACGCCCGGGCAATCATTGACACACAGGCGACCGGCTAGCGCGGCAGTAGTTTCCCCAAAACGGCCCGCTCCCTAATTGGGAGCGGGCTTTTTGAGGTTCTCGGCTAGGCCGTGACTTTCGCGGCGGCCCAGTCCACGCCGTTGAGCACCAGCTTCTGGAACTCGGGGGTCTCGAAGCTGCGGCCGTCGTGCCCCAGGAGCAGGACGTAGACGTTGCCGTCGCCGTACTGGCGCGTCCACCCCAGCGGATACGTCCCGCCCGGCATGTGCGTGGGGTTGCGGTTGGGACCCCAGGGCCAGGTGCCGTCCTCGGCGGTGCCGGTCAGGAAGACGTCGTTGCCGTCCTTGATCGCCAGGTTCATGTAGAGCTCGTCGTTGGTCGAGAAATCGGCGATCCCGGAAGCCCCGGGGTGCCCGGCATCGCTGATGTTCACCGTGAACTCCCCGTAGGGCGGGTGGTAGCTGGTGCCCGAGATCCAGCCGCCGCCGGTGATGTCGTGGTACTCGGGCCACGCCGCGGCCACGCAGGTGGCGATGTGGATGCAGACGAACCCGCCGCCGCCGCTGACGTAATCCCGCAGGCCCTGCATTTCGGCTGCCGAGAGCGTCCAGTCTCCGAAATCCGGGACGTTTTCGCGGCGGGTGTTGAACACCAGCGCGTCGTAGCCGCTCATTGCGGACCGGTCAGCCAGCGGCGAGGCGTCCTCGGTCACCGTCACATCATGGCCGGCGCCCTTGAGAAAGGTCTCCAGTATAGGGGTCGACTCCTCGTACGGATGGCGTCCTCCGGAGATTACCAAAACCTTCATGATATTTCCCTCCTATCAGTAAGCACGAATTGTAGAGACAAGGGCCGCCGGTGGCAAATCGTTGCTGAACGGGCATTCGTCGCCCAGCTCAACCGGTTCCAGCGGCACCAGCGCACCATTTACGCAGCGTGCTTTTATGGTCTTGAGCGTGGTGGGCCTCCCGAATTGTCTTGCTTGCGAGCACATTGCAACTGTAGTGCATCCGACACTGCAAACGCCATCAGCGCAGTTGGACATGGAATTGCCCAGGCTCTTCACGGCAAGCCTCAACAAACCGTCGGCTATTGACGACTATTGCATCCGCGTTCAGATTGAGGTTTATAAACCTGCCATTGTTCAATTCTCTGGACGATTCGCCACTGTAACGATGGAGAAGGTTGGCGATTTCAGTGGGAATGTTTTCCACCGAAAGATGTCCTACCTCTTCAAGCCATTCCACAACTGAAGTGTATAACACTCTCCAGCTGCGAACAGGCTTTTCAACTCCGTTTGGAAATCGCATCGCGCTAGGTCTCCGATTGATGACCGGGATGCTATTACCCAGTTCGGACAGGTTGAACCAGTCATCTTCCAACCAGTCCACTGTCAAAGGAGTATTAGTGAAAGACTGACCACCTTCCGAATTTCCAGGCACCAGGTCAGCATCATACGCCTCACGCCCCAATAGGTGCATTGCCTTGTTCCGTGCGCTGTTGAAAATTGTCCGCTTGTCAATCGGTTGGTTTTCGAGTTCGGCTAACTCACGTTGCCAATCGGCCAATTCTGATCCGAGTCCTCCCTCCCATTCACCGAATATGCGACGCTCCTGAACCCTATTCGGAGGATCCTGAAAAGTGGCAATATATTCGGCGAATAATCGGTCCAGTTCGTCATCGTCGTTCAGTACCGCTTCGCGTTGTTCGATCATCTGGCGCAACGAGTTGCGCCGCGCATCGTCCGCCCCTACGACGGCCTGCCGCTCGAATTCGAGCAGCTCTTTAAACAAAGCAGACAATCCGGCGGCTAGTTCATCATTCATTTCAACTTCATCAGCAAACATCACGTTTTCGTCTCCCTGATTGTAAAAGTCAATCAGATCGTCTAGGGGCGGAGCGACGGGTAGGTGGGCCTGGATGTGAGCGTCGATGTGGCACAAATCGCAGACTCGTTGGTGGGCGTCGCCGCAGTGGGTTTCGTAGAGCCAGCGTTTGTGGGCGCGCCATCGCCCGCAGCGGTCACAGTCTTTGCCGAAAGCGTAGCCGCAACCCCGGCAGTTGTGGCTGGCGGCGGGTGACGCGGTTTCGCACCACGGGCATATCACTACCGGGGCTTCGCCTGCTTTCTGTGTTCCGCGCGGTTCCAGCGACCATTCGCGGTAGTCCTCGGGCAGGCCGTGGGTTACGGCGTTGGCGGCCAGGTCGAGCAGGATGCAGTCACCACCGTCGGGTTTGGGGCGCAGGCCCCGGCCCACCATTTGCAGGTACAGGGCCAGGCTCATGGTGGGGCGGGCAATGATGATGCAGGATGCGTCGGGCAGATCGAACCCCTCGGTGGCGACTATCACGTTGACCAGCACTTTGATGCTGCCGTCCCGGAAACCGGCGATGGCCCGGTCCCGTTCCTCCCGGTTGGTGTCGCCCAGGATGACGGCCGCCGGGACGCCGGCCTCGTTGAACACTGCGGCCAGGTTGTGGGCGTGGTCAACGGACACGGCATAAGCAATCGTTGGTCGGTCGGCGGCGTGCTTCTGCCAGAAGTCCAAGGCGCCGGCGGTCAATATATCGGGACGGTCGCGGTTGGCCTGCTCGATGCCGGCCTCGGTGTAGTCGCCGGTGCGGTCAACGGCTCCGCCGGCGATGCGCTGCTCCAGGGGCGGGATGACAACTCGCGCCTGGCACAGGGCCGGCTCGTCAAGAGACTGCAAGTTGGCGGTCTGGGGGCCGCAGAGCAAGCCGTCAAAGAGGTGGTCGAACCCTTCCTTTTCGGAGAGCCGCCAGGGGGTGGCGGTCATGCCGACGATGGGGCCGGGCCACTGCTGCATCGCCCGTTCCCAGCCGGGCGCAGTAGCATGGTGGGCTTCGTCGATAACCAGCAGGTCGTCAGAGGTGTAGCGGTTCCAGACTTCGCGGCGGGCGGTGCGCCGGCCCACGGTCTGGGCCATGAGAATCACCGCGCCGCCAGCCATGGCCGGAGCGTCCTCGCCGGGGGTCCAGTTGACGTTGGTGATGGCGGAGACGCCGGCGTCGGTGAGCATCTGCCGGGTCTGCTCGGCCAGTTCCTTGCGGTGGGTTAGCCAGACGGCCTTGCGTCCACCTTGCAGCCAATCGCCCAGCAGCGCGCCGGCGATGACAGTCTTGCCGCCGCCGGTGGGCAGTTGCAGCATCAAGCGGGCCCTGGATGCAGTAGCCAGCCCGTCCTGCACCTGTCGCAGCAGGTTCTCCTGATATGGGCGGAGTTCGAACATATTGGCGGATTGTATCATTGCGCATCCCGGCTCGATGTTGCCAGCCTGTAGCAAAGACCGGGGCAATTTCACATCGATGAACAGGATGGACAGGATTTGATTGATAGCCGTGAGCATATAGACTACCGGACGATACGGTGAGTTGAATTCCCGCCCGTCGGTGGGCATACTGGCGCCACCAATCACAATGAGCCATCGACCCGGCTCGTTTTCGGGTCATTGCGCTTCAGGGAGAACCAACGTATGGCAACCCTGGTAACCGGCGGCGTTGGCTTCGTCGGGGCGAGCATCGTCAAGGAACTGGCCGCGCGCGGCCACGAGGTAGTTAGTTACGACGTGCTGGCCGCCGACGGCCTGATGACGCATTTTCTGGGCGACCTGGCCGAACGCGTGACTTTCATCGTTGGCGACATTTTGGATACCGCCGGCCTGGACGCGCTGCGGCAGGACCATTCCATCGACAAGATCGTCCACGCTGCGGTGTTCACCGTCAACCGCACCGACCGGGAAACCGCCCGCAGCAAAGAGATACTGGACATCAACCTGACCGGAACCGGCAACCTGCTGGAACTGGCCCGGGAGATCGGCGTCCAGAGGTTCGTGTACATCAGTTCCGGCGCCGCCTACGGCCTGTGCCGCGACCCGGACCAGACCTACAACGAGGACGACCACCCTCAGCCGGGCAACCTCTACGGGATAACCAAGCTCGCCAGCGAGCAGCTTACGCACCGGTATGGCCAACTCCACGGGTTCAGCGCCGCGAGCCTGCGCGTCAGCACGCCCTACGGCCCCATGGAGCGCATCACCGGCCACCGCGACAACATGTCCACCCCCTACCAGTGGACCGGCGCGATGCTGCGGGGCGAACCCATCGCGCTCGACACCACCGACTTCGGGCGAGACTATACCTACGTCCTGGACACTGGCTCGGCCATCGCAACTGTGGTGGACGCGCCCGAACTGCCCCATGAGCTGTACAACATCACCAACGGCGTGCCCGTCACCGGCGCGCAGATCCAGCGCACGCTGGCCGAGCTGTTCCCGGAGACCCGCATCGTCGAGTCCCAGAGCGCCGAGCCGGCGGAGTCCTCACTGGGACCGACCCGCGGCCCGCTGTCCGGCTACCGCCTGTGGCACGACCTGGGCTGGGTCCCGCAGTACGACCTGGCCGCCGGCCTGACCGATTATGTCCAGTGGCGCCGCGAATCGGGGTTTTTGGATTAGGCGCTGGATTCCGGCCCCGTATCAAGTACGGGGTGACGTTCTTTCGCCGGAATGACGTTTCATCAACATTCAAGGAGCAACACCATGGCGCTGCCTCCCGACCGAATCGACTACCTGCCCATCATCGACCGGCCGATCATCAAGTGGCCCAACGACGCGCGGGTGGCGCTCTGGATCTCGCCCAACATCGAGCACTACGAGTACACGCCGGTCAACGAGGGCGTGCGCGATCCGTGGCCGCGCGTTCCCTATCCCGACGTGCAGCAGTACACCTACCGCGACTACGGCAACCGCGTCGGTTTCTGGCGCATGCTGGAACCCCTGGACAAGCACAACATCAAGTGCTGCATCTCGCTGAACATGGCGGTGCTGGAACACTTTCCGGAGATCGCCGAGGCCATGGTCGAGCGCGACTACGACTACATGAGCCACGGCATCTACAACACCCGCTACCTGTACACCTGCACCGAGGACGAGGAGCGGGAGTTCTACCGGGACACCATCGAGACACTGAAGCGCCACACCGGCAAGCAACTCAAGGGGATGCTGGGACCCGCTATCTCCGGCAGTGTGAGCACCCCGGATCTGATGGCCGAAGCCGGTCTGATCTACCACACCGACTGGTTCCACGACGACCAGCCGACGCCGATCAAGGTGCACAACGGGGGCAAGCTGGTGTCGGTTCCCTACTCCATCGAGCTGAATGACTCATCCGTCCTGCGGGACAACCACTACACCGCCGAATACTTCGCCGACATCTGCAAGGCCCAGTTCGACCGCCTTTATGAAGAGGGCGCCGAGAGTGGCCGGGTCATGTGCATCGCGCTGCACCCCTTCCTGATCGGCCAGCCGCACCGCATCAAGTACCTTGAGGACATCCTCGATCACATCATGGCCCACGACGGCGTCTGGCAGACCACCGCCGACGATATCGCCGAGTATTACATCGCCAACTACTACGACCAGGCCATGGAACACGCGCAAAAATTTGCCGGGTGACAGCGTTGCTTTTCGGCCCTTGAAACCGTCATTCCGGCGAAAGCCGGAATCCATCTGCTCAGTCACCAGAGCCTGCCCAACTTCTACTGCCTACTGCCCTCGCACCACTGGACTCCGGCTTTCGCCGGAGTGACGAAGGATAATTCAACATGCCCGCGCAACGCACCTTTGGAATGGACCACCCGCACCATGAATGGTCGCCCATCATCAGCCGGCCGGCTCTGCGCTGGCCCAACGACGCCCGGGTCGCCCTGTGCGTCATCCTGGTGCTGGAACACATGGAATGGCAGGCGCCGGAGGGCAGCTACCAGGTGGCCAACCTGTCCGGTGGGTCCGCGCCCCGGGCGTTCCCCGACTACGCTCGCGTCTCCCACCGGGAGTACGGTCACCGCATCGGCATCTTCCGCCTCCTGGACACCCTGGAGAAGCACGGCATCACCGCCACCATCGCCATGGACGCCATTACCGCCGAGAACTACCCGTTCCTGGTGCAGCACTGCCTGGACCGAGGCTGCGAGATCATCGGTCACGGCGTGTCGGTAAGCCGCATGATCACCAGCAACATGTCCGATTCGGAGGAGCGCGAATACATCCGGTCCTCCATCGACGCCCTGACCAGTGCCACGGGCAAGGCGCCCCAGGGCTGGCTGGGCCCCGAGTACGGAGAGTCGGACCGCACGCCGCAACTGTTGGCAGAGGCCGGCCTGCGCTACGTGTGCGATTGGGCCAACGACGAGCAGCCGTACCCCATGACCGCCGGCGATAACCCCTTCTTCTCCCTGCCGTTGCTGTACGAACTGGACGACGTGGCGTCCCTGGCCCAGCGCAAGGTCACCGTGGCCGACTACCAGCGCCGCCTCACCGAGAGTTTTGACGTGCTGCACGCCGACGGTGCCACCCACGGCCGGCTGATGGCGCTGAACTGGCATCCCTGGCTGGTGGGCCAGCCTTTCCGGGTCGGCGCGGTGGACGAAGCGCTGGGCTACATGATGGAACAGGGCGGCGTCTGGGCCGCCACCGGCTCCGAGATCATCGACTGGTACCAATCCCAAACCGATTGACGAGGTGAACCATGGCCTCCTCTCTGATCCGCGGCAAACACCTCATCAGCCCGCAGAGCGCCGGCGGCGTGACGACCGTCAGCGATGCGGCTATCTACCAGGAGGACGGCGTCATCAGGGACGTCGGCTCCTATCCGGACCTGCGGCAACGCCACCAACCCGACGCCGAACTGGGCGGCCCCAACGTCGCCATCATCCCCGGGCTGGTGAACACCCACCACCACGGGCGCGGCGTGACCACCCTGCAAATGGGCACCTGCGACGACCTTTTGGAAGTTTGGATCCTGGCCGGCTGGGGCCGCCGTCCCTACGATCACTACCTGATGACCCTGTACACCGCCCTGAACATGCTGGAGTCGGGACAGACCACGGTGATGTACAACCACCCGCAGACGGCGGCGGCCACACTGAAGGAAGACGTTGACGCCGTTCTGCGCGGTTTCCTGGACGCCGGGATGCGGGTTGCTTTCTCCAGCTATCTCCGCAACCAGAACCGGGTGGTCTACGCCGGCGACGATGATTTCCTGGGCGGTCTGCCGGCGGACCTGGCCGACGACGTGCGCCGCTACCTGTCCGTCGCCCACATGAGCGATGACGACTACTTCGCCTTCTGCGACACCATGGTCGGTGAGTACCACAATCATCCGTCGGGCAAGGTTCGCGTGCTGTTCAGCCCCGCCAACGCCCAGTGGAACTCCGACGATTTCCTGGTGCGCTGCAAGGAGCAGGCGGCTCGCCATCAAACCGGCATCCACATGCACCTGGTGGAAAGCCCCTACCAGAAGGACTACGGCATCCGAACCTGGGGCAAGACGCCCGTTGAGCATCTGCAGGACTTGGAGTTCCTTGGGCCGGAGGTCTCCTTCGCCCACGCGGTCTGGCTCACCGAGCGCGACATCGACCTGCTGGCCGATTCCGGTTCCACCGTTGCCCACAACGCCAGTTCCAACCTGCGCCTAAAGAACGGCATCGCGCCGGTCAACCCCATGCTGGCCCGGGGCGTCAACGTCGCGATGGGCACTGACAGCACCGCCATCAACGACGACGACGATTTCCTCCAGGAGATGCGCCTGGTCAGCAAGCTGCACCGCCAGCCGGGGCTCGAACAACCCGCCATCACCATGGAGCAGGTACTGACCATGGCCAGCGCCAACGCCGCCGCACCGACCGGTTTCGGCAATGAAATCGGCCTGCTGGAACCCGGTCGTCGCGCTGACATGGTGCTTGTAAGGTTGGATAGCCTCGAAGACCCATACCTGGAGCAGGACCTGCCGCCGGTGGAGTTGGTGCTGGGTCGGGCCAAGAGCAAGGACATCGCGGCAGTGATAGTCGACGGCGAGGTATTGCTGCTGGACGGCGCCCACACCCGCGCCAATAAGGCCGACGTCGCCCGCGAACTCCGCGAACAGTTGGCCCGCCCCCTAGAGCCCGAGACGCTGGCCACCCGGCGCATGGCGGCGCAACTGTCGCCCTACGTCGAGCAGTTCTACCGCAGCCACCCGCCGGCAATGGGCGAGCCGCACTACGTCTACAACGGCCGGACCTGATCGCCGCAACCGGAGAGCCCAATGGCACTGGAACTTGAAACCGCCCACGGCGCCATGACCGGCGCCCGCTACATCGAGAGCCTCCGCGACGGCCGCGAGGTCTGGCTGGACGGCGAGAAGGTCGCCGACGTTACCAAGCACCCGGCAACGACCGGCATGGTCCACGAACTGGCCCGGATCTACGACCTGCAACACTCGGACAAGTACCGCGACGAGATGACCTTCGTTTCACCGGAGACCGGCAATCGGTGCAGCCTGTCGTGGCTGCTGCCCCGCAGCCACGAGGACTTGAAGCGGCAGCGACGCAACAGTGAAATCTGGAACGAGGAGTCCTGGGGTCAGTTGGGCCGTAGCCCCGACATCCTCGCGCCCTTCATTACCGGCCTGGTCGCTATCAGCGACGCGCTGGAACAGGTGAAGCACCCCAGGTGCAACTTCGCCGAGAACGTGGTCAACTACCACCGCTACTGCATGGAGAACGACCTGTTTCTCACCCACGCGCTGGGCGACCCGCAGGTTGATCGCAGCGCGCAGCCCCAGAATGAGACCCGCGCCGAAAGCGAAACCGAAGTCGCGCTGCACGTCGTCGAAGAGACCAACGAGGGCGTCATCGTCCATGGCGCGAAGCAACTCGCCACCGCCGCGCCCATCAGCAACGAGACCTACGTTTCCCTGTCGGCCACCTTCATGCGCCGGGCCGACCCCCGGTTCATCCTCTCGTTCTCCATTCCCACCGAAACGCCGGGAATAAAGATGCTGTGCCGGGAACCGGTATCCCAGTGGGCCGGCAGCTACGGCCATCCCCTGGGCGCGGCGTATGACGAGCAGGACGCCATGCTGTTTTTCGACCACGTCCTGGTGCCGTGGGACCGCATCTTCATGCTCTACGACTCGACGCCGCTATTGCAACGGCTGGGCTCCGAGGCCAACTTCCGGGGCTGGGGCAATCTGTGTCGCATCCACCAGCGCATGAAAGTGATGACAGCCGTGGCCACCCTCATTGCCGAAGCCATAGGGGTTATCGAGTACCGCGAGGTGTCCGCCAAGCTGGGCGAGATGGCCATGCACACCGAGATGTGGCGGCACGCCATGGACGGCGTCGAGCACAATGCGTATACCGCCGATAACGGGCTCATGTCCCTGGGATCGACCTCCGGCATGAACATCTATTTCGCCCAGACCTCCCAGCGCATGGTGGAGTTGCTGCGGGAGATCTCCGGCTCCGGCATGATCATGCAGCCCAGCGAGGCCGACTTGGCCAACCCCGAGTTCCGGCCTTACCTGGACCGTTACATGCCCGGCAAAGGCGTCGGCGTGGAGTACAAGTCCCGCCTCTTCCGCCTGGCCCACGACCTGGCCGCGTCATCATTCGGAATGCGTCAGGAGATCTACGAGTACTGGCACGGCGGCGACCCCAACCGCAACCGCATCAACCTGCTGCGCAATTACGACCAGACCGGCATCACGGCGCGCATCAAGTCGCTGGTCGCCGAGCCGCTGCGGTCGTAGGGAGGCAACGCTTCTGTTTCTGTCAGAAGCAGGATTTACCAGATTATTGGATTATCAGGATTGGAGAACAATCCCGTAAATCCTAAAATCCTGGAAATCCTGCTTCTGACAAATACGGTCTAGCCCCAGGTCGCGAATCCCATGGCGCAGCCGGTGCCGGCTGGTGAGCGGTAGCAGGGGACGTAGTCCACCACATCCATGTCCAGGTGCTCGGTGGCGCCGGTGACCACGATCCAGTTACGGATCTCGGAGCTGCCCGAGTTGATCTTCTCTCGGGGCAGGTCCATCAGCCTGTCGACACTCTTGGCCTGCATTCCGGCCAGGGCCTGCTGGTCCAACTCCTCGTCGACCACGAAGTGGCTCAGCCCGCCGGACGCCAGGATGCCTACCCGGATGTCCTTGTCCCAGGATTCGATGGCGGAGCGCAGGGCCTGGCCCAGATTGAAGCACCGCTTGGGCGTCGGCTGGTTGGGCGGGTAGTAGGTGTTGAGCATCACCGGCACCGTGGGGATGATGCCGTCGGTCATCAGGCGGTTGTACACGTAGCCAAAGGCGTGGCCGATGCCGCCTCGCTCCCCTCGTCCGCGGGTGGGGTCAAGGAACTTCGAGGTTCCCACGTCGAACTCGGCGTTCATCAGGCTGTCGATGATGTGCAGCCCCAGGGCCGAGTCGGTGGGAACCTGGACATCCTCGGTGTTGTAGCCGATGAGATTCAGGCCGCCGGTGGATGGGCCGGCCTCGTGGCCGGATACCTTCACCTCATCGCCCCAGTAGACGCAGAAGGCAGGCATATTATCGTCCAGCAGGTACTCGTGCTGGTCGTCGCCGACCATCACCAGCACGTCCAGGTTGGCGTCGTACAGCTTTTTGGACAGGTGGGCGATGGCCTTCTGGTTCTGCTCGTGCCGCTTCGCGAACTTCTCCGGTGTGATCTCCTTGGCGATCCGTTCGGTGTCCGTGCGGGCCAGCAAGTCCTCGAAGTTGGAAACGATGCCGTCGGTTCCGATCAGCTCAAGATGTCCCTTGTCCCTCTCGCCACGGCCGGCCCAGCCTTCCGGCGGGGTGCTCAATTGCGGACTGTGCGAGGAGGCCAGACCCAGTACCAGTTCTGCCATTTTCCGTCTCCTTAAATTGCTCGTTGCTGGCGATCAATGGCTCAGGTATCCGGACCTTGCGGCGCCGGGAACGTACCTGATTTTCGGCCTATTCTACCGCATTGGCGACGACGGTTAGGGACACACCAAAACCACCGCCAGCGTGTTCCGCTTGCTTGCGCCACTGGTAACCCGTGTATATCATTGCGGCAGTACGGAATCCACTACCGCATCGCCGCCGTCGGCGCACGGACACACGGCGGTGGGGCAACTACCGTGACGAAAGGAGCGAGACTGGTATGAAGTACGATTACATCGTGATTGGCGCGGGCTCCGCGGGCTCGATTATCGCCAGCCGCCTGACCGAAGACCACAGCAAACACGTCCTGCTGATCGAAGCGGGGCCGGACTACCCTGAGTTCGAGCACCTGCCGGAAGAGGTCAAGTTCGGCTACAACACCGAGATCGACATCATGGTCAGCGACCACAACTGGCAGTTCGTGGGCAAGGGCACCGACACCTCGCCGGAGATGATGGTTCCGCGCGGCAAGGTGACCGGTGGCTCCAGCGCCATCAACGGCCAGGTGTTCCTGCGCGGCGTGCCCGAGGACTACGACGGCTGGGCCTCCGAGGGCAACGACGAGTGGGCCTACACCAAGCTGCTGCCCATCTTCCGGCGCATCGAGACCGACACCGACTACGGCAACGACGACTTCCACGGCGGCGACGGCCCCATCGTCATGCACCGCTTCGCCCGTGAGACCTGGCTGCCCGCCCAGAACGCTTTCAGCGCGGCGTGCGTGGCCGCCGGCTTCCCGGAGACCTGGGACCACAATCACCCCGATTCCTACGGCGTTGGCCCCACCCCCTTCAACAACCCCAACGGCATCCGGATGAGCACCAACCTCGGATACCTGGCCGAGTCCCGCCACCGGCTGAACCTGACCATCAAGGCCAACTGTCACGTCCATCGCATCCTGTTTGACGGTAACAAGGCCACCGGCGTCCAGCTGGAATCGGGCGGCGAGACCTTCGTGGCCGAGGCCGACGAGATCGTCCTCAGCAGCGGCGCCATCGGCTCGCCCCACATACTGATGCTGTCCGGCATCGGCCCGGCCGATCACCTGCGCGAGATGGGTATCCCGGTGGTTCACGACTCCCCCGGCGTCGGCCAGAACCTGCGCGACCATCCCACCGTCTGGTGCACCTGGCGCACCAAGCCCGAGGTTGAGCTGGACGGCCTGGCGCCTCGCTCGCAGCTCTGCCTGCGCTACACCGCGCCCGGTTCGGACCTGCGCAACGACATGAAGATCAGCATGCAGTCCTTCGCCACCGAGCGTATCAACCGGGGCGGCGACCGGATGGTGCCCCTGGGCGTGCGCATGAGCACCGGCATCCAGTTGGCCGCCGGCGCGGGACACATGCGTTTGCAGTCCACCGATCCCTACGAGCAGCCCTTCCTGGACTACAATTACCTCAAGGAGGAGTTCGATTTGGTCCGTTTGCGGGACTCCGTACGCCTTTGTCTGCAACTGGCGGAGCATCCCGAATTCGAGGCTCTTATCCAGGAACGCATCGAGCCGCCAGCGGAATCGGAGACCGACGACGCGGTGCTAGACGCCTGGATCGCCCGCGAGGTCACCACGTCGCAGCACATCTCCGGCACCTGCAAGATGGGTCCGGACAGCGACCCCACGGCCGTGGTCGACCAGTTCGGCAAGGTCAAGGGCGTTACCAACCTGCGCGTCGCCGACGCCAGCGTCATGCCCGACTGCATCCGCGCCAACACCAACGTCACCTCCATGACCATCGGCGAGCGCGTCGCCGAGTTCATCAAGGAAGGACGCTAAATCGGAGCGTCGCGGGGGCGAATAGCCATTCGCCCCCGCGCAACCACCAGACCATGCCTCCCGCCCGTAAATGGACCCGCATTGAGGACCTGGCGGTGCTGCACCTGTACCGCGGCAAAGTGGCTCACGACAGCCGCGAGGTCGCCGCTCTGGCCGCCGCGCTGGAGCGCAGCCCCAAGTCCATCGGCGCCCGGATCCAGGCCTTCGCCGGTCTCGACCCGACCAACCCGTATTCTCCGTCCGGCAAGGCCACGGCGCTAACCCAATCCGTCTGGGCCGAATACCTCGCCGACCGCACCGCCATCGCGGTGGAAGGGCAGCGGGCTTACTTGGGTATCCTCAACCGGTATTCGATGGGAAGACCGTAGTTGCCATCTCATCAGAACGGCAGGCTTTTGAATTTATAGCGTACTTGTTGATTACACCAGGACTTCCAAGGCGCCACAAAAATCCCTTTTTGCGGTTAGGTCCAGTATAATCGGTGCCCGAAAGGAGGTGATGTTGTGGCAAGTTTGACTGGTGATCCCAAGATGGACGCCCTGTTGGTGAAACACGCGGAGGAGATCCGACGTTTGGAAGCCCTCGGTAAGGAAAAAGCCGAGGAAAACGATCGACTCATTGCTAAAATCCGGGAGATGCGCGCGAAGAGAATAGGGGTGGCTGGTGACAAATAGACCGCCGCCATTAGACGGTCAGAATGACCATGGAGAAGGAGAGGATTGGCTTCAAGTAAGAGCTGATTTGCTGCAGATCCGGCAAAACGTGGCGGATATACTCACTTTACGCGCCATTCAATTGCTTGAAATAGTGGGACGGGATGACTATATCGCCATATTAAGAACCAGCGTCCTCAACGTCATGCAGAGAGGCGATTACAGTCGGGCACTGGAAAATCTGCGCGACTTCGTGCTTGAAGACCCGGTATTGGACAAGATATTGCCGGAACTAATGGACAACGCGGAACCCGGCTTGGCGGCACTGGATAGATGGGCTGATGAGTACGAACTTGATGGGTGACGCCGTTCACGCCCGAAAATGGCCTTTAGGTCAGGCTACGTCAAGGTGCGATGGTAAAGATCAGGGGCGGGTTTTAGACCCGCCCCTAGATTTATCAGCGTTGTCGCTGTATTTACACCAGCACGCCAAACCCCGATTTGGTGCAGATTTCCAGCCGGTTGTGGTCCGGGTCATGGAAGTAGAAGGCCTGCTGACCATCGTGGCGGGTCTGGATGTCGGTGCACTCCACGCCGATGTTCTGCAACTCGTCGCGCGCGGCGGAGATGTCGTCCACCTCGAAGGCGGTGTGGTGCGACGGCGCGGACGGCGCGTCCGGGTTTTCGATGATGTGGACCATGGCTCCACTGGGCAGCTGTAGCCAGTACAGGTTGTCGCTGTCCACCATCTTGGGGATCTGCTTGACGCCCAGGACTTCCTCGTACCACTTCAGGGCGATGTCCTTGTCCCGAACGTTGTAGGTGATGTGGTTGATCGCCTTCAGGCGGATGTTGTCGGCGTTAAGTCCCATAAGGTTTCCCTCCCGATGGTCAGGGTTGTTCGGTTTAGTTCCCGTTAGATTTTCAGCAGCCTCTCCAGGTTGCCGAAGAGGATGGCGTCTTTTTCGTCGCGGGTCAGGCTGTCCAGGCCCAGCAGCCACGATACCGGCCAGTCGGCGCACATGTCGAAGGGCCAGTCGGTGCCGAACACGACCTGCTCGATGCCCACCATGTCGATGAGCATCCGCAGACCGTCCTCGCTGTGAGTCAGGCAATCGTAGTAGAACCGGCCGAGATAGGCGCTGGGCGGCTGGTCGATGTTGGCCCGTGCTTCCGGCCGCACCTGCCAACCCCGATCCATGCGCCCGATGCCATAGCAGGCATAGCCGCCGCCGTGGCACAGGCACACCCGCAGCCCGGGGTAGCGGTCCATCACCCCACCGAACACGAAGGAGGCGTAGGTGATGGCGCGGTCGGCCAGGTTGCCGATGGTGTTGGGCAGGTGGTAACGGTTGAGCCGCTCCGAGACCACGGTCTCGCCGCCCTGGTGGATGAGGAACATCGCGCCCAGGCGTTCCGCGGTCGCCCAAAGGGGCTGAAAAACCGGGTCGTCGAAGGTGCGCCCGTTCACGTGGTCCCCGATCATGGCCCCCTTCAGGCCTAATTCCTCCACCGCCCGGGTGAGTTCCTCGATGGCGGCGCCCACATCCTGCATCGGCAGATGGGCCAGGCCAGCGAAGCGATCCGGATACTCCTCAGTCAACTGGGCGACGTAGTCGTTGCACTCCCGGTGCATGGCCATGGTCTGGTCCACGCTCAGATCGTAGAAGTACATATTGGCGTTGGTCGACAGCACGTGAACGTCCACACCCAGCGAGTTCATGTCGGCGATGCGCTGTTCCGGCGTCCAGAAGGTGCGCGGGTTGTAGCGGTGCTGGTTGTAAAGCTGGGGCGCGGAGACCCCGAACCAGTTGTCGCCGCTCTGCATTGCCCGCAGCGCGCTGGCTGGCGTTATGTGCGCATGGACATCGAGAACCCGTACTGCCATTGTCGGTTCGCTCCTGTATGGTCGCGGTCGCCCAGCCGTAGCGACTCCCCGGCGACGGACGTTGCGATGAATTATATCCGCTTTGGTTTCATCCGTCAGTCTGCTACACCGCCCGGCCATCGGGACACCAAAACCAACCCCTGTTAACCATTGGTGCTAGTAAGTGTCAGAGGGTGAAGTGAGCGATGGAGCGATGGATGCGCCCCTGGGCGTCCGGTTCCAACCCATTCCATTGGGTCAGTATGTCGAAGGCGGCGATAGTGTAAGCCAAGTGGGCCTCAAAGCCATTCCACGCCCGATGGCGCATTTCTTTACTGCCCCACACGACTGACATCATGGAGAAAGTCGTCTCCACTGCCATGCGCACGTTCCACTGTCCCCGACGACAGATCTTGACGTTGTCTGGGTCGCCTTTGGCGCGGTGAAAGCCGGTGTCGGCCAGCACAATCATCTGTCCGTCGTATTGAGCGAGCAAGGGCAGGAAGGTCTGGTCGTGAACGTTGGCTCCGGCGCAATCCCAATCGGTAATCAGGCCCCACTGGTTCTGTACGACGCAGAGTTTACCTCCCACGATCCAGCGATGGTTGGACTTGCCTTTTTTGCCGACTTGGTTAGCCCGTCGCCCTTCGCGTATGGGATGACGCAATTCTATTCCGTAGCTGTCGGCCACCCCCAGGACGGTGGGCCGGGCCAGGAAGTAGCCGGTCCAGTCCCGTTGCGCCCGCAACCGACGGTTGAGACGGGTGCGGCTGGGCAGTTGGGGAAAGAGGTGGCCATAGTTGTCTTTGAGCCAATGGTAGAAGGCCCGTTGCGTAACCGGCTTCATGGCTTGCAGCACGCCGATGGTAATCAGTTCGCTGAGGGAGAGGATGGCCTGACTGTGCTGGGGAACGTCGGGCAGCGCGTCGTCTATCTGGCAATACAGTTCAGTGATAAAATCGGCGATGTTCACGAGGTTCCTCCGCTGTAGTGTAAGCAACTCACAGCATAGTGGAACCTCGTGGCATTTTCAAAATCAACTCAAACTAGCACCAATGGTTGTTATCATATTTTCGCCACGTCGACCGCACTGGCAATTCACCGCTCCGGACGCTGTTCACATGACTACCCCTATTCCGCGCGACCGGCATCCGTACTTCATGTACGACGCCATCGTCGCTCAGCCCGACGCCATCCGTTCGGTAATCGCCACCCAAAAGGAGCGTTGCGCCGAAGTGGCCGCGGTTCTGTCGCGCAAACGCCGCATCTATGTCGTGGGCATCGGAACGTCGTGGCACGCGGCGCTGGTGGGTACATCCATCATGGATGCCGGGCCCGAGGCTTTCGCGTGGAATTCCTTCGAGTTCTGCGTATCGCCGCCGCGCGTCACCGCTGACGACGCGGTGATCGTGATCAGCCACCGGGGCACCAAGCGTTCGTCCTATGATGCGCTGGACGTTGCCAATAGTCTGGGAGCCTATACCGTGGCCATCACCTCCACCGACCCGGGTCCGCGCATCCTGGCCGCGCACGACGGCATCCGCACCGTGGACCAGGAAAAATCGGCGGCCTTCACCATTAGCTACACCACCGCCCTCACCGTGCTTGCGCTGCTCAACCTGGGCATGGCCGGCCGCCTCGATGACCCGGCCAACGGCCTGGATGCGTTTCCACAGCAGATGGCCGACATCCTCGCCGACGAGGAGAGAGTCCGACGGGTGGTCTCCGAGCACCACGAGCGGCGCAGGTTCATCTCTGCGGGTTGGGGCGCCAATCGGGCCAACGCCTACGAGGTCGCCCTCAAGATCAAGGAGACCAGCCGCGCCGATTGCGAGGGCTTCCAGACCGAGCAGTTGCTCCACGGGCCCTTCTGCTCCCTGGATTCCGACTGCTTGCTGACGCTCATAGCCCCCGCCGGCGAAGACCGCGGCCGCGCCGTAGACCTGGCCCAAGCAGCGGGAGAACTGGGCACGCCCGTGTGGGCGCTGACCAACAGGCGCGACGACGACCTGGCGGACGCTGGAGCGATCACCTTCCCGCTGCCGGATTGCCCTGCGTACCTGATGCCCATCGCCAGCGTGGTCCCGCTGCAGCTTTTCACCTACCACCTGGCGCTGGCACGCGGGACGCATCCCGACCTGTTCCAGCAGGATGACCCGCTCCAGGCCGCCGCTCGCACCCACTACGACCTCTAAACCCAATCCAACCCAGGAGGCCACCATGCCGGACAATGCAGACGCCCAGCGCTTGATCGAGGAAGCCGCCCAGACCCGGGGCTACACCCTGGAGATGCACCGCATCAACGCCCTCGCCGACCCGGAATGGACCCAAAAATACGGCGAGTTCATCGAGGCCACCTACACCGGCCAGCGTCTCCTCGACCGCAAGACCAAGGAGCTCCTCCAGATCTGCGTCGAAACCGCCCTGCGCGCCGACCAGGAGCAGATCCAGGCCCACATCCGCGTCGCCCTCAACGAAGGCGCCACGCCCCGGGAGATACTGGAGGCCATGCAGGCCGTCATCGCGCCCATGGGAGCGCTAGCCTTCCGCCGCGGCGTCCAGGCCTGGGCGGCGGAAACGGGTTTCGAGTACTGACCCACTGACCCCGCGCCTTCAAAGCGGAGGCCGCCATGCTGATCAAATCGCTGCACCTGAAAAACATCCTGTCGTTCAAGGACACTAGGCTGGACCTACAGCCGCTCAACGTGCTCATCGGCGCCAACGGGTCGGGCAAGTCGAACCTGATTGATGTGATCGGACTGCTTCAGGCGGTGCCGGGTGATCTGGCGGGATTCCTGCGGCGCAACGGGCCAACGGGTCACTGGACATGGAATGGTGACAACGCACCTGCGCCGGGCTTTCACCTCTCCGAAATACAAGCGGAAATCCAAAATCCAGAGCACCCAGATATGCCATTTCGGTACGAGTTGCAGTTCGAAGCTGGCCATAACGGGGTGAAAGTGACAAGCGAAAGGTTAGCAGACCATCAGACGGAGGCTGACTCTAGGCAATCGTACTTCATTCGGAATTCTGATGGCTCCGGTCGAGTTGCCCCGTCGGAATACGCCATTACCCTCTACGAATTGACCGGTGAAGGTGTCAGTACCCGATTGACTCCTGACAACGTTGGTAGCGCTCAGTCAGTGTTCAACGTATTCCGTAACCCGGCTGCCTTCCCGGTGCTCTCTCAGACAGCGTTTCGGTTGTCCAGCATCAAGTCTTTTCGCAACTGGTACGTCGGCCGTGATAGCCCCGTTCGTCGCCCCCAACCCACCGATGGCGATCCTAATTTTCTTGAGGAGGATTTCAGCAACCTGGCCCTGGTGGTCAACGACCTGCTCAGTCGCCGGCTGGAGCCGTCATTGGACTCCTACCTCAAGCGTTTCTATGAGTCCTACGAAAGCCTGCACCCACGCATCTTCGGGAACACCATTGAGCTGATCGTCAACGAAACCGGCATGTCCAGCGCGCTGCCGGCCTCCCGATTGTCTGATGGAACCATCCGCTTCATCGCCCTGCTCGCCATCCTGTGCCACCCCAACCCGCCGCCGCTCATCTGCATCGAGGAGCCGGAAATTGCCATGCACCCCGACTCGCAGGACCTGGTGGTTCAACTGCTGAAAAGAGCGTCGGAGCGAACCCAACTGATAGTAACCACCCATTCGCCCTGGTTGATTGACCGCTTCTCTGATGACCTCGATTGCGTGGTGGTATGCGAGCGGGACCGCCATCCCGCAGAAGGAACTCAGTTCAACCGCCTCTCTCTGGAGAAACTGGATGACTGGCTGGAGAACATGACGCTTGGCGACGCGTGGATGTCCGGCGCTGTCCGTGGGGTAAGATAGCCGCCAATGGACCATATTTCTGGAAGGCGGCAGACACCTTCGTGGCCCCATGCAGGTATTTCTGAGCCGCTCTGCTTATGTGATCCACCAGCGATCCATAGCTCTGGACGTCACACCCTGCGGTTCGGGCGACGACGCAATCAGGAGATGCGCCAGAGGCTCTGGTGCAGTATTGCTTATCGACTCCGAAGACATGGTGTCAACCCAACTGTTGAACCGCGTAAAGGAGCGAATCGGACCCAACAACCATGCTTTTTCATGGTCCAACTCATGGAGGCTTGGTTCCTGGCAGACCGAGAGACCCTGACTGGATATTTTGGCAACGGGTTTCGCGTGAACTCATTGCCCCGCAACCCGAACATCGAAAACATTCCTCGGCAGGACGTGCTCAGTGGACTGCATAGCGCGACACGTGAGTGTCGTAAAGGCACGTATAACAAGACAAACCATGCCGCCGCACTACTGAATCAGATCAACCCCGAAGCCGTGTACTCAGTCTGCCCCAATTTCACGCTCCTCATCGACCACCTCTGCGATCAGCGTGCCGGCTGACCGTTACCCGCTCCGACAGTCGTTGACGCTGTTTGCGCACGTCCCCTACAATCGGCTGCGTTCCCCAATATTACCTTTTCGTAACCAAACCTACGGGAGTCGTAACCTCGTATGAACATCGACGGTGACAGCATCCGCAGATCCTTCGCCCAATTCTTTGAAGAACGCGGGCACCAGTACATGCCCTCTGCCTCCCTCATTCCCGCCGGCGACCCCACCCTGCTCTTCACATCGGCCGGAATGGTCCCGTTCAAGCCCTTCTTCATGGGCGAGCAGACTCCACCCCGTCGCCGTCTCACCAGCTGCCAGAAGTCCTTCCGCACCACTGACATCGACGAGGTTGGCGACCACAAGCACCTCACCTTCTTCGAAATGCTGGGCAATTTCAGCATCGGCGACTACTTCAAGAAGGACGCCGTGGCCTTTGCGTGGGACCTGTGCACCGGTCTCTTCGGTTTGGAACCGGAAAGGATGTACGTGACAGTACACCTGGACGACGACGAAGCCTACGACCTGTGGCTCAATGACATCGGCGTGCCGCCGGAGCGCATCTACCGCTACGGCAACGCAGACAACTGGTGGGGTCCCGCCGGCCTGGAGGGACCCACCGGCCCCTGTTCGGAACTCCATTACGACGGCGGCGCGGAAAAGGGTCGAGGCCAACATCGCGTCACCGACGAGATGATGACGCCCGACGAGCTCACCGCCATGCTCCGAGTCGAAGCCGAGGGTGGCCCCGCTGCCGACCCCGGCGGCTGCCATCCCAACTGCGACTGTGAGCGGTTCGTGGAGCTGTGGAACCTGGTCTTCATGCAGTATTACCAGGACCTCGACGGCGTCCGTACTCCGCTGCCGGCTCCTAGCGTCGACACCGGCATGGGCCTCGAGCGCGCCGCCGCCGTGCTGCAGGGCAAGCCCAACGTCTATGAGACCGACCTTTTCCGGCCCATAATCGACTCCGTCTGCAATCTCACCGGCCACGAATACGGTTCAGACCAGGAAACCGACTACGCCATCCGCGTCGTTGCCGAGCACGCCCGCGCCGCATCGTTCCTCATTAGCGACGGCGTCGTCCCGTCCAATAGTGATCGCGGCTATGTCCTCCGCCGCATCATCCGGCGGGCCATCCGCTACGGGCGCCAACTCGGCCTTGGCCGTCCCTTCATGACGGAAGTCACCGACGCCGTCATTGCGCGTTTCGCCGGTGCCTATCCCGTTCTCTCGGAAAACAAAGGTTTCATTGAGCGGGTGATTAGGCTCGAGGAAGAACGCTTCAGCCGCAGCTTTCAACGAGGGCTGGATATTTTGTCTGGTATGGTCATCGAGCGCTACTCCACCCAAGTGTCCGCCTTTATTGACTCTGCGAACGAGGAAGATCGGTCATCGTTACCGACCCAAATTACTGGAACCGACGATATAGAAACAAAATATGGCAGCGAGCAAGGCGGCAACGTAGGCGCAGCCATTTACGAACTCGCGCTGGCTGCACTCACTGAGGAAATTGGATCGTATTTGCAGGCGGAAGAGTTCTTACGTCACCAAATTTCAGGTAAGGAGGCCTTCGTCCTCTACGACACCTACGGGTTCCCACCCGAGTTGGTGGACGAAATCGCTCGGCGTGAATACGACCTCGCGGTGGACATGGACGGCTTCAACTCCGAGATGGAGGCTAAGCGCGAGCACGACCGGGTCGGCCACCAGGTCACCGGCAGTATGGAGATCGTCACCGCCTATGAGAACCTCGGGGCCGGACGTACCTCTTTCGACGGTTATCAGCACACGACCATGGACACCCGCGTCCTCGGCATCCTGCGCGAAGGCGAGGCAGTGGGACACGCCACCCGGGGCCAGCAGGTCGAGATCGTCCTGGCCGAAACCTGCTTCTACGCCGAGGGCGGCGGACAGGTGGGCGACCAGGGCACCATCACCGGGCCCAGCGGCTACGTGCGTGTCGAAGACACCCAGAGTCCGGTGGCCGGCCTCATCGTGCACCGGGGACTGGTTTCCGAAGGGGACATCGCACTGGGCGAGACAGTAACCGCCCGGGTGGAAACGGAACGCCGCCTTGACGCTTCCCGCAACCACAGCGGCACCCACCTGCTCCACGCCGCGCTGCGCTCCGTGCTGGGACCCCACGTTCGGCAAGCCGGTTCGCTGTGTGCCCCCGGCCGGCTACGCTTCGACTTCAACCACGTCGGCGCAATGACCCCGGACGAGCAACTGGACGTCCAGAGCCTGGCCAACCGCAAGATCCGCGAGAACCTGTCGGTAACCGCCCGCGAGACCACTTACACTGACGCCGTTCGAGACGGCGCGCTGGCGTTCTTCGGCGACCGCTATGGCGACGTGGTTCGAGTGGTGCGCATGGGCAGCCACGACGAGCCGTTCAGCTTCGAGGTCTGCGGCGGCACCCACGTTCACGCCACCGGCGAGGTTGGCACTCTGGTGGTGCTGGGCGAATCCAGCATCGGCGGCGGCATGCGCCGCATTGAAGCCGTGACCGGCCGCGCCGCCGAAGAGCTGTTTGTCCAGCAGACGGCCACCCTGGAAGCCATCTCTCGTAAACTCCAGGCGCCCGTACCCGAACTGGAAGCCCGGCTGGATGCCTACATGGCCGACACCGACGTTTTGCGCCGGCGCCTGGCCGACGCCGAACGGGCCAGCCTGCGCTCGGAAGCCGAGTCTTTGCTCGGACGCACTCGTGACATCGAGGGCGTGAAGCTTGTCGCCGGCGTGACATCCGCCCATAACGTTGAAGCCATGCGCGAGATGGGCGACTTCCTCAAGCAGAAACTGGAGAACGTAGTCGTCGCCCTGGGCGCGGTGATCGACGGCTCCCCGATTATCGTCACCATGGTCACGCCGGACCTGGTGAGCCGGGGCCTCCACGCCGGCAACATCGCCCGAGACGCCGCCAAGCTCATGGGCGGCGGCGGCGGCGGCCGTCCGGAAACCGCCCAAGCCGGCGGGCGCCAACCAGAACGCCTGGGCGCCGCGCTGGACAGCGTCGGCAACCTGGTGCGCGATGCTCTAAACTGATAATCAAACCGGGCATCGGAGGTCATGATGCGTATTTCCAAGAGGGGCCAAATAACCATACCCAAAGACTTGCGAGACCGTTTTGGGATGCACCCCGACGCGGAGGTTGAAATTACGGCAACCGAAGGCGGCCTGCTCATCCGCAAGCGAGTGAAGGGACAGCATCCAGTGGACGCTATTTATGGCATCCTGGGCAAAGGCGGAAGCACCGACGAGTATATGTCGGAAATTCGAGGCTATGACTACGCCGCGGAACTTCGTAGATATAACGACGGCAGCTGACACCAACGTCTTGCTGGACATATTCCTCCCGGATGCAGCAACCAGCCAGGCATCAAGGGAACTACTTCGGACTGCCTACGACCGAGGCCCGTTGATCGTTTGCGATATTGTGTACGCAGAGTTGGTCCCACGTTTCGATAGCCGCGACGCCCTGAACGCGGCCTTGCGTTCAATCAGCGCAACGGTTTCACCGATAAATACGGACATCGCCTTTGCCGCCGGGTTGCGTTGGGGACAATACCGGCGTGCCGGTGGCCCCAGAACGCGTATCCTGTCCGATTTTCTGATTGGCGCCCACGCCATAGCTGCCGCTGACGCATTCTTGACCAGAGACCGGGGATTCTATGTAACCTACTTCCCGGAGTTGCAAATCGGCTGACTTGCCGTTGTCGAACGATTGACCATGTCTCCGCCTAAACCGTCGGACCTTGCGCGCGCCGGCCGCCTGCTGGGCCTGGACGTCGGCGACCGACGCATCGGGCTGGCGGTGAGCATACCCCCGGGAGAGCTGGTCCTGCCCGCCGGCTACCTGGAACGTCGTAATCGGCGAGCCGACATCGCCGCGATCCTGGAACAAGCCAGCCAGCGCGACGCAGTAGCCATCATCGTGGGCATGCCCTATGACACCCGTGGCCGATCCGGGGAGCAGGCTCGTAAAACCGCCACGCTGGTTCGCGCACTGCAACGAACCACCGACATCCCCGTGCTGACCGTCGACGAATCTTTCAGCTCCAACGCTGCCGCCAACGACCTGCTGCAGTCCGGTCAGAGCCCGAGCCGCGACCCCGGCGCAGTTGACGCCGCCGCCGCCGCCGCGATCCTGCGCCGCTTTCTGGACTCGTAGGCGCCAATCCCGTCTCGACAGACGATTCTCTTTCGGAAACGCTCCGAAACGCCGTTATGCACGCGCTTGACGTGCTGCGAACGGCAGTTCTATAATGCTGGAGTGTTTAGAACGTCCGTTTCGAGGTGGATTATGTTCGCCATGAACGCCGTGGCGCCCAAGCAGCGTCAAATCGCCGAACCGAGATTCGACCACTACGAAGATACCGGGTGTGAGGTCGCCCCTACCTGCTTCGACTGCCCGCTACCTCGCTGCAAGTTCGACGACATGGAATGGTTCTACAAATACCGTCGCCTGGGGCGCTACCTGCACATGGCCACGGTGATACATGAAGAGGGCCTCACCGTCCCCGAAGCCGCTGAGCGATTCTCCGTCACCCAGCGAACCGTGTTTCGAGTCTTGCGCCGTTGCCAGGATGCCATGCGGGAACTGACACCGGCGGAAGCCGCCGTGTTCGCCAGCCTGGCGGCATGGCCGCCCCGAACGAAGCGAGCCAACCGATGATCGAAGACAGACCCAACACCGCACTGTGGCGGTTCTTCGACGGTGCAGCGTCAGTCAGCGCCAGCATGTTGTTATCGGTCGCTGTCAACGCCTGCGCCTTCTGCAATGGTTTTCCACTGTTGGGCTACCTCGCGTCACTGACCAATCGGGAAGACGGGATTATAATAACGGCAACGCTGTTACTGTTCCCCACCACCGCAGCGCTCTATGGAGTTTTCAAAATGTTCTTCGCAGCCAAAGAAGCCGCCGAACGCAAAGCCCGGGAACGCCGGCGCCAAGCCCGAGAAGAAGGGATCCGGGAGGAGCGCAAGCGGATCGGTCGCATCCTGCAAGAGCAGGGTGTAGAACTCACCCCGGAACTCGCCAGAAGGCTCGCTGGCGACGACGAATAACCCGGTCTAACCCCGGGGCAGCCCCAGGCCGCGGCCGGCCACGATGCCCCTCTGCACTTCCGAGGTGCCACCAGCGATCTTGTGGGAAAAGCTGATCATCCAGTTTTCCGGCAGACGACCGTTCAGCGGAGCCCGTTTCTCACCACGTCCCAGCATGCCTTCTAGACCAGCCACTTCCAGCACGCTGTTGGCGGACCGATGCAGCGTTTCACTCCCGAAAGCCTTGCTCATGGACGCTTCCTTGTTGGGGACCAGGCCCTCACCCTGCATCCACGCCACGTTGTAGGCCATCAGGCGCGCCACCTCACACTCCACGTACCGGTCGGCCAGCAGGTTCCGCACCCAGGGCTGTTGCGTAACCTTGACCCCGTTGCGCGAAATCTGCCCTGCGTACTCCCGGGTGTCATCCAGCAGCCGCCGCGCGATGGCAGAGTAATCGATACCCGAACGCTCGAAGTCCAGCAGCGTCACCGCCACGTACCAGCCGCGGTTTTCCTCGCCGACCACGTTGCTGCTGGGCACGCGCACGTTGTCGAAGATCACCTGGTTGAACTCGTGCCCGCCGGCCATGTTAACGACCGGACGCACCTCTACTCCCGGCGTCTTCATGTCGACCAGGATGAAACTGATTCCGCGATGCCGCGGCGCCTCCGGGTCGGTTCGTGCCAGGCACATGATCCAATCGGAATGGTGCGCCAGCGTCGTCCAAATCTTGGAGCCGTTGATTATGTACTCGTCGCCGTCGCGCACGGCCCTGGTGCTCAGCGATGCCAGATCAGAGCCTGATTCGGGCTCGCTGTAACCCTGGCACCACTGGATTTCGCCGCGCGCAATGGGGGGAAGGTGCGTCTGTTTCTGCTCATCGCTGCCGTGGATCATCAGTGTGGGACCTAACATCCGCACGCCAAAAATGTCCCGTCCCGGCGCCCTGAGGTAGGCCAGCTCCTCGTTGTAAATTGCCGATTGCACCGGTGACGCATCCTGCCCGCCGTACTCCTCCGGCCAGTGCATCGTCAACCAGCCGCGCTCGGCCAGCCGGCCGCGCAGGTGCATGGTGAAGTCCCAATCGTATTCCTCAGGCCAGCGCCCGCCGCCTTCCCAGTCCGCCGGCAATTCCGCCCGGATGAACTGGCGCAGCTCGTCTCGGAAATGATCGTCTTCCGGAGTGAAGCGGTACTCCAAACCTTGCCTCCCGCGAAATCAGATACCCGTCCTGATCAACCACGATTAGTCATCAAGCATCCACGGCCACGCAGGTCACGGTTCGCACCACACCTACCACCGTGTGAATCTTCTCCGTGACCAATCCTCCGACCACGGACATATCCTCGCCGGAGATCACTGCGATGATGTCGTAAGGCCCGGTGACCACATCAACCGATTCGATGCCGTCCAGGTCTCGCAGTGTGGTGGCTACGTCTCGGGTCCGCCCAACGGCGGTTTCAACCAACAAAAAGGCTTTCGTTGCCATGATTTAGCGTCTCCTGTTTCAAGGGTGAAGCGGGACGAAATCGGCGAGCCGTAGCCCGGCCGCATGCGCCGGGCAATTCTACGGTGGCCCCATCGGGAGTGTCAATTGAACCCGGCCGCGCTACAGATCGGCAGCCAACCGCCGTACCAGATCGGCCGCTGCCTGCCGAGTGTCGTCCCGCTTCAGCGCATACTCCATTGAGGCCCGCAACAATCCCAGCGGGTTGCCGCCATCGTACCGTATTCCGTCAAACTCGCAGGCGTAAACGGCCACGTCTTCCATCAGCAATGCCAGGCCATCGGTCAGCTGGATCTCGCCACGAGCTCCCGGCGGGGTCCGCTCGAGGCAATCGAAAACCTGCGGCGGCAGCAGGTATCGGCCCACTATGGACAGGTTGGAAGGCGCAGTCCCGGGTGGCGGCTTTTCCACCATCCCGCGTACCCGGTGCCGACCCTCTCCAGCCGGTTCCGAATCCACCACCCCGTAATTCTGCACCAGTTCCCACGGCACGCGCTCCACCGCTACCGCCGCTACCGCCGCGGCGCCGTCTTCCCCGGTGACCGCAGCCATCATCTGGGACAGCACTCCCGGCGAGTGGTCGACGATGTCATCCGGCAAAATCACCGCGAACGGTTCATTGCCCACCGCCTCGCGCGCCGTGAGCACGGCGTGACCCAAGCCCAGCGGTTCCTCCTGGATCACGAATGACACGTCGGCCAGGTTCGCTCCGGATCGCACCTTCTGTAGGAGCCGTGTATCGTCGGCCAGGCGTTCTTCGAGATCCGGCCGCGGCCGGAAATACTCCGCGATGCCCTCCTTGCCCGGGGACGTGACGACAATGACGTCGGTGATTCCCGCTTCGGCAGCCTCCTCCACCACGTACTGCAGCATGGGGCGGTCGAGTATCGGCAACAGTTCCTTGGGCACGGATCGGGTCACCGGCAGGAACCTGGTGCCCAGTCCGGCGGCGGGTATGACTGCTTTACGAATAATGGCGTTCATCGCCACCAATCATAGCACGACGCGGTAACGTCGCCGGATAGGTCCGTGGCGGCGACCTGAGCCTGAACAGGGAGTTACTCAGGATTGGTCAAACGCTCAGCGCTTTCCACTTGTTGCGGCGAAGCGCGCCGGGTGCTGGCGAGGTAAGCAACCACGATCATCGCCGGCATGGCCAGGATGATTATCCCAATGATGATGACCACCGTGAGCTCGGTGAAACCCAGCTTCCCCAGCAGGATGTGGCTGAGGGCGGCCATGATCCACTGCAGGAGGGTGGGGTCCGCCTCTCCGTGGTGACGCCCCAGGGACGCCAGTATGGCAACGAACGCTGGTACGCCCATCGCGGTCACCGCGGGCCACGCCGGTTAAGCGGCGGCCCTAGTACCGCCCGCCAGCGCCGGCCGTCGCCAACTGCGGGCCAGCCTCTGCCGGACGCGAGTTGTATCGGCTGGAATAGTGGTATTCCTTGATGCTGTAGGCCATTATCGCCGCCGGAATCAGGGTAAGACCCGCGATCAGGAACGGCCAGAAGTAGCTCCCCAAATGGTCATACAGATACCCGGCCAACAGGATGCTGAAGAAGGAGCCTATCTGGTGGGCGAAGAATACCCAGCCGCTGATGGTTCCCAGGGCCCGGAACCCGTACACGTCCGCGGTCAGAGTGGACGTAAGCGGTACGCTCGCCACCCACGACATCCCGGACAGCAGGGCGAACGCCACCAGTCCCAGCATCCCATAGCCGAACAGCGGCAGGAACACCAGGCACATGAACGCCACGCCTCGGGTGGCGTAGACCAACGAAAGGACGTTCTTGCGACGCATCCGATCGCCCATGAACCCGGTGATGATCACTCCAGCGGCGTTTAGGCCGGTCATGACCCCGAAGATGGTACCGGCGAAAACCTTTTGATCCCAGGTCATCCAAAGCAGATTGACCTGCTCTGGCAGCACGTCCTCGGCGTAGGGAATGAAGTGAATGCTCAGCAACCCGGTGGTGATGCCGCAGACCACGTATGCACCCGACAATTGCCACATGGGAGGAGTCTTGAAGCATTGCCGCCAGTTCTGCACCTCGTACAGGCCGGAGAGTTGCTGCCTGGCACCGCTGCCGGCAGGCGCATTCTCCGGGTCAGGGTCGCCGTCCGGATTGAGGCCCATTGATTGCGGACTGGGCCGCAAGAAGAACACCGCCAGCGGCGCCGAGAGGAATATCACCATGGCTCCCAAAAGGAACCACACTGTGCGCCAGCCCACCAACTCCACGCCCGCTACGGTCAAACTGGCGTCGTCAATCACGCCCATCAGGTAGGCCGCGAACGGGATCATCAGCAGGCCGCCGATGGAGGTCCCTGCTGCGGCCAATCCAGTCGCTTTGCTGCGCTTGCGCCGGAACCACCGCACCACCAGGGCCAGCATGTTGGTTATTGACGCCGCGCTCAGACAGACGTTGACCACGATTGAGAACACCGCAATGAACCACAGCAGGTCCAGCGGTATGCTGACCACCCCCAGGTCCAGAACATGGTTCATGTCCCGCATGAAGGCAAGGCTCATGATCGCCAGGCCCATGACCGCCAGGCCGAAGCCGAACACCCGGCGTGGCCCATACTTATCGAACAGCGCGCCCATGATGGGCTGCATTGCCCCGTTGATGAGGAATCCAACGGAACCCACCCAGGAAATGTCCGAGCGGTCCCACCCGAACGTGGGCTCCATTTCGGTAACAAACAGGCCGAACCCCTGGCGGCCCGGCATGGAAAGGAAAGAGACGAAGAAGCAGGTGGCGACGATGTACCATCCGAAATACATCGGCGCGGTAACTGGCGCTGCGGATTTGGTTGTCATACGCCCCCTAGCTTCGCAGGTTCCGTGAGGCGATGACCGGACATCGCCAACTATCGTGCCATCATAGCAGGCATCTCAACCTGGCGCTATCACGGATTCTGGGCCGGCGGCGCGAAAACGGCCCTCCCATTACCCATCTCGCGGAGGGCGACGGCGGTGATGGAATATCTCCAACAACGGTATCGCCAGCTCTGGCAGGAGTGGCGTCGTCAACACATCTCCCGGGCCAAGTACCGCCCGTTCCATATACACTCCGCCCTGCAGTTCCAGTTGGGTTACCGTATCGTTGCGCGGATCTATGGGCCAGTACTCGGTAACCCCGGCTTCGGCATAGATCTGCCGCTTCCGTATCAAGTCCCGATTACGGTCACCGGAGAGGATCTCAACCACAATGTCGGGCACTCCCTCTACCCGACTCCCGCCCACGATGCCCCGACTTTGCGCGAGGATGATGACAATATCCGGCTCGGGCGCCCGCTGTAATTCCCGGGACAGGACGGTGGTCATTTCGTGGTAGAACTGTGCCGGCGGCTGGTCGAAACGGTCAAGATAATCATCAATATGGCGGCAGAATTGACGCATCAAAAATTGGTGATCCGGGCTGCCTGACGCCATGATGTACAGCACTCCGTCGTCGAGCTCCCACTTTCCGTCGGTCTCGTCCAGGGCCAGGAAGTCGTCCAGAGCCATTCGCATCCCGGTGTGCAATTTCGCGGTCGAGGTCATCGCATCCTCCACAATCCGCCAGATAGCCGGGCCAGTCAGTCGGCGGCCCCCACGGCGGCTGGAGCAGCCTGGTAGCGCACGGAATACTTCCGCTCCCGAATGGTGAAGGCGGAGATCGCAGCCGGATACAGGACTACGGCCGCTATGGAGAACGCCACGATATAGTCGCCCGTGACCTCGCGCAGGTATCCGGCCAGCAGTACGCTGGTAAAGCCGCCCAATTGGTGGAACAGGAACGCCACGCCCGAGATGGTCGCCATGGATTTCAATCCGTACACTTCCGCGGTGAGCGACGACGTCAGCGGCGCGGTGGCAATCCAGGATAAGCCGGCCACAACCGCGAAAATGAGCATCCCCGCGATGACCGGGAACCCGGGCATCAGCAGCGACGCCACCAGGATCACGTACCCGGTCCCGCGACAGAAGTAGACTGCCGTCAACCAGTTCTTGCGCCCGCCGATCCGGTCTGAAATCCAGCCGGCTCCCGTGGCTCCCAGCGCGTTCAGGCCCGACATCAAGCCGAAGATCAGCGCCGCCGTCTGCGGGTTCACTCCCTCCTCGATGGCCATGGGCACGAAGTGCACCGCCAGCATGAAAGTGGTGCCGCCGCAGATGTAGTAGGAAAAGCTCATTTGCCAGATGGGCAATGACTTGAAAGCCTGACGCCAGTTTTCGGCAAACAGGGGCTGTGGCGGTGGCGCGACGGCGCCGCCCGATCCGTCAGGCCCGCTTTCCGGGACGGAGTCGCCGTCGGGCGTCAGTCCCTTTTTCGCGGGATCGTCATGGAGAAACACGAACGCCAGGGGGATGCCCAGCGCCAGTATCATCACCCCCAGCACGATCCACGAATACCGCCAGTCGATCAGGCTGATCAGAAAGGCCACGAATGGCACCAGGACCAGACTGCCCAACGACATGCCGGAGGCGTTGAGCCCAATGACCAGGCCCCGTCGCCGTCGGAACCACTTGCTCAGCATCGCGGCGGTGTTGGTCATCGACGAGCCGCTCTGGCCAATCGCCGCGATCACGCCGAACATGGCGATCATATACCAGATGCTCCCTGTGGCCGCCATCAGCAGCGTGGAAACTCCCACCACCACGATGCCCGTGATGACCACGATGCGCACGCCGATCCGGTCGAACAGGTAGCCCATGAACGGCTGCGTAACGCCGTTGAGCAACGCTCCAAGGGCCGCCGCCCACGACACAACCGTCCGGTTCCACTCGAACTCGGCTTCCATGGGGACCACGAACGCGCCGAAAGAATTGCGCGCCCCCATGGTCAGGAACGCGATGAACATGCAGGTGGCCACCACGAACCACCCGTAGAATATGCCCGGGCGCGCCGGATTATTCACCGCCATGAAGCCCCCATGCCCACATCAGTGCTTACGGCGGATTGTATGCCTGTGGCGATAGGGGCGCAAGGCAGATTTTGACCGCCGAGGTGGCTACGGTATCGCCGGGGGCATAAATTCGCGCAGTTCCAGCGTCACATCGGGGAAAGCCTGCGGAGTAATGGCGCCATCGGCTGGAATGGTGCGGACCGTAGTGTACGCAGCGCCCACGGGGTCGGTGCGGGCTTCGACTTCGCCGGTGCGCAGGTTGGCTATCCAGAATTCGGGGATGCCGGCGGCGGCATAGAACTCCGACTTCGGGCCATAGTCATATTCCAGCGAACTGTCGGCTACTTCAATCAGCAGCAGCACGTCCTCTGGCATCGCCGTCTCGGCGTGGTAGTCAGGTCGGGGCCGCAGCAGAACGATGTCGGGTTGGGGCATTCCATATTCATCCAGCTGTATGGAACCCTGCACACGCACGATGGCGCGCCCCACCAGTGGCGGAACCAGCAGCGTAGTCAGCGCGTCGGTGCAGAAGAGGTGCCGGTTCCCGATTGCCGCCATCTGAATTATCTCCCCGGCCAGCAGCTCAACGTGTTCGTCTTCATGCAGAATGCCGGCCTCGCCCATGGCCATGTACTCGGCCACGGTGAAAAGCCGCCGCTGGATTTGGGGCCGGGTTGCGGTCATTTCAACATCCCTGTACAGGTCGCCTGGCGGTGGCTGAGCCGGGGCTTCCCAAAAAGGCGATTATCTGCTCTGTAACCGCCGGCAACTCTCGCAACTGGCATTCCCACACCGTCAGGACTGCCCAGCCCTGTTCTTGCAGTGCGGCGATGTTGCGGGCATCCCGAGCGTGGTTGCGCTCCAACTTCGCTATCCAGTATTCCCGGTTGGTGGCAGGAATACGAACCCGTGGGCACCCGTCGTGACGATGCCAAAAACAGCCGTTGACGAACACTACTTTGCGTCTGGACGGAAAAACCAAATCGGGCCGCCCCGGCAGGTCAGCCCGATGCAAACGATACCGATAGCCGAGGCCGTGCAACAGCCGCCGCACCTTCATCTCCGGCTTCATGCCCTTGGATTTGACCCGCGCCATGATTCTGCTGCGGGCTTCGGGAGATACGGTGTCGGCCATGGCGACTTGCCTACAGCTTCAGTATAAATGCTTATCCGTTCTCGATTTCTTCCAATCTAGTCCGGGCCAACCATTCCAAGCGCTCGGCTTGCGCCAACAGGGTTCGACGTATTCCCACCGTAACTTGGCGCTCACTGATCCTGCGGGCCAGGTCTGCGATTGTCCTTGCGCGGCGCGCTAGTCGAATGTCAGGGTGCTCTCGCTGCTGACGGAGTTCGTCGCTCAAGATTGGCGCACGTATTGATGTCGGCAAGGCTATAGTTTCAACCGGCGCCACTTCACGTTCGTTGAGTACTGCTCTGAACCGGGATTGCTGTAGGGCTTGTTCGTAAACCGTGAACTCGGCTCGATTAAGAGTCCCCCGCACGTCTTCGGTCAGGTCCCAAAAGGGCCACATTTCGATTTCGGCCACCTCGAATGGGTCGAGGATGCTCATCGCAACTGCGTCGGTTCGCTGATTCGTTAAGTGGCGCTGTATGCGTATCCGCAGCCGTTCGGAGGTTTGGCCAACATAGATAGGCTCGCCGTCATAGTCGTAGAAAAGATAAACTCCATGCCTACAGTTGCCGACCGGGACACCGTTGTCACATACCGTTTCAAGGGCCCGTCTGACTCCGCTGTAAAGCTCTGTTACTTCGCGAGGTTCTCTTTGCATCATAGGAACGTTACCCAATCATCGGCATATCCAAGACTTGCGAGCACCTGCTGAGGGTCCAGCGTCCCCGGTTTTCTGACTTCAAATGAGCGGGCAGAACCGCTCACTGGACGGATGATGGTGAATTGGGAACCGTGAGGCTGCCAAGTAAATGCATGCGCTCCACCCTGAACGGCGCGGCCCTCAAGGTTGTTTCTGGCATTGCGGCTCCAAGCATAGTCAGCGGGATCAAACTGCGACGTTTGCGCTTCAAAAATCTTGAAACGGAAACCCTCCATATCCCGAATCAAAACCACCGTCCGCATATTGGGATACTGCGCTGTCGCTTCCTCAACGCGGGCGTTCCAGATTTGCAAAACTTGCCGGCCCGTTTCCTGTATATCTGCAAAAGGGTCATCATTGCCGAAAGAAAAAACTGGAGCATTGCGCCCGGAAATCAGGCGCACCTGTGTGGGCGCAATCGGATTACTCGAACCGACGGTTTTTGCTGACCACGCCGTGTTGCCCAGCGCGACGTCTGCGATACCGAGTGGACTTCTGAAATGTTCGCCATTGACAGCAGCAGCGAAGATGTCACCCCAATCATCGCCCGACAAGTCCTTGCGCCCGACCGCGCTCGAATAGACGATGTTGCTGGCTATTGACTGAATAATAGAGTCCGGAATTTGCCCCAACGGGTACGGTGTCGGGCTGTTCCATCCGCCGCGCAATCTCGGTCCTTGATAGGCCATCTATCACCTGCTTCAAAACTGCCTGCACCATAGGAACGGGCACGGCGTTGCCGGTCTGTTTGCGAACTTGCTGATATGTTCCAGGCAACTCAAACCACTCAGGGAATCCCTGTAGGCGGAGCATTTCCCGGGGTGTTAGGCGTCTCTCTCCATTAACCAGCAGGTAATTGTACGACGCTCCGGCACGCAGGGCGCAGGAAAACGGATGGCTGGAGACGTTGCCACCCTTGTTCTCATGCCAGATTGACATTTCGTAAGGGCTTTCATGCTTTGCCAGCCGCTTGCGGCGTATTTCGTCGCTGGCGAAATAGTTCGCGGGAACGTCATCCCTGCTCTCTAAAACCTCCGCCAACGATAAGGGTTCCCCGATTCGCTCCGGCCATTTAAACGGGGTGGAATGGTCACGAAAGCCTGCGATTATGGTGCGCTCCCTTTTCTGCGGTAACCCAAAGTCCAGCGCGTTGAGGACGTTCCAATCAGCGCGATAGCCTAGCTCGTTCAGCTTGGCGACTATCGCCTGCATCGTCCGGCCACGATTGTGGGTGGACAACTGGCGCACGTTTTCCAACACGAACGCCGCCGGTCGCTTGGCGTCAATGATCTCAGCGACGTTGAAAATGAGATTGCCCCGGTCATCGTCAAAACCGCGCATATCCCCGATGATGCTGAACGGCTGGCACGGAAATCCGGCCAGCAAAACATCGTGGTCCGGGATGGATTCGGGCGGAATCTCGGTGATGTCGCCGGCCGGCTCGACGTTGAAGTTTTGCAGATAAGCGCGGCGCGCCTCGACGTCGATGTCGCAGGCGAAAACGCACTGCATGCCCAGCCGGGCAGCGGCCACGTGAAAGCCACCGATACCACAGAACATATCGGTGAACGTTAGCGGCGGCTCGCCATCTCTATAAGCCACGATTCGAACATACCATCTATTTAGTCTGCCTCATAATTCTATCAAGGTTGTCAAGGGGTTTGGGGAGTATTTTATGTAATTTTGGCCCCGTTTGGCCGAATTTGGGGCAATTTTTGGTTAACAGCCAATCGCTGAGGGATGCCAATAGCAACGCCGAGGCAGCGGTTAAGCCGCCCCGGCGTCCTCAGTCTGCCGGTGCATCGCTGATGCAGGTTACCGAAACTGCTACTCCCGCTGCGCTGACCGCTCACGAAGTTGGTGCCAGTGAATTTGACCCGAGTTGATAATGTCGTCGATACGGCGGTCCGTGCGTACCGAAGCTACTACGGCATGGGCCGGTTTCCCGGTGAAGCGGGTCAGGTAGCCGGCGTTGCGTATGGGACGGTCGATGTCGCGCTGGTCAGCAGTGAAAGAGACTTCCACTGCTACGTAGTGCAACTGGCCAGCGGCATCGGTGGCCTCAATAATCATGTCAGCCGCGCGAAAGCGGCGCAGATCGCCGGGCGTAATGTCCGCAGTGTCCTGATTGCGGACCAAATCCCTGACCTCGATCTGGGTAAGTTGCTTCTCGTATTCCAGCCCCAAATCCTCTGCGATGGACATGGCCTGCTTGTCGGCAATGGTGGCGGCCCCGACGTCTTTAAGCCAGGTCAGATCGTCCGCAAGGCGATTGAATCGGCGGTCCGTTCGGTCTGCGAGTTCAAACACGCTGTCCGTCAGCTTCTGAACTTGGTCAATAAGCTGAGTCAACTGCCCTTCTATCCGGTCAACCCGCTCGGTAAGTTGATCGACCCGATCAGTCAGCTGGGTAAAGAGCTGCGGCAACTCCAGCAATTCCCGCGTCAGAATGCGGGAGCGCACCGCTTCCATCAGATGCGGATTTTCGTCCAGCGTCTGCATCAAGCGTTCCACCGCTTGAATGTCGTCAATGGTAGCCATTGTTGCGCGCCCGGTCTGGGATGCGAGATAGATCACTTAAATCGTAGCAGGATGCCGCTGCCAGCACGCCCTACACGTCCTTCAACGCCAGCGCGTCCTCGCCGGCGCTGTTGCCGGCCAGGCGGCCGAATACCATGCCCGCGCTGAGGCCGCTGCCGCCCGGGTAGTTGTGATAGAACAGGCCGCCGACCATCTCGCCCGCAGCGTAGAGGCCGGGGATGGGATCCTGGGCGTTGGTCACTACCTGGCCCCGGTTGTTGACCTTGACGCCGCCGAAGGTGAAGGTAATGCCGGTGGTCACAGCCCAGCCACGATAGGGAGGCGTGTCCAGGGTCTGCGCCCAGTTGGTCTTGTTGACCGCCAGGCCCTCGGTGCAGCGGCCGTCCTTGACCGTCGGATTGTACTCGATGTCCTGGCGCACGGCGGCGTTGTACTCCTCGACCTCCCGAACCAGACCGGCGGGATCGATGTCCAGCATCCGCGCCAGGTCCTCGATGGAATTAGCCTCGGCGGTGGTGGCCTGGGGGATCCAGTACTCGTCACGCAGCAGGTGCTTCACCTTCTCGTCGAAGATCTGGAAGCACAGGCCCTGGGGCTGCTCCATCAACGCGCGCCCGTAGGTCACGTAGGTGTAGTTGCGGAAGTCCGCGCCCTCGTCCAGGAACCGCTCACCATTGATGTTGACCATCAGGCCGAAGGGGTAGGAGTGCTTCTGGAACAGCTCGGTGACCGTGCGGTCCCCGAACGTGGGCGCGTTCATGTCCCAGGCCACGGCGTGGCATGACGACCAGTGCCCGTAGGACTGCGCCCCGACGTCCAGCGCCATCTTGATGCCGTCGCCGGTGTTGTAGGGGATGCCACGGACCTTCACGGTCTCCCAGCCCGGGCCCAGGTAGCGGCAGCGCATCTCGGCGTTGGCCTCGAAGCCGCCGGCCGCCAGCACCACCGCCCGCGCCGCCAGGTCCTCAAACCCGTCCGGCCCCTTGACCCGCAGGCCGGCCACGTTGCCCTTCTGGTCCTGGATCAGCGACACGCCCTCGGTGGAGTACCGCACCTCGACGCCCAAGCGCTGGCACACGTCGAACTGCTGGTCGGACAGGCCCTTGCCCGCGCCCACCGCTTCAACCACCAGGCCGCCCCAGAACCGGAACTTGTCGCCGTCGCGGAACGCCTGGCGTCCGAAGGACAGCACGAACCGCACCCCGTGTTCCTGCAGCCACTTCATGGTGGGGTAGGACTGGCTCACCAGGATCTCGGCCAGCTCCGGGTCCGACAGGCCATGGGTAACCCGCATCATGTCGTCGTAGAACTGGTTTTCCGTGTACTGCCCCACCTCGATGGAGTTGGCCTCGGTCTCGGACATGTCGGGGATCAGCCCCTTGATGTCCTCCAGCCCGTTGTAGGCGAAGCGGATGATGCCGCCGGTGAAGTAGGTGTTGCCGCCGCGAAAATACTCCGGAGCCTTCTCAACCACCAGCACCGATTGGGTCTGCTCGCGGGCGGCGATGGCGGCGGACAGCGCGGCGTTGCCGGCCCCCACCACGATTACGTCATAAACAGTGTCATTAGCAGGCAAAACCGCACCTCAAAGGCCCGCCGGCTGCGTTCCGGCAGGCAAATTTCCGTACCCGATGATACCACAGCGCCCCTTTCCATCCGCGCGACGCTTGGTTCCGCGACCCCGGCTGATGTACCCTTGACGCGCAGCGGCTTCCCCGAAAATCGGGTTCGCCCGAGTCCGCATCCAGCGGCCGGGAGCCGCGAGAGAATGACCCACCTGGTGATGACATGCAGTACGACGTGATAATCGTCGGCGGTGGCTCCGCCGGCTGCGCGCTGGCGGCCCGGCTGTCCGCAGACCCGGCCCGGTCCGTTCTCCTGCTGGAGGCCGGCCCCGATTACGCCGACTTCGAACAGTGGCCGGCGGAACTCCGCGACGGCGCCAGCCAGGAAGCTTCCACGCCGGGCGCAGTGTTCAACTGGTCCTATCAGGCCACCGCCACCGACCGTCAGATCGAGCCTATCCAGATCGCCCGCGGGCGCGTCATGGGCGGTTCCGGCGCCGTCAACGGGCAGGTATTCCTGCGCGGCCTTCCCGAGGACTACGACGGCTGGGCCGCCCAGGGAAACGACCAATGGGCCTATCGTCACGTCCTCCCTTACTTCCGCCAGCTGGAATCCGACGCCGATATGCAGGACGACTTTCACGGCAGCGACGGCCCCATTCCCGTGGTTCGCGCTCCCCGCGACGCCTGGCATCCCTTCCAGCACGCCTTCGTGCGGGCCTGCGCCGGTCTGGGCTATCCCGAGGACCCGGACATGAACCATCCCTCGTCCGCCGGGGTCGGAGCCGCGCCCATGAACAACCCGGCCGGCATCCGCATGAGCTGCGCCCTGGCCTACCTGTCCGCCACGCGCCATCGCCTCAACCTGACCATACGGGGCAACGTGGTGGCGCGGCGCGTGCTGTTCGACGGGCAAACGGCCGTCGGCGTCGAGGCCGAGAGCGGCGGACAGATATTCACGGTGCACGGCCGCGAGATAGTGCTTTGCGCCAGCGGGATCGCGTCGCCGCAACTGATGATGCTGTCCGGCGTCGGCCCGGCGGATCACCTGGCAGACCTGGGCATCGCGGTAGTGCGGGACCTCCCCGGCGTCGGCCAAAATCTCCGCGACCACCCGCTGGTGTACGTGGACACCGCGCTGCGCCCCGATTACGTCCCCGCCGAGTTCACCGGCTCCCGCATCCAAACCCTGCTGCGCTACACGACCGCCGGTTACGATTCCCGCAATGACATGCACGTTTATGTCAACAACGTGGCGTCCGGGCCGAGCCCGCTGGGCAGCGGCCCCGGCGTCGGCCATGAAACCCTGCGCATGACCTGCATCCTGCAGTCCGCCGTGAGCCAGGGCCAGCTGCGCCTGGCCTCCTCCGACCCCCACGACAAGCCGCAGATCGACTACCGCTACCTGCGCAGCGAGACGGACCGCTGGCGGCTGCGCGAAGCCGTCCGCCTCTGCCGGAGTATCCTGGACCAACCCACATTCGCGTCCATTGCTGGCGACCCGGTATCACCCACGGCCGACGAAATCGCCTCCGACGCCGCTCTTGACGACTGGCTCCTGCGCAACGTGTTCACCACCTTCCACACGTCGGGTTCCTGTCGGATGGGTCCGGCCGACGACCCAATGACGGTGGTGGACCAGTATTGCCGCGTCCGCGGCGTCCAAAACCTGCGCGTCGTCGACCTGTCCATCTGCCCCAACGTGGTCCGGGCCAACACCAACGCCACCGCGATCATGATCGCCGAACGCGCCGCCGGCTGGATCGGCGATGCACAACCGTAGCCGCTCGCTATGATTATCGCCATCCCAACAACGCCTCCCCGGAGTTCCCCCATGCCCATTTCTGAATACGTCAGTCGTTCTATGGAAGAGGGCGGCTGGATTCGCCGCATGTTCGAGGTGGGCATCGCCCTCAAGGCACAGTACGGCGAGGACAATGTTTTCGACCTGTCCCTGGGCAACCCGATCATGGAGCCGCCCGCCGAGTTTCACGCCGAGCTCCTGCGCATCGCTCAGTCCCCATCGCCGGGGATGCACCGTTACATGCCCAACGCCGGTTACCCCGAAACGCGCCAGGCCGTCGCCGACACTCTGGCCTCCGAGACCGGCCTGCCTTTCGCTGCGGCTGACATCCTCATGACTTGCGGGGCGGCCGGCGCCGCCAACGTGGTCCTCCGCGCCATCCTCAACCCCGGCGACGAGGTGATCATCCTCTCCCCTTTCTTTGGCGAGTACGTCTACTACATCCAGAACCACAACGGCGTCCCTGTCATCGTGCCCACGACGGCTGAGTTCGGCCTGGACGTTGCGGCCATTGACGCCGCCATCACCCCGCGAACCCGCGCCGTGATGCTGAACTCACCCAACAACCCGTCCGGCGTCGTTTATCCCGCCGAGGACATCGCCGCGCTGGCGGATGCGATCACGCAGGCAGAGCATCGGTACGGTTCCGAAATCTTCATCATCAGCGACGAACCGTACCGCCGCATCATCTACGACGACCTGACCTACCCGCAGGTTTTTCCCCACTACGAGCGGACCATCGTGGTCAACTCCCACGCCAAGGACCTGGGCCTGCCCGGCGAGCGAATCGGCCACATCGCCATCCATCCAGATTATTCCGGCAAGGCCGAGCTTTTTGACGGCCTGGTGTTCTGCAACCGGGTGCTGGGCTTCGTCAACGCGCCGGCGCTGATGCAGCACGTGGTCCGCGCCGTGCAGGACGCCTCGGTGGACGTCGGCGAATACCAGCGCAAGCGGGACTTTCTTTACGACCGGCTAACGGGGATGGGCTACTCGGTGGTCAAGCCTCAGGGCGCGTTCTACCTGTTCCCTCGTTCACCCCTGGCCGATGACGAGGCGTTCGTCGCGGCCCTACAGGAATACAACGTGCTCGTGGTGCCGGGCAAAGGTTTCGGCACGCCGGGCCACTTCCGCATCTCCTACTGCCTGGAAGACCGCGTCCTGGAAGGTTCCATGGACGGCTTCGCCCGCGCCGCCGAGCAGTATCTGCGTTAGCCGTCCGGCAAAGCAGTGCCCCGAATTCGGGCGAAAATCGGGCCCAGATCGATAGCGACACCGGGCATGGCGTCGGAGGTCAAAACATCATCTGGGCCGTACACCCTCGCCAATGTCATAGATTGCCCGTCGCCTACGTACTTGGCTACCGATTCGGCACTGAGGTCAACTGCCAACATCTCGCGCACGCCATTGCGAGCGTACACGGGCAATTTCACTTCCAAATCGCGGTTCCGCGTGGATTGGGACAGCACTTCCACCACCACGTCGGGCGCGCCGTTAATACCGTGATTGACGTCGTCAAAGACATGACGGCGCTCGTTGGAGACAAACAGCACGTCAGGTTGAAATGTGTTGTGCTCGTCAATGGCTATGTCGTAAGGCGCGACGCGGGTTTCGCCAATGCCCAGCTCATCCGTTTGTAATGTGAGCTGAATATAAAATCGTCCAGTGAACACCTGATGCGGGTCATTGGGCCCGGCCATTTTGACGATTACTCCCTCGATTAGTTGATAACGAACGCCACGATGTGACGGTGGCGTCAGCTTCATGTAGTCTGCCCCGGTCAACTTGACCCGCAGTTTCGCCTTGGTCTGCGTCATGGTGTGTCCTCCTGGCGATGCAAACGGCTCTGTTATATTGCGCTCCTTAATCGGCTGAATATCGGGCCCAGATCGATAGCGACACCGGTCAAGGCATCGGAGGTCAAAATATCATCGGGGCCATACACCTGGGCTAGATTCATAGACTGTCCGTCGCCTACGTATCTGGCAATCGATTCTGCATTCAGGTCAACCGCCAGCATTTCGCGGACGCCGTTGCGGGCATACACGGGCAACTTCACGTTCAAGTCTCGTTGCCTCGTGGATTCGGACAGCACTTCCACCACCACGTCCGGCGCACCGTTCACCCCGCGCTCGCTCAAAATGTACCGCCGCTCGGCGGACACAAAAAGCAGGTCAGGCTGGAACGTGTTGTGCTCGTCAATGTAAACATCAAAGGGCGGGAGCATAATCTCAAAGGTCCCCGGTGGGCCAATTTGTGACCTGGCGGCAAAGTGCAACTCTCCGATGAACACCTGATGCGATTGGTTGGCGCCGGCCATTCCGACGAGTTCTCCCTCGATCAACTGATAACGTACGCCCCGGTGTGACGGCGGTGTGAGCTTCATGTAGTCAGCCCCGGTCAGCTTGGTCTTCGGTTTTGCCTTGGTCTGCGTCATGACGAGCCTCCGAATCCGATCGCTTCCCTACGGCCAGCCCTCGTTGGCCTCCCGCGACGGCAGGCGCACCGTGGCGTTGCCCCGGGTGGTAACCTGCTGGCGCTGGTTTTCCCCCCAGATGTCCATGTCCACCAGGGACTCGCCGTCCTCAACCCGCTTGCCGGTGACCTTTCCCTTGCACCACGTGGTGTCGCCGACCACGTTGAACCGCCGCAGTTCCACGTGCATTCGCTTCAGGAACCCGTCGTCCCCCATCCAGTTGGTCAGCAGGTTGCCCATCCAGCAGCAGCGCTGGCACCCGTAGTCGTAGGCCCCGGGCAGGCCGGCCGACTCCGCTGCCTCCTGGATGTCATGGACGCGGATGATGGCCTCCTGCGCTCCTGTGTTAGGGTCGGTGAACCCCCACGACGGATGCCGTAACATCTCCCGCAGTTGGATGCCGTGGCTGATGCCGCCGATGCAGCCGGCCACGAAAGCCGTGATGTCGCCGTGGCTGAGCGGCCCTTTCACCACCGGGGTTAGCTCATCGCCGATCTGCACGTCCTCGAACCAGCGCGGGTTGTTGCCCCGAATCTCTTCGTTGAGGATGGCGTTGTGGATTGCCTCGAGTTCCTCCCGGGAATACTGGTAGGGCTCGAAGCTGTACTTCTGACGCTCACGGGCCGCGCTGCGTTCGGCACGCACCTGCCAACCCTTGGTCTTCGCGATGATTTCCCCGCGCTGGTTGTAGTAGTCGGTGACGCTGGACTGGATCACGATGCGCCCGGCGAACTCGCTCTCCTTCTCCTCCAGCCCGGTGAACTGCTCCTGGACGCTGATCTCGTCGCCCAGGTAGATGGGTCGATACCACTCCCAGTCGTTGCCGGCGTGGAACCCGTGCACCCCCGGCAGGCCGCCCGTCCGGCCCGAGCACCAGTAGACGCTGTACAGGAAGCAGGGCGGCGCGATGATGGTGCCGTACTTGCTGGTCTGGGCGTAGGAACGGTCCCAGTACAGCGGGTTGGTGTCCCCGATGCCCTGGCAGAAGTGCCGGATGGCGCTGCGGGATGCGTCCTCGTTAAACAGGCCGACGCCGTACTGCCGCGGTCGGTTGAACGTGCCCAGCCGTCCGCGCAACCGATCCAGACCTTCCTCTGTGATCCGTCCCGATTCCAGAACCATGTGGGATGTCCTCCAAGTGTTGCTTGCCGGCTCGTCTGACGTTCAGCGGACTATTTGGGTTCGGGCACCGTGAGCACCGGTGTCCGGTCGGACAGGTATTTCTCCGTAACGAATGGCGACCCGAACCCGTATTGCTCGGCGCACTGGCGCACTACCTCCAGAGTCTCCGCGCGCAGCGTTTGCGGCGCTGGCTCGGTGCCTCCGGAGATGATGCTGCGGATCAGCCGGCCGGCCAGGTCCTGCTTGGTGTCCGGGTGCCCGCAGATGCCTTCGTAGGCCACGCCGCCGCATGCCGGGCAGTACCACCATTCCAGGGTGAGCACCGAGCGGATGCCCAGGTCGGGCAGTTCGTCGAAGATCTCGTGCGCAGCGTAGCGCCCATAGTAGTCGCCGACCCCGGCGTGATCGCGCCCGAACATGTGGTGCGTGCAGCCCAGGTTCTTGCGCACCAGCGCGTGGAACACCGCCTCTCGCGGACCGGCGTAGCGCATGTCCCAAAGCAGCGCGGTCGTACGGTGAATGTCGTCACGGAAGAAGCCGTGGGCGCACAGATTCTCGTGGGCCAGCACGATGGCCTCGTCGATGTAGTCGCCCTCTTTCTTTTCGCCGATTACCGCGCTGACCAGCACGCCGTCGGCCTGGGCCTCCATGAAGGCGCCTTTCATCAGGTACTCATGGCCGGAATGGGGAACGTTGCGGGTCTGGTGGGCCACGGCGCGCCGCCATCCCACGGCTTCCAGTTCGGCGCGCAGTTGCGCCGGCGTCCTCCAGAATCGGTCGAACGGCGGGTTGATCACCGGATCGCACACCAGGGTGATGTCCCCAGCCACGAAGCGGTCCGCGTATCCCAGCGTGCGCTGCACGCCGGGGTGCTCCGGGTCGGTGGTCGTGTATACCTGGCGAGCCATCTCGGTCAAATCAACCGCGAATATTTCCGACACGTCGAGCGTGGCCAGCGGATTGCCGCCGTGGGTCAGCAGGACCGTAGCGCCCACGGACACTCCAGCGTCTTCCAGCTCAGCCTGACCGACGTCCAGCACGATGGGAATGGGCCAGACGTACCCGCTGGTCAACCGCATCGTCTCCGACACCGTCGCCACATCGGCGCTCCCCATGAATCCGGTCAGCGGCGAAAAGAATCCGTAGGCGATGTTCACGCATTCGTGAACGATCTGCTCCCGCACTTCGATTGTCGGCAGGCCGGAGACGAACGCGGTACCGTCCAGCGGTTTGACCCGTTCCACCAGGGCGCCGCCATGCGGGGATAGGCTGTTGTCAACGTTCATAGTCATCACGCGGGCAATTCTATCATCGCCCCGAGATCAGCGGCCCACCGGCGGCGGCACGTGACCGGTGTCTCGGGCAGGTTCACGGCGAGGCTGCCCACCTCCAGGCAAGCGATTGGGGCGCCCCACCGGACGCCCCGCGCTAATAGTCCCGGTACTCGGCGGTGCGTTTCTCCCGGAACGCCTCCACGCCTTCAACGTGGTCCTGCGATGTCAGCGTGATCGTCTCGCCAGCGGCGGCCATCTTCATGGCTGTCTCCAGGTCGAACTCCAGACCCTTATACAGCATGAGCTTCGACAGGCGGATGGCGATGGGCGGCCCAGCAGCAATCCGCTCAGCGATAGCCAAGGTCGCTTCCTCAAGCTCGTCCTCGGCAACCAGCCGGTTCAAGAACCCGAGCCGGTAGGCGTCTTCCGCCTCCAAGAAATCCCCGGTGAACAGCATCTCCGCCGCTCGACCCAGGCTGCCCAGGGTCCGCGGGTACAGCCAGGTACCGCCAAATCCCGGGAACAGCCCGATCCGGACGTACGCGGACATGAACCTCGATCGCGGCGTGCCGGTGCGGATGTCGCAGGCACAGGCCAGGTCCAGACCCGCGCCGGTGGCGACGCCATTCACCATCGCAATCACCGGCTTTTCGCACCGCTGCACGCCCAGGATCATGTCCTGCGCCAGCTTGAAACTTCGCCGAACCTGGTCTGCGTTGCCCGATGTCCATCCGCTGCCGTTGCCATTGGCCGATCCGCCGAGCTGGTTCATGTCACCGCCGGCGCAAAACGCTCGTCCGGCGCCGGTAATGATCACCACCCGAGTGTCGGGATCGGCGTCCGCCCGGGCTACGGCGTCAGCGATTTCCACCTGCATCTGGTCGTTCAGGGCATTCAGCCGGTCCGGTCGGTTCAGCGTGATCTTCGTGATGCTGCTGTCACGGTCAGCTTCGTAAAGGATGAGTTCGTAATCGGGCATTAAATCGTTTCCTCCGATGGCGTCAACTATTAATTTTAGCATGGGAGCCCGATTTCCTGCGGAAGGTTTGGGTTATAATGCCGGCAGAGAGCCCAATGGGAGCCGATCAGATGGTTCATACCCCGGAAACCATATCCGATTAAGGTATCCAACCAACACGCACCGTCAGGCGTCAGGGATTGCTGCTCGGCGCCGGCGCGGACCAGGCAGACACGCTTCGAGAATTTACCCAGGACTGTCACGGAGGTACGCAAATTGGAAGATTTGTCTAACGGAGTATTAATCGCCATCGATTGGGAAAACATACGTCGCGGGGCTCAGCTGTATCAGAAAAGCGTAACCCCTCAAGCGTTGTACGAAGCCATGACTAAGGTGGGGCAGGTCTTCGGAGAAGTGATGGGGGGCAAGGCATTTGGAGACTGGAGCCTCAGGCCGGATGACGGCACCGCGTTCACTCAGGCGGGCATAACCCTTTACCACGCCCCCCGGACCATGGCCGGCAAAGACCGCAGCGACCCGTCCATCCTGCTGGAGGTCTATGATTGGCTCCGTGACCGCGAAGACTGCAACGTGGTCATTCTTGGTTCCGGAGATTCCGACTATCAAGTGCTGGTGGACCGGGCCCGCAGCATGGGCCGTCGGGTGATTCTCTGCGCCTTCAGCCAGTCCGTCGCCCGTGACATGCTCGCCGTTGCCCCGTTGTTCCCACTGGAAGCCGAGCTGGGCTTCCAGTTGGCCGAACATGGTGACGTGGATGTCCAACTCCCGACTCCGGAGGAACAGGCCGACGCGGCCAACGACGTGCTCCAGATCTTCGTCCGCGAAATGAACAAACTGGAATCCCGCATGAACTTCGTGGGATACAGTATGCTGTGCAACCAGTGGATGCTCGACTGGGGGATCGCCTGGAACGAGTTTGAATGCCGCCGGCTGGTGGAAGATTGGCTGTACGAAGGGATCATTGAACGGCACGATGTCCCCAACCCCAACAATCCCCAATATCCCACCTCCGCAGTGCGCCTCATCCGAACCAACGAATTGGTTCGCGACGCCCTGGGATTGAACCGCCCGGCAATCTCCAATCCGGTGCTCTCGGCCGTCGGCGATCAGAACTATCACAACCCGGAGTAAACGGATGCCCTCCTTCAGCTACATCGACCATCTCGAGTGCACCATCTGCGGCAATGAGTATCCCTACGATGGGCTCGCTTCCGTCAGCGATTGCTGCGGCAAGGTCCTTTTCGTCCGGTATGACCTGCCCCGCCTGCGCCGCGAGGTGCAACGCTCGGTGTTCGACAGCCGGCCGGCCAACATGTGGCGCTACAACGAACTGCTGCCGGTGACCGACCCTAGGGAAGTCATCACCCTGGGCGAAGGCGGCACGCCGCTCCTGGATGCCACCACCCTGGCCCGCCAGGTAGGCGTCCGGCGGCTGCTTATCAAGGAGGAGGGCCTCAATCCCACCGGCACCTTCAAGGCCCGGGGCATCGCGGCGGCGGTGTCCAAGGCCGTCGAGGTGGGAGCCCGCGGGTTCACCATGCCCTCGGCGGGCAACGCGGCCGGCGCCGCCGCCGCCTACTGCGCCCGCGCCGGCACCCCGGTCAAGGTCTTCATGCCCCAGGACGCGCCGTCGTCCAACAAGAAGGAGTCCATCGTCGCCGGCTCCGAGCTCAACCTGGTCGACGGCCTGATCAGCGACGCCGGCCGCATTGCCGTTTCCGTTGCCGCCGAGCAGGGCCTGTTCGACCTGTCAACGCTCAAGGAACCGTGCCGCGCCGAGGGCAAGAAGACCATGGGTCTGGAGATCGCCCACCAACTCGGCTGGCGGATGCCCGACGCCATCGTCTACCCCACCGGCGGCGGCACCGGCATCATCGGTATGCACAAGGGATTCCAGGAACTGCTGGAACTGGGCTGGATTGAAGGGAAACTGCCCCGGTTCTACGCCGTCCAGGCCGACGGCTGCCAGCCCATCGTCAAGGCATGGAACGACGGGACCGAGACCGCCGAACCCTGGCCCAACGCTACCACCAAGGCCGATGGCCTGCGGGTGCCCGGACCCTTCGCCGACTACCTGATCCTGCAGGCGTTGCGAGAAACCGGCGGCGGCGCCCTCGCCGTCAGCGACGACGACATGATCGAAGCAATGTACACACTGGCCGCCACCGAAGGAGTGATCGCCTGCCCCGAGGGCGCGGCGACGCTGGTGGGTCTCCAGCGGCTCCTGGCCGACGGCAGCATCGGCGCCGATGAGGAAGTGGTGCTGCTGAACACCGGCTCGGGCTACAAGTACCTCGATCTCCTGCGGGGGCCGGGCGAATAGGTCCGGTCGGCAGAGCCGGGTTTCTCCGGTTATCGCCACCTAAAGCAGCGGCATCTGGAACGCGCGGTCGGCGTCCGTGGCGTTCTTTCCCAGGTGGATGGCCGAGTAGCCCTGGCGGCGCAGGTGCTTCGCCAGGTCCGGGAACCCGAACACGGTGTACACCTGTTTGGGGCGGATCGCCTCCACGTACGCGACCAGGTCATTGAAATCGGCGTGATCGCTGTAGGGCAGGCTGGCGTCGCCCGGCCGGCCTCGGCCCCAGGGCTTGACGCCGGCTCCCGCCGCCCAGCCCGTTAGCTCCAGGTAGCGGACGGGCCGACGTTCCGGCTTGATGCGGTGGACCGTTTCCCGCGATTTCTTGCCCGGCGGGAAGAGCAGCGCCTCGCCCTCCCGGAACTCCCCGTCACAAACGCGGTACTCGCCCGGAAATTCCACACCGGCTGCCTCGTATTTCTGCGCGATGTCGTACACGCTCTCATCGCACGCCACGCGGAAACCGGCCGTCAGCAGGTGGTACAACGCTTCCTGTGCCTTGCCCAGTCGCCAGCCCATCACCACGGGCACGGCTCCCTGATCCAGCCATTGGGCCACCACGCGCATCGCGGTACCGATGGCCTCCTCCTGGGGCGGGAAAACGTAGTCGGGACGGCCGTAGGTGCTTTCAATCACCAGCACGTCGCAGGGAACCTGCTGGTGACCCTCGTTTATCGGCGACGGCTGGACCCTCAGATCGCCCGTGTACAGCAGGCGTTCTCCGCTCGCCTTGCTCTCCACCAGCGTCTGGGCGGATCCCAGGCAGTGGCCGGCCGGATAGAAGGTGATGGCGCAATTCGGAAAATCCAGCGTCTCGCCGAACGCCAGCTCCACCGGTTCGGACCGGCTCAGGTAGTCGCCCAGCAGCAACCTGGTGCCGGGGGTGAGCACCGGGCGGCGATGCTTCGCCGTATGGTCCGAGTGAGCGTGGGAGATGACCGAGGTGTCCTGCTTGCGCAGGGCATCCAGCCACAGCCCCATCTCCGGGAGATACACCCCCCTGTCGAATACCACTTCCAATCGAGCGCCCCGTCCGCCGGCTGCGGCCTCGCGGAGTATAGCATGGGTCCTTGAGAACAGCGGGCGAGCCGCCAACGAAGCCAGCTGATTGCTCTATCACCCGCACCCAGTTTGGCGAGATCGGAGAATTTGCATGGATGCACCGGGTGGACAAGATGGGACTGATGCGCTGATCTATAGCGGTTCCGGGTCAAAGCGGGCAGCAGCGGCACCCCAATGGCGGAAAGGGAGCATTCATCTTATTACGGCTACGGGATGGTTTCCGAAGGCGGATTGGTTTCCATCGTCCAACTCATATCATCCTGTTCATCCATGCAAATTGTCCCTCCTCGGCAAAGTGGTACGCATGAGGATTGCTCCTTGTGCCCGCCATTCCCGGCGTGCGGTATAATCCCCCCAACCCAGCCGCTGGGCCGGCCGGACGCATACCGCCGGCCCAGCGTAAACGAGGAGAGGTTAGATGCCAGGACAAATCGGCGACATCGCGCCGGACTTCACTCTGCCGTCGCCCAATGACGGCGACATCAGCTTGAGCAACTACCGAGGCACCCACGCCGTGGTGTTGTCCTTCCACGTGTTCGACTTCACCAGTGGTTGAACGGATCAAGCCACCTCCTTCCGCCGCTTCAACCCGCGGTTCCAGGAGCTCAATGCCCAGGTACTGGGCATCAGCTGTGACTCAATCGCCGCTCACCGGGCTTGGACCACCACCATGGGTGGCCTTCCCTACCCCGAGCTGTCTGACTGGCATCCCAAGGGCCAGGTGACCACCGCCTACGACCTTTGGAACGAAGAACGCGGCGCCGGCACCCGCGCCGTAATCGTCGTGGACAAAGCAGGCGTTATACGCTACCGCGAGACCTACGAGCCGGGGCACCTTCCCAATCCGGAGGACATCCTCCAGGCCGTGGCCGAGATCAGCGGATAAAACCCAAAGGGCGGGTTGCACGACCCGCCCCAATCTTTGCCCGGTTCAAATTCCGGGCCTGATTCAAATTCCGGTAGACGTTATCCGCCGATCCCCTCGATGCGGTACTCCACCGCGCCCCGGGGCGTCGTAATCGTCACTTCTTCGCCCGCGCTCCGTCCCATCAGCGCCTGCCCGATGGGCGACACCGTCGAGATCTTCCCCGCCGATACGTCCGCCTCGCGCACGTCCACCAGGGTGAACACGCGCTTCTGCTGCGATGCCACCTCGTGCAACGTGACCCGGGAGCCGATGCTGACCCGTTCCGTGTCGGCATTCGCGGCGTCCACGATCTCCACGTTGGCCAGGTCGTTCTCCAGTTGTCGTATGCGTCGTTCCGTCAGCTGCTGCTGTTCGCGGGCCGCATCCAACGGGGCGTTCTCCCGCACGTCGCCGTCGCTCCGGGCCAGCCGAATCGCCTCGCGTATGTGGGGTACCTCTTCTCGCAGGCGTTGCAATTCGGCCTGTAGCTCGGTATGACGTTCCTGGCTCAAACGCGCGCTGGGAGTGCCCGCTGCACGCGACCCGGATTCTCCGCCCTCGAACCGGCGGCGGTTGCGGCGGGGGGCGGCGGCGTAGCGGGCCAGGCTGATCTCCGTCCAGCCGCGCTTGTTGGCAAACGTCAGGAATTTCTTTACCGGATCAAGCCTCAACGCCGGGTCTTCCACGTTCTCGGTGGTCCACTTGGCGTATTCGCCAACCTCTATAGCATGAAGCGTCGCTATCGCTTTCTCCTTGCCGATCCTGGCCTGGAAACGCAGCAATTCCTGCTGGCCCTGCATCGCCTGCTTACTATCTTTTAGGTGTTCTACAAACCTACTGATCGCTTCCGAAATCGAGAGGTGCTGGTCGTTGGTCAACTGTTTATCCCTCCGGTTTTGGCGCAGGCTCAGGCTGCAAACTATAATCAATATAGCATTTTGGCCGGCGATAGGGCAAACGCGAAAACCTCCCCTGAATCATGCTCCCGATTGTCCAAGCGCCATCGCGCGCTTATGATTGCGCGAAGTTGCGCCGGCCGGCCTCGCATTCTGACTCCCCAGGCGTTACGTTGCAGGTGCTCCTTATGACAACGTCAGCTCTCATCACCATCCCGGCGCGGCGCGGCAAAGCCGCTTTCCTGGAGCAGGACCAAAGCGTGCGGGTCATCAACACCCACGGCCAGCAGGTCATCGACACCTGGGCCTTCTCCCGCCATGACCCAACGGAGTTCATGTCCATGGAGCACTCCCGTACCGCACTGGCGCGCATCATGCCGCAGGTCGGCCAGTCCATGGTCACCAACCGGCGCCGGCCGATCCTGACGCTGGTCGAAGACACCTCGGGCGGGATACACGACACGCTGCTGGCCGCCTGTGACCGGTATCGCTACGAACTGCTGGGTTGCGAGGACTACCACGACAACTGCACCGACAACCTGGCCTCTGCTTTGGCGGAGCTTGGCCTGACTCCGCCGGAAACGCCCAGCCCGTGGAACCTGTTCATGAACATCCCGGTGGACTCCGACGGCGCGGTCAGCTTCGAACCGCCGGTCTCCGGGCCGGGCGACCACCTGATTCTGCGCGCCGAAATGGACTGCATCATCGCGTTCTCGGCGTGTCCTCAGGACATAGTACCCATCAACGGCGTCGACTGCGTGCCCACGGAGGCGCACTTCCAGATCATCTAGCCGAGAGGAAGGTTCAGGGAATCGTCATTCCGGCGAAAGGATCGTCATTCCGGCTTGCGCCGGAATCCAGAACATTCCGAACACAGCGACTTCCTGGATTCCCGCTTCCGCGGGAATGACGGATTAACAAAGGCCGCGTCGGTCAATTGGTGACAACGCCTCGTTGCCGCCGCCCGCCGGCCCTATGCTATGCTACCGGAACTGAACTCCAGAACACACGGAGGCTGCTGCCATGAAAGCCATGCAGATTACCGAATACGGCGGACCCGAGGTAATGAAATACGTCGACCTGCCGGATCCCAGCCCCGGCCCGGAGCAGGCCGTGGTGGACATCCAGGCCGTCGGCGTGAACTTCACCGACATCTACAGCCGTATGGGCGTCAACCCTCCCGGCCTCCCCTGGGTGGCCGGCGTTGAAGGAGCCGGCGTGGTTCGAGAGGTCGGCCCCGGGGTGACCAACGTTTCCGTTGGAGATACCGTCGCGTATTGCAGCCACCCCGGTTCCTACGCCGAGCAGGCCCTGGTCCCCGCGTGGCGCCTGATCAAGATGCCGGAGGGACTGTCGGCCCGGGACGGCGCGGCCGCCATGCTCCAGGGAATGACCGCCCACTACCTGTGCTACGACACCTATCGAGTCCAGGCCGGCGACCGCGTGCTGGTCCATTCCGGTGCCGGCGGGGTCGGCCTCCTGCTCATCCAGATGTGCAAGGCTCTCGGCGCCTACGTCTATTCCACCGTGTCCACCGAGGCCAAGGCGGAGCTCGCCCGGGGAGCCGGAGCGGACCACGTGATCCTGTACACCCAGCAGGATTTCGCCGCGGAAATCGCCGCTGCCACCGGCGGCGCCGGGCTCCACGTGGTGTACGACGCGGTTGGGAAGGACACCTTCGACCGCAGCATCGCCTGCCTCGCGCCGCGCGGCTACATGGTGCTCTACGGCCAGGCCAGCGGCCCCGTCGAATCCATGGACCCGCGCATCCTGGGCAACGGCTCCAAGTTCCTCACCCGGCCCGGCCTGGGAGACTACACCGCCAACCGGGAGGAGCTGGAAAAGCGGGCCGGAGCCGTGCTCGGATGGGTCCAGTCCGGCGAGCTCAACCTGCGGGTGGAGCACCTCTTCCCGCTGTCCGAGGCCCCGGAGGCTCACCGCCAACTGGCCGGCCGCGCCACCACCGGCAAGATCATCCTCACCCCTTAGCGGTTGCATTCTGCCGTCGCGGGTACGGCACATCCAACGATGCTACCCACGCAGTCACCGTCATCGTGGCCCGCTCCCAAGGGCGTTCTGTTGAGCGACCTGGAGTGGGTCCAGGACGTTGCCGACAAATATCGCCTGGACGGCCTGGATATTCCGGCCGGCTCGGTGGTGCTGGAGCGAATTTCCGCCACCGGCGGCCGGTGTTTCTGCTACCCCGACGGCTCCTGGCTCATCGGGCTGTCCCATCCCCGGCTGCAACGCTCCGGGCGCCGGGGTGTGGAAGGCATTCTGGCGCACGAACTGCTGCACGCCTGGCTTTGGTCCCGTCACCGTTACCAGGGACACGGCGCGGTTTTCGAAGGTCACGCCTCGGTGCGCGGCATTCCGCGATGGTGCTCAGCATTCGGTGAGGTACGCCGCCAGGGTCCCCAACAATTGGCGTTGTTCGACACCTGGCCGCCGGCGCCGCTGCCGGGCGCGTCGTCTCCTACCCGGTTTTCGACGCCCGGGGCCTGACACATAGGCTATCGATTCTAATTCAAGCGTTGTCGCGCCCCAAACCGTACTTTTTTGCGAGTTTTTGCGAAAATTGCTCAAAAATGGCCTCAGATTTGACATCGAGCACCAGTGCGGCTAAACTGCGGGCAGTCAAACGCAGGTCTGCACGCCCATCAACCTGCCCTTAAACAAGGAGGCCATATGAGTGCAGCCGCGCTTTCAGCGCACCGACAACCGTCGGAACCGGACTCTACACAGTCCCGCAACAGGCGGGACCAGTTCTGTCGCATATCCCTTTCTGGATGTGGCCGTCTAACGGCGAATGACATCATCCGCGGGCGCGCCAAACACCAGCTACCCTGCGAGCCTTAGCTGCTCGTAGCCTAAATCGGGCGGCGGAAGTAGCGTTCCGCCACACGCCCTACCACTCGGGTTTTCGCCGCAACGCCGACTGATGGTTGGCGCGCGATGAAGCGTGTCAATCTGTTCTTGAGTCATTCGTGCCTCCACTCGGCCGCGACGGCAAAACGGGCCGAAATCAGGCCGAAAATCCACCATTGCCAAACAAGTTTGGCCATCAAAGACGAGGAGCAAATATGAGAGAAGTCCTTAGGTCCAAAATCCATCGCTGTTGGGTGACCAGTTCCAATCTGGGGTACGTGGGCAGCATCCTCATCGACCGTGATCTCATGGAGCAGACGGACATCGTCGCCTTCGAGAAGGTCCAGGTGCTGAATATCAACAACGGCGCCCGCTGGGAAACCTACGCCCTGCCGGCCGAGCGCGGCAGCGGCACCATCGCCGTTCAGGGCGCCGCCGCCCGGTTGTGCCAGGAGCGCGACTGCCTCATCATCCTCGCTTTTGAGGTCACCGACGAGCCTGTGGATCCCCGCATGGTGTTGGTCGACGAGAACAACAAATTCCTGGAGTGGATCGAAGGTTCAATGTATGCCGAACCCCAGCCCGAGCCCGTCGCGCTTTTCTGAGCGGGAGACGGAAGAATACTACGACGCTGAGGACGCCCTCTACCGTTCCTTCTGGGACGCAGAGGGCTCCCTGCACTGGGGTGTGTTCGACGGCCCCGAAGAACCGGGCTCCGGTTCGCCGGACTGCGACTCAAACATCCGAGACGGCTTTCTGGCCGCCTGTTCCCGGCTCAATGCCATCATGCTGGAGAACTCCGGCATTGATGGCTCTGCAAGGGTCCTTGACCTGGGCTGCGGCAACGGGAACACGGCCACCTGGCTGTGTCGCGCCACCGGCGCTCGCGTTACCGGCATCGACCTGAGCGGGGTACGCATCGCTAACGCCGTCGAGTCGATGGACGCGGTGCCGGAGCTGGCCCCGCGCCTGGAGTTCCACAAGGCTTCGGCCACCGAACTCCCATTCGCGGATGCCGCTTTCTCCCACGTCTGGAGCCAGGCCACCATCTACCACATCCCTGATAAGGAAAAGACGCTGCGGGAAGCGTACCGGGTGTTGCGGCCCGGCGGCGTGCTGGTCTTTGACGACCTCACCAAACCCAAACCCGACATCAGCGACGAGGCATGCACTTTTGTGTACGACCGGCTGCTGTTCGACACGGACTTCAGCTTCCGGTCGTACATGGACGCCCTGCGCGAAACCGGCTTCAAGGTGCTGGAGGCCCGGGACCTGTCCGCGCATCTGGCCCGCAGCTATTCCTGTCTATCACAGATGGCCGCCGCCGGCGAAGATCCCGAACGACGGGAACGTTTCTCCGCGCTCTCCGACGCCTACCTGAAAATGGTGCAGGCGGTGCGCAACGAAGAATTGGGCTGGGCCCAATACCTCTGCGTCAAGTAGACGCACCAAGATCTGAGCTACGAAAGGAGCTGTATATGGTAACGGGTCACCGGTTTTCGGAACAGGAGACCGAGGAATACTACGACGCCGAGGACGTCATCTACCGCTCCGTGTGGGATGCCGACGGCAGCGTACACTGGGGGGTCTTCGACAGCGAACCCGCCGGCGATGACAACATCCGCGAGGAGTTCCGCAGCGCGGGTATCCGCCTCAACGAATTGATGGTGCAATATGCGGGCATCGACGCCAACTGCCGCGTCCTCGACGTCGGCTGCGGCAACGGTACCAATGTGGTCTGGGTGCACCGCAATACCGGCGCTCACGCCACTGGCATCGACCTCAGCGGAGTCCGCATCGCCAACGCCGTGGCGTCCCTGGAACAGATGCCGGAACTCGCCGGGAAAGTGGCCTTTGAGAAGGCGTCGGCTACCGAACTCCCCTTCGCGGACGGGACGTTCACCCACGTTTGGAGCCAGGCCACCATCTACCATGTGCCCGACAAAGTGAAGGTGCTTGAGGAAGCCTTTCGTGTTCTCGAACCCGGCGGCCAGTTCATCTTCGATGACCTCATCAAGCCCCGTACCAATATCAGCGAATCGGCGCGCACGTTCGTCTACGACCGCCTGCTCTTCGACACCGACTTCAGCTTCTACTCGTACATGGACGCGCTGGTCAAGGTGGGCTTCCGCGTACTGCAGGCCCGCGACCTGTCGTCCCACCTCGCTCGCAGCTACACCTACCTGTCCCGGTTGGCGTCCATAGCGGAGGGTCCGGAGGGATACCAGGACCGCTTCGACTACCTGACCGATGCCTATATGAAGACGGTAGAAGCCATCAACAACGACGAGCTGGGATGGGCGCAGTACCTATGCATCAAACCGGCCTAGTCCGATACCTGCCGCGGAGCAATTACCCATGCCTGAATCGGGAAGCATAAATCCGGACGAGAGAGTCCAATGGGTCTACTCGTCCACCACCAACGACGAGTTGGCCGAGCGTTACGACCAGTGGGCTCGCGAGTACGACGACGACCTGGAAAACACGTTCGTCTGGCTTGCGCCCCTGCGCGGCGCTGAGACCCTCGCCGAGCATGTGGCTAAAGACGCCAAGATCCTTGACGCCGGCGCCGGTACCGGCCTGGTCGGAGTGGAACTCCAGCGTCTGGGCTACGGCGACATTTGCGCCATGGACCTTTCGGAGGGAATGCTGGAGGAAGCCCGCTCCAAGGGCTGTTACAACGACTTCCGGCAGATGGCCCTGGGCGACCACCTGGATTTCGAATCCGACGCCTACGACGCGGTCATCAGCATCGGCGTCTTCACCCCGGGCCACGCGCCACCCAATTCCTTCGTGGAACTTTGCCGTGTAACCAGGCCCGGCGGTCACATCGTTTTCAGCATGCGGCCCGACACCCACGTCGAGCTCGGATTCAAAGAACAGCAGGACGCTCTCGTCGCCAGCGGCGCCTGGTCCCTGGTCGGCGTCACCGAGCCGTTCCAACCTCTGCCCAAGGGGGAGCCGGAAGTGATGCACCAGATCTGGGTCTACCAGGTGAACTGATCCGACAGCATCGCAAGTACGACATGATCGAGGGGCGACCGAACGGCCGCCCCTCTTTTTGTACTCAATAACCGGCGCGTTACCGCGTGACTGAACCGCGACTTGACCGCTTATTCTCACCGTGATATTCTCGCGTCATAAAATCGAATAGGTTTCTGGCGGGAGCTTGGTTATGCCAGGCTGAGAGGGCGGCCGAAAAAAGCCGCCGACCGTAGCACCTGATCCGGGTAATGCCGGCGTAGGAAGTTGGAATCATCTTTTACGTGCCGCCAGAGTTTTAGAGCCTGGCGGTTTCTCGTTTTGCGGCGACCGCCTCCGTTCACCCATTCGAAGCAATCGGGAGGTTGGTTATGCTGGATACCACCGTAGGGATCATTACCCTGGTAATCGCATGCGCCGTGTTCCTCGTCCTGGGCCTGACCTATGCCTGGCGCCGGCGTCGCCAGAGCGTGGAGGACTACACTACCTCGCGCAACCACGCGCCCTTCAACGTCGGCGTCGCCACCCTGGTCGCCTCCATGTTCGGCACCTGGGTGCTGATGAGTCCCGGCGAGTCGGGCGCCAACTTCGGCATTATCTCCCTGGTCGGCTACGCCCTGGGCATGGCGGGAATCCCGGTCATGTTCATGTTCGTGGGACCGCGCATCCGGCAGCTGATGCCCAACGGTCATTCCATCACCGAGTACGTCCGGCATCGTTTCGGTCTGACGCCTTTCATCGCCATTGGCGTGGCCATCATTTTCGTAATCGGCATATTCATCACCGCGGAGATGGTGGCGATCACCAACGCGGTGAGCGCGCTGACCGGATCGCCCAAGTGGGCAACCGCCGTGGCCGTGGGCGTGGTGGTCATCGCCTACACGGCCTACGGTGGCCTGCGGGTGTCCATCTACACCGACCGCATCCAGTTCTGGGTGCTGATTCCGGTGCTGCTGCTGCTGGTGATAGTAGCGGGGGTACTGGTCGGCAGGACGGAGGTTTGGGAGGCCGCCGGGCAGGCCGGTCGATTGTCGGTCAGTTCCGCGGGCAGTTACTACTTCGGCATCGTGCTCATTATCGGCATCGTGGCGTCCAACGCTTTCCATCCCGGAATGTGGCAGCGGGTGTACACGGTGGAGAACCAAAGGGCGCTGAACCGCAGCCTGTGGGGCGCGGCGGCTCTATCCATTCCGCTGACCTTCCTCATGGGAATGGCCGGCATCGCCGCCGTGGGCAACGGCTCGGTCGCGCCGTTCGGATTCCCGGAGGTTAGCGTCGCCCTGTTTGCCCTGGCCGGCGACGTGTTTCCGCTGTGGATGCACTTCCTGCTGCTGATTTGCGCGCTGATGCTGGCCATGAGCACGCTGGACACCATGATGAACGGCCTGGCCAGCAATATCGCCGCCGATATGGGAACCATGCGAATCAGCCGGGGAACGCTGATGTGGGTGGCGCGTCTGGCAACCATAGCGGTTGCGATACCGGCAATCGTAGTCGCCACCAAGGCCAACAGCGTCCTGTACGTTTTCCTGGTGGCCGACCTGATCGGCGCTGCGGTTGCCGTGCCGATGCTGGTGGGGCTGTACTCACGGCGTATGCCAGGCTGGGGAGTGCTGTTGGCCGGCGGCGTAGGCTTAGTAGTTGGCGCCCTGTTTTACCCAAAACAGGACTTCGTGTCCCATTGGGCGATCCCCGCTCCAATAGCGGGCGAGCAGATGCTGTTCGCCTTCGGAGCGGCTCTGGTTATATCCTCGGCGATTTCTGCCGCCATAGTGTGGGGTCAGCGCCTCGTGGCTCCCGACAGCCAGTACGACTTCGCCATCCTCAACTCCGATGTCAGCCTGATTGATGAACCCGCCGTAGCAGACAACTGACACTGGCCGCAATATCCGTAGGGGCGAAAACGAAATCGCCCCCACTTCGTTTCAACCCCCATCAACCGGCAGGAGGAACCACGGTATGACCATCGTCAACAACGACTATCTCAGCCAGCAGGCCCAGGTTGATCCGGAATCGGTCCGGCCTTTCCCCAACTCCCGCAAGGTGTACGAGATCGGAAGCCGGCCCGACATCCGGGTGCCCATGCGCGAGATCTCACTGTCGGACACCCATTCCAGCGAGGGCGTGGAGAAGAACCCGCCCATCTATGTGTACGACACCTCCGGCCCCTACACCGATCCCGACGTCGCGGTTGACGTGCGTCAGGGCCTGCCCACCCTGCGGCAGCGGTGGATCGAGGAGCGCGGCGACACCGAACAGTTGCCCTACCTCACCTCTGAGTATGGCCGCGAGCGCCTGGCCGATTCTTCGCTGGACCGCTACCGCTTCAGCCACATTCGCAACCCGCGCCGGGCCAAAGCCGGCAAAAACGTGACCCAGATGCACTACGCCCGGCAGGGCATCGTGACCCCAGAGATGGAGTACATTGCCATCCGCGAGAACATGCGCCGGCAGGAATACGTCGGCACCGGCCTGATGGGTTCCAAGAAGGCCATGAATTTCGGCGCAAACCTGCCCGAAATCGTCACCCCGGAGTTCGTCCGCGACGAGGTGGCCGCCGGCCGCGCCATCATCCCCTCCAACATCAACCATCCCGAGTCGGAGCCGATGATCATCGGTCGCAACTTCCTGGTGAAGATCAACGCCAACATCGGCAACTCCGCCGTCACCTCCAGCATCGAGGAAGAGGTCGAAAAGATGACCTGGTCCACCCGCTGGGGCGGCGACACTATCATGGACCTTTCCACCGGCCGCAACATCCACGAGACCCGCGAGTGGATCATCCGCAACAGCCCGGTTCCCGTGGGCAGCGTTCCCATCTACCAGGCCCTGGAGAAGGTCGACGGCAAGGCCGAGGACCTGACCTGGGAAATCTTCCGCGACACGCTCATCGAGCAGGCCGAGCAGGGCGTTGACTACTTTACCATCCACGCCGGCGTTCGCCTCCAGTACGTGCCCCTGACCGCCAATCGCGTCACCGGCATCGTCTCCCGGGGCGGCTCCATCATGGCCAAGTGGTGCCTCGCCCACCACCGGGAGAGCTTCCTGTACGAACACTTCGCCGACATCTGCGAGATCATGAAGCTGTACGACGTGGCCTTCTCCCTGGGCGACGGCCTGCGTCCCGGCTCCATCGCCGACGCCAACGACGAAGCCCAGTTCGGCGAGCTGGAAACCCTCGGCGAGCTCACCAAGATCGCCTGGGAGCACGACGTCCAAGTCATGATCGAAGGGCCGGGCCACGTACCCATGCATCTCATCAAGGAGAACATGGACAAGCAGTTACAGGACTGCTACGAGGCTCCCTTCTACACCCTGGGGCCGTTGGTCACCGACATCGCGCCGGGCTACGACCACTTCACCTCCGGTATCGGCGCCGCCATGATCGGCTGGTTCGGCACCGCCATGCTCTGCTACGTGACGCCCAAGGAGCACCTGGGCCTGCCCAACCGGGACGACGTCAAGGAAGGCATCATCACCTACAAGATCGCCGCCCACGCCGCTGACATCGCCAAGGGCCACCCCGCCGCGGCCATCCGGGACAACGCCCTGTCCAAGGCCCGCTTCGAGTTCCGCTGGGAGGACCAGTTCAATCTCGGCCTGGATCCCGACACGGCCCGCGAATACCACGACGAGACCCTGCCCAAGGAAGCCCAGAAGGTCGCCCACTTCTGCTCGATGTGCGGCCCGCACTTCTGCTCGATGAAGATCACCCAGGATGTGCGCGACTACGCCAAGAGCAAGGGCATCGGCGACACCGCCGCCGCGCTGCTCATGGGCATGCAGGAGAAGTCCGAAGAGTTCAAGGCCTCCGGCAGCGAGGTCTACCTGGACGTATAAGCGTCGGATGCCGCCGCTTTACAGGGGCGAACCCGCGGCCGCGGGTTCGCCCCACTTTAGTGCGAGTACAATGGAGACACACTCGCTCGCAAGGAGGCGCGCAAATGGCTGCGTCAGCCAAAGCCGATACATCCACACCGTCCGGCGACACCCCGATGCTGGCCCGCTTGACCGACGGGAGGAACATTGCCATCTTCAACGGCGCCAAAGGCAGGTTGCCGGATACCGAGTGGTTTGAGGTGGACTGCGACGATGAGGGCCGCATCGTGTTGACGCCGGTTCAGGCCATCCCCACCGAAGCGGTTGCCTGGGCTCGGGAAAAGGACGTCATAGCGGCGGCGCAACAGCAGCGCCCGTACCAGCATCTGACGGTTGATGAACTGCGCGAGGTCGAGGAACTCACCATCGAGGAGTGGTTTGACGAGTTGGAGGCTCGTGGCGTCGTCAGTCGCAATACGAAAGTGCCCGGTGAACTCTCAGTCAAGCCGGTAGCCCGCGTCCCCGGGGCATTGGAGCGCTTTTTGAAGGAACGTCGCGGAGAGGCTTAGATGCTGCCTACACCCCAGCCGTCAATCGCTTATGTTGACGGGTCGGCGCTGCTGTCTATCATTTTTGAGGAGAGTTCCGGCCCACCCACCGCACGGCGGCTGGCGCAGTTCTCTCGGCTGATTTCCTCAATCCTACTGGAGGCAGAAGTACGCGCTGCCTTGCACCGGGCGGGCCAGGATTACGACCCTCGTTGGTTGTCAAACATCGTCTGGATTTACTCCCTCCGCCCCCTCAGCGATGAAATAGCCGCCACATTGCAGGTGCGCTACCTGCGCAGTGGCGACCTTTTGCACGTTGCCACCGCGCTGTATGCCGTCCGCACCAGCGACGTTGAACTAGCGTTTATTACGCTGGACAATAACCAGCGCGAGGCGGCGGCCGGCTTGGGATTCTTCACCTGAAGACCGCGCAGGGGCGAATGATCATTCGCCCCTGCCTGCTCTAACTATGTCGCGGTCAGCATCTATCTGAACACCGCCAGGCACTTGGTGGAGTTGAAGATGTACGTTTCGTACCAATCGACGATCTCCGCCTGGTAGCCGAGTTCGTCCACTGCGCCCACCAGGCACGCCCAGTTCAGCAGTTCCTGCTGGCCGGCGTCCTCAATCTGCGCGGTTGAGATTCCGGCCCACGCCTGGTAGTCACCCGCCTTCATTTCCTCGAACCGTGCCCGGTCCGATTCGATGTCGGGGTACAGCCACCAGTTCTTCTCGGTCAGGAACGCGTGGGACCACGACGACGACGCAATCAGCGCGACGCGCCACGGCGAGTCCTTGAGCGCCTGCGCCGCCGCCGCGCCAATCTGCATGCAGCGCTTGGGCGATGGACCGGGCGGGTCCGGATCCGGCGAACGTTCCTCGCTGCCGCCCTGGTTGCGGATGACCCGACTGCCGTAGCAATTCACCAGCATCGGCACCACCGGATAGTCGAACCCCTTGCGGTCATAATCGAGGTACAGGATCGTGTTCAGGATGGCGTGGCCCAGCCCCGGCTCGTGCAGTGGCTGGTAGGCGTAGGACATGTCAACGCCCCGGTCGATCATGCCCGACACCAGGGCCCGCGCGCCCTCCTTGTGCCCCTTGTAGTTGAACACCGTGTCCGCGCCTTCATCCCAGACGTTCCGGCGCGCTGATCCATTGCCGTTGTCGAAGGGCTGGCAGTTGAACTCGTCGTAGGCCAGCACGCAGAAGGGCGGGATGATGTCCTCTTTGAAATTCTCGTACTGGTCGTCTCCCCAGATCACCACGAAGTCGGGGTTGAAGGCGTCCAGTTCCTTGCGCAACTCGCGGAAGCCGGCCACCATGCGCTCCCGCAGGCGCACTGCCGAGGCGTACCCTTCGTCTTCGCCGAATTCCACCCGCATGGGCTCCGGCCAGTTCAGCGGGTTTTTCATCTCGGCGGGGATCCGGTCGTTGGTCCGCAGCGTCCGCTTCAGCGACGATTCTCCATCCTCGTCGGGCCGGATGAACGACGGCGAATGCGTCAGTCCCAGCCCCAGTATTTCCGCCATGATTGCCCTCCTGCTTCGATGTATTGCCGTAGGGGCGAATAATCATTCGCCCCTGCCAGTGTGCGTTATCCGACGGCCTACTTGAAGATCGCCAGGCACTTGTTGGAGTTGAACACGTAGGACTCGACGTAGTCGAGGATTTCAGGCTTGTAGTCCAGCGTGTCCATGGCGCCGGCCAGACACATCCAGTTCAGCATCTCCTGCTGGCCGGCGTCCTCCACCTGCTCCGTCGAGAGCCGGGCCCAAGCCTGGTAATCACCGGCCTTGAGTTCCTCGAACCGGGCCCGGTCCGATTCGGTGTCGGGCCACAGCCAGTGGTTCTTCTCCACCAGGAAGGCGTGGGACCAGGACGACGAGGCGATCAGCGCCACCCGGTAGGGCGAGTCCTTGAGGGCCTCCGCCGTGGCCGCTCCGACTTGCAGGCACCGCTTGGGCGTCGGCCCGGGCGGGTCCGGATCCGGCAGGTACTCAACAGCCCCGCCGCGGTTGCGGATGACGCGGCTGCCGTAGCAGTTGACCAGCATCGGCACTACCGGATAGTCAAAGCCCTTCCGGTCGTAATCGAGGTAGAGCAGGGTGTTCAGGATGGCGTGGCCCAAGCCGGGCTCGTGCAGCGGCTGGTACGCGTAGGCCATGTCGACACCCCGGTCGATCATGCCGGACACCAGCGCCCGCGCCGCCTCTTTGTTCCCCTTGTACTTGAAGACCTTGTCCTTGGGTTCATCCCAGAAGTTCCGCTGCCGGTGGGCGAAGGGCTGGCACTCGAAATCGTCGTAGGCCAGCACGCAGAAGGGCGGGATGATGTCCTCGCGGAAGTTCTCGTACTGGTCGTCGCCCCAGATCACCACGAAGTCGGGGTTGAAGGCGTCCAGCTCCTCGCGGATGCGGCGGAAGCCGGCCACCAGCCTGGCCCGATGCTCCAGCGACGACGTGTAGCCCTCGTCCTCGCCGTACTCGATGCGCATGGGCTCCGGCCAACTGGTGGGGTTCTTCAGTTCGTTGGGGATGTTCTTGTTGCCCTTAAGGGTGCGCGTCAAGGGATAGGCTCGATCTTCGTCGGGAGCCATCAACCCCGGGTAGTGTGTCATGCCCAAGCCCAGGATTTCTGCCATTTCATCACCTTCCATGCTTCATTGCGGTATTGACGGTATTGATGGCGACATTTTCTGTATCCCGCCGGGATGTGTCAACTGAAAACGCGCGCGCCGGTAATCCTACCGCCCGGTATTCGAAAACCTTACCGCCGTCGCGTTGCGGCCACGGTAAGTGGAGCGTCCACATGTCGCCTTCTCATCGACCGCTCTGTCCCGGATTCGTCGAATGGTACAATCGAGCATCGTCAACCGGCCCGCCGCCATCAGTAGCAGCTTTTCAAGGTCATCGTCAGAATCAGGATTTGCCGGATTCAGGGATTATCAAGATTGAGTAGATGCCGTTGAGCATGACCGCAATCCTGAAAATTCGATAATCCGGTGAATCCTGATTCAGACGATTGATTGCAGACAGCAAGAACTTTTCAATCAACTATCAGAGAGGTAATCCCGTGCCCGACCAGAACTTCGACGTCATTATCATCGGCGGCGGCATGGCCGGCCTGACCGCCGGCATCTACTCCGCACGCCACGGCCTCAGCACTGCCATCGTCGAGCAGATGATGGCCGGTGCTCAGATCATCAACCTCGAGCGCATCGAGAACTTCCCCGGCTTCCCCCAGGGCATTGCCGGCTATGAACTGGGTCCCGCAACTCAGGAACAGGCGATGAATGCCGGCGTGGAGGTGTTGATGGACACCGTCGAAAGCGTGTCACCAGAGGGAGACTTGCTCCGCGTCGCCGGCGAGGGGGGCGACTCCTATCTCGGCAAGGCCGTCATCATGGCCGCCGGTTCCACGCTACGGACTCTCGGCATCCCGGGCGAAGAGGAGTTCCTCGGTCGCGGCGTCTCGCACTGCGCCTCCTGCGACGGTCCGCTGTACATGGGGCAGACCGTTGCCGTGGTCGGCGGCGGCGACTCCGGGGCCGACGAGGCCCTGACGCTGACCGAATACACCGAGCGCGTCATCCTGTTCCACCGGGGCGACAGCCTGGACTCGCAGCAGGTCCTCCAGGACCGCCTCAATGCCAACCCGAAAATCGAGGTGCGGTACAACTCCGAGGTCATCGAGGTAGTCGGTGAGGATACCGTCACCGGCGTCCGCGTCCGCAGCGCCGATGGCGAGAACGTCGAACCCGTGGCCGGCCTCTTCGTGTATGTCGGCCTGGAGCCCAACTCGTCTCCGGTTTCCAATCTGGTTCCGCTGGATAACGCCGGACACATCCCGGTGGGTCTCTCGATGGACACGCCGCAACCTGGACTATTCGCCGCCGGCGACATCCGTCAGCAGTCCGCGGCCCAGTTGGTCGCCTCCGCCGGCGACGGCGCCACCGCCGCCATCGCCGCGCACCGCTACATCCGCTCCCGCGAGTGGTGAGGTCCCGCCATGCAGATCACCGACCACGTTTACAGCACCCACATCCAGGAAGACCCCAGCACCTTTGGGGCGATGCACCCCGGGGGCACCCAGATCTATTTCGTGGGAGACCCCTCGGAAAGCATGGTCATGATCGACTCGGGCGAGCCATACCGCTTCTGGACCCGCCAGATCCTGGACTACTGGACGGAACTGGGCAGCCCTCGCATCGACGCCATCCTGATCACTCACGGCCACGGCGACCACATCGGCGGGCTCGACCGCCTGCAGGAGTCCTTCGGCTGCCCCGTGCGCTGCCACCCCAAACTCGCCCCGCGACTGCAGCACACCCTGGGCAGTGATTCAGTCCATGCTCTGCGCGCCAACGAAACCGTCACCACCGGCGGCGGCGTGACCCTGCGTCCGCTGTTCACCCCGGGCCATGAGGACGACCACTCCTGCTACTTCCTGCGCCCCGACCGCGTTCTTTTCAGCGGGGACAACCTGCTGGGCAACTCCTCGTCCAACGTGCGCAACCTCAAGCAGTACATGACCTCCCTGGAACGTATGGCCCGCACCCGGCCGCTGGTGGTGTGCCCCGGCCATGGAAACACCATTCTCCGGGGTCAACAGCGGATCCAGCAGCAGATCGCCCATCGCCTCAGCCGGGAGGACCAGGTTCTCGCCGCGCTGGACGCCGGCGCAACCACCGTCGATGAGATTGTCACCGCCGTGTACCCGCGCAACCTGCGTCGATCCCTGCGCGCTGCCGCCGGACGCAACGTGCGCACCCACCTGGAAAAGTTGCGCCAGGAAAACCGCGTCATCGAGCGCGAAGCCACTTACGTACTGCCCGACTAGGGATCGCAACAGGAACCTCGGCATGATGCTTTACCGAGCAAACGGCGCTGCCGGGGCCATCGGCTGCGGGTTGGCGATTTTCTGCCTGGGGCTGTTCCTGCTCACGCCGGTGGCGGTATTCCTGCTGAAGGGCTTGGGCTGGACGCTCACGGTCGTGGGCGTCCTGTTGGCAGCCCTCGGGGCGTGGACCTGGTGGAAGAGCCGTTAGCCGTGATTCCGGAGGATTTCACGGCCGGCGACGAGTTCCGGGGAGCGCTCCTGACCGGCCGGTTTGCCACGCCGCAAATCGGCGTTGAAACCCTGCCCTGTGGCGCGTTTCGCAATCGCAGGCCAATTCCATAGGGAACTTGGCGCCAGTTGTTGACAAAGGGGTGACAAGGGTATAAATTGCCAGAAATGCCGCCGCAATCATGCGGTCAAGCCAACCAGCGAGGAGGCTAATATGCTTACGATTGGGCACGAGGTAGTCCGTCCCGGAAGGCACTGGGGGGACGCCGAAATCACGATTCCGGTTCCGGAAGAGCTGGAAACCACCCCTGGTATCCCGATGACCGGCCGTGAGGTTGACTGGTACGCCCGCGAGTATCCGCTGGAAACCATGAACATCACCGAGCGGGCTTCCCGCGACTGGTCCAACACCCTGCGCGACCTCCACGCCGAGATGCGTGAGATCCGCAAGGAGCACGACAAGCTCAACAGCAACCTCATCATGGCCGCCCGTTCGACGGCCGAGATGGATGCCACCGCTGAGCCCACCGGTGAGGACATCTCCCAGCTGGTCAAGGACAAGGCCCGCCAGCTCGGTTACCTCGAAGTCGGCATCACTTCCTACGATCCGCGCTATGACTACAAGAGCAAGCGCGGCTTCACCGTGCTGCCCCACGCCATCTGCTTGGCCTATGAGCAGGACTTCGAGCCCACCCAGACCATCCCCAGCGTCGACGCCGAGATCGTGCACTCCAGCACCTATCGGACCCAGGCCGCTGCTGGTCTCGAACTGGGCAACTTCATCCGCAGCCTCGGCTACAAGGCCCACGTCATCCACTCCAGTGATGCCACCGGCCCGGTGATCCCGATGTTCGTCGCCGCCGGCCTCGGCCAGCTCGGCGCCTGCGGCTACCTGCTGTCCCCGCACACCGGCAACCGCATGCGGCTGATGATGGTCACCACCGACGCCAACGTCACCTATGACGCGCCCGTCGACTACGGCATCCACGCCTTCTGCCAGGTGTGCCAGGTCTGCGTGAACCGCTGCCCCGGCCGCGCGCTCATGCGTGACAAGATCTGGTGGCGCGGAATTGAGAAGAACAAGCTCTACTTCAAGCGCTGCCGCCCGGTCATGGCTCGCTACCTCGGCTGTGGCGTGTGCATGAAGGTCTGCCCGATCCAGAAGTATGGCCTCAAGAACGTCATGGAGCACTACGCCGCCACCGGTCAGGTCCTCGGCAAGGGCACCCACGACCTCGAAGGGTACAACCTGGAAGGCAAGGGCTACTTCGGTCCCGGCGAGCTCCCCGTCTTCGAGCGCGGCTTCTTCGACATGCCGCACGGCAACTCCGACGAGTGGGCCTTCGAGTCCATGAAGGACGCCGCTCGCGACAACGACGGTGAGATCCCCGACGAGATGCTGGACGACCTCAAGCTCCAGATCCAGCGCGCCATCCAGCTGCAGTCCGGCGACGTCCTGCAGATGATGGCTGAGGACCAGGACTACATCTAGTAGCCAGTCCCACATCTCGCCACACCGGCAATCGGCCGGCGGGTTTCGCACCCGCCGGCCTTTTCATGCCCTTCCTCACAAGATGATCCGACAGCCAAACCGTCAGCCATGACTTCAACTCTCCCCTCCCTCCTTATCTCCATCCCCGAGGGCGTTCTCGACCTGGGCTGGGGCCACCCGTCACCTCACCTGCACCCGACGGAAGCCCTGCAAATCGCCAGCGAGCGTGTCCTCAGCCAGCAGTCCGCCGTGCCGTTGCAGTACGGCGCCGTCCAGGGATTCGGGCCACTTCTCGAAGGGTTAGCCGATTTCCTGTCGTCCCAGGACGCCTACGGCAATCGACCCGTGGACCCGGGATCGCTCTTCCTCACCGCCGGCGCCTCCCAGGGAATCGACCTGGCCGCCACCATATTCGCTCAATCCGGCGACACGGTCTTTGTGGAAGAGCCCACTTACTATCTCATCGGTCGCATCTTCCTTGACCACGGCCTCAAGGTGGTCGGCGTACCCACCGACCGCGACGGCCTGGACGTTGACGCCCTAGAGCTGATGCTACAGGATGGATACCGACCACGCCTGCTCTACGTCATATCAACGTATCAGAATCCCACCGGGGCCACCTTGACGCCCCAGCGCCGGCGCCGGCTGATCCGGTTGGCCCAGCAATACGGCTTCACCATTCTTGCCGACGAGGTTTACCAGTTACTGCACTACGGGCCGCCACCACCGCCGCCCCTGGCAACCATGGACGATACGGATAACGGTTGCGTTGTTTCTCTGGGTTCCTTTTCCAAGATCCTGGCGCCCGGCCTGCGCCTGGGGTGGGTTCATTCCTCTCCCGGCATCATCCAACGCTTCGTTGACTCCGGGGTCGCGGCCAGCGGCGGCGGGCTGAGCCACTTCGTGGCGGCCATGGCCCAAGCCACCCTGGATCTGGGACTGCTCCAGGAAAACCTTGCCAACCTGCGGCGCATCTACACCATGAGGCGAGACGCCGTTGCGAGAATACTGGCCACCGACCTGGCTGGACAGCTGGATTTCAATCAGCCGGACGGCGGCTACTTTTTCTGGCTGACACTGGCGGACGGAGCGGATGCCGACGAACTGCTGCCAATCGCCCGGAAGGCCGGCGTATCCTATCGTCCGGGGACGGCTTTCTCGTCGGCCGGGATGTTCCGGGACAGCCTGCGCATCAGCTTCTCGCTGTATGACGTAGGCGACCTGGCCGAAGCGCTGCACAGATTGGGGCAAGCTATCCGCTCTGCCTGACCCGACGCTCTCTAAAAGCGCAACAGCGGCAACGGGATCGCCGGGGTGTTCTTTTCCCCGCCGACTTTAGCGGTTTCGCGCCGCCGGCATTCCCAGCCGGCGTTCGGTGCCGTTGGCAATGCGCCGGATGTTGTCCCGGTGTTGCCAGATGATAACGGCGCCGCCCACACACGCGTACAGCGTGTACAGTTGGCTGTGTCCTATAAGCAGCATCAGGGCAAGGCTCACAACCGCCACGGTCAGCGTCCCAACGATGCTCCCCAGCGACAATATCCGGATGGACAGCGTGATCACCAGGAACAGCGCCCCGCCGGCCAGGGCCACCCAGGGAGCCATCACCGAGAGCGCGCCTAAACCTGGGAGGATTCCCCGCCCACCGCGGAACCGCAGGAATATCGGCCAATTGTGCCCGCACAACGCCAGCAGCGCCGCGGCCACCTCGGCCTCTCCCAACCCGATGGCCGTCCTCGCCAGCGTCACGCAGAGCACGCCTTTGCCGGCGTCCAGCAGGAACACCAAAGCCGCCGCCTTGCCGCCGGAAGTGCGCAGTATATTGGACATACCCGTCCGCCCGCTGCCAAAGTCCCGGATGTCCTCCCCCATGGTCAGGTTAACAAAGATGTATCCCCACGAGATCGAACCGATCAGGTACGCGATTAGGCAAACTGCGGCATAGAGGAGCGGCTCGGGCGCCGCCTGTGGACTAACGCTGCCCACGACGATCGCGGCCGCCGCCAGCAACGGCAAAGCGATCAGCATCGCGATGGTGGCGTACGATGCTCGGCGTAGCAACGTCATGATCAACCGGCTACCTGGTACGGTTTCGAATGCCGGACCGGGAGGGTCGTTCCGCTCGCTCCGGCCGGAAAATCAACCTCAGGTGCGTTCGGTCGAAGCCGAACCGGTCGCGGATCTGGTTTTCCAGGTACCGCTGGTACGAAAAATGGAGCAGCTTGGGGTCGTTGACCGAGAACACGAACGTCGGCGGGTTGACGCCAACCTGCCGCACCCGCCGGATGCGCAGCCGATTGCGGATGTTGCCCCGCTGCGACGGCGGAGTGTGCGTCGATACCGCATCGGCCAGCAGATATTGCAGATCCCGGAACGGCACCCGCTTCTGCCGCTCCTGCCAGAGTGACAGTGCATTGTCTAGAAGTTCCTCGATCCCCTCGCCCGTGAGCGCCGACGTGAAGCACACGGGCACGTAAGGCATGAAGTGCAGCCGTTCCTGGACCCGGTGCAGGCTCCGTTCCATGCGGAACCGATTGCGGTTGACCAGGTCCCACTTGTTCACCGCCACGATCAGGCCGCGGTTAGTGTCCCATGCCAGACCGGCGATGTGCGCGTCCTGGGCCGTTGCGAGCTCGGTGGCGTCGGTAATCAGCAACGTGATGTCGCTGCGATGCACGGCATTCACCGCCCGCAGCACACTGTATTTCTCGATCCCGCGCTGCACCTGGCCGGGCCGGCGGATACCCGCGGTGTCCACCAGCGTGATGGTGTGGTCCCTATAGGATATCTGCGTGTCCAAAGCGTCGCGCGTGGTTCCGGCAACCGGGCTGACAATGCTCCTCTCTTCTCCAATGATGGCATTGGTGAGCATCGACTTGCCCACGTTGGTTCGGCCGACGATGGACAGGCTCAACTCGGTGGGCGGCGTCCATACCTCCTCCTCGACCGTTGCTTCATCGCCGTCATCCTCCCACCATTCATCTTCGGCCGCCATCTCTCCGTCAGGCGCATCCTCCCAGAGATCCGCCAGTTCCGGCTGGGGCAACAGCTCGACAATCCGCTCCAGCAGATCGTACACGCCGTAATTGTGGTAGGCGGAGATGAACGCCGTCTCGTTGATCCCCAGGCTGTAGAACTCGGCCGCGGCCAGCTCCCGGTTGTCGTTGTCTACCTTGTTCACGGCCAGCAGTATGGGCTTGTCGGTGCGTCGCAGCCTTTGCGCCACGGCTTCGTCCGTCGCCGTGATACCCTGGATCGCATCTGTCAGGAACACGATCACATCGGCGGCGCCCATCGCCATGTCGGCCTGCTGCTGGACGCGCTGGGGGATGTGCCCATCCGGATCGTCCTCGAGGCCGCCGGTATCAATCAGCAGAAACGGCCGCCCCTTCCACGAAGCCCGGGCGATCAGGCGGTCTCGGGTCGTCCCGGCCACTTCGGAAACGATGGCGTGCCGCCGGGAAAGGATGCGGTTGAACAGCGAGGACTTACCCACGTTAGGGCGACCGATGATGGCCACCATCGGGTCCACAGTGGGGGTCGGAGCGTGTGGAGCCGGCGTTTCCTGAAGGATTTGCGCCGTGGTTTCGTCAAGAGAGGTCATAAAGGTTCCGCTTGTTCTGCGTATCAGGCTGCTTGCTATTCGTTGACCGGGCCGTGTTTCAAAGAGAAGCCTACGGCAGACGTGTCGCCAAGCTGCAAACTGTCATCGCCGGTGAGTGACCGCAGCCGTCGCAATTGGGTATTGCTGGCAATCGTAAACGGGCGCGGTGGGGCGTCCAGCAGCGAGAGCAGTACCGGCATCTCATCCTCAACCTTGTCCATCATCTCGGCTAATTCTTCAGGGCGGTAGTAGTTCTCGTAAAAGTTCTCGTGGCCGACACGGTATGCTGCTGAAAGGGCTTCTTGCAGGTCAACGTTCGGACTTTCGGCCAGTATCTGAAGCCCGACGTTGTGAATGTCCTGGTGGCTCTTGTGGTGCCAGCCGCGCTGCTCGGCGATGGCTTTCAGCGGTTGCACCACGGCGCCCCAAGCCTTTTCACCGGCTTGCAAGCGATTCCCGTTTTTCAGTTCCTCGCGGGCATGGATCATAAATCGTCGGCTGATCCGGCGACGGTCATCCAGGCTTTGTTCCCCAGGTTCAGGCAAATCAGGCGCGGCAAGCATATCAGCCTCTTGTTCGCTTCGTTATCAAATCGACGGCTTGCGGCGAGTGTCTCGCCGATTCCACGACAGTGAGACCCTATCCCAGCAGGAACTCCAGTACCGCTTTCTGCGCGTGCAGGCGATTGTGGGCCTGCCGGTAGGCCACCGATTGCGGATGCTCCAGCATCCCCGGGGGCACTTCTTCGCCGTAGTGGGCGGGCATATCGTGCATGAAACATGCTCCCACCGCCGCCTGGGCCATCAGCTCCCCGTCAACGGTGTAACCCTGGAAAGCCTTGAGGCGTTGCTCGGATTCCGCCTCGTCGCCCATGCTGGTCCAAACGTCTGTGTATACGACGTTGGCGTCGACCACCGCATCGATGGGGCGTACCAGCGGATGCACCGTCGGGCGCGGCCCGCCGTCGGCGCGCGCGCCCCGCTCGCTGGCGGCGTCGAATGTCTGCTCTTCCAATTGATAACCGTGCGGCGCGGCAATGGCGAAGTTCATCCCTACGGCCGGCGCGCCCAGGCAGAGGCTGCGCGCCACGTTGTTCCCGTCGCCGACATAGGCCAGGTTCAACCCGTCCGTCTTCCCGTGGGTCTCGGCGATGGTCAGAAGGTCGGCCATGGTCTGGCACGGATGCTCCACATCGGAAAGCGCGTTTATCACCGGCACGTCGCCGTACTCCGCCAACCCAACCAGCGAATCGTGCGAGTTCACCCGTGCCACGATGCAGTCCACGTAACCGCTCAATACTCTCGCCACGTCGGAGACCGGCTCGCGTCGCCCCAGTCCCACCTCGTCTTGGCCCATGTACAAGCTGAACCCGCCCAGCTCCACGATTCCGATCTGGAAACTGACCCGCGTTCGCAGCGAGGGCTTTTCGAACAGCAGCGCCACCCGCTTGCCGGCCAGGGGACTGGCGCTTCCCGGCGGAGCCGCTTTCAACTCCCGCGCACGGTCAAGCAGCCGACGAGTTTCATCAGGCGATATGTCGGTTATGGAAAGGAAATCCCGTTTGGAGTTCATGGTGTGGGTCCCGTTGAACCTGAAAAACAGGGCAGGTTCGAAACTATTGTGGCGGGGCGCGATCTGCCGCGATCAACGCAAACATATCGGGGTCGCCAGCATGGCGACCCCGATATGATAGCATACGGCTCGCCTTCACTGAAAAACGCAGGGGCGCCACAGGAGCAACGATGACTGAACAAACTGGCAACCGGGAAACCGAACTGACGCCAGGCCTGATCGGCCGGCGGGAAGTATTGGTGTGCGAGCACAATGTCGCCCCCCACGTCGCCAAGCTCAGCACCCCAAGCATGATCCGGGCCATGGAGCAGGCCTCGCAGCGGGCCATCCTGGATCACCTCCCGCCGGAGCAATCCACCGTTGGGTTCGAGGTCAACATCCGACACGTGGCCGGCGCGGACATCGGCGCCACCGTCGTAGCCGTTGCCGAACTGGAACGCATCGACGGGCGGTGGCTCTACTTCAAGGTGGAAGCGCTGGACGGAGACCGCACCATCGGTGTCGGGACGCACCGCCGAGCCATCATCACCCTGCCGCCCGAGGCGACCAATCGCGGCGGCGGCAACGACAGCCACACCCACGAGCTGTGAATACCGCGCGATCCGCGACGCGAAAGGGCGGATATCGAACCCGCCCTTTCGTTGCTGCAAAGAAAAAGAACCGGCGCTGGGGGTGAAGAGCGCCGGTTCTGGGGAAGAAATGTCAGAACACTTCCCGGATGTACCGCCAGGTTACAGGTTGAACTGCGGGTCCAGGTAGGTGTCGTCCTTTTCGTAAACCTGAAGGCGCGAGCGCAGGGTGTCGCACACCAGCAGCCGATTGTTGGCCCGGTCGAAGCTGACGCCCATGGGCATCCGGAAGGTGCGCTGCTGCTGCTCCAGGTCAGGGACCCGGCGGCGGGCCTTCACCATGTCAGGGTTGGCGTTCAGGGACAGGTCGCCCCACTCCGAGACCTCGGTGGCGTCCCCTTCCAGGTAGGCCAGCGGGCGCGCGTCGGCATCGTAAATCACCACGCGCTCGTTCATCCAGTCCGCCACGTAGACATCGCCCTCGTTGTCGATGGTGACGTCCAGCGGGTGGTTGAGCTCACCGGAGCGGGTGCCGCGGCTGCCAAAGGTGCGCAGGTGGGTTCCGCCCGCGGTGTACTTCTGCACCCGGTGGTTGCCCCAGTCGGCGATGTAAAGGTCGCCGGCGTCGTCAATGGCGATGCCGGAGGGCATCTCCAAGTCCTCGGCGCCGTTACCCTTGGTGCCGAAGCCTCCCAGGTACTCGCCGTCCTTGCTGAACTTCTGGACGCGGCTGCTCTTGGCCGAAACTACCCAGAGGTTGTCGTCGGCGTCGAAAGCCAAGCCGGCGGCGCCGCTGAGCTGGCCTTCGCCATCGCCGGCCTCGCCCCAGTGCTTCACCAAGTTTCCGTCGGCGTCGAACACGGCGACCATGTTCTTCCACTCGTCGGAAGCGTAGACGTTGCCGGCGGAGTCGAGGGCAATGCCGGTGATCCACTCGAAGAGGCCCCTCGAGCTGGCCTGGTAGGCAATGCCTTCGCGGCCGAATTCACCCAGGAACTCCTCGCCGCCCTTGCCGTCGGTGTTGCCGATGGTGCACTTGGTGATCCGGGCGCTGGGGTTCTGCTCACCGCCGCGGTTGGCAACGTACATCGTGCCGTCATCAAGGGTAGCAACGCCAACGGGCTGGCTGAAGCCCATGCCCACCTGCCCCTGGCGGCCAACATTCTTGATGTACAGCCATGCCCGACCGCTTGCTACGGTATTCTGAGGCATAGTTATTCCTCCAATCGATATGCGTTGGACCGGCGGCGGCGCAGCCCGGTGGCTGCGTCGCCGCCATTTATTGCTGGGCCGTTGGGCTTACTTCTTGATGATGTCCAGCTTCGGGAAGGCGCCGTTGACGATGGGGTTGGCGTCCATGCCAAGCCAGTCCTCGACGATGCTGGTGTACGCGCCGCGGAAGTCGTAGTTCGGGACCAGGTCGCCCTGTTCCAGATCCTCGTTCTTGCGGGACGGGTACTCGCCGTAGAAGCCACCCTGGACGGAGTCGCCGATGGCGAAGGCAACGCCGGCTGCGCCGTGGTCGGTGCCGGAGCCGTTGTCGCGAACGCGACGGCCGAACTCGGAGAACAGGTACATGACGATGTTCTCGCCGGTGTTGTGCTCCTTCATGTCCTCGAAGAAGGCGCTGATGCCCTCGGAAACTTCCTTCCACAGCACCGGGTGGGCCGCGGCCTCACCGGCGTGGGTGTCGAAGCTGCCGTGCTGGGTGTAGAAGATCTTCGTGCCCAGATCGGCCATGTACACCTGGGCGATGTCACGCAGGTGCGAGGCGATGGGGCTGTTGGGATACTCGACGTTGCTGGAGTACTGCTCCGGCGCGACCTTCACGATGTCGGCGCCAACCATGGCGTCCGTGCCGGTGGAGCGCAGGTAGTCGTTCACGAAGCTGCCGCCCACGGTGGGAGCGTACATCTTGGAGAACAGGTCCAGGGCCTTGGAGCGCTGGTCAACATCGGCGATGCCGGTGAGCAGGCCATAAGTGCTCAGGTCGGCGATGGCGGCTACGGGGACGCCGGGGACGGCCAGCGCGCGAGGCAAGCCGTGGCCGAAGTTGATGGCCGTCAGCACGTTTTCCTTGTTCGGGTCCATCTCGCGAGCCACGCGGCCGGCCCAGCCCTCGGTGCCAACCTTGTCCGGCTCACAGGTGTGCCAGATGTCCATGCTGCGGAAGTGCGAGCGGGGGCTGTCGGCATAGCCGATGCCATGGATGACGGCTACCTTGCCCTGGTCAAAGAGCTCCTTCATGGGGCCCATGGTGGGGGCGAAGCCCAGCTCGTCGTTGACGGGGATGATGTCCTCGCGCTCGTAACGGACCGCGGGGCGGTTGTCGTAGTACAACGAGTCGTTGTAGGGGATCACCGTGTTGAAGTAGTCGTTGCCGCCGGTGAGCTGCAGGACCACGATGACCGGATCTTTCTTGGTGGAGGTCATTGCGTATGCTCCTTGTTTGATGTGCGTTTCGTCGTATGACGAGGTTGAGGCGATGGACGGGCCGGAAGGTTGCCGGCCCATCCAGCATCTTTCCGGTTTAGCCGAACTGGTACTCGGTGGTGGCGCTGATCAGGGCCATGGTCTCGCCGATACGAGTCGCGGTGGCGGTCCGGTCCTGCCAGTTGACGTCGCCGCCGGAACGGACGTGCTCGGCCAGCTGGCCGCGGGTCTCCTCGCTGAGCTCGATGAAGCCCATGTACTCGGTGCACGCGTTCAGCAGGTGGTCCGGGGTGGTTACGCCGTCGTCCTGCATGCGGTCGAAGATGTCCTGCATGCCGGGCAGATCAGGGTTGGAAACGCGGTCCGCCACGAAGTTGATGCGGGCCAGCAGAGCGCCGGAGTTGATCCACTCCAAGCCGGTGTGCCAGCCTTCCACCGACGGCGGGTCCAGGATGGACTGGCCCATGTAGGTGGGCTCCTTGCCGATGTTCAGGACGCCGGGGTCCGGGTTCTCGAACAGGCCGACCATCCGCAACGTGCCGGCGACCACTTCGGCCGGGCTCTTGATCTTCTGGTAGCGGGCGTCCTTGAACCACTGGGAGTTGAACATGTGGCGCAGAACGGCCTTCATCTCGAAGCCGGACTGCTCGAACACGTCCATCATCTCTTCCAGCGCGTCCTCGTCGCGGGCCGGCTCGATAGTCCAGGCGGGAACCTGGGGCTCGTCGGCGACGAAGAAGTTGTAGAGGTGGCGGCAGATGAAGCGGGAGGTCGCCGGCTCTTCGAGGATGATGTCGATGATGTCCTCGCCGTTGAAGTTGCCGGTGCGACCCAGGAAGGTCTTTTCGCCGTAGTCGTGGTCCTCATCGCGATAGGCGAACTTCCAGGGGTAGCGGCCGTACGGAGCGCGCGGCAGCTTGGCCTGGATGGTCCAGCCGGTGAAGGCCCGCGAGCACTCGCGAACGTCAACCTCGGTGTAGTTGGAAACGCCCATGGAGAACAGCTCAAGGAGCTCGCGGCCCCAGTTCTCGTTCACGGCGTCCCGGTGGTTTTCGTTGTTGTCCAGCCAGAAAATCATGGCGGGGTTCTTGGACAGTTCAATCAGAATGTCCCGGTAGTTCCCCATGCCATATTCCCGGAACATGTCGATCTGCTCGAGCAGCTGGTCGCAGTTGTCAACCTTGGAGTTGCCGGTCGCGAACACGTGGTGCCAGAACAGCGTCATCTTCTCCTCCAGGGGCCGGTCGCTGGATACCATGTTGTACATCCAGTTGGCCTGACCGGAGAAGGGAACGCCGCCGGGGAGCAAGAAGCTGGGGTGATACCGGAGCAGGAGAGCCATCTTGCCGCCTTCGCGGTCCGCGGGCGGATCGATCAGCTCTTCCACGGTGGCTTCGTAACCCTGAGCAACGCATCGCTCCAACTCTGCGCGGTTGGCGCCAAAGCCGGCGCGCCGCATCAGGTGGGCCATCAATGCCAGGTCATCCTTGTGTGACATTCTGTGCCTCCTTCCTTCGATTTGATGCCGTTTTTGCCGGGATCCCATGCGCCGTTCCCGGCCTCACGACGGTTGCCGGTAGTGTAATTTAGTTGTCGCACCCTGTCAACAAATCGGTATATCGCTCAAATTTGATAATGATTATAAACTGGTAACGAACGGCAAAGACGGGGCAAAGCACTAGAGGTCCCAGTGGCTAGGCCCGGTCAAATTCGTCCCTGGATATGCCCAATGCCGCGCCACGGCTCTGCTCCGGTTGCTCGTCCCCAGTGAGACTAGGAGCAAGTGGGCAGACCGAGCTCTTCCAGGTCGTTGTCCGCGATGTCCTCCAGACCGATGGGTATGCAACCGGTCAAGGGATTGCCTGTCAGGTACAGCAGCGCCAGCTTGCCCAGATTCGCCAGCTCAGCAGGTATCGATCCGGTCAACTGGTTGCCGTCCAGGTGCAGTTGCTGTAGCTCGGCGAGATTGCCAATCTCGGACGGTATCATCCCACTGAACTGGTTGTTGTCCAGGCGCAGTTGCTCCAGTTTGGCCAGGTTCCCCAGTTCGGACGGTATCGGCCCGCTTAACTGGTTCCGGTTTACGCTCAGATAGGTCAACTCGCCCAGGCCGCCCAACTCCGCAGGCAGCGCTCCGCTCAGTTCATTCCCGTCAAGGACCAGTGATTCAAGATTTTCAAGGTCGCCCAACTCCGCGGGTATCGCGCCAGTGAGCTCGTTTCTGTGGAGGAACAACACCTCCAGTTCGGTGAGATTCCCCAACTCCTCCGGTATTCCGCCGGTCAGTTGGTTGCCTTCAAGACGCAGCCGTTCAAGATCAGACAGGTTGCCCAGCTCGGCCGGGATTGCTCCGGTCAACCGGTTGTCGAACAGGTCAAGAAGCTCCAGATTGGCGAAACTGCCGTACGCTGCGGGTATATTACCGGTCAACTGGTTGCCGCTCAGTGACAACACCCTTAAATTGGACAAGTTATTCAACTCAGCCGGTATTTGACCGGTAAAGTCGTTGCTCGTGAGCCACAGGGATTTCAGACTGGTCAGATTGCCTATTTCGGGTGGTATCGTCCCGGTCAATAAGTTGTCGTCGACATCCAGGTACCTGAGGTTGACCAAGTTGCCCAACTCAGGAGGTATCTCGCCGGTCAGCTCGTTTTCCCACAATCCGAGACTGGTCAAGTTGGTCATCGTACCCAACTCGGGAGGTATGTCACCGCTCAGCATATTGTTATTAAGGGTCAGTACGCGCAGACTGCCGAGCTGTGTCAACTCAACAGGGATTTCCCCGGTCAGTTCATTGCGGCTGAGGGAAAGGGTACTCAATCGGGGCATGCTGCCCAAGTCCGCCGGTATCTCGCCACTCAGTTCGTTGTTATACAGATTGAGCACACGCAAGTCGCCGAGCCCGGCCAGCTCTGGTGGTATCTCCCCGGTCAGTTCGTTGCTCGACAGGTGCAGTACGCGCAGCCTGGGCATATCAGCCATCTCAGCGGGCACCTCGCCGGTCAGGTCATTGTTTGGCAGGTAAAGAATAAGCACGCACCCGTGATTGTCAGTGAACACGCCGAACCATTCGTCAAGTGGAACGGAATCGTCGAGCCAGTTGACGTTATTCCTCCAGTTGGTTCCTTCCGTCGCGTTGTACAACGCCGTCAGCGCGGCGCGGTCTCCCGCGCAAGCCACCTGGCCTCCGCTGAGCCGCATCAGATCCGATCATGGCGACCATTGCGGTTCCGAGTAGCGCTCAACGCTGCCGCCGACGATGAACCAATACGCCTCCCCCGGCGTAAGGCGCGTGACGGTGTAGGAAGTCTGACCGTTGTTGGCGATGCTCACGGAAACGAACGCCTCTCGCCAATCTCGGTTGGATGCCTTCGCCGCCGCATAGTCTTTGGAGGAAATCCACCCGATGCGGTAGAAGTTCGCCGAATCAACGGCCGTCCAGGTGACCACCACTTCGCCGGGGTTGGCTCCGGCGGCGACCTGGGGCTTACCGAAGTTCGTCGGATCGCTTTGGGCCGCCACCGGCATCTCTTGCCCGCTGGCTACGACCAGCAGGACAGCCACAAAAAGCGCTGCAATAGCAATGCTGATTTTCACGGACCTGGTTCCTTATACAGGTTGTTGGTTTTATCCGAGCGTCGTCGATTCTGGGAACGACAGACAAATCCGCCGCGGGTAGCTTACTTCGGCACCGCCCATGCGGGCGGCGGCGCATGGGTCACCGACGGATCATCGTCCGCGGGAATCTGGGCAACCAGCCGGCCGTTTTCCACCTTCACGTCGTGGTAGAACAGCTGCGCTCGGGGCCCGTTCACGCACACTCCCTGACCCTCTTCGAAGCGCCAACCGTGGTCGGGACACAGGAAGCTCTTGTCCCACTTCACCACGCGGCCGAAGGCGTGGGGACATACCATGGACAGCAGCCGGTATTGCCCATCCCGGGCCTTGGCCAGCCAGTGCTCCTCGCCATTTTCCAACCGCACCCGCGCCGGCAGTTCCTTGAAGTCGCCCACCGCTCCCAGATCAACCCGGCGCGCCGGGGCCATCTTGTTTTTGCCGATGTCGGCGGGATCCGTGTACATGCGCCGGCGGCGATGGTAGATGTTTTCGCTCATGGCCATTCTCCTTCAGGGCGTCACCCGGTCGCCTATTGCCGCTCCAGCGGCGGCACGCGGTGACGGATAGTCATCAGTCCGTGGGCAGCCCCCCAAAGGCTTCTTCCATGGTGATGATCGGGAATATCTCGGTCCGGTTCCAGGTGGCCAGCCCCATGTCGATCACGGCGTCGTCCACCGCGTGGGCGTCCGGCCCGTCCAGGACCAGCCAGGTCTGATGCGACGACTTCCCCACCCAGCCGCCACGGTATTCGCAGCCCCGGCTCGCCAGCGTCTCGGTCAGCTCCGCCGACATCCGCAGGACCCGGTCGCGCACCCCCAAGTCAACCCCGGGGCACCGCTCCGGCGCGTGTTCCAGCGAAATCATGTACAGGGCCATACGCGTTTCCTTATCGGTCAGGTCCGGTTAGGGTGAAGCAGCCTACTCTACGTACGCCGGCTGCCGCAGCGAAGCGGGTCTGAATATGCCCGGCTGCGTCAGCCCTTCGAATCGGTCCGGCCGCATCGCCTCGGCCAGCCCTTCCAGGACGTCGATCACCCGGGGCCCGTGCCGGCTGGGTATCTGACCGTCGAACAGGTACACCCGGCCTTCCCGGACGGCGTCCAGCGAATTCCATTCCTCACGCTCGGCCAGGCGCGACGTTTCCAGGATGGTCCGGTCCATGTTGAAGGCGCAGGGCATCACCATCACGTAGTCGGGTTGGTAGTCGACCACTTCATCCCATCCCACTTCCCGGGACTTTCCCCACTTCTCGGCCAGTCCTTCCTCGCCGCCGGCCAGTTCCACCAGTTCGGGCGTCCACTGTCCGGTGTTGCGCAGGGGTTCCAGCCAGTCGATGCAGAACACTTTCGGCCGGCTCCCGTCCTCGGCGCGTTCCGCGACGTAACCGGCGCGCTCCCGCAACTCGCTGACCAGACGCTGCGCGCTCTCCGTAACCGCCGCGGCATCGCCGATACGTTGGATATTTCCGTAGATGTCGTCCAGGCTGGCCGGCCGGATGCTCAAAATCTCCGGTTGGTAGTCCAGCGCCTTGCTGGCGGTTTCGAAGACCGATCCGGCCCCGACCGCGCAAACTTCGCAGAGTTCCTGGGTCAGGATGAGGTCGGGCTGCAAACGGCGCAACAGGTCGCCGTCGATGACGTACACCGGATTGCCGGCCGCCCGCGCCTGCTGGATGATCGTGTCGATTTCCGCGCTGGAAAGGTGAGACTTGCTGCGCACACTCCGGCTCACAATGGGCAGTCCGCGGGCGTCGGCGGGATAGTCGCACATGTGCGAAACGCCGACCAGGGAATCTCCCAGCCCCAGGGCGAACACAATCTCCGTGGCGCTGGGCAGCAATGAAACGATGCGCATGGCGGGCATTGTAGGCCCACGGCACACGCTTGGCAAACGCCGGCGGGTTGATACTGGACACCAGGCGGAACGGGGTCTGACGCTGGAATGGTATGATGGACGCCACCACTGCGCAAGGCTCTTACTGCAATGACGACCGCACCGAAACCAACCGTCGCCGCACCCGCCGCGGGGGTTCCCATGGCCGAGCCGGCCGGAACCATCCGCCTGGACCTGTCCGCTCTGGGCATCGATCACCGGGCGGCCGATTTCCCGGTACGGTTCATTGAGTTCTGTGAGCGGAACAACCTTTACGAAATGGAAGTCAACGCCGCCGGGGAGCTGCTGATACTGCCGATGACCGGATACCGGGGAAACAAAGAAGAAGCTTATATGAACCACTTCCTGATCGGTTGGGAGCTGGCCAACGGCGGCAGCGCATCATCGCAAACGGTCAGGTTCCGCTTGACCTCCGGCGAAATCCGAGGACCCGATGCCGCCTGGATTACGCAAGAACGGTTCGATGCCTTGCCGGAAGACCAGTGGCAAACGATTGTAGATGGAGCGCCCGACTTCGTGGTTGAAATCCGCTCTCGAACCGACGCCCTGCGCCCATTACAGGAGAAGATGATCCTTTGGATGGCCGGCGGCGCCCGGCTAGGCTGGCTCATCGACGACCGCAACCGGCAGGTCTATATCTATCGCGTCGGCCAATCCCAGCCGGACCTGCTAACCGACCCTGAAACACTAGACGGGGAGGATGTCCTGCCCGGATTTTCCTTCCCGGTTCGGCAGTACATCTTCGACCTGCCCTGATACTGTTGGCTTCAATGCCCGCCCGCGTCCTCAACGGCAACGAAATCGCCGCCGACTTCCGCGCCGAGGTTACGGCCGGCGTGGCCGATCTCGTCGCATCTGGCGGGCCTACGCCGGGCCTGGCCGCCATCCTCGTGGGCAATGACCCAGCTTCCGGCGTGTATGTACGGAACAAAGGCCGGGCGTGTGAGCAAGCCGGCATTTTCTCCGAGATATTCTACATGCCCGCGGACGTGTCCCAGGCCAACCTCCTGAGCCTGATCGACCAGTTGAACCAGGACACCAGGTTCCACGGCATCCTGGTCCAACTCCCCCTGCCCGACGGCTTTGATGAACCCACCGTCATCGAGCGCGTCTACCCCGATAAAGATGTCGACGGTCTCCATCCCATCAGCCAGGGCCGCATGCTCCAGGGCCAGCCCGCCTACTTGCCCTGCACTCCCTCCGGCATCCAGCACGTCTTGCTGCGTTCCGGATACGACCCCGCCGGCCAGCACGTAGTGATCGTTGGTCGCAGCAACATCGTGGGCAAGCCCCTGGCGGCCCTGTTGATGCAACGCGCCCCCGGCGGCAACGCCACCGTCACCGTCTGCCATACCCGCACTCGTAACCTGCCCGACGTGACCCGTCAGGCTGACATCCTCGTCGCCGCCATGGGCGTGCCCGGAGCCATCGGCGCTGACATGGTACGCGACGGCGCCGTCGTCATCGACGTGGGCATCAACCGGGTGGACGACGCCACCCGCCGCCGCGGTTACCGCCTGGTGGGCGACGTCGACTACGACGCCGTGGCCGAAAAAGCCGAGGCCATCACGCCCGTTCCCGGCGGCATCGGGCCGATGACCATCGCCGTCCTCCTCAGCAACACGTTGCAGGCCGCCCGCCGCAGCAGGGATTGATTATGGAGCCAGGGCGAACCGGTGATTTCGACTACGTCCTGCCCGAGGAGCGCATCGCGCAGACTCCGGCGGAACCCCGGGACGCATCTCGCCTGCTTGTCCTGGACCGCAACCGGTTTGACGGCCAACTCGAGCACCGGACTTTCCGTGATCTGACCAAATATCTGCGTCCCGGCGACCTCATGGTCTTCAACCGGAGCCGGGTGATACCGGCCCGGCTCTACGGCACGGAGACCCGCTCCGGCGCGCGCGTCGAGGTGCTGTTGGTCCGCCGCCAGGAGCCCGGCATCTGGCAGGCCCTGGGACGCCCCGGTCGCCGGCTCCGGACGGACGCCCAGGTCACGGTCGAAGCCCGCGACGGAACCGGCTCGGCTCAGGTAGAGATCCTAAAGGTCCTGGAGAACGGTTTGCGCCTGGTGCGCGTCAGCGACGATTCCGCCCTGTCCGGCCTGGGCGAACTGCCGCTGCCCCCCTATATCAAGGAAACACCCGACGACCCGGACCGCTATCAGACCATCTACGCGGACACTCCCGGAAGCGTGGCCGCTCCCACAGCGGGACTGCATTTCACCGAATCGCTGCTGGACTCGATCCGTTCCCACGGGGTTCACACCGCGTGGGTCACGCTGCACGTCGGCCTCGATACCTTCCGACCGGTCCACGGCGAAAACATCACCGAGCACAAGATCCACACCGAATGGTTCGAACTCCCCCAGGACACCGCGGACGCCATCAACGACACACGTCGTCGCAGCGGCCGCATCATCGCCGTAGGTACTACCACCGTCCGCACCCTGGAGCACGTCGCCCAAGTCTGCCATTCCGCAGGAACGACGGAGATCGCGCCGTCCGTAGGCGATGCCGACCTGTTCATCCTGCCCGGCCACCACTTCCGGTTGGTGGACGTCATGATCACCAACTTCCACCTGCCCCGGTCCACCCTGCTGATGCTGGTGTCCGCCTTCGCCGGCCGAGAGCGCATCCTGGCCGCCTACCAAGAGGCGGTCCGCCGCCAGTACCGCTTCTACTCATTCGGCGACGCCATGCTGCTGCTCTAGCGTTGCCGCATACCTTTTCCTCACGAGATGACGATTGAGAGCGGGCAGTGTACCATCCGCTAGTCAGCCACCAGTTCTTGCAGGTGCGGGGTGAACACGCGCTTGAACGCCAGCAGGCGGTCAGTCATCCATTCCTGGAGATGCGCCAGTGAATCGTCGTCGTCATCAATGCTAGCTTGTCGTTTTGCTGAAATGCGGCACGACTGGTAATCGTCGAGCCGTTCCCATTCTAGGTCTCCTGCAAGTTGCATTTCGATCTGTTCTTCGCGTTCAATCAGCAGGTCAAACAACCGCTCGTTCCATTCCTTATCACTACGCCAGATAGTGAGTTCCACATTGGCGGTTCCACTGTAACGGTAGAAATTTGCTCCGTATCGTACACCGCGAACGCCTGTTTGAAACGAGAGCCACCGCCGCGGCGTACTGTTCCTTGATCCAGCGAACCTGAGCTCCCCTTCCACGGCTTCAATAATAGGTCGATAAAATTCCTGGTATCGCTTCCCCTGTTCCGACTCTATAAGGACGCTGCCTTCGCGCGCGACGCTGACTGTCCGTTTCTGCCAATTATTAGGCATTGCCACTACACGAAAATGGGGCGCCGGCCGTGACCCATCGATCCTCCACGCTTCAACGGCCACACCGAAAAACTGTGTGCCATCTCCCGTGCGTTGGTTCAGCCAATCCAGTGCGGCCCGATGCTCCTCGCGAAATTCTCTACAGAGCCACACCACTGCGTAAGCGTCATACCCGGCTGCGTAGGTAAGCAACTTTCCCAAATGGTCGTGATTGCTACCCTCTAACTGATTCTCGATAATCACCGATCGATTGCTTCCGAGGTCGTGCGCCAACACGTCGAGAGAAAAGGTTCCCACAGCAGCCTCGGCGGACCGGAGTTCCAAATCCAGCCCGAGCGCTTCCCCCAACTTGTCCAAATTTTCAGCCAGCCACGGCGTGAAGTCCTGCGCTTCATGCGGCCAAACTTCCCGCAGGTCAACCTGCTCAATCGCTCCCAAATCCACCATACGTCATGCTCCATGTCATGCTGCCGGCCGTCACTCCGCCGGCGGCATCTGTTCCTCAATGATAACCTCGCCGCCGTCCCGCCAGTCGATGCTGAGGCGGCTGCCGGCCAGCAAGTCGGTGCCAATCAGCGGCACATTTTCCATGATATCGACCCACACATCCACGGGGTTATCATGCCATAACACAACCGCATCGCAGAAATCGGATTCATCTACTTGCCCGTTTGCCAAAATCCCATAGCGTTTCCCTGAGGGATGCACGCTAATTAACGGTACAGTGGAAGGTGGTACGGTCAGCCAGCCGGTGAAACCGGTATCGACGACGACCTCCAATGGCCGGGAAGCCCCGTCATCACCAATAACCGAGATCTCTATCCAAGCCTCCAGCCCCGAGCCATCTGTCCTGGATGGTCTCACTACACCTCTAATCATCGGGTGCTCTCCTCTTGGGATGCACCGGGATCATCCCCGGACGCCCATACTGCCTACGGTACGGTGCCGCATGGCCGATCAGCACTGCCCAAGTAAAAGCGTCGGGCTGCCTTTCTCGCAATCGATTGGTGATTTCCATATCGCTGCGCCGGCTGACGAATTCGCCAACTTCGTAGTCTCCGCTATGCACGTCGATAACCACCAACTCGCCCCAGTGGTTCGCTTCCATTTCCTCGCGGATGCCCTCGTAGATTTTGCGCCCGACGGCCGCGACTTGTTCACCTGTGAGTTCCATGACGTTCCTCCTGGTCAGGTTCGCCCGCATTGACCAGCCATAGCGAGGGCAGCAGGTAAGGTACGCGAACCAGCCGCCCCGTTGCCTCATCAACCTCCAGCCCCAAATCTCCCAACGTGGTCATCCCAATGCGGCGCTCCCCTTCCGGCCCGAAAATCACCCGCGCGTATCCGTTGCGCCCTTCCGCCGCAAAAGTGGCGTACCCGGTTTCGTATTCCGCAATGCGCCCGCCAGGCTGCTTCAATTTGACCCTTGCGACGGGTTCAATCTCCAAACGCCTCAGCAGGCTGGCCGGCATCATCGAAAACGTATCCCGGTTGTGGATTTCCGCCGTGACGATTTCCGTCGTCGCTGTTTTGAGATTGCCCACAGTTACCGGCACGCTGAAAATTCCCATTTCGTGCCCCTCTACATCCGCTCAATCAATAAACCTTGTACTCCTCCAGCACCGCCGCATCCAGGTGCAGACCCATGCCAGGCTCCGCGGGCGCGATGATCTCGCCGTTGTCCCATTCGGGTAGCACGCTGTTCAGCTGGTAGTACACCGGATCCCGCTCCTCCTCGAACACTTCCACGAACAGGCCGTGCGCGTGGGCCGGCAACAGTTGCACCGCCAGCTGCGGCTCCTCGTGGTGCGCCATCCGGACGCCACGCATCTGCGCCGCGCCGGCAACCCGCTTCCATTCCGAGATCCCGCCGCATATGGCCGCGTCGATGTTCAGGATGTCCACCGCCTCAGCGTCCATGAGCCGCTGCCCGCCCCACGAGCTGCTCTCGCCCTGGCCGGCTGCCACCGGTATCCCGGTGCGCAGCCGCACCTGGCGCATGTCGTTGTCGGCGTTCTGCCACCGGCACGGCTCCTCCAGCCAGGCCAGCCCCATCTCTTTCGCCGGCCCCGCGAACTCCAGCGCCTCCTCCAGCGTCCACGCCTGGTTGGAATCGCACACGATGATGAAGTCGTCGCCCAGCGTGTCCCGAATCGCTCGCACCCGCAGCAGGTCGTCCGCTACCGCGACGCCACCCGTCTTCAGCTTCACGCCGCCGATGCCCCGCTCCCGCTGGTGCAGCAGGTCCTCCACCATGTACGCGGTGTCCCGTCCCTGCACGTAGTAAGCGAACCGCACCACCGGCGACCGGTCGGCGTAGCCGCCCAGGAGCGTCCGCACCGGAACGCCCAACGCCTTTCCGGTGATGTCCCACAGGGCCACGTCGATGGCCGCGATGGCCCGCATCGCGATCGCTTTATTGCCGATGTGCGGCGTCAGCGCGAACATCTTCTGCCAGCAGCGCTCGATGGCCATGGGGTCCTCGCCTTTCACTGCTTCCGCCATCGGCCCCACCACTAGGTCCTTCAGCAACTCGTAGCCGGTACGCTCGTCTCCCGAGTAGACCTCGCTCACCAACCCTTCGTCGGTGTGGACCCGAACCACGATGGTGCACCGCGATTCGATCTGGTACACGCTGCCGCTGAACCGCGTGCTCAATGGGATCCGAACTATGTCCGCTTCTACGTTGGTGATACGCATGTTCGCGCCGCCTCCAAACCTTCCAAAACTGCGACCAATTATACGCGCCGCCACGCGGGGACCGGGTGAATTGCTCGTTCCTTGACCCGTATCGCGGCCCGCCCTACAATCCTGCTGGCCGCCTGCCGGGCGTTGGTTCAAATTCCACGCCGGTTGCCGCGGATCAACCCAAGAAACGTTGGTGCCTGAAATATGCCCGTTAGAGTCGGCCGCGTGCCGTATCTGGAAGCCGAACCCTTCTACTTCGACATGGCGCGTCGCGGATACGAACTGCGCGAGACGACCCCACGACAGTTGGGCGACGCCCTGGCCAGCGGCGAGCTCGACGCCGGCCCGGCCCACCTCTCCGACGTGTTCCGCCTCGAAGACCGGTTCGAACCCGTGGGCGGCTTTTGCTTCTCCACCCTGAGCCGCGCGGTCAGCGTGTGCCTCTACTCCCAGTATCCGATGGAAGAACTGGGCGGGGTCACCATCGGCGTGTCCGATGAGGACGTCACCGCCGCCAAACTCCTCGAAATCCTGCTCCGCCGCAAGTACAACCTGGAGCCAGGCGAATTTGTCGCCAGACCCGGCGACGTTATCCGCCCCGACGAGACTTTCGACGCTTTCGTGCTGATCGGCAACCGCGCCCTGCGCCGACGCCGTGGCGTCCGCGGCTTCGCTCACCGCTTCGACCTGGGTTCCGAATGGACCCAATGGACCAACCTGCCCTTCGTTTTCAGCCAGTGGGTGATGCGCAAGGACCTGGAGGACCGGGAAAAGGCCGTCCTGGAAGACACCCTGTACGTGGGTCTGGAAGAGGGCGTCGACGGCCTGTACCACCTCAACGAGCCTCGCGACGAACTGCTCATGCTGCCCCGCGACGTGGTCGAATACGTCCAGGGCATCCGTTACTACGTGGGCCGCTCCGAGCAGCAGGCCATTTCCCGCTTCCGCGAACTGCTTGACAGCTTGCCCGGCTAGCCGACGGATCCACGGACCACCGGACACAACGGTTGCCGGCCCACCTGATGGCGAAAGTCGTCGACCGCATCCACGCCCGGACCGGCCGGCCCGCGTTCATCTGCGACTACTCGCCGCCGCGCTCCGGCCGGCCTGAAGATGTGCTGGCCCCGCCGCAGTCGGCCGATTTCATCTCGGCGGCATACAACCCGGGCCGCGCGGTTCGAACGAACTCGGTAGCGACCGCCGTAGTCCTGCGCGACCGGCACGGCGCTGATCCGATCTTCACCCTGGCCACGCGGGACATGAACCGCCTGGCGCTGGAGTCCCTGCTGCTGGGAGCGCAGGCCCTGGGACTGGAAAACGTAATCGTCGTAGCCGGAGATGCGTTCGGCGCCCGGGACACCGCGGCCCCTGTCTACGACTACCGCCCCACCGAACTCATCCGCGCCATCGCCAACCTCAACTCAGGTACCGACCACCGGGGCAGCAATCTCCGCTCGCCCACGGATTTCTGTATCGGCGCTACCGTCGACCTGGGCCGGGGGATCGAATCGGAGGCTGCCTTAGCGGTCCGCAAGGTGGCGGCCGGGGCCGACTTCCTGATCACCCAGCCCATATTCGACCCGGCGGACATCGCCCGTTTCATAGACGCTTACGCAACCAGCCACGGAACTGCGCCGCCGGTTCCCGTGTTCTACGGCGTTGGCCTGATGGAACCCGACGGCGTGTCCTTTACCAACGTCCCCGAGTGGGTCACCAATGACCTGACCGCCAGCCGCTCCGGTGTGGATATCGCCCTGCAAGTGTGGGAAGGATTGCGCGGCGCCGGCGCCACCGACTGCTACCTGGTCCCGCCCATCCGGCGCAGCGGCGCCCGGAATTATGCTGCCGCCAGCCGGTTCCTAGAAGGGACGGTTGGACCGGTCCCTGACTGATCGGTTCGGTTCCGCGTCGCCGTTCAATTTGCGGAGGACTTCCGGCGGGAGTTGCACGTTATGCTCCTCCAGCAGCGCGACAACTTGCTTCCGGGCCTCCTCACGACCTTGCTGACGGCCCTCCTCTCGACCCTGCTGCCGGCCTTGCCCGCGACCTCGGGCTTCTGCCTTCGCGTCTTTGGCTGCAGCCCAACGTTCAACCGTTTCCCTGGCGGCGAAGAACAATGCAATACCTCTGTACAACAGCGCAGCGGTGGGTAGCAGGAATTACGCCGCCCGCCCGCAAGTTCCCGGATGCGGCTTCAGACTGGCCTGCGGCTGATTAGCTCGAATCTCCGTTGCCGTTCACTCTGCGGAGGACTTCCGGCGGGAGTTGCACGTTATGCTCCTCCAACAGCGCGACAATTTCCCTGCGACCTTCCTCGCGACCCTCCTCCCGACCCTCCTCTCGGCCTTCCTCACGACCCTCCTCACGACCCTCCTCTCGGCCTTCCTCACGACCTCGGGCTTCTGCCTTCGCGTCTTTGGCCGCAGCCCAACGTTCAACCGTTTCTCTGGCGGCGAAGAACATAGTGATACCTCCGTACAACACCGCGGTGGTGGGAAACAGGAGCGCGGTGGCCACTATTATAACGCCGGTCGGATGGGCGGCCAGGACGGACAGGAAGTCCACTGCCGGCCACCCGGCGCAGACTGCGCATCGGTTGATCCCAATCGCGATCCACATGCTGACGCTGACCGATAGCGCCCCATCGACGAAACGCCAATGCGACCGCCGGCGCCTTTGAGCCGCCATGCTGACTGGCGCCGCTGCGCTCGGCTACGGCCCCCAGGGCGGCGCGGCGGCCACGTCCCCGTCGCTTACGATATCCACCACCGCCGGACGGTTGGCGCTGACTGCCTGGTCCAGCGCCGAGTTGATCTGGTTGGGATCGGTCACCCGTATGCCCAGGGCGCCCATGGACTCGGCGATCTGCGCGAAGTCGGTGTCGTTGAACCGCCACAGTTCACCGGAGTTGCCGCCCTCGCGGCCCTCGTAGGCCGCCTCGTCGCCCCGACGGTCCTGGTTCAAGCCGCCGTTGTTGTGCACCACGATCACGGCGTTGATACCGTAGCGAACCGCCGTTTCCAGCTCGCCGATGTGGTACCACATGCCGCCGTCGCCGGTCCAACAGACCACCGGCCGGTCGGGTACTCCGCATTTGGCTCCCAGCGCCGCCGGCAAGCCCCAGCCCAGCGATCCGGCCGCCCGTAGGTACGATTGCCCCTCGTGGTTCAGGTCCACCATGCTACCGGTCCAGATGCCGGCGTGACCGGTGTCCGCTATTAGCACCGCGTCCGAGGGCAGGAAATCGGTCAACTCCTGACACAGCCGCTCCGGACGGATTGGAACCGCGTTGGAGGTCAGCACCGGCTCGTGTTCGTCCCGCCAGTTCTGCACGTGCTCTTGGGCTCGGGACACCCAGCTGGCGTTGCCGCCGGTGGGCTCCAGTACGTCCAGCATGGCCTCCAGCGTCCGCTTGGCGTCGCCCTGCAGGCCGTAAGCCGATGGATACGAGCGACCCAGCTCGCTGGCGTCGATGTCGATCTGGATGACTGGCGTCCCCTCAGCCGGGATCCGCCAGTCCAGCGTGATCTGGCTGCCGGTGTGACTGCCCACGAATAGCACCAGGTCCGCTTCCGACACCACCCGGTTCGCCGACCAACGCGAATAGCTTCCGACCACGCCCACCGAAAGCGGGTGGTTTTCGGGTATGGAGCCCTTGGCGTTCAATCCCGTAGCCACCGGGATGTTCAGCATCTCAGCCAGCCGGACCAGTTCAGCCTCCGCGCCCGACGCCGTCACGCCGCCGCCGGCCACGATCACCGGCCGCTCCGCCTGCGACAGTATCCGCGCCGCCTCGCGCACCCGCTCCGGCTCCGGAGCCGGCCGGAACGCCGGCCGTTGGGTGAAGGGTTCTTCCACGATCACGTCGATGTCCATCACACCGTCAGTGATCACGTCACCCGAAATCCCGGAGAAGTCCAGATGCGCCGGCAGAGTCTGTCCCGTGGTCACCTCGCGGAACGCCTGCCTCAGCAGGTGGGGAAGCTGTTCGACGGTTTCCACTTCCGCGCTGTACTTGGTAACCGACGCGAAAGGCTTGGAGTGCTCAACCTCCTGGTACGAGTTCCGGTGCCGGTGCATTGGCGGGCGGTGTCCCGTGATCGCAATCACCGGCGACACGCCCAGGTAGGCATCCTGGAGTCCGGCTGCCAGGTTTACGGCGCCCACCGACTGGGCGAAGCACAGCCCCGGCTTCCCGGTGACCCGGGCGTAGGCGTCCGCCATGTACGCCGCCGACTTCTCGCCGTGGCTGATGATCCGCTTGATGCCAACATCCTCCATCTCCACCAGAGCGCGGCGGATGATGGCGGGAACGAAAAACACGTGGGTTACGCCGTACTCGCGCAGGGTCTCGGCGAGGAAACGGGCGCCGGTCATGCTGGGCATCTGGTGGCCTCCTGATTAACAGTGACCGCCATTCCGGCTTGCGCTGGAATGACGGCGACGAAAATTGCGTGGCTGTGTTCGGCTAGACGCCGCGTTCTTCGAAGACTTCCTTGGCTACCCGCACCGCGTTGGCCGCAACGGGCCACCCGGCATAGAAGGCCATGTGGGTGATGACCTCCGAGATCTCGTCACGGGTCACGCCGTTGTCCAGCGCGCGACCGATGTGGCCTCGCAACTGGTCCGTGCGGTACAGCGCGGTCAACGTCGCCACCGTGATCAGGCTGCGGTCCCGCTTGGACAGTTCCGGCCGCTCCCACACGTCCCCGAACAGGACGTCGGCGGAAAGCTCGGCCAGCTTGGGTGATACTTCTTGCATTACGGTTCGGGCTGCGGGCTGCGTCATGACGCCTCCTGTGTTTGTGGTCGCGATTTTTCAGTGGCGGATGTCGAACGCTTGCATTGCGTCGGCGCTACGCCGCACGGAACATGGGCAGGCTGATGTTCTCGTCAATCTCCTCGAACACCACTTCTACGGCCATCCCGCACTGCACCGCGTCCGGCCGGATCTCGCCTTCTCCGAACTCGATACCGACCAACCACGTCGGAATTCGAGGCCCTTCCTCAAGCTCCACCACCGCGGTGATGTACGGCACCTTGTCGCGGAAGGCCGGCGTCGGCCCCCGGTGCACGATGGCAAAGGTGTGCAGGGTGCCTCGCCCGCTGGCCTGGATCCACTCGGTATCGCGGGAGAAACAATCAGCGAAGGGACAGATGTCGCGGGGGTAGAAGTAGGCCCGGTCGCACATGGCGCAATAGCGTAGCCAGAGCTCGCCTTCCTTGCACTTTTCCCAGTAGAAGTCCGATTCGGGCTGCGGCGCGGGCAGCGGTATCTGAGGAGCAGCCTGTGTCATTTGATCAATCTCCGGTGCGGGAAATAAGCCGTGTCGGCTGAGTGAACCAACCGGCGACAAGCATAGCGACGGAACGGGCTGGGCGCAACCGATCCGGGCGATCTCCGCACTGTTGGGCGCGCCATTTTTGCAGCGTCGTTGACCCTCAATTAACCTAAGGTTAGGTCAACAATATCCGGTCTTCATTTACAGCCATGGATAGCACTTCAACATCATCACTACCTCGAGCCGTTTCAAACACTGATAATACGTCATAACCGGTATCTCTCAGCAACGACACCAAATGCTCACCCATATTTTCATCCACGATAAATTTCGCAACCATTCTCTACTCCTGAAATCCAGTCGTCAATCGACGACTTGTTTTCGACATGTGCCATTTTCTCACTGGCGCAATGCAGGCACGCACGTATATCTTCCCGCGTCAACTGCGGGTAACTTGCCAGAATATCCGCCTCACTGGAGCCTGCCCTCATCAGTTCCAGGATGAACGACACGGACAGCCGGGTACCTTTGACTACCGGTTTGCCCGCCGATATATTTTTGTTGATGTCAATGTGATCTCGCCAATTCATAGTGTCATACCTGTAGCACTTAATGCGGTGAGCGTCTGTTTGATTATACCTTATCTCTCGGTGGACGGTCAGTTCAGCGCCAGCACCGCGCCGGCCACCACCATCCATGCCGCGTCGACTCGCCGAGCCAACCGGCGATAAGCACAGCGACGGAACAGACCTGACGCAAGGGAACGTGAGCCGGTTGGCGGGGCCGGCGCAAAGTCCCTCCCGGCGGCAACGGTCAGAAGCAGGATTTGCCGGATTTTGAGATTTTCAGGATGTTCATAAATCCCGAAAATCCGCTAATCCTGGTAATCCTGCTTCTGACAATGACCCTGCACCAGCCCGATACTGTTATCGCATTGGACTTGACGGTCATTAAAACAACGGGGATAATCCCCTGCGGTCGGGAAAGGCCCGGTCCATTGATTGAGATTCTTGCTCATATCCGTTGAGCGAGGCCACAACCCGATACGTCTGACGTTACTCCGGCATTCCATGCCGAAATCGTCGCGCCGGAAAATAGAGGAAAGGACAAGATAATGTTCAGCAGCAAGCTACGCCCCAGTCGGCTCTTCCGGGGAACGGAGCCGCTTTTCGCCGCCATGAGGGACGGGGTTTCCGGCCGGCCTGATTCCGCCCCCCCTTAGAGGGGTAGGTAAGGCCTGTTACGGGGGCGCATGATGGGTGACCGCCAAGCCTTTCTTGGGTTCCGGCCACGGTTCGGGCAGCAGCCAGACCCGGCTCCAGAGCCGTCCTTTGAGCATCAACCGGCGCAGCCAGTCAATGCCGTGGCGGATCACGCTGACGGTACGCGCGGGACGGGTACGAGGGTCCCGGTGATCGGAAGCCAGCGCTTTGGGCGGCGCCCGCAGGTTGCCTGGGGCAATGCCGCGGTCATTGGCGTCCTCCACCCGGGTGCCGTAGGCCAGGGCCAGCAGGGTCGCCACCGACAGCACCAGCCAATGGCGGGAGACACGCGTCGGGTCGGTGCGGCGGGTCTTGTCCCACTTCCAGCCCAGGCTCTTGAGGGCCTTGAAGCCCAGTTCGATCCAGAAGCGCAGGGCGTACCAGCTGGGTCCCACCTGGTCGGGCGGCAGGTCGGTGAGGATGATCCAGGGTTCCTCCTGCCCGGCGTACCAGACCACCAGCAGGGTGCAGCGGCGTTTGGCCTTAGCGGTGCTGAAGGCGGTGCCACAGCCGGTCCAAACCGTGTCGGGACGGGAGACGAAGCGTCGCGCGGGCAATCGTTTGCCGCCGTCGGCGCAGAAGGTGATGTTGTTTCGGTAGCGCATGCAGGGGTGCCAGCCCTGGGCGCGTATTTGTTTCCACAGCTTGGGGCTGGAGATGCCCCGGTCGCAGAGGACGATTACGGTCATTCCCTCGGGGACGGCAGGGGCCAGTTCCCTGAGCAGCTCCACCGTGGGGTCCATCCAGGAGCCTTTCTGGGTGGCGCGGTGGATGCTCCAGGCCACAGGGATGGCGCAACTGCGGTAGAGGACGCTGATGACGACGGCGGTGGTCTGGTCGCCCTTGAGAGTGGGGTCAATGGCTAAGGCGAGACGTTCGGAATGCCACCAGCAGAGAACCCACCGCAGCAGCGGCGCGAAGCAGAGCGTGACATCCAGTTGGGTTTGGCAGGGGCTGGTCCGGTCGCTGCCGTCGTAGAGCCATTCACGAAGATACTGGCGGAGGCTGTTCCACCTGCCCCAGGGCGAGAGTGCCGAAGCCACGGCGTTCTGGCAGGCGCTGCCGGCCAGGATGGCCCCGCAAACCCACAACACCAGGCCGGTCAATTGTGGCCGGGAGAGGTGAGGTAAATGCGTTTCAATAGTTTGCTGAACATGATAGGTTTCACTGGGAAGGCGCATCGAGGGTCTCCTGCATTTGGTGGTCTCACAACCAAGATGCGGGATGCCGGTGCGCCTTCCCAAGTAAAGCGCGCGCCAGTTTCAGACGTTACCTACCCCTCTAAGCCCCCCCCGACCTCCAGGGGGTGGAAAGCTAACACGGGCCGCGCCGCGGCGACGGCTTTCCGCATTGCTGCTGCCGGCCCTGGCCCTGCTGGCGCTGGCCGCCACTGCCGGCCTGCTCTGGCTGCCGCCGGCTGACCCGGCCCAGGCCCAGGGAGGCTCGGGCGCTAAAGTCACCGCCGGGCCGACCATCACCAGTAGCCCGCAGACCGGCGATACCTATCGGCAGGGAGAGGCCATCGCGGTCGCGGTGACCTTCAGCGAAGCCGTCACCGTCTCCGGCGAACCCCGGGTGCGCCTGGCCGTGGGCGAGCAGACGCGCTGGGCGCGCTACGTCCGTTCGGAACCGGACGGAACTCGGCTGGTCTTTGCCTACACCGTCAAGGAAAACGACCGGGACGACGACGGCGTCAGCATCAAGAAGAACGCCCTGGGACTGAACGGCGGAACCATCGCCGACGGCCAGGACAACGCCGCGAAACTGAAAGCGCCGGCCCTGCCCGCCCAGGCCGGCCACCGGGTGGACGGGTCGCCGCCGCCCGCCATCACCGCCGGGCCGACCATCGCCAGCAGCCCGGCCAGCGGCGACTCCTACGGCAAGGACGAGGCCATCGCGGTGACCGTTACCTTCAGCGAGGCCGTCACCGTCAGCGGGGAACCCCGGGTGCGCCTGGCCGTGGGCGAGCGGACGCGGTGGGCGCGGTACGTCCGCTCAGAACAGGACGGAACCCGGCTGGTCTTTGCCTACACCGTCAAGGAAAACGACCGGGACGAGAACGGCGTCAGCATCGGCAAGAACGGGCTGGGCCTGAACGGGGGCAGCATCGCGGACGCCGACGGCAACGCGGCGCGGCTGAAGGCCCCGGCCCTGCCCGACCAGTCCGGCCACCAGGTGGACGGCTCCCCGAAGCCCGCTCAGGGTGAGCCTGCCGAACCACCCGCCGAGGGACAGCAGCAGCAGGAGTCGCCGACGCCGTCCAACCGCCCGCCGGCCTTCGCCGGGGCGAGCGTGACCCGCCGCGTGAACGAGGACGCCACGGTCGGCGCGAACGTGGGCGCGGCCATCGTCGCCACCGACGCCGACGGCGATACGTTGACCTACGCCCTCAGCGGCTCCGAGTCCTTCGCCATTGACGCATCCGGGCAGATCACCGTGCGGGCCGGCCTGGACTACGAGACGCAGGCCAGCCACTCGCTGACCGTCACCGTCAGCGACGGCAAAAATGCCGCCGGCGAGGCCGACGCCAGCGTGGACGACACCATCGCCGTCACCGTCAGCGTGGTCAACGTGGACGAGCCGGGCCTGGCGCACCTGAGCCTGGGACCGGGCACGCCCACGTTGGGCAGCGTGCTGAGCGCCGGGCTGATGGACCCGGACGGCAGCGTGAGCGGAAAGACCTGGAGTTGGCAGCGCTCCGCCGACGGCACCACCTGGCAGGCCATTGCCGGCGCCACCAGGAACCAATACACGCCGTCCGTGGCCGACATCGGATACTACCTGCGGGCCACCGTCGCCTACACCGACGGCCACGGTCCGAACAAGACCGCCAGCGTAGCCACCGCCGCTCCGGTGCCGGCGCCGGTGCCGGCATCGGAGAACAGCCAGCAGCAGGTGACGTCCAACCAGGGCAGCGGCCAGGCCCGGGTGCAGCGGCTGGAGATGGCTTCCACCGGCCCCTACTACTACAACGACGTCATCAAAATCCGGGCCGTCTTCACCGGGATACCCAGCGGGCACACTCTGCTGCGGCAGACCGCCAGCCGCTCTCTGATTGACAAGATAGGCAGCAAGGACCCTGATCCGGGCACCGACGACGTTGCTATTGGGCCGCTGCCCGGAGGCTTCAGCGGCGGGAGCGCCAGCATCAGCATCAAGATCGGCAACAACACGGTCACGGCCACCGATTGCGAAATCAAGGACAACACCGTCACCTTCTGCTACCGGGTGCCGTACAGCCTCTGGGATTACGACCCCGACGGCGTATCGGTGGACGCGGGCAGCATCCGGTTCGGCGACCGGTTCGAGGACCTGACCCTGGTGACCGCCAAGGTCGAAACAATGACCGTCGAGGCCAGTTCGTGCCGGGTTTTCGCTGGTACAAACGAATCCGATGTCGAAGTGTACGTTCCCACGTACTGCCAGATTGGGGTGCTGAAGGGACAGGTGTACTCCGAGAACAATTATTCCACCTGCGCATCGGGCTGCACCCACCACTACCTGACCGGCATGAAGAAGATCAACGCGGCCCACAGCGGCCTGAGTTCCCCCGGCGCCAGCCACCTGGTGGACGGCCTGCGCATCCGGGACCGCGCGTCGAACAACAAAGTAGTCAAGGTCTCGATGGATAAGGCCGCCTACACCAGGCACGGCAGGAGCCACACCGCCCTGAGCGATCCTTACCTGATCCTTTACCGCGTTGGGAGCTCGGGAACGCTGACCGAGATTGCCTCGGACGATGACAGCGGCAGTGATGTCAACGCCGAGATCAAGCGGACACTGGCCCCCGGCAACTACATGGTCGAAGCGTCGGATGTGAACTCTCTGCCCGGCGGGTACAAGATGACCTTCAGAAGCAGATACAGGACAACAGTGCCCCCTCACAAACCGCTCTCCAACAGCGACGGACCCTGCCAGTACACGCTCCGCCACGAATGGTATGCTTACGAGGGCTGGTTCTACAACAGTATCGGCAGTGTTTCCTGCGACAAAAAGGCGCAATACTACTTCACGGTGTATGGCGACGGGTCGTCGTACAAGTACCCGTCGGCTCCCGGGAACCTGAGCGCCACGGCCGGAGACGGGCAGGTGACGCTAACCTGGGACCGGAAGACCAACTCGGGCATTTACGAGTGGCTGCTCTGGCGGGAGGACGACGGCAAGTGGCGTCAGATCTCCAGGGACCACGACCTGAACCGGCACGTGGTGACGGGCTTGACCAACGGCCGGACCTACAAGTTCGCCCTGAGAGCCGCCTACCAGTCCCGGGGCGCGATGGGCGTACCCTCGTCCATAGTGTCCGCAACCCCCGATTAGCGGGCGGCCAGGCGGTCCGAACCGACCGACCGGCGAGGGGGCCTCCATTGCGGAGGCCCCCCTGCTTTTAGCGTTCCGGGGCGACCCCGCATGGGGGTGCGGGGTGACGTTCCTGCGCCGGGGTCACGTTCCTGCGCCGGGGTCACGTTCCTGCGCCGGGGTCACGTTCCTGCGCCGGGGTCACGTTCCTGCGCCGGGGTCACGTTCCTGCGCCGGGGTCACGTTCCTGCGCCGGGGTCACGTTCCTGCGCCGGGGTCACGTTCCTGCGCCGGGGTCACGTTCCTGCGCCGGGGTCACGTTCCTGCGCCGGGGTCACGTTCCTGCGCCGGGGTCACGTTCCTACGCTGGGGTGACGAGCCGGCGGTCTCAGATGCGATGGCCCTGAGCCGGTTGGGGCTCTGGCTCGACTGATGGGTGTTGCTCTATGACCTTCAGTTCAGCACCAGCACCGCCCCCGCCACCACCATCCACGCCGCTATCGCCAGCAGCAGCGGCGCGTCCCGCAGCATCAGCAGCTCCGGCGACTCGGCGTCCCGGCTGTTATTCAGCAGGTACAGGTAGCGGAACAGCCCGAATATCACCAGCGGCACGGTGAGCAGCATGGTGTTGTTGTCCGGCAGGTTGTCCGCCTCCACCGCGTACAGCGTGTAGCTAACCAGCGCCGCCGTCGCCGAGAGGATCAGCAACTGCCCGCCCAGCGGCGGAGCATAGTGCGACAGCGTGGCCCGCTGCGCCTCGGGGTCGTCTCCGGCCAGCCTGGCCTCGGCGTAACGCCGGCCGATCACGATGAACAACGCGCCCGCGGCGGTAACCGCATAGAGCCACGGCGACGGCGCCGCGCCCACCGCCACGGCTCCGGCCACCGCCCGCAGCACGTAGCCGCCGGCCACGATCATTACGTCAACCAGCGCCACCCGCTTCAGCCGCAAGGAGTAGCCCACGTTGGCGACGAGGTAGATCGCGCCGATCAGTGGCAGCGCCAGCGCCGGCGCCGATATGCCGTACAGCCCGGCCATTCCGGCGACTGCCAACACCGCCAGCGTCGAGCCGGCCAGCCATCCCGGCACCAGCCCCGAAGCGATGGGCCGCGCCCGTTTGGTGGGATGCCGGCGGTCCGCCTCCCGGTCCGCCAGGTCGTTCAGCACGTAGACCGCCGCTGACAGCGCGCAGAACGCGGCGAAAAGCGCCGCCAGCCTGGGAATGTACGGCAGCAGCGTCCCGACGTCCCCCGGTTCCCACACCAGGTCCACCGCGAACAGCAGCGGCAGCAACACCAGCAGGTTCTTCACCCACTGCAGCGGACGGGCCGTCATCAACAGCCCGGTCAGCCGGCTCATGATTCCCGCGTCGCCCCGGCTTCGCCGGCCAGCGCGGTGCCGCGGCTCCGGCCGGTCCGCGCCAGCCACAACCAGGCCAACCCGCCAACGACCACCGCCAGCCAGAGGGTCGCCAGCCGGGTCAGCAGGGTCGCCAGCGCGGCGGTGGCCGCCGGCAGTCCGGCCTGACCCAGCAGGGCCACCATGCTGCCCTCGAACCCAACCAGGCCGCCGGGCAGCGCCGTCACGGCTCCCAGCAAGGCCGCGGCCGCCGAGATCGGCAGCGCGATGCCAACCGCGACCTCATCGCCCAAGCCCCGAATGATGACCCACAGCGCCAGACCCTCCGCCGCCCACGCGAGGAAACCCAGCGCCACCGCCGCCAGCAGCAGCCGGGGCGACATCAGGCGACGCAGCCCGTCCTGCGACTGCGCCAACGGTTCGCGCCAGCGCCGCAATACCGGCAGTTCCAGCGCCTTCACTCCGTACTTTGACGCGGCCAGCAACCCCACCACCAAGCCGATAATCAGCAGACCCCCAACCGTCAGCGCAATCGGGGCTGGCAACAGCAGCACGCCGGTCAGTCCCAACAGGGCCACGGAGATGACGTCGGTCAGACGCTCCATCACCACCGCCGGCGCCGACACCGCTACCGGCGTTCCCGTGCGCTGGTGGAGCCACACGCTTTTCAGCAGTTCCCCGACCTTGCCCGGCGTGATCGACAAGGCCAATCCTGCCACAAACACCGGCGCGCTCACCGACGCCGGGGCGTTGATCCCCAGGGCGCGCAAGTACATCAACCAGCGCAGGTATCGCAACCCGTAGTTGAGCACGGCCAGGCCCGCCCCCGCCGCGAACCCGGTGTATGCGGCCGGAGAATCGAACAGCGTCCGGCCCACCTGCCGAAAATCCCCGTAGGCCAGCAGCCCGCCGAAGACCGCTACCGTCAGCAGCCCCAGCAGCAGCCATCTCCGCCCGTTCAATCCAACTCCACCCGTGCCGCCGCTTCGCTCGAACCGGAGCCGGGCTCTGACATCCGGCAGATCTGCGCCGCCAGGTAGCCCGCTCCGAACCCGTTGTCGATGTTGACCACGCCGATCCCCGGGGCGCAGGAGTTCAGCATCCCCAGCAGCGCCGCCAGACCCTGGAAACTCGCCCCGTACCCGACGCTGGTGGGCACCGCAATGACCGGTGCGGATACCATCCCCGACACTACGCTGGCCAGCGCCGCCTCCATCCCCGCAACGACGACGATGACCCGGGCTTCCTGCAACCGTTCCCGCTGCGCCAGCAGGCGATGCAGGCCCGCCACGCCGACGTCGTTAACCCGGCCGGCCTTGCATCCCATTAGCTCCACCGTCAGCGCCGCTTCTTCCGCCACCGGCAGGTCTGCGGTGCCGCCCGTGACGATCAGCAACCCAACGTCCTCCGGCGGCGTCATCCCTTCGTCCGGCGCCACGATGCAACGGGCCAAATCGTGGTATCGGGCGGTCGCGACCTCTGCGACCACGGCCTGGTACACGTCGGCCCCGGCGCGGGTGACCAGCACGGGATGGCCCCGTCCGCTCATCGCCGCCACGATTCCGGCCACCTGCTCCCTGGTCTTCCCTTCCGCCAGCACCACCTCCGGCCAACCCGTCCGCAGGGGCCGGTGGTGGTCCAGCCTGGCATAACCCAGGTCCTGGTAGGGCAGGTCCCGCAGGGACTCCATCGCTCGGGATACTGTCAAACTCCCGTCCCGAACGCCCTCCAGCAGGGTTTGGAGCGCCTCCGCGTCCAACGCTAGCCTGCCTCCGCCGGCGCTGCGGCCGGCGCCGGTCTGGCTTTCATCAGTCGATACAGCCCGCCCAACGTGCTCATGCCGGCCACGTAGGTTGCGAAAACGGCTACCGCGATCCAGGTCAAAGCCACGAACCTCCCCGGCATGGGCAGGGCCAGCGTCAATATCACCGCAATCACCGCCAGGATGATCGCCGATGCCGCGCCCACTGCCGCGCCGAATTTGGCCGCGGCAACCAGCGGCGCCGAACCGGAAGTGTCCACCGACCTGATCCCGAAGTAGGCCCCCAGAAACGGGCCGAAGGGCGCCAGCAGGAACTGCGCCACGGGGATTATGGTGCACACCAGCATGACCCCCAGGGCAGTCAGCAGGCCCCTAGCCATCGCGGCCACGCAGATCAATACGATATTTCCGCTCCATCAACATCGGACGCCCAGTATATCCGGTGGCCGGTACGGCTGCATCGTCGGGCGTCGCTATAATTGTTGCCGCTGTTGACCGGCGACTTTTGAGATTGGAGGCGATTGCCATGAGCAATGCCGAACCCCAGCCTGGCCAGGACGGCCCTTTCGCCGAACTCCTGGGCATCCGCCCCGGCATATCCGACGACGGCGTGGGCACCGCGTTCATGACCGTGGCCGACAAGCACCGCCAACGCGCCGGCGTCGTCCAGGGCGGCCTCCTGGTGACCCTGGCCGACTACGCCTTCTTCCGCGCCTGCCGCTCCGTTCTCCGCGAGGGCGAGCACGCCGTGACCATCGAGCTGAAGCTGAACTTCATCGCGCCGGCCCGCGACGGCGAACTCACCGCCCGCAGCTCCATCAAGAGCCGGGGCGGGCGCATCATCGTCGGCGACATGGAAATCCACGGCGAGGACGGCCAGCTGATTGCCACCGGCATCGGCACCTATATGACGGTTTACGACCGTCGGCAGCAGCCGGAGGAAGCGAATGCCTGACGCGGTTGGCATTTGCCGCCGCCTTTGGGTATAATCGGCACAGGAGGGAGGTGTTGTTTTGCGCATCCCGATGAAAGTGGATTACGGCGTGCGCGCGCTGGTGGAGTTGGCCATGCGCTACGGCGACGGGCCGGTGCAGACCGCCGCCATCGCCTATCGCCAGGGCATACCGGAACCGTACCTCGAGCGGCTGATGTCCACCCTCAACAAGAGCGGCTTCGTGCACAGCCGCCGCGGGCCCCAGGGAGGCCACCTCCTGGCCCGGGATCCCGAGGATATCAACCTCTACGACATCATGCAGGAACTCGACGGCAACTCGTCTCCCCTGGACTGCCTGACCCTGCCCACTGACTGCATGTTTGCCGACTGCTGCGCTCAAAAGGAAATCTGGCGAACCGTCGAGGAGTCCATCCAGCAGGTGCTCCAGTCCACCACGCTGGCACACTTGGCTGACCGTCAGAGCGCGCTCATTTGTGAAGCGGACAGCGCCAACCCGGTTTCGGAACCCCTGCCTGTGGTTTCGATTTGATGCACCGCCGCGTTGCTTGACAACTTTCCCGGCGCAACCATACACTTCCCGCACGATGTTATCCGTCCCAATTGCGCTGGTTGCCTGCGCTTGTCCCCGCACATAGGGGGCAGGCTGACCGACATCCAATTCGAGCCTGCGTCCGCCGAATTCACCGCCAGACGGTTCGGGGCGCAGGTTTTCAGTTAAATCAATCCAACCGCCAACCGGAGGAACGCAAAATGGTCCAGCCCCTACGCTTGACCCCCGACCAGGTCAAACGCTACAGCCGCCACATCATCATGCAGGACGTGGGCAGCGCCGGACAGCGCAAGATGATGGAATCCAGCGCGCTGATCATCGGGGCTGGTGGCCTGGGTTCCCCTTCCGCGGTCTACCTGTCCCTGGCCGGCGTGGGCAAGATCGGCATCGTCGACTTCGACGTGGTCGAACTGTCCAACCTGCAGCGGCAGATCCTGCACCACACGCCGGACGTCGGCCGGCCCAAGGTGCAGTCCGCCAAGGACAACATCCTGTCCTACAATCCCGAAGTCGACGTGGTGCTCCACGAGGCGTGGCTGACTTCGGAAAACGCCTTCGATATCATCAACCAGTACGACATCGTCATCAACGGCGCGGACAACTTCGCCACCCGCTACCTGGTGAACGACGCCTGCTACCTGCTGAACAAGCCGCTTATTGATGGCAGCATCCTGATCTTCGACGGCCAGGCCACTGTCTTCCTGCCCGGGCAGGGCTGCTACCGCTGCCTCTTCCCGGCTCCGCCGCCCCCGGGCATGGTCCCCAACTGCGCCGAGGCCGGCGTGCTGGGCGCCCTCACTGGCCTGGTAGGCTCAATCCAGGCTACCGAGGCCCTCAAGCACATCCTGGGCATTGGCGAAAGCCTTGCCTCCCGCCTGATGGTAATTGACGCGCTGAGTATGCAGTTCCGCGAGGTGCGCCTGCGCCGCAACCCCGATTGCCCGCTGTGCGGCGACAACCCCACCGTCACTGAGCTCATCGACTACGAAGTGTTCTGCGGCGTGGCCGAAGCGCCCGAACCGGTCGCCATCGGGGCCGGCGCGCTCTAGTCACCTCAACCCGTTTTCCAGAGGCCATCCGGAGCCCGTCGCCAATGACGCACACCTCGTCCCCATTCAAAGGACTCATTGCCACCATCGGCAATACCCCTCTGGTGGAGTTGCAAAACCTCAGCCCGAACCCCGAGGTCCGCATCTACGCCAAGCTGGAGGGTCAAAACCCCACCGGCAGCGTCAAAGACCGCATCGGCCTCAAGATGATCGAGCGGGCCGAAGCCGACGGCGAGATCTCGCCCAACCGCACCATCCTGGAGCCTACCTCCGGGAACACCGGCATCTCCCTGGCGATGATCGGCCGCCTCAAGGGCTACAAGGTCAAGGTGGTCATGCCGGAGAACGTCTCCGTGGAACGCACTCAACTCCTGGAAGCCTACGGCGCGGAGATCGTCTACTCGGACGGCACCCTGGGCACCAACGGCAGCGTGGTCATGGCCCAGGAAATGGTGGAGAAAAACCCCCACGATTACCTGATGCTCTACCAGTACGGCAACGACGGCAACCCGGACGCCCATTATGAGGGCACCGGCCAGGAGATCGTCGAGGCGCTGCCCGAAGTCGACGTGTTCGTGGCCGGCCTGGGCACCGGCGGCACCCTGATGGGCAACGCCCGCCGGCTCAAGGAGCATCGCAGCGACATCAAGATCATCGCCGTCGCGCCGGAACCGGACGACTTCATCTCCGGCCTCCGCCGCCTGGAGGACGGGTTCATCCCGCCGATCCTCGACATCAACCTGCTGGACAACCGCCTCCTGGTCAACAGCTTCGACTCCTTCTACATGACCAAGGAACTGATGGACAAGGAAGGCATTTTCGCCGGCATCTCCTCAGGGTCCGTCATCGCCGGCGCTCTCAAACACGCGGAGCGCATGGAGAGCGGACACGTGGTTTGCCTCCTCGCCGACGGCGGTTGGAAGTACCTCAGCAGTCAGCTGTGGACCCGCGATTACGAGACCCTGGCCCAGGAAGCCCAGGGCAAGATCTGGTGGTAACGGCAGGTCGAAGCGACTTTGCCGGCCCGCCGGATCGCGATTATCGCCCTTGCCCCGACCCAATGCCGATGCTATAATGCGCCAACATCACGCCCCGCTGCCAGGGCCAAGTGAGCAACCCTCACCAACTCGGCAGCGAGCGGTTCACGGGAATTCTAAGCGGGGCGGATACCCGCTTTATTTCTGTAAACGGGATGCACATCAGATCACTGTCGGCGGCGGAGCCGGCGGAGGACAACCATGAAAAGCGATTTCATGATGGCGTTGAACCAACTATCCGCCGAGCGGGGCCTGCGCAAGGAACTGGTCCTCGATAAGGTGGAAGTCGCGCTGGCCACCGCTTTCCGTCGTGACCGGGTGGCCGGCTCCCAAAACCTGACCGTCAAGCTCAACCCGAACACCGGCGACATCAGCATCTTCCCCTTGCGCAGTGTCGTCGAAGAAATCGAGGACCCGGAGACCGAAATCGCCCTCGCCGACGCCTTGCGGATCGAACCCTCGGCTGAGATCGGCAGCGAGATCTCCGAGGACCAGGAGGTCTCCTACGACACCAGCCGCATCTCGGCCCAGACCGCCCGACAGGTCCTCATGCAGGGCCTCCGCGAGGCCGAGCGGGAAAAGATCTTCGAGGAATATTCCGCTTACCAGGGCGAGATCATCAGCGGCAGCGTGGAAAGCATCGAGAAGGGCCCCACCGTATTCATCAACCTCAACCCTCACCAGGCCCAGAGCCAGAACCGCGCCCGCGGCGTCATGCGCCCGGACAACCAGGTCGGCAGCGAACGGTATCGCAAGAACCAGTCGCTGAAAGTCCTGCTGGTCGAGGTTCAGCAAACCACCCGCGGCCCGGAGGTCGTGGTCAGCCGCGCTCATCGCGACCTGCTCCGCCGCCTCATGGAGGCCGAGGTCCCCGAAATCGGCAACGGCACCGTCGAAATCAGGGCCATCGCCCGCGACCCCGGCGTCCGCAGCAAGGTCGCCGTGTCCTCCCATCAGGACGGCGTCGACCCCGTCGGCTCCTGCATCGGCCTGCGGGGCAACCGCATCCAGAGCGTGGTCAACGAACTCCAGGGTGAAAAAATCGACGTCATCGAGTGGGATCCGAACCCCCGCGTGCTGATCTCCCGCGCCCTGAGCCCCGCCGACGTTGGCGGCGTCGACCTTGACCCGGACGAGAACACCGCCTACGTGGTCGTCCCGGAGAGCCAGATGTCCTTGGCCATCGGACGCGACGGTCAAAACGCGCGTTTGGCCGCGCGGCTTTCAGGATGGCGGCTGGACATCAAGAACGTGGAACAATGGGAGGCCCTGCGGGCGGCTCGCGCTGCCGAGGCGGCCCGTATCGCCGCCGCTCAGGCCGAAGCCGCCGAGGAGGCCGCTCGCATCGCCGCAGCCGCAGCCGCGGCCGCCGCAGCGACCACTGAGGTCATGGAGCCGGCGGACCCGGAGCCGGAAACCGTGGAATTGGCGCCCGTGGCAGACGTTGTCGCCGAGGCCGAAGCCCTGCTCGACGCGGCGCCGGTCCCTGAAACCGTCCCAACCGAGATCGAAAGTCTCGTCATCGAGGATGTCGTCGCTCCCGAGGAGGCCGAACCGGAACCCGCGCCGGAGCCTGTAACGGCCGAAATGCCGGAAGCTGTCATTGAAACCCCGTCTGAACCGGCCGAAGTCGCGGACCCCGATTACGACGAGGACGCCTTGCTGGAGGCATTGATGGCCGAAGAAGAAGCCGCGGCTGCTCTCGAGACTGCTGCGGATGAGTCCGTCGGCCTCAGCGTCGACGCTCTGGAAAGCCTGACCATCGACGACGTGGTTGAAGAGTTCGAAGAAGACGAGGAAGAATTCGAGGATGAAGAAGAGGAGGAGGCAGACCCCGAAATGGCCGAACTCCTGGCCGGCCTTCCCAACCTTGCGCCGGACGCCGGCAAGATCAGATTCGCGGAAGACATCGTCGGCGACTTCCGGGGAGGCGGCAACCGGCGCCGGCGCGGCGGCGGCAACCGTCGCGGTGGCAACGTTCCGGGCGCCCGCGGACCCGGACCGCGCCGCCGGTAAGCCGCAGCAATCTCCCATCCATCCTTGCCCTAACCCCATGCTTTGTCCAGGTAATCGCAAATTCCAAAACAGCGCCACATCCCGGAACGCAGTTGCATCGCCTGCGGGAACAAAAAGCCGAAAGGCGATCTGATCAGGCTCGTCCGCACGCCTGACGGTGAAGTGCGGCCCGACGACACCGGACGAGTGAACGGCAGGGGTGTCTATCTGTGCCGCCGGGCGACCTGCTGGGAAAAAGGTCTCGCCCGCCGTTCCCTGGAACGGGGCCTCCGCAATTCCGTTTCCAACACGGACCTGGATGCCCTGAAACGATACTTCATTGAAACCGTCGCGCCCGGCGCCTACCACGCCGGGACCGGGACCGCCCGTGATGCGGTTCGGGAAGCGGAAGGCTGATCACGCGCGGGGAACTACTCCGCGTTGACGGTAATTCCGCTGGAGGAGGTGCTACCCATGACTACGACAACCGAACAACGCTCCGGCGCCCGCCGCTCTCGTCGCGGCGAGCCACGTCGCAGCGCATCGCGCGCATTGGTCCTGCCGGAATCCCTCACTGTCAAGGATCTGGCCGAACTCCTGGACCAGTCGCCCATCGACGTCATCAAGCAGTTGATGCGTCACGGGATCATGGTCAACGTCAACCAGGTAATCGACCACCAGGTGGCCGCCGTTGCAGCGGCGGCTTACGGAGTCCGCACCCGGTTGGCCGAGCAAAGCGCGGACACCGCATCCATCAGGGCCGCCTCGCAGGGAGCGGACGAAGCGCTCCAGCCGCGCCCGCCGGTGGTGACCATCCTCGGCCACGTTGACCACGGCAAGACCAGCCTGCTCGACTACATCCGCAACACCGCGGTGGTTGACAAGGAAGCCGGCGGCATCACCCAGCACATCGGCGCCTACCAGGTCGTCCAGGAGGGGCAGCCCATCACCTTCCTTGATACTCCGGGGCACGCCGCGTTCACCGCAATCCGTTCCCGAGGCGCCCGGGTAACCGACATCGCCGTCCTGGTGGTCGCCGCCGACGACGGCATCATGCCCCAGACCGATGAGGCCATCGATCACGCCCGGGCTGCTGACGTGCCCATCGTCGTTGCCATTAACAAGATGGACCTTCCCACCGCCCAGCCCGATGTGGTCAAGCGTCAACTCAGCGAGCGCAACCTGCTGGTGGAAGAATGGGGCGGCGACGTGATCGCCGTGCCGGTTTCCGCCCAGACCGGCGACGGGGTCGACGACCTCCTGGAAAACCTCTCGGTGCTGTCGGAAATCCTTGAACTCAAGGCCAACCCCGACCGCGCCGCCGCCGGCGTCATCGTCGAGGCCACCCTCGACCGCCGCCGCGGGCCGTCCGCCACGGTCCTGATCCAGGCCGGCACTCTCCGCGTGGGCGACTACATCGTCGCCGGCACCGCCTGGGGACGGGTCCGGGCCATCGCCAACGAACAAGGGAAGAGTATCGACTCCATTACACCCGGCTCGCCTGGCGTGGTCACGGGGCTGAACGCCGTGCCGGAAGCCGGTGACATCCTGTCGGTGGTCACCGGCGAACGCGCCGCCCGCCAGATGGCCGGCCGCCGTGAGCAGCGCTCCAGCACCGGCAACCTCGAAACTGTGCTCACGCTGGACAGCGTCGTGAAGCAGATCGACGCCGGCGACGTCAAGGAACTGGTGTTGGTCCTCAAGGCCGACGTCCAGGGAAGCGTGGAGGCGGCCGTCCATTCCATCGAGCAGTTGTCCGAGGGCGACGTGAAGGCCCGAGTCATCCACTCCGGATCCGGATCCGTCAGCGATTCGGACGTGCAGTTGGCCGCCGCTTCCGGCGGCATCGTACTGGCTTTCAACGTCGGGTTTGAGGTGGGAGCCGAGCGTACCGCCGAACGCCTCGGCGTCGAGGTCCGCAATTACCAGATCATCTACCGCCTCCTGGAAGACGTGGAAGCCGCGCTCCAGGGATTGCTGGAACCCGAGTACGCAGAGGTGGTCGTGGGCCGCGCCGAAATCCGGGAAATTTTCCCCGGGCGTCGCGGCGTCCGCATCGCCGGTTGTCGCGTTCTCGATGGCCGTATCGTCAGGCAGGGCAACATCCGCGTCATGCGCGATGACGATCTCGTTACGGAAACCCAGATCGGCAGTCTCCGCCATTTCCGCGACGAGGTGAACCAGGCCACCGCCGGAACCGAGTGCGGCATCGTCCTGGACGGCTTCAACGATTTCGAGGAAGGGGACCTGATCGTGGCCTACCGCATGGAGCGATCCAACTAGCCCTCTGGCGGACACTGCGAGGTTTATCCATGGCGGACCGCAGACGAATGGAGCGGGTCAACGGCCTGCTCCGCGAGGAAATCGCCGGCCTGCTGGCTTCACAGGTCAACGACCCTCGCCTGAAAGGCATCATCACCATCACCCAGGTGCGCACCGCTGCCGACCTGCGCAGCGCCCGGGTCTACGTCAGCGTGATGGGCACGGAAGTCGTCCGCCAGGAAGCCTTGGCCGGGATCCAGTCCTCCGCATCTTACCTGCGGCGGGAGTTGCGCAGTCGCGTCTCCCTGCGTCACGTACCGTTCCTCACCTTCCAGCTGGACGACGCCATGATTGAAGCCGATCGCCTGATGCAACTCATCGACGATATCGAGGTGCCGGACGAATCCGGGGACGGCGCCCAGGCTTGGGCGAGTCGCGCGTGAGCCTATGCCTGCTGGTGAACGTGGGCGGCCGGCGGTCAACGGATTCCTCAACCTCCACAAACCCGTCGGCATCACCTCCATGGACGCCGTCCGGCGCGTGAAGCGCATCACCGGGCAGCGCCGCAAGGTTGGCCACGCCGGCACTCTGGACCCCTTGGCCGAAGGCGTCCTGCCCGTCTGCTTCGGACAGGCCACCCGGCTTATGGAGCTGGTCGTCTCCGGTTGGAAGCGCTACCGCATGACGGTGCGGTTGGGCGCAATCAGCAACACCTACGATGCCGAAGGCGACATTCAGGAGACTGCCGATCCCTCCTCGTTGACTCGGGCCGACATCGCCGCATCCCTCCGCAATTTCGTCGGCGAAATTGACCAACTGCCTCCCATGTACAGCGCGGTCAAGGTTGACGGACGCCGGCTCTACGATCTGGCCCGTGCCGGCCGCGAGATCGAACGCTCTTCCCGCCGCGTGTCCGTCCGTTCGATTTCCATCGATGACATCCGGCTTCCTTTCGCCACCTTCACTGTCGAGTGCGGCCGGGGAACGTATCTCCGCTCCATCGCTCATGACCTCGGCCAAACCCTCGACTGCGGCGCCTATGTGACCGAGCTGGTCCGCCTGTCATGCGGCCGGTTTGAAACCTCCCAGGGAATAACCCCCGATGCCCTGGAGCAAGCCGCCGCCTCGGGCGACTGGACGCGCCACCTGCATCCCGTCGACTGGGCGCTCCAGGAACTGCCGGCCACGCGGGTCAACGCGGATCGCGCCCGGGCCGTGCGCCACGGCCAGACCGTCGCCATCGGACCCATACCGATTGACCCGTCGGAACCGGGGTTATGGCGCATCTACGACCCCGACGGCGTGTTCCTCGCCCTGGCCCGTCCTGAGTCCCAGGGACGCTTGGCCCCGACCCGGGTGTTCGACCTTCCCGAACCTTCCCCCTACGCTCCCACCGCCGTTCCCGTCTGAAACCAGCGACCCATGACAGCTGCCGAGCTCCCGTGCCAACGGTGCGGACGACCCACGGCCACCAACGCCAGCTTCACCTTTCGCCCTCGCGGCGTGGCAAGCGGGATCACCAAGTGCCTCCGTTGCGCCTTGCGGCACTGGCCCATGCTGCGCCGGTCGTTAATCGCCAGCGCCGTGGTAGGCACGGCCCTCACGGCGCTGAATCAGGGTGACGCCATCATCGCCGGCAATCTCGCCGGCGCGCTCGCATGGAAAATTCCGCTGACCTACTGCGTCCCTTTCCTGGTAGCAACCTACGGAGCCCTGGCCAACAGCCGGAACTGAAGGCCCTGCTCAGCCTAGAACTGCCGCAGCACTTCAACCACACGACCCTTTACCTCCACGTTGTCCGCCGACACGTAGATCGGGTCCATGGTGCTGTTGGCCGGCTGCAGCCGTACCTGGTCGCCCTCGCGGAAGAACTTCTTGAGGGTCGCTTCTTCTTCCTCCCTCAGCCAGGCCACCACCATTTCGCCGTTGCGGGCCGTGTTGGTCGGCTTGATGACCACCACGTCGCCGTCGTCAATCAGGGCGTCGATCATCGACGTGCCCTTGACCGACAGCGCGTACAGCGTCCCGTGCCGCTTTTTGAGGTCCGGGCGCACTTCCACGATGTCGAACTCGGCGGCCGAGTCCACTCCCTCCGAGGAGAAGGCCGGTATCGGTTCGCCGGCAGCAATGCTGCCCACTATCTGCACTCTGGCGGCGCCGTTGGCCACCGGCAGGCCGGTTTCGTCCAGGAGTTCGATCCCTCGCGCCACTTCCGAGCGTCGCTTCAGGTACCCGTCCCGCTCCATCAATCGCAGGTTGTAGTCGACGACCGACGTGCTGCTGATGCTGCAGCCGCGCTGAATGTCCCGCACCGTCGGCGGGATGCCGTTTTCGTCCAGGAATTGCTCGATGAAATCCAGGATTTGCTGCTGTCGTGGCCTCAGATTTTTCTTCGGTGGCATACGGGCTACCTCCGCACCTTGTGTACTCTCCGCACCGCAAACTAATGTTCGGCACCGATATGCTAATAAATCCGCAACGGGTTGTCAACAGGTGTCGTTCACTCACACATACCCAGTTTGTTGTCACGAAGAGCGGAGCGACGTGGCGATCTCGTTCCCACGGCGCTCGTTGCCCGACCGGGTCCCCCGGCCGCACAATCGAGACGCCCGGAGGGCGCGAAGACCCCCGGGCGATTCATCACGCTGACCTGTCGGAAAACTAGCCGGCGCGGGATCGGTTGAGCGCCGCTGCCAGGCGGCCCTTCCGCCGGGATGCGTTGTTCTTGTGCAGTATGCCTTTCCGGACCGCCACGTCGAGCATGCTCATGGCATTGCGCACCGCTTCCTCGGAATCGGGATCAGCGGTTGCCACGGCGCGACGGGCGCGGTTGATGGCAGTACGGGTGGCGCGACGCACGCTCATGTTGCGCGCGTAGCGCTTTACGGATTGGCGGTGGGCTTTCTGAGCCGGCAACGTTCTAACTCCTCGGGACTGTTTTCGAGGAAATGATGTTACCAAACCCCTTCCCCCTTTGTCATCCGCCGTTTCCCGGGTTTCCGCGACGCCGGCCACCGCCCATAGTTCCTGGTTGACAATTTCGGCCCTGTTGCCCGAAAATTGTTGCGCTGAAAGCCACACCCGGAAACGGACGCTTGGCGCGTTTTCAGCATCATTATTCCTGTTTGCGACTACATTGACCCCACTAGCGGAGGATCCCCGCCATGCCCGAAAAGCAGTTGATTTTCGATGAGAACGCTCGACAGAGCCTGATGAGCGGCGTTGACCAGCTCGGGCGCGCCGTCGCCCTGACCCTGGGCCCCAGCGGCCGCAACGTCATCCTGGGGCGCGTCTGGACCCTTCCCGTGGTGTGTAGCGACGGCGTCACCATCGCCAAGGAAATCGAACTGCCCGACCCCTACGAGAACATGGGCGCCCAGGTAGTGAAGGAAGCCGCGGCTAAAACCAACGACGTGGTCGGCGACGGCACCACCACCTCCATCGTGCTGGCCCGCTCCATCATCCAGGGCGGCTTCATGAACGTTGCGGCCGGCGCCAATCCCTTGGCCCTCAAATCCGGCATCGACCGCGCCGTGTCCGCCGTGTGCAACGAGATCAGCGACCAGGCGGCCGCCGTCGAGAGCCGCGAGCAGGTCGCCCGCGTCGCCGCCCTGTCCGCCCACGAAGAGGCCATCGCCGACCTGATCGCCGACGCCATGGACAAGGTTGGACGCGAGGGCATCATCACTGTCGAGGAGAGCCGCAGCCTCAGCGACGAACTCGACGTCGTGGAAGGCATGCGCCTGGACCGCGGTTACCTGTCGCCCCACTTCGTCACCGACACCGACCGCATGGAGTGCTCCATCGACGAGCCCCTCTTCCTGCTCACCGACCAGAAGCTGTCCTCCGCCGCCGACGTGGTGCCCGCTCTTGAGGCTGTCGCCCAGGGCGGCCGCCGCCCGCTGGTCATCATCGCCGAGGACATCGAGGGCGAAGCCCTGGCCACATTGGTGGTCAACAAGCTGCGCGGCACCATCACCAGCCTCGCCGTCAAGGCCCCCGGCTTCGGCGAGCGGCGCAAGGCCCTGCTGGAAGACCTGGCGATCATGACCGGCGGCACTGTAGTCACCAGTGACACCGGCATGCGCCTCGACGCAGTGTCCATCGATCAACTGGGTTCCGCCCGCCGCGTCGTCGCCTCCAAGGACGAGACCACCATCGTCGAGGGCCGCGGCCACGAGGACGACATCACCGGCCGCGTCTCCGAACTCCGCGTCCAGATCGAGGAAACCACCTCGGACTACGACCGCGAGAAACTCCAGGAACGCCTCGCCAACCTCGCCGGCGGCGTCGCCGTCATCAAGGTCGGCGCGGCCACCGAGCCCGAACTCAACGAGCGCAAGAGCCGGACCGAAGACGCCCTGGCGGCCACACGCGCCGCCGTGGAAGAGGGTGTCATCCCCGGCGGCGGCGTCACCCTGCTCCGCGCCCAGGCCGCCCTGGACAGTCTCCTCGGCTCCGCCTCCGGCGACGTGGCTGTTGGCATCCGGCTCGTTCGGGAAGCATTGGAGGCGCCGCTCACCACCATCGCCGACAACGCCGGCTATAAGGGCGCGGTCATCGTGGAGAACGTCCGCAACGGTGAAGCCGACTACGGTTTCGACGCGGACCGCGGCGATTACACCGGCATGGTCGCCCGGGGCATCATCGACCCCGCCAAGGTAACCCGCTCGGCCCTGCAAAACGCCGGCTCCGTCGCCGGCATGCTCCTGACCACCCAGGCGGTCGTCACCGAGATCCCCAAGTACGAGCCCCTGCCCGCCGACATCCAGGACTTCATGCACGACTAGCCCGCATCGACGACGCAAATTCACCCGCCGGCGTCGCTGTGGAGCACGCTCGGCGGGTGAATTGCTTTCTATGTCATGACCAGCGACGAAACATCCGCACGAGGCGCGCTCAATCGGGATGCCATTGTCGCGTTGCTGGCGGGCGATCCTCCCCTGTTGGAAGAATGCCCCGACCTGCGCGGCCAGCTCCAGTCCAACGGCATTGACATCACTGTTCGGTCGGTGGCGTCGTTTCTGCCGGAGGCCGGCGCCGGCGCCATCGGCATCTCCGACACCGGCCGGGTGCTGCCCGCATCCACTGAGCTGGCCTTCGGATGCGACGGCTGGCTGGTTCTGCCGCCCGGCCACTACCTCGTCACCTTCAACGAAGTGGTCAACCTGCCCCGATGGCTCATGGCCCTGGGTCGTCCGCGTTCGAGCCTGTTGCGCATGGGCGTGTCGCTGCACACCGCCGTGTGGGACGCCGGCTACCGCGGGCGCTCCCAGGCCTTGCTGGTCGTCCACCATGCCGGCGGCTTCCGCCTGCAACGGGATGCCCGCATCGCCCAACTGGTCTTCTTCCCCCTGAGCGCTCCCGATAATCGCGGATACGACGGGCGCTACCAGCGTGAAAACCTGTGAACGCCGGCCCAGACATTACCGTGGAACCCGCGCAACTGCGCCGGTGGGTTGATGAGGCCGCCGCCGCTGCCGGTTTCGACCTGGTCGCCATCGCGTCTGCCGATGAGTTTGCCTCTGATCGCGAGGAAGCCCTCTGCCGCATTGACGCCGGCCTCATGGACGGCCTGCCCTGGTTCAACGCCCAGCGGGTGCGACGCGGCACGGACCCCGAAGCCCTGCTGCCCGGCGCCCGTTCGATCATCTCCCTGGGCTGGAACTACTATCCTGCGGAAGACCCTCCCACGTCCGCTGATCGGGGCCTCATCGCCCGCTACGCCCGCGGCCGCGACTACCACCGCGTTATGAAACGCCGCATGCGCCGCGTGGTCCTGGACCTGACCGAGAGGATTGGCGACCAATTCGCCGCCCGCTGGTACGTCGACGACGGGCCGATGCTGGACCGCGCCGCTGCTGCCCGCGCTGGCCTGGGCTGGTTTGGCAAGAATGGCAACATCCTCAATCCGACCTACGGCTCGTGGCTCCTGCTGGGACAGATCATCACCGATCTGCCGCTGACGGCCGACGCGCCTCTCGCCAAGACCTGCGGCCGGTGCTCCCGCTGCATCCCCGCGTGTCCCACCGACGCCATCGTCGCCCCCTACGTCGTCGATAATCGCCGCTGCATCAGCTACCTGACCATCGAACACAAGGGGACCATACCTGTCGAACTACGCGAGCCGATGGGCAACTGGGTCTTCGGGTGCGACATCTGCCAGGAAGTCTGCCCGGTCAACCGCAAGGCGAAAGCCACCGGTGACCCCAATTTCGGCCGCGCCGACCTTTCCGCCGTTGACCTCATCGCACTGCTAGAGATGAGCGACGAACAGTTCCGTCAGCGTTTCTCCGGCACCCCGGTCATGCGCGCCCAGCGCGTCGGAATGCAGCGCAACGCCTGTATCGCCCTGGGCAACTCCGGCGACCCATCAGCCGTCCCCGCTCTGGTTCGGGCGCTGCAATCCGGCCCGCCCCTGGTACGAGCCCATGCAGCGTGGGCTCTGGGACGCATAGGCAGGGCCGCCGGCCGCACCGCCCTGCAACTTGCCCTGGACAACGAGCCTGAACCCGAAGTACGGTCAGAGATCAGGCAGGCCCTGGGCGACGAAGGCTATTCGTTGTCATAGCGAGGCGATTGCCTGGGACCCGACCGTCGGTTGTTGGCGCGGTTCCGCGGGTTCCGTCGCCCGCGCCCGTTGTTGCGGCCCGGTTCACCCGAAGATTCCGCAGGCTCGTCGGTCGCTTGTGAATCCTCGGCGGGTTGGAGTTCGGCTATGGGTGGGGGCGGGTTGTCGGCCGCGGCCGCCGTCCGGGGCTGCTGCGGGCGCGTGCTGCCTCGGTTCGCGTTCCGCCGCCGCCGCTCCCGTTGGGCGCTTACCCGTTCCTCTTCCGCAGCCAACGCGGCATCAATCTGCTCCAGTGCCTTTTCACGGCCGTACCGAAGCTTCAGCATCTCCCCTTCCAGCAGGAAAAAGTCGCTTTTGGACAGCAGGTGCAAATTGCCCTGAAACGCCATGTACCAATCTTCCGGCGCCCACTTCCGCACGTATTCCAGCCGGTAGGCGATCAATCCGGCGCTGATGTATTGATCGTTTTCCAGTACCACGTCCGGTTTGATACCGATGCGATAGGGCCACGTCGCTTTGCCCTCTTTGATCCAGGGGCCCGAACCGACCTCTTCGTACCCCTGCGTGACGGTGGCTGTTGCCGTGAACACCCGGGACCCGGTCACATAGTAGATAACCCGGTCGCCCGGTTCGACCCGCTGCACCTTGCGCCGGTATTCCGCCTTCAGCCCCTGCCCGGTGAACCCCATTCGTCGCGTAACGTTATAGTTCTCCTCGTTGCAATTGATCATCCAAAAATTGTGTGGCATAACCCCGACCTGCTCTGGCCATATCAATTCAGCCTGAAATTGCGCCTATTTTAGCGCACTCAGTCCACTACACCGCGCGCGGCCCAAAACCGATGGGCGGGAAATTCCCCGCCCATCATTCCAGGCTAGCCGAGCTCCGCGCTCATGTTGTAAATTTCCCCTGGGCGACCGCCTTCCGGCAGGCCCAGCGGCAGGTGAACGTTCAAGAGGAACGGCCGCTTCTCCCGCTCCACGACACCCAGCCCGTGCTCGATGGCGTCGCCGATGCTGGCCTCGTCCGTCGCGTCCATTGCCTCGACGCCAAAGCCCTCAGCCAGTTTCACCGGGTCTATGCCGTCCAGCACCACGCCCCGGTACTCTCCGGTCTCGCGCATGTTGGCGTTGGCATTGGCGAACGAACTGGCGACGATGCCGTAGGCGCCGTTGTTGGAGATTACGTAAAGCACCGGCACCCCGTGGCTCGCCGCCGTCCACAGCGCGTGGTCCGAGTAGTACAGCGACCCGTCGCCCACCAAGCCGACCACCGGCGTGTCCGGCGCGCCCAGCTTGGCGCCGATCGCCATGCCCACGCCGTATCCCTCTGAGCCGCCGGCCGGCCGGATGTATTGGTTCCGGCCCGCCTCGTCGTTGTTGGCCAGGATGTCCTGCGCTACGGCAAACTGCTCGATGGTCACCAGCCCGCCGCCGCGGCTCTCCAGCGCCTTGTCCAGGGCGTCGCCCAGGGCCACCGCCCGAACTTTGCCCTCTTGCGCGGGGATTCGCCAGGCGGCATCCCGACGCTGGGCTCGCAGCGCCGCCACCTCTTCCCGGGCTCGGCTCCGCCGGTCGGACAGATCGTCGGACGAACCGTCAGTGGCATCCAGCAACGCTTGCGCCGCCCGCTTCTCGTCGGCAAGAACTGCCAGGTCCAGACCGGGGATGTTCTCCAGGTTCTCGGCGTCCGCGCCGACGGCGATGGTCCGCTCGGCGTCGAAAAACGCGGTGTAATCGCTGGCGTTGCCGGCCCCGTTGTGCGTCACGCCGATGCACAGGATCAGGTCGGGATCGATGTCGGGCGCCTGCTCGAGCCGCCGGCCGCCGGCGTGCAGCGGGTGCTTGATCGACACCGCCCTGGGGTCGCCTACCACCGGCACCCCGAAACGCTCGGCCAGCGCGGTAACCTCCGCGATGGCGCCGCTCTTCCACACCCCATCGCCCACGTACATCAGCGGACGCTTGGCGTCCCGCAGCGCCCGCGCCACGGCGTCAATGTCCGCGTCCGACGGATAGCCGGCGTGGATCTCGGGAAGCTGGCCGTCGATGATGTTCGCCGTGTGCTCGGCCGGCCCCAGCAGCCGGTCGTACACCGCCAGGTGCACCGGACCGACCGGCGGCGTCATCGCCACCCGCAACGCCCGTTCCAGGGCGGCCGGCAGTCCCTCCGGCTCGATGACCGTCCAGTTCGCCTTCATCATCGGCGCCGCGATTGCGGTCGGGCCCGCGTTGTGGCTCACGTCCAGACTGATCTTGCCGGCGAAGCTGCCGGTGTCCCCCGCGAAGGTGATCACCACCACCGGCAGGCTGCCCGTCCACACGTTGATCAGCTGACCCATCGCCTGCGCCAGTCCCGCGCCCAGGTGCACCACCATCACGCCGGGAGCCAGGTTCGCCTGGGTGTATCCGCCGGCCATCGCCGTCACGGCGCCCTCGTGCAAGCCGAGTATGCCGTGGATGTCCGACCGCGCGTGCAGCTCATTGAAGAACAACGCTTCGCGCGACCCCGAATTGTTGAAAACGTACTTGACGCCCGACGCCACCATCTGTTCGACCATCAGGCGCGACGCGCTGGCGGTCATCTCTCTGGTCTGCATAATGCCTCTCCTGGTTGCGTAATATCCGGCTGGCTAAGCAATTGGACAAATGAGGGAACCGCGGCGACGTCTTCAATCCGAGTTGGGGCAGCACTCCCGTCTTGCCCCTTCGCGGCCACGTTCCTCCGCACAATGGCGACAGTATAGCCTCGCCCGATACCCGGTCAAGCAAAGGGCCGGTCTCACGCGTACCCGCTTTCGGTAATCGTCAGAATCTGGATTTGCATGATGACTGGATTCCCAGGATGGAGAGCGCGCTCCCTTCGGGCAGTTTCAATCCTGATAATCCCCAAATCTTGAAAATCCTGCTTCAGACGATTACCGAAAGCGGGTACGCATGAGCGCCCTGCGTTGACAACCCCAGTGCGTCCGCCTACCATCGCCGCATTCGGACACCAGACACTCCCCGTCTACTGTAGGAACGACGTGAAAGCTTCGTATTTCGGCTGTATGGGCTACGCCGAGCGGGACCGGTTCCCCGCCGGTTGGCCGGTGCCGCCGGCCTTTCACGATCCAGAGGTTTCCCTGCGTTCCTACCAGGAAGGTATGGAAGAGTGCGAACTCGCGGAAGACCTCGGCTTTGACTGGATCAGCCTGTCCGAGCACCACTACTCGGGAAACCGCACCACACCCAACCCCGCGGTGATGGCTGCCGCGGTCGCCGAGCGCTGCCGGACGGCAAGGATCGCCCTGCTCGGCCAGTTGCTTCCCATCAACAACCCGGTCCGCGTCGCCGAGGAAATCGGCATGCTGGACAATCTCACCGGCGGCCGCCTGGTCGCCGCGTTCATGCGTGGCACCCCCAGCGAGGACCAGGTGTACGACCTCAACCCATCCGAGGGCCGCGAACGGTTGATCGAGGCCATGGACCTGGTGCTGAAGGCCCTCACCGAGCCCGTGCCCTTTTCCTGGGAGGGCCGCTACTACCAGTACCGCACCGTATCGGTCTGGCCGTGGCCAGTGCAACGCCCGCTGCCGCCGCTGCTCGTGGCGACCCGCAGCACCGATACCGTCCAGTTTGCAGCGTCCCGCCGTCTGGGTTTGGGTGTTTCGTATGAGCATCCCGACGATATGGCGGGAGTCGTCGAAGATTACCGGCGTTGGTCCAGCGAAGCCGGCTGGCAACCTAGCGCCGATGACATTGTCTATCGCGGCGGCATTTGCCTTGCCGAGACCGACGAGAAAGCCTACGCCCTGCGCGACCGGGTGCACGCCGCCGGCGGCGGACGCGGAATGAACATCGGCCGCTCCCTCGCCCAGGCCGTGCAAGCCGCCCGCTCTGGACGATCGTCACCGCCGCGCGACGCGCCGGCGCCTCCCCCACCGTCCGGCGGCGCTCCGCGAACTCAGCTCAACTTCGTCGGCAGCCCCGACACCGTCGCGGAACAGCTCCGCGCCTACCACGAACGGTGCGGCGTGGGCGTCGTCGACCTGGCCTTCCAGCAACCCGGTCTTAACCACCAGGACGTGATGGCCGAAATCGAACTCTTCGGCCGCGAAGTCCTGCCCCGCATCCACGAATTCTGATCAGCACGAATTTTATCCAACGATGAGGCATCATGGCTGATTTCAACACCGGCAGCGTTCGCGCCAACGGCATCAACTTCCATTACCTGGAGATGGGCGACGGCCCCCTGGCCATCTGTCTCCACGGGTTCCCCGACCACGCGTATTCCTTCCGTCACCTGCTGCCCGACCTGGCCGCCGCCGGATTCCGCGCCGTCGCCCCGTTCATGCGCGGCTACGCGCCAACCGAAGCCCCGGCCGACGGCCGATACCATTCGGCCCTGATGGCCCGAGACGCGGTGGAACTCATCGGCGCGCTGGGAGCCGACCGTGCCTACCTGATCGGCAACGACTGGGGCGCCGGCGCGGTGGTGGGAGCCACCGCCCTCGCCCCCGAAAAGGTCATCAAGCTGGTGACTATCGCCTCCGGCCGCGTCGACCGCGAGCTCAGCATGGAGTTCCAGTACCTCCACGGCACCTGGCACGGGTTCTTCTTCCAGATGCCCCACGCCGAGGAAGTCGTCGCCTATAACGACTACGCCTTCGTGGAGGAGTGGTGGCGCTGGGCCTCGCCGGAGTGGGACATTCCCGCCGAAGCCCTGGAAAGCATCCGCTCTACCTTCCGCAAGGCCGGCGTCGTCCAGGCCGCCCTGGGTTACTACCGCGCCCGCTACGACGCCTCGCAGGTGGACGACCAGGTGCGCGCCGACCAGGCGGTCATCGCAGCCGGTCCCATCCGGGTGCCGACCCTGGCCCTCCACGGCACCCGCGACCGACCCAGGCGGCTGGAGTCCTTCCTCAGCTCGGGCATGTACACCTATTTCTCCGGTGGCCTGGAAAAGGTCATCATCCCCGGCACCGGCCACTTCATGCACCAGGAACGACCAGAAGAGGTCAACCCGAAAATCATCAAGTTCCTGACCCGCTGAACCCGGCCCAGCCACTCGTCATTGCGCCATCGTACCGGGCCTGTCATTGCGAGCGCAGCGCGGCAATCTCGCCTCTGCCAGCAACACCCCAAGACCGGCACGCTGGTACAAATTCGTAGGGGCGGATAACCATCCGCCCCCACTTTTTCACCCGATATGCCGATCCAAGTCTAGCCTCGGAAAGGCCGGAAGAACTCCCTCACCTCGTGGGCCAGCAGTTCCGGTTCCTCCAGCGCGGCGAAGTGGCCGCCCCGGGGCATCTCCACCCAGCGGCGCAGGTCCCAGGATCGCTCCGCCCACTCCCGTGGCGGCTTGGCAATCTCCTGCGGGAACATCGCCATCCCCGCCGGCGTGGGTACTATCTCCCCTTCCGCCATCTCCCACACTGAACTCTGGTTCTCCTTGTACATCCGCACCGACGACCCAATGGTGTTGGTCACCCAGTAGATGGTCACCGTGGTCAGCAACTCGTCCTTGGTGTAGGTACTTTCCACGTCGCCGTTGCAGTCGCTCCACGTCCGGTACTTCTCCACGATCCATGCCGCCAGGCCGGCCGGCGAGTCGTTGAGTCCGTAGGACAACGTCTGCGGCTTGGTGCCCTGGATGTGGCTGTACCCGCCCTCGCTCTGCTGCCATCGCTCTCGCTGGTCCGAGTGCGCCTGCTCTGCCTCGGTCAGCGGCCGCGATCCCGGCCCCAGGTACGGCGTCGGCCGCGTGATCGAGGTCAGGTGTACCCCGATCATCTTGTCCGAGTGCGCATACCCCAACCGCGAGGTGACTCCGGCGCCGATGTCACCGCCCTGCGCCGCGAATTTCGGATAGCCTAAGTTCTCGGTCATCAGCTTGGCCCACAGGTCGGCCACCTTCTGCACCTGCATCCCCGGTTCCTGGGACGCCTGCGAGAAACCGAACCCGGGCAGCGACGGCGCTACCACGTCGAAGGAGTCGGCCGGGTCCGCACCGTGTCCGCCCGGGTCCGCCAGCAAGGGGATGATCTTCGTCATCTCGAAAAACGTGCTCGGCCAGCCGTGGGTTATCACCAGCGGCATCGGGTTCGGCCCGGTGCCGTTCTCCTTGATGAAGTGGATGCTCAAGCCGTCAACTTCCGACTTGTAGTGGTGGAACTCGTTGAGCTTCTTCTCCTGCGCCCGCCAGTCGAAGTCCGTGCGCCAGTACTCCACCAATTCCTTGATGTAATCCAGATTGGAGCCGTATTCCCAACCTGAGCCGGGCATCTCGTCCGGCCACCTGGTGTGTTGCAGGCGCCGGCGCAGATCCTCCAGCACCTCGTCGCTGATCGCAATCTCAAAGGGCTCCATGGCAAGCCTCCTTTCGGTTTTGAGTTGGGGCGCCCATGGTGGACGCCCCTGTTTGACAATGTTCGATCGGGGAAGTCGCGCCTACGCCTCTATCCGGTACACCCGCACCGCCGTGTCGTGGAACGCCGCCGCGCGCTCCGATGCAGAATACCCCTGCGACAGCCGCTTGAAGCCGTTGTACATCACGTGGTACGAGAAGGACACCTTGTCCACCGGGAAGTTGCTCTCGAACATGCAGCGGTCCGGCCCGAAGCTGTCCAGGCAATGCCGCATCCAATCGCCGACGGAATCGGCAATCTCCTCGGACCCAACGGGCGTCTCTCGGGTGTGCCAGTCGAACCCGATCCGCGGCATCCCGATCCCGCCCAGCTTCATGATGGTGTTGGGTTCCGCCCCCACCGCTTCTATGCCGCTGCGCCATTGCGGGATGACCTCGTCGTCTCGGCCGGCGAAGGGCCCGGTCCGCATCATGCCGCCGATATGGTTGAGCACGATGGTCAGGTCCGGGACCCGGCGGGCAAAGTCGGCCAGTTCCGGCAACTGCGGGAAATAGACCGACGTCTCAAGGATCAGGCCCATGTCCTGCAAAACCCGGGCCCCGGCAAGGTAATCGTCGCGTTGCAGCAGACCCTCCACTTCCCGGTTCTCCACGTCCGGATGCGGATCCCAACCCACCGAATGCCGGATCCCGCGGAAGCGATTGGGGCTCGCCGCCTGCAACGCTTCCAGTACCGGCCGGACACCGTCGCCCATCTTCAGGTCGGCCCGCCCGATGATCGCCGCGGCCGCCCTGCCTTCACCATAGGCGCCCGTCGCGCTCTCGTCGGCGATGCCCTGGACGAACTCAACCTCGCCCACGGGGCGCATCTCTTCCGGCCCATCTGTCCGGTACTCGGAACGCGCCTCCACGAACACCGTGGACCGCACGTTATGTCCGCTATTGATGTCCGCCGCCAAATCAGGCAGCAGGTATTGCTGATAGTCCACCGGCTCCGGGCGTTGCACCCAGAAGTGGTGATGCGGGTCACAGATGGGGATCTCAGGTTCCAGGATGGGTTCCGTCGTCAGGGCCAGCCATTCGTTGCCACTCGGCGGCATGATCGTACCTCCGGCTCCAGTGTCGTTCGGGGGTTATCTGGCCGATAATAACACGGCCCTCTGCACTCATCACGGCCCTCTGCACTCATCAGGATTATGCGTTCGCCACCGCCAGCGCGCCGACCGCGACGGTACCCACCTCAATGGGCAGCGCCTCCCAGGTGACGCCCCGGTCGCCGCTGCGGTACAGCTTTCCGCCGTCGGTTCCACCGTAAACCGTGTTCGGTTCCTGCGGATCCCACTCGAAAGCCACCATCATGTCCGTGGGATTTTCTCCCTCGCCGACCCCCTGGACTAGTTCCCAACTGCGCCCGGCGTCGGTCGATCGATAGAATTTCGGGCTCCCGCGTCGCGCGTTCTCCGACACCGTCACCAGCACCACGTCCGCGTCGTCGGGCGCGGCGGAGATGTGTAGTGTGTACCTCCGATCCAGCCCGTCGTTGATCATCTCCCAGGTCTCGCCCCCATCGTCCGAGCGGTAGGGCGCCACCGCCGTCGCCACGTAGAGCCGGTCGGCCCGGTCCGCGCTCAGATTGACGCAATGGATGTCGTCGTTCAGGCCGGACAACTGCTTCCAGCTGGAGCCGCCGTCTCCTGAACGCACCATTCCGCCCACCTCGATGCCGGCGTACAGGTCGTTCACCGAGCCCGGCGCCGCCCGCAGGTCGCGCACGTGGGAGTCGCGGGTGGGCGCGTGGAACCCCCATTGGGTTGCCTCGGGCACCGCGCGAAACGCGTCGAACTCATCCCAGGTCGCCCCGCAGTCCGCGGACCGCCAGATCTCCGCCGGCTCGCTCCCGACGTACACGGAGTCGGCATCGTCCGGGTGCGCCAATACGCTGTGCGCGTAATCGGTCGGGTATGAACCCAGGTGTTGCCAGGTATTGCCGCCGTCGTCCGTCCGGTACACCCCGGCTTCGTATGCGGCCAGATACGCCCGCGACGATGCCACCGGGCTGGCGCTGAGACGCGCCGCCGCATGGGCCAATTGCGTAACCGGTCCCTGTTTCCAGGTCTTGCCACCGTCGTCACTGGACACGGTGCATACTCCGTCGTGCATTCCCACGTAGATTCTCTTGGTTCCGGCCATGTCAGTCCTCCTTGCGCGGGAAATCGCTCCTTTCCGTGAGCACGAATATACCAGACACACACCGGTCCTCGGCCATCTCGCCCGGCCTTTTCAAAGTCCCGGTTGGCGGCCTTTCCCCAGAATCGTCATTCCGGCGAAAGCCGGAATCCAGAACATTCCGAGCACAACGACCTCCTGGATTTCCGCTTCCGCGGGAATGACGGATTAACTTTGAAAAGCCACAGACCATCCCACCGACTGCCTTGCCTCATCCACAACCCCGTCCATCCCTCTAACCCTGTGCATCCATGCAAATTTGCCCGCTCCCCAAATCCCCGGGCATTGGTGACACCATCGCCTTGCCGCGTTCCGAACGTGTGATCTATCATGATCTCGCAGGCGAAAATATCCGTACCCTTCGACCAGGTTCCCAGCGTTCACGGCCAACCCTATCAGCATCCAAGTCGCTAACGGCCTTCGCAGCGGACTGCCGCCGACCATCTTATCCGGTGTAGTCTCTCGGCCACCGGGCCCGCCACAGCCCGCCATGCCGTGGGCATGGACAATGAGAGCAAAAAACCCAGCGCAAATCCTCCGGCCGTAGGGCTGATAACCGCTCGGAACCTGGTCAAAACTCTGGAAAACATCGCCTGCACACCCTCAACCCCAGGAGGCCAGCCACCGCAACACCTTGACCACCATTTCCGGCGACAGCAGTCCATCGCCTGTGCTGCCGTCGCCACCAAATTTTGAAACCACGCCAACACCGGTCCGGCTCATCGCAATGTACGGAACGTGAACCGCTCACGTGTACCCAGTTTGGCGACGACGGAAGCAATCTTACATCGATGAACGGGACGCATGGGATGCCGTCAACGACGGCTTTTTGCTCCGCTTATGACACCGTCCAGAGTGCGGGGGGTTCCAGCAATCAATCAAATCCTGTCCATCCTGTTTATCGATGCAAAAGACAAGTGGATACGCGTGAAGCTTGAACCGCCGTTGACTGGCCAAAGGCCACGGTCGGCGCTCTGAAATTGCGGCGCCAAGCCTGGGATGCCAAAATGGGCACATCCGCGACACCGCAGGCCCAGGCTACCAACGCCCGGCCGCAGCGCATCGCCCGCGCCAGGAGTGACTATCATGCCTCGCCCTTTGACCACCCAGGAAGCCCACGAATTTCTGGACAGCAAGCCCGGCTGGATCGTACTGACCAGCCTGGACCCCGACGGCTTCCCGCACTCCGTTCCTCTCGGCTACTTTCGCCTGGGAGACGAGATACTGATGGGAGTGCGCGCCAACACGCGCAAGCAGCGTAACATTCAGCACAACCCCAACGTCAGCCTGCTTCTGGAGACCGGCAGTACCATGCAAGACATCAAGGGCCTGATGGTGCAGGGCACGGCCACCGTCCATACTGAACCGGAAGAGATACTGCACTACTCCCGGGAGGCCGCCCGACGTCGCGGCGTCGCCGCGGAAGACTTGCCCACCGAGCCCCGACCGGGCGCGGCGTACATCAGGGTGACCCCGGTCCGCATCCGCTCGTGGGACTACTCCGAGGACCCGCCCCGTGAGCGCCGGCGCTAGGCCCCAACCGTCCCAACTATTGCAGCAGCCGGGTCACCGCGGAATATTCCGGTTGACCCACTCCAGTTCCTCCGCCGCAGAATCGAAGTAACCGAAGCGATGGAATAATCCCGTCTTTCCCCGGGCGTTCCGTATTTGCGCCCGCTTGGCATCAGAGGCTGCCATGTCGATGGTTAGCGTGTCCTGATCGATCACGACGCCGTAATCATCCAGCGCCGATTCGGGCGAGACAAAGCCGTCCTTCACGTCGTCCAGCACCAGCCCGGCCTCCCGCTCCAGGGGGTCGCCCCATCCACCGCCGCCGGCCGTGCAGATGCGGACCAGGTCGCCGTGTTTCCAGTGGTTGTCGTCGGAGAAAGCGCGGATCTCCCGCTCTTCCGCCGTGCCGGGATTGAGAATAACCCGCGACAACCCGCCGCCCTTGCCGCCGGCCACGCCCCAGGCCGGGAACCGGTTGTTCTCCACACGCAGACCAAACGTCCCTTCCTCGGCCAGCAACCGCACGTCCCGCACGACGCCGCAGCCGCCGCGGTACTTGCCCGGGCCGCCCGAATCGGTCGCGATGGCGTACCGTTCCAGCCGCAGCGGATACTCCATCTCCATGAACTCGCCGGGGTAGTTCTCGTTGTGCCGCTGGTAGATGGCATCCAAGCCGTTGCCGAATGGTCGTGCCCCGTGTCCCACCGCGATGCCGTCGGTGCACAGCAGCCAGTTCCCCGTCCCGCTTTCCTTCATCCGCCAGTAGGCGATCACGTACACCGCCGCGGCCGCCATGACCTTGCCCTCCGTGGCCTGCGCGACCACCGCCCGCACCGCGCTCTTCAGCTTGGTGAAGGTATGAGCCCGGCATCCCAACGCCGCCGGCCATTCCGGCCGCAGTATGCTGCCCTCCCTCAACTGCACGTCGTCGATTCCTGCCAGCAGCCCGTGGTTGGCCAGCAGCGACGTGTCGAACTGGTGGAAATACTGGCCGAAATAGGCCTTCAGCGCCCCGTCGCTGGCGATGAAATTGATGGAACCGTCCGCCTGGTCATCGCTGTCGGTGGCGTCCAGCAGTATCTCGTCACCGCGCCGGATCAACTTGATGTGAAAAGAGTGCCACCGTTCGCTGACCCCGGCGTGGTCCATGTAGTCGCGCACCGAGTACTCGCCCTCCGGAATCATCTCCAGCGTCTTGTCCCGCACCAGCCGCCCGGTGTCGGCCTGATCTTCCGCTATCGCCGCGAGCATGGTGTCTCTCCCGTACCGCTCGAACATCTCCAGCAGCCGCTCCTGCGCGCGACTGGCCGCCGACATCAGCGCCCGGGAGTCGCCTTCCAGCAGGTCGGGATACCTGGAGTTGCGCAAGATGATGCGGTAGGCCTCTTCGTTCAACTTCCCGGCGTCGATGATCTTGATCGGCGGCACCAGCGTCCCGTCGTGGAATATCTCCGTGTTCGCTGGCCCGATGCTGCCCGGCCGCGACCCGCCCAGGTCCCAGAAATGCGCGAAGGAATGGCAGTAGGCCACCACCTCGCCTCGAAAGAAAACCGGCGCGATGAAAACCATGTCCGGCGTGTGCGTGATGCTCCCCTGGGACAGGTACGGGTCGTTGTACCAGTACAGGTCGCCGGGCCGCATCGCCTCCACCGGGTAGTAGTCCCACACGCAACCCAGAATGTCGCTGCCCATGGTGTCGCCGTAGATCTCCCGGCCGCCGGCGTCCAGGAAGCTCACGGTGTAGTCTTTCTTCTCGCGGATGAAGGCCGACATCGCCGTGCGCTCGATGATCAGCTCACACTCCAGCCGCGCGGCCCGCAGCGAACCGCGGATCAGCTGCCGGGTCACCGGGTTGACCGGCTGTACCTTGTCGGATCGGTTCGAGAGAACGTCGGTGTGGCGTTCGGTGATAGTCATGTCACTCTCCGGTGGCGCGCATGATGCAGTTCCCGTATCGGTCTATGCGGGTTTCCCAGCCCGGGTTGATCACCACTGTCGAGTCCATGCCCTCCAGGATGGCCGGCCCGACGATGCTGGCCTCTGGGCTCAGTCGCTCCCTGCGGTAAATGGGGCACTCTACGGAATCCCGCGTCTCCTCAAAATACACCTGGCGCCGGTCGACAACGGCGTCCGCAGGATCGTAGCCAGCCGCCGGCAGCATGGGCATGGCGACGTCGCCCAGGTGGCCCGATGCAGTCACTCGCAGCGTCACGATTTCCACCGACTGGTCCAGTGAAAACCCGTACAGCTGGGAGTGGCGGCGATGAAATTCCTCGATCATCGCCTCCAGCCCGCTCTGATCGACCTGCGTACCGCCGTAGGGAATGGTCAGCTCAGAACCCTGGTGTTCGTAGCGCAAGTCGGCCGACCAGACCAGCGCCCGGTCCGAGCCGGCTACTCCCTCTGTCTCCAGCCACCGCTGCGCTTCCGTTTCAAGCCCGTCGAAAATCGCCGCCATGCCTCGCAGATCGTAGTCCGGCGGCTGTTGCAGCGACGTCCGGGCATAGTCGTTCTTGAACTCCGCTACCAGCAGCCCGTAAGCCGACGCGATCCCCGGGTGCGGCGGCACCACCACCGTCGTCACGCCCAGCAGATTTGCCACCTCGATGGCGTGCATCGGCCCGGCCCCACCGTACGCCACCAGCGCGAACTCCCTGGGATCGTAGCCCCGCTCCACGCTGATGTTGCGGATGGCCCCCACCATCGCGTTGTTGGCGATTTGCAGGATGCCGCTGGCGGCTGACGCCACGTCCATGCCCAGCGGCGACGCCACCGCCTCGCGGATGGCATTGGCCGCCGCTTCTGCATCCAGCGTCAGTTGTCCGCCGGCAATGCTGGAACTGACCCGTCCCAGCGCCAGGTTGGCGTCGGTCACGGTGGGCAGGTTCGAGCCCCGTCCGTAGCACGCCGGACCCGGGTCCGCGCCGGCGCTGGCCGGCCCTACCGTCAGGCTGCCGTAGGGCGAAACCTCGGCGATGCTGCCGCCGCCGCAACCGATGGTGGCAATGTCCAGCATGGGCAACTGCACCGGCCAGTCGCCCAGCCGGCCGTTCAGCGTCAGACCCGGCCGCCGGTCCTGCACCAGAGACACGTCGGTGCTGGTGCCGCCCATGTCGAAGGAGATGCAGTTGGCAACCCCGGTGGCCTCGGCAATCTGGAGAGTAGCCATCACGCCAGCCGCCGGCCCGGACAGCGCGGTATAAACCGGCTGCTGCACCGCCGTGTCCGCGCCGATGATGCCGCCGTTGGACTTCATGATGGACAACGATGCCGAGCTTCCGAACGCTTTCAGGGAGTTCTGCAAATTCTCGATGTAGGTGCTCACTCGCGGCGTTACGTACGCGTTCAGCACCGTGGTGATGGCGCGCTCGTACTCCCGGTAAACCGGCAGGACTTCAGAAGAAAGCGAGACCGCCAAACCCGGCAGTTCTTCCCGGAGGATTTCCCTCGCCCGTCGTTCGTGGGCCGGGTTGGCATAGGAGTGGAGAAAGGCGACCGCGACGGCTGCCACGCCCTCTCGAGAGAAATGTCTGGCCGCCTGCCGCACTCCGTCCTCGTGCAATGGCTCCAGGATTTCGCCGTCAAAAGCGGTTCGTTCGTTCACCTCAATACAATCCCGAGGACGGACCGGTCGCTCGGGTTTCACCCAGGAGTTCGGGTTGGCCAGGCGGGGCGTGCCGTGCCGCGCGATTTCCAGCACGTACCGGAACCCTTCGGTGACCAGCAATCCAACCGGCGCGCCCCGGTTTTCCAGCACCGAGTTGGTGGCGATGGTGGTGCCGTGAAAAATATGGCCCACGTCGGTGGCATCGACACCGTTGGTTGCCAGAATTTCGCTCAGCCCCGTCATGAACCCCACCGACGGGTCGCTCGGCGTGGACGGGGTCTTGTGCACCCACTGCGCGTTGGACGCCGTGTCACACAGCACGATGTCGGTGAACGTGCCACCGACATCAACGGCTACAGAATAGGAGGGCATGGTCCGCTTGCCGCCCGTTTACTTGCGGAACAGGGCCGCGATCCGCTCCCCGACGATCTGGTCTTCTCCCTCGTTCAGCCCGAACATATGGATGGTGATGCAGTCCTCGCCGTCCCGCACCCGCGTCCAGACCGGCGGATCCCCTTCCTTGAGCCGGTCCCGCAGTTCGTAGATGTCAAAGCCGGCGACATCCGCGTCCACCCGGATATTCAGCCCATAGGGTTGGTGACCAATGACATTGTCTATCATCTCAGCCTTCAGTCCCAGTACGCCGTCAATAGCGCTGAAAATGACCCGGGTCCGCCGCTCCGCATCGGCCAGCCGGTCCTCGTGGTTCATCGTCATCCAAACCTGAACCGCCGCCACCGCGCCCATCATTTCCTGCCGGTCGACCTTCTGGGGCCGGCCCACGCCGCGCACCCGCCGGCCCTCGTAGCTGGCGAAGGCCTGCAGCCCGATCTTCCGTATCATCTCCTCGGAACCCAGCGCCAACCCGGTGGATTGCGGCGCGCCCATGTACTTGGCCGCAATGCACTGGAAATCCGCGCCCATCCGCACGTACTTGCCGAAGTTCTCCAGCGGATAAATCTGACCCGCCGCGTCCACTGTGACCAGCACGTCGCGGGCGTGGGCGATGGCAATGGTGTCCTCCAGGGACAGCGCGTTGGGGTCATATTCCTGCTCCACGGCGTAGTAGTGCACGGCGGCAGTGTTGGGGCCGATGGCCTTTTCCAAGTCTTCGGCGGTGGTCCGATCCTCCGACCCGAACATGACCAGCCTGGCGCCGGCCAGTTCCAAGCACCGGTCGTACCAGTACCGTTGCCGCGTCTGAATGAGTATCTCGTTCTTCATCCCTTCGGTGTTGGGCAACTGCTGGATACGATCATCGTCGTCTCCGGCCATGGCCGCGGCCGTGGCCAGCATCAGAGCCGAACCCGCTCCCGACGTTATGTACGCCGCCGGCACGTTAGTCATGCGCGCTATGGCCGCGCCCGCCGCCTCCTGCAACTCCATGAGCGGGATGTACGCGCCGTCCGCCTGCGCCATCGCTTCCCGCACTTCCGGGATCGGTGTGGAACCGCCCAGCATGGTGACGCTGCCGGTGGCGTTGATTACCGGCACCGCTCCCAGTTCCTTGTAGATGTTTCCCCAATCGGCGGTGGTCATGGTTGGGCTCCTTTTGGCAGTATTATCCTATCGGCGGCGTGGCTCGATTGGGTCGTTGCTGCCTTCCGGCGGTACGGCCCAGGGGTTTTCGCCGGTCAGACGTGCTATTTCTCCGTAAATGCGGTTCAAGTCGTCCGTGACGCGGTTGGCCATGTCGGTGTAGTCGGAGATGGGGGTAAGCAGCGGGCCGTAGCGCGTGCCCCCGGCGAAGTTTTTTAGCTGGAGCAGGTCGCTACGGGGCCGTAAGTCCAAATGCGGGTCGTTCGCGCGGATATCCCCCAGCAGCAAGTCAAGCGCGTGGGTGTGACGGTATTCGTGTCCCCGCGCCGAAATGAGCGCCCTCATGGCGTGCTCCAGCGTTTGGTGAGCGTTGTACGCGGTGACTCTGTCGGTGATGCCTAAGTCCATCATGCCGTGCATGGCCCGGTAGTACATATTCGCATGGGCGATGCGAAGCGCGCGCTCGTCCGGCTCGTCGCTGGAATCAATTTCGTAGCTCATCCCGTCGTCTCTGGTAAAGCTGTCCGGGTTGCGGGGCATTGCGATGCCTTCCCGCCGGGCAAACCGCGCGACGTGGTTCAGGGTGTGTAGGCTTTTCCGCTCGTATTCGGCCCGCGAAAGGTAAACGAAGTCAATGTCAACATAGTCCTGATAGGCCAGGCGAGCCAGTTCCCTGGCAGCCTGTTGAATGTCCCTCATCTGCCGGTCCAGGTCGGGAAACTCCGGCTCAATAATCATCAGGTCGATGTCGGAGCGGTCAGTCCAGTCAGCCCGCGCCCGCGAGCCAAACAGGATGACGCATTCAACGTCAAAAGCGTCCCGCAATGCCTTGGCGACGCGCAATGCCCTGGCGTCCGGCCCCGCGCGGCCGGGTGCGGCTTGCGTGATGTCGGCAATGGGAGTGGTCATCGTTATTCGCCCGTGAAAACCGGCGGTCGCCGTTCGCGGAACGATGCCGCCGCCTCGGCCACGTCGTGCGGCGCGCGGCGCGCGAACACGATGCTGTGCGTCTCGTACTGGAGTTGGTCCTCCAGCGTGGTGTCCAGGCTGCGCTGCATCGCCCGTTTCGACATCTGCATGGCAACGGGCGGCCACATGGCGATCTGCCTCGCCAGCTCCATCGCCTCGCCTAACAGGTTCTCCGACGTGGTCAGCCGGTCCAGCAACCCAAGCCGGTATGACTCTTCCGCGTCCACCATGCGGCTGGTGAACACCAGGTCAAACGCCCGGCTCGACCCCACGATGCGAGGCAGGAAGTAGGACAGGCCAGAATCGGGGCTCAGGCTGCGCTCGATGAACACCGTCTTGAACCGGGTGTTCTCGCAGCCCACCCGCATGTCGCAGGCTAGCGCCAGACCCATGCCGGCCCCGGCGGCAACCCCATTCACCGCGGCAATGGTCGGTTTGTTCAGGTCCCGGTAAACCATCAGGGCCTGCCGGCCCACCCAGTTGTACTCGTCCAGCCGCTCGCCTCTGCTGGGTTGCTCCGAGTTAGGGCGGGCGCCCGTCAGGTCCGCGCCGGAGCAGAACCCGCGACCTTCACCTGTGAAGACGACAACCCGCACTCCGTCGTCGTCCCGGAGTTCCTCGCACGCCGCCATCATGTCATGGTGCAGGTGCCGGTCGATGGCATTGAGTTTCTCGGGCCGGTTCAGGGTAACCAGCGCGATCTGGCCGTCGCGGTCAACCCGCAGGTTGGCGTACTCCATGCTATTTCACCGCCAGCATGTCGCAAGCCAGGCCCAGCATGATCTTGGTGCCGCTCACCAGGCTTTTGATGCCCGCCGATTCGTTGGTCCCGTGGGTGTAGTTCAGCATCGGGTCGTCGTCCGGGTGGGAGCCGGAGAAGCCGTAGGTCACCGTGCCCAGGGGCCGGGTGAACCGCGAGTCGGTAAACCCGTTGCTGATCGCCGGCACCCACTGGATGTTGTCCCGCTGCAGGGCCTGTCCGGTGACACGCCGGATGCTGTCCGAAAGCGGCGATTCAAAGGGCGAGGAATTCGGCCTGGCCATGTAGTCGATCTCGTACGACACGCCCGGCACATCGGCCAACACCTCGTCCAACTGCTGCCGCACGTAGTCATCGTCCTGGTGCGGCAACGTGCGCACGTCGCAGGTCAGGCGGATCGATTCCGGCACGCTGTTGGACTTGATTCCGCCCCGCACCATGGTGGGAGTCAACGTCATGCGTGACAGGGCCCGCAGCATGGACGCGAAGCGCGGGTTATCAGTCTCAATCTCGGCGATGATGTCGTCCACGTTCTCCGCCGACGGCTTGTGCTCAATGGCAAAGGTCGAGAGGTGGTCGAAAATGGCGCCCGAAGTGTCCCGATCTGCCTCAAAGCCTTCGATGGAGGACAACGCGCGGCTCAGCCGGTACAGCGCGTTGGTGCCCTGCCACGGCACCGACGCATGGGAACTGGTCCCCTTGACATCGATCTCCACCTGGAGGCGGCCCTTTTCTCCCACGCCCAGCACGTAAGTCAGCGCGCCCGCTGCCTCGATCGGCGTACCGCCGCCCTCGTTGACCGCGAAAGGAGCGGCCAATTTCTCGGGGTAGTTGTCGGCCAGCCAGCCGAAACCGTACCTGCCGCCGTGTTCCTCGTCCGCACCGGCCGCCAGGATCAGCCCGTCCTCCAGCTCGATGCCGTTGCGCTTCAGGATGCGGACGGCCATCAGTTGCGCCGTGAGCAGCCCCTTGCAGTCCGTCGCGCCGCGTCCGAACACACGCCCGTCCGCTATCGTCGCGCTGAAAGGCGGGAACCGCCATTTCGATTCGTCTTCCACCGGCACCACGTCGGTGTGGGACATGAACATCAGTCCGGCGTTGCCCGACCGTCCCTCCAGGCGCGCGATCAGGTTCCCCCGGTTGGGGGCCGACTCCAGGATCTCCGACTCGATGCCGTCTTCGGCCAGGAAGTCTCGCGCCAACTCGCAGACCGGCGTCTCATCCCCGGTGGGCATAAAACCCGTGTTCACCGACGGGATACGCACCAGCGCCTGTTCGAGGGCTACGATGTCATTTTCGGCTTCGTCAACCTGGCGGAAAAGGTCAGTTAGGTCGGGCATCGCCGGTTCCTCCTCGCCATGCCCCTTCGAAGGCTCCTGGCGCGTCGCCGTGAGTGTAAGCAGGGGGCCGGCGGGTGTCAATGCAGGTCGTTCCGTGTCGCCATACCCGCAGGCTTTGCATTTACAATGGGGCTATCATCACGCCGTTTGGGGCGATTCGCTGACACCTCCTATGATTGACTTCAGTAAGAAACTTAAACCCAATCCCCTATTTCGAAACCGAAGCCGAAGAACGCCATTTCTGGCAAACCCACGACTCAACCGACTACGTGGATTGGAGCAAAGCTCGCCGCGCCCGGTTCCCCAATCTCAAACTGACCCCGCCGGAAGAGTTGGCTAAAGCCGCGGAGTCGGAGGCTTCCGCCGCAGATTAGATCAACCGGCCGACGCGCCAAAGCCGCCCCAATTGACAACGGCCCCGCTATGGCATCGGCGGGGCCGTTGGCGTTATATTTAAGCCGCACCCGGACCCACCTGACGCGCTTGCCTGCGGATGCCAGCGGCGGCAACTATGACCACCTCAACCCAAGTCTATTATCGCAAGTGGCGGCCAGGGACTTTCTCCGACCTGGCGGGCCAGGAGCACGTGGGCAACACGCTCCGGCAGGCAGTGATGCAGGACCGGGTCAGCCACAGCTACCTGTTCTGCGGCACCCGCGGCAGCGGCAAGACCACCACCGCCCGGGTCCTGTCCAAAGCCGTCAACTGCCTGGACCCGCAGGACGGCGACCCCTGCGACCGGTGCGCCATCTGCGTGTCCATCAACGAGGGCCGCAACCTGGACATCATCGAGCTGGACGCGGCCAGCAATCGCGGCGTGGAGGAGATCCGGGAGATACGGGACAAGGTCCACTTCCAGCCCGCCCAGAACCGGCGCAAGGTCTACATCATCGACGAAGCGCACATGCTCACCCGCGAGGCTTCCAACGCCTTCCTCAAGACCCTGGAAGAACCCCCCGCGCACGTCATCTTCATCCTCTGCACCACCGAAGCCGACCGCATCCTGCCTACCATCCTGTCCCGCTGCCAGCGGTACGATTTCCGCCGTCTGCCCGGCCAGACCATCTACGACCGCCTGGCCTATATCACCGACCAGGAGGGCGTGGCGATCCAACCCGACGCCCTGCGCATGGTGGCGCGCCACGCCGGCGGCTCCATGCGCGACGCGCTGAACATGCTGGAGCAGTTGGCGGTCTCCGCTGGTCGGGAAATCACGCTCTCCGACGTCGAAGAGGCCCTGGGCCTGGTCCGCAGCGACGCCTACCTGATCCTGGCTCAAAAGATGCTGGCCGGTGAGACCTCGGGTTCCCTGGAAACCATCAACGAGGTGGTGTGGGAAGGTGGTGAGCCGCGCCAGTTGCACCGGCAGACACTGGAAATCCTTCGCTCCATACTGCTGCTGTCGTGGGACGCCGGCGATACTCTCGACCTCCCGCCGGACATCCTTTCCGCCCTCAAAGCGGAAGCGCAGAAACACGATGCTGCGACAATACTGCGCGCCGTCCGGATCTGGGGCGAGGCCAACTTGCGCTACGACGCTCCGTCCACGCTGCCCCTGGAAATCGCGGCGGCGGAGATTTGCCGGAAGGACGTCGTCGCGGAAACGCCTCAACCCCCGGTGCCCGCCCCGTCGTCACCCCCTACGCAGTCCCGCCAGCCGCGACGGGAAGCTCCGCCCACCAACGCGCCGGCCCGTGATTCCCGACCCGCCGCCCCACCGCCCGCGCGGCCGTCGCCTCCCGCCAATGCCCAGCCTCCCGCACGCTCGACCACGCCGGCGGTCGCTCCCGACAGCCTCCAGGGTCGATGGGAGCAGGCGGTCCGGCAGCTGGGCCGCGTCAAGGGCAGCAAATACAACCTGGGAGCCCTGCTCCGCGATTGCCGACCCAACAGCGTCCACCTGTCCGATGATGCCGCGACCCTGGTGCTGCCCTTCGCCAACTCTGCCAATCTGGACCGGATGCAGGAAGAACTCAACGACCCGCGGGTTCGTGATACCATTGAGCAGGCTATCGAACAGTGCTTCGGCGAACGCCACCCGTTTACGGTCACCCTGGCCGGAACCAACGGCGACAGCGACCGCCCAGCGCGTAATTCCATGCAGGACAGCCCTCTATACCGCACCGCCATCGGCCTGGGAGCGCGTCCAATCGAGGAAAACTAGCAGGAGGCTCCGTACCTATCATGATGAACCGCAAGATGATGCGACAGGCCCAGCAGCTGCAGAACCGGTTGGCCAAGGCCCAGCAGGAACTGGAAGAGATGAGCGTCGAAGGATCCGCCGGCGGCGGGGTCGTACGCGTCACCATGACCGGCAAGCAGGAAGTCACCGAGGTGGTCATCGAGCCCGAAGCGGCGGAAGACATCGACCTGCTGCAGGACCTCGTGGCCGCCGCCGTCAACGACGCCTTCAACCGGACCCAGGAACTCGCCGCCCAGAAGATGGGCGCCGTGACCGGCGGCCTGAATATCCCCGGCCTGTTCTAGACCGGCTGGATGACCAGCCGGGGGAGCGGACGTCAGTCCTGGGAGAGGCGCAGACTGCCGGAGACCATCACCGCCGGCGGCGTCACCCGATGGCTGACCAGACATTTACGCGAGAACCCGCGCGCCGGGGTTACCGCCGCCAGAATTCAACACGTTCTTGAAAATTGGGTTGTGCGCGGCATCTGCACAGACGACAAGGGCAGCGTAACCACGACCTATTGGGGGTTTGTCCCCGGCCGCGACATGATGCTGCGAGTCCCCGTTTCGCTGGACGACATGGAGATTGTATCGGCCCACTTTGACAGGTGGGCGACCAGGCGGATTGCAGAAGCAGACCGTCCCTGGTTTCAGCAACGTTGCAGAGACCTGGAGGTGCGAGGTGCCGGTTAAATACTACGCCGAAGACGACGCATTGATCATAATCGCAAACCAAGGAGGGCTCAGCGGCGGCACTTTGCGGGATGACTTTAGGGTCATACTCGACTTTGCCGATGAAAGTAGTGATGACGTTACGCGGATAGACATAATGGATGTCAGCCGGTTCCTTCCATTGAGCGCGGAGCGGGGATACGACGCCGACACCGACACGCTGACGCTGGGCGACAAGCCTGACGCAGATTATCGCGTGGTGGACAACGGCGACTTCGTCAGTTACCGGCAGTGGTTTGACGATGGGAGTGAATGGGACGTGGTGGCAGTGGATCTGCGGCGGGCCTCGGTGCATCTGGCGCCGGTTCTGGCCGCCCGGACACGGCCGGCGCCGGTCGGCAGGGGATAACCGGCGACAGGGGCATCAGCGCAAGCATCATGGTCAGCGAGTACAACCCCGGCACCGCGCGGTCCCTCAGCCGGCTCATCGACGAGCTCAACCGGCTGCCCGGCATCGGCCCCAAGAGCGCCCAGCGCATCGCCGACCACGTCATCCGCTTGCCGGGAGAAGAGGCCAGATCGCTGGCCGACGCGATCCTGGAGGCCCGGGACAGCCTCGTGTTCTGCGACCCGTGCCGCAACCTCACCGACGCCTCTCCATGCGAGATCTGTTCCAATCCCCAGCGCAACCGGGATCAGATCTGCGTGGTGGAAGAGCGCCGCGACCTCGTGGCACTGGAACGGACCCGTTCCTACCGGGGCCTCTACCACGTGCTCCACGGCGTGCTCTCACCACTCAATGGCGTTGGTCCGGAGGACATCCACCTTCCGCAACTGTTTGACCGGCTGCGCGAATCCGACAGCCCTTTCCAGGAACTGATCGTGGCTACCAACCCGACGCTGGAAGGCGACGCCACCGCCGACTTCATCAACCGCCGGCTAGCCGGCGCCGACATCCGCATCACGCGCCTCGCCCGGGGGCTGCCCGTCGGGGGCTCGCTGGAGTTCGCCGACGAAACCACGCTGAGCCGCGCGCTGGCCGGCCGCAGCGCCCTCGATTGACTCGGCAACTCCATCAATGACCTCACCCCGAACCTATCGCGCCCTGGGCGTAACCCTGCGCCGCTCGCCGGTGCGCGAGGCCGACCTGCTCACGGTGATATACACCCGCGAACACGGCAAGCTGGAATTGCTGGCGCGCGGAGCGCAACGCCTGACCAGCAAGTTGATGGGCCACCTCGAACCCCTGACCCTGGTCAGCGTATCCGTCGCCCGCGGCCGTTCCATAGACCAGGTCACTGAGGCCGAAGTTGTCGACGCTTTCCCCAGCGTTAAGAGTGGTTACGAGAATTCGGCTCGCGGGCTCTACGTCGCCGAGCTCGTCGACGGTTTCAGCGCCCTGTCCGCGGCCAACCCCGAACTGTTCGACCTGGCCGTGCAGACCCTCCGGGTACTCGGCGCCGCAACTAACGCGGATCTCGCGCTGCGTTACTTCGACCTGCAGTTGCTCCGGCTGTCCGGCTTCATGCCGGAACTCTACAACTGCGTGGAGTGCGGCGTGGATCTGGAACCCGACCGCCACCGGTTCGCCGTCGGCGCCGGGGGCGCGCTGTGTACCGATTGCGGCCCGACTGACGTGGTGGTGCGGCCTCTATCGTTGTCGGCGTTAAAACTGCTCCGGCTGCTGCATCGTGCGGAAACGGTTGGAGAATTGCCCGAGTTATCCGTCCCGCCTCCGCTGGAGCGTGAGGTTCGCGAAACTCTGGCGGCGACGCTGCAATATTGGCTGGACCGCAGGGTGCGCTCTCAGGAATTTTTGGAAACTGCAAAATTTGCGTGAAAGTCGTTTCGTCGGCTGTTGACCCGTCAACAATCAATGGCGTAAAAACCGTCACAGCAGGCTGTGTAAAATATCCTCCGTCCGATTGGGTGCATAAACAAACTGCCGCGGAAATGCAAGCGGTGTTTTTGAGACGAATTTCCTGGTACAGAAACCCACGATTGGGCCGGCCGAAAATAATTCCATCGCTTGCGATGACGAGCGGCCCGCGCCGGAACGGCGCCCTGGGAGTGTCTTGAGGGTATATGTATGTTCAATAAGGTATTGGTGGCAAATCGCGGCGAGATCGCCGCTCGCATCATCCGCACGTGCCAGCGCATGGGCATCGCTACTGTGGCCGTGTATTCCGAAGCCGACTCCGGCGCCATGCACACCCGCATGGCGGACCAGTCGGTGTGCATCGGCGGAGCCGCGGCAAAGGACTCCTACCTCAACGTTGATGCTGTCCTGAATGCCTGCCACAGCACCGGCGCCGAAGCTATCCACCCGGGCTACGGTTTCCTCTCCGAGAACAGCGAACTGTCGCGACGCTGCAAAACGGAAGGGGTGACGTTCATCGGCCCGGGCGAAGAGGTGCTCAACCAGATGGGCGACAAGCTCTCCGCCCGTCGCGTCGCCCGCAAATCGGGCCTGCCAGTCATGCCCGGCACGGAGGAACCCGTCAGCGACGACGAGGCCATCGCCAGGGCGTGGGAACTGGGCTTTCCCATGATGGTGAAGGCCACCGCCGGCGGTGGCGGCATCGGCATCCATGTCGTCCATTCCATGGCCGAGTTGGAACCGATCATCGAACGCACCCGCAAAACGGCCCAGGCGGCCTTCGCCGACTCCAGCCTGTTTTACGAACGCTACCTGGAAGGGGCGTCACACATCGAGGTGCAGCTGATCGCCGATCAATACGGCAATGTGCTCCATCTGCACGAACGGGACTGTTCCATCCAGCGCCGCAACCAGAAACTGATTGAAGAGACACCGGCTTCCGCCAAGTTGTCCCCCGAGGTGAGGGATCAGATCGGACGGTTGTCCCGCCAGTTGGGGAGGGAAGTCGGGTACACCAACGCCGGAACCGTGGAATTTCTGGTCACCCCGGACGGTCACTTCTACTTCCTGGAAATGAACCCGCGGTTGCAGGTTGAGCACGGGGTATCCGAGCTCCTGACCGGACGGGACATCGTTGAACTCCAGTTGCAGTCCGCAGTCGGCGCGCCGTTCACCATCCGGCAGCGTGACATCCATGCCAACGGCCATGCCATTGAAGCGCGCGTGTATCCGGAGGACCCGGATACCTGCCTTCCCAACGTCGGCATGGTCACCGACCTGCATCTCCCGGAAGGAGACAACGTCCGCGTGGATACCGCCCTTTACGTCGGTTACGAGGTTTCGCTACACTACGAGCCGCTGCTCGCCAAGGTGATGGCCTGGGGACCGAACCGGGACGCGGCAATCGCCACCCTGGACTCCGCCCTGGCGGATTTCCGGCTGGAAGGCGTCAAGACCAACATTCCGCTGCTGCGGGACGTGCTGGCCAGCCCGGAGTTCAATTCGGGCGAATACCATACCGGAACCCTCCCCACCATTCTTGGGCGACGGCTGCAAAATCAAGGCACAAAATCCAACGGGCATCGCAACGTGAGCATAGGCACTGACAGCATAACCCTTGAAGCGTCCGCGTCGGATCTGGATCCCCGCGCATTGGCGGCGGCCATCGGCGTCGCTGCCGTGTACGCAGCTCAAGGTCAGGGCGCTTCTGCCGGCGGTGACGGCTCCCGTTGGCGCACGCAGGGCCGACGTGAACTGTTCCGGTCGCGGCTCGGCAGTGGATCCTGGTAACTTGACCACCATCAGAGTACGCGTCGGTGACCGTTGGTACACCGTCGAAGTGGGCGACCTGACCCGGTCGCCCGTTCAAGTCACCGTCGACGGCGAGACCTTCGACGTCGACATCGACGTCGCTGCCGCCCCTTCGCCTCGGAGTCGGGGGCGACCGGCCGGTGGCCTTGCCGTACCCGAAGCGCCCGCTGCGGCGGCGTCATCCGGCGCTCCTGTCGACGACGATGTGCTGCGTTCCCCCATGCCGGGCCGCGTAATGTCGGTCATGGTGCGCCCCGGCGATACGGTCAGCGCCGGCGATGAGGTATGCGTGGTCGAAGCGATGAAGATGGAACAGAGCATCCTGGCCCACCGCGATGGCGTGGTGAAAACCGTGTTCGTTCAACCCCTCGATTCCGTCAACGCCAACGACCCTTTGGTAGAATTGGAATGACCTTTCGCCCCCAGGACGGCCCGCCATGACCGAGAAAAACGGCCGCCATCTCGTCGAGGTAATTGCAGATGTCCAGTCCATGGAATTGGATTTGAACCACGACGGCTCATACAAACTGCTGCTGGAAGACGGCTCCACGGTGCGGGCCGACTTTACCGGCTTGCAGTGGGGACACATTGAGGGTATGCACAACCACGGACGGTACAGCATCAAAATAGTGGGGCAGGGCGATTACGCCGATGGGCGGCTGGAGCGCATAGTCAGCATCGACCTCACGAAGACGCACCGGGTAATTCCACCGGAGGATCCGGAGATGCCCACGCTGCTCCACATCCTTGCAGAGATTCGAAAAAAATACCCTGAGGACATCTGGGATAACGTGCCTACCGACGGGGCCCAAAATATGCACCACTACCTTTATGGTCGGCCCAAGGTGGACAATTGACGCCTGTGATATTCGCCGATGCCTGCTTCTGGATTGCTTTGCTTAACCCCAGAGACGCTTGGCATGAAACGGTGCAACTCTTGTACGAAGAATATTTTGCCCGGCCAATATTGACCAGCGAAATGGTTCTTGCGGAAGTGTTGAACTTCATGGCCAAGTATGGCGCCCAAAACCGTTTGGCAACGGTTGATCTGATCCGGCGTTTCGGGCGTGATCTCAACGTCGACGTAGAACCGCAGACCTCGTTGCAATTCTGGAACGCCGTCGAGTTCTATAACGCCCAGCCTGACCAGGAATGGGGCCTCGTCGATTGCGCCAGTTTCCAATTGATGACGGCTAATAATATCCGCGAAGCCCTGACCAACGACCACCATTTCACCCAGGCCGGTTTCAACATCCTCATGCAGTAGGGCCGCTTTATGCCGCAGGAAGTCATCTTCATCAAGGGCGCTCGCGAGCACAACCTGAAGAACGTGGACGTGACGATCCCCCGGGACCGGCTCGTCGTCATCACCGGTGTGTCCGGGTCCGGCAAGAGCAGCCTGGCTTTCGACACCATCTACGCCGAAGGCCAGCGCCGCTACGTGGAGTCGCTTTCCGCGTATGCCCGCCAGTTCCTGGGCCGCATGGACAAGCCCGACGTCGACTACATCGAGGGCTTGTCCCCGGCAATTTCCATCGACCAGAAGGGCGTCTCCCACAACCCCCGATCGACGGTGGGCACCGTTACCGAGATCTACGATTACCTGCGTCTCCTCTTCGCCCGGGTGGGCAAGCCCCACTGTCCCAAGTGCGGCAATCCAGTGGCCCGTCAGACGGTGCAGCAGATCGTCGATGCCATACTGGGGCTGCCCGAGGCGTCTCGCATCACGTTGTTGGCGCCGAAAATCCGCCGCAAGAAGGGCGAGCACCGGGAAGTGTTTGAGGCCGCCCGCCGGGGCGGGTTCGTCCGCGTCCGCGTCAACGGCGAGGTCATGCTGGTGGAGGACACCGACACCCTGGCCCTGGACAAGCAGAAGTGGCACTACATCGACATCGTGGTTGACCGCCTCATCATCCGCAGCGACACCGAACCCAGCCGCGTCACCGAATCGGTCGAAACCGCCCTGCGCGAGGGCGAAGGCGTGCTCACGGTGGGCCGCGAGGGCGAGGATGACTTGGTGTTCAGTGAGCAGTTCGCCTGCGTCGCCTGCGGGGTCAGCTTGCCGGAAATCGAACCCCGCACCTTCAGCTTCAACAGCCCCCACGGAGCATGCTCAACCTGTACCGGCTTGGGCTATCAGCTGGAGATTGACCCGTCGCTGGTGATCCAGAACCGCTCGCTTTCCTTGCTGGAAGGCGCCATCGTGCCCTGGGCCCGCTCCGGGGCCGCCAACGCTTGGTACGCCAGCATGATGGAGGCAGTGGCCCGCGAGTTCGACTTCTCGCCCCACGCTCCGGTGCGCGAGCTGACCGATGAGCAACTCAACATCGTGCTCTACGGCGCCGGCAAGAAGCAGGTGCAGGTGCGTCACCGCACGGGTCGAGGCCGCACCTACTCCTGGAACACCACCTACGAGGGGGTGATCCCCAACCTGCAACGCCGCTACCGCGACACCGAGTCCGACCATACCCGCGGCGAAATCGAACGGTACATGGCCCAGCGGGCCTGTCGTTCCTGTACCGGGGCGCGCCTGCGGCCGGAGGCCCTGGGCGTGCTGATCTGTGGTCGGAACATCATTGAGGTCACCGGTCTCACCATCGGGGAAGGACTGAACTGGGTTCGCAGCATCAAGCCGGTGGCAGACTCCCCGGATCAAATCCCCGCCAACGGCAACAACGGGCACAATGCCCCGGAACCATCGAACTACGTTGAGCTCCAGCCGTCCGCTAATGGCGCCAACGGCAAGGGCCGGCGCAGCCGTCGCAACGGGCGCCGTTCCTCCGCCGCGGACATGCCAAGCAACTTGACCCCGCGCGAAATGGTCATCGCCGATCAGATTCTCAAGGAGATCGAGGGCCGTCTGCACTTCCTCGATAGCATCGGCCTCGATTACGTGACCATGAGCCGCACCGCCCGCACGCTGTCCGGCGGAGAGGCCCAGCGCGTCCGGCTGGCCACCCAGATCGGCAGCGGCCTCACCGGGGTGCTGTACGTTTGCGACGAACCCACAGTCGGCCTGCATCCCCACGATGACCACCGTCTCATCGGAACTCTGACCCGCCTGCGCGACATGGGCAACACGGTGATTGTGGTCGAGCACGACGACGCCATGATGCGTGCCGCCGACCACATCGTTGACCTGGGACCCGGCGCCGGTGAGCACGGCGGTAATATCGTAGCCACGGGCGACGTCGCCGCGGTGATGGCCAACGAGGCATCGCTCACCGGCGCCTACCTCAGCGGGCGCAAGCGGATCCCCGTGCCTGAAGAGCGGCGCGAGGGCAACGGCAAATCCATCGCCGTCGTGGGCGCGCGGGAAAACAACCTCAAGGGCATCGACGTCAAGTTTCCCTTGGGACTGCTGGGGTGTGTCACCGGCGTGTCCGGCAGCGGCAAGAGCACCCTGGTTTACGACATCCTCTACAAGCGGCTGGCCCAGGCCGTTGCCCAGGGCCGCGACCGCCCCGGCGACCACGACGAGGTCACCGGCATCGAACACATCGACAAGGTCGTGAACATCGACCAGTCCCCCATCGGGCGCACGCCCCGCAGCAATCCAGCCACCTACACCGGCGCCTTCACTCCCATCCGGGAACTATTCGCCACGTTGCCCGAGGCCCGTATCCGGGGCTACAAGCCGGGCCGCTTCTCCTTCAACGTCAAGGGCGGCCGCTGCGAGGCCTGCCAGGGCGAGGGCTACATTCAGATCGAGATGCAGTTCCTGCCGGACGTCACCGTTCCTTGCGAAGTCTGCCAGGGCCGCCGTTACAACCGGGAAGCGCTGGAAGTGATGCTCCGCGACCAGTCCATCGCCGACGTGCTGGCCATGACCGTGGAGACCGCGCTGGACTTTTTCTGGAACTACTCGCGCATCCGCAGCAAGTTGGAAACCCTGCGGGACGTGGGCCTGGGTTACATTCGCCTCGGCCAGCCGGCCACAACCCTGTCCGGAGGCGAAGCGCAGCGCGTCAAGCTGGCAACGGAGCTGTCCCGCCGCGCTACGGGGCGCACCCTGTACCTTCTGGACGAGCCGACCACTGGCCTCTCCTTTGAGGACTGTGCCGCCCTGCTGCGCGTCCTGCATCGCCTGGTCGACCAGGGCAACTCGGTGCTGCTCATCGAGCACAACCTGGACCTCATCAAGAACGCCGACTGGATCATCGACCTGGGACCCGGCGCCGGCCACCTGGGCGGCAACCTGCTGGCCTGCGGCACGCCCGAGATGCTGGCCCAGGTCGAGCAGAGCCACACTGGACGCTACTTGCGGGACGCCCTGGGCGTAGAGACGCAGGTCGGCGTAGCTGATTAGCGGCTACCTTGTCGCTGTCGTCCCCCGGTCGATTGGGCTGTGGCAACGCCTTCCACCGGCCCGCGCTGGCGGAGAACGCACGTTCCCGCAAGCCTCACTTATCATGTTTAATCTGTCGCCTGAATCAGCTTTCCGGCGCTATAAGGAATGCGCAGAATAATCATCATCAAGCAATGGAATATGATTATTTGAGGGGCGGAGTATTGACATTATTGAACCGGGCAAGTACCCTTCCCGGCAAATTAGGCGTATCTACGCAGTCCAACCAAGGAGGAGGATATGCTAACGATCGGTCACGAGGTTCGCCGCCCCGGTAAGTATCTGGGCGACGCCCCTGTCACAATCCCGGTGCCCGAGGAGCTGGAGACTACTCCCGGCATCCCCATGGAACAGCGCGAGGTTGACTGGTACTCCCGGGAATATCCCATCGAGACCATGAACATCACCGAGCGCGCCTCCCGCGACTGGGCCAACACCCTGCGCGACCAGCACGCCGAGATGCGTGAGATCCGCAAGGAACACGACAAGCTCAATCGCAACCTGGTCATGGCCGCCCGCCTTACCGGCGACCTCGAGCCCACGTCCGACGCCACCGGCGAAGACGTCAGCGAAGCCATCAAGCAGAAGGCCCGCGAGCTCGGTTTCGTCGAAGTCGGCATCACCGCCTTTGACATCCGCTACGTGTACCAGAGCAAGAAGGCTTGGGTCCAGTTCCCGCATGTCATCTGCCTGGCCTACGAGCAGGACTTCGAGCCCACCCAGACCATCCCCAGCATCGACGCCGAGATCGTGCACTCCAGCACCTATCGGACGGAAGGCGCCGCCGGTCTGGAACTCGGCAACTTCATCCGCAGCCTCGGCTATCGCGCCCAGGTTCACAGCCCCAACGACAACACCGGACCTTACATCCCGATGTTCGTCGCTGCCGGCCTCGGCCAGCTGGGCGCCTGCGGCTACCTGCTGACCCCCCACGTCGGCTCCCGCTGCCGCATCATGATGATCACCACCGATGCCAGCGTCACCTATGACGAGCCCGTCGACTACGGCATCCACGCCTTCTGCCAGGTGTGCCAGGTCTGCGTGAACCGCTGCCCCGGCCGCGCCCTCATGCGCGACAAGATCTGGTGGCGCGGAATCGAGAAGAACAAGCTCTACTTCAAGCGCTGCCGCCCGGTCATGGCTCGCTACCTCGGCTGTGGCGTGTGCATGAAGGTCTGCCCGATCCAGAAGTACGGCATGAAGGCCACCATGGAGCACTACGCTGCCACCGGTCAGGTCCTCGGCAAGGGCACCCACGACCTCGAAGGTTACAACATCGAGGGCAAGGGCTACTTCGGTCCCGGCGAGCTTCCGGTCTTCGAGCCCGGGTTCTTCGACATGCCCCACGGCGACACCGGTGAATGGGCCTTCGACTCCCTGAAGGACGCCGCCCGCGCCAACGGCAACGAGATCACCGACGACATGCTCCAGGAGTTCCGCGCCCAGGTGGTTCGCGGCCTCAACCAGAGCACCGACAACGTCGACATGATGTACGAGGAGGAAGACTACATCTAATTCGATGTAGCCAGCCAAATCGGTCGGTTCCTCGGAACGGTCCAACCAGGGGGGAGGGCGTATGCCCTCCCCCTATCGCGTTTTCAGCGCCACATCCCAGAATCTAACGCGACGTCAGCAAGATGCTGCTTAGAGGAACCGTCACGACACCTATCTTCCAGCCACCGGCAATAATCATCGTGAGGATGCCGGGCTCAGGCACCATGTAAATTCGCGGGGCGACCGTTTGGTCGCCCCTCTGCATTCGTCGACGGGTCCCTGCACCTAAAGCTGGAGATTGCGAGGATCCACCTGCCGGCGTGGTGGAGCCCCTGCGCTGACCGGCTGGTCGTCTCTCAGGTTGGTGATCAGGTCATCCAACGCGGCTTGGTACTCGGCGGAGTTTTCGGCCTGGCCCGTGAGATCGAAAAAGCGATACTCCTCGGTGAGCAGGCGGGCAGCCCGATTGCGGCCACCACCCATGACACCGTCGGCGTCCACCAAGAACATGGTCCAGCTATCCGTGGTTCGCTGCGACTCCTGCGCGCCGGTGATGTCGTTGCGCACGGTCTCGCTGTCCAGACCCGCAGCGGTGCATACCACGATGAGGCGGTCGTAGTGGCGTACCCAGCGCTCGATCTCTTCCTCGCCGGAGGTAGCGCGGCGATCCACCAGCGGGTTGCCCCGAAAACCCTCGGCGAAGACCCAACTGCGTACCCCCTGGGCGCGCAGGTTAGCTTCCAGCTGGCGGGCGAAGGGCACGTCGCCGTTAGCGCAGGATATATGGACTTCCAGGGTGGTTACCGGCGCGTCGGCAACGCTGTCCTGCACCCCGGCCACCGCGATGGGTACGCCTGAACCCAGGATGAATGACTGCGGCAGCGCCCCGCGCGAGCGGAGCAGCGTGTCGAGACCGATGGTGCTGGGGGCATCGTGTCGAACCTCTTCCAGCCCCACGGCGGTGTCCAGGGCACAATTCTGGAACACGGTGTAGCCGATGATGCAGTTGCTGAAGTCGGCCTCGCCTGTGACCACGTCGTTGAGCACGGCCTCGTAGAAGTCGGCCTCGGTCAGGTTACAGGATGAAAGGTTGGTGCGGGACAAGTTGGCGCCGTTGAAGCTCGCTCCAGTGAGGTTCGCGCCGGTGAAGTTGGCGCGGTCCAGGTTGGCGCGGTCCAGGTTGACGTTGGTCAAGTCCGCGCCCGACAGGTTGGCCTCGGAGAGGGTGGCGCGGTCGAAGTTAGCGCCGGAGAGGTTAGCGTTGCGCAGGTCGGCGCCGCGCAGGTTCGCGCCCGGGGCGATGGCCCGGCTGAGGTTGGTCTCACGGAGATCGGCGCGGTAGAAGTGCGCGTCGTTCAGGTAACTGTTCGACAGGTCGGCGCGGCGGATCATCGCGCCCATGAAGTCGCCGCCTCGCATGTCGGCGCCCCGCAGATTGACCATGGGGATGCGGGCGTGGCTCATGTAGCAGGCGTTGAGGTCCATGGGCTGGTTGGAGTGCTCTTCGCGCCAGGCGGCGACAGCGTCGCGCCCCTGCTTGACTATCTGGACCAGTGCGATGTCGGCCATTTTCACACGTCTCCGTGAAGGTTTCAGCGGCGATTTTAGCATAAAATTGCTCCGCATAAGGCCCCGGCTTGGGGCGTCACGAATGATGGAGAAGAGTAGAATGCGAGCCTTTTACGCACTGGCTATAGCGGCAATGGCAATCACCTTGGCGGGGGGATGCGCTTCCGGTGACCAGGCCGCACCCGCCAACACGAACGAAACGGCGCACCTAGTTGCCGAGGCGAAATTGACCGCCCACTACATCGCCGTTGCGCTGGAGGCGGGTAAATCTCCGGACGAAATCAACGCCACACTGAAAGAAATCGCCGACACCAGCATCATTGCTGAGTTCTGGGTTAGCAACGAGACTGGACGGGTCCAGTTCACCAACGTGCCGGGCCTGGACTTTGCCTTCCCCACCGACCCGAACGCCGGCACCCAGGCGGCGCCCTTCGCGGACCTGCTGCTGGGTAACCGGGAGGTAGTAACCCAGGACATGCAGCCGCGCGAGGCCGACGGCAAGCCGTTCCGGTACGTCGGCGTGGCTGGCATCGACCGGCCGCGGATCGTCCAGGTGGGACTGGAGGGTTCGGAACAACAGTAACTGGAGATGACCCGCAGCAGGGATCTGGAGCGGTTCGGAGCGTTTGCGGGCAGTGGACTTGGTACTTATAATGCCGATGGCGACCAACGAAGTTGGTTATTGGGTTCGGAGGAGCCTGATGACACCCCCCAAGTTGGATGTGCCTGAACAAGCGGAAAAAGCAAAGCAATTGGCGCAGGCAGGCAGGACCATCACTAAGATCAGTGAGGAAATGGGGATTACTTGGGGTCAGGCCCGTAGCCTTGTGCCTAACTCCAGCTGGCAAGGCGCCAAGACCAGAATCACCAGGCGTCTCAAGCGCCTTGAGGGGGAGACAGACCCCGGCAAAAGGGAAAAATTGGCAGCGGAGGCTGATAAATACGTCGATTTCCTATACGATGCCGCGAAACACCTGAGAGATCAGGTTGACGGCGTCCGCAAGGCCATTGATCGTTAGAAGGCAGGCAAGGTGACCATGACCGGCTACCAACCGCGAATTGAAGAAGAGGATGATGGTCGTTGGAGCGCCTGGATAGAGGAACTGCCTGGGTGCGCTGCTTGGGGCTATTCTCAAGATGAGGCGCGAGCTGCCCTTGCGGACGCCCTTGCTGCCTACTTGGAGGATATGAAAGAGACTGCTGAGCAGCATCCGCCAGCGGACGATTCGGGAGCGGAGACGCCGATAGTAGCGGCATGAGCCGTCCACAGGACTTGGCAAGGCGGCTCAGGAATGTAGCGGCCCGGGAGTTGGTCAGTGCGTTAGAACGCGATGGGTTCGCGTACCGGCGCACTCGGGGGTCGTCTCGCGTGTACCGGCATAGCGACAGGCGACGAACCGTCGTCCATTACCATCGCTCTAACGATACGCTCACTTTAGGCACCTTGCGCAGCATCTTGAGCGGAAACCAATGGACGGAGGACGACTTGGAAAGGCTGGGATTGATTTGATCGCAACTGCCGGTCTGAATCACTTATTGCACCGCAAACAACTTCTTTGACGTCATTGCGCGAAAGTTATACTATCGTTCCAGCGTTCAAGCCCGATGTTGCCATGCTGCTTACTATCGATATTGGAAATACCGCCGTCACCATTGGAGTGTTCCGCCAAGGGAGCGCCACTGATTGGAGTGACGCCGGGGGCAGCAGCAACGGAGCCAATCCGGTGGAGCGTCTGGTGACCACGCTGCGGGTGGCCACTGACTCCCGCCGCCTCGCCGACGAGTACGGTATCCTCCTCAAGAACCTGCTTGAGTTCCGGGGAATCACGACTACGGACATCACGGCGGCGTGCATCTGCTCGGTCGTTCCACCCCTGACCGGCATGTTCGAAGACCTGTGCCGCCGCTTCTTCGGCGTGACTCCTCTGCAGGTCACGTCGCAAATCGACTTGGGAATGCCGGTCCGTTATGACAATCCACGCGATGTGGGCGCGGACCGGATCGTGGACGCGGTGGCGGCGGTTGAACTTTATGGAGCGCCCATGATCGTGGTGGACCTGGGCACGGCAACGGTGTTTGACGCCGTGTCCCGGGATCGGGAGTACCTCGGCGGGGCCATCGCGCCGGGTATCAACCTGTCCGCCGACGCGCTCTACTACAATACGTCACAGTTGCGCCGGGTCGAATTGGTGGCGCCGGCGGAGGCCGTAGGTCGCAATACCACCACTTCGCTGCAATCGGGGATCGTGCTGGGGTACGCCGGACTGGTGACCGCGATGGTGGAGCGGTTCAAGGCAGAGATCGGCGCGGACTCGAAAGTCGTGGGCACCGGGGGGCTGGTGACCGTGATCGCCGACCACTCCCCGGTGTTCGACGATATCAACCAGGAACTGACGCTGGTCGGGCTCGACATCATCTTCCGCAGGAACTCGGCCGGCCTTCCCGCGTCCGGTTCGCCGGAAGATCTGAGCAGGGTGGGTTGACATGGATTCCGCACTGGCCGGCAAGAACATCGTCCTGGGAGTGACAGGGAGCATCGCATGCTACAAGGCATTGGACCTGGCCAGCAAGCTGGTGCAGGCCGGCGCGAACGTGGAAACCATCCTCAGCTACGGCGCAAACCAGTTCGTTACCCCACTGGCTTTCCGCAGCCTCACTCACCGGTCGGTGGTCACCGACACCTTCGACGCCGATTCCGAGCACAGCGTGGAGCATGTCGCACTGGCGCGGTGGGCCGACATCGTGGTGATCGCGCCGGCCACCGTACACTGCATCGCCAAGCTGGCCGGGGGCCTGGCTGACGATCCTCTGACCACTACGGTGATCGCCACCGAGGCGCCCCTGCTGGTGGCCCCGGCCATGGACGCCAACATGTTCGATCACCCGGCCACCCGGGAAAACATCGCGCGGCTGCGCGGTCGTGGCGTGTTCCTGGCCGGGCCGGCGCCGGGTCGGCTGGCGTCGGGACTGATGGGCATGGGCCGCCTGGTGGAACCGATGGAACTTCTTGGCCACATCGCGGCCGCCCTGGGCAAGGACGGCGACTTTGCTGGGCGCAAGGTGGTGGTCAGCGCGGGCGGCACCCAGGAAGCCATCGACCCGGTGCGGGTGATCACCAACCACTCGTCGGGTCGCATGGGATACGCCGTGGCCGAGGCGGCCCGTGACCGCGGCGCGGAGGTGGTGCTGGTGACTGCCCCGACGGCGTTGGCGGATCCGGCCCTGGTGCGCACGGTACGCGTGAAATCAGCCCAGGACATGTGCAATGCCGTGCTCGGAGAAACTGAATCGGCAGACGCACTGATCATGGCGGCGGCGGTGGCGGACTACCGCCCGTCGGTGATGGCGGAGCAGAAAATCAAGAAGACGGCCGCCGATGAGATGTCCATAGACCTGGAGAAGACGACGGATATCCTGGCGACGGCCAGAGGAAATTTCGTGCGCGTGGGGTTCTCGGCCGAGAGCGAGAACCTAGAAGCCAACGCCGCCGACAAGGTGCGGCGCAAAGAGTTGGACCTGATAGTGGCCAACGACATTACAGAAGAAGGCAGCGGGTTTGGCGTGGACACGAACCGGGTGGTGCTGATTGACCGCGAGCTGGAGGTCGAAAGGCTGCCATTGCTCACCAAGTACGAGGTGGGCCACAGGATACTGGACCGCGTTGCGACGCTGCTAAGACCGTGAATTTCGACTACAGCCTCGACAAACTCCGCGGCGACATCTTTGGCGGCCTCACCTGTTCGGTGGTGGGGCTGCCGGTGGCTCTGGCATTCGGCGTAGCCTCGGGCTTGGGGCCCACTGCCGGCATGTACGGCGCCATCGCCGTCGGGTTCTTCGCGGCGGTGTTCGGCGGCACGCGATCCCAAATATCCGGCCCGACGGGTCCCATGTCCATCGCCATGGCGGTGATCGTGACGGCTCACGCGGACACGCTGGCCGAAGCGTTCACGATTGTAGTGCTGGCCGGGTTCATTCAGGCAGCGCTGGGACTGGCCCGCATCGGCCGATTCGTAGCCTACACCCCCTACTCGGTGATTTCAGGGTTCATGACCGGGATCGGCGTGATCATCATGATCGTGCAGATCGCGCCCTTCCTGGGATCGCCGGTGGCGGTTGGAGGAGTCATCGGGGCGGTTAACTCCCTGCAAGAAACGTTTACCAGCGTGAACTTCCACGCTCTGGCGGTGGCCGCCGTCACGCTGGTGGTGGGCATCCTGTGGCCCCGGCCCTTCCGCAGGTACCTGCCGGCGCCGCTGGCCGCAATGATCGTCGGCTGCGCGCTGGGCATCCTGTGGCTGAACGACCTGCCGATCATCGGCGACGTGCCGACGGGGTTGCCGGACTTGCAGATACCCGTGTTCTCGGTGGGGTTCATCCTAGGCGCCCTAGAGCCGGCTTTGGTGCTGGCCCTGCTCGGTTCCATCGACAGCCTGTTGACCTCGCTCATCGCGGACTCGCTGACGCGCACCCGTCATAATCCCAACCGTGAGCTGATCGGGCAGGGCATCGGCAACATGATCGCCGGATTCATCGGCGGCCTGCCGGGCGCGGGCGCGACGCTGGGGACGGTGGTGAACATCCGGTCCGGCGGGAACACGCAGCTGTCGGGAGCCATCCGGGCCGGCGTGCTGCTCGCGCTGGTGCTGGGCCTGGGCCGGTATGTCGAGGCGATCCCCCATGCCGTCCTGGCCGGCATCCTCATGAAGGTGGGTTGGGACATCATGGACTGGCGGTTCGTGACGCGCCTCCACCAGATGCCGCGAGAACACCTGGTAGTCATGCTGATGACCTTCGTGCTGACCGTGTTCCTGGACCTGGTGACCGCCATCGCCATCGGGCTGATCGCCGCCGGCATGGCCAGCGCCCGCCTCCTGGAGCGCCAGGAGTTGGACAGCGTGGTGTCCGTGCCGCTGCTGGACCAGACCTTCCTGTCTCCGGAATTGGACGCCGACAAAGATGACGAGTTCTCCGCCCGGGTCGGTCTGGTGTCAATGCGTGGTCGCTTCTCGGTGGCTTCTTCCAGCAACCTGGTGAGCACCATCGGCCAGGACATCCAGGAGCACGAGGTGGTGATTTTCGACTTCACCGAGACTGCGTACATGGACGACAGCGCGGCCATGGTGGTGGAGCAGATGATCGACGTCGCGATGGACGAAGACACGGAACCCATCGTGATGGGGCTTTCCGGTCCCGTGGAGCGGAACCTGCGGGCGCTGAACACGCTGCACCGCGTCCCGGAAGACCGGTTCGTGGCTAACCGGGACGAGGCGCGGGAAGTCGCGGAGAAGATACTGAGAGCGTAATCGCGCAGACAGGGTTGGCTCGCCTCGCCGATCGGTACATGGAGGACGATAATGCGTATCGGAGTATTCGTTGGGGCTTCAACGGCCGACCTGATGAGTCTGGACGAACTGACCGGGCGGATCAAGCAGGCGGAAGAGGACGGGTTCGACAGCTTCTGGGTTCCCCACATCTCCGCCCGGGGCTATGATGCCCTGACCGTCCTGGCCCTGGCCGGCGCGCAGACCAGCCGTATCGAGCTGGGCGTCGGCGTCGTGCCCACCTATCCGCGGCACCCGGTGGCCATGGCGCAGCAGGCCTTGACCACCGCGGCGGCCACCAGCGAGCGGTTCCTGCTGGGGCTTGGCCCATCGCACCGGCCGGGCATCGAGGGAAGCTTCGGCCTGTCCTACGACCGGCCGGCGCTGCACGTGCGGGAGTACTTGTCGGTGCTGCGCCCGCTAATGGAAGAAGGGCGCGTGCAGTTCTCCGGGGAGTTTTACAACGTGAACGCCGAGCTGGACGTGCTGGACCGACCGAAATGCCCGGTGCTGATCTCGGCGCTGGCGCCGCGTATGTTGCGGCTGGCCGGCGAAAAGGCCGACGGCACCATCACCTGGATGGCCGGGCCGAAGACGATCAGGGAGCACATCACGCCGCGCATCGGACGGTCAGCCGACGCCAGCGGCCGTGAGGCCCCGCGCGTGTGCGTGGGCCTGCCGACGTCGGTGTGCGACGACGAGGCCGCAGGACGGCGCCAGGCTGCCGAAGCCTACGAGCGGTACGGTCAGCTGGTGAACTACCGCCGCGTCCTGGACATCGAGGGCGTAGAAGGGCCATCAGAAGTGTGCGTAGTAGGCAACGAGGAGTCGCTGCGCCGCCAACTGGAGGAGTTCGCCGCCGGCGGCGCGACGGACTTCATGGCCAACATCTTCGCCGGCGAAGGCGACAGCGAGACCGGCCCACGCACCTACGCGGCGCTGAAGGATTTGGTGGGTAGAGTGTAGTCTGCTCCCCTGCGTCCCCGCCCTTGCCAAAATGTGGGTAGAACCGCCATAGAGAGGCCCAGCATGGACGCTCAAACCATCGCAATCGTCAGCGTGGGAGCAACACTCATCGCAGTATTCATGCCACCGATGATAACGCTGATACGCCGGGTTGATAAGCTGACCCAAGTCGTAACTGCCCTGGCGAATCATCGCCACGATGCGGATGGCGCGGCGACGTTCACACTGCCAGCGGATTGACCTTCGGCGCATGGTCTCAAAGATCGCCGGCAGCGTCCGCAGGTAAAGTGTCTAGCCCACCGCCTCCTTGAACCGCCGTATCGCCTCGATGTGCTGGTCCGGGCCCTTGAGGCCGGCGCGCATGGTATTCACGGAGAAGTGAGTTGCGCCGGCGTCGCTCCAGTCGGATGCCAACCGGTTCCAGTCGTCCGGGTTGTTGCTGTCGGCCAGGGAGGCCCGGCCCTCGACGCCGATCTGGGACGGATCGCGGCCGTAGCCGCGGGCCAACTCGCGCATCTCCTCCAGGCGTTCACGGCCGGCGCCGTCGGGCTGGAACTGGGGGAACCAGCCATCGCCCATGCGGGCGATGCGTCGCACTACCTGGGGCGCGCCGCCGCCGAACCAGACCGGGATGGGCTGCTGCACCGGCAGGGGGTTGATTCCGGCGTGGGTGATCTTGTGGTAGCGGCCCTCGTAGTTCACCACTTCCTGCGTCCAGAGCATTCGCATGACTTCGATCTGCTCGGCGGAGCGGCGGCCGCGGTTCTCCCAATTCTCGCCCAGGGCTTCGAACTCAACCTCGTTCCAGCCCACGCCGATGCCCAAGCGCAGGCGGCCGTTGGTGAGCACATCGACCTCCGCCGTCTGCTTGGCGACCAGCGCGGTCTGCCGCTGGGGCAGGATGATGATGCCGGTGCAGAACTCGATCTTCTCGGTCAAGGCGGCCAGGTAGCCGAACATCACGAAGGGTTCGTGGAACATGTCGTCCTTATTGTAGGGCCGGTTCCACTCCGCGCGCTGGGTGTGGTCAGCCCCGAGCACGTGGTCGAAGACCAGCAGGTGCTCGTAGCCCAGGGCCTCGGCGGCCTGGGCGAAATCCTTGACGGCGATGGGGTCGGCGCCGATTTCAGTCTGTGGGAAGATGGCTCCCAATTGCATTTTGGCTGCTCCTTATTCAGTTGTCGTTTTCCAAGTTGACGGCTGACCAGTCAAAGGCAAACACTTGGCCCAGCATATCTTTCCATTCGGCCACGGTCACCTGTGTACCATCGAATTTCAACCCTTTACCTGGCAAGCCAGTGGCTTTGTTGACAACAATGGCCGTGAGTGGCGGGAGACTTCGCTCTAGGCACTGGTCCCTGATGTAGTAGAGCGGCTTTGCCGTACCCTGCGCGGCCAGCCCAACGTATTGCCCAATCTCGCCGTAAGTAGTGGTGCGCCGTTGGGCAGTGCATCGTTTGAGGTATTCGAACACCGCAGGCGCTCGGGGGTGCATATAGTTTGTCCTCCGATGGCTGACTTTTCGGAACTGAGTCCGCAGACTCTCGCTGGAATTGTGTGCTGCTGACTCAAAGTCACCCAACTCGTCAATCTTCAGCAAAGCGTGCATGAAGTCAAACAAAGCATCCGCATAATCGCCGTTTTGCAGTGGCTTGGTCAGCTCACCGTCACGCCGGCTAATCCCGGATATGGACAGAGCACTGTCCAGCCGCTGCCGGTTTAACGGGTTTGCCATCGCTTCCTCGTCCAGCTGGAAGCCCAGCCGGAACATCGTGTTTCCCAGGTCAGACAGCATCCACCCATCCCCATTTAGTATCAGGGCGACAACGGGTTGGTCGCCGTCGCCGAAAGTGAACGGAGTTGCAATGTAAAGCTGTCCGTCCTCACCCTTCTCGACGTATACGGACTTGGAGATTTGCGCCTGCAAGTCGCTGGCGATTTCGGGCAATGACATCCCATCACCTCAAGGTATCTCTCAATCAGTACCAATCAACATCCGATCTATCTTTCACCGAAATTGCAAATTGACATCATTACAGAAGCAAGACCAAGCCCCTGCCAAATTGTGATAGCGTTGGGTTTCCTCAGCATATCCATCGGGCCGGCGCTGGCGTGTCCTGGTCTGGTATCGTTCGGTGGCTCGGTGAATGTGAGGCTTGTAAGGAATCCGATTGCCTTCAATTGTGTTCTTGTGCGCATGGCCTCCACCGTCGTCCCTGGTGAGCCGAAATTTCGGCTCACCAGGGACGACGGGTTGAGTCAGGATTGCCATGAGAATCACGGAGAAGTCGTCAGGCCGTTGTTGGTTTTGGCGGACGAGAATCCGAAACGCTGTGCCGTCCGCCCCGGTAAAATCAATGAAACTTTCAGCACTGCCGCCACGCACCCTGAGGGTCATTGTCGTCTGTAGCCAACTGTAGGGCAACTCTTTGCCTTCGGCTATCATCGCGGCAATGCGGGCCTCTGAAATAATCCCATTCACGATTGCTTTGACTGCGCCCTACGCTCGCCGCCCATTCTAGCCCCCCCCCGCTGCCACCGTCAAAAAGCCATGCGCGCTGCAACTGTTCAGAACGTTGCAAAGCCCGTCACCGTATCAGGCAATCTGGGCGACGACGTTAAAATCTACCAAGTTCGTGCCGTCAGAACTGCGATTGAGGAATCCAGGCAATGAAAGGCAGCGCCCGTTACGTCAAGATCGTCGAATGGTCCGAGGAGGACCAGTGTTACGTGGGGAGCGCGCCGGGTCTGATCTACGGAGGTTGCCACGGCGACGACGAACTCCAGGTATTCGAGGAACTTTGCCAAGTCGTTGATGAGGCGATTAAGCTATATCGGTCAGACGGCAAACCATTGCCACCGCCTACGTCCGGGCGTGACTTGGTCAACAAACTGGAAGCCATAGCATAGCCCGGCCACCGTATCAGAATCCACGCCTCTGGAACTTTCCGGCGGCCGGCAGTTGCCGGCGCAGCAGGCCCATCCAAGTACTCCCACGCGGTGCGGATGATGCGGACGCGGGCGTCGGTCCAGTGGACCGGGTTTCCAGGATAGGATAGCCGTACCCGTGGGCGAGGTAGTACACCTCGCCCACGAAATCATCGACATCGGCATGGGCGACCTGCGGCTGACGCTGGGCGCTCCGGCCGATGCTGACAGGCTAGGGCTACGCTACACTTGCCTTTGCTTCGGGTCGAGGCGGTCGCGCAGCCAGTCGCCCAGCAGGTTCATGCTCAGCACCACTAACATGATGGCGAGGCCGGGGAACATCGCCACCCACCAGCCGACCGGAGAGGTAATCAGCACGCGGCCATCGGCGACCATCAGGCCCCACGCTGGCTGTGGCGGTGGGATGCCGGCGCCCAGGAAGCTCAGGGTGCTTTCCAGGATGATAACGAAGCCCACGTTCAGCGTGGCCAGTACGATGACGCTGTTGAACACGTTGGGAAATACGTGCCTCAGCATGATGCGCGGATGGGATGACCCCGACACCTGCGCCCGGGCGATGAAGTCCTGGACTCGAACCGCCAGCGTCTCGCCGCGCACCAAGCGTGCGTACCGGGACCACATGAGCAGGACCAGCACGGTGATCACCGTGCCCATGCTGGCTCCGATGGCAGCGACCAGCACCAGGGCCAGCAGGATGATGGGGATTGATAAGGAAATGTCCACCAGCCGCATCACCACGCCATCGACCATCCCACCGGTGTAGCCGGCGACGATTCCCATAGTCGTTCCGAGGATACCGGCGATGAAGATGGCGATCACCGCCGTAACCACGGAGACGCGAGCGCCGTACATGATGCGGGTGAGAATGTCGCGCCCCACCCGGTCGGTGCCCAGTAGGTGCTCGGTGGAGCCACCCTCCATCCAGACCGGAGGCAGCAGCTTCTTGCTGAGACTGCCCAGCTTCGGATCGTGGGGAGCGATGAAGTCCGCAAAAGCGGCGGGGATCACCAGCACGATGAGCAGAAGCAGAATGGGGAAGACCGGGTACCGGCGTACCTCAGAGACGATGCGGCCCGCGCTGACCCCACGGGCAGGTTGTGCCGGAACAGCCGCCTCATCGGCAACAGCAGGGGCACGTGCTTGCTCGTCTACAGCCATGGCAATCGCTCCTTGGATGGTGGACTGATCGCGCCGTTATGAGTAACGGATGCGCGGGTCGACGTAGGCGTAGGCGATGTCAACCAACAGGTTGGCAACGATATAGACGAGGCAGAAGGTGATCACGACGGCCTGCACCACCGGGAAATCGCGGGCTGCCGTTGCGTCCACAGCCAGCCGGCCCACCCCAGGCCAGGCGAACACGAACTCGATGGAAACCGACCCCACCATCAGCGAACCGATGATGAGGGCGAAATACGTGAACGGCGCAATGGCCGCGTTTCGGAGGCAGTGTTTCCAGATTACCTTCCATTCCGACACTCCCTTGATGCGGGCTAACTTGACATACTCAGTGTCTAGAACGTCAAGCATCGAAGACCGCACCAAGCGCATCAGCGCCGCCACCTGGAACCATCCGATGGCGATGGCCGGCAGTATAAACGACAGTACTCCGTGTTCCTTGCCGGACACCGGGAACCAGCCAAGCTGGACGGCAAAAATCCACATCATCATCAGGCCCAGCCAGAACGCCGGCAGCGACTGGCCGAACAGAGCGATGGTCTTGCCGATGTAGTCCAGCGGCGTGTCTTTCTTCACCGCCGACAAAACACCAATCGGAATCGCCACGACGACCGCCACGATGACGGCGACGCCGGCCAAAGCGGCGGTGTTGGGCAGGCGCTCCAGCACCAGGCTTATCGCCGTTCGACCGCGGATGCGCAGGGACTCACCAAAATCACCCTTGAGGGCATTGCCCAAAAAGGTGAAGTACTGGACGTGGATCGGCCGGTCCAGACCCCAAGCCGCGCGAACACGGGCGGCGTCCGCAGGGGTGGCCTCCAGGGGCAGCATCACGTCCAGCGGGTCTCCGGATATCCGCGCCAGGGTGAACACCACCACCGTCAGGACCAACAGAGCCAGTATGGATTGCCCGATTCTGAATATGATGTAGCGCTGCATGACATTCACCCATTATTGAGAAAACGCGGACACAGGGACGCATCTGCGTCGACGAGCGGTCCCGCTGCTATTTAAACCACACAAACGGGGTCGCTCGCCGGTCTGATGGATACCTGTGCTACTGCGCCGGCGTGATGTACTCGGTATGGGTGAAGCTGGCGTTGATGTTGCCGGGCCACACGTACTCACCAATCTCTCTCGGATCCATCACCAACTGGGCCGGTAGCCAGACGATGGGCGCTTCTGAGTACAGATCGAACTTGAGGTCGCCCAACTCCCGAAGGGCCTCGGCCTTGACCACCGGGTCCATGGACTGGGTGGCTGTGTTGTACAAGATGTCGGTCTTGGGGTCAACGGAGGTCCGCCAGAATCCCGTGGGACCGCTGCGGTTGTACCCGTTCACCGTGATCTCGGCGGGGCGGTACGTCCCCCGGGAGGCCGCGATTGTGCCGTGTGTCTTGCCGGGACGGTAGTAATCGGCGCGGTAGGTGGACCACTCGACGGCTTCCGACGTTACGTCGATACCCACGTTGGTGAGGTAGGTGTAAGCCGCCTCGCCCATGGGGATCATCTCAGGCACGCCGGGCAACTCGGTGAGCAGCAGCTTGAGCTTGTAGCCTTCGTATCCGGCTTCCTTCAGCAACTGGCGTGAGCGTTCCGGGTCAAACCCGTACTTGTCGTCGAACTCGTCCAGCCAACGCGGGTTATAGCCAGGGAGGGACGGGTGGTAACCCCACACGGTGTGGGGCTGGCCAATGCCGTCGAACAGTTGCTCGTTGATCTCCTGCCGGTTGATGGCCCGGTTGATGGCCTCCCGCACCCGAACGTCCAGATGCGGCTCATCGGCATAATAGAAGCAGGGAGGATCGTCGGATTCCTTCAGGCACTCGCTGCCAAACTCAGGGTTGTAGACACCGCCAATAATGAAGGTAACCTGGAGGGAGGGCAACTGGCTCTGCACAACCTGCAGTCCTGCTGCCACGGCCTCGGCGTGGAGCTCACGGCTCACTTCGCCAATCTGTACCTGGCCAGTCTTGAGCTGGGCCAAGCGGGTGTTTTCTTCCGGGATCAGGACAAATTCCAGCTCTTCGAAGAAAGGCGAGCGTCGGTAATGGTCGGGGATGCGGGAGTACAGCAGGTTCACATCCAGGGTGCGTTCTTCCAACTGCCACGGTCCCACCCCGGCGGGCTTGGTATCGTAGCCTTCCAAGCCCTCGGCTTCGAACTGGGCCTTGGAGTACATGAACAAGTTTCCCTGCTGGGCGGAGGCGAAGAAGTCGACGATGGAGTTGGGGACCTGGAGGTTGAACTGAACTGTGGTGTCGTCGAGAGCCACCACGTTGTTCTGTACGACATCGTAGGTATCGCCGAACAGTTCCCGGAAGGTACCGGTATCGCTGGCAATGGCGTCCTCTTTGACGATCAGCCCGGTGCTGTGCGGAACGTCATGGGCGCTGAAGTTTCCAAAACCCCGCTGGAAGGGCACGTCGTCCCGCAGCTGGAACGTCCACTGGGTCCCGTCGGCGCTGGCTTCCCAGGAGGTGGCCAGGCCTGGTTGCAGGGACCCGTCGAACCGGTCCGTGTGCACCAGCGGATCCGTGAACGGACGCACCTGCATGTTGGCGGCGGTTGTGGTCCCCAGCCAGGAGCCGGCCAACTGCTGCACCGGCGGTATGGACGCGATCCGGAGCCGGCCGCTCACTTCGGTGATGGCCTGGGCTGCGGTAGGGGTATTGGTGGGTCTCGGCGTGGCGGTGGCCACGATGGTCACCGCCGGCGTGGGCGGCAGGGGCGAAGGCCGGATGGAGGCGGCCGTGGGCTCGGCAGCGGCCGGCTGCTGTTGCGCGGCCGTTTCTGTAGCCGGCTGTTCGACGGCGCCGCCGCAGCCAATGATTGTCAACATTCCGATGGTCAGTACAGCGGCAATCAGAATTGAGGGTTTCGACATTGTCATTCCTCCATATCGCGTAACGCGGCGAAATTCGGATCGATCATGTCTGATGTGTCAGTAGTCGCCTCCATGACGTGTAGCGGGTATTTAGCGCGAATATCGTCAATAATACAGATTATTATACCGATTACAAGCGCAATATCCACAATAATGCAACGATATTCGCATATCACACGTCGATGATTGACGTTCGCCGGCTACGGTTGCGTTGGACCTTTCCGGAGGCTTTGTTGACGTCCTTCCGCTCACGTCCGTTGTCGCAGCGCAAGCATGTGTGTGAGAGGGAGTAAGGAAACTCTGGTCGCGACAGATCCGGAGACACCCACGGCACAAAAGAAGGCGGCCCACCGTAGCGGGCCGCCTGCGAAAAAACTGGACGTGACCAGCAGGGAACGGATCACACCTGCCGTTGCTTGGGGTCGAGGCGGTCGCGCAGCCAGTCGCCCAGCAGGTTCATGCTGAGTACAACCAGCATGATGGCCAGGCCCGGCAGCAGGGAGACCCACCAGCCCTTTTCTGATGCCACCAACTCACGGCCATCAGCCACCATGAGGCCCCACGCCGGATTGGGTCGCGGGACGCCGGCCCCCAGGAAGCTCAGGGTACTTTCGAGGATGATGACGAACCCCACTTGTAGCGTCGCCAGCACCACCAGGCTGTTGAAGACGTTGGGCAGGATGTGCTTGAACATGATGCGCACGTGGCTCGAACCCGCCACCTGGGCGCGGGAGATGAAATCCTGCACCCGCACGGCCAGCGTTTCGCCGCGAGCCAAGCGTGCATAGCGGGACCACAGGAGCACCACGATGACACCGATGACGGTACTGGTGCGAGGGCCCAGCGCCGCCACCAGCACTAACCCGAGGAGAATGATCGGAATGGACAACGAAATATCCACGAGGCGCATGATCAGCGCGTCGACCCATCCGCCCCAGTATCCAGCCGTGATTCCCAGAGCAGTCCCGATGACGCCACTGACCACGATGGCGATCATGGCGATGACTACCGAAATGCGGCTGCCGTAGAGGATACGGCTCAGGATGTCGCGACCGACTTTGTCGGTTCCGAGAATGTGCTCGGCGCTGCCGCCCTCCTGCCAGAACGGCGGCGCCAGACGATTGCCCAGGCTACCCCGGGTGGGATCATGGGGGGCGATCTGGTTGGCGAAGATGGCCGGAATGACCAGAACCAGAAGGAGAATGGCAATTGGAAACAGGGGGAGACGCCGCAGTTCCGACATGCTCATGCTGAGGCGAGACTGCTGAGGCAGGGAAGCCCCGGCGCCCTGCTCTGCGGCGGCGGGAACCGGGCTGGTGCGGTCTTCAGCGGCCATATCGGAACGGTCTCCTCGTTTGAACCCGGCGGTCGGCGGGAGCGATCACACCGGACATCGCCGAACTAGCTGTATCGGATCCGGGGGTCCACATAGGCGTAGGCGATGTCCACCAGCAGGTTCGCCGTGATGTAAACCAGGCAGAAGACGATTACCACCGCCTGGATGACGGGGAAATCCCGGGCAATTGTGCTGTCCACTGCCAGCAGGCCGACACCGGGCCAGGCGAAGACAAACTCGATGCTTACGCTCCCGACCATGAGGGAACCCAGGATCAGAGCGAAGTAGGTGAACGGCGCTATCGCCGCGTTGCGCAGGCAGTGCTTCCAGACCACCTTTCGCTCCGAAACGCCCTTGATGCGGGCCAGCTTGACGTACTCGGTGTCCAGAACATCCAGCATTGACGAGCGCACCAGGCGCATCAAGGCGGCAACCTGGAACCAACCGATGGCGATGGCCGGCAGGATGAAAGACCTGATGCCGGACTTGCCCGACGTGGGCACCAGCTCCAGGTTCACCGCGAAAATCCACATCAGGACCAATCCCAACCAGAAGGCCGGCAAGGATTGGCCGGTGAGGGCCAGAACCTTTCCGGCGTAGTCAAAGACGGTGTCCTTCTTGACCGCGGATAGCACACCCACCGGCACGGCAATGAGCGTAGCCACCAGCAACGCCAAACCGGCCAATTGGGCCGTGGCCGGCAACCGATCAAACACCAGGTTGATTGCCTGCTGGTCCCGGTGCTTGATGGACTCGCCAAAGTCTCCGGTCAACGCGTTGCCCAGGAACTTGAAATACTGAATATACAGTGGCTTGTCCAAACCCCAAGCCGCACGAACCCGTTCCGCATCCTCTACCGTGGCCTCCAGGGGCAGCAGCACGTCCAGTGGGTCGCCCGCTATCCGCGCCAGGCTGAACACGATGACGGTCAGCACCAGCAGGGCGAGGATGGATTGAACGATCCGTATCAGGATGTAGCGTTGCACGATCGATCGCCTTATGGGTGTTCAGGGGCGAATATCCATTCGCCCCTTCGGATGCACTGGGGAAGCAGCGTCATGCTACTGGGCGGTAGTGATGTACTCCATGTGGGTGATGGCGGTGTTGATGTTGCCGGGCCAGATGAACTCGCCGACCTCGTTGGGGTTGATGGCGATCTGGCTGGGCAGCCAAACGATGGGAACCTCGGCGTACTGGTCAAACTTGATGTCGCCAGCGGCGCGCAGGGCGTTCGCCTTCACGTCCGGGCTGACGGCGGTAATCGCTTCCACGTAGAGCTCGTCGAGCTTCGGGTCCGGTACGATGCGCTGGAAGCCCTCGGGACCGCTGCGGTTGTAGAAACGCAGGGTGACCTCGGCGGGGCGCATGGTGCCGCGGATGGGCGCGATGGTGCCGTGGGTCTTGCCGGGCCGGTAGAAGTCGGCGCGGAACCGTGCCCACTCCATTTCCTCCGCCTCGACGTCGATCCCAATGTCGGACAGGTAGGTGAACGCGGCCTCGGCCATGGGGATCATTTCCGGCACGCCGGAAAGCTGGGTGATGATGAGCTTCAGCGGATAGCCCTCGTGGCCCGATTCCTTAATCAGTTCGCGGGCCCGGTCGGGGTCGAAGCTGTACTTTTCGTCAAACTCCCGGGACCAGCGGTCATTCCAGCCGGGCAGGCTGGGGTGGAACCCCCAAACCGGATGGGGCGAACCGAACCCACTGAACAGCGTCTCGTTGATCTCCTCGCGATTGATGGCCCGGTTGATCGCTTCCCGGACGCGGATATCAAGGTGCGGATCGGTCGGGTCGTGGAACGGGCTGAGGGGAGAGAAGATGCCGCCCATGACGAAGGCAACCTGGATGGAGGGCAGTTCGCTCTCCACGATGATCATGCCGCCATCTTTGGCCTCCGGATGCAGGTCGCGGTTGACCTCGGCGATTTGCACCTGCGCGGTGAGCAGGTTGGCCAGGCGAGTGGCCGGCTCGGGGGTATTGATCTGCTCGAGCTCGCTCCAGAAGGGAGTCTGGCGCCAGTGGTCTTCGACGCGGGAGTAGAGGATATTGCCGCCCACGCCGAGTTGGCGGCTCTCGAACTGCCAGGGGCCGTTTCCGGCCGGGCGGTCGATGTACCCTTGCTCGCCCTCAGCGTCCCACTGGGCCTTGCTGTACATGAAGTAGTTGCCCTGTTGCGCCGAGACCACGAAGTCCATGGCAGCCTCGGGGCGCAGCAGGTTGAATTCCACGGTGTGGTCGTCGACCACTCGGATATTCTCGAACAACTCATCCGGGGTTTGCCCGAACAGGCCACGGAACAGGCCGGTGTCGGTAGCGATGGCCTCTTCGCCGATGATCAGGGCCGCGGAATGGGGAACATCGTTGGCGGTGAACTCGCCCCAATCGCCGTGGAAGGGAATGCCCTCGCGCAGACGGAACACCCACTGGGTGCCGTCGGCCTTGGAGATTTCCCACTCGGTGGCCAGGCCGGGCTGCAGGGAACCATCGAAGCGGTCGGTGTGAACCAGAGGCTCGGCAAAGGGACGAACCTGCGCGTTGGCGGAGGTAGTGGTACCCAGCCAACCGCGCACCAGTTCCTGCACTGGCGGGGTCACGGCGATACGGAGCGGTCCTCCGACGACCTCGGACTGCTGAGCAACCGATGGCGTGTTGGTTGGCCGCGGGGTGGCGGTGGCGACGATGGTGGGTACGGCGGTCGCCGGCGCCTGCTGCTGCGGCTGGGCGGCCGGAGCGGTAGTAGCAGCGGGAGCGGACCCACCTCCGGACTGCTGGGCTGCGGGAGCCGCAGTTGGCTGTGCGGCGGCCGGCGCAGCGGGCGCGGGCTCCTCGGCAGCGCCGCCGCAGGCAATGCCCACTACCAGAAGAAGCGAAGCAGCGATGGTGAGCACAATCGTTGGTTTCAGCAATGTAATTCCTCCAGACGAATACCGCGCGTCGGCGGCGGTATCATGAACTGCGGCATCCGAAAATATTTCGCGGCGAGATACCGCGCCGCATTATATGCGAAAGATTTCACAATTGCACTACTGTCATTGCAAATTACAAACGCTGCGGGTTATTGCAATATACATGATATTGATACCCAACTATTATCATGAAATCCGTTATTAGGCGATTTAGAAATATCGCTCGGATTGTGAGATGAAAACGTTCCAAACGAGGCCGCCAGGCGTATCCCGAAGGGGACAACGCGAAGGAAAGAGTCGCGCAGGGAGCGGCGGCTAGCCGCGTTCCAGGCGAGCCAGGCTGACCAGCAGCCGTTTCAAACCGGCGCCGGGGAAGTTGACGGTAGCCTGTTCCGTTTCGCCGCTGCCCTCAACCTCCTGCACTACACCCTCGCCGAAGGTGGGATGGCGGACGATCTCGCCCACTGCCAGGGGCACGCGCTCCGGTTCCGGCTCGGATTGCGGGCGACGGCCTGACGACCATTCGGTGAGGCGCTCGTCGATGTTGCCGCGCAGCCGTCCCCGCGTGGCCTCACCGCCGGTTCCCGAACCGTCCCCAAGGCGGGTGCGGGAAGCGCGCCGCTCCTGTGCATAGGAGCCACCGATGACGACATCGCCGCTGCGGGAGGATCGGGAGGCGCTCAGCCCGTGGGAGTCGGCGCGAGACCCGGGCGGGCGGTCCAGCGAAGGCGAAGCCAGCACTTCTTCAGGGAGCTCTTCGAGGAACCGGGAGGGCAGGGATACGCCGCCCGACGACGGGTAGCGGCGGCGGAAGGCACGGAGGAGGTAGAGACGCTCCTTGGCGCGGGTCATGCCGACGTAGCAGAGACGACGCTCTTCCTCGATCTCAGCCAGCGTGTCCATGGAACGGCTGTGGGGCAGCAGACCTTCCTCCATGCCGGCCATCATCACCACGGGGAATTCGAGACCCTTGGCCTGGTGAAGAGTTATGAGGGTAAGTGCGTCTTCGGACCGTTCGTAGGAGTCGACGTCGGACACCAGCGACACGCGCTCGAGGAACGCGCTCAGGCTATCGGCAGAGCCATCCCCGGAGGGGCCATAATCTTCGGCGAGGCCGCGAAGCTCCAGGACGTTCTCCCAGCGCTCGTCCCCGTCGTCCTGGGCATGGATGTGCCTGGCCAGGCCGGACATGTCCAGGGTGCGGTCGAGCAGATCAGCGACGCCCAACTCGCGGGAGGCCTCGGTGAGCCGGTCCAATGTGACGGACAGGTCGGCCATGGCGCGGGCGGCGCGGGCAGTGACGTTCACGGGACACGGCAGCTTTTCGGTTCGCGCGGCGGCGACTTCCTGCATGGCCTGGCGGCTTGTCAGGCCCCGCTGGGCCGCGAAGGCGGTGAGTTGCTGGACCGACTTGGCGCCCAGACCACGGGGTGGCTGGTTGATCACGCGCTGCAGGCTGACCTCGTCTCCGGGGTTGAAGATAACGCGCAGGTAGCAGACGGTGTCCTTGATCTCCTTGCGGTGGTAGAAGCGCACCCCGCCGACCAGCCGGTAGGGAACGCCCTGGCGCATGCACTGGTCCTCGAAGGCGCGGCTCTGGGCGTTGATGCGATACATGATGGCGCAGTCGCCGTTGCGGTACCGGCCGGTGCGGCTGAGCCGCGACACCTCGTCCACGGCCCAGAGCGCCTCGTCTTCCTCGCTGAAAGCCTCGTGGAGGGTGACAGGATCGCCGGTGGGATTGCTGGTAAACAGTTCCCGTTCGATGCGCTCCGCGTTGTTGGCGATGACGCCGTCCGCAGCCCGCAGAATGTTCTTGGTGGAGCGATAGTTTTCACCCAGGCTGATAACCGTGGCGCTGGGAAAATCGCTCTGGAAGCTGAGGATGTTGCCGATGTCGGCATTGCGCCAGGCGTAGATGCTCTGGTCTGGGTCGCCGACCACGCACAGGTTCTGGTGGGGTCCGGTCAGCAGTTGGGCCAGTCGATATTGGGCGACGTTGGTGTCCTGGAACTCGTCGATTAGGAGATAACGGTAGCGCCGGTGATACTGTTCCTGGACCTCAGGATCCTGCTCCAGCAGATGGGTGGTACGCACCAACAGATCGTCAAAGTCCAGCGCGTTCTGGCGGGTCAACGCCTCCTCGTAGTAACGATAAACGCGGGCGCAGGTGTCTATCCAGTGCGCGCCGTACTCCTCGTCGCTGTCATAAGCGGCCCGCGCCATGGCGTGGGAGTCCTGGAGGACGCTCTTCGCGGCCGAAATTCGCGACAGCAGGGCGCGCGGGTTGTAACGCTTGGCGTCCACGTCGGCCAGCTGCATGGCGGATTTGAGGGCGTCGATCTGGTCGTCCTGATCGTAGATGGTGAAATTCCGATCCAGACCTACCCGCTCGCCATGCCGGCGCAGGATGCGGGCGCAAACGGCGTGGAAGGTGCCCATGGTCACGTCCTCGCTGCGGCTCAGGAGCAACCGGTCGAGACGTTCGCGCATCTCGCGGGCGGCCTTGTTCGTAAACGTGACGGCGAGTATCTGCCAGGGGTTGATGCCACACTCGCCTACCAGATAGGCGATGCGGTGGGTGATTACTCTGGTCTTGCCGGAGCCGGGGCCGGCAACGATCAACAACGGGCCTTCGGTGGTGATGACGGCCTGTTGTTGGGGTTCGTTGAGACCCTGGAGGATTGCCGGAGCGCCGCCGGCCACCGGTTCAGGTTGGGTTATTCCGGCGTGCAGGTCGGCCAGCTCAGGGGCATCCCAATAGGGAGACGACGCTGGCTCTTCCCAGTAAGGCGACGACGCCGGCCCGTCGTTACGGGCCGGCGCGGTTTCCTGGAAGGGAGATTGCGGGAAACGTGACTGGAGTGACATGGACGATCAGTAGTGGCGCAGTTCGACGACGTTGTCGTCCGGATCGTAGATGTAGAGGGAGATGCCATCGCCGTGGGAGCCCCAGCGCTTACCCGGGCCGGCCTGGATGTCGATGCCGGCGTCCTCGAAGCGGGCCTTCAGGGCGTCCATGTCGGTTTCGTCGATGACCATACAGAAGTGGTCCTGGTTGCGAACATCATCGCGGCCGTTGGGGATCTCATCGGACGCAAAGAAGTCGATGATGGTGTCGGCGTTGATCCGGGCCGACGGGAACCGTACCTCGCCAGCGCGCCACTGCTCGACGCGTTCGGCCTGGAGCCCCAAGACCTCGGTGTAAAAGCGGAGGGATTCCTCTACGTCCCTGGTGCGCAGGACGATGTGGTCCATTTCGGTGATTTTGACCAGGGGCTGGGTGATTCGTTCGAACCTGGTTGCGGTTGCCATGCTGTGCCTCCTGAGGTGCGGTGGCGGTTTCGCTAACGATGTGGCTGCATTATATGGGCCGCCCGGAAGAAAGTCATCCGGACGCATGACGATGCGACCGCCAAGCGCCAGGGGCAGCGTGAGAGTGATGTCTGATACAATAAATGAGCGTCAAACCAACGTTGCTGTCCGGGCCTCGCCGACCCCGTTTCGGGAGGCCCCGCGCGAAACGGAGAGGTGGCCGAGTGGTTGAAGGCGCCGGTCTCGAAAACCGGTATACCCCTCTGGGGTATCGCGGGTTCGAATCCCGCTCTCTCCGCCATATCAACATCGTAAATTACCGGTAAAAGCGGCCGTTTCCTATTTATTTCAGACCCGCTACAACAGGCTAGAACGCTTGCGGGGCAGCCTTCGCAGCCGCCCCGATAGATTCACTGAGGCAAACGGGCGGACTACAAGGGCAGGTGAACCGCCTTGCCGCTTTGCGCGCTGGCGGTCACGGCTTCCGTCCACTCCATGTAGTGGACGCCGATGTTGAACGGAGTGCGCATCACCGGGGCTCCGTCGCGGATCGAGGCGATGAACTCCTGCTCGACGGCCCAGGAGTAACGGCCTTCCGGCGGGTTAGCGATTTCCTGTAGCTCGGCGTCGCCGCGCTTTCCGCCGAAGACGCGCATCTGGTTGTCCACGTGGATCGTCCCCTCGGTGCCGTGAAGCCAGACCGAGTTGCCGGGGGAAAGGCCGGCGCACGCGCTGAACCTGAGGTGCGCATTGGCTCCGTTGGCCAGGCGGCACAGGATATCGACGGTATCAGGGACGGTGACCGAACGCCAGTTGCCGTCGTCGTCACGGCGATGGGGCACCGTGATCTGGCTCATGGCCATCACCTGGGTGGCGCGACCAACCCAGCGGATCATGGCCTCGTACCAGATGCCCATGTTGAGGATGTTGAACCCGCTCATGTCGCGGTCCTGTCGCCAGTGCAACGTGGAGTCGCGGTCGGCAAACCCGGTCTGCGACTGGACATCTACGGACACCAAATCGCCCAGGAAGCCCTCGGAAATCAAGCGGATCAGCAGGTCATCTATGCCGAAGCTCATCGGCGAGGGCACGATCTGCGCTACCAGGTTGGGGGACGCCTGAGACGCGGCCAGCATCTCGTGGGCCTCGGCGGCGTTCATGGCCATGCGCGCCTCACAGAGCACATGCTTGCCGGCTGCCAGCGACGCCATAGTCAGCGTGCGATGCATGTAGGGCCAGGTTCCGATGCAGACTGCGTCCAGGCTTTCGTCTTCCAGCAGTTCTTCCCAGTTATCGTACACGGTCGGGATGTTGAAGGCGTCGGCAACACGCTGGCCTGACTCGCGGGACCGGTTGGCGACGGCGCCGATCTCCACGCCCGGGGTATCGTTGAACCCCGGAATGTGCCGATCTCGAGTGTTGCGGCCGGCGCCGATCAGGCCGACGCGGACGGATTCGATTGCCACAGTGGTACCTCCTGAAGATACTTGGCAGCGCGCCAGGGTGCGAAAGTAGGGGCGCGGCGCAGGCGATTATAGGGGAGGGCTGTAGCAGGGTCAAAAAGACTTTCACCCCGCGGGGTCAGTCCTCCGGCTGAGGCGGCAAGGTCGTTGGGATCGGAAACGAACTCGCCGGTTGCAGTGCGCCGCTGCCACCAAGCTTGCCATTCGGCGTTCGCTTCCTGACGACCTTCGGCGTGGCCCTCGCTTCTTATTTGCTCGTAAACTTTCCGCTTCAGCGTCGCGAACACAATTCTCGTTCCTGTGACTATCCAGCCCGCAACTATGGTCATTCCGGGAACGCCGGTCAGCCAAGCGGCGGCGATGGTCAAGTCTGCGGCGGCCTCCTGCCGTTCCCTGATTCTCCAATAGATTAGGGGGTGTCGTCAAAACATAGAGGGGTGGTAGATTAGCCGGAACTGGAGAGGGTGGTTGGTGGGAATTATGACGGCAGCGCACCGGCGCCACGATATGACCGACGCAGTGTGGGAGCGGCTCGGGCCTCTTCTGCCCGGTGGAGAGGGCAAGCAGGGAAGACCGGCCCATGACAACCGCCGGTTCATTGACGCAGTGTGCTGGATTTTGCGCACCGGCGCTCCTTGGCGCGACCTGCCCACGGACTACGGGGACTGGAAGAACACCCACCGGCGCTTCTGCCGCTGGCGAGACCGGGGAGTGTGGGCGGCTTTGCTGGCAGCAGTCATGGATGATCCTGATTTCGAATGGCTGATGATCGACGCCAGCTACATCAAGGCCCATCCGCACAGCGCCGGGGCCCGGGGTGGAAGCCAGGCCATAGTCCGCACCAAAGGGGGCTGAACAGCAAGCTGCATCTGGCAGTGGACGCCCACGCAATGCCGGTCAGACTGGCGCTGACCGAGGGCACGGTGGCCGACTGCTCCCAGGCGCTGTCTTTGATCGAGGGCATTGAGGCCGGGTGCCTGCTGGCGGACAAAGCCTATGACACCAATGAAATCATAGCCGCGGCCCAGAGGATGGGAATAGATCCGGTGATACCGCCCAAGAGCAACCGGAAGGAGAAGCGAGAATACGACCGGGCGCTGTACAAGCTGCGGCATTTGGTGGAGAACGGGTTTCTGGAATTCAAGCAGTGGCGCGGGATAGCGACCCGCTACGCCAAGCGGGCGACATCATACTTGGCCGCCTGCCAACTCCGAGCAGCTATGATCTGGAGCAAACTCTTTTGACGACACCACCTAGCATAATCAGGGCCAGGCAAATGCAAACTGACTGCTCGCCGGTAAGCCCGGCAGCGCGCCCGGCGGTTTCTGCAACCGGTTTGTTCCAGCCAACCGGACCAATGTCCAATTCGAGCAGGGACAGCGCGATGGCAGCGAGGGCAACCAGTGGCACCAGCCATCGCGAACGGCTCGCGATGGCGAGGATTTTGGCCGTGCTGGATCGGGGCGCGTGGTTACCGTCTGGCTCCATTTTGTCTTCCACATAAATCAACGGCCGGCAACGCGGTAGATGGTGGTCCGGTCGTTGGCGTAAGCCAGTTCGAGAGCGCCATCCTCGACCATCTGCTCAAATTTCTCGATGCCGTGCGGGAGATAATAGATCCGTTCCAGGTCGCCCACGACGATGTAGCGAACCCGGTACTGGTCGATCAGATCGAGGGCGGCGTTTTTGCTGAGAGTGTTGTAGATGCTGGACACGTCCCGCGCCCGCCGCTGTATCAGGTCCCAGTCGTTGCGCTGCTGGGTCTGGTGCCACGGCCAGCCGATCACCGTGGGTAGTCCGGTGTACACCGACACGCGGCCATTCCAGCGATACTGATCGCCGTGCGCCTCCAGGACCACCGGCGACCCCGGGACGTTGTCCTGTAACCACCGGATCGCGTCGGCGTCCCAGCGCATTTCGATGAGCTCGTCGCGCTCCCAGTGCACGGCGTCCGGCATCCACGCCTCCCCGTCCAGAGTCAACGGAGTGAAATGGAAACGGTCTTGGATGCGCACCGGCGTCGCCAATACCGGATAGACCATTACGGCGACCGCCACCAGCACCACCAAAGCGGCAAACGCCGAGCGAATCTCCTCAGAGTGGGCGCGTTGACCGGGACCCCACGCTGTCCAGCCGCGCCAGAAACCGTAAGCGCCGGCCACGCCCAGCAGCAGCCATGCTACCAGGTAATACTTGAATAGGGTGTTCATCCGAGCAATGTCCCCTTCAACCCGAACAAAGTCCACGCCGATTCCTATGGCCAGTCCGACGGCCAGCATGCCTAACGCCGCCACATCGGAGCGTGTGGTCGACTCGTTGCCATCCAGCAACGCGGCAGCCAGCGACCAACACGTCAGTGTCAGCAGGACCATGAGCACGCCAGCGGTCAGGAAGCCCGCGGCCCAGAAGTAGCCCGCCAGCGCCAGACCCGCCAGCCCTCCCGCCAGGAGCCACTGGCGCGCCGCCGGAACCGGGGTTGCCGCTCTGATTCGCGCCAGCAGCGGGGCGCACGCTCGGGGCACAGTCGCCGACAGCAGCGCCAATGCCGCCAAAATCGGCAGCGCGTGGATGAGCAGGTAGTTGGTCAACGGGGTGCGCCAGAGGGTCGGTTCGATACTGGTGCCGAACGTCTCGGTAGCGCTATGGAACGGGAGAAAGGCGACGTAACTGACCACCACGGCAACCATCGTCAGGGCGATGCCAAGAGCCACCCGCCCCTTGAGTTCGCCGGGCATCATCCATGCTGCGGCCGCGGCGAACCCGACCATGAGCAACGCGTACGCCGGATATTCCCAAGAGTTGATGGTCCACAGGCTACCCACCGCCAGACCCATCAAGGCGATGCACACCCAACTCCAGACGCTCCTCGAGCCGCGCTTCGACACACCGAGCAGGGCCGCGAATCCCAGGGCGACCGCCAGCAACGCGAAGGGCATGGTCATCATGTGGGCGTGCAGATCGGCAAAGAGGAAGGTGAAATACGGGAACTCGGTGATGTGAAACCCACGCTCAACGTGATCATGCGCCTCCAGCCACGGGGTCAGCGCGTTGGGTTCAAAGTTCGGGATCTCCGGTATGGCGCGGCTGCTCCGCCAAAAATCAAAAGCCGACAGAGGCACAGGGATCCCGTTGATACGGTCGGACAGAATGTGAAACAGCTGGACCGGTCCGTCCAAGTTCCCCGCAATCGCCACCATCACGGCGCTGATGAGGCCAACCACCGCAGCGGCGGGCAGCCACCGTTGTATGCGGCTCCAGGGAAGCACCCGCTGCCAGCTACGACCCGGCGGGTCCGGGGCCGACGGGGCCTGTGCGGGAACCACCCGGGCCGCTTTGACCAAGTAGTACGCCAGGGCGCCAGCGCCGGTGGCCGTCAGGGCGAAAAGCGTGGGCACGGCCAGATTGAACGCTATCACCGGGGGAATGCCAGTCAGCCGCGTGGGTATCGAAAGAATAAAGTAACCCCAGTAGTAGTAGTTCAGATAGCCGCCGGCGAACCAGGGATCGTAGGGAGGCAGTACCGAGGAGCGGGCAACGGCCGTGAAATAGGCCAGCTCCATGGGTTTCTCCCCACCACGCCACGGATGCCACAGGTCCGGATTGGCGGCCCTGATCAGCACGAAGGCCAGGTACGCCAGCATGAATAGCGACTCGGCGACAATGACCATGCGCCAGTGTTCCCGAAGCCATCCCGACATTTCCCGCCAACTGACCGCGAGGACTGCGGCCGACGGTATCGCTACGATCAGCATGGCGAAAATTATGGCCGCCGGCGAAAACTGCACGGCACCGGAGTTGACCAGCAGCCACGCTACCCACGCCACCAGCAGCAGTCCAACCACCCGTGAAAACAGCAACCCCCGGTCGTGCAACGGCCGCAGCACCCACCAGGTCAGCGGGAACGCGATCAAGCAGATGACCTCCAGCGCCAGGAACCAGCTGAGCCAGGGCACCCGGCTGGCCCAGCCATCCCGTCGGAACACCTCCGACCAGGTGCCGCCTTCCTGCTGCGCCTTCAGCGCCTCCACTGGTAGCATCAACTGCGGGGTTTCCTCGCCCACCGCTGACGCATCATCGATGCGAGACCGGATTTCGCTGGAGGACAATCGGTCGACGTTGCGGAACACCAGCGCCTGCGGGTGGTCGTATCCGATGACGTTTTCGTCCGCGTACCCGAGGTTCAGCCCTATGCCACGCCCCTGTTCCGGGGCACTTTCCATGGTGCGAACCGGCGCAGAGAGGCTGGCGCGACCGTAGGGGTCATCCCGCAGCTCGAAGCCGGCCAACGACGGATACGAGGATAACGACCGCTCCAGCCGGTAACCCAGGTCTCCGGCGAACAGCAGGCGGAGGAACGCCGAACTCTGCGGGTACTCGTCGGGCAACCGGGCCACCGATCCGTAGGCCCGGTTCGAATAGAAAACGATGTAATCGCTTGACGACAGGCGGCCGACTAACTCCGGGATTTTGGTGCGGTCGCTGTCGGGATGGTAGGCGGGAAATGTCCAAACGTCGTACCTGCCCAGATCGGGAATGCGCTCGTCCCAATAGGAGCCGCCGTTGATGATGGACACGTTGGACGGGACGTTGACGTTGATCCATTCCGCCGCGGCGACCGCGGTGTGGGGACGCCCGTAGATACTGGAGAAGGCAAGGGCGTACAGGACAGTGGACACAACGACGATCGCGAGAACCGCGATGGTTACCGGGTAAGCGTACCGACGGGTGGACTGCGCAACGGTTTGCCAAAGGGGCGGCTGATGGTCGACAACGGCGTCGGGATCCACCGGCCGCCCGGTCGCTGACACCACCATGCCGCCGGTGGGCGGCGTCGCGTGCCATTCCTCTGAGAATGGAGCGTCCTCTCCGAGGATCGGTTCGTCGAAGATCAGGTCATCGCCGACCGTGGGCGGCGTTGCGTGCCACTCCTCCGAAAACGGGGCGTCGTCGGGCAGAGCGCCAGAATCCGAGTGATCTGCTCTCCTCCGCACCCGCGCCCATTCCACGAAGGCGATCAGCATGCGCGCTCCCATCAGGACGTAGAAGGGCATGAGGGGAAAGACGTAGCGCAGGAACTTGACCTCGAACAACTCCAGGAACACGAAGGCGGGCACGGCCCAGGCCAGCAGCAGGAGGTCGGACCGCTGTGCCAACCCGCCACGCCACGCCATCCACGCGGTGAACGGGGCGGCCAGCCAGGCGACGATGCCCAACGGAATACCCAACCCCCAAACCGAGGTCTGTCGGATCTGGTACCAGAAAGCCGGCGTGTCGGCGTATTGCCAAGTGAAGGGCCAATGCCCAGCCTCACGCGCCATTTCCGCCTGGGCGCGAATGTCGGCGAGAAACGTGCCGAAGTCCAGGAAGGCGTACGGGGTCGTGATGAAAAACGCGGCCAACGCCAGCAGACCGGCGACCGCCACCGTGGGCGCGAATCTGACGGCCGACAGCACCGTCAGATCGGACCATCGCCCGCCGGCGCGGTCCCTCCAAGCCCAGAGGAACACCAGTGCCAGCGGCGCCAGGATGGGCGCCACGGACACCTTGGGCGCCATGGCCAAGCCCACCAGCAGGCCCAACAGGGCGGCGTCGCGAATCCGGGCGGTGTCTGCGAACCGGAGCATCGCCCACAGCGCCGCCAGCGACGTGAGAACCGTGAAGGGTTCCGGACGATAGAAGTGCGCGTGCTGGATGTGGATGACCGCAAACGTAGTGAGCGCCGCCGCCAGCAACCCCGTCCATCGGCCGTACATCCGTCGGCCGATGACGAACATCAAGGCCACCGACGCAGTATCGGCCAGGGCGGCCAGGGTGCGGCCGGCGAACCGCAAGTCCATCGTGCCCCAGTCGGTGAACAACTCGGCCACCGACCGGATCAGCACCAGCGCGTAGATCAGGATGCTGCCCAGCGGGAACCAGTGCGGGTTGAGGGGACTATGCTCCGCGGACAGGGCGGTTTCGATGTTGGGCAGGCCGACCCGCATTTCGGGCCACTGGGCCAGCCAAGCCTCGTGTCCCGGCGCCTGGGTGAGCACGCGGAACATATCGTCGGCGCGCAGGTAGAAAGAGCGCTCGTCCGGGTGGAATCCGTGGCCCTGGTCCCAGTCGATGCCGTATAGGCGCAGGACCAGCGCGGCGATCAGCAGGGCGGGCAGCAGAAAATTAGGCCCCCACAGCCTGCGCAGGGGGGCTAGAAGGCGAAGCCGCCGGGCGTCCATTGGAGGTGAACGCATCAACCGCCAGGAATTACTACGAAATCAGACAGCACAGGTCGGCGGTGCGGCAGGAGTATCCCCATTCGTTGTCGTACCAACCCAGGATCTTGACCATGCTGTCGTCCAGAACCATGGTGCTCAGGCCGTCGAAGATGCAGCTGTGCGTGTTGCCGCGAATATCGGAGCTGACGATAGGGTCCTCGGTGTACTCCAGTATTCCCTTCAGGGAACCCTCGGCGGCGGCCCTGAAGGCGGCATTGACCTCGTCCTTGGTGACGTTCTGCTTGAGGTCGGCAACGAAGTCAGTGGCGGAACCGATGGACGTGGGGATGCGGTAGGCGATGCCGTGGAGTTTGCCGTTGAGTTCAGGCAGCACCACGCCCACGGAACGGGCCGCGCCGGTGCTGGTGGGGATGATGTTCTGCGCCGCGGCCCGGGCCCGGCGCAGGTCCCGGTGGTTACGGTCCAGGATGCTCTGGTCGTTGGTGTAGGCGTGGATGGTGGACATCAGGCCGCGCTCGACCCCGAAGGCGTCGTGCAGCACCTTGACCATGGGCGCAAAGCAGTTGGTGGTGCATGACGCGTTGGAGATGATCCGATGCTCTCCTCCATCGTACGCCTCGTCGTTCACGCCCAGCACGATTGTCGCGTCCGCGCCCCGCGCCGGGGCCGAGATGATGACTTTGTTCGCGCCACCGCTATCGATGTGGGCCGCCGCCTTGGCGGCGTCGGTGAAGCGGCCGGTGCATTCCACCACGATGTCGACGCCCATCTCGGACCAGGGGATGTTGGCCGGCTCAGCTTCTTGGAACATTCGAACCGACTTGCCATCGATGACTATGTTCCCGTTGTCGGTCCCCACCGTGCCGGCGTAAGGGCCGTAGGTGCTATCGTATTTGAAAAGATGGGCGGCGGTATCAGAGTCTCCCAGTCCGTTGACCGCAACCAGGTCCAAGCGGTCGTGGTACGTGGGAGAAAGAGCCGCCCGGGCGACCAAACGTCCAATCCGCCCGAACCCATTGATACCGATGCGCGTCGCCATCGTGGAATGCCTCCCATCAGTTCAAACGTGGCCAATGCAGTGACAGGCAAAGCACGCGATATCCGTGCTGTCCGGCCGGCAGTGCGAGATTCTCATGGTTGATGCGACCCTGCCGGCGTGCGCGATTATACCACCGAAACGGCGGATTCGGGCCGGCCTCAAACGCTGCCAGGGCTCGCAGATCTACGGAAAGCTTAGCCCTCCGTAAACCTCCGGGCCGGCGTATCGGGCGGCGTCGCCCAACTCAGCCTCAATTCTCAGCAGACGGTTGTATTTGGCCACCCGCTCGGAGCGCGCCGGGGCGCCGGTCTTGATCTGGCCCACGTTCCACGCGACGGCCAGGTCGGCGATGGTGGTGTCCTCGGTTTCGCCGGAGCGGTGGCTCATCACGGCGGTCCAGCCGGCGTCGCGGGCCATGCCCAACGCGGCGGCAGTCTCCGATAGCGTACCGATCTGGTTGGGCTTGAGCAGGATGGCGTTGCCGGCCCGGTCGGAGATGCCGCGCCGGAGCCGGCCGATGTTGGTCACCAGCAGGTCGTCGCCGACCAGTTGCACCGAATCGCCGAGCCGTTGGGTCATGGTCGACCAGCCGGCCCAATCGTCCTCGAACAGCCCGTCCTCGATGCTGATGATGGGATACTCGGCGCACCACTGGGCGTACAGGTCCACCAGTTCCCCGGCGTCGAGCGACACTCCTTCCCGTTCGAGATGGTAATTCGACGCACTGGCGTCCCACAGTTCCGACGCCGCCACGTCCAAGGCGATGTGCACCTGCTCGCCGGGCCGGTATCCGGCAGACTCGATGGCCCGCAGCACCACCTCGATGGCGTCGCGGTTGGACGGCAGGGTCGGGGCGAATCCGCCCTCGTCGCCGACGTTCAGGTTGTGTCCACCGCTGCGAAGGATGGACTTCAGCGCCTGGTAAATCTCCACGCCGGCGCGCAACGCATCCGAAAAGCGATCGAACCCGGCGGGGGCGACCATGAACTCCTGCACGTCGGCGGAGTTGGAGGCGTGCCGGCCTCCGTTGAGAATGTTCAGCAGCGGCACGGGCAGGCTCACCGGCCCTCCATAGGCCAGGTGTCGCCAAAGTGAACCACTCGTTGCGGACACGGCAGCAGCGCGGGCGGTCGCCATGGAAACGGCCAGCACCGCGTTGGCGCCCAGGCCGCTCTTGTCGTCGGTGCCGTCCAACTCGTTCAGCCGGCGGTCGACGGCCGCCTGATCTAGTGCCGATGCTCCCGACAGCGCGGGGCCGATGCGGTCGTTCACGTTGGCAACGGCGGTCAGCGTGCCGCCGCCGCCGAACCGGGTCTGGTCGCCGTCGCGGAGTTCCAGGGCCTCGTAGCTGCCGGTGCTGGCGCCCGAAGGCACCAGGGCCAAGCCCACGCTGCCGTCGGACAGAGTGACCTCCGCTTCAACCGTGGGGTTGCCACGAGAGTCCAGGGCTTCGCGGCTGATTACGGATGCAATGGTAGCGTCAGCCATTGGGCACCTCCGGCAGGGGTTCGGAGAAGGCAACGGTCTGGGTTTCGTCGGTGCGAGCGAGAGCCGCAGCCACCGCCTTGTCCACGGCGTCGGACGGGTCATCGGCAATGATGTAGTTGTCGCCTACGGGCAAACCGTCGCCGCGCAAGGTGAGCGGCCAACTGTGCAGCGAGACCACCGGAATGCCGTAGCTGAGCGCGTAGGCGATTTCCGACAGCGTCCCAAAGGCCCCGCCGACGGCGATGACCGCCTGCCCCGTGCTGACCACCGCGACGTTTCGTGCGAAGCCCATGTTGGTAGCCACGGGGAAGTCAACCCACTCATTGGCGGTGCGCGGCGACCCGCCCGGCAGGATCCCGATGGTAGTGCCGTTCTCCGACTTAGCGCCCTTGCACACCGCTTCCATTACGCCGGTCAGCCCGCCGCAGACCAGCGTGATGCCGCGCCGGGCCAGCTCCTTGCCAACGCCCTCGGCCAGAGCGTACACGTGGGGCGGCGGGTCGTAGTTGCCGATTACTGCGATGATCATGGCGACGAAACCTCTCATTGAGACGGGGGGTGATTGGGACGAATTGTGGTTCGCCCCTTACTTATCCATCAATTTCCAGATCGCGTGCTCTACCCCAACGGCACGATCGCCGCGCTGGCCGCGTCGATCAGGCCCAGCAGCGGCGCCGGGTAGACTCCCAGCCAGGTCACCACCAGCAGCCCGACACCCATGGTGGCAGTGAGCAGCAGCGACGGGCGGGGCATGGGCGGAACCGGCGGTTCTTCGTGATCGCCGTGGGCGTGAGCATCCCCGTGATCGTCGGCGGGTTCATGCTCCTCTGCCGCGTGGTCCGGGTTGTGCGGCCGCTCGATGTACATCTGGCGGAGCACCTGCAAATAGTAGTACAAGGAGATCAAGCTGGCGAAGATGGCGACGCCGGCCAGCCACAGGAACCCGCCGTCGGCCACGGCCGCAAACAAGTAGAACTTGGCGGTGAAACCGGCGAAGATGGGCAATCCGGCCAACGAGAACAAGCCGATGGCGATGGCGGCGGCGACAAAGGGCTGGCGGTCGGCGAGGCCGGCCAGGTCCGCGATGTTGTCCTGGCCGGTGCGGTTGTAGTAGGCGGTGACGCCGGCGAACACCACCAGGTTGGTCACGGCGTACACCACCAGGTAGAACACCACCGACTTGGCGGCCAGGGCGAAATCGCTGCCCAGCACCGCGATGCCGGCCAGCGCGTAGCCTACGTGTCCAATGCTGCTGTAGGCCATCAGACGCTTCAGGTTCCGTTGGGCGAGGGCCACCAGGTTGCCCAGCAGCATCGTGACGGCGGCCAGCACGGCGATGACCAGTTGCCACTCGTCCCAGCGAGCGGAGGCGGGCATGATCGCCTCGGCGAACAGCCGCAGCGTCAACGCGAACGCTGCGGCTTTGGATCCGATGGCCAGGTAGGCGGTGACCGGCAAGGGCGCGCCCTCGTAGGCATCGGGCGCCCACATGTGGAAGGGCACCGCCGAGAGCTTGAATCCCAAACCAACCACCAGCAGCGCCACGCCCACCCACAGCACCGGACTTACCGTGCCCGGCGATGCCAACTCCTCGGCGATGCCGGCGAAGAACGTCGTGCCCAGGGCCGCGTAGATGTTGCTCAGCCCGTAGAGCATGATGGCCGACGACAGCGCGCCGATAATGATGTACTTGATCCCCGCCTCGTTGGAGCGGGCCTCGCGCAATCCGTAGGCCACCATGACGTAGAGGCTGAAGGACAGCAGTTCCAAGGCGATGTACGCGGTGAGCAGTTCCCGGGACATGGCCATCAGGTTCATGCCGAGGATGGAGAAGAGCAGCAGCCCGTAGAATTCGCCGCGATGCTCCAGACGGTCGCGCCCGTACTCAACTGACAGGGCGATGATCCCCACGCCGATGGCCAGGAAGAAAATCTTGAAGAACAGGCCGAAGCTGTCGACCACGATCAGGCCGCCGTACAGCTCAACGGAACCCGCCGGCCGCATGACCAGCGCGATGACCATGACGGCCACCAGGCTGATTACCGACAGTCCGGCCAGCCATTCTTTCCTGCTCTCCGGCAGGAACAGGTCCACCGTGAACACCAGGAACGCCAGCGCCGTGAGGACGAACTCCGGCGTCAGCAGGTGGAGGTTGGCGGTGTAGTCGATTGGCATTCCGATAACCGCCTAAAACACGGCCAGCGCGCTTTCGACGCCCGTGTTGATGACCCGCAGCAGCGGCGCCGGCCAGACGCCCACCGCGATGAGGATCAGTACGAAGGCCGCGCCCACGCCCTTCTCTACCGGGCTGGCGTCCGTCAGATGGTCCCACTGCGGATCGCCCTCGCCGAAGAATGATCGCGCCAAGAGACGCAGGATGTACACCGCCGTGATGGCCGCGCCGATGACGCCAAGCACCGCCAACGGCAGGTAGGTACGGAATGCTCCGGTGAACACCATGAACTCCGCTATGAACCCGCTCAGCCCGGGCAGCCCCAGGGACGCCAGGCCGGCAATGGCGAAGAAGAACGTCGTAGTGCCCATGCGCTTGATCAGGCCGTTGAGGATCATGCTGTCGCGGATGTGCGCCCGCTCGTAAATCGCTCCCACCATGGCGAACATGAGGGCCGTCATGATGCCGTGGGAGAACATCTGGAGCACCGCCCCGGCCAATCCTACCGGGTGCAGCGTGGCGATGCCCATGAGCACGTAACCCATGTGACTGACGCTGGAATAGCCGATGACGTACTTGAGGTCATTCTGCGACAGGGCGGAAATCGCGCCGTAGATGACGTTGACAGTGCCCAGCCCTATGAGCACGGGCATCCACACCTCCGCGCCCTGGGGTGTCAGGATCATCCCCACCTGGATGATGCCAAAGGCCCCCAGCTTCATCAGCACGCCGGCGTGCAACATGCTGACGCCGGTGGGCGCGGCGACGTGGCCGTCAGGCGACCAGGTATGGAAGGGCCAGAGGCCGGCCAGAACGCCGAACCCCAGCGCAAAGAAGGGGAACACCCACATCTGGGTCAAACGGGAAACCGCCCCGTCCTGCTGTAGCGCGGCCAGCTTGTCGATATTGAAGGTGGGATCGCCCGCCTGCGACGATGCCACGTACAGGGCCAGGATGCCTACCCAGATCAGGATGCTGCCGGCCACCAGCATCAGCATCAGCTTCATCGCGCCGTATTCCTTGGTGCGCAGGAAGGTGCCGAAATCAGTGCTGCTGCCCCACACGCCGATGAGCAGGTACATCGGCAACACGGCCAGTTCGTAGAAGAAGAACAGGAAGAACAGATCGCGCACCACGAACACGCCGAACACGCCGGCGCCCAGGGCCAGCAGCAGCACGAAGAAGTCCCGGGTCCGCCGGGTGATAGTCTGACTGATCAGCACCGCGCCCAGCAGCACGATGCCGTTGAGCAGCACCAGGGGCGCGCCGATGCCGTTCAGCCCCAGGCTCAGATCGATGTTCACCGGGTGCCCGATCCACGCGTATTCCCGCATCATCTGGACGCCGCCGGCTCCGTAGTCGTAGCGCAGGAAAACGATGACCGACAGCACGAAGCTGACGGCGGCCACGAAGATAGCGAACTGCCACGCGTCCCGCGGCCGGTCCTTGGGCAGGAACATGGCCAGCGCCGCGCCGGCCAAAGGCACCAGCACCAACAGCAGCAGAGATACCTGGTCGAAATTGGCCATCATCGAATATAGCGACCGTCATTCCGGCGAAAGCCGGAATCCAGGATACTGTTGAGCAAAGAGGCTCTGGATTCCCGCTTTTGCGGGAATGACGAGATGGCCAGGGGATAGCGATATTGCATAATGCCAGTAAGCTCTACACCGAGCGCAGCCACCAGAATATCGCCAGGCCGATCACGCCCAATGCCACCGCCAAAGCGTAGGTGTAAACGTGACCCGTGACGTGCAGCCGCAGCGCGACGCCCGCTTTGCGCACGACATCGGCCGGGCCATTGACCGCGACGTCGTTGACCACCGCACGGTCGAAGAAGGCCAACGCCGCGGACACGGTCAGCACGATGCGATCGATGGTCCACTGGTACGCCTCGTCGACGTAGTAACGGCGCTCGACTATCCGCAGCACTTCCGCGAAACGAGCGCGCCAGGGTTCGTGGGAAACCGAGCGGCGAACGTAGACCAGCCAGGCCAGGACGAAAGCGCCTACGGCCAGGATGATCGACAGCGCTCCCAGGACATAGTTGAAGTGGAACTTCTCCGCGTGGTCGTAGAACACTAAGCCGCCGAAGACCCCGGACGAGCCCGGCCAGGGGAAGGCAATCCAGCCGAAACCTACGGCCAGCACCGCCAGGACGGACATCACGCCGGTCATCAGCAGCGGAGACTCGTGGGCATGGTGGCTGTCCTCGCCCTCGGCCCCGAAGAACACGACGAACATGGCGCGGGCCATGTACAGCGCGCTCAGGAACGCGGTGAGCATGGTCAGGACGATGAAGATCACCGGCAGGTTGTGCTCGACTGCGATCAGGATTTCGTCCTTGCTCCAGAACCCCGACAGGATCGGGATGCCCCCCAGGGACAGCGCGCCGATGGAAAACACGACCGCGGTCACCGGCATCGCCCGGCGTAAACCTCCAACACGACGAATGTCCACGTCGCCATGGGCGCCAACGCCGTGCATCACGCTGCCCGCTCCCAGGAACAGCAACGCCTTGGCGAACCCGTGGGCCATCAGGTGGAACACCGCCGCCGTCCAGCCGAACGCGCCCAGCGACAGCATCATCAACCCCAGGTGCGACACGGTGGAGTACGCGAGGATGCGTTTCAAGTCGGTGGACACCAGCGCGATGGTGGCGGCGCCCAGGGCCGTGATCAACCCGACAATGGCTACGATCATCATCGCTTCCGGGGACGCCGCGAAGATTGGATAGGCGCGGGCCACCAGGTACACGCCGGCGATCACCATGGTGGCCGCATGGATCAGCGCGCTGACCGGCGTCGGGCCTTCCATGGCGTCAGGCAGCCATACGTGGAAGGGGAATTGCGCGGACTTGCCCATGGCTCCCAGCAACAGCAGGATGGCCGCCGCGGTGGTGACGCCGCTGCCCAGCTCGCCGGACGCGGCGGCAGCGAACGCGTCGGTCATGCTGAAACTGCCCACGTTCACCCAGAGCAGAAGAATGCCCACCAGCAGACCCACGTCGCCGATGCGGGTCACCACGAATGCTTTCTTCGCGGCCTCGCGCGGGCCGGGATTTTCAAACCAGAACCCGATGAGCAGGTAGGAGCACAGGCCCACCAGTTCCCACGCGATGTACAGCAGCAGGAAGTTGTCTGCCAGCGCCAGGGTCAGCATCGCCGCCACGAACAGGGCCTGCCAGGCAAAGTACCAACCGAAGCGCGGATCGCCTTTCATGTATTCCAGCGAGTAAAGCTGGACGCCCAGGGAGACGAAAGTGATCAGCCCGAGGAGCACAATCGTCAACGGGTCGATGATGATCCCCCAGTCCAGGTGAATGGCCTGGTCAACGGTGTCAACGACGCCGGGTAGCCCCGCCTCGAACCAGGACGTGGAGAAATGGCAGGTCAACGCGCCGGTGATGCTGCTGACTTCGCAGGCGGGATCGGCTGCCGAAGCGCCCAGGAAACTCGCCGCCGTCACCGCCCACACCACGAAACCGCCGCCGATGGCCAGGATCGCCAGCGGCGCGCCGCGCAGCGGCAGCCAACGCTGGAACAGGATGATCAGCGGGCAGGCGGCGAAGGAGAAGACTGGGATCAGGAATGCCAGCGGCATATCACCACTTGAGCAGGTTGATTTCGTCGACGTTGACGGTGCCGCGGTTGCGGTACATCCGCAGGATGATCGCGAATGCCAGACCGACCTCTGCCGCTGCCACCGTGATGACAAAGATCGCGATGATCTGGCCGTCAAAGTCGGTGAAGCGGCCCGTGCCGTTCAGGTAGGAGGCAGCGGCGATCAGGTTGATGTTGACTGCGTTCAGCATCAACTCGATGGACAGCACGATCAGCACCGCGCTCCGGCGGGCGAGGACTCCGTAGAAACCGATCCCGAACAGGGCGGCTCCCAGGAGCTGGAAATACAGAAGGGGCACCATCCCGCGGCTAACCCTCGCCTTCCGCCGGTGTATCGGCTTGCGTCGTCACGTTCTGCGTGCGGGCGATGATGATGGCTCCGATGAGGGCTACCAGGAGCACCAGTGAAGCGATCTCAAAGGGCAGCGCCCACTTGGTGAACAGGGCGGCGCCCAGTTCCGTGAACTCGGGAGCATGGGGCTCGGCGGCGACATCAGGAGCCAGCCAGAAAGCCGCGCCCAGCACCACCGCCAGCGCCGTGGCCGTTATCAATCCCAGCGGCCACTGTTTGTTGTCGGTGATACGTGGATACTCCGAGGACCGGGTTAGCATGACCGCAAACAGCACGACGATGGTAACCGCGCCGCCGTAGATGAGCACCTGCACCAGCGCCAGGAACTCGGCGAAGAGCAGCAGGTACGCCCCGGCCGCGCCCAGCAGGGACAGCAGCAGGAACAGCGCCGCGTGGACCACGTTTCGAGTCGCTACGACGCCCACGGCCCCGCCGAGGGTGAAAATGGCTACGATTGTGAAGAGGGCCAGCGCCACGGGTCTATGCATCCCGGCTGCCCGGGTTCCTCACGGAGATACCCGGCACGCTGCCAAAGTACGAGCCGCCCCGCTGGCGGCTCCGGTGTTGAGGGTTTGGTTTCGGTGTCGGCATTGCGAATAGGCGAACCGGTCCTGGATTCCTTGGGGACCAACACCTAGATTGACTTAAGGAGCGTACAGGTCGCGCACTCGCAGTCGGCCTTGTGCTTTCGCACCGGCTCGGACACTGACTGCGTCCGGCCACGGGCTTTGCCGGAGGCGCCGCTGTTGCCGCGTTTTTTGCCCTTGCCTATTTTTCCGGCTTTGGCCGCTTTGCCCGCCATCTTGCCGGCAAATTTGCCGACCTTACCGGCGACGGTTTCATCCTGGCCGGATTTACGCTGCTCTACGCATTCAACGCAGGTACAATACTGCGGATGCCGCGGGGACAGATTACGGAAACGTTCGTCTTCTCGGGGCACGGTCAGCCTCGGTTCAGTCCTTGGAATCGGCCTCGGCCGCCGCTTTCGCGGCGTCGGCTTTCTGCTTGGCCAAAACGGTTGGCGGGATCCAGGCGGTATCGTCCTGGTATTTCTTGCCAATCTGGAGCAACGCCGGGAGGTCAACCCGATCGCCGTTCCGCGCGTAGGTGCTCATCTCGTGCTCGTGGCTCATAACAATTGCGTCGAAGTTACAGTACTCGACGCAGATGCCGCACAATATACAACGGTTCAAATTGATTTCAAAGTAATCGACGATCTTGCGGCGGGTGCTTTCGCCGTCGGCGTGCTTGGGATTGTCCATCATGCTGGCGGACATGCACTGTGTCGGGCAGTTGCGAATGCACACCATGCAGCCGGTGCAGTACGGCTCGCTGATTGCGCCATCCCAAGTGAGCGCCGGGAATCCCATGAACCGCGGCCGCACCGGGGTTGGCTCCTTGGGATACTGCTGCGTGACCGGCCGGCGGAACCCGGAGACCGTGGACGCGAGAGTAAGCATCATTCCCTTCAGGCTTTCCAGCATGGCTCTATTCGTCCTGGGGAGCGGGTGCGCCGGGCCGGTCCAGCACCGCGAAGATGTCGGCGACGGTGCATGAGAAACCGGGAATCTCGGGGTCGCCAGTCAGCGTATCTTCTGGCCCGTAAACCTCGTCGGGGACACCCGGGCGTCGGATGATTACTGAGCGGGGGTCCGGATCGGCTATCCACATCACGAGAGCGCCGTTGGCAAAGTACTCCGCGGCCTTGCGCGCGAGTTCGGACGGCGTGTTGCTGGCCGAAACGACCTCGATTGCCACATCGGGCGCAAAAGCCGGCCAGCCCGGGGCACCTTCGTCGTACCCGGCCATTCGTTCCCAAGACGTCACATGCACGTCGGGGAATCTCAGAGTGAACGGGTCCATCTGGAAACCAGTATTGACGCCGACATCAAAGCGTAGGCTGTTGTACCCGATATGCCCTCGCAGCAACAAGTACATTTCTCCCGTTACCGCACCGTGCCTGGGCTTGCCATCCATATCAACCAACTCTCCGTCCACCAATTCGTAACGGTGACCCGGGTCGGCGGCCATCGCCTCGAATGCTGCGACGTTGATTTTGCGGGTGCGGGTTGTCATGACGGCACTCTGCGTAGAATTGCGAATATGATACCAGCATGCGCGGCTACGTGCGTGCTCCGGATGCCGCCCGTCGCGCGGCCAACTGACGCTGCACTTCAGCAACCCGGCGTGCCGGGCCGGTCATGCGCCGGTAGATGATCCAGCCGGCGACCGCGAGGCCGGCGGCCGACATGATGGTCAGGCTCCACCAGGGCAGGGCGTAGAACCGGTACACGGCGGCGATGATGACCGTGTAGAACGACAGCGGGACCATCACCTTCCAGGCGAAGGCCATCAGTTGGTCGATGCGGAGACGCGGGAAGGTGCCCCTGACCCAGAACACCACCAGAACCACGGCGTAAGTTTTGAAGAGGAACCACACCACGTCGGGAAGCGCCGGGCCGCCCCAGCCGCCCAGGAACAGGAGCGTCGTCAGCGCGGCGATGGCAAAGGTGTTGATGTACTCCGCCAGGAAGAACACCGACCAGTGGGCGCCGCTGTATTCGACAAACGGGCCGCCCACCACCTCGCTCTCCGCGTGGTAGATGTCGAACGGCGTGCGTCCCACCTCGGCCAGGCCGGCGATGAAGAACACCACAAAGCCCAGGGGCAGCACCAACAGGTAGGGGTAGGTGGATTGCTGCGCCACGATTTCCCGCATGTCCAGGGACTGGGCCAGGATCGCCACCGCGGCGGCCACCAGCACCACCGGTATCTCATAGGAGATCAACTGCGCGGCCGACCGCAACCCGCCCATGATGCCGTACTTGTTCGCCGAACCCCATCCGGCCAGCACCAGCCCGAGGATCCCGATCACCGCAAAGGCGATGATGTAGAACAACCCCAGAGGCAGGTGGCGGATCACTACGTTGTCGCCGCCGGGTATGGTTACCCAGATGACAAAGGCGGATACCACGACGATGACCGGGGCGATCCAGAAGATGGCTTTTTCCGAGTCGTCAGGGATGATGTCTTCCTTGATGACGAGCTTCACTGCGTCGGCGATGGGCTGCATCAGCCCGAACAACCCCGTGCGGGTCGGCCCGTAACGCAGTTGCAGGCGACCCAGCGCCTTGCGCTCGAGCCAGACCATTGAAAGGACAACCACCGACAGGACGGCGAACATTATCGCCAGGCCCAATGCGCTCCAGGCCAGACTGACGAGGAAACTCACCGGTCCACCTCGCCCAGCACGATGTCCAGCGATCCCAGCACCACCACGCTGTCCGCCAGCCAGGTGTCCGCCAGCAGTCGCCGCAAAGCGGACAGGTTGCAGAAAGACGGCGGCCGCACCTTCACGCGATAGGGCCGGTCGGTGCCGTCACTGACCAGGTAGACGCCGATCTCGCCCCTGGGGTTCTCGGCGCGGACATAGGCCTCGCCGGCGGCAGGGCGGATCAGGCGGCGGCCCAGCGATGACACCACCGGCCCCTCGGGGAGTTGCGCCATCGCCTGTTCCACGATCCGCAAGGACTGGTACATCTCCTGGACGCGCACCCAATGCCGGTCCCAACAGTCCCCGTCCAAACCTACCGGCACCTCGAAGTCGAAACGGTCGTAGATTGAGTACGGTTGCGCTTTGCGAACGTCATACTCGTACCCGCAGGCGCGCAGCATTGGGCCGGTGAGGCCCAGGGCGATGGCTTCGTCGGCGCCAATCGGGCTCACGTCCTTGAGGCGGGACAGGAAGATTTCGTTGAAGGTCAGTATGCGGTCGCTCTGTTCGACGTCCTCCCGCAGCAGCGGCATCAACTCGTCCACCAGTTGCCGGAAATTGTCCGGCACGTCCTCCTTGAGGCCGCCGATGCGGAAATAGTTGTGCATCATGCGCGCGCCGGACACGGCTTCAAACAGCGCCTGCACCCGTTCCCGGCCGCGGAAGGAAAACATCACCGGCGTCATCGCCCCGGCGTCCAGGCCCATGGTGCCAACGTACAGCAGATGGCTGGCGATGCGATTCAGCTCGCAAAGGATCACCCGAATGTATTCGGCCCGCTCCGGCACCTCCAGGCCCATCAACTTCTCGACGGCCATGCAGTAGGCCAGCTCGTTGTTGAAGTTGCCGATGTAGTCCATGCGGTCAAACAGTGTGACCACCTGATGGTACTGCTCACCCTCGCACAACTTCTCGGATCCCCGGTGCAGGTAGCCGATGTGCGGCTCAACGTCAACCACCTTCTCGCCGTCCACCCAGAGCACCATGCGGAACACACCGTGGGTGGACGGATGCTGCGGCCCCATGTTGAGCAGCATCTCCACCGGCTGCGTGCCCTCGCGGACACCGTCGGACACTTGGGCAGTCATGGCAGTTGGATCAGTCATGGCTTGCAGGATTCCGAACTATTCCCAGACTTTCAGGCCGAGGGCTCGCGGGCTTCGGGAAAGGGCGAACCGATGAAACGCAGGCTGGGTTGCGGCGGTTCCACGCGGGCGCTCATCCAGGCTTCTCCGTTGTCGTAGAAACCGGCTTCGATGAGCACGTCCTCCAGGACGCCCATTTCCTCGCAGTCTTCCAGATAGTCCGACACCTGCCGCCTGAGGGCGGTGCGGGCGTCGTCCTGGGTGTCCCCGTAGGCCGTCACTTCAAGCTCCGGGCACCGCGCCTCCCAGCCCGAGGCGACCCGCACGGCTTCGATTTCGTAAACGATGCGGTCCATGTCAGACCTCGGTTGATTGCTCTCCCGACGGCTCGTCAGCGTCGAACCGCAGCACGATTTCGGTTTCTTCGTTCAAGTCGTCTATCCCGAGAGCCTGACCCAGACGGCCGACTGTGTCCTGTCGTTCCAGCCATCCCCGCACCGCCTGTACCAACCCGTTCTCCGCGGCTTCCCGGGTGCGCCCGCTGCTTTGCAGTTCGAGACCGTCCACCGTGGCCAAAAATTGGTTGCCGTCGGATACCACGCGAGCTACCAACTCTACGGAAGCCATCAACTCCACGGAAGCAGCAGAGTCCGGCGCATTGGGGTCGATTTCCTGAGCGGCGGTCACTAGAACTCCCGGTACTCGTAGAAGTCGTAGGATTTGCGACCGGGGAACCCGTCGAATTCCGGATACAGCAGCAGGGGAGACAGGTCGGGGTGACCCTGGAACGCAACGCCGAACAGGTCGTGCGCTTCGCGCTCGTACCAGTCTGCGGCCGGCCAGACCGCGCACACCGAGGGCAAGGCAGGATCTTCGTAGGACACTTCGGTCTTCACCACCAACGATTGTTCCCGGGCCAGGGACTGGAGGAAATAGACCAGTTCAAAACGTTCCTCGTAGTCCACGCAAGCCAGACAGAGTAGCAGGCGGCAATCCAGGGAAGCGTCGTCCCGGCACGCCATGCAGACAGAGTCGATGTCGCCGGCGGGGACGGTCACCTGGGGCAGGTCGCCCAACGCGCCGGGTACCGGGGAGTAGTCGGCCAGAACCTTGACGGCGCGGTCCAGTGTCTCCCGGCGGGCCGGCGCCAACAACTCAATGGGGTCCGGCGGCGGCTCCGCTTCCGCCTCCGGGGCGTTACGCCGAGGCCGGGGCATTGCCGTCTCCCGCGTCGGCCATGATCTTTTCCTGGAGTTTCAGTATGCCGTACAGCAGTGCTTCGGGGCGCGGCGGGCATCCCGGCACGTACACGTCCACCGGGATGATGTGATCGACCCCCATCACCACCGAGTAGGAACGGTAGTAGGGACCGCCGTTGGTGGCGCAACTCCCCATGGCGATGACCCACTTCGGTTCCGGCATCTGTTCGTAGAGCAGTCGGATGGGTTCGGCCATCTTTTTGACCACGGTGCCGGCAACGATCATGACGTCCGCCTGCCGGGGCGACGGCCAGGTCACCACGCCGAAGCGGTCGAAATCGTGGTGGGCCATGTAGGTGGAGATCATCTCGATGGCGCAGCAGGCCAGCCCAAAACTGAGCGTCCACAGGGACGACTTGCGGGCCATGGCGAACAACTGATCAGTCGTCGTAGTGATGACGCCGGGCACCCGCCCGTCGGTGGCCTGGTTAAGCAGACTCGGACCGGGCCGGTTGCCGGAACCCAAGACGATTTCGGTGGCGCGGGGCGGCATGGCCAACGGAGAACTCGCTTGTTCCGCCGAGAGGCCGCCGGACCCTGCGGACGGGTTTACTTCTGCCAATCCAGCACCCCCTTGCGCCACCCGTAGATGACCGCGAAGAACAGCATGGCCAGGAACAACAGCATGGCGTAGAACGGTATCGGGTTGCCAGCCACTTTTTCCTGGATGAACACCACGGCCCACGGGAACAGGAACACCGCTTCCACGTCGAATATCAAGAACAGGATGGCGAAGATGTAGAAGCGGATGTTGATATTCGACCACGCGAAGGGCGTCGGTGGAATGCCGCATTCGTAGGTCGTCAGCTTGACGGCTGAACGGCGCCGGGCCGACAGCAACTGCGATCCCGCGAACATTGCCCCGATGGCAGCCAGCGCGATGGCGATGGCAATCACCACCGCCAACCAGTTTCCGGCGTAGTCGGCCGGATTGAAGGTTTGGAGCAACAGCGGGCTAAACATGATTCGGTAGGGATTGGAAGATTCCGGTGAGCCGACCCATCGTAGCAACGGCCCCAACAAGTGTCAATTGAGGCCCAAGTTCTCGCGAATCGAGGTCGAAGACACGTCGCGGCGGAAGTCGGCCTCCAGTATTTCCGTGAACATGGGCCGGAACCCGTCCGGGATATTCACGTCCGAAAGCGACCGGAACGAGCCTCTGTCATCGGTGCGCCCGCCCACGGCGAAACGGCTGCCGCGCCCCCACATTTCGGCCAGCGCCTGCAGCATCGCCGGTTCGGAATCTCCGTAGTACCTGGGCTGAATCAGCCGAGTCACGGTGTCCCAACCGATAGCGAAACCGCATCCGGGGAACAGCGCGGACTTTTTGATGAAGGTCTCCGCCCGGGTGAGCACCACCGTGCCGACTCCCTGGAACTGGTCCAACCGGCGGTGTACTTCGCCAGCGGCCAGGGGCGGCTTGTCCACGTTGGTCACCGAAAGCTCGTACGTAACCGGCGCTCCCAGCGCCTTGCCCGCCACCTGAGCCAGTTCGGTGTGACCGGCATGTATGGGGTTGAACGAGCCGGGGAGCAGGGCTCCAGGCGCGTCTCCATCAACGACCATGCGGCCGTCGGGATGGACCGTTACCCAGCGGGCGTCGCCGTCCAGCAGACGTTGCACCGGCTCGGCGTGGCGTGTAGTGTCGGTCACCAGCCGCTCAGATGCGACCAGTCCGAGGTCGAGTTCCGCAGACACGCCGCAGGCTCGTGCGATTGCCGCGATGACCAGGCGGCTGACCACGTCCTCTTCGCCGGCGCGGTCCCGCCGACCCTTTTCGAGGACAAGGGAATCGGTGGTAACAGAGTCGTCGTCCCAGGTGGCAATGAAAGCGCGGTGGTCGCCACGCTTGGTACGGTCTGTGGCAATGGTCGCGGTGCACGCCAGCCCGACGATGGGCGCGTCCTGTTCCCGCAGCGACATGCCTCGAGCCCAGGCCGACCGGGCCATGAGCCGTGCGGTATCAGCGGAGACGGTTTGCTCGGGAGCGTACCCGCCGAGAAAGTCGGTCATCGCCAGGTAACCGTAAGGCACCCGGGTTTCAAGCACGGTGCGCGAGGCGCCGCCGACTCCCAGGAGCCAGGCTAGGGCATAGTTTCCGGCGCCGGCCACCGCCAGCACCGATTGCTGCGGCGTGTCGTGGATGCGGGCTACGATTTCAGCAATGTCAGCATCCATGTTGTGGCTCACTTTTATCGCCGTTACCGTTCAGGTAATCGATGGCTTCCTGCGGCAGCGTCACGCCCAGACGACGCAACTCTTCACGCAAGGTTTCACGTTCCTCGCGGCGGCCTTCCTCAAGCCACCTTTGCCGGCGTTTCGCTCTGATGTCAGACATTTTCTCAAACATTTTGCGCGTTCCGTCAAACAGCCCGGCCAACGGAATTACCAAGGCCCAGTACAGCCTAGTAACCGCAATCTCAAAATAGATAAACGCACGCAGCTCCGAGCCGGAGAGCTCCGCCAGGATGGCGACGCCGGCGACAGCCACCAGCGTGAACCCGCCCACTTGCCAATAGATGCCCCGATCAATCAGTTCGTTAGGCAAATCCGATGAGCGCATTGTAACATTGTATCGGATTCAGGTGACTGGGCGGCGGGACCATGTGGTCGAATCGATCTGGTCCATGGTTGACAGCGATATGTCAATCTCCCCGGTGATCTTGCGGTCCCATTCGTCGGCCCACCGGCGGGGCAGTCGCGGCCTGGCCTCTCGCCAGGTCATGCGCTCGCCGCCGTTGGTCCGGGCGGCCACCACCTCGACTAGGAACGCGGTCATGTCGCCGCCGTCCATAGCATTGACCACGCGGCAATCAAGGAAACCAAAGCATCCCTCAAGCAGGGGGCTGCCCGTAGCGCCGGTGGTATAGCTCACGCCTTCAAGTTTGTCTCCATCGCGGCCCGAGTGCATCCCCAACTCCCAGATGAGCGGTAGCTGGGAGGTTTCCAGGAAGTTGATCGCCAGGACCCCGCTGGCTGAGATCAGGCCGTGGGTATAGTTCGTGTGGTAGATCTGGACGATCAACCGCGGTCGCTGGGGAACTATGGAAGCCGCAGTGATGGCCACGGCGATCTGCGCGTTGCTGACGTCTCCCGCGCGGGTCGAGATTGCCGCCAGTGGCGCGCTGAGGCCGCCCAGCAGGGGGCCCACATCGGCGGGGTCAAGATCCGGTACGGAGCGGGCCATGGGACGCGGCGGAGCGCTCGGCTCGGTCACCAGTCGGGGTGGGTGTCCATGGCGTCGTTGACGGTCAACCGCATCTGTTCCGTTCCGTCAGCGTTCATGTACAGGATCTCGGCATTCCCGTAGGCGTATGAAACGAACGCGATCCGGTCTTCTCCGGCCGACCAGACCGGCATCAGATCGTCCTCCGTGTTCTGGGTCAACCGGCGCCGCTCCGAGCCGTCCACCAACACGGAGAAAATCTCGGCCTGGTCGTCGAAACGCACCACAAACGCCAATCGCCTACCGTCCGCCGACCAGACCACGGAAAACTCGTCATGCTCGTCGTCGGCCACGGCGACCTCGTCAGTGTCGTCGGCCCAGTTGTCCGAGTTGGTCGGACGGAGCACGTAAACGTCACGAGCGCCATCGTCGCTGCGCAGAAAGGCTATCCTGTCGCCCTTGGGCGACCAGACCGGGTCGGTGTCAGGGCCCGCAGTCAACTCAATGCGATTGACCCCGTTGGGGTTGCGCAGAAACAGCCCGTCCTTCCCGTACTCCGTGAAAACCAGCCACTCGCCGTCGGGTGACCAGTCGCCGACGAGTTCCCGTTCCGGGCTGAAGGTCAACCGCGTTTCCCGCTTGCCCTCCAGCGTCACCATGTAAATGTCGGGGTCGCCGTCCTCATCGGAGACATACGCGATCCGGTCTGACTCCGGGGCCCATATTGGCGGCTGTTCGGCGTCCACGTTCGACACCAGGGACGTGACCCCTTCGGTGTCTACGTCGTACAACATCAGCTCGGTCTTGTTGCCGACCGATATCCAGGCGATTTTAGTCTGGTCCGGCGACCAACGTGGCATCCTTGCGTCTGCGCTCAACGATGAAATGCGCGATGCTTCGTCGTCACCGGGCTGCTGGACCCAAGCCTGGGCGCCGTCATCATCCGATACTACATAAGCGATGGCTGGTAGATCACCGCCAAACAGATTACCGATGAAACATCCGCTCAGGGACAATGCCACGGCTAAACAGAAAGTCAGGCACAAAAACCGAGATTTACCCGCGACCAGTCCCATCAACGTTCTTCCAAATCGAGCTTATTGCGTAGCGCCGATTATATCGTAGTGAACCGGCTGCGCACTCGGCGTCCTCTGACCGGTTACACGGTTTATGTTTCTTGACATCGGCTGGAGCCCAAATTAGCATCCCCTCACCGCAGCGGCATCCCGGCGCCATAAATAGGCTATCCGATAAGCTGCGCGTTCGGCAAAATTGAGAGGTCGATCATGCTGGCAATAGTTGGAGGAAATCTCATCGACGGCTTGGGCGGACCCGCGGTGGAAAACGCCGCGGTGCTGATCGACGGCGATCGCATCATGGAGGTCGGTCCCCGGGCCGCGGTGCCCATCCCTGAAGGAGCCGAAGTGCTGGACGCCAGCGGCCACACGATAATGCCCGGCCTCATCGACGTGCACGACCACCTGGCCTCCGGTGGATATGGCCTGACCGGCCGGTGGGGCATGGACGAACCGCTTTCGCTGTTCAACATCCGGACCGCCCAGGTCATTGAAGACACGCTAGCGGCCGGCTATACCACGGTGCGTGACGCCGGAGGCCTGGATGCCGGCTTCAAGATGGCCGTAGAGCAGGGCTTGATCAAAGGACCTCGCCTCATCATCTCCGTTAACATCATGTCCCCTACCGGCGGGATCGAGGACAAGGTCAGCGGAAGCGGCCACCGCAAGGTGATCCTGGGACACGACCCACTATCGCCCGACGGCGTAGCCGACGGCGTGGATGGCGTGCGGGCCAAGGTGCGCGAGTTGGTCCGCTGTGGCGCCGACCAGATCAAGTTCGCGACCACCGGCGGCGCTTCCGGGCGTCCCGGCAACGGCCCGCTGGACCAGGCCTACGCGCTGGACGAGGCCAAGGCGCTGGTTGACGAGGCCGCGGCCCTGGGGCGCAGCACACTCTGTCATGCAGTGGGCGGCACCGGACTGCCCATCGCTATCAAGGCGGGAGCCGGCTCCATCGAGCACGGCTGCTACCTGGCCACCGACCCCGACATGCTCAAGATGATGGCCGACCAGGGCACCTTCTTCACCCCGACTTTCGAGGTCTACGACTTCCACAGCACGGTCAGCGCCCCCCACATCAGGGTGCGCGCGCAGGCGCTGATGGACATCCACATCCAGAGCACGGAGCTGGCCATCAAGGAAGGCGTGCGCATCGTGGCCGGCACCGATGCCGGCGGCTTCGTCCACGGCGACAACGCCCGCGAACTGGAGCTGATGGTTGAAAAGGGCATGAGCAACATGCTCGCCATCCAGGCCGCCACCGGCTACGCCGCCGAGTGCTGCGGCATCGGCAAAGAAGTCGGCACCATCGAGGTCGGCAAGCAGGCGGACGTGCTGGTGGTAGACGGCGACCCGCTGCGGAACATCTCGGTTCTGCGCGACCGTGAGCGTCTGCTGCTCATCATGAAGGGCGGCGAGGCGTACACCAACCGCCTGGCCGCGCGGGAGTTGCAGCCGGCGTAGAGGTACGCCCTGTTGAGAAAACAGAAAACAGCCGCGATGATCGTGCGCCGGGTTTTCACCTCCCTGGCGGCGCCGGCCGCAATCACCCTGACGCTTGCCTTGGCCGTGGCCGGGTGCACCTCGCCTGAGCCCGAGGCGGTTCCCACCGCTGCGCCAGCGCCCACAGCGGTTGCTGTGTTGTCAACCTCCGCGCCGTCTCCGACCGAAGCGCCAACCCCGGCGCCTATGGCGACGCAGACGCCTTCCTTCACGCCACTGCCCACCCATACGCCGTTATTGCCGACGAGTACGCCCATGCCAACGCCGACGAGTGCGCCCACGCCGCTTCCCACGGCAACGCCCACACCCACGCCGCTGCCCACCAGTACCCCAACTCCACCCTCTCCAACATCCACGCCGGCGCCCACTCCAACTCGCACGCCTGCCCCCACCACGTCGCCACCGACCCGCCGGACAACACCGCTCAAGTCCTTTGCTGACCTGAAACACAGCGCCTGGCTGGAGCGGAACAAACAGAAGCAGGCAGACGAAATCAGGCAACTGCCCTGGATCGCCGACGGCGTGGACGATTCGGAGCGCGAGGCCGCCGAACTGCTGATTGCGGTCGCATACCGACATCCCGACGTGTATGACGCCTTGCTGCAAAAACCGTGGGTCCTGGACAGCATTACTGAGCATGAAACTATTGCCATCTGGGGGGTACGCTGGACGGCCAGAGAGAGCATGGCGCTAGCTGACACGATGTTGGCTAAGTCATGGATGCAGGACGACATCACTCGCGATGAAACTGAGGTAATCTACCGACTGCTACTGATTGTTACCGACGGGGATACCCCTCGGAAACAGGATGTAATTCAGAAGGCCATCGAGATTCTGGATATGCCGTTTCTGGACACCGTGGAAAGCGCCGATGCCTTGGCTGTAAGGTCTCTGTATCAAGAGAGATACAGAGGAGACCGCTCGTCTGAGTTTCTTAAGTTAATGGCCCATCCTGCCCTAGACGAAATCACGGATGATGAAGCGAAGATCGTTCTGCTTTTGGCTGGCACCAACCAACATCAGCCTGATTCAGTACTTCCGCTCCTGGACATGCTCGTCAGCAGCGAGGGAGTGTATGTCGAGGAGCGAGCAGTCAATCTTACATACTCCGGTGAAGTGACGCTCGCCGTCATCCGCCATGTGGACCAGGCGACGCCTAGCGTCAGCATGGATCGATTCGCACAGGCCCTCGCCACCATTGAAGAATTCATGGGCTGGTCACTGCACACGAACCACGTTACCTGGTACTTCGGCCACACCGGCGGCGGTATACACTACGGCACCCACATAGCCTCCAATCCCGAGTACGATGACATCGGTTATGAACGCGCCCCGGAGCACATCGCCCACGAGTCCGGTCATCTTTATTGGACCAGCAGGACCACACATTGGATCGACAAAGGTACTCCGGCTTGGATGAAAGAAGGCGCCGCAGACTTCCTCGCCATAATCTCCGAGAACACGCGCGTCGGGCGGCCATTGGTCGTCAACCAAGGGCCATGCACTTTCTTTAGCACTATCAGCGAACTGGAAGCCGCCGATTGGGAACTTAGCAGCGATGAGCGGCTCTGCCGTTACTCACTGGGGCAGCGGTTGTTTCTCGATCTCTACCTTACGCTGGGCGAAGAAACCTTCCGTCCTGCGTTCCTTAGCCTCTACTTGAAAAGGTTGCGGAATGCGCCTGACGATGGCTGCGGGGACAACGAACTCGGCATCTGCCACGTGGAGTCGGCGTTCAAAGCCAACGCTTCCGCGGACGTTTCCGCCAAGGTGGATGAAGTGATCGACCGCTGGTACTACGGCAGCGCCGCAACTCACGAGGCGGACCGAGCAGAGTTGATAAAGTTTTACCGCTCCGCCGACGGCCCCAACTGGGTCAACAGCGCGAACTGGCTGAGTGACGCCCACATCAGGAAATGGCATGGAGTAACCACTGATGTCGACGGTCGCGTGATTGAACTGGATCTCGGTGAAAACGGTCTGTCGGGCCAACTCCCATCAAGACTGGGCAATCTCGCCAACCTGAGGGGTCTGTTGCTTAGCGACAACCGGTTGAGAGGGCCGATACCGACAGAATTGGGCAGCCTTGCCAACTTGACCCGTTTGGAACTCGACGACAACGAGCTGACCGGGGAGATACTATCCTCGCTGGGGAACCTCAGCAACTTGACTAGGCTGGAACTTGACGACAACCAGCTGACCGCGGAAATACCGTCCTCGCTGGGCAACCTCACCAACTTGACCTATTTGGAGCTCCACGGAAACGAACTCACTGGATCAATACCGTCCTCGCTGAGCAACCTCACCGCGCTAACATATTTGCGGCTGGCACACGGCAATCAATTTACCGGGTGCATACCCGTTGGGCTTACGGATGTAGCGGACAACGACCTGGATGACTTGGGGTTGCCGTCTTGCTGAATGGGTTGGTAGCGTCATCTATAGCCACCTTTGCGATGCTGCCCAGCGGTTAGGCTGCTGGAGGATTAATCCGATGCGCTTCATCGTCCTGACGCTGTTCCCGGACGCCTTCCGGTTCATCGAAGAATACAGCGTGCTGGGGCGGGCTGTGCGGAGTGGCCTGGTCTCCCTGGAAACCGTCGATATACGGGAGTATGCGACCGACCGTCACGGAACCGCTGACGACTACCAGTTCGGCGGCGGCCCGGGCATGGTGATGAAACCGGACCCGGTGTTCGCCGCGGTGGAATCCGCCCTGGCCGACATCCCGGCCGCGGAGCGAGCGGCGACACCCGTTGCGCTCACGTCTCCCCAGGGCGACGTGCTGAACCAGGACCTGGTGCACGAGTTTGCCAGCGCGGCGGGCATGATCCTCATCTGCGGTCACTACGCCGGCGTTGACGAGCGCATCCGGGAAGGTCTGATCACCCACGAAGTTTCCATCGGCGATTACGTGCTCACCGGCGGCGAACTGGCGGCGATGGTCATAATCGACGCGGTTTCCCGCTTTGTGCCGGAGGTTGTGGGTTCCGCCGAGAACGTGGAACACGACAGCATCACCTCAGGTTTGTTGCAGCACCCGCTGTATACGCGCCCCGCCGAATTTTGTGGCATGGCCGTGCCCGAGATACTGCGCTCCGGCAACCACGCCGACATCGAGCGCTGGCGGAGACGGCAATCCCTGGAACGAACGCTGCGCCTGCGGCCGGACCTGCTCGACACAGCGCCGTTGACCAATTCCGACCGCGTTTTCCTGGCCAGCCTGGGATGGAGCGGAACGGCAAACTGATATGACGCAACTGCGCTCCGACTACCGATTCGGCATCGACGTCCGCGTGCGCTGGCAGGAATGCGACGCGCAGGGCATCGCGTTCAACGGGAGCTACCTCGGCTGGCTGGAAATCGCCCAAGCCGAATACTTCCGCAACCTGGGGTTCAGCATCTACCGAGTCGCGGCGGCAGGATACTTCGACAGCGCCGTTGCCAAGGTCACCATCGAATACAAAGCGCCGGTAAGAGTGGACGAAATGCTGGACCTGCGGGCCAGGGTCGCTCGCATCGGCAACACCAGCCTGGCTTTGGAAGTCGCCATTTTCATGGAGAGCGGAGCGCCTGACGATTCCCCGCTCACCACCATTGAGGCGATATACGTCGGCTTCTACGCGGACACCGGCCAAACCAGGCGCGTGCCCGATGCGATCCGGGAACTGGTGAACAACTGGGAAACGGCCGGCGAAGTGCTGCCCCTGGAAAGGTTCCCCGAACTAGCCGCGGCTCAGCGGTAATGGCGGAGTATCATTCGCCCTGGCGACGTGGAGACTGTGATCCGCTTTCCTCTTCTTCCGCGCCATTGATTGCGGCGATGGCCTGCAACTTGGCGGCATCGGTCAGACCGGGGGCTGCCATAATAGCCGCAATATTCCGGCGGCGTTCTGCTGCGTGGCCTTCTTCCCGGCCCTCCTCACGGCCTTCATCCCGGCCTTCCTGGCGCCACTCCCGGCGACGACGCAAGGCGAAATCTATCATCGTCATGGCTACTCCTATCGTGAACGGAACTACCCCGATGACAGCTTGGGCGATTACGCCGCACACGAATGCCAGCAGCAGCATCCGAAGGTACGGAATGCGCGTTAGCGATTCTACAGTCGTCTGCCCTTCCTGAATTCCCAGCGCAGTCTCGTGAGGATCAGCGACGCTAGGAACAGCAGCGTCACCCACACCTGCCAGCCATTGATAGCCTGGTAGATTGCCTGCGGCAGTTCCGTTATCCGCATCATGGCACAGGCCGGCTTTACCTGCACCTACACCATGAAGACGGGGGCATCGTCCCGGTTGATACGGGTCTCCGCTGCGATGCCGTCGCGGATGTGCCTAGGCAGGGCGAACATGGCCTCGTGGCTCCGCCCGTCATAGTGCCGCAACACTTTCGTGATCCTCTCTTCGATACGGCGATCCACGTCGGATGCGGCCAAGTCAGGCAGCGGAGCGTCCGAGGCGATGGTGAATCCCCACAGCGTGATGAAGGACGGAACGTGGACCTGGTACGGGGCAGTGTGGTTGAAGATGCTTTCCAGCGTTTTGTATATCGTCGTAAAACACTCGTGCAGGCTCAGGAACCCGGCCGGGCCCGACTGCGTTACCAGGATTCCGCCCGGGTTCAACCTTGCGCGGGCGATTTCGTAGTATTCCTCGGTGTACAGGAGATACGCCGGACCGCCTTCCAGGGGATCGACCAGATCCATGATCATCACGTCGAACGACTGGTCGGTGGACTCGAGATATCCGCGGGCATCATCAAACACCAACTCGGCGCGTCCGTCGTCAAACGCTCCCCGGTGATGCTGGGGCAGGTATTCGCGGCACAGCTCAACTACCTGCTGGTCCAGGTCGACCATGGTCACCTTTTCCACCGAGCCGTGCGACAGCGTTTCCCGGAGCGTTCCGCCTTCACCGCCGCCGCCGATGAACACCCGTCGTGGATCAGGATGCAACAGCATGGCCGGATGTACCAGGGTCTCGTGATAAATGTGCTCGTCCCGTTCGGTTGACTGCGTCTTGCCGTCCAGGAGCAGGCTGCGCCCGTACACTTCGGAATGGACCACTTCCACCCGTTGATATCCGGTGTGACCCGAGTAGAGAACCTCGTCGACCTTGAGCATGATCGCCAGGTCGGGCATCACGGTCTCGATCACCCACTTGCCGGTGATCTCTTCCATCGGGTAGCTGGCCATCGGGACTCCTTAGGCGAAAGGGGATCTGGCTGGCACAGAGGGACTCCACCCAAGCGGCCGGGAGACCGCCCGTTGCGGCGTTTCCAGCGGTAGTGGCCGTCAGTTGAGACGGTGCGCCGGTTGCAGTTCTACAACACGCGCGCCCGTGAGCCCACGGCGGATCTGTGTGATCTCTGGGTCCCGACAACGCAGCGCTTCAATTATGATCGCTGCCGCGCGTTCCGGCATCGTTTGATCGCCGCAGGTGAAGATATCCGCCGCCGCGTAGCCGTGCTCCGGCCAGGTATGGATGGAAATGTGGGATTCGGCGATGGACAGAATGCCCGTTACGCCCTGGGGCGTAAATTGATGGAACGACTCCCCCACCACATGCGCTTCAACCGTCGCCGCCGCCCTTAGCATCTCTTGCCGGATATGGGCCAGGTCGTCAAGCAATCGGGGGTCGCAATCTCTAAGTTCCAGGAGCACGTGAGTACCTAGTACATCCAATCACCCTTTCCTCCGTGTGGATTGGCTCCCCGGCCGGGCAGCAGGTCCGCACGGCTTCTTGGGAACAGCAGGCGACGATTCTACCCAATACCGGCTGCTGATACAAGTGCGTATACTCGCTCACGCGTACCCAGTTTGCGGCGGGGAAACGTCAGAATCAGGATTTGCGGGATTTTATGATTTGGCAGGATTAAGAAAGCTCCTTCACAGAACGGTTCCAATCTTGATAATCCTGCTGCTGACAATTTACGAAAGTCGATACGCGAGAGCATGTGCTCGTGCAGTACGTAAGGAAAATCGGGGCCGGTTGGGGCGGCAGTTGGCGGGATGCCAGACCCGTAGGGGTGCGTCCGGCCCCTCCTAAACCGAAGCCAAAGTGAAATCTACATTTGCTGAGCTGGAAGCGTCGGTTTGGATGGTGCGGGGCGGTTGCGTTGCGCGCGCCTGGAGTACAGTTCGACAGCGCCTTTTGACTTCTGCTCTGCGGTGGGCCAGATCGGCGAAGAAGCCGTTCACTTTTTCCCGCACCGTGGCCTTGGTGCCCAGGCACACATTGGCCGTCGCCTCTTGACGTACCCAGCCCCAGATAGCTTCGTCGGCGTTGAAGTCCGGACTGTAACTGGGCAAGTTCACCAGGCGTAGGTTCAAGCCGGGCGTAGTCAGATAAGTGCGTAGCGCATCGCCCCGATGGGCAGGGGAGTTGTCCCAGATCACCGTCAGCGGTTCGAGATGATGAGCTCGCAACTGTTTCAGGAAGGCGGCTGAGGTGGCGGAGTTGCTGTTGCCCTCCAGTTCCATCACCTCCACCTCCCCAGTCTCCAGGCATACCGCCGAGTAGTAGCTGACCCTCTCCCCACGTCGTGGACTGGTGGATCCCACCCAGGCCGGTTCACCTTTCAGCACCCACTTGCCCCGCAGATCAGCATCGGCCTGAAAGTGCGCCTCGTCGGCGAAGAATATTTTGGCGCCAGTCCGTCGGGCCGCCGCAGTAAGGGCGCCATACTCCGCCACAAAGGCTTCCCGCCGCGCTGGGTCTGCCTTGAGCAACCGCTTCTTTGGACGCTTCAGCACAAACCCCAACCGGTGCAGGTATCTCAGGCAACTGCTCCGGCTCAACGTCAACCCGAAGCGGTCCTCCACAAATCGGCGCACTGCCCTCCAGTTCCAGTTGGATAGCTGGATGCCAGCTTGGCTGGGCGCTTCCTGCACCGCCTCTTTCAACTCGGCTTGCTGCTCCCCATTCAGCGCGGGGGGAACCTCCTGACTGATCAAATGACAGCGCCCTGGGACCACCCTCCGCAAACATCGTGGCCCATTGGCCGATGGTGTGGGCATCCCGGTCCAACGCCCGACCTACCGCCGTCGCCGTCCATCCCTGGCCCAGCAGCCATATCGCGTGCCACCTCTCCCTTTCCCGTGGCGTCGGCGCCCGGTACATCCGCCGTCGTACCTCAGCCTCATCCATCCGCCACCGTTCCAGCAGCGTCCCCATCTCCGTCGTGCCCAACTGCAACCCCCACTCCGATTCGCTCGCCGAACAACTCATCCACCGCCAATTCTACCCAACACCAATGCGGGTTTCACCTTGGCTTTGGTTTAGCTTCCCGAATCGTCTCATCTCCCGCCCGACGCAACGCCGTCACCATCTGCAGCGCGATGCGCTAGAATGTGGGTGGTTTGACGGCCAGCCTGGACTCCCAAGCCAATGCGGTCAACATCATTTCGAACCAGGAGGCACCTTCCATGGCATTTGTGCGCATCTACACCGGCGATGACGGCCAGACCCACTTTCAAGACCTCGACCTTCCCGGCGATCGCGCGATTCACAGCGGCATGCAGGTCACGCCGGGCGTGAATTTCCGGCGATTCGAGCCCGGCTATTTTTCTGACTGGCACACGGCCCCGCGTCGCCAGTATGTGATCACGCTGGCGGGCGAAATGGAAGTCGGGATCGGCGACGGCACCAAGCGCCGCTTCGGGGCCGGCGACGTGCTGATGGCCGACGATCTGACGGGCCAGGGACACACCACCGCCGTGGTTGGTGACCAGCCTCGCATCTCGGTGACCATTCCCATCACCCTGTGGTCGCCCTGGCTGCCGGGGGACTAATGGCGCAAGCCGCCCGTCCAGGACGCTAAGCCGGCGCGTTTTCGCGGATTATTCGTTTCGCGGTCGCGCCGGCGTTGGGGCCGGATACGCGGGGAGCGATGATCGGCAAAGTCAAGCCGGCTTCCCGATACTCGGCCAACCTTTCCCGCCTGGCTCCGGCGTCTGCGGGCAGCGACATGCGGTCGATCAGACCCTCCGGAACGAGGCGCTCGGCCAGCGCAACGTCGCCGGATCGCCAGGCCCGGCGCACCTCCTCCATTTCGTCGGCGAAACCGGCCTCGGCCATCAATCGTCGATACCGCGGGAACCGCCCGGCGTAGGTCGCGGCCACCCGGCGCATCCCGCCGTCGTCGGCGCCCGGCGCGGACACGGAAACCAGCGTCGCCACCTCAACCGATTCTGGCGCCACTCCGGCTCGCGCTGCACCGGCGGCGATGTGTTGGCTGGCAGTCCGCGCGTGCTCCGGTGTGCACCAGGTGAGCAGGATCCCCTGGCTGATTTCGCCGGCGATCTCGAGCATTTTCGGGAAAACCGCTGCCAGGTAGATGGGCATTTCCGGCCGGAAGGTCGGGAAGTGCAGATCGAAGGTAGCGACGTTGATCGCCTCGCCCCGGTAGTCGGTCAACGCGCCGTCGCGCAGCAGGCGACGGACGATGTCCACCGTGTCCCGCACCCGGGGGATAGGACCGGAAAATTCCAGGCCGTGTTCGGGTTCGACCTGCACCTTGTGGCTGCTGCCCAACCCGAGGATGAAACGGCCGTTGGAGAAATGGTCCACGCACGCTGCCGCCATGGCGATGGTCGGGGCGCTCCGGACGTAAACGCTGCTTATGCTGGTGCCCAGGCGTATCCGCGACGTCGCCAATGCGCACGCGGTGAGGATGGAAAATTGGTCGCCCCCGTGTCCTTCAGCGACCCAGGCGGACTCGTAGCCGAGTTCCTCGGCCAGTTGAACGCACTCCACGATCTCGGGCGGCGACATGCCGCCCCCGGCAAAGGCTACGCCGATTCGCTCCACGATTCCCTCCTGTTTAGCCCAGAGGCACTCCGCCGGTTTCCCACGTCAACAGAACTTGCCGCGCCCGGTTCAACCACCCTGGAATGAGCCCGCCGTCCGAACGGTCAAAGAGGAAGTCCAGCTTCGCCGTAACCGCTGCTTTGGTTTCGAGGTCTTCACGGTCCAACCACTGAACCGCCAGGTCGATCGCCGCTTCCGGCGACAGGTCGCGCTCGGAATCCGAGATCCACCACGGCGGATCCGGCAGGGGCTGAATTTCTGGCAGCAGGCCCATTTCCCAGAGCACGGCGGCCAATTCCGGCAGACCGGGCCAACGCGGTGGTGATTCGTTCAACACAATGTCACGCACTGCTGACCCCATATCGCCGGGTGTGGGCCGCCAAACGGCGATCACGACACGACGCCTCGCCGAATCGTGCAGCTTGGTGATGAAGGGCACGATGTCGCGCACGAAGTAGGTGACATCGGACAGGTGGATCAGATCCCCTGTTTCCTCGGAGTCCATCCACCAATCGGTAGTGACGCGGGCGTTGGTGATTCCCGCGTCGTCCCGCGCCGCAACGAACTGCTCACGCATCCCGGCCGACGGTTCCACGAGCACCACCTCGCTCACGCGGTCGGCCAGCGCCAGCGAGACTCTGCCGGCTCCGCCGCCGACGTCGACCAGGCAATCGTCGGGCTGCAGGTAGCTGGCGAGAACATCCAGGCTGGCGTCCCGAGGTCGCCTCGGGTCCAGACGAAAGAGCTCAGCGAGGTCTGCCCAATGGTCGCCGGGCAACCGATGGTCGGCGAAACGGCCCGCCGTCAGGGCCGCGTCGTGAACGGCCGCGTAGCGCTCGGCGGCGGAACTCACGGGGTCAGGACGACCTTGCCGCGAGTGCCCCGCGAGGCCAGGTGCAGGTGGGCATTTCCCGCCTCCGACATCGGCATGATGCGGTCGACGATCAGCTTGAGCCGCCCGTCCATGATCATGGGAACCAGGTCATCCATCGCCCCCTGGTGGTCCAGGGATCCGATTGGCGACCGGCCCATGCTGAACCCGATCACGGTGCGGTTGAGGGTAGTGATGTCCGCGGCCGCCAGGTTGGCCGGCTGTCCACTGGCGTTGCCGTAGCTGACGACTCGCCCATAGGAGGCCACGCAGCGCACCGATTTTTCCAGCACCGGGCCGCCCACGCATTCCAGCACCAGCGCGACGCCCCGACCGTCAGTCAGATCCCGCACCTCGTCCTCGAAGTCCGTCTCCGTGTAATTGATGGTGACATCCGCTCCCAGTGACCGACACAGGTCCAGCTTGTCCTGGGTCGACGCCGTGGCAACCACGCGGGCGCCCCACTCTTTGGCCAGCTGAATGGCAACGGTACCCACGCCGGAAGCGCCGGCCTGGACCAGCACGGTGTCGCCCTGCTGCATCTGGCCGCGCGTCTTCAGCAGATGGTATGAAGTGAGAAACGTAATGGGCATCCCGCCGGCGTGGACGGGATCGATGCCCTCAGGATAGGGGAAAACGAAGTTGTGGTTGACGGCCACGTATTCCGCCTGGCCCTGCGGCCCCATCGCCATCACCCGTTGACCCACCGCGAGGCGACCATCGGTCACGTCCGAGCCCAGCGCGGTGATGGTTCCCGCCGCCTCCAAACCCAGCGTTGCCGGCAGGTCGGGACCGGGGTAATTGCCCTGGCGGCGCATGATGTCGGCGTAGTTGACGCCCGCCGCATCGACCTTGATCAGCACCTGATGGGGGCTGGGCGTCGGCTCCGGGGTGTCCTTCCATTCCAGGACCTCGACGCTGCCGTATTCCTCGATGCGCAGGGCTTTCATTGGGGCATTCTCCTGATGGGCAGCCGGCTTCAGACCGGGCCGCGCAGATTGGGCGACTGGAGCACGTCGGGGTTGATGACCCGGATCGACTCTCCCGAGGCGAAGGCGCGGATGTTCTCAACCACGCCGGAGTAGAAGGCGCGATACCCTTCCTGCGTGACGTACCCCACATGGGGAGTGATCAGGGTGTTGTCCAGGGTCAGGAAGGGGTGATCAGCAGGCAGGGGTTCGACGTCGAAAGTGTCCAACGCCGCGCCGCCAATGGCCTTTCGCTGGAGCGCATCCACCAACGCCGGCTCGTCGACGATGGGGCCTCGGGAGATGTTGACCAGGATCGCCGACGGCTTCATCAGGCCGATTTCATGGGCTCCCACCAGGCCGCGCGTGCGGTCGCTGAGGCGGACGTGGACGGAAACGACGTCGCCCTCGGCGAACAGCGTGTCCTTGTCGACAAGCGTGGCGTTGCACTCAGCAGCCCGCTCCGCCGTCAGGTTCTGGCTCCAGGCGATGACCCGCATGTCAAAAGCGTTGCCGACGCGCGCCACCAGCGAGCCGATGTGTCCGAGACCCAGCAGCGCCAGGGTCTTGCCTCTCAGGCCGTGGCCCACGTGGATGCCCCACTTGCCCTGATCGCGCGCGGCCCTATCCTCTTCAGCGATGCGGCGCATCAGGCCGATTATCAGGCCCCAGGTCAGCTCGGTGGGACCCTCGCCCTCGCCGGGTGTACCGCAAACGGTGATGCCCAAGTCCGTGGCCGCGTCGGTGTCGAACGACGCATTGCGCGCGCCGGTGGTGATGAGGCAACGCAACGACGACAGCCGCTCCAGCAGCGAGCGCGGAAATGCGGTACGTTCCCGCATATCCATGACGATGTCGAAATCCGCCAGTCGCGCGGCTAGCGCATCCTCATCTGCCAGGTGATCGCTGAAGAAGGTGACCTCTATGCCGTCGGGCAGGCTCGACCAATCGGCCATGCTGGAGGCAACGCTCTGGTAGTCATCGAGTACAGCGACTTTCATGGGTCTGGTCACCTCGTCATTTCGATCATGCCGGCCCGGCTCACCTGAATGCCGGCATGACCTTTTCGGTCAACAGGCGGATGTTCCGTACTACCACGTCGTGGGGGATCATGCCGCCGGCGTTGAGCTCCGCGACGACGCCGTCCAGCCCGAGCTCCTCGCGCAATTGGGTAAAACGCTCGACCAACCCGGCGGGCGTGCCGAAAGCCACCTTGGTCGCCAGGATATCGTCGTAGGACAGGGCGGAGAGCCGGGCGGCCCGTTGGTCCCGCAGCTCGGTCGCCTGGATGCCCGCCGAGCCCGAATCTGCGGCGTACAGCCGGCCCATTCGGCCGAAATAAGCCTGGATGCTTTCGAACGGTTCCTCGACTGCGCCCGTCTCGGTAAGGCCCACGTAGACCGGAACGCGCAGGGACACGTCACCTTCGCCGGGATGTCCCGCCGCCTTCCACGCGGCTCGGTACTGCTTGAGGTTGTTGCGGAGCTCCGGCACGTCCATGCCCCGCAAGCCGACGAAAATCGGGTAGCCGTCGGTTCCGGCGCGGGGAAAGGTCTCGGCGGTGGTGGCCGCCATCCGGAAGGGCGGGTGCGGACGCTGGTAGGGTAGCGGCGCGACGGTGGCGTTGGTTACCTGGTAATAGTTGCCGTCGTAGGAAAAAGGCTCACCCTCCCACGCCTGCAGGATGATGTCCAGCGCCTCGCGGAAACGGTCGCGACTTTCGTTGTAGGGTACGCCGTAGATGTCATACGATCGCGCAAAGCCGCTGCGTCCGATGCCGAAATCGAACCGCCCCTCGCTGATCTGGTCGACCGTGGCGACTTCTTCTGCGATCCGCAACGGGTTGTTCAGCGGAAGCACGTAAACTGCCATCCCGATACGCAGCCGGCGGGTCCGCGTCGCGATGCTGCTGGCAATGGTGATGGGGGACGATAGCACCGACCGGTCGGGCGTGAAGTGCATTTCGGCCAGCCAGGCCCCGTCCAGTCCGCATTCCTCGGCGGTATCCACCAACTCGAACCCCTCGGAGAATGCCGCGGTCTGGCTTCCGCCGGGGCGGGTTTCAAACTGCATGAACATGCCGAAGTGCATGGATTATCCTCGGGGAAACGCCTGGACTGCCAGAAAAATCGGCGCGACGGTTGGGCAAGTAAAGCACAGGGCAAATTAGGGGTCAAGTTGACCCACGCCAGTCTCACATGCAGTTTCAAGAGCCGTTTTAAGCGGTGATGCGCGGGCCGTTTAGCACTGCATTCCTTTACATCCGTTCCGGGCTTATGGTACGATCACAGTAGGCAGTATACGCCCGGCGGAAGTGGCTCAGTGGTAGAGCGTCTCCTTGCCAAGGAGAAGGTCGCGGGTTCGAATCCCGTCTTCCGCTCCATTTTTGGTATTTCCTACTAAGATACGGCCCTGATCGGGGCCGTATCTGCTTTTTTGCCGACCAAATGCCGACCAAATTCACAGGTCCCCACCAGATCTGACGGTATGCGACAAGATTCAATGACTTCCGGGAATGTAACTTGAAGCGCAGGCCACACAACGAGCGGATCGTTGACCCATCGCCCATTTCGCCATCGAGCAGGCTGTCCCACGCGGGACCTCAGCGACACAAGGGTATTCGCTATCGGCCGTCACGAAACGAAAACAATGTGAACGCCTCGGCACCCGACGACATTAGCCCGGGCGGTGGCAGTGGCGAGGTGGCGGTCGGGGAGGTTAATTCGGTTGTCTTCATCGCACTTGATCCCAGCAAAAGCATCCGCCCCCATCGGACGGCTCAAACTGTTGACTAAACTGAAGCCAAGGTGAAATCTACATTTGCTTGGCCGGAAACATTGGCACGGGATCGGCCGGTCAGTTCTGCGGCGCGAGCCTGAAGGATGGTGCGACATCGTCGCTTGACTTCTTGCCGGCGGTGGTCCAGATGGGTGAAAAAGTCGCCGACCCTTTCTCGTACTGCGGCACGGGTTCCCAGGCATAGGTTGGCGGTTGCCTCCTGACACACCCAGCCCCAGATAGCTTCGTCAGCGTTGAAATCCGGACTGTAACTGGGCAAGTTGACCAGGCGCAGGTTCAAGGCGGGCGTGGTCAGATAAGTGCGTAGCGCATCGCCCCGATGAGCTGGCGAGTTGTCCCAGATCATGGTCAGCGGTTCGGGGTGTCGCATCCGCAGTTGCCGCAGGAAGGCGGTTGAGGTCTCGGAGTTGCTGTTGCCTTCCAGTTCCATCACCTCCACCTCTCCGGTTTCCAGGCACACCGCCGAGTAGTAGCTGACCTTCTCCCCACGGCGCGGGCTGGTGGAGCCCACCAAAGCTGGCTCCCCTTTCAAAACCCACTTGCCCCGCAGGTCAGCGTCCGCCTGAAAGTGCGCCTCGTCAGCGAAGAATATCTTGGCCCCACTGCGCCGGGCCGCTGCCGTCAAAGCCACATACTCAGCCACAAAGGCTTCCCGCCGGGCTGGGTCTGCCTTGACCAACCGCTTCTTGGGTCGCTTCAGTACAAACCCCAGCCGGTGCAAGTAGTTCAGACAACTACTCCGGCTCAGCGCGAGACCGAAGCGGTCCTCCACAAACCGGCGCACCGCCCTCCAGTTCCAGTTGGATAGCTCGATGCCCGCCTGGCTGGGCGCTTCCTGCACCGCCGTCTTCAACTCGGCCTGCTGCTCCCCGGTCAGCGCGGGGGGGAACCTCCCGACTGCTCAAATGACAGCGCTTTGGGACCACCCTCCGCAAACATCGCGGCCCATTGGCCTATGGTGTGGGCATCCCGATCCAACGCCCGACCTACCGCCGCCGTCCAACCCTGGACCAGCAGCCACACCGCGTGCCACCTCTCCCGCTCTCGTGGCGTCGGCGCCCGATACATCCGTCGCCGCACCTCAGCCTCATCCATTTGCCACCGCTCCAGTAGTGGCCCCATCTCCGTCGTGCCCAACTGCACCCCCCACTCCGATTAGCTCGCCGAACAACTCATCCACCACCAATTCTACCCAACGCCAATGCGGGTTTCACCGTGGCTTCGGTTTAACTATGATGGACCGGGAGGCCGTCATGGTGATTGATCGAGAACGTAGGTACCGGGAGATGGCGATGCGGGGCAAGTACCGGCAGCTGTACTCGCACCTCTGCGGTCTGCGCTCCCAGGAGTGGCAGGCCTCCTTCACCGAGGTGGAGACGGTCCTGGGCTTCCGGCTCCCCCCGGCGGCCCGAATGCACCGGCCCTGGTGGGCCAACCAGCGCCCCGGGAACGGGCACAGCCACGCCCTGGCCTGGACCACGGCCGGCTGGGAGACCGCCCAGGTCAACATGGAGGCCGAGACGCTGCTGTTCCGGCGCAGGGCATCCATCCCCGAGCGCAGGGTCACCCTCGACGAGTTCTGGCCCGTCCACTCCGCCGGGGCATGGCCGGCGGATCTGAGTCTCCGCCGGGAGGACATCTACGAGGACCGGGTTTAGGCCTACGGGTGTTCGTCGACACCAACATCCTGGTCAACGCCCGCATCCGCGAGGCGCCCTATCATGAACCCGCCAGAGACAGCCTGGAACGCGCCCTTCGGGGTCCCGAGCCGCTGCGCATCAGCCGCCAGATCATGCGCGAGTACCTGGCGGTGGTCACCCGTCCCCAGGCCTGGCCGGTGCCCATCACCCGCGGTGAAGCCCTCGAAGACGTCCGCCGCCTGGACCAGGCTTTCGAGGTGCTTGAGGATGGCGCGCGGGTGACCGAGACGCTGGTGTCTTTGTGCCGGGATGTGGCCGTGGGAGGCAGGCAGATTCATGACGCCAACATCGTGGCCACCATGCTGGCCCACGGCGAGCGCCGGCTGCTCACGTTCAATGCCGGGGATTTCCGGCGCTACAGCGACCGCATTGAGCTGGCGGCCGTATGAGGCTCTGTGCCCTCCGTTGAGTGTGGGCACCGCCTCAAAATCTGGCTCCCGGGAACCCGCGGGGAATGACAGTCAGACCCACCGGGTTCCAGCCATCGCCATCATAATGCCGGACGTCGCGCGGTCCCGGCGTTGAAAATCAGGGATCCAGAGGTCGAACCACGGAGGCTGGTGCTCTCAGGTGATCCTGCGCCCCAAGTACGCGGTCGCCGGGATAAAGTCCGCTGTGGTGGGTTACTGTAGCGTCAGCACACTGCGACCCACCGGTGCGGCAGGGGCAGGCAGTTCAAAAACCGATACCAAGGAGATCACGTAGCCATGAAATGGCAAAACATCATCAAGCTGGCGCGGGAGATGGCCGCAACTGAACCGTCCGACTGTCTCCACCAAGCCAGGGTTCGTATGGCCGTCGCCAACGTCTACTACGCCATGTACCACGCCCTGGCCCGCAGCAACGCGGACCTGCTCATAGGTCCGTCAGAAACGGAGGGCAACGCGCGGGAGTGGAGCCGGGTCTACACAGCCCTGGGCGGCGACTCCGCATTCGAGCTGATGCAGGCTGACTTCTCCCGTCAGCCCGAGGCGATCAGGCGTTTCGCCGACGTCTTTCTCGCCGTCCATCACCAGCGGCTGCTGGCTGAGGAGGATCCGGAAACCACGTTCACGGCTGATCAGGCCCGGGACTGCATTGACCGAGCGGAGGCGGTCATATCCGATTTCCTGTCCGCCCAGCCCGAACAGCGCCGGGCATTCGCCGTCCAGCTGCTGCTGAACAGACCCGCAGGAGGAACGGCCGGTACCGGCGAGGCTGCGGTCAGGCCGTGAGGTCCATGGCCTCCCATCCGTCGTCATGGTAACGCCAGGCGTGGCGCGGTCCCTGGCCCAGGATGAGCACGTCACTATCACAGCCGGCGTTCAGCACCCGCTGGGCCACGTCCATGGGGAACTCCGCCACCGGCTTGACCTCAGCGTAGACGTGGGCGCCGTCCATGATCAGCCGGAAATCGGGAGTCCAGCCGTCGAACCGCGCCGGCTCGTACTCCCAGGCGATGCCGCGCCGATCGAAGTACGCCGCCCACCGGGCCTCCAGCTGGCTGCGGAAGGTCGTGCCGCCGTACTCGGTGATCACGGAGGTCTGCTCGGGGCTCAGCGTGTCGGGAGCCACGGCCGCCGCCCACCGGTGCAGCAAGGCCGCGGTGTCCTCTCGCAGCAGCCGTTCACGCTCCGAGTGCTGTCCGGACGAGCGAGCAATCTCCAGGAGCGCCTGAGTGTAGCGGCCCAGATTGTCGGCAACAGCCTTCGACAGTCCCAGTCCACCGCCCACCTTGTCCCAGAGCACGATGGCGCGGCGCACCTCGCTGCTGCGGCCGTCCCTCACTACCTGCACGTTCTGGTGCGTGGTGCGGATGTCGGCGGGATGGATCGACTCCCGGCTGCACATCACCGTCCGCAGGGCCCGGGCCACGTCCCGCCGGGTGCTCGCGTCGTCGAACCAGTCCTCCCAGATGATGATCAGCGTCGCTGTGGTGCGCAGGTTGGTCACCACCTCGGGGATGCCCTCGGCGCCGTAGTGGACGTCCCGCCAGTCAGCGTCGCCGGTTTCGCGCACTGAACAGCCCACGATACGTTCCCAGGCCACCGCCTGGGCGTGGGTGCAGTACTCCAGGTGTCCCAGCTCGGACATTCGGGGCTGCTGCAGCGTCACCGTGGCGCCGCTCTGGGTGATGGGCCGGGTCTCCCGGGGCGGCGCGTGCCGGGCCGTGATCACCGTCTCGCCGCCGGTTTCCCGCCACGCCAGGACGGAGTAGCTCTGCTTGGCGTGGAAGTAGGTGGCCAGGGGATAGGCATCCCGGGCCGCCTCGCGACGGGTCACCTCGCTGGTGAGGAGTTCTGTGGTCAGGGGTTCGCTATCGCCGCCCGGCATGAGCTGCACGATGCGGGCGCGGCCGTCGGCGGCGTCCCTGATGTCGTTCCGGTGGGGCTGTTGGGGATCGCCGGTCTGGAACTCCGGCGCGTAGTGGTCGCCCCGGGCGATCTCGCGCAGGGTCTGGGGCAGCTGCTCCGGCCAGGCGTCCGTGGGCGACGGTATGGCCCGCTCCATGCCGTTCAGGTCGGTCTCCTTGGCCAGGCAGCGGCCGTGGGTGTTCTTGATGTTGGGATTGGACGGGTAGAGGCGGGCCGGCTCCACCGGTTGCTCCCAGTAGGTCTCCAGGCTGTCCTCGTGGAACTGGAGGGCGTGGCGCGGCGCTACGATGATGAACCGCCCCGGGCCGGTCCTTCCGACCCGACCTGCCCGCTGCTTGAGTTTGCCCACCGAGTGGGGCAGGCCCAGGTTGAAGCCCACCTGCAGGTCCGGTATGTCGATGCCCATCTCCATGGCGCTGGTGCTGGCCAGCCCGCGGATATCACCGTCCCGTAGAGCCTCCTCGATGCGCTCCCTACGCATCAGGCCCGACCGGTAGGCCATGGCGTCCCGGGACTCCACGATGATGGCGTCCTCGGTGATGCTGCGGGCCGCCTCGATGCCGGCCGCGGCGCGCTCCGCCAACTGCCGATCATCGATGAAGGCGATGTAGGACCGGTCGGGGTCCTCGCTGATCACCTCCCGAACCGCCATTTGCAGGTCCCGCCAGCCCTCGTCGTGGGGATCTCGGCCGACCACGTGCTGCACGGTGAGTTCGGCGCGGGGACTGCCGTTGTAGCGGTCATCCACCACCTGGAAGGGCAGGCCGGTGAGGGTTTCGAGATGCTGCGCCGGGTTGTGGATGGTGGCGCTGGCGGCGATGAGCCGCAGGGGCTCGAACTGGGCCATCAGCTCCCTGCGCTTCTGCTGCAGTCGGTGCAGGAGATAGAGGCAGTGGGTGCCCAGGGCGCCGTCGTAGGTGTGGGCCTCGTCCAGGATGAGGAACGCTAGGTTGGAGAGGAACCGGCGCACGTTGTACTGGGTGTTCTGCACCTCCCGGAGGTCGTGGCGCAGCGGTCGCCTGCCGTACAGCGGTTCCGAGTAGGCCATCAGCCACTGCTGGATCACGTCGGGGGTCATCAGGGCCAGCCGGGTGCGCTGCAGGATCTCTCTCCGCTCGGTGAGGTCGCGCACGTCGCCGTCGATGCGGTTGATGCTGCCCGGGTCCAGTCCGGCGGCCTTGGCCATGCTCTGCCACCGGATCACCTGGTCCCGGGCCAACGCCTTGATGGGGTAGATGGCGATGGCCGTGGCGTTGGGGTTGGCGACCAGGTGGTGCAGGGTGGGCGCCTGGAAGACCAGGGACTTTCCGCTGGCGGTGCCGGTGCTGATCACCAGGTTGTGGCCCTGGCCCAGCAGATCCAACCCCATGGCCTGGTGCAGGTAAAGTTTGTCGCCGCCCGTTTGTCCCTTCACCGCGGGCCAGACCGGGCTGTCGGTCAGCCAGGCGGGCACATCTCCGTATCTGGCCTCCTGGCCCGGCATGGTGATCTCGTCGTGGATGTCCACGTTATGCTAACTGCGACGGTACGATTCGCATCGGTGAGCAACCCGAACCACTAAGATGACCAGCTCGTCATCCAGCAGTTCGTACAGGATACGGTAATTATCCACCCGCTGGCGGCGCAGTCCCCGCAACCCGCCCTTCAACGCGCTGCCGGCCAGCGGCTGTTCCCCCCAACGCGTCGATGGCCGCGATGACCCGCTCCCGGGCCTCCCTGGGCAGTTGCGCCAGCTCACGCCTCGCGCTGTTCCTAATCCGGATCGAGTAGCTCACGCCTGACTTCGTCCCAGTCCAGTACCGGATCGGAGGGGTCCTGCAGCCGTTCCAGGGCCACGGTCAGGTCGTCGAAGTCCTCCAGGTAGCTCTCCAGGGCCTGCCGGATCACCTCGGCGCGGCTGCGCTTCAGCGTCGCTGCCGCCGCGTCCAGGGCCTCGGCCACTTCATCGGGCACTCGCGCGGTGATCTGTGCCATTGCTGGAAACCTCAGGAGTGGGTGTGATTGCCGTTGATGCCGTTGACATCGTTTGAAATCACGATAGTCGGAATCGAGGGCGTCGTCAACGCTAGTGTGGTGTATTCGTAGTTCGCCGGATATGAAATTCCAACCTCCACCTTTGCTGCGCGCGACATCGAGTAGAAAGCTATTTTCCAATCCGCTCGGAGAGCCTCAAAGTAACCCGGCGAACTACGAATACAGGACACTAGGTCACACTCCGTACGCCTCATTGATGCGATCGCAGCACGTCGGCCCGCAGGCCTTCAGGTCACCGGCGCGGGTGTCGAAGGCGCATCCGGCCGGTATTCGTTCACCGCACCAGGCGCAGATCCGCCGGAGCAGGGCGGCGCGCAACTCCTCCGGGAACGACGCCGGATCCAGCGCCGGCCGGTGATTGCGGCAGTACCAGTCTGCCAGGTCGTCGGCGATGGCCGGTAGTGTCTGCTCCAGTATTTCCAGCGTGAGACCATCCCGCCACTGGGCGAAGCGGCGCATCCGGTCATCGGTCATCGTGTTCTCCATCCTCCGGCCATGGCCCTGGTGTTCCGGAAGTCCTGGCAGTCAACATCGAGGACTTCGGACCGGGCATCCCATTCTACCGCGTGAGCTTTACCGGTCCGTTGGCGCGTCGGGCCGGGTTGGGCGCGAAGCGCGTCCGGATCCGGACGCAGGTGAACCGGTTGTGATCGGTCGCGACATGCCGGATTGCGCAGCCTCCACCGGTGGCCATGGTTGACCGGAGTTCGCGCCGGATTTATTCTCTGCCGGCGCCACTTCCAACATTGCATAACGGCGACGAAAGCATGGCCATCGAAACCAGCTGGGATAACAGGGTCCTCATCGTCCGGACCGGGGAGCGGCTGGACGGCGTCAATGCCCAGGCATTCATCGACCGTATGGGCAGCGCCGCCGGGGGCGCGGCGCAGGGCGTGGTCATAGACATGGAGCGACTGGTCCACATCAGCCACGCTGGCCTGCGGGTGGTCCTGCAGGTGGTGCGCTGCATGGAGCGGGAAGACGCTCGGCTGGCGCTCTGCGCCCTTTCGCCCGATGCGATGGGCGCATTCCATGCCAGCGGCCTGGCTGATCTGGTCGACATCTACTCCTCGCGTACGGAAGCCATCGCGGCCGTCGGGGGGTGAGGACGGTCAATCAGGACTGTCGCTCACGTTCGCCGTCCCGCCGCCGGAGGGACCCACGGCCGCCGGCGTGAGTCGGCCGGGACGGACCAGTTCGCCGCGCCGGGCGCAGATCCGCCGGAGCGGCGCGTCCGCCTCCGCGAAAAATCGGCAGACGATGGCCCCACCCGGATGGGTCAGTTCCGCTTTGCTGCTTTGGAGCATTTCAAAGTTGCCGGTGACAGGGAGCGCGACGCTCCCAAGGGCCGGCCCAGCTTCGCCGAAGGGCAGTGGAACTCGGCGATCACGATGGCGGGAACCGCCACCGTGGCTTTCCCCGCTTCAATCAGTCGGAATCGGGCGCTGACGGCGCCGCTGAGACGCTCCGGTGACCGGAAGTATCACCAGAGGGCGCAGGCGCCGTCAACGAACCGGGTCCGGTTGACCATCCGCGTCGTTGGTTGACCCACCGGTCAGCTTCTCACCGGTCTCCTTGGTGCCCTTGATCCTGAAAGTCCTGGTATTCGGCGTCTGGCAATTGGGAGAGGGCGTCCCGCAGCGTGGACCGGGAGGGCTCGGTGGCCACATCAATTCCCGATTCACCTTGCCGTATAGTACAACGGGAGCCTGGCAGCCGTTCAGGCTTTTTTGGACGCCGGCGCCGACGTTGAACCGGTCCGTGTATTCCACCCGCTGCGGCATGAGTCCGTTATATTCCTGTGATGGAATACTGACAAAGGCGGACTCAGCAGCCGGCGGTTGGTATCAAACCTGTCGGAGTCCGGCACGGCGATCGGGAACGAAGCCATGGCGAACCTGGCTCCGGCAAGAGCACTTTGCTCCGCCATCTGGCGGCATCCTGCGCCGAGTGGGAGTCCGCCTACGCGACGTTGCCCGTTTTCCTGCGCTTGAGGGACTATGCCAGCGACCAGGAAAGGCTCGTGGCGGAGAGTGCCGTGACCTTTGCCGAGGGCACGCTCCAGCTCAAAATGCATGAGGGTTTCTTTGAAGATGCCCTGGACAATGGTCGCTGTGTGGTGTTTCTGGACGCTCTGGACGAAGTTCCAGCTGTGGAACGGCGTAGCGTCGTGGACAGGGTGGAGCAGTTGACCCGCCGCTACCCGGACAGCCGTTTCGTTATCACCTCTCGCCTTGCCGGATACGACGAAACGCCCTTCGACGAGAATATATTCACGCGCTACGTTGTAGAGCCCATGGACAATGACGGCATCTCTGCTTTCATTGACGCCCGATTCGCCGATTACCCGGGTCGCGCCGAGAAGCTGCGCGATGTCCTGGATGGGAACCCTGCCATTAAGTCGCTGGCGTCCAACCCCTTGCTCATGACCATTCTGAACCTGGTTTATCGAGAGAGCGACGCGGGATTGGAGCTGAACCGGGCGAACTTTTACGAGCGGGCCGTGGCCGTCCTGATTGAGGATATGGACGACGAAGGCAGAAGCATGGAACCCGATGGACGCCGGACGCACGAGATGCTCCTCACCGCGGTGGCGCGGCTTCTGCATGCTGAAAATCGGGAGACCATCGAAAGGTATGAGCTTGAAGAGCGGGCCGCCGATTTCCTGCTAGACTATCGGGGTAAAGGCGAAGCGCCAACCCGGGCGGACGAGGACCAGGCTTTTGAGGAAGCGGAGGCCTTCATAGAGCGCGCCCAGCGGCGTACCGGCCTGCTGGTGGAACAACATCCCGGTGGGGTCTACGGTTTCGTCCACGCCACCTTCAGGGAATATCTCACCGCCAAGGATATCCAGGACCGGCACCGCAACTTTCGCCGGCACCGTGAGGAATGCTGGGAAGAGCTCAAGGACCGCTTGTCGGACTACCGCTGGCGAGAAGTGATTTTGCTGCTCCTGGGCATCCTGGATGAACGCTACTGTTCCTATCTCACCGAGCAAATTCTCGCGGCCGAGGATGACAACCGGCACCGGACGAACAGACAGCTTCCGGGAAACGTGCAGTTGGCCGCCGTTGCCCTGGCCAATCAGGCGCCGATGTCCCGCGGGTTACAGGAAGAAATCATAGGGCGACTGGAAAACATTGTGAAAGTGCCCGCTCTTTACGCATCTTCCAGCGCCAGCGCCCTGCGTGCCTTGCGCGCGATAGGGCACATACCTGAAATAACAGCCGCCGCGTTGAACGTGATCACCAACGACCCGACAGTTGGCGCCTGGGCCCGGGTGGAGGCCGCGAAGCAACTGGAACAGTTGGGAGCAGAGGCGTCAGCAACATCTTCGTTGGCCGCCATCGTAATCGACCCGGCGATTCATGCCGATCTCCGGACTCGAGCTGCGACGGAACTGGCGCGATTGGGTGAGAGGACCACAGCGATAGCAACACTGACCGATATGGCCGGGGATCTGATGATTGATGATAAAGGCCGCGTGGAAGCCTCGCGGGCACTGGGCCGACTCGGTGAAAGGGCCGCGGCGATATCCGTGCTGACTCCCATCGCCACCGATCCGTCGGCGAGCGCCTGGATCAGGGTGGATGCGGCGGGCGCGCTGGGGCGTCTGGGCGAAAGGTCAACGGCAATATCCGTACTCAGCGCCATCACCGCCGAGACCACGACTCGTGATCACAGGGTACGCGTGTTGGCTGCTAGGGAACTGGCCCACCTGGGTGAAATGGAAATGGGCGTAGCAGCGCTCATGACCCTCGCCAAGGATCAGACGATTAGCACCATCAACCGCAAGTTTGCGGTGGAGGAACTGGATCGGTCGGGCGAAATGGGAGGCGCCGTTTCAGCGCTGACTTCTGTTGCCACAGACCCCGCAGTCGATGCAGACGTACGCGCATCCGCGGCGAATTTGCTTCGCCGATCAGGCCAGATAGCAGTGGCGACCGCGGCCCTGACCGCTATCGCCACCGACCCGACCGCAGGTGCTGGGGACCGTCGGTCTGCAGCGAGTGCTCTGGCCGAGTTGGGAGACAGGGCACCAGCGATTGCGACACTGAACGCCATCGTTGCCGACCAGGCTGTTGATGCTGGGGATCGGATGTCGGCGGCAGCCAGCCTGGGGGAGATGGGCGAAAAGGATACGGCCGTGTCATTGCTCATCGCCATTGCCGACGACCCGACGGTCCCCGCTTTCGTGCGTGTCTTGGCAGCGTCGAGCCTGGAAGATATGGGCGAGGAAACAACTGCCAGATCTTTGCTTATCGCTATCTGCAACGACCCGGCGTCCGCCGACACTGGAGGCCGTCTGGATGCAGTGCGAGAGCTCGGCCGGTTGGGCGAAAGGGAAACCGCCATGTCCCTGCTCACCGCCATGGCGGAAGATCCGGAGTTAGGAGCCTTCCGCCGCGTGGGTGCGGCGGAAGAACTGGACAGATTGGGCGAACGGTCAACGGCAATATCCTTATTGAACGCTATTGCCGTCGAGTACCCCGGCGCCTCGGTGGAGGCACTGCGGCGGTTGGGTGAGATGGGGGCGGTCATATCATCGTTGACCGCCACCGCAACCAACCCCTCGACGGAACCAAAACGCCGTCTGTCTGCGGCGAAGGAACTGGGAGAATTAGGAGAAAGGGAAACGGCAATCGCAGTCCTGGCCGCAATAGCCGCTGACACCGCCGTCGACGCTTATGATCGAGCAGCCGCGGTTAGGGAACTGGGGGGGCTGGGGGAAAGAGCCAGGGTGATCGCAGCGTGGACTGCCATCGCCACCGACCGGTTGGTCGAGGCCCGTGAGCGTGAAAAAGCGGCGGAGGAACTGGGGAGGTTGGGAGAAAGGCGTGCCGCTCTGGAGACGCTGGGCGCCATCGCTACCGATCCTGAGGTTCCGGCTCACCACCGCATCGGGCCTGCGGAGAAACTGGCGCGGTTGGGCGAAAGGAACACGGCAATCACGGCGCTCGAGGCCATCGTGATGGACCCAGAGGTTCACCTTCATTACCGCGTAGACACGGCGGAGAAACTGGCGGGGCTTGGAGATAGAGATACGGCGATAGCGGCGCTGACCTGGATAGCCAACGACCCAGCCGTTCACGCCACCTACCATGTCTATGCGGCGAAGAAGCTAGGGCATCTGGGCGAGACACCCACAGCGATACCCTTGATAAGCGCCGTTGTCGCGGACCACGCGATTGAGCCGCGAGACCGTGTTTCTGCGGCACAGGCGTTGGCAGAACTGGGTGAAGGCGATGTGGTCATATCGTTGCTGGCCGATGACGCCAATAACCCGGATATTTCTGCGGAGGCGCGACGGGATGCCGTGGATATCATGGCGGAAATGGTCCGAAAATTGGACCAGAATGGTAACAGTGAGGGTATGAAATCCGCCCTGACCCAGCTGGCGAGCGACAGGGCGGTCGCCGCAGACACGCGCGGGCGGGCGGGATGGCAGTTGGGACAATTGGGCGAAACGCAAATGGCCGTCCTGTCATTGACCGACCTGGTGAACGACCCGACAGCGTCGCCGATGGTGAAAGTCAGGGCAGCCGGCACAATCAAAGAACTTGGCGGTTCTACCGACGCGCCGGTATCCGCCATGCGCTCCGGTATTTCCGACCCGGCAGTCCGCCTACGTGAACGCATCTTCATGGCATGGCGCCTGGGGGACCTGGGAGAAAAGGCGGAAGGGATAGCCGCGCTGACCGCCATCGTTGCTGACGAAAGGGCCGGCCACCCCAACCGTGTGGGAGCCGCCTGGTATCTCGGGGAACTGGGCGCCAGCGAGGCTGCTCGTCCAGCGTTGATTTCCCTCACCGCGGTCGCCCGAGACGAAACGGCTGGACCGATAATCCGCTTTCAGGCCGGCAAGATACTGGCCGATCTGGGATCTGTTGAACCTTCAAAAGACGCGTTGAATGCGGTGGCGAATGGCCCGCGGACCAGTATTCCTTACCGCATTCGCGCGGCAATAGTGCTGGGCAACCTGGGAGACAAGGCAACGGCGGAAGCCGTGCTCCAGACCGTCGCGGACGACGGATCGGCATCCCATGCCAACCGACGGCGTGCTCGCGAAGCTCTGAGGGTATTGGGCGGAGAATAGTGGAATGGCGTACGATGGGTCGACTTCGGTAGAGGGCAGAGCCGTACGCTAAGGCTGCTATCGGCGCTTTGGCCACCGGTATTCGCTGGTGAGCAGGATGTGGGCCAGGAGCTCGGGCCGGACCGTCAGGCCCGCGTGTTGCCGTTGTCTGACTGCTTCGCCGAGATGGGCGTTAATCCAGTAAATGACGATGGCGGTGAGGAGGTTGAGCCCCGCCATGCCGTAGTGCTGACCCTCGCTGGAGCGGTCGCGGATTTCGCCCTGGCGTCCGATCCGGAGCACGTTCTTGAGCGCGCGGTGAGCCTCGCACTTGTTCAGGCCGGTGTTGGCCCGGCGCTGTCCGTAAGGGGACCGTCTATCGCATGCTCAACCGGCGCCTTTCCCCTTAGCGTACGATTCTGCCCCCTACCGGAATCGACCCGTGGTTAGGGGGTCAGACGCCGTCGTTGCGGTCAGGAGGGGAGCGGCAGAGCGCGCAATCTGGCCAGGGCGGAGCTTAACTGGTTTTGCCAGGGCCAGTTCTGGGGGAGATGCAGAGTGAGGCGGCGGGCTTTGCGGGTGATGCGTCCGGTCAGGGAGAAGAAGCGTCGCCGGAGGGTCTTGGTGGTGATCACCGGCTCGCCCAGGCCGATGCGCGTGGTCCACCGGGCTAGGTTGTGGGCCATGACTTGCACCGCCAGCCAGGCGGCGTTAGCGGGGAAGCGCCCCGATGGCAGGTGGTTGAGCCCCACGCCGTACTTGAGATCGCGGATGGCGTTTTCGATCTCGGCGTGGCGGCGATGATCGGCCTCGAGATCCAGGGTGTCACCGTCCCGGTCAGTGATGCAGGCGTGATAGCTGTAGTCGGCGAACAGGGCCAGTTGGGAGTCGGGCGTGGTTTCACCCGCCGGACGATGAGCCGCACCGGCACGGCGTCGGGCTTGCCCGCGAAGAGGATATACATGGTTTCGGCCACGTCGGCGGCGCTTTCCATCCAGTAGGGTATGGGCATACACTCCGTCTCAGGTATGGCCTCGATGATGTTGCGCAGGCTTGGGTGCTGGCGGACGGTGATGGAGAAGCGGACACTCTTGTCGCGGCAGGCGACGACGATACCGCGGGTGTAGAAGCTGCTGTCGGCCCGTCCGCCTCAGGCGGATGAGTGGTCCGGCGGCTCCGGCATAGCGCACTCGGCTGATGGTTTCACGCCGGAAGTGAGCCGCGCCTCGAGCGGTGATAGCCCGACCCTTCCGCAGGCGGGCCATCAGTCCACCATAGTCGGACCGGTGCCAGCAGCAATGGCCAGCAGCGGGTGATAGCCCCGCTGGCCGGTGTAGTTGTGGCGCTGCGCGCCTGCCTTTTCCGGCGCGTCCTGGTGCGCTGGGACAAGTCCCCCGACAACTGCATCGCCTTTCTGCATTTCGCCTGTGCCCTCAGAGCCGCCGGGTTATTAGGATAGGCTCTTAGTCACCAAATGTGCACACTATATTCATGAAAAACGCCGGTATTTTCACAATTGTCACACATTTCATTGGTAGGATTGTAACCATGCACATTTATCCATATCACGGATGATCGACATAAACAATATCACCATCATCAGTGATAAAGCCATACCATGAGAAATACTCTCCGAATGGGGAGTTGGGGTTATATCCATAATGATTTCCAGGCGTTCCGTCCGCCGCATTATCTTGCTGGCGACTTTCCTTGTAACACTGCCAATCGGGATCAGTCCCAATTTATACAATTCCGTACTGGCCCAGGATGCAGCACCACCCCTCCGACCCATGGGTCTGACGATTACCGAGGAAAGCTACTACTCGGTCAGCGTGTCATGGGATGACCCGGAGGACGACAGCATCACCGGCTATCAGGTGCTGCGCCGGTCCAGGGATGGAGGCGCCTACGGTGATGGGCTGGGCGCGGCCGAATTCGTCGCGATCAAGGCTGACACCGGTAAGGCGGAAACCGAGTACACCGACACAACGGTCGCTCCCAAAACCAGGTACGTGTACCGGGTGAAAGCCAGGAACTCCGCCGGCCTCAGCAAGAGGTCGAGCTATGCAAACGCGGAAACTGATGGCCCTCCCGGCAAGCCCACCGGACTCACCATCGCTTCGGCAAGCCATGAGTCAATCACCATCGAATGGAATGACCCGCAAGACGACAGCATCGCCGGCTACCAGGTGCTGCGCCGCTCCAGGGATGGCGACACCTATGGCGACGGTCGGGGCTCTTGGGAATTTGCGGTGGTCGCGGGAGACACCGGCACGGCGGGTACGCAATACACGGACTCATCGGTAACCGCAGAAACGCGGTACGTGTACCGCGTGAAGGCCAGGAACCCCGGCGGGCTCAGCGAACGGTCCAGCTACGCCAACGCCGAGACACCGGCGGCTCCGGCGGCTGCTCCCACAACGCCTCCCTCGAACGACGACAAAGAGAACGGCCGAACTCCCCGCCAGCAGCAAACGTCGTCGGATGTCGCCCTCGGTTCCATCACCGTCAACGGGACAGCGGTTCCCGGAGTGGTCCCGGGCACCACCGAATACGCTTTGGGCTTGGAGAACGCGGTCTCCAGAGTCACCCTGGTGATTCAACCTCGGCATACGCTGGCCACGGTGTCTTATACGGGCCTCCAGTACATCGACGCTGACGACACCACCGAAGGCCACCAGGTGGACCTACTCTACGGTCGCACCATCATCCCGCTGAGGGTCACCGCACAGGACGGGGTTGCCACCCAGGATTACACCCTCACCATCAACCGTGAGTCTGTTGTCGAGACTGGCTGGACCGTGCTGAAAGACCTGGATAATGTGCTGGGGTCGGGCAGCGAATTTCCCGGCGGCATCTGGTCGGACGGGACCCTTATCTGGGTGTCCGGCGGCGATGACCTGAAGCTGTACGCTTACCAACTGTCAACCAAGGAACGCGACTCCGACCGGGACATTGCCCTGGATGCGGACAACGCCGATCCGAAGGGCATCTGGTCCGACGGCGAAACCATGTGGGTGGTCGACTCCGCCGACCGGGACCTGTACGCGTACAATCTTCAATCCGGGGCAAGGGACTCGACAAAGGACTTCGCCGACCTGGGCGATGACGATGCCGACTACTATGGCATCTGGTCCGACGGCGAAACCATCTGGCTTGCCGACAAAACAGGCCCCATCGTAGAGGCCTTCGATGTTGATACCGGCGAGAAGGTGCCCGAACTCCGCTATTTGGGTCTGGAGCCGTCGGCGCATGACCACGTGGCGGGCATCTGGTCCGACGGCGTGACCATGCTGGTGGTGAGCCGCGACGCCGGAAAGCAATACATCTGGGGCTACCATTCCCCTCAAGACGAGATTGACCTGGACCGGGACTTGCACTACTTCCGCTTGTCTGGCGCCGGCAACGAGAGCGCCGGAGCCATCTGGGGCGACGGTGAGACCCTGTGGGTATCGGACACCGAGGACAACAAGGTCTATTCCTACAACATGCGCGTGTCCGACAACACGGAACTGCGCTCCATGAACGCTGCCGGCCGGCGAGTGCCCGGGTTTGATCCGGATACGCACAGCTACTCGCTGGGCGTAGGGGACGGAGTCGAACAGGCTTCAGTGGAAGGAATCCCAAGGCATGATTTTGCAACCGTTTCATACACCCCCGAAGACGGAGATCCCGACCTGGGTGGGCATCAAGTGGACCTGGAGACCGGCGCCAACGTCGTCACAGCAACCGTATTGGCCCAGGATGGCCTCACCCAGAGCACATACACTATCAGCATAAACCGGGGAGACTCCGAACCGTTCGGGTGGAGAGCCTTCGACGACTTCGATTCCTTACACCTGGCCGACAATGAGTCCCCGGGCGGCCTGGCGTCCGACGGCTCGACCATGTGGGTGGCCGACGAAGTTGACCTGAAGCTTTATGCCTACGATGTCGCAACAAAGGTCCGCACGCCGGATCGGGACATCACTCTTGACCCGGGTCAGGATTCGCCGGGGGGTATGTGGTATGACGGCACGACCATCCGCGTTTACGACGTGGAGGACAGTAAGCTATACGGCTACGATGCCGAAACAGGAGGACGCGACGAGGGCAGGGATATCGATCAGCCAGGGGACAGTCTCCCCACTCATTACGGTGTCTGGGCGGACCAGGACACACTATGGCTTTCGCAGGACTCCGGCAGGCTGGTCGCCTACGATCTCGCCACAGGAACTCGCGACGAATCCAGAGATTTCGACGGCCTTGACGGAATCGACAACGTCGATGCCCGGGGCATCTGGTCGGACGGAGTAACCCTGTGGGTGGTTGACAGCGCCAGCCACAGGTTGCGCGCCCTGAACGCCTCCACCGGAGAGCCCGACACCGACAAGGACTTCCAAACCGTCCTCAATGCCGGCGTTGGTTCCGCCCGAGGCATATGGTCCGACGGCGTGACCATGTGGGTATCGGACTCCAGCGCAGACAAAGTTTACTCGTACAACATGCCGGCCTCGGACAACACCGATCTCCGCAAAGTCGTCGTTGAGGGCATGGATGCCTCTGGCGCTACCCTGGACGGCGTCTGGTATGCCACCGTGGGAAGCGCAGTCACCCAGGCGACGGTCGCCGCGACAGCCGCACAGTTGAAGGCCCAGCCGAGCTACGGCAGCCCCGATAACGACGCGGTCACCGACGGGCATCAGTTAGCCATCCCGGGCCTGACTGCCGAAATGGCGATAACAGTGACCGCCCAAAACGGCGACACCAGCGAACACACTTTGACCGTCTCTCGAGTGAACACATCCTCCGCAGATAGGGTACCAGTGGGCGGCTCTGCCACAGGAGACATCACAAGCTCCGAGGAGTTTGATGTCGTCGCAGTGGACCTGGTAACCGACGAACTCTACCGCTTCGACCTTGAGGGAGTGGACAACGGTGACGGAGCCCTCGCTGACCCTAGGCTGCTGGGACTGTTCAAACTGGTTCACGGAACCGCCATTCCGGTGGGCGATACCCCAGATTTCCAGGGAGGTCAGGGCGCCAATTCCGCTGAGGTGTATCACGAACCCAAACCCGCAGGGCAGGGCCCAGCCACCAGGGAAAGGTACTATATCGTTTTGGGGGGCGGGAACGGCGCCAGCGGCGGTTATAGCCTGAGCGTCAGCCACCAGGATGAGGCCACGGCCGAATCGTCCACTACCGCCACTGCGGAGGTGCTCCCCTCGTCCAAAAGTTCAGGAAAGCGGAGCAAGCACCACTTCCGCGGCGCCATAGGAGAGCCCGGCGACGTGGACTGGATTAAGGTCACCCTGGAAGCGGACCAGATGTACCGCATCGTGATGAAGAGCGCGACCACGGGGAATTTCCGGACCCTGACCGAGCCGCTCCTGATCGGACTCTACACTGGAGACGGCACTGAAAACTACATATGGGGCACCCTGGCCGCTCCGTACGGACACCGGTCTGAGGCCCGCATCCACTACTATGCCGAATCCGCTGGCGTCTACTACGTTGCATTGCGCGGATTCGAGAACGACACCGGCTCTTACGACCTGTTGGTGATGGAAGTGGAGGACGATTGCCAGCCCGACAACACCAGCACCCACGACACCATCGCCGTCGGAGGCGACAAGAACGCCAGCATCGACTACCGAGGGGACACCGACTGGTTCAGGACCGAGCTGACGGGAGAAACTACCTACACGATCGCAGCGTCTCAAGGTGAAGGCTCACGTCCTCTCCTCGGCCCAACGTTCGTGATTTACGACACCGATGCCAACCGGGTATCCTCTGGAGAAGCCACCTCAAGCGGGACTGGCGCCCTGGCAACCTACACACCCGACGAGGACGGCACCTATTACATCGCAATGATGTCAAGAGTAGGGCGGACCGGGACTTATCAAGTTTCTTTATCCGAGTAGGGCGCTTTGTGGAGCTCTTTCAATCGCGTCTCGGCTGTGGCGATTGCAGGTTGGAATGGATGCTCCGAAGGGAGATCAAGCGCAGCCCACTGGCCTTGACCAGCTGGTGGCGACTGGATCGGACCGCTGTCACCGCCGATATTAAAATGTGCAAAATCGCCGAAGTGGAGTTGACCCACCCGATGGCAATGGCATCATCCGCCGACACACTGCGGAGGTGCTTCAGACAAAGTGCTAAAGGTGGGTCAAGTGAAAGAGATCTACGAGTTGAAAGGAGCGGGGTGCTCGATCCGGGAGATCGCAAGGGAGCTGGACATATCCCGCAACACGGTGCGTCGGTACCTGAAGTCTCCGGAGGCGATGCGGCCGAAACCGCGGCGTCGGCGGGCGTCCAAGCTGGATGCGTACACGGACTACATCGACCACAGGATGTCCGAGGGGTTGGAAAACTGCGTGGTGCTGCACCGGGAGTTGGTGGCGCGGGGCTATGACGGAGGGTATTCGATCCTGAAAAGTTACGTGTCGCCGCGGCGGCAGAAGCGCCAGCCGGAGGCGACGATGCGGTTTGAGACGGCACCCGGCGAGCAGGCCCAGGTGGACTGGGGGAGCCTGTCGTACATCAGTGAGAGCGGGATCAAGCGGCAGGTCTGGGTGTTCGTGATGACCATGGGGTGGTCCAGGGCCTGCTACGTGGAGTTGGTCCGCCGGGCGGACACGGCCGCCTTCATCCAGTGCCACGTCAACGCCTTCGAGTACCTGGGCGGGGTGCCCAGGCGCTGCCTCTACGATAATGCCAAGGTGATCACGCTGGGCAAGGACGAGGCGAAGCGGCCGATCTGGAACCAGCGGATGCTGGACTTCGCCATGAGGGTGGGCTTTGAGGCCCGGCTGTGTCCGGAATACCGAGCGCAGACCAAGGGGAAGGTGGAAAGTGGCGTGAAGTACGTGCGGCGGAATATGTGGCCCAGCATCCGCTTCACAGACGATGCTGACCTCAACGGCCAGGCGCTGGAGTGGTGCGACGTGGTGGCCAACGCCCGGATCCACGGGACGACGCACCGGGTGCCTTGGGAGGCTCTGGCCGAGGAACGACCTTATCTGGGCAAGCTGCCGGATCGGCTCACGCTGGCCCCGTACTTGCGTGAAGATCGCATCGTGTCCAAAGATGGCTTCGTCAGCTGGGAGAGCTCCCTGTACGGTGTCCATTGGAAGTGGGTGGGATCTACCGTCCAGGTAGGTGAGCGCCAGGGGACGGTGGAGATCTGGGCTGGCGATGAGCGGATTGCCGTACATCCCAGAGCGCAACAGCCCAAGCAGCGCTTCATCCTGCCGGGTCAGTGGTCGGGTCTGCCCAGAGGAGACAACCGGCCTCGCAAGGAGGCGGTAGCGGTGCAGATCCCCGCCGGCGAGGTGGAGCGGCGCTCTTTGGACGTCTACGAACTGGTGGCGGGAGGTGTGGCATGATCGCCCTGGAGCAAGCCCGCCAACACCTGGAAACTCTGGGTCTCAAGCAGGCGGTCGAGATCCTGGACAACACCCTGGACGCCGCGGCCAACAAGCAGCTGCCCTATCCCGAGATGCTCGCCGAACTCTTGGGCGCGGAGGTCGCTGCCCGAAGACAGCGTTACCTCACCACCAAGACCCGGATGGCACACCTGCCCTTCCAGCGCACCCTGGAGCAATTCGACTTCGCCTTCCAGCCCTCCATCGACGAACGCCTGGTCAAGGAACTGGCCAACCTGGCCTTTATCGCCGAGGCTACCAACGTGCTCCTGCTGGGACCGCCCGGCGTGGGCAAGACCCACCTGGCCATCGCCCTGGCTCTCAGAGCCATCGAGAACGGCCACGGCGCTTACTTCGTCCGCGCCTACGACCTGATGGAAGACCTCCGGAAAGCCCGGGCCGAGCACAACCTGAACCGTCGGATGCGGGTGTACCTGGCTCCCAAGGTCCTCGTCGTGGACGAATTCGGCATCTGGCCCTACGACCGGGAGTCGGCCACAGCCTTCTTCACCCTGGTGTCGGCACGCTACGAGCGCGGCAGCATCATCCTCACTTCCAACAAGGGATTCGGCGAGTGGGGTGAGCTGCTGGGGGACAGCGTGATCGCGTCGGCGGTGCTGGACCGTCTGCTGCATCACAGCCATGTGCTGAACATCCGCGGCGAGAGCTACCGGCTCAGAGAGAAACGCCAGGCGGGGCTATTCCCCTCGCAGCAGCAGCTGGGCGCGACGACGGAGGAGGCCGGCGACAACTACCGCAACTGACAAAGTCGCTGAGCAATAAACAAGGAGGTGGGTCAATTTAATCTTGCTAAAAAGCGACGCGATCACGCCGGCGGGTCAATTTCCAACCGGCGATCGTGTGCGTGATCGAAGGGGGTGGGTCAATCCCGGATCGGCGAACCTGGGTCATATTTTCGTCGGCGTTGACACCGCGTCCCGGTAGATACCGCGGGCTCTGATCCTGGCACCCCGACGGCGTTCCAGAGTTCCCTGATTGGTCAGCGGCTCGTATGCCGAAGACCAACGGACCGTCGCCGTGATCCAGATGGCGGAGAAGGAGCAAGAGCGGGATGCGCGCCGCCTCGCGGGACGACCACGCCGCTCGGTTGAGCACCTCATGGCAGCGGGCGTAGTCGTCCTGGTCGCTGCGTCTCATGACCCGCAGCGCCGCGGCTACGGTGCGCTGCTCCGTGGTCAGGATCGTGCCCACCAGCAGCAATTGGGCTTTCTGCCAGGTCGGGTTGGTGAACACCGTTGCGAAGGGAAGCAGAACGGATACCATGGCAGCGGGCAGGGTGAGCATGGCTGGGCCTTTAGTGAGATTTTGGTCAGGCCAGCTTACCCTGCCTTTATACTGTTTCTAAATTTTACGCAAAGTCCAGCCAAGGGGATGCCCCAGCTCTCGATCAGGCCCTCCAGTAAAGTGAAGTAGCCGGCCGTGGTCTCGCCGGTGCAAAACACCGCGTTGACCACGGCGCTGGTGGCGCCGTCCTCCGCCAGCAGCAGGGCGAACTTGGGGCCCCGATCCTCAAACCAAGCATGATGGCTGCCGTCCAGCTGGATCAGCATCCCCGCCTGGGGCATCCGCTGGCGGCGTAACCGGTGTTGCGGAGAGCGCCGACTGCGGGGACTGCCGATGTCCTCCTTGGTGAGAATGCGCCGCACCGTGGGCCGGCTCAGGTCGATGCCCTCCCGCTCACTGAGCAACTCGGTGAGGTGGGTGTGGTTGGCGCCCTTGTAGCGCTCCGTCGCAAGTTGAAACACCGCAGCCACCTCGCCGGGCGAAGTGCCGTTGTGGGGACGACGGCCTCGGTTGCCGTGAGCCAGTGCGGCGGCGCCACGGTCGCGCTAAGCGGCCAGCATCCGGCGAGTGTGGCGCCGGGACACGCCCAGCAACTCGGCTGCTTCGTCGATGGGGACCTGGTATTCCAAAACGGAGTTGAGCACGGAGCGTCTGGCTTGTTCTTTTTGGTTCAACGTAACGTCCTTCATCAGGACCTTTTCGCTGACCAGCTAGCTGAGGACAGAATAGTAGAGCAGGAACACCGGCACGGTACTGTTCCTGGGCCGGTTGTCTAATCCCGATCCAGAATAGAACAGCCGAGGCAGGCGGACCACGAGGTATCCGACTCGAGCGCCACCCACTTGGAGGAAGCTTACCGGGTGGAGACGGCCGCGAATACCTCCCCCACCGCCCAATAGGGGCCCGAGCAAGCCGGCGTTATCTCCGCAAGCCCGCCGTGCTCTTTGGCCTCTGCGTAGGTGAGGTTGAAGGCGTCGAACTCAACCTCATCTCCCACGCGGGCGACCACGCTTCCGGTTCCATCGACTATTTCCACCACCCCGTCTTCCGTGCTGAGCGCGAAGTCAGGCGGCCAGATGATCAGCGGGGATATTCCGGCGTACACCCGGTCTTTCACTAGAATGACGTCGTCGGCCACCTGCAGGCATTTCTCCCACAGGATCAGCTTTCCGGAGAAAAGCTCCATCCCATCCTCCGGCGCAAGGGTTCCATCCTGCTTTGGAAAGTAGACCTCGACGTCCGGCAGGGTTTTCATCTTGTTGGCCCACCAGACGGGTCCTGAACAATCCCCGCCGCTGCGGTCGAGAAAGCCGCCGCCGCCGGCTATTTGATCTTCGACCTGTGCCACGACGCGGCCAGCCCCGCTGCGGATTTCGACCACGCCTTCGTTGACGTGGGGCGTGAACCCGGCGGGCCAGATGATCGTCGGCCAATACTCTCTCGGGGAGCTGTCTTTCAAGCGCAGGCACTGGCCGTCCAAAATGAGCTCTCCCACCCCGGCCGCAGCCATCAGCGCTCGGTGGCGTGAGATCATGGTCTTTGCCCTGAGAAACACGACGTCCGGGTCTGCCAGGCGCAGTTCGGTGGCCTCGGACCCGGGATCAAAGGCGGTGACCTCGTCGCCCACGAGGAAATAGGGCTCTGCACAATCCTCCGACAGTCCCTCGATCAACCCCTGCTCCGTGGCCTGCTGGAATGTGGCGGTGGCGCGGCTGAGCCGGATATGGTCTCCGACTTGCGCAACTGCGCGACCGAGGTCGTTCACCACCCGCACCGTTTCGGGCACGGTTTCGAGCGTGAACCCGCTGGGCCAGATGAGCAACCAGGACCCTGGATCATTGGCGTCATATTGGGGGGAAACTTCCGCGCGAAGACATCCTTCCTTCAGGATCAGTTGCGCAGCGAAGTATTCGCCGCCTCGGTCCGTTCCCAGCGGCGCGTGATGCCGCGGCAATGCCGTTACTGAAAACGTTGGGGCACGACCTGCCAGATGTTTGTCCGAACCCTCGGGAATCGATGCAGGGACTTGATCATCCGCCTTGCCGTCGCCGCATCCGGCCACCAACAGCAGCAGCAGCAGCAAGCTGGCAACGACCAACCGGGGGCTGTCCTTCCGAAAGCGGACGGGTGCCCAAACCGAGCCCAAAGCTCCAGACTTCTTCACTGATCCAAGGCCTCCAATACCAGCGCCTCTCGCAATACCCACGGGTTATCTCCTGGCAACCGGGTCATTCCAACCGAGAAGTTGATCGATTGGGAACGTGAGCGCCGGCATGTGTGCACCGTCCACGGGATATTTGAGTTCCGTTGTCCAAGGTCCGTGTATGTCGGGGGACCTGGGAATGGCCCGCTCGACGTGCGCGCTGCCACCGCGACGCTGAAACCAACCTTCCATCCCCCTTCTCGTTGCGACCCGATTCTCCCGACCAGTGATAACCACATTCCCACGGGCCTCAGGCGGGCGCAGTCGTAGCCCGGCGGAGAATAACATGGCTCACCGGTTCCTTTGCACGGTCCGAAACCGTCACCCTGTCGGCCAGCGCGCCGGTTCCTCAGGGTTCCGCGGCAGCCGTGCCCCGGGGAACGGCCATCACGGTCCGGCGCCGGGTTTGATCTCGGTGATGACGCCGGCGGCCACGGCGGCCCTGATGACGTGGTGCCGGCAGTAATCCTGGCCGGCGATCCGGTACAGGCTCTTGACGTAGACGGTGTGGGGCGCGCGGACGGGCGGCTCCAGTTCGGCGTCGCAGGCAACACATTGGGGTATGGTTCTCACCTCCTAATGATCGGTCGCGTTGACCGGATTGTAGTTAAACCCCCCGGCGGCTCTTTGCGTTTTGCCTGGGACGGCGCCAGGCCGTGGACTGGTACCCAATGGTATGCAATGGAATCCAATGCATTGGACACCATTCCAATCCATCCCGCCATCCATTCCATAGGATAAGTATCGATACCATTGCAATGGATACCTATCCATTGATCACGCCCGACACCGGTGCGGCGACGGACGCGCTCACGCGGCAGGATCCGGCGCTCTGCCGAGTCCGGGCGACGCGACCCCCGCAACGAACGGTTTTACCGCCTTCGGTGGTCAGGCAAACGACGGTGAAAGCGGTCTCTTGCGCCGGTCTTGCGAACGTCCATTCGCCGCGCGATAATTGCATTTATCGCGCATCTTTCACCCGCCCAGATCGCCCCGAAATCCCGCCTCCGGAGATCCGCCCATGACCACCACCGCCGACCACCGGATTGTCCCTCATCACCCCGCGGATCTCCCCGAGCTGGCCGCCGCCGACCGGGGCGTGGCCGACTCCCTGGAAGCCGTCCTCTCCGAGAACACCAGGCGCACCTACGATACCCAGTGGCGCATCTTCGACGGCTGGTGCGCCGAGATGGGACTCCGGTCCCTGCCGGCGGAGCCTCTCACCGTGGCCCGCTACCTGGCCGCCCGGGCCGGCTCCGGCGCCTCCATCGCCACGTTGCGGCTGGCCGCCTCCGCCATTTCAAAAGCCCACGAGTGGGCGAAGGCGGAATCGCCCTGCCGGGACCCGGGCGTGCGCGCCTCTTTAAAAGGATGGGGACGGCGCCTGGCCAAGCCCCAGCGCCAGTCCGGGGCGCTGACCGCCGACGTCCTGGCCGTGATCCGCCTCACCGCCCAGCAGCCCCGCAAACGCGGCCGCGGCGCGGAGACGGCGGCGCAGGCTCGGGAGCGGGGGAAGTTTGACCTGGCACTGGTGGCCGTCCTCTCCGACGCCGGCCTGCGCCGGTCCGAGGCCTCGTCCCTCACCTGGGGCGACGTCCGGCGCTGGTACGACGGCTCAGGGCGCATCACCGTGGTGCGCTCCAAGACCGACACCGAGGCGGTCGGCGCCGTGGTGGCCATCACTCCCGCCGCGATGAACGCCCTTTCCGCCATCCGGCCGGCCGGTATTGGCGGCGATGTGAGGGTGTTCGGGCTGTCGGAGTCCCAGATCGCCCGTCGGGTCAAGGTGATCGCCAGGGCCGCGGGGCTTTCGGACTGGGAGTTCTTCAGCGGCCACAGCGGGCGCGTGGGCATGGCCCGCCGCATGGCCCAGAACGGCGCCCCCACCCACGAGATCGAACGCCAGGGCCGCTGGAAACAGGGCGGCGGCATGGTCGGCCGCTACACCCGCGGCGAGTCCGCCGGATCAGCGCTCAAGTATCTGTAGACCAAGCCTGTGACCACCGGTAGCGATGTCAGCTGTCAAGGGCGGAGGGAACCCAATGTGTCCATAAACCAGCGCAAATAATATTTAAAACACCTCGTGCGAGTGGCAATATAGATCACCGATCATTACGCTCTCAATTAGATTGCAGCCTGCTCACATCGGTCTGCAAAGTGCTGACGGCAGACTGCAGGTTGCTTACAGCAGTCCGCATGTTGTTCATATCGGTTTTCAAGCTACTCACGTCGGTCTGCAGAGTACTCACGGCAGTTTGCAGGTTGCTGACACCAGGCTTCATGTTGTTCATATCGGTTTTCAAGCTGCTCACGTCGGTCTTCAGGGTACCCACGTCAGACTGCAGGGTACCCACGCTGGTCTCAAGGGTTGTAACCCGACTGCTGATCTTACCGAACCAAAAAAGGCCGCCTCCACCCACGATTAGGACGGTGACAACGGAAGTAATCATTGATGCAATAATGGGCGCGTCAAAAGTGATCATTATCTCGCCTTACCTACAACCCCAGTGGGATGGCTCTCTTGGTGGCGAATAACGCTCCGGCGGAGCGCTTCACTCGCCTTTCCTCAAACTTGAAGACCCACACAGCCAGTACGTCTCGCTGTCCGTACAACGGTCAGGGCATTCTGCTTAGCCTGCGGGATCGTCGATGACGAGCGAGGCATAATCGGACTCGTAGAGTTTCTGATGGTCCTTGATGGCAAGACGCTGGAGACAGTACAGTTGCCAATATTCCTGCCATGCCTCGGACTGTTGGTCGAGATGCTTGACCAACAGTCCGATAGTATCAGGGTGCTGAGCGTCCTCCCACGATATCATCTGAGAATGCGATCGCCATCGCCGCGAATCGAGAAGCTCGACCACGGTCTGTGACCAGTTGCCTCTCTCACGAAACATTCCGCGCTTAAGTAGGTCCTCGGCGCATTGCCGTGCACGGTCCTTTACGGCTTGGCACAGCTTGACGATGGTTGGATCTATCTTGCCAAGCATGATTTGAGCCGCGATGTTATTGGGATTCTGATTGGTCGCATTGGTGTATTCATCGTAGGCATCAAGGTAATTCTGGACTGATTGCCATCTACGGAGGCCGCTGTTATCTGCGAAGACCATCTGAGGGTCTATCGGCCCGAGTTCAGACATATCGCTCATCACCACGCAATCGGCCCCGAGAACCATGAGGGTGCCGGCGCTCTTGGCAGATTCTGGAACGATTATCTGGAACTCTGCTTCGCCAACCTTACTCCTTACCATTCGGACCAGCTTCTCAGCGGCGTCGATGCTGCCGCCAGCAGTGTGAAGCAAAAGCTCCACGCTTTCTCCCGGCCGCACGTTGTGTAGAAGATCAACGAATGGCATAGTGTCATTTTCGTTGATTAGGCACTCTCTGCCGGACACGTAGCAGATTAACCGCCGCATAGTCCGGGCTTGGATGTGCTTTATGATTGCCTGCCGTTGGTAGCGTGCAGCGCTGTTTGCTTGGAACAACGGTGTCCTGTTACCAAGTGATGCACTCCGTTCGATGAGAGGACCCGCCTCGTCTGACGGGAAGCCGGCGGGATCAACTGGCGCTGGTTGCTGTGTCATCCGGCTATTCTCCGATCATGGCGAGCCCAGTTTATCTTGCCGCCGCGGACGAAGAAATGGCAACGGCGCTCCAGACTGATGTTGTCAATGCTAGGGCGGATCGTCAGTGGCTTAACAGAGTCAATACTCCAGAACGGGTGCCGAGATCGGTCCAAATTTACCATCAGCCGGTGTCCCTTTCGGCAAGGGCAATCGAAGACAGCCCAAGTGGTCCTCCCTGGTCCACCAACGAGGACTACACCCCTGCTGGGTATCTTGCTGGGTACCTCGTCACCTGCACTGACGTGGGTCACGACTCTCCAGGCACGCCACGGAAAAGGTAGTGATTGCCACCAGTCGAGTAGCCTATTTATTCCTGCCATGTCTGCTCTAAGTAAGGCTCAGTGACCCCAAGCCCGAGCTTGCCACTACCCGGATGGCAATAGTGACCGTCGCGAGGAAGCTGGTCGTTGGTGGACACTTCCCGCTCGTGCGCGCGTAGTAATATCTCCGTGGGCACAAGCTCGGGTCCATAGTGGATTAGCCGTTCGAGTAGTTCGCTCACAGCCGCTGTCGCGACCTGCGTAGTGAACGCTACGACCGCGGGCTCGATGCCCGGCAGTCCAGGCGCGTAACCCTCTTCAGCGAGCCGGTGATGCTCATCAGGAGGAAGCATCTCGGCGGCGGCTCGCTGGAGATCGATCCGGTTCCGACAAACCAGACATGCCGCACCGGGGACAAGTACAGTCACTCGTCCGTAAATCCCGTCCAGTTGGCCGTCACAACCGCTGCTCAGCAACACACCGCAGTCGATGACCGGGGTTAGCAGATACGAAGCGATTCGAGACAGCACCAACCGCCCAGCGTTGTCGTCGGTGCAGCCGAAGATAACATCGGCATCGAGAAGAAGTTTAGCAGTGGCCTGCACTGTGATTTTGTCTTGTGTCGTTGTAACTTCGGCATCGGGAGCAATACGGTGCGCGTGAATAGCACTCACGTTCACCTTCGGCTTGCCGATGTCTTCCGGGAAAGATCCGTAGACGCGCGTGAGGTTACTTGCTGTCAACGTGTCGGGATCGAACACATGAATGCGCCGTACGCCGAGGCGCACAAGCTGTTCGACAATAGCCGACCCGGTGCCGCCGCAGCCTACGATAGCTATGCGCAGATCTCCAAGCACCTTTTGGATTTCGCCGCCGAAGGCACGAACGTTCCGGTCGAATTGCACAGGCAGTTGCTCTGTCTTGTGGAACGAGTTCCGAGCGAGGTGGAACCGGCGACCCGTAATCCAAAGACGGTCGATGTCGGCATGCGTCATTGCGGACTCGATATGACCGGTGAAACTTAGGTGCCTGCCCTTTTGTGCCACGATGAGTGCTCCGTATAATCCGCTGCCCGAACGGAGTTGGAACAGCTCAGCAAGCTCCTTGTCGACAATCTTGTCGAGCTTGCTGGGTCTAGGCGACGCATCTTTCCCAGGGTGCGTATGAAGCCAGATTGGAACGGACCGATCAGCCTCCGCGGCGGCCAGGGCGGGAACGTAGCCGTGAGAAGCAATACTCAATGCTGTGGCACTACGCAGGCGGTAGGCATCGTCAGGTACCCAGCGCATTTCTCTGGCTAGTAGCCGCACATCCCCGGCAGGCGTTGCAATGTAGCGGGCCAGCAACACGCCGGCGCTCTCCACATCGGCGGCGACTGCCTCAGACAGATTGTCCGCGACCTGTCCTGTCAATACCAACGTAGTGGTCATCGGACACCTGCAGGAAAACCGCGTACCAGGTCTTGGCGAATCAGCGCCAGATAGCTCTCCAAACCATCAATGCCTGACCTCCACTGGCCGCTATTGAAATGTCGCGACCAACGTTGCCAAGAACGCCCCAAGTACACTTCCACAACATTAGTATTGGGCAGTTCTTGACCATCTGCCCGTCGAACCGCCGGAGAGAACCACCACATGTCAGGTTGGACGTCAGGGTATCCTGGATGCAGCCGAATTAGGAGGTCTGACGCGCTGCGGTCCAGGCCGCTAGGAAGTGACCATTGCGGCAGCACCACGCATATCATACCGGATTCGGGGGTAATTTCATGCGCAATGCCTCGCTCATTTAGAAAGGCCATGTCAATTTTTGGGAGACTCATTGAAAATAATCCCCTTGATCAGTGGCCGGCAGGATTGCTGCCGGGATTTATGGTGTTGGGCGCTGTGAAGAAACGAAGCCCATCGCTGATCAGTATCCGGTCATCGTTCTCGACTTTCCGGTCAGGGTGGCCTGGAATGATTTCGAAAAGATCACGGTCAGGCGGGATAGGCGGTTCCGGCACATTACGGAGATCAGCTCCGGTCATCCGGATGTCCATGACCTGATACGTCACGCGATCTATCTGAATGTCAAAAACCTTATCGTCATCCGGCTTGTCTGGCTCTGGCCTATCCAAACCTTCCTTGCTGAACTCGTTCTCTGTAACCATGAGAGCCTCCTTCGATGTGCGGCAGAGCGGTATCGTGGTATAATGGTATCATCAAAGCCCGGTACTTGACAACCACTTTCCTAGAAAGCACAATTCGCACCATGAAATCGATTAAGACAATGTCGATACGCCTTTCTGCCGACCAGGCACGGGAACTGGATACGGTAGCAGCTGTAGACGGCCAGCCGATTTCCGAAGTGATACGTTCTGCGATTGCTGGACACATCGAGGAACGGAAACGCGATGCAGCGTTCCAGGACAGCCTCCGTCAGCGCATTGAGCAAGAGCAGCGTATGCTGTCGAGTGATCAAAAGTAGACGCTGGCTTCATTGATGCCCCAGCATTCCCCGGTCTGCTAGAACGCGGAACTGAATGTCCGGGATTTGCCTTTGATCATCGTCACAAGTGAGAGCACGTTGATTTGATCTACAAGTGGCCACGTGGTTTTGTTTGCCGAGGGCAATTAATCCCGCTCCACTCACCCCGAATTGGTTTCCGCCTCTGCTCGCTCCAGGTTCAACGCCAACAGCCGCCCCAAGATCTCCGCATCGGACAGATCCGCTGGCCACCCATAGGCGTCGGCCATAGCCGCGTCGAGACGGGCGTGGATGTTCTGCAGCCAAATCGGTCGGCCATTGTACAAATTCGTAAGCGTGCGCCTTCGCAGTTGCGCTGCGGTGATCCCCTCTGGATTCAGCCAACTCTCCCGCAGCCGGTTTAATTCCGTTGCAATCGCACTGATGGCCGCACGCTGTTCGTTGGTGGGGACCGGGAACGGGAAGGTCTCAAAACAGGTGGTGGGCGTGTATGTTCCACCGCTTGCCGCTTCCCTCAATTGACTACCTATCGCCGTCGCCCATGTTGTATGGATAGCGCTCTGCAAAACCCCAAAGACATAATCGTCATCGCTGGCAATCGCAATGACCAAGTTGGAAGCCAGCATATCTGCTTCCAGCCACACGAAAAACCGATGCTTTGCAACCTTCGGCGTACCGATGTACCTCGATAACGGTGCTATCGCTTTCCGCATACCGGGACGTGCCTCAGCGTGTAACCACCACAGGTCTGCGTAGCGTCGTCTATTGTTCCGCATTCTCTGGGGCTTTACGTTCGACGCCAAATATTCGAATGGGGCTTCGTACAGGGCTGCTTCATACTCTGGCATATCCGTACCGAAGTCTATTACCCACACATGGCGTGGCCGTTGGGTGATGTCGATCCCGGCTATCCAAGGCCTGATCACATCTGCGTTCGAACGGCCGTGTGGGTTGGGTTCGGCCATCATCTCGAGGGCAACGGGTTCGGCGATGTCGAAATCGCCAACCTTGCTAACACCTTGGAACGCCATCCCAGCGTTTGCGGCCAATCTTCGAGCGCGGGTCAAATCTGTCCCGGCAGTCAAATCACCGTTGATCCTGGCGACTGCGGAGCCGTCCAGCGAACGGTTCGTCTCGGCGCCATCGTCAAAACATATGATGGAGATGTGGACCGCCGCTCCTTCAAGCACCCATTCGCTATCGGACATTGCTTCGAATATGTCCCCGGTTTGTTTAATGCGCGTGAGCACAGGGCGACTGGACTGGGAACGTATCGTCTGTGTCGCCAGGAGGCCCGCCCGCCTGGTTGCTCTTGACTCTATCTGGGCACGCGCCTTCTCAAACCAGTAACAGCACAGGTCGCTGAAGTTGGGGATCCGGTCCCCGTACAGGCCGTAGACCGCGTCCACGTAGTCGTCGCCCAGCGTCTCACGAAAAGGCACGTGTCCCAAAAACGGCGGGTTGCCCACGATGAACTCCGCCGCCGGCCACGCCGGTTCCGCTGGATTGTCGGGGTCACTCAGGTCCAGTATCGCGTCCGTCTGCCTTATCGTGTCCAGCGGAGTCAGGATCGGGCGCTGCGTGTACGGGAAGCCGTTGGACTGGTGCCACTGGATGTAGCCGATCCATAGCGCCGTCCGGGCTAATTCCGCCGCGTAGTGGTTGATCTCCAGTCCTAACATCTGGTTGGTCTGCACCTTGGGAGTCAAGCCGTGCCATCCCCGCACTGCCGCGAAGTCGATCACCTCCAGCTCAAGGTCCAGCAGCGACCGCAGCGCAATGTAGAGGAAGTTTCCGCTCCCGCACGCGGGATCCAGAACCTGTACCGACGCCAGGCGATCTTGGAACTCATCCAACAGCTGCCTTGCCCTGATCCGTGACGCCTTGGCCAACGTGTTCGGGGGGGCGGATCCCGTCGGCCCCGCCATCTGTCCACGCTGGGCCCGTCGAATGATCGCCTCCGCCTCCGTCGTCGCCAGCGCGACGCTGGAGCCACGTTCCGCGTCCAGCAACTCGTCGACACTGGCCTTCGTTTCCTCCCACTCCCGACGCAGCGGCGCCATCACCACCGGCTCCACCACCAACCCGATGTCGTCTGCTCCGGTGTAGTGCGCACCCGTCTGTGCTCTCTTCGACACGTCCAGCGCCCGCTCGAACAGGGTGCCGAATATGGACGGCTCGATGTCCCGCCAGTTCCGCGCACACGCCTCGCCCAGCCGCTGGAGCGCCACCGTGCTTAGCTCCACGGTGTCTACGACGTTGAACAGATCGCCGTTGAAGTGCGCAATCTCGTCCGCGCCGGAGAACCCGCCCGAAGCCATTTGCGCGAACAGGCTCCGTATCGCCCGGTCAAAGGTCGCCGGGTCCCTGTGGTGTTGCCGCACAATGCGACTGAACAGCCCGTCCGGCAGAAGCCCCGCGTCCTCGGAGTAAAGACAGAAGACCAACTGATTGAGGTAGCGCGCCAACCGCTCCGGATCCTCGTTCCGTTCCTCCATGTCCACCACGATCGACTGGAACAGCGACGCCGTCTCCCGTGTCACCGCGTCCACCGACCGCAGCCGTTCCCGGAACCGGTGTGGCGCAACGAACACGTCCCGCAGGATATCCAGCCGCTCTGGTCGCGTCAGTTCCTCAATGCCGAGGTCGTAGCGGCCGGTCTCCATTCCCGGGAAGTTGGTCTGGATCCGTATTGTCTGGAACGACGACACGATCAACAACGGCGGGGTCTTCAGGTGTACCTGATAACGCAACAGCTGGTCAAACGCTCCGTCAAGCTGAGCGTCCCGACCCTTGAATTCCCAGCCGAAGTGCTCCTCAAAGTACGCGTCGGCGAAGCCGCCCGGAACCCATTTCTCGAACGTGAACCTCTCCGGGTCCCCGTACGCGGCCGGCGTCGGATGGCCCACGACGGCGCAGAGGTCGATGAAAAAGGGCTGCGCACCCTGCCGTTCGCCGAACCCTGCATTGCTCCAGCGCGCGACGAAGTCATGAGGTGTCATAGTCGGTATCATCGATGGTCGTGATCCTCAACACTGAGTTGGGTAATCTACGTCATCCGCTGTTTGGAGCGGGACGTCAGCGATAAAGATCCCCTCCGGGACGGTAAGTTCAATGGTGAGTAACTCCTGCCGCACATCCTCCGCGACCTCATCGACTTCTTTCGCCACATGCGTAGCCTGACCGATGCCTTGTCGCAATGCCGTAACCAAAGGCAGCAATAACGCACAGGCCTGTGATGCTTCAAATATTTCAAGTGCCCTGTGGGCCCCCGCCCGGACCGTGAATTGCAATAAGGCTCTCATCGCAACCACATCGAGCTCGCCTGTTTGCGCCAAGCATCTCAGCAGCGTCGATGCTTCTTCCTCGCTGATGGGTGTATCCAAGGCGGTCTCCTTGAACTCCAGCGCTGTCGCCACCAAACTAATCGAGTCCCATTCCTCCAGCGCCTCCTCCCTGGCCACTACCTCGTCGAACGCGGCCGCGGCCGCCGGTAACTGCCCCGCACGCATAAGGGCAATCCCTTTGGTAAGGAACGAGACGCCTTCTGCCACACTATCCAGCCCATCCAAGGGAGTTGTCATGCCGCCGAGTTGAGCCAGAGACTGGTCCAACTGTGACACGACCGCAGAGGTCTGGCCTGTATCGAGCAACGCCAAGGCCCTGAAGTTTCGAGCAACCGCGACGGCGAAAACACACCGGACCTCCTCACGGCCACCAAAGCGGGTGATCAGATCATCGCAGATGGCCATCGCCTCGGGATCTCGGCCGGACTCGCGCAATAGTTGCATCTTCTGCATCAGCACCATAGCGACCCAGCTGCTGGTTACGCATTCGTCGTCCGCGGTCAGTCGGCGGATGATATCGTCATAAACTGCCAGGGCGTCTTCCGTTTGCCCCAGTTCCGCCAGGTGGTCTGCCTCGTCCAGCATCCCCTCCGCAAATAAATCTGCCAAACGCGGACGCAAAGTACGGACATCAGGAACGTGTCGGATGGCACCGCTGAATGCGTCCCAAACCGCCGCGGGCGAGTACAGACAGGCCATGAAATCTATCAGCGCCTTCACCACCTGGCTCTCGCCACTACCCCGGCGCAGGAGGTAGTAGATGTTGTAGAGACGCTCGGTCAGATAGTACTGCCTTCGGCGCGGCGTCCCTCCATCGATGGTAACCGCGCCGCGTTCCACCAAGCGCTTGAGCAACGCACTCGTGATATTGACATCCATCCGCGCCTGTTCGGCGACCTCCCTGGCAGTGGCCGGCCTCCACAGCGTGGCCAACGCCAGGTAAATTCGCCTTTCTTGGGGAGGCAACGATTCCAGATGGCTCTTGAAGTACTCCGTGTGATCATCAACCAGGTCCAGCAGGCTGTCCATCAAATCATCGAACGAACTCCCGGCGCCAAATCGGGCGATGATGGCAAGCAGGCGTGGATTGCCACCGGTGAGAATCTGCAGCGGCCTGACCACACGTTCCTCAGCTTCCTGCCCTGATACAGTTCGCCATAACGATACGCATTCCCCGATATCCAGAGGATGCAGGGTCACCACGCGAAATAGGTCATACAGCGCATGGTCAGGATGGTCGATTTCGTCGAACCGGCTGGTGGCGCTGCCCAGCAGGACAATGCGAGGCTCGGTCTGCAGTGTGTGGCGCAGCCTCCATCCCGCGTCGGCGTCGACCATATCGGAGAAAAGCATGTTCAGGTTCTCCACCAGCAACACAACCCGCTTTTCATGGCGATCCGCAAAATCCAGAATAGACCCCAGGCAGCGATCAGCCAAGTCCCGGTCATTCACGGTGGTCCTGAGGTCATCGTGGGACAGACGCAAATCGGCGCGTTCATCGCCCGGAGCCTGCTCCACCAAACGACCCAGGCACTCCAACCAGAATTCCCCAATGGTGGAGACTTCGTAACTTTCCTCTGCGAACACGATGGGGTAGAACCCCGCTGGGGACGCATCCCGGCGCGCCTCGGCTGCCACGCGCAACAACAGGTGCGTTTTCCCACTGCCACGCGGTCCGATCACCAATGCATGGGCGTTGGATTGGCCGGTACTCGCGCGCAGGCATTCCAGGAGCACCTCGAACTCGCGGGTGCGCACGCAGAACGATGCCACTATCTCATCGTCGGTCAGGAAACCAGGATTGTATTTCTTGACGCCAACGGCCATCGCGGTCCCCCTTGCTGAATCTATCGCTGGTCAATTGGAGTGAAGTATTGACCGTGCCGTGCCCGCCACCAATCCTCCAGCAAGCCGGACACGAAACCGTAACCTCCGTCCATACCCTCCAAATACCCATCATGCTCCAACGAATAAAGCACATGGTCGACGGACATCCCTTCGTTGTCCGCAGAAGGTGGTGACGTCTCCCGGTAGCGCCGAACGGTCTCGTGGGTCAGCAGGCCGCCGTTGACCGCGGCTTCGGTCAACAACCCGAGAGCCACCGTATAGCTCGGGTTCCCCAGCACCGTTCGCAGGCGGTCTTCATAATGCACTAGGTCGATCTGTCCCTGCACACTGAGCAGTTCGTGTTCATACACCTGCGCCACATCGGCCATGGTGGCCTCGTTCCGCTGGTTCCTGATCAGGTGTTCACGAAGGTGGTGGAAAAACTGCTGGACGTGATGGGGGACACAGCAGCGCAGGCGGCGGCACATCTCGCCGCGCACTTCTTCGGAAAGGCTTATCCCCTGACCGCGGGCCAGTGCAGCCAGACAGTCTGCGGAGGTTTCACGAGTCCACGGCTGCAAGTCAAAGGGCGTAAAAACGTTGGCCTGCGCGCTGAGACCTGCCTGCCTGAGAATGGGTCCCAGCCCGACGCTGCCCGAAACGATCAAGCAGACCTTGTCGGGATATGCCTGGCAATTCCGCCTCAGCCAACTCATGAACCGGTCCGTGGCTGCGCGACGCTCCGGAGTGATCCGGTAATCATGCCCCTTCAGCAGACGGTTTACGAGGATGGAAAGCTCGTCGATGGCCAGCACCACCGGCCGTTCGTTGGCTGCCAGAGCTTCAAAGAATCGGTCGCCATCCCGCTGCCAGTTTCCAGCATCCATGCCGGCGCGTAATCGTACCTTCAGCTCGGATACTCCCACCTCCTCCACGTTGTCGCGGATGTCCCCCAGACGGTTGGCCGACCACGTCTGTATCCGCCTCCAGATGCTCCGAACAGATTGAGCCTGAATTGCCATCTCGGCAACCGCGTCAGCCCCGTCCATGGCGGCTTCCAGATCGACAAACACGGTGGCAAACTGCCCTTCGTCATCCAATCGACGCAGCAGTTCTCGCACCAGGCTCGTCTTGCCCATGCGGCGCTGCGCGGTCAGCAGCGTGTGCGTGCCATTTGCCACACGCTCACGCAGCGCTTCGATCTCGGGCTCCCGATCGAAGAAACGATCGCCGTAGACCCAGTTACTGCCACCTGGAACGAGTTCCAGTCCGCCATTCGATTGGGTGAAATTGCTTGCCATGGATAAATCATATCAGCCAGCATATTCGTTGGCAACATATCTGTTGGCATGATAAGTGGTACGTGAATACATCAAATAGGTCAACTCCGGTAGAGGGCAGAATCGTACGCTAACGCTGCTTTACCCACCGGTATGCGCCGGTGAGGGAGATGTGGGCTCGCCCAAAGGCTGAGATTTCCACCAGGAGTCGGGCCCGACCGTCAGGCCGGCGTGTTGCCATTTACGGAAACCCGAATCCCCGTCGGCGGTGCTGTCTTACTGCTTCACCGAGATGGGCGGTACTCCAGCAAATAACGATTGCGGTGATCAGGTTGAGCCCGGCCGTGCCGCAGTGCTGCCATAGCTGGAGCGGTCGCGGATTTCGCCCTGGCGTCCGATCCGCAGCGCGTTCTTGAGCGCGTGATATCCTCACCCTTGTTCAAGCCGGTGTTGGCTCGGCGCTGCATATCGGCATCGGGCAGCCCGAACTGGCCGACCGACAGCAGCGGGAACTCTACCGCATGCATCCATGCCGCCGGCGAGTATTTCATTAGCGATCTTGCCGAATCGGTGGCGCCCACCAAGACCCTCCGACGACGCTGCTTCTCTCTGGCCGGGCGCCTCACCCGCAAAGGGCGCCGTCTCACCCTGCATCTCCTCCAGGGCTGGCCCTGGCAAAATCAGTTCAATGGCACCCTGGCGCGACTGAGCGCCCCGCCGCTCCCTTCCTGATCGCCGCCCTCGGCGTCTGACGGTACTCCGCGCTGCCTCCCAGATCTTCGCCAGGCCGGTCCCCGAGTGTCCCTTGCTACAATTCGCCCTGATAATCTCCCCCGCTGCCCCCGCTGAGGGCCAGCGACATCTCCTTAGCGTGGCTACCACATCCTGTGCCCAGCTAGACTGGAGCGGATTAAGGCCACGCCGCCTCGATCCGGCTCGCCTCAACCTTTCCTTCCCAAAATGGCCGCATCCTTTCGGTGGATTTGGAATTACGGCGACCAACAGCGTCGATTTTGTGACGATTGCGGTGCCTTTCCTTTGCCGGAACAAGACGCAATTGCCCGTCGTTTGACTTATGAGCATATATCTGCGTATATTTTCGGCATGAGAAGGAAACCAGGCCAGTTAGTGCCTGTCGAACGGGATATCATCGTCGCCGCGAGCGACCTTCTCGCTACGGGGGTCGATGACTTTTACGGGTTCCGGATCGCCAAGCAGATCCGGGACCTTAGGGGAGCTAGGCTCCTGACTGGTCACGGCACTCTGTACCGGGCATTGGAGCGACTTGAAAAACAAGGCTACCTAGAATCGAGATGGGAGGACCCCGAGATCGCCGCCAACGAAAATCGGCCGCGGCGCAGGTTGTGCAGACTTACCGCACTGGGCGCAAATACGGGGCAAAAATTGCTCTCCGAAATATCCGGCTCAAATGTTCCATTGAGGCCAGCATGGGCGAACAGGGTTTGATTTTCGCATTAGGCTCGTTCTTAGAGGGTGTGTGACAAAAGGGTTCAGGAGGGTTGGAGCCGTTTGAGCATCAGGTTGACCATGGCGATGTGTACCCACGCTTCGCTGCTCTCCGTGCGCTCCTCGTAGTCTTTGCTCAAGCGTCGGCAACGGCTCAGCCACGCCAGAGTACGTTCTACTACCCAACGCCGGGGCAGGACTTCGAATTGGTGGCTATCCGGTTTGCGCTTGACCACGGTCAGCAGCCAGCCACCGGTGGCCCAGGCCCACGACACCAGCCGGCCAGCGTAAGCAGCGTCGGCCCAGATCAACCGCAATCGGGGGAACCGGCCCAGCATCTTGGCCAACACCAACTTGGCGCCGTCCCGGTCCTGGATGTTGGCGGCATGAACCACCACTGCCAGCAGCAAGCCCATGGTGTCCACCACGATGTGCCTTTTGCGGCCCGCTACCTTCTTGCCCGCGTCGTAACCCCTGGGCCCCCTTTTTCCGTGGTCTTCACCGACTGACTGTCAATGATGGCCGCGCTGGGAGTGGCCTCCCGCCCCACCGCTTCCCGAACCCGGGTCCGCAGGGCTTCCTCTACCCGTTCCCACGTCCCGTCGTCCCGCCACTTTCGAAAGTACCACCAGACCGTCCCCCAGGGCGGCAGGTCATGGGGCATCATCCGCCAGGGGATCCCGCCACGCAGCACGTACAGTATCCCGTTGACCACCTCACGCAAGTCCGTGGTCCGGGGATGGCCTCGCACGGTGTCCGGCGGCAACAGGGAAGACAGTTCCTCCCACTGGGCATCGGTCAAATCGCTGGGATAAGGTTTTCTGCTCATGCCGCCAGCGTAACCAGCATCCTACCCCCATCCCAAGAACAACCCGCGCCAGTTTGGCCCATTGTCACACACCCTCTTAGCGAGAGCCATAGCCGGGGCGTACGCTTTGCCTGCCGTCACACGCATAGTGAAGGGATGGGTTTTGCTCTATTCGGCGGCCGCTCCAGTTCCGGTCCGGGACCAACGTCGCGCCGACATCGAGGCAGACCTTCACGACGAGATCGAAGATTTGCAAGCCGAAAGATATCGTCCGGAAGAAATCGCGCTACGTGTCTTTGTTCGAATGGTAATTGGGATGCCGTCAGATATGGTCTGGACGGCTTCCTATCTGCCCCAGAGCGTCGCATGGCAATTGGAGCAAAGAAGCAGAGCCTTGCGGCGGTCGAAAACGCCGGCTCTGGCACTGATATCGACAGGGCTACTGTTCATGATGAATTTGGGCGTATTGGCATCTGAACCGGATGTTTTGTGGAAAGAATTCCTAGTGGTGAACATAAGCACCGTGAGTGGCATAGTGTTGATCGCCTGCCAAAAACAAACTTGGGCTCGACGGGTTATGACCTGTCTGCCTGGGGTTGTGATCGCGATGGCAATCGGCCTTTTGATCTGGATGATGATCGAATATCGATGGTACGAAGAGCCAATGTTCCCGCGATTCATGCTTATGCTAGGGAGCGCGATGTTGCCCGTAATAGCCGCTTCAGCCGTAGGAACCACGCCCTTCCGGGTTCGTATATTCGGAGGTCGCTGGTGGCCCATTTACGTCTCTTGGCTTCTCATAGCGGTCATCTCAATCGCTACGGCAGCGATATTGAAGTCCTACATTTTGCTCATAGCTTGGTCGTCCGTATTCATAGGGCTGGGCGGCATAATTATCATGTCTTTGATGTTCTGCGGAGGAGCAGTTCTTATCGGCGTCGGGGTCACGAAAGGGACCGCTGCTTGCATGGATTTGGCAGCCAAAGGCATTAGACGTTTCACCGGCTAAACCGGTCGGAAGGCGTTGTTGTAATTCGTGCCTTGATCCTGAGACAACCGTATTACCATCTGCTGAACGCCTGCTCTGTCATCGACTTTTCGAAAGGCCTAACGCAGTCGTCAAGTACGGGTCGATTCCGGTAGTGGGCAGAATTGTACGCTAACGCCGCTGACGACGAAGAGAGTTCGTTCGACCCGTCCAATTTCGCGGAGAGTGTCGGCCAACACTCACGCGAGCAGGTAGTCGCGCTCTAACACTTCCCACCGGATGCCCAGGCGCTGGCGGACTTCCTCGAGACGAGGACGTAGCGGTTCCATTCGCTCAGTACCCAGGCAGGTTTTCCTGGAGCATCCAACGGCCGTTGTACGTACCCCTCGCCGGCCCGTTGGCGTCGAGCTTGCGATAACCCTTCACCGGCAGCGCAGCCAACTGCTCCAGGTGCGGCCCATCAATCCCCTGGGTTTCCAACACCCAGCCCAACCGTTTGGCCACGACCACACCCAGCCGCGGAGCGTCAACGACCATCCTGTCGACGTCGATCCGCGACGACGCCTCACCGAAGCCGTAGACTACGTCGCCGAATCCCCCGCAGTAGCGCGGCATGGCCAGGCCGTCCAGCAACGTGCGCTCCAGGCCGGTGATGGACACTCTGGCTTCTCCAACCCAGATCCTCTCCACGCCAAAGAAGCGTTCCGGCCGGGTCTGGACGAACTGGTACCACATGCCGCCGTCGGATGTACTTCTGGCGGGAACCGAGGCCTCCGTGGTGGTGAGTACGAATGTCTTCCAAGGGATCTGCTCGGTCAGCTCGTGGTGGTTAAACGCCGACCAGTGGGAGACGGCGGCCGGCTGGATCAGCGCCATGGCCACCTCGTACTCGTGGACCGGCGCCACGCCCGGAACCGCATAGGACAGGGCGTAGAGGCCGCGACGGAGGGATGTAATCCAGCCGTTGCGGCGCAGGTGATAGAGAGCTTCTCCCACGTAGGCATCGCTGAGCCCAACCTGGGGGGCCAACTCCCTGGCCCGGGCCGTGGTGAAGATGCGGTCGCCTTCTTGGGCGAGCTGTCGAACCAGATCGATCCCCACCGAGGAGCGCTTGATTTTCGTGGTGGGGGCCATTTCCTTCAATTCCAAGCAAGCGTACTATATATAATACGCTATTGATTGGATATTATCAAAAGAGCCAGTATATTAACATTAGCCCATATCCTGCCGCCGCCGCACGGGTTTTCTTGACCGCCCATGCATCCACTGACAGATGCCACTCCGAGGCGTGCTACCTGACGATACAAACCAGAGTGGCGCCCAGTGCTTGAGCGTGTCAGGTCCGTTGTACTCCATGCCAACGTTGGCTTCGCTCAGCCCGACCGCAGATTGCAGTCGTAGTCGTCAATCACCATTCCGATGGTACGGGTCTCTTCGCCACGCGGGCGGTCAGATGCCTAATTCACTATGCTGCCGGGTGCGGCAAAATGATCGAGCATTGAGTGCGCCGCAGAAGACCCTGATCCCACCATTTTTTCCAAGATTACAACCGTCGCCGACCGCAGATTTGGGGTTTCCCTCAATATCCTCGGCGCTCCACTAATGTATCGCTGAAGCAATGCCTCCAGTTGAAATACGGTATTCCCGTGCTTGAGGATCTCGGTTGCGTCTCCTTCCTCCAAGCGTTCTGCTACCACCGCAAAGGCGTTTGGCAACGCTCCAGTGCCAACTCCGTAAAGGTACTCAATATAGGCTGACAGAACGGGTCCAGTTGCCGGCAGTCCCGTGACGAACGCATCGACCTCACCTTCGTGGCCATCCAGATGAGTCCATGTCAGTACGCTTCCCGCCCCACTTCTTCCCAATAACATCCTGCGTACCAAATCTGCTCCGGTTGAGTAATCAGATTCAAGACCAGGTGACCACTGAGCCGCCAATATACTTTCGGCAAACGCTCGCCAAATATCCCAGAAGCAGGTGTCGTGCTCATGCGGTTCATCCTGTTCCCATAGAACCAGGTACGCAATGAAGGTTCCTACCTCCTCTGGATGGTGATCCACGGCGCTCAGAATTGGTTGGCAGCAATCCAAAGCATTGGCAGATGAAAGACCAAGTACCCATTTCGCCAACCTGGCCAGCATAGCGTACTCAAACTCGTGATCCCGCTGGTGAGGCCAGTCCTCTTCCTCGTTACCCCATGAATCCACCACTCCCTGAGCAACCCGCTGCAAAAATCTTTGAGACAGAGCCAAGTCCGGTAATGGTTCCAGGACGGAAAGAATTGGTCGGGCGGAATCCCTGCCGTGCCATGATCTAAAATCAAGGAACGTCAATTGTGATTCGCCGTCGATGGTTCCTTCGAGGAATGCCTGTCTGACTTGGCCTGCCACCTCAATTTCATAATCAGGGGGTCCGAATAGCATCTGACGTTCGCCAATTCGGTTCCGTTGCTCGTATTCATCCAAAAGATTCGCCAGCATCGCAAACGCGCCCACGCAACGGAGTGTCATCTCCTGGTTCTGGGTTCCTAAGTACTCGCCGACACCGACAGCTGCCGACAGTCTAACTTCGGACATATCATGGGTGATGGCCCTGGCCACCGCCGCCAGGATGTCCAGGTTCTCGGGATCATGGGCCAAAATCTTCGGCAGTACGCGGGCCGCCGGTACGTCGGAGTCCATGAGGCTATCACTACCTCGTTCAACCTCAGTGACGAGCCTGTCGATGCACCATCGCCGGCCATCGACCTCCATGTCATCCCAATGGTCTCTGACGCATACGGCGGCGACAAACCCGGGGCCTCCGCTGATGAATTCTGGAGCCTCGGGTGGAACCTCATTCGCTTGTCTTGCGTAAGCGAGCGCGGCTTTCCAGGAATCGTTCGCATGTCCAACGGAAGATGATTCCCATTGATTCTTGCCCCAGTTTAGCAACGCTATGGCGTCGCTGGCTTTTTGATTCAATGCCGCCCGGGCATCCACAAACGCCTGCAGGTCAGGATCCATCCCACGTGCTGTCGATTCACTGCCCGCCGCTTGGCGATCCGTTTGTTCACCTGGCGTGTCCTCTTGAGGCGTGGACGTCGCCATGTGCGTCCCCTGACTTCTTGCATCCATCCTGTGTAACGCCAGAAGCCAGACCCTATCGTCATCCGTACGTTCAGCAGAGGCCGGTATCCCCGCACGGTGAGCATCGATAATTGCCCACACTGCTTCCTCCCGCCCCACGGATTGCAGCTTCAAAGCCAAAGTCTCGATATCGTCTGCACGGTGCTCCAGCGCATTCGAGCGCTCGCGCTCCTCGACATAGAATTTCGCCATCGGTTCAATTCTGGGCATAAGAAGCAGGGCTTCGGCCGTCGATTCTCTCAACCTTCTCCGACGGTCCATATCAACAGCCGCTCGAGACGTCAAAAGCGATAATGCAGCGATGCCGCCGCATTCAGGATATGCATTGCATACACTCGCCACAACTGACGTAGTCATCACATTGTTGCTATCGAGCAGTAACCTCAGCAGCCAGGGTTCAATCTCTGCTACTCCTTCGCACCTCTCCAGCAGCCAGTATTCCAAGGCCATCAGCGCGCGTTGGATGATGTCCGGGGCAACGGAGGTTCCACGGTAGGCGAGCCAGAGACGTTCGGTTGCCCACTGCTGAACGTCACCGTGCTCAGGCACCGAGATTGTGACCTGATGAGCAGGCTCCAGGTGGGTTCCGACCAATTGACGTTCTCCATACCAACGCCCCGCGTGATTAACCAAGTCCAGCACCAGACGAACGCCAACGTCGGGATCAGATCTTAATAATTGCAACACCGGACCTCGGTGGGCGCTAGCCAGAGAGGAGGCGTGGAACCTCCGGCGTAAGCCGAAAGCGGGATCCACTTCAGACTGGCCCCAATAACGGTCCAACTCACGCCCGGCATCGGCGTCCGGCAGGCAATACGTTGATAATATGAGACCGGCCATATGCTGGGGAAAATCTCTACACGCGGGACCTCCGTAGATTTCGTCAACAAGGACTGCCACGACGTCGCTTGACACCAGGTCCTTCTTATCCACATTGGCCGACGCACGCTCAACCAATTCAATGAAACGTTCTTCATCGGCTTGCGGCATCCGCGCAATCACCTTCAGCACTCGCTGCCGCGAATCTTTTGTCCGGTAATCTCCCAGGTGCTCGAGCAACCGGTAGGCAATCTTTGCCGCCGAAGCACCTCCGTCTGGGAGTGGTGAGGCTATTCCCACGCCCCGAGACCACTGGTCGAGCAGGTCTATGATCGGCTCGATATGGTCAGGCAAAAGCGCGTCAAGGTCATCGGCGACTGCTTCCAGCACCGCTGGCCAAGCTTCCCCAGCAGGTTCCAATAACGCCGAGGGCAATCCAGGCACGCTTTCGAGCCAACCAGGGGTTCTGGTACAAGCGATGCGGACCAGGTGGATTAACCTAAGCAGCAGCCGCCCATCATTGGCAAGCAGGATACTCCGATTGCTACGAACGAAATCGCTTATCGAAGGAGAAAGCAACACGGAGACAAGCATGTCGTCTCGAAAGGTCGGCGGGAGTCCAGGATAATGGTAGGTGTCGGCGAATTGTTTCGCCTGACTTGACCCTCCCTCCAGCGCGTCGGTCAGCCAAATGCGAAATGCCCGGCGGAGACCGGGGTATTCCCCAACCGCTTCCGCAATCGTCGATGACTTCCATTCGTGAGCTGCGCACGACAAATCTAGCCAGCGTGAGATGGCCCAATCCTCCATCACGTCATGGGCGGGAGCAAATAGCCCATCCTCATGCGTCACTACTATTCCGTCCTTTCGCAACTCGTCAAGCGCCTCACCATCGCCGTCGTTCATGGGCACTCGGGGCCGCAGCGTTCGAGCTCTCTCCAGCGCCAGGTCGACCAGAGCCTGCTGCCTCCGATTGGGCAGGTTCATCGACGCGACTCTTTCTCGCCGGATTATTTCCCTCCAGCATCGGTCACGAAATTGAGATTCGTTGGTAGGCAGATCTTGCTGCTCCTCGTCCCAATCTATCTTTGCCGCTAAATCAAGATAGTAAGGCAATCGCAACAGTCGCTTGAGACCCTGGTGTCCGACGAGTGGCGCCAACGCCGGTACCTGTAACGCGACCCAATCAACCTCTTCCGGGTCGAACGGAGTCACGTCCAATATCTCGCATTGCAACCCGGACGGAACCACGAAGGATTCCAATACCGGGCCAACCGCATGATATCTGCAGGTCAGCAACACTTTGACATTCGGGCACCGTTGCGCTATCCCGACCAAGTCGGAGAATGCTTCACTCACCTGATCCTCAATCAATCTCTCCGCGCTTTCTACGTGGATCACGACACGTTCCTGGGCACCCAGCAGGGCCTGAAATTCTCCTCCCGTCATAGGATTCAGCACATGGTCTATGTGGCTCGTGGCGAATTCCTCTGCTCTGAACGATATGCAAACGTAGTCGCGAGCTAGCGATTCAACCAACGCCTTCGCCAGGGCAGATTTGCCGGCACCCGGCAAGCCCCGCAGCACGAGCATTTGCGACTGGGAGAAAGCCTCGATTGCGTGGGTCTGGAGTCGGAGCCTGGGAACCTCCACGTCCTCGCCAACGGTCGACTTGATACCCGCCAAGGTAGTACTGGAGTGTTCCTGCAGTCGCCTGAGGTTTGTGCGCGGCAGTTCCACAGGCTGGTGCTTCGTGCGAAGGCCGTCTGGCAGATTCTCGTACCGGAATGTTCCTGCTCCGGGATCAGCAGCTCCCGCGATAACGACCAACTCGCGCCACGTGGACCCAGCGATCTCGACAACATCTGTCCCATCGGCAAACCAAGCCAGTGCTCCTTTGGCCAATGCCTCATCCCGCGCGGTCGCAGTACACAGGTCGAGAGGCAGCAGATAGATGACTTTGAGGAACCGCCAGAATTCGTCATCGGTTGGCGACGACTCTCCCAATCCGACAAGAATCGCCTTGATCGCGCGCGCGTTGGCCTGCACTTTCTTGGAGACGAATCCAGCGGTGTCCAACCGATGGACGAAATCCGCGCCGTCGCGAGAATTACGAGCGCAGTCCAGAAGACCCCCCAGTCCGTCCATAATCGCGTCAGTACCGCGTTGAACTACTAATACCAATGCGTCGAGGGAGGGATTGAATCTCTCCTGCGCCTTGAAGTCTCTCCAGAAACCGCTGAACGTCTGCACGCATTCATCGTTGTTGGCGCTAACGGTCATTTTCAGCTTGACCTGCACCGGGAGTTGACACTGCCTCTGTTCTCCTACGTCGCAGGTCACTAGGATATCGTCGGTCTGCCAGCCCAGATGTCTGGTCTGGAAGCTAACTTCCGTAACTTGGCCCCTTCGGAAAATGACCGGAACACCTCGAAGCAGCAACAACGCAAGAAACCAGGCGCCTACGTGTTGTTCGAATGTAGTGCCAGCACCACCGGTGGCTTGGGGACTGGGGACAGTTCCAGGGGTTGTCATGTTCAAGTCCTCTCGTTGGTCGCCGGCCGCCACCGGGTCCGGGTTCCGCTCACGGCCCAGGCCCCTATTCTGCTCTGATCTTGAGGTCATTGCTCGTCGGGAAAGCGAAGTTCTTCGGATCGCACGTCTGCGAACATGTCCTGTCCCAATACATTGAACGTGTGGTGTACCGTACGGTTCGGGATTGCATTCAACCCGAGTTGAACCAGCAGCAAAACTTCAATAAGGAACTGCGAGGCTTGCCACCGGTAGTAGGCATCCTTTTCGCTTTCCGTTATCGTCAGGTCGGTATGGAACGCGGCGTTCCGGATTGCGTTGATCTTGAGGCTTGCCTGCTTGAACGTCCCGCTGTTCTTCCCGAAGTATTCCTGTGCGGCGGCTTCGATGGCAGCGATGATGCCCTTTCCTCTTTTCAGGCTAAGGTTTTCGTCCAGCCATTCGTCCTTGGATGGGAGCATACTGATGATCGACCGGGTCAGCCCCTCCAACCCTGCGAAACTGAGTGATGCCGATATTGTAGGGCGTCCCAGGGTCCCTATGATCTCCTCGCTGTCCGCATACTGGGCGATGACCTTGCGCCAGTGGTTTTTGATGTCCGGGTCTGCTCCGCAGAAGGTCTGGAAAAGCGGCTGCAGATCGATTGGGTTCGCCTTCGATATCGTGAACCAGTTGCGCTGATGCGTTTTGGCCGGCGGGTGCGCGCCACCTCCCGGTACCGCCCACTGCTCTGCGCCGGCTTTGTGTCCCACGACCGCGCGGAATCGTATCCGTTGCCCGAACACGAACATCAGAAACGGGAATAGGCTATCCTGGATGAACCGCCGAGCGTCGGCTCCGGTCATTGCACCGGTTGTCTTCTTCAAGTTGCATTGGTACGGTGTCATCCCCTGGTTGCGGATGCTGGGTGGCACTTCCCATAGATCAACCTGCCATCCATCCGCTTCCATTTTGACGGCTTTCATCCGCGTAAAACCAAACTGGTTATTCCGTATGGTGGTGTGGTCGGATTCTATGTGGACGTCTCCGAATTCGGCAGACCCTTCGTAGAAGCAGTACTCGTTCGTTCCACGCCATTCCTTTGGGAGGTCATTCAGCTCGATGTACACTCCATCGAGTTGAACGCTTTCGTCCCCGAAGTCTCTGCCTGAAACAATTCCTCCCATACCCCTGCCGTCGCCCGGCAGGGACCTCCAATCAAAGTTGCTGGTGAACCCTATGGCGGGCACCGAGATCACTCGGGCTGGCGACTTTGTAATCATGGGTTGGGCCAGAGGGTGGGTATCTTCGTCGCCGGTGAAGTCGAAGTGCAGCCACCCATCCTTCATCTTGAATATGGCGATGCCGTTCATGGAGTGGATCGACATGTCCTCCGGTGATGCATCGCCAGGCAGCTCCTCTCCCGAGATGAGTTGGCCATGGTACGGGGTCCTCTCTTGGATGCCCGTGATGTTTGTCAGCCACTGGTTCTTTTTCATTTGGTGAACCTTAAACGGGAACGCAACCGGATTGTTGCCCGCGTGTTCGAAATTGAACGAATGGAACGATCACGCTTAGCGTTTCCCGCCGCCCATCAAAGCGTACACGAACAACAGGAACATGCCTGGTATGAGCCCAGCACCGACGAGCCCGACGTACACTTTGTTGATCATCGGATGCGGATTTTCAACTCCCGCGGTGCCGCCCGCTATCGCCAATCCCGCCACTATCAGAACTATGCACGCTGCCAGCCCCAAGGCTACGAAACCACGTATTGACTGCTCGAAGGACGGTCGCCGTCCCTTCCGGCCGCCGCCGACATTGATCGTCACTTTCAAGTCGTTGATGAGATTGAACACGAAACCGTTAACAGACATATTTTCACTTCCTCACAGGGGTTGGATTCTATTGTCGTGCAACCTATTGCAGCGACTCGGGTATACGTTGCCAACTACACTCGGACCACGTGCCCTGTAGCGGGGCCTGGACAGCTGATCGCTGCGGCGTTTCATATAGTTGTGGCTCAACCCATAAACCGTCGTAACCGCTAATCGCCCAACCATCGCAACAGCTCTAATTCAGCCCTGATTTCTTCCGATCTCTCTTCACAACGCGCGGCGTAGGCCCTTAGCACTCCTGCCACATACGGGAAATCGTAGACTATCCGGTCGGCGTTGACCCGGTACCGTTGGGCGATTCCCATCTGTTCAGCGCTCCCACCTTCCAAAGAGTACGCACCTTGCTGATTGAACAGTCCAGTTATGAGCCCATCTGCGATGGCGTCGGAACCGATCTTCTCCAGCACTCGGCACACGGCGATCGGTGGCCAAGCGCCATCGTCATCAGCAGGAGCCTTCGATAGCAATTGCCCAATCTCCAGGTCGCATTCGTCCAGGAGTCCGTTGGCAGAGCAGCGGGATCGTACATCCTCTACCCAAGCATCAAACTGTTCCAACTTAATAGATCCCCATTCATCGAGGCCGGGTAGGCGATGGAGCCTACGAAGCACGCCCCATGCGAGGCCACGCCGAGCCGACCGCTCGCCAGCATCTTTTGCTCCGGGAACCGCCGGTTCCCCGTGGGCCAGCGTAACGAGATCCGAGAAAAACTCGGGGGAAGTGACCGCCGCCAGCTCTATATTTGGAATCCCATGCCGACTCCATTCCAGCAACCTGAAGTACATAATCTCGAGCTGGATCTTTTCATCTGTCGTGATGTCGGTCCGTTTGTCCAGCGCACTGAACACACTGGAAACGGCTTCGTGCATCAGGGTTTTATCCTCGAAAGCGTCCCAATCTGAGCAGGCGACCTCATGCAACAATCGGATCAACAGCCTGGTGTCCAGACGGTCCCACTGGAATTGCGCCACCTCGAAGGCACTCACCGCCCGCCCCGATTGCAACAGCCTGTCCGCGACTTCATTCATCACCTCAGGAAAAACAAGCCCCGACAGGTGCACACTGTCCCAATAGGCCTTCCGTATATGGGTAGGCATATTTTCCAGCACCAACCAAGTCGAGGAACGCAGCGGCAACCCTTTGAGCAAGGTGACCAACTGATCCTCTGGCAGTTCCGCCGGTGCCTTTTCCACCAACGCGACAACCTCAGCTCCGTCCCGCACAGCCAGCATCATGCGAAGACATGCCAGGAAATTCCCGCCGCCATCGCCGGAAGCGACGACTACACAATGTCGCACGAAGGATGTGAACTCGCCAAGACCGGGCAACAAAGCTGGAGCCAGTTCACCGACAACGGGTGCCGCTTGCGCGTTTTTGCCAACAAGCGTGACTAATCCCGCTTCTCCCCATTCAGCCCAGATTTCCCGAAGCGCAGCCAATTGCCGCTGGCGCAGTCTCTCAATACGGGTTTTGGGATCGAAATCATCCCCCTCATCGTCAGAGCCAGGCCCAAACCAATGCGAGGACAGCAGTCCCTCATGCCTCGCGACCAGATCAGATGGCACGAGGCATTCAGCCAGGTCGCCAAAGAGCGCGTTGCCAGAGGGTCCGTAGCGCATACTCAACTCGAGACGGCGCAGCAGCGCCGCCTTGTCATCATCGGACGCCGAAGCTGCCCATTTCCTGACCACGTCTCGAACCTTCGCCCGGTCAGGTTCAGGCAGCCAACGCATCCGCTCCACCAGGTCCCCCAAAGTCGCCGGGTTATGTTGCGGCCAATCCAGGGCCAATTCAAGAGACCGACGGGAAATCGCGCCGTCCGGCTTACTGTCGGCGACGGCCGCGGCCGCGTCGACTGCATCAAGACGCCACCTGGGCAAGGCATTGGACATCGCGATGCGCAGTCCATCTCCCAACTGGGCCACTATTATTGCCCATCCCACCTCAGGGAAATCGGCGGCAATATTCTCGAGGGCACGAACCCGGGCGCAGCCAGTTGCCCCGGTCTGGGGACGAAAGTCCCTTACAATTGACCCCAATGTGGATCTGGGGCTATTCGCCCAGTTGTCGTCGATTTTCACCGTAGCCATCCTGGAGAGGATACCCACCACTCGAGAAAAGTACCCAGGGTTCCAGGCCAGTCTTTCCAAAGCCCACAGCAATTCCGTGCGCTTGGGGCTGGTCAGCCATCGGACTTCTGCCGGAACCAACAAGTCTAGAACCACGGGTTTCTCCCGACGAAGGTCATGCTCTAGCAGGTGTAGCAATACTTCAGGCGAAGCCTCAGCGAAATCAGGCAGATCATGGCGCAACGATAGCAACCCCTCAACGCTGAGATTCTCCGTCAACCTTCGTACCAAACGGTCAATCCGTTCCTGCAACCTCACGCTCCTGCTTCGCAGTATCGCATCGCCATGCACAGACAGAATCACCAGGGTTTCACAAATTCCGGATCGCAGCGCTGCCGAATGGACTCGCATTTTGCCCAAGACAGGCGCCATCCACTGCCTGTCTTCCGGCAGTTCCAACGCAGGATCGGCTTCCGACAACACGTACTCTGCGACGAAAAAGAAATCGTCCAAATGATCGGCGGTGATGAACCCCCCGGTGGCGAACAGCGCATCCAACTTGGAGACCACGCCGCGGTGTTGACCAACCTCCCATACTGGCGCATCCTCGAGCCGGGAAAGTTGGTGGAAACGAGAATCAAGCCTCCCAGTGTCTACACCGCTGGACAGCACGCCCATAACCTCGACGTCGGCGGCATTGGTCTGGTTCCACGCTCCGGCCAGCACCATGGGTATCAGATTGCCGGCAACAGCCTCCCCTCTTGCCCAGGCAGGTTCACGGATCGCGGGCAACCGGGCGAGACGTCGACGTAATACGGTGGGGGAGCGCCCTGACTCGCGGTACAGCATATCCGCACGCTCACGGTCAACCGCCATATCGTCAAGCGCCGCTTCGAAACTCCCGCGAGTGAGCCGGTCCAGAGTTATGTCAGGTACGGCATCCACCGGATTACGGAAACGAACGGCGATACAGGGTATGCTCACATCCAGAGACCCCATCTCACGCTCGACTTCACGACTGGTGGCAACGGCCACGACTGGCGCTGTCTTGGCGCTGCCGAACCGTCTCAGGCCGGCGGGAGTGTCAAACACCACAGCACAGCTTTCCAGGTCATGACGCTGCAATAACGGAGACCCAGCGACGCAGGCAAGGAAGGCCAAGGCTTCCTCCACTGAATCCGCCGCGATGGTCAATGCTTCAGGTGAACCGCCAGTCAACCAACGGTCGATCTCCGCCGCATGAGCCTCAACCGCAGGATCAAACAGCTTCGTCGAAAGCTCAGGTACAGCCACCGCCGCCCAGTCCTGCCAACACTTCTCGAGCGACCGGTAGCCTTCCACCGGGATGTCGAGGACCTCGGCAAGCCAGATCTGCGCCGTTGCCGAACGTTCCGCCCACTGTTCCAAGTCGCTGGCGTCATACGCCCTCACCTCGCGCCAGTGTCCCAGGGCCGCCTTTTCTTTCACCCACTTGTCCTTGCCCGACCAGTTGCGGGCAGAGACGAATATGAACGTGCAACCTGCTCTTTCTTCGGCCGGCACCGACGCCATACGAGCCGCATAATCTTCTTCCGCTTTCCGCCCGATGTCCCGACGTGTGCTCAATTCCCACCCGGATTTTCCTTGAGGTATCCAGGGAGTGGCAATGCTAGCCTCAACAAATCCGTCCCAGCCGTGTCGCTCAGCGTTGTCCAACCCCGGAAAATCCACGCGTTCCAGGCCCTCGCCCACCGCGTGAACCAACTTCCGCATCAACACCGGCAACTTATGGCGTGAACCGATCTCTTCCGACCACCGCTCGATCTGCAGCGCCCTTATGACGGCCACAGTCGGGGTGTAACGGCCCACCGTCGTCTCTTCACCGGCTTGAGCGAGGCTCCCGCCCTGGAGGGCGGATTGCACTGCCAGCAAATCTTCATGGTCAGCGCCAAAGGCCTGTTCCAGACGAAGGGCCATCCGTCGAGACAACGCCGCGCGGCCATTCAAAAGGTTAGATAGCGCCGGGCGACCCACGCCCAACAGTTCAGCCGCCTCGGTGACGGAAACTCCGGGCGGGATGACGTTGTGCCGGAGGTAGAACCCGATATGGTCATACGAAGCATCTGTTTCGTGCATAGTCGCTGCCTCCATTGGTCTAGCCGGCAAAGGTCAAAAGGCGTACTGTGTAGCGTATCACACTACACAAACGTCTTCAAGGCCTAGCGGCCGATGATCCGGCGCCGATGCGCCATGCAGGAACGGGCGGGCTGTGCCCCCTACAGAGCTACCGTTAGACGCAGGCCAGTCTTACGTCGGTCCACCTACGCCCAGCCATTCGAAGACAAGCGGCAAATCATCCCAGTATTCCGCCAAAGGCGGCAGATCGGGGAGCTGGTTCCCCAGCATGCGAACCCAGTCAACCTCCATCTCTGCCCGCAAATCCCGGTCTTCCAAGTCGGCAAGGGCCAATACCGGCAGGTCTTTGCTGCGACATTTTTCCGCGTACAGCGCCGCAACATGACCGGCGGCAATGACACCCTCGCGTCTCCTGAAGAGATTGACGACATCGTACAGGTCTCGCGGCAGACACCGGTCCCCCAGCGCCCTTACCTTCTCCGCGAAAATCTCCTCCAGGCTGTAGCAGCGCACCTGTGCCGTCCCCGGGAGGCCATCCGAATAGTCATGGGAAATCGGCCGCAATACCGTAGGGCACACGACCCGCTCCGCATCGGCGGCGGTAACGTCGAGCTTGATCCGAACCGGAGGCGCGTTGCGCGGTCCTCGGTAGTAGATCCTCCCTTCAGCGGATGTCCCGTTGTCGCGCATCTCAAACCGCGGCTCCGTACTCTGAAAATCTACGCCCGATTCGTCGCCGACTCTTCGCAGCATCCGCTTCAGCGCCGGCAGTACCTCAGCAGCGTCAGTCGCGCCGTTCGGAAGGCACGTGAAGTCCAGGTCCTCCGAGAAGCGGTAATCTCCCAGGTAGCACTTCTTCAGGCACGTCCCGCCTTTGAAGGTCCACCACTCGGTGAGGTCGGGATCTGCTCCGATCCCCCACCCGATCACGTAGTCCTTCTCGACCACCTCCGGGCGCATGTTCCACCGTTGGACCCTCTCATTTAGTTCCGCCTGACTGATCAATGAGGGCGCCCCCTAATTGACGTTACCATTCACCCGAAGGTTCCAGCGCCTTCTCGCCGGTCCACTTCGAGGAAGATCAGGGTCCAGCATGCTTATGCCGGCGGTGATGCCCTCCCGGCATTCACGGAGCAGTCCGGGCGCCGCAATATCCAATTCCTCCAGCAGGTATCCCAGCCGTTTGTAGGCCGCGCCGTTGCCGACCTTCAGCATGTAATCGCCAAGGAGTTCGTCGTCCCGATGCTCGCCGCGAAAGTACTCGCCGACGACCTCCGCCACATGGCGTATTCCTCCGCCCAGGGAGGGTTTATCCAGAACGTCAACTATGGTGTGCGTCGGGTCCGACACCTGCACCCTGATGCGGTCGCGCCAGACCGGCCGAGTGCCGAAGATACGCCTCAGCGCAACGCGCCGAAGCCGGAAGGGAAAGTCCTGGATCTCGATCTCCGTCGTACGCACCCGCCGCGTGGTGAACACCACGGTCTCGCGGAATATCTGATCGGTCAAATCCCAGTACTCGCATGCCGTCCATCCGCCCAGGTAACAGCTGGGCCCGAACAGCTTGGCAGCCACCACCCAGGGGTCTTCACGCCAATCACTGGGTGTTTCGGCCTCCAGGGACACCGTGGCGTAGAGACCCGAATGGACCCGCACCAGCCAACCCCGCTCTGTCAGATAAGCCAGGAACCGCCGTACCTGCGGTATGCTGAAGTCCAGTGCGCCGGCGGCCTCGCGGACCGTGAATGGGGCCGGAAACTCCCGGTGCAGCCTGGTCAGCAGGCGGCGGTTTTTGCCGGAAATCCCCGCAGGCGATGCTGGTGCGTCAATCATAGGCCAATTCATTCTGCATAATAGAACGTTATGCAGTTATGATATCACAAACCATTATCGCCATGCCGTCACCGTGAGTTTCACCCAGGATACTCGCCCTTCGCGACAGAACGGCCGTAATCGAGCAGGCCCACCTCTCTCGAGGCTGCGTTCCGTTTATGACAAACTCGCCGACAAAGCGCAATGATCAAGGAGACAAATGAGAAGCGGAATCCTATTCGCTAGAACCACTCAAGGCACGGTCGGAAGATGGGAGATGGCATGGCAGGAAGCAAGGCGGTACGTGAGCGGTGGAATCTTCATCTCCCACAAGCGTGAGGACCTGCTGCAGGCCCGTCACGTGGGCCATGAAATAATGCTGAAAGCCCAGGTGCCCTGCTATATCGACGAGCTTGACCCAAACGTCGAAGGCGACTCCCCGGACCTGGTGATACACATCCAGGAAGTCATACACCACTGCCGGTCCCTGCTGGCTGTGGTGTCCAAAAACACCCAGAATTCCTGGTGGGTTCCCCTCGAAATAGGGGTGGCTCTGGAGAGCCAGAAGTTCATAGGGTCCTACAACACGGACCGCACAGAACTGCCCAGTTACCTGTGGTCATGGCCTACCATGAATGCCACCTCGGAGGCGGTGGAATGGGCCAAAGCAGCCAAGCGGTATAGCAGCGCGGATCGACTCCATCGCGCCTGGCGAAGTCGCAACCCGCGTCGAGTCAACGACCGGGTCAACCTCTATAGCAACCTGTAAGAATATCCGTCAAAGAGGCGCGCCTGCTCGAAGCATCCTGCAGCCAAAAACGGCGCTGCCGACACGCCGGTCGCATCAGAGCGCACGTCACAATGGGGGACGCCTGCCGCTCAATATGAACCCGTCCGTGGAAGATTCTTCCTCCGGCGTTGATCTCTTGAAAGGTGGGTCGGCGTCGCCGGCCATCGCACCGTCTCCTCATCGTTTCGCAGGTCTGGAACGGTTGCCGGGTGGTCCAGGTCGTAGCGTACTCCCGCGCCTACTCCGGCACGTGTGGTGGTCAGCCATTCGGGGGAAGCAGCTTCAACGATTGATTCGGTACGGGCGGCCGTGTCGCACTATCGGGGCAAGACCCCAATCAGGGAGAGCGTAATGACGATGCCCAAACCGACGTGAAGGATACCGAACAGGATTGGAATCCATCTTTCGATGGTCGTCACGGCCCGATAGGACTTGCCCTCGCCGTTGTCGGCCAACTCCCATTCGTACTCGTACATTGCCGCGGGCAAATGCTGCTCGAACTCGTGAATCACGCCAAACTTGATGCGGTTCAGGTCGGCGTGCGACTTGATGATCAAATACCACAGCACGGAGACTGAAATGCCTATGAGGGGAATCAGCAGCGCCCAGTAACTTTGCCCGAATCCGGCGTACTGGAAGCCGTACAACGCGACGAGGGCGACGTTGAGGGTCAGCAGGTACCGGCTTGAAGCCACACGCCTCCCGCTGACATTCTCCGCCGACTGGACATAGAGCTTGTATTGCTCCAACAGGTCTGCATTGAATGATCCCCCGTAACTCTCGTCGGTGAATCGGACCAGGATCCTGTCCTTTCCCCCAGACATGGACTACCTTGCCCCCGCAATCAGTTGCGTCAGATTATTCCCGGTCCAGTTGTATATCTTGTCGGTACTGAGTGCCATCGCTGGTTTGGTGCAAGTTTTTTCCTCCGCCCCTTCAGTAGAAAGTACGGCTTATGCTCCTCGCGGGCAATCGTGATCTCAGCAGCTACTCCCGGCGCATCGTGCGTGTGCTCCCCGCAAATTACGATGGTGAGGTCGGACCCACGAATACGGTTGCGAACTTCCTGCCTCCAGTTCTCGTCGATGCGATGCTGCACCGACCAATCCCTGATGCTGAATGGCGATTCCGGATTCTTGGCTTGAGCAACCAAATTGCCCCGAAGGTCATTATCGTGATCGTAGTCAAAGCTGATGAACACTCGTTTCACTGCCATTGCCGTTTCCATCCTGGTGCGGTAATTTCCCGGTGACGTCTCCCAGGCCGTTCTCCTCGATTGCCATGACCCGCAATCCACCGGGAGAGGATCGCTATGCCGAGAATTCCAATTCCTACGCAAGCCAGGACGCCGAGAACATCCTCAGCCTGACTTTTCCCTTCTATCAAGCCTTTCAAATTCTCCCAGGTCCAATCGTGGACGTTATCGCTGGCCAGTGCGCTCCCGGGTTTGGTGCAGTTCCGTTCCCTTCGTCCTTTCAGGAGAAAGTATGGCTTGCCCTCCTCCCGGGCGATGGCCAATTCGTCCGCGACACCGGTCGCCGTGTGGGTGTATTCCCCGCAGATGATGATGACCAGGTCGGTTTTGCGAATGCGAGCCCGTACCTTCCGTTTCCAATCTCCGGATAGATGTTCCTTCACCGACCAATCCGCAATGCTGAATGGTGAATTGGAATATTTGGCTTGCCCGACCAGAGCATGTCGGAGTTCATCATCATGATCGTAGTCAAAGCTGATGAACGCTCGTTTAACAGCCAACGCAATGTCCCTCCGTTTGGCAGTCAGGTTGTACCTGCAACTCCCCCGAAATCGGCTTCGGGTTCACGCGTCTCGCGTCAACCATATCTGCGGCCGCGGCACCTTCAATTAAATACCACTGAACTTCGGCTGCACAAGTTCTCCTGGAAGATCCAGCCGCCGCTTGATCACCGTCGCCAGAAAGATCGCCCGATTGGCCCGTGAGCCGTGCCAGCCTCTTCACCTCATCAAGGTCCTCTTGGGCTGCCCAAGAGCTATTGCGTAATGCCATCTACACGGAGCCACGGGTCCGCCTCGAACGCCGCTCCAGAGCAAGGCGCTCATGGCGAGTTGCGCGCGCATCAGCGCAGAACAATCGCAAGCAGATCGTCCTTGATGTGATCCAGCGCCGGCGTGGGCCCGACGTACAACCCGATGTCCAGCGCGCGGGTTATGGGCTCCAGCAGGACGGCGGTATCCTCCCGGTCGCACACCACCGCGCCCGGTAACCGGTCCACCCGCTCCAGCAACTCCAGCACCGGTTCCTGCTTCTCCGCCGCCGTCGGAACCCGCCCCAGCATCCGCATCGTGAGGATCAACCCGGAGCCGCCCTCAACCACCATGACCAGCGTGGGCAGGTAGGGCCTCGTCCCTCTTTCGTCCTGCACTCCCGTCGGAATATACGACGCCGTCACCTCCCACACCGCCGATCCAGCGGGCACGGACCCGCTGATCGTCCGCAGCCGGTCCGTATCCACCCGATGCTCCTCAACGGGCAGCGCCGGCGGCCGCAGCACTTCCCACTCGTCTCGCCAGACATCGCCCCGCAGCGACCGGGTCAGCACCTCGCTGGGGTCCCGGCCGGCGTAGAGGTCCAGCGTGCCTTGCCCCATCCGCTCGGCAACGTCTCGAACGTTGTCCAGCGCGATGGTCAGAAAGCGGGCCTCGTCCCCGCTCAGGTACCAGGGCCAGTGCCCTGGGATGATGCTGCGGAAGACCGGCCATCTGCCCCGGCCACGGTACCCGAGGCCCAGACCGCGCATGGCCTTCCGTTCCCCGTGGCCCAGTTCTTCGCGGTCACCCAGCATCGCGGTCAACGCCAAGCCCCGCTCCAGTGCCTCCACGCCGTCCGGTTCGTGCTCCGACGTCATGGTGGTCAGGTAATTCAACAGGCCTCGGTCCCCCAGATAAGCGCCCAGGCCGTAGGCGACGCCACCGTCGCCCAGCGACACGCAGTAGCCCTTGAAGTGGCCCAGGGGATCATTGACCACCAGCACATCCTCGTTGGCCAGTCGTTCCCATGGCCTGGCCTCGCAATAGCGCCCGAAGGCGTGGTGCAACGCCAGCCACTGCTCGGAGGTCGGGTCCGTTTCCATGTCGGTCCTGTGCCGATTCAAAGGGATGTCCCCCAACCCCGACCTTACGGCAACCCCCGATGCTGACGCACGTTCTGTGCCTTCCATTCCAGCCACGGCTGGGCATTTATCCGCTGTCGCAGTTCTTCATCCGCCGTCAGCAACGCCCCATCGATCTCACCATGATCCAGCAGGCGGTCCAGGAAAGCACGCTCCCCTTCATCGAAGGGCAACAGCGCGGATAGGGCCCTCCGGCAATCCTCAACCAGCATCCGCCCGTATTCGGCAGCGTCCATGCCAGCGGCCGCGCTGGCCGGTAGCGACGGCAACAGCTGGCCGGAGAGTTCTCGAGGGTCGAAGGCCACGTCATCAGAGGTAACCGTGCGCCAGTCCCGCCGGTTCATCGCGCCGTAGACGACGAAGGCAGTCCTCAGCCGGGTCCAGTCGAGGGTATCGAGCAGGAGCAGTTGCCGGCAGTCAAACAGGTCCCGGGCCCGGCGACGGCTCAACAGAGCGGCCAGCTTTCCCGCCGCCAACTCATGAATGTCCAGCACTGGGATATCCCTGGCCTGCCAACCGCCCAACCGGTGCGAGCCCGCCGGGCGAACCGGCCAAAGTGGAACGCGGTGCATGTAGTTGACGTCGACGTCGATCCTTCCGGTTTGACCTGCGGCCGTCGGGTAGCGCAACGACCACTTGCCGCCGGCGTGCTCCGAGGGCATCCGCCGGACGGCGAAGTCCTCCCGGCTGAACACCGCCTGCAGGGCCTCCTCCAGCCTGGGCCGTTCGTCCAGCATCCCGGCCCGACTCTCCGATCCCACGTAGTTCAGGTCGATATCCACGGACAACCTGGGAACGTCGAAAACGAACAGGTTGAGCGCCGTGCCGCCCTTGAGGGCAAGCCTGTCCCGCAGGAACGGGTGGCTCCGGATGGCGTCCAGCAATCCCAGCAGTTGGGCCACTTTCTCCAACACGTCGGGCTGGAAACCCGTGGCCTGGGCCTCCGCGATCAACCTCTCAGCGGAGATCCTCAACCCACGTCCTCCCAGGAGCGCGTCAACACCTCCTCGGGCACCACCAGGTTCCACTCCGCCACCAGCTTGCCACCGCCGCGCCTGCTGCGGTCAAGGTAGTGGGGCTGCCGAGGGCAACGTTGCCCAAGGGCCTTGAGATGCTCGTCTTCGACCATCAGCGTCTCCCGGTGCTGTTCCAGGAAAAAGCCCACCCTGGCCACCATGGTCGCGTTGTCCAGCAGGAGCGCGTAGGCCACAACCTCATCAAGGTTGAAGAACTCCACCCCTTCCAGAGAGCGCCAAACCTCTTCCCACCCTCCGGCCAGGTCCGGCCGGTGCAGCACGTCCACCAGGGTCCGCTCCAGGCTGGTGACCCGTACCGGCACGCCAAACCGCTCCGCGGCCAGCACTCCGTGATGCTCCGTTCTCGAGCGCACCAGCGCCCGCGGGAACCTGGCGCCCCGAAAGAGCTGATCACGGAAGATGAACGTCGCCACGGGACGCTCCGCCGAATAGGTGAAGTGCTGCCAGACCGAGTACGCCCTACCGTGGAACTCCAGCGCCGTGTGGTGCGACAGCACGGCATCCGGCGTCAGCTTGGCCGCCACCAGGTACGGGTCCACGGGATAGGTATCGCCGTCGGCGCCGGGCGGTATCACCGCATACATCCCCTGTCGGATCCGTCGGAGCCGGCCGGCCCTGGTGTGGTAGCCAAGCACCCTTTCCTGCGTCCTCAGGCCGTCGCTGCCGGTGCGCGCCAGGTGCCGCGCCAACTCATCTCCGGTGAACACCGGATGCTGACGGAAAAAGGCGTCGTGTTTGACGACGGGCACGGTTGGTTCCTCTTATCTGGTTTACAGGTAACCCCAACGGCAATCTCGCCAAGCCCATGTTGCGGTGATGGGCAGGTAGCTGGGTGTTCCGTTTGTATCATGGGGAACATGCGTATTGCAGTCAAGTCAGCCGGGCTGTAAAACCATGGCCACAGTGAGCCCAGGACATATTGACGTTCCGAATACCACACACTGGTAGGTGGGCCTAATTGATACTCGGCGTGGCTCGCCAAACGGCCGTTACGCAATGCAGCCCAGTTCGTCCGCATCGGCACTTAGGTAAACAGCCCGCACCCAAGTGCGCACTCTCGGGAGATCGATAGCCTTCAACTGCTAGCGGGTCGTGGATCGCTGATTCTCACGAATATAAGCAGATAGAGCCAGTGAGAAGTCTACTGTGAGTGGTTCCGTCCAAACCGTCTGCTTCGCCAAGTCCGAAGGAACTAGCTGCTCTCGCCGGATTTGTATACCCCGCGCCACTATGCCTTTGATGATCGGTATCTCTGGTTCCCATATACCTTCACAGCACACTGCAATGACCGCCTTTTGAAACTCTTGGTTTTCTCCTGTTATCTCTATAGTGGCATCCTCCGAAAGGTCGTGATCGTTGATGCTATCAACCAGTAATCTGATCGTTTGGGCGCGAGCCACTGTCTTCCAGCAACGCTCGCAAGGCGGTGCTGAGGCCTTCAACGGGAAGGCTGTCCTATATTCCCTCGCCCGAGTCGAGATTGTTTCCCGAATGATTTGAACGCCGAACCTCTCCCCCACAGTGCATTCGTTAGAGGATTGGTAAGCCCTGCATTTCTCATTCGTTTCGTACTCGAGCGCCTCCTCGGCTGGAGTCCGGTCTGCTGGAGAGAGCCAGAACCGGTAATCCACAATCTCAGGTCCCCACTTTTCGGCATGATAACGACGAGCTTTAACTATCTTCTCATCGTTGGATAAAGCCTCCAACGCGGTTGCACGTAGTAACCATTCAGCCACCTTGGATTGGAAGGCCTAACGGCTTCAAGCCCCCTACGGTCTGAGGTCAGCGGGTTGCCTCCAAGGAAGGACTCATACCCTTCGGCAGGGACAGTCAGCGTCATGCCTGATAGATAGGCAGCCATGATCTGTTTGGAGCGCCATTGGCGGTACTTTATCTGGGCCTTTAGGAAGAGCCCGTAACAGAAAGGCCATCCTGTATTCCGGATGGTCAGTGGGATCGTACGAAAAAATAACCGCCACAAACCGAGGATGAGTGAACCGCCCACCACTCCAATCAACGCGGCCAAGGCAACGGCTATCACAGGAGCCGGATCGTTCTTTATGCTGGTTATGATCTGGTCTAGGAACTCCATGTCCGACATTTTACCTGTGGCAACTACCAAAGGCTCGGGTTCCGGGCAATCGTGCGCGGACGACCGGAACGCGAATTGTTTGACAGACTTCCGTTCAAAGTCTGCCATTTATGTTTCACGGAACTCCGCCGTTATCCCCCATGGTCTCCGTTGGTGCCCGTTTTGGTTCGCAAAGGGCTATTACGTGAACCTCGGCGTGCCCGCCGTAAAATGCGGCAGCATGGTGCAGCACGTTGATACAGGCTGGGCGGCAACGCACTATCCCCGGTGATAGGCTCGTGCTGGAGGATCCGGATCCTCCAAGACTGTGACGGGGTTCAGCATGCTTCGGGCGCCGCAGAGTGACGCTCCCGACGTTTGGCCAGGGAAGCCAGCGCATCGCGGATCGCTTCGCGCACCACCTCAACTTCCTCTTCGCCCTGGAGGACCTCGGTGAGGACGGGGATGGCGCTCTCGTCGTCCAGGCGCCCCAGCTGCCGGGCGGCCGCGGCTCGTACCGCCGCGTCACTGTCGCCCAGAGCGCTCAGCAAATGCGGCAGAGCATCCCGGTCAACCAGCGCAGGGAGCGTCAGCACCGCCCGCAGTCGCCGGTCGGAGTTGGTGCTGCTCAACCACGCCAGCATATCGCCACCGGTGATGGTATCTCCCAGTTGACGCAGGGCGCAGGCGGCAACCGGCGCCATTTCCAGTCGACCCTCCTCCATCGCCAGCCTGAGCAGCGGCATGGCGCGAACCACTCCCATGCGGCCCAGGTTACGGATGGCTACCCGGGTAGAGATATCGGGACGCACGTCGCAAATGGTCTTGTCCACCAGGTCGATCAGGGCGTCCTCCGCCTGGGGGCCACCCAGTTTCACCAGGGACGACAGAGCGGCGTCGCGCACGTGCTTGTCGTAGTCCTTCAGCGCCCGAATGAGCGCCGGAACGGCCCGACGATCCCCCAGACGGCCCAAGGCATTGACCAGGTACTCCCGCAGTCCCCTGCGTTCCTCGGTCATGATGTTCGGCGCCCCCAGAGCGTCGATCAGGGCCGGGACGGCCCGGGGGTCTCCCAGGCTGCCCAGCGTAACGGAGGCCTGCTCCTGCACCGCTCTGCTGGGGTCGGTCAGAGCGTCCAGGAGGGTGGGCACGGCCGCAGCGTTTCCCAGCGCACCCAGGCTGGCGGCCGCCTGCCGCCGCCGATGAGAAGCGCCATGGCGGAGCGCTTCCAGCAGAACCGGCAACGACTGCGGGGCGCCCAATTCACCCGCGGTCACGGCGGCGGCAACCCGTACCTCCTCCTCAGGGTCCTGGAGCATGGGGAGCAGCGCCGGCAGCGACTCCGAAACCGAGAACGTCCGCAACGCATCGGCGGCATGGGCCCGCACCAGGAAGGCCGGATCCCGGAGCGCCGCCGTCAGGCTTTCCACCGCCAGACGGTCCACTGCGGCAGGACCTGACCCAGCAGGCCGACCCGGGTCGGAGAATGGTCGGATGGATATCCCCAGGGCACGGGCGGCGGCTCCCCGCGCTGACGGCGAATCCGATTGCAGCAGATCCACCAGGAAGTTGACCAGTTGGTCGTCTCCGTCTATGTCCAGCATCATGGCGGCATAGCGCCGTACCCGACCGTTGTGGTGGGACAGCGCCGGGACAATCTCCTCCGGCGGGTACTGGTTCAGCATCGGGCTCTCACTTCCGTCAACGTCAACCCGCCGACGGCGGTTCCGCGCACTGCTGTTCCCGGCGGACCCGAAGCCACCGCTCGCCTGCGCGTCGGATCAACCAGTCGGGATCACCGCTGCGGTCGCGCAGGTGCGGTTCCGCCCTGGGGTCTCCGGTCTCCGCCAGGGCCAGCATCACCTCCCTACGCACCTGGAGATCGGGGTCGTCCAGCGCTTGGATCAGGGGTTCCACCACCCCGGCGGGGTCGTCGACGTGGCCCAGGGCCTGCGCCGCCGTCAGCCGAACATCACGTTCAGGTTCCTGCAGGGCGGCGATGAGACGGGAGCAAGCGGCCTCCGACCCCAGACGCGCCAACCCCCGGGCGGCGTTGCCGCGGTCCACCGGGGATGCGCCGTCGAACAGCTCCAGCAGTACCCTCTCCAGCAGGTCCGGGGCCAGGGCAATGAGCGCGTCCGTGGCCGCCGCCTCCACCTGATCGCAACTGTCGTGCCGGGCGGCCAGCAGGTGGGGCACCGAGCGCGGCGTTCCCAGCGGAGCCAACGCTCGTACTGCTGCCAGCCGCACCCGGTCCGATGGATCGTGAACCGCGTCCACCAGCGGGTCCACCGCGTCCGGAGAACCCAGCGTGCCCAGGGCCTGGACGGCGGCGGCACGGACCGCGGCCTCCCGAGGGTCGCGGTAGTAGTAATGCACATCGCCCTCACCGTCGGGCCTGCGCGTGGCTGCAATGAGCGCCGGGACTGCGGCTGTATCTCCCAGCCGTTCCAGCGCCAAGGCCGCCGCCGCGCGCAGGTCGGGATCCCGTTTCTCAACCAGCGTCTGGCATAGGGCACCCACCGCGCTGCGGTCCCCGATCTCTCCCAAAGCCTGGGCCGCCGCCGACTGGGCTCTGGTTCGCCAGCCGTCCAGCAACTCGATCAACGCCGGCGCTGCAGCGGCGCCCTGCAGCTGTCCCAGCGCCCGGCAGATCGCAACCTGCGCCGCCTCCGGAGCCCGAGGCAGGGCCTGGACCAGAGCTTCCGCGGCTTCCCGAACTCGCCACCGGCCGAGGGCTTCCGCCGCGATGTCCTGGATACCGCTGTCCGGGTCGGCCAGGGCTTGCACCATGGCAGAAGCCGATTCCTGAGCGTCAATGGCCAGCAGGGCGCCGGCAACCTTGCGGCGGGTGACGTCGTCAGAAGATCCCATGGCCTGCACCAGGTGAGGGACCGCTCGGGCATCTCCCAATGCGGCCAGCGCATCCAGGGCCACCGCCTGAACCCGAGGGTCGGGATCGGACAGCAGCGCGATCAACTCCGGCACGGCCGTCGCATCACCCAGACGGCCCAGGGATGCGGCGGCCTCGGCCCGCACCGCAGGGTCGGCGTCGTCCAGGGCTGTGCTCAGGGGTTCCAACGCCCAATCGGCGGCCAACTCGCCCATGGCCCGCGCCGCCACCCGGCGCAGCGGAGCCGTCTCCTGCTGCAGGATGCTTCTCAGGTACTGCTCCACCTCTCCGGCTTCGGCATCCAGTCCCAGCAGACGGGCGGTGTAGCTCCGCACCAGCGAGTCCTCGTGGGCCAGGGAGGGGATCAGGTCATCGGGGGCCCGATTGGTCATTTCGCGATCTTCCTTTCCTTCCGGCTTGAACACGAGGGCTGGCGCCGACCTTTCCGCATTTCTGATGAGTCCACTGCGGACCTTCGGCCGTTGGTCAGCCGACGTACCCGCAGTGGTGAATCCATTGTAACCGCCCCGCGTTACGCCGGATAAGGGACCGGGTGTCATCAGTTCCAGCGCGAGTGTCTCTGTGCAGTACGACAGCAGGAAGCTCCGCACCTACGCCCTGCCTCGACTGGCTAACCCCTGATCCACCGAAAGGATGAGCGTGTCGGTGGGATAATGGGATAAGAAAGTGCTCCCTGCTTCAGGGATAATGGTTTTTGACAAAGAAAACCGCCCTGAAACTAAGAGCACCCAACGGATGATAACCCCTGAGAGCCTCGACCGCATCCATGTGGCCTTCGACGATCACCGCCTGGTGGCCAACGCGGGGCTGCTTTTGCCCATTACCCTGGCCCACCATCTGGGACTGGGAGAGCTGGTGGACCGCCACGTTGACCTGGGAGATGCGCCAGGTCGTGCCAACACGGACGACGTTCGTGCGCAGCTTCCGGTGGAGCCACATGCGCCATCTGGATCGGGCGAGCCGTGAGTTGCTGGCCCAATCCTGGGCCGGCGACCGACCGGACGACGAGCCGTTGACCATCGACCTGGACTCCGTCCGCCACAGGCGGACGAGACCTTTGGACTGGTCAAGGGGGCGCCCAGCGCCACAAATATCCGCCACAGGCGGACCGCCGAGGCTATTCCCGTGGCGGAGTGGATGCCCCCGACTGCAGCAGCATCCGGCGGTTGAACCGGTCCAGCTCCGCCAGGATCCGCCTCCTGACTCGGGGAGACAACTCGTCGATCCCAGTTGTGGCGCCCAGCGCCGACCAGTCCGTCATCCGGGACAATCTGTTGGCCAGCCCGATCAGCGGGTCCGGCGATCCCGTCGCCTCCGTCGGTATCGACCGGCCGGTGGGCGCGTGGGACAGACTGTAGACGCTCGGGTCGTCTCCATTCCGATGCACCACCAGGCTCGCATCGTCGGTCACGTAGCAACGGACGTCCCGCCACTCCACGCCGCCTTCCTCATCTCCCAATGCGTCCCCCTCCGACGGGACCACATACGCCAGACGGCAGGTTATCGTCGGTCGGTCGCCCATCGCTTCGCCTCCCTGCCCATGGCGCCTGGTATGCAGCTCTCCCACTCCGGATGTCCCGATGCCCTCTGCAGTTCAGATTGTAAATCAGTTTCCGTTCCCGCGACCCTCGCACCGGCATTTCTCGAACCCATACCAGCCCAGCATGTCGCAGAAGGCCAGAGTACGAACGCCCTTGCCAGGGTTGCCATATCCACCGCGCCAGCGCGCCATTCGTCGTCGACCTTCCCAGCGAGCCCTCGAACGCGGGCTGCAAGCTTCGGTAATGGCTCGTCAGACCGCGCCTCTGACAAACCCTCTTGCCAGATTGGCCAGAACGCCTCCGTCGACCTCAGGAAACAGTTCTGCCAGGCTTTGCGGCGTGGCGGTGCTGGGGGACCTTGACTGGCGGCGCACGCGCGCTATCGATGTGGCGACTTTCGCTATAGTACTGCCCATGTGACCCAGTCAACACCGGTCTGCCGCATCCCGTCTCTGCCCCCAAGATTCAAGTCAACCATTTTTGCAACGGTAAAATCCCGTGTAGCCATCAGGAGCCACCGTGTCCTGCTGGCACTCCCGTCCACAGAGGTCCCCTGATGCTGACTTCCCATGAGAATCCGATTGAAGGCAACGACCCCTTTGGCATGTCCCGGTTCAGCATCCGACGGTACTCGGTTCAGCACTTCGCCCTGTTGCTGCTGGTCAATGTTCTCCTCGGAGTCCTGCTTGCATTTACGATCCTTTGGGGGAACGTGGTTCTGGTCATCCTGTCCGCAACGACCTGGGCAGCCGTTATGGTGAAAACCGCGCTGGTGGTATGGGTTGGTCTGCGCACCATCGCGATCGAAGTGTGGATCAGGCGGCTCGGCATGGGCGACTTCGAATACCGCATCGAACCTCGTGGCAATGATGAAGTCGCCAAGGCCTGTCGCGCTCTGGAAACGTTGCGCCTGCGATCCATAGAGGTCGTTCGTCTCCAACTGGTGGAGCAACTCGGCGCCGACCTGCAAAACAAAAACGAGGAACTGAACCGGGCCATGGCGCAACTGCGGGAAGCTCAGGATCAGATCGTGGCACAGCAGAAGTTGCGCGAGATGGTCGACCTTGCCACCGGCGTGGCCCACGAGATCAGAAACCCGCTGAACTTCGTTGCCAACTTCTGCGATGGCTCTGCCGAACTGCTGGACGAACTCATGGAGTCCCTGAACCGCCCAGAACGGGACCATGAGGAAATCCAGGAAATCAGCAGCGAACTCCGCGCCAATATGGATCACATCCGGCGTAATGTCGGCCGCGCTGACCGGGTGCTGGACGGCATGATCAACCTGAGCGCCAGCCACGGCGCCTGGCAGCAGGTCGGCTTGAACCTGCTGGTGCGCCAGTCGGTGCAGGCTGCGCTGGACGCCTATGTCGCCGCCCACGGCGGGCCGGTTCCTGCGGTCGAAGTGCAGGAAGACCCCGCCGACCCACAGTGCTTGGCTGTGCCCGAAGGCATGGCCCTGGCTATCATGTCCCTGACCACCAACGCCTGTGAAGCCGTCGCCGGAGCCCAGGGATCAATGACCCCCATCACTGTATCCGTCCATGCCGACCAAGAGCAAGCCCGTATCATCTTCCAGGATCTCGGTTGCGGCATGACGCCCGATGTGCTTGAAAAAGCCATGACGCCGTTTTTCACCACGAAACAGGGCGACCACCAAGGCGCCGGCCTCGGCCTCCCCCAAGCGGCGGAAGTGGCGCGGTCCCACGGCGGCAGCGTCACTTTGGCGTCCACGCCAGGACACGGTTCCACCGCCACCCTCAAGGTGTTGAAACGACCGAACTTTTCACGCGGCGACGACCATCAGGGCGCGTGAGAACGACCCACGGCCGCGCGAACATCCCGGTTCGGCGTCAGGCTCGAACGCCCATTGGCGAGAACCCGTCAGGGACGCCCCACGTCGCCGAACGCGTCGGACGTCGCCCCGGCGGCGAAGTTGGCATCGACGAAGTAGCTCCGCAGCGAGCTGTTGGCCGCCACCGGCCGGGGCAGCTTCAGCCCACGTTCCTGTTGGAACCTGCGCAGCGCGTGTCCCATCCGCATCACGAGCGAGCGCAGCTCCCCTGGCGTCAGCTCCGCACGCTGGCACAGGACGCCCCGGTGGATGCCGGCCTCACCGGCCCGCCACACCTGCCGCGCCATCCGCCTGGTCGCCGCATCCAGCCCAGCCAGGAATTCGCCGGCCAGCGCCTCCGTCCATTCTCCCAAGGCCGGTTCATCAGATTCCGCCGCGCCCTGCGTCCCGGTGGGTGGCGTCGCATCATCACCACTAACGGCCGGCGTCTCCGGTGATCCGCCGGCGCCACCCGCAGGCGCGTTTCGTCCCACGCTCACAAGCTGCCGCAGTACCCGGACCACCTCGTCAGCGCTGCCCTCAATTTCCACGCGCATCTGCGTCACGGTCACACTCCCCCATCGTCGCTATCGTCTTCGCAGCCGCGCCGCAGAGGACGCCGCAAGGAACATCGGCCCGGTTCTACATACATCGGATTTCGGCCATCATCTCGCCGAGCCCTTCGATGGTCTCCCTCATACCCGAGTGCATGGACCCTCCGGGCCGGCGCACGGCGGCCACGTTCATGCTGACGCTGTCGTACCCCATGCCGGCGATGAGCCGCACCTGGTCCAGGCATTCCTTCGGGGTGCCCGCCACGGCGAACCGCTCGATCAGGTCGGGGGTGATCAGTTCGTCCAACTCCGCGCTGTAGCAGACCTCCGGCTCGAAGTACCATCCGGTCGCCTCTACCGCCAGTCGCCTGATCTTCTCGAACCTCTCCGGCTCCAGACCCGATTGCTCAACGCTCCCAAGGGACAGATAGTGCGCCGTGTACAGCGTCACGCTCCGCCGGGCCATCTCTCCGTCCTGCGACACGCACAGGGTCACCCGGGGTGCGATCTCAACTTCCTTCGGGTCCCGTCCCGCCGCCTGCGCTCCCTGGTGAACCCATCCGCGGTAGCGCTCCAGGATATCCGCCCTCATCTCCCTCGCGCCCACCACCACCGCGTCGGCCTTGCGCCCCGCCAGCATCGCCACCTGCCGGCTGCGGGTGCCCACAACCACCGGGACCTGACGCGCGATGTCGCGGCCGATCTCCGCTCCCCTGATCCGGTGGGCAGGACCCTCCCAGTCCAGTTTCTCTCCGCTCAGCAGTTTGCCCACCACCAGCAGGAACTCCTCCAGGCAGCGCGCCGGGCGGGATTGGTCAATGCCCAGTCCCGACAATCCAGCGCCGACCCCGATGCCCAGGAAGGCTCGCCCCTGGGATATTTCGTTCAGGGTCGCCAGCGTCGTGGCAACCGCGGCCGGATGCCGAAGGTAGGGGTTGCTGACCAGGCTGCCGATCTGAACGCGGTCGGTCGCCTGGGCGCACAGCGCCTGCACCAGAAACGTATCCCGCAGCATCGCCACGTCGGATATGCCCAGCCGGTCCGCTCCGGCTTCGTCCACCAGTTTCGCCAGTTCCAGCATCTCACCGGCGACGACGACAGGGCTCAGTTCAACCTCGACTCTCATGCTCCCTCAGCCGTGATGAACGCTGCGGCTCCATACTCGCCGCGCAAGTATAGGTTCCGATGTTGGCTGCCGCAACGAACCGCATCCCAGGGCAATAGGTTCCAAAACTCCCGGCCCACGGCCGCAACGCTCGCCCGTATTCTTTCCATCAACCTGGCGACGTCCAGTTCCGACCCGGCCCCACCCGCTTCCAGCAGCATCAGCGCGTCAGAACCGGGTTTGATATCGGCCCGTCGCTGAACCCCAACGCACGTCGCACCATATCGTTGCTCCGCACCAGCCTCACCGCCGACCTGGCCCAGTCCGGATTGTTCCGGTTCACCACCTCATGGCGCTCCACGATACCAGCGTCGAGGTACTCGTCGACCAGATTGCGGCATTCGTGCTCGTTCCAACCCATCCCCCATTCCAGCATCCACTGGTTGCACAGCATGCTGTACCCCACGAAGTTCATCCGACCCTCCAGATGGTGCATCTCCTTTACGAATCGCTCCAACACGTCGTCTGCGCCGACATCCTCGGCCTCAGGAACCGCCGTGATATGCGCCTCTACGTCGCCGTGCTCCGCCAGTTGTATGCCCAACTCCGCCTCCAGGGGAAACAACGGAGCGCTGGCCAGCATGTCCCGGGACACCGACTGGCTGAAGGCGCACAGCACGATGCGCCGCCCGTACAGCCTGGCCCGGTCCACCAGAGCCTGGTAGTCGGAATCCCCCGAGCCGAGGACCACCGTACCGCAGTCCTCCCGGTCCCGGATCCAACCGTAGACCTCCAGCAGGATGGCCGGGTCGGACCGGTCCTTCCCCGCGCTGCTGCGGGGCGCGTGATACAGCACGATGTCGTGCTCCGCGAACTCCCGACCATCGTCGGGCCGCAGCGACCAATCGCCGAAGGCCTTGCCTCCCTTCACCTCTCCAAACACGCTGCCCACATCGGTCATGGCCCGGCACAACTCGGCCGGTTTCACGGTGCGGCCGTAGAGCTGCGCGCCCCGCCGGATGTTCTCCCAGTCGATGGCGAGCAGAACGCCCCGCCGCTGCTGGACCATGGCATCCGCACCCTTCTGAACCGTGCCGTAACCTGAACCGTCCCCGGAGGATGGTTCCAATGCGATAGCCGCCCGCAGCGGATATTCTGCGGGCGGCTGAACTATAGGGGATGCCGCACGGAGGCCACAACCACGCGACACAGTTATTGTAAACCGCCGGCAGACGAGCCACAACGAGATCCAGCGTGTAAAAGGTGTCGCAGTTCGGGGAAAATTGACACTCGGTCCAGGCGCGGCCGACCGACTGCGTTCAATTCTGAGCGAGTTGCTGCACGTGCCTCCGTCAACGTAGCATAGTTCTCGCTCGCCAACGTGAGGCATGGAATGTTGGTGAACACGTTTTACGAGTATGGGGAGTTCAGGAAACGCCCGGGTTGCAAAACGGCAGATTCGGCAGTGACAGGCGATCTATGTCAGCATCACGCCAAACGGCCGGTATGCACCCGGTGAACTGGTTTCCGGAGAGGTGCAAACCTGTCAGGTTGGCGAGGTTGCCCAATTCCGGCGGTATCACGCCCGTCAACTGGTTGTCGCTGAGGTCCAACTCCTCCAGGTTGGCGAGGCGGCCCAGTTCCGGCGGTATCACGCCCGTCAACTGGTTGTCGCTGAGGTCCAACTCCTCCAGGTTGGCGAGGCGGCCCAGTTCCGGCGGTATCGCCCCCGTCAACCGGTTGTCGTAGAGGTGCAACTCCTCCAGGTTGGTGAGGCTGCCCAGTTCCGGCGGTATCACGCCCGTCAACTGATTGTAGGCGAGGTACAAAACCGTCAGGTTGGCGAGGCGGCCCAGTTCCGGCGGTATCGCCCCCGTCAACTGGTTGTCGTAGAGGTGCAACTCCTCCAGGTTGGTGAGGTTGCCCAGCTCCGGCGGTATCGGGCCCGTCAGGCTGCCCCGGAGATTCAAATACTCCAAGTTGGTGAGGTCGCCCAGTTCCGACGGTATCGCGCCCGTCATCTGGTTGCCGTAGAGGTCCAAATACTCCAAGCTGGTGAGGCTGCCCAATTCCGGCGGTATCACGCCCGTCATATGGTTCCATATGGAACCCCACTCTCCTAACTTGATGACACGACCATTGCGGTCCACGTTGACTCCGTACCAAAAGCCCAGAGGAGCGTCGCTCAGCCAGTTATAGCTGGTCTGCCAGCCGGGACCGCCCATAGCGTTGTAGAAGGCGACCAGCGTCGCCCGGTCGGTGGATGGCAACGTCGTGGGTGCCGGGTCGCAGAATGGCATTTCCAAGTCTGCCAAATCATTGGAAATAACATAGCGCCAATCTGATGGTATGCATCCCGTCAATTGGTTGCCTCTGAGGTACAAACTCTTCAGGTTGGGGAGGCTGCCCAGTTCCGGCGGTATCGCCCCCGTCAACTGGTTGCCGCCGAGGTACAAACGCCCCAAGTTGGCGAGGTCGCCCAGTTCCGGCGGTATCGCACCCGTCAACTGATTGAGGGTGAGGTCCAACTCCTCCAGGTTGGTGAGACGGCCCAGTTCCGGCGGTATCGCCCCCGTCAACAGGTTGCCTCTGAGGTACAAACTCTTCAGGTTGGGGAGGCTGCCCAGTTCCGGCGGTATCGCCCCCGTCAACTGGTTGCCGCCGAGGTACAAACGCTCCAAGTTGGCGAGGTCGCCCAGTTCCGGCGGGATCGCCCCCGTCAACCGGTTGCTGTGGAGGGACATCCCCTCCAAGTTGGTGAGACGGCCCAGTTCCGGCGGGATCGCCCCCGTCAACTGCTGGTTGCCGAACAGCCGCAAGTACCTCAAGTTGGTGAGGCTGCCCAGTTCCGGCGGTATCTCGCCCGCCAACCGGTTCTCCCCGAAAAGGTCCAACCTGATTACACGGCCATTCCCGTCAGTAGTGACGCCAGGCCATACGCGGATAGGAGCGTCGCTCAGCCAGATCCAGTTGCCGTCGTTAGCCCAGTTCGGGCCGTCGGTGGCGTTGTAGAACGCGATCAGCGCCGCCCGGTCCGTAGCAGCGGAACCCGATGGCGGCGTAGCCGATGCCCACTCCGACCAGTTGCCCCAAATCGTGCCGTACTTTATCCAGTTCCACCGCATTCCAATGGCGATGAAGTCATAGGATGTCCCGGGTTCCAGACCTCTGAGGACCCCCTCCGTTCCACTGAAAGGTTCCATCCGCGCGACGCTCAAATCGCCGGCAACCAGGTCCGACGACTTCAGATATACGATGAAATGGACTTGCGCGTTTTCGGCCGCCGTCCAGGTCAGCCGGACCGTGCCGACTCCCTGGCTCTCCGCGCTGGCCACCAGGTTGGCGACCGGCCCGACCGATTGCGGTTCAGGTGGCGGCACCGGGGCTTGCGGAGACCCTCCAAATCCGACCAGCGCAACCGTCAACGCGCAGAGCAGCGCAAACGGGAACAAACGACGAAAGCGACGCGGATGCCAATTCCAGGGGGTCATCAGAAGACACATTTTACTTTACGAACCCGGGCAAGAAATACTCCCGCATAGGGTCGTGGGGCGCGTTGTTGACCTTCTGCTGCTGGGCGGCATTCACCGTAACGTCGAACGAGTCGCTCACAGTGTTGCCGTCCGAGTCCCGGGGCGTCAAGGTGAACCCGGCGATGCTGATGGACCCGTCCGCCGCGGCAGTCATCGTAGCAAAGACCGACATGAGGATTTCGGTTATGAGGGTCAGTCGCTCGAACTCGGACATTCGGGCGGTGATGTCCATGGGCCAGGACTGCCGACTATCGGCTTCCGCCTCCTCCAGGTCCCGTTGCCACCGGGCCGCGGCCTCTTCCTTTGCGATTGCGCCGTCCATGTTGGTCTCTCCTTGCCAAACCCCGCCGTCCTGGGGCGGATTAACCGGGTTATCCTGGAGCCTTCGGGGGGACACGGACCACAACCGTGCCGCAAATCAGGTCGTGGAGCCCGCGCCTGTCTTTGCGGAAGGCAATCATCAGGAAACCTATAAAGAAGATCAGTTCCGAAAGCATCTCGGCCAGGGAGCGGCACAGCTTCCGACCCAGCCCCGCCCTGGAGCCGTCCCATCTCAAAACGCGCAGGCCAAGAGCGCGTTTGCCGGGTGAGACCGCCGGAATCCAGACCAGGGCCGCGAGAACCACGATAATGAAAATGGCCCCTGCAAACGCGGATGCCAGGCCCATCATTGCCAAGGGGAAATAGGACAGGAGGATGAAGAGGATAATCGCGGCCAGGTCGATCAGGTAGGCCGCCAATCGTATCCAAAACCCCGCCGGGGCGCCAGCCCAGGCGGGCAGAACCGCTCCGGCCGGCGGGGCAAGACCTCTGCCAACCGGGATTGTGATGGCTGAGAAAGCGCCCACGCCCACCAGCACGGTCCCCAGGGGGAAGACCCACATCCACCAGTAAACGGCGTGGCGGGTCGCATTTGCAACCATCCCGCCCAGGCTCGGAGTCGAAGGCGGCACACCCACTCCGAGGAACGATAACGAAAACTCGATGAAGAGGCCCATCAGCAGAGCCAGGCTGAACGTCACCGGAAATAGCGCGACTCCGCTGCGGACGGCAGGGCGAACTGATCTTGTGGAGGTGCCATCCCTTCCGACGGACTCAGAAACAAGGGCCATTGGCAGGATGGCCGAAAATACGCCTGCGCTTACGACCAGGTGCACAAGCTCCACGCCCAGGGAAGCCGTCACCGCAAGGGACACGAAGACGCCGACGATGTACGTGAGGATGGACAGGAAGTAGAACGGGAGACCGAACGGGGCCGCTGAGGATTCGGCAGCAGGGGTAGCGCTTCTGATGCTGCGCACGATGACCAGCAACCACGCGGCCAGTGTTCCCAAAAAGGCTCCCAGGAGGCCGATGTACAGATTGGTCCTGAAACTTGCGACAATGTGGCTCAGCACGTCTCGCCCAAGATGGTCGGTGCCGAGTATGTGAACCGGGCCGCCGTCGGCAAATCCGCCTGGAGGGGTGAGGTAGGCGCCCGGATCTGCCGCATTCGGATCATGGGGCGCCAGTACCGGGGCAAGGATCCCTGTCAGCGCCATGACCAGGGCAACGGCGACACCGGCCATTGCAGTCGAGCGCCGGAATACGGTTTGATGTCCCACGGCCTCAGTCTCCGTGATCAACTCAGGAATTCTGTCGGCTGCTGCTTCGAAATCTTCCCGGACCCATTGCCGGCGCCACTGACATCCAGTCGCCGAAGGCCTTGCCTCCCTTCACCTCGCCGAATACGCCGCCCACGTCCTTCATCGCCCGGCACAGCTCGGCCGGTTTTACGCTACGGCCGTAGAGCTGCGCCCCGCGCCTGATGTTCTCTCAGTCTATAGCGACCAGAACACCCCGCCGCTGCTGGACCATGGCATCCGCTCCCTTCTGAACCGTAACCGGGGGTGGTAGTGTCTCAGTTTGAAATGTTTGATTTAAATCACGGCTTGTAGGATAGTCTTCATCTGGATGTACACAGTCTCCAGACCGGTGTCCGGCTACGCCCCTTGTGGCGAAGAACGGGTTCGATATCATTTATGCCTTTGTCGATGTCGGGTCCAATGGACCGCACCCGGATTTCAACGTCATTCTCGGCCTTGCTCGTGGACAACCAAAGCCCCTGTCGTTAATGGCCACCGGCGTTTCGCATCTTTTTGACTGCGGCCTGGCAGGAGTCGACCACTAGGTCGACGATAACCCGGCCCCGGTCGTCGGGGACAACTCTTACCAGGCTGACCTCGGGGTCCAGGTTCATCTGCATGTCCACGACGAGACCGTCGATTTGGGACTGGGCGGTCCGGTAGGCCACCATGGTCTGCTGCCGGACCGGTCGGTTGATGTCCACCGGCACAAACTCAGCCTTCGCGCCACGATGTGGGGCCAGCATATCCGACATCAACCCGGTCCGCACGCTCGGTGTTGATAACCACCTTCTCGATGTTCTGACGTAGGATGCCGGTCAGTGTGGTCAATTCGTACGGTCTCTTGGGCGATATGTGCTGGGCGTCCGCTTCCAGCAGTTCGTCGGCTACAGAGTCTGCGTCTTGTCGAAGTTTCTGATGAAGCTCAGCGGGTTCCTCATCTCGTGTGTCGCCAGTTGAAGCAGCAGGTCGCGGCCGGAAGGATCATGCAGATTGAGGGTATCGCTCTGCTTTCCGGTGTTGCGGCGCCGGTAGAGTCCACTGCGCTCGGGACAGGGTACGTCATCAAGGAAAGGGCGGCATCACAGGTGCCGACCGGCTCGGTTTCGATCATTGGCTCGCTTAGACTGCCGAAGGATTGTCCGAGGTAAAGGCTGACGGGGGTGCGGGAGACCGCCTCCAGCACACAGGGGTTGGGGAGAGTTGCGGGATGTGTGCCAGATCAGTCATTATCATGGCCCAATAATTTCCACCGACTGGATAACAACCGGGTTCACTGGGGTTGAACCCTCCCCCTCCGGCAAAGTCGGAGCGGCAACAATAGCATCTACGATGTCCAAACCTGCCACGACCTGGCCGAATATGGTGTAACTAGGCGGCAACGAGTAGTCAGAGTGCATGATAAAGAACTGACTGCCGTTGGTGTTAGGCCCAGCGTTGGCCATGGCCATCACACCACGGGAATAAGCACGCTGCACTGGTTCGTCAGCGAAGGTGTAGCCGGGACCGCCACCGCCAGTTCCAGTTGGGTCGCCTCCCTGAATCATGAATCCTTCAATGGTGCGGTGGAAGATAAGGTCGTCGTAAAAGCCCTCGCGGGAGAGAAAGACAAAATTGTTCACGGTATTGGGGGCTTCCTCTGTAAGCAGTTCAACGGTGATGCTACCGACCGACGTGTGGAGCACCGCTGAATACATGGCAGATACGTCTATTATTTGAGATGGCGGCTCCGACCACTGCTGGATTGAATCGCTATGGACAGTCCGTGGATGCGGGGTCGCTTCTTCTTCGCCCGCTGGCTCTGGGGCAGGAGTACTTTCCTGAATCGCTGCGGCTACCGCCGCGTCGAATGATGGCGCGCTGAGGCCACGGGCCTGTGTGCCCCAGCAGGCCACGGAGCCGTCGGACCTGACCCCGCAGGTGTTGTAATCCCCCGCGCTGACCGAGGCGAACTCGCTCCCAGGCGACGCGGCTTGACCGTAATCGTCATCGCCCCAGCAGGCCACAGAACGATCTGTCCTGACCCCGCAGGTGTGCGTATGCCCCGCGCTGACCGAGGCGAACTCGCCCCCGGGCGGCGTGGCTTGGCCGGCATCGTCATCGCCCCAGCAGGCCACAGAACGATCTGTCCTGACCCCGCAGGTGTGGGATCCTCCCGCGTTGACCGAGGCGAACTCCCCCTCGGGCGGCGTGGCCTCGCGGTTGGCGTGACCGCCCCAGCAGGCCACGGAGCCGTCGGGCCCGACCCCGCAGGTGTGGTAAAGCCCCGCGCTGACCGAGGCGAACTCCCCCTCGGGCGGAGTGGCTTGGCCGGCATCGTCGTCTCCCCAGCAGGCCACGGAGCCGTCGGTCCTCACCCCGCAGGTGTGGATACCCCCCGCGCTGATCGACGCGAACTCCCCCTCGGGCGGCGTGGCTTGACCGTAATCGTCATAGCCCCAGCAGGCCACGGTTCCGTCGGTCCTCACCCCGCAGGCGTATCCAATCCCCACGCCGATCGAGGCGAACTCGCCCTCGGTCGACGCGGCCTCGCCGTTAGCGCGACCGCCCCAGCAGGCCACGGACCCGTCGGTCCTGACTCCGCAGGCGTAGCCTGGTCCCCCCACCCATCCGTAACCTCCCACGCTGACCGAGGCGAACTCGCCCCCGGGCGGCGTGGCTTTCCCGTAATCGTCATTGCCCCAGCAGGCCACGGTTCCGTCGGTCCTCACCCCGCAGGTGTGAATACCCCCCGCGCTGACCGAGGCGAACTCACCCTCGGGCGGCGTGGACTCGCCATTTTCATCATATCCCCAGCAGGCCACGGAGCCGTCCGTCCTCACCCCGCAGGTGTGTCTTTCACCCGCGCTGACCGAGGTGAACCCACCCCCGGGCGGCGTGGCTGTCCCGTATACGTCATAGCCCCAACAGGCCACCGACCCGTCGGTCCTGACCCCGCAAGCGTAGGGTCCACCGAGGGAGTCTATCCCCGCGCTAACCGAGGTGAACCTATCCTCAAGCGGCGTGGCCCGTCCGAGGCGGCCATCGCCCCAGCAGGCCACGGACCCGTCGGTCCTGATTCCGCAGGCATAGCCAGCTCCCGCGCTCACCGAGGCGAACTCACCCTCCGGCAGTGTGGCTGGGCCGAGACGGTCATCGCCCCAGCAGGCCACGGACCCGCTGACCCTGACCCCGCAGGCGCTCGGATTCCCCACGCTGACCGAGGCGAACTCACCCTCGGGCGGCGTGGACTCGCCATTTTCATCATATCCCCAGCAGACCACGGACCCGCCGACCCTGACCCCGCAGGCGTAGCTAGCCCCCGCGCTCACCGAGGCGAACTCACCCCCGGGCGGTATGGACTCGCCGTACTCGTTGGCGCCCCAGCAAGACACCGTGCCGTCAGTCCTGACCCCACAGGTGTGGCGAAACCCGACGCTGACCGAGACGAAATCCCCCGGCGCGGCGTCATAAACATCGGACAAGGGTTGCGTCGGGGGAGGTGCAGATGTGAATGCAGCGGCCGGCGTCTCCTGCTCGATGGAGGGCAGCTGGTTTCCTGCCACAGGGGGTTCCGCAACTGTCTCATTAGCAACGCCGGTCGTTCCCGGCATGCCTGTCGGCTCAGCCGCAGGCATGGTCTCAGAGGAACAGGCCACCAGCGGGACCGCCAGGGCTATGAGGAGGGCGAGGGCTGCGGCGAGACGTCGCGCCGGGGAATGGCGGCTCGACTCAACTAATCGAGAAGTAGGGCGCGGCGCCAGGTCGGTAGGGACTAGGAGTTGCACATTGCCTCCAACAGGTATAGATAAAGGCGGAGTGCAGACATGGTGCGGCCCATCATCGCACAACTGCGTCCTTCACCTCGTCGCCCTGACGGGCTGGTCAACCCCGTCTCATAGACACCTGTGGCGTGTAGTCCTTCCAACAGGTGCGCCCGGTCATCTCGGCTCCCCGAAACCGGTCTGGACATAAGCGCCCACGAAAACCTACAGCATCAACTGTACGATGCGAGTAGCAATTGGCGTCTTATTGTGTGTACCTTGTCTTATTATTTCCCTTGGCCCAGCGTATGGTCAAGACATGGGCCAACGACTCCCCGAGACACGCGGTGGTTGACGCCTGGAGGGAAAATGGAAAGGCCAGACCAACGCGACCGGGAGATGGAGACCTGCGGGAGCGCATGTCCCGCAACAGCCAAGCCAGCCGATGCATCAGTGAGAGCCTGGACTTCTACCACACGCTTTAGGGGGCGACGGACCTCCGATCCCTGATCGCTGGCAACTCCGGTGTGATGACCCGGCTGGACGACAGGGCCAAAAAAGTTGGAGACCCTCGCATTCCCAACAGGATCAGCAGGCAACAGGCCAGCAGCAGCCCGACCAGTCCGCCAGACGCGGATTGCAGCCGGTCGGTGGCGGTTACCATGCTCCGGTTCAACCCGAAGCGTTACTTGCCCTCCTTGACACTTGAAGTACTACTCCAGCTGCATCCGCTTCCGACACATCCACACCGCCTGGCGAGGATTGGTCAACGACGTGGCCAGAAACGAGTCAACTCCGCAGAGGGCGGCATCGTACGCTAAGTCCGCTATCGACGCCTTGACCGCCGGTGAGCAGGATGTGGGTCAGGAGCTGGAGCTCGACCGTCAAGCCGGCGTGGCTCCGCGGTCTGACGGCTTCGCCGAGATGGGCCCCATTACAGTAAACGACGATAGCCGCCAGCAAGTTGAGCCGTTAGCTGTCGCCACAACTGGGCCGAGTCGGCTGAGCGCTGCCTTACTTGCCGCCCAATATCGTCCGCACTTCTTCAACTTCGGCGTTGCCCAGGATGCGGAACACGTTGATGCTCCGATCCTCCACGGCTATGCCCCTGATGGCGTGGCGGCCGTTCTTCATCGTGACCAACTCCATGGAGTCCTCGGCGATGTCGACCTTCCGCTTGAGCTTCACCGAATAGGCTTGCAGGGGCCATTCCATAATGTTCACTCCTTCTGGTCGAGGTGGGTATAACGCCGGCCGGAGCAACGACTTCTCCGGCGTGGTTTGCCACGGTTGCAAAGATACAATCGCTGACTGGTCGGGGGAAGTGGCGGCACGTTGCCTATCCGAAATGCGGTTGCGGCCGTATGGTTGCGATGCGCCGGCCGTCGTGTTCGCAACACCCCGGTTGTCTCGGTGCACAAATCCCATCCCGCTGCCTCCGGCCCGAGCGGCGCGCCGGAGATTGGAACCGGCGTTCCGCTGTGGCACAATGGCCCCGGCGGGACGGTTCACCCCCGTGCACGAAATGGGCGATCTCACCGCAGAACTTCCGCCGGGGAGGCGCCCATGCCGGAGCAGCGGAAACTCATCGTCACCGAGCTGGCCCTGGCCGATGCCCTGGACCGGCTGGTGAACCTCATCGAGGAACTCAGGGCCGACGCCGACCTGCGCGTGGAGATCACCACCGACGAAACCTCTCTGGTGAAGCTCGCCTTCTCCGGCACTCTTGACGTGGGCTTCGCCATGCGTAGGGAGGTCAGGGACATTCCGGCCGAGGTAATCCGCCGCGTCTGGAACGAGGGCCTCCGCGACTACCAGATCATCCCCCGCCAACATCGCTCCCGCTGATCCCGCGGCACTCATCCGCCGCCGCCCTGCCTGTCGTTGTCGTCTCCGGTTCCGCGAAGCGCCTGTGCAGCCGGCAGGGTCTTCAGGCCGTCGGTCAACTGCAGCTTGCGGACCGGGTAGTTTATGGTGATCCCCTCGGCCGCCAGCCGCGAGTGCAGTTCTTCGATCAGCCCGCTGCGCACCTCGAAACTTGCCACCCGATTGCGCGCCCGGATGATCATGTAGAAATTGACGTTGCTCTCCCCGAAGGCCTCGTACAAGAAGACGGGCTCGCTCTCCGGATCCGCTCCCTGGCACTCCCTGCGCACCGTCTCCATCACCTCCAGGCTCACCGCCCTCACCCGTTTGAGATCGCTCTCGTAGGGCACGCCGCAGGACACCACAACGTCCAGGGGATCCTACGGCTTGCTGAAGTTGGTGATGATGGTCTCCGCAAAGAGCGAGTTGGGCACCACCACCAGGTTGTTGCTCCAGGTGCGCAGCCGCGTGCTGCGCCAGCTCACGTCCACCACGTAGCCGTCGATGCCGTTGGACATCTCGATGTAGTCCCCCACGCTGATCAAACCCTCGGTAACCACGTAGGTGCCGGCGAAGAGGTTCGCCAACGTCGGCTGCAGCGCCAGCGCCACCGCCAGTCCGGCGATGCCCAGGCCCGCCACCAGGGGACTGATGTTGATCCCAAGAATGTCCAGGCACACCATGGCCGCCACGGCGATCACGAACCCCAACACCCCCCGGCGCACCAGCGGGAACATCCACCCGCTACCATGCTCGGGATGGGAACGATGCAGATAGATCTGCAACCACAGCAGGGTCGCCGAGGCGATACCGTTGACCAGAGACGCCCCGATCAGCACCGCGATCACCCCGCTGGTCTTGTTCACCACAACCTGCACCGCCGGCGGCGGCGACAGCACGGTGAGCGCCACGTAGATGCCCGACAGCACGATGAATGCCGCAAAGGGCAGCCGGATCGCCGCCGCCGTCTTCACGTCGAAATCGACGCTGGACATGATGGAAAGCCGCAGCAGCCATCGGAAGACCAGGGTGCTGAACAGTATGGCGATGACGATGGCCACCACCACTATGACGCCGCTGATCAGCAGGTCAACCCAGGTGGTGCCGGACCCGGCGGCCCAGTGGGACAGGGCCTGCCACCAGTTGCGGAAGAATTCGCTCATAGATCAGTCCGGATGCTTGGATTTGCTCAGCAACCGGTAACGCTGGCGGGTGAATATTACCGAAATGCCACGGGCTGCCGCAGCTCCGAGACCATCCACCGTCCCCGCAGAGCTGGTTGATCCTGTGATCCGGTCAATCCAGGTAGTCCCGCAGCCTGGCCGACCGGGCCGGCTGGCGCAGCTTGCTGATTGCCTTGGCCTCGATCTGCCGGATCCGCTCCCGGGTAACCCCGAACACCTTCCCAACCTCCTCCAGCGTCTGCGGATGACCGTCATCCAGACCGTAGCGCAGCCGCAGCACCCGGCTCTCCCGCTCCCCAGCGCATCCAGCGCCTCCCGCAGCTGTTCCCCAGCAGGTTCTCCGATACCGCATCCTCCAGCGCCGGAGCCTCCCGGTCCTCCACGAAGTCCCCCAGGAACGTGTCCCCTTCCTCTCCCACCAGCAGATCCAACGATACCGCCTCCTGGGACGCCCTGCGGATATCCGACAGCCTCTTCAGGCTCACCCCCAAATCCTCGGCCAGCTCGTCTTACGTGGGCTCCCGTCCCAGTTCCTGCAACAGGCTGCGTTCCTGCCGCGTCAGCTTGTTGATGGTCTCCACCATGTGCACCGGTATCCGTATCGTCCGCCCCCGGTCGGCGACGGCGCGGCTCACCGCCTGCCGGATCCACCAGGTGGCGTAGGTGCTGAACTTGTACCCCCGCCGGTGGTCGAACTTCCCCACGCCGCGGATCAACCCCAAGTTTCCCTCCTGGATCAGGTCCAACAGCGCCAGCCCCCGGTTCTGGTACTTCCTGGCCACGCTGACCACCAGCCGCAGGTTGGCCTCCCCCAGATGGTCGTGGGCACGCCTTCCGGCCTCAACCACCCGCTCGAAGTATCGCGCTATTTCCTCATCCATCGCTTCCACCCGCTGGCTCAGCCCCGGGTCTCCCAGCATCCGGGACAGCAGATTCAAAGTGCAGCGGTCCCAGTCATCGGAGCTTTCGGGATGCAGTTCTGCCTACATCGGCACATGGGAGACAACGACGCTGACCGCCTCCGGCGGCAACGCCCGCATGTCCCGGGACAACGCCACGATGCGCTCGTGGGCTTCATCATCAGCGACGTCCAGTTCCTGAGCTACCCATTCCGCCAGCTCGGCGCTGATCACGCCGTCGATGGCGTCCATAAACCGCGGGTGCATACATACGTCCTTCAGCGTCGGGGAACTCACGGCGTACGCTAGCCAAAGACAAGTAGCAAACGCCGTCCACCTCCAATGGATTGTGTTGGATCCCCATTACGGCGCAATCTAGCCGAATTTTGCGCCCGTTGGCAACCGACCATTCCTGAATTGGTCACACGACCAATCCGACGACAATCACCACAATCTCTGCGCCGGATCAGCAGCGCCAGCGGCTGCAATGACCGACCATCCTGCGAGGGATGACGGAACGGTCATATCACATTCCACGTGGCGGTCTGCCGGACTGCCAAACGGGCCGACCGGATTCCGCGTCTCAGGCGGCCCAAACCACGGCTACCACTCCTCATGCTCCGGCAGGGGCCAGCCCTGCTAGGAGTGCACGTTGTCCTAGCAATTGGCATCCCCCGAGCGGGGCGAATTGGTCAATGGGATGAAATCCCCATCCGCCGGCGCGCAGTACTCGCAGAAGGTGATGGGGTCCGGGCCGTCCTCGCACAGCACGCCCTCTTCCTCATAGAGCTCGTCGTCGTACTCGCCGTACTCCGGCACCAACTTCCAGCGCGCCGGTTCTCTGCAACAGAGGCAGGCCCACAACTGAGCCAGCTCATACAGCGTGACTTCGCAGCGCACGCCCAATTTCAGCCAGTGGGGACGCTCCCTGGACCTGACCGAGATGTGGGCCGTCTTCTGGGAGATGCGCCGCCGGTCTCTCCGGCGCGGGTTCACGGCCGGCCGCAATCCGGCGTGGATCTCGATGCAACGGGAGAGGTGACGGCGGATACGGGCGCCCGCCGCCGTCTGCCGGCAGACGCAGCAGATCCCTGTGGCTGGCGCCGGAGGGGTTTCTCACTGTCCGCAGTCAGCACCGAAACGCAGGAACTCCCTGTCCCCTGTACCATCGCCTTGACGATGCCCTAGTTTACGCCGCTTGAATTGCACAAATCCCAGCCAAGGTGCCGTTCCATCCATTAAACTGCGGGGACCAATGCCGGGAAGCGCATAGGCAGTAGGTATACAAATGATGCCCCTTCTCCACCGGCTGTTGTATTCGGCGAGCCTGGCCCTCGCGGTCCTGACGGTGGCTTGCAACGGCGGGAGTGAAACCGCTGAGCCTGCCCAGCGGTTTTCGGGCGGCTTATCCCCGACGCCTGCCGTCATACTCACGCCTCCGCCCACCGGGACTCCGGTCCCTGATCGCGCCCCCACGGAGACTCCCTCGCCCACCGTTGCTCCGGTTCCCGCCGGGAAAATGACCGCCGAACAGTTATACGAGCAAGTATCTCCATCGGTGGCCTTCGTCCAAACGCCGATGGGCGCCGGCTCCGGCTTCCTGATCGAAGGCGGCTACGTGGTCACCAACCATCACGTGGTATGGCCCTGGGAGGAGGCGCGGATCGTCTTCCCCGACGGGCCAGAAATTCTGGCGCCGGTGGCCGCGTGGGACCCCATGAGCGACATTGCGCTCCTGGGACCGGTGGCGGCGCCGGTCCCGCCGTTGGGATTGGGTGACGGGGAGAATCTGCCCATCGGCAGCGAGGTATATCTCCTGGGCTATCCGGGAGAGACCGAGTCGTCTCCCGGTGCCACCATCCTCTCTGGTCTTCTGTCGCACTACCGCCAATGGGACCGGCTGGGGATGACTTACCTTCAGACCGACACGGTCATTGCCGGGGGACAAAGCGGCAGCCCGCTGCTCAATTCCAAAGGCGAGGTCATCGGAATCACCGTCTTCAAATTCACCGAGGCAAGCTACGCCCTGGCCGCTTCGGCGGCGGACCTGGAACCCCTGGTGCAACGGCTCATCCAGGGGCGCGATCCCTCGGGGGTAGGCAACCGCCGGTTCGGGAGGCAGCAGACCGGCAACGAGTTCCGCGGCGACCTGCAAAACCCCTGGGACTCCAGGACGTTTCTCATGGAGCTCGCCACCGGGGACTTGGTGGAAATCGAAATCGCCTGTGCGAATCCAGTGCGCTTCAAAGTGACCGACCTTGCCGAAAATATCCTGCTGGATGTGGCCAATAGTACTGGGGGCGTGGCGCAGGGCAGTGCGGTAGCCCGGATGGACGGGCACCACTTTCTCACGGTGGAGACTCCTGCACACTCGTCCTCATGCTTCGAGCTGACCGCCAACATCCCCATGTCTCCGTTCACCGACCCGGACGATGGACAGCGATTGAATTTGGGCGACACCATCGGCGGGAACGTCGACCACCCGGGCGACCGGGACTGGTATTCCATCCGCCTGGAAGAGGGGGAGTTGCTGAAAATCTCCGCCGACTCTCTCAACATCGATACAGTCCTGTCAGTTGACTTCCCCAACTCCCGCATCAACCAGGTAGTCCAGGATGATGACAGCGGCGGCGGCCTGTTCGAGGCCAACGCGGAGCTGGTGTACCGCGTTCCGGTGACCGGCGAGTATTTCATAATCGTCGAAGAATTCAGCGGTTGGGACTCGGGCGGATATCTGCTGTCGGTGGACCGGGCCTCGTCCGGGACGGAAACGGCCGCAGTGCCGCCCGGCCCGCGGGAAGTGGACAGCCCCTTTGGGAAAATGATCGTGTTCGAGAGCCAGCTTTCGGACTTCTCGGTACAGGTCCCGGCAGAATGGGTCGAAATGTACCCTGATGATCAACCCCCTCATTTCACCTTCTATGCGGCAAATACAGCAGACGGCGAAAGAGGGTCGGTGGGTATTCTCGAATTCGATCTGGCAGCGTTCGATGAGAAACAGACGTTGGAGGAACTGGTGGATTCCATATTGGAGGAGTCTTCCGGAAGTTCTATTGAGATCCGACGTGAGAATATCTTGACATCTTCCGGAGACCCCGGCGTGGCGCTTGAGTTCCAGCTAGGAGTGGAACCCGATGAGTTGGCAGCAATGCGGATGCTGGTCAGCATCCAGGACGAGCGTTTCGCCTTTGTCGTGTTATACGGTTTCACGAAGGACGGATTCCAAAGGGCGCTGACCGAATACTCCTTCAACACCCTGCATTCGTCCGGGGATGGAGATACCCCGACACCTGCGGACAGGAACTCTCTGGCCGCCCTCTACAATGCCACCGACGGCCGGAACTGGCGGAATAACAACGGCTGGCTGAGCGATCGGCCAATCGGCCAATGGTACGGCGTCGTCACCAATGCTGGCGGCCGCGTCGTCGGGCTGCAACTGGATGAGAACCGGTTGAGCGGTGAGATACCCGCTACGTTAGGCCGCGTCTCCGACCTCGAACTGCTGGATCTTTCGAACAACCGGCTGGGTGGAGCGCTGCCGGAGGAATTGGGCAGTCTGACCAACCTGAAGTCGCTGTTTCTTAACGGTAACGACCTGACTGGAGCAATACCGCCCGAGTTGGGCAATCTCCCCGGATTGGAAATGCTTCACCTTCATTTCAACAATTTCACCGGCGACATACCATCGGAATTGGGTGATCTCGCCATGCTGCGGGAGCTGGATCTTGGAGTCAATGACCTGAGCGGGGAGATACCGCCGGCATTGGGCAACCTCGGCAACCTGACCAGCCTGTGGCTCGGCTGGAACGATTTGAGCGGGGAGATACCGCCGGAACTGGCCGACCTCGGCAACTTGACCAGGCTGTGGGTCAACAATAACCGGTTGGAGGGATGCGTACCGGATAGCCTGGCAAGCCAGTTGGATGACCAGTCCAATGTCGGTGATCTGAGCAACTGCGGGGATAAACCCCTGGCAACCGCTGAGCGGGAAGATGTTGATGCACCAAGGGCGGCGGCGAGCACCCGCTACGGGGAATACGCCGCTCTCAAAGCTGGCGGGCCGGGCGCCGTATATGCCGGTGATCTGACCCAGTTGGTTGGGCCAGCCCCCAGCATTGACCTGGGCGACCGGGACGGAAACGTTACCCTGGGCTCCATCGAACAATTCGGTTGGCTGTTCGAGTCCGCCTATTACCGGGAGTTGCTGGAAAGGGCAAACCCGACCGATCCCACGCCGCTGACCAGCAGCGGGCACAGGATCGAGATCCGCTACGCCTGCATCAACCGCGCCCTCCCCTCCTGCCGGCTGGTCGAGGAATTCTGGGCGCCCAACCTGGAGAAACGGACCAACGGTCAGTTGCGGATGGCAATCACCTCGCTCGCCGAAACCGGACTGGCTGCGACGGACACCCTGGAACTGGTTTCGGACGGAACGCTGGAAATGGTCGGCGTGTACTCCGGATACGTGGGCGGAGAGTTGCCGTTTTACGGAATCCTGAACCTGTATGGCCTGTACTCCGACCACCGGACGCTGTTTGAATCAACCGCAGAGATGCTGCCCACATTGGACGCAGTCCTGGCGCAGGAGACCCGCGGAGGAATGGTCATAAACCACAACTGGTTTCTTGACGATGTATTTCTCTTCGGTCCAGCGCCCTTGCGGAGCGTGGCCGATTTTGAGGGTCTGAAAATCCGCAGCAGGTCCTCTCCAATATCGGATTGGCTGGGCGGAATGGGAGCCCGGCCTGAGTTCGTCCCGTTCGCGGACGTCTATGACGCTCTGAAACAGGGCCGTCTGGACGCCGGCGCCACGTCGCTTTGGTCCGCATACGGCCAGCGCTGGTACGAAGTCACCCGCTACATGAATGGACCCCTGGTCAGGTGGGTCCCACTGCCCAATTTGGTGAACCCGGACGTCTGGGAGCGTATGCCCTCCGACCTGCAGCGGATACTCATCGAAGAGGGCGCCAGGGCGGAACTGGAGCAATTCCGCCTCGCCCCGGACCAGGCCCTTGCCAGCGTGCAGAACCACGTGGACGCCGGAATGGAGGCAATTGAATTCACTCCTGAATTGACCGAGCACAGCTTCAACGTCGCATTGATGCAGCACGTCATCCCAGGTTGGCTGCGACAACTGGGCTATCCCGGCAGGGGCGCGGCGGCAGTGACCCTGTTCAACGACAGCGCCGGATCATACGTTGGCCTTCGCATCGAACCCGACGGAACGGTGGTGAAGCGTCCGATAGCCAAGGGCCCGAACTCCGGCGAGATACGAGAAACGGACTCTGCTTCCGCCAGCCCTCCGGCACCCTCCTGGAAAGACCTGTCGGACGCTGAGACCGCCCATATGTGGATATACATGTGGATGTATGACAACGGGATTGGCAATGCATGGATCAGGGCAAGCGCCCAGTCCGGTTTCTTCATGGACGGGTCCAGCCTGGACGTAAGCGTGCGCTTTGGCCGCCAGGCAGCAGTCTTCTGCAACGGGGGCCCGATGCACCAGGGCGAGGTGGAACCCCTTGACCATTGCGATGAACCCGAAGAGAGAGCCCTCGCCAACATAACTGGCCTTTTTGCGGCGACGCCGGAGGGCCCGATGCGATGCCAGCGCCACCAATCCTCCACCAGCGACGATCTGACGTACGCCTGCATTCTGGAGGACGAGACCGCTCATCCGCGAATCGCGCCGCATCCACCCAACCCTGCCACCCTTCCGACTCCCTCCCCGGAAGAACTCTCGGATGCCGACACTGCCGACTTGTGGGCCTACCTGTGGATGGGCGGCAGTGCTGGCCGACAGGTTAGAGCAACCGCGGAGGCCGGCTTCTTCATGGACCAATACCAGTTGGAGCTCAGGGTTCATTTCGGCCGCCGCTATGAGGCATTCTGCAATGGGAGCCCGCTCCCCATCGATGAGTTGATGGTTCTGGACTGCGGATACCCGGAACAGTCTCTTGACGACGTTTCCGGCGTTTCCGCGAGAACGCCGGACGGACCCATGCGCTGCAATCGACACCAAACATCGGTTCACGATGAACTGGCGTTTGCCTGCATGCTCCAAGGCCGGTGACCTCCGACTGAAGAAAGCAGGGTCTCGGGGGACGACGTTGACGCAACGTTCTAATCGAGGCAATGCACAAATCGACGCGGGCTTGCTGACGGGGATAAACGGCGCAAACAAGACGAGAGATTTTGGAAGCAATGATACACGACCATTGACAATCGGTCGGATGACGATCCAGCGCCCGCCAATCCCGGGACCGTGGTTGCCGCCCGGCCGACTTCAGAATGTGGAAACCGTCTCGCGATGGAACTCAGGGCGTATGCTAGCCAAAGGCAAGTAGCTGACGCCGTCCATCTCCAATGGATTGTGTTTGATCCCCATTACGGCGCAATCTAGCCGGATTTTGCCCCCGTTGGCGTACGTCCTGCAGGCCCCGCTGTTGCGGCGGTCCGCCGTGGTGGGTCTCGCCGGCGAGGACGCCCCTCATCTCCTCGGCAGCCGGTTCCAATGGAACCACGCAGCCGGCGACACCATGCGGCCAGCACTGGATACCCGAAACTGCCGTAGCTTGATTGCAAAGAAGGTTGCTTTACCGTTTGAGAGTTACGGACGTTGCCTCGTCCGGTAGCAACCCGCTCTGGGCTTTGGTCGCCCTGCTGAATGATAATATCTCAGGGCGGGACGAAGCGAACCGCCCCGGCGGCAAAGAATGGAAACCGCCGGCATACGGCGGTAGAACGTAGCCACAGCTGTGAAGTCCAAGCAGCCTGGATACAGCATGAGTACATCGACGGCCCAGTTTGACCCGGCGCTCAACCGGCAGCGAGCTGAGAAAATCTATATGCTCGGCCAACATATGCGTGGGGCGGAGACGGCGCTCGCGGCCACCGAGGCCAGGTTGGGCGCTCTGGTTCGGATAGAACCCGACCACCGTCTCAGCTGTCTGATGTCAGATCCCTGGGGCTTCAACACCAACCACATCCGGCAGGTGAACCGCGTGGTCGACGAGTTCCTGGACACCATCTCAAGGCGGGAAATCAGGCGGATCGCCGCTCAGGCGCTCTCCGCTGATAAATCGCCCCAGGCCATCCTCGACCAGTGGTTCACTGAAGAGCAAAGAGGTCGCCTGCGCGGGTTCCTGGACAACACCGAAGTGCCCGACCGTCTCATGATGGCCTGCTACGCTTGGTTGGAGGCCCTTAGGGCCGCCGAGGCGGCGCGTCTCCTGCATCTGCACCACAGCCGGCCACGGCCCGATTTCGATGGCTTCACCCAAACGCCCGAAGAGCGCGCCGAAGATCTGCGCTCGGTGAACACAGTGTAACCAGTTTCCCCATGCCCCACGCCCGACAGGGCGACATCCACTGGTACGACTTCGGCCCCGTCATCGGGGCCGAACTTTCGGATCGCCGACCGGCGCTGATCATCAGCAACGACGCCTTCAACCGTGCTCTCGGAGTGGGGATAGCGCTCCCGATGTCGCGCACCATGCCTGCCGAGGAAAATCGCCGGCAACACGTACACATAGCCGCGTCGGATTCCTGGGCCTCCGCTTGACAAATCAAGTCCGTGGACCAGGGCAGACTGGGCGACCGCATCGGGAAAGCGTCGCCGGACGAGATGGACGCCGTTCTCGAATCTCTCCTTCTGCGGCTCGGACATCGGCATGATCCTGGCTGGATTCAAACCGCAGTGGGGCTCTCGCCCGTAGGGGCGGGGACGCTCTGGGATTTGACGCTGAGAAACCCCGGTCAGGGTGAGCGCCAAGTTTCCGTCCTAGTACTACAGTCGCAGATCAGACAGGCGGCGTTTGTAATGGCATTGCTTGGCTCGAGCTTGGTGGCGTCTTCTCCACCATGACCAATGTAAGACCGCAGCGGGCGGCTGCCTTTCCGTCCATACCAAGCGGGTGAGCAGCCGGCGTACCTCCGGCACAGTTACCGGAATCAGTTCTTCATCGGGACCGTAGTGGCCCCCTTTTTCCCTTGCTCCCGTGCTTGGTGTCTGATTACCGTCAGATAGGCGTGGGCCAGCATAGCCAGCGTGATGTGTCGGTACCAGCCGTCCCAACGGCGCACCTCGTATTGGTCCTGGCCCACCTCTCCCTTGGCCTCCTCAAAGCATTCTTCAATGGCCCACCGGGTTCCGGCCACCCTTACCAGTTCCTCAATGCCGGTGTCCTCTGGGCCGAAGCACACGTAATAAGCCAACTCCTCTGGCTTGGCAATGCTGCGACGCACCAGCAGCCAATGGCCCTGGCCCGGTTCCCGCAAGGGCCGAATGTCCACGGCTGCCCAGCTATAGACCCGAGGTCCCTTGGCACCGCTGCCCGCGCTGATCTTGGTCCAACCGACTTCGTCAACCTGCGACGCCAGACGGTCGGCCCGCATCTGGCCAGGCCCCCTCTCCGTCAAAACCCAAAGCTTCTCGCTGCTTTTGATTGCCAGCACATGTGGAACGTCCAATCGCTCCAGCCACAGTCGCAGCTTGCGGTCGCTGCCGTAGACTTCATCCCCGACAGCCCAAGCGAAGGGAATTCCTGATTCCACCGCCCGCTTCAGCATCTGTTGCGCCAGTTGCGGCTTGGTATGAAAGCCGACAGGCGCCGGCACTCCGGCTTCCCGCCGTCGGTCCCAGTCCCCGGCCCACACCTGAGGCAGGTAGAGTTCCCGGTCCAACAAGGTTCTGCCTCTGGCACTGGCATAGGCAAGAAACACCCCAATCTGACAATTTTCGATCCGGCCTGCCGTGCCACTGTACTGCCGCTGCACCCCAACCGACTTCTCCCCTTTCTTGAGAAATCCAGTCTCGTCCACCACCAGCACCGCGTCAGCATCGGCCAAATGCTCCACCACGTAGCGTCTCAAGTCATCGCGAACCAGGTCCGCGTCCCAACGGTAGTTGTACAACAGACGCTGCACACCGTCGGGAGTGGCGTCGCCGATTTGCTCCGCCAGTTGCCAACCGTTCTTGCGCTCGACCGGACTCAGCAGACCGCGCAGGTAGTCCAGAGCCCGTCGACGCGGCTCCGGCCGCCGAAACCTTTTCGCGATGCACTGGTGCATTCCCTCGATGCCATCGGCCCACCGGGCCACTTCCTCCACCTCATTACTTCCAACAGCCACAACCGCACCTCGTCAACAAAGAGCTGGCTCAATCCTACCCAGTCTTGTGACGTGTGGTCTTGAATGCTCACACGCCTCTTATTGCGTGTTCGGTGGTTAGGCCATCCTCCTGCCCGATGGAAATCACTTCCGGTACCGGTATGGGTACAATTGCTTCGTAGGTACATTGCATGTGGAGGTGCCCTGCTTGGAAGTGAGACTGACTTTGACTGACCGACAATGGGACCTCATCCAACCGGTTTTGCCCGGTCGACCGGGTAAACCGGGTAGGAACGGCAACGACAACCGGATGTCGTTGGAGGGGATGATTTGGGTCTGCAGAACCGGCGCCCCTTGGCGAGACTTGCCGGAAATGTTTGGCAAATGGAACACCGTGCATCGGCGATTTCGGCGTTGGGTCGCCGCCGGCGTCTTTGACCGCATCTTCGACGAGATCGGAAATGAACTGGATATGCAATCCGTCGTGCAATGACGGAAAGCAGGCCACCCGGTTTGACCCAGCATTGGTCATGGTGGAGAAGACGCCACCAAGCTCGAGCCAAACAATGCCATTACAAACGCCGTCTGTCTGATCTGCGACTGTAGTACTAGGGGGTGTGGACAAATTACTACCTATGCTTGTCCAAGCGTCCCGTACGGGAAGGGTAATCGGCACGCCATGTAGGAACTAGGACCCGCTCGTAACCCTCCGGCTTCGCCAATAGCAAAACGCCACAGGGATGCCGACCACTATGGCGATAAAGGCAACATTGGACAAAAATCCAGACAACGGGAAATCGGGCATCCGCACATTCAAGTAAATCAGCAGGGCAAATCCAACCGGGACCGCCATCATCAAGCCGCAAACGATGCCACGCCGCACGGTCAATCCGGACATTAGCCACCCACACAACGCACCCGTCGCCCCCGCAAAAAACGCTCCCATCGCGATTGCGGCAACCACGAAGAAGAGGGACAGTATTACCCACTCCTGTTGGCCAAGATTGTCCATGAACCCAATCGAACACCACGCCTACCAAACTTGTCAAGCAACGTCCCGAAAAGCGAAACGGAACCGGCACTGAGTCATCAGCTCATGTCGGAATATCTGATCTACTAGCGGTTGATCCGATGACGCAGGATTCAGGTGCCGGTGGCACATTGCCCCAGCGGTGCGGTTAATAGTCGTGTTTTCCTACCCCCAGATTGTGATCGTATTTTTGCCGACTGTATTGGCCGTCACGTCCATCGTGCACCAATCGGGTCGAGCTCACGCTCGATCTCAGCGTCCTTCCCGTGTCCGTGGTACGGCTGAAATACATGGCAAGAACGTGGTCGCCAAAGGCAAACTGCACGCGAGCCTCGCCGAATCGGCCATGGAGTCGCGTCGGCAAACTGCTGCGCGAGGAAGCCGCCAAACTCGACGTACCCTCCGTCTCGGTCCCGCCGCGGGGCACGTCACAGACCTGTTCCGGATACGTGCTCATTTTGCCCACAAGCTCTGGTCCTCGATTACAACACCGGCAACGGCATGGGCATCACGGCCGAGGTCGCCCCGGGCGAACCGCGGCCCGGCTCCCCGGTGGTCGTACCGATCACCATTCAAGACATGGGCGCCGCCGGCGCACGCGTCAATATCGTGCGTGCCATTGATATGCACGAACGCGACCTATTGCCTACCAACGTGGTGGAACCGGAGGGTGTGAACTTCGTGATTGAGCGACTGCTCGAATGCCTCTGAGATGTGATGGCAGGAATTGAGACAGCGGGTCGCCCGATGACGATTCTTTCAGCCCTTCCGACTCGTCCGGGCTGGGGTTCTCCATACTCGGCGCAGACCTTTGGATCGGCGGGCCGGTCGGCCGGCCTGGAGAAGAGCCTCATGGAGTGGAGCGAGTTGATGACGGCCATCGAGCAGGCGAGCGCGGTGGCGACGCCGTCGGTAGCCGTCATCGTGGCTTCGGCAGTGCTGGACGGCGCGCTGATGGTCAGCGTGGTCATGTTGTACGCCGTATTTGGCCGGTTTGGCGAGGGTGCCGGCATCGATGTCAGCGCCCTCGGTCACTCAGTCTGTGGACACACCCTCCTCCAGCGCGACGCCACCCACGGGAGCGGCCGCTCCCTGGTAGACGTTCACCGTCTCGATGTTGACCACGTCGGCATGGCCGATCATCGGTTGCAGGCCGGCAAGGTCCACGTTGCCCACGCCTTCGGACAGAGCACCGCTGGTGGGCGACGGACCCTGGGGGCTGGGCTTGGCCGCGCCGCCGTACGGATCAGGTTCGGGATCGTCGTCATCCTCGTCGGCCAGGTAGGGGAACAAGGCTTCGGCGATCCGCTAGACCAAGTAGGCCGAGGAGGGACGATAGATATCTTCGTCGTACAGCCCGCCGACCACGCGCTCCACCAGGTCGTGAACCCCGAAGATGGTTTTCACCTTGGCGTCGGCGGCACGGGCCTCGATGGTGGGATCCCGCTCCATGTCCGGGAAGCAGAGGAAGGGAATGACGAAGACGTTCTTGTTGAGCCGCTCCTGCACCACCTCGCGTATTCGCATGGAGCTGTCCCAGCAGAGCGCGATGGGGTCGGCGATGGCCACCGGTCCGTCGTCGGTGATCCGCTGGAACTGACCGCGGATCATTTTGTGGGGGCCGCCGTTGACTTGGAGGCCGGCGATTCCGATGTCCTCCAGGAGCAGGGTGAAGTCGAGCTCAGGGACGGTGCGCGAGGTCTTCACCTCTTAGAGGGCGCAGCCGGGACGGGGAGACGCCGCGATCGCTTCGTAGACGGCCAACTCGGCACCGCGCTTGGGATCCAGCCGCCGGTGCGGCGGGAACTCGGGATGGGTTTTCATGATTGACGCCTCTCTGGGTTGATTGCGAATGTGAAAAGGGGCGCGGCGAGACAGATGTCTCATCGCACCCCTGGATTTGGGTTGAGGGGGATGTATCGAACCGAGTCCGATATAACCCCCAGCGGCGGGCCCCGCGGGCCAACCCAGTTATACGATTTCATCGTACGGTTCCTCCTGTAAACGAATGCGGCCGCCGGACCCCCCGGCGGCCGTTTCTGCTGAATTTGAACTTGGGGCCGTGGCATGTAAGACTCCTGACCTTCGCGGGGGAGCTCTCCAACTTTTGCAGGAGAGCTCCTGAACTTACACGTGGGAGTTCTCCAGCTTGGTGGGGGAACCCTCCAACTTCAGAGGTGAGCCCTCCAGTTGCAAGCAACGCGCAAGCAAATCCTGAGCACGAAACTGCTGATCGTCGTGCTCACGCCGCCCCGACGCTGCAAATGACGCGCAAGCAAATCCCGTGTCCACATGAATGTCCGTCGAATCCGTGCTCACCGCCTTCAAGGGGAGGTTTCCAGAATGTCCATCAAGACGTCCACCCCGCGGGTGGTGACGGTGTGCTCCCACATGGCCTTGACCTGGACCCACCACTGAGCGTAGGTGCACCGGGTAACCGGGTCCGGCGGTTGCCATTCGTCGGGTGCCTTCGCGCCCTTGCCGCGGTTCACACCGGCCCCGCTGGCGTTCAGCCCGCCGTCGTAGCCCAGATCGTCGGCGTACGCACGCTTCCGCTCTCGTGGTCATAGTCCCCGCCAGAAATGTGGGCGCGGGCCAGCGGGACGTGATGATCTACGTCCAGGACGACGTGGGTGGCGAAGGAGTGGCGCAGCGAATGGGCGTGTACCGCCGAACCAGCCCCACCTGGTGGGCGTAGCGGCTATCGACGGCGCCGATGGACCGCTGGGAAAGCCGGACCCCGTCCTTGTTCAGCCAGAGAGGGTCCAGCGCCAGACCGGATCCTTGTTCCAGGGCTGGCCTCGCCGCGGGTAGAGCTCCAGGGCACGGGCGGCCGGCGCGCCGAATAGGACGATGCGCTCCTTGTCGCCCTTGCCGGTCACATGGATAGCGTCGCGGAGCACGGCTTCGACGCCCACGGTGGGGCCATGACCACTCTGTCCACGCCCATAGCGTGCAGCTCGGCCCGGCGCACGCCGGTGGCATAGAGAATTGCCAGGATGGCCCGGTCCCTAACCCCGGTGGTGTTCCTGCAGCGGATCCTGGTCCACACGTCCATCGCCGCCATTTGCGCTACATCAAGCTGGCCGGGGTCGACGTGAAGCTGGACCAGTCCCGGACGTCGCTAGCCAAGCGCCTGGACATCATCGGGAAGCAACGTGGCGGTCTTGCAGTCGTAGTTGACCAACATCCCGAAACCGGCCCACAACGCGGAGATCCGCGAAAAAGGCCGGTTTCGGACCATTCCCGGAAAACCGCGGGATACGGACCGCAAATAAGCCACGGAGAGGACCGCGTTTCGCGCCAGAGGCAAATCTGGCCTTTTGGGCCGGAAACGGCGCGCTGTGTCCGCGAGCATGGCAGCCTGGGGCTTATCGGATCAAAGCGGAGGTCGGGAGGAGGAGGGACTGTCAGGGTGATCGCCTCGCAGCAATTGCGCCCGTCGCAGTTCGATGGCGTCCTGCAACACGTCAGAACCGTACCGCTCCAAGATGTCGATGTCTCTGCGTAGAATCGGGTCGGACACCTTGACCTTGTTCTCCGCCTGTCGCAACTCCATCAAGTCGCTGCCCCTGGCTCGGCGTTTATTCCCCTTGACGAACAACCACCAGAACACCACCACGAAAGCAACGACAACCACCAGACCGGCAAGATACGGCATTGTTTTCCTCCATGCACCGGGTTCAGTACCGTGCCGGAGACGCTATCACGGCCAATCATCCTGTTTCAAACGGAGCGCCCACCAAGTATCAAGCCAGGCGGTTGCTTTCACCTGTCCGGCGTGTCCTGGGACACCCCCTGCTTGTCTTGCAGTCATAGACGGCGAAGGTACTGGGCTACGATGCCATACCCACTGATTTACAGTCTGGGCTTCGGGCGCGCCATCTCCGAGTGCGGGCTCCCAGACTAACCCGCGCTCTCGGACGGAAATCGCGCGCCGGCGCTGACCAGGCGCTCTCGCAGCCAGTCCAGACCATCCTAGCGTGAACAGTGCTCCGGCCACCCGCTCAACATGTCGTCCAAAGTCCGGCAGAACAGGAAGTTCCGGCCGCGACCGCCCACCGGGTCGGGCGGCACATAACCCAGGATAAACACCGGCCCGATGGTGGCGCCCTGGTGGATGGCGTAGATCTCACCGGTGTTGCGGACGTAGGACACCCGCCAACGGTATTCCCAGCCATGGAGCCGCCAGTGAACGCCGTAGTCGGCCTCCTCGCTGCGCCTGCGGAGCTCAACGGCGGCGTAGTACGCCTCCAGCGTGGGGTACACCGGAGTGGGAGTGCCCATCACAGCTGCCCCATAGGCCATCTTCCGGAGACAGCGGGAATGCGCACGGTCAACGACGGCGCCAATGCTCTCACCTGGTTGATGTCGGTTGTAATTATGGCGAGGACCATCGCTCGATTGCAGGCGACCGACGGGCTAGACACGAGTTCTCCGCCGGTATGATAGCCGAACCGCCAACGAGCGTGGGGTTCGGCGAGGCGGTTACAGCCACCGCCGCCCAAATAGCCGGATCGTTTTCGTTTCGCTACAACCGCGCGCCCGGCGGAAATGCGCTTCACGAAGCGGCAGTGGACCCTCCTGTTGCGCTGCCTGTCGCTGGACCTGGAGGTCGGCCGGAACGACGGCCGCATCCACCCCCTGGCCGTCGTACGGCCGGACACCGATAAATCCCTCACGTTCACCCGTCGCCGCCGCGGCCTGCCCCAGGCGCTGGCCCGACTGGACGAACTGGCCCAGGGCGCCGACTTCCTGTTGGGCCACAACCTCATCGATTTTGCCCCACCTGAGCGCCGCCAACCCTAACCTGCGGCTCTTGCAGCTGCCGGCGGTGGCCACCCTGCGTCGCAACCCCCTGGCCTTTCCCCGCAATCCCTACCACTACCTGGTGAAGCACTACGAGGACGGGCCGATCAGGCGGGGCCGGCTCAACGATCCCCGGACTGGGCGCCCGCCTGGAGCTGGAGGTTTTCGCAGACCAGCAGAAGACATTCCGAGAGCCGGACGGCGACGTGGCCGACACCGATCGTCAACCGAACCGCTATCACGAACGGTTGCCCCAGGACACGCCCGCGGCATGGCTCTTCGTGGCCCCTGCGGCGAGGCTGTACTCTTTATAGCGTGAGGTGGAAAGTGGCCGGGACTTTCAATGATTCAAAAATTGCTACGAAGTCGGGCGAGGTCATCCAATCCGAACAGGCCGAGCAGTTCCCATTCGGAAAGAAACTTGCCGAGGTCGATGCTCACGTCGTCCACCAGTTCGTCGAACAACTCCTGTTTGCTCTCCAATATCCGGTCAATACGCTCCTCTATCGTGTCTATGCAGGAATATTTGTACACATGCACCGGTCTGGACTGCCCGTAACGGTGGCTGCGGTCCTCGGCCTGACGTTCTACTGCCGGATTCCACCAGCGGTCCACGTGGAAAACGTAGGAGGCCTCCTGAAGATTAAGACCCACTCCGCCGGATCTCAGTGAAACGACCAACACCTTGTGCCGGTCATCGTTTCTGAAACGACGTATGACCTCTCGCCTCTCCTCCTGAGCAATCTCACCGGTGAACGTCAAAGGGTTGAACTCGCTCAACACACCCGCCACCGCGTTGACCCCGAAACCGTTCCCTACGTACTGGGAAAAGACCAGGGCCCTGTGACCCTGCTGGGACAGGGCTTCGATCCTTCGTCGAATATCTTCAAACTTACCGGATTGCCCCGTTTCCGGTTCGGCATTGCAGATCTGTTTCAGCCTCTGGACCAACTCCAAAACATGCTGCACACGCACATCCGTCCCCAGCTCTCTCAGATATACCATTCCCTCCCGTTCCGCCCGGTCATAGCTGCGTCGCTGGCCGGGAAGCAGTTCGATGGCCAGCCTGGTGGTCAGCTTGGGCGGCAGGTCCCTGAGCACGTCACCCTTCTTCCGCCTCATTTGCAATTCTCGGTGCCGCTCTCGCAGCCTGATACCCGGGGAGTAGCGGTCCTGAGAAACCAGACAACCGTGGTCCACGAACTCCATGATTGACGCCAACTCCTCTTCACTGTTCTCCAGGGGTGTTCCCGTCAGCGCCCACGAACGGTGTCGTTGCAGCCCTTTGACTGCAATGCTGGTGGGGTTGCGGTTCTTGATGCGCTGGGCTTCGTCCGCAATCACAACGCCCCAGGTCTTCCTGCGAACCGGAGAATGGCGATTGTCGGTAAAATCCGACCTCAGCGTGTCGTAGCTGACCATTGCGACGTGGACCGCCGCCGTCCACTGCCAGGCACGGTCGCCTGGAGATCCGCGAATGACCATCACCCTCAGTTCCGGCGCCCACTTGAGCAACTCCTGTCGCCACTGGTCCAAAACCGATGCCGGAGCCACCACCAGTGCGCTCTCCATGGTCCGCTGAACCATCAGAATCCGCAACGCCGCGATCACCTGAACGGTCTTGCCCAGTCCCATGTCGTCGGCCAACAGCAACTTTTCGCTGCCAATCAGGGTTCGGACTCCGTCCAGTTGGAACGGCATCAGCTCGCCCGCCCAGGATAGTGCGGAGTGAGGACCGGGCAGCAGCGCCTCGAGGGGAGGAGAAAGCACAAGCCGCAACCGGACGGCCAGGGAGGGTGGTGTGGCCGAGTCTGCGGCTTTGGAATAGCCGGGTTTGGCGGACGACGTCCCTCGCTCCCGTCGGTCAACGGTCGTCAGGGGCGTTTCTGTGGCGGCGTGCGGTATGAGCACAACCGAGTGCACCGCATCCGCGATGGCCGCCGGGTCTGGGAAGATGGAACCCACGGGCGCCGGCGCGACGAAGCCGCACGGCGTGTTCCCCACCCTCGGCTGCTGCAATGGAACCAGAGAAACTGAACCGGTCGGCTCCGGCCGGAACTGACGTCGCAACGGACCCCAGGCCCGCCGGCGCAAAGTATCAGCGCCGGTCAACCAGTCCGGCAGTAGCCTCACGAGTCGAATGCCTCCCGTATCCCCTGCGCCGCACGCTCAAACGGTTCGATCAATAGCTGGCGTTGCCCCAGAAGTTCAACGGTACGGGCCGATACTGAACTGGAGGAAGGCAATCCATTGGTCCAGTACAGCAACAACGACTCGGATAACCGCTGCACCTTTTCCGATGGCGCCATGGCCGCTGCATCCTGGAATGCCACGCGGCACAGGGGAACGTCCGGACGCATGTCGTCCGAAAATACCGACGGCGGCGTTTCCTCCGCCAGCGAGAGGACCACGTCCGCCCGGTTGCTGGCTGATTCAAACAGAGCTTTGGTCAGGGCAAATACGGCCTGCCTTCGGGCATGCCCCGGCCGCCACAGCACGCCGGAGGGCACGTCCACCCTGGTGAACGCGAACTCAATCGGCTCGCCCCGAGCGGACATGATGAACAGAGCGCTGCGGATGCCACCGCCGTCCGGTTCGCTGATGAAGCGCAGGAAACCGGCCACTCCGGAAGGTTCGTCTTGGCCCAGATCTCGAAACGGTATCGGCAATGCGGCAGTCCTCACTCCCGTCCGATCATGGAGCCCGGTCCGAGCTCTCAGCTCGCTCCTTCGTTTCCATCAGCGCCGCCCGATTCCGGATCATCCGACTGTGGCCTCTCCAGGAGCGGGTCTTCCTGATAACGAAATTCCAACGCGGTTTCCTCAATGTCCGGTTCCGACTCGGGATACAGCCGGCGCAGGTCCCATTCGTTTATCCACCTTCTCACGAAAGACCGGATCCTCCTCCGTCCCACCGGCAGGGCCCCCGTGTCAATCTCGGGAGCGTCCCAATCGTATGCTCCGGAATGGATGTCTCTGAGCTGGCGATACAGGTTGGACAACATGGCGTCATCGGGTTCGGCCAGCATGCGCTGCCCGCGTTCCAGGAGGCGCATCCCCGTTTCCGCCCGGTCGGCGGCCAGATTGTCGATCTCTCTCCCCCTGGCTCGGAGGCGAGGAGCGGCCCGGTCCCGGTCTTCCTTTTCGTCAAGCACCACCGAGGCGAAATCAGCGGTCACCGTTCCCACGAACACCAGGCCCGGATATTTGTCGTCCGTGACCTGCCCCATCCAGCGAGCCAATTCCGCGTAGGAACGGGCCCGTTGCAAGATACTGTAGTTGGCGACCAGCTCAATCTCATCCATGAGAACGACCCAACCGCGGTATCCGGCGGCCTTGATCAGTTCCAGCAGGAATCTCGTTCTCTGTGGCGGCAGTTCCCTGGCCAGGGGAGCGCGAAATGGGTAGGATTGGATTTGGCCGATATGCCTCAGGCCGTCACGCACTCGCTTGACCGGAATGCGCTCTCCGGACCAGAACCAGATGATTTCATTCGACAATTCGAGGTCGTCGAATTTTTCATAGATCATCAGAGTGGCGGGCAGTATACGGTGCAGACCATTACTCTCCTGGTGGGCCCAACGGAAGAAATCCGCGTAGACATTGGAAGTGTAGTCCAGCCTCTGGGCTGCTTCCTCCACCATGTGCCCGGTGATCCCGGGCGCCCTGGCATTTTCCACGGCGGCCCTGAAGACCTTGTCCATATCGAACAGGGGCGTCTCTTTGCTGATGACCACCCGACTGCACACAAAGTTCTGCGCCAGAGCCTGACTTTCCAGGCAGCCGAGCAGATGGGATTTCCCAGACCCGAATTCTCCCGCCACCAACATTCCCCGACCGGAATCCGGCACGACCGAATGATCCGAAACCCGCGAGAGCATGGCCTCAAAATCCCGCTCAACAGCCGGCTGGTTGGAACCCAACACCGCCACGGCGTCGCTGTTCGGCACCCCGTTTCTCAAAGCTTCCAGCGCGCGGCGGTTCATCAGCCGGGACGCCTTTGTCGGGTCCGCCATTGCAGCAACTCCTATCACGTCGACTCAGCCAGCCGGACCAGAGCGGACATGGGATTGGGCCGGTTGCGGTCCCTGACCTCCTCGGCGATCCTGCCCAGCAGGGCGCGGTAGATCACAAATCCCTTGCCCCGTTCATCGGGATCCAGAAAGTCGTCGGTGGCCAGTATCACCATGAAAAGCCCCGGCGAGCGGTCAGTGCCGTCAATCAGCTCCCTGAGCAGTTCGTAATGATCCATCACAGCCGAACGGGAATAAAAACGCAGCCCGTCCCGCGGATTCCGGCGTAACGTCACACGCGCGTCATCAAGCAAAACCATCGTACCGGAGTGCCCTGCGAATCGCACCCAGTACAATAGGGACTCGAGAAAGTGCCTGGCGTTGGTGCGAACGATGCCGTTGTAAATGGTGTAGGCCCGCACGTTGGAGACCCTCCGGCTTCGCCCGGTCAACCACTCCAGAAGAGGCATCGCTTCCGGGTTCTGCCCCTCTCCTCCCATCTCTGTCAAGCAGAGGTGAGTCATGGCCAGCCTGAAATCGCGAGACATGCGCCGGTTCCTGGTGACCGCCCTGGGCAATACGCGGCGCAGGTCCAGGGCTATCTGGCTTTCCTCAACGTCATTGGCAGCGCTGATGGCTTCCAGAATCGAGCCGGAGCCCGCGGGGTCTATGCCGTCGGTCCGATAGGGCAGGTCCCTGCACAACTTCAAAACCACCCGCCGGGCCAGCGTTCGCCAGTCAATCTGTTCAGAGATGCGGAAGAAAATCTCCTGCGGCATGTGAACCCGGGTTTCCCCGGCATTGACCTTCACCGCCACGTAGCCAAGAGCGGAAGCCATTTCCGTCAGCCGGAGCTCAAGCAACCTGCCAAGGTCTTCCCGTGAAGGCACCACGAACTTGACCGAGGACCCGCCGTCCTTCACAAATCCACAAAGGTATTCTCCCCTGATGATTTCCAACCAATCCTGGATTTGCAGAGCGCTGGTCATCGACTGTCTCCAGTGAATTGGATCCCATAGTAGAGAATGGGTTCGCCGTTTGGTCCTACGAAAGAGATGGTCCCCCTGGGATTTCTGGTGCCTGTGGATGCCGGGAAGGTTACTCGAGCTCCCGAACGAACTTCGTTGACGCCACTGCTCTCCAGGCTGTACAAATCTCGGGCGAAATCCAACTGGCTGTATTCCCGGCGCGCGCCGGGCAGGCCCGTGAACAGATTGTAGATGCGGTCCAGCCGCACCACCTGACCGACACCGCCCAGCTGCAACCGGTCGGCCGTGTCGGATTGCGCAAGGGCCAGGTACGCGCTGTATAGAGATTCCAGAAACGGTTGATGCCTGAACCGCGGCGGACTGCGCTGGAGCTTCGCCAGGTCCGCCACGATTTTCGTCGGCCTGATCGCGGAACTCTGGCGCCGGTCAATCCGCACGGCTCGTTCTCCGGGCAGGACCCGGAGTACCGAAGGGTGAGCGATCAACCTGCCGTCTCTTTCAAACAGTTGCAGCCCATTCTTGCCGGCCACTTCCTGCAACTCAGCGGCATATCGGTTTTGCAAATACGCCGGTTCATCCTCCTGCGCGAAGGGCCAGGCTCGGGCTGCGTTGCCAACCTGTTCCCGAATCAGGCCCAGGCTCTCCTCCAGCCTGGCCGTTCCCCTTCGGATTCCCGCGATGTTGCCCGCCTTCGCGTCCCTCTGGAGTTGCCTGGCCAGCCGGGAAACGTCACCCAACGCCTGCAACACCGAGTCCGCGGCTTGCTCAGTCGCAGCGAATCCCTCTTCAAAGGTGCTCATCCCGTACTCCCATTCGTTCCAGATAGTGACCGAGGATAAACCCGGAGGTCGACAGGCAACGCCTCCCCTCTGCGGAAAAGTTATCACTGTGTGCCCCAAATCGGCAAATTGGGACAGCAGAGCACCCGGAGCCGGTGTAGCCAAAAGCTAACCGCCCCACCGGTCGGGTTGCAGTCGACGGGTTATCCTGATGCCAGCACGCCTACGGCGCAAGTTGGGGACGGTCCCCAAAGACAACAACTTGCCTGACAAAACCGCACGGGTCGAGGTCGACGGGTTAGTTGTGCCGGCGCCGGAGCCGTTACGGCGTTGCCGCAGGTTGAGCCTGAATGACGTGTTCCTGGGGTTCGCTAAATACCGGGACCCCGAGCATCCGGTGCATCAGGCTATCGCAGCTCCCCATCCGGGCGATCCACCGCAGGTGAGGATGGGAACGGACCACTGGGGAGAAGCTATCCGACAACGGGACGGTGGTTGTGCAGCTGGCGCGTAACTTCACCGTACCGGCTGGCGCTGGCGGGGTATGTGCTGCGGTGATGGTGATCGTGTCCCGCGACTCCGAGCATTCCGAACCAGAGTACCGACAGAACCTGAGCAGCGAGCTTGGGAGGTAGGGTGCCAGAGCTGATATTTGAATGAGTGTGCCGGCTGCCGTGAAGTTGGCGCCATAGTGGTTCTCATCATTCGTCCCGCTCGGTTTGCTATAGTCGCGGTATGGGATTTGCAGCCACCCACTCAATCCTCGACAAGGACGGCAGCCGGTTCGCACGCTCACAAACCGATCTCACCCAGGTTTTACCCCCACACGCATTGGAGAAGCGGTGCTTTGTGTCTCTGAATCTCCTCAATTGGAATGTCGATTGGACCAAGTCTGAGTAGAAAGCAGCGGAGATGAAATGCCGAATCGACCGGCAAGCCGCAGACATCATCTGTCTCACCGAGACCAACACCAACCGTTTGACCCTGCCCGAGCATGGCCATTCCATATGCGCCGGGGATGATTGGGGTCAACAGCGCAGAAAAGGTCAGGAGGGCTGGCGGAACGTGGAAATTGTAGGCAACACATCGCTCCCGTCCGGGCGCTTCGTGTCTGGCGTCACCCAGACCAGTGCCGGAGAGATAACGGTCATTGGCGTCTGCATGTCCTATTCCCGCGCACACGGGGATAAACCAGCAGCCGCCCACGCGCACGACCTACAGGTCGACGACATTTCGCTACTCGTACACCGCCACGTAAGCGACTGATTCTGTCCATTGCCATGGCGAAAATCGTTTAACGTGACAAGCCGTCCGAAACCTCAGTAACAGACCAGCGACCAGCAGGATGCCGATAGAGCTAAAAGCGACCAACGGCGTACCATCCCAAGAGGAGACCACTACCGAGCAGGTCCTCCGCACAAGGTCGCATACCTCCAGACCAATACGATAGGAAAACCCCAGATAAGAATAGCACCCGCCCTCCCGGACAAGTGAGGATTGAAACGACAACTCCAGACCTAGAGATGGTATTATCGTCAAAGAACTGAATAAGGACATTACCCATGTCAAACCCAACAGCGGATCCCAACGCAATAGCCGCCGCGACGCGCCTGCGACAAACCATAGACGCAGACTGCGTGCTGTTGTTCGGTTCCCGGGCAAGAGCCGACTGGACCGAAGCATCAGATCTTGACATCGTAGTGTTGAGCAACACCTTGCCGGACCAAGGGACAAGGCTGGACACCCAAGACAGAGCCGCGCAAATAGCATTCGAAATCTTTGGCCGGCCCCTCCCCGTAGACGTGCTGTTCATGACCCACAAAGATTTCAGGCTCATGAGCAGACAGACAATAAACCACGTCGCAGCACGAGCACGAAAGCAGGGAATATTCATGCCCCGGAACACCGAAGAATACGGATCGATGTACAGCGACGATTACGAGGAGAACGAACAACTGGAGTACCAGGAACGCGAGAGGCGCATCGCAGACGCGAACGTGCATTACCGCAACATGCAGGGCCTGCTGGATCTGGGATTCGAGGACAAGGACACTGCATTCCTGGCGCAACAGGCAATTGAGAACGCCATGAAAGCACTGATTTCGGCGCTGGGCGAGGAATACAACACTCACCATTCCACACGAGCGTTTGCAAGGGACATCCGAAGGCTGGACCCAAGCGGAGGCGAATGGCACTTCGCAAGCAATCTAGGACAACTGGACAACTTTGCGGGCGGAAGCCGATACGGGCCGACCATTACGCCCATATCCGATTACCGCGAAATGGCGAACAACGTCACGGAAGACCTAGACCGAATCTATGATCGCATCGAGGCACTCACGGGAAACGACCCATGGGAAGTACCACCAGAAGGGACCAACCAGAGGATCGAACCACGCTGGAGACCTCCGCAATAACCAGCAAATCGCTGACGCTCAACCCGCCGCTGCCGTGCACCGTATGACGGGAGCCGGCGACTAGGTTAGGTCCTGCGCCGCCGGCGCACCCCACGGGCTTGCCCGGCTCCTACTCCGTACGCGCTTCATCACTCACCGCCTACTTGCTCTATTGCAAGGCATTGCAAAATCATTTTTGCACGGACCTATTCACCGTTCCGCGGGCACCGACTCCTCCAGCAGAACCGGCCCCAGCCAGCCTGCGATCAGCGGGTACTGATACACCACGTCACCCGTCTGCGCATCCCGATGGTCCGCCACAGTGAAAGCGAGCACGCCGCCCACCCGCAACTCGATCGGCGTCAGTGAATCCGGCCCGGCGTACGTGAAACGCGACCACACCCGTACCACCGGAACCTCAGCGTTCACGAACTCCCATCCCAACCGATCTCCCAGCGGCGCTATCAACGAGGACGCCCGGTCAGCTATCTCCGGCAGCTGGACCACCACATCGTCAACCAACAGCCTGGATATCTCGTTCTGCAAGCCCTCGTTATGGAACGTAGCATACCGCCGGTCAACGTGCACGTCGTAGAACAGCGGATAGTACGGGTTCAGGTCCCGCAGCCGATTGGTCGTCCAATCGCCGCCGGCGTGCCGATACCACCATACCCCCAGACGCGGCTCCGTAACCAAGGGCTCCGCCGTCGGCAGAGGCACGTTGTCCAGCAGGTACCCCGACACCACACCAGCCGGAGCCAGGGTAGGAAACGGCGTAGCCGTCGGGATGGACGCGATCAGAGCAGAGTGCTCCTCACGCAGCCTGCGGAGGTCCATCGCCTGAGCCGTGCGGATGTCCACCGGCGTTGGCGGCACGACCTCCTCAGCCCGCTCCAAGGGCTCCAGAGTCGGGACGAACACCGCCTCCGGCTCGCTACACCCCAAAGCCAGCCCGCAGGCCAGCACAACGGCTCCCAGTGTCCTACGGAAGGCGAACATCAAGATAGAAGCCCTCGGCTTCGCCAAAACGAGCGATGTCATCGAACAACACTCCAACCTGTTCCATCAGCCGCTCGATGGCGACCAGATTTTCCTGCAGGTACTCCAGGACCTCCACCTCCCGGTAGATGCCCCCCACCTGCGGGTCGTAAGGCAGTTCCGCAGCCAGACCCATCCGCCGCAACCTGGCCGTGATCTCACCGAAGGCGATGTACACGCGGTCCACGGTCTGCACCAGCCCTGGCGACGGACAGCCCGCCCCCAGGCCGCCGGTGACCACCACCTCAAGATCGTGACTGCACACGATGAACGAGGATGCGAATTGCCAGTACCCCGGGTTGCCAAAAGCGTACTCATCGACCAGAGCGTCCGAGATCTCCACCAACGTCCCGCCCCAACGATCGTCCCAGCGATCCGACGGAGTACGCACCGCGAACTCTATCGCCAACGCCATGTCGTAAGCGGCGGCGTTCAACTGGTCCTCCTGCCGCTCGTACCACCGCACCCGGTCGACCAACACCGGTTCCGGCAAGCCCTGAAGGTGCCGCGGTTCCCACCAGCTCACCCGCCCTCCTGCCGGCGAGACCGACTCCAAGATGTCAGGGTTGTCCTCGGACACCACCACCATCTCGTTCTCCGGCAACGCCTGTTCCGCGGGCGTCAATTCACGAACAGCGCCCGTCGCCCGGTCCCGTATCAGCGGAACGCCGTTCGGCCCCATGTGCAACGGGATGCCAAATCGAGCCACTCTCATCCTCGCCGCCGGCGAGAGAGGACGCCCGTAGTTGGAGGAAGGCTCCCCGGCGAACAACGGCTCCCGCGTCGGCAACTCCGCCACCTCATGGGGTTTGAACACAAAGTGACGGACCGCGAACAGCCCCAGCGTCAGCACCACGACCGCCGAAAGAAACAGCACCATCGCCGGCACCAGCTTGACGCCCGTGTGCCCGAACCACCACAGATGGCGACGACGGCCGCCGACGTAGGGCAGTCGGCGCCGCGCACGACGCCGTGGCCCCCCGGCCATCTCGGCCGGAATGTCATTCCTGGAAGACATGCCTACCGCCGCCCTCGGAACAACTCGCCGCACGCGCTACAGCCGTAACGCTCCATATCGCGCTCGAACTCCTCCAGCAGATCGCCCACACGGAAGTGAACGTCGTTGAACTCCTCACGACGATTCTTGGATAGGTCGTCGTAAGTCTCCTCCCCGAACTCCATCTGACTGAACATCACCGACGCCTCCACCGAGGCGTCACGGATTTTCAGAACCAAGTCCTCCACGAAGAGCCCGTAATTCCGCACCGGCGCCGACACGTCGGGCTGGTATTGCACCGAGTTCTCCAGCAGGTCCTCAGCCCGGCGCATCGTGCTGGCGATGGACTGCACGCTCGGCAGGTTAGTGATTACCAGGTAATCCCCCGGCAAGAGCTCGAACATGAAGCTCAGCTCGAAGTAAGACTGCGTGGCCAGCCACACCGGCTTGCCCAGGGCGTCCAGGTAACGAATGTCGGAAGGGGTGAGCGCATAGTCCACCGCCGGCACGTCCCTGCCGTTCTTCAGAGGGTTCTCAGCCTCGATGGCCTCCCGGGTCGCCACCGCAGCGGCCTCCAGAGTGGCGGGTATGTCCAAGGTCGGCTCAGGCGTCGGCGTCGGCACCATGGCGGCCACGGTCTGCGCCACCTGTTCCTCCACGCTCACCTCGGGCTCGGCCGGAATAGGATCAAATTCAAATTCAACCTCTTCCTCGCCGCCGCCCGACATCACCACGATCAATATGATGACCACCAACACCACCGCGACCACGCCACCGATCGCCACGTAGAGCTTCTTGCGGTCCTGCATCAACGGTTCCAGAAAATCCTTCATGATTCAAGGCACCTCCAACGGTGTCAGCGTACTCGCAGATCCTTGAGCAACTCCTTCAGGTCCTCCTCAGCGCGCGTCATGAGTATCTCGGCGTCGGACATGTAGTAGAAGGACTCCGAAGCCAGGGAGCGATACCTGGTGGCCTCGTCTGCCAACATATCCGAACTCAAGCGCCCCGTAGGCCCCATGACTATCGCCGACCCCAAGAGCCGATCTGCGCCGAAAGAGAACATCTGCACCGTCTCCAAGAAGGAGGCGTGGAAGCTGATGTAGTCGTCGACCAAGTCTTCCGGCAACGGATAGCCATAAGCCCGCACCCGGAACTCCTCGGACTCCCGATGCGCCGTATGCGCGTCGATAACCCAGTCCAGGTCCACCGGCTCAGACAGCGCGTCCTCCACCAGCTTCACCATCGACCGACGCGAAGCCTCCATCTCGTAGAGCATCGCCCCTATGTCGTGAAGGTATTGAAGCCGCAGTTCCCGGTCATCGTGCCCCGTCAATCGACCGAACGGATCGATCGTAGGCAGGGGCCCCACATCTTCCTCTTCCGGCAGGTCGTCGAACGTGAAATCCGTCGGCTCAAAAGAATCTCCGCCGCCACAGCCGAGACCGGCCGCCAAGCAGAAAGCCACAGCCACACCCACCAGCCAGAGCGACCGAGCCCTAAAGTCAACCGAAAAACTCATAATGCATCCCACAGCGCACCAGACGGGCAGCTCCGCAACCGGCCCCAAAGACACCCTAAACACGGGAGATTTCCACCCATGACCACGACCGAAGCATTCCCGCCCTTCACCAAGAACGCCATCATCGTCATGAACCGCCGGTACCTGATGAAGGACGCGGAAACCAAGGTGCCTACGGAAGAGCCTGACAGCATGTTCATAAGAGTGGCCGACGACCTCGCCCAAGGCGACCGCAACTACGGCGGGGACGACCAGCAGGTAGAGGAAACGTCTCGCGCATTCTACGGAACTATGCGCCGGCAGGAATTTTTGCCGAATTCCCCCACGCTCATGAACGCCGGGCGCGAGCTCCAACAACTGTCCGCCTGCTTCGTACTCCCCGTGGACGACGACCTCGACAGCATCTTCAGCCGAGTCAAGGACACCGCCCTCATACACCAGTCCGGCGGCGGCACCGGCTTCGCCTTCTCCAGGTTGCGCCCCGAAGGCGACATCGTCCGCTCCAGCGGCGGCGTCGCCTCCGGCCCGGCCAGCTTCATACGCGCCTTCGACGTCGCCACCGACGTGGTCAAACAGGGCGGAACCCGTCGCGGCGCCAACATGGGCGTGTTGTCCGTATACCACCAGGACATCATCAAGTTCATCGAGTCCAAGCGCGACGGCACCGAGCTGCAAAACTTCAACATCAGCGTCGCCGTAGACAAACACTTCATGGACTGCGTCCAGAGAGACGCCGCCTACGACGTCATCAACCCGCGAACCCAACTGCCCACCAACCAGCTCCAAGCCCGCGAGGTATTCGACCTCATCGTCCAGTGCGCCTGGGAGACCGGCGACCCTGGCCTCGTATTCCTCGACCGCATCAACGCCGACAACCCCAACCCCCAACTGGGCGAAATTGAATCGACCAACCCGTGCGTCGCCGGCGATACCGTCGTCGCCACGACCGAAGGTCCCATGACAGCCCTTGACCTGGTCGGCCGTCCTTTCGTCGCCCTGGTCAACGGTCAAGAATGGCCCTCCGGACCCGAAGGTTTCTTCTCCACCGGACACAGGCCGGTCATCCGCATCACCACCGAAGCCTCCCACTCCGTCACCCTCACCCCGGACCATCTAGTACGCATCCGTACGACCGAGGGCGACCAGTGGACTCAGGCTCAGCACGTATCTCCAGGCGACAACATCGTCCTCCACCGAACCGCCAACGTCACCGACCATGGGCGCGAACGGGCCCGCCACATCCGCCGCGCCAACGCCACCGCGACGCCCGTGCACGAGCCGCAGATCACCGATACCGACGCCTGCCCCGTCGCCACGGTGACCGGCGCCGAACCTGCCGGATGGGCGGACGTTTACGACACCCACGTACACGGCATAAACGCCTTCGACGGCAACGGCATTTACCTCCACCAGTGCGGCGAGCAGCCCCTCCTGCCCTGGGAGTCCTGCAACCTGGGCTCCATCAACCTGCGCCGCATGCTCACCGACGACCCTCCGTACAAGCTCGACTGGGACAAGCTGGAGCAAGTCGCCCAAACCGCCGTCCACATGCTCGACAACGTGATCGACCGCAACAACTTCCCCGTCGACGAGATAGCCCACATGACACGCCAGACCCGCCGCATCGGCGTGGGCGTCATGGGATGGGCCGACGTGCTCACCAAGTTGCGCATCAGGTACGACTCCCAGGAAGCGCTCGCGTTGGCCGAAGAGGTGATGTCTCGCATCCAACAGGCCGTGCAGAACGCCACCGAGAAGTTGGCCGTGCAGCGCGGCCCGTTCCCGGCCTGGGAGGGCTCCAAATACGCCGCCGAGGGCAGAGCGCCCATGCGCAACTCGGCTCCCACCACCATCGCGCCCACCGGCACCATCAGCATCATCGCCGGCGCCAGCTCAGGGATAGAACCGCTTTTCGCACTGGCCTACAAGCGCACCGTCATGGACGGCGAGGAACTGCTGGAGGTCAACGACGACCTCATGGAAGCCGCCGAGCAGGACGGCTTCACGTCCCCGGAGCTCATGCAAAGCCTACGCGAGACCGGCATGATCGCTCCTCACATCGAGGTTCCCCAATGGGTCCGCGACACCTTCCGCACCTCGCAGGAAATTGACCCCGTCTGGCACGTGCGCATGCAGGCCGCCTTCCAGAAACATACCGAGAACGCCGTGTCCAAGACGATCAACCTGCCCCACGAGGCCACCGTAGAAGACGTAGAGACGGCCTACCGCGACGCCTGGGACATGGGCTGCAAGGGCATCACCGTCTACCGCGACGGCTCCAAGCGGGAGCAGGTCCTCACCACCGGCCGCACCAGCCAGACCACGACCGAAGAAGGCAAGCTGGTCGCCGCCAGCCGTCCGGCGGTACTCGAAGGCAAGACATACCGGGTTCGCACCGGCCACGGCAACGCCTACATCATCATCAACCGCGACGAGAACGGGGAAATCTTCGAGGTTTTCTCCGCCACCGGCAAGGCCGGCAGCTGCGACGCCGCCACCATGCAGGCCATCACCCGCCTCATCAGCATGGCTCTGCGTTCCGGGATAGACCCCCAGGAGGTGACCGACCAGCTCCGGGGAAACATCTGCTGCCCGAGCTGGGACAACGGACTCCTCGTGGGCTCGCCCACGGACGCCATCGGCATCGCCATAGAAAAGGCCATGGGGATTGAACACCGCCGCGCGTCCCACGAAGAGATCACCGCCATCGCCGACTCCAACTTCCTGCCCCGCGGGCGCAGGCGCTGCCCCGATTGCAGCGACCTGGCGTACCTGGTAGAGAACTGCGCCATCTGCCGCTCATGCGGCTGGTCAGAGTGCGCGTGACGCCCCGTTTCACTACGATGATCCAAAGGCGCCAAGGAGGACAACATGGCAAACCCACGCGCGATGCACGACCCCAACGAATCTTTCACCGGGGCCGAGTTCGACCCCGCCACCGACCTCAAGGAAGCCCAAGGTGACATCAACGACCCCGGCAACGACTCCGCAGCCGCGGCCGAAGTAAACGTCGCCGCCACCGACGTCGACGCGGGAGCCGCCGCCGGGGAGGCGCTCATTGCGTCGCTCGAACGCGACGTCCTCAGCATGGGGCAGGGCGCCGACTGGAACCCGATCCCGCCCGAGGAGTTCGCGGAACAGAACCCCATGGCCGAGGCCGTGTCCGACATACTCAACTCCGACTGGGACCCCCAGGACAAGGAATCCGCCCTAGAAGACGTCATGGCAGAGCAGGGACGCGGCGTAGTGGAGGCCACCCAGCACCTGACCGGCATGCTCACCGGAACCGATACCTCGCAGTCGTCCCATCAGGACAAGCACGACCCCGACCAGGACGCCGCCAGCGCAGTCGCGTCGGAGGTAGGCCGCGTGTCCCAGACCTCGGAAGACACCGCCGCCATGATCGTAGGGGCGCTCCGCACCAACGTCGGCATATCGGCGGTCGGGCAGGGCCTGGCCAGTTTCTCCAGATAGACTCCGACGCCAGGACCCGCCACAGCGCGCCCAGACGCCACCGTCTGCCCCCGCAGACGATCTCCCGCGTTGTAGTGGCCTCAACGCCCGATACGCCAAACCAGCGCAGGAGAACGCGCCATGACCCTCGCCACTCTCCGCGAGGAGCCGGCACTCGCCAAGCTCGACGAAATAGAGGACCGCATCGCCGGCCTTCTCACCGAGGGCACCCTCTTTCCGGACCGACGCGCCCACGCCGCGAAGGAGATCGTCAACCTTCACCGGCAGGCCGTCGCCATCAGCGCCAGTCCTGAGCAGTACCAGGCCCCCCACCCCTGCGACCTGGAAGATCCTCAGGAGCGCCTGAACCGCACCCGGCAGGTGGCGTACCTGGCCTTCCGCGACGCGCCCCAGCAGGACCCCCTCACCCAAGCCCTGGTGGAGTTCTGGGCCGACCGGCTCCACACCGCCGCTGCGTCGCAAGACCATGACCTCTACGACCGCCACGCCTCGCGCATGGAGCACGACGCCCACACCGCCGCCGCCCTCAAGCCCGAAGCGTGCACCCTCGACAAGCCATCCGTTCCGCAGAACCCTGCAGCGTTCCTCCAGGCGCTGAAGGCCCTCACCCAGCAAGCCCAAGAACGACTTCCAGAGCAAACCACCGCAACCGACGACACCTGGCGCCGCGCCGCCGCCCACGCCCTCCAGCGCCTGCTCGACACCATAGATTGGGTCCAAAAACAGGGCGTGGACACGCGCAAGGACACCACCGCCGACCGCCGCGCTGCCGCCGCAAGCGTGGTCGCCCTGGCAGAAGAATTCAACCAAATCAGATTCGCAATCAGAAGAAGATGCGCCGCACCCAAAAGGAAACAGCAATGAACACAGACACCAACCAGACCAACCCCGGGAAAGAGGCCCGTTTCCTCATCGTCAAGCTCAACAACCTCGCCCACCGCCTCCAGCAAGAAGGCGGCCTGATGGTTTCCGACTACACCGAAGGCATCATCCGCAACCCGCACCGGCCGGCCCACGGTCAGGTCAAGGCCCTCCAGGCGCTCAGCTTCATGCGTTGCCCCAACGCTACAGCTACCCTCATCGCCCAAGAGATCCAAGACACCGCCGACCGCCTGCTCCAAGTCACGGGTTGGCAGAGCACTCACCGCCCCGCAGTCCACCACCCGCCGTGCAGCGTCCCCAAGCCACGCAAACACGGAATCCTCAGCCGGATACACCGGCCCCGAACCGCCCGCGCCGCCGCCGTCATCACCGCAGCCTGCGCCTGACCAAAGATGGAAACGGTTTCCATCCCCCTCTGGCTGCCACTGCTCTTCGTACCTGCGGTCATCGTAGCCCTCGTCCTCCACGAGGCAGGACACCTGATCGCCGCCAAGATATTCGGGGTCATGCCGCTGGAATTCGGCATAGGGATGCCCCCAAGAGCCTGGTCCTTCCGGACCGGCAGACGCATCATAAGGCTCAACCACGAAGCCGCCCAGCAGTCGCTCCGCCTGGGCCCCGGCGAGATAGCGGCCCTCCGGGTCACCGAGCAGCCTCAGGGCCTGATAGCAGACTGGATAGGCCGCTCCCACGAACACCCGCCCAACCACCGGCCCGGATCCATCCTCACCGGCCGCATACGCGCCCTCACCCCTGGCGCGGTATCCATCACCGCAATGCAATGGACCATCGGTCTGCTACCCATCGGCGCCTTCGTGTCCGTGGCAGAGAGCGGCGGCAGCGATAACTCCTTCGCCATAGAGAACCGTCCCGCCTGGCAACGCGCCACGATCCTTTCGGCCGGGGTGGCAGTGAACCTGATCCTACCCGTCTTCGCCCTAGCCGCGGCTTCCATAACCGCGGCCTCCATCACCCAGCACCAGGTGATCCGGATCGAGCCCGACAGCCCAGCCTCGCAGACTCGCATGGCCGAAGGCGCCACCATAACCCACATCAACCGGCAGAAGCCATGGTCGAAGAACGCCGCGGACATGATCTCCGAATCTTCCCGACGCGCTCCGACCGAAATCATCTGGAAGCTCAACGGCGAGAACCAAACCTCTACCCTCCCCACACTCAGGCACTACCAGGACCACGGCATCAGGACGAAGGCCAGCACTGACTGGACCGCAGTCGCAAGGGCCGTCACCAACGCGCCGGCTTCCGCCGTCAGAAACACCACATGGATGTACGCGCTGATCGCCAAGGAGATCAACGCATGGATACGCGGTCACAGCCCGCCGGCCTTCGTAGGCCCGGTGTCCGCCGCCCGCGAGACTGGGCAGGTCATCCAGAGAGGCCGGGTCACAGGCTGGCTGGTAGGAGTGGCCATAATCTCCGCCAACATCGGATTCGTGAACCTACTCCCCATCATGCCCCTGGACGGCGGACGGCTGGCCCTGCTGGCGGTGGAGAAGGCGCGCCGCCGTCGCATCAAGCCCCAGACCGAAAGGGCAATGTCTTACGTGGGCATGGCCGCCATAGTAGGCCTCACCATGACCCTCATCGCCAAGGACGTGCTGAAACTACTCGCTCCCTGACAAAAGATTCCACAATCGGCGTCTTCAACAGGGATGCCGTGGCTACGGTCAACGTCTCACAACACGCCAGTCACGGTCTCAGATACCGCGTCAACAGGGCAGAACGGGCCCAAGGGAACCCTTCCTAGACTGCAGGGGCCAACCATCAAGTCTGGGAGGATTCCCCCATGCCCAGGAACAGTACCGTATACGACGACCACATCACACGCATATACCTAGACGACATTGGGCGAATTTCATTAATAGATCAAAAAAAGGAGCAGGAATACGCCCTACCCATCCAGACGCGCCAGCACATCAGGGCGATGCGCGAAGCCAAGGACGTCAACGACGCCGCCAGCACGTTCAAGCTGCTGAAGCGCATCTTCGACCAAGCGCCCGTCATCAGCGGGCTGTTCCGCGCCGCCAACCTGCACCCCGACCCGCGCCTGTCGGAGATAGCAGGGTCCACGCAGTTCCACGCTCTCATTGACCCCCCTCCAAGCCAGCACACCGTAGAGACGGTCATGCGCTGGGGGCAGATAAGCGACGAGCCCACCGCCAGGTCCTGCGTAAGACAGCTCGCACTGGACACCCTGTGCATCACTCAGGTCGCAATACACGTGACCGATGACTGCCGGCTGTCGGATCTCCAAACTCACCTGTCCGACCCCCTCTTCCGACCCAGGCTCAGCCAGCTCTCGCACCACCTGACCCAGGAACTCGACGTACTCTGCTCTCAAGGCGACGAGTGCCAGCAACGCCTGGCCGAGGCCAACCTCCGCCTGGTGGTGAGCATCGCCAAGAACTACGCCGGGCTCAACATACCCCTCGTCGACCTGATTCAGGAGGGCGGCGTCGGCCTCATGACCGGCGCCGAGCGCTTCGACCACTGGAGAGGCCTGAAGTTCAGCACCTTCGCCACCTGGTGGATCCGCCACACCATCCACCAGTGCCTCACCAAGCAGCGCCGAACCGTCCGTCTGCCCGAGCACAAGATCAAGCTCATCTCGCAGATAACCAACGCCCGCCGCACGCTCAGCCAGGATAATCAGCGCACGCCCACCGACGAAGAGGTCGCCCAGTTCCTCGAGATCGACGTCTCGCTGGTGCAGAACGCCGACATGATCCGGCAACCCATCGCCAACCTCGACGACCCCATCGGAGACTCCGAAACCAGCCTCGCCGAGACCATACCCTCCATCGACCAGTCGGTAGAGGAGGAGGTTTGCGACAACGACCGCACCGAGACCCTGCACCGCGCTCTCTCCATGCTGCCTCGCATCCAACGCCAAGTGCTTATACTCCGCTACGGCCTGCTCGACGAGTCGCCCAAGACCATCACCCAAACCGCCGCGAGCCTCGGCATCAAGAACGAGGAAGTGCGGGAGGCCGAACGCGACGCCATAACCACGCTCCAAAAGCACCCGAACCTGCGAGCAATGCTGGCCGATTACCGCTGACCATCACGACGCCCGCAGAGCGCGTTCCCACTCCGTTCAGAACGCCCGGAAGTTGCCCGGGCGTTCTACTATTATCAAAACCCCGGCCCATCCCAGCCCGAGGAGCCAGTTGATGACCATACCGGCCTGCACCTTCACCCACCTGCACGTCCACACCGAGTACAGCCTGCTGGACGGCATCAGCACCATCCCGGCCCTCGTCGCCCGCGCCGCCGAGCTGGGCATGGACGCCCTCGCCATAACCGACCACGGCGCCATGTACGGAGCCGTCGACTTCTACTCCGAGTGCAAGGACCAAGGCATCAAGCCCATCATCGGCTGCGAGGTATACACCACCGACCGCCCCCTGGACGAGAGAGCCCCGGACACCCGCGAACACACCTACCACGCCACCCTCCTTTGCCAGAACAACCAGGGCTACTCCAACCTGGTCAAGCTGGTCACCAAGGCCCACCTCGAGGGCTTTTACTACAAGCCCCGCATCGACCTGCAATCGCTGGCGGAGAAATCAGACGGCCTGATCTGCCTCTCCGGCTGTCCGTCCGGGCAACTCCAGCGCGCCATAGCGTCGGATCAGGACCTCAGCCGAGCCCGTCAGGTAGCCGAGACCCACCGGGACATCTTCGGAGACCGCTACTGGCTGGAGATCCAGAAGCACCAGCACGTAGCCAACCTGGCGAAGATCAACGCCGGCCTGCTCCGACTTTCCAAGGACACCGGCATACCCATCGTCGCCACCAACGACGGACACTACACCCTCAAAGAAGACGCCATGACCCACAACCTGTTCATGGCCATGCAGACCCAGGACCGCCTCGACAACGACGAGCGGCTCACCCTGGAGGACGCTTCCTACTACCTCAAGTCCCCCGCCGAGATGACCGGGCTCTTCCCGGAACTACCGGAGGCCCTCGATGTGGCCGTCGAGATAGGACAGGGCTGCAACGTCCAGCTCGACTTCGACCGCAAACGCCTCCCAAACTTCCCCAAGCCGCAGGGCCTCACCAGCGACCAGTACCTGAAGCAGCTTTGCGAGGAAGGCTTCGCCAAGAAATGCCCTCCCCATGACCCCGTGTACCGCCAGCGCCTCGATTACGAACTCGAGGTGGTCCAGCAGACCCAGTTCGCGGACTACTTCCTGATCGTCTGGGACATCATCAAGTTCGCGCGAGACCACAACATCCAGCTGACCGTCAGAGGTTCGGCGGCAGCCTCTCTGGTCCTGTACTGCCTCGACATCACCCCGGCGGATCCCATCCACTACTCGTTGGTGTTCGAGCGGTTCCTCAACCTCGAACGACGCGAGATGCCCGACGTGGACATGGATTTCCAGGACAACCGCCGCGACGAGGTCATCAGGTACGTGGTGGACAGATACGGCACCGAGCGCGTCGCCCAGATAGGCACATTCAACCGCTACGGAGTCAAGTCGGTCCTCAAGGGCGCCGCCCGCGTCATGGGCCTCGACCAGAACATATCCAACCGGCTCTCAAGACTCGCGCCCAACCGGGCCACATCCGTAGCCGACGCCATCAAGTCCAACCCCGACCTGGACCGCATGGGCCGCGAAAACGAGACCGTCGCCAAGGTGCTCCACGACACGCAAGGACTTGAGGGCATCATCAACCACACCGGCTCCCATCCCGCCGGGGTGGTCATATCGTCCGAGCCCCTGGACCTGATCGCGCCACTGCAGCGGGGCACCACCGTCAGGGCCAGCGGGGAGTCCGACGACAACGGCCTGGCCATCACCCAGTACAGCATGGACCCCATAGCCAAGCTGGGCCTGCTCAAGATGGACTTTCTGGGCCTGACCAGCCTGACCATCCTGGACCAAGCGATGCTGCTGGCCAAGGACGGCCCAACGGACCTCGACGACATTCCCCTCGACGACAAGGCCGTTTACGACCTGATGTCCACCGGCAACACCAGCATGGTCTTCCAGCTCGAATCCAACGGCATGCAGCGCTACATCAAGGAGCTCAAGCCCACCAGCATATCCGACATAGCCGCCATGATAGCGCTCTACCGCCCGGGCCCGATGGACAACATAGACCGGTTCATTCGATCCAAGCACGGCCTGGAGAAGACCACGTTCCCACACCCGTCGATGGAGAAGCTCCTCGAGGAGACCTACGGGGTGATCGTCTACCAGGACCAGGTCCTGCAGATACTGCAGAGCTTCGCCGGGTACACCATGGGCGCCGCGGACATCGTGCGCAAGGCCATGGGTAAGAAGATACCCAAGCTGATGCAGGACGAGCGCAACCGGTTCGTCCAGAAGGCTCAGGAGATGGGCCACACGGAACGCACCGCGACCGAGATATTCGACATCATCGAGCCTTTTGCCGGATATGCCTTCAACAAGGCCCACAGCGTCAGCTACGGCCTCATCACCTACTGGACGGCCTGGTACAAGGCCCACTACCCGGCAGAGTACATGACCGCCGCCCTCAACTGCCGCCTGGGCGAGCGCGACAAGTATCTCAACGTCATCGAGGAATGCCGCCGCATGCGCCTCAACCTGGTCCCACCCGACGTCAGCCGTTCGGACTCCCTTTCCAAGCCCACCGGCCCCAGGGAGATCACGTTGGGCCTCACGTCGATAAACGGCATAGGCCCAGAGCCAGCCAACCACATCAAGAACGCCACCGCCGCCGACGGGCCTTTCGAATCCATGACCGACTTCTGCCGCCGCGGCCCGCGCATGCAGACCAAGGCGGTGGAAGCCCTCATCAAGAGCGGCGCCACCGACTCGCTGGGCCACCGGCCAATGCTCCTCAAGAACGCCGATGCCATAGCGGGCATGCTCAACTCCAACGCCGAGGCGCGCAACATCGGCCAGCTGTCCATGTTCGACACGCCCGACGAGACCGACAACGACTGGCTGGACACCTCCCACGTCACCGCCAATGACGAGACCCTCATGCGGTGGGAACGCGAAGCGCTCAACACCACCATCACCGTGGACCCCACCGCCGTCCTGAAAGGGCTCGCCAGGCCCTCGGACATCATGCGCACGGCCGACCTGGACGAGTACATGAACGACCACACCAAGGCCGACAATCCCTGGCTGGCCGGGGTGGTCCAGGAAATCAAGACCCTCAAGGCCAGGGACGGCCGACAGTACACCGTCATCAGCATGGCCCTCGCCGACGCCACCATGGAAGTCAGGGTCTGGGACGACCGGCTCCGACAGCGCGTATCCGACATCCAGCCCCACACTCCCATCAGAACGACCGGAGTCCTGGCCGACAACGACGGTTCGTACCGCCTCAGCGCCGACAACATCGTCAACCTCAACCAACCCGCCCGGCAGGACGTGACCGTCCGCATCGCCTCAACGGGCGACCACATGATCGACCGCAAGCGCTTCCAGAAAGTCATGCGGCTCATCCTGGCCCACCCGGGCGACGACGACGTCACCCTGGAGGTCACGGACCACCGCGAAGAGGCAATCGCCACCCTTCAGGTCGCCACCATCCAGACCGATGGAACGCACCAGGCGCTCAGAGACGCCCTGAACCGACTGAACGGCGTCAGCACCGTCGAGCCCGATTAAAGCCAGCACAGCCCGTCTCAGAGCCTTCCAGCAACCCCAAAATTCACGGTCAGCTACACCACAAGCCCGCCCAAAAGCGACCCGCACTCTTCAAATGCCATAATTTAAAACGACACAACCTCATGACAACCAGATGACCGAGGAGCGGCCAATGGCAACAGCAGCCGACACTCCGGTCGCGGAAACCCTCCAGCTGCGACCGTACCAGCAAGACGTGGCAGCACAGATCGAAGCGGGCCTGGCCGACGCCACGGCCCGCATCCTTTTGGTCATGCCACCCGGGGCCGGCAAGACCGAGGTGGCCGTCAAGACCGCCATGACCATCCTGCGCGACAACCCCGAAGCCCGCTTCCTCGTACTCGCACACCGCAACATCCTCATCAGGCAGACTGCCCGCCGTTTCCGCCGCTGGGGGATGCCCGCCGCCGACGCCACCGCCGCCCGCTGGCGCGTGGGCGAACCGATACCGCCGGAACCGGTGGTGGTGACCAGTCCCCGCGCCCTCCTTAACCGAGGCGGCCTCGACATACTAACCGGCTCCTGGTACCTACTCGTGGACGAAGCCCACCACGGCCCAGCCGCCACCTGGAGTCCCCTCATCCGAAACTTCCCCGGCGCCGTGATGGGCATGACCGGAACCCCCTGGCGCCTGTCCCGATCGGAGGGCATGGACGACATATTCCACCAGATGGTCTGCGGCCCGCAGCCCGAAGAACTCATCGCCGCCGGCTACCTGTCCCGCCCCATAGTCATCGCCGCCAAGAGGCAGAACATCATCGCCGGCGGCCGCAAGAGCCACGGCGACTACACCGGCTCCGGCATCATGGCCGCCAACGACCGGGCCATCCTCACCGACCGGGCCGTCGAGTGGTGGCTGGACACCACCCGCGGCCAGCTCCAGACCATCATCTACGCCGTCAACAAGACCCACGCCTGGAGTCTCAAGGAGGTTCTGGACGCCGCCCACGTCACATCCGAAGTCATCCTCAGCGACACGCCCGAACATGAACGCGACCGGGTAGGTGAGGCGTTCGAGGAACGCGACGTCCGTTGCCTCATCAACGTCGCCATCTACACCGAGGGGGCCGACTTCCGCGGCGCCGAATGCATCTTGATGCTCCGCCCCACCGACTCCCTGGCCCTGTACCTGCAGATGGTCGGCCGCGGGACCCGCATCAACGAACAAGGCCGCACCATCATCCTTGACGCGACGCACAACACCGAAACCCACGGACTCCCCACCCAGAGCCGCGAATGGTCACTGCAGCCCCGGGGAGCCTCCGGCGAGGGTGTCGAGACCGTCAAGACCTGCCCCGAATGCCGCACCATAACCGGAGCCAGAAAGCAGGAATGCCCCGAGTGCGGCGAACCTTACGGCCAGGATTGCGACCGCTGCGGCCGCTGGGAACCATGGTCACGATGGCGCGCCCGCGCCGACGTGTGCGACGAATGCCACGAGGGCCGCGGCTTCGACTACAACACCCAGACCGGCATCATCCTCGACGACGGCTGGGCCATATCCCAACAGGGCAACAACTACCTCCGCGTCGCCGCCAAGAACGCCACCTTAGTCCGCCAGCCCGGGCGCGACCGCGATTACAAGATCTTCCTCGACAACGGCTCCAGGAAAACCGTCCGTTACCTGCGCGACACCACCGTAGACCAAGCCAAACGCGCTGCGGAAGAAGCCCTCAACCTGCGCGGCATCGTCGTAAGCCGCAGGATAAGGAGCTGCCGAGCCGTAGTGGAGAGCGCCGCCGAGATGACCGACGTCGACCTCAAACACGCCCTCCTGGACGAAGCGGCAGAACAGGCCGCCATCATCGCCCAAGACATCACGGACCTGGGCCGAACCAAGGGCAAGTCAGCCATCGACCGCCAGTACCGCGACCTGGTGTCCGCCGGACGCCAAGCCAGGTCGGAACAGGCTCTTCTCTAAAAAACGACCCACCAACCACATCCGAACGTCGTACCGGACTCCATTATCATCAAAACACCCACATTGCGAAGGAGCCAAACATGCCCGTCAAGACCCGCCAACCCCCGGTCCGCGCCGGCCGCTCGCCAGAGGACCTCAAGAAGCTGGTCGAGTCCATCGAGAAGGAACACACTCCCGGAGTAATCAGCTTCGGCACCACAATATCGGACGCCGAGGGCATCTCCACCGGCTCCCTGCTTCTTGACCACGCCATCGGCATCGGCGGCGTACCACGCGGCCGGGTGACCGAGATCTACGGATACGAAGCGGCCGGCAAGTCCACGCTGGCCTTCCACGTCATGGCCAATGCCATCAAGGACCGCGGCGCAGCCGCATACATCGACGTGGAGCACGCCCTGGACCCCGTCTTCGCCGCCAAGTGCGGACTCAACATTGACCACATCCTCTACAGCCAGCCCGACTCGGCCGAACAGGCGCTCAACGTCGCCCTGGCCCTGATCGAAAGCGGGCAGATCGACGTAGTCGTGCTGGATTCAGTGGCCGCCCTCGTGCCCGAGGCCGAGCTGGAAGGAGAGATCGGCCGACAGAGCGTCGCACTTCAGGCAAGGCTCATGTCCCAGTCCCTCCGCAAGATGACGGCCGCCATATCCAAGCAGCGCACCGCCATGATCTTCATCAACCAGATCCGCAAGAAGGTGGGGGTCACGTTCGGCTCCCCGGACGTAACCAGCGGCGGCGAGGCGCTCAAGTTCTACGCCAGCACCCGCATCGACCTCCGCCGCATAGCCAGCATCAAGAGAGGAGACGAGGTCATCGGCAACCGGGTCAAGGCCCGCATCGCCAAGAACAAGGTCGGCCGTCCCTGGAAACAGGCAGAGTTCGAGATACTCCACGAGTGCGGCGTCAACCAGATCGGCGAAATCATCGACCTCTCCGCCCGCTGCGGGTCACTCCGCCGCAACGGCAGCAGGTACTACCGGGAAGAAACGTTCCTGGCAAACGGCCGGGAAGCGTGCCGCAAGCTCCTCATGACGGACCAAGACCTGCTCGACGAGCTCAAACAGGAGGTCATGGACGAACTGGCAAAGGTCCTCGAAGAGGAACACAACCGTTCGCACCAGGCATCCACCGACCAAGACGACCCGGACCAAGACGACCAAACGACCCCAGAAGACGACGACGAATAATAACGACAGCAACGTAGTTCAGAAATCAGAAGCAGCAAAATCACCGTTACGAAGTGCGCCGTCTGAACGATGGACTACCCAGCCAGCATCGGTCTCCATACGAGGCTGCGTCGCCGGCAGGTTATAAACCAACCCACGACACACAGGAGCAGATGTCCATGGACGTCACAGTAGACCCAGGACTAGTCGTAACCCACGCCGAGCTCACCCAAACCGGATCTCGCATCACCATTGAGGTCGGGCCGCAACAACAGGCGCTCTGGTCCTTCTACGACCAAGTCGACCAAGGGCACCTCCACATCCAAGACGTACCCGGCATAAGCCATCCCGAAGCCACGCCGTTCGCCGCCGAAGACGGCTCCCGCTGGTACCGCGCCACCCTCGACATCGGGCAGGACGTAAACGAGAAGCTCAAGCAGGCAGCCCGCGGAGTCTGCCGGTCTTGGTCGCAAGCCGAGACCGAAGACGGTTCCGGGGACAGCAGAACGCAAGTCGAGGAGTCCTTCCGGGAATTCGTCCAGGAGATCGAGAACTGGACCTCTCACACGTCCACCGGACTGAACCTGGACACCCCCCAGGACATGCTCGACCTAATCGAAGCCCTCGACGACATGGACCCCCGCATGCCGGACGACCCGTACGACACCCGCCATGCCCCAACCGCCGAGGACTTGGAGAACCTCCTGTGAGCAATCAAGATACCAGCCAAGAATTTCCCATACCCATACGCATGTCCGGCGCGGGATATTGTCCCCGCAAGCAGGCGTACCGCAGCCTGGGCTACGAGGAATCAGACCCTCCCGACCGCCGCGCGCTCAACGTAATGGCCCTCGGCGACGCTGCTGAGGACATCCTCATACGCAACATGATCGAGGACGGCTGGCAGGTCCTCTACACGCGCGCCGTCGACGACAGCCAGCAGTTGTCCATAGGCAACGTAGACCCTCCCATGACCGGTCACCCCGACGGTATATGTCGCCATCCCATCCACACCGACAACCGTTGGATCACCCTGGAATGCAAGTCCATGAGTCCGGAGCGACTCGAACAGGTCGAAATCAACGGGTTGTTCGTCATATACCCGGAATACGTGGCCCAGGCATGTTTCTACGCCCGCATCCTCTTCAACCTGGAGATTGTCTCCGAGCCCAGGGCCGCCATATTCGCCACCATGGACCGAGAGGGCCGCAACCCCGCTCCTGACTGGGTGCAGTGGAGCCCCGACTTCGAGAAGTCCATCAGGGCCGCGATAAGCCAGAACTGGGCCGCCATCCAACGCGGCGAAGTCCCCCCGGCGCCCTACCAGCCTGACGACGACCCCTGCAAGATCTGCAACTACTTCACCCTGTGCCACGACCTGCCGCCCGAGAAGCGCTGGAGCCCGGACAGCACTGACATAACCGAGCCCCGCCTCTTGGCTGCCGCAGAACAATGGCTGCAGGCCAACGAGGCCCGCAAGGCCGCCCGGGCCATCATAGCCGAGGCCGTTCCTTACCGAGAGGCCGCGCCCGCCGCCGTCATAGGCAACGCCAAGGCCAGCTGGTTCATACCGGACGCGCCGGTCAAGTTCGACATGGACCGACTCAGGCAGATGCTAACCGAAGACCAGATACGTTGGGCGAGGCGCAGCGGCAAAACCGAGCCGGCCCTCTGGATACGCCCCCTCTCCCGATGACGAGGTGAACACTTGACGACCCAGACAACACAAGAGCCCGCAGGAGTCGGCTACGAAGTATGCACCAGCATCCTCAGCGCCCTCTCCAAGCAGTTGGACGTATGCGAAGCAACGTACGACCCATGGGCCGCGCGATACCGATACGACGCCCTCATACCCTTCGTCAACACCATGGACGAGCAGATCGACACCCTCCAGGACCCAGCGGAGCGCGAGACCTGCCGAGAGCAGTTTCAACAACTGATCGAAAAGGGACGACGCATCGCCCCGACCATCCCACTCATCTGCGACACCTGCAGGGACGCCTTCACCCAGCCTCCGCCGGAAGACGACCAGCCTGAGCACCAAGACCCGCCCACCACCTGCGAGGCCTGCGTCGCTGAAGCGCAAGAGCCACGAGCATAAAACCTCCCCGGCCTCGCGGCCAAGGAGGCGTTGCACAGGAACTCCCCTAGAGGAGCATCCCAAGGAGATTGTAGCGCAATGTGGCTAACCAAAGGGCAGGACTCCACCATAAGCCATCTCGCACAGGTCATAAGCGCCGCCCGCCAGCCCCACGCCTACCTCATCCTGGGCCCTCAGGGATCCGGCAAGAGCCGCCTTGCCCTGGACATATTCAAGGCCGTCAACTGTACATCATCCCCCGGAGACCCGTGCCTGTCGTGCCCGCCCTGCGACCGCGCCGAACGGGGTGTCCACCAGGACGCCGTCCGCGTACACCGCCAGGACACACCCAACATCGGCATCGCGCCCGTCAAAGAGGCCCTGGACCGTCTGTACATCACCTCCAGCGAGGGAGGTCACTCAGCAGTCTTCATCCACGGCGCACACCTCATGACGCCGGACGCAGCCAACGCCCTGCTCAAGACGCTGGAGGAACCACCGCACAAGTCGCTCGTCATCCTGTTATCAGAGGACGCGCACGCCACCCTGCCCACCGTCAGGTCCAGATGTCACCTCATCCAGATGGAACCGTCATCCATGGAGACCCTGACACGCATCGTCCGCGAGATCACCGACGTTGACCACCAGACCGCCCAGGACGCCTCGATTGCGGCCGACGGATGGATCGGCAGAGCGATCACCCTCGCCACCGACCCTGAACAAAGGGACCAACGTCACGACCAAATACAAACCGTCAGGAACGCCGCCATGTCGGGCGTCCAAGGCCGATTCGCCGCCGCGGCCGCCATCGACGAAGCCATCAGGTCAGACAGATCCACCGGCGCCCAACTACTGTCCCACTGGCAGAGCTGGTGGAGAGACCGCATGGTAGAAAGCCTTGGAGCGCCCCATCTCGCCAGAAACCCGGACCTTACCTCAACCGCATCCCTGCGCCAGACCGCAGACGCCCTCCAAGCCGCGGAAGAGGCCATCGTGGACCTTCAGGCCAATGCCCACCCTCGCACGACCATAGAGCGCATGATGCTCAGGACACCCACGCCTACAGGACAAAACCCATGACCGGACTAGCCGACCGCTGGCGGCCGCAGCAGTTTTCACAAGTAGTAGGCCAAGAGCACGTCACCAGGATACTGCGCAACGCAACCACGCAATCACGGCTCGCCAAAGCCTACCTCCTTGAAGGCACCCGCGGCACCGGAAAGACCACCACCGCCCGCATACTCGCCCGCTCCGTCATGTGCCACGACGCGCAGCAAGGCGAGCCCTGCCTCTCGTGCGACCATTGCTCCACACCAGAAGGCGCGCCAGGCGCCCACGTGGAGATAGACGCCGCGTCCAACCGCAACGCGGACGACGTCCGTTCGCTCAAAACCGCCATCGAAGAGGACGCCATCATCGCCGGGCCACGCGCCTACATCGTGGACGAGGCCCACATGATGACCCCCACCGCGCGCGGACTCCTCCAGCAGATCATTGAGGACAGGTCCGGCGGAGCCACCATCATCCTGTGCACCACCGAAGCGCACCAGATCCCGGAAGGACTCCGAAGCCGTTGCCAACAGCATTCCTTCCACCGGCTGAACAACCGGGCCGTAGCCGACCACCTGGCCCATATTTGCGACCAAGAAGCCATCGCCCATCAACCCGACGCCCTCATGCTGATCGCCCACGCCGCCGACGGCGGCATGAGAGACGCCCTCCAGACCCTCGAACACGTCATCACTTCTTCCCAAGGGCAGGTAACGACAGACGCCGTCAACCAAGTGCTCGGATCCCACATCCGACAGACCATATTGAGCCTTGCGCGCCACCTCCTCGCCGGCAACGAAACCGAAGCCGCCAACGCGCTCAAAGCCGCCCACGCCGAGGGGGCGGAGCCCCGCATCATCCACCGGGAGACGGCCGCGCGCCTGGCCGACGGCCTCGCCATATCCTGGGGGCACCAACGGGGCGAGCAACTGCCCCAGACCGTCGTCGCCGCCTTGCGGGGCGCCAACTGGGAACGCACCGCGCAGGTCCTATGGGAATGGTCGCACCGCCGCCCTCCAGCCGACGAGCACGGCACCGCCGCCCTAGAAAACGCCGTCAACCACATATGCGCACCCGGCCGGGGAGCTTAGATCATGGCGGAACTCACCCTAATCTACGGAGATCCATACCTCGTACGCGAGAGAGCGTCAGCCGTCATCCAGTCCTTCGACGTCGGAGAGATACAGGCGATTCAGGCGCCGGCGAGCCCACAGGAGGCCATAGAGAAAGGCAGCAGCCTGCCCTTCATGGACCCCTACACGCTGATTCACATCAGAAACGTCATCACGGCGGAGGCGTCCAAGTCGAAAGATTCAGCAGGCACCCGTCAATGGGCCGACGCCATAGAGAGCCTTGCCGCAATGCCCCCAACCACCATCTACGTCTGGACCGAGGACAACCTGCCGTCCAACAGCAGATTGCTCACCCTTGCCAGAAAGCATGCCAAGGCCGAGCACCTACCAACGCCCAAGGCTGCCGTGCTACCCGGCTGGGCGCGAGACCGCGCCCAAGAACTAGGCTGCCAACTCACCCAGGACGCGGCGGAAGCCCTGGTTCAGAGAACCGGCCCCAGCGTATGGCGCATCACAAATGAAATAGAGAAGATCGCGCTCTGGTCCCAAGGAGAACTCGCCCGACGGGCGGACGTCAACCTGCTGGTCCAGGACTCGTCGGAAGCGGTGATCTTCAGGGCGATAGACGACCTATTCGCCGGGAACCGCAGACGCGCAACCCGCCAGTTCGAGGCCACCATCAACTCCGGTCAGTCCGCGCAGTACATAGTCGCCATGCTTCAGAGAGAGGCGAGGATGATGGCCGTCACTCAGGCCATGGACCAGCAGGGATCCGACACGTCCCAGATCATGGAGGCCCTCGGCACCGGCAGCGATTACGTAGTCAGGAAGGCCCGCCAGCACATCCAAGCCGCCGGCCCAGACGCCCCGGCGGCGTGGTACGACCTGCTCGCCGACGCCGACCGCCTCATAAAAACCAGTTCGATCTCACCCGAAAACGCGGTCATGTGTATGGCGGCGCTCCTCGCCCCGAACCGCGATGACTGAGGTAAATATCCGCACAATGCCGCAAACGCGCGCGAGGTGCGGAGATGTCAGAGTTCAGACACCACATCCGGGGATACGACAACCAGATCATAGAGGTCATCCTGGAGCCCAGACAGCGCATACAGGCTGAGAAGGGCGCCATGACCTACATGACCGACAACGTCCGGATGAACACCCGGATGGGCGAGCGCACCGGCCCCATCAGGGCGCTCAAGCGCAAGTTTTCCGGCGAGTCGCTGCTCATCAACGAGTTCACCAACGAGTCGACGGAACGCCCCGCCGCCTTGGCCCTCAGCCCTCAGCGACCGTCACGCATCATGCACATCGCGCTGGGGCCTGACACGCCCAGCATAGTCTGCCAGCGGGACTCATTCCTCGCCGGGGGCACCAACGTCCACGTCGACATCATCAGGGGTTCCCTCGGCCCGGCCCTGGTCTCCAGAGCCTCGCTGATCATGCAGAAACTCACCGGGCTGGGCGACGTCTTCATCACCGGCAACGGCACCGTCATCTGCCGCCGCCTCAAGCCCAACGAGAAAATACTCATGGACCTGGACGCTCTCGTGGCCTTCGACCAGACCGTGGACTACGACATCTCCATGATGAAGGGTGTACGCAACGTACTCTGGGGAGGCGAGAGCCTGTTCACCATAGAGACCATCGGGCCTGGCCGCGTCTGGATGCAATCCCTCTCGAGGTTCGAAATCGCCTCAGCCCACATAGAGGCTCTCATCAAGAACGAGGCCAAGTTGGTCAAGGGCAGGTAGCGCGTCCCTTCGCCCCACGTCAGCGCAAACAAGCAAAGCCGGAGCCGACCGCATGGCAGACATACCCCAGCTCGTCCAGGAACTGCTGGCCGACGGCGCCAATTTGCGGCGGTCCGGAAGGGCTTTCAGAGGACCATGCCCGTTCCACCACGACTCCAACCCCAGCTTCGAGGTGTCCCTCAGCCCAAGAGGATACTGGCGCTTCAAGTGCTGGTCCACGAACTGCGGCGTCAACGGCGGGCTGCGTGAATACCGCAAACTCGCCGGCAGGCCCGACGACCAGGAGCCCGAGCGCCAATACAAGCCGCCGCCCAACTGGTACGACACCCCTTCCCGCGAGCTGCTCGCCACGGCCGCGCTCCACTACAACCAGCAGCTCCTGGAATACCCCGAGGCGACCGCGTACCTGCGCAGTCGCGGCGTGGATCCAGAACAGGCCCAACAATGGGGCATAGGGTACGCGCCCGGCAACACCCTCTTCAGGCTGCTCCAGCAGACCATGACCGAAGAAGAGCTGAGCCGCTGCATGCTACTCAACCACCGCCGTCGGGAGGACCGCAGCAGCCGCCGCATCATATTCCCCCATTTCGGACAGGACGGACAGCCCGGCTGGCACACCGCCCGCGCCATAGATCCGGACGCCCACATGTCCTACAAGTCCCTGCCTGGCAGACGACCCGCCCTGCTCATGTTGCGCAACGAGATCACCGAGGACCGCACCCGGCCTCTGGTCATAACCGAGGGGCCAATGGACCTCCTGGCGACCCTGACCGCCGGCCTACGCGGAGCGGCCACTGCGGGCAACCCGGAACCCCGCAGACTGCCCGGCGCCGTCAACAACGCCGCCCGAGGCCAAGTTTACGTCCTCCCCGACCGGGACGCCGCCGGCGACGGCTGGGCCGACATAGTCCTCACCGCCGCCACCACCAGAAGACGCCGACCGCTCCTGATAAAACTCCCCGATACCTGCTCGGACCCGGCCGACGCGATGAACCGTCCCAAGGTCAGAGCCCAAGCCATATACGGCACCGCGATACGAAAAGCCAGATGGAGGAACGCCACCGACAGACCAAGAGTCACGCCAACCACCGACCAAACGGAAGCCAACGAGGAAACGCCAAATTCAACTCACAAGGAGCAGAACCAGATGGCACATTTCTATGGACCAAGCATCAACTTCTTCGGCAACCTCACCAGGGACCCGGAGAACATCGCCCGCGACGGAGACCCGGTAGCCTCTTTCCGGGTAGCGGTCAACTACCGCAAGTACTCCCGTGACGAGGGCGAGTACGTGGACGCCACCACGTACTTCGGCTGCCGAGCGTTAGGGGCCTTGGGCAAGCGCGCAATGGAACTCCGCGAAGGGCAGCTGGTCTGGATCAGCGGCTCGCTGCAGACCAACGAGAGAGAGGGCCGCGAGGGCGACATGCGCATGTTCCTCGACGTCCACGTTCACGACCTCCACGACCGCCTCGAATGGTCACAGCGCAGCTCAGGAGGCCGCGGCCGCGACCGGGACGATGACGACCGCGGAGGACGTGGCCGTGGCCGGGACCGGGACGACGACCGCGGCGGACGCAACCGCAACCGCGACGATGACCGCGGCGGACGCAACCGCAACCGCGACGACGACCGGGGCGGACGCAGCCGCGACCGCGACGATGACCGCGGCAATCGCAACCGCGACCGCGACGATGACCGCGGCGACCGGAACCGCGCGAGGGACAACGACACCGACCGCGGAGACTACAACGCCAACGACAGCCTCGGCACCGACGACCTGCCGTTCTGAAACCACCGCGCCGGGCGCGCCCAGACGCCACCAGTTGGCCTCAAAGCGCCCCGGCGCAGTTTTCTCCCAGCACGGGAACCCCAAGCCAAACCAAGCCGCCTCTGCGAGCCGTGGCAGCCACAGTGAGCAGGATTGTCCCAGTAGAGAGAACCATTCGTCACCAGTGACGATTTGCGTAATCTCACACGAGAGCAGTCCTATCAGCCTCAGTCTCTACACGGGGCTACGTCGCCGGCAAGCCAGGAACGTACTCCGGAGTGTTCATCCAGATCCGCGCCCCACAAGGCCCAAGGACGAGCCGACCGAAAGGAAAGCGCCGAAAGCCAGGTTACGCCCAGCGTGACCACGCCTGCCGCAGACATTGGCGAGGATCCGTCACCCCCCGCCAGGGGAGCTGACCGTAAGGTCAGGAGGCTCACGCCTCATCACCGTGCCGTGCTCAGATGAACTCCGCACAACGGTCGCCAGCAACGAACGCTACGATTTGCGTAAACCAACCGCCTACTTGAACAATCCTACACAGTGAGGACACATGACCAGCCACAGCCAGACCGCCGACCCGCCCGACAATCAGGAAATCATGGCCAGCCTGCCCAAGGCTCCGGACATCAGGGACTCCCTGGACCGTCCCCTGCTGCCGGCCCTCATCAACAAGAAGGACGGCCGGGAATACCTCGCCATCTATCTCGCCATCACCCAAGCCAACCGGATATTCGGACACGGCGGCTGGTACCCGGAGATCAAGCACCACGCCGCCGTGACCAACAACGAGGGCTACGTGATCGGCTACAAGTGCGTGGCCAGGGTAACCGTGCCCGCCCTTGGCATCAGCGTCGAAGGGGTAGGCTTCGAGCAGATGACCAAACGCCGGGACGCCCGGCAACCCAACCAGGACGCTCAAGCCCACGACACCGCCATGAAGGGCGCCGAATCCGATGCCGTCAAGCGGGCTCTTCGCTACCTCGGCGACCAGTTCGGCAACTCCCTCTACGAGAAGACCCACGAGCGTCGCAAGATGTTCGATTACGCCGAGAAAATGATGGGCATCGTCGAGGCATCGGTTTCGTCCGCCACCAAAAAACTCATGGGACCATTCCGCTCCGAGGACGACGTGCCCATCAGCTCATCGCTCAAGCACTACTTCAGCGCAGCCGAGTCGGTCCGCGAACGGTCCAACACGAGAGGCACCACCGAAGAGCCCACCGACGAGACCGACCATTTCCCGGACGTCAATGACACCGAGGAACCGAACGGGAGCGCCGACGAGGAAAACCACGACGACATGCCTCCCCGGCGGTCCCGCCGCGACCTCTTCCGCAGCAGCCCCTCCAACGGGGACGACAGCGGCTCAGGCCAACCCGACGACGACCCGGACCCTGACACAGACGACGACCGCGACCGCGACTGGGACAGCGACCGGGACCGGGATAACTCCCGAAGCAACAGCCGCAACTCCAGCCGGGAACGCACCGGCCGCCCGGGTGACAGTGACCACGCTGACCCGGACGACGATAACGACCCGCCTTCCCGACGGCGCCGCGAAGACCCGGACGATTACCCCGAGGACGACCGCGACCGCCGGGGCGGAGACCGGGACCGGGAGCGCGACTGAACCGCGCCCCGGCCCGCGTTTACTACAATCCCGGATTGAGAACGCACAATCCCGGAGTCTCCGCCATGATGAACCGACCGCAGGACGTAACCGCCATACAGCCCGACCAGCTGTCCAGACCACCAGAGGAGATGGCGTGCGTGGTCATCTCCCTCCGGCCCACCGAGTCCGACGTGCTGTGGGAGTGGATCGTCCAGGCCACCTACGACATCGAACGACGCCTCGGCAGCACCGCGCCCGGAGAAGATCTTTCGGACCAGGAACGCTCGACCATGCTCACCTGCCTGGAGAACCTCATGCTGTCCGGGCAAGCCTGCCAGTCCGCCGCCACCTGCGCCGAGATCTACAAGCCACACTCAGGGGTGGAATACCACTTCATATCCCTCGAACCCCGCGTGGCCGTCAGCGTCATCACCATGATGGCCCCGAGCCAGAACATACCCGAGATAGAGCACCTCTACCGCAGGGTCAGCAGCCAGGTGGACCAAGCCTTTCTCACCAAGAACGAGTTCATCAACGTACCGACGGAATAGCCCGCCGGCGTTAGACACCACCTTCTCCGGAGAAGAACGCCCATGAAAGGCATTCTGCGCACCAGACGGCGCAAGATAACCGCGGCAATCCTGGCGCTATTGATCGCAGCGCTGGGCGCGGCGTACTTCACCCTCATGCCCGGCTCCGAACCGACCAGCGACGCTTTCCAATGGGACGAGATAACCGACGAAGAACTGTCCGCAGAGCTGCAAACCATGAGGTCCGGCGTCGAGGACAACCGTGACGCCGTCAACGAGGCCATACGAGCCGTCAACGAGGTCCACCAGGTGCTCGACGGCCAAGCCGAACAAGTCGCCGCCCTGCTCCAGACCCAACAGAGCGTCAGCCCGGCCGTTCTGGAGGTCCAGATGAACCAGCTGGCCGAGACCGTACAGGAGCTATCGCTCATACTCGGCCAGACCAGGCGCCAGACCCAGGAGATAACCGAGCTGGCCGGCGCCGTCTCGACCCTCCAGCGCCGCCTCCAGATAACCGAAGCGGAACTGGAGGCCAGCAACTCCCACGTCGCGGCACTGGAGGACGAGATCAACAGAACCAGAGAGATGGCCAAGGGCAACCAGCTCCTCCTCGCCGACCCGACCATATTCGCAAAGCCGGAACTCGAAATAGACTGGGAGAACATCGGCACCCCGGAAGCTCTGGGCCTGTGCCGCAACAGCCAGCTTTGGGACCACCAGCCGCCGTCCACGCCCGGCATGACCTTCAACATGGACATGAGCCGGCAGTTCGCAACCTACTACCGCAACGAGATGGACGAAGGGCGCCTGACCGAGGCCCAAGCCCGGTCGTTGCTGGCACAATGCCAAGCCGAGGTAGGATTCGAGATCGGACCCAACACCGTCCCGACGCCCACTCAGACCCCCACTCCCACCGCGACTCCGACACCCTGACCCCCACATCCCACACCTAGACAAACTGGCCCGGCCCGAGATGGACCGGGCCAAAGATTTGCCACGACCGAGGCATGAGACGTTGAGCAACACAATCGACGATCTGGCCGAACAGATCCGCAAATGCACCAAGTGCCCCCTGCACCAGTCCAGAGTCAACGCCGTCCCCGGCACCGGCAACCCCAAAGCCAGAGTCATGCTCATCGGCGAGGGACCCGGACAGAACGAGGACAAGCAGGGCAAACCGTTCGTGGGGGCATCCGGCAAGTACCTCAACCAGCTTCTCGAAAAATCAGGCCTCAGGCGGTCCGAACTGTTCGTCACCAACGTCGTGAAATGCCGCCCGCCTGAAAACCGCGATCCAACTCAGGAAGAGAAGGCCCAATGCCGCGACTGGCTGGAACTGCAGATCGAAGCCATCAAACCGGACCTCGTGGTAACCATGGGATCCCCGGCGACCCAGCACTTTGTGCCGCAGGCCAAGATAACGCAGATCAGAGGCCGCCCCCTCCGCGTAGACAACCGTGACTTCGTCATCCTGCCCATGTACCACCCGGCAGCAGCCAACAGGCAGGAGAGGTTCAGAGAACCCATCGAGCAGGATTTCCCCCGCATCAGAGAATGGATCGACATACTGAACGCCACTGCCGAAGACGAAGCGGACCAACCCGTGCCCGAAACCCCAACAGACCAGCCCGATCCCCAGCCCACGGAAGCGACGATGGTTCTGGAACCCCTCGCGCGTCCCCGCAACCGGTCAAGCCCGGACTCCACCCAGCCCCAGCCCGGGCCGCTCCTCGCCACAGCGCAGGTCATCTCCGACGAGATGCGCCTACTGCTGCAGGAAGAGATCGACCAGCCCGACCGAGACCCGCGACGCACCAGACATTCCCTGGCCGTCCTGTCTGCCATCTTCCAAGCCACCCGCGAGCAAGCCAGGTCCCTTCCCGCCGGCCCCTACCGGGACTGGGTGCAGCACCATCTCCTCAACGCCAGGACCACCGGCGCCGCCCTCGGCGAGGCCGTCCCCCTGACCTGCGAACAATGCGGCGCCGCGTTCCATCCATCCAGCGATGAGATGCGCCTGGAGCGCTGGTGCCCGGATTGCAGGGAGAATTGACCATGATGAACGACGGTTCCACACCAAAGGGAGCCCTACCCGAAGCCACCGCCAACCTGGCGTCATTGCTCCAGAGATTGCCCGGCATAGGCGGCAGAACCGCCACGCTCGCCGCCATACAGATGAGCCGCCGGGACGCCCACCACTGGGACGACCTGGCAGCCTCGATACGCTCCGCCAACTCCGCCGCCTCCAAGTGCATCCAATGCCACGGTATCGCCGACCGGGAACTCTGCGCGATATGCCGAGACCCGTCCCGCAGACACGACCAGATCTGCGTCGTCGAGCGTCCCGACGACGTTCACAACGTTGAGGGCACCGGCTACTACTCCGGCCTGTACCACGTACTGCACGGAGCACTGGAACCCCTCCGCGGCATAGGACCGGACCAGCTCACCCTCAGTCACCTCATCGAACGGGCGGACCTGATGCGAGAAGACCCCATGGCCGAGATCATCCTCGCCACCAGCAACACCCTCGAGGGCAACGCCACCGCCGACTACATCGTCCGAGCCCTGGCCGGGCGCGACCGCCCGGTCCAGATAACCGCCCTGCGGAAGGGAATAGCAGACCGCGCCCCAGTCGAGTTCGCCGACCCCCTCACGATAGCCAACGCCATGTCCAACCGCTCTCCTGACGACGCGGAGTTCCCTGCCGACACGCCATAATGTCGCCATGAGCAACGCAACAGCACAATCCCTCATCCGCGAGATAGAGCGCAGCGCCGACCACCTCCTGGAGCGCGGCTTCAACCCGCATCATCACATCCCGACACTCACCATCATCGAGGACGAGCAAGCCAGAGACCCGGCCAAGATACAAGTGCAGGTAGTCTGCCGCCAGGGCGTCACGGTCGGCATGATCGTGATGCCGGCGGATTGGTCGCACCCGCCCGACACCGGCCAGAAGCTGGTCGTGCCCCCCGATGAGGACGGCTGGGGCATGCTGGACGCCCTGCTCTCCGCCGGCGTGACCGAAATACACTTCTGGGCCGTCGATTAACCCAGCCAACCGAAACCCGCGAAGACCTCCAGGCCCGGCCGACCCGCCGGGCCTTTTCGTAACAATGGCCTCAAGAACCAGACCCAAGGGTCTCTCTTGAAAAACAGACGAAGGGCCAACGACGCAAGGAGGTCTAACCATGGAACCCAGGCTAACCCGCGACAACGACAACGCCATCATCATCGAGGCATCGATCAACGCCGGTATCACCATCGGCCAGGCGACCCTCACCTGCGTACCCGCAGCCATCACCGCACTGATCGGCTTCTACCTGACGCCGATCATATCGATGGCAGCTTTGGGACTGTTCGTTCCCATCGCTCTGCTGGGACTTTTCCGCTGGTGGCGAGTAAGCAGGTCAAAGCGCTGGAACGACTACTGGGAAGCCAAGCAGGAGAAAGATTCAGCATCGCGCGACTTCGCCCTCCTCATACTCCCAGGATTCGTCGCAGCCGCCGCCAACGGATCCATCCTCATCCAACGGTACTACGCCGACATAGCCGGCGCAGTCACCAGTTACAACAGCCTGCTGGGAACGCTGCCCTTCTAGGACAGCCCCCACAGGCGCCCTCAACCCCAACCCGTCTCTTCAGGCGGGTTTTCTCATGCCTGAGCCCCGTCAGCGCCGATCCACCTCATCGGCCGATACGGGTATCGGGTCCAGCAACCGCCACACCACTCCCCCCGTCAGGCCGACCATGAGGCCCACCACATGGGGCACGAAGGCAACCGGACCATCCCCGCGGGAGGCAACGTCGCTCACCGCCGACAACAGCTGGAAGATCGCCCAAGACAACAGCACTCCGTAAGCCGGCAGAGCCAGCCTCTTGCCCGACCACACCGGCTTTCGCAACGGCACCGCCACCCAGACGAACCCCGCCAGTCCCGCCACCGCTCCGCTGGCTCCCACCAACGACAGGTGAGACGACGGAAAGGCCCAGCAGTGACCAACGGCGCCCATCACCCCACAAGCCAAGTACAGCGTCACCAGCCACGCAGTCCCGCACCTGCGCTCCGTCAACAGTCCGAACGGGATCAAGAACGCAAGGTTAGCCAGCAGATGCAACGGCCCCACGTGCACGAACAGACCCGAAGCCCACGCGAAGAAGACGGAACTCCCGAATCCCACCAGCGCCGGCGAGACGCCAAACCGGTCGTAGAAATCCAGCAACGCCACCGGCCCGCCGCCACCACCGCCCAGATATCCTTCGCCGAACCGGTGAACCATCAGCGAGAACACCCCGATGCAAGCCAAAGCCAAAGACAGAGTCCCCACGCCCGGCCGGACCGACGACCAGAGCGACGACCAAGACACGGCCGACAAGCCGATGTACCTTTCCCACATAAAGACAATCCTACCGCAGTCCGTATTTTCCCGTATCCACCGATACACCACACGCCCCCATTTCGCCCCGAACCCCTTATCCCCATAAAACCCTCAACAACTGCCGTGCGACCCAAACCGTGCCGTCTGAGCGCGATTCCCCACGATGGCGACATGCCGTCAACAACCGACTTCTCGCCGTCGGAGCCCACGCTCCTCAGACGATACGTGAGCCGAGCCACCGGAGAGATCTTCGGCCTCAGAGCCGTGCTCCCCGAGGACCAGCCGTGCGCGCGCATCGACCAGGATCTCAGCACCGCCTCATGGCGCCTCAGCCAATACTGGTCCTGGTCGGAAGCCGGCACCCAACACGACGCCGCCTCCCAGCATCAGGCTTCCCAATACCTGCTGGCCCTTGAGAACGCCGCCCGCCGAGGAGCCGAACTCGCCAACGCCATCCCCCAAAGCCAGTCAAAAGAGACGATTATCGCCATCATCCGACGCATCTGCGCCTTGTACAATGCCCCCATGCCCACTTTCCACCGTCCCGACGGACGCGCATCCATCAGCATCCACACCGAAGGAGACTGACCACAGAGAGGAGGACCCAATGGACATCATCTGCCGCTCACGCGACCTGGAGAAGGCACTGCGCATCGCGCAAGGCGCCACCAACGCCCAGACGAACCTGAAGACGGGAGTGGGGATGAACGCGCTGCTGGAGGCCACCGACGGCCGCCTCCACATCACCACCACCGACCTGTCCGTGGCCATCACCACGCAGATCGAGGCCACCGTACGCCGCACCGGCCGCGCGTCACTGCTGCACGCCCTCCTGCACCGCATATCCGGCACCGTGACCGAGCCCATGACCGAACTCGCCGTCAACGGCAGCCGCTCCACGCTGGTCTGCGGCTCCATAAGGGCCACCATGTTCGGCGACCGGCCCGAGAACTTCCCCAAAGTCGCCTTGCAACGCCCCATCGCCAACGCCGGCAGGTCCATCAAGGCGTCCAGACTTCACTCCGCCATAGCCAACGCCGCCGCCGGCGGCCAGCCCGAGGGCGACCAGACCCGTCCCGCCGCCAACGCCAGGGTGGACCTGGGCCCCGACGCCATCGTCATCACCACCAACGCCGGCTCCAAGGCCGGCCAGGCCAAGCTGACCATGGAAAACGAGCCGTCCTGCCGCCAGCTCACCGCCATCGTCCCCATACGGGGCCTGATGAAAGCCATACCCATACTGCAAGGCAACGCCGACGACGCCTGGATCGAACTCGACGAAGACCGCAGCCGCCTTTACATCGACACCCCGACGTCCGCCATCGCCATACAGACGGCCTCCGCCGTGCGCGGCATACCGGACCCCGAAATACCGGAGCCCGACCCTGACCACACCCAGCTCACCATCAGGACCGAACGCTTCCGCAACGCCGTGTCGGCATCCGAAGCCTTCGCCAAAGAGGGCCCCGAACTCGTGGAGCTGACCACCCGCACCGCCCGCGACGGAACCGCCCAACTCAGCATAAGGGTGGCCGACGCCCTGCTCGGCGAGATACGAGACCGGGTTAACGCCCAGCAGGCCTCCGGCCCGAACGCCCTGGTCCTGATCGAAACCAACCACCTGCGTCAGATCAGCAGGCTGGTGCCAGGATCCTTGATCCAACTCACCGTGCGCGGTGAAGAAGGGCCCGTCACCTTCATGTGTCCACGCGACGAGGACGTCATCACCCACATGACCGTGCCCTCCAGAGACGAGTAGGCGTCAGAACAGCAGGTACCACACCAGGTACACCGCGGTGGCGGCCAACGCCAGCACCACCGCGCCCCGGATGAACCGAAAGATCTTCATCCCTACCGGCAAGCCTGGTCTACAGGCTTCCTCACCGACTCGAAGCCGCCGACGTTGAACACCAGCGTCAGGTTCTCACCCCGCGCGTTCACCACCCTGACGGCGGCCGTCCTCGCCTGATTCATCGGAGGATTCGTCGGGCCGAACCATCTCACGGTGGTCACCCGTCCGCTCTCCGAAACGTCCCACCGCCTCTCGTCGGGGTCCTCTCCGTCCAGCGAGAAGAAAACCGTCCTCTTCACCGAAGGCGGGCCTACGGCCTCGCGCCAGTCAATCCTCAGCACCTTCTCCTCGTCCGACGTGCACACGTACGCCAGGGACGGTCGCCCGAACAGCGACATCACCTTCCCGAAGAATGTGTTGGGCGACGCCCGCGTCTGTATCAGAACCTCCATGCCCCCGCCGACCGGGTCCACTCGTTCCACGGTTTCCCACGAGCTCCCGCCCACGTAAGGGTTGGAGTCATAGCCGATAACCTCACACCCAACCATCCCCACCAATGCCAGCGCCCCTACGATAAGGGCGAGAGAAAAACGTCGCAGCATATTGCAGCCCCCTTCCAGCCGCAAAAACGGCCATTGGCCCAAGCATACGGAAAACCGCTCCCGCAAGGAGACAGAGAGTGTCCAACGACCACAGCTCGTCAGGCCAGTCGATCGCCGAGGCATTCATCGCCCGCATCCACGCCAGCCTCGACGCATGCGCCGCCAACCCCGATCAACGCGAAGCGCGCCACCAGGTCCAGCTCCTCTCCGAGCTCACCAGAGACCTCAACGCATCCGTCTTGCACGCCGGCATAGACGAACACACCAAGCCGGCCCGCCAGGAGTTAGTCGCACACGGCCGCCTGGTCAGCGCCGCCACCCAGCGCATCTGCGCCGAATGCGACTCCCTCTACGCCCACTCACCGCCCCGCACCACCATTGAACACTGCGCCTACTGCGCCGCAGAGGCCGCCCAAAACCGGGAGGACCCATGATCGACCACCTGGACCTGAGAGTCTGGGCCAGCATATCCCTGCCGCCAAGACCGGAGAAACTCCTGCCCATCCCTCCAAGGCTGCTACAAGGCCACGCCGCGCCGGCGCTATTGGCCAGGAGGCCCGACGCCCACCTCTGGGCCCACCAAGTCGAGGCGCTGGCCGAACTGGAGCAGGGCAACCACACCGTGGTCGCCACCAGCACCGCCTCCGGCAAATCCTTGATCTTTCAGGCCCACACCATCGACACCCTCGGCAACGACCCCGGGGCGACGGTTCTGGTATTCAATCCACTGCGCGCCCTGGCGGAGGACCAGCTCAGCAGCTGGAAACAGGTCGCCGCAGATTGCGGCATGAACCCCGATGTGATCGTCAAGATAGACGGCTCCATACCCATGGGGCAGCGTGAAGAGATGCTCGATCAGGCATCGGTGGCCATAGTCACGCCGGACATCTGCCAAGCCTGGATCATGCGCAACACCGCCAGCCGCGCCGTACAGCAGTTCATCAGGTCCATGCGCATCATCGTCATCGACGAGGCGCACGTTTACGACTCAGTCTTCGGAAGCAACGCCGGCTACCTGTTCCGCCGCCTGCTCAACGTCAGGGACGAGTGGGCCCCAACCGAAGACCCTCCCTGCCAGATCATCGCGGCCACCGCCACCATCTCAAACGCCGCCGAGCACCTTCAGAAGCTAACCGGCCGGCCTTTCGTCGAGATAGGCGAGGACCGCAACGGCGCCCAGGTGTACGACCGCAAGGTGCTGCACGTCGACGGCAACAGCGAGGACGACGTGGCCGAGATCATCCGCAAGATGGTCGCCGGCCCAGACTGTCCCAAGTTCATAGCGTTCATCGACTCCCGGCAGGGAGTGGAGCGCGTGGCGCGCCGCGTACGCCTGGGCCGAGTCCTGGCCTACCGCAACGGCTACGAGGCCAGCGACCGCCGCGACATAGAAACCGCCCTGCGAGATGGCAACCTCAACGGCGTCGTCTCCACGTCGGCACTGGAAATGGGCATCAACATCCCCGGCCTGAGCCTCGGCATCAACCTCAAGCTGCCCTCCACCCGCAAGGCATTTCGACAACGCTTGGGCCGGGTGGGACGAGACGGCCCCGGCGTCTTCATGATCATCGGCCCGCCCAACCTGTTCAGCCAGTACGGAGAGACCATGCAGCAGTACTACGAGGCATCGGCCGAACCGTCCGTGCTGTACCTGCACAACCGTTACATCCAGTTCGCAAACGCCCAGTGCTTCGCAAAAGAGAGCCGGCAGCATCCTGACGAGCTGGACAGGGACGTATGGCCCCGAGGATTCGAGACCGCCCTCGCCCACGCCACGGGACGCAGGTGCCCCGAGGAGTACGAAGCCATCCAGCGCACCGGCCGCCGCAACCCCCACATCGCCCACGCCATCCGAACGTTGCCCGGCCCGGAGATCCATCTCATCGACGACTCCACCGGCAACCGCATCGGCACCACCACCCTCGACAACGCCATGAGGGAGAACTATCCCGGCGCCGCCTACCTCCACGCCGGCCGCCGTTACAAGACCGGCGAGTGGGACCAGACCGGCCAGAGAGGCGCCATAGACATCACCATGAGCGAGTACTCCATGGCCGAGACCACCGAGCCCAACGAGCACAAGGACGTGACCGTCAAGGGCATAGTCGAGGGAAACCTCGTCGTCCACGAGGACGGTCAAAGCTACCTGGCCGAGGTATACACGTCCATCAACAAGAAGGTCACCGGCTACAGCAGCAACGGCCGCCTCGTCCCCTACGACCAGGAGACCATCCCGGAACGGGAATTCGACACCACCGGCGTCATCGTACGCATCGGCGCCGAATGGGCCACCTGGAACCGGCCCCGCCAGGAGATCGGCTCCATGCTCGAAGCCATAACGCGCTACGACCAGTCCATCGCCAACTGGGACATCGACCACTCCGACGAGCCCGTCACCGTCAGGTCCTCCCTCCACCCGGAGGGCACCACCGCCAACAACGCGATCCTCATTTACGACGACACTCACGGAAGCCTGCGTCTTACCGAGGCCCTCTTCCGCAACTTCCGACGCTACGTCGAGCAGCTCAAAAGATCCGTCGAATTGGAAGGAGAGCAGCTGGACCGCGACATGATCGCCAAGCTGGCCGAATGGGCCGAAGGCCTCATCTGGCCCGACCGGAAAGAGGCCCTCTCTCCTCCCCAGCCGGCACTGCCACAACGCGCCCAGACGCCACGAGACGGCCCCAAAGCCGATTAACCACCCCAAGGGACAGCAACCATCCGTCCAGGCCAAACCATCAAGCCTGGGCGACGCGGAGATGACTGCACCATGACCACCACCGAAGACCTCGCCTTCGACGACCAGCCCGCCCCGATCTACGAGATGTACCTGGCCGGAGCCGCCGCCATGTCGGACGCCTGGGCCATCGACCCTTACCCCATAACCGGATCCAACCGCGCCGGGCAGAGCCACCTCACCCTGGTATCTTTCACGGCGCCGCAATCCACCGTCAAGGGCATGAGGGCCACGCTCCGTACCCAGGCCCGTGAGAGAACCGCCGACCTGGTGGCCTACCGCCGGGAGGATCCCCGAACGCCCTCGATGAGCCGGCTCGACCTGACCCTCATGGAAGAAGCCGACTACTGGCAGAGCAGGGTTTCCTCGCTGCGGGGATACCACCACCTGATCGTCATCGCCCGCCAGATACCCGAGGGCAAGGACGAGACCAAGGCCGACGGCACCCCGGACGAGACCTTCTACATTTACGCCAACAACGAGGCAGACGGCCCCCGCATCTTTTACCGGGAGTTCGCCGCCAGAAGCCCCACGCCCTGCCTGCCCGAATGGGCCGATCAGATTTGGGGCGTCTGCGTCGGCAGAGGCGAGATCCGAGAGCTCACCACCTTCGGCGTGCAAGGCTGGCGCTGCGACATGCGCTACCAAGACATCGAGGCCATCATCAGCCAGAAGGTAGCCAGCCGGGAACTACCCATACCCGTCTAAGGCTTTAGCCCAAAGACATTCCGAAACCAACCAAAGGAGGACGCCAAGAGAAGCCCACCGAGTCTGGCCAACAGCCAAGAGAAGCACCGCGAACCGAGAATCCAGTTCGCTAACTCACACCGCCGACAAACAGGTGCGCCCCGTGCGCACACCGCAGGGGGCGCGCCTCATTTGAGGCGGCCCCCTTGAGATTCAGGCACAGCACCTCAACTGTACCGCCTCAAGGAGGGTACCGAATTGATCCACAAAACCATCAAACGAACCATCGCACGAGCCGCGCAATTTATCGCGGTGGCGATAGCGGTGGCAGTGGCAGCACTGTCTGTTTTTTGTGCGCCAGGCCCCGTCGACCCCACTACCCACGATGACCACAGGCACGAGTGCCCAACGGAAACGCTTCCGGAACGCCAACAGCCCCGCCGAAAGCCAGTGGTGCCAAAGAAGGCACGCCGCGACAACGAGCACGACGAAACCGAGGACACCGACCACAGCGACCAAGCTGAGTCCACGTCAGGTCACAATGACGCCCAAGACTACCGAGAGGAGCAGTCTCAATGAGAAGAACAGGCTGGACCAAGTTCGGATACTACCCCACCCCAGAGCGCGTCACCGAGTTCATCGCCAACAACGTGACGCGCCACATTTTCTGGAAACGCGCCGAAACCCAGTACGAGGAAGCGCGCCACGAGACCAGAATCCTCGACCCATGCTGTGGCGAAGGCACCGCGGTCGCCCGCTTTGCCGAGCGCCTCCAAGAACGCGCCGAGGCCACCCTGCACCAGCCCCACCCGCTGCGCGTCGTCACCTACGGCATCGAGGTCGAGGAAGAACGCTCCAAAGCCGCCCGGCAGATCATGACCCAAGTCTGGCACGCCGACATCGACAGCATGCGCATCATGCCGTCCAGCTACGACTACCTGTGGCTCAACCCACCCTACGACTGGGACGACTCCGGAGACGAGCAAACCAAGCGCCTGGAGAGCAGGTTCCTGCACCAGACCACTTGGGGGCTCAAGCCGGACGGCGTCCTGATCTACATCGTGCCCCAGCACGTCCTGCGCTGGGACGCACCGTTCCTAGCACGGCACTACCAGTCCATAGTCGTGCAGAGATTCCCGGACCCGGAGTTCGAGAACTACGGCCAAGTCGTGGTCATCGCCAACAAGCGCGAAACACCTCGCTCCGGCGGAGACCCGCATACCGCCCAGCAGATCGCCCGCATGGGCGCATCCACCGCTCAAGTCAACCCTATCAAGGGCGCGGAAAAGATGCTCATCGCCAAGCAGACCAACTACGGCAACAACGGTTGGCCCGCCCGCCGCATGTGGTTCCGACCAGATGACGTCGCCAAAGCGCTGCGCTCCGAAGGCACCTGGAACACCAAAGAGGTCCGCGACCTGCTCAGCACCCGCCACGACCGCAGCCGGATGCGCCCCATCGAACCTCTCCAGGAAGGCCACGCCGCCATGGTGGCCGCCAACAGCATGATGGACAACGTCATCATCACCGACCCGGCCAACGAGAAGGAGCCCATCATCCTGCGCGGCTTCTTCCGCAAGGTCACCAAGGAAACCGACCGCAACCAAGATTCAGTGACCCGCACCGACTACTTCGAGTCCAACATCCGGGCCATGAACGCCGTGACCGGGGCCGTCCAGGAGATGGGGTCGGACCCCGACGGCCTGGCGACCTTCATGGAAACCTACGGCCAGGCCATCCGCGATCACATCGACATCGCCTACCCTCCCGCCGTCGACCCGGAATCCGAGGAATGCCTCGAAATCGCCGACCGCATCGCGCGACTGCACCGCCCCCTCATCGGCAAGCAGGTGGAGGACACCACCATCGGCGCCGCCTACCTCAAGCACAACCCCCATCTCAATCTGTACTTCGAGCCCGGCACCGGCAAGACCTGCTGCAGTTTCGCAGTCGCCTTCGGCATGGGCGCGTCCAAGGTCTGCGTCATGACGCCCAGCCGCGTCATACGTAACTGGATCTCCGAGATACACACCATCTGGCCCGAGGCAATCATACGAGTGGTCGACAACAAGCAGCCAATCGGCAACCGGCGACCGCCCACCGAGCTTGAGATGAGCCTTGAGCCCAGCCGCATGGGACGGTGCTCCCTAGAAGAAGCCCGCCGTCTCGAACCCTGGTGCTCCCCGGACCGCCCCCTCTGGATCCTCATGAAGAAGGACACGGCCCGCCGTACCCACCCCGTGGAACAAGGACTGCGCTGGGTCCACGGACAGCGAGGAGACGCTTCGGCGCACCGCCCCCTGGCACACATCGCCGACATAGAACGCCGCCTGCGCCACGACAAACCCAGCCACACGCCGACGTCGCAGCGACGTCCCCACCACCGCCTAGTCAGGCACGCGGGGGCAGGTTTGGCAATCTGGCCCGGCGACTTGGCCCCGGTGGGGACATGCCCCCAATGCTGGTACGCACTCACCGACGACGAACGCTGGCGCAAGAACGACCGCGACGCCGTCTGCATCAACGAAGCGCCGTTGCCCCAGCACCTCCCTGACCTGAGGCTCCTAGAACAACTCAAAAACGAAGAACAGCAAAACCCGACGGTCCGCGGCAAGTACGGCGGCACCTGGCTGCCGGCGCTCCCTCCCGACCAGCGAGAAACGACCGAGGAGGCCGCCGTCCGGGCCCGCGATTCGGCCCTGCGACTCCGCTGGAAGGGTCACACCGCCAGCGTCCCCCAAGCTTCGCAGAACGAGGACGGAGACTGGACCGAGATAGAGCCCCCCACCTGCCAGGCTCCCATCGCCACCGCCATCAGGGACGAAGGCGGACGCGCCCTCTACAGCTACGGGGACTACGCCGCCAAGCACATGGGGCACTGGTTCGACGTCTTCATCATCGACGAGGTCCAGGACTACAAGGCCCGGGAAACCGCCCAAGGCGAGACGACCCGCCGCATGGCCCAGCACTCCAAGAAGACCATCGCCCTCACCGGCACCCCGTTCGGCGGCAAAGTTTCAGAGGTTTTCTTCCTGCTGTCCGCTCTCAACCCCGGCTTCGGCGAGCACTTCGGGTTCCGGGAACTCGGGGCGTTCCGCAAGCTCTACGGCCGAGAGGAGACCACCTACAACATCAAGGACGACGACGACAACCGCTCGGTCGGAGTAGCCAGCCGCCGCCGGGAGACCAAGAAGAACACCAGGGAGATACCCGGATACCACCCGGCCCTGTTGGAATTCTTCTGGCACAACACGCTGTTCATGGGCCTTCAGGACGTCGACGTGGACGGCAAACTGCCTCAGCTCAAACAGCGGGCCAACCTGATCCAGCTCGACCAATCGCCACAGCCCACAACCACCCAGCAGCTGTCCCATAAGGACGCCTACGACATGCTGGACGCCGAGATGACTTCGCACATCAAGCAACAACTCCGCCAGGGGTCCACCAGGTCCCTCGGCCTGTACCTGCAGGAACTCCTAGCCTACCCGGAGAACGCCTGGCAGGGAACAGCGCCCCGAGACCCGGACACCGACGAAGTGATCGTCCAACTGGACCCTCTGGACGCCGACCGCCTCTACCCCAAGGAGGCAGTGCTGCTGGAACTGGTGCGCGACCAAGTCCGACGCCACCGCAAGTGCCTCGTCTACTGCACCCACACCGGCCGGCGCGACACCACCAGCCGCATCCTGAAGCTGCTCAAGCGCAACAACATCAAGGCGTTACAACTCAAGGCCGGCACCGTCGACTCAGAAGAGAGGTCCGAGTGGCTGCAACGCGAGGCCCGGTCTCACGACGTCATCATCTGCCAGCCCAAGCTGGTGGAGACCGGCGTCAACCTGCTGGACTACCCGACCATCATCTGGTTCGAAATTGAGTACAGCATGTTCATGGTAGAGCAGGCATCCCGTCGCTCGTACCGCCTCAACCAGACCAAGGACGTCGAGGTCTACTACCTGGCGTACGCCGACACCATGCAGGAGAGAGCGCTCCGCATCATCGCCCGCAAGGCTGACGTGAGCCGGACATTCCACGGCGACCTAGCCAAGACCGGCCTGTCGGCTTTCAACCCGGATCCCGACGACATCAGGGACCAACTGGCCCGGGAGATAGCCGGCGCCGGCATAGTATCCCACGATCCCGACGACCAGCTGGACATCAACGCCATGCTGGCCTCAATGGACACCGGCGTCGCCTACGGTGACGAAGAAGAGCCGGTCCCGAACGTCGTGACGATCAGGACCGGCCAATTCAACGACTCCACCGCCTCGCAATTGGCGATGATGTTCGACTGATCCGGACTACGGTGCTACGGGCAAAGCGGCACTGGATATCCAGAACCCGGCGTTGGCAGAGTACATCCAGCACAAGGATGTGTCCCCCGGAAGTTTGCCCGCAGTGAACGCGATCATGATGTTGCCATCCTGATCTCGCGTCACTCCGTCCTCGTTAGTCACGCCGCCAGCAGCGATCAGGCTGGCCGGAATAATCACCTTCTCCGTGCCAAGCCGATTGTTAGCCGTACTTCCCTTGCACTTCTGAGCAGCGTCAACCACGGGTGCCCAAGATTCAGGGTTGCACTCGTCACGCCGTTTCGTCTGGATCTGCGAGATCATCGAGTTGGCCCGGGCAGCAGTGGAAACCCCGCGCTGGGTGATGAAGCCCGTCCGCAGGTGGTCGTCGCAGCTGGAACCGATGGTCCGCTCCAGAGCCTGACCGCCCGACGGTTCGATCACGAACTTGGACAGCACCCGCGGCGCAAGCGGCGACATCGCCAGCACGACTGCGCCGATCACGGCGCCGAACATCGCTCCCTTGGCGAGCTGCTGCTTGTGAGGGTCGCCGGCCGCGGTCATGAACAAGATCGCGCCGACTGCCAAGCAGAGGGTGAAGACCGATCCACCAATGACAATCAGCAGGATCGTTAGGTTGTTGAGTGCAGAGGTGAACTCCTCCACGGCTGTGCCTCCCGCGCCGACGAGTAAGTTTTGTTGTCCTGCCAACGCACACGCCATTGTTGGGAATCACCGCGGCATCCCTGCCAAGCCCTCCCTCTCCAGCCCGAAAAACAGCCCCAACCGCCGACCGTCACGATGCAAATACGACCACCTGAATCCCCTCCACCACCCACCGCCGTTCGCTAACCTGAAACCAGCATTCCAAAGCGAGGAGAGCACCCATGACAAACCAGAACCGACACACCATCACCGCTCGCCAGGCCGGCTCCTGCATCAAGCAGCTCTACCTGATGCGACAGAGAGTCGAGCCGTCGGAACCCGTCGACGACGCAGCCGAAAACCGCATGGAGGCCGGCCGCGTCATGAAGGACGTGGTAAGCCAGGCCCTGCGCCGCGAGGGATGGCGACTCCAGCAGGACAGCCAAGTGATCGAGATCAACGTCGGCGACCACGTGAGGATCACCGCCCGCCCCGACGAACTGGCCCGCCACGAGACCATGTCCGGCGGCGAATGGATCATCGTCCAGACCGGCAGCACCAAGGACTCGTCCTTCCGCCGGTGGCTCAAGGACACATCGTTCAAGTCATACCCGCACCGCGTCCACCAGATGGCCGTACTCACCGAGGGCTACCGCCGCGGCGCGAACCCCGGAGCGGACGTAAACCTGGACGAGCCCCAGATGATCGCCATGCTCAACCGCGACACCGGCGCCCTGGAGTACGAGACCATCGAGCAGGACGAACTCGATGGGACCATCGCCGAGATATTGCAGAACATGGAGGACCTCAGCGAGGCCATCGAGCTTGAGGAAGTGCCGCCGGCGCCGTTCCGACGTTCCAGCCGCCACTGCCGCCAGTGTCCCTACCTCACCCTCTGCCACGGCAAGGAGACCAAGCCCGAAGACGACGAAATCGACTGGGACCAGATACTCGCCGCGGTCGCCGTCATGGACGAGCTGTACGCCGACGTCGAGGAGGCCAAGCCGAAGACGCGCCAGTACGACAAAGCCAAGGAGGTCGTCCGCGAGTACATGCTGGCCAACGACATGACCGAGATCGAGATCAAGACCGACAACCGCGTCTGGAAGGGCAGCCTCAAGAAGGACGCCCGCACCAACGTCAACCCCACCAAGGCCCGTGCCCACGTCAGCGCCTCCGTCATGGCTGAGATATCCACCACCTCCCACGTCCTCACCCTGGGTCCCTCCTAACGGCCGCCTGCCACACCGAATCCGGGGCCACACGTCCCGACCGACGAAAGTGGAGGACCACCCATGGGGATCAACCGCAACCAGTGGCACTTCTCGTTGCCAAGACGCCACATGAGCCAAGCCAGCCAAGCTCTCCGGGATTGGGCGATCGCCCACGCCGGCAACCATCAATCGCAAGCCAAACGACAGATCAAGCTGGGCGCCAACGGCCAGTGGGAAAGCGACCGCGTGACTATCGTCATCAGAACCGTCAGTAACGCGCTCATCCCCGAACTTCAACTGGTCCGAGCCTCGATCAAACCGGACCGCCAAGACCAACACGACCCAGCCCTGTACACCGCGCACGCCATATCGTGGCGCACCGGCGCCAACCCGGACCAAGGGAACATCGTGGCCGCAGCCACCGACCCCTGGACCGACGAAGAACGTCCCTGGGACGAGCACGCCGGCTTCAACGCCCTTGCGTCAACCCTGCACGACATCCAAGCCAAGGCCGGCCGAACCGCCGGTCGAACCCTGACCGTCTACGGACGAGACGCCCTTGACGAGGACAACCTAGCCGCCGCCGGCGAGATGGTCATGCTGCTGCCTTGGGGCGACCAAGACCAACCGGAAGAGTGCATGAGCCAGATCGCAGCCGACTTCTCCAAGCACTACAACACCGTGGTACTGGACCACGGCGCCGCCCGGGCGATAGGCCGGTCAATAGATTGTCCCGATCAGGCGATGCTCTGGAACCGCGCCAGCTTCGGCCTATACCAGAGAGACATGCCGGGCAAACCCGGCCTCGTTACGTTCGTCACCCACGACCCGGAACAGGCCAGGCACAGCGTACTTCAAGCCATCGACGACCAACGCCAAGCGCAGGAACAGTTGGCCACACACACGCTCTGCGCCCTCACCGAGATCACCGCAGCCCTGGCCTCCAACGGCACCGTCCACATCCCGACCGAGGCCCAGCACGCGTCGGACCAAGAAACGCAGAACCCGCGCATATCCGTCCTGGAGGACCAGCTCAAGGAGGCTCGCGACGAAGCGTCCAAGCTCAGAGAAACCTTGGAGCAGAAGGAAAACGAACTCCAGGCCGCCTACAGCGCGCTCCAGTCCGATAAGGTCACGGACGCCGAAGAAGACGCGCCCCGCGAGATGCGCGGCGTCATCGAGCGCGTCATCGAGGAACAACAGCGATTCCCGAACCTCCGCTTCCTGAACAGCGCAACCAAGCACATCAGCAAGCACCGCCAGCCCAACCCCAACCACGAGGAGGTACTAGCCGCCCTGGACGCCATTCACCACCTGGCCACCGCCTGGCAGAACACGCCCAACGGACGCATCGGCAACTGGCGGCAGTACTTCAACAACCTCACCGGCTGGCACTACGCGCAGGACGAATCGGAGCAGACCAAGACCAAGCACGGCGTGGACCGCAACTTCCGCGACGAGGAGCGAGACCAGACCCTCATCGTGTATCGCCACGTCACGTACCACTCCCGCAACTCCAGCTTCCAGATCTACTTCGACCTCGACCAGAAGCACTCCGAGTTCGTCGTCGCCTACATGGGACGCCACCTGCCCTACGCCACCGAGACCTGAACACCGGACAAATCCCCAACATCGCCAACGGAGGCAAGCCCTTGAGCGCCCGCAAACGCTTCTACTGCCCACTGTGCAGACTCGTTACCCGCACAATGCGTTGTGATCACCGAGCCCAAGAGGTGCCAGCGCATGACAGCAAACAAACTCGACCAGATCAGGGAACAAGCACGCACATGGCTTGAGGAACAAAGCAAAGCCCGCCTGCTCAGGCGCCGCGCCGACGCCCTGGACCAGGAGGCTGACGACCTTGACAAGCAGGCCTCCGAGTTGATCAAGGACCAGACCAAGTCCGTTCAGCGAATCGACGAGGACCTGAAATCCATACGCGAGGAGAAGAAGGCCGCCAGAGACGACGAACGAGTCGCCCTTGCCAAGCGCGAGCTGGACGCCGCCAGAGAGGCGACCGGCTCGGCCGAGATCGCCGAACGGGAAAAGCAGCGCAAGGACGAGATACTCGCCCAGGTCCAGCAGTCCGACCAGGTCACGTCAGCCCAGTCCCAGGCCGCGGCCAAACGGGCCGAGGCCCAGGCCCTGCAAGCGGAAGCCGACCGCCACGAGCAACAGGCAGCCGAACGAACTGAGGCCATCATCTCGCAGATGGCCTCTATCTGACTTCACCTACCGCCGGACCCGATACCGCCGCACGCCCGGCCCTACATCCAAAAAACAGGGAAAGAAGAAAACATGGAATGGTACCTCATCGAGACAGTCTCAAAACGCGAGCACGTCGTCAAGGATCGCATCGAAAGGCTGGTACGCCAGACCGCCATGGAGGGCGTCAGCGAAGTCCTCGTCCCCATGCAGGCGAAGTCCACATCCAAGCCGAGATCCCAAGACACCGTCGCCTATCCCGGATACGTCTTCATCCAGATGGACCTGAACGACGAGAACTGGAACAGCATACGCCACATCCTGGACGTCAAGGGCTTCGTCTCCCACGAGGACCCAGACGCCAAGGGCCCCACCCCGGCGCCGCTGGCCGACGCCGAGATGGCCTCCTACCTGGAACCAATCAGCCCGGGCAACGCCGGCTGGAGCTTCGCAATCGGAGACACCGTCCGCATCATCTCCGGCCCGATGGAAGACATCATCGGGCAAGTCTCCACCATCGCCAGCACCGGCAAAGCCACCGTTGAGATCAACGTTTTCGGCCGCATGACACCCGTCGACGTGGAGGCATCGCAGCTCGTCAAGACCTGACGCCTCACAATAACCGAGCCAAACCAGACCTAAACGGAGGAGCCATGCTACTGAGCGACGCAACCATAGCCGAGATGATCGAAGCCGGCGACCTGGTGATACGGCCATGGCGTCCCGAGAGGGTCCAGCCCGCCAGCGTGGACCTCACCCTCGGCAGGCGTTTCAAGGTCATCGACCGCTCCTCCCGACCGTACATCGACCCAGAGGACATCCCCGAAGACCTGTACCGGGAGGTGGACGTTGAGGAAGACGACCAGTTCATCATGCACCCTGGCGAGTTCGCCCTGGGCAGCACCCTGGAATGGGTCGAACTGCCTGACGACGTATCCGCCCGCATGGAAGGCAAGAGTTCCCTGGGCCGCCTCGGCCTGATGATCCACAGCACCGCCGGCTGGGTCGACGCCGGCTGGAAGGGCGAGCTCACCCTGGAACTCCACAACGTCTCAGTCATGCCCATCGTGCTGCGCCCCAACATGAAGATCGGCCAGATCTCGTTCATGCGCATGGACGCCCCGGCCCTCAGGCCCTACGGCAGTCCGGGCCTGGGCAGCCGTTACCAAGGGCAAGAAGGTCCCACGCCGGCCAAGCCCATGCCGCCAGACAAATAGCGCAGATGTACTTCCGCGCCGGCTTCCACATTCAAGCCACCCATGACGCGGGCGCCGACCACACGCTCACCCAGCTCAGGGACACCACGCTCCGCACCCTCGCCGTGACCCTGATCGAAGGATCGGAGGAATGGGGCGACGGACCGGCTGGTTCCTTCTGGGAACTTGTGGTCGAAAGGCCCACGCTGGACTCCACCGGCGACACCGTACGGCTGGAGATCAGAGCCCACAAGACGCCGGAGCAAGACGCCCGCGCCGAGATAGTAACCCGTTACGGCAGAACCGCCGCTCCCAACCCGGCGCCCGAACTCCCCACCTTCCCTCCCAAACTCCTGGAGCACCTGGCCCGCAACTTTCGCTGCTTGTCCGGCACCACCCACATCCGCCCCAGAGCGCGCCACGTACGGGAAAACTCGGCAAGAGCCCTCGTGGACCAGACCCTGCTCCACCCCGACCGGAACCTGCCCGTCCTGATCGTCACCAGACGGCCCGACGGCCGCACGCCCCGCAACCCCAACACCCTGCAGACCAGACTGCTGGGCGTCGCTGAAGTCATCATCCTGGAGGGCGGCTCCACCCACACCGTCCGCAAGGCCCTGGGACGAGCCACCTACGGCGGCGCCATCCGCATCGTGGAGACCGGCGCCCAGCCCGAATCGTCCTACTACCACGAGCCTCCCGACCCCCGCATGCTCATCAGGACGTGCCTCAGCCTGGCGAGCCCCGACGGGTTCGACGCCGCCCACGCCGCGGTCCGCAACCAGGCCAATCAGGAACAGGCCGCCTGCCTGACCGAAGACAGACCCGCGCAAAACGCCACCTCAGAGCGCGCCCAGACGCCACCGTTTCCATCGGAAAGGCTTCAGCCACCATCGGCGCCACTCCAGCTCGCCCAGACCGGCACAGACGCCGTGACGCTGCTCAACCACGCCGTCAACATCTGCCGCGACCCGCTGCGCCGCTACGCCATATCCCGCATGCGGAGCGCCTACGGCAAAAGGATCGGCGAAAAGATCCTCACGCTGCGCAACCGGCGCATCCGCAACGTCAAGGCCATACGCGCCCAGCCCGAGAACGCCATCGACATCAACGACCTCCCGGACATCGTGAGCACCTTCGACGAGGCGTTCCGGATGGACCCGAAAGACCGGTCCGAACTGGCCCGCATCCTGCGCGAAGTTAAGCAGACCCGAAACCTGGCGGCGCACCCGCCCCTCAACGGCCTGACCCGAAGCCAGGTAGTGGACAAGATATCCGTCCTGGAGCACGCCCTGCGCCATATCGACCAGAACTCCACAGCCGACGAGGTGGCCCAGTTAGGCCACCTCCACCACAAAGCGCAACCAGCCCAAACCAGCCATTGACTCACAATGGGCTCAAAACCACCGGAGAGCGAACCATGAACATACTCGCCGTCTACGTCCAAGACGAAGACACCGAAAAGGTCATCGACAGCATCGCCCACTCGGGCGCCAGAACCTTCATCATGGGGATCGGAACCGAACACCAGCAGCGCATGGACGAAGCCGAAGCCGCCTACCGAGAAGCAGCCGGCCCTCACGACCCCGACTGGGACGACCTGGGCGCCATCGCCCAAGCCTCGTTCGCCTGGCAACGAGACGACCAGGACCAAACCGACCCCATCCCGGCATAACCCCGCACGGCTCAGCACACCCCATGGCAGCGTCGACCGAAACCAGCCTGCGCTTCGACCAGGCTCATGTCGCCTCCCTGCTCACCAAGCGGCACGGTCACGTATCCGAAAGCCAGATACGCGAAATAGCCGACCAGACCCGCCGATACGTCGAACGACATCGCCTGCAGGAGCGCATCGACGAGTTCATCACCCGTTCTTATACCGAGACCGCAACCGCGCAAGATCCCCCATATCCCCAGCAGGTGCCGCGCATCAAGGCGACAAGGGTAGATATCTGGTCGACCGCCCTCTGCCCGTCCAACCCCGGACCGGGATCATACGCCGCCATAATCACCGAAGCCGACCGCCGCCTCGCCAGGATCGCCGGCCACGAGGACCACACCACTCCCAACCGCATGGAGCTGACGTCAGCCCTCAGCGCCCTCCATTACCTCTCCGACAACACCTCAGCCGTCGTCTACACCGACAGCAGATATCTATGCAACGCCTTCAACCTCGGCTGGGTATCCGACTGGAAGCGACGCGGATGGAAGCGAGCCAAGGGCAACCTCAAGAACGCTGACCTCTGGCAGGCATTGGCCCGAATAGTCCAATCCAACCCCGAACGTCCGGTCACGTTCGCCCTCATCGAAAGTTCCGAAGGCTACCCTCGGATGACCCAAGCCAAGCAGGCCGCCCTTCAAGAACTCCCCTGCCCTACCGGCGACGCTGACACCGCATGACGCCCGACGACCAGACGCTCCAAGAACAACCGCGTTGCCTGTGGTGCTACAAGGCCATCCGCAGCACGACGCCGGCCAACTGGGCCATCGACCAGTCTTTGCGCATAGTCGGGATACTCCACTCCCGCCACGCCAGAAACTGGCGCAAAGAGCAGGACCTGCCCGCCTACCACACCCAGCCCACCATACACACCGCAGCCGAGGCGCACCGCAAGGCATGGGCCACACAATGGCAACTTCAAAATCAACGCCTGCCCTGGCTCACAGTCCAGGCTTTCGTGCAGATGGCGACCGACCGTCGCGGCCGACGCACTCTCGTCAACCACACCAGGATCGCCCAAGCCAAGCGCGGAGCCCAAGCCCTGAACCAAGAATACCGCCGCAAGTTCCAGAGCTACCGGTCCATCTTCTCCCTTCAGGAGGGAAGCCAGCCGCCCAAGGCCAGGGCGATATGACGACTCCCCCGAGATCGGCCCCCAGCATCACGCCAGACCGGTTCCGCCAGCTCCGCGGCCTGATCATCCACGAGCGGGAAAGCAGACGACGCCGAACGAACAGGGTCTACCATCGGGGACTCATAACCACGTTCCCGCCGGCGCGCGCCCGCGACGGCAGATGCCGATGGTGCCGCCGCCCGACTCAGAACAAGCGCACCATCTGGCACCCGGAATGCGTCCTGGCTTACACCATAGCCCTCGGCCAGCAGAACATGATCGGCCAGAGGCCGCTCATCCCGAAGCAGCCCTGCCCCTGCGGCCAGCCGCCCTCTCACATAGACCACATCACCGCCCTGTCCATCGCTCACGCCAGAGGTGACCGTCGCGGCATCATCAGGGCCTATACGTCGGGCAACCTCCAGTGGCTCTGCAAGAAGTGCCACGCCGAAAAGACGCGAGCCGACATGAGGACGCTGGCGAACATCAAGGCCGGCCTGCCGGAAGACCACGTCAGAGAACGCCGAGGCCACGGGCCAAAGGGCGCGGAAGTTCCCCCCAACCAGCTGGTCCTCATCCCGTGACCCACGACCTCCGCCACAGCACAAACTCGAAGGGAGCGAATATCACATGGAAGCCGCTGGCGAAGACGGCAGACAACGCATCTGGATCAACGTCAACTGCGCCACCTGCGGAGAGCCGTACCGACTGAAGCGATCCAGACTGAGACGAAACGCCTGCAGCACGTGCGGCGCCATAACCCATCCCAGCCCGGCCTGCAGAGCCCGCCACCAGTGCCCAACACCCGCCGATCCCCGACCCGGCCCCATGGCCCGCTTCGCTTCGTGGGCCAAGTCCGCGTTCCGAAAAGAACCATGAAACGTCACGCCCCAGGAGGCACCCCACTCCATGAGCCAACCTGAACCCTCGACCATATCCTTCACCCCCCAGCAGCCCCACCGCATGGACGTCATCCTCAACGGACAGCCGGCGGGTTCCATCCGGAAATTCCAGCGCTTCCAGTGCGACGCCTGGACCTACGACCACGCCGGCACCAGCCTGGTGGGCCCGCTCCCCGAAGTCAAGGCCACGCTGCGCCGCAACGCCCTTGCTGTCTGATCTCCCTAAAATTCGACCTACCTGAATTCGCCAACAGGAGCGCCCATGACATCGCATTCGCAGAACCAAAACGAAGATCAAGAACCGGAGAACACCGCCCCGTCCCGGATCCCCGGGCAAACCCAGAACGACTCCCCCACCGCCAGCCACAACCCCAGGCGCCTGGCAGCCGCCATTGCCGGCACCGCCATCGCCGCGGGCATCTTCGGAGCCGTACTAGGCCATTCGGTAGGCGCTGCACAAACCGCGTCATCCTGGTCCGAACGCATGGCGCAGCAACAAGAGGCGTACACGCAGGCCATGACCCTCGCCGTCAGCGCCGCCCGGCAGCCCGCGGCAACCCTCCCTCAGCAGCCCAACGTCCCCCAGCCTCCGCCCCAAAGCCAAGAACGGCTGGAACCCTCCACAGTACGCATCACAGCGTCCACGCAACCCTCCGATGGCCAAGGCTCACGCCCGACCGGGGCAACTTTCCAAGCAACCACCCTCGACGGCGAAGAGATCGACCTTGAGGCCCACCGGGGCAACGTCACACTGCTGGCTTTCTGGACACCCTGGTGACCCTACTGCGGGCAGGACATTCCGGCCCTACAGTCCCTGTACGAGACTGAATTGAAGGACAAGGACATCACCGTGATCGGCATCGCCCAGTTCAGCACCACCCAGCCGGACGTGGAAGAATTCATCGACCGGGAGACCCTTACGTTCCCGAACGTGTACGACCCAGCCGAACAGATCGCCACGCAGTACCGGGTTGAAGGAGTCCCCAGCTACGTCTTCCTGGACCGCCAGGGCAGGATCGCCGAGCAGATGGCCGGCGCCAGAGGAGCAGAGGCGCTCGCCGCCGTCCTCGACGCCCTTGCCCAAGAGGAAACGACCCCGTAGCCCCGTTCGAGACAACCGCCAGCCGGCCTACCGCACCGGCCAATCGCCATGTTCCGCACAATGACACGCGCCAAACCAGCCCAGCACGGGCCGCACGCGAGTCAAAATGCCGAACTCCAAACAAAGAAAGCCCACCTGGAAATGGCTGGTCGCCTCAGCCCTAGCCCTCGCAATCGCGATCACGGCGGTGCAACTCGCCAACCCGTCGCCCAACCTCAAGGCTCACCCCGACGCCCCGCCGGCGGTGCCCGGCGCCCTCACCATAACGCCGAGCCCGAACCGCATCGAAACCGGCCAGCTCCTCACCCTCACCGGACAGGGTTTCGAGGGAACCGACCCAGTCAGGGTCTACTACCGGGCCTTCTACCTACAACAGGGCCAGTTGCACGAGCCCGAAACGGTCGAGTGCCCCAACGACCTGGAACAGTGGACCCACCTGACCCAGATATCTGAAACTCCGGACGATTCCAACAACTGGCAGTACCGGCTCAGGATCACCACCACAATCGCCGGCGACAAGAACTACATCGCCTTCTGCGGCGCCGACTCCGAGGGCAACCAGACCACAGCCGCAGCCACCGCCACGCTCAACCCCGAGTCCGTTTCACTCGAGAAGGACCGAGCCTACCCAGGCGAGACCCTGCAGGTCACCGGACGCAATTGGCCCGCCCTGACCAACATCAGGCTATACGCCGTCAAGGGGCACGTCCACTACGACCACCCGGACGAGGACGATTGCAAATCAGAGCACGGTGCCGACGACGCCGGCGACACCAAGACGGTACGGACCAATCGGGAAGGCCAATTCGAGACCACCTACCGGCTGGACGGCGATATCTACTTCGACCTGATCCAGTGGACCATCTGCGCCGACAGCGGCCAGCGGGGAGCAACCGACCACTTCCACATGGTCAGAGTTCTCCGCGCGACCGTACCCGAACAATTCGTCCAGCGCCAGATACTCCTCATCGGCCAGGAAAATCGCCTCGAAATCATCCCCGGCATAGGCGCCGACATTGGTATCACCAGCATCCTCATCGGCGACGAGGCCGTTTGGACACCCGGAGACACTGACCGGACCAATACCGACCTCAAAACCTGGGTCACGATCACACCCGCCGCCGCCGACTTCAGCCCCGGCGGCTGGCAAGTCACCGCCAGATTCGACCAGGAGGTCGGAGACGCCGTCCAAGACGTGGACGGCAACTGGTACATCAGCGAAGCCTTCGAACTCAAGGAGACCTACGAGGGCGAGCACTACCTCATCGCTCCCGACACCGCCAGCCCGGGCGACACCATTCAGATAGGCGGCGAGGGATTCGCCGAGAACCAGACCGGCCGCATCTACGCCTTCCCCCGGCCGCCGGAAACGGCCAGCGAACGGGACCAGTGCCCGGTATACGACCCGCAGGTACACACCGTAGGCGCCGACGTCATCGCCGACGACGACGGCTCCGTCCCCGACACTCCAATCACCCTGGCGGATCCACGATTTGAGCAGCACGAAGAATGGCTCGTCTGCGGAGTGGACGGCAGGGGCAGCCGCACTCAATCGCACATGCTCACCATCGAGCCCACCATCCGCAGTGCCGAGCACGACCAACAGGTCCTCATCCGCGAGAAGGACAACCTCGTCAAGATCGTACCCGACATCGACCCTGATACCACCTCCGTGACCGGATGGACTCTGGGACCCGAAAGCGGCGGCGCGCTGGAGAGGAACTCCGACGGCACCTACACCATACGCCCCCTCGCTGAGGCCGGCAGGTACACCCTCGAATTCACGCTCAACGAAAACGACGTGACTACCACGGTTTCCGGCGTCTTCACCGTACAGGAAAGCGGCATCACCATCGGCGACCGCCATCTGTCCAGCGACCGCATCATCGCCGGCCCCGACGAGACCATCGCCATATCCGGCCGCGGCTTCAAGCCCGACCAGACCGTACGGATATACGCGCAGCAACTGCCCTATGACGACCGACTGCCCGTCTGCCAGCCTTACAACCGAACGCCCCCCGACCCAGCGGTAACCGCCACCACCGACTCGTCAGGTCGGATAGCCAACGTGGACTTCACCCTCGCCGACCAGCGCTTCAAGGACCCATCCATGGATCCCTGGTGGTTCTGCGCCGTCGACGGGGCCGGCGACCGCACCCTCCAGCCCCTGGTCGTCAGCATCAAAAGAGTGCTCCAGTTCGAACACCCCAGCAACCGGATCATCAAGGACGAACCCAACCCGGTATGGATCGCCCCACCCCTCCCCGAAGGAACGCAAGTCTCCCAGTGGTCCATCGGAGACCAGGACAACACCCAGCCCTCGGCCACGACTACCGACGAGCACCGCACCAAATTCGAGGTCACTCCCTCACTCCCCGCCGGCCGCTACACCATGACCGCCCGTTACCTGGGAGGAGTCCTCAGAGCCGAGGTCAACGTGGTCGACGGCGTTCCCACCACCGTAGCCGTAACGCCGGACCAAGTCGTGATCGGGCAGGAGATAGAAATCACCGGAGAGAATCACCGCCCCATTCAGACCATCACCTTCCTGTTCTTCAGCCCGACCGAAGAGGACCAACCGCCGGACTGCGCCCAAGACACTCCCGCTTTCCAAGCCCAGGCCACCACGGACGACGCCGGCGACCTAACCCACGCCTACCAGATATCAGAGGAGAACTTCACCGAAGTCGGAATCTGGTGGGTTTGCAGCCGCAACAGCTTCGGCAAGACGACCGAAGAGCCGGCCCAGTTCGAGGTGGGCTACGCCATCCTCATCGACGATGACCACATGGTGCGCTTCCAGTGGACGCCCGCGCGCGTTCGTCCCCAGAACGACGATGCAACCCCGGTCAAAGGATCCATCGACGGCCAGCCCGTGGAGATGCGGGACGAAACCGAAGACTTCAGCATCCGCACGTCCGCCGCTCCCGGGACCCACACTCTCCAGATAACGCTGTCGGACGAGACCACCGTATCCCGCGAGATACTCGTGATAGCCAGCCAGACCTCCGCCGTGCTCGCCCAACCCAACACCGCGCGCGTTGGCGACGAGGTCGCCATACACGGCTACTACCACACGCCCGACCAGACCGTCATCGTTTACTTCGTCGCCCCCACGTCCGAAAACGCCGAGCCCGACTGCGCCACCGCCACGTTCGCCGGACAAGCCACCGTCACCGCCGACCAGGACGGCGAGTTCACGCTTGATTACCAGATAGCCGAGGACATATTCACCGTCACCGGCACCTGGTGGATCTGCACTCGAGACGGCGCCGGCAAACTGTCCCAAACTCCCGGCAGCGTCACCATAGAGCACACCGTCCTCATCAAGGAAGACCAACTCATACAGTTCAAGTGGAACAAGGCCCGCATCCGCCCGCCGCTCACCGGCGAAACGTCCGTTTCGACCGCCACCCTGGCCGGGCAGTCGGCGGAATTGAGAGACGGGCCGGACGACACAGACACGTTCCGCATCAGGACCACCGCCACTCCCGGCACCTACACCCTGGTCCTAACCATGTCCGACGACAGCAAGATCACCAGAGAGATAGAGGTCATCCCTCAAGGCGCTCCTCCCGTACTCAAACTGCCAGAGAACGCCACCTTCGGACAGCCCACGGAAATCTCCGGCTCCGGCTTCGAGCCCAACAGCGCCGTCACCTTCACCACCCATCCGGCCGACGGCCCCAACGAGCAGATCACCTGCCTGGATAGCCTGGCGGTCTCCACCGGCACGGAGGAAGCGGCAGAAGCCCACCCCAGGACCAACCTCTGGAACGGCGAAGCAGTCGTATCGGACGCCGACGGCCACATAACCCTATCCGGCACGCTGTCGGTAGGCATGTTCGCCTACTGGGGATACTGGGGCATCTGCGCCGAGGACGCCGAGGGTTCCGTCACCCAGCAAGCCGCGATAACCCAGACCAGACCAGGCGTGACCCTGCCGGGCGAAGGACGCGTCAGAGCCAACGGTCCGGCCGCCATCACGATCACACCTGCACCGAAATCCGGGTCCACCATAGAAGGCCTCAAGCTCGGCAAACGCGTCCAGGCGTTCTCCCACGAAGATTCAACCGTCACGTGGCTGAACGTCCCGGAGATACTCGGCGACCACACCCTCTACCTGACAATCGACGGCATCACCACCGAGACCGTCGTCACCATCCTGTCCGGCCGCAAGCCCGACGACACCATACCCGCCGACGCCAAGGAATGCCCCGGCCTCACCATAACCCACGACGGCCAGGCTCCGGGCATTCAGACCGCCATGAGCTTCCGCTTCACCATCAGGCCGGCCGGCGGTCTCGACTGCCACGTACCCACCCCGGACGACGCATCTTCCGACGAAACCGAACGGGTGGTACTGCCCGCGGCCAGCACCGTCATGCCCAACGAGGAGATCGTGATCGAGTTGCGACCCGACTACGCCCCCACCTCCATAGGCACGCCGACCATACACGTCACCACCTACGCCAGCCGCTTTGCCCACCAGTACCGCGCCATAGGGGCCCGGCTGGACCGGTCGACCAGCTCCAACGACAACCACCGCATCGTCATACCGCCCTGCACGTCCTGGACCGACAACTCGGGAGACGCCGCCCCCTGCGTCATAGCCCACGCCAAGGAGATACGCGTTCACGTCCGATCCCGCATCGCCATGCCCACCGACGCTGCCAAAGAGTACGCCACTCAGGTCAAATACGACGGCCGGACCATCTACGACATCGTGGCCGTCAACGCCGCCATAACGGCGCAGCCTGAGCGGGTTCCCTTCAACGGGGAACTAACCATCAGGGGAGACGGCTTCATACCCGGGCAGCGGGTCCAGATAAAGGGCATCAACACCCTCGACGATTCCTTCGCCATACCGGAGGAGGAAGAAGAGGACCAGTGGAACTGCCGCCTGATCCTGGAACATGGCCACTCCATCGACGAGGTCACCACCACCCAGAACGTCAGGTTCACCAAGGTCATAACCGTAACCGACGTGACGTTCACCAAGCCCGGACACTGGCAACTGTGCGCCCAGGTCCAGGACGGAGCGCGGACCACCCGCCCTGAGCACGTCATCATCGACTACCAGGCCCTCACCACCGCCACCAGCTACCTGGCCGGAGTGAGGAGTCACATCAGGATAAATCCCGCGCCACCCGAAGACGCCGGCCCAACCGGCATGACCGTGGACGGCACCAGCGTCAACTTCGAGGCAGACGGCGACGTGGTCAATTTCGTCATGCCCGTCAACGCCAGCGGCAGCGTCCCGGCGATAGTGGAGTTCCCCCAGGATCTCAAAGCCGAGACCAAGCTAAGCACCGTCCTGCCCAGCCTGTCCACCACCATCCAGGAGCCCAACCGCAAAGCCCGCATCGGCTCCACCATCAAAGTCGAGGCTACCCAGATCGGCGGTCAGCAGATCTGCAAGCCCGAGCTGGACGGCACTCCCGTTCAGTTCATCCTTGACGACGCCCCCCGCGACTGCGTACCCATCGGACCAAACCAGAGGTTCAAGGCGCTAGTCCGAATCACCGGACCGGGCGGGCTGGTCACCAGCGAGCTCGTCAAAGTCTTCAACGACCACTCGTCGGCGGAACTCACCATGACCACCGACCGTGGCGGCGTCCTCAGCAACAGCATATCCCTGCTCCGGCCCGACATCACCATCGACACCGGGAACTCACGCCGTTACAGCAACGTCCTGCGCCAGTACCAGCCGGTGGAAGTCAAGGGGCAATCGTTCCCCAAGGACACCACCCTATGGACCTCCCCGGAAGTCGGCTACCGGGTCACGGGCCAGAAGGAATGGAACACCCGAGCCGGCAGCGGCCAATGGAAAGACACCTTCCGCCTGAAAGAGGCAGCCGCAGACGAGGTGGAGCTGGAATTCGTCCCCACCATCAACGGCCACAACCTGCCGAGCCTGTCCAAACGCCTCAAGCTTGCCGTCACCTCCCCTGAGATCGACATAAACCCCAGCGACGTCCAGACCGGCACCCCCATCGAGATCAAGGGCTCCAACCTCAACGCATGGATCGCCGGTTGGTGGATAGCCGTCCTGCACGTCAGCGGCTTCATGGTGCTCACCGACCACGAAACCGGAAACGCAGTGTCGGCGACCTCCAACGGCGAGGGCGAGTTCACCGTGAACCTCACCTTCCCCGATTACGAGGCCGACGAATACGACGAGGACAACAAAGCCGTCATAACGCTGCAGCTTTACAACAACATCGGCGAGCCCATACCCGGAGCCACCATCGAAATAAACCACACCCGCCCGGACCGGGAGGAATCCGATACCGGCGCCGGACGCCTCCCCACCGTCACGCCGATTGCAACCGGCCCGTACAAGCCGGCCTTCGTAACCCGAACCGGCCCCACACCCACCCCTCCGGTATGGCCGACACTGACGGTGCAACCACTGCCCACCAGGCCCCCCGGCTGGACCGGCGGAGACGACGAGTCAGTTCCCCACCCAGTAGACCACTCCGCCGTGCTGTTCAGAGCGGCACAGGACGGCACGTCCATCACCCTGGAATGGGACCCCGCCGGCGGCTCCAACCCACCCACCGGGTACATCATCACCAGGTCGCACGCCGAGAACGGGATAGCCGTGCCGGTGGCCGTGCCCCACGAGGGCACCGTCCCGCTGTACCGGGACCACGACGTCAGGCCCGGCTCGACATATTGGTACTACATCGAGGCCTACAACCAGTTCGGCAACAGCGGCTTCGACAACCATGCCCCCACCCGAGCGTCCACCCCTCCCGTACCCAACAAGATAACCCACCTCGGAACCCGTCTCATCGGGGCGACCATAATTCGGATCGCCTGGCGCGCGCCGGAGCCGCATCCGGACCGCTCGGCACAGGTACAGGCGTACCTGATAGAGATCAAGAAACCCGACGACGACGAGTGGACCCCCGTCACGCAGGTATCGCGGTACATACGCGAATGGGTGATCATAAACCTCGAACACGGCAACGACTACGAAATAAGAGTAGCCGCCAAGAACGGCGTCGGCGCCGGTCCATGGAGCGACCAGCTCTTCGTAACCACCGCCGGACAGCCGGTGCTGCCCACCGACACGCCTCCTCCCGCTCAAGCGGAGCCACAGCAGCAGGTGCAGCCCAGCCCCACGCCACCCGCCATCACGCCCACGCCGACAGAGCAGGAGCGCGACATCCCCTGGTGGATATTCGCGATAGTCGCCCTGTCAGGACTGGCCGCACTGGCCCTCATCGTCATCCAGATACGGAGACGAGCTCAAATAAGGTTCGCCAGAGAGGCGCGCATGGAGGCCGAACGCGAGCCACAAGAAGAGCCCGAGCTGATCGAAGTGGAACAGGAAGACCAACAGGTCCACACCCTGCCCGAGCCCAACACCACCAACCAGGTTCCCGACCCCGACGACGAGGAGGAACAGGCGCGCCGCCGCTTCCAAGATCAGGACGACGGCGAGATAGCCCTCGACGATCTGGTCAACCGCCTCTACGAGATGGACGAAGAGCAGAACCGGCGACAGAACGACCCGCAATAGACATTGCCCAAACGCAGGCATCGCCCCCCGCGCACCCGCGGCCCGGCCCCGATAATGAACGCCAACAGCTGACCGGCCGCACCGGGGCTCAACACCGAAGGAGAAGACCGCAGATGACCACACTCGCCAACGAGGACAAACAGTACGACGCCGAATCCATCCAAGTGCTCAAGGGCCTGGAGGCAGTGCGGGTCAGACCGGGCATGTACATCGGCAGCACCAGCACCGACGGCCTTCACCACCTCATCAAGGAGATACTCGACAACTCCGTGGACGAGGCCCTCGCCGGACATTGCGACCTCATCACCGTAAACATCGACGCCCGGGGCGCCGTCACTGTCACCGACAACGGCCGCGGCATACCCGTCGATCAACACCCCGATACCGGCCTGTCCGCCCTGGAGACCATCCTCACCACCCTGCACGCGGGCGGAAAGTTCGACAACGAGGCCTACAAGGTATCCGGCGGCCTCCACGGCGTGGGAGCCTCCGTGGTCAACGCACTGGCGTCAGAACTCACCGCCACCGTCTGGCGCGACGCCAAAACTTGGTCCCAGTCCTACGTCGAGGGCATACCCACCCAGCCCATCCAAGACGGCGGCCGAACCAACAAGCGCGGCACATCCATACGCTGGACCGCCGACCCGAAGATATTCCCGGACCGAACTTACGAGTTCCTCCGCATCGCCCAACTCCTCAGGACCACTGCTTATCTCAACCCCGGCCTGACGCTCAGGTTAGTCAGCGCCTATCACGAGAAGGAGAGGCAGGGCGACATAGAACGCACCTACTGCTACGACTCCGGCATCTCCAGCATGGTGCAGTCCATGACCAGGCGCACCCAGACCGCCCTGCCGGAACCTTTCTATTTCGAAACCACGCTGGACGAGTGCGACGCCGCCGTCGCCTTCCAGTATCGCAACGACGACCTCAATTGCGTCGAGCGTTCCTACGCCAACTGCATCGAGACGCCCGAGGGCGGAAATCACCTGACCGGGTTCCGCGCGGCGCTGACCCGAACCATCAACGACTACGCGGCCAAGAACCCTCAGCTCAAGACCAAAGGGGCCAGCAAGGAAGCCTTCAAGGCCGAGGACGTCCGCTCGGGACTGATGGCCGTCGTCAGCGTGAAACTCGGCGACCCGCAGTTCGAGGGGCAGACCAAGAACAAGCTGACCAACACCGAGATCCGCGGCGCCCTGGAGCGCATCACCTCCCAGAAGCTCGCCGCGTGGCTGGAGAGCAACCCCGCCGGAGCCAAGGCCGTCATCGCCTGCGCCTCCACCGGACAGGCCGCCCGGGAGGCCGCCACCCGCGCCAAGGACCTGGTGACCCGCAAGAACGCGCTCGACGGCAGCGCGCTGCCCGGCAAACTCGCCGACTGCTCCGAGCAGAGCCCCCACCGGTCCGAGCTTTACATCGTGGAGGGCGAGTCCGCAGGGGGCTCCGCCAAGATGGGCCGCGACCGGAACTTCCAGGCCATCCTGCCCCTCAAGGGCAAGATACTCAACGTAGAACGGTTCACCGAACGCGTCGAACGCATCCTCAGCAACGAGGAAATCAGAGCCCTGATCTCCGCAGTAGGGACCCAAGACGGCCCGGACTTCAACATCGACAAGCTCCGCTACCACAAGATCATCATCATGACCGACGCCGACGTGGACGGGTCCCACATCCGCACCCTGATCCTCACCTACTTCTACCGACGCATGCCCGAGCTCATCAGACACGGCCACCTCTTCATCGCCCAGCCTCCGCTCTACCAGGTGAAGCGCGGGCAGAACGTAGCCTACGCCTGGAACGACGACCAGAAGGACGAACTCATGGAGCGCATGTCCACCGCCAGGTCCGCCGCCACCATCCAGCGCTACAAGGGACTCGGCGAGATGAACGACGAGCAGCTCTGGGAGACCACCATGAACCCGGACAACCGCCGCATGATGCGCGTCCGCTACGACGACATCGTCGAGGCCGGCCAGACCATCCGCATGCTCATGGGAGAAGAAGTGGCACCCCGCAAGTCCTACATCATGTCCCACGCCCACGAGGCCGTTCTGGACGTCTGACCCGAACAGCCAACATAACCGCCAGATCTGGCCCTGCCTGCGCGTCTTGCGCGGGCAGGGTCTTTTTTTTGACTCAGCCGGCCCACAGCCGGCCAACACCACACCACAACCGAAGGAGGTTGACATGAAAAACGGCGTAACCATCCAGGAACTGGCCACCGAAGTGCAGCGACAGCTCAACGCCAAACAGGACTACACCGGTCCCACGGGCATGATGACCATGACCGCCGATCACGAGGAGGGCAACGTCCTCTTCGACCTGAAGGACGTGGGCACCTTCAGCATCCTCGACCACGCGCACCGCCAGATCGGCACCCACGCCGGCATCCCCGCACGTTACTACGACCGCATGCGCGCCGAGGCCCCCGGCCTGCTCACGCACAACGTCAACCACTGGTTCCAGGCCCAGTCCGACAACCGGCTGGTCCGCACCCTGGACGGCGGCGTGAGAGCCTTCCTGTCCGACCGCTACCGCCCCATGGACCACGCGGAACTCATCGGCGCAGTGCTGCCCGTCCTCGACGCCAGCGGCGCCACCATCCACTCGGCCCAGATCACCGAAACCAAGCTATACATCAAGGCAGTCATGGAGCGCAACACCGTCGTCATCCCCAGGCCCAGCCCCGCCGGGGATCGCTCGCTGGGCCGCGGCTACCAGCACGACGTGGAGATCCAGCCCGGCATCGTCATCTCCAACTCCGAAGTAGGAGCCGGCGCGGTGTCCATCCAGCCGGCCTACCACGAGCTGGCCTGCCTCAACATGGCGGTCTGGGCCGAGCGCGCCCTCCGCAAAGCGCACCTCGGCCGGCGGCTCGTCGGCGACAACGACCGCATTGACCAGTACCTCAGCGACCGCACCGTGCAACTCGCGGACCAGGCGCTGTGGTCCCAGGTCAAGGACGTCACCGAGGCGGCGCTGTCCGGCACGATGTTCGACGCCATCGTCGAGCAGCTCAGGCTGGCCAGAGAGCAGGTCTTCACCGGCGAGCAGGCCACCGCCGTCATTGAGAAGATCAGCACCTCCCGCGGGCTCAACGAGTCCGAACAGAACGCCATGCTGGCCCACCTCATCGACCGGGGCGAGCTCAGCCAGTACGGCGTGCAGGCCGCCATCACCCGGGCCAGCCAGGACCTCCCGGACTACGACCGCGCCTCCGAGCTGGAGCAGATGGGCGGCGAGATCGTCTCCCTTACCCCAAGGGACTGGAACAGCCTCATAGCAGCACGATAGCCGTTCCAAGCCAAACCAAGCCTTCTCAGCGCGCCCTGGGGCACTCTCCGGGCGCGCCTCGACCCCGCCAGAAGGGAGGCCAAAACCGTGCCAGCAAGACAGCCCAACCAAGCCGAGACCGCCGTCGCGGATCGCATCATAGAAATGCTCGACCGCGGCGAGCTCCCACCCTGGAGCCGGCCCTGGCGCCTGAGCGCCAGGTCCGAAGCCCGCAACGCCCTCACCAGACACGCCTACCGAGGCATAAACCGCTGGATGACCGCCATAACCCAAGAGATATTCGGCTACGACGACAACCGCTGGCTCACCGCGCGCCAGGCGCAAAAAGCCGGCGGCTCCATCCTCCAAGACCAGCAACACACTCCGATCATCTTCTGGAAGTTCATCACCCCCAAGAAGAACAAATCATCCGAAGCGGACCAGGCGGACGCCGGCCAGGAAACCAACTCGCGCCGCAAGGGATACCCCGTCGCCCGCCTCTACCGGCTGTACAACGTGGCGCAGACCACCGGCTGCGACCTCCCCGAGCCCGACCCCGACCCTGAGCCAGCCGAGCCCATCGACCCCATCGCGGCGGCCGAGGCCATCATAGCCGCCATGCCCAACCCGCCCCGAATCAGCTTCTACTCCAACAGCAACCAGGCCCCGCACTACCTGCCCGTCACCGACCACATCAGGGTGCCCGACCGAGACCGCTTCCACACCGCCGAGCTCTTCTACAACACCATGTTCCACGAGATGACCCACGCCACCGGCCACCAGTCGCGCCTCAACCGCCTCAAAGTAGGCGACAGAACCGACCTTCACTCCTACGGCACCGAGGAGCTCGTCGCCGGCATGGGGGCCGCCATGCTCGCCGACCACGCCGGCCTGAGCCACGCCACCATCGAGACCGACGCCTCGTACATCAAGCACTGGCGGGACACCATCAACGCCGACAAGCGCATCGTGGCCATCGCCGGGCAACGCGCCGAAAAGGCATACGCCTACATCACGGCCGACGGGGCCCCGCCGAAGTAGCGACTCAGTTTGAAATGGGGAGCATCACAAAATCTAATGACTATAAGCCGGAGCATCACGGCAGTTCGGCGTTTCACGCACGAGGACGAACTAACAAACTCCCACGGTGCCCCAAAGAATCCTCAAAACCACCACTACGAGCGCACACAAGGAGAACCAACGTGATAATTGCAACAATCATTGAATCCCCAGACGGCAAAGAAGTCAGAATACGGGACAGAAAGCAGATCAGAACTGGCAAGCCAAACGCCAACACCAAGCCCGGCGAAGGCCTGAACGAACTGTTGCGGATCGCTCTCGGATCGCGGCAGAACCACACAAGTGGAGAATCCCCAGAAGCAGCACCTCTCACGCTCGGCAGCTATTCCAACTGGAATACTGTCGCCGTCGTGGACAACGACGGCGACGAATTATGTATACGGATCTACCCAGATAGGGCAAACGACGCAGGTCGAACATATTTGGGCCTGCACCAAGTCTCCTAACGAGGACATTTCGCACCTCCGGTTCGGGCGTAACCACTGCGGAAATCAACCGATTAGCCGAAGGATTCACTATCGACATTCCGCCCACGGAGCACCGACTCCGGAACGAATTATCCAGACGACCGTCACCTAGCCCGCCGCCGACCTACTTACTGGAAAGAGGACTGGTACCACAGACTACGGGAAGGTCGGTATCGAAACCGACTTTCCGTTTCAAGCCGAACAGAACCGCTGCCGTCCTCCAGACGGCCACGCATCACCCGCAAAGGCAGTCTCCGGAGTCGCACCGATCGGGCAGCAAAACGCATTCAATTGCGTAAGCGTCCGCTTACTCAACGTCGCTTCTCCTGACCCATTGGGAGATCCGAGCAAGCCTGAACGCCCAGCGGTCGTGAACCGTATTGTCCCCAGCAGCCTCGACAGGCATCAAGATGTTGGTGTGCATACGATTCCCAGGTTCAGGCTTGACGAAAGCCGCTAGCCCTGAATTTACCAATGCACGGTGCGTAATCACGAGCCAACCGTGAAAACGTCTGCCTGCTCCCCGCTCCCGAGCCACAGCCTCCCCATTTGCGATGTAGACGTCAACCGTAGCATGGCCCAGACGGTCGACCGATATTTCATTCGTGCCATACCTGGTGAAAGCCGTAGCGGGGACCGGTCCCGTTTCGCAGTCTTTGGCATCGCTGCCCGAGGTAACAGCGCGACCCACTTCTGTCTTGCGCCGGAATACAACGCCTGCACTACCCCCTGGAGACGTAACACCAGTCACGGGCCAACCTCTTGATCCAGCCGACGGATAACGTCGAGGGCGGCTTTATCAGGAAACTGGTCAGCAGGCGCGTAAAACTCCGTTTCCTGATTGTCCTGAGTGTCATATATGCAAATCACAGACCCCTCACAACCGATCTTGATGAGGATGCCGCTCACCGAAGCCTCATTGCGGATGTCAATCGCGATCTGCCCGTCATGCATCAGATAGGCCATATAAAATCGGGGAACATGTTCGTGCAGGCCATACAGGATATCCTTGACGCGATCGACGTGACCAAGTGATGGCGTGGGGATGCCGAACTCTCTGGCCCGTTCGCGGATCTCGCCGAGGTTCTCGCTCGCCGCTCGTAAATTGGGATGCAACGACAACCGAACATTTCGCCACCCCTCGCTCTCAATCTGGCGCTGGCGCGTGCGAATAACCCGTTGCATCGCAGCTTCAAATACCCCGCCCCGAGCTATTGGGTGTGTGAGCCCACTCATCTGCCCCCTGCGCCGGCCCCCCGCCAAGACGCTCTCCTTAGGTCCTGCTGTAACCATAACAACTCCTCCTCAGTGAACCAGATGTCGATCCCAGAAGGCCGCAACCAGTGCCGCGAAGTTCTGCAGTTCCGATTCCCAACCAGCCACCAGTTCCTTCACCCACTCACTGCTATCCACATCAGCACCAATGACGTAGGTAGACACGGCCCTGAAATCCACGCAGTCAATGAACCTCTCTTGAACCCTGCTGACTTCCCGTGCGAAGAAATCAACCATCATCCCGTCATTCAGGCTGTAACGTGCCTCATGCGCGATTATTGGCAAGGTGTTTTGCCAATCGGTCCCTATGTTGCGTATCCCCGGTGAGCCTTCAGGCATCATGACAAACCCATGGACGTCGAACCTCACCCTCTCATAAAGCAAGCCGGGCATTCTCCCTACGAAAATGGTAGATACCCGAGCACACAGCACAGCCGCCTCAGGCAACGCATTAGGGACATCATAGATGAAGCCGACTTCGCCGGCGTCAGCCCTCACCACAAAGCCGTTGGTGTACCCGATCTCTGCCGACTCGGCGGTAGTTACCACCGGATGAAGTACCGCCCAATCCTCAGGGACGATCCCGTTCAGCGACAAGAAAGTCGGAGTCAACAAATGCGTGACTCCATGGTCGGGCATCAGCCCGATTCCGAACTCGGTGAGTACCAAGTCTCCCAAGGACAGCAGGCTACCCGAAGACACAACGCCACCCTCTTCGAGAACCTACGTCCGGTTCAGAACGGGGGACTGCCCGGAACACGGAAAGCACTGGCTCCGTGCACCGAAAGTACTTTGCAACCAGAGGGCCTTGACTCGCAGTCGACACCCGGTGAGTCGCGCCTCAAAGTCGAAACCCAGGTCGCCAGAGCCATGACAGCACCCGCCTGGCAGACCAAAGGCGAACAAACGCCCGGCCACCTAGACGCCCCACCGGAAGCACGATGTGGGCAGTCTAAAATGCCCCCGCTCAATGCTTTTCTCAAGCGAGGGTAGCAGGCTACCGGCTTTCGCCGCACCCCAGCCGACAATCTCAACTAGCTCCATTCCAGTCCGCGCCGGAACTCAGCCGACGGGCGAACCATGCGGGCAACCAGCCCGTTCGGCGCAATGATACAGCACGCGGGGGCCAGTCAGACATTACGGCCGCCAAGCCCCGTTGACACTTTGCATTACCGTAACGCAATTTTACACCGCAAGTCCGAGCAAGGTAAAGCAGAAACCTGCCCTAACCCCTGCAACTCAAGACGACAATCACCAAGGATACTATCGGTTTTCTTGATACCCCATTTCAAACCGAGTCACTACCACCACCGAACCCGCCTTGACCGCAACTCCGAATCCGGTGTTATAGAATGAAGCCAAACCCCACCGGAGGTGACGGCCAATGCCGGCGAAGACCAAGACCAGAAGCAAAGCATCGAGCAAGACCAAGGGAAAGACGGCGAACACCAAGGCCGTCATGATGTACTGCCTGAAGTGCAAGCAGCAGACCGAGACCAAGAACGTGGAAGCCACCACCATGAAGAACGGCTCCCCCGCCACCCGCGGCGTGTGCGCGGTCTGCGACACCCAGAAGTACCGGATCGGAGCGGTGGCATAGTCCACCGCCACACGAACCTTTCTTGCAAGGCCGCCGGGACCATCGGTTCCCGGCGGCCTTGCCGCACAATGAGAGCGCCGAGATCAATTTCCACGGAGGAAACCCCATGCTCTCACAGCCACGATACCAAGGCCCCGCCATGATAATCGGTTGGACCGGCCGCGTGGACGGCGACAACGCCGACCAGTTCGAAGAACAGCTCACCCAAGCCGCCAGGGGCAAGGGACAGTACGTCGTAGTCGACGGCGACCGCACCGACTACGTCAGCAGCGCCGGCATACGGGCCTTCCTCCTCGTGGCCCAAGACCTCTCCCAGAATGACCAAGTCATGGCGCTCTGCAACCTCACGCCGGACGTGAAGAAGATCTTCACCACCATCGGCTTCGACGAACTCCTGCCCATACACGATTCCATCGAGGAGGCCATCGCGGCGGCGCCTCAAAACCGCACCAGGAGCGAAACATGGACATCCATTGGCTAGGCCACTCCGCCATACGCCTCCGCCCGGCGGGCAGCACCACCGTACTGCTCATGGATCCCTACGGGCCCAACCTCAACATCAAGCCAGCCGAGCGGTTCAGCGCCGAGCCCGACATAGCCACCTTCAGCAACCCCGGTCCCAACCACAGCAGCCGCGATCTCCTGGCCCGCAACACCCAGATCATCGACACCGCCGGCGAATACGAGCTCAAGGGCATCATGATCCGCGCCGCCATGACCCCACTGGCGCCGGACCAGCCCCGCCGCGAGCGCAACGTCGCCTATTCCGTAAGGACAGACGGCATCACCGTCTGCCATCTGGGCAACATACGCTCTCCCCTGACCGGCTCCCAAGCCGACGTCCTCGGCCCAGTCGACATAGTGATAGTGCCAGTTCCCGCAGAGGACGGCCCCACCATCCCGGCCCGCCAGATAGTCCGCGCCGCCCAGCAGCTCGAAGCCAAGATCATGATCCCGGTCCACGCCGGAACCGACGACCAGATGGAAGCCTTCCTCAAAGAGGCCGGAGCCAAGAACAACGCCGAGCCCGTCCCTCGGCTCAACCCCACCCGCAACAACCTGCCCGACGCCCTGGAGATCAGGCGGCTTCAACCTCAAGCCTCCTCCAGAAAACGCTGACGCCCACAAGCACGCCCTGAAGACAAAGCCCGGCACTCATCCGCCGGGCCTTACTTTTTCACGGAGAACCCAACATGCCCGGCAGAGAAAAGTGGACACCCCAACACTGGCGCCGGGGATGCTGGGTCGAAGCCCATACCCGAAACAACGGCACCAAGGTCAAGCGACACTGGAGAGCCGGCGGCAACGTCAAGGGCCACTACTGCAACCTGCCGCCCCAAAAGGCAGGTTCCATGCCACGCGGGCCAGCCCACGAAGGGCGCGTCAGACCGAAGGCCACCACCATATCGGCCCACCCGACTCCAGAGAACGCCACCTTAGCCCGGGCCATGGAACTCACCGGTCTATGGCGCGTAAGCGCCAAGACCGCGCGACACCGCCCCACCGCCCACCTGGCCGCCGTGACATGGACCAACGCCGACGGCTCGCATCACTCCTGGCCCCAGGAGCCCGGGCCTGAAGGAGACGAGAACGTGATTTCCATCGTCGCCCTCATCGACGTGCGCCAGTCCGGAGAGCTGGAGACGGAGCGATACCAGCTACCGACCGACATGTTCCGCACCCCAGACGGACTCCTGATACTCACCCCGTCCGCCAGGGGACACGCCGAGGCGATCAGCAAGGCGGTCGAGCGTTTCGACACCACCAGCAAGGACCCCACCCAGAAGGCCAGAGATCGCAACCGCCTCCGCACCAAGCTGGAGCGCCACAACCCCGAACGCGCCATCGCCAACGCTCTCGAAGAGCTGATCGAACTTGCCGAACCGCCGAATCTGCCCATCACCCACCCCGTAACGGTTCCAGCCGCCGGCGGGCGCTACGTGGTCACCATAGCTCCCATGCCCGGAGCCCAGGACCGACCAGCGCCACAAACAGACCGCGCCGAGCCAGACCGAACGCCGCCGCCGGCCCAGAACACCGCGCCCCAACGGTAGCGCGCCCCAAGTGCCCGGCGCACCAAACGACACACCCGCACAGGAGGTCCCCCATGCTCCACGAAATCATCGCCACGACACTCACGATCGTCGCAGCCGTCATGGCAACAGGAGCCTCGGAAGTTCCGTCCCCCATGCCCCGCCTCATAGTAGAGCCGCAGGAGCCCGGTTCCAACGTGTATCTCGTAAACGGCTACCACTGGCACGCCCACCGCGGCATCGGCCTGACCTGGACCGGCGCACGGAGAGTAATCGAGCCCGCCCTGTCCGCCGAAGGAAGCTTCAGCCAGGTAATACGCATACCCCGAGACCGACACCCCCGCCGCGTAACCATCACAGCCCGGCAACTGTCGCAACAGATAACCGAGGAGATAACCGTTCCCGGACGCAACGTCTCACAAGAATGGCGACCAGCACGCCGGCAGACTCGTCGAGGAGGCTTCGTCCTGATCGAGGGCTGGTCATGGCCTCCACGCCACGAGGTAACCATCATATCCAAAACCAGCGAAGGCAACGTCACGACCACAGCCTTCACCAACGACAGCGGGGGGTTTCACGCCCTGACCCCGGTCCCGACCAGCGCCGACCACGCGCAGGACGTGATCATCAACGTTACAGGAGACACGACCAACCGGCGCCAGATCATAGACCTGCCAACTCCGGCCTTCACCTACGATCGCTATGAACGGCAGGAATGGGGCATTACCGCAACGGTTGCGCACATGATCCCCAACGCGGAGGCCGTCATCATCGTCGACGGCGAGGAGGTAGGCAGAACAGTGACCGATCCCTTCGGATTCGCCGACGTCCACCTGCCCTACCTTGACGAAGGATTACACACCCTCACCGTGCGCGTCTACCACGACGAGGCATCCACCGAACTCTGGGCGTACTACCCGGAGCTGCACTGAACACCAGCATGCCGACCACGTACCGGCAATCACGGCCAGGAGTCCAAAAGCATGAAGACCACGTTCGCCACCAGCCGCGCCGAACTGGACGCGGCGCTCGCGCAGATGCCCAGAGAAAAAGCCGCCTTCACCTCGATCATGCTCTACCGAGGACACCTCGAAAACGGACAGAACCGAGGGCCGGTCACCCCCGAGATCGTCTACGCGGTAGCCACGCCGGAGAACGAACACAGCGTCCCTGCCGACGTCATGGAAACCATCCGCGTCCAACTCTGGGAACACGTAACCCAAGGCCAGAACGCCGGCCAAGCCGACCTTTACCTGCCGCAATCCAAGATAAGTTGGGCACAACAGCGCGGGCTCCCCGTACCCGAGCCCAAGCACCCCCTGGTAAGGCCCATGCACCTCACCCACCTCTGGCTGCCCCCAACCGACCAGCCCCCGCTCATTTCGCGCCAACCCGTCCTGTTGCCCACAGCGCCGTCAAGCGTGGCCCTGGCCAGATCCCTGCACCGGGAGACCGCATGGACCCCCACGTCAGACCCAGGAGATTGGCCCGACTGCCGACTCTCAGGCGTCCAGTGGACCGATACCGACGGCCAGATGGGAACCGCCCCGCCCGAGGAGTTCAACGCTGCCCACAGAACCATCCCCTACCGGGTCGAATCCCTCCGACTGCGGGCGACCATAGGCGACAACGAGGTCACCGTGCCCGCCCATTTCTTCATCGACGACCGTCACCGCCTCACCACGACCGACGCTGCCAGAGGCGAGTTCCAGATGATCCTGCAGCACCTCCAGCACGCCGCATCCCTGGCGACCAAGCACGAACCGCCCGGTCCCGACGCCATACTCGCCACCGCGTTGGCCCACACCGCCCAGCGCGAGGAGGCGTTCCAGCGTTACAACGCCCACATCCGACGCAACTACCTCATAGCGCAGGCGGACATCATAGACCAGCAGGGAGAGGGGGACGCCGAGCGTGTCCAGGTCATCGAGTACCGGACCGCCGCCGGCGACATGGAGCAAGCCCTGGCCGAGCTCAAGGAGATCGCCGACTCGATAGAGGACGACCACGACCCGGACGAAACGCGAGAGGCCCTGCAGGCCTGCTACCAGAAACTCCTCCACGCCTCCGGCCCCCAGTAGTCCTCGCAGTCCGTACAATCTTGGCCGAACTCAACACGGAGGTGAACATCCATGCCGCAACCACCGTCACGCAGTCTCCCCGAGGCCATAGCCGCCGCCGTGGACGCAGACGATCCTTACCCCGAGCTCAGCGCCTACTGCAACCCCCAATGGTCCCACCCTTCAGGGCGCAACCGTCGCCAGCTCACCCCCGCCACCCTCAAGATCAGGGGAAGAACCGTAGCCGTAGTGGAAGACATGGGCTACACCCATGCCCGCCTCTACGCCTGGAGGACCCACGGAGACGACGTCCCCCAATCAGGCAACGGCAACTTCACCCAGCCCATAATCGCCATGACGGAGGCACAGCGCTGGATCGAGCGTCACTTCCAGACCATCGTCAAGGAGGGCCGGCACCTCGCCAAGCACATGGACCGCCCGGGACACGCCTCCCCGGCCCGTCAGACCTGCCGCGATGGCGCACCTCCCGGCTCACCGAGAAGCTTGATCGAAACCATCGCATTGACCAAGACGTCACTCACCGCCCTCAAGACGCAGGAGCCACCGCACCGATGACCGGCAGTCAGGACTGGCTAAACCGAATCCACCGCGGCGATTGTCTGCACCTCATGAGAATCATGCCCAAGGAGACCGTCGAACTCATCGTCACGTCTCCCCCGTACAACCTGCGCCTCAGCACCGGCAACGGCATGAAACCCAGCGCCTCCGGCAAGTGGCCCAACGCCGCCCTGGCACAAGGCTACCCCGACCACGACGACCGCATGCCCCACTCCAAGTACATCGAATGGCAACGGTCCTGCCTGCACGCCATGATGGACCTGCTGCCGGACCACGGCGCCATTTACTACGTGCAGAAGTGGCGCGTCCAAGCCGGCAGACTCCAGGACCGCCGCGACATAACCGACGGCTTTCCCGTGAGGCAGATAGTCATCTGGGAACGGTCCGGCGGCTTCAACCACAACCCGGGTTACCACATCCCTTCCTACGAGGTCATATACCTCATCGCCAAGCCCGGTTTTCGACTCAATGAATACGGCCGCTCTCTAACCGACGTCTGGCACATCGACCAGGACCGGGAGAACGACCACCCGGCGCCGTTCCCCACCGAGCTGGCCCGGCGCGCCATAGCCTCCACCGACGCGCAGGTGGTGCTCGACCCCTTCTGCGGCTCTGGGACCACGCCCGTCGCCGCCATAGCCGAGGGCCGAGACTGGATAGGCATGGAGAAATCAGAGGAGTTCTGCCTCAAGGCCGAGCACCGGATACTCCACCACGGCCTCTGGACTCCATCCAACCAGCTGCTGATGCCAATAGACGACTGACGCGGAGCCAGCCCGAAAGCCAGCCCCGCGTCATCGAAACAGACGGTATCAGCCGGATGGAGGACTAGGCGTCCCCGTCGGCCTCCCCGTCACCGCCATCGGGGGCGTCCCCCTCGGAGTCTCCAGCGGCTTCCCCTTCCGCGGAGCCGTCCCCCTCGGGACCGGCCTCCCCTTCCGCGGGCGCCGCTTCCTGCTCCTCGCCATCGCCGTCACCGGGGGAATCCCCGCCGACGGCCGTAGCCAAAGGTCGTTCCAGCGTGTCGTTTGGCATGTTTACCTCCTGCGATGCAGTGGTTGAGAATATTCCGCCGTCCGGCCTTTCCCGGACGTGCGACAACCCACAATGTAGGGAAACTGCCCGGCGCGCCCACAAGCCCTCATTTCGACCGACGCGTCGACACCGACCCTTTCCCGCCCCAAACCGCCCAAACGACAACAAAGGCCGTCTCAGCGCGCCCAAGGAGCCTCAAATGACCAAGTCAGGACAATACACCGCGCCCAGCAGGTTCGAGGTCTCCCACCAAGGCATGGCCGAGCTGAACAGCGGTCGACCGCCGTGGTCACTGGTCAAGGAGCTTGTTCAGAACGCCTGGGACGAGGCGCCCGAAGCCACCCTCTGCACCGTCTCCATCAAGCCGCACCCCAAGGAGAACGCCACCATCCTCACCGTCAAGGACGACGGCCCCGGCTTCGCCGACGTAACCGACGCCTGGACCCTGATGCGCCATACCCAGAAGCGCACCCGCCCCGACAAGCGCGGCCGTTTCAACCTCGGCGAGAAGGAGCTCATATCCATCGCCCTTGAAGCCACCGTCGAGACCGTCGGCCATACCGTCACCTTCCCTAGGCTCGGCGCCAGAACCAACCAACCCAACAACCGCACGCGTGGCACCGTCATCACCGCCGTCATGCCGTGGGGAGAGCAGGACCGACAGGAACTGCAGAGGCAACTATCCCGCTTCCGACCCACCGACTGCCGCCTCAAGGTCAACGGCGCCGAGATACCAAGGCGCGCCCCGTTGGGAATACGCTCCGCCGTTCTCAGAACCGTACTGCAGGAAGGGCCCGACCAGCCGATGCGCGACACCCGCCGACGCACCGACATCCACGTCCTCCATCCCCACGACGCCGAGCAAAGATGGCTCTACGAAATGGGCATACCCATCCAGCCCATCGAGACCCAATGGGACGTCGACGTCCAGCAGAAGGTCCCCATGCCGCCCCAGCGCGACACCGTGAGCGAATCCTACCTGACGGACATCTACGCCGAGGTCCTCAACCAGATGCACCACGACATGGAACCACACTCCTTCGGAGCCGAATGGGTCAAGCGAGCCCTGCAGGACGACCGGTCCCAGCCGCAATCAGTACGCGCCGTCGTCAACGGACGCTACGGCGAGCAGGTCGTGCTCGCCAGCCCGGACCGGGACGCCAACCTGCGCGCCACCGAGGCCGGCTACGAGGTGGTCAACCCCAGATCCCTCTCCAGAACGGAACGAGACCGTTTCAAGGCCGATGCCGGCGTCTCCACCGCCTGGGCTCTGTTCGGAGTTGAACCATCCCAACCCGTCACCGAACCGCCGCTGCCCGGCCCTGAGAGCGACTTCGCCGAATGGGTCGTGGCCATGGCCGAACGCTGCGGCATCCACGCAACCGTCCTCATGATCCGCGACAACGCTCCCGACCGACTGGCAGACTGCACCGCCGACACGGACCACCCCACCATACGGTTCAACACGCCCATGCTCGGCGACGATTTCTTCCTGCCCCCTTACGGACAGACCCGTCACCTGGCGCTCCTGTACCACGAACTTGCCCACGCCGCCGCCAGACGCGCCATGGAACACGGACCACGCTGGGGCGAAGCGGTCGCCGAAGTGGCGGCCCAGATAAGCTCGCCGGACATGATCGCCCAGTGAGTAGGATTGTTCAAGTAGGCAAAACCGAGAGGAGTCACTGACGATTTTCGTAATGCCCAACGCGAGCAGTCCTATCAGCCTCAGACCGATGAAAGGAGCTGCAACAAATCGGACTACGTGCCAACGCGCTGAAAGCACCTCGGGATGATCTCCCAGTCCCCCGCTCTGCAGGTACGCGCTGGCACATTGGCGAGGGAGCGTCCACGGATCAACACTCCTCACCCCGTGAACATTACAACGGGCTTACCGCCCAATTTCAAGGAAGCCAAGCCATGACCACCCGCAAGGGTCCCCACAACCAGACCACAGTACCCGTGCTGGACCGGCACGGAGCCCCGCTCACGCCCGCGCGGCCTTCTCGCGTGCGCCGCTGGCTCGAAACCGGCCGCGCCAGCAAGGTCTGGATCAAAGGCATCTTCGCCGTGCAACTACACGACGTAGACGCCGCTGACGCAGCAGTACCGCCCACCGGACTCGGCTTTGACCCCGGCAAGACCACCGGCATCGCCGTCACCCGCGAGTCGGACGACGAGAAAGTCAGAGCCATCGTCGGAGCTTACGAACACGAGCACCGCAACCAGGAAATCCGCAACGGACTCAGCGACCGCAGCGGACAACGCCGCAACCGCCGTTCGCGGCTCCGCCGCCGGCCAGCACGGTACAACAACCGAGCCAACGTCCGCACTGAAGGACACCTGCCGCCCAGCATCCAGAGCATCGTCGACGACATGGCCGCCATCGTGGATACCATGCTCCGGCTGTATCCCATCAGCGTGATCCGAGCGGAGTACCTCCGCTTCGACACCCAGTTGATGCAGAACCCCGACATCCAAGGTGTCGAGTACCAGCAGGGCACGCTGCATGGCTGGCAGCTCCGACACTACATCCTGCACCGCGACAACTGGCAGTGCCGCTACTGCGACAAACCCAGCACCGAGAAGAACCAACTGGAACTGGATCATGTCGTACCGGTATCACGCGGCGGTCCCAGCGTGGTCAGCAACCTCGTCGCCGCCTGCCATCGCTGCAACCAGAAGAAGGACAATCAGAGCGTCGAAGACTTCCTCGCCGACGACCCCAAGAGGCTGGCCGACGTGAAGAAGCAGTTAGAGCAGGGCGTACCGCTGACGCCCGCCGGGCAACTGAACAGCGCCATGCCGGCCATCCTCGAAATCCTAGAGGCAACTGGACTACCCGTCACCACCTCCGACGGCGCTAGCACCGCCTACACCAGAAACCAGCTGGGCATCACCAAGAGCCACATCAACGACGCCGCCTGCCTCGACATACCCGAGGAAGTCGCCGACCTCACCAACAAAGTAACGGTGCTGAAACGGCAGGGCCGACACCGCCGTCAATCCATCAACTGTGACGTCCACGGCAGCCCTGCCAGCAAGAACTTCCCCAACTACAGCCGCCTGCCGAGATGTCAGCAGGGCTACACCACGCCGCCCGCGCATAGCACTGGACCCCGCCGTCTACACGGCATCGCCAGCGGAGACCTCGTGCACATCAAAGACCTCACCGGGCGCGCCACGCTGCACATCAATAACAGGCGTGTCGCCATCAAGGGCAAACCCACAGTCAGCGCACAAGCGTCACAAGCCGTGCTCGTCGCCCGCCGCCAACGATGGGTAGTAGCACTGCGGCAGGCCGCCGCAACCCCCGTTGCGAATAACGTGATTTAGATAAACGCAACACCGCCAATCACCTTACGACATTCGTAGCAGCACCCCTTACTTGAACAATCCTACCCAGTGAGCGTCAGGCACCCGGCTCCAACTCGCGCAGTATCGCCTCCTGCTCCTCGGGCGTCAGCACCGGCGTCACCAGGCTGGCCACCAAGATCGGCAACCCCGGAGCAGGCCCGGAATGCTCGTAGCCGGTCTCGGGCCGGGGGCTGTCGCAGGACTCGCCGTAGTCGTAATCGTCGGACTCGTCGAAGCCGGGCTCACCGTCCGGGTCGTAATCCTCATCCGCCTCGTCGGAAACCACCGCAGACGCCCAGCGGGCGCCCTCCGTCCAGAAACAGTATCCACTGCCCTTGTGGTTGCCGAAAACCAGCGTTGAGACGCAGCCGCCCTCGCACTCCAGCGCGATCTGAGCCGCCGGCCGCCCCCGGTCCCCATGCGGGCCAATGCGGGCCGCCACCACGTGCAGACCGTAAGTCTCGTCACGACACTGCGGGCAGAATAGCGAGTAAGGATCGTACTCGGAACCGTCCAAAGGAGTATCCACGCCCTCGAAATGAGTGAACGTCACCGGACGCGCACGACGGCTCCGCCTGACCTGTTCCGTCATCAGTACCTCCAGCATGCGTGGCAGAAATGTCCAACGAGAACCACGCGATCAGTTTCCAAATTACCAGACGCCGTGATATAAAGCGCCCGCAGGAGCCGGACCAGAGCACAGGGCGAGCCAAAAAAGACCGGCTCCCGCAGTATCCCCCCTGACGAGAGCCGTAGGGCGACCATCAGCAACGGCCGCCCATCGCACAACCCGCACCCCCGGGCAATGCAAGACCAGTATACAGCACACGACCTTCACCACACGCTGCTCTCCGACCGGGAGTCCGCCTTCCGGTGGCTGTTCGAGCGCGGCGCCCACTTCGTGCTGGCCCGCGAGAACAAGAAGCCGCTGTGGCCCCGCTGGAACGAAAGACGCCCCACCCTCCAGCAGGTCCTCAAGCACAATGGGCCGATCGGCATCATACCCGCCTCCATAGGCGCCACCGTACTCGACGCCGACAACATCCCGTCCGCACGCAACCTGACCGAGCTCGTAGGACGCATCGCCCACATCGCCATCGTGCGCAGCAGACGACCAGACCGAGCGCACATATTCATCCGCGACGACACCAGCCGCACCAACGGCCGATTCTCCGCCTTCGGAGTAACCGGCGACATAAGAAGCGGCAGCGGCTACGTCATCCTCTGGGGCGACGCCCCCCAACACCTGGTACGGGCCCTGGTCCGTGACGACGACACGCCCGGATCGATACTCAACATCCCCCAATTTGAGCACTGGATCGTCACCCGGGGAGCCGGCGCACGACGGCGCAGAGGCCCGCGACGAGAGCGAACCCGCCTCACCAACAAGCCCAACCCTCACCTCATGAACGCCGGCGCCACGCCCAGCGCCGACCACCTGGAGTCCGTGCCCGTGGGCCGTAGGAACAACGCCCTCTTCTACACCTTGAGACATTGGGCCTACGCCAGAAAACGCGGCGAATGCTGGACCGACTGGCAGTCCATGATCCGACAGTGCGCCCGCTGGCTCAACACCCACTTCCCCACACCCCTGCCCAAAGCCGAAGTGGACGCCACCGCCGACAGCGTCGCCTCCTTCTGCTGGGATCAACTGCAGGAAGTGGTGCCCAACCCCTACTCCACCACCAGCGATGACCAGGCCCGGAGAGGGCGGGCTTCCGGCGCAGTGAGGCGGCAAAACTCAGGCCACCTGTCCGAGGACCCCGAGCCCTGGATCGCGCTGGGCATCTCCCGAAGCCGCTACTACGAGATCCGCAAGGCCTACCGGGAGGAACACGACGGCCGAGAGCCATCACCGGAGGATTTCCGCCGCCAGACACCCGAGGAAGCCGTCAACCAGCGCCGCCAAGCCGCCAGAATATCAGCAGACCGCCGCCGCAAAGCCAGGCCGGAGCCGCATCACAAACAACCAGACCAACGCCGGTCCCCCAAGTCCTCCAAGGCGGAGGCAGGAAGAAAGGGCGGCCTCGCCAGCGGAGCCGCCCGGCGACGGAACCGAGGAGAAGAACACCCCACACCATGGACACTGGCCGGCAAATGCCGGTCTGCCTGGTACCAGTCCAAGCCGCGGACGGAAGCACCCGCAAAACGGCGCGCACGGGCCGGACGGAACCGTAATCAAGGGGGGCGGGGGCACGGCGGGGACGGGGGCCGCGGGGCGGGCCCGGCGGGGGACCGCGACAAGCCAGCGCCGGCAGCCACCGCAAGCCGCCTGACTCGCGCCCGCTCGCACACCGCAACCAAGCCGGCACCCACTCCGGCCCAACGCCGCCGTGACGCCGTCAGCGACCTCATCGCCTCCCTCCAGCACGGAGATCCGACATGACAATCAAACCACGGGCCAGAACGCCGGCTTACCTCCACTCCGGGCTCAACCCCGACCAGATGGAAGCAGTGACGGCGCCAGACGGTCCCATGCTCATAGTCGCAGGACCCGGGTCAGGAAAGACCCGGGTCCTGACACATAGGATCGCCCACCTCATCACCAACCGCGACGTCAGGCCCCATCACATCATCGCCATGACGTTCACCAACCGCGCCGCCGGCGAGATGCAGGACCGCATATCACGCATGATCCCCGGCAGAACCACAGGAGTCATGGCCGGCACGTTCCACCGCTTCTGCGGCAACCTCCTCCGCAACCGGGCCACCCTGGCCGACCGGCGCCCCGACTTCACCATCTACGACCGGGACGACCAGCGCGTCGTCGCCCAGCGAGCACTGGAACTCACCGGCATACCCCGCGAAACGGGACAGCGCGACGACCTCATCTGGGCCATGGGCTACGCCAAGGCCAACCTTCTCGACCCCGAGCAACTCGAGCTGCATCTCCACGAGGGCCTCTACCACGGTGACCGCACCGAGATCATGTGGGCCATGTGCGAGCCGTACGAAGCCTACGAGCGCATGATGCACGCCTACAACGCCATCGACTTCGACGACATGATCTGGAAAACCGTCCAGCTGCTTGAGGACAGCCCAGCCACCCGACGCGCCGCCGAGAGCAGACACCGCCACATCCTCGTCGACGAGTTCCAAGACACCAGCCCGGCGCAATACCGCCTCGCCACCCTCCTGGCCGGCCAAAGAGCCAACCTCTGCGTGGTCGGAGACCCCGACCAGTCCATCTACGGTTGGCGGCACGCCGACATACGCAACATCCTCAACTTTCGGGAGGACTACCCCGACGCCGTCCAGATCAACCTGGGCCGCAATTACCGCTCCACCGAAACCATCGTGCGAGCTGCCGGCGAGATGATCCGCCACAACACCAGCCGCATCGACAACCCACTCTCCAGCGAACGGCCTCCCGGCCCGCCCGTTCAGGTCATCACCGCCGAGGACGAACTCGACGAGGCCGAGCAGGTCATGGACTGGCTCCAGTCGCTCACGACGGACGAGGGGATACCCTGGCAGGAGTGCGCCGTCATGTACCGCACCCACCGCCAGTCCCGCACCATAGAGGAACAGTGCGTCCTCAGGGGCATACCCTACCGCGTCGTCGGCGGCCCGCGCTTCTACGACCGGGAGGAGATACGCGACGCCCTGGCCTACCTCAGATTGACCTCCAACACCGGCGACGCCGTCGCCTTCCAGCGCATCGTCAACAAGCCCGCCAGAGGCATCGGCGCCAAGACCGTGGCCAACATCGCCTCGTGGGCGGAGCAGAACGGCGCCACCTCCATGCAGGCCGTCGCCGCCTCCAGAGGCGACCACCTCGGGGCCGCGCCCAAATTCAGCAAGCGCGCCGGGCAGGCTATCGAGAACTTCGGACAGATCATGGACGCCCTCAACGCCGACAGCCGAAACCGGAACCTCGTCGACCTGTTCGACTCGATGATCCAGCGCACCGGCCTCGAACAGCTGGCCAAGAACCACGAACGCGGGCAGGAGCGCTGGGACAACCTGCAGGAGCTCCGCGAGGTGTGCCGAGCCAGATCAACCGACCAGCCGGCAGCCGCCGGAGACCTGGCCGCCATGCTCCAGGACATCATCACCCTGTCGCAACCCGGCGACGAGGACCAAGGCCCCCTCACTCTGACCAGCCTCCACCAAGCCAAGGGGCTGGAATTCGAGGCGGTGGCCCTCACCGGCATGAACCACGCCATATTGCCTCTGCTCAGGTCCGAGGACACCGAGGAAGAGCGCCGGCTTTGCTACGTGGGCATCACTAGAGCCAAGACCTGGCTCACCCTGAGCTGGGCCCTCACCCGCTACGGCCGCGAGTATTACCCCTCCCAGTTCCTCGACGAAATACCGGACCTCACGTGGGACGAATACCACTGAGAACCCCCAACCGAACAACCAGCCTGAACACCGGGGCCGTCGCCGAAAAAGCGACGGCCCCTACAATTTGAGAGGTGCCCATTGAGCTCCAGCCGCATGAGGGATGGACCCGGCAGAAAACCAAAAACGACAAAATCCGGATGGATGCCGACCGACGGTCCTCCCAACTCGACGTGACAGCCATCGTCCTCCAACTGACGACCGACCATGACGACGCCCTGACGGGCATCATGGGAACGGAGCCGCCATCCTTCACAACCAGCCAAACGCACCGTCGCCGGAGAACAGCCAGAAGGTTCCCACAGCCCACCCGGCCGTTCTCGACCGCAAGACCAGTGGCCAACCGGCCAAGCCAAACCCAACCCAGAGAGGTTCAAAAGATGCTCAAAGTCTCATGCCTGCAGGAGAACCTGACCCGCGGACTCGCCACCGCCGGACGCGGAGTGGCCGGCAAGTCCACCCTGCCAATCACCGAATGCGTACTCCTACGCACCGTCAACGGGATGCTCCAGCTGACCGGCACCAACCTCGAGACGGACATCACCACCTGGATAGGCGCCATGGTGGAACAGGAGGGCGAAGTCGCCATCCCCTACCGTCGCCTCAACGACCTCATCAACTCCCTGCCCTCGGACCGCGTCGACCTGGAGCTCATGACCGCAGAGGAGGCCGCCGGCGAAGAGGTCCCCGAGAAGGCCGTGCCCAGCGTTGCCCGCATCACCTGCGCCCGCTCGGTCACCAACATCAAGGCGTCCCCCGCCCAGGACTTCCCGGCCCGGCAGGAGATCCAGGACGGCACCACGGTCCGCCTAGATCCTGCCATGTTCCGCAACGCCGTGGGCATGACCCACTTCACCACCGACGTCAAGGGCAACCGGCCGGCACTGCACGGCCTCATGATGCACTTTGCAGACGACGGCGTCACGGTGGCTGCCGCCGACGGGTACCGCCTGTCGGTCTACAACAAGCCCCTCCAGCACACCTTCGACAGCACCAAGTTCGTCGTGCCGCTCCGCACCATGCAGGACGTCCAGCGCATGGTCGGGGACCAGAGCCAGCCCATCGAGATGACCCTGTCCGACGACCTCAGCCGCGTCAAGTTCCGCATGGAAGACGGCGAAGTCGTCAGCCAGCTCATCAACGCCACCTTCCCCGCTTACGAGAACCTCATCCCGGACTCCTGGAACACCAGGGTCACGCTGGACATCGAGGACTTCAAGAGCGCCGTCCAGACTGCCAACGTCTTCGCCAAGGACGGCAGCCGCATCATCCGCATGGAAATCGACCCCAAGGAGGAGGATTCCACCAAAGGTCGCATGCGCCTGTCCGCCCGCTCCGACGACGCCGGCGACAACGCCCGGGAGATAGACCTGGAGAACATCGAGGGCGAGAGCGGCAAGATCGCCTTCAACTGCCAGTACCTCCAGGAGATCTGCGGCGCCATGGGCAAGGGCAAGATCGCCTTCGAGATGAAGGACCCGTCCAGCCCGGGAGTCGTGAAATTCGTGGACGACGACTCGTATATCCACGTCATGATGCCAATGTACGTGCAATGGTAGTTACATTTGGGTCCACCACGATCGTGATGGACACCTCCTCTCGCGTGGCCTCGACCCGGACCCCAAACGCAGCTAACATGGCGCGCTTCCCGTACAAGTCGAGGTCATCGATACCCTCCGCCAAACGCTTGCAGAAAGCGGCGATGCGCTCCCCTGCCTCAGCAGCGTCATCCCTTTGACGCTGCTGTTCCTCCAGAAGCCTCAGAGACGCCTCCTTTTCGTCGCAAAGGGCCTTCACCGGTCCCAGCTGGGTTTCAACAATCTCCAGGTCAAACCCTTCCTTCTGACGCATTTCGATCAGACGCCGCTGCTGACCCTTCAGATCGGCAATCTCGCGACGCAGGTCGGCCATCTTCCCGCCCAGGTCGCCTTCGCCAGTCGCAAAATGGTGTTGCAGTTCCGCGATCAACACCGACGGGTCCTTGATGGTCGAAGCCACCTTATCCCACACCAACGACTCCAGCGAATCCGCGCGGATGTACAACGCATCGCACATCGCCGGCACGATCGTCGTCGGAGCCGTAGCCCGGCAACGGTAATACCGGTGCTTGCGCTGGAGTGAGGCCCCACACACGGGCGCCCCACATTTCCCGCAACGTACGAAGCCGGTCAGCTGGTACCGAGTCCCCGGCCTCTTCGCCTGGGCCTGACGGACACGCAACCTCTCCTGCACCCCGTTGAACAACGCGTCAGAGATAATCCGCGGCGTGAAACCCTCGATCCGGATACGCTCCGACACAGGACGCTTGCTGGCAACCTGTTTGTTGCCCTTCACCTTTCGCCAACGCATCTCGCCATAGAACTGGACACCCGTAAAGGCGCGATTCTTCTGGAGCCTCTTCACGCCCAACGGATGCCAACGCTTGCCCCGCTTGGTGGGGATGCCCGCTTCGTTCAAACGAACCGCGACCTGGTAGTAACTGACGCCTTCCAGCCCCCATTGGAAGATCTGGCGCACCACCGCAGCCTCGGCCTCGTTGATGGTTCTGACCTTCCTCTCACGGTCGTAGTCGTAACCGTAGAGACCCGACCCAGTCCCGTTGGGCAAACGCTGACCATCGCGAGCCACCCTTTCCTTCCCACGCAACGTCCGCTCCGCAATCAGCGCACGCTCCCGGGACCCCACGTAGCCGCTTATGTACATGAGGAGCTGGCCTTCCGGGGTGTCGTCAGACACGCCCAAAACGAACTGCGATTCAACGCCAGATTCCTTGAACTCCCGCACCAAGGTGAGGAGATCAATGGGATCCCTGGCCAGGCGGTCCGGTTGATACGCGAACAGGACATCAACCACGCCGGACGCCAAAACCAGGCGAGCCTCGTTGAGTACCGGACGATCCACTTCATCGCCGGGCCAGACCTCACGCCACACGTAGTCGGGATTCACCCGGTAACCTTGCCTTTCAGCCTCGGCCCAGCATCGTTCAATCTGGGTGTCCAAGGATGTTCCATCTTCCTGTTGACCGGTGCTCACACGGACGTAGATGGCAGCTGTCTTCTTCCCATTTTCCATGATTCCTCCAAATTTGTCGGAGTAGATTTCTGAACAGGTTTGAGGGGGCGCGAACACCCTTTGGAAAATCGGGTGCCCGCGCACCGCAATCAGCGTCGGTCCCGGCCAATCCCAGCCGGCACAGCCACCGCACCGGTATCGAGTGGGGCGACGGGCTTCGGCGCTGGCACGCGCACCCCGGCACACTCATCAGCCTCAGGCGGAGCCGCATCAAACGGCTCGTCCTCGGGCCAGGCGCCCCACACCGACCGAAAAAGCATTTTGTCTATCCACCGTCGACGAGTGCCGCCGTCAGAACCACCGATCACCGTAGTGCTCACGAGCGCTCCGCCAGCGCTGGTATCGATCGAGTGCCACAACACTGCCGAATCCGAATCAGCCGACAGATTGCCGTTCAAGACGGAGCCGTACAATTTGGCCGCAGCGACAGCGAGCACTGTTGATTGCTCAGCGTCGCGGCCGTTATCATGGCTCACGACCACATCAGATTGCGTCTGGGCGTGGTCAGGAACTGCGGGGCGGTCCTCATCCTCCCGCAGTTCCGCTTTCTCACTGGCCGGGGAACCGCCCGGCCATTCTTCTCTGCTCATCGTGTCCTCCTATGGTTGGACAGGGCGACGTCATTCGCGAGCGCACGGCGAGACGTGGAGGCCCTCGCGCCGACACCGAACCAACCAGGACACACTCCGCACGCACAGCAACGGCAACAACACCGACGGGCAGACCCAAAGCCGGGAACGTCCCGGAGGGTTCATTCGTGACGGGTCGGTGGGCTATACTGCACATGCAAAACCCCTGGGACTCGGGGGCGAGCAAGGGGCCAGGCGCCGTGCCAAGTGACTGGCCCCAAATGTTGCAAAACGGTCTAGATTTTCTGTTCTGAATGATACTGTTTTCGCACGTTGATGGCAACCAAAAAGTGTCCCGCAGGGCGCGTTTTCGTACCCAGCCAGCAGAACACCCGGCACCGCCTATAGCCCAAATGGGGCAAACATCAAAAGCCATCTTCGACCACCACCCGCAGCGACACAGACGGTCCTGAGGCGCACGGAGATGCCCCCTGTTGGCCTCAAACACCTTCACCCGACTGTGAGACCACCCCGGGCGTCGTGAATGGAAATGTGAGCGTCTGAGCGCGTCGCACAAGCACAAGCCGGCGTGGCATGCCCACACCCACGCCAAAAGCGGGTATAAGGCTCTTAGGACACGTGATACCCGGACACCGCCGAGCACCAGAACGTCGGGGAACCTGTCAGCTTTCAAGAGGCACCTCCGGTTGTAAACGTACGCAGCCTGGGGTCAACCTGGTCGGGCGAGCTGCACCTTCGCCCGGCCAACAAGTCCGACTACTCATCCTCGACGACCTTGTCCACCGGAACCAAGTCAGTGACAGTGAACTGTCCTTTATCGCTTTTCTTGAATCTGGGGTGCGTGGTGAATCGGCGGTGAATATTGCCCCAAGCATTTTTGTAATCAGCCTTCGTGACCCCCAACTTCACCGCCAGCGGCACCAACTCCGCCATCTTCACCACGCCACCGTGCAGCTCCGCGTACCGCAGACCCAGAGCGACGAAGTCCTTGGACCCGCGGTACGGCTTCAACTGTTCGGCAGTTAAGGCAGTAACCGCTGCGTGCGGCTTGGCCGCCCGCCCCTTCCCCGCCTTCCGAACACCACCAGAAGACTTTGCAGCCGGAACAGCGCTACCGACGGGACCAATGCCAACAGGAACTCCCGGGTCAGGAGGAAGAGGACGTTCCAAAACTGCTTCCGCCGACTCGAGGACGTTGATTTGTTCATCGATGTTGTCTTGCGCGACCTGATGCGCTGCCTTCAAACTGCGCAACGCCTCGATCCTGGATTTCAGCTCTGACTTCATGTTCCCTCCCAATCTTCGGTAGTGTCGTTGTTTGCCAGTCGGTAAAGCCTTTTGGTATAATCTGGGTGGAGCCCCATGCGAAAGCCGTCAAGGCAACGCCAAGGAGCTCCGCCCATAGGAAAGAGGCCCACGAGTGGGCTCCCCTTTCCGACCAGGATGCGGCGGTCCAAGAACTTCCCGGAACTTCGTCCGCCGCTCCTCGCGTTAATAGCCAACCACAAACCCCCCGCCGGTGTCAACAACCCGTCTGTGCGACCATAAATGACAGACAGACAGGGCCCGATCTGGCAACCACAGCGGTGAAACCGCACCGCATCTGGACACCGGGACGGATACTGCACATCACCCGCCAGATGCGCTTAGGGCAGACCCCGGCGTTCGTGTCAACACCGATGGTCAACGCCCTGTACGGCACGCTAACCAGTTGGTTTCTCCGACAAAAGCGAACGCGACGCACTCCACCCAGTACCAACAACGGGAAGGGTAGACAGACCTTGGTCAGACCTTACGACACGGTGACGGGGGCATACTGACTGGCCCAACCCGACCTGATCCCCGGGGCGGTCCGACCCATCGCAGATTACATCCGGTTCCTACACGACCAGGAACTGAGCCGGTCCGAATGACTCTCCAACCATACGCCCCACCATCGCACCAATACCAACGGACGAACACGGCGACCACAGGGCGGGGAACATACACAACGTAAGGCCATTTGCCAGCCCGGACTCCGACATAGGAGCGTCCACAACGCGCTGAGACGCCACGGTTTAGGCTGCCGGCGGGTGAGACGGTAATTTCTCCACCCGGCAGACAATAAGACAAATGAGGCCGTCTGAGCGCGTCCGGGCACGTCCCAAATGTCATAGGAGTTACGCAGTTGGTGGGAGTTGGTACCAGGGAGAAGCGAGGTATGAGCGGAGGGCATCGCGGATGATGCTGGTTTTGGCCTCGTACCAACTGATGCCGGTTCGTAACCGATGGACTTCCGACCGCAAATAGGCCTGTAGGGACAATCCGATGTGATTGCGTTGGGCTTGTGCCTTGCGCGCGGGCGATTTCTCCACTCCGCAGCACTGCTTGATGCCACGATGGTAAACCTCAACGCCCCATGCCTGGCGGGCCAACCCTTCCCGATCCTCTGGTGTCAGGGTCAAGTCGCTGGTGGCCCAATGTTCCACGTCCCCGTCCGTGGAGACGGTCCGAAACACTTTGACCCACCCGTAGCCCCTCAAATGCACGGTCAGGCCCGGGGCGGGATCACCAGCGTTCCCACCTTCACGTTGCCACGGCCGTCGGGGTTGACCAGCCGGTTGCTACGGAACTGGGTCAGCCACGGCCAGCCTTGGGCGCGCACCGCTTTCAGGTTTTGCAGGCTGGCGTACCAACTGTCAAACAGCACGTAGCGGGGTTGAAACCCCCGCTCCTGGGCCACCACCAGCATCTGCCGGAAGTGGTCGTTCTTGGTCAATCCGCTCAGCGGCTTGTCGTAAATACGGAAATCGCAGGGCAACAGCGTATGGCCGTCAGTCCAGAGCAGCGTCATCAGGTTGATACCCCAAACCACCCGGCCATGCTTGCCGCTCCAATGTCGGGACACCAGGTCCATCTTCTTGGCGTAAGGCTTGTCCAACGTGGTGTCGTCCAGCACCAGCACCCCAGCCTCCCGCTCCACCAAGGCACCCACTTCCCGCCACAGCGCCTCCGTGTCGGGAGGCTGTCGTCTGAGCAGACGGGTGAAGGCATCATGGGCTGGGGCTTCCGGCGCCGCCGGTTGACATCGGGCCGCCTCGGTACAGGTGAAAACACCCTGGGCCGCCACCAAAAACTGGATGTAGTCCAACTCGTCACACCGCGCCGCGTTCACGTCCTCATACCTCCCCAAACCTCCCTCACAGACTACACTACCCACTTCCTAACCCGCATTTCACCACAACAACCAATTTCAACTGCGTAAGTCCTATGTCAGTCAAACCTCACGCGCCGAGGACGAACGCTCCTGGCACCCGGCGTGTTATCCTTGCCGACGAGAAAAGCATGTCCACGCAGAAGTACAACACCGCCAGCCGGCAACTGCTGGCCCAAGCACGAGCCGAGTTGGACCAAGGGGACATACGCCAAGCCTCCGAAAAGGGCTGGGGCGCCGCCGCCCAGATGGTCAAGGCCGTAGCGGAAGCCCGGGGCTGGCCGCATCGTCACCACGGACTGCTGACCCAAGCGGTCGAGACCCTGGCCGCAGAAACCAACGATGATGACCTGACCGATCGGTTCGCCATTGCCAACAGTCTCCACGTCAACTTCTACGAGGATGCGTTGAGCTCACGGACCGTCCGCCGGCACCTGAACCAGATCGAAGTCCTGGCCGACGCGTTGGAGTCCATGCTGCCCGGGAGCACCGACAGAACCCCGTAACCGTCGCTGGCCCAGCAACCAGCCCAAGGCCGTGGCGGCGCCAGCAACGGTGGTGTACCTGAACGACAACACGGAAGCGGCAGGAAATCACACAACGATTGGGAACCAACGAACGCCGGACACGACTACTCACCGGCATGCTCGACGCACTGCGGAACCTGCGACAAGCGGGATCCAGAACGGCGTACGTCGACGGGAGCTTCGCCACCAGCAAACAACTGCCGAACGACTACGACGTGGCGTGGGACACGGCAGGCGTGACACCCTTCCTGCTTCACCCAGCGTTGCTGGTGTTCGACCACCGCCGCACGGAACAGAAAATTACCTTCATGGGCGAACTGTTCCTCGCCGACTGGGAGGCCGACGAACGCGGCAAAACCTATCTGGAATTCTTCCAGGCCGACCAGGAAGACACACCCAAAGGCATCATCGCCATTGACCTGAGGTTGCTACCATGATCGAAAATGAAAAGCAGTACCTGGTCACGCAGGACCGCGAGCGGCAGTTCGCCCAGTTGGTCGAGCGAATGGAAAACGGCGATGATGACCGCACGCCGGGGGAGCATCCCATCATCCGGCAGGCAAAGCTTGATTCCACGCGCAGCATCCTGCAGGAACTGCGGGAAAAATCCAAGCATGGGAATCCCGAACCCGCACCACGGCCGACACACGACAACCAGCGTGATGGTCAACCTGACAATAGCTACCAGCGAAACTGCTGATCTTCAATGAGCGCCGGTCATGGATCAGTGAAAACAACCCAATGCCACTGGTGAACCGGCGCCAACCGCGAGGTCTTCAACGCAATAGCCGTTTGATAGTCTGAGGAACCGTACCTAAGCGGTAGTAGCCCAACGCCCCGCACACGCGGTCAATAGGCAGTACCCTTCACCACGTTTTCGTCCTCCCCATGCTGGCCAACGCTGGCAACACCAAATCCCACATTCGCAAAACCAGCAAGCAGACCGTCAAGACGGGAGCCGGTGCCACCAAGCGCAAGAGCGCCACTCGCGCTCCGAAGCACAAGCTCACAGACGAGCAGAAGCGAGAACTCAGGCGGGTACGAGCCGCCGAGGAACGCCAACGCCGCAAGGAATTCGGCCTCTGCCGCGACTGCACCAACGTCGCCGTTGAAGGCCAGACCCGCTGCCCCGACTGCGCCGAGAAACACCGGCAATCAAGAAAACCACCCCGGTTGGCAGCAGTAACCTGATCCGACCCAAGCCCTACCCGGACTGAGGACCGCACGAGTATAATCCGATCCAGACTCCGGTCGGTAATGACCACCCAGCCACGCTAAGCCCGCAGAGGTTCAGCATGACCACCGCCAAACCCACTACCACGACGGCGCCCGGCCGCTTCCGCCTGCCCGACCCTCCCGAACGCCAGGACGACGAGAAGATGAGCACCGTCGACCACCTCCACCAACCGGGCAACACCCACCACCTGCTCCAGCACCTCGGCAACCCCGAAACCACCCTGGTCACCGCCGAACGCTTCATCACCATGATGCCCGAGCAGCGCCTGCCCAGCGGACGCACCCGCCGCGTCCCCGACCTCCTGATCGCCTTCGACGTCGACCCACAGCTGTACCGGGACAACAACGGCTACATTGTGCAGGCCCAGGGCAAGCCGCCGGACTTCGTGCTGGAGGTGGCGTCCCGAAGCACGGGCAGCGAGGACACCGGCCCCAAGCGCGACGACTACGCCGCGCTGGGTATCCTGGAGTACTGGCGGTTTGACCCGACTGGAGAGCATCACGGAACCAGACTGGCTGGAGACCGGCTGGTGGACGGCGTGTACCAGCCAATCCCGATTGACGAACTGGACGACGGCGTCCTGCAGGGCTACAGCGCCGTGTTGAACCTGATCATCCGGTCGGAACAGGGACAACTGGGCTGGTACGACCCCAGAACGGAGCAGCACATCGCCACCTTCAACACCGAGCGCGCCCGCGCCGATAGCGAGCACGAAGCCCGTGTCGCCGCCGAAGCACAACTCCGAGCCGAACGCGAGGCCAGAGCAGCCGCCGAGGCCCGCATACGGGAACTGGAAGCTAGGCTCTACAACACAGACCTCTGAACTGCCTAAACGGCCTGATTTGGAGTTGGGGCCTTTGAGTGTCCTGAATGTGGGCTATCGCTGTTTCGGACGAAACGAGAGCGCCTGAGTACGTCAGGAGCGCTCTTGGTGTGGGTGCTGGCCTCCGATCAGGACGCCCCATTATGCTGGGGCAGCTCAACCCCGCCGCGCGGGAGAGTGGATGTGGGCGAACCCAGCGAGTGGCGGTGGATGGTCAAGTACGTTCCGTGGTTTTGTATTTGGCACATTCCCGGATGCCGCCTCGCGCTGTTCTCCTTCTGGGTTCGCAGAGATTCAGGTCATGGCCGGGATGATTGCTGGCCATCGGAGCAACAAGCGTACGGGAAACCTACGCTCGTGGTTGGGTCTGTTGATTGGCTTTCTGATGTCTGTGATGTTCTCCTCGATTTTTCGGATCATGGCGCGCGAACTGACACCGCGTATGCACCCTTTCTCTGGTTACGTTGATCCGACATTCAATTACTTCGTGCCTTCGCTGACTGTCAATGATCGTGGTTGTGGTTTTGCTGGCACTATGCCGTCGGTGGCCTACTCCCAAAGCGCTTGCGAGGATTGCCCAGCGGGACTCCAGGATAAGTTGGCGTTTCCTAGTCACGGTCATCTTGGTGTTGGACGCGGCCGTGTATGTGATTTCTTGATTGCGGAATCCGTCGCACCTATATTTGAACAGGCTTTTGCGAACTGACCCACACGCAGGGGAATTCTAAGTTCGATCCTCGCTCAGTCAGGCCAATGCAACTGAGTTGAGGCAGTCATCTGGATGACAGCAAAGCAGGTAGGCGTCATTCAGACGGCTTCACTGTGCCGCTGACTGGTGAAGTCCATTCAGAAAGCATCTTCGTCTGCCGTCCAACGGAACCGGCGCCCGACGCGGCTTTGGAGGAGTGGCAGGCGGTGGCTCTGGGCCTGATCGAAGGTCACGAGCACGGCCGGGTGTCCCGTGATGTGAAGCCGCGTCGGGACGAACCTCCCGAGGTGCAGTACGTGCTCCACAACCCCAAGCGTCGCCACCCGCAGCGCACCGTCACCGACGCTCTGTTCATCAATCCGCCCGAGGACCTGCCTCATCTGGACGCGGTGATGAGCCACCCCTTCCTGAACGCATCGGGAGACCGGCTGGTCACGGCCGAGGGCTGCCATCCCGAGGAGAGGGTCTATCTCCAGAACAAGCATCCGTTCGCACCAGTATCGATCAGGCCATCGCGGACCTGGACGACCTGTTCTGCGACTTCCCCTTCGCCAATCCGGCGGCCGACCGGACCAACCTCTACGCGGCCATCGTCACGCGATCTGCCGCCGGTCCTACTCCATGGCCCGATGTTCAGGTTCGACAAGCCCAAGTTCGGCGCCGGCGCGACCCTCCCGGTTGGCTTGGTGAGCCTGCTCACCGCCGGCAAGGCTCCCGGACGGGTCACCTACTGCCACGGCGAGATGGTGGAGTTCGAGAAGCGGGTGGCGGCCACGTGCCGCGACGGTACCAGCGCGGTGCTCCTAGACAACCCTCCGGCACCATGAACAACACGATGCTTGCCGAGCCGCTCACCGCGGGCCATGGTGATTTCAAGGCCCGGGACCTGGGCGCCAGCCGATACCGTTCCTTCAACCCCCGCAACTTCGTGATCATGGGCACTGCCAACAACGTGAACATGACCGCCGAGTTGGTGAACCGGACGCTGCCGGTACGGTTCAACGCCGGCGTGGAGCGCCCCGACCAACGCTCGGATTTCAGGCATCCCCATGTGAAGGATTACCCGGCGGACAACCTCCCTCGGCTCCGCGGCGCGGCGTTGAATAGTGCGTCACTGGCTGGATAAAAACCGTCTTCCCGCCTCGGCGCTCCCCAAGGCCTGAGCCGCTATCCGGCGTGACAATGGCGGACGGCGACCGTCCTCCAGGCCGCGGGTTTCAGTGACTTTGCCGCCAACGCCGCGGAGTTAGAGGAACGGGCGGTGACCGAAGCGGAGGCAGCCCTGCACTCCTTTGTCCCGTGGTGGTGGGAAACCCCGCCAGACCAACCCGGTGACCATCAAGGACCTGGCGCCCATGGCCCTGGGTGACCCCAGCGACGAGGACTCCGAGGGCCTGCTCAAGGTGAGGGGCAATACCGACCGGATTCGCCGCGCCAATCTGATCAACTCCTGGCTGGACCAGACCTATGAGCTGGAAGGCGCAACCGTGCGGGTGGCATCCGGCCCCCGGCACCACAATCGCTACCAGACCTGGATCCTGCAGATGCCCGATTCCAGGGTTGAAACCTTCCCATCACTGGAACCGGAGCCGGGAAATTCGCTGCAGGAACTGCACGAAACAGCCATGCCGGCCCAAAAACGAGACGCCGATTCCGGCCAGAAACGAGCCTGCCGGTCGTGCAATCGGCCGCTTTTGCCCGACGAGAGCGGTCCTGACTGCCACCACGGCCGGCCGGACCCGTTGGGAGGGCCGGCGGATGGTCACCGAACTTGACGCCCAAACGGAGGCCGAACGATGACTGCGGACCAAGTGATCTCCGACACGATCAAACCCAAAGATGTCCACTGCGCCACCTGCTCTGCCCAGCCGGGCGAAAGTTGCACGACGCTGGGCGCCAAACGTTCAACGCGCCCGCACGTGCCCCGGGTCAATCTGGCCTTGGCCAACGTCCCGTGCGGCTCCTGCGGAGCGGTAACGGAACGACCCTGCGTCAACCACCGGGGCAAGCCGAGAACCCGAATGCACCTGGGGCGCATGAAGACCGCCGCGCAGGCCAGGAGGAACGGTGCATGACCACCACCGACGACAGGGACTTGATCTATTGCGTCCGTTGCAAGGCCAAGACCGGCAATGCCAGCGCCGAACAGGTGACCATGAAGAACGGCCGTCCGGCCACCAGGGCAATATGCGCCGACTGCGTAACCAGGAAGTTCCGCATCGGCAGGTGATCAAAGAAAGCGCCACCGCGGAGGATAAAGATACCGACGTCGGCGCGAACGCAGGTCCGTTGCAGACCGAAAGGAGTTTACCACATGACCCAGAAGAACCGCGCCTACACGCATTTCGACGCCGAGCGGGCCTGTCCACTTTGCGTCCAGGTGGCCCGGGGCCTCGCGGACGACGATACTAAGGCCAGGGCGTTGGCCCACCAGGAGGAGATCCGGTCGGAGATCCTCAGCGTCCTGAGTGACATGGCGGTCGATGGCCTGGTGGACCAGATCTCCAACGCCAACCTGGCCATCGCCATCGCGAACCGGAAGCCGGAGCTCATGCCCACACAATCCTGCATCAGCTGGGCGACAGGCGAACTGGAGAAGGCCGGCCAACTCTCCAAGATCCCCAATTTCGTTCCCGGCACCAGGATGCGCCGGCCCAACGGCTACCGTCTCTCGCGGTAACAAAATAGGTGCCGCTGGCGGTAATCGAACCAACCGCCAGCGGTGCCAGCCACTAATCTGGACTCTGGATGATCAAAGTTGGTGAAAATTAACATTCAGCACCCGCTGGGCCAAGTCCATCTTGACCTCGGCGTAGACCTCCGCGTGCCGGGAACCCCGGTTGTCGGTCCAGCGTCGGTGTTGCCGCTGGGTGAACCCCTCCGCGTGTGGGGAAGCTGCCCGTGCGGGCCGCCTGTTCCGTATGTCAGCCCCTCATGAAGGTGAGGGGGCGGTCGTCGCCCAGGGAGGCCGTGTGGCGCTCGGCCTCGCTTCGGGCTCCGTCGATGCCGCTGTTCCCGGCGGGATAGGATACCCGCCAGCGGGGCGTCCTCCGGTCCAGGTGGACCTGCATGATTTCGTTCCCGTCCTGGTCGGTGCAGCGATAGGACGGTCCGATGCTGGTCGACCAGACGTAGTTTGTCGCGTTTGTGGCCATCTCGTTCTCCGGGGCGTTTGGTGGTTTCCGGCTTGTCGTCGCCTGGTGTGGGGGCGCTAGATCCACACGGGGGCTTCCACTTTGCCCGCCGTTCGTTGGTAGCTTCGGGTCCAGCCCTGCCACACGGCGCCTTGCCAGGTGAGTTGGGGGATCTTGCACAGGAGTTCCAGGATCACGTCATCCGGGGACGCGATGGCAACCTCGGCGTAGACAAACGCGACGTTGGCCTCTCTTCGCCGGTCGTCGGGGTCAGTCCTCACCGATTGTCCCAGCTGGAGCAGTTCCTGGATTTCCTCTTCTCGGGGGTCGCCGTGCAGGCGGCACTCGCCGCGCCAGGTGGAGTACTGCTTGTCTATCTTCCAGTGCTCCGGGTCGCCAGGGGAGTAGTCTTCGTCGGGTTCATCGAAGAGGACCTCGTTGACGCGGATGACGAGCATGTCGCGGTCGCCGGCGGTGTAGGTGTAGACCTCGGAGTGGTCGCGTTCGAGTCCGTCTTCCCAACCGGTGCGTCCTTGCGTGGGGGTCATCGGTCGTTCATCTCCTGTTGTTTGCTTCCGGATGTTTGTTCATGCCCGGGCCGGCGTGCGGCACCGTGATGGCTCCTGCTGGTTGCTGAAGATGCTGTTGCCGCCGCAGTGTTCGGTGTCGCGTCCGCAGGTCGCACAGGTGTCGATGTTGTCGGCGATGTAGGTGCAGCTCTGGGCGTGGGCTCCGCTGATCACCATTCCGCAGTTCTCGTGCTCCGTGACGGTGAAACCGCCACCGCAGGGGCATGCTCTGGTGGTGGCGTGGACGATGGCGCCGCACCAGCAGGTTGCTTGGGTCGGCTGTCCGGTTTCTGTGGCCTTGGCGTTCATTGGGTCTGGTGCTGCCTGGGGTGGTGACCGGCGCTTTGCCCGAGTTCTTTGAGCGCTGCCGGCTTGTTGGCGTCCTTGCCAGTGTAATGTCGGCTCTGTACGGTGGCAAAGGCTTGGTGACACGGTTTCCCTTTGCTCATTCTGCCGGGGCTGCCGAGCCGTCTTGGGCGTGCCAGCGCAGGCCGTGCAGGGGGCAGGTGACGATGCCCTGTGCGTCGGGCATCTCGTGGGAGAGGTCGGCGCCCCGGTGGGGGCATACCCGGCCGGGCAGCAGGCGGGCGTCCTGGTAGGCTTTGGAAAGCGCCGGCAGCCAGTAGGGCGGCCGCTCTGGATACGGCGGGAAGGGACTGTAGTAGGTCTTGCTGACGCATTTCAGGAAGGCGGTCTTCGGAAGGTCCTTGGCGCTCAGGGCGTCTTCCAGTTCCGTCGGGCCCGAGCCGTCGCCGGGGTACACGGTGGCGATCACCAGGTCGTGGGGGGCGTTCTTGCCGAAGTCCAGGATCAGGTCCCGCTGTCTTTGGTCGAGAAAGCGCCAGTCGATGTGCAGGTGTACCGGCTTGAACCCGATGAACTTCTCGTCGTCGTGTGGTTTTCCGATGACTGGGACCCATTCGGGTGGTGTCGTGCTGCTCAGGGAGGCCCTGACGCAGACGGTCTGGTACCGGTTGCCCGCGATCATGCGCATCTCCTGTCTTTCGGTTGCCGCCATGCCTTCGCAGCAGGCGGTCTCTTTGGAACTCCCCGGCATGTCTGTGCTGGCGTCGGCGGCATTTGGTCTCCCGACTGGCAGGGGACGATCATGTGATGGCCCAGGTTTGCAGCAGGACGATGTTGAGTTCAGCGTCCTCGGTGATGCCGACCAACGCGGTGTCGGTGGTGTCGTGGCCGACCCAGATGGGCATGTCTTTGTCGATCAGGAGGTCGCTGAATTCGGACGGGACGGTTCTGTTCAGCCAGGGACGGATGGCTTCCAGCATGTTCTCGACGGTCGGGGGCGCTCCCTGGGCAGTGTATTCGATGGAGACGTTGTCGGGGTATCCTTTGTAATGGCGAAACGGCGGCTGGTTCGGTTTCAGCAGTGGGTGCAGGCCGAACGTGAACCTGACCTCTGCGTCCTGGTAGCATTTTTCGAGGGTTGCCACCAGTTCTCCGAACGTCATCTGCTGGATGCGGACGAAGCCGCGGCTGCGGGCCTCGGTGCTTCTTCGCTGTGGGGTCATGATCTTCGCCCGGTTGTGTGGGCTTTGGGCTACTACCGCGTGGGTACGGTTCCTCAGACAATCAAACGGCTATTGCGTTGAAGACCTTGCGGTTGGCGCCGGTTCACCAGTGGCATTGGGTTGTTTTCACTGATCCATGACCGGCGCTCATTGAAGATCAGCAGTTTCGCTGGTAGCTATTGTCAGGTTGACCATCACGCTGGTTGTCGTGTGTCGGCCGTGGTGCGGGTTCGGGATTCCCATGCTTGGATTTTTCCCGCAGTTCCTGCAGGATGCTGCGCGTGGAGTCAAGCTTTGCCTGCCGGATGATGGGATGCTCCCCCGGCGTGCGGTCATCATCGCCGTTTTCCATTCGCTCGACCAACTGGGCGAACTGCCGCTCGCGGTCCTGCGTGACCAGGTACTGCTTTTCATTTTCGATCATGGTAGCAACCTCAGGTCAATGGCGATGATGCCTTTGGGTGTGTCTTCCTGGTCGGCTTGGAAGAATTCCAGATGGGTTTTGCCGCGTTCGTCTGCCTCCCAGTCGGCGGGGAACAGTTCGCCCATGAAGGTCATTTTCTGTGCCGTGCGGCGGTGGTCGAATACCAGCAACGCTGGGTGCAGCAGGAAGGGTGTCACGCCTGCCGTGTCCCACGCCACGTCGTAGTCGTTCGGCAGTTGTTTGCTGGTGGCGAAGCCCCCGTCGATGTAGCCGTTCTGCATCCCGCTTGTCGCAGGTTCCGCAGTGCGTCGAGCATGCCGGCGAGTAGTCGTGTCCGGCGTTCGTTGGTTCCCAATCGTTCTGGGATTTCCTGCCATGTGGCGTAGTAAATCCCGGAGGGTAGGTAGCCGTTGGGCTGGAATGGGGGGATCATGTTCTCCGCTTTGTTTGACCGTCCTGTGACGGGATTCTATGACTCGCAGTTGTAGTTCGCAACGTGCATCGCGTTTTCTCCAGGTTCGATTCCGTCGAAGTTCCCAATGAAAGGCTGGGCGGAATGAACCGTTCGTTCCCTCCGGTGAGGTGGCGGGACTTGAACCCGCGATCTCCCGTTTGGGATCCGGGCGCTCTGCCATGCTGGCTGCGTATCGTTTTCAGAACTCACGACGCCGGCGGCAACGGGATCGGCTTCTTGTCCTGCGTTGGCGTTCGATTTACCGGCAGGGGCAGCAGGGTCGGCATCTCGCCGTTTTGGTAGGCCTGCTCGATCTGCGGTCCCATCCAGTCTCCGGCCGTGCTGTTGTCCGGCAGGACCATGTAGGCCAGAAATTCGTCGTCGAACGTGGTGACGTCTGCCGCGACTGATTCCAACTTGGCCCTCACGATGAGCAGCAACGAGCGCCATTTTTCGCGGCAGGCCTGTTCGTAGGTTTCGTCCCACTGCTTCGTGGAGCACTCTCGCGGGGGCTTGTGCTTGGTGTAGCGAAGTTCCTCGGGGTCCGGCATCGGCAGTACGATTCGAATCCGGCGCCGGTTCATGTGGAACTCTATCCCGGCATAGTTCCGCTCTTCCGCGAAGCCGAAGCCGTTGAGCGTGCCGTATCGTCGCAGGGTTGGAAACTGTTGGAGGTTTGGTAGTTGATGGTGGTTTTTGGTGGTTTATAGTCAGTCCGCGTCGTCGTTGCCGGGCTGTGCAGCGCGTAAGTCGTGGCGCTGGTACCATGTAGCCATGGTAAACCCAGAGGTACACAGTGGGTTGCGGGAACAGTTTGCCGGCGTTCAATGGCCGGGACGTCTCGTCAGCAACGCCGGCGGCGGAATCGATAGCGGTCATGACCCGGGCTCCCGGACGGGCGGTTGCGCGGATGGAACGCGCCTACAACCCCAGCGCCTGCGCTTCCAGCCGGGCCAGATCCTCGTCTTCCTGGGCGGAGAGGCCGCTGACGCCGATGGCGCCCAAAACCAGGTCGGTCTCTGGGTCTCGCACCACGACGGCGCCCTGCACGGCCACCAGCTGGGGGTCGCCAAAGTCGGCGATGTTGCGACCCTCGTTTTCAGCCGCTGGGCGTCGGCGTCGGCGTCGGAGCCGGACATGGCGGAGGTGTAGGCCTTGCTCACGGCCATGCGCTGGGGCAGGGCGCGGCAGTTGTCCATGAGAGGCCATCGTGGGATGCGACGGCGGGGATGCATGACGCCGGCATTCTACACGGGGGCCACGCCGGGCGGCAACGAAGCTGATCAGGGTGTATCCGATATTCCCCGCTCACCACCACCTCCGGCCTGCCGTGAGCCACTCTCCTGACGCATCCGGCGTTGCTGTGAGCCATATCTGCCCAATCGCGCAACGTGCGAACACAATGCAACCCTATGACGGTTATCCTTGCAATGCACCGACCCTGATGCAAGGAACCTTGCGATGCGAGCGGCACAATGCAACCCTGTAGCGGTTATCCTTGCAATTCCCGAGGCTGCGGGACCGTCCACGTGGGGAAAATCGCGACGTCCCGGTGGCGACTGCTCTTGAAAGTGTTGCCGGAATCGGTGCAGGACGTCCTTGCCCCACAGCGTTCCGGGATATCCGGAGCGCAACGCGGGTGAATTTCCCATCTGGCACTGACCGAACTGCGCAGTCCATGATGTCGTGTCCGGCGCCTCATCGCTCCAGCGCTGGCCGGCAACAGGGTGCACTCCGGCTCCCGATGACCACAGCTGTCCGATTTCAGCGGACAACCGACAACCGAGGATAACGCCGGCCGCTGTTCCTCATTGGCCGTCGCGTGGACGACGTACCGCTAGGTCGGGGTTCTCCTGGACGTAGTCCGCCAGGTTCTCCATCCCCAGTTCCATCTTGCGCGAGGGCCGGATGGACGGGGTCCGGTCGATGAAGTACTCCGTGCCGACCTCCACGGCTCCGCCCAGCGTGTAGCCCTGGACCACCCAGTCGGGCGGGGGCTCGCAGAAGGCGCCGTCAACGCACTGGAGGACCTGACGGGCGATGCAGTGCTGGTGACGGAACATCTCCAGGGCGCGGTTGGCGGCGCGGCGCTTTTCATAGCGTTCCGGGCGCCGTTCCATGGACCTGATGACCCCGACGGGGTCGCGCTGGTGGTGCCAGACGTGGAAGTGGATATCGGCCATGTCAAACCCCCAGCAGTTGCGCGGGTACAATTGTACCCTACGAAACTGCCATGGAAACGGCTTGCCGTAATGGAGGTTGCGCGAACCAATTGTATTATCAGTCATGGACGGAGAGCGCCCACGCCAGCCATCTCGACGGCGCATGCCCAGCACCATTTATGACTTCCAAATCAATTGCTTTCGGGAGCCGGCCTCAACAACACCGGTCAAATCTGGCGGGGCATCCGGATCGATGATGACCTCGTTTAGAACCCCTAACAGAAAGAGGTCAAGCGTCGGAAGCAGATGATTGAGCAGCCCAGGGACAGGAAGGCTTCATGGATGTCAGCACGGTGCTCGTAGCGCACCCGTAGCCGTCGGAACTGGTGCAACCACCCCAGGGTCCGCTCTACCACCCAGCGGTACACTCCCAGCCCGCTGCCATGTGCTGCGCCCCGCCGAGCCAGCGCCGGCGCGATGTGGCGCGTCCGCAATTCCTGGCGATGCTGCCGCGAGTCATAGGCCCGGTCGGCGTACAGCCGCTGGGGCCGGCGACGGGGTCGGCCCCGTGGACCCCGCACCGGCGGCACCCCGTCCACCAGAGGCAGCAACTGGGTTACGTCGTGACGATTGGCGCCGGTCAGGATGGCCGACAGCGGAGTTCCATTGGCTTCGGTGAGCACGTGATGCTTGCTCCCCGGCTTACCTCGATCCGTAGGATTGGGGCCGGTCTTTTTCCCCGCCGCCCACGGCTCGCACCGACGCGCTGTCCACGCAAGCCCGCGACCAGTCCAACTGGTCCGCGCTGTGCAATCGGGACAACAGCGTCTCATGGAGCTGTTCCCACACTCCCGCTTGCTGCCAATCCCGCAGCCGACGCCAACAGGTCATCCCCGAACCGCATCCCATTTCCTGGGGCAGCATCTCCCAGGGAATGCCGCTCTTCAATACGAACAGAATGCCGGTCAGGGCCTTGCGGTCGTCCAGGGGCTTGCGTCCCGGATTGCGGAACCGTCGGGGTTTGGGGCTGGGCAGTAGCGGTTGTACGATCTCCCACAGTTCGTCGCTTACCAAAGGTTTCGCCATCGGGTACGGCCTCCCCTTTCCGTAGATATTGCTCCAACGTGCCACAACGGAATGGACTTGCCGCAAGATTAGCCGCCCGATTATGGATTAGCAACCCATTTTGTTAGGGGTTCTAAAGCCGACCCTTGTGGGAAGCCACCCAGCTGGGCTCCTCTCAACTACTCGCGAGGATATTCGTCGAATCACGCCCTGCGTACTCTTTCCACAGCAATATACCTGCCGGTATGATTGCAGCACGGCTGTACTTTTGGACACACGCACAGTTGTCAGTATGTACCGATGTACATTTGGAGCGAGGCCATGCCGATTATCGCCATCGTCAATCAGAAAGGGGGCACTGGCAAGACGACCCTTTCAACAAACTTAGCCTGGGCATTCGCGGAAACAGCTTCGGTCCTGCTGTTGGACGCCGACCCCCAGGGCAGCGCCCAGGACTGGGCTGACAGCCAACTGCAACCTCCTCTGATGAATCTCGAGGTGAAAGGCGCGGAGCCGAACCGACTTATCCAGGAAGTGCGCAGTTCAGCATTCGACTACGGCTGGGTGATCATTGACGGGCCGCCCGGCATCTCCAGGTGTCCCGCGTCAACCAGATTTGCCGAATTGCCGTCGATTAGTTTTGCCGGTTCACCTCCTCTGACTGGCCCCGCTGCTGTGCTGCATCAGTCCGGTAGCTGGGGACGTCAAACTCGAGGATGACGGCGTGGTGCACTACCCGGTCAATCGCCGCGGCGGTGGCCATGGGGTTGGCGAAGATGCGCTCCCACTCGGAGAAGACCAGGTTGGACGTGATGCCCAGCGACCTGCGTTCGTAGCGTTCTGCAATCAGGGTGAAGAGGACCTCGGACTCCTCGTTGCCCCCGTGTCAAGCACGGGGCAGGCTCTGGGGGAGATAGCCCAGGTCGTCCAGAAGCAGGAAGTCGAAGTTGTCCAGCTTGCGCAGTTGTCTGGGCAGGGCGAAGTCCCGCTTGGCTGCCAGAAGATCCTGTACCAGGCGGTAGGCTGGGGCGAAGAGGACGGAGTGGCCGGCTTCCACCAGGCGATGGCCCAGGGCGCAGAGCGCGTGGGTCTTGCCGGTGCCGGGGAGCCCGAAGGCCAGCACGTTGACGCCGTGTTCGACGAAGCTGCCCTGGGCCAGTTGGTCCATCTGTTGTCTCAGAGCCAGGGGCATCCGGTGGTGATCGAAAGTTTCCCAGGTCTTGCCCGCGGGGAGCTTGGACGCCTGACGCAGCCGGTTGATGCGCCGGTGGCGGCGATCCTCGGCTTCCTGCTCCAGCACTTCGAGGAAGGTGGACAGAGCATCGCCGTGGCCAGCCTCGGTGAAACGGACCACCGACTGGGCGCCCATGGTGGGCATCTTGAATTGGTGGCAGAGCTCGCCGATGCGCTCCTGCATGACGGCGGTGTCGGTGTCCATCATCCGCACACCCCCGACCCGGCCATGCTGCCCATAAGCAGGCCATCGTAGATCTTCAGGTCCGGTTTCCCGGTCAGCACCAGCGCCGGAGCCTCGGGCGGCTTGGGCTCGGCAAGATCGCGCACCTCGGCGTAGTCAAAGGGCTGGCCCGCCTCCAGGAGCAGGGACAGGGCGTTGTCCACATTGGCCTCCATGGTGGTGGCCGCCAGGTGCAGGATGCGGACGTACTCCACGTCGGCCCGTTCCCCGCGCCATTCCTTGAGCGCGTCGTAGGTGAGCCGAAAGTGCATGGTGGGAAAGAGCTGATCTCTGAACCGGTACCGAGCGAAGGCTCCCGGCTTGCGCACCAGGGAATTGATCACGTGGCGGTAATTGACGTTTACTTCTCCATCGCCGCGCACCCGTGCCATGCGCTCGACGAAGTGACCCTTGTAGTACACTTCCAGGTGATCGGAATAGAGGCGGACCTGTACCACCTTGCCAATGAGCCGGGACGGGACGCTGTAGCTGCGTCCCGCCACTTGGACAGTGCTCCACCGGCGCACCTTGGACTGGTAATTGGCGTATTCCGGCATGGGGGCTGGCGGCAGGGGCCGTAGGCAAGCCATTTCCTGCTCCAGCTTCCCCCTCACCAGACGATTGCGCTTCTCCACCATCTCCCTGACGAAGTGGGCGTAGTCGTCGGCAGTGGGGAAATCGCGGTTGCCTCTCAAGATCAGGGCCTGGTCTATGGCATCCTTGAGGCGGTAGTGGGCGTGCTCGGCGACGCCGTTTTCATGGCTCTGGCCGCGATTGATGCGGGTGGAGCGAAGGCCGTAATGGTCCAGCAGCGCGGTGTAATTGGCGTTAAGCGCCCGGCCGCGGCTGCGCTTCACCTCGTGGGTGGCAGCCGAAGTATTGTCGGAGCGCACCACCTCGGGGACGCCGCCCAGGGTCCACAGTGCGTTCTGCAGTCCCTGCTTCAGCGCCAGGAAGGTCTCGCCGGTGGCGATCTCGGCGTAGCGCCATCCCGAATGGCTGAGGATCAGCTGGAACAGCAGGTGGGGATAGGGCTGTCCGGCGACGGTTACCTCCAGGGAGTTGCCATGGGTGAAGTCGAACTGTGCTTCCCGTCCCGGCGGATGCTCCTGGGGGAAGTACACCTCCTGGTCCGGGCCATTCAGCGCCCGCCAGTCCTGTAATCGTCGTTGCAGCGTCCTGAGATGGGAGGCGTTGAACCGGCCGGGATGCTGCTCCTCCAGCCACTCGATAATTGTCGTTGCCTTCAGCTTGCCCTTGGTATCGCCGCGCAGCAGCGGCTCAATCTCCTCTTCCCACACCCCGTCGAAGGGATCGGGCCGGGTCCGCCACCAACGCTCCTGTTTCGTCTCCGACGGCAACGGACCATCCTGCCACTTCCGCGCCGAACGCACGCACATCCCGGCCATGGCGGCCGCCGTCTCCTGAGTTTTTCCTTCCATAAGTCTCTGCCTCAACAATGCGACTTGTCGGTCTCCCGACTAACTGGAGGCGTCACGCCGTGATAGTAGTGGCCATACGGTCGTCTCGACTGTCGAGGATGGGCACCAGTTCATAGCCCAGTCGCGCCGCCCGCCGTTTAGCGGAGCGTAGGACTCCCGACTAACTGGAGGCGTCACGCCGTGATAGTAGTGGCCATACGGTCGTCTCGACTGTCGAGGATGGGCACCAGTTCATAGCCCAGTCGCGCCGCCCGCCGTTTAGCGGAGCGTAGGACTCTCTGGCGATACTGGTGTTCATAGTACTCGGCGCCGGCATCCACGTATTCCTGGCCATGTCGGAGCATTGAGTAGATGAGTCTGGCCAACTTGTGCGCTGTGGCGGTTATCGCCTTGGGTGCCCCCAGTTGGGCTTTCTTCCGGCGTAGGAACGCGCCCAGGGCGCTGTCGGAGCGGTGAAGGGCGTTGGCTGCCAGACGCAAAGCCGCCGCCGCGCGGTTGGCACTGGGCTTGGTTCGAGAACTGATCACCTTCCCGCCTGTGATGCGATTGTCGGGGCTCAAACCCAACCAGGAAGCAAAATGCTTGGCGCTGGGCCATCTGGTCATGTCTGTGCCAATCTCGCTGATTACCTTCAAGGCGGTGTGGGAGTCCACGCCGTCGATCTTGGTCAAGTCCACTCCCGTCATTCGGTAAAGATGCCCGCGAATATCGATGCGGGGAGCGTTTTTCTGGTAGCGACGTCGGCCAGGCCTCCCTTCCGGAAGCTCGCCGTCGCTAAGGTCCTTAAACCGCTTCAGTTGGGCTTCGATCTCCCGGTCGCACTCGGCGATCTTGTTCTGATACACATTGAACAGTTCCAGAGCCTGGCTTAACTCAAAGATGTGCTCGTCCCGCCAGTGTCCATGCAACGACTTGGCAATGGTGGCCTCGTCAGCCCTGATCCGACCGTCGCGAAGTTTGGCCAGCTTTCTGGGGTTCCGTTCTCCCTTCACGATGGCCTCGATAATGTCCATTCCGGTCTTCCCAGTGATGTCGCTGATGACGTGCTGGAGCTTCACGTTCATCTGGGTAAGCGCTTTCTGCATATGCTGGACATGATGGGACGCGTACTGGATCAGCATGGCCCGCTGCCGCAGGTAGCTCCGCAGGCGGCGGATGGCTGCCTCCGGACGAAAAGCTCCCGAGAGCAGTCCGTAGGTGTGCAATTGCTGCAGCCACTGACAGTCCAGCACGTCGGTCTTCCGCCCGGGCACGTTCTTGATCCGTCTGGGGTCCACCAGCATTACCCCAAACCCACGCTCTTCTAATACCCCGAACAGCGGTATCCAGTACACCCCGGTGGATTCCATGACTACGGTTTCCACCTCGCACTCGGTCAGCCAATCCGCCAGGCGGTAGAGGTCCGACGTGAAGGCCTCAAACTCTCTTACCGGAGCCTCAGCGCGGTCTGGCGGAACCGCGACAAAGTGGCTGGTGGCCCCTACGTCAACTCCCGCCGCGTTCAGGTTTACCTGGGACAGCGCAGCCGGCAGACTATCTCGAGATGCCCCGGCCTGTTCCTTCGACTTCGCCGTTCTCTTGGGTGCGCTCATAGCGGCCTCCACGATTATCTCGGCGACGTGTTGCAGGAGGGAGCCACTGACAACGCACACTCTCCCGAACGGGATCACCCACTATGGAGCGTCACCAATGATGCAATCGTAGGACTCCCGAACCATGCTTTGATACGGACAAAATGCGCCACTGACCTCTCGGTCTTCATCCCGACAACACGTCCCAACGCGAGCTTACGCTTCCCACCCCACCCAAGTCAGTTAGTCCCACTTGCACAGCCCGAATGAGGGCATAGCCTCGCTTTGATCAATCCGGCACCTCCGTGCCGGAGGGTTTTACCCCACCTCAACCGGCAAAAATAGTCGACGTCAGAGGCATTCCTTATTGTCGTTAATCACCAGGACCAGCGCCGACGCCGTGCGGGCGGCAGACCTGGTCCTGATATCGGCCAAAGCCAGTCCCTTCGACGTATGGGCCGCCTCGGACATCGTGGAGGCGGTGAAGGCACGGCAGAAAACCGCCATAGGAAAGCCGGTAGCAGCCTTCGTGATCACCATGACCCGCACCCGCACCCGCCTAGGCCGGCAGATCGACGCCGCCCTGGCCGAATACGGTCTGCCGGCGCTACAGGCCCGCACAACCGAGCGAGTCGCGTACCCCCAGGCGGTCATCGAGGGCAAGTCGGTGCTGGAAGGTCGGGACCAGACCGCGCGGAACGAAATACTGGCCATACGCGGCGAGCTGGAGAGGTTGTTCCATGACGATGCATAGCAGACCCAACCGACGGCGGGAAGATCGTCGGGAGGCCTTCGTAAACCAGGCTGCAGCCGCGGACACGGCCCAGCTGCACTGCCTCATACCGGCGGACATGCACCGGCAGTTCGCGTAATGGCGGCGCAGGAAGGCACCAACATGACCGCCCTGGTGATAACGGCCCTTGAGGGGTTCCTCAGCGAACGGGGATAACGCATGGATGTACGTCGGTACGGATGTACATCTGGACATTGCCACCGACGATCTGCCTGGGATCCGTGCCGATGCGCACGGTTACGGGACCGGCGCCAGACTGCCGCCGGCCATCTGCTCGGCGTCGTCGATGTACTCGTCGGTCTGCCGGATCCGCCTCGGTACGTCTTCGTCGCAGATCCCATCATAGAAGCACATGCCGTGGAGTACCTGACTGCGCGTGAAGTACCGCCCGACGAGATTTTCCACCTCGTCGTAATCCCTGGCCAAAGCCAGCAGTTCCGAGGTGGTACGGGAACTAGTCTCGGGCTCAGCACCAGTGCGGTACAGGACTAGCGCGTCGGTGGCCCGCTTCGTCGCACACCAAGCCTCCTCGGCCGCATCGCGCATGTCACCGGCGGCCAGTTGTTCCAGCGCCGACCGGTGCATCTCCCGAGCGTCGGCGAACAGCGCATTGATCCGATCCATCGTCGCTACCATGACAACCTCATCCACAAGAGTAACACGTCGAGGACCAAGTTCAATCCCAACCCTGGGAAACTCCGCAGATGCCGCGGATCGACGCGCTTGAACCGGGCTGGCGACCGACCGGTCAACCCGCTATGCGGCGGACGCACGATGCTCGGCGCCGCTATCAGCGCCATCAGCCAGGCCCGGCGGCCTCGCGGAGGATTGCGACCGGTACAGATGCACCGTTGTACAGATGGCGGCTTGTGCCAATCTACAGAGCGACAGACAGGTTGCAAGCACGGCCCAGCGGGGGATTGTCTATTCGGTGTCCGTGGCGTCAGGCGACGTCGGATCCTCCTCACCGCCGGGAAGCACCAGGTACGTCTCGGCGAGGTCCTGGTGGAACAGCTCCAGCAGCCGCTTGGCGTGGTAGACGGCATGGTAGCCGGGCGTTGCCGGTGTTTTCGTGTACACCCATAATTGATCCGGCCCACTTGCCTGCACCCTTTTCACCATGGGCCGCCCATCCGAATGGACAGGTTCCGTGTTGACCAGATAACCCGGGCCGCGGACCATGCCCACCGGCACGTTTGCCAGGGTGAGGATGCGGGTCTCGTTAAGCCATTCCACGGTACAGGTGAGGATCTGTTCCCAGTGGCGGAGCTCATACTCCGTGGCGTCGGGAAACCGGATCGCCTCCGGCAACGGCGGCATCAGGCCTTCCGCCGGAGGCAGCGGATACTCGGCCAACGGCACCTCTCCGCTGAGCATCGCACCGGCGATGTGGAATGGCTCGGGCACGGAGACAGTCTCCACGTCCTTGCCATTGCGCCGGGCGTATTCCTCGTCGCTGATGCGCCAACCGCCCCAGTGGCCGCGGCGGTTGGGCTGGTGGGCCGGTTCCACCTTTCCGGCCAGGTAAAGCTTGTAGAGCAGGCCAATCACGGCGATGCGGCCGTAGCCCTGGCCATTGGGCGATGGCATGCCCTCGCTGTCCCACCCAATGCGTTCGGCCAGCCGGAGGGTGGCGAGGTAGCCCTGGTCCCGGTGTTCCTCCAGGGCCAGCAGGATGGCCTCCTCAAGACGGGCGGTAGCCCGACGACCTACAGTCAGCGGATTGGGCATCTTGCCTTCAGCGGCCTTACGCCGGGCACATCAGCGCCGGCAAAGCGGCGGGCAATTCCAGAAGGGGATTGGACCGGCTCTCCGGTAAGACGGCGTGGCGAAGGAACGACGCCTGTGGATGTATCGATGTACATCTGAACTTATGTATTCTTGTACGGCAGTGCGCGATCAGTGGATTTTTAAGTTATGGAACAGCGAAGCACTCGTAGCCTTGGCCATGTGGTCGAAACCGCAACTTCATGCGGCCTGCAGATCTCGTTCTTCCAACTGATGCCAGTGGATATCACCGGCGTCGACCAGTTCCTGCAGCGCATGATCGTTCCTGACGCTGGCAACAACAGCGTGGGCCAGACACCTTCTGAGGCGTGCCAGATAACGAGCATTGCGCCCGGCGCGGTCGGAATCCCGTCTATCAGCGGTGTAGGACACCTCCACAGCCGCGTAGACCGTTTCGTTCCCATCGGAGGCTTCGATTATCAAGTCGGCGTCTCGAAAGCTGCGCCGGTCGCCTGTGGTGACGTCGGTATCGTCGAGTTCGCGGGCAAGGGCCACCAGTTCGGCTCTGGAAATGGTGCGGACGTATTCCAAGCCAAGGTCGTCAGCGATGGCCGGCGCCGCGTCGATTCCTCTGCTGCGGGCGTGACCACCTTTCACCACAGAGATATCGCCCTCAATACGGTCCATGCGAGCTTCAAATCGGGCGTTGAACTCCCGCTGCTGGGCGTTGAACTCCCGCTGCTGGGCGTTGGCCTCCTCCTGCCGGGCGTTGGCCTCCTCCTGCCGGGCGTTGGCCTCCTCCTGCCGGGCGTTGGCCTCCTCCTGCCGGGCGTTGGCCTCCTGTATCTGGTAGATAGACCCTTGCACCTGGTTGTTAAACTGCCGTTGCTGATCGACGAACTCCTCCATCCGGCCGTTGAACTCCAATTGCCGCTGGACAAACACCTGGAACTGCACCGGCAATTGCAGCAGCTCCTCGCCCAGGATTTGGGCTCTGACGGCTGACTTCCACTCCGGATGCTCAGTCAACGCCCGGAGGAAATCCGCTTCGGTGTTTATGGTCGCCATGGTTTCCCCGAACGCACATTTTACAGGAGTTGCATGCTTTGGGAGATAGCGATTTCCCCCAATATTCCGGGAACGTGAAACCTATGGCATCGAGAGTCAGTGGCCACCGGCGACCAACGCTGTCGCGTCGTCGATGTAGGCGGCCGTTTCTCGAATGCGCCGCTCCACCTCATCAACGGGTTGGCAACTGTTGCGGATTTAGTGGACTTTGGTGGGTAATCGTTGATGATGGTTGCAGAGGCCGCTCGCGGAAGGAAGCGCCTTTGCCCGGTTGCCTGCCATCGTGGTTTCGCACGCCGGTTCTGATATGATGGAAGCATGGAACGAGATCAAGAAACTAATGGGGAACGGCGCAATATGGGACCCTCACGAGGTTCTCCGGTGGCCACCTATCAGACCCGCGTCTGCGACTACGGAGGAGTGCCCCGTGCTCTTGGCGACGGGGCGTTGTCGGCCTACGCCGAACTGTATGGACACGTGGAGCGGAAGTTGTTTGCGGAGGTGGCGGTGGGACGGTCGGCGACGTCGTTGAAGAGGGGCACCTGAAGCGGTATGGGATACCCGCCAGGATGTTCAACGGGTGCGGGTGTCGCTGGAGGGGAAGGTCGCGTCGGTGCGGGAGCGGCAAAAGTTGCAGCTGGACAGCCTAGGCCGGCGTATTGCTCGCGCCCGGCAGCAGATTGCCGGCGCTGTTGAGCAGGGAAGGTCGCAGCAGGTCCATCAGAAACGGCGACGGCTGGCTAATCTGCAATCCAGGCTGGCGAGGTTGGAAACCGATATTGAGCAGGGGCGAGTGCGACTGTGCTTCGGGTCGAAACGCCTGTGGCGGAAGCAGCGCCACCTTGAGCAGAACGGCTATGTTAGCCATCAGGAATGGTTGGCCGACTGGCAGGATACGCGCAGCAATGAGTTCTTCGTGCTGGGCAGTCGGGACGAGACGGCAGGCTGCCAGCTCTGAGTGGCCACTATCGCTGACGATGGTTCGCTCACTCTGCGGTTGCGGCTGCCGGACTGCCGGAAATGGCACTGGCGGCGGGCGACCCAAAGTGCTGAGTTTTCGGTAACATTCTTCGGTGAGGCAATAGGTAGTGATTGACTTTCACACTATCTGCCGGAGGACCGGAGTAGCGAAATCGCCTCGTGGTTGCGCGCAATGTCCGCCATTTCGAGCTGACGAGCGTGCCGGTGCTCGATCCATCAGGATAGATTATATTGATGAACATTGGTACATTACAACAGAGATATAACTGTACATATGGACAACCAAACGGCCCGCCGCCGTCACTACTAAGGTTTCGCCATCGGCGGCGGTTGGCAAGGCGCAATTATCATCTTTGACTGCTAAAATAGTGCCGCCCGGTTGCGACCGGGCGGCTGCCAGAGGCTACTTACACGGAGGTCGCCCCTGCTTATGACGTATTCTACCATCGCCGACCGCGCTGCCGCATCGGAGCAGCTGATCGTCAACGCTATCCTGCCTAATCTGCGAGGCGTCAAGTCGAACCGCTCCAAAACCGGCTGGAACTTTTTCTGTCCGCTGGAGCACCGCAAGAAGAATGCGCCGGCCGCCATCTGGGTGAATGGTGAATAACGAGGGCTGGATCAGCGTTCACTGCTTCGATTGCCGCCGTAACGACAAGCTGCGAGAAACCCTGGTGACCCCGCATCTCCGCAACCGACCTTCACCACCGGCGGCGCCATACCGGCCTACCCCCTTAGAGGGGTAGGTAAAGGCTGAAATTGCCTTGAAATTGGCTCCGGAATCAACTTAGGAAGGCGCATCGGCTTCCGGCATTCTGGTGTTCTTCACACGCCCAGATGCAGGAGACTCCCGATGCGCCTTCCCAGAGAAACTTATCAGATTCAGCAGACTATTGAAACGCATTTACCTCACCTCTCTCAGCCACAATTGACCGGACTGGTGCTGTGGGTTTGTGGAGCGATCCTCGCCGGCAGCGCCTGTCAGAACGCCGTCGCCTCTGCCCTCTCTCCCTGGCACAAGTGGAACAACCTGCGCCAGTATCTCCGTGAATGGCTCTACGACGGCGGCGACCGGAAAAGCCCCTGCCAGACCCAGCTGGACGTAAATCTCTGCTTCGCGCCCCTGCTCCGATGGGTGCTCGCCTGGTGGCATTCCGAACGTCTTGCCCTGGCCATTGACCCCACACTCAAGGGCGACCAGACCACCGCCATCGTCATCAGCGTGGTCTATCGCAGTTGCGCCATCCCCGTGGCCTGGAGCATCCACCGCGCCACCCAGAAAGGCTCCTGGATGGACCCCACGGTGGAACTGCTCAGGGAACTGGCCCCAGCGGTTCCAAAGGGAATGACCGTAATCGTCCTCTGCGACCGGGGCATATCCAGCCCCAAGCTGTGGAAACAAATACGCGCCCAGGGCTGGCACCCCTGTATGCGCTACCGGAAGAACATCACCTTCTGCGCCGACGGCGGCAAGCGATTGCCCGCCCAGCATTTCGTCCCCGTCCCCGACACGGCCTGGGTCGGTCGCGGCACCGCCTTCGGTCCCCCTACCGCCCAGCGCCGTTGCACCCTGCTGGCCGTCTGGTACGCCGAGCAGGAGGAACCCTGGATCATCCTCACCGACCTGCCGCCCGATAAGGTGGGACCCAGTTGGTACGCCCTGCGCTTCTGGATCGAGCTGGGCTTCAAGGCCCTCAAGAGCCTGGGCTGGAAGTGGGACAAGACCAGGAGAACCGACCCCACCCGCATCTCCCGACACTGGCTGGTGCTTTCGGTGGCTACCCTGCTGGCCCTGGGCTACGGCACCAGGGTGGAGGACGCCAATGACCGCGGCCTTGCCCCAGGCAACCTGCGGGCGCCGCCCAAAGCGCTGGCTTCCGATCACCGGGACCCACGTACTCGTCCCGCGCGCACCGTCAGCGTGATCCGCTACGGCATTGACTGGCTGCGCCGGTTGATGCTCAAAGGACGGCTCTGGAGCCGGGTCTGGCTGCTGCCCGAACCGTGGCCGGAACCCAAAAAAGGCTTGGCGGTCACCCATCATGCGCCCCCGTAACAGGCCTTACCTACCCCTCTAAGGGCCTACCCCCCCGCCACGTCGGCAACCGCGCAACGGCTTGCCGGGCAGGATCTGGGCGGAGACTGAGGCCATAACCCATGCTGTTGACCACCCCGCCCGTCGCTGGCTTGCCAACCGCAACCTGTGGCGACCTGAGGTGGAAGCGCCCGCTCCGCTCCGCTGGCTGCCGGCATCGCGCACCCGTCCCGGGCCACACACCGGAGCGGGGTCGCTGGTGGCGCTGCTGGCGAACCCCACCACCTGGGCCGAGGCTTGGCCACGTCTGCCGGACCCGCAAGCGGTGGAGATCATCGCCGTAGACCTAAACCAAAGCCACGGTGAAACCCGCATTGGCGTTGGGTAGAATTGTGGGCGATTGAGGCAGCCGGCCGGGAAAGCTGAGGGGGTGTTGGTCATGGCGGAGATGGGAGCGTTGCTGGAGCGATGGCGGCTGGACGAGGCTGAGGTGCGGCGACGGATGTATCGGGCACCGACGCCTCGGGAACGAGAACGTTGGCACGCCATGTGGCTGCTGGCGCAGGGTTGGACAGCGGCGGCGGTGGGGCGTGCGCTGGAACGGGACGCCCACACCATTGGTCAATGGGCCCGGGCCTTTGCGGAAGGCGGTCCGCAGGCGCTGGTTTTTGAACAGACTGGAGGTTCCCCCCCGCGCTGGACGTGGAGCAACGGGCCGAACTGAAAGAAGCGGTGCAGGGATTGCCGTCGCAGGTGGGCATCGAGCTATCCAACTGGAGCTGGAGGGCGGTACGCCGGTTTGTGGAGGACCGCTTTGGGTTGGCGCTGAGCCGGAGTAGTTGTGTGAACTACCTGCACCGGCTGGGGTTTGTGCTGAAGCGCCCCAAGAAGCGGTTGCTCAAGGCAGACCCAGCGCGGCGGGAAGCCTTTGTGGCGGAGTATGCCGCCCTTGCTGCTGCGGCCCGACGCAGTGGGACTAAGATATTTTTCGCTGACGAGGCGCATTTTCAGGCGGACGCAGATCTGCGGGGCAAGTGGGTGTTGAAGGGAGAGCCGGCCCTGGTGGACTCCACTAGCCCACGCCGAGGGGAGAAGGTCAGCTACTACTCGGCGGTGTGCCTGGAGACTGGGGAGGTGGAGGTGATGGAACTGGAAGGCAACAGCAACTCTGAGACGTCGGCCACCTTCCTCCGGCAACTACGAGCGCACCACCCCGAACCGCTGACCGTGATCTGGGACAACTCACCAGCCCATCGGGGCGACGCCTTACGCACTTATCTGGCCACGCCCGGCTTGTACCTGCGCTTGGTGAACCTGCCCAGCTACAGTCCGGACTTCAACGCTGACGAACCCATCTGGGGCTGGGTGCGTCAGGAGGCGACCGCCAATGTGTGCCTGGGAACCCGTGCCGCCGTGCGGGAGCGAGTGGGCACCTTCTTCGCCGATCTACCCCACCGTAGGGACGAAGTCAAACGCCGCTGCCGAACTGCGCTACAGGCTCGCGCGGCAGAACTCCTCCGCTCCACCCAAACCGACGCTTCCGGCATGCCAAATGTAGATTTCACTCTGGCTTCGGTTTAGCCGGAAACCACCGGCTGGCACGGCGACTGGTACGTGATTATCGACCAAGACAGCAACGGCAACAAGCACGGCCGGGCCTATCCCGCCGATGCCAAGTACCAACAGGGCTACATCCCGGCGGCACCGCATGAAACGTGCATCGTGCGCATCAAAGACAACCCCGGCGTGACGCAGCTTTCCTTCCGCGAAGACCGGGACCGGACGAGTCATACAACTGCGGTCAGGACTGGAGCGTCGGGCAATCAGGGCGGCGCCGGACCTGAGACGCCGACGCCGACGCCCACCGATCCATCCACGTACTCCGTAAGCTCGGCCGCCATGGTGATTGAGGGCGGGAGCGCGGCCTTGACCATAACGCTGAGCGAGGCAGCTCCGGCCGACGGCGTGGCGTTCACCGTGGCGCCCGGGTACGATGGCGACGCCACCGCAGCGGCGGACGATGTGGGCAGCGTGACCTCCCCGGTGACCGTCCCCAAGGGCGATACCACCCTGACCATCCCCATCCCCACCGTGGACGACGCGGTGGACGAAGACGATGAGACCTTCACGGTCATCGTGGCCACCACCGCCACTGGCTGGGTGAAAACCGGCGATGGTGGGGACACAGCGGTGGTGACCATCGTCGACAACGACGCTGCGGGCATAACGATGACCGCGGCCCGGCCGCTGGTGGTATCCGAGGGAGGTTCCGCGACCTACACGGTGGTCCTGAACAGCCGGCCGACCGCGAACGTCACCGTCACGGCGGCCAGCGACGACATGGGTGCGGCCACGGTGGACCCTGCGTTCCACACTTTCTCGCCGTCACAGTGGAACCAGGCGAAGACGTTCACGGTGCGCGGCGTGGCCGATGACGACACCAATGACGAGAGCGTGGTCATCAGCCACCAGGTGACCCGCGCGGACGCGAAGTACGCGGAGGCTTTGGTGTCCTCGGTGCGCGTAGCGGTGTCTGATACCACGTCGCCGGGCGAGCAGGGTTCGGGCGGTGGCCAGTCCACCCCGGCGCCTACTCAGGAGCCGGATCCACCCGGGTCTGGCAACTTCTGCCCAAGTGATTATCAGCACGAGCATGATGGTGATAATCACTGGCACAGTTGGAGCATCAACGAGGCAGACGGACAGTGCCATCATTACGTTGGCCACAGTGGCATCGGCTATCACGAACACTAAAGCGAGCATCCTGGGCGGTGAAGCTCCAGTTGATGGTGGAGGCGGGCTGCATTGCGCCGGGTCTCGTGAGCCGAGAGGGCACGCTGCCGGGCATCGGCGTCGGGGTTGCTCTCCTTGAGACAGGCTCAGCTCAAGACGCTGAATTCAATCTCCGCCATCCCTTCGGCAAGTTCAGGGCAGGATTGAGCCAACTGGCGTGCTTGGGAGTGTGGTGAAACTCCAGGCGCTTCACGATGCGGCGGGCTTCGGCGGCGGGAAAGGTCTCATAGAGAGAAGCCATGCGGTGGATGTTCAGAGCCTGCCCCGTATTGGATACGTGGTTGCCCAGGACCACGCAGGTCGCCGGAGCGTCGGCATAGGCCACATCCACCAGCCACTGCATCTGGCAGGCGGAGTCCGCAAAGCCTCGGTCGCCGGAGCCCGGTGTATAATCGGCTCAACCTTCAGATGCAACTGCCGGACAGCCCGCCACGCCAGTCCCCAGAGGTCCGCCATGACCACCGCCGACGCCAAAGTCACCAAGTCCCCCGGCCGTTTCCGGCTGCCGGACCCTCCCGAACGCGAACCCGACGACATGACATCCGCCGAGCACCTCAGCGAAACCGGCCTGCACCACCACCTGAAGCAGTTCCTGGGCAACCCCGAAGCCACCATCGTATCCGGTGAAAAATACGTCACCGCCCGACGGGGCGCCGAGATGCGGTACCCCGACCTGCTGGTGGCCTTCAACGTGAACCCAGAGGCATACCGTGATACCAACGCATATATCATCTCGGAACAGGGGAAGCCGCCGGACCTCGTGCTGGAGATAGCATCGGAGGCCACTGGCCAGATTGACGTCGGTGAGAAGCGGGAGTTCTACCAGGGGCTCTTGATACCGGAGTACTGGAGATTCGACGCCACCGGAGAGTTTTACGGCGCCAGGCTGGCCGGCGACCGGTTGGTGGACGGCCGGTACGAACCGATAGACATTGCCGAGGTAGCCGGCGGAGTTTTGCAGGGACACAGCGAGATTCTGAACGTGGGCTGGCGGTGGGAGGATGGCCGGCTGGGTTGCCACGACCCGGCTACGGGGCGGCATATCGCCACCTTCGAGACCGAGCGCGCCCGCGCTGACAGTGCAGAAGCCGCCCGCACCGCCGCCGAAGCCCGCATCCGAGTGCTGGAAGCGGAACTGCACCGACTGCGTGGTGTCTGACGCGAGGAGAATGCCGGTCTGTGCTATTCTCTTCTCCGGGTCAATATTCTGAATGAAGCTGAATAGCAACAATCGACCATGAAATGGAGAGTAACGAACATGATGCGCACCGGTTCTATGTTCCGCAGGCGGTGGCCGGCACTGGCAGCAATAGCAGTGCTGCTGATCGTGGCGCTGACGGCCGGCACCCTGTTCGCGGCCAACGCGCGGCCGCAGCCCGAACTTCCGGCGTTGGGTGAGCAACAATCGGTCGCCGACGCATCGGACCCCGGCCTTGCTCCCGATCTCCCGTCGGACCCGCCTGCCCCGGAGCGTGTCCCCACCCAGGCGGAGGACAACGACGAGGAAGAGGCCGACCAGCCCCCGGTTGCCAAGATGCCGCCCCAGTATCCCAACCTCGACTCCAATCTGAACCACCTGGTTGAGGAGGCTTCGACCGGCGCCCAGCGGGACGCAGGGCAGCAGTCCATCGCCACTGGCGCTGCCCGTGGCGTGGCGGCGGCGGCGGACGAACCCGTGCTTGTGACTTTCTACATCGAGCCGGATCAGGTCGCCGTCGTACGGCAGTTCCTGGAAGATAACGACGTATTCGTCCGCAACGTGGGCGAGGACTACATTGAGGCCCACGTCCCGCCGTCCCTGCTGGGCGCCGCCTCCGAACTGCCCGGCGTGCGGCGCGTGGATACCGTCATCCCGCCCCAGCCCCAAAGCCTGGGGGACGTGGTCAGCCAGGGGGTCGCGCTGCACCAGGCCGACGCCTGGCACAAGATGGGCTACCGGGGCCAGGGCGTCAAAGTCGGCGTCATCGACGGCGGCTATCAGGGCTTCAGCCAGATGCGAGGCGGCGAACTGCCCCACAACGTGACGGCCCGGTGCTACTTCGCCGGAGCTAGGGATACAAGCTCCCGCCTAGCGGATTGCGAGCAAGCGCCTTGCGCAGAAATAGCTTGCACCCACGGCACGGCGGTGGCCGAAACGCTGGTTGACGTCGCCCCGGAAGTCGAACTGTACATCGCGAACCCTATAAGCCGCGGCGACCTGCGGGATGCCGCCGACTGGATGGCGCAACAGGGGGTGCAAGTCGTAAATATGTCCATGAGCTGGCTTGTCGATGGCCCGGGGAACGGTATGTCGCCACGCAGTGACAGCCCTCTCAAGACTGTAGATGCCGCGGTATCCAGCGGCATCACCTGGGTGAACTCCGCCGGCAACTCCGCCCGGAATACGTGGTATGGCACATTCTCGGATCCGGATGGTGATGGCCGGCATAATTTTACGCCACGAGATGAAGGGAACACTTTCTTCCTGCCTTATGATGCAACCTCGCCTCGAAGATCGAGAGTGACTGCCTTTATGAGATGGGATGACAGTTGGGGCGGAGCCGATTGCGATTTGGATTTGGAGTTGTGGAGATCTATACCAGGCCCGGATAACGATATACGGATAGTCAGGGACCGTACTATTCAAGATGGCGAAGCCGACGATATTCCTTATGCAGGGTTATGGCTTAGGACCACTGGTGTTGGTGGCGAAGGAAGGTACTATTTGCTTATACGAAAGCACACTTGCGCCGATGCCCCGGCCTGGATACAGTTGACCGCCTGGATGGCTGACGATTTGCAACATTATTCCCCGGGGCACCACATCGGCAGCCCGGCCGAGAGCAGTAACTCGGGCATGCTGGCCGTGGCCGCAACGCATTGGTGGGATACCGAGTACATCGCGGACTACAGCTCCCGGGGCCCTGCCCTCGACGGCCGACCCAAGCCGGACATCACCGGAGTCGCCTGCGCATGGTCAGCAACGCGGGCCCGGTCCCGTCCCGGCTCCTCGTGCCCCTTTGGCGGAACCAGCCAGGCTTCTCCCCACGTGGCCGGCATGGCCGCCCTGGTAAAGCAACGGTTCCCCGACTACACCCCGGAACAGGTGGCCGACTACCTGCAGCAGAACGCGACCGAACGCGGGACGGCCGGCGAGGACAACGTATGGGGACACGGTTTTGCAACCCTGCCGGCGTCGCAACGTCCAGGGCCGGTGCCCAAGCCGCCCACTGGGGCGCTTAGGCCCACCGCGAACATCGCCGTGCGCGCCGGCGCCAACTCCGGCGAGTTCATCATATCCTGGGACGTCGTACCGGCAGCGACCCACTACCGCATCGGCTACGTCAACATGGAGGTGGACTACCACCTGGCCAAGGCCAGTTGCACGGAGGAATGGATTGAGGCTTTCGTCTATATTGACGTGAACGCGCGGAACATTCCGGTCAGCAACGGGCGCGCTGAGTACACCCTCCGGCGTCTGGACCCGGGCGCCCGCCACGCCTTCACCGTGCTGACCAGCAACAACTTCGTCGATACCGGCGGCGGCGGAAGCGTCAGCAGCGAATTCTTCTGGCCGCCCCAAGGCTCGCGCTGGCAGTTTTTGCCGGGTCGTAACACCCTGCCGTCGAGCGTCGCTATCCCCCAACTTGATTGTGGTCCCTGACGCCGCCGACCAAAGCCGTTGTAAAAATGGCTGACTTGTATCTTGAGGAGGCGCAGAAGAAATGCTGCCGGGATGCGGCAGACTGGTGTTGACCGGGTCACGATAGGCCGTACTAACCGCTATTCGGAATCTGATACTCCACGCTGGGCGGAGGTCTCGTCGGGCTCGTTTGACACTTCACCGACCTCTGCCAGCATCGCTGGTCTTACATGGTCTCCACATCCTGACGCCGGGAAGCTCAAACCCGGCCATTGCTCTAAATTCTGCGCGTCGTTGAAATCGCGGTCGTTCAACGTTCCACAATCACCGCACTGCCACTCACGGTCTTGCGTAGCCGTTTCAGGCTGGCAGCCAGCGCCTTCGGATTCTCAACCTTGTTGCCATTGGAGCAGATGGCCACGGTTCCCGCGCCCACGTCCACGTCCACGCCCACGTCCACGCCGATGATCGGCCCGTCCTTCACCGGCGGCGGCTCTTGACCGTCCTCGAGCGGCGGTACTCGCCCCAGCCCTCGGCGGCCCGGCCGAAGTCGATGATGGCGTACTTGGCCGCGTTCTGGGACAGTTGCCAACCCCCAAGGGGCGATCATGCCCCTGACCTTGTTCCATCGGGGCCGCAGGGTGCGCTCGACCAGCCACTCGCCTACGTCCAGCCCCGCCTTGAACTCACCTAACGTCCGGTTGTAGGCGGACCGGGCGTAGCCCGCGTGCTGGCCGAACAGCGTTTCCTGCTTGGGCGTGGGCTTGAGCGCAATGCGGTGGGCCTTCTCCATAGCCACCACTATGGCGACGACGCCCATCCTCCGTCCCGACCGTAACGTCACCAATTTGACGGCGGTGCTGCCGACCTCGCCGACCATCGGATAACAACAGATTCCAGCGAGCAGTTGCACGGCTCTCCACAAACGTCGTGGCCCGTCGGCCTTGGTGTGAGCATCCCGATCCAGCGCCCGACCTACCGCGGCCGTCGCCGTCCAACCCTGGACCACCAGCCGCATGGCTGCCACCGCTCCCGTTCCCGTGGCGTCGGCGCTTCGATACATCCGTCGTCGTACCTCAGCCTCATCCATGCGCCACCGCTCCAGCAGTGGCTCCATCTCCGTCTTCCCCAACTGCAACCCCCGCTCTGATTTCGGTCGCCGAGCAACCCATCCTCTGCCGACTCTGCCTAACGTCAATGCGGGTTTCACCCTGGCTGCGGTTTAGGCGACCTTAATATATCTTAACCGTAATACAACCATGACATCACATCGATTTGATAGTCATGTAATGCCGCCGTAATTTTGCGCGGGTTAGATTTAGATTCGAAGACATCCCGAGCCTGTCGAAGGACCCGCCCTCCACGGACGGCCTCACCACAAGGAGGTGTGAACCCATATACCTGACCAAAGCCGCCCCACGCCCGCCCGCGGGCAATTCCTACCAGCCCGCGCCACGCCGGGCCGAGGGCGCAGCCATCTACCCACATTACCCAGAGGACAATCTCGAAAGGGAGATTTTGTCAAATGAGTAGAAAAACGAGAAAGCTGATCTGGTCAGCGCCCCTGCTGGCGGTCCTCGCCGTAGCGGCCGCGCTGGCCATGTTTGCGGCGCAAACGCCCATCGGGGCACAGGCGCAAGATGCGGAAGAGACCCTTGGGCCGCCGCTGGAACTGACCGCGGAACCGGACGGGCGGAAGGTGATCGCGTTGGAGTGGATGCCTCCCGCTACTTCTCCTGAAGACGTAACCGCCTACCGCGTCGATAAGTCGGAAGACGGAAAGGTATGGATGCGAGAGGTGCCCGCTTCAGCGGGTTTACAGGACGTCTTTTATGACCATACCGGATTGATGCCCGGGGACACGATGTACTATCGGGTCTTCGCGATCTACGGAAGCAAGGGAGAGGGCGAGCCCTCGGAAACGGCCAGCGCCACTACCGTCGCCGCAACGGCGCCCGGCAAGCCGGAGTTCAGTGATCCGGCTTTCGGTACCGCTACCTCTAGCGATGTTAGCGGGCTTGCCCCGTCGTGGGCCGCGCCGTCAGATGACGGTGGCTCTCCCATTACCGGCTACAAGATTGAGCGGCTGAAGGAAGGCGACAATACCTGGATGACGGTCAAGGCGGACACCGGCTTGACGACCAATGAAGTCGGGGCTGATTGCGCTGCCGGCACCGCATGTGTGTACCAGGACACAGGCCTGATCCAGGCCACCAAGTACCACTACCGGGTTAGCGCAATCAACAAAGTCGGAACCGGCATGGCATCTGATTCAGAAAGTTCGACGACCGCGGCGAGCACCACGGGGGCCGCTGCCCCCACTGGGTTGACTGCGCAGGGGAGCAATGCTGCGGTGACGCTGCACTGGCTCGCGCCCAGTGATCCCTCCGGCGACCCCATCACGGGATACAAAGTCGAACGCTCTGCGGACTCGACGGCTCTCACCGAAAATCCGTGGGTAGTCATACCTACCACGGGGACTCGCACCTCTCACTTTGTCGGAGGCGCGTTCAGCTCAGGTGAAGAACTTTGGCACTATCGGGTCACTGCTGTGAATGCCGGTGGTGGAGATGGGTTACAAACGGCCGCGCTGACCGTCGGCCCCCCGAAGGCCAGCACTCATGGCCCGGCGCAAAGTTTGCGGGTGCGGTCAGAGAAACCATTGACGATCAACGTGAGCTGGAGGGAAGCGTCCGGTTCTGCCACTGTTCCCGGCACCACCACCTACCGCGTCGATTACTCGAAGGACGGCCAGGTATGGCGAGCGGCGGCCACCCCATATCCCACTACCGCCGATGAAACCTCGGAAAGGTTTATCTACAGGGACGCGGGTCTGAAAATCGGAGAGATGCGATACTACCGGGTCATCGCCGATACGGGCGGTACTCTGCACCAGGTGACCAATGTGGTATCCGGCACCGCCGGACCGCCGAACAAGCCCGGCAAGCCGACGGACCTGGAATTTACCACCACTCCCCCTACTGCGAACACGATTACGGTGGGGTGGACCGCGCCGACGGAAACCGGCGGCTCTCCCATCACCGGCTACAAGATCGAGCGGTCGCAGGACGCCGCCACTGGGTGGACGACGATCAAGGCGAACACCGGCAATACCGATGTGTCCTATATGGACAAAAACCTGCCGGCCAATACCCAGTACCACTACCGCGTCTCGGCAATGAACGCGGGCCAAACGGGAGACGCGAGCGATTCCGCGGACACCAAAACCGCGCCGGCCCAGGCCCTGGGCCTTCCCACCGGCTTGGTGGCGCTGGACCGGGGAACGTCGGTGGACCTGTACTGGCTCTCGCCCGGCGACGCGGATGGCGCGCCGGTTACCGGCTACAAGATTGAAGTCTCGGAGGACGGCGGGACCACCTGGACCACGTTGGACATGAATACCATGTCTCGCGAGACGATGTACACCCACACCGGATTGACCAAATTGACCGGCGACGCCACCAGGATGTACCGGGTGACGGCGATCAGCTCGGTGGGACCGAGCGCTCCGTCGATGTCGGACACTGCCGGCCCCGGCGGCATGGTCAACGCCGACCCCATGGTTGGCGCCGCCATCGGCGCCCAGTCGATAGAGGTGGGCGAGGAGGTCACGTTCGATCTCGCCGACCACTTTTCCGACGCCGACGGCGACACGTTGACCTACGCGGCGACGGTAATGCCCGCAGACGGCAGCATCGCCACCGCCAGGATTGCCGTCGATGATTCCGATCCCGGCACCCCCGTCCATAGGCTGACCATCACCGGCGTTGCGGCCGGCTCGGCCACCGTCACGGTGACGGCCAGTGACGGCATGGGCGGCGAGGACGCCATGCAGACCATCAGGGTAACGGTGGAATCGACGGAGCTCACCGCGCCGAGCAGCGTCATGGCCGACCATGAGGGGCTCGTGGTGACCGTCACGTGGGGAGGCGGTGAGAACGCCGACACGTTCGCGGTTGCGCTGATCAGGCGGGATGCCGAGGGCAATTGGGACATCGACAACGCCGTGTACGACACCGGCGTGACCGGCAGTCCTCACACCGTGAACATGGTAAACCGGCCGGCTGGAACCTACCACGTCTTCGTGACCGCGGGCTCCGCTGAGCAGGGATGGACCGCCTGGGTTGCCGGTTCGCTGGCGTACGCGCCCTAGCGCGACCCGGTGAGTTGGAATAGCGAAAAAGTTTCCGGGAACGCTTGGGACAAGCCACGCTCGGCCGGGCGTTCCGGGGATATCAACCGACAATCTCGAAGAGGAGATTCAGTCAAATGACTTACAAAACCAGAAAGCGCATCTGGCCGGTGTCGCTGGTTGCTGCCATCGGCATGGTTGCCGTCCTGGCAGCGCTTGCGGCCACGGCGTTGATGCCAGGCGCCACCCAGGCGCAGGGAGCGCCGCCGCCGGTCGTTGGGCCCTCTGGCCTGGCCGCAACTGCGAGCAGCGCCACCGAAATCATGCTGCAGTGGAGGAGCGGCCTGGGCCATGCTTCTTACGAAGTACAGCGCGCGGATGGCGACGGCAGCGACCCCGCTGCCTTTGCCACCATCGCCGCCGCCGTTTCGGGCACGGCCACCTCATACACGGACAGCGGCCGCACCCCCAACAACGAGTACTCCTACCGCGTGCGCGGTGTGAGCGCTGGCGGCGAGTCACCGTGGTCGAACATTGCCACGGTGACGACACCCGGCACGGGCACGGGCGTGGCCCCGGCCCCGGCCCCGACCCCCCAGGTTTTCGTGGCCAATGCGGTTGCGGACCGCAAGATTGAGCTGAAGTGGCTTCCCATCGCCGGCGCCAGCGCCTACGAGATCCGGTACCGGAATCTCGACGAGGGTGGTTCGTGGACCACGGTGAACGTGTCCGCCGACACCCTGATGCACACCCTTGAAGACGATGACCTGGAGGACGGCGCCCTTTACGAAGTGCAGCTGCGCGGCAGCAACCAGGGTTGGGAAGACGCCCTCAAACTGGAAGTCCTGGGCCCCGTCATCCAGTTCAGTTCATCCAACAATTTCATGCGATACACGGGGCAGCCCATCGACTGGCAGCTTCCCCGGGTCGATCTGGCAAGGGGCGCCCAGGTGCGGTATTCAATCGTGCCGGCCCTGCCCAAGGGCCTGACGTACGGTCAAAGCGGAACCGACGACTACGTGGACCTGGCCGCCACTGCGAATCCGCGCATCAAAGGCGCGGTGAATCACGGGGTCGGCGGGTCGAACCAATTCTACCGCTTGAGGGGCTGCGACGTCGCCAGTGGGGTCGTGGACGAAACCTCCTGCGACACCCATATCTTCAAGATCGAAATCAAGCCGGCGACGGTCAAGCCCCTGGCCGACGTGATCCGCGACCGGGAGTACGTCATCGGCAAGGCGCTGAGCACGACCCACCCGCAGAACCAGTTCCCCCAGGTGGGATCGGGCGCCGCCAGCGGGAGTTACCAATACTCCCTGCTGGACGAGAACTACCAGGCTCTGAACCTGCCCGGTCTGACGTTTAACGCCCGCACCCGCCAGCTGTCCGGCACCCCGACCGCGGATGCGGCAGTGACCTATCCAAAGGAATACCGGGTGACCTATCGGGCATCCCGGTCCGGTTCCAGCGTGTACCACGAGGCCGAGTTCACGATCCATATCGTAGAGATCGAAAGCCACGTGTGCCGCACTGGTCTCAACTACGAAGAGACCCTGCGGGTCTATAACAAGACGGATCGGGTGGGATCGGCCAACTTCACCGTTGGCGTCGCCTCCGACGGCCGCTACGTGCTGCCCATCGGCGAGAAGGGCCAGCGGGGCGTCTCCGAAACCCGCACCCGCACCTTCGAGCTCATCACGGTCAAGCGGGGCGGTGATCTCGCTGCGCCCAACGCCAATGTGCTTCCCGCCGGTTTGCAGGTGGTCAAGCTGATGGTGGACGAGGACAGCGTGAACCCGCTGAACAGCCTGTACACCAGGCAGGGGTTCTACCGGCCGACCGGCGCCGTGACCCCGCAGATGATGACAAATGGCCGGTACGCGGACCCGGAGCCCGATTATCCGACCACGGATAACGGCTATCGCCTGGCCATCGGAGTCGCGGACGCGAGTATGCTGAAAGAAGGCGAGTACCTCAGCTGCTTCATCGTCCACGACACTGACGATGACACCGGGGAAACCGACAGCTCGGCGGTGGTGTTCAACCTGAACGTCCTCCCCAACCTGAGCGCCCGCGATTGGGTCATCGAGTTGAACGGCGAGGGCGACATGTCCGAGCTGGACGTGGACCAGGCATTCACCACGGCTCCCAGCCTGTTGAACTACAGCGTGATGTACGTTGACGACGGCGCCGCAAAGAACTCCGATACCGGTTGTATCGCCAGCGCCGCCGCGAACCCGAAGGACATCGTCAGTTGGTCAACCGTCAACGACACGGTGACCTTCACCGCGCGGGAAGTGTCGGCAACGATGACCCAGCGCGTCCAGGTGAAAGCGACGCTGAAGACCGGCGGAGCGGAAGCCTGCGTGCAGGTGCGCATCACCGTGCTGCCCGAGCATATGCCCACGGACCTGACCGCGCCGACCGGCATCAACACTTGTGTCGCTGGTGACTCCGCCTGCCCCGGCCTCGCCGCCGGCTCAGTGAAGGTGACCTGGACGAACGGGGCGAATGCCCTGTCGCACCTGGTGCTGCTGTTCGACACCTCGGACTGGACCCTTGCCAAGCCTGTCGCGACCATGCAAGACAGCGGTGACACGACGTTCAGCGGTGTGCCGGCCGGCAGTTACATCGCGGTGGTGGTCGCCTACGACGCCAATGCCAACGTTCAGTTGGACCTCTCCGGCGCCATCACTGTGGCGGCCGGCAACTAGCCCGGGAAAGTGAGGAGAGTTTCCGCTCTGGATCGGGCGGGAACGCTCCTCAATCGGACTGCATGTCTGACATTGAAGACAATCTCAAAGGAGATTCAGTCAAATGAGTAACAAAACGAGAAAGCGCATCTGGCCGGCGTCGCTGGTGATGTCAATAGCCATCATCGGCGCGTTGGCCGCGTTCCTTGTGCTGGTGGGCAACCCTGGGGAAACCCAGGCCCACGGGGCTGGCGACCACTCCAACCAGGGCTGGCCGGCCTGCGCGGACATGACCGATGCCCAGCGCGCTATCCACGACAATGTCCACGCTCAAGTTGGTGTACACGGCACGACGGACCCGTGCCCGACCACGGGCACCGGCGCGAATGGCAACGGCAGCACGATGGAGCCTGCTACCGGCGACATGATCGCGTCCGACAGCACCACTGCCAGCGGCTCCCCGGAGATCAAGCTGACCATCGCCAGCTTGGACATGGATCTGGCCGTGCGCAGCTCCATCGTGGTGTACCTGGAGGACGACTTCCAGGAGCCCGACTCCATCCCGATGACTTCGGTGTACCTGGTGGCTGAGAACAGCTCCACTAACACCCCCGCGCAGCGGACCGCTACCGGCAACGGCTCTCGGGTGTACGTCACCAGCCCGGTGAAAATCAAGACCGGCGCCTACTTTGACGAGGACAAGAAGGACATCGCCATCCGGGTGCTGGTGCCCGATATGTGCACCGCCGAAACCGCGGCCTGCCAGAACGAGGACGGGCCGAAAGAAGGCCAGAAACTGACGCTGGTCATCGAGTCCGACTCCGGCATCAAGAACCCGTCGGAAGCCGGCACCCACAGCGTCGCCTTTGACCTGGTGGGCTCCGCCGACGCCTACCCGTCTGCCTCAAACGTCCGTGGCCGCAACGACGCCCGGCGCGACGCCGATCCCTCGACGGAGATGACGGTTAAGACCGTGGCCAAGATCAGCATCTCTGACGTGGACAACAGCCGCGGCTACGAGATGACCGTGACTGGTACCGGCTTCAACGACGGCACCACCGCCGGCGTTTACGTGCTGGCTCACGCTCGCTACGAAGTGGCCAAGTGGTGGGAGACCCTCGACTGCGCCGGTATGAAGGCCGCTCTGGGCACCGACAGTGACAACGCCTGCTTCCATTTCGACCTGGACTCGGCGAACATGAGCTACATGCTCAACACGTCGACCGGGATGCGGGGCGGCAGCGATGCCTTCAAGGCGTTGAGCGCTGATGACAAGAAGAAGTACGCCGACATGGTGTTCACCCAGCACCTGTGCCGGACCATCATCGAGGACGGCACCAATGTCGGCGACGGCCTGGTGGGCAGCGATGACAAGGTCGCGGTGACCTTCGAGGTTACGGCCCCCACCTTCAAGCCCGGCAACGTCAACTACATCTGCATGGTTGACGGCGAGGGTCGCATGTCCAACACCGACGTTGAGGACTTCAAGCTGGAGCCCTCCATCAAGGTGGTTCCCAGCGCGGTCAGTTCCGGCGACACTGTCAACGTGTTCGCTCAGGACTTCCCCGCCAATACCGGCGGCTTCGCCGAGCTGAAAATTGCCGGCCGGAGTTTGAACATGGCCGGCCGTGCCAGCAACCCGGTTAGCCTTATGAGCATGGCTGGCATCCGCCCGGACGGTTCCGGCGAAATCTCCTTCGAGGTTCCCGGTGGGCTGGAAGGCGTGCTGCGCATCGACGCCAAGTGGGGCAGTGTCAACGAGAACAGCAAGATCACCATCACCGGCGGCGAGCTGAGCGCCAGCAAGACCGACGTGCTGCCCAACGAGACCATCACCATCACCGGCAACGGTTTCGGATCGCAGACCTGCATCCCGGCCGACAACATCACCCTGGACAACGTGCCGGTCATCGTGGACGATGAGTCCATATCCACCTCCGGTGGCTGCAAAGACTCGTCCGGCGTGGAGGTTTCCAACTCCGGGCAATTCGTCGCTACCATCGTCATTTGGAACGACAGCGGCACCTCCAACCCAACCCTCATCCCCGGCACCCATACGCTGAGCGTTGAGGACAACAGCGGCTTCGGCGCTGACGTGACCCTCACTATCCCCGAGCCCACCGTCATGGTGGCTCCTGACGTGGCCGGCCCCCGGGACTACATCACCATCGTTGGTGAGAACTGGCCCGTGGACAACCCGGACAACCCCGCCTCGGTGGACGTCAAGGTGGAAGTGGCGGACTCCCCCACCCGTGCCCGCACCTACACCCTCTTCGCCGACGCCGTGGGCCGGGTTACCCAGGAGCACCGCGTGCATCGCAACGTGCCCATCCCCAGCACCGTCCAGGTCAAGATGACCCACGGTGACGTGGCCAAGGTCGGCTCCTTCGCCATACCCGCCTCCACTATCGAGGTCAGCCCTGGCGAGGGCCAGCCCGGCGACATGATCAGCCTGACCGCTGGCAACATGCCGGTCTACTCCGAAGTTGACTACGTGGAAATCGGCGGCACCCGGTCCAACGACCCCGGCGTCAACACCGACCGCGACGGCAACGTCCAGGTTGACGACGTGTTGATCCCCGGTCTGGACCCCGGCGTCTACAGCGTGGTGATCAACGTCAAGGGCACCATCGCCATCGGCGAGGTCACCGTCCTGGCCGAGTCCGCCGCCGCCGGCGCTCCCGCCGAGCTCCCCGGAGCCGTGGAGAACCTGGGCGACAACCTGGTCGCCGTCTTCTACTTCGACGACGTGGGCAAGACCTGGTCCTTCTACGACCCGCGCCCCGATTTCGCCGACCTCAACACCCTGACCGAAATGGTCAACGGCGAGGCCTACTGGATCCTGGTCAGCGAGTCTGTGGAAGACGTGGTCCTGAACAACAAGGTCCGCAGTCTCACCTGCCGTGGCGACGACTGCTGGAACCTGGAGGTCTGGTAGGCCGTCGTCCCCCCGGGGGAGCGACCGTCAACCGGCTGAATGAGTGTCCAGTAAACGCCCCCGCCTCCGCGGCCTGGCGCTGCGGGGGCGGGGGGACCACCCCAAGCAGGAGCGAATGAGATGAAGAGAATTGGAGCGATGGCGGCGGTGGCGTTGATTGCCCTGCTGATCGCATTGCCCCTGGGCCTGGTTGCGGCCCAGGGAGATGCGCCCCGGGCCAACGTGCCCCCCGCCTTCCTATTCGGCTACGCCATGGCCGACGGCCTGCCGGTTCCCGAGGGGACCATGGTCACCGCCATGGCTGGCGACGAGAAGATCGGTTCCACCACCACCATGATGGGCGGCCACTACGAGCTGCAGCTGATGCAGCCCATGGACGCCGGCGCCATGGTGACGTTCATGATCGGTGAGCGCATGGTGGACTACGAATACACCTGGATGAGCGGCGACCGGATGATCATGGACCTGTCCGCCGACCTGGCTGGCCAGGACGGCGCCATGGGTCCGGCGGGTCCTGCCGGCGCGGCGGGTCCTCCGGGCGTCCCCGGACCGGCCGGGGCTGACGGCGCGGACGGCGCCGCCGGCCGTGACGGCCGCGACGGAGCCGCCGGGGCGACCGGCCCTCCGGGTCCCCAGGGGGAGCAGGGCATCGCCGGGCCTCCGGGCCCTCCGGGTTCGCAGGGTCCTGCCGGTGACATCGGCCCGTCCGGTTCCGCCGGTTCCATGGGCATCATCGCGCTCATCGTGGCCATCGTGGCCGTGATCATCGCGATCGTGGCCGTGGTCATGGGACGGCGCACCACCGCGTAACCCCAGGCCAACCCGCCGGATCAGGATCGCCTGCCCGGCGACCCACGGTCCGCAAACAAGCCCCCGCCGTTGCTGGCGGGGGCTTGTTGTTATTGGAGCGGCTGGCCATGCCACCGGCCTGCTTCCGGCCACCCACTGAGGACGCTCGGTCGGCCTCGATCAGCGTCAATCACCCACCGCGTCGACGAACTTGACTACGTGCCTCCGGCCTTGGCACCTGACGGAGAACTGCGGGGATACAGCGAAATCCTGGGACTGTACCTCTGCTGGCAGGAAGGACGGCTGGACTGGTACGACCCCCGCACTGAAGACTACATCCCAAGCCTGGAGTCCGAGCGCCAGAGGCTGGAATCCGAGCGCCAGTTGCGTCAACAGGCGGAAGACAGGGTACGTCAGCTGGAAGCGGAACTGCGTCAGCGCGGATGACCAGTCGCCAAAGCGCAATTTCACATCATCCTTCTCGCAACGCAGGGGAAGAACAGAACCGACTTAACTGGTTTTGCCAAGGTCAGCCCAGGGGAGATGCAGGGTGAGACGGCGTACCTTGCGGGTGAGCCGTCCGGCCGGGGAGAATAAGCGCAGCCGGAAGGTGGTCCAGGAAAAGATGCCCAGCAGGATGAGCGTGGTGCGGTCGATGGCCAAGCCGGATCACTGACGCTGGGTCTCCATGCCCAGATGAATGCGCGCTTCCTGGGAACTGACAGCGTTTAACTATCGGTTGCTAATTCCCTGACGCATCTGGCCTGGGCATCAGGTAGCCGACGCGAAACTCAGTCAGGATGTAGGCGGGCTCTTCAGCGTCGTCGCCCAGCTTGTGTCGGATGGTGCTAATGGCGGTGCGCATCGGCCGCATGTCGCCTTGCCCGTCGGTGCCCCACACCCTTCTCAGCAGGTGTTGGTAGGTGAGAACGTGCCCGGCATTGGCCGACAGCTCAGCGATGAGCCGGTACTCGATGGCGGTCAGGTGCACCGGGTGTCCTTGGAGCGTCACGCGGCGTTCCGCGTAATTGATGGTCAGGTCTCCCCGCACGTAGGGAGTCCGCGGCTCGGGTATCGCCCGCCGGCGGAGGGCCGCCCTGATGCGGGCGACTAGTTCGGTGGGCGAAAAGGGCTTGACCACATAATCGTCGGCTCCCATTTCGAATGCCCGGGCTACCAGGTTGTCCTGGCCGTAGGCCGACACGAAGATGACCGGTACGTCGCCCTGGTTCATGATCTCCTGCATCAGCTCGATACCGTCGACGCCGGGCAGCATGAGGTCGAGGAGAACCAGCTCCGGATTTTCCTCAGACATGAGACGCAACACCTCCTGCGGACTGCCGGTGGCGACCACCACATAGCCGGACCCGGCCAGTGCGTCGCGAATGTACCGGAGCGCCTGGGGATCGTCGTCGACCGCCAGGATGCGGACCTGTTCCCCCGCGGAACTGCGTGAGAGGCGCGTGGCGAGCTGGGTAGGCAAGGCCGGAGAAACGAACCCGGCCTCTTCGACGGTGGGCAGTGTGAAGGTGAACAGCGCACCCAGGCCCGGCCCTTCGCTGATGGCTCCGATGCGACCTCCATGGGCCTCCACGATTCCCTTGCAGACGGCGAGACCTAACCCGGTGTCGCCGCCCTGATCCTCGCTCTCGATGCGGGAGAACTTCCGAAACAGGAAGGGCAGCCTTTCGGCCGGTATGCCCTGGCCCTCGTCGGTAACCGATACCGACACGTGGAGATTGCCCGGCGCCGCGCTCACCGTGATGGTGGACGAGTCCGGCGAGTGCCGGCCAGCGTTGGTCAACAGGTTGCTCAGAACCTGGACGATGCGGAATCGATCCGCCATGACCCAGGGGAGATCGGGCGGGATATCGATGCGCAGGTTGTGCCGGTTCCCGGCCAGGCGGAAAGCATTACTAGCATCGTCCACTAGAGCCGCAAGGTCCGTCGGCTCTGGGGAGATGGGCAGGGTGCCGGTTTCAATGCGGGCCACGTCCAGCAGGTCTGCAATCAGCACCCGCATCCGGTCGGTCTGCTCCAGGATGATCCGATGGAACTGGCGCACTTCGGTGGGGTGCATCTGGGAAACCTCGTCCAAAAGCGCGGAAACCGAGCCCCGAACCGTGGACAGGGGAGTGCGCAACTCGTGGCTCACCATGGCCAGAAACTCGGCCCGCAGCCGCTCCATGTCTTCCAAGGCCGTCAAATCCTGTAGCGTTACCACCACCCGCTCGACCTTTCCCTGCTCCGATGTGCTGGTCGTCGCGTTGACCAGCGCGTTCAAGGTGCGTCCGTCCGGTCCTGTCAGGAGGATCTCCTCGGCCCGCACAGCCTGGCCGGCGCTGAGCGCCTCTGCCATGTAGAGGTCCTGTAGGGGAAACTCCCGCCCGTCGGCCCCCCTGACCAGCACCGCTTCCAGAATTTGCTCCGTGGGATGCTCCGGCGCCATCAGGGTCTCCACGATTCTCAGGGCCTCCCGGTTTAACGATACCGGCGCTCCCGTCCCGACGTCGAAGACGATCACTCCCACCGGAGAGGTGTCGATCAATGCCTCGAGGTCATTCCGCGTCCGTTGCTCGTTGCGGTACCTGCGGGCGTTGGCAATGACCAGCGCCGCCAGGGACGCGAAGGTGATCAGCATCTCCACGTCTTCCTCGCTGAACTCCCTGCCGTCCGGCTCATGGCTCAGATGGATGGTCCCTACTGACTCCCGCTTATGTTTGATTGGCACCGACAGAAAATGCCCCACCTGTATGGGGATCTCGGCATTCAGTCCCACCAACTTAGCGTATTCATAGTAGTTGGCGACGTTGGTCGGCGTGCTGAGTTGTCGGAAATGCTCGAAGATCTTTAGCCCTTCCGGCACTGCCATGAGCTGCTGGTGCTCGGCCTCGGTCGTCCCCGA